>NZ_JAIVAP010000047.1 GCF_020171945.1 Bacillus infantis | reverse complement strand
ACTGTGAACGAAGAAGCGAAAGAACTGCCGGAAGTCATTGCGATTGATGAGTATAAAGGGGATACAAGAGAAGGAAAGTACCAGCTTATCATCGCTGATGGGGTCACTCGTGAACCCATCGATATCCTTGAGAATCGTTATAAGAAAACAATCAAGCAATACTTAAGAAAGTATGGAGCCAATGTCAAAGTGGTTGTCATGGATATGAGCCCATCCTTTAAGGCGGCTGTCCAACAGGCGCTCGGAAAGCCGGTTATTGTAGCTGACCGTTTTCACTTCGTCCGGTACATCTATTGGGCATTGGATGGGGTCAGGAGAAGGGTTCAGACGGAATGGCATGATTATGACCGGAAGAAATGCAAGAGGGGTCGCCATGTATTCTATAAGAGGTCAGATAAGCTGTCGGAGGATGTAATCGTCAACCCAAAAGTTGACCATGTCGCTCATATAAAAGTTGACCACCCTCTTGTTATTTCGAGTACGTCTCTTTGAGACGATAGCTTTCTCCATTCATAGGGATGATATGGG
>NZ_JAIVAP010000046.1 GCF_020171945.1 Bacillus infantis | reverse complement strand
AGGTTATGCATTATCCGGTATTAGCTCCGGTTTCCCGAAGTTATCCCAGTCTTACAGGCAGGTTGCCCACGTGTTACTCACCCGTCCGCCGCTGACTTCAGGGAGCAAGCTCCCATCCGCCCGCTCGACTTGCATGTATTAGGCACGCCGCCAGCGTTCGTCCTGAGCCAGGATCAAACTCTCCATATAAGAGTAAGATTTAGCTCTGATAAAAAATAAGATTAACGTTGACGTTTTTGTTCGTTCAGTTTTCAAAGAACAATCTCAGTCGCTCTCTTAAAGCAACTATATTAGAATAACATTTTCAGCAGCCTTCGTCAACAACTTTTTTTAAAAAGTTTGTTCTGAGCATCAGCTCTAAAAGGTGCCTGACTATCATAACACCAGCGGTGTTATGGGTCAACCCTTTATCAAAAGGAATAATATTCCATTGGTAAGGGATTAAAAAAGACAAAGAAACATCTCTTTGTCTTCGCCCGGCAGCGTCCTACTCTCACAGGGGGAGAGCCCCCAACTACCATCGGCGCTGAGAAGCTTAACTTCCGTGTTCGG
>NZ_JAIVAP010000045.1 GCF_020171945.1 Bacillus infantis | reverse complement strand
GCGTTCGTCCTGAGCCAGGATCAAACTCTCCATATAAGAGTAAGATTTAGCTCTGATAAAAATAAGATTAACGTTGACGTTTTTGTTCGTTCAGTTTTCAAAGAACAATCTCTGCCGCTTTTGAAGCAGCTTTTATATATTAACAGGAAGTAAATAACCTGTCAATAGTTTTTTGGTGGAGCCTAGCGGGATCGAACCGCTGACCTCCTGCGTGCAAAGCAGGCGCTCTCCCAGCTGAGCTAAGGCCCCATATAAAATTTCAAATGGTCGGGAAGACAGGATTCGAACCTGCGACCCCTTGGTCCCAAACCAAGTGCTCTACCAAGCTGAGCTACTCCCCGAACATGATAATTTTTAATATAATATGGCGCGCCCGAAAGGAGTCGAACCCATAACCTTCTGATCCGTAGTCAGACGCTCTATCCAATTGAGCTACGGGCGCATATTTAAAATAATTCTTGTGGTGCCGAGGACCGGAATCGAACCGGTACGGTAGTCACCTACCGCAGGATTTTAAGTCCTGTGCGTCTGCCAGTTCCGCCACCCCGGCAATCTCTGGAGCGGAAGACGGGATTCGAAC
>NZ_JAIVAP010000041.1 GCF_020171945.1 Bacillus infantis | reverse complement strand
GGTGACAGTGGTCAAGCCCCTTAAAAATGGACACTAATAAAAATCGGTTATTTCTATAATGAAGAACAGAGAAATTAGCTAATTTCCTAAAAAAGTGTATAGAAAATAAAGCTACAACATCCTATTTTTTAAACAGCTTGGTCAAATAATGATAAATATTCTTTAGGGGATTGATAGCTCAATTTCTTTTGTATGCGCTTTTCGTTGAAGTATTTTATGTACTTGAGTAAATAGCTTTCTATTGTTTCTAAAGAGATTAACGGGAAGAAGCAGGGCATTTCTACTTTGAGTGTGGAGAAAAAGCTCTCTATTACGGCGTTATCCCAACAATTTGCTTTCCTGGACATACTAGGGGTAAAACCATATTCCCTGCTCCACTGGTTATAGGCGAACGAACGGTATACGTTGCCCTGATCACTATGAATCGTTACTCCCTTCAACGAAGGGAGCTTGCGGTTCTTTTTTGCTTCCAACAGTGTTTGTTTAATAAGCTCTGCATTCGGGCTTGAACTTACCTGAAGTGCTACTATTTCACGGTTAAATAGATCCATAACGGCTGATATATAAAGTTTACGGCTGTCTACCAAAACCTCCGTCACGTCAGTGACCCATTTAGTGTTGGGCAATATGGCATGAAAGTCTCTTTGCAACTTATTTTCGTATATATATCCAGCGGATTGAGCCTTTTGACTATAGGTTGTTTTCGGCTGGCGAACAACAGCTTGGAGGTTAATCTCCCGCATCAGACGAGCCACTTTTTTGTGGTTCACTCGAGTGCCGCTCTTACTCAGGTATTTGGCGATTCTTTTGGCACCGTAGGTACCATTGTGCAGGGTATATGCTCTTTTGATTTTTGTAATAAGCCTTTTATCGTCAGATGTAAGAGCAGGTTTTGGCCGTTTTAAATAGGCATAATACCCGCTTTTCGACACATTGAGAATTTGGCATAAGAGGGTCACGGGATACTCCTCCCTCAAAGCAGAAATACCCTCGTATTTCTTGTTTATACGTTCTTTTTGAGAGAGGCCTGGAACTTTTTTAGAATCTCAATCTCCAAATCTTTTGCTTTTAACGTGGACTTTAAATGATCAATTTCTTTTTGTAATTCTGCAGTTTGACTAGATTGATTTTTGGTCGATTTATTGAAGCAGGCAGCGCCGTGGAGTTTATACTTTTTAGCCCAATTTAAGATGGTATCCGGGTCAACATTTAGCTCATGCCCCAATTGAGATGAACTTTTCACTCCATTTAGGTATTCCTGGGATGCCCTAATTTTTATATCGGGATCAAGGTGTCTTTTACGAGTAGGCTTGTTCATTTTAATTCCCCCTTATATGTTAGTATATCACCGAATTATGATGGTCTATTTGTCCATTATAAGGGGGTCGAGCACAGG
>NZ_JAIVAP010000040.1 GCF_020171945.1 Bacillus infantis | reverse complement strand
AGACCGCGAGGTTAAGCGAATCCCATAAAACCATTCTCAGTTCGGATTGCAGGCTGCAACTCGCCTGCATGAAGCTGGAATCGCTAGTAATCGCGGATCAGCATGCCGCGGTGAATACGTTCCCGGGCCTTGTACACACCGCCCGTCACACCACGAGAGTTTGTAACACCCGAAGTCGGTGGGGTAACCTTTTGGAGCCAGCCGCCTAAGGTGGGACAGATGATTGGGGTGAAGTCGTAACAAGGTAGCCGTATCGGAAGGTGCGGCTGGATCACCTCCTTTCTAAGGAATATATACAAGACGTGACGGTCTTTGTTCGTTCAGTTTTGAGAGTATAATCTCTCATATGTTATATGGGCCTATAGCTCAGCTGGTTAGAGCGCACGCCTGATAAGCGTGAGGTCGATGGTTCGAGTCCATTTAGGCCCACCATATAACTTTCATAACGGGGCCTTAGCTCAGCTGGGAGAGCGCCTGCTTTGCACGCAGGAGGTCAGCGGTTCGATCCCGCTAGGCTCCACCAAAGATGAATTCCTATTCATCTCATTTTGTTCCTTGAAAACTAGATAATGTAATGAAGAAGACATTACCGAGTAATCGCCATTTTAGGTTTTCTCTCAATTTGAGAGTGATACCAAGAATAAGCTTCGCTTATTTTTAGGTTAAGTTAGAAAGGGCGCACGGTGGATGCCTTGGCACTAGGAGCCGATGAAGGACGGTACTAACACCGATATGCTTCGGGGAGCTGTAAGTAAGCTTTGATCCGGAGATTTCCGAATGGGGAAACCCTCCATCCGTAATGGGATGGAACCCTTGCCTGAATACATAGGGCATTGGAGGCAGACCCGGGGAACTGAAACATCTAAGTACCCGGAGGAAGAGAAAGCAAACGCGATTCCCTGAGTAGCGGCGAGCGAAACGGGATTAGCCCAAACCAGGAGGCTTGCCTCCTGGGGTTGTAGGACACTCTACACGGAGTTACAAAGGAACGGAGTAAATGAACAGGCATGGAAAGGCCGGCCATAGAGGGTAACAGCCCCGTAGTTGAAACTTCGTTCCCTCCAGAGTGGATCCTGAGTACGGCGGGACACGAGAAATCCCGTCGGAAGCAGGGAGGACCATCTCCCAAGGCTAAATACTCCCTAGTGACCGATAGTGAACCAGTACCGTGAGGGAAAGGTGAAAAGCACCCCGGAAGGGGAGTGAAACAGATCCTGAAACCGTGTGCCTACAAGTAGTCAAAGCCCTATGACCTTCGGGTCAGGGTAATGGCGTGCCTTTTGTAGAATGAACCGGCGAGTTACGATTACATGCGAGGTTAAGTTGAACAGACGGAGCCGCAGCGAAAGCGAGTCTGAATAGGGCGAATGAGTATGTGGTCGTAGACCCGAAACCAGGTGATCTACCCATGTCCAGGGTGAAGTCCAGGTAACACTGGATGGAGGCCCGAACCCACGCACGTTGAAAAGTGCGGGGATGAGGTGTGGGTAGCGGAGAAATTCCAATCGAAC
>NZ_JAIVAP010000039.1 GCF_020171945.1 Bacillus infantis | reverse complement strand
GAGGCCACTGAAAAAGTCTCTAAATTAAAGAAAAGGCAGAAACGTTGAATTTTGAAAAGCGTTTCTGCCTTTTTTTTGTTTATAATTGAATCATTACTATAAGTGGGTGGTTTCTAATGATACAAAAACAACAAACGATGGTGTTTAGCCAGTATATGGATCTCTATGATATCGTCGTTCCACAAGATAACATGCTACGCAAGATTAAGGACCTGGTCGACTTTTCCTTCATTTTTGAGGAACTGAAGGATAAATATTGTCTTAGTAATGGACGGAATGCCATTGATCCTACACGCATGTTCAAATACTTATTATTAAAAACCATTCATGATGTATCAGATGTTGATATTGTAGAACGCTCCAAATACGATATGTCCTTTAAATATTTTTTGGATATGGCTCCGGAGGAGCCTGTCATTGATCCTAGTTCCTTGACTAAATTTAGAAAGCTCAGGCTTAAAGATTTGAACCTTTTAGACTTACTTATCAATAAAACCGTTGAAATTGCCATAGAGAAAGAAATCATTAAAAGTACGTCTATTATTGTAGATGCTACTCATACGAAGGCACGGTATAACCAAATGACTCCAAAGGAGATTCTCATGGAACGCTCCAAGAAACTCAGGAAATCAATTTATAAGATTGATGAAAATATGAAAAACAAGTTTCCTAAAAAACCAAGCAGTGATGTGCTGGAAGAGGAGATTTCGTATACACAGGAACTTATTGAAGCTGTAGAAAAGGAGGAAAGGCTTTCAGAATATCCAAAGGTAAGAGAACAGCTTAATCTCCTAAAAGAGACGGTAGCTGATGACTTGGAAAAGCTCCAGAGTATGAAAGACCAAGATGCAAAAGTAGGACATAAAACAGCTGACTCTGCTTTCTTTGGATACAAGACTCATCTTGCGATGAGTGAAGAGCGAATTATAACAGCTGCAACGATTACAACTGGTGAAAAGAATGATGGAAAAGAATTAAAGACCCTTATTGAGAAAAGTAAAAATGCAGGTATGGAGATAAAGACGGTTATTGGAGATGCTGCATATTCTGAGAAAGAGAACATCCAATACAGTAGTGGAAATAATATTGACTTGGTTTCAAAATTAAACCCACTTATCACTCAGGGATCTAGAAAGAAAGAAGATGAATTTGAATTCAACAAGGATGCGGGTATGTATGTATGCAAGGCGGGACACATGGCTATACGGAAAGCCCGACAGGGCAAAAAAGGGGTAGGTAAAAACCAAGCCGACACCTACTACTTTGATATTGAAAAGTGCAGAATATGTCCGTTAAAAGAAGGTTGTTATAAGGAAGGAGCCAAAAGTAAAACATATTCCGTGACCCTTAAATCAGACGAGCATTCAGCTCAAGCTAAATTTCAGGAAAGCGATCAATTTAAGGAGAAGGCAAAAGAACGCTATAAAATTGAAGCGAAAAATAGCGAGTTAAAACATAGACACGGGTATGATGTAGCCACATCCTCGGGTCTTATTAGCATGGAATTACAAGGAGCCATGGCTATTTTTACAGTAAATGTAAAGAGGATCTTGAAGTTACTGGGATAAAAAAGGATAAAAAATGATTAAAAAAGCCAGTTTACCGACCAAAATAGGGAAGGTAATCTGGCTTTTTTGTTTTAAGTCATGTTAAGAGTTGAAAAATGGGTAGATTTTCAGTGGCCTC
>NZ_JAIVAP010000038.1 GCF_020171945.1 Bacillus infantis | reverse complement strand
AATCGAGTAGGAGGAACGTCACCGTGCCGACCTCTCACAGCACCGTACGTACCGTTCGGTATACGGCGCCTCGAAAGTTTTATGAAATGATTATTTGTAATGATTTCAAGCCTAGCTGTCGCCAATATTTATTGCTTAAGGCGGCATTAATTACAGGGTTTCGGGAGATTCGCCAATAACCCTTTCGGGTGTTGGCGTTTTTCCATGCATTTTCTCTTGAGATACCTAATTTTCTAAGGTTTTTGTACTTGGTCTTTATCTTTTTCCATTGTTTCCATTGGCACGCTCTCAGTCTACGGCGGATATGTTTATCGATATCCTCTGCGTATGACTTTATATCCCCAACTTTAAAATAGTTCCCCCATCCTTGAATGAGTTGATTTATTTTAAGGATTCTGTACGCCATACATACTCCCCAGTTACGGTTTGTTAGCTTCAGTAGTCTGGTTTCAAGCCTTTGTTTTGATTTCTTTGGCACGTACACCCTGGTTTTCGTTCTATAGAAACTCACGCCTAAGAATGTCCGTGCACTCGGCTTTCCCACCGCACTTTTCTCCTCGTTGACCTTTAGCTTTAGTTTTCTCTCTAGAAACTCTGTAACTCCTTGTTTAACTCTTTCTCCAGCTTTAATGCTCTTAACATAGATATTGCAGTCATCTGCGTAGCGTACAAATTTATGTCCTCTTTTCTCCAGCTCCTTGTCTAATTCATTAAGGATAATGTTGCTGAGAAGAGGGCTTAAGGGACCCCCTTGCGGAGTTCCCTCTCTGTTGGTAATAACCACACCGTTCACCATAACCCCTGCTTGGAGAAATCTTCGGATAAGCTTAAGTGTCGGTTTATCAGAGATGGTCTTAGCTATCAGAGACATGAGCTTATCATGCTGGACTCGATCAAAGAATTTCTCTAGATCCATATCTACAACGAAGTTGTAGCCTTCTTCGATGTATTGCCTTGCCTGTTCAATGGCTTGATGTGCACTCTTATTTGGTCGAAAACCATAACTAAAATGGCTGAACTGCCTTTCAAATATAGGTGTTAACCTTTGAACCACGGCTTGCTGAATCACACGGTCCGTCACAGTAGGAATTCCAAGCTGTCGTTTTCCACCGTTTGCTTTAGGTATCTCAACCCTTCTAACTGGCTGAGGTTTGTATTTTCCTTCTCGTATCAGTTGAATAATCTCTTGTCCATTTTCCCTCAAATATAGGCGAGTAGCTTCTATATCTTTCTCATCGACACCTGCTGCTCCTTTGTTTCGTTTAACCTTTTTGAAAGCAAGGTCAAGGTTTTCAGTATCAACGATACGGTCAATCAATGTTTGGTTACATTCCATATTGTTTCCATGCTATTGAGATTGCACAAAAGTAACTCCACGCTAGTTCAAGGTTTCCAGCTTTCCGAGCATTCTGCCTTAAACCAGATTTATTGGCTGTGTCATCGTTCTTTTGTAAAGTTGCTCTAGCATGGTAGCTCCTTTCGTTCCGCCCTTCTCAACAAATAGTTGATACTATGGCTTCTGCTGACTTCTCTTAGTTCAGCTGCTTATCACTAAGCAGGTTCTCCTTCCGGAGGTTTCTAAGAGACCTCCCGGGGTAAGTTCATCCACTTTCTCCTCATATATCTGCCACATTTATGTCTGTTCCATCCGGGGATATTTTGGACTTTGTTTTGTTTTGCAAACTCGTCCTGAAACAGTCCACCTCCAATGTGATTCGTGTACCTCAGACCGAGGATTTGCCTAGGGCTTCCTTCAGATTCCACGTCACCGTGGACACCCTTGCCTTCAGCTAATGGTTCGCATATCCCAACGCCCATAGCGGACTTGCACCGCCTAGTTGATGAACATGCCCGGCACACAAAA
>NZ_JAIVAP010000037.1 GCF_020171945.1 Bacillus infantis | reverse complement strand
CAGCTAGGCTTGAAATCATTACAAATAATCATTTCATAAAACTTTCGAGGCGCCGTATACCGAACGGTACGTACGGTGCTGTGAGAGGTCGGCACGGTGACGTTCCTCCTACTCGATTGGTTAGAGAATCAGAATAATAGAAAATAGGGAATTTTTTAATTCCCAGGAGGTTAATCAGGTACAAATCAAGAAGTTAAATATGCCCCTCTTTTCTTCCGCACAATATTCTACTTACAAAGGAGTGTTGACTATTGCCAAGAAATTACCGTGCATGTTATCCCGGATCGAAGTTTCACATTACAAGCAGAGGGATCAGGAGGTCTGTTCTATTCTTCGAGGATGAAGACTTTAACAAGTACTTAAGTCTTTTGAGTGAAACAAAGGAAAAACTCCCTTTCATTCTTCATGCATACTGCCTGATGCCTAATCATGTGCACCTGCTTCTTGAAATTGTAGAAGACTCGACAGGTGCAATCATTAAACAGCTTCACTATAGGTATGCCCGCTATTTTAATAAAAAATATGAATTTACCGGTCACTTATTTGAAAGCCGTTATGGCAGGGAGTGGATTGATTCCCGCAAGTATGAATTAGATGCAAGCAAATATATCCACCTTAACCCGTTGAAGGCCCAGCTCGTCGAAAAGCCTCAGGACTATAAATGGAGCAGCTATAGGACGTATTATTATAATCAGCAAAATCCTCTCATCTACACACATCAAATCCTATCCCACTTTGAAAATCCTCAATCCATAAACTATGATAACTATATCAATTCACCTGTTTCTACTGCAGACCTACACGAAGAACATCAAAGATAAAAGTCCAGGCTAGGCGTGTCAGGCACCTCAAAAATACAAATCATGCCCAACTGTCCATTTACGGTGCCTGACACGGTATGGCCACGGTTTGGAGACACTATGGAAAGTGGGTCTTTTTGTAAAAAGGTTCAGGAATTGACAACTTTTTGAAGCTTGAAGTCGTCTAAAGGAGGAATTTAAGGAAAGTGCAGCGCAGAAAGGGGGGGCGTAATGGATAGGCATCAGGTTATCTCAGAGCTGATGGATCAGTATGGGACGGAAGTGCTCCATTTAGCTTATTCATACGTAAGAAACCGTCAGACCGCGGAGGATCTGGCCCAGGAAGTTTTTATTAAATGTTATGAGAAGCTCGAGTCTTTTGAAGGCAAATCAGGTCTGCAGACCTGGTTATATAGAATAGCCGTGAATCATTTTAAGGATTATTTGAAAAGCTGGCATCACCGGAAAATGGTGCTTGGTGAATATGTCTCTACTTTTCTTCATTCAGGAGCAGAAGAGGAATACATGGCAAAAGCAGAAAGAGATGAAGTTCTCGAGGCTGTCTTCCAGCTTCCGATGAAATACAGGGAAATCATATACTTATATTATTTTAAAGAGTGCAGCCAAAAGGAGATCGGCGAAATCTGCGGGATCAATTTAAATACAGTAAAAACAAGGATGACACGGGGCAAAGAACTGTTAAAAGAAATAGTATCAGAAAGGGGTGTTTATTATGGAAAGGGAGCTCAAAAAGGCGAAAAGCCAAATTGAACGTGAATTGAGCGGTTTTGTGTTTGATGAAGGAATGAAGAGACAGGTTTTCAGGCAAATAGATGGGAATACAAGACGTGTACGGAATAAACGAAGCAGGATTGCTCCTCTGTTAGTAACCGCTGCGTTCCTGCTGGTCTCCTCGACAGGGATTTACCACCTGGCTGATAAATATTCCGAGAATCAGAATCTTGGTTCAGGACATGAACTCGAAACGCCGGGGGAAAAGGATAAGAAGCCAGTGCTTATTTATCCGGACTATGTACCGGAAGGCTATGTATATGAACATATGAAAACCAGTGGTGAGACTTATCAGCATGTATTTCTAAACGAGAAAAATAACGGGGAATACTTTACCTATACTATGCAAAAAGAAATTGAAGGTCTGGAGCATGCCGGCTCTGCAGAGATTGCACTGGGCCCTGACCTGATGGGCGTATTATATAAAAGCAATGACAGCTCCCACTCTATTTTATATTGGCAGGAAGAGGGCTTCTATCAGGCCGTAGAAAAGGAAGGCTCCCTTTCCCAGTTAGATTTTCTAAGAATTGCCGATTCTATCCTTGAAGCTAAAGGGCATCAATCCTATCTGTCCGAAGAAATTGCCAGGCTGGAGGCAGAGGATGCTGCAATAGAAGACCAAAAGGACAATCAGCCGGAAAATCAAGATCGCCCTTCGGTTAATGAGGACACAGAAGGAGAGGAAAGTGATCCTTCTGCTATAGATGGGGAAATTGAAGAAGATGACTCAAAAGAGCTGGAGTCAGTCCCTCTTTCTCCGCCTGCGCTTACAAAAGAAAAAGCAAAGGAATTAATGACTAGATTCAGGCAGATTGATAGGAAGCATTCCAATGATATTGGCGACGAATATAAATATAAATCTTTTTCAAACAAGAAAGAGCTCTATAGTGATTTTACCGATTTTATGGATTATGATCTGCTTGAAAATATTTACGGCCACATGCTGGAAGAGAAAAAAGACGGGCTTTATGCTATACCGATGGGATCCCCTATCTATATGGATGAACAGGCGCCATATTCCATAGAGAAAATAAACGATGATACCTATAAGCTGAAGCAGAAATATCAGAGTGAAGTTCATGGGAATGTGAATTTAGAGGTAGTGTACCGGTGGACTGAAGAAAAGTGGATCATTGCGGAAATTAATTGGCTTTTTTAAAGTGGTGACAGTGGTCAAGCCCCTTAAAAATGGACACTAATAAAAATCGGTTATTTCTATAATGAAGAACAGAGAAATTAGCTAATTTCCTAAAAAAGTGTATAGAAAATAAAGCTACAACA
>NZ_JAIVAP010000036.1 GCF_020171945.1 Bacillus infantis | reverse complement strand
CGCCGCCAGCGTTCGTCCTGAGCCAGGATCAAACTCTCCATATAAGAGTAAGATTTAGCTCTGATAAAAATAAGATTAACGTTGACGTTTTTGTTCGTTCAGTTTTCAAAGAACAATCTTTTTATCCCGCCGCCCTTAAGCGACTTTATTATCTTATCATGTGTCATTTATTCTGTCAACACTTTTCAAAAATAATTTTTGGGATGTTATTTAAATCCGTCAGCCACCGTGTTTTTACTGAACAACTAGCAGCGACGGATATAAATATACCAAGTAAGAAACAAAAGGTCAATACCTTTTAATGTTTTTTTAAAATAATTTTTTCGTCCGGTAATGGCGGTGATACAAACCAGGACTTTTCGTCACGATTTCAACTGCTTCTACCAGGTGTTTATCAATCAAGTATTCAAGCAGCATACTTAAATCAACAGAATAAGCACTTAGTTCAGGGTGGGTGATCATGTCATTGAAGGACCAGTCCTCTTTTTCGGACATTATATCATTCAGATGCTGAATCCCGATTTTCGTTTTTGAATGGATCAGGAATTCACTTGCCAGAAAAAGAAGCTCAAGGCGTTTTTCCAATGGCTCTTCACTGATGACAAGCTCTTCATACAGCTTAAAGATTTCCGGTTCGATCTGTTTGACCTGATGCCATACAGTCACTTCTGGATGAAATCCGCTTTCAATGACAGCAAGCCGCGCCAGGTGGTGGAGAGAATGAACGACATGGTTATAGGCATCGAGATAATGATTATTTTCAAAAAATGCTTTTCCATCCATATAGCGTCTTATTAGCTTCGCAAACTCTACGCCCATCTTAAGCTTTCTTCCATAGAACGGAAACTCCCTTAATTCAACCTTCAGGCTGCTTATATACTCATTTCGGTCAAAAAGGATTCTCCCATTATAAAGCCAATCAAAAATCTTCCGGTTGGAACCGTGGAGGATCCACTCATTCAGCTGGCTTTCCTTTACGATATGAAGGGCTGCTTTTTTATCATTATAAGTATAGTGCTTCACAAAGACCGGAACCTCTGCCTTCTGGACAACGATCAGCAGGACCGCATCAAAGGTATCCGTAACAGGGACCGCTTTATTTCTTTTTTCTATGATCAGCACTCCAAGCGTGTTAGCCTGGCTTGCCCGTTCCTGATAAATAGGGCGAAGAATGTCTTCCATCATCATTCCTCCATTAATATTAGATAAGGATGCATTAATTTAAACTTCAATACTTTAGTGCGATTGAGCGTATCCTCGGGAGGCGCTTTGATATTGCCTCAGCACACTATGCCTAATGTCTGCGCTCATTTGCGAAAGGATCCCGCTTTTCTTTTATAGCTTATAGGTTCTACAGCCATCCAGGAATTCCTGCCGTAACCAAGCATTATTCGACAGGAGCATTATTCCTGCTTTGCAGATATCCTTTAGAAAAGCAAATATGGTATAGTTATACTTTGGGAGGGACAAAAAAGAATGGCAAAATATTCGAGCAAGATTAACAAAATCCGCACCTTTGCGCTTAGTCTGGTATTCATCGGCTTTATTGTTATGTATATAGGAATATTCTTCAGGACTTCACCGATTGTCATGACTATATTCATGCTGTTAGGCATGCTCTGCATCATCGCCAGCACCGGTGTTTATTTCTGGATTGGCATGCTCTCAACAAAAACTGTACAAGTTGAGTGCCCAAACTGTGGAAAATATACAAAGATGCTTGGCCGTGTAGATATGTGCATGTACTGCAATGAACCGCTGACACTCGATCCTTCCCTCGAAGGGAAAGAGTTCAACGAGAGCTACAACAGAAAGGGTTCAAAACAGAAAAAAGCTGAGCAATAGATATGCTCAGAATAAATCGGCCCAGCAGGGATGCTGGGTTATTTTTTATATATCCTCAAAGCATCTGGAAGCTGCTGATTTTCTCCAAAACAAAAGAAAAAGCCGATAGCAGGCTATCGGCGTTATAGAATTAGTGCGCTTCCTTGCTTGCACAATCCGGGCAAGTGCCGTAAATCTCCATGCGGTGATGGCTGATTTTAAAACCTGTTACATGGGAAGCCAGATGTTCAACTTCATCTAAACCAGGATAATGGAAATCCACGATTTTTCCGCAGTTCTCGCAAATCACATGATAATGATGGGTTGTAATAAAGTCAAACCTGCTTGATGCATCCCCATAGGTCAGTTCCTTTACCAGGCCAACTTCACGAAATACTCTTAGATTATTGTAAACTGTAGCCACACTCATATTAGGAAATTTTCCTTCTAATGCTTTATAAATATCATCTGCAGTCGGGTGTGACATGGAGCTTATTAAATATTCAAGTATCGCATGACGCTGCGGAGTAATACGCACTCCTGTATCCTTCAAGGTATCCAGCGCTTCTTTTAACTGTGTTTGAGCCACCGTCATGCACCTCTTTTCCAACAAAGATTCTTACTTTGTAATCTTTATAAATAGTGTACTAACTTTTTATGCTATTTGTCAATATTCCAGTACGATGCCGGATGATTTCAATCCTCTTCGTGAAGATTCTTCTCGTTTTCCCCCAGCTGAAGATTTACGTATCTGGCCGTCACAAACAGCAGGTCAGACAATCTGTTCAGGTATGAAAGCACCAATGGGTTCGCCCCTTCAATCCGAACAGCCTCCCTTTCAGCCCTCCGCACAATCGTCCGGGCAGAATGGAAAGCGGCTCCCGCAGGATTGCCCCCTGGCAGGATAAAATTGGCAAGCCGCGGGAGTTCTGCGTCCCATTCATCAATTTTGTTCTCCATGACTTTGATATCATCTTCAGAAACTTTCCATTTGACCTCTTTCCCGGGAGGAGTCGCAAGCTCTGCACCTACATGGAAAAGGGCTGTTTGTATTTTATGGTATGTGTCTTCAAGCTCTTTTTTACCCTGGAAAAATTCTCCCTTCAGATAACTGAGCGCCAGGCCGATCATCGAGTTTGCTTCATCGCAGGTCCCATAAGCTTCTACCCTCATGTCCCCTTTCGACACACGATCTCCATATATGAGCGAGGTTGTTCCCTTATCTCCTGTCTTAGTATAGATCTTCATATTAATACCCCTTTCCAGGATCAATTTTATTCACAAAGTCATTCCCGTTTTGTATATATGTATGAAGATTCTGGGCAAAAATTTCAAAGGATCTTGGCAGGTACATGGCTGATCTGCTTGATAAGTGCGGAGTGACGGTTATATTGTCCATCTTCCAGAAAGGATGCATTTTCTCCAGCGGCTCTGTTTCGAAAACATCCAGATAGGCATGTGAAATCTCCCTTTTCTGCATCGCATCCAGCAATATCTCTTCCCCGGCAACATCCCCCCTGCCCAGGTTGATGAAGACCGAGCTGCTCTTCATCCTGCGGAAGTGCTCCATCCCGAGGAGATGCCTTGTTTCTCCTGTACTCGGGAGCACTGAGATGAGGAAATCAGCCTCCGGTAATAGTATGTCCAACTCTTCAAGGCTGAAAAGGCTGTCAATATAAGGCACAGGAGAACCGCTGCGGTTTATGCCCCAGGTTTTCATTCCAAATGCTTTACCCAGCCGGGCTATTTCACTGCCAATAGCGCCGGTCCCAAGGATCAGCATGGTTTTTCCGTGGAGCTCGCCCATCTGGATATTCCGGTCCCAAACTTCATTCTCTTCATTTACAATAAGCTTCTTCGCCTTTTTTTCGTGCATTAGCATCATTCCAAGTGCAAACTCTGCCATCGGAATGCTGTGGACCCCTCTTGCATTAGTAATAAGAATGCCTCTTTCTTCACATTCCTTGAGCGGCATCAATTCCAGGCCCGCGGACATTACCATGATCCATTTAAGCTTTTTTGCACTCTCAATATGCGCAGCTGTCAGATCCTCGCCATATGTAATGAAGATTTCAGCCTGGGATAATGCCCCTTCAGCCTGCTCCATGCTCTCATAAAATTCAAAATCCGCATCCGGGAAATCATTCTTGACTTTATCCTGCAGTTCCTTTTCCGGCTGCAGGGAAGACACTATTTTCAAACCCGTTCCCTCCTTCGTTTTTTTCATCATATCACCCGAAGGATTTTTTTACATTTTTCAATCGATCATACCCGCTTCTACTGATACCAAAACTTCTCCATCGGGTCCTCCCTGTTCTTCAAAAAAAGAACAGACCCTGTAAGGATCTGCTTCAAAGTATCTGAGGAGGTATGCCCTAATCTAATGATATTCAAAACTTGTTTAAATGAATGGACATCAGCCTTTATTAAGTTAAATTGGGCCAGACAGCTGCCCTTTTATACAGAGGGGCCGCCATTTGCGAGCTCTCCCAATAATAATGGAGATGCCCCTCGTATACCAAAGACAGCCGGGGGATGCTGGCAACGTCATCAGGCCTGATCATTTCACAGCATTTATCGAATGTATGTATCCCGCTTTTTGTAAGAATGGTGGACACAAATTGCGAGCAGGTGAATGCATGGGCCCTTCGAAATTTTATCCCAAAGATAATGCCGATGCACCCGAGGAGATTATATTTATACTTCAGCGGATCTTCCTCGAATTGCAGGATCATTTTCCGGATTTCTTTATACTGTGAATCTGAAACCTGCAGACGGTAGACCGCGCATCTTGTATTTCGCTTATGCTTGAACACACCACCATCAACCCGTTCCCTAATGAATCCAGCTGAAAAAGGGTTCATATAGCTCCGCCTTCCGAAGCTGAATAATTGATTGAACTGCCTGTCCAGTGCAATGGAAGAATGATTATATGGAGCCCTTGTATAGCACTTAATCAGTCTTGAAAATATAGTTCCTGTATCTGTTAGCAGGATATAAATACATTTGCCCATCACTTATCACCCAATATCCATTTTGGAAAATTTAACCCTTAGTATATTAGACGAATGGACTGGACAAATCACTACACTAAAATGGAATTAAAAAAGATTGGATACAAGTATCCAATCCCAGATTGTAGACAAAAGGCATTTCGAATGTGTCCATTCGAAGTGCCTTTTGAGTTTTTTCTTGTATTTCAAGAATATTGGTGCCTCGACGAGGCATTCTCTTAGACCATTTCTGGCTCT
>NZ_JAIVAP010000035.1 GCF_020171945.1 Bacillus infantis | reverse complement strand
GCAGAGGGTCGGCGGTTCGATCCCGTCATCCTCCACCATATTTGCCGGTTTAGCTCAATTGGTAGAGCAACTGACTTGTAATCAGTAGGTTGGGGGTTCAAGTCCTCTAGCCGGCACCAGTTTCAAATGAGCCATTAGCTCAGTCGGTAGAGCATCTGACTTTTAATCAGAGGGTCGAAGGTTCGAGTCCTTCATGGCTCACCATTCAATCTCTAGTAATAAATTATGCGGGTGTGGCGGAATTGGCAGACGCACCAGACTTAGGATCTGGCGCCGCAAGGCGTGGGGGTTCGACTCCCTTCACCCGCACCAATTTTATATGCGGAAGTAGTTCAGTGGTAGAACATCACCTTGCCAAGGTGGGGGTCGCGGGTTCGAATCCCGTCTTCCGCTCCAGAGATTGCCGGGGTGGCGGAACTGGCAGACGCACAGGACTTAAAATCCTGCGGTAGGTGACTACCGTACCGGTTCGATTCCGGTCCTCGGCACCATTCAATTCATTTTAAATATGCGCCCGTAGCTCAATTGGATAGAGCGTCTGACTACGGATCAGAAGGTTATGGGTTCGACTCCTTTCGGGCGCGCCATACTATTAATGTAATGAAAGCAAGAATATAAGCCAACGAGTGAACACCTGACTGCCATGTGCAGGATGATGTGAATAAGGAAGCACTGAAGCAATTCTACGCTTATCATTTACATGACGGGGAGTAGCTCAGCTTGGTAGAGCACTTGGTTTGGGACCAAGGGGTCGCAGGTTCGAATCCTGTCTTCCCGACCATTTTAAAATAGATATGGGGCCTTAGCTCAGCTGGGAGAGCGCCTGCTTTGCACGCAGGAGGTCAGCGGTTCGATCCCGCTAGGCTCCACCATATAACCTTATGAGAATACTTGATTTGGCGGTGTAGCTCAGCTGGCTAGAGCGTACGGTTCATACCCGTGAGGTCGGGGGTTCGATCCCCTCCGCCGCTACCAAATTAAGGACCTTTAGCTCAGCTGGTTAGAGCAGACGGCTCATAACCGTCCGGTCGTAGGTTCGAGTCCTACAAGGTCCACCACTTACTTGAATTATGGAGGTATACCCAAGTCTGGCTGAAGGGATCGGTCTTGAAAACCGACAGGCGGGTAACACCGCGCGGGGGTTCGAATCCCTCTACCTCCTCCATTATATTTTGAATTACTTTTATCGTCGCGGGGTGGAGCAACGAGCAATACTTCACTGAAAAGACTGCGAGTTGTACCGGTTGAGCCGCTGCTTGGTTCACTTCCTGAGACCGGGACAGTCTTATGCAAAAAAATATTCAGGAACAAAGCAAAATTATATTTTTATCGTCGCGGGGTGGAGCAGTCCGGTAGCTCGTCGGGCTCATAACCCGAAGGTCGCAGGTTCAAATCCTGCCCCCGCAATACCTGGTCCCGTGGTGTAGCGGTTAACATGCCTGCCTGTCACGCAGGAGATCGCGGGTTCGATTCCCGTCGGGACCGCCATTTTTAACTTAAAAATCAATACACGTTATGGCTCAGTAGCTCAGTCGGTAGAGCAAAGGACTGAAAATCCTTGTGTCGGCGGTTCGATTCCGTCCTGAGCCACCATTTATTATTTTATCAAATAGCATTGAATAGTGGCGATTGTGGCGAAGTGGTTAACGCATCGGATTGTGGTTCCGACATTCGTGGGTTCGATTCCCATCAGTCGCCCCATATAATTGCGGGTGTAGTTTAATGGTAAAACCTCAGCCTTCCAAGCTGATGTCGTGGGTTCGATTCCCATCACCCGCTCCAAAGTGGGCCTATAGCTCAGCTGGTTAGAGCGCACGCCTGATAAGCGTGAGGTCGATGGTTCGAGTCCATTTAGGCCCACCATTCCGCAGTAGCTCAGTGGTAGAGCATTCGGCTGTTAACCGAACGGTCGCAGGTTCGAGTCCTGCCTGCGGAGCCAATATGGGGAAGTACTCAAGTGGCTGAAGAGGCGCCCCTGCTAAGGGTGTAGGTCGGGCAACCGGCGCGAGGGTTCAAATCCCTCCTTCTCCGCCATAAGGCCCCTTGGTCAAGCGGTTAAGACACCGCCCTTTCACGGCGGTAACACGGGTTCGAATCCCGTAGGGGTCATACAAAAAAGCTGTCAGCAGTATGCTGGCAGCTTTTTTGTATGGATTTTTCTTTGTTAAGGAATATATAAGCAGTTGTGCCGAGTCCTCCCCGGATGGGGTCATGCAGATGTTGCCACAGGACGTGGCATCCTTATCTGAGTTCCTTAAGGTTGATCAAGGCGCTTGCGCTTTTATTCTTCCAACAGCTTGATTCTTAATCTGGAATATTTTTTTTATTTTGCAGCCGGTTTCCCGGATTGTTTAAATCTATATCCGATGTGATCCCTGTATAAGGGCCCCGGAACATATCCCCCGTCGCCAGGATTTTTCCATCTGCAGGACCGAACAGCGGCAGCTTTCCTCCGGTACCCTGTTTTTCCCGGAGGAGAAATTCTTCTTCTTGATTTGCCATCTTCAATCCTCCCTTCATACATTCATATGCTTATTATAGGCATTTTCCGTTAAAATCATCTCAAGTTTTACAAAAATAATCGAATTATAAGAGAAAATATCGAAAGATTTAAAAAAATATTACAAGGTATTTTCCTATAGAGGACGAATATAAAAAAGAAAGTTAATGAATTTAAATCTGTTGGAGAGAAGGATGGCTGTGAAAACGATGTTTCCCACCGACTATCAAATGCATTTATTTCATGAAGGCACCCTTTTTGACAGCCACCGCCTTTTTGGTGCCCACTTGATATATGAAGATGGCAAAACCCTCACAAGGTTTGCTGTATGGGCTCCTAATGCTAAGGAGGTCAGGGTTGTTGGGGACTTTAACAGCTGGAATGGGAAAAATTTTAAATTACATAGAATGAATAATGAAGGGGTATGGCACATAGTAATTGAGAATGATTTGGCAGGCTGCCTTTATAAGTATGAAATATTGACACATGGAGGAACCAGGCTGCACAAAGCTGATCCATATGCCTTCTATTCTGAGAAGAGGCCAGGCACTGCTTCAGTTGTATGGCCCCTTGAAGGCTATAAATGGAATGATCAATCATGGCTAAAAGGCAGGATGAAAAAAAATACCTTCGCAGAACCGGCAGTCATCTATGAAATGCATGCCGGAACGTGGAGACGGAAAAATGATAACACGCTGATGAATTACAGGGAGCTGGCGGATGAAATTGTGCCCTATGCCCTTGAACATGGTTTCACACATGTGGAATTGCTCCCTCTTGTCGAGCATCCGCTCGACGCCTCCTGGGGCTATCAGGGAACAGGGTATTTTTCTCCGACCAGCAGGTATGGAGAGCCACAGGATTTGATGTATTTTGTTGATCAATGCCATCAGCATAACATTGGTGTCATCCTCGATTGGGTTCCTGGCCATTTCTGCAAAGATGCCCATGGACTCTATAATTTTGATGGAACCCATCTTTTTGAATATAAGAACGAGAAGGATAGGGAGAATTATGTATGGGGCACTTCAAACTTTGACCTGGGCCGCAATGAAGTGCAGAGCTTTTTAATCTCCAATGCTTTATTCTGGCTTGAAACCTATCATATAGATGGGTTCAGGATGGATGCTGTATCTAATATCATTTATTGGCCCAACTCCCATGAGCAGCATCAGAACCCGTTTGGAATTGAGTTCCTCCGCAAGCTCAACAGCACAATCAGGCAATATGATCCCTCCATTTTTTTAGCAGCTGAAGATTCATCAAATCTTCCCCAGGTGACCTCTCCTGCCCATTATGGGGGCCTTGGCTTTCATTACAAATGGAATATGGGCTGGATGAATGATGTACTGGCATATATGGAAACCAGTCCAGAGGCGAGATCCGGAAAGCATGGCAATATTACATTTTCACTCTTATACGCGTTCAAGGAGAACTATATATTACCTCTCTCTCATGATGAAGTTGTACATGGAAAGAAGTCTCTCCTCAATAAAATGCCGGGGGATTATTGGAGAAAGTTTGCCCAGTTCCGGCTGCTCCTGGGCTATATGATGGCACATCCCGGAAAGAAACTGCTGTTCATGGGCTTTGAAATCGCCCAATTTTCTGAATGGAAAGATTCGGAAGAGCTTGACTGGAATCTGCTGGATTATGAGATGCATCAGAAAGCAAACAGGTACACCAAGGATTTGATACGGCTTTACAGGAGATCCAAGCCCTTGTTTGAACTGGATCATCTCCATGAAGGCTTTGAGTGGATTGATGCAGATAACCGGGAACAATCTATTTTCTCTTTTGTCCGCTTCAGTGGTGCCGAGGGTGAACACCTTATTGCAGTATGCAACTTTACAGCAGACCCTTATCGAAATTTCAGAATCGGAGTCCCGCATGCCGGAAGCTACAGGGAAATCTTCAACAGCGATAAGGAGGAATATGGTGGATCCGGCTGGATCAACAAAAAGGTCGTCAAAACAGAGGAACTGGAATACCATGGCCGGCCTTATTCAATTCAAATGGCTATCCCGCCGTTTGGCATTACTATCTTGCGTCCTGTTAAACACCGAAAGGAGAGGAAAGGAAATGGCAAAGACAAAATGTGTGGCAATGCTGCTGGCAGGGGGAAAAGGGTCAAGGCTTAACGCTTTGACTGAAAACCTTGCAAAGCCAGCTGTACCATTTGGAGGCAAATACAGGATCATTGATTTCACCTTGAGCAATTGTACTAATTCAGGGATTGATACAGTCGGTGTACTGACCCAATACCAGCCTCTTGTACTTAACTCCTATATCGGGATAGGGAGCGCCTGGGATCTGGACAGAATGAATGGCGGGGTAACCGTTTTGCCGCCATATACCGAATCTTCAGAAGTCAAGTGGTATACAGGCACGGCTAGTGCGATCTTTCAAAATATCAACTACCTTAAGCAGCATGAACCCGAGTATGTGCTCATCCTGTCAGGCGATCATATCTACAAGATGAATTATGACCTGATGCTTGATTATCATATTGATAAGAATGCTGATGCCACTATTTCCGTCAAAGAAGTTCCCTGGGAGGAAGCCAGCCGCTTCGGAATCATGAATACGAACGATGATCTGAGTATTTCAGAATTTGATGAGAAGCCGGAGAACCCGAGAAATAATATGGCCTCGATGGGAATTTATATATTTAAATGGGACGTACTAAAGGAATATTTGGAACTGGACGATCTGGATAAGGATTCCTCGCATGACTTCGGAAAGGATATCATCCCAAAGCTTCTGAATGACCGCAAAAGGCTCTATGCCTATCCCTTCAACGGTTACTGGAAGGATGTGGGGACTGTTCAAAGCCTTTGGGAAGCCAATATGGACTTGCTGGATGATGATTGCCAGCTGGACCTGAATGATTATTCCTGGAGGATCTATTCTGTGAATCCCAACCATCCGCCACAATATATCGCGCCGATGGCGGAAGTGGATGAGTCGATGATCAATGAAGGCTGTGTAATAGAAGGGGAAATTTATAAAACGGTCCTGTTTCAGGGAGTTGAGGTCAAGGCGGGCTCGATTATAAAAGAATCGGTCATTATGCCGAATGCTGTCATCGGGAAGAATGTCTTTATTGAAAGAGCAATTGTTCCTTCTGAAATGTATATACCGGACGGAACAGTTATCAGGGATGATAAAAATGAGGGTGAAATAATCCTGGTGACAGAAGAAATGATTAAGGAAATCCATTCATAAGAATATAAATCAGGAGGGGATATAGTTGAATAAGAGATTGCTGGGTGTTATAGATGCAACAACCTATCATGAAGGACTGGAGGAACTGATAGTCCACCGCTCTCTTGCGGCAGTGCCCTTTGCTGGCCGCTACCGGTTGATTGATTTTGTTCTCTCGAGCATGGTTAACTCAGGGATTGCCAGTGTGGCCATTTTCCCGAAATTTCAATACAGGTCACTGATGGACCATCTTGGTTCAGGAAAGAACTGGGATTTGAACAGGAAAAGAGACGGCCTCTTTTTCTTTCCATCGCCGCTCCTTGATGGGCCTCGGCAGGGGGTAGGTTCCTTCAATCATTTTGCAGCTAACCTTGATTATTTCTACCGCAGCAATCAGGAATATTCTTTAATAGCAAATTGCTATACGGTTCTTAATATGGATTTTCGGCCGGCCCTTGAAAGGCACATCCAGTCCGGATGTGACATTACGGAACTCAGGCATAACGGAAGATCTCTTGAAATGTACCTTGTAAAAACCTCCCAGCTAATCGAATTCATCGAAAACAGAAATGAAACGGGCTACTCCTGCATGAGTGATATTGCAGCCGACCTGAATCATGTGTATAAAGTCTGCACTTACGAATATACCGGACATGTTGCAAGAATCGACTCGATTGAAAACTACTACCAGGCAAGCATGAGCATGCTTGAGCCCGAAACATTCCACAAGCTGTTCCGCAAAGATCAGCCAGTCTATACTAAGGTAAAGGATGAGCCGCCTGCAAGGTATCTGAAAGGCGCAGGGGTCAAGAACAGCATGGTGGCAAACGGATGCCTTATAGAAGGATCGGTCGAAAACAGCATCATCTCAAGGGCAGTCAGAATCGGGAAAGGGTCAGTTGTGAGAAATTGCATCATTATGCAAAAATGCCAGATCGGTGAAAACTGTATATTGGATTCAGTCATCATCGACAAAGATGTCAGAATTGAACCAGGGACTGTCATGGAAGGATCCCCTGTCCAGCCGATCGTAATCCGGAAAGGAACTATACAAGGGGCGCTGATGAATTCATGAAAGTCTTATTCGCTGTATCTGAGTGTGTACCATTCGTAAAATCAGGAGGGCTTGCCGATGTGGCAGGCTCCCTGCCGAAAGAATTGAAAAAGCTGGGGACGGACGTTAGAATTGTGCTGCCTAAGTATGGGAGCATACCGGACACCTATAAAAAGAAAATGAAAAAGATCAGGGAGTTCAGCGTTTCTGTGGGCTGGCGGAATCAGTATTGCGGAATCGAAGAGCTTGTCCATGACGGTGTCATTTTTTATTTTGTCGATAACGAGTATTATTTTTTGCGGGATCAGCTATACGGATATTTTGATGATGGAGAAAGATTTGCTTACTTCAGCAGGGCGGTCCTGGAAAGCATTAGAGAGCTGGATTTCTATCCTGATATTATCCATTGCCATGACTGGCATACAGGGATGATCCCCTTCTTGCTGAATGTTCAATACAGACATGCAAAGGAATATGCTTCTATAAAAAGCGTGTTTACCATTCATAATCTTCAATTCCAGGGCATTATGCCAAAAGAGGCGCTTACTGACTTATTTGGCCTTGATGAGCTTTGTTTTAATGCAGAGCAGCTTGAATTTTATGGCTGCATCAATTTTATGAAGGCTGCCCTTACATCTGCCGATAAAATAACAACCGTCAGTCCAACCTATAAAGCTGAAATTCAGAATGAATATTACGGAGAGAAGCTTGATGGGCTGCTGAGGCTGCGGGACGAGGACCTGACAGGCATCCTTAATGGAATTGATGCTGATTTTTATGATCCTGAAAATGATCAGATGATTGCTGCGCCATATAATGTGAATCTATTAACAAATAAAGGCAAGAATAAGCGCAGCCTTCAAAAGCTGGCGGGCCTCCCGGAACAGCCTGAAGTGCCTATTATTGCGATGATTACCAGGCTGACGAGCCAAAAAGGCCTTGATCTCGTAAAGTGTGTCTTTCAGGAGCTAATGTCAGAGGAGGTACAATTCGTTGTCCTCGGCACCGGAGAAGAAGAATTTGAACAATTTTTTGCCGGGATGGAGCAGGTATATCCGGAAAAGGTAAGAGCGTACATACGCTTTAATGAGGAGCTGGCCCATAAAATATATGCAGGGGCTGATCTATTCCTGATGCCTTCGAGGTTTGAGCCATGCGGCCTCGGACAGCTGATCGCCATGAGGTACGGGACGATTCCGGTCGTCAGGGAGACTGGGGGATTAAACGATACAGTCCATTCATATAATGGGGATGCAGGAGAAGGAAACGGCTTCTCTTTTACTAACTTTAATGCTCACGATATGCTCCATACCATCAATCGGGCCATTTACTTTTATAGCCGGAAAGAAGAGTGGAAAGAGCTGGTCAAGAGGACGATGAGCCTGGATTACAGCTGGGCCCAGTCTGCGTTCAAGTACAGCAAGCTTTACGAAGGGCTTGTTTCAGGGGAGTGAGAGGATGTTTTCGGATAAGGAAGAGTTCAAGGAGGTCTTTTTGACAAGGCTTGAAATGACCAGTGGAAAAAGCTTTCCTGACAGCACGAAGCGCGATCAGTACCAGACCCTCGGACATATGGTGAGGGAATATGTCAGCATGAACTGGATCTACACAAATGAGCGCAGCAGGATGATCAAGCAAAAACAGGTTTATTATTTATCCATTGAATTCCTTCTTGGGCGGCTGCTGCACAATAATCTGCTCAATCTCGGCATTCATAAAGTTGTTGAGGAAGGGCTGCAGGACCTTGGCATTGAACTGGGCGGGCTTGAAGAGTCAGAGCCCGATGCGGGCCTGGGCAACGGGGGGCTTGGCAGGCTTGCGGCCTGTTTCCTTGATTCCCTTGCATCGCTCGATCTGCCAGGGCATGGGTGCGGTATACGCTATAAGCATGGGCTTTTTGAGCAGAAGATTGTTGACGGATATCAGGTCGAGCTGCCGGAACAGTGGCTGAGGCATGGAAACGTCTGGGAAATTAGAAAGGCTGATTCTGCAGTGGAAATCCCTTTCTGGGGAAGAGTGGAATGCAGTGAGGAAGAAGGCAGGCTGGTTTTCAGGCATCTGCCTGGCGAGACGGTTACTGCTGTTCCGTATGATATGCCGGTTGCAGGGTACCAAACTGAGACAGTCAATACATTAAGGCTCTGGAGTGCAGAGCCTTCTCCTTTTCCCCAGCATAAAAATATCATGCAGTATAAAAGGGAAACAGAGCTGATTTCTGAATTCCTGTATCCGGATGACACACATGATGAAGGAAAGATCCTCCGTCTTAAACAGCAGTATTTTCTTGTGTCAGCAAGTATCCGGTCAATTATAGAGTCCTTTAAAAAGCAGCATGGAAATATGAAGGATTTCAATCAGTTCATCAGCATCCATATAAATGATACCCATCCGGTCCTTGCGATTCCTGAATTGATGAGAATTCTCGTAGATGAAGAAGAGATGGCCTGGGAGGAAGCATGGAAGATTACGGTTTCAACGATTTCCTATACAAATCATACGACGCTTTCTGAAGCATTGGAAAAATGGCCGATCCGCCTGTTTCAGCCTCTTCTTCCAAGGATTTATATGATTGCAGAAGAAATCAACAAGCGATTCTGCCTGAAACTGGAGGAAAAGTATCCCGGTGATTGGGAGCGGATTCAGTCTATGGCCATCATTTCCGATGGAGAGGTGAGAATGGCGCATCTGGCCCTTGCCGGAAGCCACAGTGTCAATGGTGTGGCAGCTCTTCACACAGAAATACTGAAACATAGGGAAATGAAACAGTTTTACGAATTATTCCCTGAAAAATTCAATAATAAAACCAATGGCATTACACACAGGCGGTGGCTGCTGAATTCCAATCCCCGCCTTGCGGGACTGATCTCAGAAGCAATCGGTCCCGGCTGGATAAAGGAGCCCCAGCGCTTGGGGGAAATGGCCAAATTTGCGGAAGACAGCAGTATGCTGCTGGAGCTCGAGCTGATCAAAGAGGAGAATAAACAAAGGCTTGCCCGCCGGATCAAGCAGCAGACAGGCCTTTCCATTGATGCGTCATCTATTTTTGATATACAGGTAAAAAGGCTTCATGCCTATAAAAGGCAGCTGTTGAATGTGCTTCATATCATGCATATGTATAATAGGATCAAAGAGGGAGATTCCCACATTCAGCCCCGGACTTTCATATTTGGTGCTAAGGCGTCTCCGGGCTATTATTATGCGAAAAAGATCATCAAACTAATCAATACGGTTGCTGAAAAAGTGAACAATGACTCTGCTGCGAATAAGCTGATTAAAGTCGTATTTCTTGAAAATTACCGGGTATCCCTTGCCGAAGAAATATTCCCTGCTGCAGATATCAGTGAACAGATTTCCACTGCCAGCAAGGAGGCATCAGGAACTGGCAATATGAAGTTCATGATGAATGGGGCTCTTACCGTCGGTACTCTGGACGGCGCCAATGTGGAGATACTGGAAAGGGTGGGGGAAGAGAATATTTTCATTTTCGGGCTGGCTGCTGAAGATGTTCTCCGCTATCAGCAGAATGGAGAATACCGTTCAATGGACTATTATCATCTTGATAAAAGGATCAGCACCATCATCAATCAGCTGACCAATGGATTTTTTCCCTATGCCGGAGATGAGTTTGAAAGCATCGCGGATTCGCTGCTGATGCATAATGATCAATATTTTGTCCTCCGGGATTTCGATTCCTATGCCGCCATACAGAAACAGGCAGCTATTGCCTATGGAGACCGGCTTGGCTGGCAGCGGAAAAGCCTGATGAACATTGCAGCATCAGGTCATTTCTCCAGCGACCGGACCATCCGTGAATATGCAGAAGAAATTTGGCATATCCAGCCGGCAGCGAGCCATTCCTCTAAATAATTTTGCAGAAGCAAACAAAAGGCCTGGTTTCCCCCAGGCCTTTTGTTTGCCGCTTTTTCAGCTGTCAGTCGTTTTCCTTATCCTCCAGATAGCTGTCCCCTTTTTTATAAGGGACTTTGCCGAACGGCGCGTCCAGGTTTTCATCTTCTAATTCCTGCTGATATTGCTCTTCTGTATCGGAGCGGACAACCCTTCGATTTTTACCGTCTATGTCAGTCGCACTGAAGGTCTCATATTCTTCAGTGAATCCTTCATCATTATGATCTGTATCATAGAGGCTGTTATAATCCTCATGCTGGCCATTGAAATCGGACGGTGTTTCGGAAGTGCCATAGCTGGCAGCCTGTACAAAGCTGTCCTGCTCATCATTAATGTCTTTGTAGTCATCAAAATTAAAATGGTTATCATGATTGGGACTCAGCACATCTTCTTCTGCAGGCCGGTCTGATGCTGGATGCTGTGAAGGAGCATGATCAACACAATATAAAGCCGTTGGGACTGCCTCGAGCCTTTCAAAGGGCAGGTCCTTTCCGCACTCCTTGCATTTTCCATAAGTGCCATCCTCAATTGCCTGGAGGGCTGTGTTCACTTTATCCAATTCCTCGTTCTGATGCTCTTCAATTGCCTGGTCCTTCTCTCTTTCAAAAAGCTCAGTGCCCGCATCGCCGGGGTGGTTATCGTACATTGAAAGCTCACCGACTGAATCTCTTGCGCTTTCATTGTCAAAGCGGCTGTTCGTGTCACTGTCCAGCTGTTCTTCAATGGTCTTCTTATCTTCTTCCAGCTGAGATTTCAGTTCTTTGATCTGATCCTTGGTAATCATTGTTCCACATCCTGTTCCATTAATAGTATTTATTAGAATAAAAGGCCGTCTCCGGCTAAGCTGACAGTTTATGCAGGCCCATTTGCCTTGCTTAGAAATTACCCTTTATTCAGCCAATGAAACATGGTGAAGACAACCGCAAAAAAGCCCTCTGCAGAGTAGGAGGCCACTGAAAATCTACCCATTTTTCAACTCTTAACATGACTTAAAACAAAAAAGCCAGATTACCTTCCCTATTTTGGTCGGTAAACTGGCTTTTTTAATCATTTTTTATCCTTTTT
>NZ_JAIVAP010000034.1 GCF_020171945.1 Bacillus infantis | reverse complement strand
CCGCTGACTTCAGGGAGCAAGCTCCCATCCGTCCGCTCGACTTGCATGTATTAGGCACGCCGCCAGCGTTCGTCCTGAGCCAGGATCAAACTCTCCATATAAGAGTAAGATTTAGCTCTATTAAAAAATCAAGATTAACGTTGACGTTTTTGTTCGTTCAGTTTTCAAAGAACAATCTCTGCCGCTTCTCTCGAAGCAACTTTATTAGTATATCACTGACAGCAAACCAAGTCAATAACTTTTTTTGGAGTTTATTTTTTCTCGTTTGCGTCATTGTGACGACCTTTAATATATTATCACCATATTTCACTATCGTCAACAGGGAATATAGATTTTCTTATTTTTATTCTGGTCAGCTCTTTGGGGCTTTTCAATTGACTGTCCAGGCAAAAGCAAAGAACAGCCATCAGAATAGCTGTTCCAGCAGTTAAAGCCTTATTATAAGATCCAGGTTTGAATAGCAGCCAGGGCAAACACCCCAGGCAGGCCCAAAAAGCCCGAAACAGCTGTTGTTGCCAGATTAATAGGGACATATAAGCCAAACTGGCCTCCGAAAGCATTAAGAAAAAACAGGAACAGTGCTCCTATCAGAATTTTGATGACTCCCTGTCCCAAAAATTTAAGCGGCTTAAACGGAGCCCCTATAAATAGTAATAACAATATCAGCCCGCCCAAAATGGTTATTACCAGCATCGGTTCCATTCTTCATCATCCTCTCCCATTAGCCTGTACTATAAATTTATGAGAATAAAGATGAAAAAAGACCTGATTGCCCCCTGGTTCATCTAACAGATATCTTTCTGGCCTTTGCTTCCTTAAACAAATAAAAGTATTTAGCCTCCGCCAGTTTAGTTTGTGCCATCACTTCTGCAGAAGGATCAAAGCTTTTTTCAAGCAGCCTTTTTTGGTTATACCATTCATCCTTCAAACTATTCAGCTGGCCTAAAAGCTGTTCATCAAATTCATTGCGAAGCCTTCCCTTTTTACGGAAAAACATGCGTACACCCCCTGCTTAAACCTCTCTTCTTCCCTCAAGTGCCTTGGAAAGCGTGACTTCATCTGCATATTCCAGATCTCCGCCTACCGGCAGACCATGGGCAATCCTTGTAATCTTGATCCCTGATGGCTTAAGGAGGCGAGAAATGTACATTGCTGTCGCTTCCCCTTCAATATTTGGATTGGTCGCTAGTATAACTTCTTCCACCGTCTCATCCTGCAGCCTTTTTAAAAGATCAGGTATATTAATATCTTCCGGACCTATTCCGTCCATCGGAGAAATGGCGCCGTGGAGAACATGGTACAGTCCGTTAAATTCCTTCATTTTTTCCATAGCAATAACATCCTTCGGATCCTGCAGAACACAAATAACACTCCGGTCCCTGCGCTGATCCTCGCAGATATAGCAGGGATCCTGATCGGTAATATGACCGCACACCGAGCAGTAAGATAAATTGCGTTTGGCATTCACCAGCGCCTTAGCAAAATCAAGAACAGTGTCTTCCTTCATGCTAAGGACAAAAAAAGCCAGGCGAGCGGCTGTTTTCGGGCCGATCCCCGGCAGCTTCATAAAGCTGTCTATCAACTTAGATATCGGTTCAGGATAGTGCATACTACTCCTCCTATATAGAAATGCGGAGGGCGCTTGCTCAGCCCCGAAAAGCATAAGACGAGCAGGACGGAAGGTTGTTCTTTAACCTTCTGGCCTGCTTGGCTTATGACTCGAGGGGCTAGCGCCCGCAGCTGGACAATCAGAAATGCGGAGGGCGCTTGCTCATCGGCGACAAGCATAAGACGAAACTTATCTCCTGCCTCCACTCGCACTCGGGCCCTTTTTTGCTTTTTCAGGCATTTTTAAAGCGGAGATTAACTCCGCTTCGGCTTTTAGAACATTCCAGGCAGGTTCATTCCTTTTGTGAACTGTCCCATTGTATCATTTGTCAGATCTTCAGCCTTTTTAAGGGCGTCATTTGTTGCTGCAAGTACGAGGTCCTGAAGCATATCGATATCTTCCGGATCTACTACTTCTTCTTTAATATTGACTTCAAGGACTTGCTTGTGTCCGGAAACGATGACTGTCACCATACCGCCGCCTGCAGTTCCTTCGATTCTCTTTTCCCCAAGCTCTTCCTGAGCCTCGGCCATTTTCTTCTGCATTTTCTGCATTTGCTTCATCATGTTTTGCATATTGCCCATTCCACGCATATTCTTTACCTCCAGATTGTTTTATTCTTTGATTTCGACTAAATCCCCGAACAGCTTTTGTGCTTCGGATACGACCAGGTCGTCTTCCGGTGCGCCAAACCCGCTGCCTTCGGAAGGCTCATCGCGATGGCCGCTGTTCAGGAAACTGCCCCGTATCCGCTGCCACTGCTCTTCAGGCACCCCGACAACCTGCTTCCTTTGTCCGGTCAGTTCCTGGATGGCCCCGGATATCGTTTCTATAAATTTAGCATTATCCATGGCCATTTGACAGTGTATTTCATATTTAAATTTAATGATGAACGCATCCGCTGAGGCAGCGACCGGCTCTGCTTCATTCAGCAGAGCGGCCTGGGAGCGCATCTGGTTATGGACGAGCCTCCCCAGCATATCGCCCCATTTGCCTTTTACAGCATTCAGGTCATTTTTGGTTGCATTCTTCAGGATTTCATTAATTTTTCCTTCAGGCGCCTGGAATCCTTTTCTTGAGGTTCTCTGTGCCTGTTTCTTCTGGGCAGGCTCAGCCGCGCCCGAAACGGCGACGCCATTTTTCTTCAGTTCTGCCAGCTCCTCTTGAAGCTGTTCGATTTTTCTCATTAGAGGTTCAATATCAGCAGCTGCCTTCTTCTCTGTACCCTCAAGCTGGCAAAGCTTCATGATGGCTACCTCAAGGAAGATCCTTGGATGGTTGGTCCAGCGCATTTCCTGCTGAGCTTTATTCAAAATCTCAATCAGGCTGTATAGCTGCTGAGGATCTGTCTCTTCAGCCAATGCCTTGAATTCTTCATCAAGCATAACGCGTTCAAGCGACTCATCCAGTGAAGGAGCTGCTTTATATAAAAGCATATCCCTGTAATACAGGATAAAGTCTTCAATGAACCTGGAAGGATCTTTCCCCTGGAACAGGAGAGTCTCCAGCGCTTCCAGCGCACCTGCAGCATCTTTTTCCATGACGTTTCTGGACAGTTTGTTCAGGAACCCCTGGGAAACGGCCCCTGTTACTGTGAGGGCATCCTCCGCCGTCACCCTGTCCTGGCTGAAGGATATTGCCTGGTCAAGAAGGCTTAAGGCATCCCTCATCCCTCCCTCGGCGGCACGGGCCACTATATGGAGAGCATTCTCTTCGTACTGCACCCCTGTCTCATCCACTATCATTTTCATCCGGCCGACGATCGACTGTGCCGTAATGCGCTTGAAGTCAAAGCGCTGGCATCTTGAAATGATGGTGAGCGGAATCTTATGGGGTTCTGTTGTTGCAAGAATGAACATGACATGCTTCGGCGGCTCTTCAAGTGTTTTTAAAAGTGCATTGAAGGCGCCGATCGAGAGCATATGAACTTCATCGACGATATATACTTTATATTTGACTGCACTCGGTGCATATTTGACTTTGTCCCTAATATCCCGAATCTCTTCCACACCATTGTTGGAGGCCGCATCAATTTCAATCACGTCCGGTATGGAGCCATTCGTAATGCCAATGCAGGAATCACACTCATTGCAAGGCTCACTGATCGGAGCCCTTTCACAGTTGACAGTTTTGGCCAGTATTTTGGCCGCACTCGTCTTTCCCGTTCCCCTGGGCCCGGAAAATAAGTATGCATGAGAGGTTTTCTGCTGAAGCAGGGCGTTCTGCAATGTTTTGGTTACGTGTTCCTGCCCTACAACATCAATGAACTGCTGCGGACGCCAGACACGATATAATGCCTGGTAACTCATCTTCCCGCCCCCTTCCTAACTGCTTTTCTATCTCTATTATACCGTATCAGCCCCTATTTTCCAAAAAGGATTGCAAATATCCGAAGGAGCAATTTATCAGTAAGCTGCGCATAAAAAAACCCACCCCGGAGCGGGATGAGCTTTATTTTTATAATTATAACTGCCGTGCACCTTCCGTCGACTGGCTCCCATAAGCGTTACTTAAGCAGTTAGCTCGGCCCAGGCAACCCTGCGGCACATGGGAGGGACCACTTAATGCTGCTTCCTTCCGGACCTGACATGGTTCATGGATTCCCATTGCGCAGGACCCGGGCGTCAACACCACTTACTTAAGGCAGGCCCTACAGGACACCAGCCTCAGGAAGGAGTTCGGCCTCGCTAGAGCGGATTGCGAGTACAGGGCACCGCTACCTCCCCGCTTAGCACGGCAAAATTGATACCATATTTGGCTGCGTCGTTTGTGACGCATAATCAGTATACTAAGTTTCGGCTAAAATTGCAATGCCTATGGCCTGTCAATTCCTTCTTGCAGATCCAGCTGCTGTTTGCGCCGCCTTTTTTCTTCCTTTTTCCTTTCGCGCAGGGCCCGGAAGAAATCGGTCAGCAGGCTGCCGCATTCTTCTTCCAGCACCCCTGCTGATACCTCGCTCTGATGGTTGAACCTTTCATCCTGGAGCAGGTTCATGAATGTTCCCGCACAGCCGCCCTTTGGATCGGCCGCTCCATATACGACCCTGCTGATGCGGGAAAGGATGATGGCTCCTGAACACATGGCGCACGGCTCTAATGTGACATAGAGCACAGCATCTTCAAGCCTCCATGTCCCGAGCATCCCGCAGGCTTCTTCTATGGCAAGGAGTTCAGCATGTGCCACCGCATTCTGGTTCGACTCGCGGAGATTATGAGCGCGGCTGATTATCTTCCCGTCCAGGACGACAACGGCCCCGATCGGCACCTCCCCAAGCGCTCCTGCCTTTTTCGCTTCTTCTATTGCTTCCTTCATATAATAATCATCATTGTAAGTAATATTCATCTTTTTCCTACCATCCCTTATGTTTAAAAATATACCAAGGGTGTATATAGCCTTTAGTGCTCACAATAGACCCAAAGGAGAGAACTGACATGAAAGAATCATCTACAGCACTTTTAATTATAGATATGATCAATAATTTTGATTTTCCGGAGGGTGAAATTTTAGCCGAAAAAGCTGAAAAAATCTCCCGCCCAATAAAAACACTAAAGGAAAAATGCGCTGCTGAAGCTATTCCTGTCATCTATGTTAATGATCATTACAGCCTTTGGCAAGCCGACTTTGAAAAGATAGCCGATTACTGCCGGAATGAAAACAGCAGGGACATCATTGATTGCCTCTATCCTTCTGATGAAGACTACTTTTTGATCAAGCCGAAGCACTCCGCTTTTTACGGCACTGCCCTGAACACCCTGCTTCTTCAGTTAAACGTCAAAAATTTGATCATCACCGGTGTGGCCGGGAATATTTGTGTGCTTTTCACAGCGAATGATGCCTATATGAGAGAGTACAGCTTATACGTCCCTGAAAATTGCCTTGCTTCCAATGATGGCCATGACAACGAAAATGCGTTGAAAATGATGAAGAACGTCCTCAACGCCCGCACAGAACCCTTCTCAGAGAAAAATAGCATTTCAGCCTGTTTCCCTTCATAGAATGATGGTAGCGTAATTTGCCATTAAGGGGGAAATGAATATGCAAATCCATATAGTGCGGGCCGGACAGTCCCTGACGGGGATCGCGCAGGCCTATGGCACGACAGCTGCCGATATTACACAGGCCAATGAATTGCCCAATCCTGACAGGCTTGTAGTGGGCCAGGCGCTGGTAATCCCGATTACAGGACGTTTCTACTGGGTCCAGCCGGGGGACACCTTGTCTGCCATTTCCCGGCGGACAGGGATCCCGGTTCAGGAAATTGCCAGCATCAACCGGATATCAGCATCCCAGCCTCTCCAGCCGGGCTTGCGGCTATATCTGCCTCCCAGGCCGAAAACAGCGGCTGAGTTCAATGCCTATGTAGAACCGAGGGGCACTTCGGTTGCACCTGCCCTTGAAGAAGGGGCGCGGGAGGCTGCTCCTTACCTGACATATCTGGCGCCCTTCAGCTTCCAGGCTCTTAGGGATGGCGGCCTTAAAGAGCCGCTCCTCAACGACTTCCCTGCCATCGCCAGAGCGAATAATGTAGTACTGATGATGGTCATAACCAACCAGGAAAATGACCAGTTCAATGATGAGCTGGGCCGGATTCTCCTCAACGATATACCTGTGCAGGATAAATTCCTGGACAATATAACCGCCACTGCCAAGAAGTACGGCTTCAGGGACATTCATTTTGATTTTGAATACTTGCGCCCAGAGGACCGGGAGGCATACAACCGTTTCTTACGTAAAGCAAAAGAACGGTTCAGCCGGGAAGGCTGGCTCATTTCTACCGCACTCGCGCCAAAGACAAGCGCAGGGCAGAAGGGCCGCTGGTATGAAGCCCATGATTATAAGGCACATGGGGAAATCGTGGATTTTGTTGTTATCATGACATATGAGTGGGGCTACAGCGGCGGTCCTGCCCAGGCTGTTTCCCCAATCGGCCCTGTCCGGGAAGTCCTTGAATATGCAGTAAGCGAGATGCCGTCCTCCAAGATCATGATGGGCCAGAATTTGTACGGCTATGACTGGACCCTTCCATTTGTCCAGGGTACCACCGCCAAAGCACTGAGCCCGCAGCAGGCCATCGAGCTGGCAGCGGAGAAAAATGTCCCCATCCGCTATAATACTAAGTCGCAGGCCCCCCTGTTCAACTATACAGGCACCGACGGGAAGCGGCATGAGGTATGGTTTGAGGATGCAAGGTCGATCCAGGCCAAATTCGATCTTATTAAGGAACTGAAACTGAGGGGGATGAGCTACTGGAAGCTCGGCCTGTCCTTCCCCCAGAACTGGCTTTTGATTACAGACAATTTTAATGTTACAAAACGTGAGTAGCGAAGACATAATCTCCTGGGTGCAAGGAAGCTATGGGTCAGTCTGATCCATGGCTTTTTTTATATTTTTTGCCTGCAGAAATTCCATATCCCTTCCACTGGATAGTGTGTTAAAATATTTTTTGTGTCGTTAAAAGTCGATTTAAAGGATAACTGGACATAGATAAATAAGAACAATAAGGAGGCCACACTGTGGGGGGGACACCTTTTATTACCGTTGAAGGCCCGATCGGCGTAGGGAAAACCTCGCTGGCAAAGGCCATTTCTGAGCATTTTCAATTTGCACTGCTGAAAGAGATTGTAGATGAAAATCCTTTTCTCGGGAAGTTTTATGACAACATTGAGGAATGGAGCTTCCAGACGGAAATGTTTTTCCTGTGCAACCGCTATAAGCAGCTTGGGGACATCAATACACAATATTTAGCCAATAACAAGGCCGTTGTTGCCGATTACCATATTCTCAAGAACCTCGTTTTTGCCGAGAGGACACTGAGCCCGGCAGAATTCCAGAAATATGTGAAAATCTACGATATCCTGACAAATGATATGCCAAGGCCTAATGTCATCATCTACCTTCACGCAAGCCTCGAGACGCTCCTGCAGCGGATCAAGCTGCGGGGCAGGGAGATTGAAAAGAACATCAGCCCGCTCTATCTAGAACAGCTGTCAATTGATTATGAGAACGCCATGAACCTGTTCACTGAACAGCACCCCGATATTCCGGTTTTGCGCTTCAGCGGCGATGATCTGGATTTTGTGAAAAACAAAGAAGATCTATCTCAAATTCTGGACAGCCTTTCCCTATCTTTAATTAAAGGAGCTTATCACCATGAATCTTAGGAATAAGTACGAAATTCCCGGAAATTCCGTGATTACCATTGCTGGTACGGTCGGGGTAGGGAAATCAACGATGACCAATGCGCTTGCGGGTGCTCTGGGCTTTCGCACCTCATTTGAAAAAGTGGACACCAATCCTTATCTGGATAAATTCTACGCAGATTTCGACAGATGGAGCTTCCATCTGCAGATCTACTTCCTTGCCGAACGCTTCAAGGAGCAGAAACGCATCTTTGAATATGGCGGCGGCTTTATCCAGGACCGTTCCATTTACGAAGATACCGGCATTTTCGCCAAAATGCACCATGAAAAAGGAACCATGTCGCAGGTGGACTATGAAACATACACAAGCCTGTTCGATGCCATGGTTATGACACCATACTTCCCTCATCCCGACCTGTTGATTTACCTGGAAGGATCCATTGAAGACATCTTATCCAGGATCCAGGAAAGAGGGCGCCCGATGGAGCAGCAGACACCTGTATCCTACTGGGAAGAAATGCACGAGCGCTATGAGAATTGGATCAATACGTTCAATGCTTGCCCAGTCCTGCGGCTGAACATCAATGATTATGACCTGATGGCTGATGGCTCCTCCATTGAGCCTGTCATCGAAAAAATCTCCGTCTTTTTGAAACAGTCCCAGCTGCTGAAAAAATAAACAGCATTATGCAGATACAAAATAAGCCGGGCATAAATGCCGGGCTTATTTTTTTACTTGAAAGAAGTCATATTTACTCTCAAAAACGACATAAAAAAGCCGCTGCAGGATGCAGCGGCTTTTTATGTATCTCCAATAGTTATGCGCTATGGTTGATTTTATAATGGAGGAGGTAGAGGGATTCGAACCCCCGCGCGGTGTTACCCGCCTGTCGGTTTTCAAGACCGATCCCTTCAGCCAGACTTGGGTATACCTCCGTATCGACAAGATTTATTCTATCAGCTATCCAATGTAAAGTCAACATTATTTCAAAAAAAATTAGGCGGGTTTTTCACCCGCCCAGATGGAGTGCTTTAAGCTTTGCCGATCACTTCTTTATTGCCCATATACGGTCTTAATACTTCCGGAATGATGACACTTCCGTCTTCCTGCTGGTAGTTTTCCAGGATAGCGGCGACCGTACGCCCGATCGCGAGGCCAGAGCCATTCAGTGTATGAAGATGCTCAGGCTTGCCCTTAGGCTCGCGGCGGAAACGGATGTTCGCACGGCGTGCCTGGAATGCTTCAAAATTACTGCAAGAAGAAATTTCGCGGTATGTCCCGTAGCTTGGGATCCATACTTCGATATCATATTTCTTCGCTGCTGTGAACCCGAGATCCCCTGTGCACATGCTGAGCACGCGGTACGGCAGTCCTAGCAGCTGCAGCACTTTTTCAGCATGCCCGGTCAGCTTTTCCAGCTCATCATAAGAATCTTCAGGGCGGACAAACTTAACGAGCTCCACCTTATTGAATTGGTGCTGGCGGATCAGCCCCCTTGTATCGCGGCCCGCAGAGCCGGCCTCAGAACGGAAGCATGCACTGAACGCAGCATAATTGATCGGAAGCTGTTCATTCGTGAGGATCTCATCTCTGTGCATGTTAGTAACAGGCACTTCTGCTGTCGGGATCAGGAAGTAGTCTTCACTTTCGATCAGGAAGGCATCTTCTTCGAACTTCGGCAGCTGCCCTGTGCCTGTCATGCTGGCTCGGTTGACCATGTAAGGAGGAAGGACTTCCATATAGCCATGCTCTTCTGTATGAAGATCCAGCATGAAGTTGAATAAAGCGCGCTCTAAGCGGGCGCCAAGGCCTTTGTAGAATACAAAGCGGCTTCCCGTAACCTTGCCGGCCCTCTCAAAATCAAGGATATCCAGGTCAGTGGCAACATCCCAGTGCGGCTTTGGCTCAAAGCTGAATTCGCGTACTTCGCCCCATTTCCTCGCCTCAACGTTGTCGTCTTCCGTCTCACCGACCGGAACGCTTTCATGCGGGATGTTCGGAATGCTCATCAAAAGGCTGTCCAGTGATTCTTCCACTGTGCGGAGCTCTTCATCAAATGCTTTAATCTTGTCGCCCACTTCCCTCATTTCAGCAATCAGGCTGTCGGCATCTTTCTTCTCACGCTTAAGGGCAGCTACCTGCTGGGAAACCTCATTCCTTCTGCTCTTCAGCTGCTCTGTTTCCATGATCAGCTCACGGCGCCTTACATCAAGGTCCCCGAACTTCCCAAGGTCGCCCAAGTCCTCCCCGCGGTGCTGGAGGCGGTTCTTTACTTCTTCAAAATTGCTTCGCAAGTATTTAATATCAAGCATGCTTCTTCCTCCTTTTTTTCCATTCGATAGGCAATGGGCGGCACCCGAGAAAAACAAAAAACCCCCGTCCCAAAAAAGGGACGGGAGTTACCCGCGTTGCCACCCTAGTTGAAGGCAAAAATGCCTTCCACCTTAAATACATAACGGTTTTTAACCGAAAGCATTTACTCGCCCATGCAGGCTTTCCATGCTTTTGCTCAAGGACGGATTCACAGGGTCCCACCACCGGTTTCCACCAGCCACCGGCTCTCTATTGGAATGGGATTCCCGCTACTATTTCCTCTCAGTGCGTTTCGAATGTAATTTTATAATAATTTACTACAATTATGCGCTATTTGCAACCTATTATTCATACTAAATTCGCTTGTGCTTCCTTCACCATTTCCACAAAATACGCTGTGAGACGGTGATCTTCCGTCAGCTCGGGATGGAATGAACAGCCAAGGAACTGACCTTCCCTTGCGGCCACAATGCGGCCATCATGCTTCGCAAGCACTTCTACATTCTCGCCGGCCTGCAGGATATGCGGTGCGCGGATGAAGACCGCTTCAAAGTCTTCTGCCACTCCCGCAATGTCAAGGGGCGCTTCAAAGCTCTCCCGCTGCCTTCCGAAAGAATTGCGCTCCACCTCGACATCCATGACGCCGATATGCGGTTCTGCATAGCCGGCAACTGTCTTCGCCAGCAAAATGAGGCCTGCGCATGTCCCGAACATCGGTTTTCCTGATTGGGAAAATGTGCGAAGCTCTTCCATGAAATCATATTTATCAATCAGGCGGCGCATCGTTGTGCTTTCGCCGCCCGGAATGATCAGTCCGTCCACTTCCGCAAGCTGCTCTCTCCGCTTAATGACGACTGCCTCCGCTCCGCAGGCTTCAATGGAGCGGACATGCTCCCTGACAGCCCCCTGAAGGCCCAATACGCCTACTTTAACCATGTTCATTCTCCTTACCAACCGCGCTCCTGCATACGAGCTTCAGGAGCCAGTGATGAGATTTCAATGCCTTTCATCGGTGTTCCAAGTTCTTTTGACAATTCAGCAATCAGCTTATAATCCTGATAATGTGTAGTCGCCTCAACGATCGCTCTCGCAAACTTCGCTGGGTTGTCGGACTTGAAGATCCCTGATCCAACGAATACGCCGTCTGCGCCAAGCTCCATCATCAAAGCGGCATCCGCAGGTGTCGCAACGCCGCCTGCAGCGAAGTTAACGACCGGAAGGCGGCCAAGTTCCTTAATTTCCAGAAGAAGCTCGTAAGGGGCTCCGAGAAGCTTAGCTTCAGTCATCAGCTCATCCAGGTTCATGCCGACAACCTTGCGCACCTGTGCATTCACCTTGCGGATATGGCGCACCGCTTCAACGATATTGCCTGTTCCCGGCTCGCCTTTAGTGCGGAGCATCGCAGCTCCTTCACCGATCCTGCGGGCAGCTTCGCCAAGGTCGCGGCACCCGCATACAAATGGAACTGTAAAGTCCCTTTTATTTAAATGATACTCTTCATCAGCGGGAGTGAGCACTTCACTCTCATCTATATAGTCAACGCCCATTGCTTCTAATACACGGGCTTCCACGATATGGCCAATTCTTCCTTTAGCCATAACAGGAATCGTTACAGCATTCATGACTTCCTCAACAATGCGGGGATCTGCCATCCTGGCCACACCGCCGGCAGCTCGGATATCGGATGGAACCCGCTCCAGTGCCATAACTGCGACTGCGCCGGCCTCTTCAGCAATCTTAGCCTGCTCAGCGTTGACAACGTCCATGATTACGCCGCCCTTTTGCATTTCTGCCATTCCGCGCTTTACTCGATCTGTACCTGTCTTCACTATAAAATCCCCCTTCTGTAATACCATCTGCTTTTAATAGGCAAAATACCCATTAATTTATAGGAAAATATATTAATTCGATAGGAATTCGTCCAGTTCCCCTAATGAAAATAAACAATAAAAAAGGTCCCCTGTCAAGACAAGGAACCCTTTTTTATCAGACTCTTCCGGAATTTCATCTTCTCCCGGTATAGCCATGGCCATTATAAAAATTAGAACCAGCCTTTTACAGTTGAAGAAACGCTGCCCCAAAGATCTCCGAAAAAGCCGCCGATTCCGCGCATCATCAGCACGAACCAGTTCGCCTTTTCCACACTTTCAGCAGCCACGACATCAACCTGGATGCCGCCTTTCCCAGAAAGGAAATCAAGGCCGTTTTCTTTCTCTGACTTCAATGTCAGGTATCCGACCTTTTCGCCTTTCTTGACAGGCGCCGTCAGATTGCCGTCTTTATCCAGCTTGTCTTTATCAAGGACAAGCTCTGGCTTATAGTTTTCCTTCTCGCCATTCTTCACGACAAGCTCGATAGCATCCTTAGCCTGTATTTTCACGCTGTCTTCCTTGCCTTTAGTGACAGGCAAAGTCTTCTGGCCTTTTACCTGATAGTTCTTTGCAACAATTTCTTCTTTGGAAAAATTGCTGAAAGCATAATCAAGCATTTTTCTTGTTTCATCAAAACGGGATTTGTAAGAACCGGAATTTCCTTCACCCTTGGCATTCATCACCACAGTGATATAGCGGTTGCCATCGCGTGTAGCGGTGCCAGTGAAACAGTAGCCGGCAAAATCGGTAGTTCCCGTCTTAAGACCGTCCACTCCCTCATAGCCGAAAACAAGGCTTGGAAGCATCCAATTCCAGTTATCCATCTTGATTTCATCATCAGTGCCTTCTCTGAAGTTTTTAGTCGGAATGCTGGTCGTCTCCAGTATTTCCGGATAGTCATGCAGAAGGCGCTGAGCCAGTTTGGCAGTTGCACGGGCAGACATGACATTCTCATCTTCCGCTCCGCCTACCTGGTGTGAACCTTTCAAGTCACGGTTATTCAAACCTGTTGAATTGACAAATTTATAATCCTTCAGGCCCAATTCCTCGGCCTTATCATTCATCATTTTTACAAAATTGCTTTCAGAACCGGCAATTGTCTCCGCAATGGCAATTGTTGCGCCATTGGCAGAGTAAATGGACATAGCTTCATATAACTCTCTGATATTATATTTTCCATCTCTTCTTAAAGGGACATTAGACAGTGCTCTATCCTGTGAAACCTTCCAAACATATTCACTGACTGCATACTCCTGATCCCATTTGACTTTCCCTTCTTTAATGGCCTCAAGCAGCAGGTATTCTGTCATGATCTTTGTCATACTCGCAATGCCAAGCACTTTATCCGCATTTTTCGAATAAAGGACTTTGCCTGTTTCGGCCTCTACTACAATTGCAGCATCCGCGTTGATATTCAGAACATCCTCTGCACTCGCCTTATTCAGGCCGGGAAAAAGGCCTATCACCATCATACAAACAAGGAAACTAGCAACATACTTCCGATAAAAATGTTTTTTCACTGTAATGCCCTCCAACCTTTATATACACCTTCGTTATTTTAACATATCTGTTTCTGAAAACATAGACAGAGTAAATACCCATTAATTGGAGCGGGAAATATCTAGTCCATTTGATGTGCAGGCTAAAAATGGACAGAAGATGCTGACGGGTGCCTGGCACCCTCAATGAGCATAAAAATAAGCCCCAGGATAAAAACCCTGGGACCCTGCATCTGCCGGCATGGCTGTTTATGATAAAGAATAGTTCGGAGCTTCTTTTGTGATCTGCACATCATGCGGATGGCTTTCACGGAGCCCGGCGCCGGTCATTCTGATGAACTGCGCCTTTTCTCTCAAGTCGGTCAGATCCTTGCTTCCGCAATAGCCCATGCCTGAGCGGATCCCCCCGACCAGCTGGTAAATCGTATCGGATAACGGCCCTTTGTATGGAAGCCTGCCTTCAATTCCCTCCGGAACGAACTTTTTGTTGTCTTCCTGGAAATAACGGTCCTTTGAGCCCTTTTCCATTGCTCCAACAGATCCCATTCCGCGGTAGACCTTGAAGCGCCGTCCCTGGAAGATTTCCGTTTCGCCCGGGCTTTCGGATACACCTGCGAGCAGGCTTCCGAGCATAACGGCATGTCCGCCGGCAGCCAGGGACTTGACGATATCACCTGAGTACTTGATGCCCCCATCGGCAATGATCGCTTTGCCGTGCTTCCTGGCCTCTGTTGCACAGTCATAAACCGCTGTGATCTGCGGTACGCCGACTCCGGCAACAACCCTTGTCGTACAGATGGATCCAGGTCCGATGCCGACCTTTACGACATCGGCTCCTGCTTCGATCAAATCTTTAGTAGCTTCAGCAGTTGCAACATTTCCAGCGATGATGGCCACCTCCGGGTAAGCCTCCCTGATCTGCTTGACTGTATCCATAACCCCTTTTGAATGTCCGTGCGCCGTATCAACCACAAGGACGTCCACACTTGCCTTCACAAGCATTTCAACCCTTTTCATCGTATCCTTTGTCACACCGACGGCTGCGCCTGCAAGGAGCCTTCCCTGGCGATCCTTGGCTGAGTTCGGGAATTCGATCACTTTTTCAATATCCTTGATGGTGATCAGCCCTTTTAGTACGCCTTCGTTGTCAACGAGGGGGAGCTTTTCAATTTTGTATTTCTGCAAAATGCTCTCGGCTTCTTCCAGTGTCGTTCCCACCGGTGCCGTTACGAGATTTTCTTTTGTCATGACATCTGAAATTTTAATCGAGTAGTCTTGGATGAAACGAAGATCACGGTTTGTAATGATGCCCACCAATTTCTGTTCATCGTTATTATTGACGATTGGGACACCTGAGATGCGGTACTTGCCCATTAGATGCTCAGCATCGAAAACCTGCTGGTCGGGCGTGAGGAAGAATGGATCTGTAATAACGCCGCTTTCGGAGCGCTTGACTTTGTCAACCTGGTCAGCCTGCTGCTCGATGGACATATTCTTGTGGATGATTCCGAGGCCGCCTGCCCTTGCCATGGCAATTGCCATTTCTGCCTCTGTTACTGTGTCCATGCCGGCTGAGATGATCGGGATATTCAGGCGGACCTTATCAGTCAGGTCTACATGAAGCTGTACATCTTTCGGAAGCACTTCTGATCTTGCCGGAACCAATAACACATCATCAAATGTTAATCCTTCTTTAACAAACTTGCTTTCCCACATCTTTTTAGCCCCCATTTACTCGAAAATATTATTAGTAGGTTATCAATTGGACAAAATACTGTCAAGAACAGATTGATATGTTCGATTTTTCAAAAAATTAAAAAGAGGTAAAAAAGGATGACCTATACATACAAAGGCTGGAGTTCCTATTCTGTCTTCTTTTCGGCAGAAACTACCCAGGCCTATTTAAAAAAATGCTATACAAGGCATGGCATAGACCAGCCTGAAGCGAAGAGCTATGAGAACTGCTATCCTTTTATTTACTATCTGGAACATGGAAAAATATATTATGAACAGGCAGCCAAATCCCCGCTGCTGATACAGCCTATCATGCTATTCTATGGGCTCGTTCATCTAATCAAGGCATCCATCCTGACGGCGGATCCAAACTATCCTGAAACCACCTCCGTCCTTGCTCACGGAGTTTCAACAAGAAAAAGAAAAAAGCAGCAGTACAGCTTTTTCGAGGACGAAGTCAAATTTCAGAAAACCGGACTGTTTCCCTTTATGGCTGATAAGCTGTTTCACATGAAACATATGGAAGGCGACAAAATCGAGATGGGAGAGCTTTTTAAATACATCCCTGAATTAAATGGGCTGTTCCAGCAGACAGAGGGGACCCCTACCTTTGCAGGCGCAGAACTGACAAAAGGCATACTTACAATGCCAGCTTCAATTCTTGATCAATTCCATATGACAGAAGAAAGGTTTATTGACTATTTCAACTCGAAGGGCGGATATAAAATCGAGTCCGCTGAACAGGGAGAAAGAGGCATGGTTACTTTCTCATGCGGCTCGCTGCCGCCTCAAGATATTAGACCCCTCAAGTTCAATATCCATGATGTCAGCCTTTCCTTTCCCCTTACGAAAGGAGACCTTGTCAGCTTCCCGGAGCTGCTCCTTCATTATCTGCTGCTGTACAATCTCAGCATGATCGCCCGTTATGAAACTGAATGGTGGAGCGAGCTGATGAAGATGATGCCGAATAAGGATTATCCCTTCATCCATTCTTTTTTAGAGATTACTTTGATGAAGGGCCCTTATTTGGTTTACCAGTACTTAATTGGGCAGAAGTAGTTATTGGTGCCGGATGAGGATCTTGTGGTTAGCAGTTAGGGGCGGAACTTGGTGTTGAAGATGAGATGAGGGCAGCGTGAGGGCGGCGTTATGAGGCGGTTGGCTTTGGAAGGCTATGTCGTGGAGGGGCGGGAATATACGTTGAGGTAGATAGGATGAGGCTGTTAACAGCGTTTTGGGTATGAGGTTTTTTTGAAGGCAGAACTTTGGAGTGGATTTTGACTGGTGGGCTGGTAGGCTGTTGAGTTTCTGAGCTGTTGGACGATGGTTTGATTGGCACTTGAGGTATTTGCTTGTATTTGCTTTGCTGGGGGGCTTTATCTGGTATTTAAGGCTAATGGTAAATTAAATGGGGGAGTCGGTAAATTATCCGGTCAATTGATTAAATAAATCATGAAGTTGGTAGATTATTGGACGAATGAATAAAATTCTCGGGTTAAGCAGCCGTTCTCCCCAAAAATTCCAAGCATAGTAATGTCCCTTTGTCCATCCGGCAGGCTTTTTCCGGGAATATCGGGAATCTAGCGGCAGGCTATGGCTGTTTTGAGGCAAATGGTAAATTAAATGCGGAAGTTGGTAAATTAAATGGGGAAGTCGGTAAATTAATCAGTCAATTGAGTAAATAAACCGCCAAGTTGGTAGATTATCGAGCCAATTGATTAAATTCGCATTCAAAGCAGCTGCTCTCCCCTTCATTCTAATCAAAAATCCTGCTCATGCGCCTGCCCCCGGCCACTAATTTCCGATCAAAATCCCTTTTCTTATTAGAACCTTCTCCTTTTCATTAAAAAAACACAAAAAAAGAACAGTCCCGCAGACTGTTCTTCGTTTTGCCCGGCAGCGTCCTACTCTCACAGGGGGAGAGCCCCCAACTACCATCGGCGCTGAGAAGCTTAACTTCCGTGTTCGGTATGGGAACGGGTGTGACCTTCT
>NZ_JAIVAP010000033.1 GCF_020171945.1 Bacillus infantis | reverse complement strand
AAAAAGGATAAAAAATGATTAAAAAAGCCAGTTTACCGACCAAAATAGGGAAGGTAATCTGGCTTTTTTGTTTTAAGTCATGTTAAGAGTTGAAAAATGGGTAGATTTTCAGTGGCCTCGCTGAGTGCAGGGGGTTTTTTTGTGCAGTAAACCGGCTAATCTTGATTTCTTCTGGATAAACTCTATAAAACTTTTATTAAATAACATTAATCAAGTCGAAAAATATATTTATATTTAATTATATTATTGCATAAATATTAATATGTGTTAAAATTCATTGTAGTGAATATGTATTAACTTAGTGTTTTTACTTGAAATAGAAGGATATAACACTATAAAATACTACTAATTATGAAAATAATTAATTTTCTAAAAATTATAGGAGGAAAGTAAAATGAAGAAGAGTATGTTGCTGTTTTTGGTAAGTATATTGGCAGCTGGAATCCTGGCAGCCTGCGGGGCAAGTGAACAGCCGGCTTCAAGCGGCGGGGAAGCGGGCGATTCTGGCTCTGATGATGAAAAGGTGCTGATTATGGGTACATCGGCTGATTATCCGCCATTCGAGTACATTGATACAGCAAAAGGCGATGACATCATCGGTTTCGATGTTGATCTTGCAAATGCATTGGCAGAAAAGCTTGGCTATAAAGTTCAGGTTGAGGATATTGAATTCAGCGGGCTCGTTCAAGCGCTGAAATCCGGCCAGGTTGATATTGTATTGGCTGGGATGTCTCCGACTGAAGACCGCAAAAAGAATGTTGACTTTACAGATATCTACTACACTGCGAGACATATGATTGTGACAAAGAAGGACAGCGGGATTGAAAAGCTTGAGGATCTAAAAGGCAAGACAGTCGGCGTCCAGCTGGGATCCATCCAGGAAGGGAAGGCAAACGACATTGCTGAAGAGATTGATATCAAAGTTGAAAACCGCAACCGTATCCCTGAGATTGTTCAGGAGCTGATGACCGGCCGCTTTGATGCTGCCATTATTGAAGACACAGTAGCAACAGGCTATTTTGAATCAAATGAAGATCTCAATGGATTTGTCATTGAAGATGAAGAGGAGCTTGGATCTGCTATTGCCCTTCCGAAGGACAGCGAGCTGACAGACGATTTCAACAAAGCCCTTCAGGAAATGAAGGACAGCGGCGAGCTTGAAGAATTAGTACTGAAATGGTTTGGCGGAGAAGAGTGATTTTGTGGCGGATGTTCAGCAGGAATTCCTGCTGGACATTTTGCATCCGCTGGAATGGACAGCCTATCAGTCCAGGCAAGCGTACCGAATGGACAAGCTGCCTAAGATAAGCAGGCTGCCATTGAATGCGCCTCAGAAAGAGAGGAATGAGACAGGTTATGAATTTGGATTTTGCTCAGTTTATTCCGTCAATGCCATATATATTAAAAGGGATTGGCGTTACCCTGCAGATTGTACTGCTTGCTGGCCTTCTTGGCTTTGCACTCGGAATTATCCTTGCATTATTTAAGATAAGCTCTTTAAAGTATCTTGGCTGGCTGGCGGATGCGTATACCTCCATCTTTAGAGGAACGCCGCTGGTGCTCCAATTGATGCTCATTTATTATGGTTCTCCCCAGATCATCGGCTTCCAGATAGAGCCGTATGCAGCGGCAGTGCTGTCTTTCGGGCTCAATTCTGCAGCCTATATATCTGAGGTGATCAGAGCCGGGATACTGGCGGTGGACAAAGGGCAGCGGGAAGCATCCATGGCCCTTGGAATTCCTTATAAAAGGATGATGTGGGATATCATCCTCCCGCAGGCGCTGAAAAACATCCTTCCAGCCCTCATGAATGAATTTATCACACTTACGAAGGAATCAGCGATCGTAACAACGATAGGAGTCATGGATATTATGCGCCGTTCCTATCAGGTTGGCGCCCAGAAATATTCCTTCTTTGAGCCTCTTCTGATTGCTGGCCTGATTTATTATCTAATGGTCATCACATTGACGATCATCGGCAAAGCGGTTGAAAGGAGGATGAGGCGAAGTGATTAAAGTAGAGAATCTGCATAAAAATTTCGGCAGCCTGGAGGTGCTGAAAGGGATCAGCACAACGGTCCAGGATGGTGAAGTGGTGGCGGTCATCGGCCCTTCCGGCTCCGGGAAATCAACATTTCTGCGGTGCCTGAATCTGCTTGAGCAGCCGACGGACGGCAGGATATTCATCGGCAAAGAGGAAGTAACCGGCCGGAAAACGGATATTATGAAGGTGAGGCAGGAAGTAGGCATGGTTTTTCAGCACTTCCACCTGTTCCCGCATATGACAGCACTGGAGAATCTCACATATGCCCCGATGAAAGTAAAAGGAGTTTCCAAGCAGGAAGCTGAAAAAATCGGCACCGGGCTTTTGCAGAAGGTTGGCCTTTCAGAGAAGGCGAATGAATATCCGAACCGCCTTTCAGGGGGACAAAAGCAGAGGGTGGCCATTGCCAGGGCGTTGGCTATGCAGCCGGACATGATGCTGTTTGACGAGCCGACATCTGCCCTGGATCCCGAAATGGTCAAGGAAGTGCTGGACGTCATGAAATCCCTTGCTCACAGCGGGATGACCATGGTGATCGTAACCCATGAAATGGGCTTTGCCAAGGAAGTGGCAGACCGGGTCCTCTTTCTGGATGGCGGGGTTCTCGTAGAGGATTCTCCTCCGGAAGAGTTTTTCTCAAGCCCCAAAAGTCCGAGGGCAAGAGACTTCTTGCAAAAAGTGCTTTAAAACGTATAATTAGGAAGAAGGTGATCCCAGATCATCTTCTTTTTCAATTGGCCGGCTTTTCCCATGGCATCCCGGGGAGGCTTTACATAAGTTTATTTGCAGCCTGCAGGGATTTTCATAACTGCTGAATGGCTGCACATGTATAGGAGTGCATGATATGAAATTCAGAATAGGATACCGAACGATTAAAACTGCTGCCGGGACAGCTGTTTCCATTATCATTGCACAAATGCTTGGGCTTAATAACTTTGTATCTGCAGGAATACTGACGATTTTATGCATCCAGGTGACAAAAAAAAGGTCGCTGACAGCTTCCTGGGCGAGATTCCTTGCCTGCCTGCTTGCCATGATTTTTTCCACTGTGTTTTTTGAAGGCATTGCTTATCATCCGGCTGTCATCGGGCTGCTGCTGTTATTCTTCATCCCCACGGCTGTGATGCTGAAGGCAAGTGAAGGGGTGGTGTCAAGCAGTGTAATCACCCTGCATATTTATTCTGCCGGCGAGGTTACTGGCAGCCTGCTTTTGAATGAACTTGGAATCATCACTGTCGGGATAGGAGTGGCGCTGCTGGCGAATCTGTATATGCCAAGCCTTGACAGAAAGCTTGAAAAATATCAGCTTCAGATTGAAGAAAACTTCAAAAAGATATTTGATGAAATCATCATCTATCTCCGAACCAATGAAAGCGACTGGGACGGCAGGGAAATCACCGTCACAGAGAGGCTGATCTCGGAAGCCGAAACCCTTGCTTTCAGGGATGTTGAGAATCACTTCCTGCGCAATGAAAACTCCTACTACCATTATTTTAAAATGAGGGAAAAGCAATTTGAAATCATTGAAAGGGTGCTGCCGACCGTTACATCGATCGGCCTTACTGTGGAGCAGGGAGAGATTGTCGCTGATTTCATTGAAGAGCTTTCAGACAATATCCATCCCGGCAATACAGCGATCGTGTATCTGGAAAAGCTGCTGCGGATGAAACTTTCTTTCGAAGAGAGCGACCTTCCAAGAACAAGGGAGGAGTTTGAAGCGCGTGCGGCGCTCCTGCATTTCGTCAAAGAAATGGAACAATATCTGGTCATCAAAAGCTCCTTCAAAGGATTGAGAAAAGAGAAAAGTGCATAATACTTGGCCAGCCGGCAGATGCTATTCAAAAATGATACAGGCTGGTGAAATGGATGTTTAAAATGCTTTCGGTCCTTGCACTATCCTTTTCTCTTTCTCCAATCTGGCCGATCGGTCCCAATCCCCTTCCAGGAGACCCTTTCGTTATCATCAATAAACAGACGAATGAGCTTGCGCTTGTTGATGAAAACAGGGTCCAGACAGTTATAAGCGCTGCCACCGGCAAGACGGCTGATTTGACGCCAGAGGGACTTTTTACTGTAACGGTCAAGGCGAAGGAGCCTTATTACAGGAGAAAAAACATTCCTGGCGGTTCGCCTGAAAATCCTCTCGGATCAAGATGGATCGGCTTCGATGCTGAGGAGACGGACGGGCGGATTTACGGGATACACGGCACAAATGATCCGGGGTCCATCGGCAAATATGTCTCCTCCGGCTGTGTCCGTATGCAGAATGAAGCAATTGAGTCCCTGTATGAAATCATTCCAATCGGAACTAAAGTTTTGGTTGTATCAACCGGGCAAAGCTTTGAAGAGCTGGGAAAAGAATACGGTGCCATCAGCGAGCTGAATACAGTATGGCCTTAAAAGCAGTAAAATTCTTAAAATAAGAAAGTGAAGTGCCTGGAACGGAAATCAACATTCTCATTACCAAAAGAAATGATGGTAAAGCTTAAATTTCATTGAAGCTATCTATAATTTGAAAGGACCGCCATAAGGCGGTCCTTTTTTCGTTTCTATAAAAACATGGCTGCACCAACAGCAAGGGTGGATGCGAGCATGGCAAAAATCATTAAATAAACGATGATCTTGCGGAATTTTTTATTAGACAAGCAGGAGCCCCTCCTTCTGACATTCTAATCTATTACTCTATTCTACTAAGAAAACTCTAAATGAACAACCGCTCAATATTTGAAGGAATTTCGACATTTTTATCGAATATTAAGAGTATTATGCAAGCAGGGGGGTTCATAAATGATTAACAAAGTGGATCATATTGGAATCGCTGTCAGCTCGCTTGACAGTGCTCTTCCATTTTATACAGACGTGCTCGGCCTCGAGCTGCTTGGTGTGGAAGATGTCGAATCTGAGCAGGTTAGGGTGGCATTCCTTCATGCGGGAAATGCAAAGCTTGAGCTTCTCGAGCCTCTTGGTGAAGGTAGCCCAATAGCGAAATTCATCGGGAAGCGGGGGGAAGGCATCCACCATATTGCATTGGGTGTGGACTCTATCAATGAAAGAATAGCAGAGATAAAAGAAAAAGGCATCAGAATGATCAATGACGAAGCAAAGAAAGGCGCAGGCGGTGCGAAGGTGGCGTTTATCCATCCGAAGTCATCCGGAAGCGTACTTTATGAATTCTGCGAGAAGAAAGGACTGGAAGAAGCATGACGGACATCTATGAGAAAATCAATGAGCTGTACGACCGGCGCCGGGAGGTGGAACTGGGCGGAGGCGACGAGCGGATAGAGAAGCAGCATGAGAAAGGGAAGCTTACTGCCAGGGAGCGGATCGACCTTCTGCTGGACGAAGGAACCTTTGTGGAACTGAATCCCTTTATTGAGCATAGATCGACTGATTTTGGCCTTGACAGGGCAAAGGGGCCGGGAGACGGAGTTGTTACAGGTTATGGAAAGGTAAACGGCCGGCCTGTCTACTTATTCTCCCAGGACTTCACCGTATTTGGCGGCGCGCTTGGCGAGATGCACGCAAAGAAAATCGCCAATGTAATGGATCTTGCTGCCAAAAACGGCGCTCCCTTCATCGGGCTGAATGATTCAGGAGGGGCAAGGATCCAGGAAGGGGTTGTGTCGCTTGACGGCTATGGCCATATTTTCTACCGCAACAGCATTTATTCTGGCGTGATTCCGCAGCTTTCTGTCATTATGGGCCCATGTGCAGGGGGTGCCGTTTATTCGCCAGCCATAACAGACTTTGTTTTTATGGTCGAAAAAACGAGCCAAATGTTCATCACCGGCCCGAAAGTGATTGAGACCGTCACAGGCGAAAAAATTTCTTCAGAAGACCTTGGCGGCGCAGAGGTACATAATTCAATAAGCGGCAATGCCCACTTCATGGGCGGGACAGAAGAGGAAGTCCTCCAGCAGGTAAGAAGGCTTCTCAGCTATCTTCCCCAGAACAGCGAGGAAAAGCCGCCGCGGCTTTCAGCAGATGAAGAGGACGATTACCGGCCTGATCTGACTGACTGCATCCCATTTGACAGCCTGAGGCCTTATGATGTCCGCAAAGTAGTAGAACAGATTGTGGATGAAGGCTCGTTCATGGAGGTACAGCAGGATTTTGCCAGGAATATTGTTGTCGGGCTGGCGAGGATCAAAGGCGAACCAGTCGGGCTTGTCTGCAATCAGCCCAAGGTAATGGCAGGCGGGCTTGATATTGATTCTTCCGATAAGGCTTCAAGATTTATCCGCTTCTGCGATTCGTTCAACATTCCGCTCATTACCTTTGAAGATGTAACCGGTTTCTTCCCGGGCATCAAGCAGGAGCATGGAGGAATCATCAGGCATGGAGCCAAGATCCTTTATGCCTATTCTGAGGCGACTGTTCCAAAGCTGACCGTTATCCTCCGGAAAGCCTATGGCGGCGCCTATGTTGCCCTTAACAGCAAATCCATCGGCGCAGATCTTGTGTTTGCCTGGCCAAATGCAGAAATTGCGGTCATGGGCCCTCAAGGGGCAGCCAACATCATTTTTGCCCGCGAAATCCAGGGGAGCAGTAATCCCGAAGCAGTCAGGGAACAGAAAATCGAGGAATACCGCGAAAAGTTCGCCAATCCTTATGTGGCTGCCAGCCGCGGCATGGTGGATGATGTCATTGATCCCCGGGATACGAGGATCAAACTGATTCAGGCGCTTGAGATGCTCCGGAATAAAAAGGAGTCGCGGCCTGCCAAAAAGCATGGGAATATCCCCTTATAAGTGCTGTTGATTGGAGGGGCATTCTGCCCTTCCTTTTTTCATATAGAACCAGTCTGCATCCCTCTCCGCAGGCAGGCTCTCCGGTTGCTGTTGAATGATGTGAGCGGTATACTAAGTTAGTACGCATACATATTGGAGGTTTTAATTATGATCAATCAGGAGCGTTTACTAAATGAATTCCTGGAGCTTGTCCAGGTAGATTCTGAAACAAAGCATGAAGCAGAAATTGCCAAAGTCCTGAAAAAAAAATTCACTGATCTTGGAGTCGATGTTTTTGAGGACGATACGACTGCTGAAACAGGACATGGAGCCGGCAATCTGATTTGCACGCTTGAAGGCACAAAAGATGGGGTTGATACCATTTATTTTACTTCCCATATGGATACTGTCGTTCCCGGGAAGGGCATCAAGCCGTCAATTGAAGACGGTTATGTGGTGACTGACGGAACTACCATCCTTGGTGCTGATGATAAAGCCGGACTTGCGGTTATGCTGGAGGTAGTCAGGGTTCTTAAAGAACAGAACATTGAGCATGGGACCATCCAGTTCATCATCACAGTCGGCGAGGAGTCAGGTCTGGTCGGAGCGAAGGCGCTTGACCGTTCCCTTGTGAAGGCAAAGTTCGGCTATGCGCTCGACAGCGACGGCAGGGTTGGAAATATTATTGTAGCTGCTCCGACACAGGCAAAGGTGAAAGCAGTTATCCAAGGCAAAACAGCTCATGCCGGTGTGGCACCTGAGAAAGGTGTTTCTGCCATCACCATCGCAGCAAAAGCAGTTGCGCGTATGCCGCTTGGACGCATTGATGAGGAAACGACAGCCAATATCGGCAGATTTGAAGGCGGCCAGCAGACGAATATTGTTTGCGACCGAGTTGACATCCTGGCTGAAGCCCGTTCCCTTATTGGCGAAAAGATGGAAGCACAGGCAGCCAAGATGAAGGAAGCGTTTGAAAGCGCAGCAGAAGAAATGGGCGGCAAAGCCGATGTCGAAATCCAGGTTATGTACCCAGGCTTCAAATATGGAGAAGGGGATCATGTGGTGGAAGTTGCAAAGAAAGCTGCAGCAAAAATCGGCCGCAGCAGCGAACTTCTCCATAGCGGCGGGGGCAGTGACGCGAATGTGATTGCCGGCTTCGGCATCCCGACAGTCAACCTGGCTGTAGGCTATGAGGAAATCCATACAACCAATGAACGCATGCCGGTTGAAGAACTGAACAAGCTTGGGGAAATGGTTGTAGCAATCATCAATGAAGTTTCCGGCAATTAATTATCTTCGGGAGGGCCTGCGGGTCCTCTCTTTTTTTCTTTTTTACCTGAGGCACATTTTACACTGTTAGCCCCCGGGGTCGTAAAAAATATGGTATATTTGTAATAGATATACATAGACGCCAGGGACTTTTAGCGGACGGAGGGACAAAAAGCAATGGATGAAAATAAAAAAATGATTGTGTTTCAGGTGGGCAAAGAAGAATATGCGATCCCGATAGAATTCGTTATTTCCATCGAAAAGGCAGAGGATATCACACCGATACCTCATCTCCCGGCATATGTGAAGGGAATTTCAAAGGTCAGGGGTGAATTGATTCCTGTCATTGATTTTGAGCGTATTCTCTATGACCGCAGGCAGGCAGATTCTGATGCAGCCAGGATGATTGTGCTGCAGACAGAAGAGCTTTCCCTTGGGGCTTCGGTAGCCGAGGCCAAGGAAATTATCAACATACCAAAAGAAGCCATTAAGGAGATGGGACTGGCTGCCTATCAGAAAACTACCTACTTCAGCGGGGTAGCTGCTTTGGACAGCAGGCTCATCACTATCATCGATCCTCTCAGGCTTGTACAATCGCTTGAAGGAATCCGCGAAATCAAAGAGTTTATGAAAGAAAGGAAAGAAGAAACCGTCTAAGCTTTTCTATCAAAGATAAGTAAGTATACATCTTTTTCGATGTTATTACTGTCTGGCAGCTGCGCCTGCCCCCTCGTTCCTTAAGGGGTAAAGGCGCTTGCGCATTTCTGGAAGGGCCTGCTGCTGCAGGCCCTTTTGCTTTCTTAGCCTTGAGTGCGGAATTTTGATAAAATAAAACTATCATTAAGTCAGGGAAGTGCAGAGGCATGAGAGAACTATATCCAAAGAACGGGCGGGTCATTTTGCACGTCGATATGAACAGCTTCTATGCTTCAGTCGAAATGGCCTATAATCCTGAGCTGAAAGGGAAGCCTCTGGCAATTGCGGGAAATGCAGAAGAGCGAAGGGGAATAATCGTCACATGCAGCTATGAAGCAAGAAAGTTCGGTGTCAGGACAACAATGCCCTTATGGGAGGCCAAAAAACTGTGCCCGCAGCTGATCGTTATGACGCCGAATTTTGAACGGTACCGTGCTGCCTCTATGGGAATGTTCAATATCCTTAGCCAGTATTCCGGGCTTGTTGAGCCGGTCTCCATCGATGAAGGTTATGTCGATATCACAGAGAGCTATGAGTATGGAGCACCGCTTGAAATTGCCGGGAGCATCCAGAAGCAGATACTCGATCAGCTTGATCTGCCCTGCAGCATAGGGGTGGCCCCCAATAAATTTCTTGCAAAGATGGCTTCTGATATGAAGAAACCGATGGGCATCACCGTGCTGCGGAAACGCGATATCAGGAATATCCTTTGGCCAATGCCTGTGGAGGAAATGCATGGGGTCGGCAAAAAGACAGGCGAGAAGCTGCGCACCCTCAATATTGAGACAATCGGCGGCCTTGCGGAAGCAAACGAGCTCCAGCTTAAAGGATTGCTTGGAATCAATGGCCAGCGCCTGAAAGAGAGGGCGAATGGGATCGACCGCAGGCCGGTAGACCCGGAGTCTGCAGCTGAATTTAAAAGTGTCGGAAATTCTACTACGCTTCCAAGGGATGTGTCCAACCAGCAGGAGCTCTTTAAGGTGCTTGATATGCTGTCGGAAAAGGTAGCTGTCCGCCTGAAGAAAAAGAAGGTATATGCATCAGCGCTGGGCATCACCATCCGCTATAAAGACAGAAAGACAATTACAAGGAGCCGGAAGCTGGATAACCCTGTCAGCTTAAAGGAAGATCTGGCTGCTTTCAGCCGGAAGCTGTTCATTAAGCATTGGAATGGAGATCCCGTCCGCCTCCTCGGGGTTACGGCTCAGGAACTTGTGGAACAGGACCAGGCTGTCCGCCAGCTTGATTTATTTTCTTATGAAAAAGAGGCCAGGAAAGAGCCGCTTTTCAAAACCCTGGCCGATCTGCGGACCAAATTCGGGGATAAAATCATCGACCTTGCCGGAGCTGCGGGCGATGAGGCGGACAAACCTGTAATTGGGACAGATACCAGCTTCAATAAAGATTTCCTCCAGGGTACGGGAAAACGCCAAATCCACCATCCGGCTCAAAAAGATCACGAATAATGTTTATAAAAGGAATGGAACGTCAAACTAAGAAGGGAAAGTCCAAGTTTGATTAGTTGCATTCCTTTTGCCGTTTTGAGACATTATTATTGGCAGCAGCCTTCCTGGGGAACGGCTTGCCGGCAGTAGAAACCAGCTTCAGAAGCAGAAAGGGAGAATAAAATGACTAAACAGGAAATAGGAGTTATCGGCCTTGCCGTTATGGGAAAAAACCTTGCCTGGAACATTGAAAGCAGGGGATACGCTGTTTCTGTCTACAATAGATCATCCGAAAAAACGGAAGAAATGCTCAGAGAATCCGAAGGGAAGAATATTACAGGAACCTACTCTATTGAAGAGTTTGTCAATTCCCTTGAAAAGCCGCGGAAAATCATGCTGATGGTCAAAGCGGGCGGCCCTACGGACGCAACGATTGAACAGCTTAAGCCACATCTTGAAAAAGGCGATATACTGATAGATGGCGGAAACACCTTTTTCGCCGATACACAGCGGCGAAATAAAGAGCTGAGCGAGCTTGGCATCCATTTTATCGGAACCGGGGTTTCCGGAGGAGAAGAGGGCGCACTGAAAGGGCCGTCAATCATGCCTGGCGGGCAAAAGGAAGCCTATGACCTCGTCGCACCGATCTTTAAGGATATCTCTGCAAAAGTGAATGGCGAGCCGTGTACAACGTACATAGGCCCGGATGGGGCAGGACATTATGTGAAGATGGTCCATAATGGAATCGAGTATGGAGACATGCAGCTGATCTCCGAATCTTATTTTCTTCTTAAAAATGTACTCGGCTTGTCGGCGGAAGAGCTGCACACTGTCTTTGCAGACTGGAATAAGGGCGAGCTTGACAGCTATCTGATTGAGATTACAGCAGATATATTTACAAAAAAGGATGAGGAAACAGGCAAGCCGCTAGTGGATGTTATCCTTGATACAGCAGGCCAAAAGGGCACAGGTAAATGGACAAGCCAAAGCGCTCTTGATCTGGGGGTCCCGCTTCCGATTATCACCGAGTCCGTCTTTGCGCGCTTCATTTCCGCCATGAAGGAGGAGCGTGTCCATGCGAGCAAGCTTCTGAAGGGACCTGAAGCTAAGCCCTTTGAAGGAGACAGGGAAGCATTCATTGAGTCTGTCCGCAAAGCACTATATATGAGCAAAATCTGTTCTTATGCACAGGGATTTGCCCAGATGCGGGCGGCATCCGATGAATACAGCTGGGACTTGAAATATGGCGATATCGCCATGATCTTCCGCGGAGGCTGCATCATCCGCGCCCAGTTCCTGCAGAAAATCAAAGAAGCCTATGACAGAGAACCAGGTCTTAAGAATCTATTGCTTGACCCGTATTTCAAGGAAATTGCCGAGAGCTACCAGGCTGCCTTGCGGGAAATCATTGGCGCTGCCGTACAGAACGGGATCCCGGTTCCATGCTTCTCAGCGGCGCTCTCTTACTATGACAGCTACCGGACTGAAACACTGCCGGCCAATCTTCTCCAGGCACAGCGGGATTATTTTGGGGCCCATACGTATCAGCGTACCGACAAAGAAGGCACGTTCCATACAAACTGGATTTAAATTATATGCGAAAAGCCGCCTGGATGAGGCGGCTTTTGTATGCAGATGAGCCCCCTCCGGTTTTTCGGAAGGGGCTCATCTATTATTTGGAGTTATATGCAGGGTGCGCCTGTACAGTCGCCTCCGCAATTCGTATAGTCCAGCTCCGGCGGCTAGAGCCTCGAGTCATAAGCCAATCAGGCCAGAAGGTTAAAGAACAACCTTCCGTCCTGCTCGTCTTATGCTGGGCCCGCAGGATGCGGGTCATGCAGGCGTTGCCACAGGACGTGGCGTTTTTAGCCTGCGTTCTTTAATTCTGGGCAAGCCACCTCCGCATTTCTTTTAGCAATTATCAACGTCTAAGTCTGCCACAGGCCACCAGGAGAATCCTTCTTTTTCAAGCAGCTGGTCTGCTTCTTTAGGCCCCATTGTCCCGGCTTCATAGTTAGGGAAGTTTTCCGCTTTATGGTTTTCCCATACCTCGGAAATTTTGTCCACGAAGCTCCAGGATAATGCAACCTCATCCCAGTGGGTAAAGTTAGTGGCATCGCCCCTCATGCAGTCATACAGAAGCTTCTCATATGCTTCAGGCGTGTTAATGCCGCTTCCGCTTTTATTCGAGAAGTTCAGCTTCACCTGATTCGCTTCAAGCTGGTTTCCTGACTTTTTGGCATTAAGGTGAAGCGTGATTCCTTCATCAGGCTGGATGTGGATGATCAGCAGATTCGGATTGACTGTCTGTCCTGTTTCATAGTACAAGTTCATCGGTATATCCTTGAATTGGATGACAATCTTCGTTGACTTTACGGCCATCCTCTTTCCGGTTCTGATGTAGATCGGTACGCCGGCCCAGCGGAAGTTGTCGATAGTCAATCTTCCTGCCACAAAAGTTTCGGTATTGGACTCGCTGTCTACCATCGGTTCCTCGCGGTATCCCGGCACTTTTTCGCCGTCAAGCTGGCCTTTGCCATACTGGCCGCGCACGAAATGCTCATGGACCATTTCGCCCTCAAGCGGACGCATCGCACGGAGGACCTTTACTTTCTCTGAGCGGATCTCATCTGTCGTCAAACGGATCGGCGGCTCCATCGCAAGCAGTGCCACCATTTGCAGCATATGGTTCTGGACCATATCTCTTAAGGCCCCGCTCTTTTCGTAATAGCGGCCGCGCTCTTCTACCCCAAGGACCTCGCTTGATGTCACCTGGATATTGGAAATATGGCGGTTGTTCCAGAGCGGCTCAAACAGCGCATTGGCAAAACGAATTACCTCAATATTCTGGACCATTTGTTTACCAAGGTAATGGTCAATCCGGTAAATTTCGTCTTCAGAAAAAGCATGCCTGATCTGGCTGTTCAGTTCTTTGGCAGACTCAAGATCATGACCGAACGGCTTTTCAATGACAAGGCGCTTAAATCCGTCTGTTTCGGTCAAGCCATCCTGCTTCAGATGAACAGCAATGGTGCCGAAGAATTCCGGTGCCATGGCCAGATAGAAAATACGGTTGCCTTCCAGGCCATAAGTAGTATCAAGATCTTCAGCCATTGACTTTAAAGCTAGATATGAGCTTGAATCTGTTACATCATGTGAGTGATAGTAAAAATGAGATGCAAACTCATCCAGCCTGGTGCTGTCCTTTATCGCAGACTGAACGGAATTTTTTACATTTTCCTGAAATTCCTCGTTGGAAAGCGGTCTTCTTGCAACTCCTACGACAGCAAAACGCTCTGAAAGATTTCCCTTTTCAAAAAGCCTGTAAAGGGAAGGGAACAGTTTACGGTTGGCAAGGTCGCCGGTAGCTCCGAAAATCATGATTAATCCTGTTGGTTTTTCGTTCTGTTTCACGGTACATAAACCTCTCTTCAACAAAATTTCAATATATGTAAGTTCTTATGCTGTAGGCCTGCAGCGGGATTTATCTTTAAAAAAGCTCTTTTTATGCCGGCAGGCTCACTGGATTGGCAACCGGGATGAAGCCCCTGACACAAACAAAGGCTATAAAAAGTCTTCCATTAAAAGAACACCCATACAAGTATAAAATTTTATAGCTTTCACAATGAAATCGCAAATAATATGCGCCTTTCTCCTGCGAAAGCGCTGCCTTTGGCTGCTGCCTGATTAGTTTCCGCAGCAGGGCGGAAAACTATCCGTATTTTATGGGGATGAAGACGGGGAGGACCTTTCTCCCGGCATTTATGATATAGTGTTGATTATAAAAACGAGATTTAACGGCAAGTGGACATATTTTCACCAAGTAAAGGGGGGGCACGGGTGGATTTACTATTTTTAGGAACGGGGGCAGGAATACCGGCCAAGCTCAGAAATGTTACCTCAATGGCATTGAAGCTTCTGGAGGAGCGGGGGACTGTCTGGCTGTTTGACTGCGGCGAGGCTACCCAGCATCAAATCCTGCATACATCACTGAAGCCCCGGAAAATTGAAAAGATTTTTATAACCCATATGCACGGCGACCACATATACGGGCTTCCCGGACTTCTTTCAAGCCGCTCCTTCCAGGGAGGCGAGACAGAGGTGGAGGTGTATGGGCCCAAGGGTCTGAAAGATTATATTGAGATCAGCCTTTCGGTGAGCGGGACCTATTTGAAGTATCCATTAAAGGTTATTGAGGCAGAAGAGGGGGTTGTTTTTGAAGATGAGGATTTTAAAGTGGAGGCAAAGCTTCTTGACCATGGAATCCCTTCTCTTGGATACAGGATCGTGGAAAAAGACAAACCGGGCACTCTCCAGGCTGACAAGCTAAAGGATGCCGGAGTCATGCCGGGTCCGGTTTACAGGGATATCAAAAATGGAATTCCTGCTGTACTGGCGGACGGCACTGTGCTGAATCCCGCGGATTTTCTCGGTCCGGATATCAAAGGGAGGATCATCACGATCCTGGGTGACACAAGGATGTGCGCAAACGCCCTTAATCTTGCCAAAGATGCTGATCTGCTTGTCCATGAAGCGACCTTCCAGGCGGGCGAAGAAACAATGGCACGCGACTATTTTCATTCCACTACCGTGCAGGCTGCGGAAATAGCCAAACAGGCCAACGCAAAGAAATTGTGCCTCACACATATCAGTGCACGCTATGAAAGAGCAGACTGGGCAATGCTAACTAATGAAGCGCGCGCTGTGTTCCCGGCTGCTGATATAGCAGAGGATTTTAAGGAATTCCATATCCCGGTCAATAAGTAAGGGGGAGAAAGCTTGAAGACACTTTATATCGTCCGCCATGCCAAAGCCGAAGGCCAGCCGTTTGAATCCACGCTGACTGAAGAGGGAAGAAAGCAGGCAGTGAAGCTTGCCGGGTTTTTTAAGGACAAGCCTGTTGATTTTATCTATTCAAGCCCATTCATCAGGGCGCTGGAGACGGTCGGGCCGCTTGCAGAGTCTAAAGGGCTTGATGTTTCTGCTGATTCCCGGCTTGGGGAAAGGGTGCTGAGTTCTCTCTATTTTGATGACTGGCAGGATAAGCTTATGCAGAGCTTTGATGATTTCGCACTTCGCTTTGAAGACGGAGAAACCCAGGAAGAGGGGATGGCAAGGGCTGCATCCATCTTAAAAGAAGCCCTCCAGCGCCCCGAGGAGTACATACTGCTTGCCAGCCACGGAAATCTTAGCACGCTCCTGCTCAGATATTTCGATGAACAGAGCGGCTATGATGTGCTGATGAAGATGTCCAATCCTGATGTTTTCAGGATTGCCATCACTGACGAGGGACATGTGCTGGAGCGGATTTGGGCGGAAGAATGAAAGAAGAGCGTACAGCCATATGCGGGCTGCACGCTCTTTTTGTATCTGAGGAGGGCAAGCACCCTCCGCTTTTCTTATTGTCCAGCTCCAGCGGCTAGAGCCTCGAGTCATAAGCCACGGCAGAATTAAAGGCAAAGAACGCCTTTTATTCTGCCGCGTCTTATGCTTGTCGGCTCTGGGCAAGCCGCTTCCGCTTTTCTTACCACCCTCTATCATATTGTTTCGGGGGTTCGATTTCGGTGCCGAGCTGTTTGGCTGCGGTTTTTGGGAAGTATGGATCGCGGAGCAGCTCACGTGCGATGAAGATGAGGTCTGCCCTGTCGTTTTGCAGGATCTCTTCAGCCTGCAGGCCGGATGTAATCAGGCCGACGGCGCCTGTCGGGATGTCTGCTTCATTTTTGATGGTTTCCGCGAATTTGACCTGGTAGCCGGGATAAGCGTGAATGCGGGCCGGCACGAGTGCTCCGGAGCTTACATCGATCAGGTCGATGCCCTGCTCCTTCATCCAGCGCCCGAACGTTACATAGTCCTCGATATCAAGTCCGTTTTCATTGTAGTCGCTCGCTGATACCCTCACAAAGAGCGGTCCGTCCCAAACAGTCTGGATGCTGTCGATGACTTCCCTCAGGAAGCGGTAGCGGTTTTCTGCAATCCCGCCGTACTCATCTTCCCTGAGATTGGATAGGGGAGATAGAAACTCATTGATCAGATAGCCGTGGGCCGCATGGATTTCAATTACCTCAAATCCGGCTTTCTTTGCACGGACAGCTCCTTCCTTGAAGGCATCAATCGTCTCTTTAATCTCTTCTTTTGTCATTTCTTTCGGCATTTTCATTTTTTCATTGAATGCCACGGCAGATGGAGCAATGATTTCGCCATCGATCACCGCTTTTCTGCCCGCATGCGCAAGCTGGATGCCGGCACGGGTGCCATGTTCTTTCATCATGCCTGTCAGCTGCAGCAGCCCCTCGATATGATCATCGCTCCAGATCCCGAGATCCTGGGGAGAAATGCGGCCCTGCGCCGTTACAGCGGTCGCTTCTACAATAATCAGGCCAACCTGTCCGACAGCCCTGCTTGTATAATGGGTCAAATGCCAGTTTTCTACTTTTCCATCTTCATTATGGCTGGAATACATGCACATCGGCGCCATGACGATGCGGTTTTTTAGTGTGACGTCTTTCACTGTGTACGGAGAAAATAGCTTTGTGTCCATAATTGCCTCCTTCTTATTTCGTGCAGCTAAACACTTTTAGTATAGCAGGGGGCAGAAGGGAAGGAAAAAGAAAGCGCTCGCGCTTATTGATTTTCTTGGCGGAGCTCCTTCAGGCTGTATTTTGTACCCCGCCAGACGATGCCGCCCCTCTTAAACGTTAAGAAACTCGCGCGCATGATGCTGTAGATGAAAAGAAGCGCCGTTAACGGAAAAACGAGAAAAAGGGCGGGCGAAAAGGGGGTCATGCGGTTTGAAATCATCGTATAAAGGCACCCCAGCAGAATGATGTTTGCTGCACTGAGCCCCATGACAAGCCGATCTGGCGAAAAAACGGCAAAGAAGGGAAGCACCTGGGAAATGAAAGTGCCGGCAATGGCCAAAAGCACCATGCTGATCCGGTAATGGAGGCCGGCGAATGTATTTTTCTCAAGGCCCCTGAATGCTTCCCCCAGGCTTGTATACCATTCGACTTCAAGCAGTTCCAGCGCTGCAGCAATTTTCTGCCTGTACCCGAGACGCTTCATCAGCATCCCGAGCATCAGGTCATCATCCGGCCTCATCCGGATGGATTCGTGTGTGCCGGCATCTTCGTAAGCTTTTTTGCAAATAAGGTTGAAGGCGCCGATCCCGATCCCCGTTTTCGACTCCGGCCTGTTGGCCAGCCAGGGGCGTTTATAATAGGAAAAACCGAAAAGGAAAAAGCCGATGAACGCTTTAAGCCAGAAGCTATGTGCTTTTAAAGCCGGAGCTGCTGTAAGATGATCCAGACCATGGCGCCTGAAATAGGCAAGTGCCCTGCCGATGGCATCTTTCCGGAATATCACGTCAGCATCAGTAAAGAGGAGTATATCTCCCTTTGCCATTCTTGCTCCTCTGCAGAGGGCATGGTTTTTCCCGAGCCAGCCATCAGACAGTTCATTGATATGAAGCACCCTGACCCTTGCATCTTCCAGGGCAAGCTTTTCCATGATCAGACCTGTGCCATCCTCTGACCGGTCATTAACAAGGATCCATTCGACATGTGTGTAATTTTGTGCAAGCTGGGTGCGGATGCTCTCTTCAATCACGGCTGCTTCATTTCGTGCTGCTGTGACAATTGACAAAAGAGGGCCGGAAGCCAGCTCTTCTTCATCCTCAAGCCGGTCTAGCCTCCGCAAGCCCCAAAAGGCATCAGCTATGGCGCATATCCAGATGACGATGCAGAGTGCCAGAAGAATGGCCAGCATTTCTTTCACTTCCTCCCTGTGTTTGGCTCCATTTTAAGGAATGGGGGAGAGATGTTCAACTTTGGCTATTCTTCTGCCGCAGCTCCTCTGTAATCGCTGCACCAAGGCGTCCGGACTGAAGGGCAGCTTCTTTAATGCATAATCTGAAGGCCTCCTGGACGCCATGGCTGTCGAGCACGCGGATCCCGGCCTCTGTTGTGCCTCCAGGGCTGGTGACATTCCTCCGCAGCTCTTCTGGATCTTTATCAGAGCGGGCTAGCATGGCCGCTGCGCCTGCCAGTGTCTGGATGATGAGCTCCTTTGCTACCGGCTGGTCAAGGCCGGCCTCGGCAGCGCTTTTCTCCATCGCTTCCGCTAAATAATAGATATAGGCAGGGCCGCTCCCCGACAGGCCGGTCACTGCGTCCAGCTGTTCCTCCTCCACAAATACCGCCGTCCCCACGGTCTCGAAAATTTCCCTGGCGAGTGCGGCCTGTTCCTGGGTGGCTTTAAGGTTTGCCGCCAGGGCTGTGGCCGATTTGCAGACAGCTGCAGATGTATTAGGCATGGCCCTTATGATGGCAGGCTTGAGGCGGGAGAGTCTTTCAATGCTCTCAATCGGCACCCCGGCAAGGACAGAAATGATCAGCATACTTTCATTCAGATAAGGAACAAGCCGCTCCATCGCTTCTGCCGCATCCTTTGGCTTCATGGCCAGGATGACTGCTTCCGCTCCGGACAGCACCTCCTCCATGCTGTGGGTGGCGTGTACCCCATAAGTGCCTGCCATTCTTTCAAGCCGCTCCTCATTGCTTTTATTGGTTACAAAAATACGCTCAGCTTTTACAAGCCCGTTTTCTATCATTCCTGCAATCAGTGCTTCCGCCATGGATCCTGCCCCGATGACCGCCAGTTTCCTCATAGTGATCAAATCCTTTCTGTTTTTGGTCCGTTAAAAATAAAAAGCCCTCCGTCCAGTAAAGGACGAAAGGCTTTGCTTCCGTGGTACCACCTTCATTCACCAGGCCCGTCATTGATCCAGGTCTGGTGCAGCTTAGCGCCCGTTAACGCCGGGACGGGACGTCAGGTTTTCCTGACAGCTCATAAGGTAGGTTCAATGTTCAAGCGGGCGGTGAAGCCTTTCAGCCGGCGGGCTTCACTCTCTTTCGCCATTTCCCATTTACTGGCCCTATTCAACGCTTCGTTCTTTATAAAAAAGATGTTTTTGTGATTATGCAAGAAAAGGAGCGGCCCTGTCAATAGGCTTTCATCATGATTTTTTTAACCGCTCAAGAAAAGTTATGTGAAAATAATGACAATTTCCTTGAATAAAGTTAAACTTACAGTATATACTGTCTGCCAATTTTCCAAAGTATACATAGATTCTGTGTTTTTCCGGCAGCAGCCCTGTTTATTTTCCGCTGAAATGATGGTGCTGCTGGAGAAGCCGGTGTTTTTATATCCATTACTTTATTTAAATATAATTTCAAGGAGTTAAGAAAAATGGCTGAATGGAAGAATGATATCGCGAAATTAATCATCCCCACCCCTTTTCCGGTGGGAGATGTGAATGTTTACCTGATTAAAGGCGACAGGCTGACTTTGGTGGACGCCGGCCCCAAAACAGAAGAAGCATGGGAAGCGCTGAACCATCAGCTGAAGGAGCTGAAGCTGAAGCCGCAGGATATTGAACAGGTGATCCTCACCCATCACCATCCTGACCATGCCGGCCTGCTTGATTATTTTTCCCCTGAACTCGAGGTTTACGGACATCCTTCAAATGAACGCTGGCTGAACAGGACAGAGGCCTTTTTTGATATGCATGACCGCTTTTACAGGGGGCTTTTCCGCGAATTTGGCATTCCGGATGCTTATTTGCCATTCATTGCCCTGATGAAGAAAACGCTTAGATTTTCCTGCAGCCGCTCTCTTACCGGCTCGATCTGCGAAGGCGATGAACCGCCAGGCCTGCCGGGCTGGAGTGTGGTGGAAACCCCGGGGCATGCACAAAGCCATATAGGCCTGTACCGCGAAAAGGATGGCACTTACATCGGGGGAGATCATCTGCTTGCCAGTATTTCTCCGAATCCCCTCCTCGAGCCCCCGCTTCCTGGTGAAACAGAACGTCCAAGGCCGATGCTTCAATATAATGAGTCACTGAAAAAGCTGCTGGAGATTCCTATCAGCCTTGTGTATTCGGGCCATGGACCTGAAGTGAGCGAAGTTCCTCCGCTGATTGAAAAAAGACTCGGCCGCCAGCATGACCGGGCAATGCAGGTCAAGGGATGGCTTGAGGAAGAGCCGCTTACTGCCTTCCAAGTATGCCAAAGGCTGTTTCCGGCTGTTTATGAGCGGGAATTCACCCTGACTCTCTCGGAGACGGTAGCCCAGCTTGACTATTTGGAGTCTTTAGGGGAAATTGTTATCAAGGAGGAAGACGGCGCCTTCTTTTATACAATTGCTGAATGAGGTGGTTTTTTGCTGTCAGGACGTCTTAGAGATAAAAATATTGTCATCACCGGGGCATCAGGAGGCATCGGAGCGGAAATGGCTGCCCTTTGCGCGGAAAGAGGAGCGAGGCTGTGGCTTCTTGCGCGGAATCAGGAAAAGCTGGAGGAGATTGCCGGTGCACTTGGAACCCGCTATGGTGCTGAAGTAAATACAGACCGGTTGGATGTTTCTGATGCAGAGGCGGTCCAGTCTGTTTTCGCCCGGATCCTGGGCGAGTGGGGACATGTCGATGTTCTCGTGAACAATGCCGGTTTCGGGGTTTTCCGGGAAGCGCACGAAGCGCCGATCGAGGAAATAAAGGGAATGTTTGATGTGAATGTCATCGGGCTGATGGCCTGCACGAGCATGGTCCTGCCTTCTATGAGAAGCAGGAGGAGCGGGCATATCATAAACATCGCATCCCAGGCAGGGAAGATCGCTACGCCAAAATCGAGCGTATATTCTGCCACAAAGCACGCAGTTTTGGGCTACTCGAACAGTCTCCGGATGGAGCTTGCCGATCTGGGGGTGCATGTGACGGCAGTCAACCCGGGCCCGATTGCCACTAACTTCTTTAATATTGCAGATGAAAAAGGGACTTATGTGAAAAATGTCCAGCGTTTCATGCTGCAGCCGCGCTATGTGGCAGAAAAAGTGGTGGACAGCATGCTGACCGGGCGCAGGGAAATCAACCTTCCGCGCTGGATGAATGCCGGCAGCACCATCTATGCCCTTTTCCCGCGCCTTTTTGAAAAGGCCGGCCGGCGGGCATTCAATAAAAAATGAGTGCGGGGTTATATGTCCCGTACTCATTTTTGGAGAGTCATGTTATAGTGCCTGCCAGTTTTGCAGAGTTGCTAATATACTGGGGAAGTTGCTAATAAAACCGGAAAGTTGCTAATATACTGGAAAACTTGCTAATAAAATAAAAAGGTTGCTAATAAACTGAAAAACTTGCTAATAAAAGTCAAAAGGCCGCTCTCCGCCAAACAGACAGGGCCCTCCAGCAGAGGGTCCCGTTTGTTTTGTGTGCCGGGCATGTTCATCAACTAGGCGGTGCAAGTCCGCTATGGGCGTTGGGATATGCGAACCATTAGCTGAAGGCAAGGGTGTCCACGGTGACGTGGAATCTGAAGGAAGCC
>NZ_JAIVAP010000032.1 GCF_020171945.1 Bacillus infantis | reverse complement strand
ATGAGGGAACGATCTCATTTCGAGATCATAATGTTTAAGGGCATTAAGTTTACTTTCCATGGTGGCCGTAACATCTACAAAAAAATTTGGTTTAAATGTCTTTTCACAAGAGAAAGCACCCCATTCACTCGACGAAACGGTTTCAAATGTAATTAATTCTATGGGGGAAGTATATGGGAGTGGTCTAGTTGCAGTTAATACCGCCTGAAAAGTGATCTGATGATCTCTATTTAGATCTCCATAGTGATGTGTAAAAATCTTGACCGGTTTGTATTTTTTGATAAGCTGCTCGATTTCTTTCGTTAATTCGTGAAGAGGAATCATTTCTAGTTCCAAATTGACATGCTCAAGAAATACTACTTCTTCAATACCAATTTCTTTATTAGCAAGTCGACCAAATTTCTGAATATGATGAGCTTCTTCCTTTCTGCCCAAAGCAGTAATTACCGAAATTACTTTATACCCTTCATCTACAAATTTTTTTAAGGTTCCTGCGGTTCCTAATAGTTCATCATCAGGATGAGCCCCGATTACTAATATACAATTGCTCATATCTGTGCCTCCTGTAGCTTTTTCTTCTATACTTGTACTATAAACAATATATGAGCTTATCCAGATATTAGAAACCGTCATTGGCGGAGAATTAAAAATTAGAGCTATACTAATTAATATAGAAGGCATATTTGTTGCTTCTTTCATTATGTAATTTTAGTAGTAAGAAAAAGTAGAGCCATAAAAGAAATAAGACCTATTGCTAAATGCCAATAGGTCTTATTTCTTTTTTAGGTAAAATTAATACTTAGAGTTTAATTTCCATAAATTTATAACTCTCATTTCTTTACAAGTATCCTTACAAGAATCATGTTTTTTATGTTTCTCACACTTTTTACAAGGATTTTTATGATCTTTCTCTTCCAAAGTCCAATCTTCTTTATACTTCATATCAATATTCACCTCTTTCATTACTATAGTATGTAACCGTTGGTAACAGGAGAGGGTGCTTGTCTTGGATTTGAACAAAAATTTTTCGCGAACTTATATGTAGATGGATAAGTATACAAGCAATTTATTTATAAACGAATAGAATAACAAATGGGGAAGGAGGAACAGAATGGGAAAATCATATTTTCATTATCGTAGTGATTATGATAGGTGGGATAGGCTTCCGAAAGAAACTCTCTTTAAATGGCACAATAAGAAAAAGTATCAGCTGCTGAGTAATAATAATGTCCAGCTTGTTCCGTCTAACAGCGTTAAAAAATTAGACTTGTTGAATGATAAAGCATTTGGGCACTCTTCTCAGAAATTAATAGGAGAAAAAGAAAATGAACTTATGAATTTTAAAAGGTATAAGGTAGTTGGACAAGGCAAAGATGGTGTTATTTATCAATTGACTGATAATCGATGTGTAAAAGTATTTTTTAAGGAAGAGGTATATAAAAAAGAGTTAGAAGCAATAAAAGTGGGGCAGTCGTCTTTTATTATTCCTCATCTCTACGATTATGGACCAAATTACATAGTCATGGAATATATAAAAGGAATTTCCTTGGCAAAACATCTGAAAAAAAATCAATATATAGAAAAGGCTTTGGTTGTACAATTGATAAGCCTCTTTAATGAATTAAAGAAATTAAGTTTTCGTAGACAAGATACGGAATTACGGCATGTTCTAATAACTGAACAGGGAAATTTAAAAATAATTGATCTTAAAAGAGCTTTTAGTTCTAAGCGACCTACTCCTATTAAATTACTAAAAGATTTGAAGGGATTAAACTTATCAAAAGAATTTTTATCTCATGTTAAAGATATTCAACCTTCTCTTTATCAAAAATGGAGAAATTTTGATAAAGAGTGAACTCCTTAAGAAATATTTGAAATCATTAATTGTAGCAACAATAATTGTGTTTCTATAAGATTATTGTTGCTACAGGTTATAAAATAAAATCATGGTTATGCCACCTCTTATAGAACATAAGTATCCACGTTATGTTCTTATATTAGGTATCGGTTATTGTATAAGTTGACTGATCACCGACAGGGAGGGTAGCAATGACAATATTAGTGGCACCATCAATGACAGAGACTACACTATTTTCTTCATTCGTTACGTGAATTTGATTATTGGCTGCGTTAACATCAACCATAGAAGGTTGTTCTATGACAGGTACTATTCCAATTACAGCATTTGTACCTGCATCAATGACGGAAACGGTATCACCATTTTTATTAGCTACATAAATACGATTGTTAGATAGGTTAGCCCCTAGGTCAGTAGGCTGATCACCGACTTGCACTGTAGCCATTACAGCATTCGTCAATCCATCAATGACAGAGACTGTATTTTTAAATTTATTAGCTACATAAATACGGTTAATATAGGGATGGACATCTAAATTAATTGGGTGGGTTTCTACAGGTATTGTGGCAACAACAATATTGGTTGCACCATTAATGACGGAAACAGTATCATCCCCAGCATTTGTGATATAAACTCTATCCGTGTAGGGATTAACCCCTACACCTGAAGGCTGACTCCCAACTGGAATAATTCCAATAACTGTATTTGTACCTGCATCAATGACGGAAACTGTATTATCACCTTTATTAGTCACATAAATACGATTAGTAGATGGATTGCCATTTACGTTTGCTGGCTGACGTCCTACATTTATAGTGGCAATTAAATCATCAGTTAATCCATCCATCACAGAAACCGTATTGTTATCCTCATTTATTGTATAAATTTGATTAGTAGATGATTTTCCTTTTGGAGATAAAAAATCACCTGCAACATGCACAACCTTTGCTTTTTTTCCCATTTAACTCAACTCTTTTCATAAATACTGTTAAGAAAATTGTTGAAAACATAAGGCACTTACCTTATGTACAAATATATGATGTTAAATTTATTTTATTATCTTAAATTTTTAGGCGACAGAGATGGCTAGTACAGTTAACCTAAGATAGAAATGCTACTGTTTTTATTTAAATGAAAATATTGGTGAGTAAAAAATCGCTTCAACAACATGTGAAAACAAGGGGGAATTGTTTCCTTTTAGGCCATTCCTGCATATGTTGTTATGAATAACGACCTTATATAGAAGGAGCGATTAATATGAGTGATTCACCTAAAAAACCGGAGATTGTTCCAAATAAGTTAATGGACTTATTAGTAAACGATGTTTTTTCTAAACATGGCATAGATAAAGAAAAAATTAAAGGAAACCTATCTGAAGAGAAGAAACAAATGCTTAAAGAAATGGTTGAAGATTTGTCAAAACGAGTGGATGAGTTTGTAAAACAAACAAATGCTACCAATAAAAAAAAATAAATTATATTATTTATAAACGCCGTTAAATAGGCGTTTTTGTTGTTTTTTAAAATGGTTGCACTCAATGGTCAATTGGCCCAATCCTATTGATTGGTATGTTCATATATTAATACATACCATGAAAAAGGAGTGTTAGTTATGTCATCTAAAAAGTATTATTCTTACGATGTAAAGAAAAAATGCAAAAGCAAACATAAAAAAGATGATCCTAAGAAGCATTGTAAAGATGGCTGTAAAGTAGATCACTATGAAAGTGAATCTACGGAATATGATTACTATAATAGTCGTGAGAGTTTCGAAAGTAGGGAGAGTTTTGAAAGTTTTAATGCAGAAGTAGTTCAAGAGGCAGATCAACTTTCTTTAATTGACCAAGAATCAGATGAATTAATTTGGATCAAAGATTCTTGTGATGTTAATGTCACTACAACAGATACTCAAGCAGCTATCGGTATTCAAGTGGCTATCCAAGTAGCCATCGCTATTGTAATCCGTATTGCCATCGGCGATACTGTTCAAAAAGATGGTGTGCTTCAAGACTTATTACAGCTATCTGAAATAGAGCAAACAAATAAACAAAAAATTTATATTGAGAATTCTAAAGACGTAGAAATTACAACCACTGATACAGACGTGGCTCTTAACGTTCAAGTATTGTTACAAGTATTAGTAGCTATTATTGTACTTGTCGATGTTCTTTAATTAAAAATTAAACGAGGTGAGAAAAATGGGTGAAAGAAAATGGAGAGCACTAGACCATTGTGAAAATAAACGGTTCAGTGGTAGAGACGTATGGCAAGAAGCTGATCAAATAGCTGCTACTGAACAAAAATCTTTTGAGAAAATTATTGTTAAAGATTCAGAAGGTGTTAGAGTACAAACGACAGATACTCAAATTGCAGCGACTATTCAAGTAGCTTTACAGATAGCTATTGCAGTAGTAGTTCGTATTACAATCGGTGATAATGTGCAAGGAAACAGCGTCGTTGAAGAACTAAAACAATTCGCTAGCATTAAACAAAAAAATTCTCAAAAAACAATTATTGAAAACTCTACAAATGTAAATGTTACAGCTACTGACACAGATATCGCTGTAAATCTTCAAGTACTATTACAAGTATTAATCGCTATCTTAGTTACATTAGACATCCTTTAATATGTAACTAACCTTCTGAGCGTAAAAACAAGGAAGGGAAATTATTGTAATCCTATATAGGAAAACAGAATAAACAGGGAATTTTATTCTGTGAATGCATTTAGCTAAATTTATTCGTGCGTGTTTTAGTAAATAAAAGAAAGTAAAAAAGCCTTCGCGTTTATAAAAGCGAAGACTTTTTTATTAAATAAAATTGAATAATATTCTTAATCCGAATAAGCAACTCCATTAAAACTTTCTGGTCCAACTCTCACAGTTCCTAGGATGTTACAAGTGATGAAAGCTGTGTAAATTAAAAGATTAGAAGCTGGCTTTGGTACATTAAAATCTGAAGCAGTAAACGTAAAAAGCTGTGGTCCTAAAAGGTTAATATTCAACGCCTCCGATGAAGAGTAGACAACTGGGTCGTTAAAGGCAGTACCTCTTACAATAGTAATTGTAACAGTAGTTGCGACAGGGAGGAGTGGTAATTGGCAAGCTACAGTACCACTTAATTGAGTACGAATAGCACCTGTAGCACTTGTAACGTTGAGGCCAATTTGACCGAATAGACCTGGATTAGAGAGAAGTGTAATAGGGATAGAAATAGAGTTAGCTATACTAGCATTTTGAGATGTTCTAGAATCTAATAATATCGTCATGGTATTTTTAACCTCCTTTCTATGTACTATTACTATATGAAATGGTGACCTGTAGTGATTGGACAAACTAATTACCTTATAGTGTTATTTAAACTGTTATTAATTAGATTAACATCTGATTAAGGATTCTTTTAATGAAAAAGTGTTCGAATTTAAACCATACATACTGAGAGATACACATAGAATGATCATATGTAAAGCAATAAATTAGGTGTCAGGAAAACAGCTTAATGAGGCCTCATGATGGCTAGAATTTTTAAAGGCGGAGGAGTATATATGAAGGATATTCATTTGTTTTTAATTGGATATGTAAACTCAAGTTCGATAAAAAAAGCTATAGATTCGGTGCATCTTATTAATAATCGTATAGATGAAATTATTATCTTGGACATACCGGAGACTTTAAACCAATTAGGATTGACTTTTGAAGGTGCAAAGACAAAATGTATAAACTTACTTGATAATGATTTAGGGTTAACATTAAATCATCACATTCAATCACTGTCTTGTGAATATGTCATGTTCTTGTATAGTTATGATTATTTAGATAATAGTATTACGAAGCATCAATTAGCATTAGATGATGAGAAAGTTGTAATGACTTACGATATCACAATTAATAATAAAGTTATACAGCGACCGTTTTTGTCAAAGGCTTCTTTTCTCCAACAACATCCCTTCTCTTTGAGATGCCACGTTCCATTTAAAGAATCTGTTCTTCCATCTTGGCTTTTAACAGTAGATGAACTATCTATCGCTTCTTCACCGAATAAATTGGTTAATCAAACATTCATAGATAAAACCAGTAGTAATCTTCAAAAGTTAAATTTTATAGAGAAGTATCAGCAAAAGTTAGAGAAACAGAACTTAGCTCCTTCAATTGCTGTTATTATAGCTAATTATAATATGGCTAATTATGTAGGGATAGCTATTAACTCGTGTATTCTGCAAAGTAGTCTTCCAGAACAAATAATAGTAGTTGATGATGGATCAAACGATCATTCCCTAGAGATTATAAAAAGTTTTAAAAACACACCAGGTTTTAGGTTTCTTAGTAAAGATAATGGTGGGAAAGCAAGGGCTCTTAATGCGGCTCTATCATATGTTGAAACAGAATTTGTCATGGAGTTAGATGCCGATGACTGGCTAGACCCAGATGCATTTTACACTATAAGAAGATGTTTAGAAAATTTAAAGGAAGATGTAGCTGTTCTCTACGGTAATTTAAGAGCATGGAAGCAGAATGGAGAAGAAAATATAAGGTATAAAGGGTTAAGGAAAGGACGAGCGATTCTCAATAGAAACGACCTTCTTTCTTATGTATTTCCCTTAGGACCTCGCATCTATCGTACGTCGACTTTAAAACAAAATAACGGGTTTCCTTTAATTGATTTTGAAGGAGGACGAATGTATGAGGATGTAAGTGTATTAAATGATCTAATAAAAACACATCGATTGTTATATAAGGATATGACAGTTTATAACGTAAGGGAACATCCGTTAAGTATCACGAAAAAAAATCACTCCAGTTGGAGTGATTTCTTAAAATACCTTGACTAGTTTACGCAACCGGTGAAATTTTAATTGAAGTAATTGATGGAAGAGCAATAGTTAAAGGAAGAGTAGTTCCGCCATATCCATATCCCACAGTTTGAAGGATTGTAATAAGGCCATTTGTTACAGCAGTGATAATTCCTTCAACAAAGCCATCTGCTAGTGCGATTTCGACTGGTGTACCAATACGCTTTGTTAATTCAGCTACTAAAGTACTTTCAAACATAGTATGACTCCTTCCTTAAAGTGATGATACTGTTTCAACTTTAGAAAGTGGGATATAGTTTAACGATCCGTCACTTTCAGCAACTGCCACGTAGTCTGATAAAACAGCAAGTAAAACACCTGTAATGGTTTCATTTGGTGTAGATAGTTGAACTGTTTGATTAACACGATTTTTTAAGTCGTTTCTAATCGGGGCTGAACCAGATGAAATTGGTAGTCCTGCTAATATGGAGAGAAGATTTCTTAAAAGATCACTAGCAGAAGTAGTAGTAGTACTTACAAGACCCGTAGTAGTGTTTAAGATATCAGTTGTAGTCGTATTAACGGTATTTAAAAGGCCAGTTGTAGTTGTATTAACAGTATTTAAAAGATCTGTTACGACAGTAGTAGGATTAATAGTATTTAAGGCGTTAGTTACAGTAGTAGCAGGGTTGACAGCATTTAAAAGGTCTGTAGCAGAAGTAGTAGTTGTGTTGACTGTTTGAGGTAATGAAAGCAGGTTTTTTAACAACGCTGCTCTTGCTTCACTTGATAGTGCCAATAGAATTCATCCTTTCTTAAAGCAAAGTTTTTGCATTATTATCTATGTTTTATAATATGCTTATCCGATTTTAAGGTGCTCGGCGGTTTACCTAATTTACTTAAAAATCCGCCTTTCTTATACAGTAGCAAGAACTAAATAGTAATTAAGAGTGTTCTTTATATTTTAACGCTAGCTGTTCCATTACGTGTTTATGACGATTAATTACAATTTTGTTTTCTTCTTTTATAAAAGAAGCATATTTTTTGCTCCCCATATTTTCATGTATCCTTGATAACAAAAGGGGCTGAGGGATGTATTGTAAATCGAATATTTGAATGATTCGTAACCATAAGTCATAGTCATGAGTATAAAGAAGTGTCTCGTCAAAAAGACCCACATGGTCAAACACACTTTTGTGAATCATAATTGAGCAGCCGTTAATAATATTTCCTTTGCTTATTCTAGTGATAAGATCTAATTTATTTAACGTCTGAATACCTAAAGGCGGACTAATAATTCGTCCTCTATAATTGATGGCGTAGTAATTTGTGTGACTAAAAAAGGCATTATGAGTTTTCATCGATTCTAGTTGTATGGCGATTTTATGATGATCATAAATATCATCAGAACTAAGCCAACATATATAATCACCTGTTGCTTGCTGAATTCCTACATTTAAAGCACTCGCTGTGCCACCATTTTCTTTTGTAATATAGATGATTTTATCTAAATAGGGAAGGATTTTATCCGTATGCTTAGTAGATCCATCATTTACTACTATAATTTCAATATTGGTGTAGGTCTGTTTAGTTAAACTATCTAGTGCATGATCGATATAAGAGCAATTAAAGAATGGCACAACAATAGATACTTTTGACATATTCACTTCTCCTTTCAAGAATTAAAAATCTGTGATTATGTTTTTAGGGAAAATAACAATTTTTAAATTTACATCGCATTTATTAACATATGTAACACGGTTTACATATGAAATAGAAGTTTATTAATTCTACACGTAAAGGTGGAGAGGGAAAATGAATGTATTATTCGTGTTTTATGTTCCAAGTGGAGGAGTAGAAACGTTAAATCGTCAAAGGTGTAAAGCCCTTAAAAAGTACAACATTAATGCTCATTGCCTTTATTATGAAAATAGAAAGAAAAGCATAAATGACCATGGGACCCAAACGTTTGTAACGAATGAAGACCATGAAATTAAAAAAATACTTGATGAAGGAGATTATAGTCTCATTGTCATTGTCTCAGATTTTCAAGCTCTTCCTCGGTTTAGATCGCTTGGATATCAAGGGAAAATGATTATTGAAATACAAGGGTACGGCCCAAAAAGTACAGCAAAATCTGCTCTTACAGATGCTATACCTCTTGTCACTAACTATGCTTCAGGATTTCTTAATCCCAAGACTCCTCATATCGTGCAATTACTAGATGAACTCTACCCCTCATTTCCAAAGTTTAGTTTCAACAATTGTTTTGATACTAATCAGTTCTCCTATAAAGCTGTACCTACTAGTCATCAGCCTAACGTCGCATGGATTGGGCGAATCGAAGATAACAAAAATTGGAGAGAGTTCTTAAAAATCGGTAGCGAATTAATCCATAATCACAATTCAAACATACGATTACATATGTTTGAAGACCCTACTCTAAGCGAAGCTAAGGAAAGAGGTCAATTTGAAAAATTAATTAAACAGTTAGATTTAGAAAAACATCTTTTTCTTCATGCAAACGTTCCGAATGATCAAATGGCCGTTTATTTTTCCATGATAGGGGAATCAGGCGGGTTTTTATGCTCTACTTCAAAGGTAGAAGGAGCCCCATATTCTCTTCTTGAAGCGATGAGTTGTAAATGTCCGGTTTTAACCACTGACTCCGATGGCGTAAGAAGCTCAATTATTCATAATAAAACGGGGAAATACTATACATTAGGTGACGTTACCGAAGCTGTTAAAGAGGCAAAGGAGTTAATGACGGATTCTCAGTTAAGAGAAAAGATACGTAAAGATGCTTTTGAGCACGTAAAAGTAAATTTCAACCCAGATTTATACTGTGTGAATTTTATTTCAATGATTCAATCACTTGGACTAAACCTCAGTAAGTAAATAAAATACCAGATATTTTCTAGTATCTGGTATTTTATTTTTCTTGATTTTCTGTGTTAAGTTTTTCTGCTTGTTCGTAAAGCGACAAAAAATTAGTAACCATTTTGTTAAGGTCCCATTTATCTTGAGCCCACTCTTTTGTACAAGAAGCTAGCTGGTTTCGAAGTAAATCATTTGCAAGCAAATACTTTAATTGCTCATACAGTTCATAAATATTTCCTACAGAAGAGACTAGCCCGCTCCTTCCCACTTCAATCATTTCAGGTAATCCAGCTGTATTGCTAATAAGAACAGGAAGGCCTGCAAGCTGGGCTTCCATAACAGAATAAGGCTGAGTATCGTGAATACTAGGGTGAACAAAGATATCGGCTTCTCTAAGGAAATGAAGAACATTATTCGAGGCACCTAAAAATCTAACTTTATCTTTTAGATCTAAGTTTGTGCATTGTTTTTCTAATTCCCCTTTAATTTCGCCTTCCCCCAGTATCCAGCATTCCCAATCCTGTCTACCTTCTTTTAAGAGAGCAAGGGCATCTAGGAGGTGATGAATGCCTTTTAAATAGACAAGCCTTCCCATATAAAGGATAATTTTTTTACTCTGCTTGGGTCCGATAAGTGGCTTCTCCATGGCATCCCCAAGGAACTGTTGATTACTAATTCCATATGGAAAGGTAACAATTTTGTCTGAAGGAATAGAAAAATTATCTGCAATATTACGAGACATCCATTCGGTTGGACTATGAATGAAATCACTGGCTTGATATCCTAACTTCTCAATCACCTGGTGATATTGATATTCAAATGTAGCTTCTATTTGTTCGTCTGTTTTATGAGGGTGCATGGTTTTGAGTGTGAAAAAGATATCACGTGATAAATTTCCAAGAGCACTAGTAACAAGTGGAATATGAGAAGGTTTAACTCGATTTATAGCGTTTGCTGCTGTGACATCTAGCGCATGTATAAGGTCATATTGCTGAAGGTTGTAATATGCTGCGGAAAGCTCTAAGCTATAACGAAATAATTCAGTGTTGTATATCCAACTCTTCATTGGAAGTGAAGGAAGCTCAGTAAGCAATTTTTCTTCAATATAGGGAGAAAGAACAGCAATATCTATTTCTGGTTTTTGTCCAATGATTCGATATTTATTTAAATCAGGGGTCTGGCTAAGGATATGAACTGTATGACCTGACTCTTTCAGTGACTGTTGGAGTGATGATACAAATGTCCAAACGCCTCCGGTATAGGGGAGTGGGTAATAGGAAACTAATAAAATCTTCATTTTATAATCATCCTTTAATTATTTTCTCTCTATTCAATAGTAAGAGGAGAAGAATAAGAATTTTCAACGCCTAAAGCACCTCATTGAGTATGAGAAAGAATTATACTTACAACCCCAGGATCAGGTATCTTATAATTGGTAGGTAAATTAGTTTTTACTTCATTTAAAAACTCAATTAGATTTTCATCAAATAACGAATCCTTATTATTCTTCATGTATGTCCCTTCTTTTCTCAAAATTGATATATGCTTAAATTTTTATTATTTTGCAAATTCCTATCTATATAATATGTCCAAAATTTTTAATTGGCACGGACGAGTGCACGCTGATAGTAGATAAATATAATAACAATTTTTGCAAATTCTTTTTTACAAAGTTTGTTTATTAAAGTTTCCATACAGATTTGTATGTAATAAACTTTACACATTTCCATGTAAAGTTTTTAGAGTGAAAGATAAACTTGTGTCCTAATAATACGTTTCATTTATTAAATGAAAGTAACGAGTGGAAATACTTGTAATAAAGACTAAATAGGAGGGTGTAAGGAGTAATCATAGAAGGATAAACTCACCTAATCTTGTGAAGGATTTGATTGTGATTTACTTATATATTTTTGCAGCAGAGGGCGGTAATGAAACTCGATAGTTTTCATTTCTTCTCTCATCTCATTTTGGTATCTACTGGTGCCTGATTTTTCATGAGAACGAAATTTTGTGAGTGCTTCATCATAATAATGGATTTCATAGCCATTGACAAGCATACGAAACCACATCTCATAATCATGAGTATAACGAAAATCCGGAGAGAAAATCCCAATTTCATCAAAGATCTTCTTTTTTATAAGAATGGTACATCCATTTATAGCATTATACGTTAAGTAGGCATTATACACTTCTTCTAAATTAGAAAAACGTTTACAGCACCAAGGTATTAAAACTTGGTTATCTTTATTAATATAGTCAAAGTTAGTGAAGCTGGCATCTATGTTCCTTTGCTTCATAAAGTTTAGTTGTTTAGAAATCTTTTCAGGAACAAAATAATCATCCGAGCTTAGCCAGGCTATATACTCTCCTGTAGCAGTGAATAAACCAGTATTTATTGCAGTAGCCGTCCCGCCATTTTCTTTTCTTATATAAACAATTTTATCTTTAAAGGACTCTATCTTCGCAGTGTGGGATGTAGAACCATCGTCTACCACAATTACTTCAACATTTTCATAAGTTTGGTTTAAGGCACTTTTGATTGCTTGATCGACAAAGGCACAGTTGTAAAAAGGAATAATTATTGATACTTTTGGACCCATTGTTTCCCCTCCGAAAAAAATTTTCATAGCATAAGTGAAACGTAGTCTAAATTATGACTTTTGTAGGTGGATAAAAGGTGGAGATGATAGTTCTAAGTTCATTAATGAAATCACACTCTTGATTAGAATATGCATAAACCTTCTTAAGTGACATGCTTTCGCAGAAACTTCATTCATATAAAAAACCTGATTTTATAAGAGAATTGCTATTTCTACGCACCTAAACTCTGATTTTCCATAAAGGTGAATAGGTAATTATAATGACAGAAAGAATCTCTAACGATAAAAGTCAATAATGTCCCGGATAGAAGATTCTAATGTCGTAGTTGGTTGCCAACCCAAGTCAGTTAGTGCTGTAGGGTTTGAAGTAACAAAATTATTTAAAGGACTTTTATCATCCACTTTCACTTGAAATTTAATAGGAGTTATCTTTTTGAAAATATTTATAATATCTTGTAAAGAATTACTTTTTCCAGAAGAGACATTGTATGAACGTCCATTTTCTCCTTTTCTGAGCAGAAAATCATAAGCTCTAACAGCATCTCGTACGTCTAAGAAGTCAAAACGATTATTTAAGTTACTCACCCTCAGATACTTTTCCCCCTCTTCTTTCTCCATAGCTATAATTTTTTTAGCGAAAATGGAACAAACTCCTTTAGAGAAGCCAGGACCTATAAGATTTGATGGTTTAGCGACAACAACATTCATATTGTATTGATTTGACCAAAATTGCGAAATGAGGGTTTGAATGGTCTTACTCAGACCATAGGGGTGATTAAACGTGGCTGGAACCGTTGGATCAAACTGAAGAGCAGAACCTACAATAACAGCTTTACAAGAAGGCATCTCTTTTCTAAGAGCATCAAGTAAGTATGCTGTAGCCATTGCATTTACTTCTAGAGATTGAATGGGATTATCCCAGGATAATCCCACAGCGTTTTGACCTGCCAAATGAAGGAGGTAGTCCGGCTTGGTTATTGAAATTAACTCCTTTACCGACTCATTATTAGATAGATTGCATGTTCTGCGTTTAATTTGCTTATTAGAAAATGAATTCATGTTTGTGATAGCTATGACGTCAAACTCTAATCTTGAAAAATAATCACATGCGTGAAGTCCAGTAAATCCACTAGCACCGGTAATTAGTAACGTAGGTTTCTTATCCAATCACGACACCCCACTCTGAATAATAATCTAATAAATAAAACTTATTATAGATGTATGCTTAAAAAGCTAAATATTTCATCTAATGCTCAACAAGACACGATCCTAAAACATAGAGTGAAAATACAGGCAGAGGTCTATAGCATTAACAAATTCCATGAATACCTATATAGAGAGACTTTTAGAACGTGAATGCTACGGGAAGAGGAGAGAACATAATGAAAATACTGCTTGCTACATTCTGGGAAGTTCCCCATGTAGGTGGAGTTTGGAATTATATGCAGCAATTAAAGCAAGAGCTTGAAGGGTTGGGTCATGAAGTAGATTTACTTGGACATGGACTTGGAAATAAATCAGTTCATATTGTTAATAAAAATATAGAGGTAATTAAAGATGAACTATTATTAGTAGAAGAATTGGAACAACATGAGAAAAATACTCCTATTCTATATAAAGATCCAGTAGTGAAATTTTATGAAAAAGAACGTATTGGTTATACAAGAGGTGTTTCTCGTTTAAATATCAACCAATATGATTTAATTCACACACAAGACGTTGTAGCAACTGCGTGTATTCGTTCCTTAAAGAGTGTAAAAACGCCGGTGGTAGCAACTATACATGGTTGTGTTGCTCACGAGTTAAATCGCTACATCAAAGACATTCTGAAGGCTCCTACAGCTGATATAGCTACTAAATATTTTAATGAACTTGAACATACAGGTGCTATGGCTGCTGATTGTACTATAGTTGCAAATCATTGGTTAAAGGAAATTTTAATTCAGGAATTTAGGGTTAATGAGCATCAACTTAAAGTGTTTCATTACGGATATGATATAGATTCTTTTTTAAAGCGAATGCAAATACCATCTAATGTTCATCCACCAGTTGGTCAACAAGTAATTATTTATACAGGGAGATTAGCTGAAATTAAAGGTATTCATCATCTATTAGAGGCTCTCAGTGAACTCAAAAAAATTAAGAAAGGCTGGGTCTGCTGGATCGTTGGAGATGGAGATCAAAAAGCTGAGTTGAAGGCTCAGAGTAGAGCGCTCGGTTTAGGTAAGAGGGTTTTATTTTTAGGTAATAGAAACGATGTGCCTTCTTTACTCTCTCTTGCTAACATTTTTGTTTTGCCAAGTCTTATAGAGAATCAACCTTTATCAGTTATTGAAGCTCAGATTGCTAAAAAACCAGTAATAGTAAGTGACGCAGGGGGATTACCCGAAATGGTTCAGCATGGATCTACAGGTTTAATTTTCCCGGCAGGTGATGCCACATCGTTATGTGAAAACCTTTATAATTTGCTAATAGATCCAGCATATAGAGGCATGTTAGGAGCCAATGCACAAGAATGGGCTTTAAAACATTGGGATCAGAAAGATGCAGTTCAAAAAGTTCTAGATGTTTATAAAGAGGTGCTTTCACATAAGAGTGAAATGTAAATATATCGAAAAGGAAGCTAAATGTCTTTTTTGGAAATGATTGGGTAGGTAGCTTATACAGGAGCCCTATAGGTGACATATACTATTAAAACTTTAAAGAGGAGAGAATAGTATATGAAGGCTGTAGTAACTGGTGGGGCGGGATTTATTGGTTCCCATCTTGTAGAAGAGCTCATTAGACAAGGCTTTAATGTCCACATAATTGATAACTTAATTTCTGGAAAGTATGATAATATACACCCTCTTGCTACTTTTCATATAGAAGATATATGTAGTGATAAAGCCAAACAAATCATTCTAGATGAAAAGCCTGACATAGTCTTTCACTTAGCTGCTCAGGCAGATGTTTCACGATCTATCCAATCGCCTCAATATGACGCAGATGTGAACATAAAAGGAACTATAAATTTGCTGGAAGCCTGTAGAGATGCTTCGGTAGGTAAGTTTATATTTGCCTCTACTTCAGCTGTATATGGAAATCTACAAAAAGAATTAATTACTGAACAAGATGCAACTGTGCCAGCTTCTTATTACGGTCTGTCGAAGCTAGCTGCTGAATCGTATATACGTCTATTTCATTATTTGTATAATTTACCATATACAATTCTTCGATACGGAAATGTATATGGGCCACGGCAAACGCCAAAAGGAGAAGGCGGAGTAGTAGCAGTGTTTTTAGAAAGGTTGAGCAAAGGGCTTTCCTTTAATATTCATGGTGATGGGGAACAGACACGTGATTTTATATATGTAAAAGATATTGTTCAAGCTAATATTGCAGCAATTAAAAAAGGGAACCAAGAGGTTGTTCACGCCAGTACTACAAAGAAAACTTCAGTGAACGATTTATTAAAAAACCTTGAGTATATTCATGGTTCTAATATTGATGTTGTTTATACGGAAGGGAGACCTGGGGATATCAAACATAGTTGTCTCGATAGTGAGAAAGCACAAAAGCTATTAGAATGGTCTTCAAGAGTATCTGTTTTAGAGGGGTTAAAGGAAACATATACTTTCTCTAGAAAAAAAGCTTAGTATTTAAGCTTTTCTACATTTCTTAACTAGTTGTCTATTTTATTAACTATATGCTCATTAGCCCTAACATTTTAGGATAGTCCTGCATTTAATATTGTATAGCCTTGTACAATAAGACCCTTTAAGGAGCAACCCATATGAAACTAGAAGATTTAAAAGGGGCATATAGCGCCATTTTTAGTTTAGGCGATTTATGTTTGACATCTCTTCAACTGAGAGACAATAACTTAAGAAACTTTGCGGGGATTTTGGATTGGGTATCCTCACCGGATCTGAAAAAGGTAAACATGCTTTTGAAAAATCAGTTTGCTGACTTTTTAAACCCGGATAATTTAAGGATAATCCAGTACGTATCTGATTGGGATTTATTAGTGTGGGATGAAATTTATAATATAGGGTTTAACCACGATTTTAAGACTGATAAAAATACACTTTCTCACTTAGGAGGATACGGGGAGGTTAAAGAGAAGTACGATAGAAGAATTCAACGGTTTTTAGAGAATTTATCTACTGGCCAGCGTATTCTGTTTATTAGAACGGAAGCTAATCGTGAAGAAGCTGCAGAGCTTGAGAACATTTTATCTACTATGATTGAAAGTGACTTTAGCATTCTGATTATTAATCATACGGATGTGAATGATTTAGTTGAAAAAGAATGGTCGCTAAATAAAGTTTGTGCTATTGAATTACCCAATCAAGATAAATGGAACGCTAATAATCATTATTGGAAAAGGATACTTGATGGTGTTTCCCTTTTATAAGTACGTTAGCTCTCCCTTTAATGTATTTATAAAAGGTTATGTTTTTCAAATGATATCCTTAGGAGGTTTGAATGGGAAGAAAATCTCCATCATACTTACTTGGTGTATGTACTCACTTGCCTCTTGAAGCTTATTTAATATTTTCTATACATATAACCTCTATACAATACTAATGGACAAGTTGTATTAATTGAAATAGATGCAGTGCAAAAAACTTTTCCTTGCTAATGTTAAGGTGCTTTTCGAGGTGCCTATATAAAAGTCAATGTTAAAAAAATTAATTTGTTAACCGGATAAGGGGGAAAGGGTATGGATCATAAGCAAATAGAGTTGCAACAAGGATACGATATAACTGGAAAGCAACGTTATCGAATTATAACAGGAGCATTTATTGATAAGATTATAGCAGAACAAGTTGCAAAGGAAATAAAAGAACGCTACGGTCTTACTGTATACGTGATACCTGAGCACGTTGAAAAAGCTGAGTCTAATCTCTAACGTAACTTTATTTTCATTTTACTATAAATTAGAATAAGAATAGACAGCTAAACTATTTTTATAGAAATAGTCTAGCTGTCTATTCTTATTCTTGTAGAAGTATACAATGAATTTTATTATCTGTTTATCATAAGCTAGTATGAGAGAAATCATTTTTAGTGTTTCCCATCTTATCATGTTTTTCTTACATATGGTGAGTACTAGTTATTTTGACATCCACTCTTTCAGCTCCATTAACATCTGCTGGTAACTAGGAGTTGGATAACAAAGATCTGTCCGAGTACTAATAATAGTACGATCTAATATTACATCCTCATTAGGAATAATTTTGACATCATCTTTTTTAAAGATATCTTTAATCAATTCTAGTAATGCAAACTTTGATATTTTTTTCGGTGAGTGCAAATGATAGAGTCCGGAAGTATTATTTTCTAAGAAGAAATTAATTGCTTTAGCTAATTCTAACGTTGTTACTCCATTCCACAGTGCCTTTTTATACCCTTTAATTGAGCCCTTTTGTGTCATAAACCATAGGAATAAACCAATGCCATCCTTCTTTAACTCGGGTCCTATTATAGAAGTGCGGATTGTTAAATGTTTTTCGTCAATAATTTCACCTAGCTGTTTAGACTGAGCATATACAGAGGTACCGTCTGGAACATCGTTTTCTGTATAATCTCCTTTTTTTCCTGAAAACACACAATCTGTACTAATATGAATTAATTTTCCTTGATGCCGTTCAACAAATTTAGCTAACTGATGTGGAAGTAGGCTATTTACTTGAAAAGCATGCATTGGATTATGGCTAGCGTGTTCATTTAAAATTCCAATACAGTTAATAAGGACGTCTGGCTTAATAGATTCTATGGTCTCCTCAACATGTTTAAAGTTAGTTACGTCCAAGTAAATAGCATTTTTATCCTTAGGGTCTCTTGATGTACAGAAAACATCATGGTTTGTATGCTGTATGAAATATCTAGTGATTACATGACCTGCCATTCCTTTTCCACCAAGAATTAGTACTTTCATTTAAATAAACCCGCCTTTCAGCAACATCTCTCTAATTTCTTCTTTACTAATTACTTGTTTACTTGAATCATATTTTTCTAGATTTACTTGAGCATAATTTAAATAATGTTCTTTTAAACCTTCAATATGAATTGGAGGTAGGATAACATAATACTCGTCGTCGTAAGTAACAGTTGTTGCACTTTCGTATTCAGATAACAGAAGCTCGTGAATTTTCTCTCCAGGTCTTACACCTAATATCTCAACTTCAACCTTTTCTTTTCCAGAAGCTTCTATTAACACATTTGCTAAGTCAATAATCCGACAAGTGGGCATTTTCATGACAAAAATTTCTCCACCTAGACTTTCAAATGTGGCTTTGAAAACTAGCTTTATTGCATCCTCTAATGTCAAGAAGAAACGAGTCATCCCAGGATCAGTAATACCGATTTTTCCTTTTTCTTGAATCTGTTTCTTGAATACATGAATAACGCTTCCGTTAGTTCCTAACACATTTCCGCCACGTATACAAACAAATTTAGTTTTAGTATTTAATGTGTTAGCGTGAATGATTAATCTTTCTCCCATTGCTTTAGATAAACCATAAAAATTAGCTGGATTTGACGCTTTATCAGTGGAGATATAAACGACTCTATCTACATCACAGCTTATTGCAGCGTCTATTACATTTTGAGTACCATGTACGTTGGTTTTTAAGGCTTCAATTGGTTGATCTTCACATACCGGAACATGTTTTAAAGCAGCTAAGTGAAAAATATAATTGACGCCTTGGCATGCTTCAATTAGCGCTTCTCTTTCTTTAATGTCTCCAATAATAAAATTCAATTTAGGATGGTTATCAAATTCTTGTTTCATGGTAAATTGATTTGATTCATTCCTCGAAAAAATACGTATTTCTTTAGGGTTATGTGTTAGTAGTTGCTTAACAAGTTCATATCCCCAAGAACCTGTGCCACCTGTTACTAAAATTGTCTTATTATTAAACACCTTTCATTCCTCCTAGTACAACTTTAATTACCTTGTCTGAAACATTTACATCACCATATCCTTCAGGGTAATACCAATTTTTTAATTGGTTCACCATTACATGAACACAAGTCAAGATTTGGTTAGCATCTATTCCTGACAGCATGTTACTTCCACATTGAATGGTTTCTGGTCTTTCAGTTGTTTTACGAATAGTTACCGTAGGAACATAAAACAAACAGCATTCTTCTTGAACTGTTCCGCTGTCTGTTAAGACACAAAAAGCATTTTTTTCTAGATTTACGAAATCGAAAAAACCAAAAGGCTCATGAAATTCTACTAACGGATGGACTTCTAGCAGTGAAATATTTTCTATTCGAGATTTAGTACGAGGATGAATACTACATATTATTCTCTTTTGGTAAAACTCAGCTACCATATTGATGCCTTTCATGATTTCCAACAGTCGATCTTCATGATCTACATTTTCTGCACGATGGGCTGTAACCAGAAAGTAGTCATTTTCTTTTAAGGACAGTTTCTCAAGAATGCTGCTTTTTTTTATAGCAGGTTCATAATGTTTTAAAACTTCGTTAATTGGATTTCCAGAAGTAATAATACGATTTGAGGGGATACCTTCTTTAATTAAATTTTCTTTACTTTGAGGAGTATAGGGTAGATTGAAGCTTGAGATTGCATCGATAATCCGGCGGTTTTTTTCTTCTGGCACTTCTAAATCAAAACAACGGTTTCCAGCCTCCATATGAATGACTGATATACTCATTCTTTCTGCTAGAATTGCGCTTAAACCACTATTAGTATCGCCTAATATTAAAACTTTGTCCGGCTTTTCTTTTAAAAATAGCTGTTCGAGCTCTTTATACATCTTCGATAACTGTTCACCTAATGAGAGCTGCTGATTAGCCAATATATAGTCTGGTTTGCGTATGTTTAACTCTTGAAAAAATACCTCACTTAATGAAGGAGTGAAATTTTGTCCTGTATGCACTAAAACGTGCTGTGAAGCATACTCATCTAACTTTTTAATAATGAGGCTTAAACGTATAATTTCGGGCCTTGTACCCAAAATAGTCATAACTTTCATTCTTTACACACCCTATTCACCTTATTTATAAGCATAATTACCCTCTCCTAATTCGCATTCGGCCCCTTATTTATTAAAATATGCTTTTCCTTTTTTCTTGCTATAGGCTAATCTATTAATCTTCCCAATAAAAAGTGATAAGTCTAAAATAATAAGCCCTCCTCTTTAAATTAATAAGAATGATGGCTGCTTTTTTGTGGTTCAATGTTTAAATCTTTCTCTGTAAGTTCTCTTCTAGGGACTAAAATCTTATATTTTAGGCCGTCAAGTACGAATATTTAAAGAGTAAATACAGGGGGTTAAAAATCAGAAAAGACCTTGCTTCCTTTTTAAAAAGAAACAAGGTCTTTGGTGCTTAATTTTATTCTTATTACATAAAATTGTATGAAAATAGTTGTGGGAATTACGTCCAAAAATTAGTTATACTTAATCCACTCAGTACATAGTCCCAAACAGCTTCATCATTTGGGTTGTCTAGAGGTACTTGAACTGAACAAATTCCATCAATTGTCCAGTTCATATCTATTACGCCTTTTAATTCATCTAGAGGCTGAAGTAGTAGTATATTAAATGAACCGTTTACTAATTCTGATAATGTGGTCTTTAATTCTATCGCTTCTTCTGGAGTAGCTGCTCCCCATCTAATAAATAAAACAGAGGGGCTATTCTCAATTTTTTCAAAAAATCTCGTGATACGTTGATTAAGCTTTTCTTTATAAGAAGGATACATTACAGTCCAGTCTACATTTGGAATGATAGGGAAATCATGAACAGAAATAATGTTATAATGCATGTCGTGAATAAAATGAGCATTAACTGGTTCTGTTCCACCTTCTTCAGGGAAAATTGCGACTCCGTCATCAAGAAAATGAGCATACCCATCAGTTCGCTGCAGATTTTGGAGGTCCATAAATCCACTAAATCTATTTCTTAACAACCTAGTGACATCAGCAATTGAATTAGATATCATCCAGTCTAAAGGGAATGAAAACCTTCTCCAATTATGCCTTCTTAAATTAAGGGAAGGACCACACCAACTACCTAGCCCTAGCATTAAGTCATAAGATCCTTTAATATCCTGTAAATTCAATATAATCATCCCTTTGTATTTAGCAATTCTATTATAGTAAATGCTAAACCTTGTACATTTGATTGGACAAAGTAACTATATCTTTATAAGAAAGTGTTAGTTAAAAAGACACTGAGGCTAAACGGGAGAGATTTTTACATAACGTCCATTTAGTGACGTAGTAATATTCCATCTAGAACATAGTCCCAAGTCGAAACATTATTTGGATCGTGTGGTACATTGACCATACATACATTATTAATTTCCCAGTCAACTTCGGTAGGAGTCTGTATACCGTCTACGGGATTAAGGATAAGTATTCTAATCTGCGCTTTTGTAAGAGAGGATAAGATTTTTTGTAATTCAGTTGCTTCCTCATATTTAGCTCCCCACCTTATAAACAAAATTGATTTACTGCTCATCATCTTTTTCATAAACCTGTTAACTCTGTAATCAAGGTTTTTTTTGAATTTTGGATACATATCGGTCCAATCTTTATTAGGCACTATAGCAAAATCATGAGCTGAGAAGATATTGTAATAAGTGTCCTGTATAATATAAGATTTAGTTGATTTATATAGATTTTGATGAGGAAATCTAAGCATTTTATCATTAAAATATACATAATCTCCGCTGTCATCTACTAAACTCATATTCTCAATCTGCATAAATCCATTAAACTTATTCTGAAGTAGTCTATTTACATCTGAAAGATACGGAGAATAGCTCCAGTCAAGTGGACTTGAGGTAAAACTTCTCAAATTTAATCGATTCAGTTGTAGTGCAGGATTACAAGCACTACCTAAGCTAATGATTAAATCATATTGCCCTTTAACATCCTGTAAATTCACATTAATTCTCCTATTATTTAAATTTTTATATACACATATTTGATTGGTAGATTTACTTAGAAGACATACATGTACATAGTTATTCAGTAAGTTGCTCTTATAATATAAAAAGCACTGATAATCGGGGTTTCAGCGCTTTTTATACCCTTTATAGACCTGTGTTAAATAAAATTGTTAACACCCGCAATAGATGAATTCTTTAAAGTTTAATGCTAGCGAACTGCTCGATTTGCATTAATTCTTCCATAAGTCCAGTATAATTCTGTACCTGGTACTACATCGCACGTGGATTGAATAGTATTTCTAATTTGGAGATTGGTTTTTCCCTGAGCTGCTAGCAAGGCTGCAAGTCCTGAAACATGAGGGGCAGCCATAGAAGTACCGCTTAGATATGCGTAATAGCTGCCTATATAAGTAGACAAAATTGTTGAACCTGGAGCAGCAACATCTACCCAAGTGCCAAAATTGGAAAAATCAGATTTTTGATCATTGCTATCTGTAGAGGCCACAGCGATTACATTTTGATAAGCAGCTGGGTATGTTGGGGTACTAGAAGCTTCGTTTCCGGCTGCAGCTATAACTACTACTCCTTGGCTCCAAGCGTAATTCACGGCATTCTCTAAAGTGATTGAACTTTGAGTTGAACCTAGGCTCAAATTAATAACTTTTGCTCCTGCATTTGTTGAATAGGTAATTGCATTTGCAATATTACTCAATAGACCATTTCCACTGTTGTCAAGAGCACGAACGGGTATTATTGATGCTGACGGAGCCATTCCTGCAATGCCTAAACCATTCTCTGTAAGGGCTGCAGCTATGCCTGCTACGTGAGTTCCGTGTCCATTACCGTCGTTAGGAACTAGATTTCCATCTACAAAATTATAGCCAGGCCAAAGCTTAATAGATAGTTCAGGGTGATTTAACTGAATTCCCGTGTCTACAATAGCAATTTTTATATTTCCATTACTAGTAGTAACATCCCAAGCATCTGGGGCTTGTACCTTCTGAGGACCATATTGATAAGGAAAAAAGGGGTCATTCGGGGTATATGAAGCTTTAAATGTATAATCTGGTTCTGCGTATTCTACTTCAGTTAATTCACTATAGCGTTTAATTAAGTCATTAATATTTTTTTTAGAATGTAAGACCTGGAAATCAAGATCTTTGTTGTGATATATCAGTGTACATTTATTCTTACGATGAATATTTACTTGGTTTTCAAAGCACACATTCTTTTTGAACTTTACAATGATTTGGCTTGAGTTCTGAAAATCATCAGCTGTAAATTCCTTAGTACTAGCGTTGATACGGCGCTTAAATAGTGGTGATGCCTTTTTTATTGGAATGGTTTTTAGGTTTTTGACTGATTGTTGTTTTAAAATCTTAATAATATATTTCACTGCATAAAACAACAGGATAACAACAGAAACTGATAAAGTAGTAGCTAATAAATGAAGCATTTGTTCCCTCCTGGAAATCGCACTCTTTATAGAGTATTCACGATTTATTAAAAGGGTTTGGACAGAGTCTTTATTTAAACAAATAATTGTGTATTTTAAGAGAGTTATTAAAAGTGAAAAGTTATCCTATCTGTCATATTACTAATTTATCTTTAGATAATGAGTGTTATGTCTCGCTTTAAAGCACCAAATTTGTAATTAGAAAGAAAGCCACTAGTATATCTAGTGGCTTAGTCTTTAAAAATCGCTAAATTCTTCGAGATCATCGTCATCTAAAGGTCCAGAAACGTGTTCTAAATCTGCAATTTTGCCTTCTTTAATGCCCTGATTTACAGGTTGTTCTACGTCATCTTGTGTATGAGAAAAGCCATTAGCCAAAATTATACGACAGGCATTGTTATTTATTCAGATGATGACACGCTGCGTATGAATGAGCAAATGAAGGCTTTAAAGGTGTGTGCAAAGGTGTACTGCAGAAAGTAGATGAGACTGGGAGTATTTATTTAAAATGATATCATTTTAAATAAAATAAATGTGATTGAAACATGCAATATGTCCTACACGTATACCAGCAAAATTCCCAAAACTTACTGGATTATACGAAACAGGACTCTATTATTTTAAATATACAACGCGCTTGCCAAGCTTTTATTGATTTAGCGATGCACATTGTAGCTGAAGAACGTTTGGGTCTTCCAAAAACGAGCTGAGAAGCTTTTGACATGTAGGAGTCTCAATCTATTATTACAAGCGAGATTGTTTATAGAATGAAAGCTATGGTAGGTTTCAAAAATATTGCTGTTCACGATTATCAAGCCATTAATCAAGATATTCTTCAGCAAATTTTGGACAAACATTTAAGTGGTTTTACTACCTATACAAAGCAAATTCTTTATTATGGGCTTTGGAAAGGCATTGGTAAATATAAGGTGTATAGAAACTTACATATTATGTAATTAAGTTTGTGTTAGAACCTTTAGGCCTACAATCTTCGTTTTTGTTCTAAATGAATAGTTATATCTCTTAAAGTTGTATCTAATATATATTTAGACAGTAGGGAAGCATACTTTCAAGCTTCCCTACTAAATGCTTGTCCTAATTTAAATAATTAAGCTGTTTGCAGACCTTGGATTTCTTCAGCGTCTAAAACAATCACTCCTGCTGAAGTAGCGAAATAAGCTAAAGATCTTGCCTCATCGAAGCTTGAAAAAATAACGTTATTAATTTGAGTACCGCTTAAAAGTACACTTGCAATCGGTGTGCCAGGATCAAGAATTCTCAAAACCTCTGGAATCATACGCGGTGTCCCCCCTTGCTATACCAAATTAAATACAGATCATATGAATCTATATTTAATTTATTATATGTAAGTTTTAAGCAAAGGCTTGTACTATTTAATCATTTTCATTTAATCTTTTTTTGTGATTGAAAATAAGGACTTTAAGAGGGAATTGTTATATGAAATCTCTTTCAAGTCCTTACATATAATGGAATTTCCGCACTAGCTAAAACTTCATACCGCCATCTATTACAATTATCCTTGAAGAAATTATCTCAGTGTTTGTAAATCCCATTCCTACGTTATAAGCATGAGTAGCTATTTTAGAATTAGGGTTCTTACTGGCTGTTTCTGCTGGGGGATTAATACTTACACTTCTTTTCTTCTTTTTTTGTGGGAAGGACTTGTCTACATAATACATACCATTTTTAAAATTATACTTCATATAATATGTTTGTATTTTAATCACCTTTTCTATACCCCTTATATTTTAGAGGGATTTTGCGAGATATTATTAGAATGGTTTTTTCTTCACTTCTCTTCAAAACTGAACTTTTTTTACTTTAGCATTTTTATTTCTTCTTCCACATTCTTTAACAATTACACCGTCTTGGTTCGCATTTTGTCCCCCATGTTTAGCAACCTGACCGCCCTGATTAGCATTTTGACTGTGGTTACCACTAATCTGTCCTCCAGTTTCTGCATGGTTATAAATATAAATGCTAATATAGGTGCAGTTTTTTTCTCTTTTTTTCTTTTTGTTTTTTGAGCTGCAATTAGATTTTTTATTATGATGAGAATTATTCCTTTCTATTTCGATCACCTCTTTTCTGATAAGTTAGGGAGAAGACGTGAGTAAATTCACTTTTACTCATTAATAGTGTATTCATAGGTAGACAAGCTGCAATATGAAAAAGCCTATATTTGGTAAAAAGAGCCTTTCATATTAGGTCTAGTGGCTGTTGTGATACGAGAGTAAGTACATTTAAATGTACAAGGGGTGTTTTTATTGTTAAAAAATCTAATTGGACGAACATTTCCTTCCTAAGGAAACTACGACTTCTAAAACAGCCTGTTATAAAAGCCAAGGGGGTTTAGGGGTTATATGTAATAGTAAAGCTCTTTTTCATAGATTTGGATAAATTTTTTAAGGTGAAAGATTTTTATGTGTGATATACAGGCCATTGTATTGAAGAGATTTCTATACTATATAGGGTTTAAATATAGAAAGAACTATTGCTGCTTTTTTCCGTCAATAGTTCTTTCTATATTAAATATTCAGTTGTATAGGTTGAGGCTTGATTGAATTTTGAGTAATTAACAAGATGGTGGGATGCTTTGAGGGAAATGAAATAAATTTTCAGGATCATATTTAGCCTTTATTTCTCGAAGTCTTGCGAAGTTTGACCCATAATATGCTTTTCCGAACTTTTCAATATTTTGGTCTGGAACATTAACATAGGACCCTTTTACATATGGTTTCATTAGCTGACGTACTTTTTCAACTGATGCAAGATTGGAAGCTTCTTGGGATTTATTTTCCCAACTAGATGTCCATTCTGTATAAAACAATGGACGGCGCCAAAAGAAGGCTGTTTCATTACTTGGTACTCTGCTTAGAGCACCACCCCAATTTATAAAAAAGAAATTGGCTTCTGTACCAGTAGCTTCTTCTAAAAACTTTTTCATAAATGAAATAGGCTCTTCGGACCACAGATCAAGTCCCCAAGCCGATGAAAATTTAACACTCTGATCGGATCTGCCAGGGATTGGTTCGTCAGGGTCTAAGAAATCTATAGCATCTGGATAGGACAATGTTTCTATAACTGTTTGTGTTGGGGTTCCAGCATTTAGTAAAGGCTTTAACAATTTAGTCAGTTCTTTTTTTGAACCTAAGAAAATCCCTTCTGCATGACACAAACCATTTACTTTGCTGTAAATCTCAAGTATGCACCCTAATCGTTCGTCTACAAATGGTGCCCATTCTTGCCAAGTTTTAAATACTGTTTCTAATTGATCCCATGGCCAAATAATATTGAAGACGGTTGCAGTTTTAGGGGCACGGTGAACTTTAAACGTGTATTCGGTATTATATCCAAAGTTCCCACCGCCACCACCTCTAGAAGCCCAAAATAAGTCCTTATTGCAAGATTGGTCTGCTTGAAGAATATGGCCTTTGGCATCTACTGTTTCCAGGGCAAGAAGGTTATCGCTTATAAGGCCAATTGATCGTGAGACTACTCCAAATCCTCCTCCCATCGTAATTCCTCCAATTCCAACAGTGGGGCTATCTCCAAACGGAGCCATAAAGCCTTCTCGAGCTAGCATCTTTACAAGTGGACCCACGTGAATTCCTGTTTGAACCGTTGCAATCTCACTTTTTTTATCAAGGCAAACTCTATTCATGTTACTTACATCAATAACAATTCCGCCATTTACTACTGAAAGGTTCTTATCTAAAGCATGGCGTCCGCTTCTGACACGTAAAGGTACTTTATTTTCCTGAGCCCATTTAATAGCATTACTGACATCGTAAGAATTTTGTGCAAAAACAAAGACAAGAGGACAAACATCAACATAAGGGTTCCAGTTCTTAATCGCTTGTTGATAGCCAGGATCTCCCTTAAAGATGACTCGTCCTGTTAACGGTGTTGACATGTATTTCACTCCCAATAAAGGTTAGATTTCTAATATTAGTATATGTGAAAATAGGACAAACTCTTGGGTGAGTTATCTAGTAACTAAAAAATATATGCCAAGGTTGTTAAAGGTATTGTTTGTAATAAATATGTTTTAGAAAAGAAATTTTTATTATTAGAAAGGTTATGGATTAAGAAAAAAAGAGGTTGCACCTATTTAGACATGATAAAAATTATTGAACTGAATGATTCTAATTTCTTTGAATGAATTACGTTAATTGAAGATTATGCGATTTAAGGAATTATACTAAGTTTATTTCTATCTGCGTCAATATATTAAGTTAGAAAAATTTCAATGATATTGGACGAGCGTACAAGCTTGTCCTTAGGTTTATACATATAATAAGTAAATGAATATTGAAAAGAGGGACAAAAATGATGCCAAGATGTATACCTGATGTTCCACGTTGTATGCCTAAGATACCGCATTGTCTACCTAAAGTGCCAAACTGTATGCCTAAGATACCAAACTGTGTACCTGACGTTCCAAATTGTGTACCTAATATACCTTGTACTTCTAAAGACTAATCGTTTTTATTTTTTATAGAATAGAGCAATAGTTAATTTAAAGCAAAAAGATTAATCTTTTTGCTTTTTTCTTGTTTCAACATATATTCTGAAGGGTATGGTACTTTAATTAAGTCTCGTTTAAGCTATGGAACACTATTTCATCAAATCTCTTATTTTGGGTTGAGTTATAAATTTTACAACTGAAATATAATTGTTACCAATTCAGGTAGGAGATCAAAATACAACTAAAATAAAAAATAAAAAACTATTGATTTTTAAAAATAAGTGAATTATAATAGTAAAGCGTCTTTAAGAGAGAAAGTGTTGATAACGATTTTAAAAAAAGTTATTGACATTTGTTTAATGGATTGTTATGATATTAAAGTCGCTTAAGGGCGGCGCTTGAACTTTGAAAACTGAACAAAGCGACAAACGTCAACGTTAATTTTTATTTTTTAAATGAGCAAGTCAAACATTTCTTCGGAGAGTTTGATCCTGGCTCAGGATGAACGCTGGCGGCGTGCCTAATACATGCAAGTCGAGCGAACTGATTAGAAGCTTGCTTCTATGACGTTAGCGGCGGACGGGTGAGTAACACGTGGGCAACCTGCCTGTAAGACTGGGATAACTTCGGGAAACCGAAGCTAATACCGGATAGGATCTTCTCCTTCATGGGAGATGATTGAAAGATGGTTTCGGCTATCACTTACAGATGGGCCCGCGGTGCATTAGCTAGTTGGTGAGGTAACGGCTCACCAAGGCAACGATGCATAGCCGACCTGAGAGGGTGATCGGCCACACTGGGACTGAGACACGGCCCAGACTCCTACGGGAGGCAGCAGTAGGGAATCTTCCGCAATGGACGAAAGTCTGACGGAGCAACGCCGCGTGAGTGATGAAGGCTTTCGGGTCGTAAAACTCTGTTGTTAGGGAAGAACAAGTACGAGAGTAACTGCTCGTACCTTGACGGTACCTAACCAGAAAGCCACGGCTAACTACGTGCCAGCAGCCGCGGTAATACGTAGGTGGCAAGCGTTATCCGGAATTATTGGGCGTAAAGCGCGCGCAGGCGGTTTCTTAAGTCTGATGTGAAAGCCCACGGCTCAACCGTGGAGGGTCATTGGAAACTGGGGAACTTGAGTGCAGAAGAGAAAAGCGGAATTCCACGTGTAGCGGTGAAATGCGTAGAGATGTGGAGGAACACCAGTGGCGAAGGCGGCTTTTTGGTCTGTAACTGACGCTGAGGCGCGAAAGCGTGGGGAGCAAACAGGATTAGATACCCTGGTAGTCCACGCCGTAAACGATGAGTGCTAAGTGTTAGAGGGTTTCCGCCCTTTAGTGCTGCAGCTAACGCATTAAGCACTCCGCCTGGGGAGTACGGTCGCAAGACTGAAACTCAAAGGAATTGACGGGGGCCCGCACAAGCGGTGGAGCATGTGGTTTAATTCGAAGCAACGCGAAGAACCTTACCAGGTCTTGACATCCTCTGACAACTCTAGAGATAGAGCGTTCCCCTTCGGGGGACAGAGTGACAGGTGGTGCATGGTTGTCGTCAGCTCGTGTCGTGAGATGTTGGGTTAAGTCCCGCAACGAGCGCAACCCTTGATCTTAGTTGCCAGCATTCAGTTGGGCACTCTAAGGTGACTGCCGGTGACAAACCGGAGGAAGGTGGGGATGACGTCAAATCATCATGCCCCTTATGACCTGGGCTACACACGTGCTACAATGGATGGTACAAAGGGCTGCAAGACCGCGAGGTTAAGCGAATCCCATAAAACCATTCTCAGTTCGGATTGCAGGCTGCAACTCGCCTGCATGAAGCTGGAATCGCTAGTAATCGCGGATCAGCATGCCGCGGTGAATACGTTCCCGGGCCTTGTACACACCGCCCGTCACACCACGAGAGTTTGTAACACCCGAAGTCGGTGGAGTAACCGTAAGGAGCTAGCCGCCTAAGGTGGGACAGATGATTGGGGTGAAGTCGTAACAAGGTAGCCGTATCGGAAGGTGCGGCTGGATCACCTCCTTTCTAAGGATTTTTATAAGACGTACGTTTTGACACTTTGTTCAGTTTTGAGAGTTCAATCTCTCAATTATAGAAAGCACACTACTTTCTTCTTATTAGATAAGAAGAATTTTGGTTGCGATTGTTCTTTGAAAACTAGATAACAGTAATTGCTGAGGAAAAGTGAAACTTTTCTTTAATCAAACCAATAAATAACACAACAATATGTTGTACCATTTATTCGCTAATGGTTAAGTTAGAAAGGGCGCACGGTGAATGCCTTGGCACTAGGAGCCGATGAAGGACGGGACTAACACCGATATGCTTCGGGGAGCTGTAAGTGAGCTTTGATCCGGAGATTTCCGAATGGGGAAACCCACTGTTCGTAATGGAACAGTATCTTTATCTGAATACATAGGATATTGAAGGCAGACCCGGGGAACTGAAACATCTAAGTACCCGGAGGAAGAGAAAGCAAATGCGATTTCCTGAGTAGCGGCGAGCGAAACGGAATTAGCCCAAACCAAGAGGCTTGCCTCTTGGGGTTGTAGGACACTCTATACGGAGTTACAAAGGAACGAAGTAAATGAAGCGACCTGGAAAGGTCCGTCGAAGAAGGTAACAACCCTGTAGTTGAAACTTCGTTCCCTCTTGAGTGGATCCTGAGTACGGCGGAACACGTGAAATTCCGTCGGAAGCTGGGAGGACCATCTCCCAAGGCTAAATACTACCTAGTGACCGATAGTGAACCAGTACCGTGAGGGAAAGGTGAAAAGCACCCCGGAAGGGGAGTGAAAGAGATCCTGAAACCGTGTGCCTACAAGTAGTCAGAGCCCGTTAACGGGTGATGGCGTGCCTTTTGTAGAATGAACCGGCGAGTTACGATCCCATGCAAGGTTAAGCTGATAAGGCGGAGCCGTAGCGAAAGCGAGTCTGAATAGGGCGTTTAGTATGTGGTTGTAGACCCGAAACCAGGTGATCTACCCATGTCCAGGGTGAAGTCCAGGTAACACTGGATGGAGGCCCGAACCCACGCACGTTGAAAAGTGCGGGGATGAGGTGTGGGTAGCGGAGAAATTCCAATCGAACCTGGAGATAGCTGGTTCTCTCCGAAATAGCTTTAGGGCTAGCCTCATGTTGTGAGAGTCTTGGAGGTAGAGCACTGATTGGACTAGGGGCCCCCAACGGGTTACCGAATTCAGTCAAACT
>NZ_JAIVAP010000031.1 GCF_020171945.1 Bacillus infantis | reverse complement strand
ACAGCTAGGCTTGAAATCATTACAAATAATCATTTCATAAAACTTTCGAGGCGCCGTATACCGAACGGTACGTACGGTGCTGTGAGAGGTCGGCACGGTGACGTTCCTCCTACTCGATTCCTGTGGCTCTTTAGATGCCGTTCTACGGATAACCCGGAGAGTATAAGGAAATAGTTGGATACTAAAGTCTGCTTTGCATAAGTCATTGGCATCGTGGGTAAAGGAAATAACAAAATCACAGTTCAGATTAAAAAAGGGTGGAGGGTCGTGAATAAAGAGCTATTTAAGTTATTGACAAATATACTGAGAGACGTTGATCGGGTTAAATCATATCTAATACAAACGATAACAATACGCAATGATGGAATCGATATGCAGGCAGCAGAGAGAATTATTAAAAGGTTAGAACGCATTGCACAAGACGCAGATGAGGAATTAATTGATACGCTAGTAAGAATTGAGCAGAATTTCGATTTAGAACAATCTAAGCATAGAATGACTAAGAAAGAATCTTCAGTCAGGAATCAACCAAAGGATTAGAGCCAGGGGGACAGACCCCTTGGCTCTTTTTGTGGCTAGGCTGGGGACTTTGTCTCTGTTAATCTCTTTAGCCTGAGGGCAAAAAGCGTACCACAGATAAGCCGCTGAGCTATCGAAACTTAGGGACAAAGCGTCTTCGTCCTTGCTGGCTTGACCAACTGACATTCCCGGCCTTTCAATAAATGATAAGGTTAATAAATATGAGCCAAGGGGACAGGTCCCTTGGCTCTTTTTGAAATTGGGCCAAGGGGTCTGTCCCCTTGGCTTGTCTAATGGCGGGGTTCTGCAAAGTCATGATTTTGGAGATATGTGCAGTGGGTGTGCGTTTATCCAAGAAGGTACTGTGATTACAATGACCGTTGAATGGAATGAAAAAACAGAAAGTATCAAATTAGTGAAGGAATGACCGCATATAACGTTTAGTGACTTTCTTTTTCTATACTCAGTTCAATCAGCTGCCACAGCGAGGCGGCTTTTCTTTTACCATAAAAGGACAGCGTGTTAGTTCAGGAGCCAGGGGGACAGACCCCTTGGCTCGTCCAGAAGGTATAGTCCCATGTGATAGAGGATTGGCAAAAAAAATTCTCCTTTAGGAAATTATTTAGTTAAATATGATTTAAGTAATATGGAGATTATTTCAGAAGAAATAAGAATTAAAAATCCCGACTACTCTGAAGAGTGGCGGGAGATTCAGAAAGAGAATAAAAAGTGAAAGTACTGACCGGTGTGATAGTTAAGAACAGGGGATGCCGTATCGTCTCAGTTCTATTGAGCGATAGGGGCAGGTTAAGGAAGGTTTTTTTGACATTCCTGTCGAATTTGGTAAAAGAATAAAAGGCTAAAAGGAGAAGAATATGCAGCACAAAGGACAGTTAGAGGTCTTTAACTTACACAAATTAACACAGGATAAAAATGAGTACACCAATTTTATTGTAAGCGAAGTAAATGACCATGCTCTTCGTATAGCTGTGATAGATGGGGAATTTCACTGGCATAAGCACGCAGATTGTGATGAATTGTTTTACGTTTTGGAAGGTGAACTGTTTATTGATTTGGAAAATAATAAAACAGTTTCTCTAAAGCCAGGTGAAATTTTTACAATTCCAGCTAATACCATGCATAGAACCCGCTCAAACCAAAGAACAGTTAATATATGTTTTGAAAAGGTATCTAACGACATAAATGGGACGAGCCAAAATTAAAGTTGAAAGGCTGACTGTCATTTATGGCAGTTTTTTCTTGTGTCACCAACGGGGCAGGTTAGTTTAATAAAATCACAAAAGTAATGAGCATTTTACTTTAAAATAAGATTAAATGGGGTTATATGCGAAAAATTTATCTAGATAGAACAGCATTCTCTGGAGCCATAGGTGTTAATTTAGAAGATACTGAGATTATATCAGCAGGAACAACCATTTATTCAATGGGTGTTCATGATAGAAATGAGGAGTATCAAAGATACGCTAACGATTATGATATTCAATTTATCTTTGACGATGATATTCCGCATTTAGAGTTTTTTACGGTTCCACATGTAGATATTATGGCAAAAGATAGTAAAGGTGGATTTATCGGAACTGTTTATCAACAGTGTGATTCGGAAAGTGACGCACCAATTTGTTATATCAATAGGGATTTAGAGTGCTTTATAATTTTTGAAAACGTAGAAGATTTTCTGAGTAATATAGGAACATGGCAAGACAACATGAAACCCAATGATAAAATTCATGTTTATCGTTCGAAAGCAGAAGCAGAAGCTGAACTAGAATTTATCGATTTGTCGAATATTTTCCCATTATTATAAATTCTTCTTGAAATATCGGGGGCTTTAATCTCAGAAGGTTTAGGCCTTTTTATGTTAAGTTCTCTTCATGTAAAATAGGCAGTATAACGGAACAAAATTTTGGAATTAAGCAAGAATAATCATTTAGGAGAAGAGTGAGGATTAATGGCTAAATGAGGAAGGCACCTGAACCACACAAGTATGCTGTTTGTTCACCTGCGGATATGCCAATTAAAAAATTCTATGAAGGAGTCTTTGAAGAAGTTTTTATCTTTTTCCATCCATTCTTTAAACCTCAGACAATTGATTACGACTTATTCAATCCGGATACATATCCGTCTAAAAGTGAAATTAGGGACCATTGTGAAAAGATTTCGTGGAAGCGTTTCTTGGAGATTTCCAATATCACCAGCTATAAAGATTTAGATATTGGACTGAGAACTATGATCTTAGGTCTAAATAAAACATATGCGAACGAAGAGATAGCGAAGATTATTCATGACACATGTGATCAGCACAAAATCATTTACCCGCCTGAGGGTTATTTCCCGGAGCTTATTATTGATAGGTTACTTCAAGGGATAAAGAATATAGGATATGACTGGATATGGCGTGGAGATGAATTTTGTACAAAAAGAAAATTAGAATACATTGATGACTTAATAGAAGATGCTAACCTCCTTGAAATTGAAGATAAGAACCTGTTCACTCACGATAACAATATACTGCTGACTACTCACTGGGATAGCCACTTTTCGTTACTGTGCTCAAACAAAAAAACCGTAAATAAACTAGTGGATTTATGTGATCTAGAAGGTTTTTATTGCAGCGAAACTACGGAAATTTATTGGAGTGTGCGGAATTAATGAGCCAGGGGGACAGACCCCTTGGCTCTTTTTGCTGGGCCGAGGGGTCTGTCCCTGTGGATTTTAAGCGACGTCTCTGTCGGTGTATGTTACCTTGCCTATTTTAATACCCTAAAGGGTCATCCCCTTTTTCTTAGCACCCTCATCCAGTCCTGTGCCAATTGCTATACCCATACACATTCCGAGCGGCAGGCCCAGTGCAAGATTATCAAATACAACAAGTCCTAGGGCTGTGCCTATACTTATGCCAATGGACATATATAATGCCAGATAATACCCGCGCGCTACCAGTTTGTGCTGCTTTTGCAGATGGGAGCTGATGGTGTCAATTAGTTTTTTATGATGTTTGATCTCATCTTCTGTAAGATGGTCTGCTTTGCCATTAAGCTGGATCAGATGATTTTCTAACCCTAAAAAATGCTGATAACATTTTTCACAATCTGTTGAGAAGGAATTTAGCCTTTGAATGATTCTTTTGCATTTATCCAATTCAAGTTTTGCAGCCGTTTTTTCATCAGCCTTTTCTCTGATTTCTTCAAGGATATTGTTAAGATCCTCAACCCGCTGATTATCCATATTCACCCTCCGAAGAATGTTATTAACTTTATTTACGTTTTACAGAGGGTATAGTTTCAATTTTGTGGGAAGCCAGGGGGACAGACCCCTCGGCTCTTTTTGAGGCTGGGCCAGGGGGTCTGTCCCCCTGGCTCGAAAAAAAAGACAAGAACACCCAAAATGTGTGAATTTTTGCTAAAATATATTGTACATATAATAGAAGGCGAATGGTGCCCAGATGAGTATAGTGAAAGATTTCCTGCTGCAATTGACACTCATGGTGATCCCGATCTTCAGTTACTTTACGTTTATTCTGGAGAAGGTGAAAGAGGACCGGTCCATCAAGATGTTCATGACTCTTTTGTGGGGATTGTCCATCCTGTTGTGCATGTCCTTTCCTGTGGAATACGTTGAGGGAGCACGGCTCGATATCCGGTTTATCCCTCTTTTATTTGGAACGTTATACCTCGGAATGTGGTCCGGCGTGTTTCTGACAGCTCTGATCATTCTGTACCGCCTGTCTTTCGGGATCAGCATGGGTTTTTTGACGACTGTCATAGTGTTAATCATTATGCTCCCGGTCATTTTGTCGGTACAGCGATTATTTTTACGTGTGAATAAGGATCGAAGGATCATTATTGCAACGGGATTATCGATCCTGTACTGTCTCTGTGGCATGGTGGTGTCAGGGGTCATGAATGGCTTGGATAGCAACGTGTTGAAAGTTCAGGGTATCCACCTGCTTTTTACGGTTGCCGTTACGTGGTTCTGTACAGTATTAGTTGAGAAAATCCGTGAGAACCATCAGCTCAGGCTGAAGGTCCAGGACTCGGAGAAATTCAGGGTGATCAGTGAACTCACCGGTGTGTTTGCCCATGAGATCCGCAATCCTATGCAGGTGACCAGGGGTTTTCTTCAGCTCCTTGATGACCCCGATCTCCCTTATCCAAAAAGAGAATACATCAAGCTTTCAATTGAAGAATTGGACCGGGCCAATGAAATCATCAACGACTTTCTTACTTTCGGCAAACCTTCCATCAGTACATATAAAGCCGTCAATGTCAGTGAACATTTAAAACGTACAGCAGCGCTGATTCGAACTTTCAGCGTGAACCAGCAGGTTGAATTTCAAACCGACATTCAGGATGACTGCTGGATAAAAGCAGATCCCCAGAAGCTGAACCAATCCCTGCTCAATATCTTGAAAAATGCAGTGGAGTCCATGCCGAATGGCGGGACCGTGTCGCTTTCATGCCATCAAACCGCCGATGGACACATCAGGATCGCCGTCAAGGATCAGGGAATCGGCATGAACCTGAAACAGGTCCAGCGCCTTGGATCGCCTTATTATTCTCTCAAGGAAAAAGGCACAGGACTCGGGATGATGGTCAGCTACCAAATCATCCATTCCTTCAAGGGGAAAATCAGAGTAGAAAGCGAAGAAGGGGTGGGCACGGAATTTATCATTGATTTTCCGGGTGTTGAACCATAAGGAGCCAGGGGGACAGACCCCTTGGCTCTTTTTGTGACTGGACCAGGGGGTCTGTCCCGGTGGCTCACTCCACGACAATACTTCCAACATACTGGGCATCGCCTTTATCTGTGTCAAGGTCAAACACAATCATATATTCACCAGTTTCTTCTGGTAAGTAGAAAGATTGCCCTTTTTCTAATGTCAGTTTTGTCTCACTATCGTTTTTCCAAACGGAAACACTGACTCCATCGGAATCAAAATGACCATCTTCAAGGCGGTATTGAACTTTCTGGCCTGAATTGAAGTACATCACTTCTTGTTTCTTAGCTAACGCTTGAACATCCTCCGTTTTCTTGTTGTATTGTTCGTCGGAATCCCACTCAACATTTGCTTCAGCTAATACTGTTTCTTGGTTAATATCATCAAGGTTAACTAGGGAAACTTTTGGCGGGGAAAAATCATAGTCCTCCCCAAAACATCCGGCTAAAACAAGAGTAAATGATAAACATGAAATCAATCCTAAAAATCTCATCTTAATCACTCCACATTTTTTGTGTTAACCACGGAAGAACCATGGGGACAGACCCCTTGGCTCTACTTGAGACTGCGCCAAGGGGTCTGTCCCCATGGCTCGTATCACAGCAAACTAAAGAGTTTCATCCAATCTCCGAATCTCTGATCGGGAAATCAAATAAGCAGTGCCTAAAATGTCGATTTTGCCTCCTTTAACACGCACAGCGCAGTCTTTGTTGGAAGCATAGATATTCGTGTCTTCTGATAGGGATGACAGTTCGCTTTGAACAAGCGCGAGGTTGTGTTCAAGATCAAAGTGGGAAAGGACGGCAAATCCGTCAAGGCCAATCCCATCGTACAGAGTGCTGTCTTCAACGTTATAACCCAGGTTTTTCGAGCATAACCATTTAGCAGACATATTGATCGCACCAGCGCTGGCTCCCATTACAAGGGCTCGGCTTTTTTTAATAGGATCCGACAGCTCATATTCTGCCAGGAACCTATTTTGTTCAACGGTATTTCCGCCTAATAAGAATATGACTGAAGCATTTTTAATTAACGAATGGGCCTCTTCCTTGGCGACACAATGATTAATCAAATGATATTCTTCAAACATAATACCTGCCTGATCTAACCACGAGCGTTCAGCGGCACCGATTTCTTCATAAATTGATGGATTTGAGCTAATCATAACAAGCGATTTTCTGTCGATGATATCCTCCTGAAGCACCTTGCTGAGATTCTCTGGAAAATGACTGTTAAACCAGCCTAAATAGTAGTGAGTTTTCATAGGTACCTCCGTAGTAGAAAAGAGCCAAGGGGACAGACCCCTTGGCTCTTTATGAGACTGGGCCAAGGGGTCTGTCCCCCTGGCTCTCCCCCTGGCTCATCCGAGCCCCAACTGCTCAATGTATATCCTGAATAACCTTCTCCAAAAATTCACCCATCCGCTTAACGGCTGGCTCTGAGAAGTCGAAGCTGACTCCGGTTTCTTTATAGATTTCTGCAATGGATTGATTGTAGTCTGCACCTGCACCTTTTTTAAATAGTTCCACCGCTTGCTCCGGGTTGTTGTGATAGTTCTCAAGGATTTGGAGAGATCCAAGCATTGAGATGGAGTATTCGATGTTATAGAAAGGCACTTGGAAGTAGTGCAGGGTGTCTGCCCACAAAATGCCTATTACGTCTTCGAGACCGGATGTGTCGACTGGGTTCAGGCCATATCGTTTAGCAATTTCGAAGTATTTTTCATCGCGCTCTTTGGCGGTGTGATTTGGATTTGTATACATCCAATGCTGGAAGAGGTCTCCTGATAAAGGGCCGTAGAGCATGGTGAATGCCCGTCTCAGTTCTTCACGCTGTGCGCTCTTGAAGTCTTCTTCTGCCGGATAGAAGCGGTCGAGCTTGTCGAGTAAAAGCAGTTCCATCCCATGAGAATAGAGTTCTGCCACTTCCATGCGCTGCTGGTATTCTTCGAGAGGACCGTGTTCAGCAAACTCGAGGTATCCATTTACCGCATGGCCCATTTCATGGATGAGGGCGATCAGCGAGAAGAAGGAAGGACTGAAGTTTGCAAATACAAAGGTATCTCCTGAAACAGACAAGGTGGTGCAGAAACCGCCAGGGCTTTTGCCTTTCCGGTCTCCAAGATCCAGCAGCCCATTTTCTCTCATATAATCAAAACGGTCTGCAAAATACGGATCGGTCTTGCCCAGCATTTCAGAAACGCCATCCATAAGATCAGATACCTCGGTGTATGGCGGATTTTTCATCAATTTTGCGGTGTTATCCCAAGGGCGATAGGTGTCAACGCCAAGCTTGGATTTGAAAACCTCTGCGAGGCGGTTCCAGGCAGGGATGATATGCTTCTCAACATTTTCATGGAAATCATAGCAATCCTGGATTGTGTACTCACGATTTTTCACCACAAACATATAATCACGGTAGTTTTCAAAGCCTGCATTTAAAGCCATTTGATGGCGCAGCTGAACAAGCTCGTCCATGATGCTGTCCATATCGGGCTTGATTTGGCGGTGAGCTGAGAGCATGGCGTGATAAGCTTTTTCCCGCACGCTTCTGTCCAGGTTATCGAGCTGGGACTGGATAAACGGATAAGGCTTTTCCTCGCCATCCCATTCAACGGTCAGCCCTGCTATGATTTCGCTGTACTTCGTGGAAAGCTCCTGCTCTCTTACCATCAATGGAATGTTTTCTTCTCTGAACAGTTTAACCTTGGACTCGCGAACGCGGCGCATTAAGCCGTAGCGTTTGTCATCTAATTGAGCTGCATAAGGAGACTCACAGAACTTCTCGTTCAGCTTCGCTTCATATTTCATCAAAAGCGGCTGGATGACCTGCTGATCATGAAGATAAGTCGACTTGATATCCGCATCCTCTGTGTCACGGTAAAAATCAACCTGATGGCCTGTCATCGCCTCGTCAATTTTGATCATTAATTCCTTTTCAGACTTCAGCCAATTTTCCAGGTCAGAAACGGAATCGATAGTAACCTCAAGTAAAGTTTGAAGCTGGGCTTCGACTCCTGCTGCATCCTGCAGATCAATTAATTCTTTATAATAATTGCGTTTTACATCTTGTGCCATGAAATAACTCCCCTTACCCCTTTAAATTATTTTAATTGTCTCAATAATCATATTATAGAATTCCGGCTATTATTTCTAGCTTTTCAGACTAATGCTTTAAAAGATTGTGTGAAGGGTAATATATGTGTATAAACTTTGAGAAGATGGAGGATTGTTAAATATGCTAAAACAAGAAGAAATGGAAACGCTGAGAGATTTAATTAAAGATGTGGACACAGCCATGCTGACAACGGTCTCTGATGAAGGGCTGGTTTCCCGCCCGATGAAAACGCAGGAAGTCGAGTTTGATGGGGACCTATGGTTTTTTACCAAAAAAGAAACGGATAAATATGAGGAAATTTTACATGACAAAGATGTCAATGTTGCATATGCAGGCAAATCCTATGTTTCTGTCCGCGGCAGAGCGGAGATCGTTGAGGATATAGGGAAGAAGAAGGAACTGTGGAGCAAAATGTATGAGAAGATCATGCAGACTTCCTATGATGATCCAAACGTCGTGCTAATCAAGGTTAAGGCAGAAGCAGCCGAATACTGGGAAAGCGGCAGCTTTACAAAGAAAGCCGTCTTTATGCTGAAACGGATTACAGGGCAGGATACAGAAGAAGCAGGAGTTAATGAAACGGTTGAGATGGATAGGTGAGCCAAGGGGACAGGTCCCTTGGCTTTTTTGTTGGGTTGGGCGGGGAGCCGGGGGGACAGGTACCTTGGCTCTTTTTGAGATTGGGCCGGGGGGGACAGTTCCCTTGGCTCTTTTTAAGATTGGGCCAGGGGGTCTGACCCCTTGGCTCTTCCCCTCGGCTCTTTGAGTTTGTGCCAAGGGGTCTGACCCCGTGGCTCAACCATGTTATGCTAATGGCAGTAATACACGGACCGTTACAGCAGGTTAGCATTCAAATATAAATCATAAGGGTGAGTTTAGATGGCTAAGATAGATCAGATGCTGCAGATTCTTTGGATGCTGAGCTCGGGGAGGAAGGCTACTGCCAAGCAGATGGCTGAGAAACTGGAGGTTAATATCAGGACGGTTTACCGGTATATTGATGCTCTTTGTGCTAGTGGTGTCCCGATTATAGCGGAGGGCGGCCATCATGGAGGATATACGCTTTTGCAGCAATTTACAGAAAGTCCTCTCCTGTTCAGTGCAGAGGAAAAGGCAGCCATGCTTCAAGCAGCTGCTTTGGCGAATGAAGCTGGGTATTTTTCAGGAGAGGCATTGAAGTCCGCTGCTTCAAAGCTGGCCCTGTATTCAACACGGGAGCAGGAAAGCCTGGTCCTGCAGCGTGTGGAAGGGCTGGATGTGATCGGTTCTGTCCCAGAGCTGTCTGCAGATGATTCATTATTAAAGGAGCTGGAGCAAGGAGTCATCAATCAAGTCTCGATGGAGATGGACTATTATACTGCCCGTGAAGACCAGCCTAAGCGGAGGAAGATTGATCCCTACGGTATTGTTTATTGGAATGGCCGCTGGTATCTGGTTGCTTTTTGCCATTTGAGGAATGAGATTCGCAGTTTCAGGGTGGGGAGGATGGCTGGTCTGGCTGAAACCGGCACCTCTTTTAACCGTCCAGCAGATTTTTCAGCCAGCGGATTTTTTATGAACAAACTGCTTCCTGAGAAAAAACAAACGCAGGAATTTGTGCCCTTTGTTGTCAGCGGCAGCACCAGCGCACTGGATGACTTTTGCCAGCACTGGTTTTTAGGTCATCATATGACAAAGCGTACTTCAGCAGAGGCGGAGTTTCTTATGGAAAAAGAAGCCCTGCATACTTATGTGCCGCACTTGCTGCTGCCTTATGGCCAATCGCTTCGAATTTTGGAGCCGGCCAGCTTGAAGCAGAAGATGCTGGTTGTCTTAAATGAATTGATAGATTTTTATCAGAAATAAGCAACTAGACTGACATGGGATGTCAGTGAAGTTTTTTTATAATGGGGATCCAATGACTAATAAGGAGACCTGATGATGAATAAAAGAAAAGCTTATCTTTATGTTTTTGATACAATGTCAGACTGGGAGGCAGGGTACCTGATTGCCGAGCTGAATTCGGGCAGGTATTTCAGGAAAGAGGTGGCGCCTATTGAGGTAGTGAGCGTTGGTCCGGCCAGAAAAGCTGTTAAGACAATGGGCGGGTTGAGTATTCAGCCTGTTATGTCTGTGGAAGAGTGCAGTTTGAAAAGTGATGATATCTTAATTCTTCCGGGCGGCGATACCTGGCTCGATCCTATTCACGAGCCCATACTTGAAGAAGCTTCAAAATGTCTGCAAAGGGGAAGCACTGTTGCCGCCATCTGCGGTGCAACCCTGGGCCTGGCAAAGAATGGGCTGCTGGATGAAAGAAGGCACACAAGCAATGATCTTTCATACTTGAAAGCAGTCTGTCCCCTATATGCGGGAGAAAAGCTTTATCAAAATGAGCCGGCAGCAGCAGATGGGAATTTGGTTACGGCGTCTGGCATAGCTCCCTTGGAATTTGCTGCAGAGGTCCTGAAGCAGCTTGATGTGTTCAAACCTGAAACATTGCAGGCATGGATCAGGCTATATCAGAATCATGACCCCAAACACTTTTTTGAGCTAGTTGAATCTGTGCAATGAGCCAGGGGGACAAACCCCTTGGCTTTTTTTGTGTTTGGGCCGGGGGGTCTGACCCCTTGGCTCACCCCTTGGCTCCGACCCTGGGCTCAAATATTTTGAATTTTCAGCTCTGTGTAGGTAATATATCGGTAGTGAGAGAAATGCTGAAAAGGGGGAGAAGTTTTGGAGGAAACATTAATTAAAGCAGATGATTATGTGACGCTGTGGGGGATTATTGTGGTGTGGGCTTCGGCGAGTATTATTTTGGAGCAGCGCTACAGCTGGGCAGCGAAGATTTCAGGTGCAATTATTGCGCTGATTGGTGCTATTATTCTATCTAATACCGGGATTATTCCTACAGCGTCGCCAGTGTATGATGCGATCTGGACATTCATCATTCCGCTCGCCATTCCGCTGCTGCTGTTTCATGTGAATTTTAAGAGAATATGGAAGGAAAGCGGAAGGCTGCTGATTATTTTTCTGATCAGTTCAATCGGTACGGTTGCCGGGGTAATTATTAGTTTCTTTTTATTGAAGGATCATATACCGGTCCTGGATAAACTCGGTGCCATGCTTAGTGCCTCTTATATTGGCGGCGGGGTGAACTTTGCGGCCATGGCAGCTAAATTTGAAGCGCCTGGGGAAATGGTATCTTCGGCAGTTGTTGCAGACAATTTAATGATGGCGATTTACTTCATCGTTCTGATGATGATTCCGGCTGTGGGCTTTTTTAGAAGACGCTTTAGGGCTCCGCATGTGGAAAAAGTGGAAAGCGGAGGAATCAGAGAAGATGGGAAGACACTCGCGGAAAGCTTTTGGGAACGAAAGGATATATCTTTAAAGGATATTGCGTTGTCTGTAGGAACTGCTTTCCTTCTTGTGGTGGTTTCTTTTAAGATTGCGGCATTCATGGACGGATTGATTCCTTCCGGGGAGGATACTTCTTTCTTTTTAAATTTGCTGAATGGATTATTCGGTGACAATTACTTAATGCTGACGACATTAACATTTCTGGCACTTGCACTGTTTCCGAGATATTTTGAGTCGATTAACGGAAGCCAGGAAATCGGTACATTCCTCATTTACTTGTTCTTTGTGGTGATTGGGATCCCGGCATCCATCCCGCTGATTATTCAAAACGCACCGCTGCTGCTGGTATTTGTATTCATTATTGCAGTGGTGAACCTGGCTGTGTCATTGACTGCTGGAAAACTGTTGAAATATGACCTTGAAGAAATCCTTCTGGCCAGCAATGCCAATGTCGGCGGCCCAACAACTGCGGCAGCCATGGCCATTGCAAAAGGATGGAAGGATCTGATTGGACCGATTCTTGTGGTCGGAACGTTGGGGTATATTATTGGGAATTATGTTGGAACTACGTTGGGGTTGTGGTTTTCGGGATTTATGTGATGAGCCAAGGGGTCTGTCCCCTTGGATTGAGCCAGGGGGACAGACCCCTTGGCTCTTTTTGATTTTGGGCCAGGGGACCTGACCCTGTGGCCTCTTTCGTGTAAATAAAACTTTCATCTTACCTCGGAATAAAATATGTTGTCAATTATAAATTTGTAATTTATCCAAAAAATGTTATGATAGCTTTATACGTGTTTGGCCGTATCCGGAATTCCGCTGTATTGTTTTGCAGATTGGTTTTTCGGATATTTTTTTATTTCCTTTTCAAACTAAAGGAAACTTAAACAATTGTGCAGCCTTTTAGGAAAGTTAGTCGGATGAAAAACAGCACCTGGGTTTTTCTACAATATAAGGAGGATTAGAATAATGAATCTAATCAATAAGAAGGTTACGCACAAGTTGTTTGGTATGGGGAGTATAGTTGAACATAATGATACTAGTATAGAGATACATTTCGCATCGGAAAAGAAGAAGTTTGTTTTCCCTGATGTATTTGGAGAGCATCTGATCCTGCATGATGAAATGATTACTAAATCACTCGATGTGATTATACAAAACAAGGAAAATGAGCGTAGGGAAGAAGACAGGAAGAAGGAAGAAGAAAAGAATCGATACCGGAAAAGCCAGGAACTCCGCTTGGGATATGAAAAGCTTATGAAAAATCATAAGCTTCATCCAGAATCTCAAATGGTTTTTTGGTGTGATGCAGAAGAACAGGATCGTTCTTTTTCAGAGTGGAAGGTTTTTTCCGGTGTTATTAAAAGCGGCAATAACAAGGGGAAGCCAAACAAACCCAGCCGCCTGCACCAAAATAGTGCTGTTCTGCTGACAGCAGTAGATCCCAGTAAGCCTGAAAAAGACAGGCGCATCTTAGGTGTCTACATGGTGAAGGAGAGGTTTGTTGGCAAGCTTTGTGAAGATGGAAATATTCCGGCTCATTCAATATACAGACTCCAGCTTACAGAAGAGGAATCAGAAAAAATGCCCTTCTGGGAATATTATGTGAATGAAAAATCCCCTCAAAAAATGACATGGAATACAGGGAAATACCGCTATTTTGAAAACTCATGGATGGCTCAAACTTTGCGTGATATCGTTTCGCTGAAAAGTGACCCAGAGGAACGGGAGCATGCACAGCAATTTTTTGAGCATTTTTGTAAGATGAATCAAATAGTCGAGCAGGATTTGCCCAAGCCTAATGGTGCGTTGATGCGTAGTTAGAGGTGAGGGAGCCAAGGGGACAGGTCCCTTGGCTTTTTTGTTTTTTGAGCCAGGGGGTCTGTCCCGGTGGCTGGGAGAGCCAAGGGCAGAGAGCCAAGGGGACAGACCCCCTGGCTCTTTTTGAGTTTGGGCCAAGGGACCCGACCCCCTGGTCCGGGCAGGTTCCTTGCTTATAAAAAATTTCTGTACTATAGTATGTCGAGTCAACAATTACTGCATTAACTTATTGGGCAATCCATCTGGGAATTGAAGAATACAGTCCCGTCTGCATTGGTCCTGTCTATAAAAGATCAATAGAGTATTAAATACAAAGGAGTGTTCATGATGGAAAACTATCAAGAGCTTTTGAATAAACAACGCGCCTACTTCCGTTCTGGAGAAACGAAAAACGTTTCATTCCGGCTCCAAACATTAAATACATTAAAGTCCCTTGTGCAAAAGCATGAACAGGATATTCTTGATGCTGTGAAGCAGGACTTGAATAAATCCGAGCTTGAAGCGAAGCGTGCCGAAGTTGGACTGGTTATCAGCGAGATTGACTTTATGCTGGAAAATCTTGAAGAATGGGCAGCCACGAAAGAAGTGCCGACGCCAGCGTCCCACGAAGGCGCCAGAAGCTTTATTAAGCCTGAGCCATTTGGTGCCGCACTGGTGATTGCACCTTGGAATTACCCATTCCAGCTTGCCGTGACACCGCTTGTAGGCGCCATTGCCGCTGGGAACACAGCCGTGCTGAAGCCATCGGAACTGACTCCGAAAACATCTGCGCTGCTGTCTGCTTTGATTAATGACAACTTCCCGGAAGAATATCTTCATGTGGTGGAAGGTGAAGTGGAAACAAGCACAGCTCTTCTGAAAGAAGATTTTGACTATATCTTCTTCACAGGCAGCACCGGCGTTGGCAAGATTGTAGCCGAAGCTGCGGCCAAACATCTTACACCAACGACGCTTGAGCTGGGCGGAAAAAGCCCGACGATCGTGCATAAAGATGCCGACCTTAACGAAGCCGCACTGCGCATTGTGCGCGGAAAATTCGCCAATGCCGGCCAAACTTGTGTGGCACCGGATTATCTTCTCGTCCACAGCAGCGTGAAGGATGAACTGATGAACCTGTTCAAAGAAGTCATCACAGCGGCTTTCGGCGAGAATATCGTTGAGAACCCTGGATTCGGTCATGTTGTCAGCGGGCGCCATTTTGATCGCCTTGCCGGCTTCCTCGATAACGGAAGCATTGTGACAGGCGGTCAGCATAACCGCGAAGAGCTCCTCATTGAACCGACGATTCTTGATAACATCTCATGGGATGATGCCGTCATGCAGGATGAAATCTTCGGACCGATCCTGCCTGTTATGACCTATGATAGCCTGGACGAAATCATTGAGCCGATCATGAACCGCCCTAAACCGCTCGCTCTCTATCTATTCTCAAATGATGAATCGGTACAGGACGAAATTCTGGGTACAATCTCCTTCGGCGGAGGATCCATCAACGATACAATCAATCACATGACATCCCACTACCTTCCATTCGGAGGCGTAGGCGCGAGCGGCATGGGAGCATATCACGGGAAAGCCAGCTTTGATACATTCACTCACTTTAAGAGCGTGCTGAAACGATAGGAAAGAGCCAAGGGGACAGACCCCTTGGCTCTTTTGGTTTGGGCCAAGGGGTCTGTCCCCCTGGCTTACCCCTGGCTTATGAGCCAAAGGGACAGACCCCTTGGCTCCTTTTTGATTTTGGGCCAGGGGGTCTGTCCCCCCGGCCCATTAATCTACTGGACGGTCTTCAAATTCATAGTCTACTAATACTGGTGCAACATGTGCCCGATCAAGTGCAGGTGTTTCCGGGCGGATGATTTGGTAGGCTCCGGCCCCTACGATTGATGTGGCTTGCTGGAGTTTTTCTTTGCTGATATGTTCAATCGTATCTGTCGGCTGGTGATATTGCGGCTCGACAGGTGAATGGATAAAGAGGGCAGAAGGAATGCCAACGTCATGGAATGGCTGATGGTCACTTCTTCCTAGCTGTCCATACGGTATCGCCACATCATAGACTCTTGATGAGGATGATGCGCCTAAGTCAGTAACAAGATTTTTCTGGCCGTCAATGGTGTACATGATCAGTCCGCCTAATGGATGATCCTCGCCAGCTTCCGCACCGCCAATCATATCCATCTGGAAGTGGGCAACTATGCGGTCAATATCACTCTGTGGAAGCTGATCTACATAAAAGGATGAACCGACCATTCCTCTTTCTTCAGAGCCGAACGTCAGGAAGCGGACTTCCGTATCAATCGGAGTATTTGCAAAAATTCTTGCCAGCTCCAATACAGCTGAAACTCCGGAAGCATCGTCATTGGCTCCCGGACCATTTGGAACGGAGTCATGGTGTGCACCGATTGTGACAATCTGTCCTGTGTCCTTGTCTTTCTTTGGCTTTAATTTAGCCTCAACCACATAGGATGTTTTCTCGATTCTTTCAATGTCAACATCCAGTGTTGCCTCTACCGGGCCGTTCTTTAATTTATCGACCAATTCAAGACCTTGTGCACGAGTAATGGCTACAGCAGGGACTTGTCCTTCTGCCTGCCCGAAGCTATTGCCGGAACCGCTGTTATACATAAGCACTCCAACCGCACCTTTAGCAACGACATTTCTCACTTTTTGAACAAATGGAATATCACCGCGTTCCACTAGGGCTATTTTACCAGTTAAATCAGCCTGAACATCAATGGCTTTTCCTACATTGACAAGATCTGCTGTCACCTTTCCGCTCCCACTGCCGCTAAAGGCACGTCCATTCAGGTCCACGCCATCTGCAGTAGCCTGCTGTTTATTTGTCTTATAATCATAGATTGGGAACGGGATTCTTTTCGTTTCCAGGCCTAAGCTTTTAAACTGGGTTTCTATGTACTCGACCCCGCGAACTTCTCCCGGTGTGCCTGCTTCCCTCGGCATTGCTGATAGATACTTGATCGTATCGTACATATTGTCTGCGCTGATTTTCTTGATTACTTTGTTGTCAAAAGCGGTCACAGACTGTACATTTGGCGCCACAGGCTTTTGGGCATGAACAGCTCCTGCTGATAATAGCATACCTGTTGCCAGAACCGAGATTATTGATTTACGGCCAAACATCGAATTCCCCCTTTGAAATAGTGATACTCTATCATTATTTCAAGATGGGAGAAAATAGTAAATGAGGATATTTTCTTAAAATTCTAATTATTTTTTATAGGGTACGACCTAAAGAGAGAGGACTGCCCAAAAGAAAATCAGCGGGAATGCAAACCCCCACTGATCAAATTCTCACTATACCCCTGAATCAGTTTCATTTCCCTCAGCTGGCGGTGCGTCTGCTGGTGGATCATTTGTCCCAGGCTGTTCCTCGTTATGCCCGCCTTCGTTGGCATGGGCAACCTGAACCGGATGGGCATCGTTGATGACGGTGATTGGCCTCATCATGTCATGGTCCTCATGCTCCAGGAAGTGGCAGTGCCAGATGTAATTGCCTGTGAAGTCCTTCCAGTGCATGATGACGGAAGTGACATACCCGACGTCTGCCTTGAATACGTCTTTCCAGCCGGTTTCGTAGTCCCGTGGCAGCTCAAGCGGCCCCATTTCAAGAATTCCTTCATTAAGATACTTGTCTACATTAAACGGTCTCCGGCCAATTAGTTTGCCCTGAATTAAGTGAATATGAATAGGGTGGGGGATTGGTGTTGTGTTGATTAGATTCCAGACTTCGATGCTGTCCAAGGATGGTTTTTCCGTTGCGGGATCATGATACATCCGATCATTCAGCATTAGCATGAGCCTGCCGTACTGATCCGTTGAAGTAGTTAGTGGCAAGTCCCTCGCTATATGAGCATGATGATCGTGAATCTCCATTAGCGGTGCCAGTTCTTCCGGAATGGAGCTGGTATCCTTTCCTTTAAGCGGCAGGGACACCCGGAACTCCATCACCACGCTAGTGTGTTCACCAGGGAACTCGGTATCGTCATTCATCAGCGTAATGGTCTGACCTTGGAGGTCAGTGAAGTCAATAATAAGATCTGTTCTTTCTGCCGGCAGCAATTCCACACTGTCAATTGGATTAGGGTTTGTCAAAAATCCGCCATCTGTCCCAATTTGAATCAGCTGCTGACTGTTTGACAGCCTAAGAACATATCCTCTTCTATTAGAAGCATTCAGCATCCGGAACCTGTATTTTCGCGGCTCCACATTTAAATATGGCCAAACTGTCCCGTTCACCGTAATGGTATTGCCAAGGTGGCCGACTGTAATGGAAGGATGGACTGGCACAGGTGGGAATGGCGGCTGAGGCCCATCAGGGTAAAAAAGGGATCCGTCCTCATTAAAAGACTTATCCTGGATCATCATAGGGATCTCATAATCTCCCGAAGGCAGATTTAACCGTTCCTCCAGATGATCCCGGAGCAGATAATATCCGGCAAGTCCTGCATACACATTTAATCGTGTCAAAGCCATGGCGTGGTCATGATACCATAGAGTAGCTGCAGGCTGGTGATTCGTATATTCATGGACTTTTCTCCTGAATTTTGGGCCTACATATTCATAATCTCTCGTATACCAGGCTTCAGGATGGCCGTCACTCTCCCAAAAAACATTCGCACCATGGAGGTGGGTAACTGTCCGGACCTCTGGTGAGTCGCTTGCTGTATGGAGGGAGCGGTCAACAGGCAGAAAATGCTTGGTTGGCAATTTGTTAATATATTTTACAAAAGTTGATTTATCTTTTTTCGCCTCTATAGTCGGTCCTGGAACCAGTCCATCATACCCCCAAATCCTGGTGAGCGGAAAATCCTTATGAAAACGATGCATCCCTTGCTTGATTTCCAGCTCATAATACGAATTTCTCGGATAAGAAGTATGCCGTTTCGGCTGTGCAACAGATGGCTTCTTGAGTTTGTCCACAAACTTCGGTATTGTATTCGGATCCGCAGGATTCACTTTTTTTACCATAATCATAACTCTCCTTTCTTTATTAGAATTTAGTTCTTCATTGATATGATATCTTTATTGGGAAAAATAGAAATGATGAAATGGTGGATTTATAGAGAAATGTATGTTTGTCCGAAAAAAGAGCCAAGGGGACAGGTCCCTTGGCTCTTTTTTTTGTTTGGGGAGGGAGTCGGGGGGACAGACCCCTTGGCTTTTTTTGAGTTTGGGCCGGGGGGTCTGTCCCCATGGCGCATTCAATTGGGCCGGGGGGTCTGTCCCTATGGCTCCCTTGTGCTGCAGCCTGCATTTACGGATGAGCAGCTTTTTTTCAGCTCGCACACTGCGCACTTGCCTTTTTTGCTGTTTTTTATGTGGCGGTACATCATATACCCGGCATAGCAAAATATAAGCAATCCGATGATCCAGCTGAAAATCATGTGGAGGACTCCTTTCTATTTAACCAGTATCGATCCAATTTGATAGACAATGAAGGATAGGACGTAGGCTGTGACTAAAGCATAAGAAATGCTGAATAGTGTCAGCTTTTTAGATCCTGTTTCTTTGCTGATGACTGCAACAGTGGCCAGGCATGGTACGTAAATCAGGACAAAGACCATGAAGCTGTAAGCAGCGACTGGTGTAAAAGCCTGCTGTAATACCTCCTGCAGTCCTGATTCAGGGACGGCATAAATAATGCCCATTGTAGCGACGACTACTTCTTTTGCCAGGAATCCGGTTAATAGAGCTGCTCCTGCCTGCCATGTCCCAAATCCCAGCGGGGCCAGCAGCGGGGCAAAGATACCTCCAATCATAGCAAGGAAACTATCGTCCATGGACACACCGAGGCCCTGAGGTCCGGCATATGATAATAGCCAAATAAACACCGATCCGCCAAAAATAAAGGTTCCGGCTTTTCGGACAAAGCCTTTTCCTTTGTCCCATGTGCTTCTCCATAAGGTCGTCCATTGCGGGAAGCGGTAGGGAGGCAGTTCCATAATGAAATAGGATTGTTCATTTTTAAAAAGAGTTTTAGAGAATAATTTTGCCAGGATGAGTGCAAGTACAACCCCTAATACATACAAAGATAGAACAATCAGCGCCTGGAATCTGGAGAAGAATGCGCCAACGAATAGTGCATATACCGGTAATCTTGCAGAACAGGACATCAATGGCGTCAAAAGGATGGTTAATAATCTTTCCTTTGGCTGCTCTACTGTCCGTGCAGCCATAACGCCAGGCACATTACATCCAAAACCTATAATCATAGGGATGAAGGCTTTTCCGTTAAGGCCGATGCCTTGCATGATCCTGTCCATGACAGTTGCAACACGGGCCATATATCCCGAATCTTCCAGAAGGGAAATAAAGAAAAACAGGATAAGAATCTGCGGGACAAAAACCAAAACGCCGCCGACTCCGCTTATGATTCCATTGAGGATCAAGGCGCGTATAAAATCGCTTGCCCCTGCTGCATTAAGTCCGGTTTGGGCCCAGCTTGTCAGAGGACCTGAAAGAAATCCATCCAGGAGATCTGAAAGAGGATAGCCGAGCCAGTTGAATGTCAGCATAAACATCAAGTACATAAGGCCAAGGAAAATAGGGATTCCCAGTATTTTATTGGTTACCACCTGATCGATTTTATCAGACAGATTACTTCTCTTTTGCGCGTTATTTTCAACAGCTTCAGCAAGGATCTTCTGGATATACTGATCTCTGATCCGGTAGATTTCCTGGTGAAGGGAAGTATGGGAATGTTCCAGCAATTGTTCATTTGCCTGGGAAACAATATTGCTTAATTGCTCTTGCTTAGCATTCTGGAATAAATATTCTTCTACCCGGCTGTTGCCTTCCAAAAGCTGAATGGCTAACCAGCGTTTATTGTGACCTGTACCCGAAAGCTTTTGCACGATTTCCTGGATAGCATTTTCTATAACGGCTCCATAGTTGATAACAAGCGGCTTTACCTTCGGATTTTCCTTAGAAGATGTAAGTTCATTAGATAAAAAGTTCACACCGGTTCCTGTTCGGGCGATAATGGGGATGATGGGCAGTCCTAGTTGCCTGGAAAGCGCTCGTTCATCAACCATGATCCCTCGTTTTTGAGCCACATCTGTCATATTGAGCCCTATCACAATCGGCTTTCCATACTCTAATAACTGAACCGTTAACTGCAGGTTTCTCTTTAACTGTGAAGCATCGACTATATTAAGAATTCCTTCAAAATTTTCCTCCAGAAGAAATTGGGTAACCACACTCTCATCTTTGGAAATAGGGTTCAGGGTATAAACACCCGGGAGGTCAATCAGACGCCCTTTGCCGTCCCGCAAGGTTCCAACTTTCTTCTCAACGGTTACCCCGCTCCAATTTCCAACATACTCATACGAACCAGTTAGAGAATTAAACAATGATGTCTTCCCGGTGTTGGGATTGCCGAATAACGCTATTTGCATACCAATTCCACCTGAATGCAGCTGGCATCATTTCTCCGCAGACTCACACACTGGCCCTGGCAATCAATCATGCACGGCCCGCCAAAAGGCTGCTTATTTTTAACGCAGATTTCTGCATTCTCAGAAATTCCTAAATGGCTAAGACGTTTTTGAATAAGTCCTTGAACCTGGCTTACATTCACGATTTTTGCTAAGTCTCCAACTTTTAATTCATTCAGATTCATAAATGCGTTCCTCCAAGGGATAATAATGAAAATCATTATCAATTACAATAAATTCATTATAAGGTGAAAATAACGAATGGTAAAGGGGAATTTTGAACCAGGGGGTTGAACCAGGGGGTCAGGTCCAGTGGCTTATTTGAGTTTGGGCCAGGGGACCTGACCCGGCGGCCCATTACCTGAGCAAAGAGCCAGGGGGTCTGTCTCCTAAGAGCCAGGGGGTCAGACCCCCTGGCTCATTTTGAGCCAAGGGACCTGACCCCCCGGCCCAAACCCCAAAAGTTCCAAATATATATAACCTTATCTAAAGAAGTTTGAATTTTAAAAGGGGGTGAAACCCCTTACAATTTAGTTATAGATAGACATGCGGGGGTGCTTGAGTATTCGCGCAGGATATCTGAGGCATGTGTAAGTGTATAGAGGATTTATACATTAATAATAACATTTGGATAAGGGGGATTTTGCATGACCAGGAAGAAGGGTTATTTTTCGCTCGCTTTATTGATGTCCTTTGTGCTTATTTTTGCGGCAGGATGTGCCAGTGAGGAAGCGGGTTCGGATTCGGCAGATGCTAAAGATAAGAGCATTACGGTACTGGTGGAAGGCGGCAGCCCTGCTTTTAAGGTTTCGAAGGAGACGGCTGCTGAGTTCAAGGAAGAAACGGGCTATGAGGTGAAGATTGAATCGGTTCCTTATACCGGTGTCTATGACAAGCTGAAAGCGGAGGTGGCTTCACAGGCTGGGGCTTTCGATGTGGCGACCATTGATATTCTATGGTTCCCGGCACTTGCTGGAGGATTGCTGCCGATTGATGATCTAGTGACAGATGAAGTTGAGCAGGATCTCTTTGCCGGGCTGGTTGATGGCGGCAGCTATAATGATAAAGTTTACGGAATGCCTACGTGGACCAACGCCAAGAATTTAATCTATCGCAAAGATCTGTTTGAGGATGAAAAGAACAAGGCCGATTTTAAGGCTGAGTTCGGCTATGAATTAGCCCCGCCTAAGACGTGGCAGGAATACCGCGATATGGCGAAGTTCTTTACTCGGGATACAGATAATGATGGAAAAACGGATATGTATGGAACAACAGTTTTCGGTGCCAATAATGGGGATGCTGTAGCCAGCTGGCTCGACCATGCTGCACAGGCCGGCGCCAATCCGCTGGTGATTGATGAAGACGGGAAGGTCCTGATTAATTCTGAGCCTTATGTGGAATCTCTTCAATTTTTAACAGATATGCTGACGAAAGATAAATCGGTACCGGCCGGGGCTCTTGAAATAGCTTCTGCCGAAACCTCTGAGCTTTTCTGGAGCGGGAAGGCAGCCATGATGATTGGCTGGGGCCATTTCTATGTTCCGTCTAATGACCCTGAACAGTCGGATGTGGCCGGAAAAGTCGGCAGTGCCCCGATGATTGCCGGCGATGCTGGGATCGGTGCGGTTCCTGGTCCTTGGTATCAGGTGATTCCGAGCTCATCCAAAAAGCAGGATATTGCGAAAAAGTATCTGGAATTCCTTTATGACAAGAATGAATTGTATATGGAAACATTGGGTGTTGCCGCCAAGAAGTCTGTTTTCGAAGAGTACAGCCAAAAAGAGGGATATGAGCATCTTGAGCCTCTAATGGCAACCCTGAGCGGGGAGCAGACCCAGAACAGGCCGGCCATCAAGGAATGGCAGCAGATAGAAAGCGAAGCGCTGATCCCGGCTGTCCAATATGCTCTCTCGGGCGAAAAGACTCCTCAGGAGGCGCTTGACTGGGCAGCAGAAATCATTGAAGATCTTTTGCCGCCTCAGTAACTGAAAAAATGGTGAATTTCCTCATGGAAGCATGGGGAAATTCCTTTTAATCTATGAAATTGTAATAGGAGGTCAAGAAGTGAGACTGAGAAATGGCGCATTATCAGCGATGTTTTTCCTGCCGGCAGGCATTTTTATGCTTGTATTCCTGCTGTACCCCATCCTTCTCCTTGTCAGGGACAGCTTTTATAAAGTAGATTTTCTGAATGCTTCCGCCAGGGAATTTGTCGGACTTTCCAACTATGTGAGCTCTCTGACTTCAGAGCGCTTTCTCAAAGCTTTATGGAACACTGTCATTTATATAACAGCTGCTGTCGGAGTCGAATTTATCCTGGGCCTGATCCTGGCCTTGCTTTTGAGCAACGCGTTCAAAGGCAGCCAAGTCATCAGGACGCTGCTGCTGAGCCCTCTCATGCTGGCCCCGCTTGTTTCCGGTCTTATATGGAAGTTCATGCTGAATGACCAGTTTGGCATCATCAACTGGGGTCTTTATAAGATCGGCATCCTTTCTGATCCCCATCAAATCATGTGGCTGTCAGATTCGAAATTTGCCCTTTTTTCGACGATTATCGCGGATATATGGCTGACGACGCCGTTTATGATGCTCGTCCTCCTGGCCGGCCTGAAGGGGATTCCGCAGAGCCTTTATGAAGCGGCTGAGATTGATGGGGCAAGCAGGTGGCAGAAATTCAGGTATGTGACGATCCCGTCCCTGATTCCGGTTGCGACAGTGGCCCTGCTGATCCGGATTATCGATGCGGCCAGGACCTTCGATATTGTCTGGGTGCTGACGCAGGGGGGACCAGGCTTTTCCTCTGAGCTGCTGAGCACTTATATGTACAAAACCCTGACACGCTACGGGCAGGTGGGAGAATCCAGTGCGATGGCTGTCATCTTTATCATCCTTCTGCTAGGTCTAAGTTCATTTTTTATTACGAAACTATGGTCTCCGCGCAAGAAGGGGATCTAATTCTGGAGGTGAAATTCTATGTCTGATTTGTCATTGAAAGGAACAAAGCCGGAGCATGCTGCCGGAATCAGTGATATTAAGCTGAAACGGAAGCTGTGGACAGTTTTTATCATCACGGCCTCATGTCTGTTTGCCTTGATGTTCATGGGACCTTACATCTATCTGCTGCTGACGTCCCTGAAGCCCTCGGCCGAGGCAGTGAGCGCTCCTCCTACACTATGGCCGTCAAGGTTTTCTCTGGAAAACTATAAAAATATGTTCGAGTACCTTCCGATCGCAAAATATTTCTTGAATAGTTTCCTGGCAGCAGGAGCCAGCACTATTTTAAGTGTCTTCCTTGGCTCCCTTGCCGCCTACGGCATATCAAGGTTTACGTCTGCAACGGGCAGCTATTTTCTTCTTTTTACGCTTGTGATCAGGATGGTGCCGATGATCAGTATTGCAATCCCGATGTATATGATCATTAAAAGCATGGGAATTCTTGATACCCAGCTCGCCTTGATACTTGTTTACACAAGCCTTAATGTGCCGTTTGCAATTTGGCTGCTGATCGGTTTTTTTGACAGCATCCCGAAGGAATTGGATGAGGCAGCACGGGTGGATGGGTGCAGCTGGCTCGGGTCTTTTATCAAAGTCATCCTTCCGAACTCTTTGCCCGGCATTGCGACAGCGTCTATTTTTACGTTCATGCTGGCATGGAATGATTTCCTGTTTTCCCTGCTGATGACTAGCACCAAAGCAAAAACAGCGACGGTGGGAATTTCCGAGTTTCTTACGGCTTATAATCTTGATTTGGGTCCTATGACTGCAGCGGCGATCTCTTTCAGTCTGCCGGTCATGATTTTCTCCTTTTTTGTTCAGCGGTATATTGTCAGCGGCATGACGCTGGGCGCTGTAAAAGAATAACTAGTTGGGCGGTGATCTTGTGGAAATGTTTGATGTTACGAGTTTGGGAGAGCTGCTGATTGATTTTACTCCTTCTGGAAGCGAGGGGGAATTCATCAGGAATCCAGGCGGCGCACCGGCTAATGTATTGGCGGCCCTCGCCAGGTTTGGCAGAAGAACGGGCTTTATAGGCAAGGTGGGCGATGACCAGTTCGGCCGCTATCTTAAGCAGGTGCTGGACGAGAATGATATCGATACGGGAGGGCTGCTGTTTTCTCCGGATGTGCGGACCACATTGGCTTTTGTTCATTTAGATAAAGAGGGCGACCGGTCTTTCAGTTTTTACCGCAACCCGGGGGCCGATATGATGATTGAGGCAGCTGAAGTGAATAAAGAGATGGTGAAGCACTCCCGGATCTTCCACTTCGGTTCGCTTTCTTTGACTGATGAGCCTGCCCGCGGCGCCACCCTTGAGGCGGTGAGATATGCCAGGGAGTGCGGGACAACCGTATCCTACGATCCGAATTATCGGGAAAAATTATGGGAAAACGAAGAAGAAGCGGTAAGGTGGATGAAAGAAGGCATGAGGCATGCAGACATCGTCAAATTGTCTGAAGAAGAATTCCGCCTTCTCGCCGGGGATATGGACCTGCAGGGAGGATCAGCATTTCTGGCAGAACAGTTTGCCATCCCTCTTCTGCTGGTGACCCTGGGCAGTGAAGGGAGCTATTACCGGTGCGGCAGGGATAGCGGGAAAATCGGCAGCTTCAAAGTGAATGCGGCCGATAGCACAGGGGCGGGAGATAGCTTCATGGGCAGCTTTCTTCATCAATTCCTCCTGTCAGGGCTCAAGCCTGGTGAATTGAATAGGGAGAGGCTGGAGGAAATGGTCTTGTATGCAAATGCGGCTGCCGCTTTGTCTGTCACCAGAAAAGGCGCTATTCCAAGCATGCCGGGACCCGTGGAGATTGAGGACCTGCTAAGAAAAGGAGCGAAGAGCTGATGGAAGCAAAAATGCAGCATTATAAAGAAAAATATCGCCCGCAGTTTCATTTCACACCTAAGGAGAAATGGATGAATGATCCGAACGGGATGGTTTTCTACAAAGGAGAATATCATTTGTTTTATCAGTATCATCCGTTTGGCACCAAGTGGGGACCGATGCATTGGGGGCATGCGATCAGCAGGGATCTTGTCCATTGGGAGCATCAGAATATTGCCCTGGCCCCTGATGAGCATGGGATGATTTTTTCAGGGAGTGCGGTCGTTGATTGGAATGATACCTCAGGCTTCTTTAATGGAAAACCAGGGCTGGTGGCGGTCTTCACTCACGCAGATACCTATCCAGGGACTGACAGGCCGAGGCAGCGGCAAAGCCTTGCCTACAGCCTTGATGAGGGTCGCACTTGGATCAAATATAAGGAAAACCCTGTCCTGGCTGATGAGGAAATCACTGATTTCCGGGATCCGAAGGTGTTTTGGCACCATGATACCGGCAGATGGATCATGGTGCTGGCAGCAGGCCAAAGCATCCATATCTATAGTTCTCCTAATCTGAAGGATTGGTCTTTTGAAAGTGCATTTGGCGAGGGGGAGGGCGCCCATTATGGTGTGTGGGAATGTCCTGACTTATTCGAACTCGAAGCGGGTGATGAAAAGAAGTGGGTCATGCTGGTCAGTCTGGGAGATCATCCTGATGTGGCTTATGGTTCACGGACGCAGTATTTTATCGGGGAGTTTGACGGGAAGGTCTTTGTTTCGGAAGCGGACGGTGCAGATGTGCGCTGGCTTGATGAAGGAAAAGATAATTATGCAGGTGTCAGCTGGTCTGATGTAGAAAGTAATAGAAGAATATATATGGGCTGGATGAGCAACTGGCGGTATGCCAACGACATCCCGACAAAGCCTTGGCGCAGCAGCATGACACTCCCGCGCGAGCTTGTGCTTGAGCGTGTCTGCGGTGAATATAAACTGTTCCAAAAGCCGATTGCAAGCCTTGAAGGGCTGAGGGAAGAGCTGTTCAGCCTGCAGGATAGCCTCCACGTTCCAGCAGAGTATCCTCTTGCAGGCATTCATGGTGCTTCTCTGGAAATTGTGGCTGAATTTGAATATGAGGATCATGCTGAATTTGGCCTGAAGGTCAGGAAGTCGGCGGAAGAAGAAACGGTAATTGGCTATGATGCCGGCCGGCAGGAGCTGTTCATTGACCGGAGCAGATCCGGTGAATCTGATTTCAGCAGCTCTTTTGCATCCAGGGATGCCGGGCGAATTGTAAGCGGTGACAATAGATTGAAGCTGCAGCTTTTTGTTGATGCTTCATCTGTCGAAGTTTTCGCCAATAATGGGGAACTGGCCATGACAAGCCTTATTTTTCCCGATCCCGGCAGTGACACCCTTGAATTATACAGTGCTGGCGGCAAGGCAGTGCTTTTATCATTGAAAATATATACAGTGAATTCGATTTGGTAGAAGGATTCTCTATGACTGATTAAGTTTTGTTGAAAAGCAGGGGGACTGCATATGGATAAATGGCTGAAGATCAATGACTCTCCAATCAAATGGAAGATTATCGCGCTGGCGCTCTTTTCCACGCTGATCCCTCTGCTTGTGATCGGACCGTTCACCTTTTTTTATTTAAGCAAAGCGCTCGAAAATAAAGTTTCGGCCACGATAAAAAATTCCCTCGATATTTCAGATTGGAATATCGACACATTCATCAATGATATAGAAGACATTTCAAATTTCATTTTCTTATCGACGGATACAGAGGATTATCTTACACACAGGAAAACAGACCCGATGCTATACCGGCTGGAAACAAGGGCGAGGAAAAACCTGAACAGCTTCACCGTTGTCAACAGGCCCCATATTAACGCCATTTATGTAGGGAACGAGAACCATGGGTTATTGAAATTGAACCGCGGTGAAAGCAATCTTGAGGGCAAAGAGTTCAGCATGATTAAGGATGCCGGCTTTTATCCCGAGCTGATAGCCAGTCCCTGGAAGGGAGAATGGTATACAGGCAGCAGTGCCTCGCTTGTGAAAGGAACGAGCCAGCCTTTGCTGTATGGAAGGATCATCAGGAATCTTGGGACCAAGGAGCAGATCGGGGTGCTGCTGATCGAAGTGGATCCTTCCATATTCGAAGATATGTTCAATGATATCAAAACAAAAGGCAATATCATGGTTATGGATGGTAATCAGGTCCTCTATTCCCGCAATGACCAAATTGTATCCGCCGGGCAGGTCTCTGATATCATTGGGTCGCCTGATGAAGAAGGCACGGTAATCAGGGAGATTGAAGGTACCAGGTATGTGATCAATTACCATACGAACCAGAATACGAGCTGGAATATTGTAAGTATCATCCCTTATAAAAGCCTGCTTGGAGAAGTGAATCAGGTGCGGTGGGCGGCCATCACGCTGCTGCTCCTGGCTCTTATTGTCTCTCTTCTGGTTGCAGTCGTGATTTCGAAAAGAATTACGAAACAGCTGTCACTGCTGCGCAGGGTGACAGAGAAAATGGAGAAGCAGGAAGCCATCACCGGTATCCATTTTAATGGAAATGATGAGATCGGAAAGATCGGCGGCCGGTTCGTAGAGCTTTATAATCGCAATAATGATCTGACTGTAAAGCTGTACAAATCTCAATTCAAGGAAAAGGAAGCAGAGCTGCTTGCCCTCCAGAGCCATATCAATCCGCACTTTCTCTATAACACGCTGAACAGCATCTACTGGCTCGCTGAAAAATCAAAAGCAAAGCCTATCAGCAAAATGGCCATCAGCCTTTCAAAAATCTTTAAGCTAACCTTAAATGATGGCAGCCCGATCACGACTGTGAATAATGAAATTGAGCAAATCAAAAGCTACCTGGACATTCAGAATATCCGTTTTAATAATAAAATTCACTACAGCATCGATGTCAGCCCGGACATATTGGAAGAGAAGATTATCAAGCTGATCCTGCAGCCTATTGTTGAAAACTCTGTATATCATGGACTGGAGCATCTTGGCGGAGAAGGCAGCATCACCATAAAGGGCTACAGGCAGGATAACAGCCTCATCTTCAAGATCAGTGATACGGGGATCGGGTTTGATGATAAAATCATCCCCCAGTCAAAAGGCTATGCCTTAAAAAATATCAACGAAAGGCTGAAGCTGCGCTATGGGGAAGAATATGGGGTATCAATCCACAGTAAACCGGGAGAAGGAACCACGGTTATTTTAAAAGTGGGTTTACAAGGTCAAATCTATGAGGTGCGACAATATGTATAAACTGTTAATCGTTGACGATGAGCAGCTGGTCATCGATGGTCTATCTGCCGCGATTGATTGGGAGGAACACCATATTACGATTACTGCCACTGCCTCTGATGGAGAAGAAGCTTTTGAAAAAATCATAAGTCTGGAGCCCGATATCGTGCTTGCAGATATCAGGATACCCAAGATGAATGGGTTGGATCTGATCCATAAAGTCCGCAGCCACAGGCCTGAAACCTATTTTATCGTCATAAGCGGGTATTCCGAATTCGAATATGCCAAAAGGGCGATAGAGCTGGAGGCCATTGATTACTTGGTAAAACCGATCCAGGCAGAGGAAATCCTCAAATCGGTCGAAAAGGCCATCTCTAAATACGACAAACGCAAAGAAGAAAAGCAAATCGATGTAAAGCTGAAGCACTATCAAGATGAGCAGGAAGAAAAATATATACTCGACTGCATACTGGGAAACAGGCTGGATCCGTCTTCTGTTCGAATCAAGCAGTTTTGTGTGATGGGAATCAGAGTGGATAGTCTTGACTGGGGGGATCCTGTCCAGAAAGGCAGGATAGAGTCTGTTTTGGGTGCGATCAAAGAAAAGATGAAGATGTGTGGAGCAGACAGTTATCTTTATATCATTGATGGGCTGATTGTCATCATGCTTTTGCCAGCCGCTCAACAGCCGGATGAACTTCTGTATCAGGATATCAGTGCCTTCATCAGCCAGGAGCTGCAGGCGGCTGTATTCCTCGGAGTCAGCAGAATGCACGAAGGCGCATCCAACCTCAACAAAGCCTACTCGGAAGCAATGAAAGCTTTGAATATAGGGAATTATACTGACAGCCCAATTACAGAATATGAGAACCTGAAAGAAACCGATGCCTGGATTGAATCAATGCTGCTCCAGGAAATCGAAACTTTTTTCAAAAGCCAGAAGGCCAATGTGCTCAGTGATATAGACTCTCTTATGGGCAAGATTATGGAGAACTCCAAAGAAGGCAGCCTTCCGCCTGAAAAGGTCAGATACATTTGCTTTGAAGTAGTCAGCCATGTCATTGACTATATAGAACAAGAATATGAAGTTAAAGCAATCGGGACTGAAAGGCATGTGCTATTCGATGAGCTGAATGCCCTGTCCTCCCTTGAAAAAATCAGATCCTGGTTCACCCAGCTGATCAGCCGCATTAAAGGGTATCTGGACGAAAATAAAATATCCCACAACGACAAATTGATATTGGATGTGAAAACCTATCTTAAATCCAATTACAGCGAGCCGATTGTACTGGACGACTTGGGGAGGAAATTCCACAAAAACGCAGCCTATCTCTGCAGCTTGTTTTCCAAGGCAGAAAACCAGACCATCATCGAATATATCACCAGCGTAAGAATGGGAGAAGCCAAAAAACTATTAAGGTCCACCAACTATAAAGTATCTCAAATATGCACACTCGTCGGCTACGAAAACCAAAAATACTTCAACCAGGTCTTTAAGAAAAACACAGGCACCACCCCGGGAACATACCGGTCCATGCATATAATAAAATGAGCCAGGGGGACAGACCCCCTGGCTCATCTTGTGTTTGAGCCTGGGGGTCTGTCTCCTTGGTTTGATCTTTAATCAGAAAAGAGCCAAGGGGACAGACCCCATGGCTCTTTTTGAGTTTGAGCCACGGGACCTGTCCCTATGGCCTAATCTTATCCAAAATAAACGCATAACAAGCCGCAGTTTCTTTCAAGTGGTTGAAACGGCCTGAGGCACCGAAGTGGCCGGCACCCATGTTGGTTTTGAGGACAAGGGTGTTGTTATCCGTTTTCAAGGCTCTTAGTCGTGCAGCCCATTTTGCTGGTTCCCAGTATGCAACCCGCGGGTCGTTCAGGCCGGTTGTGATATACATATGCGGATAGTTCTTGGCCTCTACATTGTCGTAGGGGCTGTATGATTTCATATAGTAATAGTCTTCTTGATTTTCAGGATTGCCCCATTCATCCCATTCCAGGGTGGTGAGGGGAATGGTTGCATCAAGCATGGTTGTGACAACATCGACGAACGGAACTGCCGGAACGGCTACCTGGAACAGATCACCGGCCATATTGGCCACTGCGCCGACTAGCAAGCCGCCCGCACTGCCGCCATAGGCTGCCATCTGACTTGAAGTTGTATAGCCTTTTTCAACAAGAAATTCCCCTGCAGCAATGAAATCGGTGAACGTGTTCCGCTTGTTCTGCATCTTTCCGTCTTCATACCAATTCCGTCCCATTTCGGAACCGCCGCGCACTTGTGCCGTGACATAGACTACCCCTTTTTCCAGCAGAGGCAGGCGGTACGGATCAAAACGGGGATCGCTGTTTGCTCCATAAGATCCATAGGCATACAAAATTAATGGTGCCGGCCCATTTTCCAGCGCGCCTTTCCGATAAACGACGCTCAGCGGGACTTGAACTCCATCCTCTGCAGTCGCCCACAGCTGCTCTTGCTGGAAGAGGGACGGATCATATTCCCCGCTGACAGGCGCAACCTGCAAAGAATTCCTCTCGCCCGTCAGCAGATTCAGTCCGTATGTGGTTTTAGGCGTAATCAAGGACTCATACTGAAGAAGTGCCTCTGCTGTTTCATAGCTTTGGCCGGGTAAAATAGATACCGTATAGAGGGATTCATCCCATTCAATGCGCTCCAGCTCACCATCGCGCAATACCCAAATTTGCGTCAGCCCGTTCTCACGGCCAGAGAGAAGGAGGGTATCCCGAAACGGATACATAGCTTGAAGATAGCGGTCCTCACTATGCTTAACAACCTTCTCCCGTGCAGAAAGGTCATCGGCCGGGCAGCGGAGCAGCTGAAAGTTCAGCGCACCCTCATTGGACAAAATAAGCAGGTTATCCTCCCAATGCTCGACAGTGTACTCTATCCCCTCCCGACGCTCATCTACTAGCTGCAAAGGAGTCAACGGGGAAGCAGCATCCAACAGGCGAACCTCGCTCGTCGTTTTTGACCTGGAATGTGCAAAAATATATTTCCCGCTCTGCGATTTAGAAATGTATAAAGAAAATGTTATATCTTTCTCTTCATATAAAAGTTCATCACTGCTGTTTTCACTTCCCAGGCGATGCCGCCACAGCTGGTAAGGACGCTGACTTTCATCAACCGTTATGTAGAAAATATACTCTCCGCACTGGCTCAGCTCCATGCTGCCATGAATAAAGACATCCGGAACTTTATCCGGCAGCAGCTCACCTGTTTCCAAATCCTTCACATAAATGGTATAGCGGTCAGTGCCATCACGATTCTCCAAATAAGCCAGGCGGTTATGATCTGTGCTTATACGCTGCAGCGTTACACTTAAATAATCACCCTCAGCGGCTAACTTGTTCAGATCCAGTATAACTTCCTCTTTTGCTTCCGGAAGCTGCTCGCGGCTTGCTGCCTTCTTGCGGGCATAGATTGGATACTGCTTGTCTTTGTCCAAAAAAGAATAATAGAAGTACGGTCCATGCTGCACCGGCACCTTCACCTCTGAATCAGGAACCCGGTCAACCATGCTTTGATAAAGCTTATCGGTCTGCTCCTCCAATGGGCGCATGATTTCATCGTAATAACGATTTTCTTCTTCCAGGTAAGTAATGACCTCCGGATTGTTGCGGTCCCTCAGCCAATAATAGTCGTCCTCACGCACATCCCCATGCAGATTGTGGGGGTGTGGGATGCGTTTTGCAATAGGTGGTTTCATTGGGATTCTCCTTTCGTTGTTGGTAATAGTTTCGAGGTGGTGGGGGGGAAATCCTCTTTTTGGGTTGAGGGCGGTTTTGGGCCGAGGGGTCGGGTCCCTTGGCTCTTTTTGAGGCTGGGCTACAAAAGCAAGGACCAAAACACTATTACTTTCTTCTGCTTCCTTGTTAGCATAAGAATACATTTGAATAATTTTTTTTACTTTCGAGAAGTGGGAAAAGAAGAAATAATGGGTAACCGGTACCTTTCTGATTATGGCTGGGAATTTAATTGGCTCCACCCAATATCGCATGGTTTTAGGGTATTCGGGTTAGTTACCAACAAAAATCCCGACTTTGTAGAAGGTCTTATTGCTTTAAAAGAAAATCCTGATGAAGACTTTCTTTGTGTAGATGTAGATATAATTGAATCTGCTCCGCAAAACAAAAAGTTTATAAAGGGTGTACTAAACGAAGAGCGCTCAAATATTAATGTGGGAAGAATTCTCATAGCATTTGCATGTTGGTACAGCATAGATAAAGGGTATGATGGGTATGTAGGACTTACATCCAAGAGCAGCAAATATCCTTTTTATATGAGTATGGGAGCCAGACAGACGTTTGGACAATATATTATGTTTGATGACATTGCAGCTAGTAGGCTGGTCAAGCAAATATTTTCCGGGAGGTGTATTATGGTGGCAGGACTCAAATTCAAATTGAGACATATTAAAAGAACGCCAGATGTGCATGCTATTGCCAGGAGTGATATTATGCGCAGAGATATCGACAAGTTTGATAATGCTTTCCCAGATGGTGTGTTTGCATTCCCGGCATCCACTGAATCCCCAAAAGTGAAAATAAGAGCGTTAGATAAATACTGTAAAGAACATGGAGTAGAGCCAAAAGATTTAACAGAAGACGAAATGAAGCCGTTTCTTGTATATTAAGAAGTCCCTGCAGGTTGGGGGACTTTTTATTTTTGGGCCGAGGGGACAGACCCCTTGGCTCTTTTTAAGACTGAGCCACGGAACCTGTCCCTGTGGCTCCGCTTTATTGGGTATAATAGAGAAAACACTGCATGTCTTGGCTAATCATAATTTCAGAATGGGCCAGGGGACCTGTCCCCCTGGCTCACCACGCAATAGTATGGAGGCGAATTTAACTTGAAATCATATATTATAAGAATAGAATTAGAAGGGTCAAACCCATTAATATGGAGAAAAGTCATCATGCCAGCCGGAGCGACGTATAAGAGGCTTCATGATGTCATCCAGAATGTGACCAATTTTCGTAGTGGTTATCCTTATGACGGTTATCATCTTTTTGAGTTTGACCTGATTGAGGACCAGAGGATTGTTACAGATAATGAAGAAGCTTATCTTGAGCATCAGCATTTTAAGAAAAACAAGGGCATATATGAAGAGCGGCTGAGATCAATGCCTGCGGAAATGTTGGATTTTGAGAAGAATCGTCAGGAAAGATTGAAGGTTGAAGTGCGCAAGCCTAGCGGTTTAAAAATCGATGATTATCTGGAAAAATATAAGGAAATTAAATATTCCTATGATTTTGGGGACGGCTGGCGTTTCAACGTGAAGCTTGAGCAGACTGTCGATGACTACTACTTTGGTTTTCCAACCCTGCTTGATGGAGCAGAAACAGCACCACCTGAAGATGTGGGCGGGATGCATGGATTCTATGAATTTCTAGAAGCTTATCAGGATGAGAAGCATCCTGAACATGAGGACATGAAAGTTTGGGCCGAATCGGCGTATTTTCGGGAATATGATCCTGATTCCCTTAATAGTAGATTAAAAGGGCTAAATTACAAGAAAACTGAGTGGGATAAGATTAACCACGAAAGATACATGGTTATTGAGGATAAGTATCGGAAGTGAGCCAGGGGGACAGACCCCTTGGCTCTTTTTCGGTTCATGGGAAGACTGGGCCACCGGATCTGTCCCGGTGGCTCATGATTTTCTAAATATATATAACCTTTTCAAAAAAACTTAGAATTTTAAATACTTTGTTTGGACTTTAGAATAGAGACTGTATAGCTTTGACGCTAATAAATGAAAGCGAAAACAAAAGTTGCTATCAGATAACGGAGGAATCAAGGCGAATGTGCAGCAGCCGAACAAGCTCTATACTATTGTCACCTGCTAAGCTTTCAAAAATTTACAAACAACACACTAAATAGATAGGAGAATGGATATATGGCCAGCAAAAATTACTACGATGTAACAGAGTGGCCTGCCGGTGATCCGTATGAGGATATTGGCGGGGTAATCAATAGTATTATTGCAGATGTCAAAAGCCGGCAAACGGACAATGATGTGAATAAGGGCGGAAAGCCGGGTGCGGTTATTTATATTCCGCCGGGGGATTACCGCCTTGCCAGCCAGGTGGTTATAGACATCAGTTTTCTTAAAATTATGGGTTCGGGTCACGGGTTTACTTCTTCGAGTATTCGCTTTAATACTCCTAAGAATGAGTGGGCGGATCTGCATGAATTGTGGCCCGGGGGCAGCCGGATACTTGTAGATATTCCTGTGGATGCGAATGATGAGGAATATAAAGGAGCTGCGTTTTATGTTGAACGAAGTGGTAATCCCCGTATAAGTTCGGTGGAGTTTGCTGAATTTTGTATTGATGGTTTGCATTTTATTGATGATGGTTCTGGAGAAGCTAATCCGGAAAACACTTATACTAACGGAAAGACGGGAATTTATGTTGCGAGTGCTTGTGACTCTTTTCGGATTACAGGCATGGGATTGGTGTATTTAGAGCATGGACTTACTATTTATCATGCAGATGCTCTGACCATACATGATAATTTCATAGCTGAATGCGGCAGCTGCATAGAACTGCGAGGCTGGGGCCAGGCTTCAAAAATAACCGACAACCTGATCGGAGCCGGTTTTAAAGGGTATTCCATTTACGCCCAAAATTTTGGCGGGCTTTTGGTAACAGCGAATAATGTTTTTCCGCGAGGTGCGAGCAGTATCTACTTGGATGGTGTTACACGTTCAAGCATCACAAATAATAGACTTCATTCCTTTTATCCGGGAATGGTGGTATTCAAGGAAAGTTGCTCGGAAAACCTGGTTTCTTCCAATCACTTTTTACGCGACCATGAACCCTGGACCCCTTTTGTAGGAAAGGACAATGGATTGGATGATCTGTATGGCCTCCTCTGTATCAATGGCAATCATAATTCTGTCATGGCCAATCACTTTTCTGAAGTCATTAATAACCAGCACATCAAGCCGGCAGGTGCGACACCAGTCATCATACGAATTGTATCGGGCAGTGGAAATTATATCTCCAATAATCATGTAGTTGCCACAGGGGTAGACGCCAAATCAAGTGATTCCTGTTTCTCTGCACAAGTAGAAGCTTTGCTGACAACCGAAGCATCAGAACCCCTTGCCGTAACAACCGTACTGGTAGAAAAAGAGTCGTTTCAAAATACCGTCCTTGACTCAGGAAGAGAAGGGCAGGTGGTCCTCGATAAGACAGTCAATGCGTTTAGGGCGACACCATAAGAGGCAAGGGGAGAGCCAAGGGGCCTGACCCCCTGGCTCTTTTTTCCAGTCTGAGCCAAGGGGCCTGACCCCCTGGCTCATTTCTTAGCCTGACCAGGAGGCATCTGCTTCACATGCACCTGCAAACTAGCTTCCAGCCCATTATATGAAACAAACACTCTTGCTTTTCCTTTCTTGCCAGCATGAATAGTGCCGTTCTCGACAGAAATAATAGACTCATCTTCGCTTCTAAACACTAACCCAGATGTTATCACCTTTTTATTCCCGTCAAAGTACGTTCCTTTCACGATAAGTTGTGAAGATTCGCCTTCTCTTAACGACCCAGGGCCTTCAACAGTAATCGATACCGGATTCGCAGCCAAGGCTCCGACTGTTCCGTTGTCTGTCCCTGCAGTGTTAAGCAAGCTATTAGGTGCAGGGCGCAGGAAGTTGCCATAAAGGATGTTTCCGTCTTCGTCTCTTGCAAATTTTTCAGGAACTTCTACACTGACAAAGTCTTCTGCTGTAACGGCGGTTCCTTTGCTATTGACGGTTTGGGTTCCGTCATAGAAGAAGTTCGTGTGGTCCTTGTTACCTGACACAAAGTCTTCCAGCGCACCGGATTTTGTGCGGAAGGAGAGGTTGTTTTTAAAAGTACCTTGCTCTTCCGATGTGAAGTACGGATTGATTCTAAAGATATAGTTGAAGCGCTTGTTATCAAAGGATGTGTTATTTTCGACGATCATTTTTCCAGGATTGAAGTTGTCTGTGAACCCGTCCATATTATTGTCGAATGCGATGTTGTTCCGGAGGATATGGGCAACGGGCAGGCCTTCGCCGCCGACTTTAAAGCCGCTTCCGGAGGTGCCTTCCGTGTTGTAGCCATTGCTGAGCTTGCCATTGGAGTAGGATATATTTCCTTCGATTGTGACTGGCATATTGGCGCCCTCATTGGTCCGGTTGTACAAATCCCAGCCGTCATCAATATTGTGATGGGCAATATTGCCTCTGAACACATTGCCGACACCAACACCGAGTTTCGCAGCAAATCCGTCTGCATTGATATCAGACGCATCGCGGTTATCATGCGATTCACTGTTTAAAATTAAATTATGTTTTGGCCATAAGTCAGGGTTTGAGCCGCTGCCGCTGATATGGAACCCGGTGTCGCCGTTATAGTTGAAAAGCATTTGCTCAATGATATTATGATCGCCGCTGAGCCGCATGCCAGTAGATGCCGATTTAGTAATCTGAATGCCAAAAATTCTCCAGTAATCTGCATTCAGTTGAAGAACATTGCTCAGTTTTCCTTGGCCGTCAATGACCACATTTTCACCATTATAAGCGGCCAATGTTTTCATCTGATCCTTTGTCCCGCTATAGGCTTTCTCAATCTTGACCACATTAGCAGGGGTATAGACGCCTTCGCGCATAAAAATGGCCTCGCCAGGGAGAACATACTTAATCGCTGTTTCCAGATCGACTGGATCCTCGATCGTTCCTTTTGCTGAACTGCTTCCATCAGGGGAGACAAACAAGCCTTTGCCGCTATTGTAAATCTTCTTTGTTACCGTGATTTCTTTTGAAATCGGATAAGCGGAAGGACCTTCTGCTGGTGTGTAGGTTACGTTGAATTTGGCAGTATCCTGCAGCAGCTTTGTACTGAACGAGTAAGCTTCATTTGCTTGAACGGCAGCACTGCCGACGACTTCCTCGCCATCTTTCTTCACGGTAACCGTTCCGTTGTAATTGGCGAGCACCTTCAGATCATAGTTTTCAGAGCCGGCCTGTTCTGCTGAAACGATATTCATTGAAGGATCTGCAGGTGCAGGCTGTACTGGCTCTGACGGGACTGTATGGGCTTCGCTCACCGTAAGCTTTGCATTTTCAATCGTCATTTTGGCATTTCTTGATGCATAAAACCCAACATACATATTGTCAGGGTCAATTACCTGAACTAAATCAGCGCCTTTGACTCTTTGTTCGAACGTTTTCTCTTCGCCTGTATGTGTAAAAGTGGTGGACATGATGAATTCTGTATCTGTTCTTTCAAGCTTTACTTTTACCGGTGTCCCGATCGGAAGAGCGTATTTTGAATCTGCTGTAAACCCTGAAGCCTTTAGCTGGCTTCCAAGATTGCCCCATGGATACTGAACCCCTGTGCGGTAGATGGGAGAAACACCGTGGCGCATCATGCCGACGCCAAATATATTGGAAGCTGCCGGAACTTCTTCATAGCCCGGAATCATTGGATCCTGCCGGGCACCGCCAATGGCGTCGCGCACCATAATCCCGGCACCTTCCTGGCCGCTCGGATTCGCGCCAGTTTCAGGCCCAAGCTGGTCGATCGTCATATCTGCCTCCAGGACGAAATTATCAGTATGAGGATTAAGCTTGGCATAGTAAAAGGTCAATCCATCGTGCCCAGGGGCGAGCTTGCCTCCGCGGCTTTCCAACGTGATTTTTCCATCAATCGTGCCTGGTTTTTCTGGCTCAGCATAGTTGGTGCCAACTTTCTCAGGCAGCACATTGGCTGAAAAATTAAGATCGGTTGACTGGCCAAATGTGACACTTTGCCAATTGAGGCTTGAAACATCTGTAATTTCCTTGTTTTCAGCTGCTGATGCCATCGGAGCTGAAGCCGAAACCATCAGCAAAGCAGCCAAAGAAACACTGCGCACTTTGGAAAGCGTTTTCAAAAATATCCACTCCTTTTAAATCTCATAATCGTGCACCAGGACTAGTAAATGGGACAGATTTTTTGAGTTTCAATGACGCTGATCAAGAGTACCCACGGAAGAGTTCAAAAGCTATAGCCTAAAAAGCTATGTAGAGAGGCAGTCCTACTGTCCATGAAATCACTTCATAAAGAAGAAAATAATCACCCTCCTCCTGATTCATAGGTCTATTCTATAGAAGAAAAAATTTAAAACAATTAAAAACTTTTAGATAATAGTTTGGAATATTTAGATATTTGAGCCGGGGGGGTCAGACCCCTTGGCTCTTTATTGAGACTGAGCCAAGGGGT
>NZ_JAIVAP010000030.1 GCF_020171945.1 Bacillus infantis | reverse complement strand
CAGGGAGCAAGCTCCCATCCGTCCGCTCGACTTGCATGTATTAGGCACGCCGCCAGCGTTCGTCCTGAGCCAGGATCAAACTCTCCATATAAGAGTAAGATTTAGCTCTGATAAAAAATCAAGATTAACGTTGACGTTTTTGTTCGTTCAGTTTTCAAAGAACAATCTCAGTCGCTCTCTTAAAGCAACTATATTAGAATAACATTTCTTGCAGTCTTCGTCAACAACTTTTTTCAAAACTTAAGTTGAAAGCTTCTGGCGAAAACGACTGCTCACCTATAGTAACACCGATCCTGTATACACGTCAACATCACAATAGATGTTTTTATACATGAAATTTATTCCATTTTTAAAGGCCGGCCGCTGTCTGCGGCCGGCCTTATATATATTATTGAAGGTTATTTCTTAATCGTAATAATATCTTCTTCTTTTATATCTACGCTGCCGGTTTTGTTAATAACAACCGTTTCGCCTTCAGCCAGATTAGTAAATACAATCGGCGTCATAATGGATGGCGCATTTTCTTTTACAAAATCCAGGTCGACCTTCAAGAGAGGCTGTCCTTTTTCCACTCTGTCATTTTCTTTAACAAGTGTTTCAAAGCCCTGGCCTTTCAGGTTGACTGTATCGATGCCGACATGGATCAGTATTTCGCGGCCTGAGTCTGAAAGAAGGCCCAGAGCGTGCTTCGTTGGGAACAGATTGACTATCTTTCCGTCAACCGGAGAAACGATTGTCCCTTCACTTGGAACGATCGCGAAGCCATCGCCCATCATTTTACCAGAGAATACAGCATCCGGAACATCTGTAATCGGCTTGATTTCTCCTTTAATAGGAGAAATAAAGATATCTTCTCCTTTGTGCTCCGTCTGCAGCGCTTCTGGATTTACTTCCTCAATTTGCTGCTCAACACCTTTTTCAGGGGCCTTTTCTACCGGACGCGGTTTTTTGCCGCTCATAATATCCTTCATTTGGCCTTTGATCGTTTCAGATCTCGGACCGAAGATTGCCTGAATATTGTTTCCAACTTCAAGTACACCAGAGGCACCGAGTTTCTTCAGACGGTTTTTATCTACATCTTTAATATCATTTACAGATACGCGCAGTCGCGTGATACATGCATCAAGGTGCGAAATATTTTCCTGTCCGCCCATGGCTTCAAGTATTTCGTATGGAAGATCTCCGCCTTTGCTTGCTCCTCCAGCCTCTTCCTCTTCTTCTTCAACATCTTCGCGTCCAGGAGTCTTAAGGTTGAACTTGCGGATCGCAAAACGGAAGCCGAAGTAGTAGATAACTGCAAAGACAATACCTACCGGGATGACAATCCATGCGTTTGTCTGAGGATTGATCAGACCGAACAGGATATAATCGATCAAACCGCCGGAGAAGGTCATGCCAATTTTTACGTCTAATAGGTGCATTGTCATAAAGGACAATCCGGCAAAAATAGCATGGATACCGAAAAGTACAGGAGCAACGAATAGGAATGAGAATTCCAGCGGCTCAGTAATACCGGTCAGGAACGAAGTCAAAGCTGCAGAAGCCATCAGGCCTCCGACAATTGCTTTTCTTTCCGGACGGGCTTCATGGTAGATCGCCAAAGCAGCTGCCGGAAGACCGAACATCATGAACGGGAATTTACCAGTCATGAAAGTACCAGCCGATAGATCTTGAACACGGTCCTTGATTTCAGCCATGAAGATCCTTTGGTCACCACGCACCAATTCACCTGCATTTGTTGTATATTGCCCAAACTCATACCAGAAAGGCGAATAGAAGATATGGTGCAGTCCAAAAGGAATAAGAGAGCGTTCAATAACACCAAACACAAACGCAGACAATGTCAGGTTGGCGTGAACCATGTTTTGAGAAAAAGCGTTAAGTGCAGATTGGATTGGAGGCCAGATGATAATCATCAAAAGCCCAAGAACTACTGCACTTGCAGCAGTCGCAATAGGTACAAAGCGCTTTCCTGCAAAGAATCCTAAGTAAGACGGAAGCTCAATTTCAAAGAACTTATTGTACATGGATGCTGCGAGAATACCTACAATAATACCGCCGAATACACCAGTCTGGAGAGTCGGTATGCCAAGGACATTGGCATATTCCATACTTCCTTCAAGGTCTTTTGCTTCTATCCCCAAAACGGTACCCATCGTTACATTCATAATCAGGTAACCGATGATGGCAGCAAGGGCGGCTACACCTTCCCCGCCTGCAAGGCCGACCGCAACGCCGACCGCAAATAAGAGGGCAAGGTTGCTGAAGACAATATTACCGGCGTTTTCCATGACGGAAGCGACCATTTCCACTCCGCCATTTTCCAGGAATGGTGCTAAATCCAGCAGCGCAGGGTTTTGCAGGGCATTACCGAAGGCAAGCAGGATACCTGCAGCCGGAAGAAGCGCTACCGGAAGCATCAATGCCTTGCCGACTTTTTGCAAGACACCAAAAGCTTTTTTAAACATGTGAATTCCTCCTTTTTTTATAAGCTCATAAAGCGTTTCCAATACTGAGCACAATTAAGCAGAAAGCAAAAAAGGCATGAGGAAAAAATAACTGAAAGAAGCTGTACAGGTGTATATTACCCATAAAACTTGTTTTCAATTATCTAATCACTCATGCCTGATCGTATCAGTAACACGTAATTATGATATCTATTTGATTTTCTTTTGAAGCCTCTGCAGGTGCATCGTCAAATACACCGCTTCTGCATCAAAAACCTTTTTTCTCAATGCTTGCTGCATCACTTTAATGAGCTTCCAGGAAAGATTGTAACACACAGGATACTCTGACTTCAAGAGGTCTGCAATTTTTTCTGGCTCTTCCACCTGCTCGCCGGTATGGACCCTCTCGATTGTAAACCTTAGATGCCGGACAAGCCTCATATAATCAATGCTTTCTTTATCGATTTTTATATCAAGCTGCTCTTCAATCATATTAACCAGATGGGTCACAAGCTGCGAGTGCTGGTTGACCTCTGAAAGATTCCGGTTCATGACGGCACTGTGGATATGGAGGGCGATGAATCCAACTTCCCCTTCAGGCAGGTGCACCCCCGCCCTTTCTCCAATCAGCTGGACAACATCCTTGGCGACATCATACTCAAAAGGATACAGCGCTTTCGTTTCAATCAGGAAGGGATTTCGCATTTCCATGCCAATGGACAGCCTGCTGACAGCGAACATCAGGTGGTCGGTCAGTGCCACATGGATATGCTCATTCAATTCTGAGTTAGTCCGCTGCTTGATCAGTTCAAGAGAGGAAATGATAACATCCAGCAGCTCATTGTCCACATGCGGGAGAAGCTTAATATAGTTTTCCTGCTCTTTTTCATTCTTCAGGATAAAAAGCTTTTCGACGGAAGCTTCATCAATAAAATCACCTTTCTTATGGCTGAAGCCAATTCCCTTTCCTATGAGGACAACCTCGCCGTGTTCCCGGTGATGGCCGATCAGTACGTTATTGTTTAGTGCCTTTTTCACTTCAAGCGTTTTCATATCCTCTTCCTCTTTTCAGTCTCCATCAAGTAGTTTCATGTTATAAAAGACAAAATCGGAAGTCAATAAAAAGAAAAGCGGAGGGCGCTTGCTCAGCCCCGACAAGCATAAGACGAACAGAGCGAAAGGTTGTTCTTTAACCTTTTGATCTGTTTGGCTTATGACTCGAGGGGCTAGCGCCCGGAGCTGGACAATAAGAAAAGCGGAGGCGACTGTTCAGGTGCGACAAGCATAAGACGAGCAGGACGGAAGGTTGTTCTTTAACCTTCTGGCCTGATTGGCTTATGACTCGAGCACCTAGGAGCCGGAGCTGGACAATAAAAAAAGCGGAGGGCGCTTGCCCGGACCCAGAAGCCCTCCATTACAAAAAATGTATCTTCACTTTCCCTATACACAAAAACAAAAAGAGCCCCCCTAAAAGGAGGCTCCCCAAATGATTATTTCAAGAAGACAAAGTAAAGGACAAACACTGCAAACAGAAAGTACATGATCGGGTGGATCTCTTTAGCTTTGCCTTTTACAATCATGGTGATTGGGTAAAAGATAAAGCCGATTGCGATTCCGGTTGCAATGCTGTACGTTAGCGGCATGGCTATGATCGTCAGGAAGGCTGGAACGGCGATTTCGAATCTCTTCCAGTCAATCTGCCCAAGCGATGATACCATCAGGACGCCCACAATGATCAGGGCCGGAGCTGTAACTGGCGCTGTGATTACATCGAGCAGCGGGAAGAAGAACAGTGAAAGCAGGAAGAATACAGCCGTCACAATGGCCGCGAATCCTGTCCTTGCCCCGGCAGCCACCCCAGCGGAAGATTCAATATAAGATGTTGTTGTTGAAGTTCCAAGTATGGCTCCCGCTACAGTGGCACAAGAGTCAGCCAGCAGTCCTTTGCCTGCGCGCGGAAGTATATTACCCTTCATGAGACCTGCCTGGTTAGCAACCGCGACGAGTGTTCCTGCTGTATCAAAGAAGTCAACGAACAGGAACGTAAGAACAACGACCAGCATTTCGGTCGAAAAGAATGAACTGTCGCCAAATGCTGTAAAGGCAGCTCCGAATGTAGGCTCAAGGCTTGGTACAGCCCCTACAATTTTTTCAGGAGCATTGATCAGTCCGAAAATCATACCGGCTAGAGCAGTCACTGCCATCCCGATGAAGATACCGCCCTTGACGTTTTTTGTCATTAGAATGACCGTAATAACAATACCGAAGATGGCCAAAAGGACATTTCCGTCTGAAAGATCGCCAAGCCCGAGCAGGACAGCATCATCATTGACAATGATCCCGGCGTTCTGGAACCCGATAAAGGCGATGAACAGCCCGATTCCCGCTCCTACTGCAAACTTCAGTTCAGCAGGAATGGCATTGATTATTTTTTCCCTGATGCCCGAAAGCGTGAGAAGTATGAAAATCAGACCGGATATGAGCACTCCGCCGAGTGCATGCTGCCAGGAAATCCCCATCGTCAATATGACTGTATAGGCGAAAAAGGCATTCAAGCCCATCCCCGGCGCAAGGCCGATCGGATATTTAGCAATCAGCCCCATTAAAATTGACCCGATGGCAGCAGCAAGGGCTGTCGCCACGAAGACTGCACCCTGATCCATCCTCATGCTGTCAGGAAGATCCGGAACCGACTGCAATGATAATGTGAGCGGGTTGATGGCCAGGATATAGGCCATTGATAAAAAGGTAGTTAATCCGCCGATGATTTCGCGGCGGTAATTCGTGCCAAGCTCTTCAAATTGGAAATACTTTTTCATTCTTTTCCCCCCTAGTGTAAAAAACCAAATAAAAACGCCCGCCGGTTTCCGGGAGCGTGACAACAGGTTCCTGCCTATAGGGGGAATTTATAATAAGTTCTGTAAAATGATCCCTATAAACATTTACCTCGTAGTCAAGCTATTTACGGCAGCTCGGTAGAAACTTTCAGGCCATATCCCTGATATTATACGACGTAATACGACATATTCAGTTCTTCTTCATTTTAGCAGGAGCTCTATTTTCAGTCAATAAAAAAACGAACATTTTTCATGTTCGTTTTTCTATCGTTCGTATTTTTACTCCCACTCAATTGTTGCAGGCGGCTTACTTGTTATATCATACACAACACGGTTAATATGATCCACTTCATTGACGATTCTGGTGGATATGATCTCCAGCACATCCCACGGCACCCTTGCCCAGTCTGAAGTCATTCCGTCAATAGAGGTTACCGCGCGGATACCGATTGTATAATCATAGGTACGGGCATCACCCATCACTCCTACGCTGCGGATATCAGGAAGAACAGTAAAGTACTGCCAGATATCGCGGTCAAGCCCGGCCTTCTTGATTTCGTCCCGTAAGATGGCGTCTGATTCCCGAACAATTTCAAGCTTTTCGTCTGAAATTTCTCCGAGTACACGGATTCCGAGGCCAGGCCCAGGGAATGGCTGCCTCCATACCACTTCATCCGAAATGCCCAGCTCAGTGCCCAATGCCCTGACTTCATCCTTGAATAAAGTATTCAAAGGCTCGATCAGTTTAAACTGCATATCTTCCGGCAATCCCCCGACATTATGATGGGACTTGATCGTCTGCGCAGTAGCAGTGCCGCTTTCAATAATATCGGTATACAAAGTGCCCTGGGCAAGGAACTCAATTCCTTCCAGCTTGGCCGCTTCATCATCAAACACATAAATGAATTCGTTCCCGATGATTTTCCGTTTCTGTTCCGGGTCGCTGACACCTTTCAGCTTGTTGAGGAAGCGGTCTTTTGCATCTACTTTAATGACGTTCATGTTGAAGCCTTCAGAGAAGGTCTTCATAACACTTTCGGCTTCCCCTTTCCGGAGCAGTCCATGGTCGACGAAAATACATGTCAGCTGATCGCCGATCGCTTTATGAATGAGGACAGCGACAACTGAAGAATCTACCCCGCCGCTTAGTGCGCATAAAACCTTCTTGTCACCGACAGCCTGGCGGATTTTTTCTGTCTCGATTTCAATGAAGTTCTCCATTGACCATTCGCCTTTGCAGCCGCAGACACCAAAGACAAAGTTCTTCAGTATATCATTTCCATATACAGAATGGCGGACTTCCGGGTGGAATTGAACCGCATAAAGCCCGCGCTCTTCATTGCTCATCGCAGCGATTGGGCAGGAAGGATTGATTCCATCAACAGAAAAACCTTCAGGTGCTTCTGTAACAAGGTCCCCGTGGCTCATCCAGACTGTCTGTTCATTCGGAAGTCCCGCAAAAAGCTTTGACTCATGTTCCAGTGTCAGAACAGCCTTGCCATACTCTCTGTGCTTCGCGCGCTCTACTTTGCCTCCGAAGTGCTTGGTCATCAGCTGCATTCCGTAGCAGATGCCGAAAATAGGCAAGCCAAGCTCAAAGATCCTTTCATCGCAGCCGAAGGCATTTTCGCCGTATACACTGTTTGGACCGCCAGAGAAAATGATGCCGCTCGGGTTCATTTCCTTGATTTCTTCTGCTGTGATTGTGTGGGGATGCAGCTCGCTGTATACCCCAAATTCGCGGATCCTTCTAGTTATCAGCTGATTATACTGACTGCCAAAGTCAAGCACGACAATCATTTCCTGGTTTTGCAGTTCTGTTTTCCCCGTCAAATCTGTCCACCTCGGTTATGTTATTTTTTCTTATCCTGCTCTCCCGTCCCTTGCTTTAACCGCAGTCCGAGACAGCATTCCTTATCTCCAGCTCCATATATCCGGTTATCGTTGTCCAGCTGGCTTGCCGTATGCCTGTCCAGCAATCGCCAAGTCAAAAAAAAAACCGGAACTCTCCTCCGCAAATACGCTGAAGGCAGAATTCCGGTTTTTAAGCATAAATGCCATAAAACACTATATAGAATGACCTGCCTTCATAGTCAAGTCATTTAAGGTGACCTGGTAGAGACTTTCGAACCGTATTATCGAGGATATATGAAGGTGCATATTAAATTATGATTCTCGTGAACATTGTATCAACAGGTCATTTTTTTGGTCAAGCTATTGTCTTTTTAATTAAATTTTCCCACAATTCCCGCATCTCTTCCCAGCGTCCTTCTTCAAGGCTGCCTCTGTACAGGACCCTCTCGTACTGGGCAGTGATCCTGCTCATTTCCTGTGTAGAGAAGAAACGATCGATATAAGCAGCATACTCCCTCAGCGTCTGGTCCTGTTTCCTCTTCAAGCCGTAGCGTTCAAACTGTTTGAGCAGAGTCAGATAAGCTGAAACAAAGCGGCCATCCTTCTTTTTCATCCGCCTGAACTTCCAGATGAAATAGGCCGGGAGCCATCTGGACCTTTTCAGGTAAGCCGCCGCTGCGCCCGCAGCAAGAAGCAGCAGGATCAGAGACAGCGTCTTCCAGGAGCCAGCGAAGAATCCTTTTATCTTTACACCCAGGTCAGCCAGCGTAAAGGATGATGCCGTATCGCTATTTTCCTCCGGAGATTCGGGAGCAGCCGGCTCTTCTTCCGGCTGGGCCTCAGTTTCTGCCGTATCCGTTTCAGCTGTGTCTGATGACTGAGTGTCATAGGAATACTGTACATTATTTGAAAAGCCCTGTGTCGGCTCAAAAGGAACCCAGCCAATCTCAGGGAAGTAAACCTCCACCCAGGAATGGGCATTATTGTTCGTGACTTCAAAAACCCTGCTTGTTGCGCTTTCCCTTGCCTGGTATTCTCCTTCTGTATAGCCTTTCACCCATCTGGCAGGGATGCCGAGGCTGCGCACAAGTACGACCATTGAGGAAGAGAAGTTATCGCAATAGCCCCTTTTTGTATCAAACAGGAATTGATCCACATAGTCGTCGCGGGCACCAGGAACGGCTACCTCCGTCTGGTCATAGGAAAAGCCTGACATCCTGAAGTAGCGCTCTATCTCTCTTGCCTTATTGAACCAGTTCGATTCTTTGGCTGTTATCTCCACTGCCAGCTCTTTCACCCTTTCAGGAAGATTATTAGGCAGCTGGGTATACCTCTCAAGGAAACCGCCGTCCAGGGTCTGGGTATCCCCGGACTCCTGGAGTGCAGAAACACTGTATTTCGGCACCTCATAGCTCACACTGTATTCCTTCAGGGGCATCGGCTGGACAGCATAGACTTTTTCAATAGCCGGATCAAGCTCAAAGCTCACATCCCCTTTGGGCTGTATGCTCTCAACACCAAGCGGGTATACAATATGCGGAGATGATTGATACAGATATACTGAACTTGTCTCCGGATTGGTTGTCATCCCCTCTCCAGAAAAAGAGGAAATCGGCACTTCATCTTCCTCAGTGAACGGAATGCGCTCTTCCCCTTCTTCAGAAGCAAGCCATCCCTTGCCTGTATACACATCCTTTGTTTCAACCTTCCAGTAATGGCGCGACTTCACTTCAGTCCGGAAAACAACCTGGTTGTCTCCAATGAAGGGTCCGCCAAGCCTGGAATCATCGACTCCATAGCCTACCCTTGCAACAGAACCGCCTGGTCCGTCCCCGCTGTTTTGGCCATATGACTTTATATACGGAACAGGATCGGGCCAAATAGGCGCTGCCTTGGGAGCGGCAAGGCCGACCGCCACACTCAGGGCAATCATCACCGCAAGCGGGGCCATCCATTTTCTCGAGAAAGTCCTCTTTTTCAAGATCGTCTCCCGCTCCATAAGCCTGTGGAATGTCAGGATCCCCATCACACCGAATCCGGCGATTACAGTACGGACAATGGCGCCGTCTGCCTGGTAGGGAGTAAAGGTATCAAGCACAGTGATATAGGTCAGTGTCATAAAAAAGAAGATAAAGATCTGCCTTCTATTGATCAGCCAATATTGAAGCAGATAGGTCATCAGCCAAATCAGTACAAAGAACAGAAGGCTTCTGAACAAATCCGTGAGCTGCGGCCATTCAGCTGCCGACACAAATCCCAGATTTTCTTTAATCTCCATGAAAAACGGCAGCACCCATTCCGGTGAAAAAAAGGCTCCCTCATAATAAAGATAATGCAGGGAATACAGGATATACAGGCATTTGACAAAGCCGCTGACCACCATATTTACATGAAAATAATACATCACAAGGCCGAGAATAATGAACAAAATAAACACAAGGATGTTAGATGTATCTGTCAGCTGCTCAAGCGGGCGCATCCACTCCCACAGAAGCAGGAATCCGAACATATATAAAATGACAGAAGTCATGGTGCGTCTGTTCTCATCTGCCCTCATCCTCTATTCACCTCCGAAAAAGCCTCCGAAAATTGGCCTTCGTGGACAAGCACAACCTTAACCCCGCGCGCATTGGCAGAAGCCCTCAGTGCGATTTCCTCCTTGGCTGCGGCCTCTCGCTCATTTTTCAGCAGAAAAATGGTGACGGCATTCTTATTGGAAGCATAGTAACTGGCCTTTTCCACCAGCCGCTTCGTCAGCTGGGCCGTGATCAGCATGAGCGAGACATTCTGCTGGGCGAGAAAATTCTCCGTTTCCAGCACCCGGTCAAAGGAAACCGGACAGTCATCCTTCACTTTCGCGAGGTGGTAAAAGAGCTGCTGCTGCTGTCCTTCCCCGCCTCTGACAGGAAATGCCGCCCTTTCTGCACCCATCGTGATCAGACCGGTCTGGGCACCCTTGCGGATGATACCCCTGATGACTGAGGCTGTAAATGATACAATCCCCTCAAACCTTTCGTCAGGGGCGCAATCCATCATAATATACACGTCATGTGATTTCCGCTGCTCAAATTCCTTTGTCATGATGTCATTCCGCCTGGCGGTCGCTTTCCAGTTGATCCAGGAAAAACGGTCTCCGGGCTGATATTCCCGAATCCCGACTGCCATGGAAGTATCCCTCTGGACCCGCTCCTTCGATGCAGTCATTCCCTGGTCATAATGATTGTCGGCCGGCTTATAGATGAGCTCTTCATAAGCAGGATAAACCATGATCCGGCCCTCCAGCTCTACAAGCTTCTCTTTTTCAATCAAGCCGATCGGGTCACCCGTTTTCAGGCGTATATTCTCGAAGATATGCTCGCCGCGCGGCAGTCCATCCACTTCATACTCAAAAGATACCTCCCGCTTGAACCAGGGAAAAACAAAGGATTTTGCCTTATTCCCTTTTGAGGAAAAAGACAGCGCCTCATTCAGGCAGTCCTCGGCAATGAGAAAAAATAGCGGGAAAGAGTTGTCCCGCTTCAATGTGATTTTTACCTTCAGCTTTTCACCGGCATTATAATCCGTCTTTACAAGATCCCTTTCAGCCCGAAAGGTGCCGACTGAATAAAAGGACAGAGCAAGTCCGTACAGGGCAAAAGGAAGGAAGCTGTAAAAAAGGAACCAGCTCACAAACCCTCCCTGGAACATCGCATAAGAAAATGTGGTCAGAATGAGGAGAAATAATACAATCAGCTTCCAGACATTTTTGCCCAGATGTATCAGCTGCTTCATCTTACTTCACAAGCCTTTGGACAGGGACCGGCACTCGTGCAATTACGCGGTCCACAACTTCCTCGGCCGATATGCCTTCAAATTTGGCCTCGCTCTTCAGGATGATGCGGTGGGCCAGCACAGCAGGGGCCAGATACTGGATATCATCAGGAAGGACATAATCCCTGCCGTACATGAAAGCAAAAGCCTGGGCCGACTTCATTAAAGCGATTGACCCGCGCGGGCTCGCTCCCAGATAGACACTGCTGTGGGTCCTTGTTCTGTTGGCAATATCGACAATATATCTCTTAATGGTTTCATTCACATGGACTTCTTTGATCTGCTGCTGCAGCTCCCTCAATTCTTCAAGGTCAATGACGGGCTCCAGCTCATCAATCGGCGGCACCTTCTGCGCGCGGTTCAGCACTTCCATTTCTTCGGCGACTTCCGGATAGCCCATTTTCATCTTCAGCAGGAAGCGGTCCAGCTGTGCTTCAGGGAGAGGATATGTCCCTTCATACTCAATCGGGTTCTGGGTTGCCATGACAAAGAACGGCTTTTCCAGCCTGTGCGTCACCCCGTCTATGGTCACACTGCTCTCTTCCATCCCCTCAAGCAGGGCAGACTGAGTCTTAGGCGAAGTCCGGTTGATTTCATCAGCAAGAATGATATGCCCCATGATCGGCCCGGGACGGAACTGGAACTCCATTTCTTTTGGATTATATATAGAAACGCCTGTCACATCTGACGGAAGCAGGTCGGGAGTAAACTGGATACGGCGGAAGTTGGCACCAACCGATTTTGCCAGCGCCCTTACCATCATTGTTTTTCCAACGCCCGGGACGTCCTCAAGCAGAACATGCCCCCCTGCAAGAAGCGCCACAAGGCTGAGCTCAGCCACATTGCGCTTCCCGATCATAACCTTCTCGATATTATGCAAAATCCTTTCAGCCGCGGGATTCATTTGATCGCGCATCTATATCCCTCCTGTATTATGTCTATTAAGCATGCCAAAAGGCGCGTACTTAACATCAATTTCTCTTGAATTATGATACTAATAACTTATATTCGACAGATTCCATTAAAAACCTGTAAAAAATACGTACCTGGTAAAATATTAAAAAAGAAGGCCAGCATATCTATTGTAGGTAATTTTCAAAAATATGTAAAATGGAAAGATTTCCGGGCATGCCGGAGACGTTTAGGGGCAGTGAGGATTTAAAGAATTATACTTTTCATGAATATGTATTTCCCGCTTAAGGTGATTACAAGCTTAGTAATGTGCGGCATCATAAATTAATGAAAGCATGCCCGCATTAGGCAGGGCATGCTTTCACGTACAATTAATCAAACGTTTGATTAACGATTTCCCCTTAATTTTTCCATCCGTTCAGCCCAGTCATTGATCTTATGGTCGATCCTGTCTACTTCATCATCAATTTCCTGATGCTTGCTGTTGATGATTTCTTCCTGGAGTCCTTCCAATACCTTTTCATGTTCTTCTGTCTTTTGGAGAAGCTCCTCTTCCATGGCGGCATCGATCCATTCATTTTCCTTTAGGTTCGCAATGCCATCCCGGATGCGCCCGGCCTCATTCCTGATTGCGTATCCAAGCCCCATGCCCATCTGATCAATGTCCATCTTCTGGAATGAGACAGCAAATGTATTTTTGGGAGTGGACCACTTAACGCCAATGATGTCTATCAGCCCAGGCACCCACTCATTGGAGATGCTGCTGTTCAGCTGATCGGCATTGTCGGCGCCGATATATTCGCCCTTGCCTGCCTCTGCCACCTTCTTGAGCTGATCCTCTGCTTTCCTATCCACATTAAAGCCGATGATGTTCACCTTCCGGCTTTCGTTGGTTTCAGCAAACAGCCTGGCTTCCTCCACCGGATTTCCGTCGCAAGTCTCCGCTCCATCGCTGACAATATAAAGGGTAATATCCCCCTCATAGTCCATGCTCGCCTCCCTTGCAGCCTTAATGGCACCGGCAAGCGGGGTCCAGCCTTTCGCCTCAACCCCTTCAACAGCCTTGAAGAAGGACTCTTCGTTATAGGACTGAAGAGGATAGACTTCATCAATCGTCGTACAGGAAATCTGTTTGTCCTTGTCCTCCTGTGTGCCAGCATGCCCATACACATAAAGGGAAACATCATTTTCTTCGCCAATGGTCTTGGCAAAGCTTCTGACGGCACTCTTGGCAATCTCCATTTTCTGCTTTCCGTCTACATCAAGCAGCATGCTGGAGCTGGCGTCAAGGAGGAGAAGCGCCTTCCCGTTTTCCCGCTCTTTGCCGGTTTCAGATTCTGATGCCTGCTCCGGCTCAGGCAGGAGCGGTTCATCAAATTGCGGCTCGTAATCCATGATCCTGCCGATGGATTGCTGATAGGCACTGTTGCCAAGATAATAAAGCAGTGCCTTGAATATCATATCCGGATCATCCGTTTCCTTTGTGACCTTTTGCATATGACCCTCAAAGTCCTCCCTGATCCCTGAAAGCGTATTGAAGTCCGGCCAAAGCGCGGTTTCCTTCTCATAGCTGAAGTCCTTTGTCAAAAGACCCGGCTCTGCATTCCGGAACTCTTCCACCGTAGAAGGGATCACAACCGTGCTGATTTCATCTGTGACTTTACTGCCTTCTCCTTTATTATCCTTCTCGGCCTCTTTTTGTTCAGCCGAATCAGCATCGGACTGGGCTGGTTCCGCCTTGTCCACTTTCTTTTCCCCAGAGCAGCCGGCCAGTATAAAGAAGACGGCAAGCATCATCAGCATATATTTTTTTAGCATCTTTCAGCCTCCCTGATCATATTTCTTTTTCAAGTGTTAAAGAATGGTCCTGCCTTTGCTGCGGGACCCTGATGCCTAAAGCCCCCGAGATAATATATAAAACACTTGGCACGAACATCAGAAAAATCGAAATCGGAAAGCTCAAAACGCCAAATGCGATCATCAGCCCTCCAAATAGCTTGTGATTCATTCTGTTTACCAGACAGCCGACAATCAATGCCCCAGCCTGGATCATGAAAAATAATAGCGTGACTATAAAGATAATGCCTGCCGCCTGCTGGTCGTCTGAGGCAGCTGCCACAAAAGCAATAAAAAAACCTAAAAATGATAATAAAATGCCGATGATGCCGCCCACCAGCCCTAACACAAATTCCGCTGTCCTTTTCACTCAATCCAACTCCTATGATGATGCATATATTAATAACTTTTGATAATTGCCTTCCATATTTTTACGTTTGCAGTTTAGTTTCGTTCCTGGGTTTTTGGTCCTGTTTTTTGAATTTCTATTGGTGATTTAGGCCTATCAAGACACGATATGCACTGTATTATTTCTTGCCTCAAGCCAGGTCCCCCAGGAATGCTATTTCACCCTAAAGCGTTCTCAATATCACCCCTGCTGCCATTAGCAGCATAAACACCACCGCAACGAAGATTAACATTGGCAAGGGTTTTTTTCTTGATATAATCAGCTCCCTTTTGATATATTGTTTTGTTTTGGATAATTTTTCTATTTTTAAAAACAAACTTATATTCCCTTTTACCTGCCGATTAAACATAAAAAAAGAGTTCTCCACCGGAAAACTCTTACTTCCCCTTATTCAGCTTATAGCAGCCCCATTGAAAGCCGCCACAAAAGAAAGAAAACTGCAATTGAAATGCCGCCATATACTGCTTTTTTACTTACCCTTTTCCCCTCATCCTTGAGAGAGGCCCCGCTTATGCCAGTAAGAATAAGTCCGATTGAAGCTAACACAACAAATGTGACAATCTGGCTGAAGTACTTTTGGGTATCAATAATCCAGTTTTCCTGGATTGTGTAGGCTTAGATGATGAATCCTCCGAGTACCACTAACGTGTAAATCGTTGCAATACGGGATAGTGTTTTTTTGTTCATTGAATCCCCCCTAAAAGTTCATACTATGCGCCAAAGGAGAAAGAGCATCGCGATGACCGCCCCAGTGCAGAGTGCTTTATTATTCAGCTTCCTGCCTTTCTCCCTTTCACCCGCAGCATCGACTGATGCCAGGAATAGACCAACAAAGCCAAGGACACCAAACAGCAATAATTCATAAAAATGCTCTCCCGTGTCGATAGACCCGCCTTCCTGAACAAAGTAGGCATATATACAAAAGCTAACTAAGACCAATATGGTATATGACACAGAGATAAAAGTGAAAGTCTTCTTTTTCATGATCCTCTCCCTCCCATCTTGAGCTGTTGGAGCTGGAGGCTTAAAAAAGGGAAGCTCCACAAGGAAGCTCCCATTTCTATGATACAGCTAGACCAGGCTTTTCAAATAAAATAAACTGCGAGCCTCCAGACAACTAAGAAGATTGCTAAGGACACTCCTCCATAAACAGCCTTTTTACTGATATTGCTGCCTTTATCCCGTAAAGAAGCTATATCAATAGCGGCCAATATCGCTCCTATCAGAAAAAGAAAGCCAAACAGCAGCAGGTCATATTTGTATTTTCCGGTATCTATCTGACCATCCTCCTGCACCCTGTAATAGTATACGAGGAAGCTGGCAAAAAGCGCCGCCACATAGGTATGTTTAATGATGTTGAGCGTTTTTTTCTTCACCACTATCTCACCTCAAGGGGTTTCTGCAGAAGATAGGCTGTTCCGGCAATGCATTACTTATCTTCTTTAAGGCTGAGGGAACAGGTGGCCCCATCTCTGTTTTAAAAGCTCAAGCAGGTAGTTTACCAGATTAGAAATTTTCTCTTTCACATCCGGAGTCTTCGTAAGCGGAGAAGGAATTTCTTCTCCTTTAGAGTCAGTGAATAGAATATCTGAAGTGTCTACATGCTTTCCGACACTCCATTTTTGTACGTTTTCGGCGCCTCTGATTTCGGCTACTTTGTCGCTGTCAATTAAGACTTCTTTGACTTCAGTTCCTGTGAAGTCAACAATGCTGCCGTGGGCGGCCGATTTGATGATAACCTTGGTTTTCTTCAGGCCTTCCCCTTTAAGGGTGGCGTTTTTCTTGATTGTGATGCCTTCTTTGATTTCAGAGGCGGCATCCATCATGACCAGTGCATTTTTCTCGTTGACAGTAAGCTTTTTCGCTTTATAGCCAACCAGGTTGTAGATTTTATCGTATTCAGGCTCTTCCGGCTGTTCTGGTTCTTCCACGACTGCCGGCTTGAGCGTTGTCTGAATCAGCACTGGATCATGGTCGCTGGCACGGCCGTGTTCTTCCATGAACGCAGAATTGATGTGGACGATGTCGACCTGTGTTCTGTCTGCCAGGTTATTGGATACAAGGATATGATCCAGTACCTGGGCATTGCCCTGGTAGGAGTAAGAATAGCGTTCCTCGGCAGGGACTTTTTCGATCATATTGGTCAGTTCCTGGCCTTTTAGTACCTGCAGCGGGTTCGAGAATTCAAAGTCGTTGAAGTCGCCAAGCAGGACGATATTGGCTTCAGGGTCATCCGCGAGAACGTCTTTTACAAAACCGTTCACAATGGCGGCAATCTTCATGCGCTGTACTTCGCTTCCAAGGACCGGCGGCTGATTTTTGCCGAACAGCGGCTGGTCTCCGCCTTTGGAGTTAAAGTGGTTAGCAACGACAATAACCTTTTCTCCATTGAATTCGAACTGGGCTGCAAGCGGCTTTCGGCTTGAGTCAAATGCCGGGTCAGTCGGTTCGATGCGTCCAGGGTTCAGTGTAAGCTGGCCATTTTCAAAGTCTACAGATTCAGTTGCCGTACCTTTAGTACCTGGCACCAGTGTAACGCGATCTGCTTTATAGAGGAAGCCGACGCGGATGTTTCCGCCTGGCGCTCCGCCGTCCTGGTTATTGACTGGAGCAATATCTGTATAAGAATACTCAGGTCCGCCAAGCTCTTTGATTTTGGCAATCAGTGTTTCATAGCTTTGGCTTGCATCTGTATTTCCGCTGTCTGTCTGGCCGTCATTGTCCTGAACCTCAGTAAGTCCAACGATATCCGGCTGCTTCAGGTTTTGGACGATTGCTTCTGCCAGTCTTGTCACTTTTTCATCATCTGTCTTGGTTGAAAAGTTCTCTACATTGTATGAAGCGATTGTAAGCTTGTCATCGACTGGTGTAATGTCTGTTGTTTCCCGCTCATTATCGCCTTCCACAAATTCCGGAAGACTATTTTTTTCAACGATCACCTTATAGCCGCTGAAGCCGTAGCTCACCACACCTGTGATGCTGCCGTTGAAGCGGTCGCCCATTTTGGCAACAAAGCTTTCGTCATCAATATCTAGTGTGATTCTTTCCGGGTTAAAATCGTCTTTTGTAATGCGAAGTCCGCCTTCATCTGTGTTTGTTGGGACAGATTCAGGAACGACTGTCAGCTCGCCGTATTTCTGCGGCGCGACAACTTTAGGGTTGTCCACCTGGATCAGCATGCCTTCCAGGCTTTCGAAGAAATCGATGCCGTCTTCTTCAGGATCGAATTCTGTCAATCCGTCATTATCAATGATTTCTGTTGGAATCTTACGGTCTGCGCCGATGTTCACCGGCTCCGGAAGCTCCTGGCTGCCTGCAGCAGTGACTGTTGTGGCTGCGATCTCCGTTACCGGCAGATCATTCTGCAGTCTGTCAGAATAGCCTTCCATGACATATTCCTTCACCTGGCCGGATGCTTTGACAACATCGCCAAGCTTTACGCCATGGGCTTTTTTATACACAAGGATACCTTCTGACGTTTTATCATCTTCATCAGGCTGGAGGTCTTGCATGTAGAAATTATTGGAATCCAGTACTTTCACTACAATTCCTTCAATATCATTTACATTCTGGCCTTGATATGGAGAATAATGGCCTGCCCCCTGGATATCATGGATGCGGACATTTTCTTTTTGAATGATATAATTCAGGACTGCTGGCTTGCTGTTTTTCAAGCCTTCTTTTACACCAATGGCTTTGATGGTTGTATCTTTTGTAATCTCGATTGGCGTTTCATACAGCGTGCTGTCCTCAGTAGGCTCGGTGCCGTCAGTTGTATAGTAGATGGCGGCTCCTTCAGTGCCTGTTGAGAGTGTGACTTTATCGCCTTCTTTAATCAGTCCTGGTGCCGGCGAGGCAACGATCGGCTGGACAGTCGAAGAATCAGCGATGATATCCCCTGCGTTGCGCGGGATCAGCTGGTATACATCCCTGTAAGAACCAAGGACTCCTGTAATAGAATCATAGGAAGTATTGATAGTAAGCAGTCCTGCTTCCTCTGGGCGAATCTGGAAGGACACGCCGTTTTCATCAACAGCTGTGTAGTTGCCGCTGCTGAATGACTGGATTTCAACATTTTTCAGAGTCAGCAAAGTGGCTTCTTTGTCTTCTTTCAGGTCAGCAGCAGTTACTTCCTCTGCTGCAGGGAGTTCTGTTTTTTCTAAGACCTTTACATCGCTTGCTGCTACTTCAATCTCAAGGAGAGAATTGTAGTCTGTCAGTTTGCCTGAAGCCTTGACTAAATCGCCCGGCTCCACATTCAGGCCATTCCCGTACAGCACGATGCCGCCGGTCTCATCCTGAATATAAGTGGCAGCGCCAAGAACAGCTGTCACTGTTCCTTCTGCAAAAACAGTAGTTTCAAGCGGAAGCGCTCTGACTTCAGAAATCGTGAGCTGCTCTGCAATCGTATAGTCGAATTGTGATACTTCGCTATTGTCCAGCTCTTCGGCTGAAGCAAAAGCTTTGATGGTTGCTGGTTCATTAATCGTGATTGGGCTGCTGTAAACAGGACTGCTTTCGTCCGGTTCGGAGCCGTCAAGGGTATAGTGGATCACTGCATTTTGTGTAGCTGTCGAGAGTGTTACTTCGGTGCCAGCAGGAACTGCGCCGGCTCCTGGTGAGGCAGTGACACGTTTGACGGTTGTGGTGTCTTCTTCAATGATTGAAAAAGCGGTTGGGCTTTTAAGGCCTGGGACCGAGAAGTAAGACTGGAGTGCTCCTGTAATCTGGACTTTCTTGCCCAAGTTTTCCGGGTGGTCCACAAGATTGAGGGCTGTGCGGATGCTGCCTGTTGGAAGCTGCACCGGCAGGATTTTCTTTGTGTCTGTTTCAGAGGGAGAATCAGCTATGCCCAGGTTGGTATCCACAGTGAATGGTGCCGCCTGTTCATAGGTTGGTCCTGATTTCGCCCCTCCGACAATATAGCCTTCCACTGTTGCCGTGCCTTTATTGTTGGCAATGGCATCTGCAACCGAAATAACATCAGCCGCTTTCGCAGTGGAGGATTGAAATGGAGAAACAAGGCTAAAGATTAGTGCAAAAATGAGTACAAGGCTGAACGATTGACGCTGTCGTATTCCCATCTTTTTGATCCTCTCCAGTATGAGTTTTTTAGCAGGATGCTTAAGTCCCGGGCTCTAGCCCAAAAGGCTGAAGACATCCTGTTCCATCTACTAGTAAAGCACCCCGGAATTAGGGTTTCAATAAATTATTGTAAATTTTGTGTAAATATCGAAAAATGAGATTTTGGCACTATGCGTGGGGTGGGTAGAAGGTTGGGTGCTGCCGGCTGACACGGGTGCCAGGTACCGTAAAAAGACACTTTCCTGTGTTTTGTCCTTTTATGGTGCCAGGTACCACAAAAAGACACTTTACCTCTATTTGTCCACGGGGGTGCCAGGTACAGATTTTTTGCGCTTTTGTGAATCCCTGCTTTATAATTCCCCTGATAAACAGTAGAATAGAGACATCTATGGGGTAAGCGAGAAAGGCAATGGAGGCTTTGCAATGAGAGCACGCTATGAATTGAATGATATGAATCTGACATTGAGCAATGTCACGCTGAGGGATGCGGCTGAAAGCTATGTCCTGCTGAAGGCTTCCGATGAATCCGGCAATGAAGTGACCATCAAGATTTCGCACGATCAGGCGGAGTATCTGGAAATGGAGTTCAAGGATCTTAACAGGCGCCGGCATGGGCACAGGCCAGCTGAAGTCCGCAGGCAGGATCCTGTTGAAGAACCAAAAGAAGACGCAGCGGAAGAAGAATACAATTTATTCAATATGGATCTGTTTCCGGACGAATAAACAAAGAAACCCTCACAAAAGCCTTATTGGAGCAAGGTTTTTGTGAGGGTTTCTTGTTTTTTGTTATTGGCGGTTATGTGCGGTGCCAGGTACCATAAAAAGACACTTTACCACTTTTTGTCCACGGGTGGTACCTGGCACCATAAAAAGACACTTTACCTCTTTTGTCCACGGATGGTACCTGGCACCATAAAAAGACACTTTACCGCTTTCTGTCCACGGATGGTACCTGGCACCATAAAAAGACACTTCACCGCTTTCTGTCCACGGACGGTACCTGGTACCTAATACACACCTACTGCATACCCTCTATCTCCATCCCCCTTACCGGCAGGGAGCTTTCTCCTGTGTCGAGGTAGGTGACGTTTACTTTGTCATTTTCCTGAAGATAGATGCTCATTGGGCTGTTTTCTGATGAGACGATATAGCTTTTTCCATCATCGAGCAGGAAGTAGACGGTTGTGTAGTCGCCGGTTTTTTCTTTGTAAACCCGTACGACTGTGCCGCTGATCTGCTTTTCTTCGGCCTTGGAGCTGCCATTGACGCTTCCGCCGCCGCGCTGCAGGGCTGTTTTATACAGCTTGAGCGCCTGGTTTGGCGTATTGGCATAAGCGGAGATTTCCGGGTTTGCCGCTGAAACGATAAAGTAATTCTGCAGGAATCCGTTCGCATCCAGCACCGGCGTCAGCCAGCTGGCTTCTCCGTAGAAGTTGTACAGGATCGGCATTTCGCCGCTCCATTTTTTCTCAATGAATTTCTTTTCTATAATCTGCAGATTGCCCTGTGAATCCATATAAGATTCTTCCAGATTTCCTGTGTAGAAGGTCGCTTCGCCGGTCCTAGAGTTTGTCAGGGAGTAGCCAAGCATGCTGTCCACCCCTTCTTTCGGCGAGGTGAAATCTGTGAAGTAATACATATCACCGTTCTCGTCGAAGATCGGGCTCACGTTCACCTCGGTACCTTCATCTGAAGGCAGCTTCACTTCAGATTTTCCGAAGACGCTGTTCCAGAAGCCCTGGACATAATTTCCATAATAGCTGTTCTGCAGGCTGACGGTTTCAGGTGATACCGCGCCATCGATGAAGCCAGGTGCATCTGCCAGTTTATACGACTTCATTTTTCCATTCTGCGGATCAACCACTACGATTCCCTCCGCATTAAATCCATTCCTGGCAGAGATAAACTCTCCATAGGTGCGTACATAATAAGGCTTTCCGTTATCATCAACTTCAAGCTGCACATCGCCGTTGAATATTCTCTTTGGATAGTTGTTCCGGATATGGCGCTCAATGTTTTTGTTAAAATAAGATGAAGGCGTGTAGGTCATCTTTTCCTTCATAAACTTAGGATTGGCATTGGAATCCGTCGCACTGATGGTAAAATAGCCCGGCGTTTCGTCGCCCTTCATCCACTTGAAGAATCCCGAGAACTCGACTGGAGCAATAAAGACATAATCGCCGTTCACCTTCTGGATCTGCAGGCTGCCGAGCTCATAATAACTCGTATCCGGCACCTGGCCAAATGCCTTTTTCATCTTATTGCGTGCGAATTTCGGCGGCACGCTTGCCGGTGTCTTTTCTTCATCAAAAGCTTCGATTTCCGTCTTTACATCCATCTTCGCTGATTCATACTTTTCATCTGCGTTAAAAACGAATGCGGTCAAAAGGTAAATTCCGGCCAGCAGTGATACCAGGAACACAATGCTCTTTACAAGCCGCTCCCTCCCTGCCGCCAAAAAGGCGCCAACACCTGAAGCCAGGATCAGAACCAGCCAAACGGAAGAAAAATTCCGGTCCAGGTTTGTTAAATAGTAAAAACCGAATGCGGTGATAATAGATATTATTGCTACCACTGTCATGCCAACGGGGCTGAAGCGGCTCTTCTCTTTTTTATCCTTTTTCCCGCTCCTCCCGCCTTGAAGCGGCACAAGCAGAACTGCAGCCACCAGTCCGATTATAATTGAAAATATAAAAATGCTTCCCATATGCTTCCCCTTTCAGGAGTTAGTATTTCTTGATGCATAGTATGTATACGGATGAGGGGCGATGGGGTTTCGTTTTGTTGGGAAAAGGCTCAGTTCATGTCACTTGCGTGAATTCCTCATTAGAGGCAGGCTTTTTTCCTTGAAGTCCTTTTTCCCCTGTACCTCCCTATTAAGCCGGAGCGATTCCTGGATATTCTCCTTATCAATCTTTAGTTCCTTTCCATCGAGGCCTATTTCAAAGGTGGACATGGACTTTTCTAATTCTTTCTCATTGGTTTCCATCGCTGCTTTCAGGAGGCCTTTGAGCTTAGGAGCATTCACTTTACCTGAAGAGACCAACTCATAAATACGTTTATATGCCGGGGCCATTGTCCGCTCTATCAGCCCGAAAGTGTACATAATAATACTGTACCTTTCAAACTCTTCCTCCATTTTCCGCAGAAAAGCCAGGTTAAAATAGCCTCTTTCCCTCGTAATCTCCCTTTGATAGGCCATCGCCTGTTTAAGGCTGAATGGCTCCTTATCAGTTTTAACAACATTTTTTCTCCATTCTGCTTTATCCAATATTTCTAATTCAACAATGTACTCCCGGCCTTTAATTGGTGATCCTTCAGGCCAGCGGGTTATTCCATTGCCATATTCGGAAGTAAAACTGATTGTGTGGCTGTTGTTTGTTCCTTTTATACTAACGGAATACCTCTTGTTTCGAACTTGATATTATATATAGCCAGATCGTACGATTCTCAAATCACTTCGGATTCATCAGAAGCCTATAAAGATCTTCCTTATTATCCAGCTCATCCACTGGAGTATCTTCCTTCACCATTTCCCTGAGCTCAGGCATCTCCCTCCCTGTTTCAGAATCGCTGCTCAGCATTTTAGGTTCATTTCTCATGAACCAGATATAATCCAGAAGGAGAGATGGCTTTTTGAAAAATACGGTATGTAGGTAGGCTAAAATTTCCTTACGATCTCTTTCCGTCTTAAGCTGCTCATCATTTTTACGGACGGCTGCCCTTACCATTTCCACCACACAGGCTCTTACTTGCTGTTGGGTTTCCTCTGTTACGATCTCTGTATCATTGGCCTCTACCAGAAGGTCTGTTCCTTTTTCGACGCTGTTAAAAATGATATCCTGGTCTTCCCTTAATCTTTTGGCAGAGTCCAGGCAGTGGTTTATGCTTTCCATAATTTCTGGAGGAGCAATGGCTTGAAGCTTGCTCTTCAGCGATGTGAGGACTTTTTCCCATCTACGGTACAGTTTGGCTGAAGGTGACAGCGCCCACTCTGCTCCGGTTGTGACTATAGTTGCGCCTGCAGTCTGATAGACATGGACAATGAGAGTTGCCCGTTTCACTTCTTCGTAAGGAGGGACGGAGCCATCCTCCCTGATATAAAGGTCCTGAAGGGTTGGATAGTAGCTTATCGCGTAGTATATTTGCCCATTATAATGAAATTTTGAAGGCAGGCAGTCGATCCTGTTGCTGGAGGGGTCGTATTCTTTGGCTACTTTTTTGATATGGTCTGGCAGTTTTTTATAGTCGAGCATCGGCATATCCCCTTTCACTATATTTTCGCTTCAAATTCCCGACTATTTTTATAAAAAAGCCATTAAATAAAACCCGGGATTTAATATTCCGGGTCTTATTTATTTGCGCTTATATCATTAGTTCTCAAATCTTATTTTCTTAAGGTGATTCTTCCTCATAAAAGGAAAGACTGCTCCTATAAACAGGGGTATTAGAGGCAACTTCCCATCCAACACTAGCCAATCTAATAAGAATGCGGGAATGTATATAAGATAGATAAACACCATGCTCAATAGATAAATCCATTTCCACTTTCTTTCTTTTTTTGAAACGATTTTCCCCATCCCTTTCTTAACTATGAATCGTTAGACTGCCTTCCACTCATTATATAGATTGGTCACAATGATAGTCTGCAGTGGAAGCAGCAGCATAAGAAGCAGAATTTTTACAATAAGTAGTGTGAAATATACATCTGTATAAAAAGTCAAAAGGGTTATCAAAACATTTTCAAAAAACAATTGAGTAAAAGAAAGCAGGATAATTAAGAAAAACGCCTTGAAGAAATTTTTCTTCATAAAGCTTACTGATTTCTTGATGGCAACTTTAAAACTTTTCACGCTATCAGTAAAAAAGTAAGGCACAAAGTAAAACAGCAGCAATACTGCTAATCCAGGCAAGACAAAGAAAAGTCCTCCAATAAAAATCAGCAGAGAGTAAAGGCAGGCAAAAAGATAAACCGGGATCGCCTTTTCAAGAGAGAAGGAAATAGCTTTTTTCAACAGGTTTTCCTCTCCCTCATCCTCAAGTAAGGTATATTTGATAAAAGGAATTTGCGCTATAGTCAAGAATATCAGCATAAAAACACCATTGGCTACATCTCCTATTAAGTTAGGATAGGCAGTATACAGCGTTTGCTCATAAATATAGTTGACAATGAGTGCATGTGCCAACAGCAGCGGAACATAGGTAAGCAGCGACAGAAAAATAAGTTTATAAAATTCTTGTGCATACAGGCTGAATGAATTAGAGAAGATTTTTTTCATGGGCCTCTCCTGATTTATGATTTCTTATTAGCAGTGCTGATGTTTTTTCGAAATCTTTTTCGCCCTGAGCCGACCTATTTTGACTTAGAGATTCTTTTATATTATTTATGTCGATATCTAGAGAAACTCCCTCAGAATCCTTCTCATAGGTTGACATGGATCTCTCAAGCTCTTTTTCATTTGTCTCAATAGCAGCCTTTAATAGGCTTTTCAATTTTGGTGCCGTGACTTTCCCTGAATCCAGAAGACGATACATCCTTTGATACTCCGGCTGCATTTTACGCTCCCTAATGCCGTACGTATATTTAATTTCGCTGTATCGCCCGAATTCATTTTCCATTACTCCCAAAAAATCCTTGTCAAAGTATCCTCTTTCTCTGGTTACTTCTCTTTGATAGCCGCCCAAAGTATAGACGATATCTCTTACATAAGATGCTTCCTGGATATTCTTCTGGGTATAGTCGATTATTTGGTCTATAGCTCCGCTTAATCCCGGATCCTGTTGAACGAGCTCGGCTTTATGGGTATTCAAAAGCTCAATCATGTCCTCATGAGGCTTCATATTCTCATTCATTCGCGGTGCAATGCCATTAATGGTGTTATGCACCAATGTGTTATAACTGATCAGATAATAGGCAGGCTCCTTTGCCAGACTGTAAGGCACTTCATCACCATTTTCATTTAAAATCAAATAACCGGTGATGCCACCGGTTATTGAATTATAGGCAGTCATAAAATAGTATGTGCTGCCGTCATAGTAGGCAAAGTCCCACATGTCCCACTTTTCCAAAAACTTTTTGTGTTTCTTTATGTTTTTAATATGTTCTTTTGTTGGCTTTACATTAATCATATCTGCACCTCATTATCCAAACACTGACTTGAAGAAACCTTTTACCGTATCTTTTGCTTTATTAAACTTCTTTTTGACATCTTTGACAATTTTCTCTCTGTTTCTATACATTTTATGCCCAAGGCTCGCAAGACTTAATACGCCGCCTACAACAACCATTCCAGCAGCAATCGGCTGCGCTCCTGGAATCAGTGCCACTGCCGGGGCTAGACCTGTTATAATTTCTCCGGAATTGCCCACAAGATCCCAGGCTGCTGCGGTTTTCTCTTCTGATGTACCGGCACTATTGAATTTCTTAACGTTATTCACTGTATCATTGACAGCAAAGGGCAGTGTTACAGCCGAAACAATAGCATTCCCTGGAGTAAAGGTTTTACCGGCCCGGTATAGATCATCGAATTTTTCCGCTGCCTCTATAATATCTCCAGCTTTTTTCAGGTCGTTAATTTTCCTGAACTCATCGAAGGTTTTAGCCTTTTGATAAAGATCCTTTGAACTTTTATATATTGAATGAGAATCATGGATGGCATCTAAAGTAGGATCTCCCTTTGTTAATGTCTTAAAACCATTAACCGCGAGACCTTTTTTATAGTCCAGATAATCTTTAAGCTCCAGCTCATTCCCTCTCACAACTTTATCTGCCAGATTAATAGTTCCACCTACTATATCTTTCGCAGAATATTTTAGGACATTATAAGGATCTGGAGGATTGACAGTTAGGAAAGGATCTTCAGGCTGATTACTTTTATTTGACGGTGGGTTTTTTGTCTGATTCAGCTGGTCAAGTGTTTCCAATCCGGGGTTTTTATAGTCTTGGCTGTAAGGCGGACCAGGCGGGGGATTGTTGGTGCTGCCGCCAGGCACTGTTGAAGGGTTGCTGGGATTGCTTCCTGGATTGTTTCCATTCGGGTTGCCGGAAGGCCCATTTGGGTTATTACTGCCAGGACCTGAATTCCACTCTGGCTTAGTTTCCCACGGTTTGGTGTTCCATTCAGGTGCTGTCTCCCATGCAGGTTTGGTCCAGTCTGGCTTTGTTTGCCATTCAGGTGCTGTTTCCCATGCAGGTTTGGTCCAGTCTGGCTTTGTTTGCCATTCAGGTGCTGTCTCCCATCCGGGATTTGTCCATTCAGGAGAGCTCTCCCAGCCAGGACTGCTCCAGGTTGGGTTGTTATTCCAGCCAGGATTTGAGTTCCACGTTTCCCAGGCATAAGCATTTATAGCCAGAAATCCGGGGTTCATGAAAAATAGCACTGCCAATGCCATAAGGGAAACAAATATCCTTTTGACACTCTTCATTTTTTACCCTCCAATCTTTTTAAAGTGGCGACAGATTAAGACTCCAACTCATAGCTTCTGCAAAATCAAAACTTGGGCCCTGCCCTCTTTGTTTGATGTAACGCTGATTTTCAGAAAAATACTCGTCGAACTTTACTGCCTTATATCGTGTAGAGGTTTCTACCTCGATCCTGTTTTTATCGTTTAGGAAGATGGCTGTTTCTTCAACCTTTCCATTATTTCCCGAAATATTTGCGCCGACTTCATAGGGGATTTGACTCTCCGCATTAGTTAATTCAGCCAAAACCTTTTCTTGAAGCAGCCCATTGCCTGGAAGTTCTCGTTTGAGGACATTATTAATTGCAATATGTTTCTTTTCATATTGCTTGTAGTCCGCTGGCAAGGCATTAATTTCATCGTCAACCTTTTCCCGCAGCTTCTCAAGGTCCAAATCCGGATCTTCCAGAAGGCGTCTAATAACCTCTTTATCGTATTCAGATATCGCTGTATTAAGAGCCTCCAATATAATCCCTGATGCTACAAGGCTTGCCTGTTCGGCATTATTCGAAGCATGCTGCTTTTCAATTAGTACATTTGCAAAGTTTGCAATCATCATAAACATCAGGGCAAAAATCCCAAAAAAACTAATCATAAATAAAGTAGTATTGCCTTTTTCATTATTCAAGTGTTCCACTTAATCCATCACCCTGCCATTGATCGACCTGGCAAATGATATATTCGGCATCGATCCCGTATATTTTTCAGGAATAAAAATCAGTCTTAGATCCACATTGAGTGTAAGTGTAAAGTTCTTGCCGTCTCCTCCGCTTTTAGCGACTCCGTTGAAATTAAGATTCCCTCCTGCGTTAGATAAGACAGTACTTGCTGCAATATTAGCTTCGCCCATATCTCCTGAGGTTGAATAAACCTTGGCTGCCTCATTCACTGCAGACTGAGCCACCATGACGGCGTATCCTGCTACCAGAAATTGAACAAAAATCATCAATATCAACAAAACAAGGGGCACCATTGCGAGGAATTCAATGGTGGCCGAGCCCCGTTCACTTTTCAGCTTTTTCACAATGCGCCCCCCCCTCTTTGCTGTTTAATTGGATACATTTTTTTCATATAATTCATCTATTTGCTGCCTAATACTTTCCATATCAGATTGTTTTGCATCAATTAATACGTTTGCCAAATCATCAATTACTTCCCTTTGGCTTTTGTAATAGTCATCTCTGAAGTCAGTTAATTGCGAAAGCTGCTCATCAGTTATTTTGCCCTTTTGCTTTATTTGACTTAATGATGTCGTGATTTTTGCCTTTTCAATATTATGATTCTTCACCCAGTCGTTCTTAATGGAACGGATATCCAGTTTCTGAGAATTGAAGTCTTCCAGGGAATTCATTCGTTCTTCGTAATACCAGGTCCGCCATTTTAAGGACTCCTCTACAGCCTTATTCAGCTCATTATTGAGCTGCTGCTGGCTGGTAACATTCTGATAGGTGCCTCCTGCAGCTTTTGCTACTTCCTCCAGCTGCTGCTGATCCTTCCCCTTAACATCAAATCCAATGATATTGACAACAGGGGCTACACCGGAATCTTTCAGATTTTTTGCAGCCTCTACTGGATTACCGCCGCATGTCTCAATCCCGTCACTGACTACATAAACCATATTCTTATTATCCTGCCCTTCAAACTGGGACAAATCCTTTTGGGCTTCTATCAGGGACTGTGCAAGCGGCGTCCAGCCCGCTGGATTGAATTTATCCAGTGCACTGTTCAGTTCACCTTCAATATAAGGCTGGGGCGAATACACCAGCTCATTGGATGAGCAGGACATTTTTTTATCTGAATCTGATCCTGTTCCTTTATGCCCATATACTCTTAAACTTATATTTGCTTCTTCAGGGAGGGAAGAAGCAAATTCTTTTATAGATTCTTTCGCTAATTCCATCCGGGTCTTGGAACCTAGTTTATTAGCCATACTTCCGCTGGCATCCAGGACAATCTCAACATTAAAACTGGCGGGTGATTCCTGGGATCCGCCCTCTGATTCAGGTCCTTCCACCTCAGATGCTGAATCCATGATAGCCCTTGGGTCCTGATATTCCATTTTGTACAGAGAATACAGGTAACCAAATACCTCTTTAACCTCTTCATCAGATGCATCTTCTGGCACTGCAGGAACTGCATTCAACGCAGCCTCTGTATCTGCAGTGTCTATGCTTAAATCCTCACTGGAAAAGGATCCCTCAGGATAAGAGAAGATTTCCTCCAATGATACGGGCAAAGGAGGACTTTCAAGCTTTGTCGGGTTGTCAGCATTGCCAACAGCCTGATCAGCATCAGCCTTCTCTTTCTCGACTTCTTGTTTTTGAACCTGCTTATCATCTTCTCCTCCGCTTGCGGAGCACCCGGAAATGATACTCCCAATGAGAAGAGGAGCAAAGAGAATTCTTGATAATTTACGCATAGATGTCCTCCAAGCTTACTAAAACAAAATTAGTTCCCAATTGACTCGATCATATCTGAGATTTTCCCAACGATAGCACCTGCGAGTCCGCTTCCCTGTCCACTCATCGCTCCGGCAACTGCAAACATTAATGCTACAACAACTGCTGCCAGTCCAACCCATTCAATTGTTGAAACACCTGCTTCATTTTGAACCTTGCTTTTTGCATTCGCATATAGCCCAATCACACAATTGTTCATTTTTGTTAACATCGTTTTCATTATAAATTCCTCCTAATTTTTAATTATCTATTAAATCCTTAGTACACATTCATCCGGAACGAATAATTTTCGGCATCACCCCTTCCAAGTTTCGGCATTAAGGATACTACGTGGTGAAGAACTGTAACAGACTATTTTCACCGTAAATCATATTCAGCAGCACCAGCCCGATAATCAGCAGCATGATTAATGGAGCAATGATGAATGATGTGATCATTGTAACTTTAGGCGATGCTTTTGCTGCCTTTTCTTTCACCTGCTCCAAGCTGATTTTCCTGATATCCTCCGCCTGGCTTTTTAATGTAGAGGCCATCGGAACTCCCAATCTCGTCGCTTGAATTAATGACTTTATAAAACTTTGAAACTCTTCGTTGTCATTTCTTTCGAGCAGGCCTCCATAGGCTTTTTCCCTCGGAACCCCTAAGTCGATCTCCTGCAGGAATATGGAGAACTCCTCTTTTATTGGGCCTGAAAAATATTTAATGACTTCCTTTAAAGCACTATCCAGATTGGAGCCCGCTTGCAAGCTCACGCTAACGGTATCCAGAAAATCTGGCAGATCACTCCTTAACTGCTGCTGTCGTTTTTTTGCCTTTGAACGGACCAGGAGTATAGGAACGAAGAAGCCAAAGATAGGAAGTGTTACAAACGCTATATTGGATAAAGGAAGCCCTAGTAATACCGCGAACAATCCAGCAATGAACCCTATAATCACACATACAATTTTAAAACCTTGAAAGCGGCCAACTGTCATCTCAAATGGATTGCCTGCTTTCCTAAGGAGTGTTTGAATTTCAGCTGATTCGCTTAATAAGTTCACTCTCTCACCAATAGTAGAAAAATCGTCAGCATATCTCGCTAAGAAAGTGATAATTTTTTCGGATCCACTCGTCTTCTTGGAAACGTCGAACGCAGAGGAAGCGGCAATTTCATCAATATGAAGCTTTAAAACTTCCTTTCTTTTGGCAAACTGGTAAAGGTTAATTAATCCGAGGACTAGCGTCAGCCAACAAAGTATAACAGTAATCAAAATGATGGAATCCATAGCTACACCTTGATATTGGTAACAGCTCTTACCAGAATAAGAGCTACTGCCATCCCGATTATAAATATTGTCATTAAAATAGCTCCTGGAACTGTAAATATAAGGTCGATAAATCCATCCATAATATTATTCAGCATGAATAATAAAAAAATAGGCATCGCAGGCAGAATATATGAGACAAAACGCTGCTCTGCTGTTGCTGTTTTTATGGTTTGCCGCAAAATTTTCCGTTCCTCAAGTGTTTGCGCCATTTCATAAAGTACTTTTGTTAAGTTTCCTCCCGATCTTTTTTGGATCATCAATGCGGAAATAAAAAGCTTATATTCTCTCGTTTTAATTCTTTTTTCCATCTCGGCTAGAGCACGTTCAAAATCCAGTCCAAGCCTGATATTTTGCGTTAACACTTTAAATTCCTCTCTTGCGGGGGAATTTATTTCTGAGGCAACAACTTCCAGCCCCTGAGTAATGGTCATTCCTGATTTTGTAGCATTTCCAAGCAGTCTGCATGCCTCTGATAACTGATTATTTAATTGCTCTGTGTACTTATTTTTTCTGATAAAGAATATGAACCAGTATGCTGCAAATACCCCTATGGCAGATATTCCAGCACTAATGATTAACGGTATGTTAAAAAAGCCAAATAATAAAATTGACATCAGGAACCCGATAAATATGAGGATTGCATAAAACTCGGAAGGCAAAATAGGGATATTAGCCTGAACCAGCTTCTTTTTCAAATCCATTGCATAATCTGTTTGATCGAAGCGGTCTCCAACTTTTGCTATAAAACTGCTTCGCTGTTTTTCTGTTTTAAAAAGTTCTTCGTATTTCTTTTGAATTTCCTTCTTCTCTTTCCTGTACCCAAGGTAGTTGTACATCCCCCAAATAAACAGCAGCACAGCTGCCCCGAATAAGACGGCACTTTCCATCAGGCTCACCTCCTATGCGGTAAATAGTGTATCTGGAATATCAATTCCAAAGACCTTTATTCTTTCCAGGCACTTTGGCAGATGTCCTGTAGGGGTAAAATACCCGTCCACCTGGCCATTGCCCTTCAGTCCATTCCTTTTAAAAGTAAAGATTTCATTTATTGTGATTTCACCGTTCTCATTGCGGTAAATTTCGCAGATAGAGGTGATCTTTCTTGTGCCGTCCGTCAGCCTGGAGCTTTGGACTATAATATCAAGGGCACCGACGATATATTCACGGATGATGCTTGAAGGAAGATCCATTCCTGCCATAATAACCATCCCCTCTACACGCCTAAGGGCATCAAATGGGGTATTGGCATGAACTGTAGTAATAGAGCCTTCATGTCCTGTATTCATAGCCTGCAGCATATCAAATGCTTCAGCTCCACGGACCTCACCGACAATAATTCGATCCGGTCTCATCCTCAGAGAGTTTTTCACTAGGTGACGAATAGTGATTTCTCCTTCGCCTTCCATGTTTTCCGGCCTTGCTTCCATTCCTACAACATTGGGCTTATCCAACCGAAGTTCAGCTGAATCCTCAATAGTGATGACCCTTTCCTTAGCGGGTATGGAATTTCCAAGTACATTCAGCAGTGTTGTCTTCCCGCTTCCTGTTCCGCCCGAAATCAGTACATTGAGCTTAGACTTTACGATGGCATCCAAGAATACTGACATGTCATCATTCAAAGTTTCAAAGTTTAAGAGATCTGACATTTTGAACGGGTCTTTCCGGAATTTACGTATAGAAACAAGAGGCCCATTCAAGCTGATTGGGGGAATGACTGCATTCACACGGCTCCCATCCGGAAGCCTTGCATCGACCATTGGCGAGCTGTCATCAATTCTTCTGCCCAGCGGAGCGACGATCCGGTCAATCACATGGCGGACATGACTGTCGTCCCGGAACGAAATGGGTGCAGGCTGCAGCTTGCCGAGCTTCTCAATATATATTTCTTTCGGTCCGTTAATAAGTATCTCTGTAATGGTAGCATCATTCAGAAGAGGCTCTAAGGGACCATATCCTATAGATTCGTCAATGATTCTCGTGAGCAGCAATTCCTTGTCATGCCTAGGAAGGATAATTTTTTCCTCACTCATATATTGGCTGATTAGCTGTTCAATTCTCAGCCTCATTTCTCCCTGCGGCAAATTCGTAAGAACCTCGAGATTAGCCTCCTTCAATATCCTTGTCTTATAATGGTCTACCAGTTCAGAGATATAATGATTTTCCAATAGTGTTCTGGAAGATGATCGGCTTGCCTTTTTTTCTGTTTTTTTTTCAAATAGTGACACAGCTCATCAACCCTTTTACTCTAAAATTTGGCTTACCCATTTTTTAATGGATTTAGTGAACGGGATAAGTTTCTTTTCTGTGGCTTCTTTCCTGAATGGCTCGCTTTTATTGATATGGGCCTGAACCCCTTTGATATCCCGAGGAATTTTATAAGCTACCGGATATTGGATGACACTTTTAAGATCAGCGGGATTAATTTCATTCTCACGTCCGACTTCATTAAGAAGAAGTTCCATTCTGCCTTCTGTTTCAATTCCGAGCCTCAAAAATAACCCTTCTACCTGCTTCAGCATGCTTATTGATGGCGTATCCAGATTAAGAGTATAGTAAATTTTATCTGACTCCTCTAAAGCGGAATAAGTATGCTCATTCATGGCTGCAGGCAAATCCACAAGCACAAAATCATAACTTCTCCTGCAAGTCCGCAATAAACGGGAAACAAAGCCTTCCGGCAGATTTTCCGCAACTTCGGCATCACGCGGGCTCAGCAGAATTTCCAATTTGGAATACCTCTCCTTCTCCGACACATTTCGGATATGGCTTTCATTTAGTTCCTCGATTACAGGGAGCAGATCAGCCAAAGACCTGTTTGATTCAATAGATAGGTAAGTTTCGACTCCGCCGAACTGGAGATTCAAATCAATCAAGATGACTTGGGCAGTAGATTCCAGCTTTAATGTTTGAGCAAATGCGCTGGATATAATCGTTCTGCCGCTTCCTCCTTTTCCGCTGTAAAAAGAGAAGATTCTTCCCCTCCCCCTCTTAAACGACTGGCTTGCTGAAGCGGTCTCCGATAGCTGCTGCTTTCTTTGCACAGCCATCTGTATGATGCTGTCCAATCTTCCATAAAGCATTGTATTTTCATCTGGCAGGACAAAATAGTCCACGACCCCTGCCCTAGTAACATTTCTTAATAAGTCAAAGTCCTGCGAGAAGGCAATGAATACAATCGGAAGCATTGGGCTTGCCGCATGGATATAATCAATGGTATCAACAGTAGCTTCTCCCTCAGACTCAATCAAAAACACCAGGTCAGGCGCCAAGCGGTCCAGTTCAGTCCTGACCTCATTGTGGCTTATCATCTCTACCTGTTTAAAATCTGTAAAAAGACCTCTGATACTTGTGAGTGATTGTTCTTCATCGCTTACAAGCAGAATTTTAATTTCGTCACCCATGTTCGTCCTCCATTACTATCTGGTTGATTGGCCTTTAACTTCCCGTGCCATTGGTTTTCTGCTGCTCTTCCTGTTTTTTCTTGTCTTCCTGCTTCTTTTTTTCTGCAGCAGCTTTTTGTTCTGCAGCTTTCTTATCTGCAGCTGCCTTCTGCTCTGCTGCTTTCTTATCTGCAGCGGCTTTCTTATCTGCAGCAGCTTTCTGCTCTGCTGACTTCTGTTCTGAAGCCTGGGCTTCGTTTGCCTCAGCAGCTTCTCCTTCTGCCGGTTCATCTTTGCCCACATTGGCTTTTAGTATTCTCATGCTATCTGCGTAATTTTGCATGTGTATGACTTGCGGAGCATCTTCATCCGCAATCTCTACAACAATTCCTTTAAACTTTTTATTGCTTTGAAGCACCGCTGCTACTGGAACATCCTTCATAAATGTCTCTGTTACAGGCTTGTCATTAAATTTGTGCGATACGATAATGTCAACCCTATCTAAAGCTTCCAGCTGCTGATCGAAATTGACTTTATCTGACTGCGGAATCATCACAAGCCTATTATTCTCGTCTTTGACATTAGATACAGGCTTAATCATCGTTTTAGTAATAACATCCTCTGCAGCTAACGGTACAACTAGTACCTTGTTAATTAGTTCTTCAACATTGGTTACATGGGAGTTATTTACATACCTCTTAGGAATTTCAACAGTTTTCACCTGTTCCCTCTCAATAAGGGTCCGGGAAGGTATATCACTGGCAGCTACATAAACCTCTGTCATCCCTCCTAGCTCCGAATTCAGCTCGCTGACTTTCTTTAATACGAAAAATCCCGCTGCTGCTGCTAATAAAACTGATACAAGAATAAATATGATAGCTCTCCTCTTCGACTCCAACATCCTGCGGCTTCTCTCCTATAGGTAATTTTTATTTTTACAAGAAAATCTTTCCTTCAATTTCACTACTATTTACCTTGTTTAAACCGTTCCAAAACAAGTGAACTTCAAAATTTTTCTTTTTATATACTATATATTAACTATCACGCGTTCACATTTCCGTCAAACAAGCATTCAGTTTTGTCGAATTTTGTCTGTAATTTTCTGCCTAGCATCCCTTTAAATCAAGATTTTTTTCCGAGACAAAAGTTGGGCAAGCAAGCAGGTGAAGAGTTATATTACCGCCTTTATATTGGAATATTTTAGGTTGTTTATTTTACAAATGTTAAAATTTCTGGGTCTTTGGAATTGTTTTTTAGGGAAATGTATCTAGAACCCGCTTGGGCAGCGTTTTGCCAGTTTAACTTTTAATTTTTTTGCTTTCTAAAGAGTAATTTTTCACTAAATGTAATTGTTTAACTCATTAAGAATATTTCCTGGTCTGCCAAAAGTCTGTGTTTTTCCATAATTTATTTTTCGGTTTAAAGTGCTGCCGTCTTCTTTTCTTAGTTAAAAAGGAGCACTTTCCAAATAAAAACAAAAAGGCTCCCGGCTACGGGAACCTTTTTCACCCCGAGTTTCTTCTATTAATATAGAATCAATCTCGAAGTAAGAATATATGATTTAAAGTTATTATGTTTCATGATGACTAAGGCAGATGCTGAAGTGTCCTGCCGATTCTTTTTCAGTCTTTATCTGCTGCTTGATGCTGCCTTATCTACTGCTTAGGACATAAACTGACTCCCCGTCTTATACAAGGTGACAGACTGGCGTATTCCTTTTTCGACATAGACTAAAAGCATTTTGAGGAAGGCCCTCAGCCAGCTTATAAATTTCTGGTGGCGCTTTTGCTACAGTCTGCCGGATAGGCAGTTTGCCTGAATATTCTGCTACATCGGAGCCGGCCTCCAAAGCCTTTCAAAACCAGCCATATTAAACTGATCATCAAGGGTGAATTTGTAAATATCCGGTTTGTTTGTTCTTTGATGAAAATCAAAATTAAATGTCTCATCAAAATTATTCAGCATGCAGGTCATGATGTGTCCATGGATGCCGATAGCAATTTTTCTGCCGCGATATTTAGAAACAGCTTCTCTTAGCGCACATATCCCCCGTTCCTGGATTTCCAGGTTTGATTCTCCGCCTGGATACTTAAAGCCAGGGTTATCATACACATATTTCAATGCTTCCAGCGGCATTTCAAAATGATGGCTCCTCGATGCCAAATCCCCTTCCCGGAAACGCGGGTCCGTTTCCACTTTTATGCCTAAGTTCCTTGCCAGTCCTTCCACTGTTTGAATTGCTCTCACGTAAGAGCTTGAGAGAATATGCTGAATTCCCTCTGCTGCCAATAGATCAGCTACCCTGCGGGCGTCAGACCAGCCACGCTCAGATAATCCTCTTGTTTCTTCATGCGCCAGCGAAAACTCAGAATGAGCATGTCTTATAAAATAGATCTTAGTATTCATATTCATTCACCATTTTTCCCCTTTTTAATTTCAGTATAAATGACAGATAGGGCCTCAACCAATAAAAAAAGCCCGTCTCCCAGACGGACTCCAGCACTATTCATTCTTAATAAAACTTTCCAGCTCATTTGTTCTTTCTCCATCCAGCATATAAGCAACGCCTTCGCTCTCTCCGGCTGCTCCATTTAGCGCAATGTTCAAGTCATTCAGAAGCTTCCTCACATAGGTATGTGCTTGAAACAGCCTTTCACTCGGCTCCTTGAACTGATCCTTATACTTGAATGGATTCTCGTTTTCAAGGCCTAAGTGAGCATATCTATTTTGATGCTCCTCATAGACGATTGCTGCTGCATCCCTCAGATTCTTCAAGTCTTTTTCAATAGCTATTCCCTCTGCTTTATAATGCTTATCCAAAAAATAAGAAATTTGAGATCCGCCTATCCAATAATACAATGCTGGGTCATCACTGAAATGTTCCGGTGCTCCGTTCTTATATATTTCATCCAGTTCTGCAATAAATTCCTGGACATTTTGAGAATCCAGTTCAGTCAGCCCTTCTTTATTGGTACGGTCTTCCCACGCCTTTTCATCGACAGCTGCATCACTTGCTGCCACGGCATCATCTGCTGCAGAAGGGGTGCTTTCCTTGTCAGCCTTTACCATTGTATGGCTTTCCCCTGCAGCCCCCGGAGTTTGATCTATTTCACTGTAGATGAAAGCTCCTCCTCCGGCAAAAACCAGGACTGTTGCAGCATACAAAACAAGCTTTTTAACAAAAGGTCTTTTAGCTTTTTTTTTCGCCGGAGATATGCTCATTAAAACGTTCCTCTTTTCATTTTCGGAATAAGAGATATCTCCGTAGGTTTCTTTATCAAGCATTTCTTTCAGGTAAGGAAAGTCTTTTTCGCTCATCGTTCAAACCGTCTCCTTTCCAGCTCTTTTTTTAATAAAAGCTTGCCCCTTCTCAGCCTTGTTTTAATGGTTGATTCATTAAGGCCGATCACTTCGCTGATTTCCTTCAGCTTCAGCTCTTCGTAATAAAAGAGGAACAGGATTTCCCGATACTTGGCAGGAAGGCCCAGTAGAGAGCCTGTGACTAGGCTGCTGGTGCTCTGATCAATCACCTTCACTTCCGGGCTCTTCTCCTTTGACTCTGCCGTCAATTTGCTGAAGGGGAGGATCCTTCTGAAGGCATTGCTTTTCAGCACATCCTTTGAACGGTTCACCGCTATCCGGTAAATCCATGTTCTATAAGAGGAATGCTGCTTGAATGAATCTAAATGATGATAGCAGTTCACAAACACATCCTGGGCAATGTCTTCTGCCAGATTAATGTCCTTCACATAAGTAAAAGCTATCTTTTTCACCATATCCCCATAGGCATCCATAAGATCTGCCAGTATATCTTCCTTGGCCTCTGCATCTTGCTGTGCCGATAAGTGAAGCTCATAATTCAACCTTTAGCACCTCCCCTTTGGAAAAATTCAACCTTTAGACGACAAAGAATGGAAAAGGTTTCAAAAAGTTATGTATCACTTCATGATCAATGGGATTTCACTCTGCCCCTTTATTTGATATCCTAGTACATATGCCAAGAAGGCAGCTTAGGAGTGTTAAAGAACATGAACAAAAAAGATATCGCCCAAATTCGGAAGCAGTTCAAGATCAATAATGATCTGCTGAAAATCTCCGATATTTTTAATGTGTATATCATGAAGGATTCCAGCGACATTTTTCATTATCAGAGCCAGCCTTTTGAAATGCTGGATCAGGAGCAGCAGGAGCTGTTTCTGCACAATTTTAAAAAGATGCTGGCCGGCCAGCTCGATGAGAAGCTTTTCGAATTGAAGTTCCAGCGCGATGCGGACAACAGCAGCCAGCTGATTCTCCATCAAGGGCTGCTCAGCAGTGATGTGGAAGGCTGGGCAGAGCAGATGCTCAAGATTGTGGAAAAGCTGCTTGCAGTACGGCAATATGAAAAAGATATCGTCATCACATTCATACGCGGGGAGTATTACAAGCCGACGAAGCGCCGCAATGATGAAGCAGAGGAAAGCGAACGGGATACCGTCTATTCCCACCCATTCATTCTCTGCAGCATCAATAACACCCAGGAGCCGAAGAAGGAACTGCTTTTTGACTATGTTGAAAAAGAATTCAGATACCACTTTGTCATGGATCCAATCATCAATCTCAATGCCCCGCTCTCCGGGTTCTTATTTCCATGTTTCACTGACAATGCGGCAGATGTCAACCATGTTCTCTATTCAGCAGGCAAGGTCCACGAGCCTGACCACCTGTTCATAGAGGATGTGCTTAACGGGGAAGAAACGATGACAGCCCAGGATGATAAAATTGTCTTCGAGGAAATCATCAAGGACGTTACAGGAGATCAGCTGAGCACCTCTGCACTCTCCACGGTCTATGAGGAAATCAACCGCATGATAGTGGAAAATGAAGAAGAAGAGCCGCCAAAGCTCGATTCCAAAGACGTAGAACGTGTTCTCAAAATGAGCGGCTTTGAAGATATTGATACCGAAAAGGTTGAGTCATCCTATCAAAAGATCATCGACGACGACAAATACGAAATTAAAGCCAGCAGCGTCCTGCCAAAATTTACGTCTAAGTCCATAAAAATCAGCACCAAAGTCGCCAACATCTCCATCAGCCCCCCAGACCTGCGCTACGTGAAGCAGATTGTAGTGGATGGGAAACGTTATTTGATGATTGAGGTGGAGGAAGAGACAGTGATTGAAGGGTTTACGATGATTCCGGAGGCATTTGGCGGGGGAGATGCAGAAGAATAGATCAACAAATTAAAAACCCGGTATCCTTTTGAGAAGGAACCGGGTTTTGTCTGGTAAAAAGAAGACCCCTTCCAATTCAGCAGACTGGCAGGGGTCTTCTTCTTAAGCCTCATGTAAGGGGGTTATGATGATTACATCATGCCGCCCATTCCGCCCATTCCGCCCATATCAGGCATTGCAGGGCCGGCATTTTCTTCCGGCTTGTCAGCAACTACAGCTTCTGTAGTCAGGAACATAGCCGCAACAGATCCAGCGTTTTGAAGGGCTGAACGAGTTACTTTAGTTGGATCGACGATACCAGCTTCGATCATGTTCACCCATTCGCCAGTAGCAGCGTTGAAGCCAGTGCCTACGTCTTCGCGCTTCAGGCGGTCAACAATGACAGAGCCTTCAAGGCCTGCATTGTGGGCGATTGTGCGTACAGGCTCTTCCATTGCGCGAAGCACGATGTTGATACCAGTCGCTTCGTCGCCTTCAGATTGAAGGGAAGCCACTTTATTATATACATTCAGAAGGGCAACGCCGCCTCCGGAAACGATTCCTTCTTCTACTGCAGCACGAGTAGAGTTCAGGGCGTCTTCGATGCGAAGCTTGCGCTCTTTCAGTTCAGTTTCAGTTGCAGCTCCAACCTTGACAACTGCTACACCGCCAGCCAATTTAGCCAGGCGCTCCTGCAGCTTTTCACGGTCGAATTCGGAAGTTGTTTCTTCCAGCTGGGCGCGGATTTGGTTCACGCGGCCTGCGATTTGAGCGCTGTCCCCAGAGCCTTCAACGATTGTTGTGTTTTCTTTGGAAACAACCACTTTAGAAGCGCGTCCTAAAGAATCGATTGTCGCAGATTTAAGATCGCGTCCAAGCTCTTCAGTGATCACTTCACCGCCAGTAAGGATGGCGATATCTTCAAGCATAGCTTTGCGGCGGTCGCCGAAGCCAGGTGCTTTAACAGCAACAGCATTGAATGTGCCGCGAAGTTTGTTCACTACTAGCGTAGCAAGCGCTTCGCCTTCCACATCTTCAGCTACAAGCAATAATGGCTTGCCTTGCTGTACAACCTGCTCAAGAACAGGAAGAATTTCCTGGATGCTTGTGATCTTTTTGTCAGTGATCAGGATATATGGATTTTCAAGAACAGCTTCCATTTTGTCAGAATCAGTTACCATATAAGGAGATGCATATCCGCGGTCGAACTGCATACCTTCTACAACATCCAATTCAGTTGTGAAGCCTTTTGATTCTTCGATTGTGATAACGCCGTCGTTGCCAACGCGCTCCATTGCTTCTGCGATCAGCTGTCCGACTTCATTGTCAGCAGCAGAAATTGAAGCAACCTGTGCAATGGACTCTTTGCCTTCGATTGGCTTTGAAATGGCTTGGAGCTCTTCCACAGCAGCCTTTACCGCTTTTTCAATTCCTTTGCGGATGCCCATTGGGTTAGCGCCTGCTGTTACGTTCTTAAGACCTTCACGGATCATAGCCTGTGCAAGGACAGTTGCAGTTGTTGTACCGTCACCGGCAACATCATTTGTCTTGCTTGCTACTTCAGCTACAAGCTTAGCACCCATGTTTTCGAATGCATCTTCAAGCTCGATTTCTTTTGCGATGGTAACACCGTCATTTGTGATAAGAGGTGAACCGAATTTCTTCTCAAGAACCACGTTGCGTCCTTTAGGTCCAAGAGTAACTTTTACTGCATTTGCAAGGGAATCCACTCCACGCAGCATGGCGCGGCGGGCTTCTTCACTGAACTTAATCTCTTTAGCCATTGTAAAAAAACCTCCTCAAGTATTATGGTGTGTATAATTTCCGGCGTACGGGGGCTATTAGCCTACAATTGCCAGGATATCGTTTTCGCGTAAAATTAAGTATTCTTTGCCTTCGTATTTCACTTCTGTACCGGCATATTTTGAGAAGATAATCGTGTCGCCAGCAGCAACTTCCAGTGCAACACGCTCGCCATTCTCAAGAACGCGCCCTGTACCTGCAGCTACAACTCTGCCTTCCTGAGGCTTCTCTTTAGCTGTGTCTGGCAGTACGATGCCGCTTGCAGTCTTTTCTTCCGTTTCAACAAGCTCGATAATAATACGATCACCTAGTGGCTTTAACAAGTGAAACAACCTCCTCAAATCTTTTATGTAGTTATTTATTAGCACTCTCATCTAATGAGTGCTAACACAATTATTATATTAATGAATCTTCACTTTATTTGCAAGTGGGACGCATAAAAAATTTTGTTAAAAATGGGCTGTTTCTATGTATAGGGCTTGTTAACAGAGTTTCACACGGATGAGCCTAAAATGAAAAAGGAACACTAAAAAAGCCATGTGAAAATGGCCAACCCTTCAAGTATATGGAGGAAGGTCAGATTTTATTCTATGTAATCCTGGCGGCGCCCTCTTATTTGTGATCTATGCTCATTATTAGTAGAATGGTATGTATGGCATGTTTTTAGATAAAGGAGAATAAACTTTTGAAGAATGAATATTGGATAATCCTGATTGTTTATATAGGCATGCAGTTATCGAGCTACCTTGGAGTTCCGCTCTTTGCAGTTATCGGAACTATATCCGGCGGCAGCCCGGCGGAAGTGCAGGCGCTTTCTGTCGCCTACTGGCTTGTTTTCAGCTTTACAGCTGCCCTGATCCTTGTTCTCTTCCTGCTGCGGAAGGAATTTAAATCAAAGGAGACGCTTGACCGAAGTGCTTCGTCCCCGCTTGCTTCCATCGCCTGGGCAATTGCCGGTGTCTTTCTGGCATTGTTTGCACAGTCGCTTGCAGCTAATATCGAAAATCTGATCGGCATTGAAATGGGCTCTGAAAATACCCAGCAGATCATCAGGATCATTGAGACCCTGCCGCTCGTCGTGATTGTCAGCAGCATCATCGGCCCTATTCTTGAAGAAATCGTCTTCCGGAAGGTCATCTTCGGCGCCCTTCATAAAAGGATGAACTTTTTCCTGTCGGCCCTGATCAGCTCAGTGATTTTTGCATTCGCGCATCTTGAGCCTGAGCATGTGCTCCTGTATTCTGCAATGGGCTTCACATTCGCGTTCCTGTATGTGCGGACTAAGCGGATCCTTGTCCCGATTTTTGCGCATGTGTCGATGAATACATTGGTAGTCATCATTCAAATCAATCAGGATAAACTACAAAAGTGGATAGAAGAAATGGAACAAATTCAAAGTTTTATTGGGGGATTTTAAATGAGGCAGTCACCGCTGTTTTCCGGATTCATCTATATATTCCTGGGCGTGCTGTTTACTTACTTCGCGATTCAGAATATAAATGAAACCGGTGAATGGGGATTTTTCACGTATCTGCTCGTGCTTCTGGCAACTTTTGATTTCGGTTCAGGCCTTCGGATGATTGCCTTTCACTATAAAATCAAACAAATTAAAAATAACCAAAAAAAATGAGCCTTATTTCAGGCTCATTTTTTATTTGGTTTCCATTTCCCTTGCCTGCAGCTCTTCGGCCTCCAGTACTTTCTTATATGAAAACCTGGAGATGAAAATGCTCAGTTCATATAAAAGCAGCAGCGGCACTGTTACCATCATATGCGACAGCAGCTCAGGCGGCGTGATGAAGGCCGCGATGACAAGCAGCACAAAATACGCATATTTACGAATGCTTGACAGGAACATCGGTGTGACAATGCCAAGCCTGGTCAGGAACATGATGACAACCGGCAGCTGAAAAAGGATCCCGAAAGGAATCGTCAGCTGGAACAGGAACTGAAAATATTCATTGATCCCAATCACCTGATTGATATCAAGCCTGTCCGCAATCCGGGTCATAAAGTCCACAACAAACGGAAAAAGAATAAAGTATGAAAACGCCACCCCGCCAATGAACAATATCACAGAGACGGGAATATAGCTCAGTGTGACCTTCCGTTCCTTCTCATACAGCCCCGGACTGATGAACGCCCAAAATTGGTAAAGGATGACCGGAGATGTCATGACAAAAGCTATGATAAAAGCAAACTGCATATAGATTTTGACTGGATCGGTCAGGCGGAATGCGTTCATCGTCAGCTCTTTCGCTTCATCGGCGCCCTGCAGATACACAATCAGGGGCTCAGCAAGGAAAAAGCTTAAAATCATCGCGCAGAACAAGAAAACGACTGTCATGACAAGCCGTTTTCTTAATTCGCCTATATGTTCGTAAATTGTCATATCCTTATGACTCATACATATAACATCCTTATGTTACTTAACTTCTTTTTTCTTCTCTTCATCATCGTCATTCATAAGCCCTTTGGTAGCGGATTTGAATTCACGGAGGGTATTGCCGGCAGCTTTTCCAAGCTCAGGCAGCTTCTTCGGTCCAAAAATCAGCAAAGCGACAAAAACAATAAGCAAGAGGCTTCCCATTCCTAAATTCATCATTGCGCCTCACCTCCCTTTATCTATCATATTGATGATACCACTAACGCCTGTATAATTCTATCCGAAATGCTAACTTTGCTATAATTGTCACATTCCGGTACCTTACTCTTCTGCTTCCGCTTCCTGGAGGACTTCCATTGGATAATGCTTCAGGAAATAGACCAGCGACTGCAGCTCTACAGCCAGGTCGATATGATGTACCCGTATGGCAGAAGGAACAGTGAGCCTTGCCGGTGTAAAGTTGAGGATGCCCTTGATGCTTCCTTTTACAAGCCTGTCCGTTATGGCTTGTGCAACCGGCGCCGGCACAGTCAGAATAGCGACTTTAATGCCGTGCTCTTCAGATATTCTTTCCAAATCATCCATATGGAAAACAGGCACCCCGCCAATATCTGTGCCTACTTTTCCGGCATCCACATCAAATGCCGCTTCTATCTTTGTATTATTATTCTTCAGGAAGTTATAGTTCAAAAAAGCGGTCCCGAGGTTGCCTACCCCGATGAGGGCAACCTTTGTCACTTCATCCTGGTCCAGCGTCTTGCGGAAAAAAGACAATAGATAGTTGACATTATAGCCATAGCCTTTTTTCCCAAGCGCACCAAAGTAAGAAAAATCCCTTCTGATTGTAGCAGAATCCACCTTCACAGCTTCACTGAGCTCCGCCGAGGATACTCTTTGCTTGCCTGAAGAGTGGAGATTTTTTAAAAAACGATAATACAGCGGCAGTCTCTTGGCCGTTGCCTGCGGTATTTTAATGGCTTCATTTGACATAGCTTTTCCCCCCACCCTGCTGATTTCTATTGTATTTGTCTGCTATTCTTTTTTGAAGTCCCCATTTTTTCCGCCTGTCTTTTCAACAAGATAGGTCTGGCCGATAACCATTCCCTTATCGAGAGCCTTGCACATATCATAGACTGTAAGCGCACAGGCACTGGCAGCTGTCAGCGCTTCCATTTCTACTCCGGTAGACCCTTTTGTCCTCACCTGGGCAGAAATATTAAGCCGGTAATCTTCTTCTGTTTGTTCCCATCCAAAAGAAATATCGATGCCGGTCAGCGGAATGGGATGGCACATAGGAATGATTTCCCACGTCTTTTTGGCGGCCATGATGCCAGCTACCTGGGCAACTGCCAAAACATCGCCTTTTTTCATGCTGTTGCCGGTTATTTTTTCGTATATTTCACTGTTAACCGTTATACTTGAATGAGCGGATGCAGTCCGGACACTTTCAGGCTTGCTGCTGACATCCACCATGCGGGCTCTGCCCTCTTCGTTAAAATGTGTGAATTCTGACATTCATAAACACCTCTCTAAAGAATCATACACTATTTTAAATGGGTATGTAAGCTATATTGTATGATGTTTCACAAATTTCATCTTATTGCTGTGAGAGAATGAATGCGATACACTAACCTTTAGAATACAGAGGTGAGAACAATGATTTTACTTCAAGTAAATCAGCTGTCAAAGTACTTTGGAGCTGACTTGATTTTATCCAATATAAAGCTTGAGGTGCAAACGCGTGACCGGATTGCCCTGGTAGGCAGGAACGGCGCGGGCAAATCAACGCTTTTGAAAATAATAGCAGGGCATATGTCCCATGATTCAGGCGAAATCATCAAACCGAAAGGCGTTACAATCGGTTACCTTGCACAGAATACAGGGCTAGAATCCGCCCTTTCCATATGGGATGAAATGCTTTCGGTCTTCAAGGACCTGAGGGAGATGGAAGCTGAGCTCCGCCGGCTGGAAGAAAAAATGGCAGACCCCGGCGCATTCAATGAGCCTGGTTCCTACGAGAAGATTCTTAAGGAATATGATCTGCTGCAGGTACAGTTCAAGGAACAGGGAGGCTATCAGTATGAGGCCGATATCCGCTCCATCCTGCACGGACTGAATTTCCATTCCTTTAGTTATGAGACAAGCATATCTGTCCTGAGCGGAGGGCAAAAAACAAGGCTGGCTTTGGCCAAATTGCTGCTGACCAAGCCTGATATCCTGATCCTGGACGAGCCCACCAACCACCTGGATATCGCAACCCTATCCTGGCTGGAGCAATATCTGCAGGGCTATGAGGGAGCCATTCTAATCGTTTCCCATGACCGGTACTTCCTTGATAAGGTCGTCACACAGGTATACGAAATAACCCGCCAGCAGATTTCTAAGTTCCCGGGCAATTACAGCTATTATTTGGAGAAAAAGGCCGAGAACTATGAAAGGGATTTGCGCCAGTATGAGAAGCAGCAGGAGGAAGTGGCCAAGCTGCAGGACTTTATCCAGCGCAATCTGGCACGCGCCTCAACAACCAAGCGGGCACAGAGCCGCCGGAAGAAGCTTGAAAGGATGGAGCTGATGGACAGGCCGCTCGGCGATGAGAAATCAGCTGCGTTCAGCTTTGATATTTTAAAGCAGACCGGCAACGATGTGTTAAAGGTCAACTCCCTTGAGGTCGGTTACAGCGGAAAAAAGGTCTCTGAGAATATTTCTTTCCGCATGTCCCGCGGTGACAGCGTCGCACTTGTGGGCCCCAATGGTGTAGGCAAGTCGACCCTGCTGAAGACCATCATTAAAAAACTGCCGGCGATCGGCGGCGGGATTGATTACGGGTCAAATGTAGAGATTGGCTATTATGACCAGGAGCAGGCTGAGCTGAAATCCAATAAGCGTGTCCTGAATGAATTATGGGATGACTATCCGCTTCATAATGAAAAAGAAATCCGCACAGTCCTGGGCAATTTCCTTTTCTCTGGCGATGATGTCTTAAAGCCTGTATCCGCTCTGAGCGGAGGGGAAAAAGCGCGTCTCGCCCTTGCGAAGCTGATGATGCAGAAAGCCAACTTCCTGATCCTTGATGAGCCGACAAACCATCTGGATCTCGACAGCAAGGAAATACTTGAGAACGCCCTGATAGATTATCCGGGCACGATTTTATTCGTATCCCATGACCGCTATTTTATCAACCGGATTGCATCAAAAGTGCTGGAGCTGGAAAACAGCGGAGCAACGGAGTTCCTCGGGGATTACGACTATTATGTGGATAAAAAGCAGGAACAGGCTGAGCTTCTGGCGCTGGAGACAACAAAAGAAGAGAAGGCTGCACCTGTAAAAACAGATAAGCAGTCATATATGCAGGATAAAGAAACAAAGAAGCTTGAAAGGCAGAAGATGCGAAGGCTTGAAGAAATAGAAGCACGGATTGAACAGCTGGAATCATCTATTGAAGATTATGAACAGCAGCTTTGCGAGCCGGAGATCTATCAGGACCACGAAAAAGTTTTAGCCATCACTAAGGATAACAGCGAGGCAAAAGAAGAACTCGAACTGCTAATGGAAGAATGGGCTGAGCTTGCTGAATAGGCTTTCATTTTAATCAACAGAACCAGGCGTCCCCAGCCTGGTTCTTTATTTAGGTTATTCACATTTTTATGCACAGACAGAGTGTATATTTAACTGTACTCCACAGGGTTTTCCACATTATCCACATTTAAAGATGTTTTTATCCACATTACCCACAGTTTCAACAGGTTTCCTAATAGTTATCCACATCTTTATCTGTTAACAATAGATTCAGAAATTTAAATCTGTTGATAACATTACTGGAGGCATAAAAAAGCCGGTTCCCCACCTTTGCTGGGCTATGAACCGGCTTAGATAATATTAGTTATGAAGAGAGAGGTCCAATCCTGGGTTAGCATTAAGTGCAAGGTCTGACCGGATCCCTTTTTCGTATAAAATGGTGCCGGCTGCAGCGATCATGGCTGCATTATCGGTGCAAAGTGAAAGCGGAGGAATCACCAGTTCGGCTTCCAGAAGGCTGAATTCTTGTTCCAGTGCAGCGCGCAGCCCTTTATTGGCAGCCACTCCACCGGCAAGCAGCACTTGTTTTACATCGTATTCCTTGACTGCTTTTAGCGTTTTGGTTACGAGCACATCTATGACACTTTCCTGAAAGCTTGCAGCCAGGTCTTCAGGCGCAATTTTGATGCCTTTCTGCTCCGCATTATGTACGGTATTGATGACAGATGATTTAAGTCCGCTGAAGCTGAAGTCATAAGACCCTTCCTCCAGCCAGGCCCTCGGAAATTGGATGGCCGGGATTCCCTCATGGGCGAGGCGGTCAATATGAGGACCGCCGGGATAAGGCATCCCAAGAATGCGGGCAACTTTATCATAAGCTTCACCTGCCGCATCATCCCGCGTTTCCCCAATTACCTCAAAATGGCCATGCTCTTTCATATATACCAGCTCAGTATGCCCTCCAGATACGACAAGCGATAAAAGCGGGAACTTCATCTCTGTAATCAGACGGTTAGCATAAATATGGCCGGCAATATGATGAACACCGATCAGCGGCTTATTATGGGCAAACGCAAGGGCTTTGGCAGCATTGACTCCGATGAGCAGCGCCCCTACAAGACCTGGTCCTTCCGTTACGGCAACTGCGTCTATTTCCTTCATGGAAATCCCGGCCTGCTGCAGGGCTTCTTCCAGTACAAGCGTCACCTGCTCTACGTGATGGCGGGAAGCAATTTCGGGAACGACGCCTCCAAACCGCTTATGGCTTTCAATCTGCGATGCCACTACATTTGACACAATTTCTGTCCCATTTTTAATGACTGCAACAGCTGTTTCATCACAGCTTGTCTCAATTCCTAGAATTAATGTATCTTTATTCATCTAATTTCACCCACATTACAATCGCATCTTCCTGATTGTCTGTATAATATTTTTTCCTTATGCCGCCGTTTTGGAATCCCAGCTTTCGATACAATGACTGTGCGGCAATATTCGTAACTCTTGCTTCAAGTGTCATGGTGACAGCCCCCAGCTCTTTGGCTGCTTCCATCATTTTCTTCATCAGGGCCTCTCCAAGCTTCCTTCCCCTGTATTCAGGGAGGACAGCTATATTGGTAACATGCGCCTCATCTACAACTATCCAGGCTCCGCAATAACCTATAACAGCATCATCAGCCTCAAGTACAAGATATACCGCAAATTGATTTTTAGTCAGCTCATTGATAAAAGCATCCCTGCTCCACGGGAGTGTAAATGACTTATGCTCAATGACCATCACCTGGTCGATATCTTCCTCTGTCATAAAACGAAATGAATAACCCATGATCTTATTGCCCGGCTTCCGGCTTATTCTTGCTTTCCAGCCATTTTGCTTCTGCCTCTGCCAAACGGATATAGTTTGGAACAAATGTGTGGACATCGGCGCTTTCTTTACCTTTTCCCAACAGTGCCAATTCAGAAGGCCGCGGATTATAATCAGTCATGCCTGCAAATCTTGCCTGGTCTCCAAGCGCATTTGCTATCACTTCTTTATGGAGAGGAACATCATTTCCTGTAAACAGGACAGGCTCATCGTATTGCTTCAGACTTTCTGCCCAATCAGCAGATAATAACAGCTGATCTTCAATAATGTTCACAAGGCTGCCCGCTTCATACCGGTAAAGCCCTGTATACACCTGCCCCCTCCTGGCATCTGTCAAGGGGGATACAAGCCCGTTAAAATAACGTCCTGCAGATGCGGCGGAAACTGCAAGGCTTGAGACACCACTAAGGGGAACCTGCAGGGACCAGGCCAATGTCTTGGCTATCGTAACACCGATCCGGACACCTGTGTAAGACCCAGGCCCTTGTGCAACAACGACTTTTTCTATATCTGCAGCCGTCAAATCACAATCTCTTAACAAGGTTTCAATTGCAGGCATGATCCGGACAGAATGGTTTTTTTTCAAATTCGTTATATACTCGCCTATAACTTTCTCATCATCGATTATGGCTATTCCCAGCACATAATTGGATGTGTCAATCGCTAATACCTTCATCCCAATATCTCCTTACATAATTCCTCATATCTAACGCCATATGGTTTAAGGATAAGCATTCTGCTTCCTGCCTCACCGTGCCGGATATCAATCTGAAGCCTTTTTTCCGGAAGCTGATCTTCAATGAGATGGGCCCACTCGACAACGGTAACACCCTTGCCCTCAAAATATTCATCAAACCCAAGATCCTCAAAGGAATCCTCTACTCGGTACACATCCATATGATAAAGCGGCATACGGCCCATATATTCTTTAATGATGGTAAAAGTGGGGCTGCTTACATTCCGCTTGATGCCCAGTCCCTGGGCAAGGCCTTTTGTAAAAGTCGTCTTCCCTGCACCCAGATCTCCCTCCAGGGTCAATACATCGCCCGGCAAAAGACGTTCTGCAAGCCTTTTTGAAAAATCCATTGTTGTATCCGGGCTGCCGGAAACAAACTCAAACTGCTTCATATTATAGTCACCTTTATCAGTAAAGTAATTGTCGTTTGAAAAACCAATTAAGCACAGGAGCTTATAAATTATATCTTATATAAGTGTACATGATTTTAAGGCATTGGGCAAAAAGACCGGATTCAGCCTTTAACATGCCATTAAGTACATTTTAACTTTTTTGCAATAAAATAAGACCCGGCGGTTTGCCGGGTCTTCATATTTGAGCATAAAAAAAACGAAACTCCGTTCCGTCTGATAAACTTCGAAATTATTAAAATGGCGGTCCCGACGGGAATCGAACCCGCGATCTCCTGCGTGACAGGCAGGCATGTTAACCGCTACACCACGGGACCGTAATAGCAGTTATTATAGCCTTAATCTGCTGTCATCCTTATGTAAATGGATTATTGCGGGGGCAGGATTTGAACCTGCGACCTTCGGGTTATGAGCCCGACGAGCTACCGAACTGCTCCACCCCGCGACGATAAAAGTAAAATTTTCAAACAGCCCGGCAGCGTCCTACTCTCACAGGGGGAGAGCCCCCAACTACCATCGGCGCTGAGAAGCTTAACTTCCGTGTTCGGTATGGGAACGGGTGTGACCTTCTCGCTATCGCCACCAGACT
>NZ_JAIVAP010000029.1 GCF_020171945.1 Bacillus infantis | reverse complement strand
CAAGATAACAAAAGGGGAAAAGCAGTGGCATATAAAAAAAATGCCCTTTGCTTTGGGCAATAAATAGCCGGCAGCACATCATCTTTGCCTGTTTGCTTATTGAAAGCAAACAGGCTTTTTTTAATCCTGGGGAAGGGTTTGCACCATTTTATTTTTGCGTCGATTGCTGCAGGGATAAAGGAAATATAATAGCATCCATCGAATATAGATGCTATCCAGATATATTGAAAGGGGAGGAAGCATGAACATTTTTGATTCTCACTGTGACGTTCTTTATAAAATGTTTATTGATCCTTCAATTGATTTCAGGAGCAGCAGCGGGCTGCATGTAGATTACGAAAAACTCCAGGAAGCAGGTTCCAAGGTGCAGTGCTTTGCCGTCTATGTCCCGGAATCCGTCCATCCGAATATGAAATTCCATGCCGCGCTATATATGATTGAGCTTTTTTACGATAGGGTGCTCAAGCCGTTTCCGAAGATGAAGCATATTAAGGAAAGAGGGCAGGCATACCGGCTGAAAGAGGATGAAATCGGCGCAGTTCTTACGCTTGAAGGGTGCGACTGCATCGGGGATGATCTTCTTAAGCTGAAAACTCTGTTAAGGCTTGGAGTATCTTCTGTCGGGCTCACCTGGAATTACAGCAATTATGCAGCAGACGGCGCCCTTGAGGAAAGAGGGGCAGGACTATCTTCATTTGGAAAAAAAGCGGTCGGGATCCTGAATGAAAAGCAGTGCTTATGCGATGTATCCCACCTCTCTGAGAAAGGGTTCTGGGATGTGATGGAACTGGCCGAATTACCTTTTGCCTCCCATTCCAACTGCCATGCCCTCTGCCCTGTGCCAAGGAATTTGAACGATAATCAGCTGAAGGCGCTGATTGAGCGGGACAGCGTCATCGGACTGACATTTGTTCCGGAATTTTTGACAGGGACCAAAGAATCCGCGATTTCTGACATCCTTAAGCATGTAGAACATGTCTGTTCCCTGGGAGGAGAAGACCATACCGGCTTTGGATCAGATTTTGACGGCATCGATGATACAGTAGATGGGCTGTCTTCTTTTAAATATTATGGGAACCTAGTAAACGAACTTCAAAAACATTATTCTGAGATACAAGTGGAAAAATTCCTTTTTCGCAATATGGAAAAAAGGCTGCCTCCTGCCGGAAGAAACGAGTTTGGCGGATGAGGGACTTCCTTCAAAAATACTATTCACACAGGGGCTCAGGACAGGACTGCGCAAGCCTTGCTACCGTGGATTTATTCTTTGGAAAGGGTTGCTTTTTTCGGGGGTTCGGTCTAGAATTGAAAGCGTTTAGTACCCTTTTGCACCTTTTTTGAAGCTGTTTTCCGTTGTTTAATAGGCTGCGGGGGTTTATTAATAGACCATACAATTATACATATATAGAACAATCCGAAGGGGTGTAATGAATGTTAAAACAGCTTTCTTGGAAAGTAGGCGGCCAGCAGGGAGAAGGAATTGAGAGTACTGGGGAAATCTTCTCTATAGCTCTTAACCGCCTTGGCTATTATTTATATGGGTACCGGCATTTTTCTTCAAGGATTAAAGGGGGGCATACGAATAATAAGATACGGGTCAGTACGTCCCAGATCCGCTCCATTTCCGATGATCTTGATATTTTAGTAGCTTTTGATCAGGAAACGATTGATGTGAACTATAAAGAGCTGCATGATAAAGGCGTCATCATCGCCGATGCAAAATTTGATCCGAAGAAGCCTGAGGATACGAATGCATCGCTCTTTGCTGTACCTTTTACTGAGCTTGCCACTGAACTGGGGACTTCTTTGATGAAAAATATGGTCGCTGTCGGCGCGACTTGCAGCATTCTCAACCTGGATATCAAGGTTTTTGAGGAAGTTGTCCAGGAAATCTTCGGCAGAAAAGGGCAGCAGGTTGTTGATAAGAACATGGAAGCCATCAAAGCCGGATTTGACCGGATGAAGGAACTGGCTGGCGAAGGCGCTGAGCTGATGGAGCTTGAAAAAGCTGATGGGAAAAAACGCATGTTCATGATCGGCAATGATGCCATTGCACTTGGTGCGCTTGCAGGCGGCTGCCGGTTCATGGCAGCTTATCCGATCACTCCGGCATCTGAAATCATGGAGTACCTGATTAAGAAGCTTCCTCCGCTTGGCGGCAGCGTTATCCAGACAGAAGATGAAATTGCGGCTGTTACCATGGCGATCGGCGCCAATTATGGCGGTGTCCGTGCAATGACTGCTTCGGCAGGACCCGGGCTGTCATTGAAGATGGAAGCAATCGGCCTTTCCGGCATTACCGAAACACCGCTTGTGATTATAGACACACAGCGCGGAGGACCTTCTACAGGCCTTCCTACAAAGCAGGAGCAGTCTGACCTGATGGCGATGATTTATGGAACACATGGGGAAATCCCAAAAATCGTGTTTGCGCCAAGCACGGTCCAGGAAGCTTTCTATGATGCAGCAGAAGCATTCAATCTGGCAGAAGAATACCAGTGCCCTGTCATCATGCTTTCTGACCTGCAGCTGTCTCTCGGCAAACAGACAGTTGAGCCGCTGGACTTCAGCCTAGTTGAAATCCGCAGAGGCAAGCTTGTGGACGAAGAGCTGCCGGAAATTGAAAACAAGGGTTATTTCAAGCGCTATGAAGTGACAGAAGACGGGGTATCCCCGCGCGTGGTGCCAGGCATGAAGAACGGCATCCATCACGTAACCGGCGTGGAACATGACGAAACCGGAAAGCCTTCTGAATCTGCTGCAAACCGGAGAGATCAGATGAACAAGCGCTTCCGGAAAGTCGAGAATATCAAATTCAGCAATCCGGTCCATAAAAATGCTCCGCATGATGAAGCAGACCTCCTGATTATTGGCTTCAACTCCACAAGGGGAGCTATTGAGGAAAGCATGGGCCGCCTTGAAAAGGATGGCCTGAAGGTAAATCATGCACATATCCGCCTGATCCATCCGTTTCCGTCTGAAGAGCTTAGACCGCTGATGGAGTCTGCCAAAAAGGTGGCTGTTATTGAAAATAACGCAACAGGCCAGCTGGCAAATATCATTAAAATGAATGTGGGCCAGCATCAGAAAATCAATAAAATACTGAAATATGACGGGAATCCGTTCCTGCCGAATGAAATCCATACCACTTGCAAGGAGCTGTTCTAAATGGCCACATTTAAAGATTTTCGCAATAACGTCAAGCCTAACTGGTGCCCTGGATGCGGAGACTTCTCTGTCCAGGCCGCCATCCAGCGGGCAGCTGCCAATGTAGGGCTCGAGCCTGACAGCCTTGCAGTCGTCTCCGGCATCGGATGTTCCGGCAGGATTTCCGGCTATATCAACTCATATGGATTCCACGGCATCCACGGGCGCGCACTCCCGATTGCCCAGGGTCTTAAAATGGCGAACCGCGATCTGACTGTCATCGCTTCCGGCGGTGACGGAGACGGCTTTGCCATCGGAATGGGGCATACTGTCCATTCCATCCGCCGCAATGTCGATATTACCTATATTGTAATGGACAATCAGATTTACGGTCTGACAAAAGGGCAGACTTCACCAAGGTCTGCAGCCGGATTCAAAACAAAGTCCACGCCGCACGGCTCTGTCGAGCAAGCCATTTCACCGATGGAAATGGCGCTGACAGCGGGGGCAACGTTTGTGGCCCAAAGCTTTTCAACTGACCTGAAGGACCTGACAGCGCTGATCGAAGCAGGCATCAAGCATAAAGGCTTCTCGCTCATCAACGTGTTCAGTCCGTGCGTTACTTATAATAAAGTGAATACGTACGACTGGTTCAAAGAAAACCTGACAAAGCTCGCCGATGTAGAAGGCTATGACTCTTCAGACCGCTCAATGGCCATGCAGACGCTGATGAAGCATGACGGACTTGTCACAGGCTTGATCTACCAGGATACAGAGCGCAAATCCTATCAGGAAATGCTTCCTGGCTATTCGGAAACACCGCTTGCACATGCCGACCTGAAGATCGATGAAGAGCATTTCGGCAAACTGACAGCTGAATTTATGTGAGTTGGAACACGGCTGGGCCGCCCCGCGGAAAGCGGAGGTCCTGGAACGGAAAATAACAGACTACCTGCGAAGAGCTGGGGCCCTGCAAAGTAAATAGTTCAGATAATATGGAGCCAGCAGCCTGAACAACACACGTTTTGTAATGGAAATAGCATGGTAATTAATACACCAAAATAGCCTGGGATATCCCGGGCTATTTTACTTATGCCCCCATCGTCTGGATAATTGAACTGCCGGGTTATTATTAGTAAAACCAGGTTCGCTGCTGATGGAGAAAAATAGAGGGAGAAATTCACCTTATTTGAAAAATAGCACTGAAAACTCCTTAAATAGAGGGAGAAATTCCTCTTATTGGACTTGGAAGTGTGAAAATAGAGGGCTTTTCTTTTAATAGAGGGAAAAACGCCTCATATTTTACCCAAAAACCGCTCTAATCTGCGATTAGCAGTAAAATCTCCCCTTATTTTTCTATCACTGGTTACTCACTCTTCGGCTTTCCATCTGCTGTATTTGCTAAGAGCAAGTATGCACTCAAAGCGGACTCATATGCCATATTCAGTGTTTCTCCACGGAAAGTGAACTACTTGCCTGAAAAGCCCCTGCCGTTTAATCCATCCATCAGCCTCAGCTGCCAAAGTGCCAATAGAGTCAGTATCCTTACAGGATTTCTATTGTTTTCAGCGTTTTAAACCCTTATACTATTATAATGTGTACAACATTCTAACTGCGCTTACATGAAAAAATGAAAACAGCGATTACCGTTTGGTTATACAGAAGAAAGGGGTACTTTCTATGAACGAAAAACAGCGGATGGAAGGCCAGCAGGCTGCTGCAGCAAATCCTTCGGACAAAAAATCCGAAAAGGACTACAGCCTTTACTTTGAAACCGTATATGCGCCACCTTCCTTGAAAGATGCAAAAAAACGCGGGAAGGAAGAGGTCCGCTATCATAAAGATTTCAATATTCCGGCTGAATTCCAGGGCATGGGGAATAACCGCAAATTCTATATCAGGACATTCGGCTGCCAGATGAATGAGCATGATACAGAAGTCATGGCCGGCATCTTCCTCAGTCTAGGCTATGAGCCGACTGACACTGTCGAGGATGCGAATGTCATTCTCCTGAACACATGTGCTATCCGTGAGAATGCCGAAAACAAAGTGTTCGGCGAGCTTGGCCATCTGAAGCATCTGAAAAAAGAACGCCCTGACCTGCTGCTTGGCGTATGCGGCTGCATGTCGCAGGAAGAATCAGTCGTCAATAAAATCCTGAAGACATATGACCAGGTGGATATGATCTTTGGCACGCACAATATCCACAGACTTCCAAACATTCTGCAGGAAGCTTATATGTCTAAAGAGATGGTCGTTGAAGTGTGGTCCAAAGAGGGAGATGTCATTGAGAATCTTCCTAAAGTCCGCAAAGGCAATATCAAGGCCTGGGTCAACATCATGTACGGCTGCGATAAATTCTGCACCTACTGCATCGTCCCTTACACAAGGGGCAAGGAGCGGAGCCGCCGCCCTGAAGAAATCATCCAGGAGGTGCGCCAGCTTGCCGCCCAGGGGTATCAGGAAGTCACCCTGCTTGGCCAGAATGTCAATGCGTACGGGAAGGACTTTACAGACCTCCAGTACGGCCTAGGCGACCTTATGGATGAAATCAGGAAGATTGACATACCGAGAATCCGCTTCACAACAAGCCATCCGCGTGATTTCGATGATCACTTGATTGAAGTGCTTGCCAAAGGCGGCAATCTTCTTGAGCATATCCATCTCCCTGTCCAGTCAGGCTCCACAGATGTCCTGAAAATCATGGCAAGGAAATATACGCGCGAACAGTATCTGGAGCTTGTGAGGAAAATCAGGGCAGCCATCCCGAATGCAACTTTTACAACAGATATCATTGTCGGCTATCCGAATGAGACAGAAGAGCAGTTCGAGGAAACTCTTTCTCTCTATAAGGAAGTCGGATACGAGTCTGCCTATACTTTCATTTACTCTCCGCGTGAAGGCACACCAGCGGCCAAGATGAAGGATAATGTGCCGATGGAGGTCAAGAAAGAGCGCCTTCAGCGCCTGAATGCCCTCGTTAATGAAATGTCGGCTGAAGCGATGAAGAAATATCACGGCCAGACTGTAGAGGTCCTGGTTGAAGGCGAAAGCAAGAACAATCCTGAGGTTCTGGCAGGGTATACTAGAAAGAATAAGCTTGTAAACTTTAAAGGACCAAAGTCAGCGATTGGAAAGATTGTTTCTGTTAAAATTACAGATGCGAAAACATGGTCATTAAATGGAGAAATGGTTGAAGAGCTTCAACCAGCTGAGGTGAAATAATGGGGAAATATACAAAAGACGATATCATTGCACGTGCAAGGGAGCTTGCACAAATCATAGCAGAAACAGAAGAAGTGGACTTTTTCAAAAGAGCGGAAGCGCAGATCCACAGCAATGAAAAGGTCCGCACTGCGATCACAAGCATAAAAGGACTTCAGAAGCAGGCAGTTAACCTGCAGCATTTTGGCAAAGAAGAAGCTTTAAAAAAGACCGAAGCCAAAATAGAGGAGCTTGAGCGCCAGCTTGACGAGATTCCGGTTGTCCAGGAATTCAAGCAGTCCCAGGTGGAAGTGAATGAGCTTCTGCAGCTTGTAGCTACCACGATCAGCAACAAAGTTACAGATGAAATCCTCGTTTCTACTGGAGGCAACATCCTGAGCGGTGAAACAGGAGCAGAACTGCAAAACAAAAACGGCTGCCAGCATTAATGCTGGTGACCCCTGCATCCCTTTTGGATGCAGGGGTCTTTTTTTTGCCAATTTAAAAATGAGCGGAGTTCTGCCTCCTCAAAGCCCGTGTCCCCCCAGTCCGGGCAACCATGACACCAAACCATGGGTATCCGCATAGAATACCGTATATCGCACCTTACAAGAAGCTCTGCATGCACCCTTAAAATTGTAATCACACTAGTCTAATATCCCGCATAGGATGAATTGAAAATGAATGAGGAGGGTTCGCTCGCAATGGGAGAATACAGAGAGATAATTACAAAAGCCGTCGTAGCGAAGGGACGCAAATTCACCCAGTCCAATCATACGATATGCCCGGCACACCACCCGTCAAGCATCCTTGGCTGTTGGATTATAAACCACAAGTATGAGGCGAAAAAGGTCGGCAAGACAGTTGAAATCTGCGGCTATTATGACATTAACGTTTGGTATTCCTATAACGATAATACGAAGACGGAAGTCGTTACTGAACGGGTTGACTATAAAGATGTCATCAAACTTAAATACCGTGATCAGGACTGCTTAGATGATCAGGATGTCATTGCCAAAGTACTGCAGCAGCCGAATTGTGTTGAAGCAGTCATTTCCCCGAACGGGAACAAAATCATCGTCCACGTGGAAAGGGAATTCCTTGTGGAAGTAATCGGCGAGACGAAAGTCTGTGTAGCTGTGTACCACGGCGAATGCGATTGCGATGATGACGAAGTATGGGGCCTCGATGTCGAGGATGAGGAATTCGAGGATCTGAATCCGCACTTCCTGGTCGGAACAGAAGAAGAATAATCGTAAACTAGGAAGGTTCCGCTTCCTAGTTTTCTTTTGTTTTCTGCCGCAGCAGCCAGTCAAAAAGACGAAGGCAGTCTCCGTCATAAGGCTGAATTTTCTGCATGCTGTTTCTCTTATAATGAAGCTGAGGCCGAACTGGCAGACAAAGGAGAGATTCTAATGCAGATTTATCAGGTTAACCTGCAGTGCTTCCATCTTGAAGAGATGTGCGCCTTTTATACGGAAGTACTGGAGATGGAGCTGATCCACCAGACTGAGAGGTGGTTTTCCGTCAGGGCGGGAAGCACAAAGCTTTTTTTTGAAAAAGGGGGAACAGTCCCTTTTTATCATCTATGCTTCCGGACAGATGCAGCTTATTTTGACCATATTTATAGCAGGCTTGGAGCAGAAAGCTGCCTGCTTTCCAATGAAGAAGGTGAATACAGCCTCTTTTGGGAAGGGAAGCAGGCTTATTTCACTGATCCGGACGGCAATATACTGGAGTGCCTTGAGCGGCCGGCATCCCGAAGCCAAACAGCCGGGGGCTGGCATGATGTCGGGGAAGTCGGCTTCCCTTCAGCTGACGTTGCCGGAATGCAGGCAAAGCTGATGCCGATTCTTGCTGATAAGCAAGGGGCAGATAGCAGTTCATTCGCGTTTTATGGTGATGATGCAGGTGTCCTTGTCCTCGTAAAAGAAGGGCGCTGCTGGTACCCCACAGACCGGAGGGCCGAGATCCATCCGATTAAATTAATCGTCTCAGGCAGCAGGGATGCCCATTATATGGACGATGACCTTCCGTACGAGATACAGGTCAGAGGGGAGTGGCAGCAGCCGGTATCTGCCGTTCAAGTCAGGATCGCCCGGCCGACAAACCAGCTGGAAAAAATCAGGCATTTTTATGGAGAAGGGCTTGGGCTCAGGGAGCTGGGAGGATTCCACCATGAAGGATATAAAGGTGTAATGTACGGTCTTCCGGAAAGGGAATACCACCTTGAGTTCACAGAGACGGATGAAAAGCACGAGCTTCCCGGCCCTGCAAAAGACCATCTGCTCGTTCTGTATATCCCTGATCTTCATAAGCTAAACTCAGCTGCAGACCGGCTGATTGAGATGGGCTATCAGGAAGTTGAGCCGGAGAATCCCTACTGGGGAAGGGGCGGCATTACCATCGAAGATCCTGACGGCTGGCGGATTGTCCTGATGAATACAGCTGGCATCTGAGATAATTTTAAAAAACAATGCCAGATATCCCCTTAAACCCGTATTTCTGCCTGCTGTCATAATGCCCCTCAGCAAACAACGGGAGCTTCGCTTATGCTATAATAGATAGCTGAAGAGAAATAATGAGAGATGTTATTTGGAGGATATTATGGCAGCTTACACGCCGATGATACAGCAGTATTTACGAGTCAAAGCAGACTATCCTGATGCCTTTTTATTTTTCAGGCTCGGGGATTTCTATGAAATGTTTTTTGAAGATGCCATCAGGGCGTCACAGGAGCTTGAGATTACATTAACAGGCAAGAATGGCGGAGTGGAAGAAAAAATCCCGATGTGCGGGGTTCCCTACCACTCTGCCCAGCAATATATAGAGCAGCTGGTGGAAAGAGGCTATAAAGTAGCCATCTGCGAACAGACAGAGGACCCCCGCCAGGCAAAGGGTGTCGTAAAAAGGGAAGTGGTGCAGCTCATCACTCCCGGTACCCTGATGGAAGGCCGCGGGCTCAATGAAAAGGAAAATAACTATATTGCGTCCATTTCCGCTTTTTCAGACGGCTCGTTTGGATTTGCCTGCAATGACCTTTCCACGGGTGAGAACAAAATCACCCTGCTTGTTGGCCAGGAAGAGGTTTTGAATGAGCTTTCGATGTCAGGGGCAAAGGAAGTGGTTGTTTCTTCCGGATTCGACCCGGAAATGGAGCGCAAGTTCAGGGAGCGTTCTGTTGCGGCTGTATCTTATGAACAGGATGCAGGCATAACAGAGATGAGCGCTCCTCTATTGGATGCCCTCAATCAGGACAAGCTCAGGGAGACAGCGGCAAGATTGCTTAATTATTTGTTCAGGACACAGAAACGGAGCCTTGACCACCTGCAGCCGTTTGCCACATACCAGGTGCACCAATTCATGAAGATTGATTATTTTTCCAAAAGGAACCTGGAGCTGACTGAGACGATCAGGTCGAAAGGGAAAAAAGGTTCGCTTTTATGGCTTCTGGATGAAACCAAGACGGCAATGGGAGCAAGGATGCTCAAGCAGTGGATCGACCGCCCTTTGATTGACAGGAAGGCAATCGGACGGCGCCATTCGCTCGTCCAATCCCTGCTGGACGATTACTTTGCCAGGCAGGACCTGCGCGAAAAGCTGAAAGAGGTTTATGATCTTGAGCGCCTGGCAGGGCGTGTGGCGTTCGGCAATGTGAATGCCCGAGATCTGATACAGCTGAAAAGCTCGCTTCTTCAGGTCCCGCTGCTGAAGGAGCTTGTCGGAAGCATGCAGAATTCGGACGCGCAGGAACTGGCTGAGAAGCTCGATGCATGTGAAGAAATCACGGATCTTCTTGAAAGCGCGATTGTCGATAATCCGCCGATCTCCGTAAAGGACGGGAATATGATCCGGGATGGCTACCATGATGAGCTGGATCAGTACCGCGACGCGAGCAGGAACGGCAAGACCTGGATTGCAAAGCTTGAGGCCCAGGAGCGGGAACGTACGGGCATCAAGTCTTTAAAGATCGGCTATAACCGGGTATTCGGCTATTATATCGAAGTTACGAAGGCCAATATCCATCTTCTTGAGGAAGGGCGGTATGACCGGAAACAGACCCTCGCCAATGCCGAACGGTATATCACCCCGGAGCTGAAGGAGAAGGAAACACTGATTCTCGAAGCGCAAGAGCGCATCACCGAGCTTGAGTATGAGCTGTTTTGCCATGTCCGCGACCATGTGAAGGAATATATCCCTAGGCTGCAGGCACTCGCAAGGACGGTCAGTGAGCTTGATGTGCTGCAGTGCTTTGCACAGATCAGCGAGGACCGCCACTATGTCCGCCCTGTTTTTTCCGATAATCGGGAAATCAGCGTGAAGGAAGGGCGCCATCCTGTCGTGGAAAAAGTGATGGACAGCCAGGAATATGTACCGAATGACTGTGTGATGGGAGACGGCCGTGAGCTGCTCCTGATCACAGGACCGAATATGTCCGGTAAGAGCACCTATATGCGCCAGGTTGCCCTGACAAGCATCCTGGCACAGATCGGCTGCTATGTTCCGGCATCAGAGGCGGTGCTGCCGATTTTTGACCAGGTATTCACAAGGATCGGGGCAGCGGATGATCTGATCTCCGGCCAAAGTACCTTTATGGTTGAAATGCTTGAGGCAAAAAATGCGATTGCCAATGCAACACAGAACAGCCTCATCCTTTTCGATGAAATCGGCCGCGGGACTTCCACCTATGATGGAATGGCGCTGGCCCAGGCGATCATTGAGTATATCCATTCACGGATCGGGGCCAAGACACTGTTCTCAACCCACTATCATGAGCTGACGGTTCTGGCTGAAGAGCTTCCTGATCTGCAGAATGTCCATGTTAGTGCCATTGAGCAAAATGGCAAGGTTGTGTTCCTTCACAAAATTAAAGAAGGAGCGGCAGACAAAAGCTATGGGATTCACGTCGCCCAGCTGGCAGAGCTGCCGGCAGAATTGATTGACCGGGCAAATGAAATACTTGAGCAGCTTGAAAGGAAAGAGGGGGAACCCGCTGAAAAGCCCGTCCGCGAAAAAGTCGCGGCAGGCATACAGGAACTGCCCGCGGCAGACTCAGCACCTGCACCGGCTCCAGAAGTTCACGATGCCCAGCTGTCATTCTTTGATGGCCCGGCAGAGCCGAAGAAAGCAAGCTTGAGCCCGGCCGAAAAGAAAATCCTCGACAAGCTGGCCAAGATGGATATTCTTGAAATGACGCCGCTTGATGCGATGAACACTTTATATGAACTGCAAAAAACGGCAAAAAGCACGAAGAAATAGAAAGAGGAGGTGTTGCTCGTGGGGAAGATAGTTCAGCTCGATGATGCCCTTTCCAATAAAATTGCCGCAGGTGAGGTGGTCGAACGGCCGGCATCTGTCGTAAAAGAGCTTGTTGAGAATTCCATTGATGCGGGAAGCACCATAATCGAAATTGATGCAGAAGAGGCGGGCCTGGCAAAAATCCGCATCATTGACAACGGGGAAGGCATTGAAGAAGACGATGTGATGACGGCTTTCCAGCGCCATGCCACAAGCAAGATCAAGGATGAAAATGATTTGTTCCGCATCCGGACGCTCGGCTTCAGGGGTGAGGCGCTGCCCAGCATCGCCTCTGTCTCCAGGCTGGAGCTGAAGACCTCGACAGGCGATGCAGGCACAAGGATCCTGATTGAAGGCGGAAAGGTTGCGGAATTTGAAAAGGCCGCCAGCCGGAAGGGGACGGATATCACCATTTCCGACCTGTTTTATAATACACCGGCCCGCCTGAAATACATGAAGACGATCCATACAGAACTTGGCAACATTACTGACGTGATGAACCGCCTCGCCCTTGCCCATCCGGAGGTATCCTTCCGCCTTGTCCATAATGGGCGGAAGCTCCTGCATACGGCAGGGAACGGAAATGTGCAGCAGGTGCTGGCCTCTATCTACGGCATGAATATTGTCAAAAAGATGATTCCTGTCGAGGCAAGCTCGCTCGATTTCCATGTTCATGGCTATATCGCGCTCCCGGAAATCACCCGTGCTTCGCGCAATTATATTTCTACGATGATCAACGGCAGGTTCATCAAGAATTACCCGCTCGTCAAAGCGATCCAGGAAGGCTATCATACCCTGCTGCCGATCGGGCGTTATCCGATTGTGCTTTTGAATGTCCAGATGGATCCGCTGCTTGTGGATGTCAATGTCCACCCTTCCAAAATGGAGGTGAGGCTGAGCAAGGAGCATGAACTGAATGAGCTTGTAGCAGGTACCATTAAGGATGCTTTCAAATCACAGGAACTGATTCCTGCCGGCTTTGCCCCGGCAAGGGCGGAAAAGCCAAAGTCAGAGCAGACCTTTTTTGAACTAGACCATCTTCCGGAAAAAGTGATGGAACATAGGGGAGAACAGCCTCAGCACGTGCAGAATGAAAGCAGGCAGGCACCCTCTGAATCCGGACAGCCAATGTTCATCAAAGAGGAAATGGCTGTCCAGGAGCGCGAGGAAGCACCTGCATTTAAGCCGCAGGATATACTGCGGACTGATGGCATAGCATTTCCATTCAGAGCTGAACAGCCTGCAGGCAGCCAAGCCTTTATGGAAGATGATGAAGAAGAGGTGATCGGGGGGACGGCTGAGCCGGAAGCGGCTGCCGTTCACAGGGTGCCGCCGCTCTATCCGATCGGCCAGATGCATGGCACCTATATTCTCGCGCAAAATGACCGCGGCCTTTATATCATTGACCAGCATGCTGCCCAGGAGCGGATCAAGTACGAATATTTCAGGGACAAAGTCGGCCAGGTGGAAAGCGAGCTTCAGGAAATGCTCGTTCCGCTGACATTCGAATATGCTGCAGATGAATATATTAAAATCAATGAACATGTTACGGAGCTTGAAAAAGTAGGAATCTTCCTCGAGCCTTTCGGGCAGAACACATTCATTGTCAGGTCCCATCCCCAATGGTTCCCTAGGGGAGAAGAGCAGCAGATCATTGAGGATATGATCGAGCAGGTGCTTAGCATGAAAAAGGCCGATGTGAAAAAGCTGAGGGAAGAGGCAGCCATCATGATGAGCTGCAAAGCCTCTATTAAAGCCAACCACCATTTGCGCAATGATGAGATACAGGCTCTGCTGGATATGCTCCGCAAATCATCGGACCCGTTCACATGCCCGCATGGCCGTCCGATTATCATCCATTATTCTACCTATGAAATGGAAAAGATGTTTAAAAGAGTCATGTAAATCTATCTTTTATTTAAATATTTATGAACTATGCCAGAAAGCCCTTCCCACAGAGGAAGGGCTTTCTATATGATAGAAAAGGAGGCGAAGTGAAATGAAAAGATATTGGCTCGTAAAACTCAGGAAAAACAGGAATCTGACCCAGTCAGAAATTGCAGATCTTATTCATATAGACAGGGCTTATTATTCACAAATTGAATCAGGCCTGAGAAATCCCAGCGAAGAAATAAGCAGATCGATCGGCAGGGTGCTCAACATTGACCCCTTGCTCCTTTTCTCTGATACCAATGCTTTTCAGGATGCATTTTTCCAGACCGGAAGCATTCTTGCCCACAGCGACCTGGACCTCCGCTATACTTGGGTGTATAATCCGACCGGCATGGAGAAGGTCCAGCATTTTATCGGTGCCAGGGATGATGAGCTTAATTACACGATTGATGCAAAGAAAATACTCGACCTGAAACAGAAGGTCATCGATACTCAAAAAACCGTCTCCGTCTATGACAGCTGTTTCCACAACGGAGAATCTTATAATTATTGCTTTATCGGCTATCCTCTGGTCGATCAGTCAGGCGTATTGATAGGGGTAGGCACCATCGCCATGAGGCTGGATAATATGGCGGAGGAAGAATGAAAACTGTGCCCTTCTGGCAGGAAGGGCAGCCATGCGTACGGACCCCGGATTTTTCAGTCTTATCGTTTTTCTGTTACACACTCTGCTTCGATAAGTTCCTCTTTTAATTCCTCAAATGTGCCGCTGATATGGATAACCTGCTGCAAAAAATAGAAAGTGGAAGCCTCAGCAGGATTATCCTTTAGATCTTCCTCTGAATATAGATACACCCGTTTTCCAAAGCCAAGGGCGAGCCCGAGCTCAATATGGCTTCCTTTACCTGCCGGAAGAAGAATGACAACAAAGTCAGCTTCCTTCACTGCTGAAATTTCAGCTTCCCCGATTGAGCGGAGCTTCCCCGCATCTTCAGCCCGGCTATTGCTGGTCCAGTCATAGGTTTGCCGAAAACCCTGCTCCTTTAAGAATGCCGCAAGCTCTCGGACCTGAGGAGTATTGGCAAAACTTGAGCCGATGTAAAATTTCATCCTATCATCCTTTCAATTGGTTATTCATAGTGTATAGTGTCAGAACAATTTGTCAATGAGAGACATACTTTTTAGGTTGTTAATAATAATATTATGTAAACAAAGATACTGACTTTCAGAGTTAGCATGCTTTCATCTGTTTTACTCACTTTCGGCCATATGCCTGTTATAGGAGGAAAATAAGGCAATAACAGCGAAATAGTGAAGAGCATAGGAAGGGGGAGGAGTTTGTATGCTACTCGGCTTAAATCCTGACGAAGTTAGGCTGGCAGACCATTCACCTGGCTGGAAGACAGAATTTCAAAAGGTGCGGAAAGATTTGCTGGAAAACACAAAAATACCTGGCAGCCATATCGAGCATATCGGCAGCACGGCAATCACAGGTATTCCAGCCAAACCCATCATAGATATCATGGCAGCTATTGAAGACCTGGCTGCACTTGATCCATCCCTGATTGCAGGACTGAAAGCCGCAGGATTTCTTCAATTGAAAGTCAAACGGCCCGGGGAAGTGGTTTTTGCCAGATTTGGTGATCATGATTATAAGATCAAAACCCATTTTTTGCATCTTGTCGAATATGAAGGAGAATTATGGAATAATCTCCTTTTTTTCAGAGATTATTTAAATGAGAACGAAGACGCAAGGAAAGAATATGTACAGCTGAAGCTCGATTATATTAAGAAGACCTCCACAGGCATTAAAGAATATACAGATTACAAGGAAAGCTTTGTGAAAAGGATTGCAGCGCTGAGGGAAACAGAGGGAAAGTAATGGAAAAAGGCAAGGAGGCCTGTCTCTTAAGGATTTTTTGCAAGCCTGCAGATCCAGTCGGAGCATGCTTTTACCACCAAGCATAAAACAAATAGTGACAAAAAAGAATAAGTATAATTCCATTTATACAAAATGTATAAACGATAATGCACAAACAATGGAATCATGAGATATGAGACGAAAAGAAAAATGGCAGTATTGGCTATCACATAGTTTTTCCATTTGCGGAAATATTGATAGGTCAAGGTGATCATTACGGGGACAACCGCAAAATCAACAGCATTAAACGAGCGCAGGACGGTTATAAACTGATGGGGATAGGTCCATAGGCCAAAAAAGTAGCCTAATTCATCTACAATCCCGACAAGGATAAAACTAATAAGGAAAGCAAGGCTCATTTGCATCAGCCGGCAGCGGTCAATCAGAACAAATAGCAGAACAATGAATAATAAATTCAAGATAGCAATGAACCACCAGTGCGGACTGAATAGATCTTCATTCCGCCAGTATTCCAATTCCAGCCGGCTGGCTCTTTCATTCAGGTCCTGGACCATTTTGAACATCTTGCGCGCCTCCCATCATGTTATCTAATGGTTGATTATTTCCATTGAGGCGCAAAATTATGCAGCAGGGAGGGACTGCACTATAAGCAAAACAGCCTACAAAACGGCTTAGAAGAAAGTCCGTTTTATAGGCTGTTTTTTAACAAAAGTTATTTATCTCACCGCGGTCTGCAGCTTATCAATAAACTTTAGCGCCTTGCCTGTGCCGATTGCCACAGATTCTAGCGGGCTGGAGGCAAGGTGGACAGGAACCACGATTTCCTGTGAAAGCCAGTCCTGCATGCCGTTCAGCAGAGAGCCTCCGCCTGTAAGGATAACGCCGCGGTCGACGATATCGCCGCTAAGTTCTGCCGGGCTGTCTTCAAGAGTGGCCCGGATGGCTTCGAGGATATGAAGCAGGGATTCTTTCATCGCATCCCTGATTTCATAGGAAGTAAGGGTAATGGTCTTCGGCAGTCCTGTTACCAGATCCCTGCCGCGTATATCCATTTTCATTTCTTCATGGTCGATGAGGGCATAGCCGATTTCCATTTTGACCTGTTCGGCTGTTCTTTCACCGATCAGGACATTGTACTCTTTGCGTACATATTGGATAATATCGTCATCAAGCCTGTCTCCGCCTATGCGGACAGAATGGCAGGCTACGACGCCGCCGAAAGAAATGATCGCCACTTCTGTCGATCCTCCGCCAATATCCACAATCACATTCGCTACCGGTTCATCGACCGGCAGCCCTGCCCCGATCGCTGCAGCTACCGGTTCTTCAATCAGATGAACCTTCTTTGCTCCAGCATTCCGGACAGCATCATGGATGGCTCTTCTTTCAACACTAGTAGAGCCTGACGGGGTGCAGACCACCACATTCGGCTTGCGGATGGCAAAGCCAAGCTTTTTCGATGCCTGCCTCATTACATGGCGAAGCAGCTCGGTCGTAATATCATAATCTGCAATAACGCCATCCTTCAAAGGACGGATGGCAACAATTTTGCCCGGCGTCTTGCCGATCATTTCTTTTGCTTCCTTGCCGACAGCAAGAACCTTCCTTGTATCTGTGTCAATGGCCACAACAGAAGGTTCGTTAAGGGCGATGCCTTTATTTTTGCTGTATACCAGTATATTTGCAGTACCTAAGTCAATTCCAATTTCAGAAGTTGAAATCATCCTATCACCTATTCTTTCATTATGATTGCCTAATAATCTTCTGTAACATTAGCACGAAAAAGGGGGTCTTCTGACGAATGTTATCGAATCGTTAAATAAATGTAATGATTGATGAAATTTTTATCATAAATGGTAAAATAAAAGGGAGGAATTGGCTGAATAAAGAAAAACCTTGCTGGCAATACTGCATAGATATTCAACTGCGCAGGCAAGTTATGGTAGGATATAGAAAAGCCAATAGGGTCTTAAGCTCTTATGGCGCAGAGAATGAAAGATAAAGGCAGTGTGAATGGATTGGATACAAACACAAAGCAGAAATTGATCGTGCTGATCGGCCCGACAGCTGTCGGCAAAACCAAGCTCAGCATTGAATTGGCCAAAAGGTTCCATGCTGAAATCATCAGCGGCGATTCTATGCAGATCTATAAAGGCATGGATATAGGGACAGCCAAAATTACAGAGAATGAGATGGAAGGGATTCCCCATCATTTAATTGATATTAAAGCTCCAAATGAACCTTTTTCCGCAGCTGAATTTCAGGGGCTTGTCAGAAAGGAAATCGAAAGCATCGCTTCCCGGGGGAAGATGCCTATGATTGTCGGGGGAACAGGCCTTTACATACAATCTGTCATATATGACTACCAATTTTCCGATGCCCCATCAGATGATGCCTTCAGGGAGGAGCTCGAACAGCGCCTTGAAGCCGAAGGGGCAGAAGTGCTTTATAAGGAGCTATTGAATATCGATCCTGCCAGTGCCGGGAAAATGCACCCCAACAATATAAGAAGGGTCATCCGGGCGCTTGAGGTATACCATTGTACAGGAAAGACCATGACCCAGTACCAGGAACAGCAGGCAGCTGAACTGCTGTATGATACAAGCATCATCGGGCTCTCCATGGACAGGGAGAGGCTGTATGAGCGGATCAACAGCCGGGTCGATAAAATGGTGGATGATGGCCTCCTGGAAGAAGTGGAAGCCCTTCACAGACAGGGGCTGAAAGACTGCCAGTCAATCCAGGCAATCGGCTATAAGGAAGTCTACGAGTACATAAACGGCCGCATCTCTTTAGATGGCGCGGTCGAAAATCTGAAGCAAAATTCACGCAGATACGCAAAAAGGCAGCTGACCTGGTTTCGAAACAAGATGAATGTGGAATGGTTTGATATGACACATGTATCCGATCCAGGCTTGCTTGAAAAAAAAATCGCGGAAATTTCTGCGTATATTGAAGGAAAGCTTCAAATAAAATCGAATACATAATATTAGAGACAAAAGAGGAGGATTTATCAATGAAACAATCCGTTAATATTCAAGACCAATTTCTAAACCAGCTTCGCAAGGACGGCACAGGGGTGACTGTATTCCTTTTGAACGGATTCCAATTGCGCGGCCAGATCAAAGGGTTTGATAACTTTACGGTGCTTTTTGAATCAGAAGGGAAGCAGCAGCTGGTTTATAAGCATGCCATTTCCACTTTTTCTCCGCAGCGCAACGTCCAGATCGATCTTGAAGGACAGCAATAGTCCTTACTATAAAGCAAAGTCCGCTTCTTCCGGGAAGCGGGCTTTTTATATGGAGAGAAACTTACCTTTTCAGCAACTTTCTTTAATGATTTTGAAGGCTTGTGAATATATATAAAAATAACGGTTATTTCTCGGGAAACCGCAGAATATGACATCTGCTGGCTCCTGCAGGGAGAAAAACCCGGTATTTTGTCGCTTCAGCAGTAAATGTGACAGCTTTTCTGCCTGAAAGATAGGCATTTGTCACATGAATCAGCTTCAAGGAGTATACTGGTGGGAAATAGTGAGGTGAAAGCTTTGGACCAGCCGATACGCATGAAAAATAATGGCCAGATCAGCATTGTGCTCAATTCGCAGAAAAGGAAGCCATTTACTAAGGAAAGCCCGGACATTCAAGTTGTTCCAAGGGCACTGCCTCAGGAGCATGCAGCACTTAAGGAAATTGAGGAAGAGCTCGCAGCCCTTGTCGGCATGGAAGAAATGAAACGGATGATAAAAGAAATTTATGCATGGATATATGTAAACAAGAAAAGGGAAGAAACAGGCCTGAAGTCCGGGAAGCAGGCTCTGCATATGATGTTCAAGGGCAACCCGGGTACAGGGAAGACGACGGTCGCCAGGCTGATCGGCAAGCTTTTCCTGAAGATGAATGTCCTTGCGAAAGGCCATCTGATCGAGGCGGAAAGGGCCGATCTTGTCGGTGAATATATCGGCCACACCGCGCAAAAGACCCGTGACCTGATCAAGAAGGCAATCGGCGGCATTCTTTTCATAGATGAGGCCTATTCACTCGGCAGGGGAGGAGAAAAAGACTTCGGCAAAGAAGCGATTGATACGCTTGTCAAGCATATGGAGGACCGGCAGCACGAGTTCATCCTGATCCTTGCCGGCTATTCCAGGGAAATGGATTATTTCCTAACCCTCAATCCCGGCCTTCATTCAAGGTTCCCGCTCGTCATCGATTTTCCTGACTATACAATCGAGCAGCTGATGGAAATCGCCCAAAAGATGCTGGTGGAAAAGGAATATTCCCTGAGCCATGAAGCAGAGAAAAAGCTGAGGGAGCATCTGGTATGGGCAAAATCGGATATTAGCACAACCGCTTTTTCCAATGGGCGCTATATCCGCAATATCCTTGAAAAATCAATACGTGCCCAGGCGATGAGGCTGCTGATGCAAAGCCATTTCGACCGCCATGAGCTGATGACGATCAGAAGCAATGATCTGATCTTTGAAGAAGATATATAAGTGACAAGGAATCTGAGCAAGCAGGCATCAGCTTGTACATTGCCAGGAACATAAAAAGCAAAAACTCGCCATAATAAGGCGAGTTTTTTGATCAGATGGAGAAAATTAATCTTTACATTTTTGATTTTCATTGAAAGTCCCGGCATATTCACATCCGTTCGAAAATGCTTTCCTTCGTTTAAAAAGTTATTTATCTCTTCTGAGTTATATGTTAATTTATAGGTAAAATGGTAAAAGTGGGGTAATTATGCAATATTTAATTTTTGCTTGCAGCTTGGGATTTATATTTTTAAATATTTCTGTTTTGAAGAGAGTAACAACAAAACAAGACTCAAAAGTTTTCAATAAGCGAATTTTAACTCTGTTACAAATTGTTAAATTCACTCCAGTTCTCGCAGTGCTCGTTTTGTCTGTATTAGTTTTATCATATTTCCATAATAATGAATGGATAAGGCTTTCACATGCTTGGTATGACGCGCAATTCTGGGCTTATACTGCACTTTTATACGGATTCTTTAAATTGACTAAGTATAAACTGAGTCTGATTTTTTCTTTAATATCGCTTTATATTGCCATTTACAATACCCCGCTATTCCATTACGAGCATTTATTTATCGGATATGGTGTTATTGTTTCAAATATCTTAGGAATCGTTATGTTTCTTTCCATGTGGAAGACAGTGTCTAAAATCTCATTAAGCTTTCAGCTTTGAAGATCTAGTTTAAGCCATGCACTTTTTTAAAAATGGGTACTGCTTTTTGTATGCTGTCCCTTATCTGTAAGTCTCTGTTTCACAAACAAATGCTAAAAATAAGAAATGACGTATGCCAATCCATACGTCATTTTTTGCGTATTATTGCCTTGCTGTGCCAAGCCGCCTCGCCGGAAGCTTCCAGTGATAGGTGTATGACAGCACCCGGAGAAGGGTGATGGACACAAAAAGGCTGTATAATGCGACGGCCGAGTCTGCCAGCCCAAGCCCGATGGCAAAGCCGCAGAGAATCGCCCAGACTGCGTATATTTCAGATCTCAGCACCAGCGGCTTCCTCCCGGCCAGAAGGTCGCGGATGATGCCTCCGCCGCTCCCGGTCAGGACGGCAGCCACAATGACAGCGCTGAGAGGATGGCCCATTTCTGATGCGTAAATTGCGCCCTGAATCGCAAATGCAGAAAGGCCGATTGCATCAAAAAAGTTCCCCCATTTCTGCCAGTGCCTTAACAGGTTATTGGGGAACAGAAATACCGCTGTAATGGACAGAAGGGCTATCTGGAAGAACATCCCCTGCTCCCAAAGGGCTGAAACCGGCACCCCGATCAGGAGGTTACGGATGGCGCCTCCGCCAAACGCTGTCACAATCCCGAGTATATAAACCCCTAAAATATCATATTCTTCTTCCATGGCAATGATCGCGCCGCTTACTGCAAAAGCAATCGTGCCAATCATGCTCAATACTTCCCATGTCATGGTGCATTTCTCCTCTGGTGAAGCCTGGAACCAGGCTGGTTTTTTCTTTTATATCAGCGGAAAGGCTAAACTCTCCACAGCGTCTTTTTACCTCAAACAATATGATTTTAACACGCAAAAATGATTTTTCAATCATTATTTTCCAGCAGCTGCGAAGAATAGGGTGGAGAAGGGTTTTAAAGCGCTCAGACTGGTGAAAATAGTAGGATGGAGAGCATATTTTTGGTATGATATTTTAAGGTCGGAAGTACGTATTCCAGTAAGGCGATTTTTTATAGAAAAGAGGGATTCCTTGGAAAATAAAACGGAGTTCGAAAGGGTTATTCTCGTCGGCTGCCAGACTGGGGAGGACGACAGGCATTTCCAGTATTCGATGGAAGAGCTTGCATCATTGACAGAAACGGCCAACGGCAAAGTGCTGGCCGAGCTGTCCCAGAAAAGAGAAAGAATCCATCCTTCTACATATATAGGAAAAGGCAAGGTTGAAGAATTAAAGTTGCTTGAGGAAGAGGTTGGAGCAGATCTGATCATTTTCAATGATGAGCTTTCACCAAGCCAGGTCAGGAATGTTTCCAATGAAGTGAACAGCAGGGTCATTGACCGGACTCAGCTGATCCTTGATATTTTTGCACAGCGGGCAAGGTCGAAGGAAGGGAAGCTGCAGGTTGAGCTTGCCCAGCTGCAGTACCTGCTTCCAAGGCTTGGCGGACAGGGCCTCCAGCTTTCCAGGCTCGGTGCCGGGATCGGGACGAGGGGGCCGGGTGAAACAAAGCTTGAATCCGACCGCCGCCATATCCGCAGGAAGATTGATGATATCAAATCGCAGCTGTCGGTGATCGTGCAGCACAGGGACAGATACCGCGAGCGCCGCAAAAAGAATAAAGCGTTCCAGATTGCCCTTGTCGGCTACACGAATGCCGGAAAATCGACCCTGTTCAACCGGCTTGCCGAAGCTGAATCCTTTGAAGAGAATCAGCTCTTTGCTACGCTTGACCCGATGACAAGAAAGCTCATCCTCCCAAGCGGCTATCTGGCGCTTGCAACGGATACGGTCGGGTTCATCCAGGATCTGCCGACAACCCTTGTTGCGGCCTTCAGGTCGACGCTAGAGGAGGTAAGTGAAGCAGATTTGCTGCTTCATGTCATCGATTCATCAAATCCGGATTATTTTCAGCATGAACAGACCGTGAACAAGCTGCTCGAGGATCTTGATATCCAGCACATCCCGCAGCTGGCGGTTTATAATAAAAGTGACCAGGTGCATCCGGATTTCGTTCCAACGGCAAAGACCGAATCCGTTGTGATCAGCGCATTTGCGGATCAGGACCGCAGCATGCTGAAGCGGAAAATCGAGGAGCTGGTCCTTGGCATGATGAAGCCTTATCAGGTGGAAATCCCGTCAACTGAAGGCAGGATTCTGTCGCAGCTGAAAAATGAGACCATATTGAGGGAGCTCTCATTCCAGGAAGAGACAGAGGTCTATCTCTGCAAAGGGTATGCCCTTGAAGATCACCAGATCTCAGGAGAACTAAACAAATACACAGTATAAAAAAGGCCGGAGGGGATGAACCCTCCGGCTCTTGGATTGGAGAACAGCATGTTTCAGCATTTAGAATACGGAAGCCGGATTCAAGAACTGGCTTCACAGGCAGAAGAAAAAATTGCATCCGTTCATAAGAAAATTGACCAAAGGATCGAATCCAACCAGTTCAGGGTGCTTGAAAGCTTTCAGCATTACAAGGTAAGCGATTCCCACTTCATTCCTTCTACCGGTTATGGCTATGATGATATCGGCCGGGATACACTTGAAGAAATCTATGCAAGGGTGTTCGGCGGGGAAGCGGGTCTTGTAAGGCCGCAGATCATCTCAGGAACACATGCCATCTCTACCGCTCTTTTCGGCATCCTCCGCCCAGGGGATGAACTGCTTTATATGACCGGGAAACCTTATGATACCCTTGAGGAAATCGTCGGCATCAGAGGGAAAGGGACAGGCTCCCTGAAGGAATTCGGCATAAGCTACAGCAGCGTTCCTCTCGGTGAAAATGGCCATGTCGATTTTGAAGCCGTCAGGAGCGCCATTAAGCCGAATACGAAGATGATTGGAATCCAGCGGTCCAAAGGCTATGCTGTCAGGCCTTCTTTTACCATTGCCCAGATCAAGGAAATGATTGAGTTTGTAAAAGAAATCAAGCCGGACGTGGTTGTCTTTGTGGACAATTGCTACGGGGAATTTATAGAGGAAATGGAGCCATGCCATGTTGGCGCTGACCTGATGGCCGGATCCCTCATCAAGAATCCAGGCGGCGGCCTTGCCAAAACCGGCGGCTATATTGTCGGCAAAAAGGAACTGGTTGAAGCATGCTCTTACAGGATGACCTCCCCCGGTATCGGAGCGGAAGCGGGGGCCTCACTGTACAGCCTCCAGGAGATGTACCAGGGATTCTTCCTTGCTCCGCACGTTGCCGGCCAGGCGCTGAAAGGGGCCGTATTCACTGCAGCGCTGCTTGAAATGCTCGGGATGAATTCTTCGCCAAAATGGGATGCGGAGAGGACAGACCTGATCCAATCCGTCCAATTTGATGACCGGGATAAGATGGTGGCATTCTGCCAGGCCATTCAATACGCTTCTCCCATCAATTCACATGTAACCCCGTATCCTGCTTATATGCCGGGCTATGAAGATGACGTGATCATGGCTGCAGGCACATTCATCCAGGGGGCGAGCATTGAGCTTACCGCCGACGGACCGACCCGTCCGCCGTATGTTGCCTATGTCCAGGGCGGCCTCACTTACTCGCATGTAAAAATTGCCATTTGCACTGCCATCAGCTCTTTGGCAAAAAAGGGTTTAATACAACTTTAATAGGTGAATATATAAAAGGGCAGCATGGCTGTCCTTTTTAATTTTTGTCAGGGAAAAATTTTTTGTGTTTTTAATGTTATAAAACCTCACATAAGGTTGACAACAAATCTGACATTACATATAATAAACACAAGAAATGATTGCAAAGGAGGAGAAATCGGATGAAAGGCAGTGAAATACGCCGTTCCATGCCGCTATTTCCAATTGGGACTGTAATGCAGCTGACTGAGCTGACAGCCAGGCAGATCCGCTATTACGAAGAGCACCAATTGATTTCTCCAGCACGAACTGACGGAAATAGACGGCTTTTTTCCCTGAATGATATTGATAAGCTCCTGGAGATCAAGGATTTGATTGATCAGGGAGTCAATATGGCGGGAATCAAGCAATTATTCGCCATGCAGGAACAAACATTAACAGCTGAAGTACAGCAGCAAGCAGAAAAAGTAAGGCGCGATTTGTCTGATGATGAATTGAGAAAGCTCCTGAGGCAGGAAATGATGCAGGCCGGCCGATTCAACCGGCATTCACTCCGCCAGGGAGATATGTCCCGCTTTTTCCATTAAAAATAAAATTGATATGTCTTAGGGAGGAAAAACTAATGGCTAACTTCACAAAAGATGACATTAAACGTATTGCTGAAGAAGAAAACGTAAAATTTATCCGACTTCAATTTACGGATATCCTCGGAACAATCAAAAACGTGGAAATCCCGATTTCCCAGCTTGAAAAAGCGCTGGACAACAAAATGATGTTCGACGGCTCTTCCATCGAAGGCTTCGTCCGCATCGAGGAATCTGATATGCTCTTGTATCCTGACCTCAGCACTTGGGTTGTATTCCCTTGGACAGCTGAAAAAGGCAAGGTTGCCCGCCTGATCTGTGACATCTATAATCCGGACCTTACTCCATTTGATGGAGATCCGCGCAACAACCTGAGAAGAATCCTTGATGAGATGAAGGAATTAGGCTTCACAAACTTCAACCTCGGACCTGAGCCGGAATTCTTCCTGTTCAAGCTTGACCAGCAGGGTGAACCTACTCTTGAGCTGAATGATAACGGAGGCTATTTCGACCTTGCGCCGACAGACCTTGGCGAGAACTGCCGCCGCGACATCGTGCTTGAGCTTGAGGAAATGGGCTTTGAAATCGAAGCTTCCCACCATGAAGTGGCTCCAGGACAGCACGAAATCGACTTTAAATATGCTGATGCACTGACTGCATGCGACCAGATCCAGACATTCAAGCTTGTTGTCAAAACGATCGCCCGCAAGCACGGCCTGCACGCAACATTCATGCCGAAGCCATTGTTCGGCGTAAACGGATCAGGGATGCACTGCAATATGTCCCTGTTCAATGAAGGCAAGAACTCTTTCTATGATACAACTGGAAACCTTGAGCTAAGCGATACTGCCCGCCAATTCATCGCCGGCATCATCAAGCACGCTCCAGCTTTCACAGCTGTAACAAACCCGACTGTCAACTCTTATAAGCGCCTTGTGCCTGGCTATGAAGCACCTTGCTATGTGGCATGGTCTGCAAGGAACCGTTCACCTCTGATCCGCATCCCGGCATCACGCGGCATGAGCACACGTGTTGAGGTCCGCAGCGTTGACCCGGCAGCAAACCCATACCTGGCTATGGCTGTATTGTTAAAAGCAGGTCTTGATGGAATCAAGAACAAACTGACTCCTCCAGCACCAGTTGACCGCAATATCTATGTGATGAACAAAGAAGAGCGCGTAGCAGAAGGCATCGAAGACCTTCCTGCAACACTTGCCCAGGCTCTTGACCAGCTGAAGAGCAACGAAATCATGGTTTCAGCCCTTGGCGAGCATATCTTCGAACACTTTATCGAAGCGAAGGAAATTGAGTGGGATATGTTCCGCACACAAGTTCACCCTTGGGAGCGCGAGCAGTACCTGCAGATGTATTAATAGATTTGGCCCCTTGATACCATTGGTATTGAGGGGCTTTTTTTGTGTTAAGAGGTGCCTGGTTTTTTTGCGGAAAAACTTATTTGAGGACATTCTTCATATATTTGACCATGGTGCCTTAAGAGGGAGTTATGAGTCACTCTGAAGTGGGGAAAGCTGGGCAGAGTGTCCCAAGAGGAGAATATGAGTCACTCAGACAATAAAGAAAGTCACGAAAATATTCATATGGAAAGATTTTTTAATCTAAATCAAAATTATGGATCTTATTTGGATGTAAAGGCCAGCAGCTTCCAGCTGGTCTTTCATTGAAATAACACATTCACTAAGTTCTATTCCTTCTCTTTTCACCAATAGAGCATTATTATGATAAAAAGGGAGGAATAGTATGAAACGCGACTGGCTGATAACGCTTAGAAAAAACAAAAATCTGACTCAAGCGGATGTGGCAGACTCGATTTTTATCGACCGGGCCTATTATTCTCAGATTGAATCTGGTACAAGAAATCCCAGTGTAGATATAAGCAGGAACCTTGCTAAGGTCTTAAATATAAATCCATCATTATTATTATCCGATTTAGCTGCCTTTCAAGAGGTGTTCACCCGGACGCAATGCATGCTGGCTCACAGTGATCTTGATATGAGGTACACATGGATTTTTGATTCGGCCAATCAGGAGGAAGTCAATCAGTTTATTGGTGCGAGGGATGATGAATTAAGCTTTTGCATCGATTCTCAAAAATTGATATCGCTTAAACAGAGGGTGCTTGATACAAAAGAAACATCAGGAACATTTGCAGAATATGAATATAACAATGAAGTACACACGCATTATATAGTAGGATATCCCCTGCTTGGAGAAGAAGGCGAATTAATTGGCATTGGGACATTCGGGATTAAAATAAATGCGTTAGGTTTATAATTGTTCTGGATGATTTTGATGCGCAGTTTTTTGAAATGGCCATAAACAAACAGAACTAGCAGAAGAAATACATCAAAAAGGGAAATGCCTTGAACAAGCGTCCAGGGCATTTCCCTTTTCTTATTCTATCTCACCGCATCAAAAGCATTGATCTGCCAATTGCCGCGGACCTTTACAAAAGTAACTTTTTTCTTTTCATGCTGCTTTTCGCCGTAAGGCACCGTAAATTCGAACTGGCGGATATCTTTCCTGGAATAAATGAGCTTTGCCTTGGCTTTATTCCACTCCAGCAGGCTGCCGCCATCAGCATTTGGCTGTGCCATTTTTCCTTTATACTCAATGAATCTGTATTTCTTATAGCCTTTATTGATCGCATTCAAGGTGAAAGATTCATTAAGGTACTTGGTCAGCTTTGCTTTCGTATTGATTTCACTGCAGAGGTAGCGGTATTCCGTGCCTTTGTACTGAAATGTTTTGATGGAGCAGGCTGTATTTTTCTTGGATGGGATATGTCCATTCATAGCATTCCAGTGATGGACACGTGCGCTCTGCGCCAGTTCGATTGCTTTCTTGCTGCTTAAATCGCCGCTCGCGGATTTTGCCGAGGCGCCAAGGCTGAAAGTAAACAAAGCGACAGCAGCTAACAGGGTGGTTAATAATTTTTTCATTTTAAAGCCTCCAATAAGATTATTCACTTGCTATCCTTATATTACCTTCACTTCTCCTCGAAAGAATTACAGAAAGGTTACCAAAATGCAGATGATTGTTTACAGTTTTCAGACATAAAAAGAGCCTCTGCCCAATTTCCCGGGAGAGGCTTCTTACGTCTTTACTTTTGCTGTTTTGAGCATAGCTTCTGCTTTTCCTCCTGTTTCATTTCTTTTCGGCCCTGATGAGGTCCAGGCTGCGGATCAGAGCTTCACCGCCAAGTCCCGCCAGCATGGACAGGAATGCTACCTTCAAGAGGGAGCTTGCATCCGATGAAAGCACAAGCAGCGCTGAGGCGAGTGATCCCAATACCATTTCCTCCAAAAAGCCGAGATAGATGAATTGCTTCGTTCTTTTCGGCATGATCAGCTTCCCGTGTTTCTTAAGATGCCCAACCGCGCCGACAAGGCCACCAATGAATATTGCGAAGACGACATGCTGCCACATTTGCCTCACACTCCTAAAGCCGGAATTTTTGGTGCGACCTTAGGTCAATCATGGTGCTGCTTCTATTATATAACAGACCAAAAGGAGAAAGATATGCATAAATCGACTGAATTTTCAGCATTTAAATAATGGTACATATGTACTCTTCAGGAAAAAATAAGCAGCAAAGATGCGACTATTCTAGTGCCTGCAAGGCTTTTCGGGCAGAAAACAGCCCAGGCGGCAAAGGGCCTGGGCTGAGAGAATCATATAATCAGTGGATATGGCGGTAGACGCCAATGACCTTGCCAAGAATGGAAACATTTCTGAGAATGATAGGCTCCATTGTAGAGTTTTCAGGCTGAAGCCTGATATAATCCCTTTCCTTGAAGAACCGCTTGACAGTTGCTTCATCCTCATCTGTCATCGCAACGACGATATCGCCATTGTTGGCGGACTGCTGCTGGCGGACGATGACATAGTCGCCGTCAAGGATGCCGGCTTCAATCATACTTTCACCCATAATTTCAAGCATGAAGACCTGCTCGGCTGCAGGTGCCATGCTTTCTGGAAGCGGGAAGAACTCTTCTACATTCTCGATCGCAGTGATCGGCTGTCCTGCTGTAACTTTCCCGAGGATAGGAACGTTGACGACATTGTTCCTTGGAATATGCGATGTTTCATCGAGCTCCAGGATTTCAATAGCACGGGGCTTTGTCGGATCCCGTCTGATCATCCCCTTGCTTTCGAGGCGGGCCAGATGCCCGTGCACAGTCGAGCTGGAGGCCAGGCCGACTGCTTCCCCTATTTCCCTGACTGAAGGTGGATAGCCCTTCGCTTTAACTTCTTCCTTGATAAATTCAAGTATGTCCTGCTGCCTTTTTGATATTTTAGCCATGTATTCGCACCCCGTATGGTTATTATTGATTAAATTATAGCATGTACCCGGAACAGATACAAACATAAGTTCGAATTTTCGTTGACGGAAAACACATGTTCGGTTTATAATAAATTTAACGAAATACGAACATATATTCTTGCTGCGGGGTGTCTTGTATGAAAAAATTGTGGAATCAATACTCATATGCTATTATACTTATCGTTTTGAGCTTTGGGGCGGCTTTGCTGCTTACCGGATATGATAAGATATTCGGGGAAGAAGATTATATGAAGGTAACGGTTAATGAAGGAGATACATTATGGGGGCTGTCCCAGCAATTTTCGGACAATCATAATCTGTCTGCAGAAGATTTTGTGATGTGGGTGGAAGATGAGAACGGAATTGCCGGCAGTGCAATCAAAGCGGGAGAGCAGATCATCATCCCGGTAAAAGCGGACAGCCATACAAGACAGCTGCAGGATGATCTGCAGAACTTTGCAGGTGAGTGATTTAAAGGAGCATATATGAAAGCCGTAATCTATTGCAGGGTATCAACAACTAAAGAAGCGCAGGAAACATCGCTGGAAAGGCAGGAAGAGGAACTGACTGCACTTGCCGGGGAAAAGGGCTTTGAAGTAGCAAAGGTCATCAGGGAGCAGGCCAGCGGCTATGACCTGGAGAGGGACGGTGTGCTTGAGCTTCTTGATCTTATAAAGGATGAAGGGATCAAAGCGGTCCTTATTCAGGATGAAACGAGGCTCGGAAGGGGCAATGCCAAAATCGCCCTGCTTCATTTCATATATAAAGAAGGAGCTGTGCTCTACAGCATTTCCCATAATGGGGAGCTGCAGCTCTCCGAATCAGATTCCATGGTTCTTAATATCGTGTCAATGGTAGAGGAATATCAGCGCAAGCTGCATAATATCAAGATCAAAAGAGGCATGAAAAGGGCAGTGGACAGAGGGTTCAGGCCTGAGAAGAACCTTAAGAATCTGGGGGAGCACTCTGGAAGGGAGCGGATCGAGGTTCCTATAGAAGAAATTGTCCGCCTGAGAGCCAGCAAGCTTACATTTTCTGAGATTGCAGCAACTCTCAGAGGCTTCGGCTATCCTATTTCCAAGGCGACGGTGCACAGGCGCTATCAGGAGTACATAGATGCACAGGAAGAGTAAGAGTGTTTGCCTTGGCAAACGCTTTTTTTTATAGTAATATGTGATGTATTCTCCAGCCGTTTAGACCAGTGTTTTAAGGGGAAGACGACTAGGGAAGGCTAAATGAAATGAATGAAAAAGGAGCGTTATTATGCTGCCTAAAGATAAAATGGCCAGAATTAATGAGCTGGCAAACAAAGCTAAGACCACAGGGCTCACGAACGAAGAGGCGAAGGAACAGACAGCGCTTCGCAGCGAGTATCTGCAGACCTTCCGTTCCAATATGCTCACAACCTTAAAAGGTGTAACCATCATGGATCCAAAAGGGAACGATGTCACACCGAAAAAGATAAAAAAGCTGCGTGAGGACGAGAAGAAGCGCCTTCATTAATGCATCAGGCCAAAAAGGAATACACCAATCTGTGTTCCTTTTTGGATTTATTTTTGGTTCTTTTCTACATACAGGTTTCCAAAATGCACAAGATATACAGAAGCTTCTCAGTTGTGTAAAATAAAGAGCCGCTATAATATTAATTGTGTAGGATTTTTTATAAAGAGAGGATGTAGTATATGTTTGAATCTATCGATGATTTGTCCATAAGCTCGATCAGAACTCTATCTATCGATGCTATTGAAAAAGCAAATTCCGGCCACCCAGGCATGCCTATGGGGGCAGCTCCGATGGCGTACACACTTTGGAGCCGTTTCATGAACCATAACCCGGCAAATCCTGAGTGGTTTAACCGCGACCGTTTTGTTTTATCTGCAGGACATGGTTCCATGCTTCTGTACAGCCTGCTCCATTTATCAGGCTATGAACTCACAATCGACGACCTGAAGGAATTCCGCCAGTGGGGAAGCAAGACTCCCGGACACCCGGAATACAAACATACTAAGGGCGTAGACGCGACAACAGGTCCGCTTGGACAGGGTATTTCAATGGCAGTCGGCATGGCTATGGCTGAGCGCCACTTGGCAGCCGTCTACAATAAAGACAAGTATAATGTAGTCGATCACTTTACATACAGCATTTGCGGCGATGGTGACCTCATGGAGGGTGTATCCGCAGAAGCAGCATCGCTTGCAGGCCACCTGAAGCTTGGCAAGCTCGTTGTCCTTTATGATTCAAATGATATCTCCCTTGATGGCGATCTTGACCGTTCTTTCTCTGAAAGTGTGGAGCAGAGGTTTAAATCTTACGGCTGGCAGTATATCCGTGTTGAAGACGGCAATGACCTTCACGAAGTGGCAAAAGCGCTTGAGGAAGCAAGAGGCGACCTTGACCACCCAACCATGATCGAAGTAAAAACTGTGATCGGCTTCGGGGCTCCTAACAAATCAGGTAAATCAGATGTACACGGTGCACCGCTTGGAGCCGACGAACTTAAGCTGACAAAGGAAGCTTACAAATGGACTTTCGAAGAAGATTTCCATGTTCCGGATGAAGTGTACAGCCACTTCAAGAAGCACATCGCAGAACGCGGAGCAAAGACTGAGCAGGAATGGAACTCTATGCTGGAAAGCTACAAGCAGGAATTCCCAGAGCTCGGTGCCCAGCTTGATGGAGCCATGAAAGGTGAGCTTCCAGAAGGATGGGATAAGGATATTCCGGTATATGAAACAGGTTCAAGCCTGGCAAGCCGCGCATCTTCAGGCGAAGCACTGAACGGAATCGCACAGAATCTTCCATTCTTCATCGGCGGATCTGCTGACCTTGCCGGTTCAAACAAAACAATGATCAAAGGCTCAGGGGACTTTACCCCAGCATCATTCGAAGGCCGCAACATCTGGTTCGGCGTAAGGGAATTTGCCATGGGTGCAGCCCTTAACGGCATGGCCCTTCACGGAGGATTAAAGGTATTTGGAGGCACATTCTTCGTATTCTCTGACTATCTTCGTCCTGCAATCCGCTTAGCTGCCCTGATGGGTCTGCCTGTTACTTATGTATTCACACATGACAGCATCGCTGTTGGTGAGGACGGCCCTACACATGAGCCGGTTGAACAGCTTGCATCACTTCGTGCGATGCCTAATCTGTCTGTCATCCGCCCTGCTGATGGAAATGAAACCTCTGCTGCATGGAAAGTGGCGGTAGAATCACAGGATAAGCCGACAGCTCTTGTGCTGACGCGCCAAAACCTGCCTACCCTCCAGGATACAGACAAAAACGCGTATGAAGGCGTATCTAAAGGGGCTTACGTTGTTTCACCTGCCGGCAAAGACCAGGCAGATGCCCTGCTTCTTGCTTCCGGATCTGAAGTGCATCTTGCGGTAAAAGCGCAGGAAGCTTTGAAGAAAGAAGGCATTGACGCAGCAGTTGTTTCCATGCCTGCATGGGACCGCTTTGAAGCACAGTCCAAGGAATATAAAGAAAGCGTCATTCCGAAGGCAGTCAAGAAGCGCCTTGCCATTGAGATGGGCTCTTCACTCGGCTGGCACCGTTATGCGGGTGATGAAGGGGATGTATTGGCGATCGATACATTCGGCGCATCTGCACCAGGCGAGAAAATTATCGAAGAGTATGGCTTCACAGTAGAAAACGTGGTTGCACGTTTAAAGGCCCTTCTGTAAAGGGTATAAAGAGAGCGTCAGAGTACGCTCTCTTTTTTATTTCCTTATAATTGATTGAATATTTATAATATTTTCGTATAATTGATAGGCAAATAAGCCTGTTCGACAAAATTAGTGCCTATTTTTGACGCTGAAAGACAAAGTAACTGATTCTGTTCCCTTATACTTGAAGCAATATAGTAGATATTGGAGGAGATGTTGGTGAGAACCTATCAGCTTTATTTAATAGAAGACGAATTTGCTTCCCATTATTTTGGCAGAGAGCGGATGTTCTACCAGCTCTTTCAGGAATACAGCCGTTCTAAGGGAGAGCTGAAATCGATCCTGTCACGCCAGATTGAGTTTATCACAAGGCCGATCCCCGCCCTCAGGCTTCACCAGTATCTCACACAGCAGCTTTCAAGGAAAAAAGGAGCATCAGCCGATCAGGGGGCCTATGTTATTCAGAACGGAAAAAACAGCTCGGCACGGCTTGAAATCTATGACCGATGTTTAGTGATCGAATCACATGGGAATTATGATGCTGAAACGGTGTTCTTTGAAATCCTCCGGAAAAATGAATCCTCTTATCTGGCGGTCGATATGACCAACAGGCGCTTTGGCTGGCTGAAGCCGATCAAAGAAAGAAAATTTATTTAAATAGGGGAAAAACAGGTGCAAATATTGTATAATAACCTTTGGTTTAGTACACTGTATGATAGACAACATGAAGGAGGAAGTTTTGAATGTGGGACGTTATTCTAGTTGGTATACTGGCATTGATCGCCGGTGTAGCACTAGGATTTTTCATCGCTCGTAAATATATGATGAGCTACTTAAAGAAAAATCCGCCAATCAACGAACAAATGCTTAAAATGATGATGATGCAAATGGGCATGAAACCATCCCAGAAAAAAATCAATCAGATGATGGCTGCCATGAACAAGCAGTCCGGCAAGTAAGGCTTACATAGGGCTGCTGATTGTAATAGAGTCTATTACGGGGCCATCACTGTACATCAAGAAAGCCGCTTTTTCTGTTATTATGACAGGAAAAGCGGCTTTTTAGATAGATGAGCAATAAAAGCAGAGGGAAGCATGAAAAAATACAGATTGAAAACCGGCTTCAACGGCAGATTCAAGCGTGGGACGATATTCTGGCTGATTGCTGAGTCTGAGTTTATCGGCGTTAAGGAATTTGTCCTGCGCACGAAAGATCTGGAGCATCGAATTCAGATTTCAGAAGCAGAGCTGAACAAGCATTTTGTACGGCTGCATGAGGGACACTGATGGAGGACAGGCACCCCTGCCAGACAGGGAACCCTTGTCCTCTTTTAACAATGTTTTTTTGGTTTTTTTGTAAAAACGGAAAATCCGGAGAAGCCGAAATCCATCTTGGTTACCAGCTGGAAGCCGTTATCCAGCAGACAATCGGCTGCAGGGGAGAACAGGTCTCCTGTTTCAAGTTTATCCTGGCAGTCATCAGCATCATTCCCCAAAACTGTCGCCTGGGAAATCCGCTTCGGCGATGAAGGATTTAACAGATTGCGGAACCAGCAAATTGTCACAACCGTTGGCAGGGAAGGCATAATACATTTTGAATCAGACAAAGAAACACCTCATTTCTAATTTTATCTCTATATTTAATGCTTGGACCTCCTTACTTGTCCCTGCGAATATCACGGTTTTGCTGAATTGGTGAATAAGCCTGCAAGTCGGACCTTTTTAAAAAATCTTTCTTATTTTTAAAATATTTGATAAACTATTTGGAGCATAAATGAGGAAAATTAAGGAATTCGAGACCCGGGGGAAGCATGCATGAAAGTATTCGCAGATTTAATGTGGTTTTTTAAGCAAGAGAAGAAATCGTATGTGACAGGGATTGTCCTGCTGCTGTTTGTGGCATTCCTGCAGCTGATTCCGCCAAAAGTCATTGGAATCGTCGTGGATCATATCAAGAACGATACTTTGACCAGCGGCCTCCTTGTCAATTGGCTTCTGATATTAATCGGAGCTGCTTTAATGATGTACATATTGCGCTATTACTGGAGGATCATGATTTTCGGATCCGCCGTCAAGCTGTCCAGGCAGCTGAGGAACAGGCTGTACCGGCATTTTACAGAGATGCCGCAATCTTTTTACCAAAGAAGGCGGGTCGGGGATCTGATGGCTCATGCGACGAATGACCTGCAGGCTGTCCAGCAGACGGCCGGTTCAGGAGTGTTGACCCTTGTCGACTCGCTTGCCACAGGGGGATTTGTCATCATCGCCATGGCTGCGACGATCAGCTGGAAGCTGACACTCATCTGCCTGATCCCGATGCCTTTCATGGCGATTCTGACAAGCTGGTATGGGACGCTTCTTCATAAGCGGTTCCATGGGGCACAGGAAGCTTTTTCTTCCCTGAATGATAAAACACAGGAAAGCATTACAGGCATCAAGGTCATCAAGACCTTTGGCCAGGAAAAAGAAGATATCGAGGATTTCCGGAAGCAATCACATGATGTGGTGGAAAAAAATATATCAGTCGCCAAGGTGGATTCGCTCTTTGATCCAACAATCAGCATCATCGTAGGCATTTCGTTCTTCCTGTCTGTCGCTTTTGGCGCCAGATACGTGATTTCAGGTGAATTGACGATCGGGGAGCTTGTATCATTTACAACGTATCTCGGACTCTTGATTTGGCCGATGCTTGCCTTTGGCTGGCTCTTTAATATTGTCGAAAGAGGGCGCGCCTCAAATGACAGGATCATGAGCCTGCTCGCTGAAAAGGCAGAGGTGGCTGATAAAGAGGGGGCACTTGAAGCTGTGCCGAGCGGGGATATTGTTTATGAACTCAGCCGATTCCATTACCCGAACGAGGAAAAGCCTGTCCTTGAAGATATCCGCTTTCAGCTGAAGCGGGGAGAAACCTTAGGGATCGTCGGGAAGACAGGTGCCGGAAAAACAACTCTCCTTAAGCTGTTGATCAGGGAATTTGACGGCTTTGAGGGTGACGTCCGGTTCGGCGGCCATTCTGTTAATGATTATACGCTTGAAAAGCTGCATGAGGCCATTGGCTATGTGCCGCAGGACCATTTCCTTTTTTCAGCCACGGTTGCAGAGAATATCGCCTTTGCGAACCCTGCATCAGAGCGGGAGGAAGTATTCAAGGCAGCAAAGCTGGCCAATATCCACGACGATATCCTCCAGTTTACGGAAGGGTATGAAACAGTGGTCGGGGAGCGCGGCGTTTCCTTGTCAGGCGGGCAGAAGCAGCGGATTTCCATTGCCAGGGCGCTCATGATGGATCCGGAAGTGCTGATCCTGGATGATTCGCTGTCAGCGGTCGATGCGAAGACGGAGGAAGCTATCCTGAACGGCCTCAGGAAGAACAGGGCAGGCAAGACGACGATCATCACCGCCCACCGCCTGAGTGCCATCCAGCATGCGAATCTGATCCTTGTGCTGGATGAAGGCAGGATCGCTCAAAAAGGCACACACGATGAGCTGATGGAAGAGGAAGGCTGGTATAAGAGCATGTATCTCCGCCAGCAGCTTGAAGAACTTGTAGAGCACGGAGGCAGAAGTCATGGAGCATAACCAGCAGGATATCAATAAGAAAGAACAGCGGACCGTCCTATACCGGCTCCTTGCTTATACAAAGCCGCATAAAGCAACGATCATCCTCGCCTTCAGCCTGTTATTGCTGACAACGATTGGCGATATCATGGGACCGATCCTTGTCAAAATATTCATTGATGATTATCTGACCCCAAGGAACCTGGCATTTGAACCATTGTTCCTGCTCGGGGCAGGCTATATCGGCATCCAGGTCATGAATGTCCTAATCTCTTATTTCCAGCTTCTGAAGTTTCAGGAGATCGCTTTAAAAATCATTCAGCAGCTGAGGATTGACGTTTTTTCAAAGGTGCAGTCGCTCGGCCTGAAATACTTCGATCAGACGCCGGCCGGCAGCATTGTCTCGCGTGTTACGAATGATACAGAAGCCATTAAGGATATGTTTGTCAGCGTCCTGGTCATCTTTATCCAGAGCGGCTTTCTGCTGATCGGGATATTCATCGCGATGTTTGCCCTGAATGTCCAGCTGGCCTTATTCTGTCTGGTGATCCTGCCTATCATCTTTATGATCATGCAGATGTACCGCAAATACAGCTCGCGTTTTTATCAGGATATGAGGGAAAGGCTAAGCCAGCTGAATGCAAAGCTCAGTGAGTCACTCCAGGGAATGGGGATCATCCAGGTGTTCAGGCAGGAAAAGCGCCTGCGCAAGGAATTCGCAGACATCAACCAAAAGCATTATGATGCAGGGATGAGGAACATCAAGGTCGATGGGCTGCTCCTGAGGCCGGCAATCGATCTTGTCTACACACTTGCGCTCGTGATAGTCCTGGGTTTTTTCGGGATCACATCATTCAGCAATCCGATTGAAGTTGGGGTTTTATTCGCATTTGTCAGCTATCTGGACCGCTTTTTCGAGCCAGTCAATAATATGATGCAGCGGCTTTCCATGTACCAGCAGGCCATCATTGCCGGATCCAGGGTGTTCAGGCTCCTGGATGAAGAAGAGCTCGCCCCCGCCCAGAAGGAAGAGAAACTTACAATCGGCGACGGACAGATTGAATTCAAGGATGTCAGCTTCTCTTATGATGGGAAGCGGGATGTGCTGAAGAACATCAGCTTTACTGCCAAGCCGGGTGAAACAGTGGCTCTGGTTGGCCATACAGGAAGCGGCAAGAGCTCGATCATCAATCTGATGATGAGGTTTTACGAATTCTCAAGGGGCGACATTCTGATTGACGGGCAGTCGATTAAGTCTTATCCAAAAGAGGAGCTTAGGGAAAAGCTCGGCCTTGTCCTCCAGGATCCGTTCTTATTCTATGGAACGGTTAAGGACAATATCCGCCTTCATGATGCAGAGATGACTGATAAGGAAATAGAGGAAGCTGCCCATTTCGTTCAGGCGCATACCTTCATTGAGAAGCTTGATGACCGCTACGACCACAAGGTGGTTGAGAGGGGGTCGACATTCTCCAGCGGACAAAGGCAGCTGATTGCCTTTGCGCGGACGATTGCTGCCAACCCGAAAATCCTTGTGCTTGATGAAGCGACCGCCAATATCGACACAGAGACAGAGGAGGCCATCCAGACGGCCCTGGAGAAGATGAGGAAGGGGCGCACAACCATTGCCATCGCCCACAGGCTTTCCACCATCCAGGATGCCGAGCTGATCCTTGTCCTCCACCAGGGGGAAATCGTTGAGCGGGGCACCCACCAGGAGCTGCTGGCATTAAAAGGCTTGTACCATAAAATGTACCTGCTGCAGAACGGCTCTGTCGAGAGGGTGGAAGATGCAGTAGGCAATGCATAAAGACAAAATAAAAACAGCTTGGGCTTTCATAGCTTCCAAGCTGTTTTTCTATTGCGTCTGAACCTTTTTTATAAAAATGCGGTTATATTCGTTCAAGAGATGGTCAAGCTCCTGACTGTACTTAATCGCAGCAGTTGAATGCAGGCCATTTTTCATGGCGACTTGGATTAGTTCAGCCCGCTTATTCTCAATCAAAGACAGTAGTTCTTGTTTTCCTGCCACGGCTGATAGTCCTTTCCTGTGGATTTAAAAGAGGCCCCATTTTATTATTGTCATTATGTATGTTTCCAAATCAAATCCATGTAAAAACATGAAAGATTATAACAAATAATGTTAGTTACTCATACAGTATATCGAATAATGGTAATTAATTCAAAAGAAACTTTCCGGGATAAGCAAAAACATTATCAAAATTATAACATGTCCTTTACATGATTCTAATATAGTTATAGTAGGTCACAAAGTGTTCACAGGGTGTCCATTATCATTCTTGCCCGTATTTTGTTAAAATGGTAAAGAATAAAGGAAAAGTAGGTGTCTTGCATGACAGATGTCAATATATTCATCGCCCTTGGAGCGGGCTTCCTGAGCTTTATTTCTCCGTGCTGCCTGCCATTGTATCCCGCATTCTTATCATACATAACCGGCATGTCAGTGGGCGAGCTGAAAGAAGAAAACGCGATGCTGCAGAAGCGCAGCATGCTGCATACTCTTTTCTTCCTGCTCGGGTTCTGCATTATTTTTATTGCCCTCGGCTTTGGGGGATCTTTTATCGGAAGAATATTCAGCGATCATAATGATCTGATCAGGCAGATCGGCGCCATCTTCATCGTCATTTTCGGTTTGATGGTCGTCGGCGTTTTCAAACCGGAGGCGCTCATGAAGGAAAGGCGCCTGGAATTCAAGAACAGGCCTGGCGGCTACCTGGGTTCTGTCCTGATCGGTCTTGCATTTGCAGCAGGATGGACACCCTGCACAGGTCCGATCCTCATGTCCGTTTGGGCGCTCGCTGCCTCAAACCCGGGCTCAGGGCTTGTCTATATGATTGCCTATTCACTCGGATTTGCAATTCCATTCTTTGTTCTATCTTTCTTCATCGGCAAAATGCAATGGATCCGCCGCAATAACGTGAAAATCATGAAGATCGGCGGCTATGTGATGATTGTAATGGGTATTGTGCTGTTCTTCGACTGGATGACGCAGATCATTTCTATAATGACAGCTATGTTTGGCGGATTTAAAGGTTTCTAAAGGAAGGCCCGGCGAAAATGCCGGGTTTTCTTTTGTTTTCCCATAATTTACAACTTGAAAAATGAACAAAAAGCGAAATTTGTCGGATTGTTTGGATTGAATTCTCCCTCATATTCCGTTATATTGAAATATGTGCTCTTTTATCTAAAACTGTTTTTTGATGTGTGAAAATATAGAAAGATACATAATAATAGATTGATTTCTGTTGCAGTGTCGAGGGGGAACCAGCATGGCAAGAATATTAATTGTAGATGACGCAAAATTCATGAGACTTACCTTAACCGGCATCCTAAAGAAAGCCGAACATGAAATCGTCGGGGAGGCCGAAAACGGCCGCGAAGCAATTGACCTTTACCGCGAGCTCAAGCCGGAGCTTGTAACCATGGATATCACCATGCCGGAAATGAGCGGCCTTGAAGCCATGAAGGAAATCAAACAGGAATTTCCTGACGCCAAGGTAGTCATGTGTTCAGCGATGGGCCAGCAGAAGATGGTGGTCGAAGCCATCGAAGCCGGCGCCAAAGACTTTATCGTAAAGCCATTTGATGAAGGCCGCGTGCTCGACGCAGTCAACCGGGTCCTCAGCTGACCCAAAGCCATTTAAGCTCGCTTAAATGGCTTTTCTTTTTGCACCGATGCCCAAAGTCCCGAAAAATATTTTCTAAACAGAGGAATTTAGGATATAATATAATGGTAAATATTAAACATACAAAGGATGAATGCTATGAACATGGTTGTAGCTTCTTCGATCGGAGCCATCTGCATGGCTGTTTTTGTCATGTTCATCCGGATGCGGGCAGCCAAGAAACCTGCTTCAGCCAAAAAGATCATCTTGCCGCCGCTTTTCATGAGCACTGGCGCCCTGATGTTCGTCTTTCCGTACTTTCGCGTCACACCGCTTGAGATATTAGAAGCTGCCGGCGTCGGCATGCTGTTTTCAATCCTGTTGATCAAAACCTCGGCATTTGAAGTGCGTGATAATGATATTTTTTTAAAAAGATCAAAGGCCTTTGCCTTTATCCTGGTCGGCCTCCTTGTCGTCCGGATTGTGGCCAAGCTGATCCTCAGCTCAAGCATTGACGTCGGCCAGCTGAGCGGCATGTTCTGGATCCTCGCATTTGGCATGATCGTCCCTTGGCGGATCGCCATGTACCTGAACTACAAAAAGCTTTACAATGAGCTGAATGGCACGTCATTGAATACAAAAACAACCGTATAAACAGTGAAAAACATCGAATTCGTTTTCGGTGTTTTTTTTATAAAATAAGAAAGTATATTTTTTATCTTCGATTACTGTCTAGCTCCAGCGCCTACCCCCTCGAGGTCACAAGCCAATCCTCCCAAAAAGGCAAAGAACGCCTTTCCGGGAGGATCGTCTTGAGGCCCCCATGATGGGGGTCATGCAGACGTTGCCACAGGACGTGGCGTTCTTAGACTGCGTTCCTTAAAGGTGACCAAGGCGCTTGCGCTTTTCTTATGAAAAAAAACCACTCCACGTACAGCGGAATGGTTTCTAGAATAAATGCTCATAAGGAGCCATATCAATTTGTCTTTCAGTCAGTTTGCGGCGCAGGAATTTATGGTCACGCTTTGGAGTCGCCTGAATATAACCGCGGATGATAAGATCCTCAGTAATGCGCTTCGCCTTTTCATTCAAAGCCAGCTCGCCGATCTTTCCGGCAATCTTCTGCCGCGCCACATCGCGGAATAGCTCAGGCACTGGGCTCACCAAATCCTCCAGCAGCACCTTTTGATCCTGGGCCCACAAGCTCCGCGTCTGATCCACATAATGCTCTTCCCAATCAAGGATCGACTTGCCATCCTCTTTCGGCATCCGCTTCAAAAACTTCCGGAACATAAAAAAGCCGCCGATCGCAAACAGTGATACCAGCACAACCACCCAAAACAAAATAAACACTAAAAACCAGCCAGTAAGCTCTGTTGTCATTCTATTCACCTACATTACATTAACTTATTTAATTTTATTATAAGCATATGACGGGAAGGAGACAAGCCGAATCCTGCATAAAAAGTGAAACATAGGGGAAATGGCCAAGCCATTTAAACTTGTTTAATGGTACAATAAGGAAAAAGAGGAGGGGACATAATGGAAAGCAGAAACAGTCTGCAGCAGGAAAAAGAAAAGCTCCAAAAACAAAAGGATGGGTTATTATTACAGATTTTCCTGCGCTTCGCTCTTCTCGTTGCAGCAGGTATCGCCTACGGTCTCTTTATGAGCTTTTTCAGCCCTATTGAAGGAGCCGTCGAAACCATCATCTTCTTTGTCCTCGCCGCACTGGCTGTTTTTCTATGGATCCGATTCATGGTGCAGCTTTTCCGGGTATACAAGGTGCAATTTGAAATCAATAAGAACAATAAAAAGCTGCTGAAAAAGATTGCGGAAGAAGATCAAGTGCATAATAAAGGCAAAGGAACCGGCAGCTGGAGCTAAAGGCTTGATAAGTCTGCTTAAATCCGGCATAATATCATTATTGCCAAATAGCAAAAGCAGCACATTACTGCTTTTATCCACGGGGCTGAATGGGGTACTGGTGTCCCTCACGGTCTTCAAAACCGCTCGTGACCTGCGTGCCAGGTCAGCTGGGTTCGATTCCCAGGCGGTCCCGCCATAATATACATATTAGTGCCGTACAGTGGTAGGACTGTGCGGTTTTTTGAGTTAGAGTAAGTAGGGGCAGTCACCTGATTAGATGCTGCCTCCTGGTTTTCAATTAAAGCCTTCCTCTTGGGTACGGAAGTTATCCAAGCAGATATTCCCTTTTCTACTATTCTTTTTCTATTTTCCAATCACTATGCTTTTTAGCATACTCACGACAAGCTGTTGCTTTGCATGGGAAGGTCTTCGACAACATCAAATTGTTTCTTGCTGAATACCCGATATAGAGTCCAAACTCGTTTCTTATTAGCTTCCTTTCAATAATGCCATTTGCGGCAAGGTAAAGGGATTTGCTAAAATTGGCTAATATAACAAAGAAAATTCCCTTTGTAATAAATCGGAGTGGGTTATAAACTTTTATAGAAATGATAGATTGGAAATTTTAAAAATTCCTCTTTATCTTTTTCTTTAAAAGTATTAAATACACGCTGGGCTTTAATTTTATTTTTTAACAAAACTTCAGTTGCAAATCGTAATTTTATGTCCTCATTTTTCTCTGCCCTCTCTTGAATGTCCGTTACCTCAGATTGTTCTGATTCTAACAATTCCCCTTGTCTTTTAAGGGTTATTAGAAAAATATTAATCTTAGCAATCTCATTTTTCGGAAACTTCTCTAAGTATCTTTTATTCAGTTCAAGAGCAAAATCTAAATACTTTTCATCTAAAGTTGAATCATAATAATTTACATAGTTCAATGAAACATTAATTGTCAGGTCCGCTTCTATATCATGGTAGGCATCTGTGAAAGATAATTTAACTATATCGAAATTAAAATTTGTATCATTTTTAATTTTTTCGATATCTTGTGATGAAAAAATACTTACTTTTTGGTAGTATTTCTCCCAATTCTTCGGGAAATCCTTAGGCATCTCCTTATCTAAAGAATTATCCTTCTCATCAACCTTAGGAATTAATCCACCAACTGTTTTCAATACTGTTTCGCTATAAAAGTTACTGAATTTTCCATCTAAGTACACTAGCCTTAGATTAACAAATTTCGAAAGTTCTACATGTACTAACATTTTACCTTCAAGTTTACTTAGTGGCATACTCAGTAAATGATGCTTATTATACTTGAATATATCGATTATTGTTGTGAACAAGCAATTTATATCTTCTTCGTCGTTAAAAATATAATGCTCGCTTATACCAATTTGGCGGCATACCTCAATTAATTCTCGATATGATTTAATGTCTTCTTCAATATCTTTAAATTTATTTATCTGGTCTATTGTTGCTTCAATTGGTAGGCTTTCAAGAGGCAACTTGTTGTATTCCATTAAAAAACTTATTATTTGTAAGCATTTAATGTAGGACCCTAATGTTTTCACTCTTCCAAGTTTTAAATCACCCTTTTTCTTATGTGTATCTATTTTAATAGTTAAAGTATTTTCAATTACGATTGTAATATCTTTCTGACTATTGGTGACTTCGTAATAAACTTCTATTTTGTCGTCATTTATATTAAGAATTTCAGTTTTTCTTTTTCTTAATTCGGAAATTTTAACTGCCTCTATGGGCATTTCTATATGGTCTGATGATACTCCATAAATGTAAGCTGTTTCTTCGAATAAGTTGAATGAGTCTCCCTTTACATCAACAAAATTAACTTTATACTGTGTAAATTCCTTATCTCTTGAAGCTTCTATATAGTGTTTCGGCTGTTTTTCCACCAAGTTAATAAAGGTTCTACAGATTCCTTCCAAATTACCGTTTTCTAACTTTTTAAAATGCAGACTGATAGAATCCTGCTTTTTGGCAGCCAGCTGAGATAAAAGACCTTTTAGTTCTAAAGGAGCCAATATATGATAATATGCTTGCCTGACATAAGTAACAGGGTTAACTGTTACGACAAAATATAACACTCCCCCACCATTGTAATAAACTTCTATGTCTTTCTTTTGCACCGGATGACTAATTTTCTCCTTTTGAAAAATTGTTTTTTCAATTGTTGTACCTTTAACCTGAACTGGAACCTTATTAACTAAATTAACTTTTTCTATTTTTGATTGATTATAAACCTCAATGTCACCATCGTATGAAACTCCCTTATCATTCAATGAAATATTGCTAATCAGACGAAATGGAGGTTGCAATATTAAACGGTTCACTTCTAAAACTGCTAAGTGCTCTATTATTGTGCTATCTACTAAAACTTTTTTATCTTGCACTTTCTTTTTTCTAATCATTATAAATTTTCTCCTTAGTTATTAACTGCAACAATTGTTTAAAAAGGGATTTAATTGTTATTCTTTAAAAACCACATTTCAAAAACTATTATGGAACATACGGAGTCTCATAAGTTCTGATGTCTTTTGATTCTCTTGTATTTTATGGTGATCTTCCATTTCGCAGTTACGGTCATTGATTATTTTGTCACCAATCCCTAATAGACTATCAAAATCATATAGGTTGGTTCTACCACTTTTTGTATTAGTTAAATAGCCTTTTGTTTCAGATTATTAACTATATTATTTAAAGCTTGATGTGATAAGGACATAACTCTTGCTAGCATTGGTAACTCGTGTAAAGTAAAAGTGGTTGTTTGAATTGATATGGCTCTAACATAGAAAGCAGATTTATTTCATTTGTGCCAAATGATTCAATGCTTATATATCTTCTCCCACTAATTCTAATTCAAAAGTAGAATGTTCAATTCTTTTAATCTCATTAATTACTTCGCTTAAAAGTCCTTTTAACATATCCAAATCCATATTCTATTATCCATCCTTTTCCTTTTAGATAAATGTATCATAAGTGCATGACAGGTAGTTAGAGAGTTGGGACACTATTATATTTAATTGCTAGGTGAAAATTTTTACAAATTAAATCTAAAAATTTCTACAATTTTTTTGTGTCCCGATTCCTATAATGTTTTTGGCATTTTTAAATCTCCGAAAGTTGACGGTATTGTCTGACCCCACATCCATTAAAGTTTTAAAATGTGTGGGATTAGGCACCATTCTTCCGGTTGATTGAGCGTCTTGACCTGCCGAAAATACATAACGGTATTCAAAACCGCTCGTGACCCGCATGCCAGCTCAGTTGGGATTGATTGATTCCTAGTCGATTACGCCTAATATTCATATTAGTGCCGTACATTGATTGAGACTGTGTGGATTTTGTTTGTTGTTTTGCTTTGTGTTGGCATCGGCTCCTAGGCTTTAAAAAATTAAAAAAGAAAAAAAGGTATACTACAGATGTTTTATGGTAAAATTTGGTTTGGGTGAATAATTTATATTAGTTAATTTTTTCTTTAAATTGAAAAAGCATTAATTAAAATGTATATGGAAGGTTGAGATTTTATTGTTTTGGATGATAGTTTCAGGAATTATTGTGTTAATAGGTTTGGTTTTTCTTTTTTCCAAAAATAAAAACAAACAAATTGAATCGGGGTTTTCAATAAGTTTCATTACTACAGGAATGGCTTTAATTACAGGTTCTTTTGGGACATTCCTTGATATGGTGTTTGGTTTATTAACTGGGGAATCAGTCACCAATAATATCCTGCAATTAATTACTGGGTTTATTCTGATATTTATTGGACTTTGGATGAGACAGTACATCAAAAACAAATTAAGCATTTTAAATTTGCTTGGTGTCAAAGAAAGAAGGATTGAGGAGCACAGGAGTGATGTGGGATTTAATCAATTTGAGTTTAAAGAAAGAGAAATTGATTTAGGTAGATATGTGAAAAAGATGAATCAGAGCAGGTACGACGAAGCTACTGAACTGATCAAACTTAAAATGCAATCTTTTTATGCTGAAAATAAAGAAGTCAAAAAAGGATATACCGGGACAGCTCCTATTCCACTTACTCTGTATGCCGGATATTGTGATAAGGGTTCACCTACTACAGATTTCTTTGAATACCATAAATTAAATAGTAAATATATGAAACTTGGAAAATCAAAGAAACATATATTTTCTAAAAAAAGGGCTTATGAAGAGTTAAAGCTTAAACAACAATTAACGGCCATAAGCCATATTGATACAGCATCAGAGGTGGTATTGGGTGTGAGTATTACTATGGAAGTTAAAACTAATCAGGTCCAACAATTTAATGCACCGTTTGTAGAACTTTCGATTGCTACCCCAAAACAAAATGCCATTATTTACGAAGATCAGATTCAAGATTATAAAACAGTCATCTTCAAAACACTAATAGAACTTAGCGCGAAACCGAATATTAAAAGAATCCATTTATTGTTGTCATGCCAAAGTAGCTTGGTTTTTGAATTAGGAAAGATTTTAACAACGGATACGTATATGAAAGAAGTTATTAATTACAATTATGTAATTGGTTCAACTCCTTGTTATAACTGGGGAATTTCTTTTAATAGTCAAGGAACAACATTTCTACAATGCTAAGTGGGGGTATAATGAATGAGCACATTAACTATGTTCGATTTAAGAGCTAAATTTAATTCATTTTATACAGATTGTGTAAAGCTTTCGGATGCTGAAATTTACTCGCTTAGAGAGAAAAAAAGATTGAATGTTGATAGGTTAAAAGAAGGCTTATCGGAATATAACTCGGAACATAACACTAACTATAGAATTGTCGAAGATATCGAGCAGGGGAGTGTGGCAATGAGAACCGTTACCCAGCACGATAAGAAAGAGTATGACATTGATGTAGCTGTAGTATTTGAGGCAACAGATATTCCTGAAAACCCCAGAGACGTAAAGGCTATTGTAGAAGATGCTTTACAAAGGAAATGCACTAGATTTAAAGCTGCTCCAAAAGCAAAAACAAATGCTGTTACGGTTGAGTACGCTTCTGGTTATCATATTGACTTCGCTATATATAGAAGAAAACCGGGCTTATATGGTGGGAATGTGTATGAACATTGCGGTAGCGAATGGAGAGAAAGAGATCCAAGGGCAATAAACAGTTGGTTCAAAGGAAGGAACGATGATTCTAATAACAATATTAGAAAGGTTGTGAGAATCTTAAAGATGTTTTGTAAGTCAAATTCTGGTTGGCTAATGCCTGGAGGTTTAGTACAATCAATTCTGGTTGCAGAACAAGTACAAAATCGTGAGCGGTTGGATGAAATGTTCTATGAAACCATTAAAGCTATAAAGAATAGGTTGAATTATTATAGAGATGTCTGCAATCCGACACTGGGCCAATCAATCCTTTATAACAAAAAGGATGAACAGAAGGTTAACAACCTTTACAAACGACTTGAGTCCGGAATAGATAAATTGCAAATTCTTTTCCAAGATGATTGCAATGAAGAAGATGCTATGAACGCTTGGAAAGGCTTTTTCAACCATTCTTTTTGGGGAACGGATATTCAAAAATCTACTGCATATGCTATGTTGGAATCCAAGAATACTCCGTTGATTGGATTAAATATAAATGTCTATATTACCGATAGGGTAGTGGTTCCTTTTAATGAATTTGGGGGTAGAATACCGAAAGGTTCTACAATAAGGTTTAGTGCTGAACCTCGAGTGCCTTATACAAAGGTAGAATGGGTAGTACACAATTATGGAGATGAAGCAGAAGCGGATACGTACCATAAAAAAGAAGGTAAATCGGTAGTGGAGACCACCAAATACAGAGGTGATCACACTATGACGTGTAGAATATATGAAGGTGAGAGAATTGTTGCTCAAGAAGTAATATTAGTAAGTGTTAGATAAAAGCCGGTCATTATTTTCAGAAAATAGGTGCCTGACCCCACTTTCTTTAGATTTTTAAAGTGTTCGGGGCCAGGTACTATTCTTAAATTAGATATCTGGAGTGATAAACTTGAAAGAAATGAAACTTGAAGTATGGAGACCTCATAATAATATAGTGGGTGAAATGGAGTACGTCGAAATTATTTTATCTAATCATCTTACATTAATCTTTGAGGACATAAAAGGAACTAAGATAAAGTTTATATATGATCAAAACATTAATGGAAGGGTGGTTTGGGCAAGCCGCTTTACTGATGATTTTACAAGAGGGGACATTTCTCATCTTACTGCAGATGCAAGAGAAAGGGGATTAGGTTCCCGCACATCTCCTTGGTCATTGTATAAAGCGGTGGAGAACTCCGACTTTTTGCAGTGGTATGATACCTTACCTGGTCCAGGAAGTAAGGAGTATCCGCATATTCAGAATCATATGTTTGTTACGTCAGAAATTATTTACGAGATTTTAAGTGAGTATGAACCTAAAATAGAGATTAGCTAGGGGACCTGCCTCTGTGGAGCAAGAAAGATTTTTCTCACACCATGTCCATTTCCTCTTCAAATCCATATATAAGAGATGAACAAACATATAGGAGTGAATAGGAATGCATATGCAGATCAAAGGGTGGACTCAGTTCAAAAGTCTGGTTCGGTGGAGTGTTGTGTATCATCATGTGGTGGTCTTGTGGTTATACATGCTGCTGAGGAGTGATGCGATGTTGAAGGAGGGAGTGGCTTGCGGAGGGATTATGCTTAATTCTAAGCAGTTTATCCGTTCTATTCAATTATTACGGGAGGACCTGTGGTTTTTTTACTTGAAGAAGATGGATCTATATATTCATGCACGGATTCAGCATTCGATAAAGCTGCGGAAAAAGCCTGGTCTGTTTACGGCGGAGCTGTTTCCGCATGGTTTTTTATTTACGTCCCCTGGTGTGGGGGAGTCTTTGTATATGGTCAAAAGCTGGCTGAAACGAAAGAGCCAAGTACAGCCGGGGAACAGCTTAAAAACAGACAGAGCCCTTTTTTTTCGCCTGAAAGTGAATCGGTCATGAAGGACTCGTGAATCGAACCTGAATACACAATAGAGAAAAGAAATAAAGAAAGAATAGAAAGAATAAAAACAACAACAACAGCATCTCTGAAGAAGTCCTGAGAGCAAAAATCGCTGCTGTTGCTGACCACTCATGAGTGATGAGGGGCAAAAACTTTTTCCTAACAACAATGGAGTTGACAGTCATTGAACAGGATCTGTCAGCTGCTATATTCAACTGAGCACCTGACAGCATTTATGGACTAACAGTGAAGGAACAGAGCGAGATACGTTACCGTGCATCATTACACTTTGATAAATACGCTGTTGCTCAACCTTAATTTAAATTGATCCTTCCTTTACTGATATAATCAAAAAAAATAAACCCGCCTACACTGAAGGCGAGTTCACTTTCTGTATGGTATGCTCAGAACGATCTTGCGATTACATTTGCTGCACTCTTAACCTCCACCATCCGATTGAAACCGCAATAATGGAAAATGAGCATGTGATTGTGAGTACAGTAGCTCCTTCGAATTTTAATAAAAGAACTCCTCCCAATAAAACACCAATTGGCTGCGCTATAGTTGCTTCTGAAGATAATACCCCCATTGCGCTTCCCAAAATGTTAACTGGTATCGCTTCCTGCAGAGTTGTTTGAAAGATGATCGTTATGGGTGCCGCGAGCAATCCAAATAGGCCGAAAGCTATTAAACTGAATACGATTGAGTCTAAGAAATAGCCGCCCATGATGGCCGCTAGTGCTGATCCTATGTATAAAAATATAGAGGTATTAAAATTTATGTGTTTAAATTTGTAGGTTAAAGCTGCCCCTATCAAGGTGCCAGCGCCAATTGCAGTGAAGCACAATCCTAAAGCAGCTGAGCCATTAATTTTCAGATCAGAAAATAGAGTTGGCAAAAGAACATCCATGATCATAACGAATGACATATTCGTAAATACAGCTGAAGAAATAGCAATGAAAATCCATTTTTGTTCTTTCAGATCTCTGACAGTTGTCTTAAAGGCAGTCATCACACTATTATTTTGATGCGAGGTGTGAGGAATCTTTACTTTAACTAACAGAACGATATAGCAAAGGACAGAAAGAAATGACAGGATCACAGCCGCAATCATGGATAAGGTAAAACCGCCTGTCAGAAGAAGTATCCCGGCTGCGCTGATTCCCAGTAAATTGGTCACTTGTGTGACAACAGTTATCACACTATTTACGGACTTTAATTCCCCAGGATTGCACAATAACGGAACCAGAGTCCTTTCTAAGGGAGTGAGAACAGCGGATGAGATCCCTATGAATATTACGACTCCAGCATATATCCAATAATTAGCCCCAGATGGATCAATTTTTAACCATCCCACCACCAGCAAAAGCAAAAGAGAAAAAAGATGCCAGATGCTTGACCACAGTCCTAAAGGTATTTTTTTCATACGGTCAATGGCAATTCCGCTTAAAGTAGTTAATAAAATGCCCGGTATGTAACGGAAAGCCATGAGTGATCCAAATACCAAAGGAGAATTAGTGATATTAGTGAAATACCAAGCTAGTGTTAAGAAAACAATGCTCGATTGCAAGGACTGAGTCCCTAAAGCAATTACTATTATGCTTACTCTCTTATTCATACGCCTTTACACCTTGTTTCAAATCCTTCATAAAGCTCCAGTCAAACGCTGAGTTGGATAATGCATTAAACTTATATTGCTCTCCCAAATACAATCACCAGCCTTGTTGAAACTCTCCATTATTATGTGGATTATTTTTCCTACTAACCAATCTTACTTTAAATTTACTTTTTATGGTATTGGGAAAATGATTAAGTAGTTCATTACTCCGTATGAAATAATCTAAATGAACAAGTGATTTTTATCTGGAATAGTTCTTTAACCGAAGTTAACCGCACACAAAGTAAAAAAAACCTGTTAATTGGAGTGCAAGGCACGCAGACTCCAGCGGGAAAGCAGCGGCAATGCTGAGACCCCGCAGCGCGCAGCGGGAGGAGGCTCAGCGTCGCCCCGCGGAAAGCGAAGTGCCTGGAACGGAAATTAACAGCCCCATATTATGGCCACCTTTTGGCTATCTTTAATGCTCAAAATTTCCTTTTGATGCTATAATTTATGTGAAGTAATTCACATAAAAAAGGGGGGTTATTTTGTGCTAACTTTCAAGTTTAAGACTGCATTATATGCTTCTTTAATTTTTACAATTGGTTTCTGGGTGTTAGGATTGATTCAGGATGGGGAGAATTTATTTTCCTTTGGTATGGTAATTTTCCTATACTGTCTATTTGGAAATGTGATTTATGGAGTTCCTGTTTCACTGCTATCCGACTATCTAACAAAAAGTTTAACCAAATGGAGGTTTGCCGAAGCGGGACTTATACATACGTTTTTTGGAGCGTTAACTTATCTTATAATGGATAGCTTTGCTTTATTTGCTGTTTTGGCATCAGTATTTTTCTTTATAGTGGATGAGTGGAGGAAATGGGATCGGCAAATGCCTGTTGGAAAAATAGCTGTAATAAATGCCACTGCATTCCTATTGCCTGGTTTGCTGCTGATGGGGCTTATCTGGATGCAGGAGAAAGCCGAAATGGAAGAAAAGACAAATGATCTGTATTTAATACCGAAAGGATATGTTGGCCAAGTAACAATTTTGCATGAGTTTGAGTATGCCCCAGAAACAGTAACAGAAGGGGTGTATGATGTGTTCAGCGTAAACAATAAAGGATATGCTGTAACCGCTTTGCCGCCAAGCGAGGGTTTGATTGAGGACTTATACTATTATGTTGATGAAAAGGGAAAACGTGAAGAAATTCCTAAGAGGTGCATCGAGTCTGGTGGAATTGGTTCAACAATGGGGGAAGGATATGAGTATTCATATACCCATTTTACTGTTGGATGTAATGAAGATATTAAGCCAGAAAAAATTTACTATTTCAAAGAAGGACCATCTGTTGAAGACATCCTTTATGAAGAAGGCGTTTTTAATATGGAAGAATATTAATTCATACCGAAGGAGAAAAATAATAAGGAGAGCTGGGAGTTCCCTTATCTATAAGTATATGATGTACCTGCGGCGACTACTGCAGCTGCGTAAGAGCACTTTATATTCCTAATATTAGGTTGCTTGCGCAGCCTTTTTTTTGTGCCGATTTCATAGTTCTGAAGGGATGCTCTTAAGCTAACGGGTGCTTACGTTTCAGATCAGCTTCCAAACCAGGGGAATTTTTTTATTTCATAAAAGGGACAGGTTAGTGTTATAAGGCTTAAATTTTAAATAAATATTAAGCCGAGTATTTAAACCAATTAAAGATTAGAAAAGAAAATATATAGAAAACCTACCGAGAGTACTGAGTGTAAAGATGCTTTTTTGTAAGAGTTGGCTCTAAAGTATTCATAACCAAGTATCCCATTGTATATAGAGATAATTATATAACAAAAGAATAAAGCAATATTAAACTTTCCCATCATTAGCGAGATTGTAACTAGTATTATTAAAACCAAGCCTATGATTTTTTTGACTACCTGAAATGTCTTGTGCAAAATATTCACCTCAATACCAGTCTAATTACAATATATAAAATTGTATATAGAAAAATAACTCATTTTTCGCCTTAGTATTTATAATGTAATCGTCAACCCAAAAGTTGACCATGTCGCTCATATAAAAGTTGACCACCCTCTTGTTATTTCGAGTACGTCTCTTTGAGACGATAGCTTTCTCCATTCATAGGGATGATATGGGC
>NZ_JAIVAP010000028.1 GCF_020171945.1 Bacillus infantis | reverse complement strand
GAAGCTTTAAGCGTTTTCGAGCCAAAATCTTATTAACTCATAAGTATAAAAAGTTGGGTGTGCATATTGGATAAGGGTGAAGCCCTTTGGACCTCACCCCAACATTTGACGTAGAACCTATTTTTAATGAAAAGGAGAAGATTTTAATAAGAAAAGGGTTCTTGAGCGGAAATTAGTGGCCGGTGTGGGCAGATTAGCAGGGTTTTTGATTAGATTGATGGGGAGAGCAGCTGCTTTGATTGCGAATTTCATCAATTTGTCCGATAATCTACCAACTTGGCGATTTATTTAATCAATTGGCTGAATAATTTACCGACTTCCCCACTTAATTTACCGACTTCGGCATTTAATTTACCATTTACCTTAATTCAGGCTGTTAATATCTTAAATACTGCAGAAAAAAGCATACCGGGCAAGCGAATGATCTGCATTTTTGGTTAAAGCAATGGGAAAAGCATCTGCTATAACCATGAATTTTACCAATTCGTCCACTAATCCACCGACAACCCAAATAAACTAACAATTAAAACCCAGCTGCCCAACTCCACACTCTGCCTTCAAATATGCTTACCTGCTTCTCCCGCCAAGGCCACAATTTCAAAAGCTGTTCTCCTCCAATAAACCACAAAAAAAAGAAGCATCAGCTTCTACGAGAATATTTCCGGTGTATTTACTTTACGCAGTTTTTTCAGATAATATTTATATTTTGGATTGTCCGTGTCGGTGTTAATCAGATCAGATTCACAATCTGTGCAGATGAAAGAGGTATATAAATGTATGCCCCTTGTTTTATCTTCTTCGCAAATGACACAGGTTTTCTTCATCTGATTGTTTGCCAATAAAGAATCCATATCTCCACCTCCACTCTTATTCTGTCCATTTTGCAAGAAATAATACAATTTTTTGAAAAGTCTCGAGAGTATTTACATGTTTTCTATTGTATGTGCTGCTTCGCTTCCGGGTGTATGTCTATAGGCAATTCTTTTGGGAACAGCTTAGTTTTATTTAGGGGACGCATTATCTTTTTAAGATGGGGTCTGATAAAATAGGTGAAGAATCTAATAATCTGGTGATGACAATGAATGACTATAATAATCTTCCCCTGTTCAGCAGGCTGCTGGATCATATAGGGGAGGAAAGCATCTCCCTGCATGTCCCGGGACATAAGAACGGGCTTTTATATAAAGGCAGCCAAGAGGTGTACGCAGAGGCTCTGAAGCTGGATGTGACGGAATTATCCGGTCTGGATGACCTCTATGCTGCCTCAGGCGCTATCAAAGAAGCGGAACTTTTAGTCAGCAAGCTGTATGGAGCTAAGGAGAGCTCTTTTTTAATAAATGGGTCGACTGTTGGAAATCTGGCTATGATTCTGGGGACTGTGAAGGAAGGGGAGACGGTCCTTGTGCAGCGGAATTGCCATAAGTCTGTTTTGAATGGGATCCGCCTTGCCAAAGCGCATCCTGTTTTCCTGGGGCCGGAGTATAATGGTGACTGGGGAGTCGCCGGCGGCATTGCTCCAGATACGGTGGAAAAGGCGATAAGCCTTCATCCTGGCGCCAAAGCGATCATCCTGACTTATCCAAACTATTATGGTATGGTATTTGATTTGAAGGCAATCATCCATAAAGCCCATCAGCATGGGATGCTTGTATTAGTGGATGAGGCACATGGGGCCCATCTGATTAAAATGTCCCGGCTGAAGTCGGCAGTGGAGCTGGGGGCTGATTTCGTGGTGCAGTCAGCCCACAAGACGCTCCCTGCCATGACGATGGGTGCTTATCTACATTATAATAGCCGGCTCATCGGTTTTGAGGGAGCAAGGGAATATTTGCAGATGCTGCAGTCCAGCAGCCCTTCTTATCCAATCATGGCATCATTGGATGGTGCCAGGCATTATTTAGAAACATTTACAGAAGAGGATGATAGAAGCCTCCTTGATCGTATAAAATCATTCAGACGCGGGCTGGCCGGCATAAGCGGCCTGCTCGTGCTGGAATATGAAGGTGGCGCAGGAGATCCGCTTAAGGTTGTGATCCAGCCTGAGGGATTGTCCGGCTTTGAGCTGCAGGGCCTGCTGGAGGACGAGGGGATTTATCCTGAAATGGCGGATCCCTATAATGTTGTGTTTGTCCTCCCGCTCTTAAAGAAGGATATGGATTTTCCTTTTGAAGAGATTATTTTTAAAACGGAAAAGGCAATGTCCGAAAAAAGAGACAGCCAGACTGCTAAGGTGAATTTTTTTCAAAAGCCATCCGTTTCGACCCTTGCCCTGAATACTCAGGACCAGATGGGAATGAGAAGGAAAACAGTATCCATGGAGGAGGCGGCAGGAAAGATATGCGCAGAGCTGATCATTCCATATCCTCCCGGCATTCCGCTCCTTTTCCCTGGTGAAGTGATATCAGGAGAGGATGTAAAGAGCCTCCAGCTTTTACAGGCAAGCGGTGCAAGGTTCCAGGGCGGCAGACATCTAGATAAAAATCAAATCAGCATATATGCTTAACGAGCAGAATGTAAGCAGGAGGAACATGATGGATAAAGGTATATTTATAACGGCAGAAGGTCCTGAGGGGGCCGGCAAAACGACAATTATCAATATGCTGGCGAGCGGGCTTGCCGATGAAGGATATAAAGTGATGCAGACGAGGGAGCCGGGCGGCATTGAAATCGCTGAGCAGATAAGGGCTGTTATCCTGGATACAAAGAATACGGCAATGGATCCGCGGACCGAGGCGCTTCTTTATGCAGCAGCGAGAAGGCAGCATCTGGCAGAGAAAGTGCAGCCTGCCCTTGATGAAGGCTATATCGTCCTGTGCGACCGGTTTATTGACAGCTCGCTTGCCTATCAGGGATATGCCCGGGGGCTTGGGATTGATGAGGTCTATTCCATCAATCATTTTGCAATTGAAGGCATGATGCCTGAACTGACCTTATATTTTGATATTGATCCGGCTTCCGGCCTTCAAAGGATCGGCCGGAATGAGGGGCGGGAAGTGAACAGGCTGGATCTGGAGAGCCTGGAATTCCACAATAAGGTGCGGGAAGGCTATGAGATTCTGATTGCGAAATTCCCTGACAGGATTAGCCGCATAGATGCTTCTCTTCCTGTAGAAGAGGTTTACCAGCTGGCATCTGTCAGGCTAAAATCACTGTTAGCAGATAAATAGATGCTGAACGAAAGGGCCTCATAAGGCCTTTTCTCCTTTTCAGGAAACTGTTTTTGTTCTTTGGAGAACGGAATTATTTCAAAGCACTTGAATAGACCCTGTTTATAGACAGAATTCTTGCTATAATATAGATAGATACACGCGGAAAAACACTTTTTAAAGGACGTGACAATAGATGAAGCTAATATTAGCCGTTATTCAGGATCAGGACAGCAATAAGCTGATGAGTGCGTTAGTGGAGCATAATTTCAGGGCAACAAAGATGGCGAGCACCGGCGGCTTTTTAAAAGCAGGCAACACGACCTTTATGATTGGTACAGATGACATCCGGGTGGATAAGGCCCTGCAGGTCATAAAGGACAGCTGCAGCGCGCGCGACCAGCTTGTGGCGCCTGTATCGCCGATGGGCGGGAATGCCGATTCTTATGTGCCGTATCCGGTTGAGGTCGAAGTGGGCGGTGCAACAGTGTTTGTTCTGCCGGTTGAAAGCTTCCACCAGTTTTAATAAGGAATAACAGGAGACGATTGCTTTGAAAATAAATCAGGATTTGCGCCTTAACCTTGATAAGGTTAAGCAGGATCAAAAGCTTCAGCCAGGCGGCGGGGCAAAATTCCAGCAGCTTGTCCAGAAGCAGGACCAAAAGATGCAGATGGCCCAGCTTCAGGGGCTTTTGAAGGACATCGACTCTGCCGGGGAACGCTTGGGGAGATCGCGCAATTTCAAGGATCTTGCCAAGTTTAAAACACTTGTCAAACGTTTTGTGAAGGAAACAGTCGATTACGGGATGGAGCTGAACCAGTCCCACAGCTGGAACCAGTATGGACAGGGCCGGTCTTTAAAGATTGTGGAAACCATTGACCAGAAGCTGGCCGATCTGACGGAGGAAGTCATGAAGAAGGAAAAGCAGTCCATCGGTATACTGGGGAAAATCGGGGAAATCAAAGGACTGCTGATTAATATATATATGTAGGTGAGTGATCAGTTTGGCAAAAACGTGGGAGCAGCTGGAGAAGCTTCAGCCTGCCGTATTGAAATTATTCAAAAACAGCATACAGAAGGACCGGCTTGCCCACGCCTATTTATTTGAAGGGATGAGGGGGACCGGAAAGAAGGATGCCGGGCTTCTTCTGGCAAAAAGCCTGTTCTGCGAAAGGCCGGAGGGCGGCTATATCCCCTGTGAAAACTGCACAAACTGCAGGCGGATCAACAGCGGCAACCATCCGGACATACATCTGCTGGAGCCTGATGGGCTTTCAATTAAAAAGCATCAAATACAGGCGCTTCAGGAGGAGTTCTCCAAAACAGGAGTGGAATCGAAGCGCAAGCTTTATATGATCAATCATGCCGATAAAATGACGGTCAATGCGGCGAACAGCCTTCTCAAGTTTCTGGAGGAGCCAAACTCTGACTCTGTCGCAATCCTGATGACCGAGCAGGGGCAAAGGATGCTGCCGACAATTTTGTCCCGCTGCCAGACAATTTCATTCATTCCGCTGACACCCCAAAATATGGAAATGCAGCTCGCTGAAAACGGTGTAAGCCCGCAAATGGCGCCATTATTGGCCCAATTAACCAATAATTTGGATGAAGCAATCGCTCTCTCCAGTGATGATTGGTTTGCACAAGCACAAAAAATAGTGTTAAAATTATATGAAGTGCTGAAAAAGAATCCTTTAGAAGCAATGGTTGCACTGCAGGAAGAATGGTTTTTGCACTTTAAAGAGAAAGAGCAGTTTGATCGCGGTTTGGATTTGCTGATACTTATCTTTAAGGATTTACTATATATACAGCTTGGGAAACAGGGACAGGCTGTTTATCTAAACGAGATGAACCGTTTAGAGCAATATGCATTACAAACGTCCGGACGTCGTCTGACCGAGCAGATGACAGCCATTTTGGAGGCAAAAAGAAAGCTGCACGCAAATATGAATCCGCAGCTGTTGATGGAACAGCTTGTGTTAAAATTGCAGGAGGGATCTTCATTTGTATGATGTAGTGGGAGTACGGTTTAAGAAAGCCGGGAAGATTTATTACTTCGATCCCGGAGATCTCTCAATTCAAAAGGACGACTTTGTAATCGTGGAAACAGTCCGGGGCGTAGAGTACGGAAAAGTAGTAATTGCCCGGAAGCAAGTGGATGAGAACGATGTTGTCCTTCCATTGAAAAAAGTTCTGAGAATTGCAGATCAAAAGGATCGGATGATTGTTGAGGAAAACAAGGAAGCTGCACATGAAGCATATGAGGTGTGCTGTGAAAAAGTCAGCACTCATCAGCTTGATATGAAGCTTGTTGATGTTGAATATACATTTGATCGAAATAAAGTGATTTTTTACTTTACAGCCGACGGAAGAGTAGATTTCCGGGAGCTTGTAAAGGACTTGGCAGCGATCTTTCGGACAAGGATCGAATTGCGCCAAATTGGTGTTCGGGACGAAGCTAAGATGCTCGGTGGCATAGGCCCATGCGGTAGGATGCTTTGCTGTTCTACCTTCCTGGGGGATTTTGATCCGGTGTCGATCAAGATGGCAAAGGACCAGAACCTTTCCCTTAACCCTACTAAAATATCCGGACTGTGCGGACGGCTCATGTGCTGCCTGAAGTACGAGAATGATGAGTATGAGTCTGCGAAAGAGCAGCTGCCGGATATAGGAGAGGTCATCAATACTCCACAGGGCCGGGGCAAAGTGGTAGGGCTCAATATTTTAGAACGCGTTCTGCAAGTGGAAGTGAGAGACCAGGAGCGTGTCCTTGAATATACGCTGGACGAAGTGCTGACAGAAGGTGCTGTTTCGGTACAATCCACAGATTAATGAGGTGGAACGCGTGGATAAAAAAGAGATTTTTGATTCCGTGATCAATATGGAAACCCAAATCGGACAACTGTATACACAGCTTGGCGAACTTAAGCAGCATCTGGCAGAGATACTTGAGGAGAATAACTCCTTGAAGCTGGAAAATGACCACTTAAGGCGCCGGCTGGAAACAACGGCAGAGCAACAGTCCAACAGGAAGAAAGACAAGAAAGGGAAAAGCAAGCCGGAGCAGGATGATAAAGTCATCGATATTGGCGAGGGCTATGACAATCTTGCAAGGCTTTACCAGGAAGGGTTCCATATCTGCAATCTGCATTTCGGGAGCCCGCGTAAAGAAGGGGATTGCCTTTTCTGCCTTTCCTTCCTTAATAAGAAATAATGTAAGCCTTCCTTTTGCCGGGAAGGCTCTTTTTACAATGTTTATCGGAGGAAATTGTATGCTGAATTTAAAAGGGGATGAGCGGCTGGATTATCTGCTTGCTGAAAAGCTGCGCATCATCCAGAGCCCGTCTGTGTTTTCTTTTTCACTGGATGCTGTCCTGCTGGCGAGATTTGCTTATGTGCCGATCCAGAAAGGGAATCTGATTGATCTGTGCAGCGGCAATGGTGTAATTCCGCTGTTTTTGAGCAGCAGAACAAAAGGGTCGATTACCGGTGTGGAAATTCAGGAAAGGCTCTATGATATGGCTGTGAGAAGTATTGAGTACAACGGGCTGGAAGACAGGATTAAGATGATCCATGGGGACATTAAGGATATGCCGGCCCTGCTCGGGCATGGGAAGTATGATATTGTGACATGCAATCCGCCTTATTTCCTTACACCAGCCAAAGATCAGATCAATGCCAATGAGCATCTTGCCATTGCCAGGCATGAGATCCTTTGCACACTGGAGGATGTAGTGCGCGTCTCCAGCCAGCTGCTGAAGCAGGGAGGGAAGGCAGCCTTCGTCCACAGGCCGGGTAGGTTCCTTGATATTGTCACTCTGATGAGGCAGTATAAGCTTGAGCCGAAGCGTCTCCAGTTTGTTTATCCGAAGCAGGGTAAAGAGGCCAATATGCTCCTTGTCGAAGGGGTCAAGCAGGGGAGTCCGGATTTAAAGGTGCTCCCGCCGCTTTATATCTATAATAAGGATCATGAATATACACCGGAAATCAGTGAGATGTTATATGGAAAATGATACACATTACTTCTATGTGCTGAAATGCAGGGATGGCAGCCTCTATGCCGGCTACACCAATGATCTCGACAGGCGGGTCAGGCTTCATAATGAAGGGAAGGCGGCTAAATATACAAGGGGGCGCGGACCGGTTGTGCTTGTCTATCATCAAGTCTTTTCAGGAAAAACTGAAGCGATGAGGGCAGAATATCAATTCAAGCAGTTGAGCAGAAAAAAGAAAGAAGACTTTCTAATGAAGGAAACAGGTGATTTGGATGTGGCAGCAAAAGAGCTTTAGCAGTGATTATAGGAAGGGTACGCTTTATTTGGTGCCGACGCCTATCGGAAACCTGGAGGATATGAGCTTCCGGGCCGTGCGGATGCTGAAAGAGGCCGATTATATTGCAGCTGAGGATACAAGGAATACAAAGAAGCTTTGCAATTATTTTGAAATAGAAACGCCTGTCATCAGCTATCATGAGCATAATAAAGGCCATAGCGGTGATAAAATCATTCAGATGCTTGAAGAGGGATCAGCGGTAGCAGTGGTGAGTGATGCCGGAATGCCAACTATCTCCGATCCGGGCTATGACCTGGTCGTAAAGGCGCTTGAACACCAGCTGACTGTTGTTCCGCTTCCGGGGGCAAATGCTGCACTGACGGCCCTTATTGCTTCAGGTATTGCCTCGCAGCCTTTTTATTTCTATGGTTTCCTGAACAGGCAGAAAAAAGAGAAAAAGCAGGAGCTGGAAAAGATTGCTAAGATTAATGCAACCATTATCCTGTATGAATCCCCGCACCGCCTGAAGGAAACACTGCAGCTGATGAGCGGGCAGTTAGGTGAACGCCAGGCCGTTCTATGCCGGGAGCTTACAAAGAGATATGAAGAATTCATCCGGGGCAGCCTTTCAGAGCTTGTGGAATGGGCAGAATCTGATGAAGTCAGAGGCGAGTTCTGTATTATTCTTGAAGGGAATCCGGAGGGAGAATCTGCAGAAGAAGATATGTGGTGGGAGCAGCTATCCATTGAGGAGCATGTAAAACACTATATATCTGTGAAGGAGATGAGCTCCAAGGATGCCATCAAGCAGACAGCGAAGGACAGGAGCCTGAATAAAAGAGAAGTGTACAGCGCTTATCATATTGAGCAATAGAAAAAAGCTTCCGGTAGATGGAAGCTTTTTTCTTTTCATATAGAATCAAAAAGTATTACTCTTACAAAGAGCGCAAGTGACTGGAATGCTGAGTCAGCTCTATACTTTTCTTATTTTGCAGTTTCAAATGTGCTTTGGATTTCTTTCAGCAGCTGTTCTGCACCGTCACGGCTCAGGATCAGCTTGCCGCCAGCAAGTGTGATGTTATCATCAGATACTTCACCAGTAACCTGGCAAGTCATGTTTGGCTTATATTTTTTCAAAATGATGCGCTCATCATCAACGTAGATTTCAAGAGCGTCCTTTTCGGCGATGCCAAGTGTACGTCTTAATTCAATCGGAATAACTACGCGTCCCAGTTCATCAACTTTACGAACAATACCTGTAGATTTCATAATAAAATCTCCTCTCATATCTCCACTATTTTCTTTTTCTCTATCTATAGATTCGTCATTATTCGACAAAATTCTTATAGATAACATAATACCAGCCATTCCCAAATCCGTCAATTACTTTTAAATCAAATTTTTTTAGAAATTTTTAGGTGATGAAGAAAGTTGCTATATCAAGGTTTTGTGGCTGAGGAGACACATTTTTGGTATTGTGCTGTTTTAATATATATTTTGAATTAAGAGTAAAATTTTATACTATAATAACTTCATTCGACAAAATTCTACAAAAATGTCGAAACGCTTCATAATATATACTTCGAGCGGGATTGCGGATTTATGAGGATACTTGGAACCGAAGGCAAAGATCGCCTTCGATTCCAAAGCGTCTTATGCTCACAGGATGTAGGTCATGCAGGCGTTGCCACAGGACGTGGCGTATTTAGCCTGCGTTCCTTAAATTGCAAGCCGCCTCCGCCTTTCTTAGTTGCACTATTTGATATTTTTAGGTATATTTTGAGGGTATAAGAGGCTATGCTGACGAGTATAGAAAACATAGTGAATTTGCTTGATTGCGGGCATGCTAGGCTGATTTTCGCTCTCGTCCTGGAAAGGGCGGGATTTTTTGCATTCAGGGCCTGAGATGCCATATCAAATAGATGGACGAGCTTGTGTTTTTTGCTTGCTCTTACTTTGCTGAACATTAACAGGAGGGAAACCAAATGGAAGGAAAATTGAAGACCTTTTATCTTACAACCCCGATCTATTATCCGAGCGGGAACCTGCATATCGGCCATGCCTACACAACAGTGGCCGGCGATGCAATGGCCCGCTATAAGCGCCTGCGCGGCTATGATGTTATGTATTTGACCGGCACGGATGAACATGGACAGAAAATCCAGCAGAAAGCGGAAGAAAAGGGCGTAACGCCGCAGGAGTATGTCGATGAGATCGTCGATGGCATCAAGGACCTGTGGAGCAAGCTTGATATTTCTTATGATGATTTTATCCGCACGACCCAGGATCGCCACAAACAGGTTGTTGAAAAGATTTTCGCCCGCCTGCTTGAGCAGGGTGATATTTATTTGGGAGAATATGAAGGATGGTATTGTACACCTTGTGAATCATACTTCACAGAGCGCCAGCTGGCTGACGGCAACTGCCCCGACTGCGGACGCCCTGTCAATAAAGTGAAGGAAGAGTCCTATTTCTTCAAGGTGAGCAAATACGCAGACAGGCTGCTTAAGTATTATGAAGAAAACCCGCATTTCATCCAGCCTGAATCACGCAAAAATGAAATGATCAACAATTTCATCAAGCCTGGACTTGAGGACCTGGCTGTTTCAAGGACAACCTTTGATTGGGGCGTGAAAGTGCCGGACAATCCAAAGCATGTAGTATATGTATGGATTGATGCGCTCTCCAACTATATTACGGCGCTTGGCTATGGAACAGAAGATGACTCTAAGTATCTGAACTATTGGCCTGCGGATGTTCATCTGGTCGGCAAGGAAATTGTCCGCTTCCATACGATTTACTGGCCGATCATGCTGATGGCGCTGGATCTGCCGCTGCCTAAAAAGGTATTTGCCCATGGCTGGCTTTTAATGAAGGATGGGAAAATGTCCAAATCCAAAGGGAATGTCGTCGATCCTGTTACATTGATCGACCGCTACGGATTGGACTCTCTCCGCTATTACCTCCTTCGCGAAGTGCCATTCGGCGCTGATGGTGTTTTTACACCGGAAGGATTTGTTGAAAGGGTCAATTTTGACCTGGCAAACGACCTGGGCAATCTGCTTAACCGTACAGTGGCAATGATCGAGAAGTATTTTGACGGAACGATACCTGCCTATACAGGATCTGAAGGCGAGTTTGACAAGCAGCTGCTGGACATGAACAAAGAAACAGTCGCGAAGTATGAAGAAGCGATGGAAAAGATGGAATTCTCTGTAGCCCTTTCATCTGTGTGGCAGCTTGTGAGCAGGACGAACAAGTATATCGATGAAACACAGCCATGGGTGCTTGCGAAGGACGAAGCACGCAAAGAAGAGCTGGGCAATGTGATGTTCCACCTGGCTGAGTCTCTGAGAAGGACCGGCGTATTGCTGAAGCCTTTCCTGACACGCACGCCGGATGGAATCTTCAACCAGCTGAATGTGAACACGGAAGAGCTGACATCCTGGGAGAGCCTCGAGACATTCGGCCTGATTCCGGAGAATACGAAGGTAGTCAAAGGAGATCCGATTTTCCCAAGGCTTGATATGAAAGAAGAAGTTGAATATATCAAAGAAAAAATGCAGGGAAGCGCACCAGCTCCTGCAGCAGAAGAGAAGAAAGTTCCTGAAAAGCCGGACAGCGAAGAAATTACAATTGATGATTTCATGAAGCTGGACCTGAGAGTAGCTGAAGTCATTTCTGCTGAGCCCGTCAAAAAAGCGGATAAGCTTCTGAAGCTTCAGCTTGATCTTGGCTATGAAAAGAGGCAGGTTGTCTCCGGGATTGCAAAATTCTATAAGCCGGAAGAGCTTGTCGGCCGCAAGGTTGTCTGTGTGACCAATCTTAAGCCGGTTAAGCTGAGGGGCGAGCTGTCAGAAGGCATGATCCTGGCTGGAAGCGAGGACGGAGCGCTGTCCCTTGCGACTATCGCCGAGTCGCTGCCAAACGGGGCGCGTGTAAAATAAACAGTAGAATGGACATAGGGATGTTTGCGTTTTATAAGCGTCGGACAGCCCTATGTTTTCTTTCATTTAAGGATAGGAAAGATAATCTGTAACATAAATGAAATAATAGAGATGTAAATATAATATTTTCTTCAGTAAGGAGTTTTTCTATGTTATTCGACACACATGTCCATTTGAATGCTGAGCAGTTTGAAGAAGATTTGGAAGAAGTGATCGGGAGGGCACAGGCGGAAGGTGTCTCCCATATGGTGGTTGTCGGCTTTGACCGCCCAACAATCACAAGGGCAATGGAGCTGGCAGAGGCCTATGATTTTATTTTTGCATGTGTCGGCTGGCATCCTGTTGATGCTATTGATATGACTGATGAGGATCTGGCCTGGATCGAAGAGCTGGCTGCCCATCCGAAAGTAGTGGCAATCGGGGAGATGGGGCTTGACTATCATTGGGACAAATCGCCGAAGGATGTCCAAAAAGATGTATTCAGAAGGCAGATCAGACTGGCGAAGAAAGTTAAGCTGCCGATCGTCATCCATAATCGTGACGCAACGGCTGATGTTGTGGAAATCCTGAGAGAAGAGGGAGCGGGCGAGATCGGCGGCATCATGCATTGCTACAGCGGCAGTGTCGAGGTGGCAAAGGAATGCCTGGATATGAATTTCTATATTTCTCTTGGAGGGCCAGTAACCTTTAAAAATGCGAAAAAACCGAAGGAAGTCGCAGAGGCGGTCCCGCTTGAAAAGCTATTGATAGAAACTGACTGCCCTTATCTCGCCCCGCATCCTTACCGCGGCAAAAGGAATGAACCTGCCTACGTTAAGCTGGTGGCTGAGCAAATTGCGGAACTGAAAGGGCTGGCGTATGAAGAAGTGGCAGAAGCTACAACAGAAAATGCAAAAAGATTATTCGGCATCAGCCGCTAAGTGATTTTGTCGATTCATGGGGGAGCTTGTCCCTATTAAGTCCAATTCTTAAAAGTTCTACACGCCTCCTTTTCATCATAGGATAACCGTGTCGATAAGTCTCTCTTTCCTTTCTCTTGATTTTTTTGCATAATAGGAAATACGTTTTCCCCCTCCCGCCCAGGAAACGAAGCAAAATGAGAGAAAAGTGTTTGAGTTGACAGCCGGCAAGATACTCTATATAATCACTCCGAAGAGAAAAGGAGGCGTTTTTCATCGCGATTGAGACCATGAAAAACCTGTTTTCCAAGTCTTTGAGTAAGAAAAAATTGACCGTCATGGTTGCTAGTTTAATAGTTTTTTCGGCAGCTGCCGGGTTCATGATTTATGAGACCTCGAAAAAAACAGTAGCAGTTTCCATGAATGGCCAGGACAAAGTCATCAAAACACATGCAGATACAGTTCAAGATATATTCGATGATCTGGAAATATCCCTTCGCTCAGAAGACTATTTGTTTCCCTCGGGAAGCACAAAGGTAAAGGACGGCTTAGAGGTAGTATGGGAGCCGGCAAAACAGGTTCAACTGACAGACAGCAGCGGGAAGAAAACGATTTGGACAACGGCAGATACGGTGGGCGGGCTTTTAAAGGAGCAGAATATCGCACTTTCAGAGCATGACAAAGTCAATCCGAAGCCGGAAGAGGAAATTAAGGACGATTTAAAGATAGAAGTGGAAAAAGCTTTTGCGTTAACGCTCATTGAGGGCGGCAAGAAACAACAAATGTGGTCAACTTCGACTACGGTCGCTGACTTTTTATCGCAGCAGGGAATTACACTAAACAATATGGACCGTGTTGAACCAAAGCTAGAAGAGACAGTCAAGGAAAATGCCATTGTCAATGTCATTCGAGTTGAAAAAGTCACCGATGTAGTGGAAGAACCAATCAGTTATGCCGTGGTTACAAAGAAGGACGCCAGCCTTGCCAAGGGGAAGGAAAAGGTTGTCTCCCACGGGCAGGAAGGCCTTTTATCAAGGCAGTATGAAGTTGTTTTGGAAAACGGGAAAGAAACATCCAGAAAATTGCTAAGTGAAAAGAAAGTAAAAGAGAAAAAGGATAAGATAGTTGCTGTCGGCACAAAGGTCATGGCGCAGACGGTTGCTGTTTCCCGCGGAGCGGGCTCAAGCGAGTCCGGCAGGGAAATGTATGTATCCTCTACTGCATATACTCCAAGCTGCAGCGGATGCTCGGGCATAACCGCTACAGGAATCAACCTTAAGTCCAACCCCGGCATAAAAGTCATTGCCGTGGATCCGCGCGTGATCCCGCTTGGCACGAAAGTCTATGTCGAAGGATATGGCTATGCAGTGGCAGCCGATACCGGCTCTGCCATTAAGGGAAATAAAATCGATGTATTCTTTGCTTCCAAGTCGGATGCATACCGTTGGGGAAGAAAGACGGTTAAAATCAAAATATTAGACTAAACGATTTATGCAGGGGAAGGAATTCTCCTGTTTTTTTGTTGGTTTAGCGGAGTATGCTAATGCCGAATGATTTTTTCCCGGCGATTCGGTAATATATAATAAAACACAGATGGATTGTCTTTATTGCTGTTCATACTATTAGACGATTCAGATTACAAAAATGTTTCAAGTTTTTATCAAATTTTTCATTTTAATTTTGGAGGACCAATGAAGATTAAAGAAATCATTGTAGTGGAAGGCAAGGATGATACGACAGCCATAAAGAGGGCGGTCAATGCTGACACGATTGAAACGAACGGTTCAGCCATCAATGCGGCGACATTGGAAAAAATCAAGCATGCCCAAAGCAAAAGGGGTGTCATCGTTCTGACGGACCCGGATTTTCCGGGCCAGAAGATCCGTGATAGCATCACCCGCCATGTGCCTGGCTGCAAGCATGCTTTCATAGATAAAACAGATGCCCTGCCGAAGTCGGGAAGGGGCTTAGGGGTCGAGCATGCTTCCCCTGAGACAATCAGGAAAGCCCTCCAGGATGCCCAGACCATGCAGGAAACAGCCCGGGAGGAAATTACCCAGGAGGATTTGATCCTGGCCGGCCTCATCGGCGGAAGCAGCGCGAGGGAGCGCAGGGAGAAGCTGGGAAGGCTTCTTAAGATCGGGTATACTAACGGAAAACAGCTTCATAAGAGACTGATGATGTTCCAGGTCCCGAAAGAAGACTTTGCATCTGCCATTGAAGCGATCGACCAGGAGGAGCGCCATGCATAAAGATATCGCAACACCAATTAGGACACGTGCCATACTTGAAAAATACGGTTTCAGCTTTAAAAAGAGCCTGGGGCAGAATTTCCTGATAGACACCAATATACTGAATCGGATCGTCGACCATGCCGAGCTGAGGGAAGGCTCAGGTACGATTGAAATCGGCCCGGGGATCGGAGCGCTCACAGAGCAGCTGGCCAAGCGGAGCGAAAAAGTGGTCGCCTTTGAAATCGACCAGAGGCTCCTTCCGATTCTGAAGGAAACGCTCGCACCTTATCCGAATGCAGAAGTAATCCATCAGGATGTCCTGAAGGCTGATGTTAAAACCACAATCGAGGAAAGGTTTGCACCGGGCCAGGATGTGATGGTGGTCGCCAATCTCCCATATTATGTGACGACGCCGATCATCATGAAGCTTCTGGAGGAAAAGCTGCCGATCCGCGGGATTGTCTGCATGCTTCAGAAGGAAGTGGCTGACCGCATTTCGGCCAAGCCGGGCTCAAAGGACTACGGCTCGCTCTCGATTGCCGTCCAGTACTATACAGAAGCGGAAACGGTCATGATCGTTCCGAAGACGGTATTTGTGCCGCAGCCGAATGTCGACTCGGCCGTGATCAGGCTGACGAGGAGGGAGCAGCCTCCAGTTCTGGTGAAGGACGAGGCATTCTTTTTCCAGGTGACAAAGGCAAGCTTTGCCCAGAGAAGGAAGACCATCCTCAACAACCTGACAAGCCAGCTGCATGAAGGAAAGCAGAAGAAGGAGGCGGTCCTTGCTGCATTGGAGGCAGCAGGCATCGAGCCATCCAGGCGCGGAGAAACCCTTTCAATTGAGGAGTTTGGCCGCCTGAGCGATGAACTTTATCCCTATTTTAAAAATTAATGAGCAGGAAGCCCGGAGATCTCCGGGCTTCTTTTTATTGGCTTACTGCCGGCCATACAACCGGGAAGGCACATGTGCAGGGGCATTTGCATAGTTTATGAAAGAACCAGAAGCGATTAGACCAGCTCGGCACAGGAGCTTAATGGAGTGACGCCAGTGAGCATTAACCTTATGGATGTTGTAGGAAGGGTTTCTTATAACTGTGACATCATGTTTCGGGTGATCGATATACGTGAAGAAGAAGGCCGGAAGCTTGCGGTTCTGTATGGAGAGGACATCAGGCTGATAGCGGATGCGCCTTATGAAGATCTGATTGTCATCAACCAGTCAGAGCGGATGAAGATGTCGAGGCAGTATCAGTCCCTTGAGGAACAGTCTTATAATCTGTTCAGGCAGGATGTGAGCCTCCTGAAGCAGAAGCAGGAATACGAAGCAACCGGCGCATACAGCAAGCCGTTCAATTATTTTCAGATCCCGGGCAGGGTGCTTCATCTGGACGGTGATCCGTCCTATTTAAAGAAATGCCTTTCCCTATATGAGAAGATCGGTGTCCCGGTAACCGGGATCCATTGCAATGAAAAGGAGATGCCGGGCAAAATCGGGCAGCTCATCGACTATTACAGGCCGGATATCCTGGTCATCACAGGGCATGATGCCTATTCAAAGGCCAAAGGCAAGGTAACCGATATAAATGCTTACCGCCATTCCAAGCATTTTGTCCAGACGGTCAGGGAGGCGCGGAGGAAGATTCCCCACCTGGATCAGCTGGTCATATTTGCCGGCGCCTGCCAGTCGCATTTTGAATCCCTGATCCACGCAGGGGCCAATTTTGCAAGCTCTCCCTCCCGTGTGAATATCCATGCCCTCGATCCTGTCTATATTGTGGCCAAGATCAGTTTTACGCCTTTTATGGAAAGGATCAATGTATGGGATGTTCTCCGAAACACACTGACAGGCGAAAAGGGGCTTGGAGGGATAGAAACGAAGGGTGTGCTCCGGACGGGCATGCCGTTTAATAAAGGAGCAGAATAAGGGAAATAAGCCGGCATAAGAGCGGGCTTATTTTTTCTTGAAGCAGGCAGGACAGGCCTTGATTTTATGCTTGCAAGACTATATGGGGCAAGGTTTTCCTGTCTTATTCATATTTTGCACATAATTCGCTTATTTTAGGGAATGATAAAAATGTTGAAAAATAGGATAAAAAGTAGACGAAAATATATTGACAATCTTTTTTAAAGACTGTTATAATTTATGTTTTTATTTGACTCTACTGTGTCAGTGTGATATACTTTACATAGTGAGGTGGACCGAATGGCAAAAACATTAACGGACATAAAAAAGGCTCTTGATTCAAATTTGGGGAAAAGGCTTTTGCTTAAAGCCAATGGCGGGCGCAGGAAAACGATTGAACGTTCAGGCGTACTGGCAGAAACATATCCCTCTGTATTTGTGATTGAACTTGATCAGGATGAAAATGCATTCGAACGCGTATCTTACAGTTATGCAGATGTTTTAACAGAAACGGTTCAAATTACCTTCTACGAAGACGCATCAGGACATATGGCTTTAAGCTGATATATATCCTTTTCTAAAAAGCAGGGGCGGCAAAACGATTTTTGCCGCCCCTGCTTTTTAATTGTTCAGGAAATTATAAATCGTAAGCCTTGTGTATTTTTATCATTTCTTGATCAGCGTCCGGCTCCAGCAGAAACAGTCAAATATAGGGTTGCATGGGCGGGCCTGAAGCCGCCTACAATAACAATACCGCAATGCTTAAAAAGGGGATGTTGCATTGAGCAGGAGAAATGGCGTCATGTCAGAGGGCTTCAAGGAAGAACTGGCGAAAGAGCTCGGCTTCTATGATGTTGTCCAGAAGGAAGGCTGGGGAGGCATCCGCGCGAAGGATGCCGGCAATATGGTCAAGCTGGCGATAGAAAAAGCACAGCAGAGCCTCCTTCAGTAAAAAATGATGTTCACTGCTTCAAGCTTGAAACCAAACAGCTGCATTTGCGGGCCCGGGGGGAAACCCCGGGTTTTTTGCGTCGATGGGCTCCTGAGGCCCTTCCGGACAGCTCATTTTGCCTTTTCTCTTTCCCGGTCGCATGGTAAAATAACTTATTTGTTGAAGAATGTCTGATTCGAACGTCTTACAAGCCCTGTTTTGTGGTAAAATAGGACAAAAACTGAGACGTTGAAATGAGCAGAAGTAGGTGGGTATTTTGAAGCTTTTAGTAAAGGCGCCGGCTAAGATCAATTTATCGCTGGATGTATTGTATAAACGGCCGGATGGCTACCATGAGGTGGAGATGATCATGACGACGATCGATCTTGCCGACCGCCTTGAATTGACTGAATTGAAAAAAGACGAAATCAGGATCATTTCCCATAACCGGTTTGTGCCTGATGACCAGCGGAATCTCGCGTACCAGGCGGCATCCCTGCTGAAGGAGCGCTTCAAGGTAAAACAGGGTGTGGCCATCACGATAGAAAAGACCATTCCGGTCGCGGCAGGTCTTGCCGGCGGCAGCAGCGACGCAGCTGCGGCCCTGAGAGGCCTGAATAAGCTGTGGGGGCTTGGCCTTTCACTGGATGAGCTTGCAGAGATCGGAGCGGAAATAGGCTCAGATGTATCTTTCTGTGTCTATGGCGGTACTGCGCTGGCGACGGGGCGGGGAGAAATGATCAAGCATCTGCCGGCACCGCCGACATGCTGGGTGATCCTGGCGAAGCCGTTCATCGGGGTATCGACTGCTGATGTATACAGGCGCCTCGATCTGAAAGGGATCAGCCATCCAAATACCGCGGGCATGGTAGGGGCGATCAAGGAAGGCAATTACAGCGGTGTATGCGGGAATGTCGGGAATGTACTGGAAGATGTGACGCTCAATCTTTATCCTGAGGTCGCACAGATCAAGGATCAGATGAAAAGATTCGGAGCGGACGCGGTGCTGATGAGCGGGTCCGGGCCAACCGTGTTCGGCCTTGTTCACCATGATTCAAGAATGCACCGGATTTATAACGGCCTGAAAGGATTCTGTGATCAGGTTTTCGCCGTACGAATGCTGGGGGATCAGCATAAGCTTGATTAAATCCGTATATTAGTGGTATATTATCGTTAATTATTCGGATTCCGGAGGTTTCGTAATTATGAAGTTTCGTCGCAGCGAGCGCTTAATAGACATGACGAATTATCTGCTGGAGCATCCCCGGCAGCTGGTGTCCCTCACTTTCTTTGCCGATCGTTACGGCTCTGCCAAATCCTCGATCAGCGAAGACCTGGCCATTATAAAAGAGACATTCGAGCAGCGGGGTATCGGCACCCTTCAAACGGTGCCGGGTGCAGCAGGGGGAGTGAAATACTCTGTAAAGGTAAGCGACGATGAGGCACGCCCTTTTATAAGCGGGCTTTGTGAGGTCATTGCCAGCCCGGAAAGGCTCCTGCCGGGGGGCTATCTGTATATGACAGACATCCTCGGCGATCCGGCGATTGTCCAGAAGGCAGGGAGAGTCTTTGCCTCCGCTTTTGCCGATGCTGACATCGATGTAGTCATGACTGTGGCTACAAAAGGGATACCGCTTGCCTACGCTGTCGGGGCATATTTGAATGTGCCGGTCGTGATCGTCAGGAGAGACAGCAGGGTGACAGAAGGATCGACTGTGAGCATTAACTATGTCTCAGGGTCAGCCAAGCGCATCCAGACGATGGTGCTTTCGAAAAGGAGCCTGGAAGAAGGATCAAAGGTGCTGATTGTCGATGATTTCATGAAAGCAGGCGGTACGGTCAACGGCATGATCAGCATGCTGGAGGAATTCAAGGCACATGTTGCCGGGATTGCGGTCCTGGTGGAAGCAGAAAAGGCTGAAGAACGCCTTGTTGATGAATACTTGTCTCTTGTCCAGCTTGCAGATGTGGATGTTAAAGAAAAGAAGATCAATGTGACAGAGGGAAACTATTTCAGGCATAAGAACGGATAAAGGTGGGAAAAGCCATGAAAAAAGTTCAGACAGAGCTGGCTCCGGCTGCAATCGGACCATACTCACAGGGAATTGTCGTAAATAATATGTTTTACAGCTCCGGCCAGATTCCATTGACCGCCGGGGGCATCATGGTGGATGGAAATGTCAAGGAGCAGACGCACCAGGTGTTCAAGAACCTCCAGGCTGTACTGAAGGAAGCGGGTGCTTCGCTGGAAACGGTCGTAAAGGCGACGGTTTTTATTAAAGATATGAATGACTTTGCGGAGATCAACGAAGTGTATGGAGAGTATTTTGGAGAGCACAAGCCGGCCCGTTCCTGTGTGGAAGTGGCAAGACTGCCAAAGGATGCACTGGTCGAAATCGAAGTAATAGCGCTCGTTAAATAAACGGGGGCTTTTTTTTATCCAAAAATATTTTCTGAATTACCTGTTAATTTGGGCGGTTTGTACTGCCGGGAGAGGGCCTGTGTTTGCTGTAAGCGCCTCCTTTTCCTTCCTTTTCCCCAGACGATGGGAAAATTCCCAAAAAAAAATTCCCATTTAAGAAGGAGAATTGGAAAATTTGTTGAATTAATAAAATTAGAATTTATTTACTAGTAAAGGTGGTGAACCAAATGGAGGTAACTGACGTAAGATTGCGCCGTGTAAATACAGATGGACGGATGAGAGCAATTGCTTCAATTACTTTAGACCATGAGTTTGTTGTTCATGATATCCGCGTCATCGACGGCAATAATGGCCTATTTGTGGCAATGCCAAGCAAACGTACACCTGATGGAGAGTTCCGTGATATCGCTCACCCGATCAATTCCGGAACACGCGGCAAGATCCAAGAAGCTGTTTTGGCAGAATATCACCGCTTAGGCGAATTAGAAGTTGAATTTGAAGAAGCCGGAGCTTCTTAAGTATAATTGCAACGAGGGCCTACTTCATTAGTCAGGCTCTTTTTTACGGCCATTTTTACCGCCTGTCCTTATTATTGCCTTTCCCCGGTAAGTCCCAAGTGTAAACCATCCTGCCCAAATAATTTCCTTCCCAGTAAATCTTCCTTATGACAAAAATATGTACTTTGGCAACATTCCTTGAAATGAAAGGATTTTTGAGATATATTCTTAATGGATAAAAAGGTAAATTGGAGGCCTGTAAATGTCTACACGTTTCGCGGTAATTTTAGCCGCAGGCCAAGGGACACGCATGAAGTCAAAGCTTTATAAAGTGCTTCATCCCGTTTGCGGCAAACCAATGGTTCAGCATGTTGTGGATCAAGTATCGAATCTTCATATAGAAAAAATCGTCACCATCATCGGACATGGCGCCGAGCTTGTTAAATCCCAGCTGGGAGATGCAAGCAGCTATGCGCTTCAGGAGGAACAGCTCGGCACAGCCCATGCTGTCATGCAGGCTAAGGATGCCCTTGAAGGAAAAGAGGGCGTGACCATCGTTGTATGCGGGGATACTCCCCTCATCAAGGCAGAAACAATGGAGGCGCTCTTCCGCCATCATGAGGAAACTGGTGCTAAAGCAACAATCCTCACTGCCATTGCTCCTGATCCTGCAGGATATGGAAGAATTGTACGGAATGAAGAAGGGCATGTCGAGAAAATCGTCGAGCATAAGGATGCGACAGAGCAGGAGAGAAATATCAAGGAAATCAACACAGGTACATACTGCTTTGATAACGCGTCGCTTTTCCGCGCCCTGAACAATGTCAGCAATGACAATGTACAAGGAGAGTATTACCTGCCTGACGTCATTGAAATCCTGAAAAATGAAGGTGAGACGGTATCGGCCTTCGCAACAGGCGATTTCGATGAGTCTCTTGGCGTCAATGACCGTGTTGCCCTTTCTCAGGCAGAACGCATCATGAAAAAGCGCATTAATGAGAAGCATATGAGAAACGGTGTGACGCTGATCGATCCTGAACAGACGTATATCAGTCCTGAAGCTGTGATCGGCCAGGATACCGTCATCTATCCAGGAACAGTCATCCAGGGGGCTGCGGTGATCGGCTCTGAATGCGTGATCGGCCCCAACTCGGAAATCAAGAATTGTAAAATTGGGGACAACACTGTTATCAGGCATTCTGTCGCCCATGACAGCAGCATCGGCAGTGGTGTAGCGATCGGGCCGTTTGCCCATATCCGTCCTCAGTCAGATATCCATGATGAAGTGAAGGTCGGCAATTTCGTTGAAATCAAGAAGTCTGTTTTCGGCAAAGGAAGCAAGGCATCCCACCTCAGCTATATTGGGGATGCGGAAGTCGGAAGCGATGTGAACCTCGGCTGCGGCTCAATCACAGTCAATTATGACGGGAAAAATAAATTCCTGACAAAAATCGAAGACGGTGCATTCATTGGCTGCAACTCCAATCTGGTTGCGCCGGTGACGGTCGGAAAAGGCGCTTATGTAGCGGCCGGCTCTACCATCACGGAAGATGTGCCTGGCGAAGCGCTGGCAGTGGCCCGTGCAAGGCAGACGAATAAAGAAGATTATGTGAGCAAGCTTAATAACAAGAAATAAAAGTGATAAAAAGCTAATGGAGGTTAACATGTCGAACCAGTATTTAGATCCAAACTTGAAGGTGTTTTCCCTGAATTCAAATCGTGATCTGGCATCGGAAATTGCAAAGGTTATCGGAGTGGAGCTTGGAAAGTGCTCTGTTACACGTTTTAGTGATGGAGAGATCCAGATTAACATCGAGGAAAGCATCAGGGGCTGTGATGTATTCGTGATCCAGTCCACAAGCTCTCCTGTAAACGAGCACTTGATGGAGCTTCTGATCATGATTGATGCACTGAAGAGGGCTTCTGCCAAGACAATCAACATTGTTATGCCTTACTACGGCTATGCCCGCCAGGACCGCAAGGCGAGAGCCCGTGAACCGATCACTGCCAAGCTTGCAGCTAACCTGCTTGAAACAGCAGGGGCAACGCGTGTGATCACGCTGGATCTTCATGCGCCGCAAATCCAGGGCTTCTTCGATATCCCGATCGACCATTTGATGGGTGTGCCGATTCTGGCCGATTATTTCGGGAACAAGGACCTGGATGGCGACATCGTCATCGTATCTCCGGACCATGGCGGTGTAACCCGCGCCCGCAAGCTTGCTGAGCGCCTGAAGGCTCCGATCGCCATCATCGACAAACGCCGTCCTAAGCCGAATGTGGCGGAAGTCATGAATATCGTCGGAAATATCGACGGCAAGATCGCCATTCTTATCGATGACATCATCGACACGGCCGGAACGATCACCCTTGCTGCGAATGCCCTGATTGAAAATGGCGCGAAGGAAGTCTATGCTTGCTGCACGCATCCTGTATTGTCAGGGCCGGCGATCGAGCGGATTCAGAACTCAAATATTAAAGAACTGGCTGTCACAAACTCCATTGCTTTGCCAGAAGAAAAGAAAATCGCAAAAGTCAGGGAGCTGTCTGTAGCCCCTCTTATCGGGGAAGCGATCATCCGCGTCCACGAGGAGCAATCTGTCAGCACTCTGTTCGATTAATCCAGCAGTACAAGAGGCTTGCCCCAGGGCAAGCCTTTTATGCTATACTCAATTTATAAAAACAGCTTGCAGGCAATTGTGTTTAAAACATCTCCATTTAGGGCATTTTTAAAAAGATAAGTATGCAGTCCATTTGCATGGTTCATTTTGATTACACCTTAAATTGAGGAAGGGGACGTTTTTTTATGAGCACTGTACTTCAAGCCAAAGAACGAAAAGAATTCCGCAATTCCAATCTGACGCAGCTGCGCAATGAGGGGAATATTCCTGGTGTTGTTTATGGGAATAAAATCGAAAGCAAGGCAATTTACCTGAATGGCCCTGATTTTATCAAAACAATCCGGGAAACAGGCAGGAATGCTGTTTTTTCTCTTGATGTAGAAGGCACCAGGCACGATGTGGTGCTGAGCGACTATCAGGCGGACCCTTTGAAAAATGAAATCACCCACCTGGACTTCAGGGCGGTTGATATGTCGCAGGAAATCACGGCAGAAGTGAGGATCGAGCTGGTCGGCGATGCTGCAGGCGTCAAAGACGGCGGAGTCCTTCAGCAGCCTGTCCATGAGTTATCTGTATCGGCCAAGCCGAATGACATTCCGCAGAGCGTAGAGGTAAACATAGCAGATCTCCAGGTCGGAGAAAGCATTACGGCCGCCGATATTAAAGCGGGCCGCGGCTTCACGATCAACACGGATGACGAAACAGTCATTGCTTCCATCCTTGCGCCAAGGCAGGAAGAGGAAATTAGCACAGGCGAAGAGCAGGAGCCTGGCATCCCTGAGAATCAGGAAGGCCGGGAAACCCAAGCAAACGAAGAGTAAACAATCAAGGGTCTGGCCCGCTCTGGTCAGACCTTTTCTTACGTTGATAGGCGGAGGTAATAGGACATGAAATTGTTTGTAGGGCTGGGGAACCCCGGGAAAGAATATGAGAAAACAAGGCATAACATCGGCTTTGATGTTATTGACAGGCTGTCGGAGAAGCTGAATATCCCTATGGACCAGGCAAAGTTCAAGGGTGTGTTTGGCATGGGACGCGTTGATGGAGAGAAGGTATTCCTTCTGAAGCCGCTTACATATATGAATCTGTCAGGAGAATCGATCAGGCCGCTTATGGACTATTATGATATCGATACAGAAGATCTGGCAGTCATTTATGATGACCTTGATTTGCCGCCGGGGAAAATCCGCCTCAGGCAGAAGGGCAGCGCAGGCGGCCACAATGGCATCAAATCAACCATCGCGCACACCGGCACACAGGAATTCAGCCGCATCCGCGTCGGGATCGGACGCCCTGAAGGCGGGATGAAGGTGACTGATTATGTGCTCGGCCGTTTTACAGCGGAAGAGCAGAAGGTCATGGATGAGGCAGCAGACCGCTCGGCCGATGCCTGCATAGACTGGATCAGGAAGCCTTTCCTTGAGGTCATGAATCAATATAACCAATCTTAGCTTTTCATTATTTCATTTGGCCTTACATATGATAAAGTTAAGTTAGCGTTTTCTGCGGCAGGCTGTAAATGAATAAGATTTCCTCCCGGGGCAATACTAGCAATAACAATTGTTAGACAGGGAGGGACAGGCATGGCACTTCATTATCATTGCCGCCATTGCGGCATGAAGATGGGAACGCTGGATAACTTGTCAATGCATGCAGAAAGCCTCGGGTTCCATAAATTGAATGAAGAAGAACGCCAGGATATGATTCTCTATGGATTATCCGGGGATATACACATAAAATCGATCTGCGAGGATTGCCAGGAATCACTGGAAAGAAATCCTGACTACCATCAGAACGATTACCTTATTCATTAAAAAGCTTTGGACGAACACTCCAAAGCGTTTTTCTGTTTCCATATGCACACATAACGACTTAGGACGAGAGGAGGGGTTGCCATGCTAGGATTAAAACAGCTTTTCACCCGGCAGGATGATATCAAGACTGTCATCACCGGAGTGAACGGGGGACTGAAAGAGCAGCTGGTGGCCGGGTTGACCGGCTCGGCACGGACGCTTTTCCTTGCCTCTATATATGAGCAGACAAAGAAACCTATGCTGGTTGTAACTCACAATCTTTTACAAGCACAGAAATTATATGATGATATTGTCAATCTTATAGGCGAGGATGATGTGTTTCTTTATCCTGCCAATGAATTGATCGCAGCGGAGCTGAGCATTGCAAGCCCTGAGCTGAGGGCGCAGAGAATTGACGCGCTCAACCATTGGAGCGGGAAGGCTACCGGAATTGTCATTATCCCTATGGCCGGGATGAGGAAGGTGCTTCCGCCTCCTTCCCTTTGGAAGAAGCGCCAGCTGATATTAAAGCTTGGCGATGATATAGAAATAGAGGAACAGCTTCTTGAGTTTGTCAAAATGGGCTACAGCCGCACCGATATGGTGTCTTCCCCGGGGGAATTCAGCGTCAGGGGCGGCATCCTGGATATCTATCCGCTGACCGAAGCGGATCCGATCAGGATTGAGCTGTTTGACACTGAAATTGACAGCATCCGTTCTTTTTCCCTTGAAGACCAGCGCTCGAAAGAAAAGCTGAAGCAGGTACATATTGGCCCTGCGACCGAGAATCCTTTTGAGGATGAGCATTATGACAGGGTATATCAGAAGCTGGAAAAAGGGCTCTCAGCCAGCCTGAAGAAGCTGAAGGATGAAAAGGCAAAAGAGCTGCTGGCCCAGAATATCGGGTATGAACTGGAGCAGCTCCGGAACAGGCAAAGGCCTGAGCAGATGTTCAAATACCTCTCCTATGCTTATGAATCCAATAATAGTTTGCTAGATTACCTTCCGCAGGATGGGCTCATTTTTATTGATGAAATCAGCAGGGTTCAGGAGATGAATGAGTCCCTTGAGAAAGAGGAGGCGGAATGGTATACAAGCCTGCTTGGCGAAGGGAAAATCGTCCATGACGTCAAAACTTCCCACAGCCTGAAGGAATTCATCGGCAGGTCCTATCAGCCGATTGTCTATATGTCCCTGTTCTTGAGGCATGTCCCGAATACGAATCCGCAGAATATCATCAATGTCTCCTGCAGGCAGATGCAGAACTTCCACGGCCAGCTGAATGTGCTGAAAAGCGAGCTGGAGCGCTGGAAGAAGAGCGGGTTCTCTGTTTTGTTCCTCGGCCCTGACATGGACCGGGTCAAGAAGCTACAAAGCGTTTTGGCCGACTATGAAATTGAGGCTGCTGTCATCAAGCCGGATAAAGAGGTGCTGAAAGGCAAGTTCCAGATCACTGAAGGAAGCCTGCAGACAGGCTTTGAGCTGCCGATCCAGAAAATTGCCGTCATCACTGAAGAAGAGCTTTTCAACAAGAAAACAGCGAAGCGGTCGCCGCGCAGGCAGAAGCTTTCGAATGCTGAAAGGATTAAAAGCTATTCAGAGCTTAAAATCGGCGATTATGTTGTCCATGTGAATCACGGGATCGGCAAATACCTGGGCATTGAAACACTTGAAATCAATGGCCTTCATAAGGACTATCTGAATATCCGCTATTCAGGCAGCGACCAGCTGTATGTGCCGGTCGACCAGATTGACCTGGTCCAGAAGTATGTCGGTTCAGAAGGCAAAGAGCCGAAGATCTATAAGCTTGGCGGCAATGACTGGAAGCGTGTCAAGAAGAAGGTTGAAAGCTCTGTCCAGGATATAGCGGATGATCTGATCAAGCTGTATGCCGAAAGGGAAGCGTCGAAGGGCTATGCCTTCTCTCCTGACGGGGACATGCAGCGCGAATTCGAGTTGTCCTTCCCTTATCAGGAAACAGAGGATCAGCTGAGGTCCATCCATGAAATCAAGCTGGATATGGAAAAAGAGCGGCCGATGGACCGCCTGCTGTGCGGCGATGTGGGGTACGGAAAGACTGAGGTGGCGATCAGGGCTGCCTTTAAGGCGATTGCGGACGGCAAGCAAGTGGCAATACTCGTGCCGACGACAATCCTCGCCCAGCAGCACTACCAGACAATGAGAGAAAGGTTCCAGGAATACCCTGTTGAGATCGGCCTCTTAAGCCGCTTCAGGACAAAGAAGCAGCAGACCGAGACAGTCAAGGGTCTCAAAAACGGGACCGTTGATATTGTTGTCGGCACCCATCGCCTGCTCTCTAAGGAAATCATCTATAAAGACCTGGGGCTGCTCATCATTGACGAAGAGCAGCGGTTCGGCGTCACCCATAAAGAAAAGATCAAACAGCTCAAAACAAATGTCGATGTCCTGACATTGACTGCAACACCGATTCCGCGGACCCTGCATATGTCGATGCTCGGCGTGAGGGACTTGTCTGTCATCGAGACGCCGCCGGAGAACAGGTTCCCGGTCCAGACCTATGTAATGGAATACAATGGCGGACTTGTCCGGGAAGCCATCGAACGGGAGATGGCGCGGGGCGGCCAGGTATATTTCCTGTATAACCGGGTTGAGGATATCGAACGGAAGGCAGAGGAAATCTCCATGCTGGTCCCGGATGCCAAGGTGGTCGCAGCCCATGGCCAAATGACGGAAAATGAGCTCGAATCAGTTATGCTGAGCTTCCTTGAAGGCGAAGCGGACGTCCTTGTCAGCACAACCATTATTGAAACGGGAGTCGATATCCCGAATGTGAACACCTTGATCGTTTTTGATGCAGACAGGATGGGGCTCTCCCAGCTGTACCAGCTGAGGGGACGGGTTGGCCGCTCAAACAGGGTTGCCTATGCTTATTTCACCTACCGGAAGGATAAAGTGCTGACTGAAGTGGCAGAAAAGCGCCTCCAGGCCATCAAGGAGTTCACAGAGCTGGGGTCAGGCTTTAAGATTGCGATGCGCGACCTTTCTATCAGGGGTGCAGGCAATCTGCTCGGCTCACAGCAGCACGGATTCATCGATTCTGTCGGCTTTGATCTGTATTCCCAGATGCTTAAAGAGGCTATAGAAGAACGGAAGGAAAATCCGGAAACATTTAAAAAGCCTTCAGTGGAAATCGATCTGGAAATCGATGCCTACATTCCTGATGCATACCTGGCAGACGGGAATCAGAAGATTGAAATGTATAAAAGGTTCCGCGGCATCGACTCGATGGATGAAATCGAAGGGCTGAAGGAAGAAATGACAGACAGATTCGGGGACTATCCGGATGAGGTCGCTTATTTGTTCCGCGTCGCCGAGATGAAGGTCCATGCCCAGGAGGCCGGGGTAGAGCTCATCAAACAGTCCAAGACGGAAGTGCTGATCCTCCTGTCAGAGGAGGCAAGCTCTCTGATTGACGGACAGAGAATCTTCCAGGAAAGCACCAGGCATGGACGGATGGTCGGACTTGGCATGGAAGGAAAAAAGCTGAAGATGGTCATCCAGACAAAGGGATACAGTGCAGACAAATGGCTTAATACCGCCTATGATATGATCCTTGGAATAGATAAATCCAAAAAGAAGCAGCAAAATCCAATATCGTAAAGTAATGGAAAAGTTCCTGTCACCTAAATGAAATGAGAAAAGTGTTTAATAAGAGTAGACAAGGGTATTTCAAATGGTAAGGATTTTTATACTGGAATGTTTATCCTATTGAGGAAATGTTATCACGCGAGAGAAAAGATATTTGCAAGTGTATAGAACTTTCCATATGAAAGATACTAAGTTCAAACATGGAGAAGTTTTCAACAAAAGGAAGCAGAAATCTTCTCCTGCTAAAAATCATCAGATGAAAGTGAGGCAACGCAGGATGAAAGCAACTGGTATAGTTCGTCGTATCGATGATTTGGGTCGTGTTGTAATCCCGAAGGAAATCCGCAGGACACTGCGAATTCGTGAAGGTGACCCGCTGGAAATATTCGTAGACCGCGATGGTGAAGTCATTTTAAAGAAGTATTCGCCAATCAGCGAATTGAGCGATTTTGCAAAAGAATATGCAGAAGCCTTGTATGACAGCCTTGGAAACCCGGTCCTTATTTGTGACAGGGATACATTCATCGCAACAGCAGGCGGATCAAAGAAGGATTATCTGAACAAAAACATCAGTGATCTGCTGGAAAAAACAATGGAAGACAGAACGTCTGTCCTCGTCAACACTCAAGGCGAGTATGCCCTTGCAGATGGGAACGAGGAAAGCCTTTCTGCTTATACAATCGGCCCGATCATTGCCAATGGCGATCCAATAGGGGCGGTCATCATTTATGCGAAGGAAGATTCACTTGGTGATGTAGAGCAGAAGGCTGTAGAAACGGCAGCAGGATTCTTGGCAAGGCAGATGGAGTCTTAATATCAATATTGAATCTTATAGAGATGATAGAAAGGGGCAGCCTGGCTGCCTTTTTTCTATGGGAAAAATGAAAAATAATGCTTCAAAGCTATTTGTTTTATGACAAACAGACAACGAAACAAGGTTAATGCGTTATCATCCCATCTTGCGGCCAATAGTTATGCTATAATACTTTTCGAATTCATTATTGGAAGGAGATGGGCAATGAAGCCCGCTAATCAATCAGGAGATCTGTTCAAAGGAGCCCTGATCCTTACAGCTGCCGCTTTGGTCACAAAGGTATTGAGCGCAGTTTACAGAGTCCCCTTCCAGAATATCGTAGGGGATGTCGGCTTTTATATTTACCAGCAGGTATATCCCTTTTATGGGATTGCCATCGTGCTGTCTACATATGGTTTTCCGGTCGTTATTTCAAAGCTTTATGCCGAGCAGGCAAAGAGCAGGAAAGAAGCTCTGCAGCTGCTGGCGGCCTCTGGCCTTTTCCTTCTGGCCATTGGCCTTGCTGCTTTCCTGATTATGTTTGCCGGGGCGGATTGGATTGCTTCGCAAATGGGGGATCCAAGGCTGGGTATCCTTTTAAGGACACTTTCCCCAGTCTTCCTTCTACTGCCGGCTACAGCTCTCCTCAGGGGGTATTTCCAGGGCCGGGGCGACATGCTTCCGACTGCTGTTTCACAGGTGGGAGAGCAGGCCATCCGTGTGGCGACCATATTGGCTGCTGCGTCCATTCTCATGAAAGAAGGAGCATCACTATATACGGCCGGCAGCGGGGCTGTTTTCGGTTCAGTGACAGGGGGCATTGCTTCTGCAGCCATCCTGTCCGCCTTTTTCTGGCGCGGGATAAGTAAGGAAGCAGCTGGTGCAGCGAATATTGGGCTGAGTGGAAAAGCGGTCCTGATGACAATGAAAACCATCGCTCTCCAGGGTGCGGCCATCAGTGCGGCATCCATGCTGCTCATCCTTCTTCAGCTGGCGGATTCGCTGAATCTGTATTCCCTGCTTGTATCGGGAGGGCTGGATGCTGAAGAGGCAAAAAAGCTGAAAGGGATTTATGACAGGGGACAGCCGCTCATACAGCTTGGGACTGTTATCGCCACATCAATGTCACTTTCGCTTGTTCCGCTCATCACTGCTGAAAAACTGAAAAATAATCAGCAGTTCCTTGCTGAAAAGGCAGGTCTTGCCCTCCGCGTCAGCCTGCTCTTCGGGACAGGTGCGGCCTTCGGATTATGGGCCATTATCAGGCCGGTCAATATCATGCTGTTCGAGAATGCGGAAGGATCAGAAGTGCTCTCAGTGCTGAGCCTGTTCATTTTCTTTGCCTCGATTATCATGACCCTGGCAGCCATCCTGCAGGGGCTGGGCCACACGTTTTTCCCGGCTGCGGTGATGATCGGAGGCTTCGGGATAAAATATATCCTTAACATTCTGCTTGTGCCAGCTGCAGGGACGATGGGAGCGGCTATTGCTGCGTGTGCAGCGCTCGCTATCGTTCTGCTTGTCCTGCTCGCCAGGCTCCGCCTCCTATTGCGGCAGCCTTTAGTGCCAGGCCGCTTCATCCTGGGGCTCGGAACCGCTGCCGCAGTCATGCTGCTTTATTTGAAGGGCTATCTGCTGGCTGCGGGATTTTTGGCCGGGGAAGGGCGCCTTGCGGCCGGCCTTATTGCCTTAAGCGCAGCTGCAACAGGCGGAATTGTATTCATGCTTTTAGCTTTAAAAGGAGAGACTTTTAGAAAAGAAGAAATCAGCATGCTGCCTTTTGGAAGCAAACTGGGCTATTTGCTGCACGGCAGGAACAGGAGATGATTTGATATGAATAAAATTACGGTTTACGGCCTTGGGGCAGGGGATCTCGAACAGCTGCCCTTTGGCGTTTATAAAGCCCTTCAGGCTGAGGGGAAGGTATATTTAAGGACAGAGGACCATCCGGTGATCCGGGAGCTGCAGGATGAAGGGATGGCTTTTCAGTCATTTGATCATGTATATGAAAAGCACAGCCGCTTTGAAGACGTATACGATGAAATTTGCGAAATCCTCCTGGCAAAGGCAGCAGATGGGGATGTAGTCTATGCTGTGCCGGGCCATCCGCTGGTTGCGGAGAAAACGGTTCAGGTTTTGCTTGAGAAAGGCCCTGTGCTGGGAATTGATATCGTGATCGGCGGAGGCCAGAGCTTTTTGGACGCCCTGTTCCAGGCTCTGAAAATAGATCCAATCGAAGGCTTCCAGCTGCTCGATGCCACTGACCTGAAAAAGGATGAAGTAATGCTGAAGCATCATATGATCATCGGTCAGGTGTATGATACCTACGTGGCGAGCAATGTGAAGCTGACACTGATGGAAATGCTTCCGTATGATTATGAGATTTATATTGCCACGGCAGCGGGAAGCAGCAGGGAAAGCATCAGGAAGGTGCCTCTGTTTGAGCTTGACAGGGAAGCGGAGATCAATAATCTCACTTCAGTCTATGTGCCGCCTGTAAAGGATGAAACCCTCCTCTACAGGGAATTCAGCAAGTTCCGGGAAATCATTGCCGCATTGAGGGGGCCGGACGGCTGTCCATGGGATCTCAAGCAGACCCACCAATCGCTCAGGAAGTATTTGATCGAGGAAGCATATGAGCTTATTGAAGCAATTGATAATGAAGATATCGACCATATGATCGAGGAGCTGGGTGATGTCCTCCTGCAGGTGGTGCTGCACGCACAGATCGGGGAAGATGACGGCTATTTCTCCATGGATGACGTCATCCAGGGCATCAGTGAAAAAATGATCCGCAGGCATCCCCACGTCTTTGGCGAGGCTTCAGCTGAAACAGAAGAGCAGGTGCTGAAGAATTGGCAGGAAATCAAGGCTGAAGAAAAAGGGGCTGCGCCTGAGTCGCTCTTGAGCGGGATTGTCAAATCGATGCCGCAGCTGCTCCAGGCAGCAGATATCCAAAAGAAAGCAGCCGGCGCAGGATTTGACTGGCAGGAAATCGGGCCTGCATGGGAGAAGGTTAAAGAAGAGCTGTCTGAATTCGAAGAGGAAATGAACCGGGATCCGCGGTCAGAAGAAGCGGCGAAGGAGTTCGGCGATATCCTGTTTGCACTTGTGAATATTGCAAGATTCTGCAAGATCGATCCGGAGCAGGCGGTCTTCACGACCAATCAGAAATTCATCAGGCGTTTTACGTATATTGAAGATAGGGTCAGGGAGAGCGGCCGGGACTTCAGCGGATACAGCCTGGAAGAGCTGGACCGCTTTTGGGATGAAGCGAAACAGCAAGGATTATAAAGGGGGAGAGAAGAATGAGACTGGATAAATTTTTGAAGGTATCAAGACTGATTAAAAGAAGAACACTGGCAAAGGAAGTAGCTGACCAGGGGAGGATCCTCATCAACGGACAGCAGGGGAAGGCAAGTTCAACCGTAAAGGTCGGTGATGAGCTGACGGTCAGGCTCGGGCAGCGGATTGTAACAGCGAAGATCGAGCGCCTCCAGGAAACAAGCCGCAAGGAAGAAGCAGCCGAGATGTACACTGTCCTTAAGGAAGAACGCACCGGCCAGCAGGAAAATTAATGTTTAAGACAGCAACGGCGGGGAAACAGGTATTGTATAATGGCCAGGCCTGACTGAATTGTTCTAAAAGGCCCCCCTCCCTCATACACATGTACAAAAGGTTGTACTATGCGATTGTGGGGGATGAGGATGAGCCAATACTATGAATCAAACACAGGCAAAAGCAATGCTCCTGATCATGATGTCATCATGAGGGGACGAAAGCTTCTGGATATTACCGGCGTCAAGCAGGTCGAAAGCTTTGATAATGAAGAATTCCTTTTGGAGACAGTCATGGGCTTCCTGGCCATCCGCGGCCAGAATCTCCAAATGAAGAATCTGGACGTGGAAAAAGGGATCGTATCCATTAAGGGGAAAGTCTTTGACCTCGTATATATGGATGAACAGCAAGGGGAAAAAGCTAAAGGGTTCTTTAGCAAGATATTCCGATGACCCTATCTGCGCAGTTTCTTACCATGCTTGCCATGATTGGCATGGGAAGCGCGTTCGGCGCGTCGCTCGATACATATAACCGCTTCCTGCGCCGCGCCAAAAGAAAAAGCTGGATCGTCTTTATCAATGATTTTTTATTTTGGAGCCTGCAGGGACTTGCTGTCTTTTATGTATTGTTCATCATCAACCAGGGCGAGCTGAGGTTCTATATCTTTATTGCCCTGTTCTGCGGGTTTGCCGCATACCAGAGCCTGCTGAAGCAGGGATTTCTCCGGCTGCTTGAAACATTGATAGGGGCAATTGCAGCGATATTCCGCTTTTTTGTCAGAATGGCGCATCTTTTGGTTTATAAACCGATCCAATCGATTATAATGGGTATTATTTCCCTTATTTTGCTGCTCGGAAAAGGCATACTGGCCCTTATGAAGCTGGCACTTCGGATCATTTGGACTCTTTTAAAAGTGATTTTAAGCCCTGTCAAATGGATTTGGTCACTTTTTTGGTTTATTTTGCCGAAAAAGATTAAAAATAGCGTCGAGAAGTTATATAATAAATTGGCAGGAAATTTGCACACATTCAAGAATAACTTAAACAGCTTATTAACCAGATGGAAAAATAAATAAATGGGCAAGGAGGGGCTGCGAGAGTGAGTGCCATCAGGAAACGCAAAGTAGCAAAAATCGAGACAAACTATGCCAAACAGCAAGAGAATACAGAGATCAGCACAGCCAGGAAGAGAGTCCTGCTTATCCGCAGGCTGACTGTCTTTTTCATTGGCGCTGCAGCCATCGCCGTATTGATGATCTCTACACTCGTCACGCAATCCTCTGCTCTTGAAGAAAAGGCCCTCGAAAAAGAAAAATTTGAAAAGAAGCTCGCCTCCCTTAAAAAGAATGAGGTACTCCTGGAAGAAGAAATCGTCAAACTGAATGATGATGAATATATAGCCAAGCTAGCGAGGAAGAACTATTTCCTTTCCGAAAAGGACGAAATCATCTTTAATCTGCCTGAGGACAAGGGCGGAAAGAAGGAAAAGGAAAAAACATCCGAGTAGCAGTCTTATTGACACTCTTTTTTGAAATTCTGTATAATATAAAGTAAGTTTAATTCTTTTAATCTTTAAGGAGGCAAAATCTTTTTATGTCAATCGAAGTAGGCAGCAAGTTACAAGGAAAGGTAACCGGCATTACTAATTTCGGCGCGTTCGTAGAACTGCCGGAAGGTTCAACCGGTCTTGTCCACATTAGTGAGGTCGCAGATAACTATGTTAAGGATATTAATGATCACCTGAAGGTCGGTGACCAGGTAGAGGTTAAAGTCATTAATGTGGAGAAGGATGGAAAGATCGGCTTATCCATCAAGAAAGCAATAGACAGGCCAGAGAGACCGGCCAGACCTGAAAGAACTGACAGGCCTGAACGCCGCGAATCACGAGGCGGATATTCCGGATCCCAGCGTCCGCGCCATGGAAGATCCAATGACAGCCGTCCGCCAAGAGAGAACTTTGAGTCCAAAATGGCCAAGTTCCTCAAAGACAGTGAAGATCGATTGGCCTCACTAAAACGCAATACGGAATCCAAACGTGGAGGAAGAGGCGCTAAACGAGGATAACTTGCTGCTGATTTTTTCTATATATTGCATGACCATGACAGGCCGAGGGGCTTGTCTTTTTTTATAGGTTGAATGAATCCATAAATACAAAAACACCTGCTCCGGAAAGGAGAAGGTGTTTTTTTAGATGAGGGGCTGAACAAGCACCCTCCGCATTTCGATTGTCCAGCTGCGGGTGCTAGCCCCTCGAGTCTTAAGCCGCCTCAGAATTGAAGGCAAAAAGCCGCCTTCATTTCTGAGGCGTCTTAAGCTTGTCGGGGCTAAACAAGCACCCTCCGCATTTCATGTATGACCCCTACGGGATTCGAACCCGTGTTACCGCCGTGAAAGGGCGGTGTCTTAACCGCTTGACCAAGGGGCCGTATTAAAGATAAGGATAGCGGCGGAGGGGATCGAACCCCCGACCTCACGGGTATGAACCGTACGCTCTAGCCAGCTGAGCTACACCGCCATAATATAAGCACAAGGAATATAATACAAAGGATTGACCCTGGTGTCAATAATATTTTAAAAGAAAAATGTCGTCTCTCCTTTTTTTCGGTTCGCCAATTTTTTTTGGCAGGAGAATACCCGCTTTAAAGGCTTTCTCCTACCCTATTTGTGTGAATATTCAAAACAGGTACCGGTATTATGGGATTATATTCCATTATATTGTTTGCTTTTTTGTTATTAGGCGGAAAGCCGTCGAAAGAAAAACATGGGCTTGTCTCCTCTTTTGACAAACTTTTATGCATAACCAATTTTATAATAATCAGCAACGATACAAATACGGGGAGTGGAATGAATGGAAAAGGCAGAACATACGGTAATGGATCCTGCTGGGGAAGTGGATTTCAACGGATCGAAGCTCGAATTGGCAAAAGGCCTTCACAAGTTCCAAATGAAAATAGAGACTTTTTTTATCAAAAAGGGCTATATTCTTCTATTGATTGGATTTCTCTTGGGAAGGGCGCTCATCCTGGCGAAATTGACACCCTTCAGCCTGCCATTTTTTGCAGCGGTCTATCTGATCAAAAGGGATAAAGCACCGCTGGCACTGATTGGGCTTACTGCCGGTGCGTTCACCTTATCAATGATGAATGCAGCATCAGTGTTTGGAATCTGCTTTATGTTCCTCTTCGCCTTCAGGGTTTCGAAAAAGTGGCTAAAAAATGAAGTAAGGGCCCTGCCGGTTTATACGTTTTTCGTATTGGCGATCGGGAAGATTGCAGAAGCCTGTATTGTCTCAGGACAGCTGGCACTCTATGATGCGATGATGGCCGGCGTCGAAGCAAGCCTCGGCTTTATCCTCACTCTGATTTTCCTGCAGAGCCTCCCGCTGCTCAGCATCTCGAAAAGAAGGCAGTCGCTTAAGACTGAGGAAATTGTCTGTCTGATCATCATGCTTGCCTCAGTCATGACCGGAACAATCGGCTGGTCGGTGTATGACCTGTCCGTTGAACATATATTATCCAGATATCTGGTTCTATTATTTGCATTTGTTGCAGGTGCAACGGTCGGGTCAACAGTCGGGGTAGTGACCGGATTGATTTTCAGCCTGGCAAATGTTTCGAGTTTTTATCATATGAGCCTGCTTGCTTTCTCCGGCCTCCTGGGCGGCTTACTGAAGGAAGGGAGAAAGCTTGGCGTGGCATGCGGTCTGCTGATTGCCACCTTATTAATCGGGATGTATGGGGAAGGAACCGGCACCTTGCTGAAAACCGTTCTGGAGACTGGTGCAGCAACGGTCTTATTTTTCCTGACTCCGCAGGCGCTGACAGGAAAGCTGGCCAGGCATATACCGGGGACCCCTGAGTATGCGGCTGAGCAGCAGCAGTATATGCGGAAGATGCGGGACGTCACCGCCCAGCGCGTTGCCCAATTCTCGACTGTATTCCAGGCTCTGTCCAAAAGTTTTTCTTCTCATGATGATCCCATCGACTGGGATGGGGAGGAAAGGGAGATGGATTATTTCCTGAGCAATGTCACGGAGAAGACATGCCAGACCTGTTTCAAGAAAGACCATTGCTGGGCAAGGAACTTTGATACAACCTATGAATATATGAAGGAAATTATGCATGAAATGGACGGGCAGCAGGGAACCGTTTCCGGAAGGCTGACAAGGGAATGGGAAAAACATTGCACCCGCTCAAAAAAGGTTTTGGAGACGATGCATCAGGAGCTGACGTTCTATCAGGCAAATTTGAAGCTCAAAAAGCAGGTCCAGGAAAGCAGGAGGCTTGTGGCAGACCAGCTGCTGGGTGTGTCAGAGGTGATGGGCGATTTTGCGAAAGAAATTCAGCGCGAGCGGGAAAATCATCATAAGCAGGAAGAGGCCATCCTGGACGCACTCCAGGGGTTTGGCATTCAAATAGAGCAGGTGGAGATTTACAGCCTGGAGCAGGGGAATGTCGACATTGATATGACGATTCCCTACTGCAGGGGGCACGGCGAGTGTGAAAAGCTGATAGCACCGATGCTGTCAGATATATTGGGAGAAACCATTCTTGTCAATTCAGAGGAGTGTTCCACATTTGGAAGCGGCAGCTGCTACGTGACATTCCGCTCGGCTAAGGCCTACGCAGTTGAAACCGGGGTGGCCCATGCGGCAAAGGATGGAGGGCTGATTTCCGGTGACAGCTATTCGACCATCGAGCTTGGAGGGGGTAAATATGCCATTGCCATCAGCGACGGGATGGGGAACGGCGAAAGGGCACATATTGAGAGTAAGGAAACCCTCCAGCTGCTGCAAAAAATTCTCCAGTCAGGGATAGAGGAGAAGGTGGCGATCAAATCGGTCAACTCTGTGCTCTCATTGCGGACGACAGATGAAATTTTCTCAACCCTGGACCTGGCGATGGTCGATCTTCAAAATGCAGCGGCCAAATTCCTGAAAATCGGTTCAACGCCAAGCTTCATTAAAAGAGGCGGCAAGGTTCTCAAAGTCCAGGCAAGCAATCTGCCGATGGGAATATTGCAGGAATTCGAGGTGGATGTAGTCAGCGAGCAGCTGAAGGCAGGCGACCTTCTGATCATGATGAGCGATGGTGTATTTGAAGGTCCTAAGCATGTGGAAAACTATGATCTGTGGATGAAGCGGAAGATTCATGAGCTGAAAACAGAGGACCCGCAGGAGATCGCCGACCTGATCATGGAAGAGGTCATCAGGTCGCGTTCAGGCCTGATCGAGGATGATATGACAGTGGTAGTATCCAAAATCAAGCATAATACGCCAAAATGGGCATCCATCCCGGTCCAGAAGCTGCGCCAAAAAGCCAACTGATTATTTTGTCCCTCCCTTCCCGGTAACATGTATATTTCCGTCCTGTTCCGTCGAAAATGGTACCAATAAGGAACAGGAGGGGAGATTTTATGAAGACCGGAACACTGAAACAGATTCTGCTTATCACAGACGGCTGCTCCAATCAGGGCGAGGATCCTGTGGCCATGTCAGCTTTGGCGAAAGAACAGGGCATTACGGTAAATGTCATCGGAGTGATGGAGAAGGATGTCATTGATGAGCGGGGCATGAATGAAATTGAGGGAATTGCGCTCTCCGGGGGCGGAGTCAGCCAGGTCGTCTACTCGCAGGCGTTATCGCAGACGGTGCAGATGGTGACGAGGAAGGCAATGACCCAGACGCTCCAGGGTGTGGTGAATAAAGAGCTTCAGCAAATATTGGGCGGCTCCCAGACAGTTGAAGACCTTCCGCCGGAAAAAAGGGGAGAGGTCATGGAGGTTGTCGATGAGCTCGGGGAAACAGTCGAGCTTGAGGTGCTGGTCCTCGTCGATACAAGTGCGAGCATGAAGCATAAACTCCCGACGGTCAAGGAAGCACTTCTTGATTTGTCCTTGAGCTTGAATGCCCGTTCAGGAGATAACCGTTTTGCAGTTTTTGTATTTCCCGGGAAAAAGAATGATGTCGAAAAACTGCTGGATTGGACGCCGAGGCTCGAATCACTGACAAGCATATTTTCCAAGCTGTCAACTGGAGGCATCACCCCCACCGGGCCTGCAATCCGTGAAGCTTTAAGCTATTTCAAGAAAAAACGTTCACTAAGGAGCCTGCTTTCCCGTGATGATGAACAATACTTTGAAGATTCTATGTAAAGTAAGCCCCGGGACGATTATCGAAGGGAAATGGCATCGCAACCGGTATACGATCATAAGGGAGCTTGGCAGCGGGGCGAATGGGATCGTCTATCTGGCCCAGTGCCGGAATCAGCAGGTTGCCTTAAAGATGAGTGATAATGGGATGTCCGTTACCTCTGAAGTGAATGTGCTTAAATCCTTTGCCAAGGTCCAGGGTTCTGCCCTTGGGCCTTCTTTGCTTGATGTCGATGACTGGGAGAGGAAGGATGCGCGGATTTCCTTTTATGCAATGGAATACATAAACGGACCGGATCTGCTCGGGTTTATCCGGCAAAAAGGGCCTTCCTGGACAGAAGTGCTTCTTTCCCAGCTGCTCAGCGATCTGGAAAAGCTTCACCAGAGCGGCTGGGTGTTTGGCGATCTGAAGCCGGAGAACCTGATTGTGACATCCCCTCCTCCGAGGATACGCTGCATTGATGTGGGCGGTACAACCATCAAAGGGAGGGCAATCAAGGAATTTACCGAGTTTTACGACCGCGGATATTGGGGGCTTGGTACAAGGAAGGCTGATCCTCAGTATGACTTATTCGCTGCTGCAATGGTACTGATCAATCTTTATTATCCAAAGCGGTTCAATAAGACAACAGGGGGCATCAGCCAGCTCAGGGACATGATCAGGCAGAACAAAGAGCTGATGAAGTATGAGCTGATGCTCCTGAAGGCACTGGAGGGGAGGTATGCATCTGCCTCTGAAATGAGGAAAGAGCTCCTTGCCATGCCTGCAGGAGGACAGCCTGAAAGCCGTACGGCCCGGCGGAGTGCTGCCCGGAGCCAGGCCGCGGGTCCCGGGCCCGGCCCCTCACGGACAAGGCAGGGCGCAAAGGATCAGAAGAAGAAGGGCGGTTTCCTTGAAACGATGCTCATTGTCTTTGTCATCTCGGTCCTTTATTTTGTTTATATTTATGGACAGCTGGTCTAATGGAAATGGTGAAACTTTTCGCTTCTGAATGCGTACATAATGGAGCAGGCCCAGGCACCCTGGATGCGATATGCATTCCATCAGGGTTATGCTTTGGAGATTGCAGGCAAAGATGCTATTCTTAATATAGTAGTTTCCTTTAATAAAGGTTATTCACCCATCACCAGGGGTATAAGGGACTATAGATTTTTCAGGTAAGGAAGAATTTATTATGCTTGATGCAAAAGCCGAAGCTTTCCTTCGGCATCATGGTGTACGGCTCGAAGGCAAAAAGGTGCTTGTAGGCGTGTCCGGAGGCCCCGATTCCCTGGCGCTGCTCCACTTGCTGTGGAAAAAGCGGGAGGTGTGGGGCATTGAACCTGCGGCCATTCATTTTGACCATATGTTCAGAGGTGAGGAATCCTATCAGGAAGCCCGATTTGTCCAGTCCTTTTGTGAAGAGCGGAACATTCCGTTTGAGCTGAGGAGGGAGGATGTATCGGCTTATATGAAGGAATCCGGTAAGAGCTCCCAGACTGCGGCGCGCGAATGCCGGTACCGCTTTTTTGAAGAGGCCATGAAGGCATCAGGGGCATCATACCTGGCACTCGGCCATCATGGGGATGATCAGATGGAAACCATCCTGATGCGGCTGACAAGAGGCAGCACAGGGGGAGCAAGATCAGGGATCCCTTTCTCCCGTCCGTTTGGGGGCGGTGAGATCATCCGTCCTTTCCTGTGCCTTGAGCGGGGAGAGATTGAAGAGTATTGTTTAAGAAATGAGCTGGACCCCCGAAGAGATCCGAGCAATGAAAAGGACGTTTACAGCCGAAACCGGTTCAGGAAAAACGTCCTGCCATTCCTGAAATCGGAAAACCCTCAGGCCCATGTTCATTTTCAGCGTTTCAGCGAAGAGCTGCGCGGCGATGAACAGCTCCTTCAGGAATTAACGGCCCGGGAAATGAATACAGTAATGAAGAAGAAGGAAGATGCTGAAATCACGATTGATGCAGAACGCTTCATGCTAATGCCAATGCCTTTACAAAGGAGAGGTATTCAACTAATATTAAACTATCTCTATCAAGAGAGGCCTGCATCATTATCCGCCTTACATATTGAGAAGATATTTTCAATATTGAATAATCCTCATCCTTCCGGTTCACTTGATTTCCCAAACGGCTTAAAAATTGTGCGATCATACGGCTTTTGCCATTTCAGGTACAGCCACTCTGAGGTGCAAGCCTATCGTTTTGAGATAAATCAGCCCGGAAAAATCGAGCTTCCGAGCGCCGGTGCCCTACTGGCAGGAGAGAGCGGAGATAATAGAGGAACGGCAGAACTGAATTGCTTTGAAGTCAGCAGGGATAATGTGCGTTTTCCGCTTATTGTCCGCACCCGCGAAGCCGGGGACAGAATGACGATAAAAGGAATGAACGGGACGAAAAAAGTGAAATCTATTTTTATCGACAGGAAAATCCCTTTGCATGAACGGGACAGCTGGCCCATCGTGACTGACAGCAGCGGGGAAATCCTCTGGATCCCCGGTTTGAGCAAATCTGCCTATAAGCTGCCTGCAGGCTCTGACACCAGGAATATTTTTTTAACATATATAAAGCATTGATCTTCTAGGGGGCACACTATTCATGAAAAACGATATCGAAAAAGTACTAATTTCCGAAGAGGAACTCCAGGCAAAGACAAAAGAGCTTGCCCAGCAGCTGACTGAGGAATATATGGACCGCTATCCTTTGGCAATCGGCGTCCTGAAAGGGGCAATGCCTTTCATGGGAGACCTTTTGAAGCGCATCGATACGTATCTTGAGATGGACTTTATGGACGTTTCCAGCTACGGCAATTCAACAGTCTCTTCCGGAGAAGTCAAAATCCTGAAAGACCTGGATACTTCAGTGGAAGGCAGGGACATCCTGATTATTGAAGACATCATCGACAGCGGCCTGACACTAAGCTATCTGGTTGAACTGTTCCGCTACAGGAAAGCAAAAAGCATCAAGATTGTCACTCTCCTGGACAAACCGACCGGCAGAAAGGCAGACATCAAAGCCGATTATGTAGGTTTCATCGTTCCGGATGAATTCGTGGTTGGCTATGGCCTTGACTATGCGGAAAGATACCGCAACCTTCCATATATAGGGGTTTTGAAGCCTGAAGTATACACAAACAACGATTAAGCAATCCTATATGTGAGAGGTTTATGACAAGCCTTGCTAAAAGCATGGACCAGCCCGGTTTTCAAAAGTGTAATTTCTTGAATTGGCATGATTTACTATGATACTATACAATATAGTTTGTTTACCGTGGGAGGAGGTAAGGGATGAATCGGATCTTCCGGAATACCATCTTTTATTTATTAATCTTTTTAGTCATTATAGGCGTTGTCAGCTTCTTTAACGGCAACAATGAGCCGACAGAACATATATCCTATGACAAATTCGTCGGTTACCTGGACAGCGGCGAGGTAACAGAGCTTTCGATGCAGCCTGAGCGCGGAGTATTTGAGGTGCGGGGCAAGCTGGAAGGCTATGATGAAGATAAATTCTTTATCACTTATGTATGGAACAGCGACAATCTGCTGGACCGCATAGATGAGGCGGCAGCCAATGCGAAGGTGGATGTACAGCCTGCCAAGGAAACAAGCGGCTGGGTGACATTCTTCACTAGCATCATTCCGTTCATCATCATTTTCATCCTGTTCTTCTTCCTGCTTAATCAAGCACAGGGCGGCGGCAGCCGGGTAATGAACTTCGGCAAGAGCAAAGCCAAGCTTTACAGTGAAGAGAAAAAGAAAGTCCGCTTCAAGGATGTTGCTGGTGCGGACGAAGAAAAGCAAGAGCTTGTAGAAGTCGTCGAGTTCCTGAAGGATCCACGCAAATTCGCGGATCTTGGGGCCCGAATCCCTAAAGGGGTGCTTCTGGTCGGACCTCCGGGTACCGGTAAAACCCTGCTGGCACGTGCTGTTGCCGGTGAAGCGGGCGTACCGTTCTTCTCGATCAGCGGTTCCGATTTCGTTGAGATGTTTGTCGGTGTCGGTGCATCCCGTGTGCGTGACCTGTTTGAGAATGCTAAGAAAAATGCACCGTGTATTATATTCATTGATGAGATTGATGCAGTTGGACGCCAGCGCGGCGCCGGACTTGGCGGAGGCCATGACGAGCGCGAACAGACGCTGAACCAGTTGCTTGTTGAAATGGATGGATTCGGGGCTAACGAAGGAATCATCATCGTAGCCGCAACGAATCGTCCGGATATTCTTGACCCGGCCCTTCTGCGTCCGGGACGATTTGACCGCCAGATCACTGTTGACCGTCCGGACGTCAATGGACGTGAAGCAGTACTGAAGGTACATGCCCGCAATAAGCCTCTTGATGAGTCTGTCAATCTGAAGGCCATTGCAGCAAGGACGCCAGGCTTCTCAGGCGCCGACCTTGAAAACTTATTGAACGAGGCTGCCCTTGTTGCGGCACGCCAGAATAAGAAAAAAGTTGATATGACCGATATTGACGAGGCAACGGACAGAGTCATAGCCGGACCGGCCAAGAAAAGCCGCGTTATTTCCAAGAAGGAAAGAAATATCGTGGCATTCCATGAAGCCGGGCATACTGTGATCGGTGTAATGCTTGATGAGGCTGAAATGGTCCATAAAGTAACCATCGTTCCACGCGGCCAGGCTGGCGGATATGCTGTCATGCTGCCGAAGGAAGACCGCTACTTCATGACGAAACCGGAGCTTCTGGATAAGATCGTCGGCCTCCTGGGCGGACGTGTAGCTGAAGAGATTGTCTTTGGCGAAGTCAGCACTGGCGCGCACAATGACTTCCAGCGCGCAACAGGCATAGCCAGGAGAATGGTAACTGAATTCGGTATGAGCGATAAGCTCGGACCGCTTCAGTTCGGACAGTCCCAGGGCCAGGTATTCCTTGGCAGGGATTTCAACAATGAACAGAACTACTCTGATGCGATTGCTTACGAAATTGATCTGGAGATCCAGCGCATCATTAAAGAGTGTTATGAAAAAGCAAGAAAAGTCCTTACCGAAAACCGCGATAAGCTTGACTTGATCGCCAACACACTTCTGGAAGTTGAAACACTCGATGCTGAACAGATCAAGAGCCTTGTGGATCATGGCAAGCTGCCTGACCGCAAAGTGATCGATGCCAGCACAGATGATGTGAAGGTCAATATCAACATCAAGAAAGATGAAGATGCTGTGAAGGAAATCCATCCGGCAGATTCAAATGATCCGGTCGCACCGAAGGATGATGCCGGCCCAACCGGCAGCGCTGACGAAAAGCGCGACCTCTAATCGATAAAGAAGCTGACTCAGGAAGCCGGAATTTGGCCGCCTGAGTCAGCTTTTTGCTTTTTGGGAAACAATAAGGGTATCTTTAAATAGGCGCAGGCTCAGCAGCGGCGTCTGTTTTCAGGCAGGCAGGATATCCTGGCGGGCTAGGATAAGTGCAGGTCATTTTCTATTACGATTCGGCAGGAGTTGTGATATGATGTTGGCAGTGTGTTTGTGTTAGAAAAATTATAAAAGTGGTGAGAATGTTGATCTTTGTATTTGACGTGGGAAATACAAATATTGTGCTTGGTGTATATGATGGCGAAGAGCTGAAGCACCATTGGAGAATAGAGACGAACCGGAATAAAACAGAAGATGAATATGGGATGATCGTGAAATCTCTTTTTGAGCATGTGAATCTCTCGTTTTCTAACATAGATGGCATCATTATTTCTTCGGTTGTGCCGCCGATCATGTTTGCGCTTGAAAGAATGTGCCAGAAGTACTTTCAGCATAAGCCGCTTGTCGTTGGCCCTGGCATTAAGACCGGTCTTAATATCAAGTATGAAAATCCGCGCGAGGTGGGCGCTGACAGGATCGTCAATGCAGTTGCAGCCATTCATGAGTATGGCGGGCCGCTTATCATCGTCGATTTTGGGACTGCGACAACCTACTGCTATATTAATGCTGATAAGCAGTATATGGGCGGAGCAATCGCACCGGGCGTCAATATTTCGACAGAGGCATTGTATTCAAAGGCAGCCAAGCTTCCAAGGATAGAAATTGCCCGTCCTGAACATATAGTCGGCAAGAATACGGTAGCCGCGATGCAGTCCGGCATTGTCTACGGATATGTTGGACAGGTAGAGGGCATTGTGAAGAGGATGAAGGACCAGAGCGATGAAAACCCGCTGGTCATTGCCACCGGAGGGCTTGCCAATCTGATTGCCCAGGAATCAAATATGATCGACATTGTCGACCCGTTTTTAACATTAAAAGGATTACAGTTAATTTATAAACGAAATAGGGAAAGTATAAAGAAATAGGAAATACAGCTTTGAAAGGAGTACAAGATGGAAGATTATTTGATTAAGGCGCTTGCCTTTAATGGACAGGTGCGTGCGTACGCTGCCCGCAGCACTGATACGGTGGGAGAGGCGCAAAGAAGGCATTACACGTGGCCGACGGCTTCTGCTGCTCTTGGCAGGGCAATGACTGCAGGTGTGATGATGGGGGCGATGCTGAAAGGCGAGGAAAAGCTGACCATCAAGATTGAAGGCGGCGGCCCGCTTGGCCCGATTCTGGTTGACAGCAATTCTAAGGGAGAGGTCCGCGGCTATGTGACACATCCGCAGACTCATTTCGACTTGAATGAGCAAGGGAAGCTGGATGTCCGCAGGGCAGTCGGTACTGATGGCATGCTGACTGTCGTCAAGGACATCGGGATGAGAGAGCATTTCACAGGACAGGTGCCAATCGTTTCAGGTGAGCTTGGAGAGGATTTCACTTATTATTTTGCTATGTCTGAGCAGCTTCCTTCCTCTGTCGGAGTCGGCGTTCTTGTAAATCCGGACAATACGATCCTTGCTTCGGGCGGATTCATCCTGCAGCTTCTTCCAGGAACAGATGAAGAGACAATTACTAGAATCGAGAACAGGCTGAAGGAAATTCCTCCTGTGTCCAAGCTGATTGAAAAAGGCCTTACACCGGAAGAGCTCTTGAATGAGATCCTTGGAGAGGAAAATGTCAAGATTCTGGAGAAGATGCCAGTATCCTTTGAATGCACCTGCTCCAAGGAGCGGTTTGCAACGAGCATCATCAGCCTTGGCAGGGATGAAATCCAGGATATGATCGATACAGACGGCGAAGCAGAAGCCCAATGCCATTTCTGCAATGAAAAATATCATTACTCAAAAGAAGAGCTGGAGGCATTAAAAAGCGAAGCGGTATAAAGCTGTTTTCTGGGGGAGGAAACTGTGAAAAAAAAGCATCTTTGGCTGATTATTGCCGGCCTGTTCGTTTTAAACATCATTTTTATCCTGTTATTGACTATCAGGCCTGCTGTGCTGTTTGCCGGCAGCCGGGAAACAGTGGCTGAGGTCGGAAAAGATAAAATTACGAGAGAAGAGTGGCTGAACGAAATGGAGCAGCGCTATGGCAAGGAAGTGCTGAATGACCTGATCGACCAGAAGGTGATCGCAGCCATGGCGGAAAAATACAATGTTGAAGTCTCAAAGGAAGCGGTCGAAAGGGAGCTCACACTTGTTAAAACCATGTATCAGGGCAACCGGCTGCAGAAGCTTGATGAAAGCAAGTGGAAGGAGCAGATTAGATACAGCCTGCTCCTGGAGGAACTGCTGACAAGGGATGTTGTGGTGACCGAAGAGGAAATGAAAGACTATTATGACCAAAATAAAAGTCTTTTCCAGGTTCCTGATTCCTATCATATTTCCCAAATTGTCGTCAAAACAAAAAAAGAAGCTGAACAGACGATAAAAGAGCTTAAAAATGGCTCCAGCTTTCCGGTGCTGGCCATGGAGAGGTCGATCGATGAATTCACCGCCAACCAGGGCGGTGAAACAGGATTCATCAGCGAAGAAGATGAGCGCTTTTCACAGGATTTCATTGATGAAGCGGCAAAGCTGAAAGAAGGGGAATGGAGTGACCCGGTTGAAGTGGAGGACGGGTATGCAGTAATTCTGCTGCATGAGCATCTGGCTGGCCGTAATTATGCTTTCAAGGATGTGAAAAACCAGATCCGCCGGCAGCTCGCTCTTGAGCAGATGGACACCCCTGCTTCGGCCAAACCTTTCTGGAATGAAATCAAAGTCGACTCTTTCTATGATAAACAGGAAGAAAAGCAATAGGAACAAAAGCGTAAGCGCCTTGGTCACCCTTAAGTAACGCAGACTAAGAACGCCACGTCCTGTGGCAACGTCTGCATGACCAGCTTACTGGGGGCCTCAAGACGAACCTCCCAAAAAGGCGTTCTTTGCCTTTTTGGGAGTCTTGGCTTGTGACCTCGGCGCTGCTGCTGGACGTGGATCAAGAATTGATAATGATCCACAAGATTTATAATTTATAAATTCCTAAACAGCATGAAAGCGGACAGGCAGCCTGTCCGTTTTTTGTTTATCCTCAACATAAAGGCAGGCATGAGGGTATATAATACTACATAGCGAATCTGAGGGCTTATCTATTAAAAGAAAATTCTAAAAATAGGGTCAATTTTACTGCGTATTGATTGACAATTTCCTGTTGCGCTGTTAAGTTTTTTATAAAACCAATAAAAATACTCGGATTAGGGAGCGGATGCAAATGGTGCGTGTAGCAAACTCAATTACAGAATTGGTCGGGCAGACTCCGATCGTCAAATTGAATCGCCTGACAGATGATAATAGTGCTGATGTTTACTTGAAGCTTGAATATATGAATCCGGGCAGCAGTGTTAAGGACCGGATTGCCCTTGCTATGATCGAAGCCGCAGAACAGGACGGGAACCTGAAAGCCGGTGATACGCTCATCGAGCCGACATCCGGGAACACAGGGATCGGGCTGGCAATGGTCGCAGCAGCGAAAGGCTATAAAGCCATCCTTGTTATGCCTGAAACAATGAGTATGGAGCGCCGCAACCTTCTTCGCGCCTATGGAGCAGAGCTTGTACTCACTCCGGGGCCTGAGGGAATGGGAGGAGCGATCCGCAAGGCTGAAGAGCTGGCGAAGGAGCATGGCTATTTCATGCCTCAGCAATTCAAGAACGAAGCCAATCCTGAGGTTCATAGAAGGACAACAGGAAAGGAAATTGCTGAACAGATGGATCAGGTGGATGCTTTTATCTCCGGAATCGGCACAGGCGGAACGATAACAGGCGCGGGCGAGGTGCTTAAGGAGAAGTTTGGCTCTGTGAAAATTTATGCGGTAGAGCCGGCAGATTCACCGGTCCTTTCCGGCGGGAAGCCCGGCCCTCATAAAATCCAGGGCATCGGCGCCGGGTTTGTTCCGGATATCCTTGACACAGAAGTATATGACGGGGTAATAAAGGTGACGAATGATGATGCCTTTGAATATGCCCGCCGTGCGGCAAAGGAAGAGGGTATCCTGGGAGGAATTTCATCAGGCGCAGCCATCTATGCGGCCCTCAAGGTTGCCAAAGAGCTCGGAAAAGGCAAAAAGGTCCTTGCCATCATCCCGAGCAATGGGGAGCGCTATTTGAGCACCCCGCTGTACCAGTTCGAAGAATAGAGAATGCAAAGAGCAGCAGCCGTCCGGCTGCTGTTTTTTTCTGCTTTTACAGAGAGCAGAGGACCTGTCCTGGCGGCTCCAAATCATGTATGATGAAAAGTAGTTATTGGGATGGGAGTGTTCAGTTTGGAGAAGCTGTCAATCTGCAGCAGGAGAACTGCTTATACATATACAGAGTTTTATCAGCATTACCGGCATTTATCTGCAGGCAAAGAGAACCATGTCCTTTTGGAGAGCGGACGGGGCGGAAGGTACAGCATGGCAGCCTTTGATCCGGAAGTGATTTTGACTGGCAGGGGCATGCAGCTTAAAGCTGTAACCCAAGCAGGTACGGAACTGCTTGAAGGCAATCCGCTTCATTGCCTGAAGGAATATATGGGCCGCTATGAAGCTGACAGGCTGGAAGAGCTGCCTGATTTCCAGGGAGGGGCTATCGGATATATCAGCTATGACTATGCAAGATATGTTGAAAAGCTCCCTGTTTGGTCAGAAGACGACCTTGAACTCCCTGATGTCCATTTTTTTCTGTTCCGGGAATGGTTTATCTTTGATCATGAAGAGGAGGAACTCTGGCTGCTGTTTTTATATGATTCCTCTGTTGAAGCCAGCCTTATTGAAAAAAGGGCGGATGACTGGGCGAGCCGCTGGACAGGCCCTGTTCCTGCTCCCCAAGTCCCGGAAAAGGCCCAGATTGGCGAAGATCTTGAAGTATCAATGAAGGAAGAAGAATTTAAGGAAGCGGTAAGCAGGATCCAGGATTACATTTCCAAGGGGGATGTATTCCAGGTCAATCTGTCGGTAAGGCAGACAAGACCGATCGGCGTCGAAGCGATTGATGTGTACGATCAGCTCCGCCAGCTCAACCCGTCGCCTTATATGGCTTATATCCATACGCCTGATTACCAGATTGTCAGCGGTTCGCCTGAGTTGCTGGTCAAGAAGAAAGGGCAGGAGATCAGCACGCGGCCGATAGCGGGCACTAGATCAAGAGGGGCTGATGAAGCGGAGGACCTGCGACTTGCCGAGGAACTGATCCAGAACGAGAAGGAGCGGGCAGAGCACGTCATGCTTGTAGACCTGGAGCGGAATGACCTCGGCCGTGTTGCCGAATACAGCTCAGTGGAAGTGAATGAATTCATGGTGATTGAAAAGTACTCCCATGTGATGCATATCGTTTCCAATGTCAGGGGAATCCTCGCACAAGGCAAATCTCCCTACGATGTCATAGATGCTGTTTTTCCCGGCGGAACGATTACCGGGGCGCCGAAGATCAGGACGATGGAAATCATTGAAGAGCTGGAGCCTGTCAGAAGGGGATTGTATACAGGTTCAATAGGATGGATCGGCTTCAATGGGGATATGGAGCTGAATATCGTCATCCGCACGATGCTCGTAAAAGACGGGAAGGCCCATGTACAGGCAGGAGCCGGCATTGTCATCGACTCCAGCCCGAAGCATGAATATAAAGAATCACTCAAAAAAGCGATGGCCCTCTGGAAGGCGAAGGAGCTGGCCGAGAATGGCGGGGAGCATGTGATATGATCTATATGATAGATAACTTTGATTCGTTTACCTATAATCTAGTTCAATATTTGGGGGAGCTGGGAGAAGAGCTGGTTGTCAAAAGAAATGATGAGGCGGCACTTGAGGATATCGCAGCAGCCCGTCCTTCTTTTCTGATGATCTCCCCTGGTCCCTGCAGTCCGAATGAAGCAGGGATCAGCCTGGAAGCAATCTCCCATTTTGCAGGGAAGATCCCAATTTTCGGCGTCTGTCTCGGCCATCAGTCTCTTGCCCAATCATTCGGCGGGGATGTTGTACAGGCAGAAAGGCTGATGCATGGGAAAACCTCGGAAATCTACCATGATGGCAAAACGATCTTTGCCGGTTTGCCGAATCCTTTCCCGGCGACCAGATATCACTCATTGATCGTCAAAAAGGAAACCCTGCCAGATTGCTTTGAAATTTCAGCATGGACGGAAGAAGGCGAAATCATGGCCATCCGCCATAAAACCATGAGTGCAGAAGGTGTTCAGTTCCATCCCGAATCCATCATGACACAGTCGGGAAAAATACTGTTAAGCAATTTCATCGCTCATTATAAAAAGGCTAAGATGGTTGGGGCCTAAGTATGTATATTTTAATGAACGACCGGCTTGTTTCCGCTGAAGAAGCGGTGATTTCGCCTTTTGACCATGGTTTTCTCTACGGAATGGGGCTTTTCGAAACATTCAGGGTATATGATGGCCATCCATTTCTGCTGGATGATCATCTGGAAAGGCTGAACCGGGGGCTCGGCACCCTCAATATCGAGGCTGCTTTTTCAAAAGAGGAAATAGCCGGGAAAATCAGCATGGTGCTGGAACGGAATAGCCTCCGGAATGCCAATGTAAGGCTGAATGTATCTGCAGGCATTGAAGAGCTTGGCCTCCCCCCTGATGTTTACAGCAGTCCCCAGACGATCCTTTTTGCACGGCCGCTGCCGCCAGCGGGGGAAATGACGGAAAAAGAGCTGGTGCTCCTCAAAATGAGGCGCAATACGCCAGAGGGGGATGAACGGCTGAAATCCCACCACTATATGAACAACATCCTTGCAAAAAGAGAGCTTGGGAATGTACCTGGACAGGAAGGGGTCTTTCTGACGAAGGAAGGATTTCTGGCTGAAGGTGTTGTCTCCAATCTTTTCTGGACGAAAGGGGATATCTTATATACCCCATCCCTGGAAACGGGCATCCTGAATGGCATCACCAGGCAATTTGTGCTGCTGCTTGCTGAAAAAAACGGCCTGCAGGTCCAGGAAGGCTTTTATCAGCCGGAGGAAATGATGCGGGCGGACGAAGTGTTTGTCACTAACTCAATTCAGGAGATTGCACCTGCCGCAGGCTTTGCCGGTGTTCCTTTTCCAGGGGGTGCCGGCAGGCTTGCCGGAATGCTCCATAAAGAATACAGAAAATACAGCAGTCATCTATGGGGACGAGAAGGACTTCTAATGGAGGGACAAAGATGAACAGACAAATCATAAATTGCGGGCCATATGAGCTGGACTATGGCAAAAAAACATTAGTGATGGGGATCCTGAACGCCACCCCCGACTCTTTTTCTGACGGAGGAAAATACTTTGATGCTGACAAGGCAGTGGAGCATGCCCTGGAGATGGCTGCTAATGGAGCAGATATCATTGATATTGGCGGGGAATCGACAAGGCCGGGCTTTGACGAGGTTCCTGCAGAAGAAGAGCTGGAGCGGGTAATTCCGGTGATCAGGGCAGTGGCGAAGGAAGTGCCTTTGCCAATCTCAATCGATACCTATAAGGCGGCTGTGGCAGAAGAAGCCATCAACGCGGGCGCCCACATCATCAACGATGTGTGGGGAGCGAAGAAGGATCCTAAGATGGCGGAAACGGCAGCGAAACTCGAGGTTCCGATCGTCCTGATGCACAACCGGGAAAACAGGGATTATTCCGCCTTTGTCCGCGACGTGCTCAATGATCTGTATGAAAGCATCCAGATTGCCAGGAATGCCGGCGTCAAAGAGGAAAACATCATTCTTGACCCGGGAATCGGGTTTGCGAAGAATCTGCCCTACAATCTTGAGATGATGAGGAATCTTGACACCATCACCAGTCTCGGTTATCCGGTGCTCCTGGGTACTTCGAGAAAAACTTTTATTGGCACCATCCTTGACCTCCCTGTGGAGGAAAGGGTGGAAGGCACAGGGGCAACTGTCTGCTATGGCATCCAAAAAGGCTGCCAGATCATCAGGATCCATGATGTAAAGGAAATGAGCCGCATGGCGAAAATGATGGATGCCATGATGGGAAAGGGTGAGCTGCATGGATAAAATATATCTAAATAATATGAAGTTCTATGGGTATCATGGGGTTTTTCCCGAAGAAACAAAGCTTGGGCAGCGTTTTGCTGTTGATGTAATTGTAGAGACAGATTTAGAGAAAGCGGGAAAAAGCGATAATCTCGAGGATTCCATCAATTATGGAGAGATCTATCATGTCTGCAAAGAGGTTGTTGAGGGAAAGCCATTCAAACTCGTAGAAGCGCTGGCTGAAAAAATAGCTGCTGAAATGCTGGGGCAGTTTTCTGCAATCAGCATAGTAACCGTCAAAGTCATAAAGCCGGATCCTCCGATCCCTGGACACTATGACTCTGTAGCAGTTGAAATCACAAGGGGACGATAAGCGTGGAAAATAGGGCATTTATCGCACTGGGCTCCAATATGGGGGATAGAGCAGCAAATCTCAAGGAAGCCATCCAGATGCTTTCCGAGCATCCCGGAATTGAATTGGCAAGTTATTCATCTATTTATGAAACAGACCCGGTCGGCTACGAAGACCAGGGGGAATTCTTGAATATGGTCATTGCTGTAGATACAGACAGATCGCCGCATGAATTGCTGGAAGCATGCATGTCCATCGAGCAGAATATTGGGAGAAAAAGGGTAATCCGGTGGGGGCCGCGCACTATAGACCTTGACATTCTGCTGTATAATCACGAAAATATGATAACAGAGGACCTTATCATTCCCCATCCCCGAATGAAGGAACGGGCATTTGTCATTGTGCCTCTTGCTGAAATCGGGGAGAGAACGGATGTTCCGGGGATGGACACGCCTCTTGAAGCATTGCTGGAGGAAATACCTGATAGAGAAGGAGTGCGAATATGGAAGCAGAAAAATGGGGAAGACGTATTCGGGCTTTTCGAAAATTAAAAGGTTTTACACAGGAAAGCTTTGCAAAGGAGCTGGGTGTCTCAGTCTCTGTACTTGGCGAAATTGAAAGAGGCAATCGTATGCCCGCTGATGATTTCATCGTCCAGGTAGCGCATGTATTGAAAATCAGCATTGAAGAATTAACTCCGACACAGGAGATTGACTAATAGAGATTGAAAGATACAGGAGGTACCGACATGCTTAAGATTGGTGACATTGAGATGAAGAATCCTGTTGTCCTGGCGCCGATGGCCGGAATCTGCAACTCAGCCTTCCGCCTGACCGTTAAAGAATTCGGGGCAGGTCTCGTCTGTGCCGAAATGATCAGCGATAAAGGAATCGTCATGAAAAATGAAAAGACGATGAACATGCTGTATATAGATGAGCGGGAAAAGCCTTTAAGCCTGCAGATTTTTGGCGGAGAGAAAGATACATTGGTTGAAGCCGCCAAGTTTGTAGATGAAAATACAAACGCTGATATCATTGATATCAATATGGGATGTCCGGTTCCGAAGATCACCAAATGTGATGCCGGCGCCAAGTGGCTGCTGGATCCTGATAAAATTTATGAAATGGTTTCGGCTGTAACAGCGGCTGTTTCAAAGCCTGTAACCGTCAAGATGCGGATGGGCTGGGATGAAGACCATATATATGCAGTCCGCAATGCCCAGGCTGTTGAACGTGCCGGAGGAAAGGCCGTTGCCCTTCATGGCCGGACACGTGTACAAATGTACGAAGGCCAGGCAAACTGGGATATTATTAAAGAAGTGAAACAGAACATCTCCATACCGCTGATTGGAAACGGTGATGTCCAGACTCCGCAGGATGCGAAAAGAATGCTGGACGAAACAGGGGTAGACGGCGTTATGATCGGACGCGCTGCACTCGGAAATCCCTGGATGATCTACCGCACTGTTAAGTACCTGGAAACGGGGCAGCTGATGGATGAACCATCAGTGCGTGAAAAAATAGATGTATGCATCCTTCACCTCGATCGCCTGATCGCCCTGAAGAGCGAGTATATCGCTGTGCGCGAAATGAGAAAGCATGCCGCCTGGTATTTAAAGGGGATAAGAGGAAATGGCAAAGCCCGCAACGCCGTCAATGAATGCAATACAAGAGAAGAGCTTGTAACACTTCTTAATGCACTTGCTCTTGATGCAGAAGCCAAGGAAATACAGGCAGGCTAAGATGCTATCATTTTCTTCTCTATCTGAAACACTTTTGTTATAATTAGAAACTGCCAGTGGTTTGCTGGCAGTTTTTCGCTATTTCTGCATTTATGATGTCTGTTTCACGTCAATTGTGTAAAATAATAGAAGTATACAAAACAAACCTGATGTTCCTGTATGAGGGTTTACATAAAAAGATCAGTATTGGAGATGATTTCCGTGAGCGAAAGCCGTGAAGAGTTAAATGACTTGATGAGAGTCCGCAGGGAAAAAATGAACAGCCTGCGTGAAAAAGGGATGGATCCATTCGGTAAGAGATTCGACCGTTCCCACCAGTCTCAGGATTTGATTGATGAGTATGGCGAACAGGAGAAAGAAGCAATTGAAGAACAGAATATTTCTGTTACTCTTGCCGGACGGATCATGACCAAGCGCGGAAAAGGAAAGGCAGGCTTCGCGCACATTCAGGACCTTAAAGGTCAGATCCAGATTTATGTAAGGCAGGATGCTGTAGGGGAAGAAAGCTATGAAATCTTCAACAGTGCCGATCTTGGCGACCTTGTCGGCGTAACAGGCACACTGTTCAAGACCAAGGTTGGCGAGCTTTCCATTAAGGTGGAGGCGTTCGAGCTTCTGACTAAGTCACTGCGCCCGCTTCCTGAGAAGTTCCATGGCTTGAAGGACGTTGAGCAAAGATACCGCCAGCGCTACCTGGATCTGATCATGAGCCAGGAAAGCAAGAAGACATTCATTACAAGAAGCCGCATCATCCAATCAATGCGCCGCTATCTGGACAGCCACGGCTATCTTGAAGTGGAAACGCCAATGATGCACTCAATCGCCGGAGGAGCATCTGCCCGTCCGTTCATTACCCATCACAATGCTCTTGATATGGAACTTTATATGCGTATCGCAATCGAGCTGCACTTAAAGCGCCTGATTGTGGGCGGTTTGGAGAAAGTGTATGAAATCGGCCGCGTATTCCGCAATGAAGGTGTTTCTACAAGGCATAACCCAGAGTTCACTATGATTGAGCTTTATGAAGCTTATGCAGATTACCGTGATATCATGAGCCTGACCGAAAACCTGGTTGCCCATATTGCTGAAGAAGTCCTTGGCACAACGACTGTCCAGTACGGTGACTATGAAGTGAATTTAAAGCCGGAATGGACAAGGCTTCATATGGTTGATGCGATTAAGGAGCATACGGGTGTAGACTTCTGGAAACAGATGAGCAAGGAAGAGGCCCAAGCCCTCGCGAAGGAACATAATGTTGAAATCAAAGACACAATGGAATATGGCCATATCGTCAATGAATTCTTTGAACAGAAAGTAGAAGAAAAGTTGATTCAGCCAACATTCATCTACGGGCATCCTGTTGAAATCTCTCCTCTTGCGAAAAAGAACGAAGAGGATCCGAGGTTCACTGACCGTTTCGAATTGTTCATTGTTGCCCGTGAGCATGCCAATGCCTTCACAGAGCTGAATGATCCTATCGACCAGCGCGAACGCTTTGAAGCGCAGCTGAAAGAGCGAGAGCAAGGAAATGATGAAGCACATATGATGGATGATGACTTCATTGAAGCCCTTGAATACGGCATGCCGCCGACAGGGGGACTGGGAATCGGGATTGACCGTCTTGTCATGCTCCTGACTAATTCCCCTTCGATCAGGGATGTACTGCTGTTCCCGCTTATGCGCCACCGTTAATAGAAGAAACTCTTTTCCTGCTGGAGGCAGACCCGATCAACCGGGCCTGCCTTCAGCTTTTTTATTATAGAAGGAAATGGTGGGGAGAGCAGGAGAGAACAATTAAGAGAGAAAAATTAGCTCCTGGCCTGCAGTGTCCACGCGCTGAGCAAAAGCGGAAAAATAAGAATAGTTTTTCTTTAATAACGGTGTATATTTTTAATGAAAATGTGTTGCGCACCTGTCATATAGGTGGTATATTAATATCTGTTGCTGCAAGACAGCAAGCAAGCCAAAAAAAGAAATAAAAAAACTATTGACTCACTAACTTGGTTATGATAAGATAGTTAAGTCGCCTAATGAGCGGCAAACGAAAGAGATTGTTCTTTGAAAACTGAACGAACAAAAACGTCAACGTTAATCTTATTTTTATCAGAGCTAAATCTTACTCTTATATGGAGAGTTTGATCCTGGCTCAGGACGAACGCTGGCGG
>NZ_JAIVAP010000027.1 GCF_020171945.1 Bacillus infantis | reverse complement strand
CTGGTGGCGATAGCGAGAAGGTCACACCCGTTCCCATACCGAACACGGAAGTTAAGCTTCTCAGCGCCGATGGTAGTTGGGGGCTCTCCCCCTGTGAGAGTAGGACGCTGCCGGGCAAAACGAAGAACAGTCTGAGGGACTGTTCTTTTTTTGTGTTTTATAAAGAAAAGGAGAAAGTTTTAATAAGAAGGTTGTGTTAGTGTACCTTGTTGATTTTGGGCTCATTCGTGTGAAACTTTGTTTCACACGCATTTCAGCATATCTGGCTAAAATGAGCCCAAACGCATTTCAGCATATCTGGCTAAAATGAGCCCAAAATCAACAACAATGTTAAACAAAGCCAATAAGAAAAAGGTTCTTGTGCGAAAATTAGTGGCCGGGGCAGGCGCATGAGCAGGGTTTCTGATTAGAATGATGGGAAGAGCAGCTGGTTTGGTTGCGAATTTAATCGATTGGTCCGATAATCTACCAACTTGGCGGTTTATTTAATCAATGGGCTGATTAATTTACCGACTTCCCCATTGAATTTACCAACTTCGGCATTTAATCTGCCATTAGCCTTAAAACCAGCTAGAGCCGGCTTAATTTCTTTAATACTGCTGGAAAAGCATGCCGGGTGGACAACAGAGAAGTGTTTTTGATTAGAATAATGGGGAAAGCAGCTCCTTTGATTGCGAATTTAATCATTTTGCCGGATAATCTACCGACTTGGCGATTTATTTAATCAATTGGCTGATTAATTTACCGACTACTCCATTTAATTTACCAATTTCGGCATCTAATTTACCATTTGCCCAAAACCAACTAGAGCCCATCCGCTAATTTCCCAATATCGCCGGAAAAAGAAGGCCGGGCGGGCGATTGAACAGTGTTAATGATTTTAACAATGCACGAACGGCCGCTTCAATCACAACTTTAACTATTTCGGCCGACCTTAACATTATTTTATCAAGAGCCAGGCATGAATCGTATGTACTGTTAGAAAAACAGCTTATATGCCTCATACCCGAAATATAGTCCAAACCCAATAAGGGAGAGCCCTGATAAGATTGAAATGAGTGCGAGTATCCTGCCGGTCATGAATCTTCTGAAACTGCTTGCTACCGCTGCCATCGTCAAATCCCATAACAGCAGACCTATAAAGATTGCACAGCTGTATATTAAAATTTGGCTTTTATCATATTCTGCGGCTGTTTTCGCCAATACAGAGCCATATATGCCAAGCCAGAAAAGAATTGTCAGGGGATTGGAGATGGACATAAGAAAGCCGGAAATAAAGGATTTTGCTGCCGATTCATCTTTAAGGCGGTCATTTGATACTACCTTCCCTGCTGTTAAAAGGCTTTCAATTCCCGTATAAACGAGCACAAAAAAACCAAAAAGCCATAAAAATGACTTTACAAAGGGAAACTCCAAAAAATTCACTACCCCCATGTAGACGGCAATCATATATACTCCATCTGCTATCATAGCTCCCAATCCGACAAGCCAGGCATGGAAAAAGCCGTTTTTTATGCCCTTGTCCAGCTGTGCTGCATTTATGGGGCCAATAGGAGCTGCAAGGGAAAGCCCTAGAAAGATATAGCTTAAGAATATGCTCAAATAAAACAACTCCTTTTCATTTGCTGCTTGTACAATTCTATTCAGCATCTTAGGTTTGTACGACAGAAAAATGGTTATAAACTGCTGCCGGCTTTGCGAAAACAGAAATGGGGAATAGTAGAAGCGAAGGCAAAGGGGCTGATAATAGATGATTGAAGAACAATATTTGGTCAAACTGATTAAACAACTTAAAGAAGCTGATAAACAGCAATTCCAGGGAATGATTTCGGAATTGCAGCCTTATGATATTGCCAGGCTGTATGAGGAGCTTCCGGAGAAGCATCGGTCGCGATTCATCCTTCTGCTTGATCCCGAACAGATTGCAGATCTGCTTGAAGAGCTTGAAAGGGACGAACAGTACGGGGTTTTAGTAAAACTTGGTGTTGAAAAATCGGGTCAGGTCATGGATCTGATGGATAATGACGATTTGGCCTTGCTTTTAGAAGGCCTCTCACCTGAAAGGATAGAAGAACTCCTGGCCGGGATGAAGCAGGAGGAATCCCGGATTGTCCAGAGCATCATGAATTACCCGCCTGAAACAGCGGGCAGGATTATGACGAACCGGTTTGTGTGGATACCTGAAAGCTATACTGTCAGCGAAACGGTTGCCAAGATGAAATCATTTGCCGTATTTTCGGAAACAATCAACTACTTATATGTGATAGATGGAGACAAACGTTTAACAGGAGTTGTTTCTTACAGAGATCTGATTCTTGCAGAGCCTCATGAACAGATTAAAGATATTATGTTCAGCAGGGTGATTTCTGTACAGGCGGAAACAGACCAGGAAGAAGCAGCTATGCTGATTGAACGCTATGATTTCCTGGCATTGCCTGTAGTAGAAGAAAATGATCGTCTGGTTGGCATCATAACGGTAGATGATATTATTGACGTGGTCATTAGGGAAGCCACAGAAGATATCGAAAAGCTCTCAGCTTCCGGAAAGTCGATTGATTTTGATACAAAAGCATTTGTGGCTGCCTACCGGAGGCTCCCATGGCTGATTTTGCTGCTATTTATCGGGCTTGTTTCAGGAACAATCATCAGCAGCTTTGAAGAGACGATTTCCAAGGTGGTTGCACTGGCATTTTTCATGCCGATGATTGCAGGGATGACAGGGAATACAGGAACACAATCCCTTGCTGTAGTTGTAAGGGGCCTAATCAGCAGAGAAGTCGACCGGGAGCTTGCAGCAAAGCTGATTCTAAGGGAGCTTGCTGTCGGGATCATTATTGGGGTGACCTGCGGCATCCTCATATCGGTGATTGCATACATCTGGCAGGGTAATGCGATTTTAGGCCTGGTGGTCGGAAGCTCTCTGATTATTACCTTGATTATAGGCACTCTTGCAGGGACAATAGTGCCGCTTGTCCTCTATAAGCTGAATATTGACCCGGCAGTTGCATCAGGACCATTGATTACCACCTTGAATGATATTATCTCGCTATTCGTATATTTCGGGATTGCAACTGCCTTTATTTCAAAGCTGATGTGAATAGCGAATAAATTTCTTCCAGCTGCGAATGCTAAATCGACAAAACTTATTTTGGAGGGGTTGGCTTTGAACGCAAACCGGGTTAAACAGATCCTTTCTTCATCTGCGGACATAGAGGTTACTTATAATGGTGCGTCAGTATGGATCGATAGCCTCAATGAAGATGGCCGTACAGCAACAGTCCATTTGAGAGGTCCGCTTGAAGAAAGGTCGACTGTCGAAATTGGAGAATTGATGGAAAAATAAGTTGGATGCCGCTCAGAAGTGAGCGGTATTTTTTATTTGTTTTTTTAAAAAAAGATGTTTAGGATACAAAAGAAAGGGTATAAAAAGAGGTCGGATTCTGTCCGCTTTTCTATTATTAGGCAGCCAGTGCTGATGTGGGAGGGAAATCATGAGTTTTAGAAAGAAACAGTTCCTGGGTTTCGGTATCATTATGCTGTTTGTGGCAGCTATCCTGTTCTTGACTGTCTTCTTTATGAATGGGATGAGAAGCAATCTTAGAGAAATCACTGAAGACAGATATGAAAAAGTCAAAACCGCAGGTGAAATCAGGCAGGGATTCACCCAGGCAGACCAGGTGGTCCTGCAGCTGATTAACAGTGAAACTGATGCAGATGCAGAAAGCAAAGAAAGAATTGAGGAAAACAGAAACATGATTCTTCAGGGAATTTCCTATCTGGAGGACCGTCTTAACCGCGAAGAGTCGCGGGATCTCCTGATGCAGATACAGATTGAATACTCTTCCTTGATCAACACAGAGGATGATCTCTTAAGAGCGCTGAATGGTGATGCACCTGCGGCAGAAGTGCAGAGTCTTATGGAAAGCCGGCAGGAGCAGAGGGACAGCCTGAGTAAAGACTTGTCAGACTTTAGTGCCTTTCAGGAAAGCCTGATGGGTGCTGCCGTAGAGCAGTCCCGTGATACATATGATCAAATGATTATCAGCATTATCGCAGGGTCAATCCTTTGTCTGGCAGCTGTCGTGGCAGCGGCTTTCTGGGTGATTAGGAGCACTTCCCTGAGCCTAAAAAAGATAATCGGTGTCATATCCCGGGTAAATTATGCCGATCTGTCTTCCCTTCCGAGGGTAGAAATTGATACAAAGGATGAAATAGGCGAAATCGGCCTTGCATTCAACGGTATGGCTGCTTCGCTGGAAGATTACAGTTTAAAAGAAAAAGATTATACAAAGCATATTTCTGAACAAAACTGGCTGCAGACGAATATAGCTGAAATTGCCACGATGTACCAGGATATAACGGATATCAAGACGCTGGGCGAAAAATTCATTGCAGAAGCTGCTATTATTCTGGATGCTTCTGCCGGCGCATTTTATTTGCGCACTGGCGAAGGCAGGGACATGAGGTTTCTTAGGCAGGCAAGCTATGCTGGAGATGGAAAAGAAGCTGGCAGGGAAGAGTTCTACCTTGGCGAAGGCCTTATCGGCCAGGCAGCCCTGGATAAGCGGACAAGGGTGCTGAAGGAGATTCCTGAAGACTATTCTCTTATCAGTTCCGGACTCGGAGAAGTAAAGCCTAAGAGCATACTGATTGCTCCGGTTCTGTTTGAAGGGAATGTCACTGCAGTGGTAGAGTTTGCTTCCATCAGGGAATTCACCGCTCTTGAAGAAAAGCTTCTGACACAGCTGCTGGATACGCTCGGTATTACAGTCAACAGTGTCCTTGGCAGAATGGAAATCGAGCGGCTGCTAAAAGAATCCCAGATGATGACAGAAGAGCTTCAAGTACAGTCAGAAGAGCTTCAAACCCAATCTGAGGAACTTCAGGTCCAGTCAGAAGAGCTTCAGTCGCAATCGGAAGAGCTTAGGATGATCAATGAACAGCTCGAAGAAAGAACAAGGGATGCAGAACAAAAATCCCGTGATCTTCAGCAGGCGAATAAGGACATTGAAGAAAAAGCAGAACAGCTCTTGTTAAGTTCAAAATATAAATCTGAATTCCTGGCCAATATGTCGCACGAGCTTAGGACACCGCTGAACAGCATCCTGCTATTGTCAGAAATGCTGTCAGAGGGGCAGGGTGAGGAAATACCGGAGGAACAGAAGGAAGTAGCCAAAGTAATCCATTCCTCAGGAAAAGATTTGCTTTCCCTCATTAATGACATCCTTGACTTGTCTAAAATTGAGGCAGGAAAGCTGGATATGCTTTTTGAAGAGATGAATCTGAGTGAATTGCCTTCATATCTGGAATATAATTTCAGCCATCTTGCACAAAAGAAGAACCTGGACTTTAATATTTCGATTGCTGAAGACCTCCCTGGAATCATGTATACAGATCAGCAAAGATTCCAGCAGATCATCAAAAACCTTCTTTCAAACAGCTTTAAATTCACAGAGAAGGGCTCTGTTTCAATCGAGGTAAATCTTGCTGATCCGGAAAAGACGAAAAACCTGCCATTAAATGCAAAAGCAGATTTTTGGACAGAGATAAAAGTAGCCGATACAGGAATAGGCATACCTGAAAGCAAGCAATCCATCATCTTTGAAGCATTCCAGCAAGGTGATGGTGCATCTGTCAGGAAATACGGAGGAACGGGGCTTGGCCTTTCCATATGCCGGGAGTTTGCAAAGCTTTTGGGAGGCTGGATCTTCGTGAATAGCGAGGAAGGGAAGGGAAGTACTTTTACCCTGTTCATACCAAGCCTTCCTGATGGTCTCGAGGAAGAAAGGCATACTACAGCAGCACAGCTTGAAATAGCCGCTGCGGCTGAAACAGAAGAAACAATTCCGGAAACTGGTTCAGAGGAACCAGAAGTCCCTGCAGGAGTTTCAAAGGAAATCCGCCATATCTTTAAAAATAAATCTGTGCTAATATGTGATGACGACAACCGTAATATCTATGCGCTTGAAAAGGCGCTTAAAGCTGAGGCAATGGAAGTTACCACGGTGCAGAACGGGCTTGAATGCCTTGAAATGATCCAGCAGAGAAAAGATTTTGACATTATTCTGATGGACATCATGATGCCTGTTATGGACGGCTATGAAACAATGCAGCGACTGAGGTCAATGGATGGACTTCAACAAATGCCGATCATTGCATTGACAGCGAAAGCGATGAAAGGGGACAAGCAGAAATGTCTGGATGCAGGTGCATCCGATTATATCAGCAAGCCTCTGAAGCTTGATCAGCTCCTGTCCGTTATGAGGGTATGGCTGACAAAGGCTTCAAAGTAAATGGGAAAGGGGCATATGTGTGAAAAAGGATGTGCTTAAGGCGGATGAACGGGAAAAAATTGAGATGGATCTGCTTCTTGAGGCTGTCTATCTGATTTCCGGGTATGATTACCGCCAATATATGCGCTCCTCTGTGGAAAGAAGGATACAGCACAGGATGAGACTGGAGCAGATTCCGACAATCAGCAGGCTTACAGAGAAAATCCTGCACTATCCAGGTTTCATTAATAAGATATTGGACGACTTATCGATCAGTGTGACAGAAATGTTCCGGGATCCCTCTTTTTTTAAAGCATTTCGTGAGAAGGTTGTACCCCATCTCAGGAGACTCCCGGAAATCCGGATTTGGCATGCAGGCTGTGCTACAGGGGAAGAAGCATATTCGATGGCAATTTTGATGGAAGAAGAGGGACTTGGCAATAAGACCAGGATTTATGCAACCGATATAAATGAAAATGTTTTGAAACGGGCAGAGAGCGGGACATTCTCCCTTGCAAGGATGCAGACTTACACCAGGAATTACATTCAGGCGGGAGGAAAAAGAGCTTTCTCGGAATATTATTCAACTGACGAATTCAATGCCTATTTTCATCGTGATCTGGTGAAAAATGTAATCTTTGCCCAGCATAATCTCGTGACTGACGGCTCCTTCAACGAGTTCCACGTGATCATCTGCAGAAACGTAATGATTTATTTTACGCCTCACCTGCAGCAGGATGTACTTGATCTGTTTCATGAGAGCCTTTCTGATGGCGGGTTCCTGGGGCTTGGTAATAAAGAAACCCTGAGAATCGGACGTTCAAAGGAGAATTATGAGGAGTTTGATGGCAAAGAAAGATTATATACGAAAAAGTAAGGTAATTGCCCTGATCACCAGGGCCTGAAAGTCATAATAAGAAGGGCGGAACCGATGCTGGTTCCGCCCTTCCTGTTTATTCATAGCTTTTAGCAGGCCAGGGAATTTGGCCGCATACTGAGTAAATTTGTTGAAAGTAATTTTGGTGACAGCTGTATCTAAGCAAGTCCTGCAGCAGAATACTTCTCTGCGGCTTCAACAGCCGGATACTTCAGCACCTGCTCGCTTTCTGCCTTAGCTTTGATCATGACGACACACATATCATCCGGCTGGCATGCTTGGAGTTCTTTGGGAATGACCAGGTTGATGGGAGCATCAACTGTTTCATTGTCCCATTCCTTGCCTGCAGCCTCTGCAAGCAGGGGAATGCCATCCTCAAACTTCCGTTCAATGGCTTCCATGACCCCGTCCGTGTATAACAGGATTTGAATGCTCTTTTCGTATTCAATAACAGATTTTTCGACTTTTATGTTATCCCAGAAGCCGATGGCACAGCTGCCTTTTTTCATAGGGACCGTCTCCCGCCCATCCACAAGGGCAAAGCATGGCGGATGCCCGGCGTTAACAAATTCCACTGTTTTTTTCTTCGTATCAATTACCAGATATACAGCTGTAAAATAGTAATGGAGGCCGCTCTTCTTTTTCTCAAGCATCACCATCCATTTATTCAGCTCCTTGATGACTCTTTCCGGATCACTGAAATTCCTGATGACATCCCTCAGGACAGAAGAAATAAACATGCAGACAAGGGAGGCTGAAATCCCATGACCCATCATATCCAAAACGATGGCTGCATATCTGTTCTCGTCGATTTTATGCCAGTAATACATGTCTCCAGCCAATTTAAAAGCCGGAATGTAGGAAGCGTTAATATGTATGTGATCCTCCTGGACCATTTCGCTTAAAAGATTATGCTGGACCTGCTGGGCAAGGTCCAATTCATCTTTTATTTTCTTTTCGTGCTCTTTATGCCAGTCTTTTTCTTCCTTTAGCCTTAAGGCAACCCTTAATCTGGCTGTAAGCTCCACTTTGTTTATAGGCTTTGTTATGTAGTCAATGCCGCCCACATCCAGTGCTTCTGCGACCTTTTGGGAATCTTCTAAAGCAGTGACAAATATGACTGGAATATCCCGATACAATGGATTTTCCTGGAGGCGCCGGCATGCTTCTATCCCGTCCATTTCGGGCATCATAATATCCATAAGAATAACATCGGCCTTGCTTTGAGGAAAAGCAGATTCAGCAGAATCCAAATACTTGAACAGGTCTTTAGCTGACGTGAAAGACCGGTAATCCTCATATCCCGCATTTCTCAGGATCTTTTCAACGACAAACAAATTTACCTGGTTGTCATCAACTATTAAAATCGACATTCTCACTATCTCCTTTGGAAAGGAGCCTGGCAGCTCCTCATAAAAACAGTTTTAATTCTGACAGGCAGGGGAAATAACTTAACTGAATGAAATTATGTACGATTACGGTTCAGGAAACCGTTCCGCTTTATATACCCCTTTCCTATTGCCGGCAAACATAATTTTCGGCTTTTTATGTTATACTTTACTGCTGCTGTACAAAGCATAAGCAATGTGAAGCCGTTTATTAGATAGTTATATGATATTGCTGTAAAATAAAGGGTGATTTTTACATAGAGAGGAGAACCAGATATATGGATGAAGATCGCAGCAGAATGGGTCTCCAGCAGGATGCAGGCAAGGACAAAATTTGGACGAGGGATTTTGTCTTAATATGCATCGCGAACTTTTTTGTGTTTTTAGGCTTTCAGATGACATTGCCAACAATTCCCCTATTTGTTGAAGAGCTAGGGGGCAACGATCAGCTGATTGGATTTGTGGTCGGCATATTCACGTTTTCTGCCCTGCTTCTAAGGCCGTATGCCGGGCATGCTCTCGAAACAAAGGGCAGGCGCTGGGTGTACCTGCTTGGCCTATTTATTTTTATGCTTGCAGTTGGTGCATTCGGATTTGTACCGGGAATCATATTTTTATTTTTACTAAGGGTTATACAGGGAGTGGGCTGGGGGTTTTCCACCACTGCTTCCGGAACCATTGCAAGCGACCTGATACCGCCTAAAAGAAGGGGTGAAGGGATGGGTTATTATGGCCTTTCAGGCAATATCGCCCTTGCTCTCGGCCCATCGCTGGGGCTGACCCTCGCAGGAGTACTGACCTTCAAACAGCTGTTTTTAATATGCGCTGCACTGGGCGGGGCCGCTCTTTTGCTTTCATCCCGCATCCGCTATAAAAAAGTGGAAGAAAGCCCATCCGCTCCTGCTGCGGTTAAGTGGGATTTTTATGAGAAAAGCGCCCTGAAACCCTCAGTTCTGCTGTTTTTTATCACAGTCACATTTGGGGGGATTGCTTCCTTCCTCCCGCTCTATACAGCTCAGAAGGGAATCGGCGGAATTCAGTGGTATTTCCTGATTTATGCTCTATCCATCATGCTGACAAGGACCTTTGCCGGGAAGCTTTATGATTTAAAGGGACATAAAGCTATATTTGTACCAGGCGCCTTTCTGATATTAATCGCCATGGTCCTGCTTTCATGGCTGCCCGGCACCGGCATCTTATATCTCGCTGCTGTGCTCTATGGGCTCGGATTTGGAAGTGTGCAGCCTGCCCTGCAGGCATGGTCAATTGAACAGGCGCCAAAGAACAGAAGGGGAATGGCCAACGCAACATTCTTTTCTTTCTTTGATCTAGGCGTAGGGATTGGGGCAATGGCATTCGGACAGATCAGCCACTGGTTCGGCTATGGCAGCATCTATTCAACAGCTGCAGTATCAGTATTGATATCAATGATCATGTATCTTATTTTTCTAAAAAAAGAGGATAGAGGGAAAAACAGAAAAGCTGGAGCACTGCAATAGCAGGCACCAGCTTTTTTTTGCTCTTTAAATAGGCATTACCATGTCTTTTGGCACTTTGGTCAAGGCACGAACAGCAGTATGATAATAGCTTCAAAAGTCTTATTCATGGTTTTGGCAGAAGGAATTTGGGGAAAAGAAAAGCAGAATGCGTCAATTTGAAAATTTCTGATGCAAAAATTATGTCCATGGGGGGATACATATGGCTAAAAGATTAATTCTTTTATCAATGCTGTCTGCTGTTTTATTTGTATTGATTTCCTCATTCGATTTCGATGCAAAAAAGACAAATGCCAACGTAGAAGAGAAAAAAGACTATGTTTCTTTTGAATATAGAATTACCAAGGTCGAAGAAGGGACATACTATGGGAAATCTGCTGATGGACTGGGCATTTCTTTTACACTGGATGACCTGGACCAGAACATCATCATAAAAAAAGAGGACACAGTAGTCTGTTATTTTGAGAAAGACAATATGAGGGACGGATTGGTCCGTGTAGAAAAGAAATAGCCAGTCGGTTGATTGGCTGTTTTTCTTTTGGCGGAATGATGCGGGCTGTGTTTTTTTAAATAATGAAAGGGTAATAGTGTAGTATAAAAAATTTAAAAGAAAGAGGCTGATCATATGGCAGACAATAAAAATAGCGATGACCGCAACCAGTATTTCCAGGACCGCGCAGGGACAGATGAAGCAAATTTCCACGTTGTGCCAAATGATGAGGAAGGCTGGGCTGTAAAAAAGGAAGGCAAAGATGAGCCGGAATTAACAACAGGCTCCAAGTCCGAAGCTGTGGACAAGGCTAAGGAAATGGCGAAGGAAGCAGGTACAATGGCCATTATCCACAATGATGAAGGAAGGATAGAGGACCAGGAGAATTACCGCCAATAAGGTTTAAAGGCTTCAGCCCCCGGGCTGAAGCCTTTTTATTGGAATGCAGGAACACTGTGCTCGTTTTTAAAGAGGTAATATGCTATTCTAAAATAAAGTTTGAAATGCAAAGGGTGTCCATCATGAAAATAGTTTGCTTTGGTGATAGTCTAACCCGCGGCGTGTCGTACCTAAAAGGGCGGCTGAGAATCTTAAAAAAGAATTATCCAGCTGTCCTCCAGGAGCTATTCAAAAATAATGGTGCACATGAAGCGGGACCGCATATTGAAGTGTTGAACAAAGGTGTATTTAATGATAATTCGAATCTTCTGCTGTCAAGGCTTGAACGGGATGTCACTGATGAGAAACCTGATTTTGCCATCATCAGCATCGGTGGCAATGACTGTAATTTTTCATGGGAAGAGGTCGCGCAAAATCCAGGCAGCGAACATATTGCTTCAGTTCCGCTGGAGAAGTATGCAGACAATCTCAGATGTATGATAGAGAAAGTAAGGGACAGCGGGATCACACCCATTCTCCTGACTCTGCCCCCTCTTGATCCTGTCCGCTATTATGAGAATATCTCAAATAAGTTCAGTTCGCAGATCAGCGGCTGGATTTGCAGAGTCGGCGGGATAGAGCACTGGCACGGGAAATACAATCAAAGCCTCAATAAAATTGCCGACGAACTGAATGTATTGAAAATAGATGTAAGATCAGCGTTAAAACAGGCAGGGGACCTGGCAGATTTAATTTCTGCCGATGGTATCCACCTTACCGAGTGGGGATACAAAATCCTCGGGGCAGAGATTTACGATTATCTAGCGACCTTTATGCAGTCCGGCAATATGGATAATATGCGTTTAACTTCTGTAACAGAAAAATAAGGCCAGCCTGCGGGCTGGCCATTATTTTATTCAAAATAGAAAAAAGCGATTTGCATGAGCAAATCGCTTTTTCTAATGTTTCTTATATGCGGCTGAGAGGACTTGAACCTCCACGGGGTTGCCCCCACTAGAACCTGAATCTAGCGCGTCTGCCATTCCGCCACAACCGCTTACTAGCAACTGAATTTATTATATCATAATAATTATGTTTGTACACTATTTTTTGATATTTTTTTTAAAAAAATTATCAGCCTTCACTGATTGCCATTTTCCAGTTGAAGCAGCTCTTTGCTGCGGTCCTCAAGTGACCTGATATGGATCAGCTCTTCGGCAAGGTCATGCAATGAAAGAATCTCATATAAAACCGCAGCAGCAGGTGAAATATGATGATGCTGATGTGGATGCAGATCAGCCAGGGCAAATGTTTCTTTCTGTTCATTGAACCATTGTGTGAGCGCATTGACCTGGTCCTGATAATCCTCATCTGGCATAAAGCCTTTATACTTGAATATGAATGAGACGGTTTCCAGGACCGGCATGGCCGCTGCTTTTGTTTTCAGATCAAGGCTGAAGCGGGATTTAGGCAGATAAACAAGGTTGCCAATATGATAAATCAATTGCCGGAGAATAATTAATTTCTTGTATTCAAGTCTGTAGCACCGTATTTCTTTGCGGGTAAAACGGTGAAACCTCCACTCATCCTTCTGATACAGGCATAATTTTTCAATTTTCTCCGTATCCCTTGACAGGTTCCGGAAATCCTCGAGAACTCCTGCTTTATCACGGGGGGAACCTGATATATGGGTGAATGCCTTCATTAAAATAGAGGAAGCCTTTTCAAATGCTGAGTCTATTCCCAATGTAATAGTCTTAGAATACTGCGGAGGCATGATGAAGATATTGACCAAAGTAGAGACGATCAGGCCTGTGCAGGTTGTACCCAGACGTATGAAAAAAGAAGCTGCGTAATGGTCGTGCACAGTTGATATCATTGCAGCTCCGGTGAGCACAGCGACAACGGTGCCCTCATGGAGCCTCAGTTTATGGCAGGCAATGATTGTTGCAAGGGAAACGAATGCATACGAAAACGGACTGTCTCCGAAGAGGAATGCAAAAAAAACGGCAAAACCTGCTCCAATGGCAGAAGCGGGGAGGCGGATGAATGCCTTCCTTATCGAATCGGCAGCTGTTGGCTCTATTGTTACAATGGCTGTTATAACAGCGAACATTGCAGGCCAATCCAGCAAATGGCAGATGAAGGCTGTTAGAAAAACCGCAATCCCGGTTTTAACAATCCTCCCGCCTGCAAAATTAAATAAATAAGCTTTCATTTTTTTGCCTTCTTTTACTGTGTCGTATATTTTCATGATATATATATTATATCGCAAATCTGATGCTCTATGGGGAAAATGAAGATGGAGCAGGATTGCAGGCAAGTATGTCAATAATTCTAAGCCGATGTTATAGAAAGGCAGAGAAAGGAGTGCTGCAATGCTCATCCATTTAGTTCCTAAAGATGATCTGGAGGCTCAGGGGATACGCTGGGTGCTTGAATCCCATTTAAGCGGGATAGATCTCAGGGTTTGGGACAATATTCGTGATTTTTTGGCTGCCATTGAACACGGTTCATCAGGACTGGCCATCATTAATATGGACAGCTGGGACCAATTCACCGAAGAAGAGAGGGAAGAATTGAAGAATAAAAGATTATGCTGGCTGGGGATATCATCTGAAAGGATATTTCAAACAGCATATCGCGCACTTAAATACAGGGGAGAGGATGTGCTTTTCAGGCCCTTTTCTTCTTCAGAACTGATCAGGGCTGTCCAGCAGATCAGGTATGAGCTGAGGAATAGGCCGGAGCAGGGGCAGGCCGGACAAGAGCCATTACAGGAATCCGGCTATCCGGATTTGTTTGTCTCAAACGGGGAGGAGGAAAGCGGACTGACCGTGGCTGCTTATCTGACGCCTGACAGCTCAGCACTTGAGGCATTGTACAGGTTATTGCGCAGCCGCACTTCGGCTAAAGCCGGCAAAGTGTTCGCCTTGTCGGAGTTCGTCCTGTTTGTCCGCACTCTGCCCAATGGAGGAGAGGCATTGGATGAGTACCACTCATTCATGGCAGATTGGAAAAAAAGCTATGCCGCCCCGCTTGCTGTTATCGTATATCAAACCAGGAAACCGCAATCACTGAAGGAAACCTACCAGCATATACGGATGCTGACCAAACTGATTTTTTTTGAAGGCTATGACATTATCATTTCAGAAAATCATCCTTCATTAACAAAGGAAATGGATCCCCTCCTGACACCGGTCGAGCAGAGGGAATGGATTGAAATGCTTGAAAAAAGAGACGTAAAAGCCATTCGGTCGTGGTGTGAAAGGGAGTTCCTTGCCCTTGGATCCCCATATCCAGATCCGGAACTGGTCAGGGTCCGGCTGACAAGTGTGCTTGCCCAGGTGAGAAGATATATGAAAACCTACAAGCTGCAGTCTGAAAAATTGGAAGGGAATTATCACCGTGTTTTTCAGAAGATTGTCCATTTGCCGACAATCCATGAGATTGTCAATGAGCTGGAGCAATTTACGGCCCTGCTTTTTGTGGAATACAGCCGTAAAACTATTGATCCTGTGTCGGCTTCTGAAATAGCTGAGGAACTGATAGAGTCAAACTACTGGAACGAGGGCTGGAATTTATCAGATTGTGCCGAATCGCTGGGAATACATAAAAGTACTTTAAGCCGGCGTTTTGCTGCCGAGAAAGGGCTGACCTTCCGTGATAGGCTCCATCAAATCAGAATCCGGGAGGCAAAGCGGCTTCTGCTGGAAACTGATCTGCCGATTGAAAGGATTGCGGGTATGTGCGGCTATTCACATCTCTCATATTTTTCTTCCAAGTTTAAATCTATTGCATCTTCAACACCCGCTTCGTATAGGCGGAAAAGTAAATATAATTGAATTTTTAGAAATATTTTATAAGAGTCTTCAAATTAGGAATCTTAAACAGCAATCATTTATAAAAAAATCATCAGATTATAAATTTATCTCCTCCTGTCCAGAAGTAAAATGAAAGAAACCATAACAGGAGGGGATTATGTTGGAAACAGCTGCTCAGAGAGTGAAAAGATACCGGGGAAATCAATTGAATACAAAAGGCTGGCAGCAGGAAGCTGCCTTGAGGATGCTGATGAATAATTTGGATCCGGAAGTAGCAGAAATGCCTGACAAGCTGGTCGTCTACGGGGGAATCGGAAAAGCGGCCAGAAACTGGGAATGCTTTGATGCTATAGTGGAGTCGCTAAAGAAGCTGGAAAATGACGAAACACTTCTTGTCCAGTCAGGCAAGCCTGTCGCCATATTTAAATCACATAGTGATGCTCCGCGCGTATTGATTGCGAATTCAAACCTTGTGCCGGCATATGCCAATTGGGAAACTTTCCATGAGCTTGACCGCAAGGGGCTTATGATGTACGGGCAGATGACCGCCGGAAGCTGGATCTACATTGGCTCCCAGGGAATTGTACAGGGGACATATGAAACTTTTGCCGAGCTGTCAAATCAGCATTTTGGAGGTTCCCTTAAAGGCACTATTACTGTAACAGCAGGCCTTGGAGGCATGGGAGGGGCACAGCCGCTCGCTGTAACGATGAATGGCGGTGTCTGCATCGGTATTGAAGTGGATGAGACAAGAATTGACCGGCGGATTGAAACAGGATACACCGATATGAAAACGGATTCATTGGAGGAGGCCATTTCCCTGGCTGTGCAGGCAAAGCAAAAAGGAAAAGCACTGTCCATCGGTCTTTTAGGAAATGCTGCTGAAATCCTCCCGGAAATGCTGCAAAGGAATTTCATGCCTGATGTCCTGACAGATCAAACCTCTGCCCATGACCCGCTGAATGGCTATATCCCTGCCGGAATGACTCTTGGAGAGGCAGAGGCTTTAAGGGCGGCGAGTCCAGGAGAATATGTCAAAAGATCTAAATCGTCCATGGCAGATCATGTAAGGGCAATGCTTCAAATGATGGATAAGGGTACAATCACCTTTGATTATGGCAATAATATCCGCCAGGTGGCAAAAGATGAGGGGGTGGAAAACGCCTTTGCTTTCCCTGGATTCGTGCCTGCCTATATCCGGCCGCAGTTTTGTGAAGGAAAAGGGCCTTTCAGGTGGGCAGCCCTTTCAGGCGATCCTGAGGATATTTATAAAACTGACCGGGCTATCCTCAGGGAGTTCAGCGATAATGAGCATTTATGCAATTGGATCAGGATGGCACAGGAAAAGATCCAGTTCCAGGGGCTCCCATCCCGCATATGCTGGCTTGGCTACGGAGAAAGAGCCAGATTCGGAAAGATACTGAATGATATGGTCGCGAGCGGGGAATTGAGTGCTCCGGTAGTAATCGGCAGAGACCATTTGGATTCCGGCTCAGTCGCTTCTCCTAACCGTGAAACCGAATCAATGCTTGACGGGTCTGATGCTGTTTCCGATTGGCCGATCCTCAATGCGCTTATCAATGCAGTTGGCGGTGCTACTTGGGTCTCCCTTCACCATGGCGGAGGAGTCGGGATGGGCTATTCACAGCATTCGGGTGTAGTCATAGTTGCAGATGGCACGAAGGAAGCTGAAATCCGCCTTGAAAGAGTGCTCACCACTGATCCCGGCATGGGGGTGGTCCGCCATGCAGATGCAGGTTATGAATTGGCAAAAAAGACTGCGGCAGAAAAAGGAATTATTATGCCCATGCTAGGCAAAGGAAGTGACCACGCATGAGCAGCAGGATATTATGGATTAAAAATGCCTCTCAGCTTGCCACTCTCGCTTCAGATGCGATAGGGCCGCGCTCCAAGACTGATATGTCAGAGCTGGGTCTGATTGAAAACGGAAGCCTGCTGATTAAAGACGGGAAAATCATTGCTGCTGCGGATGCAGGGGAAGTTGAAAAAAAATATGGTGCAAGCCTGAAGGATGCAAAGGTCATTGATGCTTCCGGCCGGCTGGTAACTCCCGGGCTGGTAGATCCCCATACTCATGCAGCATACGGGGGCAGCCGCGAACGTGAATTTGAAATGCGCCTTGAAGGTGCCAGCTATATGGATATTATGAACAGCGGCGGCGGAATCCATGCGACGGCAAGAATGACAAGGGAGGCATCGGAGGAGGAGCTGATGGAGCAGACAGCTGTCCGGCTTGATTCCTTCCTTGCTCACGGGGTTACAACTATAGAAGGAAAAAGCGGCTATGGAATGGAGCTCGAAACCGAGCTGAAGCAGCTGCGTGCGATGAAAAAATTGAATGAACAGCATCATGTTGATATTGTCCCAACCTTCATGGGTGCACATGCAGTGCCGCAGGAATACAAAGGAAGGGAAGATGAATTTGTTGACTATATTATTGATGTAATGCTGCCGGCTGTGTCTGCTGAAAAGCTCGCAGAGTTCAATGATGTATTCTGCGAGCTGGGCGTCTACACTCCTGAACAGGCAGAGCGGATTCTTGAGGCCGGGAAAAGGTTCGGGCTGCTCCCTAAGATACACGCAGACGAGATTGAGTCTTATGGTGGCGCAGAGCTGGCTGCCAAGGTGGGAGCTGTTTCGGCAGAACATCTGCTGAAGGCTTCGGAAGCTGGCATTGAGGCGATGGCAAAGGCGGGTACAATTGCCTGCCTGCTGCCTGCAACGGCTCTTTATTTGCGGGAGGAAGCTGCCAAGGGGCGGATGATGATTGACAGAGGGGTGCCTGTAGCAATCTCAACAGACTGCAATCCTGGTTCATCGCCTACGACCTCCATGCCCCTCGTCATGAATCTCGCCTGCATCTCCATGAGGATGACGCCGGCAGAGGCATTGACAGCTGCAACCTATAATGCAGCATGCGCCATCAGGAGAGAAGACCGAATAGGATCATTGGAAGCAGGCAAGCAGGCAGATATTGTCATGTGGAATGTGAAGGACTACCGGGAGCTGCAATATTTGTTCGGGGTCAATCATGTCCATTCTGTCTGGAAAAACGGCATAAAGGTGGTGGGGTAAGATGGAGGCACGCTGGCTGACAAAACCCGGCTGGTCCTGGAATATAGCTGAGGGCAGCTTACCTGAATTCGTCCATCAATGGGTCTCTCCGCTGGAGCGGGTAGAGGGAGAACCCGATGTCATCATTTATGGAGCACCTTTATCAAGATCATCCATCAGTGTTTCAGGGGCATCTTTATACCCGGAGGAATTCAGGAAAATGTGGAAGGGGTACGCCACCTATAATCTTGATGAAGATATCGATTTGACCCCTTATACTGCCGCCGATGCAGGAGATGTTCTTATGCATACAACTGATATCCCGCTTTCGCACAGCCGCATCCAGGAGACAGCCTGTTCACTGGCAAAAGGCTTCCCTGGATCTGTCAGCTGCCTGATCGGCGGGGACCACTCAGTCACAGCCTGCTCTGTTCGCGGAATTAAGGAAGCTTTTCCTGACGAAAGAATAGGGATCCTTCAGCTGGATACCCATCTGGATGTAAGGGACCCAAAGGAGCTCGGGCCTGCGAATGGCACACCGATCCGCCAGCTAATCGATGGCGGTGCTGTGAAGGGGGAAGATATAGTCAATATCGGACTTCATGGCTATTTCAATGCAAGGCCGCTGGTTGAATATGCAAAAGAACACAAGATCCGGATGGTCACCATGAAAAATGCCAGGAAGCGGGGGCTTATCCAAACTGTGCAGGAGTCATTGCATGATTTGGCAGCCGCGACAGACCGTATTTATGTGACAGTGGATATGGATGTACTGGACATCTCAGCAGCCCCGGGCGTGCCTGCCTCGACACCGGGCGGTATGATGCCTTCCGAACTGTTTGATGTCCTGCTTGAAGTTGGCAAGTGTCCGTTTGTGCAGCATATTGACTTTGTCTGTCTTGACCCGACAAAGGATTCCAACGTGTCAGAAACGGTAAAAGCGGGTGTCTATGCCTGGCTGCAATTTATGACTGGCTGCACCTTGCGGAAATAAGGAATGAACACTCACTGTTAAGGGAGCGATTGATATGGAAACCAATCTGCCAAAACAGCCCGGTACAGACATAAGCACCAGAACGCCGTATATGTGGAAATTCTTCGTTTACAGTTTCATTGGCGCGTTCATTTTCTTTGTCCCCATCACTATCGGCGAAAAGAAATCCATACTGCTTGATCATTTTGTGACCTATATCCAAACGGCAGCGGAACCTGCCATCCCTTTTTATACTTTGATCATTTTAGCAGCAGGAGCTATATATCCTTTTTGGACAGGGAAATGGAAGAAATCCCTGACAGATATTATTTTTTCCTTGTTTAAAGTGGTTGGCCTGCTGACAGGCATTATGATTCTCCTGAATGAGGGCCCAGCCTGGCTGTTTGACCCGGATATGGGGCCATTTTTATTCAACAAGCTTGTCGTCCCCGTCGGCCTGCTGGTCCCGATAGGGGCTGTCTTCCTTTCTTTGCTGGTAGGCTATGGCCTTTTGGAATTTATCGGTGTCCTTGCAAGGCCGATCATGCGCCCCATTTGGAAAACGCCCGGGCGTTCTGCCATTGATGCTGTCGCTTCTTTTGTGGGCAGCTATTCGGTCGGCCTTTTAATAACCAACCGCATCTATAAAGAAGGCAAGTATAACGGCAAGGAAGCAAGCATCATCGCAACCGGCTTTTCAACCGTTTCTGCCACGTTTATGGTCATTGTGGCAAAAACGCTCGGATTGATGGAAATGTGGAATCTGTACTTTTGGCTTACCTTTTTCGTAACCTTCCTGGTGACAGCGATAACGGTCAGAATCTGGCCGCTATCGAAAATCAAAGAGGATTATTATGAAGGATCAGATCCGCAGCCTGAAAAAAATATACAAGGGAACCTTTTCGCTGCAGCATGGGCGGAGGCCAGGAAGACAGCGGAACAATCACCCCGCCTGCTGGAGAATGTCTGGGTCAACTTGAAAGATGGGCTGCTAATGGCCATGGCCATCCTGCCATCCATCCTGTCGATCGGACTGCTTGGCCTGGTTTTAGCTGAATTCACTCCGGTTTTTGACTGGATTGGCTATATCTTTTATCCATTTACATCAGTCCTGCAGCTGCCGGAGCCGATGCTTGCTGCCAAGGCAAGCGCACTTGGCATAGCAGAAATGTTTCTTCCTGCCCTGCTGGTGACTGAAGCAGCACTGGAACTGAAGATTGTCATTGCTGTTGTCTCTGTATCAAGCATCATCTTTTTCTCGGCGCTTGTGCCTTGTATTGTATCGACAGAAATTCCTCTTTCAATTCCCGTGCTGATCGTCATATGGATTGAAAGGGTGATCTTAACGCTGCTCATTGCTGCCCCTTTAGTCTATTTGCTGCTCTAGAATGAGGGACAGCACGGCTTCGGCCGTGCTGTTTTTCTTTACACCATTCATACTAAAGCCGGACCAAATAATCTCAAAGCTTTTAAGGAACTTTTCCCGGTAGTTTCAACTGAAAGGGTGACTGCTTTTGCAGGAATAAAAAGCTGATCGCCTTTTTTAACATATTGCTCCATCCCGCCCGCTTTAATGACTGCATTCCCTGACAGAATATATAATCCGGAAAATACGCCGTCTCCCTCGATTGTAACCTCTTTATCCACTTCAATAAGAGTCATTCGGAAACATGGTGTTTGCTGATAGCCAATTAATTCGGTTTCTTTAAATCCGCCGGTTTGCAATAATTCAGCAGGAGCTACTTTCCACTTTTCCAAGGTTTCTTCGCTCGTATAAGCTTCGTACCGGAATATATCAAACATTTTTTCGAATCCCAGTCCCTGGTGAAGCAAGTAGTCTTCAAGCTTCAAACCGGAAGGGGAGGACTTTTCCAGGCGGATTGTATAATCAGTGGGTTCCTGGATTTCAACCAGCAGGCAGCCCGCTCCAATGGCATGGGGTATACCGGCTTCAATCAAGAAGGTATCTCCAGGGCGGACATAGTACTTGTGCATGCAATCCAGCATGCCTTCAATATCTTGTTCATTAAATAACTTTTTCCATTGTTCCTTTGTGACACCGGGTTTGAAGCCTAAGTACACATAAGGAGGCTCCCCGTTGACTTCCCTGCCTCCAATAAAATGCCAGCATTCCGTCTTGCCATAAGCGGAATTGAATAATTGCCGGGCCTTTTCCTTGTCAGGATGGGCCTGTATGATTAAGCGCTCAGCCGAATCGATTAACTTTACTAGTACACCAGTCTGCTTTCCAAGTTTCTCAACATGCTGTTTGCCTAAAAAGTCGATGGGGTGCTCATCTACCATTTCTTTTAGAGTAATATCTATGCCAGGAAGATCCAGTTTATTTAACCCGTCCGCTTCCCGTCCTTCTGTTCGGCTTGAAACAATTGATATTATCCATTCTTCCGGGAAATGGCTATCCTCTGAATCTTCTTTCCCATGAATTTCATCAATCAGTTTTCCGCCCAGGTAGGTCCGCCATGATCGTGCAGGGGAGAGCTTTATGGGTGCCGTACCATCAAAAACAATAGAATGTCTATTCAAATATGTTCCTCCTTATCATTTTATGAATGTATCTTTACATTTATAGTAAGTGAATGCGCTTCCATTAATAATTAAAGATTTTAAGATGAATGAGTAAAATTTTAAGGGAATCCTGCAGCCGCCAATTAATTCATTGAGAGGCAGCAGAGATTGATTTACACTATCGGTACCAGTAGAATGGCAGCGCTAACAATAAGTGGATGGGGGATAATGAATGAAAAAATATGCTATTTGCGGTGTCAGCAATCGGGCGTTGGAAATGTTTATGCGGCCCATGATGAATGAATTTTCCAAAGAAACCGGGATTGCAGCTATATTGGATTCCGATCCTTATCGGTTTAAGGTATGCAAAGAGAAATTTCCGATGCTTGAACATGTTCCGACGTATAATCCGGAGGAATTTGAAGAAATGATTGACCAGACAAAGCCTGATTATGTGATTGTCGCAGGCAGGGATGATACACATGTTGAATACATTTTAAGGTCATTGCAGAAGCAGGTTGATGTCATAACCGAAAAACCGATGGTGACGAATGCGGCAGATGCCTATAAGGTCATGAAAGCTGAAGCGGAAAGCGAAGCTAAAGTGATTGTCACATTCAATTATCGATACAGTCCATTTCACAGGAAGATTAAAGAAATGATACTGGAAGGCAAGGTTGGCCGGATTACTTCTGTGGATTTGAATTGGTATATAGATACATTCCATGGATCCAGTTATTTCAGAAGATGGAATCGTGACAGGAATTTTTCCGGAGGCTTGTCAATCCATAAATCAACGCATCATTTTGATTTGGTGAATTGGTGGCTGGATCAAAAGCCGGAAGAGGTATTTGCATATGGAAGCCTGAATTATTTCGGGCCAGAAGGAGAATTAAATCCGCGAAAAGTACCGAGCCGCTATTGCGGAACATGTGCTGATCAAAGCAGTTGTACCTATTACAGGCGCTGGAACCCCCGCAGCGGAACCAGCACTGTAAAAGACGACCATCTGCTTGCAGGAGTATATGAGGAAGTGCCTTATACTAATTACAGGCCGGATGCCTGTATTTATGATGAAGAAATCAGCATTGAGGATACCTATGTGGCTTCAGTTAGATATGAGGGAGGAAGCTTACTGAGCTATTCTATCAACTTTTCCTCTCCTTATGAGGGTTACCGATTGGCAATCAATGGGACAAAGGGGAGGATAGAAACGGCAGAATATCATGAGCCCTCTCGGATTCATTTTAAATATCCAGATCAAACTATTGATTATTTTCCGCTCTTTGGTGCGAAAGAAACAATAGAGGTTGTTAAAAACCCTGGGGGCCACGGCGGCGGCGATCCCATTCTGCTGGAAGATCTTTTCCTTGGCCCTGACCCTGCAAGGAACTATCCGATCCAGGCAGGATCACAGGCTGGTGCTTATTCAATAGCGGTTGGAGAAGGTGTCTGGCGGTCAGTGCAGGAAAAAAAGCCAATTAATATAAAAGGACTCCTATTTTCCAGCGGGCAAGCCATCAGCTAATTGATCCTTTAAATATAACCTGCCTGATCCTGTTAAGGAAAGGGCAGGTTTTTTGCTGGAACTTCCCAGCCATTTTGTTGGGATAAATTTCTGCTGAATGGTTTCTAATAAAATTGAATTAACTAAAATATCTTAAAATTTCAACTAATCATCTTAAAATCTTTGATTATTTTAGAAAACGTTTTCATTTACAATTAACTCAAGAGAAAGGGGGAAACTAGATGAGTTACTCGCCAGGGGTTCCTGAATCAGTAATCAACAGCAACAAGGCAGTGGAAAAAAAGAAAATTAAAAAAGAGAAATTGATACCCTATCTGTTTATACTGCCATCTTTTCTTATCATCCTGGGGTTTTTGTTTTACCCGATTGCAACTGTGTTCTATTATAGTCTGCAAAACTATGATATTTCAGCACCATATTATAATGGCTTTGCGGGGCTTGATAATTTTAAACACATCTTTACACAGGACGAATTATTTATCCCCAGCTTAATTAATAGTGTGAAATGGGTTGTTTCTGAGGTCGGCCTGCAATTAATCTTTGGGATGATCCTTGCCCTCCTGCTAAACCAGACCTTCAAGTTCAGAGGCTTCGCCAGGGCAGTTGCTTTTATCCCTTGGGCAATTTCAGGGGTACTGGCATCGGTAATGTGGTCAATGATGTTCAACGAACATATGGGTGTAATCAATGACATGCTTATGAAGGCGGGGATCATTGACGAGCCAAAGGCTTTCTTAGCCAGCACATCCACCGCTTTCGGAGCTGTAGTGATTGCTGAGCTGTGGAGGGGGATTCCTTTCTTCGCGATCACACTTTTAGCTTCTCTGCAGAGTGTACCGGACGAATTATATGAAGCAGCAAGGGTGGACGGAGCGAACCGATGGAAATCTTTTATCTATGTTACTCTGCCTCAACTGAAAAATACGATAGTGCTGACAACCTTGCTAAGGGTAGTATGGGAATTCAATAACGTTGATCTCCTGTTCAATTTAACGGGCGGCGGTCCTGCACATGCTACAACGACATTGACGATGTATATTGCAGATTTGGCTGTTCACGGAAGCAACTTTGGATATGGTTCGGCATTAACGGTTGTCTCATTTGGGATACTTCTAATCTTTGCCATCCTTTATTTGAGGCTATCCCGTTATGAAAAGGAGTGAGTTGATTGTTTTCAAAAAATAAGAAATTAGACAAAATCCTAACCTTATATCTTCCTTTAGCCATGATGCTCAGTTTTACCATCTTTCCGATCTATTGGACAATCAACACTGCATTAAAGCCGGAAGGAGATATAGTAAAGAGGCCATTGCAGTATTTCCCGGCCAACCCGACTGTTGAAAACTTTGTCTATTCATGGACCAATATCGGATTTGCGACCTTTTTTAAGAACAGCTTGATTGTTGGCATCTGCACTGTCATTGTTGTCCTTATATGCTCAACCTTATCTGGATATGCTCTGGCAAGATACCAGTTCAAAGGAAAAAAAGGGTTCTTGCTGATGCTGTTATCCACGCAGTTTATACCAAGGGCCATGATGATTATCCCATTGTTTGTCATTTTTAAGAATCTGGGATTGATCAGCCATCCGCTCGCTTTGATCATCACATATACGGCAGTAGAGATTCCATTTACGACCATCCTGATGAGCGGATTCATCGCAAATGTACCTAAGGAACTGGAAGAGGCTGCTATGATTGACGGCTGTACAAAATTGCAATCCCTGCGCCATGTAGTTTTTCCGCTATTGCTCCCAGGCATCGTGGCAACAGGCGTTTTCACTTTCATCTATACTTGGAATGAATTCCTGCTTGCGCTGATGCTGACCAATCAGAATTCGAAGTTTACGCTCCCGGTCGGATTAAGTACGATGCTGGGCGAATTCAATGTTAATTACGGGGCTCTGGCAGCCGGAAGTGTAATCGCTTTAATTCCTGCAGTGATATTATTTGCCTACGCACAGAAACACCTTGTCAATGGCATGGGCGGGGCTGTCAAAGGCTGATAAATACAAAAAAATAATAGTTTCTAAAAGGGAGGAAATATGATGTTGAAGCAAAAATGGGGCACTTCAGTGCTTGCTCTTTCAATGGCTGCCGGGTTAGTCCTGACAGGCTGCTCTGGCGGGGATGAGGCTTCATCAGAGGGCAAAGGTTCTGAAAAAAAACCCGATGGACCTGTAACTCTCCAATTCTGGGATGAAAACGCAGGACCGGCGCGTACACCTTATTGGGAAGAAGTGATCAAGCGGTTTGAGGAAAAGAATCCTGATATTGATGTTGAATATGTCGGGATACCGAATAAATCAGCAAAATCCAAGTATGATGCAGCGATAGCCGCCGATGATACACCGGACATCGGTTCTGTCCAGACAACCTGGCTGCCGGAGTTCTCAATCCGCGAAGCACTGGCGCCGCTTGATTCTTACTTTGAGTCATCAGATATCAGCGAAAAGCTGAACAGCAATGCAATAGAAGCCAATAAATCCATTACACAGGACGGAAAACTTTATGGCATACCTTATGCGCAGAACTTAGATGCTCTATGGATCCGTTCAGACTGGTTTAAAGAAGCAGGCGCCGCCGAACCTAAAACATGGGATGAGTTCTTTACAACCATTGAAAAGATGACGGATAAAGACAACGGCCGTTATGGATTTACAATCCGCGGAGGTGCTGGGGCATCCTTTACCATTCAGCGTGCCATGTTTGCCTACAGCGGCCTGGATTACTTTAACGAAGATGGAACAACCAACATCAATGATCCAAAGCACGTAGACTTCGTTGAGAAATATGTTTCATATTATGATAAATTTACTCCAAAAAGCGATATTACCAACGGATACAAAGAGATGATCGCAGGCTTTGACACTGGAGTTGTCGCGATGGTCCATCACAACCCCGGTTCTTATGGAGAACATAAAAAAGCTCTTGAAGACGGCACATATCAGCTGATCCCGCTTCCAACCACAGATGATGGCCAATATGTTGCTGAAGGCGGAAATGCAGTTAATCTGGCCATGTTTAAATCATCCGAACATCAGGACGAAGCGTGGAAATTCATTGAGTTTGTCAACTCTGAAGAAGCCCAAAGCTACTGGAATGAACAGACTGGCCAAATCCCAACCAATTCAGATGTATTAGATGACCAATGGGTACAGGATGCACAGCATATCAAAGTAGCATTTGACGTCTACAATAATGAGGATACAAAGCTTTATATGCCTCCTTTCTATTTGCCGGATTACCGTTCTATACTTGATAACCTGGTAGATCCTGGATTCCAGGCAGTGATGACGGGCGACAAGTCTGCCAAAGATTTCCTGGATGAATGGGCAAAAGCAATTGAAGATTCCAAGAAGAAATATGACGACACTTTTAATAAGTAATAGAATGTAACTCATGCTTGCCGGCATTCTTTCTATTGAAATGAAATGCTGGTTTACAATCAGGACAAAGCGGGTGTCTAAGCATATTGGCACCCATTTTGTTTAATGGACTGCAAATATTTCCAGGAAAAGGAGACAGAAAAAATGGGAAAAACAATTGATAAGATTACAACTGAAACACCATTGGTGATGGCAGAAAAGGCATGCAGGGCCCTTATGCAGGCATTTCGTGCAGAAGAGCTTCCGCCGGTTGGTGATTTCCACTATCACCAGGGTGTTTTTCTGTATGGCATGTACCGGGTTTATCAAGCAACAGGGAAAAAAGAGTATTTTGAGTATATAAAAGCCTATTTTGATAACTTGATTGATGAATATGGGAATGTCCGCTTTGAAAGGGACCAGCTTGACTCTACAATGGCCGGCATTCTTTTATTCCCGCTGTATGAAGATACGAAAGATCAAAGGTATATGATTGCAGCGAAACGTTTAAGAAGCGCGCTGGAGACGATTAACAGGACATCAGAGAATGGATTCTGGCATAAGGAAAAATATCCTTATCAAATGTGGCTGGATGGTCTTTTTATGGGAGGGCCCTTCATGCTGCTTTATGCTGAGCACTTCAATGAGGAAGAATTGATCCAGCATGTCCTGCTCCAGGAAAAGCTGATGAGAAAGCATATGACAGACGAGAAAACTGGTCTGCTTTACCACGCCTGGGATGAGAAAAAAGTACAGCCCTGGGCAGACCCTGAAACAGGCCTTTCACCAGAATTCTGGGGGCGTTCTGTCGGGTGGTATGGCACAGCATTGATCGACCTGCTGGAGATCCTTGGGGATAAGAAGCGGGGACAGGAAGATTGGATCACTTCTCTTCAAAGCTTCATCCCGGCGGTTGTCAATTTCCAGGATGAAAAAACAGGCCTGTGGTATAACATCATTGATAAAGGTGACCTTGAGGATAACTGGCTGGAATCTTCATGTTCCTCTTTATTCCTGTATTTTATTGCAAAAGGGATTCAGCATGGCTATGTTGATGACACTTACCGCGAAAATTGTGATAAAGCATATAAAGGGCTGCTGGAGCATATGGTCGATGAAAAAGAGGAAGCAATTGACTTGAAGGGCATTGTGATCGGGACATCAGCGGGTGTTTATGACTACTATACAGAACGTCCTACATCGGTCAATGACCTCCATGGGATGGGCGCCTTTATCTTGGGAAGCATGGCATACCATGATTTGCTGAAGGCGTAGAAGAAAGCTCCGGACATCTTTAAGTGTATGACATGATAAAGAAAAGAACCTTTTCTTATGCTGTAATCCTGCGTTATAAGAAAAGGTTTCTGTTTTCAGGGCCTTCTGACTGAGCAGCTAGCATCGAGAATAGAAGAATAAATATTTCGAATTAAGAAAAAACTTATTTACCGTTCATAGAATATTAGATATTGTTTAAGCAGGGGATCTAATCTTCTATTTTTTCTTCTAAGGGGAACATAAAAGATGGTTATGAAAATCAAAAACTTAATTCGCAAATACTTCCTTTTCTCTATCAAATCTACAATCAATACTCTCTATTTACCGATCATTATTATTTTTATATCCGTTTCCGGGCTGGTTTCTTCCTTGCTTGCAACCGCTCAGGTTGAAGAAAATGCATATAAAAATGTCAATGATACTATTTTTCAGACAAAGAATTCATTGGATTATATGCTCACAGATGTGTTTCAGCAGATTGTGGCTGTTTCGAATGATCCAATGGTTTTAAACTTAATTGGAATGGAACAGTCTGACATTAAACCGAAGTATTATGTTGAAATAGATAAAACATTGCAGCTTGTTTATTCCCGCTATAATATCATACTGGAATCCGTCCTGATCGATCTCAATCAGGGAGAATTTTTGCTGTATCATAGCGATTACACAGCTAACCCAACAGTTTCCTATGATCAGTATTTTAATCATTATAAAGGCAGCAAAGAGGGATTTTACTGGAGGAATATACATCAGGATCAAATTTTTGATACCAATCATGAAGTGATGTCGGTATTCAGGCTCATTGAAAAGGAATACTATTCTGAAAAAGGAATCGTATTATTTAATCTTCGAGATGAATTCTTTGAGCAGGTGCTGAACAAATCACTCATTGGTGATAACGGCTATCTGACACTGATAAGCCCGAACGGCAAATATGAATCCAAAAATGTTAAAACGGAATACAAGCTGGATAATAAAACTCTTCGTTCCCTTCAGCAAACCGAGGAAGAGGACGGGCAGTTTTTTTATAAAAGTGATTCCGGGGAAGATATGATCGTTATCTATGATACTGTCGAACCGAACAACTGGAAGCTGGCAGCTGTAGTCCCGCAGGATGAAATATTGAACAAGGTGAATTATATAAAGCATTCTACCGTTTTCTTCATCTTATTAATGATAGTCAGTGCTATATTCCTTACTTATCTGGTAGGGAAGTACATCTCAAAGCCTTTTGAGAAACTGGCGGAGCAAATGCGGACCGTAAATAAGAAAAGCCTTGATTTTTATCATGAAACATCAGGCCCGGAGGAAATGAAAATTCTTCATACCGGGTTTAAAGAATTGCTCCTGCGAATTCAATCACTGATGGACCAGATCCGCCTTGAGCAGGAAGAGAAACGGCAGCTGGAGTTTGCCATTATGCATGCGCAAATTAATCCTCATTTCCTCTATAACACGCTGTATTCAATTAAGGGGTTATGTGATATGGGGCTTAATAAGGATGCAAGCAGCATGGTGAGTGCACTGTCCAGCTTTTTCCGTATTGGAATCAGCAAAGGAAAGGAAATTATTCCTATTAAAGATGAGTTAGAGCATATCGAACACTATTTATTCATTCAGGAGATGCGCTACGGTGATGACTTCTCCTACAAGATCGACGTAGAAAAAGAAATCCTTTCCTATCATATTGTTAAGCTCTCTTTGCAGCCGCTTATTGAAAATGCGATATATCATGGCGTAAAGCAGAAAAGAGGGCAAGGGGAGATTATGATAAGAGGTTACCAGGATAAAGGGCTCATTTACTTAGAGGTTGCTGATAATGGCAATGGCATCGAAAAAGAAAAACTTCAGGATATTCTTAAAGAAATGGAGTCTTCGTTTCAGGAAACCAAGAGCTTTATCGGGATAGGGCTGAAAAGCGTAAATGAACGGATTAAAATCCATTTTGGAAACGAGTATGGGTTAAGTATAGCCAGTGAACCAGGAAGCGGAACAGTGGCGAGCATCATTATTCCCAAGACAAAAGGGGAGTTCAGCGAGAATGTATAAGGTGATTATTGTTGAAGATGACCGTATTATCCGCAGAGGGATCTGCCAGTCCATTCAATGGGGAGAGCATGGATTCGTGGTTGCAGGGGAAGCAGGAGATGGAGAGACGGCCCTGGGATTGATTGAAAAGGAGCAGCCCCAAGTTGTCATCTCGGATATAAATATGCCCTTTATGGATGGGTTGGAGATGGGGAAGAAAGTCAGGGAAATCAGCCCGGAAACCAGGATCATTTTTCTGACAGGATATGAAGAGTTTAAATATGCTCAGCAGGCCCTTAAAATGAAAGCGTTTGATTACTTGTTAAAGCCGGTAGATTCTGAGCATTTGCTCTTGAAAGCAAAGGAAGCAGCGGCAGACTGGGAACTGGAGGCCAGAAGAGAAATGAAAGTAACAGAGTCTCTTCCCTATCTTCAGCAAAAGTTCTTTCGGGAACTGATGAGAGAGGGGCATCACCAGGTGGATGTGGAGAAGGAATTGATTGAGCTGGGAGTTGGATTAGAGGGGCCAGCCTTCACTGCTGTTCTCGTTCATTCAACAGCCGGTCTCCATGAGAATATTATTAAAAGACTCAAAGAGGCTGCTTCCTCCCTTTTTACAGCGGGACAATTTATTGTCATGCATATAGATTCCAATGAGTGTGCAGTCCTTTTGTCACTTGATGGTGAGAATGACTCAAGAAAAGGCAAGCTGGCCAATTTAATGCTGCATACACTTTATGAGCATGATGGACAGTCTGCAACAATAACGCTCGGGAGAACCTATCAGAATCTGTTTGAACTCGGAAAATCACTGATGGAATCAAGGCTCGCCATGGATTTAAGGCATATCATGGGAAACGGGAAAGTTTTTTCTTTTGAAGATACCGCTTCAGGCGAGAAAGAAGCAGATGATTCTCTGCAAATGTTAGAGTCAGAATTAGAATGTCAAATCAAACTCGGTATACCTGAAAAGGTCAGTGAAATCCTCGGCAAATTAAACAAGGCTATATTAGAGAGAAGGGCCCTGCCATTATCCCATTTAAAAGTTCTTGCACTAAAGTTCAGCACTTTGCTGTTCTTTGAATCTGAAAAGTGGAAAAAGGAAGAAAGCATAAGTTTTAATTCTTCAGACGTTTATGAAAGAATTATGGAAATGGAAACGCTAACCGAAATGATGGAGATTCTTCAATCACTGGTTTCACAGTGGGCAGATGCTATGCATAGAAAACAAGATAAAAATCATTTCAGCCATGTTGACCAGGCGATAATATACATTAAAGAACATTTTCATGACAGTACCCTGAGCCTGAAGAAAGTGGCTGAGATTATTCATGTCAGCACACCCTATTTAAGCAACTTATTCAAACTTGAAAAAGGGTTCAATTTTGGTGATTACCTGCTGGAACTCAGAATGAATAAAGCAATGGAAGAATTGCGCCTGGGGAATCTGAAAACATATGAGATTTGTGAGAAGGTCGGCTATAGCAATCCACAATATTTTAGTGTCTGCTTTAAAAAATATACAGGTTATACCCCTGCCGAATACAAAAAGCAGTTTGAATGAACGATAATCCTGCCTGGCTGCTTATTGTTTAATGCGAATTCTGCAGCTCTGTATTTTCATATAGCGTCTTCGTCCGGATTTCTGTATTATTTTCAGTAAAGAGCACCCCTGCAGACAAACAGGGGTGCTCTTTACTGAATCATTTATAGATCATCAAACCCATTATCCACCGTATTCACCTTTACATACTGCCTCGGCTTTTGTTCAAAAAAGTCCGATTTCCCGAGATCGACTTCTTCATAGGCCTTGATCCAGCGGAGGGGATTCGTCCTTGATCCCTCAAAAGGGCGGTTAAAGCCCAGCTGTTTGGAACGGACGTTGGCATAAAATCTTATATATTCTTCCACATCCCCGATCAGGATACCGCTTATTTTATCCCCAATGATGGAACGGGCCCACTCAATTTCAAGATATGCAGCTTCCCTGAAAGTTGATTCTGCGAAATCGGCCAGCTCTTTGGTATTATGTTCAGGATATTCATCAAGGATTTCACGGAAAATTTTCACGAATAGGTCCACATGCAGCTGTTCATCTCTATTAATATAGTTGATCATCGTACTGGTAGCGACCATTTTCTGGTTTCGTGCCAGATGATAGAAAAAGGCAAAGCCGGAATAGAAGAACAGGCCCTCTAAAACAACGTCGAATATGATTGACTTTAGAAGGCTGTCGACAGTTGGCGACTCTGCAAAATTTCTGTACCCTGAAGCCACGAATTCATTCCGCTTTATAAGGGCAGGCTCTGTCCGCCAGAATTCAAACACCTCATCCTGCTGCTTTTTATTAACAATGCTTGAGAGCACATAAGAATAAGAATGGTTATGGATCACTTCCTGCTGGGCAAGTATGATCATCAATGCAGAGAGACTGGAATCTGTCAGGTAATCAGCGACCTTGCCGGCATAATCAGTCTGAATGCTGTCAAGCAGGGCCAGGAGGCCGATAATCTTTAAGAAAGCTTCCTTTTCTTCTTCTGATAAATCAGGAAACTGTTTGATGTCCTGTGACATATTAATTTCAAAAGGGGTCCAGAAATTGGCGAGCATCCGCTTATATTTAGGAAATGCCCATTGAAATCTGACATCATCCCAATTCAGGATATTGGAACATTCTCCGTTGATAATTCCAGTAGAGCGGTTTGGTGCAGTTTTGTTCATGATTTCTCTTTTATTGACAGGGATTGTCATAAAATCACTCCTTTTCGTTAGCTTGAGCAGGAATCGCAGTCTTCAAAGTCAGAAGAAGTAGAGCGGACATAATACGTTGTTTTTAGTCCATTTTTCCAGGCAGACAGATGCAAATCCAGAAGTTCCTTTGCTTTAATATTGTTCTGTACATATAAATTAAAAGAGATTGCCTGATCGATGTGTTTCTGTCTTTTGCTGTTTTGAAGAATGCTCCAATGCTGGTCGATCACGTAAGCCGATTTGTAATACCAGGTTGTATGCTCATTCAGGTCAGGTGCCGTTACCGGAATCTTATAATCTTTCTTTTCCTCAGAGTAGAATTTCCTGAATATCGGATCGATGCTCGGGCTGCTTCCGGCAATGATGCTAGTTGATGCATTTGGTGCTACAGCCATCAGGTATCCATTTCGCATTCCGTTTTTCCTGACGTCCAGCATCAATGAATCCCAATCATGCGCCGAATCCAAACTGCTGTATCCCCGTGATGTGAAGTATTCCCCGGAATGCCAGTCAGAGCCTTTGAACCCCGGGTAGGATCCTTTTTCAATCGCCAGATTCATGCTTGCTTTAATCGCCAGGAAGGCGATTTTTTCATACAGTTCATCTGCCAGCCTGACGGCTTCTTCGTTTTCCCAGCGCAGTTTTTTCAAGGCGAGCAGATGGTGCCAGCCAAAGGTCCCAAGCCCGATTGCCCTGTATTTCCGGTTCGTCGCCACTCCCTGCAGGACAGGGATGGTATTCAAATCAATCACATTATCAAGCATCCTGACCTGAATGGGGATCAATCTTTCCAGTACATGATCTGCTGCTGCTCTTGCGAGATTGATAGATGATAGATTGCAGACGACAAAGTCGCCAGGTATTTTTTCAATGATGATCCGGCCATCTTCCACGCGCTGATTTTCAGTAATTGTTGCGCTTTGATTTTGCACAATTTCCGTGCAGAGATTGGTGCAGTAGATCATTCCCAAATGGCGGTTGGGATTTTTCCTGTTTACTTCATCCCGATAAAACATGAAAGGTGTGCCGGTTTCCAGCTGGCTGATCATAATTCTTTTCATAATATCGATCGCCGGCACTTTTTGCTTTGACAGCCCCGGGTTTGCGATGCATTCTTCATACTTAATCCGGAATGAACCTTCACCAGGCTTTTCATCATAAAAATCTTCGAGGGAGAAGCCCATCACACTGCAGACCTCATGGGGATCGAACAGATGCCAGTCCCCGCGGGCTTCCACCGTTTCCATGAATAGATCCGGCAGGCAGATCCCGGTGAATAAATCATGGGTGCGATAGCGTTCATCACCGTTATTTAATTTGCTGTCAAGGAAGGAAAAGATATCTTTATGCCAGACGTCGAGATAGACGCTGACTGCCCCTTTGCGCTGGCCGAGCTGATCGACGCTGACAGCTGTGTTATTGAGCTGCTTCATCCATGGAAGAACTCCTGATGAAGCCCCTTTAAATCCTTTTATGTCACTGCCCCGGCTTCTTATTTTCCCTAGATAGACCCCTATGCCGCCGCCGTTCTTGGAAAGATTTGCGATATCTGTATTGCTGTCATAAATGCCCTGGAGACTGTCATCCACAGTATCAATAAAGCAGCTTGATAGCTGGCCCCAATTTTTCCCGGCATTGGAGAGTGTGGGGGTTGCTGCTGTCATATAAAGGTTGCTCAAAGCCCAGTAGGATTCCTTAATGAGGGACAATCTGCGTTCCTTGGGCTCTGAACGGTTCAGTGCCATGCTGATAATAATGAATCTTTCCTGCGGCAGCTCAAAAAGCCTCTTTTTCTTATCCCGGCTCAAATAGCGGTCAGCCAGCATCTTAACTGCTATATATGTAAAAAGCCTGTCCTTTTCCGGATCGATATAAGATCCAATTTCATCAATTTCTTCTTTTGTGTAGGATTTCAGCAGGACTGGAGAGTAGACGCCAGCCTCGGTTAAGCCGGTAATGAGCCCGTACAGGGGGCCATACCGTTCTGCGGCAGTGAAGCGCCGGTGCTCGGCAGCCTCCTTATAAAGGCTGGATAAAAAAAGTCGGGCAGCCACGTATGTCCAATCAGGCTCCGCCTCGCTGATCATAGAAAGGGAATCAAGAATCAGCTGGTGCAGAAGCTCAGCATTGCCTGGAGTGTGATTCTCCTGAAGCTGAATCGCCCTTTTATAGAGCGGCTGAAAGTCCAAATGCAGGAAATCTGAATCAATGGATGCCAATGGCAGCGGTTTTGCCGAAGAAATGTTCATAGTTATACCTCCTGGGTTGATCAGTATTTTGCCAAAAACAAAAGTGCAAGCGCCTTGATCACCTCCGACAAGCACAAGGCGAACCTCCCGGAAAGGGGTTCTTGGACATTTGGGAGGTTTGCTTTGAGATCTCACGGGGGGAGGCGCTGCTGCTGGACGTGGATAAGAATTGAAAATATCCACAAGTCTTACAATTTATAAATTCCCTGACAATAAAAAATCCGCCCATGTGTTGGGCGGATCAAACGACGGCATAAAGGAACAGAAAACGACTTATACCATCGTTTCATCTTCCCAATCCCCGAAGAACCGAAACTCGTACAAGCATGGCAGGTCTCCTGGCTCGTGCTTCATCCTACTTTAAGCCCTTCCCATATAGGCGCCTTGTCAGCGTTCATATACAGTGGATGCTTATTTCGTACACACTTACAGTTGCGGGGACAGCTCCGGCATCGAACCGGATTCCCTATTAAGCCCTTAAAGGGCACCATCACTTGCGGATTCTTATTCAATTGAAGGCAGGCGCCAAAAATCGGCAGCCTGAACGATTATTCGCTAAAATTCACAGACTCTCTGCAAAAAAAATCGCTTCCCGAATTTCAGAAGCGAAAAAGGAAAAAGAGACCACAAACAAATCCATTCACAAGGATAACAATATGTAGTGCTGGTTCATGGTGTGTTATCCATATGTTGTACCTTGATTGTAGCATAGTTAAATTCCTACAGCAATCATAAAGCGATAAAATAATAAAAATATGGAAGGAGGAGCAAGGCGCTCCCTGCAAAAAGCAGAATACGTGCTGTATTTGTCGAAAGCCCTCCGCTGTTCTTCCACTTTTTATACCAGCTGAACCTCTGCAGCTTTGTCTTATATAGAAGGAAAAGAAGCATGAATAAAGCAGCAGACTGAATATAAAATGGCACCCCGAACGCTTTGCTTGTTATGTCTTCACCCGCCGGGACCGCAAGTTCAAGGATCTTTTCATGGAAAGACCCAAAAAGGGCAAACGCCGCAACAGCAATAATGATTACTTTAATCAGCTCTAGATAAAAACCGCCAATATTTTTCACTGAAACACTCTCCAACACATTTATATATTTTTGCTCTCTCATTATATCCTCACTTTAGAGAGCTAACAAAAAATAGTTATTATCAAAATAATATGAATAGAAATGAAACAATCATAAACACTCATATTTTGAATCTATTTGAATGTTTGTGAGCGAAAATGATTGATTTTTGAAATCGATTCCATTACAATTGGCTTACATAACAAATCTTAAACTGTTAAGCCAAAAGGCATGAAGCTGCAATTATAAGCAGCCGGGAGGTGACATTCTTGCTGACACCGGAGAGACATCAGCTCATCCTGCAGATGCTTAAAGAGAAGCATACAGTTAAAATACAGGAACTTGTAGAAATGACAGACTCCTCTGAATCAACTATCAGACGGGATTTGTCCCAGCTTGAAAATGATAAATTCTTAAAAAGGGTTCACGGGGGTGCTGCCAGGCTGCAGGGGAAGCTTCAAGAGCCGAGCATGGTTGAGAAATCCTCCATAAACCGTCATGAGAAAAAGGATATTGCCAGATATGCTGCAGGCCTCGTAGAAGAAGGAGATTGCATCTATCTGGATGCAGGTTCAACCGTCCAGGAGATGATCCCCTTTCTGCCTCTGAAAGACATTGTTGTCGTCACAAATGGCCTTATGCATATTCCAAGCCTTATGGAAAGAGGGATTAAGACCTTCCTGGTTGGCGGCTATGCCAAGCCGCAAACAAACGCCATCATAGGCAGGGGAGCCTTAGCCAGCCTTGGCCAATACAGATTTGATAAATGCTTTATGGGTGTTAATGGAATCCATCCTCAGTTCGGCTATACCACACCGGACCAGGAGGAAGCGATGATTAAGCAGACAGCTATTTCACTGTCCCGGGAAGCGTTTGTGCTATCAGATAGTTCGAAGTTTTCTGAAATCGCTTTCGCGAAGATTGCGGAGCTTCATGAAGCCTCTATCATTACAAATGAACTAGATGCAGACAGCAGGGAACAATATATCAGTAAAACAAACATTAAGGTTGTGACAGCATGATTTATACATTGACACTTAATCCTTCTGTTGATTATATTGTCGAGCTCGACAATGTCGAGCTAGGCGGTTTGAACAGGACAAAAAACGAATCTAAATTTCCTGGAGGAAAAGGCATTAATGTTTCCCGGGTCCTGAAGAGGATGGGAGTCGACAGCGAAGCAATCGGGTTTGCCGGCGGATTTACCGGCAGCTATATCACAGACTCACTCCAGGAAGAGAATATTAAAACCCGTTTTGTACAGGTAAAGGATGACACAAGAATCAATATCAAATTGAAAAGCGGTCAGGAAACTGAAATCAATGCCAGGGGACCTGAAATCAGTGCGGAAGACCTGGATGCATTGACTTCTGAGATCAGCCGCCTGGGACAGGGAGACATGCTGGTACTTGCTGGAAGCATCCCTTCCACAATGCCGGATAATACGTATGAAGCATTCGCAAAGATGTGCCATGAAGCAGGTGCAGGATTTGCTGCCGATGCAGAGGGCGAGCTGCTTAAAAAGGTTCTTCCATACCGTCCATTTCTGATCAAGCCCAATCACCATGAACTGGGCGAGTTATTCGGCACGGAAATCCATACTTGCGAAGAAGTGCTTCCATACGCCAGGAAGCTTATAGAAATGGGTGCTCAAAACGTCATTATTTCACTCGCAGGGGAAGGTGCTGTATTCGTGAATGAAGATGTGGCCATCGCGGCGACTGTTCCAAAGGGCACCTTAAAAAGCTCAGTGGGAGCAGGCGACTCTATGGTTGCCGGATTCCTGGCCGAATTCAGCCGGAGCGGCAGCTATGAAGCTGCTTTTAAATACAGTGTAGCTTCCGGAAGTGCTACAGCCTTTTCAATCGGCCTTTGCACGATTGAAAAAGTAGAAGAACTGCTGCCCCAGGTAGCGGTCAGAACAATTTAAAGGGGAGAGCTTTATGAAAATTACAGAGCTATTGACAAAAGATACAATCCTGCTCTCTATTAATGGCAGGGATAAGCGCGGGGCGATCGACCAGCTGGCAGAGACCCTTGATAAAGCTGGAAAGCTTAATGATATATCCGCCTTCAAAGAGGCCATTCTTAAAAGGGAAGAACAGAGCACGACCGGGATCGGGGACGGGATCGCCATTCCCCATGCTAAAACCGCGGCTGTTGCCAATGCTGCAATTGCATTCGGCAAATCGGCTGAAGGGGTGGATTATGAATCGCTGGACGGACAGCCGTCACATCTATTCTTCATGATTGCTGCCCCTGAAGGTGCGAACAATACCCACCTTGAGGCACTTTCCCGCCTTTCTTCCATCCTTATGAGAGAAGAAGTGCGCAGGGAGCTTATGGAAGCGGATTCTGCGGAAACCGTTTTGAATATCATCAATGCACATGATGAAGAAGGCGAAGAAGAAGAGCAGAGCATGGAAAACAAAAAAGATTTCATCGTCGCCGTCACAGCCTGCCCTACAGGAATTGCGCATACCTACATGGCAGCAGATTCCCTGAAAGCAAAAGCGGCTGAACTGGGCATTGATATAAAGGTAGAGACCAATGGTTCCGGCGGAGCTAAAAATGTCCTGACCCGGGAAGAAATTGAAAACGCAGCTGCTGTTATTGTGGCAGCAGACACAAAAGTGGAAATGGAACGCTTCAAAGGGAAGCATGTCATCCAGACCGCTGTAGCAGACGGCATCCGAAAGCCTAAGGAGCTTATTGACAGGGCTGTTAAAAAAGATGCGCCGGTCTATCAGGGTTCAGGCAATGCTTCATCTGAAGACAGCGGAAATAAGGAGAAAAAGGGCGGCATCTACAAGCATTTGATGAACGGTGTTTCCAATATGCTTCCGTTTGTTGTCGGCGGGGGAATCCTGATTGCGATTTCCTTTATGTTCGGATATAACTCTGCAGATCCGAACGATCCTTCTTACAATGAATTTGCAGCGGCACTTATGACAATCGGCGGCGGCAATGCCTTTGGCCTGCTGGTTCCCGTTCTTGCCGGCTTCATTGCAATGAGCATCGCGGACCGTCCGGGCTTTGCACCAGGTATGGTCGGAGGTTTCATGGCAGCGAGCGGCGGGGCTGGATTCCTTGGCGGCTTGATCGCCGGATTCCTTGCCGGTTACATTGTTGTACTGCTTAAGAAACTTTTATCCGGGCTTCCGGCTGCTCTAGAAGGAATAAAGACGATTTTGCTTTACCCGCTTCTTGGAATATTACTGACCGGTCTTGCCATGCTGTATGCTGTAAATGAACCTGTCGGTGCTCTGAACAATGCGATCACAGACTGGCTTGCCGGTCTTGGCACTGCGAACGCTGTAATGCTTGGAATTGTATTAGGCCTTATGATGGCCTTTGATATGGGAGGCCCTGTCAACAAGTCAGCATATGTATTCGGAACAGGCCTCCTGGCAAACGGAGTCTATGAGCCGATGGCTGCCATCATGGCCGCTGGTATGGTTCCGCCGCTTGCCATCGCTCTGGCTACTACATTCTTTAAGAATAAATTTACGAAACAGGAAAGAGATGCAGGGACAGTCAACTATATCATGGGCTTATCTTTCATCACAGAAGGTGCCATCCCGTTTGCCGCAGCAGATCCGATCAGGGTCATCCCGTCGATCATGGTGGGTGCTGCTACAACCGGCGCATTGTCCATGCTGTTCAATATAGGCCTCCGTGCGCCTCACGGCGGAGTGTTTGTTGCCTTCCTTGTAGAAGGTAATGCGCTGCTGTACCTTTTGGCTATCCTGATTGGCTCGGTTGTTTCTGCGGTCCTGTTGGGGATCCTAAAAAAACCTGCAGCTCAAGTAAAGTAAAAATGACCGGAAAGCCCCTGCGCTTTCCGGTTTTTTCTTTTCAAGCAATAGCTTCTCACCGATACCAGCCAGGATTGAAATCTAGCTCCAGCACCTGTCCGAACTTAATGGCAAAGTCCACAAAGGCATTGCCCTTTGCTGTCAATATGCCTCTGTCAAAAACATATGGAGCGTCTACAAATCTTTCTTCGTTAAAAACCCCTAAAAACTCTCTAGCTTGTTTTGAAATACCTGCTGTGTAAGACCGGTCATACAAGATACCAGATTTGGCCAGAAGATATGGTGCACTGGATATTGCGGCAATAACTGCATCTTGTTCGCAGCCGCTGCGGATAAAACTGAATAGGTCATTTTCCTCAAGCAGGTGCTGAAAATCATCTACACCGGGAAGTATTAAACTCTGGTATTGGGAAATCTCTGCCTCCTTGAGAGAAATATCAGCCATGCAGGAAAGTCCTGCTTCTCCTTTAACAGGCTCATCATCCAGGCCGATGAAGACCTTTGGATGGTTTGCCTGTGTCAATACAGAAATGACGGCAGATAATTCGTATTCGCTGAATCCGGGATACAGGAAAATGGCTGTCGTCAACTTTCATACCTCCATTCAAAGGGAAATTTACAATACTATTCGCCGCTTCTGCCGGAAACCCTTTTCAGTCCGTATTATGATCCATGCTATCCGAGTCAGGCATATTTTGAGGCAAGTTTAATATGAATGAGAGAAGAAGTTTTAACAGGGAGGGGAACATATGGCAAAAACATTCGAAGAATCAGCAAAGGAAGAAAACGGATTCTGGCTGCAGATCCTCGGGGATCATGCGCGGTTCATTCATGACGCACTGGCGCCGTCTGAAAAGGAAAATATCCGGACAGCGGCATATTTTATAACGGTCTTCGATGAACTGCTTGCACAGGCAGGAGGCGCAGATCCTGTACAATTAAGCATGCTGGCAGAAGCAGAGGCAGAAAAGCTGCGGAGCTTTAAGCTGAAGCTGATTGAAGAGCATCTGATCGGCAAAATTAAAATCCAGCTCGGCCCGACCTTCATCAACCATATGGTGAACGAGCTTGAGGAATACCTTCTTGTGCTGAATTACTTGAAAAAAGGTGAAGCTCCGCCTGTATTTCATGAGCTTCATCATCATCTGATCTGGCTGCTTGATGCTGCCGGTCATGCAGGTGCGATTTCAGACAATATGGACCGGATCGAGAAAATGATTAAAGAAAAAAGCGGTGACTATACAAAACATTTTGAGGGGTTTTATTTAAAGGCTGTGGAGCTTACCGGTTTTTTGCGGACAAATATCCAAAGCTTTCCGGCACTGGACCGGTTTAACAAAAACGTCAAGCTCGAGATGAGGTTATTTATGAATTTCCTGGATGAAATTGAAGAGCTTGAACTCTCAAACCAGGCTCTCGGAACGTTTGCTCCCCTGATGGCCGACCATATGTTCAGGGAGGAATGCTATTACTTGACTAAGCTTGCGGAGTCGCAGTCCGAAGAAAAGCCGGACTGCAATCCGGCGAAACCCCGGCTTCAGTATTAGCAAGCATTTCCGGGACTGATAATTATTATGCCTTTTAACCTTCTCCAATGTGAACATACTAAGGTTGATCACATTTTGAGGAGGCATTCTTAGTGAAAAAAAGAGCAGCAGCCATTCTTGCGATATTGACCATTGTCCTGCCTTTGTCAGCCTGCGGCACAAACAACAACCAAATGAATGAACCTGAAGAGATGAATTATACACCGATGCGCAATAATGGCGATGGCTTTGATAACGACCAAGTCAACCAGCCTAATAATGACAGCAACAGAGTCATTCCTTCACGGTATGTTGATCCCGCTGACATGAGGCAGCTCGATGAACAAATCGAAGAGCAAAACGAAAGCAGCGAAGACTGGAGCGACCGGGGAGTGCGAAATGATGAGACGCCTAAGACTGAAGATAAGCCGGATCTTGGCGGCAATTTGTCTGGCGAAAGATAAAAGGATGGGGATGAGCCGCAGAAATGCGGCTTTTTCTGTTTATGTGATAATTTCCATTTGATTGGGGTAAAGGGTAAAAAACTAATCAGATTGCAGGGATCATATGGACATTTTAAGATGGGGCTATATGCGGAGGGGGCAGAGAAAAGCAGTCTTTGATAAATACCCGAATACCACTGTTATTTTCCGCCGGGTCAGGGGATATTTCCTTGTCTATAGCATCGGGTGGAATGAAAAAGACGGCGTTGTGGAGCGAAGCGATATTGAAGAGATGGAAGTCCTTCTGAATAATGAGCTGGGTCTGCTCGGAAACTACAAGGAACGAGGAGGCAGGATCTAGCCGTCCGGTAAATCAAGGCAATCCCTTTTAGGTGCATGGCATTTCTATGATACGAGCCATACTATAAAGGCAGCCAGTGATAGAGCCGATGGATCACACAGAGGTTATGGCTGTCCAATCATGCTTCAGAAGGAGACTATACTTCATGACTAAGCGCAATAGAAAAACAAAATCCGGCCTGCAAAGCGCCAAAAGCATAAATGATATGGAATTCTCAAAGGAAATGACAGCTTCAGAAAAGAAAGCTGAGAAACAGAGGCCTCACTGACTTTATGGCAAGCGGGATTTTTTATGAAGAGATGGGAAGCGGGATTCCGATTGTCTTCATTCACCCGCCTGGTATGGGAAGCATGGTTTTTGAGTGCCAAAAACCCCTTTCCAAATGGTTCAGGGTTATTTTTCCGGATCTCAGCGGGCATGGAAGATCGCCGGCTTGTCAGACAAACATTTCTATCAGCGGGTATGCCAATGAAGTAGCCGCACTGCTTGATACCCTGGAGATTGAAAAGGCTGCAGTGGCTGGCTATTCTGCCGGGGGGCTGATTGCACAGGAATTTGCCCTCAGTCATCCGGAGAGGACGGCAGCGCTCATCCTGGCAAGCGGCTACTCCGAGGTCCAATCTCCTGCATTTAAGTATGAACATCTTGCAGGCATGTACATGATAAAGCACCATCCGGAGGTCCTGATCCCGCTGCTTGCAGCAAGCCATACGAGCGATCATGCTTATCGCGCCAGGCTCGTGGAGCATATGGAGCTGGCAGACAAAAAGGTATGGTTTCAGTTTTACAGCGAGTCACTGCATTACAATTGCACAGACAGGCTGAAAAAGCTCAAGGCTCCATTTCTTCTGATATATGGGTCCCGCGATTTTGCCAATCAGCATATCAGATCATACAAAAAGCACACTGATTATCAATCAGCTGTCATAAAAAAAGTGGCCCATCAGCTGCCAACTAAAAAATGGCATGCTTTTAACCAGATTATACTTGGCTTCCTTTTTTCGGAGGCAAAAATCTAGAACAGCCAAAGTGCTGTTCTTTTTAGCGTGAAAAAGCTTTTCTTAGGTATTATTTCCCATTATAATTAAGTTACTGAATTTATGCTGAGTAAATTTGGAAATCATCTTACCAGGAGAATAATATGACAGAATACTTGGCTGACCTGCATAAACGGAACAGGCTGCTTGTCTATCTTTTATGGGCATGCGTAATACTTGGGGTTGCTGCAGCATACGACACACCTAAGACGGTTGTGACCATATTGGCAGCGGGAGGGCCGTTCTCCCTGTTTTGCAGCTTCATGATTTGGAGGAAAAAAGGCATCCCTCTTATCATGTATTTAATATCAATTGGATTGGCGGTCATTTCTTTCTTTTTTGTCCAGACAACTACTGAATTCACAAATTTGCTTATTTTCTTTTTATCTCTCGGAATAATCTCACTGTATCATAATTATCGTCCGCTTCTCTTGAATGGACTGATCGCATTGGCAATGATGAACTATTTCCTGGCTGTTAAACCGGATTATGGCGAGGTTGATAAACTGGCTGTGAATGTATTTTTCATTCTTGTGCTGGCTGCTCTTACGGCCCAGAGCCTGCTTGGGAGCGGGATGCTGAAGAAAGTGGAATCAGGAAGGAAGCAGTCTGAACTCCAAAAGCGGAAAACGGAAATGGTCCTGCAGGAAGTTCAGAGAACAATCGAGGTTTTGGGAAGGTCTAACCGCGGGTTGAATGAAAATGCAGAAATAACCGGAAAAATAACGGGTGAGGTGGTCCTCGCTTTTCAGGAGCTTGCAGGGGGAATTGAATCTCAGGCTGCAAGCATTACAGATGTCAATTCCGCAATTCAGGAAGTGTATGATGGAGTTCTGAAGGCGAATGAAGCATCAGGTATCATGGAAGCCTCTTCAACAGCCTCGGCTGAAATGACACTGCAGGGTAAAGAAAAGATGGACACGCTTTATGAAAAAATGAACAGCATAGGAAGGATGGTTGAAACGACCAATTCTGTGATGGAAAAGGTCAATGAGGAAAACAGGCAGATCGAAGGCATAGTCAAATTGATTGCGGGTATTGCTGACCAGACCAATCTATTATCATTGAACGCCGCAATTGAAGCCGCCCGGGCAGGCGAACATGGCAAAGGGTTTGCCGTAGTGGCAGAAGAGGTCAGAAAGCTGGCTCAGCAGGCTCATGAGGCTTCTGGCCAAATCACAGGAATCCTGGAAGGGATTCAAGGCAAATTCAAGGAGGCTGCGGAACTGATTGGGAGCGGCATGACAGAGGTCTCTGATGGAAGGCAGTCAGCGGAAGAGGCGGAAAATCTGTTTTCATCTATCCAGGAACAGTCTTCTGCTATTTTGGGACAAGCGGAATACTTAAGATCGCTCAATGAACAGCTGCAGCAGGCTGCAGCCAGCGTCCGGGAAGAAATGACTGCTGTTGCAGCCATCACCGAGCAATCGGCAGCTTCCGTTGAAGAAGTGCTGGCAAGCGCAGAGGTGCAGGAACAGCGGGTAATGGGAATCGTCGAAAACATCCGTGAGCTGAACGAAATGACAGGCAGCCTGGAGGAAGCGATAAAATGACTAAAAGCCCGGCGATTCTGCCGGGCTTTTGGTTAGCGGATTATTTTTTTTAGGAAGCCTCATTGTATGGTTGGCCTACCCCTTTTTATCAGGCTTTATTGCAAACAGGACTGCGAGTGCAGCGAGGATTGAGACTCCGCATAATATATAAAACAAAAGCTGTTCTGACTGCTTTACGATGATGGCGATAGCTGGCGGGCCGGCTGCTACGCCGATGAATCTCATCGAGCTGTACAGTGAGCTGATAGTCCCTCTCTCTTCCTTCTCAATGCCTTCAGTGATCAGGGCATCCAGGCAGGGCAGACTGACACCTATGCCGATTCCCCCCACTGCAAACATGGCCATGAGAAACCAGAGATTGGTCGAGAATCCAAGTATTCCGACTGAGGCAGCCAGCAGGATGCTGCCGGAAAAAGTAATCCACTTCATCAGAATCTTATTTTCTTTGATCAGCTTTCCGGTAATATAGGACGATAAACATAACGCGCCTAATGGAATGGCAAGAAACAGTCCTTTTTTTACATCTTTGATGTCATACTGCTTTTCAAGGATATCCGAGAGGTGAAACAGCACGCCGAATAATACGAACATTAATATGATGCCTGCTACAAAAATGGCATAAAGCCACTTTCCATTATTTTTAAAAATATCCTTAATTTTTTTGAAAAAGGCTTTGAAGGGGATAGGCTCTGTGCGCTTTTCTGGTGTTTTTACCAGCAAGACCATCAGAAGGACAGAAATGGCACAAAATACTGGAAAAGCAAAAAAAGGCAAAAACCATACAAAGCCTGCCAAAAAGGCGCCGAGAATAGGGCTCAACACCTTCCCGAATGTGTTTGAGGTTTCTATCACCCCAAGAGAACTGCTGACTTCTTCCTCATTCTTGAACATATCCCCAACCAAAGGCATGACAATGGGTGCCCCTCCAGCAGCACCAATCCCCTGAAGAGATCTTCCAATGAGGATGAGCCAGTAAGGATCTGCCAGCTTCCAGGATGCCCAGCCGGAGATAAGCCCGCCGATAGCGGCGATCAGGAGACTGGGGATAATAACTTTTTTCCTTCCGATATGGTCTGAAAGGTATCCGGCAAGCGGTATCATGATAATGGCCACAATGCTGTATACCGTAATGATCATACTGGACTGGAAGGAAGAAATGCCAAGCTCCCGCTCCATTACGGGCAGAACTGGAATAAGCATGGAATTCCCCAGAGTCATAACCAGCGGGATTGAGGAAATAGAAAGGACAGCCCATTTTTGATTATGCGCGTCATTATTTTTCTGGCTCTTCTTTTCCTTTGCTTTTTTCTTGGATTTCTTTAAAACGACTTTCTCCACATGCTCCATTTGAAAACCTGCCTCCTGTGTTGATACTATTACTATTAGCAAACAAGCTGACTTCTTTCCCTGCTAGTTTTTGGCATAGAGAGGGGTTGGAACATTAAGCCAAAAGAGATAGAATAGGGAATAATGCCAGCGGGCAGACTAATTGGATTCATGGAGGGAAAAGAGCATGAAAGGCCGGATAATTGAATTCAGCATTGGCAAACCAACGCAATTTGACTGGAAAGGAAAAAAAGAAATTTCTGCAATAAGGAAAATTCCACTGGAGGAAGCCAGCCTGACGCCAGAAGGTTTTGCCGGCGACGGTGTCGCGAACCCTGATTTCCATGGAGGCCCTGACAGGGCAGTTTGCCTGTACCCATATGAGCACTACAGGATGTGGGAAAAGGAATTTGGAAAACCGTTCCAGCCTCCGGCATTTGGAGAGAATATCTGTGCAGAAAATATGAAGGAAGAAGATGTATACATTGGGGATATTTTCGCATTGGGCGATGCAGTCATCCAGATTACCCAGGGGCGGGTTCCGTGCTCGACTATATCCAAGTTCAATGAAGCAGATAAACTGCTGGCAAGAATCGTGGAGACCGGTTTTACAGGATATTTTTTCAGGGTAATTGAACCAGGCATGGTTCGAAAAGATTCACAAATTATCCTTCTTGAACGGAAGCAGGAGGAAATTTCGGTTTTGGAGGGAAATGAGATTTTTTTCCGCGGGCGAAAAGATGCCGGAGCCATGGAAAAGATGCTGCGGATAGAAGCGCTGGCGGATGTCTGGAAAACGAAGCTCCAAAAGGCTTTGTACAATATTACATAAATATTTATGAAAAATGATTTGACAAACGGATATTTTCGATTTATCATAATAATCAATATATCGAACGGCAATGACGAAGAGTAGTAGCTTTTGCAGATGCTTTAGAGAGCTGATGGATGGTGTGAATCAGTGCAGATGCAATCGTGAATGGACTTCCGAGCCTCCAAACCGAACCTTTTAGAGCAGTAGGCTTTGGCGAACAGTCTCATCGTTACAAGAGACAGATGGCAGGAATTTTGTCTGCTGTCTGCAAAGTGAGCTGACTAAATCAGCTAATGAAGGTGGCACCACGGGTTTCTCGTCCTTTTTATAAGGATGGGGGACCCTTTTTGTGTTGAAAAAAAGAATATTCAAATCGCTGAACAAGAGTAGTAGCAGTGCTTAATTTCGTTCCAGAGAGCCGGGCGTGGTGGAAGCCGGCACGAACAGCATTGTGAATGGACTTGTGAGAGGCATCCTGAAAAAAAGTAGGGATGCACGGGATTCCGCCGTTATCAGGATAGGGTCTGCAGGGCTGAAAGCTTTGCGCACCCGAAAAGAGAGAGCATCCCATGCTCTAACCTGAGGTGGCACCGCGGTCCGGAATATCGTCCTCTATATGCACAATACCTGTGCGTATAGGGGACTTTTTTTATAGGAGCCGAGCCGAGAAAAGCATAGGAGGAAAGAAAATGAGCAGAGCAGAGGCAGTATCAGGCATGATCATTGAAGAACTGGAAGGAGACATACTGACGCCCATCAGCATTTATCAGCGGATCAGCGGGGAGAAAAAATTCCTGCTTGAAAGTTCGCTGAAACATGAGCGCTCGGGAAGATATTCTTTTATAGGCGCAGACCCTGTTTTTGAATTAAAGGGGACTGGCGGCACTAGCATTCTGATCAGGGGAGAAGAAGAAACCGAACTGGCAGAGCCCGCACTTGAGATGGTAAAAAAACTGCTTCCTGAAAAGGCCATGCAGGCGCCCTTTCCGCTGGCTGGAGGGGCGGTGGGCTATGTCGGGTACGACAGCATCAGGGAGTATGAGGATATCGGGGATATCCCGGAAGATGAATTGGGAGTCCCGGATGTGCATCTGATGTTCTTTGAAATCATGGCTGTCTATGACCATGCTGAACAGAAGGTTTACCTGATTGGCACGCGCCTGTCACCCGATACGACAGATGAGAGCCTGAGGGTCAGGATTGCCGGGCGGAGGAAGGAAATAGAAGAAGGATCCGGCACCCCTTCTGACAGCCTTATAAAAATATCAAGATACTCGGCTTCAGAAACGAAAGAGTCTTTTGTTGAAAAGGTAAAGAAAGCCAAAGAGTATATCATCCAGGGAGATATCTTCCAGGTGGTGCTTTCACAGCGTATGCAGGCAGACATTGAAGGAGATCCGTTCTCGTTCTACCGCAGGCTTCGTATTCAGAATCCTTCACCATATATGTATTTTCTGAATTTTGGGGAATATGCAGTCGCCGGCGCATCTCCGGAAAGCCTGATCAAGGCAGATGCTGATAAGGTAACCACAAACCCAATTGCCGGGACGAGGCCAAGGGGAAGAGACGAGGAAGAAGACGAAAGGCTGTCAGCCGACCTGCTGAACGATGAAAAAGAGCTTGCCGAGCACCGGATGCTCCTGGACCTGGGCAGAAATGACCTTGGCAGGGTTTGTGAATTTGGTTCGGTTAAGATAGAGAAATATATGGAGGCCGAAAAATTCAGGCATGTCATCCATTTGGTTTCAGAGGTATCCGGAAAGCTGAAGCCGGAATATTCACCCGCAGATTCACTTGCTGCCTGCCTGCCGGCAGGGACAGTATCGGGTGCCCCGAAGATTCGGGCCATGGAAATCATCAATGAACTGGAAGAATATAAGCGGGGCGTATATTCAGGGGCCATCGGCTATTTCTCGGCCGGCGGCAATATGGACTTTGCCCTTGCAATCCGCACCATGCTGATTAAGGGTAATAAAGCCTATATCCAAGCTGGGGCAGGCATCGTACATGACTCGGTGCCCGAAAAAGAGTATGAAGAAACCATTCATAAATTAAGGGCATTTTTGGAGGATCAAGATGATTTTATTAATTGATAATTACGATTCATTTACGTATAACCTGTATCAGTATTTGGGAGAGCTTGGCGAAGAAATAAAAGTTGTCCGCAACAACAAAATCAGCCTTGCTGAAATCAGCAGGATGAACCCTGAAGCCATTGTTCTGTCACCAGGGCCTGGCAGGCCGGAAAACGCAGGCATTTGCATAGATCTGATCCAGGAATTCGGCAGCAGCATCCCGATCCTCGGTATTTGCCTGGGGCATCAGGCCATTGGCCAGGCATTCGGGGCCAGGATCGAAAAGGCTTCCAGAATCATGCATGGAAAAACATCAAAGCTTAGGCATACAGGCTCGCATTTGTTTCAATACATGGAGCAGCCGACCGATATTATGAGGTATCACTCACTTGTCATACAGACCGGAACGCTTCCGGCACAATTCAAGGTGCTGGCAAGATCGATGGATGATCAGGAAATCATGGCCATCAAGCATGAAGACTACCCGCTCTTCGGCCTTCAGTTTCACCCGGAGTCAGTCGGGACGATAAACGGTAAAAGGATGCTGGCAAACTTTTTAACGGAGATCAGAAAGGAGAATAGGCATGAGGCACATACTGGAACGCTTATCTGAACGCACGGAACTGACGGAATCAGAAATGATGGAGGCGATGGCCCATTTGCTGTCCGAAGAGGTGACAGACAGTGAAATTGCCGCTTTCCTGGTAGGTCTGAAAACAAAGGGAGAAACGGTTGCTGAGATTGCAGCGCTTGTAAAGGGGCTGAGGGGAAGGAGCCTTAGATTTGAAAGGAAAATACCAGGTGCCCTGGACAATTGCGGTACTGGCGGGGATGGATCAAAAAGCTTCAATATCAGCTCAACCAGTGCATTTGTGATCGCAGGAGCGGGAATTCCTGTTGCCAAGCATGGAAACAGGAGCGTCTCCAGTAAGACAGGGAGCGCCGATGTACTCGAGCACTTGGGGATCAACTTGAATCTGCCGCCGGAGCATCTTGAGGAAATTCTCCAGGAAATTGGCATCGCCTTTCTTTATGCTCCGCATGTTCATCCTCAGATCAAAAGGATTATGAAGGTAAGGAAGGATTTACGGATCCCGACAATTTTCAACCTGATCGGGCCGCTCACCAATCCGATGGAGCTTGATTCACAGCTTCTGGGAATCTACAGGAGGGATTTGCTTTCCATGTTTGCAGAAGTACTGAATGAACTGGGGCGGAAAAGAGCGGTTGTATTGAACGGAGCCGGATACATGGACGAAGCTTCCCTCCAGGGCGAGAACCATTTGGCAATCCTGGATAATGGGATTATCACAGAGAAAATCCTTCTCCCTGAGGAGACTGGGCTTGGCACATATAATAATGAAGAAATACGGGGCGGAGACTCGAAGGAAAATGCGGAAATACTGCGGAAGGTGCTCAGCGGCGAAAAAGGGGCATACCGTGATACTGTGCTGCTGAACAGCGGGATCGGCATTTTCGCTGGCGGAAAAGCGGATACCATCCAGGAGGGAATCAAGCTTGCCGCAGAAAGCATTGACAGCGGCGCTGCACTCGAGAAGCTTGAACTTCTCGTTAACGCCGGCAGCAAGTTCAAACAAGAGGTGATATAAGATGGCGACCATTTTAGATAAAATTATTGAAGAAAAAAAACGGGAAGTTGAAAGGCTGAAAGCTCTTGGGCTGCCTGAAATCCCTGAGACACCAAAACGGTCTTTTGTTTCCAGACTTGAAGCAGCTGAAAATTTGAGCATCATTGCCGAATTCAAGCGGGCTTCGCCTTCAAAAGGCGATATTAGCATGAATGCATCACCGGCCGAACAGGCTGCCAAATATGTTGAATTTGGAGCCGATGCTATTTCGGTATTAACTGACACGTCCTTTTTCAAAGGAAGTTTTGAGGACCTGGCAGCAGTCAGAGACGCTGTCGATGTCCCGATTCTCTGCAAGGATTTTATGATTGATCATATTCAGATTGCCAAAGCAAAAAGTGCAGGGGCCGATATCATTCTGTTGATCGCGGCCGCGCTTGGTGAAGGGCAGATGAATGAGCTGTACCATTATGCTGCCAGTTTGAATCTTGAAGTACTGGTAGAGGTTCATAATGAGGGGGAAGCAGAAAGAGCGATCGCAGCAGGCAGCAGGCTGATAGGGGTTAACAACCGTGATTTGCGGACATTTAATGTAAATCTCTCTGTCACAGAAAGCCTCGCTCCGGCTATTAAAGAATCAGGTGCATTTCTGATCAGTGAAAGCGGCATGAAAACGATCGAGGATGCTAAAAGGGCCGCCCGTGCAGGGGCAGGAGGAATCCTTGTCGGGGAAACCTTCATGAAAGCACCTGATCTTGAATCATCGCTCCGCGGCATGAAGCTTCCTTTAAAGGAGGTGCGGATCCCATGAAGGTGAAAATCTGCGGCATCACTGATCTGGAGAACGGGCTTTATGCAGCCAATAGCGGGGCAGATGCATTGGGATTTGTTTTTGCCGAAAGCAGGCGCCGCATCACACCTGAGGAAGCGGCCGAAATAATAGCAAAGCTTCCCGGCGAGCCCCTGAAGATTGGCGTCTTTGTTAATGAATCCAAAGAAGTAATTGAAAAAACGGCGCAAATTGCCGGATTGGATATGGTCCAGCTTCATGGTGATGAGACTCCGGAATTCTGTGCAGGCATCAATCTGCCAGTCATTAAAGCCTTGAGTGTACAAGGAGAGGAAGATCTTGCCCGGATTGCCGAATATCCTTGTGATTATATCCTCCTGGACAGCCCAAAGGGAAAATACAGGGGCGGGAACGGAATCGCCTTTGACTGGAGTATTCTTGAAGGCAGGGATTTTGGCGGTAAAAAAGTAATCCTTGCAGGCGGCTTGAATCCAGAAAATGCAAGAAAAGCAATCCGTAAGGCAGCGCCTTTTATGGCTGACGTCAGCAGCGGCGTGGAAAAGGACGGAAAAAAAGACCCTGCCCTGATCGCGGAATTTATAGCAGAAGCAAAAAATGCGCTCAAACATGAGGAGGAAGTAAAATGACAGCAGTCTATACGATGCCAGATGAAAAAGGGCATTTCGGCATATATGGTGGAAGATATGTACCTGAAACACTTATGCAGGCAGTTACAGAACTGGAGGAAGAATATAAAAAGGCCCTCCAGGATGAAAGCTTTACAAAGGAATTGAACAGTCTTCTGAAAGACTATGTTGGCCGGGAGACGCCGCTTTATTTTGCTGAAAACCTGACGAAGCATGCCGGAGGAGCAAAGATTTTCCTGAAAAGGGAGGATTTAAACCATACCGGCGCTCATAAAATCAATAATACGATCGGCCAGGCTTTATTGGCAGTCCGCATGGGGAAGAAGAAAATCGTTGCAGAAACGGGGGCGGGGCAGCATGGCGTAGCCACTGCAACCGTCTGTGCCCTGCTGAATCTTGAATGCGTCATTTATATGGGGGAAGAAGATATCAGAAGGCAGGCTCTGAATGTATTCAGGATGGAACTCCTGGGAGCGAAGGTCGTCGGTGTCAGCTCAGGCAGCAGCACACTGAAAGACGCAGTCAATGAAGCGCTGCGCTACTGGGTAGCCAATGTATCAGACACACACTATATACTCGGCTCTGTAATGGGGCCCCATCCATTCCCGATGATTGTAAGGGACTTCCAAAGCGTGATCGGGGCAGAAACGAAGCAGCAGTATCTTGAAAAAGAAGGAAAACTCCCGGATGCAGTTGTAGCCTGCATCGGAGGGGGAAGCAATTCCATGGGGATGTTTTATCCCTTCATAAAAGACGAGAGTGTGCGCATGTATGGCGTGGAAGCAGCTGGTCTTGGGGTAGAAACCGGTAACCATGCAGCTTCATTAACTAAAGGAAAACCTGGTGTGCTCCACGGAGCCCTCATGTATCTGCTGCAGGATGAGGACGGCCAGATACAGGAAGCCCACTCCATCTCGGCAGGCCTCGATTATCCTGGTGTAGGCCCTGAACACAGCTATCTAAAAGATACTGGCAGGGTAGTCTATGAATCTATCACAGACGAGGAGGCCCTCGACGCTTTAAAGCTGCTGTGCAGGCTCGAAGGCATCATTCCGGCACTGGAAAGCGCCCATGCAGTGGCATACAGCATAAAGCTTGCAGCAGGGATGTCTGCAGAAGAAGGAATTGCCGTCTGCCTGTCAGGGCGGGGGGATAAGGACGTAGAAACAGTGAAAGCCAGATTAGGAGGGAAGAAGGATGAATAGAATCGAAAAAGTGTTCCGCCTTTTGAAAGAAAAAGAGGAAAAGGCCTTTATTCCCTATATTATGGCAGGAGATGGAGGGCTGGCCACGCTGGGGGACAAAATCACTTTTCTTGAAAAATGCGGTGCAACAGCGGTGGAAGTGGGCATCCCCTTTTCAGATCCGGTAGCGGACGGCCCGGTCATTGAGAAGGCGGGAATCCGCTCGCTGAAAGAAGGGACAACGCTTAAAACGGTCCTTGAAACCTTGAAAACGATCAGGCCGATTGTCCATATCCCTATCATTATCATGACTTATGTAAATCCTGTTATGGCTTATGGAATCGAACGGTTTACCATGGAAGCAAGCAAAGCTGGTGTAGACGGCCTGATCCTTCCAGATCTCCCTCCCGAAGAAGAAGATTTGATTGCACCATATGCAGAAAGGGACGGCCTGGAAATTATCAGGCTTGCTACATTGACAAGCCCGATCGAGCGGATACAGCAAATTTCGGAAAAAGGGAATGGCTTTCTATATGCGGTTACAGTCAAAGGGACAACGGGAGTAAGAAGAGATTTTTCCGGAGAGCTTCAGGAGCATTTGCAGAAGGTTAAGAATGTCAGCAGGCTGCCGGTGCTCGCCGGTTTCGGCATCTCGACCCCCGAACATGTCAAGGCAATGAATCAGATTTGCGATGGTGTGATCGTCGGAAGCAAAATCGTCCAGCTCTTTGAAGAAAATAATCTGGAAGAAATCGAGAAGCTCATTAAAGCGTCCAAAAAAGAAAACGCCTTTCAGCCATGAGGGATTGCCACTCCCTAATTAGTTCGGTTTTTTTTGGAGTCAGCATACCTTTCAGCTCATAAAACAAATGGTTGTTTATATTGTTTAATGATATTGATAAGACAGCAATACTGGAATAGCATAGCAGCAGCACCCCAAATAGCACCTTGACAATGAATATTGCCATCGTGCAATTCAGGGTGCTATTTTTTTGGTTGGGAAGTGATTTCAAACTGCCCCAAGAAAACTATTTGACTATTTGCCCTTAGCAAAAACAACAGATGGGAAGCTGAATAGTGAGAAACGAGTGATAGAAAAATAAGGGGAGGTTTTACTCTTAAATGCAGATTAGTAGCAGTTTTTGTGGAAATAAGGGGAGTTTTTCCCTCTAGGCAAAGAAAAACTGTCTTTTTTCACGCTTTAGAATCGATTAAGAGGAATTTCTACCCCTATTTAAGGTGTTTTCAATACTATTTGCTAAATAAGGGGAATTCTTCCCTCTATAAATCTCCATTAGAAGAGAATCTTGTTTGATTATTAAAATAATGCAATTTTTACGGAAACTCGGCTGATCAACTATTCAGGGAATGAGTGCAATAATTGAAGAAGAACAGTATTTAAAAGTAAAAAGCCGGGGATGTTCCAAGCTTTTATAGTTTATTAATTCCAGACGTTACGAAAACGTATGTGATTGGGGCTGTAATTTTCTGTTTTCTCCACATTTTTGACCTATATACGAGCTAATTTTTATTGCCTTATCCAGCATGCTAATCCTCTGCCTTCCTTTGAATAAATCATCAATTTATCCATGTTTTTAAATTAACTTAGAAAGCTTGACATGCCCGGTGAATACATTATAATTACATACTATATCCGAGTATTATAATAAGATTTCTTAGAATAGGTGGTTTTCTGTGTTTATTGATGTTCAATCTGTAAATAAACAGTATTTTGATAAAAACGGCATGGCTGCAGATGTGCTGAAGGATATAAACCTGAGCATTGAAAAAGGCCAGTTTATATCGATCCTCGGCCCATCCGGCTGCGGTAAATCAACACTGCTGAATATTGTGGCTGGCCTAACCTCAGCCACGAGCGGAAGTGTCCTGATCGATCAGCAGAAGGTTACGAAGCCGGGCAAGGACAGAGGTATGGTTTTTCAGCAGGCCGCATTATTTCCATGGCTTAACGTAATAGAAAATGTCACATTCCCGTTGAAAAAGGAAATGTCAAAGAATGAAGCGAAGGAGACAGCACTCAAATATTTGCAGATGGTTCAGCTTGGCAAGTATCCCGGCCATTATCCGCATGAGCTGTCGGGCGGCATGCAGCAAAGGGTTTCAATTGCACGCGCCCTTGCCATGAATCCTGAGATCCTGCTCATGGATGAACCCTTTGGGGCCCTTGATGAGCAAACAAGGTCAAGGCTTCACCAGCAGCTTGAAAAGATCTGGATGGAGACAAAGAAAACGATCCTCTTTGTTACCCACAGCATCTCTGAATCTATTAAGCTCTCTGACCGCATCATCGTGATGGGCACCAAGCCGGGAACGATCCTCAAGGACATCAAGGTGGATCTCCCCCGTCCCAGAGATCAATATAAGAAGGAAATGCTTGAAATAGAAGATCATATTATGAGCTATCTCAAGAAGGAAATCGACAAAGTAGTAAGCGAGGAGTTAGCTAATGAAACCAGCAATTAAACGAATCATCTTCTTTGCAATCATCATTGGCTTATGGGAGCTGGGCTCAAGGCTGGGCCTTTGGCTGCCGACCATCCTTCCATCGCCGACAGATGTGTTCCAATCACTAGTGACAGGAATCAGCGATAAAACGCTTCTATATGATCTTGCGGCCAGCTTCAGGAGACTGCTCATTGGCCTTGGCATCAGTTTAGTGCTGGGCTCGGCCCTCGGAATCCTGCTTGCCAAATCAAAGACGGCCGATGAAACACTGGGTACGGTCATCCTTGCCCTCCAAAGCGTGCCGAGCATTGTCTGGCTGCCGCTGGCGATCATGTGGTTTGGCATGAACGAAGTTTCGGTCATCTTTGTTGTAATTCTTGGCGGCACCTTCGTCATGACCTTGAATATGAGGGTGGGAATCAAGAATGTATCACCGCTGTTCATTAGAGCGGCACAAACGATGGGGAGCAGCGGGATTGACTTGTTCACAAGGGTCATCTTCCCAGCCTCAATCCCTTATGTAGTGACAGGGGCAAGGCTTGCATGGGCATTTGCATGGCGTGCACTGATGGCAGGGGAACTGCTCAGCACCGGTCCGGGACTCGGGTATACGCTGAGATATGCTTCTGATTTCGGGGACATGAGCCTCGTGATCGCTGTCATGATCATCATCGGTGTGATTGGTTCAATTGTGGACCAGCTGATTTTCCAGCGTATTGAAAAATCGGTCCTTGAAAGATGGGGACTTGAAAATAATAAATAGGGGGAAATAAAATGAAAAAGAAAGCCTTTATGTTCATGGCTTCATTATTGACAGCTGCAGGGATCCTCTCAGGCTGCGGATCTTCAGAAAACAGCTCAGGCTCAAAAGAAAAAATCGTTATCGGCTATTTCCCGAATATCAACCATGTGCCGGCGATGGTTGCAAAGGATCAGGGCTTTTTCCAGAAGCGCCTTGGCGACGGCACAACGATCGAATATAAGACTTTTGCCGATGGCGGCCAGTTCATGACTGCGCTCAAAACAGGTGATTTGGATGCAGGTCTGGTCGGTCCCGGCCCTGCGATGAATAATTATTCCACTGGAGCAGACGTTAAGCTGATTGCCGGGGCTTCTACAGGCGGCACGGTCGTTCTGGCAAGTAAAGACAGCGGCATCAAGACAGCAGCTGATTTTGCAGGGAAAACATATATTACTCCTGCAGTCGGATGTACACACGATGTTCAGTACGAAACATACCTGGAAGAGTCCGGCATCACATCCGAAAGGATTGGCGGAACAATGAAGCACCTGACTGGAAATCCGGCACAATATGCCAATATGCTGAAAGCAGGCAAAATTGATGTGGCGGTTGCCCCTGAACCATGGGCAGCAGTAATAGAAGAAGAAACCGATGCAAATGTTGTCATTGGCTGGGATGAAGTCGCTTTCGGCGAAACTCTGCCAGCGTCTGTCATGGTAACATCAGGCAAAGCTGTTAAAGAAAATCCTGAAGTTATCCAAAAGATTGTGGAAGCCCACAAGGATGCTGTGAAATATATCACCGAGAATCCGGAGCAGGCTAAAGAAATCACAATTAAGGACATCAAAGAGGTAACTGGCCAGGAGCTGGAAAAGTCAGTTGTAGACAAAGCCTGGGAACGCATCGGCTTTACTTATGAAGTGGATGAGGATACAGTACAGGCATTTGCCGATTCTTCCTATGCATTAAAATTCCTGAAAGAAAAACCTGACTTCTCGAACTTTATTGACAAGGAATTTATTGACTAGAAAAGCGGAGGCGGCTCGCTCAGAGCCGACAAGCATAAGACGCCCGAGAATAAAAGGCGTACTTTGCCTTTAATTCTCGGGTGGCTTATGACTCGAGGCTCTAGCCGCCGGAGCTGGACAGGTAGAAAAGCGGAGGCGGCTCGCTCAGAGCCGACAAGCATAAGATGCCCGAGAATAAAAGGCGCACTTTGCCTTTAATTCTTGGGTGGCTTATGACTCGAGGCTCTGGCCGCGAGAGCTGGACAGGTAGAAAAGCGGAAAAGCCTTTCTAAGATTAAGGGGCGCTCGCTATACTTATTGGTTTAAGATGCATCAGGCGTGCGAGCCTGATGTTTTTTTGTGTGAAAATTCTTTCTTTCTCCGCAGATTTTACTAAGAAGCCTTTTATGTTAAGATTATGTGGGGATTTTAATAAAATAAGAGAAGAGCAGTTTTATAGAAGCTATAAATTTGCCTTATCATCAGGAAGTAGTGAGAGAAAGATGGAACGGCTACAGCAAGCGGCCGCCAGGCTTCCTAAATGGGTGCCAGGGGTCATTTTGGCTATTGCGATTGCATTAGCGGCAAAATTTCTGGGCGGCATTTTCCCTTTGGTCGGCGGAATATTATTTGCCATCCTGATAGGGGCTGCAATCCGCAACACAGCAGGCATAAACCCGGTTTTTGAGCCAGGGCTTACACTGACGGTTAAAAGACTTCTCAAAGCCGCAGTCGTATTGCTCGGTGCCGGGCTGAATATTTTTGATATTTTTGAAATAGGGAAACAGTCCCTGCTCATTATTTTTGTATCTGTCTGCTCAGGCATACTTCTTACACTTTGGTTCGGGTATTTCCTGAAGCTTGGAAAAACCTTATCACTATTGATCGGGGTAGGGACGAGCATCTGCGGGGCAACGGCGATATCAGCTGTGAAAGGTCTCCTTGGGGCAAAGGACGATGAAACAGCTTATGCCATCTCGACAATTGTTTTTTTCAACCTGATTGCCTTTTTTCTATATCCGATCATCGGCCATATATTCCAGATGAACGATCAGGCTTTCGGAATATGGGCAGGGACGGCAGTGCACGATACATCCTCTGCAATCGCTGTCGGCTATGTTTATGGAAATGAAGCAGGAGAAGTTGCGACTACTGTCAAGCTGGGAAGGACATTGTTCCTTCTGCCGCTGATCCTGCTCCTTCCTTTTCTGATGGGATCTGCAGATAAAAGCAATCGGGCAGGTTCTTTCAAAAAAGCCTTTCCCTGGTTTATCGTCTGGTTTCTGGCTGTCAGCATCCTGAATTCATTCGGAGTATTTCCGGCAGCAGCACAAGATTTGCTGAGCAGTATCTCAAAGTTTGTCATCATTATGGTCATGGGCGCTGTCGGCCTGCAGACAGACCTTAAACAGTTTGCCAAGCTTGGCGTATCGCCGCTGATTACAGGGCTATTTGCATCGGCTGCGGTCTCGCTGATCAGCTTTGGACTGGTCTATTGGCTGATTTTGTGATTTAAGTCATAAGAAATTAAAAAAATGGAGCCCTTCACTGAAGAGGCCACTGAAAATCTACCCATTTTTCAACTCTTAACATGACTTAAAACAAAAAAGCCAGATTACCTTCCCTATTTTGGTCGGTAAACTGGCTTTTTTAATCATTTTTTATCCTTTTT
>NZ_JAIVAP010000026.1 GCF_020171945.1 Bacillus infantis | reverse complement strand
CTTTGAATAACCGATCAAAATCAAAAATGTCTTCCTCGCCACTTGGCTTCTGGACTTTTAACACATGCTTTTTGGCTGACATTTTTAACCACCTCTTTACTATAAGTTTACCTCATTAGGGCTAAAGATTCAATCTTTCCCGAAGCTTTGTAAGCCCCAAGTTCTCCCATGCCCGTTTATGGAGCTCCGAAACAAGGGATGTAATGCCTGCGACCAGATAGCCGTCATTTTCATTGAATTCAGATCTGTAGCTTGAAACACAGATGACATAGTCGACGACTTCTGTACCGCTTGTATAAATATTTTCCTCTTCTGAGGTGGTATAAACCAGATAATTTTTATCATGGATAACTTCCGGATTTTCCTTGTTGATCGGAATCCCTGTTTTGTATAAGTCCACAAGCTCGAGCGACCTCTTTACGGCCGAAGGAAATGATGCCTGGTGAAACTCGGCAAGCGTCATTACTTCGAAGGTAAGATGTTCATCCCATTCACTTAAATAGAATTCCTGCATTTTGGCAAGTGCAAAATCGACTGCATCGTGGAATCTTGGATGCTCTGAATCAAAGCTCGTTTTCAGGACATTCTTGTTTTCTTCCTTCATTAAATACGTCAGGAATTTAAATTTTCTCATCTGGTCATCAATGATGGATATGACTTCCTTCTGGCTCTGGTCCAGGTCAAACTCCAGATTTCCGAGCTTGAAGCGGATGATCCTCCTGGATGCAGAAGGAACCAGAAGCCAAAGCAGCAGCCATAAAAGCAGGTAGAAAAGATATTCAAAAATGACCTGGAATTTCGGCGACTCGGCAATCGGCTTGATAATCAGGCTTGTGACCGTATCCTGTGCAGCGGCCTGGCCTCCTGCATCCGGCTGGCCCGTGCCATCCGGCAGCTGTGCAGCATGATATAAACTGATAGCCGCAAACAATATGATGACCCCTACTCCCGTCCAATACACAATCGCAGACCATTTCCTAACCTTATCTTCAATGACAGGCAGATCTTTAACCATCATCCTTTCCATATCCATCCCCCTTTAGCCTGTTCGTCATTCAGCAATGTTGGAGGTTCATGGTGAGATCGAAAGATTTGGAAACGATATTTGTCTGGGTATAAAAACCATATGATCCATTATATTACCTTAACAGTTTATCATACCAGAAGATTTTCTCCCCTAGTTCTTTCGCTTCAATTCAGGCAGCAGCCTGGCTCAAAACCATTTTGGATGGGTACATAAAGCTATTATATGCAGCAGCAGGCCTGCAGGCAGCTTTGCCCAGAATTTTTTTCCCGCTCAGCCTTTCCGCTTTCCTGATTTTGCTTACCTGCTCCTTGTTTTTATCCTTCTTAATGAGTAGTATTAAGTTCATGGCATATTTTTTCAGATTCCATTAGACTATAAGTGAACGAGCCCTGTTTTTTAGACTATTGTAACTGTATGTTGATTTTGGGTTAATTTCAGCTGTGCTGAAATGCGTGTGAAACTATGTTTCACACACATGAGCCCAAAATCAACACCACTGTTCAACACAACTATTTAAAAACATGGCTATTTTAATAAAAAATGTTTGGATGCCGATTGAGCTTCAGGCAAAAAAATTCTATAATTTCCTAAAGTATATAAAAGAAAGGCTGATACTGGTTTGGAACAAAACTCTTCCAATTTTATTCGAACGATCATTAAGGAGGACCTGGAATCCGGAAAACGGAATGAAGTCGTGACCCGCTTCCCTCCAGAGCCAAATGGCTATCTACATATCGGACATGCAAAGTCCATCATCATCAACTTCGGTCTCGCCGATGATTTTAACGGCAAAACCAATCTGCGCTTTGATGACACCAATCCGCTGAAGGAAGACCAGGAATATGTGGATGCCATTAAAGAGGATGTAAAATGGCTTGGCTTTGAATGGGATGAGCTCCGCTTTGCCTCCGATTATTTTGAGGAAATGTACGAGCGTGCAGTCCTGCTGATCAAAAAAGACCTTGCTTATGTTGATGACCTGAATGCAGATGAAATCAGGGAATATCGCGGAACTTTGACAGAGCCTGGGAAGGACAGCCCATACCGCAGCCGTTCTGTCGAGGAAAACCTGGACCTGTTCAAGCGCATGCGTGCAGGAGAATTCCAAAATGGCGAAAAGGTGCTCAGGGCAAAAATCGATATGAGCTCGCCCAATATCAACCTGAGAGACCCGGTCATTTACCGTGTATCACATGCCCATCACCATAACACAGGCGACAAGTGGTGCATTTATCCGATGTATGCATTTGCCCATCCGATCGAGGATGCCATTGAAGGGGTCACCCACTCTCTCTGCACAACAGAGTTCGAGGATCAAAGGCCGCTGTACAACTGGATCATTGAGGCATGTGAAATGGAAAGCAAGCCGCAGCAGATTGAGTTCGGACGCTTGAATCTGATCAATACAGTCATGAGTAAAAGAAAGCTGAAGCAGCTCGTTGATGAAGGATATGTGGATGGCTGGGATGATCCGCGCATGCCGACCGTTTCAGGGCTGAGAAGAAAAGGCTTTACACCTGGCGCTATCCGTGAATTTGTTGAAGCGACAGGCGTCTCAAAAGGCTCCGGGGCCGTTGATACTGCGATGCTTGAGCATTTTGTCCGTGAAGACCTTAAGCTGTCTTCCCCTCGGACAATGGGGATTCTGAAGCCGCTGAAGGTTGTGATCACCAACTATCCTGAAGGACAGACAGAAATGCTCGAAGCGGAAATAAATCCTGAGAATCCGGAAATGGGCAGCCGCCAGATTCCGTTTTCAAGGGAAATTTATATCGAGCAGGATGATTTCATGGAAGATCCGCCGAAGAAATATTTCCGCCTCTTCCCTGGAAATGAAGTGCGCCTGAAGCATGCATATTTCATCAAGTGTGAAGATGTCATCAAGGATGAAAACGGCGAAATTGTTGAAATCCACTGCACATACGACCCGGAAACCAAGAGCGGCACCGGCTTTACCGGACGGAAGGTAAAAGGGACCATCCACTGGGTCGAGGCGTCCCAGGCAGTTCCGGCCGAATTCCGCCTGTATGAGCCGCTGATCCTTGACGAAGAATTGAACAGCGAAGAAAATGAAGGCAAGACCTTCCTTGACCATGTGAATGAAAATTCTCTTGAAATCGTCAATGGCTTCATTGAACCTAACATGAAGGATGTCAAGCCTCAGGATAAGTTCCAGTTCTTCCGCCACGGCTACTTCAATGTCGATCCTAAGCATACAGCAGGAGATCACATTGTATTCAACCGGATCGTTTCGCTGAAGAGCTCATTTAAATTATAAAAGCATAGCCGCCCGCCACGGGCTGCTATATTCAGAGAGGAGAGCGGCCGCTGAGCCGTTCTCTTTTTTTAACAATTTTTTCAAGGGATTGTCTTTTTAGCAGAAAATACGATACAGTTAAAGCAGAGGTGAGTATATTGAACGAGAAAACACCATCTGCCTCCAGCATAAGATGGTTCAGCCTGGCCCTGCAGGCCTTGCTTATTATGGCAGACAATGAAGGCCTTTGCCCAAGTGCAAGGCTCGCGGACAAAATCGGTTCAGAATCAGGGTTTCTCCGGAAAATTTTGCGGAACTTGGTCAAGGAAGGCCTTGTCCAGGCAAAGGAAGGCCGGGACGGCGGCTATTTCCTCGCCAAGGCGCCAGAGGATATCAGGCTATCTGATGTATATGCAGGGATGCGCGCCGAACCATTTTCGAAAGGTTTCCTGGATGTCAGCAGCAAAGAGTGCTTTGAACCATGCACCCGAAGTGCCTTATCCGGCCTGAAAAATGAAATGGAGCAATGGATCCTGAACGGATTAGAAGAAAAGACCCTTAGGGACCTGATGGGAAAAAAATAAAGGAAACGGGACATCATTATGTTTCGTTTCCTTTTTTATTCACACAGCTTCTGTCAATGAGATCGGGGTAACAGAAATACCATGATGATGGAGTCGATAAGTATGAACCACAAGAAAATATAGAAAAGTCTCCGCTGCGTAAAATACAAGCGGACCAGCATGAAGTAAGCGAAGCCTGCTGCAAAAACAAAAGACAGAAACTCCTCCAGCTTTTCTCCCTTCAGGACCAGCTTGTTATCATAATACAGCCGCAGCTCTTCATTTAATGAAAATGGTACAGTGTAGATGCTGGCCAGCAGGCCAAGCAGCATGAAGCTCCCCGCAATGTTGAGAAGTTTTTGAACAGATATTGCTTGATCAGCTTTCAGCACCTGCTCTGAAGCCGGCTTATAATCAACCTGCAAAACCATCCCTCCCTTTATAACTTCTACGGGCTGGGAAGCAATTGGTTTCAGCTTTCCGGATCAGGCAGGTTACCCTCATGCTATTTATAAGACTTTTATCTGCAAATAGAAGGCTCTCCTTTCTTTCCTCCTTTTCCAAAATAAACTGTGTTTGACAAAAGAACAGTAACGCCATATACTGTTCTTGTAATAACCACAGTTAAAGGGAGCTGACATATATGAGTAATAATACAATGAGCAAAGAAGAATATTTAAATAAAGTAAAAGATCTTGATCAAACCACTGAAGCGCCAAAGGAGCTGGAAGATACCGATTTCTTAACGGTGGCAAAAGAGCGCCGCTCTGTCCGCCAGTATGATGCTGACTATATTATGGAAGACAGTGAAATTCGTGAAATCCTTGAAGCTGCCATCCTGGCACCGTCTTCTTCCAACCTCCAGCCATGGAGATTCCTTGTCATCAAGGACCAGCAAGCGAAAGAAGAGCTGCTCCCGATCGCAAACAACCAGCAGCAGATCACGGATGCATCTGTAGTCGTTGCAGTACTTGCTGATGTAGACGCCTATAAGAAGGCAGGAGAAATTTACGGAGGCCTAGTAAAGATGGGCCGCATGACGGAAGAAATTAAAGATTCCTATGTAGCATCCATCATGAAAACCTATGGCGGTTTTTCTGATGAGAGGGCGCTTAAGACTGCCATGATCGACGGCGGACTTGTCTCCATGCAGCTGATGCTGGCAGCTAAAGCAAAAGGCTATGACACAGTTCCAATGGGCGGCTATGACGAAGGGCAATTTGTTGAAGCCTTTAATGTGCCGGAAAACTTCAAGCCAGTAATGCTTATTTCCTTAGGAAAAGGCAAAAAGGCAGGCTTTGAGAAAAACCGCCTGCCTCTGGATGATGTGTTAAACTGGAACAAATTCTAATTAACTTGCCCGGGCCTGGATGGCCCGGGTATTTTTGCGGCTTTTGATTCATGAGGATAGAAATGGGAGTTATTTATCACTGTATGATTAGTTTTATTTTCTGAAAGGGCATCATATAAACAGACAGCCCGCAAACTGGCAGGACTCACACCTGAAATACCGCACTATTAATGATCCATTTATCCTGGTTTCAGACAAATATAATAGGGTAAACTCTCAATTGTTTCCAAATAAAGAAAGAGGAGTAGATATATGGTATAAATGCCTGGTACTTTTTTATTATATCCCCAAAATTTTTTGACAATCACAATTCAATTTTAGTATGATGGTTTTTGTACTAAAGGAGGCAGAACAATGACAGCTTTTGATAAACAGAAAATTGTGAATAGTGTGCCACAGAAAGGCTTTTTCGGCCACCCTAAGGGCTTGTTCACGCTCTTCTTCACAGAGTTCTGGGAACGCTTCTCCTACTATGGGATGAAAGCTATCCTGCTATACTATATGTATTATGAAGTTTCTAAGGGCGGACTCGGGATCGATGAGACGACAGCCGCTTCTGTAATGGCTGTATACGGCTCACTCGTATATATGTCCGGGGTAATCGGAGGCTGGATTGCCGACCGTATACTCGGAACTGCCAGGACCGTATTCTACGGCGGTGTCCTTATCATGCTCGGACATATTGCCCTTGCATTCCCTGGAGGCATTACAGCCCTGTTCATTTCCATGGCATTGATTGTCATTGGTACAGGTCTACTAAAACCCAACGTTTCGAGCGTTGTCGGCGACCTCTACAGCAAAGAAGATGTACGCCGTGATTCCGGTTTCTCCATTTTCTATATGGGAATCAACGCTGGTGCTTTCATTGCACCGTTAATTGTCGGAACAATCGGTGAAAAGTATAACTTCCATTGGGGCTTTGGGATTGCAGCAATCGGTATGCTGGTTGGATTGATCACTTATCTTGCTACAAGAAAGAAAAACCTTGGGCTTGCAGGCAGCTATGTACCAAACCCGCTGCTCCCTGAAGAGCGCAAAAAAGTATTCGGCCGCATTGCCATTGCCGCAGCTATTATTGCTATTATTGCTTTTATCAGTATTTCAACCGGGTTCTTAACGATTAACCGCTTCACGGTACTGATCAGTATCCTCGGGATTGCCATTCCGACTGCATACTTTATAGTGATGTACCGCAGTCCGAAAACAACTTCAGATGAGCGGTCAAGAATTATTGCCTACATCCCGCTGTTTATTGCATCAGTTATGTTCTGGGCGATCCAGGAACAGGGTTCCATCATCCTTGCTCAATATGCGGACAAGCGTACTGACCTGGACTTTGCAGGCATCCACCTGCAGGCATCATGGTTCCAATCCCTTAATCCATTGTTTATCATCGCACTCGCACCATTGTTTGCATGGCTTTGGGTTAAGTTAGGAAACAGGCAGCCTTCAACGCCTAAGAAGTTCTCACTTGGCTTGATTTTCGCGGGCTTGTCTTTCCTTGTCCTGATTATCCCTGCTTATATGAGCGGCGGAGAGTCTTTAGTTAATCCATTATGGCTTGTACTGAGCTTCTTCCTTGTCGTTATCGGTGAGCTGTGCCTGTCGCCTGTAGGGCTGTCAGCTACAACAAAGCTTGCGCCGGCGGCATTCTCGGCTCAGACAATGAGCTTATGGTTCTTATCCAATGCAGCAGCACAGGCGGTAAATGCTCAGCTTGTTAAGCTGTATGATCCTAATAATGAGATTATGTATTTTGGTACGCTTGGACTTCTGGCTGTTGTTTTAGGCGGGGTCCTGATTTTCATGTCGCCTTCTATTCAGAGGTTGATGAAGGGTATTAAATAAAAAAGCAGTGCATCGATGCACTGCTGAGGCTGCAGACAAATTCAGGAGACCTGAGTTTGCCTGCAGTCTTTTTTTGCTTATAAATGGAGTCTGTTGACTTCCGTTCCAGGCACTTCGCTTTCCGCGGGGCGAAGCCTTAGCCTCCTCGCGCTCCGCGCTGCGGGGTCTCAACATTTTCGCTGCATTCCCTCAGGACGTTGAATCCTCTTCCCCGAAATCACACCGCACGAAGAAAATGCGCATGCATTTTATGAGGAGTCTTCGTGCCTTCCTCTCCAATCAGCAGGGTTTAATATTTTGTTTGGCTGCCCCCTCCAGTACCCTTGCTTTTAGATAGGGCTTCAAACTCTGCCCTTCAATGTATTTAAATATTCCACATGCTTCCGGTCTGTGTCGAGGACTTGTTCGACTAGACGGCGGCTTTCTGGATCGAGGTCTCCTCTTACGTTTTCTTCGGACATTTGAATGGCATAATAGTCTTCGCCGGTAAGGGTTTTATCGACTATTGCATCTTGTTTGTCCGGCAGGAAGAAACTGCTGATATATCCTTGGATGGAACCGGCAATGCCTTCATCGTCAGCAGGTACAGCCCCAAGGTTCTGGATTCTTTCCGCTATCATCGCTGCATTATGCTTATGCTCCTGCTGCATCCTCTGGAATTCCGCTCTAACCCCTTCATCTTCAAGCTTTTCAATGAAATGCTCATACGCATGGATGCCCATGTACATTCCTTTCAGGAACTTGTTCAGCTCCCTGGCAACTGAGTGATTATCCACCTTTTGTCCCCACCTTAAAAAGATTCTAGTATTATTAGTGTTATCATAACCTTCAAATCAAATTCATATGGCCAACCTCAAAAACAAACCAGCTCATTTGCTAGAATAGTTAAAATTTTTCTTATTTTTCTGCTGACTGTCTGGTATTATCAAATCAGAGGTGGTTCAACAATGTCCAGCAGCTATACCATTACTAAAAAAAAGAAACGGGACAAAAATCAATATATCCTTGGCATTTCCTTTGTTCTTCTGTTGGGATCATTCTTTATACCGCTGGTGGTGCTGCTCCCTCTTCAGCAGGCCCTGTATCATCCATTCGGATACTGGTTCCTGGAGCCGCCGAGATCAGCTTATTTTATTTTCACCGGCTCTCTCATTTTATTGAGCCTTAGCCTGCTCATGATGATTTCCGGCTTGGCAAAAAATAAATTGGCCAAGGGATTGATTGCTGCCGGCATCTTTGTAAGCATCCTGCTGTCAGTCTTAAGTGTAGACCATTATCACTATATGAACGGAAATGGCATTTATATCAATCCCTTTTTCGGCTTTGGCGAAAAGGAATTTCTGTGGGCCGATGTAAAGGAAGCGAAGCAGATTGCAGTCGAAGAAAAAAATGGACTGAAGGATAAGAATCTGACCTTTGTTTTTAAAGACGGGGAACAGTACAGCTTCCTCATTACAGAAACCGTGCGGAAGGCTTATCCGATCTTTAATGTGAAGCTTCAGGAAAAGGGCATCCAGGTGACCAGGGAGTTTCCGGAATAACTGCAGACAAAAAGGAGCTCCGGCAATGGAGCTCCTTTTTGCTATCAGCCCAGCAGCTGTTCTATGTCCGCTTCCATCTCGAACGGATCTGTCGTAGCCTCAAACCTTTTCACCGCATTTCCCTCTCCATCAACTAGGAACTTTGTGAAGTTCCATTTGATTGAGTCGCCGAACAGGTATTCAGGATGCTTTTCCTTCAACAGAGGAATGAGGATTTTTGCAACCGGATGATTCTCATTGAATCCTTCAAACGGCTTCTGTGCAGTCAGGTAATTGAATAAAGGATGGGCATTTCCGTCGCGCACATCCATTTTTTGAAACATCGGGAACGATACACCATAGCGGAGCTCACAGAAGGATTGGACTTCCTCGTCACTCCCAGGCTCCTGATTATCAAATTGATTGCAAGGAAACCCCAATATAACCAGCCCTTTTTCTTTGTAGCGGTCGTAAAGCTTCTGCAGATCCTGATATTGAAAAGTAAAGCCGCACTGGCTTGCTGTATTGACAATCAGCATTACCTTGCCCCTGTATTCCTCCAGAGAGATTTGTCTTCCGTTCATGGCCGGAGCTGAAAATTGATAAACACTCACTGTAATTCCCCCATCTATCTGTATAGTCATTATGTAATGGTTCTTTATAACTATAAAGACATTTCCCTTGTTTCGAAAGTTTAAACTCTCTGGACCTCTTTTTTCCTATATTTTTAATAAGGCGGGTTACTAAATGCCTGATTTCGGGTAAAAAAGGGCAGCTGCTTAGTAAATAATGTAAAATCTCTAAAGAGGAGGGCAGAGAAATGAAAAGAAAAATACATATCCTTTTAAGCTTATTCGCTCTATGCATTCTGGTTCTGTCAGCTTGCAGCGGGGAAGAAGAAAAAGCTTCAGGTGAAAAGAAAAATGATGCTCCCCAGGAAGAGGCCAGGGAGCAGGAAACAGCTTCTGATGAAAAGATACCGGAGGCAGCGGAAGATATTGAAGGCATGGTTGCCCAGAAGCCCGGAAAGATACTTGAAGGCAAACTGGAGCCCGAGATAGAGGTTGCGGATCTATGGGACTCCAAAAAATACACCAATTTTAATGAGCAGACACTTCAGCCGGCAGCTGAGAAAGAAATGAAAGCATATTTTTCTGAGCACAAGGATTTATCCGGCAGCCAGGTATATGACTATCTCGTCTATCAGCTGGGTTCAGGTTTATATCAATCCTATTATGACGACCTTGTTTCTTTTGAGCATGGTCATGGGATGCCGGAACTGCCTGATGGGGAAGATGAGATACAGCAGGCAAAAGAACAAAAGTCCAATGTCGTCATCCTGATGGATGCCAGCGGAAGCATGAAAGCTGACGTCAGCGGCGGCAATAAGATGATAGTCGCCAAAGAAGCGATTAAGGAATTTACCAGTTCCCTTGAAGATGATGCCAGCGTTTCCTTAATGGCGTATGGACATATAGGGACAGGGAGCGATGAAGATAAAGCTGAATCCTGCAGCCGCATTGAGGAGGTATTTCCTTTAGGGGCCTATGAGAAGACTGCCTTTAATCAATCTATGGATTCTTTTGAGGCAAGCGGCTGGACCCCTCTGGCAGGAGCGATTGACAAGTCAAGGGAGCTTTTGTCCGCTTATAACAGCACGGATTATAAAAACACCATTTATATTGTCAGCGATGGGGTTGAGACTTGTGACGGTGACCCTGTAGAAGCAGCGCGAAAGCTGCAGGGCAGCAATATTGAGGCAAAGGTCAATATCATCGGCTTTGATGTTGATGACGAAGGGCAAAAACAGCTAAAGGAGGTTGCAGAGGCTGGCGGCGGAACTTATGCAACCGTAAAGAATAAAGACGAGCTGGAGGACCAGGTGCTGAAAAAATGGAAGCCGAGCCTGGGCCAGATATTCTCCCAGCTGGGAATACCATTGCATGAGACGGTAGACCAGAAAGAAAGGCTCCTCGATATATCAACCCCGATCAGATTGGCTTCCGATAGGGAAAAATACAGGATTGAAAATGCAGTTTCCTTCCTGAGGAGTGAAGAGCTGATCACACCGGAGGCGGCAGAAGAAGCAGAGGAACTGGCGGAAACCAGGCATGAAATCCGCGACTCACATTTCAAGGAATTATACGAACAAAAAGAAGAAGAAGCACAAAAGGCAAGAGATGATATCAACAGCAAAGTAGAAGCCTGGAAGGATAAATGGTATGAGGTATTAAAGAACGAAAACTGATATGAAAAGGCCCCGGACATTGCCGGGGCCTTTTTGTTTTCCTATTAAAAATCAAAATTATCCGGGTCTGGCCCAACACGCATATTTTGGTTCAGTGAACTGATCTGCTCCACTTCATCGCCAGATAGCTCAAAATCAAATATGGCACTATTGGCAGCTATCCTGTGCTCCTTCGTGGATTTTGGGATTGTAATGACACCATTCTGCAGATCCCAGCGAAGGATGACCTGAGCTGCAGATTTGCCATGCTTTTCAGCAATGCTAGTAATGATTTCATTGTCCAATAGCTGCCCCTGCATAAGCGGGCTCCACGCCTCAAGCTGGATATCATTTTCCCGGCAGAATGCTTTTACTTCCTGCTGGGTTAGGCGCGGATGGTATTCTACCTGATTGATCACCGGCTTGACATCAGCATCTTTCAACAATTCCTCCAGGTGATGTACCTGGAAGTTGCTCACGCCGATAGCTCTTACTTTTTCTTCTTTATAAAGGGTTTCAAGCGCCCGCCATGCATCTTTATACTTCCCTTCCACCGGCCAATGGATAAGGTACAGATCCAGATATTCAAGACCAAGCTTCTGCAGGCTTGTTTCATACGCCTTGATTGTTGATTCGAAGCCTAAATCGCTGGTCCACACCTTTGAAGTGATAAAAAGGTCCTCACGGGATATGCCTGCTTCTGCAATTCCCTCTCTGATTCCCTGTCCGACACCCTCTTCATTCCCATAGATGGCTGCCGTGTCAATGCTCCGGTAACCAAGCTTTGCTGATTTTACGGCATTAACAAGCTCCGGCCCTTCTTCTACTTTAAATACGCCCAATCCCATCCATGGCATTTCCACACCGTTATTCAGGACTGTTTTATCTTGAATGCTTTTAATCATCACTATTCCTCCTTAATTTTCAGGGAACTGTTTAAGCAGCTCCCTCATTGATAGTTTTTGTTTTCCTATCCCGGGTTTCCAGCTTCATGCTCCAGCCTGTAAGAATGACAGCGCCAAGCACCATGCTGGCACCAATCCACGGTGTGTGGATCAGCCCGATGGAATCTGTGACGATGCCTCCCAAGTAAGAGCCAATCGCAATTCCGGCGTTGAAGGCTGCTATATTAATGGCAGAAGCAACATCCACCGCTCCGGGGACAAACCGTTCTGCCAGCATGACGACATATACCTGCAGCCCGGGAACGTTCATAAAGGCAAACAGCCCCATCAGCAGGATGACGATTAAGCCTGCTGTTTTATAAGGTGCTGCAAATGTGAGCAGCAGCAGGACCACGGCCTGGATGATGAACATATAAAAGAGAGCCCTGATCGGATTTTTGTTCGCCAGGCGGCCGCCGGCCATATTTCCTATCGCAATGGCAATTCCATATAGAAGCAATATGGCAGCCACTGTACCAGCTTTAAAGCCGGTCACTTCCTGCAGCAGCGGTGATAGATACGTAAACACAACGAATGTGCCGCCATATCCAAGCGCAGTAATAATGAAAACCAGCAGCAGCCTGCCGTTCGTGATCAGTTTAATCTGATCCCCGAATGCAGCTTTAGAGCCTTTTGAAAGGTTTTTCGGCACAAGTATGCTGTTGGCAATAAAGGCAATGACGCCAATCACGACAATGGCCATAAAAGCAAATCTCCATCCAAACTGCTGGCCGAGGAATGTCCCAAACGGAACGCCTGTTACTGTGGCAACAGTCAGACCTGTAAACATGATTGAGATGGCGCTTGCCCTCTTATCCTTCGGCACTAAATCGGCGGCAATGGTAGAGCCGATGGACATGAACACCCCGTGGCTCAGGGCCGAAATAATTCTCGCTGCAAGGAGAATGCCTATGCTGCCTGAAACAGCGGCAATGATATTCCCCGCTATGAATACCACCATGATCCAAAGCAAAAGTGCTTTGCGGGACATTTTAGCTGTGAGCGCGGTAAGGACCGGCGCTCCAAACATGACTCCCAGTGCATATATAGAAACAGTCAGCCCTGCTGTGGTGACGGGAATACTCAAATCTTCCGCAATCATCGGCAGCAGCCCGACTGAAATGAACTCAGTTGTTCCGATTGCAAATGCACTGACTGCCAGTGCAAGCAGCGGAAGCAAACTCGTTTTGCCAGATGGCATACTTTTCTCCTCCTATTCCTATCTATGAAAATTTTATGAGTATAGCAATTTCCTGCCGGCAAATGCTATTATGGGATATAGCGTTCCTTTTGAAAAGTACGTACTTTATAGTGCTATAGGAACCGAAAAGTTCTGTAGGCACTTTTTGGTGCCTATGAAACAGGAGTGATCATGATGGAGAAAAAGAAATACAATATATCGGTGGAAGCCACCCTGGAAGTAATCGGCGGCAAATGGAAGACTGTGATTCTCTGCCACCTGACCCATGGGAAGAAACGGACGAGCGAGCTGAAGCGGCTTATGCCGAATATCACGCAGAAAATGCTCACCCAGCAGCTTCGCGAGCTTGAGGAGGACGGTGTCATCAACAGGATCGTATACAACCAGGTTCCCCCCAAGGTTGAATACGAGCTCAGCGAATACGGCCAATCACTTGAAAGCATCCTTGATTCCCTATGCGCCTGGGGAGAACGGCATATCACCAAAGTCTATGGCGATAAATTTTCCGTTCTGGAAGAAAGCATACTGAACGATAAATTGAAATAGAAAAGCGGAAGCGGCTTGCCCAGAATTTAGGAACGCAGGCTAAAGACGCCACGTCCTGTGGCAACGCCTGCATGACCCACATCCTGTGGGCCCAGCATAAGACGCGCCAGAATAAAAGGCGTTCTTTGCCTTTAATTCTGGTGTGGCTTATGACTCGAGGCTCTAGCCGCTGGAGCTGGACAAATAGAAATGCGGAGGGCGCTTGCACAGAAATTTAGGAACGCAGGCTAAAGACGCCACGTCCTGTGGCAACGCCTGCATGACCCACATCCTGTGGGCCCAGCATAAGACGCTTCAGGATAGAAGGCGTTCTTTGCCTTCAATCCTGAAGTGGCTTATGACTCGAGGGGCTAGCCGCTGCGGGCCTTTTTTTTATTGTGCCTCTTTATAAATTTTTTTAATTTTACATGTTGACTCTCACGCTGCGTAATACTTTAAAGTAATTGTTGAAGGGAGGCCGGAACAATGGCCATGAAGGTAAAAGAAGCCGCCGGGCTGGCTGGCATCAGTGTGCGCACACTGCATCATTATGATGAAATTGGACTCCTCGTCCCCGATGAGCTCTCAGAGGCAGGCTACCGGCTGTACTCCGATGAAAATCTGCAAACGCTGCAGCAGATCCTCTTTTTCAAAGAGCTTGGCTTCCCTTTGAAGAAAATAAAAGATATCATCAGCAGCCCTTCGTTTGACCAGCAGAAAGCTTTTGAGCTGCATCGGGAAATGCTGCTTGAAAAACGCAGCCGCCTGGATAGGATGATTGCATCGCTGGATAAAACGATCAGGCATGCAAAAGGAGAGATACACATGTCGAATAAAGAAAGATTTGAAGGCTTTGACTTCAGTTCCAGCCCCTATGAGCAGGAAGCCCGTGAACGCTGGGGAGACGAAGCCGTGGATGCTTCCAATAATAAAATTGCCAAAATGACAAAGGAAGAACAGCAGAAACTGGGAAATTCCATGAACGGGATTTACCGGCGTCTCGCGGAAGTGCGCCACTTGGCCCCTGACTCTGATGAAGCCCAGGAAGCCATTGAAGAATGGTATGTATTCCTGAACAAAATGGGCAGCTATTCTTTGGACGCCTTTAAGGGGCTCGGACAGATGTATGCCGATGATGAACGCTTCACCAGAAATATCGATCAATTCGGTGATGGCCTCGCCAGCTTTATGCGCGACAGCATGGCTGTATATGCAGACAAAAATAAATAAAGAGAAAACCCAAGCCCTTCTGCGGCTTGGGTTTTCCTTATTATAAACTTTTAATGAACTCCTTAAAGTCTTCCCCTGTCACAGGCCTGCTAAAATAGTATCCCTGGCCAACCGGGCAATTGTTTTTCAGCAGAAACTCTGCCTGTTCTTTATGTTCAATGCCTTCAGCGACTACACTGAAATGCAAATTTAACCCCATATCGATTATGGCCTTCACAAGCGACCCGTTTTGGGCTGGATCCAGTATATCGTCTACGAACGACTTATCAATCTTAATGGTGTCGATCGGCAGGTGCTTCAAATAGCTCAATGAAGAATAGCCTTTTCCGAAATCATCAATGGAAAGCCTGATGCCAATCTTTTTTAATTCATTCAGGGCCACAGTCGCCTTTTCGATATTCTGCATGATGCTTTCTGTTATCTCCAGCTCCAGGCAGCCGGGCTCAATATCGCAGGAAGACAGAACCGATTTTACATACATGATGAATTCTGGATCTTCAAGCTGCCGGACTGATATATTGACTGCTATCGGCACCGATCCGGCTCCCTCCTCTTTCCAGCGCTTATGCTGTTCGCATGCTGTCCGCAGGATCCATTTTCCCATCGGCACAATCAGGCCGGTCTCTTCTGCCAGCGGTATGAATTCCCCGGGAGGTACAAGCCCTCCATCCGGACGCTGCCAGCGTACGAGCGCCTCCGTCCCTTTCAGCTTCCCCGTCTTCAAATCTATCTGCGGCTGGTAATGAAGCAGAAGCTCTCCGCGGTCAAGCGCTTTGCGCAATCCATTCTCCAAAGCCATTTTTCGGGAGGACAGCCCCTCAAGGGAAGAGGTGTAGAATTGAAAATTATTCTTTCCCCTCTCCTTAGCCAAATACATGGCTGTATCCGCATGCTTGATCAGCGTTTCCTGATCAGTGCCATGCTCAGGATATAGACTGATGCCTACGCTGGGAGTGATAAAAAACTCTTCCCCTTCAAGGATGAAGGGCTTGTTGAACTGCTCGATGATTGCCCTCGCTGCCCCTTCTATCTGGTGCTTTTCCTTTTCTTCAAAAAGGATGATGAATTCATCACCGCCCTGCCTGGCTACAAGCCCGAGGCTCCCTACCGTATCCTCCAGGCGGATCCCCGCCTTCTTAAGGAGCAGATCGCCAGTAGAATGGCCTTTTGTATCATTGATAATTTTAAAGCGGTCCAAGTCCAGGAATAAAACCGCCGCTTTCTCTTTTCCGCTGTTTAAAATATCCTGCAGCCGCCTCATGATTTCATTCCGGTTCGGCAGGCCTGTCAATGTGTCATAAAAGGCCATATACTCCATGGTCCTTTCAGACTTTTTCCGTTCAGTAATATCCCGGCCAATGACCTGGACAGCTGCTTTGCCGCCGTACCGGATCGGCATGGAGGATACTTCCACATCAACAAGGACGCCATCAAGCCTTTTCGCCTGCACCTCAAAGCGCCTCTTCCCAGCCGCATCGCTGTCTGCTGCCAGCAGCGTATTATAAATTTCATAGGTCGCCTCTTTATTAACAAAGTTAATAATAGGCTTCCCAAGAAGCTGTTCTTTACTGGAGGCGCCGATCAGCCTGCATCCTGCTTCATTGATATAAACAATGACATTCCCGGAAATAACGCCAATGAAATCAGGAGACAGCTCAACAAGGCCGCGGTAGCGGTCCTCACTTTCTTTCCTGTCTGTGACATCAAACAAGACGCTTGAAAATTCAATCAGCCTGCCTTTTTTATCAAGAACAGGGATTCCGCGGTCCTGGATCCACCGGATTCCCCCTTCAGGGCGGATGATCCGGTATACACTTACAACCGGTTCTCCCTGTTCAACTCTTTGTTCCCGTTCTTTCAGGACTGATACATCATTCGGATGGATGACTTTTCTCCATAAATCATGATCATTATAAAACGATTCCCGCGGAAAGCCATACAGCTTTTCAATTCCGGAGGTGATCATCAGGCTGCCGCTCTTCATATTATGATGCCAGATGGCGACATCCAGGGTATCAAAAATATTGTTAAGCCTTTGATTGCTTTTTCTCAGCTCGGCTGTCGTTTTCTGGATGCCTTTTTGAATAAAAATGAGGAACAATACAATTAAGAGCCCTGCGCTGATCACTGTATGGATCAATTCGAACACCCAAAAGTTCCGTTGAGGAAAATAATAGGCAAGGGCTGTTTTAATAGCTTCATCTACTAAAAATATGAAACATAATATAAAAATCCATACCAGCATGGAATAATTCCTGGCGAAAAATCTCATTGTGGCAAGCTCCTATGTATAGGCTATTAAAAGAATCCGTTATTTTCACTATTATCCCATAATTAACGGATAAACAACAAAAAAAATCGGGCTCATTTCCAAATTGAAAAAGAAGGGCCCGATCTCGGAAATATAAATATATTCTTTCTTCTATTCATTCTGTTTTATAACACCGCTTCCCAATTTTCTGATGTAAGGGCCTGAAAACGCTCTTCATCTTTATTATCCAAAGCTTTGTCTATCTCTTCATATCGTTTAGCTTCAAGCCACTCGCCCTGCACTTTTCCAATAACTTCGTTCACTGCATCTGTGTATTCTGTTGTTTCCTGAGACAGAATCTTTCTTGTCTTCCAGCTGTCTTTATCCGCTAAGTCATGGATGGATGATAAATACTGATCCTGGTTGAATTGGTTCGGTTTGTACTCGGAATTCATATCGTTCCTGCCTCCTGTTTTTATAAGATAATATCATTCAATTGTGTTAGTACTTATTTATTACCCGAATTTCCTGAAAAATAACGGGTCAATCGGTCTTATGTCTTTATTTCACTTAAAAAGCCCGTATCATCAACCTATTTTCAGATTTTATTTCAGCCTTTATTTCGTATATTATAGAGATGATGTACTGTTAAAAGGAGATATTATGATCAGGACGATTGCGGTAACGAAGAATCAGGAAATTAAAAGCAATTGGGATATCCCCAGGCTGCTGGAAGAGGATATTCTCTGGTATTGGGCAGATTTCAGCAACCCTTCCGATGCAGAAATCGAGCTGCTGAGAAAGCCGCTGAACTTCCACCCCCTGGCCATTGAGGACTGTATCCATGTGCTTCAGCGGCCAAAGCTGGACTATTATGAAGACTATGCATTTTTTGTTACACACAGTGTCAATCCGGATACGATTGACCGTGAAGAGGTTAATTTTTTCCTCGGGCAAAATTATGTGATTACTTTCCATCACCACCCCTCCACTGAAATAGAAGAAGTCAGGGAAAGGCTCAGGCTGTCCAATTCGCCTGATAAGTGGGAGCCGCTCTTGGTTTTATACCATATTCTTGATAAAATCGTGGACAACTACTTTCCGCTCGTCTACCAGCTGGAGGACACGCTGAATGATATTGACGAAAATTCAAAGGACAGGCCGATGGAGCTTTTGCTGGAAGATCTCTTTGATGCCAGGCACGACCTTTTGGCACTGAGGCACACTGTCGCCCCGATGAGGGATCTTATCTACAGGATGCTGAACTCCCAGCGGCTCGCAGGCTTCCAGGAAAAAATCAAATATTTTTCCGATATCCATGACCACCTCCTGAAGCTTGCCGAGATGATTGAAGAGAACCGGGAGCTGACCACCGATATCAGGGACAGCTACATATCATTGAATGCCCACCAGACAAACAGGGTCATGAAAGTGCTGACGGTCATCACGACCATTTTCATGCCACTCACCTTCATCGCAGGGATATATGGGATGAATTTTGAGCATATGCCAGAGCTCAAATGGGACAGCGGCTATTTTGCCACCCTGCTGGTCATGCTCACCATCGGCCTTGCCATGTTTGCCTGGTTCAAGAAAAAAGGCTGGTTCAAGTAGAAACTAAAGATTGGAGGATGATCATCCATGTTCAAAACGATACCACCCGGAGAATTTTTCACCTTTGCCGATGAAAATGACTATGCGGCTAAATTAAGGGAGTGGGGATTGATTACAGCCTCCGCCAAAAACGCTAAGCAGGAATTCTCTTATAAACGCGGGGCTGCCGCTTATACTGTCGCCATAAAAGGATTTTTGCAGACAGGAAATCACGAAACGGCTGTAGTGGCATTTTCCAATGACGCTCTTCACTGCGTCCACCCTGCATACTTAAAAGAAATGCAGAGTTCTTCCTTTGGCAAAGGCAGTTCCCTTGAAACGGGAGATTCCCCGCAAGATACCGGGCTTCCAGAGGCAGGAGAGCCGGCGAAGGCTCCGGCACAGGCGGCTGAGGACAAAAAGCCGGCAGAAAAGAAACAGAGAAAAGCTCCCGCCCTTGACCTTCCGTCTGATAAGGTGCCTTTTGAGGCAGTAATTAAGGAATTCACCACAAAATATAATCATTTTAATGAAACGGATGAAGAAATCATTGTCTTTGAGCAGGTGATGATTACAGGAGAAAACCCGCTCGAAGTTGGCGAAGCCTGGTGCAGCTACAGCAAAACACTGAAAAAAGCAGAGCTCACCGAAGGGAACAGCCTGACCTTTGAAGCCAAGATCGTCGACCGGAAGCTGAATAAGGATGTGCGCTATAAGATCAATAATCCTTCTAAGATTAAGAAGCAGGAGGATTAAGGACGGCAGCTGTTTCAGTTGTAAAATTAGTTTCTCTCTACAGGGTTTCGTTTTGGATGAGACTGCTAATTTCCGTTCCAGGCACTTCGCTTTCCGCGGGGCGGCGCTGAGCCTCCTCGTCGCTGCCGCTCCTGCGGGGTCTCAGCTTTGCCGCTGCAATCCCGCAGGAGTCTGCGTGCCTTGCACTCCAATTAGCAGGGTTTTTTAAACTTTTTGGGCAGGTTTGCAGTCAAAAGCAGATTCCAATTTTACACTATTTATCAAGCAGGCATTTATTTATTTTCCTAAAATAGGGGAGCACGGAAGACTTCTTCTGTTCTCTCTTTTATTTTTTTCAGGAAGGCACTGCTCAAGATGCATGGACGGATCTCCCCACCATATTCGTCCATTTCACCAGCAGAATCCACCTGCTTCTCAGCTTTGCTTCATCGCAATCCAGTTAGTGCATAGTATGGATATAGCCGGATATTATTTTCTTCCTTCAACTCTCCTTTCCTTCACTCGCTGCATTAGCTCACCGTTTCCTCCAGCAAAGATAGGGAAAACATCTAATATCAATTCTAATAGGAGGATTTTCAATGCATAAAAAAAGACTCATGCTACCGGTATCACTAGCCTTTGCCATATCTGCAGCAGGCTGTTCCGGTACGGATGATGCCGGTTCTCCTGCTCCGGAAGATTCCCAGCAGGAACAAACCACAGTGCCTGACGATCAGAATTCAGAACCCGGTGCAGATGAAAATGAAGCCGAAGCAGATGGGACAGAAGAAAACAGCACAGAGGAAGATAACGGCCAGTCTGGCAGCACCCAGACAACAGAGGATGTCATCGGGAAGGTAAAAGGGCAGCTGAAGATGGAGAATGCTATCCTGCCCGCTTCATTTCCTTTAAAGGAAGGCACCCATCTTTCAGCCTCCATTGAGGAGGACAAAACAGATTCCTATCAGGTCACCTTTTACCAAACAAATGAAGTGGTTCCTGTTAATGACCCTTCATTAACACCTGATGGAAATGCCCCTGTTGTCGCTGTCTTCAAGGCACATAACAAAACAGCAGCTGACAATGAACAGGAATTGTTTCCGCCAATGTCGGTTGATGAAGAAATCCCGGCAGAAATGGCTATTGATCTCGGCCATGGCATTAAGGGCATGGCCGAGGGAGCTGCAGGCCACAAATACTTGAGCTGGAAAGAGGGCAATTGGATCCTCCAGATCAGATCAGTTTCAGAGGATCAAATGGATGACCAGGCAATCGCCCGCCAGATGGTCGATTATCTTGAAACCCATTACCTCCCTGCACCGCATGATGATGGGCGAATCAAAGTTCATTACAGGCAAGGCGGCAATGAGGTCGAAAATGATATTTACTGGGAAGATGGAGAAAGAATCTACGAGCTCAAAACAAAGAAAGTGCCGCTTGAAGCTCTGGAAATGACTATTAGTACAAAATAATACAAAACAGGCCGGAATCTATTGTTCCGGCCATTTTTAATGTGCGGCAAGCTCAACCTTTATCCGATCAGGGTCCTCAAAAAATAATGCATAATGGCCCTCTCCGCCGGCATAGGGGTAACTGTCACTATACAGGAGCTTGACCCCCTTCTTTTTAAGCTGTTCTGCCATCCGGTCGACCTGGCTGCTGGAGTCAGCATGGAAGGCAATATGATTGAGGCCCGTTCCCGAGCGGTGATACGGGATATGAAGATATTTTTCCTCTGTCTGCACAAATACAATATAGGCATCATCCAGCCTCCAGCTTCGTCCCTTCTCCCATTCCTGAAAAGGTTCATAGCCAAGCTCTTCTAAAAACCAGCCCCAGAATTCAATGGTTTTCTGCAAATCAGATACGTTGATTTCAATATGATGGATATGTCCAGGCATACTCCTATCCCCCTTTGAATTTATACAATTCATTCTACCAAAGGCAGCCTTAGAGTGAAGGCTCTTTTGTGCAGGCATCAGCTTTGAAAGGCACAAGAAAGTGGATTATACTGATGGCAGCAGGCTGCTTTTACCGGGCGTAGAAGCAGCTGCCTGAATTTTTCGTAAAAAGAAAGGAAGATTTTGATGGAAAAATGGAATGGATTCATTCAAGGCTGGCTGGGCCACAGGAACGCGCTGATTGAACTGCTTGGCACATTTAAAGAAGGCCAGCAGGATTTTAAAGCATGGGAACAGGCGATGTCTGTTTCTGAACTGACCGTACATATAACCGGTTCTATGGAAATGTTCGTGCAGACAGTGAAGAATGGTGAGTTCACACCGCCTCCTGAGTATCCGGCCATTGAAACATTGGAGCAGCTAAAAGCGCTTGTCCAAGAAGAAACGTCAAAAACAAAAGCGGCACTTGAAGAGCTTACCCAGGATCAGCTTGAGAAAACAGTCGATTTCTATGGCAGGATTATGCCGGGAATCGTTCTTCTCGAAAATGCAAAGGACCATGAAGTCCACCATAAAGGACAGCTGTTTACATACGCCCGCCTTGCAGGCGTCAAAGAACTGCCATTTTTCGTGAGTAAATAACCAGAAAAAAAGCAGGCTCCCCTTCAGTGAGAGCCTGCTTCTTTCTTATTCGCCTAAATCAACGTTATGGTACACACGCTGGACATCTTCCAGATCCTCAAGGGCGTCGACCAGCTTTTCGAACTGGGCAAGGTCTTCTTCAGATAAGGAAAGCTCATTCTGGGCAAGCATCGTCTGCTCTGCTACTGTAAACTCCTCAACCCCGGCAGCCTTCAAAGCCTCCTGGACGGCATGGAATTGATCTGGCTCGGCATAAACGATGACTGTATCCTCTTCTTCAAGGATATCACGTGCATCGACATCTGCTTCCATCAGGATTTCCAGCACTTCATCAGCTGATTTGCCTTCAAGTCCGAAAACCGACGTTGCATCAAACATATAGGACACAGAGCCGCTGACACCCATGTTTCCGCCATTTTTCCCGAATGCAGCACGGACATTGGATGCCGTTCTGTTCACATTATTGGTGAGTGCATCCACGATGACCATGGAACCGCTCGGCCCAAAGCCTTCATAACGGAGGTTGTCATAGCTCTCTTCTCCGCCGCCCTTTGCTTTATCAATCGCACGGTCGATGATGACTCTTGGCACATTATAGGTTTTGGCCCGCTCGAGCACAAACTTAAGGGCCTGATTGGATTCCGGATCCGGCTCCCCCTGCTTTGCTGCCACATATATTTCCAGTGCAAATTTTGAGTATAACCGGCTGGTATTTGCATCCTTGGATGCCTTTTTTTCTTTGATATTATTCCATTTACGGCCCATCTGTTCCACTCTCTTTCACTTATATCTGATCTATGGCTGCATGGAAAAACCATTCCATGCCTGCAGAAAATAGTAAGTCTCATCCACTATTATACATGAAACAGGGCAGCTATTTCGAGTTAAATGAATATGTGGAGATTCAAATGGCGGCTTTATATGGATGTGCTTCGTGCTATGCTGAAAGGGACTTCTGATGAAGGGGCAGCAGCCTGTCCCCTTTTAAGCCAGGCGGTCTTTCAGTCAGCATGAGTTCTTAAGTAGTCTGCAGCTTCTCCTGGATCGCTCGTTCTCAAGACCGGCTTTTCAAAGCTAAACACAATAAAATATGGAGCCTGCCGGACTTCCAGGTCAGTATATAATCGCTGAACTGTATCCAGATTTCTAAATTCCATACGTTTTTCGCCAGCTTGATAAACATCCTCAGTAACGCCCATGTCTGCCTGATCATTTTCCCTTATAGCCAGAACGGTAAATTCACCAGCTTCTTCAGCGAGCAGTTCCTGGTATGACGATACCTCTTCAACGTCCAGGCTCACTGTATATTCTGCCTGTCCTTTGCCTTCCCATTTGGCCTTTATTCTCACCGTGATGGGGCCAGGATTGTTGGATAACGTATATGTGCCTGTATACACCGGTTTCTTGCGGTCAGTTCCATAAATCGTGTCCAGTGCAACGGATTCAGGCTCGTCCTTTGTCCCAAATTGTACCGTTATCTCTGAACGGGGTTTTACTTCTGTTACAGACGCTGCATTCGCCCTTTTCACTGCCTGTGTCTCACCATGCCAGGTATATCCCCGCAGATCGGCCTCCACTTTTTTCCCGTCAATCATGACCACAGGACTTGGTGGATGCTTCTCCTTTGAAATTTTAACAGTATCCATCAGCAGCATAATAGCCAGTGCACCAAGAATTCCTATCCCTATTACCAGCTTTTTCTTTTTAAGCACGCAACACACCTCTTAACCTATTCTTGTACTAATGAATAGTTTACCATATTAAGGAATTTGATATGGGTGAATCTTTTATCGGAAGGTTATGTTTGAATTATTTTCCCAATGTATAAGGAGCCAGAATATCTCTCACCTTGTTGACAAAGCTTTGCCCTGCTCCCCAGTCAAAGCTGATCAGGCTTTCCGCACTTCCCGCAGAAATGCATCTCACTTTGTTGTCTCCTCTAAGGTTTTCCATGATAACCGTCAGTGCCGCTCTTCCTCCCGTCCGGAAATAGTACTTCTCAAACACAAGGACACAAAACTCTGCATCTTCCGCAGGCGTATGGTACTCTTCATGAATTTTATCTCTGTTCAATGTACCAGATTCCAGCAGTTTCATTGCGCATTCAAAAGGAGTTATAGAAGTCTTGATTTCTGATAAATGATCCATAGTGTTCCCTCCTGTCTGCCTGTATTACGGACCAAAGAGGGGAAAGGTTCCAGCCATTGGAAAAGGGGACCCGCTCAGATCCCCTGATTTTTCCCAACTATAGCAACCCGTGTCAGTTTTCAAATTCCTTTATATACCCGATTTCTTCAACTATTTGCTGCCCTTGCTCACCCTGCATCCATTCCAGGAATGGAGTGATGTTTTTATTGGGATTGGATTTAAGTGTAATAGCGTACAGGGAGGCTGTGAATGGATATTTCCCAGAGGCTATATTCTCCGGGCTCGGGTCCACCCCATCTATCGCCAATAGCCTGATGTCTGCGCTTCCGTTCATTCCTGTAGCGAAGAAGCGAAAGGAAAATCCAATAGAATTATCATAGTTCCGGTAATCCGCAACCTGCTCAATTATCCCGCCCATGCCCTCAGGGACCTCTTCCTTCAACGGTTCCATGATTGGTGTATCACCCATGATTTTTTCCAGGAGCGTCTGGCTTCCTGAATTTTTTGGCCGCTGAAACGCAATGATTTTGCCGCTGCTGCCGCCAACCTCCGACCAGTTTTTTATCTTTCCTGAATATATGTCTTTTACCTGTTCAACAGTAAGGCTTTTAATGCTGTTTTCCGGGTTGGCAAAGAATACGAATGCCTCTTTTCCAATTGGGGTCATCACCAGTTCCTTCCCTGCATCTTCGGCCATTTCCCGCTGCTCGGCGGAGGGCTCAGCACCGAAGTAAATATCCGCATCTCCCGACAGGAGGCGTTCATAAGCGTAGATGGTGTTAGTGAAGCTCACCACTTCCTTTTCCAGGGAAACTTCCCGGACGTTTTTATAAACTGCGTTCGCAAAGGCTGAATATACAGGGAATGCCGCTTCTGCTCCATCCAGCACAGGCATGGAATCAGCATCCGAAATCGAAAAATCAGCTCCTCCCTCAAGTTTCGGAAGCCGGTTGTTCGTATTGGTTATATCATAGGGTGTCAGATCTGTGCTTGAGTAGCCGCCGCCATAATCAAAACCATAAGAAGGCAGGACGGTTCTGCTCCGCTCCCAATGGATGAAGGCTCCGCCGCCTATCGAGAGCGCAAATACTAAAGATAGGATGATAGCCTTCTTTCTGGGAATCATCCGAATGGCATTCTTCCTCTTAATCATTGAAACCGCAATAGGCACCAGGAACGCCATCTCGAATGCCAGCGGAGCCCATAAAAAGGTACGCCCTTCGCCCATAAGAGAGGAGAAGATGAATATCGGGGCAAAAGGAATGTGAAGGATACCATAAAACAGCCAGGAATCATGGCCGGCAAACCCGCCGCTTACAATCATAAAAACCGCCCAGACGGCTGCTGTATATACGAGCGGTCCACAGGCAAGAAGCCAATCGTTCTCATTTACCTTCCTGCTTTTAACTGTACCAATCAGCAATCCGCCTGCCGCCAGCACGATAAGCTGCAGAAGAAAGGCATAGCCCGGCCAGGCTCCCGCAAAAAAGAGAGACAGCATAGAGAGAAGGAACGGGGCAATCCCCAAATACAGAATCAATTTAGCAAGCATTCCAGCACTTCCTTTTTTATTATAATTAGTGTAATTTTACACATTTTATTAATTATTTACAATATAAATTAAAGATTAACAGCAAAAAAGCTCAGCTTTACGCTGAGCGAAAATGCTTAAATCGATTTAGTTCACCTTTTAGAATCCTGAGGAATCACTGCCACCAGGCTCAAGATGAGTATTAGAGATCACCAAAACAATATTTTGTCATTTTGCAAGCTCATAAATAGCCCGTGCATAGATGGCAGCCGCCTTCACGAGATCATCAACTTCAATGTATTCGTCCTTCTGGTGGGCAGTCATCTCTTTCCCAGGGAAGCAGGCGCCAAAAGCGACCCCTTTTTTCATGAACCTGGCATATGTGGCTCCGCCTGTTGACAAAAGGACCGGCTCTTCCCCGGTCTCTTCCTGATATGCCTTTTGAAGGGCTTCAATCACAGGGTCCCCCGGGGCCACGTAATGGGGCTGTGACTCTCTGTATTCATCCAGGTCAAGCCCCTGTGATTCAGCGCCTTCCGCCAGCCTGTTTTTCAGGTCTTCATAATCGGAGGAAACCGGACAGCGGATATTCAGGTGCACAAAGCTTTCACCAGCCTGGTCAAAGGAGATGATGCCCGGATTGACTGTCAGCGGACCGGATACTTCGTCTTTATATGAAATGCCAAGCCTGTGGCCATAAAAATCCCCATGGAGAAGCTTTAGGAAGGAAAGGAATTCCGCTCCTGTGTGCTGAACATCCAAATCCGCCAGGAAAACAGCGAGCAGGGTTCCTGCATTCACACCTTTGAAAGGCTCCATCCCATGGGCTGCAGTTCCATACAAATTGAAAGTAGCGACATCATCAGTTATGGCAACATCCCCGCGGACGCCGTTCACATCGCAGAAAAGGATAAAGTCTTTTTCCAGCTGCCCGGCATCTGGCCCGGCCACACTGGCAGAAGCACTTTCAGGCACCATATTGCTGCGGCTGCCCGATTGGAAGGACAGCAATGTTAAGCCACTCTCCTGCCCCTGTTCTTTCCTGCCCGTCCCAATTGCCAGTTTGGCATTCATCTGCCCCTTTTCAGCATTGATGATCGGAAAAACCGCGTCTGGCGCAAAGCCTTCCTCCGGCATAAGCTCTGCTTCTGCATAGTGGCGCATACAGCTCATGCCACTCTCCTCATCTGTCCCGAAAATGATGCGGACATTTTTCTTTAGCTCAAGTCCCAGTTCCCTGACCATTCTCAATCCATAAAAAGCGGCAAGTGTCGGGCCTTTATCATCAATGCTTCCCCGCGCATACAGCCTGCCGTCCCTCACCTCAGGCTCAAATGGCGGTGTTGTCCATTCGCCGGGAGCCGGAACGACATCCACATGGCAAAGAATGCCGATCGTTCCCTCTCCGCCGCCTTCCAGCTCGGCATGTCCGGCCATTCCATCGACATTTTTCACCGTAAAGCCTGCTTCTTCAGAAAGCTTCAGCATGTATTCCAATGCTTCGCCAATTTCATCCCCCATCGGCCTTTCTTCTGTTGCCGTGGATAAATCTTTGATGCTGGCAATTTTTAATATTCCAATCAGATCCTTCATCAGATCGTTTTTCCGTACTTCTGCTTCCCTTTGCCAATCAATCATTTTCCATTGCCTCCCGGTTCTGATAATAAGCGGCGCAAATCAGGCCAAAATAGGTGGGCGCTTCGAAAGAGAGCAGCCTGCTGTCCCGTTCCTCCTGCGGGATGGCCCCTGCCAGGATGAGTGTCTGCCAGATCCCGTCCGGCTTTGCATTCTCAACAAGCTCCGGATCGAACAGCGCAAGATCTTCCAGTCTCCCTGACTCTATCAATTCTGCTGTACGGCGGTCCAATTCCTCTGCAGCCGGATGATAGCCATAAGGCCCTTCGCTGTCATGAGTATGAGACCAGTCGCAGCTGGCAATCAGGCCGACTTTTCTCCCTGTTTCCCCGGCTGCTTTTCTGATCGCCTTGCCGAAAGCGATATGCTGTTCATAAGTTATTTCCCTTGAAGGAGTGATGACCACAACCGGCACCTCAGGCATAAATCGCAATGGTACGATTGCACCCCAATCGAGGGGAAGGCAGGATAGCGGGCCGGCACTTGTTCCGTAATTGATTCCGGCTGCTGGAAGCCCTCCCGCTTCGGCTTCCGCAAGGATAGAGGAAGCAAGCATTAGATCGGTTTTCCTCTCCATTCGGAAGGAAGCTTCATTCTCCTCCACTTCTCCATCCAGCCTTTCAGATACAGCCACTGAGAACTGTCCATTGATGCGAGTGCCATGGGGTGTCAGAACAATTAGGCTGTCAGGACGGGCTTCATCCATCAAAGCCCCAAGCCTCTCCATGCTCTTTCTTGTCTTTTCCATGCGGTCCGGCTTTTCACCTTGCAGTTCAGGTATGATTTCTCCTCCATGCGGAGTGATGCAGGCAAATACAAACGGGTTCATCAGTCTCTTCCCTTCGTTTATAATCTCTTTTTCATTTGGACATCTGTTCCTCTGAAGTGAAACTTTTTTCAGGCAGAACACCTGCTGCTTCTTTGCACTCATCTCCTTTTCACATGTATTCTTATATTAAAACTAACCCAGCTGCAATTTTCTGTCTATTCTTTTCCTATTTTCCCCTCCCTCCTTTCCTTCAGATGCAATAAGGTTATCAGCATGTCCGGAAGGGAATAATACTATGGCCCAGCAGGCTCAAAGAAATAGAGGTGATCCCTAAATGCTATTTTTGGATAAGCAGCATGATCCTTGCCGCAATAGAGAGCTGATAGATAAGTTTAGCCAGGGACTTGATACTAAAAGGCTTACCGAGGAGACAGACAGGCTGTTTAACGAGAGAAGAACCCCTTCCGGCCTGGAACACAGCGGAAAAACGCCTGATTACGGCAAAGGGTTTTTCAAAAAATTGATCAAAGCGGCAGAAAACCTGGTCCTGACCGCAGACCGGAAAAATGAAGAGACCGATAGTACCATAGTCGATGAATCCGGCATTGCCGCCCCTCTCTGGAAACAGAAGCTTGACCAGGAATATACCCGGCTATTCCAGGCCTTAGAAAAAGAGGTTTGTGTTAAAGATTGCGGAGCAGCTGGAGATGGGATAACCGATGATACAGAAGCCTTCAGGCGCGCCATCGGCAGAGGCAAGGCTAAAGTGAGCATTCCGGCCGGCACCTATCTGGTGTCGGGCATTCAGCTACCTTCATGGACTATTCTGCAGGGAGAAGGAAAAGGTCTGACAGTCATTAAGCTCCTTGACCAGTCTCCTAAGGCGGCAAGGCTGGTGACCAATTCAAATCATTGGAAAGGAAACCATCATATCCTTGTCGAGAACCTGAGCCTGGACTGGAACGTCGAAAGGCTCGGCAATGAGGCTAAAACAAGCACCTGGGGAAATCACTCCAGCTGCCTTACGTATGCAAACGTCAAGTATGGATGGGTGAAAAATGTAGAAGCCATCAATCCCGGCCTTCACTGTTTCGATATTTCGTCCACTCTTTATAACTATTCAGGAGACGGCTACCGCGCACGCGGAGGCAGCCGCTATGTCTGGCTGGACAAGCTGAACGGCTATGGATTTGGAGATGATGGGATTACCACCCATCACAGCGACAATATCCTGATCTCCAACTGCCATATGTGCGATCCAAGCGGCCGCACCCACAAAAAAGGCTTCTCCAATTCAAACGGCATTGAAGTGGATGATGGCTCAAGAAACGTCTGGCTCGTCAATAACTCATCCGCACGATGCTTCGGCGGGGTGGAGATCAAGGCACATCATAATTCTTCAGCCGCCTCTGATGTCCAGATCATCGGCCACCTTTCAGTCAATGATAACCGCTCCTTTAACTTCCGCCACATCGGCCACCATAAAGCCGGCGACCCGGAATCGCGGACCGCCCGCAATATCAGGGCAACAAAGATTGTGAGCATACATCCGGTGCATACAGACCTTTATGTTGGCTCTGAACCCAGGGGATTGGTTGTATCAGCTTATAAGAATGTTGTGATCAACCAATTCACGCTGATAGGCGACCCTGAATATGACTATGCCGGCAACCCAATCATTGCCATCCAGTACAGAGCGAGAAATGTCGTTCTCAACCGCCTGGCCATCCAGGGCTTCAAACAAGCAGGAGCTGATATTAAAGTGTTCGGCGGGTCTCAGCGGGCCGATCATGTAGAGATCAGCAAAGCCTCCATCCAAGGATCTGCAAAGCAGGGAATCCACATTGGCGAAGGCATCCGGCATGTCAGCGTTTCAGATGTACGGGCGGAGGGAGAAAACGGCAGGTTCGGACTGGCAGATAACAGTGAACATGCCAGTATTAAAGATGTACACGCGGAAGGCTATAAAACTCCTATCTCTGTTGGAGGCAGAAAGCATGGGATGGCGTAAAGAAACAGACAAATCCTCCAGAATTATCGTTCAGGAATCGCATAAAGCTGAATCCAAAGTCCTTCTCCATCCGTATAAGTAGTTAGTGAACAAAAAAGGAGTGGCTTTTAATGTGGTTCCTCGCAGGTATACAGGTATTTGTTATTGTCCTATTTTCTATTCTCGGATGGGCCATCCGCTATAAAAAGAACTACTGGCTCATTTCTGGTTTTGCCGGACGTCCCGCAGCAGAGCAGGAGGAACTCATTCAAAATAAAATGCCCCAGAAAACGGGCGGCCTCCTGCTGGCGACGGCAATCGGGATGCTTATCCTTCTTCCCCTTGCCTTTACGGGCTTCACATATGCAATGGAAGTTCAATTTGGCTTTATGCTTCTTTTCCTCCTCGGCGGCAGCATCTATTTGTCCAAGTTTGAAATTCCCCGCAAAAGAAAAAGGATGTATTGGTTCACCAGCATCCTCTCCTTCGTCGTGATTGGATTCATCATCGGCCTTACCTATCTCGGCTATCAAAAGCCGGATCTCTCCATCACAGAAGAAACGTTTGAAATAACAGGCATGTATGGGGATGAATGGCCGCTTGAAAGTATTACGAAGATAGAGCTGCTTGAGGAAATGCCTGAGGTTACCTGGAAGGAAAACGGCTTTGGCCTGTCCACCCTTGCAAAAGGCCGCTTTACGGTAGAAGGCTACGGAAGCAGTCTCCTTTTTATCCACAAAGAAGCCCCCTATATTTATATTGAAATGGGGAAAAAGCATATCTTCATCAATGGAGATAACGAAGAACAGACCTTAAGGTGGCATGAACAGCTCACAAACAGTGTTGAGTGAGTGGTGCCGGCTGTTCCAGAAAAATGGCCGCAGATTCCGGAATCCTCCGAACCTGCGGCCATTACTGTTCTCATTACCTTATCCAAACTCCTGTACAAGGAACAGCATGGCAATGAGCCCGAGTACAAAAGCATAAGTTGGAATTTTCTCTTCCTTCCTTTCATTGCTGTCAGGAATCAGCTCTTTAAAGATTACGAACAGCATAGCTCCCGCCGCAAAGCTTAGGCCATATGGAACAAGGCCATCCACCTTTGATGCCAGGAAGTAGCCAATCGTCCCGGTAATAATTTCGACCGCTCCCGTAAGAGCGGCGATCAGAAGAGATTTAATTCTTGAGATATTTTCTGAGAATAGATAAATGGCAACCAGGAAACCTTCCGGGGCATTCTGCAGCCCGATAGCCAAAGCGATGATCGTTCCCAGATTATCCTCGCCTGAGCCGTAGCTCACCCCTACCGAAAGGCCTTCCGGCAAATTATGAAGCATGATTGCAATTACGATGATAAGTGTTTTTCTGTCAACGCCTGGATTAAAGCGTATGTCGCCGGCATCCAGCTCCGAAACCTTTGAATTCACATAGTTAAGCACAATTGTACCGGCAAGCATCCCTATTGAGAGCACCAGCAAATCAGATGCCTGAAGTGCCTCGGGAATAAGGCTGAAAGCTGTCGCTGCCATCATGATCCCTGAAGCAAATCCCAGCAGGATGCACTTCAATTTCCCATTAATTTTATCCAAAAACAGGATTGGAACAGCGCCCAATCCTGTTGCCATTGCAGATAGTATAATGCCAATGAAAGAATTGTCCATATCAGCCCTTGCCTTTCCTCACCAATGTCCGCTGCTCCTTTTACTTCGCCCGGGGTGACTTTTCACCAGCCCCGGAAATGATGGCTGCTGCAATCGATAATCCTTCTGAAATTCCCTTTACATAAGCTTCCTTCTCCTTGCTCTCCTTCTCGATAGCCAGCTTGATCTGCTTATCTTCATAGAGCTTTTTCTCATCTTCCAGAAGTTTAATGATCTGGCCGGTCTCTTTCCCGTCCATGCTGCTCAGCTCCGTTTCATGTTAGATATAGGCCAAATATTCCCTGGATTACAGCAATTTTATTGAATCAGCATGAAGCAGTTTTTCAGGATTTTACCAATCATTACCCGCCTGCCATCCTTTTAAGCATGATTGCTTTTGGTATTAATTCCCTTAACAGCAGGGGAATATATGGGTTTATGGCGGGGCAGGCCAGGCTATGTAATGGATATACCCACAGCACATGAAGGAGGATGCACATGGAACATGTTAAAGCACTTATCATTAAATTTGTTATGATTGCTGTTGTATTGGGCATTATTTTAACCGGCTTTTTTGATGTAAGTCTGACCGATTCCCTGCTCATTAGTGTGGTTCTGACCATTCTGGCTTATATTGCCGGCGACCTGTTAATCTTCCGTACAACAGGAGACCGTTCAGACCAGGGAAAAAGAAATTTGATTGCGACTATTTCAGACGCGGTGCTCGCATTCCTGGTTATTTGGTTTATGGGCAATAACCTTGTTGCCAATGACAGTGACATCATCACCGCTTCCATCATCAGCGCACTCGTCATTGCAGCTGGAGAATGGTTCTTCCATAAATACCTGGACAGCCATGTTTTTGGTGAAAAGCATAGAGCAGATGCATATTAAGTTAAGGCTGTGTGAAACAAAGCCTTGCACGAATAGACCTAAAATTAACACGGAACATTAACAAAAAAGAGTCCCGGGATTATCACCCGGGACATTCTCATTTGCTCAGGCAGCCCTATTTGAAATACTTGCTGTCAATGGCTGACAGGGATTCGTCGACATAATAGAAGTTTGGTATATTCATTTTATCCGGCATCGACAGCTCTCCTGCATTTTCTTCAATATATTGCAGCCACTCCTGCTCAAGCTCCCCGCTATTTTTGCCGTATACTTCATACAGCTTCTTCTCCAGATTGTCCTGGTTATAGATTTTCTCAAACCTCTCTAAACCATATACATCTATAAGATAGGTGATAAATGATCCTGCTTCTGTGTAAGAAATCCACTGCAGGGCAATATCGCCTTCCTTTTTGGAGGAGGGACGGAAAAACTGGTCATCAGTATCTTTACTTATCAATTTTTCCAAAGGGACTCTTTTATTCTGGGAAGCTAAATAATTCACCACTTTGTGTGCAGGGTATCCTGTTTTTCCATATTGATTTTCCATATAGACCGCATAGCCCTCCTGCGTGAAATAACCCCGGTCTGAACCAAAATCGCTGCCATAGCCGAGCAGACTGTGGGTAAGTTCATGCACCAGGGGATGCTGATTGTTCCTGATTCCATATAAGACGACTTCATTTTTGAACCCCCATGAGGCATCAGATCCATCTTCCAGATAAATGGTGATCCTTTTCGCCGGCTCATAATCTGTAAGAATGGAATCTCTCACCTTATTATAGGCATCAGATAATTCTAATTTAAATTGCTCTTTCTTCTTGTCTGTTATGCCTGCGTTATCGATAATTTTGAAGGTGATTCCATCCTTTGTTTTGACTATATCTGTTCCGGTTTGTGGAGCGGCTGAACTTTCAGCTGCATCTGCTTTGGATTCCTGCCTGGCTTCCTCATAGCCTTCCGCTTCATTATTAGAGCAGCCTGCGGCCAAAAAGCAAGCACCTAAACAAAAAGCCATTAATCTCTTCAAAAAATCTCTTCCCCTCTTGATTTATGGTCATTTTTATCACCTGCAAACACACCATGCCTATGTGATTTTTCCCGAATTTTATTAACTATTACCGGAAGTTCTTTTAAACTATCGATCTTCCAATCTACAGCTGGTTCCTCCCAGTGCGGATCTATTTTCCAAACAGCCTCCATTCCACAGCTTTTGGCAGCTTCTGCATCGTTTACCGGATGATCTCCGACAAACACACTCCCGGAAGGCATGACTCCAATCCTGGCCATAGCTCTTTGAAAAATTCGGGGATCAGGCTTGCTGATGCCCACTTCCTCCGAAATAATAATGGCTTCAAAATATCCCTCAATACGAAGTGCCTGGATGCTCGCCATTTGAAAATCCCATCTGCCATTCGAAATAATCCCCAGCTTAAGCTGCATATCTCTCAGAGCAGATAAACATTCAGCCACATGAGGAAACGGAACACAGCTTTGGCAGAAATGATCAAGATAATCCTTTAGAAGATCTTCAGCCGTAATCCCCTTGAAAGTGAATTCAGCTTCCATCTGCTGATAGACTTTATCTTTCCAGACATATCCCCGGGCATCCAGTTCTTTAAATCTATTCGTGAACATAGCTTGAGGGATATGGCTGAGTTGATTGTAATATCTCTGATACTGCTGAATTGAAAATTCTCTGATAGAAGCATCACGGTCCAGCAGGGTCCCATCCAGGTCAAAGAAAACTGCTTTCATTACAGCTCCTCCCGATTACTTCGTTTCCCCCATTTTACATCCTTTTCTTAAAAATGGATATATTTACCTTAACTAATTAAAGCTGCCTGGGCAGGCAGCTTTTGCACAACTATAATATCTCCGCCCAGCCTTTATTGAGTATATATACACCAAAGCAGGCATAAATCAACACAGCAATAAAGAGGATCCAGTAACCCCTTGTATCCTGCCTGATTGGCGCGCGGTAAGCTCCCGGTATAAAAAACTCCCCCACAAATCCCATCAGGCGGAGAAAAATCCAATAAAGGGAATAAGAGTCCCAATAATCCCACCCATTGCGGAAAATGATGAAGCCAACAAAATCCTTTAAAAGAACTTCAACGGAAAATACTAAAGTGATGCTGATAAAAAAGAAAGGAAAAGTGTTTTTTTCAGGTCTGTATCTTATCAATAATAGAGCCAGAAAACTGAAGCTGACGGCTGCTGCCGGCAGAACTTCTTTCATAGGCAGAGCATAGCGGTAAAAGCCCATCCGGAAAAACAATACACATAATAGACCGGCAGATATACTGCTCAATATAAACATGATGCCATAGCGGAGAATGCTATATCTTATTAAATACAGGCTGCCTGCACCGGTGGCAATCAGAACGGTCCATAATATGGCGTAATAGGCTGCTGTCTGGCTCATATTAATTGCTCCTGCCGTCATATGTCTTAATAGCAATTATTGTCCCGCACTATCCTGATATCATACCTGCATCTACCCCATTTCCTGTGAAGCAGCAATCTCTCACATTTCAGGAATTCAAGAAAAAAGTCAGCTGGACAGTAAGGGCTTTCTTTATTATTAGACAGCCTCTGGCGCAAGGATGAAGCCAGATACCAATATACAAAATTTTATATTTTTTCAGAAAAATCTGTTGTTTTTATGCATAAAAGTGTTAAAATGTTTCATATTCCAAAAGCAATCAACAGGAGGAGAACAATAATGGCGACTTTTTTCGGAGCACTGGTCCTGCTTGTACTCGGCTACGTTTTTTATTCTAAATTTGTGGAACGCGTATTCATCATTAACGACAGCACACCGACACCAGCATATACGAAAAGGGACAATCTCGATTATGTACCGATGAGCTGGTGGAAGGGAAACCTGATCCAGCTTCTGAATATAGCCGGCCTCGGGCCGATCTACGGCGCTGTGGCTGGAGCTTTGTACGGACCAGTGGCATTTATTTGGATAGTGATAGGGACAATTTTTGCAGGAGCTGTGCATGATTATTTTTCAGGCATGATGTCCCTCCGCCATCAGGGGGAGCAGTACCCTTCCCTTGTCGGCCGTTACCTCGGACAAACCGTTAAAACCATTATCAGCATAGTGTCTCTTGTATTAATGGTGCTGGTGGCAGCCGCCTTCACCGCCGGCCCTGCCCAGCTGATCGCCCAGCTGACGCCTCTCAGCTTTACGGTCTCGCTGTTGATTATTTTTGCCTATTTCCTGCTGGCAACAATCCTGCCGATCAACCGCGTTATCGGGAAGATTTATCCACTGCTCGGCGGCATCCTGCTTTTCATGGCATTAGCAATCGGGATTTCATTGCTTTTTTCCGATAAAAGCATTCCCAACCTGACATTGGAGAACCTTCATCCCGGGGATCTGCCGATCTGGCCGCTATTGATGGTCACTATTTCATGCGGGGCCATTTCCGGGTTCCACTGTACGCAAAGCCCGATTGTAGCCTGTACGATGAAAAAAGAATCAGACGGCCGCAAAATCTTTTATGGCGCGATGGTTACTGAAGGCGTCATCGCCCTTATCTGGGCAGCAGCCGGCATGACCTTTTTCAATGGAACAGCCGGCCTTGGTGAGGCGCTCGCAGCAGGAGGCCCATCCGGAGTCGTAAATGAAATCTCTACCTCCCTTCTTGGGACACTCGGCGGAATTCTTGCCATCCTTGGCGTCATCATTCTGCCGATCACAACAGGAGATACGGCCCTGCGCTCTTCCCGTATGATCCTGACAGAAATCTTTGCCAAGTTCTTTAACATGGAAAGCAAAATCAAGATCCTGCTGGTAACCGTGCTGGTAGCAGTGCCTGCCCTTTTCCTGGCAACCATTGACTATACCTTCCTCTGGAGATATGTCGGCTGGACCAATCAGGTAGTTGCTACCGTCATGCTGTGGACAGGCACTGTATACCTTCTGAAAAACAGCCGCTTTCACTGGATCTGCGGGGTGCCGGCCATGTTCATGACAGGCGTTGTCTGCACCTATATCTTCTACGCACCTGAAGGACTGGGGATGGATTACAGGCTGTCCATGATCATCGGCTTCTCGCTGGCAGCAGTTGTGCTCGCCTGGTATATCAGCCAGATTATCAAATATCGCCAGCTTCGGGTGAACAGCAAGGATTTCCGGGCTGCTTAATACTCCGGAATAGAAAAAAGGGCCCCGGCCCTTTTTTTGTTGCTTCAATACTGCCCCTTTAGGAAAGAAGCTAACCTGCTTGGCAAAGAGCACAAAAAGGCGTTTGATCAAGGCTTGCAGGAACTGCAGGGAAGCATGGATATTGTCATATCCGGGATAAAAGAAAAACATAATGAAGCCGGGGAAACGAACGGCTGGAACAGCACCTCCTATGAAACGATGGAAGGATGGCTTGGGAAAAACGGGATTGAGCGCCTCTCTATCAGCAGAGAGGATGCCAAAGAGAAACTATTGCAGCATTTCTCCCTTTTCTGCCCGGACGAAGCAATGAAGAAGATTTCAAAGATAGTAAGCTAAAATGGTGAAAAAACCGGAAACTGATGACAGTTTCCGGCTTTTTTGTTCATATGTCCGGCTGAAGCTGCGAGTCTGCCTTTAGATAGGTTGTGCAGCTGCTGATTTTAAGGGGTTAGAATCAGAGCGGTGCTTGAATTTACCGATTGAAGCATAGATCCACTTAAAGCCGCTGTTTTATTGATTATTTCCTGACTTTTTTTAATCATTTCCCGCCTTTTTCTACCGAATCGGCAAAATCGCACGCAAGCAGCCCTTCTCTCCTCTCTCACCAGCCCCTGCTGGCACCCCCGCCGCCGGATGAGCCGCCCCCGCCGCCGCGGGGACCGCCTCCGCCGCCTCTTCCTCCGCCCCGCGAAATGACAGAAAGAAGAATATAGGTCAATGTACCGCCAAAGAACATGAAATCCAGCACGATGACCCCGATGATGATAATAAATACAAGCCAGGAAGGAATGCCTGTGCCCTGCTCTCCTGCCGGCTGTGCTTCACCAGCCTGGCCGTATTCGGCTGCTGCTTCGCCGGCAAGTGTTTTATAAGTGTCCAGAACAGCCTGATCGGGCTGCCCCTCCTTGAGCCTGGGAATCGTTACTTCATCCAGTATCCTCCCGGCTTTGCCGTCGGGTATCCGGCCCTCCAGCCCATAGCCGACCTCAATCCTGGCTTTTTCGTCCTTCATGGCAAGAACAAGCAGGACGCCATTGTTCTCCTCGGCACTGCCGATAGCATATTGCCGGAATGCCAGGTTTGCGTATTCCTCAATTGACCGCCCCCCGGTCGTTTCTACTGTCAGGACTGCTACCTGGGCAGTGGTCCGGTCTTCAAGGGAGCGCCCAAGGGCCCGTATTTCATTTTCCTGCTCCGGACTTAAGACATCTGCAAAGTCCTGGACATATATATCCCCGGATGGGGCGGGAATTCCGTTTTCTTCACCGTGTGCCGCGCCTGCAGAGATAAACAGCAGGAGCAGCGCCAGAACAAGCGGGAATGCCCGATGCCGGATCATTACTCATTGCCCCCAAAATCGACTTCAGGCGCTTCTGCGGCAGCAGGATCTGCACGGAAGTATTCTTTCTCGTCAAAGCCTGTCACATTGGCAACAATTGCCCCGGGAAATCTTTTGATTTTCTTGTTATAGCTTCCCACCTGCTCATTATAATCCTGGCGGGCTACGGATATCCGGTTCTCTGTTCCGGCAAGTTCATCCATCAGCTGCGTAAATTGCTTGTCCGCCTTCAGATTCGGGTAGTTCTCAACCACAACGAGCAGCCTGCTCAATGCATTCGAAAGCTCGGTATTGGCCGTCGCTTCTTCTTCAGGTGTCCTTGCTCCTGCCAGCCTCGCCCTGGCATCAGAGATGGATTGGATAACTTCCTTTTCGTGAGCCGCATACCCTTTGACTGTATTAACGAGGTTCGGGATTAAGTCCAGCCTTCGCTGCAGCTGGTTTTCGATCTGCGAATACGCTTTGTCCACATCTTCTTCTGCATTTACAAATCCATTATAGCTGGACCCCAGCATCATAAAAATGATAATTAAGGCCACAATTGCAATTGCTATTCCTGCAAAACCCTTTTTCAAGTTGTCCACTCCCAATTCATTGGTGATTTAGTCTGCTTGAACATTATTTTTCCTTCTTTTACCGAAAGCTAAACTTTCGTGCGAGGAATGAATAATGGAATTTGAAGGATAATATATAGCAAAAAAGGAAGCAGTCCCATTTTCAGGACCGCTTCCTCATATCTCTTTTGATGAAAATGGCAGCAATAATTTAATGCCGCGCTTGTTGAAGGGGAGAAACTTCATATCGGTGACAAGATGGCTCACATAGGCAGCCATACAAGTCTTAAACACTCCTTCTGCCCCAAGGGACCTATCAAGCTGATAGGCTATCACCCCGAAGAAAATCAGGCCAGCCGCTGAATGGGTGTAGGTCCTGTGGGAAACGAATGATGCGGCAATGGTGTAAATCCCCAAAAGCAATAGCCAGCTTTCCTGAAGAGATAAACCGCCGGCCGCTATCCCGATCCCGGTGACGGTCAGCATCCTCCTCTTCGTGATGAAGGACGCCAGGATCACAATGGCTGCACCAGCTCCCATTCCGAGCCAGCGTTCTTGATCTCCTCCTTCAAGAAAGCTGTACAAGCACATCAAAAGCCCAATCGTTTGGGCAATCGAGCGGATCGCTTTATGTGATATCGTAATTTTATTGCTGAGCTTGCCGTCGATATCGGCATCCGGCAAGAGGGCCGAAGCTGTGCCGATTCCCACGAGTAAAAGAGTTTCCGCCGGGCTTGATTGCACGGCATTGGCTGCCATAAATCCAATTACGGCCCCGACTGTCATATGCGCTGTTCCGTTCATGCTGTCATCCTGTCTGTTTTTTTATAAGTTACTTATTATACTAGCATAATAGAACATATGATTGCATGGGGAATTAGTCTTTTCCAGGAAAAATATAACTTCATTTTTGATAAATAAATTTACAGCTTTCATTCTTTTAACGTATATTTAGAATAGTATAATTATGGCCGGGCCAGACATCGCAGCTTCTATTTTCCCACCTCCCTCGGCTGAATATTTCAAAGGAGGAGGACATGACAATGCTAAAAGATACCCGAACCGGGCTAGTAGTTTCCAGGAAATTCGATGCACCGCGCGAGCTTGTATTCAAAGCATGGACAGAAGCAGAGCACCTCAAGAACTGGTGGGGTCCCAAAGGATATGCCATGAAGGTCACCATGCTGGAACTCCATCCAAAAGGAATGTTCCACTACAGCCAGAAGTCTCCCGAAGGCTATGAAATATGGGGGCGGTTCATATATGATGAAATCTCCCCTCCGGATAAGCTGATATTCATCAACTCATTTTCAGATGAAGAAGGCAGCGCCGTCCGCGCTCCTTTTAATTCCGGATGGCCGCTTGAAGTGGTCAACCATGTAAACTTCATCAGTTCGGAAAATCAAACAGAGATAGAGCTGCTGGCATTTCCACTTAATCCTGAAGTCCATGAGCAGCGCAGCTTTGATGCTGCACTGGATGGTTTGCATCAGGAATATTCCAGCACCTTCAGCCAGCTGGACGAATACTTAAGGATGGTTAAATAAATCCTGCAGAATCTCCCCTTTCCATTATGGGGAGTTTTTTTGTTCCCACAAAAGTCATTCTCCCGTTTTCGCAGCTTTTATTGAAGAATACTGGAAGCCGGTGTTTAACCGCCTGCAATTAGTGAAAAATAATACAAGACAAATGCAGGCAGAAAAAGGAGCAGATGCTGATGGCAATGAACGGGCAGATTCCTCATGATAAAAACCTTGATAACAGCCTTACTCTAATGAAGGAAGGCTATGAGTTTATTCCCAACAGGAAAGAACGGTACGGAACAGAGCTATTTGAAGCCCGCCTGCTTGGGCAAAAAGTGATTTGCATGAGCGGACAAGAAGCAGCGCGGCTATTCTACGATACAGGCCGTTTTCAAAGAAACGGCGCAGCCCCGAAACGAATTCAAAAAACATTGTTTGGTGAAAATGCCATCCAGACGATGGACGGTGACGCGCATATCCACAGAAAGCTCTTGTTCATGTCCCTGATGACCCCGCCCCATCAAAAAAGGCTTGCCGGGATGGTCATGAATGAATGGAAGGCAGCAGCCGCCAAATGGCAGGAAGACGGAAATGATGTTGAACTGATGGAAGAAGCCAAGATCATTCTCTGCCGCACAGCCTGCGCCTGGGCAGGTGTCCCGCTGAAGCAGGAGGATGAAAAGGAAAGAGCCGAAGAGTTTGCCGATATGGTAGACGCATTCGGGGCTGTCGGTCCTCGCCACTGGAAAGGCAGGCGTGCGAGGGGCAGCTCTGAAGATTGGATTCGGAGTATCATCGAGGATGTCAGAGAAGGTAAGCTTGCCGCAGAAGAAGGCTCTGCCCTGTATGAAATGGCCTTTCACAAAAACTTGGATGGCACCCATCTTGATTCACAGATGGCAGCTGTCGAGCTCATCAATGTCCTCCGCCCCATCGTTGCCATTTCAACTTTTATTGCCTTCTCTGCCCTGGCGCTTCACGGCCATCCCCGCTATAAGGAGATGCTGCAGACCGGCAGCGGCCGCGAGCTTGAAATGTTTGTCCAGGAAGTGCGGCGGTTTTATCCTTTTGGACCGTTTCTTGGGGCGATTGTAAAGAAAGACTTTGTCTGGAATGGAGCAGCATTTAAAGAAGGAATGCTTGTCCTTCTGGATATTTACGGAACCAATCATGATTCCGGGCTTTGGGAGCAGCCGTTCGAATTCCGGCCCGAGAGGTTCAAAGAGTGGGACGGCAGCCTGTTCGATTTAATCCCGCAAGGCGGCGGCGACGCCTCAAAAGGCCACCGCTGTCCGGGAGAAGGCATAACCATCGAAGTAATGAAAGCAAGCCTTGACTTCCTTGTGAACGAGATTGACTATACCGTTCCGGAGGATCAGGACCTGAGCTTCAGCCTTTCCAGGATGCCGACATTTCCAGAGAGCGGCTTTATCATGAGCAATATCAGAATAAAATGACCGTCAAAAAAAGGACACCTCCCCTGCAGGGCTGGTGTCCTTTCAGTGTAGTCCCTATAAAAAAACAGGCACTCAATTGAGTGCCTGTTTTCAGCTCGCACGTAATTATGCTTTAACTACGTTAGAAGCTTGAGGTCCGCGTTGACCTTCTTCGATGTCGAAAGAAACTTCTTGACCTTCGTCAAGAGTTTTGAAGCCTTCGCCTTGGATAGCTGAGAAGTGAACGAATACATCTTGACCTTCTGAAGTTTCGATGAATCCGAATCCTTTTTCTGCGTTAAACCATTTAACTTTACCTGTAGCCATGTTTGTTGCCTCCTTGCGTGTAAACACACATTGTATTACTATTCTTGCTCAAAGTTATCAAGGCGAAAAGTATCAAAACTGTTCTTTCCTTATATACCGAACAAAAATAATTTCACTTTATGATAACAGATTAATAAGGGATAAGCAAATTTATTCCTCAAAAAAATGAAAACGGAAACAATCCGATAAATCTCGACAATTTTCTTGTGTGTCAGGCACCACAGATGGACAAATGTCCATCTGCCGTGCCTGACAACCTTCTATTTAAGTTGGGAAAATCATGAAATATTTGTTTTTTTTATGTTCTGAATTTTTAAATTGCTATATAATTAGGAAATAGGTTTGTGGCAATTAAGCTGTTTGACTTTTTATATAACAATCGAAGGGGTCCAAATACCAATTATGCTAAAGGCGCGATTATTTATCTTTTTTATTTTTTTCACTTCACTTGCAGTTGCTTCCCAGTCGGAATGGATTGTTCCTGACTGGAATGTGTATCTCCTGGCCCTTGCTTTTTATTGGATCTTTTCCAGTTCTTATTTTCACCTGGGGATACATAGCAAGCTGGGCAGCTCGACCATTGACTACGGCATCACCTACAGCCTTTCAATCGGACTTTTTGCCGGGCCGGCGGGACTGCTGATATTTGAGTCTCTCTATCGTTTTACGGTTTATTTTACAAAAATCAAGACCAAAACAGCAGACCCGGATGAATTCATCCACACTTTTTACAATATCGGCGCCTTTACACTGAATAACAGCATAGCCTATTTCATCTTTCAATCACTTTATCCAAGGATGGAACACATTCCATTCGGCTTCTGGCTGCTGATGCTGATTCTTATTACAGTTACAGCGGCTCTCTCAGATCTTTATTTAATCATTATCTTCAGGTTCTACGGAGAGATCAATACGCGCAGGGAGGCAATCGATTTTATAAAAAGCAGAAGTGTCCTTGATATGGGTAAAATTGCTTTCACAAACGGGTTCCTTCTTCTTTTCCTCCAGGATGGAAAGTGGGACATGCTGCTTGGCCTGTTCCTGCTGAATTATCTTGTAAGCAGATCTTTTCTGTCCAAGTCCCAAAGCGCGCAGCATAAATATGAGCGCGATAAATTTGAACAGATGGCCTATACTGATTTCCTTACCGGCGTCCATAACCGCGCCTTCATGGACCAAAAAATGAAGGAACTGGACAAGGCGCAGGAAACGGTTGGGATCATAGTGGCCGATATAGACAAATTCAAGCAGATCAATGATTCTTATAACCATGCAGTAGGCGACTGCGTCATCAGGCATTTTGCGGATAGCCTGAAAGGGGTGCTCTCAGAGGAAGATGTCCTGATCCGGAGCGGCGGGGAGGAATTCACTCTTTTCCTCCGCGGCAGGGACTTTAATCAATGCAGCCTGCTGATTGAGGAAATCACCCGGGGGCTGATGGAAAGACCGGCTGAGGCGGACTTCCACGGAAGGAAGATTAAGATCGGCTATACAGCTTCCTTCGGCCTTTATTATGGAAAAGTAAACGCAGAAACCCCGATGGAAAAAGCCTATATCCTGGCAGATCAGCTGCTTTTTCAGGCAAAAGAGCTTGGCAGGAACCGGGTTTCGGCTAAGAATGATTTAGTCAGCCTCGAAGCAATAGGAACTTAGCATACAAAGAAGAAAGCAGCGGAATCATTTTCCGCTGCTTTCCTATTATACTAGCTGACGCTCCCAAAAGCGGTGCTGGGCAACTGCCTGGATAAATTCCTCTGCAAAGCTTTCCGCTCCATCTCCAAGTATAATTCCTGCAGCATTGCTTTTACCGCTGTTCTCAATCCATTTCCTGCCTTCATGTGTCGCTCCGATCGGCTTGAAATGGGAGAAAGCCTCATTGATGAAGTAGACTGCATCCTGCTGGAATTTCTTTGTCTCACCCTTGCCTCCAACGGCATATAAAGCATCAACCAGGACTGATTCTGTTGTAAGGAAGGTATCTTCGACTGCAAGTTCACTTCCATCGGAGCCTTTAATCATCCCAAGCCTGTCGCTGATGATCACTGGCATGATGCCTTCCGCCTTCAGCGCTTCCAGCACCTTTACAGCCTCCCCGTCAAATCCATCGGCGGCAATGACGCCCACCTTGCGTGTTGCAGGAAGCTTCTTCGTGTTTTCCTGGCTGAGTGCAGGCGAAGATTTTGTCACAGCAGAACCGCCCTCTTCAGGAGGAGCTGCCCCGATATTTTTTGCAAATTCTTTTGTCATTTCAAGATCGACATTGGCAAACATATCCACAACCTGCTGCTGGATTGACTTGCTCTTCACTTTGCCGAGTTCAAAGCTGAACGCATCGATGATATGCTGCTTTTCCGGTTCGCTCATACTGTTCCAGAAAAGCTTCGCCTGTGAGAAGTGATCCTTGAAGCTGTCGCTCCGCGCCCTGACCTTGCGCCCCTCGACCTTCTCCTGGTAATGAACATACCCGCCCTCCTCCTCTGAAGCAGGTGATGGGGTATTACTCGCGATTGAATTATTATGATAGCTCACTGGCCCTTTATTGATGGTCTGCCGATGGAAACCATCCCGCTGGTTGTTATGGAAAGGACAAACCGGGCGGTTAATCGGTATTTCGTGAAAATTCGGCCCGCCAAGGCGAAGAAGCTGTGTGTCTGTATAGGAGAACAGACGCCCCTGAAGCAGCGGATCATTGGTGAAATCAATGCCCGGCACTACATGGCCCGGGTGGAAAGCGACCTGCTCAGTCTCGGCAAAAACATTGTCCACATTCCGGTTGAGTGTCATTTTCCCAACGATTTGAACAGGTATGTCCTCCTCCGGCCAGAGTTTCGTCGGATCCAGAATATCAAAATCAAAGGAGAATTCATCTTCCTCTTTTATCACCTGGATCCCCAGCTCGAATTCAGGATAGTTGCCCTGCTCAATAGACTCCCAAAGATCCCTGCGGTTAAAATCAGGATCCTTGCCGGCTATTTTCTGCGCTTCGTCCCAGACAAGGGAATGGACGCCCAGCACCGGCTTCCAGTGAAACTTCACAAAATGGGAGATCCCCTCATCATTCACAAGGCGGAATGTATGGACGCCAAACCCTTCCATCATGCGGAAGCTTCTTGGCAAAGCGCGGTCCGATAAAGCCCACATGATCATATGGGCGGATTCCTGATTGTTGGCGACAAAATCCCAGAAGGTATCGTGGGCAGCAGAAGCCTGCGGCATTTCATTATGCGGCTCCGGCTTAATTGAGTGAACAAGATCCGGAAACTTTATCGCATCCTGGATAAAAAATACTGGCATATTATTTCCTACAAGGTCATAATTGCCTTCTTCTGTATAAAACTTTGTCGCAAACCCGCGCACATCCCTGACAGTCTCGGCTGACCCGCGGAAGCCGACGACTGTTGAAAATCTTACAAACACAGGGGTTTTCACAGCAGGGTCCTGCAGGAACTTTGCCTTTGTATACTTTTTCATAGATTCATATACCTGGAATTCCCCATGGGCTGCAAATCCGCGTGCATGAACGACCCGCTCCGGGATTCGTTCGTGGTCAAAATGAGTCATCTTTTCCCGGAAATGAAAATCCTCCAGCAAGGTTGGCCCCCGGACACCGGCTTTAAGCGAGAACTCATCCTCTGATACCTTGACTCCCTGATTGGTTGTCAGCTTTTCCCCGCGGTCATCTGTCCGGAATTGCTCGAGCTGTTCGTTTTTACTGGATTCATTTACTTTGCGGTTATCTTTCATTCAGTCTCCTCCTAATATAGAATGGCTCATGTTGACTGACATCTATGTACAAGTCCTTTACCCATTCCCATATGAAGAAGCGGCTAAACAGAGGAGATCATGCTAAACGTTTCAATTTTTCGAACAATCTTTTTCAATCTGGATATGGAATGACAACAGCCCGGCACACTTTTTCATAAAATTCAATCGGTCCTGCTCCGCCGATAATTGCATATTCATAGCCGATTTCCTTCATATTCATGAGGCAGGCATGGAGAAGGGCACTTCCTGTTCCTTTTTCCCGAATGCCTTTGGCAACTCCCATCGGCCCAAAATAGCCCTTTTTTCCCTTATAAGAGTCAAACGCAGCAAACCCGATCAGCTCACCATCTCCACTGAAGGCTACGAAGACCGGCGGTTCCTCCTGCTCCATTCCAGCTTCGGCCGTTTGGGCCCATTCAGCCGAAAAATTGTCTTCTGTAAATGCGGCAAGCATCTCTCTATCCTTTTTTCCGGCTCTCCTGACTGTGGTGTACAGCTTGTCAGGCGGTGAGTACGTTGCCAGGTGTACAGCTAAGTCTCTGGCGGCTGCCCCGATTGCAAGCATCTGCTGTTTATTTTTCTCCCCTGCCAGTTCAGCAAGAGAATTACAAGAAAGCAGCGCCTTCAGGAGATGGCCTTCATTAAGGATAATCTGGCCGTATCTCTTCATATATCCGGCCGCTGCCTCCATCACAAGCTTTGTTTCCTCAGATATCTCTGCCGGAAATCCATCCAGCAAGTTCCCTCCTTCTTCAGAATTTTTCATTGCAGCTGATCGGAGGCTGCTTATGTCTAAACGGCACTTCTGCGCCAATTCCGCAAATGCCCCGGTTCTTTCAAGCAGGCAGCCTGATAGCAGATGCTCAGGCTGGATAAACTGGCAGCCAGTCTTCTTTCGTTCTCCTTCTGCCAGATGGATGATTCTTTTCAGGCGGTCTGTCATTCTCATTTTTCTGAGCCTCCTTCTGTTTTTAAGAAATAGGGAACCTTTTTCCATCTCCTCCGTATTAATTAGTACAGCAAGGAGCAAAAATTTTAGACAATGAGAGGACGGAAAACTATGTGGCTTGACCTTTTCTTTATCATCATGTTCCTCATCGGATGCTATTACCTGCTGCAGCTCCGGCTTCGTATAAAAAAAGCGGCCGATTTGTCGGGACAAGCACTATTCCCGCGGTCACAGGAAGAATATTCAGGCATCCTGCTGCCAGGCGAATGGAAGGAAATGCAGCCGATCACGAAAAATACTAAATCCTATCAGTATATAAAATGGGGAACGATATGTGCTTTTTTCCTCATGGCCGGTTTCCTCCTGCTCCTGCTTATAACAGATTGGTTTGACCCCGCCTTCTTGAATGCGGCTTATATATTCACTACAATTGCAAGCTTCATCCGCCAGCCGCAAAATCTATTTATCATGAAGGACGGCATCATTTTGCACGGAAGGTTTTACAGCCAGAGCGAAATCCGCTCTTTTGAAACAGAGAAAATTGTCCGCTGGCATCCCCTTTACGGGCTGGACTCCCGCGCAGACAATGGCTATCAATTAAAGCTCAAGGTGAAGAATCGCCTGTTTCAGCCAGGCGTCATTGTTGTGCCGGACAAAAAGCACTTAACAGCAATAGAACATCTGCTTGAAAATATAGGGATAGAGAGAACCGGTGCAAGTGAATATGAAAATAAAAAGGAATCCTCCAGCAGGGCATAATGCTGGAGGATTTCTTATGGCCCTGTCACCGGTCACTCCTTTTCCACGACATCACTGCTCCAAACAGGCAGGCACCGGCTATAAAAGTCAGAGGTAATATCCAGGGAGAAGGTGCCAGTCCAAACGAAACCGAGGCCGGTGCTGAGGCAGCTTCATGCCAGGCCCTGTCCATATCAGGTTCATAGTTTTTGGTTTGTATATAGCCATTCACCACAGAATAAGCCGCATACATCAGATGGCATGCTGCTGACAGGATACATGCTTTTAGAGCCAGTTTCATCGTTTTGTCTCTCCTATTCTTGATTTTCCTGCTGCAAAAATGCTGGGTTAAAGTCCTTCCACCCATACACACAGAGCTCGAGCTCCCGGCCGCTGCCGATTTTTATTGGGATAGCATCCTTCAGCAGTCTTGCACCCGTGCGTTCATAAAAGCTGCAGGCGTCATTTTCTTTCAAAACCTTTACTATAGCAGAACGAATCCCCTCTTTTTGAAATGCATGAAAAAGCTCATGCAGGAGTGCCTTCCCAAGTCCAGTTCCCTGATGCTCTTCAAGCCCATAAAGACAGGTGACATCCCCCTTAAAGCCGTCATACTCGCCTGTTTCCTCCTGGCTTCCGTCTGTAAAGCCAACTATCCTGCCATTTTCCTCTGCCACAAGGACGATGTTTCCGGGTATCGCTATATTCCGGTGCCACAGCTCTGTCCTTTTTTCCACGGAAAGGGCTGAAAGATAATCATCATCAATAATGCCCCTATAAGCAGTCCTCCACGTTTCCACATGGACTTTGGCGATTCCTTCTGCATCCTGGTCCTCCGCTCTTCTGATCTTCAATCTTCTACCTCCCATCTCCTAGGATTCCGGATATGTATTCCTTAGAAATTGTATCGATTGGAGAATCAGCTCCCTTAAGACCTCTTCATTTACATCTGCCAGCTTATTTATGTAAACACATGCCTTGCCGGCTGTATGCTTGCCGAATCTTTCAAGCAGCTCTCCTCTTTGGCTGTCCCCTGTGGCAAAATAGAGGCTGATCTTAGCCTTCCTCGGAGAAAAGCCGACAAGCGGTGCGTCCCCTTCATGTCCGGTCTTATATTTATAATGATAAGATCCAAATCCGATAATGCTGTCTCCCCACATCTTCGCCTTGAATCCGCTTGTTTCTTCAAAAATCTCAATCAGTCTGTATGCATCCTGCCGTTTCTTCGGGCTATCTACATTTTCGATGAATTCTTCTACACTTTTATCGTTTTCCTTCGTCTTCTGCTCGTACATCATTTCCCTCCTTAAGTTCTATTTTGTTAGTGTACATTTCTACAGGAAGAGCTGAACTCCTTCCTGCAGACGGCCTTTTTATAGGCTTTGTTAAACATTGTTGTTGATTTTGGGCTCATTTCAGCTGTGCTGAAATGCGTGTGGAACAAAGTTTCACACGAATGAGCCCAAAATCAGCAAGGTACACTAACACAACCTTTTTATAAGAAGCAAAAAGCCCCGCCGTCTGCCGGCAGGGCTTTTCCTTCCCATTATTCACTTTTTTCGCTGGAATCAGAGTCTTGTTTCTTTTCAGCTTTATAGGCTTTCTTGAAATCACTGCTGTAGTTCACTTCCTGGGCATCGGATAGCCCGTTGTTCTGTTCTGTGTTGAACCCTTTGTATGGTGCCTTTTTGTCTGCCACTTCAGCATTCTCCTTTCCAATTTATATTCATTATTCTTTTACCCTCCAGACATTCCTGCAAACGGAAAGTTTAGAAGCCCCCTTTAATTAGGTAAACAGATAATAGAGGTGATGAAGAATGACATTGAAAAAGGTAGGAACGCTTCCCGAATTGGTGAAGGCGGCGGAACATGCGGACGATTCCCGTTTATACATCAGCCAGGAGGAATCCTCTCATCCGGGTGCTTTGCTTGGAGACGAAGACAGTCCCAGCGGCTCCTCGATGGCTCTGGAGCTTAGTCTCCTTCTCCAAAATGGCTCAGAACAGCTTTATTACAGCAATAAATACGATGAAGAGGAGCTTTACGAAGCCGATCTTAGTTTCCTTGAAGGTTTAAAGAAAAATACAGATTACACTCTCCTCTCCCCCTCAGACTTCAGAAAAAGGCTGGACCGGGCTGAATAAAAGGCTCAGAACAGCTGGTTTAGCGGCTATGACAGGATCATAGCCGTTATTTTCCGGAGTCTTTGTGAAACTTTTCACAAAATAGCCATAGAGTTTGTGATAAATTTCACATTTATAATATATAATAAAAGTATCTTAAATAACTGCCTCGCGGGATATAAGCATAAGTATGACTCTTATAATTGAAGGGAGAAATTCAGGATGAAAACAAATAAAGTGAACAGAGTTGTTGTAATCGGCACTGGAGCTGTGGGCTGCAGCTTTGCTTACTCAATGGTCAACCAGGGTGCTGCAGAAGAAATTGTCCTGATTGATGTTAACGAAGCTAAGGCCGAAGGTGAAGCAATGGATCTTAATCACGGGATGCCTTTTGCCCCTTCACCAGTCAGGCTGTGGAACGGAACTTATGACGACTGCAGGGAAGCTGATCTTGTTGTCATTACTGCAGGCTTGCCCCAAAAGCCTGGTGAAACAAGGCTTGACCTTGTAGCGAAGAACACCGGCATTTTCAAAACCATTGTCAAACAAATTATGGCGAGCGGCTTTGACGGCATTATCCTGGTCGCAACAAATCCGGTTGATATCCTGACATATGTAACATGGAAAGAATCCGGCCTCCCGAAAGAAAAAGTCATCGGCTCCGGCACTGTCCTTGATTCAGCCAGGCTGCGCTTTAAGCTGGGCGAGTATTTTAATGTGGATACAAGGAATGTCCACGCAGCGATCATCGGGGAACACGGAGATACGGAATTCCCTGTCTGGAGCCATAGCAGTATCGGAATTGAACCCCTTGGCAGCTTTATGAAGCGCAAAGAAGACGTGAACCCGGACTGTCTCGAAAAAATATTCATCAATGTACGTGATGCAGCCTACGATATTATCCAAAGAAAAGGTGCGACCTATTATGGGATCGGAATGTCGCTGGCCAGGATTACAAAAGCAATCCTCCATAACGAAAATTGCATCCTGACTATTTCTGCTTATTTGGACGGCGAATATGGAGAAAAGGATCTTTATATAGGTGTTCCCGCCATCATCAACCGGGAAGGCATCCGTGAAATAATTGAAATTGATCTGAATGAGAAAGAAAAAGAACAGTTCAGCCACTCTGCTAAAGTATTAAAGGAGATTATGGCCAATACACTTTAATATCAGAAAGGAGCCGGCTGAACCATGCTGCCGGCTCTTTTCTGCTTTAGAGGCATTCAATCTACTTTTCTCCTTTCTTCATCTCCTTTAGCAATTCAATCATTTCTTGATTTTGTTTTACTGTCTTCCGCAGATTTACCTCAATGGAAAATAGTGTGATAAAAGCGGCAAGCACAATAAATATGATCATCGTATTGCTCCTTTTTGAATATCAGTCCATATATCCTTTATTTACCACATTATAACTCACTCTTAATACAAGACTTTGCAAATAATAGACAATATCATTACATATAAAGGAGGCCACAGTATGGACAGTGAAATGGGCAATAAGATAAGCACCCTTGATTGGGAGGTACTCCATCAGTCCTTGGATGAAGATGGATTTGTAAAATTAGGTACCCTTCTATCCCCTGCAGAATGCGACTCTTTCATCAGTATGTATGAAGATGAAAGCCTTTATAGAAGCATCATCAATATGGAGCGCTACCGTTTTGGGAAAGGTGAATACAAATATTTCACGGATCCGCTTCCCCCTCTTTTGCAGGAGCTCCGCACCGCTTTTTACCCTGAGCTTGCGAAAGCTGCCAACCGCTGGCTTGTCTTGCTTGGCAAACAGCCTGCCTATCCCGGCACCCTGGAAGAATTCCTGGAAGAGTGCAGGCAGCATGGCCAGGAACGGACAACCCCGCTTATCCTGAGATATGAACAGGGAGGATACAACTGCCTGCACCAGGATCTGTACGGAGATGTGTATTTTCCTTTCCAGGTATTATTCACATTAAGCAGAAGAGGCCAGGATTACACCGGCGGTGAATCCCTGCTCGTCGAACAGCGCCCAAGGGCCCAAAGCCGGGGGCATGTGATTACGCTCGAACAGGGCGAGGCATTGATTTTCCCTACGAGCAGCAGGCCGGTCCAGGGGAAAAGAGGCTATTACAAGAACACTGTCCGCCACGGTGTCAGCACACTCTCCTCCGGTACCAGGTATGGATTGGGAATCATCTTCCACAATGCAAAATAAGGATGATAACAATGAAAGCTAATATAGCTTATAAAACTCCTAAGACCATTTTGACAAAAGGCACCGGGTTCCTTTCCGGCTACAGCCACTCGCTTAACCCTTATACAGGCTGTGCGTTCGGCTGCTCCTACTGCTATGTCAGGGAAATGCCCGTCTCCATCTTCCGCAGCGAAGAATGGGGCAGCTGGGTCGACGTAAAGCAGGGTGCCGCAGAACTGCTTGATAAAGAAATAACAAAAGCAAAAAAGAAAGGCCCTGTGACCATTTTCATGTCTTCCAGCACAGACCCCTATCAGCCGGCTGAGCATTCTGAAAAAATCACCCGCTCCCTGCTTGAAGCTATGACAGAAAATCAGCCGGATTTCTTGTTTGTCCAAACAAGAAGCCCCCTTGCATCAAGGGATGCGGATCTGTTTCAAAAGCTTGGAGAAAAGGTGCGGATCAGCATGACAGTGGAAACGGACAGCGAGAAAATAAGAAAGCATTTCACACCTTCAGCGCCGCCTATCCCGGCAAGGCTGAAGGCCCTGCGGGAGCTGAAGGAAGCGGGAATACCCGTCCAGGCTGCCATTGCCCCCCTGCTCCCCAGCAGTGAGAGGTTCCCGGAATTGCTTCTCCCCCTTGTAAACCGGATTTGCATTGATGATTATTTTATGGGAGATGGAAGCGGTGGCCGAAGAACGGAAAAGATCGGCATCCCTTCTCTTTACGAACAACTGAATCTAAAAGAATGGTACAACAGGACCGCTTATAGAAAGGTATATAAAAGATTTACAGAAGTATTTCCCCCGGAACAGGTTTTGATCAGCAAGGAAGGCTTCCTTCCGGGATAAGGTTTTTCAGCCGCTGCTGACCCCAGAAAATAGTTGGGATCTGTCCCTGAAAGATTGCCCCAATCTCTGCTAATCTTAGCTATGAAAATAGACGGATGGAGGGCTTTCTATGGGTTTGGAAATGAAAAAAGAATGTGAAAGATGCAGTGCTCCCTTGAGGTTGGATGAAACAGCTTTTATATGTGTACATGAATGCACTTTTTGCTCGGATTGCACGGGGGAGATGGAGAATATTTGCCCGAACTGCGGCGGCGAGCTTGTCAGGAGGCCAAGAATGACTGCTGATGCATGAAGAAAGCTGTTTTGCCGGCTTGGATAGCGTTCTTCAAGCCGGTTTACAGGCAGTATGGCGCTGGGAGAGCAGGCAGCCGGCCCCTTTTTGGGTTCATTCTATTAATCGGCCTGATAATCTACCAACTTCGCCGGTTATTCTACCGATTCAGGGCATAATCTACCGACTTCATTCATTATTCTACCAACTTCGTCAGTTAATTTACCAACTGCCTCTTTTTTAGTCCTTTCCCTCTAAAAATGCCTGTGCCTCTTCCACCTCATTCGTTTCCAGCACAAGCTTTTTCATTGCGCCGCTTCCCCCGGTCTCAAAAATGAATATCGCCGGGACCTCTTCAAAGTCATACTTCGGAAACTCTTTACGGGCCTCCTCAGGATCTGCAATATACCGAAGCTCGCCAACCGGTCCGCCATTGCCGGCAAAATCACTGAATGCACCGCTCAATTCCTCATCTCCCCCAATGATAACGACTTGATAGCTTCCCGGGGATTGGCCGGATGCGCTGCAGGCTCCAGCCAGACCGGCAGCAGCCGCCATAAAAAGAAACAGGACTATTCTCTTCATATTTTGCTTCACTCCTTTTTGATAGATTTTAGCAGGATTATTATACGGACCATGGAATAGTTATAAGAAATTAAAGGTGAGGAGAATATCTTTCATGAAATATAAAAAAGAGAAACTGGTTCTTGCCGGTATAGTGATCATTTTCCTGCTGCTGCATTCAACCCCTCACCTTGCCCTCAGGACCCATGTTTTTATAAGCGGCTATCCTGGTGCTGCTTTGACTTCAGGAATTATCGAGGATAACTATCATAACAAAGCAGATTCCGGGAAATTTTCCAGGCTAAACGGCAAAGCTTATACACTTACAGAGCCTCCTATTGAAAAAGCAACTGCTGGACAGTTAAGAAACTATCTCGTCAGGAAATTCGGTTTCCTTTATTTTGCTGAGTATTATGGTGAAGCTTAATGCCTTTCCCCATTAGATACGATGAAAAAGGCAGACTCCGCAGCCTGCCCTTTTCTTATGCTTTAAAATGCTGAACTACGATGCCTTTCCCGTCCCGGGCTTCAATTTCCGCGTATGCTCCGTTAATCAAAGTGACCTGTGGAGGAACATGGCCGCAGTCAATATCATAGATGACCGGCACCTTGAGCTCAGATGAAAGCTCTCTGTATACATCCTCTGCAGTATACCCGCCAACTGCTGTGTTGGCGCTGCTGCGCCCGAACATGATTCCCGCGCTGTCTTCAAACCAGCCTGCCAGCTTCATATGGACCAAGGTCCTCCGCAGATCGGTTGTTGTCATTTCACAGTTCTCAAAATACCAGACAATAGGATCCCCGCCAAGGTGCTCCCGCTGAAATTCACGGACACGGCCATAAGGGGTGCCGATCAGATGCCTGATGACATCAATGCATCCGCCAAGCAGCCTGCCCTCCATCCTCTCCGGACTGCCGGATATGGTTTTCCAGCTCGTTGATTCTGTTAAATGGAATACATATGGTGAAGGGTTATCATGCTGCCATTCTTTCTGATAGTTGCGGGAAGATTCCTGTTTGACCGACCCTCCCTCTTTGGTTTTCAAAACATCCAGCCACCTGGCCGTTGTCTCATCCATTTGCTCGCCGCGCAGATCGGCAAGATTGGTTCCATGGGCCGTCGCCATCCCTGTCATCAAAGTGGAGGCCAATAGCAGCAAACTTGTATCTGAATAGCCTAATATCCACTTTTCTTTCATTCCGGCGAAATCGACTTTATCCAATATTTCTACTAAAAGCTCCCCGCCCCACGGAGGAATAATTAAGTCTACTTCGCTGTCTGCCATCATTTCATTAAATTCTTCCGCTCTAACCGGTGCCGGGGCCGACTTTGCTTTTTCCTGTGTCCACAGAGTGTCCCCGCATTTCACACGGAATCCCCTTGACTCCATGCGCTTGCAGGCGGAGCGGATCATGTCATGAAGCTCTTCCGGCACCCCTGACGATGTTGCTGTTACACCAATTACGGCATCATTTTTTAAAATCGGATATCTAATCATATCTTCATTCCCTTTCTAAAGCTGCATGTGCAGCACATACTGCTCGCCTTTTTTTCCGGTGATCCTCAGTCCCTGGTCAATGAATCCAGCCTTTTTATAAACATGCTGGGCCGCATGATTGCTGTGATTGACGCCCAGGACAATTTCATTTTTGCCAGGAAAATGCTTTCTTACAAAGTCAGGCAGGATCCTCAATGATTCACCCGCAATTCCTTTCCCCTGATAATCAGAGCTGACTGAGTAGGCACGAAGCAGGATCGCCCGTTCATTCGGGCTGTATTTAATGGCCCCGCCTTCGCCATGAAGGACAAAGAAGCCGGCTATATCTTCTCCATATTGAATGATAACAGGATGCCGGTCATCCTCCTGCAGGCAGGCCTCAATCGCAGGAATCGGCATTGAGGTAAAGGCAAGCTGCTCTTCCGGGAGCTGATAGCTCTTGAGCCGCTCTTCATCTTCGTTTTTGTACAATTTCAGGGAAACTATTTTCTTCACTGCTGTATGTTCCAATAAAAGCCACCTTCTATCTTTCAGGCCCTGATGCCGCAAATCACCATGGGTATCCAGCCTTTCATTAAAGAACGTATATTCGATTATGCAGGCTCTTATTCCTGCCTAGTCCTAAATATTTTCAAAAAAGTAATAGACTCGACGAAAGCCGCAAGAGCAATTTTTTTCTTTCCCGCCCACCCAAAAAGAACAGGCCTTCCCCGGACCTGAATGAGGGAATCAGTGACTCCTTGAAAAATAAGCGGAGAGATTCCCCCTAATTTTGAAAAATCTATAAAAATAGCCCAAATAGACGGAGAAATTCCCACTATCTACTCAACAAACAGGAAAAGAAGCAACTTCGCTTCGCTTAACCGGAAATTCGCCGCTTATTTACACCCACCCGTGCCATATTCAGCAGCTTAACCGGAAATTCTCCGCTTATCTTAAGGCTTGCTGGTCACTCAAATATGGATAATACTTCTTTTCCAAAACCATTCCCAGCGGTTGACTATAACTGCTTCACCAAATATTACTTATTAAGCGAATGATCAATCTTGGTATAAACATTAAGATGTTCCAAATGACTTCTCCAATTAGTTCAATTAGTCCATCTTTAATAAAGCCGCCTCTATTCCTTTTTTTATTTTTCATCTTCCAGCTCCCTACTATCTCAATCCTCACTTATATACTGGTTTGGAATATCAAATTTTTTTCCTTCAAGTACTACCTATTTATACAATTTATTCTTTTGCTAACCTGCTCCTTTTTTAAATAAGAAAAGCTGTCTAATTTTCAGCTGATCTTGAACCTAAACTCGTTAGTTAAAGGGAAGGATTGGTTAATTGTATTTAAAAGTAACTAAATTACATCTTTCACATTTAATTACCGGTATTTTACGTATTTTTAAAATTGCATCTTTTACTAATACTTCACTTCCAAAATCAGCAAGAATTGAATCAGCCGACTCTGACCAGCAAATTCTCCGAGGAGAAAAAATAAACCCCTGCTCTGCCTCATTACTGCATTCTGGACATTTTTCAATATCGATCATATTTACTCACCCGCCATTTCCAATTTCCTCTTCAATTATTTCTATTTACTATTCGAAAAAAGCTGCCTGGTTTAGCAGCAAAATAAGACCGTTGTTTACAAAAAGAAGCCTTGAAGTGATACAAATAATACAAATACAAAAGCCATGATGCTAATCCACCCCATCACTTTTCGTTCTTTCTGAAATTCTTCTAAACCCATTACGAGCATCATTAAACCTAGAAAAAATAACATATACGATTGGAACTCAAAATTTGCAGTAATTAATCCATATACTGCAATACTAGCACTGATTACTGCAAGAATTACTCTTAAAATCATTAACAATTAAAACACCCCATAATAGCCTTATATGCAAACCTGCCGGGCTTCAATAACCCGTAGAATTAACATCTTTTAATCCAGCCGCCCATCAATGGCTGCCCTCATCCCCGGGAAATGTAATGCTTGTTATAACTGGATCTTTCTTTCCATACCATTCATAAGCAATGTCATAGGTTCCGCCCACTTCGATCAGATTCCAGACATTTTCGTCCTCGACCAGCAGCTTCTGCCCATCAAGGAGAACATAAAGTTCTGTGCCCTCTTTTCCTTTATCTTCGACTGCCCCCGCTTCTGCTTCTCCTGTATGTATGATGAAATGGTTTCCGGCAAGCAGGAATAAGATGATTAGAATAGCAGCTATAGCCAGCACTTTATACCTTTTCATTTGAAACCCTCCCATGCCTTTCATTAATATACGTTTATAGAAAAGGGAAGGTTTCAGCCTGCATCCCGGACGGCAGGATTTATTAAATAGAAGAATTTGCGGTAGCTTAAAGCCAATTCCTGACCAGGATGAATATTTCTGCCCTAAACAAAAAGGGCCTCCATGGCCCTTATATCTTCTCCTTCATCTGTCTAAGCTCTTCCTCAAGCAATGAGAGCCGCCTGTTGATGCTGTCTATCTGGGTTTGAACATCACTATTGGATGTTTGGCCTGCATTGTCTCCACTTACTTTATCTGCTGCAGTTTTAATCACTTTTGTGAGGTCATCTTTATTGAATTTCAATTCTAATCCCCATCGCCTGTTTTGGGGAAATTCCCGCACACCTGCTTCATAAAACACATTAGGCTGTCCTTGAAACAGATTTCTTCCTAAATGACTCCTTGTTCCTTCAGCTCCTGCCTGAGCAATTCCTTATGGCTGTCCGGATCGAACCAGGAATTATTCACTACAGCCTTTTTCAGATCAAGCTGTTCCATCGTGTCCAGCTCCAGCTGCTTCCTTGCCTCCAGCACCTTCAGCGTTCCCTCCAGGCCTTTCCATCCGCGGCTGAGTCCGTACCCTTGACCAGTATAATATTCAGTAAATCCCTCTGACCACTCTATCGGCCTCTCTCTCACAGCCTTCCTGAAAGCTGACTCCAGATCATCCTGCTCCAGATAGATCAGAAGCGGATCAAGTTCTTTAATCGTTTCTCCAAGCCGCTTAACATAAGCCATTATTTCATTTGCCGGCTCATTGTACTTGATCATACCGATGGTTAAAGGGTTCTGGATGAAGCAGCATTCAAATATATAGACGGCATCTTCATTGGCTGCCCTCTCTGCAAAGCTGCGCCAGCTTGCCTCCATCAGCTCCATATGCAGCTTCATCGGCAATTCATAAATATCGTTCCGGAAAATAGAATCCAGCAGGCCATCAGGAAATGCATCAGGATATTTCCGTTTCATTTTTTCATATTGAACTAGATAATAGCCTTCCTTTTCAATTGTATATGGTTTAATAAGTTCTGCCTGGCCTCCTGCTTCCTTCAGCAGCTTCTCCATCTCTTTTTCCGCTGCATAAGCGACTCCATCATAGTCGGCAGGATGGTCGAGATTGCCTTCAAGGAATAACCTGGCCTCCTTCCCTGCCTCTTCAAGTATCTCTTTTGTATATTGGGCAGTTGTTGACTTGCCGAAGCCGGGAAGCCCTTCAACGAGTATTAGTTTGGTTTTCATTCTTTGCACCTCTGTTGTCTTGAGATAAACTTCTGCTTTCTCCTAATTCGCCGCCAGTTGCCGATTTTCCTTTTTCAGCCGGCCTCTGGGAGGAGGTTATTTTTCCGCCGGCTGGATAACCTATCCTTATATCATTTATAAGAAGGGTAAAGACATGCAGTCTTCATTCGCGATTTTCTTCATTATTTTTGGAATCATTTTTGGAGTTTGGAGAAATTTTGCTCAGTACTGTAGCACGCTTTTGTACTGGATTATTGCCAATCTGATTTATGAACTGCTGTTATCCAGCTTTCAGGTCTGGGAATTCAAGCCTGTCGGATTTGACCATCTTCTTCTGCCGACTCATACCGCCATTTCCATGGCCATTGCATTTATCATCTACCCTGTTGTGCTGCCTGTTTTTCTTGGAAGGCTTCCGCTAAAGCTGCGGGGCCAGGCAGGGTGGATACTCGTCTGGTCGATTTTTTTTACAGGGGTGGAGCTCATCGCCTATATAAATGACAGCATTGACCACCATCATGGCTGGTCCTTCCGCTGGTCCTTTCTGTTCAATATTGTGACGTTCACACTTCTGATTGCCCATTGTCGCAAGCCGTGGACCGCATGGCTCCTTGGCGGGATTTTTATAGCAGCTCTCTATCTTATATTTGATGTTCCGACTCCCTATTAAGGAAAACGGTATGCAGTTTAGTTTATTAAATGCAGTGCGGAGGTTATAGTATACATACAGACTATAACGATAAGCGGTGAAAAAATGACAAACGAGTACAGCCATTTAAAGCTCGAAAATCAGCTTTGC
>NZ_JAIVAP010000025.1 GCF_020171945.1 Bacillus infantis | reverse complement strand
TTTCCTCCCAAATCATACAGTTCTCGACAAACTTATGATAAGGGATGGGTGTTAAGGGTGGTCAACTTTTTGGTTAGCGAAAACCGCTAAAGTGGTCAACTTTTATTTTAGCGTTTACAAGTGCCGTTCCTTCAAACTTATCGGGCCTTGCATCACTATGAAAATAGCTGGTTAAAGGCTGGAGACGGCTCCCTGAAAGGGCTGCTGCTTCATTATAATAAACAATGGTTTTCTCATCCTTATCCGGATTATTAGTACAGCCGCCAATGTTTGAGGTAGGAAAAGCACCTTCCCACCCCCGCCAGCCAAAGTTAATAACTCTTTTCTGGTCAAGCTCAGAATTTATAACAGCAGCCTGGACAAGCTGTGTAACCGGTACAGGTTGATATTGAACAAATGAAAAAATCGATTCGGCCAAGTCCTGTCCGACATTTCCCGCATATTTAATATACTGATGATTGTACCTTTGAAATGAGATGCCCGGTATATTGCGGACCCCTTTGGCCATTACCGTGAGCGTCTCCTGGATAGCTGTCGGCAGCTCATTAAAACGAGTGACAGCGGGTGGATTAGTGATAGGGGAACTCTTGGTTACATCAATTTCAATTATTTTACCGGCGGTTTCTAAATCGGACTGGCTTAAGTTAAATGGATCATAGCCTGCCCCGCCATCTCCGGTTGTTAATACAAGTCTTCCTGATTCAGGTGAAAAATTTAAACTATTTACGCCATTATGATTGAAAAATGGCCTTCTTAAGTTAAGCAGTGTCCGCAGTTTTCGGGGCTTGCCATTTGATGGCAGCATCCATTCTTCAACTGTATCAATATGATCATAGTGAGTATCTCTATTTATCCACCTTAAACTTAAAGTGCCGGGATCACACGGGTCAGGTTTAAATTCTTCAGAAAGAGCACCCGGACCTTGTGTACCAGCTGCTGTATAATGAAGATAAAAAAGGCCGTTATAATAAAAATGGGGATGAAACGCCAGTCCCAGCAATCCCCGTTCATCATATCCATCCCTGGAGGCACCTAGTTTTATGATTTGCGGGCGAATATCTAAAAAAATCCTAATATCTCCGTTTCCTATATAAAAGATCTCTCCTGCCTGGGTTGCAATAAATAACCTTTCCTTTGAGTCTCCTGGAAGTATTGCTGTTTTCAAAACAGAGGGTAAATTGATTCTGCTTACAATGGGCTGTAATCTGACTTTTACATTTTTCAACCACCTTGGCCTCCTCCTGGTCTATTCTTTTATAAGAATATGATTAGAACTGTTCTATAAGTACTAAATCAGAGCCACGGAATCTGCTGAGTCCGTGAGCTTCGACATGTTAGGAAATACAAAAGGATGCCATTAGGAGGCATCCTTTTTGCACTGATTTACTAATAATTTATTTGCATAGCAAAATATGCACGTGAACCTCACGGCATATTATGAAATCCCTACTTTTGCAGCAAGTACTCAAAACCTCACTTACTTATGATACGGTTCTCCGTGATGAATCTAAATGAGGTTTTTCTTTAATCACTAAGGTCTAAGACAGGGCAATTGTAAAGGATTCCATTTACACAAAATAGTTTATACTCCCACATAGCCGTACTGTCATAATTGAAATTACTATTAAAAAACAAAAAGAAACCAGATAGATAATTATAATCTAGTTTCTACTTTCTAAATTTGAGGCTGCATAAAGTAGTTATTTTTAAGATAATATCCCTTATATACTAAACTTTCAGGCCTTTAAAAGGTAACTTCTTTTACTTGAGTATTTGCAAAACGATCACTTTCTAACATAAAGACTTTAACATCATTTATCCTATAATCATTTTTCTTAATAAACAACTTTAGAAAATCATAATCATGTGTGGACAATATTAATTGTTTCTTTATATTAGAAAAAACATCACAGATTGAGAATTGATTTACATCATCCATATTTTGAATCGGATCATCAATTCCAATTAAATCTAATTTGCTCAATGTTTGCCCTTCATTTATCGCTAAAAATAACGAAATTGCTAGTACATTAAGTTGTCCAGAACTCATTGAATACTGTACATTAGACAAATCAGTAAAGTCTCCGTCTTTTCCCTCTACAGACATAATTAATTCAAGTTCATCTTCTTTCTCTGATTTAAAGATCACCCTATTACTTGTAGGCATTGGATTTAAATATCTAAAATACTTTTGTATACTTGAATCTTGCTTATTAAAATAATCAAGAGCTTGAGAACCTATTTTAGTATAGGCATTCTCAATAAAATTATTAAGTTCTTTATGTTTGTTTGAAAGTTTTTTAAGTCTATTTTTTAGCTCTTCCCTATCTTTTTTATACTTATTTATTAAAATATTGATATTTTCATTCCCTTTTATAATTTCTAAGAAATCTTCCAATTTATGAATTTCACTAAGAGATTTTTTGGCCTGGTTTACAAACTCTTCCCGGTTCCTTAAGATCTCCCCCAATGGAATCTTTCTTTCACTTTTTTCGATAGTATTACGCCATACTACTACAAGTTGATTATTCCGGTCATAGTTACTATCCAAAGAATTAATATTTTCTTTTATTTTATTTATAATATTTTCGACTTTTTGTGCATACTTTTCTAATCGTTGCTTCTCTTGTATTACGCTTTTCTTATTAGTGTTTGTGTTCTTTACATTAATAAAATTTGAATACTTAGATCTAGTATCTTCTAAGTCTAGTAGCATTAATAACCTTTGATGCAGATCTGCTATTTTTTCATCTGTTTCTTTTTTTCTTTTCTGTAATATACTTTCATCCAATTCAATAAATTCTAATGAAAAGAGACTGTCTTCGCGAAGTTCAATCAACTGTCTTTCAGAGTAAAATAATTCTTCGCGATTGCTTGTTACCACTTTTGTAACATTCCTAAGTATCTTTTCCTTATTTTCATATTCTTCTTTTAATTCATTCCTTCTTCTTAAAGCCTTATTCACAAATGAGGAATCTTTTGCGATCTGTTTTAAATTATTTTGTATTGTACTAAAAATATGTTCTTGTAAATTTCCATTGTTTTCGGACATACATACTGGACATTTATCACTTATTGAATTATCAACAACGTATTTATAAATATTCTGTATTGAAGAGTTTAATGAATTAAATTCTTCATTACCTTGTTTACCATTTATTATTTGATCAAATTTAGTTACTTTTTTCTTTAACAAATTTATATCGTTCTCTATTATCTTAATTTTATTCTCTTCTTCTAATATACTTTTCGGCAACACTTTAACATTATTTTTGTGTCTTTTATAGTGTTGGTAGGAATTTATTGCAAAAATAATTTTCTTTTTTTTATTTTCAATAGATTTTATTTCTCCATTTATCTGATGAAAATAATCCTTATTATTCGCAAGTTCTACACCAACTTTTTCACTTATAATTTTAATCTGATCTTCTAATTTTTTCTTTTCATCTAATAGATTTTCTTCTATTGAAATTGTTTTTAGAATTCTACTAACATCTTCTTTTTTATTATTTATCTTAGTTAACAATCTTAATCCTTTTTCTCTCGCAGCAAATGATTTATGCAACTCCTTTTTTAAACCTTCAACATAATCGACAAAGTCAGTATAGCTAAACTGCTCAACATGTATAAGTTTCTTTAAATCGTTAAAACTATTTTTATGTAATACTACATCTTTGTTAATTGCTTCTTTTATTTCATTTAAGCGAGTATAAGTACTAGAATTTAATTTCAAATTAAACTTTCTCAATAAATCATCAATAGTAAATACATCAGCTTCCTGCATTTCTTGTTCTTTTTCAGATATTAGTTTCTTATAAGTTGTTAACTGTGATTGTTCATTCCTTATATTTGATCTTATTTTATCATTAATTTTTTTAAGATTATTCAGAGTCATTGTCCACTTTTTATAGCCCATGATGTCAGCTAGAGCACTAAATCTTTCTTGTGGTTCATCCCTTAAAATAAAGTCAGTAACTTGATCCTGAGATAATATTAGTGCTTGTTTTAAAAGTGAAGTTGTATCCATCAAATCTTTCTTGTTCGACTGTACTTCTCCTTCAATTAATGTTTCTAGACATTTTTGCCCAGTGCTAATAGTGACTCCTTCTGATGAAATCAATTTTACAGTTTCTCTCATCTTCTCTTGAATTTTGAAACTTCTAATTAAAGAATTTCCTGTATCAAATTCAATAGACACAGAGCAAATTTCACCTGATTTAGCTAAAAAATTATATAGGATTTTTTTGTCATTGCTAATAAATCTATTTATTGTACCTGTAAGACACCATTCAATTGCATCAAAAAAAGAACTCTTACCAAAGCCATTTTCTCCGAACAGAATAATGATTTCACTATCTAAAGTGAAATTATGTACTCCATAATAACACCTGAAATTTTCCATTGTAACTTTTTTAATCCTCATTTTCGACTTCCTCCGAATCTAAAAGTATATAAAATGCAGAATTTACTTCTTGATTTGTCAGAGATCTTGAACTACCCCCATTTTGAATAATAAAATCAATAATATGTTTTATATTCGCATCGTCATAGGTCCCTATAAGGATTGAATTGTTGATTTTATTTTCATCTTCTAGATTAACTGATGGATCTAGAAAAGGGATTCTAGTAAAATCTTGGGAATCTTTTATTACATACTTCCTAATGCCTCTGGGGTCTTTTTCTATCACATAAGGGCTTAGGTCACTTTCTGGTGGTAATAAGATCAAAAAATATGAGTTCCAAGAGTTTTTATGCATTTTTTTTAGCATTAGTCTAATATCCATTACATCATTTACAATCATTTCCTCATTAGGATCTTCTTTATATTCTTTAACAACTATATTTATATGCTCTTTTTCCAAAAAAATATTCGGATGAAATTGAGCTGATTGTTCTACTGCAAATCCTTCTAGTAAAAGCAATTTAAGCACTTCGTTCTTATCCATACACTCACCTACTTTGTTGGTTGTATTTTTCCCCATAAATCTATTAAAGTCGTTTGATAATCCTCTAAGTTTTTGAACCCTTTAGCTTTTTTCATCCCTGAAAGAATTCTTAAACCTGGTAATACCACCCACTCGTTATCCACCTCTAATAAACCCTCTTCAGTTCCAAATTGTGGTATTTGAGGTTCAAAAAATTCATCTATTCGAAGGAAATCGCCTTCCACAAATTCATCGTCATACTCCCCTTGAAATATAGTAAAATGATTCTTAACAATCATTTGCAATTGTTGGTCACGAGGAGTTTTTATTATCGCAGAAATAAGTTTTTCAATACCGTCTTCTTTGGTATCCCCCATATCTAAACCTAAGGTAGAAATGAAATAATCATCTATTTCTTTTATCAATAAACTCTGAAACTTTGTTGAAAAGATAATCTCTTTATTAAAGGTTAACTTTAAGATATACAAAGTCTTAAAAAGCTCTAAATAACGAGTAGTTCTACTTATATCATCAAGATCAACTACTAACAAAGAATACTCCTTTGCTTCAATGTAACGGTTTAGTAATTCAAGAGCATAACGTTCTTTACGAGCCCAAGCCTTTAATTCATTCCTTAGACACTCAAGCTCACCTATTAGTTGATCCAATAAACTCTCATTTAATTTCATATGATTTAGTTCTTTATGTACTGAGGAAATTACACCATCTATAATCTTATCGCTGCTCATTGCATTAAAAAACGGTTGAAGTTTATCACTTACCCGTTTCTTAAGGATGCTTAAGTATTCTTCAGCTTTAGTTCGGTCAATAAATAAAGCCCCTTTTTCATTGTTATGTGTACATAGGTAAAATAACTCTCCTATTAAAAAATTTATGTCCTCAAAAGTTAAACGGGCTGATTCTGTAACTAATCCCCCGAATTTAGAAGATACAGTATGAACAAAGTCTTTTATATCTGCATTTGTTGTAATAGGAGTTACAGAGAACCTTGATAATAGTTCTGCCTCACTTTCTCCACACTCGTTATAATAATTAAATTGTTTCCCATCAACCTTACTAGGGTTTTCCTTTACTTTCTTAACTAAATCATCACTATCATCTATCGGTAAATTGAAGTTACTATTATTAAATAAGTAATGTTCCATATTTACGCTATCAGAATTACATATTAAGAAGTTAGTTATTAATTCAAATTGTGTCTCTTTTCCACTATCTTTAGGGAAGAACCTAGCCATGGGTAAAAGCTTTTGTAACCAACCTCTATATAAATTAATTTTAGTTACTTTTTCAACATACACTCTTTCTTCTAGTACCTTTGATTTTACTTGAATAAATCGAATGGTATCTTGATTTCCAACAATAATATCCTGATGCAGCTCTAAAGCAATGAAGTCCCATTTCCCTTCCAATACTTCAGCAAGGTAATACAGTGAAGTGAGTAATTGGAAGTAATAACCGGTCATTGCATTTTGACCGCCAGTTTCCTCAGGTTCTTCTCTGTATAAAGTATCAAACATAGATGTAATTTCTTCTTGACTAAACTCTTTTAATGATTTAAGCGATTCTACCTTTTCTGGATTTAATAAAGATTCATCTTTTTGTAAGATGTCTAAAATATCTTCTTTAATCATTTTTATCTTCCCTTTTATATTTTAATAGAGCTTTAGTAGGATTCTAGTGTACATGTATAATGATAAAACATTTTGTTTTGTGCCTCTATATAAAGAGCGACAATAAGGATATTCAATTCCTTAAAACTTTATCTTTTTGCTTCTTCATTTACATGAGGATAATAGTAAGTCTATGCCAATGATTTTGCTGCTTCTACTAGCCTTTTAGTCACCTCTATATATTCTTTACTTGGTTCTGCTTTCCCCGATGGATTATGTCCTACGATTATTGAGGCAGCATTAGAAAGAATGGCTGACTTCATTACCTCCCTAGGGGTGTAAGTGTACTATGCTGGCATTTAATCTCCCAATGTGACAGACATTAATTGGTACTGGTTGATCCTTCGTATCAAGTGAAGGGACAATGAAATGCTCACGGTTTTTTCCTTCTAAAAATAGCTTTGAAAGTTAATATCCATCTTCTGGAGACCTAACTGTTCGTTCTTTGTATAAGTATACTTGATTCTTTTACTAACTTCAGTGAAATCAATTAAATATAACAGTTAAAGAATTATTAGAATACATTATTTATGCCCCCACTAAAAGTGAACAAAATAAAATAGCTGATTTCTTTCGAATTTCAGATAACAAGATCCAACTTCAACAAGAAAAAAATTTATTTGCTAATAGAACAGAAAAAGGCTTTATACGAAGATTTTTAAGCAAGAGTTTCGTTTTAATGAAGAATGTGGGCGAGAATTTCCAGAATGGAAGTATTACACACTAGGAGAATTCGCTTATAACAAAAGTTATTCTACCGGTTACCCATTAGGTGCTATAAAGCAACTTGATAGTTATTAAAATGGGGCACTTTCTACACTTTATATTTGCTTTGTTCCAAAAGATAATATTATCAGTGATTTTCTAGTTCACTACTTTGCTTCTGTGAAGTGGCATAAAGAAGTTCTTTTATTTGCGTAGAAGGTGCTAGAAATCATAGTTTATTAAATGTTAATGTATCAGAATTCTTTGAAACGCAACATAAAGTGCCATATTTTAAAGAATAACTAAAGATGGCAAATTTTTTCAATGCAATTAATAAAAAAATTCAATTAAATGAAGGTAGACTATTGCAACTACAACACCAAAACAAGCCTTAATGTAACAAATGTTCATCTAATTATACAAACAACAAACAGCACCTCTCCCACTATAGAGAACGTGCTGTACTATTTGCTAAAAACCTCATTTACTTATGATACGGTTCCCCCCGGTTAATCCGAAACGCCCGATAGACCTGTTCCAGCAAAACCAGTTTCATCAGCTGATGCGGAAAGGTCATCTTTGAAAATGAAAGCTTCTCATCCGCCCGCTGCAAGACTTCCTGGCTCAATCCGAGCGATCCGCCGATTACAAAGGCAATTTTGCTTTTTCCGTATGTAGCCAATTTATCAATAGTGTCGGCAAGCTCTTCTGACGATTTCATCTTTCCTTCGATGGCAAGAGCAATGACATGGGCATCCGGGTGAATTTTGGCGAGGATTCTTTCGCCTTCTTTTTGTTTGACCTGGATCATTTCGATGTCACTCAGTTCTTCGGGGGCTTTTTCGTCCGGGACTTCGATGATGTCCATTTTGGCATAAGCTGACAGGCGCTTAAGGTATTCGTCTATTCCCTGTTTCAGGTACTTTTCCTTCAGCTTTCCGACGGTGATGATTGAGATATTCACTATTCACAATCCTTTACAATTTAATTACAAACAGCTTACAAACAAGATATCCACAAAAGTTATCCACATATCCACATTTTATATCCACATCTTGTATGGAATCACTTGTTCGCCACCATATATACCGCCTTATTTCGACAATATTCACAGGTTGTTGATAACTCGCTGTCTTCAATTTTATTCATAACCGGGAACGTTTCATACTCGTCCACCACGGTATCAATGGCTATATCAATGTGTTCTTCGCAGCTGTAGATCATTTTGGCACTCCTATCAGTTTTTCTTTTTATTATAAGAATTGTGGATAAATTTCATTCTTGCATTTGTCGAAATACTTATCCACATCCCATCGTAACACCAAAAGAAAAAACAGGAAAGCCTCTTGGCCTTCCTGTTGGATTCTTCTGTTTAGATTGTTTCACCTGACAGCTTCAAGGTCGTTTCCTGTGCCTTGCCGCCGCGGTAGAATTTCACTTTCATCTGATCTCCGACCTGTTTATTATTGTACAGATGTTTCCTTAGATCGATGACATCATTGATCTGTTCACCGTCCATTTCGACGATCACGTCAAATTCCTGCAATCCTGCCTGGTCGGCCGGTGAGTTAGGAGATACGCGGATGACTGCAACACCGTTTGTCACATCCTCCGGCAGCTTCAGAGCCTCCTGCTGATAGTAGGCAGGGATTTCATTAACAGAGCGCAGCTCGACACCCATATACGGCCTTTTCACTTCTCCGAACTTTTCCAAATCGCTGATGACCGGCTGGGCGGAATTGATTGGGATCGATAGGCCAATTCCCTCAACCGTATCCTGGGCGATCTTCATCGAGTTGATGCCGATGACCTGGCCATTGATATTGATGAGTGCACCGCCGCTGTTCCCCGGATTGATGGCTGCATCTGTCTGCAGGACTTCTGCCTGCCAGTCTACTGTCCCGTCCTGGTTGATATCAACCGGGATGGCACGCTCAAGGCCTGAGACGATTCCCTGGGTAACTGACCCTGAGAAGGTAGGCCCGAGCGGATTCCCGATGGCGATGACCGGTTCGCCGATCTTGAGGGCGTCCGAATCACCGAATTCAGCAACCTTTTCAATTTTCTCCCCTTCGACCTCCAAGACGGCAAGGTCGGTCCAAATATCGCTGCCGCGCAGCTTGGCCGGGATTTTCGTTCCGTCTGCGAGCGTTACTTCAAGCCTTGAAGCTCCTTCGACCACATGGTGGTTGGTTACGACATAGGCTTTGCCGCCTTCTTTTTTATAAATAACGCCGGAGCCTGTGCCGGCTGTCTGGCCGTCCCCTTCTTCTCCGCCGCCTCCTGACCACATACTCGCATTCTGAATGTTATCAATGCCTACAACCGCATCACCTGCTTTATCAACTGCCTTCGTGACATCCGACTGGACATCCAGCGAGACATTGCGGGTGACTACATCATTATTGCTGCCGCCTGTATTCGCCTGCCCTGCATCCTCATTCGCTGAGTATGGGAGCACATTATAGTCAATCAGCTTAGGGACCGCGACAATAACCAGTATGGCGCCAAGAATGACGCCGATGAGGCTGGCCAAGAAATAGCCGCCCTTGTTTCCTTTTTGCTTTTTATAGCGGTTTTCATAATCCTGATCATAATAACCCAAGTTCGACCAATCCTTTCTTACAAAGCTGCTAAGAATTATTCTTCCTTCTATCCAATATTATACTCTCCGGGCCGGGAATTTCTAAGCAAAACAAACTGCCTGCGGGAATCTTACGATTTTGTTCATACTTTCGTCCGAGACTGATCAAAAAGTGAGATCAGGGGCGCGTTTGAGCTAGAAAAAGGCATAAAAAAAGAATGGCATAGCTTGTACCATTCTTTTTTCCTATTTATTACACTGGTAAACCTTAAACCGCTGTCAGCGGGGTCGGAGCCTTCGGGTCGGTGTCATACAGGCTGAACTGTTCCCCGACAAGGATTCCGCGCGATTCCAGCGTCTGGCTGACAGACATCCGCGCCAGATCTTTTATATTGTTATCCTGGCTTAAGTGGGCCAGGTAAATGCTCTTGGTATTGTCGCCGGCCACCTCGCTCATTGCAAGCGCCGCATCTTCATTGGATACGTGCCCAAAGTCGCCGAGGATCCTTCGTTTGATATTCCACGGATACCGCCCCATGCGGAGCATCTGGACATCATGATTGCTTTCGAATACAAACGCGTCGGCATTCTTGATGATCCCCTTCATCCGGTCGCTCACATAGCCTGTGTCGGTAATGAGCGCAAGCTTCTTCCCTTCATGATGGAAGATATAGAACATCGGCTCGGCCGCATCATGGGATACGCCGAAAGATTCTATATCAAGCGAACCAAAGCTTTTCACGGTTTCCATATCAAAGGTGAATTTCTGATCGAGCGGCACTTCACCGATCAGGCCGTTCATCGCCTGCCATGTTTTTTCATTTGCATAGATGGGAAGGCCGTATTTGCGGGCAACGATGCCGACGCCCTTGATATGGTCGCTGTGCTCATGGGTGACCAATATTCCGGACAGATTGCCGAGGCTGCGGTCGATCTGCTTGATCAGCGCCTCCATCTGCTTGCCGCTCAGGCCTGCATCCACGATAAAGGACTGCCCGTCCGCTTCGACATAAATCGCATTTCCCGTACTCCCACTGGCGAGAACACTAAAATGCAAAGACATATAATCACTCCACTATTTCAGTTTTTTCTTCCGAATCTTCTCCCAGGCCTTTCTTCTCGCTTTCGAGACTGAGGACCTGGCCTTTAAAGGCATTGACGAACAAGTTCTCCTTGCCATCCACGACGACTCTCCAGGCAGGGCTCAGCACCCAGGTGGAAGAGTCATCCTGTATATTGGAATAATATCCTTGTTCCACGTCTGTAATCCTGCTGCCTTCTTTTAAACTTTCATTTCTATAGAGGGCTTCTATCGCCACTGTCGGTTCTATCAGCTTCTTTTTATCGCCCTTCAGATACTGTACTTCTTCAAACAGCGTCTGTCTGTAGGTAACGATTTCCTGATCAGCATTCAAGTAAAAGGTAAGCTCCCCATTCACATTCTTGTAGAGGAATTTACCCTCAAACTTCTGATAATAGGTAATCTTATTGCTGTCATCGCTTTTTTCCCAGAAACCGTATTTGTCGCCTTCATAGATGTTCTGCCTGACAAACTTATCAAGCTCGGCCTGATTGAAATCCTTGCCCACCTTAAAGGGCTTGTTCAAGGTGGCACTCAGGGCATTTTCCTCGAGGGTGGAAATTTCCTGGTCCTTCAAGGTCGTTTCTTTCAGCTCTTCCAGGTCCACTTCTGCAAAATTCTTTGAAACTGCGGTCAGGTTTCCGTCCCGTACTTCACCTTTTGGTATGTCAGCTTCCACCTTGATGTTGGCGCTCTTAAAGCTGTTCTCCAGCTTCTCCTGCGGAAGCGCCTGGCTGCCATCCATGCGAAGCTGGGAGTATTCATAGACCAGGTAAATATCCAGGATGAGGAAGGTCAGGATAAAGATCGTTTTAATTCTGCTCCAATCCATAATCGTTCCCTCCCGGTTCAAAAGTGCTGATCTGCTGCCAATTGCCTTCGTATTTATAATACCAGGAAGGCTCAAGCTGAATCAGCTCTGTTTTTGGCTTCTTATCAAGCTGATAGCCGAGCGTGATATCCTCCAGCTTTCCGGGTTCAAAACCCTCTTTCTTCTGCAGATAGCCGAGGATTTCCGGGCCGGATCTCAGCGTAACATCAGCAGAACTTATCAGGTTTGCCAGTTTGAAGTTGTTCCGGAAATAGGCAAGGATTTCACTCCCGCCCCAGCGGAGCTGTATCTCTGACAGATTGAGATCCTCACTGAATACCGGATAATTATTGCGGTAGATCCGGAAAAATACCTGGTGCTTATTCTCATCCATCCGGACGTAGCGGTAATTATCAGTCCAGCCGCCATGGGCATTCACATAAGTAATGCTTTTCTTCAGAAGATTGTCAGGGCTGAGGCTTTCATTATCCTCAGGGGTAGGATTCTTGAACTCAACCTTGTTCTGGTCGATCCTCAGCAGGCTGGATTCATTCGTGAACTCCTCCCCGGTCCCGAGATAGCTTTTCTGGACAGAATCCAGATCATCGAATAATGCTTCTTTAAACCTTTCAGAATCATATTCTTCCGATAAAAAGCTGTATCTCGGCATCGCCACTTTGTTTTCCGGTATGAAAATCAATTTCTTCCCGGTGTCGAAAGAAGCATAGCGGGCAAATTCAGGATTGGTTGAAGCAATCGCAAGCCTGTAGAACCTGCTGTTGAAATTCTGGATATTCGAAAGCCCGACACTCGTTTTATACACCCTTCCTCTTTCTGTGTCGACAAAGTAGACGATTCCGCTTTTTTGTTCAATTTGCATGTCTATGACCATCTTATTAAAGTAGATGTTCTCCAGCCGTCTATCCTTAATCTGAAGGATCTCTTTATAGAGATTCATCGGCGTGATTCCCGGGTACATAATTTCAGCATGGCCCGCTTCCTGAACAAAGAGATCAATATTCCCGACTTCCTCTGTTATATCCGAAAAATCATCAAAGCTCCACTTTTTAATATCAGTAAGAATCCTTTCTGTTTCCTCGGTAGAAGACGTCCCAAGATGCTGGTTGTCATCATAATGGAACAGGGCCATATTCGGCTCGATAAGATCCCCGACATCCTTCTTTGCCTCCAGCTCAACTTCCTGGACGGTATTTTCCTCGCCAAGCTGCTCGGAAGTAGGCTGATATGTCCAGAGGCTCCATGTCAGCAGTATGCTCCCTGACACAAGAACAGCCAATATTATTGATTTAATATCTTCATAGGTCATTCCCAATCATCCTCATCAGAACGAACGAAAGGAAGCGTAAAGGAAATGGTCGTGCCTTTTCCTTCTGTACTTTCTGCCCATATCTTGCCGTCATGGGCTTCCACCACCTCTTTGGCAATGGCAAGCCCGAGGCCGGTGCCGCCAAGCTTTCTCGTTCTAGCTTTATCCACTCTGTAAAAACGTTCGAACACTTTATCAAGATTGTCCTTCGGAATCCCGACGCCCTGATCGGAAATCCTGATGAGCAGCTGCTCCTCCTGCTCGACGATGTCAAAAGAGACCTGTCCGCCTTCAGGTGAATATTTCAGCGCGTTCGAAATGATATTATCAACAACCTGTGTAAGCTTGTCCTCATCAATTTCCACAAACGCCGCATGCTCCGGCAGATTGCGCTGGAAGGTCACATTCTGCTCTTTGGAAAAATCGAACCGGTCAATGATCCGGTTGAAGAAGTCGACAAAATTGACCCATTCCTTCTTCATCCGGTAATCCTTGCTGTCCAGCTTTGAAAGCTGAAGAAGATCGTTGACCATCCGGATCATCCGCTCTGTTTCTGTCCTTGTCACATTAAGGAACTGGGGTGCAATGTCTTCATCATACATAGCCCCTTCTGCCAGCGCTTCAAGATAGCTCCTCATCGTCGTCAGCGGTGTCCGCAATTCATGGGATACGTTCGCCACAAACTCCCGGCGCTCCAAATCAATTTTTTCCTGTTCGGTAATATCATGCAATACAGTAATAAGTCCATTAACAAAGCCTGTCTCTTTTTGAATAACAGAAAAATTGGCGCGGAGCACATATGGAGTTGTCTCTGTACTATAATCCAGGATGACGGACTCCCTTTCAGCAAGCAGCTCTTCAAATGTATAATCTTCCTCAAGGCCGAGCAAATTCACAATCGGGCTCGACAGCACTGTTTCACGTGGAACATTCAGCATCTTTGCAGCCGGTTCGTTGATGAGTATGACCCGTCCGCGCCTGTCGGTCGCAATTACGCCGTCAGTCATATAGGACAGGACTGAAGACAGTTTGCGGCGCTCGCCTTCTGTAGTGGCCTGGGCTTCCTGCAGCTTCTTCGTCAGGCTGTTGAACGTGATGGCCAGCTGGCCAATCTCATCATAGCCATACACTTTTACTTTCCGGGAGAAATTCCCCTTTGCCATTGCCAGCGCCTGCCGCCTCATATCAGACAGCGGCCGCGTGATCGTCTGTGCGAGCAGGATGCCGAGCAAGGCCGTGATTGCAAGGGCGATGATAATGCCGGATGCAAAAATGCTGTTGATCTGGTTCTTCTGTTCAAAGACATTTTCAATGTCTGCCTTTACATATACTACACCGACTACTTCTTCATTGGCCGATTTTACCGGTGAAGCAAGGACCCAGACCCTTCGGTTCCCAAGGCTCTGATCTGTATACTCATCACTTATTGGGGTCCGTGTGGCCAAGGCTGAAGTCGTGAGTGCATCTACAGCCTTCTGATTTACGTAACCATCTTTATTGGAACCAAGGACTTTCTGCGTTTCACCGTCAATAACCCGGAGCTCGATGATATCCTTGGAAGTGTAGTCACGCAGAATACGCTGGACCTCCTCTTCCTTCGTAGGCAAATCCTCGCCGGCAGGACGATCCTTGGTGATGATTTCTTCCAAATAGACTGATAGCAGGTCGACTCTTTCCTCGATCGCTGTCTGGAAATTGCTACGCAGCGTCTTCTCAAGCTGGCCGACAAAATACACTCCGATGATCTGCATGGCAATGATGATCAGCAGCACATAAATTAAAACAAACTTCAGATGGATCGAACGGAAAAAACCGACTTTTTTCATGATGGCTCTTTACTCCTGTTCCGGATTCCTCAAATAATAGCCTACTCCCCTTCTGGTCACTATCCAGGTCGGATGGCTCGGGTTGTCTTCAATCTTTTCGCGCAGACGCCTTACCGTAACGTCGACGGTACGGACATCTCCATAGTAGTCATAGCCCCATACGGTCTGGAGCAGATGCTCACGTGTCATGACCTGTCCGATATGCTTGGCCAGGTAGTGCAGCAGTTCAAACTCACGGTGCGTCAGCTCGATTGTCTCACCGCGTTTGGAGACCACATAGGCATCCGGGTGGATGACAAGGGAACCGATCGCAATCTCATTCGTCTCTTCCTCTTCATCGGCTTTTGCAGCAATCTGCTGGTGCCTTCTCAAATTCGCCTTCACACGGGCGATAAGCTCCCGGTTTGAGAACGGCTTTGTCACATAATCGTCAGCGCCAAGCTCAAGGCCGAGCACCTTATCGATTTCTGAGTCCTTAGCCGTCAGCATGATGATCGGCATTTCATACTTCTTCCGCACCTCGCGGCATACCTCCATGCCGTCGCGCTGCGGCAGCATGATATCAAGCAGGATTAAATCAGGCTTGACCTCTTCCACCTTCTCGAGCGCCTCATTTCCGTCATAAGCGCAATGCACCTCATAGCCTTCCTTTTTCAAATTGAACTGCAGTATATCCGCAATCGGCTTTTCATCGTCTACAACCAATATCTTCTTATCCATACCCATTCTCCTTTAAAAAGCAGATTATCTATCATATATCAATTATTTTTCTCTGTTCATCAAAACATAAGTTCTCTATTTTACTTTACCATGTTATGCGCCGGAATTCATCTAATAGCGATGGGCGGGTTGTTCCTAAGTTATGAAATTTTTGGAAGTAGTAAAACAGGTGCTGCTGCCCTGCCCAGCTTTTTAAGGCCAAGAGGGAATGCAGCCTGGTGCTATCACTTTCAAGGCCACAGCCCTGTTGTCTCCCATCCTATAGAAAAAGTCTCTAGCATCCACACTAGAGACTTCCTCCTATCGATTCACATACTTCAATGGATCCTGCATGCTTCCGTTCTTATACACTTCAAAATGAAGATGTACGCCGGTAGAATCGCCAGTTGACCCCATCACGCCGATCTTTGTTCCTTTAGGGACAGTCTGCCCTGCACTTACATTAAGCGAAGCCATGTGAGCGTATAGCGTCCTGTATCCATTCTGGTGATCGATGATGACTTTGTTTCCATAACCATCTCCGGTATTTCCGGCTGAAACGACCTTGCCGTTGTCAGCAGCACTGATTGTCAGACTGCTGGGCCGTGCGATGTCGATTCCTTTGTGCATTTTGCCCCAGCGGTAGCCAAGCTTGCTGGAAATGTAGCCGCCGTCTGCAGGCCAGGCAAAGCTGCCGTCGCCGCGGGATGGAATCACCTTCGTACCCTTAATGACGATCTCTTTAACAGGTTCTTCAAGCACTTTTTCAGAAACAGCCGCCTTTTGGACAGGCACACCATTTTGTTCAGTAATCTTGTATGTGACCCCTTTAACGCCGTCCTTGCCTTCCTGCTTCACCTTCGTATCGCCCTTGAACATGCTGCTGTCTTCAATGACCTCTTTTTCAAAAGCGATTTTTTCCTTCTTATATAGCTCTTTCTCAATAACCGCGTGGATCATCGGCTCCAGGACTGTTACATTGACTTCCTGGCCGACCTTTACGATGCTGTCTTCCTTCATCCCAGGATTGAGAGCAAGGAGCTTATTAAGATCCAAATCATGCTTAGCGGCAATCTTGCCGAGCACATCTCCTTCCTGGACCGTATATTTCTTTTCTTCCAATGTTCCTTTATTTAAAAGCTTTAATGCCTCTTCCTCTGACAGGATCAGCTTCGGATCAGCCTTCATTTCCTCTGCCTTCACTTCTTCAGCCATGCCGGCCTTTGTCAGCCGCTCTTCATTCTTCTCAAGCGGCGGAAGGGTTTCTTTGCTTTCTTCAGCTTGTTTATAAGCCTCTAATCCAGCCAGCTCTTTCTCGCTGGCATATTGAAGTTTAAATTTCTCAAGGACATCTTCTGCCTCTTCCATCGTTTCCAGATAAACGGCTGTCTCTCCATCAATCACAATGCCCGCTGCCTCTGTGCTGACGCCGACTTCCGCCACTTCCTCAAGCACCTGGCTTTCTTCTGTCTTGATATCTGTATTGAACACCTGCTCAGGGATGTAACTAATATCAGCCCCTGCAGACAATTCATAGTCATAAGATTCCTGGGCTTTCTCCACCTGCTGAGCGACCTTGGATTGGATACTCTCCTTATCCAGGACCGTACCGGTGTAGTTCCCGTCGATATAAACATAATAGACCGTTGTCAGCTGCTCATTGTCTGCAGCGGCAGTATGTGTGCCTCCTGCTGCCAAAACAGCTGCTGCTGTCAATGCAATCGCTGACTTCCTGCCTTTATTCACTTTGGCTTTCATAGCACCTGATAATGCTGTTAACCTATTTCCCCAGTTCTTCATTGTAAAATGGATCCCCCTAGACTTCGGAAACAAACAAATCTATATTCATAGTTCTATGTATCTACCATTGTTCGTTTTGTACTATTTTGACGCCACTATAATGTACCATAAAACACGCCGGGGCCTGGATTTGTCTCAGCATTGTAATAAAACTGTATAAAATCTTACATTATATTACAAAAGCAGCTTCTTTTCGCACATGAGCAGAAATCCCTATATTTTCAAGCTTTCTGTCTGCTGTTTGTCTTTATCCTGCTATAAAAGGGGGCGGGGTATATTACAAAGCCGTAACAAAAAAGAAGAGAGAGCATACAAGGTATACTCTCTCTTCCCGGGATGGCTCAGGACGGAATCGAACCGCCGACACAAGGATTTTCAGTCCTTTGCTCTACCGACTGAGCTACTGAGCCATAATAATATTTAATTCCTAAAAAATGCATTGCTTAAGTCCTTTGCTCGGAAGGTTCTTGTGAACTTCCTCGCAGATTGCCGCAGAAGCTTTTTCAGGGAAGGTAGCAATCTGCTCTACCGACTGAGCTACTGAGCCATATTAAACTGTTATAAAAAAGAATCTATATAAATGGCGGTCCCGACGGGAATCGAACCCGCGATCTCCTGCGTGACAGGCAGGCATGTTAACCGCTACACCACGGGACCACTCTTAAAAAGAAATTACTTTTTTAAAAGAAAACCAAAATTATGTATATGGCAGTCAGCAAGGAAGCCGTCCTTGCCAGCTACTTGCCGACCAGCCAAATGCCGATGACCCCTACGGGATTCGAACCCGTGTTACCGCCGTGAAAGGGCGGTGTCTTAACCGCTTGACCAAGGGGCCATTGGAGTAAAATGGTGAGCCATGAAGGACTCGAACCTTCGACCCTCTGATTAAAAGTCAGATGCTCTACCGACTGAGCTAATGGCTCTCAATATGTTGTCTCTTGTGACGACGCTTTTTATAATATCACAGAATCTAAAACTATTGCAACTTATTTTTCAAAAAATATTTTGCAAGCTTAAATACTGACTCTATCTGTATACCATCCTCAGCTGAAAGCAAACATATGCCTCTCCTTTTTGCACTGGAGAGGCATATATTTTTTAGATATTTTCCTGCTTAAGGCCATCAATGATGTTCTGCTTTTTCACCTTTTGAATGGAATAAAGCATGGCGGCACTCACGATGATGAATATCGCAGCGATGGCGATCAGAACGCTCATCCATGGTACGGCGAATGAGTATTGGAATGTATTCTGCAATGACCAATACATGAGCAGCATAACACCGAGTGAGATCGGAAGCCCGTACAGCAAGGCCTTGAGTCCATAAAAGATGCTTTCATAGTTGATCATCTTATTAAAACCCTTCGGTGTCATCCCGATTGATCTCAGCATGGCAAACTCCCTGCCCCTGAGTGCAATGCTGGTTGAAATGGTGTTAAAGATATTCGCGATTGAAATGGCGGAAATCAGCGTGATGAAGCCATAGGTGAAAACTGACATGAACGTTACCATCTGTTCATCCCGTTCCCGGTTTTGATAGACATTTTGGATCATAAGATTTTCTGACTCAATTTGATCAAGCTGATCCTGCATTTCTTCAGGCTTTGAGCTGTCCAGGAAAAGGTTGTATGCCGTTTCCACCCCATCCTGCTTCAGCTGTTCGAACTGCTTCTGAGGCATCAGGAGATGAACTTCATAATTGCCTAGCGGCAGGATGCCCATCGGCGCCTCTACAGCAGCAAAGCCAATTTCAAGGGATTGAAATGATCTGTTCTCCTCTGGGAGATACAGATCCATCTTATCTCCAGGCTTTCCGTTGATTCCGTCAGTTTCAATCTTTTTCCCCGTCTGCTCTTCTTCGTACACAAATTTATTAAGGATGATTACTTTATCCTGGAGCTCATTCACATCGGCTCCGATCTTATCAGCATATGTTTTAAAGCTCTTCTCATCTATTCCATGCAGCACGAGAGAATAAGGATATTTCCCATCCTGGAGCATATCCTCATAATAATCCTGTGCCTTCACTTCATCAGGCAGCTTTGACTCATTGATCCATGTTGAAAAATAGGCCTCCTCCATTAAGGAAGCATCACTCACATAATTTAGGTTCATATAAGGCTCAAGGGCTGCCTGATCTTCAGAACTGTATATCTGTACATCATAATTATAGTTCACCTGTGTCATCGTAATCGACTGCTTCAGGTTTGCAGTAAAATAGGAAACCGCCAGGAAAAGAACAATCGTGATAACCAGCGAGAACACTGTCACTTGATATCTTCTTTTATTCCGTTTCAGATTCTTCAAACCGATTTCTGCTTCAAGGCCGAAGATTTTCCTGACGAATCTGGACGTTTTTACCGCCTTGCCGGTCAGCTTCACATCCTGGCTTTGCCTGATGGCATCGATGGCAGAGACCTTTGAAGCCTTCCTGGCCGGCATATAGGTGGAGATGAAAATCGTCAGAATCGAGATCAGGCAAGAAAGCAGGATGGACATGGGTGTCACGGTTAAGGTTAGACCATCGTCTATCCCCAGGGTATCGCCAAAGGAACGATTCATCACCAGAAAGGTTGCAAGGATGCCGCCGATCCCTGCCAGCAGTCCAAGCGGGATGGATATTACCCCGATTACCGCTCCTTCAAAGAAGACAGAATTCCGTTTTTGTGTTTTGGTCGCACCGACACTGGATAACATTCCGAGATGGCGGGCCCTCTCGGAGACGCTGATGGCAAATGAATTATAGATCAGGGATACCGAACCGATGATAATGATTAATATGATGATGGCTGCAAGAGAATAAAGCGTGATAGCCAGATTATCATTATCGGTCACCCCATAATAACGAAGCAGTTCTTTATTGAAGCTGACTTTAGTGATTCCATTTTTTTCGGCCAGCTCTTTGGCATGCGCGTAGAGCGACCGGTTCACCTTTTTCAACGTCACACCGATATCAGCTGCTCCGCCCTTAAAGGCATCCTGCTCCATATAGCTCACAATCGTGTAGCCGGGTGCGGAGTATGGCTCCCATTCCGGACGCTCTATCGTACCGGCAATTGTAAAGATGTCTTCCTCTTTTTTGTTTAATGTTTCAATTACTTCTGTTTCATCGTACTGCAGATAATCCCCCTGGCCAAAAGAGCGATCATTATTGGGAATATGCCGCTCCCCAATTTCAAGGGTGATTTCATCGCCTATTTGATAATTCTGCTTTTCCATTATTTCTTTTGGAAAAAGGACTTCATTCTCCTTTTTCGGAAGTCGCCCTTCGCTCAATTCAACAGGATAATGCTCCATTCCCTGTGAATCGAATTCCTTGATGAACAGATATGGCCTGTTTTTATTGGAGGGGCTTTCAAGAGGCGCATATCCCCTGTCCTTGGTGATAAACAGCTTTTCCGTCTGCTCGTCCTTTCGTATCGCTTCCATCTGGCTTTCTGACACATCACGGTAGATGACATGCCAATCACCGGAATTCTGGATGGCTTCCTGTTTCATCATCCCAAGGAATGAGACAAACAGGGTGGAAACCGCTGAAACCATGGCGACCGAGATGATAACGCCGATAATCGTGACAAGTGTCCTTCTCCTGTTCTTCTTCAAGTGCCGCAATGTCAGCCTGTTCATGATATTCATGGCCGGATGACCTCATTTTTAGCAACCTTACCGTCCTCGATGGAAATGACCCGGTCAGCCTGCATCGCGATCCGTTCATCATGGGTGATAACAATCAGTGTCTGCTTATAGGTTTTATTGAACATTTTTAAAAGCTCCATGATCTCACCGCTGTTGCGGCTGTCCAGGTTACCGGTCGGCTCATCTGCAAGCATGATGGCAGGGCGGCTGATGAGGGCACGGCCGATGGATACACGTTGCTGCTGCCCGCCGGACAGCTGGTTCGGAAGATGGGACAGGCGGTTCTGCAGTCCAAGGATCCCGACAATTTCTTCAAGCTGCCCCTTGTCGACCTTTTGACCGTCAAGCAGCATTGGGAGTGTGATATTTTCCTCTACGCTCAAGATCGGGATCAGATTGTAAAATTGGTAGATCAGGCCGATTTGCCTTCTTCTGAAGATGGCCAGCTGTGTTTCATTCAGTTTGTAAATATCAGTGTTATCGACCAGCACACGGCCTCCTGTAGGGCGGTCAACCCCGCCGAGCATATGCAGGAGGGTCGATTTCCCTGATCCCGATGGGCCGATGATGGCGACAAATTCGCCTTTATTGACAGTAAAAGATACGTCATCCAATGCCTTAACAGCAGTATCTCCGCTTCCGTACACTTTAGACAGATTCTGGATTTTCAAGATTTCCATGCTAGAGCCTCCATTGATTTGATAGGTTCAGTATATCTGGCAAAAATGACTCTAGCGTGACTCCAAAGTGACAATTTAGTCATCTGTTAAATGACCTGATGATAGAACTTCAGCGTAAATCTTGTCCCGAATCCCTGTTTACTGGCCACTTCAATATCTCCGCCCTGCCTTTTCATGATTCCGTATGCCATGGCCAGTCCAATCCCGACACTATCCTCCGTGGCATTTTTCCCACGGTAAAAGCGCTTGAAAATATAGGGGAGGTCTTCTTTAAGGATCCCCCCGCCATCATCCTCAATGATAATTTCGGTGAGGAGCGGATTTTGGCTGTAGCTGATGCTGATACTCCCTTTTTCACGGGAATGTTCAATGCTGTTTTTGATGATATTGATCAACGCTTCCTTCGTCCAATTATGGTCCCCGGTGAAAAAAACACCCGCCCTGCCACTGATCCTGAGCTCCTGCTCTTTAAGTTCCATAGGAATCAAGAGAGGCTCCACAGCCTCCTTAACCAGCTGCGGGACATCCACCCTTTCTGTTTTAAAAAAAGCAGTGCCCGCGTCAATTTTTGAGAGCTTCAAAAGGGAGGAAACCAGCCATTCAATCCTTTCAAGCTGCACCTGGATGCGGCGCGTAAACTCTTTTCGTTTGCCATCCTCAAGTGACATATCACTCAGCAGGTCTGACATGACCATCATGGATGTAAGAGGTGTCTTCAATTGGTGGGAAATATCTGAGATGGCGTCTGTCAGCTTCGTTTTATCTTCCTGCAGGAGGGCACTCTGTTCGGAGAGCCTGATGGTGACCTTATAGATCTCCGATTTCAGGATGCTGAGTTCGCCCTCATGGTTATCCCGGACATCGAGCATATAATCTCCGCTGCTGATCCTCCTTAGATAGCGCGAGAGCTTGTCAATCTCACGATAGCGCCAGGAGGTGAAAATTAAAAAGGCAGCTAAAAGGAGGAGAGAGGATGTCCCTGCTGCCAGGGCTGCCTGCCAGGATATAAGGGAGGAGAGAAGCACGCATAGAACGGCGAGGCCAATGGCTATGAATAAAAAGTTCCTGTATTCTTTATTCCGCAGCATCTTTAGTCGCCTGCCTTATAGCCAAGGCCGCGGACAGTCTTGATGATGGAAGGCTTCTGCGGATCGTCCTCGAGCTTTTCCCTTAGCCGCTTTATGTAGACCGTGAGTGTATTATCGTTCACAAAATCGCCGGCAACGTCCCAGATTTTATCAAGCAGCTGGCTCCTCGTCAGCACCTGCCCCTTATGGTTCGCAAAGATCAGGAGGAGGCGGTATTCCAGGGCCGTCAGCTGGAGGTCTTCACCGTGCTTATAGACCTTTCCTTCGCCGGTATGGACCGTAATGGCCTGGAAAGTGACAGTCTGCCGGTCCTGCTTATCATAGCGGCGCAGCACCGACCTGATGCGCGACAGCAGCTCACGGACCCGGAAAGGCTTCGTGATATAATCATCAGCCCCCATGTCCAGTCCCATCACAACATTAACTTCTTCATCCATCGCCGTCAGAAAAATGACAGGCAGATCACTCTGCTTCTTCACAAGCGAGCACAAATCATACCCGCTTCCATCCGGCAGCCCCAGATCAAACAGGCAAAGATCAATCTCATCCAGCTTCGTCCGGATCAATTCCCGAGCCCCCGCAGCATCATGGCATACAAAAGTGCCATACTTCTCATTCTGCAAAGAATACTCCAGCCCCGCCGCTATCGTCCGATCATCCTCCACAACCAGAATGTTCATACTATCCCCCCTGACAAAAATCTCCTTATGTATGCTAATCATAGGTGAAAATGGATTGGTTCGTCAAAATGAATGGAGCTTCTTGGGGCAATGGGATAGATTTACAACCGATGTTAAACTCACACAAAGTATAAAAAACCCTGTTAATTGGAGTGCAAGGCACGCAGACTCCTGCGGGAATGAAGCGGCAATGCTGAGACCCCGCAAGAGCTTGCTCTGAGGAGGCTCAGCGTCGCCCCGCGGAAAGCGAAGTGCCTGGAACGGAAATTAACAGCCCCATCACTTCCCTAATCTTCTTTAAAGTATTTTGTTAATAAAAAGCCAATATAACTGGAGTGCGCCGAAATGGTCTATACTCAAGTTTTTTGACTCATCCCAAACCCCTCAAAGTTTAAAAACCCTGTTAATTGGAGTGCAAGGCACGCAGACTCCTGCGGGATTGCAGCGGCAATGCTGAGACCCCGCAAGAGCTTGCTCTGAGGAGGCTCAGCGTCGCCCCGCGGAAAGCGAAGTGCCTGGAACGGAAATTAACAGCCCATAATGTCGCCCAACCCTTGTGAAATTTCACAAATAAAAAAAGCCCCCATAACGGGGGCTTCAACTATTAATTCTGGCGCCAAGGGCTCATGACAACATTTGTCTGTGAGCGGTCCGGACCGACAGAGAAGATGGACAATGGAATGCCTGTCAGCTGTGCAACTCTTTCAAGGTAGTGGCGGGCATTGGCCGGAAGCTCATCCAGTGACTTGCAGCCAGTGATGTCCTCAGTCCAGCCTGGGAGTTCTTCATACACAGGCTCACATTCAGCAAGCACCTTCAGGCTCGCCGGGAACTCTTCGATCACTTCACCTTTATAGCGGTAAGCAACACAGATTTTCAGCGTTTCAATGCCTGTCAGAACATCGATAGAGTTCAGGGACAGGTCAGTGATGCCGCTGACCCTGCGGGCATGGCGGACAACAACGCTGTCAAACCAGCCGACACGGCGCGCACGGCCTGTAGTTGTACCATACTCGCGGCCGACTTCACGGATCTGATTGCCGATTTCATTATCAAGCTCAGTTGGGAACGGGCCGTCGCCGACACGTGTTGTATAGGCTTTGGATACGCCGACAACATGCTTGATCTTTGTAGGGCCGACTCCTGAACCGATCGTTACGCCGCCCGCAACCGGGTTGGAAGAGGTAACAAACGGGTATGTCCCCTGGTCGATGTCGAGCATAACGCCCTGTGCACCTTCAAACAGGACACGGCGGCCTTCATCAAGGGCATCATTCAGCACAACAGACGTGTCGCACACATACTGCTTGATCTGCTGGCCATACTCATAATACTCTTCAAGAATATCCTCAAGCTTGAAGCCTTCTGTTTCGTAGAAGCGCTCCAGCAGGCGGTTCTTTTCTTCAAGATTGCGCTGCAGCTTTTCTTCGAATACCTCACGGTCAAGAAGGTCGGCGATGCGGATGCCGTTACGGGCAGCTTTATCCATGTACGCAGGGCCAATCCCCTTCTTTGTGGTACCGATCTTGTTGGCGCCTTTTCTCTCCTCTTCCACTTCATCAAGCTTCAGGTGATAAGGCAGGATCACATGGGCGCGGTTTGAGATGCGCAAATTATCAGTTGTGACATTTCTTTCATGCAGATAGGCAAGCTCCTTGAGCAGGGCCTTCGGATCCACAACCATGCCGTTTCCGATGACACAATCTTTTTCTTTATAAAAAATTCCGGATGGAATCAAATGAAGCTTATAAGTCTCACCGCCAAATTTGATTGTATGGCCGGCATTATTTCCTCCCTGGTAGCGGGCAATCACTTCAGCATTTTCTGAAAGGAAGTCTGTAATCTTTCCTTTTCCTTCGTCTCCCCATTGAGTTCCAACTACAACGACTGATGACATTTATAAAGCACCTCCAAAGAGTGTTAAATATGTATCCGTTCTTCAAACAACTCTAATTTTACCAAGGGAAAGTGATAAAAGTCAATAAAACACGAACATTTTAAAAGAAAACATAAAAATACGTTCGTAAAAAGTTTAATTGAGCTATTCTTTAGTTTTTGCGTATGAGGAAGGTCCTATTCTTTTTTCCACAGAAAAAAAGCCGCAGTACAGGACTGCGGCTTTATGCACCAGGCGGCATGCCTGAGTCGTCGAACCTCTTCTCGAGATTGACGAATTTATTATATTCCTTCACGAACGCAAGCTGGACGGTACCGACCGGGCCGTTACGCTGCTTGGCGATAATGATTTCGATGATGTTCTTGTCTTCTGACTCTTTATCATAATAATCGTCACGGTACAGGAATGCCACGATATCGGCATCCTGCTCGATGCTTCCCGATTCACGGATGTCGGACATCATCGGGCGCTTGTCCTGGCGCTGCTCCACTCCACGGGAGAGCTGGGACAGGGCGATGACGGGAACCTGGAGCTCACGCGCTAGTGCCTTCAGGGAACGGGAAATTTCCGATACTTCCTGCTGGCGGTTCTCGCCGGAGCGTCCGCTTCCTAATATCAGCTGCAGATAGTCAATCAGGATCATGCCAAGGCCGTGCTCCTGCTTCAGGCGGCGGCACTTGGAACGGATTTCTGTGATCCTTACACCCGGCGTGTCATCGATGAAGATTCCGGCATTGGAGAGGCTTCCCATCGCCATCGTCAGCTTGCCCCAGTCATCATCTGTCAGGGATCCGGTCCTGAGCCTTTGTGCGTCAATATTGCCTTCAGCGCAGAGCATACGCATGACAAGCTGCTCTGCACCCATCTCAAGACTGAAGATCGCAATGTTTTCATTTGTCTTGGTAGCAACATTCTGTGCGATATTCAGGGCAAAGGCCGTTTTACCGACCGAAGGACGGGCCCCTACAATGATCAGGTCATTGCGCTGGAAGCCGGCCGTCATTTTATCCAGCTCGGCAAATCCCGTCGGAATCCCCGTGATATCCCCTTTGCGGTTGTGCATGACTTCAATATTATCGTAGGTGCGCACAAGCACATCTTTAATATTATGGAAGGCACCGGCATTTTTGCGCTGAGCCACCTCAAGGATGTTCTTTTCCGCCTCGCCGAGCAGGACTTCGACCTCATCCTCACGGGAATAGCCATCCTGGGCGATGCCTGTCGCGGTCCGGATCAATCTTCTGAGAAGCGATTTCTCCTCGACGATCCGCGCATAATATTCAATATTGGCCGCTGTCGGCACTGAGCCTGCCAATTCACTCAGGTAGCTGACTCCTCCTGTATCCTCCAGCAGCTTGGCAGCAGCCAGCTCCTCGGTTACAGTAACAAGGTCAACAGCCTTTCCTTCGTCATTCAGCTTGAGCATCACATTGTAAATCTTCTGGTGGGCTGCCCGGTAGAAATCTTCCGGGATCAGCATCTCAGATGCCAGCGTCAGAGATGCCGGCTCCAGGAAAATGGCACCGAGCACAGCCTGCTCCGCTTCTATGTTCTGCGGGGGCAGCCTGTCTGCAAACAGATCACTCATCTATTCCAACTCCCTCTTAATGCCTATCTATCTTTTTATCTATTAAAAATCTATGCAAAATCCCATTGAATTTGTTAAAAAGGCCGATTAAGCAGGAAAAATGTGATCAGCTTGGCACCGACCACATTTCTCTCAACTCTTATATTTTAACATGTTTATCTGTAAATGGAACTTCCAAAATTAGTTTACTTCTTTAACATGGACATTCAAAGTGGCTGTTACTTCAGTATGAAGCTTTACAGGAACCTTTGTATAGCCGAGCGTGCGGATCGCATCGCTGAGCTCGATTTTGCGCTTGTCGATCTTGATGCCGTTCTTTTTATTAAGCTCTTCAGCAATCTGCTTGCTTGTGATTGAGCCGAACAATCTTCCGCCTTCACCTGATTTTGCTGAAAATTCGACAGTGATCTTTTCGAGCTTTTCTTTAAGCTCTTTCGCTTCTTCCAATTCATTGGCCGCAACTTTTTCTTCTTTCTTTTTCTGTGCGCTCAATGTGCTGATATTCGCCTGGTTTGCTTCAATCGCAAGCCCCTGCTTCAGCAGGAAGTTGTGGGCATAGCCGTCAGCCACGTTTTTAACTTCCCCTTTTTTTCCTTTTCCTTTTACATCTTTTAAGAAAATGACTTTCATTCTTTCCGTCTCCCTTCAAAGTAATCATCTATAGCCTGATGAAGGCGATCTTCCGCCTCATCGACTGTTATGTCTGTCAGCTGTGTTGCTGCATTGGTAAGATGCCCTCCGCCCTCAAGGCTTTCCATGATAATCTGGACATTCACATCGCCGAGCGAGCGGGCGCTGATCCCGACCAGATTATCTGCCCGTTTGGAGATGACGAAAGAAGCATCGATCCCATCCATTGTCAGGAGTGTATCGGCTGTCTGGGCGATCAGCACCTGATCGAACGACTGGTCAGGATTTCCCTTTGCAATCGCCAGTCCCTCCCTGTAGAGGGATACTGTTTCAATCAGCTTGGCCCGCTTCACATAGGTGTCGACATCCTCTTTGAGGAACTTCTGGACAAGGACGGTATCCGCTCCCTGGCCGCGCAGATAGGAGGCGGCATCAAAGGTTCGGGCGCCGGTCCTGAGCGTAAAGCTTTTCGTATCGACGATGATACCGGCAAGCAGGGCGGTCGCTTCGAGCATTTCAATCCTGCCTTTCTTTGGCTGGTATTCAAGCAGCTCGGTGACCAGCTCCGCTGTCGAGGATGCATAAGGCTCCATATAAACGAGCAGCGGATTCTTGATGAATTCCTCCCCGCGCCTGTGATGGTCAATGACCACAACATGGTCGATCTTGCTGAGCAGGCGCTCCTCGATGACAAGCGAAGGCTTATGGGTATCCACCACAACCAGCAGTGTGTCATCTGTCGCAATTTCAAGTGCCTCCTCAGGGCTGATAAAGCGTGAAAAGAGGGAATCGTTCTTGCGGATTTCCTTCATCATCCGCTGGACGCCTGTATCGATATCCTGGAAGTTCATGACCACATAGCCTTCGCACTGGTTCATCTCAGCTACCTTCAGGATACCGATTGAAGCGCCTACAGCGTCCATATCCGGGCTTTTATGGCCCATGATGATGACTTTATCACTTTCGGTTACCAATTCCTTCAGCGCGTGGGAAATCACCCTAGCGCGGACCCTCGTCCTTTTTTCAACAGGATTGGTCTTGCCGCCGAAGAATTTGACTTTCCCATTCGGCTGCTTGATGGCCACCTGGTCGCCGCCCCTGCCGAGGGCAAGGTCAAGGCTTGACTGTGCCAGCGACCCGAGTTCAGGCAGGGAAGAGACACCGGAGCCGACACCAATGCTCAAGGTGAGCGGGACATTTTGGGTCGAACTTGTTTCCCGTACATCATCGAGAATCGTGAACTTTCCTCTTTCAAGCAGCTGGAGGATGTTTTCATTGAACACCGCGATGAAGCGCTCAGACGAAATCCTTTTCAAGAAAACACCATTGTCCGTCGCCCACTTATTCAGGAGGGAGGTGACAAGATTGTTGAGGCTGCTCCTCGTCTGGTCGTCCATCCCCTGTGTCAGCTCATCATAGTTATCTAAGAAGATGATGGCCAGCACGGTCCTTTCATCTTCATACAGCTTTTCAATTTCCGTCTGCTCGGTTACGTCAAAGAAATACAGGAGCCGTTCATCCGGCTTATGTATGACCCTGAATTTCCGTTCGTGGAGGGTGATGATCTCCGACTCCACCTCTTGCTTGATCAAAGGGACGAGTGTTTCTGCTGCATCATAAAGCGATCTTCCGACCAGTGTATCTTCATCAAAGCAGGAAGCAAGGAACGGATTGGTCCATTCGATATACAGCTCTTCATTGAAGAGCATGATGCCGATCGGCATTTCCATCAAGGCTTCTTCGCCTACTTTTTTGACACGGTATGAGAGTGTTGATATATACTCTTCTGTTTCCCGGCGCTGGCGATAATCTATCATAAAAATGAAATAGAATGGCAGCACAATCAGCAGCACGCCTGCCAGGCCAAGGATCCAGTTGTAATATGCCAATATCCCAAGGACCACCACTGTTATACCCATCAGCCAATAAAGCGGATAGCGGATGGATCGCTTTTCTAAATACGATGGCATGTTTTCAGCTCCTACAGTAGTGTCAGACTTTTTCTTTTAACCATTTTTTCAAATTAAATCCTAAGTCAATTATACCTAATATCCTGATAATATAAAGGAGAAAAGGCAGTATGAAGCTCAGGACGGCAGCTATGACCGGCACGGCCTTTGGATAGCCTTTCATGTGGCAGAAATAAAAGATGAGCGAGAGCCCCTGCACAATCATAAGCAGCTGCAGGATAAAGCTCAGGTTTATAAATGCATCAAAAAGGACTGTCCCTTCCTCCGGCTTCAGAAGGAGAGCCGCAATGATGGTGATCAGATAATACCAGAGTACGCTCTTAGGCAGAGACAGATTTCTGAACTGGCCCCATTTTTTCATATTCACGCCAAACCGCTTTACAATCGGCAGGGATACCGCCTGGAGAATCAGGACATTGATAAAGGATGCCATGATCAATAAGCTGGGAATCAGCGTCTCGGTCATTTCAATGCCGCTGTACAGCTGTTCTGTCATCTTTTCATCGAGCGGCTGCCCGAAGTTCTCCATCAAAGAAACGGCTTTGTCGACAGACTGCTTTAAGAGATCAAATGATTCTTTTATCACATTCATCTCAAAAAACTGGACCGCTATCCCGTACTGGGCAACAAGCAGGATCAGGAAGGCAAGAGAGCTTGCCATATACGTGCTGAACCGTGACTTTTTCTCCCGGATAAAGTCCCCAATTACCGTACCTGTTATTCCATAGGTCAGCGCGAGCGGAATCGCCAGGATCGTCCCGACAATCAGTGAAATGAGGATGCCGCCTGTCAAAAAGACCAGCGAGCTTTTACGGTCATTCGTTGCAGCAAATAATATAAACGGCGCTGCCAAAAACAGATTCGTGACGACCCCCAGTACAGGGACGTAAAGGGTAAGCAGCATCAGGACAGCAAACACTGCCAGCATGACGGCACCCGAAGTCAACTTATGGACGTTCTTCACTGCTTCACCTCTCAAATTTCTTTATACAACGCTGCAGTCAGCAGCAGGTTAAAGACATATTCCTATTACTATTTTATCGGGTATGAAGGCTTGGTTCAACCTTTCGAAATGCGGAAGCGGCTTGCCCAGAGCCGACAAGCATAAGACGCGGCAGAATAAAAGGCGTTCTTTGCCTTTAATTCTGGTGTGGCTTATGACTCGAGGCTCTAGCCGCTGAAGCTGGACAATCGAAATGCGGAGGGTGCTTGTTCAGCCCCGACAAGCTTAAGACGCCTAAGAATTGAAGGCGTTCTTTGCCTTCGGTTCTTAGGTAGCTTAAGACCTCGAGGGGCTAGCACCCGCAGCTGGACAATCGAAATGCGGAAGCGGCTTGCCCAGAGCCGACAAGCATAAGACGCGGCAGAATAAAAGGCGTTCTTTGCTTTGCCTTCGGTTCTTAGGTGGCTTAAGACCTCGAGGGGCTAGCACCCGCAGCTGGACAATCGAAATGCGGAGGGTGCTTGCCCAGCTCCGGCAGTCTTCCATGACACCCATCTATGCATCAAAAAAAGAAGGACACCCATAAGGCGCCCTTCTTTATCATCTATTATTCACCTGAAACGTAAGGCAGTAATGCCATGATACGCGCACGCTTGATAGCAACAGTCAATTTACGTTGGTATTTAGCGTTTGTACCAGTTACACGGCGAGGTAAAATTTTACCGCGCTCAGAGATGAATTTTTTCAGAAGATCTACATCTTTGTAGTCGATGTGAGTGATTCCGTTTGCTGTGAAGTAGCAAACTTTACGGCGCTTTGCACGTCCGCCTCTGCGTCCTCCTCCAAATGCCATGTCATTTCCCTCCTTTTGGTTTTAGTATCGTGTACCCGTCCAAACAAGGAGATCAGAATGGCAGATCGTCATCAGAGATGTCGATTTGGCCATCATTAGCGAATGGATCTTCATCCACTCGCGTATATCCTTGATTGCGGTTATTGTTTTGTCGCTGATTCTGATCATTATTTCCATATGGGAAATCCTGTTCTCTTGAAGGACCGCCATAGTTTCCGTCATTACGGCCGCCGCTAGGGGCACCGCCTGAAGCATTTCTCGGCTCCAGGAACTGAACGCTGTCTGCCATTACTTCTGTAACGTAGACGCGTTTGCCGTCCTGTCCCTCATAGCTGCGGGTCTGGAGGCGTCCATCAACGCCGGCAAGGCTTCCTTTTTTGAGGAAGTTTGCTACGTTTTCAGCTGGACGGCGCCAAATCACACAGTTGATGAAGTCAGCTTCCCTTTCTCCCTGCTGATTCGTAAAAGTACGGTTAACAGCAAGTGTGAAGGAAGCAACGGGCACTCCATTTGGCGTGTACCTTAACTCAGGATCTTTCGTTAAACGTCCGACAAGAACAACGCGGTTCATCATCAGAATCAACTCCTTCCTTATTTAAAACTGGTCTATTTCAAGTCTTACTTTTCGTCTTTAACAACCATGTGGCGGATGATATCTTCGCTGATTTTAGCAAGGCGAGTGAACTCGTCCACTGCAGCAGCTTCCGCGTTCAGGTGGATCAACTGGTAGTAGCCATCGCGGAAATCGTTGATTTCGTAAGCCAGGCGGCGTTTGCCCCAGTCTTTTGATTCAGTCAGTTCCGCACCATTATCAGTCAGGATAGAGTTAAAACGCTCAACTAGAGCCTTTTTAGCCTCATCTTCAATGTTTGGACGGATGACGTACATGATTTCGTACTTTCTCATCTCATTACACCTCCTTTTGGTCTAAGCGGCCCATTCGGGCAAGGAGTAACTATTCATTACTCACAAGTTGAAATTATAGCATATATACGGAAGGAAAGCAATCTTCCTCCCCAAAAAGAAAAAACCTCATTTCGAGGTATATTCATCATATCATATTTTATTGGACAATTTCCATTCTTTTATCCCAAATTCCGGAAGCAGTATTCATCCTCAAATGCAATCTCTTTATATTCGCCAGCAGCTGGTCCATGTTCGCTTCCCACGACTGCCGCTCAGCATACTTTCCCGCTTCCCTGGACATGCCTGCGAGCTTGGCGGGATTTCCAAGCAGCTCCTGTATGATATTTGCAAATGATTCGCTGCTGCCTGCCGGTCATATCCGGCAGTCCTGCCGTCCGAGATGATTTCCGCCGGGCCGCCTTTGTCTGCCACAACAGCAGGAGTGCCTGATGAGAGGGCTCCAAGGACCACGTTTCCAAAGGTTTCAGCAGGGGAGGGGAAGACAAGCAAATCGGCTGCTGTATAAGGCGTTCTTTGCCTTCAGGTTCAAAGAGGCTTTTGAGTCGAGGGGCTAGCGCCCGGAGCTGGACCATTGAAAGACGGAGGGGGTGTTCAGCCACGACAAACTATGAGGCACTCTTTTCCACATTTGATTATGTCAGAGTATCTCTAGATGCTCTCATAAGGTATTCTGACACTGCTCAAGCCCATACAAAGTGCCTCAAAATCCAACTACCACCCCTGCATCCCCAGCCAAACAAAAAAAGCCCCCAAAAAAGGGAGCCTCTCATCATACTTATTAAACATTAAAGCGGAAATGGATGATATCTCCGTCTTTAACGATATATTCTTTACCTTCCAGACGTACTTTCCCTGCTTCTTTCGCAGCTGCCATTGTTTTGGCTTCCAGCAGGTCATCGTAATGGACAGTTTCTGCCCTGATGAAGCCTCTTTCAAAGTCTGTATGGATGATGCCGGCACACTGAGGTGCCTTCATGCCCTTGCGGAATGTCCAGGCGCGGACTTCCTGCACACCTGCCGTGAAATAAGTGGCAAGGTCAAGGAGGTGGTAAGCTGAGCGGATCAGCTGGTCAAGGCCTGATTCCTCGATGCCAAGCTCTTCAAGGAACATCTGCTTTTCTTCGCCTTCCAGCTCAGCAATTTCAGATTCAATTTTCGCACAGACCACGATTACTTCGGCATTGTCCTTCTCCGCAAAGTCCCTGACGCTCTGGACATATTCGTTTGATGAAGGATCTGCCACATCGTCTTCCCCGACATTGGCGACATACAGGACAGGCTTGATAGTCAGGAGGTGAAGGTTCTTGGCGATTTTATGCTGCTCTTCTGTGAACTCCACAGTGCGGGCAGGCTTGTCCGATTCGAACGCATCCTTCAGCAATTCAAGGACTTCAAGTTCAGCGACAGCTTCTTTGTCCTTCTGCTTTGCCATTTTGCCGACGCGGGCAATGCGCTTCTCAACAGATTCAAGGTCAGCAAGGATCAGCTCCAGATTGATGGTTTCGATATCGGAAATCGGATCGACCTTCCCGGATACGTGCGTGATATTATCATCAGCAAAGCAGCGGACAACCTGGCAGATTGCATCCACTTCACGGATATGTGAAAGGAATTTATTCCCGAGGCCTTCCCCTTTGCTGGCGCCTTTTACAATTCCGGCGATGTCTGTGAATTCGAATGTTGTCGGTACAGTTTTCTTCGGCTGAACAAGCTCTGTCAGCTTGTTCAGACGGTGGTCAGGTACCTCAACAATTCCCACATTCGGGTCAATCGTACAAAACGGATAGTTGGCAGATTCCGCACCTGCCTGTGTTATTGCATTAAATAATGTAGATTTACCAACGTTCGGCAAGCCTACAATCCCAGCTGTTAATGCCATGCCAGTCACTCCTCAACTTTTATTTCAGCATCTATTTCAAAAACTGTGAAATCTATTTTCATAAGGCTGTTTTTCATCTCATAAAATTGGACAAGCCTCCCACAATTATAGAGATTTGCCGGGGAAAAGACAAGTGCATCACTTTCCAGAAAAAAGAAGCATGACTATTCTTCATGCTTCACGAGGATTTTCTTTATTTTCCGGCTGAATTCTTTTCGCGGGATCATGACGCTATGCGAGCAGCCCTCGCATTTGATGCGGATATCCATGCCGAGGCGGATGATTTTCCACCGGTTGGCCCCGCACGGATGGGCTTTTTTCATCTCTACTACATCATTCAGGCCATATTCTTTTGGTTCCATGCTTTTTCCTCCTATGCTTTTCCCGTGCTTTTTTCAGGCTTGTCTTCCTGGCGCGAGTACATGACCAGGCGCGGGAACGGAATTTCGATGCCATGTGCATCAAGGGCCATCTTGATTTCCTTCCTTAGCTGTCTGGCGATAAAGAAATGCTTCATCGGCATTGTCTCCGCCGTCACCCGGATGACCACATCTGATGCGGCCAGGTTCTGGATACCTAATATTTCAGGCGTCTTGACCATATCTTCATATTTTTCAGGCAAGGTTTCCAGGAGGTCTTTAAGCACCTGCTCAGCCTTCTGGATATCCCCTTCATACGCAATGCTCACATCCACAAAAGCCACACTGTTATGAAGTGAGAAATTGGTCACCTGGACGATGCTTCCATTCGGCAGGATGTGAAGCTCACCTGTCCAGCTCTTAATCTTTGTTGTACGGAGGCCGATTTCCTCTACGGTTCCTTCGAATTGGTCGACCCTGATATAATCCCCGACAGAGAATTGGTCTTCAAATATGATGAAAAAGCCGGTGATGATATCCTTCACAAGGTTCTGGGCACCAAAGCCGACTGCAAGCCCCACAATCCCGGCACCGGCAAGGAGAGCCCCCACATCAATCGTCAAGGTCGAGAGAATCATCATGATCATGATGAACGACACCACATACGTCAGGACATTTTCAAGCAGCTTGACCAGCGTTGCCTCCCGGCGGTGGCTGATCCGGAGCGGCGAATGGCTCCGCACGGCAAAAACCTTGCGGATGGCCGCCCGGCCGATCCTGATGATCAGGCTTGATACAATCAGAATGGCAATGATCTTCAAAAATCCAAGGCCAATGGCACTCCACATATTCTCATCGGACAGCTGATCCTTAATTCCCTGAAGCATTTTTTCTGTAGAAGTCATGGTTTCACCCGCTTACTTTTAGTGAATTATATAAGAAAATCGCCAGCGCCTTATCAATGGACTCTAATCAGTATTGCGCGGCGTGCAAAAAGCATCTGCAGGATTCTGCCCCAAGCCTGTTCCCCGAGGCCATAGGCGCAGCTGCCACTCAGCAGCCGAAGTTCAGAATTATACTTTCTTATCTTATAAAATTAAATCCATTTTAACAATTTGCAGGATTTTTTTACAGTCTGACATGTGATGCCTTCCCTGAAAATTCTTTTTCAATTCCTATAAAACCATCCCCGCCTGCACAAGCGCCTTTAACCCATTAAAGGAAAGCATACCAAGTTATGATTCTCTGTTTATCTTTTTACTGATGCAGGTATGTATAGATTACAAAATTTTTCCGTATACTGTTACTACCATAATGAGGGAGTGGAACCAATGAACTTAAGAACGAATTTATTTGAAAAAAAGGCCAGCAGTGCCCGCGTTGCCCATGATGAACAGGAAGCTGCAAACAAGCTGGCTGCTGAGCTCTTAAATTTCATGCCCCCAGGCATCGGTGTACGCCCTGTCGTTTTTGTCTGCATCGGCACTGACCGCTCTACCGGAGATTCATTGGGCCCGCTCGTCGGCACACTTCTGGAGGAAAAGGCCGTGGCGCCTTTTCATGTATACGGAACGCTGGATGATCCGATCCATGCCGTGAATCTGGAAGAAAAGCTGAAGGAAATTAAGGAATCGCATGTACGTCCCTATATCATCGGAATTGACGCATGCCTTGGCCGCCTGAAGAGCGTGGGCGTCATCCAGGTCGGATCCGGTCCGGTCAAGCCGGGAGCGGGTGTGAACAAAGAGCTCCCTGAGGTAGGCGATATGCATATCACCGGAATTGTGAATGTGAGCGGATTTATGGAATTCTTCGTTCTGCAGAATACGAGGCTGAATCTTGTGCTGAGGATGGCGAAGACCATTGCTGCCGGAATCCATGAAGCGAGCCTGAACGCAAGATTTAAGCAGGCATGGCCGCGCATCAGCTGGGATCTGGGAGCAGTGGAACAGGCTAAGCTGAATCAATAGAGAAGAGGATGGACAGACAACTGCCGTCCACCCTCTGTCAAACAAGCTGATGGTAAAAATAGATCGATGTGACGATAACAGCCGTCACAAGGATGCCGGGCAGAAGATTAGCCACCCTGATTTTCGTCAATCCTGTCAGATTCAGCCCGATTGCAAAGATCATTACCCCGCCCGCTGCTGTCATTTCAAGAATGAACTGGTCCATCAGTGCCTGGGGGACAAACCGGTCTATCTGGGTCGCAAAAAGGGCAATCAGCCCTTCATAAAGGACGACTGGTATTGCTGAAAAGATGACGCCGATCCCAAGGGTAGTGGTCAAAATCAGCGCCGTAAAGCCGTCGATGATTGATTTGGTGTACAGAACATCATGGTCTCCGCGGATGCCGCTGTCCAATGCCCCGATGATTGCCATAGCACCGATCACAAAAATGAGGGTCGCTGTCACAAAGCCCTGTGAGATGCTGCCCTGTCCATTTGAACCAATCTTTCTCTCCAGCCAATTGCCGACTGCATTGAGCTTATCCTCAAGCCCAAGCCACTCGCCTATCACAGCCCCAAGCACAAGACTCAGGATGACAATCAGGAAATTTTCACTTTTGAAGCCCATCTGCAGGCCAAGGACAATGACTGCCAGTCCAATCGCATACATGACGGTGCCTTTCATGCTTTCAGGGATGCGGTGGAGCAGCTTGCCGAGAAGCGTACCGATCACAATCAGCAGTCCATTCACTAATGTGCCTAATAAAAACATTGCAATTCACCTTTATCTGTATAGTAGTTTATGAAAAAAGAAGAAAAAGCCATCCATGATGGCTTACGAACGTTCCTGGTCCAATATTTGTAAAATCCGGTCCAAATCGTCTTTTGAAAAGAATTCGATCTCGATTTTGCCTTTGTTCTGATTTTTATTCTGTTTGATGCTGACCGGGGTTCCGAACCGTTCCCGCAGCGAGGTTTCCTGGGCTTTGATAAATACATCCTTCGGCGTCTTCACTTTTTTTGTTTCACGTGGAACAAGATCATTCAGGTGATGGATCAGCTGTTCAAGCTGGCGGACATTGAGCCCTTCCTTTATCGCTCGGTCAGCGACTGCCTGGACCTTTTCCTTCTGCCTGAGGCCCAGCAGCGCACGCCCATGGCCCATCGTGATCTTGCCGCTTGAGATCAGCTCCTGAATTTTCGGAGGAAGAGATAGAAGCCTGATATGATTGGCGATATGCGGCCTGCTTTTCCCCAATCTTTTCGCAAGCTCTTCCTGTGTCATCTTCAGCTTCTCAATCAGCTGCTGATAGGCGGCCGCTTCTTCCATTGGAGTGAGATCCTCACGCTGCAGGTTCTCAAGTATGGCCAGCTCCATCATCTGCTTTTCGGTCAATTCCCTGATGACGGATGGCACTTTTTCCAGGCCGGCTTCCCTGGCAGCCCGGCAGCGGCGTTCACCTGCGACGATTTCAAAGCCTTTAATGCTTTTTCTCAGGATGACCGGCTGAAGAATGCCATGCTCCTGGATCGACTGCTTCAGTTCTTCAATTGCTGCTTCGTCAAATGTTTTTCTAGGCTGATAAGGATTCGGACGGATTTCCGAAAGCCTGATTTCCTGGATTGTTTCCTCAGAATCTGCCTCGGCGTTCGAGAAGAAAGCATTCAGCCCTTTTCCCAGACCTTTAGCCATTCGAAATCACTTCCTTTGCCAAATCTAGGTACACTTCAGCTCCCCGGGATTTCGCATCATAAATGATGATCGGCTCCCCGTGGCTCGGTGCTTCACTTAAACGGACATTGCGCGGAATGATCGTTTTATAGACTTTATCCTGGAAGTATTTCTTTACCTCTTCAATTACCTGTATACCCAGATTGGTCCTGGCATCAAGCATCGTCAGAAGCACACCTTCGATTTTCAGGTCATGGTTCAGATGCTTCTGGACAAGGCGGACCGTGTTCAAAAGCTGGCTGAGCCCTTCGAGTGCATAATACTCACACTGGACCGGTATCAGGACGGCATCGGAAGCCGTCAGAGAGTTGATCGTCAGAAGGCCGAGGGAAGGAGGGCAGTCGATGATGATATAATCGAAGTCCTTTTTCACTTCTTCAAGGGCCCTTTTGAGTCTCACTTCCCGGGAAATAGTCGGAACCAGCTCAATTTCCGCCCCTGCGAGCTGAATGGTCGCAGGAATGGCATATAAATTCTCAACGGCCGTCGGCTTGATCACTTTCAGCGCTTCGACATCATCAACAAGAACATCGTAGATGCACTGGTCCACATCAGCTTTTTCTATACCGATCCCGCTTGTTGCATTGCCCTGCGGATCAATATCGACCAGCAGCACTTTCTTGCCTATGTATGCCAAGCAGGCTCCCAAATTCACAGAGGTCGTCGTCTTTCCGACTCCTCCTTTTTGATTCGCAATCGCAATAATTTTCCCCACGGTGCCACCTACCTTATTCCTCTAAACAATGATATCTATTCTATTCATAATCTATTCAATCAGAAAAAAACTTACTAGAGTCACGACTTCTATTTTATCATGAATGGAATATGATGTTAGGTTTTTTCTTAAAATTCCCACAGATTGAAGAGAAATGAATATTTTGCCTGCTGCAGGCTCAGACTTTCAGCCTGCCCCGGAAGCCTCTCGCAGCATAGTAAGAATCCGCGCCATTATGATAGACGAATACCTGGTTATAGCGCCGGTCGCAGAAAAGGGCGCCGCCAAGCTTCCTGACTTCAGCAGGAGTCTGCACCCAGGAGGATGTTTTCAGGTCAAAGCTTCCGAGCTTCTGAAGCTCCCGGTACTGCGCTTCTGTTAAAAGCTCGATGCCCATATCGGCAGCCAGGTCCATTGCACTTGTTTCAGGCTTATGCTTTTTCCTGGACTCCAGCGCCTCACGGTCATAGCAGACGCTGCGGCGGCCTTTCGGGCTTTCCGCTGAACAATCACAGAATATGTATTCATCATTTTTTTCATCATAAGCAACGACATCCGGCTCCCCGCCGGTCACTTCCATTTCATTGAGCGTCCAGAGCTTGTCAGTATGGTCAGCCAGTTTTGCCTCCACTTGAGTCCAATCAAGATTCTGATGGCGCTCCATATTTTTCTCAAAACGGTCCTTCAATGTGCCCAGCAATTCTTCCCTTTGCTCTGAAGACAGGTCCTTGTTCATGCTTTTTCCCCCTTAAATAGTGTTGTGATAATAATGAAAAACGCACTGTGGATTCCGGTATGAAATACAGTGCGTTTTGTCTACATATTCAGTGTGTCTCGCAATCTATCATTTCTTTTTAGGAATCTTGATCGTGAACTGATAGAATTCCTCGAATTCCTCTTCTTCGGAATCCAGATTAATGCCGCTGTCTGAAACCATATTGAGGGACTGGCGGATGGTATTGACCGCTATCCGCATGTCCTTGCTGAAAGCCTTCCGCTTCGGCTTCGGCTTGTTTTCGCCCTGCTCGAGCAGCTTGACGACTCGTTCTTCCGTCTGTTTGACATTGAGGCTTTTCTCAATGATTTCTTCCAGAAGCTTGACCTGCTTTTCCGGATTCTTCAGCGGAATGAGAGAGCGGGCATGGCGCTCTGTGATCTGCTTGCCCAGCAATGCTTCCTGGACCTGCTCCGGAAGCTTGAGGAGCCTGAGCTTATTCGCAACGGTGGACTGTCCTTTACCAAGCCGCTGTGCCAGGGCCTCCTGGGTCAGATTATGAAGCTCCAGCAGCTTTCCGTAAGCAACCGCTTCCTCGATCGGCGAAAGCTCCTCGCGCTGGAGATTTTCAATCAGGGCAACAGAGGCGGTCTCGGTGTCGCTGAGATTCTTAACAATCGCAGGCACTTCGTCCCAGCCCAGTTTATTCATTGCCCGCCATCTGCGCTCACCGGCAATGATTTCGAATTTTCCGTCCTCAAATTCCCTGACGACAATCGGCTGGATGATCCCGTGCGTATGGATCGTCCGGGACAATTCCTCGATTTTCTCGTCATCAAACACCGTTCTCGGCTGAAAACGGTTCGGCACAATCTGTCCGATCGGAATCTTCCTGACTTCTTCCCTGTTAGTCGGTTCTTCTTCTTCTTCTATATTTAACTGTTCATCAGCTTTTTCGATTTCCTGTTCTTCCTTTTCGCCTAGGCCAAAAAAGCGTGAGAAAGAATGCTTCATCACCCTGCACCACCTTTACGAAACTCCCTATTACATATTCTCCTAAAAAACGGGAACTCCTGCACCTCCGATAAACAATCTTCCGACAGGAGCCGCGTTTTCAACCATGAGAATATGGATATATAACAACAGCTGCTATTAAAAATTATGCCATAAATCCGGGACAAAAGTAACTAATTATTCAATTGGGCTCTTATTCGGGGTGCCCGGTTTTCTTGGAAATTTCTTCGGTGCCGGCTTTTCTTTCCGGATCACAAAGATATTCCGCTCGCTTTCTTCTTCTGGTAAAAGGAAGGAATGGGAATCCTCCAATTTGCCGCCAAGCATCGTAATCGCTTTCTTGCCTGCAGCCAGCTCATCCTGGGCGCTGGCCCCTTTCATGGCCACAAAATGGCCGCCGACCTTGGCAAGGGGAAGGCAAAGCTCAGCCAGCACCGACATTCTGGCGACAGCCCTCGCTGTCACAACATCAAATGCTTCCCTGTAGTCCTTGTTCTGTCCGAAGGTTTCCGCCCGGTCATGGACGAAGCGGACATTTTCAAGACCAAGCTTTCCTGCAAGGTGCTCCAGGAAATTGATCCGTTTATTTAATGAATCAACGATGGTCACGCTGATCTCCGGGAATGCAATTTTGATCGGAAGGCTCGGGAAACCCGCTCCTGCACCTACATCGCAAATATGTAAGGGCTTGGAGAAATCAAAATAAAAGGCAGCGGAAACAGAGTCATAGAAATGCTTCAAATAGACTTCCGGCTTGTCTGTTATGGCTGTCAGATTCATTTTTTCATTCCACTCAACCAATGTTTCGTAATAGATATTATATTGATCAATCTGCCTGGGAGAAAGGGAGATCCCTTTCTCCCCCAGCATCTTGATGAATTGTTCAGTATTCATTGCCCATTCCTTTCCTGCAGCTGTGATTAGTTGTTGGAAACTCTGGCGACCCTTCCCTGCTCAAGATAGACAAGCAGGATGGAGATATCGGCAGGATTGACGCCGGAAATCCGGGAAGCCTGTGCAATGGACAGCGGGCGTACTTCCTTCAGCTTTTGGCGGGCCTCTGAAGCGAGTCCGTTGATAGCATCATAATCGATATTTTCCGGCACCTTTTTGTTTTCCATCTTCTTCAGGCGCTCGACCTGCTGCAGGGATTTTTCGATATATCCTTCATATTTCAGCTGGATTTCGACCTGTTCTGTCACGTCAAAGTCCAAATCTGCGTCGGCAGGCGCCGCAAGCTTGATATGCTCATACGACATTTCCGGGCGCTTAAGCAGGTCTGATGCACGGATACCGTCCTTCAGCTCGCTTCCGCCCTGGTTTTTGATCATTTCCTGGACTTCGGCAGATGGCTTGATAATAATGGAACGCAGCCTTTCTTTTTCCGTTTCGATTGCCTGCTTTTTCTCTGTGAAGCGCCCGTATCTTTCTTCGCTGATCAGGCCGATCTTATGGCCTACATCCGTCAGGCGCAGATCGGCATTGTCATGGCGTAGAAGCAGCCGATATTCCGCACGGGAAGTAAGGAGTCGGTAAGGCTCATTCGTCCCTTTTGTGACAAGATCGTCGATCAGTACGCCGATATAGGCATCAGAGCGGCTGAGGATAAGCTCTTCCTTGCCAAGCGCGTTTAGGCCGGCATTGATTCCTGCCATAAGCCCCTGGCCTGCTGCTTCCTCATATCCGGAGGTTCCGTTGATCTGCCCGGCAGTATAAAGATTCTTGACCTTCTTCGTTTCCAATGTCGGCCAAAGCTGAGTCGGAACGATGCTGTCATACTCAATCGCATATCCGGCACGCATCATCTGGACATTTTCAAGGCCCGGGATTGTGCGGAGGATCTTCTGCTGCACATCCTCCGGAAGGCTTGTGGAAAGCCCCTGCACATACACTTCCTGCGTATTCCGGCCTTCAGGCTCAAGGAAAATCTGATGGCGGGGCTTATCATTGAAGCGGACCACCTTATCTTCAATGGATGGGCAATAGCGCGGCCCTGTCCCTTTGATCATGCCTGAATACATCGGCGAACGGTGCAGATTGTCGTCGATCAGCTGATGTGTTGTTTCATTTGTATAGGTAAGCCAGCACGGCAGCTGGTCTGTAATGTATTTTGTCGTTTCATAAGAGAACGCCCGCGGCACATCGTCGCCGGGCTGTATCTCCGTCTTGCTGTAGTCGATCGTATGGCTGTTGACGCGCGGAGGCGTACCGGTCTTGAACCGGACCATATCGAAGCCAAGCTCCTGCAGATGCTCAGAAAGCTTGATGGACGGCTGCTGATTGTTCGGGCCGCTTGAATATTTCAGTTCGCCGAGGATGATTTCCCCGCGCAGGAATGTCCCGGTGGTAATGACAACCGTCTTCGCGCTGTATGCCGCGCCGGTCATCGTTACGACACCCTTGCAGATGCCGTCTTCCACGATCAGCTTTTCAACCATGCCCTGCAAAAGTGTGATATTCGGTTCGTTTTCGATCGTTTTCTTCATTTCATGCTGATAGGTGAATTTATCTGCCTGTGCCCTGAGCGCACGTACAGCCGGGCCTTTTCCTGTATTCAGCATCCTCATTTGGATATGGGTTTTGTCGATATTTTTGCCCATTTCACCGCCGAGGGCATCTATTTCCCTGACCACAATCCCTTTTGCCGGACCTCCGACTGAAGGGTTGCACGGCATGAAAGCAACCATATCAAGATTGATGGTCACCATAAGTGTTTTAGCGCCAAGCCGCCCCGCAGCCAGGCCGGCCTCGACTCCTGCATGTCCTGCTCCAATAACAATGACATCATAATTGCCTGCATCATACTGCATGTTTCCTGCTGCCTCCTTCTTTCCAGGCTGTTTTCCCGCCTGCCGGATTATTTCCCAAGGCAAAACTGGGAGAAAAGCTGGTCAATCAAGCTGTCATGGACGCTTTCTCCGATGATCTCGCCCAAAAGCTCCCATGTTCTTGTCAAATCTATTTGAATAATATCAATTGGCGTTCCAAAATCTACTCCGTTCAGCGCTTCCTCAATGCTGTTCAGGGCCTGGTTCAGCAAAGCGATATGGCGGGTGTTGGACACATAAGTCATATCGCCCGCTTCAATGCCTCCGGCGAAGAACAGGGAAGAAATGCTTTCCTCCAGTTCATCGACACCCTGGTCCTCGAGGAGGGATGTCGTCACAAGCCTATGCTTTGCCGAAAGCTCCCGCACCCGCTCCATATCGATTTTCTGCGGAAGGTCGGTCTTATTGACAATGACGATCACATCCATGTCCTCTACCACTTTGAAGAGGTTCTCATCTTCCTGTGTCAGCTCATCTGAATAGTTGACAACAAGCAGAATCAAATCGGCCTCCTTCAGCACCTGGCGCGATCTTTCCACACCGATCCGCTCGACAATATCCTCTGTCTCCCGGATGCCGGCTGTATCAAGGAGCCTTAATGGCACTCCCCTGACATTTACATACTCTTCTATCACATCACGAGTCGTACCCGGTATATCTGTTACGATCGCCTTGTTTTCATGCACAAGGCTATTGAGCAGGGAAGATTTCCCTACATTTGGCCTCCCGACGATCACCGTCGACAGTCCTTCACGAAGAATTTTCCCCTGCTGGGAAGTCTTCAGGAGCTTCTCAATCTCTCCTTTGACGAAGCCGGCCTTCTCGAGCAGAAGCTGATGGGTCATTTCTTCGACATCATCATACTCCGGATAATCGATATTAACCTCGATATGGGCTAATGTTTCAAGGATTTCCTGCCGCAGCCTTTTTACCAGATTGGAAAGGCGTCCTTCCATCTGGCCCAGCGCCACATTCATCGCCCGGTCTGTTTTGGCGCGGATCAAATCCATTACCGCTTCTGCCTGGGAAAGGTCGATCCGTCCGTTCAGGAACGCCCTCTTTGTGAATTCACCAGGCTCGGCGAGGCGGGCGCCATGATTCAGCACGAGCTGCAGCACCCGGTTGACCGACACAATCCCGCCATGGCAGTTGATCTCTACCACATCTTCCTTTGTGAAGGTTTTTGGCCCCTTCATCACTGATACCATCACTTCCTCTGCCACTTCACTGGTTTTCGGATCGATGATATGGCCGTAATGGATCGTATGGGAAGCGGCATCACTTATGCGTTTCCCTCCAACTCCCCTGTATAGCTTGTCTGCAATGGAGAATGCCTCATCGCCGCTCAGCCGTACAATGGCGATTGCGCCTTCCCCCATCGGAGTGGATATCGCTGCAATTGTATCTAGCTCCACCCTGCTGCCACCTCATTTCCTGTTTTCTATCTATATAATTAAAACGAAATATTTTAAGCCCCAAATAACTAGAATAGCACAAGAGCCTTTGATTAAAAAGATTATTTGCTCAAGCCAATTCTGCTTATCCACAAGCTCTCCGATTCTCTACACAGTATTATGCTCTATTTTAACTTATCCACATGTGAATAACAATAAAACCAGACGCAAATATCGCCGTACATGTTATCCACAGCACGAATTTCCGAAGAGCGTCACCTGTTCTTTGCCTTTAATCCAGGAGCGGCTTATGGCTCGAGGCTCCAGCCCCGGACCTGGACAAAAAAGAGGAGCGGCAGAAGCTGTTCCTCTTGAAGAATGCCAAATCTGCAGAATCCCATTACTTTGCGGATCTTCTTTTTTCCCATAAAAAAAGCCCTATCCAATTGGATAAGGCTCTATCGGCTATTTCACCGGTGATATGACGATATGGCGGTTGGGATCGGCCCCGCTTGAGTACGTTTTGACTTTCCTCGTACCGGCCAGTGCCGCATGGATGACTTTTCTTTCATAGGAAGGCATCGGCTCAAGCGCAACATCCTTGCCAGTTTTGATTGCCTTTTGGGCAAGCCGCTGGGCAAGCTGGACGAGCGTATCATTCCGGCGCTTACGGTAGTCCTCGGCATCAAGGACCACATTCAGGTAAGAATCGGAAGACTTGTTGACAACAAGCTGGGTCAAATACTGGAGCGAGTTCAGGGTCTGGCCCCTCTTGCCGATGAAAAGGGCAATTTTCTCGCCGGACAGGATAAGCTCTGCCTCTTTCCCTTCCTTGCGCACTTCCACTTCAACGGGTGCTCCCATTTTGTCGCCGATATTTTTTAAAAATTGGACGGCTTCTTCAATCGGATCCGGCTTCAGGACTGCCCTTACAACGGCAGGCTTTGAACCGAAAATCCCGAACAAACCTTTCTTTCCTTCTTCAAGGATACTGATTTCCGTGCGGTCTCTTGTTGTCTGCAATTGAGCTAAAGCGGATTCTACTGCTGCTTCGACGGATTGTCCTGTAGCAGTCACTTCTTTCACTTCTTTGCTCCTCCCGCATTTCCGGCAGCTGCTTTTTTCAGATCCGGACCTTTGATGAAATACGTCTGGACAATCATAAAGATGTTACCGACAACCCAGTATAATGACAGGGCTGCAGGGAAATTGATCGCAAACACGATGATCATGACCGGCATGATCCAGAGCATCATGGCCATCTGCGGATTCTGGTTGGCAGTCCCCGCCATCATGATCTTCTGCTGGATGAAAGTCGTTGCACCGGCAATCAGCGGAAGCAGGTAAATCGGATCCGGTGAACCGAGATCAAACCACAGGAAGTCATGGTTCGCAATTTCGCGCGTACGGGAAATGGCGTGATAGAAACCGATCAGGATCGGCATCTGAATGATGAGCGGGAAACAGCCTGCCAGCGGATTAACGCCATGCTGCTGGAAAAGCGCCATGGTTTCCTGCTGCAGCTTTTGCTGTGTCTTCTGGTCTTTTGAGCTGTATTTCTCTCTCAGCTTCTGCATTTCAGGCTGAAGGGCCTGCATGGCCTTCGAGCTTTTTGTCTGCTTGATCATCAGCGGCAGAATCAAAAGGCGGATGATCAGGGTCACCACGATGATGGCAAGCCCGTAGCTGCCGCCGAGCGTTTCAGCTACTTTTACGATGAACATAGAAAGCGGGTAAACAATATACTCATTCCAAAAGCCTTCACTTTCAGAGGTAATCGGCTTATTGACTTCAGTACATCCCGTCAAAAGAGCCATTAGGAAAATCAATCCGAATACAAGAAATATTCGCTTCTTCAACGTTTATCCTCCCTTGCTGCTTTTCATATTTATTATAAGAAGTACCAGGTGTTACTCCCGGCCTTAGGCGGCAGAACCAAACCCTGGCTGCCTGTATGCTTCTTTCTCTGTAGGCCTGTCCGTCCCGGCTTCAGGACAATAAAGGCACTACGGTGATATTCTACCATTTTTCAGGCGCAAGCGCTTTAAAATTCACGAAACTTTATTCAGGCTTTTGCCGGTCCCGCTGGTGCCCGGGCCGGCCTAGGACCTTGCCTACTTTCAGGACGTGGGTGAGACTGTTTTTAATCTCATGGAATCCCATATCGGCCACAGGCTTCCTGGCGATGATTACATAGTCATACTCATTATGTATGGAAGCATCCAGCTCATGGAATGCCTGGCGGACATATCGTTTGATTTGGTTCCGGACCACTGCATTGCCGATCTTTTTGCTGACGGAAAGGCCGATGCGAAAGTGCTCCTGCCCCGTTTTCTTCAATGCATATATAACAAATTGACGGTTAGCAAATGACTTTCCTTTTTTAAAGGCTTCCTGAAATTCTTTATTCTTTTTGACTCTGAACTCTTTTTTCATGCCATTTACTCCTCAATCTTAGAAAGCTCTATCATTCAACCTTTAAGGAAAGAGCGGGCAGGCAGCCGATCGGCAGCCTGCCGCAATCCAAAAAGGATCCCTTTACCTTTATAACCAGAACCGGCCCCTTCTATAAGAAGCCGGCTCCATTATCTTTTCAAAAAGGAAAAAAGACCACTGACGTTTCAGTGGCCTAAGCAGATAATACTTTTCTTCCCTTTTGACGGCGGCGCGCTAAAACTTTGCGTCCGTTTGCACTGCTCATACGAGAGCGGAAACCATGAACTTTGCTTCTTTTTCTCTTGTTCGGTTGGAACGTTCTTTTCATTATATTACACCTCCCTGAGGATAACAGTAAAAGACAGTCTTATTGATTATACAAAGATACCCGAATAATTGTCAACTCTTCATTCCGTTTTCCATGATCGAAAAAGCCTTCCGGCATCATTTATATCATTAAGTCTGCAAATCGTCTGTTTGATTGTCCGCCCAGAAGATCCGGACGTCCATTTTGCTACCTTTGAAATTTTACCTTTTTTCTGCCTGAATGTCACGACCCTTTTTCAAATTGGCTGCTGTTAATTTTTCCTTCTACCTGCTTTAACTTCTGTTGTGGATAAATTTTCGACAAGATTTTCACTATCCACAGGGGATATGACAAGTTTTTAACAGACTAACTGCTTGTGGACAATTAATATGCACAGGAATCCCGCTTTGTGGATAAAGCATTAAAAACCATTGCATGGCTTACTATTATTTGATATTATAGTTGTGTTTTCACACTTAATAAATATTGTGCATAACTTTCTTATCCACAGATTGTGGATAACATGTGGACAGGTTATTCAGGGGCTTTGATGAACTTTGTCCACAATCCGGGGAAAATGTCGAAATCCCGAATTGTTTCCTTATTATATATTTATCCACACAAACAGTTTCGTATATAGATCACATAAGGGTTGTACAACTTGTATAACCCATCGTTCTGCTGGACGAAACTAACAGAAAAGGAGGGATACCTGTTGGAAAACATTGCGGATCTTTGGAATAATGCTCTGGCCAATATTGAAAAAAAAATCAGCAAGCCAAGCTTTGACACATGGCTGAAATCGACCAAGGCACATTCTCTCCAGGGAGACCTGCTCATCATCACGGCACCGAATGAGTTTGCGCGCGATTGGCTGGAAGAACGCTATTCGCAGCTGATTTCCGGGATTCTCTACGATATAACGGGAGAGGAACTGGGGGTTAAATTCATTATTCCGCAGAACCAGGGCGAAGAAGAGGTTGATCTTCCGGTCCCGCCGAAAAAAGGGAAAAAGGATGATGACCAGCCTGAACTTCCCTTAAATATGCTCAATCCCAAATACACCTTTGATACCTTTGTCATCGGCTCCGGCAACCGCTTTGCCCACGCCGCTTCACTGGCAGTAGCCGAAGCGCCCGCCAAAGCTTATAACCCATTGTTCATCTACGGGGGAGTCGGACTGGGAAAAACCCACCTTATGCATGCGATCGGCCATTATGTACAAGATCATAATCCAGCTGCTAAAGTGGTTTATTTGTCTTCCGAGAAATTTACAAATGAGTTCATCAACAGCATCCGCGATAACAAAGCTGTCGATTTCCGCAATAAATATCGAAATGTCGATGTTCTCTTAATTGACGATATTCAGTTCCTGGCCGGAAAAGAACAGACCCAGGAAGAATTTTTCCATACATTCAATACACTTCATGAAGAAAGCAAGCAGATTGTCATTTCCAGTGACCGGCCTCCAAAAGAGATTCCGACGCTTGAAGACCGTCTCCGCTCCCGGTTTGAGTGGGGGCTCATCACGGATATCACACCGCCGGATCTGGAAACAAGGATCGCCATCCTGCGAAAGAAAGCAAAAGCTGAAGGGCTTGATATCCCGAATGAAGTCATGCTTTATATTGCCAATCAAATCGATTCAAATATCCGGGAACTCGAAGGTGCACTTATACGCGTAGTAGCTTATTCTTCTTTAATCAATAAGGATATCAACGCAGATCTGGCAGCAGAAGCATTGAGGGACATCATCCCAAGCTCCAAGCCGAAGGTCATCACAATTCATGAGATCCAGAAAACGGTCGGGGAGCATTACAGTGTAAAACTTGAGGATTTCAAGGCAAAGAAGAGGACAAAGTCTGTGGCTTTCCCGCGGCAGATTGCGATGTACCTCTCCAGGGAGCTGACTGATTTCTCCCTGCCTAAAATTGGCGAGGAATTCGGCGGGCGCGACCATACAACCGTGATCCATGCCCACGAGAAGATTTCAAAGCTTCTCCAGACAGATCCGCAGCTCCAGAAGCAGCTGAAGGAATTGAATGAGCTGTTGAAAGTTTAGAAGAAATGTGAATAACTTTTTATACTTTGCACACAGTCTGTCCACATGTGGATAGGCTGTGTTTCCTTTCAAAAATGGGGTTATCCACATACTAACAGGCCCTACTAGTACTATTACTATCTTTTAAAACAAAATATATATATATTCAGCCAGTAAAAAAATATGCCAATCCGGAGGATAAAAATGAAATTTCAAATTCAGCGCGATTCATTAGTCCAAAGTGTCCAGGATGTCATGAAAGCCGTGACAAGCAGAACGACGATCCCGATCCTAACAGGAATAAAAATTGTCGCCTCAGAGGAAGGGGTTACCTTAACAGGGAGCGACTCCGATATATCCATTGAATCTTTCATCCCGAAAGAATCCGATGGCAATGAAATTGTAGAAATCTCAAGAACCGGCTCCATCGTACTGCAGGCAAAGTTTTTCAGTGAAATCGTAAAAAAGCTGCCGACAGACAAGGTCGAGATTGATGTGCAAAACCACCTGCAGACCGTAATCCGCTCGGGCAAATCTGAATTTAACCTGAACGGCCTGGATGCTGAGGAATATCCGCATCTGCCGCAGCTGTCTGAAGAGAAGATCTTCCGCATCCCGACCGACCTCTTGAAGGCGATGGTCCGCCAGACAGTCTTCGCAGTGTCCACCTCAGAAACACGCCCTATCTTGACAGGTGTAAACTGGAAGGTGGAAGATGCCGAGCTGACCTGTATTGCAACAGACAGCCACAGGCTTGCTCTAAGGAAAGCGAAGGTCGAAACAGAAGCAAACGAATCCTATAATGTAGTCATTCCGGGCAAAAGCCTGAGCGAGCTGAGCAAGATCCTCGATGACAATAATGACCTGATCGATATCGTTATTACGGAAAATCAGGTGCTCTTCAAAGCTGAAAATCTTTTATTCTTCTCAAGGCTGCTTGAAGGGAACTATCCTGACACTACAAGACTGATCCCGAACGAAAGCAAAACGGAGATTGGCGTGCAGACGAAGGAATTCCTGCAGGCAATTGACCGTGCATCCCTGCTGGCAAGGGAAGGGAGAAACAATGTCGTGAAATTCTCTACCATCGAGGATGGCGTGGTTGAAATTTCCTCCAACACGCCGGAGATCGGGAAAGTAGTGGAAGAAGTGCAAAGCCAGTTCATAGAGGGAGAAGACTTGAAGATTTCCTTCAGTGCGAAATATATGATGGATGCCTTGAAGGCCCTCGAAGGAACTGAAATCAAGGTCAGCTTCACAGGAGCGATGAGGCCGTTCGTCATCCGCCCGATGAATGATGAATCAATCCTCCAGCTGATCCTGCCGGTAAGAACCTATTAAAGCCGGCGCTTCCTGCATAGCACCCGCGAAAAAACTGCCTTGACGGCGGTTTTTTTGCTTTGGCAGAGAATCGGGCACCAGTAACTGGCACATAAAAATTTCCTCTTTTCTTTGTAAATGGTGCGATTTTTTAGTAAAATAAAGTATTGGGAAAGAATCGGACAGACTGGCATTCTTCCCTTCAGAATTCTCCGGAACTCTATGTCCGGGATCACGCTTTAAAATAATTTCCGGACTTCTTTTAGGAGCATGGCTGGAAAAATGAAAGAGTGGATCAAATGACGGATATCCAAATTTCAACGGAATATATCACGCTGGGCCAGTTCCTCCAGGTGGCCGATCTTATCCAGACCGGCGGAATGGCGAAATGGTTCCTGGGTGAATATGAAGTGTTTGTTAATGATGAACAGGATCAAAGGCGGGGAAGGAAGCTCCGTTCCGGCGACAAGGTGGAAATACCGGGCATCGGCGCCTTCCGGGTTACAGAGTAGCAGATGCTAAAAGGATGTATGGCCTATGTTTATTGAGCAGTTGCTCTTAAGGAATTACCGGAACTATGAATCGCTCGAGGTTCAGTTTGAAGATAAAGTGAATGTCATAATCGGCCAGAATGCCCAGGGCAAGACGAATGTCATGGAGTCCATCTATGTGCTGGCAATGGCGAAGTCCCACCGGACATCAAATGATAAAGAACTTATACGGTGGGATGAGGATTATGCTAAAATAGAAGGAAGGGTCCGCAAAAATCATGGACCTTTGCCGATGCAGCTCGTCATTTCCAAAAAAGGGAAAAAGGCGAAGTGCAATCATATTGAGCAGCAGAGACTGAGCCAATATGTCGGCAATATGAATGTAGTGATGTTTGCCCCTGAGGATCTCCACCTTGTCAAAGGGAGCCCCCAGGTCAGACGCCGCTTTATTGATATGGAAATCGGCCAGGTATCGCCGGTTTATTTGCACGATGTCGGCCAATACAATAAAATCCTCCAGCAGCGGAACCACTATCTGAAGCTTCTGCAGACAAGGAAGCAGACCGATCAGGCGATGCTGGAAATTCTGACTGAGCAGTTCATTGAGATGGCGGCAAGGATCGTGGCAAAGCGCTTCGAATTCCTTAAGCTCCTCCAAAAATGGGCAATGCCGATCCATGAAGGCATATCCAGGGGCCTTGAGACCCTGAAGATTGAGTATAAGCCGTCTGCCGATGTATCAGATGGCATGGAATTGTCGAAAATGATAGAGGTATACCAGGAAAAATTTGAAAAAGTCAGAGGCCGTGAAATCGACCGGGGAGTCACCATGTTTGGCCCACATCGGGATGATCTTGCTTTTTATGTAAACGGCAGGGATGTTCAGACATTCGGCTCCCAGGGCCAGCAGCGGACGACCGCCCTTTCGCTGAAACTGGCGGAGATCGAGCTGATCCACTCTGAAATCGGCGAATACCCTATTCTTCTGCTTGATGATGTACTGTCAGAGCTGGATGATTACAGGCAGTCCCATCTGCTGAACACGATCCAGGGCAAGGTGCAGACCTTTGTGACGACAACAAGCGTCGATGGGATCGACCATCAGACCCTGAAAGAGGCAGCTGCATTCGAGGTAGAGGCAGGTACGCTGAAAAAAATCCAGTGAGGTGATCGTGTGTACGTCCATATAGGAGAAGACATTCTTGTCAGAACAAGGGATATTATCGCCATCATTGACAAACAAAGCGTCAGCTCATCCAAATACATTGAAGAGTTCCTTCAGCAGCATGACCAGGTCGTCAACCTCTCCAAAGGATCCTTCAAGTCTATCGTAGTCACTGGCGATAAAGTCTATTATTCCCCCCTAGCCTCCGGAACATTGAAGAAACGCTCTTATAAATTGACTGTTCAGGAATTTTAAAAATATCAACTTGGAAGCGGGGCACTGTGCCTGGCAGCTATTTCAGGTTTTCTTATAAATTTTTCACTGTAAAGCGAGTAATGCAAATGGAAAGTGTAGGTGATCGATGTGTCAATGGAGGAAAAGGCTATTCAGGAGCAATCGTATGATGAGAATCAGATACAGGTTCTGGAAGGGCTCGAAGCAGTCCGGAAGCGTCCGGGGATGTATATCGGTTCAACAAGCAGCAAAGGGTTGCACCATCTAGTCTGGGAAATCGTTGATAACAGTATAGATGAAGCCCTGGCCGGATATTGTTCAGAAATCAATGTCATCATTGAAAAAGATAACAGCATCACGGTAGTGGATGACGGGCGCGGAATTCCGGTCGGCATCCATGAGAAGATGGGCCGCCCGGCAGTCGAGGTCATCATGACCGTCCTGCACGCCGGCGGTAAATTCGGCGGCGGCGGATACAAAGTTTCCGGCGGTCTGCACGGTGTTGGCGCCTCTGTCGTGAATGCCCTGTCAACAGAGCTTGAGGTATTTGTCCGCCGTGACGGCAAGCTCCACTATCAGAAGTTCGAACGCGGTGTCCCTGCTGCCGATCTGAAAGTCATCGGGGAAGCTGAAGAAACCGGGACAACAATCCACTTCAAGCCGGATGGCGAAATCTTCACCGAAACGCTTGAATATGAATTTGAGATACTGGCAAACCGGATCCGGGAGCTGGCCTTCCTGAACCGCGGACTGAAAATCACGATTGAAGACAAGCGCGCAGAAAATAAGAAGAGCGAGTACTTCTATGAGGGCGGCATCAAGTCCTATGTTGAACATCTCAACAGGACAAAGGAAGTCCTCCATGAAGAGCCGATCTATATTGAAGGCGAAAAGGAAGGCATCACCGTCGAGGTTGCCATCCAGTATAATGACGGCTTTACGGGCAATATTTATTCTTATGCCAACAACATCCACACATACGAAGGCGGAACCCACGAGTCAGGCTTCAAGACGGCCCTGACCAGGGTGATCAATGATTATGCCAGGAAAAATGGCATCTTCAAAGACAGCGACGCCAATCTGTCCGGCGAGGATGTCCGTGAAGGGCTTACCGCCATCGTCTCGATCAAGCATCCGGATCCCCAGTTCGAGGGACAGACAAAAACGAAGCTTGGCAACTCTGAAGTAAGGACGGTCACTGACACGTTCTTCTCAGACCATTTTGAAAAATTCCTGATGGAAAACCCGCAGGTTGCCCGGAAGGTTGTAGAAAAAGGGCTGATGGCTGCAAGGGCGAGGCTTGCTGCGAAAAAAGCCCGCGAGCTGACGAGAAGAAAGAGTGCACTGGAGGTATCAAGCCTGCCGGGTAAATTGGCAGACTGCTCTTCAAAGGACCCTTCCATCAGTGAACTGTATATCGTTGAGGGTGACTCTGCCGGCGGTTCCGCCAAGCAGGGCCGTGACCGCCACTTCCAGGCCATCCTTCCTTTGAGAGGGAAAATCCTCAATGTTGAAAAAGCCCGTCTGGACAAGATCCTCTCCAATAACGAGGTCCGGGCCATCATAACGGCTGCCGGCACAGGGATTGGCGATGACTTTGAAATTTCCAAGGCACGCTATCATAAAATTGTCATCATGACCGATGCAGACGTCGACGGTGCCCATATCCGCACACTGCTGCTGACGTTCTTCTACCGCTATATGAGGCAGATCATCGAAGCAGGCTATATCTATATTGCCCAGCCGCCGCTCTATAAGGTCCAGCAGGGCAAGCGGGTGGAATATGCCTATAATGACAAACAGCTTGATCAGATCTTCGAAGAGCTTCCGAAAGCTCCGAAACCGAATATCCAGCGATACAAAGGTCTTGGGGAAATGAATCCTGAGCAGCTGTGGGAAACAACCATGGACCCGGGCACAAGGACGCTCCTTCAGGTCAGCCTTGAAGATGCGATCGAAGCCGATGAAACATTTGAAATCCTTATGGGCGACAAAGTTGAACCGCGCAGGCAGTTCATCGAGGACAACGCGGTTTACGTTAAAAACCTCGACATCTAGTTTTCAGTACAGGATAGAATGACGCCCTCTATCCTGCTTTTTATATACTGGCTCTTTTTCCGGCAGATTATGATATATGCCGGGGAGTCCTTTTTTCCAAAGATGCAGCCCAGTCCTCCTTCGGGATCTGCGGCCGCATATGAACTTCGATAAAAGTTATGGCACCAGGCGCCGTCGGCTCTATTGAGCTGAAACGCCTTGCGATGTTCCTATAAGGAGGTACCTTCTATGGCTGAGACGCCTAGTTCCCGTGTAACAGAAATAAATATAAGCCAGGAAATGAGGTCTTCGTTTCTTGACTATGCCATGAGTGTAATTGTCTCAAGGGCGCTGCCGGATGTCCGTGATGGATTGAAGCCGGTGCACCGCCGTATTTTATACGCGATGCACGACCTTGGCATGCACTCAGACAAGCCTTATAAAAAATCTGCCAGGATCGTCGGCGATGTTATAGGTAAATACCATCCGCACGGCGACTCTGCCGTATACGAAACAATGGTCCGGATGGCGCAGGACTTCAACTACCGCTATATGCTCGTCGATGGACACGGCAACTTCGGTTCAGTCGATGGCGATGCTGCAGCGGCGATGCGTTATACAGAATCCCGGATGTCCAAGATTTCCATGGAGCTTCTACGTGACATCAATAAAGATACGATCGATTATCAGGATAACTATGACGGCGAAGAAAGAGAGCCGGTTGTGCTTCCTGCCAGGTTCCCTAACCTGCTTGTGAACGGAACCACCGGGATTGCCGTAGGAATGGCAACCAACATCCCTCCGCATCAGCTCGGGGAAATTATTGACGGCGTACTGGCATTAAGCCAGGAGCCTGATATCACCATCCAGGAGCTGATGGAAATCATCCCGGGCCCCGACTTCCCTACAGCAGGTATGATCCTTGGCCGCAGCGGGATCCGCAAGGCTTACGAAACAGGCCGCGGCTCCATCACGCTTCGGGCAAAGGTGGATATCGAGACGAAATCGAACGGCAAAGAGACGATCATCGTCCATGAAATTCCTTATCAGGTCAATAAAGCAAGGCTCATCGAAAAAATCGCCGAGCTTGTCCGCGACAAAAAGGTCGACGGCATCACTGACTTAAGGGATGAGTCCGACCGGAACGGGATGAGGATCGTCATTGAGGTCAGGAAGGATGCAAATGCAAGTGTCATCCTTAACAATTTATATAAGCTGACTGCCCTCCAGACGAGCTTCGGCATCAATATGCTCGCACTTGTCGACGGCCAGCCGAAGGTTCTGAACCTGAAGCAATGCCTGAAATATTATCTGGACCACCAGCAGGTAGTCATCCGCCGCAGGACAGAATTTGAGCTGAGAAAAGCCCAGGCAAGGGCCCATATCCTTGAAGGCCTGCGCATCGCGCTTGACCATCTGGATGAGGTCATCAGCCTGATCCGCAGTTCTCAGACAACTGAGATTGCCAGAGAAGGGCTCATGACTCAATTCGAATTGTCCGATAAGCAGGCACAGGCCATCCTCGATATGCGGCTTCAGCGCCTGACAGGCCTGGAGCGCGAGAAGATCGAAGATGAGTATCAAAGCCTTGTTAAATTGATTGCCGAGCTTGAGGCAATCCTTGCTGACGAGGAAAAGGTGCTTGAAATCATCCGCGAAGAGCTTACAGAAATCAAGGAGCGCTTTAATGATGAGCGCCGCACTGAAATCGTATCCGGGGGTATCGAGCAGATAGAGGACGAAGACCTGATCCCGCGTGAAAACATCGTCATCACACTCACGCATAACGGGTATGTCAAGCGCCTGCCTGTATCGACCTACCGGGCCCAAAAGCGCGGAGGCCGCGGAATCCAGGGCATGGGAACCAATGAGGATGATTTTGTGGAGCACCTGATCACAACATCCACCCATAATACCCTCCTTTTCTTCACGAACAAAGGGAAGGTATACCGTGCCAAAGGATACGAGATTCCTGAATTCAGCCGTACGGCCAAAGGAATCCCGATCATCAACCTGCTTGGCATCAATAAAGATGAGTGGGTAAATGCCGTTATTCCGGTAGAAGAGTTTGTGGACGAATGGTTCCTTTTCTTCACAACGAAAGAAGGGATCTCCAAGCGTTCCCCGCTTACGTCATTCGGCAATATCCGCAACAACGGCCTGATCGCATTGAACCTGCGTGAAGGAGATGAACTGATTTCCGTCCGCCTCACAGATGGCAGCAAGGAAATCATCATAGGCACGAAAAACGGCCAGCTGATCCGTTTCCCTGAAACGGATGTCAGATCAATGGGCCGTACCGCCACAGGCGTCAAAGGAATCTCCCTGGACAGCGATGATGAAGTGGTCGGAATGGAAGTGCTCGAGGAAAACTCAGAGATCCTCATGGTCACAAAGAAAGGCTATGGAAAGAGGACCCCTGAGATGGAATACCGTGTCCAGGGCAGAGGCGGAAAAGGAATCAAGACAGGCAATATCACGGATAAGAACGGAACAATAGTGGCTGTCAAAGTGGTCACAGGCGAAGAAGACATCATGCTGATTACAACAGGCGGCGTGCTCATCCGCATGGCAGTCGGAGATATTTCTACGATGGGCCGGAATACACAAGGTGTAAGGCTGATCCGCATCAATGACAATGAAGGCGAATATGTCGCAACAGTTGCCAAGGTCGAAAAAGAAGAAGAAAAGCTTGAAGAGGCCCTGGCTGAAGAAGAAGAAAATCTGGAATCTGAAACTCCTGCAGAAAATGCAGAAGAAAATGCAGAAGAAACTGCAGAAGCTCCATCCGAAGATGAAACTGAATAAGCAAGAATTGAGGGGAACACAAATTTTGTGTTCCTCTTTTTTGGCAAAATAAAGTAAAATAGTAAAAAAGACTTAATTGGGGTGCAGCTTGTGCGTGTAAATCTAAATGACCTGCAAGAAGGATGCATACTGGCTGAGGATATCTTCAGCCTGACAAACCGTCCGATCATCAAAAAGAAAACAGTCCTGACAGCAGAATTGCTTGAAGTAATGAAGGCATTTTTCATCGATGATGCCGCAGTGGAGAAGACTCTCTCTGATGGCATGCCGTTTCAGCCTTATGGAATGGGGGCGGATGAGGAAAAGGACAGCAGCCCATCGAGCCAGATGAACACCTCTCTCAAGGGTGCTGACTTGTTCCTAAGGTCTGTTCAGGGCTTTAAAAAGGAATTCACTGCCTGGCAGTCAGGCATGCAGATAGACATTTCGAAAATCCGAAGCATCCTGATTCCGCTTATTGAAGCTACAGAAGCCAATCCGGCAGAGCTGTTTTCGCTTTATCACTTTTCCACCAAAGCCGACTACCTTTATCAGCATCCGATTGCTGTGGGACTTTTAAGTGCTTTTATCGGAAAAAAACTCAACTACAGCAAGGGGGACATTGTCCAGATTGCACTGGCCGGCTGCCTTGCTGACTGCGGGATGGCAAAAATAAGCCCTGCTATCATCAATAAAAGGACTTCATTGACCCAAAGCGAATTCAATGAAATCAAAAATCACTGTGCTTACAGCTATAAGATGATCCAAAACCTGCCGCTCTTAAGGGAGAGCACCAAGGTTGCCGTCTTCCAGCATCATGAACGGCTGGATGGCAGCGGATATCCATTCGGGGAATCAGATAAAATTCACCCGATTGCCAAAATCATCGCAGTTGCCGACACCTTTCATGCCATGACCTCTGAAAGGCAGTACCGCCTCAAGCGTTCACCCTTTAAAGTGCTTGAAATGATGATGCAGGATGATTTCGGGAAATATGACCTCCAGGCCATCCATGCATTGGGATCAGGACTCATCACCTTCTCTATCGGAAGCAGGGTCAGGCTTTCAGATGGAAGAAGAGCTGAAATACTCTTTATTGAAGAACAGCATCCGACGCGGCCGATGATTAAAATCATTGCAACGGATGAAATCCTCCGCCTGGAAAGCAGCAGACATCTATATATTGAGGAAATTTTATAGCTGCCGGCATATGCCGGCTTTTGTTTTTAGATAGAAAATGAACGGCTGAACTGAAAATGATAAAAAGGGTCCGGGAAATTAAGATTGATAGAAATCAAAAAAGTCCTTGTAAAGGACCTGATATCCTGCTATAATCAATCAAGTCAGCAAATCACATTTGATGGCATGCTGAAAAAACACTTTTAAAAAGTGTTGACGGCAACTGGTTAAAATGTTATTATAGTTAAGTCGCTTCAGGGCGATGGAGATTGTTCTTTGAAAACTGAACGAACAAAAACGTCAACGTTAATCTTAATTTTTTATCAGAGCTAAATCTTACTCTTATATGGAGAGTTTGATCCTGGCTCAGGACGAACGCTGGCGGCGTGCCTAATACATGCAAGTCGAGCGGACGGATGGGAGCTTGCTCCCTGAAGTC
>NZ_JAIVAP010000024.1 GCF_020171945.1 Bacillus infantis | reverse complement strand
CCGCCAGCGTTCGTCCTGAGCCAGGATCAAACTCTCCATATAAGAGTAAGATTTAGCTCTGATAAAAATAAGATTAACGTTGACGTTTTTGTTCGTTCAGTTTTCAAAGAACAATCTCTGCCGCTCAGGAGCGACTTTATTAATTTAACACACCGCAGATAACTTGTCAACAACTTTTATTAAGTTTGTTTTGCGTCATCAGCGACGCTTATTAATATACCAAGATAATATTAAGAAGTCAACAATATATCCAAAAAAAAATTAAAGTTCCTTCAGCTGCGGAGCAGGCATATATTTAATGCATTCATTTTCTGAGGCAATCCGCTTAAACAGGGAAAACAAAATCTTATACCTTTCTCCCATTGCTCTTTTTACAATATGGTCAATCCGTTCATCTTTCAGATCAAAGAGTATTTCATCCATCTCTCTTTTAATCAGGTATTCCATCTCTTTCAATTCTCTTTCATTAATCAGCATTCCAAGCATTTTATCGCTCCTTGTCTTGTAAGGTCCTTGTAGTATTTTCCATTACCCTGTTTTTTATGAAACGAACAGAAAATAAATCAAAAATCGGAGGAAAAATTTTTGAGTCATATTTGCTTTTTGTGTTCATAAAAATAAGACAAGGATTCTTTGTGGACGAGGTGATTGGATGAACTTTTTTTATGTGGTAAACGGAAAGGCCATTAAACAGGGGCTGCTTATCATTATTGCCTCCTTCTTTACTGCCTGGTTTTTGTATATGGAGAATATTATTCACGTGCCAGTTTTCTCAGCAAATGATGGACCGAAGGCGATTTATAAAGGAGAAAAGGATGCTGCCCTGACATTCAATATTGGCTGGGGTGATGAAAAAGCCGAACCCATCCTTGATGTTCTGAAGAAGCATAACGTCAAGGCTGCAACCTTCTTTTTATCGGGCTCTTGGGCGGAGAGGCATCCGGAGCTGGTTGCCCGTATTGTTAAGGAAGGGTATGAGATTGGAATGCTGGGCTATGATTATAAAGATTATACAGATCTGGAGGAAAGCAAAATCCGCCAGGACCTTGCCAAAGGGCAGGAAGCTTTCAAGAAGCTTAATGTAAAGGATATTAAGCTGGTAAGGGCACCAACAGGCCATTTTGATCAAAAAACACTGAATGTGGCAGAAAAAATGGGCTATACCGTTGTACACTGGAGCATTGACTCAAAAGATTGGACCAATCCGGGTGTTGAGAGGATTGCAGAAAATGCTGCCAAGGCCGGGAAAGGAGATATCATTCTCCTGCACGCCTCCGATTCGGCCAAACAAACGGCCAAAGCTCTCCCTGCCATTATAGGCAATTATAAAGACAAAGGCCTAAAACTGGTATCGGTATCGGAAATGATGGCGAACGCAAGCACGAAATCGAATGAGATAAAATAACGCAGCAAAAAAGGCAGGCCCTGAAGTCAGCGGCCCGCCTTTTTGTATGTCCGGCTTATTTTGCAGCCTTGATGGCTTCCCTCTTTTTCATTGAGCTCTCATTCAGCCTATGCAGGATCAAAAGCTGATAGGCATTGCAGATAAGCAGAGGGAAAAGCATGAGATATACCCAGCTTTCTTCATTAACCCTTAGTGCAGGTGTCCACTCTACACTGGTTACCACTACCATGAAGAAAAGCGCAGGGATGAATGCCCCTTTGTTTGTCTGCCTTGCCTTTAGGAATGCTGCCGCCAGCCCCGCTGCCAATACGATTAGCGCCAAGGCGATATAAGGTCCATAGCTTTCTCCGGTTTCGGCAAAGTTGCTGTATCTTAAGTATACAAGGTCGAATAAGGCGAATAATATAAGAACAACCTGTACCCCATTCCATAAAGACCTGAAAATTCCTAATCCAAACCGGTGGACGGTTAAGTATGCAAAAAAGCCCATTTGGCTCAAGATGCTGAAAATCAAGCCCACTCCTGCTAGCCAAAATAATACCGAGATGATTTCCAAAACTTCAAAATCAGCAAATAATGGCTGATATTCTTCCCATCTGACAATAAATCCTGTGATACCGGTTGCAATTGCACCCAAAAGCAGTGTGGACAAAAACAACCTTACCCAATTACGGCTGGTCATTATATATTAAGCCTCCATAGCGATAGTCATTCACCTATATGATTGTACCAACCAAAGTATGAAAAATCTAGGTATTACTCACCAAACGAATAATATTTGCCCCAAATCACCATTCTAAGGTTAGGGACAATCCTGAAAGGAGCTTTCAATCATGCACAAAATATTCCGGCTCCTCCCACTCTTTCTCCTCCTTGCCGTTTCGGGCTGCGGCCAGGCTGCCGAATCAGGCAGCGGCCAAATGGATTATGACCAGACAAAGAAAATGATTGTCGATATATTAAAGACCGACGATGGCAAGAAGGCGCTTCAGGAATTGATGGGAGACGAAAAGCTAAAACAGCAGCTTGTAATGGACCAGGCAGTGGTTTCTGATACGATTGAGAAAACTTTAACATCTGATAAAGGGACTGAATTCTGGAAAAAATCTTTTGAGGATCCTAAATTTGCGGAGAGCATGGCAAAAAGTATGGAAAAAGAAAATGAAAAGCTCTTAAAAGATCTGATGAAGGATCCCGAATATCGAAAAATGATGGTGGAAGTCCTGAAAGATCCTGAATTAGAGAAAGAAGTCACAACCATTTTAAAAAGCAATGAATACAGGGAGCACCTTCAAAAGGTGATGACCGAGACCTTTGAAAGCCCTATATACAAAGCCAAGATACAGGATATGATCATCAAGGCGACCGAAGAAGTGAAGAGCGGCGGCAAAGAAAGCGAAGGCGGCGGCTCCGGTGAAAGCGGAGGAGGGGGCGGAGAAGGCGGGGACAGCGGCGGCGGCTCCTGATCCTTTTCCCTCATCGAAAAATGCCTCAGGCGAAGGTTCGCCTGAGGCATTTTTTTATACTGATTGAATGACTTTTTCCGCGATATCTGTATAAATCTTACCAAGCCTGTGATCTTTATCATAGATGGATGGCGCAAAGTCTACATCATCCCAGTCCGGCTGTGCTAAAGGCAGCTGGCCTAAAACATTTGTTCTTAGCTCATCAGCAAGCTTTTCCCCGCCGCCGTGGCCAAAGACATATTCTTTCTCGCCCGTCAGCTTACTTTCGAAGAAGGCCATGTTTTCGATTACGCCCACTATTTCATGCTCGGTTCTCAGCGCCATTGCACCCGCTCGCGCAGCAACAAAAGCTGCTGTTGGATGCGGAGTCGTGACGATGATTTCTTTGCAGGAAGGAAGCATCGTATGAAGATCCAGTGCCACATCCCCAGTTCCAGGAGGAAGGTCAAGCAGCAAATAATCCAGCTCTCCCCAATCCACTTCATTGAAGAAGCTGTTCAGCATTTTGCCAAGCATCGGGCCCCTCCAGATGATTGGTGCATTATCTTCAACAAAAAAGCCCATGGATATGACTTTCACTCCAAAGCGTTCAACCGGGATGATCCGCCCTTCCCTGACAACCGGGCGCTTTGTAATGCCCATCATATCAGGAACACTGAACCCATAAATATCCGCATCGACCAGTCCGACCTTTTTCCCGAGGCGCGCCAATGATACAGCAAGGTTGACTGACACAGTGGACTTTCCGACGCCGCCTTTACCGCTGGCGATTGCAATAAATTTCGTCTTGCTGTCTTCTGATAAAAGCCCTTTATCCTCTTTCTCCGGAGAACGGTGCTTGGCCAATTCCTCCGCAGGCAGCTCGCTGAAGCGAAGGCCCACAGAGTCTGCGCCATTCTTCTTAAGCAAATCCACAATCTGCGTCTGCAGCTGAAGCTGTTCCGCCGTTCCCGTTTTCGCAACAGCAATCTTCACACTTACATGATTCTTCTCTGGCTTCATACTAATTTCCTGGATCGCGTTCAGCTCACCAAGTGTTTTATGTATGAACGGTTCCTTCACATCGCTCAAAAGCTCTCTCACTCTTTGCTCTGTCAACATCTATATGCACCTGCCCTTTAAGTCGTTTTAAACTTAGTATAGTATAACATAGCCCGAAAAGCGGAGGCGACTGTTCTGTTCCGACAAGCATAAGACGGGAAAGAAGCAAAGGCCGCCCTTTGCCTTTGATTCTTTTCTGGCTTATGACTCGAGGAACAAGGAGCCGGAGCTGGACAATCCGAAATGTGGAGGCGACTGTTCTGACCCGACAAGCATAAGCCAAGAAAGGAGCTGAGGCTGCCCTTTGCCTCAGATTCTTTCTTGGCTTATGACTCGAGGGGCAAGGAGCCGGAACTGGACAATACGAAAAGCGGAGGCGACTGTTCTGTTCCGACAAGCATAAGACGGGAAAGGAGCTGAGGCTGCCCTTTGCCTCGGATCCTTTTTTCGCTTATGACTCGAGGGGCAAAGAGCCGGAACTGTAGGGAAAACTTTCTATAGAACGCAGCCTGCCTTGTACATCCAATATATGAAAAAATGCTAACCACCCTTCATGCATCGTTGAGACCCATTCTATTCATGAGCCTGCTCTCATAATTCCTCTCTTGCATCGATTAGCCGCCTTTCTATACATGAGACAGCTCTCATCATCCCTCTCTTGCATCGATTAGCCACCTTTCTATACATGAGACAGCTCTCACCCCCCCTCTCTTGCATCGATTAGCCGCCTTTCTATACATGAGCCTGCTCCCCTCGCGCTTCTCTTGCATCAATTAGCCACCTTCTTAGACCAAGCCCGACACAAGCCTGTCATGCAATCCCCTATCGATACATGACCAACAACTCCCATGACTCTCCTGGCCAGCCTGCTAAAGTAAAGACACCCTCCGCAGTCTCATTCTCTCCATAAAAAAAGAGCATCCCGAAGGATGCCCCTTTATTCTGGCTCTACCAGCTCTTCTTCATTCGTAAAGTAGCGCAAGACTCCGTTATAGATGGATGCTGCCACTTTTTCCTGGTAGTCATCTGTTTTCAGCCTTGCTTTTTCTCCCGGGTTGGAGAGGAAGCCGATTTCGACCAGGGCGCCCGGCTTTTTGGCGTATTTCAGGATATACACATGGCTGATCGGCTTGGCTCTTCTTTCTGTGTTTTCCAGGTTTCTGCGCAGCTCATCCTGAATGAACTTGGCTGCTGCAGCATTCTCCTTAATCTGCGGGGCATAGAAGGTCTGTGCACCGCTCCAGCGGGCAGATGGAATGGAATTCAGGTGGATGCTCAGGAAAAAGTCTGCCTCGGATTCATTAATCATTTTAAGCCGCTGCTTCAGATCCTCCACTTTCCTCCTGCTGTATCCTTTTGTACCCTCCGGAGCCAGGTCACGGTCATCTTCTCTTGTCATAATGACAAGCGCTCCCTGCTCTTGCAGATAGTCCCTGACCTTTAAGGAGACGTTCAATGCGATATCCTTTTCTAAAGCATTTGAGTCCCCGGCTCCGCCGTCCGGTCCGCCATGTCCTGGATCCAGGAGAATGATTTCGCCTGTGAGCGGCAAATTCCATGACTTCCAGGAGTTATTTTCAAGAAAATCGTATCGAAAGATTAAAAATAGGATTATAAGGCCGGCTGCAAAAGCAGCCATCTGCAGTTTTCGCTTCATCGTCCTAACCCATCCCTCCGCTTGTCCTCATTCATATATATGGGACAAGGGAGGGGGTTAGAACATCTTTAGAGAGATCAATGGAGCCTCAGCTTATGCCGCCGCTGGCCTTTTTGAAATCCTTCCATCCACCAGTGGCGCACATAATGCTCACAGGTGCCAGCCAGCGACTCGTTCGCGGCCGCTTCTTCTCCGCTCCCCCAGTATAGGAGGAAGTTGTAGAGCGTATCAACAAAATGCTTTTCCTCGCTCCTGCATCTTTCGAGAACCTGTTCGACGCCTTCTCCATAATAGCCGAACCGGCTGAAATGGGCGCCAAGGAGGTAGGCTTCGATTGCGACATCATAACAGGCCTCCTCCACCCCAGTATTCAGCAGGAGCCCCGACGTGAACCTTATACTTCCAAAATGCTGTTTGACGCTTTCCTTCAGAGATTTTATCGAAATGTCCTTCAGGACCGTTTTTTCATATTTGATCTGCTTTTCACGCTGTTTATCTGTAAAGGTTGTAATCACACTCACAGCTTTCTTCACCCCTTAAAGATAGTCTTCATCCGCCCAATGGGTGTCATTCAAGAAAGCACTGGCAATTTTGACAGAGAATAGCGCGGATGAAGGCCAATCATTTTTCAAAAGCTATGGATGACTCTTTGCACAGACAGCAAAAAAGACCCCCAGACATAAGCCTGGGAGCCTTTGATAGAGTAAAGATTAACGCTTTGAGAACTGAGGAGCACGACGAGCACCTTTAAGACCGTATTTCTTACGCTCTTTCATACGTGCGTCACGAGTCAATAGTCCAGCGCGCTTTAATGTTGGACGGAATTCCGGATCAGCTTGAAGCAATGCACGAGCGATGCCGTGACGGATTGCGCCAGCTTGGCCAGTGTATCCACCGCCATTAACGTTTACTAGGATATCGTAGCTGTTTAGTGTTTCAGTAGCAACAAGCGGCTGCTTAACTACTTCACGCAAAGCTGCGAATGGGATGTAGCTTTCGATCTCACGACCATTGATGATGATTTTGCCATCGCCAGGAACTAAACGAACACGGGCAACGGAGCTTTTACGACGACCAGTACCGATATATTGAACTTGTGCCAAGATAATAACCTCCCTTTAAAAATTATCCACGAAGTTCGTAAACTTCAGGTTGTTGTGCTTGGTGCGGATGTTCGCTGCCAGCATATACGTGTAACTTTTTGAACATTTGACGGCCAAGTGAATTCTTTGGAAGCATGCCTTTGATAGCAAGCTCAAGCATTTTCACAGGATAGTTTGTACGCATCTCAAGAGCAGTTCTTGTTTTAAGACCGCCTGGGTGCATTGTGTGACGGTAATAGATCTTGTCAGTAAGCTTCTTACCTGTCAGTTCGATTTTCTCAGCGTTGATGATGATCACATTGTCACCAGTGTCAACGTGCGGTGTGAAAGTTGGTTTATTTTTGCCGCGCAGGACTGCTGCTACTTCACTTGCAAGGCGACCTAGAGTCTTGCCTTCAGCGTCAACAACATACCATTTACGCTCGATATTGTTTGCGTTAGCCATAAACGTACGCATGGATTTCCCTCCTAAATAATCAATCATATTCATGTTCTTTGATTTCGTATATTATCACACAGATAAGTTCCGGGGCTTATTTGTGGGGTTAAAATACATACCATATTATGATATATCCTATATAGTACAATGTCAAGGGAATGTTACGCCAGGTTTAGTTGTTTTGAAAAAAATAATTTTTTCCTTTTTCCCCTTTAGTAAAATACCTTCCACAGATATAATCCCTCGGCAGGAGCTGTCTTGCCTGCCAGGCTCCTGTCTCTGCCTGATATGATTTCCGGGATGCTCCCCGGCTCTCTTGTTCCTGCGCCTGCCTCAAGGAGTGTGCCAGTCAGGATGCGGACCATATTATACAGAAAACCGCTGCCCGTAAAATGAAGCTCCAGCATCTCCCCCGCTTCCTCGACACGAACCTTCCTGATTTCCCTTACTTTGTCCTCTACGTCTGTTTTGGAGGCGCAGAAGCTTGAGAAGTCGTGGGTGCCGAGAAGATGCTCTGCCGCTTCCCTCATCGCTCCGATATCAATGTGATGAGGGTAGTGATAGGCATAGTGCCGCTCAAACGGGCTGCGTATTTTCCCTCTGTAGATAAAATAGCGGTATTCCTTCCCGTTTGCATCAAAGCGGGCATGAAAGCCTTCAGCGGCCTTCTCAGCGCTCTCCACGGCGATGTCCTTCGGAAGGAGGGAATTCAGGGCTGTCACCCATCTGTCCTCTGGAATGGCGAGCGGCGAGTCAAAGTGGATGACCTGCCCTCTAGCATGCACCCCGGCGTCAGTCCTGCCGGAGGCAAAAATCTTTACCGGGTTTCCTTTATGGATTTTGGCCAATGCCCTTTCCACTTCCAGCTGCACCGTCCGCTTTCCCGGCTGCACCTGGTAGCCGGAGAACTGTGAGCCGTCATAGGCAATCTTGCATTTGAATCTTTGCATTTTTTCACCCCATTATGTGCGGAATACAGCAAGCAGTGCCGCAACGGCCAGGAGCAGGACCAGCATAAGGGTGTCCCTTGTGCTCCAGTTCAGCTGCCGGTACTTCGTTCTGCCTTCCCCTCCGCGGTAGCCTCTTGCCTCCATTGCAGTGGCAAGCTCCTCAGCGCGTTTGAATGAGCTGACGAATAAAGGGATCAGCAGCGGGATGATCGATTTTACACGGTCCTTGATCGGCCCGCCTGAAAAATCGACTCCCCTGGCAGTCTGCGCCTTCATGATCTTATCTGTTTCCTGCATAAGGGTCGGGATGAACCGAAGCGAAATCGACATCATCAGAGCCAGCTCATGGACAGGGAACTTCACCTTGTTTAAAGGACCCAGCAGGCTTTCCAGCCCATCTGTAATTTCAATGGGGGTCGTCGTCAGGGTTAATAGCGACGTCATCATGATCAGCAGGAAAAAGCGCATAGAAATGAACAGACCCTGCTTCAGGCCTTCTTCATATATTTTCAGCCAGCCAAGATCGAGGATGACCTCTCCGCCCTTTGTCATGAATACATGCAGCAGCAGGGTGAAAAGCACAAGCCACAGCACCGGCCGCAGCCCCATATAAATGAATCTGGCAGGCACCTTGGATGAACTGACCATCATCAGCGTATAGACAGTGAGGATGGCATAAGTCAGGACATTATTGGCCAAAAAGACGACACATACAAATAAAAAGATAATGGCAAGCTTGGCACGGGGATCCATCCGGTGAAGGACTGAGTCGGCCGGCACATAGCGGCCAAAGATCATTTTCTCCATCATTTGGCGTCACCCCGCTTCACAGCATCTGCGATCGCTTCTGTCAGCTGCTCCATCGTCAGGCAGGTCCTTTCGAGCTTCACTCCGAATGCCTTCTCGAACTTCTGCTGAAATTTGACAACCTCCGGAACATCCAGGCCGAGCTCAAGAAGTCCCGCCGGATCCGCAAAAATTTCTACCGGAATGCCTTTTCTGTATACCTCGCCTTTATGCATGATCACAATCTGATCGGCGTAGGCAGCAGCGTCCTCCATGCTGTGGGTCACCAGGATAGTGGAAAGGCCCCTTTCCTTATGGAGCGAATAGAACATCTCCATGATCTCTTTCCGCCCGCGCGGGTCCAGACCTGCTGTTGGTTCATCCAAAACAATTACATCCGGGTTCATGGCAAGCACCCCGGCAATGGCCACTCTCCGCATTTGGCCGCCGGATAGATCGAAAGGAGACTTCTCAAGTATGGACTCGGTCAGGCCAACCTGAATAATTGCCTTTCTTGCCCTTTCCTTAGCCTCAGTTTCACTGACGCCAAAGTTCATCGGTCCGAAGCAGATATCCTTTTCGACTGTTTCTTCGAAAAGCTGATGCTCGGGGAATTGAAAGACAATCCCTACCTTTTGGCGGACTGCCTTGAGGTTTTTCTCCTTTTTCCCGGCATTGAGCACCCTGTCCCCTATTCTTACACTCCCTTTTGTCGGCTTTAAAAGGGCATTCAAGTGCTGAAGGACAGTAGATTTGCCTGAACCGGTATGGCCGATTAGGGCAAGATAGGTGCCTGCTGGGATATCAATCGATACATCCTGGATGGCCAGGCGCTCAAATGGAGTGTTTATCTGGTATCTATGCTCTACATTTTGGAGTGAGATGTCCATAGCTCTTCCACCAACTCTTCTTCTGTTAAGTAAAATTTCGGGATGGGCAGCCCTTTTTCACGCAGTGCCTTGCTCATCTTTACTGGGAATGGGATGTCCAGGCCGAGCTTTACGAGCTCCTCATCCATCTGGAAGATCTCCTCGGGTGTGCCTTCCCTGTATAATTGCCCCTGGTTCATGACGATGATCCGGTCTGCCTTGGCCGCCTCTTCGAGATCATGCGTGATGGAAATAACCGTCATCTGATGCTCGCTCTTTAACTCTCTTACCGTCTTCAGGACCTCTTCTCTTCCGCGGGGGTCCAGCATGCTTGTAGCTTCATCCAATATGATCAGCGAAGGCCGCAGGGCGATAACCCCTGCAATGGCAACCCTTTGTTTCTGGCCGCCTGAAAGATGGTGCGGCTCTTGATCTAGAAATTGGCCCATATTGACCATCTCTAATGAGGAACTCACTCTTTCTTTCATATCTTCCTGCGGGACACCATTGTTTTCTAAACCAAAAGCCACATCATCCTGCACCGTTGTTCCGACAAACTGGTTATCGGGATTCTGGAAGACCATCCCTACAGCCCTTCTGACTTCCCAGACGGTCTCTTCTGTCAGTTCAGTCCCCTTCACCAGGATCCTGCCTTCCTGGGCATACTGCAGACCATTTAACAGCTTGGCCAATGTAGACTTGCCTGATCCGTTGTGACCGACAATGGCAAGCCATTCTCCTTCATGTATGTTAAAGGAAACGTTTCTTAGGGCATACTGGCTGCCGGCATCATATTGAAAAGAAATGTTTTCTAATTGAACAAGTGGATTTGACATAGGGATCCTCCTCTCTGCTCTTCTAGCAGCTGCATATACAGCCCTGACTTCACAGCATCAGCGCCTGCCTTTTAAAAGGGATGGGTCATTGCATAATTTATCTCCCGAAAATAAAAATAACTCGCCTTTTGGCGAGCCTGATTTACAGAAGACATTGAATTATTAGCTGAAGTCAGATGGCTGCCGGCACATATGCGCTTGTGTCGTTAATTGCATCAAAGCTCAATAATCGCTTTAGCTGCCTCTCTAATCTGTGCTCTCTGCCAAAAAAACTGGAACTTATAAAAAAGCCTGCACCTCATTCCGGCTGCAGAATTATCATTCTGTGCGCATAAAACAGGTCCGGAAGAGGTGCATGAGCTAGACGAGACAAGTCCGGGATGCGTATGCTGCATCCGTCAGTATGGAACTTGCACTGAGAGGCCCATTCAGGCACAGCAGAATCTTGCTCATCGTAACGCTCGTGTTTGGCTTGAATATAAGGCTTATGAAGATAATGGAAGATAAGCCTTTTACAGAAAAAGGGCAAAGAACAAGTTCATGATAAACTGTCCAGCGCCCTTGTTGTCTGCTGCAGCAATTATACTAACTCGATGATAACCATTGGTGCTCCGTCTCCACGACGAGGCCCAAGCTTCATGATTCGAGTGTATCCACCTTGGCGCTCTTCATAACGAGTTGCGATGTCGCTGAATAACTTTTGTACTGCATCTTGGTTTGTCTCAGCATTAGCTACCTCATTGCGAATGAATGCAGCTGCTTGACGGCGAGCATGCAGGTCTCCGCGCTTGCCTAAAGTGATCATTTTCTCAACAACTGAACGCAGCTCTTTCGCACGAGCTTCAGTTGTTTCGATGCGCTCACTGATGATTAAGTCTGTAGCTAAGTCACGTAGCATAGCTTTACGTTGAGCACTAGTGCGTCCTAACTTTCTGTATCCCATGAAAGTTTCCCTCCTTTGTTGAAGTGATCAGTCGGTGATAGGCCTAAGAGTGATAGATCCTAAGATCAGTCATCCTTGCGTAAGCCTAATCCCAGCTCTTCTAATTTATGTTTTACCTCTTCAAGAGATTTTCTGCCAAGGTTGCGGACTTTCATCATATCCTCTTCGGTCTTGTTGGCCAATTCCTGAACAGTATTGATGCCTGCGCGCTTTAAGCAGTTATATGAACGGACTGAAAGATCGAGTTCTTCAATGGTCATTTCAAGAACTTTTTCCTTTTGGTCCTCTTCTTTCTCAACCATGATTTCAGCATTTTGCGCTTCGTCAGTAAGGCCGACAAAGATATTTAAATGCTCAGTTAAAATCTTCGCTCCAAGAGCAACCGCATCTTGTGGACCAGTGCTTCCATCAGTCCATACATCGAATGTTAACTTATCATAGTTAGTCATTTGCCCGACGCGTGTATTTTCTACCTGGTAGGAAATACGCGATACTGGAGTGTAGATGGAATCGATAGGAATGACACCGATTGGTTGATCTTCTCGCTTGTTTTGATCAGCTGGTGTATAACCGCGTCCTCTTTTGGCAGTCAAGCGCATGCGCAAGTGCCCATTGGACCCAAGGGTAGCAATATGAAGATCCGGATTGAGGATCTCGACATCACTGTCATGCGTTACGTCAGCTGCAGTAACCGCACCTTCACCTTGAATATCAATTTCCAGCGTCTTTTCATCATCAGAATAGATTTTAAGAGCCAGTTTTTTAATATTTAAGATTACAGATGTTACATCTTCTACGACGCCTTCAATTGTTGAGAACTCATGAAGTACCCCATCAATTTGAATAGATGTGACAGCGGCACCAGGGAGTGAGGATAAAAGGATACGACGTAAGGAGTTACCCAAAGTAGTACCATACCCACGCTCAAGCGGCTCTACGACGAACTTTCCATACTTGGCATCATCGCTGATCTCAACCGTTTCGATTTTTGGTTTTTCTATTTCGATCATCAAAATATACCCTCCTTCAAAACGTCGAAACCCCGGCTAGCTTCTGCCTGCCGAAATTCCCCCATGTATACGTTCCCGTTTGTGCACAACAACTGGAATAAAGTTTCTGTATAACGGAAAATTGTATCATAACCCATTATAGACAAGGATACAAATTCTATACAGAAAAAATTATACGCGGCGACGTTTTGGCGGGCGGCATCCGTTATGAGGAACCGGAGTAACATCTCTGATAGCCGTTACTTCTAGACCAGCAGCCTGAAGGGCACGAATGGCAGCTTCACGTCCTGCACCAGGTCCTTTAACAGTAACTTCAAGAGTTTTCATACCATGTTCCATAGATGTCTTCGCTGCAGTTTCAGCAGCCATTTGAGCAGCAAATGGAGTAGATTTACGAGAACCTCTGAATCCAAGAGCTCCAGCACTTGACCAAGAAAGAGCGTTACCATGAACGTCTGTGATTGTTACGATAGTGTTATTGAATGTTGAACGGATGTGGGCGATACCACTTTCAATATTCTTTTTAACACGGCGTTTGCGTGTATTAGTTTTACGAGCCATTGTATATTACCTCCTTTACCGATTATTTCTTCTTGTTAGCTACAGTCTTACGAGGACCTTTACGTGTACGGGCATTGTTCTTAGTGTTCTGTCCGCGTACAGGAAGGCCACGGCGGTGACGAAGACCGCGGTAAGAACCGATTTCCATAAGACGCTTGATGTTGAGTGAAACTTCACGGCGAAGGTCACCTTCAACTTTAAGTCTGTCGATTACTTCACGGATTTTGTTAAGCTCATCTTCTGTAAGGTCGCGAACGCGAGTGTCTTCAGAAACACCAGCTTCAGCCAAAACCTTTTGAGCAGTATTTTTACCGATACCATAAATGTAAGTCAATGAGATTACTACACGTTTTTCACGTGGAATATCTACACCAGCAATACGTGCCATTCTATGCGCACCTCCTTGTTATTAGCCTTGTTTTTGTTTATGCTTAGGGTTTTCACAGATAACCATAACTTTACCACGTCTGCGGATAACTTTGCACTTTTCGCAGATCGGCTTAACTGATGGTCTTACTTTCATTATCCTAACCTCCTTGATATTACGGAGTGCAATCAGTCTATTTGAAGCGGTAAGTGATTCTTCCGCGAGTCAAGTCATATGGTGAAAGCTCAACTGTTACTTTATCTCCTGGCAGGATGCGGATGAAGTGCATGCGGATCTTGCCGGAAACATGAGCCAAAACAGTATGACCGTTTTCCAATTCTACCTTAAACATAGCGTTTGGCAAAGTTTCAATAACTGTGCCTTCTATTTCGATTACATCGTCTTTCGCCATCGAACATGTCTCCCTTCTTCTTTTCAGAATCTCACCTATTCATACGCTGCTTACGCAAAACGTAATTTTCCCTTCATTGCACGGCCGGTTTCATTTATGCTGCGTTCGATTTCCGGAGAAACATAATCAGTCAGCTCCAGATGCCGGATACTCTTCAGCAATGGGCTGCCGGACTTTCGCCTGGCTCCATCGGCTATAGAGACAAACCGTCCATCTATCAACCTTATAATTATATCATATTCACCAGCATCCCGCCCAATTTTAATCAAAACAATTTGATCGGGGATCAAATGATCTTGTCAGGGCTGCAGAACATTCTCAGAATCAGCCAATGCAATCACCTGAACATCAAGCTTTAGTGAGGATTTCATAGCCTGTTTCAGTAATGGCAATGGTATGCTCAAAATGCGCACACATGCTGCCGTCCACTGTAACGACTGTCCAGTCATCAGCCAAGGTCCTTACATACCTGCTTCCGGCATTGACCATAGGCTCGATGCACAGTACCATCCCCGGCTTAAGCACCGGCCCTTTATTAGGCGGACCATAGTGAGGGATTTGCGGTTCCTCATGTAAGTCTTGCCCGATTCCGTGGCCGACATACTCACGCACAATGGAAAAACCGTTTGCTTCCGCATACGTCTGAATCGCATGAGAGATGTTCGATAAACGTACATCCGGCTTTGACTCTTTAAGCCCTTCATACAATGACTGCTCTGTGACATCCAGCAGCTGCTGGACTTGTTTGTCAACAATGCCTACAGGGTAGGTCCAGGCGGAGTCGCCATGGTAGCCATTATATTCAGCACCTATATCGATGCTGATAATGTCGCCGTCGTTAAGCACCCGATCCCCGGGAATCCCATGCACAAGTTCATTGTTCACAGATGCACAGATGCTGCCACGAAAACCATTATAACCTTTAAAAGATGGAATTGCATGATGTTTACGTATAAACGCCTCGGCAATTGTATCCAGCTCTCCGGTTGTAATGCCCGGTGCAACATGCTTCTGCAGCTCCTGGTGAGTCAGGGCAACAATACGCCCGGCTTCACGCATGATTTCAATTTCACGCGGTGTTTTGCAGATGATCATTAACGCAGGCCTCCGAGGAGCGCATCAAGATCAGTGAACACCTTGGAAATTTCCTGCTGGCCATCAATATTGCGCAGATACCCTTTTGTTTCATAGAAATCAAGAAGAGGCTTTGTCTGCTTAATGTTGACATCAAGACGGTTTTTAACAGTTTCGGCGTTATCATCAGCGCGCTGATAAAGTTCGCCGCCGCACCGGTCGCATTCGTCTGCCTTTGCTGGAGGATTGAATACCAAATGGTATGTTGCCCCGCAGTTCTTGCAGATGCGTCTGCCAGTCAGGCGCTCCATTAAAATGCTTTGGTCAACGTCAATGTTGATGACATAATCAATCTTTTTTTTCAATTCGGAAAGAATGTCTTCAAGGGCATCAGCCTGGGCAACCGTTCGCGGGAAGCCATCAAGCAAAAAGCCTTTGTTGCAATCTTCCTTGCTTAGCCTTTCGCGGACAATGCCGATTGTCACCTGATCAGGGACAAGCTCGCCTTTATCCATGAAAGATTTAGCTTCTAAACCTAGTTCCGTGCCTTCTTTAATAGCTGCACGAAACATATCTCCTGTTGAGATATGAGGGATGCCGTATTTCTCGACAATTTTCTCGGCTTGCGTACCTTTGCCGGCACCTGGGAGCCCCATCAATACTAAATTCACAAGATTTCCCCCTCAGTCTCTAATAAGGTTAATGGGAACTAAAAGTTCCCAAAACCGAATTATTTTATGAAACCTTTATAATGACGCTTAACCATTTGGGCTTCAAGCTGCTTCATTGTTTCGAGTGCAACACCCACAACAATCAGAAGGCTTGTTCCGCCAATCTGGGCTGATTGCGGCAGTCCGGCGAAATTAATGAAGAAGACCGGAAGGATCGCAATGGCAGTCAAGAAAAGCGCACCGACAAATGTCAAACGATATAAGACACGAGTCAGATATTCCTGAGTGTTTTTACCTGGGCGTATACCCGGGATATAGCCGCCTTGCTTTTTCAAGTTGTCGGCAACCTGCTCCGGATTCACCTGGATAAAAGCATAGAAATACGTAAAGGCAATGATCAATGCACTGTACACGATCATACCAATTGGGTGGGTATAGTCAAACACTCTTTGGATCCACATCGTCACATCGTTCTGCTCAAAGAAAGAAGCAATCGTTCTTGGCGTTACGATGAACGACACAGCAAAGATGACTGGAATAACTCCGGCTGCATTCACCTTTAAAGGCAAATGAGTTGATTGTCCGCCCGCAGGATTGCCTCCTGTGGCCATACGCTTAGCGTACTGGATCGGAATTTTCCTTAATGCCTGCTGGATGAAGATCGTTCCAACGATGATGGCAATGACTGCAACCAGGATAAGTACTACTGTAACGATGCTAAGGAAAAGCTGTTCACCTGCATCTTCAATTTTCTGGGCGTAGATCTGGTTGACCGTTGAAGGTATAGCCGCTACGATACCAGCAAAAATGATGATGGAAATGCCGTTTCCGACACCTTTGGATGTGATCTGCTCTCCAAGCCACATTAAGAAGGCTGTTCCTGCTGTCAGTACAGTTGCAATCAGAAGGTAAGTTCCGATGCCCGGGTTTTCAATCAGCATGCCGCCGGCCATGTTATTAAAGCCGTAAGACATACCCAGCGCCTGGATGAAACCAAGCACGATTGTAAAGTAGCGGGTAAATTGAGCCAATTTGCGGCGCCCCACTTCCCCTTGCTTTGACCATTCAGTAAACTTCGGGACTACGTCCATCTGCAAAAGCTGAATGATGATCGAGGCCGTGATATACGGCATGATCCCCATTGCAAGGATAGAGAAGTTAAGTAGCGCTCCTCCGCCAAATGTATTCAGGATACCGAATACGCTCAAGTCATCCTGTGCTTTTAACAGATCAGCATTCACATGCGGTACAGGAATGAATGTACCGATGCGGAATACGATCAGCATTAAAAGGGTGAATAGGATCTTTCGTCTTATATCACCCACGCGCATAAAATTGGAGATTGTCTGAAACATTAGATCACCTCTGTTTGACCGCCGGCAGCTTCAATAGCTTCCTTTGCAGCAGAGGAGAATTTATGAGCTTTAACAGTAAGCTTTTTCTCTACTTTGCCTTTAGCAAGAACTTTCACTCCTGCTTTTTCGTTGCTTACGACTCCTGTTTCGATAAGAAGTTCTGGTGTAACTTCTGTTCCGTCTTCAAAACGGTTAAGTGCATCAAGGTTAACAACTGCATATTCTTTGCGGTTGATGTTTGTGAAACCGCGCTTTGGCAAGCGTCGGAATAAAGGTGTTTGACCACCTTCGAAACCAAGACGTACACCGCCGCCTGAACGTGCGTTTTGACCTTTATGACCTTTACCAGCAGTTTTACCATTGCCTGAACCGATACCGCGACCTTTGCGCTTACGTTCTTGACGAGAACCCTCTGCAGGTTTTAATTCATGAAGTTTCATTTTGGCACCTCCTTATTGAAAAAATCGAACTTATTTCTCAGAGACCTTTACAAGGTGAGCAACCTTGTTGATCATGCCGCGGATAGCAGCATTATCCTGGTGCTCAACTGTTTGGTTCATCTTACGTAATCCTAGAGCTTTAACTGTTTCGCGCTGGTCTTGAGGACGACCAATCACGCTGCGAGTGAGGGTAACTTCTAGTTTATTCGCCATTTGATTTCCCTCCTTATCCTAACAGTTCTTCTACTGATTTACCGCGTAACTTAGCTACGTCTTCAGCACGTTTTAAGTTATTTAGTCCTTCAAGAGTTGCGCGAACCATGTTGATTGGTGTGTTTGTGCCTAATGACTTAGACAGGATATCAGCTACACCAGCCAATTCAAGAACCGCACGAACCGGACCACCAGCGATAACTCCAGTACCTTCAGAAGCAGGCTTCAAAAGGATTTCGCCAGCACCGAAATGACCGATGATTTGGTGTGGAATAGTTGTTCCAACCATAGGTACTTCGATAAGGTTTTTCTTAGCATCTTCAATTGCTTTGCGGATCGCGTCCGGAACTTCCTGGGCTTTACCAGTACCAAAGCCTACATGTCCGTTCTTATCGCCAACTACTACAAGAGCAGTAAAACGGAAACGACGTCCACCTTTAACAACTTTCGCTACACGATTGATTGTAACTACGCGTTCTTCAAGTTCAAGTTTGTTTGGGTCAATACGAAGCATCTTTATGTGTCCCTCCTTCTATTAAAATTCTAAGCCGTTTTCACGAGCAGCATCTGCTAATGCTTTAACACGTCCGTGATACAGGTAGCCTCCGCGGTCAAAAACGACAGCTTTAACTCCTTTTTCAACAGCGCGCTTAGCAACTAGTTCTCCAACCTTAACAGCAGCATCTGTGTTTCCTGTAGCAGTAAGTTCAACTTCCTTATCAAGTGTTGAAGCACTTGCAACAGTCACTTTGTTCACATCATCGATCAGCTGAGCATAGATATGCTTGTTAGAGCGGAACACGTTTAAACGAGGACGAGCTTCAGTACCGCTAAGTTTAGCACGCACGCGGGCATGTCTTTTTTTGCGGACTTGATTTTTATCAGCCTTCGTAATCATTTAGGTCACTCCTTTCGTTTGCCTATGCGGCATTACTTACCTGTTTTACCTTCTTTGCGACGCACATATTCGCCTTCGTAGCGGATACCTTTACCTTTGTAAGGCTCTGGAGGACGAACGTCACGAATGTTAGCAGCAAGTGCACCAACACGTTCTTTGCTTGTGCCTTTTACGATAACCTTCGTGTTAGAAGGCACTTCGATTTCGATTCCTTCTTCAGGAACGATTTCAACAGGGTGAGAGTAGCCAACGTTCAGGATCAGGTTTTTCCCCTGCTTTTGAGCACGGTAACCGACACCGATTAGCTCAAGGCCTCTTTCGAATCCTTTAGAAACACCTTCAACCATGTTTGCGATCAGGGCGCGAGTAGTTCCGTGCAGTGCGCGGTGCTCCTTCGCTTCTGATGGACGAGAAACATTAATGATGTTCTCTTCCACGCTGATTGCCATATCAGGGCTGAATGAACGAGTCAATTCGCCTTTAGGGCCTTTAACTGTCACATTGTTATTATCTACAGTGATTGTAACTCCACTTGGAATTTCAATTGGTTTTTTACCTACGCGAGACATTTATTGCACCTCCATTCTTAAGAAACTCTATTACCAAACGTATGCTAATACTTCTCCGCCAGCTTGCTTAGCGCGGGCTTCTTTATCTGTAAGAACTCCTTGAGAAGTAGATACTAATGCGATTCCTAGACCGTTTAACACGCGAGGAACTTCGTTTGATTTTGCATATACACGAAGACCAGGCTTACTGATGCGCTTAAGACCAGTGATTACGCGCTCATTGTTTGCACCGTATTTAAGGAAAATGCGGATGATGCCTTGTTTATTGTCTTCGATAAACTCAACATCACGAACGAAACCTTCACGCTTAAGGATTTCAGCGATTTCTTTCTTGATATTAGAAGCAGGAACCTCTAATTTTTCGTGACGTACCATATTCGCATTACGGATGCGTGTAAGCAAATCTGCAATTGGATCTGTCATGACCATTGTTTTTACCTCCTTCCCAGACTTTGGGTTTTACCAGCTAGCTTTTTTCACACCAGGAATTTGTCCTTTGTATGCTAATTCACGGAAACAGATACGGCAAAGCTTAAATTTACGGTATACAGAATGTGGACGCCCGCAGCGTTCGCAGCGAGTGTATTCTTGTACCGGATATTTAGGCGTGCGTTTTTGTTTCGCAATCATTGACTTTTTAGCCACGTTGTCGCCTCCCTCTATTTAGCGATTACTTTTGGAATGGCATTCCAAATTGAGTTAAAAGTTCACGAGCTTCTTCATCTGTGTTAGCTGTAGTAACGATAACGATATCCATACCACGAACTTTGCTTACTTTATCGTAATCAATCTCAGGGAAGATTAACTGTTCTTTCACACCAAGAGTGTAGTTGCCGCGGCCGTCAAAGGATTTCTTTGAGATCCCGCGGAAGTCACGTACACGTGGAAGAGATACAGATACTAATTTATCAAAAAACTCGTACATGCGCTCTCCGCGCAGAGTAACTTTCGCACCGATAGGCATGCCTTCACGAAGACGGAACCCAGCGATTGATTTTTTAGCACGGGTTACAACAGGCTTTTGGCCGCTGATAACCGCAAGCTCTTCAACAGCATTGTCAAGTGACTTTGCGTTTGCAACAGCATCACCGACACCCATGTTGATAACGATTTTTTCAAGCTTTGGTACTTGCATGATTGATTCGTAGTTAAACTTGCTCATTAGAGCAGGTGTAATTTCATTTGAAAACTTCTCTTTTAGGCGGTTCATTCTTGTACCTCCCTTCTTCAGTTACTTATTTATCTAGAACTTCACCGGATTTTTTCGCAACGCGAACTTTCTTGCCATCAACCTCTTTGTAACCAACACGTGTCGGGTTACCTGACTTAGGGTCGATTGGCATCACGTTTGATACATGAATAGGTGCTTCTTGGCTGATGATTCCGCCTTGCGGATTCACTTGGGATGGCTTAGAGTGCTTCTTTACTACGTTCACACCTTCAACAAGCACACGGCTTTGTTTTGGGAAAGCAGCAAGGATCACACCTGATTTGCCTTTATCCTTACCAGAAATGACCATGACTTTGTCACCTTTTTTTACATGCATCTGTCGCACCTCCTTAAAGGCAATTTGTTTGAATTATAGTACTTCTGGAGCTAGTGATACAATTTTCATAAAGTTGCTGTCGCGCAATTCACGTGCAACTGGGCCAAAGATACGTGTTCCGCGTGGACCCTTATCGTCACGGATAATTACACATGCGTTTTCATCAAAACGGATGTAAGTACCGTCATCACGGCGGACACCGCGCTTAGTTCTAACGATAACTGCTTTAACGACGTCACCTTTTTTAACAACGCCACCTGGTGTTGCTTGTTTTACAGTACAAACGATAACATCACCGATATTAGCTGTTTTGCGGCCAGAGCCACCAAGGACTTTAATTGTCAGTACTTCACGAGCACCTGAGTTGTCAGCAACTTTCAAACGTGATTCTTGTTGAATCATGCGTGTAACCTCCCTTCGGGATGAAGCTTATTCCGAACCATTAGATTATAACTGCTTTTTCTACTACTTCTACAAGACGGAAGCGTTTAGTCGCAGAAAGTGGACGAGTTTCCATAATACGAACCACATCGCCAATTTTTGCTTCGTTTTGCTCGTCATGAGCTTTAAACTTTTTAGAGTACTTAACGCGCTTACCATAGAGCGTATGCTTTTTGTATGTTTCAACAAGAACTGTGACTGTTTTGTCCATCTTGTCGGAAACAACGCGTCCAGTGTAAACCTTGCGTTGGTTACGTTCACTCATTGTGCGAACCTCCTATCAATTATCGATTGTTAACGCCGATCTCTCTCTCACGAATTACAGTTTTCATGCGAGCAATCGCTTTGCGTACTTCACGAATGCGAGCTGTATTTTCAAGTTGTCCAGTCGCCAATTGAAAGCGCAGGTTGAATAGCTCTTCTTTTAAAGATTTTACTTTTTGTTCTATTTCAGCAGTGGTAAGGTCACGAATTTCATTAGCTTTCATTTGATTCACCACCAATTTCTTCTCGTTTTACAAACTTGCACTTTACAGGAAGTTTGTGTGATGCAAGACGTAATGCTTCACGAGCTACCTCTTCAGATACGCCGGCGATTTCAAACATGATTTTCCCTGGCTTAACTACTGCTACCCATCCTTCAGGAGCACCTTTACCAGAACCCATTCGGACTTCTAGAGGCTTTGCAGTGTAAGGCTTGTGAGGGAAGATGTTGATCCATACTTTACCGCCACGTTTCATGTAACGAGTCATCGCGATACGGGCAGATTCAATCTGACGGTTAGTGATCCAAGAAGCCTCAAGAGCTTGAAGGCCAAATTCACCGAAGTTCACTTCAGTACCGCCTTTTGATTGTCCACGCATTTTTCCGCGGTGTACACGGCGATACTTAACGCGTTTTGGCAATAACATATTATTTGCCTCCTTCCTCAGTTTTCTTCTTTGTAGGAAGCACCTCTCCACGATAGATCCATACTTTAACGCCTAATTTACCGTATGTTGTATCTGCTTCTGCAGTAGCATAGTCGATATCAGCACGAAGTGTATGAAGTGGAACAGTACCTTCGCTGTAAGATTCAGAACGAGCGATATCAGCACCGCCAAGACGGCCAGATACCATTGTTTTGATACCTTTAGCGCCAGCGCGCATTGCACGTTGGATAACTTGCTTTTGAGCACGACGGAAAGATACACGGTTTTCCAATTGACGAGCAATGTTTTCCGCAACTAATTTCGCGTCGATGTCTGCTTTTTTGATTTCAAGAATGTTGATGTGAACACGTTTGCCAGTAAGTGAGTTAAGAGCTTTACGAAGAGCTTCAACTTCAGAACCGCCTTTACCGATAACCATACCAGGCTTAGCAGTGTGGATAGTGATGTTTAAACGGTTAGCTGCACGCTCGATCTCAACTTTAGAAAGTGATGCATCGCTTAAACGCTTCGTAATGTACTCACGCACTTTAAGGTCTTCGTGTAAAAGTTCAGCATAGTCTTTGCCTGCGAACCATTTTGACTCCCAATCACGGATGACACCGATTCGCAAACCGACTGGATTTACTTTTTGACCCACTGATTATCCCTCCTTCTTTTCTGATAAAACGATAGTAATATGACTAGTACGTTTGTTGATTGCACTTGCACGGCCCATAGCACGCGGACGGAAACGCTTCAAAGTTGGTCCCTCGTCAACGAATACTTGAGATACTACTAAATTGTTTACGTCCATTTCGTAGTTATGCTCAGCATTTGCCAATGCGGATTTCAATAATTTTTCAACGACAGGAGAAGCTGCTTTTGGCGTATGGTTTAAGATAGCCACCGCTTCACCTACTTGCTTACCTCGAATTAAATCTACGACTAAACGAGCTTTACGAGGAGCAATACGAACTGTTCTTGCAACAGCTTTAGCTTGCATCAGGATGCCCTCCTCTCATTAACGTCTTGTTTTCTTGTCATCATTGCCATGGCCTTTGTAAGTACGAGATGGAGCGAATTCTCCAAGCTTGTGCCCTACCATGTCTTCTGTCACATATACAGGTACATGTTTACGACCATCATAAACTGCGATAGTGTGACCAATGAATTGCGGGAAGATCGTAGAACGGCGTGACCAAGTCTTTACCACTTGCTTGCCTTCGTTTTCATTTAACTTTTCGATCTTTGTCATTAAATGCTCATCAACAAAAGGTCCTTTTTTTAAGCTGCGACCCATGATTGAACCTCCCTTCGTGATCGTTCTACGGTTCTCTTGTGGAACCGTAGCTCAATCCCGTTATTTTTTACGACGACGTACGATAAACTTGTCGGATTTGCTCTTCTTCTTACGTGTTTTGGCACCAAGAGTTGGTTTGCCCCAAGGTGACATTGGTGATTTACGTCCGATAGGAGCGCGACCTTCACCACCACCGTGCGGGTGATCATTCGGGTTCATTACAGAACCACGGACAGTTGGGCGCTTGCCTAACCAGCGTGAACGACCGGCTTTACCGATGTTGATCAGTTCGTGCTGCTCGTTGCCCACTTGGCCTACTGTAGCGCGGCAAGTAGCAAGGATCATGCGAACTTCACCAGAGTTTAAACGAACCAGAACATATTTGCCTTCTTTACCCAATACTTGAGCAGAAGTACCTGCTGAACGTACAAGCTGTCCGCCTTTGCCAGGTTTCAGTTCGATGTTGTGGATAACAGTACCCACTGGAATGTTTGCAAGTGGAAGTGCGTTACCCACTTTGATGTCAGCTTCAGGTCCAGACATTACTTCAGTGCCCACTGAAAGGTTCTTAGGTGCAAGGATGTAACGCTTTTCTCCATCCACGTAGTTGATTAGTGCGATGTTGGCTGAACGGTTTGGATCATATTCGATCGTAGCAACGCGTCCTGGAATGCCATCTTTATCACGTTTGAAATCGATGATACGATATTGACGTTTGTGTCCGCCGCCTTGGTGACGAACTGTTAACTTACCTTGGTTGTTACGGCCGCCTTTACGCTTTAAAGGAGCTAAGAGTGACTTTTCCGGCTTGTCTGTAGTGATCTCAGCAAAGTCAGAAGTAGTCATGCCGCGACGACCGTTGGAGGTAGGTTTATACTTTTTAATCGCCATTTCGTTTCCCTCCTCTTCTAGTTATGGTTATTAGACTTCAAAGAATTCGATTTCTTTGCTGTCTGCAGTTAGTTTAACGATAGCTTTACGGCGTTTGTTCGTATAGCCGCCGAATTTACCCATGCGCTTGAACTTGCCTTTGTAGTTCATGATGTTTACTTTCTCAACTTTTACGCCAAAGATTTCTTCGATAGAATCTTTAACTTGAGTTTTGTTAGCTCTAACATCAACTTCAAAAGTATACTTCTTGTCAGCCATCAGGTCAGTAGAACGTTCAGTGATAACGGGGCGCTTAATGATATCGCGTGCATCCATTATGCAAGCACCTCCTCTACTTTTTCAACCGCTGCTTTAGTCATGATAAGCTTATCATGGCTTAGAACATCCAAAACATTGACGCCTGTTGCAGTTACAACAGTCACTCCAGGGATATTGCGCGCAGACAATGCTACGTTCTCATCAAGATCAGCTGTTACGATAAGTGCTTTCTTATCAACAGACAGACCTGTAAGGACACCCTTGAAGTCTTTTGTTTTAGGAGTTTCTAAAGCAAGGTTTTCTAATACTAGAATGTTTTCTTCTGCCACTTTAGAAGATAGTGCAGATTTGATTGCTAAACGGCGTACCTTTTTAGGCAGCTTATAGCTGTAGCTGCGTGGAGTAGGACCGAATACTGTACCGCCTCCGCGCCATTGTGGTGAACGGATAGAACCTTGACGAGCGCGTCCAGTTCCTTTTTGGCGCCATGGCTTGCGTCCGCCGCCGGCTACTTCAGAACGAATTTTAGTTTTATGAGTTCCTTGACGTAAAGAAGCTCTTTGCATTACAACAGCTTCGAATAGTACGTGGTTGTTAGGCTCAATACCGAAGATGGTTTCATTAAGCTCGATTTCTCCAACTTGTGAACCAGCTTGGTTTAACAATGCTACTTTAGGCATTCTATTTCCTCCTTTCTGACTGGATTAATTATGCTTTAACCGCAGTTTTGATTTTTAGAAGAGCTTTTTTCGCTCCAGGTACGTTACCTTTGATCAGAAGCAGGTTGCGTTCTGCATCAATTTTAACGATTTCAAGGTTTTGAACAGTGATCTGGTCTCCGCCCATGCGTCCTGGCAATGCTTTGCCTTTGAATACACGGTTAGGAGCTACAGGTCCCATTGAACCAGGGCGACGGTGGTAGCGAGAACCGTGTGACATAGGTCCGCGTGATTGTCCGTGGCGCTTGATAGAGCCTTGGAAACCTTTACCTTTAGAGATTCCTGTTACATCAACAGTATCGCCTTCTGCGAAAATATCTACTTTGACTTCCTGACCAACTTCATATGCTGCTAAGTCAACTCCGCGGAATTCGCGAACGAAGCGCTTAGGAGCAGTATCAGCTTTTGCGACGTGTCCTTGTTCAGGTTTGTTGGAAAGCTTTTCGCGCTTATCTTCAAAGCCAAGCTGGATTGCTTCATATCCGTCAGTGTCGACAGATTTCACTTGAAGAACAACGTTTCCTGCAGCTTCTACAACAGTTACCGGGATAAGGTCGCCATTTTCAGCAAATACTTGAGTCATACCGATCTTTCTTCCTAAGATTCCTTTGGTCATTAGTCACACCTCCTGAGAATTTAATTATTTATTTCATTATAATTTGATTTCGATATCTACACCTGATGGCAGGTCTAAGCGCATCAGTGAATCAACTGTTTGTGGAGTTGGGTTGATGATGTCGATCAGACGCTTATGCGTACGCATTTCGAACTGCTCACGTGAATCTTTGTACTTATGGACCGCACGCAGGATTGTGTAAATTGACTTTTCAGTCGGCAATGGGATCGGGCCGGACACAGCCGCACCAGAACGCTTTGCAGTTTCAACAATCTTTTCAGCAGACTGATCAAGGATCCTGTGATCATACGCTTTTAAACGGATACGAATTTTTTGTTTTGCCATTATTTTCCCTCCTTTTCGCCTATATTGATATAGACATTCTCCGTGAAAATTTCCCACACACTCGCCATGGCAAAGCGGCCGGGTGTGTCAGCAACCTTTCACTTCATCGCAGTCAAAGACCAACATTGTCTATTATACAGAAAACATTTAAGAATTGCAACATGAAATGTTATATTCTTTTATGTTTCGCACACTTTTACTATTATAGCGGGTATGCCGCAGGTTTTCAAGAGGATTGGAAGAAGTCTAACAATTCACTATGCCTCTTTGGAAAAAATAAAATAACATTATAAAAACTGTATAATTTCATGTTATCCTGTCATTGTTTTCCCTTCTGCTGAAGCTGCACACCGAGTTTCTTCTATAGTATAGGAGCAGTCTTGCGTCGACAGCTGCAGCCACCATCATTATAAGCATTCTGGGGAGGAAGCATTTTTGATCCTGTGAAGCAGCGATCAGATTTTCATGCTAAAAAATGGATCTTCCCAGATTACGTTGGAGTTTGTCTCCACTTATTACAGTTAGAGCGAAAGTTCACGCAGAGAAAACTTATAGTATAGTTTAAAGCCAAATCAAAAAAGAAGCAGATGGATTAGATCCATCTGCTTCTTTGTATATCAATCAAAGATTACTCAGTGATTGTAGCAACAACGCCAGCGCCTACAGTACGTCCACCCTCACGGATAGAGAACTTAGTACCTTCTTCGATAGCGATTGGAGCGATAAGCTCAACAGTCATTTCGATGTTGTCGCCAGGCATAACCATTTCTACACCTTCAGGAAGGTTGCAGATTCCAGTTACGTCAGTTGTACGGAAGTAGAACTGAGGGCGGTAGTTAGTGAAGAATGGAGTGTGACGTCCACCTTCTTCTTTAGATAGAACGTAAACTTCAGCTTTGAACTTTACGTGTGGAGTGATTGAGCCTGGCTTAGCCAAAACTTGACCACGCTGGATGTCTTCACGTGCTACACCACGAAGAAGGGCACCGATGTTGTCACCAGCTTCTGCGAAGTCAAGAAGCTTACGGAACATTTCAACACCTGTTACAGTTGTTGATTTTGGCTCTTCAGTAAGACCGATGATTTCGATTACGTCACCGACTTTAACTTGTCCACGCTCAACACGTCCTGTAGCAACAGTACCACGGCCAGTGATTGAGAATACATCCTCAACAGGCATCATGAATGGCTTGTCAGTGTCACGTGTTGGAGTTGGGATGTACTCGTCAACTGCAGCCATAAGCTCGTTGATTTTCTCTTCCCAAGCAGCGTCGCCTTCAAGAGCTTTAAGAGCAGAACCTTTGATTACAGGAATGTCATCACCAGGGAACTCATACTCAGAAAGAAGGTCACGGATTTCCATTTCAACTAGTTCAAGAAGCTCTTCATCGTCAACCATGTCACACTTGTTCATGAATACAACAAGGTAAGGTACACCTACTTGACGAGAAAGAAGGATGTGCTCACGAGTTTGTGGCATTGGGCCGTCAGAAGCAGATACTACTAGGATACCGCCGTCCATTTGAGCAGCACCAGTGATCATGTTTTTAACATAGTCAGCGTGTCCTGGGCAGTCAACGTGTGCATAGTGACGGTTAGCAGTTTCGTACTCAACGTGCGCAGTAGAGATTGTGATACCACGCTCTCTTTCTTCTGGAGCACCATCGATTTGGTCGTAAGCGCGTGCTTCAGCTCCACCAGTCTTAGCAAGAACTGTAGTGATAGCAGCAGTTAGAGTTGTTTTTCCGTGGTCAACGTGACCAATTGTACCAATATTAACGTGGGGTTTTGAACGGTCGAATTTAGCTTTACCCATTAGGAAAATCCTCCTTTAATTTTAAAAAGTTAAGTATTTTTAGAGCTGCTGACAGGCAAGCCGATCAGCAGCTTGGTTCTACAATAGTAGTTATACTTGATTATAAAGGTAAAATCAATTATTCACCTTTATTTTTCTTGATGATTTCTTCAGAAATTGACTTCGGTACTTCTTCATAGTGGTCAAAGTGCATGGAGAATACTCCACGGCCTTGTGTGCTTGAACGCAGGGAAGTTGCATATCCGAACATTTCAGACAGCGGAACCATTGCACGGACAACTTGAGCGTTGCCGCGGGCATCCATACCTTCTACACGTCCACGACGGGAAGTGACGTTACCCATGATATCTCCCAGGTATTCTTCTGGAATGATAACTTCTATCCTCATGACTGGCTCAAGGATAACAGGGCTACATTTTGAAGCTGCGTTTTTCAGTGCCATTGAAGCGGCAATTTTGAACGCCATTTCTGATGAATCGACATCATGGTAAGATCCATCGAACAGTCTTGCTTTAATATCAACTAGCGGATATCCAGCAAGAACACCTCTGTCAAGGGAATCTTCCAGTCCAGCTTGGACAGCCGGGATGTATTCACGAGGAACAACACCGCCGACGATGCCGTTTTCAAATTCAAAGCCTTTTCCTTCTTCGTTTGGAGAGAATTCAATCCAAACGTGTCCGAATTGTCCGCGTCCACCAGATTGGCGTGCGAATTTACCTTCAACCTTAGCTGAAGCGCGGAAAGTTTCACGGTATGCAACCTGGGGCGCACCAACGTTTGCTTCCACTTTAAATTCACGTTTCATTCGGTCAACAAGGATATCAAGGTGAAGTTCACCCATACCCGCGATGATAACCTGTCCAGTTTCCTGGTCAGTATGCGCACGGAATGTAGGATCTTCTTCTTGAAGCTTTTGAAGAGCAGTTGTCATTTTGTCCTGGTCAGCCTTTGACTTAGGCTCGATGGACAATTGGATAACCGGCTCAGGGAATTCCATGGACTCAAGGATTACAAGGTTCTTCTCATCACACAGAGTGTCACCAGTTGTAGTGTCCTTAAGACCTACGGCAGCAGCAATATCCCCTGCGTATACTTGAGAGATCTCTTCACGGGAGTTGGCGTGCATCTGCAGGATACGTCCTACACGTTCACGCTTTCCTTTAGTAGAGTTCTGTACATATGAACCTGAGCTCAGCGTACCAGAGTATACACGGAAGAATGTAAGCTTACCGACATAAGGGTCAGTCATAACTTTAAATGCAAGAGCTGAGAATGGCTCTTCGTCACTTGAAGGACGAGTAACTTCTTCTTCAGAATCCGGAAGAGTACCTTTGATTGCAGGTACGTCCAGTGGAGACGGAAGGTAGTCGATTACTGCATCAAGCATTTTCTGAACACCTTTGTTTTTGAACGCTGATCCACAGATTACAGGGTAGAATTCAACGTTTACAGTACCTTTACGAATAGCTGCTTTCAGCTCTTCGTTAGTGATTTCTTCACCGCCAAGGTATTTCTCCATTAATTCTTCATCAAGCTCAGCTACCGCTTCAATCAGCTTTTCACGGTATTCTTCAGCTTGCGCCTTGTATTCTTCCGGGATTTCACGGTCTTCGATGTCTGTTCCAAGGTCGTTGCCGTAGAAAGTCGCTTTCATCTCGATCAGGTCGATGATTCCTTCGAACTGGTCTTCAGCACCGATTGGCAGCTGGATAGCTGCTGCATTGGCTTGCAGACGATCATGGAGTGTACCGAGTGAGTATAGGAAGTCTGCACCCAGCTTATCCATTTTATTTACGAATACCACACGTGGTACACCGTAAGTAGTAGCCTGGCGCCAAACTGTTTCAGTTTGAGGCTCAACCCCTGATTGTGCATCAAGGACTGCTACTGCACCATCAAGTACACGAAGTGAACGTTCAACTTCAACTGTGAAGTCTACGTGTCCTGGTGTATCGATGATGTTTACACGGTGGCCCTTCCACTGTGCAGTTGTTGCTGCAGAAGTGATTGTGATACCGCGTTCCTGTTCCTGTTCCATCCAGTCCATCTGTGAAGCACCTTCGTGTGTTTCACCGATTTTGTGGATACGGCCAGTGTAGTAAAGTACGCGCTCAGTCGTAGTTGTTTTACCGGCATCGATGTGGGCCATGATGCCGATATTACGAGTATTATCCAAGGAGAACTCTCTTGCCATTGGGTCTTTCTCCTTCCTAGTAAATGTAATAGTTTGTTTGTGGGTTCGATCCTACCAGCGGTAGTGAGCGAATGCTTTGTTAGCTTCAGCCATTTTATGAGTATCTTCACGCTTCTTCACAGATGAACCTGTGTTGTTGGCAGCGTCAAGGATTTCGTTAGCTAAACGCTCTTCCATTGTTTTCTCACCGCGAAGACGAGAATAGTTAACCAACCAGCGAAGACCAAGAGTCGTACGGCGGTCTGGGCGCACCTCAACTGGTACTTGATAGTTCGCACCACCTACACGGCGCGCTCTTACTTCAAGAACCGGCATGATGTTCTTAAGTGCTTGATCGAACACTTCCATTGGCTCTTTTCCGCTGCGCTCGCTGATGATATCAAATGCTGAATAAAGAATAGCTTGAGATTTACCTCTCTTGCCATCAACCATCATTTTGTTGATAAGACGGCTAACTAGCTTTGAATTGTAAATCGGATCTGGTAATACGTCTCTTTTTGCTACAGGACCTTTACGTGGCATGTAATTTCCTCCTTTCGATAAAACTGAATATTATTTTTGGTCTGTCATTATTTTTTAGCTGCTTTAGGACGCTTAGTACCGTATTTTGAACGGCCTTGCATACGGTTGTTAACACCGGCAGTGTCAAGCGCGCCGCGCACGATGTGGTAACGTACCCCTGGTAAGTCCTTTACACGTCCGCCGCGGATTAATACTACGCTGTGCTCTTGAAGGTTGTGTCCGATACCAGGAATGTAGGCAGTAACCTCGATTCCGTTAGTCAAGCGTACACGAGCATATTTACGCAACGCTGAGTTTGGTTTCTTCGGAGTCATTGTACCAACACGAGTACATACACCGCGTTTCTGTGGAGATGATACGTTAGTTTGTGCTTTTTTGAAGCTGTTGTAACCTTTGTTAAGCGCAGGTGATTTTGACTTTTCCTCTTTTGTCTTACGAGGCTTGCGCACTAATTGGTTAATTGTAGGCATGATTTTTCCTCCCTTCGTCTTTTGTGTAAGCCCACACATCCAGGTGGTTCATTTTGTTGCAAAAACAAAGTCCTTGCAGATCTTCATCTACAAAAACAGTTTTTAAATAGATATTGCAACAGCTGCCGCACCTACGTCGATTCCGCAGGCCTTTCCCAATGATTTCATCGAGCCGGCCCGGGTGACCGGAACTTTATATTCAAGCGCTGCTTTAATCACTTTTTCAACAGCCCTATGGTCTGCATCCTCAGCGATCAGCACTTCGCTGATTGTTCCTGATTTCAGAGCTTTTACTGTTTGCTTTGTTCCTACTATAATATTTCTTGCCTGCAATACTTTATCATAAGACATGATATATCCTCCAAAGTATCCGGTAAATAGGAGCACCTTTGCTATAGTACCATCGCACAAGAATATTGTCAACATCACGGCAAATATTTTTTTAGAATCATGCATAATTCCATTCAGTCTATCTATGAACCTGTGCGTCCAACTGCTTAGCAATTACTATAAAATGCGGTGCCCCCTTTTCGGCAGGCACCGCATTTCTATTATTCCACTGTAACTGTTTCTTCGGATGCTTCTTCCGCAGTGAATGGTTCAGCTCTGCGATAGCGCTGCATTCCAGTTCCGGCAGGGACCAGCTTACCGATGATGACATTCTCTTTAAGACCGAGCAATTCATCACGCTTGCCTTTAATAGCAGCATCTGTAAGTACCCTCGTTGTTTCCTGGAAGGAAGCAGCTGACAGGAAGGAATCCGTTTCAAGTGAAGCTTTTGTAATACCAAGCAGTACAGGACGGCCAGTCGCAGGCATTTTGCCATTTAACAGAGCCTTTTCGTTGGCGTCTGTGAACTGGTGGATATCAAGAAGTGAGCCAGGCAGCACTTCTGTTTCCCCTGCATCGATGACGCGCACCTTGCGAAGCATCTGGCGGACCATTACCTCTATGTGCTTATCGCCGATTTCAACACCCTGCATGCGGTATACCTTCTGCACTTCGCGAAGCAGATACTCTTGGACAGCATTTACATCTCTTACTTTGATCAATTCTTTAGGATCGATAGAACCTTCGGTCAATTCCTGTCCGCGGTCTACCCTGTCATCAACAGCCACTTTCAGGCGTGCTGTGTACGGAGCTGTGTATGTGCGGGATTCAACCTCGCCCTGCACCACGATTTCATGCTGGCGGTCACGGCCTTCATTGATGCCGACGACAACACCTTCAAGCTCTGAAATGACAGCCTGCCCTTTAGGGTTACGCGCTTCGAAAATTTCCTGGATACGCGGAAGACCTTGTGTAATATCGTCTCCTGCTACGCCTCCTGTATGGAAAGTACGCATTGTAAGCTGTGTACCAGGCTCACCGATGGACTGGGCTGCGATGATTCCGACAGCTTCGCCCACTTCAACTTCCTGGCCTGTTGCCAGGTTGCGCCCGTAGCATTTCTTACATACGCCATGGCGTGTGTTACAGGTAAAGGCAGAACGGATCCAGACAGTCTCAATGCCTGCTTCTACGATTTCAACAGACAGATCTTCTGTAATAAGATCATTTTCTTTTACGATTACTGCGTTTGTTTCAGGATGTTTGATATCTCTGCGCGCATAGCGGCCAATCAGGCGCTCATCCAGCGCTTCGATAACTTCTGTGCCATCCTTCAGGGCGCTGATCTGCAGGCCTCTGTCTGTTCCGCAATCGTCATCACGGACGATGACATCCTGTGCAACGTCAACGAGACGGCGGGTCAGGTAGCCGGAGTCAGCTGTCTTAAGTGCTGTATCGGCCAAACCTTTACGCGCTCCGTGTGTTGAGATGAAGTACTCAAGTACTGTCAGTCCTTCACGGAAGCTGGACTTGATCGGAAGTTCGATGATCCGGCCGGCCGGGTTGGCCATGAGTCCGCGCATACCGGCTAACTGTGTAAAGTTAGATGCGTTACCACGGGCACCGGAGTCACTCATCATAAAGATCGGGTTGGATTTATCCAGGGACTTCATCAGCTTGGCCTGGATAGTATCCTTCGCAGCACTCCAGATGGAGATGACACGGTCATAGCGCTCATCCTCAGTGATGAGACCCCGCCTGAACTGTTTAAGGACATTATCAACCTTACCTTGTGCTTCAGAAATGATTTCCTGCTTTTCTTTAAGAACGACGATATCCGCCACACCGACAGTGATGCCGGCTTTAGTGGAATGTCTGAACCCGAGATCCTTCATGCGGTCAAGCATTTTGGATGTTTCAGTTATCTTAAAGCGCTTGAAGACTTCCGCAATGATGTTTCCAAGAATTTTCTTCTTGAAAGGATCAACAAGCGGCATATTTTTAATAGCTTCTTTTACATCAGTACCCCGTTCTACAAAGTAGCGGGCAGGCGTTTCTTCTTCAAGATTCGTCTTTGTCGGCTCGTTGATGTATGGGAATGATGTCGGCAGGATTTCGTTGAAGACGAGCTTTCCGACAGTCGTGATAAGAAGCTTTTTCCTTTGTTCTTCAGTGAACGTTTCATTGTTCAGTGTACCTGCATTAACTGCTACGCGGGTATGAAGGTGGACATAGCCATTCTGATAAGCAAGCAATGCTTCGCTTGTATCATTGAAAATCATTCCTTCGCCCACTGCACCTTCTCTTTCCATAGTCAGGTAATAGTTACCAAGCACCATATCCTGGGAAGGTGTAACAACAGGTTTTCCATCCTTAGGGTTCAGGATGTTCTGGGCTGCAAGCATAAGAAGGCGTGCTTCTGCCTGAGCTTCAGATGAAAGCGGTACGTGGACCGCCATTTGGTCACCGTCAAAGTCGGCGTTGTATGCTGTACATACAAGCGGATGGAGACGGATCGCGCGTCCTTCAACCAATGTTGGTTCAAAGGCCTGGATTCCGAGCCTGTGAAGGGTCGGTGCACGGTTCAGCAGAACTGGATGCTCTTTGATTACCTCTTCAAGCACATCCCAGACTTCAGGCTGGACCCTTTCGATCTTGCGTTTTGCGGATTTGATATTGTGAGCCAGTCCTTTTTCCACCAATTCCTTCATGACGAAAGGCTTGAACAGCTCAAGCGCCATTTCCTTAGGCAGACCGCACTGGTACATTTTCAGGTTAGGACCTACTACGATAACAGAACGTCCGGAGTAGTCAACACGCTTTCCGAGCAGGTTCTGACGGAAACGCCCCTGCTTCCCTTTCAGCATGTGTGAAAGAGATTTAAGCGGCCTGTTCCCGGGACCTGTTACAGGACGTCCGCGGCGGCCGTTGTCAATCAAGGCGTCTACGGCTTCCTGAAGCATACGCTTTTCGTTCTGGACGATGATGCTTGGAGCACCGAGGTCCAGCAAGCGCTTCAGGCGGTTGTTCCGGTTGATGACACGGCGGTACAGATCATTCAGGTCAGAAGTCGCGAATCTTCCTCCATCAAGCTGGACCATCGGACGGAGCTCAGGCGGAATGACAGGAAGTACATCCAGGATCATCCATGATGGCTCATTTCCTGATCCACGGAAGGCTTCAAGTACCTCAAGGCGCTTGATAGCGCGTGTGCGGCGCTGGCCCTGGGCAGTTGTTAGTTCTTCTTTAAGCGCGTCTACTTCTTTGTTCAGGTCGATATCGGAAAGCAGCTTCTTGATGGATTCTGCACCCATGGATGCCTGGAACTTATTGCCGTACTTTTCACGGTAAGCGCGGTATTCCTTCTCAGACAGAAGCTGTTTTTTCTCTAATGCTGTATCGCCGGAATCAGTTACTACATATGAAGCAAAGTAGATGACTTCTTCAAGCGCACGCGGTGACATATCCAGAACAAGGCCCATGCGGCTCGGGATTCCCTTGAAATACCAGATATGCGATACAGGAGCAGCTAGTTCGATATGGCCCATTCTTTCACGGCGGACCTTGGCGCGGGTCACTTCCACTCCGCATCGGTCACAGACTACGCCTTTATAGCGCACCCTTTTGTATTTTCCGCAATGGCATTCCCAGTCTTTCTGAGGTCCGAAAATACGCTCGCAGAATAAGCCGTCTTTTTCAGGCTTTAATGTACGATAGTTGATTGTTTCAGGTTTTTTGACTTCACCAAAAGACCAGGAACGGATCTTATCTGGTGAAGCAAGACCGATCTTCATATACTCAAAATTGTTTACATCCAGCAAGGGGCCTACCTCCCTTTCAATCTCGGGTTATACCCTTATTGCTAATCCGGCAATAATATGCCGCCCTCCGCCCGTTAAGGCGGAGCGGCAGTCAAATTTATATAGTTATGCTATTTATTCTTTGCTAGCTACTTTTTCAGTGTTTGCTTCCTCTGTGTCCGGTGCGATGGTCAGCGATTCAGCCTGCTGCACATCATCATCGTCCTCAAGATCGCGCATTTCAATTTCCTTCTCATCACCTGACAGGATCTTAACATCCATACCCAAGCTCTGAAGCTCTTTCATCAATACGCGGAAGGATTCCGGCACCCCAGGCTCAGGTACATTCTCGCCTTTGACGATCGCTTCGTACGTTTTCACACGTCCGACAACGTCATCTGACTTAACTGTCAGGATTTCCTGCAATGTATAGGCGGCACCATAAGCTTCAAGCGCCCAGACCTCCATCTCCCCGAAACGCTGTCCGCCGAACTGGGCTTTACCGCCAAGAGGCTGCTGCGTAACAAGTGAGTAAGGGCCTGTTGAGCGGGCATGGAGCTTATCATCAACCATGTGGGCCAGTTTGATCATGTACATGACGCCGACAGATACGCGGTTGTCGAACGGTTCTCCCGAACGGCCGTCGTACAGGACTGTCTTTGCATCACGGGCCATGCCGGCTTCTTCGATTGTTGACCAGACATCTTCCTCGCGCGCTCCATCGAATACCGGTGAAGCGACATGGATGCCCAGCGCTCTCGCAGCCATGCCGAGGTGGAGTTCAAGCACCTGCCCGATGTTCATACGGGAAGGAACCCCCAACGGGTTCAACATGATGTCGACAGGTGTGCCATCTGGAAGGTAAGGCATATCTTCTTCCGGAAGAATCCGGGAGATTACCCCTTTATTTCCGTGGCGTCCCGCCATTTTATCTCCCTCGGAGATCTTACGCTTCTGAACGATATATACACGTACAAGCTGGTTCACGCCTGGCGGCAGCTCATCTCCGTCTTCACGGTTGAAGACTTTGACATCAAGCACGATTCCGCCTCCTCCGTGAGGAACACGAAGGGAAGTATCACGCACTTCACGGGCTTTCTCGCCAAAGATGGCATGCAGAAGGCGCTCTTCGGCAGTCAGCTCTGTTACACCCTTAGGAGTAACCTTACCGACAAGCAGGTCGCCATCCTTTACTTCAGCACCCGTACGGATGATTCCGCGCTCATCAAGATTGCGGAGTGCATCTTCACCGACATTCGGGATGTCACGGGTGATTTCTTCAGGCCCAAGCTTGGTATCTCTTGATTCTGATTCATATTCTTCAATGTGGATGGAAGTATAAACGTCGTCTTTTACAAGGCGTTCGCTCATAATGATCGCATCCTCATAGTTATAGCCGTCCCAAGTCATGAAGGCAACAAGCACGTTGCGGCCAAGCGCAAGCTCGCCAAGCTCCATGGAAGGTCCGTCGGCAAGGATTTCACCTTTTGTCACACGGTTTCCAACAGCAACAATCGGGCGCTGGTTATAGCATGTTCCCTGGTTGGAGCGGATGAATTTCAGCATCCTGTATTTATCAAGGTCGCCTTTGACTTCCTGGCCATTGACCTCGGAAATGCGGCGCACCCAGACTTCACGTGCTTCAACATGCTCGACGATTCCTTCATGCTTACAGATGACAGCTGCACCGGAGTCTTTCCCGGACACATACTCCATTCCTGTACCTACACGAGGTGCTTCAGGCTGCAGCAATGGTACTGCCTGACGCTGCATGTTCGCTCCCATGAGGGCACGGTTGGAGTCATCGTTTTCAAGGAAAGGAATACATGCTGTCGCGGCTGACACTACCTGCTTAGGCGATACATCCATATAGTCAACGCGGTCTTTCGGCACAACCGTATTTTCCCCGCGGAAACGCGCGACGACTTCATCGTCAAGGAAAGTACCGTCATCACCAAGGCGCGCATTCGCCTGTGCAACAACATAGTTATCTTCTTCATCAGCTGTCAGGTAATCGATCTGGTCTGTCACTCTGCCGGTCTCAGGGTTGATGCGGCGGTATGGCGTTTCGATGAAACCGAAGCGGTTAACCTTTGCAAAGGATGACAATGAGTTGATCAGACCAATGTTCGGTCCTTCCGGCGTTTCAATCGGACACATGCGGCCATAGTGTGAATAGTGAACGTCACGGACTTCAAAGCCGGCGCGCTCACGAGTCAGACCGCCTGGCCCCAATGCAGATAGACGGCGCTTATGCGTCAGCTCGGCAAGCGGGTTTGTCTGGTCCATGAACTGTGAAAGCTGTGAGCTTCCAAAGAACTCTTTGATTGAAGCGATAACAGGCCTGATGTTGATCAGCTGCTGCGGTGTAATTGTATTTGTATCCTGGATGGACATCCTCTCACGGACAACACGTTCCATCCTGGAAAGTCCGATTCGGAACTGGTTCTGGAGCAGTTCGCCAACTGAACGTAGACGTCTGTTCCCCAGGTGGTCGATATCATCTGTATCGCCGACTCCGTGAAGAAGGTTGAAGAAATAGCCAATCGACGCAATGATATCAGAAGGAGCGATATTCTTGACCGCTTCCTCAACATAGGCATTGCCGATGATATTGATCTCTTTCTCTCCGTCTTCATTAGGGGCATAGACCTTGATGGATTGAAGAAGGACCTCGTCCTCCACCACTCCGCCTGAAGGAGCTGCTGTCCTGAAGCCGATATTGTTTTCAAGATTAGGGATGATGCGGTCCAGGTTGCGGCGGTCCAGCATTGTCCCTTTCTCTGCGATGATTTCGCCTGTTTCTGGATCAACCAGTGTCTCAGCAAGGCGCTGGTTGAACAGTCTGTTTTTAATATGAAGCTTCTTGTTGATCTTATAGCGTCCAACATTCGCTAAATCATAGCGCTTTGGATCAAAGAATCTGGAAACGAGCAGGCTTTTTGCATTTTCTACAGTCGGCGGCTCGCCCGGACGAAGACGCTCATAGATTTCCAGAAGGGCTTTATCTGTACTTTCTGTGTTGTCTTTTTCAAGCGTATTGCGGATATATTCATTGTCTCCGATCAAATCAATGATTTCTTGATCAGAGCCGAACCCAAGTGCACGCAAAAGAACCGTAACGGGCAGTTTCCGAGTACGATCTATTCTAACGTATACGACATCCTTGGCATCTGTTTCATATTCAAGCCAGGCGCCGCGGTTCGGGATAACAGTAGCAGAGAAGCCTCTTTTCCCGTTTTTATCCAGCTTTCCGCTATAGTATACACTCGGTGAACGTACTAACTGAGAAACGATGACGCGTTCTGCTCCATTGATCACAAACGTACCTGTTTCTGTCATAAGCGGGAAGTCACCCATAAAGACATCCTGGTCTTTAACTTCGCCTGTTTCTTTGTTTACAAGACGCACTTTAACACGCAAAGGTGCTGAATATGTAACATCTCGTTCTTTCGATTCCTCAACGGAATACTTTGGATCGCCAAGGCTGTAATCAATAAATTCAAGCGATAAGTTACCAGTAAAGTCTTCAATTGGCGAAATGTCCTGGAACATTTCACGAAGACCCTCATCAAGAAACCATTGATAAGAAGAGGTTTGGATTTCAATTAGATTAGGCAAATCCAAAACTTCACTGATTCGTGCGTAACTTCTACGTTGGCGGTGTCGTCCATACTGAACTAGTTGACCTGTCAACTGATTCACCCCTCAAATCAAGCGTTATTTATCGAAAAGCGCAAGCACCCTGTCCAAAAGAGAAACCGGCATTTAAACAAACCGGCATTGCCAATCCCCCTCGGGCGCAGACAGCTTTTACTTTTCATAAGACAAAAAGAAAAAGGGTTTTCAACTCAAAAACCACATTTTCACATTTCGACTATTATTTTATTAGCTTTCCCATTATAGCCAAATTTATACAGAACGACTGCAAAATAGCAAATAAATCGGAAAGTATTATGTTGGCATTTTACAATACTATCATAGAGAAAAAGTCAAGTCAACTTTTTTTCGCTTTTAAAATAAAGTAGCCTTTTTTCTTTTCTATGGTTTCCACCTCTGAAAAAAGCGAGTCCAGTTTCTCAATTGCTGAAGGGGCACCCTGCTTTTTCTGGATGACAACCCAGAGCTCGCCGCCCGGCAGCAAATGCTCGAAGCTTTGTTCAAAAATGTCGTGGACAACCTGCTTTCCGGCACGGATTGGCGGATTTGTCAGGATAGCCGCAAACTTGCCCCCGCCAACACCGGTTAAGCGGTCACTTTCATAGATGGCAGCGTTGCCGACTGAATTTCCAGCCGCATTCTCCTTTGCCAGCTCGATCGCCCGGAGATTCACATCAACCATGTGGACCGTCCTTTCCGGAAAACTTTTGGCAATGGCCAAGCCAATCGGCCCATAACCGCAGCCAACATCCAGGATGTTGCCTTCAAGCTCCGGCAATGCGAACGCTTCAACAAGAAGCCTTGATCCAAAATCCACTTCTTTCTTTGAGAATACACCGTTATCGGTTTTAAAACGGAAAGAATGCCCTCTTAGCGGAAAATTCCAATAAGCAGGATCACTTTCAGTTTTTGACATGCGGGAATAATAATGTTCGGTCATAGAATCACCTCCAACCTGAGGAAACACATTGAGGATCATGCATCCTGTTCGGACGAATTATAAATCATACAAAATAAAAAAGCAAAAAGCCCGCTGGGCAGCGGGCTTTTCAAAGTTGGCATTACTTAACTTCAACGCCAGCTCCAACTTCTTCAAGCTTAGCTTTGATTTCTTCAGCTTCTTCTTTAGAAGCGCCTTCTTTAACAGGCTTAGGAGTGTTGTCAACAAGTTCTTTCGCTTCTTTAAGACCAAGACCTGTGATTTCACGAACAACTTTGATAACTTTGATTTTTTGGTCGCCTGCAGATGCAAGAACAACGTCAAATTCAGTTTTCTCAGCTGCAGCATCTCCGCCAGCAGCGCCACCCATTACAGCTACAGGAGCTGCAGCAGTTACGCCAAACTCTTCTTCGATTGCTTTTACTAGGTCGTTAAGTTCTAGAACAGTCATGCTTTTGACTGCTTCAATGATTTGTTCTTTAGTCATGATAAAATTTCCTCCTTATGATTGGTTTGAATTTTTTATGAAAAGACTAGCTTACGCGCCTTGTTCTTCTTTTTGGTCTGCAACAGCTTTTGCAGCAAGAGCAAGATTGCGGATAGGTGCTTGAAGTACGCTGAGTAGCATAGACAGCAAGCCTTCGCGTGATGGAAGTTCAGCAAGTGCTTTAACTTCATCAACAGAAGCGATGTTGCCTTCGATTACACCAGCCTTGATTTCAAGAGCCTCATGTTTTTTAGCGAAATCGTTTAGGATTTTCGCAGGTGCAACTACATCATCATTACTGAATGCAATCGCATTTGGACCTGTCAGTGCTTCGTTCAAGCCAGAAAGCTCAGTAGCATCTGCAGCACGGCGAGCCATGCTGTTTTTGTAAACCTTGAACTCGATTCCCGCTTCACGAAGCTGCTTACGAAGTTCAGTTACTTCTGCAACAGTCAGTCCGCGGTAGTCAACTACAATCGTTGATTTGCTTGCTTTGAATTTATCAGCAATCTCATCAACGATCAATTTCTTTTGTTCAATAGCGCTGCTCATCCTTACACCTCCTGTAGATTTTTTCATTTATACCGTCCAAAGAAAAACCTCCACATCTTGCAGACATGGAGGAAGTATACAATAGCCGTTCAAAAGAAAATCTATCGTATGACCTCGGCAGGAAATTAAGCTGTCGCACCTGCTGTCTACGGTACAAATGTTATTTTATTTTCACAACAGTTTAGATTATATGAAATAAACAAGCTGTTGTCAATTGGTATTATTTTACTGCAGCTGTAGAAGGATCAACTTTGACGCCAGGGCCCATAGTTGTTGTTACAGTTACAGATTTTACGTAAGTTCCTTTTGCTGCAGCAGGCTTAACCTTCAGCATAGTATCGTAGATAGTGTTGAAGTTTTCAGCAAGCTTCCCATCTTCGAATGAAGTTTTTCCGATTGGAACGTGGATGATTCCAGCTTTGTCCAGACGGTACTCAACTTTACCAGCTTTGATTTCGTTTACTGCTTTTTCTACATCAAAAGTAACTGTTCCAGTTTTAGGGTTTGGCATTAAGCCTTTAGGACCTAATGTACGTCCAAGCTTACCAACTTCACCCATCATGTCTGGAGTAGCAACGATTACATCAAATTCGAACCAGCCTTGGCTGATTTTGTTGATGTACTCGGAATCGCCTACGTAGTCAGCTCCGGCAGCTTCAGCTTCCTTCGCTTTTTCACCTTTAGCGAATACTAATACACGCTGAGTTTTACCAGTTCCGTTTGGAAGCACGACTGCTCCGCGGATTTGCTGGTCAGCTTTCTTAGGGTCAACCCCAAGACGGAAAGCCACTTCAACAGTTGCATCGAATTTCGCATAGTTTGTTTTCTTAGCAAGCTCAATCGCTTCAGCGACTGGGTAAGCTTTAGAACGATCTACAAGCTTAGCAGCTTCTAAATACTTCTTACCTTTTTTAGCCATTATTATTTCCTCCTTGAATTGTGGTTTTAGCGGAATAACCTCCCACGTCCCAAAAGCAGGGGCGCCCTCCCTCGAAAAGGCCGGGCGCCCGGGCTTTACAGAACAAAGGTTGCGAGTGAATCCAATTCAGCCGCAACCCCATTAGAACCTAATCTTCGAGCATGGATCAGTCTTCGATGACGATACCCATGCTGCGTGCAGTACCTTCTACCATGCGCATAGCGGATTCAACGCTAGCAGCATTTAAGTCAGGCATTTTAGTCTCAGCAATCTCGCGTACTTTATCACGCTTAACTGTTGCTACTTTATTACGGTTTGGTTCACCAGAACCAGACTCGATTCCAGCCGCTTTCTTAAGAAGAACGGCAGCAGGAGGAGTTTTCGTAATAAATGTAAATGAACGGTCTTCAAAAACCGAGATTTCAACAGGGATGATCAGTCCAGCCTGTTCAGCTGTACGAGCATTAAACTCTTTACAGAATCCCATGATGTTAACACCGGCTTGACCCAATGCAGGACCAACTGGCGGCGCTGGATTTGCTTTACCAGCAGGGATTTGCAATTTCACTACCTTGATAACTTTTTTAGCCACGAGACACACCTCCTTAAAGTCCGTGATGTGGTAATAGGGAATTTCCCTCCCACTCAACTTGTAGTCTTTATATTAAAAATAAAGAACATAATCAATTTGTCCAGCCTCGTTGTCCGAGACATACTGACCTATGAAATAGTAACATTTTTAAAAGCGGATTTCAAGTTTTTCAGGCTATAATTTTTCAATTTGTGTAAAATCGAGCTCAACCGGTGTTTCCCGGCCGAACATATTAACCAGAACTTTGATCTTCGCTTTGTCTTTATCGATCTCTTCGATGGAGCCCGTGAAGTTCGCAAAAGGACCTTCGTTCACCTTGACGGTTTCGCCAATTTCAAAGTCGATGTCCACACGCTTTTCATCCACGCCCATGCGCTTAAGGATAACATTTACTTCTTCAGGAAGCAATGGCGTAGGCTTTGAGCCCGAACCTGCCGAACCGACAAATCCTGTAACGCCCGGTGTATTCCGGACAACATACCAGGAATCGTCCGTCATGACGATCTCGACAAGCACATACCCTGGGAATACCTTTCGCTTCACCACTTTTTTCTTGCCGTTCTTAATATCTGTTTCTTCTTCTTCAGGCACAATCACGCGGAAGATCTTATCTTGCATCGCCATTGTTTCCACCCGTTTTTCCAGGTTGGCTTTTACTTTGTTTTCATAACCTGAATAAGTATGGACTACATACCAGTTTTTTTCCATTCAAGAGGACTGTTCGTCCTTCCCTCCCTGTCTAAATAAAATCAAACTTCCCTCTGTAGGTTTCCAATATACCTGTGAACACGGCCGGATCCTGTTTCCTCCTCCGGCTCCCTTAAAGAGTTCCGCTCTTCCCAGGCCAAAACAGGCGCGGATGCCTGTCTTTTTTTAAGCAAATGAAAAAACCCGTTTCCGGGCTTTGCAGAAGTTTCCTGTGTTATTCTCCATTATACCATGAGATTACAGGAGTTATTCAAGAATTAAACGAATCAATTCAGAAATACCTAAGTCAAGAACGGCGAAGAAAAGGGCGAAGAACGTTACTGTCACAAGGACTGTTATCGTATAGCTGGTGAGCTCCTTGCGCTTTGGCCAGCTGACCTTTCTCATTTCGCGTCCAATATCACGGAAAAAATTCACGGTTCGTAACCTCCAACTTTCAAGGGTTGCTTGCTGATCTATGAATGAGTGCTATTGCTATTTTGTTTCCCGGTGGACAGTATGAGCCTTGCATGTATCACAGAACTTTTTTAATTCCATACGCTCTGATTCTTTATTGCTCATGGTCGAATAGTTGCGGGACCCGCATTCTGCACAAGCCAGTACAACTTTTTTCCTCATATCGGCACCTTCTTATTGCTTGTCTGTTTCCTTACAAACTTTAACATGGCACCCCTATCATGTCAATAAGAGTCAGAATCATAGGAAATAAGGATCTATTTGTAATAATTGCCTTTACAATGAAAATTCTCGGACTTCAAGATATCTCTCCAGCTTCCTTTTGACCCGCTGCAGGGCGTTGTCGATCGACTTCACATGCCGGTTCAGCTCCTCGGAGATTTCCTGATAGGACTGCCCGTCAAGATAAAGGGCAAGGACCTTTCTTTCCAGATCGCTCAGGAGCTCGGACATTTTCACTTCGATGTTGTCGAATTCCTCCTGGTTGATGATCAGCTCTTCCGGATCCATCACCTTGGCGCCGGATATCACATCCATCAGCGTCCGGTCCGATTCTTCGTCATAAATCGGCTTATCAAGCGAAACATAGGAATTGAGCGGTATATGCTTCTGCCGGGTGGCGGTTTTGATTGCTGTTATGATCTGCCTGGTGATGCACAGCTCGGCAAACGCCTTGAAGGAAGACAGCTTGTCCTCTTTGAAGTCCCTGATGGCCTTATAGAGGCCGATCATGCCTTCCTGGACGATGTCTTCTTTATCAGCGCCTATCAGAAAATAGGACCTTGCCTTGGCACGCACGAAATTCCGGTACTTTTGGATCAGATAATCCAAAGCCTCGCTCTCGCCCCTGTGGACCAATTCAATTATCTCTTCATCTTCGAGCTGAAGATAATTCTTTTCCTCTTCGTTAGTCATCGTCTTGAAATCGGTACTCACACAGATCCCCCTGACCGCACAAACCACTGGATAAAAATTATTATACAGCAGGAAAATTTTGAGCGTCAACCGCTCATTTCTGTCCTCTGCGCCATTTTTCAAAAATTTCTGCCACTTCGTCCGTGAGCGGGATCTTTGAAACCGGCTTTTTTTCCTGAATTTTCTTTACCTTTTTTTCGATCCTTTTTTCCGTGCTTTCCATCTCGATCATGAGCTCCCGCGCGGATATGCGCAGGGCGCCCTGTCCGAAAATGGCCCATTGCTCGGTATAATCGGACGTAGCGACATGGATCTGGGTCTTGATGTTGTTCAGGCTGATGGCGAGCTTTTCAATCCGTTCATCTGCAGACTCATTTTCTTTTGTAAAAACAACCTCGACTTTATAGTTCTTGAACTTTTTCTCTGTCCCTTTGACATAATGGGCATCAAAGACGATGATGACCCGGTATCCTGAGTATCCCTGGAATTCCGCCATCTTTTCTACAAGCTTGTCCCTTGCTGCACCGAGATCCTTGTTCTTCAGTTCCCTGAGATCAGGCCAGGCGCCAATGATGTTATAGCCGTCCACTATAAGGATGTCCATCTTTTATCCCTCTAGCGGATGGCGTTTGCGGTATACCTCATACATTAAAAGTGCTGCTGCAACAGAAGCGTTCAGTGATGTTACATGTCCGGCCATCGGCAAATGGATCAGAAAATCGCACTTGTCCCGGATCAGGCGGCCCATCCCCTTTCCTTCACTGCCGATAACAAGGCCCAGCGGCATAGTACCGTCAAAGCGGCGATAATCCTCGCTTCCCTTTGCATCCGTCCCGGCGATCCAGACACCTTTTTCCTTCAGCTCATCAATCGTCCTGGCCAAATTGGTCACTCTTGCGACGGGGATATGCTCGATTGCACCGGTCGATGCCTTCGCCACGGTGGCGGTCAGCCCCACTGCCCTTCTTTTCGGAATGATGATGCCATGGGCGCCGACAGCATCGGCCGTCCTCATGATGGAACCCAGATTATGGGGATCTTCAATCTCATCCAGCAGCAGGAAGAACGGAGTTTCATTCTTTTTCTCCGCTGCCGCGAAGAGATCATCCACCTCGGCGTACTCATAGGCCGCGACCGCTGCCACGACACCCTGGTGAATTCCTTCTGCCATCTGGTCAAGCTTCTTCTTCGGCACAAACTGCACAAGCACCCCGTTTGTTTTGGCAAGGCCGATAACCTGCTGCATTTGCCCGCCCTGGGATCCTTCCGCTATAAAAATCTTGTTGATATCCCGCTCTGCCCTCAAGGCTTCCAGCACGGGATTTTTCCCAATAATAAAATCCTGGCTCACTTTCCTTGCCCCCCTTTCCTTTCCTCGGCGTGAAGGAAGGCGGCAGAGATGATTTCCTCCAGCCGCTCCTCCGCTCCAGATAAATATAGATAGCCAATCAGCGCTTCAAATGCAGTGCTGTACCGGTATGTCTGCACATCAGTATTTTTCGGGATGGTTCCGGACTTGGCGTTCCGCCCCCTCCTGACAACAGCAGCTTCCTCTTCATCCAGAAAGTCCGCTTCAAGGAATTTATGGATCACATAGGACTGCGCCTTGGCGGATACATAAGCCGTCGCCTCTTTATGAAGGAAGTTCGGCCTCACGGTCCCCTTCTGGATCAAGTGATTCCGTACATACTGCTCAAATACAGCATCGCCCATATAGGCAAGCGCGAGGCTGTTCAGCTGCTTTTCATTGATCTTATTTTCGTAGCGAAGCATGACGTCAGCCTCTTTTCCATCTTGTGCCCTGGGCCGTATCTTCCAGAATGATGTTCATTTCCTTCAGCTGGTCGCGGATCTGGTCAGAAAGCTGGAAGTTCCGTTCTTTCCTCGCCTGATTGCGCTTTTCAATCAGCGCATCGATCTCATCATCCAGCAGCTCCTCGCCGCCAAGCGACAGCCCGAGGACATCGAACAGAATTTCAAATTCTTTCATGAAGGCTTCGATCACTTCGACGCTCGTATTCTTTTCCAGCAGATAATAATTCGCCTGCCTTGAAAGCTCGAACAGGACGGAGATCCCGTTTGCTGTATTGAAGTCATCATCCATTTCCTTGATGAATTCCCCGTGGAGATCTTCAATCTTTTTCAGCCATTCGCTGTTGTTGTCTGTCAGCTCGGCGCTTGCTTCCTTCCGGTGCGCAAGGTTCTGATAAGAAGTTGTGATTCTTTCCAGCCCGCTGCGTGTATTTTCAAGCAGCTCATCGCTGTAATTGATCGGGTGGCGGTAATGGACAGAAAGCATGAAGAATCTCAATACCTGCGGATCATGCTTTTTGATGATGTCATGCACAAGGACAAAGTTGCCAAGCGACTTGGACATCTTTTCATTATTGATATTAATATACCCGTTATGCATCCAATAGCGCGCAAATGTCTTTCCTGTCAGCGCTTCGGACTGGGCGATTTCATTTTCGTGGTGCGGGAACGAGAGATCCTGGCCGCCGGCATGGATATCAATCGTGTCGCCAAGATACTTCCTCGCCATGGCAGAGCACTCGATATGCCAGCCCGGACGGCCTTTGCCCCATGGGCTTTCCCAGGATATTTCCCCTTCTTTCGCCGTTTTCCAGAGTGCAAAGTCAAGGGCATCCTGCTTCTTCTCCCCTACAGCAATCCTGGCGCCGACACGGAGCTCATCAATGGATTGCTGTGACAGCTTGCCGTATTCATCGAATCTTCTAGTGTGGAAATACACATCCCCGTTTGATTCATAGGCAAATCCTTTTTCAATCAGGGCCTCGATGAACTGAATGATGAGATCCATGCTTTCAGTTACGCGCGGGTGCACATCCGCCCGTTTGCATCCAAGCGCTGAAACATCCTCAAAGTAAGCATCGATGAAACGCTCGGCAATGGACGGAACATCCTCCCCAAGCTCCTTGGCAGCTCTGATCAGCTTATCATCCACATCTGTAAAATTAGAGATATACTGTACATCATAGCCCCTGAACTCCAGGTATCTTCTTACCGTATCAAAAACGATCGGCGGACGGGCATTTCCTATATGGATATAGTTATATACGGTCGGCCCGCATACATACATTTTGACTTTCCCTTCTTCAAGGGGAATAAACTCTTCCTTCTGCCTGGACATTGTATTATAAATAGCAATAGCCATTATTTAAGGCTCCTTTCTCTTCTCAAATCCTCCAGTTCGACCTGCATCTCCTGAAGCTTCTTCTCCATCTCGACCAGCCTGTCGCTCACTGGATCTGGCAGATCGCTGTGGTTGAGATCCTTCTTGAGCTTCACGCCATCTTTGATGACGACCTTGCCCGGAATACCCACTGCCGTTGAATTGGGGGGAACATCCCTTAGGACGACCGAACCCGCTCCCACCTTCGAGTTCTCTCCGATGGTGATTGAACCCAAAACCTTCGCACCGGTGGCTATCAGGGCATTATCTTTGATTGTCGGGTGGCGCTTCCCTTTTTCCTTGCCGGTCCCGCCGAGGGTGACCCCCTGGAACACTGTCACATTATCACCGATTTCGCATGTCTCGCCGATTACTACGCCCATTCCGTGGTCAATGAAGAAACGCCGGCCGATTTTTGCGCCAGGATGGATCTCGATACCCGTAAAAAATCGGCTGATCTGGGAAACAACCCGGGCCCAAAAATAGAATTTCCTTTTGAACAGGGCATGTGCCAGCCTATGTGCCCAGATGGCATGGACTCCGGAATACGTAAGTATGACTTCAATATAGCTCCTGGCTGCAGGGTCCTGGTCAAAGACCACCTCTATATCCTCTTTAAGCCTTCGGAACATTTGTTCTCCCCCTCCCTGTTTTTGCATATCTGACGGTTGAAATTTTTCTCCAGACGGCCAGCATCCTTCCGGGAAATCCTTTCCGGAGCGGCTCATATACGAGGGACCGGGCGCTGGAGCAGGCCTTAAGCTGTTTACTTCAAGCCCGGCAAGCTTTTGAACTTAACAACAAAAAAGCGCCCCTGTCATAATGACAGAGACGCTGCAAGCGCGGTTCCACTCTGTTTAGGCACATGTAAAAGAGCCTCAACTTTGCCCTGTTAACGGAAGGGAGTCCGCCCAAGTCTACTCTGCATTTCGAAATGGGGCTCAGAGGGGCACTTCAAAAAATGAGGGGCCTGAACCACTTTCAGCCGGTGATGGTTCTCTCTTTCAGCCTAACCCTTAATGCGCGGGCAAGGCTATTGAAGCGTCATTTTTCTACTCTTCCTCTTCAACACTTTTGGATCATTAAATTTGAATTACTCTTACTATATTACATTTTTGCCAAGATGTTAATCATTAATGCTTGCCAAACGATTTTTCACCTTGTCTTTTCCTAAAAGAGCGATTGCCTTTGGAAGATCCGGTCCGTGCGTCTGTCCTGTGATGGCTGCACGTACAGGCATAAACAGCTTCTTGCCTTTATGGCCTGTGCCTTTCTGGACTGCCTTCAGCGCTGCCTTGATTTCTTCCGCTGTGAAATCTTCCAGGGAGCTAATTTCGCCGAGGAAGGCAGAGAGCACTTCCGGTACCTGCTCTTCGCTCAGAACTTCTTTCGCTTCTTCATCATAGCTGACTTCCTCTGTGAAGAAGATACCGGAAAGATCCACGATTTCAGCTCCATAGCTCATTTGGTCCTGATAAAGGGAAATAAGCCCGCGCACCCACTCTTCATCCGCGCTTGTCAGGTTTTCACTTACTTTTCCTGCCTTGATGAGATGAGGAAGTGAAATTTCCACCAGCTTATCGAGTTCTTCCTGCTTGATGTATTGGTTATTCATCCATGTCAGCTTCTGCTTATCAAACAGAGCCGGCGACTTTGAAAGCCGGTCCGCTTCAAAGATATTGATCAGCTCTTCCTTCGTGAAGATCTCTTCTTCTCCGGCAGGCGACCAGCCAAGCAGGGCGATAAAGTTGAATAATGCTTCCGGAAGATAGCCCAGCTCCTCGTACTGCTCGATGAACTGGATGATGGATTCATCCCGCTTGCTGAGCTTCTTGCGGCTTTCGTTGACGATGAGCGTCATATGTCCGAAAACAGGGGGCTCCCAGCCAAAGGCCTCATAAATCATCAGCTGCTTCGGTGTATTTGAAATATGGTCATCCCCGCGCAGCACATGGGAAATCTTCATCAGATGGTCATCGGCAGCCACCGCGAAATTATAAGTCGGAATACCATCTTTCTTTACGATGACAAAATCGCCGAATCCGTCAGACTCAAAGGAAACCTCGTCCTTGACCATGTCATTGAATGCATAAACCTTCCCTTTCGGAACGATGAAACGGATGCTCGGCCTGCGGCCTTCAGCCTCAAGCTTTTCCCTGTCCTCCTGTGACAGGTGGCGGCATTTGCCGGAATACTGAGGATTGTCTCCCCTTGCCATCTGCTCTTCGCGCTCTGCTTCAAGCTCTTCCTCTGTGCAATAGCATTTATAAGCAAGATCTTTATCGAGCAGCTCCAGGTACAGCTTCTGGTAGATATCATTCCGCTCTGACTGGCGGTATGGGCCGTATCCCCCATCCTTATCAATGCTTTCATCCCAATCAATGCCAAGCCACTGCAGATATTTCAGCTGGCTTTCCTCTCCGCCTTCAATATTCCTCTTAAGGTCGGTATCCTCAATCCTGATGATGAATTTTCCGCCTTTTGAGCGTGCAAACAAATAGTTGAACAGCGCCGTGCGGGCATTGCCTATATGTAAATGTCCGGTTGGGCTTGGCGCATAGCGGACCCTGATTTCATTAGACATGATAAGCCTCCTATTGTAGTCATTTTCCTTCTTCTTTGCTATATTCTAACACCGTGTTTTTGCCTTATAAAGCTAATTTTTCCGGAGCTCAGTCCTTTTTCTGCAGCAGGACGGCAGCCTGTGAAGCGATCCCTTCGCCCCTGCCCGGAAAACCGAGCTTTTCTGTTGTAGTTGCCTTGACATTGATGCGGTCCGCATCTGCCTGCAGCAGCTCGGCAATCCGCTCTCTCATCTGACCGATATAAGGCGCCATTTTCGGCATCTGCGCAATGATGGTGCAATCGGCATTTACAAGCTTATAACCTTTTTCATCTACAATCTTCCACACATGCTCCAGCAGCTTGGCTGAATCAGCATCCTTAAACTCAGGATCTGTATCCGGAAAATGCCTGCCGATATCGCCTTCCCCGATTGCCCCGAGGCACGCATCTGCAATGGTATGGAGAAGCACGTCCGCATCAGAATGGCCCAGCAGCCCCTTTTCATAGGGAATTTCAATACCGCCGATAATCAGCGGCCTTCCTTCGGTTAATTGATGTACATCAAAGCCTTGTCCAATTCGAAACATAATATATTCCCCTTTACGTTATTTCCCTTGTGCTTCACGTTTCCGGATAATCGCTTCTGCAAAGTACAGATCCTCAGGAGTAGTGAGCTTGATATTATCATAATTTCCTTCAATGATTTTTACAGGGATGCCGAGCCGTTCTGCCAGGCTGGCATCATCTGTGCCGAGGTAATCTTCCTCAGCGGCTTTCTGGTGGATGTGCAGGAGGGTGGAAACACGAAAAGCCTGTGGGGTTTGGACTGCCCACAGACTTGAACGTTCAACTGTTTCCAGGATTTGATTGCCGTCAGCCTTTTTCACAGTATCCTTCACCGGAACGGCCAATACTGCGCCAGCATCCTGATCCGCAGCCTCCGTCAGCTCCCGGATCAGGTGCTGGTCAATGAAAGGGCGGGCCGCATCATGCACCATGGCAATGCCATCTCCCTGCAGCTCCTTCACCGCATTATAGACGCTGTATTGGCGTTCGGACCCCCCGGGAATGAGCCCGGCGGCTTTTTTGATATTGTATAAGGCAAGAAGCGCTTCAATCTCCGCTTTCTCGGACGGATTGACCGCAAGCAGGATGCCTGTGCAATCCGGATCGCTTTCAAACACCCTGAGCGTGTGGATGAATACCGGCACACCGCGGATCTCAAGCAAAAGCTTATTTTTGCCGGCACCCATCCTCTTCCCCTGGCCTGCAGCAGGAATAATTACCTGATAAGGCATAAACAGTCTCCCAACTCTCTTTTATAAAGCTTTTTCAAGCAGCTTAGGCTTTGCAAATATCATGCGGCCTGCAGAAGTCTGCAGCACGCTGGTGACAAGGACGTCGATGTGCTTGCCGATATAATCACGGCCATCTTCAACAACAATCATTGTGCCATCATCCAGATAGGCAACACCCTGATTATGCTCTTTCCCGTCCTTGATGACCTGCACCTTCATCTCTTCACCCGGCAGCACTACCGGCTTGACCGCATTGGCCAAGTCATTGATATTGAGCACAGATACCTTCTGGAGCTCGCATACCTTGTTAAGATTAAAGTCATTTGTCACCACAACACCGTTCGTCAGCTTTGCCAGTTTCACAAGCTTGCTGTCCACTTCCTGGATCTCCTCAAAGTCTCCTTCATATATCTCGACCTTGATGGAAAGCTCCTTCTGGATACGGTTCAGGATATCCAGCCCACGCCTCCCCCTGTTCCTTTTCAATACATCTGAAGAATCAGCTATATGCTGAAGCTCCTCAAGGACAAACTGGGGAATGACGATGGTTCCTTCAAGGAAGCCCGTCTGGCAGATATCCGCAATCCTGCCGTCAATGATCACACTTGTATCCAGAATCTTTAATGCGTTTTTCTCAACTGGTTCTGCTTCCTCTTCACCGGATTTCTTTTTCCGGCTCGTAAATAATCCCAGAAGCTCATCGCGCTTTTTAAAGCCCACCTGGAAGCCAAGATAGCCAAAAATCAGCGTCAGCAGGATCGGGGCGACCGTATTGACAATCGGAAATTCGATTGCATTGAGCGCAAAGCCGATCAAAAATGCCACTATCAGGCCGAAAGCAAGGCCCACACTGCCAAAAATAATATCTGTTATAGGCGCTTTCACCAATGATTCCTCTACCCATCTCACGAAATTGGTTACATAATCAACTGCCCAAAAAGATATAAGATAAAAAATAATGGCACCTAAAATAGCGGACACATACGGATTATTTAAAAGAGGAATGTCGTCCAAAGCAACTAGCCCGAGCAAGTCCGGAATCAAAAAGATCCCAAGGGTCCCCCCGGTAATAAGAAAGCATGCCTGTACAATGCGTTTTAACATTCCTTCACCTCCTTTTAATCATTATAAACAAATTCCCTGAATTGAAACCTGCAGAATATGTTAATTTGGTTTTTTGTAACATTATTTAAAAATAATAATATTGGAGGTTTTATATACTGATACACCTTAAGCGTAGCACCGTGCAAACATAGTGTCAAATAATATAAAACCACCATTTTAGCATACTGTCTAGCCCAATTCAATGGGCAATTAAAGCTGACGGTCCGCAAACAGCTGCTCCTTGACCAGCTTGAGGCCCTCACGGATTTTTCTCGCCCTGACTTCACCGATGCCTTCCACCTCATCAAGATCCTCTACTGAAGCGGCTGTGATTTCAGGAAGCTCCTGGAATCTGGTGATGAGATTTTCAATAATGATTGGCGGGAGACGGGGGATTTTATTAAGCATCCGGTAGCCTCTTGGACAAATTCCTTCATCCAGGTGGACATAGCCGCTATAGCCGATCAGCTTCAGGAGGATGCTGTCCTCAATCGTTTCGCCGCTTGCCAGCTCCTGCATTTTGCTGATTGCTTCCTTCGTGCTGACATCCTTATCAAAGGCATAGTCTTTGATGATCAAAGAAGTTTCCTTTTCCATGTCAGTCAAGAGCTCGTTCATCTGCAGGCGGATCAGCCTGCCTTCCGTGCCCAGTTCACTCAGGTAGGACATCAGTTCCTGCTTGATCTTCAACACCATCTCATAGCGGTGCAGCACCTGAAGAACATCGCTGTAGGTCACAAGCTCTTCAAACTCAAGGATTCCGAGGCTTGCGATGCTCTGCTCCAGCACCACTTTGTATTTCTCAAGCGTCTGGACTGCCTGATTGGCTTTTGCAAGAATGACGGCAATGTCTTTCAGCGCATATCTGAAATGGCCCTGATAGAGCGTAATGACTGTCCGCCGCTGTGAAATGGCAACTACCAGTGCCCCTGTCTCCTTTGCCACCCTCTCTGCCGTCCGGTGCCGCATCCCGGTTTCCGATGAAGGGATGCCCGGATTCGGGGCAAGCTGCGCATTGGCAATAAGGATTTTGCTGCCTGTCTCATTCAGGACGATGGCGCCATCCATTTTGGCCAGCTCATACAGATAACTTGGCGTGAAAGGGCAATTGATCTGAAAGCCCCCGTCTACAATCGCCTTTACCTTCTCATTGCAGCCCAGTACAATCAGTCCGCCTGTATTTGCACGCAGGACATTATCTATCCCTTCGCGTATCGGTGTTCCCGGTGCCAAAAATTTCAGAATGTCACTCCGGGTCTTTTCCCCCAGTTTTTTATTGTCCATATCTTATCCTCCTAATGCCGCTTTTAAGGCCTCGCTGACTGTATTGACCCCGATTAGCTGCACGCCCGGCGGAGAGTCCCAGCCCCCAAGGTTCTTAGCAGGAAGGATGATCCGTTCAAATCCAAGCTTGGCAGCTTCCTGAACACGCTGTTCTATTCTGGAGACTCGGCGGACCTCGCCGGTCAAACCTACCTCTCCGATGATGCAGTCCGACGCCTGTGTCGGCTTATCCCTGAAGCTTGAAGCAATGCTGACGGCAATTGCCAGGTCGATCGCAGGTTCATCCAGCTTAACACCGCCTGCCACCTTCAAATAAGCATCCTGATTTTGCAGGAGCATCCCGACACGCTTTTCAAGCACAGCCATTAAAAGCGGGACGCGGTTATGGTCAATCCCTGTAGCCATCCTCCGCGGATTCCCGAAGCTTGTTGGAGAAATCAGCGCCTGTATCTCAACCAGCACCGGCCTCGTCCCTTCCATGGAGGCAACAACTGTAGATCCGGATGCCCCCTGGGAGCGCTCTTCAAGGAATATTTCCGATGGATTTTCCACCTCTTCAAGGCCGAATTCCTTCATTTCAAAAATGCCCATTTCATTGGTCGACCCGAATCGGTTCTTAACAGCCCTGAGAATGCGATAAGTATGATGCCTTTCACCCTCAAAGTAGAGGACTGTGTCAACCATATGCTCGAGCAGCCTCGGGCCGGCAATCGAGCCTTCCTTCGTGACATGCCCTACGATAAAGATCGCAATGCCTTTTGTCTTTCCGATCCTCATCAGCTCTGCTGTACATTCCCTTACCTGCGAGACGCTTCCAGGGGCCGAGGTGATGTCCGGATGAAAAACAGTCTGGATTGAATCAATGATCACAAAGCTGGGATTTTCATTTTCGATGGTCCGGCTGATTTCCTCGAGATTCGTTTCTGCATATACCAGCAGATTATCTGATACGACCCCGAGCCTGTCAGCCCTGAGCTTTGTCTGCCTCATGGATTCCTCACCGGAAATATACAGAACAGAATGATCCTTCCGGGCCAGCTGGTTGGATACCTGCAGAAGAAGCGTCGACTTTCCTATTCCGGGATCGCCCCCGATCAGAACAAGGGAGCCCCTTACCACCCCTCCGCCCAGAACGCGGTTAAGCTCCTTCAGGTCTGTATAAATCCGCGGTTCATTAACTGTCTCAATTGATGTAATTGGCGTGGCTTTAGAAGCAAGCGTTGCGCCTGCCGAATGGGCAAAGGCACCCCTTCTTCCTGCAGCTGCAGGCTTCTCTGTTTCCTCCACCATTGTATTCCACTGCCCGCAGGCAGGACATTTGCCCATCCACTTGGCGGACTCATATCCGCATTCCTGGCAGATGAATTTGGTCTTTCTTTTTGCCATCCGTTTCTCCCTTTCTATCTCATTCTCTTCTATTGTGAAAAGTGCACCATTAGTTTCATTATAGGGAAAGTATATTATACTTGCCCGCCTATATAAAAATGCCTGTCCAAGGAAAGTAGTGGAAATAGCTGATTTTTATTCAAAAGCAGAGCGAAATGCCTTGAATGGAAAAAGGTACACGCATTGTACACCGTGTACCTTTTCATTATATAGTATGACGTTTATTTAGATAAGTTTGTTGCAGTTTCAGGAGATTCTTCTGTTTTCACGACAAATTCCCCATCTTCTACATCGATGATGACATTCTGCCCTGTCAGCACCTGGCCCTTCAGCAGCTCCTCTGACAAGCGGTCCTCGATATGCTTTTGGATCGCACGGCGGAGCGGCCTTGCACCATATTCAGGATCGTAGCCTTCCTCGGAAATTTTCTCTTTTGCCTTATCTGTCAGGCCAAGGACGATTTCCTGTTCCTGCAGGCGTTTAACCAGCTGATCGGAAAGCAGTGTAACGATTTCCTTGAGATGTTTTTTCTCCAGGGCATGGAACACGATGATTTCATCGATACGGTTAAGGAATTCAGGGCGGAAAGCCTTCTTAAGCTCTTCCATTACCTTGCCTTTCATATCCTTATAGTCCTGCTCTCCATCCTGGATGTTGAAGCCGACATATTTATTGCGTTTCAGCGCCTCTGCCCCGACATTGGATGTCATGATCAGGACTGTGTTGCGGAAGTCGACTGTCCGCCCTTTAGAATCTGTCAGGCGCCCATCTTCAAGAACCTGAAGGAGGATATTGAATACATCCGGATGTGCTTTCTCAATCTCATCCAGAAGGACAACTGAATATGGCTTCCTGCGTACCTTTTCTGTCAGCTGGCCGCCTTCCTCATAGCCTACATAGCCCGGAGGTGAACCAACAAGGCGGGAAGTTGAATGCTTCTCCATATATTCAGACATATCAATGCGGATCATCGCATCTTCATCGCCGAACATCGCTTCAGCCAGCGCACGCGCAAGCTCGGTCTTACCGACACCGGTAGGGCCAAGGAATACAAAGGAGCCGATCGGACGCTTAGGATCTTTCAGTCCGGCACGCGCACGGCGGACCGCTTTGGAGATCGCCTTGACTGCTTCTTCCTGGCCAATGACACGGGAATGAAGAATTTCTTCCATGTTCAGGAGCTTGGCTGTTTCGGTCTGGGCCAGCTTCGCCACAGGAATTCCAGTCCAGCTAGCCACAACATGTGCAATATCATCCACTGTAACTTCACTGTTTTCCTTCCCCTGCTTCTCTTTCCAGCTCTTCTTTGTTTCCTCCAGCTGCTCGCGCAGGCGCTGCTCAGAATCTCTGAGAGATGCAGCTTTCTCAAACTCCTGGCTTTGGACGGCAGCATCTTTTTCCTTCCTGACTTCTTCAAGCTTCATTTCAAGCTCTTTCAGGTTAGGAGGAGTAGTGTAAGAACGCAGGCGTACTTTTGAACCAGCTTCATCAATCAGATCGATTGCTTTATCCGGGAGGAACCTGTCTGAGATATAACGGTCAGAAAGCTTAACAGCAGCCTCGATGGCTTCGTCTGTAATGGATACTCTGTGATGGGCCTCATAGCGGTCGCGCAGCCCCTTAAGGATCTGGACTGACTCATCTGCTGTCGGTTCATCTACCGTAATAGGCTGGAAACGCCTTTCAAGCGCAGCATCCTTTTCGATATATTTTCTGTATTCATCCAGGGTAGTGGCGCCGATGCACTGCAGCTCGCCCCTTGCAAGAGAAGGCTTCAGGATATTGGAAGCATCAATTGCCCCTTCTGCTCCGCCTGCACCGATCAAAGTATGAAGCTCATCGATAAAGAGAATGATATTGCCTGCCTGGCGGATTTCATCCATCACTTTCTTTAAGCGGTCTTCAAATTCGCCCCTGTATTTTGTTCCGGCTACAACCGTTCCCATATCAAGCGTCATGACCCGTTTGTCACGGAGGATCTCCGGCACTTCATTGTTGATGATCTGCTGTGCAAGGCCTTCAGCGATGGCTGTCTTACCGACGCCAGGCTCCCCGATCAGAACCGGGTTGTTCTTTGTCCGGCGGCTCAGCACTTCAATGACGCGCTGGATTTCCTTGCTTCGGCCGATGACCGGATCAAGGCTGCCTTCCCTGGCAATGGCCGTCAGATCTCTTGCAAGACTATCAAGGGTAGGTGTATTGGCGCTTGCCGCTGATCCTCCCTGATGGCTTCCTGAATCATTGCTGCCCAGAAGCTGGAGCACCTGCTGCCTTGCTTTATTCAAGCTTACTCCCAGATTGTTCAGCACCCTTGCGGCAACTCCCTCGCCCTCGCGGATCAAGCCTAGCAGAATATGCTCTGTGCCGACATATGAGTGGCCCAGTTTTCTTGCCTCATCCATTGAGAGTTCGATGACCTTTTTGGCCCTTGGTGTATAGTGGGGAGTCTGTGAGGAGTCCTGGCCGCGGCCAATGAGGTTTTCCACCTCTTTTTGGATCTTTTCAGAGCCCAGCCCGAGTGCATACAGCGCCTTTGCGGCAATCCCCTCTCCTTCACGGACGAGGCCGAGCAGGATATGCTCTGTGCCGATATTGCTGTGTCCTAAGCGAATGGCTTCCTCCTGTGCTAATGCCAATACTTTTTGAGCTCTTTCAGTAAATCGTCCGAACATCATATTTTCATCCTCCCGACTATTGTTTTTCCATTTTCAATCTTTCACGTATAAGTGCAGCCCTTCTAATATCACGTTCTTCAGGCCGGAGCGGCCCGCCGGCATATTGCTGCAGAAAACCGGGCTGTGTAAGAATCATCAATTCATTTAAAATATTTTTGGAAATATCTTTGATGTATCCCATATCTATACCCAGCCGGACATCAGATAAGCATTTTGCCGCTTCTTTTGATTCAATGATCCGGCTGTTGGAGAGAATCCCATAAGAACGGTACACTCTGTCTTCTAATTGTATGTTTGAAGTCTTTGCTAATGCTTCCCGGGCATATCTTTCCTGGGCGATGAGCTGGCCCACGACACTCTTCAGATCTTCTACGATGTCTTCCTCCGACTTTCCGAGCGTAATCTGATTGGAAACCTGAAAAATATTGCCAAGCGCCTCGCTTCCTTCGCCATATGTCCCTCTCACCACAAGCCCCAGCTGGTTGATGGCCGGAATGATCCGGTTCATCTGATGGGTGAGCATCAGACCGGGGAGGTGCATCATGACAGAAGCCCGAAGCCCTGTTCCGACATTGGTCGGACAGCTGGTAAGATACCCGTAGTCTTCATCAAAGGCAAATTCAAGGTTTTCCTCCAGCCAGTCATCCAGCTTATTGGCCATCTCCAGGGCCTCGGTCAGCCGGAATGCAGGAAACAGGCATTGAATCCGGATATGGTCTTCCTCGTTGACCATGATGCTGACCTCTTCATTTTCTGACAGGAGACAAGCACCGTAAGGAGACTGCTCAGCCAGATTGGGGCTGATCAGATGCTTTTCAACAAGCACCCTTTTCTGAAGGGGCTGGAGGCTCCCCATCTCTAAAAGCTCCATTCCGCCTAGCCCTTTGAAAGGCTTCTCCGCCGAAATCTTCCGGATATCTTCAATGATGCTTTGTGCTTCCTCATTTGAAAATAGAGTCGGAAATTTATATACATTCATATTCCTTGCCAGTCGGATGCGGGAGCTTAGCACAATATCAGAATCAGGGCCTTCCGCACTCATCCAGGAACTGACCGCCTGGCTGATAAAACGTTCCAGTGACACGATATCAGTCCCCCTCCCTGCCGCTGCTCAGCTGCTTTTCAAGGGACCGTATCTCATCCCTGCGCTCGGCAGCTTTTTCAAACTCTTCCTGCAGGATCAATTCCTTCAATTCTTTTCTCATGTCTTCAATCTTTCTCCTGAGCTGAATGCTCCCGCCGGCTCTTGCCGGTATCTTCCCTCTATGGGACCAGTTCCCGCTGTGGAGGCGCTTCAGAATCGGGTCAAGCTGCCCTTTGAATTCCGAATAGCAGTGGGCACATCCAAACCGTCCGATTTTAATGAACTGCTTAAAAGTCATCTGGCATTTTCTGCACTGCAGGATATGCTCCTGCGGCCTTTGCTCTTTCTTCGGCTGCTGCAGACCCGGCTCGATATTCAGCAGCCCCGCCAGCAGGCTGTTGAGGGAAAACCCGGAAGCCTGATTATTGATCAAGAACATTTCGCCTTTTTCCTTGGCGCAGACCTCGCATAGATGGAACTCGATCTTCTCGCCATTTATGCTTTTTGTAAAATGCAGCGTTGCCGGCCTCTGATTACATTCTTGGCAAATCATGCACTCACCTCTCCAGCTGCTTAATCTTTATTTATACTTCAACGAAGTCAGCATTGCTCTCAGCATTCTTGATCGCAATTCATCGCGGAACGGAAGCTCTATATATAAAACCGACCGGTCGATTACACTGAGCATGATTTTAGCTTCGCGGCGTGTGATGACTTCCTCTTCAACCAGGCGCAAGATGACGCTCTCGGCGCTTCCCTGCGATATCCTGCTTTGGATGAGCATCAGCAGCTGGTCAATCAGATCCGCATGATCATAGGACTGCACCTTCATGATCCGGATATATCCTCCGCCGCCCCGCTTGCTTTCAACAATATATCCTTTTTCGATTGTAAATCGGGTATTGATGACGTAATTGATCTGCGAGGGGACACATTGGAATTTATCAGCCACTTCGCTCCTTTTGATCTCGACACTTTCCCGTTCACTAAGCTCCAAGACTTCCTTCAGATATTTCTCGATTATGTCGGATATATTCCTCACCAGGCCTCCTCCTCCCTGACTTTGACTATATTTGACTTTAATTATAAATGAATTATGTAAAAAGTTGCAAGATGGATGCCTTATTAATTTTCCCATTTAATAAATATCTCAAACGTAACAAGAGCAAATTCTTCCAGCTGTATAGAGTATTCAGATGATGGGCTTTTGGGTGCTTGTCATGGAAGGGATAGTTGATTTTGGAGAGAGGCAGAACGTGTAGGCGGGATATTTTGCAGCTGGTGGGGCAGAGACGGACAGGATGTATGGGATGTGCGGGTTGTGTTGGTGAGGGGGAGAATGGTGATTCGTCCTTGGCGGATTGGCTGTACGGCGGATGGCCTTTTAGTGCCCTTGCTTTGGAGTTGGGCTCTCTGGATGGTGTTTTTGGGGGAAATGGTAAAATAAATGGGGAAGTTGGTAATTTAATCGGTCAATTGATTAAATAAGTCGCTAAGTTGGTAGATTATCGGGTGAATTGATGAAATTCATGGTTAAAGCAGCTGCTTTTCCCGTTATTTTAATCAAAAATGCAGCTCATTCGCCCGCCCGGTATGCTTTTTCCAGTGATATCAGGAATCTAGCGGGTGGCTATGGCTGTTTTGAGGCAAATGGTAAAATAAATGCCGAAGTTGGTAAATTAGTCAGCCAAATGATTAAATAAATCACGAAGTTGGTAGATTATCGAGTCAATTGATGAGATTCGCAGTCAAAGCAGCTGCTCTCCCCGTTATTCTAATCAAAAACACTTCTCTGTTGTCCACCCGGCATGCTTTTTCCAGCAATGTCAGCAACCTAGCGGCAGTCTATGGCTGTTTTGAGGCAAATGGTAAAATAAGTGCCGAAGTCGGTAAATTAATCGGCCGATTGATTAAATAAACCGCCAAGTTGGTAGATTATCGGATCAATTGATGAAATTCGCAATCAAAGCAGCTGCTTACCCCACCATTCTAATCATAAACCCTGCTCATCTGCCTGCCCCCGGCAACAAAACTCCGCTCAAGAGCACCTTTCGAATTAAAAGACTTCTCTTTTTACTAAAAAAGCACAAAAAAAAGAACAGTCTCACAGACTGTTCTTCGTTTGCCCGGCAGCGTCCTACTCTCACAGGGGGAGAGCCCCCAACTACCATCGGCGCTGAGAAGCTTAACTTCCGTGTTCGGTATGGGAACGGGTGTGACCTTCTCG
>NZ_JAIVAP010000023.1 GCF_020171945.1 Bacillus infantis | reverse complement strand
GCCCATATCATCCCTATGAATGGAGAAAGCTATCGTCTCAAAGAGACGTACTCGAAATAACAAGAGGGTGGTCAACTTTTATATGAGCGACATGGTCAACTTTTGGGTTGACGATTACAATAAGAGCACATACAGCTAGCGAATAACTAGTAGTATAAAAACTAATATCAAAATAAATATTTCTTATTATTAAAATACAGGCAATGATTAAAACCATTGTGTTGGAAATTAGTAGACTGCTTCTTTTCATATAGTTCATCCTTTCCAACCAATATTACCATAAAAATCCACACCCTTCTTCTACTCCCCTGTTTGCAAATAAAAAAGCTGCTTCTGCAGCTTCAAAAGAATTTCTTGTATAACTCGCGTCTTAAATGTCCGCTTAGATAAGCGTATACTCTGGTTGTTTCGCTTTTTTCGTGTCCCATTAAATTTTGTATGACCTCTAAGGGTGCTCCATTATTAATAAGAGTCGTTGCGTAACTATGTCTTAGCTGATGTGGATGAATACACTTATTGATCCCTGCTCTTTTGGAGATCTGTTTAATGACATATCTCATCTGTGCAATGCTCATGCGATGTGGCGCCCGGGTTGTAACAAACAGGGCTTGTTGATCATCCGTTCTTTCTTCCATATATCTTTTTAACCAAATACTGCATCGAGTATTAAAGTACACTTCCCTTTCTTTTTTCCCTTTCCCAAATACGATAACCGACTGTTCTGCAAAGTTGATTGCTTGCTTGTCCAAGCTTACAACCTCTCCGATTCTGCATCCGGTTGAATACATAAATTCAAATAGGGCTTTTTCAAAAGTAGAGCTACAGGCTTCACGAAGTAATTCAATTTCTTCCTCGGTTAAAAACTTAGGAATCCTGCTTTCTGGCTTCGGTTCTTTTATGTTTGATACAGGGTTAACCGGGATATAATTCTCTTCCTGGGCCCATTTGAACAAAGATTTAATAAAACGAATTCTATGACAGAGACTAGATGCCTTTAACTCAGCTGCAGCTTCCCCAAGATAAAGTTTTACAGATTCTGTCGTAATATCAGAGATTTGGATGTCCCCAAAGTATTTAATTAACAAGAGCAGCTGTACATTATACACCTTTAATGTCTGAGAGGAATATCCTTGAATTTGTTTATCTGCTTTATATAATTTCCAGGCTTCAGAAACAAGCATCATGAACAACCCCCTGGCACTTTTACATCTAGTGTTCACCTAAAAACCGGAAATTATACTAAGTTAATAGTTTTTTATTCGGTTATTGCACCCGTTAGTTTAAGTAAAAAGATTCACAATATATTAAGTATTTCATTTGAAACTATAAAGGTAAATGTTTTGTTTTATAATCAATACCTAGTTCCTCATACCAATCATTTAGACCAATCCACAAATTTTCGCAGAGAATATATATATGTTCTTTATCATTCAAATTCCCATCCAGAATCATTGCAACTAAGTTATCATAACCAAGAGGTTTCAACTGTAGTTTTAAAGATTCCTCATAAGTCCTTGCTCTCGTACTATAAATTTGTTTATTTGCCAAACCAATTAGTTTTGCTGTTTGCCAAACTAAGTCTTTTGCTCCCATTGGGATGTAATTCAGGTTATTTATTCTATAGTTATTCCGTATTTTAGCTATTGTCTCATAAGGTTCCCAAACCATAAATTCTCTCATTACATCCTTGATAGCTATATCAGAAATCAGAAACGGTAAACCTTTTATTTCTTCAAAAATACCTTCCGGGTCATATATGGGTAGAGTATTAATAAATACTCCTGACTTTATTGACCATGAATCATCTACTTCTCTTGCTTGTATATATATTTCACTTTTTTGTTTCATACTAATTTCTATTTTGAATTTGTCATAGATAAACTCATAGCTTTTTAAGTTTATTCCATCCTTTGTTACTACATGCAGTTCAATATCAGAATATGGACCATCGGTGCATAAAGCAATTGATCCATATGCTCCAATTGCTAACACATTATCTCCGTTAGCTTTTAGTAATCTAGCCTTAATCTCTTTAATAATCTCCAGCTTTTCTCCTCTACTAGTCGGAAATGGATAAGGTTGCATCTAGTTCTCCTTTCTAAATAACTCAAACTTATTACTAAGACAATGTTCACCTTGATATCGTAAAAACAGGGCAGGGCTAGAGAAATATAGCCATTGCCCTTTAAATGGTTAACGCATATTAGAGAGCTGCTGTTTACCTTTATAACGGCTCTCTTAAGGATGACTGCTCCAAGTACATTAAAGCTTGAGGAATGGGAGTCCGCCACCTCTTTCTTAAGGTTTGCTACTATCAATAATAGGCAGCGTTAAATACTTTCTAGATGTAATAAGATTAATAAATGACAAACATAATGAAGTAGATGCAACAAGAAATACAACAACAATACTGTATCGCTGGCCCAGCATCCCCATTGCAAGAGTTGATATTCCAAATGTCGCCATTATCAAAGAGCTCTGAGCCGCATATACCTTAGCCAATAGCTTTTCCCTAACCAACTGTTGAATGATTGTATGAACAGAAATCATCTGCAGTTCTTCAAATAAACCGTATAAGCCAATAAACACAAGAGACAGGATGGGATTTAGATTAACCCCAAATAAAAAAGTCATTAAAAAGACCATAAAACCACCAAGCAATAGTACTCCCTGAATTTTTTTGTTAATAAATTCAGATTGTCTATATGCAAATACTCCTCCTAAAAATAGGCCTAATAATAAAGATGTGTTTATATAGCCCCACCATTCAGTACCTACACTTAGCCTTTTATCTATAAAAGGGTATAGAGTGGATGATATCCAAACAGGACTGGCAATGGAACCAAAAAATATGGTTAAATGAAGAACTCTAAGCCTTCTGTTTTCAATAATTAATTTCCACCCCTCAAATATAGAGGTTTTTTTACTTTCGTTAACAGATAGATCTATAAGTTTTTCCGATTGTTTGTTTTCTTTGACTATTACGAATGCCAACAAGAATGTCGATATGACATAAAAACTGAACGTCAAAATTAATAATCCATTAGAGTGCAAAACTGCTGCTAAAATACCTCCAGCAGCCCATCCACCCATTTGAATGAATTGATGTATCGAAGACATAAGGCTATTTGCTTTTAATACGTATTCTCCGGAAACGAGTTGAGGTATCAAAGCACTACTTGCTGGATTAGCAAAACTGTCTAAAAGAGTAATTAAGAAAATAATTATATAAACCGCTTCAATTGAACCTTTTGACATTAGTAATGATACATATAGAATTAGCACAAGTAAGATACAAGTTTTAATAAATTGAGAATTAAATAAAATCCATTTTAACTTGTATCGATCTATAAGTAATGGTGCTAATATTCCTCCTAAAAATCCTCCAAGCATATTTATTACGGGAACCAACGAAACATGGAATAAAGAATTTGTTACACTATAAACACTTGTTATAATCGCAACAATATAAAAAACATCTCCTGCATTTGAAAATGACTGTCCTGCCACTAAGACATTAAATGATTTATTATTCAACGCAAACAATCCCCTCTTATTTATTTTTTGCTAAGAGAAGATACTGTTTACATTGGTTTCACTCCTTTTGTCTTTTTGGTGATTCATTTCAAGTGTTGATTGATATCAATTAATAAAAATATAAGAGGGGGATGTTGCAATCCACATTTTGGTAATATTTTCTATAAATAATAACACAGAAATTAATCGTTTTGTATAAAATGTGGAATTGATTTTGTTTTTGAGCTAACTGCTTGAATAAAAGTACTTTTTATATCTTTATAGAATAATGCTTATTGAACAAACCTGCCCCGTTTGTTATATAAGAAAAGCTGCCTGGTTTGGCAGCTGATCTATAACATAAGCACCTGTTTGTTGAATAAGAAATGTCTTATCATTTTTCTCCTTTTCTAAAGGATATAAATACAAAGATTACACCCGCTATGCCCAATATAATAGATAGTGTTATTGGAAGTGTTCCTACCTCTCTTAGTGCAGTTCCGTAAACTCCATACCTTGAGTCCCAACCTTGTCCATCAGACCCTACTAACACTTGAGAATAGACTGATGCTGAAATCAACAGAGAACCATAGATAATTGAAGCCAATAGTAAGAGTGTTAATCCTACGCTTCTAATTTTAATCACCTCTTCTTGAATTAAACTGCCACGATTATAACATAAGCAGAGCTGCCTGGTTTGGCAGCTTATCTGGAACGTAAGCATCGTAAGTCTAATAAGATAAACTTTAAAAACTACTTTTTATAATAGAATTATTCGTATGAAAAAGTAACCAACTTACACGTTTCACACCTATATGCTGGGATTTTGCCGATTTTAACTTCTGCTTTATTAACTAATACTTCATTTCCAAAATCAAAGAAAACTGAATCACTAGATTCCGACCAGCATATTCGGCGAGCAGAATAAATATATCCTTCCATTAAATCTTTACTACATTTAGGGCATTTTACAGAAAACCCCATATTAGTACAGCCACCTCTCTCATCTATCTTTTTTATAAAGAATTATCATCCCTTTTTGTTAAACAACATTGTTAATTAAATTCATCAAATCTATCTAAAAGCTGCCACCTAAGTAAGTAGTTACTCCATTGTATAATAGAGGTTTTACAAATTCCTTCTTGTTCTAAACTGCCCCTTTTATGAAAAATAAAAGATTGTAATTAAGCTTATATTCATCTAAGATCCTTGGACAAATTAATCTTAATTATTCCTATTAAGCCACTTAATCTTCCACTTTGATTTCCTCAATCCTCCAGTCTTTTTGGGCTTCCATTTTCCCAGGACCTTTTGTCATGACAACTGTGTATTGAACCGCGGGGTCAACAGCTTTGTAGGTGAAGTATATTCTTTCTTGATCATAGCGGAATGCCTGGAGGTCGAGAAAGGCATTCTCCATCCACTCCACTTCTTTCCCTTGAAACGAAAATCCACAAGGGCAGCTCCCGTCCTTACCCGTTGTGTAAGAGCCGATTCCTCCTTGTAACACAATGTATTGGCTCGCCTCATCGAATGAGGTGCTCTTTTTGTAGTTTTCCACAACCTGAAGTGCTGTTTCGAATTCACGATAGTTGATAGGGGAATTGAGGATTTTCAATTCTTCTTTGAGAGGCAATAAGGCTTCTTCAAGTTCCAGATTACTCTGTCTTTTCACTTCCAGCTCTTTCTCTGCATGTGCAAGTTTCTCAGCAAGCTCATCTTTTTCCTTTTGATAATCCGCCGCGAGATTTGAACCGTTTATGCTGTCAAAGATAGCAAGTACAGCAATCAGTAGCAGAACCAAATAAGAATATAATATCAATTTCTTTTTCACATTAATCCCCCTCCCATATATCCGTTAATCCATATTACGAAAGTAGATAAAATAAGTTTCTTTTCAAAAGAAGTTTCTTTCTTCTTTACTTCGTTAAATATGGACTGCCAAGGGCTATGTTCACATATGAACTGGTCCGTTTATCGTGAGAACCGGTTGGTTGTTCAAAAGGCGTCGCTTCATAGGAATTTCCTCCATAGCACCACAGCTTCTCCATATATTTGCAACTGGCCTGGTGTCCTCTCTTCAACTAACCTGCCCCGTTTGTGGATTAACAAATGTAACATTATTTTATTTCCCACTTTATGTCGATTTTCCCTTTCAAGTTATCACCTGTGACAATTAACATATATACACCTGCTTTTTCTGCATTAAACTGGATTGTATTCGTATCAATGCCTCTATATTCCTCAGACGTATCTTTTAGTTCTGTCACCCCCACATACTCACCATTCTCATCTAAAATATGATATCCATATCCACCTCCATTTAGTTGCTCAAATGATATATAAAACGTTACTACCTCTCCCTTATTTAAAAATATTGGAATCTCATTTTTCCCATTAAAACGCTCAAACTCTGCGGAAAAATTTGAATTTGTTTTCTCTTCAGTCCAACCTTCTTTAATAGTAAAATCAAACAATCTTATACAGAGCATTAGAGGGAAAACTAAAAGAAAAATCCATACTAATTGTTTTCTTTTCTTTAATAGGGAGGAGCCAAAGATATAGATAAATGCACATAATGCACCAACACTTCCAGCAATCACTGAAAACAAATTAACACCCGTAATTAGAAAAAACACAAGAAATCCTGCTAAACAGTGCAATAGGACTCTCGTATGGTATTTGATCTCTATCCATTTAAATGTTACTAAATCAATTAGCAATGTCGTCATTAGTGCATATCCGCATATCAAAGCCCAGATCTTAATATTCAATAAATTTTCGCTAAACTCATACAAATCAAATCCAGTTGCCAAAATGATATACAAACACATTACAAATACTAATAAACCAAGGGCTGCTAGTTTATTCAGTATGTAATCCATTAGATTTTTATTAAACTTTATTCCTAAAATCGTAAATCCCCCTAAATGTTTTCTCCAGATGGTATACATTATATATTAGCGGATATTACAATATTTAACACGTTAGATATAAAGAATGAGTCTCCAGACACTTAAAAATGATCTTAGATTAGTATGCCTACTGTTTATAACTCCTCAATATTTTGAACCAGTTGTTCAAGGAAGTACAGCAATCTTTAACAATCCTGCTCCTTTTATAGAATAACAAAAAGCCGCCTAATGTTAATGGCAGCTTCTATTAGACACAGGTACTCGTTAGTTACAAAAAATAAATATCACTTTGACATGGCAGATTTCCAAGAAAAGAAGGGGTCCTATTCGGTGATTGCTATTTATAACAAAGAGATCTTATTAGTCTAGAAAAGTTGAGTTAGCAATTGAAACCAACATTTCTGGTGGCACTCTATTGGCAATCCTCTTTGAAACACCGAGCATGTATTGCCAATGGTCCTTTTCAAAGACAAGCAATGTATGGTTCCTGTCAACAATGTAAATAGCTTCTTCTCCATTTTGAAGTCTGTATATTTTTTGATCACCTTTATTCCTGAAGTCAATCTTATTCTTTAAAGGTCTTATATCAATATTAAAATGATTTTGACCCTGGTCTTCATTTATAAACTCTATTTCTAAGCCATCATTAATGCCGTATTGTTTGTCCTCATAAAACCTTCCGAAAATGTGGGTGAAAGGTACAGGCGGCAATCTTGTTGGCAACTTTAAATCTTCCTTGAAGTGCTCTTCAAACTCCCTTACTGCCTCCTCAACCGGTTTATACCCGAGCTGAGGGTATATTTCTTCTAAAGGTTGAGGTTTGTCTTCCTGGGCAGCATATGCAGGAGCGGTGCTCAATCCAAGGGTTAAGGCACTTATAATACAAAGTAAATGAGATCTCATTTGCATCCCCCTTAATCAATTTAGGGATATCATGTCCAGGATTGCTGATTACATCCTTTTCAACATAAAATAATTGAAAGTCTTCATTTTTTACCGTTTGAGCTGCAAAAAAGATTAGATTTATTTACATGAAAATTCACTAAAAAATATTTGCCCCTTTGGATTAATATGGAAACCCACAAAAAAGCGTCAGTCCTGCTTAGACTAACGCTCTTGCTTATTTTGCTTTTAACGATTATTTCATTGAACGTGCAATCTCCACCATCTTCTCCATTGGTATCTTTGAACTATGTATTTCAATATCAGTTCCTTTTTGCGACCATTGAAGTGATCCTCCAGTGACAATTTCTAGACCTCATACAAGATCCTTGTATGAGGTCCTATTTAAGCTAATCCGTCCATCAAATGTCACTGTTCTCTAAGTCAATCGAGTAGGCTTTCGACATATAGTGTGTAACTTTTCTAGGGGAGTTGTATTTGTCATTCTTGCTAAATATAGTCAATCCAACTTCGTGTACATCAATAAATGTATCGACCTTTTCAAAATCAAGGTTATTAAATTCAATAGGTTTATCCCAGGTTCTTGTTGGAACTAAATTAACTTCAGAAAGTCCCTGTCCAAAGAATATAAACACGGTCAATCCACTTAAAACCAAATCAACTGTACAATCACAAATTACTTTTAGTGTGTCAACCGATTCAATTTTGATAATAAAGCCCTCAGAGGAGAATTTGTAAGAAGGGATGTTCTTTTCCAAGATAATCCTTTCAACGTGTTCAAAAATCACAGACTCCAGCACAAAGAAAACAGGAAAGCTAAACATATTTTGAATCGTAGTAAAAAGAAAGTCAGTTTCTATGTCTCTAATTCCAACTTCAATTGATTTGAACATATCTTTCGGAAGGGCAAAACCATTTATTATGCTATTGTGTGAGTATTGAACGAAATATTCTTTTTTCAATTTCTTCCCTCCTACTTCCACTTTCATTTGTGCCTTATCCATAATATTTTCCTCACTTTCATTTTCATAAAGGAATTTGAACACACCTTCCCCTTTTATGAAACAATGAGTGCTGCCTAAAAGCAGATCTGGAATATAAGTAGCCAATAGTAATTGATTCTTTAATTGTTCATAATAAGAGCAAATCAATTTGGGGGATTCTTATGAATAAAAGCATTTTAATATTGATTTCCTGCTTCACGCTTTTTTCTTGTTCATCCGTTCAAGCTGAAACCGTAACTAAAAAGGATATACACTTGCGTGATGATATAATCCTCGATTTACTTTTTCAACCCATCAACAAAGCAATTAAAAAAATTTCGGTAAACCGAAACAGTTTTATTGTGAGCAAATTCTTCAAACCAGTGAGAAGCTAGAACACAATACCTACTGCTACTTTAATGTTACCGTGCAGTTAACAACATTTGAAGGTGCTCACGATTTCCCCTTTGATTTAGTGACTATCACCTTTAGTAATAAATACAGTATGGAGTGGCAGGCGGTCGATATCAAAGCCGAATGAAATAACTGATTGCAAAAACCCTTAGTAAGAAAGGGGCTTATCCCGAAAGAATATTCTTCAAACTTTACTGCCCCTTTTATAAAATAAGAAAAGCTTCCAGAGTTTCGGCAACTCACTCTGATTAACTAATAAAATAACTGTTCTTCTACTCCTTTTCTTGTTCGGTCCAGTCGGCAAGGATCTCACTAATAACTTCTGAAAGAACATCAACAGTTCTATACTCCTCTTCCAAAGTATTCTCCTTCCCTCCAACTTTTAACAACACAGAATTACCAAACAAATCTTGATTATAAGTACTTCCAGCTGGGGTTTCTTTAGTAAAGACTCCCCTAGATAAGTTGGGGTATCTCGCCTCAGTATATTCATGCAGCAGTTGAGCAAATTTAAAATTAACTTCGTATTTATCACTGGATTTCGATACAATAAATGAAATTCTAGGATAGTCTTTTCCATCTATGCTAATCGTTGATTGGTTTCTCTTTAATGAATCCCTGTGTATATCAAGAACCATTTTCAGCTTTTTATTATGTGATAAGGCATTTTCAAGTGGTACTCTGGAAACTTTATGTGCCTCGCTATACGAGAGTTTTTTTTCTTCTAATTCCTCCTTAATATCCGTGCTATCATGAATAGAATGAATGCCATAATTATTAAGTTCTTGGCTAAGTCGCTCACCAACTAATGAAATATTTCTTTCTTCGTGAAACAAATCATCTGAATTATTCGTTGAAGTCTCTGACACGAAAGATTCCTGACTATGTGAATGGTAGATATATACTAAAGGATCGTGGTTTTCTATAGCTGCTGTAGAAGCTGAATTTTCATTTTGAGGAGTGGAAAAGTTGTGATAAAAGGTATCTTTTCCGCCATAAAAGAAGAACCATGAAAGAGCCAATGTACACATGGCAAAACTGGCTGAAGCAATCGTAAATTGTTTGAGCCTGCTCCTTCTATTTAGCTGCCTGGCCGATTTTTTGAGTTTATCGGCTGTGTCCAAGACAAACTTCTCTCTTGGGTTGATTGGGTAAGTTTCCTTTATTAAGTCGAACAAGTCTTTATCAGTTTGCATTCCCGATGACCTCCTCTATATTCCACTCAAGCTTCATTCTAAGTATTTTTAAAGCCCTGTGATAATCTACTTTGACCTTTGACTCGCTGCATTGAAGGATTTCGGATGTTTCCCGGATTGAAAACTCATTTATGCCTCTTAGGATCACTACCGTCCTATACTTTGGTTTCAGCTCAGATATAGCACCATGAACAATCCTTTTCATTTCGTTTTCCTCAATTAATTCTTCAGGTTCTTTTTGAGCCGAGATAATATGTTTAAAGAAGCCGTCGGTAAAAAGGGAAGAAAATCTTCTTTTTCTATAATTGTCAATGGCAACATGCTTTGCAATGGAGAAAATCCAAGTTCTTTGATAGTCAATATTTTTGCCGCTGGTTAAGTTATTCAGGATACGTAAAAAAACTTCTTGAGTTAAGTCCTCGGCATCATTCTGGTTCCCAGTAAAGCAAATAAGGAAGCGATATACATCCAAATAATGACTCTTATAGATCTGATCGATTCTCTTCTCTAACCTTTCATTGCCGGCCAAATTGTTCCCCCCTTGTTTAGTCTTCATGTATTAATCGTTTGAGCTGTAAGAAAGGTTACAATTATTTACATGGAAATTTACAATTAACTTAAACACACCTACCCCTTTTATATGTTAAAGAATACTACAAAAAAAGCGTTAGTCCTGTTGGATCAACGCTTCTTTCTCGGGTACTGCTTATTAAACAAACCTGCCCCTTTAGCTCATTAACCCGTGTACATTTTTAGCAAAATAATTTCTGATAAGCAACAATTCTTTTTCCTCAAACTGATAACAGTCTTGCTTATGGGAGTAGTTATACATCACCTTCTCTAATGTAAGGAACATCTCTTTTGGCAGTGATGACAATCCCCAGTTTCCTGCCTCTTGCTTAGATGAAATTAATCCTTCTCTTAAGTACAAATACACCCTAATTAAATTCAACGTGCAATATACAGGCTCATCAAATATATTTTCTAAGCAATCGTTAAAATCTCCAATTATAGAAGAGGTGTAAAAGGAATGAGGAATCAAAGGAAATACGTCCACAATTGATTTCCCTTCAATGCAAATTCCCCGATGGTTGATTATAGTTATATGTGCAGCCAAATCTGGATCTTTCTTAATTTCTCCATTTAAAAACTCAAATGTCTGTAATGCTAAATCCTCTTCATATCGTTCTCTCCAAAATTCGCTGTAATGAAGTCAAAAGGACAAGGGTGCTCAAATAACGTTAATTGTTCTCGATTTAAACAGCTTACTTCAACAGGAAAAGAGGTGTTTGAATGAGCAAGGAATAGGTGTGCTAATTGTCTTTTGGTTTCAATTTTTAATAGGTCTTCAGTGACAATTAAGATATCAATATCGCTGCTATTAGGATTGAATCCCCCCATCGCAAGTGAGCCGTGTATATAAAATCCTGTGAAATTGTCTCGGATAACTTCTTGTGTCTTAAATAGCAGATCGAGAACAAAGTCTTTTATATCCGACGAACAATTTGCCCAATCATAAGTTATAGAGAATCCCTCCTCAAGTTATTAAACTAACCTCAGTTTGTTCAATAGTAAAACGCCATGAATTAAGGGGCCATCTATCAAGACTAACTTAGTGGTTCTTCCCAGTCTTCATCAAGAACCAGTTTACCGTTTTCATTACGAATATATGCGGTCCCTGGCGCTGAATTCAGTAGTGGTATTATTTCTCTGTCGTAATTACATATAGTATTAACTTGATATACTGAATGGTTTTTGGGATTATTCATATATTCATCACTTTCATCACCTGCCATGAATCTCCAGCCACTATCTGGATTCCCGTTTTGGTATGGCTCTTCTCTATACATAAAACCAACTTTGCACCCGTTAACTGTTATTCTGTCAGTTGCAATACAGCCCTCATTAGAGCCAATTAGTCTTTCAATTTTGTCACCAGGGATAATGAATTTTTTGCCTTTCTTTTTAAAGCAAACATTTATTTGCAGCCACTTTTTCTTTTCGTAGTAAATTTTTTCTTTATTGAACTAAACTGCCCCTAATGGTTGGCAGGCGTTCTGGAACATAAGCACTTGAATGAGGGAATTGATTACGGGCTGAAAAATAAGCGGAGAAATTCCCCCTATTTTCAAAAACCCTCTAAAAACAGCTCAAATAGACGGAGAAATTCCGGCTATTGATTCAAAAAACAGGAAAATGGGCAGCTTCGCTCCGCTTAACCGGAAATTTTCCGCTTATATAAACCCAACCGTGCCATGTTTAGCAGCTTAACCGGAAAATCTCCGCTTATTTTAAGCCTTGCTGGTCACCCGATTAAGGATAAAACTTCCTCAAAAAATAGTCATTACCTTATTGTCAATAACGGTTGTCACTATGTTATCTAAAGGGTGCTTTCGCATGTGGATTCATGTGTTACTATTCAAAAAACATTGATATACAATGAAAAACAACAGACCAAATCATATGCGATTTGGCCTGTTCATTAGTGTGCTATTTTAAATGTTTCTCCACCAAGACGGTACTGCTTACCATCAAGGGCATCCCTCAGATCATTTATGAAACTCTTTCATCCTGCTGCACATATTCCTCTTCCCAATACTCTGCATTTTTGATGCCGAGCTTCTTGGAGTTGAAGACCGGATCGAGCCCCTGCTTTTTCTGGGCTTCATAGTCCTTCAGGGCAATAAGGGCCGGTTTGGCCAGGATCAGGATGGCAATCAGATTGAGCCATACCATCAGGCCGAGCCCGACATCCCCAAGCGCCCATGCGAGATCGGCTGCATTGACGGCCCCATAGAAGGTGCTGCCCAGCAATACGATCTTCAGGATGAAGTTCATGAACCTGCCGTCCTTATTGCGCATAAGATAAGTCATATTCGTTTCGGCGATATAGTAATAAGCCATGATCGTTGTAAAAGCAAAGAAGAAAAGAGATACTGCGACAAATCCTGCTCCAAAGCCAGGAAGTGCAGAGTCAACTGCAGCCTGGGTGAACGCCGGGCCTGCTTCTACTCCCGGGAGTCCGTTGAAGATCATCGTTTTGCCGTCTTCACCGACTGTGTTGAACATGCCGGTGAAAAGAATCATAAAGGCTGTTGCAGAACATACGAAAAGCGTATCGATATAAACAGAGAATGCCTGGACAAGCCCCTGCTTTGCCGGATGTGATACCTCGGCAGCTGCGGCTGCATGCGGCCCTGTACCCTGGCCGGCTTCATTGGAATAGATTCCGCGTTTTACCCCCCAGGCAATCGCACTGCCGACAATTCCGCCAAACATGGAATCCGCGGCAAACGCACTGCTGAAAATAAGGGAGATTACGCCTGGAAGCTCGCCGATATTCATGCCGATGATGATCAGGGCAACCAGCATATAGCCTACTGCCATGAATGGAACGGCATATTGGGCAACTGTCGCAATCCTTTTGACCCCTCCGAAGATGATTAGGCCGAGAAGGACGACAATGATTCCGCCAGTGATATATACGTTAACGCCAAATGCATTTTCCATGCCCAAAGCAATCGAATTCGACTGGATGCCCGGCATAAGTACTGACATAGCCAGCAGGGCAGCGACTGCAAATAAAGCTGCAAACCATTTGATGCCGATGCCCTTTTCGATATAATAAGCAGGGCCCCCGCGGTATAATCCATCCTGTTTTACTTTATAGATTTGTGCAAGAGTTGATTCCACAAAGGCGCTTCCTGCACCAATGAATGCAATGGCCCACATCCAGAAAACTGCGCCGGGTCCGCCCATAGCAATTGCTGTAGCGGTACCAGCGATGTTACCAGTTCCCACGCGGCCGGAAAGAGCAATAGATAAGGCCTGGAAAGAAGATACGCCCGCATCGGAACTTTTGCCTTTGAACATGAGCAGCACCATGTCTTTAATGTGCCTGATCTGCAGAAAACGGGTTAACACGGAAAATAGCAGCCCTACTGCCAAACAAATATAAATGACAGGCGTGCTCCAAAGTATTCCGTTTAATTGGCTAACAAAACCTTCCAAACAAATTCCCCCTTTTATTCTGAATCTTTTTCCTATTAAGAATTATATGTGAAATGGTACTGGAGTACAATCTTTTTTTGCTCTGTCTTCTACAGACATTAATGAAGGAACAGAACTCTCCAGCCCGAAATACAAAAAAGGCGCACAGCCTAAAGGCCGTGCACCTTTTTTCCTATATCGCCTCTTCCTTCAGCTGGCTGTGGTAAAGGCCATGGTAGAATCCTTCCTGTTCAAGAAGTTCCTCATGGGGGCCTTTCTCAATGATCCTGCCCTCATCAAGGACAAGGATCTGGTCGGCCTGCTGGATGGTGTTCAGCCTGTGGGCCACCACAAAGCTGGTTCTTCCTTCCATCAGCGTCTGGAGCGCTTCCTGGATTTTCATTTCTGTGATGGTATCAATGCTGCTAGTTGCTTCATCAAGAATCAATATTGAAGGATCTGCAAGAAAAGCCCTGGCAATGGATAAAAGCTGGCGCTGCCCCTGGCTGATTCCGCTGGCGTCCCCCTTCAGGATGGTATCATACTGCTGCGGCAGCTTCATGATGAACGAGTGTGCATTAGCCATCTTTGCAGCTTTTTCCACTTCTTCGTCTGTCGCATCCAGCTTTCCGTAGCGGATATTTTCCCTGACAGTTCCCTGAAAAAGGAGCGAATCCTGGAGGACGAATGCCATATGCTGCCTTAAGCTTTCACGCTTGATTTTTTTCAGCTCACGGCCATCGATCGTGATGCTGCCGCTGTCATAATTATAAAACCGGGAGATCAGGTTGATGATCGTAGACTTTCCGGCGCCGGTCGGACCGACAAGGGCCACAGTCTGCCCGGTATTTGCCTTGAAATTGATGCCTGTTACTGTATTTTCACCCTTTTCATAAGAAAAAGAAACATCCTTGAACACTACTTCCCCTTTGATAAAGCTGATTTCTTCTGCATCCTCTTCATCCTCGAATTCTTCTTTCTGGTCCATGATTTCGAATACCCTTTCAGCACCGGCGATAGCCGACAACAGGGTGTTAAACTGGTTGGCCAGGTCATTAAGCGGACGGGTGAACTGGCGGGCATATTCGGCAAAAATGACGATGACGCCGATTGATATCATCCCTTTTAGGACAAATATGCCGCCCACTCCTGCGATGATGGCAAAGCTCATATTATTCAGCATGTTCATCAGTTTGGGGATGAAGCCTGAATACGTCTGGGCCCAGAAGCCCGCTGCCCGAAGCTTTTCGCCTTTGCCGATGAATTCTTCAATCACTCTGTCTTCCTGGGAAAAAGTTTTGACTATCCGCTGTCCGGAAATCGTTTCCTGGACAAAGCCGTTCAGCTCTCCCAGGTTGCGCTGCTGCTCTTTGAAGAGCCGGCCGGTCCGGTTCGTTATCCACTTCATTCCATAAAACATGACCGGAACAATGATCATGGTGATCAGGGTAAGCAGCGGACTCAGCCATAGCATGACCCCCACGGTCCCGACAAGCGTTAGCACACTAGAAAAAACTTGAATGACCGAGCTGTTCAGCGTGGAGCTGACATTTTCGATATCATTTGTCACCCGGCTCATCAGCTCTCCATGCTGTCTTTTGTCAAAAAACGGAATCGGCAGTTTGTGAAGGTGGCGGAATAGCTGGGTCCTCATTTTAAATACCGTGTTCTGGGCAATCCCGATCATCCAATAGTTCTGGAACCAAAGGGACGCAGAATAGACAATATAGATAGCAGCAAGCCCGGCAAGCAGGACAGCAAATCCGCTGTTGCTTCTTTCTACGATATACTGGTCAATTCCCCTCCCAAGGAGGAACGGACCGAGCAGCCCCAGTACACTGCTGAGAATGACCATCAGCAGGACGAGGAAGAGGAGCCCTTTTTCCTCGGCAAGATAATTCCAGATCCTGCGGAGAGTCCCTGCCCAGTTCTTCGATTTTACTTTTGGTTTCTTTGCATCATCCGCTGTCTTTTTGAGATTCTCTTTCTCCAGGACTGGAATCTTCTTGTAGCGGAATGGTTCAGTCAGCTCCCTGAACATGCTCCAGCGCCTCCTCTCCAAACTGCGAACGGAAGATTTTTTGATACAGCTCTGATTCCCTCAGGAGTGTTTCATGGTTCCCCTCGGCAATCAGCCTTCCATCTTCCAGCAGCAGAATATGAACTGATTCGATCGCCGTACTGATTTTCTGTGTAATGATGAGAGTTGTCGCGGTATACGTCCGCAATGCCTCCAGGAGCTTTGCCTCTGTTTTTAAATCCAGGGCACTTGTGCTGTCATCCAGCAAAAGGATCTTCGGCTTGCGGACAAGGGCACGGGCGATGGAAAGGCGCTGCTTCTGGCCCCCTGAAAGATTGACGCCCTTTTGCCCGATCTTCGTGTCATATTGAGCAGAGAGCCTTTCAATGGAAGAATGGATCTGGGCCTTCTTTGCCGCTTCCTCCACCTCTGCAAGGGTTGCGTCTTCTTTCCCCCAGCGGATATTTTCCTGGACGCTTCCTGTAAAGAGCAGGGCCTCCTGCGGGACGAATCCGATCTGTTTGCGCAGATCTTCCAGTCTGACTCTCTGGATATCCTGCCCGTCAATCCGGACGGTTCCGCCAGTCACGTCATACAGCCGGGGAATCAGCTGGAATAAAGATGACTTGCCGGCCCCTGTGGCACCAAGGATGGCTGCCGTCTCGCCGGCCTTTATTTTGAAGGATACACCGTCAAGCACCACTGTGTCTGTGCCCGGGTAGCGGAAGCTCACAGAATCAAACTCGATTTCCCCTCCCTCTATTTCAAATCCAGCCAGAGCGTGCTCAGAATCCTTCAGATCCACTTCTGTATTCAGGACATCGGCAATCCTGCCAGCCGAGGCTTTCGCCCGGGAGAAGGCCATGATGATAAAAGAAAGCATTGAAAGTGCACCCGTAATCCTTGTGGCATAGTTGATGACGGCAACCACTTCCCCTACTTTGGCGCTCCCGTCATCCACCTGGATGCTTCCAAACCAGAGGACTCCGATGATGCTTATATTCATGATCAGAAGAAGCATCGGCATCGTCACTTCCATCAGCCGCAGAGCAAAAACAGTCTGGTCCTTCAGGTCCCCTGTTACCTCTGTGAACCTTTCGCTTTCATGGTTCCTGCGCAGAAACGCCTTGATGAGCCTGATGCCGGCCAGATTTTCCTGCATCACATTATTGACGTCATCCAGCTTCTCCTGAACTTTTTTAAACAAGGCCCCGCCTTTATTCATAATAAAAATGAGGAAAATAAATAAAAATGGGACAACCGCACTCAGAATCAAAGCGAGCTTCACATTGACAACAAACGCCATGATCAAACCCCCAATAACCAAGAGCGGAGCACGCATCATGATGCGCAGGCTCATGAAGACGATATTCTGGAGCAATGTGACATCATTGGTCATCCTCGTGATAAGAGAAGAACCCGGAAACATGGCAAAGTTAGCAAACGAGAAGGATTGCACTTTCCTGAACACACTCTTCCTGATATCAAAGCCGAAGCTCTGGCTGACGTGCGCAGCATAAAAGGAATTGATGATGCCGGCCGCAAAGGCAATCAGTGAGATGCCAACCATGACCGCACCCCAAATCAGGACCTCATCCATATCCTTTTTCATGATTCCTTCATCAATGATCTTGGCCATCAAGAGCGGCTGAAGCAGCTCAACCGCAAGCTCTGTCAGCATCAATGCAAGAGCGACAATGACGGCGACTCTGTATATTTTTAAAAATCCAAACACCTTTCCCATAAATCGTCCTCCAAGTCTGATTCCTGCTGAATTGCTTTTCCTTTACCCGCCTTTCGAGGAAAAAGTTCAGAATCTTAATCTTTCGTTTAACTAAATATATACACTATCATACGACTTTTTACGGAATTTTGAAATTATTTATCTGCTAATTCTTTTTACTGTATGCAAAAAGGCATGCAGTTACATGCCTCCCCTTGTTTTATATAATGGAAATCCTTCAGCTCTGGACTCTTCTCGCATTCTTGATGATCTGGTTGATGACCTCTGAGAACACAAGCCCGATTGCGATCGCCCCGGAAATCATGAAGGCCCGGGCTGCGAGGGAGATGGCTGTATTATAGTCATTCTCAACAAAATTCCTCATCGCATCATATGCAAGCCCGCCCGGAACAAGCGGGATGATCCCGGCTACACTGAAGATGATGATCGGCGTCTTATAGGCTCTTGCAAAAAACTGGCTTGTGAAAGCCACGAAAAAAGCTGCACTAATTGTTGCCGCAACGGCGTCAACCCCAGACGATTCCATCCAGAAATAGACGAGCCAGCCGATCATGCCGACCGTACCGCACTTGATCAATGACTTTTTCGGGGCATTGAATAGAATCCCGAATGCTGCCGATGCTATAAAGCTTGTTGCAAGCTGTTCAATCGTTTCCATGCAATGCCTCCTTAAAATGAGATGAAAGATAATACGACCGCGATGCCTGATCCGATGGCAAAAGCAGTCAGAAATGCTTCAGCGCCTTTTGACAGACCTGACACCAGATGGCCCGCGATCAAATCCCTGACTGCATTGGTAATCAGCAGACCGGGTACAAGCGGCATCACTGATCCGATAATAATTTTATCAAGCTCATTGCCGGCCCCGGAAAAGACAAAAGCATAAGATGCGAGGCCAATGACAAATGCCGCTACAAACTCAGCAAAGAACTTGATCGGCACCCATTTATGAAAATAGACAAAAGAAATGAAACCCAGTCCGCCGCATACTACCGCGGGCAAAAAGTCTTCCCAGCTCCCCTTGAACATAATTAGGAAACAGCCGCTGGAAATGGCAGCCGCCAGTATCTGAAGCAGCAGCGAATACGCCATCGGGGCAGCCTCCACTTCCCGCAATGACTGCAGGGCTTCCTTCACTGTCAGCTCCCCGCTGCTGATATTGCGCGAGATGCTGTTGACGATGGTGACTTTATCAAGATCAGTTCCCCGCTCGGAAATCCTGATCAGCTTCGTTTTGGTCGGATCATGGCCTTCTATGGAAAAAATAATGCCAGTCGGCGTAACATAGCTGTGCGACTGGTCAACCCCGAAGGAAGCAGCTATCCGCATCATCGTGTCCTCGACCCGGTATGTTTCTGCGCCGCTTTGGAGCATGATTTTTCCGGCAAGAAGGCAAACCTCCATGATTTCATATGTATCGTTCTTGAATTCCTCCACTGGCTCTCCCTCCATGCACAAATCACTTGGCTGAGGTCATGGTCAAACAAAGCAGGAGCGATCCCGCCTTTATTTTCTTCCGGAAATTTGCCCTGCTGGGATGTATATTCCCCCATGCACTTTTTACAGTTTAAAGCATGAAGGATGGCAGAGGCAATTTTAATTTCCTTTCCTTACAAAAGAAAGATAAATCGCATAACTTCAAGCCCTTTTTAAAGATCTCTTGGTCTCTCAGCCAAAAAATCCATCCAGCATGCTGAATGGATTTCCGGTCAATGTTTATCATCATCAGGGACAGGCTTTATCCCGAGCTTCTGAATGATCGGCTTGATCGTGAGCCCCTGGACAATCAGGGAGAACAGAACCACGCTGAAGGCAAGAAGCAGGACTGTATCCCTGCCTGCAAAAGAAGGCGGAAGGCTCAATGCAAGGGCAATCGAGAGGCTTCCCTTCAAGCCTCCCCAGTTCAGCAGGATTTTGTATTTGCTGGAAAAGTCTTTAACAAATGCAAGGCTGCTGTAAAGGGCAATTGTCCGGCCTGCCAGCACAATGACGATGGCCAGGACAATCGTCCACCAGTTATTGATGAAGCTGATATTTTTGATTTCCAGGCCGATCATCAGGAAAATCAGAGAATTGGCGATCAGGGTGATCACATCCCAGAAAGAGCTGATATTAGTCTTCGTTGTCTCGGACATGCCGATCCTTGCGCCATAATTCCCGAAAATGACCCCTCCGACCACTACGGCGATAACACCTGATACCTCCAGATGCTCAGCGATAAAATAGCTGCCGAAGAACAGCAGGATTGAAAATGCAATTTCGAGCGGATAGTCATCATAAATGCGGATGATCTGTGAAAAAATATAGCCCAGCAAGGCTCCAAGCAGGGCCCCGCCTATACTGAATTTAATGAACAGCCAAACGCCGCTCGCAATCCCGGCCCAGCCCATTTCTATGTACGTAAGCAGGTAGATGGAGGATATCTGGAACAGTACAACAGCCACACCATCATTAAGGAGAGACTCTCCTTCTATAATGGTCACCAGCTTTTTTGGAACGCCGAGCGTTTTGAATATTGATATAACACTGATCGGGTCTGTTGCACTCATCAGGGAAGCAAACGTGAAGGAAAGGACCAGCGGAAGCCCAAGCAGATAATATGAGCCCAGGCCGATAATAATGAATGAGAGAAAGGTTCCCCCAAAGGCAAGCGCCAAAATCGGCCTCCTCACCTGCTTCACCTGAGAAAAAGGCATTTTAATGGAGGCATCCCCCAATAAAATGGGGAGAAATAGAGAAATAATGATAGCCTGAAAAATATGTGATTGTGTAATAAACTGTTCAGCCTCTTCAAGAAGCGGTATATTGGTGAGCCCCAGGATAAGACCGACCAGTACAAGCGCAATGGAATATGGCTGCCTGGCCAGCTTTGCAATTCCGATAACCGTTACCGAAACAGCGAGCAAAAATAAGATTTGAATAAAGACCTCATCAAAATGATGCACTGAAAATTCCCCTTTCCGGCACAGACATTAGCCTGCAGTCCTGCCATTACCTTTACCTCAATATGGAAGCAGAAAACCACCTATTGAAAAAGGATGCCGCTATAGCCCAAGTATCCCTTCCGGGAGAGGTTTTCATGCATGAGAGGAGACTTGCTTATTCTGCTGTCCCTTCCTTTTCTTCACTTGCCATCATAAGGCCAAAAGCTCCTGCAAAGGCGGAAAATATGGAGATAAGGGTCCTAGTATAAAAATGCCGCCTTGACAGTCTTTACCAGCTTAAAATAGAAAAGCCCGCCCTCAAAGCGGGTATTCCCATAAACCCAGCCGGCCTTTGGCCGGGATTGGCTCCTTCAGGATTTCCATGCCGCTGACCTGCCAGGCATAGCAGCCAGTCCGGTAATCGCCCAGATAGAGCTCCTGTCCCGATATAATCCTGCCGTTTTCAAGCACGGCCCCTGACCCGGAGTGATCTATGACACTAAAGCAATCCTCCAGGCGGCAGACAGCTATGATCTGCCCGGCGGGAAGATTTTCCTCTGAGTACCCATGCCGGCCTAAAAGCTCCGAGACCATCTTTTGCCTGCATGCTTTTACGTCAATTTTCTGGCTGGTATGAATGGCCAGCGCCCCTCTGTATGGGGTTTTCCAAGTCCGCGTTTCATACTCAGCCTCCCGCAGGGCAAACAGACTGGCCCAGGGCTGTTTCATTGTTAATACCTTCAATCTCCATCCCCCATCCTGCATTTTGATATCTATAGTCTGCTATCCCAGGGAAAATTTATGTTTTGTGGAGCTGACGGGTCTGCTACATCAGATCAAGCCGCTGCGTGATGCCTTTAATGACTTCCTGGTAATAAGAGCGGTCATGCGGTACAAAATCTCCGATGGCTGCTTCCTTCTCCAAATAAACTTTCTCGCCGGCACTGCCGATCTCGAAGCCTTCCATCTGCACCTTGCCGTCCCCGCTTTCCCAAAGCTTCTTGAAGCTGTCCCATTCAATCCGGTAAATGCCGGCTACTTCTTCCTGCTGCAGCTCATACTCGATGAACGGCTGGGAGCATTCGTAAAGAAACACATTTGCCATTTCTTTATCAATGAAGTTCTCCTTCTCAATGCAATATCTAATGATTCCGAGCGGTGACAGCTCTTCGATATCAACATCGATGCCGATTTCTTCTTTTATTTCCCTGACGCCATCCTCAACGGTTTCTTCAGCCAGCAGATGCCCGGCCGCCGTAATATCCAGAAGGTCCGGATAATCCTTTTTCTCTTTGCTTCTCAGCTGTACATATATATAGACCTTCTCCTCTTCCCGCTGAATGAACCAGCAGTGAAAAGCTTCATGCCAAAATCCCTGCCGGTGCACATCCTTCCTTGTGGCCGTCCCGATCTGATTTCCTTCCTCATCGAATATTTTCAAAAGCTCCTGCTCCATATGATCTCTCCTCTGCTTGTTGTTAAATTGCAGTCCTTAGAGTTATTCTCCCACATGCAGGAAAATCCTGCATGGCAAAAAGCCCTGGAAGGATTGCCTCCCAGGGCTTTTCACTATTGGGCATTAGCCAGCAGATCTCTCTCTTCTTTAGCCTTCTTCTTCTTAGGTCTCCCTGATAAAGAGAAATAGGTCCACATCCGCATGATTTTTTCAAACGGGCCCGTTCGGAACAGCTTCAGATAGAAATAGCTTCCGGCAAGCTGGACGCTGTAGATCGCCACGGTCAGCAGGATGCCTGCCAGTACGCCCAGCTTGCCGAACAATCCCAGGCCATAGCCATAAAAAACAGTGGTGCAGATAACAGACTGCAATAGATAATTGCTCAGCGACAGCCTGCCTACACTTTCAAAAGCCCTGAACAAAACGGCGCTTCCCTTAACTGCGTACAGCCAGGCAAAAAGGAAGATATAGCCGAGTGATAAAATATTCCCTCCAAACATATACAGAACACCGGTCCAGCCAGATTCCGCCACCATGAGCGGCGAGGCTTTCAGCAGGATTCCCGCTCCGGTGAGGATGCCTCCCCAAAGCAGATATCTGCTCTTATTGCGGCCGATTTCATGGAAAGAGCGGCGCTTGGCGGCATACATGCCAAACAGAAACAGGGGCGCTGTTATGAACGGCATGGCAAGCATCATGAACAGGTAAAAGGAGTCCGGCATCCCGAACGGATCGGCATTATTGCGATGATTGGATATTTCGCTGTAGGTTCCTGTGCCATATATTTTATTAGTGTCTGCCACATACTCATCCATCCTTTTTGCCTCATCGGCCGGGACGGCAGAGTCCATGCCATAGCCCATAAAGGAAGCAAGAATCAGCAGCACCATTCCCCATACAAGGAGGGTTTTCTTTTTCCGGTTCAGGAAGAGCAGCAGAAAGAAGCCCATGATTCCATAAGAGAAAAGGATGTCGCCCTCCCATAGTAGACCGCCGTGCAAGCCGCCCAGCACGAGGAGCAGGAAAAACCTCCGCATCAGATGCCTCCTGTATTTCAAACCTTTATCTTCAAGCCCCTCTTTCAGCTTGATCAATGAATAGCCGAATAAAAAAGTGAAGATCGGCATGAAGCTGCTCTCAACAAAAATCTTTAAAGTTTCATGCAGGAAATGATCCAGCCCAGAAGGTGAAAATGCCCCCATCTCATCCTTCCCAAACATCCCGTATTGAAAAATCAGCATATTGGCAGCCAGGATGCCCAACAGGCTGAAGCCCCTCATCCCATCGATTACGTGTATCCTCTTATTTGCTCCGTCCATTTTCATACTCCTTTAATCTGCTTTCCTTCAATAGGAAGCTTATATTCTATCTCCAGTATAGTCCGCCTCTATTTCCCTGGGAGAAACAGAAGTTTACTTTCTGATAAACTTTCTGGAAAGTTGTTAATATGCTCGTAAGGTTTATGTGCTACGATAGTGACCGAGGTGGGCAAAAGTGGAAAATGCAGAAATCTTATTAGTGGATGATGAGAAATCAATCGTGAAATTAATGGAAACCGTTCTAAGAAAAGAAGGATTCACTTCTATACATACAGCTTACACAGCAGAAGAGGCGCTTGAGTGCGTTTCCCGTCACCCCATTGATATTGTGGTGCTTGATGTTATGCTCCCTGGACAAAGCGGCTTCGATATCTGCCCGAAAATCAGGGAAATCTCCAATGCTTATATTCTCTTTTTAACAGCACGCGTCTCTGATCTTGATGTGCTGACAGGATTTGCGATCGGCGGGGACGATTATATTACCAAGCCCTTCAACCCATTGGAAATCGCGGCGAGGATCAAGGCAAGGCTCCGGCGGAACCAGGCTGCTTCCCCTGCCATAAAAGAGACTGGCAGAAAGCATGATTTCGGGCGATTTATCCTGGACGAAGAGGCAGGGGACCTGATTGTCGAGGGAAAGGCCGTACAGACGCCTGCCCAGGTATTTCTCCTGCTGCAGTATTTGTGCCAGCATCCGAACACCGTCATCTCAAAAACGCAGATGCTTGAAGCCGTATGGGGCTTTGACAGCTTTGTGGATGATAATACCGTTACTGTACATATCCGAAGGATCCGGGAAAGAATCGAGAAAGACCCGAGCCACCCGGAACTGCTCGTAACCGTGCGCGGACTGGGCTACAAGCTGGTCAAGGGGAAAAAGGGATGAAGTCGCTCAGGCGGAGGCTGGCCCTTCACTTCTCTCTTCAGTTCATTTCCATCATGGTGTTTGTCGCGATTTTTTCTCTGGTGCTTCTATTTGTGCTGCTGATGCATTTAAACAGAGAAGAAATGAAGCAAAATTGGCCCGCTGGTGCCCTGGAAGGCATTACGATCGATACGCTGATTGAGGATAACAAGGCCACCATCAGTGATGCCTGGAAACATCAGCTCGAGGAACGGAATCTCTGGGTGCAGGTTGTTGATATGGATGGGGAGGTCATCGGGTCAGAAAATACGCCTGAACTCCTGCCTGACTCATACTCCGTCAGCGAGATCCTCCAGATTGAAAAAACGAATCAATATGAAGGCTTCTATGTTTATTCCGAGGTCGACACAACCTTTAAGGACCCGTATTTTTATATGCTCGGCTATGAAAACAATGAGCTGGAAAGCCTCCAGCACTGGTTCTCACAGTATTCAAGCAGCGGCAGGCTCTCTGATGAAAACCTGAAGAAGCTGGAAAGGGAATTAGAGCCAATGGAAGGCTCCATCCATGTGGTAAACCAGGATGGGAAAGTTGTCCAATCCGCCGGTTCTGAAATAATGAAACAAGACTACAAGCCTCTCGATGTACTTGTCAGGACAAAATCACCGGGAAAATTCGAAACCCATACAACGATCTTCAATGATCCGGAATCGGGTTTCACTTGGATTATGCATACCCCCAGGCAAGAGGCAGAGCCTGAAGGCTTTGCGTTTCTTACTGAAGTAATGAGGGTCATTGTTATCCTCGCAGCTGTACTGCTTGCCTTGACCATAGGCATTTCCTTCTGGCATGGCTTCCGGTACGGCCAGCCCCTCCTTCTCTTCACCGGCTGGCTGGAAAGGATGGGCTACGGAAATTACGAGGAAGTGCTGACAGAAAAAGAACGCAAAAAAGTCTTCCGGAAAAATGGGAAGGTGCGCCTGAGATACAAGCTTTATAAAGAAGTAATCGGGGCTTTTTACGAAATGGCCGAAAAGCTTTCTGCATCGGACAAGGAAAGAGACCGGCTGGACAAAACGCGTGAAGAGTGGATGACCGGCATATCCCACGATCTAAGGACACCCCTTTCCACTATCCAGGGCTATGCCCATTTGCTTGAAAGCGGGCAGTACCGCTGGACCGAAGCAGAGCTTCTGGACATGGGCAGGATGATCAGGGAAAAAGGAGATTATATGACAGCCCTGATCGAGGACTTCTCCCTGGCCTTCCAGCTCAAAAACCAGTCGCTCCCCCATCAGCTGAAGCCGGCCGACCTGAACGAACTTGTGCGCGGCATCATGCTGAAATTTGTAAACGACCGCACCCTTGACGATGTTCCCTTTAACTTTGAAGGGGCAAATACAGATCTTTTTATCCAAGCAGATATACGGTGGTTTGAGCGGATGCTCGATAACCTTATCTACAACTGCATCAAGCACAATCCAAAGGGCACAAGCATTACCGCCTCAGTCAGCAGACAGGACCAATCCGCCATTGTCACCATTTCTGACAATGGTGCGGGAATGGACGAAGAAACAGTCCGGCACCTCTTTGACCGCTACTTCCGCGGTACAAGCACAGACGAGCAGACAGAAGGCGCCGGCCTCGGCATGAGCATCGCCCGCGCCATCGCCGAACTGCATGGCGGCAGCATTCTTGTCTCTTCTGTCAAACATCGGGGGACTGTTTTCCGGCTTGAGTTTCCTTTGGAGAAAGAGGCGGAGCGTGCAGGAAGGTTAGAAGGTTTGGCATAGCCACAATGCCGGGAATTAGCTTGCATGAGGGAAAGTGTAAGAAACGAAAGAAATAACTTCCTAGAAACATAGATTATATTGAGCCAGAAAAAAACAGACAAAAAAACGCTTGGGCTTACGTCCGAGCGTTTTTTGCTGCTTGTTTAATTGAAGGCTCCAAAGGGTAAAGATGTTTAAATTAATTTGATATAAGGCTCTTATATCAACTGCTTCCATTCAATTCCAGATCAAGCTTAAGATCTGCAACCAAGACATGCAGGCAGAAAAATAAACCCAGCACTCAAAGTACTAGGTTTATGAAAAATATTATTCTTTTCCTTTACCGCGGTCTTTATTATTCTCCGCGCCTTTGTTTTGGCCATTTTGTTTCTTTTCGTTTGCTTGCTGCTGGTTAACAGCTTTCTTTTCTTGAACCTGCTGTTGTTTATCTGCTTTCTTTTCTTGGACTTGCTGCTGCTTATCAGCTTTCTTTTCTTGGACTTGCTGTTGTTTATCAGTTTTCTTCTCTTGAGCTTCTTGCTTTTTAACAGCAGCAGTTGCCTGGCCTTCAGCACGCTTTTCAGCTGCTTTAGCCTTTGCTTCCTCTTTCTTGGCTAATCCGGGGGCAACAGCAGCTGATTTTTTAGTTTCTTCCGCAGCTTCGGTTTCAGCTTGTTCATCCGTTGCTGTTTCTTCTGTTACGGCATCCTCAACAGCCTTTTCCTTTGTTGCTTCTGGGGTTGCCTCTGTTGCCGCAGTTTCAGTATCTGCTGCAGCTTCTTCCTCAACGGCTTTATCATCATCAGTTGTTTCGACCTTGAATTTTTCTGCTTTTGCTTCAAGCTTTGCAAGTTTTTTGTCTAATTTCGCAAAAGACTTTTGAATATTCTTCATTAATGCCAATTGAGCGGTAGGATTTTTAACATGTGACAATGCGGCGGCTAGTGCATCGATGTTTTGAGCAAGCTTTAATTCTACTTCATCTTCTGCCCCTGCAGCTTCTTCGCCTTCCGTTGCTTCTGTTACCGCTTCAGTGTCTTCAGCTGGCTGAACTTCATCTGCTTCCGTTTCCTCAGCAGCCTCCTCTGCCACTTCTGTATCATTACCGGCACTGTCTTCTGAATCTGTTAAACTCTCAGCAGCTTCCTGTTGAGTAGCAATTGCCTCTTCTAAAAGTGCTGTCGCCTCATCCGTTTTTCCCTCTGCAAGCAATGTATTTGCTTCAGCAATACGCTCTGCTGCAAAGTCAGCTAAAAGGCGTGCTTCCTTGTAATCATCCATTGTGACAGCAAGCCTTACTTTTTCCATCATAGTCTTTACAAAGTAGAAGAAATCTCCAGGAACTAAAGCCGGTGCCTCTTCTTGCTCTTGATCCTCGTCCGCTGTTGTTCCATTATCATCTGCTTCTTCTTCAGTTACTTCTTCCTCGACTGCAGCTTCAGTATCAGCTGAATTTTCTTCTGCAGCTGTCGTTTCATCGTTTACATCAACTTCAACTGCTTCTTCCGTATCTGCATTCTGTTCAGCTGCACTCTCATTCGCATATACAGCGCTTGTCCCCAATGAAGAAAGTAGAAGTGCTGATGCTGCGACACCGCTTAATAATGATTTCTTATTTTTCATAGTCTGCTGCCTCCTGATCTGTTTTCGACATATCTTTCGACAAAAGCAGACAGGTTTGTGACGGTCTATATAAAAAAAATAAAATAACTTTTCTAAATTTAGTGTGCAGTATTTAGCTGTTGGTAAAATTTTTAATTCTATATGTGTTCCTCTGTATGTGATTAAAGGTTAAGAGAAGTTGAAGATTCTAAATTATAAAACGACTATTTATTGCATAAGAAAAGCCGCCTGGTTTGGCAGCTGATCTAGAACATAAGCACTATTAGCAAAATAAACTTTCCTTTTTTATATACTGTTTATCGAATTGATTATTATTCTTCTGGTCTTAGATAAACCGACTTCATCTACTGCAACTTCTTCAGTTTCTTCGGAATAAAAGCTTGCGAAGTTTTGTCCTTCATATCTCGGAACAACGTGCATATGAAAGTGAGTTAGCTCATCAAAACTGCCCCCATTTTGACAAACGGTAATACCATCTGGATTAAACAATTCCTTAATTACCTTTGAAAGAAGCCCTGCAGCCTTCATTATGGAAGTGGCAGTACTTTCATCAAGTTCATCAAAATACCTTACATGTTTTTTAGGTAAAATTAAGATATGCCCTTCGTTAAATGGGGCATGGTCCAAGAAGCAGCAAACATGGTCATCCTCCCAAACTACATTAACTGGTTCCTTTTTATTTGCTAAATTACAACCGGAACATTCCACTTTAAACACTGCCTTTTGTTTATTATTCAGTACGTAAGCGTTTGAAGTTATCTCCGGCTTTTCCCCTGCTCCGTACGGTACGTGCCATTTTAGATTATTTAAAATCAGCCGGGATTTTAACGAGAACATAGTTCCCATTCCACATTTGGGTGGTAGCTATTAATCTCTTTCCGTCTTTTTCAAAGAACAGACCAGCACCATCTTTTTCTTTAAATTCCCATCCGTTTGAACTAATCATTTGTTTTATATTTTCATCAGCAATCGATATACCTGTGTTCTCACTACTTGTGATATACCAAATAGAATCACCTTCTACTGCAAGTTCTGCTACTTTACTTTCAGATTCTTTTAGTTTTTCAATTGCTTCTTTTGCTGATAAATTCTTTATCGGAAGAGAGGGATAGTATAATTTATTTACGAAGATGAACACAGCTATAATAACTATTGCTATACCAAGTATAAATACAGCCTTTTTCATCTAATTACCCCCTTAGCTGGCTCAAATTAAACAGTGCTGCTCCAACCTCATTGCTCTGAAAAAATCAAAATCCCAGCGATATTATACATATCACTAGGATAAAGACTAACTAATTATAGGCTTTCAATCTTTTCTATATCTTCTGCAGATAATTCAAAATCAAAAAGGTCTAGATTAGATGCTTGATTTTCACGGTTGTGAGATTTAGGAATAACAATTACACCGCGTTGGATTTGGTATTTTAATAATACTTGCGCACTAGATTTATTATAGGCTTTACCTATTTCATCCAAAGCTTCTTTTTGATGGGCTTCGGCTTTCATTGGGCCCCATGCAACAGGGGTAATGCCTTCGTCTTTTAATACAGCAAGCAGGTCTTTGTTAGGTTCTTTTAAGTTAATTTGTATTTGATTAACAGCCGGTTTCACTTTAGCGAATTCTTTCAATTCATCCAGATGATTTTTTCCGAAGTTTGAAACACCGATTGCTTTTAGTTTGCCTGCTTCGTAATATTCTTCAAAGACTTCCCAAGTGTTTTTCAGCTGTTCTTTGTCTTCGATAGGGAAGTGAATAAGATACAGGTCGAGATAATCAGTTTGGAAGTTTTTCAGACTATTATCAATAGCTGCCCGGGTCGCTTCCTTTGAAGAGATATACTCTTCACTGGCTGGAATTTTTGTCGTAATGAATAACTCTTCCCGAGGCACTGTGCTTTCTGCTAAAACTCTTCCGACAAGTTCCTCGTTTCGATACATGATGGCTGCGTCTATGGAACGATAACCCAGCTCAACCGCTGATAAGAGTTCAGGAATTTCATTTGTTATCGCCCCGTTATAATCGTTATTTTCTTTTCCATAAGTATTTGTACCTGTACCTATAATAGGCATCTTTAAGCCATTATTAAGTGTTATGTATTCCATTTTTTAAGCACTCCCTCTGTATACTCTTACTTTATTTACATCATAACAAATTATAGAATTTTCAAAAAGAAATATGAAAGAAGGCGTTTTTTTCTATTTAAATCAAAGTTTCCTCCAGCTGCCCTTTTTCCTTACTGCAATGATAAACACTAATTAAAATCTACCAGAAAGCCATAGACGGTTTAGAATTGAAAATCCCCATCCTTCAGTAGCAAAACTTCAGCTCCGCCTTCTTTAATGCCCACTACTTTCATATCTTCGGAACCAAAGGTCACATTGACTGATAAAAGTGAAGTATTCAGACCCGCTGCCTTCAGCTCTTCCTCAGATCGGTTCATGCCATTTTGAATATTGGAGGGAGAGGCATTTCCGATTCCACTATGACAGGCCGTATTTTCATCAAACAAGGTATTGTAAAAAAGAGTATCCCCCTGGGCAAGAGGTGATTTATTAGAGACCAACGCAATTTCGCCCAGATAATGTGAACCTTCGTCTGTTTCGATGAGATTTTGTAACACTTCTTGTCCCCTTGCGGCATGATAATCGGTAATGCGTCCATCTTTAAAAATCAGATAAAATTCATCGATAACACTTCCCCCATAGATAAGAGGCTTCGTACCGGCCAATTTGCCATTCACCCTATTTTTATGGGGAGCAGTAAATATTTCTTCTGTAGGAATGTTCGGAAAGAAAGGTATTCCATTTTTATCTGTGACGCCCCCACCAATATAAAGATGATTTTCAGGCAGACCGACTAATAAATCAGTCCCACGGCTATTTGTAAAATGCAGGGCTTCAAACTGGCTCTCGTTTAGGATTTTTTTACGGGTTTCAAACGCTCTATTATGACTCTCCCAATCTTTTATTGGATTGTCCCCATCTGCCCGGGATCCTTTTAAAATTAATTCCCATAATGATTGTACAGCTTCTTCTTTACTTAAGCTGGGAAATACTTTAGTTGCCCATGCCTCGTACGGGACAGCCAGCAGACACCAGCGCACCTCATGGCATCTTATTTTCGCATAATAATTCCTCAATTTAGTACGAGAAGCTTTTTGGAAACGGCTGATCCTTTCTGGAGAAACCTCTTTAAAGACATCTAAGTTTTCAGAAATAATATGGATGTAAGCAGCACCTGCATCGTCCCACTCCTTAAAACGGGCAGCCTGCCAATCAGGAAAGTGATCAATGACACTGTCTGCTGCATTTAAGTAAAATTCTTTGGCAGACTGTTCATCTTTCCAATCTATATATACATTCGAAGCACCTGCCTCGTAGGCTGCCGTCTGCATCAGACGTGCAAACGCAGCATTTTGTATATCACTATGAATAATCAATAATTGGTTTTTCTGTAGATTCACACCAGCCCGTACAGCCAGTTCTGCATACTTTTTTAACTGTGCTTCACTTATAAGTTCGTAGATTCCTATAGTCATTTATATCTCCTCTATGATGTTTTTGTGTAATTTTACTATAGTAAGCCTGATCTGATTTTAAACCCAGTCTAGGCCCATTAACTAATCATTTTTAAAATCTCCAAGATCACCATTATAAGGATTAAAAAAATACCTCTCTTCTGTTCGTTCAGAATAAAAAACGTAGACTTTCTCATTATTGTACTTTTGAAAATGTGTATACACTAATGACTCTTGCTGTCTATCTTCTAAAAAACATAGAGCTTTCTCTACCGTAAAATCGGGTTTAAATATAAATATTGATATTGGTATGATCAGTAAGATTACACAAGATATTGTTGTTTCAGTCAAATTCTCAATTCTTTGTTTGGACCTTATGAAAAGGATGATATTAAAGATTATGATATAGATTAAGCAATATGATATTTTACCAATCCACATAATATCTCCATATTTATCAATCATAAGTAAGATCAATATATATTCCAGTACACTAAAGAATAGAATACTAGAGAATATTAGTTTCCTTATCACATCAACACTCCATCTGGAGGAATTTATTCTCTTGAAAATTAACCTCCTATTTTTTCCCTTTTCGAATCAAATATATTTGAATTGAAATAATAAAAGACATTTGTATAGTTAACAACAGCAATAATACTTCTGTTGCTGTTGGACTGTCTGGAACTATATAAGCAATCAGATTAAATAATAGGTAAGAAAAGAGTAGAATCACGCTAAAATATAAAGGTATTCTCCACCACATTCAGCATCCTACCCTTCTATAATAATAAAAGCTGCCTTTATTGACAGCTAATTTTATACAAGCTATTTATAGTTTGAGTGATGTGTTCCAGAGGCCCCCGGGACAGGTCCCATGGCCCAAAGCCTCAAAACGAGCCAAGGGACCTGACCCCTTGGCTCATTCCAAAAGCTCTTTTTGCTTAAAGATTTGTATGGATGAGATGAGAATGATGATGATAATAGCAATGGTTGTTATTAAGGCTGGCAAGAAACTGGAATCCAGTTCTCCTGACAGCAAGACCTGCCCTGTGTGCTCAGTCATTGCGGCCGGACTCCATTTCATATTCTTTCCCAGAAAGCTTGTAGCCGTCGAAATGGCAAAGACCACAATAATGGTAACAAAAGCGATACTGGCATTTCCTTTCATGACCGTACTAAAAAAAAGTGTGAGTGTAACAACAAAAATTAACCATACGCTGTAGATTGCTGCACTTTGAAAAACCTGCCCAAAAGCGACTGTTTCAATAAGTAAGCTCGTATAATACCAGGAAGCTGCATATCCGATAGACAATGAAAGAAGTGTAATTGTAAGTAACCCGGCCCATTTCGATAATATGTAAGAGGAATAAGGAACTGGTTTAATCATGATCATACCTGCTGCCCCGCTCTGTCTTTCAGCGGAAACGACACCCATTGCACTCAAAACAACGATAAGGACGCCAAGCATCCCATAATTGGATAGAACCGACATTAATACTTCTGCCCCGGTTGGAACAGGAATTTCAAGGATTGTACCTTCTGGAAGGCCGCCAAAAGTATCTAAAATTTCCGGCATATAATACGAGCTAACCGGCTGCATCACCCCCAGCAAAATAAAGACAATGGGAATCCATAAGATTTTATAATTCCGCGCCATTTCCAGCATTTCTTTTCGATAAAGAACAGTCCATTGTGTCATAGCTTCACCACCTTCATAAATAAATCCTCTAATGTAGTTTGAGAAACCTCAAACCTGCGGATCGGAAGTTTTCTGTCCACGATATCTTTCAATAATGTTTGCTTCCCGTTTACCATATCGTTTAATACTATGCTGGCTTTATTGCCCTGGATGTTCACTTCAGATACAAAGCCATAACCTGCTATGCTCTTTAGCCAATCGGCAGCCTGTGATTCGAATTCAATTTGTAAAATAGGCTGCCGATACTCTGCCATTACACTTGCCAGGCTGCCTGATACCGCAATTTCCCCATCATGCATGATAAGAATATCATCACTTATTTCTTCTGCATCGTGAAGGACATGAGTTGAGAAGAGAATGGTGGTTTCCTCTTTAATCTCTCTCATCATGTCCAATACCTCCCGTCTTCCGAGTGGATCAAGTGCTGAAACAGGCTCATCTAAAATAAGCAGTTTCGGACGATGAATCAGTGCCTGCGCCAATCCGAGGCGCTGCTTCATTCCGCCGGAATAACCCCTTATTTTTCTTTTCTTCGCATCCCTCAGGCCCACTCGTTCAAGCAATTCTTCACTTCTTTTTTCTGCTTCTTTCCGATTCAGCTTTGCTAATTGCCCTGCGAAAACCAGAAATTCCTTTCCGCTCATCCAATTAAAGAAAGCAGGATATTGAGGTAAATAGCCAATAAACTGCCTTAAATCCTTTGCTTTTCCACCTTTAAAATCAATACTCCCTGAAGTCGGCTCCAGCAATCCGGACAGCATTTTTAACGTCGTTGTTTTTCCTGCTCCATTAGGTCCAAGTAATGAAACGCACCTGCCTTCTTCAATATGAAAATTGATTCCTTTAACAGCGTCCGTGTTTCCATATCTTTTTACTAAATCGCTTGCCTTCAATAACTCCATTAATCATTTCTCCTTCCAACAACAAAATAAAGCACTGGTCCTATTATGTTGATCAAGAGAATAATAAGGATCCACAGCCATTTGGGTCCGTTCGTTTTTTCTTCTCTGATACAAGAAACTAATGCGGCAATCATCAGAATCAGCTGTAAAACAAGAATTGGCGCAATCGCTCCCCATGGAATTGCATTTAAAAGTTCATTCATTTTTTTCTCCACCTAATTGTTTATTTACTTTTAAGACGATTACTTTCCTCTAATCGTTCACTTTCGAAAAAATAAAAAAATCTCAGGAAATTAATCCTGAGACCTTACTTGTACATATCAAACTGCTCACATGCTTGTTGAACGAGCCACGGGGACAGGTCCCTTGGCTCTTTTTAAAACTGAGCCAAGGGACCTGTCCCCCTGGTTTACCCTTTCTACTAAACCGACACGATTTATAAGCATCATAGGTTATTTAGTAGCTATATGAATTTCAATTTGTCCATTTGGGTAATACTTTTCAAAGTCGTATGAATAAGCTCTTTTCAATTCTCCTTTTTCCTCACGATCCCATATCTCTCTCCAAGCGTTAAGTATCCCAAATTCATCTAATGTGTCCACTTCAAAGATTTCATATTTAGTTGTGTTTGGAATTTTAACACCGGGATTGTTATCACTGCTTTCTATGGCTGCACTTAATGTATAATCGCCTTTATAATCACTTTCGTAATCATAGTACAGGCCATACTTGACCTCTTCATGGTTCCTCAAAATACTTGATGCCTCTTTCCACATTTCTGATATCTTTTGCATAATAGCCTCATCTTTGAAATTATTAGTTCTAACACTCTTAATTATTGTTAAGTTCATCATATTTCCCCCTCTCATTCCTACTTACTAACTTCTATAGAAATACAATATTTACCTTCTCGTTGAAGAAAACTGCTACTTTGGGAAATCAAAAAAGCCGCCTGGTTTGGCAGCTGATCTTTAATAAAACTTCTTAAATTGATCTTTTTCTTCCCAGTCCCTAATAATTTTCAAGCCATCTTCAGATGAAACGGTTAATTGTCCATTGTTTTTAATGACTTCCGCATTAACCCCTTCGCCGAGCTGGATTTCTATAGTATAAGTATAATCAGCTGTACCATCTTCATTTTTCTCCAGCTCTTTAATCTGAACACCGTTCACTTTAATAGATTTGTTTGTGTTAGACGCAATATCCGGTGCAATGCTGAAGACACGATCTGCATTCAGTTTCTCCAGGGCTCTCTCGCTTAAATATGGTTTTACACGTTCAACTATTTCATCATTTATGGGTGGGTCAGAGGGCTCCTCAATTGTATACTGTCCCTTTTTATATATTTTCAGCATCTCTAAGACATCATTGTCCTTAATGTGATTTTTCGAGCAGCCAAACAGACCCAAAATAGAAACAATCATAAAAAATTGAACCGCTTTCCTAATAAAAATCACCCTCCTCTTGGAGCCAGGGGGACAGGTCCCCTGGCCCAGTTTCAAAAAGAGCCAAGGTACCTGTCCCCCTGGCTCACCCTAATCCCCAAAAATCTGTCTGGTATAGTGTAAAGAACAATATAAGTATAAATATTAACTCACTGAGTGTTACTTTATAGGCATTGGGATTCTGGGCATATTTCTTTTCCATGACTGCTGTAACTGTTTGAGAAATGACGATAAAAACAGGAAGGAAAAACCACGGCTGTAAAAACCAATACCAGTCTGATGGGTCTCTTGTGATGTTTATTGCATATCCCACCAAAATGCTGGCCATTGATGTAAGCCTGATTGTCCAATCAATCTTCATATGTTTATCGTTCACATGGTTATAAGAAAAGAATTTCTTCTTCTCTACTTTAAACCACTTTCTTGCTAACATATTGAAGCTAAATAACAAAATTAGATTGATCGCTAAAAATAAGGCTAGTCTCGCTCCAATAGCAGGTTCAACACCATATACGTACATAGCAAAACCGCCTATCTGAAAATTCAATATATGTTTATAATATCCTTATATATTATACGGTTAACTCGGTGAAAGAGTTTCAAATTTTTCCCTTTTTCAAAAATCCGTCCCACTTATGAAGGAAGAGCAGCTGCCTGGCTCGTCAGCTGGTCTTCGAGAAACTATAAAGAAAAGCTGGATCACTTGTTCAATGACAATCTATTGATACGCAATAATTGATGGCATCTTACTGTTAGGGAGTGATTAAATGAGGAAATTATTTATGAGCTTTTTATTGCTATTTTTTCTTTCAGGCTGTGGCGAATATTCTCCTTCTAAGCATGATGTAGTCAATACTCACGGACAGATTGAGAATCTTAGTTTACTTGAGGAATTTATTGAAGATGTTTCTATGAATAAGGACAGTGAAGTCCGGGTAGTAAATTACACAGACGAAGGCGATCCGATTATTCATGACTTAAACTATTCCAACGGTCAACTAACCTCGATAAAGGATACAAGAGAAGATGAATTTGGGGATCAATTAGTAAAAGAAGATGTGTGTGAAAGCATAAAGAAATTAGACAAAAATAATCAAACCATTTATCAGTTAGAAGGATGTAAAGACAAGGAAGACGTCATACATGTGACCTACATTATTAATAATTAGCGGCTACACTCCATGGAGCCAGCGGGACAGGTCCCCTGGCCCAATTTCATAAAAAAGAGCCAAGGGACCTGTCCCCTTGGCTCTAAATGATTTTTGATACCAAGGGGACAGACCCCCTGGCCCGGTTTCGAGAAAAAGAGCCAAGGGGTCTGTCCCCTTGGCTCGAATGTTGCTCCTCCCCTTCAAAATAAGAAAAGCCGCCCAAATCCGGCAGCTGATCTAAAAACCCGTTCGTATAGAAAACCCTATTTCGCTGAAAGCTCATCGCCTGTGACCCACTGGTGATTTTTCACTTTTTCACCACCTGTTGTCGGCGTGAAATCTACCATATAAACAGTTGTTGTTTCAGCTGAATCAATTACAGCTTTTGCACCTTCCATTCCTTCCATATGCTTTACGTTCAAAGTGACTTCATCTCCCGCTTTATATGGAGAATCTCCAGCATCTTTTATATCCTCTTGGATGATCCACTTATGGTTTTCTACCTTTTCTCCACCAGTTGTTGGAGTATAAGAAACGGCATAAACTGTAGTATCATAGGCACCGGAAATTTCTGCTTCTGCACCCTCCATTCCTTCCATATGGCCGGCTTCTAAAATAACCTTGCTCCCGACTGGATATGTGGGATCATCTGCTTCTTTTAACCCTTTAGGCACTTCCCCGGAATTAGAATGATTCATTCCCGAATGCTCTGAATGATCACTCTGTCCCTCTTCAGCTTTGTTATTATGATTCTCTGTGCTTGAATCATTGCCACAGCCGCTTAAGCCAATAACTGCTGCAAGGCTAAGAACACCAATTAGTTTTTTCTTCATTCCCATTCACTCCCCAATATTGTTAGCTGTTATTCATTATACCCCCATATGGTATAAATAAATATAAGAATTATGGATTATTTTTGAACAGCTTTGCCCTTTAAGCCATAAAAAAAGCCGCCTTATTTGGCAGCTTAATACAAAAATAACTCATTCACAATTCATTTCAAACCCTTAAACCCATACTTTTCAAAAGTTTTCATTGAAGCTTCAGTTTGCAGATAGTCGTAAAATAAATGCGCTTCTTCAGGATGGGCACTATCCTTGATCACACCCACAGGATATATAATGGGTGCATGGGCATCCTCTTCCGCAGTTGCTGCAATCTTTACCTTCTGCGAAACCATGGCATCTGTTTTATAGACGATTCCTGCGTCAACATTGTTTGTTTCTACATATGTAAGGACCTGCCTGACATCCTTCGCATAAACGACCTGGCCTTCGATAGATTTCCATACATTTAAATATTCCAGAGTATCTTTGGCATATTGTCCTGCGGGCACAGACTCCGGGGTGCCGATTGAGATTTTATCGGCCTTAGCCAGGTCTTCAAACGATTGAATGTTTTTATTAGAATTCCCGGGCACGATCAGCACAAGGTCATTTCCGACCAGATCCAATCCGTCGGCACTATCAATTACCCCATCCTCTACCAGCTTATCGAATTTGTCTTCTGCCGCTGAGAAAAAAAGATCGACCGGTGCTCCTTGGAATATTTGCTGCTGGAGCGCCCCTGAACCCCCAAAGTTAAAGTTGACTATCACATTAGGATGTTCTTTTTCAAAAGAAGCTTTTATATCATTTAAAGCATCTTGAAGGCTTGCCGCAGCAGAAACTGTCAATTCCTCTTTCTTTTCACTGTTGCCCTCTTGTCCTTCCTCAGCTTCATTACCCGAACACCCTGCCATCACTCCAAAAAGCAGCAGGACATAAAACAAAATAACAAATTGCTTTTTCATATATTTCTTCCTTTCCAACTGAACAAAGCTATTCATTCATAATCATACCTATTTATGGCCGCAAAGGCCAAGGGAAGGCCAAGGGGACAGACCCCTCGGCCCAAAAAAACCACGGGACCTGTCCCCCTGGTTCTTACTTGAAAAAATTTGTGCTGATTTGAGAAATGAATCTGTATAATTATAATACAGCAAGTTAGTAACGGAGGATCATAACATGCAGAAGAGGTGGTCTTTTGGTAAACGCTATAATAAGCTTAACGTCTCTTATATTAATCAGTATTGGTATATTACACGTTTTTTGGGCATTTGGAGGTAAGTGGGGAGTAAATATGGTCCTACCAACTAAGGATGATAGTCAATTGCCAGTTTTACAGCCAAGAATGGCAGGCACACTTTTTATCGCATTGCTTTGCTTTTTTGCATCTGCACTTTTATTAGTTCAAGCAGATCTGCTCACCATCATCAAATCCTCCACTCTTTCAAAATGGCTTTGTATAGCTGGTGGAACTGTGTTCCTGCTTCGCGCTATTGGAGATGGCAGATATGTAGGCTTTTTCAAGAAAATCAAACATACTAGATTTGCAAAACAAGACACCGTCCTCTACTCACCACTTTGTGTATGGATCAGCCTTAGTTTTTTTCTGGCATCATTTGTTTAAAAAGGCCAGGGGGACAGACCCCTCGGCCCAGTTTCAAAAAGAGCCAAGGGGTCTGTCCCCTTGGCTCATCTTGCACAAAGTATAAAACTATCAAGTGACTTTTCATGATCCTGGCTGTGATTCATCAGTTCATAATAGCTGTTCACTAAGGTCTGGATCATTTCAGGTGCTTTTGAGAATTGGGGCCGGATGCTGTTCGCAAAATCTTTTTCCCATTTGGCATCCTGCAGATAGGACGCATTAACAGTCAAATGATTCTCAACTGTAAATCCTGCCTCCTTCAGCAGCTCCTGGATACGGGATTTATGGAACAAGTTCTGGATATTTCCCTCGTTGTCTACAAAATTAGAATATAAAGCTAGAATTGAAACCGCACAAAAATGGGGACGCTGGTCCATTCTTGTGAAATCCAGGTCCCACTCTGCAAAACAGACCCTTTTTGCCAGCTGGCGCAGCCTTGTAAAAGTTCGGAGCAAATCCTCCGGATGCTTAAAGTACCAGGAGCAATGAGACAGAACTGCCACATCAAAAGGAGCTTCCCCTGTAAAGTCTTCAAGATCGGCTTCAAAGTGAAAAGAAATCCGGCTCCCCAAGGAGGATTTCTTAATTCTTTCTGCAGCTTCTGCCAAAGTGAACGGAGCTCCATATTCCGGACTGGCAACATCCATCGCCACCACAAATCCGTCATTCCCTACTGCATCTGCAAGAGCCGCCGTAGTGTCTCCTTGCCCGCAGCCTACCTCGAGCACACGCATGCCTTCCTTGATCTGAAAGGCCGCAGCCAGATCCAGCCGGTGCTGCAGCTGGATCTGCTGTACAGTATCTTCTTCAAAGAGTTTATACTTCTTGATAAAGGCTTGAGTCATTTCATTGATCTCGAATTTTGTCATTCATCTGCCTCCTAGAGGCCATGGGGACAGACCCCCCGGCCCAATTTCAAAAAAGAGCCATGGGGTCTGTCCCCTTGGTTCTACAAAACGAGCCATGGGGTCTGTCCCCTTGGTTCTTTTAATAAATAGTCGGCACCATTCCTCCATCCATACGGATAGGGGATCCTTTAAACGCATTTGCATAAGGGCTGCATACAAATGCGGCTAGGCGTCCTATTTCTATCGGTCTGATAAATCGCTGCAATTCAGATTGAGGCAGGTTTAAATTCATGAATTTTTTCTCTTTATCCGAGAAACTCATATCCTCATTTGGGTAGATCCCCTCAATTATTTGATGCACATTTTCAGAGAGTGTTGGTCCAGGCATAATGGTATTGACTGTGACTTCCGTACCTTTTGTTAATTTAGATAAGCTTTTAGACAATGATAATACCATTGATTTTGTCATACAATATTGCGGCATCTGTCCAGAAGGCATAACTGCTTCCTCGCTTGCAATAAAGATAACACGCCCAAAGCCATTATTCAGCATTTTCGGTAAATAAAATTTAGATAATCCATTTGCGGCAAGAACATTAGTCCGAAAGTACTTTTCCCAAATCTCATCGTCAACGTCCTTATATTCCATGATTTCGTAAATACCCATATTGTTAACCAAAATATCAATATGGGGGTACTTCCTGAACAAGTCTTCTCTTTGATTGCGATCCACTATGTCTGCTGCTGCATTTCCGGGAGTGGTATCCGGAAAATCCAACCTCATTTCTTTCACAATCCGTTCTACCTCTTCGTCACTTCTTCCATTAATCAGTACATTAACACCTTCTTTGGCAAGTTCAATAGCAATTGCTTTCCCAATGCCTCTGGTAGAGCCTGTAACTAAAGCCGTTTTATTTTTTAGACCCATGTCCATAAATTTTCCCCCTGCTTGTATATCGTGTTAAAGAGATAAGGTTAATGGATTGCGTTTGCCCCCATATGCTCATTACGCCAATTTGAAGGAGTATCTCCTTCCCAAAGGCGAAAGGCACGGTAGAACGCATTTTGATCTTCGTAGCCAACCAGGAACGCCACTTCTTTAATATCTATAGAAGGGTTTAATAGGTATTCCCGCGCCTGATTATGCCGAACTTCTGCCAGCAGATGATTGAACCTTGTGCCTTCTTCCGTTAGCCGGCGCTGCAGGGTACGATCACTCATTCCCAGTTCGCTCGCGACAGTATGAATGTTGGGGCGCCCATCTGCTAAGCTGCGTTCGATGATCCACTTAACCACTTCGGTGTTTGAGCGGATCCGCTGCTCTTCGTTCAATGATTTATCCAATACAGGCGTCAAAGCTTCCAGCAATTCTAAGTTATACGAGACAAAAGGGAGGTCCAGATCTTTTTGATGCAGGGTTAAACGGTTCCTATCTGCTCCGATTCGGATACTGCAGCCGAAATAAGCTTCAAGCGTGTTTACATTGCCCATTGGGTGCGAAAATTCAACGAATCCCGCAGTCAATGGTTTACCTGTGCCTCTTCTCCCTAACTCTATAAGAAACGATAATGTAATGCCTACCAGCATCGGAGGAACAGTTTCCCCGGTATGCTGCCATTCCAAATCGATATGGCAAAACTCGCCTTCCTCAGTGACTCGTAAGCTTTCGGGAGGACACAGCTGCTTATACCGGACCATTCGGTTTAGTGCCTCGCGGTAATTCCGAGCATGGTAGGTCGCTAAAACGGCCGGTGGATAATGCGCTGTTTCAAAGACTTTTATAAGCTTGATGATTCCATTCGCAATATCGTCAACCATGTCTGAATATGCCTGCCAGATTGCAAAATACTGAGCAGCAGTAACAACCGGTTCATTTATAATCGTGAGAGGCACTCGTGCTTTTCGAACCACATCTTGTGCGGAAATCCCTAATTGCTGTAATCCAGTCCAAAACCCTGCCGGCATTTTTATCCGGGTAAAAGATGTCATAATCGTCCCTCCTTTAGCCATCTGCACATTGGCAAAATTTAAATACCGTTTCAGTTTGTTTAACAGAACAGATATTATATTACCATCCTTAACCTGTCCTGTGACTAGCCAATGGCGACATTCCACTTGCAAACTGCGTCAAATTTCAAACGATTGATTACTAGTGAATTCGAATTGAAAGTCCACTGGGACAGGTCCCACGTCCACCTCAAAAAGAACCAAGGGACCTGTCCCCTTGGTTCTCCAAAAAAGGGCCAAGGGGTCTGTCCCCCCGGCCCGGCCCCCGGCACTGGCTCAAACCTTAATATTACGCCCTTTCCACTTCACCGAATGGAATATGTTTACGCGGATGAAGGAGTAGAGATAGATTCCTGCGAAGAACAGGAATAATACCGGGTAAAAAGGGAAGATGGCCCATCTGAAGTTGCCGACTCTGCGGGCGAACCATGCTGTTTGAATACTGTAGAGTATATACAATATTCCGCTGAATATCATGGCGGCAGTGTTCCATTCAGTTATAGAAGAGATCAATGCCCCTGCAGCGATGAAACTGCCTGCGATCCAGAAGATGACCATCAGCATGACGGCTGGATGAGTAGATTTGCTGCCGACCGCAAAGCTTTTGCACCAGCCTTCGATAAGGCTGCCCAAGCCTTCCGGGTACATGCGCAAGGAGATAATCCCTTTGCCGCCGAGGCAGCGGACCGGGAGATCATGCTCCAGAAATGCCTCACCCAATGCCAGATCATCCATAATGGCTCCCTCGATTTTTTTATGCCCTCCACTCAAAAAGTAATCGTCCCGATTACAAAGAATGCATGGACCGAATGAGCCGGCGGTTTTGAATTTCGATCCCCAGATCGTAAATAGATTCATCCCCGCCACGACAATGATATTAAATACAACGGAAAGGTGTTCATATAAGCGCTCAACTGTATGAAAGGGCTGTAAGGCCAATATGCCCCGTGCTCCCTTGCCGTGATAGAAATGCAGCAGATTCCTCAGTCCATCCGCACTGGTGAATCTCGTATCTGCGTCTAAAAATAACAACCAGTTTCCTTTAGCCTGCTCAGCACCCTGCCAGCAGGCCGATGATTTTCCTGAGCCTGCATTCTGCAGAACCCTGGCACCATAGCTTTCCGCAACAGACCTGGTATTGTCAGATGAATCGTCATCAATGACCAGAATTTCAAAATGTCTGAACCGCTGCTCCTGCAATGATTGCAGAAGCGGTGAAATCCTGCCTTCTTCATTTCTGGCAGGAATAATGATGGACAGAAACGTTAGATCCTCCTTAAGCCTGGAGGAGAATACAGGGACCGGCAAAGACCAGAACATAAAAATGCCAACAATAAATGCCAGAAATCCAACAGCAAGATTAATTGCTTCTGCAGCTGCCATACCTGCCTCCTTCCTCTGCGTGCCGGCACACAGCTTTTATGATCCCCTGCAAGTCCTTATTTCGCTGAGTAATCATACAGAATGCCTGTATCGTCCTGAATCAGTTCCTGTGCCGTGATCCTGGCGGAGAGCAGCACGATCGGGACACCGGCGCCGGGATGTGTGCTGCTTCCGGTAAAGTACAGATTTTCACAAGTGCTGGCCTTGCTTTGCGGACGATAGTGGTTGCTTTGTTTCAAAATGGGCTGTAAACCGAACGTGGCACCATTATAGGCATTGAATTTCGACTCAAAATCCTGCGGTGTTGTATACGTTTCAGTGACAATCTCATTTTCGATATTTTCAAAGCCGCGGATTTTTTTCAACTCACTCAAGATATAGCCTCGATAATATGAAATGGTTTCCTCGTCCCATTCATAGTCTGCTGTAGATTTGTCCGAGACGGGCATCAGGATATACAAACCATCCTTCCCCTCGGGTGCAAGGGAGGGATCCATTTTTGAAGCGATGTATACATAAAAGGAGGCATTCTCCAGTTTCTCCCCGGAAAAAATGTCCTCCAGATTCTTATTAAGATTTTCGTTGAAAATAAAGTTATGTACATGGTCGATTTCTTCATATTTCCGGTCCATGCCGAGATATAAAAGAAAACATGAACAAGAGTATTTCATGCTGTCGATTTTTTTATCGGTATATTTCCCTTTGGCGGCCGTGTCTTTCACCAGGTGCTTCATCGCATGCGGGAAGTCAGCATTGCAGACAACATAATCTGAGGAAACCTTTTTGCCGTCCACGATTATTCCGTCTGCCTGGCCATTTTGAATGGATATTTCCTGCACATCCCTGCCATAGTGAATGGTTCCTCCCAGTTCCCCGAAGAGCCTCTCCATGGCCAGGGCCATCGTATACATACCGCCTTTAATAAACCATACTCCATACAAAAATTGTATCATGGGGATCATGGTGTAAAAAGAAGGGCTTTTAAGAGGGGAAATGCCTATGTACAATGTTTGAAAACTGATCAGCTGTTTCAGCCGTTCATTCTTAATATATTTTCCTATGAACGTATCGGCAGTGTCATATGGTTTCAGTTTCAAGGCTTTCTTCAGCATCGGGAGGTTATAAAAATCAGACCTTTTGCGGAACGGCCTTTGAAGAATATGATGCTTCGCGATGACAAAGCGCTTGTAAATTTCCTGGAGATACTGAAAAAAGCCTGCCGTGTCATCTTCGCTGATCGATTCAATCGTCTTTGTCAATTTGGTAAGATCTGATGAGATATCAAAAGGCTTGTCGGGAATATCACTGAAATAAGCCCTGTAAATCGGGTCCAGCTTTTCCATTGGAATATAATCATCCGGATCGCGGCCGCACAGTTCGAATATTTCCTGATATAAATCCGGCATCATGACGATGCTTGGCCCCAGATCAAATTTATAGCCATCCAGTTCAATGCGGTTCATTTTTCCGCCGGGTGTCTGTCCTTTTTCATATATCTCCACCTGGTATCCTGCATGCTGCAGCCTTATGGCAGTGGCAAGCCCGGCTACACCAGCGCCAATGACAATAACTTTCTTACTCATGTAAATCCCTCATTTCCAAACAAAATTCCGCTTCATTTCTTAGCAGGCCTTGATGCAATGGCAGTCATGCGCCCCCGATTGTAGCGCTGGACAACAATAATGGGAAGGTTAAAACCAAGTGCATACAGAATCATTGCCCAGCCCGCCACTGCTGGATTCCACAAGAAGAACAGTGGGGCAGGCAGGATGGAAAGCCAATGTGTCAATTCCGCGCGCTTTGTTTCCGCAGCAAAGATTGCCAAGTCCCCCGGTCCGATGCCATGCAGCTCCTTTTTACTGTACCCTTTTTTGAGAAAAATCGTGCCATCTATCAGATAGCCTTTCCATGTTTTTACCCGGAATAAACGCTGCCATAATTCTCCGGATCTTTCCCAGGTGAAACTCCGAAACCAGAAGGTGTCTTTTAAAAACCAGGATAAAGGCAGCTTCAGGCAAATGGCCGAGATGGACAGATGGAAAAACGCCCATGCACATATATCCAGGATAATAATCCAGTGGAGCGATAGCGAAACAATCATTACAGCAGCCACTTTCTTAACTTCTTCAAAGCTTTCATATTTGTATCGGAATATGGCGGGAACTTACCTTGAAAGTGAATGTAATGCCAGGTTTTGTATTCTGTTTTTTCATAACTGAAAGCCAGAAAGCCCGCTTTGCCGTGATAAGCACCGTATCCGCTTCTTCCAACCCCGCCAAATGCGATATGGGGACTCGCAGCATGATGGATCACCTGATTGACACTGATGGTTGGTGACCGCATATGTTCCTTGAACAGCTGGATGTCTTCTTTGTTCTTACTGAATATATACCCCGTAAGTGCATCACGCTGAATGCTGCCGCTGGATAATAACGTCCTAATGTCTGAATAAGGAATAACAGGAAGGACCGGGCCGAAAATTTCTTCCGCCAGGATCGGACTTCCAGGTTCTATATCCGCTACCACCGTCGGGGCGATGAACCGGTCGCTTCGATCATAGCTACCGCCATGCCGGACATCACCCTGTCCGATAAAATTAACCACCTTTTCAAAGTGGGCATCTGTACAGATCCGGCCATAATCACCGTTTGCCTGAGGATGGTCTCCGTAAAAAGCGGAGATTGAAGCGGAAATTTCATTCAGCGTTTTTTCAAAAATGGACTCCTGGACAAAAAGGGTGTCCGGTGCAATACAGGTTTGCCCCGCATTAAGGAACTTACCCCAGACAATTTCCCTGATGGCCTCTTTTGAAAATCCTGATTCATCAATGATGCACGGATTTTTTCCGCCGAGTTCGAGTATCACCGGAGTGAGCTGTCTGGCTGCCTGCTCTGCCACAGCTTTCCCTGTCTGGCTGCTGCCTGTAAAAAAGATCAGGTCAAAAGGGGCTGCGGTCAGCAGGCTCGCGGTCTGTGCATCTCCAGTCACCACAAGCAGATGCTCGGGAGGAAAGGCATCATTGATGATTTCTTTCAGCAGTTCAGCTGTTGCCGGTGCATGTTCAGATGGTTTGATCACACAGCGGTTTCCTGCGGCAATTGCACCGATGGCAGGCATCAGGGTAAGCTGGAGCGGGTAATTCCATGAACCGATGATGAGTACACTCCCATATGGCTGCCGCTTTCTTTTAACCGCTTCCACATATCCCAATTTAAGATATCGGGACCGGGATTGCCGGTTCCATTTCGCTATATGCTTGCATACATGATCGATTTCATTCAATAAAACTGCAATCTCAGATGAAAAGGATTCGAATGCCGGCTTTCCCAAGTCTGCATGAAGGGCCTTGATAAATGCCTCTTCATTCTCCACAATCATGCTTTTCAGCTTTGAAAGCAGTTTTTTTCGCGCTTCAAGTGAGGGGCTCCCCTCCGAAAACAGATCCTCCCTCTGCCTTTCCGGCAATGATTCCAGAGAAGGTCTGTCATTGTCAGGCATGGGAAGAATCCCGCTGAACAATTTTCTTGCCTACAAGCTGGCCGCTTAAGGTGACCATAGGCATACCGCCGCCTGGATTCACGGTTCCGCCGACAAAATATAGATTGTTATAGCGTTCACTCTGTTTCGGGTGCTTGAATCCTTTATTTTTCTTGCGGTCTGATACTGTTCCATAGATGGCACCACGGTCAGATCCATACATCCGTCTGATATCCTCCGGAGTCCAAACATCCTTTGTGACGATATTTTCCCGCAGATCGTGCAGGCCCATTCTTTCCAGTTTGATCAGGACCCGCTCAGCGAATTGTTCATAATCCTGCTGCGTAAAAGGCTTTTGATCCCGGATATATGGAATATGAGGCAGCACTTTTATATTTTCATGTCCGTCAGGTGCCTGCGAAGGATCTGTTTTATTGACGTTGACTAAATAAATGACAGGGTCTTCCGGCAGTTCATGCTTATGAAAGATTGATTGCATTTGCTGCTTCATATTTTCAGCGAAAAAGAAATTATGATGGCGCAGCTGCGGATAGCTCTTTTTCACGCCCAAATGCATTACAAGGCCGGAACTGGCGGGCTCGAATTTCTTTTTTAATTTTTTCACATAAGAGCTGTCTTCCTCCAGCAGTCGTTCATATACCGGTATGACTTCCATATTGGAAACAAAATAATCGGCGGTCAGCACTGTACCATCTTCCATAACTGCTCCTGTAATTTCGCCGTTCTTTTTTTCAAGCTTGACGATTTTCCTGCCGAGGTGGAACTTCACACCCACTTCTTCAGCCAGCTTCACCAGGCCGCCTGCCAGATTGTGCAGTCCGCCGGGTACATACCAGACCCCCTGGTCATGCTGCATATAGATCATCATATTCAAAACCGCCGGTGCATCATAAGGGGACGAACCTACATACTTGATAAAATAGGAAAGCATATCGCGGAACTGTTCATTGCTGATCCGCTTATCAATGGCTCCATGAACAGTAGAAAATAGATCAAAGTTCCTCAAAGCAGTGAACAGGCCCGTATGTTTCATGATTTCTCTCGTCGTATCCACGCCATGCTGGAAATAGGTCTTATCTGTCAGATCATAAATCCTTTTCGAATAGTTAAGCAGATTCTGATATTCCTGCATATCCTTTTCACTCAGGGATGCGTTCTTCTCTTGCATTTCCTTCAGATCTTCATACAAATCTATGACATTTCCATCAGGGAAAAAGGAACGCCACTGATGATCCAGCTTTTCAATCGGGACATAGTCCTTCATGGATTTCCCGCTGGCAGCAAACAATTTTTCGAAAATCTGCGGCATCGTCAGGATGGATGGGCCAAGATCAAATCCAAAGCCATCCTGATCGAGCCTGTTCAGCTTTCCTCCAATGTGTTCATTTTTCTCATATAAGGAGACATCGTATCCGGCCTGAGCAAGTGAAATTGCAGCCGACAGACCGCCGAGTCCGCCTCCGATGACTAGTACGGTTTTATTTTTCAACTGTTAATGCATCTCCTTCCCGCAAATCAAAGACTCTTTTTACGGCAGCATTGATCTGGGACATTTTTTCTTTTGTGACATAATTCCGTCTGGTCAGGCATTGATATCCATTGTTCCGTACAGCATCAAGTATGCCCCTGTAAACGTGGGCAGATAGATAGACGGGTATCCGGCTGTCTGCATCCAGCAGTTCTATACTGAGTAAAAATTCGTTATATAATGCTTCGGCACGTGCAGCAAGCTTCTCCCATAAGCCGATGAAATGTTCATTGATCAAGCCTTTATGTAAATCGTTCTGTGTATATTGAAAATGACTCATTTCTTCTCCGGGCAGATAGATGCGTTTTTTCTCATGGTAATCCTCGCCAATATCACGCAGGATATTGGTTATTTGCATTGCCACGCCCAGACTTACTACAGTTGAAGGCAAATTTGCTGCAGGTTTTGAAGTGATGATAGGCAAAAGCATTAAACCGACAGAACCGGCTACATAGTAGCTGTATCTTTCCAGTTCCTTCATTGTGTTCGGGGTGGTAAATGATAAATCCATGGATTGACCGGTAAGCTGGTCATAAAATGGGCTGATATCCATTTCATATGTATTGAATACATGTCTGAGCGCACGCCATAACGGTCTGTCCAATTCAGCATGATCTTTGAACAAGTCCAGTTCTAACTTTAATTGTCTCAGCAGCTGTACTTTCTTCTTGGATGAATGTTTTCCATCTGCACATTCATCTGCGGTCCTGCAAAAAGCATAGATGGCATATACGGCATTTGCTTTTTCACGTGGCAGTTGTGAAAAGGCATAATAAAAGCTTTTGGAATGTTTTTTTATGATTCTTTCACAATAATCAAAATCCGCTTGCCTTTGCTCTTCCATATTCATCTCCTTTGGATCTGTTTTCAAGATCATTGAAATATGATAACCGCCGATTTTCCTTTTTCCGCTGATGCGTCTGCAGCCTTAAAATTATTTTATACCCTGATATTTCCCTGCAAAAACTTGAATGTGCTGAAAAACACATTATCCAAGAGGAATATAAGTTGAGATGCTTATTTTAATAGGATTCAGCCGCCGCTTTGATTTTCCGTGCGATCAGCTCCCAAGCTTCTTCTGCCCTTTCTTTTGGGCCATTATGGGTAAAAGCATGCCTGCAGTCCCGGAACAGCTCCTCTTGAACATTCACCCCGGCCGCTTTTAACTTCTCAGCATAACATTCAGCTTCCGGCCTGAAAGCATCGTACTCCGCTATGAGAATAAGGGCTGAAGCCAAACGGCCGCTCACCTCAGCACGGACAGGGGAAGCGTGGGGATGCTCTGCTTGTTCTTTGCCAGGTACATAGCACATGTTTAAAAAATGGGCTGCTTGCGGATACCGGGCACGCCACTTATCCGGTTCCGGCTTCTCTGCATGCGGGGTAACAAAATCCAGCATCGGGCAGGACAGCACTTGGAGGATCGGCTGGCTGTCCCCTCTTTCTTCCATGCTGAGACAGAGGGCTGCTGCTATATTTGCCCCTGAACTCTGTCCGCCCACCATGATTTTCTCCGCATCGATATTCAAGTCATCAGCACTTCTCTTTATCCATTGGATCACTTCATAGCCCTGTTCAATCGGTTTCGGAAAAGGGTATTCCGGTGCTTTTGCATAATCGACATTAATAACAGCACATTTTGCCTGATTGGCCAGGTAGCGGCAATAAGGATCATCCATCTCTTTTTCATTCATGATGAACGCTCCCCCATGGAAATTGATATAAACAGGATATCTTTTCTGTTCTGCTTCCAGAGGATAATATAAGGAAATGCTGGCAGGCTGAACAGAGGTTTCTACCAGCACATCTTTTTTCATTTTTACCTGCTGCTGGGGAATCATAGGTTTCCTTTTCGCTTGATTAGGAAGACGCCGCAGCATTTTTGCAACCATAACAGTGAACATAAGAGTAACCTCACTTTTTAACATTTTAGCTGTAATGAAACGCATTTATACATGATTGCTCCAGCAGTGGAATTGATTATAAATCCACCGGTTTTTCCGGATCTCTATTTCATTTTTCTCCATTCCCGTTTTTGCTTCCGGATAATAGTAATGTTTCAAAACATTTTTAACTATGTATTATTTTTCTATAAAACTATTCCACGAAAAGAAGCATAACCCTGCCTTGGAGTTACGCCTGTCATTTGTGTGATGGAAGGAAATCTTTTCATCTAATAAATGATTGCACGAAATAGTTTTGAATCAGTAAAAAAATCCCCCATGCTGCAATCCCCATTATAATTGCCAAAGGCAGCTGGACGGCATGTTTGAAGGCGGCATAAATGACAAGCAGCATGATGATTGTGGCAGGGAGGCCAGTCAGAACGCCCAGAGTGAATCGGGTGACATTCTGTGCAGATTCCCCCTGGACAGAAAGCCAGATGATGCTCAGCAGACTGACCAGCGGCAAGGCGGCGATCATGCCTCCGTATACCGGGAACCTCCTTGCCAATTCTGTGATGATGCCAATAATTGCTCCAGAGCTTAAAATTTTTATAAACGTATACATTTATTTGGATGCCTCACTCAGCAGCTTAAACGCAGTGAAAATCTGCTGCCTTTCTTCTGCAGACAGTTTTTCAAGTGCCGCCTCCAGCTTCTCCCCGTCCAGTTCTGTATTCTTTTTGAGAACCGCTATTCCTGATTCTGTGAGGTGCAAATATACCTTGCGCTGATCCTTTTCATCCCTCTCTTTATAAAGCCATCCGCCCGCTGTCAGCTTTTTCACATGCTCTGAAGCTGTATTATGTGAAATGGACAGCAGTGAAGCAATATCGCGGATCATGACGGATTCTCTTTTACCCACCATTTGCAGGATTCGGACGCTTTGGTGGGAAATGGGCTCTTGCTGTTCAGGGTGAAGATGGAAATATATATCGGTAAAGTATTCATTGATTTGATCAATCATTTTATTCCTCCAACTTTAAATCGTTTCTTGCGATTATATCGTATATAACGATATAATAACACAAAAAAATACCTGACTGCCATGCAATCAGGTTTCCTAAACTATCCTACAGCTGTCCGGGCCGGTTCAAAAAACTCTTCATAAAGCGCTTTGACCGCCCTTTTTTCATCATTTTCTTTTACACCGAACATCATGCTCACCTCTGATGAACCCTGATTGATCATCTCTATATTTACCTTTGCTGCAGCAAGTGCCTTTGAAGCTCTGGCCATCGTGCCTACATTATGCCTCATCCCTTCGCCGACGACCATAATGAGGGCAAGATCATGTTCAATGACCACTTCGTCTGCCTCCAGCTCTTCCTTGATCCTTGCCGCTATTTGTTCCTCAGCAGCTTTATCAAATTGGTGCTGCCTTAGAATAATAGAAAGATCATCGATGCCTGAAGGAGTGTGTTCATAGGACAAGCCAAAATCCTCAAGAATCTGCAGGATTTTGCGGCCAAAGCCGATTTCCCGGTTCATCAGATATTTGCTCACATAGATGCTGCAGAATCCTTTATCACTGGCAATTCCGATGACCGGCCCGTTTGTATTGTCCCTTTCACCGACAATCCTGGTGCCGGGGGCCTCCGGATTATTCGTATTTTTCACATTAACGGTGATGCCTGCCTTGTAAGCCGGTATCAGCGCTTCATCGTGAAATACAGAAAACCCTGCATAAGACAGCTCCCGCATTTCCCTGTATGTCAGCTCCCTGATTTCCTTCGGCGAACTTACCGTGTGGGGATTCACCGAATAGACAGCATCCACATCGGTGAAATTTTCATAAAGCTCCGCTTCAATGCCATTTGCCAATATCGATCCGGTAATATCCGAACCGCTCCTTGAAAAAGTAAGAACATCACCCTGCTTGCTGTAGCCAAAAAAGCCGGGAAAAATAATGATGCCTTTGCGTTCCCGCAATGACTTTAAATTGAAGTAGGCCTCAGGAAGCGCCCTCGCATTGCCGGGTTCATCCGTCACATAAAGCCCGGCTTCCCCAGGATTGACGTACGCCGCTTCCACTCCCCTATAGGTGAAATATTCGGCTATCAATCTCGCATTCAAATCCTCGCCGCATGCCTTTACTTTTTCAAGGAAGTATTCCGGCCGCTCTTTGCCGGAAGCCATTGTTTCGAGGAGCCTGCCCCTGATTTCTTCTGCCTTATTATAAAGGCCCAGCTCCGCTGCTATCCGGCTGTACCGTTCAACAATCTTTTCCAGCTTCGGAGGCATCCCCTCTTTTTCAAGGGCATATATCCCGCAGTCAATCAGCATATCTGTCACTTTCTCGTCCTCCGGGAATCTCTTGCCCGGAGCTGATACAACAATGATCTTACGGTTCTCATCGGCTGCTGCAATCTCAAAGACCTTTTCGACTGCACGGCCGGAAGCAAGAGAAGAACCGCCAAACTTAACAACCTTCATTTTTACATCTCCCATAACTGCAGTTTCCCTGCTAAAATTTAACTCTTATTATCACGCTTTAAAGCAGAAAAAGCAATAGTTTTTCCTTGTGGAAAGCACAAATGTTTTTTAAGGGAGGACAAAAGTGTGGTTAGTCTTAGGGTTTGACATGAATGCAGAGGTATACTGCGCGGATTCCTATGGCGGGATACATCCCACTCCCTTTTTACCGTTGATTATGTACTCCAAAACATTCCCGGGATACATGACTCCCCCTTTTCTACTCCACTCATGTACTCCAAAACACTCCCGAGATACACGACTCGCTCTTTTCCACACCACTCATGTACTCCAGAACACTTCCGGGATACATGACTACCTCTTCTTTACATCACACATGTACTCCAGAACACCCCTGGGATACACGAGCTCCTCTTCTCCACACCACTCATGTACTCCAAAACACTCCCGACATACATGACTTCCTCTTTTCCACACTACTCATGTACTCCAGAACACTCCCGGGATACATGACTTCCTCTCTTCCACATCACTCATGTACTCCAAAACACTCCCGGGATACATGACTTCCTCTTCTCCACACTACTCATGTACTCCAAAACATTCCCGGGATACATGCCTTCCTCTTTTCCACACCACTCATGTACTCCAAAACATTCCCGGGATACATGACTTCCTCTTTTCCGCACCACTCATGTACTCCAAAACACTCCCGACATACATGACTTCCTCTTTTCCACACCTCTCATGTACTCCAAAACGCTCCCGAGATACACGACTCCCTCTTCTCCACACCTCTCATGTACTCCAGACCCGATCCCCCCGCCATACTACCTTGCCCTCCCCTCCCCCTCTCATATACTTATTGCCGCCTCAGCACACCCCTTCCCAACACAAAAAAAGCCCCGGCAAAAAGCCCGAGCCTGTTTCTCACTTATTTCACCAACTCTATTTAATCCAGCCCTTCGCCTTTGCCTGATTGACGGCTTCAATCCGGTTGGCAGCCCCAAGCTTGCCGATGATTTCGGACATATAGTTTCGGACTGTTCCGTGCGATAAATACAGCTGTGAGGCAATCTGGGCCATTGTATGTCCTGCGGCAGCCGATTCGAGTATTTCGGTTTCCCTTGGGGTGAGCGGGCTTTTTTCCTCCCACATGGCAAGGGAAAGCTCCGGTGAAATCATTCTGTTGCCTGCATGCACCCGGCGGACTGCTTCCGCCAGGTCCCTGCTCGGGGTATCTTTCAGCAGATAGCCGCCCACCCCAGCCGCAATCGCCCGCTGGAAATAGCCCGGCCGTGCAAATGTAGTAAGGATGATCACCCTGCAGGAAGAACCTGCTTCTTTCAGCGCCTCTGCCACCTCCAGCCCGGTCATCAACGGCATTTCAATATCAACGATTAATACATCCGGCTGGTGCTTTTCGACGAGCTCCAAGGTTTGCCTGCCATTTTCCCCCTGCGCAGCCACTTCAATATCATCCTCCAGCTCAAGCAGAGAGGCGAGTGCGCCAAGCAGCAGTCGCTGATCCTCGCCCAGTACAATCCTGATCATTTGCCATCTCCCCCTTTAAAATCCTTCCCTGATGACCAGCGGAATGCTCATCACTATATCTGTTCCTTTTCCTGTTGCCGAACTGATCTTGAGGCTCCCTTCTACAAGCTGGAGCCTTTCCTTCATCCCTGCTAGCCCATTTCCGGAATGTTTAGCAATCACCGATAAATCAAACCCAATCCCATTGTCCTGGACAGAAAGGTGAATTTTATCATCTGTTTCGGCAGCTGACAGAACGCATCTGGCTGCCCTGCTGTATTTCACCACATTGGTGATTGATTCGCGCACACACATGGCCAGAATCCTCTCCTGAAGCGGTGTCAGGGTGGCCGGCACAGCCGATTTTTCATAGATGAATTCTATGCCGGCAGCCGCGCAAAGCGTCTGGGCATGCCCGATTTCCTCTTCAAGCCTGACAAGATTCATATCTGATACCAGGTCACGCATCTCCTTCAAAGCCGTCCTGGCCGTCTGCTGGATGTCCATTGCTTCCTTTTCCGTCCTGATTGGGTCCTTGGAGGCCAGCCGGGCTGTGAGCTCGCTTTTCAGTGCGATCAAGGAAAGGGTGTGGCCGAGTGTATCATGAAGTTCCCTCGCAATCCTCTGCCTTTCCTCCTGCTGTGCCAGGCGCTCAATCTGCATATTGGCCACCTGCAGCTGCTCTGACATATCCTTATATTTTGCAGAAGCTTTTACAACGAAAGGAAGGATCGTCCCGCCGAATAATGGCGGACTGATGCCGGAGAGCATCAGGGGCTCAAGATAAAGGCCCGACTGGAACATAACAGCTGCACTGGCTGCACCAAAGAATGCACACAGGATATAGATCATTTTCAGCGGCAGCCTAACCAGATGATTGAGCACCAGAAAGATGAGATACAGATACAGAGGATTATAGAAAAAGCTGAATAACAGCGTCATGCCGACCATTAATGCAACGATGAAAGTTTCATATTTTCTGGTCCAGTACAGATGCCTGTAAAAAAAGAGATAGATCAGCAGCAGGAAAAAGCCCGCTTCCCTCTTAAGCGGGGCTTCCCCAAGCATGAAATATACAGGCAGTGCAAAGTTGGCCAGATAGATATACGGCGGCCAGCCTTCCGAGGCAGGAAACAACTTTTTCCAGTAAAGATTCACTTATACCGCATCCCGTTTCTTTAGAATATAGCTTGATAGTACCATAAATAAAACCGTGCAGGCGCCAAGATAGAAAATATTTTCCAATGAGACGAGATTGCCTGAAAGCACTTCCCATGCACCATTTGCATAATGGTAGGATGGCAGCCATTTGCCGATGCTCTGCAGCCATTCCGGCAGTGCCTCCAATGGCATCCACAGCCCTCCGGCGATTGCCAGCCCCATCAGCAGGACATTTGAGATCGCAATCGCGGCATCCGCGTTCCGCATCGTGCCGACAAGGGCGCCCAGTGCCAGGAACGGGAGGCTTCCGCACAGCAGCCATATCGTACAGGCTGCCCACTGCAGGGGAGTAAGATGGAGATCATATATAATAGCTGCCAGCGGGAAAAGCAGCAGGATGATCAGCAGATGGATCAGCATCTGCGAGGCAACTTTTGCGCTGATCCAGGTGAAGTGGGACAGAGGTGTGAGCTGAAGCTGGCGGATCCACCCTTCCTTCCTTTCAAAAGCAAGGCGGATGCCAAACTGGGATGTAGCCGTCCCTATCAATGAAAAAGCGGTCATGGACATTAGTGAGTATGCCCCCCATGAAGTGCCTGCTATTTCCTTATCGGCTCCATTCAGGCTGGCAAACAGAAAGTAAAATACAAAGGGCATCAAAAGGGAAAACAGCAGGAAAAATGGGCTTCTGATGATCCGGAGGCTCTCTGCCTTCCACTGGGATATGAACATATTCATTTGTTTACGCACCTTCCTTCTTTACTGAGGGTCTGATCCTGTATGTCTGTCAGCTGCCTGAAAGCGGCTTCGAGGCTGCCGGAGGAAACCTGGACATCCCTGATCTCCCAGCCTGATGAGATGATGTACCGCAATAACTCATCCGTTTCCCTGGCATAAAGAGAATAAGCATTCCCGCTTTTCTCCGCCCTCTCGACGCCCGGCAGTCCATTCAGGAGATTCAGGTCCAGCTCCTGGGAAGAGCGGAACGAAACAGTCCTTGATGATACTCTTGCCTTAAGTGCCTGCGGAGTCCCGGAAGCGATGAGCTTCCCTTCTGCCATCACACAGATCTGGTCAGAAACAGCATCCGCCTCCTCCAGGTAGTGGGTGGTCAGGAGAATGGTCTTCCCGTCATTCGCAAGAGCACTGATCACTTCCCAAAAGCGGAATCTCGATTCCACATCCATCCCGACAGTCGGTTCATCCAGAATAATGAGGCTCGGATTGCCTGCAAGTGCCTGTGCGAATGCAAGCCGCCTCCGCTGGCCCCCTGAAAGAGCAGTGGCCTTCCTTTTTTCTTCCTTATGCAGCCCTGAAAGATCCAGCAGCCGTTCATACGACAAGGGATTTTTGTAATAGCTCCGGAAAAGCTGCAGGATCTCGCCTGTACGCAAGCCGTCTGCAGGCTTTGTTTCCTGGAGAAGGGCCCCCGTCATTTCCCTGAGCTCTTTGCTCTTCGGCTCCCGCCCGAATATTTCAACCCTGCCTGAGGAAGGCCTGAGCATATTCAGCATCAGCCCCACCGCGGTAGTCTTTCCGGCTCCGTTCGGACCCAGGAGCGCCGTAACCTCTCCCGCATTGACCTTCAAATTCAATCCATCAAGCGCCCTGAAAGATCCATAAGCCTTCACTACATTTTCAAAAACAACTGCCTGTTGCATACTCATCAGCTCCGTCTCCATTGATTAACCTCATTGTAAAACTTTCCAGCCATGCTCATTAGTACCTGATGTCATCAAAATCATATGACAAATGTCATTTCTCCCGTGCCTGACACCGCCAAAAGACACTTTAACCAATTTTGTCCACAGACAGTGCCTGACACACTGGAACTTAGACACAAATTTCCCTATTAATTTCAAAAATTTTCTATATAATAGATGTTGGAAGAAGAGTGCTGCAGGCTTTTGCGGTGCTATAATTTATTTGACTAGCTGGAGGGATTTTGGAATGGCTTATGAAGATGATGTTTTGTTAGATAAAGGCACGAATAAAGCGCCGAAAAAGAAGGAAGAACGGAAAGAAGGAGAACCGACTGCCGCTTTTAAAGGCGCTTCCTGGGCTGCTTTAATGGTCGGGGCTGGAGCCTATCTGATCGGGCTGTTCAATGCTGACACCATGCAGCTGAATGAAAAAGGATATTATTTTGCTGTCCTGATCTTTGGGCTCTACTCAGCGGTCTCTTTGCAAAAGGCGGTCAGAGACAAGGAAGAGGGAATACCTGTTACCGGAATCTACTACGGTTTAAGCTGGTTCGCACTTATTGTTGCCGTTTTATTAATGGCTATCGGCTTGTACAATGCAGGAAGCATCATCCTGAGTGAAAAAGGATTTTATGCGATGTCATTCGTGCTCAGCGTCTTTGCCGCTGTTACAGTCCAGAAGAATATCCGGGATACACAGCAGGCAAAAGACAGGGATTGAAGCAGCAGCAAGAGCACACAGCTTCGGAACCAGCCTGATTAATCCTGCGGAAAAAACGCAAAAAGACTGGCCAGAACAAGTCCTGGCCAGTCTTTTATTTTATGAAGCACAAACTCCCCTATGCACGAACCATCTGCTCATACTGGAGCTTCCTAAGCTCAAACAAAGTAACCGGATCGCGGTAAGCCTCAGGATTTTCCTTCATTTTGCTGAGAGCCACCCCGTTCGCTTCAATGATATTCAGGGTTTCCTCAACTGTCATATTGAGCACACTGAATGGATTGCGGAAGAAAATTTTAATATCCCTCTCAAGTGCTTTTTCGAACAATTCAAACTGCTGCATAAACTTGCTGACAATGCTGTCGACACTCTCGCTGTAATCCTCATTTTCGAGGAATTGTTTGTATCTATTGTACAGCATGCCTTTGTTCTGCGGGATTGCGCCAAACAGCTTTCCGGCGCTCTTCAGCAGGAATTGCGAAGGAGTGAAGCGCAATAGGATGTTCACCTTCTCCATCCTTACCCCGCTTGTCATCCTGTCGGCATCCCTCCGCCAGTCATCCAGCACCTTGAAGTCGCACTCAAGCCGGATTTTTTCTTCTCCATATAATTCATTGAACCCTTCGCCCATTTCATACAGATAAGCCTGGCTGTGATTGAACTCTTCTGTTGTGAGGGCAATCCACTTCTGGATGCTGCCATAGAATTCAGGCAGAACGGAGCTTTCCAGATACTGCTGGACGCGCTCGTTCATCGCGTCGTTCAGCTCCAGATGGATTTTCCGAAAGTCGCTGTCTTCTGTGACCAGCTCGGAAGTGCCCCGAAGGATTCCCGGGATTTCTTCTTCAAGCTTCGTCTTCATCCGGTCTTTGATGGACTGGTAGGATTTTGTAATCGTCCTTGTCTTTTCTTCTTCAATATCGCTGAGCTGGTTGATGGCGCCATTCAGCTTCGTGACCATCTCTTCGTTCCAGCGGATATCCTCCTGGAGCGAGTTTTCCACCTCCACCCGCTTATCAAGCAGATAGCTTAAGGCGCGCTGGATATAGCTGAGCACACTTTGTGTCCGGACCTCATACCAGTCGCGGCTCAAGCTGTCATTGAAAAATCCGGCCAAATCTGCCAGCTGCTCCCTGCTCCCGTAATGGGAGGAAAAGGCGAACACTTTTCCTTCCGGGAAATACGACTGGATTTGTGAGGTTATCTCGTCGACCAGCCTTTCCGCCTCATGCTGATCATGGATCCTGTCCACCTTATTCAAGAGGAAGTGCACCTGCTTGGAAGGGGCGCCTCCGCGGATTTTTTCCAGGAGCAGAAGGTCCTCCTCTACAAGGCCTTCAGCTGCATTGATAACATATAAAATGCTGTCTGCAAGCGGGAGATAGTGGGCGAGTTCCCCACTTGCGCGGCCGCTTCCTTTGGCTCCCGGGGTGTCAATGAGCGCAATCCTGTTTTCCTGCAGGAATGGGACAGGGACGCGGCAATCAAAGGCAACCCTTTCTCCTTCAAGGGCAGCAGCAGCCTCATTTTCCTGATATTGCGGGAGATCTTTCATCATGATCAGCCCGCTGTCGGTAACCTCACTGAACGCTGCGTCTTCCCCTGCCTTGAACATGCTGATGGAAGCTGTATCCTCTCCCAGAACCGGCTTGCCCAGCACATAATTAATGAAGGCGGACTTTCCGCTTCCAGGCCTGCCGGCAAGAAGGACATGACTGTTATCAAGGTCGAGGAGCTCCTCAACCATCCATTCCAGCCTCTGGCCAAGCGGAATATCATTTTTGATGGCCCACTTCTTAATATCCATAAACAATTTATAGCTGTCTTCCAGCCCTCCGTTATAAAGGCTTGAGCGGCCGATCAGGTTTTCTGCATCTGCAACAGCGCCAGAATCGATACCGGCAAATAGCTTATTCCAGGCAAGCAATGCAGCGGAAGCGTGCACCGCGTTGGCGGAATCTGTGATCCTGACCCAGTTCACGAGCAGCTCAGGAACGAGCGGAGTCAATTCCTTCACATAATAATTGCCTGTGATAAGCTGCAGGTACGTCTCTCTGTACATAGCGGACAGTTCATGCCACGCATAAGAGCGGTCTGCTTCAAGCTCCAGCATCATCCCGTTGAAATCCTTAAGCCATTGGTGGCTGCTGCTTTGATTCTGATAATGCTGCCATAGGGATACAGACAGCTTTTCAAACCTTGATTCATCTTTATAAAAGACCGTTTTCAGCGCTTCAAGGAAATAAACAGGCTCAAGCTTCCTTGCCGCCCCTTGATCAATATAGCCGTTCAGGACCTCAAACCATTTGAGCGAGCTGGTGCGGACACCTTCATTGACGGCAAGTTCAATGGCATTGCCCCAATCCTGGTGCTTTTCGAAAAAGGCTCTCGCAAGCTCTGTTACATCCGGATAATCCGGATTGAGGAGGACAGCTTCTTTGATTGTCTGCACAGCCTTGTCAAGCTTGCCCTGATGGATATATAAGGAAAAAAGCTGGAGCAGGACCTCTGTCTGGAGCACAAGGGATTCTGTCCCGATGCTTTTATAGATTTCCTCGGCTGTTGCATGCAGCTCCAGCTCCATATAGGCATCAGCTGTATTTTTTTTGGCCCACTCCCCTAATTCGTTATGTATGTTTTCCCATTTGAAAATGGCAGATTCATAGTCTTTATGGTGGAAATAGATTTCACCCTGTGCGAACCTGATGACCGAGAGCTCCGGTATTTCTTTTTTCTGCTCGAGGAAATATGCCTCGCCGAGCACCTGTGCAGGCTGCTCGCCGCTCCGGCCTTCCATGAACATCCCGTAATATGATTTATCGATTAATTGTTGTTCTATCGTCATTGTTATCCCCTTATGTAAATAGATTGACCTACTATATGCTAAAGAGATTCCTTTTATTCTGCACTCTCTATCCTTGTATTCTAGCAAAGAATGGAATGCAACAAATTTCATTTTACTTTCATTTTTGATACAGAAATGTTTCCTTCTGTAATAATTCTAACAGCAACCTTCAGATATGGAAAAATTTACGCAGCCTCTTCTTTCTGGACAGCCTGAAACAGCCTGAATCAAGCAAAACCCGCCTTGAAAGAAGGCGGGTTCGCGCTGATGTTGGATGGAAGCCCTTAGCGGGAGCCTCTTCTCAGGTTGTTTTGTTCATCTGTTGTATAGACGGTTTGCTCCCCTGAAAATGATGGGCTGCCTGCCGTGCCTTCCGCTTCATCTTCGCTTTCGATCCGGCCTGCGCCATACCACTCATCCGCACCGGTCTCAGCATTGGCAAACGCAGAATCTGCATTTACAGCCAGAAGAATCTTATCATTATCCATATCTGCTGCATATGACTCTACATCTTCCTCAGCAATTCCGTACTTTGTCAGCCTTTCATGGGATTCGCCAAAGTCGCCGTCCAGCGAGAACGCTTCTTTCAGTTTATCCCAGAACGATTCATCGTCATGATCTTCCGTAGCTGAGCCGGCAGTCTTTTCCACATCTGCATTTGTGTACGCATCAAGAGTGTAAATATCCTGCCGCTTCGAAATGACAGCCAGGTCCTTTGAATCATAGCCCTTGGCAGTAAGGTCCCTGATCGCCTCGATTGTTTCATCTATTGAACTGTAAACACCGATAATATCCCGTTTCATCATTATGCCTCCTATATGAAAATCATATATAGGCTGTTTACCCTTTACAGCTGCAGGCAAAACGCAGGCATAATCAAGACAGCTTGCGGATGAATGCGACCTTCAAATAATTCCCTTCCTTGAACTCACTGATGGTCCGGAAATCCTTTGGCAGAGAGAATTCCTCCAGCAGCTTGTACTTTCCGCCGCTTTCCTTAAAGGCTGCTTCTATAAACCCTTTGAACTTGCCCATATCAAATGTGCTGCAGTTGGTGGAAGCTACGATGATGCCATCCTTTTCCGTAATCGCAATCGCTTCCTTCAGCAGATTCTTATAATCCTTGCTTGCACTGAAGGTATGCTTCTTGGAGCGGGCAAAGCTCGGTGGATCAAGGATCACCATATCAAATAGAAGTTTTTTCCTTACGGCATATTTAAAATAATTGAATACATCCTCTACAATGATATCCTGTGCCTCATAGTCGATCCCGTTGATGCTGAACTGTTCAATCGTTTTGCTTTTGCTCCTGTTCGCAAGATCCACGCTTGTCGTTTTCACTGCCCCGCCTTTGGCCGCAAAAATGGAGAAGGCTCCTGTATAGGAGAACGTATTGAGTACGGTCCTGCCTTTCGCATATACATCCCTGATTGTTTTCCTGACATCGCGCTGATCAAGGAATACGCCGGTCATCGCCCCATCATTCAGGTAGATGGCAAAGTTTTCGCCATTTTCTTTGACGATGAGCGGGAACTCTCCACGCTCTCCTTCAACAAAGTCATCATCCTCCATATATGAGCCCTTCACATCGAAGCGTTTCTTTTCATAGATCCCTTTAAAGTCAGCCAGGTTCCTTAGAGACTGGAGGATTTCCTCTTTAAACCGGTATATGCCTTCGCTGTACCATGTCAGCAGATAATAGCCGGCAAAATAATCGATTGTCAGCCCGCCAATTCCATCGCCCTCGCCATTGAAGACGCGAAATGCGGTCGTTTCGGAGCTGTTAAAGAATGCTTCCCGGTGCTTAAAAGCCTTCTGCAGCTTTTTCTCAAAAAAATCCTGGTCTATCTCTTCCTGTTCATTATGCGTCAGGATCCAGCCGCAGCCTTTGTTCTGCAAGCCATAATAGCCTTTGCCGATGAATTTGTTCCTGCTGTCTGCAAGACGGAAGATTGCCCCCTCCTCCTTCAGATCAGCAAGATTCTCTATTCTATCTTTATAAACAAGGGGAAGCCCTTTTCTATACTCTTCATCAGAACGCGCCTTCAGACGCAGTTTTATTTCCTGTGCCATATAATCACCCTTCTATGAGATCAGCTGCCCTGTTCGCCAGCTGTATCTTTTGCTTGTTCTATTTTATCATTCCAGCACCAGGAGAAGCCAATTGCTGAGAAAATCTAAAGAAACAAGACTTGTTTAAGCTTTCCGCAGCAATCCAGCCCAGCAAAAAAAAGACCAGGGAAGCTTCCCCGGCCTTATATGGCTGCTGCCTGTTTCTTTATGCTGTTTTTCCGCCTCCGCCCTTCAGCCATGATCATGGCGATGGCAATCAGCAGGAAGATACTCGAGATCTGGAACAGCCTGCCTGTTTCCACGTACTGTGCTATGACGCCAAATACCAGTCCGCTCAAGCCGATGCCAAGGTCGATGGCTGAAAAGAACATGCCATTGGCAACACCCCTGCGGTTTGGCGGCGTAAGGGATAATGTCCACGACTGAAGCGTCGGAATCAGCGATCCGAAGCCGATCCCGAACAGAACTCCGGCGGCTGCAATCAAAACATTAGAATGGGCAAAGGACAGCACCCACATCCCGGCGAACGTAATGAGCGTACAGAATAGGACGAGCCCTCTCGGCCCATTTCTGTCAAACCACTTTCCAGCCGCCGGGCGCGATGCCGATGCCAGGACGGCATTGAACAGGTAGAAAAGGAAGATCTGCTCTATCCCCCGCTCTTCACCAAAAATGACAATGAAAGTGACAATGGATCCATACCCGAAGGTGACGATGACCGTGATAAGTGCCGGGTACCAGCTCGTTTTTTCAATCAGCGACCCTAAATAGGAAAAAGCTAAATCCTCTTTTTTCGCTTCCTTAACCGACTGGGGCGTCCTGTAGCTGACAAGCGCCAGGAGTATGATGCTGATGATGCCAAGACCAGCCGATATATAAACCAGGTTCTCGAAGGTCGTAACCTGGAATAAATAAATGCCAAGGCTGGGCGCAATGATCATCCCGAGAGTTACAGACAATCCATAATAGCCCATCCCCTCGCCAAGGCGGGAGTTAGGAACAACGTCGACCGCTGCTGTCCCGTTGACAGTCGTCGACCAGCCCCAGGCAAGCCCGTGCACCAGCCTGAAGAGAAGAAACATAACAACCACGCTGGAAAGCGGGTAGACTAGCGTGATCAGCAGCAGGGCGGCTGCACCGGCCAGGACGAGGGGCTTTCTTGTCCTGTACTCCAGCATATAGCCGATAAAAGGCCTGCACAGGATTGCACCTGCAGAGAAAAGAGTTGTGACCAGGCCGATTTCCAAGCCGGAGGCTCCTATCGATTTTATGTATGGCGGCATTGTCGGAATCAGCATTTGGAAAGACATAAAGACAAATAAATTCCCTGCCATCAGCATGACGAAGGATTTTGTCCAAAGTTTTTCTTTTTGTTCACTCAACGGCCAAGCCTCCTTTTCAAAAATAATCTATTTCTAAAAACTTTTGTTGGATTTCCCTTTTTCGGGCATAAGGCTCAAAACAAATACTCTATTCAGAATATATTTCGATTCACTAAATGTTAACACAGTTATTTAATTTATGGCAATGCTGTATTTTACCCTTTTTCCATAAAAAAAAGGAGGCCGGGGCCCCCATTCTTAATGATATTTTTTTATAAACGCCAAGGTCTCATCAATGATCAGCTGCTGATCATTATCCAGCGTGGCAACATGATAGCTGTTTTCCATCGTAATCAGTTTTTTATCTTTGCTTGAGATGCGGTCAAGGATGAGCCGGGAATTATCAGGCGGGACAACGTGGTCTTCGCTGGAGACAAAAATCAATGCCGGGCACTGTATGTCAGCCAGCCCTCCTTTTACCAGCTCCATTAACTGGACGATTTCGCCGATGGATTTGACCGGGGTCTTTTCATAGGCAAGCTCTTTTACATCAGCCTTCTTTATATCTGAGCCGATGGCATCGAGGAAGCGGACGTCCTGCAGGTCTGCTGCACCTTCCATATCCGAAATCTCTACGGCTGCATTGATCGGGATGATGGCCTTGATTTCGGGATGCTTCTCAGCCATATAAAGCGTCAGTGTTCCTCCCATGGACAGTCCCGTGACAAAAATATCATCGCACCGTTCCTTCAGCCATTGAAAGCCTTCTTCAATGCTTGTAATCCAGTCGCTGTACTGTGTTTGCTCCATTTCCTCATAATGGGTGCCATGGCCTTTGAGTCTCGGGCCGCAGACAGTATAGCCCGCTTTCGCATATGCCTCCCCGAGCGGCCGCATGCTTTGTGTCGAGCCTGTAAAACCATGCGAAACCAGGATGCCTGTCCTGCCGCCTTCAAAATAAAAGGGTTCTGCTCCGTTTAATACTGGATAGTTATCCGCCATTTCTTTCCCTCCTCTTTCTCACTTTACAAAGGTTCGACTTCCTATGCTTTAAACCCTGCCGCTCCCGTAAAAAAGCCCGTTTTTGTCTATACACACAGATTTCATTTCCCGTATAGTACTGCCTGCATAGAATACAATAAGGAGAGCATTTGAGTTGGAGGCGGAGAACAGAAATGGATGACTTTAATTTTTCAAAGCTATTTGCGGATGCAGAAAGCTTTTTTCATAAAAAGGGGCAGCGGGAGATCCAATTCCCAAAAGGCAGCCCCATCAACAAGGTGCACCGGTCTTCCCAAATCGTTGGAAACAGCCACAATATGCAGCAGTTCTTGTCCAAATATCTGGGCATAAAAAAATAACCTGCATACGCAAGTTACAAGAGACCTTATGGCTTGTCCATCTAAAAAAACAATCAGCGGACCTTTTCCGGGATCCTAATATGCCGCGTGCCGCCCGTGAATCGGGCGTTTTTTATTTCAGCCCTGTCAAATGCCTGCAGCCGGTCCCCTTTTAACCAGCCTTGCCGATTCATCAGGCTTTGGCAGCGAAAAGTCCTTTCACGATGGAGCTTTTCCTTGATATCGATGCTCCGCGCGGATATTGAATATCCTGCTGGTCTGCTTTTTTATTATAATTGGCAGCATCTTTGAATAACCGATCAAAATCAAAAATGTCTTCCTCGCCACTTGGCTTCTGGACTTTTAACACATGCTTTTTGGCTGACATTTTTAACCACCTCTTTACTATAAGTTTACCTCATTAG
>NZ_JAIVAP010000022.1 GCF_020171945.1 Bacillus infantis | reverse complement strand
TGTAAACGCTAAAATAAAAGTTGACCACTTTAGCGGTTTTCGCTAACCAAAAAGTTGACCACCCTTAACACCCATCCCTTATCATAAGTTTGTCGAGAACTGTATGATTTGGGAGGAAAAAGGATGTTAAAGATGGCTAATATTGAGCTTATCAGAAAACTGCATTTTAAAGAAGGACGTTCAATCCGGCAATTAGCAAAAGATCTTAATTTATCTAGGCAGACAATTAGAAAAGCACTGCAACAAACGGAAATTCCAAAGTATCAACGAAACCAGCCAGTGGTTAATCCTGTGATTGATCCGGTCAAACCACTCATCCTCCGTTGGTTGGAAGAGGATGAACATGCCCCTAGAAAACAGCGCCACAGTGCTGCGCAGATCCACAGGCGCTTGGTAGATGAATACGGCTTTAAGGGTGGAGAATCTACTATCCGCCGATTCGTACGCCAGTATAAGCAGCAACATAATCCCCCTGCTTCCTCCATTCCGTTGGAATTCGATCCCGGAGAGTTTGCCCAGTTTGATTGGGGCGAAGTCTTCATCCTTTTGAACGGGATTGAAATGAAAGTAATGCTTTTCTGTATGAGGCTTTTGTTCAGCCGGAAAATCTTTATTAAAGTCTTTCGCCATCAAAGGCAAGAAGCTTTGTTTCAAGGCCATGCCGATGCATTTGATTATTTTGGAGGTGTCCCGAAGACAATAGTGTACGACAATATGAAGACAGCTGTTAAGAAGGTCCTTGAGGGAACAAAGCGTGAAGAACAGGAGGCGTTCACTCAATTCCGTTCTCACTATCTGTTTGACTCCCAGTACTGTGCTCCTGCCAAGGGAAATGAAAAAGGCCAGGTGGAGAAATTGGTCCAAACAGCCAGGTCTCAGTTCTTGGTCCCTGTCCCGCAAGTGGGCAGCCTGGAGGAACTAAATCAATACCTTAAGGAAAAATGCGATCAATACGACAATTCCTCTGTGCCAAGGACAAAAGAAAAAGTGGGGGAGCGTTTTGTTCAGGAGAAAGAAGCACTATTGCCAATCCTAGGGACCCACCGTTGCGCAAGGAAAATAAAAGCAACGATCAACAGCCTATCCCTTGTGAACTTTGACACAAATTATTACTCCGTACCGACAAGGTACTCGGGAAGGAAAGACGCAGAGGTATTGGCATATGTAGAGAGAGTTGAAATTTGGCTGGATGATGTCTGTGTTGCCAATCATGAGCGTTCCTACGACCATTCCGAAGAAATTTTTGAGGTGGACCATTATCTTGATGAACTGGAGAGAAAGCCGAGGTCAATACAACATGCACGGCCTCTGCGAAAGGCTGATCTGCCCGTCAGCTATCAGGAATTCTACAATCGGACACTTTCAAAATATGGACATGGGAAAGAGTTTATCAAATTACTTAAACTCCATCGGGAGTTTTCAAAAGAAGCGATTGGCCTGGCGGTGGAAAACTGTCTTCACGAACAATTATATACAGCAGAACATGCGAGGCATTTCATTTATTTACTTACTCAGCCGGAAATGGGAAGGCCGGCCCCCATCGATTATCAAAACGGGCCAGTTGTTTCGGTAAAACCGCCCGTTTTCAGTTCGTATGATGGACTATTACAGAAAGGGAGATACATGCATTGAACTCACATCGATATCAAATGGACGAGTATCTAAAAAGGCTCCGCCTCCCGACTGTTCGTGCGCAGCTTGATGCATACCTTCGGGAAGCGACTGAGCAGCAGATTACGTATGAAGAATTCCTCTACCACCTCTTATCAATTGAGGTCGCTGAGAGGGAAGCGAAAAAAATAGAATCTGCCCGGAATAAAGCACAATTTCCGGTTCATAAGGACCTCCTCTCTTTCCGATTTGAGGAGGCTCCCCATGTCCCTAAAAGACGTATACTGGATATATTCCAAGGAGATTACATTAGACAGAGGAGAAATATTTTATTCATCGGAAATTCAGGTACCGGGAAAACACATTTATCCATTGCCTTGGGCCAGGAAGCTATTAATCAGGGGCATAAAGTGAAGTACTACACAGGTGCCCGACTAGCCAATGAGTTGATGGAAGCCCAGGATGAGAAAAAACTTCTCCAGCTGGAAAAGCAATGGCTGACTGCAGATGTTGTGATTATTGATGAACTGGGCTATATCCCCTATCACCAACGTGCAGCAGAGTTAATGTTTCAATTCTTTTCTGCTCGATATGAGAGGGGAAGCATGATCATCACCAGCAACCGAGAGTTCGGAAGGTGGACCGAAGTATTTCACGATGAACAGATGACCGCCGCCTTGTTGGATCGAGTTACCCACAAGGCCCATATCATCCCTATGAATGGAGAAAGCTATCGTCTCAAAGAGACGTACTCGAAATAACAAGAGGGTGGTCAACTTTTATATGAGCGACATGGTCAACTTTTGGGTTGACGATTACAGGGAAGAAAAGGTGGTCGTCCGGCTGCAAATAAGAAATAGGTTGAGCTTGCTATCAAAATGTACAACTCAAAAGAATATTCGATCAGTCAAATAGTAATGGCTACTGGCATTAGCCAGGCAACCTTGTATTGGAATATAAATAGATAGTAATGAGTAGCTAGGAGTATGAAAAGTGAAGCGCTGTACTATTGCAACAGATCCTTTCCGGAACATGAATTAAAATACTGCCTTTGGATGATAGCCTCCATTTAAACAGAAAATATTGCCCCCGGTGTGTTCCCGGAGTAGAAAATGATCATTTTAGTTTGCCATGGATTAAAGAGAAAATTATCAGGCGCAATCATTAGAAAAAATGTAATGGGAGTGCATTTATGATCAGATTTGCCTTCAGTCTTTTTATTTTTTGCGCATTGATCGGTATTGGGTTTTCCCACTGTAAAATGTTTCAAATAGAAATGATTGTGTTATAATATATATATAAATTATAACGGTTATAACGTTATAATTTATTGGTACTGTTATAAAAAAGGCCGCATAAGCTAAGAATAGGAGGTAATAACATGCATATGGCGGTGAAAGATGTGGAAAGAAAAGTGACGAGAGTAGGCAATAGCCTGGGAGTGACGTTCCCGGCTGAAGTGCTGGACCATCTGAATTTAAAGCAAGGCGACAAGATCGCATTCGATTTGGAAGATGGTACTGTGAAAATCCAGAAGGCCAGGAAGAAGGCTCCCTCCCTTCCAAAAGGTATTGATGATGAGTTTCTGGAAATGATGAGCGATATGATGGAAAAGTACGACGAGACTTTTAAAGGTCTGGCCAAGAGATAATGGATGGAAGTTAGATATTTAACGGTTAAGGAAGTCATTTTCTTGAACCACCATCAGATAAAGGCATACACCCCGGGGGAAATGATGGGTGTGAAAGATATGGGTATGCTGGAAAGTGCCGTAGAGAGACCAAGACAATCTGTTTTAGGAAGAGACGCCTATGATACTCTGGAGTTAAAAGCAGCAGCGTTATATCAGAGCCTGGCCAAGAATCATCCTTTTCATAATGCGAACAAGCGGACAGCCTTTGCGTCCCTATACATGTTCCTTCGATTGAATGGCAAGGAACTCGATGTTCCTCCAAAATTAGCAGAAGACTTCACGGTCAATATAGTGACGGACAAAAGTATCGGCTTACACGACATCGCAGTTTGGATAGAAGATTTTATACAGAAAGATTAAGGCGATGACGGTCGCCTATTTTTTTTAGGAAAATTTAAAAGGATCGGACAAGGATTCCTATTTTATTCTTGCAAATATATTGCAAGGAGGGGAATCCAATGGTCCGTTTAATCATAAGACTTCTAATTGTTATCATCGAACTAGTCAAGGAGCTGTTATAAGAAGTGGAGCCCACTAGCGGCTATGGATATAAAACGAAGTCTAGATAAGACTGAAAATTAGAATAATATAAAAAAACCGTAACTTTTAGTTACGGTTTTTTTGCATACGGGGATTGCAAAACTTCTTATTATTTTGCGACTTTCAGAAGGAAAGGAAATAATCAAATTATATAGTACAGGTCCATAACTTAAAGGTTTTGGATATGTATTTGATATATAAATTGGGAGTACTTAAACTAAAGGGGCAGATTAGTGGAAGAAGGAATTTGCTAATAAGATGTCTAATATCCAATTAGAGTTGACTTAACGAGATTTAATAATGGAATGTCTAATCCAAATGTGTACAGGAGTGCTGTTTTTAATGATTACACCCATCTTTCGAATTTTTGATATGGAGAAAACTCTTATGTTTTACATTAAATACTTAGGCTTTAAAATTGATTGGAAACATCAATATGCAGAAAATATGCCTTTGTATTTTCAAGTTTCTTTAAATGATGCTGTTTTACATCTATCCGAACATCATGGCGACTCTTCTCCAGGTGGTGCAATTCGAATTAAAATAAATGATTTGAAAAATTTTCATTCTTCTCTATCAAAAAAGGAATATCACTACTCTAATCCAGCTATAGAAAAAACACCTTGGGATACTATTGAATTAACAGTTGTTGACCCTTTCTCAAACAGAATCACATTTTACGAAGAAATTTGATAATAGTAGCCAATCTTTTATAAGGTTTGTGAAATTATGTCCTTAAAGTAACGGGTGCTTTAGTTGAATAAAGAAATTGGGAAGCCGACCAGTATTAGTCGGCTTTTTTTGTTTTCGTTAAAACATACGGTTTCATAACTCAGAAGAATTGACACCCAAAAGCAAACCAGCAATTTCAAGTTATAGGGAGGTGTCGAAACTTAGAGTTATAAATGAGAGGGGAAATAAATTCGATTATCATAAACGATGGTTTTTGGTGGAGAATAAAAGTCGGCTCTTTTGAGTCTGTTTTTATGCTTTTTTTATGTCAAAACTTTTCCCAAAAACTATATTACAAATAGGTACCTTTTTGATAAAATCAAGGTAAGATTTAATCTGGAGGTGCAAACGATTGAAAATTGGATATGCACGTGTAAGCACAACTGATCAGTCATTGGATTTGCAGTTGGATGCTTTGGAGAAATTCGGATGCAGTGAAATTTTTAAAGAAAAGCAATCCGGTGCAAAGGATGATCGAATAGAACTTTCTCTTGCCCTTCGAACTCTGAGAGCTGGAGACACCTTTGTGGTATATAAATTGGATCGATTGGCTAGATCAACAAAACGCTTAATTGAAATCTCCGATTTACTGAGAGAAAAGAAAGTGGAATTTGTAAGCATACAAGATAACTTGGACACTGGAACTGCAGCTGGTAAAGCGATGTTCGGGATGTTGTCTGTATTAGCTGAGTTTGAGAGAGATATTATTCGTGAACGGACAATGGCTGGACTACAAGCAGCAAGAGCAAGAGGCAGAAAAGGAGGAAGGCCAAAAATAGATGAAAAAAAGCTTATTCACGCATTAACCTTGTACAACTCTCGTTCCATGTCTATTCGGGAGATTGAAGAGATGACAGGTGTTTCTGCATCCACCTTGTATAGAGCTTTAAAAAAAGAAAAGGCGATGTAGTCACATCAATATTTTTCAAATTCTAAATAGACTTATACTTAATAGTGAAATACTGGGGGGAACATCATGGAAAAATTAACATTACAAGAATTAGAATCACACCTATGGAAATCAGCAGATATTCTTCGTGGCTCTGTTGATTCAAGTGATTATAAGAATTATATCTTTGGACTGCTGTTCTTGAAGCGTCTGAGCGATGTATCAGAAGAAAGGAAAAATAACCTTATAAATGAGCATGGAGAAGAAATAGGTATTCTGCTTGCTGATGATCCAGATCAGTATCAATTTTTTGTCCCAGAAACCGCCAAGTGGGAAGAGGTACGGAAACATGCGGAGGATATTGGTTCTGCAATTAATGTGGCGTTTGAAGCATTGGAAAATGAAAATGCAACGCTTGAAGGTGTTTTAACACCGATTGATTTTAACCGAAAAGAAGTCCTAACGGATAGTGTTCTTCAGCGCCTCCTACAGCATTTCTCTTTGCTGAATTTAACAAACGAGAATCTCTCTGAGCCGGACATGCTCGGACGTGCCTATGAGTATCTAATCAAAATGTTTGCGGACGATGCAGGCAAAAAGGGCGGGGAGTTCTATACGCCGTCGAAAGTCGTTGAACTGATCGTGAAACTCATCAAGCCGGAGGAAGGCATGCGTGTTTATGATCCAACTTGTGGCTCTGGTGGCATGCTCATTCAGTCAGTGGATTACGTAAAACATAAAGGAGGAAACCCTCAGACTCTTTCTCTTTTTGGCCAGGAGAAAAACCTAGGTACGTGGTCGATTGCAAAGATGAACCTGTTGCTTCACGGGCTTCCTGATCATCAGATTGTAAAAGGGGACACCATCCGTCAGCCAAAGCTTGTGGAAGACGGGGAAATCATGCTGTTTGACCGTGTTATTGCAAATCCGCCGTTTTCATTGAAAGAATGGGGACGCGAAGAGGCTGAACATGATTCTTACGGCCGTTTTCAGCATGGACTCCCTCCCAAGAATGCAGGGGACTATGCATTCATCCAGCATATGGTAGCTTCATTGAAGTCAAACGGTATGGCTGGAGTGGTTATGCCGCATGGCGTTCTTTTCCGCGGCGGTGCAGAAGGGAAAATCCGTCAGGGTCTTCTGGAGTCTGATTTGCTTGAAGCCGTTGTAGGCCTTCCCTCGAATCTTTTCTACGGGACGGGAATTCCTGCGTGTATTTTGATATTTAATCGGGATAAAGCCCCAAAACAGAAAGGGAATGTGCTGTTCATCGCAGGGGAAGCTGAGTATCAGGAAGGCAAGAACCAGAACACGCTGCGCGAACAGGATATCGAGAAGATGGTTAAGGCGTTTGATGAGTATCAGGATGTTGAGAAATACGCTCGTGTGGTGTCACTGGACGAAATCAAGAACAATGACTACAACCTGAACATCACCCGTTATATTGATAAATCGGAAGAAGAAGAGCAAGTAGATCTTTCAGCTGTTTTATGCGAGATTAAAGAACTTGAAGCGAAACAGGCTGAGAATAAAGAAAAGCTGAACCGTTTCTTGCAGGAATTAGGGATTGGTGAAGTATGATGATAGTTGAAAAAAGAACAGTTCATAATGGTTATAAGATGACAGAACTTGGTGAGATTCCTGTTGAGTGGGAGGTTAGTAACCTAGGATCAATGACTGAAATAATTATGGGTCAATCCCCTAGTTCATCTAGTTATAATGATCAAGGTGATGGGTTACCATTTTATCAAGGTAAGACAGAATTTGGTAGTAAGTATCCTCAAGTAAGAAAATGGTGCAATGAGCCAACTAAAATTGCTGAAGCAAATGATGTTTTAATATCAGTTAGAGCCCCTGTTGGCGCAGTTAATATGTGTAGAGAAACGTCATGTATTGGTCGTGGTTTAGGAGCAATTCGAGCAATTAATGGAAAAAGTATTCCATGGTTTTTATATTATACTTTGCAAAATGCCAAAACGCGATTTGAATCGCTTGGTCAAGGAAGTACATTCACAGCAATTAACGGTGGTGAATTGCGTAACTTATTCATTATGTCCCCTCCCCTTAAGGAACAAGAAAGGATAGCCGAAATCCTTTTTGCCGTGGATGAGCAAATTGAGAACACCCAACAGCTCATTGAAAAAACTAAAGAGCTTAAAAAAGGTTTGATGCAACAATTGCTTACGAAAGGGATTGGGCATACGGAGTTTAAGATGACGGAGCTTGGGGAGATTCCTGTTGGGTGGGAAGTTGCTAATTTCTTTAAACATATTAATACCATTTTGGATTTTAGAGGGAGAACTCCTAAAAAATTAGGTCTAGAGTGGGGAAAGGGAAGTATTGCTGCATTATCAGCTAACAATGTGAAAATGGGATATATCGATTTTTCAGCGGAATGTTACTTGGGTTCTCTAGAATTATATGATAGATGGATGACAAAAGGAGATTTATCTAAAGGGGATATTCTAATGACTATGGAGGCCCCGTTAGGGAACGTTGCCCAAGTTCCTGACAATAATAAATATATTTTAAGCCAACGTGTTATAGCATTTAAAACGGATGAAGATTTATACAATGATTATTTCAAACATTTTCTTATGTCACCTTTTTTTCAGAGCGTTTTAGATAAAAATGCAACTGGAACAACTGCTAAAGGTATTAGTCAAAAAAACCTGAGTCAGCTAGATGTACTTATTCCACCTTTGAAAGAACAACAAAAAATTGCCGAAATCCTTTCTTCGGTAGATGAACATATTAATTCTTATCAAAAAGAAAAGGTTAAGTATATTGAATTAAAAAAGGGACTTTTGCAGCAACTTTTGACAGGAAAGATTCGTGTAAAGCTATAAAAAATTCAATGATGTGGTGTCTAGTTTCAACGCCTAGCCCTCGAGGTCATAAGCTATCTTGCATAGGCGGTACAGCCTCCTCACAATCTATCTTATGCTTGTCGGGGCTAAACAGGCGTTTCAACTTTTCGATGGAGGTGGGGAATTGGATCAGTATGAATATACAGAAGTGGAGATGCCTTTAATCGAGCAGCTTGAGGGTTACGGGTATACCTACTTAAGTGGGCCGAGCCTTGATTCTGAGCGGAACGGTCGGGGGAATGTGGTGCTGGAAGCCCGGCTTGCAGGATCCATCAAACGCCTAAACGGGTGGATGAGTGATACCAATGTTGAAAAGGTCGTCAAGCAGCTCGTTTCCCTTCAGGCAGAAGATCTTTGGCACGCCAATAAAACGATGTATGACTGGCTGTTTGGGCAGGGGATTTCCGTTCTTCAGGATGTCGGTGCCGGCAAAAAGAATCAGACGGTGCAGCTGTTTGATTTTGAAGACGAGAGCAACAACGAATTTTTGGCTGTCAATCAGATTTCCTATACAAATGCAAACGGAACAATCCGTCCGGATCTTGTTCTGTACATAAACGGTTTGCCCTTGGTTTTAATAGAATGCAAGAGTCCCAAACTCAAGTGGGACAAGCAGCTGCCGGAAGGCGTCCGTCAATTCGATCGTTATCAGGAGACCAATGAAAAACTTTTTTGGTACAATCAGATGCTGATTGTCACGAGCCGGGACCGTGCGCGGGTGGGTACTATTTTTGCGCGTCCTCAGCATTACGGACTCTGGAAGGATCCATATCCACTAACGCTTGAGGAAGTTGGAAGTGATCGCGCCCAAGATATAATGGCTGCGGGTATGCTCAGGAAGGAATCCATCCTTGATTTAATGCGGAACTTTATCGTGTTTGATGGGAAGGTGAAGAAGCTTTCCCGTTACCAGCAGTACCGTGCCGTGAATAAAGGGATCCAGCGTATTGTGACCGAAAAGAAGCCATCATTGAGAGGCGGGGTTGTATGGCATACGCAGGGATCAGGGAAATCTTTAACCATGGTGTATATGGCCATGAAACTGAGGCGTGAAGCCAGTCTTCAGAATCCGATGCTTGTGATTGTTACAGATCGCCAGGACTTGGATGAACAAATCACGAAAACTTTTCAAAATTGTGGTTTTCCGAATCCCACCCAAGCCGTTTCTGTGGCGGATTTGAAGCGCCAGCTTGAAAGAGGTCCGGGTGCAACAGTCATGACCCTGATTCAGAAATTTCAGGCTGCTGAAGATGACAGTGGGAATCCAGTGTTTCCTGTTATTTCTGAAGCAGAAAACATTATTGTCATGACAGATGAATCACACAGGTCTCAGTATAAGGGGCTCGCTCTGAATATGCGCAAGGCATTGCCGAACGCTACATTTATCGGTTTTACAGGAACACCGATTGAGAAAGAAAAGCGCTCCACTACCGGTAAGTTTGGATCGTATATAGATAAATATACAATAGAACAAGCGGTTAAAGACGGTGCAACGGTTCCTATTCATTATGAATCTCGTCTTCCGAATGTACATGTAAAAGGAGACTCACTGGATGAGCTGTTTAACCGTGTGTTCTTTGAATATGATGAAGATACCAGGGAAAAGATCAAGCAAAAACATGTCAACGAATCTCTTATTCTGACAGCACCCGATCGGATGGATGAAATTGCACTTGATATTGTACGGCACTTTGAATCACGAATTTTGGTAAATGGATATAAAGCACAAGTGGTATGCGTATCAAGAATGGCTGCGGTACGCTACAAAGCATTGATAGACCAATATGCAGCTGGTCAGTTTGAAACAGCGGTTATCTTTTCAGGGGGCCACAATGATGTAAAAGAGCTTCGGGACCATCATATTACGAAGGAGCAAGAGAAAGAGCTGATCAATCGATTCAAAAAGCCATTTTCTGAAGATAAGCTGGCCATGCTGTTAGTGTGCGACAAGCTCCTGACAGGATTTGATGCCCCGATTGAACAGGTTATGTATCTTGATAAGCCACTGAGAGAGCACAATTTGCTTCAAGCCATTGCTAGGACTAACCGAAAGTACGATGATAACAAATCCTATGGACTTATTGTTGATTACTTCGGAGTTTCACGCTTCTTAGATGAAGCGCTTGAAATCTTTAGTGCCAATGATGTAAAAGGAGCCCTACAGTCTATTGATGAAGAACTGCCAAGGCTCGAGCAGCGTCATCGGTCAGCTATGAGGTATTTTGACGGGTTAAAGAAAACGCAGCGTGAAGACAGCATTCTTCGGCTGAAAGAAGAAGATGTTCGCACAGATTTCGATATTGCGTATAAACGATTTGCAGAGAGTATGGATAAGGTTATGCCAAGCCCGAAAGCCGAGAAGTTTGTTGGTGATCTAAAGCATCTCGGGATGATCCGTCAGCTTGCCAAATCCCGTTTCTCTGTTGAAGACGGAATGGATATATCAGACTGCGGTGAAAAGGTCCGTGAGCTCATTTATAAGCACCTTCAATCCGAAGGAATACAGGTGAGAAAACCAGTTTCTATTCTTGATGCAGCGTTCAAAGAAGACGTTGAAGAAAATGTGAAGCCGGAGACGAAGGCTGCTCAAATTGAACATGCTATCAAACGAGAAATTTCCGTCAAGATGGAAGAGGATGAGGTCTTTTATACATCCTTAAAAGAGAAGGTTCAAGAATTAATTGAGAGATTTAAAGATCGTCAGATGGATATATATGAACTGCTTGATAAACTGTATGAGGCTCGTGAAGAGTTGGTCAAAAAGGCAGAGGGCAAGACAAATAGCGGCCTTACTTCTGAACAGGAACCGTATTACAACAAGCTTATGGAAGTGTTTGAGGGCACGAGACCAGATACGGAGTTAAAAGAAATTGCCATCGAAGTTCAGCAGTTTATAGACGCAAGAGTTTCTCCAATAAGTGACTGGACAACAAAAGCAGACTTTAAACGCGAACTAAGTGCAGATATGAAAATCATATTTTTAAAGAAAAAGATGTCCATGCCAGATGCTTCACTGTTGGTAGGGTACTTTACGGCTCTGGCAGAAGTTCAATATAAATAATAAAAAGGCAGAAACCATATTGGTTTGCTGCCTTTTATATGTCTAAAGTGCCTCCGTTGATTCGGAGCCATTCTTTTCGATGGTCGTAATCATGAACAAGCATGCGCAAGGTTTCCCAAAATTCCTTTGAATGATTCATATGCTCAAGGTGAACCAGTTCATGAGCCAGTACATAGTCAATAATGGAGACAGGAGCTAAAAATAGACGCCAGTTCAGCAAAATGTTCCCTGCGGGTGTGCAGCTGCCCCAACGTTGCTCCTGGTCTTTAATCATTATCTTATTTGGTTCTTTTTGCAATTTTATGCTAAATCTTTTTATACGTTCATTAGCAAAGACATTTGCTCGGTTTTTTATCCAGTCTATGTATAGAGGATAGATAAGTGATCTATGATCTTCTTCCTTGGATCCTATTGGTAATTCAGCTAAGAAACGACCTTGGTAAAAACGAAAGGTGGGTTTTGAACAATCGATTTTAATGACTTTCAGCCGGTAATTCCTTCCTAAGTACAATAGCTTCTCGCCGGATAGGAAAGCTCGCTTTTGAATTCCAGTGTGCATTTCTTCAAAATCCGAGAGTTGCTTGACAATCCAAGGTGCTTTTTTTTGCAGTGTAAATTCAATCTTTTCTTGTATTGTCCCAGAAGGAGAAATGACAGATACACCATGTTGATCAACAGAAATAGATAGCGTCTTTCTGCGATGACTGATTTTGAGAGTGTAAGGTATGTTCTGATTTCCAAACTTTATAGAATGCATCATCCTCTTCCTTTCTACAGTTTATTATAACAAGGTATTATTGAAAGTACGATGGATTAATATGGTTCAGGGATACGATTCATTTTAATCATTTGACAAGTGATAACATGCATGTTATCATATTTACACGGATAGGCATGCTTGCTTTGTCGGGCGGCCGGTTACAGATAAAAAAGTAAATGAGGAGGACCTCCGCGATGGATATTCTTTATTATTCCAACAGTCGCGGATGCCAACCGGTTTACGATTGGATTCAGCACATTAAGAAACATGAACCAGCACTGTACAACAAGGTTTACCAAACACAGGTTATGCTGCAAAGGAACGGCAGTTTAATCCAGTCTGGAGAGGTTAAGAAAAAGAACATCAAGAAGCTGAAAGGAACTGACATCTGGCAAATCAGAATAAATGATGACAGGATATTATTCTTTTATTTTGCTGCTGATTCCATTGTCATGACCAACCAGTTTAGAAAAAAGCAAAACAGTACACCACAAACCGAAATAGATCGTGCTGAAAATCGGAAAAAAGAGTTTTTAAAGAACAACTAAAGTCCAATCGTAACCGTAGCATCCGCGACCGGCTTTGCCGGTTCGGGAATAATATAATGTCCAAAACGGAAAAAATGAAGACACTACACGCGATCAAAAAACAATGTTAGGAGGGAAATTATGAAATCATTTGATGATCTCAGAAACGAACAGGCAACTGAAGACCCAGACCTATTTATTTCGTTAGAGATCGTTGGAGAACTAATGGCAGCACGTGATCGAAAAAAAGTTTCTCAACGCCAGTTATCAAAGTTATCCGGCATACCTCAAAAAACAATTTCAAGAATTGAAAATGGTATGGATGTGCCCAAATTAAAAACCCTATTTAAATTGGCAGATGCATTAGGTCTCCAAGTGGAATTCTCATTAGTTGCAAAAGCTAATGAAGAACAATCAGCTTCATATGCATATTAGAGAATTAGAAAAACAAACTTTATAAGTTCTTTGACGACTGAATGAGGACCGGGGGAGAATAGGTGTAAAACCGCGAAAAGTAACGCGAAATATCCACCAAAATGAGAACAAATATTCCGGTGAGTGGAAGAGGTGAATGATAAAAATTATTAACAAGTAGTAGATAGACCTTAAATTAATTTTGCTACTAATACAAATTAATTTAATAAATACGGAAGAACTCCAGATCTTCATCTGGAGTTCTTTTTTCTTTAATGAGTTTTACCAATGGTAAGTGAAAACAAGGCTAAGAATATTTGTAATACCTTTTCATAAGTCAATAATGCTCAATATCTCAGTCATTTTTGACGTATGAAAAGATAGAATAAGCACAAATAAGGGGGAGTTATCTGTATTGATATTTATACAACAATTGATGTATTATAATTATATAAAATGATTGTTGTATATAGAGGAGTGACTTGAATATGTATAATGTGGACGAAGTATTTGAGATACTCAAGAAAAATAAAATTACAAGCCACAAAGAGAGCGTTCGCCGTTGGCTGCGGCAAGGAGTCATTAAAGGAGTTTCTCCTTCTTCCCGGAAGGAGGGCTGGAAGATTCCAATTGAAAGTGTAGAGTCTTTTTTGTCTGATAGGCTTCCGGATGTTATTAAAACAGATGTTGCAATAGAAAATGCAGAAATAAATGAAACAGATGTTGTAAAAGAAGCAAAAGAACGAGCCCGCGTTGAAATGTGGTACGAAATCACTAACAAAAACATATGGGAAGGGTATATAGAAATTAAGAAAACCCAACTCCGCGAATGCATTTCACATCGACGGTATTCAAAAGAGCTGGAGCAATCCGTTTGGGAGGCTTGTGTGGCCAATAGCCAAGCCTATAGTAAACCCCGTGTCTCTTATTTGCTCGAAGCATTTAAATTTGATGGGAAACGGCTGCTATTTGATCAAAGCTTTGCAGAGAAGGAAGAACAAGTCATTTTTGCAATCATTGAATATGTGAGAGCTTCTCGTAAACAGGTGAACTAAGTGTTAAGGATCTGTTTCCCAATTAGCCAGGCATTATGGAAATAAGAAGACTGTTATGTGTGGGGGGATTATTAAATGCAGCGCTGTACATATTGCAACAGATCTTTTCCGGAGCATGAATTAAAAAGTCTGCCTTCGGATGATAGCCCTCATTTAAATAGAAAGTATTGCCCCCGGTGTTTTCCGGGAGTGGAAAAGGATCATTTTAGCTTGCCATGGATTAAAGAGAAATTCATCAGACGAGACCATTAGAAATCCTATGTGATTGATGACTAGATTCGCCTTAAGGCGAATTTTTTTCTTTAGAAACAATTTCAGGGCACTTAAAGACATTTTCGGGCGGCAGCACTACAAGCTGTAAGAAAGGGAAAAGCGCCCTTTCCAACAGCCTGTACGTGTCGCTGTGCTACTAAATGGTCCGATAACCACGGATTGTACGGCTCATGCTTCGCCTACATTCCGTAGGTTCCTGTTCCATTTGCCTCCGGCCGTACCCCACGAGCCGAAAACCTGAATACCTTGGGCTGCGCGCCCAACACCCCGCCAACGGCAGCCCGTTGGATCGCTTTAAATGAAAGGTCGGGTTGCTTCAGGCATCGAACCTTTGCAACCCGATGGCAAGCAGCTGCGCTTCATGCCATACGCCATTTCTCTGCTGCTTTCTAAGAGCGAAAGCACCTGATCGAAATGGCTTTGCAAACCTTCTGTACTGACGGATTCCAGGGGGCATCGAGCCCCCTAGAATCCGATTGCATCAGGCTTCGCCGTGATACAATACGCAACCTTCAGAACCCATTCGGAAGTTCCGAATGGGTTCTGAAGGTTGCTTTGTTATAACGGCTGCGGGCATCGAACCCTTGCCGTTAGGCGGCTGCATACCTCCCGGTATGCTTTTAGCCGCCCTTGTGCAGTTCCTCTTCTCCTTCCTTCGTTCTCCTCATTGTAACTATTCGCTTATGACGGCGGGAAGGGCGGGCGTTCGGGGAAAGAAAACGGCAAAGCCAAGAAGGCTAAGGAGCAATAAGGAAGCAAAAAACGCTTCCTAACTGCCCCTAAGTCATTGGGCTTCACTCGTTTTCTAACGGCCCATCCCGTAAAGCATGGGATGGGCCTACCCCTCTCTGGCAAGTTCGCTTCTTCGTAAGCGAACCCTTCCCCCCGTTTGCGCGAATGGTTCAGGTGGATCCGAACAAAGAAAGGAGAGAGGCGAAAATGAAAAAGGAAATGAAGCTGGAAACCATTTATGAAGTGGTAAGGATCAAGCAGGTCAGCACAGAGGTTGAAGCTGACGAAAAGTTTATCATCCGTTCCCCGGAAGATGGTGCAAAGGTGGCCGCGCATTTCATTGGTGAGGATGACCGTGAGGTGTTCTTCGTCATGTGTCTGAATACGAAAAATCAGGTGGTTGCCGTCCATCGCTGCCATGTTGGAGGATTGAACGCAAGCCTAGTTATGCCGCGGGAGGTATTCAAGAGTGCCATCTTGAATAACAGCGCATCGATCATCGTATCGCATCAGCATCCCAGCCAGGACGTTTCTCCCTCAAGAGAAGATATAGATGTCACAAGGCGATTGGTTGAATGCGGCAAGCATCTGGGGATTGAGGTGTTAGATCATCTGATTGTCAATGCAAAAGCTGATTTCTACAGCATGAAAGAGAAAGGTCAAATGTAGCAGAAAGGGAGAGGAATCTCCCTTTTTTTGGTTGAAGTTGTATACAATGTATACATTGTATGTTATATTTTGTATACATTGTATACAAGGAGGGGTTAATATGAAAAAGGCAACCCGGAAGATTGTTGAGAAGTTTCCCTTGCTGGAAGAAAGATTGAATGATTATGAAACCCTTTTTCTGTCTGAGCAATCTCTTATACAGCTGGATGAAGTACAAGCTACTTTCCTTAAGTTAGCCTGGTTTTTTGAAGCTCCCGACAAAGAAGAGTTTGATTTGGGGCATCTGTATAAACGGTTGGATAATGATTGGCTGGAATTTGCTCTTGAGTTGATAACAGATTATTTTCGGGAAGATACCTATTTGATTAAACATCCGTCCTACTGTCTGGTTAAAAACGGGTCTGAATATTTCAGTCTAAGTCAGTTTGCTGATTATTTAACGCAGAAGGGGCTTAATTATGGGAGGCAAAAGCTCAATCTTTACTTTGAACGCGGAAAAGTCCCTAAACCAGATCTATTTGTCGGTGGCGTTAAATATTGGTCCTTGAGATCTGTTGAAAATTATTGTGAAGAAGAAAAAGTACGATTGGGCATTTAGATTTTTGTAATAAGGATAAAGAGGAGAAGGCTGAATCCTTCTCCTTTTTTGCATGAAGTAAAACGTATCATTTATAATTGTCATCTTTCTAGATAAACCAGTTATAATTTGTCTTCTAAACATTCTTTCCGCGTCTGACTTTAAGATGAGCTTCTAAATGGCTGATCACTATGGATTTTGCGGCGTATTTCTTCGCCTACATTCCGTAGGTTTCGGTTCCGTTTTCCTCCAACTGTAACCCTCGAGCCGATGTTCTAAAAAATCAGGACCTGAAGACTAAAAAGAGGCAAAATCCTACCCTGTTGGGAGGTTCTCTTCTGAAGGAACAGAACAAAGGATTGTAACTGAATCCTTTATACTGCAGGCAGAAAAAAGCAAACCGGAGCCGCGAGGAGTATCTGTACAGCAAATGTTTTTATTTCGATAGCAGGGTACGTTTTATAAATTTACAATGCTCTGTTTTTAACAAATTACAGGATATGAACTTAATAAACAGAATAAGTATAGGTATTACTATTTGATTGGAGGAAAGTGCAATGAGGCTATTTCCTATATTATTGCTTGTTTTTTTTATGGTGGGGTGCAGTATGACGGAAAAAAAAGAGATTGATCCTTCAATAGAAGCCTTCCTTAAGGAGAAAGGGTATGAAGACCTAGAATATATAGAAGAAAAAGATGTGAGTTTCACTAAAGATGATCTTAATAATGATCCATGGAAACCAATTTGGCAACTTCAAGATAAAAAACCTGATCAATATGTTGGGAAAAAAATAAAATTTATAACATATACAGGAGTAAATAAACTTCTAAGCGATCAATCAAAAGGGAAAACAGTAATAGGTATCTATTTATATAATAACAAAATTATCGCTGCTACCACATTTCCATACAGCAAAGAACCACAAATAGGAATACCGTTTTCTATAGATGGTAAGACTTTAGAAGAAATTCATGGAGAGAACCTTTCCGAATTTCAATCGAGTTGGGAAAAAAGATACAAATAATCTGCCGGCTAAAATTACTACAAAAAACCTCTATTTACAATAATATACATTTATATTTTAATTAAGTAGCAGTTTAATACCATAGAAGAGGTGATAGTTTTGGCAAGGAAGTTGTTTGCTCCATTGGTAATAACATTGATGATCTTAGTGTTGTTTCCAAATACAGGTATGGCCGCATCGAAAAGTTTGTCAGTTGAGAATTATAGTCAGGAGAAATCGCAATGGTGTTGGGTAACGGCAGGACAGATTGTCATCAGATACCTATCAGGCACATATTACTCACAATGTACACTTTACAAGGCGGGTAAAGCGACTACATCTTGTTCAGCTAATGAACCTGGAGGTTTCTATGCTGACACTGCAAGAGTATTACAGCATGGAAAGGTTTACGTTGGTTATGTAGGCACAGGCCTTCCTCCAATGTACACGATAACTGATGAGATTGATAAGAATCAACCAATGTTGGCTCGTATTGGATGGAAAAGCGATCCTTCTACAGGTCATATGCTAGTAATAAGAGGTTATGACACTAGTGGAAGTAACGTAAGATACGTTTATCCAAAGCAATCAAGTAGTTACTCTGATAGAACATCAGAATACAGGACTAGTACTTGGAGCTACCTTAAAGATAATAGTAGTTGGGAATTAACTCATACAAGATATCAAATGAATTAAGGAGGGGAAATTTTGAAAAAGTTATTTTGTTCTTCTTTAGTAGCTCTTTTGTCTTTATTAACATTTTTAATACCTAGTGCCAGTGCAGAGGAAGTAGATAAAAGTGCACAATCATTTGCAGAAGGTAACTTTGTGAACATTGTGCTAGATCACGTTAGATCTGAGGAATACATGAACTATAATTTAAGTAAAAGTGAAAAAATTAGTTTCGGTAAGTTATATCAAGTCTACAGAATGTCTGATGATTTCGTAACGACTAAGAAGGCTTTAGCTGCTGATAAAGGTTTTGTGAAATCAGATGAATATGTTGCAGCAGTTTACCAAGATGGAAAGCCAGTAAATGCGATAGGGACAACCAAAGATGACAAGGGGAATTATGTGCTTTCTTCTTTCGGGTATGGACAAGATTTAGCCGTTGCACTAGACAATAAAAAATCAAATGGTGGAAAAGTATTTTATGAGCTGCCAGCTGATGCATGGTACATTTTTGAAAACGGCAGAGTGGAAGGGTTTTCGAAAAATGCAACTCTAATGCTGGGTACTCAGTTGAGTTTACCAGAGTTTAGAAATTACATTCATGATAAGTATTCAAATCAAAAAGAAATAATCGAATTCGGCGAACAAACCGGGGTTGGCGGTGACTATTCTACACCATATACTCCTGATGAAAATAAAGGTAATTCTAATGTTGTTTATGGTGCAATATTTTCTTCAGCACTGTTGTTGGTATTCGTAGGCTATAAAAACAGAAGTAAGTTTATAAAGTAATCATATTATCATAAGTACGTCTCCATAAACGGAGCGTATTTTTTTTATGGAATTCCAGTCATACAAAATCTCTGAGTTTTGCTTCCAAAGGAAACCTTACCATTAATGGTGCAAAAAATATTAATATCAATACAGGATGGTAAAAATGTAAACGTGAAACAGTACATGCTTAAGGGTGGCATCCTATTTTCTTCTTAAGGCGCTCTTAGTCCACTTTTTCAGTTTACAGCTTTTAGCTTATATCTTGAAGTTCATGAACCATAGGCAAGACTTAACTATTTCGAAACATTAATGTATATATTTACATACACATTAATGTTTATGTAAATATAATGTATTTCTACTTCCTGTTGAATAATACTCGTTGTTATTCCAAAAAAACGCAGTATTTTCATCTTGTTAAAAGATAGATTCATTGCGAGGTTTCCAGTAAACGTTAAAAGATTATGAAAGCAGGTAAGTATTCTCTATTTGAAATATTCCTAACACTTTTTGGTTCAAAACTTCCTAAAAGAAGAATTGGTCGGCAGCACTACAGGCTGTAAGAAAGGGAAGAGCGCCCTTTCTAACAGCCTGTACGTGTCGCTGTGCTACTAAATGGCCCGATAACCACGGCTTGTACGGCTCATCCTTCGCCTACATTCCGTAGGTTCCTGTTCCATTTGCCTCTGGCCGTACCCCACGAGCCGAAAACCTGAAAAACCCAAGACCTTAAAACCTAAAAACAAAGCGGAAAGCAGCCCGCCGGCTGCTATTAAATGAGGATTTTGCCCTTTGCCTTCCGAATCGTACAATAACGCAATCCGAGCTAACCTTACAGCATCCGGAGCCTCCTAGGCTTCGCCCTCCAATTGCTGCAAGCTAAGTCGGATAGAGAAGCAGTCAAGGGGCAAAAAACTTTTTTGTTACATACGCTGCGCAACACAAAAAACTTTTCCGCTAAGAGCTCCCTTGACTCCTTCTCTATGCTCATTGTTCGTTTCTCCTGTCAAAGGGGCAAAATCCTTCCCTTTGGGAAAGGAAACGCTTCAGAAGGCAAAGAACAAAAGGAGGAACAGACAATGCCAAAAACAAAAGAGAAGAACTTAGAAGGAAAAAAGAACGTATATGAAATGATTACAGAAAAGATCATTGATCAATTGGAGGAGGGTGTTATTCCTTGGCGTAAGCCGTGGATCAATGGGGGAGCTGTTAACTGGAAAACTCAAAAGCCATATAGGGGAATCAATACCTTCCTCTTAGAAGCCGGAGAATATGCCACGTTTAAGCAAATTAAGGAAGCTGGGGGCAAGGTTAAAAAGGGAGAAAAATCGAATATTGTGGTATTTTGGAAATGGTTAGAGAAGGAGAATGAAGAAAACGGTGAAATTGAAAAAATCCCGTATCTTCGATACTACCGGGTATTTGAAATTAATTCGCAGGTAGAAGGTTTGGAAAGTAAAAGAAAAGAAGTATCATTTGATCACGATCCCATTGAAAAAGCTGAAGAGATATATAAGGGATATATAAACTGCCCGGATTACACCTTTTATTCTGGAAGAGCCGTCTACTATCCAACACTCGATAAAATTAACTGCCCGCCCATTAAGGACTTTGTGAAAGCTGAAGAATTTTACAGCACCCTATTTCATGAAATGATTCATAGTACAGGCCATAAAAGCAGGCTTGCCCGTTTCGGAGTAACTACAGCGAATGTAGCGTTTGGGGATGAAGTTTATTCCAAAGAAGAATTAGTAGCAGAATTGGGAGCAGCAATGCTTTGTGGAGTAGCTGGAATTGATAACAGCACTATTGAAAATAGCGCAAGTTACATCAACTCCTGGCTTCGCTCTTTAAAGGATGATAACCGCCTTGTCGTTCAAGCAGCTGCACAAGCTCAAAAAGCATCGGACTACATTTTAGGTGAAGACGAAAAGGACGAAGAATAAAAGAGTTATAGCTTACAATATCGCAAGCACAAGGCAAGCCGCCTTTCCAGAAAGAAAGGCGGTCCTGTTAAAAGGAGAAGAGAAGCGAGGAGGTATTCACATGGATAAACAAAGTGTCATAACATGTCCGTATTGTGGCAGCGAGTTGATGCCGCAGGGTTCAAAATATTATTGTGATTTTTGCATTATGATATTAGGGAACCATCAAGTGCAACGGGATCATCAGCGCCTTTCAGTCAGAGTGCGTGACTTTGCGCTGGATGCTTATCTGGAGAAAACCACACCGGAGTTAATGAGACTTTCAACATTTGAACTGCTCAGTCTTCTCAAGTATGCACGCACAGAGAGAACTAATATATATAACTACATGAATATATTTTATAAGGCCCGGAAACACGGAGAGTTAGACGATTATCGGGAAACAGAAGAAGAAACAGGGGTAAATTATGAAAGAATAACACGCAAAATGTTTGTTCTTGAAAATCTAATTCGGCAGCGATTAGGGTATGTGCCCCGTCGTATTACTGATGCTTATTTAGCCCGGTATTTAGAAGAAATGAAAAGGGATAAGAATAAGCCGATGACTATTCGACAGGAGCGCCAGGCTGATTTAAAGGACAGGGAACCTGTTTCTAAAGGGGCCACTGATTCTGTAAAGTAAGAGAACTCTTTGTGCTTGAGTATTGTATGTTATAAAAGGTCCCCTTTCGGGGTTAGGGCTAAAGGGAGCGGACAGGAGAAAGCAATGTATGCACGAATAGCAAGCAATCTCTGCCCTTTGCTGCTTTGCTTTGCCGTGTATCCTGTGCAAGTGCGCTATTCCTGCTGGATGGATAATGTTAAAGGGAAGGCCCAGGAGGTCTTAAAAACATTGATAAGAATCTGCTCGATGCAGATATCACAACCGCATGTGATTTCGTAAAATTCAAGAGTACTACTCATGCGTATTTGAAAAGGTTGAAGAAAAGGGGATTAATAGATTGGCAGGAAAAATAGAATGCGGACAATTAAAACTGTAGGGCAGAAAATCAATTAGAAACCACAATGAAAATCTATATATAATGAAAAGAGAATAATAAGAGGGGAATGATATGATGACTGGAAGTTATGAACATAGATTAGTGGCGTTCTTAGACATTCTGGGATTTAGCGCATTAGTTAGTAAGAGTGTTTTGGATCCAGAATATGCAAAGCTTTTACATGGAGCATTAGAAGGAATTCAACATTTTGTGCAGCATAATGAGGAGAAGAAATTAAAAGAGAATTCCTCGGTTGAAATGGTACAATTTTCAGATAGCCTTGTAATAAGTGCTCCGTATATTGATACTGTTAGTTTTAATACTTTTATAATGAATATTAATTTCATTCAAAAAATCCTGGCCAGAAGCGGAATATTGATTCGAGGCGGTATATCTGCAGGGCCTCTTTACCATAGAGGAACAATTGCATACGGTCCAGCATTCATAAAAGCTTATAAATTGGAGAGCGAGTTGGCAAATTACCCACGTATAGTAATTGACCCACAAATCATGAGCAATATTATTCGCCCAGCAAACGAAAGTGTGGAAGATACTCAGTTTTTTATGGAATTTCACCAGTTTGTAGGGAATACTAACCCAATTGTTTTAAAGGATTTTGACGATGTTTATTTTGTTAATTACTTATATGGAATGTATCGAGAAGAGGGCATTGCAGAAAGTTTAAAGGAATACATAACAGCGGAATTAAGATTATTAGACCCCAACGAAATAGGGGGTATCAAAGTAATAAACAAACTTAAATGGACTTTAAAATATATTGAATCCATGAATTAATAAACAGACTATATTCTTTACCTACATTCATTTGTATGCAGGTCAGCTAAAACAGACGATCAACAGCCTTCCATGAAAAACTCAGCTAAAATCATAAAGGCTCTAAAAAAGTCTGGTTACAATGTGGACTATGATGACTTCTGGAGCATATAAAAAGCCGTATCATGGGGTGCAGCTATTTGTGTTAATATATACACTAATGTAAATGTTAACATATATATAAATGTTTATATTATTTGATGCTGTGCAAATTCCTCCAGACCCCAATTTTTTTCAAATAATAACTTGGAAACTTAACCACCTAAACTGGACAAAATAATGGTGGCTTGTTGAAGAGCACCAGTAGCAAGAATACTCCCTGTTCCTTCCGAGATATTTCGTACAGATTATAGTGCTTGCAGCTTTTCTTATATGACTAACGGGGCAGTATTGTGGAATAAGAAATGCTACCAATGTGTAGTAGACACAAAGTGTTCCCTTAAAATTTTGGAAACAAAGAAAGAGGACGATAAAATAACATCGTCCAAAAATAATTATTTTTGATTTCCACCAAATTTATCTCTGAAATAAAGGTAATCAACTTTGTGTTTAGTGGCCATAAGTTGTGATGCAAGTATTGCTGTATATATTGTTGTTAGAAGGACTCCCAAAATCGCAACACTAAACAAAGATTCACTTTTGTTATTCATAATTAAATACCCCTCCTTAATTGGATAGGGATATTTTCACCTTGAAAATTTTATTTATACATTTACTTGATGAACATTTCGAAAAAAATGTTCAAGGTCACTGTAAATTTTGGCGGCTTTCTTATTATATAAAAGGGGCAGATTAGTTTAATTTTAATAAAGTAACTGGAAAAGTCGTAATGTTATACTGTTAAGGGTAGGGGGAGAATTAATGATATTGGAAGCTGTTATGCTACAAGTTAAGGTAGGTATGGAAGCAGAATATGAAGAAACATTTCGTGGAGCATCCAAAATTATTTCTTCAATGAAAGGCTACATATCTCACGATCTTCAACGATGTATGGAAGTTGAGGGTAAATATTTACTACTGGTTCAGTGGGAATCCTTAGAAGACCATACAGTTGGATTTAGACAATCCAATGAGTATCAACAATGGAAACAGCAATTACATCATTTTTATGACCCTTTTCCAATAGTTGAACATTTTGAGAAGGTTCAACTTTAATTGTTGTTTTCAAACTATCAGAGGCATTGATCCACGAAGGATTGATGCTCTTTTTATGGAAATCTTATGGAACTATAGGGGCAGATTATTGAAGAAGGATTTACTATTTTTATTCAAGAGTGGTGATAAAGAGTGGAAAGAAGTAATACAAAAGAATTTTTAAAGGTAGCTATTATCACATTTATTACAAGTATTTTATTACTTTTTGCCTTGCTAACATTACAAATCAATGGAGTATTTGTTCAAATAGGGACACCACCAAACGGTATTAGTCATCAGGCATTATCTAATTTGCTTATAATTATGGCAATAGTATCGCTAATCTATTTGTTCAATGATAGAGGTATAAAAGGAATAATAATTGCGATAGGGGTATTTTTCATAATCGTACCGTCCCTTCCAAATCTACTAATAGAGGCTGAATACACGAGGTTTTCATCTCCAGACGTTAAAGAAAAGTTTATAGTGATTGAAAGAGGTTATGGCCGCCTATACCAATTTTCAAATTCAAGATTATATATGACTTATTTAACCAGTATTAATACAGATGATGGCTATAAGCCATTTTCGGACAGTGCATATAAATTAGAATGGGAAGAACCGAATCAATTGATTATTCATTATAAGTTTGATTCTACGTTAGATTCCTTGAGTGAGAAAGTTTCAACTAGATATAAAGTGAAGTGATTTGGGTACTATGTTTAAAGTTATTAAGCTAACGGGTGCTTATGTTCCAGAACAGCTGCCAAACCAGGCAGCTATTCTTATATGACTAACGGGGCAGTTTTGTTGAACAAGATGTGTTATATTCACAATATCAACTTAGTATTAAAGGGTGTCTGTTAGGTGATTTATGTAATTGCTTTATTTATACTTGCAGGAGTTTGTGAAATTGGTGGAGGATATTTAATTTGGTTATGGCTAAGAGAGGGGAAGCCGTATTATTGGGGAGTAGCTGGTGGAATAGTGTTAGCCCTGTACGGTGTTATCGCCACCTTTCAAACCTTTCCCTCTTTCGGAAGAGTATATGCTGCCTATGGTGGAGTATTTATCGTTTTGTCTGTTTTATGGGGATGGGGAATTGATAAAAAAACACCTGATATATTTGATTGGGCAGGTGCAGGAATATGTTTAATAGGTGTTTCTGTGATATTATTTGCCCCACGCCAATAAATTCATACAGTTTCTTATCTTCCGGATTAGCTGTCAAGCCAGGCAGCTTTTCTTAGTGTGCCAGGCATGGCAGCTATCTAGGTGGTGAAAGTCCACTGTGGAGGTACACGTCAACCAACCACTAGAGAAGCGCAAGGTACTTATCGCGAGGTAAGGGCTGAAGGAAGCGTGAATCAAAATCTTGGCTCGACGAATAGAAATCTGATATCAAGGCTTTGCCGGCGGATAAGGCTCCTAAGCAAGTCAAAGTCCTAAAGATGTGCGTAATCCTGCAAAGTAAATCAGGCGAGTAAAAGAGGAAAGATAGTTGTCTTACCCTGGGAGATCTCACGTACAGCTCAGGAGTCCCCTATTAAGAAAGCTGGTCGGAAAAGGTTTATCGTGAGAAGTCAGCCGAAGCCATAGTAGTGAGAAATCACGAAGGGCCGAACAATTTATAGTGTTTCTACACCATGAATGCACGGAAAGATATACTTCAGAATGTGTTAAGGAGGAAAGTATGAGCGTATCTCAGAGGATACTCAAAAGAGAAGTGTCTTACCGTCACGTGAAAGGAAAGGGAGAAACGAGTGTGGAACTTTTAGAAGACATTTTAAGCAACCAAAATATGAACCAAGCCTACAAGCGCGTATACCGCAACAAAGGTGCAAGTGGAGTAGACGGAGTAAGTGTAGAAGAACTGAAGGGATATCTTAGAGAACATAAAGATGAACTTCGTTCTCAAATTCGGAAAAGAAAGTATCAGCCAGCACCCGCACTGCGAGTAGAAATCCCAAAAGAAAACGGGAAAATGCGCAAACTTGGCATTCCAACGGTAGTTGATCGAGTGGTACAACAAGCGCTTAGCCAAAAGTTAAGTCCCATATTTGAAAAGCAATTTAGTGAATACAGCTACGGCTTCCGACCAGGAAGAAGCTGTGAGATGGCAATTACTCAAGCACTGGAGTACATAAATGATGGACACGAATGGTTAGTAGACATTGACCTAGAGCGATTCTTTGATACAGTTCATCACGATAAATTAATGAGAATTATCTCCCAAACAATCAAAGACGGGGACGTCAAGGAGGCAACCTTAGTCCACTTTTAAGTAACATTATGTTGAACGAACTGGATAAGGAATTAGAAGCAAGAGGACTGCGTTTCGTCAGATACGCAGACGATAGCCTGATCTTCGTTAGAAGCGAGAAAGCAGCGAATAGGGTACTTGCTTCTATCTCAAAACATTCCCTTCTTATTATACAGAAACTTTTCCTTTGTTTATTATTCTAATAATTGCAATGATACTCCTGCATATTAACAGTTTTAGTACCATACTTAGAAATGAATGATACCAACTCCAACCTTTTTTCCATGTTATTAATTTTGTTTTTTTTTCGGCTAGCGTTTCTAAAATTATTTGAGGGGTTGTTAATATGATAGCCTTCAAAAAAACACCAAGTGGTCTGCTGTTAAGTGTCCATTGGTTGTAATAAAGCAATAACAAGGGATAATGAATATAGTCAAAGGGTAAATGGATTTTAGAATTTTTAAAAAGCTTACTTTTATATTTTAAATACCCTTTTGATACCAAATATCTATCAGCAAAGTGATTACCTATACAGCTTACAATATAAACAATTACCCAATCTTTTAATAACGTTTTACGATGGCAAAGGGTAATAAAACTAATCCAATTAATGTGATTATGTTTGAAAGATAATATGGGATATTCTGTTTTTTATACAATGTTTATACCTCCTATTATCATCTTTCCCTTTTTCGAATCGTTTATGTAAGATTATGCAATATAACTAAAAGGTCTTTAGTTGAATAAGGACTACACATATTTGACATAACATTGTGTGGGTCCTTTTATTGTTTCTTTTTGACATGTATAAACATCTAACTATCCATGTAAATATTAATATTAATGTTAATATGAATGTTTGTTAATTCAAGTCAACAAGAATCAGGTCAGCAACAATTTGATGATTTTAGGTGGAATGTCTCTAATGTGTTTTTGTTTCCTAATGATGGAATCGAATTTCTTAAATAATGCTCAATGTAGCCCCAGTCTGTCAGATTTTTAGAAAGCCCTTTACAGGAAACAAATACTGAATCTCTCACAACTTTCACAATCTAGAACTTTTTTTATTTTCCAGTTAGTGGATTTTCGCAGGTGTTTTATATTTGAAGGAAGAAAATTTAAAGTTGCTGAGCATATAAAAGACTGCACCAGAATGGTGCAGTCTTTTATATATATTAATGTGTATATTTATATAATTGTATATAAAAAAATAAAATTAAGAAAGCAGGTACATTATGTATGTTTTAAAAAGGATAACTTACCAGTTGAAATTTCCCTTTTAAAAGGATTCTTGTTATACATTGTACCTCAGTCTTTTTTTGGGAGTAAATTAGCGGCAATTGTGTGCTTTTTTAATGGAAGAGAAATCTAAAATAAGCATGTATAATGTATAACATGCTCTATTTTTGAAATATATTCCAAATTAAAATTCCACTATAAAGTTATGTAATCACGGGGTTAACCATAGGGCCATTAGTTGACTAATTGAAGCTGAATGTGTCGAAAGTGTTTCATTTATTACCTATAAGAGGTACGATGTAATGGAGATGAAATAAGCCAAGACCTAAGGGGCGTTAATAATGATACCAACTAAATTTGATCAAGAAAATCTTTTGTTTGAGAGAAACTTGGAAATATACATTTCACAATATCTAGAATCTGATGATGACAAATTGAAAGAAAAAATCCTATTAGATTGTTTGGAACTTATCGCCGCATTAATGCTTAATAATTCATAGGGCCCAATTCAGATGATACTCAATCCTCTAAATCCACTAAAACCTACGGTGTTTATACAGCAAATAATGACTTCATCTAAACCTTGTTTGAGTAGAACTATACCACTCTCCTGACCTTTATCATGCAGAAAACCATGGTACACATCCGTACGATTTATTAACAATACGAATAAAAGGACTAAATAGCCCCCATCCTAAGCAAGCAGCCACCTCCATCCCGAAAAACCTTATTGCCAATGGTACAGGTTAATGCCCACCCAAAAATTATCATCTAGAATCAGTAATATATATAGCCTGCAAGAGATGCTGGGTTGAACCCTAAGAGTAAACGCGGTAACCGATACAAAACCCTATATTATTAATGGATATGCTGATTAAACTACAAACACACAAAACAATAGAATTACTGTGGAGGCTCTCTTTGCATGGGTTATATAACCTGGTATGTCCCCCTCAGCACTTCTGAAATAACCGACCTTTGGAGTCAGTATATAATTGATCTCAATCCATTAGTGTATTGAGCCATTCAATCGAGCATGAGCGTGATGAGGAAATGCAAAAGAACATAATTCAGAGCAGCCTCCAATTGCGGATGACCGAAAGAATGTGTCTATATTACTTGATTCGAAAGCTCAGTATCTGTTTCTAAGCATCCTTTTGAGAATATTCACTGAGACTAACCTTTTCTGTTTGTACATGAAAAAAAGCATTACACCGAAGTATTGAGCATTGGTGCCATCCATTTTTTCATAATCACCATACTAAACATCTAACCATGTATCGTCTAACACATTTATCAAAGGACGTATACAGATTGTTACGGTAAATAGAAAACCTCCTCGTCGGTTAATAGAACCCCATGGCTCCTTATTAAAGCCTGCCTTAATGAATCGGAAAGACGATCCGCCGCATAAGCACAAACAGATAGTAAGCCTTTTTCTTCAATTATTTTATTAACTTCCCTTTCATACTCTTCAATTTGCTGTGAGATGTCATCCTCATCTCTCCACTCTATTAAACCCCATGAGCAAACGGAAATTTCCTTGGTTTCAAGAGCTCTAACTCTTTCCGAGAAATACTCCAAAAGGGTTTGAGGATGAAAGTTCCCATTTGCATAATAAAAGTCAAAATTATTGGTGAAGTGTATGCGTTCGATTTCCTTCTCGCTTAAACGATCCTTCAATTTTCTATTAATTAGCCTAATATTCCGATCATTTTCAAGAAGCAAAATATGGCTTCCGCTCTTTACTGCCGTCACAATAAAAGAGACGGCATTTTGTATATAGAGGTCTTCATCTTTATACTCATAAAAAATATGCCCCTTATTGGTTTCTTTTAAATTTTTCATTAAGTGCAACATTTGATCATTCATTTCCCATCTTCTCTCTTCCCTATTAAATGGCTGCTGTAATTCCTTCACCTTAAATGGAAATACAGATCTTCCTAGGTTGTGCTTTATCGACACTATATATATCACATTAGGTTTTGTCTTGAGTCTATAATACCTATAAAATTCCCTGCAAGGTAGTACCGATCGACTTATTGTGTGTGACTTGCCCCGAAATGTAATAAAAGGGTACCCCTGCAACATTGATGATTAATCTGATTTTTTACTTTAGAAGAAGGACAACACTGGCCGTATATGTGGCATATAGGAGGTGCTAAAAATTGTGGAACAGCAGCAGTAATTGTAGCTAAAAGTAATTCTCCATGACATAGGCTATTCATGGTAAGTTGGGAGGTTAAGCCTTAAAAACTTTTAAAAAGTAAAAAATAGAAGGGGTTCGCTGTTTTTTCTAGAACTATATACGTACAAGCGTTTAACCTGTTTCGGAGAGGAGAATGTATGTCTATATACGAACAATTGTCGGATGAGTTATTAGCAGGTTTTTATGTGGAAATTAAAAGAAATATTAAAAGGGGAATACTTTCTGAAGCCATGTTCCATGAAATTGCACTCATGAAGGCCGCTGCAGAGAAGCGAAAAATGAGTGAGCAAGCTCTACAAGAAATTTATCGTGATCAAGTTGAATCTCAGTATAATCAAACCAACGTCCAGGAGATCCAACAGAGCAAATATGTAAATTAAAGTCACACCCCAGTTTAATTATCCAAAAAGAAAAAGCACATATAGGCTAACGAGTGACACTTTTTCCCCCTCAACGATAGACCAATCAAAAAGCCATCTCAGATTTTCCTCCGAATGCAGTGTACTGCAAATCCCACTTCTTCTGATAGTGAAAGTACAAATTAGAGTCCTCTTTATAATTTTAATTGTTTTTATGTCCGCTTATGTTAAGAGAAATACCAAGAGCCAACCAAATATTCTGCTCCTTCCAAAAGATTTTCACCTATTCTGTGTAACTTTTCCTGTTTCTTAGCACTCTAAAATGCCATCCATATTCTTATTTGCTCTTCGCTAAACTTCTAGCTGTTTCATAGATAGGAATACTCTCTTGCTTTAAATCTAATGATATAAGGATGGAGGACAAAAACATATGAAAAAAACCCTTACTGAAGCGATGATTCACTAAGGGTTTTTAAAAATGGGAGTAAATGAGCATTCAATACTCCCATGTAAAAGCTGTTTACTCTTTTATTGCATCCTTTAACGCTTTCCCTGCTTTAAAAGCAGGGACCTTGCTCGCTTCAATATTTATTTCTTCCCCTGTCTGAGGGTTGCGTCCTGTACGTGCAGCTCGTTCACGAACTTCAAACATACCAAATCCAGGTATTTGAACTTTTTCGCCGTTTCTTAAAGCCTCTACAATGGTATCTAAGACTGTATTAACCGCTGTCCCGCCATTCCTAACCGTTAATTCAGCAGCTTGAGTCACTTGATTAATTAAATCCGTTTTATTCATTTTTACTCTCACACTCCAAATGATATACTTTTTTACTTTTAACTTATCCTAGTTGTATCATAGGGTACATGAGTTCGCAACCAATAAGACAATGATTTTAGTTTTTCATTCTGTTACAAAAAGCTTCAGCCTTTTCTTGAGACCAATAATGCTTACCGGCAACGATTAAGTCAGGCGCTGGTATTACCTTCAGTTCACGCGGTTCCAGTTTATGCTTCATCAGTAAATCAGCCAACTGATTCGAATCTATAAATAGCTCATGTTCTTTTAAAGTTGTGGAAGAGAGCTGAAGAAGGTAAGAATTTTCTTGATAATACCTACCCAATAATGCTAAAGCAAACTCCAACAATTCACCATCTAAATGACTATATAAAGAGGTCGTATCCAATGAGAATGTATTGGGGTCCTCAAAAAAAAACAAGCTAGTCTAAAAAAAACTTGTTCTGTTCGATTGAATAAGCTAATATTTCCTGAATCCCAACGAGCTGGAGAGTATAAAATATCTTCTAAGTTTGTAAATCTTTCTACAATCAGTTTGGTTTGTCTCTGCATCTATATCCTCCAAAGTTTAATTTTCTTGTGTTCATTCAGATTGCCCTTATTATTATGTATTTATATGTTAAAATTAACAACCTAATTAAGCCGCTTCTTATGTCGTTTAAGTGTTTTTGGAAGGGCATTTTCATAGAAGATCCAGGAGACAGCACGTTATGTTTCAACCATGGCCTTCAGAGATTGAACAACTCCCAAAAATGGATTTCGTTTGATCTTCTCTGGTATGAAAGATCAGACCGACCTTTCGCTGGAAACAATTGTAAAACGATGGCTGATGATTTTATAGAGAAACTGCAGCTTAAGAAGGCTACTCTGGCGGGATCTTTAATGGAAAGCCCCATTGCCTAACGCTAAATGTTGAGGCATCAGGGTTCTGGTATTTCAGAACTGCCATGAGAAGCAGTATTGGAACATGTATTTCTATGGGCTCAAATTTTCATCATTTAAAGCCTTGGCAGATTGTATTGTTGCGTAGAAAGAAGAAGATCGTGTCATCTGCTAAAACTGTTGGGTGAATTCATTTGAAGTTTTTTGTCAAAGAACTTCTTCCCTGTCATTCCATAAGGCAATCGTCTCACTGGATATAAAACAGCTGCTGCCGGCCAAGGATGAGGCGATTAATACTTAATATTTAAGTCAAATGAAGGACCTTAAACTCTATGACCATTTTGAAGAAGGTGAAGAACAGTTTCATTAGAAGATGGCTGACTTGAAGATTGTAAACTTAAGGAATGAATGAGGACGCTATTAATGATTAGGTCAAACAATCGGGCTGGAGTCAGGAAGACAGCTCGAAACTGAACTTAGATCTTCAACTTAACCAAACTCGTAGATGAGAATGGCCAGGGAGAGTACCAACGTCATGATGATGACGGAGTGGTGAGCATCTTGGATGATACCTTATATGCTTTTGGAATGTCTCATGCGTTACAATGGGACACTCTTTTTATTGTAAAATAAATCAAATTTAAATTATAAGAATATTTAGATGTATACACGTTCATAAAAGTACACATTTACGAACTCCTGCTCTTATTCATCGCTCAGAGCTGTTTGACGTTCGCAAATTTATCAAACACCATTTACGGACGTTCATGTATTTTCATTACTTTTACGGACGATTTTTGATAGAATAGAAGAAGAAGACAGAAATAAGGAGGTATATTTCTGAATAGTAGAAAGTTTGGCTATATTCGAGTGAGCAGCAAGGATCAAAATGAAGGCCGGCAGTTAGAGGCAATGAAGAAAATGGGAATAGACGGCCGGGATATCTTTTTAGATAAGCAAAGTGGTAAGGATTTTGACCGTGCTCAATATCAATTGCTGAAGCGTATCCTTCGTGAAGGAGATACGCTATACATCCATGCACTGGATCGATTTGGAAGACACAAAGAGGACATTTTGCAAGAATGGAATGACATAACGAAAAACATTAAAGCCGATATAGTCGTTTTGGATATGCCGCTTTTGGATACCACCCAATATAAGGACAGCCTTGGCACATTTATCGCGGATTTGGTATTGCAGATACTATCCTGGATGGCTGAGGAAGAGCGCGAACGGATCCGCAAACGGCAGCGCGAGGGGATAGATATCGCCATGCAGAAGGGAGTTGTCTTTGGCCGTCCAAAAGCGTATGTGACAGAAGCCTTTAGAGAAGTATATGAACCATGGAAAGCCGGGGAACTGACAGCTGTCAGAGCCATGAAAATAGCCGGTGTTAAAAAAACGACTTTTTATAAGCTAGTGAAGGAGCATGAAAAGGAAATACAGCAACAAATATAATATAGAAGAAACTAGCCTTTACTCAACTAAAGGGGCCAATTCCGCCTCGTTGGATAATCTATCGTCAGCACAGCGTTATTTACCCTGTTAACTTTTGCACTATTTTCTAAAGCGCTTTACTGACTTAATTATTTATACTTTTCAGGATTATATCTGGAATCTGCCCAATACAGGTGGCAGGATGCTGAAACTCATCATAGATCTTTCATTGGTTAGACGACGTGGGCCCCAATAAAAGAGAGAGCTTATAAAATAGTGTTCCTAGCTCTTTCTTCTTCTGTAACAACTTTTCATTCTCTGCTATTAAATACATGACTTTTTTTTCAAGCTTATGGATTTCTTTCTCATCTGATTGATGTGTAGTAGTTAAAGAGTATAGAAGCTGAATACAGGCTGACAGAGCAGGAAGATCAAGGGAATTGGGTTCTGTATTACACATTTGCTTTTTTTCTTGTGTTTCATGGGTAGGGGCAAGTTTCTTCTCCCTGTCCTTTTTAGCAAGTTCAATTTGCTTTTTATATTGCTTTCTGATCTTTGAGTTCCAGCGGAATCCGCAGGCTCCTGGCGTTCTTGATAACCGTTGGCCGACTTCTTGAAAAGCAAGGAGTTGGGTCCCGCCTCGTTTTATGGAAAGAAGAGTTGTTTCAGCAAGGATGATATCTTCTTCCCTGGTCCAAGCATTTTTACTATGTGTACCCATTTTTCCACCTCTAACCGTTTTTATTAAGTATATTAGGCGAAGTAGAAATTGTTCAGTTTTTTAGATGAGGGTAAAGGTTTTTTATTGTAGCTGCGCCAAATTTTATTAAAGGCAATTGGCAAATCACTTTATGCTGATCATTCGGCTCTAATTATTTTCCAACATATAATCTTTGTCAAGACCAATTCTGTAATAGCCAATTAAGCTCCATCAGTCCTGATCTAATAATGGCTTTATTCACAGATTGTAGAGCAACATATGCATTCACAGGTCCACCAAGGTAAGTAATCTTAAGCCTTGGTTGGTTCCTGCTTGGAAAGTATGGATACATGAATGGTCATTAGTCCACTTAAGGAATAGGCGGGTTTAAGTTTAAGTTGTTTCTTGCATAAGAGTAGTACTATTCCATTGTGTCTTTTTTCTTGGTTAACTGTTCTTTATCTTTCGTACCAGGTGGCTGCTCCAGCCAGGCATTTTTAATGACTATATTTGCACCTTCTTTGGTATATAGGGCAATCTCAAGTGACAAACGCTCGTAATTTAAGATGAGGTCACTTCTCTGGCTGGCTGCTGCAGCGGTTGCATAGTTCCCCGTTCCAGCCGCGCTAAGCAAGGACATATGAAACATAGTGAGCTTGTCCGAAAATGGCGGCGTAGTGGAATCGGTAATACAGACATCGGACGATATAGGAGGATTAATATCGTTATTAAGCAATACTTTGGTAAAGATTTTGATATGCTTTTGGGAAATATCCTTTCCTCTTAACATCCAATTGCGGATGTTTTCCCTCGCTGTGGCTTGAGCAAAACTCAGTGCCAACTTGCTTCCAATTAAATTGGTCTGCACATTCATGGAGAGATGGGAGATTTCTACCGCATTTAACGGCCGCTGCTTGCTGAAAAAATTGAGACCGCTTAAGTACTTTTTTGAATCAATGTTGTCCGTTTTGGCAGGGTAAGAAATATAAGGAAAACGAATAAACAATCCCTTGGAAAGAAGAACTTTTGAACTTCTTTCAAAAAGTTCGGACGTTTCAGTGAGGCCAATTCTATAATAAGACCGAATATCATCCCTGGCACTCATTGACAGAAAACCGCTGTAGCCTAAGAGTCCCACTTTAGCCATATGATTGATATATGTCAGTATAAACATATCTGTATACATACGGGGAGCATTCAGATTAACATCATTATCAAAAGTAAAACCCGTTGGCGTGGGAATTTGCTCTTCCTGAAATAAATCCGTTAAAATCTCTATGTGATTAGCAGAAATATCATACGCAAATTGAACAACCTCACGCATATCCCCATCTTTTACATGGGATAAAAAATACCTTAAAACACACTTAGACATACTGTCATTCATGTAACTAGTCCAGATAGAAGCAATTTCTGAAGAGGTTAACTTTACAATTTCGCTGCTCATAATACCCTCCTAATAAAGAAAAGGAATTTCCTTAGGCTTATTTTTCTTCAATACACTAAAATTATGTAACGCTCATTCAAAATGCCTCTTTCACGCCAGCATGGTTCTCTAACTGCAATTGATATAAGATTCAGGCGTTCCACATTTTAGTTAATTTGCAATGAATACATAAAGAAAAATTATTGGAAAATAATATAATTACAATAATTAGGAGGGATATCGTGACTATAAATGTATTTTCAGGGTTGATAAATGCTTTAAAGCTTGAAGTGGATTTTGAGGATAAATCTCCTTTACACGTAGGGGAAGTCATGGCCTGCTGGCTGTACCTTGCCATCATGGATGAGTCAACTGTATATCTGCAAGTTGGATTAAATACCACAACGGATGATGATGTGATCAGAATCCTAGAAGAGAGCCTGACCCAGTGTAAATCCCAATCTGATCGGTTAAAAAACTTCATGCTGAAGGAGGGGATTCACTCCCCCCCAGTGTCGGAAGCAAAACCCAACTCAGAGCCAAACTCCATTCCTTTAGGTACTAAACTGACGGATGATGAAATAATGAATGGACTATCCATTAAAACGGTCTCGGCTGTCATGCATTGTGCTACTTCATTAAGTCAATCGATACGCCATGATGTAGGATTGATGTTTGGACAATTTATGAATGAAAAGATTGTTTTTGGTGACGAATTAAAGACGTTAATGAGAGAAAGAAGCTGGATCAAAGTACCTCCTTATTATTATCCCCCAGGGTTGCCTCAAAACGGCTAAAGGAGAATTTTTAAAAAGGTTGATGTTAACTCTTTTGTCTTTTTTTAAAGGACGGGTTATATTTAGGGAAGTCGCTCAAGACCTTAAGAAAGCCTGTCCTTAAATGAAGCAACTGTCGCTAGCTGTTGTTTTCCTGGCTTTTGAGACCAAGTTCCTTGGCCAGTGGCTATATCCCTAAATCATCCTTTCCCCCTTAATGCATATATGAGACCATTGTGCAGGGAACTGAACGTACGTATGGTTGACAGATTGATACCTAGACCGATCATAGTCTGGGCAATTTCCGGACGAACCCCTACAATCATACAGTCTGCGCCAAGCAAACCAGCAGCCTTTGTGACGTCTATGATAACCTGTGCAGAGTAAGTATCTACAATCGGAACAGCTGATATATCAAAAAAGATGAGATCAGTTTGATTTTTTGTGATTCCTTCCAATAAGTTTTCCATAAAACTTGCAGATCGTTGTTCTGTCATTTCTCCAACCAAAGGCATAACGGCGATATGTTCTAGCAGGGGGATAAACGGTGCAGATAATTCCCTCATTGTTTCTTCTTGAGAGTTAAAAGTCTCTTCCCAGCTGTGAGAGCAATCACTTAATAGTTGAATAAGGATTGGATCGAACCATCGGTCAATTTGGTTGTAGATGGAAACAATCTGCCTACCAGGCAAATCTTCCTCCACCATTATTTGTAAGGCCACTCTTCGGAAGGACTGAAAGCCATATGTCACAAACTCAAATGACCCTCGATAGTCTAATAGGTTCTGATATAAAAAATTAAGGTCATGGATTTCATCTGTATCTATATTTTTGAGGCTGTTAAAAATAAACTCATAAAGCTCTTTAAGCAATCGGCTCTCCTCTTGGAACTGCCTCTTTGGTGGTCCCTTGGACACTTCCTTTTTCCATAGCTCAAACAGTTCGCTGTGGTTGCGATCTAGCAAGTTATTAATGTAATGCTTCATCTTGTTCACTCCACATCTGTTCTTAAAAGTATGACTTCTCTTTTCTCTTTTCTTTTCATCAAAAAAATGAACCCTCCACCCTCTAGAAAACACCTGCAACAAAAAAAGCACTAACCAGGCCGGAATAAACCTAGTTAATGCTGTTGAATGACTAGCATTCCAAAAGGTGATTCTAGCCCAGGGCATTATCATTACACAATATCGGTCCACAGATCGATATCAGACAGCTTATTCTTCTTCATTCTCTTCATTTTCCTCCTCTTCCATGTCTATATCTTCCTGATTTTCATCATCCATTTCATCTTGCTGCTCTCCATCGCTGGGTCCGTTATCCTGGTCAACTCCATCGCCGCAGGCAGTTAATCCGCTTAAAATGAGCCCGCCCGCCAAACCGCTAGCCAGGAGTTTCTTTTTCCATTCTGCCATATTTGTCGCCTCCTAATAGTTAAATGATTTGTAACAACCCTTTTGCCCATTGACCGCAAACTTTACAACAAGTATTAAGGGAATAAAGTTTTCTTTATTCCGACAAGTAATCCTTTGATAAGCCTGCCTTATATACGCCAAAGAATGGATCAGCACCCACTTAAATGGGTGAGGTTTCAAAATTATTTTGTCTCCTTTGGGTAATAATATTCTTTGTAGATTATATAATCGGGGCAGAGATCCTTGAAAGTTTATGGATTTCCTGCTGAAGACCAGAGCGGAATTATACACATTCTGCTTAGATTATTTCAGAAGAAGAAGATGACTTAAGATATGCCGTTCTAGAAATCACAGAGAGAGGAAGATTGTATGTTAGGAAAAAGAATGAAACTCACCACCTTGTTTTGGATTGCGAATTTTGGATTGGTTTTGACCACTGTCTACTCTGCTGTTCTAATTTCTCAAGGAATTGATACCAAAAAGAAAATCAATTTTATCTACCGTCAGAATAAAAAAGAATCTCAACACAATGAGCTCTGATAAATTCAACCTCAACAGATATCGCCTTATTGATTTCTCACTTCTGGAAAATCTATGTCGGTTTCTTTGATGAATAAAAGAGAAGAACCTTCTTTAGGTTGAAAGTGCCCAGTATAGAAAAATAGTGGTTCAAGGTACCCACTGTGAAGTTTGGACTCCTGTCATGCTTTATGCCAACTATAGAAGAAAGGAATGAGGGAAATGGAGAAATTCACCCTAAGAGTGCTTGCTTTACTCGGATCTGCCCTCGTGGTAAAGGTAATAAGAAAAGATTCTTTGCGGGATTGGGTCATTATATTCCTATTGAAGGGGTCTTTAGCGAGCTTTATTGATGCCATTATGACAAACAAGAATCTGATAAAATATCCAGTAAGATTCATGCCTCAGTATTTTAGAATCAATATCTTATTTGATTATCTTTTATTTCCCATAATGTGCGTACTTTTTAACCAAATGACCCTTCAAAAAATCCCAAAGCTATTCTGTTGATATCTTTTATATTTACCATTCCCATGACAGCTATTGAGGTGATTCTTGAAAGCAAAACCAAACTAATTACATTTAAGAACGGTTGGAAGTGGTATCACACATTTATTTCTGAAACCCTAGCTTTTCTTTTTTCCCGAGTATTCATTGCTTTTGTTAGAAAACAGGCGAGGATTTCAACTAACTAGCAGTACTTTTCCCATTTATCTTTCGATTGCTAGGCTTTAATGAACATTGAAGGTACTGCATGTCTCTTTTTTTGCTCATCTCAGCAGCATTTACGAAATAAACTAAATTAATTTGGTGATAACCGTGTAAATTTGGAGAAGAAGAAAAGTGGACAACTTATATTGCTACAACGACAGAGAACTGATAAAAATTCAATATCTAGAGGTATCATGTAATTTAACCATTCCAGACCTTTGAGGTAGAGAAGAGAAAGAAGTATTAAAAACTTGTTTGCGGAGGGGCACTAACAATTTTATTGAACCCCCACTTCATGTAGAATGGGGGAGGCATACTTATTTAGGAAATGAGGCAATCGCTAACTTTACCTGACTTTGGTAGATGATACCGAAATTTATATCGGAAATATGTATTAATTGTTCCCAATGTGACGATTGATGGTGCAACCCCCAAAACATCCAGAACTGCGGAGAAAAGCAACACCAATGCTAATCAAGGATGATGCAATAGAAGTTGTTCAAAGTGCTCTTTAGGAAGGATTTCTGGGTTCAATCATTTGAGTTAAGATATTAGGTGAATTTTTACTTATCATTATGTTATCTTAGATGGTAAGGTAACTCCATGAAAAAGGACTATAGCAATGAAGATATATGAAGATTTATTAACATCATTAAAACGAGCTAGTGAAATGAGTATTGCAATTATGAAGCCTAAAGATAATGCGAAAATTAATCATGGCTTAAAGATATTTCTTTTTATGGTTTACAAAAGGGTGAGATTAGAACAAGTGAATTTTAGATCATTTTGATGTGACATAGGTGCTGCAACCGAGATTGCTGATAAGCTCGAAAACTACGGTTTGATTGAAAGGCATTGTAGCAAGGAAGATCGCAGAGTCGTTACGATAGCTTTATCTGAAAAGGGAAAAAACCTTGTAAAAGATAAGAAAAAAGAACATGTTGAGTTGTCTCAATACATTTTAAAAGGTTTTTCAGAGGACGAGCTTTTAAGCACGATTTCTACCTTAAATAAAATTTCAGACATAATTGAAGGATACAACAGTAAGGGAGGACTGAAATGAAGATTTTAGTGACAGGTTTTACCGGTAAAGTCGGATTACAGGTTGCTAACAATTTACTGGATAAAAGTATTCCATTGATATGTGGTGTTCGAAATGTAGAAAAAGCTAAAGCTAATTTTGGCAGTGCTTTTGATTACGTGACTATTGATTTCTCAGACACAAGTACATTCGATGGGGCCTTAGAAAATATTAATCGCATATTTTTAATGTATCCACCTGGCGAAAATCTTCGATTCGATACCTTCCTAAAAAAGGCAAAGGAAAAAGGGATTAAACATATTACCTATCTCTCCTTAAAAGACGTACAATTCATGCCATTTATCCATCATTTTAAAATGGAAAAGCTGATAAAAAGTTACAGGATACCGTACACATTCGTACGAGCTGGATACTTTATGCAGAATTTAAATGACTTTTTGTGTAAGGAAATTAAGGAAAGACAACGAATCTTTGTTCCGGCAGGTAAAGGAAAAACCAGCTTTGTCGACACTAGAGATCTTGCTGAAGTTTCTGCTATATCGTTAATTGATAATGAAAAACATAAAGATAAAATCTATGTCATCACTGGAAATGAAGCCCTTGACTTTTTTGAGGTTGCAGAAATGATGACGGAAGTTCTTGGAGAAAAGATTATATACACAAACCCTTCAATCAAAGAATTTAAGGAGTATATGAGCAACACATCTGAGGATAGAGATTTTGTAAATGTTGTCGTGGGTGTTCATATGCCAACGAAGCTAGGGCTGGCAAAAGGGATCAAGGATGATTTCGAAAAAGTTACAGGAAAAAAGCCGATAAGTATGAGGAGATACATTGAGGATTTTAAAGATAACTGGATCTAGTAAGATTCTTACAACGTCCTTGATATTCAAACAGCACCTAAATGGGATACTTTAAAAGGAGCGTTTTCCATTATGAGCAATTTAAATAAACAGTTGTACGAATTTATTATTGAGAACGCAAGCCAATTAACGGATACATGGATAAGTACCAAAAAGACATCTCATCAGAATGTATATTCTTCTAACATGCCGAAGTTTGTTGAAGATAAGTTAAGAGTTCAAAATAATAAACTAATTCATACCGTTGCAAAAACATTTCTACTGAATGATATGAATTTGAAATTAGATCCTATTAATGAGTGGGCAAATGAAGTCTCAAAAGACAGAGTAGAAGAAAATACCATGCTCACAGATGTTATTGAGCAATTTAAGTTATTCAGAAAGATATTTTGGAGCAAGCTATATGAGTTTTTCGTTCGGTCAGACTTAAATATCGCTAAAGAAGATATTCTTAACTGGACTAACGAATTTCATTTTGTTTTTGATACTGTAATCGAAGAATTTGTAAAGATATATACGAAAGAATATATCAGAAATCTTACCGCTCAACAGGAGCTTGTAACAGAACTGAGCTCTCCAATTATCACTTTGACAAACAAAATTAGTATATTGCCTATTATTGGAACGATTGACACTCAGAGGGCGAAACACATTCTTGAGTCAACTCTTCTTCAATGTCATGAAAGGCAAGTTCAATATTTAGTTATGGACCTTTCTGGAGTACATATAGTCGACACGATGGTTGCTAATCAAATATTCATTGTGGTCTCTGCATTAGAACTTATAGGAGTAAAGAGCATTGTTACCGGTATTAGACCTGAAGTAGCCCAAACGACTATACAATTGGGAATCGACTTTTCAAAAATTCCTACATTTGGAACATTACAAGCTGCTTTAGCCCAATTAAACTTTAATATCGTTCAATCTTGATCCATGCCTTAATGGCTTTTTTTTGGAAAACGCATTGCTGATACCTCAGTATTTCCAGCCGCATGAAAAAAGAAGGACTTGCACTAGATCAGCAACTTTACGGACATCTAGCAGTTTCCTAAGACCAATAGGCTCCTTGAGATGAGTAAAACTATCGAGATTAGGGACCAGATGCAGCAGTAGTAAATGGCTCCTTTTATATATGTTAGATTAGTCGGATGAACCCTAAGGGACAGGCACCTGGTCAGTACCTGTTTTTTTATATTCAGAACAGTCCTCACTTTCTATTTGTCCAAAGCCCTTTCACCCGAATAGTTTTTGGTGAGAACAGACATATTAAACTCATGAAGAAAATTATAAAGTTCTTATTGCTATGTATCAGTTTGGCTCTTTGGGCCTTCATAATCGGTTCTAATATTTATTTTGAATTTATCTCTAAGATATTTAAGTGAGTAAGGTGTTACAATAAATGTAACCATCTGTAATGGTATATTCGTCCTCAATTTATGTCATACACCTATGATAGATGAATCAAAGAGCCGAGGTACACAAGTTAATTTTGGAAACTTATGTATCCCGGCTCATATTTTTATGGCATACAGAGTGAAACTGGATATCGTCTTGTTCATGCCCCAAGCAGCTTGGTTGATCTTATGCAAAGCTCTGTCATCATTATTATCTCCACCATATGCTGCAAGGATAAAGTTTGCAAATAAAAGCACCTTACCCAAAATTGGTTTCTTTTTCAAGCATAATCCTCCTATAGCACCTATCTTAACAAGGAATTTTCACCAATAGGGTTGCCCTATGCAATTAGCCACAAAACAAGTTATTGGGATAGGTAATTTAGGATATTAAATTGATAATTCCTTATTGCGGTTGGTACCAGCTTCGCTGGTACTACCCCAATACTCATATTAATGTTAATGTGAATATTTATATTAATATTAACGTTTGATAATTCAAGTTACCAAGAATCAGGGCAGCAACATTTTTGAGGTGGATGGTAGGGTGTAAAATATTATTTTTATTTCTTAATGATGAATAGATCCCAATCTCTAAAATAATGCTCAATGCAAATAAGTCCCAGTCAGTCAGATTTTTTGAAAGCCTTTGGCAGGAAACAAATACCTGATTAATTATGATTTTTCCATTTTGGAACCTTTAGTCCCCTTTTTCAATTAGTAGCTTTTCGCTGGTATTTTATATTTGTAGAAAGAAAATTTAAAATTGCTGGAGCATATAAAAGGCTTCACCATTCTGGTGCAGCCCTTTATATATATTAATGTATACATTAATGTTAATGTAAGTATATATATCACAAAAAGAGAACTCAGTATTTATATGTCTTTTAAAGCTAAATTCTTTGTGAGATTTCCTATGAAAGGCTATACAATACATGCAAGATTAAGAATGCAGGTACATAGCTCTCGTTAAGGATGTTTTGAGCCAAAAAGAGTTTGGTAATTTAAGCAGAATCACTTCATTTGGAATTATTACATTCCATTAAAAGTATTTGGTGTTATGCCAATGTGTGTTTATCTTTTTTTTTGAAGTAGATTAGCAGCAATAAACTCTTTCCGCAATGATTCATTTACGATCCTGGACTTTGCCCCGCGTCCACCCTTTTTGGCGAGTGACTGGAGAACTTCATAAACATCAGGCTCAAAATAGATTCCGGAATTGATTAATGTGTCAGATTTCTTCTTTGTCTTTTTCCCGGATACTAGCTCACTCAGCAAGCTTCCATCTTCATTATTATTTACATGTACATTATTGTTAACGTTAATATTATCATTAACATCAACATTTTTATTCTCTTCCTCAATTGGAGCAGGACCCATAAGACTTCCACGTGGGTCTCTCCTTTTAGTATTTTGAATCTTACTTTTTATATCATCTGCTCTAGACACGTTGCAACAACTCCTTATAAAATTCTTGATATTGATCCAATGCCTGATTAAGCTCTTTGTTATCAAAAAGCCCTTCTAATGAGATCCTCCCTGTGGAAGCTTTCCTTCTGATGACTACATCAAAGCATAACTCTGGATATTCCTCTCCAATGACCTCAACAAACGCTTTTGAGTCTGCGCGCCTTACATCATTCATGGTGCGGAGTATCCCGGCCACCTTGAGGTTTGGATTGATGTTCTGCTGGCTAAATTCGACCGTTTCCAGAAATCGAGGGATTGCGTTAAATGCCCACTTGGAGCTTTCAGCCAATACTACAACATAATCTGAGGCACAGATGGCATTGACCATTGGTTCTGATAGCGATGGAGGCGTATCAATGATAATATAATCATATTTATCTCGTACCTGATCCAACAGCTCACGTAGAGCGAGCGATTGATTTCTTCCTTTCCATTCGGTGTAAAGGTACTTGGCTAAAGTTGCCAGATAATCATCTGAAGGCAGCACATGGAGATTTTCAGTCACTTTATATATGTATGGTTCTACTTCTCCGTCTTCGATTGCCTCCAGTACAGTGCATCCTTCAAAATAAGTATCGTCGTGCTGCGTGAGTAGATTGGAAAGGTTGCTCTGTGAATCCATATCTACCCCAAGGACCTTATAGCCATCCTCTGCCAACAAGTAGCAAAGCGTTCCAGCTGTGGTCGTTTTTCCGACCCCGCCCTTTTGAAGCCCAATTGTTATTATCTTGGCCATATTATTCCACCTCTAATCGTTTTATAAACATTTATATATATATTAACATATATATTGGTATGTATTGCAAATAAAAATAGACAGATATCTTAAATCTGTAGTATATACCTTCTAGTCTATTAATGTTTATATATATATTTACATATTTATTAATAGGCTTGTAAAATGTAACGATAAAACACGGTAGTACAAACCTTCTAACCTGTGAACATCAACAAAAATTATTTACATTTACATTAATATATACATAGGTGTTTATGTAAAGGTAAACATAAAAAACATAGCTTAAATTTCTAATATACCTTCTGATCTATTAATATTAACATTTATATAAATATAAATATATTTGAAGTGGCAATGAAAAAACATTAGTTTAATCGATTTATTACCTTCTGGTTTTGAAATAAAATATGATATTTTTATAAATATTTATATAAACATATATATAAATGTTAACGTATATACTTATATTAGTTTAGAAGGGCAACAAAAAAGATAGATGAGTAATAACAAAAATATTCATGTGAACATTTACATATGCATTAACATATACATCGATGCGTAAATAAGGGGAAATAATAAAAAGGCAGATCGTATGAATCTGCCTTTGATTGTTTTGTATTCAAAGTTGGCTTCCCAACAGAATAAAATTAAAAGTGTGTGGCTTGTCATTGAAAGCAACAAATAAGCTTTGCGTTCCTATGCTAGCCCCTTAGAAAGGCCAATCGACTAAAGGTATTCTAAACGGTTTAATATCCGTTATCAGTTCCTATTGTTTTCGGAACCCCTTCCGAAAAGATTGCGAGAGCCTTTTGTTGATTTTAAAACATCGTATTCCTTAAATAAACAAACTTGGATCTAAAAAAACTAGTTTATTTGAGTTAAAAAGTTATCGGCTATGATGAGGATGAAGCAGTATTCATATTTAGATTTTTTCTTTTAACCAATTATGCATCTTAGCGTCATTATTTTTGTTCTGACGCTTGTTTTCTTTGCGTATGTAACGAGAAAGGGTTGTATGGGCAATACCCATTTCTCCGGCTGCTTGACGTATGCTAATTCCTAAAGAATCGATCGTTTCTTTCATTGTTTCTGGAGTCAAGCTAACATTTTGCAGATTTTCTACAAAGTGAAAGGACTGCTGTTCAAATCTAGCACTCATTTTAATTTCTTTATTTAAGTCCACAACCTCCATGTTTGCTTCCATACCTTTAGAGGGTTGTTCTTTGCTGTCAGAGTAGAAGGAGGAAGCATAAAACGCAGGGAAAGAATCCGACTGGCTTATCTGCTTAATTGATTGAATGATTCTTTCGTCAATTTGAGGGCTTTTATAAAGCCCTAGGTTTTTTTGATTTTCCTCCACTACCATATCCGTTGGTAAGATGGTTACACTGAGTTTAGACCAGTATTGATTGATCCATCCTTTTTTTCCAACCTTGGTTTCATTGACTTCTTCCGAATATGCCCAGTTCTTAATAACTTCATCTTTTTGCAGCTCATCTAATATGGTTTCAAATTTATCCCTAATTTGCACTCCATTATAACGTGATGAAATGTCCATTACTTTTAGCAGCGTTGATACTTTAAATGGCTGCTGGAGAGATCGCTTGATGGTTCTGATTTTCCACTGGAAGTTTAGATACCTTGCTAGACGCTTCTGTTCTCGTTGAGTAAAATGGCTGTATTGAAAAACTTTAAGGTCTAAAATACCAATGGATTGGTTAGGGCCGACTAAGTAAGGCGTTAGAATAGATGTCGGTTTTACCTGAACGGCATAAATCCCTTTTGCTTCACCTGTCTTTTTATCGTAAGCTACTCTAATTTTCCCAATTTCAAACATCTTTTGAAAGTCTTTGAACTTATAGAGTTCATTATCTTGTATTTCTGCAGTATTAATAACCTTGACTTTTTGTTCACCTAAAGAAACCCATATGCTAGAAAGGGCAGCCACACGTTTCATAATATTAAAACGGTCTTCCTCTCGGAAATCTAATTCTCTTCCTTTAGAGGTTCGTTTTTTAACGTTCCTGAGGCGTAGAGCATCGTTGCTGTGAAATTCAATAAAGCCGTCATTTGTTTTTGGGGAAACCATCCAAAGGTATGTAATTAAATCGAACAAATCGGCTGTCATTTCATCCAAGGAACTTAATGTGGATTCTATCATTTCAAGCCACATCGCCTGCTGGTCTTTGGCTACTCCAGTCAAGTGCGATTGAAACGGCCTGAGTTCAGCAAGTCCTCTGACATTGCCTCGATTATCAATAATTTCACTTGTTAAATATCCAGGTTCAACTTCTTTAAATTCTTTTTTTTTCGTCACGATGTCTCTCATCAAGTGATAGTCAATATCCATGCTGCCATAGATAAAATCCCGTTCGAGAGCCTCGTCAATCTTCTCCTTATTCATGCTTCTTTTAATTTCATATTCGGGAAACTCTTTTATTAAATGCTCTGTCAACAAGATTTTTATGGTCTCCTGGTATCGACTGACTGCTTCCCGAATCATTTTTTTTGTAATTCGCTTTTCTGAGTATAGAGTCTGTGTAAAAAGAAAGTACAAAGCCCGCAAACTTGCTTTCATAGATTTACCAGGAGCCTGCTTTATCATCTCTTCTTCCGACAGCCCATAAGCTTCTTTTCTCCATTCATTCAGTATGTATGGACGATCCTGAAATAGGTATTTTACTTCTTCGAAAATAGACATCTTTAAATATTCATAGTTCAGAGTCAGATGGTCAGGTAAATCCTCATATTTCATTAGCGAGACATCCTTTCTGAAATAAGATAACGGAATAGTATTCATATTAAAATGCACCACGTGATAATCATTATAGCAATAAATCATGATTATTTGGGATGAAATGCACCAAATACTGCACAGGTTACGCATCAGTATTTGAAAATGCACCATTCAATAATACTGATTCATTTTATAACAAACACAGAACTATAAAAATATTAATATATTTACGCTTTATTGTAGGAGCCTTTAAAAATATAAAAGCACCAATTATTATTATGGTGCAAAATATGTGCAGAACCTGTGGAGTATGAAATACTATTGCTTTCAACGTTTAATTGGATTCCAAGAGGAATCAAGAGGTTACCACACTGATTGTTGCAGTTTAGAAGGAAAAATCAAAGTTGAGCGGAACCTGTATGTCAAAAATGCACCAGAAAACATTTAGTTGAGCGGAACCTGTCTACTATCACTAAATGTATGTCTTCTTATAAACCTTGATATTAGTGGGTTTGTTAGAAATTTTTAAAAATATGAGAACGGAAAAAATGCACCATTATGTAATTTTTTTGAGGAAAGTTGAGCGGAACCTGCATAATAAAAAAAATGAAACTTTTTTTTCAGCCCTTGGAGCTCTAGGCTTCGAGGGCCTTTTTTTTTTGGTGCATTTCTCTTAGAGAGCATCCTTTTTCAAAAAACGATTTCGATATACTAGTTTCAACAAAATCTAACACATAGTATGTTTCGAAGATTTCGGAAAACTACATGGACCGGTACTAATCGAATGAAAAAGAGGGTGTGACACTTGACCAATGCTACAAATAGCATGGCTGCAAAGACCGTTATTTCTCCTGTCGAAATTATGCAATTCATGACACATAACAGCCTGCACATGTATAAGCAGAGAGGATCCAGAGAACCTATACATAGAATACAATCCTGCAAGACAGAGCAAGAAATGAATCCGCTCCGAAAAGGAGCGGTCTTTGTATCACCTTCAAAAGCCGAACTTGCAGAAGGAAAAGGGTATATCATTACTTCGTATGAAGCGCTAAGGGATAAATACCGGCATTTGACCCACTGGACGCCTAATACATACCGCGGAGGCACTTATTATGATTTTAAGAAGCGCATCATTAAAGGACATGTGCGAGAAAATCTTAAGCAGATCAATGTCATAGGTTTTGACATCGATACAAAAGAAGTTGATCTTTATGCACTGTATTTAGGCTGCGAGGAGATAGGTCTTCCGCGGCCCAACCTACTTGTGGAAACACCAAGAGGGTTTCAGTGCTTCTTTGTCCTGGAATCGCCTTTTTACATTCATAAACAAAAAGATTACAAGTCTTTAAGGGTAGCAGAACGTTTGTCTGATAATATCCGGAAAGCTTTATTGAAATATATACCGCTTGATTTGAATTGCACACCTTTCGGCTTTTACCGTATTCCATCAGAAGACAATATTTTGGACTTCTACGATCAGCCAGCAAATACTGTGCAGCTGATTTCCTGGTCAAAACAATTTGAAGAACAGGAAAAGGGTGCTTTCCTGCAGCTGGTGCAAAACCCGAACGGTAAGGAATGGGTTTATACGCAAACAGACTGGTACCATGCCCTCATTCACGCTCGAGACATTCAACAAGGTTACCATAGTGCGAGCCGAAACAACGCCATTATGACACTCGCCTTGGCCAATTATGCCAGTGGAAGGGCATTTGAAGACGCCTATGATGAACTGGATGAATTTAATAGCCGCTTATCACAACCATTGTTGAAACAAGAATTTGAACGGATATTAAAAAGTGCCTATTCCGGCAAATACAAAGGCGTAAAGCGATCGTATGCCGAAAACTTGCTTACTCTATGGACAGATGGAAAGGCAAAATTTCAAGGCCGGGAAGGATGGTATAAATTCAAGAAAGACCGGGAGGTTCGTGAAAGGTCTCATTACAAAGAATGGGAAGAGGACATTCTAACATATATTCAAAAACACTTAAGCCCTGAAAAGCCGTTTTTAGAGGCTTCTTTGACTATGCTTGCCAAAACATTCGGACTGGCCGTATCTTCTCTTAAAGAAGTGATTAAACGCTCGAAAAGGATTGTAAAACGCACTAGTGGACGAGGAAGGGGAGCGATTACGAAAATTAGCAGCCGGAGCATGGTTTTCAAGTATTTGCTTCATTTGCGGAGGAAGCAGATCCAGCAGGCTCAACTGTCATTTTCTGAACTGCTGCCTAATCCTTATCACTTCCCTGGAGGCAAGCCATTAGAATTCCCTGCGCTCGATAGTTTGCTGCACGCTGAAATGGGCAAGCTGCTCCGGTCTGAATCGCAGCCTTTATCAAGGTCCGGTTAATGAGCCAGTCTGCCAATACATATCTATAGTATCCTTTTCCTGGCTCTGATCTTGTAACTGTTTAATATATATTTTTTAGAATTATTATCATTAATTGAATGTCTTGGAGTTCTGGTTGTATTTTAATGTTTTAATAGTCCTTTAATGTGATCCTTACAGGTGCTGGATAGAAACCTTATTTTTTTGAGTAACAAAGATTCAATTAATATCTTTCATTCGCCAGGTTTTTGTAGTTGTATTAGTTTTCAATATTAGTACAAATGTATATTCTCAACCTCCTAAAAAATGGGACCTGTGTCATGTTGTATATTATTCCCAAACTGTTAATATAGAGACAAATAGATATTGAACTAATTGTTAATTAATACTATTCATTACTTTTAATATCTAATTTACTGCTTTAGGTGTTCAAACCGGGGCCGGTCCTGCCAAATGGTCACGGATCGGGAGAGCGTTAATCCGTGACTATTTGGCAGGACCTTAGATATTTAACCCACTTACCTGATTTCAAATGATATATAGTGGTGGGGGGAGTAGTGAGTAGTAAGTTAGAGAGTAAGTGAGTGTGTGTGGTAAGTAAGTGTAAGTAGAGAGTAGTGAGTAAGTAAGTAAGTAAGTAAGTGAGTGTAAGAGAGAGTAAGTAAGTTCAAGAGAGTGAGTTCAAGTGAGTAAAAGAGTAAAGTTCAAGGGATAAGTTCCAGTGATTTGTATAGAGAGAAGATAATGTTAATGTAGGAGTTCTGAGTTGGAAAGATGGTGTTAGTTGTTAATTGTCGGTAGTGTAATTGATAATTTCATGAATTTATTGAGAATATTTAGAGGAGGGTGAGGCTGTTTGAGGTTCCATTTGTTGCCGTTTTTGATACCTAGCGAAGGGAAAGTTTATGAGCTGAAGACAACGATGGATTCTAAGATTTTGTATTTTAAAGATGAGACAGCCTGGGCGACAATGTTAAGCTTTTTGCAGCGTCCGTGGTACAGGAGAATGATAAAGCAGGAATGGATTAGCTGGGAGATTGTTGCGACTAAGAACGATATTCGGTTCTTTGTATGGGTTCCGGATGAACATGTTGGAAATGCGTTTAAAAGTAAGTTTTACGCTGAGCATCCGGGAGTAGAAATTTCTGAAGTTCAGGACCATACCATTGATTTTTCCCGTCCTCATGCTGGAACCAAGCTGTTCACTGAAAGCCACTGGACTGTCCCGATTAAAACTTATCATAACGAAGTGGTTGATACGCAGGCAGAGTTAATTGAGTTTCTTGATAGTTTAGGGGATGACCAGGAGATCCATATGCAATTTCTTATTAAGCCAGCTTATGGAACAGAGAAAAGTTTTAGAGGTATTGTTCGCCAGTTTCATAAGCAGGGGGAAAGGGATGAAACGCTTGAAAAGGACAATGAGCTTTATCTGTCAGCTATTGAAGGCAAATCGACTAGATCATTGTCGCGGCTTGGAATAAAGGTCGTTGCATTTGGCCAGGATCAGAAGGATGCAAAGTTGTTAATAAAAAGTGCGAAAGGTTCCATTGGTACATTCTCCAGTGGGCGCCTGAATCAGCTATATGGTCGTGAGTGGTGGTGGTTCCGTACTATCCGTCCTTTGTTTAGGTGGGAGTTTCGTAAACGGATTTATTCAATGGAGAGAAAGAAAAAGCATGTTGTTTTAGGAACTGAAGAAATGGCTGCCATTATGAGGCTACCTAGTGAAAGGGTTCAAAATAATAAGTTAAACAGGCTGAAAATGCGATTTACCCCTTTACCTAAAGAAGTGAAACAGGCATCATTTGATCCTAATCTAGCGATTCCACTTGGTACGCACAGTTATCATGGCCAGAACCATCCTGTCATGTTTGATCTTGGTACATTACGGTATCATGCAGCATTTATTGGAATGTCGGGGATGGGGAAATCGACAGCTATGTATAACTTGGTGGAGGATTTAATCAATCTTGATGGCGCAGGAAATGCAATTGGCGGGACAGTGATAGATCCTCACGGTGATCTATGCCAGGACATTGCAGCTAGGATTCCTCCTGAAAAACAGCATCTGGTCCGATATATAAAGTTCTCTGAAGGTGAGATTCCCTTCAATGTTTATGATGTGGACTTTACGACAAGTGAGGATAAAATTGCTCAAACAGTTGCAGATGTTTTAAAACGTACATGGAAGGATTTTTGGGGTCCGAACATAGATGATAACTTTCTTAATGGGGGCATTGCGCTGCAGCGAATAGGGGAAGCGAGTTTGCCGAATCTACAGAGGATATTGAGCGACCCGGATTATCGTGAAAGTGTTCTTGAAAGATTGAATAGAGAAGATCCCATAGAAAACGATCTATATCTGTATTTCTCGAATTTACAGGGGCTTCAGGACCGGGAGCTTCAGCAAAAAACCAATTCCACGCTTAATAAGTTAAGAAAGATTACTTTATCGGGAGTTTTGGGAAAAATGCTGCGGGCTCAAACCAATGGACTGCGCTTCCGCGAAAGTATGGATCAGGGCCGAATCACTCTTTTGGATTTGTCTGAACTAACAAGTGATGAAAAGAAGCTAATTGGATCTATGTGTCTGACTTTTGCCGAGCTTGCAGGAAAAAGCAGGGCTGATACCCCTGCTGCAGAACGAGATCAATTGCCTTATCATTTTGTCATGGTTGATGAAGCCCCCACTTTGATGGAACATAGCACAGATGCAATAGAATCCTTTGCCTCCGAACTCCGGAAATATAAAACGTCTATCATACTTGGTATGCAAGGCTTGAAAGGGCAAGTGCCTTCCGAAGTATCGGATGCCATCTTTCGGAACTTCGGAACCTTTGTTTCACTAAGGTTAGGGAACCCGGAGGATGCCCAGGCTGTCAATCGCTCGATGCCATCAGAGGTTTTAAAAGATAGTGATTATCTTAATATTGAGCCGTTTCATGGTTATATGAGAATGCAGGTGGCCAATGAGCGAACTCGTCCTTTCTTACTTCGGATGAAGGCTCCTGGAGCTGCCCTTTATGAAAGATCTATCCCTGAAATGAAAAAACGGACAATTGATGAAGCCATGGAGCATGAGGTGAAAGCGCTTCCTTATTTTTTGGAACCTGAATTAGCCGAGCAAGAAAGAGGAGGTACCCATGAATTTGATTCAGTACTGGTGTTCGAAGAAGTTGCCGAGGCAGGGAGAGAAAAAGCTGCTGCTGCAATTGAAACTATTGAGGATCAATCTAAAGACGGTCATGTATTGATAGGAAAAGAACATTTGAGTAAAGTGGAAGGAGTGGAATATGAAGAATCCGAAAGAACAGCAGGAGAAAGCACAGTGGAACATTCCTTGTTAAACGAAGATCAGATGCAAGCGGAATTTGAAAAAGACCCTAATGAGATTTTAAATCAGCTTGATGATCGAGAAGAGAGGGATTCGGATGAAAAGAAAAAAGAGATCAGCATTGATGATTTGTTGGTGTAGGAGGATTACTGATGGTCAAAAGAATTGGAGAAATCGAGGAACAACTATTCGTTTCATTACATGATCTTGTATTTGCAGATGTGGAGTATCTCGAAAAATATATATTTGTTCATGCTGACGGAAAACCATACTCCAGAGCGTGGATATCGCGTCAAATGAAGGCGTTAGAAGGAGAGGGGTATATAAAGTCCTTCCCGGTCGCAAAAGCAACTACAAGAGGGAATGACAGGCTGGTGTATACCCTGGATACCAAAGGGGTCCAAGAGGCGAAAGAGATTTTAGGCGAAGCTGATTGGGATGCGCGCTGGACGCAGCGAACCCCAACCTATGTTTTCCATTCACTCAGGATGTCACATATTCAGGCAGCTTACGCTTCCAGTGAAGATGAATTGTTTACTTTCAAAGAATATTTTTCTGAAAGGAGAGCCTTTCGGAATTATGGTGAAGTTTCGAAGGATAAACAGGGGAAGGATCGCCAGTCTTCAACAACTGTGATTCGTCCGGATGGAGCTTTTGTTTTGGAGCGTACAGTGAATGAACAGAAAGTACAAATTCTATTTTTAGTTGAGCTAGAAAGAAGCCGGCAGCGAATTGATGTGACCATGAATAAGGTACGGCGTTACAACGAGTATGTGAGAAAAGGAACCTTCAAAAATGATGCTATATTCGGGGAAGCTATCAGAATCGTTCGTGTGCTCTTTGTTTCAAACAATGAGACAGAACGAAATCAGTTAATGCTCAATGCGAAAAAAGCTGATTCGAGAGAGTTAGAAAAGATTGGCGGATCACTACTTTTTGCCACGTATGATGATGTTATATCCACTCCGTATGGTACTATTTGGAAATCGTCTAATTCTAGTGATCCAGAGAAACTTTACAGCTTGTATAAACGTATAGAATAGAATAATGTAATTTTTTGTAAATCCATGAAAGGAGGTGATAAAGTTTGGGCTATAAGGTTAAGCGTGGTTCCCCATCATCTGATAGTACCCTTAAAGAAATGTTGCTCTCTTTTGGCAAAAGACTGCTCGGAGTTTTCTTAATATTCGCATTAATCATATTGCTGGGCTATTTCCTGTTTCAATTTGCGTACAATCAGTACCCTCCGTTTGCAGAAGCGGCAGAAGATGTAATAGGGTGGGTGAAATTTTTTTACGCTGAACATGGAATCTGGGCTACTATCGGCTTATTCATCTTTGTTTGCATTGCTGTTTGGGCGCTAGGAGAAGAAGCCAAGAAAAAAGAGCGCAGAAAACAGGCGATGAACGAGATGATGAAGTAAAGGAGGGCAAGCATGAAAAAGCGTGAATATCCGAAAACGGTATTCAGGAAGAAGTTGATAAAAGGTGCTTTTTGGACAGGATTTACGCTCGTGTTGTTCCTTTCGGTTGTTGCCATTGTTCGAGTAGGCAATGCTGGGGCAGGCTCGACTGAGGCAGATACACAGCCAAAAGAAGAAGTAAAGAAAGTTAATCTTGCAGCTGGTGAAGGCGGCCAGACATTCGCCGAAAATTTTGTGGTCCATTATTTTGATTGGGAGAATACGGATAAAGCCAAGCAGAGCAGGGTGGAACGTTTATCGCCATTCCTTGCCAGTGGATTAGATGAACAAGCTGGGTTAGCTTTTGAAGGCATGCAATGGAATAGTAAGCTGGCAAAGTCTCAAATTTGGAAAGTAGAAGAGACAGGTGCAGATTCAGCGCTAGTCACGCTTCGCATTCTGCACGGATTGTCAAAAGTAACACCTCCAGACCCAAAGGCTGTAGAGGCAGCGAAAAAGGAAAAGAAGGAGCCGCCAAAAGCAAAGGAAGAGAAAGCAGGACCATATGAAAAATATTTTGTCGTTCCTGTCAAGACAGATGGCCAATCGTTTGTCGTTAATAAAGTTCCATACTTTATTTCTAAGCCAACAAAGCCCGTGTTAGCTGCTGACATAAACCTTAATGAAGAGGGGGAGGTTAGTGATTCAGAACTTCAGGAGGAAGTAAAAACATTCCTCGACACCTTCTTTAAAGTTTATACAACCGGTACTCCTCAAGAGTTGTCTTATTATGTTAAAGAAAATGATGTTCAATCCATGAATGGCATCATGACTTTTCAAGAAGTGAAAAAATTCATAGTCAAAGAAGGCCAGGATAAGAGCAATTTTGATATTTTTGTGGATGTTGTCTTTGTTGAGAATCAATCGAAAGCCCAAGTTGTCTATCCTTATCATTTAACTGCCACCAAGGAAGAGGATCGCTGGTTAGTAAAAGAGATTGATCACCAATAATCAGGAGGATGATAGAGAATGAATTTCGGAGAAAATATTCAAGAATGGTTTTCTACTCAAATTGGTGCTTTGTTCTTGGTCATTATCGGGGCTGTCGCAATTTATTTTTTGGTGAAAAGGGAGTTTTCTAAGTTTGTAGGATTTGCTGTATTTGCAATGGTTGTAGGGGTTTTCGTGTTCACGCCGGATAGTGTAAAAGATCTTGGGAGTAAGCTCTGGGAAACCGTTTTTGGAGCGTAATCTATGAAGCCTAAAATTCTAAGAACTTACAACAGTGTCTGGAAAGTAGAAAAAGTATTGTATGGGATTCAAGATATCCCTCTGCCGATACCTCTCACGTATCGACAGATAGGATTCTTTGCAGGAGGATTCATTTTAGTTTGGTGCCTAAACCGTATCCCCCCTCTAAGTTTAATTGATTTAGGGTTGATTGAGTACATCTTTTTGCCGGGCTTGTTTTCCTGGTTTTTCACGAAACAATTACTTGATGGTAAAGCGCCGCACCGATTCTTTTTGCGGGTGGCGCAATACCACTTAGATCCGCATTACCGTAATCGCTATAAAGAGATAACCAGCAGCAAAAAGCCTTACAAGTATGCGAGTCCTATAAGTTACCGTGAGTTAAGCTATCACGAAAAGGAAGGTGAAGCTGATGAACATCGAATTTCCGGTTAAATACTTTGAAGACAACCTTGTATTTGCTCAAGATGGATCTTGCTGGGCGTACTATCAGCTTGCTGGATATAATTATGATTTTCTTGCTGATGATGAAAAAGACTATATTTTCACTAAGATAAAAGCCTTCTTTTGGCAAATCAATATGGATACACATATGCTTGTTGTTCCGAATTTTCAATCCATTCAAGAAAAGCATGAGAGATTTAAAAGCAGATTATCTGGACCATTAAAAGAAGCAGCTAAAAAACATACTGATGATGCAGCCATTCAATTAGAACGGCTGCTCGGAAAGGAAGGGACAGAGTACCGTTTCTATATCGGTGTGAAACTCCCAAAACCTGAGAATACAAAGAAAAATTCGTTTCTGAAGGATTTAAAAGAAGCCTGGCAAGAATTTATTGGTGGTGTCAATGCAGCATCTGGACTTGATACGCCAGATATTATAGAAGGTGAGATTGATCGTTACAGAAAAGCAGAGCGCCGAGTGTATAACAAGGTCCATTCTCGCCTTAAAGCCGAGCCGGTTAATGAAGAATCCATTCAGTGGCTGATTAGGCGTAACTTCTACCGAGGGATTGGAAAGGCGCCTCTTATTAAAAATTGGAGCCCGGCATACACTGTCCATCATAAAGAGTTTGAAGATGGAAACATAACGGTACGTCGCCCCTTATATCATGATGTGCTTCGGTTGACAGAAGGGTTTGTTGACGATTCTCCTAAACGCAGTTTGATCTTAAAGCAAATTCATGAAGGTGATGAAAAAGAAGGGCATGTTGCATTTTTGACCATTTCAAATGTTCCTTATGAGATGGAGTTTCCTAATGAGGAATGGATTTATAGTATTCAGAGCCTAGATTTCCCTGTAGAAATCAGCATCCGTACAGAGACCTTAGAGAATCGAAAGGCTTTGTCTGCCGTTCGCAACAAACAAAAGGAGTTAAAGGATCAAGATCGACATGCGCGAGAGACAGGGAATGATACGGGGCTAAATGTTCTTGAGGGGAGACAGGAAGCTCATGAGTTAGAGGCGCACTTACAGAAGTCAAGAATGCCCCTTATTAAAACATCAATTATTCTCTCTGTTTCGGCTCAAGATGAAGATGAACTTAAGCGCCGTTGCGATACGATTAAAGATCATTATCAAGATATGATGTTTCAGGTCGAGCAGCCCTACGGGGATCAGTGGTTGGCCTTCAATGAATTTCTTCCTGGGGCCAAGCGATATGTGAAAGATTACATTCATTATATGGAGCCAGCAGCTGTTTCAGGCGGTATGTTTGGAGCGACTAAACAGCTAGGGGATGGGGAAGGTTTCTTTGTTGGAACAACAGGTATTCTCGATCAACCTGTTTATATTATGCCAAACCGCGCGGCTCAAGGAATTAGAGGAACAAAAACTAATGCGCTTTCAGCTGCATTCTTAGGTTCATTAGGAGGAGGGAAATCATTTAGCTCCAACTTAATTACGTATCTGTCTGTTCTGTCGGGCGGTAAAGCATTAGTAATTGACCCTAAGGGTGAGCGTGGTAACTGGGGGGATGACCTTTATGATTTATCGGGGCATGTTAACATCATTTCCCTATCTACTAAGCTAGAAGATAAAGGGCGTTTGGACCCCTTCTCAATACATGAGGACATTAAAGAATCTATCACACTGGCATTGGATATTCTGACATTCCTTACAGGTGTGCGGTTGGATGATTCTCAAAGATTCCCTAAACTGACACATGCAGTCCGGACAGTTGCAGAAGCTGAAAAGCCTTCTTTGACAAAGGTTATGAACGAGTTGTTAAACAGTGAAGATGAAATAGCGAGACAGCTAGGAGAGCATATTCGGTCATTTAGCGAATTATCGTTTGCACAGCTGCTTTTCGGAGATGGGGACCGCCATTCGGCCATCAGTCTTGAGACAGCATTAAATGTACTGCAGATACAAAACTTAGAGCTTCCTGCGCCAGACACTAACCCGGAGAAGTACAGTCTATCTGAAATGCTGTCCGTGGCCATGATGCTTCCTATTTCATCTTTCGCATTAAAATTCATTTACTCAAACCGCAGCGTTTTCAAGGTTGTGCTGTTGGATGAAGCATGGGCCGTTTTAAATACCAGTCAAGGAAGCCATTTGGCTACACGAATGGTCCGGGCAGGGCGTTCGATGAATGCAGGTATATACTTTGTTACTCAAAATGCGAATGACTTATTGGATGAAAAGATGAAAAACAATATTGGCATGAAATTCGCATTCCGAAGTACAGATCCAAAAGAGATTGAAAATGTTCTTTCCTTATTAAATCTGAAACATACTGAATATAATGCTTCCACGTTAAGGGAGCTTCAAAATGGGCAATGTCTATTCCAGGACATTACGGGCCGTGTTGGGGTCGTATCTGTTAACGCATTATTCACAGACTTGTTCGATGCCTTTGATACACGACCACCATCTGAAAAACAGGAAGAAGAAAAGTTGAGTCATTATGCTGGGCAGATTGCTCTTGAAAAAGAGGACGATGAGACAGAGACGGAGGTGTTTGTATGAGGAAAGCTTGGTTGCCCGTTGTTTTGTCAATCGTCTTTATTGTTGCTGCAGCTTGCAGTAACAATGAAACTAAGGGTAAAGGATCATCTGATATTCCAGTCGAATGGGTTAATGCCCATATCCAAAAAGATCAGGGTAAAATGGTTCAACTGCTTCAAAAAGAGCAAACAGCCTTAGACCCAGAAGACGAACCGGATAATAGTGTAGTAGTTGAGAATTATAGATTAACAGAATGGAAAGCTAATGATGAACGCTATTTCTATGAAATAGTTTACGAGCATCCCGAAGAAAAAAGCACTAAAACGGAAAGAATGGAAATCGTCAAAACAGATAACGGATGGAAAAGAACACAGTATGGAGACGTTTATAATTTTGATGAGTTAGTAGCTGACTTGGAGCCGAAAGTACTCAGGGAGTTGCATGAACAATGAAAAAATTCTTTCGGTTAGTAATAATCACTGCTTTGCTTTTAACCTCAATGCAAATTCTTGTGTCAGCTGATAGCCTACAAGACAACCTTGTTCCTCAAGATCGTGATACAGGTACGATCGGGGAAGTAGAGCTTGATTATAATGAATATCCGCAACATCATTACGAGCTAGACACCTATGTTGATACTTCAGGTGACTGGATGCCATGGAATTGGGCAGACGGAGCTGGAAAACAAATTTATATTGCGTTGATGGAAATTATTAATGCCATTTGGCAGCTAAATGTACTGTTAGCGAATTTTACAATGGTTATTGTACAAGAAGCTTTTGAATTAGACTTTGTGTCAAATGTTGTTGATGAAATAGGCGCAGCTATCCAAAATATAGCAGGGTTCAACTCTAGCGGTTTTATGGCAAATGGACTTTGGCCGTTGCTAGTAACCTTTGTTCTATGTCTAGTGGGAACATGGGCGACTTATGTTGGAATGGTTAAGCGAGAAAGCAGCCGTGCCTGGGGCGGTTTAATATCCGCGTTAATTATCTTCGTTTTTTCTTTAGGTTTCTTCTCAAATGCGGGCAAGTTCTTAGGCGGTCTGAATGAATGGTCGAGTAATCTTCAAAGTGACATTCTAGGCGTATCTGCAAGCATCGTTAATCCAGGAGCTTCCTATACTGCAGAAGAAGGGATTGCTACAATCCGCAATCAAATGTTTGATCTGATGGTTAAAAAACCGTATTTGCTAATGCAATACGGTACTGCTGAGGTTGATGAAGGCAGAGTAAATGACCTATTAGCTGTTGATCCCATTTTAGGAGCTCAAGAAAGACAAGAAAAAGCCGAAGTAGAGGTAAATGAGAAGGATAATGCAATGATGGCTATTGACGGGATCACACAGCGTGCAGCCTTTGTCCCTTTGTTGTTCATCGGAAATAGCATTATCGGGATTTTTCTTTTAATGATTTCAGGCTCCATCATCTTGTTTCAGCTTATTTTCTTGGCACTAGCGCTTTTTGCGCCGGTCCCACTTTTGATGGCCCTTGTGCCGCGTTGGCAACAGACTGCCGTAGATTGGGCAATGAAATTACTTCATGCGCAGTTGATGAAAATAGCCATTGCCTTACTTCTCACTATCTTGTTTGGGATTTCCGCCATTCTTTATCGTGCGACAGAATCGTCAGATTTAGGTTACTTAGGGATGATGATTCTTCAAATTATATGTTTTGTAGGTATTTGGGCAAAGCGAAAAGATCTGTTTAGTATGGTATCCACGGCTGCAAATAATGTTCAAAGTAGCACTGGCCAGACCCTTCAAAGCTATAAGCAAAAATATAGTCAGGCCCGGAACACAATGCGTCAAATTGATGGGAAAAATGGACGGGTACACAATCGACCGTTGTTAAATCGAAATAAAGGGTCTAAAACCCGAGGGAATACGGGGCTTGCGAATCGCCAAGGTCAGCAAGGTCAAATCAAGGAGAATTTAGCTTCAGCTGCAGGAGCAGCTGTGCTGATGGATCGGGGAGGTTCAGAATTTCAGGAAGGACAAGAAGGATATAAGAATCAACTGCATAATCGCGCAAATATAGAAAATGCCACTAACAGCAATAATCTTATGGAACGGCAAAACGGTTCGGGTACTCCGGAAAGTCAAAGGGAATCAGGTAATACCAATGTGACGAACATTGATGATTTACGCCGACGCCGTTTAGGGACCGATAACGTATCAAATGCTCCTTTGGTCGATCGTCAGTCATTAAGGGATGCACAACGTGAATCAGCAGCATCTACGGAGCGTCCAAACTTCCAGGATGCCGACCTTGTTGAACGTCAGCAGTCTGACCGTAATGTTAATCTATTAAATCAGCACTCTCACCAAGATAAATTAAATCAGCGACAAGAAAATCAGCTTACAGAGCGCAGGGGATTCGAGAATACAACGGAACAAAGAACCTCGCAAGATACCATTAACCGCAATGTCGCCAATAACCAAAATTCAGAGAGAAATGTACAGGAAACAGTGAACAGAAACCAGGCATCCAATGAAAATTTGGAAAGAACAATTCAGGAGACAGTAAACAGAAATCGAGCATCGAATGAAAGTTCAGAAAGAAATATCCAGGAAACCGTGAATAGAAGTCACTCTTCAAATGAAAATAACAGCAGGACCACCAATGAAGTTACAGAAAGAAATAATAGAGTGACAGAAAACAATGTTACTCAAAGAAATGAAGAAACCACTCGTCAGAACCGCGAGGAGGTAGTTAATCGGATAATAGAGAATGCCAGGCAAAATGATAGGCCGATAACCCGTTGGGAGGCTGAGCAACAGATTAATGCTAATCGGAATAGGGAGAATCGAAACGAGGAATAAGGAGGAATCTTATGTTTGGTTGGGATATTCACAACAGTAAATCAGATCGGATCAAACTGTTTTGCTTCATCCTTGCAGTGTTTCTTGTTATCGGTTTTACCGCAACTTTTATATTCCGCAGCTTAGGTACAGAAGAAGCCGGAGCAGAGAAAAGTGAATCTCGAGGTAGCGTGGAATCGGCAAAGAACGTCGATTCCGTCACTTCAAGTAAAACTGTAGATACGACCGCGATGGATAAGAATGAGTATGATCAAAATGAAAATTTTTCCCAAGAGGAATTGGCCAAGACGCAAGAAGTCGGAGTTGCTTTTGTAAAAGCATTCCATGCCTATAATGCAGATGATCCGATGAAATATTTAGAAGATGCAAAGCCTTATATGACGGAAGCTTTATATAAAAAAATGAAAACAAATATGAGAAGGGAGCCTTTAGACCGGTCCTATTTAACAGTCACTGAAACAAAGGTTACGCCTGTTGTTAATTCCAGCAGTTCAGTTGTGCGCTGGAACGTCATTGTAAAGGGAAGCGCAGAAGCAACGGATGGCACAAGTACAAATATAGAAGATTGGTATTTGCTTGGTGTCCGTCAGGTCAATGGAGAATGGAAAGTAGAGGATGTGAGAGTGAATGTCCCAAACTAATGATCCAAATGACAACTATGAAACTGACGGGAGTTCTGCCTTTAAAAATGCTGCAAGTGCTGCAGGGAAGGCAGCTGCAAAACAAGCTGGAAAAAAAGTTGCTAAGAAGGCGGCGCAGAAAGTTGGTACAGCAGCAACTTTAAAATTAGGTTGGCCAGTCATATTAGGGGGAGCCGCCGTTTTGGTCCTAGTGGCGGGTATAATCCTAGCAATGGTACTTATCGTTGCTTCAAGTGGGGAAGAATCGAAGCCTGAAGGCGGGGGATTTTGGGGTGGAGATATTTCTGAAATTGGTTTGAATGAAATCCCGGCTATATTCATTCCTATCTATATGGCTGCTCAAGAAAAATATGGTGTTCCGTGGAATCTCCTTGCAGCCCATCATCGTGTAGAGACCCGATTTTCAACCATTCAGCCTATGATATCGCCAGTAGGTGCAACTGGTCATATGCAGGTGCGACCATAAGGTCACATAAGAAATTTCCACTAGCAAGGAACAGGTTAGACCACAACGACCTGTCGTCACCCAGCTTATCCGTGAGGGAAACCAAATATCGGGGAGTGTAGCATGCTGGGAAAGCCATAAGTTACCGAAATACCACGATACGACTGAATGGCAAGACGAAAAAAATTGTAAACGAGGATGAAAGCTAAACTGCCTGAATGACAGTCCGAGGGGATTAATGGCCCATCTATAGCGGAAGGTATTTATAAACGCTATACAGCCAAAGGGTACGAAATAATTGTAGGTTCGTTTCCGATTACGCAACTGATTAATTGCATGTCAGTTGTGAAGTGGTCTAAGGCTGACCGTCTTCAATAAGAAGAAAAGGGCGAACGTCACATCCGACATTACAATGCGCTTGTTCTTATGTGTGCTAAATGGTGATTACCTAAGTTGGAACGCCCTACAGGGCTATGTACAAAGGTACTGAATATCCAATATGGTAACGGAGCTCTCGTAGTAGTCCGAGACAGGGAAAGCCTGTCACATGGCGAAGGAGAGCAGTTTATCTTGTCTTACACAACATTGGAAAGGAGCGTGAGGCTCTATGAGAAGTCCCAATACGGTGTTAGACAATCTGGCGAAACAGACTACTCGTGATGATTATAAAATCCGCAGACTGTATAGAAACTTATACAACGCTGAATTTTACCTTATTGCTTACTCGAAGGTGTACAGCAAAGAAGGCAATATGACCAAAGGTGTCGATGAAATCACCATTGATGGAATGAGTCTAAAACGCATTGAAAACCTAATAGAAAGCCTGAAGGATTACAGCTATCAGCCGAAACCGTCAAGAAGGGTGTATATTCCCAAGAAAAACGGCGGAAAGCGCCCATTAGGTATCCCATCATTTGAAGATAAGTTATTACAGGAAGTCGTCAGAATGATACTGGAAAGTATCTATGAGCCAAATTTTTCTGATCGCTCACACGGTTTTCGTCCGGCAAGAAGCTGTCACACAGCCCTTACACAAGTAAAAGAACGTTTTACAGGGGCAAAATGGTTTATTGAGGGAGATATTAAAGGTTTTTTCGACAATATTGACCACCATACACTCATTGCCATCTTGAAAAGAAAGATTGAGGATGAAGCCTTTATAAACCTCATCTGGAAATTTCTCAAGGCAGGCTATATGGAGGAATGGCAATACCATAAAACATACAGTGGAACACCACAGGGCGGAATCATCAGTCCTATACTTTCAAACATCTATTTGAACGAGCTTGACCGGTTTATCGAAAAGTACAAAGCGGGTTTCGATAAAGGAAAAGCCAGAAAAAGATTACGTGAATACAGAACCCGTGAAATGCGGCTCTCACGTGCTAAAAAGAAGTACGGAGAAAAATGGACTGAATTGGACGAGGAAGAAAAAGAAACGGCACGACTTCATGTGAAATCACTTAAAAATCATATGATGGAGTTACCCTATAAAGATCCGATGGACGATGGCTACAAACGGCTGCAATACACAAGATACGCAGACGACTTTCTTATAGGAGTCATTGGCAGTAAAGAGGATTGCCAGATCATAAAACGTGACTTGACAAATTTTCTTGAGAACGAATTAAAAATTGAACTATCTCAAGAAAAAACGTTGATTACACATTCAAAGGACCGAGCACGTTTTCTCGGGTATGATGTGAAAATCAGTCATGATAATAAAACGGCAAAACATACAGCCAGTGGTCACAAACAGCGTACCCGAACAATGAGCTGTGAACTGCTTATGCCTCACGAAGTTTGGAGAAATAAGCTGATCGAGTACAGAGCATTGAAAATCGACCCAAAAACAAAACAATGGAAATCGACACATCGTTCCCACCTTATTCAAAATGATGATTTAGAAATTTTGACGGTCTACAACGCAGAGATTAGAGGTTTGTATAACTATTACCAATTGGCGAACAATGTTTACAAATTGGATAGCTTTAAACACATTATGGAGTACAGCATGTATAAAACATTCGCCAATAAATACAAATCCAGCGTAAAAAAGATCATCAGCAAATTTAGTATAAATGGTCATTTTGGAGTGCGATACGATACAATCAGCGGAAAAAGAGTTTCGTACTTCTACAAAGACGGGTTCAAGAAGAACAACCAAGTCTATAAGTCAAATAACATTGACTCTATTCCTGCGGAAAGAAACATCATTTATAACAGTACGAGTTTAGTCAAACGACTTTTAGCAGAAAAATGTGAATGGTGTGGTGCCGAAAATGTGCCCCTAGAAATCCATCATGTAAGAAAGCTAAAAGACCTGAAAGGCAAGAAAAGGTGGGAGAAGCGAATGATTGAAAGAAATCGCAAAACCATGGCTCTGTGCGTAAAATGCCACCTGGACCTGCACAACGGGAAGCTGGATTGATAAATGGAGAGCCGTATACGTCGAGAGGTGTACGTACGGTTCGGGGAGGAGTACTTGGAAACCTGTCATGGAAACATGAAGAAGGCGCCGGGTGCTTACTCTACTTTATGCCTTGCACATGGGTTGGCTGGGGCCATCCTTCTTGTGGTGGATTAGGAAGAGGAAATATACCTCAGTCTGAATTAACCAACCCTTCTGTAATTGCGAAGTATGGGGGCTATGGTGTTGACGGTGACGGAGACGGAAAAGCAGATCCCAATGATCTAGAAGATGCTATATTTGCCGCAGCAAAATATTTAGCTGCAAACGGTGCAGCCGAAGGGCGTATTCGGGAAGCAGTCTTTGCTTATAATCATGCAGATTGGTATGTAGAAGAAGTGTTGGGCTTTGCCGATTCTTATGTAAAGGGATATATTGCAATTGGTGGTACAGAAGGGCTTAGTGGTGTAGAAGTCGCGGACGTTGGCCGTAAGTGGATAGGAAACTCAGTATATGTCTTTGGTGGGGGAAGGAATCAAAATGACATATTAAGAGGACGCTTTGATTGTTCTAGCTTCGTCCATTGGGCGTTTACTCAAGTAGGTGTCAACTTAGGTCCGTTATCTTCCACCAGCACTGAAACTTTAAAACATCTAGGGAAACCTGTTTCTCCGAATGAAATGAAGCCTGGTGACCTAGTATTCTTTGATACTTATAAAACGGATGGACATGTTGGTATTTATGTCGGTAATGGGAAGTTTATAGGGGCTCAAGATTCTACAGGAGTGGCAATTGCTGATATGACAAATGATTATTGGAAGAATACTTTTAATGGTCGTGTTAGACGTATTTGAAGTACTGGGAAGATAAAATAAGAGCGAGGATGGTTGAAGTATGAAAAGTACAGGTGTTGTTAGGAGAACGGATGACCTTGGCCGGATTGTGATTCCAAAAGAGCTTCGTAGAGCCTTGGATATAAAGGAAAGGGATCCTGTTGAGATTTTTGTTGAAGATGATCTGATCATTCTACAGAAATTTAAAGATGAAATGGCTTGTGCCATAACAGGAAAAGTCACCGACAAAAATAAACGATTTGGAAACATTGTATTAAGCCCCGATGGAATCGAAGAATTGATGAAAGAGCTAAAAAAAGAGGTTGTGCATTCTTAGTAACAAGACCGCTTTAAGGCGGTTCTTTTTTCTTGAGAAAAATAAAAAGCGCCCTGAATTAACAGGGGCTCTTGGCTATCCATTGTTCAAATGAAGGGATGCGCAAATATCCTTTTTTGGTTAGATTACGGTATTTAACGATACCTTTTAATTTAGGGTCTAGATATATAAAATCTTCAGTTTCTGTACGGACATATCTCCGGTATTCCTCATACAACCTCTTCCGATCTGCTGGCTTCATAAACTCCATTATGCCGGCTGGCGAACCATCTTCAAAAGATAGCAGCACACCAAATTTATTCTTTCTTAGGCCTGTGACCCATATGTTCGTGTATTGATAGTTGATCACTTTGAGCCATTGATCGGAACGAGTTCCAGGGCTATATATGGAATCCATCTTTTTTAGAACAATGCCCTCAAGCTCTTGTTCTTTGATCAAGTCAAAATATTGTTGGCCGTGCCCTTCTAAATGCTGTACATAAACGATTTTATCGTCCGTTGGGAGGATGCCCTCCAACAATGCTTTTCGTTCATATAAAGGCTTAAGCATCGTGTTTTCGCCCTTGTAGTATAGGAGGTCGAAAACACAGTATTGAATTGGATGGCCAGACTTTGAGGACATAAAGCGTTCCATCATTGCTTCAAAGTCTGGTTTTCCATCCTGATCCGTTACAATGATTTCACCGTCCAGCATTGTTCCGTCCGGAATATCTATTGTAATTAATTCTTTGAATTTTGCTGTCACTTCGTTTTTGTGACGAGTATATAATTTTACCTTTCCATCAAATTTAGAAAGGGTTAGTCTTATGCCATCGAGCTTAAGTTCTGTTAGGAAATTAGAATCGGAAAAGGCTGCATTTGATTTGTGTAGCAGCATAGGAGAAATATACAAATGGATCACCCCAACTTATTGTAGCCCTCTCCATACATGTTGTAATTAGTGAGGTTTTGGCATGAGAGGGATAAAGTGAGATATCTTAAGGGGAGACTTTGGAAATATTTATTTGTTTATTAGCCATTTTGTCTAAGAAAGAGTAACCTTGTTTGTTAATAATAAATAATTTCTTAGAGTTTTTCATTAATATTGTATAAAAGTTGTTTTCGTTGTTTATCTTAATAAAAAGGTATTATGTGTTTAAAAAATGGCGCAAAAGGATATTTAAGGTATTGTTAATTTTAGTTCTAATTAATAATTAAATTTTAATTGTTAATTTTATTTTTACTCCTATATACTATACTTTTCGTTGTTTTTTAATGTTTATTGTTGAATTTAGCTAATATATTGTGATATCATCGTACTAGTTAGTAACTAACCTGAATAAAATTTAAAAAAGTATTCCCGAACCGTGCGACCGGTTCAGGAATAGACTATATTTATAAGTGTTTTTGTAGCGCCTTTTCAACGGCCTTGTCCAGTTTGTTTTGGTGCCATTTGTCTACTGTAACAAATAGGAAGTACAAGAGGTATATTGCTACCAACAATATAACCACTTGTGTACCCCAATAGCCGAAGAAAATGTTAGTCAATAATGATGCTGGCATGTCCCAAGTGTACTCTGTGCCATATACATCTATGAAATGCCAGACGGTGTTTGCTACGGCTGTAGTGAATATGAAATTAAAAACTTTCTTCTTCATTTAAGCTTCCTCCCTTCCACCATTTTTGCTGAAGGGACATAAACTTTAGGTACTGCATTTTAACATCAGCTTCCTTTCATTATTTTTTGGCTTCGAACCGTCAATTCTAAGCCAGATCTATGGAAACAGGGATTTACGTACCCTGGAGGACGGCAGCAAGAAAAAAGCCTTAAGGCTTATTTTTTTTACCTTTGGCTCCTAGTCGAAAAAAAAGAACGTATTTTTTGCCTATCGTCTCAAAATATACCAAATTTATTTTGCTAGGTCAATAGCTTGAGGGTTTTTTTTGAAATTTATTCTATTATTATCTTATAGTTCCTTACGTACCATTATATTCATCAGGACATTAGTTTATGTCTCTAAAATTTAAGTAACTAGTATAGACCGTACTTTAGATTTATAACAATAATGTGGAGAATTAAAGCAATAAAAAATCACCCCTTAATTAAGAGGTGATTTTCCTTATTTATTGGATTTTCTATTTAACCTTAGTTCTAGATTGAGCTAACACAGATCCAGCCAAGCTTTTTGCTATTTTGCTTGAGCTCTTATTTTGAAGCACTTTTGAAGCTTTTGAGGCAAGCTTTGGACTAGATGTTTTAATGAAGGTTGTCGATCTATTAAATCTTTAAGTTTATAACCTGTTATTTTTGCAGCGAGGATTTGCACAATTTTTTCTAAATCGGACTTGAATAAAACCAATTGACCATTGTCATTCTTATTAGCTTTCAACAAATTTAAATTAGAATAGTATCGTATAGAGCGTTCAGTAAGTCCAGTTATTTTATAAACTTCCCCAGTTGTAAGCAGCGTAATTCACCTCCACATTACAAGGTTAAGGTATTACGCAACGTTAATGTCAAATAAAAAATGGGCTTAGCCTTTAGCATAAATAAAAAACCGAATTCGTTTTTTATAAAATCAAAAGATTTCGGTTCATTATTGATGAATTATCTAATTTAGGGGTTCAATAAGAAAAATGCGGATTTACAACATTAAGAAAATTTCAGTATGAAAAAGTCGAATCCTTTACGTTCAGGAATCAACTTTTTTAGAATTATTTATTAAACCACATCCTCCTTAGTTTTATAAGAAGTAGAGAAACACTACCTTTTAAAAGTGTTTTTATGAGTCTAATAAAGCATCTTGGATATACTTATATAAAGAAGGCTCAACGCCAACCCTTGAAGCAATATCTGGGTTTTCGGCGTAATAACGTTCTGCGTTTTTTTGAAATTCAATATTATTAGGAGAAATTGAATAAATTATCTGTTGCCACCTTCTTGCTAAACTCTGAACTTCAGAATTAGAAACGGACGCTCCACTTTCTTTTTTTATTCTCAATTTATTTAAAATAAGAGTAAACTCTTTTTCTTTATTTCGAAGTGTCTTTTCATCAATAGAATGATAATGATTTCTCATCATGTCTATTTGATTCTGACTAAAATAATTGGACTGGCTTACTTTCATGAGTTCAAATAGTGCTGTTAAGTTCTGTAATGAAACAAAGTCTTTATTAGAGTTAGTAAATTCATCATGTACACTCTCTAATTGCTTTAAGAGTTGTTGTTGGATTTCAATATCTGATTTTATGCTCTCAATTTGGTTACCAAGAGTATTTAGTATAGTTGAATTATTATCCTTTTCTTTTAAACCTTTAATATCATCCAAAGAAAACCCCATTTGTTTTAAAGAAAGTATTTCAACCAGCCTTTGTATATCTTCATGAGAGTATCTGCGGTGTCCTGATTTTGTATATTCGGAAGGGCTTAATAGTTTAATTTGGTCATAATATCTTAAAGTCCTAATAGATAATCCTGTGATTTCAGCAATTTCTCCAACCTTCCAGTACTTATCCATTAGACTCCTCCAAATAGGGCTTAATTTCTTCCGTATTGAATATGTAGTTTCTACCGCAAATTTGACATGTTGATATTATTGGTGTGCCAGACTGAACATACTCTTTTAATTCTAACTTATCTATTGAATGCAATAAGCCGAAAAACATATCTTTTGAACACCCACAGAAAAATTGAGTAGCGCTATGACCGATGATCTCTGCTTCCCCAAAATATTGATTCAGTGTGTTAATAATTTCTTCTTCTGTTGAAAGGCTAAGATTTTCTAAAATAGGCTGCAAACATTTAAAATTCTCTTCGACAAGCTCCAAAAGATTCTTAGAGGATTGTGGGAGTAGTTGTGCATATATACCGTAACTATATTTAATTTCATTATTTTCTCTCAAGTTAATATTAGTTTTAATCAAAGTATCAGTTTGGTCGCTTTGCTTAAAGTAGTAAGAAAAGTCTTTGTCTATATCCTGATATGGCATACTTGTTATCCCTGTAAATTGGTTCATATTCACGCCTTTTATCATTCTTATTGATCCTTTTAGTCCAATAAGCTCTTTAACTGTTGAGTATTTGTCTTGGTCTTGTGAAAGCAAAAATTCATTTGCATAACCCTTTATGTTGCCATAAGCATCAGTATCGGCGTGAATTTTACTTTTGGGATTGCTCAAGGTGAGAGTAACACTTAAACGTTGTTCCCCTTTTAGTGTTGCAGATAGTAAACTTATGACAGACAGTGAATTAGCTACAGCCATTTTAATCACTTTACTTGAATTAGCATTAATGTTAAGTATTTCATTTATTAATTCACTATTGTTAATGAGGTAAAGACGTACTTGTTTGTTGAAGATCAGGGTTTTTATTATTTGATTTTTCATTCCAAATCATTCCTTACGTAAGTTATTATTTCTTAAGTATAAATCATTACGTAACGTAAGGTTCAAGGGTTTTTTTATTATTATTCATGTCTTAATGATCCTGTCTTTAATTCAATCTAACAAAGTCTAGTTTCGTATGTTGATTTATAAAACATGAAAAGAAATAGGTAGATAAATGGCTGCAATGTCCTCATCTATTGATACAAAGTTACATTCCGATAAAAATAACTTTCAAAGCATCTCATAAGATTTGCATCAAAAGTCTTAAAATTGTAAATCCGCAGTTCCCTGACTCTATCCAATAAAACCAAATTCTCTTAGCGTAGGAAACCTCGGGTTTCTTCATGTAGAAATTTGCTTAGCGTATGTTTTCCGCGTTTTGCTACCGGGACCCCTAATTCGAATTTTGCTATTGATCCTTGCTTTGCTAATTCCTCTTTGCATATTGACCCCTCCCTTCATAAAGTTTTTTCCGAGTGGTGAATTCCTCCTTTCGAGATAATTCTAATTATATCAATCTATTTATCATTATATCAACATGTTGTGATGAGAGACTTTTCGACACCACTATATATTGTGTAGAAGTGGCGATTACTTCTTTGGTATAACTCCAAAATTATTAAAATTTTATCAAAAACGGGCGTTATTGATTAGGAGCTGCAAGGGTCAGGGGGAATGTAAACGCTAAAATAAAAGTTGACCACTTTAGCGGTTTTCGCTAACTAAAAAGTTGACCACCCTTAACACCCATCCCTTATCATTAGTTTGTCGAGAACTGTATGATTTGGGAGGAAAAAGGATGTTAAAGATGGCTAATATTGAGCTTATCAGAAAACTGCATTTTAAAGAAGGGCGTTCAATCCGGCAATTAGCAAAAGATCTTAATTTATCTAGGTAGACAATTAGAAAAGCACTGCAACAAACGGAAATTCCAAAGTATCAACGAAACCAGCCAGTGGTTAATCCTGTGATTGATCCGGTCAAACCACTCATCCTCCGTTGGTTGGAAGAGGATGAACATGCCCCTAGAAAACAGCGCCACAGTGCTGCGCAGATCCACAGGCGCTTGGTAGATGAATACGGCTTTAAGGGTGGAGAATCTACTATCCGCCGATTCGTACGCCAGTATAAGCAGCAACATAATCCCCCTGCGTCCTCCATTCCGTTGGAATTTGATCCCGGAGAGTTTGCCCAGTTTGATTGGGGCGAAGTCTTCATCCTTTTGAACGGGATTGAAATGAAAGTAATGCTTTTCTGTATGAGGCTTTTGTTCAGCCGGAAAATCTTTATTAAAGTCTTTCGCCATCAAAGGCAAGAAGCTTTGTTTCAAGGCCATGCCGATGCATTTGATTATTTTGGAGGTGTCCCGAAGACAATAGTGTACGACAATATGAAGACAGCTGTTAAGAAGGTCCTTGAGGGAACAAAGCGTGAAGAACAGGAGGCGTTCACTCAATTCCGTTCTCACTATCTGTTTGACTCCCAGTACTGTGCTCCTGCCAAGGGAAATGAAAAAGGCCAGGTGGAGAAATTGGTCCAAACAGCCAGGTCTCAGTTCTTGGTCCCTGTCCCGCAAGTGGGCAGCCTGGAGGAACTAAATCAATACCTTAAGGAAAAATGCGATCAATACGACAATTCCTCTGTGCCAAGGACAAAAGAAAAAGTGGGGGAGCGTTTTGTTCAGGAGAAAGAAGCACTATTGCCAATCCTAGGGACCCACCGTTGCGCAAGGAAAATAAAAGCAACGATCAACAGCCTATCCCTTGTGAACTTTGACACAAATTATTACTCCGTACCGACAAGGTACTCGGGAAGGAAAGACGCAGAGGTATTGGCATATGTAGAGAGAGTTGAAATTTGGCTGGATGATGTCTGTGTTGCCAATCATGAGCGTTCCTACGACCATTCCGAAGAAATTTTTGAGGTGGACCATTATCTTGATGAACTGGAGAGAAAGCCGAGGTCAATACAACATGCACGGCCTCTGCGAAAGGCTGATCTGCCCGTCAGCTATCAGGAATTCTACAATCGGACACTTTCAAAATATGGACATGGGAAAGAGTTTATCAAATTACTTAAACTCCATCGGGAGTTTTCAAAAGAAGCGATTGGCCTGGCGGTGGAAAACTGTCTTCACGAACAATTATATACAGCAGAACATGCGAGGCATTTCATTTATTTACTTACTCAGCCGGAAATGGGAAGGCCGGCCCCCATCGATTATCAAAACGGGCCAGTTGTTTCGGTAAAACCGCCCGTTTTCAGTTCGTATGATGGACTATTACAGAAAGGGAGATACATGCATTGAACTCACATCGATATCAAATGGACGAGTATCTAAAAAGGCTCCGCCTCCCGACTGTTCGTGCGCAGCTTGATGCATACCTTCGGGAAGCGACTGAGCAGCAGATTACGTATGAAGAATTCCTCTACCACCTCTTATCAATTGAGGTCGCTGAGAGGGAAGCGAAAAAAATAGAATCTGCCCGGAATAAAGCACAATTTCCGGTTCATAAGGACCTCCTCTCTTTCCGATTTGAGGAGGCTCCCCATGTCCCTAAAAGACGTATACTGGATATATTCCAAGGAGATTACATTAGACAGAGGAGAAATATTTTATTCATCGGAAATTCAGGTACCGGGAAAACACATTTATCCATTGCCTTGGGCCAGGAAGCTATTAATCAGGGGCATAAAGTGAAGTACTACACAGGTGCCCGACTAGCCAATGAGTTGATGGAAGCCCAGGATGAGAAAAAACTTCTCCAGCTGGAAAAGCAATGGCTGACTGCAGATGTTGTGATTATTGATGAACTGGGCTATATCCCCTATCACCAACGTGCAGCAGAGTTAATGTTTCAATTCTTTTCTGCTCGATATGAGAGGGGAAGCATGATCATCACCAGCAACCGAGAGTTCGGAAGGTGGACCGAAGTATTTCACGATGAACAGATGACCGCCGCCTTGTTGGATCGAGTTACCCACAAGGCCCATATCATCCCTATGAATGGAGAAAGCTATCGTCTCAAAGAGACGTACTCGAAATAACAAGAGGGTGGTCAACTTTTA
>NZ_JAIVAP010000021.1 GCF_020171945.1 Bacillus infantis | reverse complement strand
ATGCAGTTTAGTTTATTAAATGCAGTGCGGAGGTTATAGTATACATACAGACTATAACGATAAGCGGTGAAAAAATGACAAACGAGTACAGCCATTTAAAGCTCGAAAATCAGCTTTGCTTCCTTCTTTATGCTGCTTCAAGAGAAATGACCAAGCAGTATAAGCCACTTTTAGATAAGCTTGAAGTCACCTATCCTCAATATCTTGTCCTTCTCCTTCTTTGGGAAAAGAAAAGCCTGACCGTAAAAAAACTGGGGGAGCTTCTCTACCTCGATTCCGGCACCCTTACACCCATGCTGAAGAGAATGGAGCAGCAGGGCCTCTTGAGCAGGAAGAGATCTGCTGAGGATCAGCGGTCTGTATTTGTGACACTGACAGAAAAAGGAGTATCTCTTCAGGGACAGGCAGAATCCATCCCTGCAAAAATTTTCGAAATGAGCGGCGCAAGCGAAGAGGAATACAACTCGCTGAAAACCTCCCTTCTGCAGCTATTGCAGGTTCTTCATTATAAAAATGAGCAATAAGAAAGGATGCCCAGCCAAGCGGGCATCCTTTTTTACTTTACTGTACGATTTCAAGCTGAACCTCAATATTCCCATTCACAGCTTTTGAATATGGGCAAACACCGTGGGCTTTCTCAACCAGTTCATTCAGAAGGCTATCCTCGATGCCTGTTCCTTTTACCTGCAGAACAACCCCCAGCTTAAAGCCTTGATCGCTTTCGTCTTTTAAAAGGCTGACATTTGCAGTCACTTCCGATTGAAAAGAAACCCTTTCTTTCCTTGCAACCATCTGCAGCGCACTGTCAAAGCAGGCTGCATACCCTGCCGCAAACAGCTGCTCAGGATTCGTTGCTTCAGGTACTTCCTTTTTCCTTGGGGTTCCTGGCATTGCTACATCCAAAGCCAAATTCCCTTCTGCAGAGGAAACCCGGCCTTCCCGTCCGCCAATTGCTGTTACTGATGATGTGAATAATGGTTTTGTCATGTGAATCACTCCTGTTTATTAATTGTGTGCAATTTAATTTTATAAAACCTATTAAAAAACAGCAATGTTTCTGCTCAACAATAAAAACCACAGCAGCAGCTGTGGTTTTGGATTGGAATTAATCCGCATATCTCTTAACAAGTACATACTGGATGACCGGATACGTAATGTAGGCGATGCACAAAGCGATGAACAGGGTGTAATTCTCCCCCTTGCTGACAAGGAAGAAGTCAATGATCCATAACAGCAGAAGTGCAGCTAATACAACATAATAGCTGACTCTGGCACTGTCCTTGATGATCTGCCTGCCCATCTCATCCTTCTGGACTTCCTTCCTCGCCCCCCAGGTGATGAACTGGACCCAGCCGGTCATCAGGGCAATGATTACGAGGAGCTCGGCTGACCCTATGGAGGCATCCTCGATTTTAATATAGCTGATGAAGGTTCCCCCAAAATAAAGTGTTGCCGCTATCAGAAACACCAGTGCTGCTATTTCTTTTCCTTTCATCTTTCATTCCCCCTGCTCCTAAAATGGAATAGCTGATCCACTGTCATGCCAAGGGACTCTGCCAGCTGAAAGGCAAGAGCAAGGCTGGGATCATATTTGTTGTTCTCGATTGCATTAATCGTCTGTCGCGAAACGCCGCATGCTTTAGCCAGCTCTTCCTGGGAAAGGCCGCTGCTTTTTCTCACATCTTTGATTTGATTTTCCATTCACACCACTCTGCCGTATTTTTGTCAAATATGTTTTACATTTATAGAATAACATGACAGTATTTTACATGTCAAACATGTTTTACATTTCCCTATCCGCTTTTTAAGCAAAATAAAAAGAACCTCTGCAGGCTCTTTATTTAGCATAAGTTTATTTTGAGCTTTTTAAGGCATTCAAAATTGATTAACTTCAGAAATAATGTCCTTTAACAGATCAATAGATTGGATAGGATCACCGCTAAGTTCCAGGCTGTGATCGCCCCCTTCCACCACTTTAATTGAAAGATTGGGATTCTCTTTAATTCTTTCAATGCGTTCCCAAGTGAAAAATGGATCCTGATCTCCAATAATACAAAGCCCCTTATGGGTGTCATCACCCATGCTATTTAATACGAACTCTTTTTGAAGCAAAGGGGTCATCCATACTGCTTTCGCATCCTGAAAGCTTTGATCCTTCAACAGATAAGGCAGCGCCATGGTTCCTATCGATTTAGCAACAATGAAATACTGCTTATACCCTTTATTTTTCAATGCGTCATCAATCACAAGCCGGACAGCTTCAGCCAGTCCTTCCCCGGATAAGACCGCCTGCTCTTCACGATTAAAGCTGTAGTTAAGATGAAGGACATCATAGCCCTTCGAGTAAAATAACCCTGTACAGAAATGAAGCAGCGGAGCCTGTGCCGTATACCCTGCTCCCGGCAAAATAATGGCCAGGCTGCCAGCCGTTTCTTTTTGCTCTATCAATCTGGAAGAGATTTTAGCATGATTTACTTTGTTTGCTGCTGTCATTTGTACACTCCTTTTTCATGGCCTTCACCCTTTCTAAAAACAAAGAGCCTCTTTCAGCCCATTTATTCAGTCTTTGGCCTCCATATATACATTCCCGTTCAGCCAGGTTGAGTATATCTTCTTCTATAAGTACTTCTTGGATCCCTTGCTTACTGCCCCGTCATACCCCTCAACGATACTCCACACCGCCTTTCTAAGTTTTTATCAGTCGCAAGCATAATCCTATTATATATTTCCATAATTATACATTCGCTGCTTTCACTATGTAAACCCATAAAAAAACGAAGGCTGCCTCTTCAGCAGCCTCCGTTTTTTCCGCTCATTATTCAGGAATATATGGCAGCTCCAATGTCTTCGGAATATTGATAACATGCACTTCGAGATAGGATTTCAGCCCTTCTTTGCCGTATTCGCGTCCAACCCCGGACTGCTTTACGCCCCCGAAAGGAAAGCGGACATCCAGACCCTGTACGGCGGCTGTATTAATCATTGTGGTGCCGGCCTCAATCCTGCGTGCAACCTTGATCGCTTCTTCTTCGTCTCCCCAGACAGAGCTTGTCAGTCCATAGATGCTTTCATTATGAAGCTGAATCACCTGTTCTTCATCATCGTAAGGAATGATCGGGACAGTCGGCCCGAATTGCTCTTCCACAACGATCGGATCATGCGGATCTGCACCAAGTACTAATGTAGGCTGCAGGAAGTACCCGTTATCCATAAGGTCCTGATCGAGGATTTTGCCAAGCTGGATGACTTCTGCCCCTTTGCTTTTTGCATCCTCAACCAGGCTTTTTACATATTTGACCTGGCCTTGATTATTGACCGGTCCGACGGTTACTTCAGGATTGAACGGATCGCCGACCCGGATCCAATTGTCCGCTGCTTCCCTGTATTTCTCCACAAAGTCTTTATAAATGGATTGATGTACATACACTCTTTTGGCAATCATGCAGATCTGGCCTGACGTCAGGAAGTTGGAGATGACCATGCGGCGCATTGCTTTTTTATCGTTTACATCAAAACTTGGCAGCACGATGGCAGCATCATTTCCGCCAAGCTCAAGCGTCATTTTCTTGATCGTTTCGGAGGCAGCCTTCATAATGCTCTTAGCGGTTTTAGTTCCGCCTGTAAATGCGATTTTCGCTACCTTCGGATTGGATGTAAGCTCGACCCCTACATCTGCCTCCCCATGAACAAGATTAAGGACTCCCGGCGGGAATTCGGAAGCAATGATCTCCACCACCCGGCTGACAGCAAGGGGCGCAAACGGGCTTGGCTTCAGCACCATCGTATTTCCGGTCAGGAGCGCAGGAGCTATTTTAATCGTTGATAGTGATATTGGATAATTCCATGGCGTGATGGCTGACACCACCCCAATGGGATCATAGGTAATAAGAGTTCTTCCGTTGTCATGCTCCTTTACCTGCGGTTCTGTTACCTCTTTTACATTCTGGCAGGCAAATTCCATCCACATCAGGGAAACGGCAATTTCCCCTTTCGAATCCCACAGTGCCTTGCCATGCTCCCGCGACAGCAGCTCCGCAATTTCAGGGGTGGCATCTTTAATTTTCCGGATGGCGCGCTCCATACGTTCGACCCGGTCTTCCACCTTGCTGACTTTCCACCCGCTGAATGCATCATAAGCTGCATCTATCGCCCTGATGGCTTCCTCTTTGGTATTGACCGGTGCATATCCAGCGATTTCCTCCGGATGGGCAGGATTTTCACGGGGAAAATTTTTCTCAGTAGGTGCTTTCTCTCCATTAATGATTGCGTCAATCTTTACTGGCTCCCTGTTCATCAAAGCTTAACCTCCCATAATCATAGATAAGCCTTAGTATGATGAAATCATCAAGGACATATTCCAAAATTTGAAAAAGCAAGGAACCGGAGTCCCTTGCCGTGAATTATTCCTTTGTCTTCAGTTTATCCAGTTCAAGCTCCACTTCATCTGCCAAATGGGGGCTGACAGACGGTTTATAGGCATTGGCAGGAAGCAGCCGCCCTGCCTTTATATGAGCTTCCTGTTCAAGCACCTTTTCCTCCATTCTGGCAAATCCGCTGAGGGCCTGATCCGCGTTGAAGGAAACCGTGCTTTCCTGGATGCTTCTGATGGCCGCCGCTGCCTGATAGCGGGCTGACAGCTCATTTTTCTTCAGCTTAAGCTCTTCATATTGCTGGTGGAGTGATTCAAGCTGCCCTGCCAGTTCATCGGTTTTTTCATGGATGATTTCATATTGCTGGACATAGACCGAGAGCTTCCGTTCGCTGACGATCTTCTCCTGCAAGGCCAGCCTTGCAATATCCTCATCACCTCTGGATACAGCCAGCTCCGCCTGTCTTTTGCGCTTCTCTGCCGTTTCCTGCTCCGACGCAATCAGCAATGAATATTTCTGTCCAACAGCATACTGCTGGGCCATCGCCTTCTTTCCTTTTTCCAGCTGCTCCTCCACTTCCCTTATATACTGCTTCAGAAGTCTTATTGGATTCTCCATTTTATCAACCGCATCATGCAGGTCAGCTGTGACGATGCGCTTCATTCTTTTAAATACGCCCATTTCTCCTATTCCTCCATTTTCGTTTTCTGTTCCCACTCATCCAGGAAGTCTCTGTTTCCCTGAATGCCGGAGCTTGTCCAATCATATGAAAAAGCGGCTGTCTCCTCATTGCTGCGGATTTTATAGATCATGTACAGTCCAATAAGTGCCACTGGAATGAACACAAGCTTAGGAAGGAGCAGGAATAATCCCAGTGAGGCGAGGAGTATGCCCGTCCATTTCTTCAGCCCTCCACTTTTGGCCGTTTTCCATAAAAGGAAGCCGGCTGCAATTAAAATCAGCTGCAGGAAAACCGCCATAAAGCTGCCTGCCTGCATCCAGGAGTGCGGCTGTGCGGCTGGAGCAAACTTGATCACATGCTGATGGAACCCGCTGCCCCGATGATGAGGTGCAAAGTGGGTCTGTGCCACTGCTGCCATCGGCCTTGGAGCTTGTCCATAGAACCAGCCCTCGGCTGCTTTATAAATTGCATATACTGCGGCAGCACCGATAGCGCCTCCGATAAGCATCTTCATTTTCACTTTCTTCACCTCCTTGTTAGTTGATGGCTGCAAAGAGAATATTAAAGCGATAAGAAGAAAATCTGGTGAAAAAATAAGGCATTTTATTTAAGCATAAAAAAAAGACCTATTGCGGTCTTTTTTTCGCAGGCTATCCAATATAAAAATATTTAGCGAATAGAAGCCGATATCTCTTTCATTTTCCTCTCCACCAGCGGATAAAAGCCTTTCTTGGCGTCCTCAGTGGAATTCCCGCCGAAGAATTCTGTCCCGGGACATGTCTTGACTGCATGTCCGCTGCTTTTGTCCAGCACTTTTTCACCTGTATTAATATCCCACCAATGATGATAGGTGATGGTATCGACTGATGGGGAGAGCCCGTATTTGAGCATCAGGAGCGCGGTTACCATAGTGATGGTCTCCTTTTGCTCTTTTGTCATTTTGTTTTTGTCAAAATTGCCGACATTCTCGATTGCTATGCTATCTGCTTCAATCCGGTGCATGGCAGCCTCATTTTGAAGGCCGAATGACCCTTCAGGTGCGATATTGAATGAGCGCCCGACCGCTACCTTTCCATCCGGGAAGGTCGTCAGATGCTGGCTGATATCCTTCCAGCCCATCCCTGTCACATGATACTCCTTCATGCCTTTCAGCATGGAAAAATGGTTGCTGCCGTTAAATTGCTCGTAAGAAGGCTGAAACGTATGATGCTGCTGAACCTTGCCGACCTTCCTAGTGAATTTCTGATTGAAGATCCAATCCTGGAATTCTCCTCTTGTCATCAGGACAAACTGTCCTTCCATTTGAAGTTTCTTCGGCGGGATTCTCAGTTTCTGCCCCGTATAAATCCGGTCAGAAGCAAGCCGGTTCACTTTCTTGATGGTCCCGGCATCAGAGCTGAAGCTCTGTGACAGCTTCCATAGTGTGTCTCCGGATTTCACCTCATACATGATGGGCACCCGCAGCTTCTGGCCCGGCAAGAGCAGGGATGTCTGAAGACCGTTGATTTTTTTTAATTCATCCGGTGTTGACTTATAGGTGCCGGAAATTTTCCATAAGGTATCCCCCGGCTTTACATCATACATATTTCGAGGGTTATTGGCTGCACTGGAGGGGGACGCGGATATTCCCATCAGCAGCAGGCTGATCCCTAAAACAGCTAGTAGTTTTTTCATTTTCTGAAGTCCTTTCATTGTGATTCCATACCGTTATTAGTTTGGTTATCAGCAATGAAATTATTCTGGACTTAACGGCATCCTGTCATGGCCTCTGTCATTCTTCATACGCCTGCTTCTGCATCATCCTGCCCCATTTTGCCAATGATTCCAAGGAAGGAACAAGCTCCTTCCCTGCCTGTGCCAGCGAGTATTCCACCCGAGGGGGAATCTCCATATATTGCTTACGGACGATAAGGCCGCTGCTTTCCATTTCCTTCAGCACTTGCGAAAGCATCATATTGGTGATCCCTTCAACCTCGTTTTTCAGTTCGTTGTAGCGCATAGTGTCATGGTTCCAAAGAGCCCATATGATCGGCAGCCGCCACTTACCGCCAATCATATTCAGTGCATGGGTCAGCGGACACTTATTTCGATTTACCTTTCCAATCACATCATATTTCATCTTGTCGGCTCCTTTAGTCAGTTTTTTCTGACCTGCTCAAGAAAAACTGCGTACTTGTTTGATTTTTCATATTTATTAAAATAAAGGACAGGCAGTACAATATATTTCTGGGAGTGAGTGAAATGGATTTAAGATATGAGGTGCTTCCTGCTGAAGAATCAGTAAAATGCAGGGACTTGTGCAACGAGCTAATGGTGTTTCAAAAATCGAAGGCCCTTATGAGGCCGGAGATGTTCGACAGCATGAATTATGAGACGAGAATGGTTCCCTCCATAAGGAAAGCTGCCAGTAATTATATTGTTTTGGCTACGGATGACGGGAAGCCAGCTGGCTATGTTTATTCCAATGTCTCCCCAAAGGAAGTCTATTCAAATGAATTCGCTGTCTTTTTTGACCCAGGTTCAATTAAAAGCCCGGTTGTCGGGTGCCTGTCACAGTTTTATATTAAAGAAGAGTATCGAAAACTCGGCATAGGCTCCAGACTATTCGCCATGTCCATGGAATGGCTTGAACAGTTTGAAGAGGTAGAGGACTATTTTATTTATGTATCAAACGGAAATCAAGATGCCCTTGAATTTTATCAGCGTAAAGGATTTCCTGTCAGCCATGAGATACTGGACGGTTTTATCACTGTTCTGCACAGAAAGAAATAGTGAATGGCCGTTATCCTTATCCATCATGTTAATATGAAAAGAGAAGAAATTCAGTACTTTTCTTAATAGAAATTGAAAAACCCCGCCGCCCGGCGGGGTTTTTCTGTCTGCTCCTAACCAATTTTAACAATCGGCTTGATCGCAAGGCCTTTTTTAGAATCTTCAAAGGCCTGGTTGATGTCGCTGAAGTCATAGAATTCCACTAGTTTGTCAAATGGGAACATGCCATTTTTATAATAATCGACCAATTGAGGGATGAATAATTGCGGCACAGCATCTCCTTCAATGACGCCGACCATGGTTTTGCCTTCTGCCATGATTTCTTCATGAACATTGATTTCCATTTCCGGCGTCACACCGACGATTGCCAGCGTGCCAAGCGGACGGAGAGCCCGAAGCCCCTGGCGCACTACAACCGGAACCCCGGTGGTTTCAAGTCCGTAATGCACTCCGCCATTAGTAATTTCTTTGATCCGTTCAACAACATCTTCGTTTTTGCTGTTAATGACATGTGTAGCACCAAGCTCTTTTGCTTTTTCCAGGCGGCTGTCATGAATATCAATGGCGATGATATGCCTGCACCCGGTTATTTTGGCCGCCATGATGCCGCTCAAGCCTACTGCCCCTGTGCCGTAAACAGCAATGGATGTTCCAAAATCCGGCTTCAGGCGGTTCAATACTGTTCCGCTCCCGGTTTGGATGCCGCATCCTAAAGGTCCAAGCAAGGCAAGATCAACATCTTTGTCGACCTTAACCACATTACGCTCATTGGCAACTGCATATGTGCCAAAAGAAGATTGCCCAAAGAACGTGGAAAGTTCGTGATCATGCTGATGCAGGCGATGGGTTTCGTCTTCCATTTTTCCACCGAAGTTAAGGTCATTGAATTTTGTGCAGACTGTTGGATGACCTGTTAAACAATTTTCGCAATGTCCGCAGGAGGCAAAAGACAGCACAACATGGTCTCCCGGCTCGATTGTTTTTACGCCTGCACCAACTTTTTCGACAATTCCGGAGCCTTCATGCCCCAGTACAACCGGATAAGGCGTCAGGCCCAGATCACGTGCAACGGCATCTGTATGGCAAACACCGGAAGCAACGATTTTAATCAGAACTTCATTTGCCTTTGGTTCGGCCAGTTCTGCTTCTTCGATCTTGAAGTCTTCTCCCTGGCCATGGGTGACAGCTGCTTTAATCTTCATAAGATGTTCATCTCCTAAATAAATGGTATATCATTATTTCAAAACATTAATATCTCCACTTCAAAATATCTAGCTCATCTTAAAAACCTATTCTTCAAAATACGCAATACCTATCAAAAGTTATACTGCCATACTAAAAATCAGGTATTAATGTACCCGCTTTTTAGTATGGCAGTTAAAGAACCTTTTCAATCATAACTTAATTGTATTATTCGAAGGGTATTATGACCCGGAATTCCGTTCCTGTCCCAGGTTCGCTTTCCACAGTGATCCGCCCTCTATGAACATCTGCAATCCACTTGGCGATTGAAAGCCCAAGCCCGTGTCCGCCTTCCTTGCGGCTCCTTGCTTTATCTGCCCGGAAGAAGCGGTCAAATACCTGGGCCTGCTCCTCCCTGCTCATGCCGATCCCGCTATCTTTTACCGAGAGAACAAAAATGCTGGTCTGCCTATCCATCTTCACACCGAGCTTCACGCAGACTTCTCCTTCAGAGGGGCTGTACTTGATCGCGTTATCCACCAGAATATACAGAAGCTGGACAACCATCCCGCTGTCAGCATGGACCATCACCTGTTCAGGAGAGTGGAGTGAGAGCCTGATCTGTTTTTCAGCCGCAACACTTCCAAAAGAATCCAGGACCTGTGCGGTCAATGGACGCATATTCTCCCATTTCCGCTCCAGCACTGCACTTTCAGCAGAATCTGAGCGTGCCAGGGTCAGGAGGTCATTAATAAGCTTAGTCATCCTTTTTACTTCATGCTTCAGTCCATTCATCATTTTCCTTGTAAAAGGATCAGGATCCTCAAGCTCCATTTCAATCGCTTCAACTGAGGAAAAGATAACACTCAGAGGGGTCCGGAGTTCATGGGAGGCATTCGCCACGAATTCACGCTGCTGGTTATATGACTTCTCAATCGGGATGAGCGCCCTCCTGGACATCATCCGGCTCAGCCAGATTCCAATGCCGATAAAGACAGCGGCCAGGCTGCTTAAAACAATGACCACCCATTTGAAAATCGTATTAAAATAAGAGATATCCAGTCCGATATACATCATCCCGGCTGTTTGTCCATTAATAATGACCGGCTTTGCAAGCATAAGGACACTGATGTCAAAGTCCCTGAACTGGCTGTAGTCGGCTTCATCCCCAGGAATCTGGAGCGTCTTCTGCCTGATCTCACTCTGGCCGGGTGTCCAGTTTTTTACAAGGTCCAGAAACAGTGGCCGCAGCGGGCCAAAGCTTTCATTGGCACTGACCAGCTCGCCATCCCCGGCAGCAACATAGTAGAACAGCTGATTCTCGCTGAGAAACACCTGTTTGTCTCCTTCCCTTTGCTGTGGCCTGTGCCGGCGGAAGCCATCCTTCTGAAACTCAACTGTTTCCCGGTTAGCCAGCTCCGTAATTTTCCGTTCCTGGTCGGCATAGATGACACCGTATAAAATAGAGAGGACAATGATAACAAATATAATCAGAAAAAGAGTGATGATGCCGCTGTAGAACAGTGTCAGGCGAAGGCTGGTCTGGCCGAACACCTCCTGAGGCAGCTTCTTTTTCCATCTATCCAGGAAAGGTCTAGGCTTCAATTTTATACCCCGCTCCGCGAATGGTTTCAATGATGCTATCTGTGCTGTGCTTATCAATCTTCTTTCGCAGCAGCTTGACGGTGGCATCGATTGTTTTCATTGAAACATCTGATTCAATGCCCCATATCCGGTCCAAAATCATCTCTCTTGTCAGGACCTGCCCTTTATTGCGCAGGAGCATTTCAAGAAGCTGGTACTCCCTCGGAGTCAGGAAAATTTCTTCTCCGTTCAGAAATAGCGTATGGCTCGTCCGGTTCAGCTCAAGACTTTTCCATTGAATAACATCCTCCTGAAGCGGAGCAAGCATCCTCCGCGATAAAGCCTTCAGCCGGGCAGCCAGCTCATCAATTTCAAACGGCTTGATCAAATAGTCATCAGCACCTGCTTCAAGCCCTTCCACCCTGTCAGATACGGCATCCCTGGCAGTCAGCATCAGGATGGCGCCGCTGTATCCTTCCCGGCGCAGCCGGCGGCAGACAGAAATGCCATCGCCGTTCGGCATCATCCAATCCAGGATAAGCACATCATAATAGGAAGCCTTTGCATAATCATAAGCATCCTCGCCTTCCATCACCCAATCTGCTTTTCCGAACCCTTTCTTCTTCAGCAAATGAACGATCAATTCACCCAGATATTCATCATCTTCTGCAAGCAGTATTTTCAATATATCCACCTTCCCGCATTTCGTTATGATTAAGATACCATAAGTCGGTGAAAATCGAGTGAAAAAACAGCCTCCTGCTCCCTCCTTGCCCAAAAGAAAAAAGACTCTGCTGTGTGTGAGTCCTTTCTGCTATCAACCATTATTATTTTTCGCTAGCCTAACAGCTTACCGATAAAAACAATATAAGCCAAGACCCCGGAAAGTCCCACTGTTATTATGAGAGAAGCAACGCTCCTCGCCATGCCCTTCCTGTTCTGGATGCCGCCAAATCCCATAACAGCTAAAACAAAGGCCGCCAGGGTCAGGCAAAGCAATAATTCGAAAGGGTCGAGGCCGATGATGGAATAATCGTTCGGTCCTGAAAAAGCAGCTTCCATAAACAGCAGGATACAAATGATAGAAAAAATGAAGGACCAGACATTCACTTTTTGCATAGAAACCTCCCAATTAAGAACAGTTCAAGCTTGCCGTTTTGAGTTAGTATAAAGCAGCGCATCGCTATATCCTTATATTACCAAAACTTAAGCCGCAATAAATCCTCATAATTTTTATTTCTTTTATATTTTCACCTGTTTTTCACCGAAGCTCCTTATAGTGAAACCTGTAAACAGCAAGACGAGCAAAAATCTGAATTAAATGGAGGAATGTATCGATGAAGAAAAAATGGGCCGGATATGCACTTACAGGAGCGTTATCGCTTAGCCTCATTGGCGGAACGGCATTCAAGGCAATGGCCGCAGAGGAGAGCGGGACAGGAACTGCACCTGCTTCTCTTTTAGAAAAGGCAGGACAAGTATTGGATGACGGCACCAAGGCTAAGGTTCAGGCAATCATGGACAAGCTGAAAGAGGAATTGGCCGCAATCGGTGTTGAGCTTCCTGCAAAAAGAGCAAAAGAGGACCTTTTCGCTAACCTGGATGAAGAGACAAAAGCAAAAGCACAGGCCATTCAGGATCAAGTCAAAGAAGGCTCCCTTTCCCGCGAAGAAGCTGATGAGCAATTAAAGGCACTTGGCGTCACTCTACCTGATCATCATGGCAAAGGAGATCCTTTCGCGGATCTGGATGAGGACAGGAAAGCCAAGGCACAGGCCATTCAAGATCAGGTCAAAGATGGCTCCCTCTCTCGCGAAGAAGCTGATGAGCAATTAAAGGCACTTGGCGTCACTCTACCTGATCATCATGGCAAAGGAGATCCTTTCGCTGATCTGGATGAGGACACGAAAGCCAAGGCACAGGCCATTCAAGATCAGGTCAAAGATGGCTCCCTTTCCCGCGAGGAAGCTGATGAACAGTTAAAGGCTCTCGGCATCTCTCTTCCTGAAAGGCATGGCAAAGGAGATCCTTTCGCGGATCTGGATGAAGAAACGAAAGCTAAAGCCGACAGCATCATGGATTCTGCCAAAGAAGAATTGGAAGAGCTTGGTGTAGACAAGCCCCTGATGGGCGGACACAAATTTTAATAAGATAGGGACCTTCAAGCCGGAGGTCCCTTTTTTATTAAAAAGCAGGAATTCAATCTGTGCAGGAAGAAGAGAAATGGTGATAGATGATCAAGGGGGCAGCTTATGAGAAAAGAAGAGATTATCGAAGAAAAAGCAAAATTCATTGGTTGGGTGCAATCACTTGAACAAATGGAAGATCAGCTTTGGTTCCTCCCTTTCCGGGAAGGCTCCTGGGGAACAGCCGCTGTGGTCTCCCACTTTATCACCTGGGATCGATTTGTCATCAGCCGGCGCATGCCTGTCCTGATGAGCAAAGAGAAAATTCCTTCTGAAAAGATTAATGCAGATGCAATGAACATGGAAGCGAGAAACTACGCGAGGTTAGGAATCAGCAAGCAAAAGCTGATCAGTGAGTTTGCTGAGGCAAGAGAAGAGCTTCTGTCACTTTTGGAAAAACTGGAGCCGGAAAGATTTCAGGAGCTGTACCCAGGAAGAGAAATGACAATAGGCCAATACTTTGCCGGCTTGATTGAGCATGACCACAAGCATAAGAAGGAAATTGAAAATCATTGGGAGCGTTATGTGAAGCAGGCCAGCCGGCAATAGGCCCGTCTGCTTTTTGGTTCATTCTGCACCTGGAATTTTAGATATCTATAAACTTAATCACCCTGGCCGGATTCCCCCCGACCACCGCATTGTCAGGCACATCCTTGGTCACAACTGCGCCTGATGCAATGACTGCATTGTCCCCAATCTTTATGCCCGGATTAATGACGGCCCTGCCCCCGACCCAGACATTATTTCCAATGGTGACGGGCTTCCCGAACTCAGGCCCTGCATTCCGCTCTTCCGGATGCAGCGGGTGCCCTGCTGTATAGATATGTACTCCTGGAGCCATAAAGCAGTTATCGCCGATATTCACTTCACACACGTCCAGGATGACACAGTCGAAATTCGCATAAAAATTTTCGCCTGCCTTAATATTATAGCCGTAGTCACAGCGGAAGCTTGGTTCGATATAAAAATTCTTCCCAGTCGATCCCAAGAGTTCCTTTAAAAGCTCTGTCCGTCTCTCCTCTTCAGTTTCTTCTGTCAGATTGAACAGCCGGGTCAGTCTGCGTGCATTGGTCCTTTCTTTTACAAGGATTGGATCTGCTGCATCATATAGCTCACCTGCGAGCATCTTTTCTTTTTCAGTCAGCATTGGTGATACCCCTTCCAAATTGAGAGTTTACACTTATTCTACCTGCCTTTTGGACAAGTAGCCAGAGGCATCGGGTTGCGGATTAGCCAATTTTCCCAGTATATGCTACCATTTATCCAACAAACTGATAGTGTGGTGATGCGGGATGGACAATGGGCAGCCTACAAAGGATTCTAAGTATATCCAGCAGCATTTGGCCAATGAACGGACATATCTGGCCTGGGTCAGGACGAGCATCACAATCATAGGAGTCGGCTTCCTTATCACAAATCTTCACTTTTCCACCCTGCCGGCTGCTTCAATGATAGGAGACGCCCTGGCGCAGATTATCGGGCTTGCTTCCATCATTACAGGGATAGCGACAATCATCATGACTACAATCGGGTATTTCAGAAAGGGGCATGAAATCAACAGCCAATCATTCAGATTTTCCCGGAGGATGATTGTTCTCCTCTCAGCTCTTTTGCTGCTCATCTTCGTGGTGTTCGGATTTTATTATATGTTCGTTTGGGGAATCCTTTAACCCAAACTTGGTTTGAGCTGCCAACAAGAAATTAATAAGCGGAGTTTTTACTATTAAATTGATAATATATCTCGAATGGGTCCAAATAAGCGGAGTTTTTACGGTTAAGAGAAGCAAAATGGTCCGTTTTCCTTTTTTTCGGGTCGATAGGCGTAATTTCTCCGTCTAATTAAGCTGTTTTTAAAGCTCTTTTAAAATTAGCCGTAATTTCTCCGCTTATTTGTTAACCCGTACTGAACCTCATCCTGCCCCTGGAAGATCTGCTCTTTAAATCAGGGTGCGACACGGGAAAAAATTGGTCTTTTAGCAGGTATTCTTCTCTTCAACAACGTGCTATCTCTATAAAAAAAGCTCAGAGCATCATGGCTCCGAGCTTTTTCGTGTGCTAATTTTATGCTAAAAAGTCAACATCCCACTTTATGCTTTAAAACCGAGCCCGTTACTCATCTTGTTCCAGGCTTTTTTGTTTATTTCACCCATTTTTCAAGCAGCGGGCCTGTATCTCCATAGACAGGATCTGTTGCAGGCACCGGTACACTGCGGATATCTGAGAGTGCCTGTGCGCGTCCTCCCGGATCTTTCTTTTTCAAATCATGGCTCATTCCATCCGGGTAGGCTCCGACAACCTCAAAGTCTTCTGAACTGTCGACATTTTTATGGCCCGTTCCTGCAGGCAGCACAATGACATCCCCGGCTTTCACTTCAACTCTTTCTCCGCCGTCCCCGCCTAACAGAATAGTAGCGCGGCCTGAACGGACACCTAGGACTTCGTGAGAGTTGCTGTGATAGTGATGGTAGTCGAACACCCCGCCTGTCCATGTGCCGAGCCAGTTATGGCGGGTGAAAGTTCCCTCTATTGTATTGGCATTGTCACTGAAGATCCCTTCATAGATGATGACAGGCAATTCCTGATTGTTCGGGATATCGCCATTGTCCTGGAGAAAAAATGATCTGACCTGTGTTGCCATGTGCATCCACTCCTTTGTAAGTTATAGATTGCGGGCGCTGAACGTATCGCCGCCCTCTATCGTTCCACTCTGGAAGCCCCTATTGAACCAGCGCTTCCTCTGTTCAGAGGTGCCGTGGGTGAAGCTTTCCGGAACTGCATAGCCCTGGGCCCTCTTCTGGATCGTATCATCGCCGACTGCATGGGCAGCCTGGATCGCTTCCTCCAGATCACCTTGCTCTAGATAACCCATTCCCTGTGCATGATGCGCCCAAACGCCGGCATAATAATCAGCCTGAAGCTCAAACCTGACCTGATATTTATTGAATTCTTCCTGGCTGAGCTTTTGGCGGAGAGGCATAATTTCATCCGTAGTGCCAAGGAGCGTCTGGACATGATGGCCGACTTCATGGGCAACAACATAGGCCATGGCAAAATCGCCAGGCGCCTTGAATTTTTCCCGCAGCTCCCTGTAGAAGCTTAAATCAATATAAAGTTTTTGGTCTCCAGGACAATAGAATGGCCCGACCGATGCACCTGCTGCTCCGCAGGCAGACTGGACGCTGCCTGTATACAAAACAAGGGTCGGCTCCCTGTATTCCATCCCCCGCTCCTGGAAAACTTCACTCCAGACTTCCTCTGTATCTGCCAGCACGACTGATACAAAATCGGCCAGCTCCCTTTCCTCGGCAGTTTCTTCATAAGGCGCAGGAGACTGCTCCTCCCCGGTCATCCCCAGACCGCCGAGAAGCTCGCCGGGATTGCCTCCCAATAACGTAATAATCAGGACAATGACAATACCTCCGAGTCCTCCCCCGACAAGCGTTTTGCCGCCCATTCCCCTTCTATCCTCAACATTGGAGCTTGCTCTTCTTCCCTTCCATTTCATGATTTATCCTCCCTGCTGCCATTTTTCGCAAGAATCATATCTTTTAATCATATACCCGCACAGGACAGGAATTATCTCCATTCATAGCCGGAATTTTTTACATATAGGAAAGGCATGATCATTCTGTTTCTAACATATAAATGGATATTTACTGATCAGGAGGCCGTATTATGCAAAAACCTTTAGTAAGGCCCTATTTGACCACCCATAGCCTGCAGCCCGAGAATCAGGAATCGCCCATTGAATTCATTTCAGGCAGGAGGATGGGCAACTCGCTATTTTACCTGAGGAATCATTTTACCTACCCTTCACTGTCAGCATCTGCCTATTGGCTGCCTGTCAATGGGTTAGTTTCTTCACCCCGGCTCTATTCCCTGACCGAATTAATGAATCTCCCATCGAGAACCGTGACCGCCATTTTGGAATGCGCCGGGAACAAGAGGAGCTTTTTTGAACCCAAAACTTTCGGTGAGCAATGGGATAAAGGCGCGGTCAGCCAGGGAAGCTGGAAGGGTGTTCCGCTTGCCTCCCTCCTCGAGGGTGCAGGCATCCAGAATGGAGCAGCAGAAGTCATCTTTCAGGGCTATGACTTTGGAGAAAGAACCGATCTTGACGAGGTTTATTCTTTTACAAGAAGCCTTCCGCTGGAAAAAGCCCTGCATCCGGATACACTGGTTGCCTACGAATACAACGGAAAGCCGATTCCCTTCAAGCACGGCTTTCCATTAAGGCTTATCGTTCCCCAGTGGTATGCGATGGCTTCCGTTAAGTGGCTCAAAAGCATAACCGTTGCAGATACTCCTTTTACAGGCCCTTACCAGAAAATCGATTATGTCTATTATCCTCATAAAGAAACTGATGAAGGAGCAGCGCCAGTAACGAGGCTCCATGTCAACAGTTCCATCCGCCATCCATTGGAAGGACAGATTCTTCAAACCGGGAGCCATACTGTCAAAGGCATCGCATGGACCGGTAAAGGGAAAATCGAAAAAGTGGAGATAAGCACCGATGGAGGTGAAAACTGGAAGGAGGCAAGGCTTGAAAGCCCGGCAGCAAGCGGGTATGAGTGGCAGCCTTGGGTGTATGATTGGAAGGCCGGCAAAGGAGAATACACTCTTATGTCCAGAGCGTATGATACACATGGCCGCACACAGCCGGCTTCCGCAAATTGGAACAGGAAGGGTTATGGGTATAATGCGATTGATCGGGTGAGTGTTAAGGTGGAGTGAATAATAGCCAGGCACCGATGAAAGGTGCCTGGCTATTATCATGGCAGTTCTACAGTAAAAGCTTCAAACATTTCCGGCTCAGGCATGACAAAGGCCTTGAAAATCAGTTCCTTACTCCCAGCTGCCTTAAATACTTGTTTATATAGGTTTCCTTCCACCCTTTCAGCAAAGGGTTCCTTCTCAATTGTGAGGTTTTCTCCATCAGCCGTCTCAAGAATTGTAGGATTTCTCGTCAGCTGGTCATCATAGGCAAACTCGCTGACTACTTCGAAAAATATGGTGGTGCTTTGCTTTGTCCGTTCTATGTCCGTTACCGTTATTTTGTCTTCCCCTCCCTGCTCGAGTATAGCCGGAAGACCTCTTTCACTAAGAGGCATCATTACTTCTTCAGGAGCGCTATGCTGAGCGGGCAGCGTATAGGGGATGATGCTCAAGGATTTTGTCTCCTCTTTTACCGGAGAGTATAACATACTAAGCGTTGCCTCCTCCTTTCCGTCCACAGTATCGCCATGCCCGCTTCCCGACATCTGCCTGAGCGCGACCCCCTGATCATCCACAATATTGAAGTGCAAATCTGTATAAGGATCCAGCTTTGTTTGTTCCAGATCAGCTGTCAGACTGACAGAAAGATCCGTACCAGCAGGGCCGATCTTAACCGAATTCACATTCACTTCCATCCCTTGAATGTTTTTGGTTTCTTTAGGCCGGATAACCGTCACCTCGCCGGACTGTTTGACCGGAAATTCGAATTCCCACTTCCCCGGCATCAGACCGACTGCATCCACCCTGAACTTCATGGTGAACTCCTCCGGAAGCTCTTCGGTCGGATTAATATCCAAAATCCCCTGGTATTTTGCCGGTGTAACAAATTCCCCCGAAGAGCCTGAGCTAAAGTTGATTTCCTTGCCATCCACATAAATAGCCGGCCGCTCCATTTCCCCGATCGCTAACAGCGACTCATGTGTAAACCCAAAGGCCAGCCTGGTCCCATCATAAAAGACTTCATTTATTGTTAAAGTGATGCCCTTATCTGTTGCCGATTTGCCGACCACCTGGGTAAGACCTTTTGCCCCGGCAATTTCCAGCCCTTCATCTCCCGAACCGCTGAAAAAGGTGCCCACAACCGGGATTTCGGAAGCGATTTTTGCGATGGCAGGAGAGTACATAGCCGATCCAATAAACAGGGCAAAACCTGCTGCAACAGCACTGATGGTGTATAATGCTTTGCGCCTTAATGTTTTTTTCGGCTTGGTTTCCATTACAGCTTTGCTGATTATGTTATCCAACTTATCTTTCGGCACAGCTATTTTGTCTATTTCTTCCTTGAATTGGGGGAATTCGCTATTCATTGACACACTCCTCCTTCATCTTCTCCCGCAGCAGCCCGATTCCGCGATGGATATTTGTTTTAACAGTGCCTTCCGGACATTCCAGGAACTCTGCAATTTGCCTAACTGAATAATCACGATAATACCTGAGGATTAATATGGTCTTATACTTCTCCTCCAAGCCCTTTATCATCTCCAGTAATTCAGAACCGCCATCTTTCGGCATATAGGGAGATGTCTTCCCTTCCAGTACTTCTCTTTCCATCGGGATGACCCTGTTTTTCTTTTTCAGCAGGTCCTTACATGTATTAATCAGGATCCGCGTCAGCCACGTCGAAAAATACTGCTCTTCCCTTAGGTTACGAATGGATATAAGTGCTTTATATACCGTCTCCTGGAAGGCCTCCAGGGCATCCGCCTCATTTTTCATATACAAGTAAGCCATCTTATACAGCTTCTCTTTCTCTGCCTCCAATAAATCCTGGAAGGCCTTCTTATTTCCCTTTTTCGCCTGCTTCACTTTTTTTATATCCACGCCTGCCCCTCCTTTCTTTCTGCTTGTTAGAGTGCTGGGGGGTGGGAAACGTTTCAGTTACCTGACTATTTTCAAGTAAAAATTTCTTTACATGAACATACTTAAAGGCCTGGCTTATGCCAGGCCCCTCTTATAAAATATCGCGCTGCTGCTCCCGCTGCTTTTTCCAGAGAATAGCTGCTGCGGGCAATATGATGATCACGCCATAAATAAAGAAGAGTCTAGGCTGCGGGTGATTAATCGCCAAAGCGTCCCCGAGCAGCATCCTTTGCGCCAGCAGCCAGCAAACACATGCAAAAATCGGGAACTGGAGGCCGATGACGCTGATGTAATTTTTGCTGATGCTTGAAATGAATATGGCACAAAGAGCGGTGGACAAAGCCAGGATATAGGTTAGCCCGATGACAATCAGTATAAGCTGCCTGAAAGTAAGGCTGTACCAGTATGGATATCCAAGAAAGCTGTTGATATCACTGTTCAAAAAAATTGTAATATTATTGGTAAAATATAACCCGTAATAGACACAAAGAAGGACTGTTGCAATGAAGAATGCTGACAGGACGCCTGCCGCTGCCTTCTTTATAAACAATTTTCTCCCAGCCCTGGAGGTATACTGCAGATCAATCATACTGTTCTTATAATCTCTGATCGTAATAGGGAGAATCATAAAAAGAATGCTCACCAGGATTGTTAGGCAGATATTTTGGCTGGTGCTGTGAAAATTATCACCTACAGGATATGCCGGGAAAATGGAACGGAAGGATTCATCCTCTAGCAGATCATTGATCCTTGCTTTCTGCTTTTCAGACGGCTTACCTGGAATATAGCCGTATCCAAAGTCTGTACCGGCAGAATCCAGTTCTTCCATGATGCCTTCCCGCGTCTGAATTTCCCAGCCTATCTCCTTCTCAAAGAAAAGCTTGTCGTACAATTGTCTTTCAGGGCTGCTTAGATCATTCTTATTATTTAATTCTACTAATTCTTCATATGAAGAGACATCAAGTTCCTGTGCCTCGTCAAGCTCCTGTATATAGGAGTCTGCACGGTCCAATGTCTCCTGGTATGTCTGCTTGAAATCTTCGTACTCTTTTTCATCCAGCTCTATTCCGTAATCTTCTATCATCTCACTGCTGACTTCATAATAATCTTTGGCTGGACGGCCATTTGGAAAATAAGAAATATCGAATTCTATGAAAATGTAGTACATCAGCAAATTAATTAAGACAAGCATGATTAGCATGATTGGTCGGAAGATCTTTTTCATTTCCTGCCAGATAATTCTCAAATCCCGGTTCATCCCCTTCATGTTAAGTCGCATCTATTAAAGCTCTTGCAGGACAGCATCACAGCTGCTGCCAGGAAAATCAGCCAGACACCTGAAACCGCCAGCTCAAATCCTGAAATGACGTGCATTGCGCGGTGCATAAACCAGACAAAAGGATTCAGCACCAGATTCACCGGTGTGAAAAGGCCTATAAAGTAACTGGCATGACTGGTTGGAAAGAGCTTCTGAACAGCAAAAATCATGCCGAATAACAAGAGAAAGGCAAAAAAAACAAGATAGCTGTTTCGTATCCATCTTGAAATTACGGCAGCCATAAGGGTGAAGATGATCATCATGACATAAGATAGGCCGATAACTGCAGCAAGATACTGTAAAAACGTCATCTCTTTCACTGTCATGAACCAATGCTCCCCTTTATTAAAATAGCTCGACATTGGAACTTGCCAAAACTGGCTGTAGGGAAATACTGCAAAATAGACAGCGAGCCCGGCTGCCAGCAAGACTGTGAACAGTACCAGATTGGACATCAGGGCTGCCCATAATTTATCCTGCCAAAGCTTCCTCCCCCTTCTGGAGCTGTATGCAAGCAGGTGGGTCCCGCGATCAAATTCAAAATTAATGACATGGCCTGTAATCAGAGCCGCAAGAATCACTCCTTCTAACAGGAAAGCTTTAAACATGGTTTTAAACAGAAGCAAGTGTGTACCGAAGGCCTCCTGTGAATGGAACAGATGCATATGCTCTCCATTCTTCAGGACTTCCTTGAACCGCTCCTCAAACTTTCCATACTGGCTCCTTACCAGCTCTGCTGCCGAACCTGTCAATCCATACTTCTGAATATCGTACTCAGCAATGGCCACCGGATCTATCTTCCGGTATTCTTCATCAGCATATAAACTGCTTGAATAATAGTATTCCAGCAGCCCTGCGTCATTAAATAGCTCCCTTTCTTTTTTTGTATAATTTTCTAATGGATCAAAGGCATGATCCGCGAAAAAAGAATTCATATCCTTGTAGCTCTTTGATTCTTTCTCTTCTGTCGCAAGATTCACTTGCTTCATCAGGGAGTCATAATCATCCTTCATTGCATCCAGACTCTCGCCAGTAATATCTGTCCCATAGGCCGCTGCGAATGCTGATGTTTTTTTCAAATCTTCTTTTATTACTGAATTGTGGAGCACAAGATACAAATTAAAGACCATGAACAGAAAAACAAGACCAAGGACTGAAGGCGATAAAAAGGCTTTGCGGATTTCCCAGCGCAGAATTCTCATTAAGCCGTAAAGCCTGCTTCATCTCTATACTCATAGAGAAAAATATCCTCCAGAACAGGCTGAACCTGTTTCCAGTGAGCTGACTGCCTTTCCTCTGCCATAAAACGAATATTCATCCGGCCCTGTTCCTGCCGTTCAGACAGAGACAAAAAGTTTCTCCTAAAATCGGCTGCTTCGCTGAATTCGATTTCTGTCTCAAATACTCTCCCTTCCAGCCTTCGGCAAATATTAGCGATAGAATCCTTATAAAGGACCTTCGCATTCTTTATCATAATGATTTCATTGGCAATCGACTCAACATCTGAAACGATATGAGTGGATAGGATGACAATCCGGTCCCTTGCCAAATCAGACAGGAGGTTCCTGAATCTGACCCGTTCTTTTGGGTCAAGGCCTGCTGTCGGTTCATCGAGAATCAGGATCTTCGGGTCATTCAGCATCGCCTGGGCAATCCCCACCCGCTGAATCATCCCTCCTGAAAACTTCCCCATTTTCTTTTTAACCGCACCCTCAAGCGCGACAAGCTTCATGAGATGCGGAATTTTTTCATCTGTGTCCTTTTTTGATATGCCCTTTAAAGCAGCAAGATATTGGAGATACTGATAGGGAGTATAATTTTTGTAATAGCCAAAATCCTGGGGCAGATAGCCAATTAACTCGCGGTAAGCCTCGCCCATGCTCAGGATATTTTGCCCGCTGTACAGGATTTCACCTTTTCCTGGATGCAGCAGAGTAGTCAGCATCTTGATGAGGGTCGTTTTCCCTGCACCATTGGGGGCAAGCAAACCATATACCCCGTTTGAGAATTCCAGCTGCACATCTTCCAATACTGCATGGCTGCCAAAATTTTTGCTTACGCTATTCACTGTCAGCATAGTGTGTAACCCCCTCTTCTTTTGTTATGAATAAGCAGTTCCTTCAATTTTTTCATATATAAATAGAAAAACAGAACGATGACTGCCCCATATAAGTACCAGGGAACAGATATGAGCAAGCCCATATATATGGAATTATTCAGTATGACAAGAATAATATTGCCGGCTATCCAAATAACCAGAGCTGCCGCCCGCGCAATATTCGTTTTAAAGAAGCTTAATACATATAAGAACAGCACAGAAAAAATCAGCAGGGAAGCCGTTGATATCAATAAGCCCTGTACAAATTCCACAGCAGCGAACCGTGCAGCAAGAGCCAGCACCCATATGCTATTAAGAAGAAAACAGAAGACGCTGAATATCAGCATCCGGAAAGCTGCCAGCTGGTGAAGATTATATTTGCAGACCATTTCCAGCTCGTACGTCCCGCTGGTCCTGCTTTTTATATACGGCAGGAAGGCGAGGAAGGCATACAGAAGCGGTGAAACAATCATGATCAAGGTGTATAAGCTTGTTCCTCCGCCAGCAGCCTGTCCTTCACTGGCTGTGGCAGCGATTCCAATCATCAGCATTGCCAGCATGCCGGCGGCCAGGAGCATTTCAAGCCAATCCTTCATAAGAAACCTGAAACCAATTCTTCTGTACATTCCCTTTATTAAAGTAATGAATGACTCTTTCCTGACGTTGCCCTTTTGGACAATCGACGTTATTTCCTCTTTTGAAATCTTTAGTTCGGGAATTTGCCAGTCTTTATCATTCTGCATGAGTAAATCCCTCCTTTTTAGCTTCCTCCCTGATAAATTTGAGACTGCGATAGTACTTTGTTTTTACAGTGGATTCTGGGACCTGAAGTGAGGAAGCAATTTCCTGAAAGGTTTGCTCGCCGAACAGCTTCATCCGGAATATCTGCTGATACGGCGCATCCATACGGTCCAGGACGCCCAGAAGTGCTTCTATCTCTTCTTTTTGCAGGATAGACTCGGAAGAATCTGCATGGCTGCCTATTTCCAGGTCTTCTATATGCGCCACCCCCCTGCTTGCCTTGTAATGTTTTGACCTGTAATAATCGACAATTTTATAGGTTGCTATTTTATACAGCCAGGTGCGGAAAAGGGCACGCTTTCCTTCAAACTGATGAATTCCTTGCAGCATATTAATGAAAATTTCCTGGGTCAAATCCTTCGATTGCTCCTGATCAAGAGTCTGTTTGTAGACATAATGATAGATCTCGCGGTAGTAACGGGAAACAAGCTCATTTGCTGCCTCTTCGCTTCCCTTTTTAATTATCTTTTGTATGAGCTTCAAATCCCCATGCATTTCCCACCACTCTATTCCTTTCAGAATTCTGTTGATTCATAAGCTTATATCTATGTATTCGTAACAAGGCGGTAAATAGTTTTGAACTTTTTTTCTTTTACAAAAAACAACCGGCAGGATTTCCCCTGCCGGCCAACTGCCGCTACTCCTGCGGCTTTTCTATTTTCTTGTTAATTTCGACGCGTTCTTTCCCCATAAAGAGAATGGTCACTGCTGCAATACCGATCGGGATGAGAGCCAGCATAAATATGATGGTGATGCTGTCTGACATCCCTGCAATGATTTTATCAAGAACCGGAGCCGGGATTTTCGCCCGCTCCGCCGGTTCGAACAGCTGCTGCGGGTCGCCCATCGGCATCGCCCCGCCGCCCTGCATGCCTTTAAAAGCATTCTGCAGTTTATCAGCAAACACATTTTGCTGGATGATACCGAATATGGTAATGCCGAGTGTCATGCCAAGCGAACGCAAAAAGGAGTTCGTTGAGTTGGCTGAACCGCGGTACCTCGGATCCAGATTGTGGATGGACGCAGTCGGAAGCAGCGAAAATGAAAACCCTACTCCAAATCCGGTGAGAATCATAAACAGGGTCAAAGCCCATCTGGCTGTATCCGGTGTCATATTTCCAAGCAGAAGCATGCCGGCAAAAAAGGAAATGACCGAGATGACCATCAGATTCCGATAGCTGGTTTTTGTCTGGAAAATCCCCCCGATGGCGCTTCCTGCCACAGACCCAAGCATCATCGGCGTCAGGATCAGCCCGGCATTTTTAGCTGACCCGCCATACACAGCCTGGACAAAAATCGGGATATACACAGCCAGGACGACAAAAGTGCCGCCGTAAAGGAATGCAAGGATTTGGGAAGTAGCAAAAAGGCGGCGCTTGAACATCCAGAAGGAAATGATCGGTTCATCCGCCCGCGTTTCCACCCATAGGAATACAATGAAAAAGAGGACAAAGCCCGCGAACAGTCCGATGATCTGGAAGGAGTCCCAGGCAAATTCCTTTCCGCCGAGCTCAAGGCCGAACATAAGGCTGACAACTGCAGCCACCAGGGTGAAAGCACCGGCCCAATCAATTTTCTGCCTTTGGTAGTCATTGGATTCATGATAGTACTTGATGATCAGGAAGACGGAAACGATCCCGATCGGTACATTTATGTAGAAAACCCAATGCCAGCTGATCCAGTCGGTAATGAATGCTCCGAGCAGCGGGCCAAGGACACTGGCTGTCCCGAACACGGCTCCGAGAAGGCCGGTCATTTTCCCCCGCTTTTCAGGCGGGAAAATATCAAATACAATCGTAAAAGCTATCGGCATAAGGGCTCCTCCGCCTACCCCCTGGATAGCCCGGTATACGCTGAGCTGGACCATTGACTGTGCAAGTCCGCAAAGGGCAGAGCCGATCAGAAATACGGCCAGTCCAAAAATAAAAAAGCGCTTGCGGCCGTACATATCGGACAGCTTCCCGAAAATCGGCATGCCTGCCATGACGGTGACCATATAGGCTGAGGTGACCCAGACAAACTGTTCGAATCCGCCCAGGTCTGCCACAATGGTCCCCATCGCTGTGGCAACAATCGTGTTGTCCATCGCTGCCATCAGGATACCCAGCAAAAGCCCGGCCACTACAAGATTTACATTCTTTTGTTCTGCCACGTTAAACCTCCATTAAAACTGAAATAGGATAGATAAGATATCTATTCAATTTTAATTATTATCCTTCCAAACATCAATGCTGCCCGTTCGACAAACTCTTACAGAAACACACCGCGGTACCCTATTCTCCGTTAAGAAACAGGGTCGCGCTCACATATTTTCTTGTCAGTGTCTTATAGTAGGCTGACAGCACAGTGAGGACAGCGGTTGTCAGCACATTGGAGACAAGCTCTTTTTGAGATCCGGTCAATTCTGTAAAGCCTTCCACTATTGATGCCGATTCTCTCCGGATTTCCTGCTCTACCTGAAATTGCGCAGTGCCTTCAGCCAGCTTCTGCGGATGCACTTTTTCAAAGATGCCGGCATATCCAGCGTAGAAGATGATCGGATCAATAACATCATCTGTCCTATCTTCCGGATTATTAAAAAGAAGCGTCAGGATTTTGCGGATTGAACCAAAATCCAGCGCCGACTTAAGATCCTCCACAACAAACAGGATGGCCGTCTGGTCAATGGTATACTTCTTCCCGGCCTGGGGCGTTCCAACCAGCTCGCGCATTTCTCTTTTAACCCAGTTCTGCACTGCTGTGGACGATAGATTCGTATACTCGATCTGATTTCCGAGCGAGACAATCTCATTGACACTGAAGCCCGGAACCTGCGAATTCTGCCTCATGATCTTCTCGAATATCGCCGGCATGTCTGTCTCTATGAAAATCTCCAGCTTCTTTCCATATATATTGGTCAGGTGGCCCGACTTCCATGCTTCCTGCAAAACGGCCTTCGGGTTCTTCTCCCCTTCCCCTCTGAGGGCAAATAAAAGCTCCGCCATCCTGGCCCTCGACAACTGAAACAACTCCACGCTACTCAACTCCCGCCCGATACTTGTAACCCTATCCTAAATCTTTCCCCTGACACCGTCAACGGTGCTTCCGCGTGCCAGGCACCCTCCGTGGACAAAAATAGCGTTTTTGTCTTTTGGCGGTGCCTGGCACGAAGTTTTGGGCGGGGTGTTTTATACTTGCTTATTCTTGCATAATCATATAAAATAAGGTCAAGTTACAAGTTCAAATGACCTTAAAATTTTATATAAAAAGGATGAGAAGAATTGGGTAAAAGGATATTTTACTTTTTATTGACCAATGTGCTGGTTCTGTTGACCATCTCGATTATTTTTTCTCTGATCGGCGGCGGAAATTACATCAATGCACAGGGCGGGATTGATTTTGCTTCCCTGCTGATATTCAGTGCTGTTATTGGTTTTTCCGGATCCTTCATCTCCCTGGCAATGTCGCGCTGGATGGCAAAGCGGATGATGAATGTCCAGGTGCTGAAGCCTGAAGGGTCTTTATCTCCTTCTGAAAGGCAGATCGTTGAGAAAGTCCACCGCCTCTCAAGGGCAGCGGGACTCACACATATGCCGGAGGTCGGAATTTATCATTCTCCTGAGGTCAATGCATTTGCGACCGGACCTTCCAAAAAACGTTCATTGGTTGCTGTATCGACTGGCCTGCTTCAGGAAATGGATGACGATGCCATTGAAGGCGTCATTGCCCACGAGGTAGCCCATATTGCCAATGGCGACATGGTGACCATGACCCTTCTTCAGGGTGTAGTGAACACTTTTGTTGTATTCCTGGCCCGTATCGCTGCCTGGGTGGCATCACGCTTTGTAAGGGAAGAGATGGCACCGATTGTTCACTTCATCGCCGTAATCATCTTCCAGATCGCATTCTCGATTCTTGGAAGCCTGGTCGTGTTCGCCTACTCAAGGCATCGTGAATACCACGCAGACCGGGGAGGCGCAGACCTTGCCGGCAGGGATAAAATGACTCATGCCCTGCAGATGCTTAAAGCTTACTCCGCCCGCATGAAAGGCGAAGAGCAGACAGCGATATCAACCTTGAAAATCAATAATAAAGGCAAGCGCTCATTATTCTCTACTCACCCTGACCTGGATGAGAGAATCAGACGTTTGAACAGCTAATACCACTAATGCTGGCTCGTTAAAGGCCGCCTTCCCCCGGCGGATTTAGCGGGCCGGCATTTTTGCTTTCCGCTTCCTTGCCACAAAACAGAAAAAGCACTGCCGCTGCAGTGCTTCTCCTAAATCTCACTCGCTGCTATACATTTGTTTTCGCATTCCCTGCACCAATGGGGTAATCTTCTTTTGCTCTTTCGGAAACAGGCTTCTTCGACCAATAGGTAGCCAAAATCGGTCCGGATATATTATGCCACACAGCACCAGCTACACTCGGCAGTGCAGCGAGAGGGCCAAAGTGTGCGGTAGCAAGCGCCACACCAAGACCTGAGTTCTGCATGCCGACCTCAATGCTGATGGCCCTCCGCGTGCTTTCATCCAGCCTTAAAGCTGCAGCCGCTAAATAGCCCAATAACAGTCCTAAACCATTATGAAGCGCTACAGCTGCAAAGGTCAGCAGCCCTGCCGATGCGATGTTGGCTACATTTCCTGCCACCACTGCTGCCACAATGATGATGATGGCAATAACGGAAATAAGCGGAATGACAGTAATGCCTTTTTCTACAGCCTGCGGCATAAAGCGGCGGATCAGCAGGCCAAGAACGATCGGAACAATGATGACCTGTACAATCGATAGGATCATGGCTTTAGCATCCACCGGCATCCACTGGCCTGCCAGCAGCAGCAGGATAAAGGGTGTCGCCAGCGGGGCCAGGAGCGTTGAGAACGAAGTCATCGCGATGGAAAGAGGCAGATTCCCTTTTGCCAAGTAGACCATTACATTGGAAGCCGTTCCCCCTGGTACGGATCCAAGGAGGACCAGGCCGGCCGCAAGCTCTGCAGGCAGATTCAAAAGGTAAGCAATTGCGAATGCCCCGAGCGGCATGATGATGAACTGGGCACAGACACCGATAATAACAGGCACCGGATTTTTAAAAATAAGATTAAAGTCGGTCCCCTTCAAGGTCAGCCCCATCCCGAACATAACAACGCCAAGCAGGATGGTGATATAGCTGCCGAACACAAGGAACGGATCAGGCAGCAGGTATGCAATCACCGCCATGCAGATGACCCATACGGCAAAATATTTGCCGGCAATTGTACTGATTGTTTCAAGAACCTTCATCAATTTTCCCCCGCTTTCTAATTAGACAAGTTTATTGGGATTCAGGAGGCCTTCAGGATCAATGGCCCGCTTGATTTTCTTCATCACCTCATAGGCCTCGCCATGCTCCCTCTCCTGATACTTCTGCTTTCCAATCCCGACCCCATGCTCTCCTGTACAGGTCCCTCCCCGCTCCAATGCATACATGACTATCCTTTCATTGAACTCCTCTGCCTGCTGCACCTCCACCGGATCATCCATATTGATCATCAGCAGCACATGGAAATTCCCGTCCCCGACATGCCCTACTATGCCCCCGGCCAATCCCAGTGCATCGAGGTGAATCTTGCTGTGTTCCACAGCTCCGGCCAGTTCTGAGATAGGCAGGCACACATCCGTTACCATCATCTTCTTTCCTGGATACCCGTGAATATAAGCATAAGCGAGATTATGGCGCGCCTCCCAGAGCTGTGTCCTGGAAGAGTTGTCGGTTTCAAAGTCGATTTGTTCTGCCTGGCAATCCTCAGCAATTGCCTTCATGAACTCAACATCCTGCTTCAGGCCGGCCCCGTTTCCATGAAACTCCAGAAACAGCGTCGGCTTTTCAGCATACCCGGTCCCGCTGAATAAATTGACCTGTTTCATTGAAGCCTCATCAACTAGCTCTCCCCTGGCTATTGGGATTCCTGCCTGCAGGATGCCGACGATTGCTTCGACCGCAGAACTGATTGTTGGAAACGAGGCCCTTGCCGCCAGAATGGCTTCCGGAATGCCGTACACCTTCAAAGTTAGTTCTGTAAAGCAGCCCAGCGTCCCTTCAGACCCGACAAACAGCCCGTTCAAATGATAGCCCGAGGATGATTTTGCCGCCAGATTGCCTGTATGTATAATGGTCCCGTCAGCTGTCACCACTTCAAGATCGCGGACCTGATCCCGCATCACTCCATACCTGACCGAGGTCGTCCCGCTCGCATTGGTCGCAGCCATCCCGCCTAAAGTGGCATCTGCCCCAGGATCAACCGGGAAAAACAAACCATATTTCTTCAGCACTTTGTTCAGCTGGGACCGAGTAACGCCCGGCTGCACCCTCACAAGAAAGTCCTTCTCCCTGACCTCCAGCACTTTATCCATTTTTGAAAAATCGACAGTGATCCCGCCGTCATAGGGGATCACATGCCCTTCCAGGCTGGTTCCGCGCCCGAATGGGACAACCGGCATCTTATGCCGCCTGGCCGCCATGATGATTTTTTTAACATCCTCCGCCGATTCCGGAAAGACGACGACATCCGGCAGGCTTTCCTTATGATAGGATTCATCCCGGCTGCGCTGCTCCCTTTCTGTTTGATTGACAGATACCTGCCCTTCTTTTAACATACTCTGCAGTTCCCCGATCGCTTCCACGCTGACTGTACTCATGCATCCCTCTCCCTGCTGAATAATAGTTCCTACCAATCAGTTACATTTCAAGATTGGTCCAACCTTTTCGTTAATTTTACTAAATAATCTGAAAAAATCAATAACTTCTTCTATACTGTTGAGCTTTCCTTTAATTTTCTGTATGATGAAATCGCTTCACCTGTCATTTTTAGGGAGTGAATAATATGAAAAAAAAAGCTTATGAAACTATAATAGATCACCTCCAGCAAATACTTTTTTCCGGTGCCTTCCAGCCCGGGGACAGGCTTCCGACTGAACGGGAGCTGGCGGCCCGCTTTAAGGCGAGCCGCACATCTGTCAGAGAAGCCTTAAGGCAGCTCGAGGCACAAGGGCTGCTTGAAATCAGGCAGGGCAGCGGGAGCTATTTGAAAGCCAATACGGAAGCCCGGCCAGAGAGCGTCTCTTTTACTATTGAAAATGAAAAAACTAAGCTTGTGTATGAAATGCTGGAACTGAGGCGTGCTTTAGAGGTGGAATGTGCCGGACTTGCAGCACAGCGGGCAGGCTCTCTGGATTTGGAGCCGATCAGACAGGCCCTTCTCCTGATGGAGAGCACCGATGATGCAGAGCTGGGGATTAAGGCGGATGTCGACTTTCATTTCGCCATTGTCAATGCCGCCCGCAATTCTATCTTTGCCAAACTGTTTGAAACGGTAAGCGGACATATGAATGACACCATCCGTGCCACTAGAAAGGAAAGGCTCCTTGATCCCTCGAGAAGGAAGGATACCATTGAAGAGCATAAAGAAATCTTTCTGGCCATCGCATCAGGCCAGGTCCAGGAAGCAAGGCTCTCCATGGAAAAGCACATCTCCCAGATCCGGAGGGAGCTTTCTTTAGGGTTGATCGAGAGGCAGCAAATACAGTGAGCATATTATAGGCTGAAATCAGGAGGATCATTATGTATTGGGAGACTATGCCCGGCTGGTTCTGGGCAATCTATTATTGTATTCTGTTCATCACATTGGCTGCGGCGGTCTATTCTATTATTAAAAAACAGCTGATGATTCCATCAGTCATCTTAATTCTCTCTGTCCTGAGCTTACCGATTGTCAGCATGATCTCAAGCATCGAAAGAGATACTTCAGTAAATGAGCTGGAACACTTCATCAGCCAGCTGCAGCAAGGTGCGGGCTGGACTCTATTTTCATTAACAGGATATTTATATTTAGCAGTTTGGTGGTTTCTGTTCTTTTTAAAAAAGAGGAAAAATGTACAGTTTTCTTCTTAATCAAACGTTTGATTAAAGAGCCTTAAACACTTGGGGCATCTGCAATCTTCGGTTCTAAAGGCTGCATGGAGAATTGCCTGATGACTTTTCTGATAAGAACGGGAAAATATCATAAGTACCTTTCTTTCGGGATAAATCATCTATGAATGGCATATAAAAAAGTTCACAAAATGTTCACTTACGAGGGGGTTCCTTCTCTCCCTATAATAACTGGGTATCAAAAGAAGGGATGATGAACGTGCCGACAACGAAAAAAGAAAGCCTGCAGTTCGGGCTGATGATGTGCCTTGGAATGGTGGTCGCTATGACGACTTATAATCTCGTAATCAATGGAATGATCGGTGAAATACCAATTCTTTCATTAATCTTTCAGTACATTGCCGGCTTTGCTGTGGCAATCGTACTGGAAGTATTTATCGTAGGCCCTGCGGCCGGAAGGATTGCTTCTATGCTGCCCTATGATAAATCGAATAAATTTATCAGCATTGTTTCTATGTCATTATGCATGGTAGCGGGAATGGTTCTCCTTATGTCTTTGTACGGACTCATGACAGCCTATCTCACCGGACATCTGACTGGGGGGTCATGGGTGCAAAGCTACGGATCAATCGCTTTTAAAAACTTTATCTTCGCCCTGCCCCTGCAGCTTCTCATTATGGGTCCGCTTGTCCGTTTTATATTCGGGAGATTTGTTAAAGGCAAAGAGATGGCGGGATCAGCAGTTTAATCGCATTAAAAAAAGGGCGGTTCTCCCGCCCTCCTTTTTAATCCACTGCTTTTAAATGAAATACATATGATTGGAAATCTCCGCCGCGCTCGGCAGCCTTTCCATTGACACCGTTGAACTCAGCGGGCAGCTGCAGCCCTGATTGCATCAGCTCATCTCCATAATAGCTTCTGCTGCTTCCTGATACCTGATACTTAATAGAAGGGTCCAGTCCTGAGAGCTTCAGCGTTTGCTGTTTCGGCGGATTCGCCATTGCCAATACCTTATACCAGCCGGCAAGTGCCTCCGTCTTGTCCTCATTCACTGTCAGCCAGGCAGTTTCGTTTCCTTCGAAAGGACTCAATAATCTATAAAAATGTCCTTCCCTTAACAGGCTTCGATGCTGTTTATAAAAAGAAACCTGCTCTGAAATTTGGCTGCGCTCTTCATCTGATAGACTAAGAGGATTCAATTCATAACCGAATGTCCCAAAATAGGCTGTATTGGCCCGGGTAGACAGCGGAGTCTCTCTTAAAGTCTGATGGTTCGGCACGGCTGATACATGTGATCCGATGCTATACAGAGGATAGGCAAAAGAGGTCCCATATTGGATCTTCAATCTTTCGACTGCATCTGTATCATCGCTTGCCCACGCCTGCGGGGCATAATACAGCATTCCGGGATCGAACCTGCCGCCCCCTCCTGCACACGATTCAAATAATACCTCAGGAAATTCTGCTGTCAGCTTTTCATACAAGCGGTACACCCCAAGTATATAGCGGTGGAAGAATTCCCCCTGCTGCCCGGCCGGAAGTTTTGCTGAAAAGGCTTCCGTGATATTCCGGTTCATGTCCCATTTAATGTAGGCCAATCCTGTCGTTTTAATGATGCCTGACATTTTCTCATATAAATACTCGACGATTTCTTCCCGTGAGAAATCCAGGACCAGCTGGTTCCTCCCCAGGGTTTGACCTACCGCCCAGTCAGGGTGCTTTTCATACAATCTGCTTTTCGGACTGATCATTTCCGGCTCGAACCAAAGGCCGAATTTCATTCCGGTTTCCTTTATTTTTTCTGCCAGCTTCTCCAATCCATTCGGGAGCTTGCTTTCGTCAGTTTCCCAGTCGCCGAGCGAGGTTGTATCATCATTGCGCTTGCCAAACCAGCCATCATCCAGGACAAACAGCTCGATTCCCAGCTCCGCAGCCGATTTTGCGATATTCACGAGCTTTTCTTCGTTAAAATCGAAGTAGGTGGCTTCCCAGTTATTAATCAGAATCGGCCGTTCTTTTGTGCGCCATTGCGCAGGAATCAGATGTTTCCGGTAAAGATTGTGAAAAGCCTGGCTCATCCCGTTCAGTCCGCTGTCAGAGTATATCATTACTGCCTCCGGGCTCTGGAATGACTCCTTTTTTCCCAAAGACCAATGAAACCCGAAAGGATGGATGCCAGCTGTCAGCCTTGCTGCTTCATAATGGTCCACCTCAGCCTGAATGATGAAATTGCTGCTGTAAACAAAGTTGAAGCCATAGACCTCGCCGCTATGCTCGGTCGCATCAGGCCTCGCCAATGCTGCAAACGGATTATGATGGTGAGAGCTTGCCCCTCTTATGCTTGAAATGGACTGGATTCCTGCTTGGAGCTTTCTTTCCTTCACATGCCGCTCCCTTGACCAGGTACCTGCCAGATGAAGAAAGCGAAAGTTACTATCAGGTAAATCAATGGACGCACTCATCAAACGGTCGATATCAAGAGGCTCATCACCTTCATTTTTAAGGCGGACGCTTCTTGTGATCGCAGGATGATTCTTGAAAATGGTGTAATTCAGCACAAGCTCAGCCTGAAGCTTTTCATCCCTTAAAAAAATCTGGAGTGTGGCCGCTTCCCCATTCTCCTCCGTATAGGTGGCCGGAAGCCCCTTAAGCAGGGGCTTCCCTTCCATTATTTCAAACTGTACAAAGCGAAAGTCAGGGATATGATTCAATCCATTTCTTTTGACCACAATGGCAGGCTCCCTGAAATCCGAGCTCCCATAGACAGGAAATTCCTGGCGCAGAGTCTCAAGGGAAAAAGCAGGATCATCCGCGTAAGGATGGCAGCTCGCTGCGGTTGGTATATCATAAACCTGCAAATGGGAAAAATCCTCCCGGTGGCGCAGTGCTTTTCCATAATATAGATGGCCAAGCTGGCCGTTTTTCATGACGTGAAAAATATAGCTGACCTGCCCATTTGTCAGATGGAACTGTCTGGTCTCTGTGCTTGCATGTATTAGCATACGTTCACCTGCTTCAAAGAATTCTTATACCCGCTCAATGACAAACTCGAATACCATGTCTTTCTCCGGCTGGATTCTATGTTCGCTGTGGACAGGAGCCCCCCAGCTGTCATCGCCGCCCACACCCATCTGGCGGCCGGCAACCGTCACCACTGTGTAATGGATATCAGGCAGTTCATAGTGATGGTTTGCATGCTCCAATTCAAATGCCGTGTATGGAGAAACTGTGCACTCAACCGGCTCCCCTGCTGCTGAGATCCTGATGCCTGAACCCTTCTGGTTGGTTATGTCCACTGTGCGGACGCCGGTCCGGTTTCCGGACTCCTGCGGCATCACATAGCCGGAGACATTGTCCTTCACCGTGTTCTGGAATCTTCCAAGCCTGGCTCCCCGATTGCGGTCATCATAATTTTCCTCCGGCCCAAGGGCATACCAGTCAAGCTTTTCATATTCAGCCGGCACCTTGAAGGAAAGAGCGAAAATTGGCATCTGCGGGAGATTGTCTGCGCCATTGTATACGGATCTTACATGTATGGAGCCATTTTCATATACTCTGTAATGAATCTTCACGTTCATTTTTTGGCTGATGGAAAATTGGTAGCTGAACGTAATTTCGGCATAGCCCGCTTCTTCCTTTACTTCAACCGCTGTACACTGCCTTGCAAGGCTGGCCGCATACCATGCCCCTGATGTGAAGCCCTGGGCAAACCCTCTGTCATTGTCGGTTGTCGCTCTCCAGAATAAAGGAAATACCGGGTAGGAGATCATTTCTCTTCCGGCAAATCTCAGCGAGACAAGTGTGCCTGCCTGCTTGGAAAACAGGATGGAAAAATCAGTGCCATGCACGCCGACATTTACATCCCCCTGGATCAGCTTAAGTTTGCCGCAGGCTGCTTCAGCTGATTCAGGCTCAGCTTCCACCTCGAAAATATACTGGCCGAATGCAGCTTCATGCCCCTGCTCAGCCCATTGCTCCGGCTCTCTAAGGATAAGTGATGCTGTTATGCAGTACTCACCAGCTTTTTCACTGATCGCGTCAGGCCATTCGAAGGCTGCATACCCTTCTTCTCCTGGATTTGCAGACAAGGACGAAAAGCCTTTAAAAATCTCTTTTCCCTCATGCTGCAGCGAATACTGCAGGTCATACCGTTCCAGATTAGTAAACAAGCTTTCATTTTTAATCCTGGCACCGGCCCATTCTACTTCCAGCTTGAAGTCCTGATACAGGAATTTCACTTCCTGCATTTTCGGGGACAGCTCCCGGTTGGCATATACAATGCCGTTCGTGCAGAAGCCATAATCTGTCGGCCTGTCGCCGAAGTCCCCGCCATAGGCAAGGAATTCTTTGCCGAAACGGTCTTTTTTCACCAGTGACTGGTCAATATAATCCCAAATAAAGCCGCCCTGGTACATCGGATATTTATTTTCCAGATCAGTATATTTGTACATGCCTCCAAGCGAGTTGCCCATCGCATGCATATATTCACAGCTGATGTATGGCTTTTCGGGATTTTCGCTCAAATATTTTTCAATATCGGCCGGCTTGGCATACATCCGGCTTTCCATGTCGCTCGTTTCGCTGTAGTTCCGGTCGTAAAATACCCCTTCATAATGAACAAGCCTGCCAGGGTCTTTTTCCTTGAAATACTTTGAGACGTTCAGGATCACATCGCCGGCATATGATTCATTGCCGCAGGACCAGATCAGAATGGATGGGTGGTTTTTATCGCGCTCATACATGGAAATCGCCCGGTCCATGACGATATCCTCCCATTCCGGCAGATTCCCGGGTATATTCCAGGAAGGCTCGACTTGGCCCATCTTCTGCCATGATCCATGAGTCTCCAGATTCATTTCATCAATAACATAAATTCCATATTCATCACAAAGCTCATACCACAGGCTCTGGTTCGGGTAATGGGAAGTGCGGACAGCATTGATGTTATGCTGCTTGAGTGTCTTAATATCCCAAAGCATATCCTCCCTGGTAATGGCCCTTCCGGTGCGGCAATTAAATTCATGCCGGTTGACGCCTTTAAAGACAATCCGCTTGCCGTTCAGTGTCATGATCTTATCTTTCATTTCAAACCTTCTGAATCCGACCCTCTCTGGTACAACCTCTTCTACGCTTCCATTTTCTCCATAGACCGTAAGATAGAGCTTATACAGGTTGGGCTGTTCGGCACTCCATAATGCAGGAGAGTCAAGGCCGAGCGTAAATTCCCAGCTCCCGCAGCTTTCAACTGCCTCTCCAGAGGAAACCCGGTTTCCGAAGTCGTCATATAAATCTGCTGAAATCCTTGACGGTGCATCACTGCCCTTCAGCAGTTCCAGCCTTCCATTCACCGTCCCTCTGGTGAAATGGTCATCAAGCTCTGTCCTGACATCCAGGTCGCGGATGTGAGTGCCAGGCACCGTATACAGATACACATCCCGGAAAATCCCGGAGAAGCGCCAGAAATCCTGGTCCTCCAGCCAGCTTCCTGTACTGCGCTGGAACACTTCAACAGCGAGTTTGTTGCTGCCCTCCTTCAGAAAAGGAGTCAGTTCAAACTCAGCCGGAGTGAAGCTGTCCTCGCTGTAGCCGACAAATTCTCCGTTCAGCCATACATAAAATGCGGACTCCACTCCCTGGAAAGAAATATAAAGAGGCTTGCCCTCCATGGTGCCAGGCACCGTGAATTCTTTTACATAGCTCCCGACAGGGTTATGGTCCTGCGGAATCTCAGGCGGGCGGATGTCAGCCAGCCCGTCCCATGGATACATTGTATTCGCATACTGGGGCTTGCCATACCCCTGAAGCTGAATATGGCCAGGGACGCTGATATAATCCCAGCCATCACACGAAAAGTCCTGTTTGTAAAATTCGGAGGGCCTCATAGAGGGGTTGACCGAATAATTAAATTTCCAGCTGCCATTCAAGCTGTGGCGCATGCTCATGGAAGCACCCGCCCTGGCTTCTTCCATTGTTTTATAGTATTTATGGTCTGAGTGTGCGGGGAGGCGGTTCACTGCAAACACACTGACATCCGATAGCCAATTTAAAGATGGAGTTGAAGACATTTTTCCTGCACTTCCTTTTTATAAAAAGTTTATTTTACCGATCCCATCATCCCTGCCACGAAGTGCTTCTGCATAATGAAGAAAATCAGTGCAGACGGGAGGGTAGCAATGACGATGGCTGTCATGATCACACCATAGTCAGGCGAATAGCTGGAGCCCAGATTTGAAATCAATAGCGGAATCGTCTGGTTTTCCGGTGATTGAAGGACAACCAGCGGCCAAAGATAGCTGTTCCAGCTTGCCATAAAGGTAATGATTGCAGCTGCAGCATAAGTCGTTTTCATGGTTGGCACATAAATGCGGAAAAAGATGCCCAGCTCAGTGAGTCCATCAATCCTTCCTGCTTCAAGAATATCGCGCGGGAACATCTTTGTGCTCTGCCTGAAGAAGAAGATCAGAAAAGCGGTTGTAATCGTCGGCAGGACAGCTGCCGTCAGGGTGTCGATCCCAATCATTGGCATGGTCTGCGAAATGGTTCCGAACATGCGGAACAAAGGTACCATTAAAGCAGCAAACGGAATCATCATAGATAAAAGCAGGATATTGAAAACGATATCCTTCGCCCGGCTTCGGTAAATTTCGAAGCCATAGCCTGCAAGGGAAGCAATCAGAAGCGCCAGCAGCGTCGTAGAAATCGAGATTTTCGCTGAATTCATCAAAGCCGGTACTAGATCAACCGTATTCAGGAGGTTCGTCATATTATCCATAAAGTGGCTGCCTGGAAGCAGCCTGCCTTTCGTTACATCTGCTGACCTGTTTGTTGAACTGACGATCATCCATAGAAACGGGAATATGGAAATGATAGAAGCCGTCACCAGTACGGTGTAGCCTATTATACGATTCGATTTACTCATTCCTGTCACCTGCCACTTTAAACTGAATGATGGAGAAAATGACAATCAAGATAACAATGGCATATGAAACCGTTGCAGCATAGCCAAAGTCAGGTGTGTACTTAAAGGATAGATTATAGATATATTGAGAGATTGTCATAGTTGCATTTGCCGGTCCGCCCGCCGTGATATTCATGACTTCGTCAAACAGCTGCAGTGTACCGATTGTTGATGTAATAGATGTAAAGAGAATGATCGGCTTCAGCATGGGCACCGTTATTCTGAAGAACTGCTGAAAAGAAGAGGCGCCGTCCATTTTGGCTGCTTCATAGATTGACTGGTCCACATTTTGAAGAGCCGATAAATAAAAAATCATATTATATCCCGTCCACCGCCAAGTGATGGCCACAATGATCGTCACTTTTGCCCAGAACGGGTCAGTGAGCCAGGATATCGGCTCAGATATGAGTGCAAGCTTCATTAGCATAATATTGATGATTCCGTCCTGGCTGAAAAGGTACTTAAAAATGACCGAGTAGGCAACCAATGAGGTCACGCACGGCAAAAAGATGGCTGTCCTGAACAGTCCCTTCCATTTAAGTGTTTTGTTGTTAAGCAATACAGAAAGGAATAAGGCCAGGATAATCATCACCGGCACCTGGACGATCAAGAAGATAACTGTATTTTTAAGCGTCGTCAGGAAAGTTGGGTCCTTCAGGAGCCGGGTATAATTATCAATCCCGGTGAATTGAAGGTTTGCGCCTGTCCCTGACTGGAACGAAAGAAGCAATGCCTGTGCCATTGGATAAAAATAAAATAAGCAAATTAATCCGGCTGCAATGATGATAAACGACCATCCAACTGCACCATTCTTTATTTTAAGCCTTCTGTTTGGCCTTGCTGTGCCAGGACCATGCCCCGGCTTTTCTGCTGTCACTGTCTGGCTGGCTTTTGCCGGCATCATATTCATCAGCTCCCAACCTTGTTTTGAGTAGGAAAAAGCCCCGTTCATCCGCCTGATAATCAGTTAGCTCCATTAAACCGAAAGGAGTAGCCGGCGAATTCCCGAGGCTTAATTCTTATTTATTTTATTTATTGAATCTGCGCTTCTGCCTGTGCCTGTGCGTCTTCAAGCGCCTTATCCAAATCTTTGCCCTTTAGATAGTTCTGCATTTCAACTGCCAGAATATCTTCAATCGCATATGTGTGCAATCCGTAGTTTACTTGAGGAATCTGCTCTGTCCATTTGGCGAAGTCAGAGATAACCTCCTGGCCGCCGAAGAAGTCATCGCCGGATTTATACGCCTCTCCCTCTGCTGCCGGCTTATAGGTACCGATCGCACCGATCTCCGTATTCAGAGTTTGATAAAAGTCCACATTAGATCCAAAAGTCTTACTCAGGAACTCAGCCGCTTTTTCTTTTCCGGGGATGTTCAGCACATACCATGAGCTGCCGCCTAGATTTGATGCATTTACCGATCCGGAGACACTCTGCTTCGGCTGGGCTGCTACCGTCCATTTGCCTGCTTGATCTGCCTCTGCTTTAATAGAAGCTGTGATCCAGTTGCCTGTTGGAACTGTTGCAACATCTCCGCTGTTGAAGCCTGCTACGAACTGGCTCCAGTCTGAAACCGGCTTAACAAGGTCTGCATCCAGGATAGCCTTGTATGTCTTGAAAGCTTCCTTCAATGCTTCGTTGTCTGCCAGATCAGGCGTTTTTCCATCTTCTTTCAGATACCATGAGCCGCTGGACTGAATCATTGTACGGATCAGGCCAAGGTCTTTCGGGTCTTGAGTCAGCATATGCTTGCCTGTAGCTTCTTTCACTTTTTTGCCGATTTCAATATATTTGTTCCAGTCAATGTCTTGAATATCTTCAGGTGTATAACCTGCCTGCTCCAGATAATCAGTTCTGAAGTAGAGACCAGTTACACCTGTATCAAATGGAAGTCCGTAATTCTTGCCATCAAGGCTTGTCGGAGCAATCTTGTATTGCGCAAAGTCATCTGAATTGAATGAATCTGTCAGTTCGTAGAACATATCAGGATAAGCCTGCAAGAAGCTTTGAGCGCGATAGTCCTCGATCAGGACGATGTTCGGCAGTCCCTTTGTCGTCCCTGAGCTCAGGCTTGTGTTAAGCTTTTGAATGATGTCAGCCTGTGCATTTTCAACAATCTTTACGTCTAGCTCAGAGTCCTCTTTCTGATAAGCTTCTTTTGCCAGTTCGAGTGCTTTGATGTTGAAATTAGGATCCCATGCCCAAACTGTTATTTCATTTGTATCTTTCGATTCTCCTGAAGCATCTTCAGTATCTGACCCTGAAGAACAGGCAGACAGCATCAATACTGCGATTAATAAAAAGGCCAGCAGCTTTTTCATTGATTCCCCTCCATCTATGTTTTGTAAGCGTTATCTTTCTGTCTTTATCCTAGCATCTTATAGGAAGGGAGTATTAGGAGGATTTTTCTTAACATTTGTAATATCTTTGTCTTATGAATGCGTTTTCATTTGCTTGTCCTTGGACTTTTTTTAGAAATTCGGACGATTTTAAGCTTTTGAGAGCGGTATTGTGAGCCGAATGGTTGTCCCGTCTCCCGCTTTACTGGAGATTGATACTCCTGCATCGTCCCCATATATGAGCTGCAGTCGTTCATGTACATTTCTCACGCCGATGCCGGTGAAGAGCTGCTGCTTACTTTTCGCAGGCATCTGCTTATCTTCCTCAACCTCCATTCCGTCACCATTATCCACCACCTCGCAAATCAAGCTGCCGTTTTCCTTCCAGATCAGTACATTGATATAGCCTCCGTCCTTCCGATTGAACGCGTGAAAAAATGCATTTTCCATAAAAGGCTGAAGGATTAGATTGGGAATAAGCTCCTCCAGACAGTCGGGTGAAACAAAATAATTGGTTTTGATCCGGTCTCCATAACGCTTTTGATTAATAAAAGCATAATTTTTAAGATTTTCAAGCTCCCTCTTGACCGTCACGGTTTCACTTGGAGAGCCGATTGTGTTTTGAAGCAGCGATATAAGCGCCATAATGGTGTTTTCCGCCTCCTGCCTGCCTCCCTGCTGAACCATGAAGCGGATTGATGTGAGCGTATTATATAAAAAGTGCGGGTTGATCTGCTGCTGAAGGGCTGCCAGCTCGGCGTTGCGCTTTTCCTTCTGTGTCTGCATCAATTCCTCGACATAATCATGAAGCTCGTCCAGCATACTATTAAAGGCATGGGCAATTTTCTTTGTTTCATAGGTCCCTCCCACAGTCACATACTGGACAAAATCATGCTTGGCCGCTCCTGAAATCTGACTTGCCAGGGTTGAAAGAGAATTTGTCAGCCTCCGGGAAGCAAAAAATACAATAAATAATATAACGATTACAATTAAAATAACAATCTGGGCAATGTCGCTTTTATCAACCAAATCTCCAAACGCCACTTCCTTATCAATAATATTGAACAGGTATAAGTCAAAGGAAGGAAGGTATTCCATCAGTATAATGTGATCCTTCCCCATGAAATCCCCTACTTTGTATGGCTCAGTTCCTTCCAATTCCTCAGTATAGCGGCGGAGATCAGCCGATGTCCGGCCAATCAGATCCGATCTGCTGCTGGAGAAAATAACCCCCGATTTATTTGTGACAAACACATGATTCCCAGGGCTTGTATAGCTGGCATAAAACTTCCTGAATTCTTTCTCCTGGATGGCAAAATAGAGCTCTCCAAAGTCCCTTCCTGAAATCGGCTCCCTGATTGCCCTTGATGCTACGATGAAATTCCTGTCATCCAATTCAATTTCCTTGCCCGGCCTGTAGTCATACTGATACATCAGCCTCTTTGGATTCCGGAGCGTATTTTTCCGGATGGCACTCCTTCTCAGCTCCTCGTCTGTTATGGGCCAGTAGGGCCGGTCGGTCGCATAATCCATTCCATTCTTGCCCGTCACCACAATGCCTACCTCATAAGCATCCAGATACGATGTAATCCGGTTCATCTGCTGATACATATTAAAATAGGAAATCATCTGTTCATATTCCGTTTCCCGGTCACTCAGTATCCTTTTGACCGCCCCATTTTGAAGAACTTCATTTGAAGTATTGACAATAGAATAATGGAAAGATTCAAAGCTGTCCTTCACCTGATTCATTACCTTTGAATTAGTGATGCTGAATCTATCGATAAAGAACTGTTCAGACATCCTGACCACTGTCACAGTCAGTACAGCGGATACCGAAATGATAATGAACACTGTGAAAAGGAACTGCTTCATAAAAAGCCCGTTAAGTCTCATAAACTCTCATCTCTTATCTCGTAAAGTATTTTCGTTTATATTGGCTTGGCGACAGCCCCGTCCTTTTCTTGAACACCCGGCAAAAATAGCTGTGATCAGAGAAACCGACCAGCCCGCTGATTTCTGATATTGTTGCCTCCCCCTTCAGCAGGAGCTTAGAGGCCTCCTCTATCCTTATTTTGTTCAGCTGCTCAATAAAGCTTCCCTCGTTATGAGCTGAGAAGTAGCTGGATAAATAAGAAGGATTGAAATGAAAGTGCCTGGCAGCTTCAGTAAGGGTAATCGGCTCTGCATAGTGTTCTTTCATGTATTCAATAATTTTCTTTATAGTAATGCCGTTCTGGTTGTCAGCTGGAACCAGGGATACACTCACTTCCTCAATAAAGCGCGACAGGACTTCGAGTGCCTCCTTTGCAGTCCCTGCATCTTCGATAGCTTTAAAGTATTCATATTTCTTCTTTTGGATCGCTTCTGCTTCAACATTCATATTTCCAAGGATGACCGTAATATTAAAAATGCTATTCCCCAAGAATGCTTTAAACTCAAATGGTTCAATAGCACTGTCTTTTGCCAGGGAAGCAGCATATTCACTCAAATAGGCCAGCGCAGAATGAGAGCTTCTGCTTTTGAATTCCTCTGTAAACCATTCCAGGCTGAAGTCCTTCCTGCCAGAATCACCGGCAGGCAGCTCTTTTTCCCTCAAGAGCTCTTTATCAGGAAAATAAAAATAATAGGGAAGCAGCTTCAGGATACTGTTCTTCCACACAGCACCAAGCTCAGAAAACTCCCTGAATGGACAGCTGAGCGCAAAGGCTGCTGCATTTTCAGTAACAGCAGCTGCCTCTATTGCAAGGAGAATCTGGGCCTCCTCCTCTTCTGTGTTAATCAATATCCCTGTAATGCTTTCATCTGTAAAAAACGGCACAGCAGCCGTTTTGTCCGTACTTTGAAGAATACCTGCTTTGACTTGATCCGCAAGCTCTGCTGCAGTCTTTTCTGTACCCCTGGCCTCTGTTCCCAGCAGATAATAAGCGCCGAAAGGAAAGCTTTGTTCTATAGCAGAGCGGTCTAAAGCCACATCATAGCCGGCAGCCAGCTTTTCTATTACTGATTCTATTGAATGGCTGCCGGCTCTCTCCGTTTGCATAAGAGTGGGAATTTTGCTGGCAGCTGTCTGAAGTACCTTCAAGAGTCCTTCCGCATCAAGCTTTGGTTTTAATATATAGTCAACCGCCCCGTTCTGGAACGCCGTTCTAACATAGTCGAATTCCCCATAGCTGCTCAAAACGATGATTTTTATATCAGGATAGCGCTTAGTCACAATCCTTGTCAGTTCCTCTCCATCCATGATCGGCATCACAATATCTGTCAGAACAATATGCGGTTCTACTGCCTCAATCATGTCCAGAGCCTCCTGGCCATTGGAAGCCTCACCCGCAATCTTAAAGCCGGCTTGCTCATAATCCATATAATGCTTGATTCCCTGCCTTATCAAAACCTCGTCATCTACGATAAGCACTCTGCACAGCTCTTCCTTTGGCATAATTGACCCCTCCATGCAGGAATTTGTGTTTTTCTCTATTATAAATTATACAGGCAAGCGTTTTCAGAATTAAATATAGGTAATTTTCGATGTAAATTAGTGATAGATTATCTACAATGATTATGATCCTACCTAATGTTTTAATTTTTCTGCATAAAAACTGAATTATTCTACATAATTTTTCCTTTTTTCTACATAAAAATCAGTGGATTCAACAAATAATACATTTTATGGTAAAAATAAAAAGCGCCGGCCCACTCAGGACCAGCGCTTCCCTTCGTTCTGCTTTATTTATCTTCCGCAACCTTCACCAGCTGCTTGCCCATATTCTTTCCTTCAAAAAGACCAAGGAAGGCATCAAGGATATTCTCAAATCCTTCTGTTACCGTTTCTTCGTATTTGAGCTTTCCTTCGCTGACCCATTTGCCGAGGTCAGCAGCTGCTTCTTTATAGCGGCTGGCGTAATCTCCGACTGTGAAGCCTTTCATGAGCGCGCTCGTTTTGATCAGCTGGCCCTGGACACGCGGACCTGTGTCTTCGCCCTGTTTGTTATAAGCTGAGATAGCTCCGCATACCGGCACCCTTGCAAATTTGTTCAAAAGGCTGATGGCTGCATCGCCAATTTCCCCTCCGACATTTTCAAAGTATACATCAATGCCTTCCGGACAGGCCTTTTCCAAAGCCTCGCGGATATCGCCAGCTGTTTTGTAGTTGATGGCTTCATCGAATCCAAGCTCATCCTTCAGATACGAAACTTTCTCATCAGATCCTGCGATTCCGACTACCCGGGCACCCTTGATCTTAGCAATCTGGCCGACTGCTGATCCTACTGCTCCTGCCGCACCTGAAACAACGACCGTTTCATTCTCCTTCGGCTGGCCGATGTCAAGAAGCCCAAAATAGGCAGTCAGTCCCGGCATTCCCAGTATCCCAAGGTGAGTTGAGATTGGTGCAACCTGGGGATCAATTTTGCGGACAGCCTTTTCTGAGGCGACGGAATATTCCTGCCATGGCAGCATTCCGACAATATAATCACCTTCATTAAATGCATCCGACTTGGACTTTACTACCTTAGCCACCCCTCCGCCGTGGAGTGCCTCATCGAGCTTGAATGGCTCTACATATGATTTTGCGTCAGACATCCGCCCGCGCATATAAGGATCCACAGACAGATAAACCGTCTGAAGCAAAACCTCTCCTTCCTTCGGCTCCTCAACCTTAACATCGGCAAAACGGAAATCATCCTTGACAGGTGTCCCTTTCGGACGTGAAGCAAGCTGAATTTGCTGCTGAGTATTCGGTAGCATAGTTATCCTCCTCTTAAATGATAATTGCACTTTACCATATTGATGAATGGTGATTCAATCTTTAGGGGCTGCCCTTTGCACATCCCGACGAAATACCCAGCGCTCCTCCCCCCGTGCCAGGCACCGCAAAAAGACAGTTTCCGGCCTTTTGTCCACAGACGGTGCCTGACACCGGCAGCATTCTTTTAGAAAATAGTCCCCTTGAATTTTTCCGGCTTTGTAACATAGCTTTCAATTATGTATCCGCAGCCAGTGCAGATGATATGCTCGACCGTTGATCCAAAGCTCATTTTATTTTCAGGGCTTATGGCTGCATAGCCATTCTGCCTTCCTTTCCCCAATTCCTTTTCACCGCATTTTGGGCATTCCCCAGCTATTTTTTTCACCGGTACTCCTCCTTCTTTTAACACTCTTTTGTATCTGATACGAAAACAATGAAAATAAGTTCCGCTACCTTGATTGCTATCTTAAATTAAGCTTCCCAGCAGTTCATCCGTCCGCGGCCGCCAAATCATATGATGGAAACCCTCTCCCCAATAATTCTCCATTACAACCGCAGGCTGTCCAAACTTCCGCTTCCATATTTCCTGGGCTCTTTTGTACCCGCTGTCGAGGCAGAACTCCTTTATTCCTCTATCCTGAAAAACAGAAGACAGACTGCCCAGCAGCCTGCTGCCGAATCCCCGGCCTTGAAAATCAGGGTGGACAAAAACTGTGCCCACTTCAAATAAACCGCTGTACTCCCAGCCAGTGCCTTCCAGGATCAGATTGCTGGCGGGTCCAAATTCAACAGTGCCGATCACTTTTCCATCCACCTGCGCAAGCAGAAAATACCGATTCTCCCCCCGGCTTGAAAGATCCTCCAGCAGGTACTCTTTTTTTACTTCAATCTCTTTCTCAATATCATCTAAAAGCCCTCCGATGCCTTCCTTGTTAAACGTATCGGTGATCACCATTCTAAAAAAGTCATTCAGTTCCGCTGTATCCCCGTAAACAGGTCTTCTGATATGCATTTCTTTCATCCTCATCTATTGATAAACTGCCGATGCTGCCAGAACAAGGCATACTGCAGATGCTAAAAACATAGCGGCTGCAGCCCCCCGGCTAGCCTTCAGCTTTATCCCCCAGGCTACAAAGAATACGGCAGCCGCAGCTTTAGAAGCCCCTTGAAAGATTGAATCATCTGAGAAAACAGAACTGCTGAATAAAATCGACAAAAGCAGAGATCCTGTGATCAAAATCTTGAACCACAGCGGTTCTCTTAAGAATAGACCCGCGAACAGCTTTACCCTTTTCATTGGTCATAACTCCCTTCTAAATTAGAAAACACTGGTTTAAAAAGGATTGCATTTTAGAGAACCTTTAAGAGCATTTGTTTCCTTGATTTATAGAAAATCCTTTCAGCGGGATACCTGTCTGTCTCTATATTACGACGAAGATTCGATTAAGTTGCATTCTACTGGAAAGATTTTCAGAATACTTCTTGAGGTAACCAGTTATCCCCGTCCCTCAATGCTGAACAAATCTCTATAAGAATGCTTTTACTTCCTGTACCAATAGAAAAGCCTGCACAGATATACTGTACAGGCTTAGCCTATTATCTCCCTACTATTCTTGTGAAAACTTAAAAGCAGTAACTGACCGGAAGCTTTCCCCTGCTTTCAAAATACAGGATGGAAATTCCGGGTGATGCACTGCATCCGGCAGCCCCTGGGTCTCCAGGCAAACGCCCAAATGATTGGCTGCTGTTACACCGCGTATGGAGAATGGCCCCTCCAGTGTATTGCTTGTATAAAGGACAACTGCAGGCTGATCGGTTTCAACTACAAGGCGCCGGCCGCTTTCTGCGTCATATAAGCTGATTTCTTCATTCTCGTTTTCAGCGAGGAGGAATGGATGGTCATAGCCGCTGCCGACCCGTATATTCTGCGGGTTATCCGAAGTGTTCCCATCCTTGAGTTTTCGGCCCTCTGTAAAATCAAATACCGTTCCATTGACAGGCACGAGCTTGCCGGTCGGGATGAGCGCTTCATTCAGTTCCGCAAACCGGTCACTTTTAAGCGTCAGTTCATGATCGAGGATATCCCTTTTCAGATCTCCGCTCAGATTAAAATACGAATGATTCGTTACATTGACAATCGTATCTTCATCACTGGTCCCTTCATAGCTGATCTCCAGCTCGTTCCGGTCATTCAATGTGTAAGTAACCTTCATCTCAAGATTTCCTGGATAGCCTTCTTCGCCATCTTTGCTGACATACCTGAAAATGACACTTGCATAATCCGGCCCTTCGGAGATTTCTGCATCCCAGAGCTTTTTATCAAACCCCTCTACTCCGCCGTGAAGATTATTTCCGCCGTTATTTTTGGCCAGCTTATAGGTTTTGCCATTCAGCTCAAATTCCCCGCCGGCAATCCTCCCGGCATGGCGCCCGCAGACTGCTCCAAAGTATGGGGAATGCTGCTGGTACTCTTCCAGAGTATCAAAGCCCAGGACTATATTTTCCATCTGCCCATCCCGGTCCGGCACAAGGATTTTTGTGATAGTGCACCCATAATCGAGGCAGGAAACCTCCATCCCCTGCCTATTTACTAATGTAAAGATGGAAACTGTCCGTCCATCCAGCTCTGCAAACTTCTCTTTAACTGCCTTCATTTGCAAGACTCCCATTCTTTTAAATATGTGTTCCGGATTTGCACTCAATCAAGCTCTGCCAGAAAGCCAGCAAACCGGCTGAAAGCCGCCAGGCCAGATTCAGTCTGCTTGAACACGCCTGCATCTTCAAGGACCCTTACAAACTTATACCCGATTTCTTTACGTATAATAGATCCGGCTGTTTCACCGGTTAACTCAGCCGCATACTTCTCTTTCATTTCAGCAGCCCATGGCAGGTGGTAATCCTTTACCTCTGAAGGCTGATCCAGCAGGAACTTTTCTATCTCACTGATTTCCTTTTCCAGACGCGCAGGCAGAACGGCCAGCCCCATCACTTCGATCAGGCCGATGTTTTCCTTTTTGATATGATGGACATCGGCATGCGGATGAAAAATGCCGAGCGGATGCTCAGTGCTCATGCGGTTGTTCCTGAGGACAAGATCCAATTCATAAAGTCCATCCCGCATTCTTGCAATCGGTGTGATAGTGTTATGCCTCGTCTCTCCTGTAAATGCCTCAATTTCAGCTTCTGCATCACTGTATTGAACCCATGCTTCAAGAATCATCTCTGCTGCATCTGCAAGCTCTTCCTGTTTTTTGCCTTTCAGGCGGATAACAGACAGCGGCCATCTCAGCATACTGGCGCTTATATCGGGGAAACGGCTCAGCTGGAACGAGCCTATTTCATCTGCACCTGCCATAGCAAACTCATAGCTGCCGCCCTGATAGTGATCATGGCTGAGTATGGATCCGCCGACAATCGGCAGATCCGCATTGGAGCCAACGAAATAATGCGGGAACTTCCCTGTAAACTCGAGCAGTCTCGCAAAAGTGCTGCGGTCGATTTTCATATCACGGTGCTCCCCGCAAAGGACGATGCAGTGCTCGTTGTAATATACATACGGGGAATACTGCAGGAACCACGGTTCATCAGACAGCTCCAGGTCGATGATCCGGTGGTTGGAGCGCGCCGGATGCCCCGGACGCCCTGCATATCCTTCATTTTCTGCACATAGCAGGCACTTCGGATAATTGGAGGAGACCACTTTCATCTCCCGTTCGCGTGCTATCTGCTGCGGATCCTTCTCAGGCTTGGACAGATTGATCGTGATATCCAGCTCGCCATAATCGGTGGCGATTTTATAATTGATATTCTTTGCAATGCTTTTGGTCTGGATATAGTTGCTGTTCTGGCTGAGATCGTAAAAATACCTGGTAGCCTCTGCAGGACTGTCCTCATACTTCTCATAGAACTCTTTATTCACAGAAGAAGGCTTTGGTACAAGCACATCCATAATTTTGCTTGAGAGAATATCTTTATCACTTTCAAGGCCGGCTATCCTGCCTTCAGAAACTGCAAAACCGACAAGGTCTTCCAGTAAATCAGGAATGGCCTTTTCCACTGCTTCGGCATGTTCGGGATACTCGACTAGCCCAAGTAAAGACATAATTTGATTTCGTGCATATATTCTGTCGCGCTGCTCAATCATGCCCAGTGCAGCTGCCTTGCTGACCAGCGTCTCTATGCTCGTATATACATCCATTCCAAGCCCTCCTTAATCGTTATAGCCGTGCGGATGCGCCTGATGCCAGCTCCACGCATCTTCAATGATCTGCTTGATGCTTGTTCTCTGCGGATTCCATCCGAGCACTGTTTTTGCTTTCTGCGAGGAAGCGATGAGGGTGCTTGGGTCCCCGCTTCTTCTCGGAACCACTTTAGCCGGAATCTCATGCCCGGTCACCTCTCTGACCGCTTCGATCATTTCCTTAACAGAAAAGCCCTGCCCGCTTCCAAGATTGATAATCTCGCTTTTTCCGCCATTCTGCAGATATTGCAGGGCCAGCAGATGGGCGGCGATCAGATCCTCGACATGAATATAGTCCCGAATGCAGGTTCCATCCTCTGTGTCATAATCATCGCCGAAGATTGAAATATGCTCCCGCTGGCCGAGGGCCACCTGGAGAATGATCGGGATCAGATGGGTTTCAGGCTGATGATCTTCGCCGATTTCTCCTGTCGGCCTTGCACCCGCCACATTAAAATAGCGGAGTGATACGTATTTCAAATCATGGGCCGCTTCACACCATTTCATGATTTTTTCCATCGTCAGCTTGGTTTCGCCGTAAGCGTTTGTAGGATTGGCAGGCATTTCTTCCGTAATCGGCATTGTCTCCTGTTCTCCATAAGTGGCAGCGGTCGAGGAGAAGACAATATTCTTCACATCGAACTCAGTCATCACTTCGAGCAGCACCTGTGTGCCGTACACATTATTGTTGAAGTATTTCAGCGGGTCTTCCATTGATTCGCCGACAAGTGAATTGGCCGCAAAATGGAGGACGCCGTCAATGCTTTCCTTTTTGAACACACTGCGCAGAAATTCCTTGTCGCGGATGTCTCCCTGATAAAACTTTGCATCCGGGTGGACCGCATCTCTGTGGCCTGTCTCCAGGCTGTCGACAACTACCGCTTCATACTTCTGGCCGATCAGCTGATAAACAGCATGTGAACCGATATATCCTGCACCGCCAAGAACTAAAATACTCATCCCTGCACCTCCAAAATGATTTCCCTGGTTCCATCCCCGACACTTGCTGCGTAGAAATCTGCAGCATAGCCGATTCTGTCCATATATTTTTTGCCAACCTCTTCAATAAAAGAAGCAGCTTTGCTTTTCTCCACAATGGCGATTGCACATCCGCCAAACCCTGCACCGGTCATACGGGCACCAAGCGTGCCTTCCTGCTGCCAGGCAGCTTCCACTAATGCATCGAGCTCTTTTCCGGTCACTTCATAATCATCCTTAAGCGATTGATGCGACTCATTCATCAGCTTTCCGAAGTCTTCAAGGCGCCCTTCCTGTAAAGCGTTGAATGCCTTTAGCGTCCGCTGATTTTCATAAACCGCATGCTTCGCCCTTTTTTCCAGGAGTTCATTCCCGATCAGCTGCTTATGCTGTTCAAATTCTTCCTCTGATAACTCCCCGAGCGAAGAGATGGACAGCTTAGACTGAAGCTTAACAAGCGCTGCTTCACACTCGCTCCGCCGTTCATTATATTTTGAATCTGCCAGCTCCCTGCGCTTGTTGGTATTCATGATCATAATCTGATAATCTTCCAGATTGATGGGGGCATATTCATACTTCAAGGTATTGCAGTCAAGCAGGATGGCACTTCCAGCCTGGCCCATGCCAATCGCAAACTGATCCATGATGCCGCTGTTAACCCCAATGAATTCGTTCTCGACTTTTTTCCCGAGCTTCACAAGGTCGATCCTGTCGATATCCAATTCGAAGAGTTTATTAACGATCACTCCAACCAGCATTTCCAGTGAAGCAGATGAAGAAAGCCCGGCGCCATTCGGAATGTTTCCGTACACGATTATATCCATTCCGGATGGAAGCTCCCATCCAGCTTCCTCTATATAAGCAATCATGCCTTTTGGAAAGTTCGCCCATCCATGCTCTTTCCTATATTCCAGCCCATCCAGGGAAAATTCGATAACGCCTGCTTCCGGAAAATTCTTTGAATATACTCTGACCAGCCTGTCAGTCCGCTTTTTCGCAGCCCCGTAAGTCCCAAAGGTAATGGCACAAGGAAAGACATGGCCGCCATTATAGTCTGTATGCTCCCCGATAAGGTTGATGCGCCCTGGGGAGAAAAACAGCCTTGCCTCTCCATTCATAGAGTCTGGATAGATCGTTTTAAAGTCATCTATTAATGTGTGTTGTTCCATATCGTTGTCTCCTTATTTCACAAAGTTAAAAACTGCTGCTGCGGGCAATCAGTTCTGTTGCAAGGAACACCTTCTTCGCGATCTTCCTGCCCTGGTTTCTTTCCAGCAATAAATCGACAGCTGTCTCACCCATCAGTTCTGTATGCACCTTCAAGGTTGTCAGTGATGGGAATATATATTTTGATACACTGATATCATTGATTCCGATCACATTCACCCGCTCTGGAACCTGGATGCCGGCTTCATGAAGGGCTCTCAGGCAGCCGATGGCAATAAGGTCATTGCCTGCAAATACGGCAGTCGGGAGACTCTCCCCTTTATCCTCTATCATCTTGTTCATCAGCTTATAGCCGCTGTCCACCGTAAAGCTTCCGATATAGATATTTCTTTCATCCAGAAGCCCGCGGCTTTCCATATAATGTCTGTAGGCTCTTTCACGCGCATCTTCAATTCCGCCCGATTCGTCTTTATAGACCTCTTGTCCGCCGATATAGCCAATGGTTTGATGGCCTTTACCTGTTAAATAATCAAGTATTTTCACTGCCGCTTTTTCAAAATCTACGACAACAGAGTCATACCGGTCCTCATCCGGGCTGTAGTCTGCAAAAATAACAGCGTCCGTTATTTCCCCCAAAGCATCTGCCTGCTCCTTGCTGAACTTCCCGACAGCTATGATGCCCTGAAGGCTTTCACCCCCCTTGGCTTTTTCCAAGTCATCATAAAAATAGTTGGCATACTGGATGCCCAGCTGCTGGCAGCGCTGCTCGATGCCATAGCGAATCGACATATAATACAGATCTTCCAGTTCTTCTTTCTCTGTATACCAGTGAACGACTGCAATTTTTAACGCAGCATCTTTTTTGGCAGGCTTTTTCTTGTAATCAAGCTCTTCTGCGGCTTCAAAAATCTTCTTGCGGGTATCATCTGTCACTGACAGGGAAGCATCATAGTTGAGCACCCTGGAAACAGTGGCAATCGATACCCCTGCTTTTTCTGCTATTTTCTTGATTGTCGCCATACTCAGCCTCCTTCCGTACAAATGAATAAATCGCTTACATTTATTTTATTACTTTTAGTAAATAAATCAATGTTTTTACTAAAATATTTACAAAGTTTTAATTTGCAGTTCCCCATTTATTAAAAAGGAGTGACCTCATCAGGATCACCCCTTTCCTTTTATCTGGTTCTTTCTGCTATCTTAACTTCATACGGGTTAAAAGTGACTTCACCGGACAGCTCAGAAGAAAGTTTAGAATAGGAATTTGCCAAATAAAATAAAAATCGAGAGACAGCATTCCCTTCTCCCGATCTCCAGCCCCTATTTGTTTTCCTGTTCCTTCCATCTGCCTCTCCCGCTCCCCGGCTTAATACTCCTGATATGCAAGTCCTTCAATATATTTAAAACCGCCCTGGCAATCATCAGGACACTGCCAGCGAGGAAAAATGAAATAGCTATTCTTTGATCCACATCTGTCAGATACAGGATGCTTCCAATGAAATACAAAACGCCAAGAAAGAAATCATTCAGCCAGGAGAGGACATTATACCTCTTCTCCACAATCATCTTGTATTTTCCTACCTGGATATACACGTCCTCGTCATTATCGTACACCTTTTTTTCAATCTGCAATGCAATCACCCTCCCATTGGGTTTTTCCCTTTTTCACTGCAAGGATTCGTGTTATTTACTGGAAAACAAAGTCGCAGGAGTGATAGCCTGGCATAAATCCTCTCTTTATACAAAATAAAAAGCCGCCCGCAAGCAGCTGTTAAAGTCCCCTATACCTGCCATATTCTCTTTGCCTGTTCCAGGTCGTTGAAACGGATGATGTTTTTCTGCATCGGCGGTGGGCATGCCATATTGTACTTTCTGATCTTTTCGTTGATAGCAGCAGCGTCCTGCTCTGAATTGCATGAATGGACCATTTCGGAGATTTCTTTCTGGAGCTTGAGCCAAGGCGGCAAATAGCCGGCATCCTTGGCGATTTTCTGAAAATGCTGGTAAGTATCCTGCTCAAAATACTCTTTAGGCAGCGGCTTGCCCTTTCCGATGAAATTATCTTTTTCCCCTGCATTTTCAAGAATATCCCCGATTAGATCGTTATATTTCCTGTCCATGGAAGGCCTCCCATCATAGCGTTTCCCTATATATTATCATTATTTTCAAAATATTAACATAAGAGGAAAGGCTGCCTGACAGCTTTTTCTCAGCTCTTCATGCTGAAATGCTTCCGCTCATGCTCCAAAAGCCACTCTTTTCTCCAAATCCCCCCGGCATATCCGGTCATCGTCCCATTTGTGCCAATGATCCGGTGGCAGGGAAGCACAATGCTCAGCTTATTTCTTCCGTTTGCTGTCCCTACTGCCCTGACCGCCTTTTCGTTTTCAATCAGAGAAGCAATATCCTTGTAAGTGCCTGTGCTGGCATAAGGAATGGAAGTTAAAGCATTCCAGACACGCTGCTGAAAATCAGTCCCCTCCAGCATATATGGAAAAGTGAATTCCCTGCGTTCCCCTTTGAAATATTCGTCCAGCTGCTGCCAGCATTCTTTAATGGCTTCAGGATGCTCTTTTTCCAGCTGGTATTCTGCTTTTTCACGATCTGTAAATAATATTGATAAAACGGCCTGGTCATTGCCGGCAATTTCAATGGTGCCGATCGGTGATTCGTAATCGGCCCGGTATCGTTTATTCATATAAAGACCTCCATAAATAAAAGACTGCATAAGCCTGCCAGCCATCCCACCTGCTAGCGGCTTTTTCAATTTCTTGGATGGATGGCTTTCTGTCTAAGCCCATCTGCTGCTTTAAGGCGTTCTGAAGCCCCGCGTCCCCTATCGGGAAAGCGGAAGGGTCGAGCAGGCATTTCATCCTTACATAATCTGCGGTCCATGCCCCGACTCCTTTAAGAGACATCAATACATCCCTTGCTCCCGGCTGGCCTAACAGATCATCCTTTTTGAGCCTTTTTTCTGCCATCAGCTTTGCAATTCCAATAATGTATTCTGCTTTCCGCCCTGTAAACTGCAGCTGCTTCAGCTCATCCGGTTCAAGGGCAGCAATCTTTTCTGGTTCAGGAAATAACCAAAAGCACCGGCCCTCATAACGAAAGCAAGTCCCATACTTTTCGGTGAAAGCCTTTTTCAGTTTATAGGCGAAGGTGAGATTGATCTGCTGGCCGATTACCGCCCAGACAAGCGCTTCAAATAAATCAGGGATTCCTATGATCCGCAGCCCGGCATACCGTTCTGCCAGACCCTTCAGGAGCGGGTCCCTGGCGGCCATCCTTATAAATCCACCTGTATCACGCTTTAAATCAAGCCACTCTTCAATAAAGGCTGCTGCCTTCTTTCTTCCATTATCATATGGAGCCCCAAGCAGAAAGCTGGCATGAAGATGGGTTTCTGTAGAGCTTATCTTCAGAAGGATCACTTCCCCATCAAAGACAATCCCTTTATAAACCGCAGAGTCTTCAACATAATGAAGGATCTCCTGGCTTGATCTGCCCAGGAAGACGAGGGCTTCACCGAAAGAAAAATGAGCAGGCAGCTCCAGCTGCATTGAAGATTGATCGTCTTTCCACCTCATTCCTGAGGCACCTGCTTTCGTTTCCGGTATTCACTTGGCGTGCAGCCATTCAGTCTCCGGAAGCTTTTATAAAAACTTGAAGGGCTGTGAAAGCCTGCTTCAAAGCATATCTCCAAATTCGTCAGCCCGGAGTGGACCAGCAGATTGGCGGCTTTATCCACCCGAACCTTTTCCAGGTATTCCCGTGGTGTTTCAGACGTTTCCTCTTTGAACAACCGCTCCAAATAGAATGCACTCACCCCTGCATCCTCTGCAATATCCTGCAGTGTCAATTTTTCCCCATAATGATTAAGCAGGAAAGAAGAGACCTTCCGGACCAGACCGGTTTGAGGGGAATGCTCCACTTCCGGCTGGCACCTTTTGCAGGCCCGATAGCCTTTCTGCTCCGCCTCTGCTTTACTAAAATAGAATTCTACATTGATCTTTTTCGGCTTCCTTGACCGGCAGGATGGCCTGCAGTAGATTTTGGTTGTTTTCACTGCTGTAAAAAAGAGGCCGTCATACTTCCGGTCACAGGCAAGGATTTTCTCCCACATTTCTTCAAAAGATAAAGAAACTTTCTCCAACCTTTCCCCTCCTGTCTTCAGCTTTGTACTGCCATTTTACAGGATAAGGCTCCCGGTTTCGTCTTCAATCTTGCTGTTATGGTCCATGCTTTGCAAATCATCAGCCGTGTGCGAAGGCTTATAGAGAAATAGATTTCATGCCCGCCTGCTGCTTTTAGGCCTACAGACAGCAGGAGATTCTTACGAGCGGTCTCTCCTGTACAAATCCCTGCTTTTATATCCCTCCTCCATGATCATTTTCATCTCTTCCCGCCTTTTTTCCCTTGTTGCTTCCTGCTTGGCACTGTAGACATACCTGGCCCAGTCCTTCCGGTATCCAGGGGTAAGGGACTGGTAGAATGAGAGCAGATCAGGCCGGCCGTCCAGATCTTTCTCTACTTCAGGAATCTGATCGACATAATCATCGACACATTGGCTTGCCCTGGCAGAGGCTTTATTTTTACCATCCGAATCTTCTTTAAGCCCCACTACCGTAAACACCTCATCAAGCCCCGCCATCCGGGAGAATTTGATGCTGCTTCCGTTAAGATAGCCATCCTCATCGGCTCCGAGTCCCGCCAGCAGTTCATCACGATGGATGAAGCTGTCGTACACCTTATTGCCCTTTTTCGGATAAGCTAAGTACAAATAGCCGCCAGGCTCCAGATAACGGCCATTTATGATTTCAGAAACAGCTTCCTGCAGGGAAGGCATATCGAGTACAAATGCAAAAACCAGGTCATAGGAAGTACCTTCTGCAAGCCCGGTACTATAACCCTCCAGTTCAGGTAAATAGTTCTTTCCTTCAGGCATATGAAGAACGGCTGCCTTTTTGTACTTTAATAGATTCAATTTTTCAGCGATTGTTTTAGCCATAAGCTTTTCTCCTGTGTCCTTATTTTTAAAATTGTCAGACGTTCAATATCTCCCGGATATCATCCTCTGTTAGCATTCCCTGACTTTTTCCGCCAGGCTCGATGACCTCTTCAATGAGATTCCGCTTCTTATCCTGCAATTCGTTCATCTTTTCCTCAATGGTGCCGCGGGCCAGCAGCTTGATCACCTGTACATTATGCCTTTGGCCCATTCTGTAGGCCCGGTCTGCAGCCTGGTTCTCGACTGCCGGATTCCACCAGAGGTCATAAAGGATGACCGTATCGGCGCCGGTCAGATTCAGGCCGGTCCCGCCCGCCTTCAGGGAAATCAGGAAAAAGTCATGCTCACCGCTGTTAAAGCGCCCGCACAGCTTGACCCTCTCCTCTGAGGGAGTCTGTCCATCCAGGTAGAAAAAGCCGATGCCCTGCCTGGCCAATTCCCTGCCGATCATATCGAGCATTTTCGTAAATTGGGAAAAAATCAGCACCCTCCTGCCGGACAAACGTGATTCTTTAATGATCTGGAGCAGCTGCTCATATTTCGCAGAGCTTCCCTTATAGCCGTCCACGAACAGAGCCGGATGGCAGCAGATCTGCCTCAGCCTGGTGAGCCCGGCAAGGATCCGAATCTTGTTTTTTCGGAGGGTGTCTTTGTCCAGATGCTTGAGTGTGTCATGGCGGAGCTTGGCCAGATAGGCAGCATACAGCTTCTTCTGATCCGGCAGCAGCTCGGCCGACTCAAGATATTCTGTTTTTTCCGGGAGCTCTGAAAGCACATCCGACTTTAATCTCCTGAGGAGGAAAAGGCTGGTCCTCCTGCTGATCGTTTTTCTGCCCAGAAAGCTGAACTCGCGGAGTCCCTGGAATAGCTCCGGGAAGATCACATGAAAAATCGACCATAGCTCCTCCAAAGAGTTTTCAATCGGTGTCCCTGTAAGCGCGAACCGGTTTCCTGCCTGGATCTTTTTAACCGTCCTTGCCGTTTGGGTGACAGGATTTTTAAACGCCTGTGCCTCGTCGAAAAAGACTGTGCTGAAATGCTGTTTCTCATAGCTGCTGATGTCCTTGCGGAGCAGCGGATATGACACAATCAGGACATCCAGCTCTCCTGCTTCTGCCAGCATCTTCTCCCTTTCAGCTTTGCTTCCGTCCATCACTATGCTCTTGATCTTCGGTGCGAATCTTTCAAATTCACTCTGCCAGTTATAGGTCAGGGAGGATGGGCATACGATCAGGGCAGGCTGCCGGGTCCTCCTGATTGCCGGAAGCTCGGACAGGATATAGGCGATAGCCTGGAGCGTCTTTCCCAGACCCATATCATCTGCAAGGATTCCGCCGAAACCATAGCCCGCCAGCGTTTTCAGCCACTGATACCCTTGCTTCTGGTAGTCACGCAGCACAGGCTCCAGGCTTTCAGGTACGGCAAATTGGCGGCTGCCAGGGGTCCGGACCTCCTCGAGAAAGCTCCGGAAAGAATCTTCAAAGCTGAATACTTCCCCTTCCTCCAGCGATCCCATAAGGCGGAGCGCCGGGACAATAGGCATGTTCAGTCCCTCTTCCAGATTCTCATCCTGGGCAGGAACCTCATTCAAAAACCGCCTGATCTCATCAAATTCCCTGGACTCAAGAGAAAGCAGCGCCCCATCCCGCAGCCTGTAATATTTCCTTTTTTCCTCAAGAGAAGCCAAAAGGCCGCGGATTTCATGCTCGGGGATTCCATCCATGGCAAATTTGAATTCCAGCCAATTGGTCCGTTCTTTTTTCACTTTAACGGAAATGCGCGGATGGAGGCTTTCCCTGAAGATGCGGTTCCTGATCGCGGTTGTCGCATAGACCTTGACCATCGTCTGAAGCTTTGGAAGCTGCCGGTACAGGAATTCATATTCCAGCTCTTCATTCTGGAGATAATAGCCGCTGTCGGTTCTGGCAAAGCTGCTTTCCTCCATCACTTCGAGGATAGCTCTTTCTTTTTCCTCATCCCTGATCAGAAGGAAATCTGTATGGAACTCCTTCTCCTCAAGCGGATTAAAGACGACTTGATCATACTGAAATTCAAGGCTTGCCAGGAGCCTGTTTTTCAGGCGGTCCAAGTAGAGCTTGGCTGTCAGCGGAGATTGAATGAGCTGAGTCTTCATACCGCCCGGAAGATGCACTTCTCCCAGTTTTTTCAATCCTGGTACGACCTTTTCCAGCAGAAAGCCGACCTGCTCCTTTTGGATGGGAATCCGGTCTGTCCCTGAAGCAGCGAGCATCCCCTTCAGGTCTGCGAGGCGCTTGCAGTCCTCATTTTCAAGCTGATATATCATTCCCCGGTACAAGACAGACTGATATGCCTGCAGAATCAATATTTTGTCCATGCCCTTCACCACAAGCCGGCCGCCTTTGTTTTCGTTCAGCTCAAAACGGAACGTCAATGGCAGCGGGTCGCCCGGCAAGCTGATGCCTTCGTATACATGCCCTTCATTTTTATGCTGAGCATTCGGGGCAGCTGTGAGAAGGGAAAGGAGCCGTCTCCAGGAGGTAGGCGGGATTAATAGGATAGACGGGTCCCCGTCTAAAGTCTGCCCTTCTTTATGGGCCTGCTCATCCTCAATGATCCGCATCAGCTCCTGGAGAACAGCATCATCCTCTTTCCGGAAATAATGCCCGGCAGGTTCGTATGTAAAGAAGGGGGAAACTATACTCTGGCTTCTTTCTTTTACATCCATAAGGAATTTCCTGATGTCCCTGACCGGGTGCAGGGCTATGCTGGCTTCGATTCCCAGCATGGTGCTTCCATCTGCAAGAGATATCGGCATGCATGTAAAGCAGGCCTCTGCAGGCTGCCTGTTCTCGAAGTGCAGCTGTTCCCCGCTTGAGCGGGAAGGCTCTTTTTCGAAAATTGTCAGCAGCCCTTCTGCCAGCGACTCATGCCCCTCTCCCTCCACATCCATAAATGGGGCTGTGCCATTTTTCTGATGATCAAGAATCGCCAGCAGGACGGCCGCAATATGCTGGCAGTCTGTTTTGACTGAAGCAAGCCTCGGACAGCTGCAGTCCGCATGATAGCCGCCTTTCCCGTCCCCCTGGATGCTGACATGGAAATCCTCGGCAGCCATCACATCTGCCTCACAGTAATCCGGCTCAAAGCGGCTGAATACTACCTTCCTGGAGCGGTAGAAAGAATCTCCTTTCCTAAAAGAAACCAGCCCGCACGATTCTTTTATTTTTTTGCTGTCCAATTGAATGTTCAACTATATCCCCTCGTCCATTATTGATATTGAAATTTTATCATAGAGACAGGGAAAACCCTATTTCTCTTTCCTGCCGATCTGCCTGATAATTGTAAAATTATGGCCTGTACCCTGGACAGAGGCAGACCTTTTCTGTTATATTATTATAGTTACCTAAAGTAACTATTACCATTGATAACTAAATGTATAGAGGTGTTTGCCATTAAAACGTTTCAGAAGTTCTTTCATCAGCTATTGATGCTCTACCGCCCGTTTGAAAATAAGCTTAACCAGCTTCTTGCACAGCATCTGCTTCAGAGGGCGCAATGGACGATTTTATATTATATTGCCAATTTCGGCTCAGCCACTCTCGTTGAGCTTTCCCATTACCAGGGAGTTGAAAAACCGACCGTCACACGGACAATCACCCGGCTGGAGGAGCTCGGCTTTGTGGAGCAGATGCCAAGCAAAGACCGCCGTGAAAAAAGGATGCAGCTCACAGAGCTCGGCCATAAAGTCTACTGTGAAGTGCGGCTGACCATTGATGAATTCGAGCAGAGAATCCTTAAAGGTTTTACAGAAGAAGAACAGCTCGAAGCCATTCGCATCATGGAAGGCATCCGCAGCAACTTAATGGAACAGGGGGAAGCACATTGAACAGCTCAGAAGCAAAACTTTGGACGAAGGACTTCATCGTTGTATCCTCCATCAACTTTTTTTTAACACTTGTCTTTTATTTGCTGATGGTCACCATCTCTGTCTATGCCGTCAATGAATATGATGCATCGACAAGCCAGGCCGGACTTGTAACAGGGATCTTTATTATCGGGACGCTCATCGGCAGGCTGTTCATCGGGCGCTATATCGATCTGGTCGGCCGCAAAAGAATGCTTTTCATCGGTCTGATTTTCTTTACGCTGACGACTCTTTTATATTTTGTCCATGCCGGGGTTGCCTTTCTTCTGGCCAACCGCTTCGTTCACGGAATTACGCTTGGCATGGCCAGCACCGCTACAGGTACAATCGTTGCGCAGATCATTCCGGCAGCCCGTAAAGGCGAGGGGATCGGCTACTATAGCATGAGCGCGACACTGGCAACAGCCGTCGGACCGTTCATCGGGATTTATATGAGCCAGCATACAAGCTTTGAAATGATATTCAGCTTCTGCCTGGCATTGGGGATTATAAGCCTTGCGACTGCCTTTCTTGTCACTGTCCCGCCTGTCACAGGCTCTCCGAAGAGCGCAGAAGCAAAAGGCTTCAGGGTTTCGGACTTTGTGGAACCAAAAGCGCTGCCGATTGCGGTCATCACCCTCGCTATCGCGTTTTGCTATTCCAGTGTCCTATCATTCATCAATTTCTATGCAATGGAGCTTGATCTTGTGGACGCTGCAAGCTTCTTCTTTATCGTCTATGCAGTCGCCGTCCTGCTGTCCCGCCCGTTTACAGGGCGCATGATGGACCTGAAGGGCGCCAACTATGTCATGTATCCGGCATTCATCCTGTTCGCAGCCGGCATGCTCCTGTTAAGCACAGCAGGGTCAAGCTTTGTCCTGCTCTTATCAGGTGTCCTGATCGGCCTTGGGTTTGGAAATATGCAGTCAAGCACACAGGCGATCGCCGTCAAGCTGACGGCTCCGCACCGGCTGGGTCTTGCCACTTCGACTTTCTTTATTTTCCTTGACGCAGGCCTTGGATTCGGCCCATACCTGCTCGGCCTTGTCATTCCCATAACAGGCTACAGCAGCCTGTATATCATGATGGGCGCCCTGATCCTGCTGTCTGCTGTACTGTATTATTTCCTGCATGGCAGGAAAGATCATGCTTTACGGTCAGCTGCTGATGCAATGTAGTTAGAAAAGGGGTATCCTCCAGATGTGAGGATACCCCTTTTTTCATTTTAATTTTATTTCTGCATTCCCGTTGATGGATGCAGGGTAGTCCAGAAGCTCGAGAAGGATATCCTGCTCACTGGCTTCTTCCTTTGGATACGGAACATAATAGGTGATATCCTTATCGACTGGCGAACCGCCTGCCCCAAAAGACAGCCCCTCTCCAATAGTCCTGCCTTCCAGATCGGCTGCATGCATGAAAATCATTGTATCCAAAAAGCTGAAAGGTGCTTCCAGTTTAAGCTGCAGCTCATCTTTAAAAACACTTGCTGATTTCAGCTTTCCATCCTCCGGCGCCTTTATGATCTTATTCTTTGAAGGGTTCACCCGGACAATGAGTTCATCCTTATCAAGAGCCCGGATGGAGTTAAAGCGCAGATACAATTCTTTCGGATCTGCAAAATAACTGCTTTCTAAATAAATGACAGATTCGTTGTCATTCACTTTTACATCTCTTACATGATTGACCTTCCACTTGCCCCCATTTTCATCAGCGATATGGAGATCGTTAAACCCAAAGATTTTTTTCGTATTATCCGGATCAAATGCAATTCTCACCGCTGTCTGTGATGGATATATGCTGACATCCTTTACAGTCATCTTCTGCCCTTCAACCGTTACTGTTTTATTCAGGCTGTACACCTTTTTCTCAGCCAGCTTCTCTTTATCCAGTGCAAACGGCAGAACGACCGATTCAGACTGGCGGCTGTCATTCACTGTGAAACCCATTGAAAGGCTTAATTCATCAGGAAGGTCTGCCGCATCATCCAGCTGAAAACGGATTTCATGCAAATCTTCTCTGTCCGCAGTCCAATAAGTCCCATGATTCGCTTGGTATGGCAGCTTATTTCCTTCCCGGTCAAGCAGGTTTATATCTGTCGTGTAAACATCTGCAGTTTTATTTTCTGCCTCATAGCTGTAAAAAAGAATCAATGCCTGTTCATCGTAAATCGCAGAGTCCAGCGTTGCCTTTATACCATTTTGTTCAGCAGATGTCCCGATTCTTTGTATATATTCATTTTCAGCAGCTGCCGTCAGACCTCTGTCGCCGCTGACAAGCTCCATGACTTTCTCAAGGCCCGGCAAATTAGAGAAATACTCAGCCATCGTGCTGCCTCCTTTAACAGAAAACAGCAAAATGAGAGCCGCGGCCGCGGCCGTAAAAAGAGAGGCATACTTTTTCCTTCTCCTTCCTGCCGCTTTAGCCTGCCTGATTCCAGCCATGATGGCCTGGTCTGCCAGCTCATTTGAAACCATTAAACGGTCCAGTTCTTTCCTTGAACGGTCCAGCTCCCTCTCTTCATTACTGAACATTGGCTTCACCTCTTTCCCCCAGCTGCTCACGAAGAGCCTTAAGCCCTTTGTACAGCCATGTTTTAATGGTACTTTCCGGACTTTCAAGCAGGTTCGCGATTTCTTTTATTTTCATATCATGATAATACTTCAGGATAATAACTTCCCTGCACTTTGAATCTATTTTTTCCAATGCTTCCTCAATTTCAAGCGCTTGGCTGTAATTGTAGGTCTCTGCCAATGATTCTGTTAGATCCAAAGGTGCTGCTCTTTTCTTCTTTCTGCTTTGATCATGGCAGTAGTTAAGCATGATCCGGATCAGCCAGGTGGAAAAATAATCTGCCTGTTTCAGGCTGCGGATGGATCGGTATGCCCTGAATGTGACCTCCTGCAAGGCTTCAAGCGCTTCCTCCTCGTTTCTCAAATAAGAATAGGCAATTTTAAGCAGCTGCACTTTGTGCGCTTGCACCAGCTCATAAAAAGCTTCATCATCCCCTTTCCGGGCTTTCTTAATTAATTTTGCTGTATCCAAGGAGATACCCCCTTTTTTTATTTCTACATGTTAGACAGGGCACAAGCGCAAAAAGACTTCCATTTCTAATTTTTTCTTTATTTTTGTATAAAGCAAGAAGTTTTTGTAAACCCATTCATTAAATTTCAATTCTGTAGTATCTTTAGAGAAACGAAATAATCAGAAACGTGGGGCTGCAGATATGTGGAAAAATAAGAATGTGTGGATTTTACTGACAGGGGAGTTCATTGCAGGACTCGGCCTGTGGCTTGGGATTATCGGCAACCTTGAATTTATGCAGGAAAAGGTAGCCTCGGATTTCCTGAAGTCTCTTATTCTCGCAGCAGGCCTGCTTGCCGGCCTCGCCGTCGGTCCGGCAGCCGGCAGAATCACGGACCAGGCAAGCAAGAAAACTGTCATGCTTGTTTCCGGCTTCGCCCGCTCTGTGAGTGTTGTCTTTATGCTGATCGCCATCCACACCGGCTCAGTCTGGTGGATGGTCGTCTTCCTCGTCTGCCTGCAGATTTCGGCTGCATTCTATTTCCCTGCCCTCCAGGCAGCCATCCCGATGGTGGTCGGCGAGAAAGATCTTTTGCAGCTGAATGGAGTGTACATGAATGTATCAACCCTTTCACGTGTGCTCGGGACTGCCGTTGCAGGGGTATTACTGGTCATCATGTCATTATCCATGCTGTATCTATTGTCCCTTGCTGCCTATCTGGGCTTATTCATTCTCACATGCTTCCTTAGCTTTGACGAGAAGAAGGAACTAAAGAAGCAGGAAGATGTCAAACAGAAGCCCGCAGGTTTTTCAGAGGTCTTTCCCGTCATCAAGGGGCTGCCGATTGTGTTTATGACACTCGTATTGACGCTTGTCCCGCTATTATTTCTTGGCGGATTCAACCTGATGGTCATCAATATCAGCGAGCTTCAGGACAGCTCGGCCATTAAAGGGTGGATTTATACTGCGGAAGGAGTTGCCTTTATGCTCGGCGCCTTTGCGGTAAAAAAAATCAGCGGCAAAAGCTCGCCATACAGCATCCTGTTTTTCTTTTCCTTTATCATCGGCATATCGCAGCTGATCCTTTATTTTGCTGATATACCTATTCTGTCTGTACTGGCATTCCTGATTTTCGGTTTTGCGGTCGGCTGCTTCTTCCCGACTGCCGCTACCATCTTCCAGACACGGGTGCCAAAGGATTTCCACGGCCGCTTCTTTTCTTTCCGGAACATGCTCGACCGCCTGGTCTTCCAGATTGTCCTCCTTATGACCGGATTTCTGCTTGACGCGGTCGGCCTTCAGTATATGAGCGTCATCTTCGGAGCCTTGTCCCTGTTCATGACATGCGCCTTTTACCTGAGGTTCAAGAGCCTGAAAAACGGGATGGAGCTGGCTGAGAAAGCCGGTTAAATAGAAAACGGCACCTGGATGGGTGCCGTTTTTTAATTTCCGTTTGCCTCGACCTTACCCGTATCCAATAGATACATAGAAAAGTCCTCGCCTTCCCCGTTTACCACAAGCACCCCGTCATCTGTAAACCTCGGTTTTACCAGCCGTTCTTCTACATGCTCGAAGGAAGGCAGGGCCGCTGCACGATTATCAATGACCCTGTACAGTTTGACCGAATTTGAATCTTCTTTTTCCGGTATACTCAAAGCCAGGTAATCTTCGTATACGGCATAAGCATCGAAGGTAGGAGTCTTTACCTTGTGGAGCTTTCCGTCATCCAGGCTGATATACGCCAAAACCGGGGGCCCCTCGTCATTGTAAAGCTCCGCATAGATTTTCTCATCCGTCAGTGTTACATTCACAGCCCGGTCATAGGGAACTGTGAACTCCCTTTTCTCTTCCCCGCTTTTCAAGTCATAGAGGGTAAAAAGAATACTTTTTTCACCATCTCCCACAATGGTTTCTGGTATGACAATATGTCCGTCATCAAGGGATGTCTGGCTGTTTGTGCCTTCTCCTGTGAGCTCATGCAAATTACTTTCTTTCAATGTCAGTAAATCCAGCAGTTTATATCCGGTGAATTGATCGTCAGTACCTACAGAAAGATAACTCAACAGGTTTCCATAAACCTGATAATCACCAAATAACTCGTTTGGAATTTCTTCCATTTCCTGAGTCTGCCGATTTAATGCATAACCCTTTACCCCGCTGTCCCACACAAGCCAATGAGCATCCACAGCAAATTCATACAAGCCTGCCCCCTCTTCCGGCTTGACCAGCGTCTCTGTTGTTTTCGTTTCCTTATTAAAGGAATAGAACCCTTTTCCGTCTGTGTAGACCAGCTCTTTGGTGTCCCCAATATATTGAGAGTTGATTAAAGAAGGATAGCTTGCATCTGGAACCGTCACTTTTTCTAAAGAATCGTCAAGCTGCTGCCGTACTTCATTCTCTTCCAGCTGCTCCTGGACATAGGGTGCGGCAAGTATGCCCGACAGCCCGAGGATAGCGGCAGCACTGACAAGGGGCAGAATGAGCCTGCTGCTGCGTCGGGGCTTGCGTTCGAGGCGTTTGGCTGCCTCTGTTAAAATTGTCCGCTTCTGCCTGCCTGACATGGTGATATGATCCGGGATGCTGTCCTCAAGTTCCTTTTTAATATTCTTTGGCATCTTCAATCTCCTCCTCTCCCATTGTCAGCCGCGCCATTTTCCTTCCCCTGGCCAGCCTGGTTTTCACCGTATTGGCCGGGCACTTCAAAATATCCCCGATCTCCTTTACAGAAAGCTCTGCATAATAATGGAGCCAAAGGACTTCCTTATATTTGGCCGGCAGCCTGTCGATCAGCCGGAAAGTCCAGCTTTCCCCCTCCCGCCTCAGCACTTCCTCTTCAGGGTTAAAATGGGATGAAGGCATCACACTTTTTCTATTAAAAAGATCTATTTTTCGGAAAGACCAGCTTTTCAGGTAGTTTTTGCATTCATTCACGGTCATTCTGTATAAATAGGTTTTAACGCTGGACCGGCCTTCAAATTGTTCCAGCTTCAGATAATAGCGGATATATACCTCCTGGATGATATCCTCAGCTTTCGCTTCGTCTTTCACGAAGGCATAAGCGAGCCGTGTCAGATAATGCCCATATGCATCCATGGCTTCTGTAAGCAATTGGTCTCTTTCTATTTTCTCCAATTCCTTCCCCCCTTCTTCCCGGCAGTTAGACAATTCCAAACATGTTATGGTTTCAAAAAAGTTGCTCTTATTTTGTTTTTATCCTATGAATGCAGCAAAAAACCGCCTATCCAGGACAGGCGGCTTGCTGATTAGTATACTTTATCTCCATTGAAGATGGAGTTTTTGACAATAACATAGTCCACATTCTTGATGGCGGACAGCTTGTTTCCTCCCGCATAGGAGATGGAGGACTGTAGATCCTGTTCCATTTCGATCAGCGTATCTTCTAAAGCACCTTTGTATTCAACGTGCATTTTCTTGCCTTCCACGTTCTTCTTTTCGCCTTTTTGGAACTCGGAAGCAGATCCGAAATATTCTTTGTACAGCTTCCCGTTGACTTCGACTGTTTCTCCAGGGGATTCTTCATGTCCCGCAAAAAGGGAACCGATCATGACCATGGAAGCGCCGAAGCGGACTGATTTGGCAATATCGCCATGTGTGCGGATGCCCCCATCCGCAATGATCGGCTTGCTTGCTGCCTTGGCGCACCATCTTAATGCAGCTAATTGCCAGCCGCCTGTTCCGAAGCCGGTTTTGATTTTTGTAATGCAGACCTTCCCTGGCCCGATTCCAACCTTCGTTGCATCTGCCCCGGCATTCTCAAGCTCGCGAACAGCTTCAGGCGTACCGACATTTCCGGCGATGACAAAGCTTTCCGGAAGAAGCTTTTTAATGTGCTGGATCATTTTGATCACGGCATTTGAATGGCCATGGGCGATGTCGATTGTAATATATTCAGGAACAAGCTTCTCCTCCGCCAATTGCTGGACGAAAGTATATTCCTCTTCTTTAACCCCGACACTGATTGATGCATATAATCCGCGGGATTTCATATCTCTCACAAATGCCAGGCGCTTTTCAGGCTGAAAGCGGTGCATGATGTAAAAATAATTTTTTTCTGCTAATTGGATGGAAATGCGCTCATCAATAATGGTCTGCATATTCGCAGGCACAACCGGCAGCTTAAAGGTGCGTCCTCCAAACTCAACCGTTGTATCACACTCAGTCCTGCTGTTCACAATTGATTTTGCCGGAATTAATTGAATATCCTCGTAATCAAATACATTATCCATGAGTAACACTCCTTATATGTGTATAAAATCAAGTCCTGCTTCCTCGGAAGCATCCAGAGTCAACTATTATTATTATTCGGCGGGCATTTACTGTCCCAGCCCATTAAAGAGTTTAATACACGAACGATAAAAAGTCAACTTATATTAATGTTCGTATTTAACAAGTAAAATATCTTTTGAAAACAGATACATTCCATTATTCGTGTTAAACAGACTGCAAAATAGAAATCCCCCTCTTATCCGCAAAATTAAATGAATCTTTATGAGAACCTTCGACGTAAGTAACATTAGGACTTAATTTTTCTATTAAATTGTTTTCAGGAGTGGTATTTTTGGAATCGCGGATTGCACCGCCTCAAAACAGATTATCAAAAAACGCGGTAAAAGTTTGGATTACGGCCGATATGATCGGCGACATTATTGCCTTCGCCGTTCTCGGCACACTATTTTATCTGGATCATTATTTTGCATGGAAAGAGTGGATCGGCTGGATTCTGATCGGGTTAGTGGTGATTACAGTTCTCTCAATTCCCTGGTCTATCATCAGGCCGATGCTGCTTTATAAAAATTGGCGGTATGGAGTGGACGAGGAATTCCTGAAGCTGAAATTCGGGGCGATCACCGAGAAGCACCAGCTGGTACCTATGACAAAAATCCAATCTGTATCTGCCAGCCAGGGACCATTGATGAGGAGATATGGCCTCTATTCCATCTCGATTGAAACGATGGGCTCTTCCCACAGCATTCCTGCATTGCCTGAGGAAGTGGCTATGCAGCTGCGGGATACGATTGCCCGTTTCGCCAAAATAAAGGAAGTGGAACAATGATTGAGGAGAAACGCCATCACCCGCTCATCATGCTGATGAATCTCTACCAGCTGGTGAAGGGTTCCATATTCATCGTTTTCTTTCTGTTTGTCATCAAATTTGGCTCTGATGCTGCGTATGTTAAATACGGAAGGCTGGTATTCTTCCTTTTCATGCTAGTTTCCGCTGTTTCAATTGTCCTGAAATGGCTGACAAGCACCTATAAGCTTGATGGCACTTCCTTTCACTTAAAAGAAGGGATTTTTACCAAATCGAATCAAACCATCCCTTTTTCAAAGGTACAGAATGTGAATTACCGCACCTCCCTTTTTCACCGGATATTCGGACTAACTTCAATCCGGTTTGAAACAGGAATGTCAGGCGCAGATTCAGCGATTGAATTCAAGGTGATCCGAAAGGAAGAAGCTGAAAATCTGGAAGAATATGTTTCCCGTCCACATGAAGAAGGCATTTCACTGGCGGATCCGGTGGACACTCCTCAAGCTGGCCCGGAAGCCGTAAGTGAGCAAACTGTACAATCTGTGCTTCCTGCCGGGAGGATCGTCCATTTTACCCCTGGAAAAAAGGACATCCTCAAAGCATCATTCACTTCCTTCAGCTTTCTTGTCCTGTTTTCCGCCATTTTGTCCATTTATTTTAAAATCGATGAAGTATTTGACCTGGACGAGCAGGCCCAGGGTCTTTTTGCCGCATTGATGGGTTCAGGACTCCTTCTTGCAGGCATCCTAATCCTTTTGCTGCTCGTTTCGACCGGGATCGGGGTGGCAAGGACTTATCTTAAATATGGGAAGTATGAAATCTCCTCTGATCAGGAGCGAATCTATATCGTCCAGGGAGTGCTCGATGAATCCAGATTCTCCATTTTAAAAGAGAGGGTGCAGGCTATTGAAGTGAAACAGCCGCCCATCAAAAGGCTGCTGGGACTTGCAGAAGTAAAGCTGACAAGCGCCGGCGGTGTAAGCCTCGGTGAGGATTCGCCTGAAATCAGCACCTTGTATCCGTTCCTCCCTGTTAAAAGGGCCTATGAAATGATTTCTGAAATCCTGCCGCAATACGAGGTCACCAGGGAAATGAAGCGGCTGCCAGGGAAGTCTTTCTGGATCCGCCTGTTAAAGCCAAGCTGGGTCTGGATTCTGGCCACTGCAGGACTGGCATGGTTCAAGCCTGAAATTCTTGATACAGAGAGAGCCTGGCTGTTCATTTCTGCTGGCCTCCTAATCATCATAGGCCTGTTGAGAGCCCTGGATTACTGGAATACAAGATACACCCTGAACAGCCAGTTCATCCAGATGAAATCCGGAAGCCTGTCCACTTCACTGTTCATTTCTAAGCGGGAAAAGGTGATTGAGATCAGCGTAACAAGCAATCTTTTTCAAAAGTGGCTCGGCCTTGCTTCAATTGAAACCGTCAACAGAGCCAAGCCGGTCCTCCATTCCAGCCTTGATGATGTACCGAAAGAAATGGCTGCAGACTTCTATGAATGGTATGTGGGAAGAGGAACGGAAATCAGGTATCAAGAATACTAAAAAAGGCAGGCGCCCAAATCAGGGTACCTGCCTTTATCTCTATTATTTAATCATCTGCTGGACAATTTTGCGGTTGCGCTGCTTGAACACATCATTATGGGACGAGACCATCGCGGCCCTGCCGGCGTCCGGCTGGATGAATTGCTTTGCTTTGTTCACCGCATTGGCAGCATCCTGGAACGCGCCTGCAATCAGATTGAGCTTGCCTTCATGCTGAAGGATATCCCCTGCTGCATAGAGGCCCTCAATGGACGACTCGCTGCAGCTGTTCCCGGAAATATAGAAATCCTGGGCAATATCAATCTTCAATCCGCTATTCTTCAATAATGAAGCATCCTGCTCATAGCCATGGTTGATGATGACTTCGTCCACATCCAAATAAGAAATTTCTCCTGTTTCACAATTAGTCAGCTCTACCTTTTCAATCATCTCATGGCTTTCACCTGCAATCAGCTTTGTGATTGACGTGCAGCCAAGGCAGATGGCTGAGCTCCCGAGAAGCTGGGACACCTGCGCCTCATGTCCGGATAGATTCTCCTTCCGGAAAGCGATATACACCTGGCGTGCGACCGGCTCCAGCTCATTTGCCCAATCAATCGCAGAATTGCCTCCTCCTGAGATGATGACCGTTTTATCCTTGAAATGCTGCAGTGATTTTACCGTATAATTTAGATTGGAAACCTCAAACCGTTCGGCACCCTCTATGTTCAGCTTCTGGGGATTCAAAATTCCGCTGCCCACAGCGACAATGATTGTCCTTGAATAGTGCAGCCTGCCCGAAGACCCGGAAAGGATGAAAATCCCATCCTCACCGCGGGAGATGGATTCTACCTTCTCATTAAGCACAACCTCTGGATCAAAGGTCAGTCCCTGCTCCACCAGCTGTGTAATCAGCTTTGCACCGGGAGTTGGCGTCAGGCCGCCGACATCCCAAATCATCTTTTCAGGATAAACATGTATTTTTCCGCCAAGCTGCGGCTGAAATTCAATCAGTTTTGTTTTCATTTCCCTGAGGCCGCTGTAAAAGGCTGAATACAGGCCTGCTGGCCCCCCGCCAATAATGGTGACATCAAAAATCTCCTGCTGATTCATTCCGCTCACTCCTCATAACCAATAGAATTGATTATCATTCTCATTTAAATATACTCCTTTTTACCCTTCAGCACAACAATAAACTTATCCGAAATGTCACAGCTTCTCTTTTTTCTGTCTCACCAGGGATGCATAGTCAATAGGCCTGAATCATGGTTGTTTGATCGGTGCACTATTCTGCTAATAAAAAAGGGTTAGTTAAAGTTCAATGTTGAGGTTACTTATAAAAAATGGAGCTTCCTGATTTGCGGAAGTTCCATTTTGTCATATTTGCTTGTTAAACTAACGCATCAGATAGTTCAATAAGCTAATTTTGGAGTCATTCAAGAAAATTTATTTTAGAGGAATCCCCGGCCAGCCATAAAAAGCGGATCTTCACGGACCTGAACGAGGGAATCAGTGACAAGTTTTAAAAATAAGCGGAGAAATTCCCCCAAATTTCGAAAAAACGTTAAAAACAGCTCAAATAGACGGAGAAATTACGTCTATTGACTCAAAAAACAAGAAAATGGGCAACTTCGCTTCGCTTAACCGGAAAATCTCCGCTTATTTCCACCCACCAGTGCCCTATTCAGCAGCTTAACCGGAAAATCTCCGCTTATTTTAAGGCTTGCTTGTCACTCAAATGAGTCTTTTTTCTGAGTATAGGAAATAGGACTCTTCCATTTCAACGATACTTTCATAATTAGATATTTTCATTTAATCAAATTATCAACAATAGACTTTAACAGAGCCTAAAAAAAGAAAAGCACCCGGCAGGCCCAGGCACTTCGTGTTAGTCTTCATCTTTTATATCCCGGTCTTCCGGAATCGGTTCATTCAGTACTTCCTCGACCAGCCTTTTATACTTCTCCATCTGTTCCAAATGGGTCTTGAATTGCTCTTTATAGATGAGATAATGCTCTCCGTCAAAAATGGCGCGGATTTTCTTCTGCTGCACAAGCTTTTCGACAGCAGCAGCTGGCATTGACAGATATTCTGCCGTTTCTTCAATGGTTAAATACATGGACTCAGCCCTTCTGTTCTTATGATCTTATTTACAGAATAGCATGTTTTGATGGAAATGAGGAGCCTACCGCGCCTTCTCCAGAGCAAGCTTGACACCGAACCCGATGAGAATGGTCCCGGTCAGTCCCTCGATTGCCTTCTGAGTTTTTGGTTTCTTCATAAAAGAACTGATCTGCTGGATTAAAAGTACATATAAGAAAAACCAGACGGCAGTCAAAACGGTATAGACCGCTCCCATAGTGAGGAATGGGATAAATGGCGCGGTTCCCTCTTCAACAAACTGCGGCAGAAAGGTCAGGAAAAATACAGCAACCTTCGGATTCAGCAGATTCGTCAAAAAGCCCTGCTTGAAAAACGTTTTCCCCTTTATCACTGACCCGCTGTTATTTTCATTTTCCTGTCCGCCATTCCTGATTGTTAGCAGGCTTTTGACTCCAAGATAGACCAGGTAGACGGCACCGGCATATTTCAAGATTGAAAAAAGCATAGCCGACTTGACTATGAGGGCAGAAAGCCCGGCAACCGCCGCAAGTGTGTGGATTGCCAGCGCAGAGCAGGTGCCTGCAATTGTCTTGAGCCCGCCCATCCTTCCTGCAGAGAGAGTATTTCTTGTAGCAACCGCAGTATCAGGGCCTGGCAGGATGATCAGAAAAATGCACATCAAAGCAAATAAAAAGAAGTTCACCATACGCTTTCCCGCTTTCTTTTTATATACCAATTTATACCACATGTCCGTAAATGTAAATATACTTTTGCACAGAAAAACAGCCAGCAGAATGCTGGCTGTTTCAGATTGTAGACAAAAGGCATTTCGAATGTGTCCATTCGAAGTGCCTTTTGAGTTTTTTCTTGTATTTCAAGAATATTGGTGCCTCGACGAGGCATTCTCTTAGACCATTTCTGGC
>NZ_JAIVAP010000020.1 GCF_020171945.1 Bacillus infantis | reverse complement strand
GGATTGAATTATTCTTAGTCAGCATTTTTTTCACCTCAAGCATTGGTATATCTTATATTTTATAAAAAAATAGACTGTAGGCAAACCCGAATTTCTTCGAGTTTGTCTACAGTCTGAAACAGCCAGCAGAATGCTGGCTGTTTCATCAATAAAATCATTAGATTAAAAGCGGCCGCGGTCGTCCATACGGTCTGCCAGGCTGTCGTCCTGGTCGCTGCTCATATAGGCTGTGCTGGAATCACGGTCATCTTCATCGTAATCATCCGCTCCATCTACATGGGCTTTTTCACGCTTGACTGTATCCCTGACAGTCTCTGTATCCTCAACCTTCCGCTTGCCGACAACAAGCTCCTCAGTCACAACAGGCTTCTTCGTAACTTCCAGGCGTTCTTCTGTAATTGGAATTCTTATATCGTCATTGTCATCGACAATCGGTCCAGTGTCTCCGTCAACTGCCTGTCCGTCGACTTTGCGCCGTTCTACATATACTTCATCATGGCTGACATTCACATCAACAGAACGATCTTCTTCTACCACATCTTTTTCAACATGGACCTCACCGGTCTGGACGCGCTCTTTATCAACCTGCAGGCGCTCCTCGCGCAGGCGCAGGCGCTGTTCGTCCGTCAAGTCATCTTCATCATCAGCATAGCCGTTCACTTTACCTGCCTTGACAGCCTCTACATCAGCAGCTCTGGTCACTTCATCTGCCTTGACACCCTCTACATAGCCGTCGGGCTCGTCAGTCAGGCTGCCTGTACGCATTCCTGCAGTATTGGCCATGCCGGCTGTACCTGCTGTACTATTCGGCCCGGTTACTGCACCGTAGCCTGTAGCATCAAGGGTCGGTGAAGCAGGCCTTGCAGGGTCAGCTTCATTAGCAAGTGTCCGGTCACCATAGAATTGATCATAATCCTTATCAACGTACAGCAGGATTTTTCCTGCCTGAATATCACTGTAATAGCGGTCAGACTCTTCATCCGTCAAGCCCATATTCTGCATTCCTCCGCGGACTTCATCCTCTCCCGTCAGGAATGACATGAACTTGTCCAGCCATGTACTGCTGTCCGCATCCGTTCCTTCCACTTCTGCCCCGGTGCGGCCTCTTACCATAGAGATATCATCGGCATCCTTTGCAACGGCATAAATATCCGATTCTCCGTAGCCCTGGAGCTTCAAGTCATCAATCTTCTTAATTGCTTCTTCCTGCGTATCAAATACTCCAATGAACTTTTTGTTGTCATTCATCATGATTACCTCCTGTAATTTTTTTGTGGCTCTGTTTTTCAATTACCCGATGGACTCTGCTGGAAACATATTAAAAACAGTTCTGGGCAATCCAGCTTTTCCAAGAAATTCCCTTATTCAGCTGTAGTTATTATCTACCCGCACCGACCCTGGATTAATATATGGAAATAGAGGAACAGAATACATAATTTTCCACATGCACAATGGCTATTTTATACCGAGCCGATTTCATGAATTAAAAAATGGATTATGGTAATTTTAATGAGAGTAAAAATGAAGGAGTTGACGAGATGCGCAATAAAGAAGAATTAAAGCAGGAGATTCTGGACGCTTACCATTTCCGCCACGCAACAAAGGAATTTGATCCAGATAAAAAAATCCCGGAGGATGACTTCCGCTTCATCATGGAAACCGGCCGCCTCTCTCCAAGCTCATTCGGATTTGAGCCTTGGCGTTTTGCTGTCATTGAAAGCCCGGAGCTTCGGGAAAAAATCAAAAACGCTTCCTGGGGTGCCTACAGCAAGCTGCCTGATGCGAGCCATTTCGTCGTCATTCTGGCGCGGACCAAAATGGATACAAAGTATGACTCTGATTATTTGAAGGATCAATTCACCAATGTCTTGAATATGCCTTCTGATATACTCGAAAAATACCTCGGCCGGGTTGAAGAATTCCAAAAAGATGACTTCAAGCTTCTTGAAGGAGACCGTCCGCTGTATGACTGGGCTTCCAAGCAGACCTACATCGCCCTTGCCAATATGATGACAGCTGCTGCCCAGATCGGCATCGATTCCTGCCCGATCGAAGGCTTTAATATTGAAAAAATGAATGAACTGCTCCAGGAGGAAGGCATCCTCGAGGACGGCCACTTCGGCATATCCGTTATGGCTGCATTCGGCTACCGCACAAAAGATCCGCGTCCGAAATCAAGAAGGGCTTTCGATGATGTGGTAAAAACATATTAAAAGGAAAAAGGAAGAGATTCTGCTCTTCCTTTTTTGCATATAAAAAAGGAGAATGCCCTCGGACATTCTCCTTTTCTCTATTAATTTTCAGCCAGCTTCGGTGCAGCTTTTTCCTGTGAAGATTTAGCTTCAGCTGGTTCTTCAGCCGGCCTTGCACGTTTAATGAAGAAGGCAAGCACAAGGGCAACACCAGCAATGAAGGTTGCCACAAGGAAAGCATCATTGATGCCTTCAAGCATAGCCTGCATGCCGATCTGCTGCTCCATTTGGGCAAGCGCAGCTTCTGTCGGCTGGACGCCGGCATTCGACCCTGCCGACTGCTGCAATGCATCAGCAGCAATCTCTTCAGCATGGGTTTTCGTCCGGGTTGACATGATTGTCACAAGCAATGCCGTACCAATCGCGCCAGATACCTGGTTCAAAGTGTTATTCATCGCTGTCCCGTGCGGATAGTACTGGGCTGGCAGCTGGTTAAGGCCATTAGTTGATACCGGCATCATAACCATGGACATTCCAAGCATGCGGACAGAGTAAAGAATGATCAGATTTGTATAAGTCGTATCAAGAGTGAGCTTTGAGAACAAGTAAGTCGTTACTACAGTGATCGTAAGTCCAATGATCGCCAGCACGCGGCCTCCGAATTTGTCGAACAGACGGCCGGTAATTGGCGACATGAATGCCATGATGATGGCTCCAGGCAGAAGCAGAAGCCCTGCATCCATAGGCGAGATCCCGCGAAGCGTCTGTACATAGATCGGCAGAAGAATCATCCCGGAGAACAGTGCCATATTGACTACCATTGTGATGGCTGATGATAAAGCAAACATCGGATATTTATATACCGCAAAGTTCAGCATCGGGCGCTCCTGCTTTGTCTGGCGCAGGATGAAAATAATCAGCGAGATTACACCCACTGTGATCGTTACATACACATGCGGGCTGTCCCAGCCTTTGTCCCCCGCTGAGCTGAATCCGTAAAGGATTCCCCCGAAACCGATGCTGGACAGGATAAGAGACAGCATATCCAGGCGGATATTCACTTTTTCCTTCTTATCTTTCAGCAGGAAGAATCCGACGAGCAGGACTACAGCCGCTATCGGAGTAATGAAGTGGAACAGCATTCTCCAATCATAGTGCTCAATGATCCATCCTGACAGCGTAGGGCCGATTGCAGGTGCAAACATGAGGATCAGTCCGAATACACCCATCGCCGTTCCCCTTTTTTCAACAGGGAAGCTGATCAGCATAACATTCATCAAGAGCGGCATGAGAATAGCTGAACCTGATGCCTGAAGCATCCTTCCAGCCAGCAATACCGGGAAAATGTGCGCAGTTCCGGCCAGCACAGTCCCGGCTGTAAATAAAAGCATGGCTGCAAGGAACAGCCTGCGTACAGAATATTTTTGAATAAGGAATGCAGTTGTAGGGATTAAAATTCCGTTGACGAGCATAAAGCCGGTAGTCAGCCATTGAACAGTCGATGCACCGATTTCTAGCTCCTTCATGATGGAAGGCAGCGCGATATTTAAGAGCGTATTATTCAAGAAAGCAATAAAGGCTCCGATCATCAAAACCGCTATCATACCGTACGGCGGTCTGCCTGTATTATTTATTTTTTGTTCCATTTTTTCCTCCTATACTTTAAGTCCAATATATTGGACTCCTGTTTCACAAAACATATCATATACCATCGGTACAAAGATTGCAATCATTAAATTCCATTGAAATAACTGGATTTGTTTTGGCATAATAAATGGTGTACTATAAAATTTATACAGGCAGTATACTACTTAAAAAAGGTGATTTTATGAATGACAGAAAACAGCATGTGATCAAAATGGCACACCAGCTGTTTATCGATAAAGGCTTCCAGGCCACCAGCATTCAGGATATCCTGGAGTACAGCGGAATCTCCAAAGGGACCTTCTATAATTATTTTCCATCTAAGAATGAACTCCTGATTGAGATGGTCAGAAGCATCTATTCCCAGCTGGAAAAAGAACGCAATGAACTGCTCATCGGCCAGGATCCTGCCGATATAGATATATTCATCCAGCAGATCGAGCTTCAGCTGATAACGAACCGGGCGAATAAGCTGATCGCCCTTTTCGAAGAAGTCTACATCTTAAATGATGAAGACCTGAAGGAATTCATCAAACGCGGACAGCTCCGCATGCTGCGCTGGCTGTACCAGCGGTTCATCGATTTGTTCGGCGAAAGCAAGAAATACTATCTTCTTGACTGCTCGATCATATTTCTCGGTATCCTTAACCAGAACCTGAAATATCACACAATTGCGAATGAAGTGAATGCCAGCATCCACCAGGTGGTACAGTACAGTGTGAAAAGAATTGTAAAAATGGTTGAAGAGGTATCCAGTACAAAAGACCAGCTGTTCCAGCCGGAGCTTCTGGATAAATGGGCACCAGACTGCAGGCACCCGAATCCCGGCTTCCAGAAGGACCTCCATCACACGGTCCTCACGCTGAAAAAGGCTATCAACAAAGAAGAGCCTAAGTACGTGGAGCTTCTTGACTTTATCCAGGAAGAGCTTCTAAGATCCAAGAATCCGAGAAGGTTTTTGATCGAGAGCACAATGGCAACCATTAAGGCAAGCGGCTTATTCAAACCGATGGATACCGACAAACTTGAACAGCTTATTGCTGCATTTTTTGACCAGATCATGGAACCTGCATAAGCCGGAAACCCGCTGTCATCACAGCGGGTTTTTTCTGGGGTTAAAACATGCTCAGGCTGTAATTCTTCGACAGCAGTTCCAAAAGCCGGATCCCTGCAATGCTGTTTCCCCTCTCATCAAGAGCCGGCCCGAAGATGCCAATGCCAAAACGGCCAGGGACCGCACCCATGATCCCTCCTGAAACACCGCTTTTCGCCGGGATCCCGATTTTGATCGCAAATTCGCCTGAAGCATTATACATGCCGCAGGTTACCATAAAAGTCTTGCAGATCCGCGCGATATCCCTTGGCATGATTTGCACGCCTGTCAGCGGATCTTTTCCATCCAGCGCAAAAACAAGGCCGATCCTCGCCAGATTCAGGCAATTCATCTCAATTGCGCACTGCCTCGTATATAAGTCGAGCAGATCTTCCACTTCTTCCTGGATGACATCATGCTGCTTAAGGAAATAGCAAAGCGCCCTGTTCAGATCGGCAGTCCTCAATTCCGACTCTGCCACTTCCCGGCAGTAGCCGATCGTTTCATCATCTGCTAGCCGCCGCACAAAACCAAGCAGCCTTTCAAAACGCTCATCAGGAGAACTTCCTTCCACCATATGTGTAACTACAAGTGCCCCCGCATTAATCATTGGATTCAGCGGCTTGGCAGGCGCCATTGTCTCAAGCTTGGCAATCGAATTAAACGGATCGCCCGTCGGCTCCATCCCGACACGGTCGAACACATAGTCAGGGCCCCTTTCCATTAAAACATAGGCCAGGCTGATTACTTTTGACACACTTTGAAGCGTAATCTTTTCCTCAACATCACCGGCAGAGACGCATTCGCCGCCAGGATATTGGATCGCAATGGATAAATCCCCCGGATCCGCCTTCCCAAGCGCCGGGATATAATCGGCCACCCTTCCGTGCACCGTCTCATTCCGCGCTTCCTCAACCAGTCTTTTCAATTCTTTACTAGAACGGCATGCCATTTTCATCACCCGTTTTAGTATGGGCCATAACTTATAGAAGTATGAGAAAAGGCAGCCTGGTTAGGCTGCCTCGGTTCTATGATTTATTAATCTCTTAGGATGATTTTTGCTACTGCTTCACAATGCATCGTCTGCGGGAACATATCGACCGGCTGGACTTCCTCTGTCTTATACCCGCCGTCTTCAAGGATCCGCAAATCGCGGGCAAGTGTGGCCGGGTTGCAGGAAACATAGACTACTTTTTTCGGCTTCATGCTCAAAATCGTCTGCAGCAGGTCTTCGTCACAGCCTTTGCGCGGCGGGTCGACTACCAGGACATCCGCCTGGTTTCCTTCTTTATACCAATCAGGAATGACCTTTTCCGCTTCCCCTACCGCAAACTCCGCGTTAGTTATCCCGTTAAGTGCAGCATTGCGCTTGGCATCCTCAATCGCCTCAGGCACGATTTCCACGCCGAAGACCTTTTTTGCCTTTTGGGCGAGGAAAAGAGAGATGGTGCCAATGCCGCAATAAGCATCTATGACGCTTTCTTCGCCAGAGAGGTCTGCATACTCAAGCGCCTTTTCATACAGCACCTTCGTCTGCTCCGGATTGACCTGGTAAAAAGAGCGGGCTGAGATGGCGAACCTGATATCGCCAATATAATCGTAAATCACTTCTTCTCCCCAAATCACACGGGTGACGTCTCCAAAAATCACATTCGTTTTCTTCGGGTTCACATTATGGACGATCGACTTGATCCCTTTTATGCTCGCTGCAATTTCCTCGGTGATCTTTTTCCGGTTCGGGAGCTCATTGGTCCTTGTAATCAGCACGACCATCACTTCTCCAGTCACAAGGCCATGCCGCGCCATGATGTGGCGGAGCTCACCTTTATGGCGCCCTTCATCATAAGCCCTGACTCCATACTTGGCGCAGATCTCTTTGACTGTTTGGACGACTTCATCATTTTTTTCCTGCTGGATCAGGCACTCTTTCATATCGATGATCTGATGGGAACGCTGCTGATAAAAGCCGCCGATCAGGCCGCCTTCATGCTCGCCGATCGGCACCTGTGCTTTATTACGGTATCTCCACGGCTCACTCATCCCGAGAACTGGATGGACTTTCACATCCTCAAGCTTTCCGATCCTTGTCAGCACATCCCGAACCTGCTTTTCCTTTGCCAGCATCTGGCCCTGATAGCTGAGATGCTGAAGCTGGCAGCCGCCGCACTCCTTATAGATCGGGCACGGTGCATTCACACGGTGCGGGCTTTCTTCATAAATCTCCATCAGGCGGCCAAAGCCGTACCCTTTATTCACCTTCGTCACCTTCACCTGGGCCCTCTCGCCCGGCAGGCCGTTCGGCACAAACAGCGGATAGCCGTCCACCTTTGCGACTCCCGCCCCGTCATGCGTCAAATCTTCAAACATTACATCTATATAATCATTCTTCTGAACTGGAACAGTACCCTTCATCACGTTCGTCCTTTGCTGTGTTAATTTCCGTGGCTCTATTGACTAGCAAGATTGTACCACAAAGGGTGGTGGAAAGCGAAGGTGGGGGAGATTTTAGGGAGAGTGGGGTTAGCAGTGAGCTGGGCTGGTTCGGGGGAAAGGCGGAGAGCGGAGTTGCTAATATATTGAAGAAGTTGCTAATAAAATCGGAAAGTTGCTAATAAACTTGAAAAGTTGCTAATAAAACAGGAAAGTTGCTAATAAACTTGAAAAGTTGCTAATAACCAGAATGTGCGGCCTGCTTGCAGAGTCCCCCGGTCTGAGAACAGTCGCAAATATATGCCGAAAGTCGCAAATAAAATTGGAAACTCGCAAATATATCCAAAAAGCCGCAAATAAAATTCAAATCCCGCAAATATATCCCAAAACCCGCAAATAACCGCCTCCACACCATACATTCCCCCAGCCGAATCCGAGCGCACACAAATAAAAAAAACACAAAATTTCCCCATCCTTGATACCACAGCAAAGTAAACCTTTTCATCCCCAAATCGCGTCAAAACTGGGGATTTTGTCAAAACTTTTTTGTTTTAAAACATGAACAAAGGCGATATGATGGTAATATTCTATTTGGCGAAGGGGTGTGGGAAGATGAGAAAGGCGAGAGCTGTTTCAGCACTGCTTTTAATGACAATCCTGTCATTTTTGTTCGTTCATTATCAGCCAATCCATCAGGATCACAAGCCCGTCCATGAAAGCAAGGCAGCCCTTCTCGGGGAAACCGGGGAATCATTCCAGCTGACTGCGGATGAAAAGCACGAACCTGCCGCAATAAACGGCAGTTCCGCTGTTATCTTGCTTGCGGCTATTATGGTATTCCTGGCCATCCGCCATCTTGCTTTCGCACTTCATCATTTTTTCCTGAAGAGCGTCTTTTATCAGTCCAATTATGTGGACCGTTCTCCTGTATTGTTCGGCTAAGCTAACAAACAATAAGGAGGACAACTCATATGTGGATTCGATTCTTAATGATCGGCGCTTTTTCATTAACGGCGTCTACTCTGTTTCTTTACCAGGGAATGGAGATTTACCACGCAATTACTGATTTGATTAAGCATAAAGCATAAATAAATGAGACAAGGCGCGGAAGCTTTTCCGCGCCTTTTGTATAACAAAAAAACAGGGAAGAGACACCCAGTCTCTTCCCTGTTTCTTATTCCTCCACTGTTTCGTACGGCCGGTCTTCCTTGCGGATCTTATCAATCGGCACGAACACTTCAAGATGGCGGTACAGGTTGACGAATTCAGCTGGAAGCAGTCCGCCGAATTCTCCGTCCAGGTTCAGCTGAACTTTTTCTTTTGAGGTTACTTTTATCCGGTTGGCCTGTGTATAGATGACATGGGGATCATGGATATGCTCTCCTCTTACTGCCATGGATGCAATCCGGATGAAATCGGCGAGGTTCGTCTTTTTCAGGATCAGCAGGGAAAACAGCCCGTCATTGATCGACGCATCCGGGGCCAGGCGTTCAAAGCCCCCCACCGAGTTGGTAAGCCCGACCAAAAAGAGCATGGCTTCACCTTCATACAGTTTCCCATCGTATTCAATGCTGACTTCCGTGGATTTAATCGACGGGAGCATTTCAATTCCCTTCAGATAATAGGCCAGCTGCCCCAGCATGGTTTTCAGCTTGCTCGGCACTTCATACGTAAGCTCGGTCAGCCTTCCGCCGCCGGCTATATTAATGAAATATTTATCATTGAATCGGCCGATATCTACAGGGATCGTATCGCCCTGTATGATGATATCAACTGCAGCCTGTACATCGCGGGGAATATGGACCGCACGGGCAAAGTCATTGGTCGTGCCGCACGGAATGATGCCCAGCTTCGGCCGGTACTCCTGCTCGGCCATCCCATTGACCACTTCATTGATTGTCCCGTCTCCCCCGGCTGCTATGACCAGATCATATTTCCTTTCCACAGCAACACGTGCAGCCTTAGTGGCATCACCCTCGCAGGTTGTAGCATGGCATGAGGTTTCGTAGCCTGCTTCCTCCAGCTTCTGCAGCACCTCAGGCAGATTCTTCTTGAAAATTTCCCGTCCAGAGGTTGGATTATAAATGATTCTTGCTCTTTTCATACCCATCATCCTATTAATAAAATTAACGCTCAATTCAAAACTGTCCATTACTTTTTCCTTAATATAGGAAATAAGCTTCCTCCACAATTTTAACACCATACAGTTTGAAAAGCATAATTTTACCCTTAATTTTTTCGTTTATGCACCTTGGCATTATACCCCTTTTGGCGATAATTATCCTTTCTCTGCACCTGCTGCTGAAAAAATAAAAAACCTGCACGGCGGCAGATTTCAGGAATAATCCGGTGAGGTGTTCTGATTTTTATCCATTCTTAATATAAGACAACATAAACTGCTTAAACGTCAGATAAACTTTCTCTGAAGGAAAATCTTCAAATAGGATGCGCTGGATATTCGTTCCGTCAACCACCACCCAGAACATATTGGCAATAAGGCGGGAATCTGTTTCAGCTGCAAATTCTCCCGATTTCTTGCCCTCTTCCACAATTTTGAGGATGAGGTTAATGAAGAATTGATTGCCGCGCTCTTTCAGCACTCTGCTGATCTCCTCATTCCGCGAAGAATGAAGTGTAAATTCATAATGGACGACAATGTAATCTTTCATATCTTTATCCGGCCTTGAGCGGCTGTAGCGGTCAAAAAGATAAGAAAGCCTGGCACCGGCGGAATCAAGTGCCTCGATCTCATTCAGGAGGCGGTCATTGGCTTCCTCCGTCTGCTCCATCATAAGGGTGATATAAATATCATCCTTGCTTTTAAAATAGTTGTAGATGGCACCCTTGCTGATGCCTGATTCTGCAACGATGTCGTCTATGGATGCTGCCTGGAAGCCTTTCCTGGCGAAGCATCTCAGCGCACTGGCCAAAATTTCCTTCTTCTTATTCCGTTTATACTCCTCTGATACAATAGGAGGCACTCAATTCCCCTCCCTGTTTGTGCTCATAGGACGAAACTCATGCCTGAGAATGCCCATGATCAAATTGTCGTAGTAGACTCCATTCCAAAGCAGTTCTCCCCTGAAAGCCCCTTCTTTTACAAATCTCAGTTTTTCATAAGCCCTGATGGCGCGGCTGTTATACTCATACACATTGAGATACACGCGGTAAAGGCTGAGCACTTCAAAGGCGTACTGAAGCAAAAGCGAAATGGCTTCAGTTCCAAGCCCCTTTCCGTAATGCTCTTTTTTATAAAGGGCGATCCGGAGGCTGGCATTTTTGTTGATATAATCAATTTCCGTCAGAGCCAGATCCCCTATAGCTGCTCCTGTCTCTTTGTCTGTTATGACAAGATCAATCCGCGATTTGTCTCCATCAAAATTCTTATAGGCTTTTTCAAGGCTGTCTTCTGTAAAAAAGGTCTGTGTCCCTGTAAGCTTCCTGAACTCAGGATCCAGGAGGGCCTGATAAATGTGGGTGCTGTCTCCTTCTTTAAAAGGCCGCAGACTGACCCTGGTTCCTGTGAAATAGTTTTCCATCACGCAAAGTCCTTTCTATCCGCAGCTTTTTGCACGCTTTTCCATCAGCACAGCAAAAAGTTCCCCATGCTTTTTGGTAATAACAGCATCTTCATCTATCAGCCCCTCTTTTACCAGTTCTGTTCTGATTCTATCTAAGAACAGTTCCTTAATCGCCCCTGACCGGCAAGGCTGGATATGCCCGGAAAGCTCCCAGATCCATTCTTCCATATGGATGCTTTTGCTCGTTTTCTTCATCTCTCTTGAGATTGTTCTTCTGCTCATCTTTCTCACCCGCTTTTTTAAAAACAGCATTTGTCTCCAAAAATTTTATATATTTAAAAATAAACTACTTAGTTTATTTAATTATAAGTAGATATTTTTAAAAATTCAAATATTTTATTATAGAATTTATTTAGAAGCTTGCAGCAGGAACTTCCGGCACACTTGTCTGCTTTTGATTAGCCTCAGTTTCCTTGGCGAAACTTAACTCTCTTTTTAACGTATATAAAGATATACGTGAAGGTCGGATGGAGGTCTATATATGAAGAAAAAGAAACTGAATTTCAAAAAAAGGGTCATACATAAACCACAGTCTGCCTCCGAATGGCTGACCGCCATTTCAGGGGCAGGATGTCTTCTGCTTTTAATAGGTTCGTTCATACTATGGGGTGCTTCTGAATTAATGGAGGATTTCATATGGTCCCAGGTTCTTGGTTCGATAACCGCTGTATCAATGAGCCTGTGCTTCGGCCTTGCACTTCTGGCGGGCGTTTTGGCTGCAGACAGCTGGCCGTTCAGAATTTTCTTGTTTATTTTTACTGTGGTCTTCCTTTCGACCGGCGTGCACTTTGTAAATGAGGCCTATTTGCTCTACAAGGATAAAGATGCCTATAAAAATAAAGAGTTCCTGTTTGTAGAAGGCGTTCCGGATGAGGCAGAATATGATGACCCTGAAACTGGAACTGAGTTTGTAATGGAGCTTATTTTTGAAGACTTAATTGTGGACGTCTATTCCATGGATATCAGCCGAAGCTATTATGAAGAACGGCTGGAGGGAAGGAAGCTGAAGGTTGCCTACCTCCCAAACAGCCATTATGCGGTAAGATGGTGGAATTTAGAAGAGTAGGGAGCCTTACTCTCCAAACAGCTCTTTGAATCGGCGAACAGCCTCTTCCTGCTCCCTTCTGTTTGAATCAGGAGCGTATTCCCAGCCCTTTTCCTTTATCAGTTCACTGTATTTGTCCTGCAGCCCTGTCTGCTGGAGTGCCATCTGTATATGGATACGGCGGACATTCGGCGTCTTCATCTCAAGCGCCGAACTGAAATTGGTACCGGCCATCGACTTGGCAGCATTTCTTGATTCAAGCGCGATTTCCTGGTCGGTCATGCTGCCGGCCGTATTGCTGCAATTTATCTCCAACGGCTCCAGCTCCTGAAGATCGGCTGCAGTCACCCCTTCATTTAATTCTGGATCCATCAGTCTGATCATGACTTTTACATGGTTATCCATGATAACCGCCTGTTCAAAAAGGATTTGTTTCAGTCTTTCATCCTCTGCCAGGCAGAAATACAGCCGCAGCTTCCCAAGGACCCCTTTATGCACCATTAAATGCTCCGACATCAGCCCAAGATCTATTGCCTTAATGATCATTTCAATCCCTCCAATAGCTTTTATATTTATATATGGAAAGATGCCCCCTTGATGAATAAAAAAAAGCAGCCCGCATTTATGGCAGGCTGACTCGTTTTATCCAATGATGATTTTTTCCTTCGGATAATGGTATTTTTCCTTGTTCGGGGTTCCCCTGATCAGGAACAGGAAGGACAGGATGCCGATCCGCCCGATGAACATCAGCAGGATAATGATGATTTTCCCTACATCCGTCAGATCCGCTGTAATTCCCATGGAGAGACCGGTTGTTCCGAATGCAGAAGCCACCTCGAATGCAATCTGCAGAAAGGTGAACTTTGGATCAGTAAAGGTGAGCAGGATTACAGCCAGGCTGCAAATCAGGATGGCTGTTGTAAAGACGATGTAGGATTTGATCACATCCTCCTGCATGATTTCCTTCCTAAACACTTTAATATGCGTATTGCCTTTTGCATATGTGTAGATGCTCAGCACCATGATGGCAAAGGTCGTTGTCCTGATTCCTCCGCCTACGCTGCTGGGAGAGGCGCCGATGAACATCAGGATAGAGATAAAGAACAAGGTCGGCTCTGAAAAATCGCTGATATTCATGGTTGCGAGCCCCCCATTCCGGGTTGATACAGATTGGAACAGCGCGTAGAAGAAGGATTCATGCCACGATTTATCAGCAAAGAAATGATTATACTCAAAAAGGCATATAAACGCAGTACCCAATACAACCAGCAAAAAGAAGGTCACGGTCGTTACTTTGGTAAAAAGGGTGAATTTATAGGGAATCGTACCGCGATGCCGTATAAATTCTCTTATCTCAATCAGTACAGGAAAACCGATGGCGCCAACTATCAGCAGGATGATGTTGATGAGCTGCACAAAATAATCATCAGCAAACGGGATCAGGGACTGCCCTGTAATATCGAAACCCGCATTGGTCGTCGCACTGACAGAAGCAAAGAATCCCTGAAGGAAAGCCTCCTGCCAGGTCGGAAAATATTGCAGAAAATAAACACCCAGGATAATGGCTCCGATCAGTTCAATCGTAATAAAGATGACCAGAATCCGCCTGATGAGGACTACCAGCCCGGCAAGATTGTATTGGTTTTGGTCCGTCATGATCAGCTTTCTTTTCCGCAAGCCGATTTTCTTGCCGACGAGCAGCCAGAAAAAGGTGCCAAGCGTCATGATGCCGATCCCGCCAAACTGCAGAATGAAAGCAAAGATAAAAGTGCCTGGCACACTGAGGATCTCGCTGATATTTACAGTGGACAGACCGGTTACGCTAATGGCGCTGACAGATGTAAAAAAAGCATCTATAAAAGATAGTTCAACGCCTTCCTTTAAGGTGATCGGCAGCTCCAGCAGCACAGCCGAAAGAACAACAGCAAATAAATAAAACAGAACGATCAGCTGCGCGGAAGATAATCGCTCCAGGACTTTTTCAATAAATGTCTTCATATTTCACCAACGTTATGTAAAATTATTAGTCTCTTTAGTATACCCAATTTTCACCCTGCTGTTAATTCCTGCCTTGTTAAGGTTCCCGTAAGCTCCTGTTCACAAGGGTGAAATTTCCGGCCTGTATACTGGTGAAAAAGACATTATGGGAGGAATCATCATGCATCATTTATTGCTTGCAGCACTTATTATCCTGGCGGCTCTGTTCAGTTATATTTTCCGCGATGGGCTGACGGACCGCTCTCTGATGGTTTCCAGCATTCTTGTCATCCTGAATATTGGTATGTACATGCGGGCAAAGGCTAAAAAAGAGGATGCGATCAAAGGCAGCTCCGCTCAGGAAGTATAAGGATAACAAAAAAGATGCAGGGCCCAAATGGCCTTGCATCTTATTCGGCAGATGTATTCAAACTCACACTATAGCTGTTGGAAATGCTGATACGGTGCTCTCCGCTGCCAGACTGGTAGGTTGCATCCTTTCCGCTGCTGCCGGAATCTGCGTACCCCTCTTCACCAGAGGGCTTTGCTTCTTTTGTAACCTTCCAGTCCCCATCGCTGCCCTGAAGGTCCTTTATATCAAAGGCATTTACCTTCAGGCTGCTCTCTTCCTGGATATAAAGGGAGACATGGGATACTTGTTCAACACTCCAGTCGCTCATCAGCTCCCTCGGCTTCATGGTCACCATGTTGTCAGTTCCTGTCACTTCAAGCTTTACGCCCTTAGGAATAAGGAGCGTTGCATCCATGGAGGCATAGCGTTCAAACGGCCCCGCTGTTTCATTCGGGAGCTCTTTAACCGTGATATAGAGCGAGTCGCCGTTCCGGTGGGAGCTGACATAGTCAGCTGACTTCGAAATCAGGTTTTCTTTTTTCCCGGTCATCGCCCTGTAGGTGCCAAACATGGAAACGTCTTTCCCGGAAGCACCTTCAATAGTGATCGGGGAGTTTCCGGTCTGGACAATAACCCTCTTAATGCTTCCATCCAGCTTTTCGGTGAACTCAGGCAAATCCATAGTCCGCTCTTCCCTGTTCACCACATCATCCAATTTATCCAGTATGCCCGTTGAGCTGACTGCGGCGAATCCGATGCCTGCTGTGCCGAGAATGCCGACGAAGAGAATGCTGAGAAAATCATATTTCAGATAAGGCTTTTCTTGTTTGGAAAAAAGCAGGAACAGCAGGATTTCCGCTCCCAGGATCACCAGGATGATCGGCCACCATGACATCATGGCATAGCCGAAGTCCATATCAAGCATCCGAGAAAGCAGCAGGAAAACACCTAAGAAAAGCAGTGCCGCCCCCATGGAGAATGTACCAACTCGCCATGTCCTCATTCCTTCATTCCGCCCTTCATTTTTCTCATCCATACTCAATTTAATCAACCGCCTTTTCTTTTACAGATTTGCTGCCAAGAAGGAGGCGCAGCCCGCCTCCGATCAGCAGGATGCATACAATGCCTGTCTGGAAGTAGCGGTCAAACCAATAGCGGATATCTATATCGATCATGTCGTACAGCACTGGAGAAACAGCTGGAAGGACGATGCTTGTTGTCAGATAGTACAGCCCTACAAGAACCAGTCCGATCCCTACCCATTTCTGATGATTGATGAAATACGAAATGATCGGCGTATCCTCCAACGGCTCATTCCCGTACCTTGAAGACTTCTGCAGTCCGTCGAAAAAGCTGTAGAACCAGATGATCGGGATCAGAAACAGGAAGATCCCCAGCCTGAGCACATCCAGGATATAAATGGAGAACAGGAAGGCAGCCATCAGCTGAATGCCCCGCCGCTGCAGCCCAAGATACAGATGGCCCGCTCCCGGAAAAATGGACAGAAAGGTGGCAATTGATTTGCTTTTCTTGCCTTCATCCCGCTTCGACTCGAAATCCTCCATGATCGTACGGTCCACCAGCTCTTCGCCCCGATGCTTCCGGTTCAGCTGCTGGATAGCATCAAAGAAGCCGTATACCCAAATCACCGGCAGAATCGCCCAGAATACAAGGAACTCACTTCGGTGGGTCAGCACTGACACAAACAGCACCATCACTCCCAGACCAAGAAAAGCGGTAAGGAGTGTAAGCCCCCGGTTCATCAGGCCCAGCTGAAAGTGCCCAAGACCTGGCACAAAGGACAGGATAATGGTAAAAAAGCGCTCCGACTCCTGGCTGGCTGCCGGCTTAGCTGATCCAGCAGCCCCGCTGCCATCCGCAAAGACTGTGCCGCCCTGCTGGTAGAGCTTTGATGCAGTGATGGCTGTATCAACAAAGTTCACGAAATAGATCAGCAGGCCGAACAGCGCAAAAACCAATGCCCCATCCCCGTAAACGTACATGCTGATTAGAGCAACCGTTAAGATCATCAGCCCGAACACAGCCGCTGTATAAAATAAACCTCTAAGGGTCTTTCCCAGATAAAGCAGGCCACCCCCAGGGAAAAAAGCTAAAAGAAAAGCGATTATCGGATTTTTCTTCATTATTTATTTGCCTCCTTATTCTTCTTCTCGATCGTATCCATCCAGGCAAAGGTTTTATCCACAAGCCCTTCTGTCACAGATGTTTTCTTTTCCTGAAAATCCGGTTCCTGAACAGCTCCTGCATACTGGGTGATCGACTGGAAAACACCGGTCGTCATGAGCAGGATGGTCATTGCCGCTGCAAGGGAATAGTGGAACAGCGGCGACTGGTAGAATGGCCTGTGCTTCTTTTCTTCATGTATCAGCGGCTGGACCGGCTCTTTTGCTTCTGCCGAGATTTGTGCCATCACCAAATCGGTGAACTTTGAGCCGCTTTCTATTTGCGGCAGCTCTGTTGCTGCCACTGCCTCCAAATAGAGCTCGAGGCAGTCATCACAGCTGTACAGATGATCTTCATAAATTTCCCTGTCCGCCTCTGCCAGTTCATCATTCGCATACCGCTTCCACTCCTCATACGTAAAGTGCTTCATGAGAAATCATCCTCCTTCCAGTGCTTCCTCATCCATAGACGCGCCCTGTAGAGCTTTGTCTCCACAGTCTTCACCTGGACGTTCTGTTCATCCGCTATTTGCTGATAACTTTTTTCAGCTATATAAAAGTCATAGATTACATCACGGTAATTATCCGGCAGCTGGTGAAGCTTTTCCCTCACCCGCTTCCGCCTTTCCTTATTCATCACTTCGGCTTCCACAGCCTCTTTCTGGGTGCCGTGGAGCTCATATCCGGCATACTCAAGGGAATCCTCCCTGCGCCGGTCCCTCTTTCTTTTTACATCAATGGCATGATTGACTGCAATTCTGGTGATCCAGGTTTTGAAGCCCTGGTCCTCATATTGGGGGAGAGAGGAATAGATTTTTATAAATACTTCCTGAGCGGCATCTTCCGCTTCCTTCCGGTCCCTTAATACCGCAAAGATTGTCCGGAACAAATCATTGCGGTATTTTTCAACCAGGAGCCGGAAGGCATGCTCATTGCCGCTCTTTGTTTGCTGGATAAGAACTTGGTCGCTAATCTCTCTCTCCCCCTTTCTGGCAGCTTCCAACATAATAGACGACACCAGGATAAAAGACCCCTACAGACTTTTTCAAAAAAAATCGCAAACCCTTTTCATTCTATCACGCCTTGCCCCAAATCCCTTTAAAATCAAAAAATCCCGGCACTTCAGGCCGGGAACTTCTCTAGCACTTTTTCAGTTGTACACACTTCCGCAAACTCCCCATGGAGAATGGCAAGCTCTGTTTGATGAATATCGCCGGGAGGGAAGATGGTGCCGTCATGGCCTTTCAGTTCGAAGGATGCACAGGCATCCTCCGGCAGCCAGGCCGAAAAGCCAAGATTGGCTGCCATCCGGACAGTGGTGGAAACGCAATGAGGTGTGGTCAGCCCGGCAATGACAAGCTCTTTGCTTTTTAGATTATTAAGCAAAGCTTCAAGGGACGTGCCGATAAATGCACTGTTGACGCTTTTCTGGATAATGCTTTCCCCCGCTGCAGGCTTCACTTCTTCCTTGAATTGATGGCCTATGCTTCCTTTGAAAAACAGGGATTCCCTTCTATGGGAGGTATGCTGGACATGAATCACCGGCATATTGCAGTTTCTCCAATGGTCCAAAAGCCTTGCAGCCTCTCTTTCCGCACCAGGATTATTCCGCTCGCCCCAGGAAAAATCCTCGAATGCCTTCTGGATATCAACCAACAGCAGAACAGCCATCAGGCACCATCCTTCCCTAAAGAACAAAAATCGTATAAATCAAGGCTTACAATCATTTTATGATAGCCGTCAAAAAGATTGATGAGTGCCAGCAGCTTCATAATTTCCTTTTCATCATAGGAATTTTTCAGCCATTCCAAATCAGAGTCTTTTAAAAGGCGCGGATTGGACCTGTAGGTGTCCAGAAAAACAAACAGCTTCCGGTCCCAGTCAGCGAAACCCGAGAAATCATTATGCTTCACAGCATAGGCGATGACTTCATTGTGTTCCATTCCACCGATATACGAAAGGCTCATGCAAGTGGCACACCCATTTTTATTGGCCAGATAAAGGCGCACCTTCTCCTTTACATCCGCGTTTATTCCTTGCTCCTTCCACAGCTGCTCATACAGGGCATCATACAGAGCGGCCACTTCAGGCACATAAGCCAGCGCTTTTTGAAAATTGGTCTCTCCCTGTTTTTCATTCAATTTGATTCTTGGCATTTTCAACTCCTCCTTCTGCTTTTATAATAGAAGGAATTAAAATAATAATGAATTTAATCTGAAACCAGTTTATACCGCTACTCTTTTCAAATGAAATATGTTTTAACAGGGAGGCTTACAAATGATAATCGATGATATAGACAAGCGCATTTTACAGGAACTGGAGAGAAACGGGCGGCAGTCAATGAGGGAGCTGGCGAAGAAGGTAAACCTCTCAGCCCCTTCAGTCACAGAACGTGTCAGGCGCCTGGAAAGTGAGGAAATCATCAAAGGATATACCATATCCATTGACTATAAAAAGCTCGGATATGGAATTGAATGTTTTGTAGAAGTCACCTTGCGGCAGGGAGATTACCAGCGATTCAGGGAAAAAATCGCTATGGTACCTAACGCGGAATTCTGCTCCCGGATAGCCGGCCAGGCCTGCTATCTCGTCAAGCTGAGACTGAAAAAGCTTGAGGATATTGAAGAATTCATCAATGCAATTACACCCTATGCAGGAACAGTCACCCATATCGCCCTGTCGGAGGTGCCTGTGAACAGCTTCTTCCTGGAATAGACGCATAATCCATGGATAGCATCGAATCCTATAAACACAGGAGGTGCTTTTATGGAAAAACAAAAGAAGGATAAAAAAATCGGGGAAAAAAGTGAATCGATGAATGCGATGGACCAGGGTCTTAATATCATCTCCCAGGCATTCAACCGGGCAACAGGCGTTGATGAAGGAAATGACGGCAAAGAGGATAAATAGGTTTACAAATATCTAAAGGGTTCTTATGATGGAGCAAATATAATAGAGCCAGAAGAATGTTCTGGCTCTTATCTTCATCCTTGGGCATTCCCGCCGGAATCCCCGGATTTTGCTTGATTTTTCGTACCTTTGCTTTTATACGGCTTGGCGCTTTTGGCTTTCTTGGCTCCCGCCTGCCAGCGGTTCCAGCCTTTCTTTCCAGTTCCTCTGCCAGTGCCGCTTTTTCCTTTTGCTTTGGTCATCTACTATCAGCTCCCATGTTTCTGTGCAGAGTTCTTCCTGTCCATCACCGCTGCAATCATAGCCAGGCTTGCACATGAACATTAGCATACCATATCAGGAGCCTGCAAAGCGAGCTACTTCAGCATTTCACCGGCCATTTCAGATAGTACTTGTTTTCGCTGGTCTTCTGATAGGCTTTCATCCATATAGGTAATGGTATACTGAACCTTATCCTGAAGAAAGGCAATACTTTTTCCTTCATACAGCCCTTTTACCCCGCCTTTAAGCTCCGCCGTCTCCGCTCCGGGCTGTTCAAATGATTCCACTGGATAATCTGCCATGATCATTAAAATGTTTTGCTTATCGTCATCTTGATCCGGGAATGCTGAAAATTCAGCTCTGATATACTTTCCATTATGCTCCATGTCCATAATGCTCGGCGGCTGGAATCCCTCTCCTTCAAAAGGCAGCTTTTTCGGCAGCACCATTTCAAACGGGAGCGCATCAAGTCCCTCTTCAACAGTTGGTGCTTTATATGTAACAGGAATTTTCTTCGCCTGCTCTTCATCCACATCAGCCATCTCCACTTTTTCCAGATTATCTGTATCCAGCTTCCCGCTCTGCATGTTCTGGCAGCCTGCAAGAAGAGTTGCTGCGAGGCCGATTGTCAGGAGTTTTTTCATTTATTGTCCCTGCTTTCGTGTAAGGATTCTCTTATTATATCACATAAAATTACATATTTTGTCAGGGATCAAAAAGCTGCTTTATGGACTTTTTACAATTACCCTGACAGGACTGTATACTATAACTAAATTTCACTATAAAGGATGCAGGCTATGAAAAATTATATTGTGATAGGCGCAGGCATATTGGGCGCCTCAGCTGCCTACCACCTGACCAAGTCGGGTAACCGGGTAATTTTAGCGGACCGGAATGAAAAAGGACAGGCTACTGCGGCTGCTGCAGGCATTGTCTGCCCATGGGTATCACAGAGGCGCAATAAGGATTGGTACCGCCTGGCCAAAGCGGGGGCCCGCTATTATCCCGAGCTCGTGAAGGAGCTCGAGGAGCGCGGCGAGACAGATACAGGCTACAGCAGGGTTGGTGCCCTTATCCTGCACAAGGAAACCGATAAGCTTAAAAAAGCGGAAGAGCGGACATTGAAGCGGAGAGAAGAAGCACCGGAAATCGGGGAAGTCACTCTTCTTACCCGGGAACAGACAGCTGAGGCTTTCCCTCCGGCTGATAAAGAGTTTGCAGCAGTACATGTCAGCGGAGCCGCCCGGGTAGACGGTCGGGCACTGAGGGATTCTCTTATCCGTGCGGCAGAAAAGGAAGGGGCAGTCTTTCTCGAGAAGGATGCTTCACTGATCTATGAAGGCAACCGGGTGACAGGCATCCTTGCCGGTCAAGAACAATGGGAGGCAGATGCTGTAATCGTCTGTGCCGGCGCATGGGCAGCGGAAATATTCAAGCCGCTTGGCATTGAAATGGATGTCAGCTATCAGAAGGCCCAGATTGCCCACCTAAAGCTTCCGGATGAAGCAACTGACAGCTGGCCTGTCCTTATGCCCCCCGGTGACCAGTATCTGCTTGCCTTCACCGGCGGACGGATTGTTGCAGGGGCAACCCATGAAAATGATGTATCCGGTTTTGATGCGAGAATCACAGCCGGAGGCATGCAGGAGGTCCTTGCAAAAGCCCTCTCTACAGCTCCCGGCCTGGCGGATGCCAGCCTGATAGAAGCCAGGGTCGGTTTCCGCCCCTTTACTCCCGGCTTCCTTCCGGTCATCGGAGCTGTCCCTGGGTGGGAAGGCCTGTTCACTGCCAACGGGCTCGGTGCCTCCGGCCTGACGATGGGGCCGTTTCTTGGACAGCAGCTTGCAAAGCTGGCATTGGGGCATGATACGGACATTGATCTCAATCCTTATCACGTTCAAGGAGCTTTAAAGGATCAAAAAAGCGAGTGACAGGAAAAGAGCCCGGCTAATTAGCAGCCGGGCTCCTTCTTTTATGGTTTCTCAGGATTTCCTATCCGATTGAGCGGGAAGTAGCGGAATTTGGCTTCGCCTACGACAGAATCATCAGAAATGAATCCAAAACTTCTGCTGTCATTGCTGTTCAGACGGTTGTCGCCCATCACAAAATACTGATGCTCCGGTACAACAAGCGGCCCAAAGTTTTCAGTCAGATGTTCTATGCCAAACTCTGCCGCTTCTTTGCGGTTTTCAGCGAGGTACGGTTCGTCCACTTTTTTTCCATTAACAAAAAGCTGGTCGTCCTTCACAGAAATTTCATCCCCAGGCAGACCGATCACCCTTTTTATATAATCATCCTCAGAATCAGGCGAATGAAATACAACTACATCCAAACGCTCAATCTTGCTGAGCTTGGTCACGATCACTTTATTCTGATCCTGGAAGGTCGGCATCATGGATTCACCCTGTACTGTCACCGGCGCAAATATAAACTGGCGGCAAATAAATGCAATGACAAGCGCTAAGGCTATCGATTTGGCCCATGAAATCCATTCAGACTTTTTGCTGTTCCCTGCCATGGTCATTCTCCTCTCAAATCACTATATGAATCTATTATAAGCGAAAAGGGGGGCTTATGCACATTTCGGCTTGAAAAAGCGCTCCGTACTGAATGTCCTCCATCAGTCACTTTACCGGATTCCCTCCTGAAGAATAGCTATAGTGCAGAAATGCGCGACCCCGTGAGAGGCATTGGCACCATAGTGTGCCTCAAGCTCTTCGCTCAGGCTCTGAAGCAATCTATCTCCTTCCTCTTTTGAGAGGTCCGCCAAATATGATAAAGAAGCCACTCTGTCCAGCCATTCATCATTATTGAAATGGACATCATATGGAAGCGCATACAAATCCTTCAGCCCGAATCCGGCCTCTTCCCACTCCTGGAACCACTCTACAGGAAATCCATTGATTCTTCGCCTTGAATTGGCCTTGCTTCCGGCAGGTTTAAGCTCTATTCCTTCTTTCTTCAAAAAATCAAATGTGATTTCCACAAGCCTTTGGTCTGCCTTGAATCCTGTATCTGCCACAATCAGATGTCCCTTCGGCTTAAGAATCCGGCTGATTTCCCTGAGGGCTTCTTCCCTGTCAAACCAGTGCCAGGCACGTAGCACCGTCGCCATATCATACTCTGCCCCGTCAAGCCCTGTATTTTCTGCAGTCCCTTTTCTGTACGGAATTTCAAGATATTTATCCCGGCTGATCCCGGCAGCTTCCTGAAGGAGCTTTTCAGAGGGATCGACTCCGACTGCGTCTGCTTTGCGGAATACCAGCCTCCTTGTCAGCACTCCTGTCCCGCAGCCCAGATCAGCCACTTTTTTGCCGGCAAAATTTATATTTCTCAGATGAAGGCTATCAAACAGACTATTTGGAACATCGTTCCGGGAACGTGCATATTCGCTTGCCCTGTTTCCAAAATCTACAATACCCATTCTGCCACATCCTTTTTCAAAATATTAGGAATTTAAATCGGGGTATGCTCATTATATGGTAGAATGAAAGCAATTACAATTTCTCTCGCTTTATTTTTGCTGTGCTGCTGGCAGGAAAGGAGGATTTATGAATTTTGCTATTCTTGCAGCCGCCTATTTGATCGGCTCGATTCCAACCGCCCTTCTGATTGGCAGGTGGCTGTTCCAAATCGACATACGCGAGCATGGAAGCAATAATCCCGGGGCGACCAACACCGTCCGTGTCCTCGGAAAGCGGGCCGGGATTGCCGTTCTTCTCATTGATGCCGGCAAGGGGGCGCTTGCAGCAGGTCTGCCCATCCTTCTTCATACTGATCTGGATCCGCTATACACCGGCCTGATTGCGGTTGCGGGGCACTGCTTCCCTATTTTCGCAGGCTTCCGCGGAGGAAAAGCCATTGCAACAACCGCAGGAGTGCTGCTGGTTGCCAATGCCTGGATGTTCCTGGCAGCTTACATTGCATTTGTCGGAGTCATTTATGCAACAAAATATGTATTTTTCGGTTCTATTTCTGTCGGAATCGCCCTTATCATTTTCTCTTTTTTTCAGCCAGGATGGACCCATGAACTTATATTTTTCTTTTTTACAATCTTTCTGATCATCCTGCACCGTTCCAACATCTCAAACTTCCGCCAAAATAAAGAGCCGAAGATCAATGACAAGAATCTAAAGAATGACCGGATACCTGCAAAAAAAGGGCCGAAGCAGGCTTGAGAGCTGTGATGGCTCTCTTTTTTTATTGGTGTATAAACAAGCCGGGTCCGCCTTCTGAATGGCAGATCCTTTGAATGAAAAAAATACCTGTTCATTTCCCAATCTGTCATATCCATTCCATTTCGGGTAGAATGGTAGAGGTTCACCCATATCCTGTGGGCATCATCTCAATTTTTTTGCAGAAGGAGTTACCTAAATGAAGGAAAAATTAAAAGCATACCGCTTTCCCATTATCCTGTTTGCTTCAATTATCATTGGAAGCATCATCGGGTTTGTTTTCGGGGAAAAAGCGGAAGTTATCAAACCGCTTGGGGACTTATTCTTAAATCTCTTATTCATGCTAGTAGTACCGCTCGTCTTTTTCACAATCTCATCGGCCATTGCCAATATGAACAGCATGAAGCGGCTCGGGAAAATCATGGGCAGCATGATGGTTGTATTCATTGCTACAGGCATTATTGCCTCCATTGTAATGCTGGTTGCGGTAACAGCCTTCCCGCCGGCCCAGGGGACTGACATCCCTCTGACACAGCCGGAAAACACAGAAGAGCTGAGCCTGCCCGATCAGTTGGTCAAAACCTTTACTGTGCCTGACTTTATCGAGCTCTTCTCCCGCAAGAATATGCTCGCTTTAATAGTCTTTTCGGTCCTGGTTGGGGTGGCTTCAGGGCTTACTGGTGAAAAAGGACGCCCTTTCACAAAGTTTCTGGTCAGCGGGTCAGAAGTCTTTATGAGGCTGATCAATCTTGTCATGTATTATGCACCCATCGGGCTTGGTGCTTACTTCGCGTCATTGATAGGCGTATTCGGACCCGAACTGCTTGGCGATTATGCCCGGGCTGTCATCGTCTATTACCCTGCTGCCATTCTTTATTTCTTGATCGGCTTTACGCTTTATGCTTTTATTGCCGGCGGACGCAGAGGAGTGGCCCGCTTTTGGAAAAATATCTTTTCCCCTGCTGCCACCGCTCTTGCCACTGGAAGCAGCGTTGGCTCACTGCCTGTTAACCTGCAGGCTGCCAAACGAATCGGCGTGCCTAAAGATATTAGGGAAACCGTTCTTCCGCTCGGCGCAACCATTCATATGGATGGCTCCTGCCTGGCGGCCATATTGAAGATATCTTTTGTATTCGGCATTTTCAATATGGATTTCACCGGCCTGGACACCTTTTTAACGGCGATCGGCATCTCGCTGCTTGCAGGGACAGTCATGAGCGGTGTGCCAGGAGGAGGCTTTATTGGCGAGATGATGATCATCACACTTTACGGCCTGCCAATCGAGGCGCTTCCGATCATTTCAGCAATCGGCGTAGTGGTCGATCCGCCAGCCACTGCAGTCAATGTCACCGGAGATACTGTTTCCAGCATGCTTGTCACCAAACAGCTGGAGGGGAAAGACTGGATGGATAAACACTTTGAAAAAGAAGAGGAAGCTATCATTTAACACCATGCCCCCTGAATGAAGGGGGCATTTCTCATGTTATAATGAACCAAAAAGTATACAGGAGTATTCAATGGATTCTATCTTGATTGCAAGCACTGCCGTCCTGATGGATGGCCGCCTGCTCATGATTAAGGAACATAAAAATGAGGCTGGACCCACCTGGAATTTCCCCTCCGGCCATGTGGAGCCCGGGGAAGATATAATTGCGGCCGCCCGGCGGGAAACAAAAGAAGAAACAGGGCTGGATATCAAAATTGCGGAATCGGCAGGAATCTTCCAGTTTACCAGCAGGACAGGCCACCCTATTCTCCTTTTTCAATTTCTTGCTGAATTTGCCGGCGGATCTATCAAATTAGAAAATGGAATCACAGAATACAGCTGGTTCACCGCCCGGGAAATTCTTGACATGGACGAGAGTATGCTGCGGGAACCTGGTGTCATCAGGCAGATAGCCCGCTCTATACTGAAACAAAGTTCAATTCCTCTCTCTTTTTTTCATAACCTTTCATGACTTTTACTTTTTTTGGAACTTTTTTCTTTCTTTATTCGTAAAAAAGAAAAATGGGAGCAAGCCGTCATACTCTGAAACACTCCTCCTGCCACACGCCGCTTCCTCCAATAATTGAAAGGAGATGAATTCGTGAAACGTTTTGCCATCATCCTTGCTTGCTCCTTCACCATCCAGGCCCTGCTGCTTTTCTCCATCTGGCATTTCTTCTTTTCCGATTATGGCCTGATTGATTTCTCATTCTTATTTTCCGCTCTATGGTTTGCTTTCGTCTTGTTTTTTTCCAGCACAGGCGATGCTTGGACCAGCAGTGTCATCGCCAGTTCATTCATGAATCATCGGGATACCGGGCACAGGGAAGCCAGGGAAATGTTCCACATTAGAGTCAATCCCCTGCTCGCATCCTCCCTGCTTATGCTCGCTGCTTCCCTCGGAATTTCTTTTTTGTTTTCGTAAAAAAATAAATAAAGCTTCCGCTGAAATGCGGAAGCTTTATTTATCATTTAAGAAGACTGTCAGTGCCTGCAATCAAATCTTCCATCAGCCTGGCTGCAGGCAATTCCTTCGAAAGAGAAACCGCCTGACCTGCCCATAATGACATATAATCCTTATTGGCGTCTTTTGCTGCTTTTCTGCGGATCGGTCCTGTCAGATCATTTTGAACAGGAAAAGGCAGAAGCCCGTCCTCCATGTCTTTCATTTCCCTGATGAAACTATTCTCCATTCCCCTGGCCAGTTTTCCGGAAAAAGCTTTTGTAAGGACTGTTTCTTCTCCCTTGCCATCCAGCACGGCTGCCTTGTAAGCTGGATGGGCACCGCTTTCACTGCAGGGAAGGAAGGCAGTTCCCAGCTGGACCCCTTGGGCGCCCAGCATAAAGGCGGCTGCGATGCCCCTTGCATCCATGATGCCCCCGGCTGCTATGACGGGGATTTTAACCCGGTCTGCAACCTGCGGGATAAGGGCCATCGTTCCAATCAAGCCCCTCTCCTCACTATGAAATGTCCCCCTGTGGCCCCCTGCCTCACTGCCCTGGGCCACTACAAGATCTGCACCAGCCTCTTCCAGTTCCTCTGCTTCCAGAACATTTGTAGCAGTTCCGATGATCACAGTGCCATTCCTATGAAGCTCGGAAACAGCTTCTCTCTCAGGAATGCCGAATGTAAAGCTGACAATAGGAACCCTTAGCCGCAGAACCGTTTCCAGCTGTTCGCCAAAGAGCTTCCGGAGATCTTTTTCTTTGTAAGCTGCAGCCGTGCTGATTCCCGGCTCCTTTTGCAGCTCCTCCAGCTTCCGGAACATCCTATGAAGCTTGTTCTCATCAACCAGAGGCTCGGCAGGGAGAAACAGATTGATTCCGAATGGCTCGGCAGTCATTTCCTTTACTTTTTTGATGTCCCTATCCATGTCTTCAGCAGACATATAGCCTGCTCCCATATTTCCCAGGCCGCCGCTCCCCGACACAGCCGCAATCAGCTCCGGGACCGTAATCCCGCCCGCCATGGGGGCCTGGAGAATCGGATATCTGATGCCAAGCCTCGCTGCAGCCCTGCTTTTGTTCCATTCCATCAGCTCACCTGCTTCATTGAAGTTTAGCTATAATGCTTGCTGCCACATCATGCCAGACCTGTTCATCTTCCTGGTATGCCGCTTTCATCTTTTTGAACATGATGCCCTGTTTTTCTTTGAAATCTTCACTGTCTGCTGGCGGAAGCTGAGCCCGTTCCTTGTCGACAAAGCGCTGCACTGTTTCTGCCCGCGGTCCCCATACAGCCTTTTCCTGTCCGTCTCCATCGATGAAGATAAAAATAGGGATCGAACGGGCCGTTCCGTTGGTTAAATACTGATCCATCAGCTCAAGGTTTTCATCCCGCAGAATGAACCTTGTCTCCATATCTGTCTCTCTTGCTATATGCATAAGGATCGGAATATTAAGCATCGCATCCCCGCACCAGTCCTCTGTAAGGACAATCACTTTCAACCCTTTATCCTTCACAGACACCAGCTTGGCCTTTTCCTCTTCTGTGAGAGAAAACTTGCTGTCTATGCTTTTCATCTCCTGCTTATTAACACTCATACCTTCCACATATTCAGAGAATGTCAGTCCCTTCGCAAACCAGTCCTTCAATTCCATACAAGCACTTCCTTTTCTGTCAATATCGATTATGGGCTGTCCCATCTATTATTTATTCTCGATGGCTATAGTACATTCCTTTTTTTGCAGGACTTTGCCGTATTTCATCCTTTCCTGGGAAATAAAGAGGAAGTTTGTCTAAACCAGACCAGCAAATTTCCCCATAATAAACAGAAGCCGCTGGATTTCCCCAGCGGCTTATTTTCTATCGCTTTGTTATTTCCTGCATCAGCAGCTTGTTGATCATCTGTGGATTCGCCTGTCCCTTGGAGGCCTTCATAATCTGCCCGACCAGGAACCCGGTTGCTTTTTGTTTGCCTGCCTTAAAGTCTTCAATTGATTGCGGATTCGCATCAAGCGCATCCGTCACATATTGGAGGAGCGCCCCTTCGTCAGAAATCTGGACGAGGCCTTTTTCCTTAACGATGGCTTCCGCAGTGCCGCCATTTTCGATGAGCTCCTTGAAGACCTTTTTCGCAATCTTGCTGGAGATTGTCCCGTTTTCAATCAGCTTGATCATTCCGGCCAGGTTTTCCGGTGTCAGCTTTACATCAGCCAGCTCTTTCTGCTCAGCATTCAAGTAAGCAGATACTTCACCCATCAGCCAGTTTGAGGCCTGCTTGGCGTCCGCACCCGCTTCCACCGCTGCCTCGAAGAAGTCTGCTGTCTCCTTTGTTACCGTCAGAACTGCAGCATCATAAGCAGGAAGGCCAAGCTCTTCTACATACCGCTTCTGCCTAGCGTCCGGCAGCTCTGGAATCTCGGCACGGATCCGGTCTTTCCACTCCTGGTCAATGAAAATATCAGTCAGATCAGGCTCAGGGAAATAGCGGTAATCATCAGAGCCCTCTTTTACACGCATGAGGAGGGTCGTATTAGTAGACTCATCATAGCGGCGGGTTTCCTGCTGGATCTCCCCACCGGCAAGAAGCACCTCCTCCTGGCGCTTTGCTTCGTATTCAATGCCTTTTCTGACAAAGTTAAAAGAGTTCAGGTTCTTCAGTTCAGTCTTGGTGCCGAATTCCTCCTGGCCAACAGGCCTGATGGAGATATTCGCATCACATCTGAGCGACCCCTCTTCCATCTTACAATCAGATACACCTGTATATTGGATAATACTTTTTAGTTTCTCGAGATATGCATAAGCTTCATTAGCTGTCCTGATATCCGGCTCTGAAACAATTTCGATCAGCGGGGTTCCCTGGCGGTTGTAATCGCAGAGGGAATAGCCCTTTTCATGGTTCAGCTTGCCGGCATCCTCCTCCAAATGGATCCGGGTGATGCCAATTTTCTTCTTATATCCGTCCACTTCGATTTCAATCCAGCCATGTTCACCGATTGGCTTATCAAATTGCGAGATTTGATAGGCTTTCGGGTTATCCGGATAAAAATAGTTTTTGCGGTCAAATTTCGTTACATCGGCAATCTGGCAATTCAGCGCCATACTGGCCTTCATTCCATAATCGACCACTTTGCGGTTGAGCACCGGCAGCACGCCAGGATAGCCGAGTTCCACAACGCTTGTGTTTGTATTCGGTTCCGCTCCGAAATGGTTCGGGCTCGCGGAAAAAATTTTCGAATCTGTTTTTAATTCAACATGGACCTCAAGTCCGATAACCGTTTCATAGTTCATGTCTGTTCCCCCCTTACAGTCCCGGTTTTTGCTTATGGAAGTCAGTGGCCTGCTCAAAGGCATGGGCTGTTCTGTAGATTGTGCTCTCGTCAAAATATTTGCCGATGATCTGCAGTCCAAGCGGCATACCATCCGAATATCCGCACGGCACCGAAATGGCAGGCGTACCGGCCAGGTTAACAGGGATTGTTAGTATATCATTGGCATACATAGTAAGCGGATCATCTATATTCTCCCCGATATTGAATGCCGGGGTCGGTGCTGTAGGTCCAATGATGACATCATAAGATTGAAATACCTCTTCAAAGTCCTTTTTAATCAAAGTACGGACCTTTTGCGCCTTTTTATAATAAGCATCATAATAGCCTGAGCTTAAGGCGAAGGTTCCGAGCATAATCCTTCTTTTCACCTCATCGCCGAAGCCCTGGGCGCGCGACTTTTTATAAAGCTCCATCAGTGTTTCAGCATCCGGGGCACGGTAGCCGTACCTGACGCCGTCAAAGCGGGCAAGGTTGGCAGACGCTTCTGAGGACGAAAGCAGATAATAGGCAGCCAAAGCATACTTGGAATGCGGAAGGGATACCTCCTCCCATACAGCTCCAAGATTCTCCAGCACCTTAAGCGCATCGAGGACAGATTGGCGGACTTTTTCATCCACGCCTTCAGCAAGGTACTCTTTTGGCACAGCGATCCTGAGACCCTTTACATCTCCAGTCAAGGCGCGGGCGTAATGATCGACAGGAACATCTGCTGAGGTAGAGTCATTCGGATCCAGCCCCGAAATCGCCTGAAGCAGATAGGCATTATCTTCAACATTCCTTGTAACCGGGCCGATTTGATCAAGTGACGAAGCAAACGCAACAAGCCCGAACCGGGAAACACGCCCATAGGTAGGCTTTAACCCAACCACACCGCAGTAAGAAGCAGGCTGTCTGATGGAACCCCCTGTATCTGACCCAAGGGCAAAAGGCACTTCTCCTGCTGCGACCGCTGCAGCTGAACCGCCTGAAGAGCCGCCTGGCACCTTCTCAAGATTCCATGGATTGCGGACATTTCCGAATCCTGAATTCTCATTTGAGGACCCCATCGCGAATTCATCCATATTCAGTTTTCCTATTGTGATGGTCCCGGCATTATGTAGATGATCCATTACCGTTGCATTATAGATCGGGTCGAAATTTTCCAGAATCCTGCTTGCACTGGTAGTTCTCAGGCCCTTTGTGACAATATTATCTTTAATCCCGATCGGCATGCCAAAAAGGAGGCCCTTCGACTCTTCTGTGCCCAGCTTTTCGTCTAAGTACTTTGCCTGCTTCCGTGCTTCTGCCTCATTTAAGGTCAGGAATGCCCCCACCTGGCTGTCCACTTCACCAATCCGTTTAAAAGACTGCTCAACCAGATCAGATACGGAAATTTCTTTTTTATGTAAAAGTTCATGAAGCTCTGAAACCTTATGATCAAACAAACTCATTTGCTTTCCCCCTATTCCAGTATGGATGGCACCTTGATCTGTCCATCCTGGTGGTCCGGCGCGTTTTTCAGCACGTCCTCCTGCGGCAGCCCTTTTTTCGCGATATCTTCCCGGAATACATTCTTGATATCCAGTACATGGGAAGTCGGCTCAACGTTCTCTGTATCCAGTTCATTAAGCTGCTCCGCAAAAGAAAGCATTTTTTCCAGCTCTTTTTGCATCCGCACCGCTTCCTCATCCGTCACTTCCAGACGTGCCAGGTGGGCTACATGCCTGACCTGATCTTCTGATATTCTAGACATCTCTGTCACCTCCAAATATTTTAGAATGCTATAAGTATAGATAGAATCATATCAGACTCCAGCGCTTTAAAGCAATTGCCGGAAGCAAAGGAAATACGTGTTTTCTCTTATTATAATGACTGCAGGAGTGAAAAGCTAAGGCGCCTGGATATCCCAGACGCCTTTCCCGTTTTTCTATATATTGAATCTGTCCGGCTTCAACCTGTATCTTCCTGTCCAGAAGACTCGGACACTCTGCTGTTTGCATAACGGCCGGCAATCCATAGAAAAATCAGGACCGGCACTGTAAAAAGCCCTGTAGCAAACAATCCAGCCGAGATCGAAAAAGAGAACGCGATCCAGCCGACAAGCGGCCCTCCTGCAATCTGCCCGATTGCATCAATCTGTCCGAACAGGGAAAGCATGGTGGCCCTTCCCTTTGACTCCAGCTTTTGATTAAGCCAGATGCTGTAAAGCGGGCTGTTAAGGCCTCTCAGTGTAAAACTGGTCCAATAAGACGCAAGGGCAAGCCAAAGCTCCCCGCTAAGCGCAAAAATCAGTGTGCTGGCCGCTAGCGCCACGTTTACGAAGAGCAGCAGGCGGACATATGTCGGCTCCCCATCCCCATTCAGCCTCCTGCTGATCCACTCGACCAACCCAATATTCAGAAGCAATGCAATCCCATTGATCAATCCGAACCAGAGAACTGCAGAGCTCTCGGCAAGCTGGATATCCTCCAGGAAATGGGCAGCCCACAGCCGGTCGAAACCTTCGCTTGCGAGCCCCCACATAAGGGCAATGCCTGCCATGCCGGCAAGAACCGGATTGCCCTTTACTGTCCTGTATCCTTTTTGGACGGCGCCGGCAAGCTGGCGGAGCTGGGACGTCTCTTCCCGCTCCAGCTTTTCAAACCGGTGTTCAGGCATCCGGAACCAAAGCCAGACAGCCAATATAATGAAAGAACCGCCCGCAATCTGAATCGCTGCCTGAACAGAAAAGAGCATCGATATAACCATACTTGCCATGATACCGGCAATTTTGCCGATAGACGCAATCTGCGATCCTTTTAGAAAAAGCTTATCCAGACCCTTTCCTTCCACTTCGTCGGCAATCCAAGCTTCTTCGGCACCGCTGAGAAACGTATAGCCAAGGCCCCACACAGCATAAGCTGTTGCGATTCCCCAGAATGCAGGCACCGATCCCTCCAGAAGATGAGCCAGTCCGAGCAGGATCGTCCCTATGATGACGGATTTCTTCCTGCTGACATGATCGGCTATGACTCCTGTCGGCACCTCAAACAGCACAATGGATAATTCCATAATCGTCCCGATCAGAACGAGCTGCAGCGGATTAAGCCCAGCCTCCACAATAAAATAAATCGCATTTACGGTAAAAATGATCTGAAATAAAAATGCCCGAATTCCCGTGAGCCTAAAATATACTTTTTTTGCCTCCATTGCCCTTCCTCCGCTTCTCCTTCTTAATGAAAACTAAGAAAGTCCGAAACGGAGATCTCGTGACAAGCTCCCCGTCCCAGACTAGGAAACAAGCACCTCGATTGTCATAATGAATTCCTCCTTGTATGGCAGAATACTCTGCCTGATAAAGTTATTATACTGTCTTAACCCTAAAATTTCCGGATTATTTCTAATATTTACTTCTTTTCTATCTTTTCAGTTATAATGAAAGCTTAATTCATTAAAGGAGAGTTTAAGATGAAGCTATTTCGATTTGATTCTGCTGGAAAAGAGGTCCCAAAGTTTGGCAGTCTGAACAGCTATTACACCCTCTTATCAAGAGAAATTCCAGTCACGATCGGCTGCATGCACCTGAAGGAGGACAGCGTCCTTGGCATGCATCCTGCTGTCTGTCCGCAGCTTTTCCTGATTGTCTCCGGTGAGGGCTGGGTTAGAAGTGCGGATGGTGAACGAATAGCAGTAGATCTAGGAACGGCTGTATTCTGGGAAGATGGGGAAGAACATGAATCCGGCTCTGCTCTTGGCATGACCGCCATTATTATTGAAGGCCCTGGACTTGAACCTTCTTCCCAGCTTCAGCCTCTTTAAAGAAAAGTCCCGCTCTGTCAAATAGAGCGGGACTTTCCTTCCAGCAATGGCTCATACATCATGATGGCATGGTTTTCTGTTATATATTCGTCTTCATACAGCTTTCCCTGCCGGTTATAGGACCGGCGGAATATTTCATTATGGCGGACATAACCGCCCCAGTATGCAGGCGTGATGGCATGGCTCCTTTCATACACCTCATACGTGTATAAAGGCTCTGAAACTGTCCGCCACTCGCCGCATAAATTGGCATCTGTCAGATAAAGGATCAGCTGATAAGGCTCTTCAGTATGATTGGTTATTTGCAGATCGAGATAATTATAGGCACAGGTCGCCCCGCTCCCAAACGGCTGGGTGCGCTTTGAATCAGGGAACACATCAAAGCTGTGGCGGTGCCTTTCCGTCACGGTCAGCGGCGTATGCAGAGCCATCCAATAAATTAAATTGGATAGCTGGCAGAGACCTCCCCCCGTTCCCATCTTAAAGCTGCCATAATGAAGGATCATGCCGGGCTGATACCCTTTCCTTGCGGTCGGCCTGCCGATAAGCTTCCAGTAGCTGAATGTTTCTCCAGGGTAAATGACGGTGCCGTCCAGCTGCTTTATAGCAATCTCCAGATTTTTGATTTTATTATATTGATAGACCATGTCCACATTCTTCAGCTTTCGGAGAAGCGGGGTCTGGTGACTGAATACCGGAAATGGCAGAGCAGCTGCTTCTTTTTTTCTGCTGTATGTACGGGCGTCTGCCAGCCAGCGGCCATACCTTTTCCATATATAAAACCATGTGCCGGCTCTGATTCTTAATTCTGACCTTTTTTTAGGACGCAAATCGGCAATATTCATCCTTGCGGCACCTCGCTTAGTAAAATAAATAGGGGAAAATGGTTTGGTTCGTCAAAAGGAAATGCATTCTTGAGTCAATTTCATGGTATGGAGACATTCAGATTCCATTTTTTGTTGAGTCAGTAAAAGTTCAGGAGCCTCTGTTTATTGGAGTGGAAGGCACGTAGACTCCTGCGGGAAAGTAGCGGCAATGCTGAGACCCCGCAGAGCGCAGCGTGAGGAGGCTCAGCGTCGCCCCGCGGAAAGCGAAGTGCCTGGAACGGAAATAAACAGACCCCATATGAATGCTATACCAAGGAGGTTATAAAAATGATCAGAACAGCTTCAAAAGCAATTATTATCAAGGATGGCTGCCTGCTTGCCATCAAAATGCATGACAGCGGGGAGGACTTCTATGTCCTTCCCGGCGGCGGACAGGAAAACGGCGAAAATCTGCATGCCAATCTGCAGCGCGAATGCCTGGAAGAAGTCGGCATACCTGTCGAAATTGGCAGCCTGCTGTTTGTACGTGATTATATCGGCAGCAGCCATGGCTATGAAGGTCACGCAGGACTGCACCAAGTAGAATTCTTTTTTGCCTGCAGCATTCAGGCTGAAGTCTCTCCGAAATCTGGAAGCATCCCTGATAAAAATCAGGTTGGGATTGAATGGCTTCCCCTAAAAGAATTGGCAGACTGTCCTTTATTTCCTGCCCCCATCAGGGAGCTGATCATCAGGCATGCAGATGGTGAAACAGGGCTGCCTGTTTATATGGGGGATGTCAATTGACTGAAGAAATAGAGTTTTGGAAATACTTCTTAATTTTAACATAAAATGCTGAGACCATCGGCCTCAGCATTCTTTAATTACCTTTGAAAAGTTTCTTCAAAAAACCAGCCACTCCCTTTTTTGCCTTTTTCTCAGGAGCTTTCTTTGCAGCCTTGTCACTGCTGATATAAATCTCTTCCTTATCTATCGCATGATCATAAGCAAGGACAAGCCCAATTTCCGAATTGTGCTCTTTGTTTGTGACAATGGTATATTCGACTCCATACTGTGACGCGAGCTTTATATACTTTGATAAATAAGAGTAATTCATGTTCCCGTTTAAGTATAGATGGGCCGATGGGTTTTCCTTCAGCGCAGCTTCCGCCTCCCGGATCGTCCCCTCTCTTCTGACCTGGGGCTGGGTGAGCGCAACCACAATCCGCTCCCTGATCGTTCCGAGGAATTTTCTCCGTTCATCCGGTTTTGTCTGCTTCTGCCCATACATCCCCTGCTTCACGTAATCATCCACATTTTGGGGCATCTCCGCACCTCCTCCAGTATCAGGCTACTATTATGTATGTCAATTTGTCTAAGAATGTGATGCTCCTCTTTTTACTATTCCTTTTCCCGGATAAAAAAAACCCTCCTTTGTTCAAGGAGGGAGAGCCGAATGCTATTGGGACACCGTAAACTGATCTTCCTCAGTCGATCCCTTCAGTGCAGTGGTGGAGGATGTGCCTCCTGAGACAACCATGGAAACCTGGTCAAAATAGCCTGTACCGACCTCGCGCTGATGGCGGGTGGCCGTATAGCCGAATTCCTCGCTGGCGAATTCCCTTTGCTGAAGCTCGGAATAGGCGGCCATACCCCTTTCTTTATACCCCCGTGCCAGTTCAAACATGCTGTGATTCAAAGCATGGAATCCTGCCAGCGTAACAAATTGGAATTTATAGCCCATCCTGCCGAGCTCTTTCTGGAATTTTGCAATGGTTTCATCATCCAGCTTTTTCTTCCAGTTGAATGAAGGCGAGCAGTTGTAGGCAAGCAATTTTCCCGGGAACCTTTCATGGATGGCCTCCGCAAATCTTCTCGCCTCCTCCAGGTCCGGTTCGGATGTTTCACACCAGATCAAATCAGCGTAAGGGGCATAGGCAAGCCCGCGGGCGATGGCCTGATCAAGCCCTGCCCTGGTTCGGAAAAAGCCTTCCGGCGTCCTCTCCCCCATGATGAACGGGTGATCATATGGATCGACATCACTGGTGATCAAATCAGCCGCATTGGCATCTGTCCGTGCTACCAGCACAGTCGGGACATCCATTACATCTGCCGCCAGCCTGGCAGCGATCAGATTTTTTACGGCTGTCTGTGTCGGCAGGAGCACCTTTCCGCCAAGATGGCCGCATTTCTTTTCGGAGGAAAGCTGATCTTCAAAATGGACACCCGCCGCTCCTGCTTCAATCATCCCTTTCATCAGCTCAAACACATTCAGCTGTCCCCCGAACCCGGCTTCTGCGTCTGCAACAATCGGGGCGAACCAGTCAATGGAATGATCGCCTTCACTGTGAGTGATCTGATCAGCCCGCTGCAGCGCCTGATTGATCCGCTTGACCACCTGCGGAACACTGTTGGCAGGATAGAGGCTTTGGTCAGGGTACATATGGCCGGAAAGATTGGCATCTGCCGCAACCTGCCAGCCGCTCAAATAAATCGCCTTCAGCCCGGCTTTCACCTGCTGGACAGCCTGGTTTCCTGTCAAAGCCCCAAGTGCATTCACAAAGTCTTCCTCATGAACCAGCTTCCACAGTTTATCGGCACCTCTTCTTGCCAGCGTGTGTTCAATCCGGACAGATCCCCGCAGCTTTAAGACATCCTCCGCCGAGTATGGCCGTTCGATCCCCTTCCACCTCTTATCCATATCCCAGTTTTCCTGCAATGCGGCAGCCGTTTCATTCACCATTTTCATTCCTCCTCAATGTTATAATACAGTTTGTAACTTATGTTTTGTATTATATAACAGAAAATCCAAAAAAGGAACAGCTTTTTGAGTGAATTTTATATTTTTATAATCCTGCAAAATTGCATTTAGCGTGCAAGGCTTTTAATATCCGCCAGAATTTCTTGAACAGAAATACTTTCCTTTAAGCCGGCCATATCATATTCTGCCCGGATATAATGATTCTGGTCAACCAGGTACATTTTAGTACTGTGGGCTACTACGCCGCCATTGTCCATTCTGATATTCATATTGAAGTTTTCCGTTACTCTCTTAATATCTGTTTCCCTTCCGCTCAAGAACTTCCATCCTTTAAAGTCTGCATGAAAATGATTGGCATATTCCCTGACTTTTTCTTCAGTATCATTTACCGGATCAAATGATATGGATACAATTTCAGCTTCACTGCCAAAAAGATTTTCATCTTTCAGTCCATCCTGCACCTTCTTTAAATCTGTCATGGTTAAAGGACAGACATCCGGACAGCTTGTATAGAAGAAATTTACGAGCTTTATCTTGTTGTTAGCTGAATCATATTCTGGGCTCTGAATTGCTTCAAGGCTGAATGCTTCTACTTTTTTGATTTTCGGCAGGCTTTCACTTTCAGGCCAGAAGACATATGTCAGGCAAAAGCCGGCTATTACAGCCAGGAATGCACATATACGAACGATCATTATTTTATCCCGCCTATTCATTTAATTTAATCTATTCTTTCTATAATTTTATTCTTCTTTAAAATTTATGTTTGGCCACTTGTCCCGGCCTGGCGTCTTTTTCTTCATCTGGAGGACAAACTATATTTCACTGAAAGCGGCAGGTGTACAAGCAAATAGAGGCCTGTTTACATAAATTGAATTAAAGGAGGTGAAATTTGTGGGCTGTTATTATCCTAATTCCTGCTGCTGTCAGCGGAAAAAGCGGTGTATATCTCTATGCGGATGCAAAAAACCGTGTGAGATAGCTAATTTATATTACGGATGCTTAAACAAAAAATACTCCTATAATGACTGCTCATGCTCGAGCACTTATTGCTTTTAAGAACCAGGGATTACCATTGCAGAAGGAAAAGAGGGATTGAACATTGACATATTATGCAGATAAGTCCCGCAGCAGCTGCCAATGCGGCCATACAGCACGGCCTGACAGCTATCTTCCGCTGTATCAGGACAAAGCTAATACTTTTTACCACTCAGCCAGTCTGCGTTATCAGGACGGACTAAATAGACAATACGCTTCTATAAATAAATTGGATGCCCCTTACCCCAAATATAAGATTGATAGCATTAAAAGCCTGCCCAATATTCGTAAATCAAGAACCAAAAAACAGGCTGATTCAGAATTGCAAAACAAGTTAACGATTAACATATATTTATAATCAAGGAGGAACAACATGAGCTATTCACATCATCATCATCCACGCTGTTCCAGCTGTGGAGGCTATCATTATGACCATTTTGACAGGAACCACCACTACCATCCCCATTCTCATCCCGATAAGCATTCTTGCTCCTGCCATCACGACATCCACCACTCACAAGCGGCTGACAGCTTCTTGTGTGATGATAGATTTCAAATCAGGCTTGGAGGACTGCAAGGAAACCTCGCTTTCCGGTTAAGGCAGCTTGTTGACTGTAAAGTAAAAATGCAGCTGGAATGCGGAAGCAGCTGCGAAGAAATTCTGGCCAAAATCTGCTTTGTAGGCTCGAACTTTGTTGAAGTAAAGGTTATTGAAGTTTTAGGAAACCCGGAAGAAGAGGAAGATTTGGAGGAAGAAGAAGAAGAGGAAGAGGACGCCGAGGAAAAGCCGAAGAAAAAGAAAAAGAAGAAGAAGAAAGACACCTTTCGTATTGTTCCAATGGAAGATGTTAAATGGGTCGAGTTCAAAGAACGAAAATGTGATTGCGGCCATTGCTGACTCATAAGAAGACTGGCCTGGTAAGCAGAATCGCCAATAGATTTTCTTTTGGGCTGCCATTTTTGCACTATTGCAATTGGCGGTCTGTTTTTCTATCGTGTACTCTTTAAGTACCAATTAATATACTACCCCACACAGTTATCTCAGTTAAATGATAGATATAATATGCAAAAAAACACCTCCTGAGCCGCACTTAATTCGAGTGTCATTCAGGAGGTGTTTTATCCTTACTCGCATCTTCAATGCTAGACACTGCACAATATTTTGACTGCAGTGCTTCTAAAGCTGCCGGTCGGCAGAGGGGCGACTGTAAATGAAAATTAACAGTTTCCGCGACAAACAGAAAAGACTGCGGGCACGTCCACTTCTAACAGCTGCCTGCAGCCTCATGCCTTCGGCTAGCTGCAGGCATTTTTCATTTTTCTTCTTATATAGAGAATCTCATCTAATGGAATACTTCTTGTAGTTTCTTTAAAACAGAAGCTTAGATGTTCCCGGTGAACAGCCTTGATAATCCCTTTCTCCTTAAAGTCTTCTGTTACCATCTCAGCCATTTTCCCCTCCAGCAGAAGCAAATATATCTCCAGGGTAAGGCCAAAGAACAGCTGGATCAGTTCCGGGGAAGACGAGACTGTCCTGCCAAAGTCAAATGCAATTGCTCTTCTTAGACATGGTTCTATATTTAACAGCCTTGGGCCTTCATCAGATTCAGCAAACCGGTTGGCCGGCTTGATGAAACAGATGTTTTGATAAGGGATAATAAATTGATTGCCCTCAGACCGGATAATAGCAAAGTCCCTGCCTGCAAGATGGACCCTTCCCTCCAGGTTCTGCGAAAGGCCTGCAATTTCAAATCCTGCAACTTGTCCAGTAAGACCTTCCAATGCGCGCTCCAGCACCTGGTTTCTTTCTCTTCCAAATTGATTATCCTCTCTCCTTATCCCGATATCCAGCAAGAACTGATTTACCGCATCTATTTTCCTTTCGAGTAACTCAAGCTCCTCCATGGACTGGCAGCCGGTCGGCGAAGGCAGTCCTGCTTGAACGATTCCCGGAGGGCAGCATTCAAACGGAATATCAAAAGGATTACGAGTATGCTGTCTGGAAAGGCTGTATTCTTTTTCCAATCTCAAACCATTCACCTCCTTAAGGATAAGGGGAATTGATTCCCCTTATCCTGTTTTATCAACCTTAATCCTGGCCAGGCAATTTTGCAGCTCCTTATGAACCCTCATAATGCCCCAAAAGCCCGGCTCGATCCCCCAGCGTATGTTGCCTGAACGGAACATATAATCTCCCGGATAGCCATAAAGACTACCTGCTCCATATAAGATCCTTAAATCATTCACTCTTCCCATTAAATTTTCACCCTGTACGGATTTGATGCTGGAATTCAGGTTTTCTGTATCGACATGCCAGTAGTGTCCATGAACGTGAAAGGTCTGTGACCTTCTTCTCTCGGCAGGATACGCATGCCGGATAATGACTGGATCATTGGGATAAGCATGAAATACAGGTGTCGCCGGGTCTCCATGCACCTTCGAGCTGAATAGATCCTCCAATCTCTGAACCTTTCTCCATCTGTTGATAAGCCTCTCACTTCTATAGTTGAAGCCCCTTGAGCCTTGATCGTAGGTGTCCAGCAAATCCTCTTCCTGGTCTTCTTCAGGGATGATCGATTCAGCAGGATCGACTATCAGCTGATTCTTCTTGTCAACCAGGCGCACTCCGTCATGCATGATGAGCACAAATTCTCTTATATCAGGCAGCAGTGGATGCCGAAGGACAACCTGGCTGCCGGTTTTTACCGGAAGCAGTGTTTCCGGGTCCAAATATTGTGTGCCTCTCGGCTCTGCTATGAACATGCCGAATGCCCCTTGGGAGCGATGGTTTCGAATATCAGCCATATCCCATAGGCCGCAGGTGCCAGCCGCATCTTCCACATACCATTTATAGGTAAATGATTCACCAGGACCGACTGTTTGATCATAATTGAATCCTACTGTTTCCCCTGCAGACGTTCGGACATCATAGTCCAAAAGCTGGGGATGCAGAGAAATTCTCAAAGAAGGCGGATAAGGAGCCTGCTCTTTTACCTGTGGATAAGGATAGATGCCGTCAGCAAAGGGGAATAATTCCGGCACTAGCATATTGGTAAGTGTTACCTCTATTGAGTCCCCGGCATTGCCCCGCAGGATCAGCGGCTCAGGATTCTTCCTACCTGACAGGATATCCTCCAGCTCCTCTTCCAGGGCAAAGATAACCGCATACGGATCATGATCATGATAATGGTTGTAAATGACGGGCCTCTGGAAAGCCACCACATGATATTTCCTAACTGGCGCCCCAGCTGGTGCTGTGCTGATCGCTTCTGGCGGCTGGCATGGCGGCAGTCCGGTGCATACAGGCTGCGCACTTTGTTTCGGTGGCGGCAAAGGCTGGTCCGTCAGCGGAATCAAGTCATCCTCAAGCTCACTATAAGCCCTGATCAGCCCCCATAAGCCATTCCACAAATCCTCTTCGGTTTCAAACGCCCAGAAATAATCTCCCGCTCTCGGAATGTAAGTCTCAAAGGTGAAAGACTCGGATATGCCTATATGCTTCTGATTCTCCATGGCAGAATCGAGTGTCCTCCTTTCAGAGAGCCACTTCAAACCATGGAGGATAAAGCTGTGAGACTCCTCATGCGCACCCTGCAGGAGGCGGATCCTGATGGAATCGCCCTTATAAGCCTTGAATACAGCCGTATAAGGATCTCCTTTAACAAACGAGCTAAAGGTATAAGCCGGATCGCAATCTTTCCCGAGCCTGAATTGAAGCGGCTCATTCCTCAGGTTCACTCCAAATACTCCCGGGTCGTCCAAAGATCCCGGATAAGGCGGAGGAGCCAAAGGACAGCCGTTTTTATCAAACAGCATGGTATAATCCTGTGCGAAAATAGCATAATCACGATAATCGGGAATCAGCGGATGGGTGACTGTAACCTCCACTCCCCTGTCAGTCTCTTCCCCTGTTGTACTGTCCAGGATTTTTGAAAACCGGGGATGTACAACCCCGGAGCCGAACACTCCATGGTTCTCCTGTACAGCTGCAAACAAGTGATCGTGAAAAAACCAGGCCTTCAGCTCAGTCTCTGCATACCACTCATACCGGATGGTTTGTCCCGGAAGGACGGAACTGTCGTAGTTCCAGCCTACATTGGCTGCGTCTGAGCAGAGAACATCAAATTTGACATAATGGATGTGCATGCCGCATTCATACGTTCTGGTTACCAATTGAAAAGCGCTCCCGTCCAATACATTCGGAATGCGATTAGTAAAATTCCCCCGGATGCAGGCACCTGCCGGAACATGAAACACGAGCGGCTCAGGTTTCTTCTTGCCTGAAAGAACATCATCAAGGTCTTTATCCAATACGTAGAATCTTCCTACAGGATCATTCCAGCCTTCCCTATTGTAGGTAAGGGGCATCTCTATGACAGAAATATCAAACTCGTATACTAACGGATTTCCCAGGCAGGCATCTGCAAACACAGCCCCAGGCCTGGCGTTTGGCACTGCCGCATTTTTCTCAAGCTCTGTCATTCCCCTTCCGCCCACAATGCCCAAAGGCGGCCTTGGTGCTTTACTGCCTACCTTCCCGGGAATAAAGTTAGGGAAGCCAGGCCTTTCTGCTGTCGGGACTGGAGGCAGCGGCCGATCAGGCAATGGCTGAAGCGCATGGATGGGCTCCCCGTTTGGATAGCACTGGCTTCCATCCTGCAGTGTGTCGAAAATACGCTGAAGTCCCCACATTCCTACTTCAAAGTGGGGATACAAATGACAATGGATGATGATATCGCCTATTGCCTGCTGCAGACTGCCTGCCCCATATAAGGGTGCTACAGTATAATGCATTTGCGGACTGATTGACTGGGAGTCAATGATTTCTGAATTGACATTGCTTAGATCCCTGAACCATTGGTGAACATGATAGTGGAAGACATGGGTTTCCTTGACCCCTCCATGAATCACCCGGATTTTTACGGGATCCCCTTTATAGGCTCTTAAAATCGGCGTGCTTGGATCGCCAAAAACCCAGGAGTCATGGTGGACTTCCTCGCCGTCGCATTCAGGACAGACAACTCCTTCCTCAATCAGGCGCTTCCTGTTTCCCAGCGGCTCGTACCGGTAATTGACTGCATGTGTGGATTCCCTTTCCTGGCCGGTCATGGGGTCGAGAGGAGCATTCCCTGTCAGATCTAAGCTTGGCTGCTCATCACCGAAGAACCAGGCATATTCGCGGAAAGAAGGCAGAAAGGGATGGTGGATATCCGCGAATGCACCGCTGCTGATAGACTCCCCTGTAATCGGATCAGTCCACCAGGAGCCTCTTGACTGTACAATCAGGCTTCCATAGAGACCATGTATATTCGATCCCTTTTCCGAACTGATTGGATTACCAAGATCCGAGAAAAAGTATATTCCTTCATTATTTGCCTTGATGCGGTAAAGGATCTTTTCACCGCATTTTACCGTTGTGTCCTGATTGAATCCTACATTGGCACCATCCGAGGTCATTACATCATAATCCGCTTCCTGGAAGTGGATCCCAGCCGGCTCTTCCAGCTGGTTCTCAAACAATACTTCTACTTCGTCCCCTTCATTGGCCCTTATGGTCAGCGGCTGGACCAGGTCTACAGGAGAGAAAGGATTCTTTTTGACCAGCTTATTCACTTTTTCTTCATTTTCTTTTAATATATACATTTTCCCATTAGGATCGTAGTCGCCAAATTTATTAAGGACCATCCTGATCGGAATGGCAACGACATGGAAAAATCTTTTCATTTCGTTCACCTCAATCCTTCAGTTCCGGAATTCTCAATCCATCATCCCGTTCAATATAAAAAGTTTCAATGGAGTGGATATGAATATGCCAGATGCGCCCTTCCAGCTGGGAAAAATGGGTTGTTTCTACATCTAACTCCAAAATATCATCAATTACACCAACAATTCTTCCGATGAATAAAAATGGAAAAGAGGGTGTCAGCAAAATTGCCTTTCTGCCAGTTCCATTAACAAAATGCTGGATTAATGCCGCATCATGCACCAAGTTAATATTTTCAAAAGCAGGGTCATGTGAATAAGTCGATCCATTCTCGTTTTTTGACAACTTCTATACCTCCTTACGTTAAAGGGAATATGGTGTTGCTATCAAAGCCTGGAGCATATTGTGAGATTTTTTCTACGGGAAAGCTCAGCGGATTAGGAAACTTATAGAATGGAGCATTGATCAGTTTAACTGTTACAGGAAAAAGAGTAATATGGCCATGTTCAACTTCAACAATCGTGCCGGAAAAGATGGGGCGAAATGTCTGCCCAAGCAGGTTCAGCTGACTTGACTGGGTTATCAGCAGGATGTCTGTCCCTTTAAGCTTCATAAGCTCCTGGTAAAAACGATCATCCTGGAGATCTTCTAGTTCTGATGCCAATTTAAATCCTCCTTTATATAAACAAACAAAAATGATTTCTCCGTTTATCATATTCAATTTCGGGCACTATTCCTGTGTAAATTGGCATAGAATCGTTCTATCTGCGAAATTTGATTAATTCACCTATGAACTGCAGAAAACGGAGTGTTTGAACCGAATGGATTTCTCCAATGGGAATTTCCTGCATGCGATTGAACAGCTTTAACTGCAGGACAGACTTATCAGCTCCTTCAATTCTTCCAAAAAAGGACTTGCCGGGAGTAACGACACGGACCATTGTCTTTTTCCATGACTGCAGATTGGTGTGCAGGGTTTCTTCATAAAACTGCTGAACGAGTGCAACTCTTTTATGAACAGTACTGCCGAAATTCCGGAGCAGTTTACTCCTTAAATCATTGTCATAAATAAAATGCTGATGGGTGTTCGAGTAATTGGGGACATCGTAAGGAATGGTTGCAGACTGGATCACATTATAAGGAATCCATATCCTCTTTCTTAAATCTGTCACCATGACAAAATCTCTTCCAATTGTACTCACTTTTGCTTCAACCTTTGCCAGAGATGGATTGAAATACAAAATCTCTACAGGCTGATTGCGTTTTGATTTTAAAAATTCTTTCAATATAAGAAATTTCTTGCGTTCCTTGGCTCCCTCTGAAATGGCAAGGAGATTTTTATGGTCCTTGTATTTCATGAACACCCGCAGTTCTTCACTGCTCATTGCAGAATGGGGCGAAGTCAGCCCTGTGCCTGACTTTTCCTGAAAATGATTCAGCGGGTCTTCTTTTTTTTCTTCTTTCTCCCTCTGTTCCAGCAGCAGCTTAGTATACTCATCCAATCTGCTTTTCCTGCTCAATTGCTCATCCCCTTTCTCTATAGCTGTCAGCTTAAACTCTCAAAGAATAGCAAATCAAAAACATAGATAGAATGACGATAAAAGATCCAAAGCTGCTGAAGACTGCCATGCTGAACGCAATACCATTTCCGGCTGAAGGCAAATTGCATAAAGCCGGGTCTTTAATGACAGCGCCCATCATAGCACCTGCCATCCCCCCTGCCGTTCCGCCCATAAAGCCTGACAGGACAGCATGCAGCCTTCCCATCATGCCAAATAGGATCCCGATGGCTCCTCCCAGGAGCATGCTTGCCATGGTGATAAGAACATTATCGGAGAAAAAAAGTGAACCGGTCATGCTTAAGAAGATGGATAAAACAGAGGAAGCACTCATAGCTACTGTCATGGCGTATCTGTCGTTAAAAAGCTTCCGGGACTTATATAAAACAAAAAAGCTGATAAACCCGGCAGACAGGTTTAATAAAAACGTTAACGCCAGAAGAAAATCCATACCGGCAGCTCCTTTCCATTTCATTCACAGATCTCAGGGTCAGGCTCTTCTGGAAGCTGATATGACAAATATGGAAGATACAGCGAGCAGCAGTTCCATAAAACAAATAAACAGCCAATCGTTATCTATTATCGATCCAATCATGGGAGCCATCAAACCAATCATCAGCCCATTTGCATACCCGGTAAGAAGCGTTTGATAATCAAATAATGCCCCATAAGCCCCACCTGCTGCCATGCCTGCAACTGTACTGATAATCGTGACCATAGTAAAAGAGAATGGAAATTGAGAGATGAGGAGCACGCCTGTACAAAGTGCCGTCACTCCGCCCATTAAGATGGAGATATTCATACCCAGCTGGAAACCGATCAGCTTCCTGGCCTTGTAGAGTTCCCTATACAATAAAATGTTGGCTGTAAGATTTAAATATAGAAGCAATCCTATATAGGTGCTTGCCACTTACTCCCCCTCCATTTACATATTTCTCCTATAATATGCAATAAAAGGGTTTTGGAATGGACAACAGTCTATCACAGTATAGGTAAATCGCACTGGCTGTTCTTTTGGGGCTGAATAAGATGAAGGAAGCATATCTTTAGGAAGGAAAGGAGGCGTTCTATTGGCAAAGAGGATTTCTTTGGTCCTTCTGGTGTCCTTGTTTGCCTGGACCCTATTTGCCGGCTTTAAAGGAGATCAGGATGAATATGCTGAAAAGGGTCATACGGCTCCACAATTTCAATTAGCATCCATTCACGGTAAATCAATGAAACTAACTGACTATGATGGAAAATTGATTGTGCTGAATTTTTGGGCAACCTGGTGCGGCCCCTGCAACACGGAAATGCCTGCACTGAATCAGTTTTCCCAGCAATCAGAAGACATCACGGTTATAGGCATCAACATGACTGACAACGAGTCCTCCAAGACGGCCGTTATGCAGTTTGTAAAGGAATATGAAATAAGCTTCCCGATCCTCCTTGACCATTCTGGCAGTGTGTTTGAAAAGTACCGCATTCTTTCCTTGCCCAGCACCTATTTTATAAATGAGGACGGGGTGATTGTGGAGTATCATATAGGGCCTCTAACTGAACGGTATCTCCAAGAGACCACCCGAAAATTTCAATAAGCAAAAGCAAAATTATAAGGAGAGAATGTCATGGGAGGAAATTGTTGTAAACAGGGCTGCTATACGAAAATTATAGATCCTTCAGCGGACTCTTTTGAAATTCTGGCAGCCCTTCAGCAGATCGCACTAAAAAATTGTATAAAGAAAAAAGGACTGAAGAAGAAGAAACCTATAAAGGATAAGCCATCAGAGGACAAGAAAGCAGCCGAGTGTAACGATGATAAGGAGAATAGCAGGGAACCCTGCCAGTGTCATACCTTCCGTATCATACCACTGGACGCTATTAGGTCCATTAAAATAGTGGCCTCTCCAGATGAGGTTTCCGATGAATCGTCCGAATGGTAAAAAACCCATTTTACTCTAGCAGGGTATTTGTCCAAACATTAACTGCCATTCCGAATACTATATACTATCTCCTCAAGGAGAAATATTTTAGAAAAGAGAGTGAAGAGAATGGAAAGATATGAAAGCAATGTTGAGGGATTGCTAAGAAAGTTGCCTCCAAATTATCCAGTAGGCTCTGTGTTTGTAAACGGTGCTAAAGCATATGTGGATAGATTCAGCAACTATTGCGACGGTTTGGCTTACTTTATCAAAGATTGCCATGTGTGTGTTTTTGATGCGGATAGAATTAACGGAATTTGCTTTGCACATCCTTATGCCCCTGCAGGCGATGCAGCGGATCTAGAAGAGGAAGAAGAAGCATAAGTTTTGTCAGAATAAAATGGGGAAGCTATGTGTTTCCCCATTTTTCTCTGTTATTGGATAAGAAATCATTTATCTTCCGGAAATACAATTCCGTTAATATCTTTAAATGGAATAGAAACTAATCCGTCCTTGCTGATGAAGTTTGCCAGCCTCTCCGCTGTGTTAAGTCCTTCAAATCTGATTACCTTTATTGCGGCTCTATCTGTGTATACATAATCAACAGGATAGTCGGGGGGAAGCATAAACAGCCATTCTATTAACTGCACCTGATGCAATGGCAGTCCTTCAGCAGCCAATTGCCATAAATCCGCCGAATCACCTTCACTTTTTTCAGGAAGCCGGCTTGCTGATCCCCCCTCTGCTTCCCTTTGAGAACCAGGGTACTCTTCCATTTTCTCCGTCTCTGTTTCTTTCATATTTTCTGTGTCAGGAAGAATTTCTTCAGTAGTATGGAAGGCTGCTGAATCAGCGGCATCCTGCTCTATGAGTAAATCAAAATCATCTTCTACGGGTGAATCATAATCCCCTGCCTCTTCGTGTGGAATTTTCTCAGAAGTGCTGTTCGATTCTATCAGCTCACCATCCTCAAAATTAAATTCTGCAGATTCTGTGCCGGGCTGTTCCCAGTCAGAAATAAAGCTATCAGCTTGACCTTGATCAGATTCATCCACTTTCTCGTCAAAGGCGTGATTCACGTCATCGGGCTCCATGTCATCTGCTGCAGCGCTTTCTTCAGAGCTCTCGTCAAGATTGCTATAGAATTCAATTGTTTCATTAGAATCAGCGGATAAGTTCCCTGATTCAATATCTGCTGATTCATCAGGGACTTCTGCCTTAGATAGATCCTCTATGCTGTTTACATTTGAATCGGAGGGGTTATCTTCCATAGAGACTAGAGTATAATAATCCGGCGGCTGAATCAGCGGAATTTTTTCAGCATCCGAAGAACGGCCCTCAGGCCTGGCCTGTTCCATTTTTTTAAACATTCTTTCTTGATGCCAATACGGCCGAATATCCTGCGGCTCAGAAGGATTGGTTTTACCCTCAAGGCTTCCAGCCATTCTTCCGGGATCTGGACTATTATACTTTCCTGAAGCACTGTGCCAATATACTGGCTGTCTATGTTGAGATGTTTCTTTGTATTTCTGCGATGACAGGCAGCCGGTGTAATATTCCTGGCAAATAAGCAGCTGAGAAAGCTGGCTGTAAGCAATCTGCAGATTGCATATCTGGCTCCTCAAGCATCCGTTCTCTTCCTCGTAAAAATTTATTTTCTCCTCCAGCTCACATATCTTTTCTTCCAGAAATCCTGTGCAATATGTTTGCTGGTTATCCGGCAATTGTCCATCGCAGGTTTTATATATTCTCGGTGAAACAAGGCCATTTATAAAGATGAATTTTCCCAGCAAAGGAACTCTCTCCCTTATTACGTTCTACGTTATCGTATGGATATGGGCTTGGAAAGATTAAAACGAAAACGCAATTAATTCATTTTCCCTTCCTCCCGCTGGTATGCACCCGGCTCAGATCCGATTAAAAAGGCTTACTTCCTCCATAAAAAATGGCCTTTCCCACATTCGGGAAAGGCCGCATAGCGTTTTTTTTACACTTTATAAAAATCCACGGGAATATTTCTTACATTATGTGTTCCATTTGATTATGACGTTCCAGCTTTTAAACCGGTTTTCCATAATCAGTTTTTTTCGTGATCCCTTTCGACTGCTTCTTCATATTCTTCCTCAATGACCTTACTTGGCTGATTGCCGATAAGGCTGAAGATGACAATCGCTATTAGAGCAAGGAAAAAGCCGGGAACAATTTCATACAGCTCAAACGGAATAATTTCTTTGTCCGTCAGCTGCTTCCAGACGACCACTGTGATGGCGCCGGTAAGCATACCTGCAAGCGCTCCGTTGCGGGTCATCCTCTTCCAATACAGTGACAAAAGAACAACCGGACCGAATGCGGCACCGAATCCGCCCCATGCATAGCTGACCAGGTCAAGAATTGAAGCCCCGCCGTTTTTCGGATTGCCTGTATAGGCGAGAAGAATCGCAATCAATGCAATGACGATAACACCGATGCGCCCGACCCAGACAAGCTCTTTATCGCCCGCATTTTTACGGATGATGCCTTTATAAAAATCCTCCGCCAATGCACTCGATGATACAAGCAGCTGGGAATCAATCGTACTCATGATTGCTGACAGGATTGCAGCCAGCAGGATGCCTGATACCCATGGATTAAACAGGATATCGGCAAAGAAAATAAACACCTTTTCGCTATTATCCACATCACCCTGAATCAGCGGGTTATCCGCGAATGACGGGATCCCTACAAGGCCGACCAAAATGGCGCCGATAATAGAAATAGTCATCCAGGACATCCCATAAAAACGGGCTTTAGGAATTTCCTTTGTGGACCTGATCGCCATGAATCGGGTAATGATATGCGGCTGGCCGAAATAGCCGAGCCCCCAAGCCATAAGAGAAACAATTCCCAGACCTGACATCGTATCAATCGGATCCAGATATGACGGATCGATGGACCTGACTGTATCTATCGTTTCTCCCCATCCGCCAAGCTTTGTGAAAGCTACAATAGGAACGATTACAAGCGCCAGGAACATTAGAAGACCCTGGAAAAAGTCTGTCCAGCTCACAGCCAGGAAGCCGCCAAGGAAGGTATAGGAAATGATGACTATCGCCCCAATCAGCAGGGCCGTATTATACGTCATCCCAAAAGTCTCCTGGAAAAGCAGGGCTCCCCCTACAAGACCGGATGAAGCATAAAAAGTGAAAAATATTAAAATAACGAGAGCGGATATAACACGGAGAAGCCGTGATCCATCCTTAAAGCGGTTTTCGAAAAAATCGGGGACTGTGATGGAGTCATTCGCAACCTCCGTATAGGCGCGCAGCCTGGAAGCAACAAATTTCCAGTTTAGATAAGCACCAATAATCAAGCCGATACACATCCAAATAGAATCAAGTCCTGTTGCATAAGCAAGGCCCGGGAGTCCAAGCAGCAGCCAGGAGCTCATATCAGAAGCGCCGGCACTAAGAGCTGTCACTCCAGGCCCTAGGCTTCTCCCTCCGAGTACATAGTCAGACAGATTGCTTGTCAGTTTATATGAAATAAGTCCAATTGCAAGCATTCCAATTAAATACACAATAAAAGTAATTAACGTAGCAGTTTCCATTGTTTTAAAGCATTCTCCTTTCCTTAACCAATTGAGTTTTTAAATACGAGCATCATTTTCTATGCAGTTTTTCTGCAACCTTATGCAGGCATCATCATTCGAAAAAACACTGAAAGAAAACAATCCTCACTCCCGCCGTTTAACAGCCGTTAATAAGCGTAACACAGATGAATAATCAGAACAGGGAAAATATTCAGTTTTCTAAAATACCATTTATATTTATTCAGTAAATTTGCATATATAATTAAGAAAACGGTTATACACGAGTATCTATTCATCTAAATTTATAAAATTAAGTCAGGGTTTTCTCCGAAATATAAAAAAGCAGGCCATAATAGCCTGCTTTTCGATAGATAGATTTTTTCAATTAAAAGAGGATTCCTTTGCCTTTTCAAACTCTTCCTCGATTTCCTTATCCGGTGAAGAAGATGCCAGGCTGAAAATAATAATAGCCGCTGTACATACGAGAAAACCTGGCACAATTTCGTACAGATCAAAGATGCCTCCCTTTAATTTTTCCCAAATGACAACAGTGGCCGCTCCGGAGATAAGCCCCGCGAGCGCACCATTCCTTGTCATTCGCTTCCAGAAAAGCGACAGGATGATCACTGGACCGAATGCCGCGCCAAATCCGCCCCACGCATAGCTGACAAGATCAAGGACAGAGCTTTCCGGGTTCATGGCAAGGATGATGGCAATCAGGGCAATCACGATGACCGAGATCCTGCCTACCCATACAAGCTCCTTTTCCCCGGCTCCCTTCCTGAAGACGGCTTTATAAAAATCCTCGGCCACTGCACTTGAGGACACAAGCAGCTGGGAGTCGATCGTACTCATAATGGCCGAAAGGATGGCAGCAAGTAGAATGCCGGAGATCCATGGATTGAACAGCAGAGAGCTAAAGTCCATAAAGACGGTTTCTGAATCCTTTAACGGTGCATCCGCAAAATAAGCAATGCCTGCAAAACCGGTAAAAATGGCACCAAACAGCCCCGCAATCATCCATACCATCCCAATCAGCCTTGCCATCGGCACATCCCTGGTTGACCTCAATGCCATAAAACGGGTGATGATATGCGGCTGCCCAAAGTAACCAAGACCCCAGGCCATGGAAGATATGATCCCGATTGCCGTTGTGCCGGCAAAAACATCAAGGCCGTCCGGCTTGATGCTTCCCACCTTATCAACAGCCTCGCTCCAGCCGCCGACTTCACTGATGGCCGCAATCGGTACAATCAACAGGGCAATGAACATCAGGATCCCCTGTACAAAGTCAGTCCAGCTTACCGCGAGAAAGCCGCCAAGGAAGGTATAGGAAATGATGACGATGGCACCGATCACAAGGCAGCTTCATACTGAAGCCCAAAGGAATTTTCAAACAGCTTGCCTCCTGCCACCATTCCTGATGAAGCATAAAAGGTAAAAAATAATAAAATAACAAATGCAGAAATCACCCTCAGCACTTTCGAATCGTCCCTGAAGCGGTTCTCAAGATAATCAGGAATCGTAATGGAGTTCCGGGAAACCTCTGTATAGGCCCTCAGCCTCCGTGCGACAAACTGCCAGTTCAGATAAGCGCCTGCAGAAAGGCCGATGCAGATCCAGACAGCAGAGAATCCGGAAACATAGGCGGCACCCGGCAGTCCCAGAAGAAGCCAGCCGCTCATGTCAGAGGCTCCGGCGCTTAACGCTGCCACCCCTGGCCCCAGGCTCCTCCCGCCTAATACATAATCAGACAGATTGCTGGTCATCCGGTAAAAAAACAGGCCAATCGCCAGCATCCCGGCCAGATAGACAATAAAAGTAACCAATGTAGCCGTAGACATCATCTTTCCATTCTCCTCTCCGTAAAATATGTGATGATAGAAAGCAAAATCAATGCCGGCATTGGCACAAACAGCCAGAAAATCGTCATTCCGCTCAAGCCCATCTCCCCCCACCTCCATTTTTTTTAGTAAAAGCTTCTTAATCAAACGTTTGATTAAATCCTGTTCCCCCCTCCTAACAAGCGGCTTTAAGAGGGTAAAACTAATAAGATTATACACAATTAATTTAATAGTATAAATATTAAGATAAAAATATGACTATTCTACTAGAATCGATGCAGCACAAAAAGCCCGCATCCCATAATGGGAAGCGGGCCGTCCGGCAGTCCGGATTTAGTACATTTCAGAAGTAGTCTTCGCCTGCATATGCAGAAGGATATAGTCAGGGCCTCCAGCTTTTGAATCTGTACCTGACATGTTGAATCCGCCGAATGGCTGGTATCCAACGATCGCTCCTGTACAGCCGCGGTTGAAATACAGATTTCCGACATGGAAATCTTCGCGCGCTTTCTGGATGTTTTCGCGGTTCGTTGTGATGACCGCACCTGTTAATCCGTATTCTGTATTATTGGCAATTTCCAATGCATGGTCAAAGTCTTTAGCCTTTGTGAAGCCGACAACCGGCCCAAAGATTTCTTCCTGCATCAAACGTGCATCAGGAGCAAGGTCAGCGAACACAGTCGGTTTGATGAAGTAGCCTTTAGAGCTGTCCCCTTCTCCGCCTGTCATCAGCTTGCCTTCTTCTTTGCCGATTTCAACATAGCTCATAATCTTATCAAATGCATTCTGGTCGATAACAGGACCCATGAAATTGCTCTTGTCTTCCGGGTTGCCCTGTGTCAGATCATTTGTCAGCTCAACCACACGGTTAAGCACCTGATCGTATACATCCTCTACCACCACTGCACGTGAGCAGGCAGAGCATTTCTGTCCGGAGAAACCGAATGCAGAAGCAACGATTGACTGTGCCGCAAGCTCAAGGTCAGCCTCTTTATCAACGACAATTGTATCTTTTCCGCCCATTTCCGCGATTACGCGCTTGAGCCAGATCTGGCCTTCATTCAATTTAGAAGCACGCTCATTGATGCGCAGACCAACATCACGTGATCCTGTAAATGAAATGAAGCGTGTGTCCTTATGGTCAACAAGATAGTCGCCCACTTCTGCGCCGCTACCAGGTACAAAGTTAAGGACGCCCTTCGGCAGGCCTGCCTGCTCCATGACTTCAACGAATTTCGCCGCTACTACAGGAGTAGTTGAAGCCGGCTTAAGCAGTACTGTGTTTCCGGCAACAATGGCAGCTACAGTCGTACCAGCCATGATCGCAAGCGGGAAGTTCCAAGGAGAAATAACGATGCCAACGCCCAATGGAATATAATCATAGCGGTTATATTCATTCGGACGGCTGTTCACTGGCATGCCGTCTTTCACTTTCAGTGCCTGGCGCGCATAATACTCAAGGAAGTCAATCGCTTCCGCAGTATCTGCATCAGCCTCATTCCAAGGCTTGCCCGCTTCCTTTGTCAGCAAAGCAGAGAACTCATGCTTGCGGCGGCGGATAATCGCAGCTGCCTTGAAAAGCACGTCAGCACGCGTCTCAGGCTTAACCTTCCTCCACGTCTTGAAAGCTTCGACAGCCGCCTGCATTGCCTGCTCGGCATGCTCCTGCGTCGCCTTTGATACACGGCCGATCACTTCTTCTTTATTAGAAGGATTATAGGAAACTATTTTATCTTCAGTCGAAACGCGCTCTCCGCCAATCAGCAGATCATAATCCTGGCCAAGATAGCCCTCAACAGTCTTTAAGCCCTGCAAATAGCCATCGCGCTCTTCTTCAATAGAAAAATTAGTAAAAGGTTCATGCTTGTAAGGTTGTACCATTTATAACGCCTCCTATGTACTAAAACGTTTACATCCAGGTTCCATTTTAACATGTCTTTCTATTTATCTCCAACATTCTGAGAAATGTTTATTTTTCCAAAAGTTTTGCAGGTTATTATTTTAATATATAGATCCTTCCCTTTGTTTTTCCATCAGACTGTGCATGATGAAGCAGGCGCCCTGCAAGCTGAAGTGACGATATATCCAAAAAAAATCTGGCCTCTCTGTTTGTGATTGTCCCACCTATCAATAAGCGATAATCTTCAAGAGCAGGCAGGTGGCAATCTGCTGCCTTGAAGTGGCATTGCGGACACAACCATGTCCCATGTGTCCTTCCCATCGGAAAGGCATGGCAGGATGGGCAGATTACACCTCTGATGAGCTCATCTTTCCGGATATCATATTGATCAAGGATATCGGCATTTAAAGGGGTATCTTTCTTTTGAATCAGGCGGCCGAGCTTTCTCCACTGTTTATCATCCAGGCAGCTCTTTCTATAGGTTAATTCAAGCTTCTTTATTTTAGCTGGAAGCGCTTCGCTATGAAGGATTATTCTGGAGATCGATTCATTCCTGGGGCTTGTTTTTAATAATGTGTATGGGCTGCTTATGGCTATGAGGGATTCAATCGGGATGGAGGGATAGCTATGAGTACTAAGCCAATTGGCCATGAGGGATTTGTGGCGCTGAATTTGGATAAGCTGATCAGGAAATGCCTCCTCCTTTTCGTTTTGCGTCCGGACCAGCTGCTGGAAAACAGGATCGAAATACAAAGTGCCAGCCATATTCTTTACTTCAATAGAGAGAACGAATTCTTTGGATAAGAGGACGAAATCCATTTGAAAAAAATGCTCCTGTTCCTGCAGACGGATATTGTGGAATATTAAATACTGATCTTTAGGAAGAAAACTGAGCTGGTACTCCACCGCAAGCTCCCCCCTGTAACCGGCAAGCCCCTTCGCCATTTTTTCCTGGATAACCTGGTATTTGGGGTGGTTCTGCGGCAATCTTCGATGAAGGGCCTGCAGCTTTTGCAATGTTAAAGGCATTTCTAACTTTTTTATGATCATAGAAAGCTCCTTTCTTATTTTCTAGTATTTATATACTTGGTTTGGGTGTGGAAATCCTGTTTTTATGGGGAAATTTTGTTTGGACTTTTGGAGAGGGGGCGGGTGGCCAGAAGGTGGAGCATCTTATGAGTCATTCCGGGCAGTGATTGGGCAGCTGGTGGGCGGAGTTTGTATAATTGGGGCTTGCTTTGTGAATTACATGAGGTTTTTTAGCTATAATTGCACATTTTCAGGTGAGTCTCACATAAAAGGGCTTTCGTGGACCTGCCAAGCTTTCTCTTTTAGCTTAAAAGCTTGTTTTGAAAAGAGGTCGGGGGGAGCTTTTTCATCATTCTGCGGCTTTTTCTACCGGCTTGCAGCTTTTTTCTACCGATTCGCGCAATAATTTCACTAATTCAGCTCGTTTTTTAATTAATTCACACTTTTTTCTACCAACTCCCTTTGAACAGCTCTCTTTGCGGGCTGAATCCTCTAGAATATGGCACAGCGTCCCATGAAAGGCGCTCGAATAGTTCATTTTGAAGAGAGATCGGAGGCTTTTTCATCATTCTGCGGCTTTTTCTACCGACTGGCACCTTTTTTCTACCGATTCACACAATAATTTAACCAATCTAGCCTTTTTTCTACCATTTTACGCTTTTTTCTACCAACTCCCTCCCGACGGGCATCTCAGCGGGCTGAATCCTCTAAAAAAGGCACAACTCTCCACAAAAGCCTCTCAGATACCCCATTTCGAAGAGCGAACTGAAGGCATTTTCATCATTCTGCAGCTTTTTCTACCGACTGAAGCCTTTTTTCTACCGATTCGCGCAATAATTTAACCAATCTAGCCTTTTTTCTACCATTTCACGCTTTTTTCTACCAACCCCCAACCCCACGCACACCTCCCGCACCCGCCACAAAAAAACAAGCAGCCCCAAAGCGGCTGCCTGCTCTTCTATTGCTGATAAATATGCACAAATGGTTCCTGGTCCCCGGATTTCCGGACGATGAGTGCTTCCGGGCCGTTGACGGAGGTGACGCTGACCTGGACGGATATATAGTCAGGGAAATGCTTCATGACGAGTCCGGTCACATATTGGGTAAAGCCGATGCCTTCTGCTTTCCCGTAGAATTGGATCGGGATTTCGATGTTCAGCTGCTGAAGCTGATCCTGGGCATAGAAGGCTTTTCCGATGACCCCGTTGAAGTTCGGGAAGTATTTTTCGACGTCCTGCTTGAAGTTAAGGAATGAGGTGACGTCTTCCCTGTGATCTTCGGTGGCTCCAGGGGATGGGAATAGGACGTATTCTTCATCTACATTTTCCCAGCCGCCAAGCTTGCTGCTTCCTTTGTCCGCCTGGGCATAGGCGAAGAAGGTGCCAGGCACGACTGATTTATTGCTTTCCTGCTCGAAAAGGGCGATGGTGATCGGTACATTTTTAAGCTCGTCCATGCTGCGGAGTCTGCTTAATACCTGATCGGCAATCTGCTTTCCTTCTTTTTCAAGAGTGGCATGGTCAATTTTTTTCTCAAAAACATCTCCATACTCCACTGTTCTGTAGTAGTGAACAGAGTTCATTGCGAGACCGATGACGACTCCTCCGAGATAGGCTTTGCCATCTTCATTTTTCAGGAGGTAGTTATGCTCAAGGATATGGGCCAGGTAAATCGGGTTTCTTTCTTCCCTCGATTTGATATCGCCTTTCTCGTCATCCACCGGATTCAGGCCAAGATTGTCTTCTTCCTCGAGGTTCTTTTCCTTCAGCTGTGCGGCCGTATACTTGCGGCTCAGCCATTTGCTGACCATATCTCTTTTCAGATACTGGCCTTCCTGGAAAAAGAACTTATCAGGATCGAATGAATTTTGGGCCACCCTCATGAGGCCGGTCTCAAATTCATTCAGGTCATATCTGGTATTGATATTATTGACGACCAATCCGCGTGCTTCCCCGGGCTTAAAAGGCAGGATCGTACGATAGTACTGATCCGAGATCTTATAGTTTGGAATAATCGCATTTTCCTTTGAGTCATCCTGCTCCTGCACCACTTCCTCCTGCTTCTGGAAGTTGGGGGCGCAGCCTGTCAGCAAAAGGGCAAGGGACAAGGCGATTATTGATGTTCTTCTCACTGCTTTTACACCTCTTAATTATTTAATTCTTCAACCAGCTGCTCCTCATTCCAAATATCTATCCCCAGGTCCCGGGCTTTCGCAAGCTTGGAGCCGGCATCCTCGCCTGCAATCAGGAGATCCGTTTTCTTGCTGACGCTTCCGGACACATTTCCGCCCAGTGCTTCGATCTTTTCTTTTGCTTCATTTCGGCTCAATATGGAAAGCTTGCCTGTCAACACGATTGTCTTTCCTGCAAAGAATGAGTCGGAGTCCTCTGCCGCAACCGGCTTCGGCCCTTTGTACTCCATGTTGACGCCCGATTCTGTTAATTCGCGGATAAGCTCCTTCGCTTCTTCCTGCTCAAAGAATGCGACAATCGCTCCAGCCATTTTACCGCCGATTTCATTGATCGCCGTCAAATCTTCTTCAGAGGCACCCATCAGGTTATCAATGGTGCCAAAATGCTGGGCAAGTGTTTTTGCTGCCTTTGCGCCGACATGCCTGATTCCTAATCCAAACAGCAGTTTTTCAAGGGAGTTCTGCTTGGATGCCTCTATGGCCTCCAGCAGATTATTGACCGACTTTTCGCCCATGCGCTCCATTCCGATCAAAGCTTCATGCGTGAGCTTGTAAAGGTCAGCTACATCCTTGATCAGCTCTTTTGCAAACAGCTGGCTGACCACTTTTTCGCCAAGTCCGTCAATATTCATCGCATTCCTGGAGACAAAATGGATCAGTCCCTCACGGATCTGGGCGGGACACTTCGGATTGATGCAGCGCAGGGCCACTTCACCCTCAAGGCGGACCAGCTCGCTTCCGCACTCCGGACAGTGTGTCGGCATCACGAACTCACGCTCCTCACCTGTCCTCTGCTCGGCCAGCACATTGACAACCTCGGGGATGATATCTCCGGCTTTCTTGACAACGACCTTGTCGCCGATCTTGATGTCTTTTTCGCGGATCAGGTCTTCATTATGAAGCGATGCACGCTGGACAGTCGTCCCGGCAACGCGGACCGGCTCAAGCAGGGCTGTAGGCGTGACAACGCCGGTGCGGCCGACGCTCAGTTCTATATCCCTTAAAGTGGTGACCACTTCTTCAGCAGGGAACTTATAGGCAATCGCCCAGCGCGGGCTTTTCGCTGTTGCTCCCAGTTCTTCTTGAAGAGCAAGCGAATCGACCTTGATGACGATTCCATCTATGTCATAATCCAGGTTAGGGCGCTTCTCGGTCCAGCTGCTGACATATTCGATGACTTCTTCTATATTGGCACATCGTCTGCGCTCTTTGTTCGTCTTGAATCCGAGTGTTTCCAGATAATCCAGTCCGGCACTGTGTGATTCTACACCTGTATCGCCGGTGTTTGATATCCCGTATAAAAAGATATCAAGATTACGGGAAGCAGCAATGCGGGGATCGAGCTGCCGCAGGGAACCTGCAGCCGCATTGCGCGGATTTGCAAACGGCTCCTCGCCCCGCTCTTCTTTCCCTTTATTCAATGCTTCAAAGGATCGGCCCGGCATGAATGCCTCCCCGCGCACCTCAATGGATACAGGCTCTGAAAGGCGGAGGGGAATGGAGCGGATTGTCCGCAGGTTTACTGTGATATCCTCCCCGATTGTCCCGTCTCCCCTTGTTGCACCCTGGATGAACAGGCCATCCTCATATTTCAGGGCGACGGCCAGGCCATCAATTTTCAGCTCGCACACATAAGAAAGATTTTCTCCTGCAGTCTGCCGCACCCGGCGGTCAAAGCTGCGCAGATCTTCTTCGTTGAAGGCATTGCCAAGGCTCAGCATAGGTGTTTGGTGTTCGACCTTTTCGAACATATCGAGTATTTCGCCGCCGACCCGCTGGGTAGGGGAATCAGCAGTTTTCAGCTGCGGATGCTCATTTTCAAGCTCCATCAGCTCTTTCAGGAGCCGGTCATACTCAGAATCCGGCACTGACGGCTTATCAAGGACATAATATTCATAGCCATATTGATTCAGCAGATTATGCAGTTCTTTTACTTTTGCTTCGGCATTGTGAAGGTCCATCTTATCCAGCCCTTTCATAAAAAACTCGGCCGCTGCCCGCCTCCAAAAAGGCAAGGCAGCTCCGCAGCAATTATGCTTTTATCCTATATTTCTGTACTCTATCAGCCTTTTGTAATCGGTGCGAATTTTGCCAGCAGGCGCTTGATGCCGGTCGGGCTCGGGAAGGCGATATCGAGCTCCGTTCCTTCTCCCTGGCCTTTTACGCTGACAACTGTTCCGGTGCCCCATTTCCCATGGACGGCTTTGTCTCCGACCTGCCAGCCGAGTGCATCCCCGCCGGTCGAGGCCGCAGCCGGCTTGACCACAGCCTTGCGCATAGCCTGCCGCGGGGCTGTGGATGATAGTGACCGCCCTCCTGCAGGGCTGCCAAATGGAGAAGGTGATGCCTTCTTTGGCTCGATCCCTTCGATTAGGTCTGCCGGGATTTCCTGGATAAAGCGCGATGGGGGGTTCATATTCGTCCGTCCGAATAATGTCCGCATCTGCGCATTTGTAATATATAATTCTTCCTCTGCACGGGTGATTCCCACATAGGCGAGACGGCGCTCTTCTTCCATTTCCGCCTCTTCCATGAGGGAGCGGCTGTGAGGGAAGACGCCTTCCTCAAGCCCGATCAGGAATACGACCGGGAATTCCAGCCCCTTTGCAGAGTGAAGCGTCATCAGGACGACGGAATCGGTCTTTGTGCCATCGTCTTCAAGCTTGTCGATATCTGCCACAAGAGCCAGGTCTGTAAGGAAGGCAACAAGTGACCTATCCTCGCTGCCATCCTCGAAGTTTTTCGTAACAGACAAGAACTCGTCGATGTTTTCCAGGCGGCTTTGTGCTTCGATAGACTTTTCTGCCTTCAGCATGTCCCTGTAGCCGGACTTTTCCAGCACTTCTTCAACAAGCTCTGTCACAGAAAGGTATTCCTGCATTTGTTCATAGCTTCTGATCAAATCGCGGAACTCGGTTGCCGCCTTCGTGATCTTCGGGCTCAGGCCAATCAGATCAAGGGCATCGAGTGCCTGGTACATCGTCATATCATGCATCTGCGCAAAGTTGGCGATTTTGTCCACGGACCCTGAGCCTATTCCCCGTTTTGGCACATTAATCACGCGCTGCAGGCTGATGTCATCATCAGGGTTGGCAATCAGCCTCAAATAGGCAAGGATATCCTTGATTTCTTTTCTGTCATAGAACTTGATGCCGCCGACAATGGAGTACTCAATGTTTGATTTAAGAAGTACTTCCTCCATTACACGGGACTGGGCATTGGTCCGGTAAAGGATGGCAATCTCGGAGTACTTCCGCTTGCCGCTGTCGACCATTTCTTTGATTTTCCCTGCGACAAACTGCCCTTCTCCCTGCTCGCTGTCTGCGCGGTAATGGAACAGTTTATTGCCTTCTGCGTTTTCTGTCCAGAGATTCTTGGCCTTCCTGTTGAGGTTCTTGGCAATCACCTCATTGGCAGCCAACAGGATCCGCTTTGTTGAGCGGTAATTCTGCTCCAGGAGAATCGTTCGGGCATTTTGGTAATCTTTTTCAAAAGAGAGGATATTGGCAATGTCAGCTCCGCGCCAGCGATAGATCGACTGGTCGGAGTCTCCGACGACGCAAAGGTTCTTGAATCTGTCTGCCATCAGCTTTACAAGCATATATTGTGCTCTGTTTGTATCCTGATACTCATCAACATGGATATATTGGAATTTGCGCTGATAATATTCCAGCACCTCAGGCACCCGCTGGAATAGCTGGATCGTTGTCATGATCAGGTCATCAAAGTCCAGCGCCTGATTTTTGCGGAGGCGCCTTTGATATTCTGTGTATACATCGCTGACGATCTGCTCGAAGTAGCCGCCGGCCGCCTTTGCATATTCCTCCGGGTCGATCAGTTCGTTTTTTGCCGAGCTGATGCTGCCCAGGATTGCACGCGGGTCGTATTTTTTCGGATCCAGGTTCTTTTCCTTGAGAATTGCCTTAATGACAGACTGCTGGTCTGTTGTATCAAGTATCGTGAAATTCCGGTTAAAGCCGATTCTGTCTATATCTCTCCTGAGGATCCGCACACACATAGAGTGGAACGTCGAAATCCAAATATCATCGGCTGCTCCGCCCATCATGTTCTGGATCCTCTCGCGCATTTCCCTTGCCGCCTTGTTGGTAAAGGTGATGGCCAGGATGTTATACGGGTTTACCCCTTTTTCAACCATCAGATATCCGATCCTGTGGGTCAGCACCCTCGTCTTTCCGCTCCCCGCACCGGCCATGATGAGCAGCGGCCCGTCCGTAGCCTTTACAGCATTCTGCTGCTGGGGATTCAATCCGTTTAATAATTTATCCGTTAAATATTGCATCTCTTATTCACCGCCAAACAAACATATGTTCTTTATAGTAAGTGTATCCTTAAGTCCTTCTGCAAGCAACTTTATTTAGGCAAAACCGTCTTTAAAGCTTCATCAAAATTTTCATATATTATATTGCCGACAACAATGACGTCCGCTGCCTCAGCCATTTCCCTTGCCTGTGCTTCCGTGGAAATTCCGCCGCCGTAGAAAAAGGTTGTTTCCTCAAGGGTGCGCTTTACTTCCGCCGCAAGCCCGGGATCGCCATATGTCCCGCTGTATTCCAGATAAAAGATGGGAAGGTGGAACATTTTCTCCGCCATCATCGCGTAGGCCACAACATCCTCTGCATCCAGATCCGTCTTCGCCCCTGTCAGCTTTGCCGCCTTGCATTCGCTGTTCATGATGCAATAGCCCTGGACAAGGATTTCCTCCCAGCTCATGATCTCTCCGTATTCCTTGACCGCCTGATGATGAAGCCCGGTGATCCACTTGCTGTCCCCGCTGTTCAGGACAGACGGAATAAAATACAGATCAAAGCCCGGAGTTACAGACTCAATCGTTGAAACTTCGAGTACACAGGGCACTGTATAGCGGCGTATCCTCGCCATCAGGTCCAGCACCTTTTCAAGTGTAATGCCGTCAGTACCTCCGACTATTACAGCATCTGTCCCTGATTCACAGATCCGCTCCAGGTCCTGGTCAGAAATTTCTTTATCGGGATCGAGTTTAAAGGCGTGGCGCCACTCGCGAACATCATACATGCATACTTGCCTCCATTCTATCATTCCATTACAACATTATAGCATTAGACACTGGAATCAAAAAGGAAAGCGGGAAGGACATTTCCTGCATATTGATGGAAGAAGAAAAGTCCTTACTGGAGAATGCGGGGGCAGCAGCGAAAACAAAGAGCGAACGCAGCGGAATGTATATTTCTCCTAATAAAAAAGCCGCTGGATCTTCATCCTGCGGCTTTTCATCAGTTATTCAGCAGCGGCCTGTGCTTCTTCGTCCTTTATGCGCTCAAGGGCCATTTCATAGGCGTCATTGCCGTAATTCAGGCAGCGTTTGACACGGGAAATCGTTGCCGTGCTTGCTCCTGTTTCTGTTTCTATCTTATGATAGGTCTTTCCTTCCCGCAGCATCCGGGCAACCTCCAGGCGCTGGGCAAGAGATTGAATTTCATTTACCGTGCAAAGATCGTCGAAGAATCGATAGCATTCTTCCAGGTCTTTTAGGGACAGAACCGATTTGAACAATTGATCCAGCTCTTTGCCTCTCAGTTTTTCAATTTGCATATAGGGTCTCCTTTATTTAAACAAAATTTGTAAGAATTAATTAGCTTTATTCAAGCTGACCGCCTGGCCGAGGCCCGGGTCTGATGGAATTACATTGATCCATGTCTTTCCGCGGACCAGCGGCGCTTCCTTGCCATCAATAAAAGGAAGCAGCCTTCCATTTTCATTTTTCCACTCAACTTCCCGAAGGAAGCCCTTCTGAAGCAGATAGCCTCTTCCCCCAGATGTTAAGTTAATCTCACGCCTGCCTTCACTGTCAACAATTTTGTGGGAGGCTTCTATGATGAATATATTGTCAATCAGGACGGGGGCGCCGCTGTCATAATCAGCGGTCAGTTCGCCACTGGAATATCTTTTGTATTTATGAAGATTCCTGTCGTATTCATAGTTGCTCGAGAATGTTTCATTAGAAAAATATGAAACCTTTGCACTCTCTGCTTCTTCGCCTGTGAGCTGCCCTGCTTCTTCAGCTGTCATGAAGCTGAGGGGACCGGGGGCTTCTTCCATTTCATAGCCCTTTTCCGCAGCCCCCTTCAGGATATTCTCATAAGAGGTATACGAGTTATGCGGAGCCTTACGGTAACCGGCCCTTTGAAAGAGAGTCCCGTCATAATAAAGGCCATTCAGATGGTCGATATAGCCGTTGTCCATAAGCTCCTTCGCATCCGGGCTGTTTCCGTGGCAGACATAGAGCCCATCATACGCTTTGGCAAGCTCGATGTAATAATCACGGGCACTCCTGACCGGACCGACCTTTTCCGGCTGTTCACTTTGGTAGATGGCCAGGAACCGGGTTACATTTCCCTCCGCTAAAAGTTCATAAACGATATCAGCTTCCGGAAGCCCGGATTGCGGCCTTGCAGCCGGATGATTATTGATCATCACTGCGACGGCGCGGCCTGCGGCTTCCTTCTCTGTGCCAATCCCTGTCAGCGGGAAGGCATAGGGCGATTCTGCCTCTGTTTCCTGTCCTTTATCTTCATTGGACGTTTGTTCGGCCGGAGCCTGATTATTCCCTTTCTCAGGCTCTGCATCATCATTTGACTTGCTGCACCCAGAAACAAGCATCAGCACTGCTGCTGAAAGCATCATCCATTTCTTTATCTTTTTCACCCCTGTTGATCCCTATCTATCTTTATAGTCTATTCTTTTATATTTTAACGCATTATCGTTGGAAAGAGTACCGTTTTATTCATGACATCATACATTCCATGCTGAGTGATCCGGATGTACGGAAGATGGGTTGATGAGAAAAAGAGGAGCGAATAGATTGGGTCCTCGAATTTATACCCTTTTTCCTCGAGCAGCCTCAGCAGCTTTTTTTCATCCTTAATCAGGTCTGGAACAGCCTTTGCGGACATCCCGCCATTCAGCGGAAGTCCTACCTCGCATTCAATCGTGCCGCTGCCGGCAATGGCAATCCCTCCGCCGAGCATTTTAATCCGTTCAAAGGCTGTCAGCATATCCTGTTTGTTCTTCCCGATCAGAATAATATCGCCAGTATTGGAGAAGGAGCTTGCCATGCCCCCAACCCTGCTGGCAAAGCCCTTCAGCATTGTGTTGATCCGCCATTTGCCCTTCCTGTCAACAAGCATGAAGAAGCATTCATCATGGTCTTCTGACAGCTCTTCATAGGAAACATCAATGGAGATGGAATACGGTTTTGTAATCACTGCGTTCTCCATTTTGATCCCAAACGGCATTGAAAATTGCATATCATCACCCGTCAGGCTCCAGTCAATGTCCAGCTTTTCGAAGCCATGTTCTTCCCAGGTACTCCATCCGTAGGCGCCTTCCACTTCTTTGCCGTCCTTCTTAACCCATTTGCCTTTTGCAAGGACAGAGACCGGTGTAGGGCTTTTTTCATCCTCAAGGAAATTGATGTTGGCAATCCCGCCTGTTGTTATATTGCCATGCAGATAATCGATATTATAATGCCGTGCCGGATTGATTGTCCCCATATTATAGGCATCTATCACAGGCACGCCTTTTTCGATGGCTATCCTGATCATATTATCGATCATGCCCTGCTCATAAAAGGAGGCCGACGAACCATCCGTTGTAAAAATAAACCGGTCATACACATTGATTCCCAGCTCATGAATCTCTTCCAGCAGCTTAGGCAGGTCCGGCCTGATGGAAGAATGGCGGAGGGAAACCGTATATCCATGCATCAGCCGGTCGTATGCCTCTTTTCCTGTCATCGCTTCATGGTCGCAGTCTGCCCCAAAAAGCATCATCTTCGCCAATGTTTTTTCCGATGCACCCGGGAAATGCCCTTCGATCTGCTTGCGCATCCGTTTGGCTTCCTGTATCCAGTGAAGCATCATGTCATCGCCATCCAACAGCCGCGGCCACCCTGTGAGTTCCCCTCCCTGCAGGACGGCATCATGTTCAAGCCAGGATTTGATGTTTCCATGGGAAAAGGCCTGTTCTTCGTTTTGGATCTCTGTCTGAGCATCAAACCGGCACCACCAATACATCGTAGAAGGAATATTGCGCATCTCCCTCAAAAAAGAAAACGCTTTCTTTTTATCCATCTGCAAAACAAGCGACATATTATCATTGATGAGTGTCGTTGTGCCGAATTGCGATGCATAGGCCGCCAGAGAATGGGGATTATAAAGTTGAAATGGATGGGCGTGGGGCTCAATATAGCCTGGAACAAGCCATTCGCCCTGACAGTCCCTGATTTCACAGCCGTCTGTCCTTGCCGGAAGCTTCTCTCCGACATAGACAATCCGATCGTCATAGATCCAGATATTGGCGGTAATCCATTTATTCAGTACTTGATTCAAGTATGTGGCATTTTGCAAAAGCATGGTCGGGGCAAGCTTTCCATCCAGAACGGAGACCTGTTCCCTTATTTGTTTGTTTTTCCACCGATACCGCTGTTCGAGCAACAATGTCCCCTCCGTTTACTTGCCGCTAAGCGGCTTTGATATATTTTTTAAGATCGTAAGCGATCATATTTTAAAAAAGAAAGCCCTTTCAGAGCTGTTCTATCTATACTAGCATATTTCGCTGTTTAACGCAGTAAAGAAATTGAAAATTTTGTGAAGGAGTGCAGCAGTCCATGAAAATCAAACAGAACATAGGCATATTGAATGCCCTTATCCGCATTACCATCGGGCTTACAGTCCTTTCCTGGAGCACAGCCAAGCTGGTGAAAATGCCTTGGCGCGATTCTTATCTGGTAATGGCGATGCTCGGGGCCATGAAGGTGGCAGAAGGGATTGTCCGCTATTGTCCGGTGACAGCCATGCTTGACCGCGGGCAGGATATGATGAATGGAGGCGGCAGCGGCAGCCGCAAAGATCATTCTGAACAGAAGCATAACGAACCCCAGGCAGGCGGGGATAAACAGGACCTGAATGATCAGGACCTGGCGATGCTTGAAAAGACCCTGATGCAGAATAACACGCTTAAATGAGAAAAAAGAAAGCGGCGGACACCTGTATAAAGGTGCCTGCCGCTTTTGAATCTTAAGGAGATGATATAAATGTTTCTTGAATATGTTACCGATATGTCGTTTGTCCTGATCATCCTGATCGGCAGCATCGTCGCAATCCTTTATGCTTTTATAAGGAAGTCTGGGAGGAAAGGCGCGCGATAGCCCTGCCGCCTATATCCCTGCGGTAGAAAACACCTTCGCACTGAAGCTTTTCAAGCCCGGCATATACCTTTTCCTGCGCCTCTGAAAGGCTTTCGGCCCTGGCGCCGGCGAGAAGCACCCGTCCTCCGTCAGTAATAAACTCACCGTCTTCATTTTGTTTTGTGCCGGCATGGAAGACAAACAGGGAAGGGTCCATCTCGCTGAGCCCTTTCAGCACGGCTCCCTTTCCGTATGACCCCGGATAGCCTGTGGACGCAGCCACAACACCAAGCACAAAATTGGAATCCCACTCTATTTCCGGTTTCCCGCCATCAATGACAGCCAGCATGCTTTCAGCAAGATCCGACTGCATCCTCGGAAGCACTGCCTGGGTCTCCGGATCACCGAAGCGCGCGTTGAATTCAATGACCTTCGGGCCGCTTTCCGTTTGGATCAAGCCTGCATACAATACTCCGCAGAAGCTTCTGCCTTCAAGCTCCATCGCTTTTGCAGCGGGTTCAAGGATCGTTCTGACTGCCTCCTGGACCACATCTTCGCCAATATGGGGAACCGGTGAATAGGCACCCATCCCGCCTGTATTCGGCCCCTGGTCTCCGTCATATGCCCGCTTATGGTCCTGGGCAATGTCAAGCGGCACCACCGTGCTTCCATTGACAAAAGCCATCAGGGAGAACTCCTCCCCTTCAAGGAACTCTTCAATGACTACCTTGGCGGAGGCTTCCCCGAAGCGGGCACCGACCATCATTTCTTCCAGCACCTGATGGGCTTCATCCAGGGTCATGGCGACCGTGACTCCTTTGCCTGCTGCAAGCCCGTCTGCCTTGATGACGATGGGAGCGCCTTTTTCGTCCAAATAAGCCCTGGCTTTTTCATAGTCAGTGAATGCTCTATATTCGGCAGTGGGAATATCGTATTTCTCCATCAGCTCTTTGGCGAAGGACTTGCTTCCTTCAATGACAGCAGCCTCTTTTTTCGGACCGAACACTTTCATTCCCAGACTGCCCAGAAAATCCGCCAGCCCGGCCTGAAGGGGTGCCTCCGGGCCGATTACTGTCAGCCCGATTTCATTTTCCTTTGCGAAGGCTGCAAGTTCCGGAAAATTCATTTCATCAATTGGCACCAGGACTGCACAATCGGCCATCCCGTGATTCCCAGGTGCAGCATATACTTTATCCACAGATGGGCTTTCGCTCATTTTCCGGCAGATGCTATGCTCCCTGCCGCCGCGCCCGATGACTAATACGTTCACCATCCATCAGCTCCCTGATTAATGTTTAAAATGCCTTACTCCTGTAAATACCATTGCAATTCCATATTCATCTGCCTTTTTCACAGAATCCTGATCCTTGATGGAGCCCCCAGGCTGGATGATTGCAGTGATGCCTGCCTTGGCTGCCGCTTCGACTGTATCATCCATCGGGAAGAACGCATCTGAGGCGAGCACTGCTCCTTCCGCACGGTTTCCAGCCTGTTCAAGGGCTATTTTGGCTGCACCGACGCGGTTCATCTGTCCGGCTCCGATACCTAAAGTCATCTCTCTATTATTCACGACAATCGCATTGGACTTCACATGCTTAACAACCTTCCAGCCAAGCTTCAGCGCCGCCCATTCTTCCTCTGTCGGCTCTCTCCTGGTTGCAACAGAAACGTTGGCGTCTTCCAGGGAGCAGCGGTCATATTCCTGAACGAGCAGTCCCCCTTCAATGCTTGTCAGCCTTGCCTCTTCCTTCTTTTCTATATCAAAAGGAATGGTCAGGAGGCGGATATTCTTTTTGCCTGTCAATATCTTAAGCGCCTCTTCCGAATAGGACGGGGCAATGACGATTTCAAGGAAAATCTCATGAAGCTTCCCTGCAGTTTCTGCATCCACTTCCCGGTTCAGCGCAATGATTCCCCCAAAGATGGAAACAGGGTCTGCTTCGAATGCTTTTGTAAATGCGTCATAGGTATCTTTGCCGGTTCCAACGCCGCAAGGATTCATATGCTTCACAGCAACAGCAGCCGGGTCCTTGAATTCATTGACAATTTGCAGGGCAGCTTCAGCATCATTGATATTGTTGTAGGAAAGCTCTTTCCCATGAAGCTGCTCGGCATTGGCAATCGAAAACTCAGAGCCAAGCGGCTTCCGGTAAAAGGAAGCTTTCTGATGAGGATTTTCGCCATAGCGGAGCGTTTGTTTCAATTCGTATGTAACAGTCATTTTTTCCGGATTTTCTTCACCTGCAAGCTTAGTCATATATTCAGCAATCAGGCTGTCATAGGAAGCTGTATGGCGGAAGACCTTCGCTGCAAGCCTGCGGCGTGTCGCGGCCTGGGTTTCGCCATTTTCATTGAGTTCTGAAAGGACTGTGCCATAGTCTGCAGGATCGATGACCACTGTGACATATTGATGGTTTTTTGCTGACGCGCGCAGCATTGCGGGTCCGCCGATATCAATGTTTTCAATCGCATCCTCGACTGAGGCATCACTCTTGGCGATGGTCTGCTGGAAAGGATACAGATTGACACAGACGATGCTGATCGGATCAATTCCATGCTCCTCCATCTGGGTATGATGACCGGGCTGATCGAATTTTGCCAAAAGGCCCCCATGAATCATCGGATTCAATGTCTTTACACGGCCTTCGAGAATTTCCGGGAAACCGGTGACATCGCTCACGCCGATTACTTCAACGCCGCTTTCCTGGAGTGCTTTCTTTGTGCCGCCCGTTGATATGATCTCATAGCCAAGACTGGCGAGCTCCTTGGCAAAATCGACAATTCCGTTTTTGTCTGACACACTGATTAATGCTCGCTTTTTCAATTTGAATTCCTCCTGTTGACTGTCCTTATTTACTGCTGCTGACTCTTGCTGCATCTTCTGCAAATATCTTATTCAAAGTAGCAGGATACAATTTGTGCTCGATCTGATGGATTTTCTCCTGCAGGCTCTCTCTCGTCTCGTCTTCATCAAGCTTCACAGACTGCTGGGCAATGATCGGCCCTGTGTCCATGCCGGCATCCACATAATGAACCGTTACGCCGCTGATCGGCACCCTGGCCGCGAGCGCCTGGCCGATGGCATCTTTACCCGGAAAGGAGGGCAGAAGCGAAGGATGGATATTGACGATCCTTCCCTCATATTCAGCAAGGAGAACCTCACCGATCAGCCTCATATAGCCTGCCAGAATGATGAACTCAGCTCCACACTCCCTGAGCCTGCCGAGAATTTCCTCTTCATATGCCTGCTTGCTTTCAAACTCTTTTGCACGGAAGGCAAAGCTTGGGACTCCATTGGCCTCAGCCCTCTCCAGGCAATAAGCTCCCGGCCTGTCAGAAACCAAAAGCCTGATGTCCGCATCCAGTTCACCGCTTTTTACCGCATCTATTATAGCTTGAAAGTTGGTTCCGCTTCCGGAAGCAAATACCGCTATCTTTTTCATGGGAACCTCCGAAATCCGTTTTACACGGTAATTTGAATTCCTTCTTTCCTTGTAACCGTTCCGAGCCTGTAGGCTTTTTCCCCTGAAGCATTCAGGTGGCTGATGAGCATGCCGGCCTGTTCCGGGCTGACAGCCGCGGCCATTCCCGTGCCCATATTGAAAATATTGTACATTTCCAGCCGATCGAGATTTCCCAGCTTTTCCATAAGTCCGAATACCGGCGGGATATCCCTTCCGCTCTCATCAATTTCAGCTCCCAGCCCTTCCGGAAGCATTCTTGGAAGGTTTTCAATGAATCCGCCGCCTGTGATATGGGCCAATCCCTTGATGTCGAATTTTTTCATCGCATCAAGCAAAGGCTTCACATAAATTCTCGTCGGCTTCAGAAGCTCCTCGCCCAATGTGCAGCCGAGTTCCTCCTGATAACTGTCCAGCGCCAGGCCGGCATCCTCCAGCAGGATTTTTCTGACAAGAGAATAGCCATTGCTGTGGATTCCGTTTGATGCAAGGCCGACAAGCACATCGCCTTCATTAATTCTGCTGCCGTCAATCAGTGCTGACTTCTCACAGGCCCCTGCTGCAAAACCGGCCAGGTCATATTCTTCTTCATTGTACATGCCGGGCATTTCGGCTGTTTCTCCGCCGACAAGCGCACAGCCGGCCTGCTCGCAGCCGTCTGCAATGCCTTTGACGATTGCTTCAATCCTTGCCGGATCCGCTTTTCCGCAGGCAATATAGTCAAGGAAATACAGCGGTTCAGCGCCCTGCACGACAATATCATTCACGCACATGGCCACAGCATCCACTCCGATTGTATCATGCTGGTCCATCATGAACGCGAGCATAAGCTTTGTGCCGACTCCGTCTGTCCCTGATACAAGCACAGGCTCCTTCAGGTTCAGGACTGACAGATCAAACATGCCGCCAAATCCGCCGAGGCCTCCCATTACGCCAGCTCTCTGCGTCTTCTGCACATGCTTCTTCATCCGGGATACTGCCTCATATCCTGCTTCTATATCCACGCCAGCCTGCTTATAGGCATTAGCCATTACAGTTCCCCCTCGATTTTGTAGTTTTTGAAAAGAAAAGCAGCATTGCTGAATGCCGCTTTTTTAGACTTTTTCGTAAGGAAGAATGGTAGAAGGATAGATTTCAGTCGGATAGTTCCCGGTAAAGCATGCAAGGCACTGGCCTTTCAATGCTCCCGAATCTGTCCTGCCGATTGCTTCAATCATCCCTTCCGCGCTTAAAAAGGAAAGTGTGTCTGCCCCGATGATTTCCCGAATTTCTTCAACAGTATGCTCGGAGGCAATCAATTCCTCCCTTGTCGATGTATCGATCCCGTAGAAGCAAGGGTTCTTGATCGGCGGTGAACTGATTACGACATGAACCTCAGTCGCGCCTGCTTCGCGGAGCATGGTGACGATCCTTCTGCTTGTTGTGCCGCGGACAATGGAATCATCGACCATGATAACTCTTTTGCCTTCCACAACGCCCCGCACAGGGGAAAGCTTCATCTTGACGCCCTGTTCCCTCAATGACTGGGACGGCTGGATGAATGTCCTGCCGACATATCTATTCTTGATCAGCCCCATTTCATAAGGAATCCCGGATGCTTCCGCATAGCCAATGGCAGCTGAAATGCTTGAATCAGGCACTCCTGTTACCACATCTGCTTCAAAAGGAAACTCTTCAGCCAGCTTCTTCCCAAGACTTTTACGGGCCGTGTGGACATTGATGCCGTTGATATTGCTGTCAGGCCTTGAAAAATAAACATATTCCATTGTACACATGGCTGTTGTTGAGGCAACCGCAAACATCTCGGAACGGAAGCCTTCATCATCAATGATCAAGAGCTCGCCAGGAAGAACATCCCTGATGAATTCTGCCCCGACCACATCAAAAGCACAGGTTTCGGAAGCTACCACATAGGCATCGCCAAGCTTCGCGAGCGATAGCGGCCGCATCCCGTTCGGGTCAAGCGCCACCATCAATTCGGTTTCTGTCATGATCAGAAAAGCATACGCGCCCTTTACCATGGATAGGGCCGTTTTAACCCGATCCTTTAAGGCTGAAAAACCGCCGCGCTTGATCAGATGAGCCAGCACCTCTGTATCTGAGCTGGTCTGGAAGATGCTCCCCTGTCCTTCAAGCTGATTTTTCAGTGCAGTGGCATTTACCAGATTGCCATTATGCGCAAGTGCCAGGCCGCCGTTTTGTGAGTTGAACAGCAGAGGCTGGACATTTTCATATCCGCCGCCTCCTGCTGTTGCATAGCGGACATGGCCGATGGCCGACTTTCCGTCCATTGCCTCCATGGCATCCTCTGTGAAAATTTCCGCAACAAGCCCTTCACCTTTCAGACCCTTTAGCTTTTTCCCGTCTGTCACGACCATCCCTGTACCTTCCTGGCCCCGGTGCTGCAGGCTGTGAAGGCCGTAATAGGTGATTTGGGCGGCATTTTCATGCCCCCAGACGCCAAAGATGCCGCATTCTTCGTTCAGGCCTCTTATTTCAGCAAGCATGGGATCGCTCCTTTCCAGGCTGATTTCAGGACTTCTGTTTGTTCTTTCATAACCAGGCCGCTGTCAGAGTGGATTTCAAGCACAGGCTCTCCTGTCACCTCGCCGATCAGAACCGCATCAGCCATTCTTTCAAATGCCTGCTGATCTTCCTTTTTAACACTTAGGAGGAAGCGGGACTGAGATTCACTGAATAGTGCGCTGGTCTCGTCTCCTGAAATGCGGATGGAAGCGCCAAGCCCCTCAGAGCCAATCACGCTTTCAGCAGCTGCCACTGCAAGTCCGCCTTCTGCCAGGTCATGAGCGGAAGAGACAAGCCCCGCACGGATGGCTTTTAGCACCTGCTCCTGATTCTTTGCTTCTGTTTCCAGGTCAAGCTCCGGCGCTTTTCCGAATATCTCGCCGTGAACAAGCTTTTGCAGCTCGCTGCCGCCAAATTCGGCCTTTGTTTCTCCTAGAAGATAAATCAGATCTCCGGCCTGTTTGAAGCTTTGAGTCGTAATATGGTCAACATCCTCTACAAGCCCGACCATCCCGACTACTGGTGTAGGATAAACGGCTGTACCGTTGGTTTCATTGTAAAGTGATACGTTTCCGCCAATGACCGGCGTATTCAAAGCCAGACAGGCGCTGCTCATGCCGTCTGCCGCTTTCTCCAGCTGCCAGAAGATTTCAGGCTTTTCCGGATTGCCGAAGTTCAGGCAGTCAGTAATGGCAAGCGGCTCGGCACCGGAAGCTATGATATTCCTAGCTGCTTCAGCCACGGCAATCTTTCCGCCTGTTTCAGGATCCAGATACAGATAGCGCGAATTGCAGTCCGTTGTCATCGCAAGTGCCTTGCGCGTTCCGCGGATCCTTACGACCGCCGCATCAGAACCAGGAGAAACAACTGTACTCGTGCGAACCATATAGTCATATTGGTCGTAAACCCATTCCTTGCTTGCGATGGTAGGCTGCTGCAGCAGACGCATCAGAGTTTCCCCCGCATTCCCTGCTGCCGGAATTTCCTTCTCCATAGCCTGGAATTCACGGAAATACTCAGGCTCGCGTGAAGGCTTGTGGTACACAGGCGCTTCCTCGGCAAGTGCATCAGCCGGAACGTCCGCCACCACTTCCCCTTTATGGATGAGGCGAAGCATTTTATCATCTGTCACCCGGCCGATCGCCACGGCTTCGAGTTCATATTTTGAAAAAAGATCAACGATTTCCTGCTCACGCCCTTTTTGGACGACAATCAGCATACGCTCCTGTGATTCAGACAGCATCATTTCATAGGCAGTCATGCCCGTCTCCCTCTGCGGGACAAGGTCAAGGTTCATTTCGATGCCTGATCCTGCTTTGCTGGCCATTTCGGCAGAAGAGCTTGTCAGCCCGGCTGCTCCCATGTCCTGGATGCCGACAAGCGCATCAGACTTGACCAGCTCAAGGCATGCCTCGAGCAGCAGCTTCTCCATGAACGGATCGCCGACCTGGACGGCAGGGCGCTTTTCTTCAGACTGCTCTGTCAGTTCCTCTGAAGCAAAGGTCGCGCCGTGGATGCCGTCGCGGCCTGTTTTAGCGCCTACATACATGACTGTATTGCCGACGCCGTGCGCCTGGCCTTTTTTAATATCCTTATGGTCAATCAGCCCCACACACATGGCATTGACGAGCGGATTGCCTTCATAGGAAGCATCAAACTGCACTTCGCCCCCGACAGTCGGAATGCCGATGCAGTTTCCGTACCCGGCAATGCCTGCCACTACTTCTTTAAAAAGGTACCGAACGCGAGGAGAATCCAGCTCTCCAAAGCGAAGAGAGTTAAGGAGAGCGATCGGTCTTGCTCCCATTGAAAATACATCCCGGATAATGCCGCCCACACCCGTTGCCGCTCCCTGGTAAGGCTCGATTGCAGATGGGTGGTTATGGCTTTCGATTTTAAATACAACTGCCTGGCCGTCTCCGATGTCAACGATGCCAGCTCCTTCCCCAGGGCCCTGCAGGACGCGTCCGCCTTTGACCGGGAATTTTTTCAGGACCGGCTTGGAATTTTTATAGCTGCAATGCTCTGACCACATGACGGAAAACAATCCGAGCTCTGTGTAATTCGGCAATCTGCCAAGGATGTCCTCAACCATTGCAAATTCCTGATCCGTCAATCCCATCTCTTTGTAGACTTTTTCTGTTACAATCTGCTGCGGGCTTGGCTCAAGCATTAACGGCATAAGATTCCCTCCATTGTTTGACGATTGATTGGAAAAGCTTCAGTCCATCGGCACCGCCCATTAGCTGATCGACGGCCCTTTCAGGATGCGGCATCATGCCAAGGACATTTCCTTTTTCATTGATGATTCCGGCAATGTCGCCAAGGCTTCCATTCGGGTTATCGCCGCTGTATGTGAATACAATCCTATTATTCTCTCTAAGTGATTCTAGTGTGGCTTCATCGCAGTAATAATTGCCTTCTCCATGTGCAATCGGGATTGTGATCACTTCACCCTGTTCATAAGCGGAAGAGAAGATCGTTTGATTATTCGCTACCTGCAGCTGAACGGGCCGGCACATAAATTTCAGGCTTTCATTCCTGCGCATCGCTCCTGGCAGCAGGCCGGTTTCAAGGAGGATCTGGAAGCCATTGCAGACACCAAGGACCGGCTTTCCTTCCTCTGCTGCTTTGATAACAGCCTTCATCACCTTGCTGAAACGGGCAATCGCGCCGGAACGGAGATAATCTCCATAAGAAAAGCCGCCCGGCAGGAGGATCGCATCATATTCATCAAGGCTTTCTGTATCATGCCACACATATTCTGCCTGCTCCCCAAGCTCATCCTGGATCGCATGGAACATATCAATATCACAATTGGAGCCCGGAAAAACGATGACTGCAAACCTCACAGTGCAACACACTCCTCAATTTCGTAGCGGTAGTCCTCAATCACCACATTAGCCAGCAGGCGCTCACACATTTCTTTTACAGCTGCATCAATATCACGATCTGTCTTATCGATTGTCAGCTCCATATATTTCCCAATCCGGACATCCTGCACTTCATTGAAGTCCAGGGAGTGCAGCGATCCTTTCACAACTGTTCCCTGCGGATCCAATACACTTTCTCTTAATGTGATATACACCTTTACTTTATACATGCTGGCGTCCTCCCAATCTTGTTAAAATATTTTCATAGGCATCTGTTAAGCTTCCCAGATCACGGCGGAATACATCCTTATCAAGCTTCGCATTTGTCTCCATATCCCAAAGGCGGCAAGTATCAGGAGAGATTTCATCTGCCAGCAGAATATCGCCGGCAGCATTTTTTCCGAACTCAAGCTTAAAGTCAATGAGACGAATGCCCATTTCCTTAAAGAAGCTTGATAAAAATGCATTAACCTCAAGCGCTTTGCTCTTCAGCAGGGCAGCTTCATCAGGAGAAGCAAGATCAAGCTCAAACACATGATCATCGGTAATGATCGGATCGCCCAGACTGTCATCCTTCAAATAAAACTCCACAAGCGTTTTTTTCAGAAGAGCCCCTTCTTCCATTCCAAGCCTTTTCGCCATGCTTCCAGCAGCCACATTCCTTACAACCACTTCAATAGGAATAATCTCGACTTTTTGTACAAGCTGCTCAGTTTCTGAAACTTTCTCAATGAAATGAGAGCTGATGCCCTTTTTATGAAGCTCTGAAAACAGCAGACTTGTAATCTCGTTATTCAAACGGCCTTTGCCGGCAATCTCTGCTTTTTTCTCCCCGTTGAATGCAGTTGCAGAATCTTTATATTCAAGCCAGACAATATTTTCATCATCGGTCAGATATACTTTTTTCGCCTTGCCTTCATATAGTTGCTCTCTCTTTTCCATGGCAGAGCCTCCTTGGTAAGAATATTGGGAATCTTCCTGATAAAAGGGGACCGAAGCCCCCTGATTTTATAAGCCTAAGCGGTCAAAAATGGTGTCCACATGCTTGATGTGATAGTTATAATCAAAGCAGTCTTCAATTTCCTCTGCAGACAGCCTGGAAGAAATCGTTTCATCAGCTTCCACAAGCGATTTGAACGCTACCTGCTTCTCCCATGCCTCCATCGCCCTCGGCTGGACAACGTCATATGCCTCTTCACGGGCCATTCCTTTATCGATCAAGGCAAGCAGCACGCGCTGAGAATAGATGAGGCCAAGGGTGCGGTCCATATTTCTCTTCATGTTCTCCGGGAACACGGTGAGATTCTTAACGATATTCCCAAATCGGTTCAGCATGTAATTCAGGGCAATCGTTGCATCCGGAAGAATGATCCGCTCTGCCGAAGAGTGTGAAATATCGCGTTCATGCCATAACGGCACATTTTCATAAGCTGTGAGCATATGGCCGCGGATTACGCGTGCAAGGCCTGTCATATTCTCAGAACCGATTGGATTTCGCTTATGCGGCATTGCAGAAGATCCTTTCTGCCCTTTCGCAAAAAACTCCTCAACTTCACGGGTTTCACTCTTCTGAAGTCCGCGGATCTCAACAGCAAACTTCTCGATGGAAGTCGCAATCAGCGAGATGGCGGCCATATAGTGGGCATGGCGGTCACGCTGAAGTGTCTGCGTTGAAATAGGTGCAGGCTGGAGGCCCAGCTTCTCGCACACATAGCTTTCCACGAATGGGTTGATATTGGCGTAAGTCCCGACAGCACCGGACATCTTCCCGAACTCAACGCCGGAAGCGGCCTGCTTGAAGCGCTCCAGGTTCCGCTTCATTTCCTCATACCATAGAGCCAGCTTCAGCCCGAAAGTTGTCGGCTCGGCATGAACACCGTGCGTGCGCCCCATCATTACTGTGTATTTATGTTCTTTTGCTTTATTCTTCAAGATTTCAACGAAATTCTCCAGATCCTGAAGAAGGATGCTGTTAGCCTGCTTGATCAGGTAGGAAAGAGCCGTGTCCACTACATCCGTGGAAGTGAGGCCGTAATGCACCCATTTCCGCTCTTCGCCGAGCGTTTCTGAAACCGCGCGTGTGAATGCCACCACATCATGGCGGGTTTCCTGCTCGATTTCATTGATGCGTTCGATATCAAATGAGGCATTCTCACGGATTTTCTGCACATCTTCTTTTGGGATGTCCCCGAGCTCCGCCCATGCTTCACAAGCAAGGATTTCTACTTCCAGCCAGGCTTTAAAGCGATTTTCCTCTGTCCATATCGCTCCCATTTCAGGTCTTGTATAACGTCCAATCATCGTAAAACCTCCATACCTTCTTTTGCTTTGCTCCATATTCCGCTGCGGTCTATCTCGGCAAGCGCTTCTGCCGCTGACGGCCGTAAAAGGGTCACATGCCCCATCTTCCGCTTATGCTTCGGTTCATCCTTCCCATACAGATGGATCTTCCAATCCCTCAGGCCCGGAATTGCCCTGATTACATCTGACTGGTGCTCTCCTAATATGTTGACCATAACTGCCGGATTTAATAGCCTTGTGCTTCCAAGCGGCCAATTGCACACAGCCCTGATATGCTGCTCAAACTGTGAAGTTTCACAGGCCTCGATTGTATAATGGCCTGAGTTATGCGGCCTTGGAGCCAATTCATTTATGTAAATCTCATCCCCGTCAGATAGAAACATCTCCACTGCAAGCGTACCAACCAGCCCAAGCGCTTCGCCGATCTTTTTGGCCAAGTCTTCAGCCTTGCGCGCGGCACTCTCGCTGATATCAGCCGGTACAATGGTTTCATGCAGGATATTATCTTTATGAATATTCTCTCCTACTGGAAAAACAGCTGTCTCCCCATCAGGATTTCTTGCGATGATCACAGAGATTTCCTTTTGAAAAGAGATCCACTTTTCCAAAACACAAATACCTTTTTCAAGCAGCTCTGCAGCAGCAGGAATATCATCTTTTGAACGGATCACATATTGGCCTTTGCCATCATAGCCGCCGCGTGCCGTCTTTAGTACCGCAGGAAAATCAAGCTTCTCTATATTATCATAAATATCGGCCGTCTTTTCGATGCGGGCGTAAGGCGCCACCTTTGCCCCTGCCCGTTCGATCGCTATCTTCTCCGTCAGGCGGTCCTGCGTTGTGCGTAGCAGTTCAGATCCCTGGGGAACATAGGCATGGCTTGTCAGCCAGTCAAGCGCCTCGGCATTGATATTTTCAAATTCATAAGTGATCACATCGCTCGCCTCAGCAAGCTCCTTTATACAAAGCAGGTTATCGTAGCCGCCGACAATCTGCCGGTCGGCAACCTGGCCGCAGGGAGAATCCGGTGCCGGATCAAGGACGGCAATCCTGAACCCCTGTGCCTTCGCTGCCAATGCCATCATTCTCCCCAGCTGTCCGCCCCCGATGATTCCTATCGTCTGTCCAGGCAAAATTGTTTGTTTAGACAAGTTCATCACTGCTCTCCATTACTTCCTGTTTAGTCTGCAGCCTTAAGCTCTCAATCCTGTCTGCAATCTCCGCATCAAAGGCTCCAAGCATCTGTGCAGCAAGGAGGGCCGCGTTGACTGCACCTGCCTTTCCGATAGCCACTGTAGCTACAGGAACACCGCCTGGCATCTGAACAATGGACAGCAGCGAGTCGAGTCCATTAAGCGCCTTGGATTGGACTGGCACGCCAATGACCGGCAATGTCGTTTTCGCTGCCACCATCCCTGGCAAGTGAGCTGCTCCCCCAGCTCCCGCAATGATCACTTTTATCCCGCGGTCCCTTGCTTCTTCTGCAAAACGGAACATCAAATCCGGGGTTCGATGGGCAGAAACCACCTGCTTTTCATAAGAAATCTCAAGCTTATCCAGCATGCCGCATGTATGCTTCATCGTTTCCCAGTCAGATTTGCTGCCCATAATAACAGCCACTTGCATATGCCTCTCCCCCAACAGAAAATTATTCTTCCCTCAAAAATAAAAAGCCCGGACAGATTACTTTTCACTAATAGAGAAAGTAATCTGTCCGGGCTCGGATAATAAAGGACAGCTCCTAATATACACAAGGAAGCAGACCCTTGAACCGGTCATATCAGCTTTCCCTTATAGTCCGGCCATTTACGGCAGCCAGGTAGAAACTTATGGGCCATATCCCCATTATTATATAAGGGTAAATCTTTATATAAATATAATTTTAATTGTAATCTTATCTAACAACATCTTACCAACTATCCTATGAGGGTGTCAACCACTATTCGAACAATAAGGATTGATAATAGGATAATGTTCGTGTTTTACTCTTCCTTTTTCGCTTCAAAGACTATCTGCCGTCCTGCCGGCTCATAAGAGACCGATCCGCCGGTCTTCACTTCTTTAAATATCGGCTTCTCCGTCCTTCTGACAGGCACATAGCCTTCCTTTGCTATGCGGTCCAGGCATTGGCCAATCGTTTCATTTTCAAGGACTTCAAACTGCTTCTTTTTCTTTTCCTTGCTCATGAATACAATTTTCCTTTCCTGACAGATTTCACCCAGAAGCCGCCATGGATCGTCTTAGGCTCATACGCGATAATGAAGGCTTTAGGATCAAGCTCCTTGATCGTCTGGTACAGCTTAAGCTCATATTTCCTCGGCGTCAGAATCTGCATAGCCATCCGGTCGCCCTCCAGCCCATTGGCAGCCCAGTTCGTTACACCATAGCCTTTTTCCCTCAGCACCCTGGGAACGTCTTTATCATATTCTTTTGTTATTACATTAACCGTTATATATCCAAGAGCAAGCTTCTCTTCGATTTTCATGCCGACAACAACACCGATTCCGTAGCCCACAGCATATGCGACCAAATTCTGGATCTGATCCAGATTATCGAGTACTAGCCCCAGTCCGATTACATAAATGACCACTTCGATCATGCTGATAAAAGCAGCCAAATAACGCTGCCCTTTCAGTGTAAGGATCATCCTGATTGTAAAAAAGGAGACATATACAATATTAATGACAAGTATGATGGCAACCATCACTAAACTATTTTCAAGCAAAAAATAAACCTCCTCCAAGCCTCTGCCTTAATTCAACGTAAATCCCTATTGTACAAGAGAAATCTTCATTTGCGAACCATTTAGAAAAAAATAAAATGATCTTTTTGTTATGTTAACCTATTCTGCCAATCATAAAACCGCTGCAGGGAGCGGGTGAGCAGGGAAATGAAGGAAAGCTGCGAGGAATGATGCCTTTTTCTCAGACGGCATGGGCTGGCGGGGCGGTTAGGAGTCAAGGACCAGCAGGATGGTTTTGGATTATTAAGTATGCGGATTGACTGACGGGGGTTGGGGTTGGAAGATTGGACAGGATTAAGCTCAGCTGGTAAAAATGTTGGTGGTAAGTTGAGGTTTAGGGCAATTGGTTGAATATGATGGGGAGTTGGTAAATTATCGGGGCAATTGGTTAAATAAATCGCGAAGCTGGTAGATTATTGGGCGAATTGAAGAAATTCATGGTTCAAGCCGCTGCTCTCTCAAATTTCTAATTGAAAATATTGCTCTTTGGCCACCCGACGTTCTTTTTCCAGCAATATCAGCATTCTAGCGGCAGGATATGGTTGTTTTGGGTCAAATGGTAAAATAAATGCCAAGGTTGGTAAATTAAATGGGGAAGTCGGTAAATTAATCAGCCAATTGATTAAATAAACCGCCAAGTTGGTAGATTATCGGACAAATTAATGAAATTCGCAATCAAAGCAGCTGCTCTCCCCATCAATCTAATCAAAAACCCTGCTAATCTGCCCACACCGCCACTAATTTCCGCTCAAGAACCCTTTTCTTATTAAAACCTTCTCCATTTCACTAAGAAAACACAAAAAAAGAACAGTCTCAAAGACTGTTCTTCGTTTGCCCGGCAGCGTCCTACTCTCACAGGGGGAGAGCCCCCAACTACCATCGGCGCTGAGAAGCTTAACTTCCGTGTTCGGTATGGGAACGGGTGTGACCTTCTCGCTATCGCCACCAGACTATTTAGATGAGGTTTTTATTCCCTCAAAACTAGATAATGCAGAAGAAGAATTACAAAGCAATCAAATGTGGTTAAGTCCTCGATCTATTAGTATCTGTCAGCTCCACGTGTCACCACGCTTCCACCTCAGA
>NZ_JAIVAP010000019.1 GCF_020171945.1 Bacillus infantis | reverse complement strand
TTCCTCCCAAATCATACAGTTCTCGACAAACTTATGATAAGGGATGGGTGTTAAGGGTGGTCAACTTTTTGGTTAGCGAAAACCGCTAAAGTGGTCAACTTTTATTTTAGCGTTTACATATAATTTGTGAACAGATGTATTTAAAGAAAAGGGGGCATTATTCTAGAAGGATTAATGTTCTTTATTATGGAGACTCTTATGCTTAAACGGGGCGGGTTTGCCGAAATAAACCTTTTGCTTAGTTAGAAACTATCTATAGAAGTTGTATTTTGAATTGTAAAAATTATTGGCGAGCTGGTTTAAAAGAAACGATTCTTTATAGTGATTGACGGAAGCTAGTTTAATAAAAAGTAAGCAGCAGCCACTTCAAGAGTAGCAGCTCTTTGATTCAATATATGTTTAGTAAGAAATGAAAATCATTAAAAGAATATTAAATTATGTTTTTCTTAAATAAAAATAAGGCTTGAGGAGTTCCCCAAGTCCCTAGGTTGTTCTTTATCTCCAAATTTTCTTACCTCTAAGCACTGAAGTTAGCATTTTTTATCGCAGTAAAAGCTTGCCCCCACAATGATAAGTAAAATAAACAGAACTACAATTAAGAAAAAATCGTTCCGGTGACTAGGGCAGCTATAACTATAAGCAGGATATGGAGCTCCATAATCATATGCTGGGGATGTATAGGTAGGCATTGGGGCGACATTTGGAGCAACGTTTGGAGGAACATTTGCACTAAGAGTCGGCGGGGCGTTAAGATTTGAATACATGTATCATACCTCCCTCGAGTAATGAATTTCTCTATATAGTACTCTCGAAGGTGAGTTTGGAGCCCGTCTATAAAAAAATGGGCGAATGTCCGGGATTTTTGATATGTCCGGCTATTAGATTGAATAATAGAGATAGTGTACATATGAAATGGAGCTTTGGTTATGATGCACGATTGGTCGATGGGGTTTGTATGCTGCACTGTTCCTTTGCCAGCCTGCAGCTCTTAATAAATACTTAAAAGAAGGCCTTGTCACCAATTTTGTTATATATGCTGATTGCTGACTGTCCGGTTTTCTCGTCTCATTAAGGAGCCGAATCATCTCTTCTGATGTCCTTATATTAAATCCGTGTCCAAACAACCTGCCATCCTCAAGGAGCACAGCATTAACACCTCTGAAATGTGGTGTTTTTCGATCAAAGTCAGGATTATTTACGTACAGGACATCTCCAGGTATAAAATGATCAGAGTAAAAGGTGATGATGCCCAGGTCTGTATCTGTATGCCAGCTGTAGAGATATAGATTCTGAAACAGTGAATTAAACCCTTCGCTGCCGATACTATTCAATATGGCATGGTAATAGATGATTGGAATAGCTGTCGCACATTCAAATGCATAAAATGAACCGTTCCGATAAATATCTATGATTGCATCAGCCGGCCGCACATCTGGCCTTAATAGGAATCCGCCCGCTCTTGTTAATTGCCAGTACCTGGGATTGCAGCGGGCATATTCAAAGCTTGTAAACACAGCCTGACTTTTGTCCATTTCTTTCGCGCTTTGAATGATGTTCCTTCGCACTATAAGTTCAAAAAATAATTCATACTCGGAATTATAAGAAAACAAAACTGGTGCAGTCTGCATTTGTTCCATAATCGTTTTCTCAACACTTCCAAGGTGCCCATTTCCTTGATTTTGAAAAGGTACCCCTGATACTTGGATCATACAATCCCCCATTCCTGTTTCACTTTTCATTTGCACTCATAACTATCGTATTCTCTTATTTATGAATCATGTTAAAAAGAGCCAAGGGGTCAGGTCCCTTGGCTCAACAAACAAATCCGTTAAGGTAAATGATGTTCAGATTAGGAGTCCTAGAAAAATGAAGATACAGCTGCTTATGCTTATCCTACAGAACTTCTGCTCGGTGAAGGTTCTAATGAGGAAATAATTAAAAACAATGGACAAGTACTCGTTTCATCTGAAGTTGGCTTGAAAATTATTAGGGACTGGGAAGAAGAAGCCCATTTTATTCAAGATTTGCTGCCAAACCAGGCAGCTTTTATTATTCCAGAAAAGGGGCGCAGGATCGTGAAGGAATGGTTTTAAGAAAAACAGGAAGTTTGAGTGACCAGCAAGCCTTAACATAAGCGGAGATTCTCCAGTTAGGCCGCTGAATATGGCACGGGTGGGTGAAAATAAGCGGAGAATTTCCGGTTATTCGAAGCGAAGTAGTCCATTTTCCTGTTTTTTGAGTCGATAGGCGGAATTTCTCCATCTATTTGAGCTATTTTTAGAGGTTTTTTGAAAATAGGGGGAATTTCTCCGCTTATTTTTTAAACTGTCCCTGATCTCCTCATTGTGGTCCTGGAAGGTCCGCTCTTTTATGGCTGGGCGGGTAAGATGGGGGCTAACTGAAGAGGGTAGATTGAATTTAGTATTTTTTTCTCAGACTAAAGTCCAGCTTAATTTACACTTACATATAAACTATCCTCTAAACCGTGTCTTTCTAGTATATAATATCTACTAAACAAAATTATTAGAAAGCCAAGGAGAGTAGATCATGCAATACCAATATGAACAAATTAACTATCAAGCTGATCTGCCGGTTAATATATTCACCCAGACGGTCGAACGTTTTCCATATCATTGGCATGAAGATACAGAAATCCTTCTTATCTTGGATGGAGAACTCGAGATACGGATTGGCCAGGATCGTTACCAACTGAAGACTGGGGACATTTTTCTTGTTAATGGGAATGAGCTTCATTTTATTCATTCTCATACTAGCTATGGAAAAACTCAGGTATTAGCCATGCAGATGGATAGCAGGTATCTTAAAGATTTTGGTATTGATATGGAGTACAAACGATTCTACCTAAACTCAAGAGATGAACAAAACGCACCAAAAGCGATTATGGATGAACTGAAATTTATTCTTGCGAATATGATGGATTTGGTCATAAATAGGAAGAGTCACTACCATCTCAAAATGAAAAAGTGGTTATTGGAACTTGCAGTCATTCTTTTGGAGCATTTTGAGGTAAAGTCCAAAGCGGATTACAAGCAGCCTGATAGTGATCAGAGGCTCTTGGATATTTTAAAGTTTATGAATAAGAACTGCATGAAAGCAGGATTAAGCTTACAAGATACCGCAAATGAATTTACACTGAATCCTCAATATTTATCCAGATATTTTAAAGCGAAGGTAGGCATGTCATTCAAAAAGAAGCTGGATAATATGCGATTGAATAAGTCGCTGCAAGCGCTGCAAATAACGGATCAGACAGTTACGGAAATAGCATTGGAATATGGATTTCCCGATAGTAAAGCTTATTACCGTGTATTCAAAGAGGTTTTGGGAATAACACCCAAAGAGTATCGGAATGCTTATAAGGTGGAAATCGAAAACAGCATTTCTAAGGATTATCTTAGTATTAACAGCAGTGAGTCACTAGCCAGTTTGTTTAGGTATCTCAAAAGAGAAAGTAGTAACCAGGAAGTATTTAAGCGTGAGGCTCAGTTTGTTATCGTTGATCTGCACAAATTAAAAGAACCAATCCTTCATACATTTACTAATTTGCTGACTTTTGGGTATGCGCCATTAGCTTTGAGAAATGATTTTAACCAGCAGCTAAAACAGATTCAAAAGGAAATAGGCTTTAAGTATGTTCGATTTCATGGGATTTTTGCAGACCAGCTGCGTGTATATAATTCAAAATCCGATGGAACTTACTATTTTAATTTTAATAACATTGATGTGATTTTAGATAACTTGCTCGAGGCAAAGGTTAAACCGTTTATTGAAATAGGGTTTATGCCTAAGGAATTGGCAACGACAGAGCATACGATCTTTTTATGGGAAGCTTACGTGTCACCACCAAAAAGAATGGATAGATGGAAAGAGTTAATTGAAGCATTTGTCAGGCATTTGATTAATCGATATGGATTGGATGAAGTGAGAACGTGGTATTTTGAGTTTTGGAACGAGCCGGAAGTCCCATTCTTCTGGAGGGGGACCAGAGAGGAATTCTTCACCCTGTTTGCCGAGACATATAAAACAATTAAATCAATCGATGCCAAAATTAAACTAGGTGGATTTGGTGGTATTAACTTTAGTAACTACCAATCATGGATGGATGATTTTAATCATTATGCATCAAGAAATGATATAGATCTCGACTTTTTCACTTTTCACGTCTACAATCTTGCTCGAAAACCAGATACCGATGCACAAGTGAATCATAAAACGTCAAGTGCGGATATCAATAGTGTGACTGATTTTAAGACCATCATGATTGGTGATGAAAAAAATCTAATGTTAACTATTGACTCAGTGGTTGAAAAAAGCAGGGCACTCCACAAAGATCCCAAAGAGATTTGGATTACTGAATGGAACGGAAATAGTGACAGCCAGGATTTACTTCATGACACATGTTACATGGCAGCTTTCATTGCAAAAACGGCGGTTGAAAATTTCGGAAAGGTAAGTGGAATGGGATATTGGACATTTACCGATTTGTTTGAAGAGTTTAGGCAAAAAATGCCCCTATACCATGGAGGATTCGGCCTCATGACCTATAACGGCATTAAAAAAGCCGGCTATCATGCTTTCTATTTTTTAAGTAAGCTAGGAGATAAATTAGTAGCGAAAAACGAAAATATGATCGTTACTAAAAGAGGCGAGGATTATCAAATTTTGATTTATAACTATAGCCATCCTAACTATTTATATCGCACCTTTGATTACTCCCAATTGTCGCAGACCAGCCGGTATTCTGTCTTTGATAATGAGAAGGTCCAGGCATATCAGGTTACTTTAAATGGCATTGATGGCAACTATCGCATTAAAAAACAATATGTAAACCGAAAGCAAGGTTCATCCTACGATGCCTGGGTCGAGATTGGAGCTCCCATCGATATTGACGATGAAACGGTTTCCTACTTAAAGGGAAAAGCAGAACCTGGTTTAAAAATAGAGAATATAATTGCAAATCAGACCTATACACTGAATACAGAACTGCAGGCCCATGAAATACAATTAATTGAGATCAAAAAAAGTTATTGAACATCTGTTATTAAGCCATTCGCCAAAGGTTAAGCGAATGGCTTTTTTTACTTTAGGTCACTAATGGGTAAAAAGCACCTTCAGGTCAGTTCAATGTCAAAAATCGTAACAATCTTTTAGAAGATTTTCTTAAATATTTTTAAAGGCAGTCAACAATTGGAATTTAAATTCTATTGTATTGGAATGAAGTATGCCAAAAGTCTCTATATACTTGGCTTACCTGCTTCGATTGTTTCATCTGAAATTTGGTACCGCTTTCTGTTTACAACATCAATATCCAAGGAGAAAGACAAAATGCTTAAGCGGTACGATATAATTCATACTCTTTCAGACAATAATGGAAGCGTTAACTTTTTGGATTTAAAGAGAAGATTCATCAGAAATTATTTGTTTGAGTTGGAAAAGTGGCTCTTTCTAATAGCGAAAGCAGGTATCTGTGCACTTAATAAAAGTTCACCATGATGTTTATTTGAAATGAAATAAGGGCGATAGGGCAGGAGGGGTTCATTATGTTTGATTACTATAAAAAGAGAAAAGCCTGGAAGAGAGAAATTTTGGATCGAGTGAAAGAAGATAAAGCAAAGCATAAAGAAAGAAAGCAAGAAATTTCTGCTTTGCCTGAAGCAGAAAGAAAAGAAGCCATAAAACGTGAAAAGCTATGGCAAAAAGAACAGAAACTTCAAAGAAAAAAAGAATTAAAATCATTAAGCCGCAAGGAAAGAAAAGTAAGAAAAAAAGAAAATAAAATGTACAAAAAAATGAAAAATAGACCAGCAAGGGCTACAGCCTGGTCAGTTGCTGCTCTGCTGTTGCTGGCAGTTGGTATAACAGCGGGACCAACAGTTTCCAGCATCGCCGGGAACGTGACTGGCAGGCATATTACACTTAATACCACAACTGCAGAAGGTGTCAAAGCCAGAGAAACTGCTGATGCTGTCGCAGAAGATATTTCGAATGAGGGAATCGTGTTATTGAAAAATGAGAATAACTCACTCCCGCTTGCAGACAAAAAGATCAATGTATTTGGTACTGCTGCATTTAGTTTTAAATATGGCGGGGGCGGCTCTGGTGCTTCAGATCAATCTCGGGCTGTAAATTTATTTGAAGCACTTAAGAATGCTGGAATTGATTATAATCAGGAATTATATGATTATTACGCAGGGTTGCTAGAACTGAAAGAGGTTTCAGGCAAGTCTGATACTGGAGTTGTTCAAGTCGTTAAAGGAATGGTAAGCAGTGAAGAGGCAGCTGGAGAACCAGATGTAACGGATGAAGCTCTAAATCAGGCGAAAGAGTACTCTGAAAATGCGATGATTATAGTTCAAAGTGATGCTGTTGAAGCATCAGATGTAAGCAGTGATCAATTAGAGTTATCAGATGAAATGCATGATCTAATTGGAGAAATAACGGAGAACTTTAGTAATGTTACAATCGTCGTAAATGCTGGAAACACTTTGGAATTAGGATTTGTGGATGAATATCCAAGTATTCAATCGGTTCTCTGGGTGGGAACCCCGGGACCATTTGGAACCAATTCACTTGCCAAAGTATTATCAGGTGAATTAAACCCTTCTGGCCGCATTACTGATACGTATGTCTATGACGTAAATTCTTCGCCGGCGAGTGAGAATTTCGGAGACTATCAGTATGAGAATTTAGATAAAGCTTATCTTAATTATGAAGAAGGAATCTATGTAGGCTACAGATTCTACGAAACTTATTATCAAGGAAATGAAGAAGGATACCAGCAAGCTGTTCAATTTCCTTTTGGTTCAGGCTTAAGTTATACAAAATTTGATTGGAATATAACAGATCAGCGATTAAATAATGATTCTATTGAAATAAAAGTAGAGGTGAAAAATACTGGTGCAGCTGCCGGTAAAGATGTTGTTCAAGTGTACTATTCTCCTCCCTATTCACCAGGAGGAATTGAGAAGTCTGCCATAAACTTAGCTGCATTTGCAAAAACAAAAACTCTTGAGCCAGGAGAGTCTGAAGTATTAACTATAAATTTTGACACAAGAAATATGGCTTCATACGATATGGGGAATGAGAAATATATTTTAGAAAAAGGAACTTATCAAATAAAACTTGGTAAAAATGTGCATGAGATTGACACCACTATAAACTTTGCACTATCTGAAGACATTGTGTATCAAACAGATGCTGACACAGGAACTGAATACAAAAATCGGTTTACACAATCAGAAAATGAACTAACTGTACTTTCCCGTAATGATTGGGAAGGAACATACCCATCAGATAAAGATGATTCAAAAATTGCTTCAGATAAAGTCATTGAGAGAGTACAAGGGAATGATATTGGTGAAGATGCAGAAATGCCTGCCACGGGTGCTGACAATGGTCTCAAGTTAGAGGACTTAAAAGGACTGGAATATAATGATCCTTTGTGGGGTGATTTCTTAGACCAGCTAACTATTGAACAAATGATCGATTATGTGACGGAAGGAGCATACCATACAAGAGCTATCGATGAACTTGGGGTACCGAGGACGGTGTTATTGGATGGACCTGCCGGATTTAATTTCTTTTTTAAGAAGTTTGAAGCCGGTGCTTATCCAAGTGAAATCGTCATAGCCTCAACCTGGAATAAAGATTTAGCCTACGATATGGGAGAAGTAATTGGAAAAGAAGCAAGGGCTTACGGAATTCACGGATGGTACGCTCCAGCTCTAAATGTTCACCGCACTGCACAAGGCGGGAGAAACTTTGAATATATGTCAGAAGATCCTGTATTAAACGGCAGAATTGGTGCTAATTTATCAAAAGGTGCTCAAGACCAGGGGATTATTGTATTCATGAAACACTTTATCATGAATGAGCAAGAAACAAATGCCCGTTCCGGTATGCTTGTATGGTCAAATGAACAAGCCATGCGGGAGATACACCTGCGTCCATTCGAAATCACTGTAAAAGAGGCTGGTGTAACTGGGGCAATGTCCAGTTTCTCTTATATTGATGGAAAATGGGCAAATCCAGAATTATTGAATGGAATGCTAAGAGATGAGTGGGGGTTTGAAGGGATCGTATCATCGGATGCTGTGTTCGGCTTCATGGAACCGCAAAAAGCCATTACTTCGGGCAATGATTTGATGTTAGATATTCTGTCGGTTCCAAAAAATAAAAAGCTCTTAGAAGAATCATATAATGAGCATCCGGAAGCGATTACAGCAGGACTGCGGAATAGCATGCATCATTCACTATATGCAATACTTCAAACGTACCTTTTTGACTAAACAACTTAGATATATGGGGAGGGCGGATCCGCCTTCTTCCTATTTTTTATGAAAGAGCGGCGGTGTAGAATGAAACATACAGATCTAATTAAACAAATGACATTGGAAGAGAAAGCTTCCCTTATGTCTGGACAAAACTTTTGGAATACGAAGCCGATTGAACGTCTCGGCATTCCTTCCATTATGCTGACCGATGGACCGCATGGACTGCGCAAACAAGGCGGGAAGGCTGATCATCTCGGATTAAACAAAAGCTTGCCGGCAACTTGTTATCCAACAGCCGCAACCCTGGCGAATAGCTGGGACAAGTCACTTATATATAAGGTAGGACAAGATATTGGCAAGGAAGCCCGCAGTGAAAAAGTAAGTGTTTTACTTGGACCGGGATTAAATATTAAACGTAACCCACTATGCGGACGTAATTTTGAATATTTCTCTGAAGATCCGTACCTGACTGGTGAGCTGGCCAGTGAAATGGTAAAAGGCATTCAGTCAAACAGTATTTCAGCTTGCCCTAAGCATTATGCAGTCAATAGTCAGGAGCATATGCGAATGACGATTGATGAAATTGTAGATGAACGTTCGCTACGGGAAATTTATTTAACAGGTTTTGAGAAGGTTGTAAAAGAAAGTAACCCATCTACAATGATGTCTTCTTATAATAAGGTGAATGGAGAATATGCAAATGAAAATCAGCATCTTGCTGATATCCTATATTCTGAATGGGGATTTGAAGGTGTCGTCGTAACTGACTGGGGAGGAAATAATGACCGTGTTGCAGGGTTAAAGGCTCATAATCAGTTAGAAATGCCATCTACTAACGGAATAACAGATAAAGAAATTGTTGAAGCAATAAAAACAGGAAGACTTGATGAATCAATATTGGATGAAGCAGTGGATCAATTGCTGAATCTAATTTATAAAGTTCATGTTGATGATAAAGAAACAGTGCAGGTTGATTATGAAAATCATCACAACAAGGCAGTTGAAGCTGCCCGTCAGTCTATAGTACTTCTTAAAAATGAAAATAATATACTCCCACTTAAAGCAGGAACGGAAGTAGCAGTTATTGGTGATTTTGCGAAAGATCCAAGATATCAAGGTGCAGGAAGTTCATTGATAAATCCCTATAAACTAAGTAATCCGTTTGATAGTTTACAAAAGTCTTCTTTGAAAATAGCTGGCTATGCACAAGGTTTTAAGCGAATGGGAGCCAAGAGCAGCACATTACTTCAAGAAGCAACACGCCTTGCGGAATCTGCTGAAGCAGTGCTTTTATTTATTGGGCTTGATGAAAGTAAAGAAGCAGAAGGGGTAGATAGAAAAGATTTAAAACTAGCGCAAAATCAGTTAGAACTTGTTGAATCTTTAGCTAAGGTAAATGAGAATGTGATTGTTGTATTATCTGGTGGCGGAGCCCTTGAATTACCATTTGCAGATAAGGTATCAGGAATTATACACACTTATCTTTCCGGACAAGGCGGAGGGGAGGCTGTCGTTGATATATTGCTCGGAAAATCGAATCCAAGCGGAAAATTAAGTGAAACATTCCCAATCCGTTACACCGATGTTCCATCCTCCTCGTACTACCCTGGAAATCAAGCGACCAGTGAACATAGAGAAGGGCTGTTCATTGGTTATAGATATTATGAAACAGCAAATATCCCTGTACGTTATCCATTTGGATTTGGGCTTTCGTATACTACTTTCGAGTACACTGATATTGCAATCGATGGCTTAGCTGTAAATTTTAATCTAACAAATACAGGCAAATTCGCTGGGGCAGAAATTGTTCAACTGTATATTGAAAAAGAAGATTCGGTCATTTTCCGTTCAAAAAAGGAACTCAAATCGTTTGAAAAAGTCTACTTGGAACCAGGTGAGACGAAGCAAGTAACTCTAGTTTTAACAGAACGTGATTTCTCTTACTATAATCCTGAAATCAAAAATTGGGAGGTAGAGTCAGGGAATTATAAGGTTCAAATAGGAAGCTCAATTCAAGATATTCATCTAGAGAAAATGATTGAGATGGCTGGTGTTTCTCCATCTGTGTTCTTAAAAAGTGAATATCCCCATTATGCATCGGCTAACGTAAAGGACATCCCTGATTTAGAATTTGAAAAGGCGTTAGGAAGAAAACTCCCCGCTGCAAATTGGGATCCTCATAAAGAATTAGGGATGAATGATACGATAAATCAAGCACAGTATAAAAACTGGTTAGGAAAATTGCTATATCGTTCTATTATGTTTTTCCATTACTTTTTTAACAAAATAGGAAAACCATTAACGGCAAATAACGTGTACTTTGTTATTAATATGCCATTTAGGCAAATTGACCGCTTCTCAGGCGGGAAAGTAAGTAAAAAGAATGTCGAGAGATTACTGCGCTGGATAAATCGATAATATTCAACTCTTTCACCAATAGTAATGTTAGGATGGCAAAATGTTATTGTACTGACATGAATCTTAATCGGCCATCAAGAAATTAGATGCTTTGTTATTCACCTAAAAATGCGTTCATATTTTAGAGTTAACCAGTTTTTACTGGTTGCTCTTTTTTATTGGACAAGTTTCAGTATTTACCTAAAATGCAAAAAACAACAGCTCAAGAAAAACATTTTCAAAAGCTGGCGTGTCCCTAATTGATGTAATTTACAGGTTCACTCTAAATGTTTTAGATCAACATCTTATATTTCGAAAAACGAAATTTTCTTCTAAAACTAAAAGGAATTTGTCTCAATCTGCCGAAATATGTACGTATGATATTTTTACTACATAAGGAGGATACCTTCATGAACTTTAATGACTACCCATACACAAGACCTAATATGGAAGAGGTTGAAGGAAATTTCAATCAATTATTAGAGAGGTTCCAATCTGCTGAGTCCTTTGAGGTACAGGACGGGGTCATGCAGGAAATCAATGAGCTGCGTTCTGAGTTTGACAGCATGAGAACGATTGTTCAGATCCGTCAGACGATTGATACGACGGATGAGTTTTATAAGAAAGAAAAGGATTTTTTCAATGAAGTGGGGCCAGCCTACAAGGGTCTGATCACAAAATTTTATGAGGCCCTCACAGGTTCAAAATTTCGCTCTCAGCTGGAAGATAAGTGGGGTAAGCAGTTATTCTTATTGGCGGACAGTCAGTTAAAGACGTTTTCTCCTGATGTGCTGAAGGAAATGCAGGAAGAAAACAAGCTGGTTAGTGAGTATGTTGATCTGCTTGCTTCAGCTAAAATCCCATTTGATGGGGAAGTAAAAAATCTGGCCCAGTTAGTTCCTTACCACCAGTCACCTGACCGCAGCATCAGGAAGGAATCCAATGAAGCGAAGTACAGCTTTTTCGTTGAGCATGCCGATCAATTGGATGAATTATACGATAAGCTTGTAAAAGTGCGTACTCGTATTGCCAAGAAGCTGGGATTCTCTTCTTTTACAGAGTTAGCTTATGCCAGGCTTTCCCGTACGGATTATGATGCTGAATTGGTAGCCAAGTTCCGTGACCAGGTGAAAGAGTACATCGTTCCTTTGGCAACCAAACTAAAGGAAAGACAGCAGGAACGCATTGGCGTTGATACATTTAGGTATTATGATGACAGCTTCAGCTTTAAGACGGGGAATCCTGATCCGAAAGGCGATGCAGAGTGGATTGTCGATCAGGCGAAGAAAATGTATGAGGAAATGTCCCGGGAAACGAATGAGTTTTACACTTATATGGTGGAAAACAACCTGATGGACCTGTTAAGCAAAGCAGGTAAGGCTGGCGGTGGGTACTGCACTTATATCCCGCAACACAAGTCACCATACATATTTGCAAACTTTAATGGGACAAAAGGGGATGTTAAAGTATTAAAGCATGAAGTGGGGCATGCGTTCCAGGTATTTGAAAGCCGTGGATTTGAAGTGCCTGAGTATGGTTTCCCTACGCTGGAAGCATGTGAAATCCACTCGATGAGCATGGAATTCTTCGCCTGGCCTTGGATGGACCTTTTCTTCGGGGAAGATACGGATAAGTATAAATTCTCTCATTTAAGTGAAGCGGTACTGTTTATTCCTTATGGTGTAGCAGTCGATGAATTCCAGCATTTTGTGTACAGCAACCCGGAAGCAAGTCCAGCTGAGCGCAAGCAGGCCTGGAGAGAAATCGAGAAGAAGTACTTGCCGCATCGCAATTATGAAGGAAATGACTTCCTGGAAAATGGCGGCTTCTGGCAGCAGCAGGGACATATTTACAAAGTTCCTTTCTATTATATCGATTACACACTGGCTCAAATCTGCGCACTGCAATTCTGGAAGCGTACGCAGGAAAATACTGAAGAAGCCTGGAAGGATTACCTGCACTTAAGTAAGCTGGGCGGAAGCCAATCGTTCACAGAACTTGTTAAAGAAGCGAATTTAATTTCACCTTTTGAAGATGGCTGTGTGAAGTCTGTGATTGATGAAATTGAAGCTTATTTGAATACAGTTGATGATAAGGCACTTTAAAAGGTATTATTTTGGGGATTGGCCGATATAAGGGGCCAATCTCCTTTTTTGCTGCCTCTAATTGTAGTTTATAATATTCAAAATTTACTTTAGTTTGATAAAAACTGCCTGCTCGTGCTATAAGTGTATATGGAGCAAAAACTTTTGCCTAAGTTCTGGGATGAAAGTATGATAGAATATCCCATGATGAAAGGATTTGATTTTCAACATGACTAACAATTTCTGGCGTGAATTGCCACGGCCATTTTTTATACTTGCACCAATGGAAGATGTGACGGATGTTGTGTTCCGCCATGTCGTGAGCGAAGCAGCTAGGCCTGATGTGTTTTTTACTGAGTTTACGAATACGGAAAGCTATTGCCACCCGGAGGGAAACCAGAGTGTGCGCGGGCGTTTGACTTTTACGGAAGATGAACAGCCGATGGTTGCCCATATTTGGGGAGACAAGCCAGAATTTTTCCGGCAGACGAGTATTGGTGTGGCGGAGCAGGGTTTCCGCGGCATTGATATCAATATGGGATGTCCGGTCCCAAATGTGGCTCAAAGAGGAAAGGGAAGCGGCCTGATCCTCCGTCCTGATGTGGCTGCAGAGATTGTGCAGGCAGCAAAAGCGGGCGGATTGCCTGTCAGTGTGAAGACTAGGCTTGGCTATACTGAAGTAGATGAGTGGCAGGACTGGCTCACACACATTCTGGAACAGGATATCGCTAATCTTTCAATCCATCTTCGGACTCGCAAAGAGATGAGTGAAGTAGATGCTCACTGGGAGCTGATCCCGGAAATCAAGAAGCTTCGTGACCGTGTGGCTCCGGATACTCTTTTGACAATCAACGGAGATATCCTTGACCGCCAAGCCGGCCAGCAGCTCGTTGATCAATATGGTGTCGATGGTGTGATGATTGGCCGCGGTATTTTTAAAAATCCATTTGCCTTTGAAAAAGAGCCGAAAGATCATACTCCTAAAGAACTGCTTGATCTCTTGAGATTGCACCTGGATCTTCATGATAAAAATTCGAAAGAACTGGAAGCACGTCCGTTCAGGGCCCTTCACCGCTTTTTCAAGATTTATGTGAAAGGGTTCCGTGGTGCGGGTGAATTAAGAAATAGACTGATGAACACGGATTCCACAGATGATGTACGTGCAATGCTTGATAATTTTGAGGGTACGATAGAGTGATGTGATTAAGACTTCAACTATAGGTTGAGGTCTTTTTTCTATGTGTTCAGTGTGCCTCAACGTCATATATACCAATCATTACCTCATCTTTTATCCACACTCCAATGACAATTTCTGCAAATAATATGCTACCATACACAAGGGTATTATTACTTATAACAGCTAGAGATATTACACAGGGGGAAACATCAGGTATGGACAAGTGGATTGGGAACCACCCGACAGTGCGGCAGAAGGCGCTTAAGGCGAAATATAAAAAAATGTTAGAGGGGGATAAATGGGGGTTCCTTGGTGAACATGAAATAGTTCTAAAGATCATCGAGGGTGAGATTTGTAAAGAAAAGCAAGGCATTTTGGCACTTACTGATAGACGCGTGATATTAATCTCACAATCTGATAATAGTTCGCATCCTTATTCCTCTATACATAGCATCCGTATGACGCAGGATGAAAAAAATAAGCATGAATGGAAGCTGAGCTTTTATTCGCGCATAGGTTTTGTTGCTGTAGATAAGATTTCGAAGAATGATGATTTTGAAGAATTTTTCTTTATTCTCAACCAAAAGGTGCAAAATCCGGAGCGCAGTGTTAGAACATCAGTGACACATGACTTCAATTACTTTTTGCATGCAGAGCGCTTGAAAGAATTAAGGAAGCAAGGTGTGGTCCTTACACCTTTTTTGAAGAAGAGGGATGATCAGGGAACCAAGTCAAATGGTCTGCGGCTGCTGAAAGAGAAGCACCCTGATGCTCTATTTATAGTCCAGGGCAATTGCGTTAAAGAGAAGACAGAAGGCAATTTTATTGTTGTTGATGATGCAGTGTATCTCTATCAATATGATGATAAAGAGCGGATTGCAGCCGTTCTATACACCTGGGCTCTTAGGGCTTTCAATGGAAGCACGATCGATTATTTTGCCCTTAAAACAGTCGTTGCTTTTGATGGCGGGGAGCTGACTTTCCATTCCAAAGGGAAAGAGTTTGCTGAACTGCTCAATGGAAAAGGCGCCTTTTTCACGGTTCAAAAAAGGAAGTGGCATCAGAAATTACTCGGTTTTCGGAGCGGTAAGCTCTGGAAGAAGGGCATAGCCTCTCTTTCTTACCTTCTCATTTTAACTTTATGCCTGACGATGATTTTTTGGGAAGCAGAGGCTGAGGATAAGAAACCTTCACACCAGGAAAGTGTGAAGGTGAATGCCGATTCTGATAAAGCTGCGGCTGAATCAGAAGAAACAGCACGTTTAGCTGCTGAACAAAAGAAGAAGGAAGAAGAAGCTGCACGACTGGCTGCAGAGAAAAAAGCGAAAGAAGAAGAAGCTGCCCGGATTGCAGCTGAACAAAAGCAAAAGGAAGAAGCCGCGCGTCTTGAAGCAGATAGAAAAGCAAAAGAAGAAGCAGCCCGTCTTGCAGCGGAGCAAAAGAAAAAAGAAGAAGCTGCAGCAGCCAGAGTGACTTATAAAAATTGCTCTGCTGTAAAAGCTGCAGGAGCCGATCCAATCAGGACCGGTGATCCCGGGTACTCAAGAAAACTTGACCGTGACGGGGATGGAGTAGCCTGTGAATGGTAAAGAGTGATTTTATCGGTCTATTGTTGTAGTTAATCTTCATTAATTCGCCGGAGCCATTTAATGCCTTTTCCTTCTAAAATTAAAGCATCACTTATAGGAAGGAAGAGGCATATGAAAAACGCTGGACTATATGAAACACACGTTAGCACGAAAAATCTAAGCAATGCTATTCAATTTTACCAGGAGCTGCAATTGGAATTGGCTTATACAGTTGAAGAAAGAGGAGCTGCCTTCTTTTGGCTGGGGGATCCATCCAGGAAAGAACAAATGCTGGGTATCTGGGAGGTGCCTGAAGACAGGTTCACACCTTCTCACTTCGCTTTCTCAGTGTCACTTAAGGAGCTGTTGGAGGTACCTGATTATCTGGCCCGGAAAGGGATAGACCTTTCCCCATCATTTGGCTTAGATGCGAGCGAACCTGTAGTTCATCCATGGATGCCTTCTGCCAGTTTTTATTTTATGGACTTGGATGGTAATTCATTGGAATATATAACAGTACTAAATCAGGAGCCTAATTATAATCTTAATGCAATGCATCTCAGTAAGTGGTTAGAGATAAATAATCATTTTGCAGGTTAACAGGTGCCTGTCACATGTGGAAATTGTCGCTCAATCAATTCCCGCATGTGATGGGCATCTTTTTTTAGAAAGATGGACTGTTATTTTTTTGATAATAAGAAGGTCTTTGTAAAAGGAATCTTGTATTAAATATAAAGAACCGCATCATTAGTAACTATGAAGATCATCTCTGTGAAAATAACAAGTCTCTTTATGTATGTTTTCAAATACTTTTTTGTCGGAGGAGAAGAAAAAGTGGAGATTGAAATAGATAATTACAATATAATAAAAGCAGATGGGTTTAAGGGATTTGAGATCAATTTTGAAGTAGAGGACCAAGCTTTTTTATTCATACTAGGCGATAACAGTGAACCTTTTACCATAGGAGTAAAACATCATTTTAGAGTTAAAGCCATTTGCACACGCTGTGGTAAAGTTATTTATCCATCACTTTTTGGACAACAGCTTTGTACATATTTTTCTTATAATAAGCAGCAGGAATTAATGGATTATTTTGCTCCATCTTTGCCAAAATAATAAAATTCTCTCTGCAGAAGATTTTTATTTTTTTATAAATGTTTAAAGTAAACTATTTTCTAATAAAATGGCAAATTAAATTATCTGATAATTAAGATAACTTAACATTCCTTATTAGTCTTAAAACGCGAACTATAAATGAAATCACTGTTTGGTGGGGGAGGAATTAGAATGCTGAATGCCCGAATGAGCAGTATTCTAAAAGCTTTAATAGAGACAGATGATGTTATCACAAGCGAATACTTGGCAAATATCATACAGGTTACTTCCCGTACAATTAGGAACACGATTAAAGAGTTAAATCTGCTGCTTGCTGAAAATGGAGCTGAAATTAAATCGGTCCGCGGAACAGGATATAAATTGACTGTTGGGGATGATGCCAAATTTCAGAATTTGCTGGCTCAAGTTGCAGGTGAAGATTCATTAAAAAGCGGGCATATACCAAACCTTCCGGAAGAACGTGTCCAGTTTCTGATCAAGCGGCTCCTTTTTGCTGATAAATATGTAAAACTGGATGACCTGGCTGAAGAATTATTTATTAGCAAATCATCCATTCAAAATGATTTAAGAGAGGCCAAAAGGATTTTACAGCAGTATGGGATAGAAGTTGAGAAGCGGCCGAATTATGGTCTCAAGTTAAAGGGAGATGAAGTTAAACTTCGCTTTTGCATGTCCCAGTATATATACAATCGTGAAAGAACGGTTCTTGACATATTTGAAAGCCGCATATCTATTCTTCCAAAAGAAGAAGTGCAGCTCATCCGAAAAATTATTCTTGATCAAGTCAGGGTAAACCATATATCACTTTCCGATATGGGCCTGAATAACTTGATCACTCATATTGCCATTGCTTGCTGCAGAATACGAAGTGAAAAATATGTAATGATAGTCCCGAAGGACATGCAGGAAATAATAAACCAAAAGGAGTATATGGTAGCTTCTGAAATAGTCCAGGGAATAAACAAGCATCTATGCGTAGAGTTTCCGGAATCAGAAATTGTTTATATAGCCATTCATTTAATGGGAATCAGAATGATTGCTCATTTAAATTTGGATGAAACAGAAATACGCAGTTTTGTTGATGAGGAAGTCTTTAATCTGGCTAAAAAGATACTGAGTATGATTGAACAAAAGCTAAAGCTGGGGATTAAAAGTGATAAGGAACTGTTTGTTAGTATGTGTTTGCATCTAAAGCCGGCATTAAATCGGTTCCGCTTCGGCATGAACATCCGGAACCCGATGCTGGATGCGATAAAATCCAACTATCCGGTAGCCTTTCAGGCAGGCCTCCTGGCTGGAATTTGTATTAAAGAAGAACTTGGATACCAAATTGGTGAAAGCGAGGTCGCCTATCTGGCTCTTCACTTTGGAGCGGCGATGGAGAGAGTCAAGGCAAATCATTCAGTCAAACGCTGTCTGATTGTCTGTGCTTCAGGTGTTGGCAGCGCACGGCTTTTATATCATAAGCTGGAGTCCCAATTTGGTTCCAGGCTTGAGCTGGCAGGCACAACAGAATATTATAAGATAAATGAAATTCCGCTGGAAACGATCGATTTTATTGTCAGTACAGTTCCCATTACCTGTGAATTCCCCGTCCCGGTCATTCAGGTAAACACAATACTTGGAGGGACTGATTTATTAAAGATTGAAAAAGTATTGGAGGATCATACCGAACAGTCTTTTGCTTATACAAGAAAAGAGCTGGTTTTCCTTCAGAAGGAATTCGAAACAAAGGAAGAAGTATTAAAGTTTTTAGCAAATGAGTTAATAGATCTAGGTTTGACTGATGAACACTTTTTGCCAGCTGTTTTGGAAAGGGAGGAAGTTTCACCCACTTGCTTTGGAAATTTGGTTGCCATACCCCATCCAGTCATGCCGCGAACTGATGAAACCTTCTGGGCCATATGCACACTCCAGAAACCTGTCGGCTGGGATGATAAGCGGGTCCAATTTGTTTGTTTGCTATGTGTCAGAAAAAACAGTAAAGAAGACTTAGTCAATATGTACAAGCTACTGATAGAAGTGGTAGAGGACAGTACTCTGGTACAGCAATTACTAAAGTGTAAAACCTATAAAGAGTTTATATCTGTTTTTCTGAGCAAAAAAGAATAAATAAAGTTCCGCCATGCTATTTAATTCAGCATGGTGTTTTTATTTTGAAAACAGGAGAACTGACTAAAGAGACTTGCTCCAAAATTTACATTACGGAAGAAATTAAAATAATCTGAATTATCTAACATATTTTTTCCGTTATCCAACGGAAAAAGTGTAAGTGTAAATGGAAGCGTTTTCAATTTATGATTAAAGTACGAGCAAGGAGATTCCACTTAAAAAAGGGGTGATAAAGTGGTGAACATATTGCTGTGCTGTTCAGCCGGGATGTCTACAAGTCTGCTAGTTACAAAGATGGAGAAAAGTGCATTTCAACAAGGTAAAGAATATACAATTTGGGCCGTTTCAATCGATGCGGTGCACCATCATATTGACAGGGCGGATGTTCTGCTTCTAGGGCCTCAAGTGCGTTTTATGCTTCCTCAATTGAAGAAGCTGGGTGAAGAAAAAAAGATCCCGGTTGACGTAATTAATATCGTTCACTATGGCACATGCAATGGTACCGAAGTATTAAGCTTTGCAGAAAAATTAGTAAATAAATAGGGGGAGTGAGTTTAATGAGCAAAATGAATGATTTCCTTGAAAATAAGGTAATGCCTGTTGCAGGCAGGGTAGCGGGCCAGCGCCATCTTCAGGCACTGCGTGATGGAATAATCCTGACTATGCCGTTGATTATTGTTGGTTCATTGTTCCTGATTCTCGGTTTCTTGCCTATTCCTGGCTATGCCGATTTCATGGCAAATACATTCGGCGATCAGTGGCTGACCAAGCTGATGTACCCAGTGGGTGCGACCTTCGATATTATGGCCTTAATTGCCGCCTTTGGCATAGCTTACCGCCTTGCTGAAAAATATGGAGTGGATGCGCTTTCTGCAGGCGCAATTTCTGTTGCGGCCTTTTTATTGGCAACTCCGTACCAGGTCTCCTTTACTCCGGATGGTGCTTCAGAAGCAGTACTTGTAGGCGGAGCGATCCCGGCCGCTTTAATGGGAAGCAAGGGACTTTTTGTAGCTATGCTTATTGCCATGCTTTCTACAGAGATCTACCGTTTTATCATCCAGAAAAATATTATTATCAAAATGCCTGACGGCGTACCGCCTGCTGTCAGCAAATCATTCGTTGCACTTATTCCAGGTTTTATAGTTATCGCGGTAATTTGGGTTCTTCGCCTGCTGGTAGAGCAGACCGATTTTCAGAGCTTGCATAATATCATTGGCGAAGTGCTGGGAAAACCACTTGGCATTCTGGGCGGAAGTTTGATTGGCAGCCTGGTTGCAGTATTTCTTGTACAGCTTTTATGGTCATGTGGATTACATGGAGCTTCCATTGTTGGAGGGGTAATGGGGCCAATTTGGCTGTCAGCAATGGATGCAAACCGCCTGGCGTTCCAGGGAGGCGAAACTTTGCCAAATATATTCACACAGCAATTTTTCGATATCTTTGTATATATAGGAGGAAGCGGCGCAACTTTAGCATTGGTGCTTGCGATGATTTTGAGGGCACGGAGCAAACAGATGAAGCAACTGGGCCGTTTAGCTATCGGGCCGGGACTGTTCAATATTAACGAACCTGTTGTATTTGGAATGCCGATAGTGATGAACCCTATTTTGATCGTTCCATTTATACTTACACCGCTTGTAATGGTCTTAACCACCTATATTGGCATGAGCACAGGTTTGGTCGCAAAACCGGCAGGAATTGCGGTTCCATGGACAATGCCTCCCATTATCGGGGGATATTTGGCAGCAGGAGGAAAGATGTCAGGAGCTGTCCTGCAACTAATAAACTTTGCCTTAGCGTTTACCATCTATTATCCATTCTTCCGCATCTGGGATAAACAAAAGCTCGTTGAAGAAGGCGGTTTTCAGCCTCCCGTCGATGCCAATAAAAAAGTTGCAAACATGTAAGGAGCTGAATGAATGAATGACTAAGTTAATCATCAATGCCGATGATTTTGGCTACTCTAAAGGAGTTAATCTGGGAATTATTGAAGCCCATCAAAATGGTGTTGTTACTTCGACTACATTAATGGCAAATATGCCTGGAGCACAACACGCTGCCGACCTGGCGAAGAAAAACCCTGGACTGGGAGTGGGTATCCATTTCGTGTTGACCTGCGGAAGGCCTGTAAGCAATGAAGCGGCATCGCTTGTAAACAGTAAAGGGGAGTTTAACAGGATATCTGAAATAAAGGAGCTCGGAAAGGCAGAGGAAATTGAACTTGAATTAAGAAGCCAATTTGAAAAGTTCATTTCTTTTAACATAATACCCACTCATATTGACAGCCATCATCATGTGCATTCACTTCCCAATGTGTATCCCGCTGTAGAAAAGATAGCAAGGGAAAACCAATTGCCGATTAGAAAAGTAAGTTCAGATCCAAATCCATTGCAGCCTGTCCAATATTTTAATCATGAATTTTATGGAGATCAGCTGACGACTGAGTATTTAATCGGACTGCTGGATAAAGCCCTTCCATATGAAACTGCAGAGTTAATGACACATCCCGCTTTTGTTGATGAACAGGTCTATGCTGGCAGTTCATATGCTTTACAGCGTGTCAGAGAACTAACCATATTAACCGACCCTGCTGTCCAGGAGGCCATTGCTGAAAGAGGCATTGATCTTATAACCTTTAGGGAGGTTTCGATTAAGTCCGTGGTTTGAAAGGGCTGAACAGGTTCCTGGGCTGTATAGTTCGGAGCCTGTTTAGATGATTTTTTTGCAAGATAATCCCATCTTATTTTTTGTAATATTCTAACAATAAACAATTATCACTAAGAGAACAAATTAGGGAGGAATAAGAGGATGAATATTTTGTTATGCTGCGCAGCAGGAATGTCTACAAGCTTATTGGTGACTAAAATGGAAACAGCAGCTAAAAGCCAGGGCATTGAGGCTAAGATTTGGGCGGAAGGGGCAGATGCAGTTAAACGGCATATTGACAGCGCAGATGTGTTGCTCCTTGGTCCGCAGGTGCGCTATTTGATGCCTCAAATGAAAAAGCTATGCGAGGAAAAAAATATACCTGTAGATTCTATCAACCCTGTTCATTATGGAATGTGCAATGGTCCGGAAGTCTTAAAGGCAGCTATTGATCTGATCAACGGTCAAAAGGGATAGTTTCATATAGTTCTTCATGCGCATGAAAAGGTAGTATGACTCTTTTTTATAAAAATCTTAGAAGGAAGTGATGTTTTCTTTATGGCTAGCATCGAAGAGACAATCTTTCAGATCATCCTTCATGGCGGCAATGGCAAAAGCTCTGCTATGGAAGCAATTGCTGCTGCCAAGAGCGGGGACATTGCTGGTGCAAGAAAAAAAATAGAGGAAGCTGCTAATGAGTTAAATAGCGCGCATCTAATCCAAACATCTTTGATCCAAAGAGAAGTGAGAGGAGAAAGTACAGAGATTACTTTGTTAATGGTGCATGCTCAGGACCATCTTATGAATGCTATTACAATAAAAGACATGGCAGGCGAATTTGTAGACTTGTATGAGCACGTAAACTTATCCGGAGGTGTGAATGCATGAAAAAAGGTTTAAAAATCGCTACCATTGGCGGGGGATCAAGTTATACCCCTGAGTTAGTTGAAGGTTTTATTAAGAGGTATAATGAATTGCCGGTAAGTGAGCTCTGGCTGGTTGACGTAGAAGCCGGGAAAGAGAAGCTTGAGATTGTAGGAAATCTCGCTAAACGAATGGTTCAAAAGGCAGGGCTCCCTATTGAAGTTCATTTGACGCTTGATCGTAAAGAAGCTTTGAAGGAAGCAGATTTTGTAACAACACAATTTCGTGTAGGTTTGTTGGATGCACGGGCAAAGGATGAAAGAATCCCTTTAAAATATGGAGTGCTGGGGCAAGAGACAAACGGTCCTGGAGGATTGTTTAAGGGATTGCGGACAATACCGGTTATTTTAGATATTTGCAGAGATATGGAAGAGCTGTGCCCTGATGCCTGGCTGATTAACTTTACAAATCCTGCAGGAATGGTAACTGAAGCAGTGCTCCGCTATTCTAATATAAAAAAGGTAGTAGGCCTATGCAATGTACCTATAGGAATGGAAATGGGAATTGCTAAATTGCTTGATGTGGAACATTCCCGGATCCGGATCGATTTTGCGGGACTGAATCACATGGTATATGGTCTTGATGTGTACCTGGATGGGGAGAGTGTGAAAGAAAAAGTGATAAACCTTCTCACAGATCCGCAGAACAGCAGTTTTGTAAAAAATGTACAGGGACTAGGATGGGAACCATCTTTTCTTAAAGCCTTAAATGTTCTTCCATGTCCATATCATTTGTATTATTACAAAACGAGGGAAATGGTTGAGAAGGACCTGAAAAATTCAGAGATGGAAGGCACCCGTGCAGAAGTGGTTCAAAAACTTGAAAATGACCTTTTTGAACTTTACAAGGATCCCAATCTGGACATTAAGCCGCCGCAGCTTGAGAAACGGGGAGGAGCATACTATTCTGATGCAGCTGTCCGTTTGATTTCTTCTATGTTCAATGACAAACGTGATATCCAGCCTGTCAATACATTGAATAATGGAGTAATAGCGAGCATTCCTGATGATTCAGCAGTCGAGGTAAGCTGCATTATTACTAAGGACGGCCCTAGACCTATTGTCATGGGCGACCTCCCTGTGCCGGTCCGCGGATTGGTCCAGCAGATTAAATCTTTTGAACGAATCGCTGCAGAGGCTGCTGTTACTGGTGATTATGACAAAGCTGTCCTGGCACTGACAATCAATCCTTTAGTGGCATCTGACAAGCTTGCAAAGCAGATTGTCGACGAAATGCTTGAAGCCCACAAAGAACATCTGCCGCAGTTTTTTAATAAGGTAGAAGCATAGAATACATAAGAATCTGGCTGACAGGGCTGGATTCTTTTTTTTTGCTTCAAGGCCAGTGTAAGAAGTATTTATTCGCAAGAAGGATTCAATGGATTATTGCTGTAGAATGCCTTATAATCTTCTGAAACACCAGCTGGACATAATGGAGGATTGTGCACCACATATAATATATCTTTAAAGCAGAAAAACTCTTTGTAAAGGAAGTAACCATGACACTACAACAGCTAAAATACGTAATCGAAGTAGCCAGAAGCCGCTCGATCAATAAAGCGGCACAAAGGCTTTTTATCAGCCAGCCCAGTCTTTCGAATGCACTGAAAGAGCTGGAGGAAGAAGTAGGTATCACGATTTTTTCGCGTTCCAATAAAGGGATTTTGATCACTCCTGAAGGGTCGGAATTTCTTGGCTATGCCAGGCAGGTGGTTGAGCAGGCGGAGCTTCTGGAGAATCGGTATACGAATGCGCGTTCTCCGCAGCAGCATTTTTCTGTTTCTGCCCAGCACTATGCCTTTGCGGTCAGTGCGTTTGTCCGCCTGTTAAAAGAATATGATCCGGAGGAATATGAATTCAGTCTGCGGGAAACGAAGACCTATGAAATCATTGATGATGTGAAAAATCTGCGCAGTGAGATCGGCATTTTGTATGTGAATGAATTTAATAGAAATGTGATTTATAAGTTCTTGAGGGAAGGAAGCCTGGAGTTTCATGAGCTGTTTGAAGCAGATCCCCATATATTTATCAGCTCCACAAATCCGCTTGCTGAAAAGAATTATGTCACTTTACCTGATTTGGATCCGTATCCATATCTTTCTTATGAGCAGGGAGACTATAATTCCTTCTACTTTTCCGAGGAGATACTCAGCACCCTTTCAAGGCCGAAGAATATCCGGGTGACGGATCGCGCTACTTTGTTTAACCTGCTGATTGGTTTGGATGGCTATACTATTTCAACAGGTGTCATCAGCCATAAATTAAACAGCAAGGATATTATTGCCGTTCCATTAAAAGTGGATGAGAAGATTAATGTTGGTTATATAACGCATAAAAACGTGACAAACAGCCCGCTTGCAAATATCTATATCCAATACCTAAAAGAAAGCATAAAAGAAGAGCTTGGCGGGTTATAGCTTTAAGCTATAACAAGGCATAGCGACATTGTGTTACGTTATAAGAATTTCCCTGTGCTACACTTACTTTAATTAAAACAAGCCAACTTCCAGGGCAGCATTTTTTTAAAAGATAAGAGCCTTCGAATTTTGGGGAGAGGGAGTTCACTATGACTAAAACACTTGTTAAAGCACCATTCAGAGCAGATCATGTAGGAAGCTTATTGCGTCCCGAGAGGATCCATAAGAGCAGGAAGGAATTCCAGGAAGGCACGATTACAGCCCAGGAGCTTCATGCGATTGAAACAGAAGAAATTAAAAAGATTGTGGACAAGCAAATCGAGGTCGGCCTTCAGGCTGTCACAGACGGGGAATTCCGCCGCAGGTTCTGGCATACCGATTTCCTTGAGCATTTGAATGGGGTAGAGGGCTATGTGCCGGATCATGGCTTTGCCTTCAAAGGGGAAGAAACGGAAAGATACGATGTCCGGGTCACAGGAAAAATTTCATTCAATCAAGATCACCCGCATGTTAAAGACTTTATCGAATTTAAAGAAATTGTCGGTGACCGTGCGGTTGCAAAGCAGACCATCCCGAGCCCGAACCAGCTGTTTAACGCAGGCATCCGCAACCTTGACATTTATCCGGATGTTGAAGAATATGCGAACGATATTATCCAGACTTACAAGGATAGCATCCAAGCATTCTATGATGCAGGCTGCCGCTACCTTCAATTTGATGATGTATACATCACCGGCCTGAATGCGCCGGAGATTCCTTTCAATGACAGCGGCTATTCACGTGAGGAATTGATCAGCCTGGCATTAAGAGTTGTGAACGGTGTGCTCGAGGATAAACCGGAGGATCTGACTGTAACCACTCACCTTTGCCGCGGGAACTACCGCTCGAAGTGGGCATTCGAAGGCAGCTATGCCAAGATTGCGCCTGTATTATTTGCCAAGGAAAAGGTAAACGGATTTTTCCTGGAATATGATGATGACCGTTCCGGCGATTTCGGTCCTCTGGAGTTTGTTCCAACTGGCGGCCCGTTGGTGGTGCTGGGTGTATTCACGTCCAAGCATGGCACTCTGGAAGACAAAGAAAATATCAAAGCGCGCGTTGAAGAAGCCACAAAATATCTGCCGCTGGAGCAATTATGCATCAGCCCGCAATGCGGATTCGCTTCTACCCATCACGGCAATATCCTGACAGAGGAAGAGCAGTGGGCGAAGCTGAAGTATATTGTAGATATTTCTAAGGAGATTTGGGGATAAAATATTTAGCGGACAGCTCTTGGCGGCTGTTCGCTTTTTTCGTACTGATTATAAAAAGGACATCCCCATTCCACAAACACTAACATTCAAACAGGCCATCCCATCATACACTGTCATGGAGGTGAGAAATATGCCACGAGTGAATTACCGAAGTGCTGACGTGGACCTGATGGCCAGGATGATGCGGGCAGAGGCAGAAGGGGAAGGCAAGCAGGGGATGCTGTATGTAGGAAATGTAATTGTGAACCGTCTTTTAGCCAATTGTTTGGACTTTAAGGATTTGAGATCTGTTCGGGATGTCATTTTTCAGGTGCAGGGCGGGAATTTTTCTTTTGAAGCTGTCCAAAAGGGGAATGTGTTTTATCAAAGGGCAAGAGAAGCGGAGAGAAGATTAGCCAGACAGAATCTTGATTATTGGAGACAGCATCCGGGGAAATATGCTCTCTGGTATTTTAATCCTTACGCCCCTTGTCCTCCTACCTGGTATGATCAGCCATTTGCCGGCCAGTTCAAGAATCATTGTTATTATGAACCGAAGGCAGGGACTTGTGAGGCTGTTTATAGTGGTTAAAAAAGAAGGATCCGGATCTCAAAATTGTAGGGCGGCCATAAAGTCAGATTCATTCCGGCTTTATGGCCGCCTGTTTTTTGTTAACCTTTAAAAGAATGCTCTATAGAATCTGCATTAGTGTGCAGGATCTTTTTAACAGCTTCATCTATACTGCTTTTGTTCAGATGTTTTCGATATTCTTCAAGATGCTTTATAGCTTGCTTTAAGTTTCCTTTCCTGTAATGATGGTCAGCTTGTTTTAACGAGTTTGTCAGCTGCTTAGAAAGGGGGTGTGGAAGAACACCTTCTTCTTCTAATCCAAGTATTTGACTGAATAAGCTCTCGGCAGTTGCTTGAATTGTGATAGTAATTTTATTAGTGATCACTTTTTCGCCATTATAGGAGACCTCTGCAAATATCTCTACTGTTCCTGCATTGGCTGCATGCACCATTCCTTCTTTAATGGTTGCAGCCACTGGATTGGATGTAAACCACTTAATCTCCGCACCGGCGAGATTGATTTCATTTCCATTTGAGAGGGTGACGGATAGCTCCAGCTGCTGCTGACTTCCTTGAATAATCACGTTATTTTCTGCGGATAAGGCACCTTTTTCTAATTTAACAGGCAATTGATATAAATTATGGTCTGCCGTATAGTATATATTTCCTTCATTGTCTACATCCATTAGTTGGACAGTTCCTGTAACCAATTGTTTGCTTTTCATAGTATCAGGGTCTATGACCGTTAACTTGCGGCCAGCTGTTGTGTAAAGATACCCATTATTATCCCAGCGAAGGAAAAATGGCCGCCATTGGCTTCCACGGTTTTCACCCTTATAAAGTTGTGTGCTTTTTATAACTTCTCTGCTTTTGGGGTCCATTGCAAATACAACAGAGTTATATTGACCTTTTTCATCTAATCCCCAAGCGATTCCCCAGACTTTCCCGTCAGGGCCAATAGATAGCTCGCCAATCATTTCCGGCTTTGCCAGCCCCTCTACATTAAGTTCAAAGACTTCATGCTTTTCTGTTTTCACATCATATTGGAACATTTTGGCGGTCGTCTCAGTAGGCTCTATCCCCAACCCGCCTGATATTGTTGATCCGCCAAACACGACCCCATTTTGGTAGGCTAAGCCAATAATAGCTTGATTTTTAATAATGTTACGGATTGTTTTCCATTCTTGATTGACAGAATCATAAATAGTAAAGGCACCGCCTAACTTTCCGTAATCAGGTATTGTTCCTGTGAATAGCTTATTATCCCCTGATGTAAAAGTAAAAGGCCTGCTTTGGTCATCACCCATATCATAAACCATTTCCGGATTATCCCCATTACTGCCATTAGAATATTTAAATGGCAAGTCAGGGTCAAATTTAAAGATTCTGGCACCGCCATACGTTCCCAAATAGACATCGCCATTCAGAAAGCCTATTCCTTCAATTTGGTGAGGGTCACGTTCATGTAGCGTGAATTTATCTATAGATGTATCAAAAATGCCAAAGGAACCTTGATAGCCACCCATGTATATCCTCTGGTCCTCCCCAATTTCCAGGCTTTGCATCAGCAAGCCTTGCATATCCACTTCAGGATATTTTACTTCAAGCGTTTTCTCTGCAGGATCAAAGAGGGAATATTCAATCTGGTGATGAAGAATTGCCAGCACGTCTTTGCCGTTCTCATCCTTAATCCAGCGGATTGCTTTAGCAGGAGAAGCTGGCAGCTGTATGGCAGGTTCCACTTTTGATGTTTCATGCGTTCTCATATCATATGTCCATAACTGCTGTGTGTTTTTGTTAATATAATAAATTAAATTTTCGTTATATGGAGAGGGAGGGGATATTAAACCGTCAAATGCATTTTCATCCTGCCAGCCCATAGTTTTTTTAACTTCTCCAGTTGTTTTATCTATAGTGACCATAGATGTTCCGTAGGCAACAAAAATATTGCTGCCATATTCCCATATATTTGATATTTGGGTAGAGGTGCCGGTAATCGGTGTGGTGATTTCAGTTCTCTCTCCTGTTTCCAAGTTCATTTTCATAAGGTAGGCAGTGGTGCCTGTTCCAACATATAGATTTTCATTAGTTATTCCGAGCCCTCTTGCATATTGCTGCCCGTCATAAAACGTACCTAAGTCAGTGAATTCACCACTGGCTATATCAAACTTAAAAACCTTTGCATTTGGATATGTTGCACCATAGATGACCCCATCGTGCGAAGCTTCCAGCTGCCAGACCCAATTGTCAGAAGGGTTTTTTCCCAGTTGTTCAATCCGCTGCTCTTTAACCAAGTATCTGTAAAGGATGCCATTTTGAGTACCGGCAAAATAAACATTGCCATCCGAACCGATAACCATCCCCCATATGACATCATTCCCGGGCAGGCTTTGAGAGAATATCTTTTTGCCGGTAAGAGCGTTTGCAGCATAGAAGGTTGAAGGTGAGCCGTTAGTAGCGTAATATAATTCACCCTCACCAATGGCTACGCCTTGTGACTTTGCAGCAAGCGCAGCCGGACCGTGATTAATGGTTTCTCCATATTTTATTGGAAATTCCAGTACGTCTGATTCTAATTCGAATAGTTTAATATCATCATAATACCCTTTCATTTTAGCTGTCGAGGCTTGATAGATAAAAATCTTTAAAGCTTTGGCACCAGCTGGGGCTGTCGCTTTAATATCAACACTTTTCCATTCGTTAAAAGAGCTGATATCGAAATATTGCGGGGTGTCAGACATAATCTTTCCTTGCTCATTTATCCAGCGAAGCCAAATTCCTGGCCTTCCTTTTAATTCTTCAACATAAATCTTTGCAGAAAGTTGATATTTACTTCCTTCTTTTATTGATATTTCCTGGCTGAACAAACCAACTACTCCAGTGTTTTGCACTGACAGACTTTGATTGCCTGTATTTACGACTTCCTTTGATACCGACATACCCGAACGATATCCGCCAGTCCAATAATCCCATGATGGAATCACTGATGTGGAGGAAGATGCGGTTTCAAAATCACCATTTGGAACCAAGAGCTCCTTGCCTATTCCATCATCAGCAGAAATTGGAAGGGGAGTAATGGAGAGAGAAGTTAAAAATAATAGAATAGTAAGCAAAATACACAAGAAATTTTTATTCAAATACTTCATTGGGGAGTACCCTCCTATAATCTTTATATAGATACAAGATAAAGAATCTCTTGATCCTCAAGAGTAAGCTTTATAAGTGTTCACCTCCAATTTTTGGATATTAAATAGAAGTTAATACAGATAGAGTTTAGAAAATTCTGAATTAATATAAGGATATATAAAGTGCCTTGTCTTTAAAACGTCTAAAATTGGGGGCTCTTTCAGCGGATTGCTAATAAAAATCATAATAGGCCACCATAAAAAATGGTGGCCTTTGTCAACTTTTATTCTTTACCAAATGTCGATTCCATACGTTGGACTGGGTCATCCTCGATTGTCTCATCCCACTCAAGAACCTGCCCATATTTGACAAGCTCCTCTTTTAAGAGTTCATATGGAACTGCTTGAACCGCTGAACCCATTCGCAGAGCTAGAGCTGCAGCTGCGCCGGCAGATTGCCCGAGTATCATGAAGACTGGCTCCATCCTGATTGATCCATAGGCAATATGGGAACTGGATAAACAAACAGGAACAAGTAAATTTGTACATTCCTTTGATTTCGGAAGGATTGAACGATATGAGATTGGGTAGGGGGAAATCGGAATTTCCACATCACCTTCATTGTAAACTCTGCCGTCTATGACCATTCGTCTGCAATGGTGCGAGTCCATCTGATAGGAGGCAAGGCCGATTGAATCTGTCACCAAGGCTTCGCCCAGGCAATTATGGTCAGTCATTATATAGTCTGATATCATTCTTCTTGCTTCCCGGATGTAAAGCTGATGTGGCCAGTTACCGGTATCTGTAAATTCGTCACGGGCCAGTCCCCATTTCCTTACTTCATCTTTTATGCCTTGAGGAACCTCATCATCATTAGCCAAAAAGTACAGCATGCCAAGATTATATACAAAATGATCCTGAAATATTTTTTCCCGGGTATCATAGCTTCCTTCAGGCCATTCATAATTCCGGCCAATATTATCAGTGGAGAATCCTCCATAGTTATTCAAGTCTGTTTTTTCGTTTGGGAGCATAGTATGCAGATTCATGGCATCCCATACCCCTGCCTTTATATAACGCAGCAATAGCTTGAAACGATCCCTGCTGTATGAAGGCGGTTTTGGAAATGGAATTAGGTTTTTCCTGTTTTTTGTCAGGCAGATACGGAAATTGTAAGCCTGTATCCGATGGTCGCCTTGTCCTTGATATCCTATAGTGTCAGGATTGTTTTCTGTGATTCCTTGAAGAAAACCGCTAGATGGATCACCTTCAACGATATATGGATCGACCCATTTTTCAAATTGATGATGCGGGTGGCCGAATTGGATCCCATTATATGTTTCTTTGTAAGTGGCGTTTGACTCTCTTCCTACAAAGTAAGAAACATTAGATTTAGCCATCAGGTCGCCTTCGTAGCTGGCATCTATGAAATAACTTCCTTTGTATACAGTCCCGTCCTCCATGATAGCTTCAGTAATTCTTTTGCCTATAATTTTTACTGCCTCTAAATGCTGGTTGTAAAATACCTCAATTTTGTATTTATTTATCCAATCTTCAAATACAGATTTAGCTGCCTGTGGTTCGAAGGTCCATTGTTCATCAGTGTTGTAGTAATTCCCCAACTCACGGAAAAACTCCCTTGATAATCCTCCAATCGCTTCCTTTGCCCCACAATCAGAAGCACCCAGTCCACTTGCAGTAATCCCTCCAATATGCTGTCCGAATTCAGCAATCACCACTGAGGCGCCCATCTTTTTTGCTTGTATAGCTGCTGTAATGCCGGAAGGAGTTGCACCATATACAATAACATCACTTTTCACTACTTCGGCAGACAGTTTTGGGAGGGGCTTATAATAATAAAGCTTACTGAAATCCATCTATTAACCTCCTTGGCAGGGAATCCACGATACTCTGAAGAAGAATAGAGTATAACTTTAACCGCACTCGGCGAATCAGTGGAATTTATACTAAAGTCTAAAAGAAAAAAGTGATTTTTCAAGACTATAATGGGTCTTTAAATCCTCGGATTTTTAAAATTCTTTTATAAAAGGAGTGCCAATCGTTTGGCACTCCTAAGATGAGGGACTGTTAATCATATTTTTGCGGGCTGCTATTTTCCGCAGGGCTCGATTGCTGCACCAGGTTATTAATAATGCCAGTACGCTTCCGGGAAATAAAGGAATGATGCCTGGTATTAACCTCACTGTTACGATAACCCCCATCACTGTAACGAATAAAAGTACTGTTTCAACTATACATGTTGCCCCGATGAGGAATGATTGCTTGATATACTGAAAAAACTTTAAATCAAATTGATTGTAAACAGGGAAGAAGTAGAGAAGTGTCATAGTATAAGAAAGAGCCGCGCAGATAATTAGCGGTAGTAATAATTGCAGGTTAATGCCATTTAAGTGTAAGAATAAAAAGTCATAAACTAAAATATAGCCAATTACAATAAAAAACAAGCCAAATTTATTAAGGGTGAAAAATTCTTTTTTATAAGTATTCCAAAACGCAGAAAAAATCTTTTCCATCGGCTCTTTCTGCAGCCATTTACGTGTAATGGCAAACATGGCACCAGTGGATGGAAACAAACCAAATAGGCCCAAACCTAAAAAAGTAAAGCCGATCCAAAGGATATTTAAGTAGGCTGCCTTTAGCATCCAAATTGAAAAGAGATTGAACTTTTCCCAACCACCCAAGAAGTTTCCCCCATTCCCTTTCAGTTACAAATATTGAGAAAAATTTACATAAAGTAGAAATTTATTGTATGTATTATAACACGGTTTTGGTAACAGGGGCTTGAATTTAGATAAGTACATAAGAGGGAACAAGCAGGCAAATAAGTTTTTTGATAATTTAGAATTAAAGACCTTTTATAGACTTGTCACAATATTAAGAAAAAAATAAAATGGATTTAATAAGTTTATTTGATTCATTGTTACCGCTTTCATGGCTCATAAAGCAATTTCAAGGAGGGATCAGAAACAGATTTGGATTAAAGTTGAAAAAGGTGATAGCTTTTCAATCCAATAATCGGGGGGTATTTTTAAATGAAAAAGAAAAAAATATGGTTTTTGGCTCTTTTGATGACATTCTGCCTGGTAATGGCAGGGTGCAATAATGAAACTGGAACAACATCTGATGAAAAATCTGACGGCAAATTAGGCGGAGAGATCACTGTCTGGGTTCATCCTTATACAGGTGATGCCAAGAAAGAAGAAGAAATGTGGAAAGAAATCGTTGCAAATTACAATAAAGACTTTCCTGATGTAAAAGTGAATATTGAGACGATCCCCTGGTCTAACCGTGACCAAAAAGTCCTTACAGCATTAGCAGCCAATAATGGACCGGATGTGTTCTATGCCATTCCTGACCAAATGCCGCAATATGCTGATGCAGGAATGCTGTTAGAATTGGATCCTTATTTGGAAGATAGTGACCTAGAAGGATTTGTTGAGTCTTCCTTGGTATCAACAACATGGAAGGATAAAAAATATGGGCTCCCAATTTTACAAGAAGCTTATACATTCTTCTATAACCTGGATGTTGTTAAGGCGATTGGGGAAGACCCATCCAAGCTTCCGGCAACATGGGATGAGTTTGAAGATTGGGCTGCTAAGGCAAAAGCAAAAGATTTCTATGCATTGTCTTATGCTGGCGGAGGTTCCATGAATGGTACGATCTATCCATGGATCTGGCAGGCTGGCGGAGATGTTGTGACTGAAGATAACAAAGTACTTATCAATAGCGATAAGAGTGTCAAAGCCTTCGAAATGGTAAACAATATGTATAAGAATAAATATATTCCTGAAGACTCAGTAACAGCAAGCAACCACAATGAACTGTGGTTCGGCGGGAAAATACTGGCGATTCTTGGATCCGGAATTGATATTACCATGCTTCAAAAAGAGGGAAAATTCGATTTTGCTATTGCGCCTCCTTTAAAAAATGAAGAGCAATTAACCTACGGAACTACAGGAATGTTCACAGTGCCATCTAACAGTGATAATCCTGATGCGGCAGCGGAATTTGTAAAAGCTGTCACGAATGCAGATAATCAGCGGATATTCAACACTGTAACCCAGTACATCCCAACTCAGGAAGAAGCAAAAGATATCTTTGATTCTAACGAATATATGAACCAGTTATCCGGATATACCCAATATGCGCTCCCGGGAGTCATCCACCCAAAAGGCCGGGCAATCATGCCATTTATCCAGGCAGAGGTGCAATCAATGATGGCAGGAGAGAAGACTCCTCAGGAAGCAGCAGACGCAGCGGCTGAGCAGATCGAAGCAGAACTGGCTAAGCCGTAGAATTATAGTCATAGCATAGAGGGTTTTATTCCATTGCGGATAAAGCTCTCTATTGCTTAATAGCATAGTTCCATGAATTGGGCAATTATTCTCATGACCTCAGCTGTCTGCCTATTAAAAATTGAAATTAGGTGATTCCTTGGAAAAGATCTTAGCAAATGATAGCAAGATGCCAATCATAGCCAAGAAGCCTCTGGTAAAAAGAATAAAGGATGAATGGAGGAAGAATGCTCTTGTTTATATTATTCTCGTACCCATCCTCATCCATTTTCTTATCTTTCAGGTTTTCCCGTTTGTTTACAGCTTTATTTTGACTTTCCTGAATTACCGTATAATCGGTACTTCTGAATTTGTAGGGCTGCAAAATTGGAAGCAGTTATTCCAGGACAAAATAGCATGGAAATCCATATGGAATACAGTTTTATTTTCATTTTATTATATTGCGCCAACAATGGCGTTAGGACTGATCCTTGCACTCGTTCTGAAATCCGGGGTCAGGTTCACAAAATTTTTTAAAGGTATTTTCTTCCTTCCGGTCGTCACTTCATTCGTTGTTGTGGCTGGCATTTGGGAATGGCTTTTTTCAGGGACAGATTCCGGCTTTATTAATTATTTGCTTGGTTTTTTTGGTGTAGATACCCAATTATTTCTTTCTGATTCTTCACAGGCTCTCATTGTATTAGCTGGTTTAAGCATTTTCAAAGTATCTGGAAGCACCATGATTTATTATTTTGCCGGGCTGCAGTCAATACCTAAAGATATGTATGAAGCAGCAAAAATTGATGGAGCTTCTGCTCTGAAATCATTTTGGATGATTACATTCCCATTGTTGAAACCAATCCATTTTTATGTGCTGATCATTACAACGATTGGTTCCTTCCAAATCTTTGACTCTGCATTTTTGTTAACGAATGGGGGACCGAATTTCTCAACCAGTACAATCGTTTATTACCTATATTCGATCGGCTTTACAAATTTGAACTTCAGCTATGCGGCGGTATTATCTTATGTACTATTTATCATCATCTTAATTATATCGCTTATTCAGAGGAAATATTTTGGTAATGATCAAAGCATTTATTAACAGCAGTGTGGCAGTAAGGGGGATGAATCCGTTTTGGGAAAAAAGACACTGAAGTATTTATTGACATTCTTTCTGGCTTTTTGTTTCCTGCTTCCTTTTTTAATCATGGTCTTGAGTTCATTTAAAGTAACAACTTTCGCTGCTTTGGATCCCTTGTTTTGGATCCCGACAGATCCTTCATGGAGCAACTTTGCCTACCTGTTCAGGAATGACAATTTTCTTCGCTGGATCATAAACTCTATTATTGTGACGGTAATACCAGTTTTTTCTCAAATGTTCTTTGCCGGGATACTGGGTTATATTTTTGCCAGAAAGCAATTCATTGGAAGGGAAGTTATATTCTGGACGTTCATGGCGGTCATTATGATTCCATCCCAATTATTAATCATTCCGAAATTCATCATGTTCTCTAAGTTTGGCTGGATAAATGAATATCAAGCATTAATTGTTCCGGAATTGTGGGCGATCATGGGAGTTTTTCTGGTCCGTCAATTTATGCAGGGAATTCCTATGGAACTTGATGAGGCAGCCCGGATGGATGGGGCCAATGATCTTCAGGTATTCCGCAAGGTTTATATGCCATTGGCATTCCCGGCAATTGCAACTGTAGGGACTTTTGCTTTTGTAAGCAACTGGAATGATCTTTTTCAGCCATTGATTTATATGACAAATGAAAAAATGTACCCTATTACAGTAGGGCTCGCCTCAACTTTAAACAAAGAAGGAAATTTCGGGATTGAAATGGCAGGAGCTACAATATCCTTTATTCCAACCTTTCTGATATTCCTTTTCTTCCAGAAATATTTTACAGAGGGCATCCAGTTATCAGGGTTAAAATAAGTCTTCAAACCTGGAGGAATAGACTATATGGCCACACTTAACATAGGTATGATCGGACTGGATACTTCCCATGCTGCTATATTCACAAGACTGCTGAATGACCCTACGGACCCATTTCATGTTGGAGGGGCTAAAGTGGTCATAGCCAGCCCGGTCGGATCACCGGACTTTGACTTAAGTTCATCTCGTATAGAAGGGATTACAAAGGAAGTTGCAGCTTATGATGTAGAGATAGTTAAAACTATTGAAGAGGTGGCAGAAAAGTGCGATGCCATATTGGTTGAGTCTGTAGATGGAAGGGCTCATTTAGAGCAGGTGAGAAGACTTGCTCCTTTTCATAAGCCGCTTTTCATTGATAAGCCATTTTGTTTAAGTGCAGCGGATGCAGCCAGAATGATAGAGATAGCAGAGCAGAATCAGGCTCCAATTATGAGTGCTTCTGCATTGCGTTTTGCTGATGCGCTGCAGAAGTCCCTGGCTGCTTTGGAAAAAAGTAAAATCACCGGGGCAGACTGCTTTGGCCCCATGGAAATGGCTGTGACTCAGCCAGGGTACTTCTGGTACGGAATCCATGCCATTGAAATGCTTTATGCCATTTTAGGGAGAGGTATGCATCATGTTACAGCTGTAAGCAATAGAGATCATGATCTGATTGCGGCCCAATGGGAAAATGAAAGAATCGGTACGGTTAGGGGAAATAGAAGGGGCAATTACACATTTGGAGCGGTTATACACCATGAGCAAGGAAGTGAATATATCTTGATTGATTCATCTGCAAAGCCTTTCTATGCAAGTCTTTTGGAGCATATTATTCATTTCTTCTCTACTGGAAAAACAGCTGTCCCTTTGGAAGAAACCCTTGAAATTATCCGTTTTATCGAAGCAGCGAATAAGAGCAGGGAGACAGGAATGAAGATTTTTCTGTAAAAGGATCTGGGGTAGGAAAAGGATTCAGCAGCGATAAATATGCAGCTTCCTCCTTTTGTAACTCTTTTACCAGTTTTCTTTCTGATGCTCATCGATAATGAAGCTGAGGGAATAAATGCGTCTTGGCCTTCCTTTATAAGTGATTTTTTCTTCTCCAGCAATATCTACCAGGTTGGCATCCATCCATTTTAGCAGAATCCGGTGAGCGCTTCGGATAGTGATATTTAGCGTATCGGCCAATTCCTGTGCTGTGTAATCGTATTTCTTGTGCCGTGCTACACGAGCCATCAGTTTAGTCATATATGCTGCTGACATTCCGGCTTTTTCAGCTTTTTCAAGCAATTCGGCATCAGTAATGGAAAGGTCATATTTTTCATATTGAGTGTCTGTGATTATATCAACCGGGCCAATGACACTTTGATCTTCACGGACTATATAGCAGACGTTCCCATTCAATTCTTTTGATTGGCGCAGTGCAAGCCTGGCATGATTGCCTGCTTCCGCTGCGGAACGGCCAAAACCGACTCCTATGCTGATTGTAACTCCAAGCTGGCTCTTGACTGAATTAAGCAGCGGTATATATTTATACCCGCGTGTTTCTCTCTCAAAGATACCGCGCGTTGTGATGAATGAAAATTCCTCTCCTCCTGAATTGATTAAATGTCCATCCAGGAGTTTTGTATAATTCAACATGATTTGCTGGAACTTCAGCTTAAATAATTGCACCTCATGTTCTGTCGTATATTTCTCTGTAGCTTTATCAAACTTATCAATGTCGATGATACCGAACACTATTTGAGATTCTTTATTTTTCCTTGCTTCCGTTGCCAGCAATGCCCTTTCAAGTGAAACCATTAAATCTTGATAGGTTGGTGTCACCCACTCGTTGGGAACTTTCAGTAGAGTGAGCTGCAGGGAAACTTCAAGAATACCGGTAATTGCAATGGAGTCGAATTTTTCATGGTTTTCTTGGTGAAAAGCAATAATTGATTCAATTGAATCAGGCTGATCATAATCAGGCAAATAAGATTTCCATTCATATTTGTCTGCTTTTAATTCAAAGAGGATTCTTTGGATATATTTTTCTTCTACGGTATCAATAGAAAAGTGATTAAATTCATTATGCGTCTTAATTAGGAATAAAGAGCGGTAAAGACCTGTTCCCATAAGCGGTACATATTGAGCCGGAATCGGAAAATTTACAAGCTGCTTAGCTTTAGAGTAGCATGGAAACTCGGTGAAAAGCAGGACTTCCACTTGCGAAATCAGTGAAGACAATATTCCTTGTTCAATCGTTGAAGATGTTGCTTCGAGAAAGACCGGCTTGAAATTCGGGAAAGCTTCCAATGCTTTTAACATTTCCTTCTTTAAGGCATCGGGACCTACAATGCCAATGATAATTTCCGTCCCGTAATCAATAAAATGGCTGTTTTTCATATTTTTCACTCCATTAAAAGACTTTATAAAGAAATGTCTTTAATTATGATAATACTAGATTAGGTTTAATTTTTGTAATTGTCAAATTATTTAGAGGGCTAGCGTTCATTAAAAGACCTTTAAGTGACTTGTCTTTTATTAAAGCCCTCTATAGAATTAAAATAATTCTAAATTATCTGTAAAAATAGGAGGCATTGGAAAAATGCGAACAATCGAAGAATTAGAGGATTTTATGACTGAACCAAGTAAACAGTTAGTCAAAGATATAGAGCAGGTTGATGGAGACATCATGATTTTGGGTGTTAGCGGTAAGATGGGGCCAACGCTGGCAAAGATGGCAAAAAGAGCAGTAGACCAATCTGGTATTGAGAAAAAAGTAATTGGGGTTGCAAGATTTTCCGAAAAAGGTTTACAGGAAGAATTAGAGAGCTTGGGCATTGAGACAATCAGGGCAGACCTTTTAAAGGAAGACGATCTCAGCAGCCTTCCATATGCCAAAAATATAATCTATATGGCGGGAACCAAGTTTGGAACTGTCGGCAATGAGCATTATACATGGGCAATGAACGCTTATCTCCCTGGAAGAGTTGCTGAAAAATTCAAAGACTCACGCATTGTTTCTTTCTCAACAGGTAATGTGTATCCATTCACGAACGTTGCAAGCAATGATTGTACAGAGGATATCCCGCCAAACCCGGTAGGCGAGTATGCACAGTCATGTCTGGGCAGAGAAAGGATTCTTACGTATTTCTCAAAGAAGTATGATACTCCGATGGTGATTTTTCGATTGAATTATAGCATTGATCTTCGCTATGGTGTGCTTCTTGAAATTGCAAAGCAGGTTTATCAAGAAAAGCAAATCGATCTGACCATGGGGAATGTAAATGTCATTTGGCAGGGGGATGCAAATGAATATGCCATACGCTCGTTATTGCATACAAATCATCCTCCTAAAATAGTAAATGCCACCGGACCGGAAACTTTATCAATAAAATGGCTGGCAAAGGAGTTTGGTAAACGGATGGGCAAGGAACCTTCATTCATTCACTCGGAAAGTCCGACTGCCTTACTGAATAATGCTTCAAATGCTCATAAATTATTCGGCTATCCTAAGGTAACCGTCCAGCAGATGATTGATCTGATTGCAGACTGGGTGGTTAAAGGAGGTCATACCATCAACAAACCGACTCATTTTCAAGAAAGAGAAGGTGCTTTTTAATGCTGAAGGAAGCTGTTAAAAGAAAGCTTTATTCAGGAACAATGATTCCGGCTCATCCACTTGCTTTAACAGAAAACAGACAGCTGGATGAAGTTAGCCAGAGGGCCTTAACCCGCTATTATATTGATGCCGGAGTGGGAGGAATAGCCGTCGGGGTCCATACCACTCAGTTCGAAATTCGCGATTCAAGGTTTGGCCTCTATGAAAAAGTGCTTGCCATAGCCCTGGAAGAAACAAAGCGGGCCAATGTGCCCGATGATTTTATAAAGGTGGCGGGTATTTGCGGAGAGACAGAAGAAGCGATTAACGAAGCAAAGTACAGTAAATCGATAGGCTATGATTTAGGTCTCTTAAGTATGGGCGGGCTGGATCATTTGTCTGAGGACGAACTGCTGGAGCGGGCTGAAAGAGTCGGGGAAATCATCCCCTTATTCGGTTTTTATTTACAGCCGGCTGTAGGAGGAAGGGTGTTTTCATTTAATTTTTGGGAGCGCTTCGCCTCCCTTTCTAATGTTTTTGCGATAAAAATTGCACCTTTTGATCGGTATTGTTCAATTGATGTAGTCCGGGCGGTTTGCCATTCTGCCCGCAACAAGGAAATCGCTTTATATACAGGAAATGATGATAATATCGTAAATGATCTCACAGCCAATTATGAATTTAATGTAGAAGGGCAGAAGGTTCAGAAGCAAATTGTCGGCGGCTTGCTTGGACATTGGTCTGTCTGGACAAAACAGGCAGTTGAAATATATGAACAAGTAAAAAAAACACAGACAGAGTCCATGATACCCAAGGAACTGCTCACCTTGGGACAACAGATAACAGAAGCCAATGCAGCAATTTTTGATGCTAAGAACAGATTTAAAGGAAGCATTGCAGGAATAAACGAGATATTATCCAGGCAAGGGTTATTGAAAGGAAACTGGTGTTTGTCTGAACGAGAAGTATTAAGTCCAGGCCAGGCAGAAGAACTGGATCGTATATATGCCAGCTATCCGCATTTGCATGATGACGAATTCGTTAAAGCAAATCTATCTAAATGGCTGAGAGAATAATTGGGGAGGCTGTCCCGGATGAAGAGGATCGTAGCACGCAACAAGCAAGTGGAAATTATTGATGAAGCAGTGCCAAGTATTGAGGCAAAACCGTCTTATGTGCTGATTAAAACATTATATTCCGTCATTTCACCCGGCACCGAACTGACGATACTATCTAATAGTGAAGATAAACAAGTTCACCTTGGCTATAGCGCAGTCGGAGAAGTAGTCGAGTGTGGAGAAGAGATTACCAGTATGAAAAAAGGAGATTTGGTAGCCTGCTATGGCGCGCCCTATGTTCATCATGATGAGTATCTGCTCGTTCCGAAAACCCTTTGTGCCTTGGTGCCGGAAACAGTCGATCCTAAAGAAGCAGCGTTAGGCGGTTTAGGTGCGATTGCAATTCATGCACTCAGAATCGCCGGACTCCAATTTGGAGAGACGGCCGTAATCGTCGGGTTAGGTGTACTTGGTCAGTTGATTGCTCAAATTGCACATGCAGCAGCATATAATGTCATTGCGTATGATCTGCAGGAAAGCCGGGTCGAAATGCTGCAGCAGGAAAATATCAAAGCATATCCATCAGCTGAGGAAATGGAAGAAGCGATACAGGCTGAAACAGATGGCCGGGGAGCTGATGCCGTCCTATTATGTACGGGGGGAAAACATTCTCCACTTACTCATGAATGCCTGAAATGGATACGTGTTAAAGGGAAAGCGGTCATTGTAGGAGATATCGAACCGGATTTCCCGAGAAGCTTAATGTTTGCAAAAGAAGCACAGCTGCTGATATCCAGAGCGGGTGGACCGGGGAGATATGATGCAGTCTATGAACAGGAGGCAATTGATTATCCTTATGAATATGTTCGCTGGACGGAAGGAAGGAATATAGGGGAATACATCAGATTAGTCCATGAAAGGCGCATTAATGTTCAACCCTTCATATCAAAAGTCATTGAGGCCGATCATGCAGCTGGAGAATTTAACAAGTTATTGGATAAGAATTCTACTACCTTGACGGCATTAATACGATACTAATCTAAAGAGGCAGCGAAAGCCTTTCGAGTGAGAGTACCAGAATTCGGCCGGAATCCATTACTGGTTTAATAGAGTGAGGTCTTGGTCTTTTATTCTTGTTATTTAGCCAAATCCTTTTTTGTTTAGAGGGTTACCTTAATAAGAAAAGAGGTGTTGTCTGTATGCAAATTAATTTGACAGGAGACACAGTTGCAATAATAGCAGGCCTGGAATCTTTGGCTGATCAGCTGGATATTCAATTACATAATGATGGATATCCTATTGAAGTTAAACAAAGGGTTGGTCCGATTACCTTCAGCAATAATGGCGGGAAAGGTGAAATATGCTTTCAGGAAAAAATTCATTTCTTTCGGGCCATCGGGCTTTGGATAGAGCAATATCAGAAGAATGGTGAATTCAGTCTTTCAGAGCAGCCGCAATTTCAAACCAGCGGGGTCATGCTGGATGTATCCCGAAACGCAGTTTTAAAGGTTGAAGAAGTACAAAAACTGTTAAAGCTTATGGCAATTATGGGGCTGAATGTCGCAATGCTTTATACCGAGGATACCTACGAGGTCCCTGATTATCCTTATTTTGGTTATATGCGAGGCAGATATACGGAGGAAGAGCTGCGGCATTGTGATGAATATGCGGATATATTTGGAATTGAAATGATACCCTGCATTCAAACTCTCGGGCATTTGGCAATGGCTTTAAAATGGGGCTATGCACAGGAAATCAGGGATACTAATGATATTATACTGGCTGGTAATCCTAAGACCTATCAATTTATCGAAAGTATGATGGCTGCAGCTTCACGTCCATTTAAGTCCAAGCGGATCCATGTAGGAATGGATGAGGCGCATCAGCTTGGTCTGGGCCATTTTTTAAAACAAAATGGGTATAAGAATCGTTTTGATATTATGAACCAGCACCTGCAGGAAGTAGTTTCAATCGCAGATCGTCTAGGCTTGAGCCCTATGATCTGGAGTGATATGTACTTTCGCTTAGGCTCTAAGGATGGAGAATATTATGATCCTGCCGCATGCATTCCCGAAGAAGCAGCCAAGTCCATCCCTGCCAATGTTCAACTGGTTTATTGGGATTACTATCATGATGATGAAGAGTTTTACAGAAGCTTCATTAAAAAGCATACAGAGCTGGGAAGGAATACGGTGTTTGCTGGCGGTGCATGGACTTGGAATGGAATCGCTCCCAATTACGGCAGGGCTTTTAAAACAACAGAATCGGCTTTATCAGCCTGCAAAAAGGAAGGGATTCAAGAAATCTTTACAACATTATGGGGTGACAATGGTGCGGAAACCCCACTTACAGCAGCATTGCCAGTCATGCAGCTTTTTGCTGAACATACCTACAAAAAAACAGTTGATATGGAGCGGATCAGAGAACGTTTTCTATTTTGTACGGGCTGTTATTTAGATGATTTCCTTCTATTAAACAGTCTTGATGAAACGCCAGGTGTCATGGCAAATAATCTTTACTCTTCAAACGCTTCAAAATTTTTATTATGGCAGGATGTATTAATTGGACTATTCGATGAAAACATCAAGGGGCTGGAAATGAATGAACACTACAAAAATCTTGTACCTATGCTTAAAGCAGCAAAAGATAGAAATCCAGGGGCATCAGAAATATTTGGATTTTATGAACAGCTTGCTGTCTTGCTGAGTCTGAAGTCAGAAATCGGAATCCAGGTAAAGTCAGCCTATGATCAGGGAGATAAGTCTGCTATGGCTGGTCTTTCAGAAACTATCCAAAAGCTGATAAATATAGCGGAAACCTTGCATGCTTTACACAGATCCATATGGTTTTCATTGAATAAGCCGTTTGGCTGGGAAATAATCGAGCTTCGTTATGGCGGCCTTGCAGCGCGGCTGAAAACAGCACGCTTCCGCATTCAGCAGTGGCTGGAAGGCGAGATTAATAAAATCGAAGAGTTGGAGGAAACCAGACTGAAGCATGATGGCCCTAATGGAATCCCCGAAGGATCCTTAGGCAATCATTTCTATTACCGTATTGTGACAGCGGGAAGCATGAACTGAATTGACGGCAATTCGTTCCATTGCTTTTGTTTGACGGCTAAAACCGATTGGCGGAAAGGGGGGCTGCAGGATGCAGAATATCTTATTGATAGGTGCAGGAACAATGGGGATGGAGCATGCTGCCCACTACTATTCAATGAAAGATGTCCATATTGCCGGCATAGTCGATATACGCACCGAACAAGCACAAAATCTTATTGAACACCATGAAACAAGGGTTTTTCAAACATTGGAAGAGGCAGTTAAACGCCTGGCTCAAATCGATGTAATCGATATTTGTGTTCCGACTCCCTTCCATAAGGAATTTGTTTTGCAGGCGGCAGACTTAGGGATCAATATCATTTGCGAAAAGCCTCTTGCTTACAGGGCACAGGACGCCAGAGAAATGATAGAGTATTGCCGGCAAAAGAATGTGAAATTATTTTTAGGGCATGTGGTGCGATTCTTCCCTCAATACAGCAAGGCACGTGAACTTGTGCTGAAAGGGACGATTGGGGAAATTGGTGTAGTACGCACCAAACGAGGTGGAAGCTTCCCGGCTGGCTGGGATGATTGGTACTCAGACCTGGGGATGAGCGGGGGTGTTATCCTTGATTTAATGATCCACGATTTCGATTTCCTGCGCTGGACTTTTGGAGAAGTTGAGAGGGTATTTGCAAAGGGGCTTGCTGAACACAAGCTAAAACATCTGGATTATGCGCTGGCAACTATAGTCTTCAAATCAGGAGTCATTGCACATGTCGAGGGCACTTGGGCTCATCAGACTTTTTCTACTCAATTTGAAATAGCCGGTAAGAGCGGCATTATTGAATATGACAGCTCTAAAGAAGAGCCAGTCTTATTTTCTCCCAGAAAGGCTCCTGCTGAAAAAGTGGGAGTGGCTGTCCCGTACAGCCCTTTAAAGAAATCCCCGTATTTTATCGAACTGGAGCATTACCTGCAGTGCATAAAGCAAAATGAAGAGCCTCTTGTCACAGCTGAAGATGCATTAAAGGCAATGGAAATATCTGCAGCAGCACTCCAGTCAATAAAAACAGGGAAGCCTGTGTACCTGGAACAAAAAGGTGGCGAGCAGTATTGAAGATAGGAATCATAAGTTTTGCCCATATGCATGCCATCAGCTATGCAACAGCGATAAAAGAGCTGGATGGAGTGATACTGGCAGGAATTGCTGATGAAGACGAGGAGAGGGGAATCAAGTATTCGCAGCAATTTAGAACTGCCTACTACAAAGACTATCGGGAATTGCTGAAAACTGATATTGATGGAGTGATCGTTACATCCGAGAACAGCCTCCACCATCAGCATGTGCTTGCTGCGGCATATGCAGGGAAGCATGTGCTGTGCGAAAAACCTCTTGCTGTCAATATGAAGGATATGGAAGAGATGATTCAATCATGCCGACAAAACAATGTTTTTCTGGGGACTGCCTTCCCTGTTCGCTTTAATACCCCAATTCAGCATGCTAAAGAACTGATTGATAGAGGTGACCTTGGGACCATTCTGGCTATAAAAGGAACGAATCGGGGCTCCAACCCAGGGGGATGGTTCATAGATAAAGAAAAGTCAGGAGGCGGAGCGGTCCTTGACCATACTGTGCATGTCGTTGACATTATGAGGTGGTTTACGGGTGCTGAGGTAAAGGAAGTCTACGCTGAAATTGGCTGTGTCTATACCGGCCATCATATTGACGATTGCGGAATCCTTACTATGGAATTTACAAATGGAATGTTTGCTACATTGGATTGCAGCTGGTCAAGGAATACAAGCTATCCCACTTGGGGCGATGTAACAATAGAAATCATCGGAACTGCGGGAACGCTTAAAGTTGATGCTTTCTCGCAGAAGGTAGATTTATATTCCAACCAGGATGGAGTCAAATGGCTTAGCTGGGGAGACGATATGGACGCTGCCCTCATCTATGACTTCGTGTCCTCCATTAAGGCAGGGCGATCGCCGCTGGCTTCCGGATATGCAGGCATGAAGGCTGTTGAGGCAGCATTGGCAGCCTATGAATCATACGCAAAGAAGGAACCCATAAAGTTATAAGCAGGCAGAGATCAGAGTTTCAGGGCTTATGACAGCCGAAGGAGGCGTAACATGGATTCTATATTGGAAAATCTAAAGGGAGGTTTGATCGTCTCCTGCCAGGCTCTTGAACATGAACCTCTTTACGGCTCATCCATGATGGGAAAAATGGCGCTGGCTGCCGCGGAGGGAGGAGCTGCTGCAATCAGGGCGAATACCGGTACAGATATTATGGAAATAAAAAAGACGGTTGAGCTTCCTGTTGTCGGCTTGGTGAAGAGAAATTATATAGACAGTGAAATCTATATCACTCCGACTCTGAGAGAGGTGCACGAGGCAGTGGAGGCGGGTGCAGATATCATTGCCTTTGATGCGACTGGCCGAATCCGCCCCGAAGGCCAGGTGCTTACTGATTTCATTAAAGTAATAAGGCAATGCTATCCCGGCCATTTGCTGATGGCTGATATATCAACACTTGAGGAAGGTATATTGGCAGCCCGTTTAGGAGTAGATCTCATCTCCACCACACTTTGCGGCTATACCCCTTATACAGCGCATATCGGCACATTCTGCAAACATCTATTAGCAGAACTGCTGCAGAAAACCGATGTGCCCATCATTGCAGAAGGCAGAATTTCTACTCCTTCCCTTGCTTTGGAATGTATAAAATTAGGGGCCCATGCGGTAGTAGTTGGCTCTGCGATAACCAGGCCACAGGAAATCACAAGGAGCTTTGTAAGGGAAATGAATTCTTAAAAGGAAGTGTAGCATGCTTACATTAGGGGTTGATATAGGCGGTACAAAGATAAAGGCAGGTGTAATCAACCAGGAGGGCCGGATAACCGCTCACATTGAAGAACGGACTGATAAGAACAGACTTATGGATCAGGTATTTTCATTATTAGATCGGCTGGCCGGCAAAGAAAATGACTTTTGGGGGATCGGGATTGCCACTGCCGGGATGGTGGATGCAGAGAAGGGCACAATTCATTATGCAACTCCCAATCTGCCTGGCTGGACCGGCACTCAAGTAAAGGAGTTAGTTGAAAAGCGCTATCGAATACCTGTTTATGTTGATAATGATGCCAATTGTGCTGCATACGCAGAGATGAAATTAGGAGCGGCAAGATATACTAAGAACTTTATGTGTCTCACCCTGGGCACAGGCGTTGGTGCGGGAATAATACTCAATGGCCAATTATTTCATGGGGGAAAAGGCGGTGCAGGGGATATTGGGCATATGATTTATATGCCAAACGGAACCCCTTGTAATTGCGGAAAAAAAGGGTGCTGGGAGCAATATGTCTCTGGCACTGCTTTGGAATCGGAAATAAGGAAGTCCTTTGAGGGGGAAGTCACACCAGAAGAAGTCTTCAGGCTGGCGGGAGAGAAGCATCCCGATGCTGCCCATATTGTCGACAGTTATCTCACAAACCTGGCTACAGGAATTATCTCGCTTCAAAGCATATTGGATCTGCAGTTATTTGTGGTAGGAGGAGGCGTCATTAACTCAAGCCAGTATTGGTGGAATCCTTTTCTGGGTAAACTGCGAAGCATCTCTAAATCTGCACCAATGGTAAAAAAAGCTATTCTGAAAAATGATGCAGGAATGATAGGGGCTTCTCTAATGCTGAGCGGCAAGGTTCATTGCTCTGCCACCATTCCGGCAGACGCAGGGGAACTCTAGTTTCTTTAAAATAAAGGGGTTGGCAAAATGAAAGTCTCTCAGAAATTATGTGCAGATCTGATCGTTATTGGCGGGGGACTCGGTGGGATCGCCGCCTCCCTGGCAGCACTGGAATCAGGAAAAACGGTCATTTTGACAGAGGAAACCAAATGGATTGGAGGGCAAATCACCAGCCAGGGTGTCCCGCCTGATGAACATCCGTGGATTGAAAGCTTTGGTGCTACGAGAAATTACCGCACTTTTCGAAAAAATATCAGAGAATACTATTTCCGCAGTTATCCTGTGAAGAATAGTGAACGCTTGAATGATCGCTTTAATCCCGGGAATGCCTTGGTCAGCAGCATCAGCCACGAACCCAGAGCGGCATTGCAAGTGTTCCACGAAATGTTAGCACCCTATTTGAGCACAGGGAAACTCACCCTTCTGACCGAATATAAGGCTGTAAATGCGGAAACACACGGCGATCAAGTGCAGGCTGTGGCAGTACAGAATGTAAGTACAGGCCATACATATCTTCTACAAGGTAAATTCTTTATGGACGCATCTGAAATGGGTGATTTGCTGCCTCTTGCGAATGTAGAATACGTAACTGGAGCAGAGGCACAGGCGGAAACCGGGGAAAAACATGCTCCGCCAAATCCGCAGCCATTCAATATGCAGGCATTTACCTATTGTTTTGCAATAGACTATCTAGAAAATGAAGACCATACAATCGAAAAACCTGAACAATATGACTTCTGGAAAGATTATCAGGCAGCCTTTTGGCCAGCTAAGCAGCTAAGCTGGTGGGGAGTGGTTCCTCACACGCTGGAACCGATAGAGTATTCCTTTTTTTATGAGCCGGATCGGTTTTCATTATGGAATTACCGCCGAATCATCGACAAAAGCAACTTTGAAGCGGGAACATTTAATAGTGATATAACCATTGTGAATTGGCCGCAGAATGATTATTGGCTGGGACCTATCATTGATGTTGCTGAGGAAGAACAGAAAAAGCATTCTTACAATGCAAAACAATTGAGCTTGTCTCTGCTTTATTGGATGCAAACGGAAGCACCGCGTCCAGATGGCGGGTTTGGTTTTCCGGGCATCCGTCTCCGCAAAGATATACTGGGTACAGAAGATGGTCTCGCCATGTACCCATACGTCCGTGAATCAAGAAGGATAAAAGCAGAATTTACTGTGAAGGAGCAGCATATAAGCGCTGAAGCAGAAGGGAAGGAGAATGCAGCATTCTTTGAGGACAGTATTGGCATTGGATGCTACCGCCTTGACCTTCATCCAAGTACAGGGTTGGATACGTATATTGATATATCCGCATTTCCTTTCCAGATCCCTCTAGGCAGCCTCATACCTGTAAGGGTGAAAAACTTCCTTCCTGCCGGCAAAAATATAGGTACGACTCATCTAACGAACGGATGTTACCGTCTGCATCCAGTTGAATGGAATGTTGGAGAATCTGCAGGCCATTTAGCAGCCTATTGCATTGAGAACAATCTTATTCCCAGTGAAGTTAGAAGTAATGAGATTCGGTTGAGAGATTTTCAGTCTCGTCTAGTAAAAGCAGGGATTGAATTGGAATGGCCGAAAGTTCATCAAGTGTGAAGGGGGATAACGAGTTGATCGCGTTAGTAGATGGAAGCATGAAAATGAAAGACCGTGTCCGCTTTACCGACTACTACTCTTCGCCAGAGCAGCTGCTGGCTGAAAATCTGCAAAAGTTTAACGTGATACTAATTAATGGAAATCAAAATGGGCACCCGCAGCTGCTTTCTTATCCATTGATTGAAAAGCTCTATAATTTTGTTGAGCAAGGCGGTATCTTATATGGTGAATTGATCAATTGTGAGAATTTCCCGGCTTCACGCCTCTTTGGGTTTAAACAGGACTTTGGTATCACCAGCCGCCGCCTTGAGAAATTAGTTATATCCCGTGAGCATCAATTTGCCCGCAAAGGCCAGCTAATGGAATGGCAGGGGCCGTTTTTAACAGGCTTCACCTTTGATACAGATAGATTGATAGATATCGGCCATTTTAAGGAAACTCACCTAACTGAAGTAAGGAAAGCTGACAGCTACCCTGGAATAGTCACAAAAGAGTATGGGAAAGGAAAGGCAATTTTCTCGAGTTTTTCTTTCCTGGGAACTGAAAAGAGCTGGGTGCTAAGGCCTAATTGGGCATGGAATAAAGTGATTGCCTGGCTGAATGAAGAGTATGGATTGCCTATCACAGAGCTGGAGCCAGTCATCCTTTTATCCGGATCTCAGGATGTTGATAAAGTTTTGAAAAAAGGGGTGGAGTGGTTTTTGCACTCAGGCATTCTGCCGGAGGAAAATGGCCGTTTGGGAGTATATGAAAATGTCCATTCCATCCGCAGTGATATCAGCAAGGATCTTCGCCCTGATTGCCATGCGCATACTGCATTATTTTTTTACTTATATGGAGAGTACACAAAAGAACGAAAATGGAGTGCCATGTCTGATAATATACTATCCTATTTGTTTAAGTCCGGTTATCAGGACAGCGACCCCGAATCAGCAACATATGGGTTTTGGAAATGGTTCCAGAGTCCAAAGGAAAAGCCGGATCAAATATTTTCTGATGACAATAGCTGGGTTGCGCTGGTTCTCCTCTATCTGTACCGGAAAACAGGCAATAAAGAATATAAGCGAAGAGGCCTGATGACTGCGAGAGCTTTATTAAGCACTCAAAATAAAAAAGGTCTCCGTCCGGAATGTATCCGTGAAAACGAATTAATAGTAAAAGGGGCTGATTACTTTAAAACGTCTGCACAAGCCAGCATGAACCCGCATTTTGAATCAATCGTGCACGCTGCCTTTATTCAAGCGTATTACGTAACAAAAGACGAAGCATTCCTTCAAACAGCCTATCTGGGTACACTGGCTTTGCTGGAGAATAAAGCAGAATTAAAGTATATGTACAGTCAAACAGCAGGCTGCAGCCGTTTTCTTTTATCACTGGCCCATCTATTTGCTGTAACAAAGGATGATCGAATAAAAGAGGGTTTATATGAAACAATTGAATATTTGAAAGACAATCAGCATAGGCTTGGCGGTATTGAAGAGAGTGATAATCCGGATCCGGACAGGTATGGGACAGAGGACACAGGCGTCTTCAGGCAGAATCATGAGGGAATTGCCGATCAGCTGTACACGAATAATTTCTTAATGATGAATGCTTGGGAGGCCTGGAAGGCAACAGAAGATCCGGTTATAAGAAATTTTCATGAGAATCTGGAAACCTTTATCACCCGAATTCAAATCAACTCAGCAAAAAATGAATTTAATGGCGGTTGGATGCGTTCTTTTCATTTAGACAGCGGCGAGTATTTTGGGAATAATGGCGATACAGGCTGGGGGGCGTATGTCATCGAAAGCGGATGGACAAATGCCATCATCTTATCAGGGTTGCTGTTAAAGAAGATGAATCAATCTTTACTAGAAATGTTGGAAGGTGTCTGAATGACTAGCATTCAATGTTCCATTTTAAAAGACGAAAAGACTATCAGATTTGCAAAAGAAGAATTGCAGAAATATGCAGAAGCAGCACGTATGGAAATTCCGTACTCTTTCGTGTTGGATATAGAAACTGAAGGTGAATCCCTCGCAGATCACGTGAGAACGGATTCTTTTAAACTCCTTAACAAGGGGGAGGAGATCCAAATAATAGGATCAAATCCCCGCTCTGTCCTTTTTGGCGTCTATCATGCCTGCAAAAATCTATTCGGATATAAATGGGTAAGCTTCTTATCTGCTGAGTCTTTAAGTGATTCTCTTTTCCATTTTGATAAGATTTCTCATAAGGGAAAAATGGAACGAAGAGGGCTGGTTGTTGAAAATTACAACGATGCTGCTTTTCTCATAAAGCTGGTTGACTGGGCGGCAAAACATTATATCAATGATTTATTTTTTACATTTATGCTCTGGGATAAAGTGAAGAATATTTTGGCTCCAGAGATTGAGAAACGCGGCCTGACTGTCACAATTGGCGGCCATAGCATGCACTACCTGGCAGGTGGGAGTGCATCGGAAAAGAACCAGTTCGATTTCCGGGACGATACCTGGAAAAGCCGCCTGCTTAAAAAAATCAAGGAAACATGTGAAGATTCAGCTTCCATTAAGCGGGTATCATTATGGCCCGCGGATGTTGGAATTGGTGGGGATCAGCATTTTATAGCCCAATATATCGAATTCACTGAAACGATTAAAAGGCAGCTGCCACACCTTGAAGTAGAGCATATTGCCTATAATGCAGGATTATCCTGGAATATGCTGGAGATTCCAGAAGACCTGGAAGGTGCCGAAAAAGTGGATACCTTATTTGCATACTGGGGCAGAAACTATAAACAGTCATTCGCAGATGAAGATAGAGCTTACAAAGCCATGCAGAAGTGGTGCAAATATACTAAGGAAAGCAATAATCGGATCACCATATTCGAATATTATAGCGATCATTTCATGCTGGGTGATTTATATCCGCCGCTGTTTCACCGTATCCAAGCGGATATTGAATTGTTTAGCAGAATGGGGATAAAGAGGATCGTAAATCTGATCGTACCATTTATTCCAAAAGAATCAGCTGCTGAGATGGATTATTTATATCCTTGGCAATCGATCCAGCTGATGAACAGCTATTTTTTTGCCAGATTGGCATGGGGTGATGACTTCCACGAGATTAAGAATGATTTTTATTCTATCTTTGGCGATAAACAAGCAGAGATTATGGAAGCTTATGAAAAAATGGAAGAAATACTTTCTGAAGCATCTAAAATGAATGTTCCATTATTTCCACAGCGCATAATCGATCCAGAAAAAGTAACAAAATATAATGATATACCAAAAGTGCTGAATGATATGAAAAAGTGGAGAATCGAGATAGAAAAAATCAGTTTGAAACCAACCGAAAACACGAATGAGGTATACAGTATGGCAGTTTTTTATAATGATTTTATCAAACAAAAATTAACAAGGTATATAACAATGTGGGAGGAAAAATAAATAGGATTACGGAGGGGCTGTATAGTTCATTTTATAGAAGGATTTAGTAAGAAACCGGGATCATATAGGGGGAAACCATGAAAAAGAAGGTAGTTTTTATTGGTGATAGTATTACATGGTCGGGAGTAAGTGAAAATGATAGCATTGGCAACGGCTATGTACGCCTAATTCATGATTATCTGACAGTCACCTGCCCCCGGCAGGACTTTGAGATACACAATAAAGGGGTAAGCGGTGATCGGATCATCGATCTTGCCGATAGGTGGGAAAGAGATGTCATACAGTTGAACCCAGATATCCTGTCAATCTCAATTGGCATAAATGATGTGGCAAGGCAGATGGATTCACCAGACATAAATCAAATGTTTCCTGACAAGTTTGAATCAATCCTTGCAGATCTCCTTGAAGAGGTCAAAAAGCGTACAAATGCGAGAATCATTTTGATGGAGCCCACAGTGATAAAAGAAGATATCACATCGGTTGGGAATTTGAAGCTCAAGCCGTATCTTGGCATCATTCACAAAACAGCGAAGAGATTTGGAGCAGCTACTGTTCCAACACACCAGGCATTTATATCTTATTTGGAAAAGAGGAAGAATCAGCCGCTCACCATTGATGGAGTACACATGAATGCATTGGGGAATATGCTGATGGCCATGACCTGGTTAGAGGCTGTAAAGGATATTCTGAAATTAAATGTTTTGATCCCAAATGTATCTGAATAAACGAATTGAATCCCAATAAGTTGATTAATATATTTTCCAGGCGCATAAACCATTCTGATCAGCAGAACTTGTTTATGCGCTTTTTGTTCTTAATACGCAATACTCCAGACTTGTTAACGCTTACTTTTTATTTTAATATAGGAATATAATGTTTAGTAAATTCTAATCCTGATATAATGAAAAAAGTACAGAATTTTTGATTTTTCCTGTATAAAGTGAACCTTTGCACTTTTTTCCAAACGAAAAATAATATATAATTATCAGATAATAGTAGATAAATTAACCAATAAATCATTATAATAGAATATGAAAGGGTTTTAATTGAAACGGAAGAGTGAATTTCTAGGTGAAATAGCGCACAATCTTTTTTCACATATAGGAGGCAAAGAACGTATTATGAGCAGCGTACAGAAAGCAACAGACGTAATCTTAATTGGTGCCGGGATCATGAGCGCAACATTGGGTTCTTTTCTGAAGGAGCTTGCTCCTGAGTGGGAGATCAAGGTTTTTGAGAAGCTTGCGGGTTCAGGGGAAGAAAGCTCGAATGAGTGGAATAATGCGGGTACAGGCCATGCTGCCTTGTGCGAGCTGAATTATACGCCAGAGAAGCCGGATGGCTCTATCGATATAAAGAAAGCGATTGATATTAACGAACAATTCCAGCTGTCACGCCAGTTTTGGTCTTATTTAGTCAAAAAGGACCTTATCCGAAATCCGCAGGAATTCATCATGCCTATACCGCATATGAGCCTTGTGGAAGGTGAGAAAAATGTAGAATTCCTGCAAAAACGATTTAAAGCGCTTTCAGGTGTCCCGCTGTTTCAGGGTATGGAATTCTCAAGCGACCCAAAGAAATTAAAGGAATGGATTCCTCTTATTATGGAGGACCGGAAATCAAACGAACCGATCGCCGCCACGAAAATTGATTCCGGTACAGATGTGAACTTCGGTGCTTTGACTAGGATGCTGTTCGACTATTTGAAGAAGCAAAATGTAGAAATGAATTACAAGCATACGGTGAAGGATATCAAACGCAACAGCCAGGGCATGTGGGACGTGAAGGTGAAAAATCTTGAAAGCGGCTCTGTGGAACACCATACTGCCAAGTTCGTGTTCATCGGAGGCGGGGGCGGCAGTCTGCCGCTGCTGCAGAAAACCGGGATTCCTGAGTCGAAGCGAATCGGGGGCTTCCCTGTCAGCGGTCTTTTCCTTGTCTGCAATAACCCTGAGGTCATTGCCAGGCACCATGCCAAGGTATATGGGAAAGCAAAGGTCGGAGCGCCGCCAATGTCGGTACCCCATCTTGATACAAGGTATATCGATAACAAGAAGTCCCTCCTGTTCGGGCCTTTTGCCGGATTCTCGCCTAAGTTCCTGAAAACAGGCTCTAACTTTGATTTAATCGGTTCTGTTAAACCGAATAATGTCTTTACAATGCTGGCAGCGGGAATGAAGGAATTTCCTTTGACCAAGTATTTGATCGAGCAGGTGCTGCTGTCTCATGAGAAGCGGATCCAGGAACTGCGCGAGTTCATCCCGAACGCTCAAAGCGGTGATTGGGATACAGTCGTAGCCGGCCAGCGTGTTCAGGTTATCAAGGACACAGAAGCAGGCGGCAAAGGAACGCTGCAATTTGGGACAGAGGTTGTGAGTGCTTCAGACGGTTCGGTTGCCGCATTGCTCGGAGCATCCCCAGGTGCATCAACTGCTGTACAGGTTATGCTTGAAGTTCTTGAGAAATGCTTTCCTGAGAATATGCAGAAATGGCAGCCAAAAATCAAAGAAATGATTCCGTCATTCGGTGTATCGCTGGCCAGCAATCCAGCACTTTTCCATGAAATCCAGACGTCAACAGCCGAGACGCTTGGCTTAAGAAAAAAGGAACTGGTTTCCTAGAAAAATATTATGTTAACTAAATACACCAGGAGCCTTTAATCGTGATAAGATTAGAGGTTCTTTTTCTATTTAAATGAGAAGGAAAATGGGAGGGAAAATGGATTATATAAGAACGATGAGAAAAATGATTGGACACGAAACGCTGTTCACTGTCGGCTGCGGCATCATCATTGAAAACGAGGGTAGAATTCTGCTGCAGCACCGTACAGACGAAGATAATTGGTGCATACCCGGCGGGGTGATGGAGCTGGGCGAAACGTTTGAGCAGACGGCTAAAAGAGAAACTTTTGAAGAAACAGGACTTGAGGTTCAGGAGCTTGAACTGTTCGCGATCTACTCAGGGGAGAAATGTTTTGTTGAATATCCCAATAAAGACAGGGTATTCAGTGTCCAGATTATATTCAAAACCAGCTCTTTCAGCGGGACCTTAAAGCAAACGGGAGACGAAAGCAGGGAGCATCGGTATTTTGAGAAGAACGGCCTGCCAGGGAATTTAAATCCAAGGCAGAAGGAGTTTATTAAAGATTGGGCTGAGGGGAAGAAGACACCTGTGCTGGATTAACATGAAAAAGTCGTACAAAGTTGACCAATTTTTGGGGTTATAGAAGTCAATGGCATTGAACAGATTCAACTATAGACATGACCAGTTTATATTTAGGATTTTTAAAAACCTCTCGTTGACATCCTTTACCTCAAGTGATAAAGTCGATCTTATTACAGATATCAAGAGTCTTTAATGTCTTTTTTATTCAAGGAGGTTATTATGAAATATTCAAACGCAACAAACTATGCTCTGCATACGATGGTCCATCTAATGCTGGAGCCTGGGGAGGGCACAGTGGGGGTACAGGAATTAGCAGAGATGCAGCATCTTTCCCCGACGTACCTTTCTAAGGTTTTAACCAAATTAGCGAAAGCGGGTTTGATTGAATCAACTCCTGGGGCGAAGGGAGGCTATAAAATTTCCAGAAAAAAACATGAAATATCCTTTTTGGAAGTTATCCACGCGATTGAAGGGGAGACTAGCTTATTCGATTGCTCCATTCACCATGAAGGCTGCTTGATTGAGAACGTCATGAGACAGGCAGAGGAAAATATGAAAAGTGAACTGGCATCAAAGCTTCTAATCGATATTGCTAAAGAGGCAGAATCACAACGGTAATAAGAAATATTAAATTCATTGAGGGAGTGAACACAATGATATTAGACTGCGCGGTGATTGGCGGAGGCCCGGCTGGGTTGAATGCTGCTTTAGTGCTTGGAAGATCCAGACGGAAAACGATCCTGTTTGATGACAACAAACCGAGAAATGCGGTAACTTCTGAGTCCCACGGATTTATCACTAGGGATGGCATACATCCGCAGGAATTCAAAAGGATTGCTCAAGGAGAATTGAGCAAGTACCCGAACGTGAGGCTTGAACGGCAGCGGGTGCATCGTATTAATAAAGAAAACAACTTGTTTCAAGTAGAGACAGAAAACGCGGAAGTATATAGTGCCAAAAAAATTATAATCGCCACAGGATTCAAGGAAATTCTTCCAGATATTCCAAAGGCGAAAGAGTTCTATGGCCAGAGCCTTTTCGGCTGTCCTTACTGTGATGGCTGGGAATTAAAAAGATCGGCCGCTGGCAGTGATCGCTGAAGAGCAGCAGGCGGCGTTTCATATGGCGAAAGTGGTGTCTAACTGGACGAATGATTTAATTATTTTTACGAACGGCAGGAAAGTCCTTTCGCCCGAAGAAAAAGAATTGCTCAAAAATAATGGCATCGGTATTAACGAAAAGAAGATTTCCTCTCTCATTGGAAAAGAGGGGCTGCTGGAAAAAATCCAGCTTGAAGATGGAACTTCAGTGCTTCTTGAAGGAGGGTTTATCGCATCGGAATGGAAACAGGCTGCTTCCTTTGATTCACTCGGCTACACACTAAATGAGCAGGGAGGAATTACAACTGACAGTTGGCAGCGCACGAACACAGAAGGGCTGTATGCCTGCGGGGATACGCGAATTGCCGGTGCTTCCCAGTTAATCATTGCGGCAGCGGAAGGCAGTATGGCTGCCATTGCTGTGAATGCAGCTCTTATAGAAGAGAGATATAGCCAGGATAAATAGAAGTTAAAGATAGGAGGATTTAAATGAACCATCATTCGCATGGCAAGCACGATAAAGGAAAAGTATCCTACTTGGAAAGCCCCGAGCGAAGAAAGGTATTATCTCCCGAACAATTACTGAACATGATTCCTTTAAAGGAAAATGATAGCATGCTGGATTTTGGCGCTGGGACCGGTTATTTTTCCATCCCTGCAGCGAAAAGGATCAATGGCAGCGTATATGCGCTGGATATCGATGCGGCTATGCTGGAGATAATAAATGAGAAAGCTTTGGAGGAACAGGTGACAAATATTGTTCCAGTGCTGGGGAGTATGGAGGCACTTCCTTTAACAGACAGTTCTATTGATATCATCATTGCTTCCCTTGTTTTGCATGAAATTCAGCCACTCGCACCGCTATTACAGCAAATGAGAAATGTACTTAAAAAAGAAGGTTATCTAATCTGTCTGGAACTTGAACCAAAGGAAGGTTCAGGGAAAGCGCCGAGAATTTCCTTGGAAGGAATGGAGTGTGAAATGAACGAAGCTGGATTTACAGTAACTGAGAGATCCTTTCCAGCAGCATCTTTATACATGCTAATTGCGCAGAAAACGGAGTAAGCATATATTTTTTTATCGAATTAAGGATATTAAGTGTCTCTAAAGTATTTAATTAGTAAAGTAAAGTGGTCTTTCCCTTTAATAGAGGGGAGACCCTTTTTCTTATGTCACAAACGTGGCAAGTTAGTTAGTAATATACATCAAGCCTGAGAAGTAAATTATGGGAGATCGAATCAAAACGACAAGCCTTAAAATAAGAGTAGAATTTCCTGCTATGTTGCTGAATATGACACGGGAGGGTAGAAATAAGCGGAGAAATTCCAGTTAAGAGGAGCAAAATTACCTATTTTCCTGTTTTTTAATCTGATAGGGGGAATTTCTCCGTCTATTTTGGCTATATTTAGAGTTTTTTTGAAAATAGGGGGAATTTCTCCGCTTACTTTTTCCACCTGTCACTGATTACCTCATTCAGAAGGTGGAACGCTCTCTACTTACTGCTTATAGGAGGCGTTAATTTTTGACAGCAGTATCCCTGAAATCACTTTAAAACAAGGGTTTTCACCTTATTGACGGACTATTTTCTATTTTGATTCATTTTATCCCTGCCGGCTCTTATGTGTATAATAGTAGATTGGAAATGTACATGTATTCATTAATGAAAAAATCGATGATTGATTGTGAATGAATAAGAGAGAAAGGAGTACATATACATGAGCGGAAATGCAGTACTTGAAAAACAGGTGAATAAGATTCTGGACGGATTGAAAGATTTGAAGAAAAGCCAGGAAGTGAAGCAGTTCAAAAAGCACTGGAGTGAACTGAGTGTCCCTTTTACACTGAATGAAGGGCTGAGCAGTTTCACAAAGGGTGAACTTGATCAAATAAGAAAAAATCTGGCTATTAAAAATGCGAGCAGCCTGAAAAAGGCGGAGCTGATCATCCTGCTCCAGGAAAAAATCGCTGAAAACCTTGAAAGCATTCCTCTTAACTGGGACAGCGAAAGGTTTAAGCTGCTGCTGGATATAGCCGGAAGTGGCGGAATAATGCCAGCTCCTGATCTTGATGCGCAGCAGATTGAATACTTCCGAGGAACTGGCCTTATTTACAGCGGTATTGTTGAAGGGGAGCCAGTTTTGGCTGTACCGGATGAGCTGGTTGAAAAAGTAAAAGAATTAAAGAACAGTATACATATCAGGTCTGCCGTCAGCAAAAATACAGAATGGATTAGGCTTACAGGCGGGCTTCTGTATTATTATGGAACACTATCATTTGTTCAGCTGGCAGAATTCCTGGAAAAACACCTTAAATATCAAATAAGGCTTAAAGAATATCTTAATGTCATCCATAACGCCAATTCTTTCCGCACTGAGCTGCAGATTAACGGAGATGGCTATTCTAATCGCAGGGTGTTTGATGCTAAACGAGTGATCCAGGAGCATCAGGCAAGGAAGAATCTATCATACTATCCTTTTACCAAACAGCAGCTGCTGGCAGCTGGTGAGCCTGGTTTTGTGGAAAGAAATAAAAGCTATATGGAGCTCGTCCAATTCCTGGCGCAGCACTTCGAAATCTCGAAAGAAGATGCGGACCAGGTCGCCGAAGAGTGTGTTTTTGCTACAAGAGTAGGCGATACACCTGAAGATCTGATGAAATACTTAACAAGCATGTTTAAGTTCGACAGTGTTGAAAAACTGCAGGCACTGATGGACATAGTGGTGGAACTGATGAACAGCACAAGGGAATGGTTCCTCAAAGGCTATACCTCCCTGGAGCTGAGCAGCATGGAGAAAAAGCAGTTAAAGCCGCTGCCGGCTGCCAATAAAGACAGCAATGTCGAAGCTAAAGTGGGAAGAAATGACCCTTGTCCATGCGGAAGCGGAAAAAAGTATAAAAAATGCTGCGGAAGATAATGAAAGTTAACTAGTCTAGCCGATGAAATTAAAGACGCCTGCCCTGATCAGTCAGTGGCAGGCTCTTTTTGTGCTGCGAAATCTAATAATATTTTTTGCAAAAACTTCATTCATCCCTCACATTTTCACATTATATTGTTTTATAGAATTTGATTATGAAAGGATTGCAGCCTCTATGGAAAATAAAACAAAACCGGAGGGCTCCCTCTATAAAACGATTTGGAGATGGCATTTTTATGCCGGCATTATTTTTGCGCCGTTCCTGATCATTCTGGCAGTGACAGGGTCGGTGTACTTGTTCAAGCCTCAGATTGAGCAGGTGATCTATAAGGAATATTATGAAGTCCAGCCGCAGGGGGATCGCATTCTTCCTTCTGAACAGCTTGAAGAAGTTAAGAGACTGTATCCTGATGCTTTTATATCGAAATACCGGCCTGGAGAAGAAGACGCCCGGTCCAGTGAAGTAAGCATCATAAATGGGGAAGAGTCACTTACTGTATTTATTGATCCTTATACGGGAAAGTCATTGGGGACATTGAACAATGAGGATCGGATCATGGATAAGATTGAGGAAATCCATGGCGAATTGATGGCAGGAACCCTTGGCGACCGGATCGTCGAATTGGCTGCCTGCTGGGCGGTTGTCCTGATTGTTACTGGACTCTTTTTATGGTTTCCGAGGAAATCAAAAGGGCTGGCAGGCGTGCTGCTTCCCCGTTTGAATAAGGGAAAAAGAGTTTTCAGAAGAGATCTGCATGCGGTGCCTGCATTTTGGGTGACGGCAGGAATGCTTTTCTTAATCATGACCGGCCTGCCCTGGTCAGGCTTCTGGGGAGTGAACTTCCAGAATTGGGCCACGAACACAGGGGAAGGATATCCGCCTTCCATCTGGACCGGCAGTGCTCCTGAGTCTCCAGTAAAAACAAAGGATATTGCAGAAGTGCCTTGGGCAGCCGAGAATCTCGAGGTGCCAAAATCGGAAGTGGAAGGCTTTATCCCGCTTTCCATTAATGATGCAGTCACGATTGCCCAGTATGAAGGCATGGATCCGGGTTATACAATCATTTTCCCTTCAACGAAGGAAGGCGTTTTTACACTCTCTGCTTTTCCGGCAAAAGCCCAGGATGAAGCGACAATCCACCTTGATCAATATTCAGGCGCGGTGCTCGCCGATTACCGCTATGATAATTACGGCTTTATCGGGAAGCTTGTGGCCTGGGGCATCACTCTTCATAAAGGAACCCAATTTGGACTGATCAACCAGCTGATAAGCCTGTTCATTTGTCTTGGCATCATTCTTGTCGCCGCCAGCGGGCTGTATCTCTGGATGAAGCGGAAGCCGAAAAAAGGGATGGGCGCCCCTGCAGGTCCTTCAGCAAGGAAAATGAAGATGTTCCTGCTCATATTGATTGCACTTGGGATCATGTTTCCGCTTGTCGGCCTGTCGCTTATCGTGGTCTGGCTTGCGGACTGGCTCGTCATCAGACGGATTCCAGCTGTCAAAAAATTTATGAATGCATAGGGGAGTCTTATTGTGAAAAGAGTTTTATTTTTAATCGTAATGGGAGTGCTGCTTGGCGGCTGCTCCCTTGATGAAAATACCGAGGAATTATATAAAACAGAACAGCCGCTCCACGCTGACATCATCCTGCCAGAATCATTCTCCGCAGGTGAGGAAGTGCCGATACGTGCAGTGCTTACGCAGAACGGTAAGAAAGTGGCAGATGCAGATTATGTCCATTTCGAAATCTGGAAGCGGGACGGGACTGTCCATTATCCAATGGAAGAAGCGGCTGATGCAGGAGAAGGCGTTTATCAGCTTGTCAAAAAGTTTGAACAGGATGGAATCTACATCATTAAAGTACATGCCAGCAGCGCCGGATCGCTCATCATGCCGCAAAAACGCTTTGTTGTCGGTGAGCTAACCGAAGCAGAGCTGGAAGAGCTGATAAAAGAAGGAGAGGCACCTTCCGGAAGCCATGAGGGGCATCATTAGGAAGCGAAGGAAAAGATCCCTTAACAGGTTCAATGGGTCTTTTTTCTGAATGGCTGTTTTCGTATAGATTGTTGCTTTCGAAAAAATCCCCAGAGCCGGATTTTTTCCCTTCATACAAAAACTTTCTCTTGAAAAAAGAGAGCAGCTCTTTTCCTATCATGATATTTCATGGTAAGCAGGGTGATATCTGAAAAAATTTTTTTATAGAAAACAACAAAGTTTAAGAAAAGAGCCTTCTGAATAAAGGATTTCACCAATCATTCCAGAATAGATGAATTTGGCAATTTTATGGTAAAGTATCCTAAAGGAGGCCAGATTCATGACCTTTCAAAAAAAGTACTATTTAGGATATCTCATTTTTGTCCTGATGCTGCTGATTGTTTATGTTACGATTCCTGTTGAATACGGCTTTTACGCTCTTATGGGGCTAACCATACTGTTTGTCCTGTATCAGTTCATGATTTTGCGTAAGAAAAGCAATAGAATGAAGGATCATTAGCGAATTTACATTTTGGCTGCCTTTCCCAATTATGGGGGGGAGCCATTTTTATTGAAGTCTTCACCTTATCTCATTCACCGGCTTCACAATTGAATCCGCCTGCCTGTGCCTTATGATTTCCAGCAGCTGCTGGGCCATATAGGATGGGCTGTATTTGAATCCGCCATTGACCCATTCAACGATCATGCCAAGGATGGCATATGCCTGGTAGCTGGCCTGCATTTCACGGTTGGTCTGCGGAACCGGAAAGGGAATATCCAAATCATTCAGGGCGAGATCCTTAAGGACAAGGCAGAACTGGGCTTGAAAGCCTGCCATTGTGTTCGACTGGACAATCAGCGAATAAAAGCCTGAGAATCTGCTGACATGGTCGAATACCTTGATGGCTGATGTAGTGAGCTTATTGACTTCCAGCACTTCCACACTTTTATAAGGCTCCCTGAATGATTCGATCAGGTCGGCGATCACCTCATCAATCATTTCCTGCAGCAGATCTTCTTTATACTGAAAATGCTTATAAAATGTCCCTCTGTTAAGGTCTGCACTTTTAACAATTTCTGTGATCGTTATATCCTTGAAGTCCTTCTCCTGCATCAGGCAGACGAGCGCTTCCTTCAGCGCCCGCTTGGAACGGAGTATTCTTCTGTCAGTATAATCATTTTTAATAGACATAAAAGGCCTCCCATGTTCAATAAGTCTTGTAATTCAACAGGCTGGCATTTCTTTGTTCATTAACAGACATTCTTCTTCTCTTTTGCTGATTGAACAGCTTGCTTAAGTAAAATTATACTATAAGTAGCTGTTCGTTAGTAAACAGCTGTTCATTAAATAGGATACATTCTATCATTTGGAGGAATGGTTATGAGACTTCAAAACAAAACAGCAGTTGTAACAGGCGCAGCATCAGGAATGGGAAAGGCGATCAGCGTCCTTTATGCAAAGGAAGGAGCAAAGGTTGTCGGATCTGATATAAATGAAGAAGCTGCCAGGCTGACAGTGGAAGAAATCAAGTCTGCAGGCGGGGAAGCTATCGCTGTTAAAGCGAATGTAGCGGATGAAGAAGATATCCAGCAGCTGATCGACAAGGCTGTCGAGGCTTACGGCACATTGGATATTCTCGTGAATAACGCCGGGATCATGGACAACTTCGAACCGGCAGGCGATATTACAGATGAGAATTGGGAGAGGGTTTTTGCCATTAACACGACAAGTGTGATGCGGGCAACGAGAAAGGCCCTCCAGATCTTTTTGGAGAAAAAGTCAGGTGTCATCATCAATGTAGCTTCAGCAGGCGGCCTGCAGGGAGCGAGGGCAGGTGCAGCCTATACTGCCTCCAAGCATGCAGTCATTGGCTTCACAAAAAATACAGGCTTTATGTATGCGAATGAAGGCATCCGCTGCAATGCGATTGCACCGGGCGGCGTTGAAACCAATATCAGCAGCTCCATGACCAATGTCAATCCATTCGGAATGGGACGGATTCAGCCTGGGCTGGCTGTCAATCCGCGTGTAGGCAAGCCTGAGGAAATCGCTCAGATTGCCCTGTTCCTGGCATCAGAAGATTCCAGTTTTGTGAATGGGACTGTCATTACCGGTGATGCCGGGTGGACGGCATTTTAAGCAATAGGCTTTTGGGGGGATTTCTTCCTTCCGGAGGCCTGTTTTTATTTCAGTGAAAAAGTCCTTCTTTTTTATTTCAAGAAATTTTATTAGACCAAAAGAGCTTCAAAAAAAAGAAGTTTTCCCAACTTTTTATGGACACCTTTCACAAAATCAGTAAAATCCGATTATTTTTTATTTCTCTTTTTTTCGAAAACCGATTCTTTCTGCTACAAACCTGCCGGATTTCTTTCCATTGTCCCATCATAGCTTTCCCAATTCAATCATGAAAGGAAACTGGAAGAAATAGAAGAATACCTCCTTTGAATAAAAATTCAAGGAGGTATATCTATGAAAAAACAGTTGAAGGTCTTATCATTATCATTGCTCAGCACCCTTGTAATCAGCTCAAGTGCTTATGCCGGGTCCGGGGAGCACCATCATGAGCATCCAACAGGCGCCGTACAATACATTGGCAATTCCTTGCCGAAAGCAGCGGATTTCAAGGATCTTGAAGAAGAAGCTATAGTGGAAAGAGATGCATCAGTCAGTATCCTTAATGAAAAGGGGACTGTGACTGGTATCATGAAGACAGACAAAAATACACAGGATGGAAAAGCGTCGCCTCAGGATACGGGCACCCGGAAGGTAACAGTCCTTGCTGTGGCAGATGAAGAGTACCGGAGCGCCTATAGCGATTGGCAGAATCGGATTCAAAATATCATCGAAACCGCTGACAATGCTTTTAACAGGGACCATGGCGTGGACTTTGTTGTTCAGGCGGTCGCAAGCTGGAGTTCACAAGGATCAAACAGTTCACAGATTCTCAGCGACCTGCAAAGGGACTGGGATGGGAGAGGCTATGATTTCGTAGCCGGTTTTACAAGAGATGCTGCTTTTGATGCAGGCGGTATCGCTTATGTGTATCAGGCTGCGCCATCAGGAAGTGCCATCAGTGTGAACCTGGACCAGGGGACTTCCAATACAGCCAAGGCAGCGCAGCATGAGTTCTCCCATAATTTCGGCCTCGGCCATGATGCACAGGGAAGCGGGATCCGCTGCATCATGAACTATGACTATTCTTATTCCATCGACTATTGGCACTCTCAGCATAATTCACAGATTGCAGCGAATAAATATTGGTATGGGAATTAGAAGACCTGCTCCTCCAATTTTGGGGGAGCTTTATTTCAGTTCTGCGCCTCAAAATTGGAAGGCTGCATAAAAGACAGCTTAATATTTAATTACTTAATATGCAGGCTTGTCTGGAATCTGGCTATAAGCTTTTGAACTGATCTTTGGTTATTACCATCATTTAATCGGGAGAAAGAATTGCTGCCCTTCCTGAACGGAAAAAAGAGCTTTTGGCGGGGTGATTAACAGGGTCCGGATAAGAGTTATATTGAAATAGTTTTTTTAGGCGCGTTTTATATTGATAATACTCCTCCTTTCCAAATGTATCCTTATGTTTATTTGGCTGTTTACCCTAAAAAACCTTATTCCATTGACGATATTAAGATTAAGAAATTATTCTAAATATAATGTATATGGAGGAAACTAGTGAAAATTAAAACGCGGTTAATCACAACTATTTCAATCCTGGTAGGGTCAATTGTCCTGCTTGGCAGTTTTTCGATCTATGTAATTAACGCACAGGTAAAAAGAACAGACCTGCTTCAGGATAAAATGGATTTTCAAAAAGATATTATAAAAATCCAACACCGCCTCGCCGGAATTTCAAACGATGAAAGAGCTTTGATTTTGACGGGCGATAAGCAGTATGCAGAGAGTATGAATGAGAAGGCTGAGGATGTCCAGTCCCTGATCAGGCAGGCAGAGGGCAAAGCGCTTGAAAAAAAGAATCTTGAGCAGATCGAGAAAATGGAGTCCAGCTTCAACATGTTTTGGGATATCAATCAGAGGGTCATTGGGCTTTATGAAACTGATCCGGAGGCAGCCAGGGACCTTCATTTCGGAGAAGAGCGCATGCTGAGAAAGGATGTGCTCGACCCGGCTGTGAATGAACTTGTTTCTGTCCTGGATAAAGAACTCGAACAGATTAATAAGATTAAAGAAGAGAACTCAGAAGGAAGTAAGGAGATTCTTATCGCCCTGGCTGTTGCGGCATCGCTGGCAGGCGGCATTTTAAGCTTCATGCTGCTTCGGTCCATACTGATTCCATTAGGAGCACTCAACAGGCAATTGAATAATATTGCATCAGGAGATGCCGACTTGACACAAAAGGTGGATGTAAAGGGCAACAATGAATTCGGTCAGCTTGCCCAATCTTTTAATGCTTTTGTAGGTTCGCTTAGAGGGATGATTGCGCACATTGGCATGTCCTCTGAACAAGTGGCGGCCGCATCTGAAGAGCTCTCTGCAAGTGCTGAGCAGTCAAAAGCTGCGTCAGGGCATATAGCAGAAACGATGCAGACTATTTCCAATCACAACCATATACAAACCGAGATGACTTCAGGCAGCCTGAGAACTGTAGCAGGTTCTCTGGACGGCCTGAAATCTGTAGCAGCCAATACGGATAAAGCTGCGGAGGTATCCGCAGAAATGAGGAAGCAGGCGGAAGACGGAGCTTCTGCGGTTAAGGAAATGCAAAAGCAAATGAATTCAATCAGCCAGTCAGTCGAGCGTGCAGGTGATGGTGTATCTTCGCTGGTTTCAAGTTCAGCTGAGATACAGAAGATTTCCTCGCTGATCGCTGATATTTCAGGACAGACTAACCTTTTGGCCCTGAATGCAGCCATCGAAGCGGCAAGAGCTGGAGAGCAAGGGAAAGGATTTGCTGTGGTTGCTGAAGAAGTGAGAAAGCTGGCAGATGAAACCAATTCTTCAGCCGTGCAGATTCACAAGCTGGTAGCAAAGATTCAAGAGGAGTCAAGCGAAACAGTGCAGGACATCCGTGTGGTAAAAGAAAATGTCTCTGCAGGCATCACCCTCTCGGAAGAAACCGTTTCTAACTTTGCCAGGATACTGGTACAGATTGAGCAGGTAACCTCCCAAATTCAAGAGGCGGCAACAGCAACCAGATATCTGACAGACGAGTTTGGGGGAGTCCACGAAACTATTGAAGGAATCGCCGCCGGCTCCCAGCAGACACTGGAAAGCTCTGAAACAGCAGCAGCTGCCAGTCAGGAGCAGCTTGCTTCTGCAGAAGATGTATCAAATGCAACACAATCCCTTGCCCGATTAGCAGAGGAATTGCAGCAAATGATCTCACGATTTAAATCATAACAAAAGGGGAAAGCAGACTTTATCGTTTGCTTTCCCTTTTTTTTTACTTTTTTAGGAAGCTCCTGATTGCTTTCTCCAGCCTCGCTATACCTTCCTCGATCCTGTCAGGCGTCAAGCTGCCGTACCCAAGCACAATCTTATTACTATGATGGCCTTTCATGATGCTGTAATCCTCTACAGGATATACCCGGACAGAATGGCTGAAGATCCAATCCAGCAGCTTTTCGTCAAAAACAGTGGAGGGAAATTCGGCAACCAGGTGCATCCCTGCCGCATGCCCCCAAATCCTGCAGTCAGGAAAATGGTTTTTCAAGCTGTCCACTAAAGCCTGACGCCGCTGCTTGTAGATTCTCTTCATCTTCCTGATATGCTTGTCAAAATGGCCGTCTTTCAAGAAACGGGCCAGAATCAGCTGTTCTATTCCTGAATGATGGCGGTCGGAATACCATTTAAGCTTCTTAAAGTCTGCCAGTAAATCAGCGGGCAGGACAGCATAGCCAATTCTTAGACCAGGAGAAAGAATCTTGCTGAAGGTCCCGACATAAATGACCCTCTCAGGATCCAGTCCCTGAATGCTGTGGACCTGAGAACCTTCATATGTGAACTCGCTGTCATAATCATCTTCGACTATATAAGTGCTATGTTTCCTCGCATACTCGATCAGCCTGATCCTTCTTTGAATGGTCAATGTACTGCCCAGCGGAAATTGATGTGATGGAAGTGTAAAAATAAAGCCTGGAGGCTCATCCTCAGGAAGATGTTCGGGCTTAAGGCCTTTTTCGTCTACAGGGATAGGGTCCAAAACAGCTCCATGATAGGTGAAAATATTCCTCATTTCATCCGTAACAGGATCTTCGACTGCTATGGATTGCTTGTTTTTGACCAGCAGTCCTGTTATAAGCGAAAGCGCCTGTGTGGCACCGCTGGTAATGACAATTTGTTCGGCCGTGCAGTTTACACCGCGTGTATGAAACAGGTATCTGGACAATTCCTCCCTAAGCTCCGGCATGCCTGACGAATCATGATACCCAAATGCCTGTTCAGCAGCTTCAGAGCATACATCCTTTGCCAGCCTGCCCCATACTTTTCGTGGAAAATGATCCATGGCCGGGGTGGAAGCTTTGAAGTCTATGATTTCCTCTATTGAATCTGGCAGCTTCTCCTTTTCTTCCCGTGGATGGGCCGTTTCTGACGGCAGAAAGGCTGCACCAGCAGCTATGTATGTCCCTGACTTCGGCCGGACTTCCAGGTACCCTTCTGATGCCAGCTGATCATAGACTTCCAGTGTGATATTACGGGAGACATGCAAAGAGGCTGCCAGCTCGCGTGTCGAAGGAACCTTTTCTCCTTCCTGCAAATCTCCATTTAAAATATATGTTCTCAGCTTCTCATAAATCTGCTGAGTCAATGTTTTTGTGCCTTCCCGATCAATTTGAAACCACATGAACATCTCTCCAATCCTCTAACTGGTACTATAAAAGCAGTTGAATTGTGGCTCTTTTTCCATCCAGTATAACATGTTATCTTTACAGTAACATTAGGAGGGTGATCACATGAAAACAATCGGATTAATCGGAGGAATGAGCTGGGAATCAACAAGCGTGTATTACTCATATATCAACCGCCTTGTTCAAAAAGAATTAGGAGGACTCCATTCAGCCCGCTGCCTGCTGTATTCTTTTGACTTTGAAGAAATCGCTGCCCTGCAAAGAAGCGGAGATTGGGAAATGGCAACTGAAAAAATGATTGAAGCAGCCAAGTTCCTTGAAAAGGGAGGAGCAGACTGCATTGTCATTTGCACCAATACCATGCATCTGATGGCTGAAGATCTGCAAAAAGCCTGTAAAATTCCAGTTATACATATTGTAGAATGTGCAGTGGAGGAGATTAAGAAACAGGGCATAGATTCTGTCGGCTTGCTTGGCACCAAATTCACAATGGAGCAGCCTTTTTATAAAAAAATCCTTGAGAAAAACGGCATTGAGGTTCTCGTTCCAGAAGAAGAAGATCGGGAACTGGTTCATGAGGTGATTTTTGGGGAATTATGCAGGGGTGAATTTAAGGGAGAATCAAAAACTGCGTACCTCGATATCATTAACAGGCTGGAAAAGAAAGGCGCCCAGGGAATCATCCTCGGATGCACGGAAATTCCCCTGTTGATCAGCCAGGAAGACTGCCGGCTGCCTTTATTCGACACAACCTTTATACATGCATCAAAGGCAGTAAGATTTGCACTGAGTCACTCTGAGAGATAGTATGGAGAGCCAGTCGGTGCATGATGGCATACAAAAGAAGCTGTTCATGTATAGAAAAGGGCCCAATCAATGCACGACTGCAATTAAGAGAAGCCGCTCATGTATAGAAAGAGGCCTAATCGATGCATGACGGCCCTCAAGAGAAGCCGCTCATGTATAGAAAGAGCCCCAATCAATGCATGAATGGCACTAAAAGAAGCCACTCATGTATAGAAAGAGCCCCAATGAATGCATGACGTGCACCAAAAGAAGAAGCTCATGTATAGAAAGAAACCCAATGAATGCATGACGGCCCTCAAAAGAAGCCGCTCATGTATAGAAAGAGGCCCAATCGATGCATGACGTGCATCAAAAGAAGCCGCTCATGTATACAAAGAAGCCTAATCAATGCATGACGGCCCTCAAAAGAAGCCACTCATGTATAGAAAAAGGCCCAACCAATGCATGACGTGCACCAAAAGAAGCCGCTCATGTATACAAAGAAGCCTAATCTATGCATGACGGCCCTCAAAAGAAGCGGCTCATGTATAGAAAGAGCCCCAATCAATGCATGACGTGCACCAAAAGAAGCCGCTCATGTATACAAAGAAGCCTAATCGATGCATGACGGCCCTCAAAAGAAGCCGCTCATGTATAGAAAGAGCCCCAATCAATACAAGACTATCACCAAAAAAAGCATTTCATGTTTAAAAGCGTCTTCCCCAAAAAAATTTTACATCTGCAGCTGCTTCAACTCATAAAAGCTCCCTTGCTGATGCATCAGCTCCTCATAGGTGCCGAACTCTATGCATCGGCCATCCTGGATGACGGCGATTTTGTCGGCGCTGCGGATGGTGGAGAAGCGGTGAGCCACGATAAAAGTAGTGCGGCCCCTGGTCAAGGTGTCCAATGCTTCCTGGATTTTTTTCTCAGAGTGGCTGTCAAGGGCCGAGGTTGCTTCATCAAGGATGATGACCTCCGGATCGCGGATCAGTGCTCTGGCTATGGATATTCTCTGACGCTGTCCGCCGGAGAGCTTATCTCCGTGTTCACCTATCCGTGTGTCGAGTCCGTCAGGAAGTTTCTTGACCACGTCCCACAGATTTGCGGCTTTCAAAACCCGCCTCAATTCTTCCTCGGATACCGAGAGCCTGCCATAGGTTATATTTTGCCGGATGGTTCCTGAAAAAAGAATCGTTGATTGCGGCACAACCGCGAGATGGTTGCGGAACGATCTTAGATCGATCTCAGACATATCATGTCCGTCCAGAAGGATCTTTCCTTCGCTCGGCTGAATAAAGCCAATCAGCAGATTGAGAATCGTTGATTTGCCGGAGCCGGATTCACCGACAAAGGCGATGGTTTCGCCTTGTTTGATCTCTAGGGATATATCCTGCAGGGTGTTTTCATAGGCACTGGGATATCTGTAGCTGACATGCTGGATGGAAAAGCTGCCGTTCACCTTTTTTAGCTTCGGTTTGTTTTCGTAATTTTCCACCTCTCCAGCGGTCAAAATTTCGCCGATTGAGTTGACTGACTCCAGTCCCTTGGCAATCGTCGGTATCAAAGTAATCATGCCGGATACCGAGTTTACTACAGTTGTAAAATAGGTCTGGTACATGACGACTTCACCCGGTGTGATAGAGCCGCGATAGGCAAGGATGCCGGTGAAGACCAGGCAGATGATCTGGAAAATCTGGAAGCTTGCCCAGCTGACTGAGCCGAATAAGGATTGGATGATGTCCAGGTGGAAGCCTTTTAATAAAATTTGCTGAAAGCGGTGGTTAAGGCGTTTGACCTCCTGCTTCTCCAGGGCATGCGCCCTAGCGATCGGAACAAGTTCAATCATTTCAATGACCCGGGCAGAGGTTTCCTCCATTTCCTGCCTGAATTCAGAATTCGAGTTTTTTATTTTTTTCCGGAAAACAACAATGATAAGAGCGGAAATCGGAACGGTAAGAATAAAAAATAAAAAGACGACAGGGCTGTTGTAGAGTGTGATGGCAAGCGCTACGATCAGATTGATAAATATATTCAGGAGGCTCACAAAAACCTGGGAGGACAGAGTTTGGACCGCTTCAACGTCGCGCATGATTTTCGACTGCAGCCGGCCTGACTGCATTTCCTTCTGGTAGGGGATGGAGAGCTCCTGCAGTTTTTTGATGAGCGATGCACGCAGGCCGGATTCAACGCTGCGGATCGCATAGCTGTGCAGCTTTGTATGATAATAGTTTGATATGATATTCTGCAGCACAAGGATGATCATCACGATGGCATTGAGATAGATGGTGCGGATGCCGTTTCCCCCGTGATTGGTGGCTGCATTGATGACATTGGCAATGGCGATGGGCATGACCCATGCAGGAATATGCTTGATCGTGAATAGGACGGCAGAATAAAACAGCTTTAAAGCATGGCCTTTATAAAGACCCAGCAGCACTTTAAGGGAATTCTGCTGATTTTGTTTATAAATATTTTGTATAAAAGAGTCCTCCAAAGCATTCCTCTCCTTAATGCCCATGTTAGCTGCTATTTCAGCAGGTTTTTTAATGGCAGATTGCTTTCTTTGATCTTTTCAGCAATTAAACGCGCTACTGCCTCGGCGCCTTTTTCATTGAAATGGGTGTTATCTTCAAGTCCATCCGGATAATTCGGTGATTCACCTGGAGCCAGATGCAGGAAGTAAGAGGCTGATTCCCTATGTCCCATGCTATTAAAAAAATCACGTGTGGCTTTGTGGATGTCCAGGAGCGGCACCTGATTTTTTTCGGCAAACTGCTTCATGGCTTCAGGAAAATCCCCGACTGACAGCTCATCAATGGTATCGCCGCCGTCATACTTTCTCCTTGTGACGGAAGTGAAGAGCACAGGATGAGCTTGATTCCTTCTGGCGGTTTCCACATACTCCAAAAGGTTTTCCTGATAGTCGCCATAGGGATGAGTTCCGCGTTCCGGGTCCTCTGTTTTCTGGTCGTTATGCCCAAACTGGATGATCAGGTAATCGCCTGGAGAGATGCTGCTTTCAATAGAAGCCAGATGTCCCTGGCTGATGAACGATTTTGTGCTTCTGCCATTGATGGCCCGGTTATCCAGGACAGCCCCCCTTTTGAGGTAATGTTCAAACGGTTCACCCCAGCCGGTTTCCGGCCGCTTCTCAGGCAATTTGACAGCGGCAGTAGAGTCGCCGGCGATAAAAATGGTGGTTTTTTGATCCATAATCATGCACTCTCTTTCCGGTAAATTTACCAGTCCGTCAATATGTTAACGTTAACATTTTTAGGGTAAGTTGAAAAAGCCACTATATTAATAGATCATATTATGCTATCATCTATTTAATGACGGACAAGTTCGAAATTTCTGTATATTTATGTTAACGCTCACATTATATAAAACCGGCTATCAGAAAGTCAAACAAATTGAAGCAGGCATCTAATCATTTCGTTTGATTCATTTACAGATTGTTGATAACGCTTTCATTCATGATATGGCGGAAAACAAGGAGTTGAACATTTTGAGGAATGGCAGAGTGTTTTACAAGCTGTTTATCCCGTTCTTTTTATTGGGGATAGGTCTAGTGGCAGGCTTCAGCATTTTTATCTATAACTCGACTTACAATTCAGTTGAGGAAAGCTTCCTAAAGGATAAGGAAAGCTACACCAAACAAATTCTGCATAATGTCGAGCAGAAGGTCAGGACCATTGAATATGGCTATACCGCCTACAGCTCTACAGCAAGCTTTAAGGAAGTGTTCACAAGGCCGCTTTCAGGCAGGGACTTTGAGGTATACCAGGATATCATCAAAGAAATGAGCTATATAGAGATGATGGGAATCGAGGGCAGCAAATACAGGCTCATCAGCCTGGCGGAAAAATGGGGAATCGTTAATGAATCTTTAAAGAAGCTGACCCCTGAAGAATATAAAGCGTATAAGGACCAATACATAAATGAAAATGACCGGAATCTCTTCTGGAAGCCGACGGATGAAGGCATAGAAATGGTCATGACACTCCCGATCTATCAGCGCGAGAAATTTGCCCTGGGAATTGCCAATATCCCGAGAAGGAGCATTGATCAAATCGTCGGGGAAAAAGATAACAGGGTTGAAATTTATAACAGTCAGGATAAGCTCTTATATTCCAGTTTGAATGAGGGAAGCAGCCTGTCAGAAACAAGCTTTAATGAGGTGAAAGCTGCCGCCGGAGCAGGGGGGGAGAAAGCGGAAGTCTATAAAGCTGAAAACGGAAAAACGTATGTTTTCCTTGAGGCTGATTATAACCATTGGCTGTATCTTGTGGAAATCAACGAAAACGAAATCGGAAGCATCATTCACAATACAAGGCTGGGGCTGATTCTTGCTTCTGTCATATTAATCCTTCTTGTTGGCGGCATATCCTATCTTTTGGCAGACTCTTATTCCAGGCCAATCAAAAAAATCCAGGATAGATTGTCACAGGGCGGGACCAGCCGTGAGCAAAATGGGCTTTCCTTCCTTGCTGCCTCTGTCGACCGGATCGTCGATCAGAATGAACTGCTCACTGAAAGCTTATCTAAGCAAAAGCCGGAGCTTGAAACATTGTTTGTACTGAGTCTGTACAGGAAGCGAATTGCTGAAAAGGATATCCAGCACAGGCTTGAGCAGTTTGACTATCATTTTGGGGCAGACAAGGTCTTTTATACCGGTCTTATCCAGATTGACCATATGGACGGCGGGCAGAATGCAGATAAAGATATCTTCCTGCTGGCAATCAATCATATTGTGCGCGAGGTCGTCCCGAAGGAGGAAAGGCTGATTCCGATTGTTCTCAATGATGAGATGCAAGCGACGATCTTTGCCTGCGACAATGAACAGGAAGCTGAACGCAGGATCATGATGTATTACGAGGAAATCCAGGAAAAAGTAAAGGAAACGCTCAATTTAATTGTAAGCGTTGGCGTCAGCCCGGTGTATCATTCACTGATCGACAGCAAAAAAGCAGTGGATCTGGCAAAAGAATCGCTTCATTACCGCGTAAATGTCGGGCCTGAAAGCATCATATTTTACCACGATATTTCCTCGATGCTGAATGATTCTTCTATTTCCAAATTTCCGATCGAATTGCACAATGAATTGATGAGTGCAATCCGCTCCGGCAGGGAGGAAGAGGTCCGGAACCTGACAGGTTTGCTTGTCGATGAAATTTTCAGGCTGAACAAAAACCGGATCAGTCTGGGTGTCACACTGGTCAGGGTTATCAATGATCTTGTCCAATTAGGACAGCTGCTTGGGGCGGAGTCGAATATCTTTGAAAATATCAAGAAGCTCTACCAGACAGCCATGAATGCCTATTATCCGGAAAAAATCAAAGACATGCTATTCCAGCAGCTGATTCAGCCGGTCATCATCAGTACACAGAGCAACACTGAGCAGGGCTTCAAAAACATATCCGATAAAATTGTCTATATTATCCAAAGTGAATTTGACCAGGAGATTTCCCTCGAAATCATTGCTGACAGGCTTCATTACAATCCGAATTATTTAAGCAATGTGTTTAAGAAGGAATATGGGGAGAATTTTGTTGATTATTTAATGAATTACCGGCTTCAGATGGCCCAGATGTGGCTGAAGGAAACAGAAATGACTGTTAAAGAGATAGCCGAAAAGCTGCAATACCGGAACTCGCAGAATTTTATCCGCTTTTTCAAAAAGAAATTGGGTAAGACTCCCGGGGACTACCGGAAGGAGTACCGCCGATAATAGAACAGCGCAAAAGCTTCTTTCTTTTGAAGAAGCTTTTGTTATGCTGCCACTGTAACTGAGCTTACCAGTAACTTTTATAAAAAAATTTTTGCACATACGCAATCCGCTAAAAGATATCTGTCTGCCATCATGGAAGGCTTCACCTTATAAAACAGCCTATATATATAAACAGTTTCCCGGCTTAAAAGTATCATTATTACGCAAATATATCTTGAATCCTTGATTTATCAGTATTTGTAAGCGTAATCATAAAATGATTATATACGGAATTTTCTTGCTTTTAGTATTCTTAAAGTACTGTTAGCCAGAAGGTCACACTTTGCCAAAAACGCTGCCAAGCACGAAACGCGCAGTGTAATGAAAGAAGAATATAAGGAAGCACAACGCAGCCGGAAAACAGAGATGGAGGCTAAGCAAAACTCTATGTCAACTTAAAACCGCAGTTAGAAACTGGAGGGATTTTACAGATGCAGGATAGAAGTTGGTCTGTCAGGACAGCCGATTCCATTATGGAGAGAACTCCCTTATTGTTCGAAGACAAGGGCTATAATGGCAAATGGGCATATGATTATGGTGTGGTTCTAAAAGGATTCGATCTCGTATGGAAGAGTACCGGAGACCGGAAGTATTTTCAGTTTATAAAAGAAAATATGGATCACTTCATCAATGAAGACGGCTCCATCAACCGGTATGAGATGGAAGAGTACAATATTGACCATATCAACAACGGGAAGCTGCTGTTTGTTTTATATCGCGAAACAGGAGATGAGAAGTACAAAAAAGCAGCCGGCCTTCTCCGCAGGCAGCTGGAAACACATCCGCGCACCTCAGAAGGCGCTTTTTGGCATAAAAAGATCTATCCCTATCAAATATGGCTTGATGGTTTATATATGGCTGCCCCTTTTTATGCGGAATACCAGAGGGCATTTATGGATGGAGAAGGGCTTGAAGATATCATCAGCCAATTCAAGATAAGCTTCAGCCATTTATTAGATGAAAAAACCGGACTGCTTTATCACGCGTGGGATGAGAAAAAGGAGCAGCCTTGGGCAGATAAAGAAACGGGTCTGTCGGCCAATTTTTGGGGCCGTTCCATGGGCTGGTATCTGCTTGCGCTCACTGATGTGCTGGAGGCCATTCCTGAGGGCACTGCAGGAAGGGGCTTTCTTGTCACAACGCTTGAAAATACGCTTGAAGCGCTGGTCAGCTATCAGGATGAAGAAAGCGGTGTGTGGCATCAGGTCGTCGATAAGCCAAATGAAAAAGGAAACTACCTCGAATCATCCTGCAGCAGCATGATAGTCTGTGCAATTGCCCGGGGAATCCGGCTGGGGGTCCTCGATCGGGAAAAGTGGGAATCGCAGCTGCAAAAATCCCATCAAGGTCTGCTGGATGAATTTGTTCTTTTGACAAAAGATGGCTGGGTGAATTTGAACAAAAACTGCCAGGTGGCAGGTCTCGGCGGCCCGGATAAGAGGGACGGGACATACGCCTATTATATTAGTGAACCGGTTACCTGCAACGACCAGAAAGGGCTTGGGGCATTTTTGCAGGCAGCGGCTGAGTTTGAATATCTGATGAACAGGAGCGTTGATCATGGCAGTCTATCATATTAGCGAATATATAAACGGGAATGCCGGACTTGCAACCGAAGGCATCCAAAAGGCAATTGATGAAGCCTATCAGAATGGCGGAGGCAAGGTGGTGATTCCAGCCGGCGAGTTCCTCACAGGCGCATTATTCCTTAAAGATAATATTGAACTTCATCTGGAGATTGGCGCCCTTTTAAAATTTTCCGACAAGCAGGAGGATTATCCGGTAGTAACATCGCGCTGGGAGGGTGTTAAGCGTGAGGTGTACGCATCGTGCCTGTTTGCAGAAGGAGCGAGGAATATTGCTGTAACAGGATTTGGCACGATTGACGGTAATGGAATGGAGTGGTGGGATGTTTTCAGGAACCGCAGGGAGGAGCTGAAATATCCGCGTCCGAAGCTGATCAGCTTTGACCACTGTGAGCATATTACACTGCGAGATGTACGCCTGATCAACTCTCCAAGCTGGACAGTGAATCCGATCTGCTGCCAGGATGTGACAGTCGATAACATTAGCATCCTCAATCCTGCCGACTCACCTAACACGGACGGAATCGACCCGGAATCATGCAGGAATGTAAGAATCAGCAATTGCCATATTGATGTCGGGGATGACTGCATTGCCATAAAGTCGGGCACAGAGGATACCGAAGAAAGAGTATCCTGCGAGAATATCACAATTACCAATTGTACGATGGTCCATGGCCATGGAGCTGTCGTGTTCGGCAGTGAAATGAGCGGAGATATCCGCAATGTGGCAATCAGCAACTGCGTCTTCCAGGATACAGACAGGGGAATCCGCTTTAAATCAAGGCGCGGCCGCGGCGGGGTCGTAGAGGATGTCCGTGTCGACAATATTGTAATGGAGGGTGTCATTTGCCCATTCATTATCAATCTCTACTATTTCTGCGGACCGCGCGGGAAAGATCAATATGTTTGGGACAAAAATCCATATCCCGTTACAGCTGAAACCCCTATGTTCCGCCGCCTCCATTTTGCCAATATTACGGCGAGGAATGTGCACGCGTCAGCCGGATTCATATACGGCCTGGCAGAACAGTATGCGTCCGATATTACGTTTAGCCAGATTGATATTTCACTTGCCGAAAATGCCGTACCAGGCAAGCCCGCCATGATGGCCGGGATTGAGGATATGGCGAATCGCGGCTTTTATGTCGGCTTTGCGAGGGATGTCCTGTTCAGCCGGGTGACGATTGGAAATCATGAAGGGCCAGCCTTCCATATAGAACACAGCGAGGATGTTGAAGTCATCTCCTGCAAATCAAGGAACACAAAGGAAGGAGAAGAGCTGGTCAGGGAAGTGGCGGCAAAATGACAGCTGCAGATAAACGCCGGAAGCTTCTGAACCTGCTGGGTGACCGCTCTGTTCCAGAAAATAATGAGCACCAGGTGCTGATGATTGAGAAAAGGCAGGGTTATGTTCTGGAAACATTGATGCTGAGCCTGAATGGCCTGGAAACAGTGCCGGCCTATTTTGCAAAGCCTCTTAATGCCTCTGCCCCTTTGCCTGCTGTCATTTACTGCCATTCTCATGGCGGGAATTTTGACAACGGTAAAGACGAGCTGCTGACAGGCAGCCCATACCTGGTTGAACAGCCTTTTATTGAAGAGATCACCGGGCTGGGATTTGCCGTTTGTGCCATAGATATGTGGGGCTTCAATGAAAGACAAGGAAAGCAGGAAAGCGAATTGGTCAAGGAGATGCTGCTGAAGGGCCAAACATTGTGGGGGATGAGGATTTTTGACAGCATGTCCCTGATTGATTATCTTCAGAGCCGCCCGGATGTAGACGGAGAACGCCTTGCCTCCATCGGGATGTCGATGGGCGGACTGATGAGCTGGTGGCTCTCCGCCCTGGACGAAAGGATCAAAGTATCAGTTGATATTGCAGCACAGGTGCATATCGAAACACTTATCGGCAAGCGCGGCCTTGACCATCATGGCTTCTATTATTATGTCCCTGGTCTGCTGAAGCATTCTTCTACTTTAGCTGTCCAGGAGCTGATTGTACCGAGAGCACGCCTTAGCATGATCGGCAAGGATGACCGCCTATGCCCGGCAGAAGGGGCTGTATTTTTGAACAGCCGCCTGAAGGATTTTTATGAAGAGCAGCAGGCTCCCGGGAATTGGGAAGGACGGATCCTGACAGGCGGACATCAAGAAACGAAAGAAATGAGAGAATTATGGAAAGCCTTTTTAATAGATCATCTGTGAACATCTCAAAAAAGATTTCAATAGAATGACATACACTTCGGACTTGGGCAATCGGCCTTTTGCGGTCCTGAGTAAGAAAGGCTTAAAAAGAAAGGGTATCGGAATAAACTATTCCGGCCTTTTTTTTTTTGCCAGCAACTTCCCGGGCCTATTGTCTGTTTCTCTATTTTACATATGTTTAAAACAGCATCCGCCTAACTGCCCGCTCACAAGCTAGCAAAGATTTCCTGCAAATAGGAATAACGAATGTATGGAAGGGTAATTTAAATAAAATTACAGCGCTTACATGAACAGGAGGAGAAACGGATGAGAAAGAAAATCACCCTTGTTGGCGGTTCGGGTACGATTGGCACGATCTTATATAACGGCCTTAGCTCCAAATACGATATCGTCATTCTTGATAAAAATAAACCTGAACAGACAGCAGCGTTTATTCAAACAGATGCTGCAGATTATGAGGACCTTGTGGAAAACATTCCAAAGGATACCGATGTGCTTGTTAATCTGCTGACAATCAAGACAGACAATGATCTGGAGAATCTCAAGGAATTCCACATGATGACCAGCATCCATTTTATCGCTTCATTTTATATCCTCCATGCTGCCGCTTCTCTCGGAATTCCCAAAGTCGTATTTGCAAGCAGCAATCATGCAGCTGATTATTATGAAAAGGATGGCTATTCTTCTTTGGGCAGAGAGATCACACCGCAGGATTTTCCTATATCCATAGGGCTGTACGGTGTTTTAAAGTATGCATCTGAAGGCATCGGGCGAATCATGGCCCGTAATGAGAACAATGGCCTTTCAGTGATCAATTTAAGGATCGGAAGCGTTCATCCAGATGAAAAGGAAGCCGTTAAGGATGATGACAGGCTGCACAGAACTCTCTTATCACATGAAGATGCTGTACAGCTGTTTGATCTGGCCATCCAGTCGACTGTTAAAAATGGCACCTATTACGGTGTGTCAGATAATCCTGACAAACCATGGTCTACAGAAACAGCCTGGAAAGAGCTTGGGTTTGTCTCGAAGAAAAATGCAAAGCAGGTATTGAAAGAGAGTCATGAATAAACCAAGGAGGCTGGTCCCGGAAGGGGGGCCAGCCTTTTAATATGGCACTTGAAATTAAAATGGCCTATGTCTGGCTGGAGGAATCTGATTGTATGACCCTGATTAATATTAAAGCAAAAAAAAGCAGCTGTAACAGCTGCTTTTTTTTGTTTTTATGCTTCTTATTTCATTGAAAATTGCAGGTATGCCAGGGAAAGGTTTTTAAGCCTTAACAGAACCAACCATTGCTCCTTTAACGAAGTATTTTTGCAGGAATGGATAAACGATAAGCATTGGAACAGTTGCAACCGTTATAACAGCCATCTTAACGGTTTGAGCAGGAGGTACAACATCTACTGCAGAAGAGTCTGCCTGCATGCCGCTTGATACGATAACAATCTGGCGAAGCAATACTTGAACCGGCCACTTATTGGAATCAGTCAGATAAAGGATGGCGTTTGTATACTGATTCCAATATGCCACCGCATAGAACAAAGAAATGGTAGCGATCGAGGGAAGCGATAATGGAAGCATGATTTTAAAGAAAATCATCAAGTCGTTGCATCCATCCACTTTAGCTGATTCTTCCAGGCTATCAGGAATGGCTGAAAAAAAGTTTCTCATGATAATAAGATTAAATGCATTAATCGCGATCGGCAAAATTAAGGACCAGTACGAGTCGATCAAGCCAAGGCTCTTTACTACTAGATAGGTAGGAATCATGCCGCCGCTAAATAACATTGTAAATACTACAAGAAAATTAATTGCACTTCTTCCTGTTAGATACCTTCGTGACAATGAATAGGCCATAAAAGCTGTTAAAACCATACTGACAAATGTTCCGACTAATGTTACGAGAATGGAGACAGTCATACTTTTAAAAATCGTTGGTGTCGAAAAGATATACTCATATGCACTCAGTGAAAATGTAGTAGGGAACAGGATGAAGTCTTTAGCCACCATCTCTTCTGTAGTTGCGAACGAGCTGGCAATTACGTTAATAAAGGGAATTAGGCAGGCTAAGGCGATGAGCAGCAGGATCGCATGGTTAACAAAGTCAAATATGCGATTCCCAAAAGATTTGTCGTGCATTTGAGAATCCCTCCATAATGAAGTTAATTTTTTCTTGTGTTAACTATATCAGCATAAAAAATGGTACGTCCATAATCATTTTCCACCACCTTGTAATATGGACAGGATGGAACAAAAATTGAGTTCTTTTGTCACTCTGCAAGAATTCTCAGGTAAATACTCATTTACAAAAATGGATAATCATTTTATATGATTGATGCCGGAAAGCGCTTTCATATCAGCCTTTTCAACTCCATCTAACTGAATGATTGTAGACGTTATACCTGTTTTTTTATACCTTTAAATTGTACTCTGAAACACAAAAGCCAAAACTTAATAAAAAATCTTTAAGAAGGAGGAATTTCTGGTGAGAGAGTCCGTTACTGTTGCAGAGGATCAGCAAAGTGTATTACCGGGTCTCAATAAGAAAGCAGTCAAAAAGTCCAGGAAAAAGACTTTCGCTGGCATTATGCGAAATAAGTGGCTGTATTTAATGATGATTCCCGGTATCTTATACTTTGTTATCTTTAAATACCTTCCTATGGGAGGAATCATAATCGCCTTCCAGGACTATCAGCCATTTTTAGGAATAGCGAATAGTCCATGGGTTGGCTTGAAACATTTTGAGCGGTTATTTACTGAACCTACATTCTTTATGCTGCTTGGGAATACGCTTTTGCTATTTGCATTAAATTTATTCATTTTCTTCCCAATTCCCATATTTTTGGCACTTATGTTAAATGAGGTGAAAAATAAATATTTCAAAAGCGGTGTTCAAACGATTATTTATATACCGCACTTTATGAGCTGGGTTATCATAGTTTCCATTTGTTATGTATTTTTAGCGCAGGACGGCGGAGCAATCAATGCATTAATTGCTGGCATGGGCGGAGAGAAAATACCTTTTCTGACAGATGGCACATGGTCAAGGATCATTTATATCCTTCAAATCATATGGAAAGAAATGGGCTGGTCCACCATCATTTACTTAGCAGCTGTAACGGCAGTGGACCCAGGGTTATATGAAGCGGCCAAAATGGATGGTGCGAGCCGGCTCCGTCAAATTTGGCACATTACATTACCGGCTATCCGGCCAATTATTATTATTATGCTGATTCTAAAAATTGGCCAAACTTTGGATTTAGGGTTTGAACATGTTTACCTGCTATTAAACTCTATCAACAGAGAAGCAATGGAAATATTCGATACCTATGTATATACAGCAGGTATGAAGAACGGACAGTTAAGCTTCAGTACCGCCGTAGGATTATTTAAAGGTATTGTCGGTCTGATTCTCGTCGTTGGCGCGAACCGGTTTGCTAAAAAATTTGGTGAAGAAGGTCTATATTAGAATCAATATTTTAACAGGGGAGGTCCCGATGATCTTATGAGCAGGATTGGAGAACGTTTTAACAACTTTTGCATCAATCTACTCAAGCTGGTTTATATCCAGCTGTTATGGTTCTTATTCACCTTTCTGGGATTAGTAGTATTGGGGATTGGACCTTCTTCTTACGCAATGTTTACCGTACTGAGGCAATGGATTAGAGGCAACAAGGATTTTCCCATTTTTAAGGCATTCTATCGTGCATACAGGGCAGGTTTTAAAGAAGCTTCAGTAATCGGCCTTCTTTACACAGCAGGAGGAATGATCCTTTACGTTGACCTGCTGTATGTAGAGTCGCAGGTATTAAGAGGTCTGCTGACTGTAATCGGTGTACTTTACTTCATTTCATTAACCTACATTTTTCCTTTATTGGTTCACTATGATTGGAAGAGTGTCACGCTGAAGCTGAAGTGTTCCCTGCTGTTCGGCATTTCGTATCTGCAATATACCTTGATGTTATTTGCTGCTCTCGCTGTGGTCTATTTTATTCTTTTAATGTTCATTCCAATAACGGTGGTTCTCTTCGGAGTCAGTATAGGAGCTTATATCATAATGTGGACGGCCAATCAGGTGTTTAGAAGAATAGAATTGCAGGCAGATGCGATAAATGATCCCATTGAAGGAGGTGGTGAGGCTAACACGCCTTCTCTAAGCAAGAAATTTAGCCAGTAGATTAACTTTTGCTTTTCTCTATAAATTTTTATTATCTAGGAGGATGTAAACATGGCGAAATCCAAAAAGTTTGGAAAAGTCTTAGCAGCCGGCACTTTATTGGCCTCATCACTAATTCTGGGTGCTTGCAGCAAGGAAGATGAGGCAAGCAGCACAAAAGCAGCTGTTGACTCGGACGGAAAAGCAAATATCAGCTGGAGCCCTATCCTGTATGTAGCAACAGCTCCAAACGATGTGATAGAGAAGAAAATTGAAGAAGCGACAAATACCAATCTTACATTTAATTGGATCCCGGATGCTACTAAAGATGAGCGGCTGATTGCGTCCATTGCTTCCGGCGAATTGGATGATATCATTTCTTTGCCATCTACTCTTGTAACCAATTCATCAGTCAGACAGGCATTGAAATCAGGTGTATTTTGGGAAGTGAGCAAATACCTCGATGATTATCCGAATTTGAAGAAAATCTCTGAGGATCGCCGCACAGCAGCTTCTATCGAAGGGAATCTATACGGTGTTCCATTTCAAAAGGATTTCGCCCGCGGCGGTGTGCTGATCCGAAAAGACTGGCTCGATAATCTTGGCATGAAGGTTCCTGGGAACCTGGATGAGTTGTTTGAAGTGGCGAAAGCCTTTACTGAGGATGATCCTGATGGGAATGGCAAAAAGGATACGTTTGGCTGGAGTGACCGGAATGAGCTGAGATACGGCAGCTTTAAAACACTTGCTTCTTACTTTGGTGTACCAAACGGCTGGGCAGTAGACGACGATGGAAAATTCACACCAGAGCATGAAACAGATGAATATATGGAAACGATGAAATATTCAAGAGAACTATACAAAAATGGATATCTTGATCAAGACTTTGCCGTTACTTCAAAAGATGATCAGCTGCAAAAATTTGCTCAAGGCAAAGCAGGTATTTATGCAGGTCTAATAAGTATTACACAGTTAAAGAATCTGGCTGAAGGAATCAATAATAATGTGGCAATCGTTCCGCAGAATAAAATTGCCGGCCCGGACGGTGAATACCGTATTTGGTCTGAAGGCAACGGTGTTAACGGATTGCTGGCGTTCCCTAAATCAGCTGTTAAAACAGAAGAGGAATTAAAAGCAGTCCTCCAATTTGTTAACGATTTAATAAATGAAGACGTTTTCATGCTGATGACGGGCGGTATAAAGGAAACTCACTATACCATTGACGATAATGATGCCTATACCTTCTTGGATAATGAACTGTGGCAAAAAGAGGTTCAAGGCTTCTCAGGCTCCAGACCAAGTGAAATTACTTATAAACTAACTGACGCTGATCCTGATAAGCAATTGGTAAATGAGATGATTTCAGAAAATGACGAATTTGCAGTCATGGACCCATCTGTTCCGCTTGAGTCACCAACTGCCAGTGAGAGGGGTACAGAACTTCAAAAACTGATCATCGATGCCACGATCAAGTACATCATGGGCGAAATTGATGATAAAGGATTTAAAGCTGAGGTCAAAAGATGGAAAGAATCAGGCGGAGACCAAATGAAGAAAGAATACGAAGAAGCCTATGAAAAATCAAACAAGTGATAACAAGCTTTAATATGAGGTCCTTCCTTTATCATGAAGGAGGGACTGTTCCTGTTTTTTGTTTAATGCCTTTTTTAAAAAAACTTACAGGGTGATACAAATGATTGTTGCACAAGACGGGACAGGTCAATTTTTAACGATTCAAGAAGCTATAGACAGTATTCCGGAAGATAACAGCAGCCGGATAAATATTTATATAAAGAATGGCGTGTACAAGGAAAAGCTCGATATCAATAAGCCGTCAGTATCCCTGATCGGAACACACCGGGATCTGGTGAAAATTACTTTTGATGATTATGCGGATAAAATATTAGATAGCGGCAAAAAAATGGGTACATTCGGGTCTTATTCCTGCATTGTTACCGGTGATAGGTTTTTGGCTGAAAATATCACTTTCGAAAATAATGCAGGCAAAGGCAGTGAGGTTGGACAGGCGGTGGCCATGTATGTGGATGCCGATCAGACTGAGTTTCACAATTGTGCTTTTTTAGCCAGGCAGGATACTGTGTTTACTGCTCCTCTTCCGCCAAAGCCGATTGAAGGCAGTTCGTTCGGCGGGCCGCGTGATGGATTGGAAAAACGGCATTGCCGCAGCTATTTTAAGCACTGCTGCATAGAGGGCGATGTGGATTTCATTTTTGGTTCGGCAACTTCTGTTTTTGAAGATTGTGAAATTCATAGTTTGGATTTGAACCGAACAGATGTAAATGGCTATATCACAGCTGCATCCACCCCTTTTGACCAGGATTATGGCTATGTTTTTATCAATTGCACCTTATTAAGTAAGGCAGCAGCCCATACCGTCTACTTAGGAAGGCCTTGGCGTGATTATGCCAGGACAGTATTTATCAATACATGGATGGGTGAGCATATTAAATCTGAAGGCTGGCATAACTGGGATAAACCCCATGCGGAAAACACAGCATTTTATGCTGAGTATAACAGCCACGGCCCGGGCGGCTGTATGGACAAACGGGTCAGCTGGGCAAAAATCCTGACAGATGAGCAAGTTAAAGAATATAAGCTTGAAAACATTTTTGGATCTTTGAAGAGCTGGCCAACTTTGGGGACCGCCTTACAGCACAGCGGGCTAAATGAGCCTCACAAAAATGATTAAGGACATCTTACACTAGAAAAGAAATGAATATAAAAGGCTGTGTCAGCGGGATCAATTATTTCCCGCTGTTTTTCTTATCTTCATAAGTTAACCTCAAAGATTAATTAAAGAACCTTACTCGGTGACTGAATAAAAGACCAGAACTGAAGCTGGCATAAAGAATTTCGCTTTGCAAAGTAATAACTTTTGTCATCCAACGGCCTAAAAAATCGGGTTAAATATGCGAAATGAAGAATCCAGGAAAAGGAGTGGTGAGATAGTGGCTTTAAAAGAAAGCATAACAAAACCATTAAAAATGACTGTAGCCAAAGACGGAAAAGGTGCATATAAAACCGTTCAAGAAGCGATTGATTCTATTCCGGCTGATAATAAAAATAAAGTGGAAATTTTTATTAAGAATGGAGTATATAAGGAACGAATCGCAGTTCCGGAAAATAAACCATTTGTGACGCTGATTGGAGAAAGTGTCGACCACACAATCCTCACTTATGATAATCACGCAAAAATGATGTCCCTGGATGGCGGTATCATTGGAACACGCAATAGCGCAAGTGTATTCCTTTACGCGGGGGATTTTACAGCCAGAAACCTTACCTTTGAAAACTCATTCAATCCAAAACGCATGGAAGAGGAAACACAGGCGGTAGCTGTCTATGCCAGCGGTGAAAGAATGGGATTTAACCAGGTGCGGTTTCTGGGAAATCAAGACACACTTTACCTGAAAGAGGGGTCTCAGTATTTCAGCGGGTGTTATATTGAAGGTGATATTGATTTTATTTTTGGAGGGGCAAGAGCAGTTTTCGAAGAATGTGAGATCTTTTCTTTGAATAGAGGGTCTTCTGCAGAAAACGGATATATATCAGCTGCAAGTACCCATAAAAATGAGCCATATGGATTCCTGTTTTTAAACAATCGATTTACAAGCTCAGCGGCCGAAGGAACGGTCTATCTTGGAAGGCCATGGCACCCTGGCGGGGATCCGGATGCCATAGCAAGCGTCATATTCAAAAATAATTATCTTTGTGCCCACATTCATCCGGACGGCTGGACTGACATGTCAGGCTTCAGTGCCAAAGATGCAAGATTTTATGAATATAAGAATGAAGGACCTGGCTCAAATACCAATAGGCCGCAGCTTACAGATGAAGAAGCTGAAGCAGCCAGCATCGAGGCTGTGTTAAAAGGGTGGAATCCGGAATAGAGAAAAAGGGAGCAGTCTGAAAATGACTGCACCCTTTTTAAAAGGATAATATCGATACATATTCTTACTGACAAAATGCATGCTGAGCGAGCCATACAGCACAAAGCTCAGTCCATTTGCCTGCAGCATGGTTGTCGCCGACAAGTCCTAGGCCATGCCGTCCATGCGGAAAAACGTGTAACTCATATGGCACTTTTAATTTGCTCAATAATGATGCATATAAGAGGCTGTTTTCAACAGGAACAGCTGCATCATCGGATGTATGCCATAAAAAGGTCGGCGGCGGAAAAGTTTTATTACCTTCACGTTCGCAGGATAACAAAGCCCTGATTTCCTCATTGGGCTGGTCCCCTAGAAGATTAGTCATCGATCCTTCATGATAATGCTCTAATAATGATATGACCGGATAGCATAAAACAGCTAAATCCGGACGGCAGTTTTCTAAGTCAATGTTATCCCATTCTTTTGTTGTGCGCAGATGTGACAAAGTCGAGGCACTGGCAGCTAAATGTCCGCCAGCCGAAAACCCCAGGACTCCTATCTTTTGCTTGTCGATATTCCACTTTTCAGAGTGGTGCCTTACAAAGCGTATAGCCCGCTGCACATCTGCTAAAGGAACTGGATGCCTGTAGGGAGCTACCCGGTAATGCAGTACAAATGCTGAGATGCCAAGAGAGTTTAGCCATTTGGCAACCGGTTCTCCCTCATGATCAGCTCTATGGTGGTACCCCCCTCCGGGACATACAATCACTGCACTTCTGCTGGTATTGTTACTTGCAGGATAGAAAGCAAGAACAGGCTTATTATCCTCATCTCCAGACTCCAGAAAGGGAATCTTTCCTGTCCACAATGAATAAATCAAAAGGTAGTCCTCCTAAATTAATCGTTTGGAAAAGAACGGTACAATACACTTGCCGCAATTAAATTATATAGTAATTATTAACATAGAAGAATAATCATTATTTAGTATCGTGGATGTTATTCTGCTTTTTCTGTAATCGTCAACCCAAAAGTTGACCATGTCGCTCATATAAAAGTTGACCACCCTCTTGTTATTTCGAGTACGTCTCTTTGAGACGATAGCTTTCTCCATTCATAGGGATGATATGGG
>NZ_JAIVAP010000018.1 GCF_020171945.1 Bacillus infantis | reverse complement strand
TCAGGGAGCAAGCTCCCATCCGTCCGCTCGACTTGCATGTATTAGGCACGCCGCCAGCGTTCGTCCTGAGCCAGGATCAAACTCTCCATATAAGAGTAAGATTTAGCTCTGATAAAAATAAGATTAACGTTGACGTTTTTGTTCGTTCAGTTTTCAAAGAACAATCTCTAAAATAAATTGGAGCGGGTGATGGGAATCGAACCCACGACATCAGCTTGGAAGGCTGAGGTTTTACCATTAAACTACACCCGCATATTATAATCAAAATACTCATGGTCGGGAAGACAGGATTCGAACCTGCGACCCCTTGGTCCCAAACCAAGTGCTCTACCAAGCTGAGCTACTCCCCGTAAAATATGGCGCGCCCGAAAGGAGTCGAACCCATAACCTTCTGATCCGTAGTCAGACGCTCTATCCAATTGAGCTACGGGCGCATATTTTCAATTGCTCTAATCAAGAAGCAACTTTTATATCTTATCACAACCAAACTTGGTTGTCAATAAGTTTTTTTGGTGCGGCCGAGAGGACTTGAACCTCCACGGGGTTAACCCCCACTAGGCCCTCAACCTAGCGCGTCTGCCATTCCGCCACGACCGCACAATATAAGTGACAGCAAGATTTATTATACCAGGTAATCATCTGAATATCAACTGGTAAATAATGCTGATGCGGGTGAAGGGAGTCGAACCCCCACGCCTTGCGGCGCCAGATCCTAAGTCTGGTGCGTCTGCCAATTCCGCCACACCCGCATATAGAAAATAAATGGTGAGCCATGAAGGACTCGAACCTTCGACCCTCTGATTAAAAGTCAGATGCTCTACCGACTGAGCTAATGGCTCAAAAAATGGCTGGGCTAGCTGGATTCGAACCAACGCATGACGGAGTCAAAGTCCGTTGCCTTACCGCTTGGCTATAGCCCAATATCCTTTTTGAGAAAAATGGCGGTCCCGACGGGAATCGAACCCGCGATCTCCTGCGTGACAGGCAGGCATGTTAACCGCTACACCACGGGACCATTTTTTAGGAAACAATAAATTACAAGTGACCCCTACGGGATTCGAACCCGTGTTACCGCCGTGAAAGGGCGGTGTCTTAACCGCTTGACCAAGGGGCCATAATTGAGCCAGGTTGTATCTGGCGGAGAAGGAGGGATTTGAACCCTCGCGCCGGTTGCCCGACCTACACCCTTAGCAGGGGCGCCTCTTCAGCCACTTGAGTACTTCCCCATATGGCTCCGCAGGCAGGATTCGAACCTGCGACCGTTCGGTTAACAGCCGAATGCTCTACCACTGAGCTACTGCGGAATGTCTTTAACATCTTATCGACTCTTACTATTATAAGAACCCAGAACCCAAAAGTCAACTATGTTTTTTAAAAAAATTAATAGGACTATTTTAAACCTGATCCGGCTTGATTTCTCCTGACTTCACGAGCCTTCCTCTGCACTTTCCGCATACATATTTTGAGGTATTGATCGACCGCCTTCTCCTATAGAGCTGGCCGCAGCCTGAGCAGGTATAGGCAATCATTTTTGCAGCCTTCCTCTTTGGCCTGTCAGGTAAAGCAGAGCAAAATCTTGGTGCACCCACTTGTTCTAGCAGCAATCTGAAATCCTTGTCTTTGTGCTGATATCCCTTCCCCTCCAGATGGAGGTGATAATGGCATAATTCATGCTTGATGATGCCGATCAGCTCTTCTTTTCCCAGCTGATCAAGATAACTTCTATTTATATCAATATTATGGGTACTTAAGATATATCTGCCTCCGGTTGTCCGCAAACGCGGGTTAAAATACGCTTTGTGCCGGAATGGCTTTTGAAAATATTCATCTGAAATCCTTTCAGTCAGCAGTTGGAGTTCCTGATCGTTCATTCCATTGTATCCTTTCTTGTTATGCCCTTTTTACTTTGTTTTATTAGCAGCTCGGGTTCACGTGACAACCTTACCCTGCATAGGCTATATATACAGATTTTACTACAGGAGGGTTCCTATGCCTACTTGGTTTCAAAATCAGATTCAGCGTGCATTCCTGGAGAAAAACCGATACCAGATTAAACTGCTGAACCAGTGCTGGTATTTCTATAGAAAGAAACACCTGCAGTGAACTAATAAAAAGGGGGAGCGCATACTAGACACTCCTCCTTCTGTAATTGATTATTGATCAGAGAGCATGGTCAGAGCCACTCTTCCCTTTTGGCTGTCAATGCTGTCGACCCACACTGTCACCACATCTCCCACCGATACAACATCCAGTGGATGCTTAACAAATTGTTTCCGCAGCTTTGATATATGGACAAGCCCGTCCTGCTTTACGCCGATATCGACAAAGGCGCCAAAATCCACCACATTCCTGACTGTTCCCTGAAGCTCCATGCCAGGCTTTAAATCTTCCAGTTTTAAAACATCTGTTTTCAGGATAGGCTTAGCGAGATCATCACGGGGATCTCTCGCAGGGCTCCTGAGAGCATCAATGATGTCCTTCAGTGTCAGTTCACCTGTTTCAAGCTCTGCCGCGGTTTGTTTAATATCAATTCCGGCAAGTGCTGCTTTCAGCTCTTCTGATCCAATATCAGCCGTTTTAAATCCAAGCCTGGCCAAAAGCTTGACCGCATCCTGATAGCTTTCAGGGTGGATGCTTGTCCTGTCAAGCGGCTCTTTCCCACCCGAGATGCGCAGAAAGCCAATAGCTTGCTCATAGGTTTTGGCTCCCAGTCTGGGAATCTTTTTCAGCTGGACCCTTGATAAGAATTTTCCTTCTTCCTCCCTTTTCTTAACAATATTATTGGCAACTGTCTTTGATAAGCCTGCCACATACTGCAAGAGAGAAGATGATGCTGTATTTACATTGACGCCGACCTGGTTTACAGCTGTTTCAACGACGAATGTAAGGGACTCACTCAGCCTTTTTTGAGATACATCATGCTGGTATTGGCCCACTCCGACTGATTTGGGATCAATTTTAACAAGCTCGGCCAATGGATCCTGCAGGCGGCGGGCAATGGATACAGCACTGCGTTCTTCCACCTGAAAATCCGGAAATTCTTCCCTGGCAAGGTCGGATGCTGAATAAACACTCGCTCCGGCTTCGTTGACGATAATATAATAAACATCGCCGCTCAGTTCCTTCAGGATATCAGCAATGAATTGCTCGGTTTCCCTTGATGCTGTACCGTTTCCGATCGCTACCATTTCAACTTTGAAAGTTTTAATGATTTGCTTTACTTTCTCTTTTGCATCCTTTGTTTTAGAGACCGGGGGATGAGGATAGATAACACCAATGTCCATTACCTTTCCCGTCTCATCAACAACTGCCAGCTTGCAGCCTGTCCTGTATGCCGGGTCTACCCCAAGTACAACCTTTCCTTTAAGAGGCGGCTGAAGCAGAAGGTTCCTCAAATTTTCCGAGAAGATATGGATGGCCTGTTCTTCTGCCTTCTCCGTGAGTTCATTCCTGATTTCCCGCTCGATGGACGGCTGGATCAGCCTTTTATATCCATCCTCAATCGCTTCGCTGACCGGTACAGCTGAGGGAGAAGAAGGATTCTTGATCCATTTTTTCTTCAAATAATTCTGCATCATATCTATATTCGGCCGGATTGCCGCTCTGAGTATATCCTCTTTTTCCCCGCGGTTTACGGCCAGTATCCTGTGAGGAACGATTTTGCTGATCGGCTCCTCATATTCGTAATACATTTCATAGACCTTTTTCTCATCATTGACTGCATTTTTTACAGAAGTTTCAATTTTGCCGCTCTTGAAGGTTTCCCTTCTGATCCATTTTCTGCTTTCCGGATCATCAGATACCATTTCGGCAATGATATCCTTGGCACCAGCAATGGCTTCCTCAGCTGTTTTTACTGCCTTTTCCTCAGAAATAAATGCAGCCGCTTTTTCTTCAACCGGTTCTCTGGTGAACGCAAGCATCCATTCAGCAAATGGCTCAAGCCCTTTTTCCTTGGCCTGGGTAGCCTTAGTTCTCCGCTTCTGCTTATAAGGGCGATACAGATCCTCTACCTCCTGCAATTTAACCGCTTTCCCGATTTGAGCAGCAAGCTCTGGCGTCAGCTTCCCCTGTTCTTCTATCGTCCTCAGCACTTCTTCCTTCCGCTGTTCAAGATTTTGTATGTATTGCCATCTTTCCATAATATCCCGGATCTGCACCTCATCCAATGCACCTGTCTGCTCTTTCCGGTACCGGGCAATAAAAGGAACCGTATTGCCATCCTCCAGCAGGCTGATAACACTTTTCACCTGTTTGCTGTTTATCTTCAATTCAGCTGACACGAGCTTTAACATCTCGTCCTGTTTATGCGCAGTCTTCTCCAAATTCAATCCCCCACAACCTTCAATTTACTACTATTTTATCAAATGTATCGAAGTTTCCCAAACGAACATTAGCGCAAGAGCCTGATCACCCTTAAGGAACGCAGACTAAGAACGCCACGTCCAGTGGCAGCGTCCGCATAAACCCGGTGCAGCTGCTGGACGTTGATCAAGAATTGATTAAGATTCACAAGTGTATAATTTATAAATTCCTTAACAAAAAGAAAAAGCCGGCTCTCATTAGAGCAGGCTCCCAATAATAAAGGTTGAATCATCAGTGCTGTTTGAATATTTGCTTTTAATTTCTTCGGCAATACAATCAATCGGCATAAAACTTTTTAGCAGTGATTTTACTCCGCTGATATTAAAGCCATCCGAATGGATGAGAAATTTTGATTTAGCTTCATAATTGAACCGCTGTGTATTGAAAACCTGCGGCCTTCCGGACAGATAGCCTGTTACTGGGAGCGGATACGTCAATTTGCCTGCTGCTGAATACAAAAAGAATCTGATATTCCCGACACAGCTATACACAAATTCTCTATTGATAAGATCAACCTTGAATACCGAAACAGCAGCTCCCCTTTTTTGAACCAGTACCTTATTGCACAGCTTCATAAGGGTATCAACATCTTCCTGATGGTTCTCTTCTACCACCTGGATGACAGCAGAAGATGCTTCATGGGCATATTGGCCGCTTCCCAGTCCATCTGCCAGGACACAGACAAAGTATTCCTCTGTTGCTGTAAAAAAATAGCCATCCCCACATTGGGACTTTCCTTCTTTTGCTGTCTGATGAGCGAGGACCTCGAGATTATCTTTGACAATATGCGTCATGAAAGGCACTCCGAGTTATTGCTTTCAGCATTGATCGCTTCCTGGAGCTTTTTAATGGCCCTTCTCTGCAGCCTTGACACATGCATTTGGGAAATGCCAAGCTTGTCGCCGGCATCTTTTTGGCTCATATTCTCCAGATAGGTGTATTGAATGATTTGTTTTTCGCGGTCGGTCAGAACATGGAGCACTCTTTCAAGCACCATACGCTGATTGACCTTTTCAAATCCTTCATCCACATTGCCTACAATGTCTAAAAGGGTAACCGTTCCGCCATCAGAGTCGGCTTCAATGGAGTGATCGACAGAAAGAGCCTGATAGCTCTTGCCCATTTCCATTGCTTCCAGTACTTCTTCTTCTGAGACCCCGATTTCATCTGCTATTTCATCAACCCTCGGTGATCTGTGAAGCTGGGTTGTCAGTTCTTCGACCGTTGTTTTTATCTTCGGCCCCAATTCCTTGATCCGGCGCGGAACATGCACACTCCATGTCTTATCGCGCAGGAATCGCTTGATTTCCCCGATGATCGTCGGGACAGCAAAAGCTTCAAAGCTTTTCCCGAAGGTTTCATCATATCGGCGAATGGCTCCAAGCAGGCCAATTATTCCCACCTGTGCAATATCCTCATGGTAGGAGCGTCCCTTAGAATACTTCCTGGCAATCGTCTCAACCAGGGCTTTGTAGTTTCTTACGAGTATTTCCTGGGCTTCTTCATCCTGATTTTCCTGGTAGGCTTTTATTAATTCATTAATTTCTTCTTTGGATCTCTGGTTAGGTTGAGATTGTTTCTGCATCCCTCTCCACCTGCTCTCCTTCCAGGTACTTGGTCATAAAGACCGTCACACCCTCTTTATGATGGATTCTAACCTCGTCCATCAATGTCTCGATCAAGTAAAGGCCCAGTCCTCCTTCACGCAAAAATTCAACAGAATCGGTCTGGTCGTAGGGACCAATGCCTTCGCGTGCAGATTGGAAATCAAAGCTTTTACCGCTGTCAGCCACCATTACCTCAAGACGGTCGTTATATAGCCCAAAGCCAATAACCACTTCACCTTTTTCACTCGTTTTGTACGCATGCTGCACAGCGTTTGTGCAAGCTTCACTCGTCGCGATCTTCAAATCTTCTATTTCATCATATGAAAATCCCATTCGGCTAGCGATGCCTGACAAGGTCAGCCGGATAACCCCGACAAACTCAGGCTTGGCCGGAATTTTCATCTCTAAATAATCAAACGGTTGACTCATTGTACCCCACCCTCAATCTGGCTGTTAATGTCAATAATATCGGCTAGTCCCGTAATTTCGAACAACCTTTTAAGACGTTCAGAAAGGCCGACAATCTGAAACTTGCCATTGTTGGAGCGTACATTTTTGAAAACCCCGACAAAAACACCTAATCCTGTACTGTCCATATAAGATACTTCCGAGAGGTCCACAACCATTTCAACTGCCTCTTTTTCGGAAAGCGGGAATAATGATTCTCTTAGCTTCGGAGCTGTATATGCATCAATTTCTCCGCTGATTTTAGCTTGTACCAATGTATCATTCTCTTTCAAATCTATCGTAATATTCATAACTAGACCCCACCTCTTAACATGTCAATTGCTCTTACCTTATACCCGGCGCGATGAAACGCTAAACATTCCTTTTTAATATTATTAAAGTAAAATCATCACGCAATTGAAAATGCTGAAGCTTTTCAAGTTCTTTATAAATATTTGTAACTATCTCCTGTGCGCTGAGATGGATATATTTGCGAATATACCCAATCAGCGTATCCTTTTCAATGAATCCTTCATCTGTACGGCACTCAGTCACCCCATCCGACATGAGCACAATCATGTCCCCGGGATGAACCTCCTTCTCGAACTGCTTATACTTCGTCCGCTTGTCGACCCCGAGCAGCAGTCCCTTGGCCGTCGTCTCGCTGAATTCATCTTTTTCGGCATTATAATAGAAACCGGGTTCATGGCCTGCAGAAGCGTAATGGAAAAGATGGCTTTCCGTATTGTACATTCCGTAAAACATGGTAATGAACATGCTCGGATCGACATTCTGCTCTACGACCCTGTTCAGGTTCTCAAGCACACTGCTTGGCTCATGCCGGTTTTCCGGCAGGCTGTCCATGGCATATTTGATCATTGACATGCACAAGGCTGCTGGAATTCCTTTGCCGATGACATCGGCAATGGCAATGCTTATGTTATTATGCTCATCCTGAACAAAATGATAATAGTCCCCGTTCATATGTTTTGCCGGAACGCTGATTGCCCCTATATCAAGGGAATCGACGGCTGGTACGCTCGTGCCGAGCAGAGTCTGCTGGACGTTCGCGGCAATTTCCATTTCGGACCTCAATTCTTCCTGTTTATGCCTTAAGCTCTGGTGCTCACGGTAAGCAAGTCCGTAGCCGATCATCACTTCAAGCAGTACATCAAAGGAATGAAGTACATTTTCGGGAAGCTCAGGATAAATTTCAAACAAAAGACTTTTGTGAAGACTGATGATTTCCTCTGGTGATATTTTATGTTCAATGGATTTTCTACTGAATTTTTGACCTTGATACAGAGTCTGTTCTGACTGGTCTTTTAAATAATTCTCTAGAATATCCCGATACTTTGATTCCATCATTTCTCGGAAATCCATAATGCCTCCCCCTAACGAAGCCATTTAGTCGCTCTTATATCTGTACCGTCTCCGGGCGATGAGCTGATGTAGAATTCGTCCATCAATCTCTTAACCCCAGGCAAACCGGCTCCCAGTCCGCCGGAGGTAGAGAACCCATCCTCCATGACTTGGCGCATATCATTTATTCCAGGGCCGCTGTCCACTGCTACGATCTGCAATCCCGCTTTGCCGCCGTCATAAATTTTCTCTATACATATTTGACCTTGTCCGGCATATAAATATATATTCCTGGCCAGTTCACTGATGGCCGTCGTAATACGGGCCTGGTCCACTGTACCGAACCCAAGCTCCTTTGCAACATTGCGCCCCAGCTGGCGTGCTGCTACGATGTCCCATTCATTAATGATTTTTACGCAGGATTGGATACCCATACAGTTTAATCCCCCAATTCCTGTTGAAGTTTCTCCAAACCTTTTTCTAGATCTAATGCAGTAAGGACATCATCTAACCCTATGCCTAATTCGATTAGCGTAATAGCTACAGCTGGCTGTATACCGGTAATGACGACTTTTGCACCCATCAGTTTGGACATGTTTATAACGTCGCCAAGGACCTTGGCAATAAAAGAATCGATAAAGTCAATGGATGTTAAGTCTATAACAACCCCGTTTGCACTCGTTTCATGGATCTTATGAAGCAAGTCTTCCTGAAACTGAAGTGCTGTCTGGTCATCAAGCTCCCATTGAATGGACACTAGCAGACAGTCATGCAATTTTAATATAGGTATTCTCACTGTTCTCCCTCCACAGCTACAATTTTACGGCTAGTCAGCTCAAGTGCTGCTTCAATTCCCTTTTTCAGTGTGTTCTTCGTTGTAAATTGATTCAGGTCGATCCCCAGGTTCACGATCGTCTGGGCGATTTCAGGCCTGATCCCGACAAGCATGCACTTGGCGCCCACCAGGCGGACGGCATCTGCTGCCTGGATGATATGATGTGCCACCATTGTATCAACGACAGGCACACCTGTTATATCTATTAAAACCACTTCAGATCGATGTTTGACCACTCCATTCAGGAGATTCTCCATGATTTGCTTTGCTCGTTCCGTATCTATGGTGCCCACCAGGGGCATTACAGTAATACCTTCAAAAACAGGGATTAATGGAGCAGACAGCTCTTGAAGGGCAATTTTCTGCAGGGAGACGGTTCTTTCCCAGGTCGAGGAATACATATCGACGATTTCATTGGAGACAGGCGTCATCCAGCTCTCAAAATCCTTGATGATGTCCAGCTGGTTCCCAGGCGTAATCAGCCCTTCCTCCTGCATTCCATCAGAAACGATTTTTCCGAAGGTCTGCAGCCCTTTTGTCACAAAACTAAGCGGCCACCCGAGCCTGACTACTTTTTCGGCAAAATCGGACAGCTTGGAGGCGAACTCCTCATTCGTCCCCTTTATATTCGATATGATCAAATCAATGAACTCATAGCTCGTACCTGTAAAAACCTGGTCTGAAACTACGCGTATCACCCGTTCATCCGCGTTTTCCTTCGTGCTGCTAACCCATTCCTTGAAGATCTCATCTTTTCGAGCTTGAATATAATCCAAAACCTTTTTATCCATTTGATCCTCCCTATTTTAACATACAAATATTTCTAAAGATGGAGTTACCCGGCACTTGTAAACCAAATTTAAAAATGTAAACAAAATATATATATATATATACCATTTAATGATAACAGTTAGGCACAGTCAAATAAAACCTCTAAGTATTGGAACTAGAAGAAAGACTTTTATTTATACCCGCTTTCCGGAGGATTAAACCTTTGCAATCTTTCCTGCCCCGTGAAAAAAAGACATAATAAAAGACAAGCAACACACATGCTTGTCCTCAGCAGATACACAATATTAAGTAGGTTAAAATTTGATATGTACCCGAGATAAAGCAAATCCTTTATCTCTTGGTTTTCCGGAAGACACAGCGAATCTGTGTGTTATAAAAAGACACCCTTGAAAGAGCGTGCGTGCTTATAACTAGAATTCAATTAGACCCAAGCTTATTTGCAAAGCTTCATCCACTTTTTCCATCATTTCGTCATCGAGATGGGTTATCTTATCGGTTAAGCGTTGTTTATCAATTGTACGAATTTGTTCCAACAGAATGACAGAGTCTCGTTCAAAACCGTAACGCTTCGCATCAATTTCAACGTGAGTAGGCAGCTTAGCTTTTTGAATTTGGGCTGTAATGGCTGCAACTATTACTGTGGGACTGAACCGATTCCCGATGTCGTTTTGGATGACAAGTACTGGACGTACGCCGCCTTGTTCTGAACCAACAACTGGGGATAGGTCTGCAAAATAAACGTCGCCACGTTTGACAATCAAAGGATTATCCTCCGCTTACTAGACGTTCAACTGTGTGTTCTGCCTCATATTCCGCTTGGAATGCCTCAGATGCAATCGTCAGATTAATTTTTGCCATTTCCATGTAGCCTCTTCTCATCGACTCACGAATTTGTCTCTTCTTCCGCTCACGCAAATACATTTTCGTTGCCTGATAAATGAATTCGCTCCGATTGACATTCTCCTGCTTAACAAAGCTTTCTAACTCGGTTAAAAGATGCTGCGGTAACTTTACCATGATCTCTGTTGTTGCGCTGGACTCAGACACAAACATACACCTCCACCATCACTACACACCATTTTTTATCTCTACCATTTTTTATATTACCATTATTCAGCTGCTGTGCAAAGGACTAATCAGCAATTCCTCTGTATTATCGGCCAAAAAAATATCCTTTTATGCATTAATACGCATTTATTTCCTGAAATATGAATGAAATGGCTGAGCTGGAACGGGAGAGCAGGGATATCCCCCGATCAAAGCCTGCTCTGCCTGCCAAGAAGCGGGTTATTCAGATCCACCGTCTTCTCTTTCTGCTTATATACGCGCGGCACCCGGCTGGAGATCATGCAGGTGACCTCATAATTGATGGTCTCAAGCTTTGCCGCAATTTCATTGACAGAGATCATACTGCCTTCCTGCTCACCTATCAGGGTCGCGGCTGTTCCAGGCTCCACCTCGTATGGAAGGCGTATCATGCATTGATCCATACAGATCCGTCCGACAATGGGGGCTCTCCTCCCGTTCACCAGCACTTCCTGTCCCTGCAGCCTGCGGATCCAGCCGTCGGCATAACCGATCGGGAGGGTGCCTATCCATTCGTCGCCTTCTGCTTCATAGGTGGCGCCATAGCTGACTTTATCCCCTTTTTGGAGCTTCTTCACATGCACGATCCTGGCATGAAGCGAAAAAGCCTCCTTTAGCGGGAATGGAAGCTCATGCTCAATTTCCGGCGATGGGGTGAGGCCGTACATGCTGATTCCCATCCTGACGGCATTAAAGCGGGCTTCAGGATATCTGAGCGAAGCAGCACTGTTGCTGGTATGGACAATCTCCGGCACCTCGCCGAGCCACGACAGCATTTCCCTGAATCGGATGAGCTGCTCCTGGAAATAGGAATCGTCCAGCTCATCCGCTGTTGCAAAGTGGGTGTAGATGCCTTGCAGCTCAAAGGCATCCTCCCGCCCGGCAAGCTTTTCAATGGCAAGCAGCTCGTCCTTCTCCCTTACGCCGATCCGCCCCATTCCGGTATCCAGCTTTACGTGAAAAGCCAGTTTTTTCCCTTTCAGACAAGGGAGTGCCTTCTCGAGCCAGCTTACCTGGAAAACAGTCAGGGTTATGTCCGCAGATGCAGCCAGGGGTGCATCTTCAGGCCTGCTGGCACCTAATACCAGAATCGGGGCCTCAATTCCCCTCTGCCTGAGGGAAAGAGCTTCATCCATAAAGGCAACAGCCAGGCAGTCCGCCCCAGCCTCAAGGGCTGCTCTGGCAGCCTGGAAATCTCCATGCCCGTATCCGTTTGCTTTTACCACAGCAAAGAGCTTCACATCTTCAGGAAGAAGCTTCTTCATTGACTTCACATTTTCTTTTATATGATCAAGATTTATTTCAGCCCATGTATCCCGGTAAAAACCTGTGGGATAATCCATTGCCATTCACGTCCTTTTCCTTCCGTGCAAAAAGTATACAAATACGATTATCAAACTCTGGAATCTTAATGTCAACCGAAATGCGGAGGGCGCTTGCTCAGCCCCGACAAGCATAAGACGAGCAGGACGGAAGGTTGTTCTTTAACCTTCCGGCCTGATTGGCTTATGACTCGAGGGGCTAGCGCCCGGAGCTGGACAAACCGAAATGCGGAGGCGGCTTGCCCAGAGCCGACAAGCATAAGACGCACAAGAATAAAAGGCGTTCTTTGCCTTTAATTCTTGGGTGGCTTATGACTCGAGGCTCTAGCCGCCGGAGCTGGACAATACGAAATGCGGAGGGCGCTTGCTCAGCCCCGACAAGCATAAACCGCTCCTGGACAACAAGAAACACGAATGACAAAATAAGGCAGCTGCCCATCCCCGGGCAACTGCCTTTCCATTATTTCACTGCATCTCCCTGCACTGATTGTGCAAGCATGACCATTTCTTCCCTTGTCAGGTCGCTGGATGCGATGATATATTCCACCCCGCCGTGGGTCCAGCTGATTTTGTTATCGTCAATCGCCCCAATTGTAAATCCTAGGTCTACCGGCTCCCCTGATTCAGAAGTATAGGAGGTGTTTGCCGGCATGACATTTGCTTTTTCCTGGATGAGCGTAAAGGACTTGTCGCCGCCGTAAGTCAGGATAAAGCGTTTGCCGTCCTCCATGCTGATTTCTTTTTCATCGATCAGGCTGACATTTTCAAGCTCGGCCTGCGGATATTTGACAGAGAATTCCTCACTGGCCGCTTCTTCTGCCATGACTGGAACCTCAATCTGGGCCCCGGTCATATTTTTCTGGGTGTCGAAATCTTTTTTATCAAGGGCAGCCTTGAAGTCAACCTTGGAGAAGTCGACGGTCACCAGCGGATTTCTGTCTGAATCCATAACCTTGACGCTGACAGGGGCAAGATCCTTTTTATCAAGGGTGATTTCCTGGTAAGGAAGCATCTTGTTGTTCTGGTATCTCGTCTTTGTTTCAAAAACATAATGTTCCTTAGTAGCGTTGAATTTCGCCTCTTTATCTTCGAGGATATCCTGCAGCAGGGACTCATACAGATATGCCTGGCTGCTGTTCTGCGGCCAGTCGCTCTGGAACTTGAAGCTCTTGTTGAGGGCCGGTGTCAGGACAAAAACGCCTTCCTCATTTCGGAGGATCATCTGGCTTTGGTTCTTTTCAGGATTCTTCAGGCTGACGCGATAGTAATCAGGTTTTTTATGCCAGATCTCAATTGCATAAGTCTGGGGCTCGGTGCCCATCTGAAGGGTCATTTTCGCTTCTGCTTTATATCCCTTCAGTTCCTCCACTTTTCCGCCAAGCTCCTTCACCACATCCTCTTGTGATTTAGTTCCACAGGCAGTTAAGGCAAAGATGGCCAAAAGCCCGGCGAGAAGCATGAACAATCTTTTCTTCATTCCTTCAACCCCTTCTGTCTCATTTCATCAATTGTGCGCTTCCTGCCTGCATACAGGCATTCCGCTTTCTGAAGGAGAGACAGGGCAAGCCCGGACAGCTGGTTCCGCATGAAAATGCCGGCTGGCAATTCGGGGCATAGCCTTGTCTCTCCTGTCGCACTATGAATATATGAGACAACCTCCGGGAATATGACTTGGCCTATGACAGCTTTTTAGTACCGTTTCCCGGCAGCGGGGTTTCAATGACAACCTGGGCAACAGCATAGCTTTCGCTGTGGGATATGGAAAGATGGAGGCCATCCCTTTCAGGCTTGCTGAAGAATGGCTTCCCTTTGCTGTCATTTGATATCTCAATATCCTGAAAAGACAGCTCGCTTCCTATTCCTGTGCCATTAGCCTTTGAAAAAGCTTCCTTTGCCGCAAACCGGCCTGCAAGGAATTCAAGCTTCCTCTTTTCGTTCAGCATGATGTATTTAGCCAGTTCCCGCTCTGTCAGGATACGTTCTGAAAACTTTGCGCGATTGGCCATCCTGCTGATTCTTTCGATTTCAACGATATCAATGCCGATCCCTTCAATCACATGCATCATCCTTCTAATTGGTTTGCATCTCGCATACACAATAGTATACAAGCAGTGGCCATTTCCGGCTCTTTCAAGCTATAGTATAATTAACCTTCCTTTACAGATAAAAACAGAAAGGGGACTGTTATGTTCACAAGGACAGAGAGCTTCAAAGAATTCATCCGCTTCTATCCCATTGTCTCCATCATTTTGCTTTTGAATATATTATTCTATTTGCTGACTGTATTGTTCCCGAATTCCTACATATTTGAAAGGCTCGCCGGAGTCAATTTATTCATAAGGGAGGGCGAGGTATGGCGGCTTGCCACCCCGATGTTCATGCACAGCGGATTTGCCCATGTCCTGTTTAACAGCTTTTCCCTTGTCCTGTTCGGCCCTGCCCTGGAGAAGATTGCAGGAAAAGCGAGATTTGCCGGCATCTATCTTATCACCGGCATCTCTGCCAATGTGGCCACCCTGCTGCTTGAGCCGCTCACCTACACGCATGTAGGCTCGAGCGGGGCCATTTTCGGCCTGTTTGGCTTCTTTGCAGCGGTCGCATACTTCCGGAAAGACTTAATGTCGCGCGAGGGCTCACAGATTATCATCACGATAGCCGTCATTGGGCTTATTATGACCTTCATCCAGCCAAACATCAATATTTCAGCGCATATCTTCGGGTTTATCTCCGGTTTTCTTATAGGAGCCCTTTCATTAAAAAGGAATAGATGATGCAGAAAAAGCGCCGGCTGGCGCTTTTCTTTATGGCTGTCATTTTTCTCTGGAGTACCATCTGTAAATCTGTTCTGCATCACTTATATCCAGGTCAGCCGCCTTTCCGCCAGACCCGCTCGAGCCGGACTTGACGGCAGCTTCCACTGTCGCAAGCTGCTTCCGTTTTTGAAAGCGGCTTTCCTTCAGGCTGAGTGACTGCACCTTATTTTTCATCATATAGACTGTATGCTTGCTGAACGCCCTATAACGGAGTGTCAGCTGGCTGCCGCTGATATGCCACCCCGCTGCCCTGAATTTCAATAAGGGCCAGACCACAGCCGGCAGGAGCAGCAAAAGGGACAGAAATCCCCATGGACGAAAGATGGCCGGCGGAACAATAATGAATAAAGCTGCGGCAAGGAGCCCCCTGAAAATGTACCGGGGCAGCGCCCTTTTCGGGAGCCCCGCAAGCTGAATTCCAGCATTATAATCTGTAAGATGACGACCAACCAGTTCCTGCAAGTCTTTTTTCTGGATAAGCGGGAAAAGCATTACCTTGGCACTATCCCTATCTACAGCTGACCCGCCCGCGCTTTCCACATATAAAGTACCGAACCCGAGCGGCTGCCTGGCAGGATTTTCACTGAAGCGGAGCGCCTGTATTCTGTGCAGGGGAATCGTGAGCTGCTTTTTCTCCAAGAGCCCCCGGGAGATGACCAGGTCATCTTCCTCTCTTCTGACGGTAAAGCCTGCATACTTCAGCATCGTCCCGATGACAGCGATGATCCATGCCAATAACAGGAGAAGAAACACAGCGCCGCTGATGAAAATCACGCCATTTTCTGCGAAATGCTCAAAACGGTGAAAAAGAGCTTCATAGGGAATAATCTCTTCAAACTGAAAGAAAAAAGCAATCACTGCGGAAATGACCACCCCTGCCCCTCCCGAGGTGGATGCAAGCAGCAGAAGCTGTCCGGGGGAAATCTTATAAATGTTTTGTCCGCTATTGCGGGCCTCTTCCTTCTCCCCGTCTCCGGCGGCCTTCTCCGCTGTAAGCTCCGCCTGGATGGCGGCGGCCTCCGCCTTGGTAATGGCTGTAAGGGTAGCCTCTGCCTCCTGGGTTCCGCTCGTCCCTGCTGTTTCGACCTTGACCTTCACAAGCCCGAACGGCCGGTGCAGGATGCCCTCGGAAAAATCAAGGCTCTGAATCCTTTCAAAAGGGATATACCTTTTTTTGCGGACAAAGACCCCGTATTCAATTCGCAGCTCGCCCTCCTCCACCCGGTAGGTAAAGCGGAGCCACTTCAGGATACCGCCCGCCAGTACAAGGAGGACGACGGCTGCAGAGCCAACAAGGTAGAAAAGGTCCCAGTCTGAATTTTTGAATCCGAAAACAATGAATACCAAAAACGGTACAATAAGTTCTTTAAGCTGCTTAAAAAAGTTGGCAACCGCAGAGATCGGATGAAGCCTCTTCGGCTCAGACATCTTCATCAGCCACCCTTGCCAGCTTTGAAATGGAGAGGCGCAATTCTTCCGCTTCGTCCATATCAAGCGCAGGTATCTCATGGACAGTAGCTGCTGTAGAGACAGTAATGGTGGCCAGCGCATACTTCCTCAGGATCGGTCCCTGCCTTGTATCAACATGCTGCACCCTGACCATCGGGACCAGCGTCCTTTTGACAATGAATATGCCATGCTGAAGCTCGATCTCCTGCTCCCGCACCTCATAGCGCCACCTTTTCCACTTCAGCGAAGGGAAAAGTATAATAAAAAAATACATATACACACATGCCAGGATGACGGCTGCCGGGATGATCCATCCAGGCCCGTCAAAAATAAAGGCAAGTACCGCAGCCCCTCCCATTGCAAGCACAAAAATGCCTGAATGGATTGCCCCTGATATCCTCCATACAGGGAGAGCCCTTTTTGAAATCCATTTTTTTGGTCCGGTGCTCATAAATAATTCCTCCTGAAAAGGCACTTTAGGATATAAGCCGTCCTTCAGGCTTCATACCTTCCAGTATACAGGACTTCAGGCAGCCCGTGAGGAAATTATTGCTGCATTTTAAACGCTGCCTGGTCCACCTCTTCCATACCCGCCTCATTCCGGAGATAGTCCGCCAGCTGGAAAAGGGCATCATCCTTCTGTTTCGCTTCAATCATGCAATGTATTTCCGGTACGCTCCCATTGATGTTCTTCAGGAAGTCCATGAACATCACCGGATCAACATAATCAGCGTGAGCCCGAAAGTCCTTGGCGGAACGGGGGCTGGATATATGCATCTTGATGGGAAGCTTTGCATGCTTCCAGGTCGCGGTGACCCTCTCCCAATTGCTTATCCAGTCTTCATTTTCGAAATGGGCCAAATGATGGTGATAGTCAAAGACAAGCGGAATGCCAAGCTTTTCGCACAGATACAATGTATCGTCCAATGTGAAGGCCGTGTCATCATTCTCGAGCATGACCATCTGCTGGATGGCTGACGGGATCAGCCCCCAGTTATGGATGAACTGCTCCAGCGCCTTCTCCTTGTCATTGTAAGCCCCGCCAACATGCAGGACACACCGGTGCTCCGGTTCAATCCCCATCCCCTTCAGCAAAGCCTTATGCATGGAAAGCGTCTTTATCGACACATTCAGGATTTCCGGCTTCAGGGCATTCAGAAGGACGAAGTGATCCGGGTGAAAATCAACCCTCATTCTATGGTCTTTAATATAATCCGCCAGGTCCTGCAGAGCCGGCTTCAGCGGCCTCATATATTTCCAGTCGGCCAGTTCCTCATGATTGGCGAGCGGGATCAGCTTGGAGCTGAACCGGAAGAAGGAAATATCATGGGCAGCATTATGCTTCAGGAGGCGCAGGCAGTTTTCCAGATTGGATATCGCAATCCTCTCAAGCTTCCTGATGGCTGCTTCCCGGTCCTTAATGCCGGAAAATTGTTTATAGGTCATGGTCTGCGAAGGCGAGCAATTCTGCAGATGCACGCTCATCGCCACATATCCAAGCTTTATGATCGTCAATGAGCAACCCCCTTTAATGATCCTTATCCCGCTTAGTATGCGCCAATTTCTTTTTTAAAAAAGGGGGAGCTAGTTTCCATGAGATATTTGGTAATATATGTATTTTATGTAGAATTCCTTCAGATTTAAGTAGAATCAGTTCGCTTTTATGTAGAATCCATCCCTTTTTATGTAGAAAAAAGAAAATTTTATGTAGAATACTCACGAAAACGGGATGGATAAGGCAATAACAGGCCACCGCACGCCAAAAATCCAGTAAAACAGCAAAAGGGGTTCGGAATGAAAAAATTCCGTACCCCTTTTGCTTAAAGCACTCATGGTGCCCATTTTCTATATTCTATTAACGGCTGCTGTCGGAGGTACGGTTGGAATAATTGCCTTGACGGCGTCCGCCGCCCTGACCCTGCCTTGGTTTATACTGGCCGTCTTTCCTTTTGGAATCATAGCCTCTTCTGTTGTCGCTGCCTCTTCTATTGTCATTGCTTCTTCTGCGGTCGTAAGGCTTTCTGTCCCTTTTGGATGGAAGCGGCTTTTCTTCTGTCAGCTTGACAGGAGTGTCGTCCGGCTCTTTCGTCAACAGCTTCAGGACAGCTGCCACAACGTCAGAAGCATCATGCTGCTCAAGAAGCTCGTCTGCTGCCTCTTTATAGTTTTCCAGGTTATTGGCATTAATGGCCTGTGAAATTTTGTCGACTGCAGCCTTTTGCTGGCCTTCAAGGGCTTCAGCAAGCGTTGGCGGAACCATTTTTTCCATCTTGCGCTTTGTCGTTCTTTCAACGACAGAAAGATAAGATCTCTCGCGCGGCGTGATGAAAGTCATCGCCATTCCTTCTTTTCCTGCGCGCCCTGTACGGCCGATTCGGTGAACATAGCTTTCAGGATCCTGAGGGATGTCAAAATTATAAACATGCGTTACGCCTGAAATATCAAGGCCCCTTGCAGCAACATCAGTCGCAACAAGAACATCGATGGATCCTTCCTTGAACTTCCTCAGTACAGACATACGCTTCGCCTGGCTGAGATCTCCGTGAATCCCTTCTGCAAGAAAGCCTCTCAGATTCAGCGCCTCTGCAAGCTCATCAACACGCCTTTTGGTGCGCCCAAAAATGATGGCAAGTTCCGGGGACTGGATATTCAGCAGGCGTGTCAGTACGTCGAACTTGGTTCTTTCCTGTACTTCCACATAGAACTGCTCAATAAGCGGAACCGTCATTTCCTTTGCTTTGACACGGATGACCTGCGGGTCTCTCATGAATCTTTCTGCCATTCTCTGGATTGGTGCAGGCATGGTGGCAGAGAACAAGAGGGTCTGCCTTTCCACAGGAACGCTTGACAGGATGGATTCGATGTCTTCAATAAAGCCCATGTTCAGCATTTCATCTGCTTCGTCAAGGATCGCTGTGTGGACATTGTCCAGGCGGAGCGTTTTGCGGTTGATATGGTCAAGGACCCTTCCAGGTGTTCCGACGATGATATGAGGTGGCTTTTTAAGGGCGCGGATCTGACGGTTGATATCCTGGCCTCCATAGATGGAAAGCACGCGCGCTCTTTTTCCGTAGCCGATCTTATAAAGCTCTTCAGATACCTGGATCGCAAGCTCGCGGGTCGGAGCAATGATGATCCCCTGGATAACATCCTTGCTTGTGTCGATTTTATCAATCAGCGGAACTCCGAATGCAGCGGTTTTTCCCGTACCGGTCTGTGCCTGGCCGATCAAATCTTTATTAGCAAGGCTCAAAGGGATTGTTTCCGCCTGGATTGGGGTAGCTTCTTCAAACCCCATTCTTTTTAGTGATTTCATTGTAGCAGGACTGATGCCTAAATCTTGAAACTTTGTCAATGTATTCTCTCCTTTGTTTCTTGGCAATTATTTATGGTGATTAGCGTCAGATCAGCAGGGTCAGCTGCCGCTCGGACAATACATGGCAAAACATGCTTTCCTGCAGCAGACTTGGCAGGCAAGCGTTTTGGAGTGTTCTAAGAGGACCGAAGATCTTGTATCTCTGCCGGGATCTAAGTGGAGGGATCCTGGCTGAAACCCGGTAAAGGAGATGGCAGCTTTATTTAGCTGGCTATATTTCATTCAGTATTTGAACAATTTTTATAATAAAGCCCCTTGCAGTCATACCTATATATTAAAGTGAAAAAAGACATTCTCCAGGTGGAGTATGTCCGGGTTTCAAAGAAATTTCTCTTTGGCACTTTAGGGTTTATCTTACCATTTTTAAGGGCGCTTTGCAATAAAGTGCCCACCCTGGCAATTATGCCTCATGCTGCAGAAATTCCAATATATCCTGGAACAGCCCTTCACATTCGCCGCTGTGGCAGATCAGGTGCTTCGATTCTTTTAGAAAAATAAGCTTTTTGGACGATGCACCTATATTTTCATATAGGTATGTGGCACTGCGCGGCGGGACGACTCCGTCCACTTCTCCCTGGGCAATCAGGGTAGGAATCCGGATCTGGTTAATGATCGGCCTTACAGAAGACACCAGCCTCCTGAACTGCAGCGTGGCTGCAATCGGGGTTTCCCTGATTTTCCGGTTATATCTCAGGAACATTTCATTCTTGAAAAGATTCCCTTTAACGGTGTCCTTTATCATTTCTCCTATATCTTTCACAAGCTGCTTCGGGTTCACATAATAGGCGGCCGCACTTAAGAGGATCAGCTTTTTCACCGGGTAATGCACCGCCAGATAACTGGCAATGATCCCGCCCATGGAGAAACCGATCACATAGACTTCATCACACTTCTCCATCAGCTTCTGCAGCTCATCTTCAGCATGGCTTATCCACTTTTTATACTCAATGCCTTTCAGCTGCAGCCTGTCCCCATGTCCAGGCAGGGTAGGGACGGCAACCTCCCACGCAGTATGTTTCCTGAGATACTCCGTCAGCGGCTCGAGCTCAAACGGAGCACCTGTAAATCCATGTATACAAAGACATCCGATCATGTCCATCACCTTCGTCTGTATGATTTGCTCTCACAGTTCCTTTATTTTACACTTTGCTATGAGTATTATTCCAACAAAATTATCCGCCCGCAAAGGCAGGCACCATAAAAGAAAAGACTGCCTGAAAAATGGCAGCCTCTATTTGTATCTATCTTTCCCCTGTTTATATAATCCTTTATGCTGTCATGAGTGCTGCCTTAAAGGCTGAACCAATGAATTCACCAATCCCGGGTGCTCTCCAGGAGCTTGTCTATCTCGAATTGGCCTATCGCATAAAATATATTCTCTTCTTGTAATTCACTGGTTTCATCGAGCAGCCGGTCAATATCCAGATAATGCGCTCTCATACGAAACCTCCTATGCCTCTTATATGCGCCTTTTTCAGGCCAGGCTTTTCTATCTCTAGTATAACATTCTGTTCAGCTAATAGGATTATGGGGGTCGGCCGGATTTTTCATTTTATTTACCCTTTAAAAATTCTTTTAAACATTTATCAATCGGAGCACATATTTCATTTATCCACTCACCATCCTAGTAAGGGACTACAATAATGAGGTGAGGATCATGAACCAATCGCTGGGCTATCTGCGTGAACTGCTGTCCAATTATACGGACCGCTCTCATGAATGCCGGGAGCTGTACCATAAAATCACTGACGATCTTTCAGAAGGAGATAATGCGTTTGTAAGCAGACTTACCGAGCAGGAGGCCGCTTTCCTGAACAGCATACTCCCCCCTGAGATCCAGCATGCCAAAGAAGAGCTGGATTATAAAAGAGCCAATAAGCTGAATGAAATTTATGAGCTTCTTACTTAGACGGGAAAACATTTTTCTCCGGGATTGTTTAAAGGGATAGGTAAATCTTTTAATTGTTATGAGAATTATCTCCTGCTTTAAACGTGGCATTTGATTTCCGTTCCAGGCACTTCGCTTTTCGCGGGGCGACGCTGAGCCTCCTCAGAGCAAGCTCTTGCGGGGTCTCAGCCTTGCCGCTATCTCCCGCAGGAGTCTACGTGCCTTGCACTCCAATCAACAGGTTTTCAAACTCTTTTTGCCTCTTTCTGCAATATCTTCAAAAAAACGGCCTCCGCCGTTTTTTTATTTTTCCATTGAACCCCCCTCCCCCTTCATTTGTATAATAGATACAATGCAAGCAAGGGAGTGTCTCAAATGGGGACTGGATTCATCGTTTCAATGATTGTCACAGTATTTATCATGATCATCATCTTCTCTATCGCCATTCCGTTTCAGCGGAGATATATCGTCAAAGAAAATGGCAAGATCAATTTCCGCAAGTCGCCTGTCCTGCTCCGCTGGAATGTTTTCGACGGCCTCGCGATCGGAGTGGCCGCCTACAGCATCATCTGCATCCAGATTTTAAACTTCATGATTTCCGGAGGAAGCACCATTGAAAATCCTTTTGTCCAATTTTTCACGAACCAGGGCCAGGCCTGGGTGATTGTTGGGACGGCCTATCTTATTTCACGGCTGGCCATGGTCATCAAAGGGGTCAAGGAGCTTCAGCGGGATGACTGAGCATACCGGAAGAGCCAATCAATTTATGATAGCCTTCCAGGAAGGGAGCGAAGAGGCATTTGACCAGCTGTATCTTTCGCTTAAATCCCCCTTATATGCTTTTCTGTTCCGCTTCACAAAAGAAGAGCAGCTCAGCATCGATCTTGTCCAGGACGCTTTCCTGAAGCTCCACCAGTCAAAAGCAAGCTATGATCCAAAGAAGGCAGGCGTTAAAACCTATCTCTTTCAAATCGCTTATCATTTAATGATCACCAAGCTGAATAGACGGAAAAAATTGCAGAAGCTGATGCCATTCCTGCTCCCCTCATCTGAAGGGCAGATGGATCAGGCAGATAAGATGACGGTTCGGGAAGCTATCTCCAGCCTCCCTGAGGCACAGAGGGCAGTCATTATTTTAAGCTATTATCATGATATGCCTCAGGCAGAGATTGCAGAGGTTGTCGGCATCCCTGTCGGCACGGTGAAGTCACGGCTCCATCATGCCATAAAAACATTGAAAACTGTCCTGGAGGTGGATGAAATTGAACAAAGAAAAACCCAATGATGCAGAAGAATTATTAAAACAGGATCCGTTTTTAAAAATGCATCTGGATTCCTACCATGTAGATATACCGGAAATCCCCAGGAAAAAGAGCAGTTTCGACAGAGTTCTCTCTTTTTTGGCATCACCTGCGGCCAATCCGCTTGAAAATTATATTAATAAAGGGGGAAGCTTAACCCTTCTGACTGCTTCCCCTATAGCTGTGGGCGCAGTATTGGCTATTGTCCAGCTCTTGCGTCTTTGACCCATATAGTTATAGAAAAAATCCCTGTTTCATGTGAAACAGGGATTTTTTTCCTTATATCAGCCTATCACTTCAGTGCTTCAGCTGCTTCTTCCAGCTTCATTCCCCTGGAGCCTTTAAACAGTACAATTGTTTCTGCACTCGTCAGGCTCTGCAGCTTTTCAATCAATGGGCCTTTCTCAGAAAAAGGAAAAACCCGGTCCTCTGAAAACGCCTCTTGTGCCCCTTCCGCGATAACGCGGCCGAGGGATCCGAACGTTAACACATAATCAATCTTTTCCGGGTCGATCGCTTGGCCAATCTCGCGGTGAAATCTCACTTCATCATCTCCGAGCTCAAGCATATCAGCCAGTACAAGCACCTTTCTGCTATATCCTGAAAGCTCTGACACGAGATCGATTGCCGCCCTCATTGAAGTCGGGCTGGCATTATAGGCATCATTGATAATCTTTTCGCCTTTGCTTCCTTCCGAAAGCTCCATTCTCATCGCTGTCAGCTTCAAGGAAGCAAATCCTTCATTCATCTGCTCATAAGGGACGCCGAGGAAACGGGCAGCCTCCATGGCGCAGAGTGCATTCATAACATTGTGGACACCGAGCACCGGCAAATGATACTCCATATCTGAAAGATTCGTCTGGAAGACGCTCCCCTTCTCTTCCTGATTGATCTTAACAGGATAGATGCTATTTGAAGAGCTTTGGCCGAACGAACGGATTTCTGCCGGGCCGCTGTAGCCGGCAAGCCTGTCTTTCAGGAGAGGCTCATCCCCATGATAGATGATCATGCCATCGTCCTTCAGCCCTTCAATGATTTCAAGCTTGGCCTTTGCAATGCCCGCTCTTGAGCCGAGATCCTGGAGATGCGATTCCCCAATATTGGTGATCATGACCACGTCCGGACGGGCCAGCTTTGTCAGGAACTCAATTTCCCCAAAGCCGCTCATCCCCATTTCAAGGACCGCAACCTCAGTATCTTCCTCCAAAGATAGCAAGGTAAGGGGCAGGCCAAGATGGTTATTGTAATTCCCCTCTGTTTTTTGGACCTTGTATTTTAAAGACAGAAGAAGGGCAGTCATATCCTTCACTGTCGTCTTTCCATTGCTGCCTGTTATCCCGGCCACCTTAATATCCAGCTCATTCCGGTACGCCTCTGACAGCTGCTGCACCGCCTTGAGCGTGTCCTCTACCACAAGGATCGGCAAATGGAGCGGCGGATTCGGAACATCCTTCTGCCAAAGTGCAGCTGCCGCCCCCTTTCGAAGGGCATCCTCTACATAACGGTGCCCATCGGTCTGTTCCCCCTTGAATGGAACGAACAGGTTGCCGGGCTCCATTGTCCTTGAATTTATAGATACTCCCTTGATGCTGACATCAGAAAAAGCCGAGTGGTCATTTAAAACGGGGATCATCCCGGCAATCTGAGCGATTGTACGCTGAATCATCTGCTGCGCCTCCTAACTGATTCTATTAATAGAAAAGGGACACGGCCCACATAGCCGTGCCTCTATCTAAAAGATTACATTGTATGTTTGATGCTCTGTTTTTCCGTATGCCTTTCAATAGCCAGTTTTACCAGCCTTTCAATCAGCTGCGGATATTCCACGCCAGTATGCTTCCAAAGAAGCGGGAACATGCTGAACGGCGTAAAGCCAGGCATGGTATTAACCTCATTGATCATGACCTTGCCGTCACGTGTCAGGAAGAAGTCTGCCCTTACGAGTCCGGAACAGTCAAGAGCCTTGAAAGCCCTGATCGACATCTCGTTCAGTGTGCTGTATTCCTCTTCTGTAATTTCAGCAGGAATGATCATGGCTGTATCGCCATCCTCATACTTGGCTTTATAATCATAGAAGTCTTTTTTCGGTACAATTTCGCCGGCCACCGAACACTCCGGCTCATCATTTCCAAGGACGCCGAGCTCAATCTCCCTCGCCGTTACGCCTTCCTCCACAATGATCTTCCGGTCAAACTGGAACGCTTCTTCAAATGCTGCTGCCAGCTCTTCCCGGTTTGAACATTTGCTGATCCCTACACTGGACCCAAGATTGGCCGGCTTGACAAAGCAAGGATAGCCAAGTTCACTTTCTACCTTCTCATAAGCTGTTTCACCAGCCTTTTGCCATTCGCTGCGGACGAACCATACATAGTTGACCTGCGGCAGGCCAGCCTGTGCAAAGATATTCTTCATGATAACTTTATCCATGCCTGCAGATGAGGCAAGCACCCCATTGCCGACATAAGGAAGGTTAAGGAGCTCAAGCATCCCCTGAACCGTGCCGTCTTCACCATTTGGACCGTGAAGAAGCGGGAAGATAACGTCAAAGCTGCTTTCTTCAGCTGATTTGAACATAGCCGGAGCCAGGGCTGCAGGCGACATAGCCTCTCCCTGGGAGAATTCCAGCTGCTTGACGCTCTCTGCCGGCGCTTCAAGCATGGGGCCCTTCACCCATTCCCCTTCCTCGGTTATGTAAACAGGATATATATCAAATTTCTCCAAATCCAAGGCTTTAATGACAGCAAGGGCCGTCTGCATTGATACTTTATGCTCTGCGGATTTTCCGCCGTATAATAATCCAAGCTTCTTTTTCATCAAAAGGAACCCTCCATTTATTCAATCACATGTTTCATTTTACCACTCCAAAAGCGAAAAAGGCGTGATTGACTATTGTTATTTGCAGGAATTTTTTTCTTTCCCAGTCTGCCCTGCTTTCTATATATGTATGATTTCCTATGCCCATTTGCAACCCATTCCCCTTATTTCCTCCAGCCTCCCGGGTAACTGGTTCTAAGGAATTATTCTCAGATAGTTTTTAAATCCTATAGTCTGAATTTATAGAATATTTTTATTTATCTCCTTTTAAAAATTTCCACTTAACAAGAAAGGTATATGACTGTATAATCCACGTTATACAAACAAATGTATTTTCGAGGAGGACAATAATGAAACGGCTAGGACTACTTCCCAGAATTATTCTTGCAATAGCTTTAGGCATTTTAATTGGTTCTTTTTCTCCAGAAGGAGCCATTAGGCTGTTCGCTACATTCAACAGCCTGTTCGGAAACTTTCTCGGCTTTGCCATCCCTTTAATCATCATCGGGTTCATTGCTCCCGGGATCGGGACAATGGGAAAGGGTGCCGGCAAGCTTCTCGGCATTACGACAGGGTTTGCTTATGCCTCTACCATCGCTGCGGGAACAGCCGCCTATTTTGCCGCTGTCAGCCTGTACCCTGCCCTGCTTAAGAATCAAAGCTTAAAAGAATTCGAAAATCCGGAGGAAGCGCTCGCTGCTCCCTTTTTCCAGGTGGATATGCCGCCGGTCATGGGCGTAATGACAGCACTTCTGCTTGCTTTTACAATCGGGCTTGGACTTGCCGGCCTGAGAAGCAATGCCCTGCAAAATGTGATGGATGATTTCCGCGGCATCATCGAAATGCTGATCGAAAAAATCATTATCCCTTTGCTGCCTTTCCATATCTTTGGAATCTTTGCCAATATGACGCACGGCGGACAAGTTGGAAGCATCATCAGTGTATTCGCAAAAGTATTTATCATGATTATTGCCCTTCATTTCCTTTTCCTGCTTTTGCAGTACACAGCAGCAGGGGCTGCCGCCAGGAAGAATCCTTTCTACCTGCTGAAGTCCATGCTTCCTGCTTATTTCACTGCGCTCGGAACTCAGTCTTCTGCCTCTACAATCCCTGTGACACTGAAACAGGTCAAAAAGCTGGGCGCACGGGAGAAAACAGCAGATTTCGCTGTGCCGCTCCTGGCAACGATCCATTTATCCGGAAGCACCATTACACTAGTGAGCTGTTCCATTGCTGTTCTTATGCTGCAGGGTGAAGCAGTATCCTTCGGGCAGATGTTCCCGTTTATTATGATGCTCGGGATTACAATGATTGCCGCGCCAGGCGTTCCGGGGGGAGCCGTCATGGCTGCGCTCGGCCTGCTGGAATCTATGCTTGGCTTTAATGGGACAATGACTGCTTTGATGATTGCCCTCTATCTTGCCCAGGACAGCTTCGGTACTGCCTGCAACGTAACAGGTGATGGCGCCATCACAATCCTGGCAGACAAAGCAAGTGGAAAGAAAGCCGTTCCGCTCAAAAATGAAGCAAAGGCTGTATAGCCTGAAAATTACTTTTGACATCTCCTGGATAATCATCTAAACTGTTTCTAACATTCAGTAAACAGTAATTAAATAGATGAGTTATGACAGGAATTAGTAGGGTTTGCTTCCCTGTTTGAAGAGAGCCGGTGTTTGGTGCAAACCGGTACAAAAGCAAACGTGAATTACCTCCTTGAACTTTCTTTGTGAAACATGAAGTAGCAAAGGACGGACGGTCCGTTATCCGAACGAGCGGAAGACAAAAGTCTTCAACAAGGGTGGTACCGCGTGCAAAACCACGTCCCTTTTTACAGGGATGTGGTTTTTTTGTGCATTCAAAACTCATCAGGAAGTGCCGCAAACAAAAAAACATAAGGAGGATATATCATGGAGAATTTTATAGAAAAGCTGAACCCCAATCAGGAAAAGGAGCTTGAAAGGCAATATCAGCTTTACACCAGCGGCACTCAGGATGTGGTGCCCCCTCATGAGCTGAAAAATAAAATCGCCAAATCACTCTTTCTCGGCAAGCCGCTGAAGGTGAAGCTCGGGCTTGATCCGTCCGCACCTGACGTCCACCTGGGCCATACGGTCGTATTGAATAAGCTGAAGCAATTCCAGGAAAATGGCCATACCATCCAGCTGATCATCGGCGATTTTACCGGAAAAATCGGCGATCCGACGGGGAAATCTTCAGCAAGAAAGCAGCTGACCGACGAAGAGGTAAAGCATAATGCGGAAACCTACTTCCAGCAATTCGGCAAAGTGCTTGATATGGGCAAGGCCGAGCTTCATTATAATTCCAAATGGCTGTCCTCCCTCCATCTCCAGGATGTCATCGAGCTGGCCGGCAAAATCACTGTGGCCCGTCTGCTCGAGCGGAATGATTTTTCTGAACGGCTTGGGGCAGGGAAGCCCATTTCCCTCCATGAGTTTTTCTACCCGCTCATGCAGGGCTATGATTCAGTAATGCTTGAAAGCGATATTGAACTCGGCGGCAATGACCAGCATTTCAATGTCCTCATGGGAAGGCATTTGCAGGAGCATTATGGGAAAGAAAAACAAGTGGTAATCCTTGTTCCTCTACTGGAAGGGCTCGATGGAACGGAAAAAATGTCAAAATCCAAGAACAATTACATTGGGGTGGACGAAAAGCCGGAGGAAATGTACGGCAAAGCCATGTCGATTCCAGATGAGCTGATGGAGAAATACTTCCACCTTGCAACAAGCCTGCCGCTCGCTGAGAAGGCGACCATCCAGCAGAGGCTTGAAGAAGGGGCGCTTCATCCCCGGGACGCTAAAATGCAGCTTGCCAGAACCATTGTCAGCATGTACCACGGGCATGAAGCTGCCAGCAAGGCAGAATCCCATTTCAAAAGCGTATTCCAGCAAGGCTCCATACCGGAAGACATGCCCGTCCTTACATGGGTTGGCGGTGATGAACCAGAGCTGCTGGAGCTGCTGATGTTTGCCGGCCTCTTTTCTTCCAGAAGCGAAGCAAGACGGATGGTTCTAAACGGCGGTGTCAGGATGAATGGCGAAAAGGCCGAGGATATTAACACGAAGGTTTCTTTGCAGGCAGAGCTGATCCTGCAAGTTGGAAAGCGGAAATTCGTCAGGATTAAAAAGTCCTAAAATAAAAAAAGGGAAGACACCATTTAGAATGTCTTCCTTTTTCTATATTAATGGCCGGAAAGCTTGGCGCCATCCTGTTTGTGGACAGCCAGCTTATCAACCAGATGCAGGCTCGGCTCGTTGAGTCCAATCAGCTGGACGCTAGTTCCATTTTCCCGGAGCTTCATCACAATTTTATCAATGGCAGCTACAGCAGAGTCATCCCACACATGTGCTTCAGAGAGGTCGATCACTACCTCCTGCGCCGTTTCCTTCAAATCAAAACTGCCGGCAAAATCTGTGACAGAGGCGAAGAACAGCTGTCCTGTCACTTTATAGGTGCGTTTGCCTGCTTTTTCATCAAGGACTGTTGATACCTTCACCTTTGAGATTTTGGCAACGAAGAATATCGCACTCAGGAGCACTCCCGCAAAGACGCCTTTAGACAGGTCATGGGTAAAGACGACCGTTACAACCGTTACGACCATTACAATCGAATCGGTGGCAGGAACCTTTGCCATATTGCGGAGAGAAGTCCAGTCAAATGTACCAATGGATACCATAATCATGACTCCGACTAGCGCAGCCATCGGAATCTGGACGACCAGGTCGCCGAGGACCAGAATCAGGAACATCAGGAACATACCTGCTGTTAAGGTAGATAACCTTCCTCGTCCCCCTGATTTCACATTAATGACGGATTGGCCAATCATGGCACAGCCGGCCATCCCGCCGAGAAATCCGTTAATGATATTGGCAATTCCCTGCCCTCTGGCTTCACGGTTTTTGTTGCTTTCCGTGTCGGTCATATCATCGACGATGGAAGCAGTCAAAAGTGACTCAAGCAGGCCGACAATGGCCAGTCCGAGGGAATAAGGGAAGATAATCTTCAGTGTTTCCAGGTTCAGCGGGATATCCGGAATCAGGAAGACCGGAAGCTTTCTTGTCAGCTCTCCCATGTCTCCTACTGTCCGTACATCCGAACCGGTCGTTATCGCAATGATAGAAATGACAATAATGGCAACAAGCGGCGATGGGACAGCCTTTGTAATGCGCGGAAACAAATAAATGATTGCAAGCGCACCGGCTACCATGGCATACATGACCCATGTAGCATCGACAAACTGTTCAAGCTGTGCCATAAAAATCAAGATGGCGAGCGCATTCACAAATCCAATCATCACGGACCTTGGAATGAATTTCATAAACCTGGCCAGCTTAAAGACACCCAGCAGCAGCTGAATGATCCCAGTCAGGATGGTGGCAGCAAACAAGTACTGAAGCCCGTGGTCTGCAACAAGCGTAACCATCAGCAGGGCCATGGCTCCGGTTGCCGCTGAAATCATCCCCGGCCGTCCCCCGACAAATGCGATAATGACCGCAATGCAAAAAGAAGCATAGAGACCGACCATCGGATCCACACCTGCAATAATGGAGAAAGCAATCGCCTCGGGAATGAGCGCAAGCGCTACGACAATCCCGGCCAGGATATCTCCTCTGACATTGCCAAACCATTGTTCTTTAATTGATAAACCTTTCAAATGAACACCCCTTAGTTTATTGGATTTATAGTGTGACTTTGAACTCTCATCAAAGTCCGGGCCGACAAAAACATAGAGTATCATACCATATTCCAGATAATTTACAAGAGCTGGTGTAAGCGCCGAATTAATGAGTTTCCACTGTTTTTCTTCGATTTTCTTCGAAATACTTAACCGGATAAATCTTGTTCACGCAAAAAAATAAGCCCTCTAAAAAGAGGGCCAGGCATTTTTAGCCGATGGGTGTGCAAATCTCAATATAATGCCCATCCGGATCTTCCATATAGGCGACAGTCTGCCCCCAGGGCTTTTTCACGGGTTCCAGCAAAATGCGGACTCCTGCCTTGCGTGCCTTTTCGATTGTCCCTTCCACATCCTCCGTCACAAAGCCCAGCTCCATCGTCTGCTCTTCCCGGAAACCTGCTGGTATTGGAAGATCTGTCAGTTCACGCCCATTTTCCCTTGTGTTCATGGAGAGGATCGTGCTGCCTGTGTCATATTCTATGTAGGTGCCAAATTCATTTTTCAGCTCGAGACCGAGAAGTTCGCCATAAAACCGCTTCGTCTTTTCCAAATCTTCAACATATAAAATGATATAGCCCAGCTTCAAACTCATCTTTCCGCCCCTTTCAACAGGCCGGCCCTTCCGGCCGGCTGATCTGTCAGCTTTTCTTTTGCGCTTTTATAATGAACCGGTGCGACCGGACTTCCGCATAACCCGTCCGCTGGATTTCCCCGTGCAGCTCCCTCAGCTTTTTTTCGTATCCCGCAGCAGTAAACCCTTCTATCTGCCAGGGAATGGCCTTCAAATAGTAGAGAATGGCGCCGACATCGTAGAATCTTGTATAAGGGTATGCTTCATAAGAGTCGGCAATATGGAAGCCGGCATCTTCAAGCTGGTGAATGGACTTCTCAAGGTTCCAGCCGGCATACCCGAAGTCCTCTTTAGCGCCGAGTAATCGGTTCAAACCTAAGTTGTCTGTGCCGCCAACCTGCTGGGTGATGAAAAATCCTCCTGGCTTCAGGATGCGGTTCACTTCCTGTGGATCATAAGACTCATGGCGGTTAATCACGAGATCAAACAGGCGGTCATCAAAAGGCAGCCCCGAATCGTCTTTTATCTCATAAACCTTTATTCCAAGCGGCCCCAGACGTTCTGCTGCAATCTCTATATTCGGTCCGTACCCTTCTGTGGCAGCTGTATTGGACGGAAGCGGGGATAATAAGGAAAGAAACTCTCCTCCGCCGGTGCCCATGTCCAGCATGGATGCCGCATTCAGCATCTCAGGCAGCACCCAGTTCGCATAATTCCATGCCAGAGGCTCAGAGGCCATCCTCCCTGTTTCCGTCAGATAAGAGAAGTCCCATCCTTTAAATTCCTTCTCAGCTTGTTTTACTAAAAAATCAAAATATGCTCTGTTCATTCCGTCTCCTCCTGTCTATTGTTCATTAACTTGGCAAAATAGAAGGAAGGCGGCCCCCTTATCGGGTTGCTAACTGTCGGTTAGTTGGCAGTACATTGGTTATGGCTCCTTTTTTCTTATATTCTAGCATTTATGTAAGATTTTTTTATAATTTTTCAAATTTTTACATTAGATAAATTGGTAATACATGTTATATGAAAAAATTATCACTATTGTTAGGTAGAATCCAGCTGATTTCAGGCAGAAAAAACAAAAATTCAGGTAGAATAACTCTGAAACCAGGTAGAAACAGCCGAAAAAAAGCAGCAGCTCTACATTTTAGAGCTGCTGCCTCTGCTTAGCTGATCGTTTTTAAGCCAATAACACCGCCGATGATCATCCCAATAAATACAACCCGCTTCCAGTCCCGGGATTCACCGAAAAACAGCATGCCAAGCAGCACGCTTCCAGCTGCACCGATTCCGGTCCAGATCCCGTAGCCGGTGCCAATCGGAATCTCCAGCAGTGCCCGGGAAAGAAAATAAAAGCTGATGAAGCCTGATAACGCGGATAAGATTGTATACTTTTTTCTGGTAAAGCCTTCTGAGAGCTTCATGAAAATGACAAAGCCTATTTCACCGAAGCCCGCCAATACTAAATAAAACCACGACATGCCTACTCAGCCCCCTTTTCCGTCTCTTCTTCTTTAGAGGTCATTTTCAGCCCAATGATGCCGCCGAGCAGCAGCGCCAGGAATAAAAGCTTCACAGCCCCGCCCGGCTCTCCGAGGAACATCATACTGACAATTACAGTCCCTGCCGCTCCGATTCCAGTGAATACTGCATAAGCTGTTCCGATCGGGATGGTCTTCATCGCATTTGAGAACAGCATAAAGCTGATGATGATCAATATAACCGTGATGGCAGCGGGCAATGGCTTTGTGAATCCTTCTGAATACTTAAGCCCGAAAGCCCAGCCTATTTCGCATAATCCTGCTGCAAATAAATATACCCAAGGCATTGATGCTACCCCTCTTTCTTCATGATGATTCCGGCCAGGAAGATCTTCCATGCCGATTCTCTCCGTTTGTTGTATTCCTCCTGGCTGTAATAATGCTGTTCGACCAGAAGCCCGTCAATCAGGCAATAAAAAGCAGCAGCCATTTCGCCGCTGCCGGCCGCCGTGAACATCGACTCTTTTTTACCGTGCTCAAAGAGGCCCTGCAGCATGTCAGTGGAATGCTTTTCATATTCAAAAAATTCTTCTTTCAGCTTTGGTCCGAGATCAGCCGGCGGAAAGAATATCGCCCGTTTAAAAAACTGGATATTCTCATTTTCTTCTCTTAACTCGGTCAGCGCATCAAAGATCGCCTTGATCGTATCAAGAGCATTATCAGAGCTTTGATCTTCCATGGCTTCCTTAATTGTGAGCAGCTCCAGGGAAACAGTATCCCGGAAAACCGACAGGAACAGCTCTTCTTTTGAAGGAAAATGCGCATATAAAGAAGGCGTTTTAATGCCAACCGCCTTGGCGATGGCGGAGAGCGGCGTTCCCTCGTATCCTTTTTCAGCAAAAAGCTTTAATGCTGCTTGTTTGATCTGCTGTGAAGTCATCCTTGTTTCATCTCCCTAACTATCGTTAGTTAGAAGTATAACAAAATGAATCCCTGTATTCAATAGAGAAAATTGTTTCTGCTGCCTCACCGGCATATCCTCTAGTCATGCATCAATTAACCTTCTTTCTATACATGACCGCCTTCTTTTCTTACCAGTCTTGCATCGATTAACCTTCTTTCTATACATGACTACCTTCTTTTCCTAACAGTCATGCATCGATTAACCCTCTTTCTATACATGACCGCCTTCTTTTCCTGCCTGTCATGCATCGATTAGCCTTCTTTCTATACATGACTACCTTCTTTTCCTAACAGTCTTGCATCGATTAACCTTCTTTCTATACATGACCGCCTTCTTTTCCTGCCTGTCATGCATCAATTAACCCTCTTTCTATACATGACCGCCTTCTTTCCCTGCCTGTCATGCATCGATTAACCCTCTTTCTATACATGACCGCCTTCTTTCCCTGCCTGTCATGCATCAATTAACCCTCTTTCTATACATGACCGCCTTCTTTCCCTGCCTGTCATGCATCAATTAACCTTCTTTCTATACATGACCGCCTTCTTTCCCTGCCTGTCATGCATCGATTAGCCTTCTTTCTATACATGACTTTAAATTTCCACTAAAAAAGCTGAGGGTCTTAGACTCTCAGCTGATTGCCGTGCGTACTTCCCACTCCCCGGCAAGCTCCACTTCACGGGTTTCTATGCCCAGTTTCTCCCCAAGAATGTCCAAGAGACCGCTGCTGGCGTCCGCCCCATGGACCATACTCTCATCCACCTCATAAAGTACCACGGAAATAGATTGGAAATACCGTTCTTGTGATGATTCACCTATCAGACTATCATGCAGACTAGACATAAAATAATCGTAGCTGGCCCTGCTCTCCCATAAACCAAAGATAACGGCATCGGCATCCCCTTCCGGTCTGGTCCAGCCGCCGAACTGCCGGATAAATCCGGGGACGTGCTTCAATGGCTCCCAGCCCATTTGGGCGAGGCTGAACTTTTCTCTGAAATCCGGATCAACCCCGCACCTGATATATTTCACGAGCATTCAGCCTGGCACTCCGATATGGGAAAGATCACCGGCGAGTATAAGCTCGAGCACTCCGTCCCTGTATGTCATATGGGTGAGGCTTGTGCCATGGATGAATGGGGGCTCCCAGATTTCTTTGACTGTCACCTTATTGGCGAGCATGACCGCTGTTTTGATGACAACCGCGTGGGTTATGATCAGGATTTTTCCTGTGCTCCGGCTGCCTCCGAGCTCCTGCAGGAACCCGGCCAGCCTGTTTTTCACATCCAGAAATGTTTCTCCCTCCGGGTTCTCAAACTTTTCCGGCTCGTTCCAGTAATAACCGTACTGTTCAGGAAAGAGCATCTTTATTTCGTCCCCCGTTTTTCCCTGCCACTGGCCAAGATGGATTTCCATCAGTCTTTCGTCCGTACGGATGGCCGCAGTGCTTCCGGCAAGCTTTTCGGCTGTCTGGATAGTCCGGGAGCTCGGGCTTGAGATGATTTCGTCAAATTGCATTTCCCGCAAATATTCCCCGAGCCTTTCAGCTTCCTTCAGGCCCTTTTCGGTCAAATTTGAATCGAGCCTGCCCTGCATCCGTCCGGCTTTATTCCACTCCGTTTCACCATGCCTTACAAAATATAAATCAAGCAAGTTTCATTCCTCCTCTAGTTGATCTCCAGCTGCTGATGAAAGCTTCCCGCCTTCACCAGTATTTCCTGCTCAAGCTCTCTGGAATAGGAGGCGATGAAGCAGCAGGAAGGCCCGCCTGATTTTATGAGGTCCACGCCCTTGCAGGAAACTTCATCTCCAGTGAACTCCCTATTGGAAAAAAGCTGGTTCAGCTCATAAAGTATTCCCTTCGAGCCGACAGGCAGTGTACGGATCCCATCCATCCTGCTGATTTCCTTAAATAGAGAAAGCGGTGCGATTGCCTCTTTTTTGCTCAGGACCTCCTCACCGACAAGCGGCAGCCCGATGACAGCCAGCTTCTCCCGGCCGGTGTAAAGGGGGGGACCTTCAGGGCGTCCTGTCTTATTTCCGATAACGATCAGCCCGACCGCTGATTGGAGGAGATCAAAATTACTTTCGGTGCTTCCTGTGACAGTCAAGCCTTCAATCCCCGCTTCCTGTGCACCCTTCTCAATGCCCCCTGCAAGCGCATTCCAATGCTCGTCCCCTGCAAAATTGTGCAGGACGGCAGCAAAAGGAGCACCGCCGGCTGAAAGATTCTCCATGACAGCCGTCCGAAAAGCAAAGTAAGCAACCGTTTCATACGGGACCTTTACATGGTCAGCTTCCTTCAGGCCGATGCCGCCGCTGTTGTCGCTGCTGATGACCAGGGTTTCCCCATTTCCGCCTGGTATGTATACTACATCCCTCATTCCGGCACATTCCCTTCCCTCTGCCTCTCACCAAGCACCCGGCTGATGCGCGGGACTGCCCAGAAAGCCAGCAACCCATTTAAGACCGAGCCAATCAGAAGGGACGGGACAATCGCTATATAAAAACCAGTCCCCATAAAAAAAAGGAACGGGAGCGGTGCTGCAAACGTGTTGCCTGCTGCAAAAATGACGAAAGCCGCCTTCCTCCGGCCGCTTCCCCACAGTTTTCCGTAAACCAAAACCAGAACGGCCATTTCGGCTGCAACGAGAAAATGAAGCGGTCCGAGCGGCATCCCGCCGACCAGTGCCGACAAGAGGTGGCCGAGCCCGGCCACAATGCTGCCGGCTCCGCCCCCCAGCAGGGCAGCGGCAGCTAAGGCAGGAAAGGAATCGAGTGCCACACTCCCTATGACCGCCGGAATCTTGACTGCTGCCCCAATGGCTGAAAAAGCTATGAACAAGGCAGCCAGCATCATCTTTTTATTTTTCACAATCAGTTCTCCTTGCGCTTTCCGCCGCGGAAAACCTTTGCGCTCCGAACATATTCCACATCCTTCACTTGAAGGCGGAAATTGATCACCCTCGCCAATGCGAAGAAATAGTCAGAGAGGCGGTTCATATACTGCAGGCAAACTTCAGGAACCTTTTCTTCTGTTTTAATGAGTGTGACGATGAGCCGCTCTGCCCTTCTGGATACCGTCCTTGCTATATGGATGGAAGCAGAAGGCTTTGAACCTCCAGGGAGGATGAAGCGTTCTAGCTCGGGCGCCTCTTCAATGAATTCATCGATCCTGCTTTCCAGATAATCGATGGCTTCCTGCCCAAGCTTCAGTTCCCTTTTAGCCGACACATTGGCCAGGTCTCCTCCGCAGTCAAACAGCTCATGCTGAATCTTTTCCAGATCATCAAGCACATCCTGGAATATCTTTTCATCCAGCTCAGTCATGGCCTGTCCGACAAAGCAGTTCACCTCATCGACTGTGCCATACGCCTCAACCCGGACATCATCTTTGTCCACCCGGCCGCCAATGATGCTTGTCTGTCCTTTATCGCCTGTCCTTGTATAAATCCTCATTTTCATTTCCCCTATCTTTTTATTTTAATCTCCGGCTGATGCCATACCAGATCAGATCTGCCCTTTCAGCAGCTGCAGCAGCATCCTGGAATATCCACCCGGAGGCATCCCGCCAGTCCCGGTCTTCTTTTTCAATTGGTACAATCCCTTTGGTGATATCTGTCCCGATCAGCACCAGTTTTCTTTCCTGCACGCCGGCTTCCCAGCGGAGCCAATCATCCAGCCGCTCCTTCCACAGGGCTCTTGCCGGATCCTTATCCATTCTCTTTATATCTTCGCGGATCCACTGTTCGATTCCTTCCAGAATGACACAGTCTGTCGCTGCATCAGCAGCTTCAGGAAAACACTCGCCCTTGTAGGCACTATGCCAGGAAGCCTTTTCTTCTGCATACTGCCTCTTCACCCAGGCAGCTTTCCCGTTGAAGCTTCCTCCAATAATAAAGTGCATCTTCCACCCCTCCTGAAACCATTGTTTTCCCAGAGCAATGTGATGGCGCCGGCATGCGGGGCTTTCCACTCCCAGAATGGCCTTTCCTCTGGCGCAAGCCTGGTCAGCAGCTGACGGATCACCCCGCCGTGCGTGACGACAGCAGCTCTTGTTCCTTTATTCCGAATCAGGCCGGTCCTGATTTTTCCCCAGCCATGCATGACCCTTTCAGAAAACTGCCCATAATCCTCGCCTTCCGGTATCGGGGCAACAAAAGGATCATTGAGCCAGGCCTGGTAGGCAGGATCATTCTTCAGCTCTTCATAGACACTGCCTTCCCATCTGCCAAAATTCATTTCCCGCAGCTCCTTCAGCTTGAGAGCATTCCCTCCGGGCAAAATACTGGCAGTCTCGAGGCAGCGTACCATGTCGCTTGAAAAAATGAAAGGATACTCCGGGAGTGATTGTGCCCAGGCTTCGAACCGCTCCTTCTCTTCAGGGCACAAAGGAGAATCTGTCCAGCCGAGATAGGCATGCCGCTTGTTTTCTTCTGTCAGGACATGGCGAAATAATGTAACAGCCACAGTACCATCCATAAAAAGCATTCAGCTCCTTCTGCAGATGCACCAAGCACATCCCCTGTAATTCCGCCAAACCATTTAACCGACTTTACAGCGGCAAATGCGAGAAAGCCTGCTGCTGCCAAAAGGAGGATCGCCGCATGGACTGCAAGGCTGATATCCGCCATAGCATACAGCACGAACACCAGCAGCACTGCTGCCGGGTAAAAGGCCAGATCTGAGGCACTGGCAGCTTTTTGAAACAGTGCTCCCAGTCCCTCAGGCTTCGCCGGGCGCACCTGCATCAGGAGGACGCCCATGATCTGCTTTCCGAGAAACGGAATCAGGGCAATGAGCCAATATGTCTCCGGCTCCTGCTCCAGCGCTATTTCATAGATGAACAGAAAGCGCATGGCAAGAAGCACAATGACAGAAAGAACGCCAAACGCACCTGTACGGGGATCTTTCATGATCTCAAGCCGCTTCTCCCGATCCTGATAAGAGAAGAAGGCATCGCTTGCATCCATCCAGCCGTCCAGGTGGATTCCTCCTGTCAGGATAATCATCACAAGCCACAGGGCAAATGCCGAGGCGAGCGGCGAAAACGGAGTCCATTCCAGGAATCCATACAGCACCAGGCTGTAAAAGAACCCCTGGAGAAGCCCGAGGAGTGGAAAAGTGATCACGGCTCTTTTCAAATGTGCTTTATCCATTGGAATCTGCATCGGCACCGGGATGCTTGTAAAAAATTGTATGTTGATCAGCAATCCTTTAATGGTTTTCATATGCTTTTTCAAATCCTATTATTTCTTTGATTTTGTCCCACTGAAAATGCTGCCTTGCCTCATTGGCAAGTTTATCAAAGCGTTCGTCCTTCATGTCCCCTATCCGTACAGGCTCCTTTTGCGGCAGGCCTTTTTCCTTCCGGATGCTCTCAAGCCATCTGTTTCTGAAGCTGTCGTTATGAAAAACATGGTGCAGATAGGTCCCGATTATTTTTCCGCCGCTGTAGCCTTCCTCCCGGCCGTCTTCCATCAAAAATAAACTCCTGCCTGCATCTTCGCCTTTTTTGGCTGTTTGGCCAAGGTGAATCTCATAGCCTTCAACACTGCCTCTGCCAAACCCGGCGGATGCTACGTATGAACCCTTCGCCTGGACGGTTATTTTGTCTCTGAAGAATGTCGTATCAGCCGCTATCAGGCCCATTCCCTTTTCTTTCAAGCCTATCGTGCCGCTGTCAGTCCCTTCAGGATCATACAGCTGCTCCCCTAGCATCTGGTAGCCGCCGCATATTCCGGCAATCCTGCCGCCTTCCTCAGCAAAACAGGCAATAGAGCGTTCCAGGCCGGAAGACCTCAGAAACTGCAGGTCATGGATCGTACTTTTCGTCCCGGGGATAATGACGGCATCCGGTTCTCCAAACTCCGCTGCATCTTTCACCCAGCGCACCGACACATCTTCTTCGCAGAGAAAGGGTTCAATATCACTGTAATTCGAAATGTATGGCAGCCTGATCACAGCAATGTCAATCCTCCCTCCAGCCTTCTTGTAAAAACTGCCCTCGAGTGAAAGGGAATCTTCTCCATCAATCATATGGTTATCAAAATGGGGCAGGACGCCAAGAACAGGTATCCCGGTCCGCTCCTCCAGCCAGGAAATTCCATCTGCAAACAAATCCGGGTCACCCCTGAACTTATTGATAATGAGACCCTTCACCCGCTCCCTTTCTTCAGGAGTGAGCAGCTCAAGGGTGCCGATGATGCTTGCGAACACGCCTCCGCGGTCGATATCCGCTGCCAGGATGACCGGGATATCAGCAAGATCGGCCACCTTCATATTGACCAGCTCCCGATCCTTCAGGTTGATTTCTACCGGGCTCCCGGCACCCTCTGCAACAATGACATCAAAATCGGCTTCAAGCTTTTTTAATGATTCCTGGATCACAGCCAGGCCCTTTTCATAGAAATTCTCACGGTAGATGCGGCCGGAATAGGTCCGAACAGCTTTTCCGAGCAGGACCACCTCTGAGCTCATATCAGATTTCGGCTTCAGCAGGATCGGGTTCATCCAGACTGTTGCTTCCGTCCTCGCCGCCTCTGCCTGAATGCCCTGTGCCCGGCCGATTTCCCTGCCGTCCGCCGTCGCATAGGAATTATTGGACATATTCTGGGACTTGAACGGCGCCACCCTGAGGCCTTCATTGGACAGCAGCCGGCATAGAGCAGTAGCGATAAAGCTTTTCCCCACATCTGAAGCCGTTCCCTGTATCATGATGCCTTTCATGGTTTCCTTCCTTTCATAAGAAGCGGGATTCCCGCTTCCACAAGATAAGCCTGGACTGCCATTCCCACAATCCTCTGGTGGAGCTGGCCAAGCAGCCTGGCGTATATTTGGGACACACTCCCTGCTTCAAACGGTTCAAACTGGACTTCATTGCTGACAATAATCAATGCTCCCGTGCTCTCATTCAGGGATTGGATATCAGCAAGGATCCGCTCCTTGACTTCTTCCTGGAATGCCGGACTCTCCCATCTGCCGCCTGTGCCGAATAATTCATTATTCAATAGAGTGGTCAGGCAGTCCAGAAGCAGCACATCCTGCTTTGCAAAAGCGGCAGCCAGCTCTCCTATTCCTGCTGGCTGTTCCCAGGTTCTCCAGCCGCTTCCGCTTTCATCCCGCTGCTTTTGATGCAGCAGGATCCGCTCGGCCATTTCTTCGTCCGAGCTCTTCCCTGCAGCAATATAATGAAGACGGCCAGTGGAGGCGGCGGAAGCTGCTGTTTTTTCCGCAAAGGTGCTTTTGCCGCTGCGGACGCCTCCTGTAATAAATATCAGTCCTTCTGCACTGTCCATTCGTCGATCGCCTCCATCAGCTTCTGGTTATCTTCTGTCCCTTTGACGGCAAACCGCAGCCAGCGTCCGGAAAGCCCGGGGAAGTTATAGGTATGGCGGGGGACAAACCCTTTTTCAAGCAAGAAGTAAAACAGCTTTTCCTGATCACCAAGCTCCGGGTCACGGAGAAGATAGAAGTTGGTTTTCGATTCGGACACGTGCAAGCCTTTATCCTTGTAAAAGCCAAAGAGCCTGCTTCTTTCTTTTTCCATATAAATCTGTGTGTCCTCTATGTATAGATCTTCTTCCAGGCAAATCAGCCCTGCCTGCTGGGCAGCGGAGTTGATGCTCCAATGGTATTGAAAGCGGGCCATCCCCCTGATCAGCTCAGTGTCTGCCAGTGCATAGCCCAGCCGCAGGCCCGGGATACTGAACATTTTCGTCATGCTGCGGAGCAGGATGAGGTTTTTGTATTCTGAAAGCAGCGGCACGAGAGGTTCATATTCCGGCAGAAAGTCATAAAATGCCTCATCTACGATGACGAGCGTTTCAGGGCATACCTCCAATAATGAAACGATATCTTCACGGCCATAGTATCTGCCTGTCGGGTTGGCAGGATTGCAGAGAAACAGGGCATCCGCTATTTTGGCGTCTTCGCAGAGCCTCTTTGCATCCAGCTCCCAGCTCCCCTCATCCAGCTGAAAATAGCTGATTTCACAATCATTCACCTCACAGGCCTGTTCATATTCAGAGAAAGCCGGCTGCACGATGATGACCTTTTTACCGGCCAGCAGCCTCGCTGCCAGGCTGATCAGTTCAGAGGCACCGTTCCCGGCGAGTACATATTCCTTCCCGACGCCTTCCTTTTGAGCCAGCCTTGCAGTCAGGTCTGCTGCAAAAGGATCAGGGTAAACCGGCAGATTCTCGAAAAATTGATGCCAGCCTGCCTTTAGCCGTTCAGGCGGCCCCATAGGATTGATATTGGCACTGAAGTCCAGCAGCTCCGATGGCTCCCACAGCCCAAGTGCCTTAAATAAATGCTGCGGATTGGATCCATGCGACGGCCAATTCAAAGAGCATTCCCCCCAGCCATAAGAATAATAGAAATAATAAAGATGTCCTTTTCATAATCTCAATGACGGACAATATATGGCCTTTTTCAAGGATAACAATAGGGTCGCCCATTCTTGCCCTGTCAGAAACGATCCCTTTATAGTAATTGATGCCCCCGAGCTGGACGCCCATCAAGGCTGCGGCTGCCGCTTCTCCCCAGCCGCTGTTCGGGCTCGGATGCTTCCTGCTGTCCCGGAGGAGAATGTCCCATGCTTCCTTAAAGCTGGAATGCTCCGGCTTTTTCCCGAGCAGCATCAGGAGGCCGGTCAGCCGGGCAGGAATGAAATTCAGCAGATCATCGAGCCGCGCAGAGGCCCAGCCAAACTCAAGATATCTTTCGTTCTTATAGCCTGCCATAGAGTCGCAGGTATTGGCTGCACGGTACAGGAGAGCCAAAGGTGCTCCGCCGATGAGCGCCCAAAATAGAGGAGCGGTGATCCCGTCACTCGTATTTTCCGCAACCGTTTCCACCGTCCCTCTCACAATTTCCGGCTCTTCCAGCTTTTCTGTATCACGGCCGACAATATAGGAAAGCTTCAGGCGTGCTTCAGATAAGTTTTCTCTATGAAGCGGACTATAGACCTCAAGCGCCGCCTCCTTCAGGCTTTTTTGCGCGATTGTGGTGGAAATGAGGATGGCTTCGATTATGATTCCTGCCAGCGGATGGATGTGATAGCCGGTGTATGTGATGGCACTTGCAGCAAGGAATACAGCACCAAGGACAACCAGGACCATCATTGCCCCTTTCAGCTTCCGCTTTCCGCCGCGGTTCCACTTTTTATCCAAAAATAGAATAAATGACCCGATCCACCGGACTGGATGGGGCCATTTAGGCGGATCTCCAATAAGCTGATCGAGCAGAAATGCAAGGGTAAGGGCAGCCAGATGATGGACAATCATGATGACACCCTCTTCCGGTATTTGTGGAGCGCTTCAGCTGTACAGTCATATACTGCTCTGCTGATCAGCTTGCCAAGCGGTGTGATCGTTCCTGCAAACTCCAGCTTTTTCCCTGACTGGGCAGCAGCAATCAGGATGCTGTCTGTGCTAGTGCCTGTTGCCAGAGTGCCTGACACCTTATCCTCAATACCATGGTCATGAAGCACCTTTACCTTTGTTTCTGTGGCTGTCATGATGCTTTGAATGAAGGCTTCCTCCGTCAGGTTTCCGTTGATGAAGATCCATGTGTTGATCGTGCCTGGGGTAAACTCAAAGCTGTGCAGGCCGCTTTGGGAAGCGTCTACCGCATTCCCTGTTCCCGCGGTAACAACTGCAAGGAGAGAAAAGCCATCGGACTCATAGACCCTATAGCTGGCGTCTGCCACCTGGACGGCTGTCATCATGCCGACCGTCTCGCCTGGCTCATAGCCGTTTTCCCGCAGATATTCTTTCATTTCTGCCCGGTGGTCACTGCAGTCATAAGTGTTAGGAACCTGGCGGTTAACAAACAGCCTGTGCCAGCCTACCCCGGCTCCTGCCACCCCTGAGGACATCGTACGGAGCGGAAAAGGAGATTTCACAAGCACATGGTCTTCGTATACCTGGACATCTTCTTCGCCAATAGCGGCCGGTTCAGCACTCAGGTCCCCTGGCAGGATTGCCATCTGCGGGGCAGGGACGGCAGGATGGGCATGCTTCATGATATCCGTCTGATAGACTGTGCGGATCCGATCCTCATGGAGCACCTCATTCGGGACATCTGCCGCGACTACCTTCCCTTTTTCCATCAAAAGCAGTCTGTCGCAATACAGTGCTGCAAGGTTCAGATCATGAAAAATGGAAACAACAGTCATCCCGCATTCCTTCGCCCATGTCCGCAGCAGGTCAAGCAGCTCTTTCTGGAAAGATAGATCAAGATGGTTGGTCGGCTCGTCCAGAAGCAGGATCTCAGGCTCCTGGGCCAGCGCCTGGGCAAGGAATACCCGCTGCCTCTCCCCGCCCGACAGCTCGTGGATATAATGATCCTTGAATTCTGCGACCCGCGTCTGTTCCATCACGCGCTGGACGGTCTTTTCATCCTCCTCCGACCAGGTCTGGAACCAGCCCTTCTGATGGGCATACCTGCCCAAAGAAACTGTTTCTTTGACTGTATAAGAAAAAGACTGCGATGAATGCTGCGGCAGCACCGCAATGACCTTAGCCAGCTCTTTCACTGAGAACTCCGGCAATGGCCTGCCTTTTACAGAAATGCTTCCGCTCTTATAGGAGAGGATGCCGCTCAGCATTTTTAAAAGAGTCGTCTTTCCGCTGCCATTTGGCCCGAGGATGCCGAACAGCTCCCCTTTTCCCACTGAAAAACTGACCTCTTGAATGATGCTTTCATCCCCGTAGCCCCCGGTCAATCCTTGTATGCTCAGCATCAGACCGCCCTCCTATTTCTTCTTTTCAGCAAAATAAGTGCAAACACAGGCGCCCCGATGATGCTCGTTATGACGCCGATCGGCAGCTCCGTAGGCGAGATGACCGTCCGGGCGACCAGGTCAGCAAGAATCAGGAAGCCGGCTCCAGTCATCATTGATAATGGCAGCAGATGGATATGATCAGGCCCCCAAAGCCGCCTTGTCAAATGAGGAATTACAAGGCCGACAAAGCCGATGGTGCCTGACACCGCGACGGCGGCGCCTGTCAATATGGAACCCGCCACAAGGACCATCATTTTTCTCCTCTGCACATTTACGCCCAGATGCTGGGCCCGCTCTTCTCCAAATGACATAGCATTCAGCTCTTTTGCATTCATCATTAACAGCAGGCTTCCTATTATGAAAAACGGCAGGATAATGCGGATATAGGCCCATCCCCTCATCGAAACGCTGCCCATGATCCATCCGATGATCTGCCTGAGCTCTTCGCCAGTCAGGGCAATCATAAGTGAAATGAGCGCGCCCAGAAAGGAGCTGACAATGATCCCTGTCAGGATGATGGTCTCCACCTTCATGGCCCTGTCAATCCTTCTTGCAAAAAACAGCACGGCAAATATGGTTAAGAATGAAAATACCATACTGAGAATAGGAAGCGTAAACAGCCCGGCAAACGGGATCGATATTTGAAAAAATAATACCAGAACAGCACCGACAGACGCACCCGATGAAACACCCAGCGTATAAGGATCTGCAAGCGGATTACGCAGCAGGCCCTGGAAGGCTGCCCCCGCAATAGCAAGGGAAGCTCCTACAAGCCCGGCAAGAATGACCCTGGGCAGGCGGATATTCATCACAATATTGCTGTGCATCGGGTCAACCGAAGCATCAAGCTGAATCGGCAGGAGCTTAGATCCAACTATATTAATGATAGAAGGAATCGGCACAGAGACTGTACCGATTGAAATCCCCACCAGCATGCATATGACAAGAAAAGCGGCTGCAAGCACATAGGCTGACAGCTTATTCTTACTTAAATACGTCCGGATAGACAGCTTTGGCAAATTCCTCTACTCCTTCAGCAAGCCTTGGGCCGGAGCGGCTTACTGTATCTGAATCCACACTGAACACCTGCTTGTTTTTAACGGCATTTACATCCTGCCAGCCTTCACGGGCGAGCACCTCTGCCACAGCATCTTCATTGCGGTAACCGGAAGTGGAAATAATCACGTCCGGATTTTCCTTGATGATGGCTTCAGGATCTACCTTTGGCCACCCTTCTTCTTTTACAATATTCTCTGCATTAATCATCGTTAGCATTTCATCCATGAATGTATTTTTCCCAGGCGAATAAATTTCCGGCGCTGGGGACACCTCTACAAAAACTTTCTTCTTTTCTGTTACAGCAGCGGCTTTTTCTTTGATTGCCTCTATCTTCTCTTTCATGCCGGCAATCACTTCTTCTGCTTCTTCCTTGGCGCCAGAAGCGGTCCCGATCATCTCGATCGACTCATATACCTGTTCAAAGCTCTGGGCATCATTGACAACCAGTACAGCAATTCCTGAATCCTTCAGCTGCTGCAATCCTGCAGTTGAATTATGCGCGCTTGAAGCATGTGCTAGAACCAGGTCCGGAGCAAGGGAGATGATTTTTTCAACATTAAACTCCATTCCGCCGATCTTCTCTTTATCTGCTGTTTCTTCCGGATAATTATCAAAATCAGATACCCCAACAACTTCTTCTCCCAGACCGAGTGCAAACGCAGTTTCCGTGTTGCTTGGAATCAGGGAAACAATCTTCTCGGGCTTTTCTTCAATGACAACTTCTTCGCCGGCGGCATCTGTGATCGTAACCGGAAATTCTGCTTTTTCTGTTTCTGTCTCTGTCTGTTCAGTGCTGCTGCCATTGTCCTTTTCAGGCTCTGCCCCTGAATCGCCGCAGCCTGACAGAATACCCGCTGCCAAAAGCATGCTGAATAATAATGAATAAAGCTTTTTCATGGTAAATCCCCCTGTAGAATAAATGTCGCAAAATTCATGCTGCAAAGGTCTTATGCCCAAAACGGGACCAGCATCCTTCGGAACCAAAAAAAGCATCCCCAATAAACATGGGGATGCTTGGCACGGCGTGTGCAGATTCAAAATAAAAGATTCCAAAAGGCTGCCGTACACCTCCCTATCCTCGTAGGTTTATGGGTGCATAAGAATCAGGCAGGTCTCCTGGCTCATGGTCAATGCTTGCTGCGCCTTCCCATACGTCCGTACAGTGGCTTCTGCAGCTTGCTCCCATTTACAGTGGCGGGACCGCGTTGGAATTGCACCAACTTCCCTTTTAAGTCTTTCAAAGAAAAACACCTGTTTCTGCATATGTATGAAATTTTCCGCTATCGCCATTATACACTATTTTTTCTTGAAAACTAGCAGAAAAAGGGCCGTCCGGAAGAAGACCGGGCGGACCCTTTTTGCTAGACGGTCGGACTGCTGCTTCTTGCTGACCGCCTGCTTTTCAATCCTGCCATCGAAACAGCGGCAGCGCCAAGCGCGAAGAGGATGAAAACTCCCCCTGCCGAAGCGTTCCACTCGACTGAAGCCTGTTCAATTACTATGCCCCCGATCAGAGATCCAAAGGCAATCCCAAAGTGCAGGGCTGAGTTATTCAGGCTTTGCTGGATATCCGATGTTTCCGGCGAAGACTCTATCAAATAGCTTTGCAATGCCGGTGTGATTGCCCAGCTCAGCATGCTCCAGATAATCATGACCGCAATGAACAGCGGCAGGGAAAAAGCAGTATGCGGAATTGAAAACAGAGCAGCCGCAAACAGCACGATAATAGCCAGGATTGTCGGTTTTGTCCCGAAGCGGTCGGCGAGATATCCGCCTGCACCGCCGCCGGCGACCGCGGCAAGGCCGAACAGCAGATACATGATGCTTACCCAGTTTCCATCCATGCCGAGTACTGTTTTTAGGAAAGGTGTCAAATATCCATACAGCGTCAGGTGCCCTGCTAAAAATAAGAATGATGCCAGCTGGGCGAATAAGATTTTCCGGTTCTTCAGCGCAGTGAACATCTGCCTGATGGATATAGCAGCTTTCGGTTCAATACGGTCCATAAAAAAGTACACCCCTGCTATCGACAAACATGTCAGGACTGCAATCAGCAGGAACGGCGCCCTCCAGCCGAATTCATTACCAAGCATAAGCCCCGCCGGAATGCCAAGAACAAGTGAAGCACTTACGCCCATAAACACGATGCCGATCGCCCGTGCGCGGTATTTTTCCTGCACAATATTCGATGCGATCGTGATGCACAGCACAACAAGCAAAGATCCGCTTGCCGCGGATACGACCCTTGCGAGAAAAAGAATACTATAACTGGGACTCAGGAAAGCCAGGATATTTCCTGCCAGGAAAACGAGCAAGGCCATGAGCGTCAGCTTCTTCCTTTCCACGCCTCCGGTCGCTGTCAGCAGAATCGGGGCCGCGACAGCATATACAATCGAGAACACACTGATCAAAAGTCCGGCCTTTCCGATACTGACATGAAGATCGGCCGCAACCAGATCAATGATTCCTCCTATAATAAGCTCGACCATCCCCACTACAAAGGAAACGATCGTCAAAAGATATACACGTTTATCCATTTTATACACCTCTCAATTAGTTACCACCACAATGGTAACTTTTTATAGAGTAAGGTGCAAGTGTTATTTTTCCCAGTGCGATTTGGCGGAAAAGATATGCTATTATTAAGGAAAAACTGACTCAGGAGTCCAATTATGCTGCAACAATTCGGATTTACCCAATATGAAAGCCAAATTTATCAGGCGCTTATTTCCGCGGACCAGCCGCTGGACGCCACGGGGATCGTCAAGCTCTCTGCCGTCCCCCGCTCAAAGGTGTATGAAGTGCTTCACCGCCTGGCTGAGAAGGGCATCATCCTCGAAACGACCGTAGAGAAAAAGCGCTTGTACACCGCCCTTCCCGTAGAATCGGTGATCAGCAGGCTGAAAGCAGACTTCGAAACCAGCGTCCAGGAGCTGCGGGAGGCAGCTGTCAAAAAACCTGTCGCGGATGACCGGGTGTGGACCTTGAAGGATAATCACTCCATCCTTTCCCTGCTGGAGGAAATGCTCGGCAGGGCGGAAAGAAAAATCATCATCTCTGCCTGGGGTGATGATCTTCAGAAATACACGGAGGTGCTTGAACAAAAGCATGAAGCCGGTGTCAGCATCCATGTCCACACTATCGGAAAAATCGAAACAAGCCTTCCGTCCGTCTCGGTCCTGATTCCGGATAAGCATCACGAAACACTCGAAAGAAGCAGGATTGCCATCATCGACGAAGAAGAAATGCTGTTCGCCGGCATGGAAGCCGGCAAATGGAATGCCATCACGACCCGCTCAAGACCGCTCGTGAAATTTTTCGCTGAGTTCTTCTACCATGATGTCGCCCTTACCGAAATTACACAGAAATATAAAGATACGATCATGGAGGATAAAGCGGTCCGGGATGTTCTTTTGAAATTGCGGTATTAGGGGCGAGGCGGAGTGCGGGTATCTTTCGGTTAACGGGGGATTTGAGGTGCAGAAGAGTGAACGGACACTGGCACCCTCTGTTTTGTTAAAACTCTTTTAGAGGGTCTTAGTCTGCTCACTGGCACCCTCTACATCAAAATTAAGATTCCACAAAAAAAACAAAAGCCCGGCACTTCTGCCGGGCTTTCCTCATCTCGCATACAGCTTCCATTCTCGTGTTTTTTTATCAAAAACGAGCTTGGCTTCGCATTTTTCTTTTGCGATGCTTTCGTATTCTTCGTACATGTCGTCCATATTGGCAAAATCGCCGATTACCCAGATGGGGATTTCAATCCGCGCACGATTTTGATCGGTTTGTCTGATGGAGATGACGGCCCCTTCCCTCATCATATCTTTCATGTAGGAAATGGCCTCTTGCGGCACCGGCGGGAAGGAACCTTTCTTCCGCAGGCCGAGGAGTGATTTTTCCGGCTTGATTTCGCTCAGCTTCTCGGGGATCAGCTGGCTCAGCAGGCGGTAAAAATCGGCCATGTCCCGGTAATAGGTCTTGTTATACCAGCCGTCATCATGGGCCAGATACACAAAGCGGTTGCCAAGATAGTTATAAAATGGCGCTTTCAGGTGCTCCTTCAGGTGTCCCAGATACAATAGCTCTGCAATGGCCTGGCCAGGAAGCTCGTTCAGCCCTTCCAGCTCCTCAAAATCGATCCAGCAGAAGTCGCCATAGTTGTAGACATCATCCGAAATCAGCTTATTCAGCTTTTCATACGGAACATACTCCAGAAGTGTATGCATATTGAATTCACCATCATCAAACCTGTGCTTCAAAAGCAGGAGATTGGCCATCACATCTGACAGTGAACGGGCAAATTCCTCAAATTCAATGCCGTAAGACATCACATAATTTTCCTGTTCGTTTAAGTGGACATATATGAGATCACGCGAGCTGTTATGATTCTTTTTCAATAGCAGAACCTCCGAATAAAAATAAAAAAGATGATTTCTGAGCCGATGGAGCGCGGGGCTGAACAGTTGTCGAAGTTTTTAAGCATCTTCTGATCAATTATAGTGCACAGCCATTCTTCACGCTTCAGCTGCCATGCCCGTCCGGATACAATATCCCTATTTTAGCAAAAAACATTGAAAATTTCTTAGTTTTAATAAAAATATAAATCAGCAGACTATTTCCAATTTATGGTCACCCGTATAATGTAAAAATAACGGCACTAACCCATTTCCAATAAAGCATCAGCAGATGGAGCAGAAAAGCCTGATCAACTTATATACTCTATTTTTCCTATCGATATTGAAAAATTCCCCTTTTAAGGAAACAATATACCCGCCATAAACGTCTATATTAATGACAATCTTTACATGCTTATAAAATTATCCGGACTTTCGCCAAAATCCACTTGCCTATCCTGCAGATACTCTCAGAAGCAGGACAGCTTTAAATATAAACAATGGCCAAACTGAAATGAAACAGGGTGTATTTTTAATGGATCGTTCACTTAAGCCTTCCGACCGTTTTGACTGGACGCTGAGCTTTCTGCTGCTGTTATTTGCCATAGTCAGCTGTACAGCGATTTACAGCGCCCAAACCTTGCAGCAATATGATAAAAATTTCTTGCTCATGCAGATTTTCTGGTATGGTGTCGGTGCCTTTATCGCGGGTGTGACCATGTATTTCGACAGCGACCAGTTCAGGAAGCTTTCCTGGATTCTTTATGCTTTCGGCATACTCCTGCTTGTGGCGCTGGCTCTCGCCCCTGACAGTATCGCCCCTGTAATCAAAGGGGCAAAAAGCTGGTTTGTCATCCCCGGCGTCGGTTCGATCCAGCCATCCGAGTTTGTTAAAGTATTCCTGATCATGGCGCTCAGCAAGCTGATCGCCTCCCATCACGAGAAATTTGTCCAGAAAACACTGAAAACCGACTTTTATCTTCTGATCAAGCTTGGTGCTGTGACCGCTTTGCCGCTCGGACTCATTATTGTTCAGGATTTGGGAACTGCCCTCGTCATCATTGCCATCATGCTCGGAATCATCTTTGTCTCCGGGATTTCATGGAAGATTCTGCTGCCCATCTACAGCACAGGCATCGGTCTTGCTGCCAGCATCCTTTACCTGGTTATCTGGGCGCCAAGTATCATTGAAAAATATCTGAAGGTCGATCCTTACCAGTTTGACCGGATCTATTCGTGGCTCGATCCCGAGAGCTACGGGCAGTCTGCCGGCCTCCAGCTGCTGCGCTCGCTCCAGGCGATTGGCTCCGGCCTTATTACCGGAAAAGGAGTCGGCGACAGGCAGGTCAATATTCCCGATAATCATTCCGATTTCATCTTCAGTGTCATCGGAGAGGAATATGGGTTCCTTGGGGCAAGCGTCGTCATCAGCCTTTTTTTCCTCTTAATCTATCATTTGACCAAGACGGCCATGGAAACCAAGGATCCATATAATACTTATATTTGTACAGGGATCATCAGTATGATCACCTTTCATGTGTTCCAGAACATCGGCATGACCATACAGCTGCTGCCGATCACAGGGATTCCGCTTCCATTCATCAGCTATGGAGGAAGCTCGCTGATGGGCAATATGTTTGCAATGGGTTTGATCTTCAGCATCCGCTTCCATCATAAAACCTATATGTTTTCTTCCGATTCACAATAGTCTTGCAATTTTAATACTATAGGTTATAATACGTTTAATATTCAACGCAGCGATATATTCAATCAATGATGAAGAGAGTAGTAAAGGGCCGTCCCCTGAAGCGATGCAGGGATGGTGAAAGCCTGCAGGGACCCCTTTATGAAGCGCACTTCGGAGATGCCGGGCCGAAAGTCAAAGTAGGTCCTGCCGGGGAAATCCCCCGTTATCATTTCAAGAGGTCCTATGGACAATCAGAGTGGCACCGCGGGTATAACAGGCTCGTCTCTTTTATAAGAGGCGGGCTTTTTTGCGTTCAATCAAAACAACTGGAAGGAGAAAGATCCATGATCAAACTGAAAGCCATTTTTACTGAAGCACTTATGGAACTGTTTGAAGGCCGGCTCACAGCTGCTGAGCTTGCCGGCTTGATTGAAGTGCCAAAGAATACGGCGCACGGCGACCTCGCATTTCCCTGCTTCACCCTTGCAAAAAAAATGAAGCAGGCGCCTGCAGTGATAGCTGCTGAAGCCGCTGGAAAGCTGCAGCACAGCCTCATTGACCGGGCAGAGGCACATGGCCCGTACCTGAATATTTTTCTCTCGAAGGAGAAAGTTGGCTTGAAGATCCTGCAGGTCCTTCTTGAAGCCGGCTCCCTCTACGGCAATAGCGCCACCGGCACAGGAAAGACTATCACTATCGATTTCTCAGCCCCCAATATCGCCAAGCCGTTTTCAATGGGCCATCTGCGTTCAACAGTCATCGGAAACAGCATCAGCCTGATTGCTGAAAAATGCGGCTATGAAGTCATCAGGATCAACCATCTCGGCGATTGGGGAACCCAATTCGGCAAGCTGATTACCGCCTATAAAAAATGGGGCAGCCCCGGCACCGTAAAAGAAAATCCGATCGCTGAACTGTTTAAGCTTTACATCCGTTTCCATGAGGAGGCAGAGAAAGATCCTGATCTCGAAAACGAAGCGCGCCGCTGGTTCAGGAAGCTTGAACAGGGTAATGAAGAGGCTTTTGCGCTATGGAGCTGGTTCAGGGAGGAATCATTGAAAGAGTTCAACCGGATCTATGATCTTTTGGGCATCTCTTTTGATTCCTATAACGGAGAGGCCTTTTACAACGATAAAATGGAAAAAGCCGTAGAGCTCCTCCAGTCCCAAAACCTCCTCGCCCAATCCCATGGAGCAGAGGTGGTTCACTTGGAAGAACACGGCCTCCCTCCCTGCCTGATCAAGAAATCGGATGGAGCGACCCTGTATGCAACCCGCGATCTGGCCGCTGCGATCTTCCGGCAAGAAACCTATCACTTTTCCGAAAGCCTGTACATCGTCGGCCAGGAGCAGTCAGTTCACTTCAGGCAGCTGAAGCTGGTTCTGAATAAGCTTGGCTTCCAGTGGGCAGATAATATGCATCATATACCTTTCGGCCTCTACCTGAAAGACGGAAAGAAAATGTCGACGAGAAAAGGAAGAGTTGTCCTGCTCGAAGATGTTTTGAAAGAAGCGGTCGATCTGGCATATCAAAATATCTGCCTTAAAAATCCTTCGCATGAGCAGAAGGAAGAAACTGCTGCCGCTGTCGGCATCGGCGCTGTCCTTTTTCACGATTTAAAAAACGACCGCCTCAACCATATCGAATTCTCATTGGACGAGATGCTCACCTTTGAAGGTGAAACCGGTCCTTATATCCAGTACACAAATGCCAGGGCACACTCCATCCTTCAAAAGGCCGGGACAGCCGGCAAAATGGAGCAGGGGCTCAGCGACCCATACAGCTGGGATCTGCTCAAGCAGCTCAGCCTTTTTCCCGGGAAGATTGAAGAAGCCCATAAGCATTATTCGCCTTCAGTGATTGCCAAATATATCATCAATGTGGCACAGAGTTTCAATAAATATTATGGGCAGATCCGGATACTGGATGATACGCCGGGGCTTGAGACAAGACTCAGCCTTGTCCGGGCTGCTTCTCTTGTCATGGAGGAAGGACTGAGGCTGCTTGGGATTGCGTCGCCAAAGAAAATGTAAAAAAGAGGAGGGCAAGACGCCCTCCCCCCTCCTGCTTTTATGCTTCTGCTTCCTTCTTCCTGATGATCTTCGACAGGGACAGGAAAAAGAAGTAAGCAATAAAAAGGCTTAGCAGGACAATTCCGATCAGATTGTGATGGACCAGCTTGAAAACGACGCTTAGGAGAGTCGCGACATACAATCCTGAAAGCAGCAGACTGATGTCCTTATTTTTATAAAAATTGGTCAGCCATGCGCCAGCCTGTGATCCGACAAGGCCGCCGGCAACAAGCAGGATGGCAGTCAGATAGCTGATCTCCACAGCAGATGCATACGATAGGAATCCAGTGCTTACAATCAGCAGGACTGCAAACAGGCTTGTCCCTACTGCCTTTCTCGGCTGCAATCCCAGGAAGGCAATCGACAGGGGAACCATGATGAATCCTCCCCCAACACCTAAAGCTGCCGAAACAAAACCGCCTGAAAATCCGATCAGCAGCATTCGCGCAAGGGATGGCCTGCCCTCATGGGACTGTTCATTTGACTTTTTGCCCTGACGGAACATGGTGAACGCGAAATAGGAAAGCAATACAATATAGCATGCCGGTATAACGGTTGCATCAAGCCCCTTTTCACTCAGTAACAGCACCAGCGGCTTGGCAGCCTGGGTGGCAAGCATACCGCTCACCCCAAGTATTGCGCCTTCCTTCCATAGTATATTTTTCAGGCGGAAATGGGCGCCGATCCCTGACAAAGAAGTGCCAATCGAGAAAAAAAGACTGGTGGCAATCGCCTCAAGAGGCGCAAACCCGATCAATAGCAGTACAGGCGTCAGGATGAATCCTCCTCCTACTCCAAAGAAGCCGGACAGGACGCTGATCACTCCGCCAAGCAATAAGAAAAGTAGATATTCCATATAAAAACTCCTTTGGTTATCTCTATACCCATTGTAACTGATTTCATCACCCTTTGCCCTTTACCTTGTAATACAATGTACATTGAAGTACAATGTATACAAATGAATCTGGGGGTACACTTTGTGGATAAAGAACTTTTAAAAGGAAGCATCGATATACTTTTATTATCCCTTCTTTCTGAAAAAGATAGCTATGGATATGAAATGACAAAGGAAATCCGCAAAAAAAGCGATGAAGCATACAGCATGAATGAAGGAACTCTCTATCCGGCTCTCAAGCGGCTGGAGGCAAAAGGATTTATCACTTCCTACTGGCATCAGGAGCTTGAAGCCAGCAGGCGGAAGTATTACAGCATCACTGAAGACGGCCGCAAAGAATTGCGCAAAAAGCTCAAAAACTGGAACAAGATCAGTGATTTGATCCACAAATTTTCGGAGGGCTACTCATGAAGATAATCGATCAATATATTGATAATATCATTGATGGGCTGCCGATGGACAATGCTGAACGGGAAGAACTGAGGCTTGAGATGACCTCCCATCTTGAAGAGCATGCAAAAGAGCTGATGGCCTTCGGCTGGTCCGAGGAAGAAGCAGCCGGGGAAGCTATCAGATGCTTCGGGAATGAAAAAAGTATCAGCTCTGAGCTGAAGAAGGCCGTTTTTCCTTTTTATAAAATAGTCAGGTTCCTCTTCAGCACGATTTTTTTGACGGCTGCCCTTCATCTCCTATCATACGAGGCTATGGTGTATTATAACCCGCAGTATGAGTTCGGCCTGGAACCAGGCTACCTTTTTACCACTTATATGCTTGTGTTCTTCCTGGCAGGGATCGCAGAGATATTGTATGAAGCTGTGTCACAGGCTTATAAAGTGAAGTGGCTGCAGAGCCCCTGGGTGGTCATCCTCGTCCCGGCTGCTTTTATCTCGGGATTGACATCCCTTGACTGGTTCAAGCAGCCTGAAAGATACCAGAATGGGCTCTGGCTCGACCTGTTCGCCATCCTGATCGGGGCATTCATTTATCTTCTTGCAAGGCAGCTGTATACCCTATTATTCTTGACCACTACAAGAAAAGCCGGATCAGCCGGCCAGCGGTAAAGCTCCCTTGCCTGTTTATGAAAATTAATGTAATTACCGGACTCCTGCATGACTTGGCAGACAGTAAATGATATACTTCTCGTGTGCTGTCCTTCAGCTCTGTGCAAGGGGGCTTGAGGATATTTAACGAAGCTGCTAAAGGAGATCCGTTATGTCAGAACTGATTCACACGATTGAAGAATGGCTTATGGAGTATGGTATCTTTGGATTGTTTTTTGTATCCTTTGCCGACTCATCCTTCTTCCCTATCCCTCCGGATGTACTTTTAATCCCAATGGGCATTTCCAATCCGGACCGCGTCATCTGGTATGCGTTCATTACAACCGTGGCATCCGTCCTGGGCGCCATTCTCGGATGGTTCATTGGAAAAAAACTGGGCCGCCCTGTTTTGCGGTTCATCATCTCCGAAGAAAGAATCCAGAAAGTCGAGAACTATTTCAATAAATACGGGCCAGTAGCCATCCTTATCGCAGGCTTTACCCCAATTCCTTATAAAGTGTTCACCATATTTGCCGGCATTACAACAGTGCGGCTCCGGACCCTCGTCATCTGGTCCATCATAGGCAGAGGAGCCCGCTTCTTTCTTGAAGCTGCCCTTATTATGGTGCTTGGCGCCCAGGCGCGTCCATTCATTGAAGAGAACTTCGGGATGCTTACACTCGTAGGCGGCGCCCTGATCGTCATCGTGTATATCATCTATCTGGTTATGCGCAAAAAGAAAAAAACTGTCTGATCGAAAACGGCCCCTGGATGGCCGTTTTTTTATACATATTTTTTATTTATAATAATTATAAATAAGTATTGATTATAAAGTGATATTTGATATAATATAACTACAGACAAAACGAGGAGGAATATTTATGACTTTGACAAACAGCCTGAATAAACAAATTGCCAACTGGAGCGTCCTTTACACAAAACTTCACCGTTTTCACTGGTTTGTAAAAGGACCGGCATTTTTCACCCTGCACGGGAAATTCGAAGAGCTTTATAATGAAGCGGCGGCGAATGTAGATACAATTGCAGAACGGACATTGGCAGCAGGAGGAAAGCCGATTGCTGCCATGAGCCAATTCCTTGAGCAGGCGTCCATCGCAGATAACGGCAGCGAAGAAACAGCAGAAGAGATGGTCGCTTCCCTTATATCAGACTACAGCATGATCAGCAAGGAACTAAAAGAATTGACAGGACTCGCCGAGGAAGAAAACGACCCGGTCACAGAAGACCTTGCTATCGGACTGATTGAAGATCTGGAAAAGAAAATCTGGATGCTGAAAGCTTTCATAGCATAAAAAAAGAGCCCGGCGGCTCTTTTTTTGCATACTCCTATAAGAAAATAAAGGAGTTCTTGTTTTTATGGGGAATATTTATGACAGGAAATCTTTTGTAAAGGCAGGAACAAAATAAATGCAGAAAAATTCAATGGTGCTCGACATTCTTTTTTATGTTGTGCTCCCTCTTGTTGTTTGGAACTACGGCCGGGACATGCTCGGTGATTACTTGGCAATGATCCTGTCATCTGTACCTGGCATCATCTATACACTGTACCGCTTCTTTCAGCTGAAAAAGGTCAATTTATTCGGCCTCTTCCTTCTATCTAACCTGGTGATCGGCACCATGATCGATGTGCTTGCCGGGTCAGCCCTTCAGCTTCTTTGGAATAATGTGATTTACTCTTATGTGCTGGGCTGCCTGTTTTTGTTGACAATTGTGCTGAAAAAGCCAGTCTTCCTCTATTTCACTCTCGATTTTATGGAATTACAGGGAAAAGACAGAGGCAGCATGAAGGAGGTTTTCTTTAAAAGCAAATCCTTGATGATCTTCAGCCTGATTACCGCGGGCTTTGCTCTGAAGTTCATTCTTCTCGCCTCCATTAAGGTCTGGCTCATTGGAAAATACGGCGTTGATGCCTTTGACCAGGGAATCGTGCTGAGGCAGATCCTGAACTGGGGCTTTACCATTGTATCGGCAGGCGGTTTTTATTTTATCCTGAAAGAAATAGGAGCGCTGAACGAGCCTTCTGATACAACCATAAGCCAGGACAGCCCTTAGAGCTGCCCTGGCTTTATCATTTGCACATGTGCCTGATGGACGCGGATCTGGCAGGGAGTCGCCGAATACACCTCTCCATCCATATCTGCCTCCATCCTCTTGTCTGCCCTTACTTGTATTTCCTTCCCTTTATAATGAAGGATGTTCTCGTTGTCTTCTATGCTGTCTTCTGTAAGTGCTTCTTTCATTAAAGCAAGATTGGCATCTTTCACAATAAATATATCAGCCAGCCCGTCATTATAATCGAGATTCCTGAAAGGCAGTTCATTGGTCCCTATATAATGGCCATTGGCCAGGAGAATCATGACAGCATCCTCCTCTATCTCCGTCCCATCAACAATAAGAGACGCATGGAATGGCTCCATTTCCTTAATCGTCCTCAAGGTACTCAGGAAGTAGCTGATCCGCCCGAACAGTTTTTTTTCTGTTGCCTTAATATTTTCCGAAGCTTCCGCCACCAGGCCGATGCCCCAGAAATTGAGAAAATAATCCTCGTTTGCCTGCATGACGTCAACCGGCTTCATTTCTCCTGCAACCATGCTAAGCGCCGCATTGCGGATATTCTGGGGGATGTTCAATGTTCTTGAAAAATCATTGCAAGTACCTCCAGGCAATATGCCAATGGCCGGCCGGGTCTCGAGCGGCGCCAATCCATTGATGCATTCGTGTACCGTCCCGTCTCCGCCCAGGATGAAAACAACATCCACTTCAGATCCATATTCCCTGCAAAGCTCCCTTGCATGCCCTTCCCTTTTGGTTGGCAGCAGAACCAGTGAATCCAGTTCTGCAGACAAAATCGGAACACAGGCTGCCAGCGACTTTTCTATATTTTTTTGCCCGGCATTTCCATTGTAAACAAGCATACCTTTTCTAAATTCCATCCTGGCCAAGGCCCCCTTTTCCGAACAGTGTACTGCTATTACATTTTACATTTACCCAACTTTTGATGTTTCAATTATTATTGATGTATAAATTGATGAAAGGGAAAAAGTATCTATTTTTATATGAGCTGGATTGGATTATATTGTATTTAAGAGAAAACAAGGAGGAGTACGAATGGATGCAATACGGTTCCTGCAGGGAGAGCGGATTTATCTGCGGCCCATCAGTACTGATGATACGGATATATATGTGAAACTGCTCTATAATGAACAGTCAAGAAAGCTCACCGGTCTGAAAAAAGCCTTTTCAAAAGACCAGATCTTCTCTTATATTAAAGAAAAAGCGGAGGACTCATCTTCCATCCTCTTATTGATTGTCCTTGATGGAACGAATGAAGTGATTGGTGATATTGCCCTTCAGGATATAGACAGCACCAACCGCAATGCCAATATCCGTGTGAACATCAGTGAGGAAGAGAACCAGGGGCGCGGCTACGGCAGCGAAGCAATGGAGCTCATGCTTGGCTATGCTTTCGGTGTGCTGAATCTGCACAGGATCGAGCTGAACGTTTTTGTCTATAATGACCGGGCACTCCATGTCTACGAGAAGCTTGGATTCAAGCAGGAAGGCGTCCAGCGCGAGGCTTTATTTTACGATCACCAGTACCATGATTCCATTATGATGAGCATTCTGGAGGAAGATTACCGAAGAATTCATCTGGAGGAAAAATAGACCGGGCAAAGCCGTGCACTCTGCACGGTTTTTTAAATAGGAAAAATTCACAATTTCCTGATTGACTTTGCGAATGAGCGGGAGTATTTTATAGATTATAATCAACTTGAATTTCATACCTTTGCTGAATCTTATGTTAAGAACGGGGGAACCAATATGGCAGGAGGCTGTTTGCGCCTGCCCGGGGTGAATCCTGGCGCAGGCCAGGAAGGAAGCTCTCAATTCCTAATCCGGCAGCTAACTCCGTAAGCATATTGAGAGAAAGGCCAATAGACATATTGACCATTCTTTTCCGTGGATAAGAATGGTTTTTTTATGGCCAAAAATAAATTTACTTTTCACCATCTGAGGAAAAAGGAGCTCTACCGATCATGAAGCGAAAGTACCTGAATGTCACGCCGCCCCAGCTTTTGACCTTTATATTTTTGTTTTTCATCCTGCTGGGGGCAGCATTGCTCAAGCTACCCTTTTCAACAGTCCAAGACGTCTCCTGGATCGATGCCTTGTTCACAGCCACCTCGGCTATGACCGTGACAGGGCTGACAGTGGCTGATACCGCATCAACCTATACTCTATTCGGCCAGACTGTCATCATGTGCCTTATCCAGCTTGGAGGTCTTGGCATCATGTCCTTCGCTGTGCTGATTTACTTGATGCTCGGAAGGAAAATCGGGTTCAAGGAGCGTCTCGTCCTGCAGCAGGCTTTGAACCAGACGTCGGTCGGCGGGGTCATCCGACTCGTGCGCTATCTGTTTATTTTTTCCTTTACAATCGAGGCCATCGCTGTGTTCTTTCTCTGCCTGAGATGGGTTCCGCAGTACGGATGGTGGGATGGCTTCTATTACAGCCTCTTCCACTCTGTTTCTGCCTTCAATAATGCCGGCTTCCAGCTCTGGCCGGATGGCCTGAGCCAATTTGTCGGCGACCCTGTCATCAATATTGTGATTTCTATGCTCTTCATCATCGGGGGCCTTGGATTTACCGTACTGGCCGATTTGTGGAAATCAAAGCAATTCAGAAGGCTGTCGCTCCATTCCAAAATGATGATTGTGGGCACCTTTGCAGTCAATATCGTGTCAATGGCCATCATCTTTTATCTTGAATACAATAATCCGCAGACCCTCGCCCATCTGACCAGCTGGGAAAAGCTTTGGGCATCCTATTTTCAGGCTGTATCGCCCAGAACAGCCGGGTTCAATTCCGTTGACATCGGCGGGCTTGAGGATACAACCGTCCTGTATATGCTGCTGTTAATGTTTGTGGGCGCGGGGAGCGCATCCACCGGCGGCGGAATTAAACTGACGACCTTTATCATCATTATCATGGCTGTCATCACATTTATACGCGGCAAAAAGGACATTGTCATTTTCCGCCGAACTATCAGCGTCAACTATCTGACAAAAGCATTGGCCATCTCGATGATTTCTATCCTGTTTATCTTTATCGCCATCTTTGTCCTTAGCATTACGGAAGATCTGCCTTTTATTAAAATCATATTTGAAGTCGTATCCGCCTTTGGAACTGTCGGCCTCTCCATGGGCATCACCGCCGACCTGTCCGGAATTGGAAAAGAAATCATTATCTTTATCATGTTCCTGGGCAAACTCGGCCCGCTCACACTCGCCTTCTCCTTCGCCAAACAAAAACCGGAGAAAATTCGGTATCCGGGTGAGGATGTTTTGTTGGGGTAACGAAATGCGGGGGGGGGAGCTTGCTCAGATTAAGGAACGCAGGCTACAGGCGCCACGTCTTGCGGGCCCCAGCATAAGACGCTCCTGGATAGAAGGCGTTCTTTGCCTTCAATTCAGGAGTGGCTTATGACTCGAGGGGCTAGAGACGAAATGCGGAGGCGGTTTTTCAGGTGTTTGACAATATGAACTGGTGAAGCATTGGCCTTAGTAAAAACGACATTTTAACCGCAACTGACTTAGGTCATAAGTAAAACCAGGCCGCATTACTTCATTTCGGCCTGGTTCTAACAAATTCTTCGTTTCATAAATGGTCCCATATAGAACAGACAAGGCTTGCCTGTTGTTGTCCGACCCGATTATTGAAAATCTCCAGATCTCACATTTCCTATTTCAGTGGCAGCTTTATATCCCCCTTAATCCAGGCAGGAAACGCTCCTAGTTTAAGAGTGATTGGATTTTTATATTTGAGCGGATCCGCCTCAGATAGCATCAGCCCATATTCCTGGTATACACCGTCTCCGCTGGTATGGAAGAATGAGCCGCCGTTGCTTAGATCTCTACCTTCAGCATCTTTAGCAGTTAGGAAAAGCTGATGATGGTAATCTTGGCCGGCGCGAACCTGCACGGATAGATTTCTCCCTTCCAACTCCACTCCTGACAATTTTTCACCTACTGGCTGCTTCAGAATTTGTTTTGTTTCCGTATTAATAACCACTTCTGTATCCTCTTTATCTACAGCCATTACTTTATTTAGTGTCAGATACAGCTCCTTCGGCTCTTTAAAATAATTGCTCTGCAAATAGAAAATCTCCTCGTTTTCAGCTAAACTGCTTGCTGTTGCTCCGTTTACAATCCCTGACCAAACTTCTCCGTTTTCATCAACAAGCCTCAGATCGTCCAAATTAAAGATCTTCTTGTTATTTTCCGGATCAAATGTCACATGTACAGCTGCGCGCAATGGATAGATAGTTACATTCTTGAAGGTGATTTTCTGACCTTTAATAGATACGGTCTTGTTTAGCGTATACACCTTCTTATTCGCTTTTAAATTTTCCACAGAGAAAGCCATTTCAAATGTTTCAAGCCCCTTCTCTGTTTTAATTTTCACCTCTATCTTGAATTCAGTCGCTTTTAAAGGTTCAATAGCAAAGTAATCTATTGAATCATTTACAGATTTAACTGGCTCCTCAGTATAACTAGCACCTCCATAACTAGTAGCTCCCGGCGGAAGCTCATTGCCATCTGCATCAGTTAAAATAATCCTCTCCGTTTGAAGCACCTGCTTCTCCTCTGACTCAACTGTGTAAAATACCACCAGCCCCCGCTCATCCCGTATAGCACCATCAAGAGTGACCCGGACCCCGTTTTTCTCCTGGGATATGCCGAGCGGCTGCATATAGTCATTCTCCACGGCGGATATCCAGCCCTTGTCATACCGGATGAGATCTACCAGCTTTTCCATACCCGGCATTTCTGCGACATAGTGGGCAAAGGCCGGGGAAACTCTGATGCTGGTCAAAAATCCGAGCAATAGCAGGGCGGCCGCAATCCCGGGCAGCCAGCTCCTTTTGATGAACCGCTTCTTCGGGGAAGCCGCTTTGGCTTGCTGGAACCCTTTCATGATAGCTTCCTCCAGCCGTTCATCCGGCACAGGAAATTCCTGATACCGCTCTCGTATGGCTTCAAGCTTTTTTTCTTCCTTTTCAAACATCCATCTTCCCCCCGCTTTCCTTGAGCTTCTCTCTTAATGACTTTAACGCTTTATTGAGCCATGTTTTCACGGTTCCTTCCGGACGGTTGTACAGGGCAGCCACTTCCTTGATTTTAAGATCGTGGAAGTATTTTAGCGTCAGCAGTTCACGGGAGCGGTCATCGAGCGCCTCCATCGCATCCTGGACCTCGAATAGAAGAGTATCCTCTTCCCCGCCCGCTGCGAGGAGCAGCTGTTCATTATATACGAGCCTGTGTTGCTTCTTGAGCCTGTCGCAGCAGTAATGGATCATGATACGGATGATCCATGTCTTGAAATAGGCAGGCTGCTTCAGATCTTTTATGCTCCTGTAAGCCCGGAAGGTTACTTCCTGCACGGCCTCAAGAGCTTCTTCCTCATTTCGCATATAGGCAAGTGCGGTTTTATACAAATCCGCCTTGCAGGAACGGATGATATCAAGAAAAGCTTCATCATCCCCTTTTATGGCTTTGCGGACAATATTCTCCAAGGCTGATCGATCCCCCTCTTGTTTTCCTGAATATTAGACTGCTTCGCAGGAAAAAGGTTTTGCTTTTCCAAACTTTATTTTCCAATTCGGCTGCCTGCAGCCTGTTTATCTGCTAACTCACTGGGTAAATGTAAATATCTATGTTAAGGAGTGGATCTAGTTGGATAATAATTATGCATTTTGGAATGGCTGGAATGGCTATCTGAACCAGCTTCCCGACCTTTTGCTGGCATTAGTCGTCCTCCTGTTGGGATGGATCATTGCAAAGGCGGTTGAAAAGGCGGTCCTGAAAGGCCTCCGCAAAACCAATCTTGATAACAAACTGTTTGCCGAGTCGGGAAACAGAAAGTATTCCCCTGAGAAAATCATAAGTAAAATCGTTTATATTCTCATCCTCATTTTTGTCTTTATTTGGTTCTTCAATATCCTAAACTTAAGCTTCCTGGCTACTCCGCTAGTAGGCATGTTCTCGACTATTACAGGTGCCATCCCAAGCATTTTAAAGGCAGCTTTGATCCTGCTGGTTGCCTGGCTGGTGGCATCCGCCCTCAAGTTTCTCATCAAGCGTGGAGGCAGAACGCTTCGCGTCCATGAAACACTGAACAAATATAAATTCATTAAAGGAGATCACGACTCCTCCAATATCGTCGATAAAGCTGCCAATATCGTATTCTATCTGGTTCTGCTGATCTCCCTTCCTGCCGTGCTGTCGGCCTTGAACCTCGAGGGAGTCTCCGGACCGTTTGCCAGCATGCTCAATGATATTCTGGCTTTCCTTCCTAAACTCCTTGCCGCTGCCCTTATTCTGTTTATCGGCTGGTTCATCGCCAAGCTGGTCCGTGATATTGTCACGAGCTTCCTGCAGAGCATCGGTACGGAAAAGCTTGTCGGGCGTTTCGGCCTGTCCAAGCTGTTTGATGGGACCACCCTTTCATCTGTTGCCGGCTATATCGTTTTTGTCTTCATTATGATCCCGGTCGTAATCGCGGCTCTCGAAGAATTGGATCTGGAAGGAATATCACAGCCTGCGATTGCCATGCTGAACGATGTCCTCACCATGATCCCGAATATCATTGTCGCCATCGCCTTTATCCTTGCGGGCATCTGGCTCGGAAAATGGGTCAGGCAGATGGTTGCCGGCCTTCTTGAACGAATCGGCGCAGACTCATATTTTAATAGCATTGGATTCAGGAAAAATAAACCCGGGGCTGCAAAAAGCGGGATTTCCCAGCTGTTTGGCTATATTGCCCAGATCATTGTTGTCCTCTTATTTGTTGTACAGGCTCTGAACCTGCTGAAGCTCGACTTCCTTGTCACACTGGCAACCGGTGTCATAGCCTATCTGCCTCATGTTCTTGCAGCCCTTGTCATTCTTGGCGCAGGATTATGGCTCGGAACCCTGGTAAAGAAGCTGCTTTCAAGCCTGCTGGAAGGCCCTCATTTCCGCCTTCTATCATCTGTGGCGCAATATGCGATCGTAGCCGTTTCCATCTTTATGGCCCTGGACCAGCTTGGCGTCGCCCATTCCATCGTCAATTCTGCCTTTATCCTTATACTCGGCGGACTGGCTCTCGCCTTTGGCCTTGCCTTCGGTTTAGGAGGAAAGGATTTTGCCGCCAAGTATCTGCAAAAGCTAGACCGTAAAATTGAGCAGACGAGCATCAATAAAGATGCCCGCACCGCCCAGATTAAAGAATCAATGACTCCAGATGCCTCTATGGGCAATCAAGCTGGAGATTCAGGTCCTGCCCGGCCGATGACGCCTGATAACGCTGATCCGATAAATCCGGAGCATAATCGCATGAATGAAAACAGAGAAGAATAGCAGCCGCGCACGAGAGATAATTTGAAGCACGGGATGAAGCCGGCCTCCTGCGGGAAGCCGGCTTCTAAAAATCATTTTAGGAGAGCTGATTATGAAAACAATCCAAAAAGCATTGCTGAAAAAAGAAGATATGACCAACCCTGACATTGTGCCTGCATGGGTCATAGAAGAATATAAGACCTTCCATCAAACCGTCACAGACAAGACCTTCCCCTGCTATTTCGGCATGACTGCTGAAAACCGCGGAGAGCTGCGCTATGCGTATATTTCACAGGATGACTGGTCACAGCTTCCGAAGGCGCTGGAAGAGTTCATTGACCTATTTGATGCCCCAAAGCTTATCCGCCATGGCTTGTTTGTTTTTGTGGAGCCGGAAAAAGAAGAGAAGGATATCCCTTACTACCGCGAATATTTCTGGAACATCCTCCAGTATCTTCATGATCAGGATGAAAAACCTTGGCCTAAAGATTATCCTGAGGACCCGGACCACCATCTATGGGCATTCTCTTTTGCCGAAGAGCCATTCTTTGTATTTGGAAACGCGCCAGCCTATAAACAGCGGAAAACAAGGGATCTAGGTAACAGTCTTGTGCTGGGATTCCAGCCGCGGAGAATCTTTGAGGGACTTGAAGGCACTTCTAAAGGAGGAATCATGTCCAGGGAAAAAGTCAGGGAACGAGTGGAAAAGTGGGATGGACTGCCAAAGCACCCAAATATCAGCCATTACGGGGACCCTGAGCATCGGGAATGGAAGCAATACTTCATCGGCGATGACATCAAGCCAATCGAAGGGAAATGCCCCTTCCATTCTAAGTGATAGAATGGGTCAATAATTTATGCAAACAGGTTTCATTTTCCTTTTAAAATGGTATCACTATATTAAAATATCATTAAGAAAGGAATAAAAAAGCATGGTACAAGTAACTGTAACCGTTAATCACGGCGGAAAAAACTATATGACAAATGTAATCGCACATAGAGGGACTCAAGAAGAGGAAATTGCCCGCCTTGCACAGGAACAGGTGCAGAGACAATGGCAGGCAGCCAATTAAGAAAAGCGTAAGCGCCTTGCTCCCTAAAGGAACGCAGACTAAAAACGCCACGTCCTGTGGCAACGTCTGCATGCCCCCCATCCTGGGGGCCTCAAGACGATCCTGCCGAGAAGGCGTTCTTTGCCTTTTTGGCAGGATTGGCTTGTGACCTCGAGGGGGTAGGCGCTGGAGCTAGACAGTAATCGAAGTGCAAAAAATATACTTTATTATCTTGTAAAAAAGTGAAGCGTGCACCGCTTCACTTTTTTAGATTCCCCATTTTATATAAACACCCAGTGCGACAATAGAAAGCAGAATGACTACTGCATAAATCACAGTCAGGTTGACCGTATTTTTCCTGGCTGACTTTGAGTAGTCAGCATCACTTTTGCCGGCCAGCATAAGGGTAAAAATTAAAGAAAGAATGATAATGGCTATAACGATGATTAATCCCAGCTTCATGTTCGACTCCCCGCTTTTGCAGAAGGCTGCTTAATAGATTTCCCTTCAACTGTATATGATTAGTGTATCACTTTAAATTCAGTTAGTTCCTCATTTGTATATAAGTTTCACACAAATATCATCTTTTAGTTTGCTCGAATCCTGCTGCCATCAGCGCCTGCTTAAGATTTGCCCTTGTCGGGATGTCCCGGAATTCTATTCCGAGAGCCACGATCGTCTGGGCGATTTCCGGCCGTATTCCGGTCATAGTTGCCTTCACGCCGATCAGGTTTAATGATTTTACAATCTGAAACAGATTATGGGCAACCATCGTATCTATCATTGGTACGCCGGAAACATCAATGAACAGCTGCTTTAATTGAAGCTCTGAGCTGTTTTTCAGGCATTTTTCCATAATGAATTTTGCACGCTCTGTATCCACTTCCCCAACGAGCGGAAGAACGGCAATATCCGCTGAAATCGGGACGACCGGAACGGACAGCTCCTGCAGGGCAGTCCGGGCTACTTCTATTTTCCTTGTGCTGTAGTTCATGTAAATATTGCTGAATATATACGCGACCTCATCCAGGAGCGGGTTGATGATTTTGCTGACATCTAACATCGTGACTGCAGCAAATTGATTTTTCTCCAGCTCCTCAGTGAAAACGTCCCAAATAACCGATCTGAACAGGGACAGCACACGCAGGGATTCGTCCAGGGGAACGCCGTTTTCTATCGCAGTTTCTCCTGTTTCACGGGCCCATTTTTCAATTTTGCGCCCGCTTTCCTCCTGATCCGTATATAATGATTCACCCAGGATCTGAATCAAGGCTTTGCGCCATTCAGCTATCTGATTTCTGGCAACAGTCGATTTCTTAAGCTTTTCCTTATAGAAAGGGCATTCCCGTTCAAATATGTGATTGACGAGCTGCTCTTTGCTCTCTACTATTCTTGTGCCAATCTTAAGCAATTCGTTCCTCAATGCAATCCCTTCTCCCATGAAAGAGTCTGACAATTATATCATAGCATTTCCGTGCAGTATTGCAACGCAGACCTCATCTGAACCCCGGCATGGAGGCACTTTGTGACATATATTACAGGCCGGCTGAGGTTTAGGCCATTTTCACCTGAGGGTATGTACTCTAGTAGAAACATTTTTAAACGATTAAGGAGGAATGAACATGGCAGATGATAATAAGCGTGTAGTGGGCTCATATGCAACAGAGGATGAAGCGGTTGAAACAATTGAACGGCTGAAGGCGGAAGGCTACCGGGCTGAAGACATTTCGGTCATCAGCAAGAACCGTGATGATCTTGATGCTGTGAGCGAGGAAACCGGGACGAAGACAGAGGAAGGCCTTGCGGCTGGCGCTGCTGCCGGCGGAGCATTGGGCGGGCTCACAGGGCTGCTCGTGGGCATCGGCGCCCTTGCAATCCCTGGAATTGGACCGATCGTTGCGGCAGGTCCGATTGCTGCAACACTAACCGGGGCAGCGGTTGGCGCCGGGGCAGGCGGACTTGCAGGCGCATTGATCGGCATGGGCATCCCGGAAGAGGAGGCCAACCGTTATGAAGCAGAGGTAAAAGAAGGAAGAATCCTGATCCTGGTCGATCCCGATGACCGGAACCGCGACCGCCTGACAGATGATGAAACGATCTTCACCGGAGGAGCTGTCAATGACGCCCGCCGCACTGATGAAGATTTCGTAGGCACAACAGACAGGAATACAGCTATCCGCGCAACGGACCAGGAAGATAGGTATGACGACTATCTAGTCGATCCGCTAAACCCGGGCGAACTGGATAAAGGCGAAAATGCATTCCAGGACCACAATGATCAAAACCGCCTGTATACGGATGAAAATATAGATCCAAACACCCCTCTCAGCGATAAGGTGGTAAGCAATCCATTTGCAGATGAAGACAGGCTTAGAGATGAAGTGAACCGCGATTATACTGACCCGCGCCAGCCAAATTCAGACTATCCTAAAGGATAAGGGCTCAGCTGGCCAACAAGGACCTGGCAGGCTACCCGCCAGGTCCTTTGGCTTTTTCATCCTGCTGAATACACTGAAAAGGTTCATGATATAATAGAGGCAATCCGCATGTTGAAAGGAGAAATAGTAATGAAGGACCATAATTTTTCCGGATTTATCGGCACCTATACAAAAGGCGACAGCAAAGGCATCTATTCTTTTGAATTGAATACAGAAAACGGCAGGATTGAAAACGTCAAGCTCGCCGCAGAGCTTGAAAACCCTACATATGTGACAATCAGCGAAGATAAAACCCGCCTTTATTCTGTCGTAAAGGAAGGGACGCAGGGCGGCGCTGCCGCGTTCTCCATCAGTGATGGCAGCGGGCTTACAGAACTGAACCGCCGGTTGTCTGAGGGTGCGTCCCCATGCCATATCAGCGTAAATAAAGAGTCAAGCCTTGCAGTGACAGCCAATTACCATAAAGGTACGATTGAAACATACGGTCTGACAGGAGACGGTTCTCTTCTTTCTGCTTCTTCGGTCGCCCAGCATGAGGGTTCAGGCCCAAATGCTGACCGCCAGGAAAAGCCGCATGCCCATTATGCAGGCTTTACGCCAGATGAGAATTATATTGCCGCCGTTGACCTGGGGACAGATGAAATCATTACCTATGAATTAAATGAAGGGCAGCTGAAGGAAGCGGCCAAACTGGATGTAAAGCCTGGCAGCGGGCCGCGGCATCTTGTTTTCCACCCGGAAAGGAATATTGCCTATGTGATGACAGAGCTGAGCTCCGAGGTGATTGTGCTCGAATACAGCCCCAATGACGGCAGCTTCAAGGTAATGCAGACAGTACCGGCCATCCCTGAAACATTCCGGGAAAATAACCAGGGAAGCGCCATCCATATCTCTTCTGACGGCCGCTTTGTCTATGCCGCAAACCGCGGACATGACAGCATTGCCGTGTACTCTGTAAATGAAGAAACCGGCAAGCTGGATTTCATCGAACATACTTCAACTGAAGGAAACTGGCCGCGCGACTTTGTGCTCGATCCTTCAGAAAGATATATCGTTGCCTCCAACCAGGAAACCGGAAACCTCACTTTGTTTGCCCGTGACGCACAAAGCGGCAGGCTATCCCTGCTGCAGAAGGATGTTTCAGTTCCTTACCCTGTATGTGTGAAATTCTTATAAAAGGCTTTTAAATGGGGATATTCCCTGTTATCAAAGTATTCACAAGCGCATGGATGTTAACATCCATGCGCTTATTATATGGTCCTGATCACCATGTTGGCTGTACTGTTACCTGGATGAAAAAGGGCGTTCTATATAAGAAAGCAACAGGCTTCTGATACACCGCAAAAAAAATCCTGCACTTGCAATGAAGGCCAATACCAGCAGAACCCGTTCATTGATAGGCAGCTCAAAAATAAGGCTTATACCCAGCAAAAGGATACACAGCAGGCCATTTACTCCAAACAGAATACCCCAAAGGATATCTTTTACATACTTATAGATCCTTCTTCCTTTCACGTATTTGATATAAAGGAAACAAACCATGCATGCACCTGTCATGATAAGCACAGTCTTTATAAAAGGCAGGGAGGTACGTTCTTCCCAAGGCATATCAATTATGACCATGTTTACGTAATAAGTTAGATTAAAAACAATCATAAAGAGGACAGCATAAAAAAACACCACCCACTCACTTATATAAATAATAGGCATAATAAGCTTCTTTAACATAGTTCCTCCATTGATTATAAGCCGGGCTGTTTTCTTTCTATCGTAACAAAATCACTTTGCCATTTCATGTTTTTTCAGGATAAAAAGACTTTAATCTAAGCCCTACGTGATGCTAGTCTTTTTCATGTTACATAACCATATGCTATAATAGGATTAAGTTACATTGGAGGTGATTAAATGAAAACAGTCGGTGCAATAACTGACAAACAAAAGATCCTGATGATGAAGGAATGGCTCCAATCCCGCTCTTCCCGCGACTATTGCTTGTTTTTGCTTGGCATCAACACCGGAATACGCATCAATGACCTGCTTCACCTGCAGGTAAAGGACGCAGCAGATGAAAGCGGAAATATCCTTTCCTATCTGCATACCTCTGAAGCTTGCTTTCCCCCTATCTATTTCAATCTGCAGGTCCGTGAAGCCCTCCACACATGCATCCAGGAGAATGGCCTCAACTGGGAAGACCCGCTCTTTAAGTCAAGGAAGTCCAAAAATTCAATCACGAGAGTACAGGCGTACCGGATCATTAATGAGGCTGCCCAGGCCGCCGGCATTGAAGAGCCTGTCGGCACACACACACTAAGAAAAACCTTTGGCTATCATGCTTATTCAAAAGGCATTGCCGTGTCGCTCATTCAAAAGAGGCTCCAGCAATCCTCCCCTTCAGAAACCTATAGCTATCTGGGAATTTCACCTAAGAATCCTCCATCTGTCACTCTCGACATCAATTTATAGAAAAGGAGCTGATATCAATGATTAATGTTTTGCATACAGATACATTCATCCTGCTTGCGGCCATCCTGTTCATTACCGGCGTGCTGACGACTAAGTTCTCCTCACGCCTCGGCGTTCCTTCCCTCGTGCTGTTTATGGCAGTCGGGATGCTGATGGGCAGTGACGTACTGGGAATCATTTATTTCGACAATGCCAGCACAGCCCAGATGATCGGTGTCCTTGCTTTAATCATTATCCTGTTTGAGGGCGGCCTGCAGACTAAGTGGCAAACACTGCGCCCTGTCGTCCTCCCATCCTTGTCACTCGCCACCCTCGGCGTCATCCTCACATCCGGAATCGTCGCAGCCGCAGCGAAGTTCATTCTGGGGACAGGCTGGCTCGAATCGATTTTATTCGGTGCCATCGTCGGATCAACAGATGCTGCTGCCGTTTTCGCAGTTCTTAAGGATAAGAATATCGATGAACGGATCGGTGCCACTTTAGAAGCAGAATCAGGCTCCAATGACCCGATGGCTGTCTTCCTGACAGTCGCCATGATTGAATTGATCACCCTTCCGGAAGCAAGCGTCTGGTCGCTGATCGGAACCTTTTTCCTCCAGATGAGCATCGGCCTTCTGTTTGGCCTGATTTTCGGCAGATTGGCCGTCTTTGCCCTTAACCGCATCAATCTCGACTCAGGCGGACTCTATCCTGTTTTTGCCACAGCCTTTGCACTCTTAACCTATGGTATTACAGCCTTTGCAAGCGGAAGCGGACTCTTGGCCGTCTATATCGCTGCCATTATCATCGGAAACATGGAGCTTGCCTACAAGCATACCATCTTCCGTTTTTCTGAAGGATTTGCCTGGATGATGCAGATCATGATGTTTGTGATTCTAGGCCTGCTGGTGTTCCCTTCAGAGCTGTTCAGCCTGGATATCTTCCTGAAAGGCATTGCCATCTCTGCGATCCTCATATTGATCGCAAGGCCTGCAGCCGTCTTCTTGTCTACCGTCAGGATGGGATATAAAACGAATGAACTCATCTTCCTTTCCTGGGCAGGATTAAAGGGAGCTGTCCCTATCGTTTTGGCAACCTTTCCCCTTCTTGCAGGAATCGAGGGAAGCCAGCAGATCTTCAATGTCGTGTTCTTTGTCGTCCTGACCAGCTGCCTCATACAAGGCTCAACGATTACAGCGCTCGCAGCTAAACTGAAGCTGACCGGACCGAAAAAAACGACACCCATGCATTCGCTTGAGCTTGTGTCCATCGGAAAAGCCGATGCAGAGATGATTGAATACGAAATGGAGGATGATGCCCAGATCATCGGGCAGACCCTGATTGATATCCCGTTTCCAAAAGGTGCACTTGTGAATGCCATCATCCGCAATGATGAACTGATCACACCGGCCGGCAGCACCATCATCCTTCCAGGGGATGTTCTGTATATCCTGGCAAGCCGCAAAAGCAAGCCGCAGCTCAAAAAGCTTCTCCTGCAGAAAAAAATAGAAGAAGCGGCCGAGCCGACTGCTTAAGAAGGTCCCGCGTTCACCCGGTCCATTAAAAAAACACCGTCCTTATCCGGACGGTGTTTTGCTTTACTCTATTATCAGGTTAATTCCCTGTTTTTCTTTTTCTCGGATTCACCGACGATGACTGCACAAGCAGCATCACCTGTAATATTAACCGCTGTTCTGGTCATATCCAGAAGCCTGTCGATCCCGATGATCAGGGCAATCCCTTCAACAGGAAGGTTAACAGACTGAAGGACCATCGCCAGCATGATCAGGCCGACGCCCGGCACACCTGCTGTACCGATGCTCGCAAGGACGGCAGTCAGGACGACCGTCACTAGCTGCGTGAACGTCAGGTCAAGGCCATATACCTGAGCGATAAAGATGGTTGCGACACCTTGCATGATCGCTGTTCCATCCATATTGATTGTCGCACCAAGCGGCTGAACAAAACTGCTCACCGATTCAGGGACCTTCAGGTTCTTCTGTGCCACATTCATGGAAACCGGAAGTGTGGCATTACTGCTCGATGTACTGAAGGCCACGCTCATGGCCGGGGCAAATCCCTTGAAGAATTCGATAGGGCTGCGCTTGGCCAGGAAGTATACCGATCCTCCGTACGTCACAAGCGTATGGACGATAAGTGCCGCAAGCACCACACCCATGTACAGCCCCATCGCTTTGATCGCATCAACTCCCTGGGTGCCGACTGCCGATACGATCAGGCCGAAGGTTCCATATGGCGCAAAACGCATGATCAGGTTCACAAGGTACATCATCAGCTCATTCCCCTGGTCAAACAGCTTCAGGACGCCTCTGGTTTTCTCGCCAAGCATAGTAAGACCAAAGCCGACGAAAACAGAGAATGTAATGATCTGAAGCATGTTTCCTTCTGTAAATGCCTTGATAGGATTTGTCGGAATGATATTCAGCAGGGTTTCAGATACAGGCGGAGCTTCCTGTGCTTCAAACTCTGCACCAGTGGTATCGAAGGTCCCGACATTCCCCGGCTGGAAGATGTACGCGAAGACGATCCCGATGATTAATGCCATACAAGTAGTAGCCAAGAAGAAAGAGATGGTCTTAAGGCCAATCCTTCCGAGCTTTTTAGGATCCCCGAGGCCGGCTGTGCCAAGAGTGATGGAGAAGAACACAATTGGCACCACGAGCATGTTGATCAGGTTGAGGAATATTTTCCCCAGTGGAGTGAATAAATACGTATTCAGTGTTTCAAATAAATCGGGAGAATATAGATTCAATAATAAGCCGACAATGCCCCCCGCAATCAGAGCGATGATAATCTTTGTTGATAGTTTCATAATGCAAGCCTCCTTAGTCAAATATCTGTTTTTTAGCATAAAAAAACACAGAGGGCGAGACCTCTGTGTTTGAACGCAGACTTGTCCTCTCAATAACGCTTACGAGGTTAGCTGTCGGATTCGGGCTTTGAGAGTGCCCTACCTGTAAAGGATTCACCCCGAGGCAGATGTATGCCGGTTGGATCCCCCGCTCTTTAAAAGATTAAGCGTATCTTTCAATAAATTTTTTTTAATTTTACTCTATGAACCTATCTTCTGTAAATATTTAAATACTGGAACTGTACTTTTGCCTCACAGAAATACAATATAAATGACAGCCGCGAGGATAATCCTGTAAATGGCGAACGGCACCAGCTTGATTCTGTTGATGAGCGCCAGGAAGAAACGGATTGATGCCAGGGCGAACACAAAGGCACTGATGAAGCCGACTATAAAGAATGGGATGGCATCAGGCGTGAAATACTCCCAATTCTTCAGAAGCGACAGCCCGCTTGCCCCAAGCATGACAGGCACCGCCATGATAAAGGTAAAATCAGAGGCTGCCCTGTGGCTGAGGCCGAGCAGCACCCCGCCCGAGATTGTGGAGCCTGACCGTGAAAAGCCCGGCCATAAGGCGATGCACTGGAACAATCCAATGAGGATTGCCTGCCGGTAAGTGATCTTGTCCACCGTCTCGATGGCCGGCTTCCTCTTTGAATAATAATCAGCTGCAATCATAAGCAGGGCGCCAGCCACCAGGCCGATTACCACTGTATTGATAGAGAAAAGGTATTTATCTATATAATCCTCGAAAAGAAGCCCGAGAACCGCCGCAGGCAGCAGGCCCGCAATGACTTGTGTAAGCTTCAGCCTCGGTCCATCCGATTGTTCCTTCCCCCCTTTACCCAGCCCTAAGAGCTGGATAAACCGGTCCTTGAACACAATCACCACCGCAAGGATCGACCCAAGCTGAATGACAACCTTGAATGTATTGGCTACTTCCTTCGAGAAAAGCTCTTTTGACTTTAATAAAATGTCGTCCACTATAATCATATGGCCGGTAGACGAAACGGGCGCAAACTCAGTAAGACCTTCAACAATGCCCAATATCAGGGCAACAATCATCTCTTTCATCATTTTCCTCCAGAACAAAACAGCTGCTCCGCAAAGATGAAGCCATAAGAGGGCTTCCATCTGCGGAGCAGTCTGCAATCTATTTAATTATCTCTTTCTTTATCATCTTCCAGGATGCCTTTTGTTGCCTTTTTGAATTCACGCAGCGTATTGCCGGCAGCCCTGCCAAGCTCCGGCAGTTTTTGCGGTCCAAATATAAGCAGCGCAACAAAAACAATGACCATAATTTCCCCAAAGCCTAAATTCCTCATCTCTGCACCTCTTTTTCAGTTTAGTTTTATTTATTACTAACAGAGGAGGAGATAAAGAACTTAGAATGAAAAAAGACCGGTGTAAGAAGGATTCTCAGCTTTTCCAGCATAATATCCATCCGGAAAAACCTTCGGAAAAGCAGCATGACGGCCGGCGATGCCAACAAAGGAAGATACGCGGCCGTTCCAAGGAGCTTTCCTTTTCGCTCAAAAGGCTTTTCTTTCGAAAAAACCTTGCCTTCCTCCAGGACCAGCATTTCAAAGCGCTTCTCATCACCCGAAAGCAGGCTCGAGAAAGGATCATGCCCTAATCCCCATAGACTATAGACACTGATTGCAAATAGGAAAAGGAGATTCATTCCCGCCATATTGTCTTCCCTTTCAGTTTGATAGAATTATCATACTTCGTCCGCCCCGGTTTGGAAAGACTGAAAATCAATAATCAATCCCCTTTTTATGGAAAAAAGAAAAAGGACAGGCTATCCTGTCCCCTCCTATCCCAAAAGTTCATCGGGCAGGTGCCGCTGGCAGTTCAAAAACATGGCCACCCTTCTTTTATGATCCAGCCTGAACAAATGAACGCCGGTATCTCCTGTAGCAAAGAGCTGGCGGCTCGTATTGGGCAGCCCAAGCAGCGCCAGGATCAGCATGGAAATCAATCCGCCGTGCGAAACTGCAGCAACCCTCTTATACCCTTTTTGTTCAGCATCATCCAGGATCTCTGATAGAACGGTCTCGGCCCGGAATCTCATTTCAAGCATCGACTCCCCCTTCTCGATGCGCACATGCGGCTTTCTGCCCTCAGGCGGCTCTGGATAACGGATGCCCGCTTCCTCCCGGGACATCCCGGCCAGAACCCCATTATTGAATTCCATCAGCCTTTCATCTGTCCTCAGCCTGCACCCCGCTCTATCAGCTGTAATAGCCGCTGTTTCATAGGCCCTTTTCAGCGTACTTGCCCAGATGATATCAGGAGGATAGTGTTCAGTGATAAACTCAGCAAGGAGTCCCGCCTGCCTCCTTCCCAAACCGGTCAGCGGAAAATCCGCCCTGCCCTCATGCACGTCCAGCAGGTCAGCTTCTGACTGGCCATGGCGGATCAGCAATAATTCAAGCATTCACTCCAACTCTCTTTCTTTTTTATGTATAAAAAGATATTACCCTGCCAAAATAAGGATGCATTCTTACTAAGAGATTCAATTTCTCTATAAAAATAAACCTGATTGAGGTGGATCATGAATATTCCAGAAGTGCTTATAAGGATTGCCGTTTCTTTTCTTGTGCTTTTTGCGCTTGCCAGACTGATGGGGCGGAAAGAAATTGCCCAAATGACCTTCTTTAACTTTGTATCAGCCATTGCCATCGGTTCTATTGCAGCCAACCTTGTCCTCAGCCCGAATGTGACCATTCGAAATGGGGTCATTGCCCTGGCCGGCTGGGCCGCGTTCACCATCCTCATGGGCTATCTTGATATCAAATCCAGGAAAGCAAGGGTACTCCTGGAGGGCCAGCCGCTGATCGTCATAAAAGACGGCAAGGTGATGGAAGACTCCCTCCGCAAAGCCAGACTGGATATTGATGCCTTAAGCGCTTTGCTCAGGCAAAAAAATATCTTCTCCATCTCAGATGCAGACTATGCGGTCTTTGAGACGGACGGCAAGCTGTCGGTGCTAAAAAAAGAAGGAAAGCGCCCGCTGACGCAAAGCCATGCAGCCCAGGGAAACCCGGTGCCCAAAGATGCCTATCCGGTCGGCACCGCCGTCATTTCCGATGGCCAGCTTGTCTCCCAGAATCTTGACGGCTTAAACCTTTCCCAGGAATGGATTGAAGATCAGCTCCAGCAAAGCGGCGCCTCCCTCTCTGATGTCTTCTACGCTGAAGTCCAGCAGAATGGCACCCTTTACGTTGACTATAAGGATGATCAGCTTCAATAACCGGAGGCAAAGATCTTCAGAACTGCCCCAGTGCGGGCTTTACTGCAAAGACAGGGACCTGTAGCCAGGCCCCTGTCTTTCTTTTGTGCTATTTCACCAGCTCAACAAATTGCTCCAGCTTCTCAAGGCTGGTCAGGTTCTGGTTGCATTTCATGGTGTCGCTGCAAATATAATTGCCTTTTCTTACGTAAGTCCCCTGAACGGCGCCCTTCTTTTGGGAAACAAACAGTCCTGCTTCTCCATGTTTGCCGCAAATGGAACAAATCCCTTTTTGGCTGATCGGCTTGAAGGTTCCTGACAAGCCGGCAAGCTTATTTTTGTACAGCACGGCCATATACCTTCTCCCAGTGCCTTTGTCGTCCCAGGAAAAGTAGGAAATGCCTTTCTGCTCTTCCAGCCCGGCTTCAGGCACCTTCAGCTTTTTAACCTTGGGAAACAGCTTCCTGGCTGCCTGTTCGCTCACTGCCGGAAATGGAATGATATAATCCTGCAGGCCTTCCAGGTACCGGTCTGCCTCTGTCCTGTCCTTTATATCAGGCAAAGGAGCAAGAAGCTCCTGCTGCTCAGCGGTGAGCTCTGGAAACAGTGCTTTAGCCTTCTCAGAGGTGATGGCCCTCAGTGCATTCAAAACCCCTTTATCATTTACAGAGCTGTGCCCGTTCACAAGGTGGGCTGCCTGTTCTTTTATGAAATTAAACTGGTCGTTCCGGATAAATGGTTCCATTTCATTCACTCCTATTTTTGCCCGGATCAGGCTGTTGATTTCTCAAGACAATTATAAGAAAAATCAGCAGCCGGGAATAGGCAGAGAATGACTCTGAACCAAAGTGTTCCTACTGCCTGCGTTTCTGTTTTGAATAGACTATCTTTTTGATTGTTTCATTGGCCAGGAAGTATTCGCCCGCCAGCACTTCGACCGGCTTTCCGTTCCGGAATGCCCTCCTGATCTCCTCATTGCGTGCATCGATCTGCTTCCGTCCCCCGGAGGTCTCCCCCCATTTTCGCCGGGCAGCCTCGGGCTTTGGAATATAAACCATTTCACCTTGAATATATTTCTGGATCTCCGCTATCAGCTCTTCAGGCAAAACAGCAGCTGCTTTTACATAGCTCATTTCGGCCAGCTCCTTATTTTAATGGTTTCTTAAATAAGGGGCAAAGCCCGTAATAGAAATGAGATCACATTGTAAGGGCGATTATATGAATCTTCTCCCCATGCAAAGTATCGCCTTTCCTCTTACAGGCTTTGCATGAGCCGCTCCAGTATCCGGCAGCCAGAATGTTTCTGCCATTATATCCACCTCCCGATTATCCTGATTTTGGTATTCATTATAGTACAATTCGAGTGTGTTTGCATGATTTTTTCATAAGAACAGGGATGATGCCCTTCTGCTTCCCCTTTCCGCCTCGGGGAACTGATCAGGAATAAATGCTTCAAAAAAAGCATGGAAAGAGCAGAAGCCCATTTCCATGCTTTCTTATTCTAGCAGCAATTGCCCGTATTCCCCAGCAGTACAAGGCCTTTCTTGTCTCCGCTCAGATCAAGGATCAGGTCCTCTACATTCGGTTCAATGATTGGATCGATTGCTACTTTGATTTCATTGATTGTGGATACGTTATCGTCCTCTTCCGGCTCATCCAGAGCCAGTCCTACTTTTGGCTGTCCTCAGCCATAGCCTGCGAAATATATGCGGATATTCCGGGCGTTTTCTTTTTCAAACATCTGCTTTAGGATATCGCGTGCCTGATCAGTGATTTGCATCTGCATTTCCTCCTTTGCTGTTAATATTACTTTACCATACAAACACCCGGGCTGGTATCAAATCAGCCTCTGCACCACCCTAAGACTGCCATCCAATTGATTCCTGCGATTGCATTTTTGCCCCAAGACTGTCAGACTAGGATTGACAGATTATGAAGGCGAAGGTGAAAAGCTTGATTGAAGTTAGAATCTCAAACATTACTGATGACGAAACCAATAAAGGTGTGTTCGCTACCCGTGATATCAAAAAGGGAGAGCTGATCCACAGAGCCCCGGTACTTGCCTATCCAAATGAAGAACATAAATATATTGAGAAAACCAGGCTCGCCGACTATGTATTTGAGTATGGGACAAACCATTCTGCCCTTCTCCTTGGGTATGGAATGCTGTTCAACCATTCCTATGAGCCGAATGCCGATTATGAAATCAGTTTCGAGAATCACTCTTTTGATTTCTATGCTTACAAGGATATAAAAAAAGATGAAGAAATCATGATCAACTATAACGGCGATCCTGATGATGATGCTCTCCTATGGTTTAACGGAGGAGAAGAATAAGGAGGGGCAGCTTCCCTCCTTATTCACTCTGCCATCCTGCTGTTCACATAAAATACAAGCCCCATCATAATGGCTATACAGAGCATGATTAGGAATTTCGGTGAACCCACACCCAGAGTGCCGCCGATAAGGAGAACAATGCCAAGAACCGCTTCCGTACCTCCGACCAAATGGGCCAGTTTCTTTTTATCCCTCACCCTTTTTTCATTAAACCCTGATAAAAGCCACGTCATTTTCTTAACCCCTACCAAAAAACCAAGCACAAGAAAAATAGTCCCAAAAATAATCAAATCCTGATTCATTCATTCCATCTCCTTAAAATTTCCTCAATATGGCCGGAATAATGTAAAACGGAATAAACAGGGTTGCCAGCAGATAAATTAAGATGGTTTCTTTAACCAAGGCCTATTGTTCAAACGTTTGATTAAGCATACATACCTTGATCAGCAGTCCATTTGCTTTCCTTAATCAAACGTTTAATTAAAATCCTGTATACGGTGGCAGCAGTACAATTGCTGCCTTTAATTAAACATTTGATCAATTACTTTTCTCCAACTATGCAAAAAGGAGGCATCCAGAAAGGAGCCTCCTTAGACAAACGATATATAATCCTAAATCCGCTTATTCAACCGTAACAGATTTAGCCAGGTTGCGCGGTTTGTCTACATCGCATTCGCGGTGCAGGGCAGCATAATAAGAAATCAGCTGCAATGGTATAACAGAGATAAGAGGTGTTAATAATTCATTTACTTCTGGAATAACGAAGCGGTCTTCTTCCTGCTCAAGCCCCTTCATGCTGATGATGCATGGATTGGCGCCGCGGGATACAACTTCCTTAACGTTTCCGCGGATGCTCAGGTTGACGCTTTCCTGTGTAGCAAGGGCAATGACTGGTGTACCGTCCTCAATCAGGGCGATGGTGCCGTGCTTCAATTCTCCGCCGGCAAAGCCTTCAGCCTGGATATAAGAGATCTCCTTCAGCTTCAGTGAGCCTTCAAGCCCCACATAGAAGTCAATACCGCGGCCGATGAAGAAAGCGTTGCGTGTTGTTGCCAGGTATTCACGGGCAATCGCTTCAAATTCTTCTTTGCCGTCACAGAGGACCTCCATAGCATTAGCAACGATTCCAAGCTCCTGAACCAGGTTAAATGGCAATCCAAGTCCTTTGCTCTTCGCTGTTACTTCTGCCAGGATGGCAAGAACAGCCAGCTGGGCAGTATATGCCTTTGTTGAAGCAACCGCGATTTCAGGCCCTGCATGAAGAAGCAGTGTATAGTCAGCTTCACGGGAAAGGGTTGATCCCTGTACATTCGTGATTGTCAGTGCTTTATAGCCCATCTCTTTGATGTTTACAAGCACGGCACGGCTGTCAGCTGTTTCACCGCTCTGTGAAATAAAGACGAATAGCGGCTTTTCTGACAGAAGAGGCATATTGTAGCCGAATTCGCTGGCAATATGGACCTCTACCGGAATTTTTGCCATTCTTTCGATGAACTGCTTGCCGACAAGGCCGGCATGATAGGAAGTACCAGCTGCAATGATATAGATCCGGTCGCTTTCATTCATCGCATCAAGGATGTCCTGGTCGATGACCAATTCCCCGCTTGCATTCTGGTATTTCTGGATGATGCGGCGTGTCACAAGCGGCTGCTCGTCGATTTCCTTCAGCATATAGTGAGGATAAGTGCCTTTTTCAATATCACTTGCATCCAGTTCAGCAGTATAAGGATTTCTGGCAATGATCTGGCCGTCCATATCCTGGATCATGACTTCGTTCTTTTTAACGATGACGATTTCTTTATCCATCAGCTCAACATACTGGTCTGTCACCTGAAGCATAGCCATTGCATCGCTCGCAACCACATTGAATGTGTCGCCAAGGCCGACAAGAAGCGGGCTTTTGTTTTTCGCTACAAAGATCGTTTCATCATTCTGCTCATCAAGGAGCGCCAAAGCGTAAGAACCCTTCAGCAGGCGCAGCGTCTTGCGGAAAGCATCTTCTGTTGCTTCTCCTTCATTTACGAACAGCTCGATCAGCTGAACGATGACTTCTGTGTCAGTGTCGCTCTGAAGCTCTACTCCGCTCAGGAACTCGCGCTTCAGCTGGTCATAGTTTTCAATAACGCCGTTGTGTACGAGCGTGAAGCGCCCGCCTGCACTCTGGTGAGGATGGGCATTCTTTTTGCTCGGTACGCCATGTGTCGCCCAGCGCGTGTGTCCGATTCCGGTGTGGGCTTCCACATCTCCATCAACGATGCTGCGCAGGTCGGCAATGCGGCCTTTTTCCTTGAAAACATGGACGCCGTTTTCGTTCATGACGGCGATGCCTGCTGAATCATAGCCTCTATATTCAAGCTTTTCCAAGCCTTTTAGCAATACTTCCTTTGAATCACTGTTTCCGATATATCCTACAATTCCGCACATACTTCTGTGTCCTCCCAATAAAGGGGGCAAGAAGCCTTTTTTAGAGGGCATACTTGCCCCCTTATCTCTAGTTTTTGTTTATTCAGAGCATATCCCTCTCTTTGTCCACCAAGTTGCCTTGATGCTTTAAAGAAGGATTTTCGGTTGTGCTTGATCAACCGGGAGGCATCCGCCGAAAAATCGATAAACCTCCTCCTCGTCAACTAGCCCTCTCATGGCTAGTTCAGGCGCTTTAAAAGTATACCCTGACGACCCACCTTTCTATTATTGAATATGCTTTGCACTATGGTTTGCAAAAACAGGATAATCATACATCACCACGCGAGAATCCGTCAACTGATATCATAAAAAATACACATTTTCCCATGAAGCTTCAGGAGCTCCATATAAAAAAATATGCATAGAGGCGCCAAAGCGTTCCTCTATGCATATCTTCCCTTCTATTATTCCTTTAAACCCATTTCCTCACGGACAACAGCCGCTATGCGATCCACATAGGTCTCACACTGCTCCTTTGTAGGCGCTTCAGCCATTACACGGACCAAAGGCTCTGTGCCGGAAGGCCTGACAAGGATGCGCCCGTTTCCGTTCATTTCATTTTCAACCTCTGTAATCACAGCATGTACCTTATCATTGTCTGTTACATGGTGCTTGTCTGTAACTTTAATGTTGACGAGCGTCTGCGGGAACTTCTTCATTTCATTCGCGAGCTCTGACAGCGGCTTTTTGGTCGCCTGCATGATATTAGCAAGCTGAAGGCCCGTCAAAAGGCCATCACCGGTGGTGTTGTAGTCAAGGAATATAATATGGCCGGATTGCTCCCCGCCAAGGCTGTAGCCCTCTTTTTTCATTTCCTCCACCACATAGCGGTCTCCGACTGCAGTCTGGATGCTTTCAATGCCATTTGCTTCAAGCCCTTTGTAGAAGCCAAGGTTGCTCATGACTGTGGACACAACTGTGTTGTGCTTCAGGCGGCCCTGCTCTTTCAGGTATTTTCCGCAGATATACATGATCTGGTCTCCATCAACGATGTCGCCATTTTCGTCTACAGCAATCAAACGGTCTCCGTCACCATCAAAAGCAAAACCGGCATCCGCCCCTTTTTCCTTTACAAAAGCCGAAAGTGCTTCAGGATGCGTCGATCCTACGCCATCATTGATGTTAAGGCCGTTAGGGGATGCGCCCATTGTCGAAAGGTCGGCATCAAGGTCCGCAAATAAATGTGCTGCCAGTGAAGATGTAGCCCCGTTCGCACAGTCAAGCGCGATATGTATGCCTGAGAAGTCTTCATCAACACTTTGCTTCAAATATTGAAGATATTTCTGTCCGCCTTCAAAATAGTCATTCACCTGGCCCAGGTCTGCCCCTACCGGACGCGGAAGCTCATCTTCTGCCTTATCCATGAGAGCTTCAATTTCCAGCTCCTGGTCGTCTGAAAGCTTAAAACCATCAGGCCCGAAGAATTTGATCCCATTATCAGCTACAGGGTTGTGGGAAGCAGAGATCATAACACCTGCCTGTGCACCCAGGGCTTTTGTCAGATACGCTACTCCAGGAGTTGAAATGACGCCGAGGCGCATGACTTCAGCCCCAATGGAAAGCAGTCCTGCGACAAGGGCCCCTTCCAGCATATGCCCTGATATGCGTGTATCACGGCCGATCAATACTTTTGGGCGGTCCTCATTTCTTGTTAGCACATATCCGCCAAACCGGCCCAGTTTGAAAGCCAGCTCCGGGGTCAACTCACTATTTGCAATCCCTCGTACTCCATCGGTACCGAAATATTTACCCATTAAAAATCGCTCCTTCTAACCATAGTGACATTTTATTTAAGCTTCTTCGTTATTTTGAGTAATAGAAACCTTCACTGTTTCTCTTGATAGCTTCCAGCTTACATTATCGGGGCCAGTGACCTTTACTTGCACATCATGCTCCCCTTCTGACAGGCTGCCTACTTCAACAAATATATTGAAATCTGAAGATCCGAGACCATTGATGGCACTGCCGGGCCCCTGCACAGACAGATTTGTTCTTCCTGCTCCATCAGCGAAAGCAGCGGTATATCCCTCTGCAGTCCCGGTGAGGTCAATCGGCAGGTTCGAGAAGGTTTTGGTTTCATCCTTCTCTGTTTCTTCCGCAGGAGGAGTCGCTGTCTCAGCTTCAGCATCATCTTCCTCTGCCTCTGAGCCGGCATTCTCCTGATCTTCCCGGCTTTCCGCTGTCACATCCAAAGATGCCTCTACTGTCTTCGGATCAACGGATGTGATGCCGTCCGGGATGATGACCGGAAGGGTCTGCACACCATCCTTGGTGATTTTGCCCAGGTCAACCTCAACCCTTACTCTTTCTGTCTGGCCGAGCGCTTCTTCGCTTCCCGTAATTCTCGCTTCAGTTTTATCCAGTTCAATACTGTTAAGCGTCATACCCGAAGGCAGTGACCCTTTCCGGACAATATCGATCGGCACGGTTTTGGCGAGGCTTTTCACAGACACGGTAACTTCTACAGTCTCTGGATCGACAGCTACATTCAGCTTATTCATATCCCTGTCGAGCACCCTTATGCTTGCAGCTCCTGTGACAGATTCCTCTATCGGGCCCTTGACATCAAGTGCTGCCTTCACATAGCTGATCCGGTCGACCACATCCTTGGCTCCCGTAATCTTGACAGTATCAGGCTTAACGGACGGTGCTCCAGATGTAAATCCATCACCAAGCAGGGACTGATTGAATTCAGGCTCGACCTTGAACTGCTTTGTCACTTTTTCCTGGATAGAGACAGTTGCATATCGGGGTTCAACCGTTACATCAAGGCGGTCAGAAATATCCCTTACCAGGATCCGGACCTGCTTTTCCCCGACTTCGGCATCAGACAAATTCACATATACTTCAAAGTCCCGCTGCGTCTTGGCGATCTGGACATGGCTTTTCGGCCCTGACACCCTCACATCCACAGTATCCGGGACTCCGGTGACGACAAGATTATCGGTATCATAATAGGATTTGACCGGAACGTCTTCAATCAGCTCCGTGTCCTGGTCACCCGGAACATTGACCTCGCTTGAATTGTCCGATCCATCATAGACGGCGTCAAAAAGGAGCAAAGCCAGGACAAGGGCCACAGCTTTCATGAACCACCTGTTGTCCACCAGCTTATCAATCAGCTTATCCATTTTTCTTCCCCCTCCAATTCCAGCGGGCTGAAGAAGACTGTTTCGCCTTCTGGCTGACAATCAATTCATTGGATAGCAGCTCTTTGAATGCCTCAGAACTCAGGCTTCTGTGAAGCTCGCCGTTTTTAGTCAGTGAGACGCTGCCTGTTTCCTCAGATACGACGATTGTAAGGCTGTCTGTGACCTCACTGATTCCCAGGGCGGCCCTGTGCCTGGTCCCTAGCTCCTTTGAGATGAACGGGCTCTCGGAGAGCGGCAGATAGCAGGCTGCAGCTTCCACACAGTTTCTCTGGATGATGACTGCCCCGTCATGGAGAGGTGTATTCGGAATGAATATATTGATCAGCAGCTCTGACGAAATCTTTGAATTCAGCTGGATGCCTGTTTCAATATAGTCACCCATTCCTGTTTCACGTTCAATTGAAATCAGGGCGCCAATCCGGCGTTTAGCCATATAATCAACGGCCTTTGTGATGGAATCCACCATCTTTTCCTGTTCATTTTCTTCCTGGGAGCTGCTTCTTGAGAAGAATCTTCCCCTCCCCAGCTGCTCAAGCGCCCTCCGGAGCTCAGGCTGGAATATAATGATGATGGCCAGGACTCCCCATAGCAGAACCTGTTCCATCATCCAGCCAAGCGTCTGCAGCTGGAACTTGTCGCTGATCACCTTGACGATCAGAATGACAAAGATCCCTTTTAAGAGCTGAACGGCCTTGGTGCCCCTTACAATCATGATCAGCTTGTAGATGACGTACCAAACAAGGAGAATGTCAACAATATTAGCCAGGTATTTCAAAATTGAGAAATCTGCAAACGACATTATCCCTTCCTCCAAATATATTTTTCCAAAAAGCATTAGCTTTGTTTTCAATGTATGTAACTCACATATTATATCATAAATACTCTGAAAACCAATGATATGGGCATGGCATATATTGCAAAACCGCTGGCGGGCCTTCTAATTCAAAAAAAGAAAAATCCCTGTCAAATGAATATCCGCTCATTCGGATATTCTTAGTTTGACAGGGATTTGCTCTCTCTATTCAATCAGCCTGCTGCAGGCTCTTTTTCTTTCTCATCGAACACATTCACTAGATCTTTGCCAAGGCTCTTAATATGATACCAGAGCCACTCAAACACTTCATTCACTTCCTTGATATCACCAGTCACCTGGCCTGCAGAAGCCATGTACTGCTCTCCATTGATGACGGTCACGTCACCATCGACCTGGCCTTCTATTTTTATCTTGCCATTGCGGACAATAACATCACCCTTGATTACTTCACCTTCAGGCACGATGACCGTATCATTCTGGACAATCAGGTTCGGCTGTTTGGAGACCGAAAAATTATGGTCCTTATTCCAGGTGGAGACGACACTTCCCATCATAAGGACGAGGAACAGGGAAGCAGCAGTAAGCAGCGGATGGTGCCTGAACCACCGCTGGAAGCCCACCTGCTTCTTTTCTTTCGGAAGCTTCGCCATCACACCAGCCGTGAAGCCTGACGGAGCTTGTATATGTGAAGTGCTTTGCACCAGTGCAATAGCTCTCTTTAATTCATGAAAATAAGAGCGGCATTCTTCGCAGCTGCTCAAATGCTCCCTTAATTGCTGTTCATGCTCGGCTGAGATCTCTTCATCTAGATACTCGTGCATATACTCGACAATCTCTGCTGGACATTTCAAAGTTCTCACCCTCTTAAAATGATAAGCTGAATTCATTTTTGCAAAAGAAGATGGCATAGCCATCCATCTCTACACATGACGCAGCTGCTTTCTTAAAGCTTCCCTGCCCCTGTGTATGCGGGTCTTAACCGTCCCGAGCGGCAGGTCCATAATCTCGCTTATTTCGTTGAGAGAAAGCTCCTCGATATATTTCAGCACAATTACTGACCTGTATTTCTCAGGAAGCTTGGAAATTTCGTTTTGAATGGTTTCCTGAAGCTCCAGGCTCTCTACATCTTCCTCAGGCAGCCTGGTATCCGCTGCAATCTGCGAATACATCGTCAAACCGTCCGTCCCGGCAACCTCTGCATCCAGAAAATAGTCGGGCTTTTTCTTCCTGATCCGGTCAATGCATAAATTGGTTGCGATTCTGTACAGCCAGGTGGAAAATTTCAGATCGATATTAAAGCTTTGAATATTAATATATGCGCGCAGGAAAGCCTCCTGGGCAATATCCTCCGCCTCATGGCGGTTGCCGAGCATACGGAAACAAAGCTGGAACACCTTGTCTTTATAAATTTCCACAATTTCCCCAAAAGCATTCTGATCGCCTTTTATTACCTGTTTGATCCTTTTCTTTACGATTGCTTCCATTTCTATTTACCTCCGCTCTAATGCGGCTATACGATATTACGGATCGATAGCGGAAAAGGTTTCGTTTTTTTATATAAAATTTCTCAATAACTATTATTTTAACAAAAATTTACTTCTTCATGTTTAAAAAGTTTTATTTGGGGTATAAAGGGACTAATTAAGCTGAGGAAAAGGCAGGTTTTTTGTGAATGGGCATTCAAGAACTGTTGCAGGATATTGAAAAGTGCCGCAAGGAAATGGTCCAACTGGCTTCTCGTACCTCTTTGTCCAGCAATCACGTAATCGAAGCCAGTACCAGGCTGGATTCATTGCTGAACAAATACAATCATTTAATCAAAAAACGGTAACTTGAAAATCAAGTTACCGTTTTTTGTTTCTTTTTTTAAAGGAGCTTTTCGCCGAAAAGCGATCCCATCAGCGCAACGGCTACAGATGCCGTCTTATTCTTGTCATCGAGGATCGGATTGACCTCCACGAATTCAGCGGAAGTGATCAGCTCTGCTTCTGCCAGCATTTCCATCGCCAAATGGCTTTCGCGGTAGCTTATGCCTCCGATGACTGGCGTCCCAACGCCTGGTGCATCGTTGGGGTCCAGCCCGTCCAGATCCAATGATAGATGAACTCCATCAGTCCGGTCCCTCAGATACTCAATTGCCTCTTCCATCACTCTTGCCATCCCGAGCCTGTCAATCTCATGCATCGTGTATACTTTGATGCCCTTCTCCTTCACAAGCTCTTTCTCACCATCATCCAGGGCTCTTGCCCCAATGATGACGATATTCTCAGGCTTGACCTTTGGTGAGTAGCCCCCAATCTCAGTCAGCAGCGGATGGCCAATGCCAAGTGAAGCTGCCAGCGGCATGCCATGGATATTTCCAGAAGGCGACGTTTCTGCTGTATTCAGATCTCCATGGGCATCATACCAAATGACTCCGAGGTTTTTATAGTGCCGCGATACACCTGCAAGCGTCCCGATGGCAATGCTGTGGTCCCCGCCTAACACAAGAGGAAACGAACCGCCCTTGATTACTTCGTCAACCTTTTCTGCCAGCTGGCCGGTCTTTTCTGCAATCAGCTCAAGATTTCTCAGATTAGTATCTGGATCTATCTCTACTTCCGGGCGTCCAATCGCTATATCACCCAGATCATGAATGTGCTCGAATAAAGTTTTCAGGCGTTCATTTACACCGGCATAGCGGATAGCACTCGGCCCCATATCAACGCCCCGCCTCATTTGCCCAAGATCCATCGGCATCCCGATAATCGATAGTTTTTTCATCTCTCTATGTTCCTCCTTCACCCCTGTTCTGCTTTCATTTTAACCGCTTTCAAAGCAATGACTCAACTCGACAAATTCATGCATATATATGCGTACTTTTCTGAAAAATCAAAAGGATGAAAAGATAGGGGTAGTTCGTGAGGAATCGGCAGCAAGGATCCTAACGAAAGTGGCATGATCACCCGCGGCTAACACAAGCTGCTGCAGATTTAGATTTTAGGTTCATGTAAAGCTGTTAAAAGGTATAACATTTTTAAACATAAAAAAACCTTAAACCCGGCAGAGTTTAAGGTAAGATGTATGTAGTAATGGTGGAGCCTAGCGGGATCGAACCGCTGACCTCCTGCGTGCAAAGCAGGCGCTCTCCCAGCTGAGCTAAGGCCCCGTATATTGGAGCGGAAGACGGGATTCGAACCCGCGACCCCCACCTTGGCAAGGTGATGTTCTACCACTGAACTACTTCCGCATTCATTAAGACAAACCTTAGGGTATACAACCTAAGGCCTGCCCTGCTATGATGAGCCATGAAGGACTCGAACCTTCGACCCTCTGATTAAAAGTCAGATGCTCTACCGACTGAGCTAATGGCTCAAAAAATGGCTGGGCTAGCTGGATTCGAACCAACGCATGACGGAGTCAAAGTCCGTTGCCTTACCGCTTGGCTATAGCCCATTGATCAATGACCTGACGGTCAAAATAAAAAGGACATTTATAAGATTGTCCAAATCTGGAGTTTTTTATTCAAAATGGTGGAGGGGGACGGATTCGAACCGCCGAACCCGGAGGGAGCGGATTTACAGTCCGCCGCGTTTAGCCACTTCGCTACCCCTCCACATTCCATTACAGATAAGTAAAGGAAATGGTGCCGGCTAGAGGACTTGAACCCCCAACCTACTGATTACAAGTCAGTTGCTCTACCAATTGAGCTAAACCGGCAAATATGGTGGAGGATGACGGGATCGAACCGCCGACCCTCTGCTTGTAAGGCAGATGCTCTCCCAGCTGAGCTAATCCTCCAAAATGGTGACCCCTACGGGATTCGAACCCGTGTTACCGCCGTGAAAGGGCGGTGTCTTAACCGCTTGACCAAGGGGCCTTGCTATTAATTTAACAAATTATGATCTCTATAAGCTTCCAACCGGGCTCGAACCGGTGACCTCTTCCTTACCATGGAAGCACTCTACCTACTGAGCTATGGAAGCATTAGCCCAATACCTTAAGCGGTATTAAGGATGGCTCCGCAGGCAGGACTCGAACCTGCGACCGTTCGGTTAACAGCCGAATGCTCTACCACTGAGCTACTGCGGAATGTTTTTTGTTTCGCCCGGCAGCGTCCTACTCTCACAGGAGGAGAACCTCCAACTACCATCGGCGCTGAGAAGCTTAACTTCCGTGTTCGGTATGGGAACGGGTGTGACCTTCTCGCTATCGCCACCA
>NZ_JAIVAP010000017.1 GCF_020171945.1 Bacillus infantis | reverse complement strand
TGTTGTAGCTTTATTTTCTATACACTTTTTTAGGAAATTAGCTAATTTCTCTGTTCTTCATTATAGAAATAACCGATTTTTATTAGTGTCCATTTTTAAGGGGCTTGACCACTGTCACCCCTATATGAGTCACTCCCAATATTCACATAGTCCGTACAAATTTACTCCATCCTATTGTATGATTAGATTATAAATACTTTCGGCAGGCTGGTGGATGAATGGCTAAATATAAACAGGTTAAAGAAGAAATTCAATCTTGGATACGGGAAGGCAAAATCAAGCCTGATGAGAGAATCCAATCTGAACATGAGATGGCCGAGCGATTTGCTGTCAGCAGGCATACGATCAGGCAGGCTATGAGTGAACTGGTTCATGAGGGCTGGCTTTACAGGCACCAGGGGAGAGGGACCTTCTGTAAGGATCAGAGCGGAAAAAAAGGCCAGATTGACCGGACCATCGGCATTATAACCACATCTATTTCTGATTATATTTTTCCCTCCATCATTAGAGGCATAGAGTCATATTTAAGTGAAAAAGGATATAATCTGCTTCTCGCAAGTACAAATCATGATATCGAGCGGGAGCGGAAATGCCTCGAAAATATGCTCGGCAAAAAGCTGGACGGCCTTATTGTCGAGCCTACCAAAAGTGCTCTGCATAACCCGAACCTCAACACGTACTTGAATATTGAGAAAAACAAAATTCCATATGTTATGATCAATGCCTTTTACTCTGAGCTTCAGCCTGCAAGCATTACGGTTGATGATGAAAGAGGCGGTTTTATGGCCGCTGAGCATCTTATCCAGCTTGGACATAAGAAAATCAGCGGCATCTTCAAGGTCGATGATATGCAGGGGGTTAACAGGATGAAGGGATTCATGCGTGCGCACCGGCATTATAATATCCCCATCCATCCAGGTACAATTGTGACATATACTACAGAAGATAAAAATGCCAAACCGCAGGAAGCTGCCCGGCAGCTTTTAAAGGATAGGGAGCCGCCGACCGCTTTCTTTTGCTATAATGATCAGATTGCCTTGAATATCCTGGATGTGACAAGGGAGCAGTCATTAAGAGTCCCGGAAGATGTGTCGCTTGTCGGGTTTGATAACTCTCATCTGGCATCTGTTTCGGAAGTGAAATTCACCAGTTTGACTCATCCCCAAACTGAAATGGGGCGGCTGGCTGCCAGGATGGTTGTTGATTCGATTGAAAAAGGCGTCGATCTTGCAGTATCCGATCCGGTTGTATATGAGCCGGAACTAATTATCAGAAGTTCAACGGCTGAGTTAAAAAGAGTGTTTTAATCAATAACCTGTTCATCTTATGAACAGGTTTCTTTGTGCGTACAAGTATACTTTTATTCTAGCAATTAGAGTCTTAGAAGTTATTTTTTTGAGGTAATATTAAAAATTTTCTAAAAACACTGGTAAATTTGTACGTACAATTATATAATGATTTACAAACATTGGTCTAAGAGTGATTGGATGCTTGAGAGACTGAAAGAGGAATTGCTATATGCAAACCTGGGACTGCTTTTCATGAAAATGGTAGCGTTTACGCGGCAGAATGAGGACGGAAAGGCATTGCTGGCAGATTTTACGGAGGTGATACAGGATATTATAGAGCAGCAGGTCAAAGAACGTGAAGCTGTATCCACCAGAGAACATGAATCTTTGCCAGAGGCTCATATACTTGCTTTTCTAAAAAGCTGCAGGAAATGAAATGATCACCATTAAAAAAAGACGAATTCTCTGCAGCTAAGGGGATTAACTACTACCGATAGAACTTTTTTAGTATTTTGATAATTTTGTAAATTGATATTGCGGACGTATAGGGTTTTGATTATAATAATTGTACGTACAATTAAGGACCTTGAAAAACAAGAAGAAATGTTCATAATTTACGCTTGGAAAATTATTATCTATTTATGAATTTCTCTGTTGTACGCACAATGTTTGCCGCAAATGAAAGCGGTTGCTGATGGTTGGTTGTTTTTAATGCTGACTCTAAAGCCTTAAACGGCTTTGAGCATATTTAAGTTAAAGAAGAGAGGGGTCTTTTAGATGAAAAAGCTATTATCAGTTATGTTTCTGTTAATTCTTGTTTTCTCCATGTCTGCCTGCTCCAGCAGCGGTGCAGGAGGAGATGAAAAAGGTTTTGTCGGAATTGCAATGCCAACAAAATCCTCTGAGAGATGGGTAAGTGATGGCAAGTATATGAAGGATGAATTTGAGAAGCTTGGTTATAAGGTTGACCTGCAATATGCGGAAGATGTAGTGGAAAATCAGGTGTCCCAGATTGAGAATATGATTACAAAGGGCGTCAATATTCTTCTAATTGCTTCAATTGATGGTGAATCACTGACAAACGTTCTTGATAAAGCGGCTAAGCAGGATATCAGTGTAATCTCATATGACAGATTGATCAAAAAGACTGAACATGTAAGCTATTATGCAACCTTTGATAACTTCAAAGTAGGTGTGCTTCAGGGCACTTATATTGAAGATAAGCTTGGTTTGAAGGATGGGAAAGGGCCATTCAACATCGAATTGTTTGCCGGATCTCCGGATGATAATAACGCCTATTTCTTTTTTGATGGCGCTATGTCAGTTCTCCAGCCTTATATCGACTCCGGAAAGCTGGTTGTCAAAAGCGGCCAGACAGAATTTGAGCAGGCAGCCACTTTAAGATGGGACGGAGCGACAGCGCAGTCCAGAATGGATAATCTATTAAGCTCCAATTATTCAAGTGACAGAGTGGACGCTGTCCTGTCGCCATATGACGGCATCAGCATCGGAATCCTTTCTTCCTTGAAGGGCGTCGGCTACGGTGACGCAAGCCAGCCTCTGCCGGTTGTTACAGGGCAGGATGCAGAGCTTGCTTCTGTTAAATCCATCATTGCGGGAGAACAGACACAGACTGTTTTTAAAGATACACGCGAGCTTGCGAAGAAAGCCGTTGAAATGGCAGAGGCTGTCCTTGAGGGAGAAGAAGCAGAAGTAAATGACACTGAAACATATGACAACGGTGAAAAAGTTGTGCCTGCTTATCTCCTTGAACCAGTTTCTGTTGATCAGTCCAATTATAAAGAAGTACTGGTAGACAGCGGATATTATAAGGAAGACGAGCTTAAGTAATAACATGCAATGGATGATTCAGCGGGGCTGAATCATCCATTGCATTTGAAGGGAGCGGACGAAAGGATGCCAGAGTATATTTTGGAAATGAGGAATATCACAAAGGAATTTCCAGGTGTTAAAGCATTGGATCAGGTAAACCTTCAGGTGGCAGATGGGGAAATCCATGCCCTTTGCGGCGAGAACGGAGCCGGCAAGTCCACGCTTATGAAGGTGCTGAGCGGTGTATATCCGCACGGTACGTATACAGGAGACATTCTTTTTAAAGGAAATGTATGCGAATTTAAAGATATCAAGCAAAGTGAAAATAAAGGGATTGTCATCATTCACCAGGAGCTGGCGCTTATTCCGGAGCTTAGTATTGCGGAAAACATCTTCCTTGGGAATGAACAGGCCAGAAAGGGAATCATCAATTGGAATGAAACGACTGTCAAGACGCTTGAGCTTCTTCGGAAGGTTGGATTGTCCGAGTCCCCGCATGCACTGGTTTCAAATATCGGTGTCGGCAAACAGCAGCTTGTCGAGATAGCCAAGGCGCTTTCAAAAGAAGTGAAGCTGCTTATTCTTGATGAGCCTACCGCTGCCTTAAATGAAAGGGACAGCGAGAATCTGCTCACGCTTCTCCTGGAATTTAAGAAGCAGGGGATTTCCTCTATTATCATTTCCCATAAGCTGAACGAGGTAACAAGCATCTCCGACTCCATCACAATCCTCCGGGATGGACAGACGATTGAGACGCTGGATGTGAAAGAAAGCGGCATCTCAGAAGACCGGATCATCAAAGGCATGGTAGGCCGGGATTTAACGAACCGCTATCCTGCCCGTGAGCCGGAAATAGGGGAAGTCATGTTCGAAGTAAAGGATTGGGAGGTCTACCATCCCCTCCATGCTGAGCGCAAGGTTATTGATCAGGCAAGCCTTAATATAAGGCGGGGAGAAATCGTTGGGATTGCCGGGCTGATGGGAGCGGGCCGGACAGAGCTGGCCATGAGCATATTCGGAAAATCATATGGAAAAAACATCAGCGGCAGCCTATTTAAAGACGGCAAGGAAATCCAGCTTAAAGATATCTCCAGTGCCATCAAGAATGGCTTGGCATATGTAACTGAGGACCGGAAGAATTACGGCCTGGTTTTGATTGATGACATCAAATCAAATATATCCCTTGCGAGCCTGAAGAAAATCTCCAGGAACCTGGTCATCCAGGACCATGCGGAATATAAGGAGGCAGAGGGATTCCGGCGTAAAATGAATATCAAGACACCAAGCGTACTGCAGAAAACGAATAATCTAAGCGGGGGGAACCAGCAAAAAGTCGTCCTCAGTAAATGGATCTTTTCCGAGCCGGATATTCTGATCCTTGATGAACCTACAAGGGGAATCGATGTTGGAGCAAAATATGAGATATATATGATTATTAATCAGCTGGCAGCCGACGGAAAAGGCATCCTTCTTATATCCTCGGAGCTGCCTGAGCTGCTTGGCATGTGTGACCGCATCTATGTTATGAATGAAGGTCAAATCACAGGCGAGCTTGATAAAAGTGAAGCCAATCAGGAAAGTATCATGAGATATATGACAAAAGCAAGGGGGAAGAACGGTGAACACGAATACGCCACTCAATAATGAAGGGCCCAAGGTATTGGGAGCCGGATCATTAATCAAAAGCAATGTGAGGCAGTACGGAATGTTCTTTGCATTGGTGCTGATCATGCTTCTATTCCAGGTTCTGACGGACGGGATTCTTCTCAGGCCGCTGAATATTACCAATCTTATATTGCAGAACAGCTATATTCTAGTACTGGCCATTGGCATGGTGCTGGTTATCATTACTGGCCATATCGACTTGTCGGTAGGTTCCATAGCAGCCTTCGTCGGAGCCATTTCAGCCATTTTGATCATCGATATGAATGTCCCGACCTATCTTGCTGTTTTCCTTTCCTTGGTGCTTGGCGCCCTGATCGGTGCATGGCAGGGGTTTTGGATTGCCTATGTGAAGATACCGGCCTTCATCGTAACGCTGGCAGGCATGCTTCTTTTCAGGGGACTGACCATGCTCGTACTGAAAGGCCAATCGCTGGCACCATTCCCGGAATCCTTCCAGGCCATGAGCTCAGGCTTCATCCCGGATGTGATCGGGGGAGAAAATGCCGCTCTCCATATCTTTACTATGGTAATAGGGGCTGTATTGTCCATTGTATTTGTCCTTTTTGAGCTGAGAAACAGGAAAAACCAAATGAAGTATAGCTTTGAAATCTCGTCAAATGGACTTTTCTTCGCTAAACTGGCTGGTTTTGTCATTCTTATCAATGTATTTACATATGTCCTGGCTACATATGAAGGAGTGCCTACTATTCTGGTCATCTTATTCGCCCTTGTCCTTCTCTATTCTTTTATTATGAAAAAGACGGTGATTGGCCGGCATGTGTATGCGATCGGGGGCAATGAAAAAGCCGCAGGTTTATCCGGCATCAAAACGAAAAAGGTTACCTTCCTGGTATTTGTGAATATGGGCGTCCTTTCTGCCCTGTCAGGCCTCATCTTTGCAGCACGCCTGAATGCAGCAACGCCAAAAGCAGGAAACCTTTTTGAGCTTGATGCCATTGCAGCGTGTTTCATCGGGGGAGCATCCGCCTATGGAGGAATTGGAACAGTAGGCGGTGCGATTGTCGGAGGGCTTGTCATGGGCGTCATGAATAACGGGATGTCCATCCTCGGGCTTGGAATTGACTGGCAGCAGGCGATAAAAGGGCTCGTCCTCCTGGCTGCAGTCGCATTTGATATCTATAATAAAAATAAGGCGGCATAAAAAAATCTTGTTAAAAGAATAGGTTGGATGATAGCTTAGAAGCCGCTTGCGGTTTCTAAGCTATTTTTAATTAGTGCAGAAGAGATGGATGCCTGTCACCGAGTTCGACAAAGTTCGGGAGGTGCCTGTCACTCCTTCCCCCCTCTTCGACAAAATTCGGGAGGTGCCTGTCACCATTCAGTGTCACCACTTTAAAAAATGACTAAATTCTTCCACAAATCAGCCGATAAAACTAATAAGATAGAAATATTCAATAGGAAGGCTAGGGATGGTTTATGGGGAAGAGGAATGAGATTGGCAAGAAGATTGCACTTTATATGCTGAATGTGGTGATTCAGGCTTCGATTTCCGGGGTACTGATAATAGGCATTTATTCTTTGATTTTTCATGAAAAGTTCATCTCGGTAAATTCACTGGTGCTGCTGCTCCTGATTATCGTGGGCTTTGTTCTGTCTGGCTTTATCAACTTTGCATCCTATGCGAAGCCCTTTAACGAAATTCAGCGCTTTGTTGAGCGGGTTAGCCAGGGGGATCTTTCTAAGCCGGCAGATGTGAAAAACCTGGGTCCCCTCAGGAGCATCAGCGGGCCTCTTGAGTTGATGCGCAATGGACTGCAGGAATTGATTTCCAAAGTGAAAGAAACAGGCGGGGAAGTGTCACGTTCCTCTGGATCCCTGGAACAGCGGGTAGTTGATACAAATACAAGCCTGCAGGATATCAAATCCCAAATTGTGGCTTTTCAACAAACCGTCTTTCAACAGCTGCAGTCAACAAATGAGGTAGCAGTAACAATGGACGAAATGTCAGTCGGAGTCAGCAATACAGCTGAAACCTCAAGCCTTGTGAACCAGGCATCTGCAAAGACAGCGAATCTGGCAACATCCGGGAAAGAGCAGGTTTTGGATGCGGCTGAGAAAATGAATGGAATTGATCATAGTTTCAATTCACTGGAAGAGGCAATAAACAGCTTCCTTGATGGATCAAAGAAAATTGCTGTCATCATTAAGGAGATTTCTGATATCGCCGGGCAGACCAATCTCCTTGCCCTCAATGCCAGCATTGAAGCAGCGCGGGCAGGTGAGCATGGCAAAGGATTTGCCGTGGTGGCACAGGAAGTAGGCAACCTGGCCAGTCAGACCAATCAGTCGGCGGCTAATATTTCATCGATTATCCAGCAGATTGAAGCAGATGCAGATGCAACTGCAGCTGCAATGAAAAAGACCAATGAAGATGTAACCAGCGGTAAGCTGTCTATTGAGGAAGTAGTCAAATCCTTTGAGCATATCCTGGACTCTGTAGACGATGTGAATGGGCGGATCCAGGAGATTTCAGCTGTGAGTGAGCAGATGGCGGCCGGAAGCGAAGAGGTGGCGGCAAGTGTAGAAGATTTGTCCACTCAATTCCAGATGGTGAATAATCGTTTGCTTGACGTTGTAACAAATGTGGACGGGCAGACCGCCGACATGGAAACAGTGAAAGAGGAATCTAAAGGACTGAATAAGGTTGCCATCAATTTGGATGAGCTGCTCAAAAAATTTATTGTAAGTTAAATGAAATAAATAAAATAGCTTAGAAGCCGCTCCCGGTTTCTAAGCTATTTTTATGGTTTATTCATGATCTGTATGTTTAGAACGTTCGCTGATAATTTTCAATAGAAGGAATTTGTCCTGTGGGGATAGCATGGCCCAGCTTCCTGCTTTGATTTTCATTAGTACCACTCCTTGTGTTTTTTGATTGATAAAAAAACGAATTTTCTGCGGCAGCTAGATGAGTAAACCAACAATGTAACAGCAAGACCTTTTCTCTATAATATTTCCCTGATTTCTTATTATCTTTATACCGCCATTTATTGTAAATGAAACAAAAGAAATACTGACAAGAAACGACTCAATTCACGGGTCATTTTCTTATTTCCTGAGAAATATTTGTCTATTTGCCGGAGAGTATCCAATATTAAGGAGATTAGTGGGTAATAGCAATAAGGGTATGTCGAAAAGAAAAGATAAAAAACTTCCCGGCCGGGAAGTTTTTTTAGGTTTATGCTGATTATTCCTTCTGACCATGATTACTGATTACCTCTGTCAAGGTATCAGAGAAATCCGTGAACGCTCCTGTTATCCCCCAAGCCACCCCTTCTTCCATTTCATTCTGCTTATTAATCGTATAGGGGTGCACAAGCAGTCCGTTCTCCCGCGCCTTCTTTACATATTTTTCATCAATCATATTATAATTCGGACCGATGCCGGCTGCGTACTTCTGCACCCTTTTGATATCGTGGTCTGTCAGCACAGCCTTTTCTTTGTAGGAGATCAGCTGGATCAGAGGGATGCCAGGTTCTTCCCGGTGGATCCTTTTCAGGCTTTTGCTGCTGAAAGACTGGATGATTACCCGGGCATTGTCCTTTTTGCTGCCTATCAGCCCATACTCATCCAATAGCCTTAAGAGTTCTTCCTCCATTCCCGGATATAAATCAGGAGACTTGGTTTCGATATAATAGTTCACACTGCTTCCGAAATGCTGAAAGATTTCCTCTAAAGAAGGGACCTTCAGGCGGCTGTATGCAGGGTCTGCATAGCCGGGATGCTCGCGGTTGAACCAGGAACCTGCATCAAGCTGCTGCAGCTCCTCCAATGTAAAGGACTGGACGGCACCTGATTTATCCGTCGTGCGGTCAACCGTTTGGTCATGCATGGCGGCAAGCTTGCCGTCCTTCGTCATCTGCAGATCGATTTCAATATAATCTGCGCCAAGCTGAGCGGCCATTTCGTAGGAAGCAATCGTATGCTCCGGGGCATAGGCCGAGGCACCGCGGTGGCCGATGACAATAAAGCTGTCTGAGGGACCGGTGAGGTCTTCCTTTGATGAAGTGCATCCAGCTATGGAAAAGAGAAGTATAAATATGATTACAAACTTCATTGGCATGGACTGTCACCTGCTTAAAAAAGTCTTCATTGAATATAGCCAGTATAAACGGTTTTTCTTCTTTTTATAGCATAACGGCAAATCTGTGTTAAATAAACCCATGGGATTTGTAGGAATTAACTTAATATAAAAAATAGTTTGACAATTGTCCATTTATAAATGTAAGATATTACTAAGTTAATATTTTGTGATGGAGATGCGGGAGGCTCACATAGTTTGCTTAGGGGATTTTATCTAAGCATATTTGTGGCCTCTTTTTATTTGATGGGGAAGGAGGAATGGCTATAACGATATCCATATCGGCTTTGACCATTATTGAAAGGCTGTTTCTGGCTGCTCTTCTCGGAGGCCTGATAGGCTGGGAAAGAGATTTGAGAAACAAGCAGGCTGGATTTAAGACGCATCTGCTCGTTTCGGTAGGCTCTGCCTTAATGATGATTTTATCCATTTACGGTTTCAATGAGACGATTGACCATGTTAATGCCCGGTTCGACCCGGCGAGGCTTGCTCATGGTGTTATCAGCGGAATAGGATTCCTTGGGGCAGGGGCCATTTTGAAGCACTCCAATAATAGTGTATCCGGCATTACAACGGCGGCGACTCTGTGGGTGGTCGCGGCAATCGGGCTCAGTGTAGGAAGCGGCTTCTATCTTCCTGCCTACATAACCACAGGCATTGTTCTCTTGAATGTGTTTGTGCTGAGAAGCCTGGAGTTCAAATTCCTGAATCCTTATAAGTTCTTTGTCTTTACACTGACTGTTTCGGAAGAAGCAAAGGTGCTTGGGAAGCTGAATAAAGTGCTGAAAAATGAGAGCGCATTCATTGAGGCGATCACGATGGCAGACGAGTATTACTTCCTGGAAGAGGGCTATATATCCCTTGATATCAGAATCAAAATATCTTCCCGGAAAAATATTCTTTCATTATATGAAAAACTATGCAGTCTTGAGGGGGTAAAGCAGGTCCAGCTGGATCATAGTCCGCTGTCAGAAGATTTTCGCAAGCAGGATAAAAATGTAAGCGTTTAACTAACGGCATCAAGAAAGGAATGGAAAGATGAAAAAAGTCGAATTGATTAATGTATCCAAGTCTTATGATAAAAAGACGGATGTGATCACCAATATCAATGTCACAATTGAGCCTGGAGAATTCTTTGTGCTTGTCGGGCCATCCGGATGCGGGAAAAGTACGATGCTCCGTATGATTGCCGGGCTCGAGGAAATTACAGGAGGCGTTTTGGAAATCGGCGGGAAGGAAGCGAATCTGCTGCCGCCAAGCAAACGGGATATTTCAATGGTTTTCCAGAACTATGCCCTGTATCCGCACCTTTCGGTGGAAGAGAATATTATTTTTGGTCTGCATGTTAAAAAGGTGCCAAAGAATGAGCGGAAAAAGCGGTGTGAAGATGTGGCAGCTATGCTCGGTTTATCGGAATACCTGAAACGGAAGCCAAGGGAGCTTTCCGGAGGGCAGCGCCAGAGGGTGGCACTGGCAAGGGCGATTGTCAACCAGGCCCCGATTTGCCTGATGGATGAGCCGCTTTCCAATCTGGATGCGAAGCTCAGGGCCCATATGCGTTCCGAGATCAGGCAAATCCAGCGGCGTCTTGGAATCACCATGATTTATGTGACTCATGACCAGGTAGAGGCTATGACGATGGGGGACCGGATCATGATCCTCCATGACGGGAAGATCCAGCAGATCGGAAAGCCGATCGATATTTATAATAATCCCGCAAATCCATTTGTGGCAACCTTTATCGGATCTCCGCCAATGAATATCGCAGAAGGCAGAGTGTCAGGGGAGGCCGTCGCCCTCGGAGAAGATGCCAAGATAAATGTACCGGCAGCAGACCGTGGACTCCTGTCAGGGGATCGTGTCATTGTCGGCGTCCGCCCCGAGCACTTGAAGGCCGCTTCAAAGGAAACACCTGCAGAAGAAAAAGTACAGGTGGAAGTAATCAATGTTGAAGTGCTGGGCAATGAAACAATCTTCTCCTTCAAACTGGGGGGAAGCGAATGGTTGGCCAAGTGGAATGGCCAGTGGCGGATCCAGGTTGGCGATATTGTGCCGATTGCAATCAGCTATGACTCACTTTGTTTCTTTGACTATGAAACAAAGCAAATTATCAAAACACCGACAGATATTGAAAACCATGTGATTGAAAAAGAGGTGCTGCTATGAAGGCGGAAATCAGCAGCAATCCTGTCAGGAAAGCATCAGCCCCGGGCTTGAAGCCTGGCTTATGGAAACGGTCCCTGAATGCGCGTACTGCCCTTTTATATCTTTTTCCTTCCATTTTGCTGTTTTCAGTCTTTATTTTTTATCCAATGTTCAGGACGATTTATTTAAGCTTCTTTTTAACAGACCAGCACGGGGCGGCGTCCCTTTTTGTCGGGATGGAGAACTATGCTTATCTGCTGGAGTCCGAGGCATTCCGAAATAGTGTGAAAGCTACAATTCTGTTCGTGTTATACACGGTTCCGGCCGGGATCATCATCTCTTTATTCCTGGCTTTGATTGCAAACGAGAAGCTGCGGGGCATCGGTTTTTTCCGGACGATCTATTCATCGACGATGGGGATATCGGTAGCGGCATCATCAGTGGTATGGCTTTTCCTGTTCCATCCAAGCGTCGGTATGTTCAACCGGCTCTTAAGCGTACTTCATCTTCCGCAGGTACAGTGGCTTTTGGATCCGGATTGGGCATTGATTTCCGTGGCCATCTCGACCATCTGGCTGAATACCGGATTTTCTTTTCTCATCCTTTTGGGAGGCCTCCAGAATATCGATGAATACTTATACGAGAGTGCCAAGATTGATGGGGCTGGCTACTGGTATCAGCTTCGCAGGATTACGATACCAATGCTGTCGCCGACATTGTTCTTTATCATCACCATCTCGCTGATCAATGCTTTCCAGACATTCGGGCAGGTTGACATTTTAACAAAAGGCGGGCCGTCACAGGCGACCAACCTGATTGTGTATTCCATTTATAGAGAAGCATTTATCAACTATCAATTCGGGACAGCAAGCGCACAGGCAGTCTTCCTGTTCATATGCATCCTGATTGTCACCATCCTGCAATTCAAGCTCGGAGAAAAGAAGGTGCATTATCAATGAGCATGAGTATGCCGAGAAAAATACTATTGTATATCCTGCTGGTTCTGGCGGCCTTTCTGCTGTTTTTCCCAGTCCTTTACGCATTCATGATCAGCTTTATGACTGGCGGAGAGATCATGCAGGGCAAATTCTTTCCGAAGGCCTTTCACTTTGACAATTATGTAAAAGTATTTGAGCGGCTTCCGCTCATGAAATATCTGATCAATAGTTTTGTCGTGTCATTCAGTGTCATGCTCGGCCAGCTGGTGGTCTGCAGCATGGCGGCATATGCGTTTGTGTTCATTCCTTTCAAAGGAAGAGACTTTATCTTTTTCCTGTTCATTTCAACCATGATGATTCCTTGGGAAGCGACCATGATCCCGAATTTCTTTACGATTCAGAAGCTTGATTGGATCAATACTTACCAGGGGATGACAATGCCGTTCTTTGCACTGGCATTTGGCACTTTTCTGCTGCGGCAGCATTTTAAAACCATCCCGAAGGAGCTCCATGAGGCTTCACAGGTTGCAGGGCTCAGCAGATTTGCCTTCTTCTGGAGGGTCATCCTGCCGGTTTCCAAAACCAGCCTTGTCACTCTTGGGGCGTATGGATTTTTGACAACCTGGAATATGTATCTATGGCCGCTTCTCGTGACAACCAATGACCAGGTAAGGACGGTCCAGATCGGGCTCAAGCAGCTCCAATCGCAGGAAGTGGCAACAGAATGGGGAGTCGTGATGGCTGGTGTCATTGTCGTCATCATCCCAACATTGATGCTCTTGTTCCTGGGGCAGAAGCAGCTTCAGAAAGGGCTGACCCAGGGAGCACTGAAATAGTGTTTTACTGCCGGCGGCATGCACAGCAGGCTTATCCGGCAGCCATATATATAATATGAAAAAGAGGGGTGCAGGAATGAAAAAAGGGTTAAAGTGGTTCTTTATGTTTACAGCGATTTTCAGTTTGCTGCTTATGTCAGCGTGCTCGAACAATGAAAGCTCTTCCGGAGAAGGAAGCAGCAGCGGCGGCAGCGGTTCCGGAGGAGAGACTGAGGACGGCAAGACAGAAATCACCTTCTGGCATGCCATGTCAGGTGCAGGACAGGAAACATTGGACAGCATTGTCGCAGACTTTAACAGTTCCCAGGATAAATATTCAGTGAAAGCAGAATTCCAGGGCTCTTATGAGGAGCTGCTCACAAAGCTCCGCAGTGTCGGGGGAACTAAAGATGCACCAGCGATTACACAGGTTTTTGAAGTAGGAACGAAGTATATGATTGACAGCGGCTTTATTGAGCCAATGCAGACATTCATTGATAAAGATAATTATGATGTCTCACAGCTGGAGGAAAACATCCTCAATTATTACACGGTGGACGATAAGCTGTATTCCATGCCGTTCAACTCTTCAACACCGGTCATGATCTATAACAAGGATGCTTTTAAAGAAGCTGGCCTTGATCCTGAAAAAGCTCCAGAAACCTTTAATGAAGTGAAGGCAGCGGCAGAAAAACTGACTAAAAAAGGGGAGCGCTACGGGTTCTCAATGCTTACTTACGGCTGGTTCTTTGAACAGCTGGTTGCAACACAAGGCGGGCTTTATGTAAATGAAGAGAATGGCCGTGCGGGCGATGCGACAAAGTCTGTGTTCAATGGGGAAGAGGGATTGAGGGTTTTCAACTTCCTTGATGAAATGAATAAGGCCGGCACATTCGGCAACTACGGCACCAATTGGGATGATATCCGCGCAGCATTCCAGACAGGAAAAGTGGCTATGTATATGGATTCCTCTGCAGGCGTCTCTGCAGCCATCAATAACTCCCCATTTGATGTAGGGGTAGCTTTCATCCCATATCCGGATGAAGTGGAAAGACAAGGTGTTGCGATTGGCGGAGCGTCACTCTGGATGTCTAAAGGCATTGCTGAAAAACAGCAGGAAGCAGGCTGGGAGTTCATGAAATACCTGGCTTCACCTGAAGCACAGGCGAAATGGCATATCGGAACAGGCTATTTTGCAATCAACCCGGCAGCATATGAGGAAGATATCGTTAAGCAGGAATGGGAAAAGTATCCGCAGTTCAAGGTGACAGTCGATCAGCTTCAGCAGACAAAACCATCTGTTGCGACACAGGGTGCACTGATTTCAGTATTCCCGGAATCGCGCCAGCAGGTAGTAACGGCCCTTGAAAATCTGTATCAGGGCACAGCCCCGCAGGAAGCGCTTGACCAAGCGGCAGAAGGAACAGACAGGGCAATCGAAATTGCAAATAAAACAAAGAAATAAAACGGCGGGGCAGCACCCTACATTTATAGCTGATATGCTATAAATAATAGAGGGGCTGCTCCCTTTTAATTAGAGTGAAAAGAGGTGCACAGTATGAAACACACTAAAATCTACGCCCACCGCGGCAGCAAGGGCACACATCCGGAAAATACCATAGCTGCCTTTGAAGAAGCTGTGAGGCTCGGGGTCGACGGCATTGAACTGGATGTCCACCTGTCCAGGGACGGCGAGCTGATTGTCATCCATGATGAGAAGGTCGACAGGACGACAAATGGCAAGGGAAATGCCAGGGATATGACACTTGAAGAACTTAAGAAGCTGGATGCAGGTTCCTGGTTCAGGGAAGAGTTTGCCGGAGCTAAGATTCCTGTGCTTGCCGAGGTGCTTGAGCTGCTGCAGGGCACGGGCATCAAGCTGAACGTGGAAATCAAGAGCGATGTGATTCCATATGAGGGCATCGAGGAAAAGGTGCTTGAGGCGCTTGAGAAATATGAATATAAATCCAATGCGATCATTTCATCCTTTAATCATTACAGCCTCAAGAGAGTTCATCAGCTGGATCCTGAAATTGAGACGGCCATCCTGTTCATGGAGGTGCTGTATGAGCCGTGGAAGTATGCTGCAGGAATCGGTGCATCAGCACTGCACGTCTATGCGCCAGTTGCCTATGCAGAGGCAAGCAGGGAAGCGGAACGGAATGAGTTTCCTGTTCGCGTGTTTACGATCAATAAAGAAGAACAGATGCGTGAGCTGCTTGACCTCGGGGTGGACACCATCATGACGGATTATCCGGAAAAGGCAATGCAGATCCGGGATGGACGATAAATGAGACAGCCGCTGTTATTGGCGGCTGTTTTTTGTTTGCGGTGCCTGCCACCATCAAAAAAAAAGAGCCGGGCGTGCTGGTGCCAGTCAGCTTGCCGGGCTTCAAAAATGGGGTGAAACGATGATTAATCCATCACTTCAAATATATGATTAAAAATGTGGATCCGGTGGTTAGTTGATGAACATGAAAGAGCCGCGGACAGCTTTGAGCTGGAGGGACATCTGGTGATATTCCTTGTATTCGATGCTGTCCGGCATGTCGCTGTACTGGTTTTCGCTGGAAGGAAGCATAGCATATACAAAGCCGTTTTTCTCGCCAAGCTTTTTATGGAGCCCATCCTCATAGCCATCTTTATTCCAGGTGGCCAGCTTGATTTTTTCAATGCTGAAAAGTGTCCGGCTGCTGATTTTATTGTTGGCCGGCTTATAGCTGAAGACAAGACTTCCGTCTTTTTCAGCTGCTGTATATTTCATATCCCAAGATTGCGGGATAGAGAACGCGTACTCTGCTGCCCGGTAGGTGAAGACCGGCTCTGGGGTGTACGGTGTTAAACTGCCGATGATAGAATCGGGCTTCATATAAACCTTTTCGATCAGCCACGTACTGCCTGATTTTTTAACTGTGACAATGGCATTTTCGCTGCCGTGCTTGCCTGAAGAGCTGACCAGTGAGAAGTTGATGGTATATTCAAAGGCTGTGCTGCTGAGTTTTTTCTCTTTCGTTACTTTATAAGAGTTCACCCAGGGGCTCGAACCGCCCGTTACCCAGCCGTATGCCTCGAAATAGCTTTTGTACTTTTCCTTCAGTGCCGGTGCGAACAGCGCATTTTGTGCAGCACCATTGCGGTTTGCAAGAGCCTTGCTCCATTTGCCGGCGGCATCCTTTGCTGATACGGGGGCCATTGCTTCCTCCAGCAGTTTGATCTGAAGGTTTGTGCTGTCAGCTTTTTGTACACTTTGTAAGGAGGTTTCGGCTATCATGCCGTGACTCCGTTCAGCAGCGTACCCTGCACCCGCAAGCATAGAAAATAAGGCGATAGAACTTGTTAATACGGCAATTTTCTTTTTCATAAGAATCCCTCTTTTTTTCCTTGGTATAGCTCTACTATACGCTGCAAGCTTTGTGAAGTAGTTATATAGTGGTTAAAAATGGTTACAGAAAGGTTACGGTTCAACCAAAGATTTACAAGCTTCCTTTCAGTCTCTCCTTAGCACCTTTGCGCCATGCTTTGACGGCAGATAAAGAAACCTTTTCCCTTGCGGCAATTTCCGGGACTGTCAGATCCTCCAGCACTGTGTATAGCACCCATTTTGTCTGATTTTCTGTCAGCTTCCCGCAGTAAGAGAGGATCAGTTTTTTCTCGAACGGCACTTCAGACTGGGCATCCTCGATCGTTTCCCAGAATTCTTCCTTTGCATAAACCTTCTGTTCTTCTTCTCTATTGGTCCGGGTCATTTCTGTCAGGAACTTGCCTTTGATGGTGGTGTAGGCAAAATTGGTGAACTCGCCTTTTTCCGGCTGGAAATTTTCATATGCCTCCCAAAGGGCAATCAGGCCGATCTGCAGGAATTCATCTTCATTTTTATAAATGGATAGTGTGCGGATAATCTTCCGTATCATCGGCTGGTATTGTTCTGCAAGCATTTCAAAGCTTTCCATAAAAAAAGATCCTATCGGGCGGCGCGCCTGCCAGGTATTCCCGGGTAAGTTCAGCATAGTTGGGAAATAAATTGTGTGCGAATCAGGGAAAATTTCGTTTTCCATCAAAAAATAGTGCGGATTTGAAAATTTTCTTAAGAAATTGAAGAAAAATAGATGCGGGAAATAATATAAAACACAAAATCTATTAATTTTACAAAAATTAAAAATGTTTGAACTTTATCCTACTCTCATTCGTATAAGAAATAGAAAAACAGTTTAGGAGGGGAATACAATGGAAAATAAAATGCTGAAATCGGCCGGGAAGCTGGTGCTGGCAGGGAGCCTTGGCATCAGCGGGCTGGCAGCCGGATTTCCGGGAATGGTGAAGATGGTCCAGGCACAGGAGCAGCAGGCACAGGCTGACTATGAGAAAGCTGCGGCTGAGTTTGTCAGGCACGCAGGGGCGGAAAAGTGGGAAGAGGCTTATCCGATGCTGAGCAGCCAGCTGCAGAAATATGTCACTAAGGAGCTTCTGCCTTATTTCTGGTCAGGGCTTACTGCACCGCTTGGGAAGGTCCAGAAATCAGAGTTTAAGAGGCTTGAGGAAGACGGGGTACATACGAAAGCGATTTTTATGATGACAGCCGAGAACGGTGCATACGAGCTGATTTTAAGATTGAACGAAGAAGGAAAGGTCGATGAATTCTTCTTTGACCCTGTTATGCCGGGAGTCTCTTTTACAGAACCGGATTATCTCCACCCTGAAAATTATTCAGAAAAGCAGATGGTCATCGGGGAAGGTGAATTTGCGCTTCCAGGAGTGCTGACGGTTCCGAAGGGGGAGGGGCCATTCCCGGCGGTTGTCCTTGTTCATGGGTCGGGAAGCAATGACCGGGATGAAAAGGCCTATTCCTATAAGCCTTTCCGGGATATTGCCGTCGGCCTTGCCAATGAGGGGATCGCCGTGCTCCGCTATGATAAAAGGACAAGGGTCCATCCGCTTAAATCAAGCTTGACCCCGGACTTCTCCATCCAGGAAGAAACAGTGGAGGACGCGAACCTTGCCGTTGGGCGGCTTTTAGCAGAAAAGGAAATTGATCATGATCAGATATTCGTTCTGGGCCACAGTCAGGGCGGCTTTGCTCTCCCGCTCATTCTTGAGAATGACAAACAAGATAACATCAAAGGGGCCATCGGGGTGGCAGGACCGGCAGGCAAGTTCCAGGACCTGCTCCTATGGCAGATGGAGGAAGCGGTAAAGCGTGCGGAAAAAATGAATGCCCCGGCTGAGCAGCTGCAGGCAGTGAAAGCCAATCTCGCACTCTATCAGGAGCAGTTCACGATTTTAAACAATCCTGACTACAGCAAGGACAATATCCCGGCTTCCTTTAAGCTTCAGAATCCTTATTGGTGGTTTGACCTCCGTGATTATGAGCCGACAGAGCTTGCCGAAAAGCAGGATGTTCCGATGCTGCTGCTTCAGGGAGGAAAGGATATCCAGGTGCCTGCCTCTGAGCTTGATGAATGGAAAAAAGCGCTTGCGGACAGAGAAGATGTCGATTATAAGCTCTATCCGGACATGTTCCATATGCTGGGCAACTATGGGGGCATCCCGGACGGCGCAACGGAATATTTGACGCCGGGCAATGTGCCGCAAAGCTTTATTTCAGATGTGGCCAAGTGGATCAAGACAGGCGGGCTTGGCGCAGATTTGACAGATTACAGGGATTATAGGGATAACCAGTACTGGTCCGAAGCATTCCGCTGGGCAGTCGGCGAGGGGATCATCCAGGGCTACAACCATCTCCTCAAGCCAAATGCAGCGATCAAGGAGACCGAGTATCTGAAGGTATTCTTCCGCCATAAGCTTGGTTCTGCGTTCAAGGATGAATCCCAGAGTAATGTATATGCACTTGCCAAAGAATACAAGCTTCCTGTCGGGGCAAAGCCAAACGCTGCATTGTCGCGGGGAGATGCAGCCGTCCTCCTTGCAAGGAGCTATGCGAAAAAAGATCTGACCACAGCGGAGGCAGTGGCCTGGCTTTATGAAGAGGGTATCATCAATGGCTACCCGGGGAAAGATGGCAAGGCAGACAAAACGCTTCAATCCTATAAGCCTGATGCTGCCATGTCCCGCGCCCATCTGGTCACCATGCTTCACAGGCTTGCCAATCTATAAAAGAATGCCCTGATTCTCTTTGGATCAGGGCTTCTGCTTATAATCCCAAAGAATCCGCCACCCATCCTCCATCTCAGCCGCAAACACATCCTGCACTAAATTGAAATTTCCGTATTTCCCTTTGTAGGTCTGGGTAACCGTGACTTTATAAACCTTCGGAAAGGTTTCCCCGCCATCAGCCATCCTCCAGTTCTCAAGCTTTTCGGCTTTGCCAAGCTCATAGGAAAAGGTATTGACCCCAAAATGGTTCAAAAAGACGTGGGCCCGATCCTGGATATAGGGGCCTTTGTCAAACTTCTTTTTCATTTCCGGATGGAAAAGCTCCCAGGAGGCTGAAAAATCGCCTTTCTGCTCGTATGTATAAAACTCATCCACCGTACTGATGGCCCTCTTTTCTGCGGAAGGCAGGACGAGCCGGATAAGGAAAAAGAGGGCTGTACAGACAATGAGAATCACGATGAGCTTAATGGGGAATTTGCTGCGTTTTTTCATCGCGCCCGGCCTCCTTTTAGACAAGTTATAAAAAGATATTCGCCAGAGAGGAAAAATATCACCGGACAAATTTATCCTGTTAACATTCTCCAATTGTGAAACATAAACAAAATAGTAAGGTATAATCGATACATAACAAAAGTGCTTAATTGGGGCTCATTTTTATGGAGGGGTAAAAAGTGGAGGTTTTTATACGAAGCAGGCAAGGGGAAATGCTGGAGCTGATCGAAAGGCTCGTCAATATCGACAGCGGCTCCCACAATAAAGAGGGGGTAGATAGAGTAGGCTCTATCCTGAAGGAAGAGTACGAAAGGCTCGGGTTCCTGGTCCAGGTCGACGAACAGGAGCAGTATGGCAATAATCTGATCATCAGGCATAAAAATGCCATTGATCCGAAAATCATCCTTGTTGCCCATATGGATACGGTATTCCCTGATGGAACAGCAGCCAAAAGGCCGTTCAGGATTGAGGGGACAAGGGCGCTGGGGCCCGGTGTGGCAGACATGAAATCCAGCCAGGCTGAGCTTTTATACGCCTTGAAGGCATTGATTGCGAGCGGGACAAAGGGATATGAAAATGTCCTGATCGTGCTGAACACAGATGAGGAAATCGGCTCGCCGGCATCCAAGAAGCTGATCATCGGGCAGGCTGCAGGCAAGGAATATGCCCTGATCATGGAGCCTGCGAGGAAGGACGGATCGCTCGTTTCCTCACGGAGGGGAGGCGGCCGCTATAAAGTGATCGTCAAAGGGCGGGCTGCCCATTCGGGAATTGAGCCCGAAAAGGGGCGCAGCGCGATCGAGGAGCTGGCCCACAAGATCATCCAGCTTCACGAGCTGAACGATTATGAAAAGGGGATCAGCGTCAATGTCGGGCTGATCGAAGGCGGTTCGGCCGTTAACACGGTATCGCCAAGCGCGGTCGCTCATGTGGACATCCGCATCACCGATATGGAGCAGGCGAGATTTCTTCAGGAAAAGATCGAGGAAATCTGCTCCCACACCGACGTGCCTGGCACGAGGGTGGAGGTCAAGGGAAGGATCAGCCGCCCGCCGATGGAGAAGAATGAGCAGAACGAATCGCTTCTTCATGTCATCCAGGAGGTCGGCAAGGAAATGGGCCTAGAGGTTTCAGATACAGCGACAGGCGGCGGCTCGGACGCAAGCTTTACCTCTGCGAACGGCGTTGCGACAGTGGATGGGCTCGGGCCTGTCGGCGGCAATGCCCACAGTGAAAGTGAATATGTAGAAATTCCGACGCTTGCGGAAAGGACGCTGCTTCTGGCGAAGACGATCCAGCGGCTGTCGGAGTAAAGGCAAAGAGTGAGGATCACTGAAGATCCTCACTCTTTTGCATCAATGGATTTTACAGAATAGACGAATGCCAGCCGGAAAGGTTACGGCGGGATGCCTGCAGCCAGGCAAATAAATCAGTTGTTGTACATATAATAGTTGTCGATATAAGCATCATCCTTATAGATGCGAAGCTTTTCATCCAGTTTATGTCCAGTAACACGGAACTGATAATAATTGCCAAGACGGTCTGTGCCTTCTTTTTCAAAGGAAGCGGACGGGTTCAGGTAGCGCCTGGAGTAGTAGAGCTCAACAAAGGAAACAGCTTCCTGGCGGCTGAGCTGGAGGTCCAGGCCTTCCTTGAATGTTCCTCCCGCAAACAGCCATTTGCCGCCTGACTTTTCAAAGGTAACTGTATACTTGCCTCCTGGAGTCATCTCATTGGAAGCTCTGAATGTTTCAATCACCGTCTTCTCATTGGTCTGGCTTACTATTTTAAAGCGGGTCAGGAGCTCATTGTAGTGTACGCGCTCCACAAGCAGCCAGTCTGTGCCAAAGGCCCGCTTGTAATGAGGTTCAATGCTGTCCTTAATATATGCTTTGGTGAAATAGTCTTCAAATTGTCTGCTGAATCGTGAGAAAGGATCTCCATAGCTATATTGATTAATAATCCTTGAATACGCATTGACGCTGTCAGCGGTCTTTTTTATAAAAAAGGCTTCGCTGCTGCTGTATGTAACAAGCTTGGAGATGATTGCCGCAGCTTCTGCGCGTGTTAATGATTTCTTTGGCCTGAAGGTGCCATCCGGGTATCCATTGACAACCCCTGCCTGGGCGAGCGCTGCAGCATAGCCGCTATCAGACATATCCTGGCTGTCCTTAAAGACATCCTTATCCAGCGGCTCCAGTGATAGCGCTTTTGCGGAAATGGCCGCGATCTCTTCCCTGGTAATGCTGGCATTCGGCTGATAACCCGCCTTTTCCTCCGGTGACGGGATAAGCTGCTGTGACAGAGCCGTTTCTATATAAGGGTAGTACCAGTCAGACGAACGGACATCAGAGTAAGAAGGAGACGCCGGCATCTTCAGTGAATATCCCTTTGCTGCCACAATCATTTTGACAAACTGTGCTTTTGTTACATTCATCCCCGGCTTAAACATGCCATCCGGGTACCCATTTAAAAATCCAAGGGCATACCCATGCTCGACATAATGGCTGCCCCAATGATTCTTTAAGTCTTTGAATACATACTCAATATCGCTTGCTTTGCCCTGCAGGGGGAAAAGGAGCATTAGAGACAGAACAGCGGCAAGCCATGCAGTATTTTTTTTCATTGAAATTGACCCTCCCGATTATCATACACTCTTAATCTAGTTCTTCTCTCCTAAACTATGAACTAAACCCATTAAATAGAATATTTTTAAAAAAATGCGCAAAAAAAAGCTGCCGGGGAAATCCGGCAGACAAATTGGCTCTTATTTCGTAATTTTAATTGTGCGGGCAGAAGCATCATAAGAAACGCCTGCACCAAGAGTTTCACTGACAAAGCGAAGCGGCACGAGCGTTCTTCCGTTTACAACCTTGGCAGGGACGTCGATTGATTTGGTTTTTCCATTGACAACTGGTGATTTTGAACCGATTTTCAATGACATGTTGATGCCGGTCTTAGTGGCAGTAACAGTTTTTGAGCTCGCATTCCAATTCACGGTTGCCCCGAGACTTTCGAAAATTCCGCGCAGCGGAACGAGCGCACGGCCATTATCGACAACCGGAGGCTGATCATAGGTTTGCTTGGCCCCGTTGATATAGACAGTCAAAGCTGCAGGCTTAACTGTTTTTGGAGCGGAAACTGTTGTTGATGGCTTTGTATAACGGACAGATCCGTCCGCATTATGATAGTGATAACCGGTGCACAAACCTTTTGCTTTCGCAGAACTCGAACAATTATGTCCTCCGTTTGCATCGAGTCTGCCAGGATGGGCGGATGCCACTGAGGCTGTAAAAATAAACAGGGCCAATATGGCCGCAAAGCTGAAACTTACTTTCTTCACTGCTTTTTTTCCCCTTTTCAAATAGATTCCTAGAGATTATATAACAAGATAACTAATATTTTCCTCAGGTAAATAATGGTTAATGAGGAGTGCTGCTATTAAAATGGGATGTTTTCTATATAATGGATTCTGATGCTTTATAAGGAGAGGAACAAATTGTTAAGGAAATTTCTAAGAATGGCAGGTGCAGGGCTTTTAGTGATTATGGTCCTGGCAGCTGCGGCAGCTTTATATTTTTGGTATAACAGCACAGAAAATAAACTTGCCCGCTATTTTGATGAAAAGTATGGGATTGAAGTGGACATAGTCTACGAAGAAGGCTGGAATATGGGCAATATGGGAGACCTCACCCATGAGGTTGCCGTTAAAGGAAATAAAAATATCAAGTTCGATGTATTCGTGAACGATGGGAAGGTTACAGGGGACACCTATGCCAGAGGGCTGGATGTGTATGAACAATATAAAAAGCTGAAACCGTATCTGCCTGAAATCAAGGAGGCAGGCTTTCAGGCACCCTTGTACGGGAATTATGTAGAGTATCTCCGCGAGGCTGCAGGGGTCTATAATATTTCTTTTTCGCGCAAGGGAGAGCTCGATTACCATACCTTCAAGAAGGAAGAGTTCGATCATTTATATAAGCTTCTTCAGCTGCTGAAGAAAACGGGGATCCCTGTCAGAGCTCTGGATGTCAGTTATACGGAAACAAAAAGGAAAAACGGGATTACTGAATCTATTACTTTGCGATTAGAGGACCTGGCAGAAATGGATTCTGAAGCGTGGCTTTGGGAGAAACTAAGGGAGGATCACCATTTTAAAAATGCCTACCTAAGTGACGGGCTTATAAAGGAAGCGGAAAAAATCGAAAATGGGCGTTTCCGTTTTGATTCAGTTTATGAGGATAATTGGCTTGAGTGCGGCCAGGCATTCTCGCATGGCGGAGGGGAGTGTCATCCTTATACGGCTTATGTGTCGTATAAGAAACAGAGGTTCCATCAGGATGATCCGATGCTTCCTGAAGATTTAGAAACAGTCAGGCGCTTTCTTGCAGAATCCTTGCCTAAAGACAGCAGATTTAATATTGTCGTAATGGGAGTCAGAAGTGTAAAGCATCCGGAGAATGATTGGAGTCTTGGCCCGTATGAGATTCCGGAACTGAAAATAGAGCACGCAGACTGGGAACGCTACGAAAGCACCCGGGACATGCTGAAGGCCAAATTCGAGGAAGCAAAAACAGAAAAATAAAAGGGAGAAGATGGCATCTTCTCCCTTTCTATCAGATCCTCTTGGCGCCGATGAATTTCGGCTGCCAATATGTATTATTGGTATAAGAAACTGAAACACCTCTGGATGAAGCAGCATGGATCATCTTGCCGCTGCCCATATAGATGGAAACATGGGTAGGGTTGGCGCCTTTGTAAGGTGCGAAGAACATCAGATCTCCAGGAGACAGCGCGCTGACCTTTGTCCCTTTTTTGTACATATCAGAAGCGGTCCGCGGAAGAGTCCTTCCGGCTATGTTATAGGAATACTTGACGAGTCCTGAGCAGTCAAAGCCGCTTTTGGTAATGCCGCCCCACTTATAGGGAATCCCTAAATTATTCTTCGCAACATTAATCGCTTTCGTGTGATAAGATGCTGCTTCTCCAGTGGCAGGAACTACATTGGCAATCAAAAACGCAAGGCCGAGGACAGTAAGAATTCTTTTTAACATAGTTGTTTTCCCCCTGTTGTGTTGAATTAAACCTATTATAGTAAATTTTTCTTAACAGGGGCATCACATGAGCATTACAATTATATTACAATTTACTAGTTTTAGAGACTGATTTGGTTATATATACCTCTATAGGATAAAGTGTCCTATTCAGGCTTCTAAACTCCTATCCTATTAGGCAGATTAATTTCTGCTAATTTTTCAGTATAATAGGAGGGAGTATAAACAAGGAGGGATTTTGTGACAACCAGAAAGCTTTTAATAGGAATTATGATGGCGGTTTCTCTTATTCTTTTTCAGCCATCGGAAGGATCTGCTGCAGATATAGTAAATCCGAAGCAGACGTATACATATGAGATGATGGCGAGGGATATAAAAGCACTCGCTGCCAAATACCCGGACATCATCAAGTACAAAAGCATAGGGAAAAGTGAGTACGGAAGAACCATTTATGCGGTGTCGCTTGGGACCGGAAACGCAACTGTTTTCATAAACGGATCCCATCATGCCCGCGAATGGATTTCAACCAATCTGAATATGCATATGCTGGAGCAATATGCCCAGATGTACAGGGGGAACCAGACGTTTGGCGGTTATAATGTCCGGAAGACATTGGATGAGACCACCATCTGGTTTGTGCCGATGGTGAATCCTGACGGAGTGACGCTCCAGCAGTACGGGCTCAGCAAATTCCCATCAAGTGTACATAGCTCTCTTATAAAGATGAATGAAGGAAGCACAAGCTTTAAGAAATGGAAGGCCAATGCAAAAGGAGTCGACCTGAACAGGCAGTATGATGCCGACTGGGCCAATATTCACGGCAACTTCCCAGCTCCAAGGTGGAGCAATTATAAAGGGTCAGCCCCTGAACAGGCATCAGAGACAAAAGCGATGGTCAGCTTCACAAAGGAAATCGACCCTGAAATGGCCATTGCCTATCATACGAGCGGAGAAATTCTGTACTGGTACTTTAATCAGACAGGAAAAATCTATACACGCGACCAGACCCACGCCAAAAAGCTTGGGCAGCTGACAGGCTACAGTCTCGTTCCAGCCGTTTCCAATCCATCCGGGGGAGGCTATACAGACTGGTTTGTAGAGAAATTCGGCCGGCCTGGATTTACCCCTGAGCTTGGCACCTATTCAGGGAATTCCCATGTAGCGCTAAGCCAGTTCAGCAGCATCTGGACAGAAAATAAGTACGTCGGCCTTTATGCCGCCAGTGAGGGCTATAAATTGTATCTTGCGCGGGGCGGAGAGCCAAAACCGCAGGAAGTGCGCGTAAAGATTGACGGAAACCTTATTGATCTGGAACAGCCGGCCCTCTCAATCGATGGGCGTACAATGGTTCCAGTCAGAGGCGTATTTGAAAAGCTGGGTGCAGAAGTGAAATGGGATCAGGCAACCAGGACAATCACTGCAAAAAGCAGCTCTGCCGCCATTGTGCTAAAGGCAGGGTCAAAAACTGCTTATATCAACGGAGAGGCCAGCACGCTTGATGTCCCGCCGAAGATCATCAACAACTACACGCTGATTCCACTCCGTTTCGTTTCAGAAGCACTCGGCGCGAAGGTAAGCTGGCATCAGGCATCCCAGACAGCTCTTATTTCTTCCCCGCCTGCCGAGGAAGATACAGTGGCGCCTGAGAGTCCTGTGGTCAATCCTGTCAGCGATATCTCACAAAGCGTGTCAGGCACTAGTGAACCCGGCAGCCGGGTCATCATTGCCAGGGAAGGGCATGTAATTGGTGAATCAAAGGCTGGCGCAGATGGACGCTTTACGGTCACGATTCCTGTCCAAAAGGCAAAAGCCGTTTTAACCGCAGCAGCGATTGATAGAGCAGGAAATGAAAGCCAGGCAGTGTCTATCACAGTGGCTTATACGAACAAATTTACTGATACAGACGGGCACTGGGCACAGGATGCTGTCGGATATCTGAAGGATCAGGGAATTACGAACGGCCGTGCAGACGGCAGCTTTGGGGTATCAGAGCAGATCACCAGAGCTGAATCAGCCGCCCTGCTGGAACGTGCACTTCCGCTCCAGGAAGAAATAACAGCTCCATCTTTCCCGGATGTCCCAGAAAGCCACTATTATTATGATTCTATAGCAGGAATAACGGCTAATGGAATAATGAAGGGCAACCCAAACGGTTACTTCTATCCGTCAAGAAGCCTGACAAGAGCAGAAATGGCATCAGTAATTATGAATGCCTTTGACCTTGAAAGCAGCAGCACCGCTGAATTCCCGGATGTAAAGAAAGATCACTGGGGCTATGAAGCAATTCAAGCCATCGTTTCCAACGGACTGGCAGAAGGCTACCCAGACAACACCTTCAGGCCGGATGCCCCAATCACTAGAGCCGAATTCGCCAGCATACTCGCAGCTGTCCTGCAAAAGCAGCCTGCAGAAAACACACCTGAGCAGTCAGCAGCTCAAGAGCAGCCTGCAGCAGAAGAAAGCGAAACAGCTCCCGAAAATCAGGAGGCACAGCAGTCTGAAGAACCAACACCTGAAACCGAGGACAATGCAGCATCCGACACGGCAGACGAAAATGCCAATCAACAAAGTACTGAAACTATCAATAACTAGAACAAGGCTTTTGGTTTAATCAGGGAAATCAGGAGATACCATGCTAAGATATTTCAAAGAACTTTTCTGTTTATAGCAGGTATAAACAAAATAAAGAAGGTGGCCCTTTGAAATTCAAACTCTTAATATGGACCCTATTTCTCCCATTATTCCTGTTCTTCCTAGCCATGTTTTATATTGAAGTATCCTTATACTCCCTTTTGCCTCCCGAACAGGGAGGTATGAGCTTTTGGCAGGAATTAAAAAACGTCTGGCATCGCTCGGTGTGGTTCTATGCAATCCTAGTGACCATACTTTTCACAGTATATTTTAGTTTTCTAAAGAAACGGTAATTACTGCGATATTCAACTAATGATGATGATAGATAAGGAACGCTCAGAGTTCTTCAGCTCTGAGCGTTTTTCTGTATGATTATAAAAGTCATTCATAGAACTAACCTAAAAGATTCTCCCCATAAAACCGCCCAACAACCTTCAAAGCCCTGTTGATTGCAGTGGAAGGCACGAAGACTCCTGCGGGATTGCAGTGGCAAAGCTGAGATCCCGCAGGAGCGACAGCGACGAGGAAGCTCAGCGCCACCCCGCGGAAAGCGAAGTGCCTGTAACGGAAATCAACAGCCCCCTTCGCAAGCCAAATAACAACTAACCATAGCGACTAAAATTATGATTTACAGAGAAAATCATAATCAAAAAGCTAACCTAAAAGCTTTTCCCCATAAAGCCATCTAAAACCGTTCAAAGCCCTGTTGATTGCAGTGGAAGGCACGAAGACTCCTGTGGGAAATAGCGGCAGGGCTGAGACCCCGCAGCGCGTAAGCGTGAGGAGGCTCAGCGCCGCCCCACGGAAAGCGAAGTGCCTGGAACGGAAATCAACAGCCCCATATGGGGCTGTAAAAAGATTTTTAAAAGTATCAGCAGACTAGACTAAAAATAAATTAGATACTAAATTTCTAATATTTCCCAACATTAATCTTCCTATATTTTGAAATAATAATAGAATTAATGGTAAAATAAAGTAGTTCTTGAGTTTTAAGGAAAAAGGCGGGCCTGGGAACAGCAATACACCCTCTTTTTTCTTGATCAGCAATCAAGATATACTTACATATCAATGGAGGTACAAAGTGTATAAGTTTGGCAGAAAAACAGTTTCAATGCTATTAGCCGCAGGTTTGGCACTCAGCGCCTTTGGATCCGCAGGACAAGCAGAGGCAGCCGCAAAACCGATCACAGTAACAGTCGATGGAAACAAAATTGGCTTTGACGTCAAGCCAGTCATCAAAAGCGGCAGGGTGCTTGTGCCGTTCAGGGCATTATTCGAGGAATTTGGTGCAGCAATCGATTATGACAACAGCACAAAAATGATCAGAGCCTGGCGCGATGGCCAGACCATCGAGCTCAAAGTAGATTCAAAGAGAGCCCTCGTAGACGGGAATGCCACCATGCTGGATGTCCCGGCAGCCATCATCAATGGGCGCGCCCTTGTTCCGCTCCGTTTCATCAGCGAAAACTACCAGGGATATGTCAACTGGAACAGCAGCTCCCGCAGCGTTGCGATTACATCTAGCGGAAGCCCTGTAAAGCCTCCGGCTCCAAAGCCTGATCCAGAACCGGTGGAAAAGGGAATCCCTCTTTATTTAAATAACCAGAAGGTAGAAATGGACCTTCCAGTCATCAATAAAAATAACAAAGTTTATGTTCCCCTGAAACAGTTCGTCCCTTTCATGGGAAGCGATATTTCTTATGAAGAATACAGGGATGATTTATACCTGGACATGGAAGGCATCAGCGTCAAAATGTCAGTCGGCAAAAACTATGGCATGGTAAATGGCAGCTCAGTTCAGCTCAATGATATGCCGATCCGTGAGGGTGGAGCAGTATATGTGCCTGTCAGGCTGATCACTGACCTTTTCGGGGGATCCATCCAGGTATCACCGGGGCTTTCAGAAATCAGGCTGCTCATCAATCGGACAAAGCTGAGAAGTGAATTCCTGAATATCGAGCAGACGCCGATCATCAAACCGGTCAATATACCAGGTGCTGAATTCAGCGGTAACAGAAGGCTGATGATCAGTGACAATCCGGAAAACCTTAATAAATATACTGTCCAATATGATAATGTAACGCTCTGGGAAGATGAGGTGAACACCTCTGATGCCAAGACAGATCACAGGGTATACGGCTGGCATGTCAATGATCTTGGGAAACGTGCCAAGCTTGGGATCACGATTGAAAACCTCTCGCAAACAAACAGCCTTGAAGTAACAGACATCGAAGGTATTGACCGTGCAAGCGCCAATGGCTGGGCAAACCTTGATGTCGGCCTTCCGCTGGCAGAGGCAGTGCTGAGCGACAAGCTTTCACAGATCAGCATGCAATATCCTACTGTAAAGCCGGGTGAGACAGCTCTCATCAACTCATTCAGCGTAGACAGCAAATACCTGATCGGCTTCCTCAAGGACTTTACGGTCAGAAACTCTGCCGGTGGGAATGCTTCCTACAAGATCCGCGTCGTGCTGACTCAGAATGAAGGAGACCTGACAAGCATCAAGGACGCGCCGGTCCCGACGGATAAAATCAATTCCCATCCGCGCGGAGTCTGGAAAAGCGCTGAGCTGACTGCAGCCCTGCCGGCATATCAGGCAGGAAGCCCTGAGATTGCCTACAGCATATCTAATGGCGATACAGATAACCTCTTGTCTGCAGAAGCTTCAATAGGGAGCCCGGAAAAGGAAGTAATGAAAAACTCCGGCCATTACGGTGCTGTTTATAAGGTATCCGTTCCGATTATCAACGATACGGGCGAAGCGAAAACGGTAAGAGTAAGGCTGAGCGCCCGCGGCGGCAAATATGATGGCGCCATCAAGGTCAACGGCAAGGTGTATATGGTTCCATCCATCAAGCCTGCTGTTGAGGTGGCCAATGTAATCGACTATACCGTGACAGGGCCGAAGGACAGCATTGAGCTTGAAATTATGCACAGCGGCGGTGCAGCCCTTCCATTAGCCATTGATGTACTGACCTTGAACTAATAGAAAAAGCCAAAAGGCAGCTGCCTTTTGGCTTTTCTTTATCAGTCGTTCTTTCTCTTATTAGGATAATGCGAATAAGCAAGGGTGCTGTCATCACGGTAGCTCGAGAACAGTCTTGTTTTTTCCTTTTTAGGAAGCTGGAAGAACGGAGACAGCTTTCCAAAGAGAATCCAGTACGCAGGAACGGCTTTATAGGCAAGCCTTACGATTGCCCAGCTGATGATAGCAATGCCGAAGAAGGTTGCGATCTGCCATAAAGTAAAGACGATCGGCGAGCCGTTCGGAACAAGATCCCGGAACAGGATCAGGAGCATCGGGTGAACAAGGTAGATGCCAAAAGAAGTGGCCCCGATTTCCATAAATACAGCCCTTGTTTTGACAGAAAATCTTTCGTTGAACAGGTGGGCAAGGAAGAACAGGACAAGTCCTGCAAATAATGCGTGTGTTGCCCAGGTGAACTCAGCCAGGTTGCTGGTGATCCATGATGGAAGCGGATCAAGCAGGCTGGTGAACTTCCCGGTTCTTTGGATATACATATACCCTGTATACATGACAAGCATCACTGCATAGCCGCTGAACAGTCCGGAAAATAATGCTGTCCTGAACGATTTCGATTTCATTTTTTCTATGATCGCTTCATAGTGGATGCCAAGGTAGGCACCGATAAAATAGAACGACATATATGAAAGGGAAATAGATCCTTTATATGGAACCTGCAGATATTCGCGGTTGATATACACCCATGCCCATTGTATTACAAGCCCCAGCCAAAAAGCATTTTTCCTTAAGAATCCTGATTTCTTGAATAGAAGAATCAGCAAAGGGAATAAGATATAAAGCTGGACACTGATAAACACAAAGTATAGATGCGGATAGGCTTTCCCGAGTGACAGCTTCCAGAGGAAGTTTTCAGCCGCACTGGCAGCCGTCGGGAAATCGTAGTACAGATGCCACGTCAATCCAAAATATAAAAGAGAGAAGACAAAGTAAGGAATCAGAATGAATTTGAGCCTCTTCTTGTAGAAGCTTTTAATCAGATCCATCGTAAGCTCACGGTTGAAGTAATTATAAAACAGGATAAAACTGCTCAGCATGATAAATGTCGGTGTGCCGAGTTTTCCGGCAATATTAAAGAAATTATAGAACGGATACAGAGCTGAATCAGGCGAAAGCCTTGTCACACCCTCTGAAGAGGTATGGACAACCAGGACGGCAATGATGGCAAAGGCCCTGGCGAGCTGGATTTGGTCTAAATTTCGCTTTTTCATGCTTTCACCATTTCTATTAAGGTTATTTTTTTTAGCATGTCCGATTATCTCCTCTCGCATGTAAAACTCCTTAACGATACAAAACTTCCCTTATTTCTTCTCTTTAAACATGGTAATTTGTGGGATATTTATAGTATTCCCATCAATAGTTCCCTATTTTAAAGGATTTGAAGCTTCATATCCTTACTAAAAACTAGGCAGAGTTTCAAATTTTTTCTAGAGAATTTTGTAGAAATTTGCTAGATTAGTAAGGAGAAAACAATAAAAGGAGTTTTTAGATGAAGCGGATAATTGTGGCGGTAGTTTCTGTTTTTTTGCTGTTAGTCCATGTCCCGCGCTCATATGCGGCGGATGACATTACAAATCACTATTTTGAGAAGGATATGCGCACACTGATAGCCATGGACATTCTTGGCGGCTATGGCCCTGGTGTATATAAGCCTGATAACACGGTGACAAGGGCAGAATTTGCCGCACTGATCGTAAGGGCGCTGGAGCTTCAGCCGACCCAGACGGCAGAGTTTTCTGTTGCACAGTCAGCAGTGCCTTTGTTCAAGGACGTGCAGCCGGAGAACTGGTATTATGCTGCAGTAGATTCAGCGGTGAAGGCCGGTCTAGTCGGAGGATATCCAGACGGTACATTCCTGCCAAACAAGAATATATCACGCCAGGAAATGGCTGCTATGATCAACCGTGCCCTTACGGCAAGAGCGATCTTCTCCCAGCCGGCAGCTCTGAATTTTAAGGATAATGATAAAATCAATCCTATTTTCGAAGATTCCATTCAGAGATTGCTATTTTTAGGGATTATGTCAGGAAACTCCGACAATACATTCGGCCCTCTGACAAAAACGACCCGCGGCCAGACTGCAGCGGTGCTGAACCGGATGTTGAAGGCGGTCAACCCGCCGAAGAACCTTGAATATAAGGTGGCCCTGATCAATTCTGACGGCAGCCCGATCGTCCTGAGGGAGTTTGACAGCTTCCAAAGTGCGAAAAACAGCGCAGTGGACAACCAGGTCGTCCTGCAGGGGAATAATATTGTCTACATTAAAAACGGCAGCGCAGCAGCCAATAAGTTCACTGTCATTTATGATAATGCAGACCTGTCCGGCATAAGCAGGACATATGTCAGCACTGGTACAGAATTTAAATATTATGATGCCACTGAGAAATCTGTGAAAATTATGGTCGGCAGCACAATCGGCTATGTGGCCCCAGGTGATGTCAACCTGATCCCAAGCTCACTCGTGACTGACCGCTCTTATTATAAGAATGTGGGCGGAGAACTATACCATGCTGTATATAATCCGATCACAAAAGCCTTCACGCCAGATACATTGCTTGGAAAGGCTCCATCCTTTATGGCACAGGGCCAGAAGTATTACAGCTGGGATGGCATAAACTATACGACAGCAAGCGGAACAAAAGCAGGAGAAGCTTATACGTATTTCAATTATCTGCCGCTTCACTCTGAAACAAGCTACACGGCCGAAGAAATCGACCGTTACCTGACCGAGATGTTCCCGGCTTCCTATAAAGCGAAGTTCCCTGTCAGCCCGCTGGCGGGAACAGGCAAGGACTTCAAGGAAATGGAAGCGAAATATCAAGTCAATGCACTGTACCTGATGGCACATGCCATCCATGAGAGTGCATGGGGCACAAGTGCGATCGCCACAGACAAGAAGAACTTATATGGAATGAAAGCATATGATGGAGATGCCTATAACAGCGCGACCACTTATCCTTCGTTCAAGGCTTCAATCGAAGCGGCTGCTAAGTATGTTGCAGCATCTTATCAGTCACCAAAAGGCTCCTATTATAATGGTGCCGTTCTTGGGAACAAGAGCATCGGAATGAATGTAAAGTATGCGTCAGACCCATATTGGGGAGAGCGGATTGCCGGCCACATGTACCGCGCAGACAGCTTCCTCGGCAAAAGGGATCTGAACGCCCATAAGCTTGCAGTTAATACGGTACCTTCCTTGAAGGTTCGTTCCGGCTATGGGACAGAGAATCCAGAAATCTACGAAATGAAGCTTGTCGGCATGCCGTTCATCTATTCGCAGAAGGCGCAGAAGGACGGAGCCATGTGGTATCAGCTCGTCTCCGATGACAGCACAAACAGACTTGGCCATGTATATGGCAGCGGTTCTCTCGGACAATACGTAAGGGAAGTCCAGCTGGCCGAATAGCCGCAAAACCTATAAGGGCTCACAGCCTGCCTGAATAGCATTGAAGGAGAAGTAGCATCTATGTGTTACTTCTCTTTTATGTTATATTAGTAAAGAATATTTTGCGGACAAGGAGTATAACGATGAGCTTTGAACGAGTGGACATTTTAGGTGTCTCTTTTATAAATGCAACACAGGCCGGTTTTGTGCAAAAACTGGTTCAGGATATAGAGAAAAATGAAAAGGCTTTTGTCGTCACAGCCAATCCCGAAATCGTCATGAAGGCGGTGGAGGAGCCCGAATACAAAACGCTGATCGACAAAGCCACCTATGTGACAGCCGACGGCATCGGCGTCGTGAAAGCGGCCGGTATGCTGGGCAGGCCGCTCCCGGAGCGGGTGACAGGCTATGATACGATGGTCAGCCTCCTGGAGCACGGAAATGAAAAGAAATTCCGGATCTATCTGCTTGGGGCACAGCAGGAAACATTGGATAAAGCCGCTGCCAATATCCGCCGGGACTATCCCGGGATAGAGATTGCCGGCTCACATAATGGCTTTTTCGATTGGTCTTCATCAGAGATCCAGGACGAAATCGCCCGTACAGAGCCTGATCTTGTGTTTGTGGCCCTTGGTGTGCCAAGGCAGGAAAAGTGGATCGCCGAAAACATTGACCGTTTCCAAAAAGGTGTCTTCATTGGTGTAGGCGGCAGCTTTGACGTCATCGCAGGCACCGTTGAAAGGGCTCCGGAAATCTGGCAGAAGGCCAATCTTGAGTGGTTTTACAGGCTGATCAAGCAGCCGAGCCGCTGGAAGAGGATGCTGGCCCTGCCGCGATTCGCTCTGAAAATCATGAGCCAGAAAGCAAAGAAGTGACATGAACAATAATTTTGTCAAAAGTACCTTGATACTCTCTGCTGCAACGCTATTATCGAAAATATTGGGAAGTATATTCAGGATACCCCTGCAGAATATTGCCGGGGATGAAGTGCTCGGTATATTCAGCCTTGTGTATCCAGTCTATATGGTCGCCCTGATCCTGTCTGTGGCAGGCATCCCGATCGCCATTTCAAAGCTGATTTCGGAAGCGAATGTCCATCAGGACGAAGACCGTATCAGCCATATTTATAAAACAGCGGTCATCCTTGCCCTGATGTTCGGGATCACAAGCTTCCTGCTCATCTTCGGCTTTTCTTCACAAATTGCTGCTGTATTGGGCGGGCAGAGCACAAGGCTCGCACTGATCGTGGTTTCGGCTACCCTGCTGGTAGCCCCCTATATGGCAGTCTACCGCGGATACTTCCAAGGCTATCAGGATATGAAGCCGACCGCCATTTCACAGGTGCTGGAACAGCTGATCAGGGTAGGGATCATCCTTGCCGCAGCATATGTTCTCGTCCAGCAGAACCGTACAGATGAAACGGTCGCAGGCGGCATCATGATAGGCTCGATCCTGGGGGCAGCTGCTTCAGCGGTCTATCTGCGCATCCTTTTTGCCAGGTCTCCGCTTAAGCCAAAGGGAAAAGCTGCCTTCAGCTTTTCTGTGTTTAAAAAGATCGGTAAAGAAATTCTCTATATTTCCATCCCGATCTGCATCGGCGCCATCACGATGGCATTATTGAATTTTGTCGATTCAGTCACCATTCCCTTCAGCCTTGCGCGTATCGAGGGTAATGATGAGAATATCAACTATTTATACGGAATCTATGGCAGGGGGATGTCGCTCGTCCAAATCGCGACCGTTTTCTCATCCTCAATCGTACTGCCGCTCATTCCGCTGATCACCAAAACGATGGCAGAGAACCGGAACGATGAGGCATCAGGCATTGTTGCCCGCACCCATTTCCTGACCCATTTGGTGTCCTGGCCGGCTGCGCTTGGGCTGTTCGCCCTGACGCTTCCTCTTAACCTGGCTCTCTTCACAGACCTGGAGGGAAGCGGGGTATTGAGCATCATTGGCTTAAGTGCTGTCTTTACATCTCTCTCCATCCTGGGGACGGGCGTTCTGCAGGGCATGAATCTGGCCAAGCTGGCGGCTTATATCATCCTGGGCGGTGTTGCCCTTAAGCTCGCGACGAATATCTTATTCGTCAATATGTTCGGACTCATTGGGGCCGGATATTCGACGCTCCTCGTCTATATCGTCATCTTTGCGGTGAACACCTACTTTATCTGGCGTGCGGTCCCGTTCCCTGTCTGGAGCTGGAAGAACACGTCAATGGTGCTGTCTTCGCTTATCATGGGAGCTGTCATCGGAATTCCGACCTTATACCTGAATATAGGAGAATGGAGCAGGACAACAGCCCTGATCTATTCGCTGCTGGCAATAGGCGCCGGCGGGCTTATCTACTTCATCCTGCTTTTGGCGACAAAAGGGATGGACAGGGACGACCTTTCAAGGCTCCCTATCATATCAAAGCTGTTTAACAGAACTCCGGCTGCTCCCGCTCAAGGGGGAAAAGCCCGGAGCAAGGACCTTGGAAAGGGTGCGAAGACAATGAAAAAAGCAATGCTTGGCCTCCTGGTTGTTTCGCTGATCCTGGCAATCCCGGGAGTATATCAGCGTTTTCAGGCGGAATGGAATAATACAGCATATGAGACTGTCATTCCTTACAGCGATATTGAGCAGACGTCCATGACCGGCTCCGGCCTGTCTGAAGGGGACGTAATAAGAGAGCTGAAGGATTCCGGGCTGAAAGCTGTCAGCATTGAACCGGAAACACTCGACTCGCTTGAGAAAAAAGGGTATGTGACAACACTTTCAGCAGAACGGATGAAAGAGCTGTCTGTTTTTGATGAAGAAGCAGACAGAATTGATACAGATAAAGATGGGCTGTTTGTAGCCATTGAAGAAAGCAATGAGCTGACGGACAGGCTGCAGGAGCAATTTGCAGAAGCTGAACCTGAGCAGGTCACTTTCCAGGGCAGGGAGCTTCTATTCATCCCTGGCAGCACCAGTAAGATTGAATCTGCCTATCTTGGCTATCTGAACAGCACCATTGAAGAAATCAAGCAATCCGGGCTGACGCTTGTATGGAGAGTGCCGAATCTGCCTGAGGAAGACAGCGGCTATCTGTACGGACAGCTGTTCGATCTGGCAGACAAGAGTTCAGACCGCATCCTATTCCTGGGAGATGAGGCGGCAGGCTTCCCTGATCCCGGGCCGATCAAAAACTTTGCCGGTCAAATGAATGAAAACGGCATGTCAGCCTATGCAATCGAATTTGCGGATCAAAAGGGATTCTTCACACTTTCAAATACAATTGATATGAATGTCATCCGCCTTCACAGTCTTGACCTGAACAGAGTTTCAAGTCCTGAAGAGGGAATCGACAGAGCGGTAAGGGCTGTGAAAGAAAGAAATATCCGCTCTATCTTCCTGAGGATGGAATCAGCGGATACAGGAGAAGAGTCACTGAAAAACACGGCTCAACTTATCGAAAAAGTCGAAAGCACCATGCCTGGCCTTTTCCATGCAGGCAAGGCAGAGCCTTTCCAAAAAATAGACGTTCCTGTGTGGAGCACTCTTTTTGCTTTCCTGGCAGCGATCTCTTTCATTGCGCTCGCAGCATTGGATATCTTTAAGAGGAAGTCTCTCTTTTACCTGGCGCTTATCGGAGGGGCTGTTATCAGCCTTGGCTATGCAGTCCTCGGTAAAACACTGCTTGTCCAGGGGCTTGCACTGCTTGTGGCAGTCATCACCCCGATCTATGCAATCCTGCCAATCAGGGATACAAAGGGCCTGAAAAACATCCTGATCACCTATCTGCGGGCCATTGTGGTAAGTGCGATCGGCATCCTGATCATGGTGGCGCTCCTGAACGGCAATTCGTATCTCGTCAAGGTCGAAGCCTTCAGAGGCGTGAAGCTGATTTATGTTGTGCCGATCTTCTTCATGTTTGCTTATGCAATCTGGACCCAGATCAAGGGTCTTCTGCGGACAAGGGTGGAATACTGGCATCTGGCCGTCATCGGCATCATCGGGATTGTCGGATTGTATTACATCAGCCGCACAGGCAATGCCGGCTCAGTATCATCACTTGAGCTGACTGTCAGGCAATGGCTGGAGGAAGCGATGTATGTAAGGCCGAGGACAAAGGAATTCCTGATCGGATTCCCGCTCTATGTCCTGGCACTTTATGTTCTGCCGCTCTATAAGAGGGCAGGCACCTATCTGCTGATTCCGGGTGTCATCGGGTTCCTGTCGATCATGAATACCTTCACCCATTTGCATATCCCGCTGTACGTCTCCATTTTGCGGACGTTCTACAGCCTGGCACTTGGATTGATCATCGGGCTTGTTCTGATCTTTATCTTCAAAAAGGCCTTGGCCCTGTTCAATGAGAAAATAAAGCCGAGGTGGTTCGCATGAAAGTAGTTCTTTCCGGATACTATGGCTTTGATAATGTCGGTGATGAAGCGATCCTGTTTTCAATCATACAGGCATTAAGGACACACAAGCCTGATATCCAGATAACCGTTTTATCCAATAATCCCGATTATACGAAGGAAACGTACGGGGTGGATGCTGTGAACCGCTGGAAGCTTCCTGAGGTCCGCGCCGCACTGAAGGAATCAGACGGACTGATTTCCGGCGGAGGGAGCCTGCTTCAGGATGAAACGGGCGGCAAGTCGATTCCTTATTACACAGGCATCATGAAAATCGCCCAGCTCCTGCGCAAGCCTGTCTTCATCTATGCGCAGGGAATGGGGCCGATCCATAAAGGTCTGAACAAGAAGATCGTCAAGATGATCCTGAAAAAGACAGAAATCACGGTCAGGGATGAAGCATCAAGGCAGCTTCTCCAGGACATCGGCCTCAAGAACATTATCGGGCTTGTACCCGACCCTGTCATCGGCCTGCAAATGGACGGGCTGAAAAACAGCTGGTTTGATGAGCAAAGCTTTGAAGGGCCGGTGGCAGCCGTCTCTGTCAGGGACTGGCCGTCATCGGCAGACTTCAAGAAGAAGATTGCCGGTGCACTTGATCTGCTAGCTAAAGAGGGTGTGAATATCGTGTTCCTGCCGATGCACGGGGAGCATGATCATAAAGCATCAGCTGAAACGGCCGGGATGATGACAGCGAAAGCTTATATTTCCCCATACAATGACTCGATCGAAGAAAAGATTGCTGTTATCGGGAAATCCAATCTGCTTGTCGGTATGAGGCTGCATGCACTCATCTTCTCGGCGATTACATCAACTCCGTTCGTGGCATTGTCATATGATCCAAAGATCGATGCTTTTGCTGAGATCAGCTGCCAGCAGGTTGCCGGCCATGTTAATGAGGATAATTGGACCGCTGAATCATTATACCAGTCCATCCAGCATGTACTGATCAATGAAGCAGAAGAAGTAAGCAGACTCAAAAAACGGATCGAACCGCTTCAAAAGGAAGCGATGGAAACGGCCAGGCAGGCCATCCAGCTATTTGAACGCTAGAATGATATAAAAAACTGCAGTCAGACCCTATGAAGAATCGGGCTTGTCTGCAGTTTTTTATTTTGGCAAAATTGATACCATAATCTCAAACCAAAACACAAGCCGCCCTGCAATCCAAAAAAAAGAAGCCCGGAATGCAAGCATCCCGAACTTCTCGTATCTATTAGTTTATTCTTCTGTTCCTGCTTCCTCTTCCATCCCTGCATCAGCCTCTGTATCAGCTGAAGCGCCGTTGAGCTGAAGGTGAGTCTGCAATTCAGTCTTAAGCTCTTCCAATGCTGCCTGGTCAAGCTGGTAATAATAAGCACCATTCATGGTAGAATCCTCACCAGCCAGTGTAAGTGATTCGATGGAAAGGCGATTTTTAACGGCAAATTGCGCCAGATATTTCATTTCGCCAAAGGTCAGATTCGTTTTCATATTCGACCCGACGGCATCAAACACATCGTCATATTTCGTCAGAGATGATACGGAAGTCGCTCTCTTTATGACTGCCTTAATGACTTCCTGCTGGCGTTTTCCGCGCTCGATGTCATTATCGACATGGCGTGTCCTTGCAAAAGCAAGAGCTTCTTCGCCGTCAAGCATCTGAACACCGGGCTCAAGCGTAATGGCGCCGGCATTATCCTCTGAATCCTGTTCAGTGATTTCGAACGGCACATCCACTTCAATGCCGTCAAGAGCGTCAATGACCTCCATAAAGGCCTGGAAGTTGACGCGGGCATAATAATCCACCGGAATATCAAACAGGTTTTCCACTGTCTCGATTGTCGCCTTTGGACCGCCGTAGGCGTGGGCGTGGTTGATTCTTGTTTCATACCCGACCTCCGGGATATACACATAAGAATCACGCGGTATGCTCAGAAGCTTAGCTGTTTTGTCTTTTTGGTTGATGGTCAAAAGCATCAGGGCATCAGAGCGGGAAGTTTCGCCAAAGCCGCGCTTTTCGCTGTCATCGACGCCGATGATCAGCATCGAGATATTATCTTTATCTATGGTCACTTCCTGTGCCCTGACCGGCGACTTCTCCCGGCCTTCTATTTCTTCATATGACTTGGCCATGGAATTCTTGAACTGGCCGTAGATATGGGTGCCGAAAGCGGCAGTAGCAGCTCCGAGAAGAAGCAATGGAAGGAAGATGAACACAAGGATCCGCCTTTTCCGCTTCTTCTTTCTCTCAAGGGAAAGCCCCCGTCTATTATTGGTCATTTCATGTATACTCCTCTTTTAGTTGATAAGGTTATTTTCGACACAATTTGAAGAAGATTAACTCCTTTATTCTACTATTTTTTCATTCAGCCGTAAAATCCATTTTACACAAGAACTCTTTAAATTTTGTCAGATCCTGAGAAAAATTGTTCTTCGAAACCGTTTGCCTAGGAGGGGGATAAGCTGTTAATGTAATATTAAAGTAATAGAATAATATGGAAGTTGAGGTATTTTATGAAAAAAACCACACGTAAAATAGTTTCCGGTCTATTTGTCTCTGCCATGCTAGGCATGAATCTTCCTGTCCACGCCGATGGGCTGAAGATCGCTTCTGTCAACGATTCAGCCCAGTTCTTCCACCCGGCCGCCCTGAAGGAAAAGGGGAGTGAACAGCCGGTCAGCAGCGATACACTCGTTGTCAAATACTCCAAGCCCCTCAGCCAGTCAGAGCTCCAGAAAAGCGGAGCCGTCCTCCTCAGGCAGATGCCTGCCCTTAATACAGCTGTCATTAAAGTGAAAAATAAAAATAATATGGAGAAGGCCCTTAAAGGCCTCAGCTCCCTGAAACACGTAAAAAGCATCCAGCCTAGCATTACCTATAAATCCCTGGGAAGCAGCGATCCGAAGGCTTCAAAGCAGTATTATCTGGACATGCTCAGCATCGCCAAGGCCCAGAATCTTGCCGGCAGCAAAAAGGTAAGAGTGGCTGTCATTGATGAAGGGGTGGACATGAACCATCCTGAGCTGAAAAAGAATCTGCTGCCAAGCTATAATGCCGCCAACCCGATGAGCGCCGCGAAGGCCGGCTTCCACGGAACCCATGTTGCCGGGATCATTGCCGGCATCAAGGATAATAGCATGGGAGGCTACGGCATCAGTCCGCAGGCAGAAATCCTCCCGATTGATGTGTTTGACAGAGGCTGGGGCGCAACAGATTATGCAGCCGCACAGGGCATCCTGTATGCCATTGAGAAAAAAGCCAAGGTCATCAATATGAGCTTCGGGGGAATGTATCCTTCACAGGTACTGAAGGATGCTGTGGCCAAAGCCGTATCAGAGGGGATCACCGTCATAGCAGCTGCCGGCAATACCGGTGATGAGAGCGTCAACTATCCTGCCGCCTTTGAAGGCGTCATATCTGTTGGGAATGTAGATGAGAAGAAGCAGAAGGCCGTCTCTTCCACCTACGGTCCGTCGATGGACATCGTCGCACCGGGCGAAAACATCTACAGCACCTATTATGACCTGGAAAAGAAATCCACCTTCGGCCCGTTGAGCGGTACATCCATGGCTGCACCGGTCGTGTCAGGCACAGCGGCCCTGTTATTGTCCAAGTACCCTTCCCTATCAAACAGGGAGGTGGAATATATACTAAAGCATTCTGCGGATGATCTGGGCAGAGCTGGATTTGATGCTGAATACGGCTACGGCCTTGTCAATCCTGTAAAGGCGCTCAGCTTCGACATGAAGAAGATTCCGGAAGCGGTCAAGAGCCCTGCTGCCCAAAGGCAGAAGAGCATTGAAAAAGCAGCAGTCGTGGCAGCCGGAACTGAAAAGGTGATCCAGGGCGCTGTCACCACGCCGCAGCAGGAGGACTGGATCAAGCTCGGCGTGAAAGAAGGGCAGAAAGTCCAGCTGACGCTCAAGGGCAGCAGCCAGTTCGACTATAAGCTGAATGGCCAGTGGCTGAAAGGCGGCTTCGGAAAGTTCGAAATCAATGAAGCAAAGGCAGGCGGAACAGAAGGCCATCTGCTGACGATCCTGAAGGATGGCCAGCTGGCGGTCGGTGTGAGCGATGCCAATGGGCAGTATGATGACAGCAAAGAAAAGCAATCACGCTATGAGCTGAAAATAGAGATCAAAGAAGAGGCACCTGAAGACAAATCATCAGCGGAAAATCCGATCACCGTGAATAGTCTTCCTTGGAACGGCAAGGAAGAGACACTGTTCTCTGAAGGCGAAGAAAAGGATGAAGACGTCTATTCCTTCAAGAGTGCCGAGTCCCAGGCTGTCCGGGTCCAGCTCAAAGGACTTCCGGGCGTGAATACAGGGATAGGCGTTTACCGGAAAGCAGAAATGGAGCCGGGGACCACCCTTCCGGAAGGGGAAGAAATCCCTCTTGAACAGGTAGCATACAGCAACAGCAAGGGAATCGGCCAGGGAGAGGAGCTCGTCTTCCAGGCTGAGAAGGACGCAGACTATCTTATAAAAGTGACAAATCAGCCAGAACCGGGCTACGGGCCGTATGACTATTTCTTCTACGAAGGAGAAATGGAAACAAATGCCGTCCCGAAATCCTCCTTGGATGCTTATGAACTTAAGATAGAAGGAAAGGTCTTCCCTGAAGATGAGGACCAGTTCATGATGGGAGGCCAGGAGCCGATAGAAGAGGAGCAGAACACTAAAGAAACGGGGATGGAAGAAGAACAGAATATGGCTGCCATGATCAAGGAGATTGCCCTTCCTGTCAGCACAGCCGGCTATACATCAGGCTATCTGCAGCAGATGGAGGATCAGGACTGGTATCAGTTCACTGCCGAAAGCTCCGGGCTTTATGCAGCAGATTTCAGCAGAAGCAGATTTGTGCCGTCATTTGAAGGCTATCAGATCGAGGAACTCGAAGCAGATCCAGAAGGTGAAAAAATGGAGTACCTTATGCCGATCGGAAGCAACTTCGATTACGGCTGGGCTGCCCCAATCCTTAAGGATAAAGTCTATCTCTCGCTGGAAAAAGGAAAAACCTATTACTTCCAGGTGCAGAATGACTTCATGAACTTTGATAAAATCAGCTTTGATCCATATGAATTCAAGATCCAGAAGGTGAAGGACTTCAGCCAGGACGCTTCTGAGCCGAATGATAAATTCGAGGATGCCAAGACAATCAAGGGCGGAACCCTCACCTCCACCTTCTCAAAATCGTATGACACAGACATTTATTATATGGAAGCAGACAAAACGGAGCTCTACAGTATCGGCGTCAGCCGCACCAAACTGACAGACGAGCTGAAGAAAGCCTACCCGCAGGAAGTGCTCCAGCCTTTCTACAGCTATATAGCGGTCATTCCTGATGCTAACAAGAACCATAAAGCAGATGAAGAAGAGCTGAACAAAGCCGTTTATATAGAAAGAGGACTGGAAACAGGCAGCACTTACGGCTCATTCAAGGCGCATAAAGGCATCAATTATTTTATTGCTGTGTCTTCATATATGGAAGGCAGCGGCACCTTTACCCTGATGCCTTACAAGCTGAATGTAAAGCCGGCTGTTGCAAAAGATGAAGATGCCCATAATAGCAATAAGGACATCAGTAAAGTCAAACCGGTGAAAATCGTGAAAAATGCCTCAGGAGCCTACAGCAAAAAAGGCTGGTTCAATCCGGGGATTGGCTACGGGGACGAAGACTGGTACTCATTCAGCGTCGGCAGCAAACACACAGTCAGCATCTCACTGACCGCTTCCCAGGAAATTGACGGCGTCATCGAGCTCTACCAAAATGGCAAAAAAATTGCTGCTTCCGACCTCTACCAGGCTGGAGATGCAGAAACACTGCGGATCACCCTGGCGAAAGGCGAATACTGGGTTAAAGTAAAAGAAGCATTGAACCAGGCATCAGCAGAGCCTTATGAGTTGAAGATTCAATAAATAAAACAAAATTAAGGCTGTAGACAAATTCAGAAATTGAGTTTGTCTGCAGTCTTTTTTTGCTTCTAGATGGGGCTGTTGGTTTGCGTTCCAGGCACTTCGCTTTCCGCGGGGCGACGCTGAGCCTCCTCGGAGCAAGCTCCTGCGGGGACTCAGCATTGCCGCTGCAATCCCGCAGGAGTCTACGTGCCTTCCACTCCAACCAACAGGGTTTTTAAAATTTTGATAGCAGTATAACTAAGCTCAATCTATGGTATGCAGTTCTAAAAGTAGAATAATTTGAATCACTATATTCCTTAGATTGAATATTAATAGAGGAGGGAGTCCAAGCTCCCAAGCTGCAGACAAGTTGCAGTCTTGTTTTGCTTCTAGACGGTGCTGTTGGTTTGCGCTCCAGGCACTTCGCTTTCCGCGGGGCGACGCTGAGCCTCCTCGGAGCAAGCTCCTGTGGGGTCTCAGCATTGCCGCTATCTCCCGCAGGAGTCTGCGTGCCTTCCGCTCCAACCAACAGGGTACTCAAACTTTGATGGCAGTCTAGGTGAAGATGCTTAATTTTCTTTATCGATAATGGGATTGGTCAAAGGTGAATTTCTACCCTAACACAATTCTAAACTAGTAAATATATCCATTAACAATTCCAAGCCTTTGCTTAAAAACCCAACAAAACCCTGCAACAGCAATGGTTTCCGAATGGTATTTACCACAAATAGATTCCTAAGTCAAAAGAATGAATTTCAAAAAACCGACAAACTAGACTGGGAAATGTGTTACAATATGACAGAATCTAGAATTGCAGGGGGAATCTGAGCAGCAATGTTTAAAAAAATTACTTACGGGTTATCGATTCTTGTCGCAGTTTGTATTTTGGTTATTTCGATGGGCGGCAAAGGGATGGCAGCTTCGCTAAGTGATATTCCGGCCAAGTATTCATCGGAAGTAAATTATCTAATGCAGCGCAGCGTAGTCACTGGCTATCCTGATTCGACGTTCCGTCCGAATTTGGATGTAACAAGAGAAGAAGCAGCAACTATGATTGGACGTGCCTTAGGGTTGAACGGCGACAAACGGCAGACAGGTTTTTCGGATGTCAGCAAAGATTCCTATGCATCAGGCTACATACAGTCAGCAGCAGATAAAGGCATCATCACCGGGGACGCGGAAGGAACCTTCCGTCCGAAGGATAAAATGACAAGAGGCGAAATGGCGTATCTTCTGAAAAGAGCCTTCGAGCTATCTGAGACAAGCAATGTTTTCTTTTCAGACGTCGCAGCGAGCGGCGCACAATATACAGCCATCAACAACATCGTGACGGCCGGCCTTTCAAACGGCTATCCGGATGGCAGCTTCAAACCGGGCAATGCCATCACCCGTGTGGAGTTTTCATTGTTCACAGCAAGAGGCCTTGACCAGTCTTTCAGAGTTTCAGAGGCTGATCTTAAGCCATCAGGCGTCAAATACGTAACAGCAACAGACCTGAATGTCCGTACAGGTCCAGGCACTGGCTATAACGTAGTCGGCAGCCTGCCTCAGGATGCGGAAGTAACAATCTACTATTCTCAAGGTGATTGGGTTTATGCCTCTTCAGGAAGCCTGAAAGGGTTTGTCCATTCAGGATACCTGGCAGATTCACTTGAACCAGTCGTTAAGCCGAGCGGCAAGCGGATCATCGCTATTGACCCAGGGCATGGCGGCAAAGATCCTGGTGCAATCTCCAATGGGATTTACGAAAAGGAACTGAATCTGTCCGTCAGCCTGAAGGTCAGGAATATCCTGCAGCAAAAAGGAATCCAGGTCGTCATGACAAGGACAGGGGATACGTATCCGACACTTGGACAGCGTGTCGACATTGCAGTGAACGCGAAGGCAGACAGCTTTGTCAGCATCCATGGCAATACAAATGGCAGCAGTTCTCCAAGCGGGACAGAAACCTATTACAGCACCGCTGCATTAAGCGACCGTGCCGAAAGCAGCAGACAGCTTGCCACCTTTATTCAGAACCGCCTTTACAAAGCAATTGACACGCAGAACCGCGGTGTCAAAACGGCGAACTTCCAGGTAATCCGCTATAACCCGCTTCCATCGGTTTTAGTTGAACTGGGCTTCCTCTCCAATAAGAGCGATGCAGCAAAGCTTTCGTCTGATGCATACAGAAATAAAATGGCAGAAGCGATCGCCCTTGGGATCGTCGATTATTATAACTGGAAAGAATAGAAACGAGAAACGGACACTTTGTCCGTTTCTTTTTAAAATAAGGCCATAAAAAGAAAGAACGGGGACTGCTTCTTCAAGGTTTATGGTGAATAGACCGCAGGGCAGTCCCCTTTTTGTATTTAATAGAGAAGAATGTTCCTTTTATGTTAGGAGAGGATGAAATGTTCAAAAAATTACTTCCGATACTGTCTATGGTTCTATTATTCCTAATTCTTCCCCACCCTGCCCAGGGGGAGGAGCAGACAGAGCGGGTAATCGTGAACTTTAAAGAAAGTATAGATCCGCAGCTGGTACAAGAATATGCCAGGGAAATTCACCATAGTTTCACAGAGCTGTCAGCTGTGTCTATCACAATCAATAAATCGGATTATGAAAAACTGGCGGGAGAGTCATCAGTCCTCAAGCTTGAAGAAGACGAAGTGGTCAGAACGAACGCCCAGATCACCGACTGGGGCTATACAAGAGTCAATGCAGATGCTTCCAAGTCAAACGGATGGACAGGCAAGGGCGTAAAGATCGGCATCATTGATTCCGGCATCCGCAAGGATCATCCGGATCTAAGGATAGCAGGCGGGGTAAACTTCGTAGAAGATGCCTCTTCCTATAACGATGACCAGGGCCATGGCACGCATGTGGCCGGCATAGCAGCAGCGCTCGACAATGATTTCGGCTCAGTCGGCGTGGCTCCTGATGCAGAGCTTTATGCAATAAAGGTAATTGCCAAAAGCGGTGACGGCAATTTATCCGATATCGTGGCCGGGATTAACTGGGCCATCGAGCAGAAGCTTGATATCATCAATATGAGCGTAACTGCTCCGGAGGGTTCGTATCTCCTCAAAGAGACCTTGGCAAAGGCGTACGACAGCGGTATGCTGATCTTTGCAGCTTCCGGGAATGCGGTCACAACAGCGCCTGCCAACGCAGACGTCCTGTATCCTGCACGCTACCCATCCGTCATTGCAGTGGGCTCTATCAACCGCAATGATGAAAGATCGGCTTTCTCTTATTATGGAAGCTCGCTTGAGCTAACGGCTCCTGGGGAAAGGGTTTGGAGTTCCTACATTGCGACGAAGGATTATGCTTACCTGACGGGAACTTCAATGGCTTCCCCATACGCAGCCGGTATAGCAGCTCTATATAAGCAGGCTAATCCGAATATGACGAATAAACAAATCCGCAGCCTTATGCAGGCATCAGCCATTGACCTTGGTATGAAGGGAAAAGACGTGGAGTACGGCTACGGCCTTGTACAGGCGCCAGATGCTAAAGAAGAGCTTCCCGCTGCCAATGTTTTCCCTGATATCAGCAATGCAGACTGGTATGCAAAGGAAATTGATTATCTATATAAGAAGGAAATCATCACAGGCTATACAAACGGCAATTTCGAGCCAGGCCAGCCGGTATCAAGGGCAGAAGCGGTCACCATGATCGGCAAGGCACTCAGCCTGCCGGGGGAAAAAGCAGATTCAGGCTTTTATGATGTATCTCTTGCCTCATTCGCTTCCGGCTATATCCGGGAGGCAGCGGCACAGTCAATCGTAAAAGGTTTTCCGGATGGCTCTTTCCGTCCTGACGGGCAGATCATCCGCGGAGATGTAGCGGTGATGCTGCAGCGGGCATTCTCGTATTCCGTGACAGGAAGAAATATCTTCACAGATGTAAAGGCAGGCAAATATTACGAAGAGCCGATCAATGCCCTGACAGCAGCAGGCATTGCCACCGGCTTTCCGGATGGCAGCTTCAAGCCTCTTGCCAGTGTAACGCGCGGTGAATTTGCCGTATTCCTGGCACGTGCCCTGGACGCCTCATTTATAAGACAGTAATAAATAGAAAAGGCCGATCACCCAAAGTGACCGGCCTTTTCTTTAGTTGATTTCCAATGCTCTGTAAAGGAAGGAAGCAAATTCAGCGCGGGTTGTGACCCTGTTAGTCTGGAAAGTTCCATCCGAGTAGCCGCCTGTAATTTTATTGGACGCCAGCTTCTGGATATCCTGATAGGCCCAGTGTGTTACCGGCACATCGGAGAAGCTGACTGCCTGTCCAGCAGGCTTGAGATTGAATACCCGTGAAAGCAGGGAGGAGATCTCTGCTCGCGTGATTGGCGCATCAGGCTTGAACTGATTGCCGGCATAGCCAGTGAAATAATTGCTTGCCGTAGCAGCTGAGATGTAGGAATATGCCCAGTGTGATTTTGGTACATCCTGATAATCCCCAGCAGCCTTGCCGGTCAGCTTGAACGCTTCTGTCAGCATCTTTGCCGCTTCAGAGCGCTTCAGGATGGAGTCTGGCAGGAATTCACCTGAATTTCCTCCGCTGATGATGCCTCTTTTCTTAAGATCTGTAATGGCTTCGTATGCCCAATAGGAAGAAGGGACATCTGTAAATGAGCCGGCCGCAGCTGCAGATGGAGCGACAGATGCCGTCTCGGTAATCACCCTTCTTGCACCTGCGTAGCGGCTTTGCCAATAATATGGATCATTGATTGAATCAATCCGGACTCCCTTAGAAGTAGTAGCGGAGATGAACAGGTTCTCCCCGATATAGATGCCTGCATGGGAAATTCCGGATTTATATGTATCTTTAAAGAATACGAGGTCGCCCGCCTGGAGATCCTCTTTGGAAACCTCTGTGCCCGCCTTCGCCTGATCGGCTGATATGCGCGGCAGCTTGATGTCCAGCTGGTTATAGACATAAAGGATAAGTCCGGAGCAATCAAAGCCATCAAGTGTATTTCCACCCATCTTATAAGGGACACCTAAATGCTCCTTGGCGAGAAAAACAGCCTGTTCGCCGGTTGTTTTTCCGGAAGCCTGTCCAACCGCAGCTCCTATAGAACTACTAAAAAGCAAAACTCCCAGACAAAAAATGATTTTCTTAAACATAACTAGCCCCCGATACCCATAAACTTATAATATTTTGAATATATTTTACCATGTAATATATTTTTGTTATTTTACATTTATGTAACAAAGGCGACGGTATTTTTCCGCAAAAACTGCAGATTTTGTAATATAACAGCTAAATTACCCCAAAAACATGGACCGAAAGGCGGGACATTTGACTTTTTTTGTAAGAAAATAACGATTTAGAAATAGTTTCCTGTTGAAATAAATGAAAAAATGGTTAATATTAGATTAACAGGTAAATTAACTGAGAACTGCAAGACAGTTACCAAAATAGAAAAAAGTTGACTCACCATAATTTGTCACTTATACTATGTCTTGTATTGTTTTACTTTAATTTACTTTAACTCTTTTTTTGCGGGGTAAAAGCAGTTTGTTAGAGGGCTATACATAACTGGATCAGCTGGCGAATGCAACAAGCAGTCTAGTAATCTAATGAATCGCCATAACCTGCAGAAAATTAAGCAACATATTTAAGGGAGGATATTTCACTTATGGCTTACCAATCCAAGAACCACCGTAAGTTTTTAGCAACATCTTTAACAGCTGCTATGGTAGCTTCTGCTGTAGCTCCAGCAGTTAGCGCTGCTAGCTTTCCAGACGTAAAGGACGACAACTTCTACGCTCCTTACGTAAACCAACTTGCTGATGCAGGTATCATCGAAGGTATGCCAAACGGCACTTTTGGTCTTCGTGCTAAAGTAACTCGTGCAGAAGCTGCGAAAATGGTTTCAATCATTCGCGGTCTAGACACTAGCGCTGCTCCAGCTTCTTTTGAAGATGTAAAGCAAGGTGCATGGTATTCTGGTTACATTAATGCCCTTTATGCTGCAAAACTAATTGATGGTATTAACGAAAAAGAGTTTGCTCCAAACGGAACTCTGACTCGTGCTCAATTTGCAAAGCTAGTAGTTGAGGCATACGATTTAGATCTTCAACCAACTGCTAAAACTCCATTTACAGATGTTAAAGAAGGAGTTTGGTACACTGATTATGTTAAAACTCTTTATGCAAACGGCCTAATCAACGGTAAGACAGCGACTACTTTCGAACCTAACTCAACAATCGATCGTGCAGACTTTGCTAAATTGCTTGTAGATGCTGATCTCAAGTTTGGTTTTACTCTTGGTAAAGCTTCTGTTACTGGTGTAAGTGCGTCTGACCTTACAACTTTAAACGTAACTTTAAAAGGTAAAGTGAAAGACGGAGCAACTGTTACAGCTGAAGACTTCGAGCTGAAAATTAACGATGCAAAAGCTAACTTTACTTTAGAAAAAGTAAGTGACACTCAATATAAATTAAACCTAACTTCTCCATTAAGCACTGGTGACAAAGTGGTTGTAACTGGTCTTTCTGACCTAGCGGGTTCTGCGACTTATACTTATTCGCCACTTGCAATTAAAGAAGTTAAAGCAGTTGAAACAGCTGTTTTCGGAGGATATGCTGGTCAATTCCTCGGAATTAACGTAGATGGAAAAGATATGACAGCTGCTGAGTTGGTAGCACAGGGTTATTCAGTAGTATTCCAGGCTGATGAAGCAGTATTCAAAGATGGTAATGGTACTTCTACTACTAGCATCACTGGCGAGTTAACTTCTTCAATTGATGAAGATGACGACTTCAGCTACAAAGTATCCGTTTCTAAAGGAAATGATGTACTTGTATCTGGATGGGCTGATGTAACAGTTTATGATAAATCTAAAACAGCGTTCTCTTCAATTGATTCTGTATCTTTGAATGTAGTTGATGGTGCTACTGAAGTAATTAATACTCTAACTAGCAACAAATTAATTGTTGGTGAAACTGCAACTGTTGAGTCTGTAAAGGCAACTTTACAAGATGGTCGTACTTCTATCAACCTAGTTACACTTGCTGGTGATGTTACTTACTCTTCTGACGATGTAACTATCGCAACTGTTAGTGACACTGGTGTGATCACTGCGAAAAAAGCTGGTACAGTTAAAATTACAGTTAAGTCTGGTACAGCTACTAAAGATGTTACATTGACAGTATTGCCATCTTCAACTGTTCGTACAGCAACAGCTGCTACTTTCGATGCTTCATCAGTTAAGGTTGTTAATGAACAATCTAAGACTACTTATGTAACAATAAAAGACCAGCTTGGCGATACTCTATATGCCGATAGCGATGCTGTTGCTGATTTAATCGTTGAAAACGCAACTGCAAACGGTAAGGTAATTGCAACTGGTGAACTTTCAGTAGATAGTGCAAAGAACGGAAGTGTGGCTCTAGAAGTTACAGCTGACGATACTAATGTAGGTACGGGCTCTATCTCAATCAAATCTAAAGAAGGTAAGTTGCTTGGGAAAGTAACTGTAAATGTTGCAGCTGTAACAGGAACAGCTACAAGAACTCTAGTAGCTTCTGCCTCTTCTATTGACTTGAATCCTACATCATCTGCAGACAGTATTTCATTCAAATTAGAGAAAACTCTAAATGGATACTTTGCTGGTAACGAAGAATTCGGTGATCGCACTGTTCAAGTTTTCGATGCAGATGGAAAGCAACTTACAGCTGATGCAACAGTAGAAACTGATGGTAAAACTGTTATCGTTTCTCGTGAAGATCTAGTTGTAGAAGATGGTTTCAGCAATGAGAACTTTGAGACTGGTAAAGGGTTAGTCAAAGTTTATGATGGCACAACATTAGTTGCTACAAAGCAATTTGACATTGTAGATTCAGCTCCTACAATTTCAACTGCTACGTTCCAATCAGGTATTGAGTTCAACGAGGCAAACGAAGCTTCATTGAAACTCCCTCAATTCTTAACTAATTTAGGAACTAGCGCGTCTGCATTTGACGGAGTAGTACGCTATGAGCCAGTAAACGGAAACGAGCTAGTCGTTTACTTTGACAAAGCAACTACACCAGACGGCTTTGACTTAGGCACTGACATCTACCTAGGTACAGTAGTAGCTACTACTGTTGGAGATTCAGGGGATGTAGCATTCACTGTTGGTGAAGTTGCTACTCCAGTAGGTGCTGCTAGCACAGTTACAGTTAACTCTGCTGCTGTAGATGCAGGTGATAAAGTTCAATTCAACGTTTATAAGCGTGGAAGCGAAACATCAGCTACATCAGTAGCAAAGACTACTGTCACTAAAAAATAATTTTCACTAAAAAGACTACCCTGTTGAGAAAGCTCTCAACAGGGTTTCTCTTTGGATAGAGAAAGAGAAAGAGAAAGAGAAAGAGAAAGTTACTGGTTTTATACTAAATGTTGGGTTCCTACACAACTTTTATACATAGTAAATGCACGTAATCATCCAGTCTTTTATTCTTGTGCGGCTTTGCTGTCAGTGTTTGTGAACGTAGAACCGCGAAAGACATATTTAGAAAGGAACAAAACACCATGACCCTACTCCCATCACTAACAACCATACTAATCAACCCAATCACCATCCTACTACTCTTAGGAATCCTAATCTTCTACCGCAAATTCTACATCCTAACAGCTTTCCTCTTAGGAATAATAGTACCCATAATCTTTTTGTTTATAGTGTCCATGAATGAAGAAGGCACCAGTGGCCTTTACTTAATCCTATTAATACCACCATCAGTCCTGGTTTTCACCATCCTCGGCTATATCATCCAAATCATCCGTGATAAAAAACGTGGCATCACAAGGGGCAATAAGGTGATCTTCTATCTACCGGCCGTCTTAGTAGTGCTGGTACTCGGTTTTATTGGTTTAAGAGGTATTATGGAAAACTACGAACAAGAGCAATATCAACAAACCATAAAAGAAAAGAAATATGAGGTACGTGACTTATTTGTGGAAGCTTTTATGGATAAGGCTTTTGCGATGGGGATGAAGAATGATACATATGTGCTCGGTTTTGACAGCCGGATTTTTGTTGCTGATTATGAGGATCAGGATGGCCTGTTTGCGGAAGGCACAATCTATTTTAAAAAGAGAGGTAATAAAATACATACAGAGGAATCCTTTAATCAATTTAAGGGTGAGATTATTGACGAGTTTAATAGGATAAAAGATAAAGCTCCTTACAATAGGTTGGAGCTGAACGATTGGCAGCATAATAATATAAAGATTGTTTTAGTGAAATAAATAGCAGCATGAGAGCCATTACTTATTAGTAAAGGCTTATTTTTTTGCCAAAATAGGGCAAAAAGTTTGGTTTTCTACAAAGTTCGACACAATTAAGCATGATATTATAGTAGTATACTATAGGTAAAATTAACCACAATTAAAGGAGATGAAGAATTGAACAAGAAGACAGGCTTTAGAAAAAAGCTGGCCAGCGTCCTATTAATACTTACGATGCTGTTCTCTTCTATCGGATTATCAAGCGCAAATGCAGCTTCCGATATTAAGGGACATTGGGCCAGTAAAGAAATTACATTATGGGTTCAAAAAGGGTTAATGAAGGGTTATGAAGACGGCAGCTTTAAGCCGAATAAGGGCATTACCCGTGCAGAATTTGCTGCACTAGTTAACCGGACTTTTGATTTTAAGGAAAAATCTGCACGTACATACTCTGATATTAAAAACAGTGCCTGGTATAAGACAGAAGTTCAAAAAGCAGATGCAGCAGGCTATATGACAGGATATGAAGATGGCTCATTCAGGCCGAATCAATCCATCAGCCGCCAGGAAGTGGCTGCAGTGCTATCAAGAATTTATGAGCTTGAACCAAACAGCAAGGAAGCATCCCGCTATAAAGATCGCTTTGCGGCATGGAGCCAAAATCATATCGGCGCGGTGTCAGCTTTAGGCTATATGACAGGCTATCCAGATGGATACTTTCAGTCGGCGAAACCGATTACAAGGGCTGAGGCTGTTGTAACTTTGGACAGAAGCCAAGCTTCCATTCATACATATGGGACAGCTGGAACCTTTGGGCCGGATAAAGGCACCCAAACGCTCAAGGGACATATCATAATTGATAGTAAAGATGTGAAGCTTCAAAACCTGGTGGTTGAAGGGAATCTGACCATTAGCAAAATGGTTGGTGAAGGCGACGCCACTCTTCAAAATGTAACTGTTAAAGGTAAGACCTTCATTAATGGCGGAGGAGAAAATAGCATTCATGTGATTGACTCCCAATTGAACAAGGTTATAATCAGCAAGGCTGGCAGTCCTGTACGTGTTGCTGCCGAGGGGACAACAAGCATCAATGAAGTGCTGATTAGATCAGCTGTTAAGCTGGACGCCGCTAATCAGAAAAATGTGTCAGTAAAATCCATTGTAATTGATGCACCGGCTCATATTGCAATTAATCTTACAGGGGAGTTTGATCAGGTAACCGTCAATTCAAAGGACGCAGTGATCAATGTTCCAGCTGGATCGAAGGTTAAGAACCTGTCAGTTAATGCTGCCTCCAGCTTTACAGGTGAGGGAACCATTGAAAAAGCATTCCTGAATAGCAAGGGTACTGTGTTTGAAAAGCAGCCGGCCGAAGTGGTTGAAAATGGAGTGACGAAGCCGGGCAGCCCAGGTACAAACACGGGGACCAGTCCGGGCGGGACTGTTGTACAGCCAGCTCCTTCACCATCACCTGGCGGGGGGAATAGCGGTGAAATTGTTATCTCATCAATTGCTGATATTCAAAAAACCGTTAATATCGGCGAGAGCTACACCCTTCCTTCCAAGGTGGAAGCTGTCATGTCAGATGGGAAGAAAAAGCAGGTAGACATCATTTGGGATGGAACGGCTTATACTGAAGATGTAGGGACGTACCAATATAATGGAGCGGTAGAAGGATACAGAACTGCTGTCAAGCTGACCCTTAATGTCACACTAACAGGCTATAGTGAAAATGAAGACGGTACAGTGGCATATGTTGAAAATGCTGCTGCTCTGAAGCAGGCACAGTCTGTTATTACCGTTGATGAGGTAGAAGTAAAAGCCAGCCTCCAGCTGCCTGAAGGGTTCCAAAAAGATATTAAAATTCCAGCAGGTACAGAAAATCGTGTCATAGACTTAAATGGTTTAACACTTTCTAAGGTAACTGTGAATGGAAAAAACATGACCCTTAAAAATGGTACTATAGAAGAAATTGTCTATGGAAACGACATTGAAAGTATAACCCTTGAGAATATAAGGGATGAAAGCTATAGCGTGCATAAGATTGAAGGCAAAGTAAGCACCATCAGCCTTAAGGGCTCAACTGATATATCAGGATTACTGAGAATTGAAACCTCCACGAGTACTGTAATCGAAGCAGAGGGTACAGCGAAGGTATCAGGAACAATCAATATAAACACAACAGAACAAGTTACTATTTCAACTCCTGCAGAAACAGTCACCGTTGATACGGCCGGTGCGATTGTAGTAGTTAAAGCGGCAATAGTGAATATGGCAGTTAGGTACAACGCAGCAGTACAAGTTGATGCTGAAGGCAGTATCCAGAACCCGATTAAACGGCCGGGTGTTGTAGTCACAGAAAATAATCAGGTTTCTGCTGCTCAATTTAGAACTGCATCCACACTGGTATTTGCTGAGGATTTGGATTTCATTGACTTAGACCGGTACATTCAAGTTGCGACAATCTTAAAGAATGGAGCAGATATCGGAAATCAGGATAACCAATTTCCACAATCAGCAGTAGATGATCTAGATGCTGCTATTAGTACAGCAGAGCAAGCGAAAAATAACATTGATAAAGAAGCAACAGATAAGAATGCTGAACAGCAAAAGATTGACATGATTTCCGGTGCGCTTAAGAGTGAACTGGAAACCTTTGGCTCCAAGCGAATCTTCGTTGATACTTCCGACTTCCGTTCTTATCTTCGTGCGATGGAACAGCTTTTGGCAAGGTCATCTATTGGGGATACACTAGGACATGTACCTGAAGGAGCGTATCGTACTTTTGAACAAGCAGTAACTGATGCAAAGACTGCACTCAAGATCGGACTTACGACAGAGAGCAGTGCAGCCGAGAAGCGCAAGCTGGAAGAGGCTGAGAATGCCTTCAGAGAAGCGTATTTGGAACTTCCTTTCTTTGATGAAGATTCTTCTACAATAGAAGGCTCTGTGAATTTTGTTCCTCCAGCAGGAGAAGTGTTCACCGACTTTCCTATCTTTAAAATAGAAAATAAAGAAACAGGTTATTATGAGCATACTGGCTGGGCAATCAGAACGGGCGACACCAATGAAGGCTGGTCAACGATGGAGGTCACTGCCTTAAATTCATCCCGCATGGACCTCAATTCAGCAGCAGTGGTATATTATACAGTACCAACTGATAAGCATATCTATACAGGTTCATTCTCGGTTGCCGATTTTAAGTCTGGATCATCAAAAACACTTGTGGCTAAGCAAGAAGTAACAGGGGCATTGGAAATACAAATACCATTTGCAGGCAGCAGCTTCATTACCTCAAACATTGTCATTTCAGATGGGAAGGGATTTGAGGAAGAAAAATGGTACGGATCTATGAACATAGCTGAAACAACAGCCATTCCGCTTGGCTCTTACAAGGTGGAAGTATACGGTTACGATAATCAGCATGAATATATCTTGGAGAAAAAGGACGTAAACATTGCTGCCGGCAGCAACCAGATAGTATATCTGGAAAGCTCCGTGGATACAGTTTCCCTTACTTTTGAGAATTTCACTGGCTGGGATATTAAACCTAGTGCCTACACTGGGGAAGGGTCAAACCTTCGTTACAGCCGGGGAATATATGAGGAAGATAGAGAGCTTCACTCTGCTTTAAAAATATCTAAAACGTTCGGCAACATGTATATTGAATACTATGCCAATCATTCGGAAAGAGACAATGAGCAATGGCGCTACCGTGTGAATGTCCCGCGTTCTGCCGGGGATCAGACAATTGTCACCTCTCCGCATTTTGCGTTTAAACCAAACATTGAAGGACCAATTACAGTCCAAAGCAGTGAGGACAAATTGTGGAATTACCTGGATGTATCGGTTCAGAACGATCTCGGCCAGCGGCTGGAAGATCTCTACTTCAACTATGAAGGAGCCTTCCGTCAATATGGCGGTGAAATTACGGTGAAAAGCGGCGGCCAGCAAAAGTCGAAAAAGATAGAAAATCTTTGGAGATTTGCTGATGTCTCCATCGAAGAGATCTTCCCTGGAGCTACAGGAGAAGTCGAAGTAACCTTCTCGCTTGAAGATACACCTTTTATCATTCCAAATAAATCAATTAGAGTCAAAATAGGAAACTAATAAAAAAGCGAATCTGTCCGCGACAGATTCGCTTTTTTCAGCTTGCGTCCTTAACTAAGAAGTCACCAACATAATCCGCCCACAACTGAATGCCCTTTTCATTAGGCACACTCAAATCCTCACTCAGATAGTCCTTAATTTCCTCAGAAGAACCATCAGGCCATACTGACCAGTGATCGATATAAGTCAGTCCTTTGGAGCCTGCGTATTTCTTAAGCTCGTCCACCTGGATCGGATAGTAAGTCGCGTTATATAAAGGATAAGGTGGCTGGAGAATGAAGGCGGCTTCCGGACTTGTTTTCCGGGTTTCTACTATAATATTAGTCACCGCAGCAAGTGAGTCTTCAATCGTGACCACGCCGTTGTCATTCAATGTAAAGGGTTCCAATAATACTAAGTCTGGCTTTTCTCTCGTGATGTCCTCTATTTTTCCCTGCGACTGAAAAGAAAGGGAGTCGAGGTCATATGTTTTGACAGCTATATTGACAGCGTCACCGTATCCTTGCTTAAGTTTCTTAGTAAGGATGGTGGACCAGGAATTTTCGCCAGATGATAGGATTTCTGAACCGGCAATGGCGATGTTGAAAGGACGGTCCTCTTGCAATGCTTTCTTTAAAGCGGCCTGGCTTTCCTCCGGCCAGTTTTCGGCGAGACTTAATAGTTTGTCTGCTTCAGTTGAATCGTGCGCTTCTTGCTGAAGCGGTATTTTCTTTTCCAGCTGGCTGTCTCCGGCGATGGTCGTCTTTTCGTTCCAATGCAAATTTCCCATCACTAGAACAGCCGCACACGCCAGTGCCATTAAGGCAGTAAATAGGGCCTTCATGAATACCTCCAAAGATAGTTATTTCAAATTAAACATCCATTTTTGCCCAATTTATCAAAAAGTCTTCCACTTTAAGTAAAAATAAGGTTTAATAGAGTTTATGTAACAAAATTAGCTGTTATTATTAAAATTATGACAAGAAATGTAATAAAACACAAGAGTATATGATATAATCACCATGGTTTTCAAAAAATCCAGGGAGGATAAGATGGAAGAGACAATTAGTTTAAAAGAGCTGTTTCAAACGCTCCGAAAAAGACTGAATTTAATAATAGTGATTGCTTTGATAGCAGTCATAGTAAGCGGGGTTATCAGTTACTTCTTTATTACACCCATATATGAAGCATCTACTCAGATTTTGGTGAATCAGTCGAAGAACGAACAATCGATGTATACGCAAAGTGAGGTTCAGACGAATTTACAACTGATCAATACGTATAATGTCATTATGAAGAGCCCGGCAGTTTTAGATCAGGTTGTTCAAGAATTGGATTTAGACATGGATACTGCTGCGTTAAATGACAAGATTGCCGTGCAAAGTGAAAGTAATTCACAGGTCGTGACACTAAGTGTGGAGGATAAGAATCCACAGACAGCAGCTGATATTGCCAACAAAATCGCTGAGGTTTTTAATGCGAAAATTGAAGATATCATGAATGTCGACAATGTAAGTGTACTGGCTAAAGCAACAGTGGCAGAGAACCAATCGCCAATTAAACCGCAGCCTCTCCTGAACATAGCAATAGCATTAGTTGTCGGGCTGATGGCGGGTATAGGCCTTGCCTTCCTTCTTGAGTACCTTGATAACACAGTAAAAACAGAACAGGATATCGAGAAACTGCTGGATCTTCCGGTACTAGGGGTTATTACAAAAATAGGAGATGAGGATGTGCAGGCTTCGCGCGTGGATCGTACATCCAGAGGTAGAGGTGAATCAATTGGCTCTTAAGAGAAATAAAAAAGCGAAAACTTCTGATCATAAAAGAAAGCTGGTCACGATTAATAATTCCAAATCGCCGATTGCCGAGCAGTACCGCACGATTCGGACAAATATTGAATTCTCCTCAGTAGATGGAGAATTGAAGACCATTTTGATCACTTCATCAGGTCCTGGCGAAGGAAAGTCAACTACAGCTTCCAATCTGGCGGTAGTTTTTGCCCAGCAGGGGAAAAGGGTTTTGCTGATAGATGCTGATTTAAGGAAGCCAACGGCTCATTACACATTTAACCTGACAAATACTTTTGGACTGACAAGCGTGCTGACAAAACAAATGGATTTAGCTGAAGCGGCAACGGCAACGAACGAAGAGAATCTATTCATACTTCCAAGCGGGCCAATTCCGCCGAACCCTGCAGAGGTGCTTGGTTCAAAGGCAATGGAGGAGCTTCTCTCAATAGCCGCAGAGAACTACGATTTTGTTCTTTTTGATGCACCACCTATGTTGGCTGTAGCCGATCCGCAGATACTGGCCAATAAGGTTGATGGCACCATTCTTGTAGTTTCCAGCGGGACCACGGAAGTTGAACAGGCAGTGAAGGCGAAGGAACTGCTGCAGAATGCTAAATCAAAACTACTCGGAGCCGTGCTAAACAACAAAAAAGTGGAAAATGCGCACTATTACTATTATTACAGCCACAAATGACAAAAAAAGACATATTTAGCTATTTACGATAAAATAGTACTATAGTATTATTAAAAAGGATTTACAAATCTTACAATTACTAGGAGGTGGAGTTCTTTGATTGATATTCACTGTCATATCTTGCCCGGCATTGATGATGGAGCAAAGACGATGGAAGACAGTCTCTCTATGGCAGAAGCTGCAGTAAAAGAAGGAATCCGTTCAATCATTGCAACTCCCCATCATAAAAATGGTAAATTTGACAATACGAAAGAAGAGATTCAGAGAAAAACAGATGAATTGAATGTTGCTCTTCGTACTGCTCAGATTGACCTGACAATCCTGCCAGGGCAGGAAACCCGTATTTATGGAGAAATCCTTGAAGATATCGACAAAAATGAGATTCTTACGCTAAATAATACAGGTAAATACCTGTTCGTTGAACTTCCATCCAATCATGTGCCGAGGTATACAGACAAGCTGCTTTACGACATCCAGGTTAAAGGCATGACCCCAGTCATCGTCCACCCGGAAAGAAACCAGGAGATCATGGAACGTCCTGACCTGCTTTACCAGCTGGTCAAAAAGGGCGCACTGACCCAAGTCACCGCATCGAGTGTAGCTGGTTATTTCGGAAAAAATATTAAAAACTTTTCCTTACAATTAATAGACGCCAATCTGACCCATTTTGTTTCATCAGACGCCCATAATATTGCAAATAGATCATTTAAGATGCTCGAAGCCTACGACCAGATAGAAAAGAAGTATGGTATTGACATGGTCTATCTCTTTACCGAAAATGCAGAACTGCTCGCTGAGGGCAGCAATGTCTATCGGGAAATTCCGGAACCGGTCAAGAAAAAGAAGTTTTTGGGGATTTTTTAATTTTGTCGTTCTAAATATATATCATTATGGTATTTCATATAGAACACGGTAATGTCTCCTCGCCGTTATCCAAGGGGGCACTCGGCTATTCTGTGGGAAAGAGGCTATTGAGGCCTCTTTCCTTAGACGCTTGTCGTCAATAGAATGGTGTGAGGGTGGGTTGGATGCCCGTTTACATATATAAATATCTAATGGAAGTACATGAACAGTCGTGTCTTTTCATTAGATATTTATTTTCGTATCAGCACTTTACCATATTAAAGAATTAGGAGGATTGAGATGTCCTATCAAAAACGCTTAACGTTTCTCGTAGCGTTAGATTCCCTTATTGTTCTGTCCGCCATTTATATCAGTTATATCACTCTCCATCCCACTTTGCAGGTATTCAAGTATGAAACATTGATGCTGACGTCTTTAACTTTGCTTCTGAGCCATCATATCTTCGCCAGCATCTACAGGCTCTATAACAAGGCCTGGGAATATGCGAGCGTAGGAGAGCTTGTCAGCATTGTAAAGGCGGTCAGTCTTTCCATCATGATGACAGCCGTTGTCCAGCAGCTTGTCATTCAGGACATCTACTTCCGGGCCCTTATGCTCGCTTGGATGCTCCACGTCCTCCTTATAGGGGGCTCGCGCTTCGCATGGCGCGTCTACCGCGACCGGTATATCAAGCCTCAGGTCGAACAGTCCAGGGCATTGATCATTGGCGCAGGAGCAGCAGGGACTATGCTTGCCCGCCAGCTGCTGAAAAATACAGACGCTGGAATCAAGCCGGTTGCTTTTATCGATGATGACCCGAAGAAAAACCGGCTGCAAATACACGGGCTTCCCGTAGTCGGCGGCTCTAAACGCATCAGTAAGACAGTCGAAACTCTACAGATAGATAAAATCATCATAGCTATTCCTTCCATGAGTAAGGAAGAAATGAAGAAAATATTCGAACAGTGTGCAGGAACAGACGCAAAAACGGTCATTATGCCGCTGATCGAGGATGTTATGCTCGGCAATGTTTCAGTCAACCAGTTCCGAGATGTCCAGGTTGAGGATCTTCTCGGCAGGGAGCCTGTTCAGCTTGATACAGAAAGCATTTCGCAAAAGCTGACAGGCAAAACGATTATGGTGACTGGGGCAGGCGGGAGCATCGGCTCTGAGATCTGCCGCCAGGTGATTAAATTTAATCCACAGAAAATTGTTCTCGTCGGCCATGGGGAGAATAGCATCTACCTCATCGACATGGAACTCCGTAATCTCAAAATCGAGAATTTGGAAATCCGGCCGGTTATTGCTGATATCCAGGACCGGGCAAGGATCTTTGAAGTGATGCAGGAGCATCAGCCGGATGTGGTCTACCATGCAGCAGCCCATAAGCATGTGCCGCTCATGGAATACAATCCGAAGGAAGCTGTGAAAAACAATGTCATCGGCACGAAGAATGTGGCCGAGGCTGCTGATACATTTGAGGTCGGCACATTTGTGCTTGTATCCTCCGATAAGGCGGTCAACCCAACCAATGTAATGGGCTCTACCAAACGAATTGCCGAAATGGTCATCCAGGCGCTGGACGAGCAGAGCGAAACGAAATTCGTCGCCGTCCGCTTTGGCAATGTCCTGGGCAGCCGCGGCAGTGTAATTCCACTATTTAAAAAGCAGATCCAGGCAGGCGGCCCGGTCACTGTTACCCACCCGGATATGACCCGCTATTTCATGACGATCCCGGAAGCATCCAGACTGGTCATGCAGGCAGGTGCCCTGGCACGCGGCGGAGAAATCTTCGTCCTCGATATGGGAGAGCCAGTCAAGATCGTCGACCTGGCGAAAAACCTCATCCAACTGTCGGGCTATACAATAGAAGAAATCGGTATAAACTTCTCAGGAATCCGTCCTGGGGAGAAGATGTTCGAAGAGCTACTTAATGAAAAAGAAGTGCACACAAAAGCAGTATTTCCGAAAATACATATTGGGAAAGCTGTGCTCGAGCAGGAGCATGAAGTGCATTATTTGATTGATAGATTTGAGACAATGACGGTACAGGAGATTAGTGAGTTTGTGATTAATGTGGCTAATAGGAGAGAGAATAAGATTTTATCTTTAGCGAAATAGGAGGCTTAAGAATGAAGAAAGTGCGGAAGGCGATTATTCCTGCGGCGGGGCTTGGGACGAGGTTTTTGCCGGCGACTAAGGCGATGCCGAAGGAGATGCTGCCGATTGTGGATAAGCCGACGATACAGTATATCATTGAAGAAGCAGTCGCATCTGGCATTGAGGACATTATCATTGTAACCGGCCGCGGAAAAAGAGCGATTGAGGATCATTTTGATAAATCATACGAGCTTGAAGAAACTCTTGTGAAAAAAGAGAAGTTTGAACTGCTGGAAGAGATACAAGAAATATCAAAGCTGGCGAATATCCATTATATCCGTCAAAAAGAACCGCTTGGGTTGGGACATGCCATCGGATGTGCAAACCGTTTTATTGGAGATGAGCCGTTTGCGGTATTGCTTGGAGATGATATTGTTTATTCTCCAGAGAAGCCTGCGCTTAAGCAGCTGATTGATGTGTATGAGAGATATAATTCTTCGGTTATTGGGGTTCAGCCTGTGGCGGAGGAAGATGTATCGAAGTATGGTGTTATTTCAATTGGTCGTGGGGAGATGGAGCTAGGGGTTTTCGGAATCGATGATCTGGTTGAGAAGCCGAAGAGGGAAGAGGCGCCTTCTAATTATGCGATTATGGGACGGTATATTTTGAGGCCGGAGATTTTTGAAGTACTAGAGAACCTCCCTTCGGGAGCTGGGGGAGAGATCCAGCTGACTGATGCGATTAAGAGGCTGAATGAGCAGCAGATGGTTGTTGGGTGTGAGTTTAAGGGTGAGCGGCATGATGTTGGTGATAAGTTTGGGTTTGTGAGGGCGACTGTGGAGTTTGCTTTGATGCATGGGGATTTGAAGCAGAATGTGTATGAGTACCTTAAGAGTGTTATTGAGAGGGGGAGGGTTGGGGTTTAGTTGGGGCCCCTTCTCTTCTTTTTCTAGTTTATAAGATTAAATAATTTTGGAGAGGTTGTCTTTTTGGGGCGGCCTTGTTGGTTTTTTGTGAGGAGGATAGGATTACTAGAGTTGTTCTTCTAACAACTTGTTGATATTTTTGGCATCTTAGTCTGGCTAAACATTTTTATAATGTTGGAGGAGATTATGATGAACTATATAAAGAAAATATTTTCTTATGTATTGGACAAACGTGGGTTAACGTTAGTTGAGTTGTTGGCCGTTATTGTAATAATTGGGATTCTGGGTTCAATTGCTGTTATTTCCATTTTTGGCTTAGTTGAGAATATGGAGGAAGAGGTATGTGTGGCTAATCGTAGGCAGTTGGATAAAGATTATAGTCGAGAGTTGGTATTAAATGAGGTTGATCATTCGGAGAGTCGATTTGATTCATATGTTTTCAGGTTTGGTGGTTTGTCCTGTTGATGGGCATGTTGAGTATAGTGTGCATGTGAGCGAAGAGGATGATGGTAAAGAAGATGGAGATAGAGTTCCGTTTTTGTAGGATTCTTTTTAGGTGGGGAGTGGATGTTAAGCAGTGTTGTAATAAGACTCAACCAGATTAAATGGTAGTGGGGAGGTGACTATCGTACTTAGATTGAACGCTAGAAACCTTGCGGGATAAGGGTTGGAGGCGTTTTTAGTGAGAAATATAGATCGATTGAATGGCCATATATAATAGGAAGAAACTCGGTTTTAAGAGGTTATGAAGTGAATATCTATTTAGTATTTACTTGGTAGATTGAATAGATATGACGAGGTGGCTATCGGATATAGATAACAATTTTAGTGGATTAGTAGTTGGTTGGAATAATAGATTTGAAGAGTCCAGGTAAGTCCTTATCTACTAAAAAATCTTATGTTATAAAACAAAACTTTTGTAAAGTGGGGAAATTAAAATGATTGATACTGAAGTACGAAATATACCTTTTTCACCACCTGATATAACAGATGTGGAAATAGATGAAGTAATAAAAACACTTAAGTCTGGCTGGATCACTACTGGCCCAAGAACTAAAGAATTAGAAAAAAGAATTGCTAAATACGTTGGCACAAACAAAGCTGTTTGCTTGAATTCAGCAACAGCAGCTATGGAACTTACTCTTCGAATTTTAGGTGTTGGGCCAGGCGATGAAGTTATTACTTCAGCATACACATATACTGCATCAGCCTCAGTTATAGAGCATGTTGGGGCAAAAATAGTTTTGGTTGATACAGCTTTAGATTCTTTTGAAATGGATTATTCTAAATTATCAGATGCAATAACTGATAAAACTAAAGCCATAATTCCGGTTGATATAGCGGGAAAAATGTGCGACTACGATACCATCTTTGAAATAATAGAAAGAAAGAAAGAACTATTTGATCCGAAGAATGAACTACAGAGCTTATTTAATAGAATAATTGTTATGGCGGATGCTGCTCATTCTTTTGGAGCAGAGAGACAAGGTATTAAAAGTGGGCAAGTGGCGGATTTTACTTGTTTTTCTTTCCATGCTGTTAAGAATTTTACAACGGCTGAAGGTGGAGCTGTTGTTTGGCGAAATGATTGTGGTTTAGATGATGTGTGGCTTTATAAGCAGTTCATGCTCTATAGTCTTCATGGGCAATCCAAGGATGCACTTACCAAAAGCCAAAATGGTGCATGGGAATATGATATTGTTTATCCTGCCTATAAATGTAATATGACTGATATTATGGCAAGTATTGGTTTAATACAATTAGACAGATATGAAGGATTGCTAGAAAGGCGTAGAGAGATTATTAAGATGTATGATACAGAACTGTTACCGCTAGGTATCCAGAGTCTTCAACATTACGGTGAAGAGTTTACTTCATCAGGTCACCTTTATTTAATAAGAATCCCAGGTATTGATGAAAAAGTAAGGAATGAAATAATCTTTAAATTAGCGGAGAAGAGCATTTCATCAAACGTTCATTATAAACCATTACCGATGTTTTCAGCTTATAAAAATCTTGGATTCGATATTAAGAACTATCCAAATGCTTATAATGTTTATAAAAATGAAATAACTCTTCCTCTTCATACCTTATTAAGCAATAGAGATGTCGAATATATATGTGAGAGCTTAAAGAAGATATTACATGATGTTCTTGATAAAAAAACTAAGGAGGTGGAATATTAAAGGTGATTTTAAAAAGATGGGAAGAGCTACCAAAAGAAATGAAAAATGATAAAGTGAAGTATTATTATGAAATTTTATATAATAAGAGATTTGCTTTAGTGTCTAAACGTCTATTTGATTTAGTAGTTGCTATTTTGACTTTAATAATTCTCTCTCCGGTTTTTATTATTATAAGTATTGCAATAAAAATAGATTCACCAGGGCCTATTATGTTTAGACAAACTAGAGTTACTAAGTATGGAAAAAAGTTTAAAATATACAAATTCCGTACCATGATTAATAATGCAGATAAGATTGGTTCACAAGTAACAACTAAAAATGATAACAGAGTAACTAAAGTCGGTAGATTTTTAAGGAGATTAAGGCTAGATGAGATTCCACAACTTCTCAATATTATCTCAGGAGATATGAGTTTTGTTGGTACAAGACCGGAAGTAGTTAAATATGTTGAGATGTACAGCAACGAGATGATGGCCACTTTACTTTTACCTGCAGGAGTGACATCTACTGCTAGTATTAACTTTAAAGACGAAGAGCAGCTTATAGCTAATACAAAGGATGTTGATGAAACATATATAAAAGTTGTTTTACCTAAGAAAATGGGATACAACCTGTTAAGTATAAAGGAATTCAGCTTTTTTAATGATATACAGTTAATGATAAAGACTGTATTTGTTATATTATTCAAAAGAGAAAAAGTTGTAGATAGAAAAATGTTAAATAATAATGTAAATGAAACTAAAATTCATAAATGATTAATAATTATAATAGGAGAATTATATGAATGATTTTGATAGTTCAATATCAAACAAAAAAGTTTTAATAGTTTGTACAACAGATTCTATGATTTTTAATTTTCTTATACCTCATATAGAAAAATTACACGATGAGGGATGTATAGTAGAATGTGCTTGTTCCAAAACAGGTTTTTATTTAGAAGAATTACAACAACGATTTAATCTTAAAGTTCATGAGATGCCTTTTTCGCGTTCTCCTTTAAGAATCAATAATTTCGTTAGCTATTTTAAACTAAAAAAGCTTGTCGAATCTGGAAAATATGACATTATTCAATGTCACGAACCTGTTGGAGGAGTGATGGGGAGAGTAGTTGGAAAGTTACACAATATTACAGTACACTATACTGCTCATGGGTTTCACTTTTTCAAAGGTGCTCCTTTGAAGAATTGGTTACTATACTTTCCGGTCGAACGATGGCTCTCAAAATACACAGATTTACTTATTACTATAAATAAGGAAGATTATGATACAGCAATTAAAAAGAATTTTAAAGCAAAGAGAATTGAATTAATAAATGGAGTAGGTATTGATTTAGAAAAATTTACTCCACAAACTTTTGATGCTAAGAAACAACTAAGGTATGAATACGGCTATAAAGAAAATGATTTTATTTTGATTTATGCTGGTGAATTAAGTTTTAGAAAACACCAAGATTTACTCATAAATGTGGTAGGTGTATTAAAAAATAAAATACCTAATATAAAGTTATTACTAGCCGGTGATGGTGAAATGCTAAATAGATATAAAAAACAAGTTGATAGTCTGGGCATTAAACAAAATGTTGAATTTCTGGGTTATCGAAAAGATATATCAAAACTAATGCTGATGTCCGATATTGCGCTTTCTTCTTCAAGGCAAGAAGGACTACCGGTAAATGTTATGGAAGCAATGGCGACAGGTTTACCGTTAGTTGTAACAGAATGTAGAGGTAATAGTGATTTAGTTTCTAATAATGTCAATGGTAATGTAATAAAGATGGATGATTTAGATAGTTTTTGCGCAGCGATCGAGGAATTGTATTCTTCTGAAGAATTACGTGTAAAGTTTGGTAGCAAAAACTTGGAATATATAAAGCAATTTTCTCTTAAAAATGTTCTGAAAGAAATGCAAAAATTATATAAAACTAATGGTTAAATACAAAAGTTATTCCCATATTTTATGTTTAATAATAACTTATTACCTTATTTGAAAATAAACAATTAAATGTTAAGGGTGTGTATAGAATGAATAATTACAATCATTTAATAAACAAAATAGAAGAAAAAACTGCTATTGTTGGAGTAATAGGGCTTGGATATGTTGGCTTACCATTAGCTCTTGAATTTGCTAAAGCAGGGTACACTGTTTATGGCTTTGATGTGAATGAAAAGAAGGTACAAGATTTACTAAATGGAGAGTCTTATATTATTGATGTTCCTAACGAAGAATTAAAAACTGTTGTTGAGAGCAAAAACTTTATTCCAACTACTGATTTTTCTTTGATTTCTAAACTTGACACTGTCAGTATCTGTGTACCTACGCCGTTAACGAAATCACAAGATCCTGATATGTCATATGTAATTTCTGCTGTAAGTACAATTAAGTCTTACATGAGTTCTGGCATTTTAATCACACTAGAAAGTACAACATATCCAGGAACTACAGAAGACTTAATAGAAAAAGAATTACAAATAGAAGGGTATAAGGTTGGGGAAGATTATTTCTTATGTTTCTCACCTGAGCGTGTAGATCCAGGCAATAAAAAATTTAATACTAAAAATACTCCTAAGGTATTAGGCGGGACGACAAATGAGTGTACAGAATTAGGAGTAATACTATATACAAGTATAATAGATAAGATTGTACCTGTGTCTTCGCCAAAGGTTGCTGAGATGAGCAAGTTATTAGAAAATACATTTAGAAGTATAAATATTGCTTTTATTAACGAGATGGCGATGTTATGTGACAAGTTAGGGATTGATATTTGGGAAACCATAGAGGCTGCAAATACTAAACCATTTGGATATATGAAATTTACTCCAGGACCTGGGATTGGTGGACATTGTATACCGCTTGATCCAATGTATTTATCTTGGAAAGCAAAAGAGGCAAATTTTTATAGTAGGTTTATTGAATTAGCACAAGAAGTAAATAAAACAATGCCTAGTTATGTATTAGGGAAAGTTGGGGAAGCATTAAACAATGTAAGCAAGCCAATAAGAGGATCAAAAGTATTAATTTTAGGTATGGCATATAAACCTGATATTGATGATTTAAGAGAGTCCCCGAGTTTAGAAATATATGAACTGTTAAAAAATAGTGGTGCAGAGGTTGATTTCCACGATCCACATGCTATAAGTTTTATTGATAAAAATGAATCGATTGTCCATTCTAAATTACTAGATTATGAGATGTTAAATGATTATGACTGTATATTATTATTAACCAATCATACAGCTTTTGATTATAAAGAAATTGAAAAATATTCTCAGATAATTGTTGATACTCGAGATGCTTTTAGAGAGATTAAAAGTGAAAAAGTGTTTAAAATTGGAAGTGTTAATAAAAATTATAATTTAAAACTTCCTGTAGGAAACTAATTAAAAATGATTGGGGGGAGATATATTCTCTTCCCTGTTTATTTTTTTGAGGATGAAAAAGCTTATTCTCATAACGTCACAAAATAAAAATTCCCCCACCTTATTGGAGGTAACTAATAATGGAGAAAATATTTTTTTACTCTAACATAAGAGTTTATGATCAGACTATTGGAATCACAAAAAAAGTTATGACCCAAATAAACGCATTTAAAGAGATGGGGTATGAGGTATATTATTCTGGATATTTACAAGATGGTGTGGGGATTTTTGATATTAACGGAAGTATCATAAAGAAAAAAAAATACCCTACAAAAAGTAGTCGTTTAAACCGCTATTTAAGAAGATGGAGCCTTTTAGATATTGTAACAGAATTTATAAAGGAAACACATATTCAATTTAATTATGGGTATTTAAGATTTCATTTTTTTGACCATTCATATTTACGTTTATTAAAAGCTTTAAAATCAAAAGGATTAGCAACGATTGTTGAAGCTCATGCCTATCCCTACAAGACAGGTAAGTTTAGTCTCAACCCTATACTAATATTAGATAGTATTTATACTCCATACGTTAAAAACTATATAGATTTAGTTGCTGGTATATGTGATACCGATAATATTTGGGGCGTTAAAACAGTAAATATTGATAATGCTATTGACCTAAATAAAATATCCATTCAGAACAAGAAAGAATTTAAACAAAAATCAATTAGAATTATAAGTGTTGCAAATGAAACTAGGTTTCATAGTTACGATAAGGCTATCAAAGGACTGCATGAATATTATAAAAATGGTGGAGATTGGAATATCACATTAAATTTAGTTGGTGAATATTTAGATGAAACCAAAAGACTTATTAAAAAGTATGGTTTGGAAGATAAAGTAACATTTTATGGGAAGTTATATGGTGAAGATTTAGATAAAGTTTATGATATTAGCGACTTAGGGTTAGGAGCATTTAGCTATCGTAAAAATGAAACTACTGGGTCTTGCTTAAAAACTAAAGAATATTTTGCAAAAGGAATACCCTTTATTAATGGATGGAGAGAACCTGCGTTCGATGATACTTATCCTTATGTCAAAAGATTTGAAACAAGTCTGGATATTATCGACTTTAAAGAGGTTGTTAATTTTTATGAAGGCATAAAAGAAGAAAATATTTCTCAAAAAATGAGGGTATTTGCAGAGGAACACTATTCCTGGATAAGCCAATTTCAAAAAGTTTTTGAGAAAATTAAAGCTTAAAAGCTGCTGAAATGTAAAATTTATGTATAGCAGGAGGATGTTAATGAATATTGTTTTTTCAATCTTACATTATCAGGCTTTAGAGATGACAGAAAAGTGTGTTGAAAGCATTCTTAAAATAAAAAAAGAGCAGAAAATCAGCATTGTTATTGTAGATAATGCTTCACCCAACAATACTGGTGATCAACTAGAAAAAATTTACTCGAATAAAAAAGATATTTATGTAATTAGAAACACAAGTAATGAAGGTTTTGCTAGAGGTAATAATATTGGTTATCGTTTTGCTAAGGAACAACTTCATGCGGATGTAATTGCTGTTATGAATAATGATGTAATTATTGAACAAGATGAGTTTATTAAAACATTAAAAGGAATAATAGATAGTAGTAACGATACACATATAATTGCACCAGATGTACTAAATTTCCAGGGATTTCATCAAAACCCAATGAGAAAAAATGCTTTAGATACAAAGAGTATAACTATAAACTTGATATACAATTTACTAATGATTATGTTACTTAGAATACCTTTTCTTAATCAAAGATTAGTTTCTTATCTAGAGAATAGACGAAATTTAATGGAGAATCATGATTCTACTTGGAAATTAACACAAAGTAAGATTGTTCCTCATGGTGCAATAATTATATATACTCGAAACTATATTGCTAAAGAGGATTTTTCATTTTTACCAATAACTTTTATGTTTGCGGAAGAGGATATATTATATGAATATGCCACCAAAATGAATTATGGTATTAAATATGAGCCGAGTTTACATGTGCTACACTTGGAGGATGTTTCAATAAGAGAAATAACTAAAAGTGAACTAAATAGACGGAAATTTTTAAGTAAACACAAAGTTAAGTCCTTATTTATGTTGTTGAAACTCCGCTTTCAGCTCTAATATAAAGCTCCGATTTTACTTGTATTATAAATAGATTTAGTTATTTGCTCAAATTATCATAAGCAAACGGTTCTAAGTGTTGCATCATAGTTGTTTAATTTAATGAATGAAATTAATGTTAGTAATAAACAAAACTGTTACCCTAAATACACGATAGAAAATTTAGGGGTTGAGGTAGGGGAATACTTAATGATTAGTGTAATATTGCCAACATATAATAGGGAAAATACCATATATGATGCAGTCATGAGTGTGTTAAGTCAAACTTATACTGATTTGGAATTAATTATAGTAGATGATTCATCTACAGATAGAACTGAAGAAATTGTTAAGGATATATCAGATGAAAGAGTCAAGTATTTTAAAAATGAGACAAATATCGGTGCTTGTGCATCTCGTAATAAAGGTGTTCATTTGTCCCAAGGACACTATATAGCTTTTCAAGATAGTGATGATATATGGTTTGAAAATAAGTTAATGGAGCAAATTAATTACTTAAAAGAGAATAATGCCGACCTTGTATATTGTGCTATGAATCGATACGACATCAATGGAAAAGATAAGGAAAAATACCCAAAGAGAATATTAGATAGTTCACAGGATGTTTCATTACAGTTCTTAAAAGAAAACATGGCAGGGACTGTATGTGTACTTTGCAAAAAAGAATGCATTAAAAATAATCTATTTGATGAAGAGATGCCCAGATTACAAGATTGGGAGTTTATGGTTAGAGTTTCAAAGAAATATAAGGTTCTATATCAGGATAAAGTTCTTGTGGACTCTTTTGTACAAAAGGATAGTATTTCAAATAATCCTGAAAAGGGTTTAAAAGCTTTTGAGCTACTATATAATAAGAATAAAGATATTATTGATAGCAATAAAGAAATTAAGGCATATTATAAAAAAAGAATTGCAGACTTTAAGATAGAATTAGGTTTAGATGCAACTGATGAATATTTAGAATCATTAAGAAATTTGACCACAATTAAAGTTCTCATAAAATTTTTTTTATATAAGTTTAAATTACTAAATATCTCAATAATATTTATTAATAAATTGAAATATAAATTTGAAAAGATCCGTTCTTAATATAATTCTTATACGATTGGTAAAGAGGTTATTGGATTGAATAGAACAAAATTAGTAGCAGTTAACTCATTTGTTTCTGCAATAAGCATGATTATTAACTTTATTCTTGGAATAATACAGTTTAGTTTATTTATAAAGGTTTATGGAAATGAAATAAATGGTTTAATACAGACTGCTTCACAAACTCTATCTTATCTTTCATTAATTGAAAGTGGTTTAGCTGCAGCTTACCTTTATGCTTTTTATAAACCTATGGCTAGAGGGGATTTATCAGAAGTTTCATCATTATATACAGGGTTTAAATTAAGTATGAAGAGTGTAGTCTTCAAGATGCTAATTGTAGCTTTTTTCATTTCGTTATTTTATCCACTTATAATAAATGATAAAAGTCTTGGGTACCTAAATATGGTAATAATATTTTTGCTTTTGAGTATAAAATTTGTTCTTCCGTATTTTTTAATTTTAGTACCTAAGCAACTTATCATATTAAAAGAGCAAAAGTATAAAGTGGAATTAATTGAGGGAGTAAGAATAGCATTAGTCTTTATTATAGAAATAATGTTATTAACTTATTTCGATATATCGATTTACCTTTTATTAACAGTAAGTATAATTGTTACATTACTTTCAAGCTTTTCCTTTAATGTCGTTGTGAAATCATTATATGGAGAAACACTAAAGAGTAATGAAAAACCAAATAAAACCCCCAATCAAATGTCGAAGGATCTATTGGTTCACAATATATCAGGGATGGCAATGGGAAGTTCTACAGGTATCATATTATCCATCTCAAGCTCATTAACTAATGTTCTGATTTTCAGTGCGTATAACAAGATACTGACACAGGTAGTACAATTTATGCAAAAAATAATTGAGGGTGCTACAGCAACTATAGGATTAAAAATATCTAATGACGATAAATCAGTATATAATTTATTTAGGGAAATACTGACTGCAATTATGTTTAGCTCTACTTTGATAACAATTGTTTTTATTACAACGATAAACCATTTTGTAGAGTTATGGATTGGTAAAGAGTATTTACTAGATTCCATAGATGTATTTATGCTTGGAATAATAATGTTTGCCAACATATTTATTCAGGTTCTCTATATAGCTCGAAATGCAAAAGGCTTGTATAAACAGAGTAGAAATTTTACTGCATTTCAGGCTATATTAAATATAATTTTAACTTTTGCACTGGTTCCTATTTATGGTATAACGGGTGCGTTAATTGCAATAATTATTTCAAGATTCATTGTAGGTATACCAATGAATTATAAGTTAATATATAAAGAGGTTTTTTATTCTAAAAATGTACAATGGTTTGAATTAATAATTAATGTATTTATTATTATTATTTTGTCATTATTAAATAGACTAGTTATAAATAATTACCTTCAAATTAATAATGTGAATTTATGGGTTGAGTTTGCTATTCAAACTACAACAGTTACTTTATTTTCTACAACAATCTTAACTATATACTATTGGAAAGTGAGTGAACAGTTTCAACATTTCATAAAAAGACTTATGGCTTTATTTAAAAATATACGTCAATAACGGAGGAAGGTCATGAAATACAATCGTTTGAATATTAGTAACGGTTTGATAGTATTTCTCATGATTCCATTTTTTGAACCTGCTTTTTTTGGAGCTATTCCAATAATTAATAGTATTTATTATTTTTGGTCACTAGCTTCGATGTTTTTGATTTTTTTTATCTACATTTTTTATTCAAAAAAAAGTGGCTTTATGAGTATTCTAATTTTATTTCAACTAATATATTTTTTATCATCAATTGTAAATCATTCTTTATATTCATATTTTGTAGTAAGTACACTACATCTGATTGCATTATGTATGATGGTGTATATTTCCATTGTCCATAATAAAGCTATTTTTATTTTGAAAACAATATTCTGGATTTTAGCACCACAAGTATTGATTCATATAATTACACGTATCATTAGCCCTAACGGTTTACTTTTAAATAACAGAGGAATACCGGTATATTTTCTTGAGGCAGATAATTCGGTATCTAAGACAATATTATTATTTATAGTAGTTGGCATTTTATATTTGGTAATGACAAAGAAGAAATCCATACTCTATACTACTTTCATTTATATTGGTGTATTTACAATAATTTACTCTTGGTCTGCTACTGGATTAGGAGGATTAATAATTTTAGGGATATCTTTATTTTTTCTTTACCTTAGAAATATGTATAAGGTAATTGGTATCAAACAATTAATACTTAGTTGGTTAGTCATATATTACTTAATTGTTATTAAGCGTGCACAGGAAATATTCTCTTTTTTTATTGTTGATATATTACACAAAGACCTAACATTTCATGGACGAACATTAATATGGGATGTCGCATTCAAAGCAATTCAAGATAGTTTGGGAAATTGGAAAACATTATTATTTGGTTATGGTGTGAGAAGAATCCCTATAATCTATGAGATAACAGGATATAGACTTCATTCACATAATGAGATTTTAGAAATTATACTTAAAGCAGGATTTGTTGGTTTAGTTGTATTTCTAGTCTTATTATTTATTATTACTCATAAAATATCTAAATTTAAAAATAGTAAAATTACGGTGGTAATTTCTTGCGCAATATTCTCTTTTTTAATAATGGCAATTACAGATTTGAATTTTTATCCGGAATTTTTTGTTATTCTTACTTTCGCCAGTACAATTAATCTATTAATAGAACAATCTATTTATAGAACTGTGAGTGGGAAATAAATATAAATTTGCTTTAGTACAGAGTCAATAATTGCTAAAAACTTGATTTTTGTTATTTTTGGAGGTGCTATATGAAAGGAATAATACTAGCCGGTGGTAGTGGTACTAGATTATATCCGTTAACAATGGTAACAAGCAAACAATTATTACCAATATATGATAAGCCAATGATTTATTACCCGCTATCTACTTTAATGCTTGCAGGTATACGTGAAATTTTAATTATTTCTACCCCAGAAGATACGCCGCGTTTTGAGTCGCTACTTGGAGATGGTTCTCAATTTGGAATAAATCTTCAATATGAAATTCAGCCAAACCCAGATGGCTTAGCTCAAGCTTTTTTAATCGGAGAAGAATTTATTGGAGAAGATTCTGTTGCCATGATATTAGGAGATAATATTTACTATGGAAGCGGCATAAGGAAAATCCTTCAACGCGCTGCAAATAAAAATTCTGGAGCAACTGTGTTTGGCTATCACGTTCAAGATCCAGAACGCTTTGGAGTTGTAGAATTTGATGTTGAAGGTAAAGTAATTAGTGTAGAAGAAAAACCTAAAGTGCCAAAATCTAATTATGCAATAACTGGCCTTTATTTTTATGATAATCGTGTTGTGGAGATTGCAAAAGAAGTTAAACCTTCTGAACGTGGTGAATTAGAAATTACATCAGTAAATGAAGCCTATTTAAATACCGGAGAACTTGAAGTTGAACTATTAGGTCGTGGTTATACATGGTTGGATACTGGTACTCATCAAAGTTTAGTTTCAGCTACTAATTTTGTGAAGACTGTAGAAGAACATCAAGGAATTAAAATTGCTGCTCCTGAAGAAATAGCTTATATTAATGGATGGATTGATAAAGAACAGTTATTAAAGTCGGGCAAATTATTTTCTAAAACATTATATGGTCAATATTTATTGAAAGTTGCAAACGGAGAAATAAAGTATTAACGGTAGGGGGAAATTATGAAGGTTATTAAAACTGATTTGGAAGGCGTAAAAGTCATTGAACCAACTGTTTTCGGTGATTATAGAGGTTGGTTTATGGAAACTTATAATAAAGCAAAGTTTTTGGAAATTGGATTAGATTTAAATTTTGTTCAAGATAACCATTCTTTTTCTGCTGCTAAAGGTACATTAAGAGGATTGCATTATCAACTAAATCCTAAAGCACAGACAAAGTTAATACGTTGCACAAAGGGGGCTATTTTTGATGTAGCTGTTGATATCAGAAAAAATAGCCCTTCTTTCAGTAAATGGTTTGGAATTGAATTATCAGATGAAAACAAAAAACAATTATTAGTTCCAAAAGGCTTCGCACATGCTTTTATAACTTTAACAGATAATGTTGAGGTACAGTATAAGGTAGATGAGCTTTACTCACCAGAAAATGATCGCGGTATTATTTGGAATGATCCTGAAATTGGTATTGAGTGGCCAATTGACATAACTCCTATTCTTTCAGAAAAAGATCAAAAAGCCCCTCTATTAAAATATGCTAAAAATAATTTTAATTATGGCAGTGGTGTATTATGAAGGTTTTAGTAACTGGTTACACTGGTCAACTTGGTTATGATGTTGTACGTGAAGGTATAAAGCGTGGAATAAGTATGACGGGGATTGGTAGAGAAGATGTTGACATTACTAATGAATCAGAAGTTTATCAATATATACAAAGAACAAATCCAGATGTAATCATCCATTGTGCTGCATATACAGCAGTTGATAAAGCAGAAGATGATAAAGATACCTGCTGGAATGTAAATGTATTAGGTACGAAATATATTACTACAGCAGCTAAGAAAGTAAATGCAAAGTTTATGTATATCAGTAGTGATTATGTTTTTGATGGGAAAGGTGACGAACCCTTTATGGAAGTTGATAAACCTGATCCAATAGGCTATTATGGCTTAACGAAATATGAGGGAGAAAAGATTGTCAGAGATTTAATTGAAGATTATTTTATCATTCGTATTTCATGGGTATTCGGAATCAATGGACATAATTTTATAAGTACCATGCTTCGATTATCAGAAAATCGTCAAGAATTAAGTGTTGTCGGAGATCAATATGGTTCACCGACATATACATTTGATTTAGCACGTTTATTAATTGATATGATTCAAACGGAGAAGTACGGTATCTATCATGCATCCAACGAGGGCTTTTGTACATGGGCCGAGTTTGCCTCTGAAATCTTTCAGCAAGAAAACAAAGATATTATAGTAAACTCAATTTCAACAGAAGAATATCCAACACGTGCTGTTAGACCTAAAAACTCACGTATGTCAAAGCAAAAGCTAATTGACAATGGATTTGAACCATTACCAAAATGGCAGGATGCTTTAAAACATTATTTAAATGAATTAGCACAAGAGGTGGAATAAGTGGTACGAAAAAAAGTTCTTGTTACAGGTGGTGCCGGGTTTATTGGCGGTAACTTTGTTCAATATATGGTGGACAAGTATCCTCAATATGACATTTGTAATTTAGATTTATTAACCTATGCTGGAGATTTAACAAAGCACAAACATATTGAAACAAAAGACAATTATCACTTTGTTAAAGTGGATATAGCTGACCGTGAAAAAATAATGGAACTTTTTGAAAAAGAAAAATTTGACTACGTTGCTCATTTTGCTGCAGAAAGCCATGTTGACCGTTCCATTACAAATCCTGGGGTGTTTGTGCAAACGAATGTAGTCGGCACACAAATATTATTAGATGCATCAAGAGCCATTGATGTTACTAAGTTTGTTCATGTTTCAACAGATGAAGTATATGGTGATCTAGATTTTGATCCAACTACATTCTTCACAGAAGAGACATCATTACAACCCAATAGCCCTTATAGTGCAAGCAAGGCGTCATCTGATTTATTAGTTAGATCTTATCATGAAACGTATGGATTACCTGTAAACATCACTCGTTGCTCTAATAATTATGGTCCATATCACTTTCCAGAAAAATTAATTCCATTAACCATTTCGCGTGTCTTAAACGATCAAAAGGTTCCGGTTTATGGTGATGGGAAAAACATTCGTGATTGGTTACACGTAATTGATCACTGTGCGGCCATTGATTTAGTACTACATGAAGGGGTTAATGGTGAGGTTTATAACGTAGGTGGCCATAATGAACGAACCAACCTAGAAGTAGTTAAAATGATAATAAAAACTTTAGGTAAATCAGAAGATTTAATTGAATTTGTTAAAGATCGTCTAGGTCATGATAAACGTTATGCAATAGATCCTACTAAACTTGAAAATCTAGGTTGGAAGCCTAGTTACACATTTGAGACAGGAATTTCCCAAACAATTCACTGGTATCTTGATAATAAAGAGTGGTGGGAGAAAATTATTAGTGGGGAATACCAGAACTATTTTGTGAAACAATACACTCTCTAACATTTTCTGATTAAAATTCTAACGAAAGGAGGTTAACATAGTGACTATCTTAATCACTGGTGGGGCTGGCTATATTGGTTCTCATACAGTAAGATACTTCATAGATCAGAATGAAGATGTGGTTGTGGTCGACAACTTACAGAGCGGTCATAAACAATCAGTTTATATAGAACAATTCTATCAAATTGATCTTAGAAACAAAAAGGCTTTAGATAATGTTTTTAAATCACATAATATTGAATCGGTGATTCACTTTGCTGCTAACTCCTTAGTAGGTGAAAGTATGGAAAAGCCATTTGAATACTACCATAATAATGTATATGGCATGATGTGTTTATTGGATGTAATGAAAGAAAACAATGTAAATAAAATTGTATTTTCTTCAACAGCAGCTACTTATGGAGAACCAAAGAATATTCCCATTCTTGAAAAAGATGAAAATAATCCAACGAACACATATGGCGAAACAAAATTAGCTATAGAAAAAATGATGAAGTGGTTTGATCAAGGCTATGGAATTAAATACGTCTCATTAAGATATTTTAATGCTGCTGGAGCTCATGAAAGTGGTAATATTGGGGAAGAACATGATCCGGAAACCCATCTAATCCCTTTGATTTTACAAGTGCCACTTGGTCAAAGGAAAAAAATTTACATGTTCGGTGATGATTATCCTACAGAAGATGGGACATGTGTAAGGGACTATATTCATGTAATGGATTTAGCCTCAGCACATTATTTAGCATTAGAATATTTAAGAAAAGATAGCCCAAGTGAAATTTTTAATCTTGGTAATGGAAACGGCTATTCAGTTAAACAGGTGATTGATGTAGCAAGAAAGGTAACAGAACATCCAATTCCATCCGAGGTAAAAAAAAGAAGGGTTGGGGATCCAGCAGTCTTAATTGCTTCTTCGGAGAAAGCAAAAAGCATTTTAGGTTGGAAACCACAGTTTGATACACTAGAGAAAATAATTACTGATGCATGGAACTGGCATCGGAATAATCCCAATGGTTATTCGTCCTAAGTTTAGGGTGCTGTCACTCCCCGCATTTTCTTGTTTCACAAATGTGTTTCACAGAGGGTTGGGTTGATGTAATTATTAAAATAAAGTTAATGGTGAGGGCTGACTAGGTCTGTCAGGTTTTTAAAGAGTGTTAGTCAAGGGATGGCCGGGATTTGCTTTACATTTACCAATAGCAGAATGCGCTGCAGTATTATTCATTGTAGTAATGCTGTGAAAATCGGGGGCCTGACCCCACATTCAGTGAAGCACTAAAGTGTAAGAGATTTGATAAGGAACTGATATTGAAGAAGCATGTGTATTGGTTTGCCAAGGGATTTACTGGAGTTGGGAAGTGTGTTTGATATAGAGTTATAGAATTTCAGATTAAAAAAATGTGTAGATGTATGCATTTAGGAAGTGTAAAAGAGCCAAGTTGCGTTGAGGCGGTTCATCCTGCAATAGACCTTGGCAACTTTAATAGTTTAGGATGGTAAGGATGCAGGCTATATTCTGAATTTAGAGATATTAATTGACGAGAGGGAGGGATGACTTAAAATTACTTGTGGAACATATGTTTTATCGAGGGAGGGATTTGATGCCCAGACAGCATCGGGTTTGGTATCCAGGTGCTCTGTATCATATTGTTGCCAGGGGGAATCGGCGGGCGGCGATATTCCTGGAATATATGGATTTTAAGATGTACCTTACGATATTGGAAGATGTCCGCAGTATGATGCCCTTTATTCTTCATTCTTATTGCCTCATGACCAACCACCTTCATCTCCAGCTTGAAACCTCACAGCATCATATCCAGCATATTATGAAAGAACTACATCCACGCTATGCTATTTATCTGAATCAGCGGTTGAAAACAGACGGGCATGTATTTCAGGGGCGTTATGGTGCCAAGCTGATTGAAACAGATGCGTACTTTTTAGAAGCAAGCCGCTACATCCACCGCAATCCCCTGGAAGCCAGAATGGTCAGTGATCTGTATGACTGTCCGTGGAGCAGCTATCCTTCTTATATTGACCTCACACAGAATAATCCTCATATTGCCCACAATAGAACACTATCCTATTTCCGTGAACCAGCTGAAGATGAATATCGCAAGTTTGTTGAAAAAAATGAAGAGATCGAGGAGGGACTGCTTTGTATGCCAGGTCGGCCAGTATTGGATTAAAAGGAATGGAAGGCTATATTGTGCAGGTGGAAGTAAGGGCGTCACTCGGAACAGATTCTATTATTATTGCAGGCCTGCCGGATGCCTCGGTCAAAGAATCGAAGGAGCGGGTGGCAGCCGCCTTGCACGCTTTAGGCTATTCCCTGTCCGGTCAAAAGATTGTCATTCATCTCTCGCCGGCTGAACAAAAGAAAAATGGTCCAATGTTTGATCTGGCGATGGCGGTTAGTACATTGATCAGTCTAAAAGGACTGGATGTACATATCCCCGACAGCACCGCCTTTATCGGGGCACTTTCCCTGGATGGCAGAGTGCAGCCGGTGGAAGGGATGCTTCCAGGTGTACTGTCTGCCAAAAAACTCGGAATTAAAAAGCTTTATATGCCCTATGATGAAAAACTGCCGCAGTTGGAGTTTCGTGAAATGGAAATCATCTATGTAACTTCCCTGGAAGATGTGATCATGTAACTGCTAGACTAAAGTGGTTCTTACGGATTTTTGGTGAGCGGTTCCAAAAGAAAATATGTGGGTATAGGGAAATGAAAAAGGAGACAAACCATGGGACCTTCCATTCCTTTTCCACTCCCAGACCCTTTATTGACTGTACATTCTGTTGAAGCCTCTGAAGAAAAGATCACGCTTGTCGTTGAGCCCTCCACTCATTCCTCCATGTGCCCTGCCTGCCAAACTGTCACAACCAGAAGGCACAGTCGTTATTCAAGGGCTATCCAGGATTTGCCGATGAACAATAAACAAGTCGAACTACTACTTCTGGCCCGGAAATGGTTTTGTGATTCTCCGTCCTGTAACACGGAAGTGTTTACGGAAAGATATGATTGGATCCTGCCCAAGAAAAGAAGGACACTCCGTGCCGAGGAGTTACTTCGAAAATTAGCGTTTTCCACCAGCTGCCTCAATGCTGAAAAGCTAACGAAGCACCTTCACCTGCCAGTGAGCCATGATACCCTGCTGAACCTCATCCGCCACACTCCCGATTCACAGGAGGTGTCACCCTTTCGTTGGCATTGATGATTTTGCATTATTGAAAGGACATACCTACGGGACACTTATTTGTGACCTGGAAACCAACACGGCGCTCGACATCCTTCCGGATCGCCTGCAGGAAACTCTGACAGGCTGGCTTCAAAGGCATCCGCATGTCCAGGTGGTGAGCCGGGATGGCTATCAGGCTTTCAGGCGGGCCATCAGGGAAGCCGATCCTTCCATACGCCAGGTCTATGACCGTTTTCACTATGTCCAGAATCTATATAAGCATCTCGACAATCACTTATTGTCAAAGATCCCCTCTCAGATTGTCTGGAAGCGCGAGTCTCATAACCCCTCCATTCCCATGACCAAACAAGAAGAAAGAATGGAAGGAAGGAAACAACAGAAATGGGAACTCATTAAAGAAGTACAGGCTGCCCGTCAATCCGGTAAGAACATTTCCCAGCTTTCCCGGCAATACTCGCTTGATAGGAGAACCATCCACAAATACCTGGAAACGCAGGAACCACCAGAAACAAAAAGGGGGAAAAGAAAAGGCCAGCTTGAGCAGTTTGCAGAGATCATAGAAGAAAGGGTAAGGGGTGGGACTACAGTAAAAGGGCTTTTCGAATTTATAGTTTCCCTCGGTTATAAAGGTACGTATTCCTCGATTCGAATGGCAGTGGAGCAGCTAAGAAAAGAACTGAAGGCAACAGGCGAATATTCGAAAGAGTACCGGCTAGCACGCAAGACGTTAGTTAAATACCTTTGGATGGGTGAAAAAAGACTGAATCCGATAGAATTTGAAAGATATCAGGCATGTATTGCACTCTTTCCTTTCTTAGAGGAACTTCATGATTCCATAGAATGCTGCCGCCTTGCCATCGAAAAAAGGGACTATCCCTTATTTCTATTGTGGCTTAATGGCCAGCTTGAAGGCCGAAAAAAACCTTTCCATTCATATGCCTTACGGTTAAGATCTGATCTTGAGGCTATCAAGAATTCCTTTTTACTCCAGTTTAGTAATGGTTTACTCGAAGGACAGGTCAACCGGTTGAAATTCATCAAGAGAATGATGTACGGACGAGCGAGCATTCTCATATTGAAAAAGAGGATGACATATCGACTTTAAATGTTATTTTAATAAAATTCCCATAAAGTGTGTGAGGAATAGAACTCAACTTTCACCACTTGTTCGTAAGAACCCTAAAGTGAACAGTTTTTGCTCGATAAAAATGAACACTTTTTCACCCATAATCACCTCAGTTAGGCTATGATGATATTTTTAAACATCGTGCTAGCTGGAGGAATCGAAAGGTGGAAAAACTAGTTTTGTATATCAAAGTAAATCAACTAAGAGGAAGAGGCTTTAAAGTCGCAGCTATTTCTAAGAAATTAGGAATATCAAGGAACACCGTCTATAAATACTTGGAGATGTCATTCGATGAAGCAACAGATTGGGTTTCTACACTTAAGACAAGAAGCAAGAAGTTGGATCCCTATCGGGATCTCATCCTTACGTGGCTAAAAGAACATCCCGATCTTTCCTCAGCTCAAATTGAAGACTGGCTGAAGGAAAAGAACCCATCCATCACAATTGGAAGCAGCACCCTAAGAAGTTATGTAAGTGACTTGAGAGATACTTACCATATCCCAAAAGTAATTCGCACACGTGATCATGAAGCAATAGAAGAACTTCCTATGGGTTTGCAGGCACAGGTAGACTGGGGAGAAATGAAAGTTAAAAATACGGATAATAAAGAAGTGAAACTATACTTTATATCATTTGTTCTATCGCATTCCAGATACAAATATGTGGAGTGGCAAGACAGACCGTTTACCACAAGAGATACTATCCGTTGTCATGAAAGTGCTTTTCAGTACTTTGGAGGAATGCCGGAAGAAATGGTTTACGACCAAGACCACTTGATTACAGTAAATGAAAATGCCGGAGATCTCATTCTTACAGGAGACTTTCAAGCGTATAAGCAGGAACGTGATTTCAGAATTTATCTATGCAGGAAAGCAGATCCTCAAAGCAAAGGAAAGATAGAAAATGTGGTCAAGTTCATCAAAGGGAACTTTGCCAAAAGCCGAACCTTCTTCAACCTGGAGAGCTGGAATGAAAAGTGCCTTGCCTGGCTTGAAAGAACAGGCAACCAAAACGTACATAACACAACAAAAAAGAGACCGGCTGAAGTGCACGCCCTGGAAAAGTAACACTTAAGACCAGTCTCATCCCTGCTCTCTATTGAGAGCAATCTAAATAACAGTATAACAAGGACTGTCCATAAGGACAATGTCATTAAATACAAGTCAAACCGATATTCCCTGCCGCTCGGAACCTACCGGCCAAAGGGTGACAATACCGTTTATATTGAAGTAAAAGAAAATGAGTTGATCATTACGGCCACTCCGCAAGGAGACATCCTTGCCCGTCATCGATTATGCCTGGGAAAAGGAGAATTGATTAAAAACCGGAACCACGGAAGAGATCGTTCCAAAGGAATTGAAGCTTATAAAGAAACTGTTATACGTCAATTATCAAATCCTAATCAAGCAAAACAATTCATCCAAGAGGTTGGTTACCGATATCCAAGGTACATGAGGGACCATCTCCAAATCATTCAACATACGATTAACCAGTATCGGCATGTCATTGATGACGCCCTTATCCAATGCGTTAAAAAACATCTTTGGAGTGCGAATGATCTTCGTGATGTCGCTCAGCACCTTCACCGATTGACAGAAAACGAATCCTTTCCTCCCCCTACATTCAAGGAAATGAAGAAGAACACCACCGCAATAAAAGCCACTGCACAAACAAGGGAACTGGCAACGTATGTAGAGATTATGGGAGGACCTAAATAATGACACGATCGGTACAGCAGCTTCAAGAATACTTCCGCCATCTTCGGATGGCGGAAACAGCAAATGAATTGCCCATATTGCTTCGAAATGCAGAAAAGCACTCGTGGACTTATCTGGAATTTTTAGAGGAAACACTATCCTTTGAACTAAAGCGCCGCGAGGAGAAGAACAGGGAAAAGAGACTGAAAAAGGCTAAGTTTCCATATTATAAAACACTTGATGAGTTTAAGATTTCCGAACAGCAATCTCTCAGCACCCGTCAATTAGAGCAACTAAAAGAACTGACGTGGCTTGAACAGCAATACAATATGATTCTTTTGGGGCCGCCTGGTGTGGGAAAAACCCATATTGCGATTGGCCTAGGACTGGAAGCCATTCAAAACGGATATAAAGTATCCTTTTACACAATGGGAGAACTAATAAATATCCTTAAGACCCAGGATTATCTCCGTAAATCCCAGCTTCAACTTAAAGCTATAAAAGAAGCAGATCTTATCATTGTAGATGACTTAATGTATATGGCTATGGATCAACGGGAAGCTAATCTATTCTTTCATCTTATCAACGACTTGTATGAACGAAGTTCAATCATTCTTACATCAAACAAAGGACCTGAACAATGGGGAGAGTTGATGGGAGACAAAGGAATAACAACAGCCATATTAGACCGGTTGCTTCATAGAGTTGAAGTAATTCATTTAAACGGAGAAAGTTATCGAATTAAAAATCGGAGAACAATTTTTGAAGCAAAAAGTGTTCAAACTTAATGAGCAGAAACTGTTCAAAACTACTTGACGGTTACAGATCAAGCACCTCAACGGACAAGAGCTGATACAGCTGCTTCCGGAAGTGATGAAAAAGGAGAGCCCGGTCATATATAACGATTTTAATAAAATTGCAGGGCATTCCTTTGCGAAATATGCGCTGGAAGTAGCTGCGGCGGGGGAGCATCATTTATTTATGACAGGCCCACCAGGCTGCGGGAAAAGCCTATTGGCAGAAACTTTCCCCTCCATCATGCCCCCTCTTTCAAAAGAAGCACAGCTTGAAATGATCAGCTTATATCAATTAAGCGGCAGCTCATGGAATCAGGCAGAAGTCCCTCCTTTTCGCCACCCTCACCATTCAGCTTCTTCCGTGTCCATCATCGGAGTAGGTAAATATCCCAGGCCCGGAGAGGTTTCGCTTGCTCATCGCGGTGTGCTGTTTCTTGACGAAATGGCCGAATTCACGAGGAAAACCCTCGATATGATGCGGCAGCCATTGGAAAGCGGCAGGGTCAGCATAAGCAGAACCCACGCCTCCGTCACATATCCGGCTTCTTTTATCCTGATCGGCGCCATGAATCCCTGCCCATGCGGATATGCCAATTCCAGCTCCCGTTATTGCACCTGCACCCCCAAACAAATAACAGCCTATCAAAATAAGCTTTCCGGCCCCCTGCGCGATCGCTTTGATATCAATCTATCCTTGCACCCGGTCCGTTTGAGATCCATTTCTGAAGGAAACCCAGATTCTTCCTCTATGATAAGAAGCAGAGTGGAAGAGGCGAGAAGCAGGCAATATGAGCGGTATGGAAAGGAAACAGGAAACGGCAAAGTATCTTATGCCGAATTGTTAAATAGCAGCCCCTTAACACCTGAGCAGCAAAGAAACCTGCAGCAGATTAGCATCAAGAAAAGCTGGAGCAACCGAACTCATATTAAAATCATCCGTTTGGCCCGAACAGTATCGGATTTGCAGGGGAACAAGGATATATCAGACCAGAGCATCTGGGAGGCTATTGAGCTGAACTGTTCTCCGGAGGTTAGGAGGAAGCGGGATGGTTCTTTGATGATTAAAGGGTGATTTGGATACTGTATAAAAAGCAGAGACGGGTACTAATAAGGAGTGGGGATCAAGGTGCCTGTCACTTTTTTGTTTTACAGCAGGTTTCAAGGAGCCTTTTCATTTTGAGTGGCAGGCAGAACTGAACTTTGCATCACTGTTCCGCTTTGAATAAACGAGCAAATAATCAAACGTTTGATTAATAGTGCAATTGCCAAACATTCGTTTAAGTTCCTAATGCTCACTTCCTTGATGGAAGGGGCTCTTTTTTTAAAAACTTTTCTACAGGATTCATTACTTAAGTAAAAAATCCACAAAATTTAATGGTAAAATTATGAAGTGAATATTTTAAATTAGGAGAAATGTTTAGCATGAAAAAAGAGCTGGTTATCATACTCGCAATCATCGTTCTATTGCCTATACTATTTTTCTTTGCCCCTGCTGTATTTGGTTTCTTACTTTTAGCTGGAATTATTATGTTAAAACTGCGGTATCCAGTTATGAAAGGTGCCGTAGGTGAGTGGTATGTGAATAAAGCATTAAGTAAACTTGGCACGTATTATAATATATACCATGATCTTTATGTACCAAATGGGGAAGGTGGCACGGCACAAGTCGATCATATAGTTACATCACCTTATGGGATATTTGTAATTGAAACGAAACATTATCAAGGGTGGATATTTGGACAAGAGAATCAGAGATATTGGACGCAGACGATCTACAAACGAAAAGAAAAATTATTCAATCCAATTTGGCAAAATTATGGTCATATAAAAGCTTTAAAAAGTTACATAGGCAAAGAAGAATTAGAATCCTTCTGCTCTATTATTGCTTTTTCTCAAAACTCTACTTTAAAGTTTAATGATAATTTTAAATCAGCAAGGGTTATCCAAATTCCGCAATTAACAAAAGTGATCAGGGAGTATAACGTTCAAAGGATTAATGATTCAGATTTAAAGCAGATCAATCGTGCACTTGATGATTTAATCATTTCAGATAAGAACAAGAAGAGAAGGATCAAGAAAAAACATGTAGCAGATATAAAAAGTAACCGGAAAGAAAAAGTACACAAGGAAAAAGTAGTAAGTCAAAATGCATGCCCTAAATGTGGTAACAGATTATCTTTTAAGAGAGGGAAGTACGGGACCTTTTACGGGTGTAGCAACTTTCCGACATGTAGATATACAAAGAAAGTTTCATGAAAGAGAGACAGGGACAGGGATCTTGGCTCAGTCTAAAATGAGCCAGGGTACCTATCCCCTTAGCTCTCTATTTGCCACTCCAAGAGAGCCCAGTAAATAAAAAAGGTTCACCAAAAAAGTAAAATTATAACATTGCATATTAAGTGAAAAACCCTGCATAAAGTTATACAATGACAAAGGTATAATCAAACAATTAATCTACTTCATTAGAAAGGCGATAGAATATTGAACTTATCAAAGAAAAAAAGAGTACAGCTAGCTTTTCTGTTGGGGTCACTTGCCATTTTAGGACCATTTACGATTGACACGTATTTGCCTTCATTTCCTACTATAGTTAATGATTTTCATACGAATGCTTCGCTGGTCCAAATCAGTTTGACCACTTGTTTATTAGGGCTCGGATTAGGTCAATTAGTTATAGGACCTATGAGTGATGTGCATGGCCGCCGTAAACCATTGCTCATCTTCCTTACTTTGTATTTTTTATCCTCTGTCACTTGTGCTATCGCACCCAATATTTATACATTGATCGTTTCCCGTTTTATTCAAGGCTTTGCAGCTGCAGGGGGATTGGTTATCTCAAGAGCCGTTGTTCGGGATTTGTTTAGCGGGCGAGAACTAACGAAGTTTTTTGCTTCTTTAATGTTGGTTGGAAATCTTGGTCCCATTATTGCGCCAATTATAGGCGGTGCAATTCTGACGTTTACGAGCTGGAAAGGAGTTTTTATTGTCCTGGCTGGTATAGGCATGATTTTTACATTCATTGTTACCTTGAAACTTGAAGAAACGCTGCCAACTGAAAAACGGGTGGCGGGAAACTTCAAGCAGGTCATTAAGAATTTTGGAATGTTATTAAAGGACCGTGAATTTGCGGGATATGCCTTTACTCAAGGATTTATCACAGCCGGAATCTTTGCTTATGTGTCAGGTATTTCTTTTGTCTACCAAAACATTTATGGAGTTTCCCCTCAAGTATTCAGCTTCTTATTTGGCGTAAATGGAGTCGGCTTAATCATAGGGACTCAACTGGTTGGCCGATTAGCAGATTATATACCGGAAAAAACATTCTTGAAAATTGGATTAGGGCTTTCCAATACAGCTGCTATTCTTTTGCTGACAGCCCTTTTACTAAAGGCACCGCTTCTATTAGTTGCGCTTCCTATTTTCTTTTTAGTCATGTCCATCAGTATTATCGGAACAGCATCATTTTCCCTGGCGATGGAAACGAAAGGGCATGTGGCCGGAAGTGCATCTGCTTTATTAGGGGTGCTGCCGTTCCTGCTTGGCTCCTTAACAGCTCCACTTGTTGGAGTAGCGGGTGAGTATTCTGCTCTTCCAATGGGGATTATTATTTTGGCAGCGAGCTTGTTGGCTTTTTTGTCTTACTTCTTGTTGGTGAGGAAAGGGTCTTTGCGTCAGAAAGAATCAGGTGCTTCTGTTCATAACAGTTTGTAATATATAAAATTAAAAAAACACCTTTCTGCTCGGTAACGGATCGAGGGGGAAGGTGTTTTTCTATAGGGCATAAAAATGCTTTATATAGTATGAGCATTTACACTTTGTTTATTTATAGGAGTATGACGAGGCTGTACCATTAAATTTATCAATAGCAAATTATCCTGCAGAATTACTTACTTTAACAGTCTCGCAACGCTTTTTATTCTTATCATACCGGTTAGTATACGGTGCCATGAGCCGCTCCCTTTTTGAATGAGTGACATACAAGGCTGGTAACATCTTTGTGAATGGTGAGTAACATCTTCTCAAATAGATGTGCTCGAAATTACAAGAGGGAAGTCAGCTTTTAAATGAGCGACCAGGTCAACTATTTGGTGACAATTGAAACTAATTGTGTTTCTAAGTAATTTCTTTTTCTTAACTCGAATTTTTCAAAAGATTCATGAACTGCTTCTGGTTTATGAAAAAGAAGATGATCTAACACGAATTTATTATGTCCTAATTTATGAAGAATATATAAAACGCTTCTGTTAAATATTGGTTGCTGAGGTTTGGACAAATCAATCTCAATAACTTCTACAATTTTTTTATTTATTATTGTTTTTAAATAGATAGAAGATTTTTCTCCCTCCAACGAATACTTCTCAATGTAATAACTCTGAGTTCTACCACTGAATAAAACAATCTCAAATGGAATAAGTGGAGGTTGTTGAGTTTTTAATAAATCTTGTGTATGTGATAAGTTCACCGTATCTTCGGAGTAGTTATATCTCCTTAGATCTTTGAAGTGATTAAGAGCTGGTTGCAAGGATTTTCTACCATAAAATGTCTTGATAATCACTTGTTCATCTATTATCTCATATATAAATAATATATCTGAATCAATAGCTCCAAGAGATGGAGATAGCCACGTTATTCTAAGAGGTAGATTAAATAAAGTTTTTATTATATATTCTAATTCCTCGAAATTAGTATAAATGGGACCTACCCTCTCATTCCAACGCTCAAATGCATGGGTTGAAATATTAATAGAAAAATTCCTTGTGCCCTCAATCCAACATTCTCCCTCTGCTTTAATTAAAAACTTATCTACAATACTTTTTTTATAATTGTTTTTATATAAAACGCAAAACGCTTTTTGAATCATGGGTTTTCTTAATAATCTGTCAATAGCCCCCATCTTACTTTACACTCCTTAATATATTTCTTTAAAGTTTCCTAAATAAACTATATAATAAGCTATTTTTTTCAAAAAATACCTACCTATATAGGCAACTAAGTAAGTATCTTTTCGATATATTATCGGCTTATCCATATATATTTTAAAGGTTCTACGTCAAATGTTGGGGTGAGGTCCAAAGGGCTTCACCCTTATCCAATATGCACACCCAACTTTTTATACTTATGAGTTAATAAGATTTTGGCTCGAAAACGCTTAAAGCTTC
>NZ_JAIVAP010000016.1 GCF_020171945.1 Bacillus infantis | reverse complement strand
GAAGCTTTAAGCGTTTCCGAGCCAAAATCTTATTAACTCACAAGTATAAAAAATTGGGTGTGCATATTGGATAAGGGTGAAGCCCTTTGGACCTCCCCCCAACATTTGACGTAGAACCTTTTTTTTAACATTAGACATGTGACCATACAAATGCCAGAGCGTGAAATGGCAGTAAGGGGTTTGCCAGACATGGAGAAATCTGCAGTGGTTCAAATTATAAAGGAGAATGACATCATCCTGGCCAGGAAAACGGGCAGAGAACTTACCCGATCCCTGCACTTCAATCCAATTGACCAGGCAAGAATTCTGACCGTCATTTCTGAGCTTGCCAGGAACATCTACCGGTATGCCGGCAGGGGGCAGATTCAATTTGACAGTATTTCCGCAGGCGACCAGATTGGGCTGCGGCTTACTGCCACTGATTGCGGCCCAGGAATCGCTGACATTCCAAAGGCACTGAAGCAGGGCTATTCCAGCAGCAGCGGGCTTGGGGCAGGTCTGCCTGCTGTAAAAAGGATGATGGATGAGTTCTGCATTGATTCCAGCAAAGAAATGGGCACCAAAATTACCGTAATCAAATGGAAGAGCAGGATTTTTGAAGGAATGTGTTAGCTCCCGCTGAGAAAGTATTTTAGGAAGAAAAAGCTTATGAGATTTTTTTAGAAACGCAAAAAGCGCCTGGAATTTAAAAATCAGGGCGCTTTTTTTATGTTTATCTTCCAATATTAATGCCTGCCCCGCCGTCCCAGCTTCCAAACAGCCGCAACATTGGCTGCCGCCTGCTCCAAATACTCGGATGCGTTTCGGAAGGCATCCTCCAGGGCTATAGCTCCCGGCACGATGCTGAAGACTGCGTCAATCCCGTGCTCCCGTACAATATCACAGTCCCTCGAGATGCTGCCGGCCAGCCCAATCACCGGGACTTCCGTTTTTTTAGCGGTTCTGGCAACGCCGATCGGGGTTTTTCCAAAAATCGTCTGTCCATCGATCCTGCCTTCACCTGTGATGACAAGATCAGCATCTGCCACGATCTGCTCCAGCCCGGCAGCTGCAATGACAATATCGACTCCCCGCTTCAGTTCAGCCGGAAGGAAAGCCAGCAGTCCGCCGCCAAGGCCGCCAGCCGCTCCGGATCCAGGCACATCCTTGATTCTTTTCCCAAGATCCTGTTCAATAACTCTCGCATAATGTGCCAGGTTATGATCCAGCAGTCCCACCATTTGAGGATCGGCTCCTTTTTGCGGACCGAAAATGGCGGAAGCCCCTTTTTCCCCTGTCAGCGGGTTGTCGACATCACATGCGACCTCAATCTTTACAGCTGCAAGCCTCTCATCGAGCTGTGAAAGATCAATCGATGAGAGGCTTGAGAGCGCTCCCCCGCCCCCGCCGATTTCCCGCCCTTCTGCATCGAGCAAACGGGCGCCAAGTGCCTGTGCCATCCCGGCCCCTCCGTCATTCGTCGCGCTGCCGCCGATGCCGATGATGATATGGCTGACTCCGAGATCAAGTGCAGCCTTGATTAATTCGCCGGTCCCTTTTGTAGTTGTCACGAGCGGGTTTCTTTTACCCGGCGGCACAAGATGGATGCCGGATGCTGCCGCCATCTCAATAACAGCGGTTTTCTTATCTCCCAAAAGGCCGAAGAAGGCTTCAACAGGCTCCCCCAGCGGGCCTGTCACCATTGCCGGGATGATGCTGCCGGCAGTTGCATCGACCAGCGACTGGACCGTACCTTCCCCTCCATCAGCCATCGGCACTTTCACATATTCAGCATCAGGAATGATACGCTTGAAGCCTTTTTCGATACAGTCAGCGGCCTCCATGGCCGACAAGCTCTCTTTATAGGAATCTGGTGCAATCACAATCTTCATTTCTATCACTCCTGTTTATTGAATTCTATCCGAACAGCTGAAATACACCGTAAATGAGAGTAGATACAACCGCCATCGTTAGGCCGACCAGTGATTCATACGGCATGACCTTCAAACGTTCTTTAATTTCCATATTGACGCTTCCGCCTGTTGCGTGGAAAAAGCTTCCGTGCGGCAGATGATCAAGGACTGTAGCCCCCGCATGGACCATGGCTGCGCCCGCTAAAGCACTGACACCCATTTCCAGGATCGTTGAACTGAATACCTGGCTTGCTACAGCCGTACCTGCGGTTGTCGAAGCGGTGGCAGCCGACATGAAGATCCCGGATGCAGGTGCAAGCACATACCCTGGCAGACCGACGGCCTCAAGTCCATTTATAAGAACATCCTTCAGCCCTGAATTGGCGATGATTCCCGCCAATGTGCCTGTTCCAAGCAGCATGATGGCGACGCCTGTCATTTTTCCGAGTCCTGAGACGGCAAAATCATTAATCTTCCTTGCTTTGCCCATCACAATCGCTCCCGCAATCCCTCCAAGCGGCAGGGCAATCATCGGATCGATGCTGATATCAAATAATGGCCTCAATGCCAGTAAAATGATGGTAACGACAGGTCCGATCAGCGCAGCCCAAAACGGCGGAAGCGCGCCTCCCGTGTGCGGGGCAACTTCGCTTGCAGAAATGGCAGTCCCTTTATTCACAAGCTTTCTCGCGATGAAATAGGTCATCCCCAGGCCGAATGCGGCTGGAATGATCCCGGCTGCCATAATGCTCGTCAGCGGGATATTGAATGCATCTGATGCTGCAATGGCATTCGGGTTCGGCGACATAATATTGCCGGCCTTGCCTCCGCCAATCATGGCGAGCAATATCGCCGTTTTGCTGATAGCTGCTCTTTGCGCAATGGCCAGGGCGATCGGTGCAACCGTGATGACTGCCACATCGACAAACACGCCTACCGCTGTAAGAATCATCGTGGCCGCCGCCAATGCAAGCAGAGCCCTCGTTTCACCGAGCTTTTTCACAATCGTTTCTGCAATGACGGATGCAGCGCCCGATTCGATCAGCACACCGGCCAGGACGCCGGCAGCCAAAATCCTTAAAACAGCCGGGATGATGCCTTTAGCACCCTCCATCATTAAAGTGACGGTATCGGTGATATTTACCCCGCCGATAAGGCCGCCGATTAAGGCGCCGGCAATCATGCCATAGGCCGGGGAAACTTTTTTCAGAATTAATATGATGGCAACGGCTAAAGCGGCAATTGCCCCTAAAGCGCTTACTTGAATGGTAGCTTCCAAGATGATTCCTCCCTTAAAAGATGTTACCTCTATTGTAAGCGTTTACGTAAAGGTTTACATTGTTCAGAGCATAAAATAAAGGCCCGGCAATCCCGGACCTTTTTGTGCATTTGTATAATTTATATAAGCTGGTTCTGCAAGAGAGATAAATAGAGTTCCAGCAGATCCTTTATGGAGCGCGGATCTTTTCCGGTCAGCTCCCTGATCCGCTCCAGGCGGTATCTCAGGGTGTTGCGGTGTATATAAAGGCGGCTTGCCGCAGAGCCGCTGTCCCCATTTTCTTCAATATACATCCTCAAAGTCTCCAGCAGCTCGCCTTTTTTGTCATGCTGATTTAAGTTTACGGCATGGTGCTGGAACGCTCCTGCTATTCCGAGCTCTGCTGCCCTGGCAACGAAGACTGGCAGCTTATAATCTTCATAGTAATAAAGTGCCTGGTGCGGGTCAATCTTCCTTCCCGCCTCCAGCGTATGTACAGCCTCCCGGTAAGAGCTGGAGATCCCCTCCAAACCGGGATGATACTGGCCGATGGCCGCCTGGCATGACAGCCCCTGGCTGCCTGCAAGCCCTGAAAGCCAATCCTCCACCTGGTTCATGGTTTGGCCGTGATCCCAGTTTTCTCCTTTTATGATCACCTTTTTGAGCAGGACGATAAACTCAGGGTTCATCACATACAAATCATCCTTTTCCAGCCTGCCGCGGATCCATTTATAGCTTTTGGTCTGCTCATCGGCTGCAATGACGATTGCCGTCCTCGGGATTTCCAAGTCAATTCCGAGGCGGTCCGCTCTTTCAAAATACAGCGAATCCAGATTTTCAATCCCGGACAGCAGCTGGCTTGTCAGCTCTTCTTTCAGTCTTTCATCCCACTGCATTTCATCCATCAAAACAGCCTGCTGAAGAATCATTTCGGCCGCCATTCTGACAAGCTCTCCGTAGCTTCTGATTTCTTCCGGCTCCCCTGTGATACCGATTACGCCGATGATACGATCCTGGAAGGTGATCGGAAGATTGATCCCTGCCCTGGCGCCGTTCAGCCGCCCGGCCTCTGCTTCAGTAATTTCAAACCCGCGGCCAGCCCCGATCACCTGGACCGCCCCTTCATGGACAGACTGGATCCTCCCCTTATCACCGGAACCGATGATCACACCTTTTTCATTCATTACATTAATATTCCGGCCGATGATCTGCATCGTCCGATCCACGATCTCCTGAGCCAAAGCTCCATCCAGAAACTTCATTTCGCACCTCCTAAAGGATGGAGGTGCCAGGTTTACTGTCCCCGCCTGTTGAAGAAGCGGGACAACTAACCAGGCCATTATCCCCGTCCTGTGATCAGCTCACGCTTTTCTTTGTAAGGGTCAGCTTCAACCCGGCTTTCACTGTCAAAAATATAAGTATAGCGGTCCAGCGGCTGGTATGCCGGCCAATTCATTTCATCTCCTGCATTCGGATTGCCCGCTTTGGCAAATGAGATCCAGGCTGTCTGCATGCGCCGGGAAAGTCTTTGTATGGTTTCATCCACTTTGACGCCAAGCCGGCTAAAGTAGAAAAGATTTGAAAAAACAAACGCAATCTCAAGTCCATGTGCTGCCTTGCCGACATGCGGATGACCGGGAATATGCCAATCAAACCGGTACATCCAGACAGAAGCATGCTTTGCCTGCCCGGAAGCATATTCAATCGCAGGCTTCCAGAAAACAAAATCGGTCATGAATTGGGATTCACCTTCAATTGTTGCCGGGTAGTGCTCTTTTACCTTTTCCGCCGCTTCAGGACCAATCAGCTTGGCCATCGCTTCATCTCTTGCCGGACCAGGCATCGGGGCTGAACCCGGCCTGAAGAAAAATGCCCCTTCATCATGATTGGTCCCGATCATGATAGGAATCCCCTCTGCTGCTCCTCCGGTAATTGCCTGCAGCGGAGGAACCGGCAGTGTCTCAGCATCAACTGTCGGCTGGAAGATCATACCCGGTCCCTGACCCGCGGTGACCCGTTCGGCAGCCTTCAAAATATCCTCCGCTGGCACTTCCTTTAATTTATCCATGTTCCCTTCATCAATGCCAAGCTGCTGCAGCACAGCTTTAGCTATCATGGAAGCCTGCTCCGGCGGGATGATCTGCGATGCCCCGCTTTCCAGGATGGCCTTTTGGAACAGTCCCTTTGCAGCAGGCATGGCCAATAAAGAGGCGATGCTCATTGCCCCTGCCGACTCCCCGAACACCGTCACCTGTTCAGGATCGCCGCCGAATGCTTCAATGTTTTCCCGGACCCATTTTAATGCCGCGATCTGGTCCAGCAATCCCAGGTTCGCACTATAACTGCTGTCCAGCCCGGCAAGATGCAGGAAGCCGAAGGCGCCCAGCCTGTAGTTGATGGTTACGACAATAACCCCGCCGTTTTCCGCCATACTTGTCCCGTCATAGAGCGGACTGCTCCCGGCACCTGACCTGAAGGAACCGCCGTGAATCCATACCATGACAGGAAGGAGCTTCCTTGAACCGGGAGGTGCCCATACATTCAGATACAGGCAATCTTCTGACATATTTTCTGCCGGTGTGCCAAGCATGGCTGCTATATCTTTATTCTGCGTACAAACAGGCCCAAATTCATTCGCATCGAGGGTTCCTTCCCATGCTTCAGGCGGCTCGGGAGGCTGAAAGCGCAGATCGCCGACCGGTTTCTTGGCAAAAGGAATGCCTTTCCACACTGTGGCAGCATGTCCCTCCGTCCCCCTTACTGATCCCTGCTTTGTTTTTACAATGGCTGAATCCATTTTCACACTCTCCCTTTGGTTTTTTTTCAAAAAAAGAGCCATGCCCAAGATCGGGCACGCTCCTGCTGATCAGGTTCCGCAATAAGTTATATAGCCCTTGCCATCATCATCGGGACCGGTGCAATATTCCTCTTCAGCCTCCGAATGGGCATATGGCTTTGCCAGCACATTCAGGAGCCTGCCCATCACACTGTAGTCTCCTTCAACAGCCGCCTCCAAGGCCTCTTCCACTCTATGGTTCCTCGGGATCACTGCCGGGTTGCTGTTTTGCATCAGCGTTTTGCTGTCTTCAGATGTTTTATCCTGTTTTTCCAAGCGTGCCTTCCATTTATCATGCCAATCGGCAAATCCCGGCTTGCCCTCTAAAGCTGTTTCCCTGCCGATCGTTAAGGCCCTGAATGTGTTCGTATAATCAGCCTGGTGCTCCTTCATTAGGGAAAGGAGTTCATCGACGAGCGCTTTGTCTTCTTTTTCAACAGAGAAGATTCCAAGCTTTGCTCCCATACCTTCCAGCCAGTTGCCCTGGTAAATGTCCATAAAACCGGAAATTTCCTTCTGGGCAATCTCAACAGCCTGGTCCTGGTCATCATGCAGAAGAACCAGGAGGCTCTCCGCCAGACGGGCCAGATTCCAGCCGGCCATGTACGGCTGATTTCCGTAGGCATAGCGTCCCTGCACATCAATGGAGCTGAAGACTGTTTCAGGATTGTAGGTATCCATAAAAGCACATGGGCCGTAGTCGATCGTCTCGCCGCTGATCGTCATATTATCGGTATTCATGACCCCATGGATGAACCCGGCCAGCTGCCATTTGGCGATTAATGAAGCCTGCCGCCTGATGACCGCTTTAAGGAGTTCAAGATAAGGCTGCTCGTGTCCCTCTATTTCCGGGTAGTGGCGGGTGATGGCATAGTCCGCGAGAGCTTTTACATCTTCCTTCTCACCGAATTGCGCGGCGAACTGGAAGGTGCCGACCCGGAGATGGCTGCCAGCTACCCTCGTTAAAATGGCTCCCGGCAGCATGGTCTCCCTCCGGATCATTTCCCCTGTCGTGACAACGGCGAGGCTCCTGGTCGTCGGAATCCCGAGGCTGTACATCGCTTCACTTATGATATACTCGCGCAGCATCGGCCCGAGCGCCGCCCGGCCGTCTCCGCCGCGGGAATAAGGGGTCCGCCCCGAGCCCTTCAGCTGGATATCAAACCGTTCGCCTTCCGGGGTGATCTGCTCGCCGATCAAGAGCGCACGACCGTCCCCAAGCATATTGAAATGACCAAACTGATGCCCTGCATATGCCTGTGCAAGCGGCGCCGCTCCTTCAGGCATTTCATTCCCGGCCAGAATGCTGACGCTTTCAGCACTCTGAAGCTCTTCAGCATCCAGTCCGAGTGAAGCGGCCAATGGGCCATTCAGAATTGCCAGCTCCGGCGCCTCCACAGGATTCGGATCCTGGCTTGTAAAAAACATCTTCGGCAGGCGTGCATAGCTGTTCTCCAGCTTCCATCCTGTTCTATTGCTGTTTGTCATTGTATCCCCTTTACGTTTTTGACATAAAAGTCCTGTTTGCAGTCGATAGTTTTATTATACCCTTTCCTTTTTGAGTTGACGCGCGGAATGCACGGGAGGAGTGATTTGAAAGTCTGAAATTTGCGTAACTTCTGTGCATCATCTTTTTTTAAAACCAGGCATATAGTCCTTTTCACCTAAGCATTATACTTCTATAATTTCACAGATTAGGTCTATAATAAAAGTGGTAATACATCTAAAGAACGATATAAATAGAAAGGGAGTTTTTTCTATGAATTACAAGAATGTAACCGTTGCCGGAAGCGGAGTGCTCGGAAGCCAGATCGCATTCCAGACAGCATTTAAAGGGTTCAATGTATCTGTTTATGATATCAACGACGAGGCACTTGACCGTGCAAGAGATAGAATCGGAAAGCTGAAGCCGCGCTACCAGGAGGACCTTAGGGCCAGTGAAGAAGAAGTAAATTCAGCCTATGAGCGCATCTCCTTCCACAGTGACCTGGCTGCAGCTGTTGCTGATGCTGACCTCGTGATTGAAGCAGTTCCAGAAGTCGTGCAGATCAAGATTGATTTTTATACAAAGCTCGGATCTGTGGCACCTGAGAAAACCATCTTTGCCACTAATTCATCTACTCTATTGCCAAGCCAGTTTGCTGACGCGACAGGCCGTCCGGAACAATTCCTGGCACTGCACTTTGCGAATGAAATCTGGACAAACAATACAGCAGAAGTAATGGGACATCCCGGCACAAGCAAGGAAGTATTCGACGATGTTATCGAGTTTGCGAAAGCAATCGGCATGGTAGCCCTTCCTGTGCACAAGGAACAGCCGGGCTATATCCTGAATTCACTGCTTGTACCATTCCTGGAAGCAGGCCAGAAGCTGCTCTTAAACGGTGTTGCCGATCCGGAAACCATCGACAAAACCTGGATGATCGCAACCGGAGCGCCAAAAGGCCCATTCGCCATCCTCGATATCGTCGGCATCACAACTGCCTACAATATCGCGAACGGCAAAGGCCAGGCCGGCATGGCAGAATCCGCCAAACTGGCTGAAATGCTGAAGAGCGATTATATCGATAAAGGCAAGCTTGGAAGAGAAACAGGCGAAGGGTTCTATAAATATCCGAATCCAAGCTATATGGAAGATGATTTCTTAGACAGCTGATACATTGAAAAAAGCTGCCCGATTGCGCTTAGTGTGCTGGAGGGCAGCTTTTTTGTGTGGTATGGTATGCCGTTTTGGGCTGGGTTCAGGTTTTGGAAGGTAAATGGTGCTTTAAACAGATCATGTTTTGTAAATTTAGCTTTAGATATCGCATGCCAGCCGAATTTTACATTCTCAGTCCCAAATAGAGGAACAATTTTGGGGGTGCTGCGGACTCGATGAGCCGTTTATTAGCAACTTTTCCGGTATATTAGCAACTTTTGGATTTTATTAGCAACTTTTCCTTTTTATTAGCAACTTTCCAGATATATTAGCAACTTTCACTTTTTATTAGCAACTAACAAAAAAACTGCTATTACCGCCAACTCAAAAAAACACCAGCCCCCAGGCTGGTGTCCCTCAAATTCCGCTCAAACCGTCATCTGCCAGCTTGAAAGCGCCAGCCACCTCTCCTGCTCTTTATAATCCGGCATCAGCTTGCCGACAAGGCGCCAGAAGGAGCGGTCATGATTCATGTGCATCATATGGCACATTTCATGGATCACCACATATTCAATCACCTTCGGCGGAGCCATCGCCAGCTTCCAGTTAAACGTAAGCCTGCGGTTGGAGTCGCATGTACCCCATGTTGCCGGGCTGTCGGAAATGCGGAAGGATTGCGGCTTCATTTTGAAATGCTGCTGATTGGCCTGAAGATATTTTTCAACAAGCGCTTTGCACTGCTGATAGTAAAAACGCTTCAATGCCTGCTGGATCTGTTCATCCCCCGGCTGTTTCACAAAAATGCGCAGCTTACCGCCGTCCACTGCAGCATAATCCTGCTCAACCCCGGCATCCGCGGTCACTTCAATAGGATAGGAGTTCCCCAGGTAGAGGAAACTCTCATCACGGTCATAGCTCCGTTCCTTCGGCCCCTGCAGCCGGTCCTTCATTTCCTGGATATTCTCCAGGATCCACTCCCACTTTTCCTCAACCAGCTTCAGCACACTTTCATCTTTTGTGCCTTTAGGGACGCGGATTTCAATGTGGCCAAGGCCATCAATATAAATCCCGGCCGTTTTCCTGTTTTTATGGACAATCTGAAAACTGATCGTTTCCCCTTGATAGGTGTGCAGCATGATACTGTCATTCTCCTCTATATTTAACCGTCAATCCTTTTAAGAAATTACGGGCAAAATTATCTCCGCATTCTTTATAGTTTTTATGGCCCTTTTTTCTGAGAAAAGCGCCCAGCTCTCCTTTAGTCACTGTGAGTCCTGCCAGTTTGAATACATCCAGCATATCTTCACTTGTCAGGGACAATGCTATTTTCAGCTTTTTCAGCAGGAGATTATTCGGATGTTCATTGTCAGACAGCCTGACCTGCGGCGCTTCCGGCTCACCTGGCTTTGGTTCCTGACGGCCGCGCTTAAAAACAATATATCCATTCAAAAACGTTTCCAGCATTTCATCTGTGCACGGAATATGCCTATCCGTTGCCGCTGGAGCTTCATCCTCCTCTAAATCAGGCGATTTTGTCAGAATCAGCAGCACTTCCTCCCGCGTAAATTCCATGCCGCCGAGCTTAAATATCTCAACAACATCGCTGTTCTTAATATCCATTGCATACCTGCACCGAATTAAAATATCATTATTATCCACTTTTACACACTCCTGTAATAACGGGACAGGCACGCTGTCCCAATTTATTGATGAAACTGAGGAACTTTCATTCCAGCCAAAGCCCGATGGCTTCCTCCAGTTCTTTATTTAATTCCTCTTTCCTGCCATACAGCAGATTGAGCTGGGCATAATCACTCCCGGCCTCTGACATGCATGCATCAATCTCTTTTAACTCCTGCTCAAGCCGCTGTATTCTTGCTTCAGCCTTCTCAGCTGACGCTTCCTGTTTTGGAGAGAAATGCTGATTCTTCTTTTTCTCCTCAGGCACTAGCATCACTTGGACGGCTTTTTGCTCTTTTATCATTTTATAGGAATCATAGTTGCCTGGGTAGTTTTTCAGCGAATAATCTTCTACTGCAATCACTCTTTCGCTGATTCTGTTGATAAAATAACGGTCATGCGAGATGAAGAAGATGGTTCCTTCAAAGTCTTCCAAGGCAGCCTCCAGTGTTTCGATCGATGGGATATCCAGATGGTTGGTCGGCTCATCCAGGATCAGCAGATTGATATCCTGGTATAGCAGCATCGCCAGCTTCAGCCTGATTCTCTCTCCGCCTGACAGCTGCTTCACCTTCGTGAAGACACTTTTTTTATAAAACATGAACTTAGCCAGATATTCGCGGGCCTTTCCTTCCACAATGGAAATGCCCTCCCGGAAGGCCTCGAGTACGGTCAGCTCTTCATCATTGAACACGATTTTCTGCGGCAGATAGGCTGCCTGCACATTGGCGCCGAGCTCCACTGTGCCTCCATCTGGCAGCACCTCGCCGAGCAGCATCTTCAGGAAGGTGGTTTTGCCGCTGCCATTAGAACCAAGCAAACCGACTCTTTCTCCATATTGGACCAAAAGGCCGCTGTTTTTAAAAATAACCTTGCCATCAAAGCTTTTGCACAGCCCTTCTGCTTTGATGACTTCTTTGCCTGAGCGCTGGGAGGCTTTAATATCAAGCCGCATGTTTCTTCGTTTAAAGACCGGCTTTTCAATGATATCCATTTTATCAAGCTTCTTCTGGATACTGGCTGCCCGCCGGAAGAATTTATTGTTATCCGCCCTCATCGCCCAGTCGCGGAGGTCGGACACCGTCTTTTCCATCCCATTGATCTTTTTCTGCTGCTCACGGAAATGTTCATATTGAATCCGCATATTCTCTTCCTTCTGGCTGATAAAAGAAGAATAATTGCCTTTATAAGTGATCGATTCCATATCCTCAATCTCGACTATCTTCGTTACGGTGCGGTCAAGGAAATACCGGTCATGCGAGACGATCAGGACTATGCCCCTGCAGCTTTTCAGATAACCCTCCAGCCACTCGATCGCTTCCATATCAAGGTGATTCGTCGGTTCATCCAGCAGGAGGATGTCAGGATTGTGGATCAGCAGCTTACCGAGCACAACGGTCGTTTTTTCCCCGCCGCTCAATTGATCGAAATCTGTGTTCAAAAAGCTTTCGCTGAATTTTAATCCGGTGCACACCTTGCCAAGCTTCTCTTCCCGCTCGTAGCCGCCCTTCGCCTCAAGCTGCGTAACCAGATCGCTGTATTGGTTCAAGGCTTTTTCAAGCTCCTTATCTTTGAGCACCTTCATCTGCTCTTCCAGTTCACGCATGCGTGCTTCAATCTCATCGATTTCTTCAAAAGCAAGACTCAGCACATCCTTCACCGTCAAGCCCGGCGGGAAAACCGGCGACTGCTCCAGATACGCCTTGCTCGCCCCTCTTGGAAAATGAATCAGGCCTTCATCATAGCCGGGACTGGATGTCTGCGGATAGCCCGGATAATAATGCATCTTTTCAATCCCCGCGATCAGCTTCAGGATGGTGCTCTTTCCGCAGCCATTGGCCCCGACAATCCCAATCTTCTCCCCTTCAAATGCTTCAAGCGATACATTCCTCATGATCAGTGTGGCTTCCATATATTTTTTGATTCCGTTCAATTTTAATTCGAGCATCTTTTATTCCTTCTTTCATCCATATTGGCTGCTACACTTTTATGGACAAGGCAAAGAAGATCTTCCAACTATTCAATTTTCCGCATATAAAAAGGCTGCAAGAAGATATCCCTTCCTGCAGCCTGGATGCTATTATAATTTATCGCCAGTCAAGCCTGAAATGTGCCCATCACAAAATAAGCCCATTTCAGCCTCTGGAGCAGCCAATAGCTGCCGGACTGATCCCGTAAATTATAAACCCGGTGGAGTAAAGTAAGTTTCCTTCTAATTTGCCATCATTCCATAAAGAGCATAACAAATAGACCTAACTAGATTAGGCAATTGAACACTCAATACAAAATACATATTAATTTTAAAATCAATTAATATTGGCAATTAGTTGGTTCCATAAACTTACTTCCCCCTTCACAATTTTCTGTATTATCTCATATTATCCTTTATTTGTAAACGGGAAGATTCCACGTACCGCTGGTTCGGAATCTTTTGAAACGCAGGTACTGGACCTTTTGCCCCTCCTTTTCCTCACACAAAACTGCCTCACAAAGCCTTTTCTCCCTGTACATTAACAACCCAAAACCGGGACACATTACCCACCCAACTCTCCCGCTGAAAGCCTTTTCCTTTGAAATCACCTGTAAACTTTTGCTAACATTGTCAATGTAGCGAATTATGAAACAATAGATTTGGAGGGGTTAGATGAAAAAAATACAATTATTCAGCTTTATGATGCTAGTGATGCTGGTCCTTGCTGCATGCGGCACAGATGAAGACAGCAGCGGGGATGGAGAGAGCTCCGGTGACGGCGGAAGCAAAACCTACACTGTTGGGACGGATACAACATATCCTCCGTTCGAGTTTGAAGAAGGCGGCGAGTATAAAGGGATTGATATTGATATCATGAACGCCATTGCAGAGGAAGAAGGCTTTGAAATTGAATTGAAGCCTATGGATTTTGGCGGCATCATCCCGGCCATCCTGGCTGATCAGCTTGATGTAGCCATCGCTGGCATGAGCATCACAGATGACCGCAAAGAAAAAGTCGATTTTTCAGACCCGTATTTTGATGCCGGGCTGACCCTTGTTGTCTCAGAAGATAACAGCGACATTACCAGTATAGACGATTTAAAAGGGAAAGTGGTCGCCGTTAAGAATGGTACAACAGGCGCGGAGCATGCCGAGGAAATTAAAGAGGAAGCCGGCATAAAAGAAGTCCGCCAATTCAATGACAGCCCGTCCATGTTCCAGGAAGTGGCCAACGGGAACGCAGACGTGCTGATTGAAGACTATCCGGTTATCGCTTACGCCATTAAAACAAGCGGCCTTGATCTGAAAACCGTCGGAGACCGCCTGACCGGCGACCAGTACGGCATCGGTGTGAAAAAAGGCGAAAACCAGGAGCTGCTGGAAAAAATCAATAGCGGCCTCCAGAAGATTAAGGATAACGGCACATATGATGAAATTTTAGGCCGTTATCTTGAAGAGTAAGAATTTGCTCAGCGCGCTCCCCAAAAGCGCGCTGTCTTTTTCTAGATAGAGAGGAGCAGCGATTTGGACATTTTTATGGAAGCCCTCCCCGTCTTATGGGCCGGGCTAAAACTGACTGCATATATCACCGTTCTCGGTCTGCTGTTTGGATTCATCATCGGGCTGATCACAGCACTTTTCCGCCTTTCCCCGATTCCGCCTTTAAGGTGGATCGCTATTTGGTTCATCAACTTTGTACGCGGAACGCCCTTCCTCGTTCAATTATTTTTTATTTACTTTGGATTGAATTCACTTTCGTTCATTTCGCTTGAGCCTGTAACAGCGGGGATTGTTGGAGTCGCCATCAATGCAGGCGCCTATATAGCTGAAATTGTCCGGGCCGGCATCCAGTCCATCGACAAAGGGCAGACAGAAGCTGCCCGCACACTGGGGCTGACCAGTGCACAGACGATGCGCTATATCATCCTGCCCCAGGCTTTAAGAAGGATGCTGCCGACTTTTGTGAACCAGGCCATCATCAGCCTGAAAGACACCTCCCTCCTGTCGGTCATCGGAATCGCCGAACTGACTCAAAGAGGGCAAGTCGTCGTATCGGCGACCTATGAACCTTTTAAAATATGGGGCATGGTCGCGCTCATGTATTTCATACTGATCTACCTGCTCACCAAGCTCGGCGACTTTATCGAAAGGAGATATCAGCTGCGATGAGCGTAATCCAAGTCAATAATCTGAAAAAATCATTCGGCGAACTCGAAGTATTGAAAGATATCAGTACAGAGGTAAAAGAGCAGGAAGTAGTTTGTGTCGTCGGCCCCTCAGGCTCGGGAAAGAGCACCTTTCTGCGGTGCCTGAATAAACTCGAGGAAATCACGGATGGCCATGTCATCGTGAATGGAAATGACATAACCGACCCTAAAATCAACATCAATAAAATCCGCCAGGAAGTCGGGATGGTGTTCCAGCACTTCAACCTCTTTCCTCATAAAACAGTGCTGCAGAATATTACGCTGGCCCCGATAAAAACAAAGGGCATCGACAAAGAAGCTGCAAAAAAGAAAGCCCTCGAGCTTCTTAGAAAAGTAGGCCTTGAGGAAAAAGCGGACAGCTATCCCGGCGAATTATCCGGCGGGCAAAAACAGCGTGTCGCCATTGCCAGGGCACTTGCCATGGAACCAAGGGTCATGCTGTTTGATGAACCTACCTCTGCCCTCGATCCGGAAATGATCGGGGAAGTTCTCGAGGTTATGAAAGATCTTGCCCGCGAAGGCATGACAATGGTCGTCGTCACTCACGAAATGGGATTTGCCCGCGAAGTCGGGGACCGCGTCATCTTCATGGACGGCGGATACATTGTTGAAGAAGATGTCCCAGGCGAATTATTCGGCAACCCTAAGCATGAACGGACTAAGGCTTTTCTTGGCAAAGTGCTTTAAGCCGGGTTTATGGATACAAAAGGAAGGAGCCCTGCTGCGGCGGCAGGGCTCCTTTTGATTTGCACTTTTGATAAGGCGAGTTGCTAATATAATTGGGAAGCTGCTAATAAAACGGGAAACCTGCTAATATATGGGTAAAGTTGCTAATAAAACCAAAAACTTGCTAATATATCCGGAAAGTTGCTAATATCCGCCCTCTGCAGCCTGCCTCAGCCCAGAAACCGTCCCAAATTTAGCCAAGCTCCCTTATCCGCCTGCTCAGTTCATTAAATTTCCGGTCCAGCTCCTGATAATCTTTGTCTTTCGGCGTCATAAAGCTGAGCTTGCCAAGCACTTCCTGCCTTTCGGTTTCAAGCTTCATACGCAGTTCTTCCCGGTCATCCCTTGTCTCCGGTTCCTGGCCGAATTGCCTTTGAATAGTCCCGTCAGCAATAACGAGCTTGCTGCTGGTTATTTTCTCAAGAAAATAGCGGTCGTGCGACACTGCCAGAAGTGTCCCTGGAAATGCTGACAGGGTTTCTTCAAGCTGTTCGCGCGACGGCAGGTCAAGATGGTTGGTCGGCTCATCAAGGATCAGCACATCTTTTTCCTCCAGAATATATTCCATCAGCTTGCATTTAACCCGCTCGCCCATGCTCATTTTCCCGATCGGCTCCTTCCACTGCGATGCCGTGAAGCCGAGATGCTTCATCAATGTTTGGACCTTCCCTCTTTCCGCAAACGTTTCCCGGTAAAAAAGATCCTCCGGTGTCTTTTCGAGCGGCAGATCGAATACTTCCTGCGTCAAATAGCCGACACTCGCTGCCGGCGACATCCAGACCTCTCCCTCTGCTGTTTCCTTTCCCAAGACGATTTTCAGGAAAGTGGTCTTCCCGCTGCCGTTCGGCCCCGTTATGGCTACCCTTTCGCCATGCTGGACTGTAAAATGCACCCCTTCAAACAGCTTGCGTCCATCAAAGGATTTTGCAAGATTCTTCACTTCTAAAAACCGCTTGCCCCGTTTTGTGTTTGCCGAAATTGAAAAGCGTACCTCATGCTCAGGCGCGACAGGGGCTGCCTTTGATTTTTCCAGCTCCTTTTCCAGCCGCTTCCGCTTGGATTTCACCTGTGAATCAAGGCGCTTCGCCTTCACGCGGTGATATTCCTTGAAGCCTTCCTCTTTTGTTGATTTGGCATGGCCGGTGTTTGCCCAGGAGCTCAGTTCGTTCAGCTGTCCCTCAATCCGCTCGACCATTTTCTGCTGCTTTTCGTATTCCCGCTGCTGTGCGAGCCGTTTCTGCCTCCTGACCTCCATATAACTGGAATAATTTCCTTTATGCTCAATCAGCTGCTTATCCTCGATCGACCAGATTTTAGAAACCGCATCATCCAAAAAGTGGCGGTCATGGGAGACGAGGATGATCGTCCCTTTATAGGCTTCAATCTGTTCCTTCAAAATTTTCATGCTCTGCTCATCCAGATGGTTGGTCGGCTCATCGAGCAGCAGCAGGTCTGCACCCGCAGCAAAGCCCTTTGCGAGCCGGGCCTTCAGCTTCTCCCCGCCGCTCATCAGCTCAAAGCCTCCATCAGGAACCTGCCATTTTTCCAGCAGCTTTATTTCTAATGGAGATTGGCGCCCGGATATATAAGATTCGGTTTCCTGCTCCACCATCCTGACCTCCGCTTCCTGTCCGACCCACTGAATCTGCCCGCTTGAAGGCTGCCTCTCGCCGGTAATCAGCTGCAGCAGAGTGGATTTTCCGGCTCCATTTTTTCCGATGATGCCGATCACTTCCCCCTGCCGGACACTGCTATTCACACCTTCAAACAAACTCAAATCCGTGATTTCATAGCTAAGATCATTCAGTTTCAAAATTTCCTTCATACAATCTTCCCTCTCTTTAATGGGAGAACCAAAAAAATCCTCCCAATTAATTGGAAGGATTAGCCGTACCATGCATCAGCAAATAAACCATTAATCTTAATGGCTGAATGATGTATAGATGAAAAATGGGCAGACTAATCCTATTTTTTGTGTGAATTGAAATATGCAATTTCAATCGAGAAAAAATAAGATCAGTTATCCATCGTCCACCCATCATTCCTTTCGCTCTTAGTTGGATATTAGTATACCACAAAATGGCGGAACATTATGATATAATACGTAAAAATAAGGAAAAGGAGGACACATTATGTCTGGCAAGAAAGTAGCCGTATTCATCTTTGCTGGTGTTTTGGCTTTGGTCATTATTTTGTTTGTGGTTATGAATTTATTTTTCAGTTATATGGAAACCAATGATGGTACAGGTACTTCAGCCTTCATCCCTCCCTCTTACAATGCTGAAACTCTCACTTTATAGCATTGTTTAGCAGTTACTTCTGGCTTAATCTTAAATCCCCAGCCTCTCCTCCAGCTCCCCTTTCTGCCGGAGGTGATGCCGGAAATGCATTTCTGCCAGCTGATGCCATTCCTTGGCGTTCAGCCAGCCGAAGCCTCCATGCTCAGTTTTAAGGTCAGGTTGAATCTTATGCAGTTTTTTCCCCAGCTCCCTCATCCTTCTTTCCAGCTGCACAAGCCTTTCGAGCAAAGAAGCTGAAGTACCTGAGTTGTCCGGCGGCTGGTTCATCTCATCCGGCAGCCTGATTTTTACAGGCGGGAAGCCTCCTGCCCCGAACAGCTTTTCGCCAAATTCCGTTTTCCCTCTGCCCTGTACAGGCTCAGCATTAGCGCACGCTTCCGCTTCATCCAAATATTCATCGGCCACCACAATCACATGATCATACATCTGCGCCAGAGACCACACCCCCTCAGCCGGAATCTGCCTCAGCTGCTCCAAAGTATACTTTCCGAGGCTTTGTTTATAAATCTCCATCACACTCTGCTCCGCCATCGCTCCCGCTCCTTTCCAAAGTCCCTGACACTACTATTCTCCACTCCAATCGGCAAATCCTTTGTGAGGCCGGGGGGACAGGTCCCTTGGCCCAAAAAACAAGAAATATTAGCATTTCAAAAAGCAGAGTCTCCTGCTAAAGTTAATATGATCCATCCATATTAAAACAGGAGGCTTCTTCATGCTTGGCATTAAAAACTACAAACCAGTTTTCTACGAAGACCATTTGGAATTCATAAAGAATCACGGCAATCGCCTTAGATCCATGGTCAATAAAAATCTATGTGAGATGTGGACTGTCCACGAAGTGTCGAGCGGTGAATTATGGGGTGATTGTCCAGTCGTCTTACTAATAGGAGGACAGCAGCTGGAGTTTTGTTCGTTTAAAGATCAAATCGCTGTAAGCTGGAATGCAATTGATTTAAACGAAAGTATAATATGGTATGGATCCAGGGATATAAAGCTTGAATGGCGAAAAAATGCGATAAACGGCACTTCTGCTTTCGCCGGCAGTCCAGTAGAGGGGGCAGACTTGATTGAAACAGCACAAGGAGGTCACCCCATCACACTAAAAGGATTAGGATTGAAAACCGCTAAAGGCTATATTGCGCTATTTAATGAGTTTGATGAGACAGTTCTTACTTTTGAAAAAAATGAGGAGTGTCTTTATACAGAAATCTAAGCCAAGCTTTAGCACGGTACTGCTCATCATTGTTCTACTAACTATGATAATAAAAAAAGGCACCGGACGAAGAGACCGGCACCTTGTCACTGAAAAAAAAAAAAGGGACATTAAATCTGTCCCTCATCCCCAAACGTCACCCGGTTCCGCCCCTCATGTTTGGATTTATAAAGTCCCTGGTCAGCTCTTGAGAGAAGGGAATCTACAGTATCGCCTCTTTTATACTGGGCAACGCCAAAGCTGGCAGTCTGATTCCCTGCCGGAGCAAAGCTGCTTTCCATAATCACCTTTCTCAGTTTCTCAGCCAGGTTTGCTGCACTTTCCCCTGTCTTTGGGGTAAGAATGATAAACTCTTCCCCTCCCCAGCGCCCAAAAAGCTCAGCGCCTGTCAGTGGTTGTTTGACGAGTGATGCCAGCTGTTTGAGGACAAGATCACCTGCATCATGGCCATAGGTATCATTGACACATTTAAAATGGTCGATATCAAAGAAGATAACAGAAAAGCCTTCTGATTTTTTTATCCATTCTTCAAGCCACCCATCAATTTGAAGCCGGTTTGCAATGCCGGTAAGCGAGTCAGTAAAGGCGACCCTTTTCATGCTTTCAAGCTCTGCAAAAAGCTTGAAAAGATGGAGGGCCATATAGAATACCAGAATATAAAAAAGGTAAGCAACATAAAACTGAGCCAGTGACTCAAGGCTTTCATCAGAGGCATTTGTGAAATTCATCAGCCCAAAAGCAAAAATGATGACAAAAATGAAAAGAGAATAAATAGCTCCCCATTTTGCTTTTAAAATCAGGAAGAAAATCAAAATAACTGCCGGAACCCAGATGGCAGAGACCCCAAATGCCCCTTCCTTCCCCTTTCCGATATAATTAAAGACACCATCATATATGATGGCTATATGAGCAGCACTGATGATCGCCAAAGTGGCGAGCTCAAAAGCACGCAAAAACTTTCTCTTATAAACAGCAGCCCAGCTGATGATATTCCAAGCTATCAAAATCCTTGTCAGATATGTTTCCAAATTGTCTTCCGAGTCATTTTCCATAAGATTATAACTAACCATTGCCAACAGAAACAAAGGAATCATATACAGATAGATGACACGTTTAAAATCCATATATGAAGTAATCTTTTTCAAATAAGCTTCCCCTTTAAGTCGCAGTGCCAGTTCTGCTTTATAAACTTCTTTCTCTATCTTACAAACAAATGGAAAAAAGTCCAGACCTTTCAGATAGATTCCTTCTCTTTTCCCGCTCGGAGAATGGGCCACTGTACCTGTCCCCCCGGCCCACCACCCAATCCAAAAAAAGAGGGACAGCAAAAACTGTCCCCTTTGTACCGCTATTTACTCTTAATTTGTTTGTATTCAGGCTTCCACATAGCATTGTCGACTGCTTGTTCGATGTCATCGATCTTGGCTTTGGCGATGCCTTCCTGGACGGCAGCCTTGGCTACTTCGATGGCGACATGCCTTGATACATCAGCCAGTTTAGTGATTGCCGGCAGCAGGGACGCACCAGGCGTGCTGCTGTCAGATTTCTCGGCAACTGCATTGGCTGCAGCGGCGAACATGCCTTTTGAGATAATTTCAGCTTTGGCAACGATTGCCCCAAGGCCCAGGCCAGGGAAAACAAATGCGTTATTGGACTGTCCGATTTCATGGCTGATTCCGTTATACTCCACATTCGCAAACGGGCTTCCTGTGGCAATAAGCGCCTTGCCGCCGGTCCAGTTGAATAGATCCTCAGGCACCGCTTCAGCAAGAAGAGTCGGGTTGGACATTGGCATGATGATCGGTCTTTCAACATGCTTGGCCATTTCCTTTACAATTTCCTCTGTGAAGGCGCCGGCCTGGCCGGAGGTGCCGATCAGGATCGTCGGCTTGACCCGCTTCACCACTTCCAATAAAGTAATCGTGTCAGCTCCGTCTCTTTCCCAATCCTTGACTTCTTCTGCACTCCGCACATAAGGCTTCTGGAATTTCAGGACATCAGGCGTTTCTTCCGTCAGCAGTCCGCGATAGTCAAATGCCCAGAAGCGGTCATATGCTTCTTCACGGTCAAGGCCTTCAAGTATCATTGTTTCTGCCATCTGGTCAGCGTTTCCGATTCCTGCCGCCCCTGGTCCAAAAACAAGGATGCGCTGGTCCTTCAATGATCCGCCGGTCACCTTCAGGGCAGACATGACGGCAGCCAGTGTAACCGCCCCGGTACCCTGGATATCGTCATTGAAAGTCAGGATTTCATTGCCGTATTTTTCCATGATGTTCCGGGCATTAACATTTCCGAGATCTTCCCAGTGAAGAAGGACATTCGGGAAAAATTTCCGTGCAGTTACAACGAACTGGTCGACAAACTGCTCATAGCGCTCGCCGCGGACACGCGGGAATTTATTGCCGATATAAAGAGGATCATTGATCAGGGTTTCATTGTTTGTCCCTACATCAAGCACGACCGGAAGCACGCGGCTTGGGTCTATGCCGGCTGCCGCTGTGTAGACAGCGAGCTTTCCGATTGCGATATTGATCCCGCCTACGCCCTGGTCGCCGATGCCAAGGATGCTTTCAGAATCAGTCACAACAATAAGGTCGATTCCATCATGCGGCTTATTCAGGTTTTCGAATGCCTTATCCATTTCCTCCGGATCTTCTATGGTTAAATAGAGTCCGCCTGGGCGGTGATATTCATGGGAATAGCGCTGGATCGCCTCACCGACAGTCGGTGTATAGATGATCGGCAGCATCTCGTTCAAGTGATCCCTGAGGAGACGGTAGAACAGGACTACATTACGATTGTATAAGTCATAGAGCACTCCGTTTTTGAACATATTGTTCGTCCGTCTGGAGAACTGCTCATACGCACGCTTTGCCTGCTCATCAAGAGTCAGCACCTGGGTCGGCAGCAGGCCCTGAAGCCCAAGGTCATCCCTCTCTTCTTTTGTAAAAGCAACACCTTTATTTAAATAAGGATTCGATAGAAGCTCTTTTCCTCTCAAATCTGTGTAAATTACGTTTTTTGCACTCTCAGAAGCAGTCATAAATCTTCCTTCTTCCTTTCATTTTGAGTCTTTTTCCGCACTCTTCCATGTTAGTAGCCTTTACCCATTAGCTCCAGGTTATTTAACTAAAATTATTTAAAAAAGCAAGCAGCACCATGCTGCCCGCCTATTCCAGAATCCATTAAATACTATTGCAGCTTTTCTGTCAATTCATGGGCCAGGGGGTCAGACCCCTTGGCTCCTACCAAAAACTTAGTTCATTCATTAGACAAACTTAAAGCAGTCTGCTATAATTCAATTATTCATTATTGTAAAAAAATTATCAGCAGGGGAGGGAATAGGCAGTGACTTTCATTTTACGCCGGTAAATGTAAACGCTTCAAAACTCACCGTAACAATGTAAGCGTTTAACTCCCATTCCAGTATAATGAAACCTGCCTTCACACATGACGAAACAGCATAATGGTTCGCTTTACATCTTCTCGATTACACTCGTTGCCACTCTTGGCGGCCTGCTCTTTGGCTACGATACAGCGGTCATATCCGGAGCCGAGAAATCGATCCAGACCTATCTGGTCGATAGCCTGGGCTTAAGCTCATTCATTCATGGAGCCACCATCTCCAGCGCCCTGATCGGCTGCATCATCGGCGGACTGATCTCCGGCTATTTCTCATCAGCTCTTGGCCGCAAAAAATCACTGATCATTGCAGCCGTATTATTCCTTTTATCAGCCCTTGGCTCAGCTTACCCTGAGTTTCTCTTCTTCTCAGCAGGTGAACCTACTATCGGCCTTCTGCTGACATTCAATCTTTACCGCATCATCGGCGGCATCGGTGTCGGCCTCGCTTCCGCCATCGTGCCGATGTACATAGGGGAAATCGCCCCGGCAGCCATCAGAGGCCGGCTCGTTTCCTTCAATCAATTTGCCATCATCTTCGGCATGCTGGTCGTTTATTTTGTCAATTGGGGAATCGCACGCGGGCAGTCAGTGGAATGGATCAATGAAACCGGCTGGAGATATATGTTCCTTTCAGAGGTCATCCCGGCCCTGCTTTTCTTCATATTCCTTTTCTTCGTGCCGGAGACGCCACGCTATCTGTCTCTGAAGAACCAGGACGAAAGCGCATTGAGGATTCTTTCAAAGATCAACGGCCCGGCAAGTGCTAAGCAGATCCTCAGCGAAATCAAAGGTTCCATGAATGCAACTGCCGAGAAAATGTCCACCTTTGCTTTTGGAAAGAAAGTGATTGTCATCGGCATCCTGCTATCCGTTTTCCAGCAATTTGTCGGCATCAATGTGGCTCTCTATTACGCTCCGCGTATTTTTGAAAGCATGGGCGCTGCAAAGGATGCCTCCATGCTGCAGACAATCGTCATGGGACTGGTCAACGTCGTCTTCACAGTCATCGCCATCATGACAGTCGACAAATGGGGACGCAAGCCGCTCCTTATCGTCGGCTCAATCGGAATGGCGGTCGGCATGTTCGGTGTCGCTGGTCTCGCTTTTGCCAATATCATCGGCCTCAGCACGCTCTTGTTCATTATTGTATATACCGCTTCCTTCATGATGTCCTGGGGTCCGATCTGCTGGGTATTGATTTCCGAGATCTTCCCGAACCGGATCCGCGGCCAGGCGGTAGCAATTGCGGTTGCCGCGCAATGGGGTGCCAACTATCTTGTCTCCTCCACCTACCCGATGATGATGGAATTCAGCGGCGGCATGACTTACGGCATCTATGGCCTGATGAGCGTCCTTTCAGCCATCTTCGTCTGGAAGTATGTGCCTGAAACGAAAGGCAAATCCCTCGAACAGATGGAAAGCCTGTGGAAGGCTCCTGCAGAAACAAAACGTTCTAAAGCAATGTAAGCCTAAAACGGGACAGCGATGGGCCAGGGGGTCAGGTCCCTTGGCCCGATTTAGGGAATGCGCCACCGGGTCTGACCCCCTGGCCCAACCCCCCTGGCCCCAAAAGAAGGCCTCCAGCCAAAGCTGGAGGCCTTGCTTATTAATATACGCCCCGGATATGGGCATGCACTTCCTTCTGATAAAAGTCCTTCAATCTCTGCAGCTCTTCTTCACTGAACGGTTTTGCTTCCAGTGCTTCGAGATTGCTCTCCACCTGCTTCACATTTCTGAAGCCCGGGATGACTGTGGATACCTCAGGCTGCTGAAGAATCCATTTGATGGCGGCTCCTGCCATGCTGCCTCTGCCTTCTTCAATCCACTTCACCTGCTCGCTGAGCTCGACGCCTTTTCCAAAATCAAGTCCGCCGAACGTCTCGCCTACATTGAAGGCTTCCCCATTGCGGTTGAAGCTGCGGTGGTCATCCTGCTCAAACGTGGTATCCTTTGAAAACTTTCCAGTAAGAAGCCCGCTGGCCAGCGGCACACGCGCAAGGATTCCAACCTTCTTCTCCATAGCCATTGGGAAAAGCTCCTCCAGCGGCTTTTGCCTTAACAGGTTGAAAATGACCTGCAGAGCGCTTGCTCCTGTGTTTTCCAGGCAGAAGATTCCTTCCTCGACCGTTTCCACACTGACGCCATAATAGCGGATCTTTCCTTCCTGCTTCAGCTGCTCAAGCACTTCAAAAACGCTGCCATCCTTCAAAATCTCCATAGGCGGACAATGAATCTGATAAAGGTCGATTGCCTCCCGCTCCAGCCTTTTCAAGCTATTCTCGCAAAAAGAACGGACACTATCCATTGAATAGGTTGCCGGATCATAAATATCAGCGCTGCGGCAGAACTTTGTAGCGATATGGATGGAATCTTCTTTGCCTTTCGTGGCCTTCGCCAAAAGCTCCTCGCTATGTCCATCACCATACACATCGGCCGTATCAAAGAAATTGACGCCTGCATCCATGGCGCGTTCCAGAGCTTTGAGCGCTTCTCCGTCATCTGTCTTGCCCCATGAGCCGCCGATTGCCCAAGTGCCGAAACTCAGTTCACTTACTTTCAAATCGGTATCGCCCAGCTGATTATATTTCATTTCGCCAACTCCTTCTTTTATCCTGAAACCTTGAAGGCCGCCCCGGGAGCATTGCATATATGATGCATCCTTCCAGGGCAGCCTTCAGTTTTCATTATGTTTATTTTCGATAGGCCAGCAGTTTTTCATTAAGTGCTTTTGTCTGCCCGTAGACTTCCTGGTATACATGGAATAATTCTTGATAGATCTCCGCATTTCCTGCATCCGGTACAAATTCTTTTTCCACCCTCAGGAAGGCATCGCCGCATTCCTTCAAGGAAGAAAACCATCCGCATCCGTAAGCGGCAAGCATAGCCGCACCCATGCCAGGACCCTGCTCACTCGACAGCTTTACAATCCTGGAGTTGAAGATATCCGCCTGCATCTGCAGCCAGTCTTCATTCTTCGTGCCGCCACCGGTAGATACGATGGTATCGATTTTCTTGCCATTCTCTCTGAAGATAGCCAAAGATTCGTTCAGCGAGAAAGTGATTCCTTCCATAACAGCCCGGACGAATTCCTTGCGTTCATGAGAGCTGTCCATTCCGATGAAGCTTGCCCGTATGCTTGCGTCCGCATGCGGGGTGCGCTCCCCGGATATGTAAGGAGTGAACAGCAGGCCGTTCGAACCTGGCGGAACCGTTCCTGCTTCAGCCAGCAATTCCTCAAAGCTCTCTTCCGCGGCAAACACATTCCGGAACCAGCTCAGGCTGTGGCCTGCTGCAAGGGTGACTCCCATCGTGTAAAAAACATCCTCGGCTCCATGATTGAAATAATGGACTTTTCCCGCGAAGTCTTTATCGCTGCTGCTTTCATAAGACAGGACCACACCAGAGGTACCGATGCTGCAAAGGGTTTTCCCCTCTTCCAGGATCCCTGAGCCGATCGCTCCGCAGGCATTGTCGGCGCCGCCTGCAAACACCTGGACAGAAGCCGGAAGGCCGGTCGCTGCTGCGAACTCTGGAGTGATATTCCCCGTCTTTTCATGAGATTCAACCAACGGAGGGCAAAGTGCAGCGTCAATATCGAGAAGATCGCAAATCTCGCTGCTCCACTCTTTTTTCGCAATATCCAATAACAGCGTTCCCGCCGCATCGGAATATTCCATCTGCAGCTCGCCTGTCAGCTTGAATCTTACATAATCCTTTGGCAGGACAAAGGTTCTGGCCTGCTTATAGATGTCCGGCTCATGCTCTTTTACCCAGAGCAGTTTCGGCAGTGTAAAGCCTTCCAGCGCCGGATTCTTCGTAATCTCAAGCAGCCTCTCTTCGCCGACCCGATCGTAAATCTCATGGCACTGTGCAGTTGTCCTTGTATCATTCCACAGGATCGCATTCCGCAGCACTTCACGGTTCTCATCCAGAAGGACAAGGCCGTGCATCTGCCCGGAAAAACTGAGTCCCTCAATGTCTTCAGGATTACCGCTGAATTTATGGAGCAGTTCAGACAGCCCTGCCCTTGTCTGATTTACCCACTCTTTCGGATCCTGCTCGCTGTAGCCGGTCTTCTCCTGGATCAGGGGATAGTCCTTGGAAACCTCCTGGACCACATTCCCCTCCTGGTCGACCAGCAATATCTTTACCGCGCTTGTTCCTAAGTCAACGCCGATCACATATTTCATTGGTGCACCTACCCTCTAAGAGTTACTCGCCGGCATAAGCCCTTAACAGATACTGGTTGATTGTAGCCTTGATGCTTTCGAGGCGGCCGGACTGGTGCTTCACTTCACTCAAGCCCAATGCATGCTCCTCAAGCTTATGGAAGTCTGTCCTTCCTTCAACGATCTCAAGGCCGATGCCTTCTGTATAGCTCTTATAGCGGTTTTCAACCACATTGTCCAGCACCTTGTCATCAATCAGCTTCTGAGCGACCTTCAGGCCAACCGCGAAGCTGTCCATCCCCGCAATATGGGCGTGGAAAAGATCTTCAGGCTCAAATGAACCCCTTCTTACTTTGGCGTCGAAATTAAGCCCGCCGCGGCCAAGTCCGCCATTTTTTAGGATTTCGATCATTGCAAGTGTAGTAGAATACAAGTCTGTCGGGAACTCATCTGTATCCCAGCCAAGCAATGGATCACCCTGGTTGGCATCGACAGAGCCAAGCATATTGTTCACACGTGCATAGTGAAGCTCATGTTCAAACGTATGGCCGGCCAATGTTGCATGGTTTGCTTCAATATTGAATTTGAAGTGATCCTGCAATCCGTAATGCTGCAGGAACGCATAACCTGTCGCCACATCGAAATCGTATTGGTGGGTAGTCGGCTCTTTTGGCTTCGGCTCGATCAGGAACTGGGCATCAAAGCCGATTTCCTTCGCATAGTCGACTGCCATGTGCATGAAGCGGCCAAGATTATCCATCTCAAGCTTCATGTCTGTATTCAACAGTGTTTCATAGCCTTCACGGCCGCCCCAGAACACATAGTTCTCAGCGCCCAGCTCTTTGCCGACCTCGAGGCCTTTCTTGATTTTCGCTGCTGCATAAGCAAAAATATCCGCGCTGTTCGAAGTTGCAGCACCATGGACAAAGCGTGGATTCGTGAAGTTATTCGCCGTATTCCAAAGCAGCTTTGTTTTGCTGTCCTTCATATAATCTTTAATCATGCTTACAATGATATCTAAATTCTGGTTAGTTTCTCTCAGGCTGCTTCCTTCTGGTGCAATATCTACATCATGGAAGCAGAAGAATGGCACATCCAGCTTTTCAAAAAATTCAAATGCCGCCTCTACGCGAGCTTTTGCAAGATCCATTCCCGTATACTTATCCCAAGGGCGGAGCATTGTCCCGGTCCCGAACGGATCAGAGCCGTCCATTGTGAACGTATGCCAGTAAGCTACACCAAAACGCAGGATTTCTTCCATTGTTTTGCCGCCGATTTTTTCCTCCGGGTTATAAAATTTAAACGCAAATGGATTGGTTGATGCTGAACCTTCATATTTAATCTTTTCAATGTTAAAATAAGCCATTTTTCGTTCCTCCCAGAATCATAATAAAGTTCTTTGAGAATCTTTTGAGCAGATTCTTTTAGATTATCTTTTTATAAAATGTAAATGCTTTCAAAAGAATTATATCAATATTTCATTTGTTTGTCTATTGAATAAACAAAGATAACCTATAATACTGCGAAATGATTTTTATTCCAGTATAATAGGTTTTACTTAAGGATAATTGGAGGCTTCAGATATGGTAAGCAGCGTTTTATACCGGTTATTTGAATGGATCACCCGTTTCGCTTATATGAATCTCTTATGGATACTATTCACTCTTGCAGGAGGCATCCTCTTTGGGTTCTTTCCCTCCACCCTCGCCATGTTTGCCATCACAAGGGACTGGCTGAGGGGGAAAACAGACACACCCCTATTCTCCAGCTTCCTTTCATATTATAAAAAGGATTTCTGGAAGGGCAATCGCCTGGGCCTCATTATCATAATCACCGGTTCCCTGGCCGGCTTCAATCTTTGGTCCACCCAGGCCGGCTTTGATGTGCTCACCTGGGCTTATGTCCCTTCACTCGTGTTCATGATGCTTTTTCTGCTGTTCCTTCTTTTTCTTTTTCCAGTTTTTGTGCATTATGACCTCAAAGTTGGACAGCTCATCAAACAGGCTCTGCTGATTATGCTCATCAGTCCGGTCCACACCGTATTGATGATCCTCTGCCTTGCTTCACTTTATTTTATCACTCAGCTGGCCCCGGCCCTTCCCTTTATATTCGGAGGCAGTTCAGCAGCTTTTATCATCATGTGGCTCTGTCTACATACCTTCAATAGAATACAGCAGAAGCAGACCAAACAAAAAACACTTTCTCCCGATTGAAGGAGAAAGTGTTTTTTTTTCTATTATCCTTTAACTGCACTTGAGGAGATCCCTTCAACAACTTTATTGCTGAAGAAAAGAAACGCCAGCAGGATCGGAAGCACACTGATAATGAGTGTTGCGCCGATCGCGCCCCAATCAGTCATATACTGGCCGATGAAATTCTGGATTCCGACCGTAAGGGTTTTATACTGATCAGAGCTGATAAAGGTATTGACGAAAACAAACTCATTCCAGTTATAGATCATATTGATGATCACAGTGGTCGACATGATCGGGATCGTCATAGGCAGGATGATTTTGAAAAACATCCTGTGGACTGAACAGCCGTCCATGATGGCCGCCTCTTCAATTTCCCGTGGCAAAGTGTAATAAAAGCCGAGAAGGATCATCATTGTAATCGGCAGATTATAAGCCGTATACGTAATGACGATTGACCATGGATTGTCAATCAGATTTACATTTAAGAACATGCTGAACAGCGGGATGATTGCTGAATGGATCGGGATCATAAGTCCGACCATGAACAGCCCAAGCACCAATTTGCTCAGCTTCCACTGCATTCTTGTAATGGCAAATGTCGCCATGCTCGCCAGGAGTACGGTCAAGAGGATGGCCACGCCTGTAATCCAGATGCTGTTCCAGAAATAAATCCCGATGCCGCCTTCCCACACCTTGGTGTAGTTCTCCCACCTGAATTCAGTTGGCAGCGAGAAAGGGGATTTCGAGAAGATTTCCTGGTTATTTTTTAAAGAAAACAGGAACAGCCAAATGACCGGGAAGACCTGAAAGATGGCTACGATTGCCAGGCAAAGATAGAGTATGAAGTAACCTGCTCGTTTCATTGTACAACCCCCGCTTAATATTGAATTTCTTCTTTGGTAGCTGTTGCCTTGCGCACAATCACTGTCACAATCAGCGTAATGATCAGGAGCAGGAAGCCGATGGCGCTGCCGTATCCGAAGTCATTGCTTGAGAAAGCCAGTTTATACATATAAGATGCCATAACCTCGCTGGCGCCATTTGGGCCGCCGCCGGTCATTACATAAATCAGGTCGAAATATTTCAGTGACCCGACCACAGCCAGCACAATCGTCACTTTCACAACACCCATGATCAATGGGAGCTTGATTTTCCAGGCGATCTGGAGCGGTGTGGCCCCATCGATCCTTGCTGCCTCAACCAATGATTCCGGAATGTTTTTGAGTGCTGCATAGTAAATCAAAATGTAAAACCCTGCGTATTGCCACAAGATAGGAATAAAAATCGCATAAAGAACGATTGACGGCTCTGCCAGCCATGCTGGAGGATCTTCCACACCGAAGGCCATCAGGATGCTGTTGAGCATTCCGTTGGTCGGGTTGAACACCTTGATCCACAGCTGTGCAATCGCTACAGAAGACAGCAGCATCGGAATCAGATAGATTTTTCTCAGCAAATCTGCCCCTTTGATCCGGGATGCCAATATCATTGAAATGGCCAGATAGATGATCAGGCTCAGCGTTGAAAATACGGCCAGCAGGAAAGAATGGTAGGCACTGTCCCAAAACTTCCCATCCTGGATGGCATTGATATAGTTTTCCAGCCCTATGAACTCCATAGCTCCGATGCCATCCCAGTCCATCAGGCCGTAATAACCGGTCAAGATCAGAGGGATGAAGATGAGGATACCAATCAGAAGGAGTGCAGGGAGAACGTATAATGCGATAATCCACTTGTTTGACATTACTTTATTCATCACATTCAACCCCATATTTAAAAATGAAAAGGACAATCCGGCAAAGGGTATGTCCTTTTCTTTAGTTGATTACTAGTGTTCCGTGAACTCTTATTCTTTGGACAGCGCTTCTTCGTGCGCCTTGGCAAATTCTTCAGGAGACACTTCTTTTCCAAACAGCGACTGAATCATATCTAAATGCACCTGGGCTGTATCTGCGCTCATCTGCACATCTGCAAAAAGCGTGATATTGCTGGCAGAGTTCAGGTCTTCCAGGACATCGACATACATATCAGGAAGATCAAGTGACGCCGCATCCACTTTTGTTGCCGGGATGACGCCTGCATCCGTCACTGACTTTTCCCCCCACTGCTGAATGAAGTAGGATGCAAATTCCTTTGCTTCTTCCTTCACATCGGAATCCTCTGCAACGAATAATCCTACTCCAGGACCGCCGACAAAGCTGTCCATGTCACCTTTTCCATCGACAGTCGGGAAGTTGAAATAGCCGACCGAATCCCTGAATTCCTGAGGAACGTCTTCATTGGTTGTGTAATTCGGCAGATCCCATGTGGCAATCAGGTACATAGCTGCCTGTTCGTTCATGAACATGCTCTTCGCTTCTTCATCGGCAAGTCCGTTGAAGCCTTTGACAAATGCATTCATGTCAACCAGCTCCTGCACCTTTTCAGCAGCCGAAACCAGGGCAGGGTCTTCAAATGAACCGCTGCGGTCGATCGCTTTTGTCAGGACATCTCCGCCGCCGATCCGGTCAGCCAGATACATATACCATAGAGACCCGGTCCAGCGGTCTTTGTTTCCAAGCGCAATCGGAGCAACGCCGTTTTTATCCAATGTTTCTACTACATTTTGAAACTCTTCATAAGTTTTAGGCGCTTCCAGCCCATACTTTTCAAAAATAGCTTTATTGTAAAATACTGTTGCAATGTTCAATTCAAGCGGCAGTCCATATGTGCTTCCATCGACTTCATATGCTTCTGCTGTGCCGGATACAAATTTATCTTTTAAATCTCCTTCAAGAAGGTCATCCAGCGGGGTAAATTTTTTTCCGCTCACATAAGGGTCCAGGAATCCTGCAGCCCATGTCAGTCCTACATCCGGCAATTGGTTAGAAGTGGATAATACTTTCAGCTTATCTTTATATTGCTCATTGCTCAGCACTTCCAGGTCCACTTTCACATCCGGATGCTCGCTCTCAAAATCCTCAATGATTCCGCTTACAATTTCGTTGTGCAGCTTAGAGCTTCCTTCAGGCCAAAGGTGCATGAATTCAATTGTTTTCTCATCACCGGAGCCGCCGCTCGCTTTTTCGTCGGAGCCTGAACAGCCTGTAATCAGGGCAAGGGAGGAAAAAATGGCAAAGACTGTTGTAATCGCTTTCTTCTTTCTCAAACTAAATACCCCCAATATTCTTTATTTTGAAACCGAGATTTGTTACTAAACATAGATTACCATCTCAAAGAATGTTTGTCTAGCGGATAAACTAAGTTTATAATATAAAATGAAAATGGTACACTTAGGAAAACAAAACGAAATGGAGCTTTTAAAAATGAGGCTGACCCAGACCTACAACCAGCATGTTGTAAAAAAAGGCAATAAGTCGTTAGTACTGCAGACCATCCAGGAGTACACCCCTATTTCAAGGGCGGATATCGCCAACCTGACCGGATTGAATAAGGGGACTGTCTCCTCCCAGGTGAGCGAGCTGCTCAGTGAAGGCCTTATCCTTGAATCAGGTCCAGGTGTTTCAAGCGGCGGGCGCAGGCCTGTTATGCTGCTCTTCAACCAGGTTGCCGGCTATTCCATCGGCATTGATATCGGCGTCAACTATATTCTTGGGATCCTGACCGATCTTCAGGGAAAAATCTGCAGCGAGGAACTGATTAAGTTCAATGACCTGACCTTTGAAGAAATCAAAGAAGAGCTATTTAAAATTGTCGATACCCTGATCGGTTCCATGCCGAAAAGCCGCTACGGACTGGTCGGGATCGGCATCGGCGTGCCTGGCACCGTCAGCACGGAAGGCGAAATCCTTCTTGCCCCCAACCTGAATTGGCGGAATATCGACCTGAAATCAGTGATGACAGAGAAGTACAATGTTCCCATCCTGATTGAAAATGAAGCTAATGCAGGGGCATATGGAGAGAAAAAATTCGGTGCAGGACAGGAAGCCAATAATATCATCTATGTAAGCATCGGCATCGGCATCGGTGTCGGCCTCATTTTAAACGGAGAGCTTTATAAAGGAAACAATGGATTCTCCGGTGAGCTTGGCCATATGACCATTGAAACAGACGGACCTGTATGCCGCTGCGGCAACCAGGGCTGCTGGGAGCTTTATGCTTCTGAAAAAGCATTGGTCGAATCTGCGGCAAGGAATGAGATCCAGCCGGAGGATGGGCAGAAGCTTTCACTTGAAAGCCTGAATGAACTGGCTGAAAACGGGGATGCCGGCGTCATTCACATTTTTGAAGAGATCGGCGGCTATATCGGGGTCGGAATCAATAACATCATCAATATCTTTAACCCTGAGCAGGTCATCATCGGCAACCGCCTCGCCTCTTCTTCCAAGTGGCTGGAGGAACCGGTGAAGAAGAAGCTGGTCCATGCGCTTTCTACACACAAAAAGGATCTAAAGATTGATTTTTCCCAGTTATCCACCCATGCTGCTGCATTCGGGGCGGCCGCTTATGCGAGCGAAAACTTCCTGACCATCGATATCCAGGAAGCCTAACATTATATCCAGGAGAGGTGCTGTACAATGACAATCATTCAAAATCCGATTTTAACAGGCTTTAACCCTGATCCAAGCATTTGCCGTGCAGGCGAAGATTATTATATTGCCGTTTCTACGTTTGAATGGTTCCCTGGCGTCGGGATCTATCATTCCAAGGACCTAAAGAATTGGCGGCTCATCTCCCGCCCGCTCAACCGCCTCAGCCAATTGAATATGCTGGGCAATCCTGACTCAGGCGGCATCTGGGCCCCTGCACTCTCTTACCATGATGATAAATTCTGGCTGATCTACACAGATGTCAAAGTCGTCGACGGACAATGGAAAGACAGCCACAACTACCTCGTCACCTGCGACAAGATTGATGGAGAATGGTCTGAGCCTGTCTACATGAACAGCTCCGGCTTTGATCCTTCTTTATTCCATGATGAGGACGGAAAGAAATACTTCGTCAATATGATGTGGGATCACCGGGTCGGCAACCATAACTTCTATGGTATCGTCCTGCAGGAATTCAGTGTAGAGGAGCAGAAGCTGGTCGGCAAAAAAGAGGTCATTTTCAAAGGCACCGATATTAAACTGACTGAAGCGCCTCACCTTTATAAGATGAACGGCTATTATTATCTCCTCACAGCCGAAGGAGGAACAAAATACGATCACCAGGCAACCATCGCCCGCTCAAAAGATTTGTGGGGGCCATATGAAGTGCATCCTGACAATCCGCTGATCACGTCATTCCCTTACCCAAGGAATCCGCTGCAGAAAGCCGGACATGCTTCGATCGTAAAGACGCATACGGACGAATGGTTCCTTGTGCACCTGACCGGCCGCCCATTGCCGCAGGAAAACAAAGCGCTTCTCGATCCGCGCGGCTATTGTCCTCTGGGCAGGGAGACTGCCATCCAGCGTCTCGAATGGAAAAATGACTGGCCATATGTGGTTGGAGGCAACCAGCCATCCGTCGAAATCGAAGGACCGGCCATAGAGGAAGTCAAGTGGGAGAAGGATTTTGATGAGAAAGATGATTTCAGCTCTGAAACTTTGAATCTTCATTTCCAGTCACTAAGGATCCCGCTCGGAGAAGATATCGTTTCATTAAAAGACAACCCTGGGCATCTGCGACTTTATGGAAGGGAATCTCTAACTTCTAAATTTACGCAAGCACATATTGCGAGGCGCTGGCAGCATTTCAACTTTACGGCCGAAACAAAAGTGGCCTTCAATCCTGACACATTCCAGCAGGCTGCCGGACTTGTAAACTACTATAATACTCAGAACTGGACCGCCCTGCAGATCACCTGGCATGAAGAGAAAGGCCGCATCCTCGACTTGACGGTCTGCGACAACTTCACATTCAGCCAGCCGCTCCAGGACAGCCCGATCACCGTTCCGGACGAAGCAGACTATGTTTACCTGCGCGTAAATGTAAGCACTAACACTTACCGCTATTCCTATTCATTCGACGGAAACAGCTGGACCGAAATCCCAGTCACCCTGGAGTCCTACAAACTCTCAGACGACTACATCAACGGAGGCGGCTTCTTCACCGGCGCATTCGTAGGCATGCAATGTCAGGACACATCCGGGCAGAGGCTTCATGCAGATTTTGATTATTTTGTTTATCGAGCCAAGGGGTGAGCCATGGGGTCAGACCCCCTGGCCCAGAATTAAGGAGCCATGGGGTCTGACCCCCTGGCCCAGAATTAAGGAGCCATGGGGTCTGACCCCTTGGCTCAAAATCCAATCACAAAAACTCCGCTTGCTGCCATCAGCCAGGCGGAGTTTTTTTTAGACTAGTATTAAACTTTATATTCAATTAAAGCCCCGCAGTTTTTTATTGGCTGTGTTGATAGTTTAGTGTAGAGGAATATATTTCAGTGAAACAAAACAGAGGAGTATTGCTTATGAAGAGAATTTTAATTATTGAGGGTAAAGAAAGTGTCGAATAGAGATTATAAAGAAAGTCTCCTTTTAATAAGCTCCAGTTCTCTTTCATTACGTGCAGCTTTTTCCCAAATAAAGTCCTGATCCAGCTCTAATCCATTGAATCGGTCCAATACTTCTTTATGGTGACCATCAATTTTTGCATCAGTGCTATCCATTCTTGCTTCAATGACATCAAAACGTCTATCAATGGAATCAAACTTCTTTTCAATTGAATCAAACTTCTTTTCAATTGAATCAAACTTCTTTTCAATTGAGTCAAATTTCTCGTCAATTGAATCAAACTTCTTTTTAATTGACTCAAATTTCCTGCTGTGCTCCTGTTGAACGGTTTGCATATTGGCTGCCTTTGTAAGCAGCTGCGTCAGCATTCCTTCAATTCGGTCAAATCTTTCTTCCATCATTTTCTCACCTCCCTTTACTCTATTATAAAATAGCCGCCTGAAACTAGACAATGTCAATCTTTTCACGTTAAGCGCGAAAAAGGTACCCTATCATTTTATCCCCAGACCTCCACATAAAAACAGATATTTCTTAATTACCCTATCAGATTGGAGCAAGGAGAAAATGAGCCAAGGGACCTGTCCCCCTGGCTCCTAATAATGAGCATTCAAAAACGCTGTAATATCCTCATTGATCTTAATCAAATATTCATCAGAAGGAAAATGTCCCATTTCATATGCCTTAAAGTCCGTCAGGTTTGGGATGATTTCCTTTGCTGCCCGGTTCAGCTTCTGCTCGGGAAAAAAGACATCCTGTTTGCCGGCTATGACCAATGTTGGCGCCTGATATCCCGCCAATTCATGACGCTCTGTTATCTTAGGCATATCCTGTTCGAGCTTCACGTATTTAAACACATTGCCGATAATCTCTTTATCCCGGACTTTCATAGAACCGCCAGACATAATACCAGTGAGTTTATCCAGATGTTTTTCTGAAGAAAAGGCCTTATAAGCGACCATCGGCAGTAGAATATCTTTAATCATCCTGGTCTTGGATCCAAGACTGATCCCTGCCGGCGACACCAGCACCGCGCAATCAATCAGGTCTGGCATATAGGCCGCCATCCTCATAATGATTCCTCCGCCATAAGAAGGGCCGATAAATGCACAGCTTCTGATTTGAAAATGGGCCATCAGCTGTTTTGCCCATTCCGGAAAACTGGCATCCTGGGCTGAAACCCTTGCCTCTTCACTGAATCCCGGATGACCGATTGTATCAGGTGCATAAATCCTATAGCGTTCTGCTAATGAGGAGAACCACGACAGTGTCATCGGATTGATGCAATTGCCTCCCTGAAAAATAAAAACAGGCTTAGCGTCCTTTGGCCCTGCTGCAAGAACATGCGTCCTTCCATAGCTGGTGTTCACATACATCCTTTCCACATCAAAACCCAAAGTTTCTATATACTCTTCATAATCCTTCTCCAGCGTGCGTTTGCCATGTTCATTTTTATAGATGGTCATTTGGCATCTCCCCAGTGATTTTTCTATCCGCCTTTGCAATCAATATACGTGCGAAGGAGCTGGTAAGTTTCATTTCTATTGAAGCTGTGACAGTAATTAAATAAACGGTAAAAAAGCGCTAAACCGTTAGGCTTAGCGCTTTTTATTCACATTATCCACTCTTCACCATGTTCACGAATGAATTGAAGCTCTTTCTGATAATGCTCAAGATGCCCTTCTTCAATCATTTTTTGAAACGCCTTATCTCCCTCTCCGGCTTTCCTTCGTATGGTTTTGCATAATCCTTCGATCCGGAGCAGGACCATCTCTAAATAACCCTGTTCCAATCCTTCCATATCATAGGATTGAAAGAATAATGCAACCCTCTGTTTTATGCGTTCAGCATCCTTTGAACGGTCATAATAAACTGCCTCACCTGTTTCCGTATGATAGAGTCTGCTTAAAGGAACACACGTGTATAGAGCATAAGCTATATCCCAAAGTCTCGGGCCTGGAGCAGCATGATCAAAATCAATAATCCCTGCTGGCTTTTCATGTTTAAAAATTATGTTATAGACGGCAAAATCATTGTGGCACACCACTTCGAATGGCTGAGGGGTATTATCAATCGGCTGCCAGCTCTCATCAATTGGAAAACCGCTCACGGCATCATGATAAAGCCGAAGCATTCCTGCAATCTCTTTTAAAGCATTATTAGACCACATATATTCTTTTAAAGGATAATGGCCGGCTTCTCCTTCAATAAATGTAAGGATCTCTCTATTTTTTTCGTCAATGCCCAGAAACTTTGGCGCAAAGGCAAACCCTTTATTTTCTAAATGCTGCAATAACGTATGGATTTTTTTACTATCAGCCTTTAATTCCCGCCGGATCGTATCTCTAGAACGATAAACGTTCGAGACATTTCCTCCCGTCAGCAGCTCTTCGTTTTTGTCCTGATTCATCATTAAAATTCCTCCCTGGTAAGGGACGCAATGAAAGTGCAAATAAAGATGCAATTTTCACCCGCAATATTTGCATGGCAATGTAAATCTAATTGGCCGCACCAAGTATCCCTTGAATTATTTTAGATAGAAAAATAAACGTATCCCCAAAAAAGGAACCGCCCACTGTTTCTATCCAATTCTATAAATCATTTCAAGGTATTCCACATGTGCAGTATAGATTCCCCTTTCTATGCTTCACTGGTTTATTATACCAAATATTACTAAACAGCCGATCAATAGATTTTAATGAAACCAAAAATGGTATAATGTTAAAAAAAAGGAAGGGAGCTATCTATGAAAAAAACCTTAATTTTATTGGCAGCCATCGCCTTGCTCCTGGTTCTTTTTATAACAGTCAATTTCATGAAAACAATGAATGAGGATGATAGCATAGAGCAAACTCAACCAGAATCTGCTCCCTTTGAAGAATCCTGGGATCCTGACGCAGCTCCAGAACAAGTTGCCAAAGTTGAAGGGGCAACGACAACATTCCCAGTAGACCAAAGCTCTACTGAACAGGAAGTCATGGATACTATGCACTTTATGACGCATCAAAAAGTCATGGCCGAAAAAAAGACCGGTGCTGTCGAGATGAGCAAAGAGAATATTGAGGAAATCTATAGCATCCTGCAATCGAGTGATTTTGAAAGAAAAAAAACGCTGCTGGAGATAGCAGCAAAGTGGAGAAACGACAATTTTACAGACATAATAGAGGATCATAATTATTTTTGGGAGCTTGATGCCGGTCAGGTTGGGAAAGCATACAGGGTGCTGAAACCTTCGGATGAGGAGAGATTTATTGAGAATAACTTTAGGAATCCATAAGTGCTTTGTAATAATAAACAGCTGCCTGAATGGCCGCTGTTTTTAAGTTTAATGACCTTAGGCCTTGTTTTAAGTAAGCCTCAGCTTCAATCCTTCATGTGTAGCTTTAAAACCTAACCGCTCATAAAACCTCAGTGCATCCGGCCTTTCCTTATCGGTTGTAAGCTGTACCAAATGGCAGCCGCGTTCGTCTGCACGCTGTATGGCCCATTTGATCAATTCAGATCCTACTCCCATACCTCTTACTGATGCTGCTGTTCTTACCCCTTCAATCGTGGCTCTCCATCCGCCTTGATGTGTGAGATAAGGAGTGAATGTTATTTGCTGAACCCCAATGACTTCGGTTCCCCGGCATGCTACTATCAGCTCGTTATTGGGGTCAGATGAGATAGCTTGAAATGCCTTTATGTAGCTGTGCGGAAGCGGATGCTCATACTTTTCACGTGTACTCCCGAGAATATCATCAGCAAGCATGGCCACAATGCTGTCCAAATCTTCTTCAGCAGCGGTTCTGAACCTTATTTTTGCCTCCATTGCTTATCCTCCTTTTAAGGTCTGTATTGATTTCTATGCTAACTGAGTTCATTCCATAAAGTAATTAAAATAATTTTATAGCTCCTCATAGGAATTTCTTATGATGCAGCCAGGTATTTTTGGGGGGCAGTCTTTTAATAGGATAGATCTGCAGCGACAGAGGGCGGAACTGCGTCGAAGAAACACAAAAAGAAGGCACATCATGCCTTCTTTTCTTTAATCTCGTAGCCATTTTGCTCAATGGCATATTCCACCCCGTGCTGTAATGTAGAAAAGGTTTGTACATGGCTTAATTGGATGTTTGAATTCGATATTTGTATTGCCTGGTCCGCGGAAATGCCAACGATGAAGCATTCTCCGCCTATTAAGCGGATAGAAAGAATCAGCTTTTGAATGCCATCTATTGTGTAGCTGTCCAGCCCTTTCAGACCTGTCAGGTCAATTAATAGGTAATTGGCTTTCAGTCTGGAGAACTCAAGCAGTGAACGTTCGATAAAGTTAGATAAGCGTTCATCGGTAAAATTTCCTATAAGCGGAACAACAACAATTCCTTTTAATACCGGAATAATAGGAGTGGATAATTCATTTACAAGAGTGGAAAGTTCTTCGGTTCTTTCTTTTACTTTTTGCTCCAGCTCTAAAATATGTTCTGTCTCTCTTTGTCTTGCTAACTCGAAAATGTTTTTTGAAGGTGTAACATCTGAAGGAAATATTTCAATTTCGTCATACTCGTTTCCATCCAGCTGGCTTTTGTTGATTTTGTACCAGACTTTTTGTTCAAACAGACCTGTAAAAATACCCGCCCAGTGGCTGGGCAGTAATACACCGGCCTTTTCCTTGTCTGTATTATTAAAAATTCTATGTTCCCAGCTGTTAGTCAGCTGAACGATTGCTCTCTTTTCCTCATAATTGTAGTGAGCAATTTTGACATTGCCCCAGCCGGCATTTCTGTAAATATCGCCATATTCTTCAAGAAGCTGTTCGAGGTCCCTTCGGCCAGTATAATAAGAGGTTACTAAATGGCCCATTCGATATCCTGTTGCTTCATATACCGTTTTAGATACATCTTCACCAGAAACTTCTTCAATTGTTTTCAAGAATAATTCTATTGCTGAATCCCAAAATAAAAGTGCTGGCGCACCGTCAAAGGTAAAAAGACCGTTTTGGGAATCCCATACAAACTTATTACTGTTTACCTTAACCGTTACGTTTTCCCTTGCAGACGTCATAAAGTTCACTCCCCGCTATTCTTACGCCTGTTTATTTTAATAGATTGACTGCTTTTTTACCAATAAATTCGCCATGTATTTGCATTTCTATACATACCTCATTTGTTACAGATCATTCGATAGAGTACCTGAATATAATAAAGTACATTTTTTAAGACAAAAAAAGTGCTGACTGCACAAATCATTGCGCATGTCGGCACTTTTTTGTAAACCTCTTATCATGACAGCCCGGTCTAATTAATCAGATCCCAGCCGTGCTGATTCCTGGGTTTTAGCAGCTTTTCCCAAATGGCTAAAACCAACAAATTTCTTGCCCTCTTCATCCCACAGACGGAACTTTAATGATGCCAGGCTTGTTGCCAGTGTAATGGTCGGAACATGCTGGAGAGGTTCAGTGTTTTTATGCACCTCTTCAAGCTTGTAGTTTGGAACTCTTGGGCTAAGGTGGTGGACATGATGGAAACCGATATTGCCTGTCAGCCACTGCATGACTTTGGGAAGCTTGTAAAATGAGCTTCCTTCAACAGCTGCTTTTACATATTCCCAATGCTCATTTTCTTCAAAATAAGAATCCTCAAATGTGTGCTGAATATAAAACAGCCATACTCCGAGAGTACCCGAAATCATGAAAGTCGGCACCTGAACGAGCAGGAAATTCTGCCAGCCGATAGCCCAGCATACAAGTCCCGCCACAGCGGCGATTCCGAGGTTCGTCACATACGTATTCATCTTTTCTTTGCGCTTTGCACCTTTGCGATTGAAACGATTGGTAATGCCAAAAACGTAAATCGGACCGAGAATAAACATAACAAACGGATTTCTGTAAAGCCTGTACATTATTTTTGTTTTAGTTGAAGCTTCCAGATATTCCTCAACAGTCAGTACCCAAATATCGCCTGTACCGCGCTTGTCCAGGTTGCTGCTTGTTGCATGATGGACAGAATGGTCGTGTGCCCACTGGTCGAAAGGATGAAGAGTCAGAATCCCCGTTATGGTGCCAAGGATCCGATTGGCCTTTCTGTTCTTGAAAAAGGAATAGTGGCAGCAGTCATGAAAGATAATGAAGATTCTCACTAAAAAACCTGCAGCAGCCACAGAAATCGCTAATGTAAGGAAATAAGAGACCGATAAGCTCTTATATGCCAGGTACCACAGCACGAAAAATGGCACCAATGTGTTAATAATCTGCCAAATACTTTTTTGTAAATCGGACTTTTCATAAGGAGTAACCATCTTTCTCAAAGCCCTTGGGTTTTGTTCGTTCATTTTTGAAAGCTTCTCCTTCACTCATTTATTTATTTAAGTATAGAAAACGTTTTATTATTCCGGTAGTCCCAGCTGTCATGTACGATACATGATAAGTGTCATGGTTTTCTGAATTCCACAAACTTTGACCACTTCCTTTTTCACTAAATATCAAATATCCCCGCTGTCCAATTTTATAAAATAACCATTACATATGTATTTTTAAGTAAGAAAACAGAAGATGAAGAAGGTACGAATATGGCTGCCCAGGGATAAGAGGAACGTAAAAAAATATACCCGGCCCTTTTTCGAGCTAAACTCTCTCCAAGATTTTCTATGAGAAGAAAAAATTTAATACCAATATCCTTTAACAAATATTGCCATAATAAAACAAGAATATAATTTGCAATTTTTTCCGATTGCTGTTATGATGAAAAAGAATTATTTTTGTTCGGTATAAGTTAATTAATGACTTTTCGTCTATATAAATACTTTGAGCAGGGATAGTAATACATTGTGCGGCAGCACTAGGAGGCAACAAAAATGGAACAAGGTACAGTTAAATGGTTTAATGCAGAAAAAGGTTTTGGCTTCATCGAACGCGAAGGTGGAGACGATGTATTCGTACACTTCTCAGCTATTCAAAGCGAAGGATTCAAATCTTTAGACGAAGGTCAAAAAGTAACTTTTGACGTTGAGCAAGGTGCTCGCGGACCTCAAGCAGCTAACGTTCAAAAAGCTTAATCTTCGGATAATACAGACAGGCCCTATATATGTAGGGCCTGTTTTTTTCTGTATATGAAAATTATTCAGTGTTCGAGCAGGGAGAATTATGCTTCTGAAAACGTAAACGGAAGGCCATCCAACTCTTAATCTTTGCTATACCTATTGATCGGCATCAACAAAATACATCATTTTCCCATCCTGTAATCTTTTAAAAATTTTTAAAAACAGAAAAGAAAACCAGCACATACCCTATATTTGCTGCTATGGCCAGCAAGGATTTTATGATTGGTTCTTTTAACACTAATGCCCCAATTCCTAAAAGAACCCCTGTAAACGACAGAAAACCCGGCAATACCAGATTGCTTAAAGTTAATAGCATTGTAAAGAATCCGCCTAAGCTCCCTATAAGGAAAAACAGTATATTTGAAATTAGATTGATGGCGACGCATAAAAATGACAGCCTGGTTAATTCAGCCATACTTCACCTGCTTTCTGCACTTTCGCAGTCAGAACAGTCAAAAAAAGCCTGGTTGGCAATATCCTAAATGGACTTCAGTGTACATCATAACTCATCCATTATCCCTCAACAATGGCAAGGTACTTCAAAACCTTCCCCTCGGACTCTACAAGTAAGATATCTCTTCTTTCCTTTGCAGAGAAAATTTTGACTCCGACAGGCAGCTTATTCGACATTCCATTTTCAAAATCTGTATCTTTCTCATTTCTGGATTGTATTTCACCAATTTGATCGTCCTTTTTTAAAGACAATTCATTAACCCAATCTATATTCGTTTGATAGATAACACCCTCATACTGAAAAATATCAGCATCAGGATTCAGCCTTAAGACCTCTTTGGCATCAATGCTGTCAATGGAAACCGCGGCGCTTTCTCCTCCGTTAGTGCACCCCGCAGATGTGAAAAGCGTTAAACCAATTAAGAGGATTAGGTTCCGGAACAACTGCCTTCTCCCTCCTTTTCAATCATTTTTATTGATAAATAAATCAAGATGCCTGATGGTATTAACGCAACTCCTAGAACATAGGGGATCCAGCCTGCAATGTCAGTAAGCACTGATGCCAGTTTTCCCGGCGGAATGCTCCACCGCTTACCCCACTGGTTAGAAAAAACGATTAATTACACCTCAAGCACCATCAGATTTTCTCTCGAAATACGTCCATATTAAATAAATCAGAACTGACAATCCTATAATGATAAAGCCCGAATTGGAGATAAATTAAAAATCCCATTCTTTTACTATCTTCTTATCTTCTCCATAATAGTTCAGCAAAACATAATTTGAGTCCTCATAGTCCAGGAAAAAGTATGATAGGATGCCGCCAAGCAGGATTCCGCCGGTCAATGACAAAAAGAATTTTTTCAATGGGCCTGCCTCCTTATTGTTCACCTTTTCTCCTCGCAACTGATACTTGATCTTTTTTCACTGCTATAATGAAAGAATCGTGCTGCTTTCAGGTACCGTAGTCTCCAAAAAGTCCTCATCCACCTTAAAAAATATCCTGCCCAGATTCTCCCTGCCGCCCATTTTCTCAAACCAATCCTGCACACGCTGGACGTGCTCTTTATCATTTCTCACATTGTTTTCAATATTTTCATATGCTTCATGGCTGTCATATTGCCATATCGCAAAGATTTCGACAGCCCCTTCTGCCGGCTGTCCCATCCATCTTCCGACCAGCCTTGACCCGTATTTCAGCTGGGCCGGCAGCAGCGTCTGATTAAAATGAAGATTGAAATCATCTACAATGCTTTCATCCACTTTATAGCTTTTTCTTCGGTAAATCATTTGCTTTCCCCCTTGCTTAGGCTATGTACTTTCTTCAACGCTTCCTTCACTGCCCACCTCTGGTGCTCATGAAACAGACCTGCTTCAGCATCCAAGGAATCCAGCCATATTAAGGTATGGTCCTCTTCCAGCGGCGGGCTTATTTGCTTGGCGATTTCACATAAGTAGAAATATCCTTCACTCAAATAGTATTTATATTCATTGGTAGAGTAAAAATACCTTCTGGCGTGCCCCAGAAAAGGACCAAGTTCAATCTCGGCCCCCATTTCTTCAAGAGCCTCTCTTTTCATACATTCTTCATGTGTCTCCCTGGTCTCAATTCCTCCGCCGGGAAGAAAATACTTTCCATTACCCGTCTGTATGACAGCCACTTTCCCATTCTCCGGGTGAAAAAACAGTCCGTAGACAGCCGGCCTGCTCGTATATTCAATTCGCTCAATTTTTTCTCCAAAAGTAATCATCTTCATTGATTAGATCCTCCATTCTGGGACAAAGGGACAGGCTTCTAAGATAACTTGTTCTTAAAAACCACTTCACCTTCTGCATTGTAAGCAATATATTCAGCATCATAGATTTCATCGCTATCTGTTCTGAATAGTCCAAACTTTTCATCCGCAGCTTTAGTAAGAAGCTTGAAGCTGTGAAGGGTTTGCTTTCCCTTTACTATCTCAACACGGTCTATCTCTTTATCAAATACCCGAAGAATCACAGCGTTGAATTCTTCTTCACCTGTAAATGGCGAATTGAAGAAGGCAAGGTGGATCGGGTCATGTATTCCTTCCGGTGTAAAGGCAAACTCTTTTTTGGCCTCCCAAGAAAATAACGACCTCTCTAAATACAATTCCCTTTCCTCACCTGCTGCAGTGTGCAGGAAAGCAACGGATAGATGGTTATCAATCATTTCGATATGGTCTATACTGACTCCGTTTGTTTTTTTCGCTATCTCATCAGCAATTTTTGCCTCGCTCCCCCGTGCAGGCAGAAGCCAAATGAAGGAGAAAACCGCCGCAATGGCCATTCCAATGAAAAACCGTTTTTTTACAGACATTAACCCGAACCTCTCTTTTACAAGTTTAAAAGTTTACTGCTTTTCTCTGTGCAACTCAAAAGTCTCCTCGGCATCATCCCATTTTACATAAACTTTGATAATATCATCCTCGTTCACTGTGCCGGTATTCTCTGAAGATACGCCGCTTTTAAAAACCTTCTCCGTCGGCGGTGCATCAAATTTTGTTGCGCCGCTTCCGCTCCCTGCTGAAGCTTCATAAGAGTACTCAAGGTTTTTCAGGGATGAAAGCTCTTCTAGAGGACCTTTATACTCCAGAAAAAACTCATCACTATTTTCGTTAGAGTATGTGCGCCTTCCATTTTTTTCGCCCCACTCCTCTGTACCTTTAAAAACGTATTCCGCTTCCCAATGGTCGCTTTCCCCGACAAATCGATAGTCATAAGTGTTCACTTCTTTCGAACAGGCAGCTAAGAACATCAAGGCAAAAAATAAAAAGAGCATCTTTTTCAACCTTACTCCCCCTATCTATTACATCAGCGCTAATAGTTCCTCAGGGACGAGCCTTAATCCCTTATCCCGAAACTCATTGAGGGGCTTCCACATTAACTTGAACTCTTCCCCATTATCCTCAAGACCCATAAAAGATGGTTTTTGATAGAAGGATGCGTCAACAAACTCCCCATCATAGACAAAAACGAACTCATGGCGGGGAATCCCATTGTAGGTAAAGATATTTTCAAGGGTGCCTAAATGAATGAGATTCCTAACGTTTGCCCCAATTTCCTCGAACACTTCTCTTTCCAGCGCTTCAGTGCTTTTTTCGCCAAACTCAATCCCTCCGCCAATCGGACGATAGAAATAGTCCCGCTTAACTTTGTCGAACCCCTCAGCCACAAGTATCGAGTCATCTTTTCTGAACACACAGATCGCAATGGCCCGAATATTATTTCTTATCATCCTGTCCCTCCAGCTTCGCCTTTCTTTTCCATATATAAAAGACAGCAAATAAATTAATGGCCACTCCAGTCATATGCATGATAGTATTGCCGGTGCTGCCAAAACTGTCTACGGTTATACTTATTAAAAAACTCCCGATTATTAATAATGGAACAGCCAAAAAAAATCTCAATTCAAATTCCCCCGAAGCATCAGGACGATGTATGCCGCTGCTCTCTTCAAAAGTATCCCTTCCCACTGCCAAAATTTCCAAATTATTCATCTTTATTATAGACGAAACTAAGGCTGTAATGTTTCATTTTCCCCACTCTAATTCTGCTGCAGGAAAGAAAGCACAAAGAGAGCCAGGGGGACAGACCCCTTGGCTCAAACGAGCCAGAGGGTCTGTCCCCCCGGCTCTATTCTTGTTCCTTCTCCTGTATCTCGTCTACCTTTTTCGGTGTCAGGATCATATCCTGGACAGCCGATACTCTTCCCCATTCGTCTTTATAGACAATATGCTTCCGTTCGAATTTAGTCGGGGTGTCGAGGCCTGCAGCTGCGGCCAGATTGAACAGCCCTTCACGGAGGGAAACCACATAATTGGCGACCCTGTATTGTTTTTCCTCAATGACCAGCCCGTCCTGGAGCTTTGGATCGGTTGTGGCGACACCTGCAGGACAGTGGTTCGTATGGCATTTCTCCGCCATGATGCAGCCGACGCTGATCATGAATCCGCGCGCTATATTGACAAGATCTGCCCCCATGGCAAGAGCAATCGCGATTTTATCCGGGGTGATCAGTTTGCCTGATGCGATCAGCTTCACCCTGTCGCGGACTTTATATTTAACCAGCATTTCGTCAACAGCCGGCAGTGCAGACCCAATAGGCAGACCCACTGCATCAGCAAGCTCCTGATAGGTGGCTCCTGTCCCGCCTTCACCGCCATCAACCGTGATGAAATCAGGGCCCATCCCTGTTTCCTTCATCACCTGGGCCATTTCCTCAAGAGAATCCAAATCACCGACCACAATCTTTATGCCAACCGGCTTGCCGCCTTTATCCCGCATCTTTTCTACGAACTGGAACAGCTCATCATAATTGTTAAATTCATAGAATCGATTGGGGCTGTTGATTGTCTGCCAGGGCTCTACAAGGCGGATTGCCGCAATTTCTTCGTTAACCTTTTCCCCTTCGATATGGCCGCCGCGGATTTTTGCACCCTGAGCAAGCTTGATTTCAAATGCTTTCACCTGCTCGATCTTGCTCTTTTTCTCAAATTCATCCCAAGAAAATTCCCCGCCCGGCGTCCGGACGCCGAACAGGCCCGGACCGATCTGCATCATGATGTCCGGGTTTCCGATTAAATGATATTTTGATAGACCGCCTTCCCCGGTATTCATCCATGTTCCGCCGGCAAGGCCCAGCCCTTTCGACAAAGCCGTGATCGCCCGGTCGCCGAGCGCTCCATAGCTCATCGCAGACTGCCCGACAAGCCCTTTCAGCTTGAACGGCTGCCGGCATGTATGCTCGCCGAGGATGACTGCATCTTCGTCTGTTAGAAAATAGGGATCTGTCTGGCTTTCCTCCCGATGCTCTTTCCTTGTCATAAGGCCTTCTTCATCCACTTTATAGACCTTAGTATTAATTTTCTGGCTATTATCGATCCGCAATTCTTCCCGCTGCTTCGGAAACATGCTGTTGCGGATATAATAGCCGCTCTTTGAAAAATCTCGCTCCGAACCAAAGCCAATCAGACGCTCTTTATACTTGCCCGCCTTGACGATATCCTCGAACTCTTTCCGGGAAAAAGGCGTTCCTTCATTATTGCTTTCGAATAAGTATTGCCTGAGCTCGGGACCGATCTTCTCTGTCATATACCTGACCCTGCCAAGGAGAGGGAAATTCCTCAGGATGGAATGCTGCTGCTGCGTGTCATCCTTCCGGTAGAAATAAGTCGCAGCTGCTGCAGCCCCTAATGCCGCAGTCCCCTTCAGAACGGCTGGGAGGTATTTTTTCATATTGGACATCTTATCACCCTTTTCATAAGAATAGTTTAGTATGGAGTCAGTTCCTTATCTTCTGCAGCGCCTCGCGGATCGGCGTTTCTCCTGCAGACACTTCAATAGTCCTGTTATAAGCCTCCTCCATTTCCAGGGCCTCGACCAGTACAGTCGCAATATCCTCTTTCGGAATTTCACTTTCCTTACTTTTAAGAGAAAGTGCTGCTTCAATCTTCCCTTTCCCCGGCTTGTCTACAGGCTTGCCTGTCCGTATTATGGTATAAGTTAAATGTGCGTTTCTTAGAAGCTCTTCCGGCTGATTTTTCGCCCCGTCTGTTCCTGAACCGCCTTTGTCCGTCTCATTCGCACGCATCGCACTTATCAGCAGAAAGCGCTTTACTCCCTGATCCTTTGCCGCCTGCACCGAATCAATGACCGACTGATGGTCAATCAGGATCGGCTTGCTTTCCCCTGTCCGCGCACTGGCATCGCCCACATAAATGACCGCATCACAAGCTGAAAAGGCCTGGGCATAATGATCATTTTCAAGCACAAAAACATCCGCTGCCCCCAGCCTTCCCATTTCATCCACCTTACTCTTTGTCCCAACCAATGCCACCGCCTCATGCTGCTTATCCGACAGCTGCTTAATCACATGCTCTCCGGTCAAATCCTCCGTTCCAATCACAAGGACTCTCATAGAATGCCTCCCCGCTTTAGTTAATCTTTATTATTTACCACACTACTTCCAGGGAAAACCAAAAAGGCGCCTTTGGTATGCCAAGGGGACAGACCCCATGGCCCAGCTTCAAAAAGAGCCAAGGGACCTGTCCCCCTGGCTCAGAACATTCAAATTTCAGTTTTTTTCATTTTTGTGTTTGAATTAGTTTTAAACGTGGTAAAGGAGGGAGGGAGTTTAGTAAGGTAAAGATTTAGCGAAAGAAATAATACATACTTTTCATACATACCCCAGCATAGTCCACGCTGAAGCGGACTACTTTTTTTGCCTTATTACTAGTTCTTTTTTCGTGGTTCAATTGAACTGATTACACATTTTCAGGAGGAGATTTTTTATGGAGTTAAAAAAGTTATCTTTGTTTAGAGAATGCTTTGGCCAGGTTGAGGGAGAGACCCAAAAGCTCGACAATGCACCTTTGAGCCAGTTGAATGCGCAGTCTTTAAAGTATGAGACTAAAGTGCCCCAGCTGGAGTATATGTGCTTAATGATGGAGAACATCGTCCTTACAAAGAAGCTTAAAGGAAATGTTTATGCAGGCTTTCAAAAGTTCTCGCGCACAAAGAACGTGCTGGATCGTTTCCAGGCTATGGCCGAGTACTCTAACGTTCATATTTTTGGTGAGAATGATGCGGCTATGGATCCATCAGATGGCATTCATTATATTGAACTTCCAAAAAACAGCGAATTGATGCGCGAGTGGTTCCTCATTATTGACAGCCCGGTATTCAAATCTATGATGGTTGCTTATGACATGGAAGGGTTTGGCGTACACGAGGTGGAAGAAGGGCGAAAGTTTAAAGGGGTTAAGACTTCAAATCCGCAAATCATCGCAAATGCAACGAAACTATTAACACCTCATCTTGGACTTTCAGTCATCGGTTAAGCCGCAAGGGTAGCCTTAGTGCTGCCCTTTTATCATGAATAAAGGAGTTTTACATATGTCACGTATTCAAAGAATGGCGTCGATTGGCATTTTAACAGCACTCAGCCTGATTTTATACTTATTCAAGGTCCCGCTTCCTTTTTTCCCTGTTTTCTTAACGCTTGATGTCAGTGATGTTCCCGCTTTAATCGGTGCTATTACAATGGGTCCGGCTGCAGGGATCCTCGTTCAATTCTTGAAGAATGTCATTGAATACTTAACACATGGAAGCTATGTTGGCCTGCCAATCAACCAGATTGCCAATTTCAGCTCTGGTGCCATCATTGTAGGAATGATAGGGGCATTTTACCATTACCAGAAAAAATTGAACTGGTTAAGCTTTGCCCTTTCTATCAGTGTTTTCCTCATGAGCATGTACCTGCTGAACTATTACTTTATCCTGCCGGCTATTATGAACCTGCTTGGATTGAGTATGGATCAGTATCTGACATCTTTTACAGATGCCAACCCGCTTGTGAAGGATTTTGAAACAGCGGTGCTGCTCATTATTATTCCATTTAATCTTATTAAAATTTTTGTGGTGTATTCAATCGGACTGCCATTTGCCTTTAGAGTCCAGCGAATTTTACAAAGAAGGAGCCTTGCAGTATGAAAGCATTCCTCCTGGAGAAAAGAATTTTTTGGATGATAGTTTCAATCCTCCTGGTTTCTTTGCTGATTTCCTTATTCAGCCACTATGTGAATTCATTTCTTCTATCTCTTGCCGGAAACACGGTCATTACAGCTGCCGCCGTCCTTGGCTGCCTCTCGGCAATGAAACAAAAGAATACGGAGAACGTGGAATTGTCTGTAGCAGACACAGCAGACCACACCCCGATTCAGGATTCCCTGGAAGAGCTGCGGCACCTTGAAGCACATAGTGAACACCTTGTTTCTATGGCTGGTCAGGTAAGCAGTTCTTCTGAAATGACAGGCGGCCAGCTCATGGACATGGTACAGGATATTCAAAAACAGCATGATCTGATTACGTACTTTGGAGATCAATTAGGCAAAATCAATGGAATGATCCAAAATTTAGATGCCATTATTGAAGTCACCAACTCCACAACAGCCGACGTCACATTATTATCAAATGAGGGGAAACTGAAAGTCGACGATTTCAGTGTTGTTTTTTCTAAAATCATAGCAATCACTAATGAGTTCGGGGACTATAATCAGCAGCTGCTTGAAAAGATGAAGGAGGTTACGAAAGCACTGAGCAGCATTGAATACATATCCAACCAGACCAACCTCCTCTCCTTGAATGCTTCCATTGAAGCTGCGCGTGCCGGTGCCAATGGTGCTGGCTTCGGGGTTGTTGCCGGTGAAATACGCAAGCTATCCGTTCAGGTAAAACAAAGTGCTGAAACGATCGACACCATCGTTACTGATGTAAATAGAAACATAGAAGAACAAGAAAAATCGTATAGTTCGAATGTGAAAATATTGGAAGAAGGAAAAGAAAAGAGCTTACAAATGATGGACATCTTCGATGGAGTTATTTCGAGCATCAATACACTTGCACTGCAATCGAATGAAATCAAACGCGACTCAACTGAGGTTGAAGTGGAAAATCAGCGTCTCATCGACCTGATGCAGCAAGTACTGCAGATTACAGAAAGTTTGAGCCATAAAACAATGGGTTCATCTGAACTGACCATGGAGCAGCAGACCCATCTGATGGAGCTTGATATGACTGTAACGACAATGGCGGAACATATTCGGAACATCCAGGATCACTTGAAGGAACAATCAGAACATAAAGGTGATATAGCATGGATCCGGCCTGCAGCAATGAAACAAAGACAAGAGATGAGGCTTGCTGAGTAAGGGCTGGAATGGTGAGGCAGAGTTTGGCCCTCAGGCAAAACTGTATTACTCCTGTCCCTGTAGCTCTCACTAGATAAAACAAAAGGCGCCTTTCCCTTGTCGGGCTGGGCACCTTTTTATTTGCTGCAGGACAGATTCTGTTAAAACACCCCATTCTCATTGGGAGAATCCTCCGGTACTGCCTGTCCAATATCCCACAGCTCGGCGATCATGCCTTTATGAAAACGAAAAATATGTACAACAGCCCCGCCAATATCATCCCGGTCTTGCTTAACATGGGAGTGGACAGCAACAATGTCATTCTCTTCAATACTCCGTTTTACCTCAAGAGTTTTATCGGGATTTTGGGCAGCGCTCTCTTCCATTGCGATCATAAGCGATTCAGCATCACCGCGGAAATAAGGATTATGATGGCGGAAACCAGGACCAATATGCCAGGGGGACAGACCCCTTGGCTCAAAGTGAGCCATGGTACCTGTCCCCCTGGCTCTACAATAGCAGCAGCAACCGTATATTCAAAAAATTTTAGGTAAAGATAAAAATGTTCCTATGTGGAATATACTATTTTTCTTACCAAGGGGTGGGTTCGGATGAGACGAGATTGGAAAATGGTTTTGTTACTCGTTCTGCCTTGGTTAACTGTAGTGAAACTTGGAAAAAAGACCTTCCTTCGTTTCCTGCCAACCATTATTTTTAGTGACTTGATTATTGCCCTTATTAGTGAATTATCTAAAAAATTAAAATGGTGGAAGGTTAGAAAACCATTAATCCCAAACTTAGCAACAGATATCTCTTTCGTTTTTGGCGCTTTTTCTATAATTAATTTCTGGATCTTTAAGCTGACATTCGGAAGGTTTTGGCTGTACTTATTAAGTAACATCTTTGCTGACTACTTATTTGCCTATCCCCTGACGACAATAGCAGCAAAGCTGCGCATTTATAAAATGGTACGAATGAGTCGGAAACAGCTCTTCCTATTAAGCGTTGCAGTATCAGTCCTTAACTATTTATATCAATTTATGTTGGTTGAACCATATAGAAATAAAAAGAGTACTTAACGATAACGTATGCCATGGAGACAGGCCTTGTGACTACCAAGGGTGGCTACCAAGGGGACAGACCCCGTGGCTCAGTCTCAAAAGTGAGCCACGGTACCTGTCCCCGTGGCTCATAACCTGGACAAAACATTCAACCTTCAAGCATTTTTAAATATGGTATTTCCTTCCTATCTACTTTTGCAATATATGCTGGAGTGTCAGTTTCATAAATCTTAGTTCCAACAGGTAATTTATTTGCAGTACCGTTTTTAAAACTGCGGGCCCTATCTGTTTGTTTAGTTATTTCTCCGATTTGTTCACCTAATTGATATTCCAAATCAGAAACCCATTCAACATCTTCGGCATTAGAATAAACAATCTCATCAAGAAGAAATATATCAGCACTTTCATTTTCAAGAAAGTCTTTTGGAGTCGGGTTACCTTTAGCTGGATTGTCAATAAAACCGCTATTGCATCCAACTAAGAAAATAAACAAAATACCTATAGAAAACAAGATTTTTGTCAATTTCATTTGATACCCCCTTGTGTAAATAAACAGACGAAGTAACTTCAAAATAGTTACAATTCAATCAATGCCTTGTTAAACATTTTGGCCCCGTTTGTTATATAAGAAAAGCTGCCTCGTTTGGCAGCAGATCTAAAAATTTCTTTACCGATTATTAACTCGATGCTTTTATTGTGTGCCACGGGGACAGGTCCCGTGGCTCTAGTTTGGCAGCTGCAGCATAATCCCCCGTTAGCAATTAAACTATTTTGACCATTCGTACTTGTTTTAAGATATGTCCATCAAATTCTTTTTCATATTCTTTAACTATTTCAAACCCTTTAGCTTTATAAAAGTACATGCCAATCTTATTATCTTTTTCAACGTTTATATAAATTTCTTTTATACCTACTAGTTCATTAACTGCTTGTTGTATCAAAGCGGTGCCAATCCCTCTGCCCTGGAATTCTGGATAAAGATAGATAGCCGCCAATTCTACCTTTCCACCATTCCTTACTGTAGAAAAATTTGCGAAACCGACAACTTTCCCATCAACCTCTGCAACATATACAATAGAACGTTCTATACGTTGTTTCAAACTTTCTTCACTATAATTTAATTTGATGAAATTATTCTGAACTTCTAAGGGGATTATGCCCCCATATGTGGCATTCCAAGTTGTTTTCGCAATACCTTGAACTTGTTTTGTATCTCCGTAATGCATATTACGAATGGTAATATTCATCTTAAGCTCCCCCTTTAACATGCCACAGGGACAAGTCCCGTGGCTCATTCTTTCTTTTTTATTACTATCAGTTTTGACATCACAAAATGACCAACTGCAATAGTTAGTAACAGGTCTCTATACGGCTCATTTGTACCTCCTATGAGTGATGCAACAGCAAAGAAAAACATAAATGATATAGTAAGTAACCCGAAAATATAATACCCAATCGTCACTTCCATTGTTTTTCCCTCCTTCTATATTCACCCAAGCCAAGGGGACAGGTCCCGTGGCCCAACTTAAAAAGGAGCCACGGGACCTGTCCCCTTGGTTCATTCATTTTTTAACCGTGTAATGTACTTCAACAAATTGATTAAAGGTTCGGGTCCTTTTTAGAATTAATTCCAGCTGATAATTTCCGGGTTTAAATAATGGTATTCCATCTCCGATTATGGAAGGAGCCGTCGTCAGAATCAGTTCATCGAGTAATTTTTCTTTAAAAAACGTATGTAATAAGTCTCCGCCGCCAACTACCCAAATATTTTTTCCTTCTTCTTTTTTAAGGCTATTAGTGAAATTTACAATATCTTCATTTACAAACTTAACATCAGCTGTATCTTCTAATTGAGATCTGGAAAAGACGTAACAATTTTTATTTTTATATGGAAATTGACCTTTTTCGTAATTCATTATCCAGTCATATGTTCTTTTGCCCATTATGATTGTGTCAACCTCTTCATAAAATTCCGAGTAGCCATTATCACCTTCACCCTCAACTTTAAATAACCAATCTAATGAGTCTTCTTTTGTTGCAATGTAACCATCCAAGCTTTGAGCAATAAAGAGTACTACGTTCCGCGGATTCTTCATTATGCACCATCCTAACTACGGGGAAATTTGCCCCATTATTTTAACAACAAGACACTTGACCTAAACAGCAACTTTTATAGAATAATGATTCAATAAAAAAGGCGGTTTTCCTTCCTGGATCAACCCGCCTGTCACATTAAATTTTTTTTCTGCTTTTTGTTCTTTTTATTGACTTGCCACAGGGACAGACCCCCTGGCCCAGTTTTAAAAAGAGCCAAGGGACCTGTCCCATGGCTCTTCATGTTCTCTTAATCATAATTGCCCCGGCCCATTCCTCTCCTCATCCCACACACTCTGGATCTCAAATGTCCCCGGCTCAAAAAACAAACCAAATCTCATCTTGATATCATCCTGCATCGGCAAATTTTTCGCATCCTGTATGCTGACCCAATGCAGTTCTCCTTCCGACGGATTTTCCAGCAGTTCTCCCGAAAAATCCTTCGTCCAATAATTCATCATGATATACCGTTCATTTTTCGCAGGATTCACAAACTCCGAAATCCCTTTAAACACAAGATTACTCACTTCAAGACCGGTTTCTTCCCTGACTTCCCGTATTGCTCCATCAGTAAAGCTCTCAGGAAATTCTACTCTGCCCCCCGGCGGAAGAAAGCCCTTGAAGTGGTCATGCTGCCTGTCCAACAGCAGCACCTTATCTCCATCCTGGATCATGACAACCGTCCAGATTTTATATGATATTTGATCCTCCAAAATATCTCCTCATTTCGTGCCACGGGGTCAGGTCCCGTGGCCCAGCCTCAAAATGAGCCAAGGGACCTGTCCCCCTGGTTCATTTTCTGCGGATTAACATGTACAAAAGGATTCCCGCAGCTAGAAATAGACCTGTGCCTATGAGGACTTTCGCGTAAGACACTCCAGCTGCAGCAGTATCATAGCTGGTTTTCCTCTCCTCAAGAACAGACCACCAATTATTCTCTGCGGAAAAATAGATGGCGATGAACAGCCATGTGAGAAAGGTGAAAAGAGTAAGTAGAAATACGATAATTTTTGTACTCAAGATATCCCCCAAATAGATTCTTATGGCATTTGGAGCCAGGGGGACAGACCCCATGGCCCATTCCCAAAAGAGCCAAGGGACCTGTCCCCTTGGCTCAAAGCCACTTCCGAATATCCATAATAGCCTGCAGGTGCATGCCTTCATGAAAAATCGTCCGAATCAGCACCTGTTCAATTGTCCGCATTCCCAGCTCTGTTGGCGGATATTCTACTTCAAGGCGGTGGCCATAGGCTTCCTTCAGGGCGGATGGCTGCTGTCTCAGCAGGTCTTTAAGTTCATTAAATGTTGGCGTTTCTTCAGTAAAATCAGCTGGTGTTGAGCCATAGCCAAACCAGGTGCGGAATAATTCCGGCATTTGGATTTTCTCCTTCGTCACCGCTTCAATCCATAAATATTGATCCAGATAAATATGCCCCATATTCCATCTAATGTTATTGCGGAATTTATCGGGAACAATCTCTGCCTGACCGGCGGTTACTCCTTCTAACACAAGCAGAATATCCTCCCTATAAGCTTGCAGCTGGGTGAAAAGATTTTCTTGGCGGTCATTCATCGTTTGAACTCCTTCTTATAATGACTTCCACCATAAGTTCCACAAAACAGTTCGCCATTCCTTCTTGAAAAAAGAGCCAGGGGGACAGACCCCATGGTCCAGCCGTAAAAAGAGCCAGGGGACCTGTCCCCTTGGCTCTTTATAGTGATTCAGTTTCCGATTTTTTCTGCGGTGCAAACCAGCCAATGAGGGCGATTGCTATGAGCACGCCGTAGAAGACCAGTGTCCAGCCTGTGCTATGCGGAAAATGGTGGTCTAGGACGCCAATATCCTCATGCGCAAGGGTGATGACAGCGAGCTTGACTCCGACCCATGCTACAATGGCATAGGCGGTTGTTTCAAGTGCAGGGCGTTTCGCAAGCAGCTGAACAAACCAGGTTGCAGCAAACTTGATCAGAATTAACCCGGCAATTCCTCCGAGGACTACGACAATGAATTGTCCGCCGTCCATGCCGCCGAAATCATCGAGTGGTGAATCCGGCAGACCCAGAGCAAGTGCGACTGCAGCAAGGATCGAGTCAATTGCAAATGCCAAATCGGCTAATGCAATTTTCCCTACCGTCGGCCAAAATCCCTTTCCGCGGGACTCTTCTTTCAGATCCTCGCGGTTATGTTCGTTGTCTTTCCCAAACTTCGCTTTAATCACATGCTTCAATCCCAGGTAAAGCAGGTAAGCCGCCCCGATTGCCTGTATCTGCCATACGTTGGCAATGAATGAAATGGCAAAAAGCGCGATAAAACGAAAGGCAAATGCCATAATGATTCCGTAGTTGATAGCTCTTTTCTTCTCTTCCTCAGGCAGATGCTTCGCGATGACAGCCAGCACAAGCGCATTGTCCGCAGAAAGCAGGCCCTCCAATCCAATTAATATCAATAATGCCCATGCATATTCAAGCCATATGCCCTCCATAAAAACACTCCTCTCAACAACAATACATTTCCTGTAGATTTCCCTGATAAGACTGGTTATAACCATTTAAATAAGCATTAATGATTTTCTTTGATAAATAATCCCCTCAAAGTATGCAATAATTCCATTTTATAACACATAATGTTGTCTTTTGAATTATTTTTTAAAAAGTAATTTCTCGAGTTAAATCATAATAATTACGTTTTACATTGACACACTTTTTCGCTCATAGTATATTCAGTATTGTATAAATAGTAATTATTACGATTTATACAATACATAGTGATCGGAGCGATTATATTCATGAACAAAAAGCTTACCAGTTCTATTTTTTCCATCTTCTTATTAGGGATCATCCTTGCAGGCTGCCAGGAAAAGAGCGATGCACCCGCTAAAGAGGCAGCACCCGAGGAATCCGCTGAAAATGCCGAAGAAAGCCATAATCATGAACAGGACCATGAAGACGACGAAGATCATGGGCACGACCACGAACATGACCACAGCCACGGCTCGGAAGAAGAAAAACAAATCTATTCAGGGATATTTGAAGATGACCAAGTCGAAGACCGTTCCTTATCTGACTGGGAAGGCGACTGGCAGTCTGTTTATCCTTATCTGTTAGACGGAACGCTGGATGAGGTTTTTGAACACAAAGCTGAAACAAAAAAGGATAAATCCGCTGAGGAGTACAAAGCTTATTATAAAACCGGTTATGAGACAGACGTTGAACGAATTGTTATCAAGAATAACGAGATGACATTTTACAGAAATGGTGAAGCAAAAACGGGAGAATATGAATATCACGGCTACGAAATCCTGAACTATGAAGCTGGAAACCGCGGCGTCCGTTTTCTATTTGATCTGATAGGAGAAGAAACAGACGGGCTGCCAAAGCATGTCCAATTCAGCGATCACAGCATCTACCCGACAAAAGCCCATCATTACCACATTTATTTCGGGGATGAAGAACATGCAGAACTTCTGAAAGAGCTGGAGCACTGGCCAACCTATTATTTCTCTGACTTAAGCGGTGATGAAATAGTGCATGAGATGACTGCTCATTAATAATTTTGAGCTGAGAGATAAATATTACCTTTTTGCAGGTGATATTTGTCTCTCAGCTTTTTTCAATAAGCGGTCAGCTAGGCGTGACCCGCTGTTTCACTTCCTACCTTTAATTCCCATCTCCGTCAAACACCCCTCTCATCTCCTCCGGCACAATCATCACATTCTGTATTTCATACCGATCATCAGGCGTTAAATGAAGCAGCACCATTTCGTCGTTTTCAAATTTTAACAGCTCATAGGTATTGAAGCTTGTACTTGCACCCATCCGAACCTTAATTTGCTGCAGCAGCTTATCAGAGATTTCAGCTTTTCTCCCCTCGGCCATGAGGGTTCTGGCCTGCTGATCATTTTCTGTCCTAACCGCTTCCTTGAACATCAGACCAACTTCACCAGCATCTGGTTTGCTCAATCTTTATAAACAATCAACCCTAATCCTATGTTCAGAAAAATAGATGCAGCAATAAGTATATTCTTGACTCGCACCGCTTCACTCCTTACTTAGCCGCATGATTAGTAACCAAACTGGTTCAATATAAATTTCAGCACCGGCAGCAGGATCAGAATCAAAACGCTTTGATAAAAAGAAGTCAAAATATCTTTTTTCCACGTATTCCTTTCAGGGTAGCGATTGGCCAAGCGCTGAAACAGAAGCAGCACAGTCCACCAGAAAAATAAGGCGGCCAGCACCATTTGTATATCACTATAAAACATCCCTGCCTCCCCCTTTGCCGGCAAATTCTTTAATTACTAATACGGTTATAAAGGAAAAAAGTTCCTTTTATAAGGTCCAAACAAAAAGCATTTCCCCATCAAAAGGAAATGCCCATTGTTTCTTTATTCTTTTTTCCGTTCTTTTCCGGAAAAGCCCCAATCCAGGAAGGCATATACGGCAATATATACGGCAGCCTGAATACAATTAGAAAGGAGATGAACTTCCTTTTCTGTTAGATAGTCATACAAACTAAACCAGGCTGCCAGTGTGACAAACAATACGATATAAAAATTCTTCCTTGATTTTCGCAGAAATTTCAGCACTTGCCGCTATTTCGCACCTTCATCCGGCTGGTGGATGCCAAAGATATTGCCTTCTGTATCCACATAATATCCCTGCCACGCCATCCCCGGCAGAGCATATTTCGGCAATGCGACCTTTCCGCCATATTCCAGGATTTTTGCTTCCGTACTGTCATAATCTTTCACACCCAAAGTACAGGAATAGCCGTTTACCGGCTGACCGGGTTCGGGAGGCGGGCTTTGGCGTTTGATCAATGCTCCATTGATTCCAGGTTCATTGTCATCACCCGTTATTGCCCCGAAGTAAGGCATTCCTGCATACTCGCTCCAGTCCTGAAACGACCAGCCAAACACATCCCCATAAAACTTTTTCGCACGCTCCATATCATCCACATGAATTTCGAAATGTACTAATCTTCCCATGATTCCCTCCCGATTTCCAATTATTTTCCTCATACTAACTTCGAGTTATCTTTAGGAATCCCTTCTACAAAAAATGCCTGCCCCAAAGTTTTTTGGAACAGGCATCTTTTCAATTAGTGGATATCCTTTTTTCTGAAATTCCCGCCCTTTACTTCCGAGACATCATAAACGGTAACAAAGCAATCGGGGTCAATTTCATTGATGATTTCTTTCAGCTTGGTTTCTTCCATGCGGTTGATGACACAGGTGATTTCCCTAAATTTTTCATGGGAGAATCCTCCGTAGACTTCTTTATAAGTGGCACTGCGGCCTAAGCGGTCGCGTATAGTCTCTACCATCAATGCAGGCTGGGTGGTGATAATCTGAAAAGTTTTGGAACCGCTCAACCCTACCTCAACGATATGAATAACCTTGGAAGCGATAAAGTAAGCAATCGCTGACAGGATGGCTCCCTGCAGGCCAAACACGGTTGAAACGAAGATAAATACAAAGATGTTCAAGAAGAGAATGATATCGCTCGTCCCAAACGGCAATTTCCGGGACAGCAGCACGGCAAGCATATCGATGCCATCTAATGCACCGCCGTTACGAAGTGCCAGCCCCATGCCAAAACCGAGGATGATTCCCCCAACGACAGTGACAAGCAAGGTGTCTCCTTCTATGATTGCGGGTGTATGGTGCATCATGCTTGTCCCTATAGCCAGAGAGGCAATTCCAATGATGGAAAGGATGGCAAAGGTTTTTCCGATCTGCTTATACCCCAGCCAAATAAACGGGATATTCAGGACCGCGATCAAAATTCCTAAAGGAAAATGAGTTAATTGCGCCCCAACGATACTGAGGCCCGTTACGCCTCCATCTGATACATCATTCGGGATCAGAACGGTTTCAAGGCCGTATGCAGCGATGAATCCCCCAAGGATGACAAGCAGCCCCCTCATGGATAATTTTAATTTGCTGGATTTGTGTTTTCTGATTTTACTCATTATGTTTCCTGCCTTTACACTTTTTTCATTATTAAAGTGTACCATACTATAGCCTTTTCCCTGAATTTATTCATACTTTTAAAAGGGAACGCCCCTCTGCCATGACTTGTTCCTGATCCTTATATCCGGTTTAATCGAAGAAAGGAAATTGCTTGATCCTGTTCAAGGCAGATTCCTTCCCAGAAGATAAAAACCTTGTTGACATGATAGAGTGAGAACAATGAATTATGTCTCAGAGAAAAACCATAAAAAAACCGGCATCATTGTTCAAAAAACAGTGATGTCGGTTTTTTCCACAAAAACTAAAAATCTTCGGTTATACTTACTGAGCTGACGGTCCTGGCTGATTCCACAGCAGCTGCGGCAATTTTCTGGGTCCGGCAGGCATCAAAATAGTCCGATTTAATACCTGAAGCGTCCCCTGTCCTGATCGCATGGATAAAAGCGCGTGCTTCTGATATATACGGGCTGGTCTGATCCTTCCATTCTGTTACGATTCCATTCTCGCTTTTTGTCAGCCCTTCCTGATCAAGCTGGAGAATCCCCTTGCTGTGGAAAAAATCGATGCCTATCTTAGAATCTCCCTCAGGCAGCATGCATGTGTTTGAAATGACCGCCAATGGTCCACTCTTCATTTTCAGGGTCACCGTACCAACATCGGGAATTGTAACACCTTTATGCATACTCTCTAATGCCCGGCTTCCAAAAACTGCAGACACTTCTTCAACCTCTCCAGCCGTATATCTGAGAAAATCAATGATATGAGTGGTCTGCTCAACCAGCTGCCCTCCTGATTGGGCAAGGTTTCTCCACCACGGGACAGGCGGCATTGAACCCATCCATTGGCCGGTTATCATCCCAAGGACCGCACCCTCCAGCTCTGCTTTCAATCTTGCCGCTGTTTCGCGGTAGCGGAAATGATAGCCGACAGAAGTGATGACTGGCTTTTCCTTGAGGGCGGATAATATGATTTCAGGAGCTTCCATGCTTGTCCCGACAGGTTTTTCAACGAAGAAAGGAATCCCCCGTTTGATCAGCTGAAGCTCAATTTCTCCATGGGCAAATGGAGGAACGCATAGATAAACGGCATCCAGACGCTCCCCGTCCAGCATCTCCTCCACATCCTCATACCCTCTCATCCCGGCAAACTTTCCTGCAAAGCCCATCGCTTTTGGAAGGCTCGTCCCACATACTGCCGCCATGTTTACCTCTTCCATTTTCATCAATATCTTTGCATGCACTTCACTGAACCAGCCTGTTCCGATTATGCCTACATTGGTCATTTTGTTCCCTCCCCATCTATCTGCTTGTCCTGTTAAATCCGCAAATAAGGCCGCCCATTGTCCCGGCAGTATTGAATGGCCTGGACTTTCATGAGACTTCCGGCAGGCGAAAAGATCCCAGGCAGCCTTCCTGGTCAGTATACCTCCTCTTCCCTCACCGGCTTCCTATATTATCTGGCTGTCTATTAAAATAACCTTGATACGGCAGCTGTCTGATTACCTCTTTATTCTATTCTCATCTTCATATTACCTGCTTTCGCACCCATTCCAGCTTTACTGCCCCATAATAATAATCACTGTTCCCAAAAAAACAGCACAGGCTGTTATAATCAGCCGCCAATTCAATCTCTCTTCGGAGGCCAATAGCATCCTGGCCAGAATAATCGTTATGATCGGCTCAATTGCCGCTATGGTACTGACATACGATACATGTGTATAAAGAAGGGCCACAAAAAAAGAGACTTGGGCGAGGCCTGTCACAATGCCGGCAGCCATAAAGTGCAGATTGATGTTTTTAAAATTCCGCGCCAATGTCAGCTTCAGCTGCTTCCGGCCCATTTCCATCAGCACAAAAACAAAAAGTGCAAATGCGGAACCAATCAATGAACCTAAGACTGCGTCCGTATCGTACATGATGCCTAATTTTCTCAACCCCTGCCCAATGCCAAAGCAGATGGCTGCAGCGAGCGCCAGCATGAATCCCGATTTATCCTTTTGTTTCGGGTGATCGCTTGCTGAACGAAAGTCAAATCGTGCCTGCAGAAAGAGGAAAGTAAGGATTACCAGGATGCCAGTCCCAGCCAGAAGGGTAATCTGTTCTTCCAAAAATAGGACAGCCATGATAATGGTGAATACCGGAGCAGCGTTTTTCAGTGCTGCCGCCCTGGGGGAGCCTATTTTTCGAATACCTGCAAACAACAGAGTCCTTCCTAGGAATACCGTACAAAATCCTGCCAGCATATAAAAAGAGGCACCGATCCAGCTAACTGGCGCCATCTCTTTTTCCCCGAAAAGGAACATCGATCCGTATATCCCCATCACGGTCAGCACGCAGATGAACAGAGACAGGAAACTGCCATTATCCTGCGGTGATTTCTTCATACCGAGCTGGATGAATATATAGTTGAAAGAATAAGCTATGGCACAGAAAACGGCTAATATCATCCCCATGCTGTCACTTCCCCCGTCCTGCATTTAGGCTCTCAATGCTTTCAGTGTATTTCGGTTCTCAAAAATGGTTCCAGTCTCCGCTCCCGGGCTTGCTGAAATCCAATAGAAAAAGCCTGTCCGCTAATGGCATAGCAGACAGGCTTTTTAAAGTCATTACGCTGTTAATTAAAATTCAGCATTCCCTGGAGTACGCGGGAATGGAATAACATCACGGATGTTCTTCATGCCTGTTAGATACATGATCAGGCGCTCAAAGCCGATTCCGTAGCCGGAGTGCTTCGTTTCACCATATTTACGGAGCTCAAGGTACCACCAGTAGTCCTTCAGGTCCATCCCCATTTCAGTGATTCTTTCTTTAAGGAGCTCTTCTCTCTCCTCACGCTGGCTTCCGCCGATCAGCTCGCCGATTTCAGGGACAAGAAGGTCTGCAGCGGCAACTGTTTTTCCATCATCATTCGCTCTCATATAGAAAGCCTTGATGTCTTTAGGATAGTCTGTGACAAAGACAGGACGCTTGTAAATGACTTCACTCAAATAGCGCTCATGCTCTGTCTGCAGGTCTGCTCCCCATTCAGGCTGATATTCGAACTTCTCGCCTGATTGCTTCAGCTGCTCGACTGCATCAGTATAAGTGACGCGTGCATATTCAGTATTCAACGCTGTGTTCAGCCTTTCGATAAGAGTCTTATCGATGAAGCTGTTGAAGAAGGTGATCTCTTCAGGAGCTTCGTTCAGCACATACTGAATGACATGCTTGATCATATCTTCTGCCAGATCAAGGATATCAGGCAGCTCTGCGAATGCGACTTCTGGCTCAACCATCCAGAATTCAGCTGCATGGCGTGTTGTATTGGAGTTTTCTGCACGGAAAGTCGGCCCGAACGTATACACCTTCTGGAAAGCAAGGGCAAGGGCTTCTGCAGATAATTGCCCGCTGACTGTCAGATTGGCTTCCCCATTGAAGAAGTCCTTGCTGAAATCGACGTTGCCTTCATCCGTTTTAGGGACATTGTTCATGTCCATGGTTGTAACACGGAACATTTCGCCGGCACCCTCTGTATCACTTCCTGTGATGACAGGAGTTTGAGCATAAATGAAGCCTTTTTCCTGGAAGAAGTTATGGATGGCATAAGATGCCAAAGATCTGATCCGGAAAACAGCTGAATACGTATTAGTGCGAGGGCGCAGATGCGCAATCGTCCTCAGATATTCAAAAGAGTGCTTCTTCTTTTGAAGCGGATAGTCAGAGTTTGATTTACCCTCAATGGTGATCTGCTCGGCTTTCATTTCGAATGGCTGCTTCATGTCAGGCGTCAGAACGATAGAACCTTCTATAGAAACAGTTGAGCTGATTGCCGCTTTTGTGATCTCTTTAAAGTTCGGCAGCTCATCTCCGTAAACCACCTGGACATTTTTAAGGAAAGTGCCGTCATTGACTTCAAGGAAGCCGAAAGTCTTTGAATCGCGGGAAGTACGGACCCAGCCGGTAATACGCACTTTAGCATTCAAATGGGCTTCAGGATCTCTGTACAGCTCTTTAACAGTTGCTTTAATCATGATTGATCCTCCTAAAATAATAATGATCATAAAAAAAAGCCTACGTCCCCCTAAAAGGGACGAAAGGCTTTGCTTCCGCGGTACCACCCACATTGCCGCAATATGCGGCCAGCTTATCAATTCCGGCAGATAACGTCCCGGACACGTCTAAGCCTACTCAGTGAGCCTTTTCGGTTAGAACTCAGAGGTGTTCTTCACTCATGCATCCTCATCAGGCTCACACCGTCCCTGACTCGCTTTAGATTACAGCACCAGCTACTTGTCCTCTTCATCGATTTCAATTGTTTAGTTCAACACCATATATATTAATCGAAGAGCGGGATAGTTTCAACTGGGATATTGGCTGTATAGCAGATTAATCTCTTCATTATGCATTATTGCCGAGAGTTTGAGGGGATAAACAGGTGGGCCAGGGGGTCAGGTCCCTTGGCTCTGTTTGGGCCAGGGGGTCTGTCCCCTTGGCTCTATTTGATATTAATTTTTCCAATAGTATACCTAAGGTCCTCCCTTCCCCCTTCCATTTCTAATTGTATGGCCGGCAGCATTCCATCAGGATTGAGGATCGCTATATTAATTTCATATATTCCTTTCTCCAGGGCTCGCGGAATGGTGATTGCTTCCTTTACTGAATGCGTGCCTGGCAGCCATTCCCGGATATCTGCGTTTGCCTTCTCTTTATGGACAATTTCCCCTTCACTGTCTGAAAGGGATATTTCCAGCGGCCAATCAAAATAAAAGGGAGCCACACCGCTATTAACCCACTTCATCTCTAATGATAATTTTGCACCTGCCTTAGCGGTCTTATGATGCGTTGCTTCTGCTATACGAAAATGGTAGCCGATTTTACTTAAAAACCGATCAAGCTGAGTTTGGTACTCGCCATCTGGAGGATAATTTGCCGGCGAACTGGGGCCCAGCCAGCTGACATGGGTTATTTTCAGCTGTTCCATAGTCGAGTCAATTTTACTCCGGGAAAAATAATCTCCCCAATTTTGGGTTGGGGCAAATTCTCCGCCAATGGGAGCTGATCTCCACGATTCAGGCATAGGGGGATTTTTCTCATCCGTCAGCCAAAATTCATAACCGTTGGTGACCCAGCTATGGAATTCCTCAATGGTATGGTCCACTCTCCCGAACATATCATTATATAATCCCATATTATGATCTGCCGCAATCTGATGCGGTCGCCTTAGCAGCAAAACTTTGTCTGTAAAACCATCAATATAATGCTGGACATACATTTCAGCAACCGGCAGCTTTGGAAAAGGAATATAAATGCCATCCTGCTGCAGCGTGTGCCACTCTCCCCAATGGCCGATACTTCCCAATTCAATGAATTGGACAAAAGGATCGCCATTATATTTGTCTGCCAGTGCCTCTATTAATTTTTGGTGATATTGGATCAGTTTTGGATTGCTGTAATTTGGGCTGAATCCGCTTCCCCACTCATGATCATACCAGGATCCATCCTGGCCGAGTTCATCATACAGCCATTCAGGTATATCCATATGGTCTGGTTCCCCTGGATAATCCAGGACCACCCGGAATATCAAATGCTTATTATTCTTCTTCCAATAATCAAATTTAAATTTTTCTTCTATCGCCTGGAAATCATAAACTCCTTTCCGTGGTTCAAGGTCCTTCCAGGTGAGATTTGCATACACAAGCGAATGCGGCTGGGCGTAGGGCCCTCCTTCTGCTGGAGGGGCAAGGCCCATAAGCGGATTAGTGGCGGTTCCCTCTAATGGTTTAAATTTCACAATCTCTTTATTGTTAAAAAAAGCAATCCATGATGCAAACAGCAGCAATGCAGCAATCAGTGCGATACCCATACTTTTTTTCACTCCTGTTCTCCCTTCTTCCTCCTGCAGTAAGAACCTTAAGAAGGTTGTCCAGAACTATAATAAGGCCGGAAAAACGGCAAGGAAAAGGTTATTCCCCCCTTCCCCCTCCATTCAATATATTCATACGGTGAGCAAAATTGTCAATCATCCCCTTCTTGTCAGCAGAATACATCGGCTGTGAGCAATATGTATAGTACTCGATGTTTTTTCCATAGTGATTAAGGCGGAGGAAGGCTGTAATAAGACCGATTATTCCCGAAACAAAACTGCTTAGGCCATAGTTGCCGCCAAAAGCCACTATTAAAGCCATGCTTGCCATGCTGGCCGACATATAACTGGATATCACCAGAACAGCCCCCTTGCGGTCATCAAAGTACAGCAGAATCTGCAGAAGCACATACATGATGATAAAGAAGTAATTGCCTATCACTAAGAGGTTGAAGATATTATTCTGCTCAGTTGACAAAGGGATAATGGTCGAGCCAAGGGCAATGGCGAGGATGGTAAAAAACAATTGAAATTCCATAATGTAAACAAGCTCATGTGTTAACACATGAAACATTTTCGTTCTGGCTTCATTTATTTGCCTGAGGGAATATTGGCCGGTGATATTTCCATAGTACCTCTTATATACATTGAAAAAGGACGTCTCCATGGATATGACAAACTTGACCATAGCCGGGATGATAGATAAATAGGCGTAAAAAATAGGTACATCATAGAATGGGGCCATCACAAATGTGTCGCCGACTTTTATTTGGATTTCACTGCCCCAGACGATAAATATAGGACCGAACAGACCGATGACGTAAAATAATCCTATAAAGAATAACGATGGGTATCTTTGCATATAGGGCAAAAAGTCAAAATAATGCTGATTGGCTGTTGGGAAGCGTGCCTTTATACTATTGATCAGAAGGATAATGGCCACAAAGAAACCGGCGGCCATACTGGCCAATAAATGCTCAGCCTTCAGGACATTCCAGACCTGTATGCATAACCACATCGCCATAACCGCTACGATTGCTCCGAAAGCATAGGCTTTGACAATTTGCATATACTTTTTTACTGCAGAAATATAGATGGCCAGTATATTAATAACCAATAACTCAACAAAGAAAAGATAAGCAATCACTTTAAATGGAATCCCCAGTGGTGAAAAGGAATAAAAAACAATGCTGATCAATCCGCCGGCAGCCAGGATTACTGCAATGATTCCATATAGAGAAGACAGGATATTTTCCTCTTTCTCCAGATAAATCTGGTCAGATACATATCTTGTCACAAGCATGATGAATCCTCCCGTTATGATCTGGGAAAAAACAAAGCTGTACATCGTCCCGGATAATAAAAGCCCCCTTTCAGAGAACCCTGCTCCTGAAACAGCAAGAAGCTTCTGGGCAATCAGCAGCTGAACAATGCATAAAATCATCGGACCCGAAATAATGACAGAAGAATAAGCGAAAGCCCTTAAGCCGCCGTATCTCTTCCCGTTATTCGCTAACTTTTTGAGTTGGAATCCAATTCCCGCCATTCGAATAACCTCTTTTTTCATAGATTTTTCTATAGTCCCCGATAAAGCTTGCCCATGAATAGTAAGCCTCCACCCGCTGACGCCCGGATTCGCCCATTGTTTTCCGGAGGACAGGATCCCGTGCCAGCTTCATGACGGCATTTGCCAGTTTCACTGCATCCATGACTGGGACAATATAACCGGCCTTGCCTAATTGATCACTTAAACCATAAAGCAATTCCCGGCAGCTCCCCACATCTGTAGAGACAAACGGCTTCCCGGCAGCCATGCCTTCCAGGAGCACAAGAGGCTGCCCCTCGCTGATGCTGGAAAGGACCAGCAGATCCATTTTGCCGATATATTCTTTGACATTTACGGTACCTTGGAAATAGATATCCTGAAGCCCCAGAAAATCGGCTAACTGTAAGCATTCCTCGTAATATTCAGGATCCTCGTCATACGGTCCCAGGATATAGAATCGGGCATTCGGGATGTCTCTTTTTACAATCGCAAAGCTTTGGATCATTGTCTTAATATCTTTGATCGGGACAACCCTCACCACTGCTCCAATATGAACATATCCTTCATCCTCAGCGGCCTTTTGAGGCAGGCATGTATAGTCATCAATATTGACCCCATTAGGAACAATGCTTGTTTTACTTTCAGGGCATCCGATTTCCACTTGTATCTCCCTGTTTTTATTAAACAGCGTAATCACCTGGTCTGCGGATTCATATGCACCTTTTGACAGACTGTGGAAATACTTGATCCACAGGTTTTTAAAGCTCCCGGTTATGTCTTCCGATTTAATGATTTCTTCCTCACGTTCTCTTGTATAAATCCCATGCTCCGTAATGATAAACGGACGGTTGTGGACATATTTGCAGTATGTGCCCGCAATACCGGAATATCCGGTTGATATGCTATGATACACATCAGCTTCAGGCACCGGCTGGGAGAGGATGGACAGCAAAGGCATCAGCATGGATCTAACGCTCCAGTATAACTGTGTAAAAGGAAGATCCGGATAGGCCTCCAGACATACTTCTTTTACAATATCCAGCAAATCTTTGCTCGTTAGAAACTCAGCTGCAAAATTGGTTCTTTTACGGCGGCTGTTTAATATCGAGAAAATTTCATCCCAATCTGCTATTCCAGCAGCTAATAATGACTTTATTGCCTGCCTCTGCCCATCCCTCAGATTACAGCTCTTGCCCGGTTTGCCTGAGGAAGCTGAATAAGAATTCAAGAAGGTTTCCCGAACCTCTATAAGATTCCCGGGCAATGGATATTTAAAATTGCCTTTATCCTTCTCATCTGCACTGATGGCATACACGATAAACTCATGTTCCGGCATTGAGGTGATCAATGTCTGCACCCAGCTTGATACACCTCCGATTACATAGGGATAAGATCCTTCAGCTATAAGACAGATTCTCATTGCCCATCCCCCAGTTCTATAGTGAACTCAGGCGATACAGCCCGTACCAGATAGTGCTCACCACTAATTTTTTTCACTTCACAGCCGGATGCGTTTATAAGCTTCTTTTCACTGCGGAGCAGAAAATCAAGCTTCCCCTGAAAGCGGTTAATATATCCTTCTATTTTTCTTTCGTCCTGCTGAATCTTTACCTGTGCATCGTGTACAGCTTTTAAGGATTCGGCACTTTCTGAAGCTGTCATGCTTTCCATCCAGGGATATTTTTCTTTTAAATCCTTTAATATGCTCAGGAATCCCCTTTTCAGTTCATGCCAGCCATCATTCTTACTCCGCTCTTTATCAAGAATATCGTCAGGATGAACAAAATGGGAAAAGGTCCCGTACAATGAGGCACCATTGGCTATGATCCATTTCTCTTCATCATGATCTCCATAATTTGAAGTTAAGCGGGGGATTTCATTAAAGTCTTCTGATACCTCATACTCCTGGATATAGGCAATGCCTTCATCATCGGCAATGTGCAGGGATGCAATATTGGATATAGAAGGAATGGCCTCCTTTATCGCTTCTTTCCCCTCTTCGCTTAATACATTTGAAGGGGGGATATAGGTTTTTACCGTATAACCGGGGAAAATTTCCTGGATAAAGTGCCGTAATTCCTTTAATGAAGCAACCATATCCTTTTGACTTTTCCATGCGTTATAGCCCAACCCATCTACCTGCTTCTGATCCAGAGTCAATGATTGATGATTATACCCATGGACAGCCAGCTCTCCGCCCATTTGGATCAGCTCCCGGCCAAAAATTTTTAACACGTTATCAGATAAACGCTCATTAAAAGGCCCATCCACATCATTGTTATAAGTCTCAATAACTCCTACTGTGTATTTTAAGTCATATTCCTTGGCCATTTTAAGCATATCCGGCCACCAGACATTATGAAAGAATTTCTCTGTATCCAAATTATAATCAGCATAGATGGCATCATGCAGGCCTTCAGGCAGGGGGGCAGGAAAGTCATCAATATACACCACTTTGGAATTTAATATTGGATACATATAATTTTCGTTTAAAAAGCTCAGTGCGCCTGCAAGGAAGCCTCTATTCATACTGCTTGCAAGCATCGTTCCATTAAAGACCATGAATTCCCCTTTTCCGTGGGGGTTGCTCCATAAAAAAGGAATCTCCCTGTCTGTTGTGGCCAGTATTCTGCTGGTTTTCTCCAGACTGACATGGAGTGATGAATTTGAGAGAAATATATTATCAGCAATTTTCATGCCCTTTGAATTTAGAAGCAGATCTGATTTCAGCTGGACGCTCGAAGTATCAAGATATAAAGGTTCGGGTTCACGGATCCCCAGGCTATCATGAATGCTTTCAAACGTCTGGCCTGTGTCCGGCCGGATGGCAAACAACACCTTCCCTCCGTCGAAGACATAGTCCTTCAATAAAGAGATATCCTGCATCAGTTCCAGGTCAGAAAATAAAATAATGATATTTTCATATTCACGAAAGTCTGCCGGTAATTCTGCTGCCGGTACCGCCTTATATTCTTTTTTCATAAACTCTAAGGTGTTTTTAACATTATCCTTTAGCATGATACTAGACTTTTGATTAGAATCATAAACCAACAATACTTTATCCTGTTCAATCTTTTGCATTTCAGCCTCTGAAAGGGCCTGTTCAACAGGCACATCTTTTGCAAATGCAGGCACATCCTTGAGATTGAACCGGTAGAATGATTCAGATTGGGTTATCAGCAGGAACACGCCAAACAAGATCAAGAATGACATCATGACGATCATCTTGAGCAAATTGATATTATTTCCCATAACGCCCTCCTATGACCAGAAATGAAGGGCTCTGAACCCTTTTGGTGATAACTGGATCGGTGTTCTCCTCAGCGTATCGAGTACATCATTCAGTTTATTCAAATTTCCTGCTGCATAATAAACCTTAAGAGCGGTTATATAGGCCTGCTCATCATATGGATAGGATTCCAAAAAGAGCTGGCTGTAATATTCCGTTTTATCACTTCTCCCCAATTCCAAATCGCAATGGATCTTCTCCACGTAGTATTGCCTGCACTTCAATGGGCTGTTAAGGAGATCTTCCAGAAGGCTGGATAATCTCTCCCGGTAATGCAGCGCGGTTTCCTTATCCAGCAATCCGCTTTCTATATACTTTGTTAGTGTCTTTGCATAGTCATCCATAGCCTCATAATCCGACGGACTCTCCCCAAGCCTTTTGATTGAAGATTGCAAGGATGCAATATATTTCTTCTGAATCTCCATAATAGCTGTAGCTGCATAATGGGATGTTTCCGAATCTTCGCTTTTGATCGCCTTGGTTAGAATACCGATATTATTGTCGCCATTTTTCAAGCTGTCAATTAGCATACTCCGCTTCAGTTGGTTGTCAGATGACAGCAAAGCATCCTGGAAAGGAATGAAGTTGATTTCCCGTTCCATTTTGATCTTGCCTCCAGAAGGAAGCAGGGAGGATAATTCCTCGTTTTCTTCCTGGCTTTCCTCTTCTTTTTGAAGACGGCTTGGTGTTTTGAATAATAAGTAGGATAGAACAAAGCCGAAGATGGGGATAAAAGTGACAATAATGGTTTTAACGAACCTGTTTTCTTCCTTTTTCCATTGCAAGTAAAACCAAAAGCTTAAGCAAAACAAAGAATATACGATGATCCACTCAAACATTGACAATCTTCCTGCCAGTATTCAGTAATTCTCTAGGCCTCTGTTCCTCCAGCATGTTCTGGTGCTCTTGAGCCAGGCTTAAAGATGAGGAGATTGCTTCTGAGATTACATCCATCAGGTTCATGTAGAACAGCGACAGTTGTTCAAAAGCTAAACCGCCGACACAGATGACTCCAGCAGCATCATTATTTATATAGATTGGGACTATCATTGATGGCAGATTTTTATCGAGGCTTTTGTTGACATAAAGCTGATTCGTTTTTAATACTTCCATATAAAACTCTTCCTGATCTGCCCCATAGACGGCATCTGTTTCCAGAAACTCTGACTTTTCTACAAGAAAAAGCTTTTCCGTAGCCGGCTCTAATAGATAAAATGCCACTTCGTTTGATTTAAGCAGTTGTTCAATTGTATGAATGGATGCTTTGAATATTTTCTGCGGATCGAGACTATCCATATCCCTCATAATTCTGTACACCAATCCTATGCTATTTTCTGTATAGAGAATTTGATTCTGAAGCTCTTCTTTAGCCTTAACAATATCTTCATAGGCTGTGTTTAAAGAATGGTAATTTTCCTTTGCCGCAGCAGCTTCATCCCGATAATTCATCAGCAGAATATCCTTTTTATCTAGGGCATAGCGGATTGCCAAACCAGCAAAAATATAAATAGAGATGTGGATAACTAAGCCAGGATTAATAAAGGAGGAAATTAAATCCCTGCCCATCGCAGCATTTTCAGCCAGGAACCATATCGAGGCTACTCCGATTGAAATCACTGACTGTGATTTCCTGAGCAAAAAGGAAACGAAAACTATATAGATGAGCTGGTAGTCTACCATGAAATAATGTATATCAACCAGGGCACTAAGCATGTAGATAACTAGGAAGATCCCGACATTTTCGAGGTATGGCCGTACAGGTTTAAGCCGGTTTTTCCATCCTGAGACTTTCTCTTCTTCTTTTCTTTCTATCTTTTCGGGCTTTTGTATATTTTCCTTAAACCATTGATATGTTTTAGCCAAGCCATCCTCGTAGGAATGAAAGGGAGCCCAATCTAAATCTTTCTTAACTTTTGCATTATCAAGACGGGAATGCTTTATATCCCCTTTCCGCTCATCCTGATAGTTTACCTTTTTCACCTTGGTCATATTACTGAGGGCTTCCACTAGCTGATTGACACTTACACCCGTATTCGTTGAAAGGTTGTAGACTCCGGAAAGGTTTTTTTCAACCCCTCGATAAATGGCTTCTGCTACATCCTGCACAAATATAAAGTCTCTCGTTTGCTCACCATCTCCATAGACAATTAATTCTTTCTCCTGCGAAACTCTTTGAATAAAGATGGAGACAACCCCACCTTCGCCGATTGTTCCTTGTCTAGGGCCATATACATTTGAAAAGCGGAAGCATAGAGTATCCAGGCCAAAAAGTTCCATCCATTTTTGGCAATACATTTCCCCAATCCATTTGTTCAATCCATAAGGTGAAACAGGATCGCAAAGGGAGCTCTCGTTTAAAGGAATTTCTTCATTCAATCCATATACTGCAGCTGAAGAAGCGAAAACAACTTTGCCTGCTCCATATTTCTTTGCAAGACTGAGCATATTGGAAAGGCCTAACACATTATATTTTGAATCAATATACGGATCATCCATGGATACAGTCACATTTACCTGGGCAGCCAAATGAATAACAACGTCAAATTTAAACCTTGTGAATATTTCTTCACAAAGTGGATCCTCAACGCTAATATGATGGAAGGTATGACTGAATTTAACATTTTCTTTGGTCCCGGTTGATAGGTTGTCAATGATATGCACCTCATGGCCTTCTGCCGCAAACATTTCACCCACAAAAGAACCAATGAACCCGTACCCTCCAGTAATCAATACTCTCATGTGCTCACCTCATCTCAAATTTTAAACTTTCACCCGATATCCTTTACTTAACAACAACAGCTTCAATCCCCTTGATCTTGTTTCTCTTGCCAAGTAAATGATATTTCAGCTTGCTGACCAATGGCTTTTCCAGATACGTATGAACGAGACAGCCTGCACTCAGCATCATGGCAAAGAAGGCAGCGCTGAGTATCCAGCCTCCCAGTGTTTCATAGACTGGATACCTGCTAAATAATTCAGCACTTAAATCCAAGACAAGATTATGAACTAAATAAATGGAAAAGGCTGCGTTCCCAAGATAGTTCAGCTGCTTGGGAATCTGTATATCTTTCTTAAGATCAATCGAAGCAATCCCTATAATGATAAAAATGGATGAAAGGCCGGTTCCGAGGTCAAAGTTAATTTCATAAATAGGATTCAAAGCATTATGCCACATAAAAGCAAAGCCCATAAAACCTGCTAATGTGAATGCCAGGGATAAGAACCAGCTTACTTTTACATGTGTGACGAAATAAGCAGCCGCCACCCCTCCAAGCAGGATAAGATTGATCTCATTCAGTAAAAATCCAAAAATAAAGGAAGAGACCGGAACATAACCAAGGAAAAAAGCCACACATAGGCCTCCCCAAATCGCCAGGATGAAACTTGCAATAGCTGGCCGTAAAAGGAAGAACAATGAAAACATAAAATAAAACAGGACTGTAAACTTCAGGGACCAGGCCGGGATAAGCACTGGCGGGTTGTCACTTGGATCGGGGCTCAGCAGAAACGAGGAGATAAGTGTCTCCATTTCTGTTTCATGCCCCATTCCATACCACGGGAAAATAAACAGAAAGGGCAGCAATGCCAATGTGAGAATCCAATAAAGCGGGTAAATGCGTATAAATCGGTTTATCAGGTATTCCTTTAATTTCTTTTGCTGTCCAAACTGTTCCCGGTAAACGTAATACATCATGAAGCCTGAAAGAGCAAAAAAGTAGCTGACCCCTCCTGACATAGGAAGTGCATGCAGTCCCAATAAATTAAAATCGTAGTATCCTTCCATGGTTAAAGACAAATGAAAAAGCATGACCATGATAGGTACAAATGCACGCGAAAATTGAATGAGCACTAGTTTTTTTCGGGGCATACATCCACCTTCTCAAGAATAATAATTTTCTGTACAAACACTCTTTTTATTCTTAATAAAGAACAAAAGGGCAATAAGTATTCCTCTACCCATCCCAGTAAGGAGGGACTTAAATATGTTTTATCAAGTCGAAACCATAACGGCCAAAGTTATAATGTAAGGAACTGGTCAAAGCTGCATCATTTAAACTAGCATCCTCAACCCCCCATACAAATTTCAATTATATATTCCATATAAACAAATTATGCATGGCCGCTCCCGCTATTTTTGAAATTCTGTTGTAAGGCTTCTAAATCCTGCAGGAGTCTTCTTATGACCTGTTGGTTTGATTCTCCTGCTTCCAGCGCTCTTCGCAATTCACCAATCCATTCATCCAAAGGAAGATCTCTGTGGTTTTCAGAAAGATTTTGTGAATTTCCATACAATGCCGTTATACTCACCCCGAGAGCCAAAGAAATTTTTGAAAGTATTTCAATGGATGGATTCGATTTAACGCCTCTTTCGATATTGCTAAGATAAGATTTGGAAATTTTAGTCCTTAAGGCGAGTTGGGATAAGCTAAGGTTTTGTTCCTTTCTTAATTTTTTTATACGGGTACTTAACATTTGAACCTCCCACCTTTTACAAAACAACCAATGTATTTAACACTAGTAACCATTCTATAAAGAACTGTTTGTTCTTTATAAAGAAATTGATATTTCTTATTATAGAATATAACATTATTTTGTAAATGATTTTCTTGAACTTTTAGGAAAATTTCATTGGAATATTAGCAAACATCTAGAGAATTTTGCCCATAAAAGCCTGATTCCTTATGATGATAGTATATCTAGCATCATTTGCTGCTACCAGGCAGGCTTTTCGAAGAAGAATGATAGTATACTATTTCTACCAATTCACTCGAGGTGTAACCATGTGGAATATAACAAAAAAAGCAAAAGAGGCCTTCCTGAAGCATAATCTGCTTCCCATTCATGAATCTGACTCCGACTGGGAGATATCATTAAGAGAAGCAGCAGAAGAAGGAGAAGATCTCGCTGCGCGCCTGGCCGAGGAGCTGGAGGAAGTAAAAGCTGAGCTGCTTCCTGTCCTCCCAAGCCGCTTCCTTCCTTATGTGGAAAATGGAACGCTCAATCAGCCATCCCTGCCTAAATCGGTCCGGGAGGATTATCTGCAATGGATGCGGGAAGGTGACAGGGAATTCGAACAGGTTCTGGACGCTGCACAAGAACAGACAAAACAGGCTGCCGCACTATTATCGCCCGCAGTCCATGAGGTGTTTGAAGAAAGCCTCCATGATGCTGTGATTGATCGAATTGAACGGGAACCTGACACTCTTCACCTCTATATCAATACGGATAGTGGATTTTCCGCCAAGTCTTACATTCATTTAACTCTCCAGCAGATCACTGAGGGAGATACCGATGAGCTGCAAGAGGGACAATGGCTGATTTACTATGAACTCCAGAAAACTGCTGCCGGTTTCGCTTTCCGTGTTCTGTTCGAGGGCCCGGATGCGCAATGGACCATTCATATGAAGGACATGACAGCCCGGTATTTCTATCGCCCTGCCATATATACAAGATTAAGTGATGAAGGAAAACTGGAGGATATGCCGCTCGGGGAATATACCGCAGAGCTGGAACCGGGTAAGCGCTATTGGCTGGCTGCTCCAGATGTGTTAAGCGAAATAAGCCGTTTAGGAGAAATCATTCTCTTAGAAGACGGGAAGCTGGAAATAGAGAAAAATAAAGCAGTAATAACAACCTCAAATGGGCGATTCACCTACACTTCAGATGAATTCAATCCTATAAGCGCCATTTACACAGATACATATGAAGACCCTTATGCACACTTAAATGAGCCGGTCCCATCGGAAGAACTGGAAGCAGCGGTTTTCAGCGGCATACCGGAGCAGCAGGTCCGTGCCTGGAATACAATGTACACCAATCCTGAAGACCATGCAGAAAACATCAACCGGATATTGAAGAACATGGAGATTACAGAAGAAAATGAAATGATGGCAGCCGTTTATGCGGCCCATTTTTATAAAGCCGGAATTTTGACTGAAGAAAATATTAAAAAGTATGGAGGATTATTTGAGTAAAAATGGGTTCCTGGCACCCAATGATGGGGCCAGGACTCTTCAAATGAGACGAATATTATACTCACGCAGGAGATCACTGAAAGCCGGCCGTTCATTTCCGTCCCGACCAACTACACGGGACGCGGCCGTCAGGGAATTTAAAACAGCCTCTTCTGTTGCTTCGCCGGCAGCCCTGAAAGCTAAATCTATATCCTCTTCATGAATGGCAGAAATGGAAAGGCACTCAGAGGGTTTTTCATGCGGAATTTTCGCAGCAGTCGAAAACCCTATGACCACCTCGCCGCTTCCCGTTCCAATGATAGACCCCGTCCGGGACAATCCCGTTACCGTCCTTTTAATGATCCGATTCAATTGCCTCTCTGATACAGGCAGATCTGTAGCCACAATGATGATGACCGAACCTTTATCCTTTTCCTCCTGAGCTCGAATAGCCTCACTCAGCTCTTCCCCGACCGCTTTCCCATTCACCCGCAGATCCTTTAAACCGCCGAAGTTCGTCAGCACAAGGACGCCCATCGTATAAGTCCCATAGTCCATTTCCATCAGCCTCGAGCTGGTCCCGATCCCGCCCTTCAGTGAATAGCACAGCATGCCGGTCCCTGCGCCGGCGGTTCCCTCTTCCACCTCGGCCGAGGCATTCTGCAGAGCCTGGAATACATGCTCCCGCTCTACAAACCCGGCCCGGATATCATTCAAAAACATATCATTGCATTCACACACAACCGGATTTACTGTTCCTGTCGTCCGGCCGATTTCGGGATTCTGCTCCAGCATATACTGAATCAAAGCTTCTGCCGCTGTGCCTATGCTCAGCGTATTGGTCAGAATGATCGGGGATTCAAGCGTCCCCAGCTCTTTGATCTGAATCGTCCCCATACTTTTGCCGAAACCATTAATCACATGGGTGGAAGCAATCAGTTTTTCCTTGAATAAATTTCCCTGATGCGGCAGGATTGCGGTAACCCCTGTTTGCTTGTCACCATCGCTCAGCGTGGTTTGGCCCACAGTCACTCCTTCCACATCTGTGATGCTATTGCGAGGACCTGGCTGAAGCTTTCCAATTTTTACTCCGTAGTCTCTGATTCTTTTTTGAGCGGGCATCATTTTCCTCCATTTTGCGAAGAAAGGTGCCTCTCTCCCATCTGCGGCGGAAGAGTCAGGCACCTTTTTTCGTTCTTTTATGCTGATACATATGGTTATCAGCTTCAACAAATAAGCTTTCCATCACGCCTAGTGAAGTTTCACTGAACGCAGAGCCTATCGATATGTTGATTTTTACGTCCTGGCTGCTTTCATTATATCTGCTAATCTCTTCAGATAGCTTTTCAACCAGGAACTTCACCTGTTCTTTTTCCTTTTTTAAAAGGATTACGGCAAATTCATCTCCGCCAATCCTTGAAACATAAGCATCCTCTGTGAAAAAGCGATCTAACAGATGTGCTGTCTCTTTTATAAGAAAGTCCCCTGTTTTGTGTCCATGGTTGTCATTCAAACATTTGAGGCCGTCCAAATCGCATAATATAAGGGCAGCAGCTGTATCTTCCTGCTCATTATATTTTTCCATCAATTGTTCGAAAAATTCCCGGTTATAGATGTCTGTCAAAGCATCATGGGCAATTCGATATTGCAAGGTTTCTTCCAGCTTTTTTCTTTCATCGATATTTCGCACCACCCCTTGAAGAGCAACCAGCACACCGTTCTCATATACGGGAGACGCATACTCTTCAAACCAACGGTAATGGCCGTCTTTATCCTTCCAGCGCTGAACGATTGATTTATTGAAATCCACCTGTCCCTGGACCTTTTTTTGGAGGATATCCAAATCTTCTGGATGAATATCCCTAAAGGCAACACCCGCGTCCAGATAGGCATCCGCATTGGAGCCTTCGCCGAAAAAGCACTCAGCTGAAGGACCGAGATATTTGAATTTCAACTCCGGATAGACCTGGCAATAATAAAGGAAATCCTTGGTGTTTTCTATCACATGCATATAACTTTCATGATTTTTCATAAGTTCATTTTCTTTCTTTTTCCATCTGCTGAAAAAATAAACGGCAGTCAAACCAACAGTCAGTACTCCTAATAAAAAACCTAGTGCAAATTGTATGTTCATCAGCGCTGACCCTCTTCATTATCCTCGATTCTCAAAACATAAAAAATAGGCCAACCTGACCGACTAGCCTATCATTCATAAAGATGAATCGGAAACTGGCAGACATAATCTTTCGACCTTAGTCCCTGTAGCTTTGCGTCTTCACCTTTCGATGAATTTGCCTGTATTTATCTATACTCCATTTTAAATTATAAATGGTTACACTTCCAAGTTAAACCACCAAATACACTTTCAGGTAAAATTAAGTCATTAATGCATAATAGGGCTGCTCTAATACTCCTCCTCAGTCTTATGGATTTTTTTAAACTTCCCAAACTTAGCACCCAAAAGATACGAAACAAGAATGATGATTACAAACCCAATGCTCGCAAAAAAGCCCATTCTCTGATTGGCATTGATAAGCGATCCCGCAATCGTAAAAATAATCAGCAGAATGCCCAGATAGGAGGTAACGGGATAGGCTGACGATTTATATTTCTCATGGGAGGCGCCGACTTGCTTCCTTTTCTTGATATGTGATGCCAGGATGATGACCCAGTTCAGGATGAGCATGATGCCTGCAGAGGTAGTCATGTACTCGTAAATGGTATTCGGCAGCAAAAATGACAGCAGGACAGAAACACCAAGCCCTGCTCCGCTCAGCATCAGCGCCCCTGCCGGCACTCCTTTCCGGGTTTTGTTCTGGAGCCTTTGCGGTGCATCTCCATCCTTGGAAAGAGACACGATAATGCTGGTTATGGAAAAAAGAGAGCCAACCATGGTTGAAAATGCCGCACTGATTAAAATGACATTGAAAATGCTATCCAAATAAGGAATATTGAATTGCGATAAAGCAGAGACAAATGGGCTCTTATCTTCGCTGATGCTTCGAAAAGAAACCATCATCAGAATAAAGAGGATGCTCACCACATAAAGGATCGTCAAGGCTGCAACCAGGAAGGTCCCTGCCTTCGGAACATCCTTTTTGTTCCTGAGCTCCGAAGACAAGACCCCTATCACCTCAATGCCTCCATAAGAAAACAATATGAAAATCATCGCAGACCATAATCCTGAAAACCCATTCGGAAAAATACCTTCTGCTAGTAAGGCCGACGGATCTGCTGCCTTTTCAGGCGAGAGTACACAGGCTGCTGCCAAAATCCCAAAGCCAATAAAGCCGATGAGCGTCGAGATCTTTATCACGGCGAAAAAGGATTCAATACTCCCAAAATTTTTTACGCCAAGAAAGTTAATTCCAAGGGCAATGGCGGAATAAATGATAGAAAAAATCCAGATAGGGACATCCGGCAGCCATAACTGAGTAAAGATCGCAAGCGCCGTCACTTCGCTCGACATGATCAGCACTCCCGCCACCCAGTAGATCCATCCGCTCATAAAGCCTGCATAATGGCCGAATGCCTGACCCGCGTATGTACGGAATGATCCTGGCTGCGGGTCCTGGACCGTCATCTCGGCAAGCGCACTAAAGACGAAGTAAGCGGTCAGTCCAGCCAGCAGGTATCCGATCAGCACAGAAGGGCCGGCCGAATGAATAGACAGACCCGATCCCAAAAAGAATCCCGCACCGATCACAGACCCTATCCCGATCAAAGAAAGCTGCCACCATGCCAGCTTATGTGTCTGCCCCTTTTCCACCTGGTTTTTTTGGACGTTCTTAACGCTCTGTTTCACCACATTCACTTTTTGCATCTTCCCACTCCTCACTAACAAAAGCAGAAGTGCTCCCTCTTCTGCCTTTCTTATGAGAAGTATGCCCCTATTCGGGATGATTATGGCGCCTGGTACCAGCCGTTTTTCTTATTGCAAAAGAAGGAAACTATTTCTTAGGCTGGCCGTAAAGATATATATCCTAGTTAATCAGCTGATTTTTTTCATGAAGGAGTTGATGTATTGATCACTTTTATAGAAGCTTTGCGCACTATTTCTCTCTTCCTGCTGATTTTTAGTTCAGGCTTTTACCTGCGCCACCTAACAAAAACAAAAAAACAGCGAAAGCTTACGAAGCTTGAGTTTATGATATATTACATTACATTAACCGGGTTTATGTGTTCTGCATTGAGTTTGTTTTTGTATGTTTATTTTTTGTAATCACTGTGGAATTTGAGCCTAGCAGCAAATAAAACAAGTAAAATGCCTGCCCGGCATTTTACCGCCTGGCAGGCACCTCTTTCTCTTATATTAGTAAACCGGTTAAACTGTAAACTTACTCAGCTCCACACTCAATTCACCGGCCATCTTATTCAATCTTCCTGCAGCAGATGTGATTTCTTCATTGGAAGCAGACTGTTCTTCCAGGGAGGAGGCCACATGCTGAACACCTGTTGAGGCCTGCCTGGCAATGCCGGCTATTTCCATAATGATTTCCCCGGTATGTGCTGATGTTTTCCCTACTTTCTCCAGCGCTTTCAGTGAGTCTGTTGACTGCTTGCCAATTTCATGTACATAGCCTGCAATGTCTTTAAATGCTTCGCCAGTTTCATGAACCATATTCCTGCCATTGTCTACAATCTCTGTGCCTTTATTGATGGATTCAACGGCATCTGCTGTCTGATCTAAAATATTATCGACCAGCTTTTTGATGCTTTCGGCCGCTTGTCCGGATTCTTCGGCAAGCTTTCTTACTTCCTCAGCCACAACGGCAAACCCTTTTCCTGCATCTCCTGCCCTCGCTGCCTCAATGGAAGCGTTCAGCGCCAGCAAATTGGTTTGATCTGAGATTCCTTTGATCAGCGTCACCATTTGGCTGATTTCTTTAGATTTGTTTCCCAGCAGGTTTACAATGCTGGATGATTCTTTAACAGACTCTTGAATGAGGTCCATTTTTGAGACTGTATTGCCAATCAGCTTCATCCCCATATCTGCCTTGGCATTTGTCTCGGCAATCATTTTAGAGACTGCTTGAACGGACGAGCCCATACTTTTCATTTCAGCATTTATCAATCCTGCAGAGTCCTGAAGCTCCTGTGTTTTATTCACCTGATATTCGGAACCGGACACAATGTTTTGAAAGGTGGCAGAAATCTGCTCAACAGAAGCGCTGCTTTGTTCCGTGCTGACCTGGAACTCTTCCGAATAAGCTGAGACCTTGGAGGCGGTATCATTTGTTTTCGCAACCACCTGCCTCAGACTATCGATCATCACATTGAACGAAGAAGCCAGCTGCCCGATCTCATCTCTGGATCTATCTTCAATCTGGATGCTCAGATCTCCTTCGGCCCCGGATTTTGTTGCTTCCAGCACCTTTTTCAAGCGATTGGTAACCAGAAATGTCGTACATAATGAAATGATTAATGTCGACACCAGCAGCGTCACACAGGTGCTGACAATGACGCCGAAGCTTCCGTCAAAAATACCCTCCAATTGGCTGTTGATAATTCCGGAAATAGGCGTGCTGATCAGCAGGGAGACAATCACCGCAAAAATCATTTTTACTTTTATACTGCGCTGAACATTTACAATTTCTTTGAAAGTTCCCGACTTGTTGTTATCCATTGTTGTTCTAGCCCCTAACCTTATAAAATTCTTTATGTATCTTTTTTCCTATTTCTATATACCTAATAATTGATTGTTTAAAACCTATTTTAGCTACTTTTATAGGAAAACATCAAATTATCTGTTTCATTTGACCTGTTTAAGCCATGGGGTCAGGTCCCGTGGCTCAGAAAGAGCCATGGGGTCAGGTCCCGTGACCCAGAATGAGCCATGGGGTAGCCATGGAGTCAGGTCCCGTGGCCCAGTAGCCATGGGGTCAGGTCCCGTGGCCCAGAATGAGCCACGGGGTCTGTCCCCTTGGCTTCGCCCAGAAAGAGCCACGGGGTCTGTCCCCTTGGCTTCCCCTTGGCTTAAAAAAAGGCGCCAGCCCCCAAAGGCCAGCACCTGACTATTACTTATGAAAACAGCGCCTTCAAACGAGCCCAAAACCCTTGCGGCTCTTCTTTAGGCTTTTCAACCTCTTTCGTTTCTTCCTGTTTGATGCTCTCTGTTTTTAGCACAAACTGAACTGAATTCACTTTCTCGTTCTTAGGCGATACGAAGGAAACGGGTTTGAAGTCGCTTTTGTCATATTCTTCGAGCATCCCTTCAACTTCTTCCTTCATTTGTTCAGGCAGATCCCTGGTAGCTTCGTATAATTCAGCAGTCCCTCCGTGGAGTTCGGCTGCTCCGTCAGAAAGTTCCCCTGTTCCGTCAGCAATGCCTGCAATGCCGTTATGCAGTCCTTGATAAGACCCGGCCAGCCTGCTCACTCCGCCGGTGTAGTCCACCAATCCCGAATGAAAGGATTCGTAATTGGCGGCAAGAGCATTAACGCCTTTCTGCAGCTGTGCCATTGCATCAGCAGCATCTGAATTGGCTAAAGCCTGAGAGAGTCCGGCAGACATAGCGTCAAGATTCTTGGCCATCTCTGTAAGAGAAGCGCTCACTTGCTCTAAGGTCCCGCTGACAGCGGCAAAGCTGCCTTGCCCAGCAGCAAAGACTCCTTTGGTATTTTTGGCAGCTGCATAGGTCTCAAGCAATTGCGCGACCACATTCGGATCGGCGCCGCTTTGTTTCAGCTGCTCGATCTGCGCCTGGGAAATCTCATGATTCGGGATGTTTTCCATTGCTTCATTCAAGCTATTGTAAGAGGCGCTGAAGGCCTGCTGCAATTCTGCCAGATTCTTGGACACTTCCCGCAGGCCGGCAGCCGATTGGGACAGTCCATCCTGCATCTTTTTCAAATCACCAAGGCCCATATCTCCAGAGCCAGCGCTCAGACTGCTATTCAACTTTTGCAAAGCCTGCTCGATGCTCTTGGAGCCGCTGACCAGCTTGGATGAAGAGCCATTGAGCGCCGCTATGCCATTACGGTACTCCCTGGAGCCATTGCTCAGCTTACTGGCACCATTATGCAATTCCGAAGCGCCGTTCTGCAGCTGCCCCACTCCGTCATTGACTTCTTTGATTGCCTTTGTCAGTGTATCCATTTCACCTGTCATATCATCGATGTCAGGTGCATCAATCGGGAGTGAAGACGGAATCGCTGTGATATCAATGCCTTCGAGCTCGAAATCAACTACATCTGCTTCAAGGGTCAGTTCGCCCTCTTTTTCCGGCATCACAGTGAATGTGGCCTGCTTGTTTTTCCCGGCATTGGCAAGCATCCCGTCAGGAGCCTCGATATTGCTGAATTTCTCCCCATTCAGCGGGAAAGAGATCTGCAGCAGATAATTTTCGAAAAAGGAAGCTTCTGCACTTTCATTTCTGGAGGTTTGTATCCCAATCTCCACATGGCCGCTTTTTCCAGCCAGTTCTTCCGGTGCGGTTTCCTGCCCATCCAATGTATACGAAATGGAAACATTCCATGGCAGGGCTGACTCATTCAAATCACCCTGATAATAAAACTTTCCTTCTTCCTCAGCCGTCACATTCACCGCTGCGTCTGACTTCTCAATCGGCGACATGTCTGTCAGATTTTTCAGGTTCGTATAGGGGCCGTAATCAGTCACTTCCCCAGGTTCTTCAATATTTAAAATGTTAACCACATAAACTTCCTGATTTTCACCGGCAGGGCTGAGCTTTGCATACACCACTTCGTCCTTTGAAGAGAGCTCCCCTGTTTCCTGGGAAACCTCTTCCCCTGACTTGCTGCCTGCTGTATCAGCTGAAACCAGCAGGGCGGGCATCATGAGCAGGATGCTGGCAAAAACAGCCAAGAATTTTCTCATTCTCCTCATCATCACTTCTCCTTATAAAAGTTTGCTTTCCATGTTGTTTTCATGATCAGTTTATCGAAGATCAGCAGGCACGCCGGCAGGAAGAACACAACCATAATCAAGGCCAGCAGCGCTCCCCTTCCAAGCAGCAGCCCAATTGAGGCAACAATAGGATTCGAGGATGTAATCCATAAGATAAAGCCGACACTTGATAAAATAGAGGCCGAAATGCCGATAGAGAATATTTTTTCATCCATCGTCTTCTTGACTGCTTCGAGGGCAGACATTTCCTGCCGATCCTCTTTATAAGCATCTGTCAGCAGGATGGCGTAATCGACAGTCGCTGCCAGCTGGATAATGCTGACGAGCAGATAGCCGACGTATACTAATGAAGAATCTGTAAAATAAGGGACAGACAGATTGATCCAGACGGCTGTCTGAATGGTCAGCAGCAGGATCAGCGGAATCGAAATCGACCTGAAGGTTACGAATAGGACGAACGCAACCGTCAGGAGGGTCAATAGATTGACCAGTGTGTTGTCTTTTTTGACCGTGTTTTTGATATCATACAATGTCACGCTTTCCCCGACTGAATACACCTTATCCCCGTACAGTTTTTCAGCAGTACCCTGGACCCGTTCGATCAGCTGGAACGCCTCGTCTCCTTCTGTTTTCGTATCTGTCTGCAGGATGATCCGGCTGTAATTTTCCGAGTAGAATTGCTCGGTGATGCTGGGGTCGAGATACTCTGAAGGGATTGCGGCACTGACGGTGTTGACATATGCCATGACACTCGTCACATGGTTAAGCTTTTCCAGATCGCCGACCAGCTCTTCTTCCTTGGCCGTATCCCCTTTCGGCACAAGCAGGACCATCGGCGTGCTTTCCCCGAACTCTTCTTTAATTTTCGCAAAATCGCTCCCCGCCCTTGTCGACTCCGGCAATTCGCCAACTCCATAAGTGAAATTGGTCTTGCTCTGAGCAAGAAAGGCCGGGACAATCAGGATGGCGACAAGCAAAAGGACCGGCACCCGGAACTTCAGCACAAAATTTCCCTTGCCGCGGATGTATGGCAGCAATGGCTTATGCTGCGTCTTGTCGATCCATTTATAAAAGAGCAGCGTCAATGCCGGCAGGAATACCATGACACTGATGAAGCTCAGTAAAATTCCTTTTACCAGGTTGATGCCAAGATCCGACCCGATTTCAAACTCCATAAATGATAAGGCGATGAAACCAAAGAAGGTCGTGGACGCACTGGCTGCGATTGCCGAGAATGATTTCTTCATCGCCAGCTCCATCGCCTCCCGCGGATCGCCCACCTTTTTCCGGTAATCGTTAAAGCTGTGCAGGAGGAAAATCGCATAATCCAGCGAGACTGCAAGCTGCAGGATCGGGGCGACCGACTGGGTGACAAAGGAAACCTCCCCGAGAAAAATATTCGTCCCCATATTGATCAGCACCGACACACCGATAGCGGTCAGGAACAGCAGCGGCTCCACCCACGAGGTCGTGGAAACCACTAAAATGATGATGATGATCGGCACCAAAAAGGCGGCCGCATACATCGATTCCGTCCCGGCCATTTTCTGCTGTGTGGCCGTATTCAGGGATTCCCCGGCCATTGCATTGTCTTCGCCGATGAGATCATAAATGCGATCGGTAATCTGGACTTCTTCTCCTTCACGGATGCTGAAAGAAAACAAAGCATACTCATCTTTGTAATAGTCGTCTACCGTATTCGGGTCCGCCATCTCAAGCGGAGCCTTGATATCAATCACATCATCCAGCCACATGACATCAGATACACCATCAATCGCGGCCAGCTTTTCTTTGAAAGCAAGAGCTTCCTGTATGGTCATGTCCCGCATCATCACCCGGTTTGTCGGGACATTTCCTTCAAATTCCCGCTCCATCACAGTCATGGCTTTAGTCGACTGGGCATCCTCCGGCAGATATTCCTTCATATCATAGTTCACCGACACAGTGAACTGCGCCAGGGCGCAAAGCACAGTCAAAACCGCAAACGTTATGGCAACGGCTTTTTTATGTTTAAGTATTCGTGCAGCAATATTGATGCGTGTTCACCCTCTCTTGCCCTTTTTTTCTATACACTTTATCATTATATAAACACGGTGTTGTCCATTCAACGAACAGTTCTCTAACTTCCGTGGTATTCCCGACACAATAATCAAAAGTGTTGGAAAACGCAAAAAGAAAGGAATCTGGTTATGACCTCTTCAAAAATGGACCGGCGCAAAAAATATACACAAATGGTATTAAAAGACAGCCTCATGAAGCTATTGAAGGACAAGCAGATCTCCTACATCACCGTCAAAGAAATCTGCAGTCTCGCCGACATCAACCGCTCCACATTTTATTCCCACTACACCGATCAATATGACCTCCTGGACACCATCGAAGACGAAATCTTCCAGGACATGCAGGGCTATATGAGCCAATACAACTTCGAAAAAGAAGACCAGGCCCTCCAAATGATCGAAAAGCTGCTCGAATACTTCGCCTCAAAGCACGAAGTATGCACCACCCTCCTCAACGAAAAAACAAACACAACCTTCGAAACAAAAGTCATCAACTTCGCCCACCAGGTCTTCATGACCAGCTGGCTCGCCGACACTGCGTACGATGAAAACCTTTCCGAATACCTCAGCACCTTTATCATAAGCGGCAGCATCCACGCGATAAAGAAATGGCTCAATAATGGAATGGATCATTCTCCGAGGGAGATGGCGGAGATTATTAATGGGGTGATTAATCGGGGGTTGTTGGGGGTGCGGTGAGGTGAGGGGGACGGGTTTCGTTTTGGGCCGGGGGGTCAGGTTCCTTGGCTCGGTTTGGGCCGGGGGGTCGGGTTCCTTGTTCTGGTTTGAGCCAGGGGGTCGGGTTCCTTGGCCCGGTTTTGAGCCAGGGGGTCAGGTCCCTTGGCCCGGTTTTAAAAAGAGCCAGGGGGTCTGTCCCCTTGGCTCCAACTCCAGAAAAACGCCTTACTCTCCCCATGCGCCAACCGCTCCAGGACCTCATCCCTCCCAACAAATTCAACTCCATTAATCTCGCTGTCCTCTGCCTTCAAATCAGACCTATCCCCCACATACTCAACAACAAACATCACCGTTTCCTGCTGGCTCCAGCCTGTTTTCTCAGCAAACTCCTTATCAAAATCAAAACAAACCTTCTCCTTCAGCTGCCTTATAATCCGATATTCAGCAGATCCTGTTTCCTCTGCCAGCTCTCTTAAGATTGCAGCCCGCAAACTTTCATCACTTTCTTCTACACCGCCTTTAGGAAAGTCCCACTCCCCTTGCAAATGCCCATCAGAATCCCTTAAAGAACTTCTTTTAACCTTATGTACCAAAAGGAATTCTTCCCCATGAAATACTATAGCTCCAACAGCATTTCTAATCATTTAGCATACTCCTCCCTGCTTGTTGAGAGCCAAAGGGACAGACCCCCTGGCTCAGTCTCAAAAAGAGCCAAGGGACCTGTCCCCTTGGCTCATTTATCCAGCTTAACCTTTATAACATTATCCAGATTTTTCGTTGTGCTGTATCCGTAGATTTCTAGGCTTTTAGGGATTATATTGTCACCTGGTATTTCTACTTTTTCGTAAGTAATATAATGACGGGGATTCTCGAGTCCCAGGTAGATGGCATTCGTTATTTCTTTCATATCGTACTCTTTTCCATTTTTATCAACAAAGATTCCTTCAGAGCTCATAGTCATTGATTGATTGTCGCCTTCTTCTGTCATGATGTTGAAGTATAGCGACTCATACGCCCGATTCTTGATTTCATAATTGCTGATGGCCACTGTAGTAGGCCTTCCGATGTCCATCTCTTCAATCTTTATTATGCTGCCTGCATATTCAAAGATTTGGGGATATGTTTCTGAAGGATCCAATTCAATGGTTTTATTATCCTGTATGGATAGATAAGCCATATTAAAGTGGATTTCCACTTCATTTGTTTCAGTTTCAAATATAGGGTTAAAGTATGACTGGTAACTATTCCATGAACCAGCTGCATAACCGCCGCCATATGGATTTGCCTTCAGCTTTTTGCCGTTCATTTTCAGATGGACAAAATCAATCATGTCTATCCTTTTCTCTTCCTGTTCGTTATTGATGGCATATTGCAGAACGGTTGATGTTGGCGCAATGATCAGTTTTTCCAGCTGAACAGGGATTCCTTCAATATTAATGATCTCTTCCATTGGATACTCTGTTGAAGGCAGTTTGGTTACAGGTACTTTTATATTCCAGTCTCCCCTTTTTTCATAATCACCGGAGTCTGTATAGCTGTTGACAGCTGGTCCAGAGGAATCACCCACTATTCTCGCCAATTTTGATATTTCAAGGTTGAGCGTCTTGCTGTCACCTTTTAGCGGCGGCAGACCGATTTTTCCATGGAAGACATTTTGTTTTTTCTTATTTAATTCCGAATCCGGGTCAGGGGGCTGGTATTGGGGATAGATTTCATTACTTAAAATCTCCTGTTCATCCTCCACAGAAACACCGTCCCCATAATTTATAACATATTGTTTGTTTTCCTTTGTATCTTCTATCTCATAAAAAAGCTGCGTCTGAAACTCATCAGCAATCACACTCTTAATCTTGATTTTAACCCCATTACTTTCCGCTTCAAGGTTCAGCCTTTCACCCAGGTCTGCCTTGAGAAAAGCCCGCAGCTCCGGGTCTTCCTCTGTCCACTTATAATAAACGTCGGCAAAAGCCCCTGTAAAAAATCCGGTACACATAACTAAAACAAAAACGCTCGCAGCAATAAAAGCAATTCTATTGCGCTTACCAATCTTTTGCTGCCTGGCTTTTTCCGTTTCCGCAATTCGCTCTTTAACCCTCTCCATAAACCCGGCCGGCACCTGATATTCCTCAAGAGTTTCCGTAAACTGCAATATCACTTCCTGAAAAGAAGCCAAATCCGTCTGGCACTTCTGGCAGTGGTACACATGCTTTTCAAACTCAATCTTCTCTGGCCTTTCGAGATTTCTTTCGAGGTAATCCAAGTAAAACCTCTGATACTCCGGGCAGCCATTGAATTGTTCCCCGCGAATCTGCTTTTCTCTTAAAGACCGGATTCCGGCAGCCAGCCGATCATTCATTTGTTCTTGTGAAATTTGAAGCAGACCGGCTGTTTCATCTATCGATAGCCCTTTAATATACGTAAAAATCAGAGCTTCTCTCTCCTGCCCGTTCAACTGGCCAAGAGTCTGGAATAGCTCATCATGCTGGCCGCCTTCTTGTGAAATCTCGGAGCTCTTTGCGGCCGCAAGCTCCCTGCAATTATGTATAAAAATTGCTGTCACACATGCCTCGAATGACAATTTGCTTTTTACTTTAGGAGAATCCTTTTGTACTTTCAGAATGGACTGGTAAAAAAGCTCTTCCAGCTGCTGCTGATTCCTGAAGTATGACCAGCCAAGCACATAAAGAGACCGCTGATGCTTCTCGAACCAATGAACAATCGACTCTAAATCATTTTGAATAATATTTGCAGGTAAATCAGCATTCACTTTCTCTGGGATGATCAACTTGTTCCCCCCTCTATGAGCCACAGGGACAGGTCCCCTGGCTCTTTTTCAAAAAGAGCCAAGGGACCTTCCCCTTGGCTCAACAATCGTCAATTCAGCGAAACCTCAAAAACTTCATCCAAATACTTCGATGCCCTATATCCGTAAAACTCAAGTGCTTTGGGTATCACATTTTTTTCATGGATCTTTATGCTTTCTTCAGTAGTGATATAACGAGGGTTCTCCAGTTTTTCAAATTCTTTGGTTGTTAGTGTATTGGCATCATATTCTTTCCCATTTTTATCAATAAGGACACCTTCAGATCCTGTTTCTATCGAATGCATTTGACCTTCCTCGGTGAGAACACCATAGTCAAGGGTGTTATATGATCGTTCCTTTTCATGATTACTTATGATAATTGTGGTTGACTCTCCAAGTTCAAGCTTTTCAATGGAGATGGTGCTGCCTGCATATTCAAATGTTTGGGGAAAGTCTTTTTGGGCATCCAGCTCAACAACTTTGTTGTCCTGAAATGATAAATACACCTGATCCACATAAAGTTTAACCTTATTAGCATGTTTTTCAAAAAAAGGTTCAAACTGTGCCTGGTTATTATAAGCTGAGCTGGCCAGGCTGCCATATAAATCAGCTTTTAATTCCTCGCCATTTATTTCCAGCTGCTTAAAATTGATATTATCTAACCGCTTTTTCGGCAATCTATTATTTATTCCATATTCCAGAATTGTTGCGGTTGGTGACAGCGTCAGCTTCTTCAGCCGAACGGTGACCCCTTCCACTTTAACTTCCTCATCCATTTTATACTCGGTGGAGGGCTTTTTGTCTGCATGTATTTCAAAGTCCCACTCCCCTTTTTTATAATCCTGGTTCCCGTATGGGTTGAAGATACCTTGTACAGAGGAGTCCCCAGGTAATTTCATCATTTGTGTTATGTTAAGTTTGATTGTCCCGCTATCCTCCTTTAGCGGCGGCAGGCTCAATTTTCCATGGTAGATATTCTGTTCTTTCTTATTAAAATCGGAATCCAGGTTCGGAGGCTGGTACTGAGGATAGAATTGACCTTTAAAGATTTCCCAATCGTCCTGCACAGAAACCCCGTCCTCATAGTTGATCATATATTTATTGTTTTTCTTCGTATCTTCTATTTCGTAAAAAATAAGGGTCTGATACTTATCAGCAACTACACTCTTAATCTTGATTTTAACCCCATTGCTCTCCGCTTCGAGATTCAGCCTTTCACCCAAATCCGCCCTGAGAAAAGCCCGCAGCTCCGGGTCTTCCTCTTTCCATTTATAATAAACATCCGCAAAAGCCCCTGTGAAAAATCCGGTACACATGACCAGGACAAAGACGCTCGCAGCAATAAAAGCAATTCTATTCCGTTTGCCGGCCTTTCGCTGCCTGCGTTTTTCTGTTTCAGCAATACGCTCGCTGATGCCCTCTATAAATCCGGCTGGCACTTGGAATTCCTCAAGGGTTTCCGCAAGCTGTAATGTCACTTCCTGAAAAGAGGCCAAATCCTCCTGGCAGTCTGTGCAGTGATAAATATGCTTTTCTAAATCAATCTTAAGCGGTCTCTCCATGTTCCGTTCAAGATAATCAAAGTAAAACTTTTGGTACCCCAAACAGCCGCCAAAATGCTCTCCCTGCAGCAATACATTACGGAGTGAATGAATTCCGGAAACCAGAAGCTCCTTCACCTCTATAACGGAAAGCTGAAGAAGGCTGGCTGTTTCCTCAGCAGACAGTCCCCTTAAATAGGTAAAAACAAGCGCTTCCCTCTCTTGCCCTTTCAACTGATCAAGCGCGTTGAACAGCTCCCGATGCGCATCACTTCCCTCTGAAGTTTCTAAACTCCCGCTTGCATCAAGCTCACGGCAATTATATATAAAAACCCTTGTTGCCCATATATCAAATGATGTTTTTCTTTTAACTTTCGGAAAATCCTTCTGCACCTTTAATATGATCTGGTAAAAAAGCTCCTCCAGCTGCTGCTGATCCCTGACGTATGACCAGCCAAGCACATAAAAAGACCGCCGATGCTTCTCGAACCAATCCGCAACCGACATCAAATCATCTTTCCTTATCTCTGCAGGTAAACTAGTATTAACTCTTGCTGGGATGATCAACATGCTCCCCCCCTCTATTTCCTAATTATACCTGTTAGTGAGCCACGGGGACAGACCCCCTGGCTCAAACTCAAGAGAGCCACTGGGACAGACCCCCTGGCTCAATCTAAAAAAGAGCCAAGGGACCTGTCCCCTTGGCTCACACCTCTAATCCCGCCACTCCGAAACCGCCGGCGCCAGAGTGGGTGGAGATCATGCCGCCTGCTTGGATCCACATTACGTTTTTGAATCCAGCATCTGCCGCGATTTCGTCCATCCGTTTCTTGATATTTTCATCAAGGCCGATTGAGTAAATGAAGTAAAGCTGGTCTCTGTCGATCTTGTAATCATTTAAATAATCCTGCATCATTTTTTCAGCCACAGTGCTCATCTTCCCGCGGTATTTTTTCGTTGAGACGAGCTTTCCCTCAACTAATTCTATACATGGCTTTATTTTTAATAGTGTCCCGCCAAGGTACGCCATATTGCTAACGCGCCCGCCCGCTCTTAAAAAATCCAGGCTGCCCGGTATGAAAGCAAGCCTGGATTTAGGCACGATGCTTTCAATTTTTTCAACCAGGGCTGCAGGTTCGATGCCAGGATCTTGTTCCAGCTGTTGTGCTGCATAAATGACAACGGCCGCCAGTCCGCCTGTCACGTTCAGGGCATCAATCAGAAAAAGATCTTCAAACTCTTCCGCTGCGATCACCGCATTCTGAAAAGAAGAAGAAGCTTTGCTTGTATATCCAATGTGAATAATGATGCAATCCGGATAATCCTCTCTTATCTTTGCAAAAAACTCCTCGTATTCATAAGAGTTCGTTGACGTCGTGGAGGGAATCTTTTTCGTTCGTGCATAATAATCATAAATATCTTCAACCGGCAGATGGCCATCCAAATAATCTTTCCCATCCATTACGATGTGCATCGGAACCACCTGAACGTTATACCTTTCAGCTAAATCAGCCGGCAAATCAGCGCCGCTTTCAGTCGTGAGAATGATCTTTTTCACCTATTTCGCCTCCTAGTTAGGAGCCAGGGGGACAGACCCCCTGGCCCAGTCTCAAAACGGGCCAAGGGGTCTGTCCCCCTGGCTCAAAAAAGACCCAAAATCAATTTCGATATAAAATGCGCAGCCAATGCCGCCGGCGCCTGCAGAATAAACCCCAGGATGAGATACCCCAGGAACCTCTTTACTGTCAGCAGCCTTTCAGCAATCAGTTGCTTTGCTGTAAAAAAAGAATATGGAAAGATGATCAATAGACTGGTCACAATTCCTGGCACATAGCCTTTGAAAAAAATGAATTGAAAAAGGTGGCCAATTCCATTTGCCAGCAGAATTCCCGGTATTAAAAAGGATACAAAAACAACTGGCTTCATCCCTAAAAAGGATCTACCGGCTGCCGCTTTAAAACAGCCAATCGAAGCCACGACCCATAACAGCGTAAAAGCCAGCGAGAATTCCAGAGCTGTCACATGAAATGGAATGATATCCGAGTGGCTGCTGAGAAATTTTTCAACCGTTACAATCTCTTCTATATCATGAAGCAGATAAAGAAATGGAAACAATATAATGAGCTTCTTCAGAGACGAGGGGACAGGCTCCCTGCCCCGCTCAACTACCAATTCCACAGCCTCTTCTCCCCTATCTTCGCGCTCCCCACCCAATCTTCCTCTTTTAGCTTCAAGAGTTCCTTTGATGGACCGGTAACAACAGCCCCATAAAGCCGCACGCCATTTTCTTCGATATAATCGACCTTGGCCTTCAGTTCTTCTTTTGTTTGCCAGTGGAGATGTTCGGTTCTTCCCCGGTATTCTTCAATCAAGTGGAGTGCTTTCAGAAATTCCGCTTCCCTTTTTTCACCGTCTCCATATGACTCTATGCTTTCTGTTTCGCTGGTCTCTTTAGAATATCCTCCTAATTTTTTTTCTTCTTTTAATACTGTCTTAAAGTCAGATCTGAAATGATAGCCCATATATGGGAAGCCAAAGGGTTCAGAGGGTCCTATCGGATTGCTCTCACGCTCGTTTTCCCGGCCTGTGTCTGCCGCCATCCAGACAGGCATCATCTCTTTATCTTCCATCTTTTTTAAAAAATCGTCTGTGCTCATATAGTCTGTGAAAGTGATATACAACTCCGAGACCGTTCCTTCCGGCAATTTTTCCAGCTGGTCAAAACCATCCTGGATCTTATAATTCACAACATTTTCGGGATAAAAGAAAATCGGGCGGTCTGAGAGGCCATCCGGCAGATCGACATTGAAAAAGCCGAACAGGAATTTCGTCTCGAACTGTTCCACGGTTTCTTTTTCCCTTCCTATCATCTTCCGAAGCTCGCCCTCATAATTCATGGTAAAAACACCGCTATTCATCGAGGTGCTCCCGATTGTTATATTTGGCTGTGTCGTTTCGACAGCCGCTTTGATGACATCCGAATAAGTGTCCTGACGGCTGGGACTTCCCCATGAATAAAAAATGGCCGAAGTAATCCAGCCGGCAATCAGAAACAGCAGCAGCAGTGATAAAGCCGTCCACGCATTCTGCAGGCGGGCCTTCCACTTTCCTTTCTTGACCAGCTTCTTCTCAAGTGAAGATCCCTTTTCCGGTTCCTCTTCCGATTCCATCAATGAATCTAAATAGGATTGATATAACTCCATTTTATCCAATTCTTTTTCCACTTCTTCATTTTCTTCCTTAGAAAGCAGCCCATTGCTATAATCCTCAAGCTTTTTCTTAAAATCCTCACTCATCTACTTCACCCCTCTCAAAATCTCGCAGCTTCTTCCTCGCCCGGAACACCAGCAATCTAGTATTTGATTCTGATACACCTAAGATTTCGGACGCTTCCCTGTATGTAAAATCATGCACCGTCACAAGAAGCAATGCCTGCTTCTGCGGCTCCGGCAGCTTCTGCATCCGTTCGATCACCTCACCCAGCTTTTCCTGCTGAAAAACGCGATGCTCCACAGATGCGCCAGTGTCTCTTATTCCAGAGAAAAACTCATCTGACTGAATGCTTTCTTTCTTCCTTTTACGAATATGGTCTATATACGCATTCTGAGCAACCCGGAAAAGCCACGGCCTGACCTTCTCATCATGCAAATCCTCAATATGCAAATACGCGCGGTAAAACGTCTCCTGCATCATATCCTCCGCAGTAGCCAGGTCCGCAGAAAGAGACAGCAAATAGCGCAGCACATCCCTCGCATACTCCTCATACAAACCATCCAAAGACAACTTCGCCATTCGCCACCCCCCTCTGCAGTATACACGCATGAAAAAGGAAATTGTTTCATGAAAAAAACATTTTTTTGGGCCGGGGGGTCAGGTACCGTGGCCCAGTTTCGGGGGAGAGCCAGGGGGCCGGGTTCCCTGGCTCGGTTTCGGGGGAGAGCCAGGGGGGCGGGTTCCCTGGCTCGGTTTCGGGCAGTCCAGGGGGACAGACCCCCTGGCCCAATCAGAGCCACGGGGACAGACCCCCTGGCCCAGTTTCAAAATAAGCCAAGGGACCTGTCCCCTTGGCTCCGGTCACAAAATCCCCTCTTCAATCGTCTTGAGAATGAATTTAAAACTGGAGGGATATTTATGACTCAGAATCATTGGAATGCTGTCATTATAGGCGGCGGTTTAGCAGGTCTTGTTTCCGCAGCTGTTCTTGGAAAAGCAGGGATGAGGACTCTGCTGCTTGAAAAAGCGACATCTGCCGGGGGACGTGCAAAAACGGATATCATCAGCGGGCAGTATTTTAACATTGGACCGCATGCCCTGTATAAAAAGGGCAAGGCAGTGCCCATCCTCAAAGAATTGGGTGTGGAGATCAATGGCCGTGCGCCTAAATTAGGCGGCTTGTTAATGGATGGCCACGAATCTTTTACAGCACCTTTTTCACCAAATGGGGTACTTCAATCAAAACTTCTAAGTTGGAAAGAAAAAATAGAATGGATAGGCATTCTGCGCAAAGTCCAGAAACTGCACCCAGGCCAATACAAAAATCAAACCTTCCAGCAGTTCGTGGATGAAACTACACAGACACCTAACATCCAGAAACTTCTTTTTACACTAGGACGGCTTGTGAGCTATTCCCATGCCCCCGAACAAATCAGTGCGAGTGTCATGCTGACTCAACTGCAAATTGGCATGGGCGGTGTAATCTATGTGGATAATGGATGGCAATCCATCATCGACCAGCTGTATAACCTGGCAGTCACTAATAATGTACAGATCCAGACCAGTGCAAATGTGAAGCAGCTGACCGCATTGGACAGCGGCCAGTGGCTAATAGAAGTGTCCAATCAGGAACATATACTTTGCGATAACATTATTTATACAGGCCCACCTCAAGCACTGAATGGTCTGCTCAGCGAATCCGGCAAGCTTCCTTTCAATCAATTTGAACCCATCAAAGCCGCAACATTGGATGTTGCATTAACCAGGCTTCCCCATCCGGAAAACTTATTTGCCATGGGAATCGATGCACCCTACTATTATTCTGTTCACTCTAACTATGCCCGGCTGTCACAGACAGGAGAAAGCACCATTCTCCATGTATTGAAATACCATCATCCTGATGAGTCCATTGATGTCACGGAAGAAAAAAAGAAGCTGGAGAGTTTTTTAGAGGTATTACAACCTGGCTGGCAGAAATATATCATTACTAAGAGATGCCTTCCGCAGATAACGGTGAATGCCCGCCTGCCAAAGGCCGAAGACGCATCGCTATTTTCCCGCGGCTGCGCCATTCTCCCCGGGCTCTACGCTGCCGGAGATTGGGCCTCACCATCTTTCATACTGTCAGAGGCTGCGGCAGAAAGCGGAAAACAGGCCGCTCTGGAAGTGATTGATAAAGAAATGAGGGTAAAGCATGCAAATTAGCAATGAAGATTATGTGCTGTATAAGCCATTATTATTTTCTCTCGGCTACCGCATGACCGGCTCCGTGTCAGAAACAGAAGATCTGATCCAGGAAACCTTCCTCCGGGCCTACCAGCTGCCTGAACAGCTGGTTGAGAACAAGAAGGCTTATTTATGCAGAATGATGACCAACCGCTGCATTGATTTTTTACGATCTGCCAAGGTTAAAAGAGAACAATATATCGGCCCTTGGAACCCGGAGCCCCTCTTGCAGCCTGGGGACCAGCACAATGACCCTTCGCAAATTCTCATGGAGAAGGAGTTTTTAAGCATCGCCTATTTACGGATGATGGAGCATCTCACCCCTCACGAGCGGGCAGTCCTGCTGCTGCGGGAAGCATTCGGTTTTTCGTATGCGGAGATTAGCAGAATGATTGAAAAAACAGAAGAAAACTGCCGCAAGCTGTTCAGCCGCTCTAAGCAGAAGATGGCTAAAGCAGAAGGAGAAAGCCTGGATTATAAAAAGAATCTATCGCTGATCCAGCGCTTCATCCTCGCTTTTCAAACAGAGCGTACCGAAGATCTTCTGGAACTCATCTCAGAAAATGTCACACTCTATTCCGACGGCGGCGGAATCGTCAGAGCCGCAGTTCGTCCAATCCTCACCCGCCAGCGGGTATTGGCCTTTTTGCATGGCATCACAAGCAACTTATCCGATGACTTCCAGTTCACCCTCACCACAGCCAACGGCCAGCCTGCCATGGTCAACTACATGAACGGCCGCATCCACAGCACCATCAGCTTTTCAATCTTTGATGGGCAGATTGCGGAGATTTTTATTACTATGAATCCGGAGAAGCTGGGGGGATAGAGCCATGGGGACAGACCCCCTGGCCCATTCCAAAAAGAGCCATGGGGACAGACCCCTTGGCTCAAAATTGAATTGGGCTATAAAGGCCAAAAATGATAGCCACAAGGAATGAAAGAATAACGGATATAGCCATTTGCTTACCTGTCCTATAAAAGACGATGCAAAGAACAATATACATCATTAACTCTTCTGTATAAGATACATACACATAAAATAGACCTATTCCCAGGGAAAGGCTTAATAAAAGTCCCATCGGGAGAGCCGGCAGGACAAAAGCTAGACGCGGATCATTCTTAGCTTTCCAAACAATAATAGCCAAGAAAGGAGATGCGATGGCTATACTGCCCCACATAAGAAAATAGCTCGTTGGAAAAAATCCGAATAAATAGGCTGAGTACACATAATAACTTATCAGCATGCCGATAAAGAACAGGAACGTATTCACAGCCGCTCTTAATAGAGTTTTACTATAAGCAGCCAAAATGGTCCCGATCAACACCCAAATGCCGAGCCTCGTAAAAATATCCCCTGAATAGCTTAGGATATAGTTCCCCCAGCGCCCATCAACTGAGACGGTATCCAAATACTTGGCTATTGCCCCCAGCAGTATTCCAAAGACGAGACATAGAATATATCCTGGTATCTTTCTTGTTAACTTAATCATTTAGCACCTCAATGTTGGACAGAGCCCTCGTTTTGAGCCAAGGGGACAGGTCCCCTGGCCCAGTTTCAAAAAGAGCCATGGGGCCTGTCCCCCTGGCTCACCTAAACCTCCCAAGCCCCATATCCCCAAACTGATAGTATATATAATAGAAGAAAAACACTGCATTACATAGCAGCAAAAAGCGAAGCAAATTCTTTCGGGTCTTGATTTTCCATAATAAGAATACAACTATGAAATTTATTAACATTGGACCAAAGGTAAAGCTCATTCTTTCATCAATAAGAGAAACCGCATTCGGGCTTAGCCACTGGGTGAATTTGTCTGAGATCTGGGCAATAACTGAAAAAATTATAATAGATCCGTATACAACCATCAGAATTGCTTTTCTCATAGCACTCCCCACCATTCTCTGAATCTTTACCTATAAATATCACTGTACCATAAAAAATTATCATAAAAGGAAAAACTTTCTTTAAATGTAAAAATATCTATATTAAAATAACATTTAAATGTGAGCACATGTTATGATAAAAACATGACTTTTTAACTATAAAGGTGAGCGATAATGAAGCATACTGGTAAGATCATTGGAAGTTTGAGCATGTTATTATTTCACTCCGTATATATCCTCTATTACTATCTCCGTGATAGAGAAGTAGAGCCGCTCGATTTGTATACATATCCCTTATTAATCTGGTTTGGCTATTGGGCTGGCAAACAGTATGACAAAGTGAGATTTTATTCTGAAAAAGATGAACTGACAGGTACATACAATCGAAGATATATTTTAAGCACTTTTAAGAGATTATCCAATCTAACGAAAAAAACAGACAGCAAACTATATGTAGCAATTGTTGATTGTGATAACTTCAAATTAATTAATGACACATACGGGCATCAAAAAGGTGATATGATCTTAACTAAAATCAGCAAAGCACTTGTTGCAACAACAACAAAACGTGATGCTGTCGCCCGCTGGGGTGGAGATGAATTCCTGGTCATTGGACAATTCGATGAAGACACAGAGATGCAAACCGCTCTTCAAAAACTTGAAGATAAAATGAAAGATCTCTCTAAAGAATTAGAAATGCCTATTACACTTTCTATTGGTTCAGCCATTTATCCAAACCAGAGCAAAGATCTACTTGAACTGATCAGGATTGCTGACCACCATATGTATAGCAGTAAGAATTCAAAGAAAGCCTTGTAGGAGCCAAGGGGACAGACCCCTTGGCTCTCACTCAACCACCGTATAATTCCCAACCTCCATCTCAATCACATACTCAGGCTTCGGCGGCTTCCCGCCATTCTCTTTAATCTTATTCCTATGCCCCGCAATATGCTCCGGACTCTTCTCCCATGCCTTCCATGCCTCTTCAGATTCCCAGCGGATGATCATCACTACCTCTTCTTCTCCGCGGCGTCCATTCTTCACCATCAGCTCACGGCCTATGAATCCTTCTCGCTGCTCAATCAGCGATGGCCCTTCACCCGGCTTCTTTTGAAAACGATCAAGAATCTTATCAGCATTTCCTTCTGTCAATGTCCATTTGCGTATTTGTACAAACATGATAATCCCTCCAAAAAGTATTAGCAGAGCCACAGGGACAGACCCCTCGGCCCAGTCTCAAAATGTGCCACGGTACCTGTCCCCTTGGCTCATCCTTATGTGCCGAGGGGACAGGTCCCCTGGCCCAGTTTCAAAAAAGAGCCAAGGGACCTGTCCCCCTGGCTCAGTCTCAAAAAGAGCCAACGGACCCGACACCCTGGCACAATCTCAGAAAGAGCCAAGGGACCCGACCCTTTGGCTCACTTTTATTTCAACTCAGCCAGAATCTCTTCAATCTTTGCAAGTTCAGACTGCAGTCCGCCGCCGCTCAGGTACCAAAGCGGGCCATCGAGGTATACGATTTTCTTGTTTTTGTATGCTTCTGTTTTCTTGACGATGTCGTTTTCCATATCCTTATCGATATTAGATTTGTCGCCTATTGCTGCTGTACGGTCGATGACGAATATTACCTGCGGATCAAATTCCAATAGTGCTTCGAAACCAAAGTTTGAGCCGTGGGATGAAGCTTCGATATCTTCTGTTACCGGCTTGAAGCCATATTGATCATAGATGTAGCCGTAACGGGAGTTTGTAGCAAATCCGGACAATTTCCCTTCGTTATACATGGTCACTAAAGATGTTTCATAGTTTCCAGACAGCGTTTTGACTTCCTCTAAAGCTGTATCGATCTTAGCCATATATTCTTCTGCTTCAGCTTCTTTGCCGAACATTTTAGCAGCAAGATCAACTGATGACTGGAATGTGCCCCAATAGTCTTCCTGTGAAGTTCCAACAAATACGACAGGTGCAATTTCACTCAGCTCTTCATAGAATGGTGATTGGCGTCCTGAGATGAAAATGACATCCGGGTCAAGCTCGGCAACATCTTCAAGGAGCGGCTCTTTTAAGCTGCCGACACTTGCATATTCATCAGAAGAATATTTTTCAAGCTGATCCGGCAATGAAGAGTCTTTTGCCACGCCTGTAATTCCTTCAACACCGAGTGCATCCAATGTATCCAGGAAACCGTAATCAAAGACAACGATGTTTTCCGGCATCTCTTCGAATGTTATATCTTCAAAGCTGTACGGCTCAGCGCCCTCTTCCCCTTCGACAGAAGCTACTGTCGGAGATACCGTCATCGGGTAAGCACCATTCTGCTCCTCTGCTGCCGCAGAAGTCTGCTCAGCTGCAGGCTTTACTTCTTTTTCCCCTGAAGCTTCCTCATCGGATCCACATGCTGCAAGCATGAGTGAAGCTGCTAGTAGCGCACTCGCGATTTTCCATTTTTTCATCTGTCTTTCTCCCCTTGCTATGTATTTGGTATTTGATGATGATAATCATTATCACTGATAACAATTCTCATTATAGAGCCGGTAAATCTCAAAGTCAACTGGATTTATAAATAATTTTGATTTTTTGTAAAAAAAAGACAATCGCCGCAAAACAGCCTTCTAGTAGACTATTTTGCAGAGACTGCCCATAAATTTTTCAAGCATGCGAATTAAAATAAACACAGATGCGGCATCCATTCTGCTCCTGAATAGGAATGTCCATATCGTAAATCTCGCGCAACGCATCGGAATTAATAATCTCATGGGTCTTCCCGTTCTTCACGAGCTTCCCATTTTTCAAAGCCACAATGCGGTCCGAATACACAGACGCAAAGTTAATATCATGCAGCACAATGACAACCGTTTTGCCAAGCTCATCAACGAGCCTGCGCAAAATTTTCATAATCTGGACAGAGTGCTTCATATCAAGGTTATTGAGCGGCTCATCAAGCAAAATATAATCCGTATCCTGGGCAATGACCATGGCAATGAACGCACGCTGCTTCTGCCCGCCTGACAGTTCATCCAGAAACTGATCCTGCATTTCCAGCAGATTCATATATTCCAGCGCCTGCTCAACAAGTTTTTCATCCTCCGCTGTCAAGCGGCCTTTTGAATACGGATAACGGCCAAACGAAACCAGCTCGCGCACGGTCAAACGGACATTGATATAATTGGACTGCTTCAAAATGGATACGCGTTTGGCGAATCCATTTGACTTCCATTTCTTAATATTGTTTTTATCCAGCAGAACTTCACCTGTATCTGAATCCAATAGACGGCTTACCATCGAAAGAAGCGTCGACTTCCCGGCACCATTCGGCCCGATGAATGACGTAATCGTCCCCGGCTCGATTGTGACCGACACATCCTCCACAACAGGCTTTTTGCCAAAATGCTTTGTGAGACCCTTGATTTCTATCATCCTGCTGACCTGCTTTCTTTTAATAATAAGTAAATGAAGTAAATACCGCCGACAAAATTGATAATCACACTTAATGTGGTGCGCAGTTCAAAAATATGTTCCACAAGGAACTGCCCCCCGACCAGGGCAATGACACTGATCAGGCTGGCTCCCAATATCAGAATAGAGTGCTTATAGGTTACCAGAAATTGATAAGACAGATTAGCTACAATAAGCCCAAAGAACGTAATCGGCCCCACCAATGCGGTCGAAGTGGCAATCAGCACAGACGACAGGATCAGAATATTCATCACCATGCGGTCATAATTGATGCCAAGATTCATCGCATTGTCGCGTCCAAGCGACATCACATCCAGCTGGCCCATGATGCGGAACCCGTAAATGAACGCCACAAGCAGGATGCCGGCCGCAATCATTAATAAATCAGATTTCACATTGGTAAAAGTCGCAAACAAGCGGCTTTGAAGACTCAAATATTCGACCGGATCGATGATAACCTGCAAGAAGGTCACAAGGCTGCCGAGCAGCGTCCCGATGATCATCCCGATCAGCAATAGCAGATAAATAGGATACTTATCAGCCCTGAATAAGAAGCGGTAAAGCAGGAGCGCAAACAGGACCATCGCGAAAATCGCAGTACCGAAATTCAAATATTTATTCAGCACCCAGACAGACATCGATCCGCCGAAAAAGTAGATCAGGGTCTGCACCACTTCATACATGGAGCCAAGCCCCATCATCGAAGGCGTCAGGATGCGGTTATGGGTGATCGTCTGGAACACAACGGTCGAATACGCAATCGCGGTTCCGGTTATCACCATCGCGGCTATTTTCATCATCCGCCTTGGGAAGGCGTAGTCAAAGCCGCCTTTTATATCGTAAAAAGCATAGAATAATATACTAATAATGGCCAGCACGGCAAGGAATATCAGCTTCGTACTATTTTTTCGCATATGCTCTCCCCCTAAACAGCATAATTAAGAAGATCGCACTGCCGATTACTGCCACTGTTACATTGACCGGAATCTCGTATGGATGGATCACAATCCGCCCGATGATGTCGCAAATGAGCAGGAAAACAATCCCCAATAAAGCGGTATGCGGGATGGACTTGCGCAAATTATCGCCCAGATAAAGCGAAACGATATTCGGCACAATCAATCCCAGGAACGGAATGACACCGACTGTCAGCACGACAGTTGTAGAAATGATAGCAACCAGGATCAGTCCCAGGTTCAGCACAACCTTATAGCTCAAGCCCAGATTCTTCGCAAAATCCTCGCCCATGCCTGCCACCGTGAACTTATTCGCGTAAATATACGCCAGAATCACCGCTGGAACACTTATGTATAAAAGCTCATAACGGCCTGAAATCACTAACGTGAAGCTCCCCATCAGCCAGGAAGAAATATTCTGGAGAAGGTCTGCCTCATAAGCAAAAAACGTCGTGATCGAGGATAAAATATTACCATACATAATCCCGATCAGCGGCACAAAGATAACATCCTTAAACTTCACCCGGTCAAGAATCTGCATGAAAACAAATGTCCCCGCCAAAGCAAACGCAAAGCTGAAAAGCACCTGCTGCGTATACGTCACATTCGTAAAAAACAGCATCGAAATCAAAATCCCCAGCTTCGCTGCATCCAGCGTACCGGCCGTCGTCGGCGACACAAACTTATTCCGGCTCAAAGACTGCATAATCAGACCGGCAATACTCATCCCCGCCCCAGCCAGAATAATCGCCATCAAACGCGGCACCCGGCTGATCAGGAAAATCTGCGCCTCATCCGACTCCCAATCAAGCAAATCACTGACCCTGATATCAATCGCCCCAATAAAAAGCGACACACCAGACAAAACAAAAGCTGCAATAGTCAAAACCCATAGTTTCATAGCTAATCCTCTTAATTCTCTGTTTCTATTATCAGCATCACACAGTTGATAATGATTATCATCCTTATTTAGTTTTTATTATATGACAAGGATTGGGAAAAATCAAAGGGGAAATTGGGCGGGCCAGGGGGTCGGGTCCCTTGGCTCGTTTTGGGCCGGGGGGTCAGGTCCCTTGGCCCACTTTTCGGGGAAGCCACGGAGTCTGGCCCCCTTTTCAGGAGGAACCACGGGGTCAGACCCCCTGGCCTACTTTTCAGGAGGTGCCATGGGGTCAGACCCCCTGGCCCACTTTTCCCAAATGAGCCACGGGACCTGTCTGCGGCTTCAATCCAATCTCTGAATGATGCTTCTCGATACCCCCGTAACTCTTGATAATTGTCTGTCCGAGACTCCTTCTAGTTTTCTTAACTTTTTTAAAATCGTATTTCGCTGTGGTTTGTTCATTTGCTGCAGCATACTGGTATGATGAATTCCGATTTCACGCATATAGCTGATCAGTTGTTCATCCGTTTTACGTGAAGATGGAATGTCCTCCAGGCATTCATCCTGGTTTAGTGCATTCATGTATTCTTTGAATAAGATTATGGATTCGTCTTTGTTTTTGGAGAATAGCTTAAGGACAGCCGCGGTGTTTAATGGGCTTGATGGAGAAGTATATTCATGGATACTGGTCCATTTACTGGAGAACGCTGTCCTGGCCAGACCAGCTTTCAGAGGGTTTTGGTGAATGTAGCGGACTACTTTGAGGAAATATGGTGTGGTTTCAACATTTTCACTTCGGAACCTGCCCTGGAACAGGTGGCCGCAGCGATCGTATTTGGTGTTATACCAATAAACATAGCTTGAGCTGAGGTTTTTGATTATATCTGATAGTGCTATTTCTTTTTCTTTCAGCAGCAGATGAACGTGGTTATCCATAAGGCAGTAAGCGAAAAGATCGAATTCATATTCCTTTTTATATCTCAATACCGTATAAATAAATCGCCTCCTATCTTCATCTTCTTCAAAAATTGTCTGCTTATTGATCCCCCTTAACATTACATGATATATGCCGGTCACACTCTTCTTCCTAGATTGTCTAGGCATTCGGCACCTCCATTCTTTAACTGCAGGGACAGGCCATTCAGCCACGTAAGTCCCCGGCTCATACATAATACTATTCGACCCAAAGATAAAATCTCCTGCATTGGGGAGCCAGGGGGTCAGACCCCTTGGCTCAGTCTCAATAAAGGTATGGTGCTGCCAATTTCGGTCTGGGAGTACAGGGCCCTTGCCAGCGGCCTG
>NZ_JAIVAP010000015.1 GCF_020171945.1 Bacillus infantis | reverse complement strand
TTGGATTGAATTATTCTTAGTCAGCATTTTTTTCACCTCAAGCATTGGTATATCTTATATTTTATAAAAAAATAGACTGTAGGCAAACCCGAATTTCTTCGAGTTTGTCTACAGTCTGAAAGGATCCGTTTCCGGATCCTTTTGGCTGCTATATAGAAGAGGGGGCTTCTGTTAAGCAGAAACTCCTTATTTAATCATGAATTTTTCAATATCATCAAGCATGAGATTGGCTGCAAGGACACCGCCTGCTGTATTCCAGATGGTATCATCCACTTTGTATACATTTCCTGCCTTAGCAACTTCAAGATTTTTGAAGAGCGGGTCTTCAATCCATTCTTTTTCCACATCTGTTGCTTCGCCGTCCCCTTCTTCATAGGTGAAGTAGAAGAGAGCGTCTCCGTCCATGGCAGGAATTCGTTCTTTGGTGGCATTCTTCTCGGCAAAATCATCAACATCCTGGCTTTCAGGGCGGGCAAAACCGATCTGGTCAAGAATGACGCCTGAGAAAGAATCTTTATGATAGATGCGGACATCTCCGGCCATGAAGCGGACCATTGAGATTTCTTTATTTACATCATCGCCAAGCTTTTCCTTTATATCTGTAATGCGCTGATCATAATCGGCAATGACCTGCTTGCCTTCTTCCTCTTTATTGATAGCTTTAGCATAAAGTTCGAAGTTTTCCTTCCAATTGCCGCGCAATGTTTCCGCAAAAACGGTCGGGGCAATGGACTTCAGCTGATCATAAATTTTTTCCTGGCGCATCTTGTTTCCGATGATCAAGTCCGGCTCAAGAGCTGCGATTGCTTCCACATTCACTTCACTTTCAAGTCCGACAACCTGGACATCTTTCATTTGGTCTGAAATGTGGTCATACCAAGGATCACCTGTCCAGGACTGAACAGCCCCAACAGGAGTGACGCCCATGGCGAGAAGTGCCTCAGTGCCTTCGTTTGTCAAGATGACAATTTTTTCAGGTGTTTTTTCTAAAGTTTCTGTTCCCATTGCATGTTCTACTGTGTAGCTTGTATCTTCGCTGCTTCCGGATGATGAATCTTTGCTGTCTGCCGCTTTATCCTCGTCAGCGCCTCCGCAGGCAGCCAGCATCAGGATGGCTATAAGTGAAAACAGGCCAAGATAAATTTTGCTCAACTTCATACTATGTATCCTCCTAAATGTGATTAATTGATAATCATTTTCAATGACTTTCTTATCATAAAATGAAAGCGTTCAAACTGTCAACAGGTTAATGAAAATGATTCTCAAACTCATTGACAGAGTATGCCGATTCCCCTAGACTTATTAATATAGAAAAGCTGTCATTTGTTTTATAAAAGAGTGCAGAAAGGTTTACGCAGGATGCTATTAAAAAAAACAGGACATAAATGGCTGGGGCTGTTTATTTCAATACTGATACTTCTATTACTAATGTGTGCCAGCATAGTGTATGGCTATACAGATACTACCTGGAAAATGGCCTTCGAAGCTTTTTCGGCATTCGATGGATCTAATGAACATATTATTCTCCAATCAGTCCGCCTTCCGCGGGCGCTGATAGGTGCTGCTACAGGAGCAAGCCTGGCGATTGCCGGTGCGCTCATGCAGACGCTGACAAAGAATCCGCTCGCATCGCCGAGCGTTTTTGGAGTGAATGCAGGCGCCGGCTTTGCAGTCGTGCTGGCTGTATCTGTGTTCTCCGTCTCAAGCCTCCAGGCGTACACCTGGATCTCTTTTGCAGGAGCAGCTGCAGCCGCTGCAGCTGTGTATGGAATTGGCTCTGTCGGGCGTGAGGGGCTTACTCCTATGAAGCTGACGCTGGCAGGCGCCGCAATGAGTGCCATGTTTTCAGCCTTCACCCAAGGGATGCTTGTGGTCAATGAAGCGGCATTGGAACAGGTGCTCTTTTGGCTTGCAGGTTCAGTTTCAGGAAGGAAGCTGGAGTCTCTCACAGCTGTACTGCCATACTTTGCGGCAGGCTGGATTGGGTCCCTGCTCCTCGCGAAAAAGCTGAATGTCATATCAATGGGCGAAGATGTTGCCAAGGGGCTGGGCCTTCGCACAGGCTGGACGAAGCTCTTCGCTGGTGCCGCGATCATCCTTTTGGCTGGCGGCGCTGTTGCTGTAGCGGGTCCGATTGTTTTTGTCGGCATTGTCATCCCTCACCTGGCAAGGGCAGTGGTGGGAATCGACCACCGATGGGTAATTCCATTTTCAGCCATTATGGGGGGAATCCTTCTTGTAGCCGCAGATATATCTGCCAGGTACATCATCATGCCGCAGGAAGTCCCTGTCGGCGTCATGACCGCCATCATCGGCACCCCGTTCTTTGTTTATATCGCTAGAAGGGGGTTTGGCAGCTGATGTCCAAGTATATTAATTTCAGGATCTTCAAGGGCAGGATATCCTTCCTGGCTGACCGTAAATCTCTTTTTACCATAATCATTCTCGCTGCCGCTGCTTTCCTTGTCTTTCTTTTCAGCACAGGCACGGGGGAGATGAAAATAAATCCGCTCAAAGTACTGCAGGTCCTTTTTGGCGGAGGGACGAATATGGAGCAGCTGGTTATCAAGAACTTCCGCCTGCCAAGAATTATTGTTGCTCTTATGGTGGGAATAGGTCTTGCCATTGCCGGGGGCATTCTTCAGGGGATGATCAGGAACCCGCTTGCTTCACCTGACATCATCGGGATCACCGGAGGCGCATCTGTCGCCGTTGTGGCTTTCCTGGCGATATTCAGTGATGATAATAATGCCTTGACCGTAAGTATAGAATGGATGCCTGTTGCCGCTTTCGCAGGCGCTGCAGCCATTGCTTTCCTTGTCTATCTTCTGGCATGGAAAAATGGATCATCACCAATCAGGCTTGTGCTGATTGGAATAGGGATATCCACCCTCACCCAGGCGCTTACTAATCTGATGATGATCCTTGGCCCCATCCATCAGGCTTCACAGGCCAATATATGGATCACGGGCACTGTCCACGGATCAAATTGGGATAATGTCAAAATAATTGTCCCATGGATCATCCTATTATCCGCACTGGCCATGATTTTTGCCCGCAACCTGAACATCCAGGAGCTTGGGGATGATGTGGCCACCGGGATCGGCGGAGCAGTGCAGCGCCACAGATTCATCATGCTGATGCTCAGCACAGGCCTGATCGGCGGCTCTGTTGCATTTGCCGGAGGGATTGGATTTGTCGGGCTCATGGCTCCCCATATCGCAAGGAGGCTCGTCGGATCATCTTTCGGTGCCCTGCTGCCGACTGCCGGCCTGATTGGCGGCATACTTGTAATGGCAGCCGATCTGATCGGCAGGACACTGTTCTCGCCCCTTGAAATTCCGGCAGGTGTGTTTACTGCCAGCATCGGGGCGCCGTATTTTATTTACTTATTATTTAAAACCCGAAATGGATAGCATATAAGAATATCAGCCATTGGATGAATAGATAAAAAAGGAGAGAGCGCTATGACAGCCGGGCAGGCTATTTCAACAAAAGAGCTGACACTTTCATATGGGGACACCATTATCATAAATGAACTGGAGCTGGAAATCCCAAAGGGGGAAATCACAGTATTCATCGGAGGGAACGGCTGCGGGAAATCGACGCTGCTGCGCTCGATCGCAAGGCTTCTGAAGCCGAAATCGGGTTCAATCCTGCTTGAAGGAAAAGCCATCTCCAAGCTGTCCACAAAGGATGTAGCCAGAAGGATGGCCATACTTCCGCAATCGCCATCTGCACCAGAAGGGCTGACAGTCCTGCAGCTTGTGAAACAGGGGAGATATCCTCATCAGACATGGCTGAAGCAATGGACCGAAGAAGATGAAACAAAAGTGAACGAAGCGCTTTCTGCAACAGGGATCGAGCACCTGAAGGACCGTACAGTCGATTCCTTGTCCGGCGGCCAGAGGCAGAGGGCTTGGATCGCCATGACCCTTGCCCAGGATACCGATATCATCCTCCTGGATGAGCCCACGACATATTTGGATATGACCCATCAAATTGAAATTCTTGATCTGCTGTTCGAACTTAACGAGAGGGAGAACAGGACAATCCTGATGGTGCTGCATGACTTAAATCTTGCCTGCCGCTATGCCCATAATATAGTAGCAATCAAGGACAAAGAAATTTTTGCCCAGGGCAAGCCCGAGTTCGTCATCAATTGCAGCCTTGTCCGCAATGTGTTCGGAATGGAATGCGAGGTCACGATGGATCCGCTTTTCGGCACGCCATTGTGCATCCCGTACGGGAAAGGCAGATGCATCCTGAAGAAGCCTGAGGCAGCCAGTGTCTGAAACAGCCCAGGCTTTACGCAGGCTTGAAGACTTCCGCCTTGTCCTGGAGGAAAACGATGACCCTCTCTCGGTAAACACAGGGCATCTTCTGCTGCCAGGGGAAATGGAAAAATATCTGAACAGGGTTGCGAAAGAACTTGATGCACCCATTCCTGCCGCAGGTTCACTTTTTATTAAAAGATATAGCTTCCTGGCAGTAATCTATTTATACAGCTTTACGGCCGGAAATTGCAGGCTTGATGTTTCAGTTGCCAATATCACTGTGGTATCGGCCTATAAAAATGGCATGTGGCTACCAGGCTTTTATCTGATGAATACAGGATCTGTTCAAACGGAGTCTGAACCGCACAAAAAAGGGCGGGAAGACTGTTTTAGAGCTTTATTCTCAGAACATATGCAAATTCTGCTGGAAAGAGTGTCTAAAGCTGCCGGAGTCTCCAGATATATTTTGTGGGAAAACATAGCCGTTTATATCTATTGGCTCTACGAATCAGTCCTCGCTGATGAAAATGATGAAGTGAAAGCAAGAGGTGCGGATGATTTTGCCTGTTTGCTGGGACTGCCTGGAAAATTTTTTGGCATGAAGGACAATCCTTTAAAAAAGTACCATTCGCCTGAGCAGGGGGCAAGGATGAGGAAGACATGCTGCCTTTCAAATCTCATAGATGATTCAATGCGGTGCACCACCTGCCCAAAGTCATGCAGGCTGAGTGAAAGGGGAGTTTAATATGGATCCAAAATTCAAAGAAGAAATAGAAGGCCTTTACAGTAAATACACAGAACTTCTTATCGGCGAAGCTAATGAGGAAATGACCGAGAAGGTGAAGGTATGGATCCTTTATAATCACATCGCAAAATCCATGCCTGCTCTTGCCCGCCACTGGAATGGAACCTGCCCGGAATCGAAGGAATCGGTCAAGAAGCTGATCATGGAAATCAAGGAGCTTAATGAGGCCAAGCGGAAAGAAGAGAATAACAGAAACGGCTAATGAAGGATCTTCCAGGGAGGAAGGTCCTTTTATTTTATGCAGCTTTGCTATACAAGAAAAAGCAGGGAGAGCAGAATATATGGCAGACGGCTGCATATAACAGAGGCCGGAATAAAGCAGGATTACAGCTAATAACAGAGTTTGGCCAGCTGCCGACAAATTCCGCTAAATTTCACGGAAAATTATATTCAATAAAGAGAAAGATGATAGAATTATGGTTATCAAAGGCACATTTCAGAAAATTGACCATATACAAAATTGAATGTGATCCATGAATAATGATCCTTTGCCACTGCCCGGATTTTCGCTGAAAGACAGGGCTTAATTATCCAAAATGTATGCGTTTTCAAGGGGGAGCCATTATGGAACAAGTAATGAGGGACTTTTTTCTCTTTTTATCCAAAAATAAATCGCTGACAAAGCTTGCGAAGAAGTACGGCCTTCGTTTTGGGGCAAGCCGCTTCGTTGCGGGGGAAATGATCAGCCAGGCAGTCAACGTAATTAAAGATCTTAACAGCAAGGGTCTAGTGGTGACCATTGATTATTTGGGCGAATTCGTGGACAATGAGGCAGAAGCAAGGGAAATGGCGGATAACTCAATTTTGGCAATCGAAGCAATCGGCCGTGAAGGGATCAATTCACAGCTGTCGCTCAAAATGACGAGCATGGGCCTGGATATTTCCGATGATGTGGTAATGGGGAATATGAGGCGCATCCTGGAAGCAGCCAAGAAAAACGGCGTGTTTGTCACGATCGATATGGAAGACTACTCCCGCTGCCAGAAGACACTTGATATCTTCAAGCAGCTTAAATCGGAGTACGACAATATCGGGACAGTCATCCAGGCTTACCTGTACAGGACAGAAAGAGATATGGACGATCTTAACAGCTACTCGCCCAACCTGAGGCTAGTAAAGGGAGCTTATAAAGAATCCCCGGAAGTTGCATTCCCGGAAAAGAAAGATGTGGATGAAAACTTCAAGAAAATCATTAAAATGCATCTCCTGAACGGCAACTACACAGCCGTTGCCACCCATGATGATGCCATTATCGACTATACAAAGCAGCTTGTCAGGGAACATAACATCCCGAACAGCCAATTTGAATTCCAGATGCTCTATGGCATCCGCAATGAACGGCAGCTGGAGCTGGCCAATGAAGGCTATAAAATGAGGGTATATGTCCCTTATGGAACAGACTGGTACGGCTATTTCATGCGCAGGCTCGCAGAACGCCCGGCCAACGTGGCATTCGTGCTGAAGGGTATGGTTAAGAAATAGGTATGCAAGGCCCAGCGGGGGATCTGCTGGGCTTTTTTGATGTTTTGATGTTTTGATGTGGAGCTGGCTGGTGGTGTCGATGGGAGAGTCGCAAATATAATGTAGAAGTCGCAAATAAAAATTGTGAGCCGCAAATATAATCAGAAAGTCGCAAATAAAAACTGAAACACGCAAATAAATCGGAAATCTCGCAAATAAAGGAGGCCGGATCCGTCGGTTGACTGCCCTTGTGCAAGGAGAAAGTCCCCACATACCGGCAGGCCGCTTAGTAATAGTGGCTGAAAGCGGCCAGTTGCTAATAAAAGCTTAAAGTTGCTAATAAAATCCAGAAGTTGCTAATAAAACAGAAAAGTTGCTAATAAACCACCAAACTTGCTAATAAATCCTAAAAGTTGCTAATATCCGCAAATACAACCCACCCAAGCCCCCGCCAACCCCTCCTCAAACCCCCTGATCCCCCAACTCTCCCCTAATTTCCACGTCGCCATCCCACAATCCCCCCAAACAATCACAAAAAAGAGAGCGGCCTCCCGCTCCCCTGCATCAATTCTTACTTCTTATACTGATTATTTTGGCTGTTTCTCTTGCCTCCGCCGTCGCGTTCAACTGTCGGGCCTGCGTCGCCTTTTACACTGGCTGCGCTCACGCCTGCTTTTGAAGGGTTTTTCTTATGCTTCATCCTGCTCACCTCCTGCCTGCCAATCAAAATTAGTCGGGGATTGCCCGCCCAAAAAACTGCATTTGCCTATAAAGCGCCGTTCACCTTTTGGGGAGCCTCCATACTAGGTTGTCCATTCAAAGATATTCACTATAAGCCAGACATTGTAAATTTTAATAAATTTCACTCCTAAATATTGCGAAAATTTCAGAAATATCTTATAGTAATAACTAACAGTACTCATTCTCTGCCATTTTTTTTAACAAGAAAATGAATGAGTGTTCATTCAAAAGTGTCAAAGGGGGAAACAAAATTGATCCAACAAATTAAGAAGGCAGCAGTATTAGGCTCCGGTGTGATGGGCTCAGGAATTGCTGCACATTTGGCTAACATTGGCATCCCGACATTGCTGCTGGATATTGTGCCTCGCGAATTAAACGAGGCTGAACAGAAGAAGGGCCTTACATTGGAGGATAAGGCGGTCCGCAACAGGATCAGCCAGGGAGCGCTGCAAAAGCTTCTCAAGCAAAAGCCGGCTCCGCTCACATCCAAAAAAAGCCTTGCTCTGCTTGAAGCCGGCAATTTTGAAGATGATATGGAACGTTTGAAAGATGTAGATTGGATTATCGAAGTAGTCGTCGAAAATCTGGACATAAAAAAGCAGGTATTTGCGAAGGTTGACCAGTTCCGGAAGCCTGGCAGCATCATCAGCTCCAACACTTCCGGAATCTCCGTGAACAGCATGGCTGAAGGAAGATCCGATGATTTCCAAAAGCATTTTATCGGCACCCACTTTTTCAATCCGCCGCGCTATCTGAAGCTGCTGGAAGTGATCCCTGCCAAAACGACATCAGCTGAAGTCCTTTCTTTCATGAAGAAGTTTGGTGAAGATGTACTGGGCAAAGGCGTTGTTGAAGCAAAGGATACACCGAATTTCATCGGAAACCGCATCGGGACCTACGGGCTTCTGATCACTGTACAGGAAATGCTGAAGGGCGGCTATAGTGTAGGAGAGGTAGACTCTGTGACAGGACCTCTGATCGGCAGGCCGAAAAGCGCGACTTTCCGGACGCTGGATGTTGTTGGGCTTGATACTTTCATCCACGTGGCGAACAACGTATATGAGCAGGTGGACGGCAAGGAAAAAGAGGCCTTTGAAGTGCCGGCATTCATGAAGCAGATGCTTGAGAATGGCTGGCTTGGCAGCAAATCCGGGCAAGGGTTCTTTAAGAAGGAAGGAAAAGAAATCCTTGAACTCAATCCGGACACGCTTGAGTACGGGCCGCGCCAAAAGCTGAAAGCTGCTTCGGTTGAAATGAGCAAGCAGGAAAAAGGATTGGCTAACAAATTGAAAGCGCTTGTATACGCGGATGATAAAGCTGGCCAGCTTCTCTGGAATATCCTCAGCCCGGCGCTGCTGTACTCAGCTGAGCTGCTAGGCGAAATTGCAGATGATGTCACAAGCATTGATAAAGCAATGAAATGGGGCTTTGGCTGGCAGATGGGCCCGTTCGAAACCTGGGATAGCATCGGCCTCGAGAAATCAGTCGGCAAAATGGAGGCAGAGGGCAAGGAAGTCCCTGCATGGATTAAGGAAATGCTCTCCAATGGACACACATCCTTCTATAAGGAAGAAAACGGAGATATCTTCTTCTATAAAAACGGCGAATATGTACCTGAAGAAGAAAACCCAAAGAATATCAATATAAAGAAGCTTAAAAAACAAAAGGGAGTCATCAGGAAAAATACAGGCGCTAGCCTATTGGATCTTGGAGACGGAGTTGCCCTTCTTGAATTCCATTCACAAAGCAATGCCATCGGTCTTGATATCATCCAGATGATTAATTTTGCTGTTGATGAAGTTGAAAAGAACTATAAAGGCCTTGTAATCGGCAACCAGGGCAAGAATTTCTCCGTGGGTGCCAACCTGGCGATGATCCTGATGGAGGCGCAGGATGATAATGTCTTTGAACTTGATATGGTTGTCCGCCACTTCCAGCAGGCTATGATGAAAATCAAGTACAGCACCAAGCCGGTAGTAGCTGCGCCATTTGCCATGACGCTTGGCGGCGGCGCAGAGATATGCCTGCCGGCAGCACATATCCAGGCTTCAATGGAAACATACATGGGGCTTGTGGAAGCTGGCGTCGGCCTCATCCCTGGCGGAGGCGGCAACAAGGAGCTGTATATCAAGCATCTTGAAGGCATGCCAAACGGAGTGGAGTTTGATCTGCAAAAAGTGGCCAACAAAGTATTTGAAAGCATTGCTATGGCTAAGGTATCGACTTCAGGGGAGGAAGCAAGGGAAAATAACTTCCTGGGAGCTGCAGACGGAATCAGCGTGAACGGAGACCATCAGCTGTATGATGCGAAGCAGGCGGTCCTTGCTCTCCATGAACAGGGCTATACGCCTCCGGTCAGGAAGAAGGTTCCGGTAGTCGGCGAAACGGGATATGCGACACTTCTCCTTGGAGCACAGGCGATGCTGTACTCAGGCTTTATTTCTGAACATGATTTAAAAATTGCCCAAAAACTGGCGTATGTCATTGCCGGCGGCAAGGTGCCATACGGGACAGAAGTTGATGAGCAGTATCTTCTGGATCTGGAAAGAGAAGCTTTCCTCAGCCTCGTAGCGCAGCCGAAATCCCAGCAGCGCATGCAGCATATGCTTGTTAAAGGAAAGCCATTGCGCAACTGACATATTGGCAGATTGATAGATTAAATCTCGAACATCCATAGAAAGAGAGGGAATGAACGATGAGAGAAGCAGTTATTGTTGCTGGTGCCAGGACGCCCGTCGGCAAGGCGAAAAAAGGGACGCTTGCCCATGTCCGTCCAGATGATTTGGGGGCACTGGCTGTAAAAGAAACCTTAAGGCGGGCCGGAGGCTATGAAGGGAATATTGATGACTTGATTATCGGCTGTGCCATGCCGGAGGCTGAGCAGGGGCTGAATATGGCCCGCAATATCGGGGCGCTTGCAGGGCTGCCTCATACAGTGCCGGCAGTAACAGTCAACCGTTATTGTTCTTCTGGCCTGCAGACCATTGCTTATGCTGCTGAAAAAATCATGGTAGGCAGTGCGGACACTGTCATCGCAGGCGGAGCTGAATCAATGAGCCTTGTGCCGATGATGGGCCATGTGGTCCGCCCGAATGCAAAGCTCGCGGAAAGTGCGCCTGAATATTATATGGGCATGGGGCATACGGCAGAAGAAGTGGCCAAAAAATACGGCATCAGCCGTGAAGACCAGGATGCATTCGCGGTCCGGAGCCATCAAAGAGCGGCAAAAGCGATCCAGGAAGGCAAGTTCCAGGATGAAATTGTGCCTGTTGATGTAACTTTCCGTTCAGTCGGGAAAGACAATAAGCTTGTTGAGAAAAACGTTCAATTCACTACAGATGAGGGAGTGCGCCCTGATTCAACGGTCGATACACTCGGCAAGCTGCGTCCGGCGTTCTCTGTCACAGGCTCTGTCACGGCGGGGAATTCCTCGCAGACAAGTGACGGCGCTGCAGCGGTCATGGTGATGGACCGGGAGAAAGCAGACTCGCTCAGCCTGAAACCGATGGCCAAGTTCAGAAGCTTTGCTGTTGGCGGTGTGCCTCCTGAAGTGATGGGGATCGGGCCGATTGTAGCTATTCCTAAAGCATTGAAGCTTGCCGGCCTGGAGCTGTCTGATATCGGCCTGTTCGAACTGAATGAAGCATTTGCTTCACAATCAATCCAGATCATCAGGGAGCTTGGCCTTGATGAGGATAAAGTGAATGTAAACGGCGGAGCGATCGCCCTGGGGCATCCGCTTGGCTGTACAGGTGCAAAGTTGACTCTGACGCTCCTGCACGAAATGAAGCGCCGCAACCAGCAGTTCGGGGTTGTCACAATGTGCATCGGCGGCGGCATGGGTGCAGCCGGGGTATTCGAGCTTCTCTAAATGCCATCTATCATATTTAAAAGGTAATTTTTAATAAAAGGGCTCTGTTAGTGTTCTATGCTGATTTTGGGCATTTGTGTGAAACTCTGTTACGCACTCATTTCAGCACAGCTGAAAAAAGCTCAAAATCAGCAGCAATGTTTAACTTAGCCTAATATAAAACCGGAGCCAGCGCTCCTTCAATTGAATGGAGGAAAAAAGATGTCTAACCAAACAGAAAACGTAATCAAAGGCGGAAGCTTCCTTATTGAAGATGTATCTTATGACCGTGTGTTTACACCGGAGGATTATACTGATGAGCAGAAAATGATTGCCAAGACAACTGAGGATTATGTGGTAAATGAAGTAGTCCCGCAGGTTGAACACCTGGAGAACCATGAATTCGACCGCTCAGTCAAACTGCTGAAGCAGGCAGGGGACCTTGGGCTCCTTGGCGCAGATGTGCCGGAAGAGTACGGCGGGCTTGGCCTTGATAAGGTGAGCTCGGCTCTTATCGCTGAAAAAATGTCCCGTGCCGGCGGATTCTCAATCACCCACGGCGCCCATGTCGGAATAGGATCGCTTCCAATCGTTCTGTTCGGAGATGAAGAACAAAAGCAAAAATATCTGCCTCTTTTGGCGACTGGCGAAAAGATTGCTGCCTATGCACTTACTGAACCAGGCTCAGGATCAGATGCACTTGGAGCAAAAACGACTGCAAAATTAAACGCTGAAGGCACGCACTATGTCCTGAACGGCGAGAAGCAATGGATCACCAATGCCGGCTTTGCCGATGTGTTTGTTGTCTATGCGAAAGTGGATGGCGAGCATTTCTCCGCCTTCATCGTTGAAAGAGAGTATCCTGGCGTTTCCACAGGGCCTGAGGAAAAGAAAATGGGCATCAAGAGCTCTTCCACAAGGACGCTGATCCTTGAAGATGCACAAGTGCCGAAGGAAAATCTTCTGGGAGAACTTGGAAAAGGTCATATCATCGCCTTCAACATCCTGAATATCGGCCGCTACAAGCTTGGGGTAGGAGCAGTCGGAGCTTCAAAGCGCGCGTACGAAGTTACTGTACAATATACCAATCAGCGCCAGCAGTTCAAGACGCCGATCTCCCAATTCAATCTTACGAAAGAGAAGCTTGCCAATATGGCGGCAAAGCTGTACGCGGCTGAGAGCTCTGTCTACCGTACTGTCGGATTGTTCGAGGACCGGATGAGCAGGCTTTCAGATGAAGAAGTGAAGAACGGCAAAGAAGTTGCCAACTCTATTGCAGAGTACGCAATCGAGTGCTCCCTGAACAAGTTCTTTGCCACAGAAGTTCTTGACTATATTGCCGATGAAGGCGTACAGCTGCACGGCGGCTATGGTTTCATGGCTGAATATGAAATTGAAAGAATCTACCGCGATTCCCGCATCAACAGAATTTTTGAAGGTACAAATGAAATCAACCGCCTTCTGGTGCCTGGCACTTACCTGCGCAAAGCTTTCAAAGGAGAGCTGCCTTTATTCCAGAAAGCTCAGGCGCTCCAGGAAGAGCTGATGATGCTGATGCCTGAGGAGCCTGGTGATGAGCCTTTGGCACAGGAAAAATATTTAGTGAAGAATGCTAAGAAAATCGGCTTGCTTGCAGCAGGACTCGCAGCCCAGAAGTATGGCAAAGCCATTGAAAAAGAACAGGAAATTCTTGTGAATATTGCAGACATTGTTTCCAATGCCTATGCAATGGAGTCGGCAGTACTCAGGACTGAAAAGGCTATCAGCAAGGACGGCGCTGAAAAGAGCAAGCAAAAGCTTCTTTACACGCAGATTTTCTGCCAGGAGGCATTCAATAAGATTGAACAGGATGCAAAAGAGACTTTGGTTGCAGCAGAGAACGGGGATGCACTCCGCATGATGCTTTCTGCCCTCCGCAAATTCACACGCCACACACCGATCAATCTTATCGCCAAAAAACGCGAGGCTTCCGAGAAGCTGATTGACGCTGAGCGTTATGTACTGTAATCGGAAGTAAAATCCGATTATCTTTGGAACTAAAATGGCAAAGACGCATTGCTCCTCTACCCGGAGGAGCAATTGCTGTTTTTGAACACCCTCGATCTGACGAAATTTTTAAAACTCAAGGTTATGAATTTTGCCGAAAATATGATAGTATGCAATTAAATGGGTGATTAACCTGTGAGTTTGGATAAGAACGATTGGGTGGTGCAGAATTTGGCGCTGAATTTTTACTGGTATCCTAAATGCGGGACATGCCGCAAGGCCAAAAAATGGCTTGAAGAAAACGGCGTTCCTTACCATGAAGTACATATTGTCGAAAATCCTCCTTCACGCACTGAGCTTGAAGATGCTTATAGAAAAAGCTGCCTTGATATTAAAAAATTCTTTAATACGAGCGGCCAGAAGTACAGGGAGCTTGGTTTGAAGGACAAGGTGAAAGCCATGTCCGACACGGAGCTGCTGGACTTGCTTGCATCTGACGGTATGCTGATAAAGCGGCCTTTGGCATTCGACGGCCAAAAAGCGACAGTCGGTTTCAGAGAAGAGGATTTTGCTAAAACATGGCTTTAAGGCATCATCTGCTATTTCCTTTATAGCAAGGCTTAAGCCCGGTAAAGAACTAGAATCTTGGAGGGATTATTGTGAGCAGCATACCTAAGGAATTGCGTTACTCAGAAGAACATGAATGGGTTAAAGTTGAAGGAGAAAAAGTACGGGTCGGCATTACCGATTTTGCCCAATCAGAACTCGGGGACATCGTTTTCGTTGAGCTTCCTGAAGTCGGGGACAGCATCACGGTGAATGAACCTTTTGGAAGCGTTGAGTCTGTAAAGACTGTATCTGAATTATATGCTCCAATCAGCGGCAAGGTGGTTGAAATCAACGAAGAGCTGAATGACAGCCCTGAATTTGTAAATGAATCTCCTTATGAAAAGGCCTGGATGGTCGTTGTTGAGCCTGCAGACAGCAGCGAAGTGGACAAGCTGATGACTGCTGAACAATATGAAGAGATGACCAACGAAGATTAAAAGATAAGCGCCTGTTACAGGCGCTTTTATGCTTTTTCTTTCCGGTTTTTCTATCCCTCACACAATGTAATTAATTTCCCATAGTTACTTTCAGCTAGAAGGGCATTCTATTGTTAAGAAAGCAAAAAGGGTGGGATTCTAATGACACTGAAACAGCAAAAGATCGATATTACCGATCGGGTTACAGGAAGGCTGAAGGACGGGAAGCTGGAGCTTTATCTTGGGAATGAGATGATCGGGGAAGCGCCGATGCCTGAAGGTGCTTCATTTACCCTTGGCCATCATTTCGAGCAGAATGAACAGAAAATTTACCAGCATATTACTTCAACAGAGCAGCCGGAAGCCCGTTATACGGACTGTGATGAAGGCGGCTGGTGCTAAAGAACAGCGGGCATTGCCGCTGTTTTTTTTGCAGAAAAAAGGGTAAATAAGGATTTGCCGGCTCTTTTATGGGCGGATTTTGATAAGGCTTAACGCAGGGAGGGCAGCTTTCAGCAAGTGAGGGAATGCCCGTTTTCCTAAAGCAAGGCAGGAGTTCAACACCATTTTGCCGAACATAGAATAAGGTAAAGTAAAAATATCAACTCCCGTCAGGTGATGAATATGCATGCAGAAAACATAGAAAAGGTAATTATTGTCGAGGGCACTTCTGATAAGCGCAAGGTGAAGAGCATTATTAAGGAGCCTGTTGAAATCATTTGTACGAACGGGACAATCAGCATAACCCGCCTGGATGAATTGATCGACGAATTATTTGATCGCGATGTCTATATTCTGGTGGATGCAGATGAATCCGGCGAAAAGCTGAGAAAGCAGTTTAAACGGGAATTCCCGGAAGCAGCACATCTATATATTGATAAAATGTACCGGGAAGTGGCGACTGCACCTGAGCAGCACCTGGCAACAGTTCTGCTCGGCGCAAATATAGATGTATATGCTGAGTTTTTAGATAGAGGATGATAGGGTTGCAAGAACTGATAATTGGGGATTTGGAGCGGTATGAAAAAGACAGGGAGACATGGATGCTCTATCTTTACACACCGATGTGCGGAACATGCCAGATGGCTGGACGGATGCTGTCAGTTACCCTTGAGGTACTGCCGGGGATTGAATGCAGGCAGGCAAACTTGAACTATTTTCCTGACCTGGCCGGCAAGTGGTCAGTAGAAAGTGTTCCCTGCCTGCTATTTTTCCGGGAGGGAAAGCTGGCAGAAAAGATATACGCATTCCACTCTGTTCCATACCTGCTGGAAAAAACAAAAGAATATCTGCTGTGAATAAGCAAGCCTGTACTGGAGGGGGGATACCCGACTGGTACAGGCTTTTTACTGTTTGCGCATCTGTCCGCGGCCGGTGTCCAGGGGTTGATATAGCCGATGGATAAAATAATTCCAAAACATTTCACAGAAATAACAGAAGATTCCGAGTAAAAGGATAGCTTTTTTCCCAAAACGATATTATGATTATTTAGGGAAACGAAATAAATTCGAGGAGCATACATAATGGCTTTCTATCAGGAATGGGCTGAACAGATCCGCGGATATAACAGTAATATACGCCGGGCTTTTGCAGCCAATATTTTCACGCAAATCGGAATGGGCATTTTTATGGTCATTTATAATTTTTATATACGGGAGCTTGGCTATTCAGAGCAGGTGAATGGCCAGATTATCGCGATGACTGCACTGGCGACAGCCCTTGTGCTGATCCCTGCCGGCCTCATGAGCGACAGGATCGGCCGGAAGAAGGCTATGCAGTTCGGGGCTGCTGCAACCGGTGTAATCCTGCTTGCCAGGAGCATGGTTGACATGCAGAGCCTGCTTATACTGTTTGCCTTTGGCACAGGGCTGGGGACGGCCTTCATCCAGGTATCTTCCATCCCCTGGCTGACTGAGAATTCAAAGCCTGAGCAGAGAGTGCACTTGTTCAGCATTCATTTCGCTGTCATGACAGGGGCCAATGTTATTGGCAATTTAAGCGGCGGACTGCTGACTGACTTGTTTGCTTTTTATTTCTCCGAGCTGGCGAGCATACGATTTACTTTGCTGCTGGGAGGAGCCATCTATTTGGCGGGAATATTTCCGATACTCCGCTTTCAGGAAAAGCGGATCGATAAAATCCCGCAAATCGGCGGAGCTAAAGGAAGCGCACGGTTTTCTCTGAAGGACGAGGGTTTCAAGATCATCATTCTGTTCGCTGTCGCCCAGCTGTTTATCGGATTTGGGGCAGGCCTTGTCATACCTTATCTGAACCTGTATTTTGCAGATCGTTTCAATGCGTCAAATTCTGCAATCGGCCTTATTATTTCACTCGGGCAGGCAGCTACGGCGGCAGCCATGATCATTGGCCCCCAGGTGGTAAGGAGGATCGGGGAGGTGAAGGCGGTCGTTTTCCTGCAGCTTTCCTCCCTGCCTTTCCTGCTCCTGACTGCTTATACAGAGAATTTATGGCTGGCTGCCATGGGCTTTCTCTTCAGGCAGGCTTTAATGAATGCTGGAAATCCAATCCAGATGTCCTTGATGATGTCGAAGGTGGATGATTCAAAAAGAGGGCTGGCAAGCTCGGTCAATCAGATGGTATTCAATCTGGGCTGGGCAGTAATGGGACCTGTCTCTACAGGCATTGTCATCAAATACGGAGATTATTGGGGATATTCTATTGTCTTCACGATTACTGCGGTATTGTATTTAATAGGCTCTACATACTTTTTTGTCGTATTCAGAAGGCTTTCAGAGCCTGCCGGAAGAACAAATACAGCAAAGATTGTTTAATCAGCAGATATTTCTCGGGAAATTGTCATAAGGCTTTCAATTTGTCGAACGCAGGCTATAACATTATATCTGAACTTTCTAAAAAATCTGTTGACTCTTTTTTGCTGGTTATGATACTATCATTTTAACTTCTAGCACGCTAAAAATTTCATATTTCTTATCAAGAGAGGTGGAGGGACTGGCCCGATGAAACCCGGCAACCGGCATGAACCGGTGCTAATTCCAGCAGAGCATGACTCTGGCAGATAAGTTGAGCGAAAAAGCCCCTCTTCTGCAGAGGGGCTTTTATTTGTCACCAGCAGTGATCCGGCATAATGAAAATATTCGAAAAACCGAAGGAGAGATAACAATGGCAGAGAAGCAAAAGAACTATCGATTTGAAACACTTGGTGTACACGGAGGGCTGCAGCCTGATCCTGCAACAGGGGCAAGGGCAGTGCCGATCTATCAGAATAATGCATATCAGTTCCAAAATACAGAGCACGCCGCCAATCTGTTCGGCTTAAAGGAGCCGGGCTATATCTATACAAGAATCCATAATCCGACAGTTACTGTATTTGAGGAAAGGGTCTCACTGCTTGAAGGCGGCGTGGGGGCACTTGCTGTTGCAAGCGGCCAGGCTGCCATCACTCTTGCCATCCTGAACATCGCCCAGGCCGGAGATGAAATTGTAGCAGCTTCAAATCTTTATGGAGGGACGTATAATTTATTTGCTGTGACCCTTCCTAAATACGGAATCAATGTGAAGCTGGTCAATCCCGAGGATCCGGAAAATTTCAGGGAGGCCATCACCGAAAAAACAAAAGCAGTGTTTGCTGAAACAATCGGCAATCCGAGCTTAAAGGTCCTTGATATAGAAAAAGTGGCCGAAGTTGCCCATGAGGCCGGCATACCGCTGATTGTTGACAATACATTTGCCACTCCATATCTTTGCAGGCCGATTGATTTCGGTGCAGACATTGTGATTCATTCAGCAACAAAATGGCTGCTGGGAAATGGTACAACAATGGGGGGAATCATTGTAGACGCAGGCCGTTTTGATTGGAATTCAGTGAAATTCCCGGGCTTCACCAATCCGGACCCAAGCTACAATAACCTGGTGTACAGTGAAGCAATCGGTGCGGCAGCTTTTATCGTCAAAGCTAGAGTCCAGCTGCTGAGGGACCTGGGGCCGGCACTCAGTCCGCAGAACGCATTCCAGTTCACTCTTGGTCTTGAAACACTGCATGTGAGGATGAAAGAGCATATCAGCAATACAAAAAAGGTGACAGATTATCTAAAGAATCACCCTTCTGTGACTTGGGTGCTTTATCCGGGGGATGAAGACCATCCTGATAAGGCACTTGCTGATAAGTATTTGCCTAAAGGAGCCGGAGCTGTCGCTGTATTTGGGATTGAGGGAGGCAGGGAGGCCGGCGCCAAGCTGATCAACAGCCTGGAACTGTGGGCGCATGTAGCCAATGTCGGCGATGCCAAAAGCCTCATCATCCATCCTGCCAGCACCACTCACCAGCAGCTTGATTCAGAAGGCCTTAAGTCAGCAGGTGTGCCGGAGGATCTGATCCGCATTTCTGTGGGCATAGAAAATGCCGAAGATCTGATCGAGGACCTTGAGCAGGCAATTGAAGCTGCAACGGGAAGCCATTCGCTGGCTGGGAAGGTGTGAACTTCAGGAATCAGCCGGTAATTTTTAGTATTAAACTTTGTTGTTGACACCCTTTTTCATCCATGATACGATAGCACTCGTAATTCAAAAATGGCTAATGAATGAAAATAAATTTCATATATGATAGCTCTTATCAAGAGAGGTGGAGGGATGTGCCCGATGAAGCCCGGCAACCGTCAATGTTTATTGAAATGGTGCCAATTCACACAAAGCTTTTAAAGCTTTGGCAGATGAGAGAAAGGTTTTTCCATCATGCCTTTCTGCTCACATGCAGAAAGGCATTTTTATTTTTACAGAAAAGTCTCCTGTCTTGAAGCCATGGAATAATCTTGCCCTGGTTTCAGGAAACTACTTTTAAGAGGATTAGCAGGAGGTTATATCTCTGTAAAGCCATTTGTCTAATTGGATATAAAAAGAGGTGAATACGGCAATTGATTTCAATAAAAGATGTTAAAAAGATATACTCGTCAAAAAAGGGTCCGGTCAAAGCGGTTGATGATGTCAACCTTGAAATCAGGGAAGGTGAAATTTTCGGAGTGATCGGATACAGCGGTGCAGGGAAAAGCACCTTGATCCGGATGCTGAACGGACTTGAGCTTCCCTCAGAGGGAACGGTCACGGTCGCCGGCAGGGAGATTTCAAAAATCAGGGGTGCAGAGCTGCGCAAAGCGCGCCAGGAAATCAGCATGATCTTCCAGCACTTTAATCTTCTCTGGTCAAGGTCCGTAAAGGACAATATTGCATTTCCGCTGGAAATTGCGGGAGTGCCGCGCCAGGAAAGAGAAAAAAGGGTAACCGAGCTCATCAGGCTGGTCGGCCTCGACGGCCGTGAGGATGCATATCCTTCACAGCTGAGCGGCGGGCAGAAGCAGCGCGTCGGGATCGCCAGGGCACTTGCCAATAACCCGAAGGTGCTTCTGTGTGATGAGGCAACTTCGGCACTTGATCCTCAGACAACGGATTCCATTCTGGACCTGCTTGTGGACATCAACAGCCGTCTTGGATTGACCATAGTACTTATCACCCACGAAATGCATGTGATCAGGAAGATCTGCCATCGGGTGGCTGTCATGGAAGGCGGAAAGGCCGTGGAAATCGGCCCTGTCCTTGAAGTCTTTAAAAACCCGCGCGAGCAGATCACAAAGAGATTTGTCCAGCAGGTCACAGAACCTGAGGAAACAAGAGAGACTGCAGAGGCCTTGCTTGGATTGTATCCGCACGGGAAAGTTGTACAGCTGTCCTTTGTCGGGGAATCGGCTGAACAGCCGCTCATCACGAATCTGATCCGTTCCTTTGAATTGACCGTGAATATCCTTCAAGGTAAAATCTCGCAGACACAAAACGGCTCTTATGGAACATTGTTCATCCATCTTGATGGGCAGGCTGACGAAATTGCCAAAGCGATTGAATATATCCATGCACAGCAGGTTGGCGTGGAGGTGATTTCGAATGCTTAATGAATTTTTTCCGAATGTTAACTGGGATAAGATGTGGGAAGCGACAAATGAAACGCTCTATATGACAGGCATCTCCGTTGTGGTCACGTTTATACTGGGAATCGTGCTCGGCCTGCTGCTTTTCCTTACTTCAAGGGGGAACATCTGGCAAAATGCACTCATCAATAAAATTATTGCGGCGTTTGTCAATGTATTCAGGTCCATCCCGTTCATCATCTTAATTGTATTGTTGATCCCGTTCACGAAATTTCTTGTGGGAAGCATGATCGGAGAAAACGCAGCATTGCCTGCCCTGATCATCGGCGCAGCACCATTTTATGCCCGTATGGTTGAAATTGCTTTGCGGGAAATAGATAAAGGCGTCATTGAAGCAGCAAAGTCGATGGGTGCCAGAACGAGCACAATCATCTTTAAGGTGCTCCTGCCTGAATCCATGCCGGCTCTTGTATCCGGGATTACCGTTACAGCCATCTCGCTTGTGGGCTTTACCGCAATGGCCGGAGTCATCGGTGCAGGCGGACTTGGGAACCTTGCTTATCTGGAAGGCTTCCAGCGGAACCGCTTTGATGTAACCCTGATGGCGACGATCGTCATCCTTCTGATTGTGTTTATCATCCAAGTCATTGGAGACATCATAACTTCTAAACTAGACAAACGATAAAAGGAGACTTTAACTAATGAAAAAATGGTTATCACTTGTATTGGCACTTGCCGTAGCGCTCGTCATTTCAGCATGCGGAACATCCGAAGAAAATGCTGATGGAGGAAACGCGGACAGCGGGAAAGAAGAAACATCCAAACTGGTTGTGGGAGCTTCCAATGTCCCGCACGCTGAAATTCTGGAAGAAGCTAAGCCGCTTTTGGAAGAAAAGGGAGTAGAACTTGAGGTCGTAACATTCCAGGATTATATCCTGCCTAACCAGGCACTGAATTCCGGCGAGCTTGACGCAAACTATTTCCAGCACATCCCGTATCTTGAATCACAAATTGAAGAAAATGATTATGATTTTGTTAATGCAGGCGGGATCCACATTGAGCCTATCGGTGTGTACTCAAAGAAATACAAGAGCCTTGATGAGCTTCCTGACGGCGCAAAAGTCCTGATGAGCAACTCAGTTGCTGACCATGGCCGTATCCTGACTATGCTTGAAAAAGAAGGCCTGATCACTCTTAAAGAAGGCGTAGACAAAGTGAAGGCAACAATTGATGATATTGAAACAAACGAGAAAAACCTTGAGTTTGATACAGAATATGAAGCTTCACTCCTTCCGCAGATCTACAACAACGATGAAGGCGATGCAGTTCTGATCAACTCTAACTATGCTATTGATGCAGGCTTGAATCCAATTGAAGATTCCATTGCAATCGAAGACAAGGAATCCCCATATGTGAACGTAATCGCTGTTAAGAACGGTGACGAAGATAAAGAAGCGGTTAAGGCGCTTGTTGAAGTGCTTCACTCTAAAGAAATCCAGGATTTCATCCTTGAAAAATATGAAGGTGCAGTTGTTCCTGTATCTGAGTAATAAAAGAAAAAAGGCAGCCGCTGAAAAAGCAGGCTGCCTTTTCTTATGCCAAAAAACAGCACATGCGGTTCCATTTGAGCCCGCATAGCATTTCTGAAAATAAAACATACTAACGGTGTTAAAGATTTCAGGAATGGAGTGGACACGAATGGAGCATTCATACGAACCGTCAAATTCAATCGAAGCAGCTCTTCATGACTATAAAATGGGCCTTGGCACATTTACACAAAAAATGCCGGATCTGGCCAAGCATTATAATGCATTCACAGAGGCATGCTTTAAAGAAGGAAGCCTCTCCCAAAAGCAAAAGCAGCTGATTGCCCTTGGAATCAGCCTGTATTCTCAGGATGAATACTGCATTATCTATCATGTGAAAGGCTGCCTAGACCAGGGGGCAAGTGAGGAAGAAGTACTTGAAGCAGTCGGCGTAACAGCGGCTTTTGGCGGCGGCGCAGCAATGAGCCAGGCAGTCACCCTTGTGCAGGAAGCAATGGATGAATTGAATCAGGGGCAGATGAAGCAATAAAAGCAGATCTATATGATAAAGCAGCCCTGCCTGGAAGCAGGGCTGCTTCCTTTTTTGCCTGCTGTATGGGCTCTTGGAAGAGAGACAACCTTTATATGGAAGAATTCAGCCGGAATTGTAAGGATGGCGGAGATGAGGTCTCTTCAACAGGGGATACCTTAATGAATTATAAAAAATGAGGTTTTTTCCTGTTTGAGCGTGGTATATGAGGAGTGTTACGATATTCCATGAGTAAAATAAATCGCGGAAGCGACAAAATCGAAAGGATTGATTTACTATCAGTCAGCTGGACTTGAATTACACAAGTGAAATGGAAAAAGCGATGCATAGTGCCCACGGTGTCGGCTATGAGGTATACAGCCGAAAACATGATGTACGGATGAGCGTAGAAAAAAGGCGCGAGCAGGACTATCTGAAAAGCCAGCGTATGGTAGCGGATCTGGAAAGAAAAGTACATTCTTAAGAATTATATATAATAAGGAAGAAAAACAGTTGAAACCAGTGTGATGCCGCACTGGTTTTTCTTTTAGGATAAAGCGGAACAGGAACAGTAGGAGCCCGGACTATACTTATGTTAAACTGTAGGGACTGCACCCGAATTCATGTACATTGAAAGCCGCTCTGCAGGGAAAAATAGTTTGGACATGCCTGGATTTCCAGTTTTCGATCCAGGGAAGCGGAAAGAGTTTAGCCAATAAAAGTTCTTACCAGATAATTAATACTATCTGCGTGTTGTTAAAGAGTTGCTAACACTTTCTATTTGTTATAAGATTGTAATGAGAATAAAATGAGAATAGAGATTTGCGGCTATTGCCGGTATATACAAATCTTTTTTATTGACGGAGGTATAATGATGGCTGGATCTACACTTAAAATTAATGATCTTCATGTTTCTATTGAGGACAAAGAAATTCTTAAAGGGGTCAACCTTGAAGTGAAAGGCGGAGAAATCCACGCGATTATGGGTCCTAACGGAACCGGTAAATCAACCCTTTCATCTGCAATCATGGGACATCCTAAATATGAGGTAACCTCAGGAAGCATTGAATTGGATAATGAAGATGTACTTGAGATGGAAGTGGATGAGCGTGCGCGTGCAGGCCTGTTCCTTGCCATGCAGTATCCAAGTGAAATCAGCGGAGTTACAAATGCGGACTTCCTGCGTTCTGCGATCAACAGCCGCATGGAGGAAGGCAATGAAATTTCACTGATGAAATTCATCCGCAAAATGGACAGCAAGATGGACTTCCTTGAAATGGACCAGGATATGGCACAGCGCTATCTGAATGAAGGCTTCTCCGGAGGCGAGAAAAAGCGCAACGAAATCCTGCAGCTGATGATGATCGAACCGAAAATCGCCATCCTTGATGAAATCGATTCCGGATTGGATATTGATGCCCTGAAGGTTGTTTCCAAAGGGATCAATGAAATGCGCGGCGAAGATTTCGGCTGCCTGATCATCACTCACTATCAGCGCCTTCTTAACTACATCACTCCTGACCATGTGCATGTCATGATGCAGGGCCGCATCGTTAAATCAGGCGGGCCTGAGCTGGCACAGCGCCTTGAGGCTGAAGGTTATGACTGGATCAAGAAAGAACTTGGCATTGAAGACGAAACCGTAGGGCAAGAAGCGTAAGCGTTAGGGGGATCACGATGACTATTGAAACGAAATTGCCGTTTGACAAAGAGTATATCAGCTCTTTTTCAAAAGAAATGGGTGAACCGGCCTGGCTGACAGACCTGCGTGTAAAAGCTCTTGCTGACGCTGAGACGCTGCCAATGCCGCGACCTGATAAAACAAAGATCGATAAATGGAACTTCACACAGTTTGAAAAGCATATAGTGGAAAGCGAAGATTTTGGCTCACTTGACAATCTTCCGGAAGAAGCAAAATCTTTGATTGACCTGGATAAAGAGAGCAAGAACCTTTATATCCAGCGCAATAACCGTCCGACACATCTTTCCCTTTCGAAAGAACTGCAGGACCAGGGAGTCATTTTTGCGGATATCTTCACAGCTGCACGCGAATACGGCGACCTTCTGCAGAAGTATTTCATGAAGGATGGCGTTAAGGTGGATGAACACCGCCTGACAGCACTTCATGCAGCACTTCTGAACGGCGGGGCATTCTTATATGTGCCGCGTAATGTTGAGGTGTCTGAGCCGATCCAGGCGATCTATCTGCATGATGACAAAGAAGCCAATGTCTTCAACCATGTACTGATCGTAGCTGAAGATAACAGCAGTGTTACTTATGTTGAAACATACCTCTCAACGATCGATTCAGCAGACGGGATTTTTAATATCGTCACTGAAGTGCTTGCAGGAACTAACAGCAGGGTGCAGTACGGAACAGTTGATAACCTTGCAAAAGGAATCACTACGTATGTTAACCGCCGCGGCAGGGCTGAACGGGATTCCCGCATTGAATGGGCTCTCGGGCTCATGAATGATGGAAACACAATTTCCGAAAACGTAACGAACCTGATTGGGGACGGTTCTGTCGGCGATACGAAGACTGTTGTCGTCGGTCGCGGGGAGCAAAAGCAGAACTTCACGACAAGTGTCGTCCATTACGGTAAAAATACAGAAGGCTATATCCTTAAGCATGGCGTTATGAAAGAGAGTGCCTCTTCCATCTTCAACGGCATCGGCAAGATCGAACACGGTGCAACGAAATCGAATGCAGAGCAGGAGTCCCGCGTTCTGATGCTGAGCGAAAAGGCGCGCGGAGACGCAAACCCGATCCTTCTCATTGATGAGGATGATGTAACGGCAGGCCACGCGGCATCTGTCGGCCGTGTGGATCCAACACAGCTGTACTACCTGATGAGCCGGGGAATTCCGCAGACAGAGGCAGAGCGCCTTGTCATCCACGGATTCCTTGCTCCGGTCGTGAAAGAACTTCCGATCGAAGGAGTCAAAAAGCAGCTTGTTGATGTGATTGAAAGGAAAGTAAAGTAATGGATTTCAAGGATATCCGTGAACATTTCCCTATTCTGAACCAGGAAGTCAACGGAAGGCCTTTGGTTTACCTTGACAGCGCCGCAACTTCCCAGAAGCCCGTACAGGTCATCGAGGCATTGGACCAGTATTACCGCGGGTATAACTCCAATGTCCACCGCGGGGTGCATACCCTTGGTACAAAAGCGACGGATGCGTATGAAGGTGCAAGGGAAAAGGCCAGGAAATTCATTAATGCCCGTTCGATTGAGGAAGTTATCTTCACGAGCGGGACAACAAGCGCATTGAATATGGTCGCTTCAAGCTATGGAGGAGACAATCTTTCCGAAGGTGATGAAATTGTCATCTCCTATATGGAGCACCACAGCAATATCATTCCGTGGCAGCAGGCAGCCAAAAGGGCCGGAGCGGTGCTGAAATATGTCCCTCTTCAGGAGGACGGCACCATTTCACTGGAGGATGTCCGCAAGACGGTTACAAGCAGTACGAAGATTGTCAGCATTATGATGGTGTCCAATGTCCTTGGCGTCATGAACCCGATCAAGGATATCGCGAGGATTGCCCATGAAAATGGCGCGATCATGGTGGTGGACGGTGCACAGGCTGCGCCCCATATGAAGGTGGATGTCCAGGATCTTGACTGCGACTTCCTTGCTTTTTCTGGACATAAGATGTGCGGCCCGACCGGGATTGGCGTCTTATACGGCAAAAAGCAGCTTCTTGAAAACATGGAGCCTGTACTCTTCGGCGGAGAGATGATCGACTTTGTTGATCTCTATGATTCTACCTGGAAGGAGCTTCCCTGGAAGTTCGAGGCCGGCACCCCGATTATTGCAGGAGCCATCGGCCTTGGTGCAGCAATTGATTTTCTTCAGGAAGTCGGCCTTGAAAACATTGAAGCTCATGAGCATAAGCTTGCCGCATACGCAATGGAAAAAATGTCATCGGTTGAAGGCATGACCATCTATGGACCGAAGAATGCCGGCGAGAGAGCGGGACTTGTAACCTTCAATCTTGATGATGTCCATCCGCATGATGTGGCGACTGTCCTTGATGCTGAAGGAATTGCGGTGAGGGCAGGCCATCACTGTGCACAGCCGCTGATGAAATGGCTGAAGGCTTCGGCAACGGCACGGGCCAGTTTTTACCTGTACAACACGGAAGAGGATATTGATAAGCTTGTTGAAGGACTTGTTAAAACAAAGGAGTATTTCAGCGATGTCTTTTAATAATTTAGATACCCTGTACAGGCAAGTCATTATGGATCATTACAAGAACCCCCGCAATAAAGGGGTTCTTGAAGAAGATAACAGCTTGACGATCAATATGAACAATCCAACCTGCGGAGACAGGATCCAGCTGACGCTTAAGGTTGAGGATGGGAAGGTGGCGGACGCCAGATTTGACGGCGAAGGCTGCTCCATCTCAATGTCTTCAGCATCTATGATGACCCAGGCTATCAAGGGCCAGAAAGTTGAAGATGCCTTAAAGCTCTCAAAGATCTTTTCAGATATGATGCAGGGCAAAGAGTATGATGAAGACTTGGATTTGGGTGATATTGAAGCACTGCAGGGCGTTTCAAAGTTCCCGGCCCGCATCAAATGTGCGACTCTTTCATGGAAGGCTATGGAAAAGGGCCTGAAGGAAGAAGAACAACAATAAACGGCAAGACAGGGCTCTAAGGCCCTGTCTGCCCTGAATGGAGGAAAACGACGATGGCAAAAAAGATGCCTGAAATCGGTGATTATAAATACGGATTTGCCGATAAAGACGTTTCCATTTTCCGCTCAAAACGTGGTTTGACGAAGGAAATCGTAGAGGAAATTTCAAAGCTGAAAGAAGAGCCTCAGTGGATGCTTGACTTCCGTTTAAAATCTCTTGAACATTTCTACAACATGCCAATGCCTCAATGGGGCGGAGATTTAGCGTCATTAAACTTTGATGAAATCACTTATTATGTAAAGCCTTCTGAAAAGACAGAACGCTCATGGGACGAAGTGCCGGAAGAAATCAAGCAGACGTTTGACAAGCTTGGCATCCCGGAAGCGGAGCAGAAGTACCTTGCAGGTGTTTCTGCGCAGTATGAGTCAGAGGTTGTTTACCATAATATGCAGGAAGACCTTGAAGCAAAAGGAATCGTATTCAAGGATACAGATTCTGCTTTAAGGGAAAACGAAGATATTTTCCGCGAGCACTGGGCGAAGGTAATCCCTCCGACCGACAATAAGTTTGCGGCTCTGAACTCTGCTGTATGGTCAGGCGGTTCCTTCATCTACGTGCCAAAAGGCATAAAGGTGGATACTCCGCTTCAGGCTTACTTCCGCATCAATTCAGAGAATATGGGGCAGTTTGAGCGCACGCTCATCATCGTGGATGAAGGCGCCCATGTACACTATGTTGAAGGATGTACAGCTCCAGTCTATACAACGAACTCCCTTCACAGTGCAGTTGTAGAAATCATCATCAAAAAGGATGCCTACTGCCGCTATACAACAATCCAGAACTGGGCTAACAATGTATACAACCTTGTAACAAAGAGGGCTGTATGTGAAGCCAATGCCACAATGGAATGGATTGACGGAAACATCGGCTCCAAGCTGACAATGAAATATCCGGCTGTTATCCTGAAAGGAGAAGGCGCCCGGGGCATGACCCTTTCCATCGCACTTGCAGGGAAAGGCCAGCACCAGGACGCAGGGGCAAAAATGATCCACCTTGCTCCAAATACTTCTTCTACAATCGTATCAAAATCAATCTCCAAGCAGGGCGGTAAAGTAACATACCGCGGAATCGTGCACTTCGGCCGCAAAGCGGAAGGCGCTCGTGCAAATATTGAGTGCGATACATTGATCATGGATAATCAGTCTACTTCTGATACAATCCCATACAATGAAATCCTGAATGATAATATTTCGCTTGAACACGAAGCGAAGGTATCAAAGGTTTCGGAAGAGCAGCTGTTCTATCTGATGAGCCGCGGCATCTCCGAAGAAGAAGCGACAGAAATGATTGTAATGGGCTTCATCGAGCCATTTACAAAAGAGCTTCCAATGGAATATGCAGTTGAAATGAACCGTCTGATCAAGTTCGAGATGGAAGGTTCAATCGGCTGATCAAGCTTGAGCCCATCCGGGAATTTTGCCGGATGGGTTTTTTGCTTTTATTAAGGCACCTTGAAAGCGGCCTGACGGATGTTCTTGTATAATGGAGCCAAGAGTGCTTCGTGGTTTTTCCAGGCGTGAAAGAGGGAAAATAGAACGTTACATAGAGAACGGGAAGGAGGCGGCAGCATGATCAATATAGGACTTACAGGCTGGGGTGATCATGACAGCCTGTATAAAAAGGGCATATCCCCGCGTGATAAACTGAAGGAATATGCAGCATATTTCCCCATTGTAGAGGTGGATGCTTCTTTTTATGCTGTCCAGCCTCTGAGGAATGCACATAAATGGACAGAAGAAACGCCTGACGGCTTTGAATTCATCGTAAAAGCCTACCAGGGGATGACCGGCCATCAGCGGGGAGAAATCCCTTTTGACAGCAAGGAAGAGATGTTTACAGCGTTTAAGGAGTCCTTGCAGCCTTATATTGCCAAGGATAAGCTCGGCATGGCACTTTTTCAGTTTCCGCCATGGTTTGACTGCCGAAGGGAAAATGTTGATTATCTGCGCTGGTGCAAGGAGCAGATGGAGGATATCCCTTGCGCGCTGGAATTCCGTAATCAAACGTGGTTCTATCCGGGAATGAAGGACAAGACATTAAGGTTCATGGAGCAGGAAAAATGGATCCACAGCATTTGCGATGAACCCCAGTCCGGCGAGGGGTCTGTCCCAACAGTCCTGGAAAGTACCCATCCGGAAAAGGCACTTGTCCGTTTCCATGGAAGGAACGTGCATGGCTGGCAGAAAAAGAATGCGGAGAATTGGCGGGAAGTGAGATACCTCTACCGCTATAATGAGGAGGAGCTTTCCAGCTGGGCCCCGGCGCTCAGGGAACTGGAAAAAAGCACAAAGAAGGTATATGCTGTCTTTAATAATAACTCAGGCGGGGATGCGGCAGATAATGCTCTCCAGCTGGTTGATATGATGGGAATTGAGTATACAGGCCTGGCTCCCCGGCAGCTTGATCTGTTCTAAAATGAGGAAGACTCTGCCTCCCCGTTGTAAGCCGTCTGCTGGCCGGTCTGCATTGGCCTGATGGGAAAAGGAAAGAAGGTTTCATGCTTGAAAGAAGTTATCCATATTTACCATACAAATGATTTGCACAGCCATTTTAGCCGCTGGCCGAGGATTCACCGGCTCCTGACAGAAAGACGCAAATGGCATGAGGAGGCAGGAGAAGATTTCTTCTTTTTCGATATCGGCGACCATGCCGACCGCTGGCATCCGCTTACTGAGGCTACTGGCGGGAAGTGCAATACAGAGCTTCTTAATGAGGCAGGCTGCACTGCTGCTGCCATCGGCAACAATGAAGGAATCACTCTCCCTTTTGACTCTCTGGACACACTCTATGAGAAAGCGGCTTTTGATGTCATTACAGCAAACCTTTTTTACAAAGATGGCAGGAGGCCCGGCTGGGTCAAGCCATACGCAGTTTATGAGACTGTAAGCGGATTAAGGGTGGCTGCTGTCGGTGTAACAGCAAACTATCAACATTTCTATGATCTGCTCGGCTGGAAGCTGACAGACCCCTTCGAAGAGCTTAGAAAGGTGCTTCCAGAGGCAAGGGAGCAGGCCGATATCATCGTCATCCTGTCACATCTTGGCATCCATGATGATGAAAGGCTGGCGGCTGAATTTCCTGAAGCTGATGTAATTCTTGGCGGCCATACCCATCATATTCTGCATGAAGGGAAAATGGTGGAAGGCTCCCTGCTGGCAGCAGCCGGCAAGCACGGGTTTTATGCCGGTCATGTCATGCTGGAAATAGACACGGAAACGAATACAGCCATCGGCAAAAAGGCTCAGCTGTATGACACAAATGGACTGCCCCCGGCCGTTAATGAGGAACTGATCATTGAGGAGCTCTACCGCAAGGGAAAAAGTCTGCTTGATGTACCGGCAGCAGCTTTGCCAAACGGCGGCATCCGCAAAAAGCAGCTTGCTGTTCTCCTGTGTGATGCACTGCTGGAAAAGTGCGGGGCGGATGCTGCCCTCCTTAATGAAGGCTTGATCCTCGAGGGACTGGAAAAGAATGAGGCAACGCTGTATGATCTCCACAGAATCTGCCCCCATCCGATCAATCCATGTAAAGTGATGCTGACCGGGGCCGAGCTGAAGGAAGTGCTTATTCATGCCAAGAGTGATGAGTGGGAGCATTTACAGGTCAAAGGACTTGGTTTCCGCGGGACCCTCATGGGAAAAATGATCAGCGCCGGGATAGAAATGGATTCTTCCGGAAATGTGGAAATAGGCGGGCAGGCGCTCGACAGTGAGAAAAGCTATTCCCTCGCCATCCCGGACATGTTTACATTCGGCCCCTTTTTTCCTGAGATCCGCAGGGCTGCCAGCAAGGAATATTTCTTTCCCGATTTCCTCCGGCATCTGCTGGAATGGAAGCTGCAGCATCAATAATGTGTTTTGGCACCTTTTCCTTTTGCTGACATAATCTGTTTATGAAGCGAAAGGAGTGGATACTTTTGATGGAACTGTCGCCTGTCATCATTGACGGCCATACCTTTTTAAGCGTATCCGTTCAGCTGCCGAAAACGACCCTGCTCGCAGTTTCGAGCGAAAAGGGCTATATTATGTGCGGAGCGCTGGACGTCGCCCTGCTCAATGAAAAGCTGAAGGACCGGAAAGTGATTGCCGGAAGGGCTGTTGGTGTCCGCACGATCGAGCAGCTCCTGGAGGCACCGCTGGAATCGGTCACCTTTGAGGCTGAAGAACTTGGAATCCATAAAGGCATGATCGGCAAGAACGCCCTGCTGAAAATGCTGTAGAGAGCCAGCCGCACCAGGCGGCTCTTTTTTTTGCCTTAAAGGAGCAATCCACTTCAAATAGAAGCTTTAGAAATTCCCTTATGCAAAGATTACCATTATCAGTCGTATTTTGTAGAATTTTCTACTATAATGTGGGTAGGATGAAGGACGTAAAATGAGACAGAAATGATTGGAGCTTTTATATGAGATTAGTAGCTACCTCATCAGTACATCCGGGGGCCATTCTTGCAAAAGCTATTGTAAGCGACAAAGGGGTCGTGCTTGTCAGCGACGGAGTGGCGCTTTCGGAAAAACTGCTTGCAAGGCTCGGGGACCTTGGTGTCACCTATATATATGTAAAGGACCCGAGGACGGACGATATAGAATCAGGCAGCTCGATCGATGCGGCGATGAAGAGGAAAGCGGTTTCTGCAATTGAAGAAACGTTCACCCAGATCAAGAAAGGGGACAAGCTGTCAGACTCGATCATTATTGAAAAATCTTCGAAAAGCTTTAAACAGATCATCAGGGATCTGGTGCAGCAGATTAATGATAATAAAGATTTGTTTGGCATATTGGCGGACGTATGTACATATGACAGTTATATTTTCTCCCATTCGCTGAATGTGACGCTCTATTCACTGGCGATCGGCATAGAGCTGAAGCTGAAGCCGCAGGAGCTGGATATGCTGGGGATCGGGGCTATTCTCCATGATGTCGGCAAAATGAAGGTGCCAACTGATATTCTCTTCAAGACAGGTAAACTGACAGAAGACGAATTCACTGAAATACAGAAGCATGCAGAAGCCGGCTTTGAAATATTGCGCAAAGTACATACATTGCCTCTGCTTGCTGCCCACTGTGCGTATCAGCATCATGAGCGGCTGAATGGAAGCGGCTACCCAAGAAGGCTGGTGGAAGATGAAATCCATCTGTTTGCCAAAATCATTGCCGTTGCTGATGTATTCGATGCCGTTACCTCCAACCGTGTTTACAGGGGGGCCATGCTGCCGCATGAGGGGCTCGAAATATTGTATGCAGGCTCAGGGAAACAATTTGATACAGCTGTGGTAGAAGCTTTCCGGCGCTCTGTGGCTGTGTATCCTTCCGGGATGATGATCCATTTGAATGACGGCAGGTCAGGAGTGGTGGTCCGCCAGAATAAAGGGGTGTCAGACAGGCCAGTCGTCCGCATCCTTGAAAAAGAGGGCCTTCCGGTTGAACCATTCGATCTCGACTTGTCAGAAGAGCTTACCGTGATTGTCACCGGCTGTGAAATGCGGATGCCTGAAACAGCAAATAAAATCTAACTTTTTCTGCTAGTTCCCCCCTTTGCAGCATACATATAGCTTGTAAAGGGGGGATTTGCTTTGGCTAAATTCGGCGGCCGGCTCCCAAGGAAAGGCCCGCTTCCTTTCCGGTATGTTTTTCTGCTGACTTTTGTGTTTTTTATGTTCTCGACCGCAGCCGGAATATGGATCATCAATAAAGGGCTTGAACCTACCCTGATGAGCTACGCTGACTCTCAGACGAGGAAAATTGCATCGCTGGTCATTAACAATGCCATCAACAAAAAAATCACCAATGTAATGGACCTTGAGGAGATGTTTGTTAAAAGCGGCGATGGTTCTGTCATCACCATCAATACCGAAAAGCTAAACCGTGTGAAGGCAGAGGTTACGGAACTGGTTCAGGACAATATCAAAAAGTCTGAACAGGGAGACCTCTCATCACTGGAATCATTCACCGACATAGAAATTGAAACAAAAGGCTCAAAATCAGAAAATGGGATCATTTATTATGTGCCATTGGGCCAGGCAACCAAAAATGCCCTTTTGGGGAACCTCGGGCCCCGTATCCCGGTCAAATTCAACTCTGTGGGATCGGTAACCTCAAATTTTATCACCAAAAGAGAAGATCACGGAATCAATAATGTATACGTGGAAGTGCTTGTCCGCCTGGATGTCCAGGTACAGATTATCATTCCGTTTGCCACCAAAATCATCACTGTGCAGGAGGATGTCCCGGTCGCAATAGGAATCATTCCGGGAGATGTGCCCCAATTCTATAACGGGGGCGGCGGTGATTCTGCTCCTTCTATTGAGCTGCCTGCTAATTAATGGATTTGCCAAAAAGAAGGGTGCCTGTTATAGTATTATAGAAATTAATATGACCTTATCATATCCGGTGGGGTAGAGGTGCAAAATTCAAGAGTAAGATGTGCGAGGATGACAACGTTGACCGCATCAGAAAGGGAATTTTTGCCGAAGCAATTGAAATGTGTCCGCATTCCATTGCTGGGGCTGCTTTGAAGAAGGGCAGCACTGTCATTATAAAGGCAAAGCGTGATTATGCTGGATAAGCCTTATAATGGGGAGCTACAGATCGTGATGGAGAAACCTATTACTTAGAAAGAGTAATGATGGATTTTCTATCATTGCTCTTTTTTTATTGTCTTCAGCGCACAGCAGCCGAACGGCATCTTCGTCTGGAAGTTCCCCCCTGTCATCATCCAAGGAGGAGGAGAGAAATTGGCAAACACGATATTTTCACTGTTGCCACCGCTTGTGGCGATTTTAATGGTCGTTTTGACAAGAAGGGTATTATTATCTTTAGGAGTCGGGATTATAACCGCTGCCTTCCTGCTTGCCGACTTTGGCATCGGGAAAACATTGAGCATCATCTGGGAGGCCGTTAAAGGTATTTTTGCTGCTGATGGCGCACTGAATACCTGGAATGTATATATTATTTTGTTTCTGCTGGTTCTTGGCATCATTACCGCTTTTATAAATATCTCGGGAGGAAGCCGCGCGTTTGGGGAATGGGCGATGAAACGGGTGAAGACCCGGGCTGGCGCCCAGCTTGTCGGAGCAGTGCTTGGCATCATTATTTTCATAGATGATTATTTCAATGCGCTGGCTGTCGGCCAGATCTCACGGCCGATAACGGACCGCCATAAAGTTTCAAGGGCAAAGCTTGCGTATCTAATCGATTCTACATCTGCTCCGGTGTGTGTTGTTTCCCCTGTTTCGAGCTGGGGCGCCTATATCATTGCCCTTATCGGGACAATTCTTGCCGGTCATGGGGTGACAGAGTACTCGGCATTCTCAGCTTTCATGCAGATGGTTCCGATGAACCTGTATGTATGGACAGCTCTTGCCATGGTATTCCTTGTGGCATGGAGAAATATCCAAATCGGGCCGATGAAAGCCCATGAAGAGCGGGCTGTAAAAGAAGGGCTCGTCCTGGATCCTGAAAAGCCTGCCCCAGGGGAGCTGAAGGATGATCTTCCAACAAGCACAACCGGGTCAGTCGGCGATCTTGTCTGGCCGATCCTTGCATTGATCATTGGGACCGTCGGAGCAATGATCTGGACTGGATACACAGCAGTCGAGGGAAGTGCAACCATCCTGAAGATCTTCGAAAATACTGACGTAGCAAAATCCCTTATCATCGGAAGCCTAATCGGGCTTGCTCTAACACTGCTGCTGTTCCTTCGCCAGGCTGTCGTACTGAAGGGCGTAAGTGCAGGTGTATTCGGAAAAGGGATCTGGGAAGGAATTAAATCCATGCTTCCTGCCGTCTATATCCTGATCTTTGCCTGGGCGATCGTTGATCTGATCGGCCAGCTGGAAACCGGGACTTATCTTGCAGGTGTTGTGGAAAACAGCAATATCAGCCTTTCCCTGCTGCCAATCATATTGTTTGTGATTGCAGGGATCATGGCATTCAGTACAGGAACATCATGGGGCTCCTTCGGCATTCTGCTTCCGATTGCCGGCGATGTTGTGGCAGCGACCGATATCTCGCTCCTTCTGCCTGCAATGGCAGCCGTATTGGCCGGAGCGGTATTCGGGGACCACTGCTCCCCTATTTCAGATACAACAATCCTTTCATCCACAGGGGCCGGCTGCAACCATATCGACCATGTGCTGACACAGCTGCCGTATGCACTTATATCAGCGCTGATTGCGGCTGTGGGATACCTGGTGATCGGATTTACCGGAAGCACTATTTTTGCTTTGATTTCTGTGGCAGTTCTTTTAGCTGCCTTTGCCTTCATTGCGGGGCACGGGCAGGGAAAATCTGCTGAATTAACGGATTGATGATGAGAGGCATCCCTCAGAGGGAGCCTCTTTTTTAATGGCTTGAAAGAATAATCTGAAGAACGATTTATATGAAAAACGCCAGAATTTTATGGATAGTCTATCCGGTGGGGGAATATTAGTATATTAAGGAGGTGGATGGGCATTAAGGGGCTTGGAAGTTATTATTTAAAAATAATAATTTTCTAAAAATAAAGCTTTGACACCGCAGGGAAATGTGGCTATACTATGTTTAGATTATACTAAAAAATCAGAAAATATAAAAGTTTCCAACTCTTGAGACATGCTTTTCAAAAGAATTGGAAATGAAACGGGGGTAAATAGAATTATGGATAATCGTCCTCAATGGGGAACGAGAGCAGGTTTCATTATGGCAGCTGTCGGATCAGCAATCGGGCTGGGGAATATATGGAGATTCCCTGCGGTAGCTTATGATAATGGAGGAGGAGCTTTCTTCTTTCCTTATCTGTTTGCACTTCTGACAGCAGGGATACCGATTCTCATCCTCGAATTTACACTTGGCCATAAGTACCGCGGCTCTGCTCCGCTTACTTATGCAAGGCTGAGCAAAAAGTATGAATGGCTCGGCTGGTGGCAGGTAGCAGTATCCTTTGTCATCTCTACCTATTATGCGGTCATCATTGCGTGGGCCATGTCTTTTGCAGGCTTCTCCTTCAACCAGAATTGGGGAGATGACCCGAATGGCTTCTTTTTCGGAGAATACCTTAAGCTTTCAGATGCACCGGGCTCCATAAGCACTATCGTCCCAGGCGTATTCTTCCCATTGCTCCTTGTATGGCTCATCACTCTTGGAGTTTTGTTTAAAGGGGTTAAAAAGGGAATAGAAGCAGCGAACAAAATCTTTATTCCGGCACTTGTTATCTTATTCTTAATTATAGTTGTTCGCGCGCTGACTCTTGACGGAGCTGTCCAGGGGCTTGATGCCTTCTTCAAGCCGGATTGGAGCAAGATTGCAGACCCTGGTGTCTGGGTGGCCGCATATGGCCAGATCTTCTTCAGCTTATCAATCGGATTTGCGATCATGATTACGTATTCCAGCTATCTGCCAAAGAAGACGGATCTGACAAACAGTGCATTCATCACTGGATTTGCAAATTCCGGGTTTGAGCTTCTCGCCGGGATCGGCGTCTTTGCAGCTCTAGGTTTCATGGCTGCACAGCAGGGCGTGCCAATCAATGAGGTTGTCAGTTCCGGAGTAGGCCTTGCTTTCGTGGTATTCCCGCAGATCATTAGTGAATTCCCTGCTTTAAACGGGCTGTTTGGCTTCTTCTTCTTCCTATGCCTGGTCCTTGCAGGTCTTACATCACTAATCTCAATCGTGGAAACTTTTGTCGCCGGTGTACAGGATAAGTTCAAAGTGTCCCGTACAAAAGCAGTATTATTCGGAGGCGGGGCTTCTGCCATCATTTCGGTACTGTTTGCGACAGACAGCGGGCTCTATTTCCTTGATGCAGCTGATTACTTCATCAACCAGTTCGGCGTAGCTCTTGCAGGCCTTGTAGAGGTTGTCGTGATTGCCTGGGTGCTGAGGGAGCTGAAAAGCATCCAGTCGCATGCAGACAGCGTCTCAGATATCCTGCTCGGCGCATGGTGGAGAATCTGTCTGACTGTTATCACACCGCTGATTCTTGGCTATATGATGATTCAGAATATCTACACTAATATCAAGGACAATTACGAGGGCTACCCGACAGGCTTTATCATTTATTCAGGGTGGGCAGTCGCGGTCGGCGCCATTGTACTCGGATTTATCTTCATGGCATTCAAGTGGGATAAAGATACCATTTCTGTCCCTGATAAGAAGGGGGTTTCTCAATAATGTCCGGTAGTGCAATTACAATGATGATCGTTGGGATGCTTATTATCTGGGGAGGGCTTGCTGCAAGTATTTCCTTTGCAGTTTCAAAAGCAAAAAAATCATAATAGCAAAGGCTGCCGAATCTGCTTCGGCAGCCTTATTTATTAACCAGCAAGATGCTTACAGGCTTTTATTTCTTTTTCCGGGATTGGATCTTATCCTGCCTCTCCCACAGCCTTAGATGCGGATAAGGATCATAGGACCATTCCGTATACCCGTTGTCTTTGTACATCCCGTAATGAAGATGCGGCGGGAATTTCCCTGATGTTCCCGGAGGGCCATAGCCGGAGCTGCCTACGCCGCCTATCAGCATGCCTGGTTCAACAATCTGCCCTGCTTTCAGATCCTTGGCAAAGCCGCTCAAATGCGCAAAATAATGATAGTTATTATTGATATCTCGAATGCCTATTCTCCAGCCGCCATATTTGTTCCAGCCTTTCATTTCTATAATGCCGTAGCTGGTGGCCCTTACAGGGACGCCGTAGTCGGCAAAAATATCTGTACCTTCATGAATCCTTCTGCCTCCCCAGCCCCTTGCATCGCCCCAGGTATTTTTGTAGCTGTGATTGCTTCTGAACGGAACGGGAAATGCATGACCGTCCAGGTCCAGCCGGCCGAAGTGTTTATAGATCTCAGCATGCCCGATGATGATCCCGACGGTTTTATCCCGTTTATAATAATCCCATAACCCGATTTTTATATTGTCATGGTCAACTCCATAGGAAAGAAGGAAGTGGGCAAAAGCATAAATGACATCCTGGTCATCCTTTAATGAAGCCTTGCCATCACCATTCCCATCGACTCCAATGCCTTCGAAAAATTGGATGGAAGCAGGATTATCATCCTCCAGATTGGGGTTTAAGAGGCCCGCCCACTCTTCCGGCTTAAAATAAATGCCTGTCAGTCCCTCTGCTTTCGGGAGGTCCCGGCGCGCCTTGCGGATGCTGCGCTCATACTGGTCGACAGCCGCCAAATAATACCACGGTACATTGGTGATGGCCTCTGTATTTCTGTATAATTGCATTCTTTTGCTGTAAATCTCCGCCAGATCCGGGCTTTCAGCCGCATCTGTCCTGGCCGGATAAAGGGAGAACAGCAGCAGAAGGGTCAAAAGTATGCGCATGGAAACCTTCCTTTCGGTCTTGTTTGCAGTTTAGTTTGTGAAAGATAGCGGCATTTCATCTATATCAATTAATGGTAATGATGAGAGGAATGGCTTGTTCTGCCTTCTTCATTATGTTAAAGTGACATCATGAAGTCTAAATCAGTCCGGTTTTCTGGGGACAAGATTGAATGGATGGAGTGGGAATAGTGAGCCAAAAAGAAGAACATATCCGTAAGCCTGAATGGCTGAAAATAAAATTAAATACAAATGAAAATTACAATGGCCTCAAAAAAATGATGAGGGAAAAAAACCTTCATACCGTCTGTGAAGAAGCGAAATGTCCGAATATCCATGAATGCTGGGCAGTCAGAAGAACGGCAACATTCATGATCCTGGGTGGCGTATGCACACGTGCATGCCGTTTTTGTGCGGTTAAAACAGGCCTTCCAAATGAGCTGGACTTACAGGAGCCAGAAAGAGTGGCAGACTCTGTTGCCTTGATGAACCTTAAGCATGCAGTTGTTACAGCCGTAGCAAGGGATGACCTGAAGGATGGAGGGGCAGCTGTATTCGCTGAAACTGTAAGGGCAATCCGACGCAAGAGCCCGTTCACAAGCATCGAGGTGCTGCCATCAGATATGGGCGGTGTTTATGAAAACCTTAAAATGCTGATGGATGCCCGCCCGGATATCCTGAACCATAATATTGAAACAGTTGAAAGGCTGACTCCAAGAGTCCGTGCACGTGCTACATATAAGCGCTCATTGGAATTCCTGAAGCGCGCCAAAGAAATGCAGCCGGATATTCCGACAAAGTCCAGTCTGATGATCGGCCTTGGCGAAACAAAAGAAGAAATCATCGCAACCATGGATGACCTTCGTGCCCATGATGTAGATATCATGACAATCGGCCAGTATCTGCAGCCTACCAAGAAGCACATAAAAGTCCAGAAGTACTACCACCCGGATGAATTCCAGGAGCTGAAGGAAATCGCCATGAGCAAAGGCTTCAGCCATTGTGAGGCTGGCCCTCTTGTACGCTCTTCCTACCATGCCGATGAGCAGGTCAATGCTGCAGCAAAGCAGAAGCAGCTAATGGGCGAGGAGCAAAGCGTCCAGCAAGCTTAAAGCGGGAAAATAATTAGAGCATACTAAAAAGAGTTCAGCTCCTGCTGAACTCTTTTTTTCAAAAATAAGAAAGTTTATTTTTTCTACTTTGATTACTGTCCAGCTCCAGCGCCTACCCCCTCGAGGTCACAAGCCAAACCTCCCAAAAAGGCAAAGAACGCCTTTTCGGGAGGATTGTCTTGTGCTTGTCGGGGGTGACCAAGGCGCTTGCGCTTTTCTGAGTCATACCATTATTTCATTTGAGGGCTGCTGCCCTTTTTTGCTTTCTTTTTGTCCAAAGCTTCGCTAATATCGTCATGATCAGTATCGTCATTCATTTCACCCTGGGCTTCACCATTTTCATTTTCGCCAGAGGACATTTTTCTGCCCTGCGGGGACTGGAGCATTTCTTTGATCGTTTCATTGATGGCATATTCCATGTTGCGGCTGTCTGCATCCATGGTCGCATAGTTTTCCACATTTTTGCGTAAGTTGGTATTGTCAGAAACGTATACATGGTACCAGCGCGGTATGACGGACATGGCCATTTTTTTCACCTGGTCTGCTGTTTCAGCACGGTCCTTTGAATCTGTATCATATACGAGCAGGACTTCTTCATCCGTTACAAGAGCTGATACATCATCAACATTAGGGACATCTGTGCAATATTTGGCAATGATATCGGCAACCTGCTCCCTGTTGATGGCAGCGTAATGGTCATTGGAAGAGTTGTCTCCCGGTATCGGACTTCTTTGGTGGCGGACATAGCCAAAGCTTTCGCTCATATTATTGCCGCGCCTGTAATTCTGGTTATACAATTCAGGCCGCTGATCATTCACGTTGATCGTATTGCCGCTTTCCTCATACATTTCATCCTTGGAGGAAAAATTCTGGCAGGCAGCAAGAGCTGAAAGGCTGCAAAGACCTGCAATTATGATGGACTTCTTCAATTAAAACACCCCCTTATTACTATCATGACCATGTGTATACTTTTTTTTCTTAGTAATTGATGGGGAATCAGTTATAATTTAAGTAGCAGGAAGACATGAGAGGTGATATACATGGTTTGCATAAATAATATCTGTTATGAGCTGATTGAAGAGAGGACAGATGGTTTTAATGAAGAGGCCTTCCGCGGAAGGTACAGCGAGATCCTTACAAAGTATGATTATATTGTGGGGGACTGGGGCTATGGGCAGCTGAGGCTCAGGGGCTTTTTTGACGACCAGAACCAGAAAGCCACTTTTGATACGAAGATAAGCACGCTGACTGAATATCTTTATGAATATTGCAATTTTGGGTGCCCATACTTTGTTGTTAAAAAGATAAAAGCCTGACAAGAGCCGCTGAACGGCTCTTGTTTTGCCTTATTTTGACGTATATGGCGGCTCTTCATTCTTATCTGGATCATCATGGGTCGGATGGGCACCCTCCATCTGCCTGGGGAGGTTTTGATGGAAGGATTTGAACTCATAATTAAAGGCGCTGTAATAGCGCTGGCCCTCGCGCCATGGAGTGCTTTTATTCTCAACAGGCTTATCCTTCCCTCTCGGGGAGCCATAAGGACCTTCCGGAAGCGTCTCAGGCACAAGGAAATTGCGCTGTGTCTCCACATTCGAAAAGTCAGTATAAGTTTCTTTTTCTTTATCATCGCTCATTCTATCACCTCTTGCCTAGTATCTGCATTCCTTTACAAGATATAAGTGGCAAGCTGGCATTTAAGGGCATTAAACCATTTCATATAAGAAGGAGCGCAGTTCTTCCGCATCTTCTTCAGACAGCTTGAAGGCATATTCAAGATATCCTTCTTCTTTCAGGTCATCAGGTCCTATGATGGCAAAGCGGCTGCCCTGAATATCAAGAACAAGCTGCTTTCCATAATAGCGGGACGACTGGATAATCGCCAAATCAAAACGCTGATTTTCCCCCATAAAACTGACGAATCTCGTTTTCGTTTCTTCTAAATCATCATATAAAAAAAATCTTTCGGACATCCTGCCGATTCCTCCTTAAGCTTTCTTATTAACCTTATCTTATCAGAAGCTCCCCCCTTGAAGTACTGTGATTTTATTCTATTTTGCCGAAATGAAAAAACGAATTCTGAGAAATTATGGTACAATAGATTCATGAAAAATGCCGACTCCTGAGAGGAATGAGACAAATGGTCCATAAAAGCAGACAAAAGCTCCGCAATTTCTTCAACTGGGGAAAAATTGTATTCCCGCTATCCAGCATCCGTTATTATCCTCCCCAGTTTATCCTTAGGGACCCGATCATCCAGGGGGTTAAACGGGCATTCCGTAAAGGATCTGAGGTAGCTGTCGCGGTCTTTACAATCAAGAATCTGAGAGAGATTTCCGACCAGCTTGGACAAACCGGCTATTTTGCTTACATATCAAGCATCAAAAGGGAGTTCTGCCATACAATCCAGGACGAATTGAAGGAAGAGGAGGTCATTCTCCTTCATGACCATTACAGCGACGGACTTACTCTTTTCATTGAAGTAGGGCATGAGCGCTATTGCATTTCGGAGATTGAGGGGATCATGAAAAAAATCCTCAGGGAATCAGAACGGAATCTCCTGCTGAGCCATCCGGCAGTCAATCCCCAGATTGAAACCGGATACATGTTTATTGAGAAAAAGCATTATTCTATAGAAGAGGCTGTACTGAAGGCCCATCAGCAGGCACTAGCCATGGCGGAAAAAAGGGTGCAGTCCGATTTCAATGAAATGCTGTACAGCATGAGCAAAATCGTCGCCAAGAAAGAGATCCGCCTTCTCGCCCAGCCTATCCTTGATGTAGCTACAAAGGAAGTAAAGGCATGGGAGATGCTGACTCGCGGTCCGGAGGGGACCCCGCTTGAAAATCCGCTTCAGCTCTTTTCAGTCGCAAGGCAGACAGGCATGCTTTATGACCTTGAAATGATCGTGATGGAAAAAATAATTGAACAGATTGAGACGACAGGCTGCCAGCAGGATATTTTCATAAACTTCACCCCGATCACCCTGGGCAATCAGCTTTTTGTCAGGGATATCAAAAAGCTGCTTGCCAGGCATAAAGCAATCAGTCCGCGCCAGATGACAATCGAGGTGACTGAAAGGGATTCAATTGAAGGAATGGAGTATTTTATTTACAATATAAAGGTACTCAGGACTTTGGGATTCCGGATTGCCATCGATGATACAGGAGCAGGATATGCCAGCCTGAACTCCATTACGGAAATCATGCCGGACATCATCAAGATCGACCGTTCCGTCATTCAGAATATCGACAAAAATACGGTGAAGGAATCCATGCTTAAAGGGCTGCTCCTGGTGGCAAAAGAAACCGGCTCCCTGGTGGTGGCAGAAGGTATTGAAAGCGAAGAAGAGGCAATTGTCCTTTTCCGCAATAAAGTGGACCTGGCGCAGGGGTATTTTTATGCCCGGCCTGATCTGCTTCAGAAAGGCCTGTTGTCATCATAGGGGCCAATTGAAAGGATGAACCTTTATGTATTTTGTGGACAGGGAAAAGATTGAAGAGATACTCGTATTTTTTGAAAAGCAAACTGCCCTTTTCGAGGGAAAGGACAATTGGGACAGCGAGATTGAACAGGCAGCACTGGAGCGTGTATCCCATCTTTTGATTGAAGCGATCCTTGATGTCGGCAATAGCATGATAGACGGCTTTATCATGAGGGATCCGGGCAGCTATGAAGATATCGTGGATATCCTTGAAGATGAAAAAGTAATCTCAAGCGAGATGGCAGGCAGCTATAAAGCGATCATCCAATACCGCAAGGAGCTTGTCCAAAACTATACAAGCATCGATCATGCGGAGCTGCAGAAGGCTTTTGCTGATAATCTGGAGGATATTAAAAAATTTGCCCCTGCTGTAAGGTCCTATATCCTTAATGAGCTTGGACCGGTATCGGCTTTCAAGAACTGACCGGAGGAAGCTGAATCCTTTGGAGGGAAAAAGCTTTTCCTATATACTTGAAGTCAGGACCTTATGGATTTGGCCTTGGCAGAATAATATGCTAGTCAAAAAAGGCTCTTGGAAGAGGGCTTTTTTTGCATTTTTATTTTTAAACAGGGGCAAAACAAATTATGAATGAGGCAATTACAGGCAGGAGTTGGATATTTTGAAGGATTATAAAGGCTATTTAATTGATTTGGATGGGACTATGTACCGCGGAACTGAACTGATCCAGGAAGCCGCTGATTTCGTCAAGAAGCTTAAAGAAAGAAGCATTCCTTATCTGTTCGTGACCAATAACTCTTCCCGCACTCCCCAGCAGGTTGCTGCGAAGCTGAGGGATTTTGACATCCCTGCTGAAGAAGAGCAGGTCTTTACGACAAGCATGGCAACAGCAAGCTACATTGCAGAAGAAAAGAAGGGTGCCTCTGTGTATGTCATCGGAGAAGAAGGGATCCGCACCGCGATTGAAGATGAAGGCCTTTCATTTGCAGATGAAGATGCCGATTATGTGGTTGTGGGGATCGACCGTTCAATCAACTATGAGAAGCTTGCCATCGGATGCCTGGCAGTGCGCAGGGGAGCAAAATTCATCTCCACCAATGGCGATATCGCACTCCCAACAGAAAGAGGCTTCCTTCCGGGCAACGGATCCATCACCTCTGTAATCACCGTTTCGACTCAAACCGAACCGCTGTTCATCGGCAAGCCGGAATCAATCATCATGGAGCAGGCATTAAAGGTAATAGGCACCAGCAAAGAAGAGACATTGATGGTTGGCGACAACTATGATACCGACATCCTGGCAGGCATGAATGCAGGGATGGATACCCTTCTTGTCCATACAGGCGTTACTACAAAGGAACTGCTCGAAGGTTATAAAGAGAAGCCGACATATGTCATGGATTCGCTCGACCAATGGAAGCTTTAATATAGACTTAAAAAGAATGGGCTGCAGAAATTCTGCGGTCTTTTTTTGTGCCTGAATTCTTCCCATATTCTTCTGTATCCCTTCCCAATTTGGTAACAGTTTGGTCATATTTGCCCGGTAATATAAAAAATAAGCAAAAGCTTAATCAACATATTAGGAGGATTCAGAATGATGGATTCCAGCAATAAATATAACCATGAAGAAACTAAACCAAAGCAAAGGAAGGGCAAGGGGATATTATCAGTTGTTGCTGCCGGGGTGGTCGGCTCCGCTCTGACATTATATGCGGCTCCTTATACTGATTATATTAGGGATCAATTCCCTCAGGCAGCCGCAAGCCAGGACGTTACAGGAGGACAGGCATCCAGCTCGGCTAATGCCAACAATACGGGCATCATTCCTGAGCAGACAAGTGCTCATACAGACGGCTCTCTTGCTGATATAGTCGAAGGTGCATCAAAAGCGATTGTCGGAATCGTAAAGTCGGAGAATCGGACCAATCAATTTTCAAACACCAGTCAGACGGTAGAAAGCGGTTCAGGCTCAGGTGTAATATTTAAAAAAGAGAATGGAAGCGCCTATATCCTGACAAATAACCATGTTGTCGAGGGGGCCAGCAAGATTGATATTTCCCTTCATGACGGCCAGAAAACAACGGCTGAGCTGGTTGGGGCAGATGCACTGACAGATTTGGCTGTGTTAAGGATGGATGATAAGTATGCCGATAACCTGCTGGGCTTTGGCGATTCTTCCAAGCTGAGGCCTGGTGATCAGGTGCTCGCGATAGGAAACCCGCTCGGACTCGACCTTTCAAGAACAGTCACACAGGGAATTGTCAGTGCGGTGAACCGCTCAATCTCTGTTGATACCTCTGCCGGCAGCTGGGATATGAATGTCATCCAGACTGATGCAGCAATCAATCCGGGGAACAGCGGCGGGGCACTGATAAATACTGCAGGTGAAGTAATCGGCATCAACAGTCTGAAAATCTCCGAAAGCGGGGTAGAAGGCCTTGGTTTCGCCATTCCTTCAAATGATCTTCAGCCAATCGTGAAGGAAATCATGGCAAATGGAAAAGTAGAGCGCCCTTATGCAGGGGTCGGTCTTGCCGGTCTTCAGGAAGTTCCCCAAGGATATCTGCAAAACCTGCCGCAGAATGTTTCTGAAGGAGCATTCATTGCCAATATAGATCCTGAATCTGCGGCAGCCAAGGCAGGCCTGAAAACGGGGGACGTGATTGTTTCCATTAATGATACAGAGGTTGGCAGTCCGGATGACTTTAGGAAATATTTGTATACCGAGCTGAAAACGGGTGATAAAGCAGAGCTGTCACTTTACCGAAATGGGGAAAAAATGAATATAACAATGGAATTGGGGACTAAAACAATTACAGATTAAAAGGGAGCATAGATCCCTCACCGGCCTATGCCGGCGTACATTTTAAATAACAGACTGGAAAGGAAGTTATGATGGGGTTTTTAACAAAGAAAATCGGGTTAGGGATATTGGTGCTTATTTTGGCAGCTGCAGGTACTGCTGCCTTCTTTTTTTCGAAGGAGCCGGCCGTAGCAAGTGTGGGCGGCGAAGATATTCAGAAAGAAGAGCTTTACAGCCTGCTGGTCAAGCAATATGGAAATGAGGCTCTGGATGCGCTTGTAACGGACAAGATCATTGAAATGGAAGCAAAGAAGGAAAAAATAACAATAAGCGACAAGGAGAAAGAAGATGAGCTGAAAGATCTGAAAGAATCATATGGCGGCGAGGAGGGCTTCAAAGCTGCCCTTGAGCAGAGCGGTGTTACAGAAGCCGGCATAGCAGAGGATATTGAAAAATACTTGAAAACAGAAAAGCTTCTTGAGCCGCGGATAGATTTAAAAGAAGAGGAGATTAAAGCTTATTTTGATGAAAATAAAGACCAGTTTGCCCAGCAGGAGCAGGTAAAGGCAAGCCATATCCTTGTAGAAGATGAAGCGGCAGCAAAAGAAGTCAAATCCAAGCTGGACAAAGGAGAGAATTTTGCTGATCTGGCAAAAGAATACTCGACCGATGCTTCCAATGCCGAATCAGGCGGCGAGCTTGGCTATTTCGGAAAGGGAGAGATGGAGGCCGCGTTTGAGGAAGCTGCGTTCTCATTGAAAGCAAATGAAATAAGCGGGCCGGTCAAAACCGATTACGGATACCATATCATCAAAGTAGAAGATAAAAAGGAAGCAAAAGAGGCTGTATACGAAGACAGCAAAGAAGCAGCAAAAAAGGCGCTGTTTGACGAAAGGATGCAGACTGAGTACTACAACTGGCTTGAAGAGAAAAAGGAAGAATATAAAATCGAGAAAAATATGAATGCCTAAGATTTGGACCAGCCTTCCCCCTAATATCTGGACAATAGACAACAGCAAAGCGAAAGAGCTTGGATTCCGATTTGGGATATAAGGCAGTGACTGTCCGAATTAATTAGAGAAATCATTCTGGACAAAGCCTGATAGACAGTCTATCAGGCTTTTGTGTGTAAGTTTAAACAGGCTGCACGGGCTGTCTGATGACCAGGTCTGCCCCTTTCAGAGGCTGGATAGTTTCTAAATAATGATCTTCGGCCTTCCAGTATCTGTTCTTGAATTTGTCCATTTTTTGTCTGGTGGCTTCTTTTTCGCGTTTGAATCTTGCCTCTCTAGGACAGTCCAGGTAAACGATATAATCAAGATGGCTTTTCCATTCGGGACGCTGCAGAAAAACGCCTTCGATGATGATGAGGCATTTTTGGGGGATGCTGGTCTTTTTAAGGAAATGGCTGTCCTTTTGTTCATCGTACACTCTTAAGGTAAGTTCTTTTACTGTATGTACCTTTGAAAATAGTTCCTGCTTCAGGTATTCTGCATCCCATTGAAGGGTGTAGTATTCGTACCATTCCTCGTTTCCTGTGTTATATCTTTTTTTCCGGTCTTCTATATAATCATCCAGATGAAAGATGATAGCGGTATGTCCTTCTGTCTGCAGCCATTGTTTCAGGCTATTGACGAGTGTGGTTTTTCCTGAGCGGCTGAGTCCGTCTATTCCTAGGAAGAACCGGTCGTGCTGGAGCCCTTGTTTGAGGGCTTGTTTCAGAGGTTTAATATCCATTTTTGCTCCTCCAGTTTCTAAATTATCTATCTAAAATCGTAGCATGGAATTTTTATTGTGTACAATTTTTCCAGGATTGTAAAAACACTGCCTAAATGGGGGCTGTTGATTTGCGTTCCAGGCACTGCGCTTTCCGCGGGGCGGCGCTGAGCCTCCTGTCGCGCTGCGGGGTCTCAACATTTCCGCTATTTCCCGCAGGAGTCTGCGTGCCTTGCACTCCAATCAACAGGGTTTTCATAAATTTTTGGGCAAATTTCTCTTTAAAAAACGCAGAGTTTTTTGAAGTCTCTCTGTTTTGTTATGGGGATTGTACATAAGAAAACACAGCCTCCAACAGAAGGCTGTGTTTTCTTGTCTTCTATTCTATTCCACCTTTGCAGCACCATGGGCCAGGCGGCTGGAGGCGGCGGCTGCGATGGCGCCAACGATGTCATCGAGGAAGGTGTGGCATTTGCCGGAGGATTTATCGTTTAAGTCTTTCAGGATGCCGGGCTTCAGTTTATCGATATATCCATAGTTGGTAAAGCCGATGCTGCCATAGACATTGACGATTGAGAAAGCGAGTACTTCGTCGACGCCGTAGAGGCTTTCATCGGTTTCAATGATTTTTTGGAGAGGCTGGTCAAGCATTCCCTTTTCGCCGAGCATGTCAAGCTGGATCCCGGTCAGGATGGCGTTTTGGACTTCCCTTTTGGACAGGACGCGCTCCACATTGTGAAGGCAGTCCTTCATATCAAGATTCGGGTGGTACTTTTCCTGAAGAAAGAAAACTAAATCTGCGATATCCTGTATGGTTACCCCTCTTTCAAGCAGCCATCTGCGCGCTGTCTGTTCTGTCAGGTCAACAACTTCTTTTTGTTCTTCAGACATTTGCCTCACCTTTTCTTGTTTTTTCTAATGTATATACCGGTACAGCCGCAAATATACCTAAACAGGACATGCGGCTCCTCTGGCCTGTCTACTTCATTTTTTCCCGGAAGGCATGTGTTATGCAAGAAACAAACAAGTTTTAGCGGCGGGCACATATAAATGAGGTATAAGCCACTTAGCGAATGAAGAGGTGTTTCTATGCTCAGGCAAATGCTTAAGCAACATTTTGGCATACAGGCGGAGGAAGAATTGAGGATCGGTCTGCATGAAGCGTTTAAAAAGGATAACCAGCTTTATATTCCGATGGAGGTTGGCCTGGAAGAAGAGGATCTGGCGGAGCTTAGCCTGATCGCCAGTCACCTGCAGCAAACCGGCGATAAGACGGTAAGCACTTTCCTGCAGACATCCGAAGGTAAGCATTCAAGTGTGTGGGAGCAAAAGAGCTATTGTGTATTGAAGTGCCCGAATGCCCAGCCGCGAAAAGGCTATCAGTCAGGCAGGAAGCTTGCCAAATTCCATTATCGCGGCAGGCTTATTTCCTCACCGATCACACGGACAAGCAGGATCGGGCAGTGGAAGCAGCTCTGGGAAAAGAGGCTTGATCAGATGGAGAAGGTTTGGAATAGCATGCTTTTTCAGCAGCCGGAGCATGAACTGGACCGGATGTTCCTGGAGACATTTCCCTACTATATGGGCCTTGCTGAAAACTCCATCCAATATCTGGCCGATGCGGAGCTGGATGATGAGCCCGGGCCTGCGGACAGCGGAACTGTCTGCCACGAGCGCTTTGTTTCCTCCACATGGGGAAGTAATGACTATCTGATCAAAAGTCCGTTTGATTGGGTATTTGATCATGCAAGCCGCGATCTGGCAGAATGGTCGAGGGAAAGGTACTTCCGGAACATTAAAACATACCAGCCAGGGCTTTCCCAGTACCTGAAGGAGTATCAGACAGTGGAGCCTCTGACTTCTTTTTCATGGCGGCTGCTGTATGCACGCCTCCTGTTCCCGCTTCACTATTTTGAATGCATCGAGAATTATTATGGGAATCCGACAGAGCATCAAAGGCATCTATCAGAAGAGCAGCTGGGCCGTTTCCTGCAGCATACAGGCGACCATGAAGAATTTCTTGGAAAATTCTTTGAGATGGCAGAAGTTCCTGCTGCCAAGCTGAAACTTCCTCCTGTAGACTGGCTGAAACGATAGAGGACTCAGCCGGGCTGTGAAAGGGCTTTTCCTTTGAATTGCCATTTCTTCCTTTTATAATGAGGAGGTAACGAATTTTTATGGCAACTGCTGGGAGGCTCATAATTGATGAAGGATAGAGTGTATATTACAAGAAAGCTGCCGGAAGAAACGATTGCCGGCTTAAAAGAACATTATCGTGTGGAGATGTGGGATAAGGAAGATATACCTGTCCCTGCTGAAGTCCTCGGGGAAAAGGCTAAAGAGGCATCAGCACTCCTAACGATGCTTTCAGATTCCATAGATGGTGATTTACTGGCGGAAGCGCACCGATTGAAGGTTGTAGCCAACCTTGCAGTCGGTTATGACAATATTGATGTGAAGGCTGCAGCGGAAAAAGGGATCACTGTGGCGAACACCCCTGATGTCCTTACGGATACTACAGCCGATCTGACGTTTGCTTTATTAATGGCGGCTGCCCGGAGGATCACGGAAAGCGCTGAATATGTGAAAGAAGGGAAATGGAAGAGCTGGAGTCCGCTCCTTCTTGCAGGCCAGGATATCCATCATAAAACCATCGGGATTGTTGGAATGGGGAATATCGGCCAAGCTGTGGCAAAGCGGGCAAAAGGCTTTGACATGAACATCCTTTACCATAACAGGTCAAGAAGGCCGGAGGCGGAAGAAAGTCTCGGTGCTGTCTACGTTTCATTCGAGGAGCTGTGCGAACAGTCGGATTATGTTGTTTGCCTTGCACCGCTGAATGACTCGACGAAAAATCTTTTCACTGAAGAGGCCTTCCGCAGAATGAAGAATTCCGCGATTTTCATTAATGCAGGCCGCGGCGCCATTGTGGATGAAGAGGCGCTTTACCGTGCCCTTGCTGATGGGGAAATCAGCGGAGCCGGACTTGACGTCTTTGTAAAAGAACCGATTGGAAAGGACCATCCTCTCCTCAGCCTGCCGAATGTTGTCGCCCTTCCGCATATCGGCAGCTCCAGCACGGAAACAAGAATGGAGATGGCAAGGCTTTGTGCCGAAAACATCGATCTTGTTTTATCAGGCAAGCAGGCAAAAACGGCAGTACATATGTAAATATTGGATGAGGGCCCGGCATTTTGCCGGGCCTTTTGTTTAGTGTAGAGAGGGGCGGCTTATGGCTGGGGATAGTGCTTTGGCGGAGAGGCAGGCTGGTTATCCAAAGGAGTTTCAGGAGTAAAGGACAGGCTTGGATTCTGAATGTCGTGTATCCCAGAAGAGCCCCTGAGTACATGACAGAGAGAAAAATGCATGTGTTATGTACCCCGGAAGAGCTACTGAGCACATGACAGAGAGAAAAACGCATGTGTCGTGTATCCCGGAAAAGCCCCTGAGTACATGACCGAACGAAAAACGCATGTGTGATGTATCCCGTAAGAGCCCCTGGATACATGACCGAGCGAAAAATGCATATGTCATGTATCCCGTAAGAGCCACTGAGTACATGACAGAGAGAAAAACGCATGTGTGATGTATCCCGTAAGAGTCACTGGATACATGACAGAGGGAAAAACGCATGTGTGATGTATCCCGGAAGAGTCACTGGATACATGACCGAACGAAAAACGCATGTGTGATGTATCCCGTAAGAGCCCCTGAGTACATGACAGAGAGAAAAACGCATATGTCATGTATCCCGTAAAAGCCCCTAGTATATAACAGAGAGAAAAACCCACATGTCATGTATCCCAGGCAGGATCAACATCCTATCAGGATGTTCTGTTCATGTATACTAACTCCACTAAACATATTAATAAGGCGACCCTGGCCGCCTCTTTATCCCTAAACAGAAAAAATTTAAAACCTGCCAATACATACTCCCCCAATACAGTAAGCGATTCCACAAAAATAATTCTGAATATTTACTATTGTAAAATTATCTGCCAAATTCTATAATGTCTACTATATAAATACAAATGTACACCTTAAAAGAACAACGGCGAGGGGGATATAGAGTGGAAGCTATTTCAGTTGGATTGTTAGGATTGGGGACTGTTGGATCGGGTGTTGTGAAAATCATTAAAAATCACCAGGATAAGCTGATGCATCAGGTAGGCTGTCCGGTTGAGGTAAAAAAAGTGCTGGTGCAGGATCTGAATAAGCAGCGCGAAGTGGATATTGAAGCTTCTCTGCTCACAGGAAGCCCGGAGGAAATCATTAATGATCCGGATATCGATATTATCATTGAGGTCATGGGGGGGATTGAGGATACAAGGAAGCATCTCCTTAAGGCGCTCGCGAACAAAAAGCATATCGTGACAGCCAATAAGGATTTAATGGCGCTGTATGGTTCAGAGCTTTTGACTGCCGCGTCAGAAAATGGCTGCGATTTGTTTTATGAAGCGAGCGTAGCCGGAGGCATCCCTATTCTAAGAGGCCTTGCAGACGGTCTGGCCTCTGACCGGATCACCAAAATGATAGGCATCGTTAATGGGACAACCAATTTTATTTTAACGAAGATGAGCCAGGATGGCAGCGCCTATGAAGATGTGCTGAAAGAAGCCCAGGAGCTGGGTTATGCCGAAAGCGACCCGACCTCAGATGTGGAGGGGCTGGATGCTGCAAGGAAAATGGCGATCCTGGCCACACTCGGCTTCTCGATGAAAGTTGATCTGGATGATGTGAAAGTAAAAGGCATCACCCATGTAACGGAAGAGGATCTTCAGTACGGGAAGCAGCTGGGCTATACGATGAAGCTGATCGGCATTGCCCACCGTGAAGGGGAGAAGGTGGAGGTCAGCGTGCAGCCGGCGCTTTTGGCAGAATCCCATCCGCTTGCCGGGGTGAATAATGAGTATAATGCGATTTATGTATATGGAGAAGCGGTTGGCGAAACGATGTTTTACGGCCCGGGTGCAGGCAGCCTGCCGACTGCTACAGCAGTTGTATCGGACCTTGTCGGTGTCATGAAAAATCTGAGGCTTGGCGTGAACGGGAAGAGCGCTGTCAGTCCGCAGTATCCGAAAAAGCTTAAAGATCCGTCCGAGATTTACTCTAAATACTTCCTGCGGCTTCATGTCAAAGATGAAGTCGGTGTCTTCGGTGAATTGACATCGATTTTTTCCAAGCATTCCGTCAGTCTTGAAAAAATACTCCAGCTGCCTGTGGAAGAAAAGGGGCTGGCCGAAATTGTCCTCGTCACCCATCAATCTTCTTTGAAGGATTATGAGGACATCCTGTCCAGCTTAGAGGATCTGCCTGCTGTTAAAACGATTGAGAGCTCATACAGAGTAGAGGGGAGTGGAAGCTGATGCGATGGGAAGGACTTTTGTCTGCCTACAAGGAATATCTGCCGGTCAATGATGAAACACCCATGCTCTCCCTAAATGAAGGCAATACACCGCTTATCAAGCTGAACAGGATATCCCAGGAATGGGGAATCGATCTGTATGTGAAAACGGAGGGCAGCAATCCGACGGGCTCATTCAAGGACCGAGGCATGGTCATGGCTGTTGCCAAAGCAAAGGAAGCCGGCAGCAGTACGGTCATTTGTGCATCGACAGGGAATACATCTGCCGCAGCAGCGGCATATGCGGCAAGGGCCGGCATGAGATGCATTGTCGTCATTCCTGAAGGCAAGATTGCCATGGGTAAGCTTGCTCAGGCAATCATGTACGGTGCCGAGATCATTTCGATTGAAGGCAATTTTGACGAGGCGCTTGCCATGGTGCGCAGCATCAGCGAAACGGAGCCGGTCACTCTTGTGAATTCTGTTAATCCATACAGGCTGGAAGGGCAGAAAACGGCTGCCTTCGAAATTTGCGACCAGCTTGGAAGTGCGCCTGACATTCTCGCAATCCCTGTAGGAAATGCCGGCAATATCAGCGCCTACTGGAAAGGCTTTAAAGAGTACAGCCGTGCAAAACAGACTGGCCTTCCCCGGATGTTTGGCTTTGAGGCAGAAGGGGCGGCAGCCATTGTCCATGACAGAGTCTTTGCAGAGCCCGAAACGATCGCTACCGCCATCAGGATCGGAAACCCTGCAAGCTGGCAGCTTGCCGTGGATGCGAGGAACGAGTCAGAAGGGAAAATCGATGAGGTCAGCGATACAGAGATCCTTGGGGCATACCGAAAGCTTGCAGCTTCAGAGGGCATATTTGCAGAGCCGGCATCCTGTGCATCGCTTGCTGGCATCTATAAAAAGCTGCGCCAGGGGGAAATACCGCATGGGAGCAGAGTTGTTGCAGTCCTGACTGGGAACGGGCTGAAAGATCCGAACACAGCAATCGATACAAGCCTTGTGAAACCGGTCCTTCTGCCGAACGAGCTTGAAGCGGTCGCCGGCCATATCAGGGGAGCCGTGCATACATGATGGAGGGAGAGATGCTTACCATCACTGTGCCGGCAAGTACGGCCAATCTTGGGCCTGGCTTTGATTCTGTCGGCCTTGCACTGAGTTTATATTTGACGGTCGAAGCGGAGCGTGCCGGCCAATGGGAGGTTGTGCCGGAAAGCAGCTGCCTGGAGGGCTTGCCTGGGGACGGCAGGCATTTGATCGTCCAGGCTGCAAAGATGGCAGCCGAATATTATTCTGCGGATCTCCCGCCCTGTATTTTAAGGGTAAAAAGCGAGATCCCCCTGGCAAGGGGTCTTGGCTCGAGCGGAGCAGCGATTGTCGCCGGAATCGAGCTGGCTGATTCATTATGCGCCTTAGAGCTTTCCCGGCATGAAAAGCTGTCCCTCGCAGCCCGTATGGAGGGGCATCCGGACAATGTAGGCGCCTCCCTCTTTGGCGGGCTGGTGATTGGCTATCAAGCGGGTGAAGAGGTGCTGGCAGCCGCTTTCCATGACCTTGCCTTTGAGGTGCTGGCAGCCGTTCCCCAGGAGGAGCTGCTGACAAAAGAATCGAGGGGTGCCCTGCCGGCAAGCTTGACCCATCAAGAGTCGGTCCAGGCCGGTGCTGCAGCCAATCTCCTCATTGCCGCTCTTCTTCAGGGAGATTATGAGCTGGCGGGGAGGATGATGCATAAAGATCAGTATCACCAGCCCTACAGAAGAAAGATTGTTCCCCATCTTGCCATGATCGAACAGAAAGCAACAGCTCTTGGCGTCTTCGGAACCGCCCTGAGCGGAGCGGGGCCTGCAGTGGTCTGCTTCTGCTCTCCTGAAAAGGGAGATGAAGCTGCTGAAGGACTCAGCAGGATGCTGCCGCAGATGGACGTGCTTCGCTTAGCCATTGATCAAAAGGGCAGTACAGTATCCAGGCATGCAGTTTCCGGCCGGTAATATAAGCAGAGGCGTCATCCGATTCCATAAAAAAAAGCGATCCGCCGCAGGCGTGATCGCTTTATTATTGGAATTTCTTAGAATACCTGTTCTACTTCTACAACTCCAGGAACTTCTTCTAAAAGGGCACGTTCAATCCCTGCTTTTAAAGTAATGGTTGAACTAGGGCAGCTGCCGCACGCTCCAAGCAAACGAAGCTTAACGATGCCATCTTCTACATCAACCAATTCACAGTCTCCTCCATCGCGAAGAAGAAACGGACGCAATTTATCTAATACTTCCTGAACATCTGATATGATATCTTGTTCCATTAAAATCGACTCCTTTCCTACTACTTATTATAATCACTGTCGAGCTAAAAATCTATTCCCCAATCCTTAAATCCAATAATCGTTAATTTTTTTCTACATGATTATTAATCTTCCATCAGGTAAAATAGACATAAAGGGGTGGGAAAAATGGACAGGAAGTCAGTTGAAATCATTGTTTACGGGGCAGAGCAATTATGTCCCAGCTGTGTAAATCTGCCATCATCTAAGGAAACTTATGAATGGCTGGAGGCTGCGGTCAGCCGGAAATTCGCAGATCAGCCTTTTTCCATCGTGTATGTGGATATCCATAATCCTCCTGATGATGAGGAAAAGAGGGACTTTGCGCTTAGAGTGATTGAGGAGGATATGTTCTATCCGGTCGTTCTAATCGGCGGTGAGGTGGTCGGCGAGGGCAATCCGAAGCTGAAAACCATTTTCGCTAAAATGGAGGATTACGGTTATACGCCGGCTTCATAAATGGGAAAAAGCGGGCCTGTATTTATCAGGGTCGCTTTTTTGTTGAAAATACGGCTTCCTGAATGGGGGCTGTTGATTTCCGCTGCAGGGACTCCGCTTTCCGCGGGGCACGCTGAGCCTCCTCGGCGTACCTTTTGCGGGGTCTCAGCCCTGCCGCTAATTCCCCGCAGGTGTCTGGGTGCCTTGTACTTCAATTTGAGTTTATTTGCAGGAGTTTTGCATTTTGTGGCACTTTTCAAATCCATAAATAAAGTAAGCTTTACATATCTACACTTAAATTAAAAAGGAGTACGGATGCTTCAATCCGTACTCCTTTGTCATGCTTGATCAGCCATTATGATATTTATACATCCACAATATCCCGGATTTAAGCAGTCTGGCAACCCGGCCTGTGATTGGCCTTTCGGCGACAAGGCCGAAGCCGTGCTTTTTGCCGAGTGAGCCAAGGACGCCTTTTAACTTGATCACCGGCAGGGATTCCGGCAGCTCCTCGCCTTTCCAGCGCTTCAGGAGAATCTGGACAATTTGTTCTGCCTGGCCCTCGGCAAGCTGTGCGCTTGGTGCATGCGGCAGGCTTGCGCAGTCTCCTACAACGTACACATGCTCATTGCCTGGAATGTTATGATGCTTGGTAAGCACGACACGACCCTGCGCATCTTTTTCCACCGGCAGGTCGCGGACAACCTTGCTTGGCTGGATGCCTGCTGTCCATACAATGGCATCGCACTGCAGGGGCTCGTCATGGTTATAAAGGATGTTTTCCTCTACATGGGTGATGTTGGAATTATTAATGATTTCAACTCCGTGATTGTCAAACCAGTTTTCCACATAAGTGCTCAATCTTTCCGGGAAAGCAGAAAGAATATGATTCCCCCTGTCAAACAGCTTTACCTTCAGATCCGGCCGGCTTTCATTCAGCTCAGATGCCAGCTCAACTCCGCTCAGTCCTGCCCCAACGATGGCAACGACAGATCCCGGCGACAGATTGTTCAATGTTTCGTATGTGCGGCGTGATTTTTCGATTGTCTGGATGCTGTAGGTGTGTACATCTGCCCCTGGAACATTGTGGTACTTATCCTCGCATCCAAGTCCGATGATAAGGTCATCGTAGGAAACAGGCTTTTCATTTGCCAGGTTTACCTGCTGTTTTTCAAGGTCGATCCCGGAAATTTCTCCGTATTTGATCTTAAGGCGAGGATGCTCAGGGAAAGCAACCCGTACATGCTGATCAGAGATCGTTCCTGCTGCCAGTGCATAATATTCAGTTTTAAGGCAGTGGTATGGCACCCGGTCAATCAGTGTAATGCTTGTATCTTCCGGCAATGAGTTCGGCAGCAGACGGGCAAGTGCTCTCATGCCGCCATATCCTCCGCCAAGTATGACAAGATTTTTCATAACCAAATTTCCCCTTTTGTCCAGTATGTAAGCAGCTATAGTAATATATTAAAATAATAGAAAACACAATGACTGAATAAGAGTTAAACGTTTACATTATTATATTAGCAAAATAATTAGAATATTAATTCACAAGAAAATTCATGAAACAACATAAAAAGTATAACGAAATTATGGCTAAATCACAACACATATCTGAATAATCAAAGCAAAAGTCGACATTATACGCCCTTTAATCATCCATTAATGATAAGTCAGCGCTTAATGTGTGCAGGACTGTATGCCTTTGCTTGCGTTTTAGCCTGAAACCAAGTACGATTAACAATTAGTAGAGAGGTGAATAGATATGATTCAGCCAATCATAGAATTTTGCATCAGCAACCTGGCAAGCGGTGCACAAAAGGCTCTGGAAATCCTTGAAAAGGATCCGGACCTGGATGTGATTGAGTATGGCTGCCTTGGGTACTGCGGAAAATGTGCAAGCTCTTTATATGCCCTGGTGAACGGCGAGGTTGTGACAGGAGAGACGCCGGAAGAACTGGTGGAAAACATATATCAATTCCTGGATGAAAATCCAATGTTCTAATATAAAAGGCCGCATATCAATGCGGCCTTTTCGCTTTTGTTGCAAGCAAACATCATCAGCAGGTCTGCCTTCTGGTTTCCCTCATTTCATGCCAGCGCTCTCTTGCCATATCAATGATCCCCGGCTCAAGCGAACGGCTCTGCTGTTCTATCACCTTGGAGAAAAACTTGACCGCCTGCTCATCGCTGCCTGTTTTCCTTGAAAGCTCGGCAATGAGGTAAAGAAGCCTGGTTTCAGAGATCTGTGTTCCCTGGTAATCACCGCTTGAATAGGATTCCACATATTCATGGGCAGCCAGTTTCATAAAGCGCTGTTCCTGTGTCTTCTCCCCGGCATTTCTGTACAGCCAGGCAATCCGCATATACAATCCGGCGATTGACACATGCTTTTCCTTTTTCAAAAGTGCTGAGTAGACAGCCAGCTTGTATGTCTGGATTGCTTCGTTCCGGCTCCTTTTCCTGCCGAAGTCCCTGGGCTTCCATTGGCTGGTGATTTTTTCATCAATCTGTTCCTTTGAACCTGGTGGGAAATAAGGGCTGAATTCCTCGGAAAACGAAAAGCCGCATTGAGGACATACTTGTATGTAATAGAATATTGGATTGCTTTCATCTGAGTCATAAAAAGGAAGAAAATCAGTGTCATAGCCTTTGATTTTTACAAAGCGGGAACGGACCTTCTGGCTTGTAAAGTTGTTCCTGCATACAGGGCAGCTGCAGCTTTTTCCATACAATGGCTCTAGTACGGCCAATTTTCTCACCTTCCCTTTTAAAATAGTAGGTTTATTATACCATAAACAACAGGGGATTTTAGGTAAAAAGTTCTACTAATGCAGCGGATTTGATAAAAGGGCTTTAAAAATGGAGCCTGCTCAGTTGAGTCCCGCTTAAAGTCTGTATATACTATATATAAGAGTAAAAACCTCAAGATTAAGGAGGATTTAAAATGGAAAACCAAATTGTTGAAATTACTGAAGCTGCGGCTTTTCAAATTAAAGATATGATGAAGCAAAATGAAGAGGAAAATGCATACTTGCGCGTTGCTGTAAAAGGCGGGGGCTGCAGCGGATTGTCATACGGCATGGGATTCGCACATGAAGTTGAAGAAAATGATGCCCAGTTCGAGCTTCATGGCCTGCAAATTCTTGTAAGCAAGGAAGATGCAGCGATCCTTAATGGCACAAAAATTGACTATAAGCAATCCATGATGGGCGGGGGCTTCACGATCGACAATCCCAATGCCATCGCTTCCTGCGGCTGCGGTTCTTCGTTCAGGACCGCTAAGAATGCAGGTACACCCGAAAATTGCTGATTATTTAATTGTCAGCCCATACACTCTACAGAACGCTTCCTGATCTCAATCGAGCCTATCGGGAAGCGTTTTTTACATGAAAATAGAGAAGCGGGGGAAGGGGAATGGAGCTTTTTCAATACACGAAGGAGTATGAGTGCGAGTTTGGGTGCAGTCCAATCATTCTGACACCGGCAGGGAAGATTTCATTTGACCTCCGAATCAATGGGCATAACTCATTAAGCTGCCAGAGCAAACCTTCCTGCTTTCAGCTGGAGCATGGAGAACTCTTACTGAGATATTCACATAAGGATTACATAGCCGAGCTTCTAATATGCGAGCCTGCCGTCAAGATTCCATCTCATATGAAAATAGAAAAAGCAGCTGCTGCCGTTTGGCGGCTGAGAGCCCTCAATGATTTAAAGGACTGTGTATTTCAAGCTGAGATGGAACCAAAAGGGAGCGACGGGTGGCCAAACAGCGGGGAAAGGCTCGAGGCGATGACTTGGGAGTATGGGAAATGGATTATCACTATGGGCACAGAGGATGGAACCGTCTTAGTCCACAGGGCAAGAATACAGGATATGATGCCGGATCACTTCAATGCTGAGGATGAAATATCACAGCACCAAATAGTACAGTACCTGCCGAATGGAATTGCGGTCCCCATCCCCGAAATAAGAAAGGGTGAACTATGCCAGGTTCATTTTATGGCAGCATGGAACCGCCGGGGGAAAAAAGAGGATGCAGCAGCCTGGTTTGCAGCGGGGACAGATAGCCGGTCAATTCTTTCTTCCTGCGGAATTTATTAAAACAGCATTATTCGCTGCACTGCCCATCATATGGTTAAAAGAACATTTTTTAGCGGGAGGGTATTCGTACCTTACAGCTTGTCTCCCCTTTGCATAAGATGCATTATATCCCACAGCAAAGGGGGTGAAACAATGGGTTATTATGGTGATGATAATGTAGCAGGAGCCAATCGCCGCCGCAGATATGATGATGTAGCAGGAGCAGAAGACCGCCGCAGGAAATATGATGATGATGTAGCAGGAGCCAATCGCCGCCGCAGAAAACGTGATGATGTAGCAGGGGCTTTTGACGAAAACTTTAAAGTAAACGTTAAAGCATTCATTGAAGGTGAAGAATTCTGCCGTGCTGTACGACGCTGCCTGATCAATGATCTTCTCAATGCAGCTGAAGATGATGATAATGGCAAAAAATGCTGCAGACGCCGCTAATCATGAATTTAACAAAGCCCACAGAAGTATACCTTCTGCGGGCTTTGCCATATAAAATTTTATTTGTCGAACATAGATGTACTGTGCAGAGGCTGTACACGTGCCTTAGGATCAATAAGGGCCTTTGCATTGTTTACTGCAGTCGGCGCTTCTCCGAAACCGGAAGCGATCAGCTTCACTTTGCCGTCATATGTGCAGATATCGCCTGCAGCGTAGATGCCCGGGATATTTGTCTCCATTTTGCTGTTGACGACAATATTATTTTTTTCAATTTCAAGGCCCCACTCTTTAATCGGGCCCAGCGATGAGACAAAACCATAGTTGACGATGACGGCATCAACATCAATGGCTTCTTTTTCTTCCCCTTTGGCATCCTGGATGATCACCTGGGAAATGCCCTCCTCATTGCCGATCAGTTCAGCAGGAACAAACGGTGTCTTGATTTCAACCTTTGAATTTTGAAGATTTTCTACACTGTGCTCGTGGGCGCGGAACTTGTCCCGCCGGTGGATAATCTTCACGTTCTCTGCGATAGGCTCAAGCATCAGGGCCCAGTCCACCGCTGAATCGCCTCCTCCGAATACAACCACTTTCTTGCCGGAGAAATGGTTCAGGTCATCAATGAAGTAATGAAGATTCTTGCCTTCGTATTGAGGAGCCGAGTCAAGCTCAAGGCGGCGCGGCTGGAATGCACCATTACCGGCCGTGATGATGACCGTCTTTGTATAGTGGATTTCTTTGTTGGTGGTTAGCTTGAAAATGCCGTCCGGCTGTTTTTCGAGCTTTTCAACCGACTGTTCAAGCGAAACCGTCGGTTCAAATTTCTTCATCTGCTCTTTCAAATTATCCACGAGCTCTTGTGCCCGCACCTTCGGAAAACCGGCTACATCGTATATGTATTTCTCCGGATAAAGAGCTGACAGCTGCCCGCCAAGCTGGGGAAGGCTTTCAATTATTTTAACAGAAGCCTGCCTCATGCCGCCGTAAAAAGCGGTGAACAGCCCGACAGGCCCTCCGCCGATAATCGTTATATCGTAGATTGTCTGATCTTCCTTCACACTAATCACCTCAACATATGTAGTAACATTTCTAGCCTTCATCATACCATAAATAATGAAAAACCTCACATAGCAGAACTGAAAGTTGTTGGAATAATGAGAAAAATTGCGTAAAAATCTTAATTTTCTCAATAGGATATATTCGTACTTTTTACCTTGAAAAACAGTTGGAAAAAGAATATTATGTATTATAGACATATACTTTGTGACAAATTTCGGACATTTTTTTGCTCTGCTTCGTGAAGAACATCACAAACTTTTTCTTGAACTTATAAAATAAAAACTCATAAAGCAGTGGAAGATAAGAAAAAGCAGAAGAGTTTTCGAAAATACTAATAAAGGTGGAAGTGATACGCTTTGAAAAAGCCAAAAATAGTAATTCTAGGTGCCGGATACGGCGGATTGATGGTGGCAACCCGTTTGCAAAAGCAGGTTGGAGTGAATGAAGCAGAAATTGTACTAGTGAATAAGAATGACTATCACTATGAAACGACTTGGCTGCATGAAGCTTCTGCAGGTACCCTTCATCACGATCGTGTTCGCTATGATGTTAAAAATGTCATTGACCGTAACAAAATTGAATTTGTCCAAGGTACTGCTGTTGAAATCAAAACTGAAGAAAAGAAGGTCATCCTGGAGGAAGGCGAAGTAACATATGACTACTTGGTCGTTTCCCTTGGTGCAGAGCCGGAAACATTCGGCATCAAAGGCCTGGATGTACATGCTTTCTCTATTATAAATGTTAATGCGGCAAGACAAATCCGCGAGCATATTGAATATCAATTTGCCACTTATAATACTGAGGTGGAGAAAAAGGATGAAAGGCTGACAATTGTAGTCGGCGGCGCCGGCTTCACAGGCATTGAATTCCTTGGCGAGCTGGCAAACAGAGTGCCTGAGCTGTGCAAGGAATATGATGTGGACTACAGCAAGGTTAAGATCATCTGTGTCGAAGCTGCCCCTACAGTCCTGCCTGGCTTTGACCCTGAGCTTGTTAACTATGCAGTTTCCCATCTGGAGAAAAAGGGTGTTCAATTCCTTATTGGCACTGCCATCAAAGAATGCAATGAAGATGGAATTACGGTCGGAAAAGGTGACGAAGAAGTTGAGCACATCAAAGCAGGCACTGTTGTATGGGCTGCAGGTGTACGCGGCAACTCCATCATCGAAAACTCCGGCATTGAAGCGATGCGCGGACGTGTAAAGGTTCAGCCTGACTTAAGGGTCCCTGGCCATGAAGATCTTTTCATCATCGGCGACTGCTCATTGATCATCAATGAAGAAATCAACCGTCCTTATCCTCCTACTGCTCAAATCGCCATGCAGCAGGGAGAGGTATGCGCGCGCAATATTGTTGCTCTGATCCGCAACAAGGGCGAGCTTGAGACTTTCACTCCTGATATCAAAGGTACAGTATGCTCACTGGGCGAAGACGACGCCATCGGTGTTGCTTTCGGCAAGAAATTGGTAGGATCAAAGGCTTCCTTCATGAAGAAGATGATCGATAACCGTGCCCTCTTCATGATTGGCGGACCTGGGCTTGTCCTGAAAAAAGGCAAATTCAATATCTTTTAATAAAAACAGCCGGGGATGATTCCCCGGTATTTTTGTGCCCGGAAACCAAAGAGAGCAGAGAGCTCTGCTACAATAGAAAGAAAAGTATGCATGGGGGTCATGAAAGTAATGGAGAGTAAACGAGGCAAGGTGTGGCTTGCTGTTTCAGGCCTGGTTGTTTCACCGGAGGGAAAGTGGCTTTTAGTTAAAAAAAAGTACGGCGGACTGAAGGGCAAATGGTCGCTGCCTGCAGGGTTTGTCAACCCCGGGGAGACTGCGGATGAAGCAGCTGTAAGGGAAGTAAAAGAAGAAACGGGCATTGCAAGCAGGCCGGTCGGCATGATAGGGCTGAGGACTGGTGTGATCCGCGGTGAGGTCAGCGATAATATGATACTTTTTCTTATGGAGCCTGAAAAAGGCCAGAGCATCACCGTCCAGGAAAGCGAGCTGATGGATGTGCAGTTTATGGACCCGGGAGAAGCAGCGGTCCATGAAGATGCCTCTGTTCTGCTCAAGTATTTGACAGAAATTAAAGAAGGGATGGCCAAACAGCTGATAGATGGTGTAAATCCTGGTGACCACTTCGGATACTCCGCTTATAAACTATTTTTATAATTTTCAGAAATTATTAGAAATCCTTAGATATTGTAAGATAATCTGACATGTATGCGTTTACAGCAGGGCTTTTCCGGCTAATATGAACCTTTCCATTTTCCTCTATCCTTGATATATTATCAGAAAATTCAGTGTGAAAAGGGGATGAGCAGGATGGCACCAACGACATATGAAACCAAAGAATGCGACTATTGTTCAGGGAAAGGCTATTTCCAGCTTTTATTAGGCGGCTCTGAAACATGCACCTGCTGCAACGGTTCCGGCAAAAAGAAAGGATAACAGAAAACCCTGCTGGCGGCAGGGTTTTTCCATGGTTTGATTAGCCTTCAGCAAGATGAAGGAATATAGGACATGTGCAGTTATAGTTGTTAAAAAGTGTTCACAAAATTAAAATTGACTACCCTTCGGCCATTCAGTACACTTAAAAGTGATGTTTTAAGGGGGTACTGCCTGTGCAGATGACGATTTTTGTGTTGCCAATTTCAATGCTGCTATTCTTTGTTTTATTTTTTGGAATCGGTTTTATATTGAATATGCTGCTTAGAATGTCCTGGATCATGGCCATTATTTATCCAATCATCGCAATCCTGATTGTTGACCAGGTTCGTTTTATAGAATATTTCACCAACAGCAGTGAAGCATTTCCTGAGCTGGGAAGGCTTTTGTCGGGGCTTGCCATGGCTGATGTGCTGATCTTAAGCAGCGGGATGGCCGGTGCGGTCGCAGCCGGCATTACGATTAAAATGCTGAGAAGCAAAGGCTACAGAATGTTTTAATGTAAAAGCATTCCCATATCGGGAGTGTTTTTATTTTGGCTTCTTCATGAATAAAAAGCTGGGAATAGTGCTTAAACCACATCTGAAAAATAAATTTTTATAATTTTTTTTGGGGAAATAGACTTTCTATACTTAAACCTTGATACAGCAGGCTTCCAGAGGATTTTGCATCTTGACAGAAAGCCCCCGCATGACCTTAATTCAATTCCTCCCAGGAATACTTTTTCTAAAGTTGGGAAATGATTAACTTGGGAGGAGTGATTTATTATATGAATAGACTAAAAAAATGGACAAAGCGAATCATTATGTCAGTTTTATTTTTAGGGGCACTGCTTACCACCTTTCAATCCATATCCGGAGTAGGCGCGAAAACCCTTGAGTCCTATCAGTACGAAGGCGGCGGGGCAGCAGCTGAAATGGAAGATTCTGCTTTCTTAGACCATACATATAAAACAATGGGACTTGCCTACAAATATCTTCCGAGGCTGGAAGCGAATGAGCTGATCTCCTCAGCGGAGGCGGTTACTGCCGGGCCGCGGTCATTGGAAGAAGCATTCAATTGGTCAGAATACCCCGCCAAATCTGTAGTGGCGACCGGTTATACGGCCTATTATGAGTCAACAGGAAAGAATCCGGGGCACCCGTCCTTTGGCATTACATATTCTGGCGTCAAGGTAAAACGCGACCTGTATTCCACAGTAGCCGCAGACCTCAATGTTTTCCCGATCGGCACCATCCTGTTCATACCGGGCTATGGATACGGGGTCGTAGCTGATAAAGGCGGCGCAATCAAAGGGAATAAGCTTGACCTTTATTATGAAACCGTCGAAGACGTCTATAGCAGCTGGGGCAAAAAAACGCTTGATGTCTATGTGATTGAAGAAGGAGACGGAAGCCTGACTGAAGATGAACTAAGCGCCCTGAACGAAAACGAATCCATGCAGGTATTCCGCCACCAGTATAGGACTGTTGAGGAATAAGAAAAGCGGCAGCCGCAAATATATCGGGAAAGTTGCAAATAAAATACAATAAGACAATAAAACCAAAAAAAGAGGGAGGCCAATTATTCGGCCTCCCTCTTTTTATCGCTAAAAGCATTCCGGATGCAGCATACGGGCGAGCTTTTCCGCGCCTTCAATCAGGCGCGGGGAAGGGCGGCAATACAGTTCTTCCTCCAGCACAAGGATTCTTCCCTGTTTGACTGCCTCAAGTTCCTTCCATCCTGGCCTTTTCATGACGATTTCCGGCTTTACCTTCTCCCTGCGGACACCAACCCAAGCCAGGCAAATATAATCAGGCTGGCGGCGGAGGACGTCCTCCCAATCTGTCTGGACGCTGGCAAGCTCCACATCCCTGAACAAATTGACGGCGCCGGCAAGCTCGCTGATCTCAGTGAGCCAGTTGATGCTCCCAGGGGTGAAAACAGGCTTTGGCCACCACTCCCAGTAGAGGGAGGGCCTGTGCCTGGTGCCTGCCGCTTTTTCCTGCAGGCTTTTAATTTTCATCCTGAATTCCCCGGCTGCCTTTTCACCCAATTCAGGATGTCCGATAGCTTCAGCTGCTGTCCCCAGATCCCGGGCGATATCCTCGAGACTTTGGGGATTAAGCGTGATGAAAGGCAGGTTTCTTTTCTTTAATTCCTCGATATTTTTCTCCATCCCCGGCACACTCAGGGATGCGAGTACGAGATCAGGCTTCAGCGCCTCGACCTTATCCATATCAATTGATAAATCAGGCCCGAGTCTTGGAAGGTGAAGCACTTCCTCCGGCCAGTCAGAATAGTCATCGATTCCGACCAGAAGATGCGTCAAGCCCAGGTAAGCCATAATTTCAGTGTTGCTGGGGCAAATAGATACTATTCTCATAAAAATCTCCTTATAGATTCACTAGCATATCGAGGACTAGGGTCAAAGCAATCCCTGTCAGGCCGCCGAAAAATACTTCAATCGGCTTGTGGCCCAGGAGCTCCTTCAGTTCTTTCTGCTTTTCTTTTTCAGCCTTCTTCTGCCATACCTTGGCTTCCTCGACGAATTTATTAAAATCGTTTACAAGCTGATTCAGGACAATGGCCTGTTCGCCTGCCTGCCTTCTTACACCGGTGGCATCAAACATCGTGATGATGGCAAACACAGCTGCCACCGCAAATACAGCAGAATCCATCCCGGTTTCCAGGGCCACGCCCGTGGATAAGGCCGTTACAGCGGCCGAGTGGGAGCTGGGCATGCCTCCGGTGCTTGTTAAAAGGGACCAATCCAGCTTTCTTGTGGCAATATACTGAATGGGCACCTTTACAAACTGTGCAAAAAAGATTGCGGCCAGTGCAGACCATAAGGGGAAGTTGAGCAATAAATCCATCGGGAAACCACCTTTTCATTTTTTGGCTGTTTTGACAGCTGCCGCGCTGATAGGAGCAAGTGGAGCTTGAGCCTCCCATAAGCCGCATCTGCAGGGCAGAGAGCCCTTTTGTTTTTTATACCCGCCGGGGCGGAAGTTGAATACTGAAATTTATGTACATCTGATATGATATGGATAACCAGGAGTATGAATACATTCTGTGCAGGGGTGATTGCATGCTTTATCCCAAAGAATACTACGAATTCTTCATCTGTTTTAATGAAGGTGACTATTACACTTGCCATGACCTTTTGGAGGAATTGTGGATGGAAGACAAAACCGATCTGTTTTTTAAAGGGCTGCTGCAAATGAGTGTGGCCATCTACCATTACGAGTATGGCAATGTGAAAGGCGCCAGGCTCATGATGCAGGCTGCCCATTCTTATCTTCAATCCTACAGGCCGAGGCATTGGGGTCTGGACCTGGAAAAGGTGTACGGATTCATCTCTGCATGCCTCTCCATTATACCAGAGACTATAGATACAATTCCTTATGAGGAGGTAAAAACCCTTCCCGTCCTGCCTGATATCTATTTATTTTTGGAAGATGATTAGATTCTCGAAATAAATCCTTTTATCCGATATAATAAAGGTATTAATACTGGAGGTGAGCAGAATGTATACAATCAAACAGGAGTTGGACTTCAATGCCGGCCATGAGGCCCTTGTCATCGGATTATTCGATAAACCTGCCAAGCTTGAAGGCAATCTGGCAAAGGCAGATGACATTTTTGAAGGAAATCTGACAGAACTGATGAAAAGCGGGGACATTTCAGCTAAGAAAAAAGCGGTTTCCAAAATACATACATTTGGCAAAACAGGAGTCAAAAGAATTTACTTTGTAGGGCTTGGAAAAGAAAAGGAACTGGATTTTGAAGTGCTAAGGGAAGCTTTCGGAAAGGCCTTCAAACGCTTAAAAGAAGACAGGCTGCAGGAGGCCGCGCTTTATCTTGACTCATTCACAGCAGAGAATGCAGACGCAAATGATGCGGCGCATGCTGCAGCAGAAGCTTTCGAGCTTTCAGCATATGAGTTCCAGGGCTATAAGCAAAAATCGAACGAGCCTGAAAAGAAAGTTGAAAGCCTCACAGTGTACAGCACTGCTGATGAAGCCGAGGTCAAGGCTTCGCTTGAAGTAGGGACCGCCCACGGGAAAGGGACTAACTCCGCGAGGACGCTCGTAAATCTTCCAGGGAATATGCTGACAGCAACAGATTTGGCGAACTACGCGCTTGAGCTTGCAGGCAAATATAATTTTGAAGCGGAAATTCTTGAAAAAGAAGATATGCTGAAGCTGGGCATGGGTGCCCTTCTTGCCGTCAACCAGGGATCTGCAGAACCGCCAAAAATGATTGTCCTGAAATACCAGGGCAGGGACGAGTGGACGGATGTGGTCGGTCTGGTCGGAAAAGGGATTACTTTTGATACAGGCGGCTATTCACTCAAGCCGAAAGATGGCATTGTCGGCATGAAGACCGATATGGGAGGAGCCGCGGCTGTGCTTGGCGCTATGGAAATCATCGGTGAACTGAAGCCTGCTCAGAATGTTGTGGCCGTCATTCCGTCCACAGACAATATGGTGAGCGGCACAGCATTCAAGCCTGATGACGTCATCACCTCCATGAGCGGAAAAACGATTGAGGTACTGAATACAGATGCAGAAGGGCGCCTTGCTCTTGCAGATGCTGTCACCTATGCGAAGCATCATGGAGCAGGATATCTGGTAGATGTAGCGACTTTGACAGGCGGCGTGATTGTTGCGCTTGGCAATGATACAACCGGAGCATTGGCCAATAATGAAGCCCTCTATGAGCAGGTGCTCGAAGCGTCATTCGAAGCCGGTGAGCCGATCTGGAGGCTTCCATTATTTGAAAAAGATAAGGCGCGCATCAGGAGCAGCAAGATTGCCGATCTGAACAACTCTCCTGGCCGTGCAGGCCATGCCATCATGGGCGGCGGCTTTGTCGGGGAATTTGCCGAGGGGACTCCTTGGGTTCATCTTGATATTGCCGGCACTGCCACTGTTGACAAGGCGCATGATCTCGGACCGTCCGGCGCCACCGGAGTGATGGCCAGAACACTTGCCCTTATGGTAGAACGATTTGAGCCATTTGAATAAAGGCTAATCCGGGCCAGCCCCTTAAGGGGGCTGGCTTTTTTCATTATTTAATATTAGCACTCCCCGCCAGCTGCCTCCAATCACTGGAAGTTCCCCGGGATAATTGACAGGCCAGTCCCAGTATGGTATTTTAGTATTTGTGTTTTAGTTCTTTACCGATTTATCAGAGTAAAGTAATACCGGCCGCAATACCGGCCGCAGTACCTGCTGCTGACAAGCGGCTGGCTGCTGTAGAACACTTGCAGACTATTCATTCTATATACTTACTGTTTTTTCATCAAGAGAGGGGATACAACATGAATGCAGTTATTGCAGCTGTGCTTGTGATGCTGGTGCTGAGCCTTTTGCGTGTGAACGTTGTGTTTGCACTGATTGCAGGGGCTTTGGTTGGCGGTTTGACGGGCGGGCTGTCTGTAGATAAAGTAATTGAAGTATTTACAAACGGGCTTGGAGGCAGTGCCGAGGTGGCCCTCAGCTATGCGCTTCTTGGCGGGTTTGCCGTTGCCATTTCCAAAACCGGGCTTCCTAACTTAATGGTGGACTGGGTGCTGGGGGTTGTCGGCAGAAACGGGGGATCTAAGGGAAAGACTTATTCAAAGGCTTTAATAGTGTTTGCGATCCTTTTAATGGCCTGTTTTTCCCAGAACCTGATTCCGATTCACATTGCCTTTATTCCAATCCTGATTCCGCCGCTTCTTCACGTGATGAATGAACTGAAAATCGACCGGCGCCTGATTGCTTCAGTCCTGACATTCGGGCTGACTGCACCTTATATCCTGCTGCCTGCAGGCTTCGGGAAGATTTTCCATGAAATATTGGCCAGCAATATGGCTGACAGCGGGCTTGTCATTGAAATGGGAGATATCCCAAAAGCGATGCTGATCCCGACTGCCGGTCTTGCAGCAGGCCTTATTATCGCAGTGTTCTTCTCATACCGTAAATCAAGAAGCTATGAGACTATCGAAATCGCTGCTCCGGAAAAAGGAAGCTATTCAAAACTGGCCATCCTGTTTTCCATCCTTGCCATTGTCGCGGCACTTACAGTTCAGATCATCCTGGACTCAATGATATTCGGAGCACTGAGCGGCATCCTGGTCATTTATATCAGCGGGGCAATCCGCTGGAGGGAAGCAGATGCCTTATTGACCGAGGGAATGAAAATGATGGCTTTCATCGGGTTTGTCATGCTGGCGGCCTTTGGGTTTGCTGATGTGCTGAAAGAAACCGGGGATGTTGAAAAGCTTGTTGAACAGGCAGCGGCAATCATCGGCGGCAGCAAGGCTCTTGCAGCTTTCCTTATGCTCCTTGTCGGCCTGCTCGTGACAATGGGCATCGGCTCATCCTTCTCGACCATCCCGATTATTGCGACGATCTTTGTCCCGCTTGCCATGGAGCTTGGCTTCAGTCCAATGGCGACCATCGCTTTGGTCGGAACAGCCGCTGCTCTTGGAGACGCAGGATCGCCGGCTTCAGACAGTACGCTCGGGCCGACGGCCGGGCTTAATGCTGATGGACAGCATAATCACATTTGGGATACATGTGTGCCAACCTTTGTGCACTATAATATTCCGCTGATTGCCTTTGGCTGGATTGCAGCAATGGTCCTATAATCAAGCAGAGGGGTTCCGATAATGGAGCCCCTCTTTTTGCAAATTGCTGTGTATTGACAGAAATATAGGATAATATATCCTTACATACGAGTAGTGAATGGGGTGATTTTGCATGTATTTCGGAAAGGTCAGGAAAGCGGACTCGGGACGAGTTCCGCCGAACCAGAATGTGACCGCATCTTTTCCGGTCCTGCACCATGGCAATGTTCCTTATTATTCAAGTCTGGATCACTGGTCGCTGCGGATCTTCGGGACTGTCGAAAAGGAAAGAGTCTTCAGCTACAGCGATCTTCTGAAGCTGCCGCAGACAGAATCCGGGAATGACATCCACTGTGTCACAGGCTGGTCAAAGCTTGATAATGTGTGGAGGGGTGTCGCTGCAAAAGAGATTGTCAGGCTGGTGAAGCTTAGGGATGAAACATCATTTGTCATTCTGCATGCAGAGGAAGGGTGGACTGCTAATCTGCCGCTTGCAGACTTCCTGAAGGAAACGAGCCTCCTGGCACACTCCCATAATGGCGTGCCTCTTACCGCGGAACATGGCTTTCCGCTCCGTGCCGTCATACCGCATCTTTATTTCTGGAAAAGCGCCAAATGGCTCCGCGGCATCGAGTTCTCTGCTGTAGATAAGCCTGGATTCTGGGAAAGAAACGGGTATCATAATTATGGAGATCCCTTCAAAGAAGAAAGATTCAGCTTTGATTGACCTGTTCAATGAAAAAACCTCAACCCTTTTGGGGATGAGGTTTCTTTTATAAAGAACAAGCCTTACTGTTAGCTGCAGCATTTCTTGAAATAATCTGCAAACACAATTGAGGCAAATCCGTAATAGCTGCAGTGGCCTGTTGGTCTAAGAAGCTTCTCATAGTTCAAGGTATAAAACATCCTAACCCTCCATTGTTCAGATTTTAACTGCCAATAGGCTCTGAGCGTTCATGGAGCCAATCGGTCAGGTAGGGAGGGAGCTGTCCGCCGGATGCAAGATTGGCGTGCCCTCCATGCTGCAAGTGAAAAGTTCTGTCTCTGCTTGAAACGAGGCCGATCACAGGCTCGACCTGTTCTCTGGGAACCAGCCTGTCTCCTGCTGTGGCAACAGCGAGCAGGTTTGCCTGTATATTAGCCAGGTCGGCTTTTTTTCCATCGATGACGAGAGAGCCATCCATCAGGGAGTTCCTTCTCCCGAATTCATGGAAAATCTGTTTTAAGGCAGCTCCGGAAAAAGGAATATGGCCAGTTGTCCATGTGTTGAACCTCAGCCACTTTTCTGTGTATTTTTCATCATATGAGCGGTTTAATAGAGAGAGGTAGTGAGATAAGTAGATAGGTGAAGTAAGCAGCCGCATGCCGGCTTCCATAAAAGGGGCCGGGATGATTCCGAGTGCATCAATGACAGCATCGAAATCGGCCCTGCCTGTTGAAACGGCTTCAATCCACTCGTCATAAGCGGGCAAGATGCTGAAATCGATCGGTGTCACAAATAGAATCAGGTTCTTGATCGGCTGCTCTGAGATGCTTGCATAGATGGCAGCAATGGTCCCGCCCAGGCAAAAGCCCATGACAGTCAGCTCCGATGCCCCTGAGTGGCTGAGCGCCCTTGCGGCGGCTTTTGCTATATAATCCCTGATATAGTCGGTGATCGTCAGGTCTTTATCTTCATATCCCGGAGCGCCGAAATCGATTAGATATACATCATAGCCTTTGTTGACAAGTACCTCGATCATGCTTTCATTTGGTGCAAGGTCCAGAATGTAAGGCTGGTTGATGAGTGAATAAATCAGGAACATGGGAGTGCTGTACTTTCTTTCCGCCGGAGGGTAATGCCATAAGACCGCTTTGTTCTTTTTCCAGACTGCTCTCCTGTATGTGCATCCCTGTTCGGGCTTTGCTGCCGAGAGTGTCCGGAAAAATCCTTTCCATCTATCTTTTTCCTTCTCGGACCAGAATGCATTGGAGCTGCCGATATTATCTTCCATTATTTTTCGATCCTTTCGAAGGCAATCCGGATAGGATTTCAGCATTTTTCTGGAGATTATCCAGAAGGATTCTGAGTGCCATGAACCGTGCTATCCGTCGCTTCCCAGCCAGACTGCCTTCTGTCCTGGAAGCTGCTGCCCCTGAATCAATATCAGATTCCGGTTTGGAGGAAGGAGCTTTCACTTCCGGATTTTGTCCTGATTTAGGATAATCCATAGCCGGGCTGGCCGGCTTTTCTGGAAAGCCTCCTGACCCAAGCATCTCGAGTGAGTTTTTAATGTCGGCAAGTGTACTGGACAGTGTCAGCATTTGTTCGTCAAGCTGATCGACTTTCTCTTCAACCTGAATGGCTAGCTTTGCCACCCGGGCCACATCGTTCTTTGTAGGGAAGTTTAAAGGTATGGAAAGCAATTCAGCCATATTCCGGCATTGGCTGATCATACTCGCAATCACAGCTGAATTTGAGCTGGCTGTAAGCAGAAGTTCTTCTTTATTCAGCTGCTTTTTTATCAGCTCATTCAACTCAAATTCAAGCTTCATTCCCATTTTTTTTAATGAACTGAATAATTCCTGCGCTTGTTCATTTGACATTCGCCTGCTCCTTTCCGCTGTTATTCTAGATGGTTGCCGTCAGGCCGCCATCTACTACAAGCGTATGGCCTGTCACATAATCGGAAGCACTGGAAGCCAGAAACAGGGCTGTTCCCTTTATATCCTCATTCTTGCCAAACCTTCCGGCAGGTATCTTTTTCAGCAATATTTTATTGGTTTTTTCCATGGATGCCGTCATTTTTGTCGGGAACAGGCCCGGGGCAATGCTGTTGACCTGGATGTTATAGGGGGCGAGCTTCACAGCCAGATCCTTTGTCAGCACCATCAGCGCTCCCTTGCTTGTGTTGTACGCCGGTGTATCCAGAAAGCCGGTTGGAGCCCCCCGTAATCCTGTGACAGATGCGATATTGATGATTTTTCCGCTGCCCTGATCCTTCATGGCCCTTGCTGCTGCCTGAGTAAATAAGAATGCACCCTTCACATTAACATCCATCACTTTGTCCCATTTGTCTTCCGGGTAGTCAAGGAGCGGAGCGACCCAGGAAGTTCCGCTGTTATTGATCAGGATGTCAATCCGCCCGAAATGGCTGATCGTTTCGGCGATGACAAAGCTGATATTATTTTCATTGGTTACATCGCATTCCAATGCCAATGACTGGGCTCCCAGGGAAGCCAGCTTCTTGCTGACAGCCTGGCACGCCTCCAGATTCCTGGAACAGACGACTACATTTGCCCCTGCCTCTGCAAGTGCATAGGCCATTTGCTCGCCAAGCCCCCGCCCGCCGCCGGTAACGATGGCCGTTTTGTTGGACAAATCGAAAAGCTCTTTTGTATCCATATGATATCCCTCCTTTTGGAACAGCTGTAAGGCTTCATAAGATGAAAGTTGAAATACCCTGCAGGCTGCCGATTTATGCTTCGCTATATTATAGACGAGCCATCACGCAAAAGTGCAGAAAATGGTTATTTTCCCAGAGCCTTTTCTTGCACGGGGAAAGTATAAAAACAGCCAGTTTGGGAAAAATCAAAAATGGAAGATTTCTGGTATGCAGGGAGGCGGCCGGATGGATGAAAAGCAGATAAGGGAAATATTCGATGAAGCAGGATACAGTGCACTTGGACAGTCATTGAGCTTCAAGCTTTGGCTTTCAGGCGTGATGGAGCATTCCGGTGCTGGAGATAATCCGCTGGAGCTACTTTTCGAATCCTGCTCTTTCGATGATGGGGAGCCGATCCTCTTCGACCAATTTCTGTTCCAGCTCCGGCTGATCAGCTCTGCAGATGAACGGAATTGTCTTCCCATTGGCTATTGGCTGTGAAAAATAAGAGCAAAGAGGTGCTGACATGCAGAAAAATGCAAGAGGATATGTACAGGACTCTTATGGGTCCCTGAATCAGGCAAAAGATTCCCTGCAGCAGGCATTAACAACGGTAGAGCAGGGATCAAACCGTGAACGCATCGAGCAATCCCTCCAGGCGGTCGAACAGGCACTGCAGGCGTGCGGACAAACGGCAGATATATTGGAACAGAAATAGCGCTGAAAAAACACAGGGAAGGTCTCCTGTGTTTTTTTTGCCGAAAGAACGGCACGGCGGGGATTGCCCCGGGGGGCGGACAAATGCCCAGTCCAAAAGGCATTCGCCTGCATATGTAGTAGTGTAGGGAAGAAAATAAGGAGGTAGACCTTTTATGCATCCATATAGAGCGCCATATTATGCTGGAGGCGGTTCAAGATTTTTCTTTGGGGCGCCGTTTGTAGGCGGATTGCTTGGAGGGCTTGTCGGCAGTGCACTGTTTTATCCGCGGCCAAGGCCGTACTTTTACCCGCCGCCATTTTACGGCCCGCCATACGGCGGAGGATATCCGTATTACTGATTGATGAAGGAATGAAGTGTCATTTAACAATACACTCTCTCTTTTAAAGCTCTCTGGTCAGAGAGCTTTTTTTGTCTTGAAATGATTTCCTGCTTCACTGCTGCAGCGGCAGGAGCATCCCGCCTTACATCCATCTGAGCTTTAAGGTCAGGCTGCAGCACTTAGCATGGTCATCCTTTGCTTCAAATACCAAGGTGAGCCCGTCCGGTGTATATGTGACACGGGGCTGGGACTTAATTCCGGTTGCCTTGATCATCTCTTCTGCTTTTTTTGTCTGGGATTGCTGGGCAGCTGACATCAGATCATTAGAAAACTGCTTGGAAGTGGCCATCCTGTCAAGCAGTGAGCCGGCATCACTCATTAGACCCTGCATATGCTTGGCCGAGCTCATAAAGGTGGCAGGATTGACAGAAGGAAACTGCCTCATGCTGGCTGTATAATGGAGCTGGCGGGGAGGCGGAGGAAACTGGCATACAGGCTGCGGATAGCGGCTGATGCTGTTTCTTCTTCCATAATAATGGTGTGGAAACATCTTTTTGGCTCCTTTCATGGACATAATCCAGGTGCACCCATTCATACCATCTATATGCCGGTGCTTCCTATCTTACGATTGAAGTTGAAAAAAAAACCGCCAGCCATTGTAATCGGTTATGTGCTTCCCAGGAAGGAATATACATTTAAGAAGCATGAGAGTATTAGTATGGATTCATAAAGATAAAAGAGGGGTAAATAAGGGTAATGGAGAATTCTTAAATAGATGGAGAGCGGGGGGAGGGACTGAAGATGGAGCTGGACTATATTTTGCTGTTAATCGAAGAAAATGGCTATATCGGCCTATTCTTATGGCTCTGGTTCGGTGTCTTCGGAATCCCCGTCCCGAATGAAGTCATTGCCATGACAGTCGGGATGGTCTCCTCGATGAGTGTGCTTCATCCTCTTGGGGCCTTTCTTGTGACATATGCCGGCATGACTGCCGCGCTGACGACCTGCTATACACTTGGCCGGTTTATCGGCCGGCCGCTGATTAAATATTTCCATAAAAGAAAGCGGTTTGCAAAAATCATTGATGACTCTTTAAGGCTGATGGATAAGCATCATGCCTTTTCCCTTTCGCTCAGCTATTTCATACCGGGGCTTCGCAATTTTGTCCCATTCCTATACGGATTCAGCAGGCTTCCATTCAAAACATTCGCACTGTTTGCCTTCAGCGGAGCGCTGCTCTGGCTCGCGGTTGCTTTCACTTTAGGATATCTGTTCGGCGACCACATCGACGCCATCATCCTTTATGGAAAAGAGGCACTCTTAACCGGAGCCGTCTTTGCGCTTATCATTCTCGTTATCAAGACCCGCAGCAAAAGAAAAAAAGAAAAACAGAGGGAGCTCGCGTGAGGGAGCAAAAAAGAAAAGGCAGCCTGCGAAAGCTGCCTTTTGTGTGCTAATAGTGATGGCGGTGTTCAACAAGATCGATGGCTCCCAGTACGATATGGGCAAGTCCGAAGCCGACGATGGTGTCTGAAAGCGTGCTGTCAACCTTTCTGGATTGCTTTAGCGCGTAGCCTGTAGCCGTTACAGCTGTACCAAGAACTGCCGGAATTAAACCTTCACGGATATGATCCATAAATGAACACCCCTCTTATGGTTTCGTCCATGCCTATTCGAAAACAGGATGGACATCTTTAGTTTGCCGCAGCAGGCTTTTTTTATTTGGCTTTCTTGGCGGCAGGATGAATATACGGCTAAAATGAGCCCAAAATCAACAAGGTACACTAACACAGCCTTTTATTTAAGCAGTTATTTTGTATGAAATTGGCGTTCGCTGACTCCGAAGCAGCACACAGGACCCGGCTTTGGGGCAGGGAATGGAATCAAGCATACTTTGGCAGGTTGTCTGCCGCCAGGATAGAAGTTATAGTAAAAGTACATACATAGTCATGCACCATGGTTAAAAACATGGAGGGGGAAAAATGATGAAATTGGAGAATACACTAATACATGCCTTGGGTATTGAAGTGACAGAGCTTGGGAAAGGGCGTGTGACAGCGACCATGCCGGTGGATGAGAGGACCAGGCAGCCTTTTGGGCTTTTGCATGGGGGCGCTTCGGTTGCTTTGGCCGAAACGGTGGCCAGCATCGGGGCATTTGAATTGGTGGACCAGGAAAAAGAGGCGGTTGTCGGCCTTGAGATCAACGCCAACCATATCAGGGCAAAGAAAGACGGTGTTGTCACTGCAGCTGCCACTGTCCTTCATCAGGGGAAGTCAACGATGGTTTGGGATATCAAAATTACTGATGAAGAAGGGAAGCTTGTGTGTGTTTCACGCTGCACAATGGCGGTCATTCAAAGAAAATGACAGCATCTGGCCATGAGAATAAGAAAAGCCATGAGGGAATCCCTCATGGCTTTTCTTGGTTTACGCTTACCTGTGATCCTTTTTTTATTTTTAAATCATCCTGAACGCTTACATCTGCCAATGGGACACCTGCATTATATGCTGCACGGCTTATCAGGTGGCCGGCAACAGGGGATGTCATAAAGATGAATATGATCCCCAGAATGAGCCGTGAGTTGAAATGCCCCTCTTCTGCATAGAAATAAAGGAAGGTTCCAAGCAGGACGGACATGACACCCAATGTAGCGGCTTTGGAGGCGGCGTGGTTCCGTGTGTAAACGTCAGGCAGCCTGATCACCCCAAATGCTGCTACAAGGCTGAGAAAGGCTCCTATCAGGATCAGGACAATGATGATGATTCTAATGATCTCGATCACGTTCTATAATAACCCCCTTTTCCAGATACTTCGAGAAGGCTACCGTGCCGATGAATGCAAGAATTCCGATCAGCAGGATAATCTCCAGGAAAGCATTGGTTTTCAGCAAGATGGAAACAAGTGCGATGACAGCTACGAGGTTGATTCCGATAGCATCGAGTGCCACGATTCTGTCAGGTATGGTTGGCCCTTTGATTACACGGTAGATGAGGCCGACCATGGCAATGGAAATGCAGAGCAGTGAAATCTGTACGATCACTTCCAGCATCACTTGCTCACCTCCATGATTGCTTTTTCAAATGAATTCTTGATGCTGCTGACCGATTCATCGACATCCCCTATATCCATGGCATGAATATAAAGAATTCTATTATCATCGGAAACATCAATGACCAGCGTCCCCGGCGTCAAAGTGATCAGGCCTGAAAGAACCGTGATTTCCCAATCCTCGGTCAGCTCTGTTTCAAGGGCAAAGATGCCGGGCCTGATATCAAGCTTTGGCTTCAGGATCACCTTCAATATGGCGATATTGGATAAAATCAGCTCTCTCATGAAGATCAGCAGCAGATTGATGACAGCCACAACCCGGAGAAGGTAAAAGCGGGAATCGAAGAACCGCCTGAAAGCAAAAATGATCAGCAGCCCGAAGAAATAGCCGACAAGGAATGTTACCGGATCATAAGAGACCTTCAGGAACATCCACACAAATGCTAGAAAGAAATTCAATAAAATTTGAAATGCCATATCATTACTCCTTTAAGACTGCATTGATATAAAGATTTGGGTCCGAAAGAGTTTCAGCAGCCTGCGAGATATAAGGATAGATCACTTCTGTCCCGACTCCCATAAATACAGACAGAGCAGTGAGCATCACCGGAGCAATGAGCAAAGTCCTTACAGGAGCTTTATCTTCATTTTTGTAGGAGCGGGGATTTCCCCAGAATCCATTGATGAAGATTTTCATGACTGAGAACAGCACCAGGAGGCTTGAAAGCAGGACGACCCCTGCACCCCAATAGCGGCCGGCTTCAAATCCTCCCTGGACAATCAGTAGCTTTCCGATAAAGCCGCTGAGCGGAGGAATCCCGGCAAGGGCAAGTGCCGCAATGAAATATGTCCAGGCAAGCCCGGGATACCTTTTGATCAGCCCGCTGATATGGCGGAGGTTGCTTGTCCCCGTTATGGTGATGATGATTCCGGCAAGCAGGAAGAGCGCTGCTTTGATGATCATATCGTGAATGATATAAAAGAGCGACCCGGCCAGTGAATCAGGAGTCATTGCCGCAATCCCGAAAACGATGACCCCGACGGCGACAACAATATTGTAAATGATGATTTTTTTAACGTCCCAGTATGCAACTGCCCCAATTACCCCAAGGATGATGGTCAGTACAGCGAGTGTGCTGAGAATCTCATGTGTATACCCCTGATCATGATAAAAGAAGAGGGTATAGGTCCGCATGATGGAGTAAACTCCAACCTTGGTCAGCAAGGCGCCAAAGACGGCCATGACCGGGATAGGCGGTGCATAGTAAGAGCCGGGAAGCCAAAAGTAAAGTGGAAATATGGCGCCCTTCAGCCCGAATACGATGAGGAACAGAACAGCGACAACCGTCAAAATGCCAGGCTGTCCGGACGCTGCAATCTTAACGGAAATATCAGCCATATTCAATGATCCTACAATAGAATATAAATATCCCACTGCTATGACGAACAAAGCTGATGATATGACATTCACCAAAATATATTTGATGGATTCCCGGAGCTGTATCTTCGTCCCTCCGAGAACGATCAGGACATATGATGCCATGAGCATAACTTCAAAGAAAACAAACAGGTTGAAAATATCCCCTGTAGTGAATGCCCCGTTAACACCAACGATCAGAAACTGGAATACAGGATAATAATAAAATTTCTCACGGTCAATGCCGATAGATTTGAAAGAATAAATCAGACAGGCCAGGGATATCAGGCTTGTCGTCAAAACAAGCAGGGCAGAAGCCATATCAGACACCAGCGTGATTCCGTACGGCGCCTCCCAGCTGCCCAAATTAATTGTCTGGATCCCATCATTGTGAACCTTTTGCACAAGCAGGAAGGCAGCAGCCGCCGTAATTGCGGCAGATATTCCGGAAACCCAGCGCTGTGCAGGGACATTTTTAGCGAGAAAGATTAAAAGGATCGCTGTTGCCAGCGGAATTAGAATTGGAAGCATTAAAAAGTTAGTCATTTCCTTCTTTTCCTCTCAATCTGTCCATATTATCTGTGCCTAGCTCCTGGTATGCGCGGTAGGCAAGCACCAGGAAGAAGGCTGTAACGCCAAAGCTGATAACAATGGCAGTAAGGATCAAGGCCTGGGGGATTGGATCGACATAATTTTTTGCATGCTCCCCCAATAATGGCGGGTCTCCCCTTTTCAAACCGCCCATGGTGATCAGCAGAAGATGGGCGCCGTGGCTCAAAAGGCCTGTACCAATGATGATCCTCAGCAAGCTTTTCGAGAGCATCAGATAAGTGGCAGTCATAAACAGAATGCCAATGAGAACGGACATTAATATCTCCATTATTCATCCTCCCCTATTGTTTGAATAATGGTCATTGTGACTCCGACAACGACTAGGAATACACCGGTATCGAACAGCACTGCCGTATGCAGGGATGTTTTTCCGAGCAGGGGCAGGTAGACATCCGTGAATTTGTGGGTCAGGAACGGTACATTGAACAGAAGTGCCCCTGCTCCGGTCCCCACAGCAAACAAAAGCCCCGTGGCAATCATATATTTGTAGTCAATCGGCAAAATATTTGCGACTGTCTTCATGTCAAAAGCGAGCAGGAGCAGCACGATGGCACCGGATGTCATCAATCCGCCCACAAATCCGCCGCCTGGATAATAGTGGCCGGCAAAGAACAGATGGATCGAAAACAGGATGATGATGAACAGAGTGACCTTTGTCACTGTCTGCAGTATGATATCGTTTGTTTTCATCCTTCATTCCTCCTTGCCAGGCGGAGCTTGATCATGGCGAAGATGCCGAGGGCAGCGATCCCGAGAACGCATATTTCAAACATGGTATCAAAGCCCCTGAAATCAACCAGGATTACGTTGACCATATTTTTTCCTGCTGCTTCTTTATAAGTATTTTCAATATAGTAACTTGCAATAGAGTCAAACAGCTTATTGCTGTGTGCAGACAGGGCGATAAGCGTGACAATGGCGCCGACCCCGATCGAGACTGCAAGATTGACCGCCTTAAAGCGGATCCTCTCTTCATCACGCTTCAGCTTTGGCAGGTGATAGAAGCAAAGCAGGAAAAGCGAGACAGACACAGTTTCGATGACAAGCTGCGTCAGAGCGAGGTCAGGCGCCCTGAATAAAACAAAGAACAAGGCTACTGTATATCCGACTGCACCGAGCAGGATGATTGAAGTCAGCCTTGACTTGGCAAACAGGATGGAAATTGATGCAGCGGCAATGATCAGCGCCAGCAGCACTTCATAGAAGCCGATTGAAGAAAGATCATTCGTACTGAGCTTAAAGGCATTTTTCCAAACAAGCGTTGTGCCAAGCAGCAGAATAAAGAATGTAAAGATATACACAAGATATGTCCGGATAAACCCGTTCATATAGGTTCTTGTCAGATTTGATGAGAAGGTCTGCATCCCTTCAATCCCGCCATCATAAAAGCGGTTGAGTGCCAGCTTCTCCGGGAACAGATCATAAATCTGGCGCCATTTGTCCAGTGTAGTATAAAGAAGGACTCCAAACGCAATGACTCCAAGCGTCATGAAAAGCTCTGGAGTGAAGCCGTGCCAGAAAGAAATATGCACGTCGAACACAAGGCCTGGCATGATCACTCCAAGGGCTGGAGCGATAATAGTGCTTGACAGGATATTCGGGAAGAATCCGATGATAATGACCAGCGAAGCCAGGATAATCGGCGAAATAAGCATGCCGAAAGGAGCTTCATGCGGCTTTTTATCGAGCTTCTCAGGCTGGAACTTTCCTGTGAATGTCTTAAATACAAGCACCATGCTGTAAATGAACGTAAACACGCTTGCAATCCATGCGAGCACAGGGAATAAAATGCCCCATGTATCAAGATTGAAGATATCCACTTCAAGGATGCGGACCATTCCGGTAAAGAACATTTCCTTGCTTAGGAATCCATTGAATGGGGGCAGGCCAGCCATTGAAAAGGCTCCAATCAGCGCAAGGGTAAAGGTAATCGGCATAAAGCTCATTAGTCCTCCGAGCTTGCGGATATCCCTTGTCCCTGTTTCATGGTCAACGATGCCGACAACCATAAAGAGGCTTCCTTTAAAGGTGGCATGGTTGATCAAATGAAACACTGCCGCAGTTGTAGCAATCGTATAGAAGCTGTCTTCCACGGTATCATAATGCAGAGCTGCTGCACCGAGTCCAAGGAGGGACATGATCAGCCCGAGCTGGCTGATGGTTGAAAAAGCAAGGATTCCTTTGAGGTCTGTCTGCTTGACGGCAGAAAAGGAACCCCAGAACAGCGTAACGATCCCGAAGGATGCAACAAGCCAAAGCCAGATGCCGGATTCTGCAAAAACCGGGCTCATTCTGGCCACTAAATAGATGCCTGCTTTTACCATTGTCGCAGAATGGAGGTATGCACTGACAGGCGTCGGCGCCTCCATCGCGTCAGGAAGCCAGATATGGAACGGGAATTGCGCCGATTTTGTAAATGCGCCCAGAAGGAAGCAAAGCAGGGCAGGGACAAAGTACGGCTTTTCCATGATTTCAGAGGCCATCGGGACGATCTCGGAAATAGAGAAGGTTCCTGTCATCAGATAAAGCAGGATGATCCCGCCCAGCATAGCCAGTCCGCCAAGCACCGTAATCATCATTGATTTCTGGGCGCCATAGCGGGATTTTTCCCTGTGATACCAATAGCCGATCAGCAGGAAGGAAGAAAAGCTGGTCAGCTCCCAGAAAGCATACATCACAATCAGATTATCGGAAAGGACAACCCCGAGCATAGCCCCCATAAACAGGAGCAGATAAACATAAAAGGTGTTGAGCTTTTCTTTTTCCTTAGAAAGATAATAAATGGAATACAGCACCACTAAGGATCCGATGCCTGTGATTAAAAGGGCGAAAAGAAGCCCCAGGCCATCGACCCTGGCTGTAAAATTAATCCCGAAGGATGGAATCCAGGACAGGGTTCTGCTTACTGCCCCATTCGCTTTTGTTTCCGGCAGATAGCTGATGAAATAGCTGAAAAGCAGGATGGGCAGAGGCAATAGAAACCACCCGGTATGTATTTGCCTGAAATATTTATAGAAGAACGGTATAAATATGGCAAACAATAATGGCGAAACAATCGCCAAATGCAGCAAAGACAACAATATGACCTCCTTTATGATTGTAAGCGCACAGAATTAGTGCATGTGAGTCCTTGTCAGGAAGAAATTGATACATATCAAGGGCCTTTTCCCATTTGCGGCTGAAAGTATTCCATGCTAGTGAAGAAAAGCTGTAAATAGAGACGCGTATGTATACAATTATCTCCAATCTTTGTTATAAGATGCTCCACACTTTACCTGCTCTAAGTAATGCCAGGGGAAAAAAATTCCTCCCGGAGACTGCCTCTGAACAAATTATAACCTAAATGGCACGGTCGTGCATTTGAGGAAACCTTATGCGGCAAGGATTCTCCCAACTTTATTAAATAGGTAGAAACAGGTTGGAAACCGGAAAAAATTTCGAAAAAAATTTGTATAAATATATTAAAATGCATCCAAACTACGACTAGGTGGTGGTTTAGCATGCATAAGAAAATACTTGCCTCCATATTTCTCTTCACATTTCTGTTTGCAGGTGCATGGGTGCTGGAAGCAAAGGATAAAAGAGAATTTTTCTACTCTGACGCAGAAGAGGAAATTGTGGAAGTCATGCCGGCTGATGCTGGCCAGGGACCCAATAAAAGAAAGATAAAAGCATTTGAATCAAGGGAATATGTAAGGGTGGAAGCAGGATTGCCCCATAAATAAAGAGAGGATGAATAGCTCATCCTCTCTTAAATCTGGCCGGCTGCCTGGGAGCCTGATCTGCTCTTATTATGAAATATCATGATCAGAACCGGCACAATGATAATGGCGGATAGCAGCAGCAAAAGCAGCGCAAGCGAAGCCGGTGTCAGCACTTTCGTGAACTCATGCATATATTCTTTGAAAAACTGTTCCACCCCGGAATTCCCCATCACATGTACTGAAGACAGGAATTCCTTCTTTTCAAGATCATAATAATACATTTCTCTTTTCTTAAAAAAGAAAATGGAGTCGCGCTTCAATTCGAACTCAGTAAAAGCCACTGCAATCCTTGTGGAATACTCCTCGATCTTCTCCTCATTTTCCGGTGTGGCAGAATCATCTGTCTGGATGATCTTTACCACGTCCCCATCAATTGTGATAAAGTCCTTGATCTCTGCTGAATCTTCATGATAATAATGGACTGTGCTTTTCATGCGATCTTCCAATGCCCCTTTGAATTCCTGCATCTCATTTGGTGTGGACGCTGCCGGCGAATTCCATGCAAACAGGAGACAGGCGGACAGAAAAGCGGCGGGCAGGCAAATTATCATCCTTTTCATATTCAATCCCCCTAATGTTAGCGCTTTCATTTTTATTATCTTATTAAATGATTGCTGCTTTTAGAGCAGATTTTTTGCTGGTTTCATGTGTATTGCCTGTACATATGGCCAGATGCGCCGATAATGTAATTAGGGATTCCGGGACTAAGGGGGCTTCATATGAAAAATAAGTATTTGACCAGCTATTTCCCTTTAATGGCGATTTTGTTATTCAGTTTGTCTTTTTCAATCATAGCGGAGAAGAAGCTGCAAGGATGGCTTTTGGGAATGGGAGTATATGAAGGCATGAAGGAGTTCTTCCCTGAGGCTGGCATTAAGCTGGCAATGATCATCGTCTGTATGGCCTGCTGCTTTATGATTTTTGCTGCCTTGAAGCTGATTGCAGACACCATTAATGGGCTATCCCTTCTTTTCTTTTCGAAAGATGAAAGCGGGGAAGCGATCGCGAAAAGCCGGGGCGGATCAGTCATATATCTGGCTGGCGGGGCACTGTCGCTGTTCAGCTTTTTCAGCTTTTACGCTATGCTGGGGATTTTTCTTGCAGCTACTGTCATTTATTTCATCTACTTTGTCTATATCTCAGGAAGTTCTTTCTCTCCGGCCGGATTGATCGGGATCATCTTCTTCCAGGTCATTTCCTGGGCCTCTTTGCTTTCCATTCTTCTGTTTTTGACATTGAAGCTTTATAACAGTGTGATGGCGAGCCTTCCTGTATAGAGGATACAGCAAAAGCAGCAGAGTGCCTGCAGGCAATCTGCTGCTTTACTATTTCAGGATATCCTTCCAGATCAATAAGTGCGGGGCCATCTTTTCATATGATTCCATGCTTTCCGGCTGATCCTTGCCGACCCATACTGCTGCCGTATATTCATCGGTGAGCCCGGCAAACCAGTAATCTTTATAATCATTGGTTGTTCCGGTCTTGCCCCCTGTATAGCCTCCTGGAAAATAAGCTTTCCTGCCGGTTCCTGCTGCGACGGTTTCCTGCAGCAGCAGTCTCATCTTATCTATGGTTTCATTGCTCCAGACTCTCACTGGCTGGTCTTCCCATGCATACAGCAGGCTGCCGTTTTTGTCTGTGACCTTTTGGATGGCTCTTGCAGGCTGATAAATGCCTCCATTGGCAAAAACGGTGTACGCTCCTGCGAGCTCCAAGGGGGAAACACCCCTGCTGAATCCGCCGATTGCAGCAGCAAGCGACTGGTCTGGCTTTCCTACTTTACTGAATCCGAATTTGTCCAGATCCTTGAAGCCTTCTTTTATTCCTATCATGCTCAGGAGCCTGACCGCAGGTGTATTATAGGAGTGGATAAAGGCTTGTTCCAGGCTCACCTTTCCATAATTTTTACCGCTGTAATTATGGGGGCAATAGCCGCTGATACAAAGGGGGCCGGCATCTACCTTCTGATTGATCAGCGGGCGCGTCCTTTCAATATAAGGGGCATACACAAGCAAAGGCTTGATGGCAGAGCCCGGCTGCCTGAAGGCCTGGTAGCCTCTGTTAAAGTCGTATTTCCTGTAATCCCTCCCGCCTGTGAGGGCAGCCAGTCCGCGGGTGCTGTTCTTGACGACGGCTGCAGCTGCTTCTGCCTTCTGATCAGGCAGATGGGCGGAGGCTGCATGAACAGCTTTTTGCTGAAGAACAGGATCCAGGGAGGTATGGATGACCGCCCCTGCCTGGAGAACCTGCTCCACCCTGCTGTCCAGCTCTTCCTCTGAATCTGGGGGGATGCCTTCCCTGAACCGGATCAATTCTCTCAGCTCAGCCTCGGCATATGTTGTGTAATCTGGATAAAGGTCGATCCGGTCCGCCAGTGTTAAGGCAATTTTTTCGCCTTTCAAAGCCTTCGCATCTTCAGGGGATATTTCCCCCTTTTCAGCAAGCACGTCAATCAGCAGCTCCTGCCTTTTTTTTGTCCTGTCAAAATGTTTGGCAGGATCATACAAGGAGGGGTTGTTCGGGATGGCAGCCAAGAAAGCCAGCTGCGCATACGAAAGATTTGCGGCCTCAGTCTGAAAATAAACCTTTGATGCTGCTTCGATTCCGTATGCCCCATTCTGGAAATAGATACTGTTCAAATAATAAGATAGTATTTCTTCCTTGGAATACATCCTCTCCATTTGATAGGCATACAGCAGCTCAGTCAGCTTGCGGTTATATGTCTGCTCATGGGTCAGGTACAGATTCCTGGCCAGCTGCTGTGTAATCGTGCTGCCGCCTTCCTCAATAGTGCCGTTATCTGCATTTGCAGCCAATGCCCTGCCAATGGCAGTTAAATCGAAACCCTTGTGCTCATAAAACCGCTCATCCTCCGAGGCAACCACCAGCTTTTTCAAGAATTCGGGAATATCTTCAGCTTCAAGCGGAATGCGGTTATAGGGTGTAAAGATTTCAGAAATCACATTTCCATCCTGGTCAGTCATCAGGCTGGTCTGAGGAAATGATGCTGCGTTAGTCACTTCAATCCTGCTGTCCAAAAAGTGGGGAAGGCTTTCCAATCGGCTGGCTTCATCGGCCGTTTTATAGACAAACAGCACAAAGAAAGGCAGGATGAAGGCAATTGTTAAATATCCCGTCAGTGTTTTCATGCCTGTTTCTCCGTTTCTTATATAATAGGGCATTCATGCCGGACTCAAAAGGTGTGCTATACGTATTATCGGCATCATTCATTTTTTTGTGAGATTGTAAAATATAAAGCAAGAAATAATTTACTGAATAGTAAAAATATTATCTTTTGGTGATATAATAAATGGTAAATGGTGTAATCGTGATCAGTAAGGAGGGCTGGTAATGGAAGATGGAAAACTCTGCTTGTTTATCGACTTTGAATTCACCATGCCAGATAAAAACGAAAATTATAAAGGGTTTTCTCCGGAGATCATTGAGGCGGGCGCGGTGTCTGTCCAAAATGGAGCGATACTAGAACAGTTTTCCTCTTTTGTGGCTCCCATCCGTTTTCCGGAACTATCCGAAAGATGCAAGTCTTTTTTACATATCAGCCAGGAGCAGGTGGATAAAGGGATTTCATTGGCCGATCTGATCTGCAGACTTGAGCAGATGGGGGGCAATAAAGCTGATGAAATTGTAACCTGGGGCAATATGGATATGAAGGTGCTCCGCCAAAATTGCAGCCATGCCGGAATCGGCTTTCCATTTAAAGGGAAGGAAGTTGATTTGTCGATGGAATATAAACGTTTTTTTGGTGACCAGAACCAGACCGGCCTATGGAAAGCGGTGAAGGAATATGGAAAGGAAGGAACAGGCAGGCACCATCGTGCTTTGGATGATGCGCTGACAACCTATAAAATCTATCAGCTTGTCGAGAAAGATAAAAGATATCTCCAAAACCACGAGCCCACGACAATTGGAGACAGGATCGACCTTTCCAAGCTTTTAAACCGCTTTGCATAAAAGCCAAACCCGCAGATGGATTTGGCTTTAGCTCGTTTTATTTAAAATAATCGGCTTCCAGCTGCTCCGCATTCTCAAGGGAGCGCCTCGCCCATTCAGAATCATCCTCCAAAAGCCCGCTTTTCATATTATCCAGTGCTTGCTTAAGAGACGTCTTATAGTCCGGGATGCTTCCCTCATATGTCCTGACCATCTGTTTAGGAACATTTGTCTGCTCTCTATAAGCAAGCGCCCTGCGCTCATGGAACATCATGACATCTGCCTGCTTTGGATTATGAAGGTCTCCCTGCATCGGATGCTTTTCAACAGCAAGCACCCTGACAAGATAATGCTGGGGCCGTATATCCGTAATCTCCCCGATATACTTACCTGTTTTGTAAATGGCCGTCACCTGAGCTCCCACCTGGAATTCACTCAAAGCTGTCCCCTCCTTTGAAGCTTTTCTTCCCATTATGCCCGAATTTTTTTGAAAAACAAAGTGCAAAGCAACAGGAAATCCAGTAATCTATAAGAAAAGCGGAGGGTACAAACCTATCAGCAACAATAGAGGGGGACTGAACCATGAAAAAGAATTTCATATACCTTTTCCTTGCAGCAGCGATAATGCTGCTGGCTGCGTGCGGGACAAGCACTGATCAAAACAGCAGTGCCGGCAAGAAAGGCGCAGGAGCATCAGAAGGAAAGCAAGGTGAACAGGCCGCAGAGGAGAAGAGCTCTGAGGGAGGCTATCCGCAGCTCACAGCGGAAGTTGGGGAGAATGAACGACTCGTGGAAATGGAGACATCAATGGGGACTATTAAGATTAAGCTTTTCCCTGACCATGCTCCAAAGGCGGTAGAGAACTTCATCACCCATAGTGAAGAGGGCTATTATGACGGACTTATCTTCCACCGGGTCATCAATGACTTTATGATCCAGGGAGGAGATCCGGACGGGACAGGCATGGGCGGAGAGAGCATTTACGGGCAGCCGTTTGAGGATGAGTTCTCAGATAAACTGTACAACCTCCGCGGTGCTTTATCCATGGCGAACAGCGGCGCCAACACGAACGGAAGCCAGTTCTTCATCGTACAAAAGAGTACAGCAGAAGCGGGCATGAAGGAACAGATGGAAAAAGCAGGGTATCCAGAAGAGATTGTTGCAGCTTACGATAATGGGGGGACTCCTTGGCTGGATTCCCGCCACACTGTCTTTGGGCAGGTGATCGAAGGCATGGAAATCGTCGATGAAATTGCAGCTGCAGAAACAGATGAATCCGACCGGCCGGTTGAAGATGTAAAAATCCAGGAGATAAAAGTAATAAAGTAGCCGCTTGGACAGGACAAGCCCAGCTGATATAATAAGGCTGACCACTGCTTTTGGCAGAAAGGAAGAAAACGAATGATCCAGGCTTATATTTTGTCTCTGTTCCTATATTTCCCGGAAGATAAGTCGGAGTATATTCCGGCATCCATAACGTTTACCATATTTTTAATTGGAGCGATCATCGCCATGCGCCTGATCATCAGAGCATCAAAGCGCGAGGAAAAAAAGGCGAAAGAGCTGGAAAATCAAATCATGAAGCAGGACAGCCTGCAAAAAAAGAACAGCTGACCCGAGCTGTTCTTTTTTGTGCCATTTAAATTGTAATCAGGAAAAAGCGAGTTTCAGCCGCTTCAGTCCTTCCTCCAGAGTTTCACGCGGGCAGGCAATATTCATCCGGACAAATCCTTCGCCGCCTGGGCCGTATTTTGTGCCAGGCTCAAGCGCGAGCCTGCCTTTTTCAATGAGAAGTGAATTAAGGTCTTTATCCGGGAGAGAGAGTTCCCGGCAGTCAAGCCACATCAGGTAGGTCGCTTCAAGATCCATGACCTTGACCGGAGGAAGCTCCCTTTCTATGAAGCTCCGGGCGATTTCGTAATTTGCCTGCAGATAAGTCAAGAGCTGATCCAGCCAGTCACGTCCATGCCGATAGGCTGCCTCCATGGCGGTGATGCCAAAGATGTTCAAAGTGAAAAAGCCCTGCTGTGCCTGGATAGCCTTGAATTTGTCGCGAAGCTGCTCATTGGGGATGATTACTGCTGATGATTGCAGCCCGGCAATATTAAAGGTCTTGCTCGGCGCGATGCATGTAATTGTAATATCCCGGAATTCCTTGGAAAGAGATGCAATCGGAATATGCTTGTGTGGTGAAAATACCAGATCTGAATGGATTTCATCTGAGAGAATCAGGCACCCGTATTTTTTGCATAATTCCCCTATTTTCAAAAGCTCCTCTTTTTTCCAAACCCGGCCGCCCGGGTTATGCGGACTGCAGAGCAAGAAAAGCTTAATGCCCTTTTTCAGCTCTTCCTCGAAACGTTGAAAGTCGATTTCATAGCGCTGCTCCACTAGGGCCAGCGGAGAGTTGACGACCATGCGCCCATTCTTTTCAATCATCTCAAAGAAAGGCGTGTAAACAGGGGACTGAAGCATAATTTTATCTCCGGGACTTGTGAATGCCTGGACGGCAAGGCTGATGGAAGGGACCACCCCCGGGCTGAATAACAACCAGGATCTCCCTATTTCCCAGCCGGATTGATCCTTCTGCCACTGCTGGACGGCTTCAGATGCAGAAGGTGGGACAAATGTGTAGCCGAAGACCTCGTGGCTGGCCCTTTTGCTGATTGCAGTCTGCACCTCTTCAGGAGGTTCGAAGTCCATATCTGCCACCCACATAGGAAGCACATCCGAAGAGCCAAATACATCTTTTGTCAGCTCCCATTTCACAGAAGCTGTTTCATATCTGCTGATTGATTTATGAAAGTCATATATTGTCATGATAACCTCCTGGATTGCAGTTTTCGGTCCTGATATTCTTATGATAAGATATGGGCAGGCAAAATTAAATCAAAAAGGTGGTTTCTAATGGAAGTCCAGGTTATGCACATGATGATGTACCAGGCACTGGATCAATGGGATCCTTTCCGCTGCGGGGAAGGGAATTATGATACTGAAATAGCAGACGCCATCCAGGCCGTTCATGATTTGGACAGCCCCGATAAACTCGCACGGAAAATCCAGGGCATTTATGAATTTTCCTTCGAAAGCATCATCCCTCTGGAGCAGTGCAAAAAGATGGCTGACACGCTCCTTGTTATTAAAAACAGCGGGAGCTGCACGATATAAATCATGTACGTTGAAGAATGGCCGGCACCAAATGGGTGTCCGGCCATTCTTATATCATTTGGCGCAAATAAATGCCTTCATATGGCTGTACACTTCTTCCGGCCGTTCTTCCGGGACAAGATGTCCTGTGTCTTTGAGCACAATGAGCCTGGAGTTTGGCAGGTCGCTGTCCAGCCTTTTTCCGATGGATAGCGGGACAACCCTGTCATGCTCGCCCCATATGAGGAGGCAGGGTGTGTCAATGCCTTTCAGAGCCTTTTCATCCAAGTCGCCTTCCCTGTGCCTGATCATCCTGGTCAAGGCCTTGAAAATGTCATCCTCCAGAAAAGGAGCCAGATATCCGTACATCATTTCATCCGTGATCATGCTGTGGTCATGGACAACATTCCTTAAATTCTGCCGGACGCCCGAGCGCTGCAGATACAGCTTTACATACAAATGGAAATAAGGGAGGTAGCTCGACAGGACCAGCGGCATCTTTAATTTGGGCAAATAGCTTGAGCTGCAAAGAAGGATCGCTTTTTTTATTATGCCAGGATATTGGTGTGCTACATTGAGCGAAATCTGTCCGCCCATGGAATGGCCGGCAATCGTGACTTTGTCGAGACCGAGCTTTTCAAGGAATTGCATGACTGTTTGGGCAGTATTTTTGTAGGAATAGATATAGCGATCCGATTTCCCGCTTTTTCCAAACGGGGGCAGATCGATAGAAATCACATTGAAGTCTTCCTGCAGAAAAGGGATCAGTCTCCTGAAACTGAAGGAGGAGGAAAGAAAGCCGTGCAGGAGGACGATAGTCTCTCTTGAGGAAGCCTGTCCGTACTGTTCATAATAAATTGTATTCCCATTCACTTCGATTTCTTCAGTCTTAAAGGCTTGCATCATTACCCTCACCCCTATGAAAAATGGTAGTGCCTGGCAGGTTTTATCCGTAATATCATTCCCTTTTTGGTAACCTTCACACATAGCGAAAAAATTATTTTAGAAAAATAATAGAAAAGTGAGATATATTCTCTCGCTGATTTTGCTATAATGTAACTATTTTAAACGTGAATGGGAGGAAGGTCCATGAGACTGAGTGATAAAGAACTTGAAATTGTTGAAATTCTGGAAAAAGATGCACGCACCCCGCTTGAAGATGTGGCGAAAATGGCTGCCATCTCTGTTGATGAGGCGGCAGCGCTGCTGGAGAAGCTGGAGCAGTCCCGGGTGATTGTCCGATATACCTCTGCAGTGGACTGGGCCAGAATTGACGGCCACGAGGGCGTAACCGCCATGATCGATGTTAAGGTGACCCCGAAGAGGGGAGTCGGCTTTAACGAGGTCGCACAGAGGATATACCGGTACAAGGAGGTAAGCTCTGTTTATCTTATGTCTGGGGCCTACGACCTGTCTGTCATTGTGGAAGGGCGTTCCATGAATGAAGTTGCCCGGTTTGTATCAGAGAAGCTTTCGACCCTGGATTCAGTGCTGTCGACTACCACTCATTTCATTCTGAAGAAATATAAGCATGATGGGACCATCTTTGACCAGGAAGACGAAGATAAAAGAATAGTGGTATCGCCATGATGAAAACGAAAACTTATATATCCGCTAAGGTCGATCAGCTCAAGCCGTCAGGCATCAGGCGCTTTTTTGATCTGGCGGCAGGAATGGAAGGCGTAATCTCACTTGGTGTCGGCGAGCCGGATTTCGTTACCCCCTGGTCCGTCAGGGAAGCGGCAATCCTGTCGCTGGAGCAGGGATATACCTCGTATACCGCGAATGCCGGCCTGCTTGAACTAAGGCAGGAAATTGCCTCTTACATGGTGAAAAGCTTCGGGGTCCAATATGAACCGGAATCTGAAATCATCGTGACAGTAGGGGCAAGCCAGGCAATCGATATCGCTTTAAGGGCCATCCTAGATCAGGGGGACGAAGTGATCGTGATTGAGCCTTGCTTCGTTTCTTATGCTCCGCTTGTAAGCCTGGCAGGAGGAAATCCTGTTACTGTCCAGACGAGAAAGGAGGATGACTTCAAAATTCTCCCATCCCAGCTGGAACAGGCGATAACCTCGCGGACAAAGGCGATCCTCCTCTGCTCTCCCAATAATCCTACCGGCACGATGCTTTCGGGCAAAGAACTGGAGGGCATTGCGGCTGTTGCAGAAAAGCATGATCTTCTTGTGCTGTCTGATGAAATTTATGCGGAGCTCGTCTATGATGAGGCATATACAAGCTTTGCCAGCATCAGCGGGATGAAGGAGAGAACATTATTGATCTCAGGATTCTCGAAAGGCTTTGCCATGACCGGCTGGAGGCTCGGATTTATTTGTGCGCCGAAGGAGATATCCCAGGCCATGCTGAAGATTCACCAGTATAGTATGATGTGTGCACCGACAATGGCGCAGTTTGCAGCTCTGGAAGCGCTGAGGACGGGAAGGGGCGATGTGGACAGCATGCAAAAAAGCTACCGGCGCCGCCGCAATTATTTCGTGCAGTCCCTGGAGGATATCGGGCTGCCGTGCCATATCCCCGGCGGTGCTTTCTATGCCTTTCCTTCCATTGAAGGAACAGGATTAACCTCCGAACAGTTTGCAGAACAGCTGCTGCTGGAGGAAAAAGTAGCCGTCGTCCCAGGAAATGTCTTTGGAGAAAGCGGGGAAGGGCATATCCGCTGTTCATATGCATCATCCATGGAACAGCTGCAGGAAGCCGTAAAAAGGATCGGCCGCTTTCTTGAAAACAGGAAATAAGAAAAGCGCAAGCGCCTTGCTCACCCCCGACAAGCACAAGCCAATCCTGCCAGAAAGGCGTTTTTTGCCTTTTTGGCAGGATTGGCTTGTGACCTCGAGGGGGTAGGCGCTGGAGCTAGACAGTAATCGAAGTTAACAAATATACTTTCTTATATTACAAAAAAATGGATATCCATCAGGATATCCACTTCAAAAAAGGGGGGGAATACTAGAAAGCTTATGTTTTAAGCTTTTCCGTATTTCCCCTTTTGTATACATAAAAACTCAGAAAATATTTTTATTAAGATATCAGGTGGAAGTTTATCTCGTTTCCTGGATCGTATCCATCATCCTCAAAAGATTTTCTTTTCCCATTTTCTTCGCTTTTTTCAAGATCAATTTCGCATCGCATATGCCTGTATCCAAAAGGAGCTGCTCCAGCTCAGGATCCAGTTCTGTCTGGCAAGCAGCGGAACCATCCTTCAATAACTCGGATGCCGGCACGTCCAGGATTGTTGAAATTTTTAAGATAGTCTGGGTGTCAGGCTGCTGGCAGCCATATTCGTATTTTTCAATAGTGCTTGTGCCTATTCTAAGCTTTACCGCCAATTCCTGCTGAGTCATATTCAATCTTTCTCTATTCTGCTTAATAGCAAGACCGATTGCGGACATTTGCACCCACCCTTTCACAGAATGATCTTACACATATATTTTACTGCTGATTTAGATGTATGAATTTTGACATCCTTGTATTTTTTGTTACAGTTCGATAAATGTTATTAACAGCTTTAATGAGGAAAGAGAACTCAAGAGGGCGTGTGATCCAGCCAGAGTGTTTCAGAACGAAGATGAGGCATTCAAGAAGAAGACTTAAGCTGGATCTCTGAGAGCAGCTGAAGTGCATATACAGAGGTTATTTTCTCAAAAAGGATTGTTTTGATAAAAGGGATGATATATGATATAATTTTTAATTGCGTATAATCGATGAAAATAAATAGGTATTAGGAGTGTTCATATGTCAGAGAAAATCGAAGTAGGCAGCGTATTAACAGGAAAGGTTACTGGAATTCAGCCATACGGCGCATTCGTTGCTCTTGATGAAAATACACAGGGATTGGTACACATTTCTGAAATTACTCACGGGTATGTAAAGGATGTTAACGAGCACCTGAAGGTTGGGGATGAAGTAAACGTAAAGGTTCTTTCTGTAGATGAAGCTGCAGGAAAGATCGGTTTATCTATCCGTGCAACTGAAGATGCACCAGCTGAAGCTGCTGATGCAAAAGCAAGAAAGCCTCGCAAACCACGCCAGGCTGCAGCGATTCAGCATAACGATCCTGATTCTTCCCAGGGCTTCAACACGCTCAAAGATAAGCTTCAAGAGTGGATTGACCAGTCACAGCGCTAATATGTTATATGAAGAAAGGCCGGGCATTTATGCCTGGCCTTTTCTTTATTATCTAAGCATTGCTCCCCGGGTATGTGAGATCATGCTTTTTAATCCGGTATTGGAGGTTTTGCCTGCTCATGCCAAGAATTTTTGCAGTCTGAGTGATATTGCCATTATGTTCACGCCACACCTTGTTTATATACCCTTTTTCAGCAGAAGCTACATAATCGGCCAGGCTGGGCAGTGACCCGGCTGCTTCTTCCGGCATTCTTCCCTGGAAAGAATGGCTGCCGTCAGCTCTATGCCTGAAATGGTGGGGAAGTATCTCCGTTGTTATCCTGGCATCCTCTTCAGCCATGTTCATAGCCCCTTCAATCACATGCTCAAGCTCACGGATATTGCCCGGCCAATCGTACCGGAGAAACTGCTCTTCTGTCTCTTCATCCAGCCCCCGAATTTCCATGCCGAACCAATCGTTATATTTCTGGATGAAAAAGGAGGAAAGCAGCAGAATATCCTCCTTCCGTTCCCTTAATGGAGGTATGAAAAGGGATACCGCGCTAAGCCTGTAATATAAATCCTTCCGCAGCCGTCCTCCTGCAATCGCATCAATGGGGTCTTCATTAATCGTCGCAATTATCCTGACATCTGTCTCCCGGTCTTTCGTATCCCCGATCCGCCTGACTTTTTTCTCCTGCAGTACGCGCAGAAGCCTTGCCTGCAGGGCAGCTGGCATCGAATTGATTTCGTCCAGGAGCAGTGTCCCTCCTTCCGCCTGTTCAAACAGCCCCGGACGATCCACCGCCCCTGTGAAGGCGCCTTTTTTTGTGCCGAAAAGGATGCTTTCAACCAGTGTTTCCGGGAGGGCTGCGCAGTTTTGGGCAACAAACGGACCTGGTGAGCGCAGACTTCCGCTATGCAGGCTCTGGGCGAATAGTTCTTTCCCTGTTCCGGTCTCTCCTGCAATCAGGATGGGGGAAGTTGTCCTGACCGCTCTTTTTGCCGCCTCCACGACTTCAAGGATTGCTTTGCTCCTTCCTATGATGCTCTCAAACGTATAGCGGGCACTATTTTTTCTGGAGATATTCTCTTTTATCAGCCTTTCAATCCGGCTGACATCCTTTGCGATTTCAATTGCCCCTAATGTTTTGCCCTCTGCCAGAATAGGAATGGCATGATTAAGGGCGGTAATCTCTTTTCCTTTGCTGTTAAAATAAGTCTGTTTGGCAGGCTTTGTTCCTTTCCCGCTCTGGAGCGCCAGCAAAAGTGTGCTGTCTTCCCTGCGGCTGAAGGGGAACACCTCGAGGAGGCTGCGCCCAACTACAAATTCAGGGTCCATTCCTTCTATTTCAGCCATCTTGCGGTTATAGATGATAGTCCTGCCTTCGTGATCAATCGCATGGATACCGGCATCCGCATGTTCAAGGATCTGCTCAAGGATGATTGCTGTTAAATGGTGCTGTTCATTCATCATATTGTCTGCGGCTCCTTTGTATTGTCTTTTTTTATTGTAAGGCTTTCCTGCCTTAGAGTGCAAATTTATTTTGCGTTATTTACCCTCGGCTGGATTATAGATGCAAAGATATTTTGCCTTTGAGATATTTAAGACTGGGATATTCCCCTTATTTGAAGCTGGCATAGAACTTGCACAATAAATATGTGAATTCAGATGATATTTTTTTCAGAAGAATCTGGCATCTCCCCTTTAAAGGGCTGTCTATTAACGTTACAATGAAAAAGACAATTTCTAAGTGTGAATGGAGGAATCATTATATGGCAAACAGCAGCCAGTTAATTCAGCAGACAGAAAAGTTTGGGGCAAATAATTATCATCCTCTTCCGATCGTTATCTCAGAAGCTGAGGGGGTCTGGGTGAAGAACCCTGAAGGTGAGCGGTATATGGATATGCTCAGCGCCTACTCGGCAGTCAATCAGGGTCACCGCCATCCGAAGATCATACAAGCCTTGAAGGATCAGGCAGACCGGGTTACCCTGACATCCCGCGCTTTCCATAATGATCAGCTTGGGCCATGGTATGAGAAGGTCAGCGGGCTGACAGGCAAGGAAATGGTCCTGCCGATGAACACCGGCGCCGAAGCAGTCGAAACAGCTGTGAAGGCTGCGCGCCGCTGGGCATATGACCGTAAAGGAGTGGCCGAGGACCAGGCAGAAATCATTGCCTGCATCGGGAACTTCCATGGCAGGACGATGACAGCCGTCTCTCTATCTTCTGAAGAAGAGTACAAGAGGGGCTTTGGGCCGATGCTGCCTGGCATCAAGCTTATCCCGTATGGTGATCTGGAAGCGTTGAAGAATGCGATTACTGATCGTACAGCGGCTTTTCTGATTGAGCCTATCCAAGGGGAAGCCGGGATTGTTATCCCTGAAGAAGGGTTCCTGAAGCAGGCTTCCGACCTGTGCCGAGCAAACAATGTTCTGTTCATTGCCGATGAAATACAGGCTGGCCTGGCCCGTTCAGGTAAAATGTTCGCCTGTGAATGGGAGGGTGTTGAGCCGGATATGTATATTCTCGGAAAGGCGCTTGGAGGCGGTGTATTCCCGATTTCATGTGTGGCTGCCGATGAAGAGGTTCTTGGCGTTTTTAATCCTGGCTCACATGGTTCAACCTTTGGCGGCAATCCGATGGCCTGTGCAGTGTCAGTAGCCGCATTGGATGTTCTTGTAGATGAAAATCTTGCTGAAAGATCGCGGAAGCTCGGGGATTACTTTATGTCCAAGCTCAAGGAGATTGAGAACCCGGTCATTAAAGAAGTGAGGGGCAGGGGGCTGTTTATCGGCGTAGAGCTGACAGAGCCGGCGCGCAAGTATTGTGAAGCCTTAAAAGAAGAGGGGCTGCTCTGCAAAGAGACGCATGATACGGTCATCCGTTTTGCCCCTCCGCTGGTCATCAGTGAAGAAGACCTCGATTGGGCAATTGGAAAAATCAAAAAAGTATTGAGCTGAAACAAAAACTCCCCCGGCAGCCGGGGGAGTTTTTTCATTAGAAGCTTCAGTGCATCCGGCGCGAGCCGAATTATGAACGGTTTGTCTCAGGAGCACGTTCTACTTCTTCGCTTGGCTTGAATAAAAGGCCGAGGTTGATAAGACCTGCGATACCTACTAGTCCATACACAATGCGGGCAAGAGCAGAGTCTTGTCCACCGAAAATTGCTGCAACAAGATCAAATTGGAAGAAGCCGACTAAACCCCAGTTGATAGCACCAATGATCGTTAAAACCAGTGCAATGCGTTGAATGGCACTCATGTTGTTGTTTCCTCCTTTTGTTATTCTTTCTTTACTAATGTGATACAGTCATCCAGTAATTATTCATGCTCGAATGACTTTGTTTTTAGTGTGCCCATGCTCTATATCAAAAAACGTACTTTTTGCATTACAACTGCAAATAACAGATAATAATAACGAAGAAAAGGAGGATGCTTTCATGCAAAACTTTACATTTTCAAATCCGACAAAATTGATCTTCGGCAAAGATACGCTGAAGGAGCTGCGAAATGAGATTCCCCAATATGGAAAGAACGTACTGCTGGTATATGGGGGAGGAAGCATTAAACGAAGCGGCCTTTATGATAAAGTATTGGCCGAGCTGAAGGAAATTGGTGCGGAAGTGTCCGAGCTTTCAGGAGTAGAGCCAAATCCTAGGCTCTCGACTGTCCATAAAGGGGTGGAAATCTGCAAAGATAAAGGCATTGATTTCATCCTTGCTGTTGGCGGCGGAAGTGTAATCGACTGCACAAAGGCCATTGCGGCGGGCGCTAAATATGATGGAGATGCCTGGGATCTGGTCACTAAAAAGGCCTTCGCAAGTGAGGCGCTTCCTTTTGGAACTGTACTGACCCTTGCAGCAACCGGTTCTGAAATGAATGCAGGCTCTGTTATCACAAATTGGGAAACGAATGAAAAATATGGCTGGGGAAGCCCTGTCACTTTCCCTAAGTTCTCTATTCTCGATCCTGTCAACACATTCACGGTCCCGAGAGACCAGACCATCTATGGCATTGTGGACATGATGTCCCATGTTTTTGAACATTATTTCCACCTGGAAGAGAATACACTGCTGCAGGACCGCATGTGTGAAGGCCTGCTGCTTACTGTAATGGAAACTGCGCCTAAGCTGCTCAAGGATCTCGAGAATTATGAGCACAGGGCAACGATCCTCTACAACGGGACAATGGCTCTCAATGGCATGCTGTCAATGGGCTACCGGGGGGATTGGGCAACCCACAATATTGAACATGCTGTCTCAGCAGTCTATGATATTCCGCATGGCGGGGGCCTTGCCATCCTGTTCCCGAACTGGATGAAGCATAACTTGAGCGTGAAGCCTTCACGTTTCAAGCAGCTGGCAGTCCGTGTGTTCGGAGTCGATCCTGAAGGGAAGACAGATGAGGAAGCAGGACTTGAGGGCATTGAAAAGCTGAGGGAGTTCTGGAACAGCATCGGCGCTCCGTCACGTCTGGCTGATTATGACATTAATGAAAGCGGCGTTGAAACAATGGCTGACAAAGCTATGGCCAACGGCGAGTTCGGAAACTTCAAAAAACTGAACCGCGAAGATGTTGTGAGTATTTACAAAGCATCCTTGTAAAACATAAAACCTGGTGCCTGGCACCGGGTTTTATTTCATCTTAATTCGCCATTTTGCATTCCAATTTTTCCATCTGGTTCCTGTTTAGAAAAAAACCTGATTTGGACACGCTTACATTATGGCTAGTTTCTTGATTACTGTTACGCCTTTGGTTAAAGTGAAAGAGAATAAAAATAATTGGAGGATCATTCATGACACATGTTCGTTTTGATTACTCAAAAGCACTGAGCTTCTTTGGTGAACACGAGATTACATATTTAAGGGATGCTGTTAAGGTTGCCCACCATTCCCTGCATGAAAAAACAGGGGCAGGGAGCGACTATCTTGGCTGGATCGATCTGCCTGCTGAATATGATAAAGAAGAATTTGCCCGCATCCAGAAAGCGGCTGAAAAAATCAAGAGCGACTCTGATGTGCTGCTTGTCATTGGCATCGGCGGCTCGTATCTTGGTGCCCGCGCAGCTATAGAAATGCTGCAGCACAGCTTTTACAATGAACTTCCAAAGGAAAAGCGCACGACTCCGCAGGTTCTGTTCGTTGGAAATAATATCAGTTCAACTTATATGAAGGATGTTATGGATCTGCTTGAAGGCAAGGACTTTTCAGTCAATGTCATTTCAAAATCCGGCACGACAACAGAGCCTGCCATCGCATTCCGCATCTTCCGCAGCCTGCTTGAAGAGAAGTATGGCCAGGAAGAAGCGCGCAAACGCATTTATGCTACAACAGATAAAGCAAGAGGCGCATTAAAAACACTGGCTAACGAAGAAGGCTATGAATCATTCATCATCCCTGATGATGTCGGCGGACGCTACTCTGTGCTTACAGCAGTAGGACTCCTTCCAATCGCAGTAAGCGGGGCTGATATCCAGGCCATGATGGAGGGAGCCGCAAAGGCCCGTGAAGAATACAGCAGCTCTGAAGTCGAAGAAAATGCGGCCTACCAATATGCAGCTGTCCGCAATGCCTTGTACAATAAAGGAAAAACAATCGAAATGCTGATCAACTATGAGCCGGGGCTTCAGTATTTTGCGGAATGGTGGAAGCAGCTGTTTGGCGAAAGTGAAGGAAAAGACCAGAAGGGGATCTTCCCGGCATCAGCCAACTTCTCCACAGATCTGCATTCTCTTGGACAGTATGTGCAGGAAGGGCGCAGAGACATCTTTGAAACCATCATCAAAGTGGAAAAGCCGCGGCATGAGCTGACAATTGAAGAAGCTGACAGCGATCTTGACGGCCTGAACTACCTTGCCGGCAAGACTGTAGACTTTGTTAATAACAAAGCCTTTGAAGGAACAATGCTTGCCCACACAGATGGAGGGGTGCCAAATCTGATTGTGACAATCCCTGAAATGGATGCCTATACGTTCGGATACCTCGCATACTTCTTTGAAAAGGCATGCGCCATGAGCGGTTACCTTCTGGGGGTCAATCCTTTTGACCAGCCTGGTGTAGAAGCTTATAAAGTCAATATGTTCGCGCTTCTTGGCAAGCCGGGCTATGAGGAGAAAAAAGCAGAGCTGGAAAAAAGGCTTAAATAGGTATGAAAGAAAGAGTGCTGAAAAATCTTCAGCACTCTTTTTTGTGCAATATCGGGGATCTGTTTGGGAGACTTTCTGAGTTGGACCTTCAGATCTAAAGGCTGTGCAAAAGCCACTGTCATCATCCCTTTAAGGGGCAGCACCCCGGCTAGAAAATATGATAGTAAAACGCAAACCGGGAATACTATAAAAAAAGAAAAGAGGTGCTGGATATGATTGAATTACCATCTCAGGTGGAAGGGATGCATTTTGATCTGTACAAGCTTGAACAGCTGCTCAAGCCGGCTGGCTATACGGTTGGAGGCGGCTGGGAATATGACCATGGCGCCTTTGATTATAAGATAGATGATGAAGTAGGCTATCAATTCCTGCGCGTGCCTTTCAGATCCATTGATGGCCAGCTTGATTCAAGGGGCTGCACTGTTGAGATTGAGCGGCCATTCCTTCTCTCCCATAAGTATCAGCGGGGGCTGGATGATCATGCTTATACGTGGAATCGTACTGCTTCTTTTAACCAATTCTCGGAGCCTGTGGACAAAGACGCCAGCTTCCCGGATAAATATGTTGATATCGGCCGGTCGCTCATCCAGGAGCTGGAGTCACTCCTGCTGGACCGCTGATATTAATTCATGCAATTACAATCAGTTCATCATTTGAATCAATACTGAAAGGGGGGGGAGGGTTCACAAAAGTTTCCTCTCCTCTTTTTATGCCGAAGAGAAGCATGCCATCCTTAAGCAGCAGCGCGCTTAAATCGTTAAAGGTCACTTCGTGTTCAAAGTCTTTAGCGGGCATGAGCCTCAATCTTCTTCCGTTCATATGGCCAAGCAGATCCAGGAAAGAAGTGACCATTTCCTGTGCGGAAATGCTGTGGATCATAACGGAGCTTGTCAGGATATTCGTCTGGATGATTTCATCTGCTCCTGCCCTTCTCGCATTGGCAACTTGTTCAGATGTAAGGATTTCGACAATGCAAGGAACTTCAGGATTCAAACCTTTTACGGCAAGAAGCGATAGAATTGAATTCATATCAGCCTGCAGTTCATCCCTGTTTTGGTCAGCTGTAATGATGACTTTGTTTGCTTTCTGGATATTTGCCTTTAGAAGCACCTGATCCTGATTTGACCGTCCCTGTATGAAGTGTACTTCTCCGGGGGATGGGTTGGATCGGAGCGTCTCATCAATAAGTGCAATGGAAATACCTTTATGCTCCTCGGCCAATGCCGTGATAAGTTCTCTTGAACGTTCATTCCAGCCGATAATGATTAGATGATGTTCTCCTTTAAAATTCACTTTGCCCTCCAAATAATCATTTTGTCTTGTTACGGCAGCAGCTGCCAGAGTTACAAAATAGGTAGACAAAAAGCCAGCTCCGGTAAGAATTAAAATAATGCCTGTTACTTTCCCTGGTACAGTATGCGGCACATAATCACCATAGCCTACTGTGGAAGCTGTGATGACTGCCCACCATACTCCATCAAACACCGTGGGGAAATTATGCGGCTCAAGAATGGAAATGATAAACCCGAATGTCAGAATGACCAATAGCGCAATGAGAAGTATCCTTATAGCGAGCGGGAGCCTTAAAAAACTGGAATAAATGAAATGCGGCATGCTGTTCACTCCTTCTGAATGCAGACACCTACCAGTATGAACCAAGTCCCTTTTTCCGAAACATAGATTAAAGGAATAGAACTTAAGCCTACAATTGTATTTACCAATAATCCTCTCTGCTGTAAACGCACATGCATACAGGAAAAATATTTTTTTGCTGGCAAGGAATTACACAAGGAATGGAGAAATAAATAGGTGGCTGGGATTCTCAGAGAAAGGGGAAATGGAGGATTGTAAATATCAGATATGCGGAGCTTATGCATTATTTTCGCACAAACCTTAAAAGGGAGCTTACTTTAAAAGAAAAAATCTTTTTGCAGGAGATATCCAGGAAAGAGGTTAAGAAAAAAAAGCCATATTACATATAGCTTAAAGAAAGCCCGGCAGCTGCCGGGCTTTTAATTCATTTAGTGCATAATTACAGGAGCGATTCGGCACCGTCAATATATACCTCCGTGCCGGTAATATGGCTGGACAAATCGGATGCAAGGAAATGGACCAGGTCGGCAACCTGTCCGGCGGATCCCGGATGATCCTCGAGAGGCATGCTTCCCTCCGGAAATTCAACGGGTATTTTTACTTTTTTCAGGTTTTTTTCCTCTGGAAAAGTATTTTCTCCGATATTCGTGCTGATGGCTCCAGGGCAAATCATGTTGACGCGTATGCGGTATCCTGCCAATTCAAGGGCAGCCATTTTTCCAAAGCTGACCTGCCCCCCTTTGGAGGTGCTGTATGCTGACATCCCAAAGTTGCGGAAGATTCTGTTGCCGTTGATAGAGCTGGTGATGATGATGCTCCCGCCCTCTTCCTTGAGAAGGGGCACCGCATACTTCACTGTCAGGAAGGTTCCTTTCAGGTTTGTTGAAATGGTCGTATCCCATTCTTCAGGAGTCAGGTCTTCAATAGGGGCAACCACACCATTTATACCGGCATTGGCAAAAACAATATCAAGGCGTCCCCATTTACTGGATACCTTCTGAAAAGCCTCCTCCACCTGTAATGGAACAGAAACATCTGTTTCAATGATCATAGCTTCTCCGCCTGCTGACTCTATTTGATCTTTAACTTCTTTAGCAAACTCTTCCTTAACATCGACAAGAGCAATTTTGGCCCCTTCCTCAGCAAGCCTGATGCTGGCAGCCTTTCCGATGCCAGAGCTTGCTCCGGTGATAAAAGCGACCTTCCCATTCAGCGTTGATCGGCCCATCCATACATAACCTCCTTTTTCCAGTCATTTTCCCCCAGCCTGCTGGATGAGAAACCACAAATTGCAGCTGCTGGCGAAATTAGCAGAAAGAATGTATCCTTGTTGGAGAGAATAATAAGCATTCATGGAGGTGCCGTAATGGTTCGTTTCGGTGTGATCGGAACAAATTGGATAACAGAAAGATTTCTTGATGCAGCAGATAAAGTGCAGGATTTTGCGCTTACGGCTGTTTATTCACGGACAGAGGAAAAAGCAAGGGAATTTGCAGATAAATATGGTGTGAAGCATACATATACGTCCCTAGAGGAAATGGCAGCAAGCAGTGAAATTGACGCTGTCTACATTGCCAGCCCTAATTCACTTCATGCGGAACAATCAATTCTCATGATGGAACATGGGAAGCATGTCCTCTGCGAAAAACCTGCAGCGAGCAATGCGGCTGAATTAAAGCTTATGATTGAAGCGTCACAAAGGAATAAGGTAGTACTGATGGAGGCGCTGAAATCCACTTTGATGCCGAACTTTAAAGCTGTCCAGGAGAACCTTGGTAAAATCGGTCCGGTCAGAAGGTATTTTGCTTCGTATTGCCAATATTCTTCAAGATATGACGCATACAAGGAAGGGACAATCCTGAATGCCTTCAAACCAGAGTTCTCCAATGGTGCATTGATGGATATAGGCATCTACTGCATCTATCCGCTGGTGGTCCTCTTTGGCAAGCCGGATGAAGCCAAGGCACAGGGGGTTATGCTTGATTCAGGAGTTGATGGGGAAGGAAGCATTGTACTGAAGTATAAAGAGATGGATGCAGTCATTATGTATTCAAAAATTACCGACTCCCAGCTTCCTGCTGAAATTCAGGGAGAGAATGGAAATATTGTGATTGATAAAATCCATACGCCGGAAAGTGCTGAAATACGCTATCGCGGCGGCGGCTCAGAATCGATTACAAGAGAGCAGAAGGAAGCATCGATGTATTATGAAGCCGAGGAATTCGTCGGGCTTGTCAAAAGCGGAAAGCTGGAATCAGCAACGAATACATTGTCTAACTCCCTTGCTGTCATGGAAATTCTGGATTCTGTAAGAAGCCAGCTTGGCATTGTCTACCCTGCAGACAAGAAAGCCTGAACGTTAATGGCCAATGCATCAAGATCACTCTACGATACAGGGGGGCAAATTTTTGGTTAAGGCACTGAGGAAGAAAGCAGAGAGTTTTATTGCTATATGCCACAGAGAGCTGAATAAAAGCAGCAGTGAAACAGAGCAGCGGCTCAATGAAATCTTTGAGGAGATAGATCAAACTGGCAGTTACCGCCACAGCTATGAAGAGTTAGAGTATGGCGCAAAAACGGCCTGGAGGAACAGCAACCGCTGCATCGGCAGGCTCTTTTGGGACAGCCTTAAAGTGTTCGATGAAAGGGAGCTTGAGACTGAAGAAGAAATTTGCCAAGCATTGCTGAGACATATCAGCTACGCTGCGAACGGCGGCAAGGTAAGATCTGCCATCACTGTATTCCGTCAGGAGGATAAAAACAAAAGAGTGCGGATCCTTAACCACCAGCTGATCAGGTATGCAGGCTATGATACCGGAGAAAGGATTATAGGCGACCCTGCCTCCGTCAAACTGACGAACCTGTGCCGTGAATTGGGGTGGGCAGGGAAATATGGGCGGTTTGACCCCCTGCCTCTTCTTGTCCAGATAGGTGGGCGGAAGCCTGCGCTTTTTGACATATCTGCTGAAGATATTCTTGAAGTGCCCCTGGAGCACCCTGAATTTGAATGGTTCAGCGATCTTCAATTAAAGTGGTATGCTGTTCCGTTCATTTCGGATATGTGCCTTGAAATCGGGGGGATCCGCTATACAGCCGCACCCTTTAATGGCTGGTACATGGGGACTGAAATTGGCGCCCGGAATCTTGCAGACGATTTCAGGTATAATCTGCTCCCGGAAATAGCGGGCAGGATGGGGCTTGATACAAAGAGGAACGCCTCCTTGTGGAAGGACCGTGCACTGGTTGAGCTGAATGCAGCTGTTCTTCATTCGTATAAAAAGAAAGGGGTCAGCATCGTTGATCACCATACAGCCGCACAGCAGTTCAGGCTGTTTGAAGAAAAAGAGTCAGCATGCGGCAGGCCGGTAACCGGTGAATGGACCTGGCTGATCCCGCCTATATCCCCGGCAGCTACACATATTTTTCACAGCAGCTATAAGAATGAGGTCAAAACGCCAAATTTCTTTTACCAGGAAACTGATTTCCAGTTATAGCTATTTATTCTGAAAACACTATTTTTTAGGGATTCCTTTATTTCTCTACTATAATAAATTAAATTATTATTGTTGTGGAAATAAAGGGGGATGCCATATGAAAAATTTACTGATCATTATTCTGGGTTCTGCGATTGTAGGCTTTGCTTATAATCTATTCCTGATCCCCCATGAAATCCTGAGCAGCGGGCTCAGCGGGGTGGCAATCATGCTCGGCATCATTACACCCTTCAATACAGGTATCCTTAACTTCCTGTTGAATCTGCCTTTATTGATCCTTGGGGTCATTAAGCTTGGGAAACGGTTTATCTTCTATACAATCGTTTCAGTGCTGACTCTTTCCGTCAGCCTTTACTTAATTCCGGTCCACGCAATTTCTTCCGAGCCGATATTGTCTTCCGTTTTCGGCGGAGTCTTGACGGGTGCAGGAATCGGACTGATCTTCAAGGCTTCAGGTTCCTCCGGGGGCTTTGATATCATTGCCATGCTCCTGACAAGGAAAAAGGATTTCCCGCTTGGCGCCATTCTTTCACTGATGAATGCCACTGTTGTTTTAGCTTCAGGCTTCATCTTCAGCTGGGATGCTGCATTGAACACAATGGTCGCCATCTACGCCACAGGTAAAGTGGTCGATACCATCCATACAAAGCATATTAAGCTGACAGTAATGATAGTGACGGCCAAAGGGGAAGAGATGAAGGCAAAGCTCCTCTCAAGCATATACAGGGGGATCACGGTCATCAATGGAGAGGGCGGCTACACTGGGGAAGGCAGGAAGATCCTCATGACAGTCATAACCCGCTATCAGCTGACAGAAGTCAAGGCCATGATAGATGAAGTTGATCCGCAGGCCTTTGTCAATATTACAGAAACGACCGAAGTTCTGGGCTCTTTCCATAGAACCTGAGATTTTATACAAAAATAAAGACCCTTGGCCAACTGATGTAATTGGTTAAGGGTCATTTTTTATCTGCTGTATTCAAATATTCGGCCATCCTCATTTATCCTTTAGTAAATCTTCCTCAGTAAAATCTGCCTCTTTCACTGCAAAATAATTTAAGCCTGCTGCGGCAGTAAAGGCTGCTGCCAAAATAGCGATTGTTGAGATCATGCTAATCTCTCCCATCTTTGTTATTGTGTTATGGGCATTATTCCCGATTTGCAGCACCTTAAACATGTTAATGGCACTGGTACATTTTTCCTGTATAATAAAATAATATGAAAATAAGTATTTCAAAAAGTGTTTTTATTATGCTGATATAACAAAAAAGCCAAAATCCTAATGGATTTTGGCTTTTGGGTGTATGGAGCATAGCGGGCTCGAACCGCTGACCTCTACGCTGCCAGCGTAGCGCTCTCCCAGCTGAGCTAATGCCCCGTGTTCGGTACAAGAAAAATTATATCCGTAATTGATCAAATATGCAAGAGGAAATTCTAATTTTTCTTTATGAAAATAAAATCTTAAGTTTTCTGCCAGTGATCCTGAAAGTACACAATAATATTAGAGAGCAAGGCTGCATAAAGTAGGAAAAGAAAAGTATGCTTACCGCTATTTTTATCCAAAAATTAGTTTATTCAACTATCTATATTGGAATATTTATATAGATATAGATATAGAAGAGGGGATACCTTATGGAAGAAATGTTTTATACAGTGATGAAAAATGATGTGCTTGTAAAGCTGTGCTTCGCAGCTTTGGCAGGGCTTGTCATAGGTTTGGAAAGGGAACTGAAAGGAAAGCCGCTCGGGCTCAAGACCTGCCTGATTGTTTCGGTTATGGCATGCCTCTTGACTATTGTGTCATATGAATCGGCTTTTCTTTACTCAAAAGAATATTCAAGGCCGATGGACCCAGGGAGGATTCCTTCTTATGTAATCAGCGGCATCGGCTTTCTTGGAGCCGGTGTAATCCTTCGCAGGGGCAATGAAGCCATATCCGGGCTGACGACAGCCGCTCTTGTGCTTGCTTCAGCAGGGATTGGGATTACAATCGGTGCAGGCTTTTATATAGAAGCGCTTTTAGGAGTTATTTTTATCATCATTGGAGTTAAAATGATTCCTGCTTTGTTTGAGCGGGTAGGGCCGAAAAAGCTGAAGGAAAAGGAAATCAGGGTAAAGCTGTATATTGAGAAAAGTACGGACCTGACAACCTTGATGAAGGAAATTAAAAGCAAAAAACTGGGAATCAAACGGGTACGTGTCAAAGAAGAAGCAGATGATATACTGATCAATTGTGTGATAACCACAACGCGCAGCATGTATACGACCGATGTATACTATACAATGAAATCGTTGATTGGAGTTATTGCCGCAGAGGTGGAGAGCGGGGAATAGAACAAGAGGACGATTGGCAAGAGGTGCCTGCCCGATTTCGGGCCAGGCACTTTTTCATTTCTATTCAATGCTTGCCGTGCGAAAAAAGATGGCAATGTGAAAACCGGTAAGTGTAATATTATAGCTAAACTGGATTTTTCTTAGAAGGAGATGCAAAGACTTGCCGAAGATAAACCCATATGCAGCATTGGCAATCGGTGTGGTGTCTGTTTCCACGTCTGCCATTCTAGTTAAGTTTTCAGCTGCACCATCAGGAGTGATAGCTTTTTATCGTTTATTCTTTTCTGTTTTGCTGATGCTCCCTTTCGTATTATTTAAATATGGGCCAGAGCTCAAGCGGATTGGCTGGCGGGATTGGCTGTATTCGGCCATTGCCGGGATATTCCTTGCCTTTCATTTTATCCTCTGGTTTGAATCTCTCCGCTTTACTTCGGTGGCAAGCTCAACTGTCCTCGTCACCCTGCAGCCGCTGTTCGCTTTCGCCGGGACCTACTTATTTTTCAAAGAAAGGTTTACAGTGAAAGCAATTTTGAGCGGAGTGATAGCTATCGGAGGAAGTGTGCTTATCAGCTGGGGGGATTTCAGGATCAGTGGGACTGCATTGTTTGGAGATCTTTTGGCGCTTGCTGCCTGTGCGCTGGTTACAGCTTACTTGATGTTTGGGCAGACAGTGCGAAAACGGCTGTCTCTTATTACTTATACATTCACCGTGTACAGTATAAGTGCCATTACCCTATTGGTTTATGTAATTGCCGCTGGTGAGCCTCTTGGACCTTATCCTGCAAGTGACTGGGTCTACTTTATTCTCCTTGCGCTGGTCCCGACCCTGCTCGGACATACACTTTTCAATTGGTCACTGAAATGGCTCAGCACCTCTACGATTTCTATGGCAATCCTGTTTGAGCCGGTGGGTGCTGCTGTCCTGGCTTATTTTTTACTCGGGGAGTTTGTAGCCTGGTATCAGGCTGCTGGAGGGATGATTGTCATCGGGGGTATCATGCTGTTCCTTGCAGATGGCAGAATAATGAAGAGAAAAGCAAAGAAGACAGAAGTAAGCGGAAACCACCCAAGCCGTTAGGTGAGAAGCTTCGATTGCATGAGCTGACCGCAATAAAGAGGAGGCTGATTGGTATGGCAGGGATTGAAGCAGCCTTTTCTGCTGAATTCCCCATTATAGAGACTGAAAGGCTTCTGCTCAGGAAGCCTGAGGAAGGTGATATCCCAAAGCTGTACAGGATATTCTCGGATCCTGAAGCAACCAGGTTTTATGATGTAGAGCCCTTTAGGTCCATCAGTGAAGCGGAAGGTCTCCTCGAAAGTCTTTTGTGGAGATACAGTATGGAAAAGCAGATCAGATGGGCCATCTGCTGGAAAGAAGACAACACTCTCCGGGGAACCTGCGGATTCCATTCTATTGAAAAGCTCCATAAAAAAGCAGAAATCGGATATGAACTCCATCCAGAGGCCTGGGGAAAAGGCGTAATGTCAGAAGCTTTGGATGCTATTATCCGCTATGGATTTATCTGCATGAACCTGAACAGGATAGAGGCGGTCTATCTTCCGGAGAATGCTGCCTCCAAAAAGCTTCTTGAAAAAAAGGGTTTTATAATAGAAGGCCTTCTAAGAAAGCGATTTGTTCACAGGGGAGATTACAGAGATGCTGTTATTTCTGCGCTGCTGGAGGAGGAGTATACTAAACGCATACTTGAGGGATAACCTGGAAAATGATGAGGTTCAGGTCCGCAGGAAATTCACGCTAAGCTGAAAAGTGGCCGTCCTCAGTTGGATGGCCACTTTTAAAATGGTATTAGATAAATGCATAAGTAAGCCCGGAGAAAATAAAACCGGATACCGTTGTGAAAATAAAAGTGCCTCCATAGACCTTTTCTTCCGAGTCTGCAATTTTAATTCCTTCGAAATAGGAAAATGCCAACAAGAATACAGCCATGATAAATGATAAATAGAGTGCGGCGGTTTGAAGCATATATCTCACCTTTCGAATATGTTACTATATTATATGGACTTGCTTCGATTGTATGACCCTTTATATAAGTTTTCTTTGTGGTGTGCTGTTTGCAAAAAGGCTTGGATCAGCTGAGTCATTTTTTAGAGACCCTGCCTGATTGGCATAGATGAATATATCAGAAAGGTTTTTCCTCAAGTCATTCTTTATGTAAAAAACAAAATGCAATTTAATTTAAAAATTATATTGCAATTGTAATTTCCCCATGATATATTATTACTTGTCCTCACGAGGGAGAAACGAAAACATCGGAATTGAAGTTTTGAAAAACCAAAAAAGATGTTGACTTCTTCATCGAGAGATGTTATATTAATAAAGTCGCTTCTGAGCGACGAAGATTGTCCTTTGAAAACTGAACGAACAAAAACGTCAACGTTAATCTTAATTTTTATCAGAGCTAAATCTTACTCTTATATGGAGAGTTTGATCCTGGCTCAGGACGAACGCTGGCGGCGTGCCTAATACATGCAAGTCGAGCGGACGGATGGGAGCTTGCTCCCTGAA
>NZ_JAIVAP010000014.1 GCF_020171945.1 Bacillus infantis | reverse complement strand
ATGCACGTATCTCCAATCTATACTTGTTTCTCGACAATTCAAGTATAAAAGACTGGATGATTACGTGCATTTTTTATGTCTCAATTTGTGTAGGAACCCCAACATTTAGTATAGAGCCAAAAAAAAAGAGCCAAAAGAAGGAAGCTCCCTTCTTTTGGCTCATGTCCAGTTCTGTCGCCTGGGTCATTGCTGCCTGTTATTATTGGGCTTTAAGATGAATAAGCATACGCTTTTATCCTGTTCGAAATCCCATGAAGCAAACACATTTTCCAGCTCTGCATCCAAATAGCTCTCGAACTGTGGCCTGTGCTCCATTAACAATCTTTTTTCAAGATCCCGCTTGGCCAGAGTAAGGACTTCCGGATAGCCCTGCCGGATCAATTCTTTTTCAACAGCTACAAGTATTTGATTACGGACAATCACCAGAGTCCTCTGATTCAGAAGGGAAGAGTGTACTTCACCAGGGGCCTTTTCGGCTTCCAGGCTGACTTGGATGACTTCCTTATGTACAGCTTCCTGGTTCTGGTATGGGCTGTATTCCGGAGCAGCCTCTGTTGAAATGCCGATGAACATTCCTGAATGGCTTTCCAGGTTCCAGTCATAATAGAATTCATCAATGGTGACGCCTATATCCATTTGGATATATACCTTAATCTCATCTATAAGTGCAGGCATCAGCATATCCCTGATTTTCTCGACATACTTGCTTTGCTCTGTATCTAATAATCTATCTTCTATCGGTGACATAAAGTCTTTCATATAAACCGTGATATAAGGGGGGGAAATGGTGGCAAACACTGCCCCAGGCCCCTTGCCAAAAGTTCCGCGCAACACCCGTCCGATAAAAGATCCCAATTCTTTTTCTTTTTTCTTAATGTCCATACTCGCCATCCTTTGATTCAGGCATCATATCCCGAATCCATTAGCTGCGGGGATGGGGGATCGTTTAGTCTTGAGATAATTTAATTATACCGTAAAAAATGAGTCTACTTTATTTATTCTTCCAAAATTAAAATATTCCTCTAAATTTTTACAGATTATTCATAAAATATGTTTTTTTTGTGATAAAAAGGGGAAAATTATGTTGTGGAGATTTGCCTTTTAGGAGTTTCCCTTCTGGCAGGCAAATGCTAAAATGGGAAAAGGAGAGAGGATATGATGCTTCTTTCTATGTGCAAGGGTAGACGGAAACATGGAAATTAAGGCCCAGCAGACAAAACTGGCAAATAACTTTGGCAAGCTGCTGCGGGAGAAGTTCGGAAAAGGCCCGGAAGCTATTTACGTGACGGTATCAAAGCCATATGTCCTTATTTATATCAGCGGCTTTATATCAGCCACAGAGCAGGTGCTTCTTGACCAGGGCCAGGATTTGACGGTACTGACAACAAGAGAATATCTGATGAAATCGCTGGACCCTGAAATGCGGGGCCAGATTAAAGCGATCACAGATATAGACATTCAGCATATGTATTATGATTGGAATCTTGATAGGCAGACAGGGGTCTTTGTCGGCGTTGGCCCGTCCATTGTGGCTGAAGGCAAAGATTCAGAAACTGACTATAAGGGGAAGAAAAAGGTCCACGAAGAAATCATCAGCATAAGCAGGCAGGCAGAGAAGGCCCCGGACCGGGTGGAATCTTATATGCTCGGATCCCGCACATTGGTAGTCATCCGCGAGGGGATATTGGTGCCGATCGAAAAGCAGCTGATTGCCCTGGGATTTGTTGAAACGCTCCGGGTTGCCAAAAGGCAGCTGGAAGGTGAAATGCTCAGCAATGATATTCATTTTTCTGCTATCCTGGAAGCGGGGATACAGGACGTTTTTGTTGATTGGAATTTTGAACTGGATAATAGTGTTATTTCATTTATACTCAAACCCAATGATGGATAAGGCAGTAATGAACCGGACAAATTGTGCCGGACATAAGCCGAAGAGAACAGGATATCCTGTTCTTTTCGGCTTTTTCTTTTGCACATCAGCAGATCTTGCAATAGGTCTTTTGCGGCCTATTAAAAACAGGAGGGTATCAATGGCACAGAAACAGCCAAAGACCGGCATAATGGAGGAAGAATTAGATCTCTTTATGGAGGAGCTTTTTCGCCTGAAACAGGATTATGAACAATGCGAAGATGAATTTTTTAAAAAAGAACTCCAGGATGATATAAGGGTTCTCTTGTCTGCTATTAATAAGATGGAGAGGGTGTAAATTAATCGAATTGGCCGGCAAGAAATGAAGGAGAGGCAAAACCCCGCCTCTCCTTAAGAATGGCCATGCCCTCACTTCCTCTCAAACCCCAAATACCGTGTCCCCTGAAACGTCAGCATCCCACAGTCTCCTTCAGCTAGCATCCCGTATTCTTTCCCTGATACATGGAATTCCGAGCGGTCGCCGCTGTCAAATTCAAATGTCACATAATAGCGGGTGCTTGAGGAAACATGATGGTGGTTATCATGATGGGCATGAGATCTCCTCGACACATCTGTCCGCTTTGATTTAACAGCCGCCCTCACACTCAGCCTCGGGGACTGCTCATTTTTCTGCCACTGGCCGACCCCTTTGAAAATATTGAATATAAGGCCGCCGATAACGATGATAAATATAAGGCCGATAAAAACGGGGGCAGCCTGGAAAATAAAGTCCCCCATGAAAAATGGTTCTGACATGTGAGTGCTCCTTTCGCAGTGTCCTTTATAAAGCATACGTTACAGAGCAGGAAAAGGTTTCAAGGGGTCTTTGTGTGTGAAGATAGTCCCGCTTGACCTTCAGGAAGTCTCCCGGACCATACCAGCGCATTACTAAGGATATAGGAGTTAAAAAGCTGTGAAGTAAGCTCACCATATTTCATCATGAAATATGCGCCTATATCGGAATTTACAGAAAAATTCCACTATAGTATTATTTTTATATACCTTTTTACAAGGTTAGCGTGAAGGAACCCCTGCATAAGCCTTCCAAGTAAAGCTTGTCACATCAAGCTTTGCGCGCTGCTGCCCTTTTTTGGGCCCTCTGTTTTATCCTATTTAAACCTCGTACTGCAAAAACAAACGATCTTATTTCATTCTTGTCAAAAAACAATCCAGGACAGTTGTAAGATCAAATTCACCGTAAGGAGTGGTTGGTTGGAAACCGATATTAGAAAACCGTCTTTTATTTATGCGTTATCGATGTTATTTGCGGCAATTGCCGTCATCTCGGTCGGCATTCTTGCTTTTGATGCACCGATTCAAATTCTGATGTTTATTAGTATGCTTGTATTGATCCCTTTCATGATGGGGCTGGGATACTCTTATAAGCAAGTGGAGAAATCGATGCTGTCATCGATGAGCAAGGCGCTTCAGCCTTCGCTGATTCTTTTAACCGTCGGCATTTTAATCGGTGCATGGATTGCATCTGGAACCGTGCCTACCCTGATTTATTATGGAATTAAAGCAATATCGCCCCAGTTCTTCCTGGTCACGACCCTTTTGTTCTGTTCATTGGTGTCTGTGGCAACAGGGACTTCCTGGGGAACCATCGGAACAGCAGGGATTGCCATGATGGGTGTAGGGACTACATTGGGCATACCGGTTGGCGTGACGGCAGGCGCCATTATCAGCGGAGCGTATTTCGGGGATAAGATGTCGCCGTTATCTGACACGACGAATCTGGCGCCTACCGTTTCAGGCGGGGACTTATTCAGCCATATCAAGCATATGCTCTGGACGACTGTGCCGGCCTATTTGATCACAGCGATTATTTTTACCTTCATTGGCTTTAGATACAGCGGAGCCTCTGTGGATGCAGCAAGTGTAAATGAACTGACATCCTATCTGGCTGAAGCTTTTAATCTGGGTCTTGTGCCGATGATTCCTGTCATCGTCCTGATCGGGATGCTTATGCTGAAAAAACCGGCCATCCCGGCCATCTTTATCGGCGCAGCCGTTGGCGGAATCATTGCCATCGTTTATCAGGGCTTCAGTTTTTCAGATACGATCAGCATTTTTTATAATGGCTATGGAGTAGAATCCGGCATTGAAATGGCCGACAGCCTGCTTCAGCGCGGCGGACTTGTCAGCATGCTTGCGCTCATCGCGCTGTTCCTGTTCGCCTTGGGCCTTGGCGGGATGCTTGCCGAATCCGGGGTCCTGGAAGCGCTCATTGCTTCTTTTGCCGATAAGATCCAAAGCACAGGCATTTTGACCCTTGTGACCATCCTTGTCAGCTATGTCACACTTGCCATCGGCGGATCGGTATACTTCTCGACCGTCATGGGCGGCACACTGATGAGGCCTATTTTTGAACGGCTTAACCTCAAGCCTGAAAATCTGTCGAGAATATTGGAGGATACAGGGACACAAAGCTCGTCCCTTGTCCCATGGACCGGAAGCGGCATTTACACAGCAGGCGCGCTCGGCGTTGCAACAGGCACGTATTTGCCATTCTGTTTCCTTGCCCTGATCACCCCGCTCGTATCCCTGTTCTACGGATTCACCGGGCTGACCATGACTGAGAAAGAACGTCCAAAAAAGAAAACTTCCATGAAAACTGTGGAAGCATCATAAGATAAAAAGAGGCTGCCGGAGAATTTTGTCCGGCAGCCTTTCTTTATGACACAGAATGGGAATGCCTTCCCTAATCCTGCTCTTCTTCATTTCCTGACGATCCCATCGCTTTCATAAAATACGCAGTCGGCAGCAGGACGCCGATTGCAGCTTCAAGCAGGGCAAAAAATCGCAGTGAGCCTACCGGGATCAAGTCGCCGTAGCCGACGGATAGAATGGTGACTCCGCTGAAATAGAGCAGATTCCAAAATGACTGGTCTGCCGGCTTCCCGTCCAGTGTCCCAATCCGCAGTACCACATCATCCAGTGAAAGGGCATAAAAAATGACGGCAAAGCCGATGGTGAGGCCAAGAATCACGAAAAATAACTTCAAAAATAAGACAGAGCTGAAGCGGCTCTTCTTATAGGACTTGTTTGCAAAAAAATAATACAGATTCGCCCCGATAAAAACGAGGGCGGCTCCTGTTAGAACAGTACTCAAAACAATATGAACCTCCTTGTACACAGCCTATATTGTGTATTTGACCTTAATGGGCAGGGGGTAAACGTTAGAACTGCCAGCAAACAGCTCCTTTATCTGGTAAAAGGAGGAAAAGCGGCCGGGGTGAAGAAATATTATGCATGGGGGCGGAACGGATGAAAAAAGAAGAGATGATGACGGATGAAACCGTGCTCTCATCATCCTTGCAAATTAGAGAGAAAGGAACGAGAGAAATATGCCTGCTGCAGAACTGAGAGAATTAAATGGAGAATGTCTTGGAGACAAAGGCTGCTACTGCCTGCGCAGCAAGCCGGGTTCCCGGGGCTACCAAAATAAAAATCTATGGCTGGCCGAGAGGTTTGCGGAGGGCCTGAAATATGTAAGAATCATGGAGGACGGCAAGCAGGCAGGCTTCATTGAATATACACCGATCGAATTTTCCTCAAGGGCTGTCTATGGAGAAAATTATCTTGTCATCCATTGCCTGTGGGTGCATGTGACAGGGAAAGGCTATGCCTCGCAATTGATTGAGCGGTCCTTAGAGGATGCCAGAAAGCAGCAGAAAGCAGGTGTCATCGTAATCACGAATCCGGATACCTCCTGGACGCCAAGCGCGGACATTTTCATCAAGCATGGATTTGTGGAAAAAGGGCGGGCGCCTTACGGATTCCAGCTTATGGTCCATAAATTCACGGATGATGCTGACCCCTATTTTCCCGATAACTGGGAGAAGCGGCTGGAGCCTTTCCAAGAGCTGACAATACTTCGGCTGCCGCAGTGCCCGTTTGTGGAAATTGCGGCAGACAACCTCACAGCCGCGGCGGAAAAGCTGGGGCTGAAAGCAAATATCATTGAATTAACAAGCAGGGAGGAACTGCTGCAGCTTTCACCCACACCATACGGCATTTACGGGGCTGTTTATAAAGGGACACTGATTTCTTATCACAGGCTGACTGTGCATTCGGCGGTGAAGCGATTGAAGGCGCTGGTCGGCTTAGGCCAGATTTGAATTTCCCGCGATATAATATGGCCGGGTCTTTAATTAGTTCCCCGGCCTTTTCACCCCCTCCTGCTGCCCTAATTGCCAAGCCGGTGTATTTCCCTGGCAATCGATTCAAGAATATAAACGACTGGCACCTGGGTGGTGATGTTGGATTCTCCCATCCATTCCTCACTAACATAATAGGAGATATTCAAATCTGAAATCTTCGCAATCGTCGAAGCACGGTTATTCGTAATGCTGATGATTCTGCTTCCTTCCTGCTTCAGCCTGTTCAGATGTGCCACAGTAAAAGGCGTTTCCCCTGAAACAGAGAGGGCAATGACGACGCTGTTTTTCTGCCACTTCGAATGGATCGGGAAGTGCGGGTCTTTTATATACAGAGAGAAGGCCCCTAAGCTTGAAAAATATCTGGCGCCATATTCAGCCAGGATGCCTGAGCTCCCGATTCCGATAAAAATGACACTGTCAGCGCCTGCCACAAGCCTGGCAGCTTTTGTAACGGTCTGCTCAAGATCCCCCTTAAGCGCCCTTTCCAGAAACTCGGCTGCCGACTCCCGCGAGCTTTTGATGCCCGCTCCCTGTTGTTCCTCAAGCTGCATTTTCAGCTTTACCTTAAACTCGGAAAATCCCTCGCAATTCAGTTTGCGGCAAAAGCGGAGGATCGTGCTTGTTGAAACATGTGTTTCATCTGCCAGCTCGCGGATCCGCATATAAACCACTTTCCCGCGGTTTTGGGAAATATAATTATATAGAGAAATCTCCAGCGGATTAAAGCTGGCAATGGTTTCATTTGTAAACAAGGCTGTTTTCGCCCCTTTATCTAAAGGATGTCATCAATTGTTTACTTATTTTATCACAAGCATGTTTTCTGAAACACAGTGTTCCTGTTATGAAACAAATCTCTTTTTCGGTAAAAACAAACTGAATCAGCAGCCTTTATTTACTCCTCTAAGGATTCGGCGTTAAGATACTTAGTATCAGGCTTATTAATGAGAGGTTAGGCTAAAGTAAAAAAGGACTAGCCGGAGGAGGCAGACATCATGAAAGAATACCAATTTCCAGAAGGTTTTTTATGGGGAGGCGCAACGGCAGCCAATCAAATAGAAGGTGCCTATAATGAAGGAGGCAAAGGGCTGAATATCGCAGATGTCCTTCCCGGCGGAAAAGGCCGCTATGACATTTTAACAAGGCCGGGCTTTGACTTTGAGATCCATCCCGGCGATCACTATTACCCCAACCATGAAGCAATCGACTTTTACCATCGGTATCAGGAAGATATATCTTTGTTCGCGGAAATGGGCTTCAAGGCTTTCCGCATGTCGATTGCGTGGACGCGGATTTTTCCGAATGGGGATGAAGCCGAAGCAAATGAAGAGGGTTTGGCTTTCTACGACCGTGTTTTTGACGAGCTTCACAAGCATGGCATTGAGCCGGTCGTGACTCTTTCCCATTATGAAATGCCGCTCCATCTGGTGAAGGAATATGGCGGCTGGAGAAGCCGGAAGGCAGTTGCCTTTTTTGAAAAATATGCAAGAACAGTTTTAACCCGCTATAAGGATAAGGTAAGGAATTGGATGACCTTTAACGAAATCAACAGCGGCCTTGTCATGCCGATCCAAGGTCTGGGCTTTTCCATCCAAGAGGAAGATGACCGTTACCAAGCCACATTCCAGGCATACCACCACCAATTTGTCGCCAGCGCTCTTGCAGTGAAGCTATGCCGGGAAATCAGCCCTGAATCCAGTATCGGCTGCATGATCCTGTTTGCCCCTGTGTACTCTTTTGACAGCAATCCGGCCAACGTTATGCACAGCTTAAGAGAAGGACAGCTTTTCAACTATTTTTGTGCAGATGTGCAGGTCAGGGGAGCATATCCAGCCTATATGGACAGATACTTTAAAGATCATGGTATCCAGCTTGAAATGGAAGAAGGAGACCTGGATATTATCAGAGAAGGGACGGTCGATTATATCGGCTTCAGCTATTATATGTCCCGCACAGAGAAGAAGGAGAAGTCAGATGAAGAAGCTTCACAGGGGAATCTGATCGGCGGCGTCCGCAATCCGTTCCTGAAGAGGAGCGACTGGGGCTGGGAGATTGATCCTGAAGGGCTGCGGATCAGTTTGAATTTATTGTACGGCCGCTACCAAAAGCCGCTCTTTGTTGTTGAAAATGGACTTGGTGCCTATGATGAGCCTGAGGAAGATGGCACAATCAATGATGATTACAGGATCGATTACCTGCGCGGCCATATTGAAGCGATGGGGGAAGCCATAAAAGACGGAGTTGATTTGATGGGCTATACAAGCTGGGGCTGCATCGACATGGTCAGCATGTCGACGGGTGAATTCTCAAAGCGCTATGGCTTCATCTATGTGGACAAGCATGATGATGGCAGCGGCACTATGGCAAGAAGCAGAAAGAAATCTTTTTATTGGTATAAGGATGTAATCGGGACAAACGGGCGTACACTATAGGGTACAAGAAACCGGATGTACCCAGTCTCAGGCTGCTGTAACCGGCAGCCTTTTTATATTGGCTGCTATCCTATTCAAGGGAGATGTCACAATGAGTATCATCCTCGCATTATTGGCCGCTCTTTTCGCCTCGATGACCAATATTCTGGCGAAAATCGGGATGGAGAATGTAAACACCAATCTGGCAACAGCCGTCAGGACGATCGTTGTCCTGATTCTCGCTTTTCTCATGGTGCTGATTACAGACAAGTTCGGCACAATCATTGCGATACAGCCGAAAGCCATGCTCTTCATTATCTTATCAGGCTTCGCAACAGGACTTTCCTGGCTGTTTTTCTTCAAAGCACTGGGAATCGGCGAGGTTTCCAAGGTCGTGCCAATTGATAAGTCCAGCATTGTCCTCACAATCATCCTCTCCATTTTGCTGCTCGGGGAGCCAGCAGCTCCCCAGATCCTGGCCGGAGGTGCCCTCATCACCATCGGCACCTTCGTACTGATCGGCAAAAACAAAGATAAAAAGAGATTCACCGGCTCACAAAGCTATATTGTTTATGCGATATTGGGTGCTGTTTTCGCCGCCTTAACCTCTATCCTCGCCAAAATCGGGATGGAGGGTGTAGACTCCAACGTCGCCACCTTTCTGAGGACCATCGTCATCCTCCTGTTCGCATGGGCCATTGTCTTTTACCAAAAAACCTACCGGGAAATGAAAACCATCTCCTCCAAAGGCTATCTGTTTCTCATCCTTTCGGGAGCTGCAACCGGGCTGTCCTGGCTCTGCTACTTCGGCGCGATTGCGATTGGCAAGGTCTCGGTCGTTGCCCCGATCGACAAATTCAGCGTCGTCCTCACCATGATCCTGAGCTTCATCATTTTAAAAGAAAAAGCAAGGAAGCACACGATTGCGGGCGGGGCGATCATCACTGTTGGGACGGTGTTTCTGGTTTTTTAAACAGGAGGCCCGTCCTGGAACAAACCATTGCCCCCGCCCTTGCCGACTAGTACCAAATATTTCTGTTGACCCTCCCGTATCCGAAAAACTTCCTGCCTTATAATTACACCCGGCAATCCTCTGATTCTCAGACAGGGGATTTTTTTCCTGTCTGACCCCCGCAAAAGCCCTCAAACATGCTATGTTAAAAGAATGATATGGAAGGATAGCCTCATTAATGATTGCCCATGTGCATGCATACATATAGAAGAGACCAAAAGCAAAGGTAGTGTCCAGATGATAAAAGAAACCATAATCAATCCTGAAGCCTGCTACCGGGAGGCGGAGAAGAAGGCAGCTGCCTATTTTCAGGTGCTATTCGCCCAGGCTGCAGAAAAAAGCTTTGTACCCGTGCTGGAAAGAGACTTTCATACATGGAAAAAGAATCATCGGCAGCGGCCATTTTTGCCGTTTTTTTCTCGAAAAAGCAGAAAGCCTGATTCCAAGGCTTATCATTCTTATATCAAGTGGCTGGAGTACAGGGGCAAGCTGGATGATTATCTGGACCGGAGCATTTCTTATTTATATATGAGGGATCTGGGAAAATCCCTTGATGATCAGGATACAAAGAAAAGCATCAGACGGGCAGTGGGGAGCCTGAAGGAGCGTCTAACAGCCAAGCGGCAGGAAGGCAGTCCCAGCGAGTTCGGCATGGCAGGGCTGTACAGATGGGCTGAGAAAGAGGGCCTCCAATCGGCTGTCATCTGGCTGATGGAAAAATTGCAGCAGACGGCACAGAATATCCCTGAAGGCATGGATGCTGCCCATGCCCAGCGTAAGCTGATCAAAATCATCGCAGGCGTCCTGATGCATGAAAATGACGGTATGGAAGAAGGGATAGAGGGAGAGGAGCGGAAAAGAAGGCTGGAGCGGGCAATCAGGCTGGGCTATTCCTATGGGCTGACTTATCCTTTTATTGACGATCTGCTGGACAGCCGGGTGCTGTCTGAAGAAGAGAAAAAGCAGTATTCAGAGCTGATCCGCACCACCCTGACAACAGGAAGCGTCCCGCCGCTTGGCAGGTGGCAGCATGCTATTCTTCCTTTTATCACCTATGTGCATACTGAGCTCCGGGAAGCCTTTCATTATATAAAAGCCCAGCAGGCGACAGAAACGCTGGCCAGCTTCCTTGAGCAGGCCTATGTCTTTTTCCAGTCCCAGGAGGTGGACCGGCAGAAGGACCTGAACAATTCATCATACACAAATGAAGAATTGTATATTCCGGTGATTCTGAAGTCTTCATCTTCACGCCTGATTGTCCGTTCGGTGCTGAACAGCGGGAAGGATGACGGCTTTGACAGACGGACCTTTTATTATGGAATCTATAACCAGCTTGCCGATGATTTTGCCGATCTGTTCGCTGATCTGGAGGATGGGGCGGTCACCCCTTATACATACTATCTCACCCACCATAGGACGCGGCAGGATCTGCTGAATCCGTTTGAGCTCTACTGGACCGTCATTGCCCACATCATCCATGATGTCTACGGCTCCGATCCGAAAGCGAGCGAGGTTATTTTGGACCGGGCCATCAATGGCCTGAAGCGCAGCAGGGAGAGGCTTGGGAAAGAAAAATACATGGAAGTTATGGACCTGTTTGCCCCAGGCAGCCCGGAATTCAGCCGGCTGATTCAGCAGACGGCCGCGAAGTCTGCTGATGTCGACTTTTTCGACAAGCTGCTGAGGGACCATATGCTGGATAGCCTAAAAAGGCAGCGGCAGGAGCGGGATGAATTCCGCGGCAGTGTGGAGGAAGTGCAGCAAAAAATCAATGAATTGCTTCCAATCAAGGAAATAGAGCTGGTGATGGAGGAGCCTGTCCGGGAGGCGGCCAATTACAGCCTGGCAGCCGGAGGGAAAAGGCTAAGGCCAGTCATTGCCTGGTTTGCAGGGGTTGAAGCATACGGAATGGAGGAAGCTGCTTTGATGCCGCTTTTTCGTTCGCTGGAATATATGCACACAGCTTCCCTGATCTTCGATGATCTTCCGGCACAGGATAATGCCCCGAGCAGAAGGGGGCAGGCCGCTGTCCATGAGGTATATGGCACTGCAGCTGCTGAGCTTACAGGCCTTTATTTGACACAGAAAGCTATGGAGGATCAGGCGTCGCTCACCTCATTCGCGCCGGAAGCGGTCCTGGCACTGATCCGCTATACTGCCCGTTCGACCGCTGAAATGTGCCGCGGGCAGGCGATGGACCTTGAAGCAAAAGGAAAAGCACTAACACCCGAACAGCTTGATGCTCTTTGTTTTTATAAAACCGGCATTGCCTTTGAGGCGTCCATCATCATGCCGGCCATTCTTGCAGGGGCAGAACGGGATGAAATCGACATCCTGAAAAAATTTGCCCGGCATGCCGGCATTGCTTTTCAGATACGGGATGACCTGCTCGACGTGGAGGGAGATCCGATGCTGCTCGGCAAGCCGGTCGGAACGGATAGCAGGAACAGTAAGGAAACCTATGTTTCGGCGCTTGGAAAGGAAGGTGCCAAAAAGGCGATGTGGGAGCATTACTGTTCGGCAGCTGAATTGCTTCAGGAACTGCGGGGGGAGTTTGCCTTTTTGGGATATTTGCTGGATTATATGGTCCATCGGGAAAAATAAGATAGTTTGCGTCCGGCTGCTGTGAAGCGGCCTTTTTTTGAGCCCGCGCATTATTTGAGATACTTGCCAACTATAATAGTATGATTTATAATATATATAGATTATATATAATATAAATCATACTTAACGGAGGAACATGCATGGTTGTTATGGATTTTAAAAATATGCTCTGGAATTATACACGGAAGATCAGCGAAAATACGAATGTGATCATCACCTCTATTTGTGAGCAATATGGGCTGACAAGCCTGCAGATCCGCATACTGGTCGAAGTGCAGCAGCATGGCTCCCATACAATCGGCAGCCTCGCAGCCCGCCTGAACATGGCTGGCACCAATATTTCGACCATGTGCAAAAAACTCGAAAAGCTGGAATTCCTGAGGCGGTTCCGGGATCCCAATGATGAGCGGGTCGTCAAGGTAGCCCTTACCGATAAGGGTGCACAGACTGTTGAGGAAATAAATGCAGCACTGATTGAGAAAATCTCTTTTTCCATAAAAGACGAATCCGATGAGTCGCTTACTGACATAATTGAAGGGCTCAAAAAGCTGAATGAACTGCTGGAAAGAATGAAATAAATAAGCTCAAGACATCAAAGGAGATATGAAGAATGTGGCAGGAAATTTTATCGACATACGCTTCCATGTTTGATTGGCATATGTGGGCCGAGATGCTGACCTCATCAAAAGCATGGGGAATGATTTTATCACTGGCGGTCCTTGAATGTATACTATCAGCCGATAACGCACTGGTATTGTCGGCCTTCGTCAAGCCGCTCCCTAAAGATCAGCAGAAGAAAGCCCTTATTTTCGGGCTGTGGGGAGCTTATCTGTTCCGATTCATTTTCATCGGCCTCGGTACGTTCCTGATTAAATTATGGTTCATCAAACTGATCGGTGCCCTGTATCTGTTATGGCTTTCTGTTAAATTCTTTATGGACAAGCTGAAAAACAAAGATGAAGGTGAAGAAGATGAGGCGCGCAAGCCAAAAGGCTGGCTCGTCACTACATTCGGACTCTTCTGGGCGACTGTCATCAGTGTTGAGCTGATGGACCTTGCGTTCTCAGTCGACAGCATCCTGACCGCCCTTGCTGTATCAGAGGAAGTCTGGGTCATTCTGCTCGGCGGCATGATCGGCATCCTGCTGATGAGGGGTGTCGCGACCTTCTTCATCAGCCTGATGAACAGAGTGCCTGAGCTGGAAACAACCGCTTATGCGCTGATTACCTTCATTGCGGTTAAAATGGGACTGACACTGGTTGAAATCCATATACCGAATGAAATCTTCATCGGTGTCATGATCCTTGCGTTTATCGTCACCTTTATCATCCACGCTATCCGCAAAAACAGGACAGAGAAATTCTCACACTGATCAAAATGCCCGGCAAAGCTGAAATCCAGCTGTGAGCCGGGTATTTTTTTGTATTAAAAAATGCGAATGTGGTTTCATAATCCGGCTTTCCCCAGGGCAAAGGCTAAGCTGGCCGGCAGGCAAAATGCAAACCTCCGCCTATTCATGTGTTTAGGGAATCCCATGATGGGAAGAGAAAATGGTAGAGCTAATAATAGGAGGAATCAGATTATGAGCAAAACCATTTTCATCACCGGCGCCGGCAGCGGCCTTGGAAGAGGGGCTGCCATCGGCCTTGCCAAAAAAGGGCATAAAATCATCGCTACAACAGAAATTACGCCGCAGAAGACGGACCTTCTCCGGGAAGCGCGCGAGCTTGGACTCGATATGGAGGTATTCAAGCTGGATATCACCAATGAGCGGGACAGGGCACAGATAGAGGAATACGACTTTGATATTTTTGTGGCCAATGCAGCCATTAATGAGGGCGGACCGCTCGGTGAAGTGCCGATGGACCGTTTCAGGGCCTTGTTTGAAGTGAATGTGTTTTCGACATTGGAAACCGTTCAGATCGCCGCACAGAAATTCGTCAAAAAAGGCAGCGGCAAGATCATTTTCATGAGCTCGATGGCAGGCATTTCCGCGACTCCTTATGTCGGCCCATACACAGCCACTAAGCATGCTATTGAAGGAATCGCCCAGACACTGAAGAGCGAGCTCGAGGAATTTGGCGTAAAAGTCGCCACGATCAATCCAGGCGCCTACAACACCGGATTCAATGACCGCAGCGCCGAGGAAATATGGAAATGGTATGATCAGGACAAGAATTTCACCAGGGAGGAAGATATGCTCAAGCAGCAGGAAGGTCTGAAGCATCAATTTGATCCAGAGGACATGATTCAAAAAATGATTGAAATTATCCCGGCGGACCATCACAAATTCCGTACAGTCCACCCGCAGGAAACCGAAGAACAACTGAAGAAAACCCAGCAGGAGCGCTGGGAGATGGAGATATAGGATAAGTGGTGCCAGGCACCTGCTGACGCAGGTGCTGGCACTTTTTTTGTCACTATTTGAAGTCTGCAGGCTTATTTCCCCGGAAATGGTCGAATAGGCCCGCCTTCTGGGGAAGGAAGACAATCTAATAGTGTATCAATTAGTGTCAGGCACCGGCCGTGGACAGAATCGGGTCAAGTGTCCATTTGCGGTGCCTGGCACGGAGATTTCAGAAAAGAGTAAATGCCCGTTTGAAAGTCTATCAGACGGGCATTTTTCATCCACGAAGAAAAACTCCCCTCTGAAACCAAGCCTTCAGCTAAAAACCATCTCGCTTCACTGCTTTAAAACGTCCGCACTTAAAATTGCAAACGGTTACTTTAATATTTAAAATAATTTAAATTGACTGACTAATTTAACTGTATTATTATACTAATATTAATTATTTTTCGCACGTCGAAATAATAAATTCAGAAAAGGAGGGAGCTTCCTATGTCCCAGATGTTGGCAGTTGTTATTCTTGTTCTAATTTTATTCATCGGAGATTTTATTGCAGTCCGTACGAAGGCATGGGTGCCTTCCATCTTTGTGTGTGCGGTTTTGTTCTTAGCGGGGTATTGGACATTCTTTCCGCAGGATATCGTTGCCCTGGCAGGAGTGCCGCCGGTTGTAGCGACACTGATGATGTATCTATTAATTACGAATATGGGGACGCTCCTATCGGTCCAGGAATTGAAAAATCAATGGAAGACAATTGTTATAGCGATCTCCGGCATTCTTGGAATCATTGCCATCCTGTTTGCTGTTGGATCGTTTATCTTCGGCTATCAGACGGTCGTGGTCGCTATTCCTCCATTAGTGGGAGGCGTTGTCTCTGCCCTGATCATGTCTGAGGGGGCAAAGGAGGCGGGCCTTGCTTCTCTGTCTGTGTTTGCCATTGTCATCTATGTCATGCAGGGATTTGCCGGCTATCCGATAACATCCTTTGTTTTGAAAAAAGAAGGAAAGAATCTTCTTGAAGCATACCGCAAGGATGGAGGAGCCGCTCTGAAGGAGCAGCAGATTGCCAAGGCGCAAACGGCTGCTGCAGCTGAAGCAGCTCCCGCCGCACCTGAGCTAAAGCTGTTCAAGCATATGCCGGAAAAATATAATACTGATTTCTTCAAGCTGCTGCGCCTTTCCGTTGTTGCTTTCCTGGCCTACCAGGTTTCCGCTTGGCTTGCTCCTGTTGTCAGCGTGAGCCCGTTTGTCATCTGCCTGCTGTTCGGTGTTATCGCCACCAGCTTAGGCTTCCTGGAAAAGCAGGTTCTGCAAAAAGCCAATGCATTCGGGTTTGCCATCATGGCTTTGATGCTCTTTATTTTTGATGGATTGAAGCAGGCAACACCGTCGATGATGCTGCAGATCATCGGGCCGCTCGTCGGCACTATTGTGCTTGGCGTCATCGGAATGTACATCTTCTCCTTTATTGCCGGAAAAATTCTCGGCGTCAGCAAAAACATGGCCTTTGCCGTATCATTGACAGCATTGTACGGTTTCCCGGCAGATTATATCATCACGAATGAAGTCATTAAATCATTGACCGAGGATGAGGAGGAAAGGGAGATGCTGACAAGCCATATGCTTCCGCCAATGCTCGTCGGCGGCTTCATCACCGTCACCATCGTTTCCGTCGTCCTCGCAGGATTCTTTGTCAGCCTCTTATAAAGAAAGGAAGGATAGAATATGAGTCTAGTAAAAGAGCAGCTTGCTGCCAGAATAGAGAGCCATATTAGTGCATTGAGTGAATTTACCGCTACACCTGGAAAGGGAACGACCCGGCTGACCTACAGCCAGGAAGACCTGCAGGCCCGCAATTATATAAAAGAAAAAATGAAAGAGATTGGGCTTGAGGTCACGGAAGACGGTTTTGGCAATATTTTTGGAAAGCTTGAGGGGACATTGAAGGAGGCACCGTGCGTGCTGATCGGCTCCCATTTCGATTCTGTCCCGAATGGCGGCTCTTATGACGGACCGGCAGGCGTTGTGGCAGGTCTTGAAGTGGCTGCACTGTTTGCAGAAAATAATGTAAAGCCGAAATACCCGCTGGAAGTCATCGCAATGGTGGAAGAGGAAGGCTCCCGCTTTGGCGGCGGGCTGATGGGTTCTAGGGGCATCACGGGCCTGATGTCCGAGGAGGAATTTTTCCAGCTGGCAGACCGGGATGGAGTGCTGGCGAAGGACGCAATGGAGAAAATCGGGCTCGATCCTTCTCTTCCTAAGCAGAGGGACCCGGAAACGATTAAAGCTTTCCTGGAGCTGCATATCGAACAAGGGCCAATCCTGGAGGAAAAAGAAATCCCGATTGGGGTAGTCGAGGCCATAGTCGGCCTGACCCAGCTGGATGTGACCATTAAAGGGCAGGCAGGCCATGCGGGTACTACCCCGATGGACCGCCGTTCCGATGCATTGGCTGCGGCGGCTGACATCATTGCCGGCCTTCCCGGGCTGGCTCTGGCTGAAGGAGAAGGCACTGTTCTTACAGTCGGGCGCCTGAATGTTTTTCCGAATGGAGCCAATGTGATCCCGGATAAAGTGGTTTTCTCGGTCGATATCCGCTCAGGCAAAGAGGAGCATGTGCTGAGTGTGGTTGAAAAAGTGAAAGAACGGATTGCGGCTTATGATCAGGGCGGGATCCAGGCGTCCGTTGAGCAGCCTCTGTATATGAAGCCAAAAGAAATGGATAAGGGTATTCTGTCGCTCTTGAAAGGCAAATGTGCTGAACTGGATATTCCCTGGTCCCCGATCAACAGCGGTGCAGGACACGATGCAATGGTCCTTTCCGATTTCACAGACGTCGGGATGCTGTTCGTTCCAAGCAGGAATGGCCTGAGCCATTGTCCCGAGGAATGGTCAGATTCAAAGGATATAGCGAAAGCCGTTGAAATTTTTTATGAGGCGGCCAAGAAGCTGACGGAAGCAGATTGATAAAATAAATCTGGTGCCAGGCACCGCTGATGGACAGTTGGGGTAGAAGTGTCCACAAGCGGTGCCTGGCACTTTTTTATGTCTAAAAACCTATTCAGACTATCTATTTGCTTGAATTCGAGATAAAATTAGGTACAAATAACTATATTTTAAAAATATTCATACGAGAAGTGCAAAAGTCCTTTCAATTTGAGCGGCTTGGGCCTTCTTGGAAAGGGCTGGAATATGATTATAATGAAAGAACATCATGAAGTACTGGCTGCCTATATGAATGCAATCCCTCTGATTCATTCTATGCTTCCGGAAATATCGATTGGGGTTGCTGATACGGAAGAATGGCTTGCCTATTTTCCCGGGAAAAAAATTGACCTGGGCATCAAGCCGGGGCTGCGGATCGACCCCAACGAGCCTTTAGCAGACTGCATTAAAAATAACAAGAGGATTGAGGAAGAAGTGCCGGAGGAGTTTTTTGGCGTTTCTTTTACAGGAATGGCGGCACCAATTCTTCAAAATGGAGCAGTAATAGGAGCACTTGCCATCCAAATGCAGAGGCAGAATGAAAAAGAATTGCGCAGCATCTCTGAGCAGATTGTTGATTCAATTACACAGGCAAACCATCGTGTTGCTGCCATCACAGAAGGAGCAGAGGGATTGGCGGAGATCACCAATCAGCTACTGGAACGGTCGAATCAGGCGACGAAAGAAGTGGATAACACAGACGAAGTGCTTTCGTTCATTAAAAAAATTGCCGACCAGACGAATCTCCTCGGTCTGAATGCAGCTATTGAAGCGGCAAGAGCAGGCGACAAAGGAGCCGGTTTCGGCGTGGTGGCCAATGAAATACGAAAGCTGTCCCATGATACCATCTCTTCCACAGAAAAAATTTATACGATCCTGAATAATGTCCAGAAGTCTGTGAATGACATTACCTCCTCAATCGAAAAAGTCCTGGCGGTCGGCCAGGAGCAGGCAGCATCCACGGAAGAGATCTCTTCTTTTATTGAAACGATTGAGTCGATGAGCAAGAAGCTGAATTTATATGCGTCAGAGCTCTAAAAACAAAACGGGGGGAAGAGTACACCTTCCCCCGTTTTTTTATTCTATTTTCAAAACATACGCCCTCACAATAATCCCATCACCAGCCGGCTCAAAATCATACTGCGGAAGCCTTTTAAATCCAAAACCCTCGTAAAGCTTCATCGCATTCTTCATAAAATCGCCTGTGTGCAGGCCGATTTTCCGGAAGCCCTGTTCCTTTGCACGGCGGATGCATTCAGAAATCAGAGCTTTTGCAATACCCTTGCCCTGAAATTCAGGAGCAACGGCAAGCATCCGGATTTCCGGATAGTCCATTTCCTCTACAAAACCTTCATAAGCATCAGTCCTGGCCGGGAATAGGGCGACGCTGCCGGCTAAATTCCCATCCAGTTCCGCGATGATAAGCTCCACCCCTGGCTGTCGGTCGGCATCTGATGATATCGCTTTTTTCAATGCTTCCCAATGCGGCCCTGGAATGCTGCCGATATGGGCCGAATAGGCGGAAACCCGCTGCTCGCGGATGCTCTCTGCCATCTCCTTGTCCGCATTGCGGATGATTACCCCGCTCATCTGCCATCTTCTCCTTTTTTCAAAAACTTCTCCGTTTTCCCGCTGAGCTTTTCACGGCCATGATCTGTGCTCCATACTGACAATTCCGGACCCTTTGGCAGGATAGCCGGCTCTGTCTTATCGGTAGAAATGGTGATGGATAAATGATAGTGCTGCTTAATTGCATCAAAATCAGTCGTGTCCCCAAAGCCCGGCGTCTGGTAGAGATCGCGGGCATAGCCCCATAGATGCGTATATTCACGGATCAGATTCCGGTTTGTGTTGAAAGCCGTGTAATAGGCAGCATCAAACCTGGCAAGGGTCGTGTACAGCCTCACATCTGAATCGGTGATATAGTCGCCGAACAGGAAGCGCCGGCCGGAAAGCCTTTCCTCCAGAACGTCCAGGCGGCTGAACAGCTTTTCATATGCCTCTTCATAAGCTTCCTGCGAATGGGCGAAGCCGCATTTGTAGACGCCATTATTTACATCATGAAAGATGCTTTCATTCAGTTCGTCGATTTCAGCTCTCAATGCTTCCGGATAAAGGTCAGGTGCATCTTCTTTATGCAAAGAGGCCCATTCTGTCTCAAAATAGTTTGTGAGCTTAAAATAGTCGTTGTTAACGGCCTTTTTTTCTTTTATATCAACCATGACCGGCACCGTCGGCCTGCCGTCATAATCAGGGTCTGCGTTTTTATAAACTTCGCTCATATATTGAATGCCGAGGACAGGATCGCGGTTTCCTTCATCAAGGGAGAATTCCCAGTCAACATGCTGAAGGCGAGGCCGCATCGGGCTGGCTGTGCCCAGGCTGATGCTCTCTTCAAGGCCCAGCACACTCCGGACAATAACCGAACGGTGCGCCCAAGGACAGGCGGCAGACCATAAAAGGCGATATCGGCCCGCTTCAACGGGCAGCTTATCCGGCCCCTCTCCAAAAGGAGTCATAAATCGGTTCGTCTGGCGCTTGAAAGAGCCATCAGATGAAATCTCCTTTGGTTTATTGCTTGAAGGCAATTCACAACTTGAATCTTGAGATGATTGTGGCAATGTGCAGCATCCTTTCTTATTGAAAAAATAGTTAAATAGTTAAATATCTCAGTCTGCTACCAGTTTAGTATAAGGGCAATTTTCAGTCAATTTTTGAGTGTGATATTGCATGTGGTGCCAGGCACTGCGAATGGACAGTTTCCCCTCATTTGTCCACGGACGGTGCCAGGCACTGCTGCCATATTCTTTGAAACCAAATTACAGTTTCTTTCGTAAAGAAATTAGGATGAAACAAGGAGGCTGCTATGGATCAAAGAATAAAGAAATTTGCAGATTCAGTTTTTGAAAAGTTCGGGCTGGCAGAATATTATCTCGGAAGAACCGGATTCTATCATGACTCGCCTTTTCAGAACAAGACGGACTATACTCTCTGTATGGAATGGTTTCCTATTGGTGCAGCTGCAGAGGGTGATGACAGCAATCCGGAGGGCACGGCTGTCATAGAAGTGCACATCCCGAGCGGCAGGACGAGGAGAGCGATATTTGCGGGCGGGAAGACATCGGCCGACGGGGTTAAATTCATGCCCGGTGACCGGGGCAGTATGATTGATTGGATTGAGAAAGAAACTGGCCTGAGCTATGGGCAGCAATTCATGCTGACGAACGAAAAGGGCAGAAGGCTTCATTTTTCAGCGGCTGTCAATGGCACCGTTATCTATCCCGGTGGTTATATAGAGCTGGAAACAGATGAGGAAGGAAGGCTGATTACTTTTTCTTCACATGGAAGTTTTCCCGAGGCAGATCAGGTACAGGCAGAGAAATATGCTCTCTCGCTTGAAGACATAGATGAAGATCTTCTTAGAGAGCAACTGATATTCGCTCAATTCCCAAACCAGGAAAAAGAAAAGTGGTTTTCCCTATTTGCGATTGAGGAAGTCTTCATCACAAATGACAGGCAGAAAACGATTGAATTTGACCCAATAGGGATGGAGCCAAAGCTTATGGTCGATCAGGTAATAGATTGGGACAAGCCTTCAGACGTTCCTTTTGAACGAAAGCCTATCATAGAATCCGAAGACATTGGAGCAGACCAGGCATTCGGCGGAGAACCTCATATAGAGTCCTATCCGATCCGGGAGGCTGAGGCTGATAAATGTGCGGCAGCTGTCAGGCAGGTGCTCAGCCGGGAATATCCTAACGAATCCGGCCAGTGGATATTAAAAACACTTCGCAGGACCCGCGGGTGCATTGATGCGGTATTAAGGAAATCCGGGCACGATTCTAGTGTTTTTAAGCGAAAGCTGACGGTTGTGATTGATGCCCATAGTTATGAGCCGAGAAATTATATTGACAACCAGATGATGCTCGACATGTTCGACGGTTACCAGGCACCAGGGGAGCCAGCGGTCGTTAAGGCCGAAGCCTTTGAAAAATTAAAATCATACTTCTTCTTAAAACCGGTGTATGTCTATGATGCTGAGAAAGAAAAGTATGTTTTATGCGGAAAATTGGACTGCCGGCATGCAGTAGATGCTGTGACAGGCAAGATTGTTCTGCTGGATGATATTTAAAGTGGATTTTATGCAGGAAATGCCCTTCTGATAAATATCAGAGGGGCGTTTTTTCATTAAATACTTTGCAGAGGCAAGTGATTCTACAAAAAAATTCTGTGATTCTACCTAAAATTCTTATTATTCTACCAAATTTTCCTTTTATTGTACATAAAATCAGCGTGATTCTACATAAAATACATTTATTGGAATTTATAAGCCGCTGCCGTGCCAGCCGCTCCCGTGCCTGACACCGCAAAAAGACACTTCCCCCCATTCTGTCCACGGGCAGTGCCAGGCACTCATTTCACCAGGAACATACGTTTTTACAGGACATGCATAATGCCTCCCCCATCTTAATAAGATGAACTATCATCTTAGAAATGGGGCGAGAGTTTGGTAAATGCGAATGGCATTGTTACAAAGGAGATCCTTGCGCGCTATGTGGAATTGAGCAAGACAAAGAAAGCTGCGGAAGAGGAGCTTGAGTCGCTGAAAAAGGTGTTCAACCTTCATTTTGATCAATCAGTAGGACAAAATGAAAAGGGCGAAATCACAGTGAGTACCTTCAAACTGCAGCGGCAGATCAGGAAAGCTGAGAAATTTGAGCAGGAACCAACCGTAAAAAGGCTTGAAGAGTTAAATCTCCATGAACTGATCCAAAAAAAGCCGGATGAAGGAAAAATCAAATCAGCTCTGGACCTAGGCCTGCTAAAAGAAGCAGATCTGGAAGGGTGCCGGACGATCAAAACCAATGCAGCCATTTATGTAAAAGAAATAGACTCCTAACCGTGCCAGGCACCGCAAATGGACACTTTTACTGTATTTGTCCACGGGCGGTGCCTGACACCGTAAGGATACCATATTAGAATTTCTGCTCCGCTTCCTCTATTGCTTATAATGGTAGAAACACGATTGAAAACATGCAGCATTCAAAGGAGGCAGCAGGGATGGCAGAGTCAGTTTGTATAATCGGGGCCGGAATCGGAGGCCTGACAGCCGGGGCCCTTCTGGCAAATGCCGGCTTTGAGGTGACTGTACTGGAAAAGGCATCAACCGTTGGCGGATCGGCTGGCTTTTATATACGAAAAGGACGGATGTTCCCGACCGGTGCAACTGTCGCATTCGGACTGGAAGAAGGAGGACTGCTGAGAGAGCTGCTAAATGAAGCAGGGGTTAACCTCCCGGCAGAATGTCTGTCCCATCCTATGGATGTTATATTGCCCGATCGGAGAATTTCCATTTTCCAAAGCACAGAATACTGGGAGGAAGAGCTCCAGCGCGTATTCTTTGAGCGCCCAGAGGATGTGTTGCAGTTCTGGAGAGAGCTTCACAAAATCGGGGAAATGGTACAGGCTGTTTCAGCTTCAGGGATATCTCTTCCGATAAAAAAACTTTATGACCTCGGAAGCTTCCCAAACCTTGCCATCCGGGGCCCTTTTTCCATGCTAAGACTCTCACGTTATGCCCTTTCAACAGTAGAAGATCTATTAAAGAAACATAAGCTCGAACATTATCTCCCGTTCAGGCAGTTCTTGGATGCCCAGCTGCTGGATGCCGCGCAGACCGATGCTTCTGAGGCTGCTTTGCTGCCTTCAAGCCTGGCCCTGACCATTTATAGGAAAGGGAGCTTTTCTATTGAAAAAGGACTGGGACAAATCAGCTCTTCTTTAGCAGAGAGGATTGAGCTATTGGGTGGAAGGGTGGAGCTTGTTTCCCCAGTTAAAAAAATCGAGTATAGTAAAAGCGAAAAAAAGTGGATGGCAGAAAGCAGGAAATACAGCGGAGCATTTGATTTTGTCATCAATAACACCGGCATTTCCTTTGGAGAAGGGACAAGCCATAGTGAAGGTGATGAGTTTTCATGGGGAGCTTTCCGAGTTGACAGCATCGTGTCAGGAAAGGACCAAAGAAACCTGCCTTTTGCTTATCAGATCATGCCGCAAGGGGAGCAGGAAGAGTTTCACGGCCCCATCTATGCAACTCTGCAGGAATCGCGGGACAGCAGCGGGCTTACAATCGGGGATGAAATGATATTGACGATTTCTGTCCATACCGACAGCGATATATGGGCTTCATTTGGAAAAGAGGAATACAGGCAGCGGAAAGAACAATTGGCAGGCAGACTGCTTGAAGAAGTAGATAAAGCCGTCCCAATCAAAGCCCGCTTGCAGAAAGCAGAAGCGGGCACCCCTTTGACTTACCAGAAATTTGTCGGGAAAACGGAGGTCGGCGGATTTCCCCTGACCGTCCGGAACAGCATCCTCAAGCCAAAAAGCTTCCGGACTTCCTTGCCGGGATTCTATTTAGCAGGAGAGCAGGTCTTCCCCGGGCCGGGCACATTATCATCAGCGCTAAGCGGCCGCAATGCCGCAAGGGCTATCATAAAAGAACATTAACCCTGCGTGCCAGGCACCGCAAAAAGACACTTTCCCAAAAATGTCCACGAGCGGTGCCTGGCACGCATTTTTTGGTATAAAATGAGAAAAACAGAGGAGGACAACCATGAAACAATCTATCATTATACTAATATTAATCGCCATTCTTTCAGCCGGGTGCCAGGCACCGGAAAAAATGGTTTTGCTCGATGAGAAAATATCAGAAGTGAACGTCTCAAAATCGGATGGATTCGGCGGGATGAACGAAGAAATCCTTTATTCTTTTCAGGACAAAGAAAGCCTGGCCAGATTCGAGAAGGCAATCACATCTGCGGTCATACAGCCTGGGAAGGCCGATATTTCAGATCCTGAATATGACGTGATGGTGGAATATCAGCCGGAGGGGGAGTTTCCGGCGCATGGGATCCACCTGTGGCTCGGCGGGGAAAATGAGAGAAGCACTTTTATGTATATCGGGGATGATGCTCTCTATCTCACCTCTCCAGCACATACAGAGAATTTGAGGGAATTGCTCTTCGAAGAGAAAAAATAATACAGCTGGCAGCAACATAGCAATATAGGTCAAAAAAGCCCCCATCTGCTTTTGATATCTTAAATATGGAAGGAGGTGCCAGGAGTGGCCTACAGTTCCATCATCCAGAAGAGCATAGAGCATATTGAATCAAGCCTTCATGAGGACCTGTCGCTGGAAAACATCGCTCATACTGCCGGATTCTCGAAGTTTCATTATCACCGGATTTTCCAGAAGGAAGTCGGGGTGACGGTTTCCGAGTATATCCGCTACAGAAGGATTGCCAATAGTGCCCATATGCTGCTTTATACAGACGAGAAAATCCTCGATATTGCTTTATACTTTCAATTCGAATCACAGGAAGCCTTCACAAGATCATTCAAAAAATACTATCAGCTCCCGCCGGGAAAATACAGAAAGCTGATCGGGAAACTGGCGGAGCAGAAGGAGGAAAAAAACATGGACAAAGAACAGAAGCCAAAAGGATGGGTATTAAGCGGAAGCCACCCGTTCAACTACCAGATGGGAATTGATCATGAAATTTTTCACAAAGGAAAATCATCCGGTTATCTGCAGTCACAGACCGTGGAAGCGCCAGGAGAATTTGCGACCATGATGCAGGAAATCAACGCAAAAAATTACCGTGGGAAGCGGCTGAAGTTTTCCGGGTTCCTGAAATCGAATAATGTGGACGGCTTCTGCAGCTTTTGGATGAGAGTAGATAATGCTTCCGATGAAGTCCTGCAATTCGATAATATGGGCAATCGCCCGATCAAGGGAAGCACAGGCTGGAATTATTATGATATTGTCCTGGATGTGCCGGAAAATAGTGCAATCATTGCTTTCGGCGTCATTTTATCAGGCCGGGGAAAAGTGTGGGTGGATGAATTGAAATTTGAGGAAGTCAGCACCACCGTCCCTACAACCAATATTGATTTTACAAGAGATCTTCACGAAGAGCCGGTCAATCTCTCTTTTGAAGAGGAGTAGAGAATGAGGAGAAAAGCAGGCATAATCCTTGGGGCGTGCCTTGTAATAGGGATCACATTGCTGAAGCTTCAGGCAGGAAGCTTTCTGTGGAATCTTATCAGCAGCGTCTGGAGCTGACCGCAATATAGCCCTTCCCATTAATAGGCTGTTGACACCCATACTTTTATCCTATAAAGTACACAAGTATGTTTTTATTAGGAGGAAAGTATGGAGACTCAGAATCAAACACAAGTTAAAATTACAGCAGCAGATCCATCCGCATTGGGCTTGTTCGGCCTTGCCATGGTTACATTCGTGGCGTCATCACAGAAACTGGGCCTGACAGACGGATTATCTTATATCCTTCCCTGGGCGTTTTTCCTTGGCGGATTGGCGCAGCTTTTCGCTTCGGTTCAGGATTCGAAGCATAATAATATTTTCGGGACAACGGCCTTCGGGGCTTTTGGATTGTTCTGGTTCGGCGTCGGCATGACCTGGCTGATCCAGCTTGGCTTCTTTGGAGAAGCCCTTGCCTCGGATGGAGACCCGAAGCAGCTGGGGTTCGCGTTCGTCGGCTATTTAATTTTCAGCCTCTTTATGACGGTTGGGGCTATGGAAACTCATAAGGTGCTGTTCTTCATTTTCGTGTTCATTGATTTTCTGTTCATCGGTTTATCCCTGAGCACCTTTGACATCATGCATGAAGCGACACATATGCTGGCAGCTGTTGCTGAAATGTGCATTGCGCTTCTGTCCTTTTATGGATCAGCGGCCATTGTGCTGAATACGCATTTTGGTAAAATCGTGCTGCCAATCGGCAGGCCATTCGGGATTTTTAAATAAAAGGAGGGTGCCTGGCACCGGGAGGAAATCCCGTGCCTGGCACCCTTTTATCTATATTTCTCCACATTTACACGTCCGGAAAAGAAGGTGGCGCCTCCGCCCATGTCGGCGATGCGGTCAGGGACGAGTGCGTTGACGAGATGCTTTTTGCCGGGAGAATCTGCCCAAAGGCCTTGGGATACAAGGACCCCCGGCAGGACACGGTCGCCGGCGTTCGCCTTCAGGATGCATTCGCCCCGGTCATTCCAAACCCTCACCAGGTCTCCATCCAGAATCCCCAATTCCTGTGCATCCTGACTGTTCATGAACAGCTGCGGCTCTTTTTCCAGTTCCTGATGCTTGCGATTATTGGAAAAAGTGGAGTTCAGGAAATTATGATTCGGCGCCGGGACGAAGAGGAACGGGTACTCGCTGTCCTTTTCAAGCGGTGTAAAGACAGGCAGCGGCGGATAGCCGTCTTTTTCCATCTGCTCGGAGTACAGCTCAATTTTCCCGCTCGGCGTTGGCAGTTTACCAGGGAAAAGAGGCTGTACCTTACCTTTCACAAAGCTATTCTCCTTCAGCGTTTCGTAAGTGATTCCATTCAGTGCAGGATTACCGGGGGTGTCAAGCGCCTGGCTGATCATTTCCGCCTCGGTGTCAGAAAAAGCCTCATCCTCAAAGCCCATTTCTGCCGCCAGAAGCCGGAAAACCTCTACATTTGATTTCGACTCTCCATAAGGTTTGATGACAGGCTCCTGCAGCTGCAGGTAATGATGCCAGTAAGACGTGTACAAGTCCGTATTTTCAAAAGAAGAAGTGGCCGGGAGCACGATATCGGCATATTTGGCCGTTTCCGTTAAAAATAAGTCATGGACCACTGTGAAAAGATCCTCTCTTTCAAGACCCTCCCTGACCAGATTGCTTTCCGGTGCGACAACAGCTGGATTAGTCCCGTAGATGAACAATGACAGAATCGGATTCTCTTTTTCATGAAGCGCCTGGCCGAGAAGGTTCATATTAATTGTACGTGCTCCGCTGTCCTTCCGAAGATCCGGGCGCTGCAGCTTGAAATTATTGAGGGCCAGGAACCCGCCATTTCCTTTAATGGCTCCGCCGCCTTTTTTCATCCATTGGCCTGTGATCGCGGGGAGGCAGGAAATGGTGCGGATGCACATGCCGCCATTGTCATGGTGCTGGATTCCATTGCCGATCCGGATGAAGGAAGGGGAGATGGTCCCGTACATCCTTGCCAGTTTATAAATATCATCCACAGGGACACCGGTGATGGCGGAAACAGCATCAGGATCATAGGCAGCGCAATGAGCCTTCAGCTCCTCATGCCCAACCGTCCAATGCTTAAGGAATTCTTCATCTGCCAGGTTTTCCGCAAACAGGATATGCATGATGCCAAGAGCCAGGGCCGCGTCTGTCCCCGGCAGGATAGGAATAAACCAGTCTGCAGCCCGTCCTGTCTGGTTTTTGTGGACATCAATGACGATCAGCTTTGCACCGTTCTTTCGCGCCTTTTGCGCCAGGGCGATCTGGTGCATATTTGTGCTCGCCGCATTGATGCCCCAGAAAATCATCAGCTTTGAATGGATTGTATCCTCAGGGTCTATGCCAAAGCTTCCGCCCATCGTATAGCGGTAGCCAACCGTGCCTGCCGCCTGGCATATCGTATAATCCAGCTTAGAAGCGCCAAGCCGGTTGAAGAAGCGCCGGTCCATGCCCTCGGAATTCAGCCTGCCCATATTTCCATAGAAGCTGTAGGGCAAAATGCTCTCGGGCCCAGCAGTTTGGAGAAGGTCTTTCCAACTCGAGGTGATTTCCCGAATGGCTTCATCCCAGCTAATTTTCTCAAATCTGCCTTCGCCTTTCCTGCCAATTCTTCTTAATGGGTGCTTGAGGCGCTTTTCATCATAGATCCTCTCCGCCTTATGGCGCACCTTCTGGCAAATATGGCCCTTTGTGACCGGGTGCTCCGGATCCCCTGCAATTTTAACAATTCTCCCGTTCTCTTTATGCAGCAGCAGCCCGCACTGATCCGGGCAGTCCAGCGGGCACACGCTCTTAAATATTCCATTCTCTGTAATTGCAGCTGACATCATAAGACCGCCTCTCCTCATTCATATATTAGTATCTTAAAAGAGTTGGACTATTCGTGCAATACAAGAAAAAGCCCGCTCCGGCTGGAACAGGCTTAATGGTGCCGGCAGATTAAAGTGCCTTCGCTGCTGCTTTTGCTTTTTCAAGACCTTCATTGATGATTTCCTGTGCGCGGTCAGGGAATTGGTTATGTCCTTCAACGATGATGGATTCAACGTCCTGGACGCCCCAGAAATTCAGGATGGTGCTCACATAGTTGACGGCCATTTCAGCGCTTGCCGCAGGGCCTTCAGAGTAAATGCCTCCGCGTGCATTAAGAAGGACAACCTTCTTGTCTGTCTGCAGACCGACAGGGCCTTCTGCTGTATAACGGAAAGTTTTTCCGGCCTGTCCGAGATAATCAAGATATGTGTGCAGTACTGCAGGAACAGTGAAGTTCCACAATGGGAATGCGAATACAACTTTATCTGCAGCCAGGAACTGGTCCAGATATTTGTTTACCAGGTTTGCTGCTTCAGTTTCAGCTGGCGTAAGCTCCATGCCTTTAGCAAGCTTGAACATGCCGCCCATCATATCATTGCTGTAGTATGGCAGGTTTTCGCTGAAAAGATCCAGCTCGGTGATTTGTTCGCCGGGATGAGCTTCTTTATAGCTTTCAACAAAAGCATTATAGAGCTGAACGCTTACAGCCTGATCGGCCGGGCGGGAATTGGCTTTAATGAATAATACGTTTGACATAAGAATACCTCGCTTTATTTTTCTGTGTTGCTATAGCAACTGTTGATTATACTAATATGACAAACACCACTTTACCACACTTTTGGTTGTTGTAGCAACATTAATGCAGGCAAATGTACAGACTACTGGACATTTGCCTGCATTTTACGGAGAATCCTCCTGACTTCGTTCTGCTCCTCCTCTGTAATTCCCTGGCAGACGAGAGAGTTGAATTCCTCGGTGAGGGGAATGATGTGCTCCCCGAGCTCCCGTCCTTTTTCTGTCAAAAACAGCTGGAGGGAACGGCGGTCGCTTTTATGCTGAATCCTTTGAATAAATCCCTTTTTCTCAAGATTGGATACCATGCGCGCAATGTTGGTTTTATCTTTCAGCAGCTTTTCAGCCACTTCATTTTGCGTAATTCCATCCTTTTCCCACAATAGCATCATGATTAAGTTCTGCTCGGGAGCAAGGTTATAAGGCGCCAGCCTGTTCTTCACATAGCTGGTCAGCGTCAGGTCGGTCTGATGGATATAGATGCTGATGTAATCGGTAAAAGAAAGCTTCAAAGGGGTTCCTCCGTTCTATAAGTAAACAGGCTTTGGATAATCATATTTTATGGTTATGCCGGCAAAAAAACAATAAGTTGAGCATCAATATGCCGGAAGTGAATTATTTAGTTGATATTTGGAAGAATCAGCCGATATAACCAGTATGAAATACCTATAAAAATGAATGAGGTTATACACCCATGTTTACTGTCCCAGATTCAGAGAATATATATATTCTCCAAGGCCATTATTCTGTCCTGATTGTTCTTCTTTCTATTATTATTGCCTGCTGTGCTTCCTATACCGCATTATCAATGAATCAGCGGATGCAGCAGCCAAGCTTTTTCCAGCAAAAGTTCTGGCTGCTGCTGTCTTCCATTGCAATGGGGCTCGGAATCTGGTCCATGCATTTTATCGGCATGAGTGCATTCATGCTGCCAATGCCGATGAAGTATGACTGGACGATGACAATCGTTTCTGTGTTTCCTGCCTTTTTGGCCTCTTATCTGGCCTTTTACATCAGCAACCGGAAGAACAGCACTCATTGGCCATCTGTTATTTCAGGGGCCATTATGGGGATTGGCATCTCCGCCATGCATTATTTCGGGATGGCTGCCATGGAGATGGAAGCGGAATACAGCTATAAGCCGGGACTGTTTGCCGCCTCCATCGCCATTGCTGTCGTGGTATCCTATATCGCCCTGTATATCTTTTCTGTGCTGCAGAAATATATGGGCAGCTTTCTGGTAAAAGCAGCCACTGCGCTTATCATGGGCCTTGCGATTACAAGCATGCACTACACAGGGATGGCCGCTGTTGTTTTTTATACAAAAGCGCCATTGGGCCATGCTTTGCATAAGATGCATAGTATGGATATGAGGCTGTTGATCGGCGTCATCACGGCGGGAATCTTGCTTCTCCTTGCCATTTCCGGCCTGACGAGCCTGCTGGACCGGTTTGTAGAATTCCGCCTGAGCTATTTTGATCCGCTGACACAGCTGCCGAACCAGCGTCAGTTTGAACAGGACTTAAAAAGCGGCGGCAAAGGAAGCCTGGCCATTATCCATATCCATGACCTGGAGAAATGGAACAGCGGCTTTGGCTATTCATTCGGGGATGAAATCATTCAGTCTGTCCATGGCGGAATTAAGGGGCTGCTTCCGCTGGAAATCAAGGCATACCGCATCGAAGGTAATCGTTTTGCGCTTTTCGCATCCGGGGAGCATGACTATGAAAAAATAAAAGCAGCCTTGAAGAGAATCATGGCTGTTTTCACCCAGCCGCTGATCATCGGAAAACAGCGGCTCGTGATTGATATGGTATGTGCCGTTAGTTCAGCCAGTGATAAACAGCCGCATAAAGAACTGTTTTCAAGCACAATGGCCGTACTCCAGCACTCGACGACCAAGTACAAGCATGAGGTAATAGAATATAATCCTGCAGTCCATACCTACAGCTTTGAAAAGGAGCTGTCTAAGGATATCACACCAGCTATGGGAAGCGGTGAGCTTTTTCTTGTCTACCAGCCGAAAATATCCTCAAGCACGTGGGAGATTTCGGGCATGGAGGCATTATTGCGCTGGAAACACCCCAGGCATGGCATGATTTCGCCAGGCGTTTTCATTCCCATCCTGGAGGAAAGCGGGAAGCTTTTCGAAGTCACAGACTGGGTAATTGAAAAAGTGTGCCTGCAGCTGTCACACTGGCAAAAAGAAGGGATAGCCCTTCACCAGATCTCGATTAATATCCCGGGCCCTTATCTGACTTCAGCTAAACTGCTGAACGTATTAAAAGACAGCCTTTTGAAATATGAGATCAGCAGCGATCTGCTTGAACTGGAAATCACGGAGACCAGCGTCATCCATGATATCGAGAATGCCATTCAGGCCGTGGCGCAATTCAGGGAAATGGGGCTTTCTGTTGCCTTGGACGATTTTGGAACAGGCGTATCCTCTCTCTCGTATTTAAAAAGAATACCGATATCGACCATCAAAATCGATAAATCCTTCGTCGACGGGGTGCCGGTGTCGGAAAAGGATTCGGCAATCCTGCGGGCCATTATTTCGCTGTCCTGCTCGCTGAACCTAAAGGTCGTCATCGAGGGGGCAGAATATCAGGACCAGATCGACTTTATTGCTTCTTTAAGCGAATCGCCTCATGTACAGGGCTATTATTTTTCCCGCCCCCTGAAAGAAGAAGAGCTGCTGGACTGGATACAGAACAGAAAAGAAGAGGCATTGGTGTAAAAAAAGAAGGCAGGCCGGATACTTTATCCCAGCCTGCCTTTCCTATATGTTAAATTTCCTTGAGTGCACTTTCCAGATCTCCATAGCCCCTTTTATCCTGGAGCTCCGGATCATCCGTCTCAGCCGTCCAGCCGCTTCCAAGAGCCGTAAAGCTTCCATCCTCCTGCTGTGCAAAAGGTGTATGTATATGGAACGTCCGATCATCCTTCTTGACCGTACAGCCAAAATAATAGCGTCCGCCCTGGCCCGGCTCCTCATAAGTGCCTATACTGTCCGCCCCGTATTCATTCAAATAGCCCTCAAAAGACCTCTGCAAATCCGCCAGAATCTGCTCACGCGTCATCGATTCCAATGTGCTGTCTCCCTTCATGTAGTCTGCTTTTAATATGGCTTGGTTTTGGGGGATTATTCCTATAAATGCTTCCGTAAGAAATTTCATATAAGGTTGACAAAAGCAACTTGTAATTTTAGAATATAAATTAAATTCAGAAAAGTTAGAAAAGAGGAAGTCATGAAAGATCAGTATATCCAGGATATAAAGAGATTTAACAGGTTTTATACGAGAGTAATGGGACTGTTTGATTTATATACAGATGAAAGTCCTTACTCTGCTACAGAGGCACTGATTCTATTTGAAATATCCAACCAGGAAAAATGTACAGCTGCCTTCTTATCAGAGCACTTCTTGCTTGATAAAGGTTATGTCAGCAGAATGCTAAAGCGTTTTGATCAAGAAGGCTTAATTGGAAGAATAACTTCTGAGTCAGATAGACGAATTCAATATATCAATCTTACAAAGATAGGAGAAGAGGCGCTTATGTCGCTTGCAGAAAAGGCGAGCGGAAATGTGAGGAAAATGATCGAAGGAATCTCTGAGGAAGAAGTTAAAAGACTTATTGAGTCAATGCATCAGGTTGAAAACATATTGCATCCGAAAATTCTGACAGGGGGAGATGTTTAGTGAAGAGAAGTATTTTTCTTGGTTTGCTTTTGGCCAGTATATTTATGTTATTGACGGCATGTACAGAAGGAACAGCCGGGACAGATGATTCGTCGAGTCCAGATGGTAAAACAGACGAGAAAAAAGACAGCCTTGTGGTTGCATTTGAGTCAGATGCCGGCACACTTATTGCTAATTCGGATGTTAACTATGTAACAGATGCTCAAATCCGGAATATATATGATCCATTAATCGATAGAAATGGCGAAACAGGAGAATTTGTTCCTGTACTTGCTGAAGAATGGGAGAACATAGATGAACTTACCTGGAGGCTAAAGCTTAAAGAGGGCGTGAAATTTCACAATGGTGCTGATTTTAATGCAGAAGCTGTTAAGTTCAGCATTGATTATATTCTCGATGAAGCAAACCAGTCCTTTTACAGATCCCGTTGGGTAAATGTTAAGGAAGTGACTGTTATCTCTCCAACAGAAATTGAGATTTCAACCTCCCAGCCTTTTCCGAGTCTTATCCAAAGGATTGCAGAAGATTTGCTGATAATGGAACCGGGTTATTTTAAGGAAGCAGGACCGGAAGTAGCTGCTAAGAAACCCGTTGGCACAGGAGCATATAAATTTGTAGAGTGGTCACGGGATAACTATTTAAAACTCGAGGCTTTTAAGGACTATTGGAAAGGAACACCGGAAATAAGGAATCTGGAATTCCGTTACATTCCTGAGTTCAGTTCCCGTTTATCAGCTTTTTTAAGTGGGGAAGTAGATTTATTTAAAAACATTCCTGTTGATTCCGTAGATAAAGTGAAGAGCGATCAAAATTCAAAAGTGGAGGAGGTAGCATCCTCCAGGATCAATTACCTTGCTCTTAATACATTTGCTGATGGCCCGCTTAAAGATGAAAAAGTACGTCAGGCTTTAAATTATGCTATCGACACAGATGAATTGCTTGAGTCTGTCTTAAATGGCCATGGAACCAAGATGACAGGGCCTTTATCAAAAATTAACACTGAATATTCTGAGACTGAAGGATATGGATATGATCCGGAAAAAGCAAAAGCATTGCTGGAAGAATCCGGGTATAATCCTGAAGAACTTACATTAACCCTTGATACTCCTAATGGGCGTTATCCAATGGATTCCCAGGTTGCACAGGCAATTGCAGCACAGCTACAGCGAATTGGCGTTAAAGTAAATGTTCAGGTGAATGAATGGGGTGCCCATCTTGAAAAAATTCGCAACAGAGAAATGAAAGATATGTTTATTCTGGGGTGGGGTCCAGCATTTGATGCACAGTCAACGATTGAAAATCTGTTTACTGAAGCAGCCCCATACAGCAGTTTCTATGATAAAGAAATTGAGGCTGAAATATATAAGACAAATGCTTTGTTTGACGAAAAAGAAAGATTTGATGGTTATGCAGAGCTGCAAAAGAAGTTAGTAGATAAGGCTGCCTGGGTACCGCTATGGCAGCAGGCAGATCTCTATGCTGTTCGAAAAGATTTAAATTTTAAAGCTAGAGTCGATGAAAAAATCCAGGCTTTTGAAATGTCTTGGAATTAACCTTGAAGAAGGGGAGAGGGCATAGCCCCTCCCCTTCAAAATAACTTTATGATCCTACATAAGCGGGGTGAGTAATTTGCTGGATTTTGTATTGAAAAGGCTGGTTCAGGTTGCTTTAGTAGTATTACTTGCGCTAACGGTTGTTTTTTTTCTTATTCGGTTATCAGGTGATCCTACAGCACTATTCCTGCCTCCAGATGCACCAAAAGAACAAATTGATGAATACCGAAAGCTTTTAGGATTCGACAGGCCAATCCTGATCCAGTATGCGGACTTTATGTCCAATGCTGTACAGGGAGACTTCGGCCAGTCTCTTCGGAGCAGGGAATCAGCGTTGCCTTTAGTGCTGGAGCGGCTTCCAGCCACCTTTCAACTCGCCATCTCGGCTTTAATTCTTTCCTTGCTGATAGCCATTCCACTAGGAGTTCTATCAGCATATAAAAGGAATTCGGTATTTGATCGAATCGGCGTAGCTTTAACTGTACTTGGCCAGGCAGTTCCAAGTTTTTGGCTGGGATTGCTGCTCATTTTTACTTTTGCTGCCACGTTTAATGTTCTTCCTTCTGGTGGAGGAGGAACGGCGATGCATTTAATTTTGCCGACAATTACACTTGCGGCGTATAGTGTTGCAAGATTTACTAGATTTACCCGATCCACGATGCTTGATGTGCTGAGAAAAGATTACATTAGAACAGCCAAAGCCTCAGGTGTACCAACTTTTCGTCTTGTTGCTCGATTTGCACTTAAGAATTCGCTGATTCCCATTATCACCCTTGTTGCTTTGGATTTAGGAACTCTGCTGGGGGGAGCCGTTATAACTGAAGTTGTATTTGCATGGCCAGGGATTGGCAGATTGCTGATGCAGTCGCTTATGAACAGAGACTTTCCCATTGTTTTAGCAGGTGTTTTCATTATTGCACTCATATACGCAGTCATTAATTTTATTGCTGATTTGCTATATGCATATGTAAATCCTCAAATTAGAGTAAAGTAGGTGGAATGAGCCATGTCAGTTAAACTCCAGGAAGCCTCACCAGTGATGCCACAGAATACATATAAGTCCAATCGGCCGTCTGCTGTTTCCTTTTTCTTTAGAAATTTACTGAAAAGCTGGACAGGGATGGCCGGATTTTTAATCATCCTACTATTGTTGTTCGTAAGTATTTTCGGTAAATGGATAACCCCCTTTGATCCGCTTTTTGCAGACTTTAGCAAAAAGCTCCTTCCTCCGTTGACAGAAGGACATCTCCTAGGCACAGACCAGCTCGGCAGGGATATTTTTTCAAGAATTATTCTTGGTGCAAGAACATCTGTCATTATTGGTGTCACTACGGTTTTGATTGCAGGGATATTTGGTACTTTTATTGGAATAATTTCTGGCTATTTTAGAGGGTGGCTGGATGTCATATTAATGAGGATTGTAGATGTCCAACTAAGCTTTCCATTTATCCTGCTGGTCCTTGTTATCAATGCCATAATTGGTTCAGGTTTGAGAAACATTATTATTTCCCTTGCTATTGGCGGATGGGTAATTTTTGCCCGTGTAATCCGCAGTGAGGTACTGGCACTAAGGGAGAAAGAATATATCTCAGCTTCCGTAGCGACTGGTGTTTCTAGAGCGGGGATTCTATTCAAACATATACTTCCCAACTTATTCACACCAATTATTATTCTTTCTTCTCTTCAAATCGCTACTTATATTATTGCTGAAGCTTCTGTTAGCTTTCTGGGATTCGGTGTTCAGCCGCCAGAGCCTGCATGGGGAAACATGCTAAACGAAGGTAAGGATTATATCTTTAGTTCCTGGTGGCTGATCACTTTTCCTGGAATCGCGATCATGATAGCTGCACTTGGAGTAAATCTGTTTGGGGATTGGCTTCGGGATACGTTGGACCCAGAACTAAAGGGTGAATGAAAGGAGGTAGCTCAGTGCAAGAGGATTTTCTGCTGGTTAAAGATCTGTACATACAATTTGGCACAGGAAAAGAGAAGGTGCAACCTATACGAGGTGTAAGCTTTACTCTTCAAAAAGGTGAAACTCTTGGGATTGTAGGAGAATCAGGCTGTGGAAAAAGCGTTACTTCACTTGCTCTAATGGGTCTGTTGCCAGAAAAGACGAGTGAAATTGTTTCAGGGAAAATCAGCTTTGAGGGAAAAGATTTAACTAAATTAAAGGATAAGCAATTTCGCAGGATTCGCGGAAATGATATTTCCATGATTTTTCAAGAACCAATGACCTCTCTCAATCCCGTTTTTACAATTGGAGAACAGTTGAGCGAACCTCTAAGGCAGCATAAGAAGCTATCTAAATCTCAATCAAGAAATGCTGTTCTCGATATGCTGAAACAGGTTGGTCTTCCAAGGGCGGAGCAAATAATTAATGAGTATCCTCATCAGTTATCAGGAGGAATGAGGCAAAGAGTAATGATATCACTTGCCCTGCTATGCCAGCCAAAGCTAATGATTGCCGATGAGCCCACCACAGCTCTAGATGTAACCATACAGGCGCAAATCTTAGAACTGTTAAAAGAAGTTCGAAGAAAAAACGATATGAGTCTAATACTGATTACTCATGATTTGGGCGTTGTTGCAGAGATGTGTGACAGGGTTGTTGTTATGTATGCAGGAGAAGTGGTTGAACAAGCGGGAGTGAATGAATTATTTGATGAACCCCTGCATCCGTATACCGAAGGGCTGTTAAAGTCTCTCCCTTCAAGCAATGATCGTAAGAGCAAGTTGTTTTCAATCAGCGGGCAAGTACCAAGGCCATCTGAAATTAATGAAGGGTGTGCCTTTGCAAATAGATGCCCCTATGTTTTAGAAAAGTGTCTGATAGAAAAACCGCCATTATTTAAAAAGGGGGAACATGCCAGTAAATGCTGGCTAAGGGATCCACAGATTAAGAGGGGGCAGGAAAATGGGGAATTCCACTCTGCTAGAGGTTAAAAATCTAAAAAAGTATTATGAGATTCCTCAAGGAATGTTCAAAGCAAATATTATGGTCAAGGCAGTGGATGGAGTAACATTTTCAATTAATAGAGGTGAAACCTTCGCATTAGTAGGGGAGTCTGGCTGCGGTAAATCTACTACAGGGAAGACCATATTGAAGTTGACTGATCCTACAGCTGGTGAAGTAATTTTTAATGGAATAAATATTGCCTCATTGCCGTACTCAAAGATGCGTTCACTTCGAAGTCAGATACAGATGGTTTTTCAAGACCCATATGCTTCTTTAAATCCTAAAAAAACAGTTCGGCAAATACTAATGGAACCACTGCAGATTCATCAAAATTATGATAAGGCTGAAAGAATTAAAAGAATCATAAATATATTAAAGATTGTAGGATTGTCTGAGCATCACTTAGACAGGTTTCCACACGAATTTTCTGGAGGACAGAGGCAGCGGATCGGAATTGCAAGAGCTGTCATCGTTCAGCCTGATTTTATTATTGCAGATGAACCGGTGTCTGCATTAGATGTGTCAGTCCAATCACAGGTTATTAACTTGCTGCTTGAATTGCAGGGAGAGTTTGGTTTAACGTATCTCTTTATATCTCATGATTTAAGTGTAATAAAGCATATGACAGACCGAGTGGCTGTCATGTACTTAGGCAAAGTAGTAGAGATTGCATATACAGAAGATTTATTTCGGGACCCCAAACACCCTTATACTCAGGCTTTGCTATCAGCTGTACCTATTAGGCATCCGCGGGAGCAAAAGGAAAGAATAATCTTAAAAGGAGATGTTCCCAATCCTGCTAATCCTCCAACGGGGTGTACTTTCCATCCGAGATGCCCATTTGCTATGGAAATTTGCCAGGCTGAATACCCAGAAAATATCTCATTTGAAGATGGCCATACTGCAGCCTGTCATCTATATAAAAATCAAGAGGAGGAAGTTGAGAATGCTATTAGCCATACCTAAACATGAATTTAAGGAGCGACAAACTAAGTTTATTGAAAAAATGGGTGACAAAAGCTGTGAGGCAGCAGTTATTTTTGCTGTTGCAGATATTTTTTATCTAACAGGATTTCATTTTCATCCAACAGAGCGTCCTATCGGCCTATTCGTAGATCCGAGCCAAAAGTTCCATTTATTTCTTCCTGCCTTGGAGCATGAACATGCAGAGGAGTATGGAGTAGTAGATCATGTGCACTCATATCCTGAGTATCCTGGAATCAAGCATCCAATGGAGTATCTTAAAGCGTTATTTCTGGAATACGGATTAGAAAATAAGACAGTTGGCTATGATGCCCTAGGTTATGGTTCTTCAATGGGATATCGTGGGGAATCTATTGATCAACTAATCTCTGTGAAGCAATTTGTCTCTTTAAAGGGCCTTATTGAAGAACTTAGATTCATAAAAAGCAGCAACGAAATAGAGTTGATAAAAGAATCGTGCAGATGGGGCAATTTAGCACATAGATTGCTGCAAAAGTATACTAAAGCGGGACTTAGTGAGATTGAAATCACAGGGAAAGCATCAATGGAAGCAACAATGGCAATGATTGAAACCCTGGGAACAGAATACAAGCCTCACGGAAAGACTGCATATGCTATCTTTAGAGGACAAATTGGACCTGAATCGGCATTTCCACATGCTGTGACACAAAACATAGTTCTTAAGAAGGGAGATACACTTGTTACTGGTGCGGCATCTGATGTTTTTGGATATACAAGTGAACTTGAGAGAACCATGTTTGTTGAGGAAGTAGATAAGGAACAGGAAAAATATTTTGAGCATATGTATGAAGCACAGAATGTGGCTTTTTCTGCAATAAAGCCAGGAAAGACCTGTTCAGAAGTTGAAGAAGCAGTACAGGAGTATTTTAAAGAGGCGGGTATTACTGAACTCACAAGCCATCATACTGGCCATGCTATTGGATTGCTTGGACATGAAGCGCCTTTCTTTGATTTAGGAGACCATACTGAGATAAAGCCGGGAATGGTGTTTACAGTAGAGCCGGGAATCTATGTGAGAGGCTTGGGCGGCTTTAGACATTCTGATACTGTCTTGGTTACTGATAATGGGATTGAAATGCTAACCTATTATCCAAGAGATCTGGCTTCACTTATCTGCTAAAAAGTCACCTGGCCGCTTTAAGTGGCCAGGTGATCTTTCTATCTTAGCAAATGCAAGGCTAAGAGACACATTTAATAGCGTAGCTAACCAACACCGGTAGTGTCTGTCATCAATTAAAAAAGAATTCATTCTAAGAGGATATCCCTTCTCAACTGTAGAAGTTAACTCCAACAAGAATATGCAGGAGGCTGAGCAATGGACCAGGAATTCAGAAGGTTTCTCAACCATTATCTCCACGTCTGGAGGAACTCATCGCTCGAGGAAATGAAAGAGCTGATATCAAAGGATTACCAGGCAAGGGAAATCCGCGGAGATCAGATTGATGATTTTGGCTACGGGGAGTCAATCAAAGGCTGGGAGCAGGGCTTTCAGTATGTAAAAGAGAATGAAGGAATCTGGGATTTGAAGGAGCTGGCTGTCATTCCGCTGAAGGAAGATGAAGTGATGGCGGTCTTGTCGGCCTCGATTATTATAAAGGGTGAACGGCTCGGCACAGCCAATCTCTTTTTCGATACCTTCAAAAAGGACGGAGAAGGCAGCTGGAAGCAGGCCAGGAGCTATGTAGAAACAGGAATTTCCCCGGAGAGAATCGGGAGCCTACAGCTCCAGCAGCATATCTGAAGAGGACCATGCACAGTGGTCCTTTTTCTTTGTTATCATACATATAACAGTAAATGGAACCAGCAGGAGGTGAACTTCATGATCAATCTGGATTTTACAGGTAACGCAGTAGAATGGGCAGCCGCCATATTGGCTTATGCAGCTGTTGTGATCGCCGCTATCGTTTTATATAGAAAGCAGGATGAAAAGCCAAAGGTTTTAAAAGTTATCCTCGTTATGATTATTGGACTCTTTTCTTTTTCAATTAACTGGCAAAGTGACGGCCTGCTCATCCGGCTGCCGATACTGCCTCTCGGGGTATGGATTCTCTATTTTTTCTCCAGGGGCAAAGAAGGAAGATGGGCAAAGTACCGGCGGTTTGCCTGGCTCGGGTTTGCTGCTAATTTTGCCCTGCTTGCAGCTTCACTTGCAGCGGCTATGTTCTATCACGCGATCTATGATACAAAGGATCCTGCCGTCTATTTGTCCAATGTTGAAAAGGCGGAAGTAGTCCTGCTGCACCCATCTGCAGAAAAAACAGTTCTCCGCCCGGGAGCCCTGATGGAGACAGGAACATGGACCAGGGAAAATGTTGATAGTGAAGAATGGTACAGGGAAATAACGATGGAAGAGACTCGTGATGAAAGATTTCCTTATCTGCTTTCCGGGGCAGAGCCTAAATGGGGAAGCGGCCTGGAGTCAGTTATTTATATTGAAAAAGATGGGAGGGGCATATTGATCTCTGGGCCGGATGCTCAGCTGTATTATCGGGCTGAAGTGCCGCTGACCGAACCCCTTTCCAGATAAAAAGGGTTTTAGCCGGCCTCTCCGCATTGTCCGTTCATCCATTATGCTATAAAATCAGAATCAGAAGGATAATGGGGTGAGCCATGTGAACTATAAACGGATTAAACCGCGCAAAATATATGAAGAAATCGCTGAAGCGCTTATGGATATGATTAAGTCAGGTGAGCTGAAGCCGGGGGATAAGCTTGCTTCGGTCCAGCAGCTGGCGGAAAACTTCCAGGTTGGCAGGTCCGCCGTCCGCGAGGCCTTGAGCGCTTTGCGGGCCATGGGGCTTGTGGAAATGCATCAGGGCGAGGGAACCTATATCAGGGAATTTGATTCCAATATGCTGACACTTCCAGTGTATACAGCCATGCTGATGAAAAAGACCGATGTCAAAAATCTTCTGGAGGTGCGGAGGATCCTTGAGGTCGGTGCCGTCAGCGCTTCTGCTGAAAGGCGTACGGAAGAGCAGCTGGCTGAAATTGAAGCAGCGCTTGAGCAGATGAAAAAGGCGAGCGATGAAGAGCTTGGGGAAGAAGCGGATTTTCAGTTTCATATGGCGATTGCCAAGGCGTCGCAAAATGATCTGCTGATCAGCCTGATGAATAATGTCTCCGAAATGATGGTCACCACCATGCGTGAGACAAGGAGAATCTGGCTGTATTCTACAGAAAAAGCTTTGGGCCGCCTCACACTAGAGCACCAAAGCATCTATGAAAGCATCCGGGACCAGGATGGTCCCCGCGCCCAGCAGCTCATGCTCGACCACCTGCATAGTGTGGAAGAGGTCCTGATGAAATATATGAACGAAATGGAAGAGTGAGAGCCTGCATCCGAGGGGATGCAGGCTTATTTATTTTCTATGATTCATTACCCGGTATTTAGGAATCATTTAAAACCAAAAAGCGGGACTCCCTGCAAAAATTAATATCTGAAAATTTCCTATTGTAATGTGAAAGCGTTTTACTTATACTGTTTAATAGAATAAAGTCATCTGATGACCTGTTAACATGATGAATGAATATGCTATTAAAAAGGAGAGAAAAACCATGAGTATTGGAATGCTCGCTCTCATTGCTACCATACCGATTGTTTCGGTGTTTGTTTTTTTAGTTATATTGAGATGGCCAGCGAATAAGGCGATGCCTTTATCGCTGATCGTAACCGTCCTGATGGCCATGGCTGTCTGGAAGGTGCCTGGCGCCCAGATCGGGGCTGCGGCCGTCAAAGGCCTGGCAACCGCCCTTGAAGTAGGGGTAATTGTCTTCGGAGCAATCCTGCTTCTTAACACCTTGAAAGAAAGCGGTGCCATCTTTACGATACGTAAAGGCTTTATGAGCATCTCGCCTGACAGGCGCATCCAGACGATCATCGTCTGCTGGCTGTTTGGTTCCTTCCTGGAAGGTGCCGCAGGATGGGGAGCCCCGGCGACAATTGTCGGCCCGCTCCTTGTGGCAATCGGATTCCCGGCCATGGGAGCTGTCATGGTTGCCCTGATCCTGCAGTCAACACCGGTATCATATGGAGCCGTCGGTACACCGATCCTGATCGGCGTCAATACGGGCCTGAAGGATTCGCCGCTTGTCCAAAGCTATGTTGCTGAACAAGGCACAACGATGGAGGCATACATAAACGGAATCGGCGGCCAGGTTGCCCTGATCCACGGAGTGATTGGGATCTTCATCCCGCTCTTTATGGTTACGATGCTGACTTATTTCTTCGGCAAAAATAAATCGATTGCAGAAGGGCTTGCCATCTGGAAGTTTGCTATTTTCGCAGGACTCGCATTCACGGTGCCTTACGCGCTTGTGGCCAATCTCCTTGGACCGGAATTTCCGTCCATGATCGGCGGTTTGATAGGACTCGCCATTGTGGTGCCGGCAGCAAGGAAGGGATTCCTTGTTCCGAAAAAGTCATGGGATTTTGATTCAGCAAACAACTGGGATCCTGCCTGGACGGGAACCCTCCAGGTTGATAAAGAAGATGCTGCGAAAAAGCCTGTCTCTTTCCTGGCAGCCTGGATGCCTTACATCCTTGTTGCAGTACTGCTGGTACTGACAAGACTGAAGACCCTCCCGTTTGCCGGCTGGATCCAGTCCTGGGTCATCAGCCTTGAAAATGTATTCGGGACAGTCATCACGGTCGAATCCAAGCCATTGAATATTCCAGGTGTTGTATTCATTGCTGTATCGCTGATCTCCATTCTTATATACAGGATGAATATGAAAGCATATGGCCGGGCGGTCAAAGATTCATTCAAAACCGTTGTCAGTGCCATGGCAGCCCTGATTTTTGCGGTGCCGATGGTCCAGGTATTCATCAATTCCGGCGTCAACGCAGCTGACTATACCAGCATGCCGCTCGCACTCGCAGAGGGCATATCAGAGATATTCGGCTCCTACTGGCCGCTTGCAGCACCGACAATCGGAGCGATCGGCGCATTTGCGGCAGGAAGCAATACAATCAGCAATATGATGTTTTCGCTCTTCCAGTTCGGGGTGGCAGACAATATCATGGCAGCTCCTGCCACAATCGTCGCCCTGCAGGCAGTCGGCGGGGCAGCCGGCAACATGATCTGTGTGCACAATGTGGTTGCTGCCTCTTCTTCCGCAGGCCTGATCGGAAAAGAAGGAAATTTGATCAGAAAAACACTGATCCCGATGACCTTCTATGTCATTTTTGCCGGGGGAATCGGCTATACAGCCATCAACGGCTTTGGCTTGAATGCAGGGACAGCCATCCTCGCGCTTGCCGCCGGCTTCATCCTTGTGATGCTGTACAAAGGGGAAAAACAGAACCGTACGGAAAGCAGGCAGCTGAAAAAAACAGCTTGATAATCGGCAGGTCCCCTAAATGGGGCCTGTCTTTTTCTTGGAAAAGTATTTTAGTATACTAAAGTCATCTGATGACCTGTTGACTATAAGCCTATAAAGATTTAAACTATATAGTAACAAAAGTTTAAAAAGTGAATCAGCTTTCAAAAGAAGTGAAAGCGATAACAAGGAAAAAGGTGAAAACGATGAAAGTATCATTATTTGTTACCTGCCTGATCGATATATTCCAGACGGAAGCGGGAAAAGATACCGTGGAGCTGCTTGAAAGGCTCGGCTGCGAGGTCGATTTCCCGGAGCGCCAGACATGCTGCGGACAGCCTGCCTATAACAGCGGCTATGTAGGAAAAGCGAAAGAATCGATGAAACATATGATAAAAGTTTTTGAGCATGCAGATTATGTTGTTTCTCCTTCCGGGTCGTGCAGCACGATGTTCAAAGAATATCCCCATATTTTCAAAGGGGACCCGAAATGGGAAGAAAGGGCCCAGCGATTGGCTGATAAAACGTTTGAACTGACACAGTTCATTGTTGATGTGCTCGGCGTTGAGGATGTCGGTGCCAGGCTTGATGGGAAGGCAACCTACCATACTTCCTGCCATATGACGAGGCTGCTCGGGGTGAAGGAAGCGCCGATGAAGCTGCTGAGCAATGTAAAGGGGCTTGAAATGAGACCGCTCCAGAACAGCTATGACTGCTGCGGATTTGGAGGCACTTTTTCTGTGAAAATGACACCGATTTCAGAGCAGATGGTCGATGAAAAAGTCATGCATATTGAAGAATCAGAGGCTGATATTTTAATAGGCGGCGATTGCGGCTGCCTGATGAATATCGGCGGACGGATCGAGAGGCACGGAAAGCAGATCAAAGTGATGCATATAGCATCCGTCCTGAACAGCAGGTAAAAGTGCAGAGAAAAAGGGGGAATGAAAATGGCAATGAAGATTGGGGATAAGCCCTTCAAGGAACGGGTCGCCGGCGGCATCAATGATACGTTTATGCGCGGAGCCGTTTCCTCTGCACAGGGGCGATTCCGGACAGGGCGCCTGAATGCAGCGGAAGAGCTTGGGAACTGGGAGGACTGGCGCCAGCTTGGCGAAGAAATCCGCTCCCATACAATAGAAAATCTTGACTACTATCTGGAGCAGCTGAGCGAAAATGTCGCAAAGCGCGGCGGCCATGTCTTTTTTGCGGAAACGGCGGAAGAAGCGAATGAATATATAACAAGCGTTGTAAAACAGAAAAAAGGAAAAAAGGTCGTTAAGTCCAAATCAATGGTCACAGAAGAAATTAATATGAATGAGGCACTTGAAAAGGCCGGCTGCGAAGTAATTGAAACCGACCTCGGGGAGTGGATCCTGCAGGTCGATGACCATGATCCGCCTTCCCATATCGTCACGCCCGCACTTCATAAAAACAAAGAACAAATCCGTGACGTGTTCAAAGCGAAGCTCGGCTATGACAAAACGGAAAAGCCGGAAGAGCTGGCCTTGTTTGCACGGGAAAAGCTTCGCAAGGAATTCCTTGAGGCGGACATCGGCATCACAGGCTGCAATTTTGCGATTGCAGAATCCGGCACGGTTTCTCTTGTGACGAATGAAGGGAATGCCAGAATGGTCACGGCAATCCCGAAGACGCAAATCACCGTTATGGGTATGGAGCGGATTGTTCCAACATGGGAAGAAATGGAGGTCCTGGTCAGCCTTTTGACAAGGGCGGCAGTCGGGCAGAAGCTGACAAGCTATGTTACCGGCCTGACGGGGCCAAAGCAGGAGGGCGATGTTGACGGGCCAGAGGAATTCCACCTGGTGATCGTCGATAATGGGCGCTCGAAGATATTGGGGACGGCCTTCCAGTCGATCCTGCACTGCATCCGCTGTGCAGCCTGCATCAATGTATGCCCGGTCTACCGCCATGTAGGCGGACATTCTTACGGCTCCATCTATCCAGGCCCTGTCGGCGCTGTCCTGTCTCCATTATTGGGAGGATATGATGAATTTAAAGAACTTCCTTACGCGTCGACCTTATGCGCTGCATGCACGGAAGCGTGCCCGGTGAAGATCCCGCTTCACGAGCATCTGCTGCGCCACCGCCAGGAAATCGTCGAGAAAGAGGGCAGGGCTCCTGCTTTTGAGAACCTTTCCATGAAGGCCTTCAGTATGGGTACCGCTTCACCGGCCATGTACAATATCGGTTCAAAGCTTGCGCCGACAGCACTTGGCGTCTTTTCAAAGGATGAGAAAATCTCCAAAGGACCCGGACCGCTGAAAAATTGGACAGATATCCGCGAATTCCCTGCCCCTAAGAAAGACCGGTTCAGGGACTGGTTCAAAAAGAGAGAAAAAGAGGGTGACAAATAATGCCTGCAGGACAAATCCAAAACCGCTCCTCTTTCCTGGATAACCTGGCGAAGAATCTTGGACGGGAACGGCGCAAATCTGTTGAAAAGCCGGCCTGGAAGCATAATCCGCAGTGGGAGGTCCTGAAGGGCTTTTCACAGGATGAGCTTGCCGAAGTCCTCATCAAGCAATGTGAAATCATCCATACAGAAGTGCATCGGACAGTAACAGCAGACCTTCCTTTTCTGATTACAGAACTGATAAAGGAAACAGGCGGAAAATCGGTCGTCAGATGGGATGATCCCCGTTTTGAAGAATGCGGGCTCGGCAGCATCCAAAGCACCCTTAAAACGGACGGAATTGATCTGCATGTATGGGATCCCGAAACCGGGGAAGAAAACCTCGCCATTTCAGCAACCGCTGATATCGGGATCACCTTCAGTGACACAACCCTGGCAGAATCCGGTACCGTTGTCCTATTCAGCGGCCAAGGAAAAGGGCGGTCCGTCAGCCTCCTGCCAGCCATCTACTTTGCCATCATCCCCAAAAGCACCATCGTACCGAGGATGACCCAGGCAGCCAAAGCCATCCACGAAATGGCAGCCAGAGGAGAAGAAGTCCCATCCTGCATCAATTTCATCTCCGGCCCAAGCAACAGCGCCGACATCGAAATGAACCTCATCGTCGGCGTCCATGGCCCTGTCAAAGCTGTTTATCTTGTAGTGGATGACTTATAAGGAAAGCTGACGAAATTCAGCTGTTCAGTAAATTAAAGGTTCCCAAAAACAAGTTATAAGCAGACTAAGAGTTGCTTAAACTGTTAATTTTTCAACCGGAGGCTTACCATTAAACTTTGAAAACCTGCAACGCAAATCAGCAGTCCCCATTAGCAAGGGAAAAAGAGTCTATGGATTGTATTTAATAACTTCTTAATAGGAACCATACCATAAAATTTCAAAGCCCCTGCTGATTGGAGTGGAAGGCACGAAGACTCCTCATAAAATGCATGCGCATTTTCTTCGTGCGATGCAAATTCGAGGATGAGGATTCAACGTCCTGCGGGAGATAGCGGAAATGTTGAGACCCCGCAGCGCGTAAGCGTGAGGAGGCTCAACTCCGCCCCACGGAAAGCGAAGTGCCTGCAACGCAAATCAACAGCCCCCATCAAGAAGTGATAAATATTGTATAAGCTGATCCTAATCGGGTCAGCTTTTTCTTAATAAGAGTTGCTTTATTTTCAATTCCCCTTCCAGTATCCTTAAAAGAAGCATAATTAACGAGGCAATCTAAGATAAAAGAGGGATCCCTATGAAACAAATATACAGCAGCATCATCCAGTTCCGCGGCACCCACTATGACTTTGGCTATATGCAGGGAGAAAAAATCAAAAACTCCCTTTCTGTAAAAAACCGCGAAGAACAATGGAAAGTAAGAAAACCGCGCTTCATCATCGATGAAAAAGAAGCAAAAGATGCAATCAAAAAGTTCGCCCCTGGCATCTGGGACGAACTGCTCGGCCTCCAGGAAGCACTGAAATGGCCGATGCAAAAAGTCCTCCAGGAGTTCGGCGGCTACCGCGTCGATTATAACCGATCCGGCTGCTCCATCATGACAGGCAGCAGCTATATGATCCGCAACTACGACTATCATCCCAAAACCTATGAAGGCCGCTACACCCTTTTCCAGCCTTCTGACCAGGGCTATGCCATCATCGGGCCAAGCCAGCGGGTGACAGGGCGGATGGATGGAATGAACGAGAAAGGCCTCGTGGTAGGCTATAACTTCATGAACCGCAAAAAGCCCGGCGACGGCTTTATCTGCTGCATGATCGGGAGGCTTCTCCTTGAATCCTGCGCCAATGCCGAGGAAGCAGTGAACATGCTCAAGGAGATTCCGCACCGTCATTCATTCACTTATGTTGTATTTGATAAGAGCGGAAAATCCTTTGCAGTGGAAACTTCCCCGCGCCGGGTGGAGGTCCGGCAGACGAATGCCTGCACCAACCATTTTGAAATCATGAAAGATGAAAACCGCCATCATTTGGTTGACTCTCTCCGCAGGCTTGCTGTTATCCAAGAAGCAGGCGGGGAAATGACTGAAGCGATGGAGGCATTCAGGCTCCTGAATGATACAGATAAAGGCGTTTTCTCTGATTTGTACAGCAGCTGGGCGGGCACCATCCACACATCAGGCTATTTGCCGCAAGAAGGTAAAGCCTTGTTTGCCCTAGGAGGAGACCGGAGCCCGGTTGAATTTGATTTTGACAGCTGGCTGCAGGGCGAGGATCTTAATATGCAGCAGATTACCGGGGAAGTGAATACCAGCATCCCCTTCCTGCATATGGATGAGAATGCAAACTGGTTCAGCAAATAAACATTTTTGGGGGAATGAGCATGAATAAAAAAAGGCTGGGCCTTCTGTCCGGTCTCATTATTATAATGGCAGCCGGCATCGGACTTTATTGGTTCTATTTTTCCAAACCGGACGGCCTGCCTAATGATGGAAAGCTCATGGGTTACATGAACCGCTATCATTCCGACATGCAGGCCAGTGCAATCAAGGCAATCATCCCAGCTGATGAAGAGCATGTTTTCGCTCCTTTCGTGAGAGAAGGCGGAGAATATGGAGCCAGCTTCTGGACATGGAGAAAGCGCAATTGGGAGCTTGATTATATCAGCTCTGCCGGAGAGCCGAAGGTTTGGCGAATAGATCCGGATGACCCTTCTTCATTCCGTATTGCCTGGAGCTTTCCGCCTGACACCGGATTGAAAAAAATTCGCTATTATTTAATGAGAGACAGAGACTTTTTTGTTACAGGGGAAAAACAGACCTATTTTCCAAAAGTGCAGATGGAGCATGAAGTTGCGCTTGGTGAAGGCAGCTATGGCATGATGGAGCTTCCGGAAGAGTGGAAGTCCGCCGCGGGTTCATTGGCAGAGTCAGCCAAGAGCAGCCAGCCGGATGAGTTCTTTTTCCCAATGCTTGGCTTTCACTTTGGCTGGATTGGCTATGACGAAAAGGGGCAGGTTTTTTTTCCGGATTTTGGTGACAGCTTTGGGACGGGCGGCGCTAACCTCGAGTATATGCAGATGCTTGGGGAGAATGATATTGAACAATTCGGGAGGAAAGAATGAAAGAACAGGATTATGACAGACTTCTTCATATTAAAACAGAAGGCGGACAGCAGGGTTTTACCCGCTCTTTCCATTATCACCGCTATGAGGCGACGCCTTATTCCGCACTGGACATTCTGTTTAAGGAATACAAGCTGGAAAGCACCGACAGGCTTGTTGATTTCGGCTGCGGGAAGGGCCGGCTTGTCTTTTACAGCCACTATTTTTTCCAGGCTTCCGGGACAGGCGTTGAAATGAATGAGGATTTATATGAAGAAGCCCTTCGCAACGCAGAAACTTATGTGAAAAAAAGCAGAAAAGGCAGGGGGATGCTCCAATTTGAATGCAGTCTTGCAGAGGAATACAGGATTAAGCATGAGGAGAATTGCTTTTACTTTTTCAATCCATTTTCCATCCAGGTGTTCAGGAATATCATTGCAAATATCCTTTTGTCTGTGGAAGAGCACCATCGCTCTGTGGATATTGTGCTGTATTACCCATCAGAGGATTATATTTTTTTCCTTGAAAATTATACAAGCTTTGAGCTGGAAAAAGAGGTAGAGCTCCCGGAAAGCAGCCATGATCATAATGAAAGGTTTTTGATCTACAGGCTAAAAATGTAAAAGCGCTTACATTATTTGTCCTTATTATATAGAAATTAATGGAAATGATAGATATAATAATTTCAAGATAAATAGTAAATGGGGTAGGAGAATGAAAAAGAAAAAAATCCTTCTGATTAGCGGCAGTGTAATCGTGCTTTTGGCTGCGGCTTTGATGGGGGCAGGAAACTATTTTTATAATGTAGCGATCAATCGGAGCGAGGAATCCTTGAAGCTCCATGGCGGCAGCGAGTCGAGGGCGGTCAGTGCAATGGCAACAGAGGAAGAAGCGGCAAAGCTGGCTGAAGTGATGGAATGGACGGAAAAACAGGACTTCAAGACTGTTGAAATTACCTCGGACGACGGGCTGAAGCTTAAGGCGGCTTTCCTGAAGAACCCTGATTCCAATGGCAGGGCAGTCATCCTGGCTCATGGATATAAGGGCAGCAGCGAACAGATGCCGGGTATTACGAAATTTTACTACGAGCAGGGTTTTGACGTACTGAAGCCGGATGCCAGGGGCCATGGCCTGAGTGAAGGGGATTATATCGGCTATGGCTGGCATGAACGGAAGGACTATGTGAAGTGGGCCGGCAGCCTGGTAGAAGAGGAAGGAGCAACAGATATTTTCCTGCACGGCTTTTCCATGGGGGCAGCGACCGTCCTGATGGCAAGCGGGGAAAAGCTTCCGCCGGAAGTGAAAGGGATCATTGAGGATTCAGGCTACACAAACGTTCATGAAGAGCTTTCCCACCAGCTTAAATATCTGTACCATCTGCCTTCCTTCCCTCTCATGCAAGTGACGAGCGCTGTGACGAAGGTAAGGGCAGGCTACACATTCAGCGAAGCTTCAGCTGTTGAACAGGTGAAAAAGAATAAGCTTCCGCTCTTCATCATCCACGGCGACCAGGACGAGCTGGTGCCGACAGAGATGGCAGACCGGATCTATGATGCGGCCACAAGCGAGAAGGAAATCTGGATTGTGCCGGGGGCCGGTCATACAGAGGCATATACAATCGCTGAAGAAGAATACCAGAAGCGCTTGACGGCTTTTATTAAAAAAGTGCAAAATAAGTAAGGCAGAATTGGAAATTTGATTGAATATTTACAATTTTGTGAACTATAATAGATGCAGGCATGGACTTTTTTCGTTTATCTTATAAAATATCACGAAAAGGAGGACCGTTCTGCATTGCATTACAAATTAGACAAACAAGTTTTTCACCTAGGGGGGAATAAAAAATGGTCATGAAGTACTTGCAGAGAATGGGCCGCTCTTTAATGCTGCCTGTAGCCGTGCTGCCGGTGGCTGCGATTTTGATGGGGATTGGGTATTATATTGATCCGACCGGCTGGGGGGCAGGCAACCCGGCCGCAGCTTTCCTGATTAAAGCAGGCGGCTCCATCCTGGATCATATTCCGGTGCTGTTTGCAGTCGGAATTGCTTTGGGAATGGCAAAGGAAAAGGATGGATCATCAGCGATTTCCGGTTTGGTCGCATATCTCGTTGTGACAACGCTGCTGTCAACTGACACGGTGGCGATGCTGCAGGGTGTAGATGCGGCTGATGTAAACCCTGCTTTTGGGAAAATAGAGAATGCATTTGTCGGTATCTTATCAGGGATTGTAGCATCGATTATGTATAACCGATTTGCCAAGGTGAAGCTTCCGGATGCACTGGCATTCTTCAGCGGAAAGCGGCTTGTGCCGATCATGTCCGCTGTGACAATGCTGGCTGTGTCCGCAATCCTGTTCTTTGTCTGGCCGCTCATCTTCTCCGGACTGGTATCCTTCGGGACAGCGATAAGCAAGATGGGCTTTGTGGGAGCAGGGCTTTACGGGTTCTTTAACAGGCTCCTGATCCCAACAGGCCTTCACCATGCTTTGAACTCTGTGTTCTGGTTCGATACTGTCGGAATCAATGATATCGGAAAGTTCTGGGCAAGCGAGGGGACTAAAGGGGTAACTGGCATGTACCAGGCAGGCTTCTTCCCTGTTATGATGTTCGGTCTTCCAGCTGCTGCCCTGGCAATGTACCATACGGCAAAATCAAAACAGAAAAAAATGGCGGCATCCCTATTGCTTGCTGCAGGATTCGCTTCCTTCTTTACGGGAGTGACTGAGCCGCTCGAATTCTCATTCATGTTCATTGCGCCGGCTCTTTATGTCGTGCATGCCGCATTAACGGGAATCTCGCTTGCTGTTGCGGCCTTCTTCCATTGGACAGCAGGCTTCGGATTCAGTGCAGGGCTGGTCGACTTTGTATTGAGCCTAAAGATTCCTATTGCCAACCAGCCGTGGATGCTCCTGGTTCAGGGTCTCGTATTTGCCGTCCTGTATTATGTACTGTTCAGATTCCTCATCACCAAATTCAACCTTTCCACTCCAGGCCGGGTTGAAATGGCTGAAGGAGCGGAAGGCACTGAAAGCGGAGGAGCTTCTGCCCCTGCGGCAGGAAATGAAAAATTCGCCATCATGGCTGCTAAAATCTATGACGGCCTCGGCGGAGATGCGAACGTTACATCTGTCGACAACTGTGTGACCCGCCTTCGGATTGAAGTGAAGGACATGGAGCGCGTGGACCAGAAAAAGATTAAAGATACCGGGGTTCCGGGAATCAATATTGTCGGTCCTACAAGCATTCAGGTCATCGTTGGCACATCAGTGCAATTTGTAGCCGATGAAATTGAAAAGATCAGGAAATAACACTGAGAAAGCCGGGCGATGCCTGGCTTTTTCTTCTTTTACCTCTATATAATGGAAGTGCAGGGGGGACGAGATGAAGGCAAAAAAACATAAAACCAGAAAGCAAAAAAAGGGCTTCCATCCTTTTATTAGTTTTAGTTTACTGATGCTGGCTGCAGCAATGTTTTCCCTATGGGCTATTGAAGGGTACAGCAACAGCCAGCTGAAAAGCTTCAGTTCACCTGGCCGGATCATATTCCTGTATAGCCGCTGGGCTGTTATACTGGTGGGCGGAGTTATTTTTTTTCTCTCTTTTTGCATTTTTGGCCGGATAATGGAAAAGAAAGCTAGAAAGGTATTTGGTATACATATCTATACCTTTTTATTTGCTGCAGGCGCTCTTGCGGGAAGCATTCTGCTGATGAATGATTACTATACATATGGCAACTTTGGACCATTGGAGATTAAATTCAGGGACGGTCTCTTCAGTGAGGAGAAAATATATAGCTGGGAAGAGATTGACCGGGCTGAGGTTTCTTATATTGTTGGCTCTAAAGACAGAATCTCAGTTAGCTATGATCTGTTCTTTGAAGATGGGAGAAAGGTAGATAGCACTGATTCGCCAGAGTTTTTCAGGAGGGCCGTTTCGCTTGACCGCTTTCTAGTAAGCTATGGAATTCCGGTCAAAAGAAGCGGAATCGCTCCTGAGGACAGACAAAGGTTCTTTTCTCAATATGGCCATCCAGGAAAGGATCCTGATATTGACCGTCATGCTGTGCTGCTGAGAGTTTTGGAGAATTGACAATACAGTTCAAGCCGGGCCGAACTCTGTTATTGATTGTTGGGGGTCAGCAGTCTGTCGCGGCCGGCAGGATGGAGACTGAAGCAGGGAGCGGTGCCATTAGCCTCATCCCCTTACTCTAAATAATGTCCATCACATTCATCCCTTGATACCGCAGTTAAAATGGTTCATAATCACAAATAGAAGAAAGCGTTATTAAGAGGGGGGGCGGATGGTGCTGAAGGAAACTTTACGGCAGATTGAATATGAAATTGCGATGCTTGTGAGGCTGACTACTGCCCACAGCCCGAAGCTGGGGAGCCTTGACCGGTCGGAGTATCTGCTGCTGAGTGAAATTTCTGCGCATGAGCCCCTGGCGATCAATGCCTTGGCAGAAAAGCTCATGCTTAATCTTTCTACAGCAAGCAGGCAGATTGCTGTTCTTGAAGGAAAAGCATATATTGAACGTTTTCCGGATGAACATAACGGCCGGATCAGCCTGGTCCAGCTGACAAATACAGGCCGTGCAGTGCTTCAGAAGGTGAAAGAAGCACGCCACACGGTATACGGGGAAATATTGAAGGATTGGTCACCGGAAGAGCTGGCAGGGCTGGAAGCCAGCCTGACAAGGCTTAATAAAGATTTTAAGTTATGGGGAAAATAATACGGATGAGGAGAGAGCCAGACAAGGCTCTCTCTTTTTGTTGGAAATTACCTGTTGCAAGATCGCTGTTAAGTTGTATAATACAATATATTGTTTATAAGTTGTATTATGCAACTTGCAAAAAGAAACATATCTCATGAAAGGAGGACCTGCTATTGAGCCAACCTATCAATATTTCCGGCTCTGATGCGAAAAAGATGGCCATTCCGCAATATTTGGCTATATCCATCCTGACCATTTTTTCTATCGGGCCGCAGTATTTTTTAAATTTATCTTATATTCTCAATCAGGGAATTATTCAAAACGGGCTGAGCCTCGGTTCAAACGATCTGCTTCTGCCGTCCACATTGTCCAACCTCGCATTTGCGTTTGGTGTGCCGCTCGGACCGGTACTTGCAAGAAAGGTCGGCCTTAAGAGGAACTATCTGACATTTGTGATGATCTTCCTGCTTGGCTCTGTACTGGACGCGCTGTCACTGGGCATCACAACATTAACGGCCGGCCGGATCATACAGGGGATCAGTGCCGGCATTCTTTTCCTGACGATTTTGCCGGTCAGCCTCACTTCTTTCCCGAACAAAATCCGCAATACCTTCCTGCTGATGGCGATCGGAGGACTATTTGGGTCGAGTGCAGTCGGAGCTTTCTTTGGGAGCATTTCTCTTACATCCGGCATGTGGCGCTGGCTGTTTATCCTGAATATTGCTTCAAGCATTTTATGCCTTGTTCTGGGGAGCATCTTCCTTCCATCAGCAAAGGATGAGAAAAAGCATAAAGAGCCGCCTGCAGACAATAAAGGGATATTCCTGTTAGGCTTGTTTATCCTCAGCCTGGCCTATCCCCTTTGCAATCTGATGGAAGAGGGCTTTTCATCCATCAGGATCTGGCCGCTGCTGGTTCTCGCCGGCATTATTATGATTCTCTTTATTTACATTGACTTAAAATCGGAAAATCCGCTGGTTCCGTTTGGCTCTCTCAAATCAGCCAAGCCGGTCTCAGGCACAATCATGGCGGTGGCGTCCCATATTTTGCTCATTTTTGCCCTTGCCGGAATCAATGGGTTTCTCCGCAATAATAAAGATCTGCCATTTGAGTATTTATCTCATTTTTATTTCTGGTTTTTCATCGGAATAATGATCACAGCTATTTTGAAAACATTATTATACGACAGGCTTGGAGCAGGCATTCTGGGTACAATCGGCTCACTGGCTGTCATATATGTCAGCTGGAGATGGATGAACATCACTCCTGAAATCTCCCTTCCGGCTCTCTATTTCCAGATCGCCTGCCTTGGCGCAGGAGTCAGCATGGTGCTGGTGGCAGGAGCACTTGGGACGGCCTTGGCCGGGGATATCCATAAAGCCTCCAAGCGGTCAGTTACCCTGCATTCTATCAGGAATTTTGCGGGCGCGGTGGCCGCTCCGGTGCTCGGCTGGTTCATATACAGGCAGAATGCACATCATTATGAAGCAATAAGGGATCACGCAAGTAAATATGACCCTGAAGTGCAGGCGGAAATGGCCAGGATGACAAGGCAGCTGATGGAAAGCGGCTTGCCGTTGGCCAAGGCGAAGAGCATGATGTTCTATGAGTTGGTCGTTAATGCGAAAAAGTCGGCCATCTTAACGGCATACCATGACCTGTTTACAATCATGCTGGGAATCGGCGTCATCATGCTGCTGGCTTCAATCAGCAAGATTATGACAGGGAAAGGGCGCTCGCTTGTCCAAAAGCAAAAAAGAATCCTGCTGCCCGCTCCGGACAGCAGGCAGGCACATAAATAAGAAGAGGTTACCTGAGAGGAGAAAGATGAATGAGTAAAGGGCGTTTAATCCTGACAAATATTATTGGAATCCTGGCTGTGTTTGCATTGATTGCAGCTGGCGCTTATTACTATTACCAGAATGAAAACTATGTAACGACCAATGATGCGGTGGTGTCAGCCGATATGATGCAGGTGACGGCACCGGCATCAGGGATGCTTGCAGAATGGAATCTGGAAGAAGGGAAAAATGTCTCTGAGAATGCAAGCGTCGGTAAAGTAGCGGCAGGAGAGTCTTCTGTTCCTGTCAGCAGCTATATGAACGGCACGGTCATCCAGAATGAAGCCTATCCCCATCAGATGGTCCAGGCGGGACAGGCGCTGGCTGTGGCTGCGGACATGGAGCATCTTTATATCACGGCCAATATCCAGGAAAAAGATCTGAAGGACATTGAAGCCGGGGACAGTGTTGAAATCAAAGTTGACGGAGATGGCAACACATTGTTTGACGGAGAAGTAGAGGAAATCGGCTTCGCGACTAATTCATTATTTTCTGTGCTTCCTCAGCAAAGCTCCAATGGCAGCTACACGAAAGTGGCCCAGAAGGTTGCAGTGAAAATCTCCCTGAAAAATGCATCAGACAAAGTGCTTCCAGGGATGAATGCAGAAGTGAAGATTTCGCTCTAGCAGAAGCGGCCGAAGGAAAAATGGAGGGAGGAAAGGCAGTTGAAGATATATGTGGTATACGATAGCGAAGGCATGCATACGGAAGCTCTGGCCAGGTCCATTGCTGAAGGAGCCCGGAAGATAGAGGGAGCAGAGGTATTGGTTGATCATGTCAGCCAGGCTGATGTGTATAAGCTCCCGGAGATGGATGCCATCATTTGGGGATGCCCTGGCCATTTTGGAACCATCAGCTCTGGTTTGAAAGCATGGATCGATAAGCTTGGCTATTTATGGGCCGAAGGAAAGCTGATCAATAAAATCGGCGCGGTTTTCTGTACAACGGCAACCACACACGGGGGGCTTGAAGCGACGATGCTCAACTTGATTACGCCTATGCTTCATCAAGGGATGATCATTGCCGGTCTGCCTGCGAATATTCCAGCAAATGCTTTATACGGCTCTTATTATGGTGTCGGCATCACCTGTCCGATTGATTCGGACGAGAAAATATCAGCTGAAGGGCTGGAACTCGGTAGAGCCCTCGGTGAACGGGTTTCCCTTCTGGCCAGGCGTCTGGATGCCGGCAGAGACGGAGCTGGCCAGTAATGGCCGGTATTATATTTTGCCTGATGGCTGCGGTTATTGTGGCTGCCATCCTGATTGCTGCCAATATACAATCTTCCCGCAGACATGAGCTGCAGGAGGAAGAACAGAGTGCCGGCCAGGCAGTGCTCCAGGCCCCAGAGGAACATCATGCTGAACCTGTTCAGGATGCAGGGGAAGCAGCAGGCACACCGATAAAGCCTGCGGCGGAAGATGCAGAACGGATGGAAGACCATGCATACAGGCAGGCCCTGCAATCTTTTATGAAGGAAAAAGAGAAAAAGCAGGATTCCTCTGACAGCAGGATGGATGACCACGCATTCCGCGGTGCCTTAAAATCACTGAACGAGAAAAAAGAAGAGTAAAGTTCAACCCGCATCTGGCATAAAGGATGCGGGTTTGCTGATTTTAGGAATTGCCGGCTGAAAGTTTTTATCTGCACATGAAATAAAGGCATTAAGGGGATTCTTTTTAATACCGAGCAATATATGTTGACTTTTTTGCACCGGTGAATTAATCTAAGTAACGTTGTTTAAATTAAACCGATAAAAATACTAGGAGATTGATGCACACATGAAGAAGTACGCACTCATTTTACTCACATTTGCATTAGCGATTTCCCTTGCTGCATGCGGAAGCAGCGGCGATGGAGACAAAGATACAGCGAAAGACCAAAGCCTGTATGACCAGATCAAGGAAAAAGGAGAAATCACAATCGGGACTGAAGGTACATATGCCCCGTTCACTTACCATGATAAAGAAGGCAAGCTGACCGGCTTTGACATTGAGATTGCCGAGGAAGTATTCAAGCGCCTTGATATCAAGCCTGAATTTGTTGAAACGAAATGGGATGGCATGATTGCCGGCCTTGATGCAAAACGCTATGACATGGTTGCGAATGAAGTGGCTGTCCGTGAGGAACGCCTGGAGAAATATGATATGTCTGATCCGTATATCGTCTCAAAAGCGGTACTTGTCGTTCATGAAGATAATAATGAAATCAAGGCGCTGGATGATTTGGACGGCAAAAAAGTCGGCCAGTCACTTGACAGCAACTACCGTAAAATTGCCGAGGAGCATGGCGCAACCAACACAGTGGTGGAAGGCTTCAACCAATCCATTGACCTGATTACATCCGGCAGGATCGATGCGACACTCAATGACAGCCTTTCTTATCTTGACCTTAAGAAGCAGCGTCCTGAGCTTCCTGTAAAAACAGTTTATGAAGAAGAAAATGCAACAAGCAATGCCTTCCTTTTCCGCAAAGGCAGCGATGAACTTGTCGAGGCAGTGAACGGAGCTCTTGCAGAAATGAAGGAAGACGGCACGTACCTGGAAATCTCTAAAAAATGGTTCAACACAGACGTATCGAAATAAAGGATTGATATAGATGTTTGATGAACGCGCAGAACGAATAATAGGAATCCTCGCTGATTCCTTTTTTCCTATTCTAAAAGCCGGGATCTATTTTACGATCCCGCTCACATTGATTACATTTGCTCTCGGTTTGATTCTTGCATTTTTTGTGGCCCTTGCCCGATTGTCCAGCATCAAGCCGCTTGTCGCGCTGGCCAGGTTTTATGTTTGGATCTTCAGGGGAACCCCGCTGCTGGTCCAGATTTTCATCCTGTTTTTTGGACTTCCAAGCGTAGGCATCACACTGGATCCGTTCCCGGCCGCTGTGATTGCTTTTACCTTGAACAAGGGTGCATACAGCTCTGAAATCATCCGGGCGGCAATCCTTTCCATCCCCAAGGGGCAATGGGAGGCAGCTTCCTCTGTCGGGATGACCAGGAGCCAGGCCATGAGGCGCATCATTGTTCCACAGGCAGTCAGAGTCTCACTCCCTCCGCTCGGGAATTCTTTTATCAGCCTGGTAAAAGATACTTCGCTGGCCGCTACCATCACGGTTACCGAGATGTTCCAAAAGGGGCAGCAGATTGCGGCAGCCACCTATGAACCGCTGTGGCTGTACATCGAGGTTGCTTTTATTTATCTGATTTTCAGCACAGTCCTGTCTTATTTCCAGAACAAGCTTGAAGACCGTTTTGGAAGAAGCGTAGCAAAATAATGGAGGTGCCTGAATGATAAAGATTGAAAAACTGTATAAGAAATTCGGCGAACTGGAAGTGCTGAAAGGGATCGATCTGTCCATTCCGACCGGGAAAACGGCCGTTATCATCGGCCCTTCGGGATCGGGAAAAACTACCCTTCTCCGGTGCATGAACCTTCTGGAAACACCAGATGCCGGAAAACTCGAGCTTGGAAACAAGACGCTCCAGTTCGGAGATTCTGCCAAAATCAAAACGGCGGAAATGGTAGCATTCCGCAAACAGACCGGCATGGTATTCCAGAACTATAATCTCTTCCCTCATTTGACCGCGGTTGAAAATGTAATGGAAGGCCAGATGGTGGTGCTGAAGCGCTCGAAAGAGGAAGCGCGGAAAAAGGCACTGGGACTCCTCGAAAAAGTCGGGCTCAAGGACCGTGCCGATAATTACCCGCACCAGCTGTCCGGCGGCCAGCAGCAGCGGGTCGGCATTGCCCGGGCAATGGCGATGGATCCGCAGGTGCTGCTCTTCGATGAACCGACATCAGCACTTGATCCGGAGCTGGTCGGGGAAGTGCTTAAGGTCATGAAGGATCTTGCCAAAGAAGATATCACGATGGTCATCGTTACACATGAAATGAGTTTTGCCCGCGAAGCTGCCGATGAAGTCATCTTCATGGACGGCGGTGTTGTCGTCGAGAGAGGAACACCAGAGGACGTATTTGAAAAGTCACAAAACAAGAGGACACAGCAGTTTTTAAACAAAGTGACTGCCCGATAAAGTGGAGGCCCTGCGCAGATGCAGGGCCTTTCTTTACGTACATCAGGTATATCTTTTTACTATGGAAAATGGTAGATTAGACTCAGAAAGGGAAGGGGGCAGATGTTATCAGGAAATTAACACAGATTTTATTCGTCGCAGCCGGCTTTCTGGCCCTGGGCCTTGGCATCCTTGGCATCATCCTTCCTGTCGTTCCGACCACCCCGCTGCTTCTGCTGGCCTCATTCTGCTTTATGAAAGGATCCAAAAGGTTCGAAGTCTGGTTCAAGCAGACAGGGATCTACAAAAAACACTTAGAAAGCTTTGTGAAAAATAAGTCGATGACACTGAAGCAAAAATTTACAATCCTGCTGTTTGCTGACGCTATGATAATCATCGCTTTCTTCTTGACGGACATCACAGCAGTCAGGATTATGCTGGTAATCATTGTTCTTTATAAATACTATTATTTTTTCTACAAAATAAAAACCTTGCCGGAATAAGGCAAGGTTTTATCTTTTTTCCTCAATAGGCATACCGGCTTACCAAAGACCAGGCTTGACGACCATGAACCAGAGCATGGCCGATAGAAGGATGATATAAATCCAGACAGTGCGGTTGAGCTCAGCCGCTGCTTTTTCTTTATCGGTCCCTTCTTCCCGGAATTTCCGCAGCTTCGGAGTGAAGGCGCGCGCCAGGAAGAAGAGAGAGAGAAACAGGATGATCAGGGTCATGACAACCCAGGAGGTGCCCCATGTCCATGGTCCGGCTGCGATCAAAATGACGCCTGATCCTACAAGGACGTGGCCGGAGTGCTTAGAGAGCCTGACAACGGACCGGAAAGTATCCATATATGCTTCGAGCTCGGCACCGGCGGCCGTCTTCAGCTTCTTCACGATCGGGAAAAGGATGAAGAACGGTCCGATTGACATAATCACACTGAGTACATGTATGTATATAACAGTCCGGTAAATTAAATCCATTGAGTTTTACGCTTCAGCCGGTTTGAATTCGTGGACCCAGACCTTCATATGCGGAAGCCAAGGCATCCCTTTGTGATAGGAAAGGATGGTCTCTTTATAATCCTCGACAGAACTGAATCCTTCCTGGCGGGCATGTTCGTCGGTAAGCTCACCGAGAGTCTGGCTGTATACGGAAGTCACGATGAATTCTTTATCGTTGAGTACCATGATCTCCCCGATATCAGCATATCTGCCATTTCTCCTCGTGGCTGTTTTTTCTCCTTTTAATACCTTCTCGATATCTGCCGGTACAGTAACCAGTCTTTCAATGCTGCATGTTTTTGCTGGCAATTCATTTTCTTGGTGTGTCATACTATTCCCCTTTCAGTTTTGTGCCCTTTTACTTTACCACATTTTACTCAGTGCAGTGAGGGCAATTCTGCTGTCAGAAGAAAAATACGGTGCCTGCATATAATACGGCAGTAATCCCGGCAGCAATCATAGCTGGCTTCAGCTTATATCGTGCATATTCAATGACAGACAAATTCAGGATCCGGGCGATCGTATTCGTATCGTCGCTCAGCGGGGAGGCGAATGCACCAAAGGTCCCGCTTGCAAAGACAGCCCCGATGACGAGCGGAAGATAGATGCCTGAAGCAGCGGCCATTGAAATCCCGAGCGGCATCAGGATGCCCCAGGTTCCCCATGCCGACCCGATGAAATAAGAGATGGCAGCCCCGAATAAAAAGAGAAGCGGCACAACGATGGATGGAGGAATCCAGCTCGAATAACGGGTGACAAACGCGGAAAAACCCAGCTCTTCTGTCACGGACGACAGCCCCCAGACCACAGCAAGCAGGACGATGACAGACATAAGGTCATTCCCGCCGATCACAAAGCTGTTCAGAAGATCTGATGTCTTTGTCTTTTGGAACCGGAAAAACAAGAATGTAAACAAGACAGTAAATACAAGGGCAATCAGCATAGCATCCATTACATCCGCTTTAATGAAGGCGGCGGCAAAACCCCCTGCCTTCTTATAGCCGTCCCACCATGTGAAAACCAAAGTCAGAACAACAACAAGCGCAAGCGGTACTAAAAGATTCCACGGCTTTTCCGGCAAATCCCTTCCAACCGCCGGGTCGCAAGTATGCCAGTCATCCTCATCATCTCCTGATTTTCCGATCTTTTCAGGATCGCTGTCCTGTGTTGACTTGGAATGATGGAAAAAGCTTAAATACACGCCGAGAAGGATCATTACAAATGAAAAGAAATTAAAAGGGATGCTTCTCAGGAAAAGGTCGTAAGGATCTGCATTGATGTTCTCATTGCTTACAGCAATGTCCACAATTGACGTCATATAGCCGACAAAAGCCGTTGCGATCGGAATCAGGACAATGATGGGAGTTGCTGTTGTCTCGATCACAAAGCCAAGCTCCTGTGTCGACATTTTTACTTTTTTCAAAAGTGCCCGCATGATCGGCGCAATCGTGACGAACCGGAAACTCGGGGCGGAGAAGGTCCCGACCGTGGACAGGTAGGTAAGAAGCAGCGCCTGCCTTTTGTTCTGGATCCTGACTGACGCCTCCTCGACAAACCCCCTGATGCCCCCGGAAATCTTGATCATCCCGACAAGACCGGAGAAAGCATAAAGAAATAGAATGATCTTAATATTATTTTCATCTATGAGCCCTTTAACTAGAAAGCTGATGAGCGTTTCCAAGCCTCCGGCCAGTGTCGGCTGAAGAAGGAAGGAGCCGGCGAGAAGGCCGGCAAAAAGGCCGGGAAGGACCTGTTTGGTTTTTATGGCAATGGGTATCGCAATCAAAAATGGAAGAATAGAAAACCAGTCAGTCTGCACAATCATTCACCCTGTCTCAATCTTTGTCATAGTGTTAGATTGCCGGAATTGGGAAAACTTATTCTAATATTGGGCAAGCTTTCCTATAGAATTCCCGTTGACATATAACCATACGGTGTTATATGCTTAAATATAACCAAATGATTTTATATTTATCGTTAAAGGAGAATTACAATGACAAAATTGGATGATATCGTAAAGGTGATCACAATTGATGCGCCGATTGAAAAGGTTTGGGAAAAGGTGTCCTCTTCTGAAGGCATTGCTGAATGGTTCATGCCGAATGATTTTAAGCCTGAGCTGGGCTATGAATTTCATCTGCAGTCCCCTTTTGGACCTTCTCCATGCAAGGTGACCGAGCTTGATCCGCCTTACAGGCTTTCTTTTCTTTGGGACGATGATGGCTGGGCTGTTTCGTTCCTGTTGAAAGAGAAGGACGGGAAAACTGAGTTTACTCTTGTACATGCCGGATGGAAGGACACAGATGAAATACTGCCAAAGACACGGGAGGCAAGCGGCATTGTCAGGGAGCGCATGAGCGGCGGCTGGTCCGGCATTGTGGAAAAATTGAAGAAAGCTGTGGAGGCATAATGTCCGCCCCGGCGCAAAAGTATGATGTGTTCCAGGCTGTGGCCGATCCGACGCGCCGTGAAGTTTTAAGGCTGGTTGCGGAGAAGGAGCGTCCTATATCAGAAATTGCCGGCCACTTTTCCATGAGCAGGACTGCAGTGGCCAAGCATCTCCACATCCTTTCAGAAGCGAAGCTCATCAAAGGGCGGAAGGCAGGGAGGGAGAAGCTTTATATCCTCCAGCCCGAATCCCTGGCAGAACTGAGGGAATGGCTCGCTTATTTTGACAGGTTCTGGGATAACCGGTTATCGGTGCTGAAGAATCTCTTTGAAATTGAAGATAGCTCAGCTTTGAAACAGCAGGAAGCAGACGAATAGGAAGCAGAGTATGAAAGCAGGCCATCTGACTGGCCTGCTTTATTAATTTTCCCAACCTATTTATGATGTGTGGACCTTTAAAATATAGTAAACTTAAATTTAGGCTATTTTTACTATAAGTGCGATTAAGAAGAGGAAGTAGAGCAGATGAAAAATGCCAAGCTCAAAGCCATCATTGCAATATCAGCAGTATTGCTGCTATTGTTTACTATCTTTAATATGTATATATCTTATGTAAGCATAAAAGGTTCAACCGTAAGGTCCATCGCCAGCCAGACGCTTGAAACCGCCAAATCCATTGCGGATTCCATGCCAGTCGTCATTTACGAGGAGTTTCTGGAAAATCCGGAAAAAGGGCCGGAATATGAAGCTATTAAAAGGTATCTGGAGGATGCCAGGAAGAAGACAGGCTCGCTTCATGTTTATACCCTCCTTATTGATAATCCAGAGGTTTCAAGGGCAATGATAGCCGGGCTGCCGCCAGGTGTCGAAGAGCTTCCAATCGGCGGGATTTGTACAGTGCCGGAGGAGCAGGTGAAACAGGCCTACAGCGGAAAGTCTTTTACAACCGGCATCATCCACGACCCGGAATATGGTGAATATTTGACTGCAGGTGCACCGATTAAAAACTCCGAAGGCAATGTCATTGGCTTTCTGAGCATTGATATCAGCGCAGAGATGATCGGGAGCATCAGCAGCAAGGTGCTGAAAGGCAGTTTATCCAATCTGGTCTTCAACGGCGTCTTTGTGCTGTTTCTCCTTGTGTCATTCATCTTTATCCAGCGCTGGTACCAGTGTGAGCTTAAAAAGGAAGTCGGAGAGACCGAATATACGTACCAGGCGGAGTTTGACTCGCTTCTTTCCTCAGTACGGTCATTGAGGCATGATTATTCGAACCATATCCAGGTGCTTCACGGCCTGCTGAAGATTGAGAGCTATGATCAGGCGCTTGCATATCTGACAGCCCTTTCCAAGGAAGTGCATTCCATCGAATCCATCAAGCTTGATACAGTTAATCCGGGGCTCGGGGTACTGCTTGAAACGAAAAGGCTGCTGGCACAGAATTACGGCATTGAAGCCAGATTTTCGGTTTCTAAGGATTCTTTTGATCTTATTAAAACAACAGACCTGATCAAGATCCTCTCTAATCTGATTGATAATGCCATAGAGGCTTCTCTTGAGCTTCCTGAGGAAGAAAGGAAGCTGTCAGTATCCTGCACGGCAGGTGAAGGCCATTATATGTTTACCGTGACAAACACAGGCCCCCGCATAAATTCATGGGATAAAGAAAAGATTTTCGAAAGCGGATTTTCAACGAAAAAACCTGAAAAAGGGAAAACAAGAGGCCAGGGGCTTTTCATCGTAAAACAGATCACCAGCCGCTATGACGGCCAGGTTACCTTAGATTCACATGATTCGATTACTACTGCTAAAGTGGTCATCCCTGCAGCTGCTGGAAAGAGCCCGGAAAAATAAAAAAGGATAAAATCCCATTGGATTTTATCCTTTTTCTTATACAGAAAATCCACCCTCGAAAGGATGGACAGGAAAGGGAAAAGGTTCTTATTTTTGCTTACTCGGATATTGACTTGCCGTTTGGCGCTTCATTTGCTCTTCGCGTTCAGCATCTTTTTTGAACGCTTCCATTGCTTTGTAAAAAAGCAGGCTCATCTCTTCCGCCTCCCTGTGTAATGATTATATATTCCACTCGTTCCCGGTGTGTTTTCCGGTAAACTTGATTTGATGATTTTTTTGAAAAAGATTGGACGCGGAACATTCTCCGCCTTACTATAAAAGCAGGAAGCCAGTGATGGGAGGAAAAAGTATGGCTGTACTGGAGAAGCTGACGTTTGTCTCAGGCTATGAAAAAAACAGAGTACTGCGCCGGAGCTTTAATGAACTGGCGAAAGAGACTTTCGGCATCCAATTTGAAGATTGGTTTGACCTGGGATACTGGTCAAGTAAATACATACCTTATTCTTTTGCCGACGGAGAAAAAGTGGTGGCCAATGCATCGGCAAATCTGATCCGGTTTTCAGGAGAGGGGAAGGATTGGAATGCTGTCCAGGTGGGCACCGTCATGACGCACAGGGATTACCGCAATCAAGGGCTGGCAAGGCAATTGATGGAACGCATCCTGGAAGATTTTAAAGAAGCGGACTTCATTTATCTTTTTGCCAATTCGACTGTGCTCGATTTTTATCCTAAGTTTGGTTTTAATCCTGTGGAAGAAATGCAATATTTTATAAAAATAAACGCCGGCAGCCAGCAAAGGGAGATCCGCAAATTGGATGGCAGAAATCCGGAGGATCTGGCCTTCATTTATGAGATGGCAGGCAGGAGAAGCTATCCTGGCAGGTTTGATGCCGTCAACACAAGAGAGCTGCTCATGTTTTACTGTCTGAATGTGTTCCATGATGACATCTACTGCCTCCCGGAAGATGAGGCCATTGTACTCGCCAGGCAGGAAGATGATGTCCTGCATATGTATGATGTCATCTCCTCTGTACCCGATTGGGATCCGTCCGGGATTGCCGAAAGACTCGCTGCAGGGAAGGCAGGCAGGGCAGCGCTTTATTTCACCCCTTCCCGAGAGACCTCTGTATTGGAAAAGGTGAAGTATCAAGACAGCCATGTTTTATTTGTAAAATATAATGGCGAACATAGCAGATTGCCGGCAGAGTTCAAGCATCCGCTGACTGTCCAGGCATGAAGAAGGGCCTCCTGAAATATTCAGGAGGCCTGCTGATTATTTTCCTGCCTTAAAAGTATAGACCGCCATGTTGGTCCCATTTTCATCTTTGATCAGGCCGCCCTGCAGCTTTTCTCCTTTTTCGCCATAGGTTTCCTGGATATACGATAAGCCGTTGCCATCAGCTGGGTCGAACATGATTTTTACCTGATAGGATTTCAGATCCTTGATTTTGGTCATCGGGTTGGTGATGACCAGGCGGAAGGATCCGTCAGGCATGACATCGGTCCGGTCATTGAAGCCAGTGATGATATAGCCTTCTGCACTGACGCCCCCTGTAACAGATGCTCCTTCAAGGATATTGCTTTTGCCATCAATGTAAATGAAATTTTCATCTTCGGTCACTTCTGTTTCCATCCGGATTTGAACAGCTCCGTAATCATCAGGCTTCGACCATTCCGGTGCTTCAATCATGACCGTGCTTTCCGGCTGGGACAAATCAATTTCATTCACAGCGACTATTTGCCTCTGGTGCTCCCCGCCTTCCTCAGCAAGCCTGACAAATGCCCCTTCGAGCTTGCTGCCATCAACAGAATAATGCTCATTGACCTCATCGCTGCTGGCAGAAGGCTTGAAAATGATCTTTGTATAAATCACCGGATATTTATAGCCATCCGGAATGGTATCTTCCAGTGTAAAACTGCCATCCTCTTCAACAAGGGTGGTGCCGGCGCTTCCGATAATGGCGCCGTCAAGAGGATCGGTGTAAAGAAAAAGCTTTGATCCGGGAAGAAGATTGGTGGTGCCTGTGACTGTGATTTTCTGGTCCTTCCGATGGATTTCGCCTTCAAGCTTCACATCATAATCGCCTGCATCATCACGAGCTTTAAGCACCGTGGTTTCAACAGCCTCTTTTTCGCTGTCTTCATCACCAGCCGAACCCTGGTCTTCCTTTTGGGCTGCCTCTTCCTGAGCAGGCTCCTTTTTGCCCGCTGCCTCATCCTGATTGTTCCCGCAGGCAGCCAGCAGCAGAACCAGAATGGCTAGAATAAGAGAATTGAGTTTCATAATATGTTCCTCCGATTATAAGATAACAATCCCTATTGTAAACGGGAGGAAGGAGCTACTGTAAATAATAATACCTAAATATTGGAAAAATAAATCGTTTCTCCTATTATGAGAGGTGGGTTTTATTACTAAAGTCATATAAAAACTCGCTTGTTGAGGCGAGTCATGCAGAGATAAGGTATTTAGGCATTCTATGGCATCAAATCGATGAGTCATGCATAGAAAAGCTCTTATTTGATACATGACTTGGCTGGAAGAGTGCGGGCCGTGTATAGAATGGCTCTTATTTGATACATGACTTGGCTGAAAAGGGACGGCTCATGTATAGAATGGCTCTTAATCGGTACATGACTAGGGTGGAAAAGGGCGGGTCGTGTATAGAATGGCTCTTATTCGATACATGACTTGGCTGAAAAGGGGAGGGTTGCGCATAGAATGGCTCTTAATCGGTACATGACTTGGCTGAAAAACAGAGAGTCATGTATAGAATAGCTCTCATTCGATACATGACTTGGCTGGAATCGAGGAGTCATGCATAGATTAGCTTTCATTCGATACATGAGTTGGCTGAAAAACAAGGAGTCATGCATAGAATAACTCCTAATCGGTACATAACTTGGCCCCACCTCGATGACTCATGCATAGCATGTCTCCTTTTTAAATAGAAGGCCCGGACTCAAGCCGGCCAGTCACGCACTTATCAATAAACAGGGCCTGTCTAAAAAAGACAGGCCCAATTATCTTACCCAAAATTCACATCACTCTTTTTCCAATTCTTTATACAGACTTTTCAGCTCTGCCTCGATCGCCTGGATTTGCTTTTCAAGCGGAGACAGATTCCCGCCGACAGATTCCATTTTCTCCAGATCGTTTTGGAGCCTTACGTAATCTAGCTTAAGGTCCTTTATCTTGTATTCTATTTCTGCTTTTTTCATCCTGATCCCTCTCTTCTTCTGTCTATTCGAAATATAACGTTTACAGAAGGTAAGGGCAACTGATATGCGTTTATGTATTTGCGCAATATAGCGCAGTTTGAATGCGGCCGCCAGAATATACTTTCTAATCGCAAAGCAAGCCATGGGCGCCTGCCTTCAAGCATGGCACCACCTGGCTTTTTATAGAGAAGCTTCTGTCAGCGCACTGGCTTCTTGTTCGGTCAATTTGATAAAAATGGTTTCTTTCCTGTTCATCGCCTCAAAAGAAAAATCGATTTCAAGCAGCAGGAAAAATTGCCGGTTGATCCTTACAACACAATGCTCCCCGATTGACGCAATGTTCATGATTTCACATCCTTTACGGATACATATAATGCGCTTCGGGGGAATAAGGTGTGGACAAATCAGAAAAAGGGGCAGTGCCCCCGTGCCCGCCTATTGTCCGGGATGCAGGACATTGCACGCGCTCAAATTGTTGCCGTCAGGGTCTTTAAAGCCAAAACCGCCCATCCCGTTTTCGGGATGAACATTAAGCGGACCCACCTCTACATTTTTTCCCTTAAGCCACTCTCTGAACTCTTCAAGGGATTCTGTATAAAAATCAATAATGGTGTGGTCTACCCCTGTATATGTATTGTGGAAAGACAGACTGGATTCGCTTCCTGTCTCTACAAGAAAAATGGTCGGAACCCCTTTGGCTTCAAATGTAAGCATCGCAGCTTTTTCTCCGTGAAAGTGAACCGAGACGCCAAATATTTCTCTGTAGAATGCTATGGACCTTTCAAGATCTGAGACAGGGATTTCAATCGTGGCAATATGAGATACAAATTTTTGCATGGTAATCCTCCTTGGAATAGTTTGTATATTAATTTGACACAGCATATGCCATTTCCTTCCTGCAGAAGAAAGTTTGACAGCCCAGAAGGTTTATATTATGATAGGGGTAACAGTTAAATAGTCTCCTAAAGGGGAGTAGCTTTTACAGCAAAGTCGTCATTTCGGAGTTTTCTCCCGGCTTTGTTGGCAACCATGACGTTGTTAGCAAGACCTTTACCTGATTCGGGTAAAGGTCTTTATTTGTTTATTAAGCCTTTGCCGGATGCGGCAAAGGCTTTTTTTCTGTTAAAAATTTGAAAAGGAGTGTCAGGCATGAAAAAGAAAAAGTCCCAGTTTGAAGAACTTATCAGGAAGAACAAGGAAGAGCTTCTGAAGGACAAGAGAGAGATTGAAAAAATTGAAAAACGGCTGGATGAGAGGTATGCAAAATCGCAATAAGGGGTGTGAAGCAGCATGAAATTTTTTCGCAGGATCAAGTTTCTGTTTAAGTTTTGGAGGGTGATACCCTTTCTGAAGGATTTCTTTTTATCGAAGGAGGTCGAGGCCCACAAGAAGGCGCTTGGCATCCTGCTCGTTTTGACGTATGCCTTTTTCCCTTTCGATCTTATTCCCGATTATCTTGCTGTCCTTGGAATCGTCGATGATTTGGCAGTGGCTGGATTTGTCGTAGAGCGGATGATCAAGATGGCGCCGGAGTCACTGAAATTAAAGCATGGAATAGAAAAATAATCAGATTTATAGGAGGTATAAAAAATGGATTTTGCATTATTAATGGAATATGGCTGGGTGCTGCTGCTCCTGATAGCCATCGAAGGGCTCTTAGCCGCTGACAATGCGCTCGTACTGGCCATCATGGTCAAGCATCTGCCCGAGGAGGAGCGGAAGAAGGCATTATTCTACGGTTTGGCAGGGGCTTTCGTATTCAGGTTTGGCTCGTTATTCGTCATCTCATTCCTGGTCGACGTTTGGCAGGTTCAAGCGATTGGCGCGCTTTACCTGTTATTCATCTGTATCAACCATATTGTCCGCAAGCTTGCTGCCAGAAAATTCGGCGCGAAGGAGGAAGAAGAGGGAGAAGAAAAGAAGAAATCAGGCTTTTGGGTAACTGTTCTTAAGGTAGAGCTGGCTGATATCGCCTTTGCTGTCGATTCAATCCTGGCTGCTGTTGCCTTGGCGATAGCGCTCCCGGATTCAGGGCTTCCGAATATCGGTGGGCTTGACGGCGGTAAATTCCTTGTCATCTTTGCCGGAGGTTTTATTGGTCTGATCATCATGCGCTTTGCAGCCAATCTGTTTGTCGGGCTGCTGCATTCAAGGCCAGGCCTCGAAGTTACAGCATTTTTGATTGTCGGCTGGGTAGGTGTTAAGCTGTCTGTCTACACACTTTCGCATCCGGCGCTTGGGGTACTGGCAGAAGGCTTTGCAAAATCTGCTGAATGGAAAATCACGTTCTATATTGTGCTTATATTAATTGCTGTTGGCGGCTGGTTCTTTTCGAAGCCGAAGGAAGAGGCAGTATCTGAAGAATCAGGAAAGGTTGGATAGGTGCTGCAACCATTATTTCTGGGAAAATCGGAAATAGTGGCTCCAGCGTGAGAAGCTAGAACCACTATTTCTATGAAAAACAAAAATAGTGGTTCCAGAGAGAGGAGCTAGAACCACTATTTCTATGAAAAACAAAAATAGTGGTTCCAGAGAGAGGAGCTAGAACCACTATTTCTATGAAAAACAAAGATAGTGGTTCCAGAGAGAGGAGCTAGAACCACTATTTCTATGAAAAACAAAAATAGTGGTTCCAGAGAGAGGAGCTAGAACCACTATTTTTATGAAAAACAAAAATAGTGGTTCCAGAGAGAGGAGCTAGAACCACTATTTCTATGAAAACCAAAAATAGTGGTTCCAGAGAGAGGAGCTAGAACCACTATTTCGATGAAAAACAAAGATAGTGGCTCCAGCGTGAGAAGCTAGAACCACTATTTCTGGGAAAATCGGAAATAGTGGCTCCAGCGGGAGGAGCTAGAACCACTATTTCTATGAAAAACAAAGATAGTGGCTCCAGCGTGAGGAGCTAGAACCGCTATTTCAACGAAAACCAAAAATAGTGGTTCCAGCAAAAGAGGAGGGCGCTGCCTTCCTCTTTTTATACAAGTTTGGCAGTTTGTAACATCTTCCCAAAAGGATAAGGGTCTCGAATGCTATAATGAATTGATTGACTATTCCCACAAAAAAGGTGAATCTATGAACCAATTCAATTGGAAGCTTGCTTCACTTCTCCTGACCGGCATAGGCATTTCCAGGCTGGGGGATTTTATTTATCTGATTGCAATCAATCTGCTTGTTTTTAAGATGACCGGCTCGGCTGCAGCGGTCGCAGGCTTGTGGATCATCGGGCGGTTACAGCGGTGCTGATGAATTCCTGGAGCGGGGGGCTTGTTGACAGGAGCAATAAAAAGAAGCTGATGATCGTTACGGACATTATCCGGGCTGCCGGAGTAGCAGTTATCCCGCTGCTCGGCAGTGTGGAGCTGATTTATGTGTGCTTGTTTGTCATCAGTCTTGCAAAGGCGTTTTTTGCTCCGGCATCCACTACATATATAGCCATGCTGGTACCTGCAGGGAGCAGGAAGCGGTTCAACGGAATCAGCAGCCTTGTCTCATCCGGGGCCTTCATTGTCGGCCCTTCCATTGCAGGGACGCTGTTCCTCGTCGGAACCATTGACATGGCCATCTACCTGAACAGCATCTCATTTCTTGTTTCGGCCCTCATCATCATGTTTCTTCCTGATGCAGATAAGGATGCACCTTTGTCTGAAAAGAGGAATGCGTTCGAGCATCTAAAAGAAGACTGGCGTGAAGTGATCACCTTCAGCAAGAAAGAATCCTTTGTTTTCGCCGTCTATGCCAGCTTTCTTGCGTTCGGCCTGTTTTCCCTTGCCCTGGATTCACAGGAGGTTGTGTTCATCCAGGATACAGTCGGGCTGTCCGAGGCTGACTACAGCTTCCTGGTCAGCATAACCGGTATCGGCTTTGCACTTGGAGCCCTGTTTATCACCGTGATATCCAGACTGCTAGGCATCAAGCAGCTCATGGCCATCGGGATGCTCATGGTCTCAGCAGGATATATGATCTATGCTCTATCATATTCATTTGCGATGGTCACTGCAGGATTTTTGCTCCTTGGCTTTTTTAATGCCTTTATGAGCACGGGCTTTCAGACGTTTTACCAGAATAATATCCCCATTTCTATCATGGGGAGGATGACAAGTGTGCTGAGCGTCTTCCAAAGCATTGCCCAAATCATTTTCCTGCTCGGCATCGGGATCATCGGCGATATCATTCCTCTGCGCTATTCAACGATCGTCCTTGCCGGGGCAAACCTGCTGCTTTCCTTCTATGTCATCTGGCTGGCTTTGAAGCCTGGGATGAAGCAGTATTTTTCGGAGGAAGAAAGGGCAGAGGCAATGTGAAAAAAACAGACAGGGGAATCTTTCTCTGTCTGTTTTTTGAAGTCCTGAACTTACAAGAAGTGCTGTTCAATACAACAAAAAGCCCCGCCAAAAGCGGGGCCTCTCTCATCAGCTTGCATTCTCCATCACAGGCTCCGGCTGCTCCTCCGTCTTCTTAGGAGAGCGGCTGAACAAGCGGTACACAGCCGGGATCAGCAGAAGAGTTATAAAGGTAGCGAACATCAGCCCGGAGATGAGGACTGTTGCCATTGGCGCCTGATAGTTTCCGGATGTGCCGGAAGCAAGGGCGAGCGGCAGCATTCCGCCTGCTGTTGTCAGGGTCGTCATAAAAATCGGGCGGATCCTGTCTTTGCCTGCCTGGCTGAGTGCATCGGTAATAGAATGGCCTTCCTTCCGGAGCTGGTTGGTCCGGTCGAGAAGGAGGATGGCATTATTCAGTACAATGCCTATCAGCATGACGATTCCCATTGCCGACATGACGCTCAGCTCGCGCTGGGTCAGGAAGAGCCCGAGGATAACGCCGACAATTGTCATCGGGATGACAGACATGACGATGATCGGCTGAATCAGGTGGTTGAATTGGACCGCCATAACAAGGTAAACAAGGAAGATGCTGATGGCAAGGATGAAGACCATATCCTTAATCAGTTCCTGCTGCTGCTCCAGGTCGCCGGCTGCAGATAAAGTGTAGCCTGCCGGTGCGTCAAATTCCTCAATCAGCTTCTGTACATCACGGTTGATGCTGCCAAGGTCCCTGTCTTCGATATCAGCCGAAATCGATATATATCTTTCTCCATCTGTATGTGAAATCTCATTCGGTGCTTCAACTTTCTTCAGGCTGATCAATTCTGACAGCTTCTTATCTCCGCCGGCAGCAGGGATGGAGAGCTTCATGAGCGCCTCTTTAGTTGCCGTCTTTTCGCTCCATCCTAAAGAAAGGGGAACAGATTCTTCATTGAGTGAAACCTCGCCAAGCGGCATTTCCATAAAGGACTGTTCTATGAATTGCTTGACCTGCAGTCCGGACAGTCCGGCTTTTTCAATTTCGTCTTCCTTTAATTCTACGATCTCTTCAGGTGATGTGCGTTTTATGGAAGAGGTAATAGCGACGATTCCATCTATTTTTCCAAGTTCCTTCATAAAAGAATCAGAGACAGTTTCCAGTTCTTCAAAGCTTTCGCCCTTCAAGCTAACTTGCACAGGATAGCCGCCGCCGCCTGACATCGCACTTTGGACGCTTTCAATCGGCTGGGTATCCTCAAGCTTGCGCAGCGCCTTCATGATGGCCTCGTTGACCTCTTTCTGGGGTTTTGTAACATCATCCCCTTTGGTCATATTGATGATGGTATACATCATACCGCCGTTGTCCATGACATAATTGGACTCTACATCAGTGATTTTGCTCAAGCTTTCATTCAGTTCCGCGGCAACCGCTTCTTTTTCCTTAATCGATACTCCGGTCTCCAAATCAACCATCAGCTCGGAATAGCGGTTGAACACATCCGGCATAATCGTCATCGGAATTTTCGGCACCAGCAGCAGCGAGCCTGCGAACATGAGGAAAAAGGCTGCAATCACAGCGAGGCTGTGGCGCTTTTTCTTTATAGTCCAGTTAATCACCCTGCCGTAAAAACGGAGCAGCGGACCTTCTTTGCGTGCTGTCTTTTTTCTGGAAATCTTTAAGAACTTATCTGACAGGGAAGGGATGATTGTGAATGAAACCAGTACAGAACTGATCAGTGTGATTGCAACAACGGCGGACAGCATGATCATAAATTGGCCCATTTCTCCGCCGAGCAGCCCGATCGGCAAAAATACGACGATGGTTGTAAGCATACTTGCGATAACGGCTGCCGATACTTCTTTCGTTCCTTCCAATACTGCCTCGAGACGGGCCAGCCCCTGCTCTTTTTTGCGGTAGATGGATTCAAGAATGACGATGGAGGAGTCAACCATCATTCCGATTCCCAATCCCAGGCCGATGAGTGTCAGCATATTGAGGCTGTATCCGAACATCCACATCGAGGCGAAAGTCAGGAGAACGGATGTCGGGATTGAGATTCCGACAATTAGAGTAGCCCTTAAGTTCCTCAGGAATAACAGGAGAATCACTACAGCAATGATGCCCCCAATGAGGATGTTGGACGCGACGCCGTCAATGGACTCTTGTACATAGTCAGCCTGGGCCACCATCTCATTCAGCTCAAACCCCTTGATCAGCCCTTCCTCGCGGATAGTTTCTATTTCCCCGCGGACAGCATCAGCCATTTCGATCTGTGTTGCATCAGAAACTCGGCCAATCTGTACAAACACAAGATTCTTTGTGCCATTTTTCCAGACAAAAGAGGAGCTTTCCTGCGGCGCCACTGTAATATCAGCAATGTCACTAAGCTTGATAAAGCCTGCAGGGGAAGCAATTTCGATATTCCTTATGTCAGTTTCTGAACCCGGCTTTGTATTCCAGCGGACAGATGGGGAGTCCTTTTCAAGCTCGAGCTGGCCGAGTGTCGCTTCGCTGTTCACCTGCTGGATGGCGGCCATCACCCCGGCAGCATCCAGTCCTTTTTTCAGCATTTCTTCCCGGTTTAAGAGAATGTTTACTTCATCCTCCTCCAGGCCGGAAAGTGATACGTCCCGTACCTCAGGCAGGGCTTCAAGCCTTGGCTCTAATGTTTCCTTCGCGAATCTGGTTATGTCCTCAAGATTGCCTTCCGACAAATCCAGGAAAAATTCATAGCTTTGGCTTGCGCCGTATTGCCCCATTTCTACTTCCTTTACAGCAGGTATCCCGGCAGTGGAGGAATTTATGACAGATTCCACTTCTTTGAATACCTCGTCACCACGGCCCTGTTCAAAGGCCATTTGGATGGAGCTTCTTCCCGCAATTGTAGTGGAGGTCACATCTTCAACCCCGTCGAGCCCTATTAATTGCTGCTCAAGCGGAGTGGTAATCGATCGCTCAATTTCTATAGCAGGCATTTCTCCCGCATTGATCTCTGCATATCCGCCATCCACTTTCATGGCAGGCATTAGCTCCTTATCAAGCTCAAGAACCGCATAGCTCCCGGTAAGCAGAACCAGGACCGCAACCAGTCCAACAAGGATCTTTCTTTCAACGATAAATTTGATCAGTTTCATACAGATTCTCCTTTTAATGAAATGAAAATATGGATTTTTGCTCCCAAGAATCAATCATACAGAGCAGATGTAGAAAATAATACATAAATTAGTAAAATTTTCTTATTAAAGGAGTAAATCCCATATCCTTCTGGTTTCAATCATAAACACAATCAGCCAAAAACGGATTGAGCCTCAGACATATTTTGACTAAGACTTGGGACCTAGAGAGAAACAGGATTTGGGGAGATAGGCGGGATATAAAAAAGGAGACCCTCATTAAAAGGGTCTCCCGCTCCAAAAGGCAAGCTATTGCTGCCTGTTCTGGAGCTGCTGCTCTCCGAGGGCGACAAGGCGCTTTGTCATCTCGCCTCCGACAGAGCCGTTTGCCCGCGCGGTCGTTTCAGCACCAAGCTCAACTCCAAACTCATTGGCTATTTCTTGCTTCATCTGATCGAGTACATTAGCTGAACCAGGAACCAACAGTTTGTTTCTTGCCATGATCCATCACTCCCGACGAAGGATTGAACAATGGATATTGTTCTTTTTTAACTTAACCTGATGGCTGCCTCCTGATGCAGAATAATCGCCAGATACAGGCCTGAGCATCCGCTGCAGGGTTTTGGCATAAGATATGCTAGTATGGGGATAGTTAAGAAATGAGGTGTCTATGATGAAAATAGAAGTATGGTCGGATTTTGTCTGTCCGTTTTGTTATATAGGAAAGCGCCGCCTGGAAGGGGCATTGATGGATTTCCCATACCGGGATCAGATTGAGGTTGAGTTCAAGAGCTTTGAGCTTGATCCAAATGCTGCTCCTTACTCTGGGAAAAGTATTCATGAGGCACTTGCTGAAAAATACGGCATGAGCATCGAGCAGGCGAAGCAGGCCAATGTGGGAGTGGGGCAGCAGGCAGCCAGCGTCGGCCTGACCTTCAATTTTGACGAAATGAAGCCGGGCAATACCTTTGACGCCCACAGATTGGCTAAATTCGCGAAAACAAAGGGCAGGGAAGCTGATCTTACGGAAAAGCTTCTTAACGCCTATTTCAAGGAATCAAAAAACATAGGCGATCAACAGGTGCTCGCCGATCTTGCTGCATCTGCCGGGCTGGACAGGGAAGAGGCGCTCAGCGTTCTTCAGGATGAGACGGCCTATGCCAATGATGTAAGGATCGATGAAAGGATTGCCCAGCAATACGGCATTACCGGAGTCCCTTATTTTGTCATCAACCAGAAATATGCCATCTCCGGCGCCCAGCCTGCGGAAACCTTTGCCAGCGCACTTCAGAAGGTATGGGAAGAAGAAAATCCTGTTGTGAAGCTGCAGGATTTGTCCCCGGAAGGTGCGTCCGATGCCAGCTGTACGGATGGAAGCTGCATCGTTCCGGAAAAAGAATAGATAGAAACAGACTGAAGGGGTTCGAAATAGAGATATTTCGAACCCCTTTTTAATTAGATAATGCATATATTTTTCCACTTCGATTACTGTCTGGCAGCTGCGCCTACCCCCTCAAGGTCACAATCCAAGCCTCCCAGGATGGGAGTCATGCAGACGTTGCCACAGGACGTGGCGTTCTTAGTCTGCATTCCTTAAGGCTGAGCAAGGCGCTTACGCTTTTCTAATTTAAAAACTTTCAGCAAAATCAACCAGCATCTCCTTGTATACATGAACAGACTCCGGCAGTACATATTCTTTGTCGCCATGCCAATGGAGTCCGCTTGGTCCGAATTCGATGGCAGGTATGCCGTAGTTGGCAAAGAAGACGGTATCGGCCGAGCCATGCTGTCCGAAAAAGACTGCTTCATCTTTGATATGCCGATCAACGACCGGCTTCAACTTTAAGATGAACGGGTTGTCCCTTGCCGTTTCCAGCGGTTTGCTGAACATGCTCACAAGCACTTCGCCGTCCGTTATCGATTCGATTTGTTTAATGATCTCATCCTTATCCTGGCCTGGCAGATAACGGATATCATAAAAAAGCTCGCATTTTTCCGGAACTTTATTGTATACATCACCGCCGCGGATTTTTGCCAGGTTGATGGAAGGAGAAGGATAGAATTCAGAGCTTTCTTTGGCAAAAGGGAGTTCCTTCAGCTTTCCATGGACTTCATACGCCCTTTCAATTGCATTGATGCCTTCCCATGGCCGGCTTCCGTGGGCCGGATCTCCATCAATGGCAATTTCGAGGCGCATAACGCCCTTTGCCTGGAGGGCAATTCCAAGCTGGGTCGGCTCTGAGCAGATGACAAAATCGCCGCGGTATCCATTTTCGGCAAGGTAGCCGGAGCAGTTGAACCCGCCGATTTCCTCATCAGAAACGATCTGAAGCTGAAGCTTGACTCCAAGCGGCGCCTCCTTAAGCTCTTTGAAGGCGCACATCATGGCTGCCACGCCAGCTTTCATATCAGCTGCCCCTCTGCCATAAATCTTGTCTTTCACCTCTACGGGGATGAATTGATCCTCTTTCCCTGAAACGACATCCACATGGCCGTTCCAGACAATGGTTTCATTTCCGCTCCCTATCTCCGAAACAAGCATTTTGTAGCCGTTATTTTCAATGATATGTACAGGGAGCCCGTGGCCCTCCAGCCAGTGCCCGCAATAGGCAACAGCTTCATTGGCCCCTTCTTTGTTTGAGCTGTTGATGCTGATCAGCTCTTTCAGCAGGTTTTCCAGCATTCTTATCCCTACCTCCTCTGTCTATGGGTTATAGGACTTATACCCTGTATTTTCGAGTTTAAAAGGGAAAAAGCCTCTTTCTAGTCTTCAGAAAGAGGCAATTCAACTTCTTTTATGTCCTTGCCATTCAGTTTCACGCTGTACAGATAATATTCCGGGGACCCTTTGGCAAAGCGCTTATCGACCATAAAATATACACGGTCACCATCAGCACTGAATACCGGCCTGTCTGTATACTCGCCTAAATGGGTAAGCTGGGCTTCCTCTCCGGAATCCACATTCATTTTATACAGCTCATACTCATAGGTTCCTCCTTCATCAGAGTTACTGATGGATTGAAAAATCATTGTGTTTCCATCTGGAGAGAATGTGAAATCAAAAACATCGATTTTTCTGTCAGGATCGCCTGTTATCTTCATGCTATCAGGGTTATCTATGGGGATTTCAAATATGCGCTGCTTCACCTCAAAGGTTTCTTCAGGTGTATCAGCATCCTGGTCATCATCCATCTGGATAAAAACACTGTTTTCTCCCGGACTGACCTGGAGGCTGTGCATAGAATAGCTCTTCAAATCAGTTATTTGCTTATGCCCGCCTCCAGCCGGATCAAATGACCAGACATCAAGATCATGCGGCCGTTTGCTGGCAATAGGGGAATAATTCTGAAAGGTGCCGGCCCGCAAATAATAAAGGGTATCGTCAACAGGCGAATATTCGATTTCTGTGACAAGGGCATTCTCAGTAAATATGTCAGTCACCTTCTTTGTTTTTAAATCAAGGATATGGATGGTGCTCTCCAGCTCTGTATCTTCTTCCTGCTGTTTACTGGTAGAAATAAAGCTTAACAGAGATCCATCATAGGAAAAGCTCGGATCCAGGATCATTCTTGAGCTGTCCAGGGAAAATGCTTCAGCATTGATATCTTTTTCCTTGTTGTACAGCATAAGGCCTGGTTTGCCATCTTTGTAATTTACATAAGCAATCGTATTCTGTGAAGATATATCATATTGATTGGTAATCCCGTTCTGCTTTTCATTTTCGGATTTATCCAGATTAAGCCCGAGGAGGATAAGCAGGAGCGTAATGCCCCCAATAAATGAAGACAGCAGGATGATACTTTTCTTTTTCATGAAAAGCTCCTTTCTAGTAAAACAGGGCAGGCGCGTAGATAAGTGCCAGGCCTGCCAGGATGGCGATGAAGGGAATCGCCGAGAGTCCGTATGCCAGTTTCTTATTTTTTCCTGCAATCTTGATCTGGATAGTATAGAGTATGATCCAGAAAAGTATCGGGCTTAGAGAAATCAGTATTACCGGATGCAGGCCGATCATGATCAGCCCTCCCCAGGCAAAAAAGAGGCAGGCAGCTGTGATCAGGACACCGGCGGTAATATTGATGGCATGAAGCTTTTTCAAAGTTTTATCCATTTTGCCGCTGCTGGCGCTGAAATCATACAAGGTCGTCCGATAGACAAGGACAATGGCAAGAAGGATATTGAGCCAGTCCCAGATCGAAAGGCCGAGTGAAATGTCATGATCCAGATTGCTTGCCAGGAGATAGCCGGCTGCATAAACAAGGATATGCAGAATCAGCAGGGAGTTCATCCAGCGCTTCCGGTTCAGGTGGAAGACCTGGTTCACGGCCAGGAAAAGGATCATCGAACTTGCGCCCATGGAAAGCAGCAGCCAGCCGATATGGGCATCTCCGTTGATCAAAAGCTGCCCCAGATAAGCGCCGATTGTAAAGAGGATGGAAGAGATGGCAAGTGTCAGCATCATTTCTTTTCGGTATGGAAAGAGGGACTGCTGAATCTGGCTTCCGATTTCCCCTTCCTCGCCAAACTGCTCCATCGCTTTCTTTACGGCATCGCTTTCACTTAAGCCCTGCTCCTGGAAGTGCTCTTTTGAAAGCTGCAGATGTACCATAAGCTCCTCAAATAGATCTTCTTTTTCTTCTTTGGAGCATTCAGTATGCTGAACAATTTTCGTGACAAAACGTTCAAGTTCTGATTTCACGTTAATCCCCCCGAGCTTTTGCGGATCATGCTTTCAATCAGGCTCCAGTCCTTTCGCTTCTTTTCCAGTTCCTGCAGGCCGTCCTCTGTGATACGGTAATATTTCCTTCTGCCTGCTGCCGTTTCACTCCAATACGACTCTGCAAACTTCTTTTTCTCCAGGCGCTTGAGGGCAGGGTAGAGAGTGCCTTCACCCATCACATAAGCCTCACCGGAGATAACCTTAAGGATTTTTGTGATCTCATAGCCATATAAATCCTTTTGGGCAATGAGCGACAAGAGCAGAAGGTCTGTACTTCCTTTCATCATTTCCTTATCCAATTCCATCACCTTTTTCCTAATATTACTACCAGTGTAATACGATGTACCTCGTATTGCAAGGGTTAATCTTATGCTCTTTATCTGAGGCTTCGTATGGGTTTAAAGACTCAGGTGTATAGGTCTTATAGCATGTTATCCAGAGACTTATTAACAGGAGAAACTTGAATAGAAAAGTATTCCACAGACATATCCACATTATCCACAGAATTATCAGAAGTTTTGCTCATTATTATGTTAACTAATTAAAGCGTTGATAAATATGAGATTATTTAGATTATCCACACAATTCACAGGGTTGTGGATATTTTTTATTCACAGAGAAAAGATTATGAACATATTGTGAAGTGCGTTGCAGAAAAGAGGGGCATAGAGTATATTAAAAGTGTAGAAAGTAAGTGAAAACATTCACAAAATTTCTTGTAAAAGCTGGCCGGCTTAACTTATTTTTTTGCTAAGTATTGTGAAAATCTTCACAAAAAATGAAGCGGGAGACGATGATCATGAAAGTGCTGAAAACTCCACAGGCAGCGGCAGTTTGGACTGTATTAAGGATATGGCTGGGCATTCAATGGATAGAAGCGGGATGGCATAAACTCGCGGATGGCTTTGATGCAGGGGGGTTCCTGCAAGGGGCAATCGCCCAGGCAGGAGGGGATCATCCTGCTGTCCAGGGCTGGTATGCCGGATTCCTTGAGAACTTTGCACTTCCGAATGTAGATTTGTTCAATGTTCTGATACCTTGGGGAGAGCTTCTGACAGGGGCCGGGCTTGTACTTGGAGCTGCAACCATTCCCGCTCTGATTGCGGGGGCATTCATGAATCTTAATTTCCTTATGGCCGGTACAGTAAGCACAAATCCAATGCTCTATACAGCTGCGATCCTTCTCTTATTTGCAGGCGGGGCAGCCTATTACTGGGGCGCTGACCGCATTATGATTCCATACTTTAAGAACATGGCAAAAAAGAATAAAGCGGACGGTTTTACGAACAGACATGCCCACGGGCACTAGAAAAGAGAAAAGCAGCAGGTTCTGGACCTGCTGCTTTTCTTATGCTGAGAGAGTGCGGGCAAATGCCCTCAACCGGTCAGCGGCTGTTTTTGGCACGCTGATCGGCAGCTTTTGAACGTGCCATAGCTTCTAAATCATCATGGTCTGCGAGGTCGCGGTCAAATTCGACATCCAGTCCATCTGATTTCATGTTCTTCGGAACTTGTGGAAGTGATGCTTTGTTTTTATCCCGAGTTTTATGTCCATGTGCACGGCCCATTCGAAAAAACCCCTTTCAACAATAAAAGTACGGAATTGGCTTCCGCACTCTTAGCTTGCGCCCTATCAAGGCAATTATGAGCATTTTATATTAATGCTTGGATTTTTTCTTCGTAAAGCCGCCGGCCTGGTCTGCCAGCTTGAACTCCCGGGAGTAAACAACCTCCTGCATGCTTGACAATGTACTCTTCGACTTATCTTTGGATTTTTTATCCATCAGGCAACATCCCTTTCCGAAAAAAATGAACTCCTTTTCTTAATTTTTCCTAAAAAGGAAGGAAACATACCATCTCAATAAATATCTTTCAATGCTTCCTGGAGCCCTGGATAGCGGAAGCGAAATCCGGCTGCCTCCAGCTTGGCGGGAAGAACACGCTGTCCTTCGAGAACCAGCTTGCTCATTTCCCCAAGCGCGAGCTTAAGCGCAAAGGCCGGAGCGGGAATCCAGTGGGGCCGGTGGAGGGCGCTTCCCAAGGTCCTGCCAAAGTCCTTCATTTGGACAGGATGGGGGCTTGTAAAATTAACCGGGCCGCTGAGATCTTTATTTTCCATAGCAAACATAATGCCCCTTGCCACGTCTTCAAGATGAATCCATGAAACCCACTGACTGCCGCTGCCGACATTTCCTCCTGCAAAAAGTTTGTAGGGGAGGGCCATCCGGGGGAGCGCCCCGTCATTCTTTTCAAGAATGATCCCGAATCGGCAGAAGGCGGTGCGGACGTTCCATCTGCCTGCCTCTGCCGCCTTTTCTTCCCACTGTTTTACCGTCTGCGCCAAAAAATCTCCGGCCGGTTCTTTATCGCTTTCTGTAAATGTCTCTGTTTCCGAAGTGCCATAATAGCCGACTGCACTGGCATTGATCAGCGCCTCGGGCTTGGTCTTAAGCTCAGCGATTATTTTCAGGACTGCCTCTGTAGCTTCCAGCCTGCTGCTGATGATCCGCTTTTTCCTTTCTTCCGTCCATCGGCCGCTGTTGATTGATTCGCCTGCGAGATTGACGATATAATCTAATTCTTTCAGCTGGGCAGCCGGTGTGTCGCCTTCATTCAGCCACTGGATATAGTGGATATTATTCCCGTTCTTTTTTCCTTCCGTGCTTCTCGTTAAAATGTAGACGGTATGGCCTGATTCTGCCAGCATTTTTACAAGGGCATGCCCGACAAAGCCGGTCCCGCCTGTAATAGCTACTCTCATTGGTGGACCTCCTTTTCCTATACTGTATTTATACGCTTTTTCCTGTGTAAACTCCTTTTCCAGGCTGCAGTTTGCAATTGATGCAGCACATTGTGATAAAGTGGAGGGAGAGGTGAAGAGGATGCCGGTAATCACAAAAATATCAGTCCAGCAAAAAAGAAAGGACCGCTATAACATTTTTATGGATTATGGCAAGGGTGAGCAGTATGCCTTCAGTGCCGATGAAGACGTTATCATCAAGTTCGGCCTGAAAAAAGGGATGGAGCTTGACGCGCTCTCCCTGACCCAAATAGAATTTCAGGATGAAATCAGAAAAGCCTATAATCAGGCTATTCATTATTTATCCAGAAGAATGAGATCGGAAACAGAGGTAAGGAAGCATCTGGCCGAAAAAGAGACAGATGAAAGCATCATCAACGAAGTCATCGTGAAGCTGTATGAATATAAATTTTTAAATGATAACGAATTTGCCATCGCCTATGTGAGGACACAGGCCAATACTTCTGACAAAGGCCCTGGCGTGATTAAACGGGAGCTGAAAGAGAAAGGGATATCACAGTCCCATATTGAAGAAGCCATACAGGAGTTTCCTGTAGAAGACCAAGTCGAAGCAGCAACCAAGCTGTGCCAGAAATATGCTAAAAAATACAGCAGGGAATCACAAAGGATTCTGAAGCAAAAGCTTGAGCAGATGCTTGTCAGGAAAGGCTATCCTTTCTCCGTCATTAATATCGCAATAGAAGAAGCGGAGCTCGAGGAAGAAGACGACGGCGAAATGGACGCCATCCGCTATCAGGGAGAAAAAGCGCACCGGAAATATGAAAAGCTGCAGGGCTATGAATATAAGCAGAAAATGAAGCAGGCCCTCTTCAGAAAAGGTTTTCCGATTGAATTGATTGACCGGTTCCTTCAGGAAAAGGAAGAGGAAGAATAGAGGACAGGCAGCGGAATTTCCGCTGCCTGTTTTTGTTCCGGGCTCGGTGCCGCATTAGCTAATTTGTTTAATTGAGCGGTTGGGTTATTTCAGCTATTGATTCAATTTTTTTTCTCGTTCAATCCGATACTCATTAATTATTCCACTATCCAAATATCCGCTCCCATTACTTTACTGACTCAATGACAATCTTCTCTTCCAGCCGGTTTTCAATGATAATTCCGGCCACCTCAGCAGGGGAGCGGAGGCGCGAGCGGTCTGAAATATAGTTATTATGATCCCAGAATGGGGTGTCCATGCCGCCCATATAAACTGCCTGGATCAGGACTGGATCGTTTTCGTATTCTTTCTGCAGGCTTTCTGTGAAGCCGCGGGCCGCAAATTTGCTGGCACAGTACGCAGCTTCATTTGCTTTGCCGCGCAGGCCGGCGGTTGAAATGACATTCATAAGGAAGCTGCCCTTCTTTTGCTTGATAGCCGGGAGGAGTGCCTGTGCCATATAGATGGTGCCCATCAGGTTGACGGAAAGCATATCATGGAGGTCTTTGTCCTTCAGGTCTTCAAACGGACCGAAATGCCCTACGCCGGCATTGTTGATCAATCCGTATAAATCGAATTGGTCTGCGAGTCCTGCTGCTTTCTCCTTTACTTCAGCCGGCTTGCTGATATCAAGAGTCAGGACATCCGCTTTTCCCCCCTGGCTGGAGATAGCTTCTTTCGCTTCCTGGAGAGCCGCTTCACGCCTCCCGGATAGTATGATATGGAAACCCTGGCCAGCGTATTTGAGGGCCAGCTCCCTTCCAAGGCCGGTGCCCGCCCCGGTGATGATAACTGATTGCATGTTGAGTCCTCCTTCAAGGGTAAAGTCCTTTATTTATACAGCCTTTTTCACTATACTAAAAAAAGATGAAGTTTTCCTCCGGCAGGCCGGATACAGGAATAAAAAGGATGGATTATAATGGCGCAGGAAAAACGATACAGTCAGCTTTCACAGTATGAACTGCAGCAGGAAATTGCCAGCTTGCATGAACAGGCGAGAAAGGCTGAACAAATGGGCATGCTCAGTGAATTTGCTGTCCTCGAGAGAAAGGCCATCATGGCCAAAGCATATCTTCTTGATCCAAAGGACTTTAAAGCAGGGGAGATTTATGAAGTGGATGGCGATCCCGGCTCATATTTTAAAATAGACTATTTGAATGGCGTGTTCGCCTGGGGCTTCAGGCTGCATGGCGGAAAAGAGGAAGAGGCGCTTCCGATTTCCATGCTGAAGGAATTAAAGGAAAACCAGAGCGGTGAGCTCTGATTTTCCTGCAGGCTAGGCCTGTTTCCTTGTTTGCCTTTTAAGAATAATGAGGTCCTGCGATTGCTGGGTCTGCCCATTTACCTGGGCATGTGCATGCTTAGGCCGGTAAAAGGGACCAGTAAACGGACTGGAATAAGGATTGTTATCAAAAAACTTTTTAGAGTTTCCCATAATCAAACCTCCTCATTATTGTTTAAAACAATTCAGGTGTATCATCTGTACGGTTTGATGACGCCCGCATGCGTTCCTGCGGATGGGTGTTGATTGACCCGTCGGCGCGTTTAGAAGCATATTCTGCTTTCGCCCGCGGCTCGCCTTCAAACTTGTTATGGCTCTGATTTGGGAAATTCTTTGCTTTGTTCCGCATCCGTTTCCCCTCCTCGTGGTATGCTTGCGCGTGCTGCCTTGATTAGCCACGCAAGAATAGTATGTGTTTAAAAAAGCAGGTTTATGAACGAACTGCAATAACAATAATATTTGGCAAAGAGGTGCTGTCTATGTTTGAAACACAAGAAAGACTGGTTGAGCTTCTTATGGAGAAAAACGGCAATCTCACTTACAGCCAGGCGCGTACGTGGGTAGAGCTTTTATGGGATGATTTTGAGACGACCCGAGCAAAGGCGGGCTATGAGTATAAAGGAAGCCAGATGACAGACAGGATTGTCAGGCAGTGGATTGAAAACTACGGCAGCAGGCTTCATGACTTCGTCGCCAGCAATCCTAAATATAAAGATCTGCTTGACCAGGAGCAGGATGATAAAAATCTGCATTAAAAAAGATGGCAAAATGCCATCTTTTTTAATTTGGTATAATATCGAGCTTCTTCCGCAGCTTCTCCTCACTGAAGATCCACCCAGTATAAGAAGAAATGATATTCAGGTCTTTGTCGAGCTGAACGACGGCAACGAATGGATAATGTCCGTTGCTGCGGTATCTGAGATCAATGAAGCGGACTTCGAATGATTCCTCGAGATTTTCTACCTCCCACCTGTATACAGGGGAGAAGGAAAGAAATGCCGACAAATTTTTATCCTTTTTGGCAGCTTCCAGCACAGGCGTCTGCGGCACCGGCACCCTGTTAAACTGATCCAGGATATCGATATGCCCATTATTGGCGCGGCCGACAAAAAATTGATGTTTAGTCATGATGGCCAGCCGCCATTGATGGAATTTCATCGTAGGGGCGACGATGATATCCACAGCATCAGGAATAATGATTTTTACTGACTTCAGGACGGCCCGCTGGGCAAGGAAGCGGATGATGTAGTATGCGACCAGTACGGCGTATATCGCCAGGAATGTATAGCCGGGGTGTGCACCCATTATCCAGAAGAATAATCCGGCAACATGAATCGCGAATATGAAGGGATCAAATGTATTGATAATCCCCAACGCGACCCATTTTGAGGAAAAGGGCCTTAATGCCTGTGTCCCATAAGAGTTAAATATGTCGACAAAAACATGAAGGAATACTGCCCCAAATGTCCAAATCCATAGGTGAAGCAGATTTGCTTCAGGAAAGAATGGATAAATGACCGCAAGGATTGCAAGCGGCCACAGGATGACAGCCGGGATGCTGTGCGTGATTCCCCTGTGATTCCGTATATAGACTGCATTGTTTCTAAGCTTCAATACTGTATCAATGTCCGGGGCCTGAGAGCCGATGAGCGCCCCGATCATGACGCTCGTCGCTGTTGCTGTACTATCTGCTACGACGGGATCCAGAGTGGCAAGCCCGCCGAGTGCAAAGCCCATGACAACATGTGTGCCTGTATCCAAGAGGAAAGAACCTCCTTCCATGGAATAATCTTAAGTTGCGCTGTTTCTGTATTTTATCAGTAAAAAGCTTGTCATCAAAGCCATTAATGGTTTACGTTAAAGGAGCTGCCAATATAATATGAAGCATGAAATCCAAATGTTTTTGCAGTATGAAGTACATCCAGCAGATTTGAATCTTTTTAAAAGCTCAATCGAAAAAATAGCAGCGCTTCTCCCAGTGTATGAAGCAGCTGATATCTCCTTCGTCTACTCTGGGGCTGACCATGAGTCTTCGTTCGTTACGGAAACCTGCTCACTGCCGACAGAAGCCCATTACTTCGCGCTGAAAAAGCTGAGAAGCTCAAGCGGGCACTCTGCATTCGGCTGCCTGGACAGCTTCATACCCGGCGGTCTCGAAGAAATCCGATTCTGGGCTTTGAAAAAGAAACTTTAATATTATATTCCCATATTTCATGGAAGTTTAACATCCGGAGGATCAAAATTGAAAAAAACAGCATTAGCCAATTTAGATGCATTTGATAAAGAAACCTTCCGCCAGGACCTGATCGGCTGGTTTGAACAGGAACAGCGGACACTGCCATGGCGGCAGGACCAGGATCCCTATAAGGTATGGGTATCGGAAATCATGCTCCAGCAGACAAGGGTCGACACAGTCATTCCATATTTCAACCGGTTCATTGAACAATTTCCGACAATAGAGGCGCTTGCAGAGGCTGAGGAAGACAAGGTGCTGAAAGCATGGGAGGGGCTTGGCTATTATTCCAGAGCCAGGAACCTGCAGTCAGCTGTGAGGGAGGTTCATGAGCAGTACGGCGGCAGGGTCCCAGATAATCCGAAGGAAATTTCCTCATTAAAAGGGATCGGCCCTTATACAGCAGGGGCAATTTTGAGCATTGCCTACGGAATTCCGGAGCCGGCCGTCGATGGCAATGTGATGAGGGTGCTGTCAAGGATCCTCTCCATCTGGGAGGATATTGCAAAGCCTGCAACCCGCAAAGTATTTGAAGAGGCGGTGCGGGAGCTCATTTCACACGAAAACCCGTCATTCTTCAACCAGGCACTCATGGAATTGGGGGCACTGATCTGCACCCCGACGTCGCCATCCTGTCTGCTGTGCCCTGTCCGGGAGCATTGCCATGCCTTTTATGAAGGCAAGCAGAGTGAACTGCCAATAAAGACGAAGAACAAAAAGCAGAAGGACGTCCAGATTGCAGCTGTTGTGCTTCAGGACGGCGAGGGGAGATACCTGATCAGGAAAAGGCCTGAGAAGGGCCTGCTGGCCAATCTGTGGGAGTTTCCCAATACAGAAATCAATCTTGCTTTTTTACATGAAAAAGACCAGCTTGCACACCTGATCAAAGAGCAGTACGGCGCGGTGATTAAAACGGCTGAAATGACAGGGCAGATTGATCATGTGTTTACCCACCTCACCTGGCATATTCATGTTTATAAAGGGACGCTCCTTTCCCTGGAAGAAGAACGGAGCGACCTGAAGCTTGTGACCGAAGAAGAGCTGAAGGCATATGCCTTCCCGGTTTCCCATCAGAAAATGCTGAAGCAGGTGCAGGAGTATAAATAGGAACAGCAGGGGGGTAGCCCTGCTGTTTTTTGGCTGCTTTCAATAAATAACCTGGGCAAGCCGCTTCCGCATTTCTAATTGTCCAGCTCCGGCTCCTAGCTGCTCGAGTCATAAGTCACTTTGGAACCGAAGGCAAAGAACACCTTCAATTCCAAAGCGCCTTATGCTTGTCGCACCTGAACAGTCGCCTCCGCATTTCTAATTGTCCAGCTCCGGCGGCTAGAGCCTCGAGTCATAAGCCACAGCAGAATTAAAGGCAAAGAACGCCTTTTATTCTGCCGCGTCTTATGCTTTTAGGCTCTGGGCAAGCCGCCTCAGCATTTCTATTCATAACTGACCCGTGTCCCATGTGTGTAATCAGCTTCCTGCCTTTTAAGGCCGCCGCGGCTTTCGATTTCTTCTATGATTTCCCGGTGGATGGTTTGTCCCTCCGCATTGAGGTAGGGGACTACCTGCTGCATGGAATGATGGAAAAAGGCGAGTTCGCTGTCCTTCCATTCCTTCTTTTTCACCATGGTTAGTTCAGTCATATCCCTTCCGACGTACATACATTCCTTCCTTTCTTTTTGAGCCTGTTGATTAGGATTAGTGTTATAATCCAGTTTGCCAGATATACATGGAAAAGATAAAATGAAAACAAATGAAACAGGAAAGGAATTACGATTCATGACACAAAAAGTAGCACTTGTAACAGGAAGCAGCCGGGGCATCGGGAAGGCGACTGCCATTTCCCTTGCCAAGGAAGGATATGATATTGTCATCAATTATGCCAGGAGCAAAAAGTCTGCACAGGAAACGGCAGAACAAATTGAAGCGCTTGGCAGAAAGGCTCTGATCGTCAGGGCCAATGTCGGTGATGTAGAGAAGATTAAGGTCCTCTTCCAGGAAATCAGGAATGAATTCGGCCGCCTGGACATTTTTGTCAATAATGCGGCGTCTGGTGTCCTTCGCCCTGCCATGGAGCTTGAAGAAAGCCATTGGGACTGGACAATGAATATCAACAGCAAGGCCCTGCTGTTCTGTGCACAGGAAGCAGCCAAACTGATGGAGGAGAGCGGGGGCGGCAAGATTGTCAGCATCAGCTCGCTCGGCTCGATCCGCTATCTGGAAAACTATACAACAGTCGGTGTATCTAAGGCGGCACTGGAAGCATTAACCCGCTACCTGGCTGTTGAACTCGCTCCAATGAATATCGCTGTCAACGCAGTCTCCGGGGGAGCAGTCGATACAGAGGCATTAAAGCATTTCCCTAACCGGGAAGAGCTATTATCTGAGGCAAGGGAAAAGACACCGGCAGGGCGGATGGTTGAGATTGAAGATATGGTCAACGCAGTCATGTTCCTTCTGTCCGATAAATCAGGAATGATCAGGGGGCAGACCATCATAGTAGACGGAGGAATCTCCCTGCTTGTTTAACACATGAAATTAGAATTTTTTTCCTGAAAATTAAAGGATATTTTCTCTGCGGCTGGTTAAATTAATAGTCGTGGAGGTGATTAACAATGGCAAAAGGACAAAACCAATCTCAAGCTGGCACTAACATCCAGGAAGTGCGCCAGCAAAACGCTCAAGCTTCTCAAGGCCAGCAAGGTCAATACGGCACTGAGTTCGCTAGCGAAACAAACGTTCAAGAAGTACGTCAGCAAAACCAGCAGGCTGAAGCCCGCAAAGGTCAAAACGCTGGCAAACAAAGCCGCTAATTGTACGGGAAGGCACTCTTTTATCCGCAAAGAGTGCCTTCTTTTTATTTTGTTCTTGTTGCTTTTGCTATTCTTATTTAAGGGTATCCCTGCCCAGCCATAAAAGAGCGGACCTGCCCTGACCTGAATGAGGGAATCAGTGACAGGCTGAAAAATAAGCGGAGAAATTCCCTCTATTTTCAAAAAAGCTTTAAAAATAGCTCAAATAGATGGAGAAATTCCGCCTATCGACTCAAAAAACAAAAAAATTGACAACTCCGCTTTGCTTAACCGGAAATTCTCCGCTTATATACACCCCTCCGTGCCATATTCAGCATCCTAAGCGGAGAATCTCCGCTTATTTTAAAGCTTGCTAACGATCCCTTTTAAAAAATTTTATAGCAACAATCTTTACGAAAAGAGCTTTACGATTATAGCGATTGCGCTTTTCTAAAAAAGTTTGGTAAGCAGATTTCCACTTCGAACATTGTCCAGCTCCAGCGCTTACCCCCTCGAGGTCAGAAGCCAAGCCTCCCAAAAAGGCAAAGAACGCCTTTCCGGGAGTCTTGTCTTCTGCTTGTCGGGGGTGGGCAAAGCGCTTCCGCTTTTCTATATTCGACAAAACTTCCTTTCAATCAGCAGAACTAGTCAAAGGAAAGATTGGGGCAAAGCCGAAATACATAGGTAGAATCTGAAATTGGGACGGTGACCTGTATGAGCACTTTTGACCTGCTGGTATCTGAACAGATGAAAACAATGGAAAAGCTCCTGTTTCTTCAGTCCGAACTGGAACGCTGCCAGGAAATTGAGCATGAGCTGAAAATAATCCAGGAGGAAACAGAGCTGGAAAGCGTCCAGTTTGAAATCCACCGCATGAAAGAAGAATTGCGAGAAATCCACCGGGTGTTTGAAGCCCAGACGGAAGAGGTAATCAGGTCTTATCAGGAAGTGAATCTGACCTGCGGCTGAAAGCTGTGCATCGGGGAGAAGTCAGGGAAATGGCAGGATCTTTGCACTTTATGAAAGACTATATGGGATTGATCGGGCCATTGAAAGATTTTTCAATGGCTCTTTGTTTTAAATTCTTTCTTTAACCGTTATAATAATAGGAAATAATACGTTCTTTGTTGCCTTTTGTCGTTTTAGGAAACTTGTGCAAGTCATTTGATAGGTTGCAAAGCGTTTGGGAATGAAAGTAGGGGAGAAGAAATGGGCGTACCCATCGAAGGAGAACCGATGCAAATACACAGCTACAAACACAATGGGCACATCCATCGCGTCTGGGAGGAAACGACCGTTCTAAAAGGGACACAAAGCCTTGTGATCGGAGGAAATGACAGGACCATTGTGACGGAATCCGATGGGAGAACCTGGGTGACCCGGGAGCCGGCAATCTGTTATTTTCATTCACAGTACTGGTTCAATATCATTGGGATGATCCGGGAGGATGGCGTGTATTATTACTGCAATATCAGCTCTCCTTTCATATTTGACGGCGAAGCGCTGAAGTATATTGATTATGATTTGGATATCAAGGTCTTTCCGGATATGACATTCAATCTTCTCGATGAAGATGAATATGAGCGGCACCGGAAGGAAATGAACTATCCAGAAGTCATCGACAAGATATTAAAAGCGAATGTCGATAAACTGATCCAGTGGATCCGCCAGCGGAAAGGGCCTTTTGCCCCGGATTTTATTGACATTTGGTATGAGAGATATTTAACCTACAGACGCTGATATTAAGGATAAAAAAAGCCTGTGTAGCACCTGTTGACCTTGTTTCAACAGGTTTTTATCTGTTTAAAAGAGGTATTCTATAGAGAGAGCATTAAGGGGGGCAGCAATTGGACAGCATCAAAAGATATATGAAATTTGTTAAGCCGTACCGGCTGCAAATAATCGGCACACTTTTAATAGGCATCATAAAATTTGCGATTCCGCTTTTGATTCCGCTTCTAATTAAATATGTAATTGATGATATCGTCGGGAACGACCTACTGTCCCAGAGCGGAAAAACGGAAAGGCTGCTATGGATCATGGGAGTTATGATCGTTATCTTTGTACTGGCCCGTCCGCCAATTGAGTATTACAGGCAGTATTTCGCACAATGGACAGCCAGCAAAATTCTTTATGATATCCGTGATAGTCTGTTTCACCATATCCAGAAGCTCAGCTTTAAGTTTTATTCCAATAACAGGGCAGGGGAAATCATTTCAAGGGTCATCAATGATGTCGAACAGACAAAGACCTTTGTTGTGACAGGCCTTATGAACCTATGGCTTGATATTGCAACAATCATTATCGCAGTCGTGATTATGTTCAATATGGATATTACACTGACGATCGTTTCCCTGATTCTTTTCCCATTCTATGCTTTCAGTGTCAGGTACTTCTTCGGGAACCTTAGAAAGCTGACCCGGGTGAGGTCCCAGGCTCTCGCCGAGGTCCAGGGATATTTGCATGAACGTGTCCAGGGAATGGCCGTTGTAAAAAGCTTTGCCATTGAAGACCATGAGCAGAAGCAGTTTGACAGCCAAAATAAAAATTTCCTGGAGAAAGCCATTGACCATACAAAATGGAATGCAAAAGCCTTCGCTGTCGTTAACACCATAACCGATATAGCGCCATTGATCGTTATTGGCTACTCAGGCTATGAGGTCATACAGGGCGATTTGTCGATTGGAACCATGATGGCTTTTATCGCCTATATTGACAGGCTTTATAACCCGCTCCGCCGGCTTGTCAATTCTTCCACAACCCTGACACAGTCGATTGCATCGATGGACCGGGTGTTTGAACTGGCTGACGAGAAATACGACATCGATGATTCCCCGGACAGCATTGAAGTGACCGATGTGAAGGGCCATATTGAATTCAAGGATGTGGATTTTTCATACGATAAGGAAGAAGAAACTGTCTTAAAAGATATTTCCCTTGATGTCCGGCAGGGCGAGACCATTGCCCTTGTTGGCATGAGCGGAGGAGGAAAATCTTCCTTGATCAGCCTGATCCCCCGTTTTTACGACGTGACAAAGGGGGAGATCCTGCTTGATGGGACAGATATCAGGCGGTTTAAGGTACGTTCACTCCGTGATAAGATCGGAATTGTATTGCAGGATAATATTCTTTTTAGTGAATCCGTTAAAACAAATATCCTTCTCGGCAAGCCGCATGCGAGTGATGAAGAAGTGATTGCAGCTGCCAAGGCTGCCAATGCTCATGATTTCATCATGAACCTTCCTGATGCTTATGAGACGAAAGTCGGAGAAAGGGGCGTAAAGCTGTCAGGAGGGCAAAAGCAGAGGGTGGCAATTGCCAGGATATTCCTGAAGAATCCGCCGATCCTGATACTTGATGAAGCTACATCCGCGCTTGACCTGGAAAGTGAGCACCTCATCCAGGAGGCTTTGGAAAAGCTGGCTAAAGACAGAACCACCTTTATTGTAGCCCATCGGCTCTCAACTATTACCCATGCCGACAGGATTGTCCATATCGAGAACGGGGAAATTGCCGAAATAGGCAATCATGAAGAACTTATGGCCAGACAAGGTCATTATTATAACCTATTCCAGGTACAGCAGCTGGAGCATTGAAAAAAACCTCCTCTTTTACAGAAACCAAACTGTAAAGGGGGAGGCTTTTTTTGTTAAGACCAGGTAATTTTGCTCATATAACAAAAGAGCCTGGCATATGATGGGGGAAGCCGGTCCCATCCCCCAAAAGGTATTTCGGTTCTTGGAATGTTTTTAAAAATTTAATATATTTAAATAATTTGGAAAAATCTGTAGACTTGTATGGGCTTTTTTTATAGAATGAGAAAAAGATAGTGACCAAAGGTACAAATTTAAAGGGGCATGACGTATGCCCTGTTTTACAGCATTTAAACTGCAAGAAGTCAGAAGAATCCATGAAAGACCAGTGCTTCAGCATGGAAAAAAGGAAGGAGTAATGGTGTGAGTCAAGCTCCCGTTTTAGATGTAAAGCAGCTGAAAACCTCCTTTTTTTCTTCAGATGGAGAAATACCAGCTGTGGATGAAATCAGTTTTTCGGTCCGTAAAGGTGAAATTCTGGGAATAGTAGGCGAATCAGGCTGCGGCAAAAGCGTGACATCGCTGTCGATCATGAAGCTGATCCCCCAGCCGCCCGGAAAAATCGTTGGCGGCGAGATTCTGCTGAATGGCGAGGACCTGGTTGCAGCTTCAGAGAGCAGGATGAGGGAAATAAGAGGGAATGAAGTGGCAATGATTTTCCAGGAGCCGATGACTTCCCTGAACCCGCTGTTCACCATCGGCAGCCAGCTGGTGGAGGGCATTACGATACATAAGAAGATAAAGAAAAAGGAAGCGGCCAGCCAGGCTGTAGAAATGCTGAAGCTTGTAGGGCTGCCGAGGGCAGAGCAGATCATGAAGGAATATCCGCACCAGCTTTCAGGAGGGATGAGGCAAAGGGTGATGATTGCCATGGCCCTCTCCTGCCATCCGAAGCTGCTGATCGCAGATGAACCGACAACAGCGCTTGATGTGACGATCCAGGCCCAGATCCTCGCTCTTATGAAGGACTTGAATAAAAAGCTTGATACGGCCATCGTGATGATCACCCATGACCTTGGCGTTGTTGCCGAGGTCTGCGAAAGGGTCATTGTCATGTATGCAGGAAAGGTAGTTGAGGAAGCGCCTGTCAGGGAAATCTTCAAAAATGCCAAGCACCCATATACAATCGGGCTTCTCCAGTCAGTCCCCGATATAAGGGAGAGGAAGGACAGGCTGTACTCGATACCGGGAAATGTCCCAAAGCCCGGCTCAGTCAAGCATGGCTGCCGCTTTGCGGCAAGATGCGAATTTGTCCATGACCGCTGCCTGTCCGAAACGCCGGAGCTGTACCAGGGAAATTCTCCGGTGCATACGGTAAGATGCTTTCTTCATGATGAATCAGGAGGTGCAGCCAATGGCGGAAGTTCTGCTTGAGGTCAATCAGCTTAAAAAGTATTTTCCGATAACAGGCGGCCTTTTTGGCAAGAAGACCGGAGATGTAAAGGCCGTTGATGATGTCAGCTTTTATGTCAATAAAGGGGAAACACTCGGGATTGTAGGGGAAAGCGGCTGCGGTAAGTCAACGACCGGCAGGATGCTGATGAGGCTGATCGAACCAACCGAAGGAAAGGTGCTGTTTGAAGGGAAAGAACTGACAGGACTGAACGATTCGGAAATGAGGAAGATGCGCAAGGAAATGCAGATGGTATTCCAGGATCCGTTTGCTTCCCTGAACCCCCGCCATACAGTCGAAAAAATCCTTGAGGAGCCGCTGATCGTCCACGGGATGGGGGATAAGAAAGAGCGGAAGCAAAGGGTAAAAGAGATGCTCGAAGTCGTCGGATTGAGCAGCTGGCATGCAAAAAGATATCCTCACCAGTTCAGCGGCGGGCAAAGGCAGAGGATCGGGATTGCCAGGGCATTGATGACCAGGCCGAAGCTGATCATTGCGGATGAGCCGGTCTCTGCGCTCGATGTTTCTATCCAGTCACAGGTGCTCAACCTGCTTGAAGACCTGCAGAAGGAATTTCAGCTGACTTATATTTTCATAGCCCATGATCTCGGTGTTGTCAGGCATATCAGCGACAGGGTGGGAGTGATGTATCTTGGGAGGCTGGTAGAAATCACGACAGCTGAAAAGCTGTATGATAAGCCCCTGCATCCTTATACTGCTGCCCTTCTCGACGCAGTGCCGGTCCCGGATCCTGATCTGCGCAAGGAAGCTGAGCTTTTAAGCGGGGATATCCCGAGCCCGGCGAACCCGCCAAAAGGCTGCGCGTTCCATACAAGGTGCCGGGAGTGCATGGAAATCTGCACGGTCGAGCGGCCGCAGCTGGAAGAAATTGAAGAGGGTCATTTTGCAGCCTGCCACTTATACACTAGTGCCAGGGTGCATGCATGATAAAAGAAAGAAATTAAAAGGGGGAAAAGTATGAAGAAGCGCAATGGTCTTTTAATGTTGGTTTTTGCCCTGCTTCTGTCATTGGGGCTTGCAGGCTGCACAGGCAGCCAGTCAAGCGGCACAGATGAAGGCGAGAAGGATTCCGGTTCAGATGCGGGCGGTGAAACAGCCGCCGGCGGAACACTTGTCTTCGGGCGAAGCGGGGACTCTGATGCTCTGGACCCGGCGATTACAACCGAAGGCGAATCCTTCAAGGTTACGGTCAATATTTTTGAAACCTTGATCAACTTTGGCGAGCAGGATACAGAAATCCAGCCTGGCCTTGCAACTGAATGGGAGGAAAGTGAAGACGGGCTGAAGCATACGCTCAAGCTTCGCGAGGGAGTCAAGTTCCATGACGGGACAGATTTCAATGCAGAGGCAGTCGTCTTCAACTTCAATCGCTGGAAAGCAGGCAATAAAGAAGAATTCTATTATTATGCCTCTCAATTTGGCGATGTGCTTACAGAGGTAAAAGCCGTTGATGATTATACAGTCGAATTTACATTAAGCAGGCCGATCGCTCCATTCCTGAAAAACCTGGCGATGTCGCCATTTGGTATCGCGAGTCCTGCTGCAGTTGAAAAGGCCGGCGATAAATTCACTGACAACCCTGTCGGAACAGGGCCTTTCAAGTTCAAAGAATGGAAACGGAACGACCGTGTCGTCATTGAGAAGAACCCGGATTACTGGCAGGAAGGCCTGCCAAAGCTTGACTCAGTCATTTTCAGGGTTATCCCTGAAAACTCAGCAAGGCTGAATGCTTTATCTACAGGCGAGGTTGACCTGATTGACGGCGTAAGCTTCAGTGATGTAGGGCAAATTGAAGGAAATGCAGATCTGCAGCTGTTTGACCGTCCGTCCATGAATGTCGGCTATCTTGGGCTTACCAATACACGCGGCCCGCTGAAGGATAAGAAGGTCCGACAGGCGCTGAACTATGCGGTGGATAAGCAGGCACTCATCGATGCCTTCTATTCCGGATATGCAGAGCCGGCGAAGAACCCTATGCCGCCTGGAATTGCGGGCTATAATGATGAGGTGCAGGATTATGAATTCAATCCTGAAAAAGCGAAGGAGCTTCTGAAGGAAGCTGGCTATGAAGATGGATTTGAGATGGAGCTTTGGGCAATGCCGGTTGCACGTCCATATATGCCGGACGGGCAAAAGGTGGCCGAAGCCATCCAGGCCAACTTTGCTGATGTTGGCGTAAAGGCGAAAATCGTATCCTATGAATGGGGAACTTACCTCGACAAAGCCAATAAAGGGGAAGCGGATTCCTTCCTTCTCGGCTGGACAGGGGACAATGGGGATGCTGACAACTTCCTTTATGTACTTCTGGACCAGGATACTATCGGATCCAATAACTATACCTATTATAAAAACCAGGAGGTCCACGATCTTCTGATTAAAGCACAGACGCTGACAGACCAGGCTGAGCGTGAAGAGCTGTATAAGCAGGCCCAGCTGATCATCAAGGATGATGCACCATGGATCCCGCTTGTCCACTCCAACCCTGTCCTTGCAGGAAAAGCGGACATTACCGGATTCAAGCCGCATCCAACAGGATCGGATCTGCTGTCTTCTGTGGAATTTAAAAAGTAAATGGAAAGATAGATAGAAAGAAAGGGAGTTCCTTATAGCGGCTCCCTTTTCTTTTAGCCGGACTGATGCGGCTGGACAACCATCAAGAGAGGTGAAAACATGCTTTCATATACGATCAAACGAATATTTTCCCTTATACCGGTCTTATTGGGCTTGTCGCTGATTGTATTTTTCATGATCAGGGCCATACCGGGAGATCCCGCCCAAATCATCCTGGGCCAGCTGGCAACGAAAGAGGCTGTGGCAGATTTGACAGAGCAGCTTGGGCTTGATAAGCCCTGGTTCATTCAATATTTTACATATTTGGGGGGGCTGTTTACTGGTGATCTGGGGGAATCGCTCCGTACGAAGGCACCGATCAGCGGAGAAATTTGGCCTTTCCTTGCAGCTACCATGGAACTTTCATTCTGCGCCATGCTCATTGCGATCTTTTTCGGCGTGAATGCAGGAATCATCAGTGCCTGGTTCCAAAACTCCTGGTTTGATTATATTGCCATGGTGCTTGCACTTATCGGCGTATCAATGCCGATTTTCTGGCTTGGCCTTATGGAGCAGTGGATATTTGCCATCAATTTGGACTGGCTCCCTACATCCGGCCGGGAAGAGGTCAGAAATCCGGTTGAGGCCATCACCAATCTTTATATCATCGATACACTCCTTGCAGGACGGATGGATCAGTTCTGGGATGTCATCCGCCATCTAGTGCTTCCGAGCCTTGCATTATCGACCATTCCCATGGCCATAATTGCCAGGATCACGCGCTCGACAATGCTTGAAGTAATGCGTTCAGACTTCATTCGTACGGCAAGGGCCAAAGGGCTAAGGATGTTCTGGGTCGTGTACAAGCATTCTTTGAAAAATGCCATCATCCCTGTTTTGACAATCATCGGGCTGCAGACCGGGCTCCTTCTTGGCGGTGCCATCCTGACGGAGACTATTTTCAGCTGGCCGGGAATCGGAAGATATATCTATGAAGCTATCAATTACCGCGATTATCCGGTCATCCAATCAGGGATCCTTGTCATTGCATTCATCTTTGTCATGATCAATCTGATTGTCGACCTCTTATATGCGGCAATCGATCCAAGGATCAAATACAACTAAAGGAGGGAAGAAGCCTATGGAATTATCAACAGAAAAAAATGTACATCCGTCTGCGGTCCAGGCCGAGGAAAAGGTGGAATCCCCCTGGCTTGAAGCATGGCGGAGCTTCCGGAAGAACAAGCTGGCCGTTGTCGGCGCGCTTATTGTTCTGTTCTTTGTCATCCTGGCTGTATTTGCGCCGCTGATAGCCCCTACAGGCATCAATGAGCAGCAGCTGGCAAACCGGCTGAAGGCCCCATCGGCCGACCATTGGTTTGGAACCGATGACTTTGGAAGGGATATTCTTTCCCGGGTAATTTATGGGGCGCGGATTTCTTTATGGGTAGGCTTTCTGGCCGTCCTCGGCTCACTAGCCGCAGGCTGTCTGCTTGGCATCCTTGCAGGCTATTATGGCCGGTGGGTGGATACAATCATTTCCCGGTTCTTTGATATCATGCTTGCGTTTCCAAGCATCCTACTGGCGATTGCGATTGTAGCTGTACTGGGTCCATCCTTAAGGAATGCGCTCATTGCCATTGCCATTATCAATATCCCTAACTTTGGGCGCCTGATCCGTTCCCGTGTGCTCAGTGTAAAGCAGGAGGAATATATCATGGCGGCCAAGGCAGTCGGCATGAGTGATGCCCGCATCTTATTCCTCCACGTCCTGCCGAACAGCATGGGGCCAATCATCGTCCAGGGAACACTGGCAGTAGCAACAGCCATCATCGAAGCAGCTGCATTGGGCTTCCTTGGACTTGGGGCAGAAGCGCCAAATCCGGAGTGGGGAAAAATGCTCTCAGATGCAAAGGCATATCTCATCCAGGCTCCCTGGACAATGATCTTCCCAGGCCTCGCCATCATGCTAACAGTACTTGGCTTCAACCTCATGGGCGACGGGCTGAGGGACGCGCTGGATCCCAGGATGAAGAGTTAGGAAGAAAAGGGAGGTCTGTGCTTATATTTATAGTTTATTCCGTTAATGGAGCTGTTGATTTCCGTTCCAGGCACTTCGCTTTCCGCGGGGCGACGCTGAGCCTCCTCAGAGCAAGCTCTTGCGGGGTCTCAGCATTGCCGCTGCAATCCCGCAGGAGTCTTCGTGCCTTCCACTGCAATCAACAGGCTTTTTTAAGTTTGAGTAATGTAATACCCTGGGCTTCTATTAGTTTAGCAGGTTATAGAATTTCATATAAATCAAAAAGGGTGCGGAGGACTGTTTTCCGTACCCTTTTTGACATTGCCAATCTTCTAGGTTCTCAAGTCAAAAGACACTTCATGATGGAATATTCCTCAAATACCTAATATGTGTCATGCCACAAGATGTAGTACAAATCTATGTTGTTCAGGAGCAGAATTCGCATTCCTTTATTGAGCATGCACACTTAGTTTAAAATACCTTCATAAAAAAAAGCAGCCATCCGGCTGCTTTTCTTTGTGACTATTCCTCGTTTTCCTCTATACTAATCTCGTTTTCCTCTTTATGATACGACTGAAAACTCGAAATCAATGTATCCAAATGCTCGACCTGTTCATCGTATTCAATGATGGCGGAGATGATCTGCATGGTATGGTAAATAATCTGCTCATCATCATTTTCCATGTTTTTATGCTGCGCCAGGAAGAAGGTGAACAACTCCTTGCGGTCCAGGCAGATATCGCCTTCTTCAAAACTCACCTGAGGTTTCACTTTACCAATGAACTTGAGCATCACATGCTCATGATAGTGTATCAGACAGTCCAGCTGCTGCTGGATAGAATTCTGGAAATCCTCTGGCATCTGCTGCAGCTCGTATTCATGGCGGTGCAGCCTTTTCAGTGTTTCAAGCGACATTTTAACGGTCGAGATCATCTGTCTGTAGATGACCAGCTTTCTCGCTTTGACCGGGCTGTCTTTTTTCAGGTAATTCCGTTCTTCCTTATACATAAGGTACAGCTGATCGAGCTTGATGACATCATCTTTCAGCTTCTCGATATCATTTTTTAAGAGCATATGCTCAGAGGCATGGCGCACATTCAGCCTGATCCACTTTGTAATATCTTCTGTCGCATTGGATATTTTATAATACAGCTTGTTTTCATATTTAGGCGGCAGGAATACAAGATTGACCAGAAAAGCTGATAATATCCCAAGCATGATGGTCGAAAAACGGATAACAGCAAATTGGACAAAGTCATCACCAGGAGTCTCCATGATGGCGATCAAGGTCACCAGTGACAGGGCGATGGTTTTTTCAAGCTTCAGCTTTAGGTTGATAATGATGACAATGACGGCGGCAAGACCGACAATGAAATAGTTGTTTCCGAAAACAAGAACAAAGACGACGGCAATGACAGCCCCGATGATATTGCCCTGGATCTGCTCGATTACCGATAGATACGATCTGTAGATGGTAGGCTGAATCGCAAAAATGGCTGCGATGCCTGCAAATACAGGAGTTGGCAGGTTGAAAATTTCTGATAAAAATAAAGACAGTATGATGGCAATTCCCGTTTTTAGTATGCGGGCTCCAAGCTTCATGCAAATAATATCCTTTCGTATTTATAATGGCTGCTTTAGCAAGAATACAGCCATTATCTATTTTATACTTACTTTAAACCGATTTGCTCATTGTTAAACAATTATGTACTATACAGGGATTATCCTTGAAGTTCAAGGGACAAATATGATAAATCTCCGATAAAATTCCATTAAGGCGCTTACATGAAAAAAGATGGCATATTGCCGGCAAAGTTGTATGATATGGATGGTGAATATGCTCGTATGATCCAACTGAGCAGGGCGTGAAAAAAGAAAAATGAAATAAATAAAGGCCCGCTCAAGAATGTTGAGCGGGCCTTTGGCAACCATCATTCTGTAGAAACAGAAGGGTCAGCCTGTTCTTTTACAGGAACTACCTGGAAGAAGTGGTTTTCAACGTCTTCAAGCAATTTGGACAGCTGTTCAGATTCTTCGTGCTGCCCTTGTTCCGCGAGCATTCTTATATAATTGCCGAGAAGCTCTTGAACATCTTCCTGCCCTTTTGAGGACAAAGAAGAGACGGTGACTTTTGCACCTTTTGCGATCCTGCGCTGGAGGGCTTCCTTCGTGAGCCCCAGTTCCGGCTGATGGCGGAGGTATACGACCCCGCCGGTCATGCCTGCGCAGATCCATGGGCCAGGATCGCCAAGCACAAGGCCTCTGCCATTGGTCATGTATTCAAAAGCAAACCCCTTAATATTGGCATGTGTCCCGATGTTGCCATGTTCTTTTTCAGGAAGAGGCTTTTTCAGCTGTCCGCCAATGATCATGTCTGCACCGGAGAGACGGATGCCTGCACGGGCATCAGCATTCCCCTGGGCCACGAGGAGCCCTTTTTGTGCACCGTATCCAAACCCTTTGCCGACTGATCCATTGTAGAAGCTGCCATTCTTTCCTTTTGATTTAAAAATCAGAATCTCTCCGCCGAATGAAGTCTTGCCGATGCCATCCTGCGCGCCGCCGGCCACTTCAATATGGATGCCGGCGCTGTTGTAGGCTCCAAGCCCATTGCCTGGAATCGAGCCGCCCTTATACTTAAGCGAGACTGGCGGAAGGCTCTGATAAGATCCGTCCAGCCGGTTTCTGACGCGGTGGCAGGAAACACGGCTGCCCAGCACGCGCTGTTCTGAAGTAATGCTCTGGTATTCGCGTGATTGATGGAGCTCCTCTACGCTTGCATCAAGATATTCTGCGCCTACTGCCACCTGAAGCTGGTGGGCATCGAGGGAAGCAGCTGCTTCCTGATGGCTCAATTGGCCAATCTCCAGTGTGCGGAGGAGGTAGGTCAGATCCAGCTGTTCTTTTCCTTTTGCCTGCTCAAGGAGGTCAGAGCGCCCGACAGCGTCCTGGAGGTTCCTGATGCCAAGTCCCGCTGCCAGAGCTTTGAGCTCTGTTCCGAAGGCTGTATATAAGTTCATGATGCCCTGGACGGCCAAGTCGAATTGGCGCGGTACGAATCGGCGGAGGCCATGATCCTTTGCCTGCGCTTCTGTTTCGATCTGAGTCGCAATCCCGACATGGCATGTATCCAGATGGCAGCCGCGGCATGTGGTACAGCCAATCGCCAGCATGGAAAGAGTCCCGAATCCGATCCTGTTTGCCCCGAGGAGCATGACCTTCAGCACATCAGATGCACTCTTGATGCCGCCGTCAGCCCAGATCTCTACACTGTCGCGCAGTCCTGCTTCAAGGAGGGCGTTATGGGCGGCCTTAACACCGATTTCAACCGGAAGCCCAACATGCTGGAGCGCATGGATTCTGGCGGCGCCGGTACCCCCGTCAAAACCGCTCAGGGTGATGATATCCGCCCCTGCTTTTGCGATTCCGACCGAGATCGTCCCGATATTAGGAACGACAGGAACTTTTACAGCGACTTTGGCTTTATCATTGGCCGTCTTGAGCTCATGTATCATTTGGGCCAGATCTTCAATCGAATAGATATCATGATTATTGGAAGGCGAGATTAAATCTGAGCCAATGGTGGCATTTCTCGCCTCTGCAATTTTTGCTGTCACTTTTGAGCCTGGAAGATGTCCGCCTTCACCCGGCTTCGCGCCCTGGCCGATTTTAATTTCAAGCAGGTTTGATGAGTTCAGCAGCTCGGCGTTCACCCCAAACCGGCCGGATGCAACCTGCTGTCCGCGGGTATTCGGATATTTGCCCAGCATATCCTTGATTTCCCCGCCTTCACCGTTCATGCTGACCATGTTCAGGCGGTCTGCACCTTCTGCATAAGCCCTGAAGGCAATCTCATTTTGTGAGCCGAATGACATTGAAGCAATGACGAAAGGAAGATCATGCGTGCCGACATTCAGGCTCACCTCTGAAGGCGATACAGGGGAGGATGCCGGCTTGAAGCCAGTCAGGTGGCGGATCGTTGTCGGATTCTGCTCCTCCTGTTCTGAAATTTTTTCCCCGTATGCTGTATAGTCGCCGGTTTTGGCAACTTCGCCGATGGCTTTCCATATGCGCGGGAAAAGATGAAAGGTCTTTCCGATTCTTTCTTTTTCATTCTGGTAATCTTGTGCTCTTTGAATGCTGTCTTCCTTCATGCTTTCAAAATTGCATGAAAGCTCTCCTGAACCGAAGAAGTTTACAATATTCAGTATTTCCGCTGTTTCCTCATGCAGCCCGATGCTTGAGAATAGCCGCCCATAGCCTCTCAGCTCGTGGATTCCGATCGTAGAAATGACCTTTTCGAGGCCTTTTGTCAGTGCTGTGTACAGATTTACAAGCGGCGTGGCCGATTCATCCAGTACGGTCATGAACATATAGTACGGGGAAATCAGATCTGCACCAAGTCCATAGCTGGTGATGATATCATGCAAAGACCGGATGGAAGCTGAACGAAGCAGGATGGAACAGTCCCTGCGGACCGCTTCCTTAACCAGAGCCTGATCAATCGCTGATACGGCCAAATGGGGATCGAGCCACAGATTTCCGTTCTGATGTGCCTGTGAATCATCCAGTATGAGGAGGGACTTCCCGCTCCTCACAGCAGCCACAGCATCCCCAGCCAGACGGCCAAGGGCCTCCCGGATGCCTTCATCTTCACTGAACACAATCGGGATGTAGGCAGTCAGCTTTTGCTCCTGGTAATATTCTGTCACCTGGTCATAGCTTGGCTGCTGGATGATGCCGGAACATTCAAATCCTGCTTTTCCTTCAATCAGGAGCGGAGTCTGAAGTTCAGTGACCCCTGAGACTTCCTTATCAGAATGGAAGAGGGCAGGGCGCTTCCCGATGATGGTCCTGGTGGAAAAATGTTCTGTTTCACGGTCGCGGTCAATGGCCGGATTGGTCACGACGGCCACACTTTCCTTTATATAGTCGGCAATGTTTTTCCGCTCAGGGTTCAATGCTGCCAAAGGTGCATCATGTCCTAAAGAACGGATCGGCTCAATGCCTTTATCAGCCATCTGTTCAACAAGCTGGACCTGATCCCTTTCCCAGCCGAAAGCTTTATATTGGCCGTTATGAATCTTGCTTGGATAATTCATCGAAATGGTTTTGGGCAGCCTTGGCGTTTCAAGCCGCTTCCTGCTGCCGTCCAGATGCACCCGCTTTGAGAATCTTTTGTATACCTCTTCCTGGTATGCATGCTGTTCAAATACTTCAAGAACATCCCCGTTCCATTTCAGGCCGACCTTTTCTCCCGGAGCCAGCGGCTTAGGCTCGTTTACATATTCGCTGGAAGGAATAATCCCCGGTTCTGAAGAGAATAAATAAGAGCTTTCTGTCTCAAGCATCCAGAGCGGGCGCAGCCCAAGTGCATCCACGCTGAATACTGCCTCGTCCGCAAAGCGGGAGATGATTCCTGCAGGACCCTGGGCAAAATGGCCCCAGCCTTCCCGGATGTAGGTATATAGATCCTGGAGATGGTCAGGATAAGACTTAATTTCGTTCACAATTGGCGGGAACATAACATCCATCGCTTCAAAAAGTGAATAATTTTCACGGCAAATAAACGTCTCCAGTGTTCGGCTCAAGTCCTGTGAATCGCTGCCGTCCTTCACGAGCGGGACGCCTGCAAGCTTAGCTTCATCCCGAAGCTTGGCAATCGTGTTGATTTCGCCGTTATGCCCAAGCACACTGAAAGGCTGGACACGGAAAAAGCTGGACAGTGTATTGGTAGAATATCTGTTGTGGCCAAGCGTCATTGTCGATGCGGCAAGCGGGTTCGCAAGGTCATGATAATATTTGGGCAGGATATCCCCTGCGCCCATCACTTTATAGACAGCGTGGTGCTGGCTCAGAGAGGCGACATGGACATGCTCATCCTCTTCGAAATTAATAATAAGGTTAAATAACTTTTCAGTAAGAGGCTGGCCCTCCAATTCTGATAAAATGGCAAACTGCCAGAATATAGGGTTTTCCTGGATGGCAATCGGCCCAAGGGCTGAAGAATTTGTCACTTCGTCTGATTCAAATAGGATGTCAAAGCCTGCATCTACTAATTTTTCTGCAAGACTGGCTTTAATGCTTGAGCTTTTTTCATTTCTTGACATGAAAACATGGCCGACGGCAAATCCTTCGCGGGAGGCTGCCTCAGGATCGGCACCGGCATCAGAAAGCTTCTGCTTCCATAGCTCGCGCGGGATATCAATATGGATCCCGACGCCGTCACCTTCTCCATTAATAAAACCCGCGCGGTGATTCATCGTGACAAGAGCATCGATGCAGCTGAAGATATTCTCCCTTGAAGGGATTTTATTCTTTTCCATTGCGGCTACAATCCCGCAGGCATCATGCTCCTGGCGGTTAAATTCAGTGAAAAGGGATGGGCTCCAAGTTTGTGTCATAAATACGGCTTCAGCAAATTGCCAAGCCGGTTCACCTCCTATAAGATTTATTCTGTATACAAAATGAAATTTTGTAAGGTTCATTGTTTCGAGGAAACATATAAGGGGAAAATAAGACAGGGTGGGTCTACATTTTTCAAAAAAACATGAGATACAAAAGTGAGTTTTTAGAAAATTAGTATTTTTATCATATCATAAGAATTTTCAGAAATCAATTAATTATACAAAACTCTGGATGGCGAGTGGGCAGAGGAATATGGATTTTTTAATAAAACATCTTGTTTTGTAAACGTTTTCAATGTTGGTTATATTAAAAAAGGAGCCGCTAAAGGCTCCTTTTATGCATAAAAAACTGTATAATTATTCTCCGCTCATTATGCTGAATACATGGTTGACTGCATGGAGAGTAGCGTCTATATCTTCTTCGGTATGGGCAATGGTTACAAACCAGGCCTCATACTTGGAAGGCGCCAGGTTGATCCCCTGTTCAAGCATCAGCTTGAAGAAACGCGCAAAAGTCTCGCCATCTGTGTTTTCTGCCTGCTCATAGTTTTCTACTTTTTCTTCCGTAAAGTAGATGGTCAGCGCACCTTTCAGGCGATTGATGGTGATCTGGATCCCATGCTCAGCCGCTGCTGCCAGTATGCCTTCTTCAAGCATTTGGCCAAGCCTGTCAAGATATTCATAGATTCCATCCTGTTTAAGGACTTCAAGGCAGGCGATTCCGGAAAGAATGGAAGCCGGGTTTCCTGCCATTGTCCCTGCCTGGTAGGCTGGGCCTAATGGAGCTACCTTTTCCATGATTTCCAGTTTGCCGCCGTAGGCACCGATCGGAAGCCCGCCGCCAATGATTTTGCCCATCGCTGTCAGGTCAGGCTGAACGCCAAGCATATCCTGGGCACCGCCATACATAAAGCGGAAGGCTGTGATGACTTCATCATATATGACGAGGGAGCCTGCTGCATGGGCGATTTCGATGATTTGCTCCAGGAAGCCTTCTTTTGGTTCAACTATGCCGAAATTTCCTACAATCGGTTCAACCAGCACGGCTGCAATCTCGTCTCCCCATTTTTCCATCGCTTCTTTAAATGGTTCAATATCATTGAATGGGACAGTGATCACTTCCTGGGCGATGCTTTTCGGCACGCCGGCAGAATCCGGCGTTCCAAGTGTGGATGGCCCCGAGCCTGCCGCTACAAGGACAAGGTCGGAATGGCCATGGTAGCATCCGGCAAATTTAATGATTTTGTCTTTTCCAGTGTAGGCCCGTGCCACACGGATCGTGGTCATGACGGCCTCAGTGCCTGAATTGACGAAGCGGATCTTTTCCATGCCCGGCATCGCTTCCTTCAGCATCTTGGCGAATTTTACTTCGTGCGGGGTAGGTGTTCCGTACAGGACCCCTGTTTCGGCTGCTCTTTTGATCGCTTCTGTAATGTGAGGATGTGCATGGCCGGTGATGATGGGGCCATACGCAGCCAGATAATCGATATATTGATTTCCGTCGACATCCCAGAAGTAAGCTCCCTGCGCGCGCTCCATCACAACCGGAGCTCCGCCGCCAACTGCTTTATAAGAGCGGGAAGGGCTGTTAACTCCGCCCACAATATGTTTCAGTGCTTCTTCATGTATGCGTTCTGAATTCGAGAAATTCATTTTCTTCCTCCTTAAGGCGTGATTCCTCCTTTATATTACCGCAGTTTAACGGGCAGTAATAGCCCCGCGCTTATAGTAAGAAAGTTAGGAAAAAGGAAGGGGTGCGAGGCTAAACTGCCCGTAAAGCCCGGCTGGTTCAACTAACCCCCTGGGAAGAACACCAGGGGGAAGTTTCCCAATGCCGCAGTTTAACGGGCAGTAATAGCCCCGCGCTTATAGTAAGAAAGTTAGGAAAAAGGAAGGGGTGCGAGGCTAAACTGCCCGTAAAGCCCGGCTGGTTCAACTAACCCCTTGGTAAGAGCGTCCAAGGGGAAGTTTCCCAATGCCGCAGTTTAACGGGCAGTAATAGCCCCGCGCTTATAGTAAGAAAGTTAGGAAAAAGGGAGGGGTGCGAGGCTAAACTGCCCGTAAAGCCCGGCTGGTGGAGATAACGCCCGGGAAGGACGCCAAATGGGAATCAGCCTGCAAAGATGCGTGCAGGCTATTTGTATAAAAGATCTCCTTTGGCTAAAATGAGTTCTTGGGGCGCCGGCTTTGAGAGAGGGCTGGATGCCTTGAATGTTTTGAAATATATGCCCTTGTAAAAAAGGGATTGAACTGGAGGAAAACATGAAGGATGCCATCATTGTAAATGGCCTGCGCAAGGAGTTTAAGGCCTATTCAAGCAGGGCCGGCCTTAAAGGGGCCTTCCGTGATCTGTTTACGCGAAATTATAAGATTGTCCCTGCTGTCAACGATATCAGCTTTCAAGTAAGGCAAGGAGAAATGGTTGGCTACATAGGAGAAAACGGAGCGGGAAAGTCGACGACCATTAAGATGCTGACCGGCATCCTGGAGCCGACTGCCGGTGAGGTGACTGTCAATGGGATGAATCCGCACAGGGACCGGGAGAGATTTGTCCAGACGATCGGGGTTGTGTTCGGGCAGAGATCCCAGCTGTGGTGGGATATTGCCGTTCAGGAATCGTTCCGGCTTTTAAAAAAGGTTTATAAAGTATCTGATGAGGATTATGCCAGCCATATGGACCATGTAATCAGGACGCTTGATATCGGACCGCTCCTGGATAAGCCGGTACGCAAGCTTTCACTTGGGCAGAGAATGCGCTGCGAGCTGGCGGCGGCCCTTATCCATAATCCGCCGCTGATATTTCTCGATGAGCCGACGATCGGCCTCGATGTCCTGGTTAAGCTGAAAATCCGTGAGTTTCTAAAAGAAATCAACCAGAAATACAATACGACGATTCTTTTGACCACCCATGACATTTCTGACATTGAAGCGCTTTGCGAGCGGGTTGTCATGCTTGATGAAGGCCGCATCATATACGATGGTGCTTTGCAGAGCCTGAAGGAAACCTGGGCTGAAGGAAAGGAAATACGGTTTGAATTTCTTGAACAGGCAGAATTGGGGGCCCTGGAAGAGCTTACGGCCGATCTCCCCGTTGACTGGCAGAGAAATGGAGAGGACGAAGCATTTACTGCCTTTACGGAGGATAAAGAGGAAGTCATTTCTGCGCTGATTGCAAGGGCAGTATCGGCCTACAAGGTCAGGGATATTAAAATCATGGAGACATCAACCGAAGAAATCATCCGCAATATATACGATAAAGGCATGGCATAAGGAGGCAGCAATGGATAAGTATGTAGAAATGATCCGGATCCGTTTTTTAATGATGCTCGCCTACCGGACGAATTATTATACAGGCATTCTGATATACAGCATTAATATCGGCGCTTATTATTTTTTATGGACTGCTATTTATGGAGGGAAAGAGAGCATTGAGGGCCTTTCCGTCCTGCAGATGACCACTTATGTAGCTGTTGCCTGGATGGCGAGGGCCTTTTATTTCAATAATATCGACCGGGAAATGGCTGCAGAAATAAAGGAAGGAAAGGTAGCGGTTGAGCTGATAAGGCCATACAATTATCTTGGCATGAAGACCATGCAGGGGCTGGGGGAAGGTATTTTCCGTTTGTTCTTTTTCTCTGTTCCCGGGATGGTCATCGTGGCCCTTATCTTCCCGCTTGAATTTTCGGCAGACCCTGCCACCTGGCTGCTGTTTTCAGTATCCATTCTGCTCAGCTTCTTGATCAATACCCAATTAAATCTGCTGACAGGGATTACGACTTTTTTCTTATATAATAATACAGGCTTAATCAGGGCCAAGCGCGTTGTAATCGATCTTTTTTCCGGGCTGCTGATCCCTCTTTCCTTTTTCCCTGTCTGGGCGCAGGATATCTTGAAATTCCTGCCATTCCAGGGCATCAGCTATATTCCAAGCATGATTTTCACCAATGGCTTCTCACATGGAGAAGCTATCAATGGTCTGCTCCTTCAGGGAGTATGGGTGCTGATCCTCATCATTCCGATACAGGCACTTTGGACCGCGGCGAAAAAGCAGATGGTCATTCAAGGAGGGTAACAGCTTGTTTTATATTTCGATTTTTTTCCAATATGTGTCTCAGTATATGAAAACAAGGCTGGAGTATCGGGCAGATTTGGCAGTTGAGGTTGTATCCGATTTGCTGTTTCAGGCAGTCAATTTGATCTTTATTCTGGTTGTCTTCGGCCATACCAGCTATTTAAGCGGCTGGAACAGGGATGAAATTATTTTTATCTATGGATTCTTTCTTGTTCCATATGCCCTGTTTTCTTCCTTTTTCAATATTTGGGACTTTAATGAACGTTATATCGTAAAAGGGGAGTTTGACAGGATCCTGACCAGGCCTGTTCATAGTCTGTTCCAAATCGTCCTGGAAAGGATGGAGCTGGAATCGCTGTTTGGAGCTGTAACTGGACTGGTCATTATGTTTTATGCGGGTGAACAGCTTGGACTGAGCATAAGCTGGTATGACCCGTTCTTGTTTATCCTGCTTGTGCTCGGCGGTGTTATGGTTTATGCCGGGATCTTTGTCCTGATTGCATGCATCAGCTTTTGGGCGGACGCAAGAACTTCCATCATGCCGATGATGTACAATATCGGGAATTATGGAAGATACCCGGTGGACATATACAATGGCGCCATCCGCTTTGTGCTTACCTGGATTCTCCCGTTCGCATTTGTCGGTGTCTATCCGGCGGCCTATTTTCTTGGAAAGCATGAATGGCTTGCCTATTCTTTCCTGACGCCAGTCATCGGTCTGGTATTCTTCTGCCTGTCCATCATCGTCTGGAATCAGGGCGTGAAGAAATACCGCGGTGCGGGAAACTAGAATGCAAAAACAGTACTCTCTTAATGGGTGCTGTTTTTTTATTCCGACTATGGGCGCATACTGAAACTCTATTCCTGGCTGCTGTTTTCTTTTTCCCTGAAACTGCACTTAAAAAGACAAGCCGGCATACAGACCCTGTTTAAAGCGTATAAATCTAGGGAGTATAAAGGAGAAGAGGGTCTGATTTGGTCTTTTATCTTTCGCTGATATTGATTGCCTTCTGTGTATTAATGAGTCTGCGGACATTGTTTATCCCCCATAAGATCCGCGGAAAAAGAGTCTCGTTTGAAAACTTTCTGTATCTGGCTTTTATATATGTGACGGTCATGATTGGCTTTGGGCTTATTTACGTTTTAATAGAGCAGAACGGTACCCAGGTTCTCCGGGAAAGCGCGGGAGCGGAAGGAGGAACATTTTTTCAAAGGCTGGAGACAGGCTTCTACTTCAGTGCTGTTACCCTTTTTTCAGTAGGCTATGGCGATATTTCCCCTGTAGGGATCGGCAGGATGATCGCCGTCCTTGAGGCACTGATCGGCTACACAATTCCTGCAGCATTTGTAGCGAGGGCGGTATTCGACAGAGAGCCCTGACAGCATCCCGAATTTGTGTTTGACTCAGATTTTGGATAGGCTTATGTTATAACATCGATGGAGGGATTAGTATGCAGATTGAACTTGGAAAACAGGCTCCGGAGTTTGAACTGCCTGGGGCAGATGAAAAGCCGGTAAGGCTGTCGGATTTCCGGGGCAAAAATGTGGTCCTGTATTTCTACCCTAAGGATATGACGCCAGGGTGCACGACAGAAGCATGCGATTTCAGGGACAAGCATGAGGAATTCCAGGGGGCGGATGCTGTGATCATCGGTATAAGCCCTGACCCGGCGGGCAGGCACGGGAAATTTATTGAAAAATATGGACTGCCATTCATCCTGCTGTCAGATGAAGAGCATAAAGCTGCCGAAGCGTATGATGTCTGGAAGCTGAAGAAGAATTTTGGCAAAGAGTATATGGGGATTGAAAGATCCACCTTCATCATTGATAAAGAAGGGAATTTGGTGAAGGAATGGAGGAAAGTCAAAGTGAAGGGCCATGTTGAAGAGGCGCTTGCTTTTGTAAAGGAGCAGCTTTCCTGAATGATAGGATTGGATACTTGTATCCAATCTCAGACTGTAGACAAACTCGAAGAAATTCGGGTTTGCCTACAGTCTATTTTTTTATAAAATATAAGATATACCAATGCTTGAGGTGAAAAAAATGCTGACTAAGAATAATTCAATCCAACGGGATCAAATTGAAATGATTGCTCTTGACCAACTTGTACCCTCGAACCATCTGGTTCGCAAGGTAGAGGCTGCGATTGATTTTTCATTTATCTATCCACTTGTGAAAGATATGTACTCAGAAGTCGGCCGCCCAAGTATTGACCCGGTCGTATTGATAAAAATGACGTTCATCCAATACCTATTCGGCATCCGTTCCATGCGCAAAACCATTGAAGAAATAGAAACAAATATGGCTTATCGCTGGTTCCTTGGCTTTGGTTTCTATGATAAGGTCCCTCATTTCTCAACATTCGGCAAGAATTATGAGAGACGTTTCAAAGATAGTGACCTTTTTGAACTGATCTTTTACAGGATTCTAGATGAAGCTTCCACCAAAGGACTGATCAAACCTGAGCACGTATTTGTTGATTCCACTCATGTAAAAGCAAGTGCAAACAAGAGGAAGTTTGCCAAGAAGGTTGTACAGAAAGAGACTCGTGCTTATCA
>NZ_JAIVAP010000013.1 GCF_020171945.1 Bacillus infantis | reverse complement strand
TTTCCGAAAACTTCTTTCCACACTGACAAGCATAGCGGCGCTTCTTATAGAAGAGCAGCGTCTGTCTTTCAAATAGCTTTAAATGCTTAATTTTCTGTATCCGATAGTCGTGGATTTTCCCCGTTGATGTCCCACAAACCGGACAAACATGGGCTTTAACAGGCATCTCTACATGTATGCGGAGCTTCTCTTCCACTTCCTCCATTGATAGAACCACTACTTCTTCAAATCCAGGCAATTTTATGTTAGAATTCATTATGCACGTATCTCCAATCTATACTTGTTTCTCGACAATTCAAGTATAAAAGACTGGATGATTACGTGCATTTTTTATGTCTCAATTTGTGTAGGAACCCCAACATTTAGTATAGAGCCACTTTATATGACCACTTCGAAACACAGCCTAAATAATGAACAGAGGGACAAAAAACCTGTCCCTCTGCCGATTCCGCTATTTCTATTTCTGCTCTGCTTCCCACTTGGCAATTTCCTCACGCACAATCGGTGCGACTTCCTTGCCCAGCAATTCAATGCTTTTCATGACATCTTCATGCGGCATGCTGCCGACTGGCACATGGTGCATGAACCTGGTAATGCCGACGTTCTTTCGAAGGTCGATGATTTTTTTTGCAACGGTTTCTGGATCTCCTGCGTACAGGGCGCCTTCAAAGCTGCGTGCCGCATCAAAGGCTACACGGTCATAATGGCCCCAGCCCCGTTCCCTGCCAAGGACGTTCATCGCCTGCTGGGTCGGAGGGAAGAACTTGTCCGCTGCCTCTTCATTGCTTTCAGCCACGAATCCATGAGAATGGGAAGCTACCTGGAGCTTGGAAATGTCATGCCCGGCTTGTGCTGCAGCCCTGTAGTACAGCTGTACGAGCGGAGCAAACTGCACCGGGCGCCCGCCAATGATCGCGAGGACAAGCGGCAGTCCCAGAAGTCCGGCACGGATGACAGAATCACTGCTGCCTCCGCTTCCGATCCAGATCGGCAATGGATCCTGGACCGGTCGCGGATACACGCCAAGATTTTCAATTGCCGGACGGTGGTTTCCTGCCCATGTCACTTTTTCAGATTTTTGCAGTGCCAGAAGCAGGCCCAGCTTTTCATCAAAAAGCTCATTATAATCCTGCAGATCATAGCCAAACAGCGGGAATGATTCAATGAATGAACCGCGTCCGGCCATAATTTCTGCCCGGCCATTGGAGATGCCGTCAAGTGTAGCAAAGTCCTGAAAGACGCGGACTGGATCGGCAGACGACAGGACGGTGACAGCACTCGTTAGGCGGATTTTCTTAGTCTGCGGCGCAGCAGCCGCCAGGACGACGGCAGGTGAAGAAGCGGCATAGTCCTTTCTGTGATGCTCACCGACGCCGAATACGTCCAAGCCGACTTCATCGGCCAGGATGATTTCCTCGACTACCTCACGGAGGCGCTGGGCATGGCTGGCGGTTTCTCCCGTTTTAACGTCAGGGGTCGTTTCCACAAATGTACTGATTCCGATTTCCATTTTCATCTCTCCCTGACTTTTTAGTCTCTATCTAATAAAGCAGCTCCGGCGATGCCTGGGTGTGTCATCTCATACGGATCAAGAATCAGGTCAAGCTCTTCTTCAGTCAGCACATCGTACTGCAGGCAAAGTTCCCTGACAGGAGCGCCGTTCAGTATCGCTTCTCTGGCGATCCTGGCAGCGACTTCATAGCCGATATGCGGGTTGACGGCCGTAATGATGCCGACGCTTTTTTCTACATATTGCTTCATCCGGTCTTCATTCGCTTCGATTCCTTTGACGCAGTGGTCAGTGAATGAGTTGAATGCGTTGGTCATGATCGTGATTGACTGCAGCAGGTTGAAGATCAGCACCGGCTCCATGACATTCAGTTCCAGCTGTCCGGCTTCAGAGGCCAGCGAAATGGTTTGGTCGTTGCCGATTACCTGAAATGCAGTCTGGTTGATCAGCTCCGGCATAACCGGATTAACCTTGCCTGGCATGATGGATGAACCCGGCTGCCTTGCCGGCAGAGAGATTTCCCCGAGTCCCGCTCTAGGGCCGGAAGCCATCAGGCGCAGGTCATTTGCAATTTTAGACATATTGATCATACAGATTTTCAGCGCGCTGGAGACCTCTGTATATGAATCTGTATTCTGAGTGGCATCGACCAGATGCTCTGCCCCCTTGAACGGCAGGCCGCTGATATCAGCCAAATATTCGACCACTAATTCAATGTAGCGGGGCTGTGCGTTCAAGCCTGTGCCGACTGCTGTCGCTCCCATATTCAATTCATATAAATGCTGCCTTGATTGCTTGATGCGCTTGATATCGCGTTCAATCACGCGGCTGTAAGCTTCAAACTCCTGCCCAAGCCTGATTGGCACAGCATCCTGCAGATGTGTCCGGCCCATCTTGATCACATGGTTAAACTGATCAGCTTTGGCCATAAATGCCTTATGCATGTTCTCCATAGAATCAATCAGCTGCTCGAGCACCTTGAGGATGGATATATGCATTGCTGTCGGGAAGGAATCGTTTGTAGACTGTGACATATTCACATGGGTGTTCGGGCTGCAGTATGGATAGTCCCCTTTTTCCCTGCCCATGATTTCAAGCGCCCGGTTTGCCAGCACTTCATTCATGTTCATATTAAAAGAAGTCCCTGCTCCCCCCTGGATCGGATCGACAATCACTTGATCATGCCAGTTGCCTGCAAGCATTTCATCTGCCGCCTGGACAACCGCGTCGCCAATGCCTGAGTAAAGAGCCTTGACCTCCACATTCGCCATTGCCGCTGCCTTCTTCACCATCGCCATCGCCTTGATCAGCTCAGGATGGATCCGGTAGCCGGTAATCGGGAAATTCTCCACCGCACGCAGTGTCTGGATCCCATAGTACGCATGTGCAGGAACCTCTTTTGACCCCAGAAAGTCCTTCTCTATTCGAAAACCATTTGTCTTGACTGACATCGTTGCCTCATTCCTCTTCTTTTCGCTATTTGTTTTTGATGTTATATCTTATTTCTAATCCACTCTATTGTAAATGACTTCGGTCCAATATTCATCTTTATTATCTGTTTTAGGATGGCCTTTTTTGGCGTGTGATAGCAGGTTATTTCCTTCCAGTGCGGAGGTTTCATTGCGCCAAATCACCATATCCCTTTATTTTGAAAAAACGTAAAAACTTGTTCCACGTGAAACATTGTCAGAAACTTCGAATTAATCAACCTTCCTATCCGGTCAATCACCTTCCCGCTATGCTATACTTGAGAAAAAATGGGTATGAGAGAAGGAATGTTTTATGGAGAAGCTGAATCCTAAAGCCAAAATGGATCCAGCAAAACAGTATTTATTCATTGCGGGGATCGTTCTAGTCGCATTTAATCTCCGGCCGGCCATTACGTCTTTAGGACCGCTGGTGGGAATCATACAGGATGATATCGGGCTGGCGCACTGGAGTTCAGGTCTGCTGATGAGCCTGCCGCTCCTCGTTTTTGCGTTCATGTCTCCCCTGGTGCCAAAGATTGCTCTGAAGCTGACTAATGAGCGGACACTGCTGATAGGGCTGCTGTCCCTTTTCACCGGCATTGCCATCCGCTCAATTCCGATGGCCTTTTTTCTTTTCGCAGGTACTTTCCTCGCAGGATTGGGAATCGCTATCGGCAATGTTCTTTTGCCTGCTGTTGTAAAAGATAAGTTTCCCAATAAATTCGGCTTGATGACAAGTGTGTATACCACCTCCATGGGATTGATCGCTTCTCTCGCATCAGGGGTAAGTGTTCCACTGGCTGTTGATGCCGATCTTGGCTGGCAGGGCGCCCAGGCGGTATGGGCCATTCCGGTAATTGCAGCATTCACTGTGTGGCTTTTCCTTTTCAGATCCCATCAAAGCAATCCCGGCACCGTCATGCCAAATCCCGGAACAGCTTCCAGGCAAATATGGAAGACACCTCTAGCCTGGCAGCTCGCGCTTTTCATGGGATTTCAGTCTTCCTTGTTTTATGTGACAATCTCCTGGCTTCCGGAAATCCTGCACAGCCATGGAATCAGCATCGCAACGGCAGGATGGCTGCTGTCTTTCACACAGCTGGTAGGACTGCCTGCAAGCTTTTTCATCCCTGTGCTTGCAGGCAGATATCAATCACAAGTCTGGATTGCCTTCGCACTAAGCCTTTGTGCGGCAGCCGGCTACTGCGGACTGCTGTTCGGTTCCACCTACCCGCTCTTGATTATCAGCATCATCCTGATTGGAATCGCTCTTGGCGGCAGTTTCCCGCTCGCCCTCAGCTACATAGGACTGCGGGCCAGGAGTGGCAGGCAGGCTGCTGAGTTATCGGGCATGGCCCAATCGACCGGCTATATCCTTGCCTCCATCGGACCGCTGTTCATCGGGTATTTATTTGACCTGACTCATTCATGGACAATGCCGCTAACTACGCTAATCGGCATTTCCGTTATAGTGATGGTGTTTGGGATGCTATCAGGGAGGAATCGATTTGTTTGAAAAAATTAGTCAATTGAATTTCGGGCATTTATCACTGTTTAGTGGAATAGTCATTGCTGGCTCATGATATAAACATCTATAGCTATAGAGACATCCATGAACAGTCTATTTATACATTTTTATAAAAAGTCAAAAGAGATTAATGACGGGCACATCTGCTATATCTGCAGCTATGAGGAATTAATATCTACAATGCCGGCATCCGATCGCCCTCTATACCGGGAGGTAAATACAATGAGTCATTCTCAAAGAAAAATTGCACTGGTTACTGGTGCGAGCAGTGATAATGAAATTGGTACAGCGATTTGCCGCAAGCTGGCTTCACAGGATATTGATATATTTTTTACACACTGGCGTTCAGACACTGAGTGGATTGAACAATTTCGGGTGGAACTTGCCGATAATGGGGTACACTGTGAGGCTATGAAGGTTGATCTATCAGATGCAAATGCGGCATTTGCGATTTATGAAGAAGCTGCACGCCGATTGGGCACTCCGTCCATCCTGGTTAATAATGCCGCTCATTCTATTAATAACGATTATAAAACACTAGATGCCAGCACACTTGACCTTCATTACGCAGTCAATATGAGGTCCACCTTTCTTTTAAGTGCTGAATTTGCCCGCCAATTTAATCAGTCGGAATCACCTTTTGGACGAATCATTAATATGACATCCGGACAGGACTTAGGACCAATGCCGGGGGAACTGGCCTATGCAGCGACCAAAGGAGCAATCTCTGCTTTTACGCGGTCATTAGCTCAAGAGCTTGCGCCACTTGGGATCACCGTCAATGCTGTTAACCCAGGCCCAACCGATTCGACGTGGATGACAGATGATATCAGAAATCACCTCCTTCCAAGGTTTCCGATGGGCCGGATTGGCACACCAGATGACACCGCAAGGCTAATTGCCTTCCTGGCAAGCGATGAAGCCGGATGGATAACCGGGCAGATCATCCATTCTGAAGGCGGGTTCAGCAGGGGATGATTTTACAGTACCTGCCCCGCTTCCATTAAAAGCTAAAGTAAGAGGGACAGACACTTCCCGCTCTTAAAAGGAATATTCATAAGTAGCCTAACGTAATCCACCTTTAGGAGCGATGCGTATTGTACTATTTTAATTACCCTTCCCATAACCGTATCATCAATAGCAATAGGCATGATGTGCGATATACCTATCCATACAATGCTGCCAGGCAAAAGACCTTTTCCAAAGAGGAAGCCGCCGCAATTGCTTTGCTGCTGGGAATCGATTTTCAAACAAGCCGATTCGATTTGAATGAGTTATGGCTAGGGGTAAATACAGAGCTCGAACACGGAAGAATCTCAAGCCAAACGAATGTAACAGGCGACGACCCTCTCATCACGGGAAAAATTGCCCTCGCCCACCTTAACGAGTTTCCAGATTACTACAAACGGTTAAAGGTGCTGGAGAAAGAAGCAAAGGCTTATTGGAATAAGTGAGGTGCCTTTCCATACAGGGATAAGGTACCTTTTTTTGGTTCCTGAAAAGAGGGGCAGCAAACCTTTCCGCATGTCTCAGGTATCCCGTTTCTTTCTTTTGTATACAGCTAAAACAAGGATAATTACCGAACCGGCCGCAAAGCCTGCTAAGACACCCAATGGAAATTCCCCGTTTATAAGATATACAATGAGCCCCCCAAGCAAAGCCCCTACTATGATAAATACCAATCGCAAAGAAATGGTTTTCACCTTGCACCCTCCTTATTAAAAAAATGCCTGACTCCATCAGCACAGCGTGTATGCGTTTAGAGTCAGGCACCTTTTTCTAATGCTTATTCAACAATCCAGTCAGCAACCCTTTACCCAAAGCACCTTTCCTGGCAGCTCTTCCTTCATTCTTCCACCAGTAAGCCCTCTCCGGATTCTTAAGGACTTCCTTCACCTCGCTCTGGCGTTCAACAACCGGTGCTGAGCCGCGAAGCGAACGGCCGGCTGTCTCTCTTACAAACAGGGTAACGATGATGATGCCGAACAGGCACATGCCCATCAGGTAATAAGCCGGCACCATATTATTGCCGGTTACGCTCACCAGCCATGCGACCAGCAGCGGTGTCGTGCCTCCGAACAGGGACGTTGCTGTATTATACGTAATCGCCAGTGCCCCATAGCGCACTTTTGTATAAAACAGCGATGGCAGCGTTGCCGGCAATGATCCCTGCATAGTCGTCAGCAGCATGCCGAGAATCAGCAATCCGAAGAACGCGCCAGATGTACTGCCGGAACGGACAAGCATGAAAGCAGGGATGCTTAGGACAACTGCGCCAATCAAGCCTGCTTTCAGGACACGGTTCCGGCCGAATTTGTCGCTCAAATGCCCCATTGCCAATACCATCGGGATCATGACGATCATGACAATAACAAGCAGCAGGAGCCCTTTGCCTTCACTGTACCCCAGCTCTTCTGACATATAAGACGGCATATAAGTCAGCACGGTATAGCTCATGACATTGTAGAAAATAACAATCGCCGTACAAGTCAATAACGCTCTCCAATGTCCGGCAAAAATCTCTTTTAGCGTTACACTTTCCTTCTTTTTCTCTTCAATTGATTCATTCATCGCCTCAAATGCAGGCGTTTCACCTAAATGATTGCGGAAGTAGAAGCCGATGATTCCAAGCGGGGCGGCAATGAAGAACGGAATCCTCCAGCCCCATGCCGTCATCGCCTCACTGCCAAGCATAAAGGTCAGCAGCGTAACAAGCCCGGCGCCGGCAATAAAGCCGACCAGTGTTCCAACTTCGAGGCCGCTGGCCATGAAGCTGCGTTTTTTATCAGGAGTTGTTTCAGTTATGTAGGTCATAGCCCCGGCATATTCCCCGCCGGTTGAAAAACCTTGCACAAGCCTCGCAGATAATAGTAAAATTTGGGCTGTTATCCCAATCGCTGCAAAGCCTGGGATCAAGCCGATGATGAGTGTGGAAGCCGCCATCAGGATCATCGTAATGGCCAGCACGTTCTTCCTGCCTATCCGGTCACCAAGCATCCCAAAGAACATCCCGCCGAGCGGACGAGCGATAAATGCCACCGCAAACGTGGCAAACGCGTATATTAATTGAAAAGATGGGTCAATCTCCGGAAAAAACACCCTTCCCATCGTAACTGCCAAAAATGAATAAATTCCAAAATCAAACCACTCCATCGCATTGCCGATGGATGTACCCATCATGGACTTCTTGGCCATCGAACTGTCCACGACAGTAATATCTTTTGCTTCTAGAGTCTCTTGCTGTTCCTTCACATTTCCCCCTCCTAAAATACTATCTAACTAACTAGCTTAGTAGGGTTTTTTCCCTTTATTTGGAGGTTAAAACATAAAGTAAGAAAAGGATTTTTGGTCGGGAGATATAAGCAATTATAAAAAGGATAAACGACTGGGTTTATCCTCGGTTTAATTTAAGAACTTTTTTAATAGAAAAGCCTATTATTAATCCTGGAGCAGCACATAACATCGGGAACCAAACCGAACCCAATAATACACCGAATATTTTTGCCTCTGCTGAATACATAATCCCTATTGTAACTAAATAAGCTGAGCACACAAAAGGAAGATAGGAGTAAGGTTCTCTCCCGCCTCCTGCCCCTTTGAAGGCATCCCACATTGCGAAGAAGTATAGGCATGGGTAAAACATTAGCCAGGAATAATTGGTTTCCGCTATTGCACCTTCTATATTGCCAATAAAACTCAAACGAATTATCTCATTGAAGTTAGCCATCACATTGATTAAGATTTCTAACGCTATAAATAGGAACCCTTTTACAAGCTGCCCGTTTAATACTTGGGCAAAGCCTGGCAAGGCTATACTCCATAAAATACTCTCGACGACTTTATCTTTCTTATTCATTTATCTTCTATTTTTTGCCAGGTCTTCATGATCTGTTGCTAGAGGAGGCTGTTCCATCCAACCATTTTCTATCAATATGTTCATGCCGTCTTCAGCTAACACTCCAATTCCTGTTATCATTCTTGCGTAATCAGCTGCAAGATCCCTGCGCTGGCTGATCGCCATTGCCTCGCCATAATAACCGATGGCCGAAGAGATGAGCGATGCTATATGAAACATCATAAGCTTATCGGAAAAAGGCGGGATCGTTGAATCGGTCACCTCTGACTCGAATGTCCTGGGAACATGCAGGTTATCTTCAGTCAACATGGAAGATAAGATTTTAAAGTGGTCGTTGCAGAGCGCCCTCGCCCTTTCCATAAACTTTTTAACATCTTTCGATCTGGCAACTTGACTGAATCCTAATTCCAGTACAATCTTTGTCATGGTTTTCTGCAGATTGAGATATGTACCGCTTACCTCCACTGCACTTATAGGCCTGCGTTTTCCTAACCAGCCTGTCATAAAGCTTTGCTTCTTAACAAATTCGACTTTCTGATGATTGTTAAAAGCAGGTGGTTTGCTGATTATCCCTTTATCCACGAGGGTCTTGGTAGCCCGGTCATACAATTCCAAGGTTTCAGAAATCACACCGATAAAATATTTCCGCTGCTCCTCTGCCACAATATTGCCGATTGCCCCTGCGTATCTGGTCAATCCATGAACAGCCATAATATGCAGATAAACAATCATATAGGTGTCTGTAAATAAAGCGGGTGCTTCCACTGTAACATCTTCATCAGTAAAACCCTTAGGTGTTGGATAATTTTCTATTTTAAGAAATCCTTCAACCTTCTGCATATGCCTCTCCGTTAATTCAAGGGCATACTGCAGTACCTGAGTAATATCTTTATCTTGTACATGATTAAGGAAATAACGAAACACACAGTGAGATAAGCTGTCATTTAAATATTGACTCCAAAGGTTTGCCAGTTCCGATGAACTTAGTCTTGTGCTATGATCACTGGTTTCCACAGTCCATACCCCCTGCAATTTTTTTCTAAAATAGTTTAGCCCAATATAAAAAGTCTATACATGAACATCCTTGCTTCAGCTTCTTTAAATATCTTCTTCGAATCAGTAAAAAAGGCTTCTGGAAGGATGTATTTTGAGAACAAGTAAAAGGGCTGATACATCAGAGTATCAGCCCTTCTTTATCATCTTATTAACAAACCAGTTCCGTTGGCCAGCAGCTTGTTCTCATCCTTGCTGCCTTTAATTTTTAGAGCTTCACCACTACCTCAGTTCCATCCTTCAATTTCGTGTCAACAAGGGTGACGCCTTTGTAATCGGAAATGGCCTTCAGCAGCGGCTTCAAGTCTTTCCTGTCAATTTCAGGGAGGACAAATTTGCTTCCGTCTTTTTCGATAGCTTTATTGATGAAGCGATTCATCCTTCTAGATGTAACAATCAAGCCAGCCACGTTTAAAAGAGAATAGGGGACAGGGATGGAGAATTTTTTATCCTTAGCTTTCACCTTGACCTTTAACATAATTATTCAATCACCACGAGCACTTTGTCGCCATTGGCCGAGATGATGTCAACAATTTGTCCGTCCAACTCGTTTTCAATGGCTTCGATGAGCAGGTCGATATTGATATCCTTCACATATTTCGCTGCTTCAGGGATTCTTTCAGCGATGTTGGTCCCTACTTTAAGGACAGCCTTGACCAGGTTGATCGGCAAATTCACATTTACATTATCCCCTTCTTTAGAATTTACACGAATCTTCAGCATCTTATTGCCATATGGTACATCTTTTTTTATGGTCACCAGCTCCGGCTGATCTTTGCCTTGCAAGACATTAATCAGCTCACCTGCTTTTTCCTTATCAAGCTTACCTTCCTCCACCAGCGTTAGGACCCTTGAAATTTCATCTTTCATGGTCTATTCTCCCTCCTTTAATAACTGAATGGCTTTCTCTGCTGTGATTTCACCTTTTTCAAGCAGTGATACAATCTTTTTCTTATCCACTTCCTGTTTCTTTTGGGTGGAATATCCGAGCGCAGAGATGATGTCATCCAGTTTTCCTCTGACAGTCGGATAGGAGATGCCGAGCTCTTTTTCCACCTCTTTGATATTTCCGCGGCATTTAAGGAAAATCTCAATAAATTGGAGCTGTTCCTGACCGAGAGCCGCCAGTTTGGAAATCTCAAATTTGTTTTCTACGGTTGTTTGGCAATGGCCGCATTGCAGCTTGGTGATTGTCAGCGCATTTGTGCAGACAGGACAATTAGTGAGTAAAGGATACGCCATACCATGCTCCTTTCTTTTAGTTAATAAAATCATACATCATTTATTAATAAAATCAAATATTGATTTAATACTTTTTATATAAATTTATTTTTTTATAAAATAATTCAATTAATTAATTGATTTTACTGAGGTGTCCATCGACTAAATTAATTAAGGCTCAAATCCTTGGAAATCTGCCGGGCCATCCGGCTTCACAGAAAACTAAAGAGGATCTTCCTAATGGAAGATCCTCTTTTTTACTGGTTTTGTATTTTAGCCTGCCAATATATTTTTACAATGATATATTTGTTTTACTATTTACACCGAGATAACTTAAGGCATCCTTTACATTAGTAAAAGTGATGATGTTATCCAGGTTAATGCCAAGTGTTACTGCCTCTGCAGCCAATTGAGGTCTGACGCCAGTCAGAATGCATGTGACCCCAAGTAATGTTAGGACATTGTTAATTTTAAAGAGGGAGTCAATTACTAAACGATCGATTCTGTAGATGCCAGAACAATCTATGATCAAATGGCTAATCCCGTGCTTTTGAACATTGACCGGTACTAATTCCAGGAGTTGTTTTGCCCTGTCAGTATTCACTGATCCCAACAGCGGCAGGACGGCAATTCCATCTAAGAGCGGGACAGCCTGGGATGCCAGTTCATTTATGTACATATTCATTTCGCGCCGAGCTATTTCCTGCTGTTTTCTCTCCGTGATATCTTTTACATAAGTCTGGATGGCCATTGTCTCCCCTATCTTAATCGGGTGACAATATAACTCTACATCAACCGGGGTTCCATCCATTCTGTATATCGTTTCCTCAATAACCTCCGCCGGTTTACTATAAGCTCCGGATATTCTTTTGGTTATAGCGGGTTTAGAGGTTTCTTTGAAAATATCCAAAGGACTGGCCCCGATGACCTCATCCCTTGAAGCTCTAAAGAAGTCCTCTGCTGCCTTATTAATATAAATGATTTTAAGCTGTGAATGGACAATCAGCGGATCTAGAGCATATTCAATCACTTCTTTGTAATCAATGCCTTCAATATTCTCACTCATTATTTTCACTCCTTAATCTAAAGGGTAATCAAAATTTATAAAGAGGAGTACCTCTGTTCACATCTCTTCACCGGTCCCTCTCCTTTTTCCTATTCTCTAATACGGAGCAACAGAGCACTATCGTTCCATGGTAACATCTATTTTTACTTATTTGGGCGGTTATAAAAAAAAAGCCGCCGGATAGGCAGCTGAATATAGTGTCAGACTGGGCTGGAAGCCAAAAAGATGCTGTGTAAATAGTTTGCTGATGATCTCCAGTCAACCTTTGAGGGGGCAATCGGCAGACTAACAAGAGAATTTGGTAGATTATTGGGCCAAATAACCAAATTACTAGACACCCCGAAAAAGCCTCCCCCTTTTCTTACCCCAATTGCCGTCTAAAGACCTTACCAGCAATCAAATAAGCAATGAACATAACGCCAAGGCACCAGGCAAGTGCGGTCCAAATCCCGCTTCCGGCAGCTCCACCATATAAGAGAGCACGGACCGAATTAACAATCGAAGTCACTGGCTGGTTCTCAGCAAAAATGCGAACCGCTTTGGGCATGGTTTCGGTAGGGACAAAAGCCGAACTGATAAAAGGCAGAAAAATCAACGGATATGAGTAGGCTGTGGCCCCTTCCATGGATCCCGCCGTCAACCCCGGAATGACCGCCAGCCATGTCAGGGCCAATGCAAACAGCAGGAGTATCCCGGCTGCGGCGAACCAATCAAGGATATCAGCATGTGGGCGGAAGCCCATTAAGAATGCAGTAAGGATAACAACTGCAACAGCGAGTGCATTTGATACCAGCGAAGTCAGCACATGTGCCCACAATATAGATGATCGCTTAATGGGCATCGTAACGAAACGGGCCATCAGCCCGCTCTTCACATCATTAAAGAGACGTAAGGATGTATAAGCGACGCCCGATGCAATTGTGATAAGCAAAATACCTGGCAGTAAATAATTCACGTAGTTTTCCGTGCCCGTTTCTATAGCCCCGCCAAAAACGTAAACAAACAGCAGCATCATCATGATCGGCGTAATGGCCACCGTGACAATTGTGTCCGGGCTGCGCATAATATTCCGCATTAAACGCCCCAGCAGGACCCCTGTGTTACTTTTCATTTCCATCTCCTCCTTTTTTGCTGATGATCGCCAGGAATATTTCTTCCAATGCCGGCTGCTTTTCAATGTACTCCACTTTTGCAGGCGGAAACATCCCCTTAAGTTCAGCAAGGGTTCCAATGGTGATGATTTTTCCATCATGCAGAATGGCGATGCGGTCGGCCAGCTGTTCGGCCTCCTCCAGATACTGGGTCGTCAGCAAAATAGTTGTGCCGCTTCCGGCAAGCTTCTTGACGGTATTCCACACTTCTATCCGCGCTTCGGGATCAAGTCCTGTGGTCGGTTCATCGAGAAAAATTACTTCAGGCCTCCCAATCAGGCTCATAGCGAGGTCAAGCCGGCGCTTCATCCCGCCGGAATATTTATCTGCACGGATGCTTGCCGCATCAGTCAGGCTGAATCTGGAAAGCAGCTGGCCGGCGACGTTTGCTGGATCGGATACTCCCCTTAGCCTAGCAATCATCATTAAGTTTTCCCGCCCGGTCAGCATGCCGTCTATAGCTGCGAACTGCCCGGTAAGGCTGATGCTCTGGCGGACATGCTCCGGCTCGCGCTGAACATCAAAACCACAAATATTCACTTTACCATCATCTGCCTTCACTAACGTCGAGAGAATGTTTACAGTCGTTGTTTTGCCCGCCCCATTGGAACCCAACAATGCAAAAATTTCGCCGCGACTCACCTCAAAATCCACCCCCTTTAAAACTTCCTTGTCTTTAAAGGATTTTGTTAACCCTTTAACAGAAATCGCTGAATGGTTCATATAAATTCCTCCCTTTTAAATTGGCAAAAGTCACTACTTGGTTATACTGGTAATCAGCAATACTTATTACCTGCCTAAAAATAATACTGAATAGCAGGCATCCATTCACACCTGACTATTCAGTAGGTATTCTTTTTCAATCGTTATATTTCGCCTTTATCCTCGCCCAATGGTATCATTCAGCTTCTTGCGATATTTGTCATTCCAGGTTTTCTCATCCTTCACCAGCTCATCGCAGAAAGCAGCCACGTTTTCACCAGTCAGGTCAGTGACTTTCTTGCCTTCGGCTGCCCCTTCCTCAAAAAGGTCGAGAATGCCGGTGAAGATGCGGTTTGTGCCCTTCCAATCGGTGGGACCGCCTCCTGCAGTCCACATATATTTCTGGATCGCTTTATACGCGGCAGTGTACTCGCTTGGAAGTGCCTTCGCACGCGCCTCCATCGCTTTCCATTCCCGCTTGTCATCCAGGCTGCCGATGATTTTTTCAAAAATACTCATTTTGCATTCTCCTTTTTGATTGGTTTATTCTTAAGTTCATCAATTTTTTCCGAGATAAAGGCCCATTTTTCCCAAAAAGTCTTGAGTTTCTCCTGGCCAGCTGCGTTTAGTGTATAGAACTTTCTCGGCGGTCCAACAGTGGAAGGCTTTTTCTCAATATCCACCAGATTATTTTTCTCCAGCCGCATGGTAATGGTGTAAACAGTGCCTTCCACCACTTCAGTAAAGCCGAGCTGCCGGAGCTGCTGGGTGATTTCATAGCCGTAAGTTTCGCCGCGGCTGATGATTTCAAGTACACAGCCCTCAAGCACCCCTTTCAGCATTTCCGTGATATTTTCCAATTCTTTTTACCCCCGTCTATATCTCACTTAAATATTCAGTACTCTGTATAACTGGTATTCGGTAATACTTATTACTAACTATATAGTATTACTGATTAGCATTGTCTGTCAAGAACATTCAAGCTGTTTGCTGCCCATTTTTGAAAAAAGAAAAAAAGCCACCTGGCTGGCAGCTATCGAGAATAGTGGAATCTATTCATTTAAGGAAGCGAATCTTTGTTGCAGGAATCAGTTAGAAAACCGTCTCCACCGTCCTTCAGAAACAACTTCTACTGCTCCGTCAACCACTTTTATAGCCGTTTGATCGTCCATGGCATAAGCTGGCCCGTGCATTCCGGGCCCATTTCTCTGCCGCAGCCATGGTGTTGCCCGGAAGCATCTTGTGTTCCAGGTGCGGAAACATTGCAAATTCGACCAGTCCCAGCCCAGCATCACCGCCGTTGGGCGGAGTCCAGCCAACAAAGTATTCCCCGATGTGAGGTGCCATCGCCATGCTCCCGGCACTCATTCCCACATAGACTGCCTGAAGGGACGGCAAGAGGTCTGCCAGCCCGGACTGCTGCATCCAGTGGCTAAGGTAGAGGGCGTCCCCTCCCGACACCAGCAGGACGTCCGTCTCCCGGACCAGCGGCACCCATCTGTCTTCATCGATGCTTGGGAGCGCTGTAAGCTCCAGCACACCGACGGACTTCCAGCCCAGATTGACCATAGGATTATCGGGACTTCCGCTGATGAACTCCCATGCTTTAACTCCCGGGCCAACCCAGGGGTGTCCATACATCGCGGTTGGGATGCACAGGGCATTGGAATCGGAGATCGGCTTGCTCAGCAACTCAACCAGCGCATCGTGTATGCTTTTATTATTAACGCCTGCAGATGTAAGCAGAAATTTCATAACGTCGCTCCTTGCCGTCTATTTTAAGGGAACCTGTCCCCCATTCATTATTCCTTAGCCGCAGCAGACACCTGCCACATCACACCGAATTTATCACTCACCTGTCCATATAACGGGCTCCAGAAGGTTTCTTGGAGCGGCATGTCCACTCGCCCGCCATCCTGAAGCTTAGCGAATATTTCCTTCGTTTGCTCTAACTCATCTATCATAAGAGCGATCGTCACCTGAGAGCCAATTTGGTAAGGCTGTCCAGGGAAAGTGTCAGAAAGCATTAAATCCACATCCCCAACCTTCAAATGAGCGTTCAGTACCCGGTCCTTTACTTCAGGCGGGGAAGGGAATTCCGGGTTGTCAGGCATATCGCCAAATGTTTGGACGGAAACCACTTCTGCATTTAGAGCTTTTTTGTAGAAACTCACTGCCTCTTGTCCATTCCCATTCATTACCAAGTACGGATACATCGCTTTAATCATCATGCACACCTCTTTACCTAAATTTGATTGGCAGAATCACCATTCTTATATTTCAATAGGCTGCTGAAAATACCTTCCTAAAAATTGTATATTTTAAGGAAGGTATTTCTCCCAAAGCAAATGCTCTATATCTTCCACTCTGTTAACCTCATTCTTGAACCATTCCATATTTCCAGCAAACTTCGATGAACAAGGAAACACAATTCTTGCTGCACGACTCCCCTGGATACATCTGATTGCCCCTCTGTAACCGGGCGGCTCCTTGAGACTTTCCTTGTATGTCCCGACACAGGTTACCATTTCATATTGATAGTCGGTGGCAAGTGAATCAAAATACTTCTTGGATACAACCTCTTTAATTTGCCTGTATGTAAGCTCATCCAGCCCCCATCGGATTACACTGTCACCATCAGGAAGCTGCACTTTCAATTTAAGGTATCTTCCAATCTGATCCTTTGACACATCTAGAATCTGAAAGTTATTTAAGTTCATAAGCAGGCCTCCCCTTAGTTCACGTTCACTTTTTTTGCCGGCTTATACAGAATATAGCCAGTGGCAAAGGTTAAGAGTACCAGGATCACATGACTAAGAATGAGATTAAGTCCATAACGCTGTTGAAAATCATCCAATATTCCAGAGTATGTGCCTGCCATTATGGCTATTATCATGATTCTCGCTATTCCCATTAAGACACCCCTTTCTATCAGTTAGAGCAGCTTCTTACTAAAAAAATGAACCCAATGATAATCAGAATTGAGATCACATTAACCAGGCAGCCATTGCCGGGTGCACCTGTCTATTGTCAGCCCAGCCATTGCTGATTGTACGCCACAATTCCCAGTATCGCCCCAACACCTGCGCCCAATGCTAAACCGACCCCTGCCCATTTAACTTCTGTCTTCTTTTGATTAGGATCCAAAATAAAACCCTCCCAACTTCATATCTTTATTTACTTTACGTAAAAACTGGAATACGGTTTCAACTTATATCCCGAAGCGGGCAATTCCTTGCCTCATACCGAGGAGATTTATCTTAACCGTCAAGCCATAACTGAACATACTCCTGGATGATCCGGGATTTATCCCAATTGTTTTGGAAGAAAGGAAAGATTTCATTTTCATAGACAGCCAAGCCAAATAATGGCGCAATTCTTTGAACGTTCAGGTACTCTTTGCGCAGGTCTTCCTCTGATCCCCACTCTGCCCAGCAGCCCAAGTACGCTTCCAGCAATTCATCCGCAAACTCTTCAGAAAAAAATTCGGCTGCCTCACTCAAAAATACAGCGGCACTTAAAAATGGATGGGACAACGAACTGTCTGACCAGTCATAGATAATGGGCAAGCCTTCCTCCAGTATGATGTTTCCCCCAAAAAAGTCGCCATGCTCCAGCGACAACGGTACCAGCGGATTTTCAAGCACGCTGCAAACCAAGTTTGCTTCCGGAATGCTTTCCTCCAGCCTGGAAAATTGGCCATCCGTAATAATGCTATCTTTTAAAAGCGCTTCAGCAGCCGGCCTAAGCCCGCTATTAACAACAGATGCAAGCGGACGAACGGGGACACCTGCTTCCCTAAGCCGCCCTGCCTCTTTGACAGACAGCTTTTGAACCTCGGCCAGGGCAAGGAGCGCCTCCCTCCAATCCTGCTCTCTTCCAGCTTTGCCAAGAAGCTCTCCCTGCACCTCCTTCATAAGGAGCCAGCCTTTGCTGTCATCAGCAGCAATCACGGCCGGAATATATTTTATGCCAGCATCCCAAAGAAAAGAGCTGACATTCACTTCATGCCCAAAGATCTTTGGCACCGCCTTAAAATAATACTTATCCTCACCGGAAATTATTTTATAAAGAGCTGACCGTTCCCAGCTTCTGATTTGCTGGAATTCTATCCTTTCAAACTGAAGCTCTTCCCTGACCCAGTTTTCCATTTCCTCCCGCCAGTCCGGAGAGAACCAAGGTACAGAATGATCTGCCTGAAGGCTCTGCCATTCTTTTAAAAAATGAGAGTCCCCCGCCGAGATCAGACTTGCTGCTTCAGGATAAGAAGCCCAATGGTTATCACTTTCAAAGTCTGAATCAAGGATAGAAACTGTATAGACCCTCGTATCCTCTCCAGCATGTACACACTGCAGGATATTGGCCCTAAGCCCATATTTCTCCTGTAGCAATGCAGCAATCTCCCCCGTCTCTGCCAGGTGTGTCCGGGTAGAACTGAAGCAGGGCAAAGCGAACCCATTTTTAAAGGTTTCGAGCAATAACCGATCCTGCCAGACCGCAATTATTGTGTATTGCATATGTTCACTCCCTGCCTTTGCGTCTCTAATGAAAAATCCTATTAAATAACTTCTGTAGATACCCGAATACTCCTGCCCGAAAAGATACAGCCCTTTGTTAAGTAATTTTCTTGGGGTTTATGATTAATTTGCCCTTTTAGAATTGTAACCGCACTTCATATGTTAAAATTAGGAAAATGGATGCGTAGCAGCAGAGAGGTGAATAAGAATGGATATCGCATTTATGGTTGCCATTGCGGCACTTTTCTTTTACCAGATCTTCATTAAAGCAGATAAAGACGAGTGGAGCGGCTATCATCCTGACTCTTTTTCAATATTAGCCCGTTACCTGTATTTCGGAACGATGACTTCTATATATGCCTATTTTGCATTCAGGATCACCTGGCTGCCGTGGATTGCCCTTTATTCTCTATTAGGGGTCATTATTAGTTTTAAACCGAAGGATGCAGAAGCAAAAAATCGAAAAAGAACGTTCGTACTGATTGCACTGCTTTTGCTCATTATCAATATGATCAGGATTCCGAATAATCCTGACTCATTTCAGGACTATATCAGCAGCAAAGAGACGTATCAGTGCATCCATAGTTTTGAGTGTGTGAAAATGGCGTCTGTAATAAATTCAGATGATTCCTTGGAAACAAAGGTCGAGGTCTTGCCTGTAGAAGGATACACTTATCATTCGTATTTCTTATTTGCGAAAGCTTCTATGACACTCGAAGGCGAGGAAGAACGGAAGGGAATCAATATTGCGGGATTTTGGATTGAATATTGAATGGGGCAGTACTTTTGCAGCATAATAATAAAACAGCGCAGTCTACTAATGACTGCGCTGTCTCACTTCACTAATGAGGTTAGGTGCTCAATTGATCATGTAGTGATTACATACATGTCAGTGTTCATTGAGCGGTAATGTGTAAAGGTTTGTTCTACCTGTTCTCTTTGTTCCTCATCAACTTCCACCATCACCAGGATATTTCCTTCTTTTAAATACCTGTTATATTCTTTTGCTTTGTCTTCCGGTATGCCAGCGCCCGTTAAAGCACCGACGATTCCGCCGCCAGTGGCGCCAATGGCTGCGCCGCTTAATGTGGTCGCGAGCGGCCCGGCAGCTGCCAAAGCACCGATTCCAGGGATGGTCAGAAGCCCTACTTCAGCAATCAGGCCGACGATTCCGCCCAGTACACCGCCTGTGCCTGCCCCAATGCCGGCTCCTTTCCCCGCATTTTCTCCTCTATCTGAACCATGATCAACCTCTTCCACATCTGTTTTATTCTCAATATTATCTAAGGTGTCCTCATCTTTTGCAAGAACAGAGATATGGTCTTTATCAAATCCGCTGTCTTTTAAACTTTCTATCACTCTCACTGCTTCATCCGAATTTTGAAATACTCCGCCCACAATCATTTTTTCCATATTAAAACTCCTCCTTTTTGAATTTATTTCCCAATATGCCGCTGCATTTAACAGCGGGTATATTTAACCCTTACCCTGCTTAAAACCTAGTAAACGCAAGAATTTATTCTATCTTCATGCAGATGAAAAAATTACAGGAATTAATATTTTCGGGATATTTCCCAAACTTTTCATTTAATATCCGAGTCTATCAGACTGCCGAACAGGACGAATCGTTCAGGTGCATTTCCAATATATCCAAAAGGGTAGCAGGTTGTAACAGTCAGTGATGCTTCGGGCTTCGGTACGATGACCGTCCTGTCATCAGCATCGACAATCCGAATCTTTTCAACCCTGTAAGTAAAGGTGCCGGCTGTCGTTTTAACTACCATCAGATCACCTTTTTCCACTTCGCCAAGCCGGCGGAACACTGTATCCCTGTGTCCGGACAATACACTGTTGTTATTCTCCCCTGGGAAAACACTTCCTGAAAAATGGCCTACGCCTTTCGCCAGCTGGTCCTCATCTGCTCCTTCATAGATAGGAATCGCAATTTCCAGCTTTGGTATGGTTATTTCACCGAACTTCTCCCCGGCAGCAGGTTTTTCCGCATAAAGGGGTTCTCCTTTACTTCGTTTTACATTAGCTTCTTTATCAGGAACAGGCTGATGATCTGCCTTTACCTCTTCAACCGCAGAATACCCCTTTACCCAGCTGACAGTATGGTTTACTGCCAGAAACAACCCTGAGTATATCAGGAGACAGCCAAGGAGAGGAACAAGAAATCTGTTCCGCCTGCCCATTAGCGGTCACCGAATTTTCTCCTGGCAGCCAGCATCATACCGCCAAGCATGGCCACTCCAACACCAAGCAGTGCGTAAGAAAGGGAATCAGAGGCTGTTTCAGGCATTTCAGCCCCTTTTTCGGTTTCGGCATTGTTTGGCGATTCACTTGTGTAGTATCTCAGTGCGTCGCCCAACTCATAAAGGAACTGGTAGTCCTCAGGAGTTTCCCCATACTCTTCCAGGAGCGATTTATATTCATCTTCTGTCAGTCCATATTCTTCAATCAATTCCATTTCATTTTCATCGGTCAGCACAGGGCCCACTTTCGCTACCAGATCTTCCAGTTGATCAAAATCGTCCAGGCTCATATCGTAATTGTCATTCAGATAGGTATTAAATTCGTCCACAGACCAGCCCAGAGGCTCCAAGTAGGTTTCCTCTACCCTTGACATGAAAACATCATCATTCTCATCTGAGTCCGGCTTGTTATTAACGGTCCCTTCAATTGTTTCATCAGTCTTTTCCGGCTCAGTACTTTCACCTGATTCATCAGTTCCATCCGTTTCTTCATCCGTTATATTGACAGGCTCATACCCTTCCTCTAAAAGGGCATTTTCGAGGTCCCCGGCGAAATAGATATTATCCCTGTTCTCGTATTGATCGAGCAAAGCAACAAGCCCTGCACTATCAAGATCATATTTTTCCATAATATCAAGAATGTTTTGGTCCCCTCTGTCCCCATTGGCAATAGAATCCAAATCAATCGGTTCGCCAAGGTCACCCTCAAGGTCTCCAACTGTGTCATAATCAGCTAAGGAAGTTCCATAGTTCTCTTCCAGATAGTTATTCCAGTCCTCTTCTGTCCATCCGGTCAATGCAGGATATTGATCCTTCACCTCATCATATTCAACTGCACCTGCAAAATGGGGAGCAGTTCCTAAGGCCAGAGTTGAAGCAACTGCTGCTGTCATAATCTGTTTTTTCACACTTGACTCCTCCTTTTTTGATTACTTTTGGCGGCTATGATGAAAAGTTCATACTTCCTGCCAAAATAAATAAAAGCCAATCTATGTTGTTTGGCCTATATTTTTCAGTTACCCGTAAGAATTTCGTTAAAACGGGAAATTGGCATTTGGAGCCAGAGAGGCTTATGAGCCGGGGGGTCAGGTCCCTTGGCACAGAACCAATTTTAAAAAACAAAAAACGTCCCCTGACCCCGCTATCAGTAAAACTTCTACAAAGCGGGGACGGGCACCTAATGGGGATGCTTTTTCGCAAAAAGACTACTCTTTCGGATCGGGTTTATCGATACTATTCTGTATTTTTTTCAGTGTGCTATTGATATTATTCAAGCTCAATAATATAAAACCAAGCATTATAAAAGTCACGATTTCTCCTGTGAAAAAAGATGCGATTGCCAAGATCGCAAAATAAAGAGCCAGGGGGTCAGGTCCCTTGGCCCAATCCGTAAAACCTGTACAACAGGCACGCCCCCTATCTCCTTATGTGAATGATTTGTCTATATTAAAGCCGATGTTCCTCAATCAGATCAATATTCCTCTTATGTAAGGCATAATCCTGGATTTGCTTTCCTATGTCCGCATATAGCTGGATCTCTTCGAGCTGGGATAATGCTATCCATTTTACACCAGTTTGATTAGGATCTGGCTGTTCTGGAAGCCTTGCAGCCAAGCCGCTTAGTCTAGTACATTCAAACATCAATACTAGAGTATGGACCGGCCCATATTTTTCGCCTGTCAGATGAGGTGCATATTCGTAGACAAAGGCCAATGGACCAACCTCCACTTCTATGCATGCCTCTTCTTTAGCTTCTCTTTTTACGGCATCAATAATAGACTCGCCCGGTTCCACTCCTCCTGCAGGCAAATCATACACAATCCCTCTGTTTGGGTCGTTATACTCTGTCAGCAGAATTCTGTCCTGCTCGATAATGACTGCACCTGCTCTAACCCTCATATGGTAAGGCATCTTTTGTTCCTTTCTTAAATGGCGTCATCTTCTTTAGCTACTGCACTTCCCCTTGAAAGACATAAGAAGCAGATTGTTTCAGCAACTGCTTGATTCCATTTTTATGATAAGGCATCATTTCATCAGCAGTTTCTAAGCTTACCCATTTTACTTCTGCTATCGTTTCAGTATCTTGTATACTGATTTCACCGCTTATGATCCTTGCTTTAAATGTAATGAAAACGGCATGATGATCATGATTCATCATCATCGCTTCATTTACAGAAAGTATGTGATCAACCTCAATCGTTAGACCTGTTTCTTCTTTAGCTTCCCGAACAGCCGCTTGTGATAGAGTTTCTCCAGCTTCAACCGAACCGCCCGGCAAAGACCAGTTATCATATTTGGAATTCTTTACAACCAATACCTTCTCCTGTTTTTCGTCAAAGATAAGTGAATAGACCACATCTACCCTTTTCATGAACACACTCCTTTTTTCTGCCTTACAACCCTTTCTTTATCGCGAGTAAAAATTCCTTCTTTTACCAACGGGGTCTTCTTTCAGGATAAAAAACACAAAGTATGCTATACTTATGATATTAAAAAAAAATATGTTGGGAACTATGAGACTTTGCTTAGTCACCTCCCCCCATAGTGGAAGGAGGCTAAGACTATATGTCTCTAGACCATATGAGAACAATGTTAACTACCATACAGGAATATCCTAACTGTGAAATTTCATTAACTTTTAATGATGACGACCAGCAGCCGGTATTGTATGTATGCTATAAAGAAAATCTATTCGAAGTCACACATGCCCATACACATGCTGTTGACACATTTTATACAGTAGAATCAACACTCAAAGCGATTGACAATGAAATAAATTCTAAATTGCAAAAAAACCTCTGATTAGAGGTTTTTTTGTTTGCCTGCAGGACGGAAAGCCAGTTTTCTATCCCTGCCCTATAAAAATAGGAAAGCAAAACTGCCCCATTGTCTCTTATATTGTATACCTAAAACAACGAAAGCCCTGCCTCTCTTTCATCATTACGGCTCCTTGTCCGTGCCAGTGTGAATCAGGATTAACTTAAAAATCGAGTGACTGTTTTATGAGTTATTTGATGATATTGTAATCGTAGAAATTGAAATGGATAGACAGAAATAACAAAGAGGTTAATTCTAAAGGTGAATTGAAGAAGTAGAGTGCCCTGGCACCTTTACTGCCAAAAGATTCAGGGTATTTACTCTATAGCTTTAACAGAAGCTTTTTATTTGAGTTTCAGTGATTCCCTTCATTAGTCCCAGTTCGCTGATCAAAATTTCATGTGCGTTGTTCAACATTTGTCTTTCGCTTGTGTTAAGTGCTTTTTCTTTCTTCATACGCATTAAATCACGTACAACTTCCGTACATTCTTGAATTTTGCCCGTTTTTATTTTATCCGTGTTCACTTTATACCTTTGCTTCCAAGGCAGTACTCTATCTGTTTCTCCGTTTTGAAAGATGTTTATAAGGTTTTTTAGCGCAACTATATCAGTAACAGGACGTATACCTGAACTCACTATTTTACCCGCAGGAATCATGACTTCCATATTGCCGATCAACATTTCTATGACATAATACTGTTGTTTTTCCCCTAAGATTTCCTTTTCTTCTATCGCTTTAATGATCCCTACTCCATGCATTGGATAAACAACATTATCGTCAACCTGAAACAAATAATCCCCTCCATATTGCAACTACCTTAACCTTAACACACATATAAATTTTTATCAAATTTTTAATAATATCATAAATTAATTTTAACTGTCAACAGTTTATCCTTCAAAAATCAAAAAAGAGCCAGGGGGACAGGTACCTTGGCCCAATTCTTTAAACCGGGACAGCAGCTTCTTCTCAAATCGTATACTTAAATAAGAGCTCTCCATTCTGCGGATCTCTTTCATTCATATACTCAAAACCGATACTTTTGTATAAGCTGTAAGCTGTTCTGTTCTCTTCTTTAATACTTAAGTAGATAACATTTACATCATATTCTCTTGAAGCAATCTCAATCAGTTTCAGCATCGCCAACTTACCCAGGCCTTTACCCTGATATTTTTCATCAATCATGATTCTGTCAATCCAAGTATCTTTATTGGGGCCAAAAGAACCGTACATGGCAAAGCCAATCACTTCTTCATCCCAATATACAGCCATCGGCTGCCATTCACTGTAAGTACCCGCTTCTTCTAAACACTCATCTACAGTTTCAATGAACTTTTCCTGCCCGGGTTTTAGTTTGATATTCCTGACTTCATATTCATTAGAAGCATAAATGTTTCTGAAATGCACATTACTCATAAGTTAAGATGCACCTCCACTCTTGGTAAATAACTTCCCTGGCCAGCAGCTGTTTTCAACTTAAAAATCCGCTATTTTAATTACAATTGCAGTGCGAGGAAAATGGTCAAAAGCGATATAGCTGTGATGCCGTAAGCAAAAAGGGATTTTTTGTTTTCTCTGAAGGCTTGGATGCCCAGCATAATCAGATTTAATGACAATAAGATATAAGCGATGTATAGCAGCTCACTATATCAATCATAGTTCAATGAGAAAATGACTAATAACACAGCTGGAAAGATGAGCATGGCCCTTAACCTTTTTTCCATCGTATCTCTCCGTTCATAAGATGCCTTTACTATAATATACCAGTTTTAACCAGATGCCTGTACTTTTTTGAAACAAGAACAAACCGCCTGTTTGGCATCTGCTCCTGCTTTCAAGTATCCTGTCCAGATAAAAAATCAATCTTCACAAAGAAGTGTGATTGGTCACATATTCCTCTCGCTGTATTCAACACCCATGCCATCCAGCCATTCTCTAAGCTCCATTCTGGGCATATATTCTTTTAATGTATAGATAAACGTGTCATTTTCACTTTCAAACTCCAGCTGTTCTGGCTTGCTATTATTGAGAACAATGACAACCTGATCGATTTCGTCCCACAAAGTTACTTCTTCTTTAAATCCTTTTAGCGATGTATGGTGAATCCCTGTTGAGTCAATATAGGTGTATGTATGAAGGGCAGTAAAAATAAGTACAAATGCAATCAATATAGTAAGCACACCAACAGATTTCATCCAAATTTTCTCAAACAAGAAAGCCAGAACACCGGCTGATATAAGCAGTCCGCCCACTATATTCACCATATAGGCTTTACTCGGTGTATCCTGAAAATAAACAGTGCCAGGGAATATATTTACTTTTTGATAAAACATCATTACCAGAAAGCCCAGAGGAAGCCACCCCAAAGCAAAGATAAGCCCTAAAGTAAATATCTTCGGCCTATTTGAAAATTTAATTTCCAACTATATCCCTCCTCAAAAATTAAAAAAGGACGGGAAAAGCTCCCCGTGCAGCAACCCAAATGGTATTTATTGGATATTAACCTTATATTGATTAAACGAATAAGGCGGGATAAATGTAACAGTTTAGGGTATAAACGGTTGGATTTATGAATATTTGCGTTAACAGTTTAGCTGACTGCCATAGTAAAGAATGTTAGCCTTTGTGGTAAAGGTGTGTTATGGTTTAGTTGACTCATCCAAAGGGACAAGAGACTTTTCTTAGTCACCCCTAAGCTAAGTAAGGGGGCGAAATCATTTGAAAAAAATTAATGTATTCTTAGATGACTACAGGAAACCGCCGGATGGCTTCGTATATGTTAATACAATTGTGGAATGCCTGGAACTGCTCCGAACCTGCGAAATTGGCCACTTATCACTGGACCATGACCTGGAAAGCAAAAGAGAAAACGGTATGCTGCTAGTCAATATTATGGTCAGGGAAAAACTTTCTGCAGACCATATAACCGTTCATTCAGCAAATGCGGTTGGCGGAAAAGCCATGTATAAATGCCTTAAGCTGGCCCAAAGCAGCCATATATACTCCTTTGATACCACCCTCTCACTAAGACCCCTGCCCTTGGATTCTTATACTCCCATGATGCTGAAGCATTACCAATAGCATAGATTGGCCAAGGGATTTATATCTCTTGGCTTATTTTATTTTTCCATGAAGTGATAATCGCAAAGGGTTTTTCTACCGTTAATCAGTATGGTTATTTTTATACTTCAGCCATTCGTCTATCTCTGATTTAATAAATCTTTTCTGTTCATCTATTTCTAAATAAGGTATAAACTGGTATGTATCGTACGTACTTAAATTAGCTTTTGCTGACATATCTTCCCTGATGATCTTTTCTATTAAATCTTCGCTTATCTGTAAATAACCGGAAAGCTGATTGATGGTCATTACATCATTTGCTGAATATGTTAGAGGCTGCGTCTGCCCATTTTTATCAGCAGACTTTATGCTATTACCTATAATAAAAGCAGAAATTACAATTGACAGACTTAAAATTGATACTCCAATGATACACGTTAGCGGTTTCAAGTGTGCTGCCTCCATATAAAAAGATAAAATTCCTGTTGGTTAATAAGGGGTTATACTCCGGCATCTTCTCCTATATCCTCTATCAGATCCTGCTGCTGAACGATCCGATAATACCCCCTGCAGAACACTGCACCTCTCGGCTTGATTATTATCAATACCGAATTGATAATATCTGCAGCAGAAAAAATGAAATTAATCCAACTCACAAATATTAGGAGGGTCTGAATATCCCCTGATACGAAAATCGCCACAAAGGCTGGCACTACTGATAATCCTATAAACGGCAGAGTCATAAAGACCAAGAATCTTCTTTTTGATAAAACGGCATTGGTATTCAGCCAAAAAAATATCCCGCTGAAAGTCAGGCTTATATCACCTTTTTTATATATGGTGACAATATGCAGAAATTCGTGAAAAAGGAAGACCGCAATTCCTATTAGAATCAGAATATATAGGGGAATTCCAGTAAAAAGCCCTCCCAAGAGGCCAGGCACCAAAAAAACAGCAAGCTGAAGTAAATAAGCAAATTTCATAAAGTGTTCCCGAAACCAGCTGTTCTGTATGAAAGGGGTCCATTCTGAGGAATTCATATTGATTTGGGGCAAGCGGCGGAACCAATGGATCATAAGGGGTGCACTCCTTCAATTTCTCTATCAGTAAATAAAACCTGCAAGATCAAAGAAACTAATATAATCTGCCTGCCAAGTTATAAGGATCCATTTCCCAAGTCTCATAGGGAACGATATTCTTCGATTTCATCGCATCCATTGTCCGTGACTTCATATGGGGGCGGGTTATATATTGGCCAATATTGTGTTCATTTAACAGTACGAACCCGGCTTCCTGGATCTCTTCAGGCGGAAATTTGATCTCCGCTAATGTATGCTGCCTTAAAAACAACTGATAATATTTGCTTGGCCGAATTATAATATACGCCTGTGATGCCAACTGGCTTGATATGAATTCCGGTTTCCTCAAGAACTTCCCTTGCGACTGCCTGATCCAGCGGCTCCCCCAGCTCCACCTGGCCCCCGGGCATTTCCCATGTATCCTTTCTCCATTGAACCTTTACCAGCAGTACTTCATCCTTTTCGTTTTTAATAAACGCTGAAACCGCATTAATATGTTTAGGGACTTTGTGCATATTCGCGCTCCTATAGTTGATTTATATATAGATTCTAGAGAGAATATGAGAATTCCTTTTTTATCCAAAAGGGTGTTTATCTAAAAAAAAGCTGAAGCAATGCAGTTTACTTATTCTATATCACTGCTTCACAGCTTTTTATAAATGCCAATGTCTTTTCGAACAGCTTCGGCTGGATTTCCGGATAAGTAAGGTTTATGGGTAAATCCTCAAACAGTTTGATCTCATCAATTTCTGAAGCTGGCAGCTGGTCCAATTCTCTTATTACTCCTAGGTATAGCCTTCCGTATTTTTTAGCAGCCGTATCGCCTAATGAATAGTCACATATCGGGATCAACTGGCCATCTATACAGCCTGTTTCTTCAAATAACTCTCTTTGAGCCGTTTCCTCCATGTTTTCTCCAAATTCTCTATGTCCCCCTGCAATTTCCCATGTGGTTCTATCCTTATGCCTGACATACACCCATTTTCCTTTATAGATGGCGCTTATTACTGCAAACTCTATCTGTTTATTATCCACTTTATCCAGTTGGTAAAATTCAAGTTTCATATAATCACCTCAGCAGCTTCCTGCACCTTGACCAGCACTCGTACCTCACTCAAACACCTGCCTAAGTTCAATCTGCCCTTCCCCATATCCCTGCGGGTCCGGCATCCGCTTAGCCCAATCGATGGCTTCTTCCTTCGACTTCACATCAATCAGAATAAATCCGGCGATCAATTCATTCGTCTCTGCAAATGGACCTTCTGTAATCACCGGACCTTCTCCCGGTTTCGGAAAAAAAAGGCGCATTCCATCTGAACTGGGATGCAGCCCTTTCGCCATAACCCTTACGCCTGCCTTAACCAATTCTTCATTGTACTTCGTCATGGCTTCCATCAGTTCAGGGCTGGGAAGATTACGTCCCTCCGAATTCTTTGAGGCCTTGACAATGAGCATGAATAGCATAGAATTTCCTCCTTCTTTTCTCAAATTTATATCTGTTATAAATTCAACTCCGTTAAAACCTAACTATTCCTCCAGCTCCCCTGCAGCTTCCGCACATACACCATCTGCCCAATATGGTACGCATTGTGTGTGGACAGATTCCCAATGATAGCCCACCATTCCGCCGATTCAGGGAAACCGTTCACTTCACTTTCTAGCTTTTCTTGGGAGAGAAGATCCTGCCACTGCAACAGCACCTCTAATAGCCGCTCCTTTAAATCACTGAAGGTTATATTTTCCGGCACCGCAAAGCTTTCATCATTTTTGCCAATGGGCGGAACTGCATTGACATGACCCTTTTTATATCTCTTTTGCCAGGTTTCATTCCAATAAAGAAGATGCTGCACCATTTCGGCGATGCTGCTGCCCTCCTCATTCGGCTTCCAAAAAGCATCTTTTTCTGATAAGTCTTCAACAGCTTCTGAAAAAGGAACATACCAGCTCGGATCATTCGCATTTGCAGACAGCTGGCCGGCCAGCACATCAATAGCATGAGCCATACTCTCCTCACTCCTTTGATAAGATAGTGACTTATTCGCTGCGATTACCGGACTTCCTGCCTGATTGATAAAAAGGGATCATAACCAAGGCCTTGCTCAGAACACCATTATCTATTTTCCAATAAATACAAAAACAGGATTATATATAGACGAGAAATGTTAAAATATAGAAAAAGGAGGTGGGCGAAATGCCTTTATGGATTATATTGCTGGCAATAGGAGCCTTTTTCTTTGGTCTTGGGAAATTAATTGATTTTCACTACAGCAGGGAAGGCCGCAGTATAGACACCTCAGCTTTAAGGGAAAGCACGAAGGATAATTTAGGCGGGAGCGTTTATTTTCAATAAAGGCCGGGTGCCAGTATAGACATCACACCATTAAGGCAGAATAACGAAGATAATTTGGGAGCAAAAGTTTTTTAGAACTTATTTTACCACGTCCTCTCTGAGCATGGTCACTTTGAATGTCCGAAAGATACTTGGAGAGGAAATCTCTGTGGTAAAAAGACAAACTCAAATTAAGCGGGCAGAGGGGGGAAAACATCAGCCAGCCGAAGCAGCGAGGCCTTTTAACCCATATTGCCAGCGACTTTGATTAATACATGAATACTTACTATAAAAATGACAAGAGCAAAATGGTAAACAGATTGGCAATAAAATGACCGATAGCACTGACCAAACGTTGTCAGTTAAAAAAAACAACACCGTATAAAACACTAATTATGAAGATTAATAATAAATCATAACCGTTTATTACTGTGTTTATATTAGAATGATATTTTGAAAAAGGAGGCCGAAAAGAGTTAGTCCCAAATCCGGGTTCTTGGGACTCCTGCGGTTCTTAAATAATCCAATAACTGCCCAGTATGAACGGATTCATGATAAGCAACCCTCAATAGCATGTCACCTAAATCTCTTATGTATCCTGACTCGGAGCGGTCAATCTTAATATTTTCCAAGTCTTCCTCAGAAAATGATTTTATAGTGTCTATAAATTCTCTTCTGTGAGTTTCTGCAAAATCCAATTCATTTTGTACTGATATGTACGGACGATTTTCGTACGGCGAATTATAAACGGTTAAACTCCCTCTATTTCGAATAGCCAAATGATAGTAGTGTTCACTTTCTAATACGTGCCGGATCATTTCCAGACAATTCATTGCTTCATTATCAGGCTTCCAAAAGAGCTTTGCATCAGGAATAGTTGTCCAGACTTTAATGCTTCTTCTTCTGACTTCATTTAAGTTTAAAATGATTAAATCGATTGAATTCATACAAAAACCTCCTCTTCTTTTTATCAATTATACACGAATGCATGTTCGCTTTGAAGAAAAAGAAGAAATGTTTAGATAACTGTTGAAAATATTTTAGCGGAGTTTTATTGCAGCTATTTCCGTGCTAAAACTGCTTCACTCAAATTGATGCCATAGCATTTTTAGCAAAAAATACAGGACCCTATTAGGAAGCTAGGGTCCTGATCATTTTTATTATTCTGGCCGCTCAATCGTAAAAACTTCCCCAATCTTGCCATAATCATTCCCAGCCAGCCTGCTGACGGCAGCAAGCTCTTTCTGGTCGATCCGTCCCTTTTCATATAGATGTTCTTCTATATGGAATTGAACAACCTTCCCGATGATAAAGTCGGTACCAGGTGAGTCTGTCCCGCCTAATTCCAAGGCATGCTCCAGCACGCATTCCATCCGGACTTTCGCTTCCTTTACACCAGGTACTGCTATTTTTTCGCTTGCCTCTGCTGTAAAACCGGCCGCCTCTATTTCACTCTGTTCAGGAGGAAGAGTGGCCGCTGTTTGATTAACCTTTTCGATATTATGCTCGTCAACAATGTGAACCACAAATTCCTTTGATTCGAGAATGTTTCGGGCTGTATCCTTCTGCCTGCCCTGCGCACGCTGGATGGATAGTGAAATCATGGGCGGATTGGCTGAGACGATGTTGAAATAGCTGAATGGTGCACCGTTCACCACACCGTCCTTTGAGATGGTGGTCACAAAGGCAATAGGCCTTGGGATGATGCTGCCGATGAGAAATTTATAATTTTCCCTTTCCGGCAGGCTGACAGGATCAATGGAAAGCATATGAATCATTCCTTTGCGAGTTAATCAACTTCTCTTACTCTGATCGGGATCAGACTCTGTTCTAACTGCTCTCTGAATTGCTCATACTGCTCGGGAAGCATAATGAGCCAGGGGGACAGGTCCCTCGGCCCATTCGGACCAAAGGACCTATCCCCCTGGCTCTTATATTTGCCGGTTAGCGGATGGTGGATAAAGCTGTTGACCAAGGGATCAATTGATCCAGCATTTGATTGACTGAATCCTCTTGTACTTCTTTCGGTTTGAATTGATTGCCATTTTCAAAGTCTGTGAATAAAGACAGAGCCGGATGGACGCGGACGTCAGCGACTGACAATTCACCCAGAATGCCGCGCAAGTGTTCTGCAGCACGCGCCCCGCCTACTGAACCGTAAGAAACGATTCCAGCTGCTTTGTTGTTCCACTCAACACGCAGGTAATCCAGGGCATTTTTCAGCGCGCCTGTGATAGAGTGGTTGTATTCCTGCACAATGAAAATGAATCCATCCTGGGCAGCGACGATTTCTGACCATGCTGCAGCCCCAGAAGCATCTGCGCCCGCTTCGCCAAGCAATGGAAGCTTGTAGTCAGCGATATCAATGATTGTATAGTTCGCGTCACCGCGCTTGTCAGCTACTTCTTTCACCCATGCACCTACTTGCGGGCTTACCCTTCCTTCACGTGTAGAACCTAGAATAATACCAATGTTTAATTTTGTCATCGTTTCTTCCTCCTCTTTCTTTGTTCCAAGAAGTTTATTTAGAAAACCCATAGAATAGCTCCCCTTCCAACATATCTCCAGAGCCGGGGGACAGGTACCTCGGCTCGTTTGGGCCAAGGTACCTGTCCCCTTGGCTCAATATATCTCGAATTCGAGATATATTCTCAAAAAAATTAAATGCATTCTGCCCTGCAGCCGATTTTTTTCATTAAATCAATCGTTTGATTGACTTCATCCGCACTTAACTCATCGAACACTTCACCCATTTTGCTTTCATGCCGGGGGAAGACTCCATCCATCAAAGCCTTCCCCTCAGCTGTCAGCACCGCATAAATGACCCGGCGGTCTTCTGGGCACCCCTGGCGCCTTACATACTTTTTCTGCTCTAATTTATCCACCACATAGGTGATGCTGCTGCTCGAGATAAGAACTTTCCTGCCAATCATCTGAATAGGCTGATCACCCTTATGGTATAAGAGCTCAAGGACAGAGAATTCCGTAGGATTCAAGTCGTAGTTGGCTGCATCTTTGCGAATCGCTTCTTGTATGGCTTGGGAAGCACGAAGTATGACCGTTACAGCTTTCAACTTATTCATACGTTTTTCTCCTTTAACCAGCAGCCCCCTCAAGTTCTATATTATGCTGCTGGATTTACTTCTAATTCCACTTTGATTTTAATATCCTTGCCTACAAGGACACCCCCTGTTTCAAGAGCTGCGTTCCAAGTAAGGCCGAATTCTTCACGGTTGATTTTTGCTTCTGCTTCGAATCCGTATACTTCAACGCCCCAAGGGTTTGTTCCTTTGCCGCCGTATTCTACATCAAAAGTGACCGGCTTTGTCACGCCCTTGATAGTTAAATCGCCTGTTACTTTATAATCATCGCCGTCTTTTGCGATGTTTGTTGATTTGAAATCAATCGTCGGGTGGTTTTCAACATCAAAGAAATCCGCTGACTTCAGGTGATTTTCACGATCCTCACTGCGCGTATTAATGCTTGCAACATCAAATGTGAATGCAATTGAAGCAGTTGTCAGATCTGTTAAGTCTGCCGCTTCCACATCTGCTGTATAAGAATCAAAAGAACCTTTCACCTTTGAAACCATCATGTGCTTCACTTCAAAACCTACTGCTGAATGTGATTGATCTACTGTCCACTTTGCCATTTAAAATCTCCTCCAAATTGTCATTTTTATTTATCTCGAATTCGAGATATGTTGTCAAAAAAATAAGCTGCGATGCTTATTCAGAAATAAATTATCTTTAATTCGAGATAAATTTATCATATATTGGGAATGGAAGTCAACAACTTTTTTTGGATTGGGCCAAGGGGTCAGGTCCCATGGCCCATTTTAAAAAGAGCCAAGGAACCTGTCCCCTTGGCTCACTTCACTCCCCCTGTTCCTCTCCATTTTCTCTTTTCTTTTCTGACATCAAGTATGCAAACGCCACCCCCACCGCAAGAAGGGAAGCAATCACTGAATAGCGGAATATGGTAAAAAAGTATTCTGCGTATGGCGTCACGATAGTTGAAGTGTATCCCTCATAATTGGTTGCTTCATCTTCCCTCTTCGTAAAAGCAACCAATATAAAAAATGGAATGATAAATGAATAGACTCCTGTTTTCACTAAGATTTTTTCCATGGTTACCTCCGTTTTTCGTTTTAAATTTCTTTATGCCGGCCTATCCGCTTTCCTGCAGGCTTGATTTTTTTTTCTTTTGCCATCGACCCCTAAGGCTGCATCTCAATCCGGCTGCTTGCTGACAATTTCAACATTCTGTTCAGCAAGCAGCGAATAAAAGGCGCTTCTCTTCACTATAAAATCACTTTGCAGGTCAAATTTATATGTCCCAGCACCTTTTATCTGAAACTCTAATTTGTAGGGAACTCCATGTTTGCTTATTTGTGTAACTTTTTGAATTCTGTCCCATTCAAAGTTCTGTTCGCGGGCAAAAGGCTCCTTGACCATTAGGCCTTCCTTGATCAGATAGGAATGGGTTTGAAAGGACTGCCAGAGGAAGAAGACTGCAATCGCAGATAAGAGGATGTTAGATAAGATCAATAGAGGCGCAGCCTTTGATTTAACGATATAAAAAAGCAAGGCAACAATGACAAAAAGAATGGCATATCCAATAATAAACAGGAAATAGGCTATCTTAGGTGTACTGAAAAACAGATAATAATCAGGCTGAAAATAAAACTTCTGAATCGCATTAACGCCCAAAACACTGATTGGCAAACAACTGACGGCTAATATCAGGCCAAGAGCAAAAAACTTTGGCCCCAAATCTTTTCCATGTATCACTTCCACAACTCTCACCCACTCTCATTTCAATTAACTAACTTATACGGACATAGCCGCAAAAAGTTTCCAAATTTTAGAATATCCTTGTTCCTAGTGTTCAATTAGAACAATAAAAAAGGCCGCCATGATGGCAGCGAGTTGTGAAATGGGTATGCCACGGGAACAGGTCCCATGGCCCAGTTTTTTAAAAAGAGCCGTGGGGTCTGTCCCCTTGGCCCAGTTTCAAAAAGAGCCGTGGGGTCTGTCCCCTTGGCTCATTAATACATATCCTTCTGAGTGAAGTTCCAAAATGCCACAGCCAGGCAGGCAGCCGTCCATGCGGCAAGGATGATCAATGAAAATGGCAGTGTCATCCCTTCGATCGGCGGTGCTTGGCCTTCCAGATAGTTGATCAGATCAAAGTTCAGGTTCACCAGATACTTGGAGCTTGTCCAGCTCGACCCGATGGAGCTCAACAGGGTGCCGGCGATTAAAACTGCCATCATCGCGCCTATTCCAGTCGCTGTGTTTTTCACGAGCACAGAGATCATGAGGCTGATGGTTCCAACCACTGCAGTTACCACCCAGGCAAGTCCCACTGACATGAGCAGGTATTCCCACATCGGCAGGGTATGGATGAATTCCGTTGAAAATTCGCCGGTTGCCGAGGCTTGAAATCCGGTCAAAATAGGTGCGGTCCAGCCATCATAACCGAGCACGATTCCTGAGACCGCATAGCAGGCGATCACTGTTGCCGCCATCAGCAGGGAGGTGTAAAGCAACACTGTCAGCCATTTGGCCATCAGGATTTTCCACCGTCTGACAGGCCTGGACAGCAAGGTTTTAATGGTGCCGTCATTGTATTCTCCGCTCACGATATCGGCCATGATGATGATAATGAATAATGGCAGGACAAGCGTGACTCCCTGCGAGAAAAAGATGCGAATAAACGTAGGAGCCCCCGGATAGTTCGGATTGATATCGTTGTCGAGATAGTATTGCTTTTGCTTCAGGTCAAATTCAAGAAACTGCCTGAATTCATCCTGGATCCCGCTCGAAGCCAGCCGGTTTTGCCGGTCAACGATCTCCTGCTGCAGATCCACCCTCCAGTCAAGAGTGCCCTGCTTTTCAATCTTTTCTTGTATCTCCCGGTATTGTGCATATGTAAACATTGAGACCAGTATGACTAAAATCAGTATGACAACCGGCAGGCGTTTTTTGGAGCCTATCTTCATCACTTCATTGCGTATGAGGCCCGCCATATTCGGATTAGACAATATGATCGCCTCCTGTCAAACTAATAAATAAGTCTTCCAATGTCTGCACTTTCCTTTCGATCGTCCATACATCAATGCCCGCCTTCAAGAAAGCTTCATTCAGGATCGAAGTTTTACTTTCATCCATAAGCGTGTGTATCGTATGGTCGTCGTACAGTTCCGCAGCCTGGACATAAGAGGATTCATTTAAAATGGAGAGCGCACGGAAGGCATCACTGACTCGCCAATCTATACCAGATGACAGTGAATGGACCAGGTCGCTTACGCTGCCAGTCTTCACAATTTTTCCATGGCTCATAATTGCCACGCGATCTGCCAGCAGTTCAATTTCACTTAAAATATGGCTGGATACGAGCACGGAAAGACCAGTTTCATCGACCAGCTTCCTGATGAATGTGCGCAGATCTTTTATTCCCATTGGGTCGAGCCCATTCGTAGGCTCATCCAGTATAAGCACATCAGGACGGCCTAACAAGGCTTGTGCAATCCCAAGCCGCTGGCGCATTCCCAATGAATAGGTCCGCACCTGGTCATCTACCCTTGCTGTCAGATCTACCAGATCAATGACTTCCTGGATCCTTTCTTCATCGACTCCCGGCAGCATCCGTGCAAAGATCTGCAGGTTCTCGCGGCCGCTCAAATATTTGTACAGCTCTGGATTTTCGACGATGGATCCGAGCCGCTGCATCGCCTGGACAAATTGCTTTCTGACATCAAAGCCGCAAATTTCAATTTTCCCGGACGTTGGCTTAATGAGCCCGACAAGCATCCGGATCGTAGTGGTTTTCCCGGCGCCGTTCGGACCGAGGAATCCAAATACTTCTCCCGGATAAATCTCAAATGATATTTGATCAATAATCGTTTTCTTACCTATGATTTTCGTTACATTTTCTAATCTAACAGTTGGCTTTACGCTCATAGCATCACCCTAAGTTCTATTTTAGCGAAAAAATCGGACATTGACTCTTTTGAATACTCAACAAAAGGAAAGATTGATACAATCACGTTAGAAGGAGAGGTCAAACGATGAAAAAATGGAAATGGCCGCTGTTTATCACACTATCCCTTGGCCTGACAGTTTTATTTGGCTACGGCCTTGTCAGCGCCTATATGGATATTACCAATCCTCCCCAGGCACAGACATTGGCAAAATCAGATGAAGCGCCTGTTACCCCGGGGGACACCTATATCGCACTCGGAGATTCATTAACAAGGGGTGTAGGCTCATCAAAAGGTGAAGGCTTTGTCTCGCTGACCGGGAAAGAGCTCCAGGAAAAAGATATGGTTGAACGCTACCAGAATCTTGGCATAAGAGGCGCCAGAATCGAGGACCTGCTGGAGCAGCTGGAACAAAAGGAAGTCCAAAGAACTCTTGCAGACGCTAAGATCATCACCATCACCATTGGAGGAAACAATCTTTTTAATAGCGGGGAAATCTTCAACAAATATTCAGAAGAAACCGCACTAGGCATCCTGAAAACCGAAATTCCTAACTTGGAAAAAGCCTTTAGCAGCATCCGCGAAACTAATCCGGATGCCGTCATCCTCTATATGGGGCTGTATAATCCATTCAAGCAATCACCGGACGGAGATTCATTCGATTCTATCATCCAAAAATGGAATGAATCAGCCCGCACACTAGGCCTAAAATACAATATTCAAATCGTGGATACCTTCAACCTGGTCACAGATCCCAAACGCGACCTTTCCAGCGATATCTTCCACCCCAATGACACTACTTATCAGCAAATAGCTGATAGCATGTATCTTGTGATTGAAAAGAGCCTGATTCAATGAGCCGGGGGGACAGACCCCTTGGCTCCTATTCCAGTAATATACTGTTATCATAAATCAAAAATATAAGAGGTGTATGCGCATGGATGACAAAAAAGCTGTCTTGGATAATGGTCCTTTTTTTCATGGCACGAAAGCAGCATTAAATATTGGGGATCTATTAGAGCCCCGGCATATCTCAAATTACCAGGATAAAAAATCCAACTATATTTACTTTACCGCAACATTGGATGCTGCCAAATGGGGTGCTGAACTAGCAGCATCTTCTTCAAAAGAAAGAATTTATATTGTAGAACCATTGGGAGAGTTTGAGAATGATCCGAACTTAACCGACAAAAGATTTCCCGGCAACCCCACTCGTTCTTACAGGTCTAAGTTCCCTTTGAAAATAATAGCAGAACTAAGCTCATGGGAAAGACATTCCGATGAAGAAATCAATCATATGCTTGCATCTTTAAAAAAGCTGCGTGAACAAGGAAAAGCTGTTATATACGATTAAGGCCACAGGGACAGATCTTTTGGCCCTGCCTTAAAAAGTGAGCCAAGGGACCTGGCCCCCTGGCTCTTTTTAATACCCCTCTCTCAGGTTTCTCTTTTTTCTTTTATTTACCTGAACTTCGAGGTTTTTTATTTTTAAATTTAATCTTTGCAGCTCGTCTGATTGCTTTTGGTAGCTTTTATATCTACTTTCAGCAATAGTACCATCCTCAATAGCCTGTTTAACAGCACAATCTGGTTCCGTCACATGCTTACAATTTGAATATCTGCAATTACCAAAAAGTTTAGTTATATCACTGAAACTCTCTTCAAGAATGTTTTCCTCACCCCAAAGCTGGACTTCTCTTAAGCCTGGAGTATCAATGATCATAAAGCCGGAAGAGTGACTAATTAACTCAGCACTCGTTGTCGTATGTTTCCCTTTACCAGTCGACTTGCTTATTTCCTGTTTTTTTTGTTTCTCTTGACCTAGCAGCAGGTTGGTTATGGTTGATTTGCCTACACCAGAAGAACCAAGAAAAGCAATAGATTGACCATTTTTTAAAAAAGGAGATAAACTAGCCATATTCATCTCTTTTTCAGCACTTATCGGGAAGACTGATACTCCGAGGGCGACTTTATTTACCTCTTCCATTACTTCCTCTAACCGGGTGCAGACATCCATTTTATTTAAGAGAATCACCGGGCTGGCGCCGCTATTATATGCCAAGGTAAGGTATCTTTCTATTCTTCGAAGATCGAAATCACTATCCAGTCCGCATACAATAAAGATAGTATCTATATTTGACGCAATAACTTGTTCTTCTGTAGAACCGCCATCAATAATCCCCTGTTTCATTTTTCTTCCACCGGAAATGGCCAGCTTTCGTGAAAAGCAGCTTTTCCTTGGCAAAACAGCATGAATGTATCCAATACTGCTGTTATCTTTCACCTCAAAAGCCACCCAATCCCCTATAGCCGGAAAATCCTTTGGAGCTTTAATTTGATACAAAAATCTCCCCGTAAGTCTGGCAAGAAGATTATTCATCCCATCATTAATGATATAGCTGTCATTGGACCTTTTAACTACCCTGCCTTGTACCAATCCTCTTTCTCCAAAGACCCTGAAATTGTCCTCAAAAAATGAATTCCATCCTAGTTTTGCTAATAGCATACTTTTCCCCCAATTAATTTATTATTTGTTCATTAAGCTGGAAGAAAAATTCTAACTGACCACCTAATTCATACAAAAAGCCACAGGTCAAAATAACCCTGTGGCTCTACTATTCTTAAACTCACGACTAAAAAGGTATTATAAATATCCTACTATTGACCGTCTGAGTAAGTGAAAGCATAATTGTCCATCAAGGTGATAACCATTGAATTTCTCTTCATCGTTTTCACTCACTCCCTCCTGTTAATTATAGTAAAATTTTAACATAAATCTATTTTTTAAACAATACTGCTTTGATCAATACGGCCACCTGGACGGGTCGCGTGGCCCAAACTCAAAAAGAGCCAAGGGACCTGTGCCCTTGGCTCTCAAACAATCCTTTTCCCACTCTTGCCCAATGCATAGTAAATGCCATGCTGAAGTGATTGCAGGCATTCGAATTTCCTCAGGTTTATGAGGCTGTGGGATATTTTTGCGGCTAATTCTGCAGATATGCCAACCAGAATAACTTCAGTTCCCAGTAATCTGGAAGCGGCACCAAGCTTCTCAATTAAATTTGCAGTGTAAGTGTTTACATTGTCCTGAAGGCCTTTCAAATCAATAAGCAGATATCTTGTTTTATGGGCAGGCAATTTAGCCAGTGTATTCTGCAGGAGGGTTTCCCCCCGCTGTTCATCATATGTTCCGATCAGCGGAACCACAGAAATGCTTTCGAGCACCGGAATAAGAGGAGATGAAAGCTCCATAATGAGCTCCTGCAGTGTTCTTGTTTTGTCCTCAACCAGATCTTCAAGTTCTTTAATCTGTCTGGCCTCCTGCCTGCGTGTCATTTCTAAAATATTCTGCTGGACGGTAATATCAGAAATAAAGTATTCAACGATGCTATATGGATTAACTTCATTTTGATGCTGAAGGATTTTATACCAATAATTCTGGCCGAACAGGCCTGTGAAAACTCCAGCATAATGGGCAGGAACAAAGAGAAGAGCCAAGGGGTCTGTCCCCCCGGCCCTATCTTCCATCCGCCACGATATGGATGTCTATGTTGGATGTTTCTCTCATGATCATGTTGACTATGGATCCTTTTTTGATTTCTTCCCATCTGGTTCTGGCAGACTGACCTAATAAAATTTGAGTGACATTCAGTTTTTTCGCTACTTCAATGATGACAGCTGCCGGTTTTCTGCTGCGTCTCTCTTCTAGTATGATTTTGGCATTAAACTGTTCTGCGAGCATATGCCATTCTTTTATTTTCTGCTCATTGACCGGACTGGCGTCTGTGATTTTTTCTGCGGTAACATTTAAGATATATAAATCAGCTTTCATCCTATGGGCCATCCGCCAGCCCCGCCTTATTAATTTTTCGGCAGTGGGGCCGTATTGGACGCAGACAAGTATTTTCTCGTTCACACCGATAGGGCCGTTTTCGAGGCTGCCGCTGATCTGCTCGATCCTTTCATCAACATCGTTGGCAATCTCCCTTAGAGACAATTCACGCAGGGCTGATAGATTATTAATCGTAAAGAAATGGGACAGGCTTTGTTCGATTTTCTCTGGTGCATAAATCTTTCCGTCCGAGAGTCTCTTCCGCAATGTTTCCGGCGGGATATCAATCAGCTGAATTTCATGGGCCTTTTGCACAAAGGTGTCCGGGACCCGCTCTCTTACCTTAACCCCTGTAATTTGCTGGACGATATCATTGACGCTCTCGAGATGCTGAATATTCACGGCAGAAAAAACATCAATCCCGGCATCGAGGATCAGGGAAACATCCATATACCTTTTTGGATTTTCAGATCCCGGAATATTAGCATGGGCCAGCTCATCGATAATGACAAGATCTGGTTTCCGTTCTATGATGGCCTCTACATTCAGTTCATAAAATTTCTTTCCTTTATAGGGAATGATTTTTAAAGGAACCTGTTCAAGGTCTTTGATTTGCTCCTCCGTCTCTATACGGCCATGGGTCTCTATGAAGCCGATGACCACATCTTTTCCCTCTTTCTTCAAATCTGCAGCATCTTGCAGCATTTTATACGATTTCCCGACACCAGGGGCTGCACCTACATATAATTTAAGTTTTCCGCGGCTGGATTCAGTGATTTCATGAAGAATCTCTTCAGGTGTTCTTCTTCTAAAATAAGGATGATTTTGTTTCATTCCCGTCACCTCGATTCAAGATCCGCATACGCAAAAGGCACCCTAACCAATATGATTAGGGAGCTTTTTCACTACTGCAATATTTTATCCAAGCCAAGATTAAGCATCAGAACATTAACACGTTCTTCACCAAACATGCCCAGCTCTTTGCCTTGGGTGTTTTCTTGGATCAGCTTTGTTAATTGGTCTTCCGATAGCCCCGTTTCATCCATGATTCTGTTAACCTGGGCCAGCGCTCCCTCTACTGAGATATGGGGATCCAGCCCTGAACCTGAGTCAGTAACCAGATCGACCGGCACCTCACTGATTGGCGTATCAGGATTAGCTGTTTTCCAGGAATCTATTGACTCTTCCACCCGCTGGAGCAGATCTCCATTGGAAGGGGCATAGTTATTGGAACCGGATCCTGCCCCGTTATATTCAATAGCTGAAACCCTTCCATGGAAGTATTTCGGATTTGTAAAATTTTGTCCAATCAATTCAGATCCAACCACTTCATTCTGTTCGTTATAAATCAAGCTTCCTTCTGCTTGATCCGGCATGATGGCCTGTGCAATTCCAGTTGTCGCAATAGGATATATCAGGCCGGCGAGGATCATGATGGTAAAGCTGGACCTGATGATTGGACCAATAAGCTTTTGTTTTTTTTCCATAAGTAACTTCCTTCTTTCATTTATGAGTTAGATAAAAATTGAGACGAGCATATCTATTAGCTTGATTCCGATGAACGGTACAAGGACACCGCCCAGTCCATATATGGTTAAGTTTCGTTTCAATAAGCTGTTGGAGCTCATCGGTTTGTATGCGACCCCTTTCATGGCAAGCGGAATCAACAATGGAATGATGACTGCATTGAAGATCAAGGCCGAAAGGATGGCAGACAATGGCGTTGACAGCCCCATGATGTTCAAAGCAGACATCTCCGGAATGGCCAGCATGAACATGGCCGGGATGATGGCAAAATATTTCGCGATATCATTGGCGATACTGAACGTCGTCAGTGCTCCGCGGGTCATAAGCAATTGCTTTCCTATGGAAACCACTTCAATGATCTTAGTTGGATTGGAATCGAGATCCACCATATTGGCGGCTTCTTTGGCTGCTGTTGTACCGCTGTTCATCGCAAGGCCCACATCTGCCTGGGCCAGCGCAGGTGCATCATTGGTGCCGTCGCCTGTCATGGCCACTAGCTTCCCTTGGGATTGCTCATACTTGATCACTTCAATCTTATCTTCCGGTTTACACTCAGCGATGAACTCATCCACACCCGCTTCCTTCGCTATGGTGGCAGCGGTCAGAGGATTATCGCCAGTTGCCATGATTGTTTTAATGCCCATTTTCCGTAGCTGGTCAAAGCGTTCTTTCATTCCAGGCTTCACTGTGTCCTTCAGATAAATCAGGCCCAAGATTTTTCCTTCCATCGCAACGGCCAAAGGTGTACCGCCTTCACGGGCAATTTCCTTTGCTTCTTCATCCAGATCAGCCGGAATCTTTCCTCCCTGGGCCCTTATCCAGCTTTTGACTGAATCGACTGCCCCTTTCCTCACCTGGCGGCCATCCTTCAGATCGATCCCGCTCATTCTGGTCTCTGCCCTGAACTCAATGACCTGGCCTCCTGCAGCCACCGAACCATCGAGCCTGCTGCCTTTTTCCTTCAGCAATTCTATGGTGGAGCGCCCTTCAGGTGTTTCATCATTCAGGGAGCTGATCCCTGTCCAGTAGTGGAGCTCTTCTAAAGAAGCATCTCCCACTGGGATGAAATTGCTCGCCATCCGGTTCCCAAATGTAATCGTACCTGTCTTATCCAGAATAATCGTATTGATGTCCCCTGCAGCTTCTACTGCTTTCCCTGACATGGCAAGAACATTGAACTGGGTAACACGGTCCATCCCCGCAATGCCGATTGCCGACAGCAGTCCCCCGATCGTCGTCGGGATCAGGCAGACAAGCAGTGAAATCAGTACAGGTATTGCAAGCGAGAACCCAAGGTAATTCGTGAAAAATGGAAGTGTGACAACCACGATCATGAAAATTAACGTCAAGCTTGTGAGCACAGTGTTCAAAGCAATTTCGTTAGGCGTTTTCTGGCGTTCTGCTCCTTCTACTAATGAAATCATCCGATCTAAGAAAGACTCGCCAGGATTGCTGGTGATTTTCACTATAATCTGGTCACTGACCACCCTTGTTCCGCCCGTAACAGAATTGAAATCACCGCCAGCTTCCTTGATGACAGGAGCCGATTCACCAGTGATGGCTGATTCATCCACAGACGCCAGGCCTTCGATGACCTCACCGTCACCGGGAATCATTTCACCCTGTGAAACCACGACTATGTCGCCTTTCTTGAGAGATGTTGAAGCCGTTTTTACTGTTTTTCCATTGGCTTGCAAAAGGTTTGCTGTAATTTCCTGTTTCGATTTTTTCAAAGAATCAGCCTGCGCTTTTCCGCGTCCTTCTGCCAGTGCTTCAGCAAAATTCGCAAATAACACAGTAAACAGCAGGATCAGGGCCACGGTGATATTGAACCACGGTTCAACCTCGCTTCTGCCAAAGGCATCAGGCGCAAAGCATAAGATCAGTGTAATGATGAAACCGATCTCCACCACGAACATAATCGGATTCTTCACCATTTTTCTCGGGTCAAGCTTCGTAAAAGAATCCTTAAGCGCCTGAACCACCATCGCTTTATCCATCATTTTATTTTCATCCTTATTGTCTTTATGGTTAGGCTGCTGGGGAACATGGGGCTGAAAAGATTTTTTGTCCTCTTTGCCATGCAGCCCTGCAGCTTGATTTGCTTCTTTTAACACATGATTAGCCATGATTATTCACTCCCACCTACAATGTCAGATATTCTGCGACTGGCCCCAATACAAGTGCCGGGAAGAATGTCAGTGCACCTACAATAAAGAAAGTACCGACCAGAATCACTCCGAAAAGAGGGGTATCTGTGCGGAATGTCCCGATTGTCTCGGGAACAACCTTCTTCGATGATAGTGAACCAGCGACAGCCAGCATGGTGACAAGCCCAAAGAATCTTCCTGCATACATGACGATGCCTGTTGAAATATTCCAAAATGGTGTTGCATCCCCAAGCCCTTCAAAACCGGATCCGTTATTGGCAGCGGAAGAGGTATATTCATACACTACCTGTGAGATTCCATGGAAGCCGCTGTTTGAAATGGCTCCGGCACCAAGCGGCGTATACAAGGCAATTGCAGATGCACCCAGTATCAAAAGAGGATGCATAAGCATTGTTAAGGCGATGAGCTTCATTTCCCGCCCTTCTATTTTCTTGCCCAGGAATTCAGGTGTACGGCCCACCATCAGCCCTGAAAGGAATACGGCAATCATGGCATACATGATTACATTGATGAATCCTGCTCCAACCCCGCCGAATACTGTATTTAAGAGCATGTTGGAAAGGGCCAGCATTCCGCCTATAGGTGTCAGCGTATCATGCATCGTGTTGACGGCACCTGTTTCAGAGGCTGTTGTGACAAGCGCATAGAAGATGGATTGGCCTGTGCCGAACCGGACTTCCTTCCCTTCCATGCTGCCTTGATCTGTATTAATTCCCAGTGCATTCAATGCAGGATTGCCCTGATATTCATAGAACAGTGCCGTGCCAAGGAATACAGTGAAGACCATCAGCATCGATACAAATAAGACACGTCCCTGTTTGGCATTTCCGAGCATTTTTCCATATGCAAACGGCAAAGCAGTCGGCAATAGGAACATCAGCAATATTTGAATGATGTTGCTGATAGCATTCGGATTTTCAAACGGATGAGCTGAATTGACTCCAAAAAAACCGCCGCCATTATTGCCAAGTTCTTTGATGGATAAAAATGTCCCGACAGGTCCGCGCGCGATCTCCTGGGCAGTCCCCTCGATAGTATTGACTGTTACAGTAGGCTCCAATGTCTGCGGAACCCCCAATGCGACCAGAATTAATCCTGACACAATGGCGATTGGCATCAAAACACGCGTAATCGCTCTGAATAAATCAACAAGGAAGTTTCCAATTTCTTTTCCAGACAGCGCCCTGACAAATGCGATGGCAGCTGCCAAAGCCGTTCCCGGCGCCGCAAACATCATAAACAGAATTCCAATCATCTGCCCGAGATAGGAAAGGCCCGACTCACCGCTGTAATGCTGCAGATTGGTGTTGGTCATAAAGCTGATGGCTGTGTTAAAGGCCAAGGTTGGATCCATGCCAGGATTCCCGCTTGGATTCAAAGGCAGGATGCCCTGCAGCCGGAAAACCATATAGACTAGGAGAATCATAAATCCATTGGCTAAAACAAGCGTCATGGCATACTGCTTCCATGTTTGGTTTATCTTTTTGATACCACTGATTTTAAAGAGAATGTTTTCGATAGGGCCGAACACTTTATCCAGCCCTGTTTGGCTATAATCAAAAGCCTTTGCCAGATAGATGCCGGCAGGCTTTGCTATCAGAATCACCGCCGCCATAGTGACAATGATTGAAAGAATCGTCGTAATCACCTTTTTTTACCCCCAAGTAGTTAAAATTTCTCCGGATTAAGTAATACATAGAATAAGTACAATGTAGTAAACGCCGTAATGCCAAGCAGCAGAACCATTATTCGTTTTCACTTCCTTGCTCTACGGCTTCAGCGGACCAGCTGCCAAGTCCGAGCATTAAAGCCGGCAGGATGATGAAAAGGCTGACCATGATAATGTCCGACATTTTGATAACCTCCTGTTTTCTAACTTAATAGACATGAAATATTGCTGCTTTTGGAATACACCACATATTTTGCTCCATATGCGCAATAAAGGCGCATTGGATAGCCATGAACGGTGGCAGCGACAATGATAGGTGCACAAGTGCTGTTCCTGATGACCTTCAGCAGGGTGCATGTTTCTGCAATCTCACTTTCAAAGACAATCACCTTCCTGAACCGTCCCTGGAGAATCAAGTACTCATCTTTGAGGCCGAACTCCACCACACGCTGATGGCCCCTGCTTTTTAAAGCTCTGATCACTTGAGGATCAGATGAAACAAGGCAGCATGAATGCGAATCGCTCAAATGGCTTTGTACCCGCAGGAGCACTTCTTCATTTGGAATACAGACAAGTATGGCATCCTCTGTTTGAGGCAGTGTCAACACAGTTACCTCCCTTCTTTTTTAAAGCCCTGATTTACTCGTTGCTCAGAGATCATCAAAAAGCATTATCATGCCTGAAAAGTTGTGAAAGCGTTTGTTCTCAGCTGAAATAATGGAAATAAAAACCATATACTGAAAACAAAAAGAGACCAATGATTACTTCTCCCCCAATATGAATCCAAGAGCGCAGATCATCCGCATCTTTGTCCAGATGCAAAAAACTGCATAGAAAAATCTCTTGTTCATTTGGAGAAAAAGCACCCATTGGTCTACTTAACACCCAGCCGGCTGGCATCAGCCCTCTATGTGTTCTGTCTTCCATGTTCACTTTTTCAAGATAGGCATAATAAAAAGACCTTCTTATCACTCAAGCTGCCCTGTTCGTTGTTTGGCACAACAAAAAGGGCCCCCTGAAAAGGCGGTCTCTATGACCTCCTTCGCTTTAGCCGACGAAGTTAGCTGACGGGTAGGATGGCGAAAGAGTTTGAATCTCATCCCTTCTGCAATAGCAGAATTAACCCCTGTTGATTGGTTCCTCCGTTCTCGTTTCCGAGACTAGGCCGAATATTGAGTTGTTTGATTGCTGTTTACGAAAGCAATCGTACTCCTGCTCAAGGAAAATGTAAATCTTAAAAAAATGCCATATTTGGCTGGTTTTTTTGATATTGAGGATTTTTCTTTAGTTTTTCTCTTAAATGCTGACTAATTAGCTGTTTTTCGATGTTTTTTGAAATTCATATTTTTATTGACTTTAGCAGTGCCTCTCACTAACATAAACCTTGAAATTCGCTATAACTTTGAAAATCTCAGGGAGGAACTGGAATTGCAATCTTCTAAACGACGATTAGAGGCTGAATTAAGTGAAGCATTCATCAAGCTGCAAAGGGAGCTGATCGGCCGCGGGCCGCAGGAGACCAGGACTTATATTGTAGAGGACATGGTCATTGCAAGATTTAAAGGCGTCCTGACTGTGGAAGAAAAGCACTTAGTGGAACATGAAACCGGCAGGCAGCTTGTGAAAAAGATGCGTCAGGTTCTAAGAGAAATGTACAGCACGAACATTGAGGAGATAGTAGAAAAGCATACAATGTGCAAAGTGTTATCAAGCCACAGCGACATCAGCACCAAAATGGGAGAACGCATGGAAGTGTTTGTGCTTGATAAGAATCTGGAAAAATGCCTTGAAAGCTAAAAAAGCTGAATTTCTTTAAAAACAGGAGCATTTGAGAGTAAAGTGAATTTTTCCGAATAAATTCGATCGTATTTTCTTCTTTTCCGGGTTTTTCCTTTGCACTAGTGGAGAGTATGATAATTTCTAATTCTGACCTGATCCGCTGAATCCATACAGAACGGAGGACCCAACCGATTATTTTAGAATAATCATGGGGTGAAGCCGCAAGGCCGGGGGACTTCTGCCTTCCGAACCCGTCAGCTAACTTCGTAAGCGTTGCAGGAGAGAGGAGCGATATCCATCCAGCCAGCCTGATTACAATTAAATAACACTGAAACGCTGAATCTTATTGAGCGGGGGAACCAACTTTTGACTGCAGGCTGCAGTCTTGGGGTGAAGCCATGAATGGCAGGGAGACTCTTACCTTCCTAATCCGACAGCTAACTCCGTAAGCGTTGTTTAAGAGAGTGATCGTTGCCATAAAAGCACACGTTTGTTTACCTGTGCCAAAGCTGCGGAGAATACTCTCCGCAGCTTTTTTAATTTTTGTAAAGGGGATAGTGTCGATGACTCAAGTGTCAGAGCAAAATAAAAATTATATTGAAATAAAAGAAGCCCAGAAAAAATATCATATAGAACTTCTTCATCTTCAATTTGTTGATTTAGAAGGAATCCTTAAACATGTGACTATTACCTTTGATCAGCTGGACGATGCCTTAGAGGGAAAAATCATGTTCGATGGCTCCTCCATACAGGGATTCAGCCCCATCAACCAATCAGACTTATACCTTAAGCCGGACATAAACACTTTTTCCGTCATTCCATGGTCGATAGAAGAAGGATATAGTGAAGCCAGGCTTTTGTGCAGTGTGGCCAATCCTGATGGCACCCCGTTTGAGGGTGACCCCCGCAATGTGCTGAAGAGAACGATCGAGAAAGCAGCAAGCTATGGTTATTCAATCAGCATCGGCCCGGAACTGGAATTCTTCTTATTTGCGATGGATGAGGAGGGCAATCCTACGACAATACCGCAGGATAGCGGAGGATATTTCGAGCCGGCCCATGACCTGGGTGAAAAAGTCCGTTTGGAAATCTACCGTACCCTAAAGGCCATGGGATTTAAGATTGAGGCATCCCACCATGAGGTAGCGATGGGCCAGCATGAAATTAACTTTAAGTTCATGGATGCCCTGGCATCAGCCGACAATGCCACCACTTACAAATGGGTCGTGAAAAATATCGCCAAAAACTTTAACCTGCACGCCTCCTTTATGCCAAAGCCGGTTCAGGGTTTAAACGGTTCCGGCATGCATGTGAATATCTCACTGTTCAAAGACGGGCAGAATGCATTTTTTAACGAAAATGATCCAAACGGACTCTCGGAAGATACTTATTATTTCATAAACGGCCTGATGAAAAACATTGCGTCCCTTACAGCCATCACAAATCCAACCGTCAATTCATATAAGAGGCTTGTCCCTGGGTTTGAAGCGCCTTGCTATATGGCCTGGTCCACCTGCAACCGGTCCACCCTGATCAGAATTCCTTCATCACGGGGAGACGCAACCAGAGTGGAAGCACGCCATCCTGATCCATGTGCAAACCCTTACCTGGCTTATTCGGTGATTGCAGAAGCTGGGCTGGAAGGAATCCGATTAAAGCAAAAACCTGCAGAGCCCATTAATGAAGACATATACAGCATGCCTGAAACCAAAAGAGAATTGCTCCGGATCAGCCACTTACCGGACAATCTGGAAACAGCACTCGATCTGCTGGCAGACAGCCCTCTCGCAAGAAAAATTCTCGGCGACCACATATTCCGGAAGTTCATCTCTCTGAAAAGAGCCGAATGGAAGGAATACCGGAACACAGTTCATGACTGGGAGCTTAAGAGGTATCAGATGAAGTTTTGAATGAGCCAGGGGGACAGGTCCACTGGCCCAAACTCAAAAAGAGCCAAGGGACCTGTCCCCTTGGCTCCGCTTGGCTCTCAAACGATCCTTTTCCCACTCTTGCCCAATGCATAGTAGATGCCATGCTGAAGTGATTGCAGGCATTCGAATTTCCTTAGGTTTATGAGGCTGTTGGATATTTTTACGGCTAATTCTGCAGATATGCCAACCAGGATAACTTCCGTCCCCAGTAATCTGGCAGCGGCACCAAGTTTCTCAATTAAATTTGCAGTGTAAGTGTTAATATTGTCCTGGAGGCCTGTCAGATCAAGAAGCAGATATCTTGTTTTATGGGCAGGCAATTTAGCCAGTGTATTCTGCAGGAGGGTTTCCCCCCGCTGTTCATCATATGTTCCGATAAGGGGAACCACAGAAATGCCTTCTAGTACCGGAATAAGAGGAGATGAAAGCTCCATAATGAGCTCCTGCAGTGTTCTTGTTTTGTCCTCAACCAGATCTTCAAGTTCTTTAATCTGTATGGCCTCCTGCCTGCGTGTCATTTCTAAAATATTCTGCTGGACGGTAATATCAGAAATAAAGTATTCAACGATGCTATATGGATTAACTTCATTTTGATGCTGAATGATTTTATACCAATAATTCTGGCCGAACAGGCCTGTAAAAACTCCAGCATAATGGGCAGGAACAAAGACACCTTCAGATTGTTTGTCATCAAGCCTGTTCATTTTGTGCTCCCAATCGTCCTGTAAATGGAGAACGAAAGAACCGCTCTCTTCATCCATGTCATTAATGACCGCTTTCCCCCAGCCAGCTGGTGCATACGTATTTGAAAGCCATTGAATTACATTATGCTTATCAATACCGGCAATTTTTTTATAACCTTCCCCAACGACAATCCCTTGCCGGAATCCAGTCGTCTCCAAAACAAGATGTGTAGCTTCTGCACCGGAGATTTCCCTTATCGTATCGAAGAATGTTTTCATGGCAGAAACCCAAAAGAACACAACATCCCCGCCATCAAACAAAACCTTCCCTGTATCCAAATCCCAGTCTAATTCTATGCCGCCTACCTTGATTGACTTTTTAGTTTCCACTTATCACGCACCCCTGTCTCTGGTAGTTATGATAAGAATTATTATACATCATTATTTGCAAAAAATGAGGCTGGGGGGACAGACCCCTTGGTTTATTTATTTTCTCCCTAACACCTGATCCCGCTGATCCCTCCTGACAGCTAAAACTAAAGCAGCAAACCAGCCAATCAAACTCCACCCTAAAAATAGATTTATAAAGTATATTAATACTCTATTAGACTTACTTTTTCTCTTTGCTATAATGCTTGGGATAAAATAAAAAAATGTCCCGATAAGCAAAGGTATAATTTCCACTTAATTTCTCTCCTTTAGGCCGGGGGGACAGACCCCTTGGCCCAGCTTCAAAAAGAACCAAGGGACCTGTCCCCTTGGTTCTTTATTTGACTTTAATAATAATCTTTCCCTTTGTACGTCCGCTTTCGATGTGTCGGTGTGCTTCTACAATCTGTTCCAAAGGAAAACATTTCTCAATAACTGGCCTTAATTCTCCTTCCTCCACAAGACCGCTTAAGAAATCTAAATCTCTATCGTTTGGTTTTGTAAGATGGATTTTAGCCTTTTTGCGTCCCATTAATGAACCTAGCATCAATTGGGCTGGATGGTATTTAGGGTTAAACAGGTGTTCAGTAATATAAATCCCTTTCTCTGTTAAAGAGCTTAAACAGCTGAAAAAGGTTCGCTTGCCAACTGCATCCAGAATTATATCGTACTTATTTTTATTATGTGTGAAATCTTCCTGGGTATAATCAATAACATAATGTGCCCCCAGTTCTTTAACACACCCAAGATTCGTTGTACTGCAAACAGCCGTTACCTCAGCCCCAAAGTAATTAGCAAGTTGAACAGCAAAATGCCCTACTCCGCCAGAAGCTCCATATATTAAGACTCTTTGGCCTTGCTTTACCTGTGCTACATCCCGCAACGCTTGTAATGCAGTTTGAGCAGCACATGGAATAGAAGCCGCTTCCTCAAAAGTTATGTTTTTCGGCATATGACTTAGGAAAATCTCACGTGGAGCGACATATTCAGAATGAGATCCGAAGCAGCTCCCAAAAATATGATCACCCACCTTAAATTTGTTAACATTTTCACCAACAGCCTCAATAGTCCCGGCAACATCTATGCCTAGTATAGGACTCTTGGGTTTTGTTAATCCATTATCCATCCTTGTTGGTAAATAGCCCTTTCTGTACAAGCGGTCTAATGTATTGACCGATGCACTGTGTACCCGAATCAACACTCTATCTTGTTCTTTAATGGATGGCTGTTCGACATCGCTTATACGAATAACCTCTGGGGGACCATAAGTGCTATAAACAGCTGCTCTCACCTACTTTACCTCCATAATATATTTTAAGAACTTATTTAATCGAAATCTCCTTCTTATTGTATGAATGCCCGCGGACTATTCAGACTTACTTTTCGAAAGGCCGCAGGGACAGGTCCCTTGGCACGCTTTAAAAAGAGCCAAGGGACCTGTCCCCCTGGCTCACAATGGAAATGAATTGCCACAATGTGTAAAATACAGAAAAAGAGATTAAAAGGAGTATGTCTATGAGACTATTGGTGCGCGGTGAGAGAGCAAAGCTTGATGACTTTAGTTCTTCTAAACAGCTGGAGATTGCAGTTGAGGTCCATTCCGGGATGGAGGTTGATGTTACATGCTTCGGCCTGGATGGAGATAAGAAGCTTTCTGATGACAGATATATGATCTTTTATAATCAGCTTCAGTCACCAGCCGGTGAAATCAGCATGAAGGCCCATAGCAGCGGCTCGGGTACGTATGAAATCGATCTGGACAAGCTGAATCCGTCCGTAAAGAATCTAGTGTTTACGGCGGCAATCGACGGAGAGGGTACCATGACGCTGGTTTCATCCGGTACCCTCACTGTGAAAGCGGACGGACAGCCCATTTTGCAGTACAGCTTCACAGGCAGCGATTTTCAAAATGAAAAAGCAATCATTATCGGCGAGGTATACTTGAAGGATATTTGGCGGATTGCCTCGGTGGGAAAAGGATTTGATGGAGGACTGGCCGCTCTGCTTCGGCATTTTGGCGGAGAAGTGGCAGAAGACGAAAGCGGACAGGCGCAGCAGCCTGCTCAAGAAATAGCACCAGCTCAGCCTCACGTCCAGCAAACAGCGCCTGCTCAGACTGCTCCGGCACAGCAGCCGGCCAACAGCAAAAAAGTCATGCTGGAAAAGAAGATGGAGCAGAAGGCGCCAAAAATTCTCGATCTCTCGAAAAAAGTGAAAGTGTCCCTCGAAAAGGCAGGCCTTCAGGATCACAGCGCCAAAGTGGCATTATGCCTTGATATTTCCGGATCTATGTCAAGCCTGTACCGTTCCGGGAAGATCCAGGAATTTGCCGAACGGATTCTGGCACTTGGCACAAGGTTCGACGACGATGGTTCGATTGATATCTTCCTTTTCGGCCAAAATGCCCATCATGCCGATGAGCTGACCATTGATAATTTTGATGGATTTGTAAACAGGCTGAACCAGGCTTATCCGCTCGAAGGCGGCACTTATTACGGGAAGGTAATGAAAGAACTTCGCCAGCATTATTTCGGCTCTGCGGGAAAACGCTCCAGCCCGGAAGCCCGTAACATGCCGGTATACGTCATGTTTGTAACAGATGGCGCCACCTTTGATGAACGTGAAACGCGGAGTCACATCCAGAACTCTTCCTACGAACCGGTTTTCTGGCAATTCATGGCCATCGGCAAATCCAACCGCGATGCAAGCAAAAAGAAAGGCCGGCGCGGATTCTTCAAGGCCATGTTCCAATCCGACTTCACCTTCCTCGAAGAACTGGACAACATGGACGGACGCTACCTCGACAACGCCGACTTCTTCAGCGTCGAAGACCCGAAGGCGATTGCCGAAGAAGAGCTTTATGATCTGCTGATGCAGGAGTATCCGGAATGGGTGAAGCAGGCCAGGAGCGGGGGATTGATTCGGTGAGCCAAGGGGACAGACCCCTTGGCCCACCTGCAAAATAAAACAGGTGCCTGCCTACACACTAACCTATAGCACATATGTGGCAGGCACCTTTCCAAATCTATTCATTACTCTTCTTTCCTATCCATCACAATCTCCTTCATCCTCTCTGTCCCAACAGCACCCAAATTCAATACATTTTCATCCAACCAATAACCAATCCTAAAAGATGAGCCATCCTTAAGGTGAATTCTCAAAAACACTTTCCTGTCGCCTTTAATTTTTTTATAAACCTTATCAAAACCGACATACTCCAGCGAAAGAAAATCCCCAATAAACTCCGTTGTTTCCTTCTCTGTAAAATCGGATATATGGCTGCCATCATAATCACTTTCCAGACTCATCTTCGCTACCCTTCCTTTTATATCCAATAAATCAGAAAGTGTCTTTGCTTTGTTATTTTCACTTACTTGATACACTTGATTGCCCGCAAGCACTCTGAAATCGGGTCTATACCCGGCGATTTCAAAAATTTCTGTTCCAACAGGCAGAAATGCAGCATCGCCATTTTTCAGCTTATGACCTAGACATGCATTATCTGCTAATGTGTAGGTAACCTCACCAATTTTTTTACTCTTCTTCGGCGCTTCTCCTTCCGATAAGCCTTCATCTCCTCCCTCGTATTTAATTCCATTCACCATTAATACATCTACCCACTCTATCACTGCATTTGGTGGACAATCACTTGCAGTACTTCCTATGTTGGAACAAGCAGACAACAAGTAAACCACTATAATGGAAATGAGACCGAGCTCCTTAACCAAACCATCACTCCTCGTTATAAGAGATTTGAAAATAAACATGATGGTAAAAACGCGCCATACTTATTAGACGGAGGTTCCGCCTTAATCGATACATTTTTTGTGAGATAATGAGCCAAGGGGTCAGGTACCTTGGCTCCAATACGAATAGCTAGAGCCCGTTTGGAAAACCTAACGAGTGAGTAAACACTGGAGGTAATACATATGGCCCAAGCACAATCCTTATACGAAAAAGTAGGCGGAGAAGAAGCCGTTGCCAAGGTAGTGGATTATTTTTACGAGGAATTGGTCCTGAAGGATGAAACGGTCCAGCATTTTTTTGTAAATACAGACATTGAAAAACAGAAGCAGCATCAAACGAAGTTCATCAGCTTTGCCCTTGGCGGCCCTAAGAACTACACTGGCAAGTCGATGGCAAAGGCTCATGAAGGGATGAATATCCAGCCGGAGCATTTTAATGCGATTGCCACACATCTTCATGATGCCCTTGCCCATTATGGAGTTGAAGAATCTGATATTGGCCAGGCACTGGAGAAGGTTGCAGCGCTTAAAGACGATATCATTTATAAATAGGCCAAGGGGTTGGGCCCCCTGGCCCAGCCTCAAAAAGAGCCAAGGGACCTGTCCCCCTGGCTCTTATCTATGCGAGTCATGAATAGGACTGAACAAATCTTCCTCGGCATTCCTCACAATAGAAAAGTGCTCTACATTGTAATGGCCATGCAAGGTTCTGTTATGATGCTTGATGATCTGTTCGGCCGGCAGCACGTCACTGTCCGCTGTTGAATGGCCATCACCTACTAAAGTGACATCAAAGCCGCTGACTGTCGCCGTTCTAACCGCAGTGTCAATGCAGTACTGTGTGGCACAGCCCATAATCACAAGATGCTCAATCTCTTGGGAACGCAAATGCTCTAAGAGCTCTGTCCCATGAAAGGAGTTAGTGGCCGTCTTATTGAAAATCACCGCATCCTCAGGAACCTGAATTCCATTATGGACCTGAAATCCCTCGCCTTCTCCTCCCGCAATATCAAGGTCTCTGACAAAAACGGCAGGAACACCCGATTCCCCTGCTTTGCCAATAACCAGATTGATATTTCGGATCAGCTGCTCTTTATTAAAAACCGGACTGCTCTCTCCATGACTTCCATCAATCAATGCCTGCTGGGCATCAATTACCAATAAGGTCTGCTTCAAAATGGTTTCCCCTTTCAAATATAAAATGATGTTGGCTAGTTAACTGCTTCTTCTATCTCCCTTGTAACCATCCATCTCCCGTTAATCAGGCCCCAATTTTCAATGGTAAACAACCTTGCCAGTATCTCCCCATCCTTCACAATCAACTGTTCATAAAACACGACAGCATTTTCATTATTTCTTAGTCTGATGACCCTGTTCTCAAACCGCTTCTCTGCCCCCAGAAAATGTGTGACCGATTGTCCCATGCCATCTACTGCTTCTTGCTTCGTGAAAAAGACTGGTTTTTCACTTTCACCATTGAAAAAGGCCACATAATAATCATCTGCCATCCTTTCCACCAGGGATGTATCCCCTGATTTCATAGCATGGCTCCAGCCGCGAATAAACTCATCATGGATTTTTGTGAATTCGTCTATGCGATTATAGACTTCAACCATTGTCAGATCCTCACTTTCTTTTTCTGCTTAATGCTCTATTGTTCGGCGTGACAAAGGGGTTTTCCTTCCTGGAGCCAGCGAATTAAAAGAACCTGTCCCTAAATCGGGAACAGGTTCCTTTGTTATGGTCAAGGCTATTAGTATGTTAAGTCCCTACTCAGCCAAAATGAATCAGATAGATAAAGAACGATAAATCTCTCCAATAATCCCCTTCATCTGATGAACCTCCAAGTCCGTATTCATCATGATGACAACGCCCGCGCCCTTATATGGATAAGCAGCCATCATACATTGAAAGCCGGCTCCCCATCCAAGGGAGGAGATTTCAAGCTCTTTATCCGACCCGTCTAAAAACACACCCAGACCTGCCCAGTCTTTGCCTTGCTGCTGGATTATTTCCTTTGCTTCCTCTGCAGAGAGACCTATTTTGCTCTTACCATTTATAGCATTCATCAACTCAATAACCAGCCCGGCTAATTCAGCAGGGGTTGTCCAAAGTCCCGATGCCGCTGGATATGGATAGATAGAATAGTTTCCCTCAATCACCTGTCCCTTTTTGTCATGTCCGCAAGCGTAATTTTCACCAGAAATCAGCCTTGGAAAAGAGCTGTTCTCCATTTTTAAAGGCTTAAAAATCAACTCATTTGCGAGATCCTCAAATGATCTTCCAGTCACATCTTCAATCAGCAGCTGCACGATGCAATAGCCGGCATCTGAATAATGAAATTCACTCCCTGGCTCATATGCCGCCTCAATAGGTCCCATGCAATAAGCAGTCTTTCCCTCTAATAACTCAACTATTGAGGGCACTTCATCCTTCAAATTAAGTTCTGGGAAACTGCCATCCGGATCCACCACTCCCGAATGATGGCTGAGCAGCTGGCGCAAAGTAACTTTATTATTAGCAGTGAGTCTATTATTAGGGACCTTCCAGCTTTTAAGCCTGAGGTTTATATCCTCATCTAAATCAAGAGCCCCTCGACCCGCTAATACCATAACAAGTATCCCCGTTAGAAACTTACTCATTGAGCAGGCATTAAAAATGGAATCACCTTGAACTGAATTAGTGGTTCCCGCTTTCCTCAGGCCATGCAGCTCCTCTGTACTCATCTGACCATCTTCAATTAGAACCAGGCTTAGCCCCTTTACCTGATAATAATTCATCCGTTCCTTAATATTGATAGTATGAAGTCCCATTTCACACCCCTTTTTATACAATTATACAATCACTATGAGTATGCCATCTTTCTTTGTAAAAAAAAGAACCTGACTACCTATCAAAAACAAGCCCTCTCATACCGCTCTCATTTCACCAGTTTCACACAACAACTTCCTCAATGATTGAACTCCCCTCAGTGCTTTCATCATCAAGCCATTGCCATTTTTCGTACAGCCTGATTCTTCCGTCCGGCAATATTTCAGGAGTAGATACACATTTTCCGCCTCTGATCTCATCCCTGCTGTTCACGTGATTATACCGGAATTCCAGGCAGCCATCTTCCTTCACAAGCCCAATCAGCGTCCCTTGTACAATATCGCCGCCGCCATAGGCTGCCGAGATGATATGCCCCTCCTGCCTGTAGACAAAGAAAGTCTTTGAGGAAACCTCTCCATTCTCTGTATTTTCAACTGACACAAAAGAACGCCCATCATAATTGATCACTGCTTCTCACTCCTGTTTGTTGTTATTTAGTGCATTATATCATGTAGATGCAGGCACTTTTAAGACAAAGGAACAGGGTACCACCCTAACTAATTTTTCTCCTTTATCCTTTAATCTCCTGTCCCTCCAACCAAGAAATTGCCCAAACTCCTTCTCAAACCTCAGTTCCACCGTTCCAACCGGCCACTCCGATTCTTAACAATATCCACTTCATTCGCCATCATTTTAGCTATGATAATAGGCAACCCAATAAAAGGGCTTAAATCTTACCGGCTGTTGCCTGCGCCCACCTCTTAATCTAGTTTGGGAAGCATCGCCTTGTTTTTGTTTAATTCAGAATGTTTCACATGAAACATTTAAATCAATTAATATATCGTAATTTCTTTTATCATCAATCTTCAACCTCAATCAATAATATTCTCTCTTTAAACCCTCCGCGCTTCTCTGCTTTCTTCTCACGCACCTTCTCTACCTCTTCAATGGAAGATTCATGGTGATGAGCTAATGAGTGAATAATCTCCAATAAGTCGGCCAGCTCTTCTAAAGCCGGGGGGACAGACCCCCTGGCCCATTTTTAAAAAGAGCCAAGGGACCTGTCCCCCTGGTTCCTCAAAACCCCTGCCAAGTCATCCAGCTTTCCCCGCCCCTCAATCAAGTACCGCATCCCTTCCTTCCGCAGGTATCCCTGCTCACAGAACTGGGCGAGTACATGCAGCAGATGCCGATAGGAAACTCCGAGGAAGTCGCAGACGGTCACATGCTTCTCTTTATACACATCCCCGTCCGCCGTCTGCAGGATGAAGTCTGCGAGGCGGTTTTCGAGCGGGAAGGCGAGGCTTTGGGAGTATTTAGCAGCCATATGGGTGGCTTTGAGGCTGAGGAATTTGGTCAGTTCGCGCAGGAATAGTGCGTCCTCAAGCATTTGGTTCCGGTATTGGCTTAGGGGGATGGCGAAGCAGATGGTGCGGGTGGAGGCCTGGATGCCTTTTGTGTAGTAGACCTCATGTAAGAGCTCCATCTCGCCGATATAGTCATGGGTGTTAATGAAGTTGATAAGGGATGCTTTGCCATTTTGGTAGGTGATGTAGATTTTGGCTTTTCCTTCGATCACATAGAAAAGATAGTCAGGGCGCATGCCTTCGCGGATGATCCATTCGTCGCGCTGGTATTCGTGGACTTCTACGCCTTCTTCTATAGGGAATGAGAAAAGATGGGCAATGCTGTGTTTCTCGAGGTAACGCTGTTTTTCTTTCTGCTGGACTTTTTTCATTTTGCATCCCCTCTTCCTTTTTCTTCAAAACAGACTCATAATATGAGATATCTCATATTATTTTACTTTTCCTCTTGGTATGATGCAATCATTGGAGGAATGAACGATGAATTCACAACGCTGGATGAGTAGACAATTTTTTAGTTTCTTTTTTACCTGGGGGATTTTCCTTCCTTATTGGACCGGGTGGATGATTCATACAAAGGGAATGACGGTTGGCCAGGCGAGCCTGATCATGAGCCTCGGGCTTGTGGTGCGCGGCTTGTCGACGCTGTTTGCCTTTCCCTATCTGTCAGGAAAATTCAGCAGCAAGGTACTGATCAATGGAATGGGCATCGGGACGTTCGTTATTTTGCTGCTTTGTATCCCGGCTGATTCGTATTCGACTTTGCTTGCTGCAGTGCTTTTTCTGCACTTCTTTTATCCGACCCTGATGCCGGCGATGGATACGGCTGCCGGTGTGCTTGTGCAGCATAAGCAGCTGAAGAATTATGGCAAGAGCCGGTCATGGGGATCTCTGGGATTCATTATCAGCGGCCTGATCCTGACGATGTTCACAGGGCGGTTCGGGGACGGCTTCATCCTCTGGGGGCTGCTGTTCGGTGTCTTTATGCTCGTCTGCCTGGGAATGATGCAGGCTCCTGATGTGCTGTCACAGAAGCCAAAGGCGGATGCCGGGAGCAGAGGCTCGCTGCTGAGGCCGTTCAAGGCCCAGCATTTCGCGATTGTGCTCGTGATCGTCATCCTGCTGCAGGCAGCACATGCTTCTTATTACAACTACGGCTATATTTTCCTGCAGGAAATCGACGCGCCGAAATACCTGATTGGGGCAATCCTGAACATCGGCGTCATTGCCGAAATCCTGTTCTTCCTGATCGCTGACCGTGTCTTCCGCAATGTATCGCCGGGCTCCCTGCTGGCACTGGCAGCACTCGGGAGTACCGTTCGCTGGATCCTTGTGTTCGCCTTCCCGAATGTGGAGATGTTCTCGGTATCGCAGGTCCTGCACGCCCTCTCTTTTGCCATGGGGCATTATGCATTCATGAAATACATGATCCAATACATCCCGCCGAAGGATGTCCCGATCGCCCAGGGCATCTACTCCGCTCTCGCCCTCAGCTGGAGCACGGCAGTCTTCACCATCTTTGGCGGATACTTGTATGAGATCGAGCCGAGATATGCGTTCCTCGGAATGCTGGTGTGTACGGTGCCTTCGCTGATTGTGGCACTGATTTATCGGAGGATGGCGGATAAGCAGAGTACTGCTGGAGGCCACGCTGCTGTAAAAGAGGCATAATGAAAAAAGCTTGGATACCATCGCATCCAAGCTTTTTTCCTGTTTTTGATTATACGGACTTAGGCGCCAATTCCACTGCCTGTCTCATCGCTTCCACCAGGCTCTTCTCGTCAGCAATTCCTTTGCCGGCGATATCAAAGGCTGTGCCATGGTCGACGCTTGTCCGGATGATCGGCAGTCCGACGGTGATGTTAACGCCGGCATCAAGGCCAAGCACCTTCACTGGACCGTGGCCCTGGTCGTGGTACATTGCCACAACGATGTCAAAGTCACCGCGGACAGCACGGAAGAATAGAGTGTCAGCTGGAAGCGGGCCAATCGCATTGATTCCTTCTGCCTGCGCTTTTTCCACGCCAGGGATGACCTTTTCTTCTTCTTCACCATAGCCGAACAATCCATTTTCACCGGCATGAGGATTGATTCCGCAGACGGCAATCTTCGGTGAATCGATTCCCGCTTTGGTCAGTGTCTCGTGCGCTAGCTTGATGACATGGTAGACACGCTCAGGGTTAATCATTTTTACCGCATCCAGGATGCCGACATGTGTTGTGACATGGATGACCTTCAAATTAGGAGCGGAAAGCATCATGGAGTAATCCTGAGTGTTCGTCAGGTCTGCCAGAATTTCTGTATGGCCTGGATACTTATGGCCGCCTTTTTGCATCGCTTCCTTGTTCAACGGAGCTGTACAGATGGCAGCAATTTTCTTTTGCTCCGCAAGCTCAATCGCTGTCCGGACGAATTCAAATGCAGCATGTCCCGCTTCAGGTGATACCTGCCCTACAGGAAGGTCTGCCGGCAATAGATCCAGGTCCAGGCAATAGACAGTGCCCAGCTGGTAGTCCAGCCCTTCCAGATCCTGTTCGTTCACTGTTTCGATCGTTAATTTGCTGTCTACAAAGCCCTTTGCGCGTTCAAGGATTTTGCGGTCCCCGATGACAAGCGGGTTGCAGATCTGGTAGATTTCCTGATCCGCAAGTGTTTTTAAAATAATTTCCGGTCCGACTCCCGCTGCATCTCCCATTGTGATTCCTACTGTTGGTTTATTTTGATTCACATTTCTCAACCCTTTCGATCATATAATTTACCGCATTCATCAAAGAATCTTCCTTGCCGAAACCGCCTGCCTTCGTTACAGCCCAGTAATTCCGGGCACCGCTCTTGATCCTGCCAAACGGCAGTCCCGGTTCTACTTCGGAAAGAAGCTCCATTTCACTCACACCCAGCTCCTGGCATACAGCTTTCGCTGTATCCCCACCGGTTAAAATGAGGCCATCAATTTTATCTGCTTTTTCTAAAAAGATGCGGGCCGCCTTTCCCAGCCCAGTGGCAATCCTCTCACTGACTTGGTTTGCGGTAAGATTCTCCGCAGCCCCCGCTTCCTTCGCCAGCATCCGATTTTCCTCCGAGGAATCGACGTACAGAATGAACTGGCTGTCTCCCTCTGCATTTCCTGCTTCTTTCAAAAGACTGTCTATATCAAGGCTATCTTTTACTAAATCAACGGGATTTACTTCGATAAAGCAGCTTTGTTCTTCATGCTTAAGGCTCTCAAGCTGGCTTCTCGTTACAGCGGACAAGCTGCCGGAGACAATCAATGTCTGCTGGACGGAAATCTCTTCTTGTTGCTGCCCGACCTCTGGATCAAGCTTCAATGCTTCAGGGAGATATTCAATCAATCCGCCTGAGCCGGCCCAAACTGTTTTCTTTTCCAAGCCGGCAAATATCCCGGCAATCTGCTCCAGGTCTGTCTCCGTCTCTGCATCGCAAACAAACCAGGCAGTTCCTGAACTGAGCTCATTTTCAATAAAAGAAACGACTTCATACTTTGGCCCCCTTAACAGAGAAGCATCTAGCAGTACAATCTTTTCCTTAACGATCCCCTTTAGCAGATCAGGTATATAGCTTTCTGTTACAGGCGTCTTCGGATCGCGCCCGAATTCCGTTTCCGTGATCAGCTGGCCGTTTACATAATGTTTCCCGTTCAGCGTTGTACGGTTCAGCTTAGGGAATGCCGGGGCAACCACTACAGCTTCCGGCTCGTAAATATGAACTACTGACGCCAGCTCGGCCGCAATATTTCCCCTTAGTGTGGAGTCGACCTTTTTATAGACATGATCGTACCCTTGCTGAAAAAGAAGAGAAGCAGCTTTTAACACTGCTTCGTATGCGGCTGCTTCCGTCTTCCCGCGGCTGTCGGTATCGACAATCAGCACATCTGTATGAGAGTGGACATTGGTGTCGATATCCATGACAACGGTGGAGTTGAATCCTTTTTTCGCCAATTGGACGCCTGAATCATTTGAGCCAGTCAGATCATCAGCGATAATTCCCATTTTTGTTTTCAATGCAGTCACACCCTTAGTTGCTGGAATTTCTTCTATATTACCGTAAAATTACCGGTTAACCTCTTTGCTGAAATCATACCCTTTTTTCTCCATTCGCTTCACGAGGAAGGCGATATACAATGGCAGAAGGATTGCTGTTGTTACTGTGGAAGCTGCGACCTGGACTGTCGCCAGATCAGCATACTGGGAAAAGCTCGCGCTTGCCGCTGCGATTGCAGCTGGAGTTGCTACCGCATTCCCTGCAGTTGAGCCTTCTGCTGCCCCAACAATTGGGTTCCATTTCAATGCTTTGAAGACGAAGTAGCCGGCAGTTCCTGTTACAAAAACAGTCAGGAAGCCAAGAACAACACCTGTCAGACCGCCATTGACGATAGCGCCGAAGTCGATTCCCATACCAAGCGCAAAGGCGAAGAAAGGGATCAGCATAGAGCTGCCTTTATCAAGGAAGGTGCGCATTTCATCATCCAGGTTTCCAAGCACCATTCCGACCACGATTGGAAGAAGAACAGCAATGAAAGATTGGAAAGAGAACATTCCGTTTACAAAGCCCATAGCACCGAAAATCGATAGTGCAACCATTGTCAGGAAAGGGCCATCATTCAAAGCCAGCAGTGAGTAAGCCGCACGGTCTTCTTTGCTGCCGTACTGTCCTACAAGGGCAACGAACAGACCGCCGTTGCTATTTGTCATTGCGGCAATGACAGCAATTGGAGCAAGTCCAAGGAACAATCCGTTATCACCGGCAAACATATAAGCAATCAAACCTGCGACTGCACCGACTGCCCATTTGGTTGCAAGCAGTGTGGCGCCTTTTCCCACGGAAACCCCGAAGGATTTTACATTAATCTGAGCCCCTGTACATAGGAGGAACAATGCGATCAGCGTGCTGGCACCGTTTACAAATAAGGCTTCAGTAAAGTTGCCGATTCTTAGTAGATTTGGAGCAAATGTATTTATAGTGGCAGCAAGCAACAGTGGAACAACCATCATGCCGCCGGGAATTCTTTCAAGACCTGCCTTTATTCTCATAGTATAGCATCCCCTTTATCATTGTTGAAATTTAAAACATACTGAAATCGTTTACAAACTTATAGTAATCGTTTTCATTGGATTTTGCAATGGTTTTCACGAAAAAAGTGATGCGTTTATCTTCAACATCTAAAAAACGTTGCATTTTTAAACATATATAAATATAAAAAACAGGCTTAATTAATCCTTAAGCCTGCGCCATAAGGTGGAACGGTTAATCCCAAGCCGTTTTGCCACCTTAGTCTGATTGAAGTTTTCCTGAACCATACACTCCTGAATGATTCTTTTTTCGATTTGTTCTAATGTGCCCTCAAGGAAACTTTCCGGAAGGGCTGTTCCTTCCTTCTGTTTCTTATCCAGAAGGGCATCTATTGTTTCTTTTTGCAGCACATAGCCATTTTCATTCCCGGCTGCGTCGAAGACCACACTCTTCAGCTCAGAAATATTGCCTGGCCAGCTGTAGGTTTCGAGCAGCTGGAATGCGTCTTCCTTAATCTTGATCGGGGATGTTCCCTTCTCCTGATGTGATTCTGCAATAAAATAAGCGGTGATTGCCCTGATATCTGCCTTTCGTTCCCTGAGAGCCGGCAGGTAAATACGCGCGGCATTTTCATCAAATAACCAGCTGTGAAAAAGAGAATCCTCCTCTTCATGGGCAATAATCACAGTTTTACCGGTTCTGATCCAAACTTCAGCCAAGTCTATCAAGTTCTTTACCTGGATGTGCTCCATGTTCTTGGTGCCGGTTATATAGACGGTTGTCATATCCTCATCGAGCTGAACATTCCCGAGGGCCGCTTCAGCCGCATCAATCATCTGCAGCAAGCCTTGCCCCTGATGTTTCTGATGATGGATATAGCGGGCCAAATCCCGTTTGCCTGTCCCTTTTTCGCCAATCAGGTTCCACTTGTTCTTTTGGATATGATCCGCCACATCCTGCAGGCTATCCCTCATAGGCTTGCTTTCATGAATGATCAGAGGAGGCTGGGAGACGGATTCCAGCCAGCCGGAGCTATCCGTACGTTCATTTTGAAGCTTACTGAAGCTGCGGAGATCATACCGCTTTCCTTGTGTCACCAATGGCGAAGACTGCATCTTTACTTTTCCTCCGGCTTCATCTTCCATGATTGTGGAGCTGAATGCTCCATCCACCTGCTGGGCTGTGAGGGAATGTGGTTCAAAAGGAAGGGATGAAGGATCGATTGCTCCCCATTGCTCAAACACAATCTTCTTATCCTCATCCACGATAATGAGATCGGTGCCTATTTTTCCAAGTGCGGCCTTGAGTATCTCGATTTCTGCCTGTTTCTTTTGGAATAAGGCCGTAACACTGCCTGCCCTTTGGAAAGCATCAAAGATGGCCTCCCTCCCCGACTGGATCAGTATGCCTTCCAGGCCATGGCGGTCGGCCACATTGACGGTAACCACATCCCCCATAATGACCCTGAAGCCCTGCTCCTTTAATTGAGGGACGAGCATATCAACTTCCTCCGCCTGTTCAACCGTATATACCTCTGTCGGAATCTCCAGTATATCCGTGATCGTCTTCGCTCCGAGGGTGATATTCGAAAAGCCCACAATTGCTTTCTTACCTGGAAAATCATTGGCGAGCGTAAGTACCCTGAGCATATCATAGCCTGAAATATGTACATCAATAACCGGAAGATTGGTATATTTCTCTATTCTTTTGGCTGTACCCCCGCGGCTGATAATCACATGATAGCCATCACGTTCAGCCTGAGAGGCGATCGGGACTGCCTCCTCCAGGTTTGCCACCTTTACATCCACATCAACCCCCGCTTCCACCCTGCACTGCTCAATCAAATTCGACATGGCCTGATAGGGAGCAATAAATAAAATTTTCATACTCATATCCATCACCCGTTCTTTTATATCCTTCATACATAGCATACCATGCTGTAAATCGCAACGATTAGACAAAAAACAAAAAGGCTGCAGCACTTCCCCCAGGAAGCCTGCAGCCTTCTCTTTATTCAGCCGTTGTGCCGGTTTCAACACTGGCTGGCTCTCCATCCAGGAACGCCTGGATGGCTTCTGTGTTCTGTTCAAAGTCGATATCGAGCGCCAGTCCGATTCCGTCATATCTTTGGTCTGTATATGAATTCTCGACGGGAATGGTCAGGGTTTCCACTGTCTCCGGCTGTTTCAGGGCGAGGCTCTTCATCAGGCCGAGAAGATCTGTACCCTTAAGGTTTGTCTGGATATATGGCTGCACGGTGCCAAGCATCTTCGGCAGTTTGAGGACGCCATTGGCACTCAGGAGCTGGTCCTTCATGGCATTGATGACCTGCTGCTGGCGGCGGACGCGTCCGAAATCAGCTTCGGCATCTTTGCGGAAGCGGGCATATCCAAGCAGTTCCTGCCCATTCAGCCTTTGAAGCCCAGGCTCGAGGGAGACACCTATGTTGGCGGACATCTGTTTTTCCACATCGATTTCGATGCCTTCCGGAGCAAGGGCATCGACCACTTTTTCAAAACCTTTGAAATCAATCATAGCGTAATACTCTATATCCAGGTCAAAATCATTTTTCAGCGTTTCGCGGAGCAGGTCCGGCCCGCCCAGATAGAAGGCGGTATTGAGTTTATAGTTTTTATAACCGGGGATCTCAGTGTAGATATCCCTCATCACGGAAATGACCTTTGCCGTTCCTTCCTTCGGATCATATTGTGCGACCATGATGGAGTCAGTGCGGGACTTTTCTTCATCCGGACGTGCATCGACCCCAAGCAGAAGGACATTAATCTTTTCATCGAGGCTTTTCACCCCGTTGAACTCAATCTCCTCCTGCTGCTTTGCCTTCACCGGGTCTGCCATGTCGACACCCGCCTGGTATTGGTAGACGAAATAGCCGCCGGCTGCCACAATCAGCAGCATCAGGACAGTTAATACTTTCCATCCGCGTTTTTTCTTTTTCTTGCGTGCTAGTCTGCTCATGTTATCTCCAATCCTTTATATGGTCTTTGTTTTTTTCATCGGAAGGGCGTTCATGGCCCAATGGATCACCACTGCATCGTCTAAATATCCGACCGGAAAGAGGTAATCCGGGATGCAGTCAACAGCGGCAATGAAGTAAAGGAGGGCTCCTCCCATCAGGGCAAGCTCCGTCTTTGTCCCTTTTTTCAGGGAGAACTTCTCGTACATGTCCTGCAGCTGCTGGATAAAGGGTCCCATGCCTGCCACTTTTTTGACCTTCTCATCAAACTGGCTGAGGATCGTGCCGGCCCCTTCCCCTGTCTGTGAAAGCTCTTCAAATCTAGCCAGCTCTTCTTTCACATCTTCGAGGCGGAACTCCCCGTCCATCAGCTGGGCCGTTTCAAGGATATCCTGAATTTGGCCAATTGAGTCATTGCGCTCTGATGCGGGGCCGACTGGATAGCCTGCAGCCTCGTATAATCTGGAGATCGGAACGCTCAAATGCTCGGCAAACCGCTGCAGGTGCTCAGGAGTCGCCTTGCGCTTTCCGTTGACGATCTTTGAGATCACCGCCGGATCAATCCCCGCCATCTGGCCCAGCTTCCTCATCGACAGTGACCGCTCTTTCAGCAGCCCCTTCAGAAGCCCGCCAATTTCCTTGCTATTCTCTGCCATGCTCTCTTTCCTTTCTAGCTATGTCACTTCTATTAATATTACAGAGAGTGTTGACGTTTTGTCAACACTCTCTGTAATAGGGTGCCGGAAGAGCATATATTCTATTTAATGAGTGATTTTTTCTCCTCGTAAAAAGGAGGTGCCGACGCTTATTTGCGAGTTTTTGAGTTTATTTGCGACTTTCGGAAGATATTTGCGACTTCTGGAATATATTTGCAACTTTAAATTTTTATTTGCGACTTTCTCGATATATTTGCGACCTGCCCATCTTGCGGGCGCAAAAAAGAGACCGGCTCCAGTCCGGTCCCCCTCCTCACTAATTCCACTCACCCAACAATCCTAGTCCCATGAGCTTCCCGAACATTTAGCTCCGCAGCAATCTCAGGCAGATTCTCATCCGTAATCCCCCCGCCCGGCATGATAGTAATTCTGCCGGCAGCATGATCAATATACTCCTGAAGACGCGGCAGATTCTCCAGAATCCCCGAACTAGCTGGCCCTCCATGCGTCAAAATACGATCCACATCATGCTCCGCGAGCCAATCGATGGCCTGCAGCTGTTTGTCATGCCGGATATGGTCAAACGCCATATGAAAGACAGTCTCAAGCCCATCCGCAAGGTTCAATAGAGCGCTCATAGCTTCCTCATCAATCCAGCCATCCTCCGTCAGGCAGCCGAATACCACGCCATCTGCGCCGAGGTGCTTAAGATGAATAATGTCTTCCTCCATAATCGCAATCTCTTCTGCGTTATAAACAAAATCCCCGCCCCTCGGCCTTACCATCGCCATGACTCCCACGTTATGTCTGCGGCAATATTCAATTGCCTTCACTGCAACGCCATGGCTGACGGTTGTCCCTCCGACCGAGAGATTATCGCACAGCTCCACGCGCTGGGCGCCTTTGTTAATCTTCTGAGGAATCAGAGTCAGATTCTCCACACACACTTCCTTCAGCATCTTCTTCATCCTTTCGGCTTAAAGCATGTCTCTTAAATTAGATTGGATTAAATCGGGCAGCATTTGAAAAAACAGCCCCTCAAACATGATATCCAATACACCTGCTGCGATTAATAGAAGCAGCAGAATTACCAGCCATCTCTTTTTCGCCATCTTCATCCCCCTATCCTTTAAAGCCATTCACAAAGTACACAAGCGTTTCTTGTTCTTCATTGGTAAGCTCCCGGCCATAGGCTGCTTCTAGCCCTTTTTCCATCTTTTCCTGATCGCCCCCGTAAGCTGCCGCTAAGTGGGCCAGAGTCCGGAGCAGGTCTGCTTCCGCCTGGTATTCTTCTCTTGTAATTGGCTTCCAGTGGGAGATGATATACGTATCTGCGTCGAATATTTCAATTTTTTCAAGCATATCGAGGGTGGCCTGAGCTGTGTAGCGCCAGGTGGGCGCGTACATTTTCGGCGCAGTCGCATCGGCCAGAAAGACCATCCGCTCTTCTTTTATATAAATAATCACAGAGTCAGGGGCATGGTCTCCGCCCACCTGCTTTAGTACGCAGGTGATGCCGCCAAGGTCGATCGTCATTTCATCCTTGAATGTTATGTCCGGCAGGCTGATCCGGATAGGCCGTTCCTGATGCGGGAATTCTTCCTTGATTGCGTCCGCACAGAATTGGATCTCAACTCCCTCCTCAACCCGCTTGGCCAGTGATTGATCATCCCACTTAAATGGGACCAGTTGTTCCATCTCCACCCTTGTATCAGCAGAGGCAATCGACGGAATATCCAGCGCTTCAAGCCCAAAGATATGGTCCCAATGCCAATGGGTGATGGCCGCCAGAGTGGGCTGCGGCCTCCCCGCTTCTTTTAATTTTTCCAAAAACAGCTTTGCATGTGCCGCTGAATTGCCGGCATCTATCATCAATGTATGCCTGTCCCCTGAGACAGCCATCAGAATCGGCCTGTCTGTCGGGCCAACAGGTGTTAAATACGAAATCCTGTCTGACCATAGAATCAATTCTTGTTCCATCATTCAATCTCCTTTGGCTGATTTCTATGCCCTTTCTTTATAGCATAATTCAGGGAGATTATCATGGCCATCTTAATGTACTTCTTTTACCTTAAGCGCTGCTTCCTTCTTCCCTCTGTAAAAATAGAACCCATAGAGCAGAAGGAACCATACAGGCGTCAGCAGGAGCGCCGGCCTTGTTTCTTCAGCAATCAGCATGATGACGAGGATCATCGCAAATAATGCAAGGACGAGATAGTTCACTAATGGAGTGAACGGCGCCTTGAATGCAGATGCCGCATGCAGCTCAGGGCGCGTTCTCTTATATTTCAAATGGCAGATAAGGATGACACCCCATACCCAGATGAAGCAGATTGCACTGATGGTCGTCACAATGGCAAAGGCCTGCCCTGGCAAAAGCTTGCTCAAAAGAGCCCCCGCGGATACGACCAGTGCAGACAGCCAGAGCGCATTGGCCGGCACATGCTGCTTGTTCAGCTTATTCAGGCGTGCCGGTGCCTGATTGTTTTTGCTTAGGTTGAACAGAATCCGGCTCGTCGAGAATAATCCGCTGTTGCAGGCAGATGCCGCTGATGTCAGCACAACGAAATTGATGATTCCTGCCGCAACCGGGATTCCGATGAGGCTGAATGTTTTCACAAACGGGCTTTCTGCTGCATTCAGGTCCGTCCATGGATTGATCGATAAAAGGACAACCAGGGCGCCCACATAGAAAAACAGGATGCGGAGCGGGATCTTATTGATGGCAGACGGGATATTTTTCTGCGGGTTGCTCGTTTCCGCTGCCGATACGCCCACGAGCTCCACGCCGACGAAGGCAAAGACTACCATCTGGAAGGAAAATAAGAAGCCTGCCGCCCCGTTCGGAAATGCTCCCCCATGCTCCCAGAGATTGCTCAGCGAAACGGTTCCCGCATCAGTCTTAAATCCGGTAATCAGCAGAATGATGCCGACTGCAATTAACCCAATGATGGTGATTACTTTTATAAGGGCAAACCAGAACTCCAACTCCCCGAACAGCTTGACCGTCAGCAGATTGAATCCGAGCAGAATGACCAAGGAGATAACAGCCGGCACCCATTGCGGGATGTCGAACCAGTATTGGACATAGACGCCGACTGCGATCACATCGGCCATCGCGGTCATAATCCAGCAGAACCAATAGGTCCAGCCTGTCACAAATGCCGCCCGCGGCCCAAGATAGTCCTCTGCGATGTCTGTGAAAGACTGATAGCCCGCTTTAGAGAGCAGAAGCTCCCCGAGCGCCCTCATCACAAAAAACAGAGCTGTACCGACGAGAAGATACGCCAGGATGATGGACGGGCCGGCCTGCTGGCTCGCTTTCCCCGACCCCAGGAACAACCCTGTCCCGATCGTTCCGCCTATTGCGATCAATTGTACATGCCGATTGGCTAAATCTCTTTTTAACTCCTGCTGTTCCATTCCTGATTCCTCCCTTTAAAATAGGGTCTGACCCCTGGGATGTGAAGTGTTGAACATAAAGTTTTAGTGAAAGAACAAAAGCGCAAAGCGCCTTGATCACCCTTTAGGAACGCAGACTAAGAACGCCACGTCCTGTGGCAACGTCTGCATGACCAGCTTCCTGGGGGCCTCAAGACGAACCTCCCGAAAAGGCGTTCTTTGCCTTTTTGGGAGGTTTGGCTTGCGACCTCGGCGCAGCTGCTGGACGTTGATCAAGAATTGATAAATACTCACAAGCCTTACAATCTATGAATTCCTACGTAATAAAAAAAGAGACTGGGGCATCCCCAATCTCCTGATCATCAGAATAACGAATATAAAGGCAAGTCATAAGGCATGCCAAATGTATATCCAATACTCTTCTGTCCTTTTGCCTGAGATGGTGAACCCTTCGGCGCCGCGGAAGCCCGCAGTCTCTCCAGAAGCTGCTCCTGCCATAGTACGACCCATGGCATTCATAGCTTTGTTATGAAATTATACAACAATATTTTTTATATAATAGTAGCGAACAAGCAGTTTGTCAACCGTTCGGTTTGTGATCTTTGAGAATGTGATCCTTTTCTTCACCCCTTCAACCTCTCTGATATTATGGTAAGGTTATCCATATACGTTAGAGAGAAAGGTGGCACACTATGCTGAATCAACAGCTCTATGATTTATATAAAAGGTACGATCCAGGCATGCTTACAGCTCTTGAAGGAAACAGTCTCAGCAACCCTCTTCTTCTGAAAATAAACGATGAGGAACAATATCTAAAAGCCGACTTGAAAGTGATGTTTTTTGGCCAGGAAACAAATACATGGGAAGGCGGGCTGGGCTCTAAGGGCATAGAAGAGCTGCAGGGGACCTACTCCCGATTTTTTGGCGAGGGGAAGTGCTTCCGCTATGGAGGGCCGTTTTGGAACACGGTAAAAGATTATACCGGGGAAATTAAGGAAGCATACCCGGACAAGCGTGTGGAGATAGTCTGGAATAATCTTATCAAGCTTGGAAAGGAAAGCAGCAAAGGCGCTCCCAGGAAGAGTCTGGTGGATATCCAAAAGAAAGCATTCCCTGTTATCAAAGAGGAATTGGCGATTCTGAAGCCTGATGTTGTTTTATTTTTCACCGGACCGCGATATGAACAATACATTAAAGCCGAGTGGCCGGATTTGACCTATCATGAACTCGCTCATGAACCTGCTGGAAAACTAGCAAGGTTAAAAGGCGGATCCTTGCCTGTTCAAGCTTTCCGAACCTATCATCCTAATTATCTCTACAGGGCGGGCAAACCATTTTACAATGCTGTTAAAAAGTCCATCATCAGCAGCATTTCAGTTGCACCAAAAGTATTTTCTTGAAAAAACAGGTAATTATCATCACGCAGGGAATATATTGGTGAAAGATTGAAGTGAGGAGGAATAAAGATGTTTCAGACAGTGGATGGTTTTTTAAAGCTATGGAACTATGAAGTGCATACAACACAGAAGGTCCTCGACCAGCTGACAGATGAATCTCTGTCCCGGGAGGTCACTGCCCAGAACTGGACACTTGGGAGGATTGCCTGGCATACGGCAACCAGCATTGGTGTGATCGCCTCACAGACAGGCCTCGCCTTTGAAGCACCCGCCAAGGATTATCCGGTCCCCCAATCAGCTAAATTCATCTCTGACATCTACCAAAAAGCGAGCATCGCTCTCGCCCATGCAGTCAAGGAGCAATGGACCGACCAGTCCCTCAAAGAAGAAAAAGACTTTTTCGGCCAAAGAATGTCAAACGGACAGCTTCTATTCTTCATCATCCAGCATCAAACACACCATCGCGGACAAATGACCATCCTCATGCGCCAGGCAGGATTAGCGGTTCCCGGTGTTTACGGACCTGCTAAAGAGGAATGGGCGATGATGGGGATGGAAGCGCCGCAGATGTGATGATGAAAAGATCTCTGCTCTTTTTCCCATGCGCTTTGATTGTTTTCGCAGCTTCCGCCCAGGCATTAAGCTGGGCCTACCCTTTCGTCGTCTGGGATGGAAATGTTTATGAAGTGACAGAGGAAAAAGTGCCGGAAAGCCAAATCGAAAAGAAGATTGGCCAAGTAGAAACCCGGCCCGACGACATGACGGGTGACTACTACGGGAATGCTTCCAACGAATACCCCATCGGAACGAAGTATTTTGAGATTAAAGATCTGCCAGCTGACGAGGGCATAGCTGTTGAAATTGCGGAAAATGAATGGCAAAAGGCCGTTTTTGCCCATGAAGCACCTTTTCATTGGATGGATGCGGTTCCCTACATCCTGCTCACCGCCCTATTGCTGGCTGCTGCCATCGCTATCGCTATCTACCTTAAGAAACGGAAATAAAATAGGTGCCTTCCCCGCTGCTATACAGCTCAAAATGGGGACAGGCACCAGTTTTTTTATTATTTTATTCTCCCTGCTCCAATACCACGAGCTGATCCCCCACATTCAGCATCAGCTTTTCTTTAAATGTAACAAACGCAAGATCGCCGTTTTTCCTTTTTACGCATAAAGGTGTTCCATTTGGCTCCAGTTCTTCTTTTACCAGCATTTGTTTCCCTTCGATTTCGATTGTCCTTATCTGATAGCCGATGTTGACCTTTTTATTCAGTTCTGTGAAGGTTGCTCCTTCTCCAAACAGCAGATGCGCTTTAATGGCAGATGAGATCTCCCGGTGCTCTGACTGCCTCGCAGCAATTGGCAGGGAGAATGTGTTGTTATATCCGAATTCAGGGATATAGGTTTGGCACACAAGTGCATTATAAGCCGCATCCCCCTTCATGGCGAGAAGGTTATTATAAGGACTCTTGTCGATCTCAAAGTCACTGTGCTCTGAAAGGATTTCCCCATGATAGGTCGCAATTCCCAGCTGCCTTGCATGGTATAGCTTATCAAAGGAAGTATCCGTGATCAGCGCTGGAACGCCCAATTCCTTCAGGTGACTGGCAAAGGCAATCGCAAAGCTGCTCGCCCCCACAATCAGGACGCCGGAAGAATCCGGATTCGCCAGCTTCAGCCTCCGGGCAATCGGACCGATGGTAAAACCGTGAACACACACGGTGATAAAAACAAGTGCGAGAGTCAGCGGCGTTAAGATTGAGGCATTAGAATAGCCATCTTCAATCAATAGTGCAGCAAAATACCCCGAAACCGTCAATGCAACAATCCCTCTTGGCGCAATCCAGCTCACAAGGGTTTTTTCCTGCAAGGTCAGTTCTGTGCCAATCGTTGAGATCCATATCGATAATGGACGAACAAGGAAAAGCATAATGATGACGAATAAAATGATTGGCCACGTGAACACGTCCATAATCGTTTCCCTTGTCAGGGAGGCGGTCAGCAGAATAAAGATAGTCGAAGTCAGCATAACCGAAATATTTTCCATGAAGTGGCCGATGCTTCCGATTGAATGGACATATTTCTTCGTCCGCGCAAGTGTCAGCCCCATGACAGTTACAGCGAGCATCCCGACCTCGTGCATGATCGCTTCGCCAAGCACGAAGCAAATCAGAACAAAACAAAAGATAATCGGTGACTTCAAGTATTCAGGCAGCCACCCTCTGCCTACTAAAAGGCTGACCAGAATCCCAATTGCATAGCCGACTATGATGGCAAACAAGGAATCAATGAAAAATGGAATGAAATCACTGATATGCACAGGCTTATCCAAGGTTATTTTGATAATTTCATACGCAAAAAGGGCCAGCAAAGGACCAATCGGGTCGACGATGATGCCTTCCCACTTCAGCACTGAAGAAACCCGTGCTGATAATTTTGCCTGCCTGAGCAGCGGAATGATGACCGTAGGCCCGGTCACCACAAACAGACCCCCGATGATAAAGGAAATTTCAAGATCAAGCCCCGCAATATAATGTGCCGCCACAGAGCCCCCGACCCATGCTAAAAGGGCGCCAAGGGTCACAATGCGGAAAACAGATTTGGAAATCCCCTTCAGCTCCCGGATATCCAGGCTGTTGCTGCCTTCAAATAGAATCAATGCAACAGCTAGAGAGATGATCGGACTGTAAAGCTCCCCAAGCCCTTCCTGCGGATTGATCAGACCCAGTACAGGGCCGATCAAAAGCCCGGCAACCGTCATAATCACAATGGATGGCCACTGAATCCGCCAAGCAAGCCATTGTGAAAACATACCGAGTACGATGACGACCACGATGCTGGTCAATGTAATTTCTGGCTGAATGTCAATCACCTTCCTGATTGGAATCTTTTTCAACTATATATATCGGAAAGTTTACCAGACAAATGGACGGAATAAAAATAGATGAGCCTGCCTTATATATTTTTTTAAAAAGAGGGACAGAAAACCTGTCCCTCCGTTTCTCTATTTTGCCTCAGCACCGCTCTTTTCCTTTCTTACAAACAGCGACACAATGAAGGTAATGATCCCTAAAGCAAACATGAACATATACGCATCATTTGTCCCGAGGATAGAAGACTCCAGTGCCACTTGAGAAGGCCGCAGCTGATGGTTGGCTTCCAGCAATCCGGTTGCATGGGCAGAAGTCCTGCTTGTAAATATTGTGATGATCAAGGCCGTCCCGATGGATCCTGCCAGCTGACGAACAGTATTTGTCACGGCCGACCCGTGGGCATTCAAATGGCTCGGCAGGGAATTCAATCCTGCCGTATTCAGCGGCATTGTCAGAAAGCTGATCCCGATGCGCAGGAAAATGGTCCGGATCATTAAATAATTATAGGTGGTCGTTTCTGTCAGATGGGTTACCGCCCAAATGGAAGGAATCATGAACAGCAGCCCAACCATTATAATCGGCTTAATGCCGAACTTATCCAGCAGCTTTCCAGAGACAGGCGACATCAAAGCATTTACCAGGGCACCGGGAAGCAAAAGCAAAGCTGTATCGAGAACAGTAAAGCCCCTGCTTGCCTGCAGATAAATCGGCAGCAGGATCATATCTGCGTACATCACAAACATGATCATTACGCTGATGATAGTCGTCGTCGTGAACAGGGGTATCTTGAATACACTCAAATTCAGGAGGGGATCCTTGGAACGAATCTGGCGCAGGCAGAACAGAACCAGAAAAATCAAACCAATTGCCATGAAGATCAGCACCTCAGCGCTTCCCCAGCCTTTATCCCCTGCATTGCTCAATCCAAACAGCAGCCCGCCGAAGCCGATTGTCGACCATAGGACACTGGTGTAATCAAGCCTGGCTTTCGTTGTTTCCGATACATTCACAAGGAACTTTAAAGACAGCAGGATGACGATCGCCACAAGCGGCAGCATGCCGATGAAAATCCAGCGCCAGGAATAATGTTCAATAACAAAGCCAGCAATCGTCGGACCAATGGCCGGCGCAAAAATCATCGCCAGTCCGATAAAGCCCATTGCCGCCCCGCGCCCTTCCTTCGGGTAAACGACCAACACAACCGTCATCAGGAGCGGCATGATAATTCCGGCCCCCGCCGCCTGAATCAGGCGCCCGATTAAAAGGAATTCAAATCCCGGTGCAGCCGCACTGACAAGCGTCCCTGCAAAAAGCAGAAGCATCGAGCTGAGAAACAGCTGCCGGGTGGTGTACCTCTTCATCAAAAAGGCCGTCACCGGAACCAGAATCCCGTTCACCAGCATAAAGCCCGTGATCAGCCATTGAACCGTTGTCGGACCAATATCAAACTCGGTCATCAGATCAGGCAGAGCCACATTTAAGATCGTCTGGTTCAAGATGGATAAAAAAGACCCCAAAAGCATGACAGGTATAAGAATCTTTCGATTGATAGACTCATTCATTTTTAAAAACCCTTTCCCCTATAATTAATTGACACTATGTTAATTAATTGATACGTTGTCAATAAAGTAGATGCTAACATGCGGAAAGGGAAAAAGCCATTTACACTTTCCAGTAAAATGTAAACTAATCGACATTTTTTGTTAGTATGTCAAAAAAGTTTGGGATTATAGTCAAAGGAGTGGGAAAATGTCTAGCCAGGAAAAGATTGATCCACGCATTATCCGGACAAAAAAGATGTTCAAGGAAGCGCTCGTGTCCCTGCTCCAGGCAAATGGGGACCAAAGCAAATTAACTGTCCAGAAGCTGGCAGACCGTGCCGAATTGAACCGGGCAACCTTTTATCTTCACTACCAGGATATCGAGGATCTAAAGGAACAGATGGTAACGGAAGTGCTTGAAGAACTGACAGAGACGATCCGCCCTCTATTCGAAGAAAACGTGGATAAAACAACGCCCATCATTGTCTCATTTTTGGAGCATTTCTATGAGCATGCCGGCCTCTTCAATGTGATGCTCGAAAGCAAGGACTTCCGCAGCAGGCTGTTCGACATCATCGTAAGCATCATATCGGCCCGGCGGGAGACCAGAAAAGGAAAAGGGCGCAGCCCGCAGGTCCCCATTGAGATCATTGCCTCCTCTACCTTTGGCATCATCTCATGGTGGATCCAGAAAGGGATGCCTTATACGCCGGGATACTTGGCGGAGCAGATTGATATGGTGTTCAGGAGCGGAGGACATCGGACTTCAGCGGAATAAGAGGTGACACGCTGCCAGGCACAGTTTTTTTCGGCAAATAGTCCGCTTTTGTTTTGGAGCGACTATTTTTAAAAATAAAATGCCCTGGCCTTTATGGAGGGCATTTTCAGGTTATTTCCGCTTGGCAATTTCTGTTCGATTCGGTGCAAGAGGAGGCTGTTCAAGCCACTTATTTTTCACCATGACATCAAACCAGTTTTTCGTAACCATCAGGTTCTGCAGAATGGTTGCCTCATATGTAGTGACCAGGTCTGTTCTCATTGCGGCTGCCAGGCCTGCTCCAAGGTAGTTTTGGGCTGCCTGAAATAAGAATCCCATATGATACATGATCAATTTATCGGAAAATGGTGCTTCGGTTGATATGGTAACTTCTGTTTCCCAGGATTTCGGAACCGGCAGATTATCAGCCTGCATAATTTTCGAAAGAGATATAATTTGGCCATTGGCAGTCTTCTCAGATTCGGCCAGGAACTTTTTCACCTCTTCTGACTGAACTATTTGGCTGAATGCAATCGAAAGAGTTTTGGCCATAATGCTCTTTTTGATGTTTAAAGAAATACTGATAATTTCCGGTGCTGAAAGTGTTCTGCCTTTGCCGAAAAAACCGTCCTTAAAATCTTTGTTTGTAACAAACTTAGGCTGGTCGTCCGGATAAAACAAAGGGTCTCTTTGGAAAAGCCCTTTCTCGAGCAGTAAATCAATGGTTTGATGATACATTTTTTTCGCATCTTCACCGCATGCATCGTAAAATAACCTCAAATCTTTCCTGATCGAAACGCCTAATGATGTGCTATGCCCCAGCAGCCCGTGAGTAGTCATGATGTTTAAATAATTCAGGCAGAATGTATCTGTAAACAGCCTCTGCTTTCCCGGGTACAGGTCGGTTTCGCTGAATCCAATCGGAACCGGAAACCCCTCATTCTCAATAAACGCCTTAATTTGCGCTTTTTGCCGTTCGAATATCATTATTGCTTCATTAAAGATGCTTTTGATTTCTTCATCCTCAATAATGGAGTACATATATCTATTTACCATATCAACCGCTGTTCCGTTTATGTACTCTCCCCATAAGGACCCGATTTCAGAAGATGTCAGTTTGAAATTTTCCTTATCCATATCCAATCACCTCCCAAATATTATGTCCATTTGTTAGAAATCCATCATATTTTAGAGGTGAATTTTTGATGCAAAAATAAAGCAAGACCGATCCAGCGGCCTTGCTTGTCAGATTATTTCAGATATGCCTTCAACGTCTCTTGAAGCGTGCCCTTTGTTTCAGCATCCTTCTCAAAGCGGATGCCGGCACGGACCATCTTTTTGACAAGATCTGGCCTCAGCCCGGTGAGGATAGCCTTGGAACCCATCATGCCCACTCCAGCCAGAACCTTTTCAAAGTCATCCATAACATCCTTCTCCATCATGGCAATGCCTGACAGGTCGATAACAAGTGTCTGGATCCTTGTGGCTGCAATTTCATTTAAGACTTTCTCTTCAATTATTTCAACTCTATAGGCATCCATTGAGCCAATCAGAGGAAGGACGGAAACCGTTTCACTGACCGGTATGATAGGAACAGATAGATGTTCAACCATTTCCCTCTGTTTAAGAAGCATTGTATCTTTATATTTTGAGTAGCTTAAGAAGAAATTATTAAGAAACTGGTCAATCTGGTCATTCACCGCTTTTTCCAGTTCAAAAAAATCTGCGGATGGGATCTTTTCCTCTCTTTCCTCATTTAGGCTGCCGATTATCTGCCATGTCGTTCTTCTTATGGCCTGAACCCATTCCAGCTTCAAAGAAAGAGTTAAAGAATGCCCTGCCCAGGCAACCCCTTCTTCCTGAGCAAATGCGATGAGATCACTTTCATTGTCGTCAACAATAAAGTAAATTAATTTTCTCGCATTTTTTAAAAGGTCAATATTACCCTTGTTTAAAATCTCATTGATTTTCCCCGAAACATTCACTGCTTCAGACAGCAGCTTGTTCTCGAATTCTTCCCCATGGTTATTAATAAATTGTACTAACTCATCCTTCAAGATTCGTTTGATACTCATTACTACATCCCCCTACTATGTCTTATGAATAAAAAACATTTATTTATACCCGGTTATTATATCAGTTAAACTCTATTTTTTTTATTTTTTGAGCCAGGGGGACAGGTCCCTTGGCCCAGCCCGGGAATGAGTTATTTTAAAGAATGAAGAAGGACATTCTCTTCATAAACAGAACCTAGTATGTGACAGTTATTTTAACTAGGAGGGTTCATATGAAACTTGGGGCATTTTCTGTTAGTTTAAACGTGAAAGACATCAGCATCTCTAAAGCTTTTTATGAAAAATTAGGATTCCAGGCTCTTGGGGGCGATATTGCTCAGAATTGGATCATCATGAAAAATGAAAACTGTGTAATCGGGTTATTTCAAGGCATGTTCGAGAAAAATATTCTGACCTTCAATCCAGGCTGGAATCAGAATGCAGAAAACACTGATTCATTTACAGACGTACGTGAACTCCAAAAGCAGCTCAAAGAAAATGGAATCCACATCCTGTCTGAAGCAGATGAAGCTGGCGAAGGCCCGGCGCACATAACCATTGAAGACCCTGATGGGAACCCTATCCTGATTGATCAGCATAGATAATCGTGCCAAAGAGAGAGAGCCAGGGGGACAGACCCCTTGGCCCAACTTGGAGTTAAATCAACCTGTTCCACACGAAAAGGCCGGCGAATTATCTCATGAAACTGGCCGAATCAGGGCAAGTAGCCGAGTTGGTAGAATCTAGCTTCAATTAATTGAATTATGGCTTGAAATAATCGAAAAATGGCTTCAATTAATTAAAATATCGGCCGGATTGATTAAAAATCCCGGCCAATTGATTCAGTTGAGGCCAATATGGAAACTTCTTCTCATGACCTTTCTAATCCTTACCGCAAATATGGGCCGGGAGACCTCTCCCCCCGGCCTATATTTGCGACTTCCCCGGGATATTTGCGGATTTTTTGATATATTTGCGAGTTTTTCAATTTATTTGCGACTTTCCAATTTTATTTGCGGGTTTTAAAATATATTTGCGACTCTACCTTTTTAAGGTCAATAAACCCCTAGCTTACTCTCAGCGGCTCCTCTTCTCCACCTGGATGCCCCGCCCCGGAAGCAGGCTCCTTTTTCAAAGCAATAAATAAGATCATCCCAATGATACAGGCAGTACCCGCCCACTGAAAAACACCAAAAGGCTCCTTCATCCAAAATACGGTTGTCAGAACAGCAGCAAGCGGCTCGACGCTGCCCAGGAGGCTGGTTTCCTTTGGCAGAAGGCTTTGCAGGCTTTCTATATAAAACCAAAATGCAATCATCGTCCCAAACAGGACCACAAAAGCTAAATAAACATAAGCTTCTCCAGTTAAGCGCTGGAAGTCCATTTGCCACGGCGGCTGGACACAACTCAGCGCAAGCCCGCCGATCACCATCGCCCACCCGACAATGACCAGTGAATCGTATTCCTTAAGCAATGGGACGGCATATAGCGTATAAAATGCCAAAGCTGCCCCGGACAGGACTCCCCATACGATCGCTGGCATTGGCACAGATAATTGCGAGATGGAGCCATTCGTCAGCAGGAAGAAGCTTCCGAACAAAGCCAATGTGATGGTCAGCAAGTCTCCCCGCGTCAGCACCGTTTGTTTACAGAGGACCAGATATAAGATGATCATCACAGGAGCCAAATACTGCAGCAGTGTTGCCACCGCAGCATTTCCATGCTCAATCGAAGCCATATAGGTATACTGGACAGCAAGCATTCCGAGCAGCCCAAAAATAATCAAACGAATAGCTGAGCTTTTCGTTTTCCACACCCCAAGAATCTGGGCACGGTCCTTTGCAAAGTACTGGACGGCCAAAAGCAAAACCCCTGCAATGAGCAGCCGGACGGTCACCAGCCAATCCACATCAACCTGATACTCCTGAAAAAGCTTCTTGGCCGCTGTACCGCCAATCCCCCAGAACATAGCGCCCGTAATAACAAGAATGATTCCCTTACGCCTGTCCAAAATTAATTCTCCACCTTTCAAATGCCATGGGGACAGGTCCTCTGGCCCAAATGGGCCAAGGGACCTGTCCCCATGGCTCCCCTCTAATAACCCAGCTTATAAACAATCTCCCCATCAATCACCCGGCCATCGGCCTCAAATCCAAGCTTTTCATACAATTCCTTCGCCCGGTCATTCTCCGGCTCAAAGCTCAAGTAGATAACCCGGTGATCCTTATCTTCCTTGATCTGTTCGATCAGCTTCTCCATCGCAGCTTTCCCATAGCCTTTGGACTGATATTTGGCATCAATCATCAGGCGGTAGATCCAATATTCCTTATCGTCGAAATCCATGCAGTACATGGTGAAGCCAACCAGCTCTTCCTCATGGTAGATTACCAGGCACTGACACTCTGGATAGGCCTTTGCCTGGGCAAGCGAGAACAGATTCGTCGCCACAAATGACTTTTGCTCTTCTCCTACCTTTAAATCAATTACATCAAAAAAATTATGTCTGTCTACTTCTCTTAAAGAAATCATAGGATCCCCCTGCATCTATGTATTTTGCTTCGTACCACTGACAAATTTCTGGATGACCCGCTTATGCTCATCCTCCCGCTCCGTAAATTCCCCGCCTGTATATTCATTTATCACACATCTCCAAAACCTTTGTGCAGGCTTGTTTTTCTCAATCTGGAAAATTTCCCACTTGCCTTTATGCAGCCCAAAGATATCCTTCGCCACCCGCTTCCCAAGGCCTTCCCGGCGGTATTTTTTCATAATAAAAAACTCGTTGATAGAAAGAGATTCGCTGTCTTCTGCCACCAGCACAAAACCGGCATAGCGCCCATCCAGCTTAATTATATAGGGGTAATGGCCCGCTTCCGTCCAATAGCCGCTCAGCGGATACTCGCTGAATCTCCCATTCTCTTCGACATGTGCATCGATAAATTCGGAAAAGTCATAAATATAAAACTGCAATAAATTCCGGAGCGCTTCCTCATGCTCCGCTCCTGCTTTGATGATTTCGTATTCCATCCCTTTGCACCCCTCTGACCTGCATCTTCTGTATATTCACCGCTCCATAATCGAAATCCTGCTAAACAAAAAAAGACAGCCGGGTGGTGTACACCTGGTTGTCTTCAGAGGACTCATCTGCGCATATATTCAGCTCCAGGCGCTCATGCCGCCTTTTACATTCGCAATATGTTTAAAGCCTGCCTTTTTCAGCAGTTTTCCTGCTTTATTGCTTCTCATCCCGCTCTGGCAGATGACGACCACTTCTTTATCTTTGTCCAGCATGTTTGATTTGCCATGAAGCTCATGCAGAGGGATGTTTTTAAATTCCTTGATATGATTGGTTTGAAATTCCCTGTTGGTGCGGACGTCAATAAATTGTTTCTTTTTATCCTTTAATTCGCCCTTTAGTTCAGCGGTTGTAAGCTGCCTGATTCCCTTTGCCGGCAGCATCCGCTGCATCAGTAAGAATACCAATAGCCCGATCAGCAGATAGTTTAAATATTCCATCAGGCTTCCTCCTCAGTTTTATTTTACCTCTAGGGGTATAAAAATTTATCTTAATCCCGGCTCCAGATCTCCTCTTCTTCCCATATGCTGTTCTACCATCTCATAGCTCACAACCTGAAATCCTTTCTTTCTCAAAAACCGGATGCCCAGGTTCAGTTCCAGCCGGTCAGAAGCGATCACATGGATTTTGCCAGGACTGATTTCATTATAAAAACGCCTTAAATAGGCATAAGGTATATCTACAGAATCACAGTTCATATTTATAGCTTTGTTATTATAATCCCTGATATCGACTACGGTCAGGTCAGGGTCATGGATGCCGGCTTCAGTGCAAGGGACATGGGGAACAGGGACATAGCGCTTATAAAGGCTTGCAGCCAAACCAACGATTATTACCATCAAGATTGAAATAAGCATACCCACCACCCTATATTTATGTTATAGGCCAATAATATACCCCTATAGGTATTATGTCAAGTATAGTAACCCAATTCTCGGATAAAATAAAAGAATTTTTTCCAACAAAAAAAGGGCCGCTACAGCCCTTTCCGATTAGATAATCACCAATCCATAAACTTGTAAATCGCCTTACCTTACAGCGCACCGGTTCGGCCCTGTTTCCATTTCGCTCTGCTCGTCCGCTTCCGGATCTATTTTCCCCATATTGGTTTTCCTGATTTTCTCATAAGAGTTTGGCTGCGGAGGAAGATTCTCTGTCACAGCTTTCCGGAAGCTTTCTTTGCTTTCAATGTTGAGGCCATGATTTTGACTATATAAAGTCCCTAACTTCGCTGATACGCTGCCGTCTTCATTCATTTCTTCAATCGACATATAGTGGGCCGGCAGCACAACTACATCATCATTGATTTCTTTGTAGCGGGAATACAGGGTCTCCCTCAAATCTTCGGCCCATCCCCCTGCCTTTCCGGCCAGATCCGGGCGGCCGATCGAATCGATGAACAGAATATCACCTGTCAGCAGAAAGTCTCCATCGACAAGCAGGGATGTGCTGCCGATCGTGTGGCCGGGTGAATACAGCGCCATAATTGAGACATTGCCAATTGAGATATCATCCCCATCCTGCAGTTTCTTATAGGAAAACTCCACCTCTTCTGCATCCTGCGGCGGAAGATAATAGTCTGCACCCGCCACTTCGGCAAGCTTTCTTCCCCCAGAAATATGGTCCGCATGAAGGTGAGTATCAATCAGGACCTTTAGTTTGACACTGCCTTCATGTTCCTGGATGAAATCCTGATACTGTCCAATCATCCGGTTGGCATCTACAATCGCCCCTTCTCCATTCGAGACAATCAGATAAGACAGACAGCCTTTCCCGATCCGGACAAATTGATAAATCGAACCTCCGCTTTTCAAATCAGCGATCTTGATCGGCTCTAAATGCTCACTCCATGCTTTCATGCCGCCCTCAATGGAATAAACATCCGTAAATCCTGCTTTCCCCAATTCCTCTGCTTCCTTTTTAGAGGAATTTCCTTTTGCACAAACAACATAAATTTCCTTATTTTTTGGAAGCTTGTCCAGAATAGGTTCGATCCCCTCTTCTGTCACCTTCTTATAGGGGGCATTCAGTACTTCTACATTCTTCCCCTCGATCTTCCAGTCGTCGAAAGCATCTGTGCTCCTGGCATCCACGATGAAAAGTTCTTCTCCACTGATCACTTTTTCAGCGAGTCTTTTAACTGAAATCGTTTTTACAGACATACGCAGATTCTCCTTTTTATAAAAATTCCTTTAAGCTTTACTCGTTTTTATACGCTTCTATCCAAACAGTCGATCAGGCGCTGCTCAATATCTTCCGCCATTTCCTGCAGCGGCACTTGGTCCAGTATGCTGATGAGGGCTGTCGGCCGGGGCAGGCCGATTTTCGTTTGGCCCTCTTCTTTATACACAACAATTTTGCAGGGCAGGAAGTATCCTGCAAGTTTAGTTTCTTTCAGTACCCGCTCTGCTTCCTTCGGATTGCATACCTCAAGGACGATGAACTCTTCATCCAGATGGCATCCTTTTTCCTCGAGCTTTTCCTTGATATCAAATGTCCATAGAACCCCAAATTTCTCCTCTTTTAAATTGTCCTCCAATGCAGTGACCGCATCCTGTATGGATTTCCGGGTCGTGACTGTGTAATGAAAATTCATCGGGCTTCATTCCTTTCTTTTAATAAAACTGTATATTGGCTTGTGTTTGCCTATGCTAGAATACTAGTAGGGGTATAAAACTATGCCCTTATTCTGCCCGGCAGTAAACTATTTTTTTTCAGGACACAAGGACCGTAAGAAAGGAGTGAAAGAGTATGGCTGATATTGGTATATGGTTCGCTTTGACTGCGGGGATATTATCGTTTTTTTCTCCCTGTGTGTTTCTGCTTCTGCCCGCTTATGTCACACATTTGACCGGCGGGACAATTGAGAATGCGAAAATGCAGGTCGAGCGCAGCAAGCTTTTCGTCCGATCTTTATGATTTATTATTGGCTTCAGCCTGATATTTATTACATTGAGGGCGTCTGCCAGCCTGCTGAAAAAAAGCCAGGGGGACAGGTCCCTTGGCCCATTTTGGGCCATGGGACCTGTCCCCCCGGCTCTTTTACACTTTCAATGTCCGCTTCAAAAATTCCCTTGTCCGCTCCTGCTCAGGGTTGTTGAAGATCTGTTCCGGGCTGCCTTCTTCTGCGATGACGCCTTTGTCCATGAAGACGACGCGGTCGGATACTTCTTTCGCGAATTCCATTTCATGGGTGACGATCAGCATCGTTTGGCCGGATGCGGCCAGTTCCTTCATGACTTTCAGGACTTCTCCCACCATCTCCGGGTCAAGGGCCGATGTCGGCTCATCGAACAGCATCACATCAGGCTCCATGGACAGCGCCCTCGCAATGGCGACGCGCTGCTTCTGCCCGCCTGAAAGCTGCTTCGGCTTGGCATTGATATATTGATCCATGCCCACCACCTTCAAATATTCCATGGCGACTTTCTCCGCCTCTTCCTTAGAGCGCTTCAGCACCTTGACCTGCCCAACCACACAATTGTTCAGGACATTATGATTATTGAAGAGGTTGAACTGCTGGAAAACCATCCCTAAGTTCTGGCGGTAAGCAAAAATATCATGCTTGTCGTCAAGGATATTCTCGCCATTATAGATGATCTGGCCGCCGCTCGGTTTTTCCAAAAGATTGATGCAGCGAAGGAGGGTCGATTTTCCGGAACCAGAGGAGCCGATGATTGTAACCACCTCTCCTTTCTCTACTGAAAAATCGATGTCCTTCAATACTAGATTCGTGCCGAAGGATTTGCTTAAGTGCTGAACTTCAATGACTTTTCCCATGCTCTCTCCCCCTTCCTTTACAAATTATTTTCACCCTTGCCCAGCAAATCGAAATTTTCAGGGCCGTCTAATTTCCGTTCAAAATAACGCAGAATTCTTGTAACGATGAATGTCATGACAAAATAAATCACGCATGCCACAAAGAATGACTCAAAGTATCTAAAATTATTCCCAGCTACCGATTTGGTCATAAAATATAATTCCGATACTGATATAACATTAAGGACAGATGTGTCCTTGATATTAATGACAAAATGGTTGCCTGTTGCCGGCAGTATATTGCGTATGACCTGCGGGAGCACTACATTCCACATCGTCTGATAATGATTCATCCCAATCGCCTGGGCTGCTTCGAACTGCCCTTTATCAATGGAGACGATTCCCCCGCGGACGATTTCTGCCATATAGGCCCCAGTATTGATTGATACAACAATGATGGCCGCTGCCAGGACATTGATATCAACGCCAAACGCCAAAGCAGAACCATAATAAATGACCATGGCCTGGACGATCATCGGTGTTCCGCGGAAAAATTCGATATATACCGAAAGGATGAAATTGATCACCTTCAGCATGATTTTTTTAGGTCCGCGCTCTGGTGCAGGGATGGTCCGGACCACTCCTGCCAATAAGCCGATGCCGGCGCCGATGATAGTTCCGATCAAGGAAATGAGCAGTGTGATCCCAGCTCCCCGAAGGAACATCGGCCAGTTTTCCGAAATGATTCTAACGATCCAATCGAAGCTCATCTTTCTCCCCCTCTGTTCATCATAAAACCGACTGTAAGCGTACAGCCGGTTCTATGTCTGTCTTATTGTGCTGCTGGCTGGTTCTGGATGGCTTCATCCATGATATTGGTGCGATCTTCTTCTGAAATGCCTTTTAAGATTTCGTTGATTTTTTCTGTCAGTTCACTGCCCTTTTCAAGTCCCACAGCGATTGCTGTATCATCTTCGGAAGTTTTGAATCCTTCCTCAAAATCAACCATCGCAAAATTGTCATTGGCAGCAGAAGCACTGACTGCTTCAGGACGCTCTGACACGTATCCATCAATGATTCCGGATTCCAATGCAACCCTCATCGCAGGGAAATTGTCCATCGCTGTTTCTTTCGACACACCGTCAATCTGATCGATCACGGAATAGTGGAATGTATTCAATTGAGCTGTAACCTTAGCACCATTAAAGTCCTTGAGGCTAGTGGCGTTCTCATATTTTCCGCCTTTTTTCACAACCATAACCAGCTGGGAGTTATAGTAATTGTCTGAGAAGTCAATCGTCTCTTTGCGTTCTGCCGTTGGCGACATACCCGCAATGATGGCATCGATCTTGCCTGACGTCAGCGCCGGCACAAGACCGTCCCATTCTGTCTTCACGATTTCTAATTCCTTGCCAAGCCCGTCAGCGATTTTCTTGGCAATTTCAACATCATAGCCGCCCGCATATTCTGCAGAGCCTTTAATTTTCACACCGCCATTGGAATCATCTTTCTGCGTCCAGTTGAACGGAGCATAGCCTGCCTCCAGGCCGACCTTGAACGTATCACTTTCTGAAGAACCTGAATCTGAACCTGAACTGGTGCTTGATCCGCAGCCGGCCAGCAAAAGGACTGCCGAAAGCATACTAGCTAAAAACAATGAAGCTTTTTTCATGTTTTCTCCCCCTATATTTGTATGATGAGAACAAAATAAAAACGACCTAAGATTAACTTAGGTCGTTATATACATATGCCCATAAGTCCTCTTTTTTTCCCTAAATGAGATAGCACAACTCAATAAGCCGGGAAGCCCATTGAGACAGTCCTGCAGCTCTTAACTGCAGACCCAGCAGGCAATACTGAGATATATGTGCCCGCTTCGGCGATATTTCCTTCTCCCTAGCATCATCGCTTCTCAAGCTCCGCTAAAGACTGTTAAACACCGCGCCTCTACCTCACTAGCAAAGTGAGGTCTTATTTAATTTTCTCTAATAGTCTACAACTATATAAATAATCTGTCAATCCTTCGTCCTGGGCATTATGTCAGGTATGATTTTCCTGGAGGTACCAATTCAAGCACGTATTATTATCGCAGATGATGGCTTCCAATTAGGTGGATCGGATGATGTGCAAAGCGTAATCCATCTGGTGACGGTGATGTCGAGAATACCTAAAGGAGTTGCTGCCTCTAAAGGCATAGAACTTTCTGTCAAAGGGATTGGTTTGGACGAGCCCGGACTCCCCTACAGAAATATCGATATAAAAAGAAACACATCCAGGGGATGCCTCTTAGTCTTTACCTCTAATATTCTGGTTAGAATGTACAATACAAGCGCAGATTTTTTTACAGAGGCATAGACTAAATCATCTGAGAATGAAGGGGAATTTATTATGCCTAATATCGATGCACTCTGCCAGCAATTTGGCCACATCCTTAATCAAAAACCGAAACTCAAAAACGGGGTTTGCACTGTAACCATTGACCGCAATCTCAATGTGGCCATCCAAGGCCGTCCCAGCCGCAGTGAACTTCATGCTGGACTATCCTTTGAATCACTGGATTATGAGGGCAATGCACTTAATCTGGGTGAAATCGTCCTGCTCGAAGAGGAGATTCCTGCATTTATAGACAGCTTAACCAGAAACGGCCTCATCATCAGTGCTCTCCATAATCATTGGCTGTTCACAGAACCTGCCATTATGTACATTCACTTTCAATCTGTTGAACCTCCGCTGCATTTCGCACGTAAAGCTGCTGAAGCCCTCAAGCTTCTAAAGTGATCAGCCATAAAAAGGAGCCGGAGACATCCCCCGGCCCTTTCATTATTAGTCCAAGTCTTCAATTGAATCGGCTTCTACATAAGAAGGAACAACAAGTCCTGTTTTTGCGCCTTCAAGGTTTTCACCAAGGCGTTCCATATCGTCGCCATACTGATCCAGATAATCTTTATGTGTCAGCGGCAGCCAGCCGGATACAGTCGCATCTGCGTCACCGTTGGCAACGGCCGTGAACATTGGGCCTGCATCCAACTGAACCATTTCCACATTGTAGCCGATGCTTTCCAGCACTTTCGCTACAACATTAGTGCTTGCAATCTCAGAATCCCAGGCTACATAAGAAAGTGAAATGTCTTCCCCGCTTACTTCATCTGCACCGTTTGTCCACTCGGCTACTTTATCACTATTGTCTTTCACCCATGTTTCAGCAGCTTCGGCAGGATCTGTCCCTTCCTGGATTGCAACCATAACTTCACCGATGTCGTCATTTGTCCAGAAAAATTGGTCAAGCACCTTGTAGGCACTTGGCTGGTCTTCTTCCAGGCCTTTGCGTGTGAAGGTTTCGATTTTCTCTGCTTCACCGTAGATCCCTTTAGGGTCTTCCAGATATTTAAGATCATATTTGGCGAACATCCAGTGAGGCGTCCAGCCAGTTACGATGATAGGCTCTTCATCTTTGATGGCATTGTCCAGCTCAGCAGCCATGGCAGCCGAAGAGGATTCAACCAGTGTATAGTCTTTCAAATTATCATACTCTTCCAATGCTTTATTGGTTGCCGACATGATTCCGGCACCAGGCTCGATGCCAGTGATTTTGTAATCCACTCCATCACCGATCGTGCTGCCTTCCTTTGAATCTTCAGAATCATTTCCGCAGGCAGCCAATCCGACAGACAATGCAAGGATTGAAGCCAACCCGGCCATACGCAATTTTTTCATTGTATTTCTTCCCCCTTAGTTTTTAGTGATTCTTATATTTTGAGAAATCCGGTCAAGCACGATCGCCAGGATGACGATGGCAAGACCAGCTTCAAAACCTGTACCGACTTTCAGTTGAGTCACGGCACGATACACATCTGCACCCAGTCCTGGCGCACCTACGAGAGATGCGATAACAACCATGGATAGAGCAAGCATGATGCTTTGGTTGATTCCGGCCATGATAGTGTTCATTGCCAACGGCAGCTGAACCTTAAATAATTTCTGGCTTGGCGTTGAGCCAAACGCGTCAGATGCTTCTACAAGATCCTCCGGCACCTGGCGGATCCCGAGATTGGTCAATCGGATTGTCGGCGGCATCGAGAAGATGACGGAAGCAATGATACCCGGTACAACCCCGATCCCGAAGAAAATGATGGCCGGGATCAGATAAACAAATGCCGGCATTGTCTGCATAAAGTCAAGGACCGGCGTAAGGATGCTTTGCGCACGATCGCTTTGTGAAATCCAGATTCCAATCGGTATTCCGATGATGATCGATATAATGACCGATGCCAGGACAAGGGCAAGCGTATCGATCGTCCCATCCCAATAGCCGAGATTATCAATCAGCAACAAGCCTATAGCGGTAAATAATGCTACTGTCCAGCGGCTTACCCACCAGGCCAAGCCTGCAAAAATCATAATCAGCAGCAGCGCCGGAATTGATTCCAATACCATGACAAAGAACTCAACAACTGCTCCGATTCCATCTGTCAGGATGTCAAAGAAAGGGCCCAGAATGTCTTTGATCCAGCTGACTGCACTATCCACCCAGCTGGCTAACGGAAGCTTCGGCAAAAATGTCATATGCTTTCCACCTCATTTCCTTGAACTTCTGCATTCAGATCAGACTCCAGCCCTGCAAGTGCACCAAGGACAGCGCCCCTTACAATGACTCCCTTGAGCCGTCCTTCCTCGTTAATGACAGGCAGCGGCAGTACAGCCGTAGCCACCTGCTCGAACAAGTCTACGAGAAGGGTCTCCGGTTTGATGGAATCAAGATCAGTAATGAGGATTTCTTCAAGGGGCTGCTGATTCTTGACGGCAGCTGACGCAGCTTCAATCGTGACGGCGCCCAGGAGCTTTTGCTTGCTGTCGACAACGAACAGATGGGATATCCCTTCATTCTTCATGACCTTTACAGCCACACGCGGGCCGCGGTCAATGCGCACCATTTCAGGGCGTTTCATGACATGCTCTGCCGTGAGGACCTTCGAGAGGTCAACATCTTCAACAAAACGCTCCACATATGCATTGGCAGGGTTTGTCATGATTTCCTCAGGCGTCCCGATCTGGACGATGTTCCCATCCTTCATCAGGGCAATTCGGTCGCCGATGCGGAGGGCTTCATCAAGATCATGGGTGATGAAGACAATCGTTTTTTCCATCTTTTCCTGCAGTTCAAGCAATTCGTTCTGCATATCTTTGCGGATCAATGGATCGAGCGCACTGAATGCTTCATCCATCAGCAGGATATCAGGATCATTCGCAAGGGCGCGCGCCAGGCCGACACGCTGCTGCATACCGCCGCTCAGTTCGCTCGGATAGCTGTTTTCATATCCTTTAAGGCCGACGAGCTCTAATGACTCTATTGCCTTCTGTCTGCACACAGATTTTTCTGCTCCTTGAATTTCAAGACCGTATTCAGTATTTTCGAGAACAGTTCGGTGAGGGAATAATGCGAAGCGTTGAAATACCATGCTCAGTTTCTTCCGTCTTACTTCCCGCAGCTCTTGGGGGTTGAGCTTAACGATGTTCTTTCCATCAATATGTACTTCTCCATCGGTCGGATCGATCAGCCGATTCAGCATCCTGACCAATGTGGATTTTCCGCTCCCGGATAATCCCATGATGACGAATATTTCCCCGGCATACACATCAAAGCTAGCTTTATTGACTCCGACGGTCATTCCGGTCTTTTCGAGTATCTCCCGCTTTGATTTCCCCTCATTCAGGAGCCTGACTCCCTGGCGGGGCGATTTACCAAAGACTTTCGTTACGTTTTGGACGCTTATTTTCTTTTCAGCCATAAATCCACCTCTAAACTTTGTTTATACATGACGATTTCTGTCGAATCGAACTGTTTTTCCAGCGTACTTAAAAAGTATAAGGGACTTTAGTTGGATGTAACAAACCTGTTAATCCATCATATCCCATCAATAAAGTTCGTACAGTTTAAACTGTACGTTCTAAATTATCTTATTCTTAGATTTCTTCTAATATGCTCCCTTTCTCGCTGCTTGCATTTGCTTTACTTTAGTGAATGCAAACTTTAAAATGAATCAAGATGAGAGGATTGGCATAATTCTCTTCTCATTTGTGACTAGAATGGTGGTGTAGCATGCATAACGAAGAATTGGTCGCACAGGCACGGGAAAGAGTTATAGAATCCGTGGCGAGAAACATGCATTTATACGGGGTTACCCCCTCTATCGGGCGCATCTATGGAACCCTTTATTTCGGAAAAAAACCTATGACATTAGATGAACTGAAGGAAGAGCTTGAAATGAGCAAAACCAGTATGTCTACTGGTGTCAGGACCCTGCTGGAATTGAATATGGTTGAAAAGGTCTGGCGAAAAGGAGAACGTAAGGATCTGTACCAGGTCAAAGGGGATTGGTACCAGGATTTCATCGATCGCTTTTGTACTCAATGGAGAAAAGGGACACAGATGAACCTGGCTGCCTCTCTTGCATCGCTCAAGGACCTGGAACAAGTCCTATCACATACAGAAGATGAAGAAACTGTAAATAAAGCCGAGAACGATCTCCAAAAGATCAATTATGCCATTGAATACTATACCTGGCTCGACAAAGTCATCGATCTTTTCGAATCAAGAGAAATTTTTGAACTGACAAAGTCCAGGGATGAGAAAGAGAATGAATAACTAAAAAAAGTTGCCAGACTCCTTTTGATAGGGGGCCTGGCAACTTTCATATACAATTCTTTTAAAAATGCTGCATGTAAAACAGCCTCAAGGAGACATGCCTCTGCCCAAATGGCAACTGCGGAGTCAGAAACCTAATTCTTCGAGGCGTTTCTTCCAATCATCAAAATGCTGCAATTTTGTTTCCTCATCTGCACCTGCAGGGAATAAAAAAGGTTCCAGCACGGTCATTCCACAATAGAACAGCTTCTCATGCTGAATATTAAAGAGGCGTTCTTCTATCCTGCCTTTTATTCCGGTCTCTCCATAATCCGAAAGGTCCTCCGCCCCATGGGTCAAGGATATAATGGCTTTTTTCCCTTTTAGATTGCCTTCTTCATAACGGCCCGGTCCGTAAGCAAAGCTATACGAAAATACGCGGTCAAACCAGCCTTTTAAAATTGCAGGGGCGTCAGTCCACCACATCGGATATTGAAAAATAATTAAGTCTGCCCAGCTTACCAGTTTTTGTTCTTCCACAATATCAGCTGAAAAGGTGCTGTTTCTATAGGCATGATATTGTTCTGAGATATAATTGAAGCGGTTTGGATTTTTCAGGACCTGAAAATCATCTCTGTCTGCAATTGCTTTAAATTTCTTTTTATACAAATCTGATATTTTTACCTCATGGCCATTCCTCTCCAGCGTTTCCACTGTTATGTCTTTAATGGCCCCATTCAGCGACTGACCGTCCGGATGGGCGAAAACGATGAGAACTTTCATATTTAAAGCCCCTTTAAATGATATAGTAGCTTCCCGCTTGTATATATTCTATATCTTAGACTCCGTTCCTTCTTATGAAAAACTTAAGTTTGCCTGTCACCCTTGCTTCTGTTACAAGTGGAGACCTGACTCCAGCTGCGTGCGCGGGGACAGGTACCAGCAGAAAGCTATCAAGCCCTTTTCTGGACCTGGATACACAGCTGCCGATAGGCGTCTGATTCGCAGTCCATCCCCTTTTCATGGTAGGTTTTCGCCAGCCATTGCAGAGGTCTCGGGTCAGCCGGCCTCAACTCCATTTCCCAGATGAAGCATTCAACCGCTTTATCCAGCTGGCTCAGTTCAAAATACAGCTCCCCAAGCAGCTGCATATCGTCGGGATTTTCATAAAGCTTTTGCATCATATCAATTTTTTCAACTATCGCCAGCCTCTCATGACTGTCTTTTAATGGCTTCAGCCAGTTTTGGATATAAGGCAGCTCGTGATTAGTCAGCAGCGAGATGACAAACTTTTTAAGGAGTTTGTCAGCTTTTTCAGGGAATCTGTTTATGTATTGCCTGATAAGGGGATAAAGCATTTCTGGCTGCAGAGGCTGATTGTCCGGCTCCCACTCTTCCAGCAATTCTCCGATGGCATATATCTGCGATTCATCCAGTTGAAAAGCGTGGCTTTGCATCAGCTTGAATACTTTGTCAACAGCATGATTTTGTATATACTTTTCTAATACATCCTTTTCTAATGGAAGGAAGTCGGGCAATTGAAAAGATAAGGATTCTTGAATTTGGAGGGAATCTATTTCTGTATGCAGAGCAAGCAATTTTAAGAGATGTGCATAGCAGTCAGGTGAAGGAGACGCTATGAGTTTGTGTATGGATAAGGCGATGAGGTCCATCCAGCGGGATTCTTTTTCCAGCGTGCCAATAAGCTGCCGGAAGCATTCTTCGTCCTCCCTCTGGAAATAGAGTGTTTTTTCTGCAAAAATGGGGTCTTTGGCAAACAGCTCTTCAGGCTTTTCACTGTACTGCCAGGCATATTTGCTGAAGATCATGTCATTGCTGTGGGTAACAGCCAGACTCGTTTTTGGGGCAAAGTCCATGAGCAGGCGGATAATCTGATAGCCTGAAAAATAGTCTCCATTACGGCGGTATTCAAAATAGACGGATTTAATTTCATTGAACAGATCCCTTTTGGGTATCAGTGATTCGAAAAAGGTAAGGATAGATGCCTTTTCCAGCGGGGTATATTGCCTTTCCAGCTTTTTTAGCAGCTGATTAAAGCTGATGCATTGGCAAGGGTGATTAGCAGAAAGCAGTGTTCCGATAAACGGGTGGGGACTTTCGAAGACCATGCCTTTTTTAAAGGCGTGCTCAATGTAAGAATGGCGGCGGAGTTTGGCGGTTTTCAGCGCTGTTAGGAAATGATATTTATAAAAGATGAGATAATATGCTTCATTTTTTTCACTGAACGCTTCTATTACCTGGCCCTGCAGGTAGAATGCAACCCGCTCTGCTTTTAAACTGATCTGTTTTTTATGATCATAAAGCAAGAATCGATCCTGGCTCATATCAAATCCCCCTTTTTTTGCTATAAACAATACTTAATCTGTATAAATTAACTCTATATCTGCATTTTAGCATATATAAAGCTCCACCCCCTAACTCCGGGTCCTGTTATATAAGATCCCCCTACTCCATCCCTGTATTAATTTAATTCACTGTAGGTGGATCCTATTGAATTCTAAATATTCTATTGACATCATCACTCTTACCATATACATTAATGATAGTGATAATTATTATCAATTACGTTCAGAGAAGGAAGGATAATCAAGATGAATGCCAAACGAAGATTTTCTATTTTCACAACATTCCTGATCGCTTTGCTGACATTTGCATTGGCGGGCTGTTCAGATGATCAATCAAATGGAAACTCAGAATCTGCCGGGAATTCCAATAAAGATAATGCTGAATCTGAAGAAGCTTCTGCTGAGTATCCAATCGTAATCAAACATGCCTTTGGCGAAACTACTATAGAAGAAAAACCTGAACGCGTTGCTACGATTGCATGGTCGAACCATGACGTCGCTCTTGCTCTTGGTGTTGTGCCTGTAGGCTTCTCAGCCGCAAACTATGGTGTTCAGGATGACAGCGGAATGCTGCCTTGGACTGCAGATGCACTGAAAGAACTGGACGCAGAAACTCCGGTTATTTTCCAGGATACTGACGGGCTTGATTTCGAAGCCATTGCTGATGTCAGCCCTGATGTCATTCTTGCAGCATACTCAGGCATCACCCAGGAAGAATATGATACACTAAGCGAAATTGCTCCAGTTGTTGCCTATCAGACAAGCCCTTGGGTAGCCTCATGGCGCGAGCAAGTAACCTACAATTCAATGGGCTTGGGCATGGAAGAAGAAGGCAAGCAGCTGATTGCCGATACAGAAAAACTGATTGCAGACAAAGTGAGCGAACACCCGGAAGTCAAAGGGAAGAAGGCTGCATTCGTAAGCTTTGATGCATCTGATTTGTCCAAGTTCTATATCTACTCTCCAGCAGATCCGCGCGGTGCATTCCTTTCTGAGCTGGAGATGGAATATCCTGAAAGTCTCACAAGCCAAATGACTGATCCAAACAGCTTCTATATAGAAGTAAGTGCTGAAAATGCGGATATGCTGAACGATGCTGAAATTATCGTATCTTATGGAAATGATGAAACACTTGCAGCTCTGCAGGCTGATCCTATCCTTGGGAAAATCCCTGCAGTAGAAAGAGGCTCTGTCGTCATCATCGGAGATAACACGCCGCTTGCAGCAGCAGGAACTCCGAGCCCGCTCTCAATTGAATATTCCATTGACGAGTATCTGACATTACTTTCAGAAGCTGCGGGCAAAGTCGAGTAAAATGAATCATACTTCCGTTTCAGAAAATAAGCAGCTGCATCTGCCGAAACATTTCATAAAGGTGCTGATCCTTTCCATTGTTCTGCTCGGTATATGCGTACTGGCTTCACTTGCTTTCGGATCCCGCATTGTGGGATGGAATGATCTGATGGACGGCTTGTTTCATCCGGAAGCAGAGAGCCATGGAGCAAACGTGGTGCGCCAAAGAATCGCCAGAACTGTATTCAGCTTGATGTGCGGAGCGGCATTGGGAGTTTCCGGTTCCCTCATGCAGTCAGTCACCCGCAATCCTATTGCAGATCCAAGCATATTGGGAGTCAACACAGGGGCAGCATTATTCGTTGTCTGCGGAATTTCCTTTTTGGATATAGGCAGTGCGGGCCAATATATCTGGCTCGCATTGGCTGGTGCATTCATAACTGCCATTTTTGTATTCGGAATTGGTTCAATGGGGAGTGGCGGCGCCACGCCCCTTAAACTCGTTTTAGCGGGTGCTGCCACAAGTGCTGCGTTATCATCTCTTGTAATGGCAGTTATGATCCCCCGCTCCAACGTGATGGATCAGTTCAGATTCTGGCAAGTGGGCAGTGTCGGGGCAGGAAATTGGGACTCTGTCTCCATTTTCATCCCCTTTCTTATCATTGGACTGCTCATTGCCGTCTTCACAGCTCCCGCATTGAATGCATTGGCATTAGGCGATGAAGCAGCCAAAGGGCTGGGAGTGCGGACAGGGACCCTCAGGCTTTCCGCTGCCTTTGGCGGCGTGCTGTTATGCGGTGCCGCGACGGCATTGGCAGGCCCAATCGGCTTTATTGGCCTATTGGCCACACATCTAATCCGGCTCGTCATCGGCCCGGATCTTCGGTTCGTCATCCCGATGTCTGCTCTTTCAGGCGCAGCCATTTTAACCATAGCAGATGTGTGCGGCCGGGTACTCGGAAGTCCCGGAGAGCTTGAAGTCGGCGTAGTTACAGCCTTTATCGGGGCTCCTATATTGATCTTAATAACTATGAAAGCGAAAATGCGTGCTTTATGATGAATGAATCCATGAATCTTATTATGATGGGCAGACTAAAGAGACGACGCCGGTTTGTCCTTGTCACTTCGCTTCTTGCCATTATCGCCTTATCCCTCTGCGGGACCATGCTTATGCTGGGGAACACGATTTATCCTGTTTCAGATGTCATCAGCGTACTGATGGGCGAAAAAGTAAAAGGCGCTTCATTTGCAGTGGGCACCATACGGTTCCCAAGAATGCTTGCAGGTGTTTTGGCCGGGTTTGCTTTTGGCGCTGCCGGACATGTATTTCAAACGATGCTCCGCAATCCCCTGGCAAACCCGAATGTAATCGGCATAACTGCCGGATCAAGCGCCGCTGCAGTCTTTTGCATCACTGTCCTTCATGCGAGCGATACCTTTGTTTCTATCGCATCCATTATCGGCGGGCTTACTGCAGTGGCTGTTATTTTTCTATTATCAAAAGGTTCTTCTTTCTCAATCGGCAGATTAATCCTGATAGGAATCGGCATCCAGGCCATGCTTGATGCTGCCGTATCCTACTTACTGCTGATTGGCCAGCAGAATGACCTCCCTGCTGCCATGAGATGGCTGACCGGCAGCCTGAATGGAGCGAAGACAGAGGATCTTTATCCGCTCATGATTACAGTCCTGATCTTTGCACCCATCCTCATTATGCTCGGGAAAAGGCTGGATATGCTGGAGCTTGGGGAACAGGCAGCCACCTCACTCGGGGTGGATACCAATAAGACACGATTGATGCTCATCATCAGTTCAGTGCTTATCATTGCATTAGCCACCGCGGCCACAGGACCGATTGCATTCATCGCGTTCCTTTCCGGACCCATCGCCAAAAGATTGGTTGGTGCTGGTTTCTCAAGCATTATCCCGGCAGGCCTTGTCGGCATCATTTTAGTACTGGCAGGAGATCTTATTGGACAATTCGCTTTCGCTGCCAGATATCCTGTAGGTGTTATTACAGGCATTATCGGCGCTCCATATTTGATCTACTTGCTGATCCGAATGAATCGAAAGGGTGATTTATAATGAAACCGACACATGATTTTCGGGCTGAAGGAGTCACCGCCGGATATGATCAGAAAACCATCCTGCATGATATAAGCATCAGCATTCCAAGCAGCCAAATAAGCATCATCATCGGTGCCAACGGCTGCGGCAAATCTACCCTGCTCAAAACAATGGCGAGGCTGATCAAACCAAATTCCGGACAGGTCACCCTGGGGGGAAAGCCCATTCATAAAATTCCGCCAAAACAGCTGGCCCGTGTCCTTGGTCTTCTTCCTCAAACCCCGGTCGTACCTGAGGGGATAACGGTTGCAGACCTGGTTGGACGCGGCAGATTCCCGCACCAGTCTTTTCTGAAGGGCTGGACTAAGAAGGATTATGAAGCTGTTGCTGAAGCAATGGAGCTGATGAAAATCACTGAATTTGCCGACCGGCATATCGATGAACTTTCAGGCGGCCAAAGACAGCGTGTCTGGATTGCCATGGCGCTTGCACAGCAGACTGACATACTGTTCCTTGATGAGCCGACAACCTATTTGGATATCACCTACCAGGTCGAGATCCTCGATCTTTTGACAGACCTTAACCGGAAGCACGGAACGACAATCGTCATGGTCCTTCATGATATCAACCTGTCTGCCCGTTATGCGGACCATATTTTTGCTCTCGATAAAGGAAAGCTTGTGGCAGAGGGAGCGCCATCAGAGGTTATTACAAGCAAATTGATTGAAGATATTTTTGGCCTTCACTGTACGGTTGTAGAAGACCCTGTTGCAGGATGCCCCTCTGTAGTGCCTATAGGGCGCCATCATGTAAAAAGGGAATTCTCTCTGGCCTAGACTCCTGTCCAAGCAGAAAGAGACTGCCGGCACACTCCCATGCAGGGCTTGTCCGCAGTCTCTTTTTGCTGTGCACTCACAAGTCAAAGTGTCTGGCTCACGGACTAAGGATCTATTCTCATATTCATCCATAAAGCATTCCCAGGCAGAAGCCAAATGAAAGAGGCAAGCCCAATGCGGCTTGCCTCTTTCCATTGTGAATGGGTCCAGGCCCACTCTATCACACTTTCATTTATGCACTTTTTTTAGCATTCAGTTTATTTTCCCCGATTTTCTCGATTTCTTCCAGGCTGCGGCCGCGGGTTTCAGGGACACTTGTCCGGATAAATACTACCCCGAGGATACAAATGATGCCGAAGATGGCAAACACGGCTTCCTGGGCCATATTAGCGGTCATGATCGGGAATAAAAGCCCAACCAGGAAAGAACCGATCCAGTTAAACGATGAAGCCAGTCCGGAAGCACGTCCGCGGATGGCAAGCGGGAAGATTTCCCCGACGATGACCCAGGTTAAAGGGGCCCATGTGAATGAATATAACGCTACATAGATACTTAAGAAAACAACCATCATCATCGGATCTGCATTAGGAAGCAGGACATTTAAAACAGCCGGCAATATAAATGAGAGCCCCATGATAGTTCCGCCTACTGTCAGTAAGGTGCGGCGGTTGAATTTGTCGGCAATCAGCAGGAACACCAATGAACCCAGTACAAGGATGACCCCTTGGATGATCGGCCACATCAATGCGGAGCTGGCTGCGTGCCCTGTAGCATTTTCCACAATTAAAGGTATGTAATAAAAAATGGCATTAGCACCCTGGAATTGCTGGAAAGCAGCAACACCCACACCGGCAATTAATAAATACCGGTATTTATTGCTGAAAAGTGTACCCCATGATGCTTTTTGGCTGGCCTTTCTTTCTTCTTGGGCCGCATCCTGGATATGCTTTATTTCAGTATCAATTTCCTGTTTGTTAACCCGGATATAGCTCAGCACCCTGCGGGCTTCATCCAGCTTATTATTCTTGATTAAAAAACGCGGTGATTCTGGAAGCCTTAACATTCCGAAAAATAGGATGACAGCCGGGATTGCAGCCAAACCAAGCATTAAACGCCAGGCCATTGTTTCCGGCAGATCCTTCAGCAGGAAATCCACAATATACGAAAGCAGCATTCCAGATACAATCATCGTCTGATTGATTCCTGACAATCGTCCGCGCAGGCGTGCCGGTGCCATTTCTGACATGTAGGCCGGGACCAGTGCGGAAGCAGCACCAACTGCCAAGCCCAATAATACCCTGGCAACAATCAAAAAGAGAATCCCATCATGCGGGGCGATCCCTGATAAGATGGAGCCAGCCACAAAAATCACAGCCGATATCAGGATCATTTTGCGCCGTCCTAAGCGGTCGGAAAGCTGTCCGGCCAGCGCACCCCCAAAAATAGCTCCTAACATGACAGAAGAAGTAATCCAGCCTATAGCGCCAGCTTCATTCTGAAGGTTCCAATCACTTTGCAGAAAAGGCAGTGCTCCTGTCATGACACCGATATCATAACCAAAGAGAATGCCGGCAAATGCCCCGAAAAAATAAATGAAGCCGCTTGAGATTTTCTTTTCATTCCCCATTTCCAGTTCCTCCTCAAGGTTGTCTCTCACTGTTGAAAATACGAATGGCAACTAGACCAAGTGCAAGGCACAGAAAAACTTTCCCATGCATAATGCAACGTCCTTTATAAATTTAAATGCTTGTCCGAAAATATGGGTGCGCTTACATTAAAGGCCAGAGTTTCATGCCTGATCGGCAATTGGGCCTCATGTTCTTATATGCTCATTTTAACTCCCGGGAAGCATGGCTCCCCAGGAAAATAAAGATATTACTTGATCACAACATAGTCTAAATCAACAAGTTTGGCATAAGAGATAATTTGGTCAGCTGTTAGATTCAAAGAAACAACCGTATGGTGGCCTCCGCCGTTTTCAAGCCATGCTTTGACCCCACCCTGGAAGTTTGGCTTCACTTCCCAAAGTACACGGGCAACAGGAAGATTCGGTGCAGGAACTGTCGGTTCAAATGCAGCAATTTCGTTGATCAATAGTTTAAAGTGAGTGCCGAAGTCCGCCATTGAAACAACCACACCGTCCCCGGCTTTTCCGTCAAACACCAGACGTGCAGGATCTTCACGGTCACCGATGCCAAGTGGTGATACGACAATCTTCGGCTTGCTGCTGGCGAGGGAAGGATCTACTTCAAGCATATGAGATTGAAGGATCGATTCCCGGCCGGCTGCCAGCTCGTATGTGTAATCTTCCATAAAACCTGTGGATTGGTTGCGGCTCATTACTTTCAGCAGGCGGTCAAGTGCAGCCGTCTTCCAGTCCCCTTCACCCGCAAAGCCATATCCCTGCGCCATCAAACGCTGAACGGCAAGGCCGGGGAGCTGTTTCATCCCATGTAAATCTTCGAAGTTGGAGGTAAAGGCAGTGTAGCCGCCCTCATCAAGGAAGCGCTTAATCGCAATTTCATAGCTTGCTTGCACTTTTACGCTTTTCTCCCAATCTTCCTTACTATAGCTGCCATAATCAAACTCGTATAGGTCCTTATATTCTTCCATTAAAGCCTGAACCTCTTCGTCCTTAACATCATCTATATATTGGACCAAGTCTCCGATGCCAAAATAATCAACAGTCCATCCAAACTGGATTTGGGCTTCAACCTTGTCCCCTTCGGTTACAGCAACATTGCGCATATTATCGCCAAAGCGGGCAACCTTGATATGGAAGCTATCGTTATAAGCAGCCGCCACATCCATCCAGTCGGCAATCTGCTGCTGCACCTCAGGGCGCCCCCAGTAGCCTGTGACAATTTTGTTTTGTTTCTTCAGCCGGGCATTGATAAATCCATATTCACGGTCACCGTGTGCAGATTGATTCAGGTTCATGAAATCCATATCAATTGTATCCCAAGGTATGCTTTCATTGAATTGCGTTGCTAGATGAAGCAATGGCTTCTGCAATAATTTCGTGCCGCGGATCCACATCTTCGCAGGGGAGAAAGTATGCATCCAGGTGATGACACCGGCTACTTCGTCGCGGTAATTTACTTCTTTCATGATGCTTGTGATTTTATCTGCGCTGACAGCCAAATCCTGCAATACAAGCGGATATGGGAGGACACCGCTTTCATTCAATGCATCGGCCATTTTCTGTGCGTTAGCCCTGACTTCTGCCAGCGCTTCTTCTCCATATAGATGCTGTGAACCTACGACAAACCAAAATTCTTTTTTCCCTGTTGTTAGCATAATCATCCTCTTTTCTTCTTTTGATGGATTGATAGAACTCTATTTTTGTCCATAATAAGCATTCTTGCCGTGCTTCCGGAGGTAATGCTTATCTAATATTCTCTGCGGCAATGCCTCAGCAAAGTGATTTAGTTCCCGGGTAAATAAATTCATTTTAGCCACTTCGTCGAGCACTACACTATTCAAAACGGCTGCTTTTGCATCCTTGCCCCAGGTAAATGGGCCGTGCCCATGAAGCAGGACGCCCGGGACAGCTAAAATATCCAAACCGCGTTCTTCGAATGTTTCAATGATCACCTTGCCTGTTTCTGCTTCATAGCCCCGGTCGATCTCCTCTTGCGTCAAATGGCGGGCACATGGCACGGAACCATAGAATGTATCGGCATGAGTGGTTCCCATCGCCGGCACATCAAGGCCGGCCTGGGCCCAGATTGTCGCCCAGGTGGAATGGGTGTGCACAATGCCGCCAATCTCCCCGTAATGCTTATAAAGCACTGCATGTGTGGCTGTATCGGATGAAGGCCTTAAATCTCCTTCAACCACATTGCCGTCCAGATCAACCACCACCATATCGCCCGGAGTCATCGTTTCATAATCAACGCCACTGGGCTTGATTACAAATAAGCCGGCTTCCCGGTCAATAGCGCTTGCATTTCCCCATGTATACTTCACTAATCCATATTTAGGCAAATCCAGATTTGCCTGATAAACTTCTTCTTTCAGTTGTTCTAACATCACCATCACTCCTTAAACAATCAGATGATCAACAGCGGCCTGTTCAATCATCAGTCCTTTTTTATATCGTTCGAGAAACTCTTCAAACCCTTTTACATCTAATTGGTCAGGATAGATTTCATGTCTCTCAACCTCTTCAAAGACTCTATTATCAAGAAACTCTTCTAGGCTTTCTTCCCCGCCCCTATTCATCATATAAGAAGCAAGGATTGCCATCCCCCATGCGCCGCCTTCTCCGGCTGTGGCTGTGACTGATACTGGCGTGTTCATGGCAGCTGCTGCCATTTTTTGCCCGACAAGAGGTGTCTTGAACAGACCGCCATGAGCCAGAATACTATCGATTGCGATATGTTCTTTTTGGGTCAGGATATCCATCCCCATTTTCAGCGCGCAAAAAGCGGAAAACAGATGCGTCCTCATGAAGTTTGCCAGATTGAAAGTGCTTTCCGGAGAGCGGACAAATAATGGCCTTCCTTGTTCCAGGCCTGTGATATTTTCACCTGAATAATAGCCATAGCTCAGCAGGCCGCCGCCATCCGCATCTGCCTCTAATGCTTTGTTCAGCATCACTTCAAACAGCTTATCTTTATCTGCTTTGTGCCCCATAGCCTCGGAGAATTCACTGAACAGCCCCATCCAGGCATTAAGATCACTGGAGCAATTATTCGCATGCACCATTCCTACAGGGCTGCCGCTTGGGGTTGTGACCAGATCGATTTCCGGATATACCTTTGAAAGTTCTTTTTCTAATACAATCATGGCAAACACGGAAGTTCCTACTGAAACATTCCCGGTGCGTTTCCTCACACTATTGGTGGCGACCATCCCTGTTCCGGCATCGCCTTCCGGGGGACAAACCGGAATGCCCGGCTGCAGATTTTGTGACCGGTCTAGAATTTTCGCTCCAATTTCAGTTAGCTGGCCGGCCTGTTCGCCTGCACCCAATACCTTAGGAAGAATGTCCTTCAGTTTCCAAAGCCCCTTGTCCGCTATTAAATCGTCAAACTGCTTTACCATGGTTTCATTGTAATCCTGCCTGGATTCATCTATAGGGAAGATGCCCGAGGCATCCCCGATGCCGATTGCCTTTTCACCAGTAAGCAGCCAGTGGATGTATCCAGCCAGAGTGGTCATATAATCGATGCGGTTCAAATGTTTCTCGTCATTCAATATGGCCTGATAAAGATGGGCGATACTCCATCGTTCAGGGATATTGAACTGAAAAATATCGGTCAATTCTTTTGCTGCAGCACCGGTAGTCGAGTTGCGCCAGGTCCGGAATGGGACGAGCAGCTCCCCTGTTTTATCAAAAGCCATATATCCGTGCATCATAGCCGAAAATCCAATTGAACCGATTTTGCGGATGGTGATTCCGTAATTCCGTTCAACATCCAGCTTCATTTCACTGTAAGCTGCTTGCAGGCCAGTGATGATATCGACTAAGTTGTACGTCCAATAACCATCCTCCAGACAGTTTTCCCATTCATAACTCCCAGAAGCAATGGTTTCAAAGCTGCTATCAATCAGCACTGCTTTAAGACGGGTGGATCCTAATTCTATTCCAAGTGAAGTTGTCCCCTCAGCAATCGCTTGTACGATCTTTGTATGATTCATGTTCAAATTCCCCTTCCCAGGCAGCAGTATATATATATAAGGAAGTGCTTTTATTTTCCATGCCGCACTTCTTTGACAGCGATTTCAAAAATGAAAATCAGCAAGGAAGCGCTTTATTGCATCTACAAACCCAGTATAATTTTTTGTACGTACATTTGTCAATTATAAAGATAATTAATACATACAAATTATTCGGAGTCTTGATAACAGAAATACAGTACTTATTTTCATTCCTGCAAAAGCATGCTAAGATATGTCCATATATAACTCTTGGGCAGTGAATTTGTAGGTGATCAGCCAGGAAAGAAGTGAAATTAATGAAACCAAAATATCAGATAATCCTTGATGATATTAAAAATAAAATTCTCTCCGGAGAGTATCTTGTAGGAGAACAGATTCCTACAGAATCAGCTCTCCAGGAAAAATACACCGTCAGCAGGCATACGATACGAAAGGCCATATTGGAGCTGTCAAATGAGGGGTACCTGCGGAGTGAAAAAGGCTCCGGCACCTATGTCAGCAGCCAATTCCAGTCAAAATCAAACCGCAATCATAATAAAACAATCGGCGTCATTACTACTTATATTTCTGATTATATTTTTCCCTCCATCATCCGCGGCATTGAGAAAAGATTGAAGGAGGATAATTATTCACTTTTGCTGGCCAGTACCAATAATGATGTCGAGCAAGAGAAAAAAGCGTTGGAAATGATGCTTTCATACGGGGTGGATGGCCTCATCATTGAACCTACAAAAAGTAATCAATATAACCCCAATATTGCCTACTATCTGCTGTTCAAGGAACAAGACGTCCCTTTTATCATGATCAATGCTTATTACGAAGAATTAGAAGTCCCCTTCCTTTCCCTAAATGATGTAGAATCCAGCTATCTTGCGGCAAAAGAATTGATATCAAAGGGCCATACACAAATCGGGATCATATCAAAAATGGATGATCTGCAGGGGAAATATCGGATGAAGGGGTATATAAAGGCGCTTCAAGAAGCAAAGATACGATTCCGGCCGGAGCATGTGCTTACGTTCACAACAGAGACAAAGCTGGATTTATACTCAAATTTAAAAACCTTCCTGGATGAAAATAGAGATATTTTATCAGCAGTTGTATGCTATAACGATGAAGTAGGATTAGAAGTGGCAAATGTGTGCAGACAACTTTCCATTTCCATTCCAGATGAGCTGTCCATCATCGGCCAGGATAATTCCTATATCGCACAAAATGCAAATATTAAACTGACAACCTTGACACATCCCCAAGAACAGATGGGGCGGGATGCGGCGGATTGGGTCATCAAAAAATTGCAGGGAAAAAAGGATCTGCCGAACGAAACCTATTATCAGCCTGTGCTGATTGAAGGGGAAACAGTCGAAGAATTGAAGTAAGCCATTATGAACCATAAACATAGAGACTGCCCTCCGGCACTAACGCATATGGAGCGTCAGGCTCATCTTTTAAAATAAAACAAAAATGGTGCCTGGTCCCGAATGCTTAAAACTTTAGCAAACGTGGGACCAGGCACCTATTTTACAATCTCTCTTCTTCTTTTAAAATTTCTTCAAAAGCATTTACTACCTTACTATCATAGTGTGTACTTGCAAGCCTTTTTAGTTCATCCATAGCAAATCGAACACTGAAAGCCTTACGGTAGGCACGGTCTTCCGTCATGGCATCGAAAGTGTCACTGACAGCTATTATCCGTGATTCCAAGCGGATTTCATCACCCTTTAGTCCCCGCGGGTATCCCGTTCCATCCAGCCTCTCATGATGCTGCTCAATAATAGCGACAATATCCTGATAATATAGATCCTTAACCATTTCCGACCCTTCCAAAGGATGGCGTTTAATAACAGCAAATTCCTCATCTGTTAACTTATCAGGCTTATTTAATATCTCGCCGGGTGTATGGATTTTTCCTATATCATGCAGGATCGAAGCAATATATAAGTTCTCCAGCTTTCCCTTAGGAAGAGATAGTTTCCTTGCAATTTTCACTGCATATTCTGAAACCCGTTCACTATGCTTATGTGTATATTTATCCTTTTTTTCAACTTCGTCTACAACTGCTTTCAGACTTTGGACACTCTCACTCAGCTGATAAAAGGTCGGCTCTGTAATCACCCAAATGTAAATAACTTCGGATAAAGTCGTAAAATGAATGGGCTCCTTAAGGTCCGTGGAAGTAAAATAATCATGAGGTCCCATGTATACCTTTTCTCCATTTAATTCGCAGAACATCTCACCTTGGAGTATATAGACAAATTCCATTACATTGGGATTATCTCCGGGGTAAACATAAAACAGATTATCTTTTGAAATCCTTTGGATTATCACTTCAGAGCCGTCTCCACGGGCAAGCAGACTAATATCAAAATGTTCGAAAGAGACCCGTTCTAAGTTCTCACCCTTCCTCCCAATAGTAAAGGACATCTAAATCACCTCTCCATAATCTTACAAAGAAAGCGAGTCCTTTCTAGGAAGGGCTCGCTTCTAACCTAATTTTATAATATTTACACTATTACATCAATTTAATATTTAAGTTTTTTCTAGAATTTTACGACCCTGATTGGATCGATCCAGACCCACTGATCGGCAAAGCGTACAAGCTTCCAGCTGCACTCCGCTGTAACGCCTTTATCAGCAGCCTTCTTGATTGCTTCTGCTGACATTTTAAGCGTTTCGTCATAGATATCCGTAATAACTTTTTGGAGGTCCTTCGTATACTTTTCTGTCTTTTCTTGAGACTTTTCGGATTTCTCGTTCAACTTATCAGTCAGCTTATTAAACTTATCTTCTAGCTTTTTATGATCTTTGTCTTCTGTTTCCACTAGCTGCTTTGTTACTGCTTCTATTTCAGCATTAATATCTGCTATTTTGCTGCTGAGTTTTGCTTGGGCAGCTTCAAGCTTGGCATCGATATCAGCCTTTTTTTTACGTAATGCCTCTTGCTTCTTTACATCATTCTGGGCTTTTTCAAGATCTGCCTCCACTTTACTCTGCTCTTCCTGCAATTTGACAATCTCTTCTCCTTCTTCAATCTTGCGGATCTCCAGAAGGTAATCAGCCTGTAATTGATCCGCCTTTTCAACGGCTTTCTCGATTTTATTGTCGATTTCCCGGTTCGTCTTTTCTATCAATTCTAAAGCTTTCTGCACATCATCCTCTTTAGCAAACACAGAAGATCCTAATCCAAAAAACAAAGCAAATGAACAGAAGATTTAGATAATTTTTTTCATAATAGCAATTCCTCTCCCTTTTCCCTGAATGATCAGCTTCCTATTGTTCTAGCTTTCAAAAATTAGCAGCTGGCTGGCATAGCAAGTTTCTCTGCCTTAGCCCCTTTAGCTTTGCGTCCTTATTTTTTCAAATAGGTTGCCCCCCAGTCCATAGTATTATCTCTTATTATTATACAAGGACTATATACCCACTTCCATGACTAATTATGTTATATTTTGTATCATTTTGTAAAAATTACTAATAAATTTGTTTAACTGTCGAAATCTTTTGTTCCTTTCTATCAGCCACTCTGTCAAATCAGAAGGCCGTGGAGAGACTTGAGAGTGATTTCGCCATAAAACCTTAAATTGATTAAGGCGCCATACTTTACGGATAACTAAATTAAAAGGTCTGACCCAGCTTTAATAAAGCAGTGTCAGACCTATAACATAGGCTCTTTTTAAAACTCTTCCTCCGCAATCGGATGCGAAGCCTCATAAATCAGCTGATCCAACTCTTCTGTATATGCTGCTGTCTGCTCCTGTGACCAGCTGAACTCCTTATTCATAAACCGGATGACGGAATCCTTATGCTCACAGACCCATCCTATATCAAAGAAAAGGGCGCCTGTCCTTCTGATGAAAAAGTCGACTGGCTTGTAGGCCATCTCATACTCAATGCTGTATCTTAAGCCCGCGTAGACGACCGGATCAAGATTTTCTGCCAGAGCCTTTTCTTTGCTGTTTTTATAGATATCAAAGACGATGTCCACATTGGAGCCATAGCGCTGGACAAGCTTCTTCGCTGCTTCTGCGGTCAAGCCCAGCTCTTTTCCTTCTTCCGTTTTGTTTTTCATGAACGTTTTGAAGCCTTCAGAACCGCCTACATCCCCGCCGGATATAGGCAGATGCATGGTTGCTGTTTTAGGATAATCTGTTCCTTCTTCCTCACCCAGCTGCTTTGCCACTAAATCTACGATGCTTTCCGCCATTTTCCGATAACCTGTCAGTTTGCCGCCGGCGATTGAAATGAATCCGGAGTGCGACACAAAGATTTCGTCCTTGCGCGAGATTTCAGAAGGTGATTTCCCGTCTTCATGGATCAGCGGCCTTAATCCGGACCAGCTTGATTCCACATCTTCAGCCGTGATCTTCACATCAGGGAACATGAAGTCAATCGCACCAAGGACATAATCCCGGTCTGCCACTGTCATTCTTGGATGGGCAATATTCCCCTTGTAGACCGTATCTGTCGTACCTACGTAAGTCTTGCCTTCACGCGGGATGGCAAAGACCATGCGGCCATCAGGCGTGTCAAAGTACACGGCCTGCTTCAGCGGGAATCTTTTGCCGTCGAATACGAGGTGAATCCCCTTCGTCAGCTGCAGCGATTTGCCTTTTTTGCTATGATCGATTTCACGCAGTGTGTCGACCCATGGGCCTGCTGCATTGACAATTTTCTTCGCCCTTATTTCCTGCACCGTTCCATCGGTCAGGTCTTCCGCTTTTACGCCTGCAATCTGACTGTTTTCATAGACAAGATCAGTGACTTTCATATAATTGAGTGCGAGTGCCCCTTTTTCAACCGCCTTTTTCATAACTTCAAGGGTCAGGCGGGCATCATCCGTTTTATATTCAACATAATAGCCGGCGCCGTTCATCCCCTCGCGCTTTAAGAGCGGTTCGCGCTTCAGGGCTTCTTCCGGCTTCATCATTTTTCTTCTTTCGTCCTTTTTGACACCGGCAAGGAAGTCATATACCCTCAGGCCGATATTCGTTGTGAAAGGTCCGAATGTGCCTCCCTTATAGAACGGAAGCAGCATCCATTCCGGTGTGGTGACATGCGGCCCGTTTTCATACACGATGGCCCGCTCTTTGCCGACTTCTGCGACAACCCCGATTTCAAATTGCTTCAAATAGCGCAGTCCGCCATGGACAAGCTTTGTGCTTCTGCTGGATGTACCGGCAGCAAAGTCCTGCATCTCAACGACAGCCACCTTCATCCCTCTCAGGGCAGCATCCAGCGCGATTCCTGCGCCTGTGATCCCGCCGCCGATGACAAGAAGGTCCAAAGGCCCCTTCTGGATTTTTTCCTTTATATCATGTCTTAATAAGTTAGTGAATTTCATCAAATCAGTCCCTTCAGGATCATCATATTCATGTAACAGCCTGGCTCCAGCTTATAAGGAGCTGTCTTGTTTTTTTAAAGCTCTATAAGTCCCATACCCGAAAAACAAAAAAAGAGACCACAAATCAGCCCTGCTTTTCGTTGCCGAAAAATAGAGCGATGTGGTCTCTCGAGTTCTCCATCCAAATATATTAACTTGTTTTTAGTATACCATGATAAATCAGCAATTTAAAGCATTCCGCTTGCTTAATGGAATATGCCGGATATGTCTTTATTTATACTCACGGGTGGCCGCCACAGCTTTTTTCCAGCCTTTATAAAGTCCTTCGCGCTTTTCTTCGGCCATTTCTGCCTTGAATGTGCGGTCCTTTTTCCAGTGCGCTGTGATCTCCTCTTTTTTGGTCCAATAGCCTACAGCCAGGCCGGCAAGGAAGGCAGCACCCAGTGCAGTCGTTTCATTGACAACCGGGCGGTCTACAGGGGCGCCGAGGATGTCGCTCTGGAATTGCATCAGGAAGTTATTTTTGACCACTCCGCCGTCTACCCTCAGGGATTTCACCGCTGTACCGGAGTCTGCAGCCATGCTGTCGAGCACATCTCTTGTCTGGTAGGCGAGCGATTCAAGGGTCGCCCGGATAAAATGCTCTTTTGTCGTCCCCCTGGTCAGGCCGAAGACTGCCCCGCGGGCATCACTGTCCCAATACGGCGTGCCCAGTCCAACAAAGGCAGGGACCACATAGACGCCTTCTGTGGAATCGACCCTGAGTGCATACTGCTCACTGGCTGAAGCACTGTCAATCATCCTCATGCCATCGCGCAGCCATTGGATGGCAGAACCGGCTACAAAGATGCTGCCTTCGAGCGCATATTCAACCTTTCCATCCACACCCCATGCGAGCGTCGTTAGCAGCCCATGGCTCGATTTGACAGGTTCTTCACCGGTATTCATCAGCATAAAGCAGCCGGTTCCGTAAGTGTTCTTCGCCATTCCTTTTTCAAAGCAGGCCTGGCCGAACAGAGCTGCCTGCTGATCGCCGGCGATGCCTGCAATCGGGACATTATGTCCGAAGAAATGATAGTCCACTGTATGGGCATACACTTCAGAAGATGGGCGGACTTCAGGAAGCATGCTTTTTGGTACAGTCAGGATGTCAAGAAGCTCTTCATCCCACTTCAAATCATAAATATTGTACATCAACGTCCGGGAGGCATTGGAATAATCGGTCACATGGACCTTCCCTCCGGAAAGCTTATACACCAGCCAGGTATCAATGGTGCCAAACAGCAGATCGCCGCTTTCTGCCTTCTCTCTTGCACCTTCCACATGATCAAGAATCCACTTTACTTTCGTGCCTGAAAAATAAGGGTCCAGCAGAAGGCCTGTTTTACGATTGAACAGATCATTATATCCCTGTTCCCGCAGGTCGCGGCAAATAGGCTCTGTCTGGCGGGACTGCCAGACGATGGCATGGTAAACGGGCTTACCCGTATGCTTATCCCAGACAACCGCGGTTTCACGCTGATTCGTGATGCCGATGCCCGCTATTTCCTCCGGTCCCGCATCAGCCTTCCGCAGGACAGATGCGATACAGGCAAGGATCGAGGTCCAGATTTCGCTGGCATCATGCTCAACCCACCCCGGCTTAGGAAAAAACTGCTCAAATTCCTGCTGGGCCGTTTCTACGATTTCGCCGCTTTTATCAAATAGTATGGCACGGGAACTGGTTGTGCCCTGATCAAGTGCCAAGATGTATTTTCCCATAGATATTCCTCCTCCCGTTAGATAGAAAAGAGCTGGGGACCATACAGGCCCCTTGCTCTCTATATATTTTGCAGACTATTAAAAGATCGTGTAAAGCGCTGTATTTGCCAGAGTGATCAGTGTCATCAGCAAAGTATTGATGAATGCGCCCACATAGACATTTCCTGTTTTCCTATAGAAGTAGCGGTTAAACAGTGCCGCTACGAGAAGGGCTGGCACCAGGCCAATTACGATAATGGAAGAAAGCGATTCTCCCGGATAGCCGGCAGTTCCAGTCGTAAACAACAGGCCATAATGATAGCCGAGGTATAGAACCAGACCGCCGATGAAATGGAAGACAGAAATGAGATACCCTTTCCATCCATTATACTTCACAGTCGCTGTATTCATGTTGACGGACAGGCCGACAACAAAGTAGTAGATCAGGAATAATGGTGCATATTTCAGCAGTGCTGCCAGATGCTGGCCTTCAAATGTTTTTACAGCGAATGTCCAGATGCGGAAGTCTACCTGGAAGAGGGCATCCATCAGATAAAGAACCCCGTAGCCGATCGCAACAGCTGCAATGGCAGTGACAAGCGAAGCAATAATTGACTTGACGCTTGCCTTCACGCCATAATTCTTAATTGTTGCACCTTCAGGCTTTTTCGCAACATAATGGTAGCCGACCATCATCATCAGCGTGATGATTGCAACATTGATCGCCCAATACAGGACTGGATTCACAGTCGGTGCGCCAAAAAGCTCTGTTGTGGCAAGCATTTTATCCTGCAGTCTCAGATATATATATTGAACCACACTTAGAACGAGCATGATAGCAGAAACTGTCTTGATGCTGCGCTCTGATTTTTTCACAAAAGAAGAGATCAGGACAATGGCAGACAGGGCAATGAAGATCATACTGATCTGTCTTAGTAATCTCATTCCGTAGACATCTCCTCCATATAGTGCGGAGAAGAACAAGGCAGGGAAAAGCCCGCCGACAACAATCAGGATCAAGCCTGCCAGCTTCGCGCCGTTTGTCTTCGGAGCAGGAAGCGGCTCCGGTCTTCCTGTATAAATGCTGTTAAGGAACGGCAGCTTCGATAATAGGGAAACAACTGGTACAAACAGCAGGAAGAATCCGATCAGCGCGACAAAGGAGAACCACTCTTTAAACATCCATGTCTGCCCATCCTCATCCACTGTTAATGCTTCACTATAATCGGCAAAAGCCATATCATAAAAATCGATTGCATATCCTGTAGACGTTTTGGAGAAGTGATTCCAAGGGTGTGTCTCATTTGGCTGATAAATGATTCTTTCTCCGCCATTTACCTCATAGACTTTCCCAGCTTCAGGCTTTTCCGGGTTACCCAGGAAGCTTTGGCCTTCTTCGGTGCCAACATAGTTTTTCTTCACAACAGGCGTACCTGCAGCTGCTGCTTCTGCATCAAAGAAGAATTCATCATACTGGCCGGCGATTTTTCCGGATGGCCTTGGCCCGTAAGAGTTGTTGATATCTTCAATGGTATAGCCGAGAGACTTCAGCCACTGATAGTCAGATCCCATTGTCAGGGAGCTGTAGATTTTCCTGATGCCGCTTTGCTGGAAATCTGCTTCATCAAGCATGACGGCATGGGTAGATGAGAAGCCGCCCATACTGTGGCCGGAAACCGCAATGATGCCATTGCCGTTTTGATCTTTCAGGACATAATCCTGGTCATACATATACTGGACAGCATCATAGATTGCATGCGGCCAGAAGGAGAAGAACGGAACCGGCTTTTCCATTGTTCCTGTTGAGTGGCCATGGTCATACTGATCCAAGGCGAGCACCACATATCCTCTCTTTGACATTTCGATGGCCTGTGCATCCTGCATTTCTGCAGAGTTCAGGTAGCCGTGCGTGGCCACGATGGTGGGCCTTGCTTCCTGATCAGCGCCATCAGGCTTATACAGCAGCCCTGAAAGCTCTCCTCTAGGTGTATCAAAATAAATGCGTGAGACATCCACATCCCCGCTTGAACTATTAAACCGGGAAGCACCAAAGCTTCCAGCAAGAATTAACAGCAAAGAAATCACTAATAAGACGACCGGCTTCTTTACTCTATTCATCTCATATCCCCCTTTTAACCTATTGATATTCAAGATATATTGCCTAAATAACCAGATCTGAAAGACAAAAAAGACACATTAAATACCCCTGAATCCTGAATTCAAGGCATTTAATGTGTCTCCTCATCTCGTCACGGATTATTAACTTATCCCTAGTGTAAATTCTAATGAAAACGTTGTCAACATAATTCGACAATTTCCTGAACAGTGGTCCATTTTAAAATAAGAAAAAGGCCCTGTCACCATAAATCCCGATTGGAGGTGGTGACGGCAGAAGCACCATTGTTCAAGGCGCTTTGAATATCCTCTTCGGTACGGATGAGTCCCCCTGCAATCAGCGGAATATCTGTTTTCTCATGGATTTCTTCCATGATGCCCGGGATGATGCCGGGCAGGACCTCAATATAATCCGGCTTGACCTTGCGGCTGATCCTGACATTATGCTCCAGCACATGGCTATCCAGGGCAAACAGTCTTTGAATCGCAACCACATGATGCTTTTTTGCCAAAGAAATTACATTAACCCTGGTAGAGACGATGCCATCCACCTTCACATTATTGATCAGATATTCAATCCCATACTCGTCCACCTTCAGTCCTTGAACGAGATCCGCATGCACAAACACCTTCTTCCCGCTCTGCTTCGCATACCTGACCACACTTTCAATCTGCGACAGGCGTGTCTCCAGAAGAATAATATGCTCATGCTCTCTCTTCAATACATGCTCAAAATCCTTCATATTCCGGATAGCCGGGATTATGCCAGTAAACAAATGATCACATCCAGTTTGTGTTAGTAGAAGTCTGTTAGGTACATTCTGCGGGTTTGGGCAGGATTTAGCAATAGCCTAACACCTGACATATCTCCGCTTAAAACCAAGCCGGCCTCTATCCACTTCTTTCTGCAGATTTTCGTATGGATTCAGCAGGCTGGGCTTTTTCTTTTCCCGCTTCATTTCTACCGCACCAACTTCCAGGGCGGTCCCGAGCGCCTTTTCATGCTGCGGCAAATAGGAAAGCCCGACAGTATATATAAAGTTGCTCATAGAAGATTTCGTTCTTTCCGGCGCGTTATGAATCGACTTTTTCACAAAATCAAGCATACCGGAGATCTTCTCTTCCTCAAATTCATGGTCCTTCCGGTTCCCGAGCAGCCAGCAGTAGCAGCTCCAGCCTGCCGACATCTTCAGCTCATTGCCGCTGGCAATCCATTTATCCGCAACTTCCTGAGCAATATCAGACTCTGATAAAGTGACGGCAACCACATAGTCTGAAAGCATATAAAAATATGCACCCTCAATCCAGCGCTCATAATCGGCTTCTGTCATCCCATTCGGATCTGCTATGATGCCGGCAAAATACATGGCATCATAGTTTCCTGTCGCATAGAGTTCTTCGGCCAACTTCTGATCGATCTTTATTTTCTTCGCCATCGGCTTCATGGCACCAGTCGCGACGCCAAAGAGAGGCTCATGGGCGCCGTTGGACAGGTATATTTTCTTCGTCCGTTCCTTGCCGAGGGCTTCAAGCTCCTGCATGACTGATTTGAATTCCATCTTTTGCACTTCCTTCCTTGATTCCATCATTTATAGCTCTATTTTATCATTACTGCACAGCTGATAATCCGGATAAAATAAAATACGAGGCAAAACCTCTCCCATATCGGCAGGCTTGCCTCGTTCCTTTTTATTAACCTATGAACTTGTTAATCAGGCGCCAGCCTGCGTAAACGGTCTTCATTCCTGTTTCAGCGGCAATGCCCTTTAAACGATTATCATCAGCAGTCCAAAACCGATAATCCAGATCATTGGCACTGAATTAAAGATGATGGCAAGCACCTTATTGCGCCCGCGAAGCACCCAGCCCAGAATGGAACACACAATAACAGCAACAGGATACAGCCCGATGCCTATAACAAACGCACTGTTGCCAAGGGCTATCCCATTGTCAAAACTCATAAATGACAGACCCCAGATAGGGAACCAGGGAATAAGGCAAATAACATAAATGAGCTGGCTGACGATCAGAAATATCTTCATAATGATCTCCCTTGTACTGGCTTTAATGATGCAGTAAGTATAATTCATTCATATCTGTGTAAATCCATTGCCTATATACCTTATATTCATTTGGAGGCTTTATTAGCACCCAGCCTCCACTCCATTTTACCGATTTAATGGAAAAATGCCTATCAAAAAAGAGAACTGCGGCCAGTTATCTTTTGCACTGATGTCATTCAGAAACTGCTGCTTTTCTTTTAATTTCCTGATCTGCCTTCAAAGGTTTCCTACTAAATTGGGCCAAAATAAAAAGAGGCTTTACCAGCGTCTGCTCAACGATTGGAAAGCCTCTAAGCATTGTATCTTCTTTTTATTGTCATCAAAAAACCTCTGTATAAATTCAATATTTCTCCCTTGTATCTAAGTGAAAACTCAATCACCTATTCGAGCTGGGAAGCCACTAATGCAGCTTTCTCACTTCATCTGCTTCCCCTCAATCGGCCGGTCAAACACAAATACAGTCATGGCGATATCTTCTTTGATATTGATATCGGAAAACAGCCTGATTACTCTGGCGTCCATCAGGTTTTCAAATTTTAATTGGACTTCCGGCTTTTTATAAATTTCTTTTACAAATCTAGTTCTCGTTTCATGAACCATATCTTCCCCTTGTGCCGAAGTGATCATGAACTTCTCCACATTGGTCAGATTTCCTCTCATTTCACTGACAGCCCAGGAACCAATGAACTTGGTGGTAATTTCTTTAGGTCCATTTCCAACGTATTCTTTTCGGATTTCACGGACAAGCATACTGAATTGATGTTCCAGATTCTTTGCCATCTCTGCCCCTCCTATTGATACACATTAGTTTGTTATAAAAAAGGAAACCCATTCATTATAAAATGAATGGGCCAGGATTCAGGCTTATTCTTTTAAGCCTTCCCCCATACCTTTTAATAGATTGAATCCAAATCCGAGCACACGATTGATGTCAGGATCTTTTAAGGCCTTCATTAAGTCAAAAACCCCGATTTTGCTATCCTCTTTTAATCCCTGCTCAGCCTTTTTCATTCCTGCCATCAGGCTTTTTGATAGCTTGGCAGTTGTCTCTGGATTGAGCTGGGTAAGAATGCCCCCTGCTGCCATCGCGTTATTGATCATGTTTGTGACAGGCTCGCGTGTGAGCTGGCCGATTGCAGCATGTGCAGCCTTCTCTTTTGCTTTCAGAAGGCTTCCGGCAGCATCCAGTATCCCGCTGTCATGCAATTCCTGCAGGAGAGCCAATGTCTCAAGCAGTGAATCTTTATTTTCAACAATCCCGGAGAGAAGATTCTCCAGGGATTGCTGCTTCAATTGTTCTTCTGTCAGTTCTGTCTTTTGAATGACGCTTATCGGTTTTGCCATCAGGCATTCCTCCTGTCATAGGTACCAGGACTGATATGTTCGTTGACACTCGCAATCGGAACATAATCTCCGCGTTCCCACTTGCGGTAGATTTCAAGACCCATCTGCGGTGTACGTTCCGCATTGCGCGGATTGTACTTCGGAAGAGGATTCTCTCCGTTCAGCTGCAGAATCTCCATCCGCACCTTCACTTGCTTGTAGGCAGGTGTATGTGTCACAACGTCAACCGCACCGCCAGTCAGAAGGTTGACCGCACTTTCATGGCTTGAGGAGTGCATTGGCACATAGACCGTTTTTCCAACAACGCGATCAGTTATTAGGACCGGCAGTTTGATCGCACCGTATGGCGAGATCAGGCGGACAAGTGAACCATCCTCAACGCCGCGTTCTTTTGCAAGCTCCGGAGATACCTCCACGAACACTTTAGGGAATTTATAGTTCAGTCCCTCTGATTTATGAGTCATGTTTCCTTCATGGAAATGTTCAAGCAATCGTCCATTATCCAGTGATAGATCAAATTCATCCGGGAATACCATTGGCGGTACATAATCGAACAATCCGAAGCGTGCCTTCTTATCAGGGAAGTTAAAGCCGTCCTGGAAAAGAAGCGGTGTGTTCGAACCGTCCTGAGATCCCCAGTGGAAGCTGTTCCAGCCTTCAAGAACTTCATAGCTGCACTGGCTGAAGAATGGAGTCAGGCTCGCCATTTCGTCAAAAATCTCGCTTGGGTGAGAGTAGTTCCAGTCATAGCCCATCTTTTTAGCCAGCTGAGTAAGGATCCACCAGTCCGGTTTACTGTCGCCCATAGGCTCTAATGCCTTGTATAGACGCTGAACGCGGCGTTCAGTATTTGTAAATGTTCCATCTTTTTCAAGAGAAGGAGCACCCGGCAGAATCACATCAGCGAATTGGGCTGTAGTAGTCAGGAAGATTTCCTGCACCACAAGGAAGTCCAGCTTCGCAAGCATTGCCTGTGTATGGTTAGAGTCAGCATCAACCCATGCCATATCTTCACCGGCAACAAACATTGCCTTCAGATTGCCTTTGTCCACTTCACCGAGCATTTCAATATTATCAAGGCCTGGGTTTTCAGGCAGTTCTACACCCCAGGCTTTCTCGAATTTTTCACGAATTTCTTTATTTGTCACAGATTGATAGCCAGGGAAGATATTAGGCATCGTTCCCATATCGGCAGCACCCTGAACATTATTGTGTCCGCGCAGCGGATAAGCGCCGGCATTCGGACGCATCATGTTTCCAGTTGCAAGAAGCAGGTTCGCAATGGCAACTGAAGTGTGGGAGCCGGCGATATTCTGTGTAACACCCATTCCCCAGCAGATGACTGTTCCATCTGCATCACGGATCATTTCAGCCATTTCTTTTAAAGTTGCAACAGAAATGCCTGTAATGCTTTCAGCTTCTTCAAGCGTATAAGACTCGATCATGCTCAAGAACTCATCGTACTGATTCACATGTTCTGTGATGAATTTCGCATCATGCCAGCCCTGGTCAATCATATACTTTGTGACAGCGGAAAGCCATACAAAGTCTGTACCTTGCTTTGGACGGACAAACAAGTCGGCGCGGTCACCCATTTCATGCCTGCGCACATCCACGGTGATCAGTTTCTGGCCGTGAAGCTTCTGTGCACGCTTGATGCGTGTCGCAAGGACTGGATGTCCTTCTGCCGGAGCACAGCCTACTAAGATGACTAGGCCTGCACCTGCAATATCCTGGATCGTTCCAGAGTCGCCGCCGATGCCTCCTGTTTGCTGCAGTCCCCATGAAGCAGGAGATTGGCAGTAGCGTGAGCAGTTGTCGACATTATGTGTGCCGAACACCTGGCGGGCCATCTTCTGGATCAGGTAGTTTTCTTCATTCGTGATCTTAGATGAAGAAATGAAACCTAATGCATCGCTTCCGTAAGTATCTTTGATTTCTCCTAGGTTTTTGGCCACAACAGAAAGAGCTTCATCCCAGCTCGCTTCAACAAAGACATCGCCTTTACGGATCAATGGTGTAGTGATTCGTTCCTGGGAATTGACAAAATCCCAGCCGAATTTACCTTTCACGCAGGTAGAAACACTGTTGACCGGCGCATTCTCAGATGGTTCAATTTTAAGGATTTCACGGTCTTTTGTCCAAACTTCAAATGAACAGCCGACACCGCAGAAAGTACAAACGGTTTTTGTTTTCTCGATTTTCGTTTCGCGCATGGCAGCTTCTACTTCTGAAACGGCCATGATTGTTTGATAATCCGGCTCAACGGCTTTAACAAGGTCAATCATTGGTGTAAGCAGGTCATCAGACATGCTTGTCATGAAGCCGGCGTTTCCTAGCATTGATTTTTCCATCAATGCATTACAAGGACAGACAGATACACATTGGCCGCAGGATACACAAGAGGATTCGTTGATGCTTTTTCCTCCGTCCCATAATACGCGCGGCTGCCCTGTTTCCCAATCAATGGTCAGTGTTTCATTTACCTGAAGATCCTGGCAGGTTTCTACACAGCGCCCGCACAGAATACATTGGTCAGGATCATAGCGGTAAAACGGGTGAGACATATCGACTTCATAGCCCTTAGAGCGATGCGGACGGGTCTGGTGTTCAATCCCCATCATTTCTGCTGTGTTATGTACACGGCAGTTGCCATTGTTATTGTCACATACAGTACAGTACAGCAAATGGTTTTCCAGAATGCGGTCCATTGCTTCCTCTTGGGCGCCTTTGGCAATTTCAGACGAGGTGGCAATATCCATTCCGTCTTCCACAACTGTAGAACACGCACGCATCAGATTGCCATTCACTTCGCACATACAGGTATCACAGCTCTGTACCGGTCCAAGAACTTCGGAATAGCAAATATGCGGATGTTCGATTTCCTGCTGCATCAAATAATCTAAAATACGAGTTCCTTCTTCAACCTGGTGTGCTGTTCCGTTGATCAGAACATTCACTTTTTCCCCCACGGTAAAGCCTCCTTAATAAGAAAAGCACAAGCGCGTTGCTCCTTTGAGGAACGCAGACTAAGAACGCCACGTCCTGTGGCAATGTCTGCATGACCTCGAGGAGGCAGACGCTGCTGCTAGACAGTAATCAAAATTTGAAAATTATACTTTCTTACTTTTAAAAACAAATCTATCCAAAAAAACAAGAGTAATTGTCAGCTGGCTTTCTTAATACTTGATTTTGCTCTCATAGATGATTGAAGGGAATCTTTATGAACCAGCCAATAAGCCAGGCCTACAAAGACTCCTCCGCCAATGGCGTTTCCAATGGCAACAGGAACAAAGTTTGCTGCATAATCAGCCCATGTAAAACTCCCTGCAAAGATGGCTGCAGGAATGATAAACATATTGGCTACAACGTGCTGGAAGCCGATGGCAACAAACGCCATGATCGGGAACCAGATCGCAAGAATCTTACCGCCGATATCATCTGCTCCAAACGCAAGCCAAATCCCTAAGCAAACGAGCCAGTTACAGCCAACAGCGGAAATTAAAGTCGGCCAGAATGACTGGTCTATTTTCGCTCCGGCAACTGCAACAGTTTTAGTCAGGAATGCACCTGTTTCCGTCATTCCAACTACATGTCCAAAGAAATAGGCAACAAAGATTGCCCCGATAAAATTACTCACTAAAACCAGCAGCCAATTTTTGCCCAGCTGCTTGAACGTTGCGCGCTTTGCCAGCACAGCCAGCGGCAGTGCCATCATATTGCCTGTCAGTAATTCTCCTCCGGCAATAATGATCAGCATCAACCCGACCGGGAACACGGCTCCGCCAATAAGCGAGCTTAAAGTGCCCCATTCATGCGGCAGGTCGGCAACAACCCGGATATATAATAAGAAACCCAATGAAATAAAAGCTCCACCTAAAAATCCTAAAATGAGTGTGTGAGCCGGCCGCATGGTAGCCTTCTTCACCCCAGCTTCAACCGCCATTTCAGCGATCTGCTGTGAACTATGAAATGCCATATTTCTTCCCCCAATTATTATCTTTATGGTCCACAATACATAAGACAGTAAGGCTGCCTCTTAGGACCATCTCTCTAGAACCAGCCTGCCGTTTAAAAGGTCATATGAACGAGAACACAAAAAAGCCCACTATAAAAAGGCCCCATGCTTTTGCATGTACCATTTTTACAGTGGGCTGAAAGCTTAGCATTATGTAATACCAGCAAACCTTCCCGCTTCATACGAAATGAAAGAACAGGATGTACAGTCAATGTTAATTAACTAACATCAATGAACGTTTCATCCTCTATAACTTTTTAATTTTATCATAGATTCTTCGATTTGCGAATAGTTCTTGAACTTTTTTACAGTGGATACTGTCTATAAAGTATCTTTAAGTAAACGAATACTCTTTTGGTTCCTCTATTCGTAATGGGGGCTGATGGTTTCCGCTCCAGACACTTCGCTTTCCGCGGGGCGGAGTTGAGCCTCCTCGCGCTTGCGCGCTGTGGGGTCTCAACATTTCCGCTGCAATCCCGCAGGAGTCTGCGTGTCTTCCGCTCCAACCATCAGCGGTTTTAAAATGTGATTTTCTGTTAACCTTAAAGGAGTAATCCAAGAAGTTAATAATGCATAAGATCCTAATTTTATAGTCTTTAACCAATGATGCTGATCTGCACTGCAGGCACTGCACTTTCCGCTGGGCGGGGCTAAGCCTCCTCATGCTTGCGAGATGCGCGCTCTCAGCTATGCCGCTGCAATCCCGCAGGAGTCTTCGTGCCATCCGTTTTTTGGGCTTGCTGGAACAGTAGCAATAATGGTCAAGGCAGCTATTGTACTACCTTTTTCTACAGTGGATACAGGTGAAAAGGCCAGGGGGCTGGACTGGACTCTTATATCTTGTCCAGCAATTTTCAAGTATAATGAACCATATCTGATCATGCATACAATATTTCTTAAAGAGAATTCTATCCATATGACGAAAAAACAAAAAAACGGGGTTAAATAATGAGTAAAAGTTTTGCGGATTATCATTTAAGCGAAGAAATACAAAGGGCACTGGGTGTGTTAAAATACGAAACTCCAACAGAGGTACAAAGCAAGGTCATTCCCTTGGCAATGGAAAAGCAGGATCTTGTCGTAAAAGCTCAGACAGGAAGCGGGAAGACCGCCTCCTTCGGCATTCCTGTCTGCGATATGGTTGAATGGGAGGAAAAAAGCCCGCAGGCCTTAATCCTTACCCCAACAAGGGAGCTCGCGGTTCAGGTCCGTGAAGATATTACGAATATCGGCCGGTTCAAACGCATCAAAGCAGCTGCCGTCTACGGAAAAGAACCTTTTACAAAGCAAAAGGAAGAATTAAAGCAAAAAACGCATGTGGTCGTTGGGACACCTGGAAGGGTTATGGACCATATCGACCGGGAAACGCTTGTCTTGGACCAGATCAAATATCTGATCATCGATGAAGCGGATGAAATGCTTAATAGAGGATTTATCGATGAAGTGGAAGCCATCATTAAAGAGCTGCCTTCAGACCGGGTGACCATGGTCTTCTCTGCTACCCTGCCTAAAGATGTTGAGGCCCTTTGCCATAAATATATGAAAGACCCTGTTCATGTCGAGATCGAATCAACCGGGGTAACCGCCGAGACGATCGAACATTTCCTGATGGAAGTGAAACAGGAAGATAAGCTTTCACTGCTTAAAGACATCACCGTTACAGAAAATCCCGACAGCTGCCTCATATTCTGCCGGACCAAAGAATATGTGGACACGGTGTACACTGAACTGGATGAGGCAGGATATTCCTGTGAAAGGCTCCATGGCGGACTGGAGCAGGAAGACCGGTTCTCTGTTATGGAAGGCTTCAAAATGGGGAACTTCCGCTATCTGATTGCCACCGATGTAGCTGCCAGAGGGATTGATATTGATAATGTAAGTCTTGTCATCAACTATGATGTCCCGATGGAAAAAGAAAGCTATGTGCACAGGACCGGAAGAACCGGCCGTGCCGGAAACAAAGGGAAGGCCATTACATTTGCCACACCTTTTGAAGAAAAATTTCTTAGAGCGATTGAAAGATACATCGGCTTTGAAGTCCCAATTATAGAAGCGCCAAGCCAGCAGGATGTAACTGCAGGCAAAGCGGCATTTGAAGAAAAAATCAGCGGCAGAAGAGTGGTCAGAAACAATAAAACAGCCCGAATCAACCAGGATATCATGAAGCTCCACTTTACCGGCGGCAAAAAGAAGAAAATCCGCGCCGTTGATTTTGTCGGAACCATCGCCAAAATTCCAGGAGTCACAGCAGATGATATCGGCATCATCACCATCCATGATCAAATGTCATATGTTGATATTTTGAATGGGAAAGGCTCATTGGTTTTGCAGGCTATGGAGAATGCGACGGTTAAGGGGAAGAAATTGAAGGTCAGTAAGGCGATCAAATAAGAGCCAAGGGGACAGACCCCTTGGCTCTTTTTCCCCTACTTGTAGTCATTAATCGGCCCCTGATCCATTAAAACTTCCACCATATTCGAAGCTCCCATTACTAGTTTGGGTCTAAACTCCGAGTTGGGTGCACTATAAAGCTCTAAAGGGCTTATAATCACTCCATCGTCGGTATTATGGAGTATTCCGGGCACACAGGTATAGATCGTGTCATTATTATTCGCATTCTTGGAGGAAATGGTAACAGAAGTTCCGCTATGATTATCAATACTCATGGATACCTTGTATCTGTAGAATGACCCTGTCCCATTTGACTGAGCAGAATATACCACAGGAACCACTGCCAGAATATCATTCGTCAGCCTCAATTTAATGACTTCTTTCTTTGTGGATCCGCTGAATCTCCCAACATCCCCCATGTGTTCTACTGCTCCATTGCCATATCGCCTGAGGGGCGGTGTTCCCTGGGCCCCAAACATGGCCACATCTATCTGCCTGCCATTCTTTGTATAAACTAAAGCATATATATCATAGTCTGTTCCTGTCTTCCAGGAGACTGTAGCCGTAATTTCAGGTGTTTTCTCAATTAGTACCGGCTTTTGGCCTTTATCGAGATTTATTTTCCCCTTTGCTTTTTCAAGGCTTATCGGCGGCAGAGTATTCAGGCTGCTTTTCTGTTCAGGGACTGATTGTGTTTTAGCAGGTTCTTTTATAACTTGTTTATCAATTGCTTTAGGTTCAGAAGGCTGTTCCTGCTCCTCTGGATCAACCTCAACACCGTAAAGCTTACATAAGCCTTCAAGACCTGAATCGAAGCCCCGCCACACTGATTTTGCCTTTGTCTGGCCGTTTCTTACATACAATTCCAGTACAACTATTCCATTTTCATTTTTAAAAACAGATGGGACAAACTGAATTACATCAGCACCGGCACTGATCTCTGCCTTTAAGTTCCTTACATTTGAAAAACCAGTATGATTATCCTCGGTAAGCGTGATCGCTATTTTAGTAATGCCTGCAGGGACTTTACTCATATCAAATTCAATTTTATGTACCTTTGTATGTCCCACATTCATTGGCGGGATAAGGGAAGCCGCTCCGGAAATACTTTTTGGCTGATTATAAAAGATAATCCCGCTGTCTCCCTGTACCCTGTCTGAATCAGAAAGCAGGAAAGCGGTTAAGGAAATATCTATCATATTGGACGTTTCGTAGCTGACAGTCACAGTCCCTTTTGGAGAACTCAAAACTGTATTTGCTCCCATTTGAAGCAATGAATTCATATAAATCAACCCTTCTCATATGCATTGTTTTTTGCAAGAGTAATCTTAACATTAGATGATTATTTTTTACTTTCTCAGCTCTAAAAGAATAGGTGCTATATTCAGCAGAATAGAAACAATCGTCAAAAACCATAATCCCTTTTCCATGGCAGGTACCACATCCATTAAAGCCGGCCAATCCTCACTCCTTACCCAATTGGATACAGAACTGTATTGTGCACAGAGTGTCAGAGCGGTTAATGAAATTCCCATAGCCATCGGAAGTTTATAATCTTTTCCGGTCACATACATATATAGATTTATAAAAGTTGCTGTTATGGCGGCAACTCCTAGTATGAACCACATAATTATACCTCCATCATATTTTAAGAAGAGCATTTATCGTTATCTTATTTTGTAAACTGGCTTATTTGTTGATTAGCTCTCCATCTATTCTAGCAAATAATTACTTTTATCTTAAACCGATTTCTTTTATTTCAGAAAACTCATTTCGCACTAACAAGGAGATTAGCGTTGGCACAAGAGTTATGGAGTACTGTTAATTTTTCACCTATTATAGTGCAATTTACTTCTAATAAACGCCTTTATCATTGCTGCAACAAAAACAGGGACATCAATCCATATGCGAATTGTGTCCCCATAAACTATGTTTTAGCCGACAAACCCTGCCTTTCAAGCCAGGTTCTTTAGTGTCCAGCATCATTCTTCAATCAGATTGACTTTATACAATTCATCCCTCTCGGTTTTGGTGAGTGCAGCTGCTTCTACTTGTTCTTTCAGATAATCTGCGAACTTATCAAGGCTTTTGCGTATTGACGGGCTGCTGCCTGAGCCTATTTCTTCAAGCGCCTTGAAAATCGCCTGCATAACTGAAAAATCATCTTTTCCATAGTGGCTGATCTGCCTGAAGGAAGTATTCAAAAGATCTTCAAATGGACGATGCGGAATAAAAACTCCCATCCTTCCTTCTTCATCAGAAATGGCTTTAACACTCCCATTTAAATGGCTGGCCGCAGACAGGCAAACACTTAAGTAATTGATGCACTGGATGGCTGTATTGGGGTCATTGATTCCCGGAGATACCGCCCTCAAGGCCACCTCAGCAATTTTTTGCAGACCAAATTCCACATCTCTATAGGTGGTCCGCTCTGTCCCTATAATAACAGCATCCTCAAGGCCTTCCGGAATTTCTTCCTGATTGTGGACACAAAGCAGATCATGCTTGTCTGTGACAAAATGGCCAATTGGCTTGAGGACCTCAATGATACTCCCCTGTTCAGAAGCATGCTGCATCAGCTTGTCTTCATTAATATACTGAATATAGCCAAACCGTTTGGCCTTTACAGCCTTTGCTTCAATGACAACCGATGGCCGGACCTGCAGCAGGGATACACGGTCATCCTCCTCAAAAATTTCTTTTTCCTTCTTAACCATATCCAATGCATCATCCGCAAGCCTCTCAATCAGCTTGCCGACCTGAATGGATGTGGCGACATGGTAGATGAAATAGGCGAAGAAAGCGAGGCAAATGAAAGCGATGATGACGCCGATAGTAGCCGATGCTACCGTATTTCCGACAGATTCCCTTATAAACAGCAGCGTAAAAATACAATAAACAAATCCGCCAATGAAGACTCCCAGCACTCTCATCGTCACTGGGTCCTGAATGAAGTTCTCCAGCGTCCTTGGCGAAAATTGAGAAGAATATGTAGTTAATACAACCATCGTGGTAGAAAAAGTAATGGTTGTCATGGTCAATAACGAACCGGCAATGGTCCCAAGAATCGTTTTGCCCAAATCCAGCCCCACAAGAAATATCTCAGGATAAAATGCTTCCAAATAAAAATCAACATATACGACAATGATCGCAAGAATCAATGCCACAATCGTATACACAGCCGGAATGAACCATGTACCTTCCTTTATTTTAAATAAGAACTGTTTAACCAATTCCCTCCCCCTTTCTTTGGTGCTTTTTATTGTTTTTGCCCTAATATTCTTTAGGTGAAACAAAGAAAGAGCCAAGGGGACAGGTCCCTTGGCTCTTTCTTATAAAGGATACCTAACCACAGCACATTAATAATACCAACGTATTGTGAGTCAGGCACACCAATTTTCATCACCAAATATTTGATTATCCCACTCTCGTATGAGGCTCCAGCTTCATTTTTCCTTGTTCCTTACGCTTCTTGCCCTCACCAGGCGGTTTAATGGTCAGTGCGATCACTAATGAGACGATGCATAGTGCTGCAATAACAGTAAAGGTGGCCTGGAATCCTCCAAGTACAGCAGCTACGAGGGAGCCTGCTAAAGCTCCGATTCCAAAGCCCTGATAGATCACGCCATAGTTCTTGCTTTGGTTCTTCAGTCCGAAGAAGTCTGCCACAATGGCTGGGAATACGGTGATGTTTCCGCCAAAGCAGAAGGCGATTGCTGCTACACAGGCGAAGAAAATCGGGAAGTTTAATGGAACAAAGCTTAAGACTGCAACTGCAATGGCAGTGACCAGCAGCGTTCCGCAAATGACTTCCATCCGGCCGATTTTATCTGACAGTGCACCAAGGACGATTCGGCCTGTTGTATTAAAGATGGCGACCAATGCGACTGCGTTTGCCGCTGTAGCTGCATCCAGCCCGGCTAAGCTGACACCAATGTCTTTGACAATCCCGACCAGGTATAGCCCGCTCATACACGCTGTGAAGAAGATTACAAACAGCAGATATGCCTGCTTCGTTTTCAGCATTTCTTTGACTGTATAATCCCTTTGCTTTGATGCTGCTTTCACAGAGCTATCTGCTGTTTCTTTAGCTTCTTTCAGTAAAAATGAGCCGCCAACGACCATGACCAGTACGATTGCTCCCCATAAGAGGAATGCTGTTGAAACGCCGAATGATGAGATAAAGCTGGCGTTCACATATTTAAAGATCAGGCTGCCTGTCCCAAATGCCCCAACGGAAATCCCTGAGATCAAGCCTTTTTTCTCCGGGAACCATTTGATCAGATTGCTTAGTGTTGTGATATAAGCCGTACCATCTGCGAAGCCTACGATCACCCCTGCAACAACATACAGCATCCATAAAGAGGATACCTGTGAGCTGAGGATTAACCCGGCACCAAGCAATATCCCGGCCGCAGCCACTAAACGGCGAAGGCCCCATCTATCCTGCAGCTTCCCTGAGAACAGGGTCGCAAATGCTAATGCAAAGCTTGTAATGGAAAAAGTGATGCTGGTTGCGCTTAATTCCCAGCCGAATTTATCGACTAGAGGCTGATTGAAAAGGCTCCACGTATAAATGGTGCCCAACCCCATCTGGACGATAATGGTGCCAATGATGATAAGAAGTCGATTTACATTTCGTTCGTTCATGTCGAATCTCCTCTTTCTAAGCGGTTTCATAATCTCAAGCAGTTGTATTTATACTTGAATTCTACCGCTGAAAAAGGAAATTAAATCGCTTTCAGAACGAAATGCCTGATATTCGGAATGAGTGGTATTTACAAATGCATAATCTGCCGGAACGCTTTCGACTTGCTTCTGCTGACCGGTATTTCTGCCTTTATCCCCTTCATCTTCAGCACATATGTATTATTGAACCATGGGACAATCTCATGGATTTTGGATAGATTCACACTATAAGAGCGGTGGCATCTAAAGAACAAATCCTGAGGGAGGCTGTCATGGAATTCGGTAATCGACATTGGCATCGTATACTCATCCGATTCTGTGTAAACCAGGGTGATTTTCTCACTTGCTTCTGCATAATAAATATCATTTACATCCGTCACGATGATATTTTCATTTTTCCTCAGATTGATCCGGCGATTTCGGTCCTGCGGAATTTCTTCCTGTGTTTGTCTGCCCTTCTGAAAGGCTGCTTCCAGCTTTGACAGCATAGCCGCAATTCTTTTTTCCTCATAAGGCTTTAAAATATAATCAAAAGCTTCCAGCTCAAATGCCTGGGCCGCATGCTCCTTATAAGCTGTCGTGAAAATGATATATGGCTTCTTCGCAAACTTGCTGATGCTTCCCGCCAGCAGCATCCCATCCAATGAGGGGATATTGATGTCCAGGAAGATGGCATCCACTTCTTGCTCCTGAAGGAACTTCAGCACATCCAGCCCGTCCTCAAAAGCAGCCACAACCTCAATATTGCTATGCGTTTCTATTAAATATTCCAGCTCTTCCTTCGCCGGAATCTCATCCTCTACTATGATCGCTCTCATGATGGCTCCTTACTTATGTCAAAATAAACTTCCGTGCCTGGATTCAGCCTGTGAATTACCAGATCAGTCCCGTAAATCAGCTTCACCCGCTGATGCACATTGAAAAGGCCAATCTGCTTGGAGGAAACCTCCCCTTTGTGCAATCGGTCAATCACTTCCTGGTCAATTCCTTTTCCTGTATCCCGCACACTCACCCTAATTTTATCCTCAAATTCCTTAATGGAAATCGTCACGCTGCCAGGCCCTTTTTGTTTTAAAATGCCATGGACTACGGCATTTTCCACTAAAGGCTGGATCAGCAGACTCGGCAATTTCAATTGGAGATCATCTATATCATAGACAACCTGAAGGCGTTCACCAAACCGTGCTTTTTCTATCTTAATATAATTCTCTACCTGCCCAAGCGCTGTCTGAACATCAATCAGTTCTTCACCGACTTCTAAGTTATATCTCATATAGCCGGACAGACTGATGATCAGCTCCCTTGCTTTCTCAGGGTCACGCCTTGTTGTTGAGGCAATTGCATTAAGAGCATTGAATAAAAAGTGAGGATTGATTTTAGACTGCAATGCCCTTATCTCAGCTTTATTGGCTTCTTCTTTAATCTGCTCCACTCTTGAGACTTCCATCAAGGTAGAGATGATCTGCGCCAATCCAATGGCCATCGTCTGCAGTGTATTTGTGATCGTATAGGCCTTGCGATAGTAAATCTTCAGCGTCCCCGTTATAATGCCCCGCTCCGACAGAGGAATAATCAGCAGGCAATGAATCTGCGGTGTATGATGATCGGCAATATTGTTCCTGATTGTAATCTGCCCATTTCGGATCGTTTCTTTCGTCAGATCACTGATAATTTCCTGTCCAATCTTATATTTCTCTTCTCCATATCCCACATAGGCAAGGACATCCTTTGTGTCTGTAATAGCCACGGCATCTGCCTTGATATCCTCTTGGATGATCCTGCAAATCGTCCGCAGCGATTCCCCGTTTATAGAACGGAAATAGGGAAGCGTCTTATTGGCAATATTCAGGGCCAATTGAGACTGCTGGGCAGCGATCCGCTCTTTCTCTCCTTCCACACTCGCAATCATCAGGATAATCAGGCCGATGCTGACCTGTCCCAAAATCATCGGAATCCCGATCTTCGATACAATTGCCACGCCCAATTCAAAGGAATCAGCCATTGCTAAAATAAGAATCATCGTCAGGATCTCGCAGAACATCCCGGCGACGATCCCATAAATCCACCGCCTGCTTTTCTTCATATAAACGTGGATATACCCAGCAATGAACCCTGCCAGAATACTGGTAATCAAGCATGGCACAGAGGTCACCCTGCCAATATCGATCAAATAGCGGTGCACCCCGGATACAATCCCCGTTACAATGCCGACCCATGGCCCAAACAGAATTCCCCCGGAAACTATCGCAATCGTCCGGATATTAATAATCGATCCTTCCACTTCGATTCCCGAATATGTCCCAAAAAGGGCAAACACACAGAAAATCCCCGTCAGCAGCGACAGCTCTACCGGGGAATGATGATCCCTCTGCAAAATCTCCTTAAACTTCGGCACCCTCGCCATAAAAAACAACGTAATCAGCAAGAGTGCCGCCCGCTCGATTAACCGAATGAGCATTTCTAACTCAGATGAAGCGTACATGATGGTGTGGCCTCCTTGGTGCAAAAGTACTTATAAATAAATTCATGCATAAGATGAGTATTTTGTATTCTTATCATTATTGGCTGGAAAGTTGAGGATAATGCTATTTTAGGGCAAGAAAAAACACAAAGCTATTTTTTGGCTTTGTGGTGTGCCTGACCCCCATCACGTTAATACTTAACCTAGATGGCTTCCTTTTGATTGATGAACCCTGCACAGGAAAAATAAGCGGGGATTTTCCGGCTAAATATAGAATGGAGTTCATTTCGAGGTAAATAAAGGGAGAATTTCCGGTTATGCAAAGCAAATTATCATAATTTCGTATTTTTTGAGTCAATAAGCGGAATTTCTCCGTCTATTTTGGCTTTTTTTTATAAAAATTACTAATTAAGCGGAATTCTTCCGTCTATTAATCAGACAGGCTCTTTAACCTGATCCCCTAACCGATAGGAGCGGATCCTTTGAGTTCCGGAGGCGGGAGTTAGCAGTTTGGGACCAGGCCCTAATTCATTAAATCCATTCATTGAACGACTTCAAAAACAGTGCCCTGGTTAAAATCAGTCACTTTCATTGAGCCATTAACCCCTAAATATAATCTGGTTTGGTTCAGATCCGTTCCCAAACTGACATAATAGGCTGATTGGGATCCAAAATTATAATCAGTTTGAATCACACTAAAATCATTTTGTTTACCATTCGGCTTCACTCTGGTATAAGCTAAAGCACCTCTAACCTGATCTTGGGATCCCTTTCTGGCAAGATCGGTAAACACAACGCTTCCTGTTAAACCAGGGATGCTATTTCCCATATATGGCTGAACTCCTGTAAGTGCTGTAATCGTCAACCCAAAAGTTGACCATGTCGCTCATATAAAAGTTGACCACCCTCTTGTTATTTCGAGTACGTCTCTTTGAGACGATAGCTTTCTCCATTCATAGGGATGATATGGGC
>NZ_JAIVAP010000012.1 GCF_020171945.1 Bacillus infantis | reverse complement strand
AGGACGCCGATATTTTCACCGTAAGTCGTCTTAGGAGGTCCGCCGATCAGCGCGGATATGATGGTGGCCATACCGTCTCCGAGAATCGACCTGTGCAGTCCTGGGTTTTTAACATAATCCCTGCCCACAACTTTGCTGAGAACTAGCTGGTGCCCTATATGCTCTGATAAAGTAACCACTGCTACTGGCACCATCAGTGCTGCAATCTTCAATGAAGACAGATCGACCTGATAATCAGCAAACGGGATGAGGAAGTTCGGCGCTTCAAACCACTTTGCTTCCAGAACCGGAGTGAAATCCACTAGCCCCGCAAATACGGAGTATATATACCCGATGATGATTCCAGCAAGGATCGGGATCATGCTCAGCATCCCTTTAAAGTAGATGGAGAAAACAATGGTGGCCGCCAATGTGACCAGTCCGGCGGAAAAGTACAGGATGCTGTATTCCCCTTCCGCATTATTCATAGCCATTCCGACTGCTGTACCTGCCAGACCAAGTCCGATAACAATAATGACCGGGCCGACCACAACAGGCGGAAGCAGCTTCATGATCCAGCGGTAGCCTGCTTTTTTAATGATGAGGGCCACGATGCCGTATACCAGGCCGGCCATAAAGCTGCCGATCATGGCTGCAGCCGGGCCGCCTGCGGCCTTCGCTGCAATGATTGGTGCGATGAAGGCAAAGGAAGAGCCGAGATATGCCGGTACCTGCCATTTTGTGATGATCAGGAAAGCGATGGTCCCAAGTCCGCTCGAGATGAGCGCGATGGCCGGATCAAGCCCGACAAGATAAGGGACCAGAATCGTTGCGCCGAACATGGCGAATAAATGCTGTATGCTCAGTGTGATCCATTGAAAGGGTCCTGGCACTTCGTTTACGTCTAATAATGGTTTATTCATGGCTTTGTCTCCTTTTGTGTTAAGGTTATTTCCCCGCAAAAAAGCCCTCTTGCTGTTCGCAAAGAGGGCATAGGAGCACAGCTGAAGAACACCAGCCATGTTCCCCTTTGCCAGCCTCTCTGGACTGCGTTAAAAGGGGGATTTTCAGTTTTCAAAAATGCTTACTTGATCGGTTTCATCTACTTCTTTCAGCTCAACGACTATCTTTTCAGAGCTTGAAGTCGGTATGTTTTTGCCTACATAATCCGCCCTGATCGGGAGCTCCCTATGGCCTCTGTCCACCAGGACTGCCAGCTGGATCGAAGACGGCCTGCCGATGTCCACCAGGGCATCCAGGCCCGCTCTGACTGTCCTGCCAGTATACAGCACATCGTCAATGAGGATCACTTTCTGATTGGTGATATCCTGCGGAATGTCACTGCCTTTGACAAGCGGCTGATCGTCTTCCGTTTTCTTTGTCAGGTCATCCCGGTATAATGTGATATCCAGCTCCCCTACCGAAATGCGCCTGCCTTCGATCTGCTCGATCCTGTCTGCGAGGCGGTTAGCCAGATAAATGCCCCGGGTCTTGATCCCTACAAGCACACAGTCATCGATCCCTTTATTCTTCTCGATAATTTCATGGGCGATCCTGGTCAGCGCCCTCCTGATTGCCTGTTCATCCAAAACTACTGCTTTTTGTGTCATTTCTATCATCCTCCAGCATCAGGCTGCACGACTCCTTGTATAAAAAAACCTCCCGCCTGCAGGACGAGAGGTTTGGCTGCACTTTTGTGCAGGAAGGGGCATCCCTTCCATATCCGATACCTTCTCAGTCTCACAGGACTGGTCTTAAAGGTCATATTCATTAATGCTATAGTAAAATATTTTAGGACAGATGTCAACGATTATTATTAATTAGATGCTACTTGCCCAGTTTTTCAAGAAGGTCAGAGAAGTAATCCGGCAGCGGAGCCTCAAACTCCATGTATTCCCCGGTTCTGGGATGCACAAAGCCAAGGACACCGGCATGCAGTGCCTGTCCGCCCAGTTCAAGCGTTTTTCTTGGCCCATATTTTGGATCCCCTGCCAGCGGGTAGCCGATATATTTCATATGAACGCGAATCTGATGGGTCCTTCCTGTTTCCAGCTGGCATTCCACATGGGTAAAATCCTTATAGCGATGGATCACATGAAAATGCGTAACCGCATGCTTTCCTCCATCCACCACTGTCATTGCCTGACGGTCTTTAGGATCCCTTCCAAGCGGCGCATCAACCGTCCCATAATCATGAGGGATGGTTCCATGAACGATTGCCTGGTACTTCCTTGTAACCGTTTTTTCAACAAGCTGATTCACCAGGCTTTCATGGGCCATATCATTCTTGGCAACCATCAGCAGGCCTGAGGTATCCTTATCGATGCGGTGGACGATTCCCGGGCGCAGGACGCCATTGATGCCGGACAGGTCTTTGCAATGTGCCATAAGGCCATTGACCAGCGTACCGGATGGGTGCCCAGGCGCTGGATGGACGACCATCCCCTTCGGCTTATTGACAACAAGGACGTCAGCATCTTCATAATAGATATCAAGGTCCATTTCTTCCGGTATGACATCGAGCTCTTCCGGTTCCGGAAATGACACTTCTATCTTGTCATTGGCACTGCACTTATAATTGGTTTTTGTTCCCTCGCCGTTGACAAGGATAAGGCCATCCTTGATCATTTGCTGCGCCTGTGATCTGGACAGCTCTTCATTCAGCAGTGAAACAGCTTTATCAAGCCTTTCCCCTGCCACTTCTTCATTAATGATGTATTCCATTTTCTCCATTCGATTTCTCCTTCGCTTCCCGCTCTTCCCGGAGCATTTGTATCATCAGTATAATTACCCCGACAACCAATGATGAATCAGCCACATTAAAGACAGGAAAATCGTATCCAAAGATATACGTGTTGACGAAATCAACCACTTCTTTGCGGAAAACCCTGTCGATAAAATTGCCGATCGCCCCCCCGAGCATTAATCCTAGTGCGATGCCAAGCAATCGCTTCCCTTTTGCTGCAGTTTTGATGTAATAGACAATACCTATGATGACGGCAACTGTAATAACATAGAAAAACCACATTTGCCCTTCAAGAATTCCCCATGCCGCCCCCCTGTTGCGGTGCGATGTGATATACAGAAAATTCTCGATTACCGGGATGCTTTCACCAAGCTCCATATTTTTAACAATCAGCCATTTGGTCAGCTGATCCAGAGCAATAACAAATAAGGCAATTATGTAATAAAACACAAAGGCTACCTCCAATTTGAAGTCATTACCTTTGCATTTTAGCATAATCTTCATGAAAACGACACCTTTTATCCACTGCGAAGACTGCCGCTGCCAGGTTCACCCTCTCATAATCATCATCAAAAAAGAAGCGTTGTCTGCCGAAGGTTCAAAAACTGATTCCATCGGCTTCCGGCAAAACGCCCCAAGCTTATCATAATCTGACATCGCCACCATGGTTGGGATGACTGACAGCAGATTTTCCGGTATCAATTCCCCGGACAATTCACATTTTCCATACTCCCCTGTTTCCAATTTTTCGATGGCGCGGTTAATATCGGCCAACTCATCATATATTAATGGCTGGATAAGGGCTGAGCATCTTCCGCTTTCCAGCCTCTCAAGCATTTCCTCTTTTGTTGCACGGAGTTCTGAATAGAGCTTTTCAAATGAGCTGTCCATTGCCGCTTCCTCCGTTCTTCTTTGTTTAAAATTATTATCTCCGGCCTTAACGTACAGAACCTGATAAACATTTAACAAAGAGCACAAAGTTTAGATAAGGTGGAAGGATTTATCGAAAAATCAGGGAAGCTTTTGGGGTAAAGTGACAGGATAGAAAAATAAAAATCCGGCTGCACCAGGCAGCCGGGTCTGTTATTATGCCAAATGGCTATAGTTGTTTTTTACCACACTCGCACAGCGCGGGCAAAGCGAAGGGTGGTCGGAATCAGCGCCGACCTCCGGCGTAACTGTCCAGCAGCGCTCGCATGTTTCGCCTTCAGCTTTGGCCACGAGAATGGCCGCCTTATCCAGCTTGAGGGCTTTTTCAGGCGCCTCGCCATACTCTCCGCCAATCTCGAAGCCGGAAACGATGAACAGCTGTTTCACATCTTCCTTAATACTGTCAAGAAGGCTTCTTGTTTCGGCAGTTGGGTAAAGAGTGATCTTTGCTGTCAGGGATTTCCCGATCACTTTTTCATTTCGCGCCTCTTCAAGTGCTTTAAGCACTTCATCGCGCAGATTCATGAATGACGTCCACTTTTTCATCAGTTCATCTGCATTAGGAAGCTCTTTGTATTCCGGCATGTCTGTCAGCTGGACACTTTCTTCCTTCACAGAAGGGATAAAGGCCCATACTTCATCAGCTGTATGCGAAAGGATAGGTGCAGTCAGCTTTGCAAGCGCAACAAGGCTTTCATAAAGCACTGTCTGGATCGCACGGCGGTCTGCATTATCCTCGGCTTCGATGTAAAGAACATCCTTGGCAAAATCCAGGTAGAATGAGCTTAAGTCCAATGTACAGAAATTATTGATCGCATGGTAAATGCCTGCGAATTCATAGCGGTCATAAGCTTCCTTGACGTTTTTTACCAGCTTGTTCAGCTTCACGAGCATAAACTGATCGACTTCCCTGAGGCTTTCATAGGCAACTGCATCTTTTTCAGGATTGAAGTCAGCCAGATTTCCAAGCAGGAATCTGAATGTATTTCTGATTTTGCGGTAAACCTCAGCAACCTGCTTCAGGATTGGGTCAGAGACTCTAACGTCTGCCTGGTAGTCAACAGATGCCACCCAAAGACGGAGGATATCTGCTCCAAGCTGGTTCATGACCTTCGCCGGCACGACAACATTGCCGATGGATTTACTCATTTTCCTGCCTTCGCCGTCAAGTGCAAATCCGTGGCTCAATACACCTTTATATGGAGCTTTGCCTGTTACAGCCACCCCTGTGGAAAGGGATGAATTGAACCAGCCTCTGTACTGGTCAGAGCCTTCTAGATAAAGGTCTGCAGGGCGCTGCAGATCATCGCGCTCTTCCAGGACAGCCTGGTGGGATGAGCCTGAATCAAACCAGACATCCATGATATCCGTTTCTTTTGTGAAATTGCCATTCGGGCTGCCAGGATGTGTGAACCCTTCAGGCAATAGCTCTTTGGCCTCTTTTTCGAACCAGATATTGGAGCCGTGTTCCCTGAAAAGGGCAGAAACATGATCAATTGTTTCATCCGTAATGATGCTGTCGCCGTTTTCCGCATAGAAAACCGGGATAGGGACGCCCCATGCACGCTGGCGGGAAATACACCAGTCACCGCGGTCGCGGACCATATTGAACAGGCGTGTTTCGCCCCATGCCGGCACCCATTTCGTTTCTTTAACAGCTTCAAGGAGTTCACTGCGGAAATCCTTGATGGAAGCGAACCATTGCGCTGTAGCCCTGAAAATGACCGGTTTCTTCGTTCTCCAGTCATGCGGATAGGAGTGGGTGATGAACTTCAGGCCCAATAATGCGCCCTTTTCTTTAAGCGCTTCGGTGATCGGCTTGTTGGCTTCATCATAAAAGAGACCTTCGAAGCCTTCAGCTTCATTGGTCATAAGGCCTTTATCATCGACTGGGCACAGTACTTCAAGCCCGTATTTCTGGCCAACATAAAAGTCATCTTCACCATGGCCAGGCGCAGTGTGGACGCAGCCTGTACCAGCATCAACGGTTACATGGTCGCCAAGCATTACTAGCGAATCACGGCCATAGAGCGGATGAGAAGCAAGGATGTTTTCCAGCTCGCTTCCTTTGACTGTTTTCACGACAGCCGGTTCTTCCCAGCCGGTTTCTCCTGCCACAGATTCCAGGAGCTCTTCGGCAACCAGATATTTGCCGCCATTTGCTTCTGCTACCACATAATTGAGGTCAGGATGGACGCTGATTCCAAGATTGGCCGGAATTGTCCAAGGAGTTGTCGTCCAGATGACGATTTGGACATCCTGATCCAATACGCCTTTTCCATCTTTGACTTTAAAGCCTACATAAATGGAAGGAGAGCGTTTATCCTGGTATTCAATCTCAGCTTCGGCAAGTGCTGATTCACTTGAAGGAGACCAGTAGACCGGCTTCTTTCCTTTGTAGATATAGCCTTTTTTGGCCATATCGCCAAAAACCTTGATTTGCTGTGCTTCATATTGAGGCTGCAGCGTGATATAAGGGTTCTCCCAGTCTCCACGGACACCAAGTCGTTTAAACTGTGAACGCTGGCTGTCGATTTGCTCATAAGCATAGTCCTCGCAAAGCTTCCTGAACTCGACAACTGTCATTTCTTTCCTTTTAACGCCTTTATTCGTCAACGCCTGTTCAATCGGCAGGCCGTGAGTATCCCAGCCTGGTACATATGGTGCATTGAAGCCGCTCATGGACTTATAGCGCACAATGAAATCTTTAAGGATTTTATTCAGCGCATGGCCCATATGGATATCGCCGTTTGCATATGGAGGGCCATCATGAAGAACAAACATCGGCCGGCCTTTCGTATGTTCCTGCACCTTTTCATAAATATTCATTTCTTCCCATTTGCCCTGGATTTCCGGCTCCCTTTTTGGAAGATTTCCGCGCATCGGAAATTCTGTTTTTGGCATCAATAATGTATCTTTGTATTCCACTGCAATTCCTCCTGCTTTCATTTAGGTAAATTGACTTGCCGTTTCCGGGCGGTTTTCCATTGAGAAAACAAAAAAAGCCCTCTCATCCCGGTAAAGGGACGAGAAGGCTTTTTAGCTCCCGCGGTACCACCCTTGTAGACAGAATAGAATCTTTTCTGTCCGCTCAAAGCATCCTTAACGCGGATGAAACGCCTGCACCTTACTGGTTCGGAGAACGTTCAGGCAGGTACTCTAGGGTGATTTTCCAGCAATCCGCTTATTCCAGGCTCCCACCGTCCCTGGATCGCTAACCTTAAAAGCATTTAGAATGCTGTACTGTCCCTTTCAACGCAGTCAATATTTTCTTATGATATGGATTATATTCGATTAATGCAGTCTGCGTCAAGCCAGTGAGTCTTCTTCTTCAGTTGATTTCAGATCCGTTGAATCAAGTTCATACTGAAGGAGATGGTCCCAGTCCTCTGTGTTGAGCATATCCAGCTGCGCTTCGATCAGCATCCTGAACCTTGTTCTGAAGACCTTTGACTGCTTCTTCAGATCCTCGATCTCAAGGGCAATCTTCCTTGCTTTTGATAAGGATTCATTCACAATGCGGTCGGCATTCTTCTCAGCTTCCTTGATGATCAGCTTGGCTTCCTTCTGTGCATTGCGCCTGACTTCTTCAGCGGCCTCCTGTGCAACGACGATGGATTTGTTCAGCGTTTCCTCAATATTGGTGAAATGCCCGATCCGGTCGTTCAGATCTGTAAGCCTTTCGGAAAGCTCCTTTTTCTCTCTGATTAGAATTTCGTAATCTTTGATGATCTGGTCAAGAAATTCGTTTACTTCATCTTCGTCATAGCCTCTGAAGCCTTTGCTGAACTCCTTGTTATGTATATCTAATGGTGTTAAAGGCATAATGCCACCCCCTATGAGTCTTAAAGCATATGTATGACAGCGAAAATCCGCTTTTTTCTGATATTATCACAGCGATAAAGATATATTCGACAATTTCTTTTAAAATCCTGCAAAAAAATAATTTATTTTTGCTTTCCCGTGATGATTCTCCATTTATCTTTCTTTGTTTTTCCTTCTACTTCTATGATTTTAGACCGGCCTTTTCCCCTTACAGAAAGAACATCAGCTTCTCCGCATACAAAAGAAGGATCTTCAACCTGTCCCCAGTTAACTTTTACAAGCCCCTGCTGGACAAAGAGCTGTGATTTTTGCCTGGAAATATTGTATATTGCCGAAATGACGGCATCCAGTCTCAGCGAGGAAACAGAAGCTGACGATTCCTCCCAAGAATCGTTAGCAGCGATTGCTTTCTCAAGCGGCAGTTTGTTCAGAGTGACGGAAGCTTTGCCGATTGATTCCAGCTGCATGCTTACGTAGTCTTCAATTTCCTGCGATACAAAAAACTGCGCCCTTTCACCCTGGACAGTAATATCCCCGAATTTACCCCTCTTCAAGCCAAGGGCCATAAGGCTCCCAAGTATTTGAGGATGTTCGATGGAAACGAATTTACTCGGATAATTTATTTCAAAAAGTGTGATAGAAAATTCTTCTTCATCAGGGGTAAAATATTCAGGATACAGCAAGGCCCTTTTCCTCTCTGTCCCTTCAGTTCCCCCGAATAAACGAAGCTTTACGCCTGAATGCTCCCCGACAATCATTTTTACGATCTGCTGCTCTCTCGGATCAAGAAAGTCAGTCAATTTAGGGGCATAGGATGTTTCTACATACTCCTTCCAGCCGAGAGACTGGTCGATGAATTCTTTCTCCTCAGGCCGAAAATGCTGATAAATAGACATCGGCACTCTCCTTTTTCATTTTTCAGGAAGGCATCTGCGGACATGTTCAAGCATATCACAGCAGCCACCAAAAAAGGGACTGCTCAGAGTCCCAAGTTATTGGTAATTCTATGCAACCCAATAGAAAAGCTGATGAAGCCCCTGTGTAGCAAATCTAAGGACAAAAATTGCTACAATCGGGGATATGTCAATCATTCCAAGCGGCGGGATGAACCTTCGGAATGGTTCCAGATATGGTTCACAGATTCGGGCTAAAAATTGGCCGATGGACGATTCTCTTGCATTTGGAAACCAGGACAGCAATATGTAAATGATCAGTGCCCAGGAGTATAAAGAAATTATTTGACTTAAAATACCTACTACTGTTGCCATGTAAAGCTACCACCTCGCATTTTCTAGATCATGCTCCTGCATGATTTGGGATATATTCCCCGACACCTCCACATTATCCGGAGTGCATAAAAAGATATCCGTGCCGATTTTCTGGATGTCTCCGCCAATGGCATATACCGTGCCGCTCAAGAAATCGACAATCCTTTTTGCCTGATCCCTTTCGATGCGCTGCAGATTAACTACCACAGCCCGGCGGTTTTTAAGCTGGTCTGCAATGTCCTGTGCTTCGGCATATACCCTGGGTTCAACAAGGACAACCTTTGAAGACTTCTGGACACTTTGCAGGCTGACGACATTCTGCTTTGGAGAAGCAGGCTGTTTTTGTGGCCTGACAGGTTCGATTTCTTCTTCGATGATTTCCTCTTCTTTATAGTCATATTCATCATCAAGGAAAAAAAATGTTTTTATTTTTGATTTAATGCTCATTTTTTATACCTCCTGCTTATTCTCGGACAAGAGCAGTTCCGATCCGGACCATGGTGGCCCCTTCCTCCACTGCAATTGCAAAGTCATTGGACATGCCCATAGAAAGTTCCTTGCAGGGCGCATGTGCAAGGTTTAAATCCTGGATATCCTTCTGCAGAGCTTTCAGCGTCCGGAAACAATGCCGCAGTACTTCCTCATCGTCCGTCAAAGGGGCCATCGTCATCAGCCCCGCAGCAGAAATATGAGGATAAGACTTCAGTTCTTTTACAAACGGAATCACTTCTTCAGGGGAAAGCCCCTGTTTTGATTCTTCACCGGAAGCATTGACCTGTATCAGGCATTGGACTGTTTCTTCTGCCCGCTTGTCTATTTCTTTCGCCAGGGAAAGCCTGTCCAGTGAGTGGATATAATCGGCAATGCCGATGATATTCTTGACCTTCCTGGTCTGCAGCGATCCGATGAAATGCCAATGGGCAGCATTGCCAATCTCTTCGTGCTTGGCAAGCATACCATCATCCCGGTTTTCGCCGAGATTGGCAATTCCGGCAGACACCGCCTCTTTCGCTCTTTCCGTGGAAACATATTTTGTTACAGCAATAATGGTCACTTCTCCAGGATTTCTCCCTGACCTCTTACATGCTTCATCTATCTTTTCCTGAATAGCCTTAAGATTTTCTTCTACTTTCATCTAGCTGCAGTCAGCCTCCTTCCAGCCTATGTAGCTCATCATCCTGCCAGTCTTCCCCCCATCCCTGCGATGGGAAAAAAAGTATTCCTCATGGCAGCTGGTGCAGTAGCCGGATACGATTATATTCTCTTCCCGGACGCCTGATTTCATGAGAAGCTGTTTGTTCACTTCTTTCAGATCAAGCTGGTATTGATTCTCTTTTATTTGATTATATGGTTTTTTATCGACATCTTCTAGTCTATTTTTCACTAAATTGACAACTCTGCTGTCGACAATATAACATTTTTCGCAAATGGAAGGCCCGATCGCCGCCAAAATGTCACCAGGTTCGATTCCTTCATTTTTAAAGACATCGACCATATTTTCGGCAATTCCTCCGACAGTCCCTTTCCAGCCGGCATGCGCAGCCCCTATCGCCCCTGAATCAGGATGTATGAAATATAGAGGGACACAGTCCGCAAAACAGAGAGTTAAAAGCAGGCCTGGCTCAAATGTGAAAAAGCCATCAGTCCTCCTGAATGCCTGGCCGTAATCCGATGCGCCTGTTCCTGCATCTTCCTTTGATACCTTCCGTATATAGGTTTCATGGGTCTGCTCTGCCCCAGTCCATGCTGGCAATGGAAAGCCGATTGCATCAGAGAAAATTTCCCTGTTGCCGCATACCGCCTGGACTGAATCATTCACATGGAGGCCAAGGTTGAGGCTGCTGTAGTCTCCATTGCTATTCCCTCCATTTTTTGTGGAAAAACCTGCAGCAAGGCCCGGGAATTTATCCGTCCAGTCTTCAATGGAAAAATATCTGCTTTCCTTTAGTACAAATGGCTCCATTTATCGTTCCTCTTCGTGTTTTTCTTTAGTTTATCATAATAAATGTTCGTGTTACAGAAAAAAGGAGGAAGCTTATGCATCCTCTTCTGCCTGTTTGAGTTCTTCTGATATTTTATAGCGAACAAGTATGACGTCCTCGCCGATTTTTAAAATATTTTTCCACGGAATGATGATATCCTCATCTTTTCCAAAGAATCCGAGGACTTTTCCAGCTCCGCTGATGATGACCGCTTCAATTTTGCCGCTCATCAGATTGATGTCAATATCTCCGATGTTTCCAAGTTTTTTGCCATCTGCCACATTTACTACGTCCTTGACCTGGAATTCTGATATCTTAACCATGGTCCACCCCCGCCATTTGTTGCTTACTTGATTATATGTTGCGGAAGGATGGAATATTTTGATTTGATGGGGGGTTTTAGGGAAATATCCATAAAAAATAACTTTGGGAAGGAAAAAAATAAGATTTTAGTTTTTCACCATAGGTTTCTGCTTTGCAATGAGCTGTTGATTTCCGTTGCAGGCACTTCGCTTTCCGTGGGGCGGCGCTAAGCCTCCTCGTCGCTGTCGCTCCTGCGGGGTCTTAGCTTTGCCGCTGCAATCCCACTGGAGTCTTCGTGCCTTCCACTGCAATCAACAGGTTTTCATAATTTTTTAGGCTTCCATTTAACCTCCGGTATAAACAAATTGATTCCCCATTCTATTCATAAGACAAGCCAGCATGAACACTTATAAACCCCAAAACAAAAAGCTGCTTTTCAGCAGCTTTCAGCTTTGGATATTTTTGTTCATTTGCTTGATGGCGGCTTTTTCAAGGCGGGAGACCTGGGCTTGGGAGATGCCGATTTCTTCGGCTACTTCCATTTGGGTTTTGCCTTGGAAGAAGCGCTTTCTCAATATAAGCTTTTCTCTTTCGTTAAGTCTGCGCATGCCTTCTTTGAGGGCAATTTCTTCAATCCATTGAATATCTTTATTGCGCTCGTCGCTCAGCTGGTCCATGACAAATATAGGATCTCCCCCATCATTATAGATGGGCTCGAATAGTGAAACGGGATCCTGGATCGCGTCAAGTGCGAACACAATTTCTTCATGGGGCACTTCAAGCACCCTTGCTATTTCCTCTGCCGACGGTTCCTTAGAGTTTTCACTCATGAGCCGTTCCCTGACCTGCAAAGCCTTGTAAGCTATATCCCTCAATGACCTGGAAACCCTGATTGGGTTATTATCCCTCAAATACCTTCTGATTTCGCCGATGATCATTGGAACAGCATAGGTGGAGAACTTTACATTCTGGCTTAAATCAAAATTATCAATAGATTTCATCAGGCCGATACATCCTACCTGGAATAGATCATCAACAAATTCGCCTCTGTTATTAAAGCGCTGGATGACACTCAGGACCAGCCGCAGGTTGCCATTGACCAGGCACTCCCGGGCATATGTATCACCTTCATGCATTTGCTTGAAGAGTTTTCTCATTTCTTCGTTTTTCAAAACGGGAAGCTTTGATGTATCAACACCGCAAATTTCTACTTTATTTCGAGTCAATCCATTTCCCTCCTCACAGGAGCTGCTGTACAAAAAACAGTATCTCCCCGGAAAGGAAAAATATGCACACACCGATTCCCCATTTGACCATGGAGAAACGGCATGTACAGCGTGAACAGGGGTTAAGCGGGATTTTAAAAATTATTTTACACCATTTTGTTGAATTCCTTTTTCAATCTTTTGATAATTCTCTTTTCAAGCCTTGATATGTAAGACTGTGAAATGCCAAGCATGTCAGCCACATCTTTCTGTGTCTTTTCCTCGCCAGACCCAAGACCGAAGCGAAGTTCCATAATTTGCTTCTCTCTGTCGGTCAGCTGGTGAAGAGCCTTTAAAAGGAGTTTCTTATCTACATTTGCCTCCAGATCCTTTGTGATAATGTCCTCCTCGGTTCCCAGCACATCTGACAAAAGCAGCTCATTCCCGTCCCAGTCAATATTCAACGGCTCATCGAAGGAAACCTCCGACCTGATTTTATTATTCCTTCTCAGATACATCAGTATTTCGTTTTCAATACAGCGGGATGCATAAGTGGCAAGCTTGATTTTTTTTTCTGGATTAAATGTATTGACCGCTTTTATTAAGCCGATGGTTCCGATGCTGATCAGGTCTTCAATATTGATGCCCGTATTTTCAAATTTCCTCGCAATATATACGACAAGGCGGAGATTTCTCTCGATGAGCATTGATCTTGCAGCTTTATCGCCTTTGGGGAGCTTGATCAGAAGAACTTCTTCTTCTTCTTTTGAGAGAGGAGGAGGGAGAGCCTCGCTGCCGCCTATATAAAATATTTCATCTGTCTTGAGCCCAAGCTTGATCAGCAATTTAGACCAGTAATAGGAAAGGCGAAACTTCAAACTTTTCATGAGTAGTCCTCCTTCTAAATTATGTTTTTCCGAGTATAGTATTATTAACTTACCTTTTCCGCTGATTCTGCTTTGCCGGCACCTGTCATCATCTTTGGATGGATAATGCAGTCAAATGCATCATCACTGGAGAGCTGCTGCATCGTGAAGGAGATGAGCGCCTTGCCTGCCAGGATTTTTTCTTCCCCCCTTTGGATGATGATTCTGTCCGGCTTCATGGCAATAATGAGCTGATGTTCTTGTCCAACCACCTTGCAAGGAAGAATTCTCATCCGATTTTCCCAGTCAGGCGGGATTCTTGCCTCCCCCATCAGGAAGGGTTCAGGGTCCTGCGAAACGGCGAGGAGAACTTCCGGAAGCTTTTCTGCCATCCCTTTTAGGGATGCAATCATGACTGGAGTCCTGGATATGGGATCATAAAGCTGATTGCCCGTGTCTACAAGCCCTTTGAAGTTCAGGTCAATCCCATTGATGGAAATGCAGACCTCGGCCAGCTGGTCATATTGGATATTTGCCATTTCCATGTTTTCTCCATGCTTCCGTGAAAAATGCCAGGCTGCAGGAAATCCAAAGATGACAAACATCCAGCTGATCGGATCCCCAAATCCCTTGACACTTCCCAGCAGAACGGCTGAAGAAAGCTCAAAATCAAACTTCACAAAATAATGGGCACCTATCAAAGTCCCTCCAATAAGGAATGTTGCCATATAAAATGTAACCAGGCCTTTAACGAAATAACCGGCCCTTTTATATCCGAAGGCAAGGACGACCATGACAATTGAAAATAGCAGCTTTGATAACGGATGACCGGAAATAGAGTGAACCGGTGTCACTGCAAGCAGAACAATCAGTGAGCCCGCAGCCCCGCCCGCCAGTATCCGCCAAATAGAAACATCCCTTTTCAGGAAGATCGCAGTGAGATACAGCAGGAGGCTGTCAAAAAGAAAGTTCAGCAGCCAAATGATATCCAAATAAATAGCCAATCCAGCTTCACTCCAGACATATCCGGCAAATCTGGCCCGGATGGAAAAACTGATTTTTCATCTATCTATTAATCTTATGGAAAAGTATACCCCAGCCATATCATTAAAGTGTGTCACTTTCTGTAGCCTCTTTAGGAGAATTTTTCACTATTCCCTTCGTTTTTTGTCAGTATTTTGTTTTATATGCTTGTCTAAAATATACGGCTCAATCTTAAAAACCAAAATTAAAAGGCGCCTCATATGAGGCGCCTTTTCAGCGAATCTATCTTATCTTCTTCTATTGCGGTTTCTCAGGAAAGTCGGGATATCCAATGTTTCTTCACCTTGTGAAGACTGAGACGATGAGTTCCTTACAGGCGGCTCATGGCTCTGCTCCTCACGCTTTGGCTCCCTGTCCCTGTCCCGGTTATGGGAAGGTGAATGCGTCTGCTGCTGTTTAGGCTGGCCGAATGATGGGCGTGCCGGTTTAGGCGCGGCCACTTCTTCATTGAACCCAGTAGCAATTACAGTAACGACGATTTCGTCTTTCAGGTTTTCATTGATAACAGAACCGAAGATCATATTGACATCCTGGTCTGAAGCGGATGCTACGATATCTGCAGCTTCCTGAACCTCATAAAGGCTCAGGCTCGAACCGCCGGTGATATTCATCAGGACACCCTGTGCACCGTCAATGGACGTTTCAAGCAGCGGAGAAGAAACAGCTTTCTTTGCCGCTTCTGCCGCACGGTTTTCTCCTGAAGAGACACCGATCCCCATCAGTGCAGAACCCTTGCTTGACATGATGGTCTTTACATCAGCAAAGTCAAGGTTGATCAGCCCTGGAGTGGCAATCAGGTCGGATATGCCCTGAACACCCTGGCGAAGCACATTATCCGCTTCCCGGAATGCTTCAAGCATCGGAGTGCTTTTGTCTACAATTTCTAATAGACGGTCATTCGGGATGACAATCAGAGTATCAACTGCTTCCTTCATGGAAGCAATTCCGCCTGCTGCCTGTCCGGCACGCTTGCGGCCTTCGAATGTAAACGGCCTTGTAACGACCCCTACAGTCAAAGCGCCCAGGTCCCTTGCAATCTGTGCAATGACAGGTGCAGCTCCAGTTCCTGTACCGCCTCCCATTCCGGCAGTTACAAACACCATATCTGCACCTTTCAGTGCTTCTTCGATCTGCTCTTTGCTTTCCTCAGCAGCCTTTTTGCCTACTTCCGGATTTGCACCGGCACCCAGTCCGCGCGTCAGCTTTCCGCCGATCTGCATTTTCACTTCTGCTTTCGAGAGGTTCAGTGCCTGTGCATCCGTATTAACTGCGATGAATTCTACGCCTTGAACGCCGTGTTCGATCATGCGGTTTACCGCATTATTTCCTCCGCCGCCAACGCCGATAACCTTTATGGTCGCTAGTGAATCTAAATTAGTGTCAAATTCCAACATGACAAATCCTCCTAATTCGTCGATATTCCTTAAAGCACTGTTTACTCGAAAAAGTAGCCAAGGAACTTTTTAACTCGTGATGTAATCTTTTCTTCCGGCTGTTTTTCCGGTCTTGCTTTTGGTTGCGGTTGTTTTTGGACGCGTTTCTCCTTCGCCTCGTTTACCTGGGCAGGCTCTATCTTCCTGCCCTGAAGCCTTGCATTTTTATATGCAAACTTGATCAGGCCGACTGCTGTTGTATACTGCGGCTCCCTTACGCCGATATAATCCGGAATGGCAATCCGGACGCGGTTCTGGAAAATGATCTGTGCCAGCTCCAGGATGCCCTGGGTGTTGGCTACTCCTCCTGTCAGGACATAGCCGCCAGGCAGGTCGCTGACTCCCAATCTCTTAATCTCATTCTGTATCAGATCGAAAATTTCTTCCATCCTTGCTTCAATGATATCAGAAATTTCAAGCTGATTAAATTGCTGGTGCTGATCGCTCCCGATAATCGGGACACTGAAGACTTCATCTTCAGAAGCATGGTCATAAAAAGCATAACCGTATTTTGTTTTGATTTTTTCGGCATCCTCTGTAGAGGTCCTGAGGCCAATGGATAAATCCTTTGTGATATGGTCCCCGCCGACAGGCAGTACAATCGTTGCTTTCATGATTCCCTGCTCGAACAGGGCAACGGTTGTAGAGCCGCCGCCCATATCGACCAAGGCCACTCCGAGATTCATTTCGTCCTTTGAAAGTGCGAATGCCCCTGCAGCAAGCGGCTGGAGCGTTATGTCCAAAATTTCAAGCCCTGCTCTTTCAACACATCTCAGAATATTATGTAGAATTGTCTTAGAACCCGTTATAATAGTGCCTTCCATTTCCAGGCGGACACCAATCATGCCCCGCGGATCGTTTATTTCGTTCAAACCGTCTACAATGAATTGCTTCGGAATGACATCCACAATCTCTCTTTCAGGAGGGATGGAAACCACCTGGGCGGCATCGATCACCCTTGCGACATCTTCATCTGTAATTTCCCTGTTATCACTGGAGACAGCCACTACTCCATGGGAAGGCTGGAGCATGACATGATTTCCGGTGATGCCGACGATGACCTGCCTGATCTCCATCCCTATCATTCTCTCAGCTTGTTCGATTGCCTTTTTTATAGAATGAACGGTTTCATCTATATCAACAATTGAGCCTTTGCGCAATCCTTCAGACTTTACATTGCCTACACCGATAATGTTTAAAGAGTCGTTGACCATTTCACCAATGATTACTTTTACACTGGATGTACCGATGTCAAGACTAACATAAATTTCATTGCTGTTCATTCTCTGGCACCTCCTTTTGCAAATACAATTATTGAACAACAATAATGCCAATTTTTAGTTTTATCTTAAATTAATATAATCATTTAAATTATTCGGCAAAACTAATATATTTCCCTTTATTCTATCTTAACTTTTTTCTACTTTTTCTCGGTTCGACCATTTGGTCAGAATAATTCTCCGAATGACCGCTATGTTTTGGAAAAGCCTTACGCCAAACGCAAAAACAGCGGCTAAATACAAGTCTACACCAAGATGAACCCCCAGAAAAGCTAAAGATGCTGCCAGCAGGATGTTGAAGAAAAAGCCGGATACAAATACCTTTTCATCGTATATATCCTGCAGATGCGCACGGATGCCCCCAAACAGGGTGTCAAGGGCAGCCAGCACTGCAATCGACAAGTAATTGGAGTACTCATCAGGGATTCTGAAATCCGTAAGAAGGCCCAGTATGGCACCGATAAGCAAACCCAGTACGGGAAGCCACATTAAGAACTGCCTCCTTTTTCAGATTCTGCAGGCTCCATATTTTTCACCCGGATCGTGTCCTGGTAGGCTGGGATAACAATATTCCCCTTTGGCTTAAGGATAGTGACCCTGAGGTTTTCGACGAAGAATTCTTCTGCCGATTTGGATACCTGCATCTGGTTATAAAGCTTTTGAGCTGACTGCATATCTTCTGCAGACGCTCTGACTTCAATCGGCAAAGAGCTGATTGCATGGCCATCGATTTTGGTCTCGCCATTAATGTCGCGGATGACGGTCGTGTTAATGATCCTGTGCCCGTCAATTGATATTTGCTCCGCATCATACATATTCAGCTCATTGACCAGCCTTTTAAGCAAATCAGGCGATACGTCGCCAGGTGCATTGCCCAGGAGTGCTTCTTCAACAGCAGGCTCAATGTGGATGATAAGCCCCGGACCCTTTACTTCCGTCAGGCCGGCTTCCTCTTTAAGCTCACCCAGCGTTTCCTTCAGCACCTCTTCTTTGCTTTGTTCCCGCTTATTTTCATATTGAGCAAGCTTCAGCTCGTTTGATCTGATTTCCCGTATCAGCCTCAGCTGAATTTCCTGTTCTTTCCGCAAGTCCTCCCTAAGCTGCCATGTATCGCGGGTATCCCTCACAACCGGCTCTTTGACAGATTGGAACTGCACCGCAATCATAAAGCCGATCACAGCGGAAATAACCGTAAAGCTTATGATCTGATTCCTTTTCACGATTTCCACCTTACTTTCTCCTGCTTCCAGTAAGTGGATCAGCCGTATTCAATTCCCCAGATTGGGTACCATTTCGATTTCAGCCTTCTCCTCCAGCGAGAACTGGATATTCTCATTAACCAGCGAATCCTTGACTCCGCCTGTAAGGTTGAGCGCTGAAGAAAGAACCTCCGGATCGCCGATTGCTTCAATAACAAAAGGTGCCGGATGCTGCTTTCCATCAATTTCAATGACAGGGCCATTGCATAGAATATAAGAGTCATGGGAAAGTCGCTGGCCGTTTACCGCAACAGCTGATGCACCAGAGATATAAAGTTCATTGATAACCTTAAAAACATGGTGTTCATGGACAATATAGCTGTTTACATTAGCTTCGCTGGGATTATAATCCCCGTCAGCCAATGTGACCTCCACCCCTTTGCCCTTTACACCGACTTTCCCAAGATACATCCTGTATTTTTCTGCATCTTCTGCCAGGTTGAAATATACCTGTGCCTCTTTTGACAGATCTTTTTCAAATTGAAGAACCTGTCCCTGTTTGCTGTCCAATTCCTTCTGCAGCCTGCGGTTGCGCTCTTCCATGCTGATAAGCTGGCTTCTTAGGGCTGAATCGCGTTCCCACTGGCTTCCTGTCATGTCAGCTTCCTCGTTTTCACTTTTTGTAAAGTGATAGGAAAATGAAAGCATATAGCCGAGAACAAGGAGCACCAGTGAAAGCACGACCCGCTTACCTTTCACCTTCTTCTTCTTCTCCACGGCTATCATCTCCTTCCGGACCGTAGGCTTTAAAATAAGAACCTACTTCCAGATCAATCACACCGCTGACCCCAGGGTCCAGCTGGCTGATGATTGAAGGATAATGCGCCATCTTTTCTGAAAAGCTCCGCAATGTTGCACTAACTTCGAACCCGTCATTCATATATAGCGTAATATGATACTCGTCCGTTTTTTTAGGAGAATAATGAATCTCCGAAATTGCGTTCAGCACCTCTCTCGGAAGGCTTTCCAGGCTGTCTATCATCTCAAGGAGGACGTCGCCCTCCTTAAAGCCGAGCAGCAGCGGTGCATTAACTGGAATGTCTGTAATTTCCTGTTTGCTAAGTATCATCCCGTTTTCAAGTACAGGCAAAAAGCTTTTTTCTTTTGCTATGTAGGCAATGCGATTATGCTCAGCTACCTTAATTACAACCGTATTGGGGAGGCGGGTTTCAATTTCGGCCCCGCTGATTTCAGGCAGCTCTTTCAGTCTACCCTCAATTGCCCCCTTATCAACCTTCCAAATATTTGTTTTCTTAGAAAGGCCGCTTACGGCAATCAATTCTTCTGTCGTGTATGTCTGATTTCCGCTGATGCTGATCTCTTTTACACGGCTTAAAGGCGACTGGAAATATATCACAAAAACAATCATAGAAAAGAATAAAAGCAATAAAACTATAAGCCTGCGGTTCGCTTTTTTCCTTCTTTGCTGCTTCAGTTTGGGAATTCGATCCTCCAGCGAGACTACGTTCCCTTTCTCCATAACCTTCACCTCACTATAAAAGCTTTAGCCGCATAATGCCAATAGCCTATCAGCATGGCAGGCAGCATAACGTTTTCGTCAGACGGAAAGCAGAATAGGCACCGGCATATCCAAATGCCGGTGGTGCTTCTGCCGGCTTTTAAAGGTTATTTCTAAGGAAATATTATATCACAATAAATGGCAGCAGTAAGGAGAATTTCCTGTTACTTTCGGCCGATAATTTCCACTTCTGTTTCCATTTTAACCTTAAATTGGGAATAGATAGTATCTTTGACATGCTCGATCAATCCAAGTACATCTTCAGCCGACGCACTGCCGGCATTTACGATAAAGTTTCCATGCAGCTCGGAAATTTTCGCCCCCCCGATGCTGTGGCCTTTTAAACCTGCAGACTCAATCAGCTGGCCGGCATACTGGGGAAGCGGATTGCGGAAGATGCTTCCTGCACAAGGATAATTATAGGGCTGTGTTTCTTTCCGGTAATCCTTGTTTTTTTGCATCTCTGCCACAATGCTATCCTTCTCTCCTTCCTGAAGGCTGAACACGGCCTCAAGCACGATCCCTGGCCGCTCCTTCTGAAGAACTGATGTACGGTAGGAAAATTTCATTTGCTCATTGGTGAGCCATTCCATTTTTCCATCTTCAAAGAGCACGAAAGCTTTCTTGAGGATCTTAGAAATATCAGAGCCGTGGGCGCCTGCATTCATATAGACCGCACCGCCGACCGAGCCGGGGATGCCGCTTGCGAATTCCAGGCCGGAAAGGCCTTTCCGGCTGATCTGGACGGATAGGCTCACGATAGAGAATCCTCCTCCAGCAGTTACCTCAGAACCGTCCACTTCAAGTTTATCCAATCCTGGGCCAAGCTTAATGACGGCCCCTTCAATCCCTTTATCAGATACAAGCAGATTCGATCCCCTGCCTATTACCCTCCACTTGATGTCATGTTCACGGATAAGCTCCATTGTTTTAATAAAGTTGTCTATAGATGAAGGTTCTACAAACAAATCGGCGGGGCCGCCTATTTTCATGGTTGTATGGTTGGCCAAAGGTTCATTTTCTTTCACTTTTCCAACCTGCATATCTTTAAGCCTGCTGATCAATTCGTCCATATATACCTCCCTTTCCATTCTTTTTACTATCTTATGTCTTTTAAGCTCTTTGGGCTACTGGCCCTTCTTTCGGACAAGGTCTTCCATGACGCGGTGCAGCCTTCTGGCCGCATCCGGTATCCCCAATTCCCTGGCCGCTTTTTTCATATCCTTCAGTTTCTTCTCATCAAGGAGAATCCCGTCAATTGAAGCGACAAGCTTCTTGCTGGTCAGTTCCTTTTCAAGCAGCAGTTCTGCTGCCCCGTTTTCAGAAAGGGCCCTGGCATTTTTCTCCTGGTGATTGTTGGTCACATAAGGGCTTGGCACCAGTATGCTCGGAATCCCAAGTGATGTCAGCTCAGCAAGAGTGGTCGCCCCCGCCCTTGCCACTGTCAGATCCGTACCAGCCAAAACTTCCGGCATATTATGGACAAATGGCTTTATGATCACATTTGGCGGATTGCCGACCAGCTCTACCTCTTTCCTGACTTCCTCATAGTGCACTTCTCCAGTCACATACAGTACCTGGTAGGGCTTATCCTGCAGTTCGGCGAGCGATTTCAGCACTGCTTCATTGATCGGCCTTGCCCCCCTGCTGCCCCCAAAAATTAAAACAGAAGGGATATTTGTCTTCAGTCCGGCTGAAAGCCTGCCTTTGACAGGATCCTGGCCAATCACTTCAGAGGCGCGGGGATTTCCGGTCAAAACAACCTTATCCGATGGAAAGAATTCTTTTGCCTCTTCAAAACAGACTGCTATTCTATCGACATATCTGCTCAGGAATTTGTTGGTCAATCCCGGGACACTATTTTGCTCGTGTATGATTGTGGGAATGCCAAGCTTGGCAGCTGCATAGACAACAGGGCCGCACACATAGCCGCCTGTGCCGATGACAATGTCTGCTTTGAAGTCCTTCAGCATTTTCCTGCTGTCAGCTGTTCCTTTCAGGAATCTGAATACAGTTTTCATATTTTCAAAAGAAAGCTTTCTTTTGAAGCCAGTGATATGTATGGATTTGAACGGGATGCCTTCTCTTTCCACAAGAGTGCTTTCCAGCCCCTTTTCAGTGCCTATATATAAAAACTCTGTGTCTTTATGCTCTTTTTGAATTTCTCTGATCAAAGCGAGTGCAGGATATATATGCCCTCCTGTACCGCCTCCGCTGACTGCAATTCTCATGACTTTCACCTCAAAGAAGAGTGTTGGTATTTAACAGGCATTATAGCCTTAAAGGGGTGGCAGCACAAAGTCTCCCTTAAAAAACACTCTCACGCTTTACCCCATTCTACTATAATCTAAACGGCTCTAATAAGCCATAACATTAATGTCATGCAAATGTAATAAAAATGCTGAAAAAATCTGGATCGCCACCCTGATTATTGAAGGTGCAGGAATGGTACGATTCTTCCTTTAACAGACCCAGCCCGGAAAGTAAAAAGAAACCCTGTCGGAAACAGGGTCAATATCTCGCATGCCGGCTTATATTCAGGAGGACTCCGATTGCCATCAGCATCAGAGTGAGGGATGAACCACCATAGCTGAGGAAAGGAAGTGTAATTCCTGTTACCGGCATCAGCCCGGTAACAACCCCGATATTGATCATAACCTGGATCGCCACCATCGCAATGATTCCGACGGCAAGGAAGCTGCCGTACAGATCAGGTGCACCAAGGGCAATCCTTATCCCCCTCCAGAGGAGGAGCGAAAACAATAAAAGCACGAAGGAACCTCCGATGAAACCCAATTCTTCTGCCAATATTGCAAAAATAAAGTCCGTCTGGGGTTCAGGCAGATAAAAAAACTTTTGCCTGCTCTCCCCCAAACCAAGCCCGAAAAGCCCGCCTGGCCCTATTGCATATAATGACTGGATAATCTGGAACCCGCTCCCCAGCGGATCTTCCCATGGATCAAGGAATGATGTGATCCGCTTCATCCTGTAAGGAGCTGACAGCACCAGCCCAGCAAAGCCGCCCAGACCGATAAGTCCAAGAACAGCAAAATGGCTTATCTTCGCCCCAGAGATAAATATCATGACCACACAGGTCCCGATCATAACGGTTCCCGTTCCAAGGTCAGGCTGAAGCATAATCATCCCAAATGCCAGAAATGCGAGCCCAAGGGAAGGTACGAGCCCCTTGCGGAAGGAGGTGATCAGCTTTTGCCTTTCGGAAAGGTATTTAGCCAGGAATGCAATCATCGCAAGCTTCATGAATTCGGATGGCTGTATGGAAAATGCACCGACGCCGATCCAGCTCCTTGATCCATTCCTTACATTTCCCACCCCGGGAATCAGAACGAGAACCAGCAGTACAAAGCAAATGATCACAATTGCCTTGGCCCAGGTCCTCCATGTCCAGTAATCGATATTCATGATAAAAAACATGGCCATGATGCCTGCAGCTGCAAAAAGCATCTGCCTCTTTGCAAAGAAAAAGGAATCATCAAACTTATACTCTGCCCAAATGGCACTGGCGCTGTATACCATAATGAGGCCGACTGCCAGCAGAGTAAACGTGACTAAAATCAATATAAAGTCCGGAGTAGATCTTTTTGTGGGCAACAGAATACACCTCGAATGCAAGTTTTAGGGCCTGCATGAGCATGCATTCTTGTTTGCAGCACAATGAAGATGCAGTCGCTCCCGGACGGGAATCGCCCGGGACAAGCCCTTACTTAAGCTTATGCACCGCATCGATAAAAATGTCTCCCCTGACCTCAAAAGTTTTGTATTGGTCCCAGCTTGCGCATGCCGGCGAGAGGAGGATGACATCGCCCGGCTTTGAAAGCCTGTAGGCGGCGGGTACGGCGCTAGCAACATTATCGACACGCATGATCGATTTTATTCCCGCAAGCTTTCCTGCCTCTTCTATTTTTCCTGCAGTCTGCCCAAAGGTGATCAATGTTTCTACATTGCCCAGTGAAGGGATCAATTCTTCAAACCCATTGCCCCGGTCGAGACCGCCGGCCAGCAGTATGACAGGAACATCAAAAGCGGCAATGGCATTTTTCGTAGCGAGTATATTCGTAGCCTTAGAGTCATTGTAGAATTTCCGGCCATCCACTTCACCGATATACTGAAGTCTATGTTTGACGCCGGCAAAAGTGGACATGACCTTAAAGATCGCTTGATTATCCACGCCTGAAAGCTTCGCGGCTGCAATCGAAGAAAGGATGTTCTCTAAGTTATGGTCTCCAGGAAGGGATGCGTCCTCCCGCTTCATGACAGGCTCCCCATTAAAACAGATCCAGCCATCCTTTACACATGCCCCTTCGTCAAGGACCCTGCTGACAGAGAATGGCACAATCCGGGCACGGCTTTTTCCTGCAATTTGGACGACGGCCTCCTGGTCTGCATTGATAATAAAATAATCTTCTTCTGTCTGGTTTTTTGTAATATTGGCTTTTGCTTCAAAGTAATCATGCCTTGTCCCATGATAATCCAGATGGGCATCATACAGATTTGTAAGAATCGCAATTTTCGGCCTGAAGGCCTCTATGCCCATCAGCTGGAAGGAAGACAGCTCAATGACAATGGTATTGTCGGATTTTGCACCTTCTGCGACACTGGTGGCAACCGTCCCGATATTCCCCGCAATCAATGGCGACTTTCCGCCTGCTTCCAGCATTTCATGGACAAGGGTTGTCGTTGTCGTCTTCCCGTTTGTACCTGTTATCGCGATAAATGGCGCTTCGGAAATCTGATAAGCAAGCTCCACTTCTGTAATGACAGGAATCCCGCGCTCCATGGCCCCCTCTATCATTGGATTATGATATGGGATGCCCGGGTTCTTGACAATGAGTTCAAAACCTTCATCCAGCAGCTCTATCGGATGGTCTCCGCATATAACCTTGATCCCCTGCTCAAGCAAGCCCTGGGCTTCCGGATTTTCAGATAAAGGCTTCATATCGTTCACAGTGACAAATGCCCCCAGCTTGTGCAGCAGGGAAGCTGCACTCACCCCGCTCTTGGCGAGTCCGAGTACAAGAATTTTTTTATGACGGTAATTATCTATCTGTTTCAATTATAACCACACCTCGATATAGATTCCCAGGATTGCAAACAGGAGCCCGACTGTCCAGAAAGTCACTACTACGCGCCATTCCGACCAGCCGACAAGCTCATAATGATGGTGAAGGGGACTCATTTTAAAAATCCTCTTGCCGGTTGTTTTAAAAGATATTACCTGCAGAATAACAGAAAGCGTTTCAATGACAAAAACCCCGCCGATGATGATCAGGATGATCTCAAGCTTCGTCAGGATGGCAACAGTTGCAATCGCCCCCCCAAGGGCAAGCGAACCGGTATCGCCCATGAAAACCTTTGCCGGATGGGCATTGAATACAAGGAATCCCAGGACAGCACCTACAACAGCAACTGAAAAGATCGACACTTCAAATTGGGACTGGTTCCAGGCCAGAACAGCAAAAGCCCCGAACGCGATTGCCGCCGTACCGGAAACAAGTCCGTCCAGCCCGTCCGTCAGATTGACAGCATTTGAAAAGCCGACAAGCCAAAAAATGATGAACAAAGCATAGCCCCAGCCTAAATCAATGGACAGATCTGTAAATGGAATAGAGACCTCTGTTGAGAATTCATTTGTTTGAAAAATAAAATAAAAAATGAGCGATATGATAATCTGGCCCAGCAGCTTTTGCTTAGAAGTAAGGCCAAGATTCCTTTTTAGCGCCACCTTGATGAAGTCATCAAGAAAGCCGAGAAGCCCAAAGCCCAGTGTGACCAACAGGACCATATATATCTCCGCTGTAGGCTCCGCAAACTTGCTGGACATCACCAGGGTTGTCACAGTGACCGAAAGCAGAATCATGATTCCGCCCATTGTCGGCGTACCGGTTTTTTTCTGGTGCGATTGCGGTCCTTCCTCCCGGATGCTCTGGCCGAATTTCAGCCTTCTAAGGAAAGGAATGAAAATGGGAGATAGTAGGACTGTTATTAAAAAACCCATCAGGATTGTCAGAAATATTGCCTGCTCCATCATTTTATTCCCCTCCTTCCTTTAATGGACGCTCATTCATTACTGCAATATCATATGTAGTGAGCCTGTCATTAAGACTTTTATTTTCTATTTTATGGTTATGGGCAGCCATGCCGCATTCGGCACCGCTGGATTGATTATTATTCATCATGATCAAAAGCCTTTCAGTATATCTATTTATTATTTCTTATTGAGCATATTCAGCGGAGCAGCAGCTTTCCCGGCTGCTGCCCTGTTTATCTGTTCAGTATAGCTTCTCTCGCTGCGGTCCTGTCGTCAAAGTCAAATGTCTGCCCGCCAATCTGCTGGTAAGTTTCATGCCCTTTGCCTGCTATGAGAATCACATCTCCTTTGCCGGCAGCACCAACACTGTATGCTATTGCCTCTTTGCGGTCGGCAATCATTGTATAGTTTCCTTCGGGAACGCCTGCAGCCATATCTTTCAGAATTTCGTCCGGATCTTCGCTTCTCGGATTATCCGATGTAAACACCGCATCTGTTGCAAGCCGGCATGCAATTTTAGCCATCAGGGGCCTTTTGGTCCTGTCCCTGTCACCGCCGCAGCCAACTACGACAAAAATCCTGCCTTCAGCAAACTCTTTTACCGTTTCCAATGCATTTTCCAGACTGTCAGGAGTATGTGCATAGTCAACAATCACAGAAAAATCCTGTCCGGCATCCACTGTTTCAAATCTGCCCGGGACACCCTTGACGGTTGAAATGGATTCCAGGATAGCTCCGAGCTCAAGACCGGAAGCCAGGGCTGCACCAACTGCAGCCAGCACATTATACACACTGAATTTGCCGATCAGCTGCATGGCAACAGGGTGCACGCCAAATGGACTGATAAGGTCGAATGTAGTGCCTCTGGCATCCATCCGGATGTGCACAGCACGCAAATCCGCTTCATTGTCGATTCCGTAGGTCAGAATCTGCGCGGCAGTCGATTTCCTGTATTCAGCGCTTGCCGGATCATCGGCATTCAGTACAGCATATTTAGGCTTATTGTGGCAGAATGCACTCCCAAGCTGAGCAAACAGCAAGCCTTTAGCCCTTCTGTATTCGTCCATCGTTTTGTGATAATCCAGATGATCCTGTGTCAGATTTGTAAAAACGGCCACATTGAAATCGCAGCCATGGACGCGCCCCTCATCAAGGGCATGGGAGCTTACTTCCATGACAGCTGCTTCCACCTTCTTTTCGACCATGGAAGCAAAGGTCTTCTGCAATGTAAGGCTTTCCGGCGTCGTATTCTTTGTTTCATGCGTCTCGCCGGCGACTTTTGTATACATCGTCCCGATGAGTCCCGTGATTTTGCCTGAATCAGCCAAAATCTTTTCAATAAGATGGCTAGTCGTCGTTTTCCCGTTTGTACCGGTGATCCCGATCAAATGCAGCTGCTGGCTCGGCTGGCCGTAGAAAGCATCCGACAGAACAGCCATGGCCCTTGCCGTATCCCTGACAATGATTACAGGAACATTCAGCGGAAGCTCCCTCTCAGCCAAAACGGCCGCCGCCCCGTTCCGGACAGCTGTTTCTGCATAATCATGGCCATCAACGGTAAAGCCCTCGATACAGATAAACAGGCTCCCTTTTTTCACTTGCCTGCTATCATTTTCCAAGGATACAATTTCAGGATTATCTCCACCAAATGGTTTAAAAGGATGGAGATAGTTAAGCAGTGTATGTAATTTCAATTGAACCCATTCCTCTCATTCCGCAGGAAAGACAGGCAGTATCAGCCTGCATCATCCCCTGCCGTTTTGCTCAGTCGGCCACGCAGCGGATCTGCAGCCGCATTTTTCATAGCTGTAAAAAGCAGCTGTATGCTTTCCCTAAAGCTCTCAGCCAAAATAATTCCTGCATGGCGACTTATATTTTACATGATTATTCTTGTTTTAGCCATTTAGTAATGAAAATTTAAAGAAAAACTTCCTTTGCCTGAAGCAGATGAGGGAATTCCCTTTTGCTTCTTATCAAAGAAAACGGGCAGCGCTGTCCGGCCGCCCGCATCCTGCTCTTATTTATCATCAAAATACAGCCTGATTGTAGAGCCTTCCTTCAGTTTCACACCAGGCTGGGGAGTTTGCCTGACGACTGTCTCTCCTTCACCGCTCCCGTCGATCTTCAGATTGACAAGCAATTCGCCGAGCTCCTTTTTCGTGATGCCAACTAAATCGGGCACCTCCACCATTGGCGTATCCAGCCATGTCAGTTCTTTTTCAAGCTGATCCTTTCTCGGCTCAACACCCATTGCCCTGAGACTGTCACCCATGATATTCCCGACAATCGGCGCGGCGACAACCCCTCCAAACTGGATCGTGCCCTTAGGATTGTCCACTGCCACATAAACCACAAGCTCAGGATCATCCGCAGGGGCAAAGCCTATAAAGGACACAATATGATTGTTTTCGAGATATCTTCCGTTTTCCGCCTTTTGTGCCGTTCCGGTTTTGCCGCCGACCCTGTATCCATCTACGAACGCTTTTTTTCCGGACCCTTGAGCCACTACGCTTTCAAGTGCAAGGCGTATTTCCTTTGAAGTTTCCTCTGATATGACTTTCCTCTTAGCCTCAGGGGTTTTTCTCATCACGATTTCACCTGAAGCAGGGTCAACCAGTTCTTTTGCTATAAAAGGTGTATACAGCGTCCCGCCATTGACGGCTGCTGATATTGCTGCAACCTGCTGGATCGGCGTGACGGAAACACCCTGTCCGAAAGCAGTGGTCGCCTGCTCGACCGGACCGACATTATCCAGATTGAACAAAATCCCTTTTGATTCACCCTGAAGGTCTATGCCTGTTTTCGTGCCAAAACCAAAGTCTTTAATATATTTGAACAGTGTGTCCTTGCCAAGCCTTTCTCCCAGTTCAACAAATCCCGGGTTGCAGGAATTTTGGACAACTTCCAGGAATGACTGGCTTCCATGCCCGCCTCTTTTCCAGCATCGCAGCCTCGCGCCTCCTACCTCGGTAAAGCCCGGATCATGGAAATGATCTTTCTCAAGGTCTACCTTCCCCTCTTCAAGGGCAGCTGCAAGAGTGATGATTTTAAAAGTGGAACCCGGCTCGTATGAGCTCCAGACCGGCAGGTTCCGGTTGTATATATCCGGCGCAACGTTCCTGAAGTTGGCAGGATCAAAGTCCGGCCTGCTTGACATAGCGAGGACTTCCCCTGTATTTGGATTCATGGCAATGGCTATGATGCCGTCCGGGTTATAGGCCGCCTCTGCAATATCCAGCTCCCTCTCGACAATCGTCTGCACCTTCGAGTCGATCGTCAGCTTCAGGTCCATCCCATCGACCGGCGGTTTATAATCATCCGCCATATCATTCATCCGCTGTCCTTTTGCATTTGCGTAAAATTTGACAGAGCCTTTCTCGCCCTTCAGCTCTTTGTCATAAAAAAGCTCCAGCCCCATCAGCCCCTGGTTATCAATCCCGGCAAATCCGAGCACATGTGATAGATAATTTCCAAAAGGGTAATGCCGTTTGGAGTCCTCGGCGATATAGACCCCAGCCATTCCCTCTGCCCTGATTTCTGTTGCTTTTTCATGGGAAATTTTTCTGCCCTCAGGTATTTTCACACTTGATGCCTGCTTGGTGATCAGCTGAAACGCCTTTTCCTTAGACATATTCAGTATGGCGGCCAGCTTCTCTGCCGTATCATCAGGATCCTTTACCTGCCTTGGAACTACATAGACCGTCGGTGCACTGACATTGGTTGCCAATGCCACACCATTGCGGTCGACAATTTCTCCCCTTTCCGGCTCAAACGGGATGTCCCGGCTCCACAGCTCTTTAGCTTCATCCGTCAGCATGCTGCCGAGGAAAAACTGGACATATCCAAGCCGGATATCAATGATGAAGAAAATAAGTATGCCTGCCAACAAAGCAATGGTCAACCGCTTCCTTACGGTAACATTTGAAACGCGCATGAAAAACGAACCTCCTTCAATTATGGCTCGTTCAACTATATGCTTGTACCAATACAAATAGAACGCACCGCCTAAAGCGGTGCGCCCTTAAATGTTAATCCAATACTTCTTCCTCTTCAGCTTCTTCCCCGCTGACAGCTTCTTCCTTTTCAGCCGCTGACCGGCTGTATTGCTCCAGAGGCGTTTCAAAGTCCACAATCAAGAACTCGCCTTCCTTGACTGGAGACCCAGGGGATAGATTCTGCTTGACTGCAAAGCCGCCGCCTACCGTATTCAGCTTCAGGCCGGCAATTTTAGCTGTCTTCATAACATCCCTCATGGACCAGCCCTGCATATCCGGAACATTCAAAGTCCCGTCCGTTTTAATGACGACCCGTTCACCTTCGAGTATAGAAGCTCCCGGTTCCGGAAGCTGTCCCGTTATTTTGCCGCCCTTCCCGATCACCGCCGGCACAAACCCGGCGCTGGTCAGCTTTTTGGCAGCAACTTCCGCAGAAAGGCCTGCAACATCCGGAACCTCTTTTGCTTCGACCTTCGTCTGCTTTGAAGGTTCTATATTTAAATATTGAAGGCTGTTCTGCATAACCGGCTTGAAGATCTGCGATACAGGCAGAGACCCTTTCACGTAATCATCGATTTGCGGCTGCTGGACTGCCACGTACATGACCAGCTCAGGATCTTCTGCCGGCGCCATGCCCATGAAAGAGAAAACATAGTTCTCAGGCCCGGTCAAATATCCGCCTGATCCCGGAATCTGTGCGGTTCCGGTTTTCCCTGCAACTTTATAGCCTTCCAGATTATATTTTTTATAGCCTGTCCCTTTTTCTGCTGAAACCACTGTTTCAAGTATATCAAGGACTTCCTTCGCCGTTTTTTCGGAAATCGGATTTCCGGCGCTTTCAGGCTTTGTATCCTTGATCACTTCTCCTGTTGATGAATCCACGATTTTGTCAATCACATGGGGCTTCATCATCTGCCCTTTATTCGCAATGGCGGTTGCTGCCTGGATCTGCTGGATCGGCGTGACAGCCGTCCCCTGTCCGAAAGCAGTGTTTGCCTTTTCAATCGGATACTGATAGGCGAATTTAGCACCTGTTTCATTCGGAAGGTCTATTCCGGTAGGATTATCAAACCCAAACCTGGTCAGATACTTTCTGAAAGCATCAAAGCCAAGCTGCTCTTTGGCAATTTTTGCAAAAGCGACATTGGAGGAGCGCTGCACCCCTTCAAGATAGGTGATTGAACCCCATCCCCGTCCATAGTTATGGTCACGGACAGGCCTTGACCCCTTGTCAACCACATATGTCCCTGACTCATACCAGGCATTGGGATTGAATGCCCCTTCTTCTATAGCAGATGCCAGCGTGAAAATCTTCATGGTAGACCCTGGCTCAAAAGATGTCTCGATTGCCTCATTATACCAATCATCCTCAAGGCCTTCCCTTGTCTGCGGGTGGAAGGACGGCCGCTGAGACATAGCCAGAATATCCCCGGTCTTCGGGTCAGCCACAATCGCCACCATTTTCTTCGGATTATATTCCTTCTGGACACTGTTCATGCTGTCTTCCAGGAATGTCTGGATCTTTTTATCAATCGTCAGATAAACATCATTTCCATCCTTGGCCGGTTTTACCTTTTCGTCAGTCCCCGGGAGCAGATATCCCCAGTGATCTTTTTCATAGGTTACCTTCCCATTGATGCCGCTCAGGACGGTATTCAGGCTTTTTTCTATCCCAAGCCTTCCGACTGCCGGCGTTCTGTCCGGCTTATCCTCTTCAGTTTCTTCCGGCTTTTCAACATAGCCCACCAGATGGGATGCAAACATTCCATTTGGGTAGAATCGCTTGATTTCCGGCCGGAAAGAGATTCCCGGAAGCTTCAGGTCCTCGATTTCCCTTTTAAGCGAATTGGATATATTCCTGCCTGCCGTCCCGAACTCCACCTGTTTGGCACCAGGCTTTGAAAGAATCCTCTTAATCTCGGATTCTTCCAGGTCAATTACTGTGGAAAGCTCCCTTGCCGTTTTATCTATGTCCACTACGTGCTTAGGCTTCTTCTTGTTGACAGTCATATCCTTGTCAAGGATGGCAACCAGCGTGAATGAGCTTGCATCCTCTGCCACTACATCGCCGCCCCGGTCATAGATGGTTCCCCTTTTCGCTTCAAGCACACGTTCATTGGTATATTTCTGCTCCGCTTTTGCCGCGAGGGGCTGCCCGCCCGCTTCTCCTGTTATTTGAATTGACACAAATCTGTACAGCAAGACAAAAAAGAGCAGGCTGAATATTACAAATAATATCGCTGCTCCATAATTGATATTTGGCTGTTTCTTCATCATTTATCCTGTACACCTCTGACATTTTCATTGAGTGTCAGACCGAGAGATTTTGCTTTTTCGAAGATGCGCTCGTATGTACTAAGCTCGCTGATTTGCATTTCAAGCTCGCGATTTGATTTTTCCTTGTCCTGAATAGAGGCTTGGATGTCCTGGATATCTTTGTTCATCTCATAAATGGCAGCCTGGTTTGAAATGATGTGAACAGCGCCAAAACAGACAATGGCCCCGAAAACGACACCCATTATTTTTTCGCCGGGCGAGAGCCACAGGTTTTTAATCTTAATCTTCTTCACCTTAACAGCTGTCTTGTGCTGCTGTACTTCCTCCTGCTGCATTTTCCTTGCCAAGTTGCTCATTATATCCCTCCTGTGATCATATGGCCGGACATTGCCAGGCCTTTATTTTATATTGGGGCAAGCTGTTAAGCTTGTCCCCCTTTTCAGTTTGGTTACAGTTTTTCTGCGACCCTCAGCTTTGCGGACCTTGCCCGGTTGTTTTCTTCCAGTTCTTCTTCTGACGGAAGAATAGGCTTCCTTGCAACAAGCTTAAGCACCGGCTTAAATTCGTCTGGAATGATCGGCAGGCCCGGAGGCAGCGGTGGAGTCTCACTCGCTTTCTTGAAAGTCACTTTGCAGATCCTGTCCTCAAGCGAGTGGAAAGTAATGACACTGATCCGGCCGCCTGGCTTCAGAATTTCAATTGCCTGCTCAAGCGACTTCTCAAAAACGCCAAGCTCATCATTGACAGCAATCCTGATTGCCTGAAAAATCCGCTTGGCAGGATGGCCGCCTTTTCTTCTAGCTGGTGCCGGTATAGCTTCTTTTATCAGTTCAACCAGCTGGTAGGTCGTCTCAATCGGCGCTTTCTCCCTGGCCGCTTCAATCTTCCTCGCTATTTGCTTGGAGAACTTTTCCTCTCCATACCGGAAGAAAATCCTGACAAGGTCTTCATACGGCCAATCATTCACCACTTCATAAGCAGACAGGCTTGCATCCTTATCCATCCGCATGTCAAGCGGTGCATCGTGATGATAGCTGAATCCCCGCTCAGGTGTATCTAGCTGCGGTGAAGATACGCCAAGATCGTAGAGCACACCATCCACCTGTGTGACTCCGGCCTTCTCCAGCTCTTCCTTTAAATAAAGGAAATTGCTTTTTATTATAGTGATTTTGTCTCCATATTTACTGAGCTTCAATTGTGCATTTTCAATGGCTGTCTCATCCTGGTCAAAAGCATACAGCTTACCCTGGCTTGACAGCTGTGTCAGAATCAGTTCACTGTGCCCGGCACCGCCCATTGTGCAATCGACATAGACGCCATCCGGCTTAATAGCCAGGCCGGCTACCGTTTCCTCCAGCAAAACTGTTTTATGATCAAACATACTTGTCCACCTTCCAATCGAATCAACGAGGAATTATTATACTAATAAAACATTCCCATTATATATCAAACCCAATCATATTTTCTGCAATTTCAGCAAAAGATTCCTCTGACTCTGCAAAAAAATCTTCCCAAAGATGTTTGCTCCATATTTCGATCCGATTGGAAACGCCTACTATAACACATTCCTTTTCCAGCTTCGCATATTGCATCAGGGGACTGGAAATGTTAATTCTTCCTTGCTTATCGAGTTCACATTCAGATGCACCGGAAAAGAAAAAGCGGGTAAACGCGCGTGCATCCTTCTTTGTCAAGGGCAGCCCTTTCAGCTTGGTTTCAAGCTGCTTCCATTCAGAAAGCGGATAGCCAAACAAACATTGATCAAGCCCGCGTGTCAAAATGAACATATCGCCCAAGTTGTCACGAAACTTGGCAGGCACTATCAAACGGCCTTTTGTATCAACATTATGATGGTATTCGCCCATGAACATGCCCTAAACCCCACTTTCCAACTCAAATGTACCACATTCCCCCACTTTCCTCCACATGTTTTTAATATTCTCCTTGCATTCTGCAAATCCTTCTGGTAAATAATTATTTTTCTCCTTTTTATTTCCTGCGGGAAAGATCCTTCCAGCCCTGGTTTTGGCTAAAAAGGCTGCCGTATCCTTTCTAACGCAGCAATCCCCAACCGGATTGGCAAGGGATGTTGAAACAGATTTCTTTTTAAAAATATGAAAAAAAAAAGGGTTGGGATGTTTCCATCCCAAACCCTTTTCAGGCATATGCGTCATCTGCCGCCCTTATGTTTAAAGCTTTATTAGTTTATGCTTTCCATCAAACTCAAATGGAAGCTCCATTATATCGTCTATAAGGGTAAGACCATGCAAATTCAGATAATAAAGGATATTCCAAATCCGTTCCTGAGGCGACCCTGAAGGCCTTAAGGCAGCTTCAATGCGCCTGTATTTAGAAAGAACGGCTGAATGCCTGTTTTTCAAGCTCTCTTCCGTTTTTGCCTCCATGAAATCCAGCTGCTTCAGCAGAAATGATTCATTTTTTTCAAGCAGGGGCAGCATTCCTCTGTCAGTTTCCTGAAGGCGGCTTTCAATCATCTTATATTGACTGACCAGCTGCTTTTTCGTTTCTCCGAATAGACTTGTCAGCGCCTGGTCCTTTACTCCATCGACAAAAGCTTCCTGTTCTTTGCCTGTTCCATTTTCCAGAACCTTTGTGATTTCCAGGTCCAGATCCTGAATGTCTGAAGCAACAGGCCTTTCCAGCAATGTGATGTTCAGCCTTGGCACAATCGGCGGCATCTCCATGCCGAGATGTTCGAAAGCCTGTTTGAGCTCTGCCCAATAGGCGATCTCCCCCGGGCCGGCAATAAAAGCAAGAACCGGGAAAAGCCGCTCCTGCGTAATTGGCCTTGTCACCACATTATTGCTAAGCTTTTCTGGCGACTCTTTGGCAATCAGGGACAATTCATCAAGAGAAAACTGAATAGCCCCATTCTTGCCTTCAAACAGGCTGAGCTCCTCATTATATTCTAGAAGGACCCTTTCAGAATTGATTTCATCATAGAAAAAAAGGTTTGCTGCATTATCGCCTATTTCGATCGCAGGTTTGAAACCGGCTGCCTCGACTTCCCTCTGCTGCTGCTTCACCGCTTTGGTGATAGAGGAAAACTGGCTCAGCTGTTCGGAGAAAATGCTTTTTTCAAGTTTTCTCAGACGGCTGTCCCCTGAATCGGCAAGCAAAATGCCATATTCCTTAAACAGCTCCATAATCATATATGAAAAAAAGTCGACAAAGGTTTCTGACTGCTCTGCAGCCCGCTGGACAAACTGAAGCAGATCTTTCGTATGCTCTGTTTCTCCATATCCTTCGATCAGGCTTTCTGCCCAGCGGAAACATAGGGCTCGATCCAGCTCGATCATAGACACCATCTTCTTCTCCAGTACCTTGTGCGGGTACACAGCTTTTTCAATCCGCCCGCTGTTCTCCGCAAAGATATGATTGACCTCGTGATAATCATGGTCTTCCCCGGCTATCCAGAACACCGGGACCACAGGAACTCCCAGTTCGGCCTCCTTCTGCTTTGCAAGAACAATTATAGAAATTACTTTATGTATAGTATATAATGGCCCAGTCAATATTCCTGCTTGCTGTCCGCCGACAATTACCACACTATCCTCCGAGCGAAGCTTATCTAATGAAATGCCGGTTTTGTCCGAAGAAGGAAATCTGGACATATACTGCGCGATATAATCGGCAAGCTCTTCTCTGTAAAACTTCCGTCCCTTCAGCTCGTTCAAACGCCTCTGATATTCGCTGGCATCATGATATCGGTAATGGAAAAAACGCTCCACCTCAGGCTCATGAGACGTATAATCTGTCGCAAACCGGCTGGATGCCGGCAGTGAGAGATTTAAAATCTCCATCTAAGTACTTCCTTTCTGGTCAACAATTTTCACTCCTACCTGAGTATAGCATTGTCAGAATTGAAAAGAAAAAAACTTTGCCTGAAAAACATGCTTCAAAAATGACTATCAGAGCATTCCTAGCTTACGGAATAGATAAATAGCCTGAAACGCTTTGAAACACACCTAGGATCAAAAGGACAATATAGGCAGAAAAAAACAAAAGAAAATTGAACCGCCAGAAACCCTTAAAAATCAGCTGGAAATTAATCTCCTGTTTGATCTTCCAATGGATGACTGTGAAAATGACCGCAGCAAACAGCATGAACAGCACTATAATCCATAAATAAGACCGTTCCCAAATAGCCAGGATCAAGAAGTGAACAGAAAGAATAAGAAGAAAGGTACTGCAGTCGAGTGCGATGCGGACTGACTTTTTGTGGCTGCCTGTAATTTGCTTGCTGATGATGAATACAATCAAGTAGCCGAGCAGCGGTACTGTCACAAGTGTTGCGGCAACCGCTGAAAAGAATGATGACATTGTGGATCCCCCCTAGTTTCCAGGCTCCTTCCCCTTGATGCACGAGTAAAATGCATGGACAAGGGGAGCGTGTTTATTTTTTCTATCCGCTTCTCCCAGAATATATCCGAGAATGGCATCCGCTTCTGTTTTTTTCTGGTTCTGCAGGTCTTTTAGCATAGATGAAGTGTTTGCTGATGTTTTCCTGCAGACTGAAACCAAAGCGTCAAAGGCTTCTTCAGGATCTGCCAGCTCCAGCACAGCGGCAATTTCTGCAAAATAGTCCTGCACCAATGTGTAATAATAGGGATTTTCAATCAATTCTCCATTTTTCACCTGAAGGATGCCAGTCAGTGGATTGACTATGCTATTGATGACAAGCTTTTGAAGGAGCATATCCTTGTAATCCTCGCGGACGGCAAAAGGAAAGTCTCCGGAAGTTTCCTGCAGGCATTCAGCTGCTTCTGTTCCTTCTCCTGAGAATACCGCTATGTTCGTTCTTCCGGCTCCTGTGTGCTGAACAGTCCTTGCATCTTTTTTTAATGCCCCATGCTCAACGGCCCCTACTAGGATGGCCTTGGCCCTGAGATCGTGGAGCAGTGACAGATGGCCCATTCCATTCTGGAGAAATAAGAATGCAGGAGATTGTGCCGCCTGAATATCATTTATGACAGAAATAAGGGAATGGACATCGTATTGCTTGACCGCAACAATGGAGAGCTCTTCTTCTCCCTTCCATTCATCGATCAGCAGCACCTGTACATAGGAAATATGTTGCTGACCTTTCGCGATTAATGAAATCCCATATGAAGAGATAAGCTTTTTCTGCTCTGCAGAACGGACATACAGAGTGACTTCATGACCCTTCTGCAAGTATGCTGCAAATAATAATCCAATGGCCCCCCCGCCAATGATTCCTATTTTCATAAAAACTCCTCTATTTTGTAACTTTTAGTAATATTCTATCAGATATAGCCAACTTCCTGTACTCTGCCTGGGACTTTTTCTTTTTTTAATGAAAATGGCCGAGGTAATAGGATGAAATCAGGCAAAAGGCCAGCACGCGCAAAAGGTTTATTAAGTGATTGAAGGAAATTTTGGCGTGGTGAGGAGATGTGGGGCAAAACTACAGAGGTAGAGGGTGCAGCTCCTATCGCTGGGACCTTCTATTTACATTTTTCTTGGCCAGATGGTTCCGGCAGCCTTGACTAAGACCCTCTGTTTTCTTTTTTTTTGATCAGAGAGCTTCAGCGGCCCTCACTGAGACCCTCTGTTTTCTTTTTTTACAAATAGAGGGTCCCAGCCTCTAAACTGGAACCCTCCGCTTCTATATTCCAGCTACAAATTCCAGTCCCTCGAATCCCTGAGATTATCAGGGCTGAGCAAGCCGCTTCCGCTTTTTTATCAAACCGGATAAACTGGATGCTTTCTCACACTGAAGTTCAGTTCTTTTGTTTCATAATAGGAGAATCTCTCGATCAGCTGATCGCGGAGGTCAGAGGCAGCGACAATATCATCTACGATCAGTTCTGAAGCTAGCCTGTAGATATCGATATGTTCTTTGTATTCCTGCTGTTTCTCCTGGACAAAGGCGATTTTTTCTTTTGGATCTTCTATTTCGTTGATTTTGTTGGAATAAACCGCATTAACTGCGGCTTCTGGGCCCATTACCGCAATCTGTGCAGTCGGCAGGGCAATACAGCAGTCAGGTTCGAATGCCGGGCCGGCCATTGCATATAGTCCGGCGCCATATGCTTTCCGCACAATGACCGATATCTTCGGAACAGTTGCCGAGCTCATGGCTGCGATCAGCTTGGCGCCGTGGCGGATGATGCCGGCACGCTCAACCTTTGTGCCAATCATGAAGCCTGGGACATCGGCAAGGAACAGAAGCGGAATATGGAAGGCATCGCAGAGCTGTATGAATTTCGCCGCTTTATCGGCTGAATCAACAAACAGGACACCGCCTTTCACCTTCGGCTGATTGGCAATGATACCGACAGCTCTCCCGCCTATCCGTGCCAGCCCGGTAACAATTTCAGGGGCAAACAGCTTCTTGATTTCAAAGAAACTGCCTTCGTCAATCAGGGCATCAATACATTCATACATATCAAAAGGGGCATTTTGGTTAACCGGGATGATGTCTTCGAGCTGACGGCTCTCTTTGGCTGCGATCCCCTCCAGCAGTTCCGTTTTCTTCTGAAAGTTCGGAGGGAAGTATGGCAGGTACCGTTTGGCATACCCGATCGCCTCTTCCTCACTGTAAGCAAGCACGTCGCCGCAGCCGCTGACAGAACAATGCATACGGGCTCCGCCCATTTCTTCCAGCGTCACTTTTTCCCCAATTACCTTTTCAGCCATCCTTGGGGAGCCTAAATACATGGATGCGTTTTGATCCACCATGATGACGATATCACAGAAAGCAGGGATATATGCCCCGCCTGCAGCAGATGGTCCAAACAGCAGGCAAATCTGCGGGATGACTCCAGATAGCTTGACCTGATTATAAAATATTCGGCCGGCACCGCGGCGGTTAGGAAACATTTCCAGCTGATCTGTGATTCTCGCGCCGGCAGAATCTACCAAATACAATAATGGAACCTTCAGCTTCTCGGCAGTTTCCTGTATCCGGATAATTTTTTCGACCGTCCTTGCCCCCCAGGATCCAGCTTTTACGGTTGAATCATTGGCCATGACACAGACTGTCTGTCCGCCCACTTTTCCAGTGGCGCAAACTACACCGTCAGCCGGGAGGCCTTCTTCCTTGCAATTGGCAAATTTGCCGTCTTCCATATACTCCCCGTCATCAAATAAAAGCTCGAGGCGCTTCCTGACAAACAGCTTATTTTGCGCCTTCAGCTTTTCATGATACTTAGGGGGCCCGCCGGCTTCTGCTGCTGCGGACCTTTCCCTTAATGTTTCGGTCAAAGTGTTGACTGCCTTCATGTTATGCCTCCTCTTTTTCTTTTTGCGGACTGCTATTCCAATACGATCAGAACGTCTCCTTCATTGACAAAATCACCGGCTGAGACTTTTACCTCAGCTACTTTTCCGTCGATATGGCTTTCAACCGGGATTTCCATTTTCATTGACTCCAGCATGATGACTTCCTGGCCGGCCTTGATCTCATCCCCAGGCCCTGCCAATGTGTTCAAAACTGTACCAGCCATTGATGATGTTATTTCTTTCATGTGATTTCCTCCTCTTAATGAACTGCAAATTTCTTTTCCGCCAAAAAGGCAGTTGTATAGTTTCCTTTAATAAAATCTTCGTCATTTAATATTTGCTGAAATAAAGGAGCATTTGTTTTGATCCCCTTGATTTCCAGCTGTGCAAAGAAATCAGAAGCCCTTCTGACCGCTTCTGCCCTTGAACCCCCGAAAATGATGCATTTCGAAATCATCGGATCGTAAAATGGGGTGACCGTGTTGTCCGCGAGATACCCATTATCCATCCGGACTCCCTCCCCTTTTGACCAGGAAAAGCTATCAATTTTCCCTGGAGAAGGCATGAAACTTACAGGATCTTCCGCATAAAGCCTGAACTCGATTGCATGGCCGTTTCTTGCTATTTCATCCTGAAGCAATGGAAGCTTTTCACCCCTTGCCACGAGGATTTGCCATTTCACAAGATCCAGGCCGGTGATCTGCTCGGTTACGGGATGCTCGACCTGGAGCCTTGTATTCATCTCCAGGAAATAGAAGTTCTCTTCTTCATCTACAATGAATTCAACCGTGCCGGCATTTACGTAGCCGACCGCTTCTCCTGCTCTCAGCGCTGTTTCCAGCATCTTCTGCCTTGTCCCCTCAGATATGAACGGGGATGGCGACTCTTCAACTACTTTTTGGTGTCTTCTTTGGATCGAGCAGTCCCTTTCGTACATGTGCACGAGGTTTCCGAATGAATCCCCGAATATTTGGACCTCGACATGCCTGGCATTAGGAATATACTTTTCAACAAATACTTCATCTGTGCCAAAATAAGCTTTTGCACGTGCTTTCGTTGAGTCGTAGGACTTAGCGAGCGCTTGCTCATTTTCACAGCGGATCATTCCGATCCCTCCCCCGCCGCCGCTTGCCTTAAGCATGACAGGATAACCCATTTCATCTGCGAGGCTTATAGCCGCTTCCAGCGTGGCGACACCTTCTCTGCTTCCAGGAACCACCGCGACTCCCGCTTTGGCCATTGTATCCCGGGAAACAATCTTATCCCCCATCAGCTCGATGGTCTCAGGGGCAGGTCCAATGAAAACGATCCCCTCATCAGCTGCAGCGCGGGCAAAAGCCGCGTTTTCTGACAAAAAGCCGTAGCCCGGGTGGATAGCGTCTGCTCCTTCTTCTTTGGCGATGCGCAGTAATTCATCTGCTTTAAGATAAGATCTGCCAACCGGGGGCTCCCCTATCCGGAAAGCCTGATCCGCTTCCTGGACATACGGCATTCCACTATCTGCATCCGAGTAAACAGCAATAGTTTCAATTCCCATTTCACGGCATGTTCTAATAACGCGCGAGGCAATCTCGCCGCGGTTTGCAATCAGTATTTTTCGCACATTCAATCCCCTTTCCTGGCTTAATCCCTGCAATAAAATATATTTCTACAAAGTTCTCCTTTTTCCCTTCTTTTTTTGAAAACGCTTTCTAAATTATTTGAAAATAGCTAATAGCACGCTATTTTTTCGCCTCGCAGGAGAATATTCATCCCAGAACTCCTCATGCTGCCATAAAATTCAACAGCAGTTGCAGCTTGATTATGCAGAATTATTTGTTATTTTGTTATATAATGTAGAAAAGCGCCTTCAAATTTTTGCTCCACGAGGCAGGTTTAATTTTCTATACTGCAGGGCAAAAAAATTCATATGATGTAATGTAACCAGTATGCAAGGGGGAAACAAAATGGAATTTAAAGTAGAAAAATTAAAGGTGAACTATAAAACTCTTGAGGAATTTAAAAGATTCAAAGAATACGGCCTGCAGGAATTATCCATGTTTGAAGATCTTGAAGCCAATATTATTGAAAACGACAGCGAGTCTCCTTTTTACGGGATCTATTTCGGGGATAAGCTGGTTGCCAGAATGAGCCTGTATCGGGAAGCTGCGAAGTTTGACCGGTACTTCAGCCCGCCGCAGGATTATCTTGAACTCTGGAAGCTGGAGGTTCTTCCTGATTACCAGGGCAAGGGCTACGGAACTGCGCTTGTAAACTTTGCGAAAAGCTTCAAGCTTCCTATCAAAACCAATCCCCGCATCAAATCAAAGGATTTCTGGGAGAGGATGGGATTCACTTCTGTTTCGTATGACATAGAAAGGGATCTGGGAGAAAACCCATTGGTATGGATCCCTGCCGGAGCATCTGAACAGACAGCTGAAACCAAATAACAGGGGGCAGACAGCCAGAAAGCGGACATCTAATTGTCCGCTTTTTAATATAATCACTTTTGGTATAGGCTGTGCTTTGTTTTCTGCTGGCGGTCTTCCTCTTTCAGCACCACCATCTTCCTTGCCCTTTCCATTATTTCTGTAAGCGCATCATAGTCTCTCTCCATGACCGAAATTTCCTTCAGCAGCCTTTCGTTTTCTGCAGCCAGGTAAAATACCTGATTCTCCAGTTTCTTGATCTGCTCTCCAGTCTCAGCAGCTGCTGGATGATTGGCTTTGCGGTACAATGCTTCAATATACCCCACAAGAACCTCAAATTCAGGGATTTCAGCCCCGGATACGGCATTTTCCGTGGAGATGCCGCCCTCTGTTTTGGCATGTTCCGGTTCCTGCTTGGCAGTCTGGACTGCTTCCGGCTTTTTCTTCAATTCCTTCCGCTGTTTCTTAGCAAGCTCAATCCCTGATTTATATTGCTTCCTCACATAAGAATTCCATCTGAAACCGCAGGCCGCAGGGGTCCTTGAAAGCTGTTTTCCCACTTCCTCGAAGGCCTGCAGCTGTGTGCCGCCTTCCCGTATATGGCGAAGAACCACTTCAGCAAGCAGCAGATCCTCATCCTGGGTCCAGGCATCTTGCCTTGTTGTCGACATCAGCTATCCCTCCTAGTCTTTTTAAAAGCATATGCTTCTGCTAGAAAAGATAGACTGTTGCATAATAATTAAAATAATTAAGATCGATTTAGAAATTTGTCCACCTGGGCATGATGCTCATCCTTTTCCCACAAAACTGCGCAGCGGCGGACCTCATCGTCAATTCTCTCCAGTATATGGCTATTTTGCCACTTCTCAATCTGCAGCTTTTTGTAGCTTTCAAGCACATTCACATCCAGCTGAAGGATTTTTGACAAAAAGCCCCTGCAGCTTTCGAGCGCATCTTGTTCGCTTAGTCTATGGATGAATCCGAGCTCCAGCAGTTCAGAGCATTCATAAACCGATGCTTCTGCCAGCATTTTTAGAGCATGGGCGGGCAGAAGTTTCTCCATTAGAATAGAGCCTCCGCCCCAGCCTGTGGTAATTGCTAGCTTTCCCTGGATGAATCCCGCCTTTGCACCTGAAGCTGCTATACGGAAATCGCAGGCAGAGGCAAGCTCACATCCTCCTCCGACCGCCGCCCCATTTAAAAAAGCGACTGTCGGTTTTGGCAGGAACAGCAGGTCTTTCATGATTGCCGCCATCCCGGACAGCATTCCAAAAGCCTCCTCCTCTGTCTTCAGGCTGTGGAAGAGCCCTAAATCTCCGCCAGAACAAAAAGCCTGGCCGCCGGCCCCGGTTATCATGAGTGCCTTAACCTCTTTACTGCCCGCCAGATTGACAGCCTCCCTCAGCCCTTCCATTACTTCATAATTGATTGCATTACGGACTTCCGGTCTGTTGATCGTGAATTGAAGCAGTCCATCTTCATGCTGTTCTATCAAATACGGCATCATCATCTTCCTTCACTTTTCTTCCATTATAGGAAGAAGTCCGGCTAAATAGCAATAAAATCGCAGAACAGCCCAGCTTCCAAAAAAAGCCCAAATTAAAAGCACAGGGACATAATCCCTGTGCTTTTAATGGTGAAAATTAGTCGTTAACAACTTCTTTTCCTTTGTATGTTCCGCAAGCCTTGCACACGCGGTGAGCAAGTTTCATCTCACCACAGTTTGGGCATTCTACCATACCAGGCACTTGCAGTTTGAAATGAGTGCGACGTTTTCTTTTCGCAGTTTTAGAAGTTCTTCTAAAAGGTACAGCCATTCTTCCCACCTCCTTAAAGAGTATTAAGAAAGTTATGAAGGCCAGGTATTCGCTGGATTCTTCAAATGCTTCTTGTAGTAGTTCATTAGTCCGGAAATATTCCGGGGATCATAATCCCAGTATTCCTGCTATTCGCCGGAGGGATCATTTTGATCAAAGAAATTCGCAAGCCCAGCAAGCCGGGGGTCAACTTTCTTTTGAAGGTCTTCCTCCTGGATGACTTCCCAGTCCTTGCCGGATTGGGGGGCACCCTCTTCACCGCTGTCCTCGCAAAAAACCTGCATAGGGACTTCAAGCAAAAGGATTTCTTCAATGATCGGCTGAAGATCAATGACATCGCCTTTCACCTGATGGGTTTCCTCTTCGGTTTCATAGTCCAAACCTTTTAAGAGGAATGTTTCAGTTGTTTCAACATTAATTGGATAATGCACATCAACTAACGTACGAGAACAAGGCAGCACCAGATGACCTTTAATGGTTAAATGAAAAGTCACCTTGGACGAATCTATATCCGCCCGGCCAAATATATGAATCGGAGAAACTTCTCTGATCGTCGGGTCGGTCTCCCTGATCCCGCTCACATCCACTGTTTCATCGATCGGATAATCCTTGCTTCGATATTTCTGTAATTGACTTATTGTCCATTTCATACGAATCACCCCAAGGCAACAAAAGTAATTATAGCTTTCATATAATTATTTGTCAATATTTTTTCTTTACACTATAATTTAAGCTAGTTAAACGCAGAATCGGCTTATTTTCCGGGCTTTTTCCGCTTGAAGGAGAAGGCTCATCTACCATTATAGCTTCTGTCACTATAATATAGGTTTATCACAAGCAGCCGATATTAAACCATTATAAGGGGAATGTTCTTATGAAAGCAGTTGGTGTGATCGTTGAGTATAATCCTTTCCATAACGGGCATTTATATCATCTGGAAAAATCGAAGGAAGCAGCAGGCGCAGATGTTGCCATTGCTGTCATGAGCGGAAATTTCCTCCAAAGAGGCGAACCGGCGCTGCTCTCGAAATGGGCACGGGCTGAAATGGCGTTAAAAGCCGGCGCCGACCTCGTCTTTGAGCTTCCCTATAAATTCGCTGTTCAAAATGCCGAAACTTTTGCGGACGGGGCGGTTTCCATTCTTGCTGCCTCAGGATGCAGCTCCCTCTGCTTTGGGAGCGAATCAGGAGACATCAATAAATTCAATTATACCGTCCATTTGCTCGACAAGCATAATGAAGCCTATCAGGAAAGGATCAAGCACCATATAGGAGACGGAAACAGCTATCCTAAAGCATTGTCCCTTGCTTTCAAAGATCTCGGGCTTGGCGAAGATGGTCTGGACCTGTCCAAGCCTAACAATATTCTCGGCTATCAGTACGCCAAGTCGGTCCATTCCCGCCATCAGAAATTGGAGCTCCTGACTGTCGAAAGGAAAAGTGCCGGCTACCATGACGAACACTTCTCATCCGAGACCATTGCGAGTGCAACGAGCATCAGGAAAGCTTTGTTTTCAGAAGGGCAGGAACTGACCGATATCAAATCTTATGTTCCTGGAACAACGCTTGAAATCATGAAAGATTATAAAAAAACCTTCGGTGCCTTCCACAAGTGGGAAATGTACTGGCCCTTCCTCAAGTACCGGCTGCTCCAGATGTCAGCTACTGAACTAAAGGAAATCTATGAAATGGAAGAGGGCCTTGAAAACAGATTCATGCTTTCGGCTATAAAGGCAGGAACCTTCCATGAGTTCATGGAATCCATAAAAACGAAGCGATACACATGGACAAGGCTGCAGCGCGCTTGTGTCCATATACTGACCAATACGAAAAAAGAAGAAATGCTGCCGCAGCCTAAGTCAGCATCCTACCTCCGGCTGCTCGGAATGAGTGAGGAAGGGCGGATATATTTAAACAGGCAAAAAGGAAGCCTGGGCCTGCCTCTCATCTCCAAGCTGTCCTCCATTCCGGAAGAAGCTGTGCGGCAGGATATACGGGCAGCAAGGATCTACGCTTCAGCCCTGCCCCATCCGCAGCGCCAGAAGCTGCTGGATATGGAATACACTCAGCCCCCAATCTACCTGAAGGGAAGCAGGGCGTGACAAATAAGAGCAGGCAGGAATAATCCTGCCTGCTTGTTATTTTGGTTCCAAGCCTGCCAAATAATCTACCGCTTCCTCAAAAGTGTTGATGGGAATGATTTTCATATCTGTCCCGATTTCCTCGGCAGTTTTGGCTGCTTCGCTGTAATTCGATCCGGCTGCCCCATTTTCATTCGGCGCCAGGAAAATTTCTGCACCAGCTTTGTCGGCCGCTACAATTTTCTGCTCTATGCCGCCAATCCTTCCGACCGTTCCATCACCAGAAATGGTTCCTGTTCCCGCAATCTGATAGCCTCTTGTCAAGTCATCCTTGGTCAGCTGATTGTAGATTTCAAGCGAAAACATCAATCCAGCCGACGGTCCGCCTATTTCCTCTGTATTGAGGCTGACTTCCGGATCCACTTTAATCTCCTTGTCATCGACAAGCGATATCCCGATCCCGACTTTATCAGGGTCATCCTTGAAGGCTTTCAGTGAAACCTTTGCTTCTTTGCTCTCTTCGCCTCTTTTGTAGGCAAGCGTGATGGTATCTCCCTCTTTTTTTCCGCTGACATAGGAAATGAATTCTTCAGACGACTTGAATTTCTGATTGTCGACTTGTGTTATCATATCGCCTGCCTTCAGCACTCCGTCAGCAGGCATATCAGGCAGGACATTCATCACATAGACGCCTCTGTACTCATAATCCACCGGGAGGCCCGCCTTTTTATAGGCTACCTCAATGGCTGCTGTTTTTGATGTGTCCATCAGATGCAGCTGGCGGACATTGTATTCTTCATCAGTTTCATCCTCGCGCCTAATTTCCTCGACAGGATAGATTTCCTGGAACTTGCTCACCTTTGCAGTCAGATAGGAGTATATATTGGCCCTGCCCATTCTGACGGTCGTAAGCATGAAGTCCCCTGACTCATCATATCCGCCTTCCACTTCAATTATCGGTTCCAGCTGCTTGGCCATGCCTGGTTTTGTTACATAATAAGGCAGATAATAGAAAAACCCTGCCAGCAAAATCACTGCAGCGATAAAGAAGGAACGGAGGAAGATTTTATTTCTCTTCATCGTCTTCTTGCCCCTTCCAATTTTGAATAGCTTCCTTTATTCTGGGAACTTGCTTCCTTGCTTCCTCTTCCCCAATTCTGATGATATCCTCAATATTGGTGAAAGCTCTGGAGCTGTACATTTCCACATGCGGCCTGATCATGATATCAGAGGCGATCTCCCGGTTCGAAACCAGCTCCATCTGCATAATATCCAGGCTTTGCATGATTACATCGAATATGGATGTAATGTCCGAGCTGGTCTTCACTCTTGACACATCGACAGCTATGATAAGGTCTGCTCCCATTTCTTCGACAACTGACACCGGCACCCTGTCAATGACCCCTCCATCGACCAGGAGCCGGTCTTCCAGTTTTTCGGGAATGAAAATACCGGGTATTGATATGCTGGCTCTGACGGCGTCAGCAATCGGCCCTTTGCTGAAAACAACTTTTTCCCCTAGCATTAGATCAGTTGCAACCACTCTGACAGGGATATCAAGGTCTTCGAGATTTTTGCCATGGGTAAACAATCGAATAAGTTCCTTCACCTTCTTGCCAGCCAGAAACCCCATCTTAGGTACTGTAAAATCAAGATAGTATTTCCTTTTGAAAGCCCCGGCAAGCTTATAGAGCCTGTCAATGTCCAGTCCAGCTCCATAAAAGCAGCCTACAAGCGCTCCCATGCTGCTCCCGGCAATCACATCGACATTGATTCCTTCCTCTTTCAGCACTTTAATGACGCCAAGATGGGCGAACCCCCTGGCTCCCCCTGATCCCAGCGCCAATCCAATCACGGGCTGCCTCATCAGCATCCCCCCTTTTATATAAGACTCATAGCGGGAGATAGTCAAGCATTTGCTTATCTCCGCTCCAAACACAATAAAGCCTGGTTTAATCTTATGGTCTATTTTATCTTTCTATGAGTATATTGGGATATATGGGGACAAGGCGTGCCCGGCTGAAGCCGATTGGGCAAAAGCAAATGGAAAACCCTGTATATTGGCTGAAAAATCTGCTGCGCAGACTCAGGAGGGACGGTTTGCTGTACCACACCCGGTCCGCTGATTATAAATACAGTTTATCACTGTTCCGCATGAGCTGCACAGTTTGTTTACCTGATAAGGGAGGATTTGCCGGTGTTGCGTTCCAAACTAAAAACACTCATATTAGCTTTATCCGTTACTTTAATGGCTGTATCGCTCATATCCTTTCCACAAGAATCAGTGGACGCCTCGATAAGAGGCCTCAATATGTGGTGGGAAATTGTCTTTCCTTCTCTCCTCCCCTTTTTCATTGTATCTGAGATGCTGATCGGATTCGGGGTGGTCAAATTCCTCGGAGTTTTGCTTGAGCCGCTCATGCGGCCGCTTTTCCGCGTTCCGGGCGTCGGCGGGTTTGTCTGGGCGATGGGGATGGCTTCAGGCTATCCTGCCGGGGCAAAACTCACTGCCAGGCTGCGCCAGGAGGACCAGCTGACCAAAACAGAAGCTGAAAGGCTTGTCTCTTTTACAAACTCATCAAATCCCCTGTTTATTTTTGGAGCAGTCTCTGTCGGATTTTTCAACAATGCAAAAATCGGCATCATCCTTGCTCTGGCCCACTATCTTGGAAATATCACTGTCGGCCTGATCATGCGATTCTATGGAAGAAAAGAAGAAATGACCCGTTCAAAGCCAAAAAGGAAAAATTCTCTCAGGGCTGCATTTTCTGCCCTCCATCAGACAAGGATCAATGACAACAGGCCCATCGGAAAGCTGCTCGGCGATGCTGTCATGTCATCAGTGCAGACGCTCCTTATGATCGGAGGCTTCATCATTTTATTTTCGGTTATCAATAAATTGCTCTTTCATCTGCATATCACAGCTTTTGTAGCCGAATTCATAGCAGTCGCCTTCAGCAGCATCAGTCTCCCTTCCGAGCTCAGCATCCCCTTTATCTCAGGGCTGTTTGAAATAACACTGGGAAGCCAGATGACGAGCCAAATTCAGCAGGCCACCCTGATGCAGCAGGTTATTGTAACAAGTCTTGTGCTGGGATTTTCAGGATTCAGTGTACAGGCCCAGGTGGCCAGCATTCTGGCCCAGACAGATATCGGCTTTAAGCCTTTCTTTGCTGCAAGAATCATCCATGGACTTGCGGCAGCTGTGTTCGCCTTTCTTCTGTGGGGGCCAGTATATGAAAGGTTTTATCATACAGATGCCCCTTCCAATGCTTTGCCTGTGGGACTGTTTGGCGGAAATGCCTATTCACAGGCCGCTGCCTTCCTGGCAGAGCATGGACCGCTGATAACGCTCGCAGCTTTGCTTGTCTATATTTTCCTGCTGGGCAGGCAAATTTATGCAGGAGACGCACAAAAAAAATAACCGGCAGCTGCCGGTTATTTTTTAATTCTGCAGATTGAATTTCCCGCTGAGAGCTTTCTGGACAGCCTCTGGCACAAGCTCGGAAATATCTCCGCCGTATTTAGCCACTTCTTTAACGATGCTGGAGCTTAAAAAAGAAAATTGATTGTTTGTCATCATGAAAAATGTTTCTATTTCCTCATTCAATACCCGGTTCATTGAAGTAATCTGCATCTCATACTCAAAATCTGAAACCGCCCTGAGCCCCCTGATAATCGCGCTTGCCCCGACACCTTTTGCGTAGTCAACAAGCAGTCCCTGGAAAGAGTCCACCTTCACATTGGGGAATTCCTTCGTTACTTCACTGATCAGACTGATGCGCTCATCAACAGAAAACAGCGGATTTTTGGATGAGTTATTGAGCAGAACCACATGAATCTGGTCAAACACCTTCGAGGCCCTTTTAATGATATCCAGGTGGCCATATGTAATGGGATCAAAGCTGCCCGGACAAACTGCAATGCTTGCCATTGTCATCCTCCTTCATTACCGTTGCTGTATGTAAAAATTGAAACTGCTATTATTCCATATGTCTCGCTTTTAGTTTTAACAAAATTCCCGGCCGCATCCGGCAGTTCTATATCAGAAGCATGTTCACAAACGATAACTCCCTCTTCTTTCAGGAGGGAATGCCGGCCGATCAGTTCCATCAGCTTCAACAGCTGCTGTTTTTTATAAGGAGGGTCCAGGAAAATATAGTCAAAACAAATTTCCCTTTTAACAATCGCTTTCAATGCCCTTTCAGAATCGTTCCGGTAAACCTCCGCCTTTTCCTCAAGGCCGCAGGCTTCGAGGTTTTCATGGACCGTCTTGATTGCCTTTCCTTCACGGTCAACGAAAATCATGCTTTCGAGCCCCCGGCTTAAAGCTTCAATTCCGAGGCCGCCGCTGCCGGCAAAAAGATCAAGACCGGTTCCGCCATCAAAATACGGCCCAATCATATTAAAGATAGCTTCTTTAACCTTATCGGTGGTTGGCCTTGTTGTATTTCCGGGCACTGCTTTTAAAGAAATGCCTTTACATTCACCCGACACCACTCTCATCATTCATCACCACAATCATTTGACATTTTCCCTTATTTTCTTATTTATCCTAACACAATTCGACCTATGCCGCCAACAGGCTATCTGAAAGCGGATTCATACGAAAGGCGCAAGCGCCTTGCTCATTTAAGGAACGCAGGCTAAGAACGCCACGTCCTGTCTCTGCATTGGGTCATCACGATTTCAATTGATTCTGCCAGCTGAGCGATCAGAATATGCTTAACTGCAAAAAATGTTCCCAAAAGGTGTATAACCATGTTCTTTATGGAAATAATGTAAGTAACAACATCTATTCGAGGGTGTTGTTGCCAACCGCGGAGAAGACTTACGTTTCCCCATAAGTTCTTCCTCCGGTTTCTCCTCTCCCTTTGCCTTCTGTCCCTATGGGATATAGAAGGGCCCTGCAGAAATGCAGGGTTTTTTCTTTTTCTCCATTAGAAGGTCGTGGTGCCTGAGGGACAAAATTAGATCATCATCGTCAAATTCTTAGCTTTTTCATAAACGAACAGATGAAAAAAGCTGGCATCACCAGCTTTTCTCATTTGCCTTTTTCGATTGAGATCCTTTTTTCTTCTTCAGCTACATTTATTTTAAATAGCGCTTCCAGCCAATGCCTGTCCATAAAAAGCTCTGATCCTACTGTTACCAGCGGATTCTCCAGGAGCCCGTAGTCCTCTTCATTGTATATGAAAATATTTTTGTCAAGAAAGAAACGGTAGCTATTATTGCCCGCCCCCTGAAGGAGGATTTCCTTAGCAGAGACCTTTTCAGCTTTGAATCCAAGCAGCCCTGCAGTTTTTATAAAAGGAAAATATGTTTTTCCATTCAGTCCGATTGCTTTCAATCCAGACTCTGTCCCATTTACATCTATTTTACGCTCATCAGCAAAATAAAAAGGAATATAAGGAGCTTTCTCATCTTTGTTCAGGGTAAAATAGCTTGTTTCCTTTCCAAGCTCATTTATAAGAAAGCGATCCAGCTGTTCCGCATTCAAAGAATCCGAATTTTTAACGTAAGAGTAAAAAAGTTCCATTCCTTCTTCACCCAGGACTTCCTTCAGACCTGCCAGAAGACTTTTGGCTTTTTCAGAGCCAGGCTCCTGTGAAAGGGCTGCCGAAGCTGCTAAATCCAGCAGCCAGGTTTCATCAGGAGGTGTCCCGCTGAATTTCTCTTTGAGCGCATGAGACAGAATTTTAGACATCAGCTCGTTTGGATCAGCTCCGGGATTAATAATCATTAGTCCGCTGCCGGCAGCTTCCTTATAGGAACCGGTTTGGATCAAAGTTAAGAACGGCAGATCCGCAATTTTCTCCGCCTTTTCCGCATCTATGGAAAGTCCGTTTTCTTTCTCTGCAGATAAAAAGATAACATGATCGGCTGCCTCCAGAGTATTCAGCTTTTCAGCCTGCCAGAAGATTGCCGGTGCGTCCCCTTCCCGTTCAAACACATAATAATCGATCAGCTCCCCCTGCTTGTACCCTTCTGGACGGCCGCCTGCAGCCCAGGTCCCAGACCTTCTGGAGGAATCTACAATGACAGTGAGTGTCTCATCTATTAGAACATCTGGAATCATGGTCGTCCAATCAGTCAGCAGGAAAGCAGCTGGAGAAGCGCCGACAGGGATGATATATTCGAACGTGAGGCTGCCGTCTTCAGAAAGGAATGTGGACGGATCCTCATCAGACGAGCTGCACCCCTTCCCTTCTATGCCGGGACATTCCCATCTGAACTGCTTTTCTGTCTTGGCAGTCCTGTATTCTTTGCCTTTCGACAGGCCTTTTATAGTCTGTGTAACAAATAATTGATCTTGTTTTGTTTCTATTGTCAGCTCCTGCTGGGCTGTTTCCTTCACCTTAGAAGGCTCTGTCTGTTTGGAGTAGGCATTCCACTGAAAGAACAGCATTGCGCCGATTACAGTCCCTAATGCCAAAAAACTAAGAAACAATCCTTTCCACATGCCGATTCCCCTTCAAAAAATAATTCTTTATTCATACAATAGCAAATGAATCTGACCAGGACTATCCTTTTTTTCACGATTTCATGAAACTTTTATCCTGGTTCCTGATTTACATATCATTTGTTCTTTCTATGGACTTCCACCAAAGGCCGCCGTTTCCAGATTAGAGTGCAGGCTTCTCAAACACTCTGCTAAGTGATAAAGTATCAGGAGATTCATTAAATTTATGCATATAAGCCAGGAGGAATCTATGTGATCCAGCGTTTTATTGAATTGGGAGAAGGTTATTCCGATATATATGAATTACTTGAAATTGTCCGTTCCAATAAGCATCGGCTGCAGCATCTGATTGCATTCCAATCCACTTTTGAAGGGAAAGAGATGACATCGGTCGCCGCAGTGCTCAAACCTGCAGAGACAGGGAAATTCCAGCCTCTGTATATTTGCCGGGAAGGTGTCCCCCATCCTGACACTGCTCCCAATGCCAGATTTCGATTATTTAAGGATTTGGCTGATGAATGCGGAAAGGAAATGATACGTCTGGAAGTAAAGCCTTCCGCACTCTTTGCAGAAAAGGAATTATTCTATCAGTACCTCATCGGCATTCTCAGATTGAACCATTATATACAGCCGCTGCATTAGAATGACAAAAGCGCAGGCGGCGTATATCACTTCCTGCCAGGCAAGAACTCGAGGGCAGGCACCCATTTTGATTGATGCTTCAATATTTCTTTTATAACCCCAAAAAAGGCAGGGATTTCTCCCCGCCTTTTTAAATGCCCATTTTATAATCGTATTCTTTCGCTTTATCCGGCTTCGAATTTTCGAATTCTGTCTTCAGAAACGGTTTATAGGAAGGCTCAGCCTTTTTTACGAATGAATAGGATGATATCTTTTGGATCAATGCCTCAGTATCCTCTATATCGCAATAAATGACCGCATACTTCAGCTTCTTGGAAACATAATGGACATTTCCAAACCGTCTCAGCATTTTTGCCTGCTTAAGAGAATAAAGCCAAACAATGATTCCCTGTCGCTGACCTAGCATATAATTTTCCCCTTCAATTTGGCAGTTTTTTATAGTCTAGCAAACAAAAAGGCATATATCAAGAAAAGCTTATAGACTTATTAGCTGGCCCGGAATAGAAAAAGCCCGGGAGTACAAGCTCCCGGGCCAGGTTGATTTATGCAGAACAGCTGCAGCTTCCGCCAGATCCGCAGCCGCCTCCGCAGCTGGAGTCAAAGAACGGGTTGCCGGTCGGCACCTTTACACTTTCCGAGACAGACTTTCCAATGATGAGACTGACTTCGTCAAGAAGGCTTTGCAGATCAGTTTCAGCCTTTTTGAACTCAGCCAGATGGATGTCCATGTCCATCTCCCTTTTCACTTCCCTGATGCTCATCATCACTGTTTTATAATCAGGATGATATCTTCCGAAGCGCTGCACTTCTTCGTACTGCTCCTTCATTTTTACAAAGGCTTTAATTTTCCTTTGTGTCTCCCTGCTGTTTTTCACTTTATATAAACAAGCGCGGTACTGCTCCGCCGCTTCTGATGTAAGAATCATGGCCGATAATTGGTCAGCTCTCTCAAGCAATTCGATTCTTTCGGTTGTTGCAAGCATGAAAAGCCCACCTCCGATTCATATTCTATCATGAATATGATCATTTGCGAAGTATGTGCTTAAGGAATTTTTACAGTAAATTCCTTTTCCTCCCCCGCAGGCCACCCTTTTGAAACGACTTTCACCTTTATCCTATGGGTTCCGCTTGCGAGTCCTTTGACCGAAAAGGAAGCAGCATGTACTTCCCGTATTTTCTTTCCGTCAGCATACAGCAGGATTTTTCCATGCTGTTCCCCGGCACCTTCCCGAAAAGAAATACCTGTAACAATACAGTCTATGTAAAGGTCACTGCCATGAAGTGTATACTTGACAAAAAGAGGGTTCTCATCTTCCCCCACCCCTGCTGCTGATATGTTTTTGGCCGCCATACCCCCTGTTTCAGAAGCCTTTGCCTCCGGCTCCGGCAAATCTTTGCCGCATCCGGCAGCCAGCATTGCCATTCCCATGAACAAGGCGAATACTTTTTTCATTTCCTGTTCCTCCTTTGCTACTAAGGCTATTTTTAGTCTTTCTTGGAAAGGGGCTGTTTATGAGCAGAAATTTTCAGAGAGATCGCGGATATTTTGTATAATGAAAAAAGCCCTTCTCCCGGGGAGAAGAGCTTACTATGAAGATTGTGAGTTCATTGCCTGAAACATGCTCATCATCATGGAGGCCATCTGGACGCCATTGTTGAACTTCTCTACATGATGCGGAATCGTTCTTTTATAATAGTGCAGTGCGGCAACCTCCAGCGCTTGTATTTCCTGGGGATTTCTGGATAAAGTGCGATACCATTGCGGCTGTTCCCTCATAAATTGCTTCAGTTCTTTTTTCTGATCTAAATAGTCAAGGATATCTCTTCTCATTTCACACCTGCCTTAAATCAATCTTTTCGGAATGAAAAGGGATTAGGCGGTTTTGCCTGGACCTGGCTTTGAGAACCCGGCGTCTGGCTTCCTGTCTGGAATTGGGAGATCACGCCCTGGACCGCAGACAGGGCCTGGCTGAGATTATTAATATATCCTTGCACCTGGCTGGGATCCAATTTTTTGACGGTGCCCATCACTGTGGACATCCAGTCGCTTTTTTTCTCCTCTTCCTTCACTTCTGCCCCAGGAGCCGCTTCCCCCCATCTGGTATCCTCCTCACCGAGAAGGTACCAATCTTCGTATAGATCCTGCCACGTCGACTTTCCATCTCTTACTTCTTTTATAATATGCGGCCTGGATTTTACGAATTCCTTGAATTGCGCAACGGAAGGATGAAGTTTCTTTTCAGTCATAATTCAATCACCTCATCTGATGCATTCGCCTACGTTACCATATGAAAAAGCTTCATGAAATGTGAAAGCTGCCTTTCACAGATGCAAAAAATGCCAATTAAATGATAAGATATGAAGCAGAAAGCATGTGAAAGGTGATATTGATGGATGAGCAGCTAAGGAATTTATTCGAGGCCTGCCTTGAACAGGCCACTGATGAAGACAGGGAGGTTTTGCACACACTTCTTGCTGGAGTGAAGAAGAAGCAGGATAACGTAAACAGCTCCTATATAGGCGGAATCCTGCATATGGACCGGACCATCACAGCGCAGGATTGCAAAGTAACAATGCCCGTCTCCCCCCTCCTGCATAATACACTCGGCATTGTGCATGGCGGGATGACGGCCACTGCGGTTGATTCAGCAATGGGCACCCTTGCCAACTCACTTCTGCCTGAGGGATATGGAGCAGTCACAACACAGCTGAATATCCACTATCTGGCTGTCGGTAAAGGCGAGAACATTATATGTACGGCTGCTCTCAGCCACAAAGGCACAAAGACGATGGTTCTTTCTGCTGATGTATACAGGGACGACGGGCGAAAAATCGCGCAGGCTACCGGCAGCTTCTTTGTTATTGAAAAGAAATAAGGAGGGCTATATGGTCACTGCCATTGTCATCCCTATCATATGCTTATACTTCTTCTGGGTTACGAGGAAGGAAAGGCGGAAATCCGAGGCAGAATGGAGAAACATCGGCACGGTCTCTGAAGAAGCAGTGATTGAAGGGAAAGTCACTGCACTTCACCTTGAAAAACAGCAGTATTATCATCATCTGCATGTTTGGGTACTTGAAATACGGCTTCAGGCTGCAGCAGAGACAATAATAGCCAGAAAACTTCAGGCAGCAGATCAAGACTTCAGGAATCCCGGTTTAAAAGAGGGCGAATATGTTATCTTTTTCGGGAAATGGCAGAAAGATATTTTCATTATAAACCGTTTAATGCTCAGGAATGCCTGATACAGACAGTATCCCTGGAAACAGACTAAAAGATTAAAGAGGCTCCCGGCAGTCCGGAAGCCTCTTTGACTATTTTCATTCTTGCCATTTCTGTATGAAATTCTGAGTATAATGCCTGTCGTACACCCCGACCCCAAGGTGGGTGAAATCCGGGTTAAGCAAGCTCTCCCTGTGGCCTTTGCTATTCAGCCAGCCTTCCACTACTGCGGGAGCATCCACATAGTGTGCGGCGATATTCTCGCCAGCCATCTGATAAAAAACTTCCCCAGCCTCAAGCCTGTCCGACAGCTCGCCGAATTTCTCAGAAGTATGGGAAAATTGTTTGCTTTCAAACATATCCCTGCTATGCTCATAAGCTACTCTTGCTGTAGCTTTGTCCCATTCAAGCACACTCAGTTCATGTCTCGCCCTGATAAAATTGCTGATGTCAAAAATCTGCTTCTCATTGCCTTCTTCAATCAGCCTCTTTTCTGCCTGCTCTGAAGGATCGGCTTCTATCAGGTCCCCCCTGTATACCAGTTCATACGGCCGAAGCTTTACAAGCGTCGGGGCATCCATATACCTGATACTCGACAGCTTGCCTGTAAAACGGTCTATATACAGCTGCGCATAAATTTTTCCCGTTTTGATGAGCGGCCTGGTATTAAGATCGTCTTCAGAAAGTTCAAACCGGTAAGAGCTGCCTTTATATTGAAAATTGATATTAGTATCAATAAATACAGAAGAGTAGATTTCGCTGACCGGCTGACCTATATTAAACGGGCTCACGTCAGCATCGGGCCCTGTGGCAAACAGCGTGACAACTTTTCCATCCGATACACCCGCCTGAACATACCGGCTGGTAGCTTCCTTGTAAATCCACCATTCATAGCCATATTCTGATGGGTCTTTACGTTCCGGGTCGCCAAGCAAGGATTGCAGATCAGAGGCATTTTTTCCAATAAGCGATGACAGTCCCTCCCCAGGGAGCTTTAAGGAAGATTCGTCTATCATATTTTGCCCGCTGAGGGAATTGTCTTCTTTGGGTTTAGTTTCCTCATCACTGATCAGGAGTTCGTCTTTAGGGTCTGATGATATATTAAAATAAAAACTAATGACCAGAAAAATAGATACAATAATTAAAATACGGATTAATTTTAGCAGACTCCAGCCCCCTCCCTGCCTTCTTTTCTATCATTTCTAGCATTATATGCCGCAGTATATAGATTATTATATCATTTTCAACTTTCTTTTTAATAGAATTGAATGATAAATTGCAGTGTATGTTATTAAAATGAAAAAAACAAAAAAGACTGCCTAAGCAGTCCTCAAGTAAATAATTATTTGGTTAAGCTCGGGCAGCAATTAAATTTTGAAACCCCTGATGATTGTAGAGGAAGACACGTAGACTCCTGCGGGACAGCAGCGGAAATGTTGAGACCCCGCAGCGCGTAAGCGCGAGGATGCTCAACTCCGCCCCGCGGAAAGCGAAGTGTCTGGAGCGGAAATCATCAGCCCCATTAAACAAATAAAACTAATCTTGAAAATCAATCGCAATAGATTTTACTTCTGACCTGCTAATAGGTTTTAATCCAAATAAAAATTTTAGTTTATTGTGTTGCTTCATTTTCGTGTTCGGAGATATCTGTGAGGGCTTTTCCGGCCTGGGCGTTGGTGCGGCTGCTGACAGCAAGGTCGCCAAGGGATATGATGCCGGCCAGTTTGCCGTTTTCTACGACAGGAAGCCTCCTGATCTGATGCTCAGCCATGATCCTTGATGCTTCGCTGATATTGGTATCAGGCGAGACTGTAACAAGATCACTGCTCATGATATCCTCGACTTTTGTGGATCCCGGATGCTTCTCAGCCACCCCTCTTATCACGATGTCCCGATCTGTGATCATCCCTACAAGCCTGTCAGCATCCACAATCGGAATGGCGCCGACATCCTGCTCCTTCATTTTCAAAGCTACCTCATACATATTGTCCAGCAGAGTGCAGCAATCTACCTCTTTTGTCATTATGTCGCCAATTTTTTTCATGTTAAGCCCTCCTTGTTTGATTCCTCCTGGCCGCCTCTTTCAGAGGGGCAGACATATCCTTTAAAAGATAGGTTTTCCAGTCAAGGGATAATTATGTACTGCAGAGGCAAAATAAGAACAGCCATAGAGACCGGCATAAATGTGACTGTTTTAAGTTTTCTTCATCTATTCGTTGCAACTTTGACATTTTTCTACTATTATTAAATTTGAGATAAAAGGGTCCCGATTTCATTGCTTATAGTCCCGGGATGCCTTTTTTGAAAGGCTTGGCAGCTGGTTGCCTTTACTTACAGAATTGCTGTCCGGATGGACGGCATTGTTTTTCAGGAGGGACAAAGATGAAGTTCGAAAACACTGGTTTGGAAGAACTGAAAGCAGACCTTACACGTCTTGATGAAGTGATGCTTGAACATGGGTTGGTCCGTGAAGGCCAATGGGATTATGAAAGAGTTACATATGACCGAAAGTTTGAATTAAAAGAAGGCGTTTTCTATCTGCGTGTCTTCGGATATGCAGCTGAAGGGGATATTGGCTCCCATAAAGCCGTTATCCAGCTGATGACACCTCTATTAGGAAAGCATTATTATCCCCATGGAATTGAGTATGGAGAAGGAGAAAGCTTCCCTAAGACACTGGTCAGCCAATGCGAAAAAACCCTTGCAGACATCCAGACCAAAGTTAAAGGGTTTGCATTGTAAGCTGCAAGAACCGCATTACAATGGAAAGCACAGTAAAAGACGCATGGTTCCATGCGTCTTTTTTCCAGATAAAAAAGCGGACAAAATCAGTTGTAGCCCAGCAGTTCTGCGTAATATAATTAACTAATATATCTCAGTTTAAAGAATCAATATCTGAAGCTAACCCTCAGTGATTTGGAAAGGAGTTTCACCTTGTCCGGTTTTTTTACAAAACGTTTTTTCATATGGCTTATTGGGCTTATTTTAATAGGCACGCTTTTCTATTTTATCCTCCCTGTTTCCGTCCCGCTGATTGTTGCTTTTATTACAGCACTCATGCTGGAGCCGCTCGTAAAGCTTCTCCAGGGAAAACTTAACATCAAACGAAGAATTTCCGTTATGATCGTTTTCATTGCTTTTGTACTGTTTATCGGACTGTCCGGATATTTTATTACGACAAAAGTTATAACCGAAGCCATTAAGCTGGTTGAAAATGCTCCGGAATATGTGAATGAAATCAATAATGCATGGCTGGATGCGGAGGAGAAGTTTACCCGTGCTGCTGAGGATCTTCCGAAAGATGTGGTTGATGAAATCAGCAACCAGGTACAAACATTCCTGAATAAAACGAAAAATGAACTGGTTGCCTATGTAAGCATTGATAATGTAAAAGCACTGCTGACCAATATCCCGAATTATCTAGTCAGCTTCCTTGTTTATTTAATTGCATTATTCCTTTTCCTGATCGATCTTCCAAGGCTTCGCCAGGGTGCCTACAACCACTTGACAGAAAAGACAGCAGATAAGGTTTCTTTCATGACATCCCGTCTCTCTTATGTTGTATTGGGCTTTTTCAAGGCACAGTTCCTCGTAAGCCTGATTATCTTTTTTGTGAGCCTTGTCGGGCTTCTTATCATTGCGCCGGATATCGCACTCGTCATGGCGCTTGTCCTTTGGATTATTGATTTCATTCCGATCATCGGCTCCATAGTCATACTCGGTCCCTGGGCGCTGTTTCATTTATTGACGGGCGATGTGGTTCTGGGCACGAAGCTTGCCATCCTTGCAGCTGTCCTGCTCATCATCAGAAGAACCGTAGAGCCAAAAGTGATGGGAACCCATATCGGACTCTCCCCTCTTTCCACTTTGATAGCCATGTATCTCGGTCTTAAGCTCCTCGGCATTCTTGGATTCATCATCGGGCCGCTCATCTTGATTGCTTTCAATTCAGCAAAAGAAGCAGGGCTGATTAAGATGGATTTCAAAGTTTAAACAATAAAACAAGCAGGGATCTTAATTACAAGATCCCTGCTTGTTTTTTTTACTGGCAGCGGCATTGAACCGGCAGCAGTCTCCAAACATATGCCGCCCAAAACCAATGTTAGAAAAAATCATAGAAAAACGCTTTTTGATGCGGCACCATTCTTTCAAATCTGTCAGCATCTTCTGCCGGTCCCGTGATTTCCCCGAGATCGTACAGCTCACTCGGACGCATGTATCCGGTGATAACGGCAGTCAGTGCATTGATGCTCAATTGCAGCCCTCTTTTCGGCGGATGGGTGCAGCTGCCCCCCTCTTTTGGCGCAAAGTATTGAACACCATTGGCAGATAGCTGATAGGTCCCTGTGTTCCAGGGAGCTAATTCGTCTGCAATATGCAAGAACAATGATTGTTCCGGAAATACATTAAATTGATAGTCAGCCAATGCCATCGGAAGATCTACAATCCGTGCCATAAAATAAGGAGTGATCTCCATATGCTGCTTGGGCTGCCTTAGATAATAGGGGAAAGGATCGTGGACCGAAGTAAGCACCTTTACTTTATCAATCATAGAATCATGCTGGCATACAAAGTTCCATAACCCTTTCCGCGCTTCTGCAGTTAATGCAGCTAATTCCTGAATGTCGAGGATGCTTTTTTCAATCTTGTAAAGAATATAGCCTTCCGGCCTCCCTCCATCAGTTTGCCATACCGCAATTTGATAGTCGGAATAAACACTCTGGAGCCACCAGTCCCTGTCCCTGACAAGCATGCCGGAAAACTTGCTGCTGAAACGGTCGTATATCTCTTCTGCTGCAGCATCATGGTTATCTTTGTCAAACCTGGTAATCCTTCCGGAGAGCTGGCCGATCATATGTAAATCTATTTTATTGATTTCAATTTTTTTTTGGTCAGAAACCAATTCCCATCCGTATTTCCTGTAAAAATGAATATTGAAGGGATGGAGAAAGGATATTATCTGCCCATTTTCCTTCATAGCCGACAGAGCCTGGCGCATAAGGCCTGATACATAGCCCCTCCTTCTGTATTCAGGAAAGGTGGCCACCCCTGCTATTCCCCCCATTTTCCATTCTTTGTCCTGGATTTTAACTTTTAAATCGAGTAAATGCAGCTTGGCTGCCAGCTTTCCATCCTCATAGGCTCCATATATTTTATGTTTCCTCATCTTTTCTCTTCTTTTGGGATAATCACTTTCTGGTACATGGTATTGAAAAGCATAACTGGAAAGCCTTATGGCTTCATCAAACGAATCCTCTTGCATCAACTTTATTTCCACTGTCATTGCCTCCATTCTGCTATTATACATTCTATAGAAAGGCTTGCATTTCCTTCATATAGAATCAGAAGATAGTAAAAGGGAGGCACCATCGTTGCTGGAGCCTCCCTTTTGTATTATAACAAGCTGTAAAGCTTTATTAGAATCCCAATATCGCTTTAATGACTGATGTCGTTTCCCCGCCATGGTAGAACACATATAAAAGCAGATAGACAGCGACACCTGTAATAGCCGTAAAAAACCAGATGATGCTTGTTATCGGGCCAAGTTTGCGGTGCTTTTCCAATTTGTTCGTATAGCCGGTCAGCAGTGTTACAATGCCGAACACTGCACCAGTGGTAGCCAGTGTAATATGGAAAATCAAAAATAAAGTATAATAAATTTTTATATCATCCGGCCCTCCGAAGGCAGTATTTCCGATAAAAACCGTCCTGCTCGCATAAATAATGAAGAAGATAAGAGCAAATACTGCCGCAAGCAGCATTGTCTTTTTATGCGCTTCTATCTTCCGCTGTCTGATCTGATACCAGCCGATCGCTACTGTAACAGCGCTCAATACAATGAACGTGGTGCTGATTGTAGGCAAAACAGGCAATGAATAGTTCATAATAACTTCCTCTCTGGACTCATGTTTTACAAATCAATTCTATTAAAACAGCGGTGATTTTTCAATAAACAATCCGCTTCATTCAGCAATGTTCCCTAATTGTTCATAAATCCAGATATCGTTTAATAGAAAAAATCTCCCGGCATGGGAGATTTTTTCCTACTCGGCAACTTGCGGGTCAAGTGCTCTGGAAGCCTTAAGTTCCGCTTCAGTTTCCTGCTGTTCCTTCTTGTACCATTGGAAGAAGACTTGTGCGAGGACAACCCCGTAAACAACTTCCTGGAAAACTTTCATAAGAACGCCGCCAAGCTGCTGGTCATTGAGGGCAGACATACTGTTGAACATTTCCGGACCGCTCAAATTAAGTGAAGCCAGCGTGGCTGACGGAACACAAAGATGCATGGCATCAGCCCAGGCACGCGGATCTGAGAAAGTAGCATAAATAGGTGTGTCTGCAAAAATGATCAGCGCACAAGCTGGTGTAAGAAGAATGCCATCAGCAAAAATATAGCCAACCTTCTTCAGTCCATTCAAGGATTCATATTCCTCAAGTTTATTCACAAGCGGCCACCACATCAGGCCGGCGAGGATGAACAGAAGGATAGAATAGCCGCCATGAAGCCACATGTTCGTCTTGACTGCGTCAAAAATCAATGGAATATGGTAAATGGAGAAAATGCCATTGAACAAAATCAGTGCTATCAGGGGCTTTGTTAAGAACCTGAAGACTTTTTGGATACTTGCCGGTGCCAGTATCTTTCGCCATAGCCATTCCGGGATCCCGGTAATCAAAAGCGGCGGTACAATCAGATATAAAATTGACATCTGAATCATATGTGCGTAGAAAGTGATATGGCTCATCAGATCTACCGGCGAGCCTTTAACAGCGTAGACAAGAATAATTGCTGATGTAAAAAGGATTGCCTGTTTTGCTGAAAGCGGGGTGCTCCCGCTGAATCGCTGCCGATATTTCACTGTCAGCAGGAAATAGACTGCAAGGATTGCCAGCATGACTATAAAGAAATAAGGACTCCAAAGTGCTCTAAAACCGAATATGTCTAGTGTAAGCATCGCTTGCCACCTCTTAAAGTAATATTGTCGCCAGCACTGTCAAATGCATGTACAAAGCCATTATACCGCTGCTGGAGATGAAACTCAATAATACACAGCTCTCTGCAGCCAAACCATGCATAAAGTTCATAGAATCTCCTTATTCATGCAAAAAAAAGAAAATCGGCTAAAAGCCGATTTCTTTTTTACCACCAGATAATTGTCATGAAAGCCAATACTGTAATCGCACCCACGAGCAAGCCGGAATACAGGAACAGTGCAGGAGCTTCATGGCCTTTATGGCTCATATGCATGAAATAGTATAGCTGAAAGATTACCTGCACAACTGCAAGGATCAGGATGAACGGCACGATGAACCATGCCGAAAATTCCTCATAGCCAACAGCAACAAATGCTACAAGCGTAAGGAAGATCATCAGGGCAAAAGTGATGACCTGCATTCTCATTTCCTCTGCACTTTTCTTGCGACGGTATTCAATGTCTACTCTTGGGTTACCTGAGTTCGGTTGTTGATTCGCCATCAGTTTATCCCACCATTCCCATTAAGTATACTACTGTAAAGATAAATACCCAAACAACGTCAATAAAATGCCAGTATAAGCTTGCGACATAGAATTTTGGAGCGTTGTACAGGCTCAATCCCCGCCTTGAGTTGCGGATCAGCAGTGTTGTGATCCACAGGAGACCGAATGCAACGTGTCCTCCATGGAAGCCTACCAATGTATAAAAGGCTGAACCGAAAGCACTGCTTGTGAATGTATGGTGGTATTCATGCACATAGTGATTGAATTCGTAAATTTCAAGTCCAAGGAACCCAGCACCTAGAGCAACGGTGATCCACATCCATAGCTGCATCTTCTTAAAGTTGAAGTTCTTCATATGGTACATTGCATAAACGCTGGTTAATGAACTCGTCAAGAGAAGCATAGTAGCTGCAAAGACGAGCGGCAATTCAAACAGGTCCTTAGCCAGGGCATGTTCTGTTCCCGGAACCTTATCTTTTAAAGCAAGATAGGTTGCGAAGAGAGATGCGAAAAGCACCGTCTCTCCGCCAAGGAAGAACCAGAAGCCGAGAAATTTATTCTTTGCTTCAAGGGTTTGTTTCTCAGGCGATGCAGGCCATGTTTCTACAGTCATTTTTTCTTCTGTATGCATTATGCCTTTACCCCCTTGTCATCATCTTCTTTAAGTAAATCTTCTTTATGGATATGGAAGCCGTGGTCATCCTTGACAGATCTCAGGAACATGGAGCCCAGTGTAATGGCCATGCCGAGGATCAGGACAGGAATGCCCCAATTGTTGCCGTCGTCGCCGTGGTACATTGCACCAAAGGCAGCTACGAACAGGCCAAACGAAATCATGAATGGGATGAAAGATGAATTAGGCATATGGATATCGCCGATCGGCTCTGCAGGCGTCAAAGCGTTCTTGCCTTCCATCTTTTCAAGCCAGTATGCATCCAGACCGCGGACAAGCGGAGTCTGCTTAAAGTTATAGAATGGCGGCGGTGAAGGGATAGCCCACTCCAGTGTGCGCCCGTCTCCCCAAGGGTCATTCCCGACTTTAACATTTTTAACACTTGTCATAATGATATTGATAAGCAAAATCAGCACGGCAACTGCCATGAAGAATGCACCGACTGTACTGATCATATTTCCTGTTTCAAGCCCCTGTCCAGGCAGGAATGTGAATACGCGGCGAGGCATACCCATCAAGCCCAGGAAGTGCTGGATGAAGAATGTCAGATGGAAACCGATCAGGAACAGCCAGAAAGTGATCTTTCCAAGCTTTTCGCTCAACATGGTTCCAAACATTTTTGGCCAGTAGAAATGAAGGCCTGCCAATAGTCCAAGAACAACACCGCCAACGATTACATAGTGGAAGTGGGCTACAACAAAGTAACTGTCATGGAACTGGTAATCGGCTGGAGCAGCTGCGTTCATTACCCCTGTTACCCCGCCGGCAACAAAGGAAGGAATGAAGGCTACAGCATAAAGCATCGGTGTTGTAAATCTGATGCTTCCCCCCCACATTGTAAAGAGCCAGTTGAAAATCTTGATTCCTGTAGGAACAGCGATAGCCATTGTCGCTACAGCAAAGATAGCATTGGCAATTGGCCCGAGCCCTGTTGTGAACATATGGTGAGCCCATACCATGAAGCCAAGGAAACCAATCAATACTGTTGCGAATACCATGGAAGAATATCCGAACAGCCTTTTTCTTGAGAAAGTAGCAAAGATCTCAGAGAAAATACCGAAAGCAGGCAGAATCAGGATATATACTTCAGGGTGTCCGAAAATCCAGAATAAATGCTCCCAGATAACTGTGTTTCCGCCGTTGGCAACATCAAAGAAATTAGAGCCGAACATGCGGTCAAAGATCATTAGGAAAAGACCAACAGTAAGTGCCGGGAAAGCAAACAGAATGAGTGCAGATACTACAAATGTAGACCATGTGAATAATGGCATACGCATATATGTCATGCCAGGGGCACGCATATTGACAATCGTTACAAGGAAGTTAATACCCCCGATAAGGGTACCTGCCCCGGAAATCTGCAGCCCGAGTGCATAGAAGTCTATCCCGTGTCCTTCAGATGCCATAGATAACGATGCGTAAGAAGTCCATCCCGCATCAGGAGCACCGTCTAAAAACCATGATAGGTTTAAGAAGATACCTCCAAAGAAAAACAGCCAGAAACCAAGTGAGTTAAGGAACGGGAACGCTACATCGCGCGCACCGATCTGAAGAGGAACGACTGCGTTCATAAAAGCAAAGATCAATGGCATAGCTGCCAGGAATATCATGGTTGTACCGTGCATTGTCAATATCTCATTGTACAAGCCGGCACTTAAGAAATCATTGTTTGGAACTGCCAGCTGAATACGGATGAACATGGCTTCAAGTCCACCCACTATAAAGAAGAAACCGCCGGCAATTAGATAAAGGATCGCGATCTTCTTATGGTCCACTGTTGTTAGATAGTCCCATAAAGTGGCGCCGAATCCTTTCTTCTGAGCGTAGGTACTCACAAGTTTTACCTCCCTTTCGAACTCGTTACTCCTGAACTTTAAGGCCCATCAGATATTCGGTCAGAGCGTTAAGCTCCTCTTCTGAAAGCTGGCCGTATGTACCAGTCATTTTATTCCCTGGCTTATAAGCTTCAGGATCCTTCAGCCAGTTTTTCAATTCTTTTTCATTGTGATCAAGGATACCGGCAACGCGGTCGCGCTCACCAAAGTTTGCAAGGTTCGGAGCCTGTCTTGCCTGCTCAGGCCTTCCATCCACAGGAGTCACAGCGTGACAGCCGATACAGCTGTTGTTAAAGATCTCCTGACCCTGCTGGGCAACTTCAGACTGCGGCTGAGGCTCTTCTGCATTCTGCATATCCGCAACCCACTGATCAAACTCTTCGCCGGAGATGGCTTTCACTTTGAAGTCCATCAGGGCATGTGAAGGTCCGCAAAGCTCCGCACATTTTCCGTAAAAAAGATCGCCTGCGACATCAGAGCTCTCTTTATCGAACTTCAGATAGAACTTATTGACATTGTCAGTGTTTGTATCCATCTTGCCCCCAACTGCGGGAACCCAGAATGAATGCTTTACATCAGATGCCTTCAGATTAAAGTAAACCTTTTCACCAGTAGGAACGACAAGTTCCTGCCCGGTGATGATCTCCTGGTTCGGATACTCAAATTCCCACCAGTAAAGATTTGCACGGACATTGACAACCAATGCATCCGTTTTTCCTTCTTCGTTCTTTTTCTCCATTGGAGAAACATCCGCAAGCTTAAAGGTCTGCGCTACTGTAGGAACGGTCAGAACAAGAAGCAGAAGAATAGGAATAACTGTCCAGATGATTTCTAATTTGTGACTTCCTTCAACCTGTTTTGGAATCCTTTCGTCTTTGCGGCGAAACTTAAAAATAACAACCAGGAAAAGCACCGTGACAACGACAATTACTCCCACCATAATCGCCGTACTCAGCAGCATTAAGTCATATTGCGTTTTCGCAACTTCCCCGGAAGGCTGAAGCGTGGACAAAAACGGTTCGCCGCACCCGGAAAGAATGAGCGTCAAAATTGCAAACAATGATGCAAGACGCCATTTTGCAAGCCTTTTCATGCTTAATCAAACCCCTCTTTCGTAAAAAATTTCTTTTGTTGTTTGATCAAAAAAAATATGGATAAATCCCCTCCCCCGCTGGTGCGCGGAAGGGAATCTCCTAACAAAGGTTAAATGAGTGTAACGATCACCATTGCCACAAACATAATCGTCAGATATTGAAGCGAGTAAAGAAACATTGCCTTTGCCCACTTAATATCATCCTTGAATTTGTTGGCATAGATCCCAAGGACTATCCAGCCGATATTCAATGCCGAAGCAAGGATCAGGAATGGAAGGCCGAGAGATGTAAGCATCAGCGGCAGAGGCAGAAGCACCGCCAGCCATGCAAAAATATGTTTTTTCGTTGTGCGGAACCCTTTTACAACCGGAAGCATCGGTATGCCTGCTGCCCTGTATTCCTCTGCACGCCTCATGGCAAGTGCATAGAAATGCGGAGGCTGCCAGGCAAACATAACAAGGAACAGCGCCCATGCTATCATGTCCAGGTTTCCGTCGACAGCAGCCCAGCCGATCAGCGGGGGCACAGCTCCGGAAATGCTTCCTACGATTGTGTTGGAAACATATTTCCGCTTAGTCCACATTGTATAGAGGACTACATAGCTAAAGACGCCTATCAATCCAATTACAGCCGCTGCAGGTGATGCAAGAAGCAGCAGCAAGGTTCCCAATGCGATGGTGGATATGCTAAGCAGTGCCACCCTGCCCGGGCTGACCTTTCCAGTAACTGTAGGCCTGTCTTTTGTCCTTTCCATCAAATGGTCGATATCGCGGTCATAGTAATTATTGAATGCACAGGAACCCGCAATGATCAGTGAAGATCCGACCAGTGTATAAAAAACAATATCAAGATTGTTGAAAAAATGCTGATCTGTAAAATGAAGGGCCAGCCACAAACCAGTGAAGGTAGTGATCATGTTTGAATTGATTATACCTACCTTGATAAGCGCCAGGAAATCCTTCCATGCAGTTGTCTCCGGTATATTGGCTTGAAGGCTTCGTTCACTGTTTTCTAAAGCAGCTTCACTGAAAGCCCTTGTGTTTGCCATAACTTCTCCTCCTTTAACCCTTATCACAAATAAAGCTTTTCTACACTACAACTACTATAAGTAATACGATGCTATATTTGCAACAGAAAACGAGGGAATGCTAATTGAAATAGCAGTTATTACTATTCAAATGTCATAAAAAATGTCAAAAGTTTGTGTAGAAAAATAACTATGCCTCTGTATATTAAATCATACTTTGGCGTTTTTTTGTGAATTTTTTTCGAATTAATTATGACTAATTTGTGTCGAGGAGATGACTAACATTGTAACAGGTTACTTTTTTAGCATAATATATAATTGAAGCAATAAGAGGATATTCCCTGTAGTGACACTGACTTGAATGAATAATAGATTATAGCCGGAATATGCTGCCGGGGTGTTGTAAAATCCTCCATAATTGTGTAGTATCGAACAGTCAGCGTTTTCCTGATATGCCACGCTGGCTGGCCCACCTGAACTATTATACCCTATTATTATACAGATTAAGTCTATTATGGCTATTTATGAAATTAATTTAAAAGAAGGTGACATGATTGCGGCGTTTGCTTAAGTGGTTTGCAGTGCTGACAACGATTGGAATGCTGATGGTGCTCCTTGGAGGGGCTCTTGTGACAAAAACAGAATCAGGGATGGGATGCGGGAGATCCTGGCCGCTCTGCCATGGAGAATTCATCCCGAGCAATATAACCCCGGAACTGGTCATCGAGCTTGCACACCGTGTCGTATCCGGCGGTGTCGGCATACTCGTCCTTATACTCTCAATCTGGTCCTGGAAAGCGCTGGGCCATGTGAGGGAAACAAAATTTTTATCACTTGTCTCTTTTTTCTTCCTCGTCCTCCAAGGACTGATCGGCGCTGCTGCAGTTAAATGGGGGCAATCGGATTTTGTCCTGGCTCTTCATTTCGGGATTTCTCTGATATCTTTTGCTTCAGTCCTGCTCCTTACGCTTCTGATTTTTGAGGTGGATAAAAAGTTCCAGGCGGAAAAGCTGGTCCTGGATAAACGGATGCAAAAGCATATCATAGGCATTACGGTTTATTCCTATGCGGTCGTATACAGCGGTGCCCTCGTCAGGCATACCAATGCCAGCCTTGTTTGCCGCGATTGGCCTTTCTGCCTGAATGACAGCATTATGCTGCCGGGCAATATGTATGAATGGATTCAAATGGGACATAGGGCTGCTGCCGGAATTATTTTTCTTTGGGTAGGCTATATCACTATATTGGCCATAAGGCATTACCGCCACCAGAAGGTCGTGTTCTGGGGATGGATCATATCATTTATCCTTGTCTCCCTTCAGGTTGCTTTTGGAGCGATGGTTGTTATATCCCGCCTCAACTTGTTCATTGCGCTTGGACATGCCTTCTTCATCTCATGCCTGTTCGGTGTATTCAGCTATTTTATCCTCCTTACTGCAAGGAGCAAGAAAAATGCCGCAGCACTTGCAAGCGTGCCGCCTGCAGCAGAAAACGAAACCAATGCCGCACACCGGTCTGTTCCTGTTCAATAAGAAACAAGAAACCGGCTATAAAAACTACTTCATTCATAAAAAAGAGGATGGGCACCTCACTGGCTGCCCATCCTCTTTTACTATGTTTTTTCTTGCGGCTCTAAATTTCCTCTATTTCGAAAGCTCGATCAAAAGGTCTCCAGTCTGGATGGCTTCCCCGTTAGAAACATGGATATCACCAACAGTACCGGAGTATGGAGCCTGTACAGTGGTTTCCATCTTCATCGCTTCTGTGATCATCAGATGGTCGCCCTTCTCCACTTTTTCCCCTTTTTCAACAATTACCTTAATAACTGTACCCGGCATTGATGCTGCGATATGATTCTCATTTTTAGGATCAGCCTTCATCTTTGCAGAAGCAGCAATTTTAATGCTTTCATCCTTGATGGATACCTCACGCGGCTGCCCGTTCAATTCAAAGTAAACGATCCTGGTGCCGTCTGCTTGCGGCTGGCCGATGGAGACAAGCTTAACAATCAGCGTTTTTCCGGTTTCAATTTCCACTTCTATTTCTTCTCCAAGCCTCAATCCGTATAAATAGGTTGGCGTATCCAGCACAGAAACATCGCCGAACTGTTCAACAGTGCTGCAGTATTCCATGAACACTTTCGGATAGAGCGCATAGGCAATCGCTTCAAAGCTTGTAACCGGCCTTCCAAGCTCGTGGAAAAGCTTTTCTTTAAGCTTATCGAAATCCACGTCCTCCAAAAGCTCTCCCGGCCTTACAGTAATTGGTTCTTTCCCCTTTAATATGACTTCTTGAAGCTCTTTCGGGAAGCCGCCATATGGCTGGCCAAGAGACCCTTCAAACAGTTCAACTACAGAATCAGGGAAGTCGAGCGAGTGTCCGCGTGTAATGACATCCTCTTCTGTCAATTCATTTTGGACCATATACAAAGCCATATCGCCGACAACCTTCGATGAAGGAGTGACCTTTATGATATCGCCGAACATATGGTTAACCCGGGAATACATTTCCTTGACCAGGTCCCACTTTTCGCCAAGGCCCACCGCTTTTGCCTGCTGCTGCAGGTTGCTGTATTGACCCCCAGGCATTTCATGCTTATATATCTCTGTATGCGGAGACTTCATTCCGGACTCAAAATCCTGGTAATATTTCCGGACATCCTCCCAATAGTGGGACAGCTGCTCCAGAGCTTCAACATTCACTTCAGGCTGGCGTTCCTCTCCTGAAAGAGCATAATACAGGGAGCTTGCGCTTGGCTGTGAAGTCAGGCCGGCCATCGTGCTTAAAGCAACATCCACAATATCCACTCCGGCCTCGATAGCCTTGCTGTAGGTCATGACGCCGTTCCCGCTCGTATCATGCATGTGCAGATGGATAGGAATATCAACGGTTTCTTTAAGCTCGGAGATCAGCGCATATGCTGATTTAGGCTTGAGGAGCCCGGCCATATCTTTGATTGCCAGAATATGCGCTCCCTGGTTCTCCAGCTCCCTTGCCATGGTTTTATAATATTCCAGATCATACTTGGTCCTGGTGCTGTCTGAAATGTCTCCGGTATAGCAGATGGCTGCTTCAGCTATTTTACCGGTATCACGCACCGCCTCTATCGCCACTTCCATCCCTTTGACCCAGTTCAGGCTGTCAAAAATACGGAAAACATCGATTCCTGCGTAAGCAGACTTTTGAACAAACTCCCTGATCACATTATCAGGATAGTTTTTATAGCCTACAGCGTTGGAAGCCCTCAAAAGCATCTGGAAAAGGACATTCGGCATTTTTTCCCTGAGCTTGAGAAGCCTGTCCCAAGGATCCTCTTTTAGGAAACGGTATGCAACATCAAAGGTTGCCCCTCCCCACATTTCATATGAGAACATTTCAGGCAGAAGCTTTGCCGTCGGTTCTGCGATATGCAGAATGTCAGTCGTACGTACCCGCGTGGCCAGCAGGGACTGGTGCGCATCACGGAAGGTGGTGTCAGTTAATAGGACCTTTTCCTGTTCTTTGATCCATTTCACTAGCCCTTCTGGACCCTGGCTGTCCAGGATCTGCTTCGTCCCGTCCTGGTACTCCTGATTATAGCGCAGCTTCGGAACCCTTGGCTTCTCGAAAACCGGCCGCTTCTTTTTCTCTACCCCGGGGAAGCCGTTCACTGTTACATTGCCGATATATGTTAGCATCTTAGTGCCCCGGTCTTTCCGTTTAGGGAATAAAAACAGCTCAGGCGATTTGTCGATGAAAGATGTATCATATTCCCCTGTAATGAACTTCTCGTGCTTGACGACATTTTCAAGGAAAGGGATATTTGTCTTGATTCCGCGGATCCTGAATTCCTGCAGGTTCCTCACCATTTTTGAAGCAGCCTGTTCAAAGGTTAGTGCCCATGTTGACAGCTTGACAAGCAGGGAATCATAGTAAGGGGTTATAACAGCCCCCTGGAAGCCATTGCCTGCATCAAGCCTTACCCCGAAACCGCCTCCGGATCGGTAGGTCATGAGTTTTCCTGTATCAGGCATAAAATTATTCAAAGGATCCTCAGTAGTAACACGTGACTGGATCGCATAGCCATTTATCTTAATATCCTCCTGTGCAGGGATCCCAACTTCCCGGCTATGGAGATCAAATCCTTCTGCGACAAGGATCTGGGTCTGTACAATATCCACTCCTGTCACCATTTCGGTGATCGTATGCTCTACCTGCACGCGCGGATTTACTTCAATGAAGAAAAAGTCATCCCCTGAGGTAAGGAATTCCACTGTCCCGGCGTTCAGGTAATCAACGTTCTTCATCAGCCTTACAGCTGCACCGCAAATCCTTTCACGCATCTCCTCAGAGAGCGAGACGCACGGTGCAACCTCAACCACTTTCTGATGCCGCCGCTGCACTGAGCAGTCCCTTTCGAACAGGTGGATGATGTTCCCGCTTCTGTCGCCGATGATCTGAACCTCGATATGCTTCGGGTTCTCGATGAATTTTTCTACATATACTTCATCGTTTCCAAAGGCCGCCTTCGCTTCTGATTTTGCTCTGTCATATGCCTCTTTTACATCGTCAAGGCTTCTGACAATTCTCATCCCTCTGCCCCCGCCGCCGAGCGAGGCTTTGATGATGATCGGGAACCCATGGTCCTTGCCGAACAAAATGACTTCTTCCAGGCTTTTGACCGGCCCATCACTGCCCGGAATGACAGGGATTTCTGCAAGCATCGCCTGATCTTTGGCCTTTACCTTATCCCCGAACATATCCAGGTGCCTGGATGTAGGACCGATAAAAATAATGCCTTCCTCTTCACATCTTTTAGCAAATTCGATATTTTCTGACAAAAAACCGTAGCCGGGATGTATGGCATCTACATTTCTTGCCTTCGCAATCCCGATGATTCCCTCAATATCCAGATAGGCATCAATCGGCTTTTTGCCTTCGCCGACAAGATACGCCTCATCTGCTTTATACCGGTGATAAGAGCCTGAATCTTCCTTGGAATAAACTGCCACGGTCCGGATGTTCAGCTCGGTGCATGCCCGAAAAACCCGGATTGCGATTTCCCCTCTATTGGCAACCAGTACTTTATTAATTTGTCTGCTCACAAATTCCACCCCATCCATTGTCTTTTTTAGATGCCTTTCCGGTAATTGCAGAAAGGCTTGGCTAATTTGAATTGCTATATGTAAAGACTTCGGCCGCTTCGCAGCAGATATGCTGCAGCAAAGCGGCCAAAGCCTGCAGCCCTGATTTAAGTGCCTGCAGCTTTAAAGCGTTCCTGCATTGAGCTGGAATGTGTAAAAAAACGCAAGGAAAATACGTTCCCTGCGCTTATTTTTTATAAAAATAGGCTCCCCCGGAAACTTTCTGGTTTTGTTCGGCCTGTTTTTCGCTGGCTCTATTTTTATATTTAGATTCATAGTTTACAAACATTGATACGTTTACAAGAATCCCCATCGCAATTGAAAGCTGGAGAAGCGAAGATCCTCCGTAGCTTACGAACGGAAGCGGGACTCCTGTCAAAGGTATCACGCCTGAGATCCCTCCAAGGTTAATGAATGACTGGATGCCTATCATCCCCGCAATGCCGATGGCAAGCAGGCTTCCGAAAGGATCCTTGCATTTCATCCCAATGTACAGTCCCCTCAGAACGATATACCCAAGTGAGAGCAAAACGAAACAAACTCCGAATGCCCCCAGTTCCTCTGCTATGACAGCCATGATGAAGTCTGTGTGCGGTTCTGGCAGATAGCCAAGCTTCTGTACGCTCTGCCCGAGACCGAGCCCTTTTACACCGCCTGCGCCGAGAGCCAGAAAGGAGTTGACAAGATGATACCCCTCATCCTGGGCATCAGCAAAAGGATCCTGAAGAACCTGGATCCTGGCCATTTGTACATCAGAGAAGAGCTTGTCATTCATAATCAGGATAAATGGGAGTGCAATGATAAAGGCAATCAGGCACAGCTTAAATATGTTTTTGTAGCTCATGCCGGAACTCAGGATAATCGTTGCCGATATCAGGAAAATGATTGCCGCTGTCCCAAAATCCGGCTGCACAGCCACAAGCATGCAGACCAGGATCAAATATACCAGAGGGGGGACGACCCCTTTATTGAACTGGTCGATATAGCTCTGTTTCTTTGCATAAACGGCCGATAAGTAAATAATAACAAAAATCTTAACAAACTCTGAAGGCTGGAGACTCAACGGCCCGAGTTTAAACCAGCTTTGCGCATTCCCTGCTACATGGCCGAATACAAACAAAGCCCCTAGGCCGATCAATGAACCGAAAACCATCGGAACAAGGATTTTATTGCTGATAAGCGCCTTATAAGGGAAAAGCGCTGTAAAAATAAATACTAAGGCTGCCCCAAAAAGATAGATCTTCTGTCTTTGATAGAAGTGGTCGCTTTCAAAGCCGTACCTTTGGACGGCCGTTACCATACTTGCACTGTAAATCATAATCAGCCCGAATAATGCCAGCATAACGACGACAGCAATCAATGTGTAATCGTATGATTTTAATATTTTTTTGAACATCCAACCTCTTCCTCATCTTCTGCGTTGTATTACCTATTCTACTATAGAAAGGAGATTCCTGCATTGAAGTAAAGAAATGTTAATTTTAATGTAACATATTAATTCATCAAACATAAGAATTATGTCATACTATTTAAAAAATATGCTCCACTCTTTTCTTTACCGCAGCATGTACAAAAAAACTCAAACCCTTGTGTTAAAAGAAAGTTTGAGTTTTTTACATTTATTTTCTTAATGAAGCTTCATGCAGGATGGAGAGTTCTTTTTCAAGCTCTCCCAGGATGGCTTTGCCTGTCTTTTCCTCGATGAGCCCGAGCCGGACGGCAAAATCTATTTCACGGGATAAACCGAACATCTGCGTATCAAGCACTTCCTCATACAAAGGGCACTGGGGCATTGTCAGATTATCCATCTGCACTTTAATAAGCTTTAATATTTTATCAGCGTCCGCCTTAAGCAAGGCATTGGCTTTTTCTTGATGATCGACTATCAGTTCTGACGCCAACATGGATCCCCCCGTTTCCGAGCGATTATCTATCTATAAATTTTATACTTAAGAAGGCAAAAATGCAAGACATATAAGGGGAAAGCTGCACATGCGGGGATAAATACCAGCCCCTCGCTAATAAGGGCTTCCTGTGTGAGGGTCCCATAGTATCTTTCACAGACAAAAATAGGTATAATTTAAGAAGGTACATACAGGAGGTAGCTAGCTATGGACAATATCATTTTGATAAAAGGAAAAGTGAAATTTGAGATCACACTTGATCCCGGTGTATGGATATTTGATGATCGAAGGGTAGACCTGACAGAATTCTTCCACGCTGATGCCATCAAAAAGGATGAGCTTGAAGAGTATACGAAATCAGTCTCAAAGCATTGGGACAGGGAAATCATGGAGGGTGCTGTCCATCCCCCGACACTGAAAACCGAAAAAAAATTCGAGAAGGAAAAGGTGCTGAACGGTACTTTCGGCATTCCTTTGAAGCCTTTCCTTAAAAATGCCGAACCTGCGGAGGATGCCTCTTCCTTTGTCATCTCTGCCGGTGACGGCGAGGTGGAAATGCCGCTGGAAACTGCTGAAAATCTGATCCTCGGCTATTCCCTGAACGGCAAGCCGCTGAAAGAGGACGGCCCTGTTCACGTCTATTACGGTGACGGAAGCAATAAGGAAAATCCGTTAAAGCACATAAAGCAATTCATCATTCGCTGAATTATCAGCCAGGAGGGGGGAGCCGGGATGCTCCTCCCTCTTCAATTATGCGCTTAAGCTTCACATTCTGCTGTGCGTTAACAGCTCTTGTGCTATAGAAGTATGTTTCAAAAGGGACGTCTGGGCTCTTCTTCCTGATATAGCGGCTCAAGTTTCCCTTTTCTGGTGCCGCAGAAGGATAACCGGGATAATCATACTGCTATGCTGGCTTTAGCTTGCCTGATATGCCTCTTACAAAAGATCAGCCGCCAGTTGTGCCAGGCCAGACCTTTCCCCTTTAATGAGCTTAGTATGTCCTGAGATCTTTTGGTCCTTGAATTTTTCCACCACATAAGTAAGTCCATTATTGAAGGCGTCAAGATACGGATGATCGATCTGTTCCGGATCTCCCATCAGGACAATCTTGCTTCCTTCCCCCACCCGGGTAAGGATTGTTTTTACTTCATGCTTGGTAAGGTTTTGGGCTTCATCTATGATGATGTACTGATCAGGGACGCTTCTCCCCCTTATATATGTGAGCGCCTCGACCTCGATCGACCCCATCCCTGCAAGGATGGCATCAAGCTCGCCCGGTTTCTTGGCATTGAATAGATATTCCAAATTATCGTAAATCGGCTGCATCCACGGCCTTAATTTTTCTTCTTTTTCCCCCGGCAGATAGCCGATATCCTTGCCTACTGGAACGATTGGCCTTGCCACCAGCAGCTTTTTGTATTCTCCAAAATCCTCAGTCTGCATCAGGCCTGCTGCAAGAGCGAGCAGTGTCTTCCCTGTTCCTGCTTTTCCAACCAGCGTCACCAGCGGCACATCCTTGCGGAGAAGGAGTTCAGCGGCCATTGTCTGCTGGACATTGCGCGGTCGGATTCCCCAGATATGGTCTCCGTCAAACACAAGCTTCCTGGCTTTTTTCCCCGCCTGGTCTACAATGCCTATGGCAGACGATGACGTGCCCAGTGCATCTTTCATGATAATGAACTGGTTGGGATAAAAAGGGTGATTGGCTATATCAGCGAGCGGCACCTCCCCTTTCTCATAAAATCTTCCCAAAAGATCGATGCTTACATACACCTCAAGAAAACCCGTATAAATATGGTCATTCTCAACCACCCTGTCACTCAGGAAGTCCTCTGTCTGAAGCCCGATTGCGTCCGCCTTTACCCTCACTAAAGCATCTTTGCTGACAAGTATGACCGGGCGGCCGTTTTCCTTAGTCTCTTCTTCCAGCGAAAGATTCTTTGCGACTGCAAGGATCCGGTTGTCATTTGTTTTTTCAATGAATATTTCCTGCAGTTCATGAAAGGATCGGTGATTCAGTTCAATTCTAAGCCCCCCGCCATTTTCAAGCTGTATCCTTTCATGCAGCTTGCCGGTTTCCCTCAGATTGTCAATCAGCCTCGAAACCTGTCTTGCATTTCTTCCGACCTCGTCCATATATCGTTTCTTAGAGTCAACCTCTTCCAGGACAACTGCCGGGATGACTACTTCATTGTCTTCAAAAGAAAAGATAGAATGCGGGTCCTGCAGCAGGACATTGGTATCCAATACATATATTTTTGTCAATATGATGCCTCCTGCTCCTTGTAGGTCAAACTGAATGTTTCTTTAAGGGCTTATATTTCGCTGTCTTGGGCCTGCCTATCGACTGGCTTGAAGAAGCAATCATAAGCTTTAAGAAACAAGCCTTGGTAAACTATATGTTTTCCTGCATAAAGATAGACGAATTTTTGCAGAATAATCCTTACGAAGAACTTTCCGGGCATGTGGATTCCAGCACCCGGAAAACCTGGACTAAGAATTAAATGGAGGTGCTTAGATTGAAGAAATTGCTTGGATGTTTAGCTGCTGTTTCAATGCTGGCAGGCTGTGCATCGAACAGCCAATCAGCAGATGACGGCAGCCGGGATCTGGTGAATGTTAAAAACAGCACCATAACGAATGACAGCAGGGAATCTGAACAGGAAATCTCAAGGCATCTTGTTGATCTGGCAGAAAGGGTGCCAAATGTCATAGATGCAGCGGCTGTGGTTTTCGCAGGATATGCCATTGTAGGAATTGATGTGGATAAAGACATAGACAGATCTGAAGTGGGTTCCATCAAATATTCTGTTACAGAAAGCCTGCGCAACGACCCTCATGGGGCAAGGGCGCTTGTAGTAGCAGACCCGGATATGAATGCCAGGATCAGGGAAGTCGGACAGGATATTCAAAACGGCCGTCCGATCAAGGGGATACTGAATGAACTCGCAGATATCACGGGGAGAATCATGCCGGAAGTTCCCGGGGATATCACAGATCCCCAGCCAAAGGATGCGACCGAGGAGCCAAAGAATAAGCTTAACGAGGCTGAACGTTCCCAGCTCGAAGATAAGCAGCAGAAGCAATCTAATTACCATAAAGATTAAAGAGATGTTTTTCTGTAAAAAAAAAAGAGCTTAGTCCCGCGACTAAGCTTTTTTCATGGCCTCCATCACCTGCTGATCGAGCCTCTCTGCTGCTGTTTTGTCATACGTTTTATCATATTGGGGATCAGCTGTCATTTTTGATCCATAAAACATGACATCCCTTACTTCACTGATTTTTAGTTCTGCAAGTGCCAGCTTGAGGGGGACAGATTCCATTCTTTCCAGCTTCACTGCCGCTTCTCCCTGGATGGAGTATGTAGATTCATTGGCAATGATATTGATGACGGCATGCCTGTTGCTCTTGATATTTTCAATAATCCTTGATCTGCTGTCAATAGCAAAGCAGATCGTTTCTTCATCCTTTGCCAGGACCCATGATATAGCATTCACATTCGGGCCGCCTGTTTCATGGTCTACTGTTGCGAGAGTAACAAACCGCTCCTGCTGAAGCTCATCGAATAAGGGCTTGATCAGCCTTGGCTCAACTTGATTTGCCATTACTTTCCCCTCCTCTTAGTCCTATAATAGTATGACTTTCCCCAACTTTCAAGAACCCGTTCCCAGATGCTCTGCCCCCGGTGCAATCTAATTCGAAACTCTTGCCAAACTGTACTATAATATAAATAAGCAATATAGATAAGCAGCTTTTCTGTTCGGCTGAAAAATAGGCTGAGGGCTGGCAACGATGACCAGTGCTTCATTCTTCTGATCATTCAACTACTATTAATAAATCGGGGTGTCATTATGAGAGTAAAATGTGTGCTTTGCGATAAGATAGAATCGATTGAAAATGAATCATTCCAGGCAAAACGCCTGCGTAACCGGCCAATCCATACGTATATGTGCAAGCCGTGCGAAGAAAGAATAACGGAAAAGACCAACCAAAGGGCCGCCACAGGCAATTTTAAGCTTTACCGGAGCCGCACGGAAGAAGAGGAATGGTAAAAACCGCCCTTGCCTCCGGGGCAGGAGCAGGCATTTTTTTGGGATTATTCCTAAAGGCCGCTGAAACATTGACCGGCAAGAAAGTGTATGTGCTGCTTCTGAATATCGATTTTATTCCCGTGCTGGGAGATATTCGCTGGAGCGGGGCATCTGAATTCTTTTTTCATCTCCTGTTTTCTCTGCTGTTAAGCTTTTGCCTGATGCTTATTCTGCAGGCCGGAAAATGCCCTACACTGCGGGGATGCTTTATATGGTCGTTTGCCATCACTTTTCCTGCCCTCCTGCTCTATTTTCCACTCTCCCTGCTGGCAGAGCGGCAGGTACCGCTCCCGGGTGACATGATGGCATTCGGTTTATGGACAGCAGGACATATACTCTACAGCATTGTCCTCGCCAGCTTCTTTTGGCTGGGAATAAGAAAAACCCGCTTGCCCTGATGGGAAGCGGGTTTTTCTTATAATGGGAAGTTCGGGTATTTCTCCGGCTCTTCATTGATTTGGTCCAGCATAACATCGATCAGCTCAGCCGGAAAACGGAAGCTTCTTCTTTCATTTTTATCTGTAAAAAAGACAGTGTAAAAATCAGCTTCTTTAACAGCCTCAATCTCAGAAAGCTTTAAGTCCTCAGTCAGAATGGCTTTGAACATTGCTTCCGTATCTGCAGCTGCAGTATCCTCCGGCCGCGCATCACACACAACCTTAATCGTAAGCCAATTATAGATTGAATCCTGCGTAGATTTCATCATATCGACCCGCCTCCCCGCTGCTATATCCCTGCTTCCTGTTTTTTCTGCTGATGCAGCCTGATTTTATAGATGATCAGGATAAGGGCGGCAACCACCAGCCCCTCCCCGATTGGAAGGAAAACTCCCAAAAAGGTGAGGACCGTACAGCCCAGAATCAAAAACAAATAGATAACAGCTGACTTAGCCAGCGGGAGCTTTTTGGCGAATCCGAGTTTGAATACGACTACACATAAAAGAATGATGGTTATATAAAGCAGCCACATGCCCAGCTCGGGATTCTCGTCCACTTTATATAACGCAGCGAAAAAAGACAGGCGTTCAGCAACATTCATATTGCTCTCCTCCTTATAAAGCCTTAGTTCGTTTCAGCGTATTTCTTCTTTTTAGCAATCCGTTCGCGTTCGTTCTTATCCAGAATTTTCTTGCGGAGGCGGATGGATTCCGGAGTCACTTCGCAGTACTCATCATCATTCAGATATTCAAGCGCTTCTTCAAGCGTCATGATCCGCGGCTTCTTCATAGTGGCAGTCTGGTCTTTATTGGCAGAACGGATATTGGTAGCCTGTTTTACTTTCGTGATATTGACAGTGATGTCATTCTCACGAGTATGTTCTCCAACGATCATGCCTTCATAGATTTCTGTTCCGGCTTCCAGGAAGATGATTCCTCTGTCTTCAACTTGCATGATTCCGTAGGTAGAGGCTTTTCCGCTTTCCATGGATACAAGAACACCCTGGCGCCTTCCGCCGACCTGGCCCTGTGCCATTGGCTGATAGCTGTCAAAGGAATGGTTAATGATTCCATATCCGCGTGTAAGCGTCAGGAATTCTGTTGTATAGCCGATCAGGCCGCGCGCAGGAACGTTAAAGATCAGGCGGACCTGGCCGCTGCCGTTATTGATCATATCAAGCATTTCGCCTTTGCGGGCACCGATTGATTCCATAATTGAACCAGTATGCTCCTCAGGAACATCGATCTGGACGCGCTCAACAGGCTCGCATCTTACGCCGTCGATTACTTTTACGATGACCTCTGGCTTTGATACCTGAAGTTCATAGCCTTCACGTCTCATATTTTCAATCAGGATGGATAGATGAAGCTCACCGCGCCCTGACACGACCCACGCATCCGGTGATTCAGTGTTCTCAACCCGAAGACTTACATCTGTCTGAAGCTGGGCACGAAGCCTTTCTTCAATTTTACGTGATGTAACAAATTTGCCTTCTCTTCCTGCGAATGGACTGTTATTGACCAGGAATGTCATCTGCAGTGTGGGCTCGTCGATGCGGAGGACAGGAAGGGCTTCCTGATGCTCAACAGGTGTAACGGTTTCCCCTACATTGATATCTTCCATTCCGGAAACGGCGATCAGGTCGCCTGCCTTCGCTTCCTGGATTTCCTGGCGCTTCAGACCGAAGAAGCCAAATATTTTGCTTACACGGAATTGTTTTACACTTCCGTCAAGCTTCATGAGTGCAACCTGCTGGCCAACCTGCATGGTTCCGCGGAAAACACGGCCGATTCCGATTCTTCCGACATAGTCGTTATAGTCAAGAAGGGCAACCTGGAATTGAAGGTGTTCTTCACTGTTATCAACCGGTGCAGGAATATGGTCTACAATCGCATCATAAAGGGACTGCATGTTTTCATCCTGCTTTTCAGGATTTGTACTTGCTGTTCCATTGATGGCAGATGCATAAATGACAGGGAACTCAAGCTGTTCTTCATTGGCATCAAGCTCGATGAACAGGTCAATGACTTCGTCGATTACTTCAGCGGGACGTGCAAAGTCACGGTCAATTTTGTTGACAACAACAATTGGAGTCAGATTCTGTTCAAGCGCTTTTTTCAATACAAAGCGCGTCTGCGGCATACAGCCTTCATATGCGTCGACAACAAGCAGAACACCGTCAACCATTTTCATGATACGCTCAACCTCGCCGCCAAAGTCAGCGTGGCCCGGTGTATCGAGGATATTGATCCTTGTATCTTTGTACTGGATGGCTGTATTTTTAGCCAGGATGGTAATTCCGCGCTCTCTTTCAAGGTCATTGGAATCCATCGCACGTTCTTCCACATGCTCATTAGTCCGGAAAGTTCCTGACTGCTTCAGCAGCTGGTCAACAAGTGTTGTTTTTCCGTGGTCAACGTGGGCAATAATCGCGATATTGCGAAGATCTTCTCTGATTTTCAAAAAATTCACTCCTAGCTATATTCTAAGCTAATTTATTTTAAAGCTTTATAAACAATCACAACTAAAACATTATACCATAATGACAGTGGTAAACTAAAAGTTTTTTGTGTAAAATATATTTTAAAGAAAAGAACACATATCTACACTATACCTTAAGACTGGGCTTCATATACATTTTCATTGTTCAATCCTGGGCTTGCGTATATTTTAAGTGACTCTTCAGATGCCTGGTTCCGGTTAAACTTTTGGGAGGTGGATTCTTTTGAAAAACATTAAGTGGCCTTTATTATTCTTTGCCGTGGCAGCCGCAGCCTGCATCATGGGTGTCGGCATATCGATTGCCGAGAAAAGCGTATTCGGCGTATTGGCCTGCATTGCAGCCCTTGTGCTTGTGATGGGCTTCGGGTTTAAAACAAAGAAGAAAATGCGCGAAAACGGGTTATTATAAACATAGAACCAGCGAAGAAGCCGGCCCATTGGGGAGCCGGCTTCTTTTTTAAAGGATAAGAAAGTATTTTTCTGAAGTTGGCTACCGTCTAACAGCGCCTGCCCCCTCGAGGTCACAGGAAGCTGGCCATGACGCTGCCGCATGGGGTGGCGCCCTTAGTCTGTGTTCCTTTTAGGACGGCCAGGGGGCTTGCGTTTTCTTAGTCTGATGCACTTCATGCCTGAAGAGGCCTCAGTAAAAGGAGGTGCTCTTTGCCTCCTTCATCTTTTTCGGACTTATACTGCTCAAAGCCGCTCTCCGAAAGAAACTCCACCCAGCCGTATTCACTCGCAGGAACAGCGGCAAATACTGCTTTATGCTCTGCAGACAATTCTTCCGCAATTGCCGAGATGATCCCGCGGCCAATGCCTGCCCCCCTTCTGTCCGGATCAACGAGGAGAGTCCCGATCCAAGGCTTGTGGTTTGAAGGGGCCCTTGTTACGTGGAAGGTAATACCCGCCCTTTCACCATCCTTTTCCCACACTCTCCATTCTCCATTTAGTTCCGAATATTCCTCTATATATTCCTCAATACCTCTCCCCTGTGTCTCATGCACCATCCATTCTGCTGAATGGTCAGCCAGTAATTGAAAAAAAGCATAGTCACCGGCTGAAAGGCTCCTTGAGCTGATCTCACCAGCTGCCATTATGCAAATAGTCCCTCAGGATCTTTTCATGCAGGCCAGGCTTGCAGATGAAAACTGAGCTTTGCTCTAACAGGTTCAGGTCTTCCCCTTTAAGGGTAGTGGCTTTGCCTCCCAATTCGGTTATGAGGATATTTCCTCCAGCGAAGTCCCAAGGGGCCAGCCTCAGTGAAATATATGCATCGATGCGGCCTGTTGCAACATAGGCCATTTCAATAGCGGCAGAACCGTATGAACGGGTGCCTCTCACATCCCTGACAAGCGGAGCCAGCAGGCTGGGGTCGATCCGTTTGTTTTCAGTGACCCAGGTCGCATTCAGCCCTATGATTGCATCCTGGACACTTGCTTCTTTAAGTCTAGGAATTTGCATATCGTCCAGATAGGCGCCTTTTCCCTGGAAAGCATGATAAAGCTCATCATGGACCACATCGTAAATAAGGCCGATTTTTCCAACCCCATCTTCATATATCCCGATTGAAATGGCGAAATTCCTTTGCTGATGAACAAAATTCATCGTTCCATCAATCGGGTCAATGATCCATACTACTCCATCCAGATCCTCTATTTTGTCGCCAAATCCTTCTTCGCCAAAAATGCGGTGCTCAGGATATGTATCATTGATTTTTTTAATAAAGAACTGCTCGGTGGCCTGGTCGATGTCAGTCACAAGATCATTGCGGTTGGATTTCGTTTCAATGGTCAGCGTTTTCTTAAAAGAATCCTTGATCCGCTTCCCGGCTTCTTTAACCCATTCTTTTGCTTTTTCATCAATATGATCCCAGTTCATCATTTCTCTTTCCTCCGTAAAGGCCGGGCTCCAGCTGACTGCCCCCAGGGGCCCGGCCGTATATTAATGATAAGATTATCGGAAATGCAGGAACTTCTCAAGCATAGCGTCCCCCCGCACCACTCTATTAAGCAATATCATTCTTTTTTCCCTTCCGGAAAAATATTAAACGGACTCCAGCCATATTCCCGGGAGCCCGTTTTTATTTCCTATAGATGTATTCAGTTGACCATTCTGACATTTTTTCTCCTTTTTAAATGGAACTTTATATATATATTCGAATAATTGCCGGAGCCTTTCACTTACAGAGCTTTAAGCCTAACCAGCTCTTCACGTATCCTTTCGAGCTTTTGTTTTGATCTGATTTTGACACTCTCATTATTTTCGCCCATTGCTTCAAAAAGCGTCGCCAGTTCATAATCCATTTCAAGCCTCAGTACGGCGGTTCTTTCCTTTTCACCGGCTTTTTTCTTCACAGAATTCATCAATTGTTTCATGAATCTTGCACCCCTTCCGATTTTGGTTGAATTTTCAGATATCTTTTTTATTATAATATGAGGGCCTCAAAGCAGTTGCAACAAAATTGTGCAGATACCCATTGTCTGTAAATAAATAGGTCCGAAGCTGTTCATTTCCTCTTTTCCCTGCCCTGTGCTACAATGTTGCCAAAATCAGCAGGAGGTTATACATATGCCATTCAGCGGCTTTTCCAACGCAGACTTCGATGTTTTTAAAATAGATGGACTGGAAGAAAGAATGGATAGTTTAAAAGAAAATATCCGTCCAAAGCTTGAAGAGCTGGGCAGCTATTTTGCACCGGGCTTATCAGCTCTTACAGGAGATGAAATGCATCCCCATGTTGCCAAGCATGCCAGAAGGACAATCAATCCGCCAAATGATACCTGGGTTGCCTTTGCGGCTAATCCAAGAGGATATAAAATGCTCCCCCATTTTCAGATCGGATTATGGGAAAGCCATGTATTCATTTGGTTTGCCACCATTTACGAAGCGCCCAACAAAAAGGAACTCGGGGCCGCATTAAAGAAAAACTTAAGCGAAATTTACAGCAGCATCCCCGGCAGCTATGTATGGTCAGGAGATCACACAAAGCCTGGCGCCGTTTCTCACAATTCCCTGGACAAGGAAGACCTTGAGGCCATGTTCGACCGCCTGGAAAACGTTAAAAAGGCGGAAATCCTCTGCGGTGTCAACATACCGCGTGAAGAAGCCATCAAGCTCAGCTCTGAGGAATTCCTGCAGAAAGCTGATTCTGTATTTAAAAATCTATTACCCCTATACAAAATGGCATAAACAGCTCCAGACGCCCAAACTGCCAAAAGAACCTGCATCTGATCGATGCAGGTTCTTTTGTTCACTTCATTTTAACTTTATCTCCGGCTTTTGCCTTTTTGGCTGCTTTGACGGAACGGTATGGCGAATACCCGCTTGTCTCTTCAAATTCGCTGCAGACTGTCTTTTCCTGAGCCTTGCCTGGTACAATCTCTTTAAAGCGGCGGTAGGAATCCATAAGGATCTCCCTGTCGACCCCTTTTTCATAAGCGGCTTCAACGCTTTCAAAGAACTTTATCACGTCTACAATTTCTTCTGTCGACCAATCCGGGTCGATTGGATACTGATATTCCAAAGATGTTCACTCCTCTTCAAGCATCTTAGCTGATTTTAACCAGTACAAGAAAATTTTGCAATTCTAGTCCCAGTCTGCCCATGAGCGCCGGATATCTTCTGCTTCTTTGATTATCCTGCTGACAAGATCTCCCGCTGAAGGAATATCCCTGATCAGGCCCATCACCTGCCCTGCCCAGGCAAATCCTTCATCTTCAGAGCCATTATGGATATAGCGCTTGTTTGCCTGCCCGCTTATATAATCCTTCAGTTCTTCATAACTTCCATTATTCCTTTCAATTTCCAAAATCCTATTTGCCCATGAATTGGCAATGACCCTCGCCGGTGCCCCGATCGAACGTTTAATGACGAGTGTGTCGTTTTCCGAGCCCCCGACAAGCTTTTCTTTATACAGCTTTGAAGCATGCACGCATTCCTCTGTTGCCACAAATCTAGTGCCCATTTCAATTCCTTCCGCACCAAGGCTCAAGGCAGCCATCAGGCCCCTTCCGTCGCCAATCCCGCCAGAGGCGATCACAGGAATCGACACAGCATCTGAAACCTGGGGAACAAGCACCATCGTTCCGGTATCTGTCCTTCCAAGATGCCCTCCCCCTTCCTGCCCGACAACCATTACGGCATCCGCGCCAAGTTCCTCTGCTTTAACAGCCTGCCTTCTTGCCGCCACAAGCACAAGCTTTTTGACATCCGACCCCTTCAGCATTTCAAAAATCGGGGCAGGATTCCCGCCCGTCATGGAGATGACAGGGACACCCTCCTGAAGCGCTGCTTCGAGGAAGTCTTCAAATGGCCTGCCGTGCTGCCCGATGGCAAAATTGACGCCAAAAGGCCTTTCCGTTATTTTCTTGACCTTTCTGATTTCCTTCTTAAGCTCCTCCGGTGAAGGCAGCGACATGGCCGTTATCTGACCCAGCCCGCCTGCATTGGAAACAGCTCCGGCAAGCTCAGAATATGCAAGATGGGCAAGGCCTCCCTGAATGATCGGGTACTGTATCTCCAATAATTCCGTTACTCTTGTCTGCCATTTCATTTACGTCTCTCCTTTTCCTTCTCGATTCTACTTCAAATAATTCGGGACAGCTGCTGAAAATTCCTTTTTTAACAGGCAGGAAACTGGAAATTGGCTGTTTGGGCGGCCGGCGAATAGCCAACCGGATTTGATCGAATGCTACAAAAAAGGCATATGTTCAGCCGCTCTCCAAATTTGCCTGCTGATACCGGCTAGAATCGCTTTGCATCCATATGCTTTAATGCTATAATTCATTTGTTTTATAAGTATATTAACGACATTGATTAAAGAGGTGTGGGAATAGTTGCTACAATCTGAAACACCGTTATTCAGCGGTTTACTGGCACATGCAAAAAAGAACCCTATTCAGTTTCATATACCCGGCCATAAAAAAGGGGCGGGAATTGACCCTGAGTTCCGTGAATTCATTGGGGATAATGCCCTGTCAATCGACTTGATCAACATCGGCCCCCTTGATGATCTCCACCAGCCAAAAGGAATCATCAAGCAGGCGCAGGATCTGGCTGCAGAAGCATTTGGTGCAGACCATACATTCTTTTCAGTTCAGGGAACCAGCGGAGCGATCATGACGATGGTCATGGCAGTCTGCGGCCCTGGAGACAAAATCATCGTCCCAAGAAATGTTCATAAATCTGTTATGTCGGCTATTGTATTCTCCGGTGCGACCCCCATTTTCATCCACCCGGAGGTTGATGAAAACCTGGGAATATCGCATGGAATCACCACAGATTCTGTAGAAAAGGCGCTTAGCCAGCATCCGGATGCTAAAGGTGTGCTGGTCATCAACCCTACTTATTTCGGCATATCAGCAAACCTGAAGGAGATTGTCGAAATCGCTCATTCCTATGAAGTGCCGGTCCTTGTGGATGAGGCACATGGCGTTCACATTCATTTTCATGAAGGCCTGCCGATGTCAGCGATGCAGGCGGGCGCAGATATGGCCGCTACCAGTGTCCATAAATTAGGCGGATCGATGACGCAAAGTTCCATTCTAAATGTCAAAGGAAATCTTGTTTCCCCTAAGCGCGTCCAGTCGATTCTAAGCATGCTGACAACGACTTCCACTTCCTATCTGCTCCTTGCGTCTCTTGATGTTGCAAGAAGAAGGCTCGCAACAGAGGGGAAAGAGCTGATTGAGCGGACTATAGACCTGGCCCAGTATATCAGGAAAGAAATCAATGGGATTGACCGCCTCTACTGTGTCGGTGAAGAAATCCTTGAAACCAGGGCGGCTTATGACTATGATCCGACCAAGCTGATCATCTCTGTGAAGGAACTGAATGTAACTGGATATGATGTAGAAAAATGGCTCCGCGAGAAGTTTAATATCGAGGTCGAGCTATCGGATTTATATAACATCCTCTGCATCATTACGCCAGGAGATACGAAACAAGAGGCAGATGCCCTTCTTGCGGCACTCAGGGAATTATCTGCAGGCGGCCTTCAAGAAACCGAACGCAAAGATGCAAAGGTCATGCTGCCTAATATACCGGTGCTTTCATTAACGCCCCGGGATGCTTTTTATGCTGAAACTGAACTTGTCCCTTTTGACGAATCTGAAGGGCGCATTATTGCAGAATTTATTATGGTCTACCCTCCTGGAATCCCCATCTTCATTCCAGGGGAAATCATCACGAAAGACAATCTCGTCTATATTAAAACAAATATGGAGGCAGGACTGCCTGTCCAGGGACCAGAGGACTATGACTTTAAATTCCTGCGTGTGATAAAAGAGCATAAAGCGATCAGGTAAGAATATTAAACAAAAGCGCAGGCGCCTTGATCACCCCTTAAGGAACGCAGACTAAAAACGCCACGTCCTGTGGCAACGTCTGCATGACCAGCTTACTGGGGGCCTCAAGACGAACCTCCCGGAAAGGCGTTCTTTGCCATTTTGGGAGGTTTGGCTTGTGACCTCGGCGCAGCTGATGGACGTGGATCAAGAATTGATAATAATCCACAAGGCTTACTAATTATAAATTCCTAAACAGTAAAAAAGAAAGCATGCATTTTTTGCATGCTTTCTTCTATAAGAACAATCTTAATGCAGATTTAATTGCTTTTCTCTTTTTGTCCGCCTTTTCTGCAGCTGCATTTTGCATACAGAACCGTTACCTTTTCATCTTCAAAGTGATCGATTGTTGAATTGCAATCCTGACATACAATTGTGCCCATCTTTTCAATCCCCTTTTTCGCTGAATTTGGTTTTGAAAGCGTTTCATTTTATCTAAATCAATAATAATATAACATTATTAAAATTTCAAGCCTAAATTGTATGACACATTTTGCGTGATATTGCCTATTTTTATTCCTTTTTCGTGAGAGGAAAGAATAATTGCCTAACAATATCTCCTGAAAGGTTACAGCACTCCCCAAAAATGATAAAATAAAATCGAAATATTCTGCTTTTTAAAAGGAGGATCCTTCATGTCAAGCAGTGCTTACATAAAATTGGTAAAAACAGCACGACAGGAAACAATTACACTCGAGGAGGTAAAAGATTTACTTGAATATTATAAGTCAATAACAGCAAAAACCGGCGATCAGGTTGACTGGGGATACAGCAGAGCAGCCTTTCCTTATGAAATAAAGGAACATGCACAAGGAGACGGAAAATGGTTCTGGCTGAAATCTGTGGATGACCGTTATAATACGATACTAATAGGAGTAGGTACAGAAACTGTACAGGATGCTGATCGTACAGACCGGATTCAGTCCTATATACAGCTTACCTTGCCGGAAAATGCTGCAATGGGCGACAAAAGCAAAGCAAATGAGTTCTGCAGATTTTTAGCAAAAAAACTCCAGGCTGAACTGCAGCTGTTCAACGGCAGAATTATGTACTTTAACGGGCGAAAATAATAAGGTATGATAATATAGGTTCGTTGAATGAAAGTTTTCAGGTATTAAGGAGTTGTCAGCTTGAAGAAAAGAGTGCTAATCATTACGATAGTCAGTCTGGCTTTTACTTTTGTGTCCCCTTTCATTTTTGATGCGAGGCTGGAAGACAAGCCGGATTCATTAACACAGAATCTTCTATTCGGGGGTCCTTTCCCTTTTGCCGAGCAGACCAGCTACCTGCCAGAGCAGGCGGATGCATATCCGGTGGTTATACAATTTGAATCTCCGCTGGAAAAAGAAACAAACTACAAGCTAACGCCCCTCGTGTTGACAGAGCTGAGTTATTTTCTGCTCTTTTTCGCAGTCACTACTATAATAACCAGATTATTTAAAGGGAATGAAAGAAGATAAAGAGAAAGAGCGGCACTCGGATGCCGCTCTTTTTCTGCTTTATAAAGCTGTTTGGATTCTTTCAGGATCGACCATTTCATAACCTTTTGCCTGCAGTCCTTTTACAATGCCTTCCAGCGCCGCATTTGTCCAATCTCTGTCATGCATCAGCAGATTGGCCCCGTCGGTCAGATAAGGGGAATTGACCATAATGTCCGTCAAAGCCTCTTTGTTCTGGTAGTCCTTTTCCCAATCATATCCATATGTCCAGTTCATGAGCTCCATTCCTTCCGCTGCAGCAGCCTCCCTGCTTGCATCGGTATTTATTCCAAAAGGAGCCCTAAAAAACCGCGGTTTTTCCCCGATGATTTCCTCTACACGTTTATTTAATTTCAGCACTTCTTCCTTTTGCTGTGCCGGGGAAATTTCCTTTAAGTTGCTGTGGCTGTATGTATGGTTCCCTATTGGAAAGCCAAGATTATGTATCTCTTTCAATTTTTCTTCTTCCTCCGGGGTATCCAGAAAATGCCCGTTCACAAAAAATATGGCTTTAACACCGAGCCGGTGCAGCGTTTTGGCCATCTCTACGGCATGTTTATCAGGCGCATCGTCAATGGTAAGGAGCACCACTTTTTTGTTCGCATCTGCCAGCGGCTCAATGGTCCAGTTATTTTCATTGATGCGGTATAATGGCTCTTTATCCTCAGTTTCAGCCGGCTGTTCCTCCTGAGAACCGGTTTCCTCTGCTTCTGAATCACTTGCTTCTTCAATTTCAGCAGCTTTTTCTGCATTGGTGCTTCCTTCATCTTTGGCCGTTTCAACGGTATCTTTAGGTTCTTCTCCCTTATCTTCGCCTGCTTCTCCGCCTGCACCGCATGCAGAAAGCAACATGACAGACAGTACCATGCTGGCAGTTTTTTTATACATCATTACCCCTCCAATAAGCATTATGCTTTTTATTATACTTATAAAATGTTAATATAGAAAATGGTTTGTAACTGGTAGACAATCGAAATAACTCCCCCTTTTTATCCGTAATGTATTTCTATCTGCTGTTTTCCCTAAACCACTGTTTCCACACTATACTATTTTCTAAACATAAAACTGCAGCCCATTCATTAGTAATGGCTGAGCCTGCATATGTGTATGATTTGATTTGGAGGGATTGGATGAAGAAACTGACACCAGTTTTTTGGGTATCAGTTATCGTAACTGTATTATTTATTATCTGGGGGCTTATTCCAAAAGGAATATTGCCGAATGCAAATTTAGACGTTGTCACACAAAATGTTCAAGGATTCATCCTTGAGAAATTTGGCTGGTTTTATATGCTGTCAGCCTCAATCTTTTTGATTTTTGCGGTTATACTTATTTTCACTAAGTATGGAAACATTCGTTTAGGGAAAGATAATGAGCAGCCCGAATTCGGTTATTTAACCTGGTTTGCGATGCTGTTCAGTGCAGGAATGGGGATAGGCCTTGTATTCTGGGGATCTGCAGAGCCTATGTATCATTATTTCGATCCGCCATTCGGCGACGGAGAAACGCCGGATTCAGCCAGAACAGCCATGAGATACTCCTTTTTCCACTGGGGACTCCATCCTTGGGCCATCTATGCAGTGATAGCCCTCGCTTTGGCTTACTTCCAGTTCAGGAAAGGGGCTCCTGGAGTCATCAGCTCCGTTCTTCGCCCCATCTTTGGGGATAAAGTCGACGGTTTGCTTGGCATCCTGATTAATTTTATCGCAGTATTTGCAACGGTCTTCGGTGTAGCCACTTCACTGGGACTCGGAGCCATTCAAATCAGCGGCGGCCTGTCACACGTGTTCAGCGGCATCAGCAACGGCATAGGGACACAGATGATCATTATAGCCGTTGTCACGGTTTTATTTATGCTATCGGCCCAGACAGGTCTTAATAAAGGCATCAAATACTTGAGTAATCTTAATATCATCCTGGCTATACTTCTGCTGTTATTCATGCTGTTTGTAGGGCCGACCAATTTTATTATGGATCTATTCACCACTACCATCGGTTCTTACTTGCAGAATCTGCCTTCCATGAGCTTCAGGCTCAGCCCGTTTGATCAGGAACTGACATGGTTCCAGGATTGGACTATTTTCTATTGGGCATGGTGGATTGCCTGGGCTCCATTTGTGGGAACCTTCATTGCCCGGATTTCAAAAGGCAGGACCATCAGGGAGTTTGTCATCGGCGTCCTTGCTGTACCAACATTATTCGGTGCATTATGGTTTTCAGTATTCGGAGGGACTGGTATTTTCCTCGAATTCTTTGAAAATACGCCAATCATGGATACGATGAACGAGAACGGCATGGAGATCGCTTTATTTGCAGTCTTTGAAAATTTCCCGTTATCAATAGTGCTGTCTTTGCTTGCCATCTTCCTTATCAGCACTTTTTTCATCACTTCAGCAGACTCGGCAACCTTTGTGCTTGGCATGCAAACGACGAACGGAAGCTTGAACCCGCCGAATAAAGTGAAGTTTGTATGGGGAATCATTCAATCTGCATCTGCAGCCATACTTCTGTGGACAGGCGGCCTTGAAGCACTTCAGCGTGCGTCAATCATTGCGGCCCTGCCATTTACAGTCATTATGCTCCTGATTGTCATATCGCTGATGAAAGCCTTGAAAGAAGAAAACGTCAGCGGCAAAAAAGAAAAACAGCAAAAGTCGGCATAATAAAAAAAAGCTTCGGGATAGTTTATCCCGAAGCTTTTTTAGGTTGTTGTTTTTTATATAGATTTGTTGTCATTCAGTGTACGTAGTTCTCTTGAAGAGCGGCTATAGATTATCTGCTTCCAGCTGATATTCTCAATAATGAATAAATGCCAGAGCCGCCTGAAAGGAACCGTACAGCCCCAGTGACAGCATAGTGACCATAAAGGTTCGTTTCGGTGATTTTATGATGAAATTACCCAGAATAACAGCAAGATAAAAAAATACAAAAAACATAAGGACATTATAAACTGGATGGTCATGCTTTGAAAGCCACTCCAGAAAAGTATAGCCGCTCCATATGATCAGCTGGATCATGATCACCGAATAAGTCTTCATATAAACACCGCCAATTGCAATATATATTCCCTTCATATGTTTGCTTGTAATCCAGGCTTATATGTATTATATGTACCACTCTTGCCGGGTATTTTTCAATTTTGTAACAATTGGGTGACAAGCGAAGATATTACTATTTATTATGTTAGAATATGGGCTATTATGACGAAATTATTTACAGCTTTTAACACAATGAAAGAAGAAAAGGTGAGCATAAATGAAGAGATTCCGTTTTTTGCTGTTAGCTTCTTTTATGATTTTGACCGCTTCCTGCAGCAAGACGAAAGCTGCCGATGATTTAATGCTTGATAGCTCGCAAAAGCAGGTGATTTTCTTTACAGATGAATCTGACTATCAGAATGAAGCACCGTATTATGATGCGATCATAGAATTAAGAAAAGAATTTCCGGATGAAATGAAGAAAATGAAAGTCATGACTGCTGCCAAGGCGAAAAAATATTATAATACTTTTGAAATTAAAGGGTGTCCGGCCATTTTGGTTATGCACCAGAATAGGATTACAGCAAAAGTGAATGGCGATGTTTCTAAAGATAAAATCATTGAACCGCTGTCTAAAGCACTTGGCACTGGCACATAAAAAAGACCTTCCCTCTTGCGAGGAAAGGTCTTTTTCTATTAGAGACAAGAGGCTTGTCATGCAAGCAGCTCCCGCTTCACTCATTACTTAATGATGTGAATTGGGCTGCCAAGTGCTACTTCAGCTGCTTCCATAGTGATTTCGCCAAGTGTTGGGTGAGCATGGATAGTCATGGCTAAATCTTCAGCAGTCATGCCTGCTTCAATGGCAAGGCCAAGTTCAGCAATCATGTCAGATGCATTAGCACCAGCAATTTGCGCACCGATGACAAGGTCATCTTCTTTGCGTGTAATCAGCTTCACGAAACCGTCAGTGCTGTTTAAAGCAAGGGCACGGCCATTTGCTGCAAACGGGAACTTGGCAGCATTGACTGCAATTCCTTCTTCTTTAGCCTGCTGCTCAGTGTAACCCACTGAAGCCAGTTCAGGATCAGAGAATACAACTGCAGGGATTCCAAGATAGTCGATCTCAGAATTGTGGCCAGCGATTGCTTCAGCTGCGATTTTACCTTCATAAGAAGCTTTGTGAGCCAATGGAGGTCCTTCAACAATGTCGCCGATAGCGTAGATATTGCTTACGCTTGTACGGCACTGCTTGTCAATCTTGATGATGCCGCGGTCTGACATTTCAACGCCAGCCTGCTCAAGGCCCAGCTCATCAGTATTTGGACGGCGTCCAACCATTACGAAGACATAATCAGCTTCAACAGATTTTTCTTCGCCCTTTACTTCATACTTGACTGTTACACCGCTGTCAGTTTCTTCAACACCTTTTGCAAGTGCATTAGTGATGATTTCAGCGCCTTTTTTCTTCAGGTTCTTTTTAACCAGTGAAGACATTTGCTTTTCAAATCCGTTCAGGATCTCATCAGTTCCTTCAAGGATTGTCACTTCAGTACCAAAGTTAGCGTAAGCTCCGCCAAGCTCAGTTCCGATGTAGCCGCCGCCGATGACAACGATCTTCTCAGGGACTTCTTCAAGAGCCAGTGCGCCAGTTGAATCAAGCACACGCTTTGAATATTTGAATGCAGGCAGTTCGATTGGGCGTGAACCTGTCGCAACGATTGCATTCTTGAATGTGTAAGTCTGGGAGGACTTCTCATCCATAACTTTTAAAGTATTGGCGTCAACGAAGAAAGCTTCTCCGCGTGCAATCTCTACCTTGTTTCCTTTAAGAAGGCCTTCAACACCGCCTGTCAGCTTCTTGACGACTCCGGCTTTCCATTCCTGTACCTTTGTGAAATCAACTTTCACATTTTCCGCTGAAATGCCCATATCTTCTGAATGCTTGGCATGTTCATAGCGGTGTCCAGCAGAAATCAAAGCCTTTGAAGGGATACAGCCGACATTCAGGCAGACGCCTCCAAGAGTTCCTCTTTCAACGATTGTTACTTTTTGTCCAAGCTGTGCTGCGCGGATAGCGGCAACATAGCCTCCAGGACCTGCACCGATTACTATAGTATCTGTTTCAATAGGGAAATCTCCAACTACCATTTAATTACGCCTCCATTAACAATAGTTCTGGATCGTTGAGCAAACGCTTGATGTGGTTTAATGCATTTTGTGCTGTTGCGCCATCGATGATTCTGTGGTCAAAGCTTAAAGAAAGTGCAAGAACTGGTGCTGCAACGATTTCTCCATCTTTCACAACAGGCTTTTCAGCGATGCGGCCAATTCCCAGGATCGCTACTTCAGGATGATTGATGACAGGTGTAAACCATTGTCCGCCCGCAGAGCCGATATTGGTAATTGTGCAAGAAGCGCCTTTCATTTCATCCGCAGCAAGCTTGCCGTCACGGGCTTTGCCTGCCAGGCTGTTGATTTCATCAGAGATGGCAAATGTAGATTTGCGGTCTGCATCCTTCACGACAGGAACAAGCAGGCCTTTCTCTGTATCAGCAGCAATTCCGATGTTGTAGTAATGCTTGTGGATGATTTCGCCAGCAGCATCGTCAATTGACGTGTTGAGCGCCGGGAATTCACGCAATGCACTTGTCAATGCCTTCACCACATAAGGCAGGAATGTAAGCTTGATGCCTTTGTTTGCTGCAACTTCCTTGAATTTCTTACGGTGTGCTACCAGTTTTGTTACATCGATTTCATCCATTAATGTAACATGCGGTGCAGTCTGCTTGGAATTAACCATAGCTTTTGCAATCGCTTTGCGGATTCCGCTCATTTTCTCGCGGGTTTCCGGATATTGGCCTTGAGGAGCTGCTGCCGCTGCCGCTGGTGCCGCTGCTTCTTCCTTAGCTGCCTCTGCCTGTGGTGCTTCCTGAGCAGGTGCCTGAGAGCCTCCGTTCAAGAATGATTCAATATCTTCCTTCAGCACACGTCCGTTTTTACCGCTGCCTGCTACCTGGCGGATATCAACGCCTTTGTCGCGTGCAAACTTGCGCACTGATGGCATAGCGATAATTCTGCGGTCAGGATCAACATCCGGCTGGGAAATAACTGTGCCTTTGCCGGCGTCTTCCTGTCCAGGAGCTTCTTCCTTCTTCACATCCTGGCCAGCTTCCATTGTTGATTGAACCTGTGCTTCCGTTTTTTCTGCCGGCGCTTCATCACCGTGTTCACCTTTAAATTGTAAATCCTCATACCCCGGTGCGTCAAAAGATACGAGCACTTGACCGACAGTAGCAACTGTTCCTTCGCTGATGTGGACCTCTTCAACAGTCCCTTCAACTGGAGATGGAATTTCTACTACTGATTTATCGTTTTGCACTTCGCACAATACGTCATCTTCTTGAACTTTATCGCCTGGTTTAATAAACCATTTTACGATTTCACCTTCGTGGATACCTTCACCGATATCAGGCAATCTGAATTGGAATGACAATGGGTTCACCTTCCTGTTAGTAAATTGAGTGATGATGCAGGAAAGGGAGAAAAACTGCCCTCTCCCATTAAAAAATTGTTCTATTAGAAAGTAAGTACTTTTTTAGCTGTTTCCAGTACATCTTTGTAGTTTGGCAGCCAGATTGTTTCTGCTTGTGAGAAAGCATAAACAGTATCAGGAGCTGCTACGCGAAGAACTGGAGCTTCCAGGCTGAGAATCGCTCTTTCATTGATTTCTGCAACAACCTGTGCAGCTACGCCTGCCTGCTTTTGCGCTTCCTGGACCACAATGGCACGGCCTGTTTTCTCTACAGAGGCAATGATTGTTTCAAGGTCCAGCGGTGCGATTGTACGAAGGTCTACTACTTCTACTGAATAGCCTTCTTTTTCAAGTTCTTCTGCTGCTTTCAATGATTCATGAACCATTGCTCCGTATGTGATGATGGAAAGGTCTGAACCTTCGCGCTTCACATCAGCCTTGCCAAGAGGAATTGTGTATTCTTCTTCAGGCACCTCTTCACGGAATGCACGGTAGAGCTTAAGATGCTCAAGGAAAATAACCGGATCATTGTCACGGATAGATGAAATAAGAAGTCCTTTTGCATCGTAAGGAGTTGACGGCACAACCACCTTTAAACCTGGTGATTGAGTCATCAGCCCTTCAAGGCTGTCAGAGTGAAGTTCCGGAGTATGCACTCCGCCCCCGAAAGGAGAACGCACCGTGACAGGAGAATTGTATCTGCCGCCTGAACGGTAGCGCATACGCGCCATTTGGCCAGCGATTGAGTCCATTACTTCAAACACAAATCCGAAGAATTGGATTTCCGGCACTGGACGGAAGCCTTGAAGGCCAAGACCAATTGCTAAACCGCCAATTCCAGATTCAGCAAGTGGAGTATCGAATACGCGGTCTTCGCCGAACTCTTTCTGAAGACCTTCCGTAGCACGGAATACACCGCCGTTAACGCCTACGTCTTCACCGAACACAAGTACGTTCGGATCATTGCGCATTTCTGTGCGCAACGCATCGGTGATTGCCTGGATCATTGTCATTTGCGCCATCGCTTACTTCGACTCCTTTGCTTGGTAAATTTCATATTGTTCTTTAAGGTTACGAGGCATTTCTTCATACATGTTCTCCATGAAGTCTGTTACTTTCTGCTTCGGATAACCGTCAGCTTTCTTGATTGCTTCTTTGATATCTTCTTTAGCCTGGTCGATCACTTCGTTTTCCTTTTCTTCGTTCCAAACGCCCTTGTTTTCAAGGAATTTGCGGAAGCGGACTAAAGGATCCTTCTTTTCCCATTCGTTGTCAAGGTCCGTTGTACGGTAGCGAGTTGGATCATCGCCAGCCATTGTATGCGGGCCATAGCGGTATGTCATCGTTTCAATTAGAGTCGGGCCTTCGCCGTTTACTGCTCGCTTGCGGGCATCGCTGACTGCTGCATATACAGCAAGCGGATCCATTCCGTCTACCTGAATTCCAGGGATGCCTGCCGCAACTGCTTTTTGAGCTACAGTTTTAGCCGCTGATTGCTTTTCTACCGGAGTGGAAATCGCAAAGCGGTTGTTTTGCACAACAAAGATTGCTGGAGCCTTAAATGCTCCTGCAAAGTTAAGACCTTCGTAGAAATCACCTTGTGAAGCTCCGCCGTCGCCAGTGTATGTAATAGCAACTGAACCGGCACCGCGCTTCTTCATCCCAAGAGCCACACCTGCAGCCTGGATGATCTGAGCACCGATGATGATTTGAGGTGAGATAGTGTTCACACCTTCTGGCATCTGGTTTCCGTGGAAATGACCGCGTGAGAACAAGAATGCTTGATACAGCGGCAGGCCATGCCAGATCATTTGAGGCACATCGCGGTATCCAGGAAGGATGAAGTCTTCCTTTTCAAGAGCGAACTGTGAAGCAAGCTGGGAAGCTTCCTGTCCTGCTGTCGGCGCATAGAATCCAAGGCGCCCCTGTCTGTTTAGAGAGATGGAGCGCTGATCAAGAATACGAGTGTATACCATGCGGCGCATCAATTCCTGAAGCTGCTCATCGCTTAATTCAGGCATTGCCGCTTCATTTACGACTTCGCCTTCTTCATTCAATATTTGAAACATTTCAAACTGCTCTTCTACCGCCTCAAGCGCTTTAGTAGCATCCAATTGTGCTTTCTTCGTTTTAGAAGCCATCTTTGTCACCCTTTCCTTTCATTAAAAAGACATTATTTTAAGAGATAAATACACAAAGCTTAGAATACCCAAAATGAATTCATCTTAGAAATCTGCTTTTGTTTTTTCCCTATTAAATTTAGCCGTACATGCAAAAAAACTGTCCGGCTCATCCTTTGACAGCTGCAAAACATAGTTTTACTTAGTTTTCCACAGATGCCTCCGGAAAAAACGTCTATTCTGATATTTCTTTACAATCATTTTCTGTATCATTGAATACTATATGACTCACTGATACAAGCAATGAAATCACCTTACTCATTTTATTATAAGAAATCCGTAACAGTCAATTATTTAAACCTATTTTCCTAAAAATATTTCGAGTGTTTTAAAAAACTGTATCAATAACTCCCTATGAACTGTACTATAAAAAAGAAGCCTTTTGTCAGGATGTGTTATAACAAGAGAAGAATTATTTAGGAAGAATTATTTTAAAAAAATACTTTATATTCAACACAAAAAGCCTTTCGGCATCCTTTGACCGAAAGGCTTCTTGAATATAATACTGTGAACAGGCTGTGCCTCAATGTTTTTGTTTACTTGCCGGCAACCTCTACTCCAGCCTGCTTATAGAAGGAAATTTTTATTTCATTATACTTTTTTGTCAGCTCATTAAATTCTTTATTATGTACCATCAGCTGATCATAAGATTGATTGATCTTTTCAATCTGGGCTTCCAGCTGCTCCATTGTAAGACCTTCTTTCTTGAAGAGCGAGTACAGCTCTTTGTCAAGTTCAAGGCCATTCTTATATTCACTGTACAGTTCATCGTGGACGCTGTAACGGTCCATCATCACTTTGTACAGTTCCTCTGCACTTTCTTTTGCTTCCTTATCTTCAATGTCAGGGATGATGTCCTCTAGGGGTGCAAATTCCTGTTTGGAGGAATCAATGCTCTCCTGCTCTTTATTCATGAGCTCTTCCCTCTTCCCCACGGCCTCAAGGGCTTCGTCTGACAGCTTTTTGATTTGGTCAAATTCCTTCATGCCCAGCGCAATGATTTGATCATAAAGCTCTTTTTCCTGCTTTTCCAGTTTCACAAGCGGATCCTGCTGCTTCTCAAACCCTTCTTCTGCTTCTGCAGTTTTCTCGAGTATGCTGTAGGCTTTTTCGCCTGGTGTCTCCTTGTCCATGCATCCCCCGAGCACAAACAAACTTAAAAATAATACAGCCAGTACTTTTTTCTTTCTGATAATAGACATCATTAAACCCCCTAAATGGAAAATAGCTGTTGCAAATAAGCTGCAATTAGGCATGGTACAAGGTTTTTCATAAATCTTACGAAAAAGCTTGTCCAGCCATTTGATTAGACTTCAGCAGGATAATGCCATAAAGATACATATTCTTAATTCTTTTCATTTATGACTGGGCAGCGGCCTACACCATTTTTTCCTTCTTTCATAGGCTATAGTAAATCGTCCATAAAACTTATAAATATGTAGGGGACGATACTTTATTTCAGGGAGGTTATCCTTATGTATGGTTATGGTGGATACGGTTACGGCTGCGGCTACCCTGTAGGCGGAGCTGGCTACGGAAGAGGATTTGCTTTAATTGTCGTTCTCTTCATTCTTCTTATTATTGTAGGCTGTTCCTGCTGGAAATTCTAATACAAGCCGAAAAGGTGCTTCTACAGAGCACCTTTTCTTTATTAACTTTTTCCTTTATGTCTGTTAGACTATTGACGTACATACAGCTCCCTGAACTTTAATCAATTACCCGCCAGCATAGCGGTTAAACATATTATAATAAATTTCTGCCGAAAAAGGCATGCACAGGAGTGGATTTTTAATGATAACAGTGGCGGATATTATCCGGGATGGCCACCCATCCCTCAGGAAAACGGCAGAAGAGGTGCCGATGCCCCCTTCTATGGAGGATAAGCAGACTCTTGCCGACATGATGGAATATGTAAGGAACAGCCAAAATCCTGCCCTGGCTGAAAAGTATGGGCTTAGGCCTGGAATAGGGCTGGCAGCCCCGCAGATCGACTGCCTCAAAAGAATGATTGCCGTCCATGTTACTGACACAGATGGAAAGCTGTACAGCTTTGCGCTTTTCAACCCGAAAATCATCAGCCATTCGGTCGAGAAAGCTTATTTAACTTCCGGAGAAGGCTGCCTCTCAGTCGATCAGCCTTTACCGGGATTTGTCCCGCGCTTTGCAAGGATAACCCTCAAAGCCTTCGACATAGACGGCAGAGAAGTGAAACTCAGGCTGAGAGGCCTTCCGGCAATCGTATTTCAGCATGAAATCGATCATTTGAACGGAGTCATGTTCTACGACCATATCAATAAGGAAAACCCGTTTGAAATAATCAAGGATGCCATCCCTATTGAAAGGTGACCCTATAAAGGTGAAGCAGGCCCTTTTGCCTGCTTCTTTTTTCTGTTTATATTAAACCAAGCTTTTTCAAACCGTTCCAGATTCCGTCTTCCCCAACATCTGAGGTGATGTGGTCTGCATGGCGCTTCACTTCTTCTTCAGCATTGCCCATGGCCACTCCCGTGCCGACCGCCTGGAGCATTTCAATGTCATTCAATCCGTCTCCAAAGGCGTACACATCCTCAATTGCAAAGCCGAGGCGGCTGATCATTTTCTTTATGCCCTCTGCTTTTGAGCCTCCGGCAGGAAGGACATCAACGGAATAAGGGTGCCATCTGATGAAGTGGAATTTCCCGTATCCGTCGCGATACTCCTGTTCCAGACTGTCATCCATAAAAATAAGGGACTGGTAGATTTCCCGCCCATTATAAAAGCTTTCATCCTGATCAGGATGCGGGAACTTAAGCGTGCCAAGGCTTTCCTCAATGTGAGGATGGTGCGGTACACTTGATTTCATAGTTGATTCGTTCATGAAAACGAGCGGATGCCCATTCCTTCTCCCATGCTCCAAAAGCCTTTCCAGCTCTTCTGTGTCTAAAGGGTTGGCATAGATCGGTTCGTTTTCGAATACAACGTACTGGCCATTGAAGCTGACATAAGAATCAATGCCCAGCTCTTCCCGGAGGCTTTCATACATGAAAGGAGCACGGCCAGTCGCGATTGCCGTAAATACGCCTTTTTCCTGAAGAAGCCCGATTGCTTCCTTCGTTTTTACCGGCAGTTTTTTGCCGTGGTCCAGCAGTGTTCCATCAATATCAAAAAAAACTATTTTCTTCATTCTTTACTTCCTTTCCATTTGCATGAACTGCATTCCTAAGCAGCCAGGTCTCGTTTCTTTTCCCGCTTGACTTTATAGGAGGATATATATATCCCCAGAAAAATTACAGCAAGGCCAACAGCCATCCCTGGCTTGATGTGCTCGCCAAGGAGAAAATACCCCCATGCGATTGCGGATACCGGGACGATATAGGTGACGAGGGAGGCAAACTCCGGGCTTCCCTTCTGTACAAGGAAATAGTATAGCAGATAGGCAGCGCCTGAGCCCAGGGCGCCGAGCACAAACAGAGAACCCAGCCTTTCCGGCGCAAAAAGAAGCGGGATGGCTGACGGAGATGCAATCCCTGTATACAGACCGCTTGCCAGGGCTGCTGATGTAAGCGTAAAAAGGGAAATCTGAAGGACGGAAACACCCTCAAGATGTTTTTTGGACAGATGGGTCCCTAATCCATAGCAGAATGCTGCCATAGACATGAATACAATTCCTGCCGTATTCCCTTCTGCCAAATCACCAGTCCGGAAACCGCTGAGAATAAAAATGCCGAAAAATCCGATCAATATTCCGGCCCATTGGCTTTTCCGTAGCTTTGAACCGAAGAAAAGCCACCCTATGATAATCGTCCAGATCGGTGTAGTGGCATTTATGACGGAGGCCATACTCGATGAAATAGCCGTCTCGCTTTTAGAAATAAAATACCAGGGAAGCGCATTATTAATGAGCCCGACCAGGAACAGCATCCTGAAAGGCAGGCGTTTCCACTGAATCTTTTCTCTTTTAATAAAGCTGATCCCCCACAATACTGCTGCACCAAATAGGCACCTGCCAAAGACAACTGCCTCCGGGCCTAAGTCATGGAGCAGAATTTTAATAAAAAGAAATGATGTACCCCAAATCAGGCTCAAGCCGATCAGCGCACTATAAAGCTTACCCATTTGTCCACTCTTCTTTCCAGAATAACTTTCACTCTGTTAAAAGCTAACCCTTGAAATGCTAATTGTCAATCCAGCATATTTAACATTATTCCATGATTATCCATGAGATTTTTGGCCATTTCATCATATAATAGAAGAAAAGGCGGCTTTCCTAATGCCCCCTAAAAAAACGGTTGTGTTCGGCAGCAGTGATTGTAATCCTTTACATTGGACAAGGTTGCGTTAAAATAGGAAGTAAGGAGATGATCCACTATGTTAAAGAAGCTGCGCAAAAAGCTCCTAAAACAGTGGAAAGACATGCTTCGGAAAAAATCAATCGCATAAACCCAGAGCCCTTCAAACTTGCGAAGGGCTCCTTCTTTAAGGTAAATTGTATAGAGGTTACATAGAAATGCGGAAAAGCCTTGGTCAGCCCCGACAAGCATAAGACAAGCAGGACGGAAGGTTGTTCTTTAACCTTCTGGCCTGATTGGCTTATGACTCGAGGGGCTAGGCTTTGGAGCTGGACAATGAGAAAAGCGGAGGCGACTGTTCCAATAAGGAACGCAGGCTAAGAACGCCACGTCCTGTGGCAACGCCTGCATGACCCACTTCCTGTGGGCCTCAAGCATAAGGCGCTTTGGAATTGAAGGCGTTCTTTGCCTTCGGTTCCAAAGTGACTTATGACTCGAGCACCCAGGAGCCGGAGCTGGACAAGTAGAAATGCGGAAAAGCCATCCAACTGCTGAAGGAAGCAGTTGGATGGACAGTGTAAATTGACAAACTAAAATCCTTGAGGGGCGTTCGTTAAACCCCGGAAATATAAGGAAAAACTATGCTTTCTGTTCTTTTAAAAGAAAAAACATGAAAAACATGTTATTTTTTTATATAATAGAAAAAGTTATATCGGATTAAGGAGCGATTTAGATGATTTTTAAAGTTTATTACCAGGAATCCATTAAAGAAGTACCAGTGAGGGAAAAAACGAAGACCGTTTATGTTGATGGAGATTCCCCGAAAGATGTACGTACAAAGCTGGCGGACAAACACTATAACATTGAAATCGTAGTCCCAGTTGAAGGCGATTACCTGGAATATGAAAAAAGAAACGAAGACTTTAAAGTATTGGAGAACTGATAATTTATGAAATTTGTTAAGAACGATCAAACAGCTGTATTTGCCCTTGGAGGACTTGGGGAAATCGGCAAAAACACTTATGCAGTCCAGTTCCAGGATGAAATCATCCTGATTGATGCTGGCATTAAATTCCCTGAGGATGAGCTTCTGGGAATTGATTATGTAATTCCTGATTATACCTATTTAGTAAAAAATGAAGACAAAATCAAAGGCCTCTTCATTACGCACGGGCATGAAGACCATATCGGCGGCATTCCATATCTATTAAGACAGGTGAATATTCCTGTGTACGGCGGAAAGCTGGCCCTTGGCCTTCTTCGCAATAAGCTGGAAGAGCATGGTCTTTTGAGAAGGACAAGAATGATTGAGATCAAGGAAGATGACATCATTAAATTCCGAAAAACGTCTGTCACTTTCTTCAGGACTACACACAGCATCCCTGATTCATACGGAGTCGTAGTGAAAACACCGCCTGGCCAGGTAGTCCATACTGGGGATTTCAAGTTCGACTTCACGCCTGTGGGCGAACCTGCGAACCTTACAAAAATGGCTGAGATCGGCAAGGATGGAGTACTTTGCCTCCTCTCTGACAGCACAAACAGTGAAATCCCTAACTTTACTATGTCTGAACGCCGTGTCGGCGAAAGCATTCACGATATTTTCCGCAAAGTGGATGGAAGGATCATTTTTGCGACATTCGCTTCAAATATCCACCGCCTTCAGCAGGTAATCGAGGCTGCTGTGACCAATGGCAGAAAAGTGGCTGTTTTTGGCCGGAGCATGGAAGCCGCAATCAACATCGGTCGGGAGCTTGGCTATATAAGCGCTCCTAAGGAAGTATTTATAGACGCGCAGCAGATCAACCGGCTCCCTGCCAACCAGGTTACCATCTTGTGCACAGGAAGCCAGGGAGAGCCTATGGCAGCCCTGTCACGGATCGCTAATGGAACACACCGCCAGATCCAGATCAACCCTGGTGATACAGTAGTGTTCTCATCTTCTCCTATCCCGGGAAATACCATCAGTGTCAGCAGAACAATTAACATGCTCTCCCGTGCAGGTGCAGAAGTCATTCACGGTCCGCTGAATGACATCCATACTTCCGGACATGGCGGCCAGCAGGAGCAAAAGCTGATGCTTCGCCTTATAAAGCCGAAATTCTTCATGCCGATCCACGGCGAGTACAGAATGCAGAAAATGCACTCCAAACTCGCGATTGATTGCGGCATCCCTGAAGAAAACTGTTTTATAATGGATAACGGAGAAGTTCTCGCCCTGAGTGAAGATACCGCACAGGTGGCAGGTAAAATCCCTTCAGGTTCTGTTTATATCGACGGAAGCGGTGTAGGCGACATTGGGAATATCGTTCTCAGGGACCGCAGGATCCTCTCTGAGGAAGGCCTGGTCGTTGTTGTGGTCAGCATCAACATGAAAGACTTTAAGATTTCCGCAGGTCCTGATATCATTTCCCGCGGTTTCGTGTACATGCGTGAATCAGGCGACTTGATCAGCGATGCCCAGTCCTTGATTTCTAAGCATCTGAACAAAGTCATGGAAAGAAAAACGACACAATGGTCTGAAATTAAAAATGAAATTACCGACACCCTGTCTCCTTTCCTTTATGAAAAAACAAAACGCCGTCCAATGATCCTTCCAATCATTATGGAAGTGTAATCATTCATATTAAAAAGCACTCACACATCTGTGAGTGCTTTTTTCCATTTCGGTTGCAATCCGCAGGCAGCTTCCGTTTCCGCAGGTCCTGCCCGGGCTTAAGCCATCAGCTTCTTCTCAAAGCGGTTGATATCGACATCGGCTCCAATAACGATAAGGATATCGTCTTCCCGGATCACTTCATTCGCCTGCGGGGATACGATGATTTCATTTCTTCTTTTTATCGCAACAATATTGATTCCGTACTTGGCACGGACATCCAAATCGATGATCGAATTTCCGCCAAGCTTATCGCTTGCCACAATTTCCACGATGCTGTGTTCATCTGAAAGTTCAAGATAATCCAAAACATTGTTGGAAACAATATTATGGGCAATCCTTCTTCCCATATCCCTTTCAGGGTGGACAACATGGTCCGCTCCAATTTTCCGAAGGACTTTCTCATGATAATCGTTCTGCGCTTTGACGGTAATCTTGTTCACGCCGATTTCCTTCAGGATCAAAGTTGTAAGAATGCTGGCCTGAATGTTATCGCCAATGGCGACAATGACATGATCAAAATTCCTGATGCCCAGACTTTTAAGAACATTCTCATCGGTGGTATCCCCGACAACGGCATGAGAAGCAATCAGAGCAAATTCGTTTACCCTGTCTTCATCATTATCGATGGCCATTACTTCCATGCCTTCTTCTGCAAGCGCCCTGCAGATACTCCCTCCAAAGCGGCCTAATCCTATTACGGCAAATTCTTTTTTCACGGAAATTCCTCCAGCAGTTTCAAAGTTCCTCTTTATACTATCATAGCTTATCTCTTAGTAGCATTCACTTTTCACCCTTAACATAATCGGCGTTGAACAGGAACAGCCTCATCAAAAGAATCAGTGACGGAATGAGGAGCAGCAGCCCTGCTATAAATGCCGCAACCAGCGCCATCCCCATTTCAGGATTTGTATAGCCTGAATAGATCGTTATGAACGGGTCAAGGATGTAAGGGAGATGGGAAGCCCCATATCCGAAAAAAGCGAAAAAGAATTGAAGCATAACCAGGATAAAACTGGTTCCAAATCTCTTTTTCTTATAAACCAGCAGCACAGCGGCCAGAAAACAGAGAAGCGATAAACCAAACATCCACCAAATCTCTAAAGCATTATTGAAATGGCGCTCATTATGCTCCCTTAAAGAAGCAAAGACAAGGAAGCTGGCAAGGATGGTCGGCGGACTCCAGAACAGGGCAAATGTCCTCAGCAGATCCCTTGCCGGAGTGTCTCCTGCCCTGTCTGCATAATAAGTAAGAAATACTGCACTGATAAAGAGCACCGATACGATGGCAAGGATGACGACAGACCAGGAATAAGGGGAGCTCACAAGCTCTCCGGCAAGGAAAATGACCTTATTCCCCTGTTCTTCAATAAATCCCCCTTCAGAAATCGTCAATGCCGTCGACAATGCTGCTGGTATCAGCAGGCCTGTGGCGCCATAAAGGAATAAATAAAATGAATTGTCCTTTGATCCATAATTCCCGAATGCATAGAACGAACCTCTGATGGCAAGGAGGATCAGGGCGATGCTTCCTGGTATCAATAAAGCAGTTCCATAATAATAAGCTGCATCCGGAAAAAAGCCGACCAGTCCGACAAAGAAAAAAACAAAAAAGACATTAGTCACTTCCCATACAGGAGATAGATATCTGCTGATAATGTGGCTGATTACATGCTCCTTCCCTGTCACCCTTCCATAATAGGCAAAAAAGCCGGCACCAAAATCGATTGATGCCACAATAACATATCCGTAGAGAAACACCCAGAGAACCGTTATTCCCAGGATTTCAATGCTCATGTCCTCCCACCCCTTTCCAATTTATTGGCCTATGCCCGGGGAATCCGGGAAACGGTCATCAAATTCTGCCTGAGCCGGTTTATTCCTGAACATTTTAAGTAGCACAGTGACAGTGATGATCCCCAGTACAATGTACAGAGCTAAAAACATCAAGAAGGTCACACCCACATTATCTGCCTGTGTAGCCCCTTCGGCCACCTTCATATAGCCTCTTAATATCCAGGGCTGCCTGCCGACCTCTGCATAAATCCAGCCGAATTCGATGGCGAGCATGGATAGAGGCCCCGAGCAGACAATGAGGAACAGCAGCCACTTTTTCATGGGATTTGCCTTTTTCCAATATGACAGAAAGACAAACAGCGCAGAAATGCCTAGAGCAAAGAAGCCGATTGAAACCATCGAATCAAACAGATAGTGGATCCAGAGCGGAGGCCGCTCATCTTCCGGAAATTCATTCAAGCCAATCACTTCTGTATCAAAGGAGCTGCCTGCAAGAAAGCTCAGCGCCTTTGGGATGCGGATTTCATTCCTTATTTCATTGTTTTCATCAATCGTCCCAAAGACGATCAAATCAGCGCCTTTTTCTGTTTCAAAATGCCATTCAGCTGCAGCCAATTTTTCCGGCTGCTCTTCTGCAAGGAATTTTGCTGAAATATCCCCTGCAATGGCTGTTGCCAGGGAAAAAATCAGACCACAAATCATTGTTAGTTTCAGTGCTTTACGGTGATACTCAGACCCCCTGCCCCTCAAAATGGCAAAGGCAGCGAGGCTCGCCAGTATGAAAGCAGCTGTCATATAAGACGATGTAAGTACATGCAGAACCTTTGAAGGGGTTGCCGGATTGAACATAGCAGCGAGCGGTTCGATCTCCGTGATCGTCCTTCCCTCAAGCTTGAATCCCTGCGGAGTGTTCATAAATGCATTAACCGTTGTAATGAAGAACGCAGAAGCAGAAGAGCCGATTATGACGGGAATTGAAAGCAGCCAATGATGGAGCGGCTTTTTGAACCGGTCCCATGTATAAAGGTAGATGCCCAGGAAAATGGCTTCAAAAAAGAAAGCAAAGGTTTCCATGAAGAGCGGCAGGCTGATTACATGGCCTGCAATCTGCATAAAGCTCGGCCATAAAAGAGAAAGCTGTAAGCCGATGCAGGTACCGGTTACAACCCCTACCGCCACTGTGATGGTGAAGCCCCTTGCCCATCTGCGCGCCAGGAGGATATAATGATCATCCTTTTTCCTGATCCCGATGAATTCAGCTGCCGATATCAGCACAGGCACACCCACGCCAATGGTGGCAAAAATAATATGAAAAGCAAGAGTTAAAGAAGTGAGCATCCTGCTCAATGTGACACTATCCAATTCCATCTTTCAGCCTCCAGACTATCTATATTTTCCTTCTTACTCCTTTGGCTCAATAAGAGCGATTTCGTTCGTATATGTATGTCGATAACCCTGAGCTGCTTCAGACTGTCTTTTACCCTAATTCATATGTTTGCAATCTTATATGGATGTAAAGAAAGCCTTAAAATATCCCAGCTGCCTGCTGTGAGCTAAAAAAGAAAAAGCCGGGATGTTTCCATCCCGGCGCGCTTCAGCTTATCTGTCCTTTTTAGATCTATATTTCCTGTACGCTAAAAAGATAATAACTCCAGTAATTCCAAGGAGAATAAGCACAGGAAGGTTTCCGGCAAAGAACACAAACAGTCCGGAAAATGCTGAAAGAAGGAAGCTGAGACTTGCTGTAAACTGTTCTTTCGTCCTGTCCCAGGTATTCAAATCTGTTTTATCGATTGAAGGTGCCCGCTCCTCGTAAAGACTGACCGTTACAGTCGAAAAATCAGTCTGGTTTTTCAAATAGTTGATTCTGCCGGCCAGCTGCTCGATTTCCTCCTGAATTCCGGCAAGATCCTGTGATATTTTTAGCAGATCTTCAGTTTTTTTTGCTTTTTCCATAAAAGAGATCAGCCGCTCTTCAACAACTCTCTTGGACCGCAGGCGGGACTCCAAATCCACATATTCTTCTGTCACATCCTGGCCGCTTACATGTCTGTTGTCCACTTTTGAGGCTGTACCTTCTGCATCATTCAAAAATTGATTAAAGTTCTTCTGGGGGATTCTGATCACCAATGTACCGCTAAGCTGCCGGCCCTCATCCCGGTAACTGCTGGATTCCACAATAAACCCGCCGTATTGGGCCGCTTTTGCCTCCAGTGCGGTTTGTGCTTTCATGAAGTCCTTTACCTTAAGATCCAATTCCGCGTTGTAAATAACCATCCTTTCAACTGACGTACTTTGATCCGTCCCCTTTGCTTCCTCCCCGCCGCTGCTGATCTCTGAATCGGCATCCTGTTCAGCTGACTCAGCGGCAGACTCTGCTTCTTTATACGAACTCTCGGATTTGCCTGCTGAATCGGATGATTGTTCACTGCTTTCTCCGCTGCTGCAGCCAAACAGAATCAAAGAACTAAAAAATATTAAAAATACCATTTTCCACTTCATATAAATCCCCCTTGAAATCGGCTCTTTTATTAGCAGACGCAAAGATTGCAGAAAAGTTACATTTCTATGAAGAATATTACAAGAAAAGAAAAAGCCACCAGACGGTGACTTCTTTTCTAACATGCTTTTCTTTCTGTCCAGCTCCAGCGGCTAGAGCCTCGAGTCATAAGCCACGCCAGAATTAAAGGCAAAGTACGCCTTTTATTCTGCCGCGTCTTATGCTTGTCGGCTCTGGGCAAGCCGCCTCCGCTTTTCTCATTGTCCAGCTCCAAAGCCTAGCCCCTCGAGTCATAAGCCAATCAGGCCAGAAGGTTAAAGAACAGCCTTCCGTCCTGCTCGTCTTATGCTTGTCGGGGCTGATCAAGGCTTTTCCGCATTTCTATATAGCATCCAGCATTGTAAATTGTGCTTTTACCAGCTGGAAGTATTGGCCTTTTTGGTCCATGAGCTCTTCGTGGCTTCCTTCTTCAAGGATGCTGCCATGGTCGAGTACGAAGATTTTGTCGGCGTCGCGTATGGTTGACAATCTGTGGGCAATGATGATGGCCGTCCTTCCCTTTAGAAGTGTTTTAAGGGCTTCCTGGATCCTCATTTCTGTTTCTGTATCAATGCTGGCAGTTGCTTCATCAAGAATCAGGATGCGCGGATCGGCCAGAAGCGCCCTGGCAAAGGATAGAAGCTGCCTTTCTCCGACAGAAAGGATATTTCCCCTTTCCTCAACCTCTGTATCATAGCCTTTAGGAAGATTGCGGATGAAATCAGCTGCACCTACTGCTTCGGCAGCCCGGATTACTTCTTCTTCGGAAGCATCCGGCCTTCCGAACCGTATATTCTCTCCAATGGTTCCGGAAAAGATGAAAGTATCCTGAAGCACTACGCTGATTTTTGAACGCAGGCTCTTTAATGAAACTTCTCTCAAATTATGCCCGTCAATCAGGACAGCCCCATCGGTAGGATCATAGAAACGGCTTATCAGATTTGCGATAGTTGTTTTTCCTGAACCGGTGTGGCCGACCAGGGCAGCAGTCTGGCCTGCTTTTATTTCCAGATTGATTTTATTTAATGCTGTTCGCTTGGAATCATAGGAAAATTCTGCATCCTTAAATTGAATATGCCCCTTCATATCCTCCAGGACAATTGCATTTTCGGATTCTGACACAATCGGTTTTTCATCAAGAAATTCGAAGATTCGCTCTGATGAGGCCATTCCCATAAGAAGCTGGTTATAGACCATTCCCAGCCTTGAAATCGGCTCCCAAAACATACCTAGGTAAAAGGCGAAAGATACGAATACACCGATGGTGATGCTCCCATTTTGGATCAAGTGGGCTCCGTACCAGATAAGTGCTGCCGTACCGAAAGCATTGGTCAATTCTACAAGCGGCCTGAACATAGCATTTTTTTGTGAAGCCTGCCTCCAGCTTTCGAAATTCTCGTTGTTTACACCATCAAAGAACATCATATTTTCTTTTTCCTGTGTAAATGCCTGGGTAACCCTTATTCCCTGAAGGCTTTCATTCAAATGGGAGTTGAGCATCGACTGCTTCAGCCTCACCGTCTGCCAGGACCTCCTGATATTCCTGCGCAGGCTCGTTGAGATAAAAAACATGATCGGCAGAATGACCATGATCGCCAATGTCAGCTGCGGACTTAACGAGAACAGGATGACAAAAATGCCGCAAAGCAATATAAGGTCCATTAGAAGGTTAATGACACCGTTTGTAAACAGCTCCTGAAGGGAATTGATATCATTCATGATCCTCACCAGGATGGATCCTGCAGACCGCTGATCAAAGAAACGGTGCGACAGCGTCTGGACATGGGTGAATAAATGCTTCCTCAGATCATAGATGACATTCTGGCCAAGGGCATTCATCCATTTGATCCTGAAAATATTAGCTATATAAGAGCTCGTATACAAGGCAGCAATGATAATGACGAGGGCAGTGAGCAGCCCTGTGTCTTTGTCCTTCAGTGCCTTATCTAATGTATAAACCCCTATCAGTATAGGTATTATCAGTCTGACTGCAGTCGTGATCAAAACCATCAGGACCGATAAAGGGAGCAGTTTCTTGCGGTACGGCTTCATGTAGCTGAACAGCCGGAACATCTGCTTCCAGTTAAACGGTTTTTCAATGACATCATCTGTTGTGTAATGGAATCTTTTCAATACTGTTTCTTTTGCTGTCTCCTTCACGCTCACCCCTCCTTAGCTTATTTGAGATTGGAGGACCTTTTGGTGGTCCTTGTATTGAATGTCGTAGATCCGCTGATACGGACCGTTATTTTTCAGCAGGTCTTCATGGCGGCCCCTTTCAGCAATGCGGCCGTCTTTAAAAACAAGGATTTCGTCAGCGTGCTTCAAGGAAGAAATCCTGTGAGCGATAATGAAGGTCGTCCTCCCCTTCATTACTTCCTTTAATGCCTGCTGGATATTGAATTCGGTAGTCATATCCACTGCAGAGGTGGCATCATCCAGGATAAGGATTCCGGGGTCAGTGCAGATCGCCCTGGCAATGGCTATCCTCTGTTTCTGGCCGCCGGAGAGTCCCATGCCTCTTTCCCCAAGCATGGTATCATACCCTTCAGGCAGCTCCAGGATGAATTCATGCGCCTGTGCCCTTTTCGCAGCATCCACGATTTCTTCCATGGAAGCTTCAGGTCTTCCGTATGAAATATTTGCTTTAATGGATGAAGAAAACAGGAAAGATTCCTGAAGGACAAAACCTATCCCGCTCCTCAGGGCTTCAAGCGAATAGTCCCTGACATTCTTCCCATCAATCAGCACTTCCCCGGACGATGCTTCGTAAAAGCGTGTCATCAGCTGGGTTACGCTTGTTTTCCCTGATCCAGTTGCACCGATGAGTCCGATTGTCTTGCCTGGGTGCGCCTTGAATGAAACCTCATGCAGCGCCTCTTTATCTTCTTCTGTATATTGCAGTGAAACAGATTTGAAATCTACCTCTCCACGGATTCTATCAGGGGCGGCAGCATTGGCAGCCTCTTTGATTTCATTCTCCGCTTCCAGGATCTCCAGCAGCCTCTCCCCTGAAGCCTTTGCCTGGGAGAATAGATTAATGACAAACCCGAGGTTCATAATCGGCCACATTATATACCATACAAGACTGTAGAATGCTACAAGCTCCCCTGGCTGCAGCGATCCGTCTATTACCAGATATCCGCCATAAGAAAGCAGGAGAACAACACTTATATTTCCCAGGAACTCCATTAGCGGAAAATATTTTGCCCAAATATCGGAAGTGAATAGATAATTATCTTTATAGTTTTCATTGGACCGGTTGAACTTCCCTATTTCAAAATCTTCCCTTGAGAGAGATTTCACCGTATTGATGCCGCTGATATTTTCCTGCACCTTCGTATTCAGCTTTCCAAACGACTTCCGGATATCCCTGAAGGCAGGATGGACAGCTTTATCAAATTTGAAGGTTACCACAGCAAGAAACGGCAGGGTTGCCAGTGTCACTAATGTAAGCGGCACAGAGTAATAAAACATAACTGAGAAACTGATGCCGATAAGCAGGATGAACCGGATCAGCTCTGAAAACCCAAAGGACAGGAAAAACCTGAACCCCTCGACATCTGCGGTCAGCCTCGACATGATATCCCCTGTTTTTGCATTATCGTAATACTTAAATGGAAGGTACTGCAGTTTTTCATAAAGCGAGTTTCTCAGTTTATATACGGATGTGATGCCAAATAAATCTCCAGTATATTGGTGAATATAAGTTGCAATTCCTTTAACGAACATGATCCCGATGAAGCCGAACGCTAAATAGGGAATCCATTCATATTTCCCTCCCAGCACTACCTCATCAATTGTCAGCTGCAGAATCATCGGATATACCACCGTGATGCCTGTCACAGCCAGCAGGAATACCATCGACCAAATAAAATATTTCTTATAGGGCCAGTAATATTCCTTGAGTTTCTTAAATATTTCCAATTCCATTTCCCCCTCTCTTGTTGTTAGAAATTGAAAAATAAAAGACCGTAATATTAAATATAACGGTTATCGAAATAATTATCTATAGTTTTCAATCTGAATTTTCCAGTTTTTTTGATTATTTAAAATCCTCTTTTCGCGGCTGCAGGAAAGGGGATTTCTTGTTCAGCCCTCTGTATGTTTGTTAGAATGAAAAAATGCATACATATGAAAGGATTGATATTTTGAATTTTAGAGAAGCTGAAGAGTATTTTGGAAATATTGATTGGGGGGCCCTCGCTTTCTCGGCAGGGGCAGCCATTTTAAAGCTTGCTGCCATCTTCATCATTTTTTTGATTGTAAGAGCTGCAGGGGGCAGGCTTATTTCAAAGAGCTTTGACACTTTTGAAACTCGGGAGAATATTTCTTCGGCACGTGCTCAAACGCTCAAAAGCCTGACAAGCAATGTTTTTTCTTATGTACTGATCTTTATTGTTACGGTCACCGTCCTCCAGATTTTTGGAATCCAGGCAACCGCTATCCTGGCCGGTGCCGGTGTTGTCGGACTGGCTATCGGTTTCGGGGCCCAGGGCCTTGTGAGTGATGTGGTTACAGGCTTCTTCCTGCTTCTTGAGAAGCAGATAGATGTAGGGGATTATGTCACAGCTGCGAGCTTTTCCGGCATTGTCGAGCAAGTCGGCCTGCGTACAACGCAAATCAGGGGCTTTGACGGAACACTGCATTTTGTACCCAACAGGGAGATTACAAGCCTGAGCAACCATTCCCGCGGAAACATGAGAGCGCTTGTGGATATCGGCATTTCCTATGATGATGATATTGATAAAGCAATCATGGTTCTTCAGGAAGCATGCGACAAGGTAAAGGCGGGGAATGAGGCAATCATGGAAGGCCCAAATGTCATTGGCATACAGTCCCTTGGCTCCTCGGACGTGGTTCTCCGCATCATAGCAAAAACGCAGAATATGGAGCAGTGGGGTGTTGAACGGGAATTGCGGAAAGCGCTGAAAGAAGCGCTCGACAGCAACGGCATTGAAATCCCGTATCCGCATCAGGTTTATATTGAAAAAAACGGCAATAATTGAAATAGGCGGGGCCAATGTTCATCGCGCTGCTTAGTCTTACAAAATAAAAGGATGATCCTCACGGGGATCATCCTTTCATCTTTCTTCCATCTTCATTGATTACCTTTATACTCCAGGTAGGCTGTCATATAAGAGATTGCTTTTTCGATTGCCTCTTCCTTTGGCTGCAGCTTGGAATGGTGCAGTCCGAATTCAGAATCTGTACCCAGCCAGAACATGAACCCTGGAATCTCGCTCAGCATATAGCCGAAGTCCTCGCCTGTCATCGCTTCCCTGCATTCAATCACTTCTGCTTCTGTCCCTGTACGCATAAAGTCCATGAACTCCCTTGTAAGCACCTCATCATTATATACCTGGTGATACATGGCTCCATAATCTATATGTGCTTCACATTCAAAGCCGGCTTCAGTTCCTTTGATCAGTGCCTCAATCCTCTTCTTCACCCTGCCCATCGCTTCCACAGAAAGAGTCCTGATTGTCCCCTCAAGCCTTGCTTTCTCCGCAATGATATTCTGGACAGTCCCTCCGGTAATTTTCCCGATCGTAATGACCGCACCGTCCAGAGGATCAACATTTCTTGATATGATGGATTGAAGCTGGGTTACCAGTGAACATGCTGCCACAATCATGTCATTTGTTTTATGAGGATACGCAGCATGCCCTCCTTTGCCCTTTAGATCGATAAAAAGCTCTGATGTATTGGCAAAGAGAAGCCCTTCTTTCAAAGCAACCGAACCGGCCGGGTACTCTGGAGCGATATGGAGTGCTGTAATCATATCCGGGCGCCACTCTTTCATAATCTCTGATTTCAGCATTGGCTCCGCACCGCCAGGGCCCTCCTCAGCAGGCTGGAAAATAAACAAAAGATCATCCTTGATGGGGTTCCCGGTAAAATGGGCAATGAGCCCAAGTGCTATGCTCATGTGGAAATCATGGCCGCAGGCATGCATGCGGCCCTCATGCCGGGATGAGAATTCAAAGCCAGTTTCCTCAGTGATCGGAAGGCCGTCGATATCAGCTCTATAGCCGATCATCTTGCCCGGCATTGTCCCGTTCAGTTTCACAAAAATGCCTGTTTTCCACGTTTTGATTTCCATTTTAGTCTGGTCAAGAGTGCCCAGGTAATCAAGCAGATATTGCTGTGTTTTGAACTCTTTATATCCCAGCTCCGGAATCTGATGCAGATCCCTTCTGACCTGAATGAACTGATTCATGTGATCTCTCTCCTTTAAAGGTGAAAATCCTGCATTCGTAAAGGTACAAAAAAGGACCGGCCTCCCTTTTGGAAGGCACGGTCCTCTATCCTGCCTTTACAGCTGGCGAAGCTCCTGCTTGATTTCAGTCTTTGATTTTGTCTTTTCGTCAATTTCTTTGATGACGCGTGCCGGAGTACCAGCCACAACTGTGTATGGAGGAACATCATCGATAACAATGGCGCCTGCTGCAACAACAGCACCCTTGCCTACTGTAACGCCCTCAAGAACGACTGCATTTGCTCCGATGACCACGTCATCTTCAACGATAACCGGCTTGGCTGAAGGCGGCTCGATGACGCCTGCAAGAACAGAGCCCGCTCCGATGTGGCAGTTCTTCCCGACAGTGGCACGGCCGCCAAGGACCACATTCATATCGATCATTGTGCCTTCTCCGACAACAGCACCGATATTGATGGAAGCACCCATCATGATTACAGCGTTGTCCCCGATTTCAACCTGATCCCTGATGATGGCACCCGGCTCGATCCTTGCCTTGATGTTTTTCATATCAAGCAATGGGATAGCGGAATTGCGGCGGTCATTTTCCACAACATAGTCTTCAATGCGTGAAGCATTTGTTTCAAGCGCCTGGCTGATTTCAGCCCACTCTCCAAACACCACTGCTGTATTGCCGGTTAAGAAGGTTTTAGCGGACGGACCGAAATCCAATCCTTCCAAATCACCCTTTACGTATAATTTAACCGGTGTTGATTTTGTGCTATTTTGTATGAATGAAATAATCTCATTTGCGTCCATCATTTTCATGTGTCAGGCCTCCTATGTATGTAACTAGCATTACTTTAACAAACAAAAGCACCGAAAACAAGAAAAAAACCTAATTTCCCCCCTCTTCTACATGCTCTTTTATCAAATCCGCAAATGCCCTTACCTGCTTCAGCTGGAAAGCAGATTCATAGCCCAGCAGCCAGGTATCTCGCATAATCGGCTCATTGTCCTCATCCAATAAAGGAATCTTAAATATATCCTTTTCTGCACCATTAAGGGTGATTGCAGGAAGGATGGCATAGCCGATGCCATTGAAGGCCATTTGTTTGCATGTTTCAATCTGATCCACAACAACAGTCCGTTTAGGCGGAGTCTTGAATTGCCTCATCCACCAGTCCTGTATTTCCTGATAATAATTAGAGTCGCTTTTGAACTGGATGAATGGGCGGTCTGTTTCAAGCACCTGCTCCGGCCGGGTGATTTCCTTGTCAACAAGGTAGAGGCTGTCCTTGAAGAGATGGATTTTGACTCCCTTCCAGTCCGGCGTTCCGCGGATGATGCCGATATGCACCTGATCCTCATACAGAGATTTGGAAATTTCGCTGCTCCAGCCTGTCATAAGAGATATTTTGGCCTGCGGGTACCTGCTGATATACTTTTTCAGGACCTGGGGAAGCCAGTTCTGCCCGACGATTGAAGCAACTGCCAGCTTTAAAGTCCCATGCACCTCTGAGTTAAGCGCACCGATGGATTCCTTGACCTTCTCTTCCCTGGCAATTACATCATTGGCAAACTTGATCACCAGTTCGCCGGCAGGTGTCAGGGTAAGACCCTTCTGAGAACGCACAAACAATTTGGTCTCCCATTCTTTTTCAATCGACTGCAGCCTTTGCGACAGGGCCGGCTGAGAGACAAACAGCCGTTCCGCCGCCTTTCTCATATTCATTTCCTGGGCCAGGACCGATAATAGATGAAATTCAGAAAGTGCTGACATGTAATCTTCCCCTTATTCGCTTGATAACTTTTTCTTATATTATATCTTAAATTTTTTCGATTTTCATAATGAGCAAGAAATGAATACACTGAAAACGAAGGAGGGATGAAGTGGAATCCACGATTTTGATACTTATAGGATTTTTGTCTGCTTTTATCGGAACACTTGCCGGGAGCGGCGGACTTATCGGAATGCCCTCCATGCTCCTGCTCGGCATACCCGTCCACAGTGCGGTTGCGGCGGCTAAATTTTCGAATATCTTCAGTTCTTTATCCAGCTTCATCTATTTGCTGCGGAAAAGGGAGATCAGTTTGAAAGACAGCATACAAACTTTGCCTTTCGGACTTGCAGGAGGAGCCACAGGGGCACTCCTGGCTAACAGCATCCCCGAAAAAGCCATGACGATGCTTGCTGTTTCCCTGCTGGTTTTTGCCCTTGTCATTACGATGCTGAAGAAGCCGGAGGAAACCGGCAGTGAGACAGGCATCACACCGCGAATTTTTCCATCCATCTATTTCATAGGGGCATATGACGGACTGTTTGGGCCCGGCCAGGGAACGCTCCTTATGTATACCTTTCTAAATAAAGGATTCCACTATATCAGAGCAGTGGCTTTCAGCCGATTCCAGACATTCATCAGCTGCTTTGCGTCGTTCACTGTCTATCTTGGAGCAGGCAGCTTCCAGATCGAGCCTTCCCTCTGTCTGCTGACAGGGTCCCTGCTCGGTGCCCATCTCGCTGTCAGGGCAGCAGGTAAAATCAACCCCAGTTATCTGAAGAGATTGCTTCATGGCATTACCATTCTCCTGATTATCCAGCTGTCAGCAGGACTGCTGCAATGAAACAGCGAAATTCTTCTTCATAAATAAAAAACAGCCCCAAAGGGAGCTGCTAAAATCATTTCCTGTTCAGTCTGCGTACATGCTTATTCAGCCGGTCAAGGAGTGCTCTCCTTGTTAAAATCCCCTCAAAGAAGCCGTCATCATTTTCAATGCAAACAAAGGGATGATCAACCAAAAGCTCAATTGCCAGCTTCATATCCGAATCTGCTTTTAGGCGGGGAATGTTTTGGTTCATGCATTCCTCCACGCGTTTTTCCTCCAATATTTCAAACTCGATCCTTTCGATCCCAAGGATCGAATCCATAATGGAAGGAGTGCTTATGAGGCCGTGGAGCTTATAGCGGGGATCCAGTACAGGAATGGCTGTATAACCGCTTTTTGTCAGCACCAGCACAGCATGTTCAAGGGTATTGCCAATCTGTACATGCGCTACCCTTTCAGAAGGGATCATAAGGTCCCTGATGCTTATTTCCAGATATTCACCACTGTGAAGACTTATCATAGCCGAAACTCCTCAAATGAAAGTGTTTACTTTTTCATTTTATCATATTTTTTCGGCGCTGGCCTTCTTACCCTTTGCTGGTGGGGATATCTTTTACGGTAAAACGGCATTTTGGGCATCTATAAATAACATTCTGGTTGGACTGTGCTGTTAATACTCGTTCCATGCTATCTTCATCATGGCATTTTGGGCATTCAACTGTCGGAAACATGGCTTCACCCCTTTTTATCTTTAGGATTTGCTGATTTTCGAAGTTTATCCTGATTGCATAGGCATGGAAAATGCAAAAAAGGAACCTCGACGGTTCCTTTAAAGGGATTGCATTATTGGATGAGATCAAAGATTTCAATTGTAATCATATCCATATTGTCAAACTGGTATCTTTTTGGCTTTTCTTTGTCGTTATATACTTCCAGCTCGTATGTCTCTGTTTTTGGATGATAAGTAACCTGGCATTTTCTGTCGCCATTCACCTCAAAAAAACGCTGGGCGGGTTCCCCGCTGCTTGACTGTTCCTGTAAATTCTTTAAACGTGTTAATATACCTTGAAGCTGTGACATGCTCCCTCTCCTTTCGAACAAAACCAAATCAAATATATGCCGCCATTATATATGAAGGACATTGGAAACATAATTCCAATCGGCAGCATTGGCGGAGCTGCTCCATCCTTAAGCCGGCGAACCTGCAAACGGGAAAGCTCCGTTCCTTTTCCTTCATACAAACCTTCATCTTGCTCTTAGGTTTCACTTTCAGCATGTTTCTATCCTAAAGAATTAAAATCAGAATATTCGAACCGTAATTCTTTACATGCCAATATTAACAGCATAAAATAATGACATGCTTTGTACAAGCAAAAGCTTCGGAAAAGGACGTGATTTTTTTGCAAAAGCCGGCAAAGTTAGCCGAAAAACTTTTTTTAGTCGATGATTACGACCTGAATATGGAAGAGCGGACAGGAACTTACATATTGGCTGAAGACAGCCTCGCCCTCATTGAAACCTCTGCAAGCCCTTCAGTTGCGAGAATCCTCGCCGGGCTTGAAGCACTAAACCTCTCAGCCGAAGATGTAAAATATATCATCCTCACGCATATTCATCTTGATCATGCCGGGGGGGCTGGACTTTTGCTTAAATCATGCCCGCAAGCAAAAGTGATCGTACACCCAAAGGGAGCAAAACATCTGGCAAACCCTTCCCGTCTGATTGCAGGAGCAAAAGCCGTATATGGCAATCAATTTGAAGCTTTGTTTGACCCGATACTCCCAGTTCCGCCAGACAGGCTCGAAGCAATGGAGGATGGAAGTGAGCTGAAGCTGAGCGATAAATGCACACTAGCCTTTTTTGATACTCCAGGCCATGCAAACCATCACTTCAGCGTCTATTATCCCCCTGAAAACGGGATGTTTACGGGCGACACTGCCGGCATCTTTTACCCCCAGCTTTATAGGGAGGGCGTTGAATTTTATTTGCCTTCTACTTCGCCAAATCAATTCAGTCCTGAGAAGATGCTGGCTTCCCTCTCTTTGTATGAATCAAAAAAACTGGACTGCCTTTTCTTCGGACATTTTGGCATATCGCGAAATCCTGCAGAAGCCTATTTCCAGGTCAGAAGCTGGCTTGAAATCTTCATTGAAGAAGCTGAAACATCATTTTACAGCGCTTCATCATCTAATGAAGCACCAGGCCTCATAGCCTCCCGCCTCAAAAAGAGGGTAACTGCCCATTTAAGCCAAAAGGGCATTGCGGAGGACCATCCTATATACAGCCTGCTGTCACTTGATTTAGAAGTATCAGCGATGGGGCTCGCGGACTATTTGGCAAAAAGGGACAAAAAAACGGGAAATCTTCGGTAGATGGCAGGATAGCTTTCATAAAAATATGTTATATTCAATGTGCAAGTAAATAAAGGAGCAGATTCAATTGAAACAAATTATCCTATATTCCCAGCCAGACTGCCCGCCATGCGAAATTTCCAAGCGATTCCTCCACGAATACGGCTTTGCATATGAGGTGAAGGATATCAGCAAGGACAAGAAAGCCAGGGATGAATTAACCAAAAGATATAATTCCTACTCCACCCCCACCTTTGTGATCGATCAAACTGTCATAACTGGTTTTGACCTGGAAAAATTGAAAGCAGAGCTGAATATCGATTAGTTAAAGGGCAGGCTGCAGGCCTGCTCTTTTCTTTATGCCTCCATCAGCAGCAGCCCTTCACCGCCGTTCAGAGAAAGGCCGGGCACCTGCAAGCCGCTCCCGGCCATCGGTTTAAGGTTGTCTGCTTCCCTGGAGAAGCCGGCCCTGTCATTGTATCCTTTATAAACTAAATCAGAAGTAGCACTTGATAATATATTCCTCGGTGCCTCATCATAAAGCCATTCTGCCACTTTCCAGCCTGAATCAGTCTTTTCGATCCTGATTCCTTCATAATGTCCTGGATAGGCAGCCGGTCCTTCGTTCATGCCAGGAAAATATTCAAATACTAAAATTTTTTCAGAATCAATGATCACTTTCGTCTCCTCCGTAAACTCAAAGAACGGTATATAATACAAACCAAAGTCAGTTCCGTAAATAATATTCCCTTCCCCTTCCTCAGACAGGTTCTCCTGCAGAAAAAGGCTTGCATAGCTGTCTGTAAAATAAGGGTCAAGAACAGCTTCTATTTCTTCCAGTGATCTTGGCTCTTCACTCAGAGATGTCTGCGCCTCAAAAGCACTTTCCAGGAACTCCAGCACCTCTCCCCTGTTTTCCAGAACATGGTCTTCAGCAGCTTTTGCTCCTGCCATAGGCAGCATAACGGCCAGGATTACCGCGGCCAACAGGATATTAGCCCATTTTATATACACAAATCTCCCTCCTCATTGATTTATTTGTCATAAGCCGGCAAATTAAAAAAGCGGAAAAAATCTTTAGTGCCAATTCTTTTATGTAATAAAGAAATTACCCGATATTGAGGAAGGACTAACAGTTTTCCATGAATTTTACCTGTGCATATATTGGAAATAAAAAATAGAGACTGCCTGAACGGCAGTCCCTAATTATCAGCTACCAGCTGACTGTAGTTGTATAGTAGGCAATAAAGATGACTAAAAGAATGAAGCAGATGGCATATGTCAGTATGACCGGATTGCGGATGTATGGATGATCCTGCACCAGCCGCGAAATACTTGAATCCATATCTCCCTTCACCGCTCTCTGATTTCGTGCGACGGACATCGTATAAAATAGGCCGGTCAGCAGGATGCCTGCAGCGATGATCAGAAGAATGGTCATAAAAGCGCTCATTAGAATTCCCCCCGGGAAAGTAGTATTCCTAATGTACCACTTACCCTTAGGGACTATACAGGAAAAATCTTATAGCAGGCCTTCCTGGTCATACAAAAAAGAATAAGCAATATCTATGAAAAGGTAATCCTTCGAATGTAAAGGGAAAGAAAAAGTCCTGATGGTTTCCCCTGTTTCAATATCACTGTACAGATCAGACAGGATCCCTTTCTGGTCATTTCTCATCCTTACTATATTTTCAAGGAAATATGGGCGCCAGCTCCAGTTCTTCCTGTGATACTCCCGCTGGATGATCCAGTCCTCACCCTTTTTGAAGATATTCGGAGACTGCTGGAAGCCTTCCATATCACATACGTACATCCTGAAAGCAACTCCATCCATTTCCCCGGACAATGCCAGCAGGAGCTCTTCATAATCCTGGATTTTTTTGTATTTGGACAAAAGCTCCTGGATTTTAGTTTGAAATTCTCCAGCAGCTGCATGGATCTTTTCCAGCTTCTTTGTTTCATGGAGGATAAAACGATGAAATTCTGTTTTCAGCTTTTCCTTCAGGTAATCTTTTTCGATCAAAGCGGCCTGAGGTTTGGCCAAATAAAATCCCTGATAGTATCTTCCTCCATTTTTCCAGGCGAATTGCAGCTGGTAGACCATTTCAATATTTTCAAACAGGAGGGTCGCCCCGATTCTTCTTGCCAGGAGGGAAAGAGAATACAGAATATCGCGATAGGAAGCAGCTGACGCATTTGACCGGAGGCCCTTGAGGTCTGCTTTTATGATATCAGGAGAAAGCTGGCCGATCCTGTCAAGCCTGCTGCTGTCATGTCCCATATTGTCAACGGCTATCTTGATGCCGTACGTCCTGTAATAATTAAGGAGGTGGTCGAGGTGTTCAAGATCTCCCTTGTAATTTCTTTCAGTAATCTCGAGTACAATTCTTTCGGTGCTGATGCCTTTATCCTGATATTGCAAAAGGAGCTGCAGGAAGTGCTCTCCGGAATCGTGCATAAGCAGACCGGCGTCCCGGTTGATGAAAATGAGTTCTTCCCCTTGCCTGCCGGCAAAATGGTCAAGTGCTTTCATTAGGACCACATTATCCACTTCAAGCCTGTATTCTTCTGGGATGCTGTCATCCAGAAAAAACGGGCCAAGGCTTTCGGCAGAAGCGCCAGCAGCAAACCTTCCCAATACCTCATAACCGATAACCTTATGTTCATCAGCACTGAATATGGCCTGGAAATGCGGTATAACACGGTCAAGTTCTGTTAATATATCCAATGCATCCATCGCTTTTCCCCGCCTTTCATATATATTATTGGAGCCTGCCAAACAGGATGGAAAAAGCATCCCCCAAGAGGCATAGGACCATATTGAAAACCAGCCGGAATATCTATGGCCAGCTTTGATAAAAATAAAAACTGGAGCCGTTTCTTGATCTGGCATGGCCTGTTTTCGGAACGCCGGACAGAAGGAAGGGCCTGCCTTGAAAAATATGTATATGATCATCTTGATGCTTCCGCTGCTGGGCTGCAGCAGCCACTTCGATAAACAGGAGTCTGCAATAAGGAGCCAGTCTGCGGGTGAAATTCAAGCAACCCGGTCAGCAGGCAAGGAGACTGCCGGCCAGCCTGGATCTGCTTCCGGCAGAGAGAAGGTTATATTGGATGTTCCGCTGATAAAGCAGAATCCTGAGCTGAAATATGGCTGTGAAGTGACGAGCCTTGCCATGATGCTCCAATACGCAGGAGTCAAGGCTGATAAAATGGACCTTTATCACAAAATAAAAAAAGATCCTGATCCAATTATAAAATCAAACAGGGATATTGTTCAATGGGGAAATCCTGCACACGGGTTTGTCGGGGACATGACCGGAAAGCAAGCCGGCTATGCAGCCTTTGATAAACCGATCTTTGAACTGGCGCTTCATTACCTTCCTGGCAGGACAGTGAACCTGACAGGGAAGTCCTTTGAAGACATCCTTTCCCATGTAGGAAAAGGATACCCTGCAGTAGTCTGGACAACAGGTGATTACAGGCTGCCTGACAGATGGGAATCATGGTCACATAATGGAGAAACAATCAAGACTCCGCTTGATTTGCATGCAGTAACCCTTGTTGGCTATGACCGTAAGGCTGTTTACGTTAACGATCCGCTGTCAGGAAAAAAGCAAGTACGCATCGAAAAAGAAAGATTTAAATCCTCCTGGCTTGCATTAAAATCAAGGGCAATAAGCTATAAATAAGAAACAACAGCGGCCGTTTGGCCGCTGTTGTCATGCACATTCAGAAAGGATGCTGGTTGAGCCATTGGCCTCCATCCATTGAAATGCATTCACCATTAATATAGGCGGCATGTTCAGAAAAAAGGAAAAACGCAAGCTCGGCAATTTCCTCCGGCTTTCCAAGCCGCCCTAAAGGGACACTGTTCAAGGTTCTTCTTGCTGCTTCCTCTGACTCCCAAAGCTTATCTGCACCGCCAGTCCTTTCTATGGGCCCGGGTGCAATCGCGTTAACCCGGATGCCATACTTCCTGCCCCACTCAACAGCGAGCGTCCTTGTCATGGAAAGGACTCCTGCCTTAGCAGCCGCCGAGTGGATCACCCCCGGTCCGGCATCCCAGGCATAAGTAGCCACCATGTTAATGATGCTTCCTTTAATGCCTTTTTCAATCCAATACTTCCCGATTTCACTGCTGCAGTAGAATGTTCCATTCAGCACGATATTAATGACGGAATTCCACCCATTGGCACTCAAGCTCTCTGCCGGGCAAATGAAGTTTCCTGCAGCATTGTTGACAAGAAAATCAATGCTGCCAAAGGTATCATGTGCTTTTTGCGCCATCGCTTTAACATGCTCAGGCTCCCTGACGTCCATTTGAAAAGGAAGCACTGCTCCTTTCGTTTCGATCTCCTTTTTAGCTTCCTCCAGCTTTTCCATATTGCGGCCGGTGATCATCACATTAGCTCCTGCTTCCGAGAATCTTTTAGCCATATATTTACCCATCCCGCTAGAACCGCCGGTCACGATGACTGTTTTGCCTTCCATTATAATCCCCCTTAAAATGAATGGTCGTTCATTATTCTATTTTAACACATTAAGAGAATTTTCTAATATTTTTTGAAATAAAATTATTATTAGAAAAAGATTTGGGTTAAATACCAATAATTTTCTTCAATGTCAGCTTGTTCTTCTCTATGCTGCGAATTGCCGCCTTCTTTTCCTTGCTCTTGTCTGATAGTATAAATACGTATATTCATATATAGATAGGCTGGTAGATATATGACCAAAAAAATATCACGAAGATCATTTTTGAAAACAGCTGCCGGATCTCTTTTAACAGCATTGGCGGCAGGTTCTGGAAGCTATTACTATGCACGTGAGATTGAACCGAAGTTACTGGAAACGGCTGTTCATAGAATAACAGATCCAACCATCCCGCAAGCCTTCAATAATTTCAGGGCCGTCCAGTTCAGCGACACCCATATAGGCTTCCAGTACACGCTCGGCCAGCTTGAAAAACTCGCCGGCAAAATAAACAGTCTGGAGCCGGATATCATCCTTTTTACCGGGGACCTGATGGATGAGCCCAATAAATTTATGCAGGCAGAACAGATTGTCTCACTCCTCAAGCAGCTGAATGCCCCTTTCGGCAAATTTGCTGTCTACGGCAACCATGACCATGGAGGATACGGATCCGATATATATAAAAATATCATTGAAAAAAGCGGCTTTAAGCTCCTGCTCAATGAATCACATCAGGTAAAGCTTGGAGATAGCAGCATTTATATAGCCGGAGTTGATGATGCCATGCTCGGAAGGCCTGATTTGAAAAGAACGGCAGAAAGCATTCCGGAAGGACACTATAGCATCCTCCTGTCACACGCTCCCGACCTGGCGGACAAGGCATATGAAAATTACTTCCACTTCCAGCTGAGCGGCCACAGCCACGGCGGTCAGGTTAAGATTCCGTTTTTCGGTGCACTGGTCACCCCGCCTTATGGACAAAAATATTATGAAGGCTTTTATACAATCGGAGAAAAGAACCCTTTGACTCTTTATGTTAATCGAGGGCTCGGCACTACGAGGCTTCCATTCAGATTCCTGTCCAAACCTGAGCTTACGCTTTTTACTTTCCATTCCTCCTGAGCAGACAGCTCTGTTCAGGAGGAAAAATACAGCTGCAGGAGCATATACTGTAATAAACCCTGTGAATGGAGTGGCTGCTTATCTACCATACAGTAAAGCAAGGTGAAACCCTGGCAGGCATCTCAATGGACTACCGCCGCCCGATTGCCCAGTTATTGGCTGCAAACCCGCAAATCAGCAATCCAAATCTTATTTATCAAGGGCAAAAAGTGATGATTCCCGGACTTCCTGAGCCTTCTTCAATTCCATATTCGATCAGCATTACGTTATCCTCCCGCCGCTTGTCTCTCTTTAAAAATAGAATCCTGCAAAAAAGCTATCCTGTCGGCATCGGCAGGATGCTTACCCAAACACCGCCCGGCGATTATGTAATCGTTAACCGCGAACCCAATCCTGGCGGGCCTTTTGGGCTCATGTGGCTCTCTTTATCAAAAGCAGGCTACGGAATACACGGAACCAATAATCCCGCCTCCATCGGCAAGCAGGTTTCCAAAGGCTGTGTGCGCATGTATAACCAGGATGTGCTGGAACTTGCCGGAATTGTACCAAATGGAACAAGGGTTATGATCAGAAATTGAAAGAACCCCATTCTGCTTAAGATTGCAGGATGGGGTTTTCCATTTTGATCGGGAATATTGGCTGCCCGTATTTTTTCTATTTATCCTTTCAGCCTGGCAAATTATCAAGCAAATCAAAAAAATATAGAATGCCTATTGTGATTTTCTTCCGCTCGATGTATCATATTGATATATCAAAATGATACATCAATATGATATATGGAGTGATTCTATTGTCAACTGAACACAGCTTACTTGCAGTTCTAAGCTTTTGGCCCAGCTCAGGCTATGATATTAAATCAGAATTTGAACATAAAGCTGCCGGCCTTTATTGGGGCATGAGCTATGGAAGCATTTATCCGAAGCTGAAAAAGCTGGAGGAAGAGGGCTATGTATTTTCAATGGAAAAAGAGGAAAACGGACGGAATAAAAAGCTGTATGAACTGACGGAAAAAGGCTGGCAGGAGTTTGAAGAGTGGCTGTGCACCCCGCCTGCATACCCGGCCATCAAAGATGAACTGTTCATGAAAATGAGCACCTGGCACAAGGATATGGATACCCGCCATTTAATCAGCCATCTCGAAAAAAGAAGACGCGAATCCGAAGATATCCTCGGTTTTGTGAAAGAATGGCCAAGGAACGGAATTTCCTATATCAGCAGTATAGGCATGCTGACGATACGCTATGCAGAGATGCGGCTGGAGACAGAACTGAGATGGATAGACGAGAGCATATCGATATTAAAAGCCGGAGAACTGCCGGAAGGCCAGGACCCAACCGGTGCAGAGAAAAAATTGCTGGCCAGGCGCAGGGATTCGCTTGGACTGAAATCGGAGGAAGAATAAATGAAAAACGGCATTTTCTCCCCTTTAAAAGATAAAGCCTTCCGTTCCCTTTTCGGGGCGCAGATCTTTTCTGATTTAGGTAATTGGCTCGATCTCGTAGCATTGCAGGTCATTGTTGTCTATTACTGGGGGCTTGGCGAATCTGCCATTGCAGCCGTTATCATCACTCTTGGAGTTCCCTGGGTACTGATCGGTCCGTTTGCAAGTGTGTTTGTTGACAGGCTGCCTAAGAAAGCTTTGATGATGGTTTGTATGTTCTGCAAAATTTTATTCGTCGCAGGCCTTTTCTGGTCGCCTAATCTGTATGTGCTGCTATTGTTTGTCTTTTTAAAAGGAACTGCAGCTGCTCTTTATGACCCGGCAAGGCAAAGCATGATCCGTGCCATTGTGGCAGAAGATAAGCTGCCGGAGGCTGTCACACTGAGCCAGCTGTCAGTGAACACCATGAAAATTGCCGGCCCAGCACTTGGCGGCCTTCTGATGGCACTATTCGGAACGAAGAGCCCCTTTATTTTTGAAGCGGCCGGTTTCCTGGTCAGCATTCTCTTTTTAGCCTCCCTCCCTGCATTTAAAGGAGTGCCTGCAGAAGAGGAAGCGGCCGAAAAGACCGGGAATGAAAAGGGTGCAGGATATTGGAAAGATTTTGCCTCTGGCATTAAGCATATCGCCAACACAAGACTCTTGAAAATTTCCATCCTTTTGTCTTCTGTGGCTTTCTTCATCATTTTCCTATATGATGGACTGTTTATTTTTGTTGCAAAAAATCTCGGCTTTACGCAAGAAAGTTTCACCTTCCTGATCAGTGCCGTCGGCCTGGGGAGTGTTGCCGGATCACTGGCACTCGGGAAATGGACTTTCTGGAAAAAAGGCCCGATCCATTTAATGTCTGCTTCGGCATGCTTCAGCGGACTTTTTATTATCCTGGTCGGATTGGGCAGCTTCGGCATCCTTAACTTCCCTCAAATTGTCTGGCTTGCAGGCGCCTTCCTGCTCGGCTTCTTCGGAGCAGGAGAAGCCGTGCCATATGGTTATGTGCTTCAGTCCGAAACACCGCAGAATATGATGGGCAGGGTATCAGCGGCAGCTATGGGCCTGCAGACCTTCTCCATGCTGATCGCCCCTGCTGCCGGAGCACTTCTGGCCAAATTATGGGGGGTATCTTATGTTATGGCAGGTGCCGGAAGCGCCACCTGCCTTATGGGAGCCATAGTGCTGCTTTACGTTCTGAGGAAGCTGAAAACATCAGCTCCGGAGAAAGCAATCAGCCAATCACTCTGATAAAAACGATATATCATAATCTTTCCAAAAACCAGAAGGAAGAGGTATAATGAATATATCTCTTCCTCTGGCAGATTTATGGAAGACATGACTTTTAATCTGCGGAAAAAGCTGGTACAATGTTTTCTATTATGTTTAACAATTAGAAAGGAGCCAAAACATTGAATTCGGACAAGAGTCAGCCCCCCCGGTTGCATCCAACGGTTGAAAACCTCTCTCAAGCCATCTTCACTGTGAACCGCCATGCGAAAACAGCAACAAACCCTAAATTTTTATATAAACTGAAGCATGAAGCAATCCTGAAGCTGATCAAAAACGGAGATGCCCGTAAAATCGGCCTTCACTTTTCCGGGAACCCAAGATACAGCCAGCAGCAATCAGACGTCCTGGTGGAGTGCGGAAGCTATACCTTCCACATCCCTCCTGCCAAAAAGGATTTTGAAGACCTTCCCCATCTCGGGAAGCTTGATTCCTTTGTGCGCAATCCTAAAACCCGGCTTCCCCTCGGACAAGCGAAAAAGCTCCTTTCTTCTTATACAGGACTAAAGGAAGAATCGGAAAACCAGCATGATAAACAGAAGAAATACCAAAAACCAGTATTTAAGAAACTGGGAGAAAGCTATTAAGAAAAGCGGAGGCGGCTTGCCCAGAGCCGACAAGCATAAGACGCGGCAGAATAAAAGGCGTTCTTTGCCTTTAATTCTGCCGTGGCTTATGACTCGAGGCTCTAGCCGCCGGAGCTGGACAGATAGAAAAGCGGAGGCGGCTTGCCCAGATAAAGGAACGCAGGCTAAATACGCCACATCCTGTGGCAACGCCTGCATGACCCACACCCTGTGGGCCCAGCATAAGACGCGGCAGAATAAAAGGCGTTCTTTGCCTTTAATTCTGCCGTGGCTTATGACTCGAGGGGGCTAGCGCCTATTTGAGGATCAAAGACTATAATGAGCCGCTTCCCGCGCAAACAAAAAAAGACATCCGCAGATGTCTTTTTTTGTTTGCCATCATAATGCATGCTTATCGATCAATAATACAAGCTCAGCAATTTCCGGCTTGCTCACCTGGGCGTCTGCCCCTACCATTTGCCCTTTGTGGCGCAGATCATCGGTAATCAGCGAGGAGAAGATAATGACAGGCAGCTCCCCGAAGGACTGGCTTGATTTAATCCGCTTCGTCAAATGATGGCCGTCCATCTGCGGCATCTCTATATCCGTTATGACCAGCTGAACTTCTTCTTTGAGATTCTTGCCTTCCTCTTCCAGCTTCTGAAGATATTCGAGTACATCCCGCCCGTTTTCAAAGAATTCCACGTACTGAAAGCCTGCTTCCGCAAGGGTATCGTGCAGGAGCTTCCGGAGAAGGGGAGAATCTTCTGCAACAATAAGCTTCTTGGTGCTGCGCTCCCTTTCACCAAGCTTTTGCACCATTTGGACATTGATTCCTGATTCAGGGTTGATATCAACTACGATTCTTTCAAAGTCGAGCAATAATACCATGCCGCCATTTATCTTAACGACCCCGATGATCTGGCTCTCAGCTCCCTGATATAGCTCTGACGGCTTCTCGATTTTATCCCATGATATCCGATGGATCTGGGTAACATTCCGGACATGGAATACAACCTTCTGCTGGTTGAATTCTGCCACAATATATTTATCGGTTTCCGGACTCCCGCCCGCGGCAAGCCCGAGAGTCTCCGCTACATTGATGACTGGAAGAACCTCTCCGCGCAGCTCAATGATTCCCTCTACATTTTTGTGCGAACGGGGAATCTGCACAACAGGAAGAGGATTGATAATTTCCTTCACCTTGATGACGTTTATTCCGAACTTATTGCCGCCAACTGTAAACTCGACGATTTCAAGTTCATTCGTTCCGCTTTCTAGCAAAATACCGTTGTTAGATTCCATATTAATCTCCTGCCCTCTTCAAAAAAACTGGTCTCTTCATTTATATCGGCAGGAACCCGTCTCAGTTTAATAAGGCAGCCTTAAATCCAGATATCAGTCCTGCTGCACCTCATCCGGCTGCTGGATTCTTGAATGGACAACAAGGCCGATGATGGTAAGGATCATGAGGGATCCAAGTGCCATTCGGCTGGCAATATCGCCCCAATCCGCAAAAATGAGCGTGATGCTTCCGTAAAGGAGAGGGCCGATGATGGACGAAACCTTCCCGGAAAAGGCAAACAGCCCGAAAAACTGCCCCCTTTTGTGCTCGGGTGTCAGCTCAACAATATACGTCCTGGTTGTCACCCACATTGCTCCCAGGGAAACGCCAAACATGCTTCCTGCTGCCCAGAACATCGCTTCGTTGACAGCAAAAGTGGCTATGATAAGGGCTGCCATAAGCAATATGCCAACATATCTGACAGCCTTGTTCGCCCCCTTAGCTTTCGTGATATAACCGAAAATAAATGAGCCGATGATGCTTGATAAGGTGGACACCAGATAAAGAAGGATGAATTGGCCTGTGGAAAAGCCAATGATTGCTTTTGCATAGATTGCCATCATGGCGATTGTTGTGGCTATCGCATCATTTAAAAAGAAATAAGCAATCATAAAAGTAAAGACCGGCTTATACAGCTTCATCTCTTTGAAGGTTTGATAGATTTCCCTGTAGCCGGACAAAAAAGATTCTTTCTTTAATTTAGCCGCAGGCTTGGGATTATCTTTTACAAAGAAGAAAAGCGGCAGTGAAAATATAAGGAATAAGATCCCGGTCGGAATGAAGGCTTCATGAAAATTGTCATCTCCTATAAAAGGATAGACAGTGAGCCCTACTAATGTACCGATATATCCGACAGCAACCCCAAAGCCGGAAATTAGGGGAATATTCTCTTTGGTCCCTATATCTGTAATCATAGAATCATAGAAAACCAGGCTGGAATGGAAAAAGAACTTGGCTATCACAAAGGACACCACCACGAGCGCCAGGGACATCGGGAGCCCGAATATGGTACTGTCCATGCTGCTTCCTGCAAAAAGCCCCATCAGGATGATGGCCGCCACGGAAATGAGTGTAAATATGACAATGTATTTCTTCTTTCTTCCGGTCCTGTCGATCATGACACCGAACAGCGGTGAAAATAAAACTAAAAAGAAACTTGCTACTGCGTTCGAATAAGAGATAAAAGTGCTGGCAATCTGATCGAGCACCTCGCTCGTCCCGACCACTTCATCCAGATAAAACGGGAAAAAAATAGTATTGATATTGGATGAAAATATCGTATTGGCAAAATCGTATAAAGCCCATGATATAACAGGAAGTGTGAAATACAGCTTCCAAGGGCTTATGCCGCTTCCTGCCTTAGCTGTCTGCTTCTTTTCCAGTGCAGGCATCCTTACAACCCCTTTTTTTCTTTTTTCATATTCTCTTTTTCTTTCCAGTTTCATTGTATACCTGCTTGACCTGCTGGTAAACAGGCTGCAGAGCCCCTTTCTCTTTCATCCCCCTCTCCCCATCCATCATATATTCAATCTCTTAGTACAAAATACCTTTCTTTTTACAATTAATTTACAAAGAAGTACGCTTCATATAAATTTAAGTTTTTCAATAATTATTCAGGACGATTATGGTATAATGACAGGAATTAATTCAAAGGTGGGGAACGATGAGGAGGAAGGAACAAAAAGAACAGACAAAACAGCTTTTATTTGACAGTGCGATCGAGCTATTCAAAAAGCAGGGCTTTCAAAATACGACCGTTCAGCAAATCAGCAATCATGCCGGTGTAGCCAAAGGTACATTCTTTAATTATTTCACATCCAAAGAAGCGGCGCTGCACGCAATCGGATCTCATCAAATAGCTATGCTCAAGGATTTTAAATCAGAATACGAATCCTGTACAAGCACCGAGGCGGCATTTATGGCGCTCTTCAGCAAAATGGCAGCAGTCAATGAAGAATACGGCCCAAATCTGCTTTTATCTATTTTTCATATTATGACGGTCCAGAAAGACTTTCAGCATTCCGAACTTAAAATGACCGGATTTTTCAAGGATTTCCTGGCCAGCATGATTAAGGAGGGCCAGGAATCCAACGAGTTTTCCAGTTCCATAGATGCGGATCCTTTTGCACAGATGATTGTGAACTCTTTCTTCGGAACCCTTTTTCACTGGGTCCATCATTATGAGCAGGAATCACTGGAAGAACTGATGGCCAGTATGGCGGGGCTTTACCTTTTTAGATTGAAGAGCTCTCATTATTAGCATAGCGGCTGATCTCTTTTGGCTATTGGGAGGACTCAGCCGCGGCGGGAATTCAAGAACTGCTCCACCTGCTCTTTATGATGCAAATCATGTTCAGCAAAGTCCATGAAATATTCTCTTGCCGAAATTTTATTGCCGCCAATGAAGAATTCCTTATCCAGGTCGCTGTCATCCAGGCCTTCAAGCAATTGAATGATCCTGGCCCTCGTTTCGGCAAACTGGCGCAGAATTTCCTCTTTGGCGGCCCCGCTTAGGGCGTAAACCTCTGCTTCATCATTGATTTTCTGAAAATCCGGGAAATTGGGCAGCTTAGCCCCTTCTGCAAAGTACGGAAATCTTTCGGTCAAGGAAAACTGATCCCAGAACAGCATATGGCTGATAATAGCAGCCGGCGGCCATTTACCCTCGGCTGTCGGCGCAAGCCATGCCTCATCACCCGCTTCTTTCAGAGAATGAACCCATTCTGAAATCCTTTCATTATGTTCAATCAAATCTTGTTTCTTCAACTGAGATGCACCTCCTCTTACTAGTTAATACATTCAGCGTCTTCCTTATAAAATCCTTTATTACCTATAAAAAAAGGCAGCCGCAATTGCTTGCGGCCCCTTTTTCCCCCAGCATTATTTTTCTCAGTTTCTTACAACAACCGTGCCGGCAATCATATCATGCAGAGCCTGCTTTCTTTCCGTAAAGGCGGCCAAAATAAAGCCGATCAGCAGGATGCCTGATAAAAAAGCCATAGCAAAATATCTGCCAAGCGCTCTCCAGAATGAAATCCTGTTTCCGCGAAGATCAGTCACTTTCAAGCCAACGAGCTTCTTGCCGATGGTGGCCTGCCATTTAGATGCATGCAAACCTGCATAATAGGCTACCGCAATTACTGTACTGATAAGTAAAGTCAGCAGTAAAGCTCCAATGTAGCGGCCGAAAAAGTCCATGGCCTCAGCTTCTGTCATCTCTCCGGAATCCAGATATGCCGGATCAGAGAAGGAAGACATGACTGCATCCGAGGTGCCAAGAAAAGCAGCAAAGATGATAGTTGTTATAATGCCGATTGGAATCCCCACTATGATACCGTCAATCAGGTAGGCCCCGAATCTGAGCCAAAAACCCCCATACTCCTTTTGTTCTGGATAGTTTTGTTTTTCAAATGCTGCCTCCACCAAAATACCTCCCTTACCATTATCAATTCCATGTTAAAGGTTTCCCTGCCGATATTCAATAGCTGATTCATCCTTAAATAAACCATAATTGGAATATCAAACCACCAACTTTTACCCCAAAACTCATCTTGCGAAACAGCCTGCATGGTTACAATTCGTTAAATCTGATAAAATATTGCTATTGAATAGCACAGCTGGGCATCATCTTCTCTCCAGCACTTTCTGTAGGAGGTACATATTTTGGAACATTTGATAAATAAAAGCGTGCAACAAATTGAAATATCGGGCATCAGGAGATTCTTCAATATGGTGGCAGGGACAAAGGACATGATTTCCCTCACAATTGGACAGCCTGATTTCCCTACTCCCCTTCATGTCAGGGATGCTGCAAAAAAAGCGATTGACAGCGGCTTTACATCCTACACCCATAATGCCGGTGATATTAGGCTAAGAGAAGCGGCTGCCTCTTTTGTCCGGCAAAAATACAAGATGGAATATAATGCAGAAAATGAAGTGATTGTTACAACAGGCGCCAGCGAAGCAATCGACATTGCGTTCCGCACCATTCTTGAGGAAGGAGCCGAAGTCATCCTGCCAGGGCCGGTCTATCCAGGGTACGAGCCGATTATAAAGCTGTGCGGTGCAGTACCGGTATATGCCGATATAAGGGAAAGCCGGTTCCGATTTACTGCAGATGTCATCCGCAGGCATCTCAGCCCGAAGACCCGCTGCATCGTTTTGCCTTACCCCTCCAACCCGACCGGCGTCAGCCTTACGGATGAAGAATTAGCAGAAATAGCGGCCCTTGTAAAAGGCAGGGATATCTTTATCCTGGCCGACGAAATATACAGCGAGCTGAACTATGGCAGGCCTCATACATCAATTTCTTCCCTGCTGCGGGAGCAGACGATCGTCATTAATGGGCTTTCTAAATCACACTCGATGACAGGCTGGAGAATCGGCCTGCTGTTTGCGCCGGAATCAATAGCGAAGCATATCCTGAAGGTGCATCAGTATAATGTCACCTGCGCTTCTTCCATCTCCCAGATGGCGGCGCTGGAGGCTCTGACAGAGGGTATCGATGATGCTGTTCCTATGAGGGAAGAGTACCTGTCTAGAAGGGATTATGTGTACGGCCGCCTGGAAAACATGGGGCTTGACGTTGTCAAGCCGGACGGTGCCTTCTACTTTTTCGTTAAAATTCCGGAAAAAAATATCACTTCTTTTGATTTTTGCCTGAAGCTTGTAAACGATGTAAAAGTCGCTTTCGTTCCTGGGAGTTCTTTTTCGGAATTCGGAGAAGGTTATTTCCGCCTTTCCTTTGCCTATTCGCCGGATACGCTGAAAGAAGGGCTGGACAGGCTTGAAGCCTATCTTGGCAGGCTGGACAGGTAGAACTGCAGTAAACCCGCAGTCCAATGACTGCGGGTTTCCTGTTTGATCCTGCCTAAACTGGAATTTTTTATTTTTTCCAATGCTTGTAAAGGGCCTGTGTCCCGCTGTCTTCTTCTCCTTTTTCAGCAAGCTCCCTGTAAAGCGTTTCTGAGAGAGCAAGACCGGGAGTATCCATGCCCATTTGCCTTGCTTCTTCAAGGGCGATATTCATATCTTTCAGAAAATGCTTTATGTAAAATCCCGGCTCGAAGTCTCCTGCAATCATTCTTGGGGCCAGATTGGACAACGACCAGCTGCCGGCTGCCCCTGCTGAAATGCTTTTCAGCACTGTCTCTGGATCCAGCCCTGCCTTTTCTGCATATACAATCGCTTCACTGACGCCGATCATATTGGATGCGATGGCAATTTGATTGCACATCTTCGTGTGCTGGCCCGCTCCAGCCGGTCCCTGGTGTACGATATTGCTTCCAAGCACCTCCAGCAAAGGAAGCAGAGTGTCAAAGTCTTCCTTTTCTCCGCCTGCCATGATGGACAGCCTGCCTTCCTTCGCACCTATATCGCCGCCCGAAACAGGTGCATCAATGGCTTTGAGTCCCTTCTGACGGGCAGCTTCAAAGATTTCTTTGGCTAGAGTGGGAGTAGATGTTGTCATATCAATCAAATAAGAATGTTTTTTCCCATTTGCAATCAAGCCTTCTTCCCCAAGATAAATCTCTTCTACGTCCTTCGGGTAGCCGACGATCGTAATGATGATATCAGAAGCTTCGGCTATCTTCCGGGGGGAATCTGCCCATTGGGCTCCCAGATCCAAAAGCTCTTCGGCCTTGGACTTTGTTCTCGTATACACAGCCAGTGAATAGCCTGCCGCTATCAGGTTCTTAGCCATGCTCTTCCCCATGACCCCTGTACCAATGAAGCCGATGGTTGTGTTTTCAGGTGATACCATTTCCATTCCCCTCTCTGCTTATGTCTGCATCTAGATTGTAGCATATCGGCAATAGATCAGCTTTCCTCAAGTCCTGCTGCTGCCGCTCTCTGACAAAATGACAAAAGACCAGGCAGCTGCTGCCTGGTCTATCCCCAATTTTATGCACGTACAGCTCTTTACCCGCTCAGCAGGAAAGCAAACCTTAAAACTGGGTTGAAAAGTTGGTCAGATAAGCTTCCGCAATGACTTTTTGATCATTATACACTTCGACCGATACAGCCTGATCGCTTGAGATCATCTGTTCAATGTCAGAGGAGAGCAAATCTTGCTGAAGAGGGATAGGATCCATATAAACCATTTTCTCTCCGCCATTTTCTTCAGCTTCCATATACTGTCCATCATATACAGAATCTGCGCCGTAAATAATTTCTTTTGTCCCGAGCGCTCTTGCAAGCCTTTGATTATGTATTAATACCTTTACCTTGAACAGCTCTTCCCCGCTTAAGATCTGGCTGTTAAGCTTAAAGCGGAACTGAAGCTCATTCTGGTTCGTCAAATAAGCTTCTGCATGCCTGTTTACAATCGCCTTTTCGTCTGCAGGCATGCAGCCTGGCAAGATGGCAGCAGACAATAGGAAGAGGAGCGGCACTAATAATTTCATAACACACCTCCTTGCCATTACCATTTCCTATAGTCTGTTATCTTAAACGCCAATTTCCAAAAAGGGAAAATTTTACTATTGCCTCCCATAGAAAAAGCCGGGATTTCTCCCGGCTTTTTCTTCAGATGGATTTAACCATGCCCCCATCCACAAGGAAGGAGCTTCCTGTCATGTAGGTATTTGCATCCGAGGCCAGAAAAACAGCAACCTTTGCAAACTCTTCGGGTGTTCCGTAGCGATTGAGCGGGATGGATTTTTTTGATTTCTCCTTCATCTCCTCAGGGGAGACACCCGCTTTTTCCCCATTCACCTGATCCAGATGCTTTACCCTGTCCGTGTCGATCCTCCCCGGTGCCAGTGTATTCACAAGAATGCCGTATGGAGCAAATTCCTGGGCCAGAGTCTTTGAGAGCCCGACTATCCCTGTCCTGAATGTATTGGACAGCACCAGTCCCGGAATCGGCTCTTTAATGGAGGAAGAAGCGATATTAATGATTTTTCCGCCGTTTTTCTTCAGATAAGGCAGTGCTTCCCTTATATTACGCACATATGAGAGCAGGTTAAGCTCGAATGACTGGAACCATTGTTCATCTGAAAGAGTTTCAAAAGAGCCTGATGGAGGGCCTCCGGCATTATTGACCAGGATATCGATTCCTCCAAAACGTTCAGCTGCAGCTTTTACCATATTTTTAATATCGTTTTCTGAAGTGACGTCTGCGCGAATGAACTCCACCTCACCGCCAAGATTCTCAAGCTCTGATTTAACTTTCCTCAGCTTTGCCTCGTCCCTGCTTGCCAGCATAACATTCGCGCCTTCTTTTAGAAGCGCCTCTGCAATCGCCTTTCCAAGTCCCTGGCTTGAAGCAGCGACAAGCGCCGTTTTCCCTTTTAGATTCAATTCCATTACTCAGCCTCCTGTACATTTAGTTATAGCAACATTATACAGAATATACAGGCAAATTACACAGATGGTGCATCAGGCTCAATGGAGGACCCTGCTTAAAAACGGGCTTTGTGAAATATACAGTTCATTCCTCTGTTTTTCTTTCGTTTGGGAATATCTATCTTCAGTAAAAAAGCTGATGATCATGCTAATCATTTTTATCAGCATCCTTCCGTTTCTTATGTTTTTATTATAAAAACCTGGAAACGGATCAGTAACAATCAAGAGAATGGATTTTGCTCCTCCTCTGGTCTGAATGCTTTCTTCTCCTTACGGCGGAGCTTTATGGACAATCGAGTAGGAGGAACGTCACCGTGCCGACCTCTCACAGCACCGTACGTACCGTTCGGTATACGGCGCCTCGAAAGTTTTATGAAATGATTATTTGTAATGATTTCAAGCCTAGCTGT
>NZ_JAIVAP010000011.1 GCF_020171945.1 Bacillus infantis | reverse complement strand
CTTCCTTCAGATTCCACGTCACCGTGGACACCCTTGCCTTCAGCTAATGGTTCGCATATCCCAACGCCCATAGCGGACTTGCACCGCCTAGTTGATGAACATGCCCGGCACACAAAAAAGAAGGCAGAGCCAATGCTCTGCCTCCTCCTATTGTCCTTTATCCGCATACAAATCCTGGTGTAGTGTACATTTCAAGTGCCTGACACGCACAGGGCGGCACGCACATCATTTTACTTATCAAGAAGGTATACTACTTTTGCTGCCTGGGCACGGGTTGCTTTATTGCTTGGCTTGTATTGCTTGCCGCCAAATCCTTCTACAAATCCGAGCTGCGCTGCTTTTTGAATGGCTGATTTTGTTTCAGCATCCAATTTGCCGAGGTCTGTGAATTGTGAAGCTTCTGCTTTAACAGCACCATTTTCTTTTTCATATGCACGGATCAGCATTGCAGCCATTTGTGCGCGGGTAATCGGCTTGTTTGGCTCAAATGTTTTAGTGGTTACACCTTTTGTAAGGCCTGCCTCATAGGCAGCAGCTACTTCCTTCGCCAAATCGCCGGATACATCCTTGAATGGTGAGTTTCCTTTAGCTGTAAGTCCCAGAGAACGAACCAGCAGGCTCGCAAATTGGCCGCGGGTAATATTTGCAGACGGGTCAAACGCTGTTGCCGTCTTGCCTTTAACGATGCCTTTCTTCGCTAAACCATAGACATATTCGCTTGCCCAGTGGCTGGCAGGAACATCCTTGAATGAAGGCTCTTCAGCACCTCCGCCTTCATTGCCTTTACCAAGCTCAATTTTAAATACGCCAAAGCCCTTTTCTGTCGTTTTGCCCGTATAAGTGATGTTGTCTGTTTCTTTAGCAAGTTCTGCTGCTTTCGGGTTAGACTCGAAAGTTACATTCGCTTTAACCGGAGTGAAATTCCAGTTATTGTTGACAGATGCATCGATTGTTTTATTTTCTACTACATAGCTCATCATAGCCTGACGATTTGAATCCGGAGCTTTAAGGACTGTATTCACTCCGCCTGGGTTCATCAGCTTGCTTCCAGCTGCACGGTAGTCATTTGTTGCAACAATGAATTCCATGTCAGCAGTTACTGGCTTGCCATCAAACTTCAGGTTCTTGATGCGGTTTGCATTCGCATTGATCAGATTCTGGCCTTTATCATATTTTGGCTTGGACGTAACATCGATATCGTATGTTACACCATCAATAACATCGAAGTTATAAGTAGGGAAATCCGGGTTGATTAGAGACTGCTCCCCTGTTTTGGAAGGATCAATCGTATTGAATTGTCCAGCTGACCATTCAAGCCATTCTTTAAGTGTTGAACCATTTACTTTAACTGCATTGACTACGTTATTATCATAAAGATACAGGTCAGCGATGTTTTTCAGGACGATCGTTCCTGATTTTACATCAGTGAAATCGTCAACTCCGCCACGGCCTGCTTTAAATGGAGCTGCAGCAGAAATTACTGGAAGGTCCTTATATTTGGTGTCCTTTAGGGATTCCTTCACATACCATGTCTGAGCCCTGTTTAAGATTTCCATCGCTGCATTATCTTTCACCAGGCCGAAATAAGTATTCAAATCGCCCTTAAGCTCACCAACCGGGGTCTGCATATATTGAATAGTTGCATCATGCTCAGCTTTTACAGCAGAAACAATAGCAGCATCTTCTTTAGCTGTTACTTCTCCAGCTGTAATCGGATCAAGCTTAGCCTGTCCATCAGTAACATCCCATTTGCCATTGACCTTCTCAATTTTAAGATCAATTAAACCGATGTTATTTCCCCATGATCCCGGCATTAATGTAGGAATTCCGTTGATAGTGCCTTTTTTATTATCGATTCCGTTTCCATCAGCAAAAGAAGGCTTCTCTGCATTAGGGAACATTAGATGCTGATGTCCTGTCAGGATTGCATCGACTCCTTCCACCTTGCTCAGGTAGTACGAAGCATTTTCAATTCCTTCAGCATACTCTTTCATTTTACCGTCCTGATCATACTCGGCAATACCGGAATGTGATAAAACTACTACAATATCAGCGCCGGCAGCCTTCATTTCCGGAACTACTTTTTGAGCAGACTTCACGATATCTTCTACAACAAGTTTTCCTTCAAGGTGCTTAGCATCCCAGTTCATGATCCCTTGAGGGACGAAACCGGTTACACCGACTTTAATTGTATGCTCTTCCCCATCCGTATCCTTAACCTTTTTCTCGAGGATTTGATAAGGAATGAAATAATTTTCTCCCTTTGTGTTCTTTACGTTGGCATTAACATAAGGGAATTCTGCACCCTTCAGGGCTGTGTTAAGGTACTCCAGGCCATAGTTAAATTCATGGTTACCAACTGTTGCGGCATCGTATCCCAACAGATTCATAGCTTTATATACAGGATGGACATAGCCTTCCTTCATTAATCCTTTATTATATACATAATCACCAAGCGGGCTTCCCTGAATCAAGTCTCCGTTGTCAAACAGCATGCTGTTATCCGCTTCTGCACGAACATCTTTAATAAGAGTTGCCGCTTTTGCTAATCCATAGGCATTTGTTGAAGAACCTTTGTAATAATCATAATTCATAATATTTGAGTGGATATCTGTCGTTTCAACAATTCGGAGGTTAACAATGTCTTCATTGCTATTCATTACATCTGCGTACGTAATAGTTGGAGCAACCTGCGGAATAACTAATCCTAAAGCTAATGCTGCACCAGCTACTGCTTTTTTGCCAAACTTTCTTTTCATCATGATTTTCCCCCTTAAGATTCCCTATCACAAACAATAAAATAATAGCACGTAAAAGATTCAAAATCTATTAGTTTTAAAGAAAATTATTTGAATTCAGAACATAGCGAAATAATATTCACGGGAAATTTACTAGAATTTTACTTTCTTTTATGCCCTAATATCATTCGTTGCCATAATATAAAATATGGCACGCTATAAAGACACTTTACCGGATTCTGTCTTTTTAGCGTGCCTGACACTCATATTAAATTTAAACGATATACTCAGTCTTTTCCCCGCTGTCACCGGCATACTCAATGGTACTCTTGTTCGTTTCCAGGTCAATGAACAAGGTGCAGTGTTTGCTGCCGTTTTGCCAGGAGAGGCGGATTTCGCTGTCCGGGGAGTCGAGGACCTGGAATTCGCCGCTGAATGCTTCATAATCATTGCGGAAGCGAATGAGCTGGAGGAGCCTTTGGACGACTGGCTTTTCCAGGGATCCTTCAATTTCATCAAGAGTGAAGTTATGGCGGTTGATTTCGCGGCCTTCACCGGTGCGCGCTACATTTTCCGCATCATTCTCACCGGCAAGCAGTCCGACATAATAGACCTGCGGGACGCCCGGCGTGAAGAATTGAATGGCTCTTGCAGCAAGATAAGCATCATCATCGCTGTTCAGGACGGAATAGTAGGAGCAGCGGATCTGGTGGACATCAAACCCATCCTCTGCCTTGTGTTCTTCAGAAAGGATCAGGCTCAGGTTCGATCCCCTTTCAAGGCAGACATCTACAATGTCTTTCGCTTCCTTTGTATCAATCAGGCCGTCAAGATCTGGCTTAACCGGGATGCCGTCATGGCAGTCGAGCATGGTGAACTGCTTATGCGGACGGTTCTTCAGGTAATCAGCCAGGTTTTTGCTTGATTTGTTGATCAGGGTCTCGAGGACACGGTATGGCAGGATAAAGTCATAGATCCAGAAGCCGTGTTCCGCTAGCTTGTACTGAATGGAATAATGGGAATGAACCTCCGGCAAAAGCTCGATGCCCAGGGAATTCGCCAGCTCCATGATCCAGTCAAGGAACTCGTAAATTTCCGGTTCAACGAAGAAGCAGCTGGTGCCGAGCTTTTTCACGACATAGCCGACCGCATCAAGGCGGACAATTTTCACGTTCTGCTCCTTGAAATTGGTGAAGAAGTCGGTTAATAGCTGCCTGACCTGCTCTGATTTGATATCAAGGTCAATCTGTTCAGAGGGATCTGTCTTGCCAAAAGTGGTCCACACTGTCTCCTGTTCGCCTGTTTCCTCTATTGTAAAGGTAGAATATGGGAGTGGCCTCCGCAGGAACATTTTATCAATATCCTCCTGTACAGGCTGTCCGTCTTCCCAAAGCTTGTCAAGGGTGATGAACAGATCGGCATACTTGGATTGGCGCCCTTTTGCCAAAAAGTCCTGGAAGTACTCGGATTTCTGCGAGATATGATTGACCATCAGATCGACAAGGACATCGAACCTTTCCCCGATCTTCCGGATATCCTCCCATCCCCCGAATGCCGGGTCGATTTCAAGATAGGTAAGCGGGGCAAATCCCCGGTCGCCTGAGGATGGAAAAGGGGGGAGAATATGCACGCCGCCTTTAAAAATATCAGCAAAATGTTCTGTCATAACTTTGTTGAGCATTTTCAGATCGCCGCCGAGGGAGTCTGGATATGTGATAAGCTGTACTTGATTTTTAACTGCCATTTCTAAAACCTCCTACAGTCCGTACAATTCTTTTAGTTGTTCAAGCGGGGGCATGCTGCAGACCGCACCTGTGAATTTTAATTTATAGGCGCTAGCTGCCGAACCCAGCTCAAGGGCTTCCTTTACGGAGAAGCCTTTTACCAGTGCCGTATAAAAGCCTGACCAGAATGCATCCCCTGCACCGGTCGTGTCGATTACATCAGTCGCCAGCGATTTGATGCGAAAGGTTTCTTCGCCATTGGATACAATCGCCCCATCCTTGCCGATCGTCAGGATGACAAGCTTAGCGCCAAGATCAAGGAATTTGCGGATCTGATTTTCATGGGTGTCCTTCCCGAACAGCCGCTCAGCATCGTCCTCCGAAGGCTTCACAATATCAACTTTTCCAATGATGGATTTAACGTACGCAATTCCTTCGGTGCCTTTTTTCCATACCATCTCGTGGTAATTCGGATCCAGACAGACAAGAATATTCTGGCCCCTCGCCTTTTCAATGACTTTTTCAATAGTATGGCGTGCCGGTGCCATGGAAAGCGGCCAGCAGGAAAAGTGGACAATTTTTGAATCCAGCAAAGCCTTTTCTAGCTCTTCCGTGTATTCAAACTGATAGTCTGCCCCGCGGTAAAAGATAGGCTCTGGCGTCCCTTTGCTTTTCGCGACCACAACCATACTGGTGGATGAATCCACGCGCTGAACAAGGCCAGGATCGATCCCTGTCTTGCGAAGATGGCTGATAAGGAAGGTCCCCAGCCTGTCTTCCCCAACTGCAGATGCAACGAGGGAACAGATGCCCAGCCTTTTTACATTCATAGCAATATTGGCCGGTGATCCGCCAAAATAGTTATGATAAACTGCCGGCTCATCTGCAGGACTGTATTCTTCCGAAATCATGTCGATCAGGATTTCGCCTATGGTTAAAATATCGTTGCCTTTCGGCTGGAATTCAATTTTCTCATCTAATTTAAGCATCGTAATCCTCCATTGCTGTACTTTGCCGCAACTGGTATTAAGGGTAATTTTTCTGCTCCTTTTTCCGGCAGACGCGCCTAGTGCTATCAGGCAGTCTGTTCCGATCTAAACCGTCAGGCAGCCTTCGTGACTCTACCTTCTGCAGGAGAAAAACCTTTACAAATAAGAAAAGGGCTGGTGCCCCATTCTTACTTTAAGAGATACACCCTTGTTTCATAAGGGCTTAAAGTGAATTCCTTTTCCAGTTTCGTTTCAGGAACATCATAGTTATTTAAAACCAGTTCACTTGAAGCGCAGCTGATCGCCGCAGGCAGCTCCATTTTTTCAGGCTTATCCTGGAAATTGCAGATCACTATGGCCTTGTCGCTTCCCATTGTCCTGGTGTAGACAAAAAGTTTCCCATGTTCAGGAAGGATAAGCTCGTACTCCCCGTATACAAAGACTGGATTCTCTTTGCGGAGGGCGATCAGCTTTTTATAAAAATGGAGAATCGAATCTTCATCCTTCAGCTGGCTTTCAACATTGATGGTACGATAGTTCGGGTTGAGGCCCAGCCACGTTTTGTTTCCTTCTGTGAAGCCGGCCATATGGGAGGAATCCCACTGCATCGGAGTCCGTGAATTGTCGCGGCCCTGTTTCCAGACGACTTCCATTATTTCATCATGGGGCACGCCTTTTGCGGCTTCCACTTTGTAATAGTTCACCATTCCAACATCGTTATAATCTTCAATGGCAGGGAACTTCACGTTGGTCATCCCGATTTCCTGGCCCTGGTAAATGAACGGCGTCCCCTTCATCAGGAAGTAAAGCGCCCCAAGCATTTTTGCGCTCTCTTTCCAGTACTGCTGATCATTGCCCCAGGACGAAACACGGCGCGGCTGGTCATGATTCTCGATGAATAAAGCATTCCAGCCTCTGTCTTCAAGGCCTTCCTGCCATTTGGTCAAAGCTTTTTTGAGGGCCCTGACATCCACGGTATCTTTCGTATCCTTATCCCACAGGTCAAGAAATTCAAATTGAAAAATCATATTAAAATACCCATTTTCCTCGCCGACCCACTTGTCAGCATCCGGAATGCCCACTCCGTTCGCTTCACCAACAGTCATGACATCATAGTTGCGGATCGTCCTGTCCGCGAATTCTGTAAGGAAATCGTCAATCCCGGGGAAGTTCATCATCTTCGGAAAAGATGGGACCACGTCCAGATTGTCCGGATTAGGCATGTCAGGGAAACCATGCTCTTTTTTGATATGTGAGATGGCATCGATCCGGAATCCATCAATTCCTTTTTCCAGCCACCAGTTGACCATTTCATAGAGAGCTTCCCTGACCTCTGGATTTTCCCAGTTCAGATCCGGCTGGCGTTCAGAGAAGATGTGCATGAAATATTGCTCTGTTTCTTCATCATATTTCCACGCCGGCCCGCTGAAGATGGATTCCCAGTTATTCGGTTCCTTGCCATCCTTGCCGTCGCGCCAGATATACCAGTCCCTTTTTGGATTTTCTTTTGAAGAGCGGGACTCTAAAAACCATGGATGCTCATCACTCGTATGATTGATCACCAGGTCAAGGATCAATTTCATCCCGCGCTTATGGACTTCTTCAAGCAGAAGATTGAAATCTTCCATCGTACCGAATTCATCCATAATATCCTGGTAATCAGAAATATCGTAGCCATTATCATCATTAGGCGACTTATACATCGGGCAGATCCAGATCACATCAATTCCCAGGTCTTTAAGGTAATCAAGCTTTGTCACGATCCCTTTTAAATCCCCGATGCCGTCTCCGTTGCTGTCCATAAAGCTCCGCGGGTAAATTTGATAAGCTACTGCTTCTTTCCACCATGTTTTTTTCATCTCTGTCAAAATCCTTTCGTTGTGCCTGCATTTTTCTTGCAGAATTTAGCCTGGTTGAGGTGTGAAATCAGTGTTAATGGCGTTTTTTTTAAAAAAACTATCTGGTATTGCCGCTGCTTAACGCTGATTCAGCCCACTTTTTCAATAATTCGGCCAGTTTTTCTGTATTTTCTACCTAAAATTGCGGGGATTCACCCCAGAATGTGGGATATTCGCCCTACTTTACACTTTTTACCATTAGACCTAATGTCACTTACCCGGAATCCAGCTTATTTTATAGACCCCTGCATCACGCCATTAATAATCGCACGCTGGCCGATCATGTACATGATCAAGATTGGGATGACGGTCAATAGGATTGCCGGAATCAGCAGTTCCCAGTTATTCATATACGTGCCGTTGAATACCTTCATCTGGACCGGCATTGTATACACTGATTCATTGTTCAGAACCAGTGAAGGCAGCAGGTAATCATTCCAGATCCACAGCACGTTCAAAATGGAAATCGTAACTGCGATAGGCTTCAGCATCGGAAGGACGATCAGGAAGAAGATCTGCAGGGAATTGCAGCCATCGATTCTTGCTGCTTCCTCAACTTCTATCGGGATCGATTTGATAAAGCCATGGAACATGAATACGGAAAGCGCGCTGCCGAATCCAAGGTAGAAAATGATCAATAACGGAATGGGAATCGCGTCAATCAGCTGCAGTTTTGCCCCATAGATATAAATCAGCGGGATCATGAGCGACTGGAACGGGATTACCATTGAGGCAACCAGCACGGTGAAAAAGAATTTATTGAATTTGGACGGCCTTCTCACAAGATGGTAAGCCGCCATGGCAGAGAAAAAGACAATGAACAGGGTGCTCAGGGTGGTAACGATGAATGAGTTCCTGAAGGTGACACCAAAGTTCATCATGTTGATCACATCAGCAAAGTGGGCGAAATTCCAGTTTTCCGGAAGGGCAAAAGGACTGGTCAGGATTTCCCCATTGGTTTTAAATGAGTTGATGATGAGCAAAATAAATGGAAAAATAAAACTTACTAGTGCAATGATTGCCAGTAGATATAGAAAAGTGGTAGTGACAATTTTTTGCCTGGCCATTATGCTTCGACCTCCATTTTCTTGCTGGTATAAACCTGAAAGCCGGTTACAGCCGCTACAATCACAAACAGGATAATGGCCTCAGCCTGTCCTGTCCCATAGTTCGATTCAATAAAGGCTTTATTGACAACATGCATGGATACCATCTTGGTGCTGCCAAAAGGGCCGCCATTTGTGAGAGCGAAATTCAAGTCATACACCATGAATGCATTTTTTAAAGAAAGGAAACCGGTCACTACGAATGAAGGAACCATCAAAGGCAATGTAACATTCAAAAGCCTTCTGAACGGGCCCGCTCCATCGATTTTGGCTGCTTCTATCAGTTCTCTTGGCACACTGATCAATCCGGCGATGAAAATGATCATCATATAGCCCGCTGTCTGCCAGATGGTTACGATGACAAGCGACCAGAAAGCCATGGTCGGATCTCCGAGCCAGCCGAGCTCCAGCCATTCGATGCCAAGCTTGGTGCCGAGTGCGGGAAGCGACTGGACGAAGATGAACTGCCAAATATAACCGAGCACAAGGCCGCCGATCAGGTTCGGGGTAAAATAAGCCGTCCTTAATGAATTCTGGATTTTCAAGCCGGACGTAACCAGGTACGCCAGGCCAAAACCGAACAAGTTCACAAAAAACACGGTTGCCACGACAAACTTAAGTGTCAGCCAAAGCGATTTCCAAAATTCCGTATCTTTAACAGCTTCCAGATAATTCGCCAGGCCTGCAAACACCACCGGATCAGCCGGCGTCTGCATGGTATTAAACGTAAGGAAAAGGCCGTATCCAAATGGGACCAGTACGGTGATACAGAAAAAAAGGAAAACAGGGCCCAGGAATAAAAGCGAATTGCCGATATCACCTATTTTTTTATTTTTCTTCATGCTTCCACATCCTGTCTGTTAGGTAAAAAAAGCAGGCAGGATACGTTCTCTCCGCCTGCTTTTTTGTTTTCACTCTAGTCTGGATTACTCTTGGTGGGTCTTATAATAGGTTTCAAATGCTTTTGCAAGATCTTCTCTCTTGCTTTGATTCGCAATGTACTTCTGAACCTCAGGTCCAAGGATAGTAGTCCAATCCCCTGTGTTGATGTAGTTGGTGCTGAAAGGCATTGTTTTGCCGGCAGCAAGCGCATCACTGATGGCAACGCCAAGCGGGTTGGTCACTTTGTTTGGATTGTTTTTGAATGCTGAGATGATTTGTGATTTATTAACCACGAAATCCTGTCCTGCTTCATCGTATACAAGCCAGTTCAAGAATTCTTTCGCAGCGTCCTGTTCTTCTTTTGAAGCCTTCTTGTTGACTACAAACGCTTGTGTAGGACCAGCCGCAATCTTGTTGTTCAGCGGGTTATCAGGATTGTTGTCGACAGGGACAGGCATGAATCCAAAGTTTGTGCCTTCAAGCGCTTTCAAAGAATCAAAAGCCCAGTTTCCGTTGAAAAGCATCGCAGAATCGCCTTTTCCTACAGCTACGTGCGCAGCATCATAGTATTGGCCTGTCGGACGTGCGCCGAACATATTGTAGTCCTCGGAAATCAGCATATCCATTGTGTCGTAGTAGCCGTTCCAGGCCTCATTCTTAATGTAGTCAAACTCTCCTGCTTTCACTTCTTCAAGCGTAGCATTTGGATCTTCAGACTGGTTAAGGAACAAAGAGCTGTAATGGTTCGCAACTGACCATGCTTCAGTCTGGTAAGCCACAGGCTGCTTCACACCTGATGCCTTGATTTTATCTAAAAGATCTGTCAGTTTATCGCGTGTGTTGATGGAGAATGGATCAAAGCCTTCGCCTGCTGCTTTTTCAACCACTGTCTGGTTGTAAACAAGTCCCATACCTTCCAGGGCGAACGGGAAACCGATTACATTTCCTTCGTCATCTTTAATGGCATCGCTCGTTTCCTCATTCCATTTTTCATCAGACAAATCGATTCCTACATCTTTATATTTATGAGTGGCATCATAAGGAGAAAACATCGCCAATGTAACCGTTTTCCCAGAAGCGGAAAGCTTATCATAGACGTTTAATGCGTCTCCGACTGCGACTGATTCAACCTGTACATTGATGTCTTTATGATCAGCCATGAAATCCTTTGCGGCCTGCTTAAACTGGGCATCGATCTCCCCTTTGCCGTTTGTAACAATAATGTTTACCTTCCCGTCTTTTGAGCCTGTATCTCCTTCAGAAGAATTGCCTGAGCAGGCTGCAAGAGAAAAGGTTAATGCGGCTGCCATGCCGGCAGCGGCCGTCTTTTTGAACATTCCTGATTTAGAGAAATTGAACATTTTTTTACTTCCCCTCTGTTTGAGAATAGTTTTAGCAGATAAGACCAATTAAGCTCTTCTGCATGAATTTGTGAAAAGGTTTTCCTAGCTCTTACATTTATGATTATATTAAGTATTTAATAGTTTGACAAGCTTTTTTGAAAACGATTTCCTAAAAGTATATTTTTCTATGAAATAATGATTCTTCCAGTCTGTTCAAACCAATTTCTTCACACTGTCCCGCAGGCTCAGCCGATAATCTACATAATGCTCCTGAGGCGCAGTGCCGGGCTGGACAATATTTTGCAGCAGAGCCTCCATGGCTTTGGATCCCATGGCTTCAAAGTCGACCCGGACTGTTGTCAGCTGCGGGCGCACAAGCGTTGCCAATTCAATATCGTCAAACCCTGCAATTGAAATATCGTCTGGGACCCTGTATCCCTGGTCCTCTGCACAATTTTTGGCGCCAATAGCAATCGTGTCGGATGCACAAAGGATGGCCGTCGGAAGATCCCTATTTCTAAGCAAGGTTACCATCGCCTCATATCCATCCCCGGAGGAAAAATTGCTTTCGGCTAGGAAATCCTGATTGACAGGAAGCTTGTGCCGGCTCATTTCATCCAGAAACCCTTTATAGCGCGAATAGCCCGCTGACTGGTCATGCAGCGGTCCATGAATCATCCCGATTTTTTTATGTCCGCAGCGGACCAGGTATCTGACCATTTCTGTAATTGGGGTATAGTTGTCCACATCAATCCAGGAAATATTATGACCCGTTATTTTTTGCCCTACCAATACAACGGGAATTTTATTTGCCTTTATCCAATCCACATGCTGTTCGGTCGTATGGATTGCCGATAAAATAATGCCATCAACCTGCTTCTCCTTAAATATTTCAAGCGATTTCAGCTCCATTTCCGGATCAAGCCTGGTGTTGCTCAGGATAATATTGTAGCCATTCCTGTTAGCCACATCTTCAATGCCGTTGATCAGCTCGGCGGATGTATAGTTAATTTGCGGAAAGATGACCCCTATTAAGTTCGTAGACTTGCTGATCAGGCCCCTTGCAAGTGCATTGGGACGGAATTGGGTCTCACGGATTACCTTCTCGACTTTTTCCCTTATTTCATCATTCACAGGCTTGCTTTTATTAATTACACGTGAAACCGTTGCAACCGAGACTCCTGCCATTTTGGCAATATCTTTTATAGTTAACTTCATAGTTTATTCCAACCTCTCAGGAAAACGTTTTCTTATTACCTTGAATCTATAATTACACAGCGGGTTTGTCAATATAATTCCATGCCATATTTAGTGCCAGGTACCATGAAAAGACACTTTCCCATATTTGTCCATGGAGCGTACCTGGCACCGCAAAAAGACACTTCCACCCTATTTGTCCACGGAGCGTACCTGGCACCATAAAAAGCCACTTCACTTCTTTTTGTCCACGGAAGGTACCTGGTACGGTAAATGTGGTATATAATAGGCAGAAGATTACAGCTGATGCGGAAATAGGTGAGTGGAATGGAGATTGCGTTAGGGGTTATCGGGCCTGAGGATTCGGTCCGGCATATTATGGATTCGGCAGAGTCTTTTTCGGATTTGCGGCTGGTTCCTTTTTATTATGGGAGCCTGGAGGATATCGATGGGATCATTGAGGAAAACCAGCAAAGGATCGACCAGTGGTTTTTTTCCGGGCAGGTGCCTTATACATATGCTTTATCAAAGAACCTGATCTGCGAGGAGAACAGCTTTTATCCTCCCCTTTACGGTGCGAGCCTGCTGGGGAAGGTGCTGGAGTCTTATCTTGATAAGGAACGTGTGATCAAAAGCATCAGCCTGGATACGATCCAGGAAGAAGAGCTTGAAACGACGAAGCGCTATTTTTCGCTGCAGAGCCTGGAGATCCATTCTTTTTCTTATCCGGATTTCCGCCCTGTTGAGGAGCTGGCCGAGTTTCATATAAAGCTTTACCGCGAGGGCAGGACTGAAGCGGCTTTTACCTGCCTGCGGTCAGTCTATGATTATCTAAAAAAAATGAAAATTCCCTGCTACCGGGTGTACCCTTCTCATCTCTCGATTCAATTTGCACTGAGAATATTGAAGGAACGGGGCCATTCATCCTGGTATCAGCGGTCTCAGATGGCGCTGCTCGGAATCGAGCTCATTCAGCCGGACAATGACGGAGAGTTCTTTTTTTCATATGAAAGAAAGCACAAAGAGCTTGCCATGAAGAAGCTGCTCATTGAGCTTGCGGAGCATGTGAACGGGTCATATGTACAGATTGGCGACGGCCTCTATTTTATCTACACAACGCGCGGCGAGGTTGAAATCAAGCTTGATAAAAAGGATCTTTACGATCTGATCGAAACGGTTTATGCCCAGACACAGTTCCGCCTCCGGATCGGCCTTGGTTACGGCATCACTGCGCTGCAGGCGGAGGAAAATGTGCAAAATGCACTCAGGAGCGCACGCCAAAAGGCCAAGCCGGCAATTGTTCTCGTCGATGAAAATGAGGAACTGACAGAGTTTCAGCCGTCCGGGGATTCGGTTACCTATCATTCTAAAAAATGGAGTGATGAGGAATGGGCGGACACGCTGAAAAAAGCGAATATCTCTCCTGTCGCGCTTTCGAAAATCCAGACATTGTCCAATTTTTATAAAAAAACCGAAGTGAATTCCCGCGAGGTGGCAGGCTGGCTGGAGAGCACTGAGCGGAATGCGCGGCGGATCCTTTCCGAGATGGAAACAATCGGCCTCGCTGAAAGCAAGTCAGTCCAGGCGGGCCAGTCAAAAGGCAGGCCGAGAAAGGTTTATAAACTTTTACTGAATGGTAATTAATAGCAAGCCGGCAGGAGCTTTCTGCGGCTTGCTTTTTATTTTGCTTTCCAGCCGTTCCCTGCTTAATTTCCCACTATCTATACATACCCTGTTTGTGAATTATTCTACAAAGTATCAATTTTCTAAATATTGTAGTATACTCCCTTTAAGGAAATAAAACGGCTATTATCCGAAAACCAAACTCTGATAATTAGACCAATATACTTCCTCTATACTTATCTTAAATTTGGAAACAACCAAAATTTTACATACAGGGAGTGCTGAAACATGACCAGCGAGTTTGTCAAAAATCTTACTCCGCAGCTAGTGGAATGGCGCAGGACGCTTCATAGCCTGCCGGAATTGGGCTTTATGGAATATATCACAACCTACCGGATCGGGCAGGAACTCGAAAAGATGGGCTTTATCCTCCATATCGGAAGGGATGCCCTGCAGGAAGATGCCCGCCTCGGCGTACCGAAAAAAGAAGCCCTGGAAGCACACGAAGAAAAGGCAGCTGCTTGGGGAGTCGAGCAAGAATGGCTTGATAAATTGTCAGGCGGCAATACCGGCCTAGTGGCAACTTGGGATACAGGAAGAGCTGGAGACCATATCGGGTTCCGCTTTGATATCGATGCCCTGCCGATTCTTGAATCTGCCGATGAATCCCACCTCCCATGCAAGCATGAGTTTGCCTCAGGCGAACCTAATGTGATGCATGCATGCGGACATGATGGCCATGCGACAATCGGACTTGGAACAGCAAAATATATTGCAGAACATACAGATGAACTTAAGGGAAAATTCACGCTCCTTTTCCAGCCGGCTGAAGAAGGCGGGCGCGGCGCAAGGGCGATGGTGGCAAAAGGCTGGCTCGATGATGTCGATTATTTTTACTCCGGGCATATCGGAATCCACTCCTATCCGGTAGGTACAATTGCCGCGACAACAACAGGCTTTTTAGCTTCAACCAAATACAATGTTTCTTTCAAGGGAGTCTCCTCCCATGCCGGCATGCATCCGGAGCTCGGCAAAAATGCCCTGCTTGCCGCAACCACTGCAGCTAATAATCTATACGCAATCCCGCGCCATTTTGATGGCGTCACCCGCGTAAACGTAGGTCGCCTGACAGCAGGAAGCGGACGCAATATCATCCCTGAGGACAGCTATATGGAGATTGAAGTCCGCGGTGAAACACACGCTATCGGCGACTATATGGCAGACAGCGCCCTTCGGATCATCAAGGCCGCGGCCGATATGCATGATGTTTCCTGCATAATCGAGCCTGTCGGCGTCACCGAGGTGATGACCTGCGATGAAGAGCTCATTCCGAAAATCCAGGAGTGGTGTGCTTCAAGCGAGCTTGTCACTGAGGTCATCCCTTCTGTCCCTGTCTCCGGCTCTGAAGACGCGAGCTTTATGATGAACAAGGTACAGGAGCATGGCGGCAAGGCGACCTATATGCTCTTTGGCACTAAGCTTGACTTCCCGCACCACCATCCTCAGTTTGATTATGAGGAAGGAGTGCTTGCGGCAGCGGTCGATACATTCGCCAGCATCATCAAAGGCGGCTCCTCCAATGGCTGATTTGCACAGCTGGCTTGAAAAAAATCTGGCCATCCTTAATACAGTCTCTAGCATGGACCAGCCGGAGGGCTTCACCCGCCTCAGCTTCACCACTGAGGAAAAAGCTGCCCATGCTGCGTTCAGAAAAGTGGCGGAGGAGCTCGGGCTCCATACCCATCAGGATGCGGCCGGCAATCAGTGGGCCATTTGGGAAACAGGCAGCAGCACACCGGCCGTTGCTGTGGGCTCCCATCTTGATACAGTTGTGAATGGCGGCGGCTATGACGGCCCAGCCGGGGTGCTCAGTGCCCTGGCCGCCGTCAAAACACTGAAGGATTCAGGGTTCCGGCCAGCGAGAGATATTGCAGTCGTCTGCTTTGTCTCAGAAGAGTCGGCGCGATTCGGCCTGTCCACTATCGGCAGCAAAGCCGTCTCCGGAAAACTCAACAGCCGGGAAGCCGGCAGGATGACTGACCGCAATGGTGTCACTGTTAAAGAGGCTGCTGAGGAATTTGGGCTCAACTGGTCCAGGATTGAAGAAGCAGAACTGCCTGCTGAGAAGCTTGCCTGCTTTTTAGAGCTTCACATCGAGCAGGGAACCCAAGTCGAAGAGCATGGTGCAGAAATCGGGATTGTAAACGGCGTTGCCTGCCCGGTCCGCCTGAAGATTCACGTCAAAGGAATGGCTGGCCATACCGGAACGACTCCGATGCATAACCGCAAGGATGCATTTGTGGCCATCGCCCCGCTCGTCACCTTTGTGCATGAAAGGGCTTCACAGCTTAGTGAAGAAAGCATCCAGCCGCTCGTCGCCACAGTCAGCACCATTGATTTAAAACCGAACAGCATGAACGTCATCCCCGGAGAAATCGAGCTTGGCATCGATATCCGCAGCGTTGATGACATGCTGAAACGTTCTTTTTCAGAAGAAATAAAGGAATTTTGCCAGGAGGCCGCTGCAGACAGCGGGGTGGAAATTCATGTAGAAACTCTAATCAACAATGATTCCATCATGCTTGATGCGGACATGCAGCAAAAACTCACCGGAATATGCGGAGAGCTGGGCTTAAAGGCCCACAGCATGAACAGCGGCGCCGGCCATGATGTCATGAATATGGCAGCCAAATGGCCTTCCGGATTAATTTTTATCCCCTGCAAGGATGGCATTTCCCATCACCCGGACGAATTTGCCTCCATTGAAGACATTGCCAAAGGCGTTCGAGTAATCACACGATTCCTGGAAAAAGAGGCTTCCTTATAACAGCCGATATTTGACTTATTTTAAAGGAGTGACCTGATGACTTCCCCTGTAAAAACATATTTATCTGAAAATAGACAACTTTTTGAGAAGATTAGTGAATACATCTATCATCATCCAGAAACACGCTTCGAAGAATATGATTCTGCTGAGTTCCTTGCAGCTGAATGTGAAAAATCCGGTTTCCAGGTTGAACGGAATGCCGGCAATATTGAAACCGCCTTTGCTGCCTCCTATGGCAGCGGTTCTCCTGTCATCGGCTTCCTCGGAGAATTTGATGCCCTTTCCGGCCTTGGGCAGGAGCCTGGCAAATCCTCTCCAGAACCGACTGGGAAAAATGCCGGCCATGGCTGCGGCCATAATCTGCTTGGCACCGGTGCTTTTGCAGCAGCCTGCGCCGCAAAGAATTATCTTGAGGAAAATAATCTGCCGGGGACGATTAAATTTTTCGGGTGTCCCGGTGAAGAAGGCGGTTCAGGCAAGACATTTATGGTCAGGGAAGGGGTTTTTGACGGAGTCGATATCGCCCTTACCTGGCACCCGTCGCCGGCCAACAGCATTATGAGCTTATCAAGCCTTGCAAACTATCAGGTATTTTTCCGCTTTAAAGGTCTTTCCTCTCATGCGGCCAACTCCCCTCACCTTGGGCGGAGTGCACTGGATGCAGTCGAGCTTATGAATGTCGGGGTCAACTACCTCCGCGAGCATGTCATCCCGGAGGCACGCATCCATTATGCGGTCACCAATACGGGCGGCATTTCGCCGAATGTGGTTCAGGCGGATGCAGAGGTCCTGTATTTAATACGCTCCCCGAAGGTTAAACAGGTTGACGACATCTACAAGCGGGTGTGCAAAATTGCGGAAGGTGCCGCTTTAATGACTGAAACGGAGCTGACCATCGAGTTTGATAAAGCCTGCTCCAACTATATCCCGAACCGCAGCCTGGAGCGCATCCTCCATGCAAGCCTGCTGGAGGCTGGGATCGAAAAGCCGGACGAGCAGGAAGAGTTCTATGCGAAACAGCTGTGGGACACGCTCTCTGAAGGCGAAAAAGAAAGCTATATTGATATTTTAAAAGGTTTCGGCTACATAGGGGACGGCAGTGAATTTGCCGGAAAATATCTGGCAGACACGATATCGCCGTACCAACCGTCAGACGGCATCCTTTCCGGCTCGACCGATGTCTCGGATGTCAGCTGGGTCATCCCGACCGCACAATTGACAGCTTCCACCTCTGCTCTCGGAACACCGCTGCATACCTGGCAGATGACCGCCCAGGGAATCAGCAGCTACGCCCATAAAGGCATGCTGCGGGCGGCGGAGGCGATGGCATTGACAGCCATCAGGATGCTGACGGAAAAAGAAGAGCTTGAAAAAGTACAGCAGGAATTTGCTCAATTCAGGGACGGAAATCCCTATACATGTCCAATTCCGGAAGGTGTAATGCCTTCCAAGTTATCGGAGGGGTCCTCATGAAACTTGAAAACCAGCCTGGCACAAGTCCACAGAAGAAGGAAGGGTTTTTTCAGAAATTCTTGAACGGAATTGAAAAAATAGGCAACAAGCTGCCAGATCCATTTATTTTATTCGTCGTACTGACGCTTCTGGTCATTGTCGCTTCAGCGATTTTTAAAGCGTTCGGTGCTACAGTCGTCCACCCCGGCACAGGGGAAGAGCTGCCCGTCAAAAGCTTAGCATCCGGTGAAGGTCTGCAGTATATCCTGAGCTCGATGCTAGATAACTTTACGGGCTTCGCACCGCTCGGCCTCGTACTGGCCATGATGCTTGGTATCGGCTTGGCCGAGAAAGTCGGATTGCTCGATTATGCCATCAGGAAGACCATCCTGAAATCACCTCCGGTACTGATCACTTATACCGTTGTGTTTGTCGGTATCATGGGGAATCTGGCATCAGATGCTGCCATGGTACTGATCCCGCCGCTCGCCGCCATGGTTTTCTATAAAGTCGGGCGCAACCCGATCGCAGGCCTTGCAGCCGGGTATGCTGCAGCCGGTGCCGGTTTCACAGCCAACCTTGTCATTACAGGGACAGACACATTGCTTGCAGGTATTTCCACGGAAGCTGCAAGGATCATTGATGACAGTTTTACCGTTTCACCTGTTGATAACTATTATTTCAATATTGTTTCGGTCTTCCTTCTCACCATTGTAGGCAGTCTCGTGACAACTAAATTCATCGAGCCGCGCCTTGGCAAATATAAAGGAGATGTTGTCGAAGAAGCAGTCACTGAAGACCATCCGAAAGCAGGCAAAGGCCTGCGCAATGCTGTCATTGCCGGAGGAGTTTATTTAGCCATTATCCTAGTCACTCTCTTCCTGCCTGACAGCCCATTGCGCGGCGAAGGCGGAACCATTGTCCCATCTCCATTCATTGACGGAATCGTTCCTATCACCCTTATCTTCTTTATTGTGATCGGGGTTGCCTACGGTATGACAGTCGGAAACATCAAATCAAGCGGAGATGTCGCCAAGTACATGGCTGAGTCGATGAAGGATATGTCAGGCTATATCGTCCTGATTTTTGCCATTGCCCAATTCATCGCCTATTTCAGCTGGTCCAACATCGCGACATGGGTAGCTGTAAACGGCGCCGAATTCCTGAAGGACATCGAGTTCACCGGAATCGGACTCATCATCGGATATATCATCTTTACCGCCTTGCTGAACTTCCTGATCACATCTGGTTCAGCCAAGTGGGCGCTTGAAGCTCCTGTCTTCATCCCAATGTTCATGCAGCTGGGCTACAACCCTGCATTCACCCAGGTTGCCTACAGGATAGCCGACTCGTCCACAAATATCGTCACACCATTGATGCCATATATGGTCATCACCTTGTCATTCATGCAGAAGTACGATAAAAAAGCCGGGATCGGGACCTTCATTGCCCTTATGCTCCCGTACTCCATCTGCTTCCTGATCACCTGGATCATCCTGATCCTCGTATTCTACTTCTTCGGCATTCCGTTTGGGCCGGGGATTGGGCCGATGCTGTAAAAAAGAATGCTTACTTGGTACCAGGTACCTAAACAGGAAAAGGCCCGCAGCCAAATGCGGGCCTTTTCCTCAATAAGTGTGTTTGCTCCCTTCAACCACGGATCCTAAAGCTCCGGTCTCCACATAAAAAAAGCCCCATGGAGATATTCTCCACAAGGCTTCCTCTTTTTCATTATTTCCCGTTGCCCACCGTAATAAAAGTCTTCCAAATCCCTGTACTCTGAGAAACTTCTTCTCCTAAAACCACCAATTTGCCTTTGTGGTTAAAAAGGAAGTACCCTTCTCCACTTAAACTGTATGTTTTAATAGGTGTAAAAGTCTCATAGTTATAAACATAGACTCTATCACCTACCGTTAAATAGAATTCTGTCAGTTCCGAATTGAACGTGACATCATTGAATCCTGTTTTCAGGTCAGTGAAGAACTTCATATTTGTATCTTTTAAAGATGTTGATCTAAAGACTGTTCCGGCATGGTTAAACAGGTAGCGGCCATCAGGAGAAATGGTCATATAGGTATCCAGCCTATAATCTCCATGATAAGGAGAATCATAGCCTCCTGTAAATATACCATTTTCAACAGTGAACACTTCCATATCCCGCGGGCTGGTATCTGAGTCTATCGCATATATTCTCTTTTTGTCAGGATGCATAAAAATTTCGCTTTGCTGGCGGATCGATTTAGACGATACTTCAGCACCGGTTTCTTTGTTATAGCTTTTTAAGTATGTCCATTGGCCCGAACCTGAAGAAACATAAATAAAGTTTTCATCAGCAGCAATGTCATACGGGTCCACATTGATATCAAAGTATTTTTTTATCTTAAATGTCGCAGGGTCAACAATAGCTACTGCCCCTTCTTGTGCTTCATCCCACCAATAAGAGCTGTGTTCTCCTTTTAACAGGGTGACATAAAGCTCCCCATTCTCATAAAAAACGCTCTCTGCAGGCAAACTGAATGGCAGACGCTTAATGGATTTCGTTTCATAATTAACAGCAATCAGCGCACCATCTTCGTTGATTCCATACACAACCGGAAGCTCACTGTCATGCACAGCATCCAGGAAGATATCGGACAGTGTTTGCTTTGTGCCTTGGAAAGATTCCAGATCCACCGGTTCCGGAAGCTCTTCCTCCACTTCATCCTCATTCCATTCTTCATCTTCCTCATAGTCTAAAACAGGCATGTCAGAAAATCCCTCGGTTCCGATTTTCTTAAAATCAGCCTTCTTATAATCGGTTAAAAACTCATTCACATAATCTGAAGAAATGGCAAAGTTAATATCTTCAAATCCAAAAGAATTCAGTCCAAGCACATAGCCCTTCATATTTAAAAGCGGCCCTCCCGAGCTTCCAAAGGTGATTTGGGCAGTTGTTTGTATAGCCTTTAGGCTGCCCATCTCATCTTCAAAGATTTGCTTCCCGGATACAATCCCTTCTGAAATTGTATTTTTCAAACCAAACGGGCTGCCGATTGCTACTGCTTTTTCGCCTTTAACTGCTGAACTAAAGCTAGCCAATGGCAGGGAAGGAAAACCAATTCTCTCTGCCGGCTTCAGGATCGCTATATCAAGATACTCATCGTATTTAACTACCCCTTCCAGTTCGAATTCCTGGCCGCTTTCTGTAATGGCAACAGCCCTTGTTCCCCCGCTGATGACATGAAAGTTTGTGGCTACAAGCTGGTTGGCCACAATGAATCCGCTTCCTTGTGAAACCAGTTCATCATTTTCATCATATACCTCAATGACAACAACACTCTGCTCATTCTTTGCAATTTCTTCTGTACTGCGCACTGGCGCTTTTGCCATATCGTACGGTTTGAAATCTTCATTTAAAAAGCGGGCCATGAACGCAGCAAAATGCGCCCTGATCATGGTTGCATTCGGCCGGAAGGTTCCATCCGGATAGCCGCTCGTGATATTATGTGCTGCCAATGCCTGTACAAATGGATAAGTGCTTGCTGTGGCCGGCACATCTTTGAAGCTTGAATAAGAAATGCCTTTAAGCTTATAAGCATTCACAAGAATAATCGCCATCTGGCTTCTTGTCAGCAGACCATTTGGATCAAAAACTCCAGGGCCTTTACCTGAAATGATGCCCATCTGTTTTGCTTTGGCAATCACTTCATACCCATAACTGCCCTTTGGGACATCTTTAAAATTAGGGTTTGGCGCATCCCCTGTTTTAATGCCAAGTTCTCTTATAATCATCTGAACGGCCTGTAAACGCGTTATCGGATCCTGCGGCCCAAATTTACCGTTTGGATACCCGCCAATAATTCCTCTGCCTGATAAAAATAAAATTTCATTCCGAAAGGCAGATACGTCCGGAAAGATTATGCTTCCCTCCGCCTTTTTAGGGTTAATCGACACCGGAATAGTCAACAAGAGAAATAGAGTTAAAATAATCTTAAATGCACGCTGCAAGTGCGTTCCTCCTTCATGGTTATCAGATAGATTTTAATGGAATTGAAGGAAAATAGCTTGTTGTAAAATATGGGTTTTATTTCAAAGGATAATTTATTTAAACAGAATAGGAAAATACTTCAGATTCTCCTTCTCCCAACAAAAATACGATTAAAAAAATCTAACTTGATCCTCCTGGGCTCCGGGCAGTTTTGAAGCAATTAAATGCTTCATCTCTCAGCACACTTAGGATTTCTGCCTGCATTGATTCGGGGGAAATATACTTGTATATTTTTCCTGAAATATAAATAGCCCAAATTCCTCAAAAGGAATTTGGGCTGTGAGAACATCCTATTAAGGGGAAGGGATAGTGCCCTCTCCCATAGGTAAGCAAAGCGTATAAATCTAACCCATCATCAATTACAGCTTAAACTGCCCAATAGCCTCCTGAAGCTCAACAGCCATTTTGGCCAGTTCCTGTGCAGCGTAAGAAACATCCTCCATAGAGGCGCTCATCTGCTGGGATGAAGCTGCCACAGTCTGGGAGTGGTCGTTCACTTCTATAGTTGTCTGTGAGACCCGCTGAATATATTGAACAACATCCTGGATGCGATCCCTCATGGTATCCATGGCTGTTCCTGCTTCGGTGACGTCTTCTGCAACCCCCATGACAGAACTGCGGATTTCACCGAAAGCCGTCCCGCTTTCGTTCACAAGCTGGAGGCCCTGCTTGGCAGACTCTGATCCTTTGTTGACAAGGTCCATGGAGTCCTGGATTCCTTCTTTAATATCAACTACGATTTCATTGATCTGCAAGGCTGACTGGCTTGATTGCTCTGCCAGCTTGCGGACTTCGTCAGCCACAACAGCAAATCCTTTTCCATGGTCCCCAGCTCTCGCCGCTTCAATGGCTGCATTGAGAGCAAGCAGGTTGGTCTGCTCTGAAATGGACTGGATCATCATCGTAATCTGGCCAATTTTATTGGACATTTCGCTCAGCTCACCGATTTTCTCAGCAGAGGAAGTGACATGCAGGTTGATTTCGCCCATCTGCTGGACCGTTTTGCTGACCACTTCTCTTCCTTTATTGGCAGTATCTGCAGATTGGCTGATCGATTTTCGGACAGCCAGCATGCTTGTCCCGACCTTTTCTACATGCCCTGCTACTTGATTGATAACCCCGACTGCATCCTCCATTGCATCGCTCTGCTGATCTGTACCGGCAGCGACCCCCTGGATGGATTCAGAAATCTGGTTGGATGCTTTCTGGTTTTCAGCCGATCCGGCAGCCAGCTCCTCAGAAGTTGCTGATAATTGCTGGGAACCATCAGAGATCTTAGTGATCATTTCTTTAAGATTGCCTGCCATCAGGTTATAGTTCCGGCCCATCTCCCCGATTTCGTCATTGGATTTAATATCCACCTGCTGTGTGAGATCGCCATTTGACATCAGCATAGAAAAGTCGCTGATCTTTTTGATGTTGCCGGTGATGCGCAGGCTCATGAAAATGGAAACCAGGACAGCAATGACTGCTACGACGGCTCCCAAAATCAGGAGGGCCCGGCGGATTTGGTCAGAGGTCGCAGACAGCTCGCTCTCTTCAATAACAGCAATGTAATTCCAGCCTTCATTATTGGAGCTGATCACATTCAATACATAATCCTTGCCGTCTATATTTGTTTCAAAAGAGCCATCCTTTGTTGTCGCAGTCAATCCATTAATTTTCAAGTCTGAGATCGGCTTAAAGTTCATCTCCGGCTTCTTTGGATGCGCGAGCACCGTTCCGTCACCCTGCGTAAGCATTACATAGCCATTTTTCCCAATCTTGATGTCTTTGACGAGATCTGTTAATCCGCCGAGACTGACATCAAATCCAAGCACACCAACCTTTTTCCCGCCCTGTTCAATTGCTGATACATTGCTGACAATGACGGCGTCCGAGCCGTTTGCCGCATAGGCGCTTGTCATTTTCACTTCGCCTGAGCTGTCAATGCCTGTTTGATACCAAGGGCGCTCCCTCGGATCAAATCCTGGGGTGGTAGGACCTTCCGGATATTGGACATAGCCTCCATCCTCTGTACCCATATACACATACGCTGCATTCGGATGCGTGCTGCCGAACTGGGAGAACACCTGGAATATCTCTTTTTCCAGTGCACCATTTTGGGAAGGTGTCATTTCAATCGTATCGCCGCCTGATGCTTTTATATAAGAAGTGATGCTTTCATCGGCTTTTTGTACATCTGGATTTGTCGCCAAAAGCAGGGCGTTTTCCCTGATGGATTGAAAATAGATTGAGATGGCGTTGTCCACCTGCTTAATTTCTCTTTCACTTGATCTGATAAAATCCTTTTCCGTCCGGTCGGTAACAGTGCGGTCCACAAGGAAACCAATCAGCACCATCGGGATGATCGCCAGAAGCAGGGAGTAAACAAGCAGCTTCCATTTGAATGATATTTTCATTTTTTTCATAGTTCCCATGCCTTTCTATTAAACAAGAAAAAGGCATGGGGCTGCCTTTTTCCTGCTGTTTATTTTACTCTTCGATAAGTGGTTTGAAGTAAGCTGTCTGCCTTGAAAGGATGAGCATTTCCTGATTGAACCAGGCGTCAGGCTGCACCGTCCTGAAGGAAACGATGAAAGCTTCTTCACTGCCGGCTGATGCGGCCATAGGCTGGTCAAGCGCATAGAGCGGGTCCAGTGTATAAAGGCTGCTGCGGCCTAAATAATTTGCTTCAGTTCCTGTATAGTTGGCTACAACCGTATAAGCCTGGGCTCCGATTGCCACTGCATCCCATGTCACCATGCTGCCGTCCGGATAAGGATTGGCTGATAGGCGCTTTTCGATTTCCATATCACCGCCATATTGTCCATTCCACGCAGATGGGATGGCGATGATATCAGCACGATTGGCTGCCAGCACTCCTGATGCTTCCGGATAGACAGCATCCTCGCCAATTAAAATTCCTACTTTTCCAAGAGCGGAGGTCTCAAATACCGGCAGATCATTTCCTGCCTTTGCCCACTTTTTGTCATTCTTGCTTAAATGCGTCTTTTGATATTTACCGGCAGTCTCGCCATCCTCGGTTACCAGCGCAGCTGAGTTATAGAGCTTGCCGTCTTCTTTTTCAACAATTCCGTAGATAATCGATATGTTGAACTCTTCTGCAAGAGCAGCCATGAATTGTGCTGTCTCGCCATTAGCCTTTTCGGCCAGCTTTTCAATCTCTTTTTTATCCAGTCCCTGTACAGGTCCTGTTGCAGACAGTTCAGGAAGGACAACAAGGTTCAAGTCCTTGTTCTTTTCCTTTGCATCCCTGATCAGTCCGGCAATCTTTTCCCTATTGGCCTCTTTATTGCCAACTGCCGGCTCATACTGAAGCGCAGCTGCCGTAATATCCTTCGGTTCTGCTGTTTTTGTATAGTCCCACGGAGCGACTTTCAGCATTAAGTCTTTATAAAGCTCAGGTCTTCTTTCCTTCAAATACTCTTTATTCTGGTTGTCATATTCTTTCGGGTCAATAGTCGCATACGTAATCGTTGTTTCATTGATGTCTTCGCTTGGATCCATGACTACAGCGGCTTCGGCAAGCTTCTTGCCTTCCGGAGACCAGACGGCGCTGCCTCCGACCATATGGAAGCCGTTCTCAGTATTAGAACGGTTGGCGCTGACTACATACATCCCATTCTGCTGAGCCCGAGCAGGCAGGGCCGAAATGGCCTGTGCCGATGAGTTAGTAGGGAATGCCAGGATATCGGCCCCTTGCGCCCCTGCTAATCTCGCAGTCTCCCAATAGGCTGAATCCATACAAACATTGATGGCTATTTTTCCAAGCTTTGTATCAAAAACAGGCACTCCCAGGTCGCCCCACGCTCCCCAGTGCATTTCTGTTTCCCACATTTGCGTTTTGCGGTATTTGCCTACAAAGCCTTCAGGACCGACAAGAGCGGCAGCGTTATAGTAAAGATCTGTCTCCTTGTCTACTTCTGGCATGCCGAATACCACGTAGGAATCATATTTCTTGGCCAGCTTTGCGAAAGCGCTGGTCGTCTTTCCAGGAATCGTATCCACAAAAGGCTCGATCGCTTTGCGGTCAGCATAATAATAGCCTGTTGTCGCCATTTCAGGAGCAACCACCAGCCTTGCCCCATTCTTGAAGGCTTCCTCTGTCACTTTCAGGAGTTCATCTACGTTTTTATCCCTTTCATTCAGAATGGGATTGAATTGGACAGACGCCACTTCGAATGGTTTCGAGAGTGCTTGTTGGCTGACCTTCCCTTTAGCTTCTGCAGGCTGGTCCGCCTGCAGCCATTGATAGCTGCCCGCTGCGATGAGCGTCAGCATAACAGCAACAATGATAATTAATTTTCTTGGCTGCATGTTCTTTTTCTCCTTCACTGTGCAAATTTTCGGGTAAAAGAATATATAGCTGCATTGCATGTATACCGGTAAAGCAAAAAAAGATGGCCAATCCAAATAATAGGAACAGCCATCTGTCTAATTCAGGCTAATCCGGCGGCCTGGCAATCATAGCTCCAATAGGGAAGCCTTAGACCCATAGCTTTGCGTCCCTGCCTTTCAGCAGGTTTGCCTTTATCAGAATGAGCATATAGTCGTGATTAAAATTACCCACAATAACCTTTATCGTCATAAGACTCAGCTGCTTTAGCGAAAACTCCAAAGTTCCACTATTTATATTTTTCAGAAAAGGTGACAGGCACCTCCCGATATTTGTCGATTTTCCTCTGAAGGTATTTCAAGCTTCTGGAGCTGACAAATGACATTAAGCTAGCTTTCAACTCTTCCTGAATGCTCCTGCTCTCAGCAAAGCCAGTAATATAAAAGAAGAGGCAACCCCTCAAAGGGTGCCTCTTTTCAAATAAATTAGTGCTGCTAATGTTCCTTGACTGCACTCAGCCCATTACCAAACATATACTCCAGTCCCTCCTCAAAACCCAGGCTCCATAAATTTGTATCATGCCCGCCGTTTAGAATCCTGAGTTCTGCCGGACTCCCCGGGACCTCCTCCCACTTTGCAAAGGGACGGTTAAAAAGGTTGGAGCGGTGAAGATGCTGATAGAGGGAGACTGCCTGGACTTCCATATTGTATTTGTAGGAGTCCTCAGGCAGATCTTCCTTTTCGCTGACATGGTTCCAGTCATCATCGCCGGCATAAATATAGACTGGAACTTCATAAGGCTGCTTGCCATATTGTTCAAGTGCTGCAGGATAGTTAAGAGCATCCCAGAGAGCAGGGTTAAACGGCTCCCCGAACGAGCCCCTTTCGACAGCGCCTGATGTTGCAGGCGCCTCATCATGCTGGAGGGCCGGACTCAGCAATGATGCAGCGGCAAATTTATCCGGATAGGTCAGAGCATATCTTAAAGCGCCATATCCTCCCATGGAGTAGCCGACAAGGCCTCGCCCTTCCCGCGACGCAATGGTTTTATAGTTCTGGTCGATTTCTTTTATCAGATCTGAAACGACTGCAGTCTCGACAGCACCATATTTTTCTGAATCAACCCAATAGCTGTTCCCAGTAATCGGTGCAACCGCAATGACAGGGCCGATTTCTTCGCTTTCTATCTTCTTATCCAGGATAGGCCAGAACTTATTCCAGCTCTTTTCGTCTCCCCAGCTTCCATGAAGCAGATAGACAACTGGGTAGCGTTTATTTTCTTCAGCATTATAGCCTGCGGGCACATAGACCTGATAAGGAAGGGAGCGTCCTCCAGCGTCTGTAAGGATTTTTGACGTGACGGTCCCTTTCCTCTTTGTAATATATTTCGAGGCATCATATACCGGTGAAAAATCCGGTGCTTCCGGCTTCCCAAATAAGTATTTCAGCCCCTCTTCAAAGCCCTTCAGCCAGACGTCCAGCCCATGCCCGCCATTGATGATCCTGAGTTCCGCAGGATTGGCCGGCACATCCTCCCATTTTTCAAAATCGGCCGCAAAAAGGTTTTTCCTGTGCAGCTCCTGATAAAGCTGGACAGCCTGGACTTCCATATTATATTTGTAGGCATCTGCCGGAAGGTCTTCCTTCTCGCTCAAGTAATTCCAATCATCATCCCCTGTGACGATGTAGATTGGAAGGCGGTGCGGCTGTTTCACATAAGAGTCAATGCCTGTCGGGTAATTTTTGCTGGTCCAGATTCCCGGATCATACGGCTCTCCAAAGCTTCCCCTTTCCACCGCTCCTGAAGTAGCGGGCGGTTCAGCTTTCTGGATGGCCGGGCTGAGAAGCACAGTGCCAGCGAATAAATCCGGGTAGGTCAGGCTGTATCTCAATGCCCCATATCCGCCCATCGAATAACCGGAAATATAGCGGCCTGTGCGGTCCTTTTTCGTATTATACTTTTTATCTATATTTGGAATAAGGTCCTGGATAACGGCTGATTCATAGTGGCCATACTTTTTAGAGTCGACCCAATAGCTGTTTCCGGTGGACGGGACAACAGCGATGACCGGGTCGATCACCTTATTTTCAATCATTTCGTCAAGCTTAGGCCAAAACTCATCCCAGCTGTTTTCATTTCCATTGCTTCCATGGAGAAGGTAAAGGACCGGATAGCCTTCTTTGCGTTTTTTATCATAGCCTGAGGGCAAATAAACCTTGTAGGATAGCTTATGCTGCTTTGGGGTTTCATCATGGATGAGTGCCTGTGAGGCAATGGAATCTGTAATCTGGACACTTTCCTGCTTCTGCTTTGATCCGAATGCGTCGGGTGCGATTGAAGCCAATATAAAAAGAATCAGTACTGCTGCAATGTTTACCTTCCTGGCCATGCATACCCTCCTTAAATATATAACTCATCCCGCCTGCCTTTCCTTCTGGTTGATTCCCTTATGACGAGGCGGACATCCAGTACTGTCTGGCTTTCGTATTCCCCGCGGTTCTCAATCAGTCCAACTAAACGGGCAGCAGCGACTGTCCCGATGCTGAAGATCGGCTGTTCAATGGTGCTCAGCTCGGGTTCAACCATTTCGCCAAGCTTGATTCCGTCGAAACCAATGACGGCAATATCCTCCGGCACCTTTTTCCCAAGCTGCTTCAATGTTTTCAGCGCACCGATGGCCATCATATCATTGGCAAGAAACAGACCGTCAATATCGCTGTGCTGCTTCAACAGTGCTCCGGTTACAGATTTGCCGCTTTCCAGGGAAAAATCGCCCTCCATCACGATAGGGCACTCGGACGGCAGCTTCTCTTCCAGTATCTCTTTATACCCCCGAAGGCGCTCGATCGAAGGGGGAAAAGTATGCGGTCCGCTAATATGGGCAATTTTCTTACAGCCGCTCTCAATCAAATGGCTGACAGCAAGCCTTGCCCCCTTTCTGTTATCCATCCCGATGCTATTAGGGGAATCATGGTCGGCTGCCCGGTCGATCCGGACAAATGGAACATGAAGGGCATCCAGCTCACTGAGGATTTTTTTGCTGAATTGAAATGAGGCAAGAATCAGTCCATCGATATAACGGCTTTCAAGATTCCTCCAAAATACGCTGTCCTGCAGGCTTTCTTCATCCGCATGAATCAGGATGAGCGAATATCCCTTTTCCTTCGTTTTCTTTTCAATGGACACAACAAGCTCCGGGAAAAAGGGATTGGTGATTTCCGGGATGATCAAAGCAATGGTATCCGTTTTTTTCCTGGCCAGGCCGCGGGCAATTTCATTGGGCCGGTAATCCAGCTCCAGCATCACTTCCTGGATTTTCTCTCCGGTCCTCCCGCTGATATATCCGTTGCTGTTTATATATCGTGAGACAGTGGCCACCGAAACCCCGGCTTTCCTGGCAACATCCCGGATGGTGCTGTTTTTTTTCATGGAGCTATTCCCCTCTTAGCGAAAGCTCTTTTCCGCTCTGCAGGTTCCATCGTAATGCAGGCAGACGTGAAAAGAGCTTCGCTTATATAAATTTATCCTTCTGCTCTCACTTCAAAGGAATGGACAAGCATTTCCCCTTCATCCATACAGCCGAAGCCATACATTCCATAAGCAAGGGTTTCATCCTGATAAGACAGAACAGTCCGCCCGTTTATATAAAATTTAATCAGGCTGCCCCTGCATTCCGCCCTGAATGTATAGGGCTTTCCATATTCCCATTCATAAGGAACAGTCAGGAGACGCTTAACCCCGAAATCATTTAAAATCAGCGAAACCCTATTTTCGCCGTCAAAGCCGGCATAATAACCTCGCTTTATACCAGGGGCACGGAACAGCAGAAGATGGCTTTCACCTCTCACCGGTTCAACTTCTGCAGTCAGCACAAGATTCCGGCTGTAATAATTCCCTGTAAATGAACTATTGTCACCTTCGCTTATGCATCTGATGGAATTTCCCTCAACCGTCCACTCTCCGCCGCTGTGGGAAAATGGCATAAGGCTGAGAAACTCCTTTTCCAGCTTGGAAAAATCAATTTCATAGTCGGCGTTGCCATGGATATGGAATGAACTGATATAAAGAGCACCAAAAGCGCGTGCAGTCAATATGGAAGGGCTTTCAATTTTATAGCCGATTTCATCAATCATACTGCCCTTTGTATCAGGAATAATAAATTCAAGCTTCTCCCATGCCCCCTCCTTTAACAGGACTTTATCCATCAGAATATCTTCCTGTGTTGAGGTATCTCTCACATAAGGAGTAATATAAATGCCCGAACCCTGCCATTTATCAAGATAAAGCTCTGCAGTTACTGTCTGCCCGCTGTATGCCTGCGGGGAAAAGACCGGCTTATATTTTTCATCATTGAAATCAGACCGCCGGTAATACGGTTTATAAAAAACCTTTCCAAAGTCCCCTTCAACCATCCGGTCAAAAATCACTTCCAGTGAGCCGCCGCCAATTCCAGGATGATGGCGGAGGGCCGGAATCTTGAAGGAGTTGCTGGTGCGGAATCCATGGGTGGAGCCAGGAAGGGCAAAATCAAAGTACACCTCTCCCTTCCTGACTGTAAGTCCTTCAGGAGGCTCCTCGCCGGCCAATTTGTATCCGAGGAGAGCCAGCTCCTTTGAAAAGGTCGGCATATCAATGATATTAAGATAGCCAGATACACTCGAAGCGACGATATAATCATTCATCGGCTTCCGGTAATGGGCCGGTATCCCCTCAAGGCCGTTCATCACACCAGCAATCGTACCGACATTTCCGGCATTGCAATCGGTGTCCCAGCCGCACATTGCTGCAATCTCAATGGTCCTTGCGAAATCTCCTTCTCCGTATAAAAGGGCAAGTGCACATACTCCGGCATTCGGGATGATATGGCAGATTCCTGTATATTTATCATATCCCCAGTCATCATGCAGGTAGCGGAGGCAGGCGCGGAAATCATCCGGATTTTCCTGATGGCAATCCATGACCGCCTGAACGACCTTGCTGTACAGCGAATCATCAGGAATGACACTGAGCCCCGCTTTAATCACCTCATCTAACGCTGCGGTTTCAAATGCCTTGCTGATGCATGCAGCCATAAAGCGGGCACCATACAATCCGTTTTTATCATGGGAAACACTTGCCGCCATCTCGGCATAATGCGCGGCCCTTTCTATATTGCCGGGAAAAACCAGGCCCCAGCTGTCCACAAATATCTGGCCGCCAATCTGTTCAGCCAGAATGATTCCATTTTCTTCAGCAGACCCGGACCTTGGGGCGGGTATGCCGTTCTTCAGATTCTTGTACGCCCTGTGCTCTGAGCTGATATCCTCTCCGCCCCACCAGATCATCCCGACATTTTCGCGGCAATAGTTCAGCCAGGCCCTTCCCACATCCTGCGGCTCCATCTCCCTGCCCGCAGCATCATCATAAAGTGCCCGGATAAAGAAGACGGGTCCATTTGCATCATCATCAGCCGAGAATGTTTTGTAGTCTTTTACATACCCCTTGATTTCTCCATAAACAAGCTGGATTCTTTCTGCTGTCCATTCTGTCGGCTCCACCGGGACACCCAGCCTGATGCCGGCATTCATACCCAGGAAACCGGCATAGACCTTATGCAGATAGTTGTCAGAAATCAATTCCTCACTCCCGTTTCTATTGCTGAAGCAATTTCTGTCTCTTTTCGTTCAGCAGAATATCCTCCCGGATCAGCTCCTGAGCCAGAATGGCGAATTCATCAGCAAGCCCCATGAGGTCCATCTTATTCGTCTCTTCCAGCAGCTCAATATCCTGCTCAGCCAAAACATCTTCTCCATGCATCACACCCAGGATCGCGCCTGCCATGACTCCTATCGAATCGGTATCACGGCCCGAATTGATGCCGTCATAAACAGACGGATAGAAGCTTCCATCATTCAGGACAATAAAGGCCAGTGCCATTGGCAGCTCTTCTATTGAGAAAAGCCGGCTTGGCGTATAATGGTTGGAGGCTAGCCCAGCTTTCTCCATTTTCCGGTGGACATCATCTCCCATCGGCGAATATGGAGCGATCTTCTCCTGCAGTGTCCGGATCACTTCGTCCATCCCCGCTTCTTTTGACCGAAGCTCAAAAGCCGCATCAGTCAGATCACAGATTGCTTTTTGGGTGCCGTCCTTTGCGTACAGCAGAGCCGTCTCAACAATATCAGCAGCACCAGCACCAGGCTCGAACGCCTTCGCCACACAGGCGGCAAACACCCCGGCAGCCTCGAGTCCATAGCTGACCTGATGGCCGATGGCAAACAGGATCGCCTCATCGTAGGCAGCCTTCGGATTGCCTGCATTTACTATCCCTATCGGAGTGCAGTACATAGCAGCGCCGCAGTTGACCATATTGCCATGGCCTCCTTCCCGCGGCTCGCAATTGGCAAGAACATGGCGGAGAAAAATATGCTTTTCCGGGTAAAAAAGCCTGTCAATGACAAGCCCTTCCTTATCGAATTCAGGGATATACGTTTTCCGGAACGCAATCTCCTTGATGAATTCCTTCCCCATATCATATGCATCAAGATGCCTTTTTTCCTTCAGATAGACATTTATCAGGGCACGCATCATGAGCGTGTCATCTGTCACGATCCCATTGCCGCGCTTTCTCCCGAGATTAATCTCGGGAGAGTTTGCCTTGTACCATTCTGTCCGGAGCGATTCAACGCGCCCGTACTTTTCCTTGATCTGCTCATAGCTCAGCTTCTCAACCGGCGCTCCAAGGGCATCGCCCAGGGCAGCCCCCAAAATTGCGCCTCTTACTTTTTTTTGAAAAGATATCATGAAAGTCTCCTTACTTGATATTTTCATTCGCATAGCTGGTAATTTCTTTTCCGCCCGCCTGGTTCCACTCGTCCACAAACTTATCGAAATCGCTGACAGGGCGCTTGCCGGTAATGATATCTGTGGCATATTCCTTATAGAGGTTCTCCATCGCATCCCAGTTGGAAATATACTGCTCCGGAAGGATGAAGCTGTTGTCTTCCTTATAGAACTCATTGGCCAGGTCTCTTGATTTCTGGGCAGGCTCGCTCAGCAGCGGTGTTTTCAATGGCTTTTCAGTATTGAATTCAGCCGGTTCCCAGAATCTTGCATACCACTCGCTGTAATACTTGTCAGTCAGCTCGATGCCGCTGTCTGTAACGTTATAATGCTCTCCTTCAAAACCAATCCTGTCCAGAAGCTGCCCTTTATCGCTGGCCAGATAGTCAAGCACCTCAAAAGCAGTATCCTTATGCTTGGATTGTGATGAAATCGCCATTCCGCGTGATTCTTTTGTAATATCCGTTGCTGTAAAGCCCTGGTCCTCGCCTTTGGCTGGCGGAAGAACGACAAGGCTCGCTTCATCTCCGTTGACCTGCTTCATTTTTCCATCATAGATATCAATGACCTTTCCATTGGTGCCCACGATGACGGCTGTTTCTCCATCATAGAAAGCTTTTTCCTTTGTGTCCCATTGCTTTGTCAGATACTGCTGATCAAGGAGCCCTTCTTCATAAAGCTTATTGTAGAATTCCAGCTTTTCTTTTTCCTTGTCAGATACCTTGGAATAGATGTATCCATCGCCTTCCTTCAGCCATGTCTGATTCAATCCGAAAGCCATTTCAAAAATATAGTCAAGCTCTGTGATATCTCCTGCGGCCGTGATGGCATTCACCGGCTTGCTGCCTCCCGGCGGATTTTCAACAAGCTCCTTAAAGAAATTATAATAATTGTCAATTGTCGGGTTTTCCATCAGCTCTTTAGATCCCGCTGTTTTTTCAAACCAGTCTTTGCGGATGACCGGAGTCTTGCTGTCCAAAGGCTTGATCCAAAGAAGATAAGGATAATTAGCCAGCCTTTTCTCGTTATGCGGCTCCAGGATGTTCTTCACATTTTCCGATTTCTCAATATAAGGTCCCAAATCCTCCAGGAGATCCTGATCGGCAATCTGCTGGTCTCCGCCCTGGAAATAGATCATATCGGGAATATCTCCGCTCATCAGAAGCAGATTCAGCTTTTCCGCATAATTCCCCTGCGGCATCTCTACCAGTTCAAACTTTACATCCATATCCTTATCCTCTTTTAAGGCTTTGGAGAGTGTTTCAAAATACTTCTGCGCAACCGGATTGGATGGGCCTTCATCCTTATAGACGACCCTCAGTGTTGTTGAACCATCTTTTGATTCTTCTTCACCCGTATCTGATTCCTTCGAGCAGGCCGTGACCAGGATCAGCATGAGCGACATGAACAACAGCAAATACTTTTTCATTGTGTTTCCCCCTCTTTCATTTAATGGAATGTAATAGGAATGCATGCTGCAGGAAAAGGATGATCAGTCCTTAACACCCCCTTCAAGCGCTCCTTTCGCGTAATATTTCAGTATCAAAGGATAGAAAATCAGCAGGGGAACGATCGAGATGATAATTGTGCCTGCCTGAAGCGACCCAAAATCCAGGGCAGCAATCTGATCATAGGAAAGAACATTCTGCGCCCCCAGCAGGGAGGTGTTATCCCTCTCAACGACAAACTGCCTCAGAACCACCTGAAGCGGCCATTTGTCAGGGGTGGTCAGGTAAATCGTCGCCCGGAAGTACTCATTCCAGTGATATACCCCGTAAAAGAGGCCCATTGTAGCAAGAGCCGGCTTTGACAGCGGCAGCATGATCTTCGTGAAAATTTTAAAATGGCCGGCGCCATCAATTCTTGCCGCCTCCAGGATGCTGTCAGGCACATCCTCAAAGAACCGCATCATGATGAACAGATAAAAAACGTTGATGGCTTTATACAGAATAAGAGATAAATAGCTGTCAAGCAGACCCAGATCCTTTACCAGCAGGTATTCAGGAATCAGGCCCGGCTCAAATACCATAACAACAATCAGGAATAGAATGACCAGTTTTTTCCCGGCAAAATTTGTCCTTGCCAGCACATAGGCAGCCATGGCTGTCAAAAACAGATTCAGTGCTGTACCGCAGATGGTAATCAGCAGGCTGTTAAAAATGCTCTTTACAATAAGCGGATTGGAGAAAAGCACCTGATAATTGATGAGCGAGAAGCCTTTCGGCAATATATCAAGGCCTTTCAATTCATGCACCTTCAGCGGATCTGACAGTGACATTGCCAGCAGATTCAGGATGGGCACAAGGACCAGGAGCGAAATGATAATCAAAACTGTATAAATAATAACCATGGATGTGTTAGTTTTTCTCATTGTCCTCCACCTCCTACCAGACTCCTTTTCCGCTGATTCTTTTCGCGATAAAATGCGTGCTCAGGATCAGCACGACACCAATGACGCCTTTAAACAGGCTTGCCGCCGTGGCATAGGCATATTGGCCATTCAATATCCCGATCCTGTACACATATGTATCCAGGATGTCGATAACCGAAATGACCGAATCATTGATCAGGTTAAACACCTGGTCAAAGCCTGCGTTCATGAAAAACCCGAGATTCAGGATAAATACGGTTATGATGGTCCCGTAAAGCTCAGGGATCGTAATGAGCCTCATCTGCTGCAGCCGGGATGCGCCGTCAATCCTAGCCGCTTCGTATAGAGACGGACTGATTTTCATGATGGCCGCAAGATAGATGATAGAATCCCAGCCGGCACTTCTCCACATCTCCGAGAAAACCAGCACCCAGCGGATATGATCCTTGCTTGTCATAAAATCGAGCGATGGGAGCTGAAAGAAATTCCGGAGCGTATTGACTCCCCCATCAACAGGGCTCAGGAATGCAATCCACACCCCTGCAATGACAACCCAGGATAGGAAATGCGGAAGGTAAACGACAGACTGGACATATTTCCTGAATGGGCCGTTCCGCACTTCGTTGATCATAAGCGAAAGAATGATTGGAACCGGAAAAAAGAACACCATCTTCATGGTTGAGATGATGACCGTATTCCTCAGCACATCGAAAAAAGCCGGCGAGCTGAACAGCACTTTAAAATGCTTCAGTCCCACCCAGACATTGTCCCCGATTATCCTGTAATCCTGAAAGGCCAGCTTCATGCCAATAAGGGGGATTACATGGAAGATGCCGAAGTAAACCAGTGTAGGAAGCAGCATCGCATACAGCACCCAGTCCGCCTTCAGCTTTTTAAAAACTCCCTGCACCATCCGGCTCCCCTCCCTTCAAAAAGGCATCAAGCTCAGCCCTTGCCGGCATCCCGGTCTGGGCTCCTTTTTTTCTGACGGAAAGCCCAGCTGCTGCACTCCCAAACCGGATGCTCTCCTCCAATGACCAGCCCTCGGACAGTCCGACAGCCATTGCCCCGCAGAAAGTATCCCCGGCGCCGGTTGTATCCTCGGCCTTTACCTTCAGCGCCGGAATATGGACAATGCCTTGCCCGTCATGGAATTTAACGCCCTCTGTGCCGCAAGTAATAACCAGCTTTTCCGGATATCGGGCCAGAGCTTCCTCTTTCGTTTCAGCTGTGCTGAGCACCATTTTGTATTCATGCTCATTAGGAGTCAGGTAGGTTAATTGTCCGATCAGCTCAGGACTCAATTTTTGAGCGGGTGCAGGGTTTAAGATGATAACCTTCCCTTTTTCATGAAGCCTGGGCACAATATGTTCAATCATAGTCAGCGGCGTTTCCAGCTGGAAGATAATGATATCGTGGCGCAGCAGGGAATCTGCCACTCTCTCAATATAGTGAATATCTGTATGCTGATTGGCACCGGGAATCACGATGATCCGATTATCAGATTGGCAGATTTCTATGAATGCCACGCCTGTATGGGCATCCGCCTGCTGCAGCCCCGTAATGTCTACATTTTCAGAGGTCATCTTTTCCTTGACCAGCCTGCTGTTTTCGTCGTTTCCGATGGAGCCGAACATCGACACCCGGCCTCCAAGGCGTGCGGCCGCTATCGCCTGGTTGGCGCCCTTCCCTCCGAGTGACATAAAAAAATCGCGGCCCATCACTGTTTCTCCTGCAGCCGGAAACTGTTCTGTTTCTGCGAAATAGTCCATGTTCAGGCTGCCTACCACTGCAATTTTTTTCATATTTCAACATCCTAATCTATTAGTAAGTTCATCAGCGGGGCATGCTGCTGGGCCCCGTACACATCCCTGTCGCCTGCTGACCCTGAGGAGATTTCTCTTAAAATGGTGATTTTAATTCCTAAGGCCTGATCGAAAAATACAAAATGCCGCAGCTGGTTCTCATGTATCCCATAAAGGCTGCAAACCGTCTCAGGCGTCAGCCTGCCTGACTTTTTCACTCTTTCATAAATCTCCCTGGAGTCAAAAAGAACATCCAATGTCAGTTCAAACGGGCCGGAATTTTTGCTGCGGAGAACCTTTGCCAATTCGTATAAGCTCTCCATCAGGCACCCTCCTGCCTGTATTCAATCTTGAAAGGGCTTTCAAGTATCTCCATTAAATGATAAACGGAAAATTCATAAACAGGTCCGCATTCTACATCACTCGGGGCAAACGGGAAGGCAAGATTGCCTGCAGTCGATTTGCGTCCTTCATGTCCATAATGGAGAAAGGTGGAACGCGCTGTCGCACAGATACTGCTTGCTAGCTCCTGTGTTTCGGCGGTTACCTCAAGGAGCACGCCGACTTCATGGCCGCTGAACACCTCTGTCTCACGGCTGCCGAGCACAGCATTCATTCCGTAGTTATAAAAACGGATCTGATAAGCTTCTGGGGAAATCTCCGGATAATAGGCATATACCTGCTTTTCTACCTGGAGCTCGATGTCCTGGATATTCTCAAGCAGGATCGGATCGCGGATGCCGGCAAAGACAACCGTCCGGTAGCTTGTTTTCCTTGCTCCCTCCAGCTTGATCAGATGCTGTTCGGCCGGGATATAGCGGCTGCCGGAAACCTCCACCTCTCCTTCACCCAGTTCTGTAAAGCGGCAATCGCTCAAATCAAGCAAAAAACCCGGGCCATGAAGCAGAAATGGATGCTCTTTTTCATAAAATGTATGGGCCGCTACAGAAATCTTCGTGCAGATGCGGGATGGATTCAGTGACCTGACGGTAAAGCAATCATCTTTGATGGTGCCGAGAATGCTGTCCTTGGTCGTGCCGGGTTCCGCACACAGAGCGCCGCATTCAAGAATTTTCCCCAAATGATAGGAAAGCCCGCTATCCTTTCCATGTAAAATGCCCACGGCTGCAAATGGAGAAGGGTCATAGGACCGTCCGCATACAATAATACCGGCACCGCCCTTCAGAGCTTCCAAAATAGGTTCATGTCCCATCTGGGCGACAATTCCGTTTGTTTCCAGAATTCTTTTCTCAGACAGGTCCGGGACATTGGGACTCATCGGCCTGACTTTTCCATTCTGCTGTGCTTCTAAGACCTGCTCCTTTGCAATATCTGCCCAAATGATGGCAAGCTTCACAGAAAAGCCTCTTTCGCGAAGGATTTCCCGGATCACATCCACGGTCGACTCTACATGTACCTTAGCCCCCGCGCCTCCGGCGGAGCCAATAATAATCGGAACCTTGGCTGGGACTCCATAGGAAATCATGATTTCCAAATCCTTTTTCAGGGCTCTCCTGCTTACAATCGAAACACCGGCACCAAGCTTATGGGGCCCCGCATCCGTTGAACCGGCATCCACCACAATCGCATGCGGCCCCGCTTCCATCCCCCGCCTGAACGAGCTCTCCGGAAAACCATAGCCCAGCATCCCGCACGGAGAAAGGATTCTGACTTCCTTCATTCTCAATCACCTCTATTTATCAGATATGACGATTTACCTGTTTCTATGAATAAAATATGTAACCGGTTACACAACACCCTCAAAATATGCCGGCTACTTATGTAACCGGTTACACATTATTCTAAATGTTCAGATAAATGGTGTCAATAAGATAACAGATATGTTAGCCTATCCTAAAAAAGGAAATCACACAAAAAGTATCCTCCTTGCAATAACTAATCAATACCTTACCGAACGTATGTAAATTCATAGAGGGAACAAATAATGCTCATTTGAGAAATGACTTATAAATTTATAAAATATCCGGCAGGAAAAATGTCGGAATATATAGAATGTTGACAATAAAAAGAGATGATCACATGGAGCAGAATGTCAAAAAAAAATGGATTTGCTCTCAATGCAATTCCGAGATTGCTGACTACACGGAGTATGTCGATAATGATGGAGTTTGTGATGATTGCTACAGCATCCCTTTGAAGAAGAGGCGGGGTCTGGTTATTCGGTGACAGGTACCTCCCGTTTTTTGTCGAAATTTGAACTGATATTTGCATTCAAAAAGCCGGCTGAATTTTCTTCAGCCGGCCTTTTTTTTAGTGACAGGCACCTCCCGGATTTTGTCGAAACAACCGGGAAATACCCACTCACTTCTTTAGTTCATCAGTTCTGCTTTTCGCAGGAATTCTGCAAGGATTTTTGCCATTTGGTCACGTTTGGTGTAACCATTTGGATTGAATGTGCTTTTCGTCATTCCTGACATGATGCCGGATTGATAGACAGCCTCGGCACCTTCTTTTGCCCATGCTCCGAAATGGCTGGCATCTTTGAAGTCTGTCAGCTTTTTATTCGCATTCAGCTGCGATTTGTCAAACTCCAGGAAGTCCAAATCCATTGCTCTTGCGATCATAATGGCCGCCTGGGCGCGTGTCAGCTTTTCGTTTGGCGCAAAGGTGCCATCCGGTTTGCCGCTGATAATGCCGTAGCGGACAGCTGCTGTCAGTTCCCCGTTTGCATTGAACCACTCATTCCCCTTAACATCCGAGAATTTCCCGTCATACGCTTTTGCCGGAAGCCCTAAAGCCCTTACAAGCAGGACGGTGAATTCCGCCCGGGTGATTTCTTCCCCAGGTGCATATTTCCCATCTGCTTTCCCTTTAATGATGTATTTGGAAGCTAGGGTTTCAATATACTCCTCTGCCCAGCTAGACCGGTCAACATCCGGGAATGTCTTATTATTTTCAACGATCGCATAAACGGAATTTGTCAGTGATTTGATCTTCGCTGTTTGACCGTCAAATACAGTTGGAACAGCTGTAAAGCTGCCATCCTCGTTGAATCTGACAGCAACCGATCTGTTAGGATCAAATTTCTTGCTGCCCTTAATCTCTTTTTCTGCAAACTTTCCAAATGCTGAAATGCTCTCTTTTTTATCCCCAGCTCTAGCCTCCAGTTCAAACGAGAACGCATCTGACACAATTTTTGCATGTACAGATGGAGCTGCAGTTCGATTAACCGACACTGTAATATAAACAGCATCTTCAGAAACACCCATTTTTTGGGCCAGGGCCGCAGTATCAATCTCTGATACTGGGATTCTGTAGATTGCACCTTCCGCCTGGATTTCGATGATTACATTTTTGTTTTTTCGAGCTGCTTCACTGAACAGTTTTGCAGGCAGCTGCGCCAGGACAGTTTCCCCTGCAGCAGGCTTCTCCAATTTCACTTCTATTACTGTTCCATCAGATGAAATAGCATTTACGATCTCCGCCATCCTCTCGGAACGGATTTTTGTAATAACCTCCATTTTGCCGGATGGGTTCTTTTGCCTGACTATTTCTGCAGCCCCTGCCGGAAGCTGAATGGTTCCAGGCTTTCCAGGTGCAGGGGGATTGGGTGGCTCATGATTGCCGCCACCATTGCCGCCAGGGTTTTCCTCTCCCTTTTCGCCTTCCTTGATGATTACAACTGTTAATGGATCCAGTGTCAGCTTTCCGTCTGCAAGGGTAAAGCCGGACTGATTTTTAACAGCCTTCGTTCCAGCTTCATCATTATCGACAAGGACAGTTCCTTTGGAAAGATCCAGTTCCCCAAGTGTTATGCTGCGGGACTTGCTGTCAGCATTCATAAAAACATAATAGCTGCCAGTTTTGTCTGTTGATACATTTTTATAAGCTATCAGCAGATCCTGATCCTTCATTTCAGGGAAATTAAGCAGGGAAACGTTTTTGTCTACAAGGTCCTTCTCCCCGAGGCGGAAGGCGTTTGTTGATCTTCTCAGTTCAATCAGGCCTTCAGTGTATTCCCTTGTCATTGTATTTACTTTATAAGCTGATGCGTTTGTGGCTTTCTGCCAGTCGAATTTGTTGATCGCATCAGATGAATCATAGGAATCATGGATAAAGTAGCCAAATGGATCCCCGTTTTCATCTGTCAGCTCATGGTATTTCTGCTCAGGCACACCATCAGCGAGCCATTGCTTTGTGCGTCCGTATTCCTGGCCTGCATGCAGGAAGGCAGTCCCCTGCGAGGTCAGGATCAGCGAGTTGCCGAGGCGGATCCGCTTATGGATTTCCAGATTATTTTCCGGGATGGCCGGGTCTTTTTTAATAGACTGGGCGATCACATCGTACAGCGGCAGATTATCGTGCGCTGCAATGTACTGGACCATGTCGCCTGGATCATCATCTGCAGTATTGGACGGCTGGCCTTTAATATTATTGAATATAACATTCAGATCTCTCGCGCCGCCTGTGATGAATCTCGGCTCCCCTTCAGAACCGAATCCGGATTTCAGCTCATTGCGGATTTCATCAGAGAACACGCCGACATCATCGGTCTTATCCATCCAATCCTGGTCCGCTCCCATTCCTTCAAGTGCCGGGTCAGATAGATGTCCTGCAAATGTCCGCCAGCCTTCGCCGATGAACAGGGCATCCGGATTGATTGCAGCAGCCGCATCATAGGCATTCTGGATGGACGGATAAGTTGCATCCCCCATCATGTCGAAACGCATGCCATCAATCTTGTATTCATCAAACCAGTATTTCACAGAATCAACCATCAGCTTCTCAGCCATCGTATGGCTTGTCGCCAGGTTATTGCCGAATCCTCCAAGGAAATTGCCTTTGGCATCCTGGAAAGCATAATAGTTTGGCACAATATCATTGAGCGTGCTTGCTTTTGCCATATGGGTGTAAACAACGTCAAGGACAACACCCATACCGGCATCGTGGATCGCATCAATCAATTCCTTCAGTTCCTTCACACGCAGCTCAGCGTCTGCAGGATTTTCCGAGTAAGCACCGTCAGGAGAGAAATAGCTGTGCGGATCATAGCCCCAGTTATACTCGTTTCCTCCTGCTGAATATTCCATTTCCCTCTCGCCCATTTTCGTCTCATCGCCAAAATACCAGGCCATGACAGGCAGAAGCTGGACGTGCGTCACACCCGTCGACTTAATATAGTCAAGCTTGTCGATGAATGCTTTATAAGAGCCCCATCTCGCATCCAGATCGCTTTTAATGGAAGGATCGGAAGTGAAGTCGCGGACATGGACCTCATAGATGATGGCATCCTCACGCTTTTCATACCCTTTAATGGAAGCATGATCAAAGCCCTTAGGATCCGTTCCCTTCAGGTCGATGATTGCCGCTTTTCCGACATCATCTCCGTCCGGACCGGCCTCCCCTTTCGTATTTACGGTAAAAGCCGCCATTGATTTCGCATAAGGATCAAGCACCTTTTTGGTTACTCCGTTATTGGTCACTTCATACTGATAGTAATAGCCTTTCAAGTCCTTCACCCGAAGGTCGGACGGCTTGACTTCTTTTGACCAGACGCCCTTTTCTCCAAGCTTGAGGTCTACACTGCCGATCAGCTTGGCAGCATCTTTTTTATCATAAAAATTGGCCGTAACCTTGCTTGCTGCCGGCGCCCACAGTTTCAGCACCGCTCCGCCTTTTTTGTAGGCAGCTCCAAGGTCATCTCCATCATAGCTGTACAGTTTATCAAGCATCCGCCAGCCTGATGATGCAGAAACTGTGCGTCCGGAATAGGATACAGAAAGCGGCAGCTTCTCAAGATCGAATGCTGCTTTAACTTCAGCCGTTTTTTCACCTGTAATCTCTGCACTGGTGACAGATATTTCTTTTCCATCCTTATCACTGATGGACAAGCCGGCTTTCAATCCGTCTGCAGTCAATCCTTCTGTCATTGTAAAGTTTAATAGAATTGTATCTTCTGAGATGACTTCTGCAGTGGTCATCCCTGATGCCACATCTCCATATGGAGAAATATAGACAACATCGTCTCCCTGCTTGATCCATAGCTGATTATACTTATCCAGCAGGTTGAAGGTCTTATCCCCTGCATCTTTTTCCTGCGTCTTTTCGTTCACAATAAGGAAGCCCAGCTCCTTGCCATCTTCCTTCAATTCGATGTCAGCATACGCTCCATAACGGTCTGTTCCGGTAAAATCAGCCGCACCAGCTGGCCAATTATCAGAAGGAGCTGCTGAGTCGCCCCAGTGCCAGAGACCGAAATCATCATAGTCCCCGTTTTCACGGGTATAATGGATGCGGACGGTGTTATCCGGAAGATCGACAGGTTCATAGGTATACACCTCATCCGACCCCTGCTCTATCCAGATTTCATTCATCTCCGGCGAGGAAATGGTGAAGCTCTTATCGCCGCCGTCCTTGCCTGCATCCCCTTTGGATACATCCATGATAAGGAAGCCGATATTTTTGGCTCCTTCAGCAAGAGGTACATCTATATAGGAACCATAGCTGTCTTTCTTTTCAAACATCGTAGCACCTACCGGCCAATTGGCTGACGGTGATTTCACATCATTCCAGAGCCATGCTCCATAATTGTCATAGCTTCCGTCACCGCGGTTATAGTGGATGCGGACAGAGTTCTCAGGAATCGGCTCTATTTCAGGTTCCTCGCCCTCATCCCCGCTTTGAAGCGCTGCCCCTGTGATGCTGCCATTATCCACGGTCAGCAGGACAGTACCGCCATCAGAGTTGGCCGGGATTGTCAGCACAACTTCTCCAGCTTCAGCAGTTTGGTAGCTTCTATTAGAATAATGATCTGTTACTGTGGCTGTTTTTGAATCAACCGACAGTTTGATGGTTTTTGCATTCTTCGCTGTGTTCAGGCCGGCATAAACGGTCTGTTCCCCATAGCTGCGGGCAAACAGCAGGAATTGCTCCTTGTCAGAGCCGCCGATCACCGTACGGTCACCTTTGGCAAAAACCTTTGAATGGTCTTTCCTGAAGTTAAGAATCTTTTTATAATGATCGAGCATATCATTGCCATCAACTTTATCCCATGCAAAATCGTAGCGGTTGTCATATTGCGGGTAGTTGTTGGCGCCTGTCTGGCCAAGCTCTTCTCCGTAATAAATGACAGGCTGTCCTTTTGCAGTTGCCTGCAGGGAGGCTGCTACCTTCATTTTGCCTGTGTCCCCGCCAAGTGAATGCAGGAACCCGTCCTCGTCATGGCTGCTTAAAAACTGGCCAAGAGTCGCAGTGTTGTCTACTTTGTCATTCCGGGCAGCAAGGGCATCATTGGCAGTCTTCAGCTTGCCGTTCACAAAATTGCGGGCTGTTTCTTTGAAGCCGAAATCAAGCAGGGAATCCATCATCCCGGACTCGAGGTAGCCAAGATTATTATCTGCACTTGCTCCCCATGCTTCACCGATCATTTTGAATGCCGGCATCTTTTCGGTGAGCGCATTTTTAAAGCTCATCCAGGTGGCGTCCTCCACGTGCTTGACAGTATCAACACGGAAGTAGTCAATTGTGTTGCCGTTTGCAGTTGTTGCTTTCTCAATCCAGTCTGTCTGCCAGTCGATGATCTGCTTGCGGACGGCGGGGTCCTCAGTTTTGATATCGGGCAGGCTGGAAAGCTCGCCAACCACTTCATCGGTGCCCACATTGCCCTGGCGTACGATATCTTTGAAGCGGCTGCGGTCTTCATCGTCCGGATAGCCTGGCGGAGGGTTTTCTTTGCCGGCATCCAGCTCTTTGAGGCCGTATCCGGTATGGTTCAATACAACATCCACCATGATTTTAATACCGCGCTCATGGGCTTCGTCGATGAGTGTATGGAAGTCCTCCATTGTGCCGAAATGAGGATTAAGCTTGCTGAAATTTTCCGCCCAGTAGCCATGGTAGGCATAATACGGTTCGCCATCAGCCTCACCGCTGCGGACATCATATTGGATATTTTCCACGACCGGGGAAACCCAAATTGTATTGATGCCAAGCTCATCAAGGTAGTCCAGCTTTTCTGTTACCCCTTTGAAATCACCGCCCTGATACGCGCCGCGGGAATCGTCATAGTCCAGTCCGTATGGATCATTATTGGAGGAATTGCCGTCAAAGAAACGGTCTGTCAGCATAAAGTAGATGACTGACTCATCCCAGTCGAAATCATTTTCGCCGGCAGATTGGCGTGTTTTGATTTCAATCTCGGCATTCCCGCTATATTCATTGCCATAAGAATCTACTGCAGTAATGGGGATATTTTTCACACCGGCGGTTGTGCTGTCCTCTGCAGCAATGGTGATTTTACCGAGTGAAGGGTCGATTTCCAGCTGATCAGGACCGCCCAAAGAGGAAGTATCAGCAAGAATTTTAGTAATCTTCACCTCATCAGTCAGTCCTGCTATATCCACACTCAGAACCGCATTTTGGCTATAGTCTATGGCTGCCGGCCTGGTTATAGCAGATACAGTCAAGTCAGCCTGCTGAAAGTCGATGGCAGAGATACCGTCCTTGGTGTTGTAAGGATCTGTGACCTCTGCTGTCTCTCCGCCTTTGGTTACAAGAAATGAGTATTCATGCCTTCCGTTCGGGATATTCTCGTATGTAAGCATGAAACGCTCGTTTTCAGGCTCATACACCATCTCTTTTGTTTCGCCGTTGAACTTGAGTTCAACCTTCTCAATAGAGCTCATGCTGTCATTGGCAAAAAGCTCTTTATCGCGGTAATAGAAAGTGGCATTGCCTTTATTAATGACAGGCGCTGAACCGTCCGGAACAATCCGGATCTTTTCCACACCGCTCGTGATATAAGCCTTTGTCAAAGAATCATTTTTGTTCACAGGAATGAAGCGGTCTCCAAATTCCTTTTGTGCTGTATTCCAGTCCTCTGTGCTGCGGAGCACAAAGCCGAACTGCTTTGTTTCAGGGGCAACAGCAATATTGACGGTCGCAACCCCGTTTTCATAGGATTCAAAATTAATCTGGTCATCCTTCACGCCTGTGTTCCAGGCCCAGATATTCCAGCCCTCATAGGCTTTGTCATCGCGGGTATAAGTAAAACGGACCTGCCGTTCAGAGGTTTCTGCTGCTTCTGGGGTGTCGGATGCTTCTGTTTCTGCTGCATCTGCCGATCGTGCCGGCAAAAATGGCAGCCACAGGCTCAATAGCATGATTGCCGACAGGAAGATGGATAACTGGCGTCGGTTTTTTTGCATGTGCTTTCCTCCTTTTGGTTGGTTAATAGGATAGTTTTTTTCGGGGGGAGCCTCCTTTCTTGGAAATGATCCTGCAGGATAAGCTGCTGTATCCCGCATTGCGAAAACGTTTGCACAAAGTTGCACAACTAATTAACTGTAACCGTTTGCAAAATATAGGACGAAATGACTATATTCACTAGCGAATATTATAATAGAGTTTGTGCAACCGCTTGCAATACGTAACCAAATTTTACAATAATTTTCAGAAAACAGCAACCGCAAAATGGGCCGGGGGGGTCGGTTCAAGTGGGCCGGGGGGTCAGACCCCTTGGCCCATTTTGCAAATAAAAAAGGGACAAGACATGACCTTCAGCGAATCACCTTTTCCCTTTCATCCTTTTATAATTCACTGTCTCTTTCAAACCTGACTTTGGGGTCCCTTCAACACAATAACGCAGACAACAAGAAAACTCTTGTAACTTTTTTTCGCCACTTACGTCTATTTCCAAAGATAAGGAGGAGAAGTATGGCAAAAAAACTATTATTATCCACCACGTTGCTCGTCTTGCTGCTGGCAAACTTATTTACCCCCCCAGTGAAAGCAGATGCCACTGATGATGCAGCTAAAATGTATTTAAAACGGCATGAATTAATCATGAAAAAGAACTCTGCAAAGGCCCAGCTTGATGGCAAAACCATCTCTGCTGATCCGTTTCTAATTCGGAATGGCCGGACATACGTACCTTTAAAACTTATCCGCGATTTAGATATGGGGTCAGTTCAATGGATTGCCAAAAATCAAGCCGTGCGGATTGAGCTGAAGGAAGAATATTTGAATAGGAAGGCCGAATTCAGGGTAGGCAAGCCTTATATGTATGGGGAAGATGGAACAGCATGGCCGGAACCACCCATTCCTGAACCTTTTAACTTGAACGGAAGGGTCTATCTTTCTGTTAAAAGTTTATCAGTGCTCGGAATAAGTGCTTCCTATCAAAATGGAACGCTTAAATGGGCATGGAGCGAGAAGAGGATAGATCTATCAAAGCCACGCATCAAGGCAGAAAGCTCAAAAACCAGCTTTACTGTTCTTTCTGAAGAAGGACTTTATGCGCCGCAGTATATGACAAGCACAGGATTGAATGGCTGGACAGGTTCTACGGGGCAAGTTGTTGAAAAAGGGATTAGTATGGATGGCAAGACATTCAATCGCGTTAAATTTTCTATAAATCTGCATCCTGGCATAAATCCTGTACAAGTAACAGCTGTATCCATGGGAAGCAAAACACTAGAATTTCTTTGGCAGCCGGAAAAGGATGTTCCAGTTCCAATTTCAGATGATAGAGGCTTAGAAATTACTGAACCGGCTAAAGGCTATCTAACGTTGTCGAAAGGCGACACCCTTACAATTCAAGGGAAGATAAAGGTAAGCGAAAAGAATCTACCGGTAGACGAATTCACATTTTATACTTCTAAATACAGCAATCTTGACTGGAAGATCATAAACCAGGAGAAAGCACCGGTTAAAAATCAGCAGTTTTCAAAGAAACTCACCTTCACAGAACCAGGCTATTACTATATTAATATCTATGGACCAGATATCCGATACAGTTCAAGATGGTCCCATATAATAGTAAAAGTTGATTAAACAGGAGCAATTGCTCCTGTTTTTTTAGGTGTGCAAAAGTGGTATAGGTGACAGGCACCCATTTTTTCTTCTTAGCCACTCCAAAACCCTATCATAAAGGCTTCGACAAATTTCGGGAGGTACCTGTCACCTATACAACCCCCATCTATACAACTACTACTATATATTGTAAAATAATCTATATTTGACCATTATAGGAGGGCATTATGCCAAGGAAGTTTATGAGGGTGTTGATCCTGTTTGTGTTTTTAGTTGTGTCTTTGTTTCCGGCTTCTTCTTTTGCTGCTGATAAGAAGATTAAGATTTATGTAGATGATAAGCAGTTATCTGCTGACCAGGCTCCTGTTATTATCGGCGGGAGGGTTTTGGTTCCCCTGCGCTCAATTTTTGAGGCATTGGACTCTAAGGTGAGTTACAGCGCGAAAACCAAAACCATCTCTGCCCAAAAAGGCGGAACAAATATTGAGATAAAAATAGGTTCACCGCGGGCAAAGATCAATAGCCAGGGCGCCACAATGGATGTTCCGGCTCAGATTCTTAACAGCCGCACACTTGTCCCAATCCGGTTTGTAAGTACTGCATTGGGGAGTGAGGTAGCATACAGCCATCAAGATAAAAGAGTGGACATCAAATCAGCCAGCTATACAGTTTCTGAGCTGACGGCTTCTGACACAGGAAATTTTGGAGATGCCCGGGATATGAATGTCAGCTTTAAGCAGCCCGGAAATCATTCTGCTATCGATTTTTACAGATTAATAGCTGTTAAAACATCAAAGGCTGCAGCTTTTAATGTTAACAATGCATTCAGACTGCCGGCAAACCGCTATTTGGATGCTGCAGACAGCAGAAATACAGTAAGCAGGAATCTGTCTTATGGAACATTGGATTCTGATGGCGAGATAATCAGGAACGACATTTCCTACACGATATTTGTCATTTCAGTAAGCCATTCAAGAGGAATATTGGGATCAAGCTCTGCCGCCATCACCCTTCAGGATCGCTTTACAGCAGGAAAGGTGTCAGGGGTTAAACTCAAGGATGCCAGTGATTATGGGGATGGACGGGATATTGAGATGTCGTTCAGCCGCCTCTCTGATGAATACGGCCTTGATCATTATCGTGCAATTATTGTAAAATCCAGCAAAGCGAGTTCATTTGATCTATCGGCAGCCCTGCAAGTACCTTCTTCCTATTATACTGCCATAAGCAAAAATGGACAGAATATAAAGCAGACATTAGCAAGCAGCACGAGAGATAGTGACGGCACCTTCATACAGGAGGGTATAAAGTATAAGCTGTTTGTTGTTTCAATAGGTGACCGAACTTGGGGATTCAGCAGCTCTTTGTCTTCCCCATCTTCGGATCTTACGCTAATTTCAAAACCGGAGGAAATCCGTGCTTCCAGTGTTTCAGTGAAGGATACATCGGATTTTGGAGACGGGCGCGATCTGCAGGTCAGCTTTAAGCCGGCGGCATCTGAGTCCCGTGTTTCCGAATATCGGGTCATGGTTGTTAAAGCTTCAGATGCAAGCTATTTCAGTTTGGCAAAGGCTTCTTATGTGAGCTCATCCAACTATACCCGGGTAAATAAAACGGGAGCAGACATCACATTGAATCTCCAATCCGGCACCAGAGACGTGGACGGAAACTATATACAACAGGGCATCCCATACCGCGTCTTTATTTTTACCGCGGGCAGCCAGGGCAATGACTATAAAAATTCATTGTCTTCAGCATCAGGCTCGGTAACTCTTGCCAACAATATATTAGCCTCTGCAGTATCCAATGTAAAAGCGAGTGATATAGGCGACTTGGGCGATGGAAGAGATCTGGAAATCACCTTTAATAAGGCTTCAAAAGAAGACAATATTACCTCTTACCGGATCTTGGTCATCAAGTCATCCCAGGCAGCTTCCTTTAACCTGGCTGCTGCAAATTCCGTTGCCTCCCGAAATTACACAACTGCAGCTAAAACTGGCGGCAACATCAGGACGTCCCTTTCAGCTGCTGCCCGGGATGTTTATGGTGAAGTAATACGAGAAGGAGTCGCTTATAAAGTATTTGTACTTTCCGTTTCTTCAGGAGGGAACACAGCCAATAATTCATTATCATCCGCTTCGCCTGTAGTTACGCTTGAAGGAAACAGTACAGCTGACCCAGTTGGAAACGTGCAGGCCGCTGATGTAGCAGATACCGGAAACTCAAGCGACATTGAAATTTCCTTCACAAAAGCAGCAGACGAAAGCAAGATAACTGAATACAGGATTATTGCTGTAAAAACAGCAGAAGCTTCATCGTTCAATTTAGCGAGGGCGAATGGGACTGCGGCTGCCAATTACACCAGAGTCACCAAAACCGGCGGCGATATAGTGAAAAGGCTGGCATCCAATGCTAAAGATGCCAATGGAGAGCTTATCAGGACAAGAGAATCCTACAAGTTTTTTGTCCTGAGCGTTTCGGCGGCAGGAAATCCCAGTTCAAATGCACTTTCACTAGCATCACAGCCTCTCCTGCTGCTTGATGTTCAGGTTAACGCGGCTGCCCAGGTTACAGCAGCTGACATCTCAAACAATGGAAATGGTTCCGATCTAAATATCAGCTTTAACAAGCCTAGTGACGATTCAGGCATCATTAGGTATGAAATCATGATTGTCAAAGAATCAGACGCTGCTGGCTTTGACCTGAACACAGCGAATGCAGTCCGTAATAACATCAATCTATGGGTTGAAAAAAATCAGCCCTCTCAATTGACGCTTCGGTCTGATACCGTTGATATCTCAGGCAGACTCCTTCAGCCGAACATTGACTATAAGGTATTCGTCCTGGCAATCGCTGATGGGATAACCGCAAGCAGGAATAATTTATCTGCTCCATCAAACACAATTACTTTGACTACTAATTGACAAAAAGAGAACATTTTAAAACACTTGGATTCTTCCAAGTGTTTTTTCTTATTTCACTCTCCGTGGTAAATGAATCCATTCCAGTATTCTTCCTCCTTTCACATTACATTTCTGTTACAATAATTCCGGAATTACAAGATTATTGGGAGGTTACTATGAAAAAGCTAGCATCATTGTTTATTGCCATCACGTTCTTTTTCATACCATTATCAAATGCGTCAGCATCACCTGGAGGAACGGATTCAAGCGGGGGCCATACCTGCTGGACCAATTGCGCTCAATATGGACTCAAAACAGGTGAATATCATTATCATGATAGTAACGGAGATATAATTAGGGAGACTCCGGAACCGATCCCTTCACAGCCGGAGCCTGCAGGTCTTTTTACGGACACAGGCGGCCATTGGGCTGAAGCGAATATTAATCTGCTCTATGAAATGGGCCTCGTTGGCGGTTATTCAGACGGATCGTTTGGCGTTAAGAAAAGCATTACTCGTGCGGAAGCAGCTGCAATCATTACACGCCACCTTGGCTTATCCCCTTCCAAGCCTTCATTCACAGACGTTTCTTCTGGACATTGGGCTTATGCTTCAATCGGGGCGATTGCAAAGGAAGGAATTATGGGAGGCTATACAGACGGGAGCTTTAAGCCTAACGAAGCAATTACAAGGGCCGAGTTATCGGCTATGCTTGTAAGGGCATATGAGCTTTCTGGTAAAAGCACCATCTCTTTTAAGGATGTTTCAAGCAGGCACTGGGCATACGGTGTGATCCAGATCATGGTTAAAAATAACATTACCGGAGGGTACCCGGACAATACGTTCAGGCCTAATTCAAATGTTAATCGGGCGGAATTTGCATCATTCCTTGCACGGATTATTCGAAATACAGATGCAGAAGCAGCTGGCGGTGAAATCACCGCCTTTTTTATTGATGTCGGCCAGGGAGACAGCATTCTAATTAAAACCCCAAATGGGAAAAATATATTGATCGATGGAGGAAACCGCTATGCAGGTGATGAGGTTATCAGCTTTTTAAAGCAAAAAGGCATCAACTCCATTGATCTAATGGTAGCTACCCATCCTGATGCAGATCACATCGGTGGACTCGTTGACGTGTTAAAGCAGTTTCCTGTAAAAAAAGTATTGGACAGCGGGAAAGTCCATACAACAGAAACTTATTCAGAATATCTGTCACTCATTGACCTAAAGGGAATCCCGCTTGAAATTCCTTCTGTGGGGGAATATTTGAACATTGATGAAGACCTGATTGTACGGGTACTGAATTCAGCGAATGAAAGCTCCAGCTTGAATGAGTCATCAATCGTATTGAAAATCGTCCATGAAGATGTCAGTTTTCTGCTGACAGGCGATGCAACTGTTGAAAATGAAGAGGATATGCTTCATAGCTTTGATGTATCAGCCGACATTTTGAAGGCTGGCCACCACGGCTCAGATACATCCTCATCTATAAATTTCCTAAGGGCGGTTCAGCCTGCTTTTACAATCCTGTCATATGGGGAAAACTCATATGGACACCCGTACTCAACCGTCATCCAACGATTACAATCAATTGGCTCTGAGCTATTCAGCACTTATAATGATGGAAATATCAAGGTACAATCCACTGACAGCGGATATTCTATAACGGGAGACAAATAAGATGAAGGCATATATCGTTGAAGCAATAGAAGGCGAAATTACTATCCTCCTGCCTCGCAATGACGAAAATGAAAGAGTTATCGTCCAGGCAGGTCAGCTGCCCGCGGGAATTAAAGATGGGGATATCATTGAAGCTGAAATTAGCGATGAGAGCAGAGTTGTGGAATACAAGCTGTTGACTGAGGAAACTAAGGAAGTGGTTGAGCGGAATCAGGGGTTGTTGGATAAGATTCTGAGAGATAAGAAGTGAATTATTTCTGTTCAAGAGAAAACCTTCATTAGTTCACTGTAAATATCTGTATTATTATTTATGTTACTTCAATTATATTGAAGAGCTCCTCTCAGATGAGAAGGAGCTCTTCTTTGCTAGTTATATAGGGTTATTTTGCTCAACTTAATCAGTGTTCAGAAGGCAAACCAAAAATAGTAACGTTCCCGCTACCTTGAACACCAGAAGACTTGATTAAGCTATGTTCAGATGGTAAGCCAGCCTGTTCAGAATACCCATTAAAAAGTGAGGAGCCTAAAGCTATTATCCCTAGAGCCATTGTACCTGCCAAAAGAATTTTCTTCATAGAAAATACCTCCCTATCTCATATGTTTATTGTATATTTTACCATCAAGTTAATAAATTTTCCAATTCACTCTCAACGATTCTCACTAATTTTTCATTTCTCTGTAATTTCAAAATGTATATTGATTTGTTAATATATTCTTTTCCTTTTTCTACTTTGCCTAATTTTATAAGATTTTCTCCATATTGATAATATAGGTTAGCTGAGAGAAATAGGATTTCCTCATGAATACACAGATCAATCCCTTTCTGGCAAAAGATCAATGATTCATTATAATCTTCAATCTCCGTAAGTGTTTGGGCAAGACCTAACAACACTCTGACCTTTCCTCTGGGATCAAGTATATGTGGGAGTTTTTCTAAATCTTCATATGCCTTCTTAAAGATTGAGATTGCCTCCCTATAATCCTTTGTATCTCTATGTAAAAGTGCAACACTCGTCAATATCTCAATCTCCCGCTCAGACAAATTCTCCCTTTTGGGATTAGTCAAATCAATCGCCTGATGCAGAAGGCTGATTGCCCTTTCTTTATCCTTTTCCAAGTAGAAAACGCATATGCCCTGGTGCCAAAGAAGAAACTGTTTCAACAACACAGGCTGAAAAATTGGATTATTGAGCTCTTTTTGCACGATTTCATAGATTGCTTCATAGTTCCAGGTTCGTTTATGTTTATTTATAATTTGCATGACTGCTGTAGAGTAATTAATAGAAGATTTTGAGGCGACGTTAAAGAAATATGTAAGATCAATGCTAAGCTTGTTCAATAATTGATTAAGGATTTCAAGGCTTGGGTAGTCTCTCTCCTTCTCATATGAGATCAACTCTTCCTCCGTACAAATCCCTTCGGATAGCTCTTTCGTACTCATATTTTTATATTGACGAAAAGACTGCAGGCTATCACCAATTAGGTATTCACTTAAATTCATGATCCTTCCCTCACTAATATAGGATATTTGTTAGAACTATAGTACCACTAAAACAGTACCAATTAGTATTAAAATATGCTTGCATGAATAATTTTTAATAACTTCTGCCACTGGAAGCTGTGTCTGCTTTATATAAACTATTATCATAATAACTGAGTCTGGCACTTTTTCAAATTTTGGCTTTTTATAAAAAGAACCCTCCCGGCAGCAAGTGCGTCAGGAGGGTTCTTTGGTATGCATACCTTACGAGAAGGTATAATTATTTTTTCACTACGCTCAAACCAGATTTCTGGGCATTTCCAGCTGCGTCTTTGAGGTTAGCATCTTCTGCATTTACTTTGATAGTAGCCAAAGAGCTAACTTTTGAAGAATCTGCAACAGTTAATACCAGCTTGCCATTTTCAACTTTAGGATTAGTGAAGGCAACCACTGCACCCTTGCTATCAAGCAGTGAAATCTCATCAGCAATGGAAGGGTTAGTACCAGTAATAGCGATATTCTCTGAGTATGCCACAGTAACTTCAGTCAAGTTTGTCACAGTAAGTGACGTTACTTCTGGAGCTGTGTTATCAGTGATTTCCAGAGTCTGAGTGAACGGCAGGCTCTCTTTGTTATCAAGAGTCTTTACACCAGTAACAGTGAAGATCGCCTTTGCGTCGCTAGCTTTTACAAAGCCTTCTGGAAGAGTGATTTCTACTGTTGTCTGATCAACGGCACCATTGTCCTTCTTGAAAGCAATATCAGTACCAGCTGGAAGCACAGTTCCGTTAACTGTGTATGCAGCAGGGTTTAGAGCTGAACCAGTTCCAGTAGCTAGTACCTTTTCACCGAAATCTACAGTAATGACATTGGAAACTGCATCCGCGTCTTCGATTTCAAAAGTTGTTTCTACAGGCTGGCCGTCTTCTGTTACATCTACTGAGAATTCGTGTTTAGCGCTGTCGTTAGGTGCAAGTGCTTTGTCTGCTACATAACCTTCTGCAAGTACGAAGCTGTATTTATCTGCTTTAAGATCGCTAGCAAGTGTAAATACGACAGTCTTAGCATCGTTAGCAGCTAGTTTTGCATCTGTAACTACCTGGCCAGAAGAAAGAATTTCCCCTTTAGAGTTCACAACAGAAATCTTGCCAGCTTCATTAACTGTTACTTCCTCACTGTAAGTCACAGAGAATGAAGTTACTTTACCAGCAGTTTTAGACGTTTCTACTTTTACAACTGAAGGAGCTGTTACGTCTTTGTTAACTGTAACAGTTTTAGTGATTTCAGCAGCATTTGTGTTGCCGATTTCGTCAGACAAAGCATCTTTTGCAACTGTCAGAGTTACAGTGTCAGAGTTTCCGTTTTTGTAAAGGTAGCTGTCATTCAGAGTAACGATGTACTCTTTGCTGTTTTCTGGGTTTACTACTGCTTCTGTAACAATATTAGCAGTGTAAGTTCCAACCTTACCTGAGATAGTAAGTTTGTTATCCTTCAAATCCTCATCAACTGCAACCTTAACCTGGTTTTCACCAGCAGCTGTTACGCTTGTGATTGAAGGAGCTACGTTGTCAACAGATAGTGTCAGTGCCTTTGTTTGAACTGCTTTCACGTTGTTGGCAGCATCTTTTGCATTTACAACAGTAACATCGTAAGTTTTAGTTGCATCAAGGTTAACTGCTACAGTTGCTTTGTTTCCAGCAACAACAGCATCGTAGTTAGTACCATTGATTTTAACTGTTTCAATAGAAGAAACTTCTTCGTCAAATGTTAATGTTACTTTTTTGACTCCGTCAGCTGTATCTTTGATCGCTGCTGCTGCAGAAGTCAGGACTGGAGCTGCAGTATCGTTTACAGTTACTTTTGCATTTACAGGCTTAACGAATTCGCCGTCTGTATCTTTAACAGCTTCGAAAGGAACCTTTACTGTGTAGCTGCCCTTGAAGATTTTTTGAGCTTTCAGTGTCAATGTTTTGCCGTCTGCACTCAATTCTTTAGAAACAGTACCTGCATCAGAAGCACCTGTTCCAGCTTCCAGAGTGATTGCGTCAATAGTTTTAGTGTCTACTGCCTTTGTGAACTTAACTTCGATTGTTTTTGCGTTAACGCCTGTTACGCTGTCAACAGAAGCTTGAGCCGCATTTGGCTTTTCTAGAGTAGAGCCTTTTTCCCAGTCAGTTTCAGTCAGAAGCTTGGCAAAGTCTGCACGCTTGATCTGAGCATCTGGTGAGAAAGTAGTGCTTGTAGTACCAGTTACAAGTTCATGTGAGAACAGGATCGCAACATAGTCAGCATACCACTTGTCAGCTTTTACATCAGTGAAGTTAGCTTTCGGGCCATTAGCATTTAAAGTTAAGTCGTAAGCATCAACAACCATTTTAGCGAACTCGCCGCGAGTCAATGTACCGTTAGGGTCGAATTTGCCTGCTCCTTTACCATCAATAAGGCCTTCTGCATAAAGAGCATTGATGTACTCTGCGTACCATTTAGACTGATCTACATCAGAAAATTTAGCAGCTGGAGCTTTGTCTGTATCCAGCTTAAGGATGTTTGCCACCATTTTAGATGCTTCAGCGCGGTTGATCTTTCCGCCTAAGTCAAATGTTCCGTCAGGACGGCCATCGATGATATCAGCATCTGCAAGAGCAGTAATATAGTCATAGTAGAAGTTATCAGCTTTTACATCTTTAAAATCAGAAGCTGCGAAGCTGGCAGCTGGTGCCACTGCAGAAGCAACCATAGCAGCTGTCATAGATGATGCAATAAACTTTTTATAATTTTTGGATTGGTAAGCCATAATAAATTGTATCCTCCCTGTTAATTCTAGTAGTAAAATCTAGTATTCAATTCAGAGAATGTATGTATGATTTCCCAGAATCATAGCATTGCTCTCTGTCCTGTATCTTTTATCACGGTAAAAAAAGCACCCATCAGAGGGATTAACCTACTCAAATGCTCTCTTTTACCAAAATGATTATATCAAAGGGAATTATGTTAATAAATAACATAGGCATTATTACATTAATTTACCGTTTTAGTATAATTTTTATTATATTTCCATAGTATATATTAATCTTCTAATTGAAGGAAATTAGGCAATCAGAAATTATTATGCCTTATGTCGAGCTTATATAGTCCTGCTGAATCAGAAGCTGAGGGACAAAGGACCTAATCACCCGTTTTTTCTGATGGGACAAACTATTCAATTGTTTCGAAAAGCGAAATATTCGACACCCTTCATTTCATTCCTACAAAACTAGACCCGAACATGGTTCCTAAATCGACAAGGTGTCAGCGGCTTGTCGATTTAGAATAGTCTTTGTAAGAAAAATAAAGGGGAGTGGCAGGATGAAGAAAAACAAATGGATTACAGGATTAAGTACAGCAGTTGTTTTATGTGCGGGGATTGGAGGCACAGCCATTGCGGCCCCATCTCCTGATGCCGGCAAGGCAGGACAGTACGAAGCCAGCTCTGTAGCTGGATTTACTGACTATGCCGAAATGGTGAACAAGCTCCAGCAGATTGAAAAGAGCAGCCAGGGAAAAGTGTCGTTATCGGTTGTCGGGCAATCCAACCAGGGGCGGGACATTTACCAGGCACGAGTCGGTACGGGGAAAAAAGTGATTCTGATTGAAAGCGAAATTCACGGCAATGAAAAGACCGGTACAGAGGCTTTGCTGAAAATCCTTCAATACCTGGGATCAAGCAACTCACCAGAAGCCAGGGAAATCCTCGAAAGTGTCACTTTGGTCGTTCTGCCAAAAATAAATCCGGACGCTTCAGAGCTTGACCGACGCGGAAACGATATGTCCTGGGCAGAAGCTGTGCAGGAATTCCCTCAGCTTGCAGCGGCAGTGAGGCCGGCCTGGAATTATTATGCATCTGGCACAATCCAGGAGAGAAATTACACCGGACAGCCCGGGTTTGATGTAAACCGCGACTTCAACCCTGACCTGGATTACATCCCCCGAGCCGAGGATTTCCCAGGCAGGTCAAGCCAGCCAGGCTGGTACATAACACCGGAATCCCAAACCGTAAGGGACGTGTATAAAGGATTAATGGCCGAGTTCGGGAAGGTTGATGTCTTCGTTGACCTTCACCATCAGGGGCAATACTATGTAGAGGGAACGGATGACATCGTTACTATGTCTTTGTCAGGCGAGTTTGTGCCTGATCCAAACACTCCAGCAGGAGCAAAATATGCGGAATATGCGGATCAATATAATGTTGAGTTTTCCAAGCAGCTGAATTTAGCAGCTTACAATGCCTTGCAATCAATCGGAAACTCTCCGTTCAATAACATTACCCTCTATCAGCGGAACCTTGACCTTCCAGGAACTGCATTGGGAAGCTTTGCCCTTAACGGCAGCGGCACTGTTTTGTTTGAGGTGAGAGGCCAGTCACATACGCTTGGCCAAAAGAAAAAAGGTCAGCTTGTCAAAGCAGTCGAAACCGGATTGAATGCCATTATTAAAGGAGTTGCAGATGGATCCGTGGAAAACCTGGATGCGGATGATTATGAAAAAATCCCGAATACCGCTTATGAGCCAGGGCTGTAAAGGATAAAAGAAGCCTCCATCCTGTTCACGACAGGATGGAGGCTTTAATTGTATTAATTGCAGTTATATGTAGTTATACGCTGGCCCACATAGATTTTGTTCGGATCTGAGATATTGTTCAATGATGCCAGATAGGCTGTTGTAACTCCATATTTAGCGGCAATTCCTGAGAGTGTATCTCCAGATTTCACGTAATAATAGACCGGGCCGAAGCAGCCTGCAGGGGCAGCCTCAGCAGTAGAAGCACCAATATTCCCAACACCGCCCAGGATACCTAAAGACATAGCAGACGCTAATACGATTTTCCCAAGTTTTTTCATAATATCTCCTCCTAAAATAGTTTCGGGTCCTTCCCTTCAAAACTATCAAATATTGGCAGCCGCAACAATGGGGTTGGCCTTGGGAAAACTTACGAAAATCCTGTCATTATCATTTAGGCCTTATGTAGTGTTTATTTGAAGACTGGTCTGATTCAAGAATGCCAGGTTCTCTATTAAGTAATTTATTCGCTGCAAGGGTTGTCCTGAAGTTCTTTATTGCAGTACCTGCTTGGGAAAATCTAAAGATAATAGTATTTTTCAGCAAAAAAAGAGGAACAAGTACCTGTCCCTCTTTCCTTATACCGCCTTAGACTGTATCATAAATCTTCTCTCTCCGTCCCACCATGCTACCCTGAGTTCAGGATATTGAGAGGATATTAGAATGGCCTCTTCAACATTCACCGTCACCACATGGGTAAAGCCGAGTGAAATCGCCATTTCCCCTTTATCGATATGCCCTGCCGCAATTCCATCGCCTTCGCGGACAAGGGAAAAGAGCTGCTCATCCCAAAGGGTTCTCTCAAATTGATGATCGGCGATATTTTCTGCTCTTGAAACCCTGCTTTCCGCTGGATTGAGCCTGAATCTTTCCCATGGCAAAATGAAGCGGGCATTTTCTTCCTTTGTTTCAAAGCAGAAAAAGTCAGGCATTGAAGCGGATTTCGGATCCTTGCAGATAACCAGTGTCTTTACTTCAATTCCTTGCTTTATTAAAAACTCTTTGCTGTTGATCAGCGTATTCCCCATCCCCGCAAAGTCTTCAACTAGGAGGGCTTTCTTTAGGCTGGGGCATGGCCTTTCCACTCGGGCGACTCGCTGCTGCGGTCATATGTCAAAAAATAATAAGGCAGCCCTGTCAGGAAAGCCAGGTGAAAGCCAGGAAAAGAGCCGCCCCGCAAAATAATCACGAGACCGTCAAAGCCCTCCCCCCTTATCTCGTCCGCCAGAGAATCAAGCGAAAGGGAAATCTGATTATAATCAAGATATATATTCTTCATTTATCCAACCTCTATTAAAAAGACTCAATAAACAGTAAAGCTGCTAGAATGCATCTAAAAGCTTTGCCTGTGTCATTATATTATAAAAAAAGAGGAAGGGTAAATGGCAAGATTTGATTGATTCCTTCGGAGGAGCTGTGCGCCAATTACCAGAAAACCGTTATTTGTTCTGGCTCATACTTTTTTGCTGCCTGTTTTGGCCTGCAGCATATTTAATTAAACCAAAGACAAGCAGCGCAAGAAAGATGCCTCCGCAGTCCACCATCACATCCAGCAGCAGCCCGCTCCTCATAAAGCACAGCTGCAGTATTTCTGTTGCCATCGCATATATGGCTGCGATTATAGCTGAATATGCTTGGGGGATGAGGCTCAGCAGCCCGCCAGTCAAAATAAAAAAGGAAAGAGCATGTCCAGCCTTCTGGAAAGCAAAATCCCTATCAGCACTGGGTGGCCAAGGCAGCAGCAGCTCTCCAAACGAAGGGTCCCCCTGCCATTCAAAATGAACTTCTCCAGATTCTTTTAAATCAGCAAAACTGCTCGAACAAGTACAAACAAATATAAAGGCACTCATCACAACCACAAAGAGAATCCTCAAAATAGCGCACCGCCTTAGTTTCTTTAAGAACAGTCTCGCCGTTGAGGAATTAAACTATACAGCGTAGATCCCCGTGTCAGGCACTGCTCGTGGACAAATATAGGAAAAGTGTCTTTTCGCGGTGCCTGACACGGACCAAAAAGGGGCAGCCGCCGCTGCCCCTTTTCTTTGTATTATTTGCTAAAATCTATAATTTCTCTTTCCTCCCCCAGCAGAATAGAGGTCTGCCTTGGGCTTGTCTGCGCGATGATCTTGCCGTTCCTGATAGAGTAAAGGACGGCTGCCTGTTTGCGGATGGCTTCGTATTCATTTTCAGCGTCAAGGACAATGAAGCTGGCCGGTTTTCCAGCTTCTATCCCGTAGCTGTCTTCGATATGAAGCGTCTTGGCGCTGTTATCTGTAATCAGATCGAAGGAACGGACAATTTCTTCATAACCCATGAGCTGGGATACGTGGATGCCCATGTGGAGAACCTGAAGCATATTGCCTGTTCCAAGCGGATACCATGGATCAAAGATATCATCATGCCCGAAGCTCACATTCATTCCCGCTTCGAGAAGCTCCTTCACTCTTGTGATGCCCCTCCGTTTTGGATACGTATCAAAACGGCCCTGAAGATGGATATTTACAAGGGGGTTAGCCACAAAGTTTATTTCCGACATCTTCAGAAGCCTGAAGAGTTTGTAGGCATAAGCATCATTATAGGAGCCCATCGCCGTCGTATGGCTGGCCGTCACCTTGCTGCCGAATCCGCGCTCATATGCTTCCGCTGCCACTACTTCTACAAACCGTGACTGCTCATCATCGATTTCATCGCAGTGAATGTCTACAAGGCGGTCATATTTTTCCGCAAGGTCGAATGCAATTTTCATAGAAGATACGCCATATTCTCTCGTAAACTCAAAGTGCGGAATGCCGCCGACCACGTCTGCACCCATTTTCAGCGCTTCTTCCATCAGCTCTGCCCCGCTCGGATAAGAAAGGATTCCCTCCTGCGGAAAAGCGACCAGCTGCAGATCGACATGTGAAGCCATTTCTTCTTTTACTTCTAAAAGCGCCTTCAGCGCCGTCAAGGTTGGATCCGTCACATCCACATGTGTGCGGACATGCTGGATTCCCTGTGCGATCTGCCATTTGAGCGCTTTTTTAGCCCGCTCCTTTACATCCTCATGTGTCAAAGTCTCCTTGCGCTGTGCCCATCTCTGGATGCCCTCGAACAATGTGCCGCTCTGATTCCATTCAGGCTCTCCTGCTGTGAGCGTTGTATCAAGGTGGATATGCGGTTCAATGAACGGGGCAGAAACAAGCGCCCCTTTTACATCAAGCTCCTCACCTTGCCAATCTGATACATCCCCCTTCGACAATTCCGCAATCTTTTCGTCTCTTACTGTTATATTCCAAAGCCCATCCTTACCTCTAAGCTTCGCATTTTTAATTAACATCATTTAGCTCACCTTTTCCATTTCTGATATCGTGCCTGTGTTTGCCGTGAGAGCTGCAAGCTTCGTGATGACAACGAATGTGATCGCCGCTCCTAGCAGTGCATTGACCGGAGGGATCCCCGGAATAAAGTTCGCAGCAAGCACACCTGCACCCCATGCGATCATGGCCGGCCAGTTGACAGCTTTGAATGTCATTTGCTCAAATTTCTTATACTTGCCTCTGTTGATGATAAAATAGTCTGCGAGAATGATGGCGCCAACAGGCGGCAGAGCTGCCCCAAGGATGGTCAGCCATCCGACGAAGTTATTGTAAAGCCACATTGCCAGGATAGTTCCGACGATTCCGTTAAAAATGACAACCTTGCTTTTTGAGATTTTCGTGATGCTTGAGAAACCGAGTCCGGATGCATACAGTGCATTGTCATTAGTTGTCCAGATATTAAGCCCCAGCACAAGGATGGCCGGGAGGATCAATTTTTGAATGAACATCACTTCGGAAATATCTGATTGGCCAGTTGCGATTGCGCCGATAGCACCGAAGATGAACATGAGTGAATTTCCGATAAAGAAGGCAATTACAGTCGTAATGATAGCTGAACGCTTTGTCTGGGCGAAGCGGGCAAAGTCAGGCGTCAGCGTTCCGGCACTGATAAAAGAACCGACACAGATCGTCAATGCTGCTGCAAGCCCGATTGCTTCTGTAGGCTGATACTGCATAAGGCCGTCAAGACCTCCAACCGTTTCTGTTGCCTTGAACACTGAAAAGCTGCCAAGAATGGTGATAAGCGGAACCGCGATAAAGCTCAAGATCGCCAGTGCCTTCATTCCGAAAAATGCTGTCGCCGTCATCAGGATGCCGGCAATCGCAATCAGCAGATACGCATCAAGCCCTGTCACCTTCTGGACAGGAAGAGCAAACATCGCGACACCGACGCCGAACCAGCCAACCTGGGTCGCTGCCAGTAAGAATGAAGAAAGATAAGAACCTTTTTCACCGAATGCATAGCGCGTCAGCAGATGGGTCGATAAGCCGGTCTCGGCCGCGATATAGGCAAGCGCTCCAGTATAAGCGCCAAGAATCAGGTTCCCAGCCAGGACGATGCCGATAAACTGCATAAAAGTCAGCCCTGAACCAAGCGTCCCGCCTGACCACATGCTTGCCGAGAAAAACGTCAGCCCCAGCATCACCACAAGCATTCTCCAAAATCCGCTGCGGTGCTTCTGCGGAACCGCACTCAGTGAAAAATCCAAATCTACTTTACTCATTTCCATTCCTCCTATAAGTTTCAAAAGTGTTGAAACTGGTACCGAAGGAGCCTTCGATGCTAAGAAGCTGGAACGAAAAAAGGCTTCTCGCCGTTTCCGACAAGAAGCCTTTTTCCTCATGAAAAACCAGCGGGCAGGATACACCTCACCCAATGATTCTCATAATTTCCGCTGTCCTTGCCAGCCTCACGGGACTGAATTAAAGGTACCAGTATTTAATTGTTTATTATTATTGCAGAAAAATAGGGGGATGTCAAATAGGTGGGTGGCGCGAAGAGGTGAGGTTTTACGATTTTATGGGTTTTTCTTGGAAGATTAGACGTCAGCTCTGCAGAAGGAGGCTGACTCGGGAGATAATGTCCTGCTGGATCGCATTTGAGTGTGGTATAGCATGAAAAATGCCCCTCTACTATATGTAAAAGGGACATTTTTCTTAATAGAGCTCCGAAACGTATATGATTCAACATAAATTTTCTATTATTCTACCTAAATTCTTAATTATTCTACCTATTTTTCCAATGATTCTACATAAAATCAGCGTTATTCTACAAAAAATACATTTACTGGAAACTGACACATCCTAACTCCGGCAAAAATGCCTTCATTCTGCGAACAATGCAATATCAGTTAAAGACAGACAAAGAACCTGCTCCCATAACCCACGTCCTAGCCATAAGCATATCCCCCGCCGAAGTCATATGCACCCCATCTGTCGTCAGTTTAAGACTTCCCCCTGATTCAAGGTACTGGATAAATGCCTTATGCTCCGTAACAACCGCAGCCTTGAACTGCTCAGCCAGTTCTTGTACAGCCTCAACATATGGAATAAGCAGCCGGTTCCCTTCCGAATGAACGTCCTCCTCAATGACAGTCGGCTCCATGAGCACGACTTCAGCTTCAGTCTCCTCCTTCACCTGTGTCAGCAGATCCTGATATACCTCCTTGAACCTGCCAGGATCAATCTGCACAATCCCCGGACTGTCCAGCTGCCGCCATACATCGTTAATGCCAATCGAAATGGACACAAGATCCGGCTGAATATCAATAACATCCGCCTTCCAGCGGTCGGCAAGGTCAATAATACGGTTGCCGCTCACACCTCTGTTGATAAACTCTAACTCCTTTTCAGGAAAAGACGTCAAATAGTAGTCCCGGAGGTTCCTTACATAACCGAATCCAATCTGTTCAGGATCCTCTCTTCTGCCGTGATCTGTGATGCTGTCGCCGATAAATAATAGTTTCTTTGATTTCATATGCTTCACCTGCTTTAGTTTGATTCCTTATATATTAGATCATCATCCCAGGGATTCCTGCTGACAGGATCAGATTACAGGCTGCCTTGTCTAACCAAAACTACTACCCTCTGTCTATCTGATAAGGAGAAAACGAAGTCACCACGTGCTGAGAAATGAACTGCTGCCCTGCAAAATGGTGTGGAAAGAGACAAATTGTCTTGCCAATGACTATTAAAAGTTGAAAAAGCATAAAAAATGCCCCTCTAATATGTGCTAGAGGGGCATTTCTCATTAAATGAGATGGATTCATACAGGATTCTACCTGTATCCAGTACGATTCTACCGACTTTTGCTGTTATTCTACCAACTCTTCTGGTTATTCTACCAACTTCCCGACTGATTCTACCAACTCGGCTATTTAATCTACCAACTTCCCAAATCACTCCGCCCCATTTACATTTACTACCAAAACAGTGCCAGGCACAATATTAAGTACTGCCAAACTCCCCGCTCTACCCTATCAGCGACTGATAATACTCATACCCCTCTTTATCTGTAAACCCTTCATGCACCACTTTCCCCACAGCCTGCACCATTTCTTCCGGGTGCTGGGATTGGAAAATGTTTCGGCCCATATCTACTCCGGCTGCTCCTCCCTGGATGGAGTTGTAGGCGAGGGTGAGTGCGTCTTTTTCCGGAATCTTTTTACCGCCGGCGACCACCAGGGGAACTGGGCAGGCGGATGCTACTTTCTCAAAATCATCGCAATAATAGGTTTTGACGATCTGAACACCAAACTCTGCCAGCATCCTGGTCGCGAGCAGGAAGAACTCGGTAGTGCGCGCCATTTCTTTGCCGACAGCGACGACACCCAAAGTCGGGATTGAGTATCTCAAGCCAACATTAACAGCTTTGTTCAGCTCTTCAATCGTCTCTTTTTGCCCATCTGCACCGATAAAGGTCTGAATCGCAATGGCGCTGGCATTCATCCGGACAGCATCCTCGATATCAACCACCATGGATTCATGGCTCAGGTCATTTTGCAGAATAGAAGAACCGGATGACGCCCGGAGCGCAATCGCCTTGTTGAATGAAGGCGGCACACTGCTTCTGATCGCCCCCCTTGTTCCCATCAGGCAGTCAACATATTTCTCAAGCCTCGGGACAAGCAAATCGATCCGTTCAAGTCCTGAGGTCGGCCCCATAAAATAGCCGTGATCGAATGCGAGCATAATGGTCTTTCCAGTCTTCGGGTTGAAGATCCTCGACAGCCGGTCTTTCATGCCCCAGTCATAATTGGCGGCCCCTTTTACATGGAAGCCCTCACCGCCCGCAAATGGTACATCTTCAAAAAAGTTCTTCGCCGCTTTATTGCCGATATTATCTGCCATCCTCCGCAACTCCCCCTAATTAAAAGTCATAATCACCAGTATTTTCTTTTGTAAAAACAATCCGCTCCGGCAGCACGATGATTCCGGAATCGTCCGCTTCATAGTCATAGCCCTGGATGCTGTTCGGCTCAACTGTCACTTCGCCAAGTTCAGGAACCTCCAGCTTGTCGCCAACCTTCAATTCATTGCCCTGTGCCAGGTGGTAAGCAATATAAACAGCAAGCGCTCCCTGATCCTGGACATCCCATAAGCCATGATTTAAGATAGTGCCGTTCTCCAGGAATGGCCTCATGGAATTCGGTGACGCAAACCCTGTGATCGCAACATCCTTCGCTGTCAGCCCTTTATTCTCCGCTGCCTGTGCCATTGCTGGAAGAGCAGTGGAATCAGGGCAGATGATGGCATCAATATCAGGATAGGAATCAAGGATGCTTTCCCCTACCTGCAGGGACTTCTGCTCATTTCCTTCTCCAAATTGCCTTGTGACAATTTCCCATTTCGGATATTTCTCTTTTATATACTGATCAGCATATTCAACCCAGGAGTTTTGGTCAGGAACGGTCGGACTTGAATAGAACCAGGCGACCTGCTGGGCTTCATCAGGATTTTCCAGCTGTCCGGCAACCATATCGACGAGCATCGCACCGAGTATTTCCGGTGTCCCCTGATTCACATAAACAGAACGGTATTCCGGATCAACGTCAGAATCCCAGGTGACTACCTTGATGCCTGCATCGAGCGCCTTTTTCAGCGCCTGGTTCAGACCGTCTGAAGAAACAGAAGAAATGGCAATGGCATCTGCCCCGCTGCTGACAGCGCTGTTGATGATCTGGACCTGATTGGCCACGGTCCCTTCCGGCGCCCCGTCATACTTGACCTTGAACCCTTCTTTTTTGGCCATAGCCTGGGCCCCGTTATTGCCTGATTCAAAAAATGCATTCCCGGTCATTTTCGGGATAAAGACAACTTCAATGTCATCAGCTTTTTTCCCGCCGGAACTGCCGCCGGAGTCTTTCTCCCCGCTGCAGCCTGCCAGCAGAAGCGAAGCCATGGCCATACCAAGGAACAGCTTATAAGGCTTAAATCTCATCTCAATCGACCCCCATTTTTTTAGGTGCAAGAATCCTTTTCACCGAATGCTTGAAATCAGATGACAGTCCAAGGAATGCGACAGAAATAATCAGAAGCAGGCCGGTCGCAAGGCCAATATACTGTGTGGAAACGCCGCCCATCTGCAGACCGAGCTGCAGCAGACCGACGATGATGCTGGCAAGCGCAGTGCCGATAACACCTCCTTTGCCTCCCGTGATCAAGGTTCCTCCAAGCACAACGGCAGTCAGGATCGGCATCAAATATTCAGAGCCGAAATCCGCCCGGGCGCTGCCCAGGTAGGAAGTCAGCATCACGCCTGCTACACCCGCGCTCAATCCCGATAGGACATAGGTGCTGGCGATGATTTTTCTAGTATCAATGCCTGCGTATTCTGCCGCATTCTGGTTGATGCCGGTTAGATATATATACCTTCCGTATTTCGTTAAATGCAGAAGGACATATGCGAAGAAAAACATGACAAGGAAGAGGAGAACAGAGTTTGGGATGCCCATCACTTCCCCATAGGCCAGGCTGCTGAAGGCCTCCGGAAAGCCTGATATCCCTTCATACGTACTCACTCCTGACAGGCCGACGATGACAATGGATATGCCGCTGTAGAGCAGCATCGCTCCAAGGGTGATCACCATCGCCTGCACTCGCCCGTAAGCGATCAAAATTCCATTCAAGAGCCCGCAAAGCCCGCCTGCCGCTATCGCCAAAATGACCGACAGCCAAATATTGAGCCCTGCCACCTGCGATAGAATCCCCGCAAGGACCGAGGTAAGCCCAATGATCGATCCGCCGGATATGTCGATCCCCCCTGTGATGATGACAAAGGTGACAAAAAAGGCGACAAGGGCGATGCCGATAAAATCATTAAAGCTTCCCAGCAGGATGGAGATATTCCAGAACCTCGGATTGATCAGGCCGAAAACAATTATTTCCACAAGTAAAATGAACAGCAGCATAAGGTTCCATTTAGGAATCTTCCGAATCACTTATATTTGCACCTCCTTCTGAAGGATCCGCGCATTCAGCCTTTCCTTTTTCGCCTTTTTCATCGCTTTCCTGGTCAGCAGGGTGTCGATGACCACAATAAGGATTAAAAGGGATCCGGATATTGCCGCATTCCAGAAAGCAGGGACCTTCATGAACACAAGAGCCGAATTGATTGAAGTCATAATGATGGCGCCGATCCCCGCTCCGATGACAGACCCGATTCCGCCGCTGAGAGAAACTCCGCCGAGAACAGCGCCCGCAATGACGGTCATTTCAATGCCGGCTCCTGCAGTGGTTGAGATGAAGCCAATCTGGCTGGCAAAAATCAGCCCGGCTATAGAGGCGGAAATGCCGGAGATGACAAAGGCATAAGTTTTATAGCGCTGCACGGGAATTCCGAGCAATACCGCTCCCTCTTCGTTATCACCGATTGCGGCAAAATACCTTCCTTTATTGCTTTTTGAAAGATAAAAATGTACAAGGATCACCGCTGCAATCACCAGCAGGGAGAGGATATTCACACCGGCCAGGCTGAACTTGGAAAGACCCTTAAAGCCTGCCGGCAGATTCTCCACCCATTTCCCATCAGCATAAATGACATGAAGAACCCGCGTGATTTCAAGCATTCCCAGGGTCATAATAAAAGATGAGATTTTTAGCCTCGTCACTCCCAATCCATTGATGAGCCCGATGGCCGCACCTATGAAAAGGGCTGCCGCTGCTGCCGTGAAAAGGCTGCCGCCGCTTTTCAGGATGGTGCCCGCCACCGCAGCGCTAAGCCCCATGATCCCCCCTATTGAAATATCAATATTTCCTGTCAGCAGCACAAATGTCATACCCACAGCCAAGACAATATAAAGAAGGCTGCTTTTCACAGAGGCCTGTATGTTTGCCAGAGTCAGAAAGTCGCTGTTTACGAGGCCGACAAGCGTAAACAGCATAATTAAGAATAATAAAGTCCTGAATTCCCGCCGTGACGCCGCCCATTTCAACGCAGACATCTACATCACATCCTTCATAACGTTCCAAAAGCAGATTTCATCACATTGGCAGCATTGATTTCATCAAATCCGAGGCATACATTGCAGGTGCCCTGATAGATGGTGTAGATTCTGTCGCTGAGCCTCTCAATCTCCTCCAGATCGGAAGAAATCAGCAGGATAGAATAGCCCTTTTCCTTTAAGTCGGCTATGATGCTGTAAATATCGCCCCTGGCACCGGCATCAATCCCTCTGGTCGGTTCGTCCATGATGATCACCTGCGGGTTACCGGCAAGGATCCTGGAGATGACAACCTTCTGCTGATTCCCGCCGGACAGTGATTTGATTTCATCCTCCTGGCTGCTCACCTTAATCCTCAGCCGGCCGACATATTCATCTGTAATGCTGCTTTCCTTATTCCTGCTGCTGAAAAAGCCCTGCCGCCTGAGTATTTGGGCCGTCAGATTATTCCTTACCGAGCTGATAGAGAATATCCCATTCAGAAACCTGTCCTCTGGTATATAAGCCAGGCCATTTTCAATTGTTTGGCGGACAGGCAGATTCGTAATATCCTTCCCTGCCAGGAAGACCTTCCCGCTCTTCACTTTGCCTATGCCATAGATGGCCTCAGCAATTTCCGTCCGGCCGGCTCCAACCAGCCCCGCCACTCCAACTACCTCACCTTTAAAAACCTGGATGCTGATATCCCTGAAGCCATCCCCGCTGATATTTCTCACATCAAGGACCGGCTCCTCATCAGCACGCTCCCTCTGCTTTTTTTCAAAAACATCCTTACCCTTTTCCTGGCTTTCTTCCGGCAGCAGCCCTTGGATGAGCATCTCCTTCGTAAATTCATCGATTCTTCCTTTAAGCGTTATTCTGCCGTCACGGAGAATGACTGCATGGGTTGAGATTTGAAAAACCTCATCAAGCCTGTGGGTAATATAAAAAATGGCCACACCCGATTCTTTCAGCCTCTCAATCAATTGAAACAATGCTTCCGTTTCAGCAAAGGTCAGAGCAGAAGTAGGCTCATCAAGTATCAGGACCTTTGCCTCCCTGAGAAGCCCTTTAATAATTTCGAGCTGCTGCTGCTCCGCTATTGACAGGGATGCGGCCAGCCTTCCAAGTTCAAGATTCCAGTCCAGCCGGCGAATGAGCTCAGCGGCCCTTGCCTTCACTTCAGCCTTATCCCGGGCAAAGCCAATCGTCAGATTCTGTTCAACTGTCATATTGGGAAAAAGCAAAGGCTCCTGCGGGACAAGATAGATCCCTTTTTCATGGGCGATAGCGGGATGATAGTGCCCGATTTCCTCTCCGCCAATTTCGAGTGTCCCTGCATCCGCCTTATAAACGCCAGTCAGAATCTTCATGAGTGTGCTTTTTCCTGCCCCATTGCCCCCAATGATCGAAATCACTTCTGATTCACTTATTTCAAGCGAGACCCCCTTCAGGACCTTATTCTGCTGAAAGGATTTATGGATATCCGCAAGCCGGATAAGGCATGGAAGCTCCTCCATATGACCCCTCCTTCTAAATACCTGCATATTTGAAAACGCTTACTCGCTACATTTTATTCACGGCAAATCATTTTATTAATTTTTGTTTGAAGAAAATATGAATTTATTATTTTTCTTCTGAAGTTCTAACCGGTCCTGGTCCCCTGACGCAATGCCATCCCTTTGCCTCTGGCATTTTTCCGTATCAGCATGCCCGCAGCCACTTTACTGTCATATTTTCTTTTTCCCTGAACATATGTTTAACTGTAAAGATTTTGTTTACATCCCATAAGAAGATGAGTGATGACAATGTCCTATGAAAATGATCTGATTACAAAGATTGCCTGGAAGTACTATATTGAGGGGCTGACGCAAAATGAGATTTCCGAATCTCTGAACCTTTCAAGGATGAAGGTGATCAAATACCTTGAAAAAGCAAAAGCCAATCATGTGATCCAATTCAGGATTGATCTGGAGAAGATCAATTATCAGGAGCTTCAACAAGAGATAAAAGAAAAGTACCAGCTGAAGGATATCTATATTGTCCCGGCCGCCAATGATGCGGAAAGCGAGAATTTTACGCTGGCCGCGGCGCAGTATATTGAAGACAGGATTACCGGGGATACGCTGATCAGCATCGGCTATGGGGAGGCCGTCTCCAAGACGCTTGGGCATTTGCAAATTTCCACTAAATATAATGTGACATTCGTGTCTTTATCGGGCGGTGTAAAGTTTTATATGCCGACCGCAATTGATACACGTTCTGACTACTATACCAATCCCAACTACAAGCACTACATCATCCCTTCTCCATTAATGGTCTCATCCGAAAAGCTGGCAAAGGAAATGCTTGCGGAAAAGCCCATCAGGAATGTGCTCGAAATGATCCCGCATTCCAATATGACGATTATGGGCATCGGCGCCCTTAATGACAAAGCCACCATTGTAAAAGAAGGCTATTTGAATTCTATGGACATTGACATCATAAAAACCCAGGGTGCTGCCGGCGATATGCTGAGCCAATTCTACGATATTAACGGCAATCTCATTGATTTAGATCTTCATAAACAGCTGATCAGCAGCGAAATCGGCATACTGAAGTCACTCAATCACGTTGTGGCCGTTGCGGGAGGCGCTCATAAAAGGGAAGCGATCATCGGCGCCCTAAAGGGAGGATATATTGATGTTCTGATTACTGACGAAGCAGCAGCAAGAGGCTTAGTTGAGTGAACCGACCATGGCCGGATTAGATCAGGGGAAGGATGACTGTGAATGGATCAATATTTAATGGCGATTGATGCAGGGACCGGGAGCGCCCGGGTCATTCTCTTTGATACAAAGGGAAACGAGGTCTGCACCTCACAGGCAGAATGGAAGCATTTAGAGGATGAAAGGTATCCCGGGTCAATGGATTTCGATGTGGAGAAGAACCTGAATATCATTATTGCATTAATTAAGGAGACCATTGGAAAAAGCGGCGTAAACCCTGATGCGATTGTCTCTGTCTCGACAACCAGCATGAGGGAAGCCATCGTCCTCTATGATGAAAACGGCCGGGAGCTTTGGGCCTGCGCCAATGTCGACTCCCGCTCGGAAAACGAGACAGCCAAACTAAACAGCGGGGACAGCTCCCTGGAGGCCGAGATGTACAGCATCTCCGGCCAGACCTTTTCTTTAGGTGCCATTCCCCGCCTTCTTTGGGTTAAAAATAATCTGCCTGACATCTATCAGCAAACAAAATATGTGACCATGCTGAATGACTGGATTGTCTACCATCTAAGCGGCATCCTCTCTGTTGAGCCTTCCAATGGATGCACGACCGGACTGTTCAGCCTGGCGAACCGAAGCTGGGAAGCTGAGATTGGCAGGAAAGCCGATTTGAGAGATGATATTTTCCCAGCCGTATATGAAAGCGGAACAGCAGTTGGTAAGATCACCTCTAAAATGAATGCGCTTACAGGTCTAAGCACAGAAACACTTGTTGTCGCTGGAGGCGGAGATGCCCAGCTGGCCTGCATCGGGGCCGGGATCATCAATGAAGGAGACGCCGCGGTCATTGGCGGGAGCTTTTGGCAATATGAATATACAACGAAAAAGCTGCAGATGGATCCTGGATGCAGGGTCAGGATCAACTGCCATAGCATTCCTGATACATGGCAGTATGAAGCCATCGCCTTCTTCCCCGGCCTTGTGATGAAATGGTTCAGGGATAGCTTCTGTGATCTGGAAAAATATCTGGAAAACGAAACGAATGAAAGCATCTATGAACAGATGGAGAGAAAAGCACTGCATGTTCCGGCCGGCAGCAACGGCCTGCTCTGCACCTTCTCAGATACCATGAATTATATTTCCTGGAAGCATGCAGCACCCGGCTTCCTCAACTTCAAGCTCGACAGCGCCAGGTTCAATAAGGCTGCCTTTTACCGGGCGATCATGGAGAATGCCGCCTTCGTTACAAAAGGAAACATGGAGCTGATCAGCGGAATAACCGGCGCTTCCCCCGACTCTGTTATATTTGCAGGCGGAGCTTCCAAAAGTCCATTATGGTGCCAGATCGTATCCGATGTCCTCAATAAGCCAGTCAAAATTCCGGTGGTACGAGAATCCACTGCCCTTGGTGCCGCCATCTGTGCAGGTGTAGGAGCAAATATATACAGCAGCTTCGATGATGCAATTGAGAAGGTCGTGGCATTTGAAAAAACCTATTATCCTAACAAAGAAAATCACGCAGTCTATGAAAAGCTGTATCAAAAGTGGACCCGTATTTATAAAAACCAGCTGGAATTGGCAGACCAGGGACTCACCGACCATATGTGGATCGCCCCGGGATTAAAAGAGAGCGGAGTGTGATGAGAGATGAGCGTAATCAATGAAAACGAGGAAGCATACCGTTTCGGGGACAGCGGACCGAAATATCTCCTGAGGGGGCCGCGAATGAACTTTGGCCTCGTCGTCCTTCAGCCCGGCCAGGACTTCCCTGCCCACTACCATGAAATCATGGAAGAAAACTTCTTCGTCCTCGAGGGCGAGCTCGAAATCCATATCGACGGCGAGATCTTCAGCTGCCGGAAAGGCGACTTCATCCATGTGGAGCCGAAGAAAGTACATTATTTGGTGAATAAAGGAAAGGATGTCTTTAAAGGGGCGTTTATGCTGGCTCCTTATCAGATCAAGGATAAGGTGGATGTGGATTATAGACCGAATGCACAGTAAGGGACAGAATTTTTCTGTCCCTGTTTTTTTGAAATAAATGTCCTGCTTTTTTGAGCTTCTCCTATATTCAAATCTGATAATAAACCTGCTCCGAAGAATTATCACACAATACCAATAACAGGAAATAAACTATATCTTTTCTTCCCATTTACCCCACTTACAAAATTAGGATATGATTATAGTAAATTCACAACATAGAAGGGAACAACAAAATGAAGAGTTCAATCTGGAGAGTTTCAATCGTATTGATTATCAGCCTCTTATATTATTTAAGTATATATGAAGAGGATCCAACGTTTGGTCTTTTAGAGATCGCAGCAAATATCAGGTTTATAGGGTTCACATTCCTTATCAGTATTCCAATTGTTTTTATACTAAACAGCAAAAGGTTCTATGATAAATTGGGACTGGTGTTTTTCTGTGTACTACTGTCTATTTTTCTGGCCTTCTTGGGTGTGGGAAAAATAAAGTTTCTTATTGAGGATTCACTTGTCAATAAAGCAGTTCAGGCGACTGAAGAAAGCTTTCATGTCCAATTGCCGGAAGAAGCTGTTTTTAAGGCATTTGAAAACCACTTGCTGGTGGATAATGAGAATGGCGGCTTATCTGTTTACGATTCGAGCGGTAAAGAGGTAGAAAGAAAGACGATTAGGGCCATAGCAAAGGAAGCTGTCCCTGGCCTGCCTCTTACAGATGAACAGAAGGAAACGACTTATTATGATGCATTTATACCTGAGAGGCTTCATTATAATCTTTTAGAAAAAACGAATGACTATAATATGTCCCTCATATTCAGATATGTTACAAATGAGGTCCCGCCAAATTTCACACCTGATCCTGATATGCCAGCGGATGCTAAGGAAATCAAGTTTAATTATATGATCACCTACACAGTAGCCTTAGATAAAGATGGGAAGCTCAAAATTGATCCTCAGCAATACCATAAGGAATCAAAATACCTTTTTAGCTACAAAGCCTCCGGAGAAGAACTTATCGCCGCCCCGCCGAGTGCCATATTAATAAGTGACTTGTAACTATTTCGCAATAAAAAATTCCCAGTAATTTCATCTTACAAATATTGGCGGTTTCCTCTATGCTTTTAAAAGCATCACTGAATTTTCCAATAGAGGTGAAAACATGAAAAATCAAAAGATCAGTATATTAATAACCCTTTTATACTGCTTTCCATTTGTCTTCTTTGCCATGTACCAGGATTTTTCATTCCGGCCTCTGCTCGGTTATTCCATCATGGTGATAGGCACCGGCCTTCTGGCTTTCTTCAGCAGGCTTAATCAGAGCTTAATTCCCTTTATTGCCGGGAATATTGCTTCATTCGCCATTTCTTTTTATTTTACGATCAGCATGGCCGGGAATGACCGATGGCAATCATATACAAAGCCGCTTGAACCATACCAGGCCCTCATATTGTTTACCTGCCTGAACCTGGTTCCGCAGCTGATTGGTGTTTGGGCCGGCAAGAGATATAGCAGGAAAGTGAGAGCATAAAGGAATGCATTAAAATTATAACTCCTATTCCTATATTTGCTGGTTTTCCTTAAACTATATTAGTTAGGAATTTTTTTGAAAGTATAAATGGAAAAGGGCCATACTCCACAAAAAGGGAGTATGGCCCCAGGCTTCTATTTCGCCCGATGAACAGTCAAATTCACTTTATTCGTTTCACATACAAATGTAGAAAGATGGACAGGTTCATCCTTTGAATCAAACGCAATCTTGACGATTCTGAAAAGATTTGCGCCAATATCGCATTCCAGCAGTCTGGCGTGATCTTTCGTGGCCCCGATCACATCGATGATTTTGTCATTGCTGATTATTTCAGTGCTGTAATCCTCCAGGAGGATCTGATAGGTGGATTCAAGCCTCGCAATTTTCTTTTCCAAATCAGGGAATCGGCTGAGAGAGTAATGTGCGATGTCGTAGAATAAAGGGCGGTCATTTACATACATCAGCCGCTCCAATTCAAGAACAGGGCTGCCTTCTTCAATACGCAGATGCCCGGCGACTTCTTCTGATGCAGATATGACTTCGCTTCTTAATATCCGCGAGTTGGGAATCATCCCAAGCTGATGGCTGAATTCCGAGAAGCCGCTTACAGACAAGAGCTCGTTATGGAACTTGTTTGAAGTTACAAACGTCCCTCTGCGCGGTACGCGTGTAAGTGTTCCTTCATTCACTAATTCCTCAATGGCTTTTCGGATCGTAATCCGGCTCACATTATAAATATCACAAAGCTCTGCTTCTGTTGGAATTTGTTCATCGGGCTTGTACTTTCCGCTCTGGATGTCATTCTTCAGCATTTGCCTGATTTGCATATACAGCGGCTGAGGCGTTGAAGGATTTAAATTCATCTGGCTCATCCTTACCGTCAATAGATTGTTAAGATCTATTATACATTGATCTAACTCCCCAGTCACCAGGCACCAAAATATCTGATTGTATTGGCGGCAGTCTTTGCGCCCAATTCCAAACAGCTTTGTATTGAAAGGCCCTCCAAAATACCGTACGTAAACCCGGCTATGAAAGAATCTCCCGCTCCCATCGTATCCACAACCTCAGTATCCACCACACCATACTCGTAAAAATCTCTTCCATCATAAGCAAGCGAACCTTTTTCACCCAAAGTGGCAACCGCAATTTTTGCCCCTTTGCCAACCGCATTTTTTAAAAACTGGCGGATAAACGCATCATCTTCCTTATAAGAGAAGAAAGGATAATCAACATATGGCAGCAGACTTTGAACCAGCTTATGGGCCAGCTGATCAGAAAAGTCAAAGGACGTCAGCAGCCCTTTTTTCTTAAAAAGAGAAAAATAGTTTTCCGCATGTCCCCATAGCCCTGCATGCACCAGCTGATGAGCGGCAATAAACTCAAGTTCCTCTCCTGTCAAAGCAAATTCTCTCATAACACCTTCATCATAGTCACCAAACCGCCGGTCATTGCCTTCCATATGTACATCTGTAACAGCTGTTTTTCCTTCCTTTATGGAAAGATGGGCTGTATCCACCCCCTTATTCCGGATGGCTTTGATCATTTCTTCTCCATAGTGGTCTGTGCCGACCCAGCCAATATACGCGGGTTCCGCTCCCAATGATTTTAAATAAACCGCCACATTTACGGGATTTCCCCCAGGATAGGCTTTCCCGCTATCCTTATAGACATCCATGCAGTTATCCCCGACTGTAACGACCTTCATGGTGCTTTCACTCCTTTCAGCTTAAGAAAGGAGCACTACCGCAAGTAGTGCTCTATTTTTCTTAATATTCCATTTTGCGATAATAGCGTCTGAGTTCTAAAGGATGATTTCTCTCCCGCTCAAGGTAAACGCTGATGCGGCTGAGGGCAGCCCAGTTGATATTGACAGCGAAATGCTTCCTGAATTCATCGCTGATTCCTTCCATTTTAAAATCCTTCGTATCAATCACGGTAAGTTCTTTTGTAATCTTCTCAGCGAAACGCTCAACACGCTCGGCAAGCGGACGGGTTTCATCTTCCCCTTTTAGCAGGATGACACTTGTATCTTCGACTACCAATTCAAGCGTGCCATGGAAAAACTCAGCAGCATGAATCGATTTTGCGTGGATCCACTGCATCTCTTCCAGTATGCACATCGCATAAGAATATGTATTGCCCCAAAGATTGCCTGACCCGACCATCATATGGTAGTCCGTATCTTTATGCTTAACAGCAAATTCCTCCGCTTTTTTATCGAAAGACTTTACTGCATCGAGAATAGCTCTTGGCAGCAATGATACTTCTTTCACGAATTGATCATATTGCGGAAACTCTTCATTGTTATGCATGAACCGGAAGGATACCATATATAAAAGCATAAAGAATGTATCAAAAGAATGCTTTTCAGATCCAGTTGTAATGCAGTAGTCGACAATTTTTGTCAGCGGCGTGTCCGGCTCAGCTACCAGAGCCAGTGTAGTTGCTCCTCTTTCTCTGCAAAATTCTGTTGCGGCCACCGTTTCCTCTGTTGTGCCTGACACAGAAGTAAAGATGCAGACAGAATCCTTTGTAAAATGCTTAGGATTTGTGGCCATGAATTCTGAAGCAATTTCTGCGCGGACATCAATGCTTGAGTGTGTTTTGAACATATATTCATAAGGATACATCATGGCGATCGTTCCGCCGGCGCCAATCATGTAAATATTGCTGTAGCCTTTTTTGCAGATACCATCAACAATCTCTTCAATTTTGCCCCTGTAGCCAAGGCCCTCTTTTTCTACTAGTTTCAAAAACAATTCTTCATCAAACTTCAACATGGGAACACTCTCCTTATGAGTCTCTTGCTTGTGACTTTATTTGTTATGTCTTGTATTATAATCAAACATTATAAAAAGTTCAATCTTTTTCCTTTTAAAATTTTTCAGGGAGTCAGCAATCACTAACTCCCCTTTTGCATTAGGCAACTATATTTTCCTTACCAACCTTTGAACCGTACTTTCTTTCCCAATAATAGTAGACAGGCAGCCCTGTGGCGACGACGATAAGCGCCGCTATCATGCCCTGGATCGGCGCCCAGGTGAAAGTTCCCCATGCTAGCCAGGCAGCCCCGGCAATGGCCAAAATGGTTGTAATCCTCCATAAAGGCATCCGATAGACCGGCTTATAATCGTCTCTTTTCCGGCATTTATAGACGGCCGCAAAGTCCATAATATTGATCAGGAGCTGGATAAGCGTAAAATATCCAAGCAGGGCCGTTAAATTGCCGAAGAAAACCAGGAAGCACGCATAAATAACCTGCACCAATATCGAAAAGCTCGGAGTTTCATATTTCGGATGAACCTTGGCAAAGCGCTGAAAAAACAGGCCATCCTTTGCCATCGCGTACTCCAGGCGAGGCTGGAACATGATGCATGAGCTCAAAGAACCGAGTATGACAACAATCGCTGTCACTCCTACGAATGATGAAGCAATATCCGATAAACCCGGGATATACTTAACCGCATCAGAAACAGCAGCATTGGATTGAATCAGCTGTTCAAAAGGCATCAGTCCGATTACACAGACAGCAAGCAGCGTATAAAGCGTAAGTATAATGAAGATTGAAGTAATCAGCGCACGCGGCAGCACCTTGCCCGGATTCTTAAATTCCCCGGCCATAAAACAGATTGCCGCCATGCCTGTATATGCCCAGGTTGTAGCTGAAACGCCTCCGATCAGGCTTGTTTCCGTACTTCCAGACACTGGATTATAAGAAAAGTTTCCTGGGTTCATATAGATAAAGCCAAGCGCAATGACAATCAGGAATGGAATGATTTTTACTGCTGTAATAATGACTTGAAAAAGGCCGCCTTCTTTCACACTCCTGTAATGAATTGCGGTGATGGCCAAAATGATGGCGATGCCGAGCAGTTTTCCATTCATCCCGTCAAAGAATGGGAAGAAAGAAGCAACATACGAGACGATCGCAAGGGCCATAATCGAAATGCTTGGCGGATCAAGCGCCCAGAAGGTAGACCATCCATATAAGAAAGCCAATGGCCGCCAGCCTGCTTTATTGAGATACACGTAACCGCTTCCATTTTGCGGGTAGGCTGTAGACAGCTCTGCCAGCACCATGACTTGCGGAATAGCAATCAGCCCGCCGATGACCCAGGCCAAAATTGAAATAGTCGGGGTGCCTGCCGCTTTTGCCACTTCCCCTGTCGAAACAAAAATACCGGATCCAATTGTCGTCCCAACCGCAATAGCCAGCGCAGCCCAAAATCCAAGCTTGCGTGTAAGAGCCCCATTACTCATTTTGTGTTCCCCCAGTTTTAGAATGGAATGCTTCCATCTCTCTTAATTTTTTCACAGACTCTGAAACTATTTCCTTTGGATTCTTATAATATTCAGATCCCATAATCTCCAGGGTGCATGCCCCCTTATACCCGCTGCTTTCAAGAGATTCCATATACCCCCGCCAATCCAGCACTCCATCATCCAGGGCCAGATGGGCATCTGACACACCATCCCCATCAATCAAATGAAAATGCTTAACCTCACGAAGAGCGGAAAAATAATCTTCAGGAGTTTCCCCCGCGAGCTGCATCGCTACGGTATCAATCATTCCTGTCAGAGAAGGTGATCGGATATCCTCAATCATCCTCTTAACTCCCTCAACATCCATCACAAGATTGGTCTCAAACCTTGTTAACGGCTCCAGGACCAGATTCATCCCTTCCTTTTCCGCAATCTTTGCCAGCTGATGAATCGAATCAGCGGCATAATTCCACGATTCTCCCGTGCTCACAGAATAATCCCCAATGCCTGAAGTAATCAGCATCATATTGCAGTCCAGCTCCAGCGCAGCATATAAATTATCCTTAAAGTACTCAACACTGCTTCTTCTCCAATCAGAATCGGACGCCGCAATATTGTAAGGATAAACACATTGCTCCGGAGTAAAGCAAACCAGCTCCATATCTCTCGATTTGAGCTCCCGCTTCATGCTTCTTAAATTGCCAGGCAGATTCCGGTATACATAGAAATGCGGCTCTCCAGCCCATAACTCAATATGCCGGATATCAAGACTTGTCATGCACTCCAAAAACTCCTTAAACGGATAATGCCTGAATGTAATATTCATCCCGGCAAGCTTCATACAATCCCCCCTTATGAAAACGATTTTATTTGTTATGATTTGTATTATAGTTAGGTAGTACAAAACAAGCAATACTTTTTTGAAAATTTAATATTTTCACCCGAATGGGACACAAGGAAAGGCACCTTGTCCCACAATAAGAAATGCATTAAAATTTACACATTAGGCTAGAAATCTAAGTACAAAGCTAGGAGCTGCCCTGTTGATAAAAAATTTGCTTTTCTTTCTCTTTCAAATGATCTTATTCACTATACTTCTCACCATCAACTACTTTGTCGATCAATATGTAAGCAGCCCCTATGATTCTGGTGACCTGTTCGGGATTGGAGAAATGCTGCTTTTATTCATCCCGCTTGCCCTCATTGCCGAAAAAGTATATAAGCGCTTTACTGTTATCTCTTTTTTTCACAAGCTGCTGATAAGCATACCGGCATTGGCTGGTGCCATCTTGATAACCGGCCTTGCTTTGGGCCAAATACAGGTGGGGTGAAAATAGTCAAAAAGTCTTCAGCTTCATTCTCTGCTGTTAATATCTAACCAAAGCCGTAGAATAATCAAAAGAACGCCTTATTATTATGGAAGAATAATAAGGCGTTCTTTCTATAATCCTCTAAGTTTTAAAATTAGCATTCAAGGGTCTACAAATATAAAAAAGTCATATCAATGATATGACTGTCTAAGAATTCCGGCTCCTATAACCCTCCCCTTATTTCGAAAACTGTAACTATATGCTCCCTGTTAATCCAAATCAAACTCAGCCGTCAAATTATACACATCAAAGTCCCCTGATTCTCTAAAGTCCAGTACTTCTTTCACAATACGGTATTCTCCGGTATCCAGTTCCCCATGGAGCTGCTCCCAATTAACACTCCATTCCTCCATATCTGAAGGACCCAGGCCATAGCCAATATCCTCAACCGCGTGATTACCAGCTGTAATATATGGAACTTGGTACCAGTCGCCTCCAATTTTCTTTTCCAACAGGTAAGCTTCGCCATAGATACATTGCTTATCAGAATTATTCTGAAGAATTACAGTCATTCCGGTGCGGGTGACTGTTCCTTCCTTTGCTGTCATAGTTACACCATTAAAGTTGTCGACAGTATCATAGATTGTAGTTGTCCAGTCAGTCGTTACAGGCTGGTCAGAATCCGCACCCTTACATCCAGATAAAAGCATCAAACTTATTGTCATAAAGAAAAACAACCAAAGAAATCGTGTCAAGAAGTCACCCCCTTAAGTTGTTAGACGCTATATATATGTAAAAGTTTCAAAGAACCATCGGGTCAGGCCCCTTGGCTCGTTTCTCGCAGGGGAGCCATGGGGTCAGGTTCCTCGGCTCACTTCCCGTGAAACATTTATGTGAAACAAGATTTATCGGGTGGTGCCTGTCACCAAACATAAAGCCGCACAGCCAAGCAAAATGGCTCCAAATCCTGCAATTATAATCCCAGGCGATATAATCTTCACAAAAGAAATCCCAATCATGCTGATGCCGACAATCAAATAGTGATGAATAGCATGGAGGCGGAAGGTTTTCTGCTCTATATGCCAGGCGTGGTGATAGCCTTGAAGGAATCCAAGCGTTGTCTGTAGCAGGAGTGCTGTGTATGGCAGAGAACCTGCAGGCTGGCTGATGGTGCCTGCAAGAATATAGACAGCTCCCATCCCTATGTAAATGAACGGGTGATGGGAGCTGTATTTGCTGCCTTTGGTCTGGTAAAGGCGATAGCCGAAGGCAGCAGAGAAGGAAAATATGGCGAACAGCCAGCCAAACAGAGTAAAGGACAAGGCAGCCTGCTTTAGCCATACAATATAATAAGGAAAAACGACAACCTGCCCGACCGACACCAACAGGGGGATGGCCTGTTCACTCTTGATTTTCATGAGCTGCTCCTTCTTTCAGATAATAATCATAGAATAGATTCTGAAAAACTTCATTCGGGTCGCGTTTCAGCTTTTCCGCCCGGAACTGCTCCCACTCCGGGTACGCCTCTCGGAACTGCTCCTTGGTTTGATAATGATAGTATGGAAGATAATAGGTCCCGCCATGTTCAAGCGTCAGACTGGTCCACTTTTGAATAATTGATTCCGCCCCTTCTATCTGTTCTTCGCTGAGACCGTGCTGAATCAAAACGACCAGGCCCAGCATGTCTTCCTTGGCATAATTCAGGCTTGTTATACTGTCTTTTGCTGCATATCGGACCGTAATATTATGGATTTTAAAATCTTCACCTTGATCTGAACCTGGCAGCAAATTTTTCAGGTCTTCCATATACTCCCCGTACTGATTGACAGGCACGAAGAATTCCTGCAGCACCTCTACCCGCCCCGGCTTCGTGAATTCCATGAACGCGGAGTTGCCGCGCATCACATTATTCCTGGTGATGTTCTTTCCATTCAGAGACCTTGCCATGAGCTTTTGATTGTTCCAGAACAGGTCCTCCCACATACCACCTTGACGGCCGATATCCATTGCAAGCTTTCCCATCCTGGCTCCTTTTTCTTCCTTAAGAGGGACAGCTCGATCCTGCTTTCCTGTATGGTTATAATCCACCACATACATTTCATCGAGGAAGGTACCCGGCGCGACGCTTACCCTTGCATAATGCATAGCTGTGTCATCATGGTTCAGCAGATTGGTAAAATAGGATTCGTATTCATCCGTTTTCAGCTCTTCTGTATGGATGGTGTACACTTCATCCTCCGTCAGCTCCAGCGTGACATCCAGGATTACCCCAAATAATCCGTATCCGCCAAACATATACTTCATCCATTCCTCCGAATCTTCCCTCGTTACTGTCTTAATTTCACCCGCAGGCGTCAGCACAGTCATTTCCCTTACAGTCCCTGCCATCGGACCAAAGCGGATATCCCGGCCGTGGGCGTTGACCGATAAAGATCCCCCGATCGTAAAAATCGATTGTGACTGTGTAACCTTCAAGGCGAGCCCATCATCCTTCACGGCCTCCTGGACATCCTCCCATGAAGCCCCGCCCTCCACCTTAACAGTTTTAGCTTCCTTATCAACCTCAAGGATCTTATTGAATGACCGCATATCCAAAACCACACCATCCCTGTAATAGGTATGGCCCCCCTGCGAATGCTGCAGTCCGGCAACCGAAATATGCCGGCCGCTCTGATTGGCTTCTTTTACAATCTTCTGCAGATCAAGGCGGTCATCTGCTTCGACCACCCGCTCAATCCGTTCTGGCAGAAGGCCTGTGTAATCTGTTGCCAGCGCGCTTTGGGAAAGTCCATATTTGCGTGTTTCAATCGGGATGTTGAAAAAAATCCAGAAAAGAAAGGTACATACGATACATCCTAAAAACCAGGGCCTTCTCATCAATACAATCATTTTCTTCATATCTTCACCTGTTGTATAAGTTTATTTTCATTAGCATTTTTACTAATAAAGTGTAATTTTACACAATTATAACAACAGCATGATGGAAAGAAAAGATATTTTTGGAGAAAATGCAGAAAAAAACCCAGCCTTTTGGCCGGGTTTCCTTGCTATCTAATAATAGCTTCATATCTATTAATCTCAACATCTGAAACCTTCCATGTTCCATTCTCATACGTCAAGGTGATCAGCCGGTCATGATATTCATACGGTCTAGGATTGATGACAGAATCAAATATAGTCGCTTTCGTTTCAGAAAGATAGTCTACTGCTGCAGGAGAAACATCGGTCTCATAAAAACTCAAGTTATCTTTTATTCCATTTCTCCGGATCAGCTTATTGATGAACGTATCGGTGAAGTATGGCCGGAAGTAGGTCCGGATTTGAGGGAACTTTGATAGGTCAGTCGTTTCATTCAATTTTTCTAATATAACGGTAATCTCCTCATCACGCATATAACGAGGGAGATGGTTCTCCAGGGCGACCAGCATAATTTGGCTGCCCATTTGATAGAAAACAGTTTTAGTTAGATTATCGTATTTTATATAACCGCCAAAAGCCTTCTGCAGAAGAGCTGCCGGAACATAAGTACTATTATTAAAAATTCTAGGTGCTACTTCATAGGTGGACTGGCTGCCATTAATAGTGACATTCTTTGAGCCTGTTTTTAAAAGCAGTGTGTTCTTGTCCAGCTTAATCGAAATGGTTTTCTCGGACTGGTTCCATTTTACCTCGGCGCCAAATGCCTCGGACACAACCCGCAGCGGAACCAGCATCCGATTTTCATAAATGAGTCCTTTGTAGGAATATGACCATTCCCAGTTTGGCTGTTCAGCTTGGCTAGGTGAGATGAAACTGCCAAGTGATAAAAACAGGACCAGCAAAGAGACAATACATTTTTTCATGTATACACTTCCTTTCTGTTTTTTATTACCCATTCACAATAGAGTTTTTCCAATTATTTTACAAGTGTCCTAAGTATCCATTTTACAAATTTATTCAAAATAACCAAAAAATATACAGCGGAAGTCTGCTTCTTTCGCAGTGCGTAAACTTAGACTCCTTTCAATCAAAAAACTGCAATAAAAAAAGGACAGATTAGATAACCTGTCCTTCCTTCATCAACCTGCTGCACTTCTGTGAAACATTGGTGTGAAACAAGATTATTCGGGTGGTGCCTGTCACCGCATCAACCGTTCAATCTCCTCCACAACTCTCCCAAACTCCTTCTCTCCCATACTCCCCAGCCTCATATGATATCCCTCGAATGCAAGATTCTCAGTAATCTTATTCGGCACGATTACACATCTAAGCCCCGCTGCTATGGCAGCTTTTGATCCATTCATAGAATCTTCAAAAGCAATGGCTTCGGATGGTTCGATTCCGAAATGGCTGATAACATTCCTGTAGAGAGCCGGATCCGGCTTTACCTTCTCTACATCATCAGAAGTCTGGATGTAATCAAAGTACTGTAGGTAGTTCAATTCTTTCAAAAAGAAGGTGACCCATTCCCGGTTGGAGCTGGAGGCGAGTCCGATTTTCAGTCCTCTGCTTTTGGCTTCTTTCAGATAGTCTTCAACTCCTTCACGGGCAATAGGAGATTGAAGTTTTTCCTTATGTAAAATATGAGATCTTTCGATAATATCTTCGATTGTCATGGTGCCGTTTGATTTTTCCATGATATATTCATACAGGCCTTTTGAATCTGTGCCGATGAAGTGAGCATAGTCGGCAATCGGCATTTCACTGTGGTCAATTGCGAGCATGTCGCAGAATGCTTCATAAAGGGCATATTCTGTGTCGATGATCAATCCGTCAAAATCGCAGACGATTGCTTTAATCATAGGTTCCACCTTCCTCTTTCTTTCTATTTATCCTCGCTTAAAATCAAACTGCCTTCCCCATACTGCCCCATCCAATCCTTACTGAAAGCTTCTACATTGTCTTCAATAGATGGAATTTTGACGAGTGCTTCGATCAGTTCCGGTGCTGCAGTAATTCCGTGCGCGCCGGCAAGGCAGACATTGTGGATCTGCTGGACGTTTTTGAAGCTGGCTGCCAGGACTTCACAAGAGAAATTATGCTTTGAGAAAATCTCAGTAATCTCTGCAACTACCTTCGCACCATTGCCTGTAAGATTATCGATCCGGTTCACATAAGGAGCCACATAATCGGCGCCGGCTTTGGCAGCAAGATACGCATTCATCGGCGTATATACGGTTGTTGCCAGTGTGCGGATGCCCTCTGCCTTCAGCATTTTGATCGCTTTGATGCCCTCCATGGTGACAGGAATTTTTACGACAACATTCCCGGATACAGCTTCACAGAGCCAGCGGGCTTCTTCCGCCATTCCCTCTGCATCTCCGGCAATGGTCTGGGCAAACAGCTCTTTTTCTTCTCCGATAACAGCTCTGATTTCCTTCAGCAAAGGCAGGAAAGGCTTTTGCTCCTTTACGACGATGCTCGGATTGGTGGTGACCCCGTCTATCGGGAAAAAATCCACGAGCTTCTTAATGCTTTCAACATTTGCTGAATCAATGACTAATTTCATTTTCCTTGCCCCCTCTTATTAAAAATAATAGCCTAACTCTTGGTTGGACAAAAGTTAAGCTATTGTATTCTATTCATTATGAGTAGATCCGGATTGTGTCCCCAGCATTGACTTCCTGGATTTCACTGTCTTCCAGGTACAGGGTGCCTGGCAGTTCCGGAGTTTGTGAGCCGTCAAACTTCAGGGTAATATGGCCGAGTGAGGAAAGATTTTGTTTTACAGCATCGCCGACAGAAGTAACTTTATATTCATTGCTGCCGATCTGCAGGGTATCGCCTGCTGCAATCTCGCCTTCAACTTCTTTTACATCGATCAGGAGGCAGTATTCAGCAAGTTCAGCTGGAGCATTATCCCCGAAAAGGATGAACATTTTTTCACCGAGAAAGTCAGTTACCGAAGGGCCGATGCTGTTGATTTTAGTTTCAAATTTCGTTGTCATGGTTGTGTCTCTCCTTTGAATCAATTTTCTCTATTGCGGTACGGGGGCAACAGGTGCAGATGCACTAATGAAGCCCCTTATCCGCATACTCATTTTCTATTATTTACTCTCAATCATATAAGCCAAAGCTTGCGAGCCAGGCAATGAAGACGGTCGGCGCCCCCGTGAGGAATCTGGAGTAGAGGACAGACGGCACCCCTACTTCGACTGTTTCAACCTCAGCTTCTGCAAGTCCAAGTCCTACTGGCACGAAGTCTGCCGCAGCCTGGGCATTGATGGCGAACAGGGCCGGCAATGCAAGGTGGGCCGGGATGTTGCCTTTTCCGATTTCAACCCCGATCAGTGTTCCGACTACCTGGGCAATAACAGCGCCAGGGCCTAAGAATGGGGAAAGGAGCGGGAATGAGCAGACAAGTGCGATGACGATAAGCCCCCATACAGAACCTGCGAAAGGTGACAGGAATTTCGCGAACACGTCGCCGATTCCTGATTCCAGGATGACCCCGATGAGCATGGCAACGAATGCCATGAACGGAAGGATCGTTTTGATAACTGTATCAATGGCATCACGGCCGGCCTGGTAGAAGACGCTTGTGATCGAGCCCATGGCCATACCGACTCTTGCCATCAAACCTTTTGGCTTTTGCTGTTCACTGATTTTCTTGTCTGAGCTGTATTTAGGTGTTTTGATCCCTTCAGCAGCCTCTTCCTGTAATGGCATTGCCGGTGCGGGAGCCGCTGCACCTTCAGCATCTGCCACCTGGATGTTTTCCGCCTTTACGCCGGAAACGTAGATGTCTTCTGTAATATGCTTGGCCAATGGACCGCTCTGGCCTGTCGGCATAATGTTGATCGTCGGAATGCGCTTTTGCGGATATAGTCCGCAGCGCAGTGTGCCGCCGCAGTCGATGATGACGCAGGCCATCTCTTTTTCCGGCACAGATGTTTTAAAGCCGTCGACAAGCTCACAGCCTGTCAGTTCAGCAATCTTATCTGCGATTTCCGGCCTTTGTCCGCCGGTAATATAGACGACTTTATTCTTTTCGTCTGTCGGAGTTATCACTAAAGGTCCGCCAAATCCGCCGGCACCCTTTGAAATTTTGATTGATTGAAAAGCTGTCATGTTTCCCACCGCCTAGAATTCTATAGTTGAACTGTATCTTTTAGTTTTACGTTTTGCTGCTTGGCTACATAAGAAGTTGTCAGGTCAGTTACCCAGCCTCTTAGGAAGTTGGTGACAATCCCGACAAGGAAGTAGCGGAGTGCAAGCTCGGTTACATCATGGCCCAGTGTTGTTATCCCTGCTGAAATCCCGAGGAATACGAAAAGCTCACCCGGGTTAACGTGCGGGAATAAACCGTTGTGTGTATGGCATGAATATGATGCTGCCGCATAATAGCTCGGCTTATATTTTTCCGGAAGAAATCTTCCAAGTGATAATGTCATAGGATTGGCAAGGACGAATGTCCCGATGATCGGCAGAACAAAATATCTTGTAAATGCGTTTTTCCCTGACTTTCTTGCAAGCCTCTCGACCCGCTCTTCCCCAACGAGGCGGACAAGCGCGTTCATAGCAACCAATAGCATGATCAATAGCGGTACAATATCTGTGACAAGGCTGACAAAGGTTTCCCCGCCTGTGCGGAATAAGTTCATGAACCCTTCAGCTAATTTGATGATAAAATCCATCTCTTCACCCTCTTCTCATTTCTTTCTTTTTCGGCATGATATAGTCGATCCAGCCTTTTTTCACCTGCAGCTCGCCGCCCTTGGAGATGATGTCATAGCTCTTGAGCGCATCGGCAATCGCAAGCTGGGTCAATTTATCATGGCCTTTGAAATCTTCTTCAGAAATCTTCAGCAGGTATTTCCCCTCAAACCCATTCAGGTCCTTTACCTTGGAAAAAACGGTCACACCCTGCATTTTCGCCGCCTTCAGAATTTTATTCCTTTTATCGATAGCGAACATGACGACCGTCCCTGCACGCAGTTTCCCTGTTCTTTTGCCGATGGCCACACGGCCGAGCGACCTCATTTCGGCGTACTTTTTATTAAAATGCCTAATCTGGAAAAACCCGAGGATGCTCTGGACCAGCCAGGCGATCCCAATCAGTATGATTAAAAATAGTATCATCTTCTCAGCCCCTTTCCCTGTTTGACCGTTCGATGCCGGAGACAAAATCCTCGTAGGATCCCGCCTTCACCAGCTGTGCGATGAGCTCTTCATTGTTCGCAATCGCAATAATTTCATCATAGATTTTGACAATCAGGCTTTCATTGCATTCATTCTGTTCCTCCGGCAATCCGAGCAGGAACACAAGCCTGACCTCCCTGTCATTCTCCATGACCCCTTCCGGGAAAATCCCGACCGCAAGCTCAATGTCATCTGACTGCTGATTGAAGGTGTGCGGAAAGGCGATATAGCGGTCAAATACCATCGACCCCTTTTCTTCCCTTTCCTTCAGCCGCTCCTCGAATCCAGGGTCAAGTCGGCCAATTTCAGTCAGCTCGTTTACCATATGGAAGACGTTTTCGTGATAGCCTTTAGAGCTGTCCAGCTGGAAAAATGACTCTTTAGCAAGCAGCTGGGCCATCACAGATTGATACTCGCTGCCATTTTGAATGTTGAGCCTCTGTCTGTAGGCCGCTTTCTCAATCTCCCTCTTCACACTGCTCTCATCGAATATTTCGTTGATCATGATAAAAGGTGCTTTGGTCTCAAAGGGCAGCTTTACGGTAGAAAAAACAAGATCATAATAATCCAGGACTTCCTTCGCTGCGTCCTTTTCGGCAAAAAGGTCTATTTCTGTATTCTGATTCAGGATGCGCTCCAGCTGGATGCTGACGAGCTTTGCCGTCCCCCGGCCGGTCCCGCAGACTACTGCTGCTTTTTGGAAGCGCTTGACCTTGATATCGCTTTGGCCGATGAAGACCCCGAAGTAAAAGGCCAGATAGCCAAGCTCATCCTCCGGCACCTCAAGTGCATATCTGCTCTCGATCACTTGTCCGGCAATCTCCGCCATCTTATAGGCAACCGGATATTTTTCCTTCACATCGGCGAGCAGCGCGTTCTTCAGGCGAAGCCCGAAAATCAGCCGGTTCAGCATAAAGGTCAAGTGGTACAGGAGATCCTTAAAGAAGGATTCATTCTGCTCAATGATTTCCTTTTTAAAGCCAACCTGCTCTAAAATTTGTTCCAGCAGCCGCCTTACATCATCGGTAATCGCGATATCTGCCAGCGTCCGGTTGTTCGTCGGCGTCCGCCTTCCTGCAATCGGAATCGTGATGAACAGAGCCTCCGCCTCAGGAATTTCTATCGGGAGCTGCTTTTGGATCGCTTCAGCAATTTCAAGCGCAATCCCATGCTCCTGTGTGCCGATCAGCTTTTTATGCTTTTCCTCGATAGCTTCAAGATGATGATTTTTCAAAAGCCGGTCCAGCATGATGATGATGAATTCCATCAGCCTCGCCTGGGTAGGAGATTCAAGATTATACTCATGCGAGATTCTCTCGATCGCCTCTGTAATATCTTCATCAAGCGGATAATCGCCATACAGCACATCATACAGATGATCAAGGATGTAGAAGCGCAGATCCAATTCCCTGCCGCTCAGCTCCATCCCCCTGTTCGGCTTGCCGTGGATGATGAGCTTGTAGGTCTCAAGAGAAACGGCTGCCTTTTTCAGCTCATTGACGAGCGTTGTGCGTCCAAGGTGCATTTCCTCAGCCAGATCATCCAATGTGTATGTTTCTTCGCTGTTGATGAGCCTGTCGATGATGAAGCCGATCCGGCCCTTTTGCGAATTCAGAGAAACGCTATCCGTGCTGCTTTCTTCCAGCAGTGATTGGAACGCTTTCATATTATCGATTTCAAACCGGAAGCCTTTGCCCCTTTCACTAATGAAAGCAGCAATTCCCTCCAGGTCTTCATTAAGCTGTTTGATGTAATTCCTGATCGTTCTGGTGCCCACACCCATTGCCTCTGCAAGCTCATCAAGTGAGTGATAGGTTTTTGTCCGGGCAATTGCCAGCATCTTTGCTGCACGTTCATCTATCATTCTGTCAGACATTCTTATCACCCCTATTTATATGGAAGCCGGACGGTCTGCCCGCTGGCCGGCTCCCATAAAGGCGCTGAAATCACGTCTTTACAAGCGTCAGCCGCGGGATTTACCGCCTGAAATATTAAAGGTTGTCCCTGTCACATAGCCTGCACGGTCAGAAGCTAGATAAGAAACCAAGTCAGCGATTTCTGTCAGCTTCCCTTCGCGCCCAAGCGGGATCGATTTGCTGTAATCAGTTGAAAGGCCATCAACCGTCACACCGCGTGTGTACGCCAGTGCTTCATTATAAGCATCTGTCCTGAGGCCAGTCGTTTCAATGATACCAGGGGCAATCGCAACGACACGAATATTGTGTTTGCCAAGCTCCTTCGCCCATGCCCTAGTAAAAGCAATAACTGCCCCTTTTGTAGCGGAATAGCAGCTCTGTCCTGCAGACCCTTCCTGGCCGGCCTCTGAAGATACATTGATAATCACGCCGCCGCTTTGCTTCAGCATCTTCTTCGCAGAAGCCTGGGCAAACAAGTAAGGCCCCTTCTGATTCACAGCAACCATGAAATCAAAGTCTTTTTCACTTAACTCATATTCCGGCTTTTCTCCCTTGTCGTCAACCAAAAGTCTAGGAAGATTCACACCAGCATTATTAACCAGGATATCCAAAGACCCGAACAGCTCAACCGTCTTCGCAACCGCCTGGTCAACGCTCTCCTTCTTCGTCACATCACATTGGATAAAGTAAGACCCGTTTTCCTGCTCGCCCTCACTCCCATTCAAATCGGCAACCACAACCTTCACGCCGTTCTTCAGGAGTTCATTCGTAATATGTAAACCGATGCCCGAAGCACCACCCGTAACAATCGCTACCTTCTCTTCCAAACCAAGCCAAGAACCGCTCATCTGTCATTCCTCCTATAACCAAGTTGAAAACACTTACAATTTCTAATTTCAGTATAGTAATAGAATTGAGAATAATTAATACAGACTTTTTCACTCAAGTGTGAAAATGGGTGAATGAATTGGGCCAGGGGGTCAGGTCCCTTGGCTCGTATTTTGGGTGGTGGGCCATGGGGTCAGACCCCTCGGCCCGACTTTTCAAAGCTGTGGTGGGACATGGGAAAGGTTTACTTGCTAGGGAGGACTCTCCCCGCGATGGAAGGGAGGGGCGGTAGAAGGAAAGGTAGAATCAAAGTGCCTCAAGAAGAGGATATGAATTACTCTAACCAAAGAAATGTAGACCAGAGTGCCTCAAGAAGAGGATATGAATCACTCTAACCAAAGAAATGCAGGCCAGAGTGCCTCAAAAAGAGATTATGAATCACTCTAACCAAAGAAATGCAGGCCAGAATGCCTCAAAAAGAGAATATGAGTCACTCTGATCAGAGAAAAGTAGAATCAGAGTGCCTCAAAAAGAGATTATGAGTCACTCTGATCAGAGAAAGTAGAATCAGAGTGCCTAAAGAAGAGGATATGAATCACTCTAACCAAAGAAATGCGGAACAGAGTGCCTCAAGATGAGGATATGAATCACTCTAACCAAAGAAATGCAGACCAGAGTGCCTCAAGAAGAGGATATGAATCACTCTAACCAAAGAAATGCAGGCCAGAGTGCCTCAAAAAGAGATTATGAGTCACTCTAATCATAGAAAAGTAGAATCAGAGTGCCTCAAAAAGAGATTATGAGTCACTCTAATCAGAGAAAAGTAGAATCAGAGTGCCTCAAAAAGAGATTATGAGTCACTCTGATCAGAGAAAGTAGAATCAGAGTGCCTCAAAAAGAGATTATGAGTCACTCTAATCAGAGAAAAGTAGAATCAGAGTGCCTCAAAAAGAGATTATGAGTCACTCTGATCAGAGAAAAGTAGAATCAGAGTGCCTCAAAAAGAGATTATGAGTCACTCTAACCAAAGAAATGCGGAACAGAGTGCCTCAAAAAGAGATTATGAGTCACTCTAATCAGAGAAAAGTAGAATCAGAGTGCCTCAAGAAGAGGATATGAATCACTCTAACCAAAGAAATGCAGACCAGAGTGCCTCAAGAAGAGGATATGAATCACTCTAACCAATGAAATGCAGCCCAGAGTGCCTCAAAAAGAGATTATGAGTCACTCTAACCAGGTGGAAGGGACAGTAGAACTAGCATGCCGCATGGGTTTTCGGTTAATTAATCAATCGTTTGATTAATTTATCATCCTGAGCAGAGGCTTAACAAAAAACGGCCAGACTGGGCATAAGGATCATAACGGAGGAATTTAAACATATCCGGTCAAGACAACTTGGGAGCAAGGCGTCCGTCCCCTGAAAAAAAGAATGCGCACAGCTTCATTCAAGGCTGTGCGCTCTTTATTCTCCCCATCGTATTTCTATCTCCTCGTAAACATTCAAGCTGCCCTTTGCAGAATATCCCTGGGAAGGCGTTGATATGGAGAGAAGGGACAGCAAATCTATCCCTCAGTCTGATTTATGAAGAAACATAACTCCCCACCGTATCAAAAGCATCAAACTTCTTCCCATTCAGCTCCTCAATCGCTTTAATAGAAAGAGCCAAGGGGTCAGGTCCCTTGGCTCACTTTCCATGAAACATTTTGTGAAACAAGATTTTTCGGGTGGTACCTGTCACCGCTCCAACCGCTCCAACCGTACCATCGTATTAAACGCATCAAACCTCTTCCCATTCAGCTCCTCAATCGCTTTAATAAACGTCTTGGTAGTATGAGGTGTATCATACAGAATGCTGAAATACTCTCCCCGCTTCTCTTTTGGTGTTTCTTTATAGGAGTTGCCTACCATCCATCTGCCATAGAAATAGCTGGGGAAATAGGTTTTTTGAACAGGATCTGAGAAGAAGCGGAACGCGTTGTTAGCTTCTATTTCGGTGATTCCGCCTTCTTCGATCAGGTAAGCGATGACTTCTTCTTTTGATTTCTGTCCAAGATTATACTGATAGCAGGCGTTTGTTGTGAACATCCGCTGATAATCCAGGTAATTTCTTGCAAGCTGGTATTGCTTCTTTTGACTGTCGGTAATGCCAGGTGTTTCTTCATTGAGGTCATCCCAGCCAAGGAAGCTTAGCGCTGTCTCCGGCCCGCCCTCGAATAATGCATTCGTCGGGCTGTTGATCAGATAATAGGATGCCTCCAGCGGAAGTTTGCCCTGCTTGAACAGATAATCCCAGCGGCAGTAGAAGGCCTGGTGGCCCGGGTAGGCTTCATGTGTCATGATTTGCGCCAATATCGGCTCAGTCCATGGACGGTCTATATTAAACGTAAGGTTCCCGCGGTAATCGCCCGTGTATTTAGAATAGCCGCTCCAGAACACGCCGCGTATACTCTTGATCCAGTCAATCCCATCCTCTTCAGGAAGTCCGATGACTCTTGAAATGGTGCCCTGTTTGCTTTTTTCGCGGAAATTTTCTGCGACAGACGTCACTTCATCGGGTGCTATGAGCGTGTCTGAACGCCATGCTTCCGCTTTCTCCCGAACAGTGCCCTTGTAGCCTAACTCTGTTAATCCCTTCTCAACAAGCTCCTTTGCATGCTCGAGCTGCTCATCTGTTATAAGGTCAGATGGCAGCTCTTGAATATTGGCAATCAGTTCATCATACGGCACCTGATCTCCCTGCAGGCTTCTGGCGAAATAGCGGAACCCATTGACCATGGAGCGCAGATACTCTCCTTTATGGCCCTCTATTGTTTTAATGCTATTTTCTACTTCATCAAGAGACCTGCCTATTTCATCAAAGGTCGAAAGTGAAGAAACTGTATCACTATAGCTGGCAGTGGCCACTTCCTGTTTATACATTTTTTGTGTTTGATCATTTAAACTAAGGACAATGTCGACAATCCTTTCTCCTGTTGGTGCGTCCGTCCATCTAAGCATTGATTTTTTCCTCCTTTTCGGCTGAAGGTTTTGATAGATTCCATAATTCTTCTATGTCAGCAATGATAAGCTTCAGCAGACTTTGGTATAATTGCTCTCCCTTTCCTGCTGTGGCTGCTCCTGCATTGCCCATATATCCGTCTTTGAACAGCTTCTTGCCTAAATTCTGAAACTTGATTTTCGGATTCATTGGCACCTGATGATTCCCTGCCAAAGAAGGATCGGCAAGATCTTCACTGATTGCCAGCACAAGGGAAGTTTCATCTTCACCGCCATGCCCCGGCCCTTTGGTGATCGTTAAAATCTGCTCTCTGTAATCGATCCACCAGTTGATGGTCAGGACGCGCATCCCCAGGTCAGAAAGCTTTTCAGCCACAATGCTGAGGCTCGGTATATTTCCCCCATGTCCATTGAAAAGGATGATCTCTTCAAATCCATTTCTATGAAACTCTTTGCCAATTTCAAAAACATACTGAGAAAAAGCTTCAGCGGAAATATCGATCGTTCCTTCAAACGGAGCAAGTGCCCATGAATGGCCATAAGGGATTTCCGGCGCCATTAAAATCCGATTGCCGGCTTCCTTCTCGAGCCTCCGGACAAATTCACGGGGAATCCATACATCTGTTCCAAGCGAGCAGTGAGGGCCATGCGTCTCCATCATGCCAATTGGCAGCAGCACCGTGCTGACCGACTCTTTCAATTTTTTAAATTGCAGAGCTGTCAAATTTATCATATACATAGAATTAGTCTCCTATTCTTTCATATATTTTAAAATCATTTCTGCAAGCAAAGCTGCTCTGTACGGGAGATTATCCAGGTCCACATGCTCGTTTTCCGAATGAGCACCATCTCCAACAGGCCCCAGCCCATCTATCGTCGGGATATCTATCCCAGCTGTAAAGTTTCCATCGCTCGCTCCCCCGGAAGACCCTTCCCTCAATTCGTAGCCATGGGAAGCAGCAATCTCTTTCAAGTCGCTATATAGAGCTTTCACTGCTTCGTTCCGTTCCAGCGGGAAGCGTTCAAACTCGCCGATCACTTCTACTTTTGTTCCTTCTACAAAGCTCGGCCGGTTCCTGATTTTCTCCATAAGCTGGAAGGCCTGCTCTTTTTTGGTTATCCGCACGTCAATTTCTGCTGAAGCTTCCTTCGCAATCACATTGCACCGCGTCCCGCCCTGTATCACACCGGCATTAATGGATATGCCTTCTTCCCTATTTGCGAGCTTTTTTAAATCAATAATCTGATAGGCCAGTTCCTCAACGGCACTTGCCCCGTCCCACGCATTGATGCCGGCATGGGCAGCAACACCCTCGACTTTTAAAAGGAACTGCCCGGCTCCTTTGCGTTCCGTCTTCACAGCACCATCCGGGCTGATGCTGGATTCCGGCACCAGAACCAAAGAACTTTTCTTTGCTTCTTCGAGAATAATATCCTTCGAATGCACACTGCCTATTTCCTCATCGGTTGATACCAGAAATGCCACCTTACGGCTGCCGGTTTCCCCGAATTCCTTCAATGCTCTCAATGCCCAGAGAGTGACGGTCAGGCCGCCTTTCATATCAAACACACCGGGCCCGTATAAAATATTTCCGTCCCGCTTTATCGGGATCGCCCCAGCATCCCAAACAGTATCCATATGGCCAATCACCAGGATCTGCTCTTTATCTCCCTCTCCATATGTAAAGAGATATTGATTTCCCACCTCCTCTTTATCTATCTTTCTTACCGGTCCGCCAATCAATCTTTCATATTCTCCACTCAAAACCTCACCACAGTGATCGACATGGGACTTTGAATAGGATGGAGATTCAGCTCCTGTCAGCTTCAACAGGGTTTCAATCATTTCCGTTTGATTTTCTTTTAAGAAATTAAGAATCTTAGACATTGCAGCCTCCTTTCTTTGAAAAACCTAATAGTTTCTCAAGCCTGACTGCCCTTTTTAATAATCGGATATCTTCTTTATGTTTGCCGGCCAGCTGCATGCCAATCGGCAGCCCTCCTTTTGAAAGCCCGGCTGGTATGGTCACAGCCGGATGCCCTGTTACATTGAAGATTCCGGTGAATTTCATTTCATCATCCATCTCCAGTACAGGATCCTCTTCCGGCGCGGGATAGGAGACTGTCGGCATGAGCAGAATATCTGCAGCGTTCAGCGCTTCATCAACCTGCTGCCGGAGTTCTGCCATTTGCTGCCTTGCTTTTAAATAGTCAAGCGAGTTATGCCTCAGTCCCGCTTCAATCTGCTTATAAGTGACAGGTGCGTAATCTTCCTTTCTGCCGGCCCATTGCTCATGAACCAGTGCCGCCTCTGGCAGGAGTACATTCATCAAGATGTGCTCAGTTTTATCGAATAAAGGGATATCAATCTCTCTTATATTCCAGCTGGCTTTTTCTGCCTCGGCTAAGGTGTTATTATAAGCAGCAATGACATCCTCATCCGCTCCATTCAGGAAAGAGGGCGGCAGCACCCCTACAGTCAGCTCTTCTTCATCATCTGAAAATTCAGCCACCTGAGGACATAGAGATTCCATAATAACCAGCAGGTCTTCAGCACTCTTAGCCATGGGTCCGGCATGGTCCAGGGAACCTGACAACGGGAAAGCACCTTCAACTGAAAGAAGGCCATATGTTGACTTCAAACCGGCAATCCCGCAATAAGATGCCGGTATCCTGATGGAACCTCCAGTATCCGTACCAAGAGAAAACAAGCTCAGCCCTGCCGCTACCGAAGCAGCCGATCCGCCGCTCGAGCCGCCAGCCGTCTTTGAACTGTCCCAGGGATTATTCGTCTGGCCATAATCAGGATGGACAGCGCCATATGCAAATTCAAGCATATTGGTTTTGCCTGTCATCACAGCTCCGAACTGTTCCAAAAGCCGTATCAATGGCGCAGTTTCCCGAGGGATATGGCTATTTAAAATCCTTGAGCCGCAAGTCGTCTTAACTCCACTTGTATTGAACAGATCTTTTATACTGAAAGGAATGCCAGCTAAAATGTGCAGCTTTTCCTTCCGTACAAAAGCCCTCTCAGCCTTTAGAGCAGCTGCTAAGGCTCTTTCCTCCGTAAGTGTGATAAAAATATTGAGCTCTTCATTCAATTCCTTTACTCTCTTGTAGATATCCCGAACGACTTCGACAGGCGACAATTCTGTTTTCCGATAAAGCTCCGCTGTTTCAATGATTGAAAGCTCATTCCATCTTTTCATCCTAGTGTCCAACAGCCAGTAAAGGATCGTCCAGGTTAATAGCCAGTGAGGTGACCAAAAACAGAATGATTCCATCTGTATTGGCATGGTATTCCTTTATGCTATCTCCAAATTCATCAGTGATTTTCCCGACAAGATCACCTTTCTTAACTGAATCTCCGACTGCAACAGCTGGATACCATAATCCCTTGTAGTCAGCTCTGTACCAATCAAAGGTATCCAGCTGTCTCGTAGGTTTATCTTCTACAGTGCCCGCGAGATTCCCGATATGACGCAGCGCGTTCTTTGTGCCCTCTTGCAGGAGAAAGGAGCTTTCCGGATCAAGAATCCCCTGCTGCCCGGCCTCTGCGATAATGGCTTTTTTACCCTGGAAGCTGGCTGAGCTGTAAGTAGATCCCCCTACCTGATCGGTTGAGCCTACTATATATTCAATCCCCATAGCAGAAGCAAGCTGACTGGATTCGGCTGCCAGTTCCTGGTTTTCTCCCTTATGATAAATCGTAAAGGGGACAAGGGCTTCAATCATATCGCCGCCATGAAGATCGATGATATATTCCACAGGTTTGATGGCTGTCTCTGTTAAAAAGAAGGCCAGCTTCTCAGCTGCTGTTCCATCTTCTTTGCCCGGAAAAACCCGATTAAGATTTTTCTTGTCATCCGGGTGGACATAGATGCTTCTGGCATAAAAAGAAGCAGGGTTTGCGATTGGAAGGACGGCAATCTTCCCTTTTACACCCTCTGCTGATAAGTTCCTGCCGAGCGTCAAAGCAGCATCGATAGAAGTATATTCACAGCCGTGGATGCCGCCGAGTATAAGGGTCGCCGGTCCATCCTCTTCTCCATTAATCAGGAAGGCAGGAAGTTTTTCCTGAATTCCCGGGAATTCAAGATAGCTCTTTACTTTTTCTCCCCTGCCGGCAGCAAGATTTCCGATTTTCCACATACAAGCTCCTCCCCTTCCTTTATGTAATTGAATAGAAGCGGCCGTCTGCTGGATACAGCAAACGGACGCTTCCTATAGATTTCAGGCTTACTCTTTCGTCAATTTATGGAACGGCACATACCAAGTGTTCATAGGGTTGATTTCATAGCCTTTGACCCATGTTCTCTTAGCTGTTTGCACCAGGCGCTGTGCAGGGAAGATATACGGCACTTCCTCTGCCATGATGGACTGGACTTCTTTATAAACTTCTTCACGGCGGGCTTCATCAACCACTTCTCTACCTTCTTCAAGAAGCTGGTCGACTTTGCTATTTTCATAGAAAGCGAGGTTGAAGCCTGGGCCTTTGCTGGAAGAATGGGCAAAGTACCACAGATTATAATCCGGGTCGGCATAGTCCGGTGTCCACGCCGCCAGAGCAAGCTGATGGCCGCCGCTTGTGACTGTTTCAAGGAATGTCGGCCAGGCCAGTGTTTTGATTTCCAGGTCAATACCGATTTGCTTCAAATCTGACTGCATCATGACAGCGATATTCTTACGGACTTCATTGTTTTCGGAAATCAGGAGCTCAAGCTTGAATCCGTCTTCATGGCCGGCTTCTTTTAATAGCGCTTTTGCTTTCTCAAGATCAAATTCAGGCTTTTGAATATCCTGGTTATAGCCAAACATGCCTTCTGGGATGATTCCGCCGGTTCTCTGTGCAGCTCCCAGAAGAATATCATTAATGATAGAATCGTAGTTTACAGCATGTGACAATGCCTGGCGGACCTTCACATCATTGAGCGGCTCTTTTTCCATATTGATGGCGATATCATCGATCTGGTAGCCAGGAGAGCTGACGATTTCAACCCCTTCTGTTCCTTTCATATTGTTCATAACATCCGGGGACAGCATCGTATCATCGAGTAAATCGATTTCTCCTTTTTCAAGCATCAAACGGGCTGTTGCCGGTTCATTGACAATCTGGATATTTACGGTTTCAATCTTAGGAGCTTCTCCCCAATAATCTTTATTTGCTTTTAAGACCAGCTTCTGTCCGCGGTCCCAGCTCTCCAGAACATATGGCCCGGAGCCCATCTCTTTATCTGCCAGGAACGTTTCCCCAAGATCATCTCCGTGGTTTTCTGCCAGCTTCGGATTGACGATATTGGCGTATACAGTACCAAGGCTTTTCAGGAATGGAGCAAACGGTTTTTCAGTTGTAATTTTGATTGTATGATCGTCGACAATTTCAAAGCTGTCTTTGTTGATGACCTTTGAAAATTGCCCTGCAGCTGATTTTCCAATATCAATGGCGCGTGTATAAGAGTATTTAACGGCTTCGGCAGTAACTGGTGAGCCGTCATGGAACTTGGCGTCTTTATTTAAATAGAAAGTATAGGTTTTTCCATCTTCGGAAATATCCCATTTTTCTGCCAGCTGCGGCTTGACCTCTGTATCAGTTCCATCGTATGTCACCAATCGGTCATATAGCATGTAAGTGATTCTGAAAGAAGTATTAGCTGCGGTTCCGTGTGGATCTAAGTGAGGTATATCCTGGTTCGTTGCAAAGTTCAGCACGTTTGGATCGCTTGGTGCAGCACTTTCCTGGCCGGTGTTGTTTTCTCCTTCTGAAGCTGTGCCTTCACTCGTAGAGGATTCCTGATTGTATTTATTGCAGCCTGCTAATGCCAGTAAAAGAACCAAAACGAGAGCCATCATTTTTAACAAAAAATGTTTTCTGTTCACTTCTTTTCCCCCAAACTATTTTTATTGTAAAGATGCAAACAAACCAGCCTAAGAAAGAATCGCCCCCTTTCAAGTAATCTATTATCTATTTTTTGGATCAAGCAGATCCCTTAACCCGTCTCCTAAAAGATTAAAGCCAAGAACCGTCAGCAAAATAGCCATTCCAGGGAATGTCGCTGCCCACCAGGCATCACGCAGTATTTCCCTGCTTGAAGACAGCATGGCTCCCCACTCCGGGGACGGCGGCTGTGCGCCCAGCCCGATAAAGCTCAAGCCTGCTGCTGCCAGGATGACAAAGCCCAGGTCCAGGCTTGCCTGGATGCTTGCCGGCGCGATGGAATTCGGGATGATTTCCTTTAAAAGGATCCTGATGGGGTTTGCCCCAAGTGCCCTTGCAGATTCCACAAACTCCGAGTTTTTAATAGAAAGCACTGATGAACGGACAATCCTTGTGTACCAAGGCCACCAGGTGATGGCCAGAGCCAGCAGTACATTTTCAATGGATGGCCCCAGGGCAGCTGCAATGGACATGGCCAGGATGATGCCCGGGAAGCTGAGAAATATATCGGTGATCCTCATGATGGTCTGATCGACGATCCCGCCCATATATCCTGCTACCGCTCCAAGGATGGTGCCGATAGGGAAGGCGATCAGCACGACCAGCAGGCCTATTTTTAAAGAAATGCGTGTGCCGTAAATAATCCTGCTTAAAATATCCCTGCCCACTTCATCTGTTCCGAACCAATGCTCTGAACTTGGAGGAAGCAGCTTTTGCCCGATGTTTACCTGCAGCGGATCTTTAGGCGCAATCCACGGGGCAAAGATGGCGAGGACGATGATGAGGATGACTACTATTAATCCGATCAGTGTTAAAGGACTCTGGAAAATGCGTCTGGCCATTAAGTTCCCTCCTTATTCATAATTAAGTCTCGGATCGATTACCTGGTATAAAAGATCGATGATCAGGTTCACTGTGATAAACAGCACGGCAATGAGGATGGTGACTGCCATGACTGCCGGGAAATCGAGATAGGTGATCGCATTGACTGCATACTTGCCGAGGCCCGGCCAGGAAAACACCGACTCTACCAGGACACTGCCGCCCAGTGAGTGGCCGAAAGTCATTCCCAGGAGTGTCAGGATTGGCATCATGCCATTTCTCAGCGCATGGCCGTACAGCACCCTGTTTTCAGAGCCGCCCTTGGCTGAAGCTGTCCTGATATAGTCACTTCTTAATACTTCAAGCATTGAAGACCTTGTCATTCTCGTAATCATCCCGATCGTGACAGCAGCCTGTGTGACTCCCGGCAGAATCAGATGGATCACGGCAGAATTGAACACTGTCCAATTGCCGGTTAAAAGTGCGTCGATTGTGTACATGCCTGTGATATTTGTCGGCGGGGGAAGCCCGGTATCCAGCCTTCCTGATCCAGGCAGCACCCCCAGCTGCAGATAGAAAAACAGCAGGAAGATGATGCCCAGCCAGAATGCCGGCATGGCGACCCCTATCAAGGCCATGACACGGGCGAATTGATCCGCGATTTTATCCTTTTTGCTGGCGCTTATGACTCCTAAAGGAATCCCGATCAGTATCGTAATGAACATGGAAAAAAAGGTCAGTTCCAGTGTTGCCGGAAAATACTGTTTGATATCCTCCATAACAGGACGGTGCGAATAATTGCTGTTTCCCAAATCTCCCTGCAGCAGGTTCTTCATGTAATTGAAGTATTGGACATATACCGGATCGTTCAGACCCATTTTTTCCTGCAGCTCTTCAATGACTTTCGCGTCTGCGTACGGCCCTGCAGCCAATCTTGCCGGATCTCCCGGGATGGTGTTGGATATGAAGAATGTCAGCAGGCTGATGCCGATCAGGATCGGGATCATCAGCAGCAATCTCTTTAGCAAATAGCGGAGAGCATCCACTTATTCCGCCTCCTTTGTTTCTATGAAATTTGCGATTTTCTATTTGCCTCTTCTGGATGTACATGGATGCAGGCAACCCAGTGGTCCATCACTTTTTCTTTAAGGCTCGGCACGTCCTCTTTGCATGCAGCGGTAGCGGACGGGCATCTGGTATGGAACGGGCATCCGCTTGGAGGATTGATGGGACTTGGCAAATCTCCCTGCAGGATGATCCGCTCTCTTTTCTGGGTAGGGTCCGGCAGCGGCACTGCTGTTAAGAGTGCTTTTGTATAGGGATGCAGAGGATTTTTGTATAATTCCTCCACATGGGTAATCTCGACGATTTTCCCCAGATACATGACCGCGACCCTGTCAGATATATGCTGCACCACCGATAAATCGTGAGAGATGAATATGTAGCTCAGGTTCAATTCTTTCTGCAGGTCGACCATCAGATTCAGCACCTGGGACTGTACTGAGACATCAAGTGCTGATACAGGCTCATCCGCTATAATGAGCTTAGGATTCAAGGTAAGCGCCCTGGCTATGCCGATCCGCTGCCTCTGGCCCCCGGAAAATTCATGCGGGTAACGATCCAGCTGATCTTTGCGGATGCCTATTTTATCAATGATACCCTCGATGATTTTCATCCGCTCAGGCCTGCTTTTCAGTCCATGTATGATCAGCGGTGCTTCTAAAATAGAACGGATGGTGCTCCTCGGATTCAAAGATGCATACGGATCCTGGAAGACAATTTGCATATCCCGGCGCAGTTCTTTCATGTCTTTTCTTGGGAGATTCGTAATATTTCTTCCATTGAATAAGATCTCTCCGGAGGTGGGTTTGATCAGCTGAAGAATCGACCTTCCCAGGCTCGATTTTCCGCAGCCGGATTCACCTACTATCCCCAGGGTTTCCCCCTGCTCTACCTTAAAGCTGACGCCATCTACTGCCTTGACCGTTTTCTTTTCGCCCAGAAAGCCTTTTTTAAGAGTGAAGTGCTGTTTTAACTCCTTTACTTCCAGCAGTGTCAAAAGATTCTCCCTCCTTTCCTTCGTATAGCCAGCACGCAGCTTGATGATTTTGCCCGACATCTTTTATTTCCGGCATATTCGTTCTGCAGATTTCCATGGCCATCCCGCACCGGTCATAAAAGCGGCAGCCCTGCGGCATTTTATCAGGTGAAGGCACCATGCCTGGAATCGACCCGAGCTTCTCTTTCTTGACTCCGAGCCTCGGTACAGAATCCAGCAGCCCTTTTGTATAAGGATGCTTAGGGCTGGCAAACAATTCTTTCACATCCGCCTGCTCGACGATTTTCCCGGCATACATGACCACGACCCTGTCACATACTTCAGCCACAACGCCCAAATCATGTGTGATCATAATAATCCCCATATCATTGGACTTCTTGAGTTTGTTCATCAGCTCAAGAATCTGCGCCTGGACTGTCACATCCAAAGCCGTGGTCGGCTCATCACAGATCAGCATGCTTGGGTTGCAGGCCATTGCGATTGCGATCATAATCCTTTGCCTCATCCCCCCGGACAGCTGGTGGGGATATTCATAGATCAGCTCGTCAGCCCTCGGAAGCCCGACCTCTTTCAGCAGTTCGATGATCCTGCTTTTTCTTTGGTTTTTACTTAAATCGGTATGAAGCATAAGCGTCTCATCAATCTGCTTCCCCACTGTGTGCAGGGGGTTCAGGGAAGTGAGCGGATCCTGGAAAATCATCGACATCTTATCGCCCCTGATTTTCTCCATCTGTTTCTTCTTATATTTGGTTATGTCGTTTCCATCCAGAACAATTTCGCCATCAAGCTTGGCCTTATCCGGCAATAGGCGCATAAGGGAAAGTGCTGTCATGCTTTTCCCGCAGCCGGATTCCCCGACAATCCCGACTGTCTCCCCTTTATTCACCCGGAAAGAAATCTGATCTAATATTTTTGTATATTTGCCGTCCTTTTTTAACTCGAGGGATACGTTATTGATATCAAGCAGCACAGAATCACCACCTTTAGATTGTTAGTAGGCTTTTTACATTTTCCAATTCCTCAAGAGCATGCACATAATGATCTGAAAACTCCCTGCTTACCCGTTCCTCATCCTTCGATCTTAAAGCTTCCAAAAGCTTTTGATGATTCTCAACCACCAGTGCCGCCCGGTCCGGCAGCATATTGGCGACAGTCAAGAACATAGCGCCAACCTGGGTGTTCAGCTGTTTATGCATATGGATGAGCCTTTCATGCCGGGAGGCTTTGACAATGGTCCCGTGAAAAAGAATATCGCATGAAGCCTCTTCTTCCAGATCTTTATTCCTTAATGCCTCCCCAAAAACATCCAGGCATTCTTGCAATCTATTAAAATCATTTTCTGTTAAATGTTTTACAGCGAGCTCTGCAGCCTTTGCTTCCAAAAGGGCCCTTAATGTATAGATTTCGTAAGCGTCCTGGAAAGAAAGAGTCGTCACAAAGGTTCCTCTGTTGGTCTCGTGCTTGATAAGCCCCTCATTCTGAAGCATGCTCAAAGCTTCCCGGACCGGCCCCCTCGATATATCCAGGCTTTCGGCCAGCTGCACCTGGTTAATCTTTTCTCCTGGTTTAAGGGTGCCATTGAAGATCATTTTTCTGATTAATTTTGCTACATGGTCTGATAGGTTTTCATGATGGAATAACATTCTCTTCACCCTGCTCATATTTTGATTTTAGTAAGTTAAGATTTTCCCATGACATCTGCCGGTCGCCATTTTCTATTTCTTTGATAAGAGAGATCAGTGTTTTCGTTAATGGCATCTGGATGTGATGCCTTTCCCCTATCTCGACGATCGGGACGAGCTGTGAATCGATTTCGGTTCTTCGCTTTCTGACAGCCAGGTCCCGCCATATGCCGCTCTTGGTTTTTTTATTGCTTGCCATCCGTTCGCTCAGCCGTTCCAATTGATCATTCAAGGTTTCTTCATCCGTCTCTCCCCTTGGATAGACCAATGCGGGTACCCAGTCATCAAACCCGATAGGGACAACACCAATCTTCTCAGCTACTTCCAGGATTTCAGCGCACAGCTCCATCAATGCTGGCCGCAGCTCCTTGTTCCGGACGACAGCGGCCATCGTTTCATCCACAAGTGCTGTTCCGTATAATAATCCTGCGTAGGACATCTTCCCCCACAAATAGCCCCAGATGTTTTCTGTCACCTGTACAGGGCCCCAGCAGGAAAGGATATCTTTCAATTCCAGCACTCTCGGACTTATGGTGCCGTCAAGCTCCCCAAGGTACAGGGCTGCCGTGCCGCCATAAAGGATCCTGCCCGGGCCCAGGTAATCCGCTGAGAAATTCACAAAACAGCCGATTGTCTTTTCCTTGCCTATCAATTTAGCAATCTGGTTTTCACATAATCCATTCTGGAACGAAACCACCTTGGTGTTCTTGTCAATCAAAGAAAGAAAAGGTTTCAGTGCCTCTTCGGTATGCTGTGCTTTTACACACAGAAAGACAGTGTCCAATGGCTTTCCCTGCTCTACCAGCTCTTTCGGTGTAAAGGCGGTGCATGCTGCATTCAGGATCTCATCCGGACCTTCAATCCTGAGTCCCTGCGCATTCATCGCACGTACATGGTCTTCAGCCGAATCGCAGAATATCACTTTGTTTCCGTCCCTGACGAGATATGCTCCCAGCACCCCGCCTATTGCTCCCGCTCCAATAATCGTAATTTCCATTTCTTATCCTCCTAGAAGAGTTGTTGTCCGCCATCAGCTGAAAGGATTTGCCCGCTCACATAACCAGCCCAATCAGATGCAAAGAATAACACTGGATAAGCTATATCTTCCGGCTCCCCCAAACGTTTTACTGAGATGGAAGCAATCAGATTCTGCTGCTGCTCTTTTGACATGCTCTCCCACTGCTTCTTGGTTGAAGGATTAGAGACAACAAATCCCGGAGCAACATTATTAACTGTGATTCCGTAAGGGCCCAGCTCCTGCGCCATCTGCCGCGTTAAGCCGATCTGCCCCGCTTTGGCACTTGCATATGCCTGAATCCCGGTCAGGCTCGTACTTCTTCCTGCACCGCTTGATATATTAATGATTCTTCCAAATTTATTTTGCTTCATATGCGGGGCGACAGCTTTGATCGTGTAAAAAGCTGCGTCCAGATTAACGGCAAAGATTTTGTGCCAATCCTCCTCCGGCACTTCCTCTACCGGTTTGTGCACCTGCCCGCACACACCTCCGGCATTATTGACAAGAATATCGATTTTGCCAAGTTTGCTTATGACAAATTCAATCAGCTCTTTCACATTACTTTCTTTTGTAATATCAGCTGCATATGTATGAAATTGATTTTCCTGGCCCTGTTCTTTCGCCAAGCTGTTGATCTCTTTCTCGGCCCTTTGAAGATTTTCTTCCAAAATATCCGTCCCAACAACAGTGGCCCCATGCGTTATAAAAGCCTCGCAAATCCCTTTTCCAATGCCATGGCCTGCCCCTGTAACCAAAACGACTTTCCCGCTGAAAAATGTTGAATGTAAACTGTTAACACTTTTAACCAAGACAACACTTCCTATGTTTTACAAATTTATTAATATTTACAGTAAAGGGTGAAAGTTTAATTGTCAATATTTTTTGAAAATTAATAATTTTACTACTATTTTAAGATAATGACTCTTGAATGCAGCTGATCACTTCTCTTCTTTTTTAAAGCATAGAATCTCTCAACCAGAAATCTTGGTACATAAGTATGAGGAAAAAGGGATAAAAAGAACCCGGCTTTTTTATATAGGGGGGTTGAGAACAGGTTAAGTTTTAATCAAACGATTGATTAAATGCCCATTCTCTATTGGCACAGGTGGGATTGTCTCACTTTCGAATATGGATTAAAATGGAATAAAACGATGTACCTAGTAGGGGGAAACAATTTGGCAACACCAGCCCAAAAGCATTTTCGAAAAGAAATGAAGGAGCTTAACCGCAGCAGCCAACCATTCGGCCAGACCGATATATATCAGCCTGCACTTAAAAGCAGACGGCCCAAGGCCAGGTGGAGCTATAGCCTGATTGCTATTGTGCTGGTCCTTACAGTACTATCCGGCATGCCAAAGCAATTCTACAATAATTTTATTGTATACAAGCATGAAAAAATGATTGCCTACTTGAAGGAACAGCAGGCGTACACAGAACAAAGCGGCGCTATCTTAAATACCTATCTCATGCAGTCATCCACCCCTGCCTCTTTAAACATAGATGCATTGCAGGAAAGCAAAAAGAGCCTGAACAACCTCATTTTAGAGGCAAATAATATGAAAGCCCCCTCTGCTTTCAAAGAACACAAGAATTCAGTTATTGGAATCATGGAAAAAAGGCTTTTTATTCTAACTTATTTAGAGGTGCTCGCCAGCAGCAGCCAAAACTATAATGAGCTCACCCCTCATATCAATGAGCTGAACACAAGACAGCAGCTGGAGAGGAATCATCTAGCGGGTATATTTGAGGAAGAAAACATTCCGTATATATTAGAGGATAATGGGATGATTGGGCCAGGGGGTCAGGTCCCTTGGCTCACTTTTCATGAAACATTTATGTGAAACAAGATTTTTCGGGTGGTACCTGTCACCTTCATCCTTTCCCACAGTATTATTGTTTCAAATTAGCTCCCCATGTTACACTAATTTTATTATGAAAATGAAAATCCCAAAAAATACCCATTACATCGTTCTTTTCCTTTGGTTCGTTTCATCGGCTTACCTTGTATACAAGTATTCTTTAAACGCAGGATACTGGAAAAATCCGCTGTTATTATCCCTTTTCTTTTATGTGGTTCTCATTATTATGAATAAAGGCTTTAATAAACTAACCCTATGGCTTATGTTGTTTTATGTCGGTTTTATAATCTGGATCATCATGGATATTTTATTGGCACTGAGTTCAATTTCTGGTGATTAATGATGAGATAAATTGATTAAATAGCAGTACGATCAAATGCGGCTATTTGAGTCTGCTTTTTCTCTTTAAGAAATTCTTTTACAGAGGGTGTTCCAGCACAGAGTAATCATGACAAAGAAAAGAACCTGGCGATGTGAAGCCAGGTTCTTTCTTTGTCTTGCTTTGACAGGTTTCATGACTTTATATCCCTAAATAATTTCTTCTTTATTGAGGATATTATTTGTACATTTATAACGGAAGAACCCACTGAGCAGGCAAATGCCTAAATTGGCCCTCCCTTTGTGAAACAATTCGTGAAACAAGATTATTCGGGTGGTACCTGTCACCAATACTCTCTACGCCCTCTTCCCCCGCCGAAACGGCTCCTCAAACAACGACCCGATCGCATCTCTCGTAGAATCCAAATACGTAACTGTCTTCTCATAAGTCCTTGACGCCACGCACATAAATAAGATATCGATTACATGAAGCTGTGCGAGGCGTGAGGATGTGGCGCCGCTTCTGAATGTGGCTTCCATGGAGTTGGAGGTATACAGGCAGATGTCTGCATAGCTAGAAACCAGGGAGCTGCCGTACTTGGTAAGGCTGATGGTGGTTGCTCCCTTTTCTTTTGCCAGCTGCAGGACTTTTGCGACTTCATACGTTTCTCCTGAAAAGGAAATGCCCAGCACGACGTCCCTTTCATCAGCATTGGCAACCACGGTGGTGCACATATGCAAATCGTTGTATGCCCTTGCCGGCCTGTTGATTCTGAGGAATTTCTGTTCCGCATCCATCGCAGAAATGCTTGAGGCACCTACTCCAAAAAAATGGATTCCTTTCGCGTCCAATAATGCTTCTACAGCTTTTTCAAGCTCCTCGCTATGCAGCAGGTCTGCGGTTTCCCGGATGGTTTGGAGGCTGTGGGAAGTCATTTTTTCAATGGTGGAAGGACATGATTCATTGGGTTCTATATCCCTAAGTACGTCTTTTGCCTTCCTTTGCAGGTCGCCGGCAATCCGGATCTTCAGCTCCTGGATGCCGCTGACATTAAGGGATTTGCACATCCGGATGACTGCCGCGCTGCTTGTGTTTGTCGCTTTGCCGAGGCCGGCTGTTGTCATGCCAATCGCATCCTGGGGCTGTTTTAAAATAAACTCTGCAATTTTCCGTTCTGAAGGAGGAAGCTTATCCTTCATTTCTTTCAGCATAAAAATGCCTGCGTTTGTACTCGACATGTCAGAACCAACTTTCATTCTTTATTCGTCATAAAGATGACAGGCGACCCAATGGTTTTTTTCCACTTCCAGGAACCTGGGCTTCTCTTCAGCACATCTTGCATGCGCCTTTGGGCACCTTAAACGGAATGGGCAGCCTGAAGGCGGATTGGATGGGTCCGGCACATCTCCCTGCAGAATGATCCTTTCCTTTTTCATATCAGGGTCAAGAGAAGGGATTGCTGATAATAAAGCTTGTGTATAAGGATGAAGAGGCTTATTATATAAATCTTTTGTTTCTCCCAGTTCCATCATCTGCCCCAGATACATGACACCCACCCGATCACTGAGATGCTGGACAACATTAAGATCGTGGGAGATGAATACATACGTTAACTGAAACTCTTCCTGCAGCTGGATCAGCAGATTAAGAATTTGCGATTGGATGGAAACATCCAAAGCTGAGACCGCTTCATCAAGGATGACTACTTTCGGCTTGACGATCAATGCCCTGGCGATGCTGATCCGCTGCCTCTGCCCTCCGCTGAACTCATGAGGGAAACGGTTGAGCTGTTCTCTTGAAAGGCCTACTTTTTCAATCATTTCAACGACCAGTTCATTCGCTTCTTTCTTTGTGGCCAGCTTATGGGTCAATAATGGCTCCAGCAGCAAGGCCCTTACAGTCATTCTTGGATTTAAGGAACTGAAAGGATCCTGGAAAATCATCTGAATATCTTTCCGCATTTTACGAAACTCGCCTTTAGGTATATCGGAAATCCTCTGACCATCAAGAAAGACTTCCCCAGAGGTTGGTTCATATAGTTTTAAGATAGTTCTTCCAGTCGTTGACTTGCCGCAGCCGCTTTCCCCTACCAATGAAAGCGTCTCGTTTCTGTTGACGTGAAAGCTGATGTCATCGACGGCTTTCACATTTCCTACCGTTCTTTTAAAAACGCCGCCTTTAATGGGAAAGTATTTCTTCAGGTTTTTGACTTCAATCGCATAAGCTGTATCAGCCATATAGCACGCCCTCCTCTTCATGCAGCCAGCATTTGCTCTTATGGTCCTTTTCCACAGCGTTCATAGCTGGCTCTTTTGTCCGGCAGATATCCATGACATGAGGGCAGCGGCTGGCGAATCTGCAGCCCATATTCTCGTATTGTGACGGTGTTGGAACATTACCAGGTATCGAATATAACGTATTTTTCCGGTCTCCCAAAGAGCGGATTGATTTCAGCAGCCCCTGTGTGTACGGATGGGATGGATTTTTAAATAATTTTGCTACCGTCGTTTCTTCCATCACCTGCCCGGCATACATAACGGCAACTCTTTCGCATGTTTCCAGAATGACGCCAAGGTCGTGCGTGATCATCAGGATGGATGTGTCATTTTTTTCGGACAGTTCATTCATTAAGTCCAGTATCTGTGCCTGAATCGTTACGTCCAGGGCTGTTGTCGGTTCATCTGCAATCAGCAGCTTTGGCTCGCAGATGAGTGCCATCGCGATCATGATCCGCTGCCTCATCCCGCCGGAAAGCTGGTGCGGGTAGCTTTTGAAAATTTCTTTGCCTCTGGAAATGCCGACTCTATTGAGCATGTCCAGACCCATTTCCCGCATCTCTTTTTTGCTGAAATTTCTATGAAACTTCAAGACTTCCAAAAGCTGATGTTCGATAGTATATAATGGATCCAGCGCAGTCATCGGCTCCTGGAAGATCATCGAGATATCATTTCCCCTGATTTTCTGCATGGCCCTTTTAGATAAACCCGTAAGCTCTTTCGTTTCGTCCGTGTGCAGCGTGATGCTGCCTTTAGATACTCTCAGGACATCCGGAAGCAGGTTCATGATTGCGAGGGATGTAAGACTCTTCCCGCTCCCTGACTCACCGACAATCCCGTACTTCATCTTCTTTCCGATCGATAAATTAATGCCCTCGACCACATTGTACTTCGTCTTCTTTGTATTTACTTCTATAGATAAATCCTTGATTTCCAATACAGAATTCAAAATGACCTCTCCCCTTCAGAATAACAGTCTTTCGATTCAGCAGGACTGCTATGCTAAGATGCTGCTCTATTGCTTCAGTTTCGGATCTAAAATATCCCTGAGGCTGTCGCCCAAAAGGTTAAAACACAGGATCGTAAAGACAATGGCCGTTACTGGAAAAAGGATCGTCCAAGGCGCAAATTCCATATAAGTCCTGCTCGCATTCAGCATGACTCCCCATGAAGGATCAGGCGGCTGGACGCCAAGCCCAAGGAAGCTTAATGCTGCTTCAGTCAGGATAGCGCCTGATAAGGCTAATGAAATCTGAACGATAAAAGGGGCCATGATATTAGGGGTGATGTGCCTGGTGATGATCTGCAAAGGCTGCACCCCAATCGCTACAGCACTCGTTAAATACTCGTTTTCTTTCACAGACAGCACCGCCGATCTTACAAGCCTGGTAAAAACGGGGGTGAAGACAATTCCTATGGCAATCATCGTGTTTGTAAGGCTTGGCCCTAAAACAGCCACAATGGTTAATGCCAGCAAAATGTCAGGGAAGGCAAAGAAGACGTCCATGACCCGCATGATCACCTGATCCACTTTCCCCTGAAAATATCCGCTGATCAAACCGAAGAACAATCCCGCCGTAGCACCTATTCCGACAGCGATCAATCCTACCTGCAGCGAAACCTGGGCACCATATACGGTCCTTGAAAATATATCCCTTCCCAGTTCATCTGTACCAAACAAAAATTGGCCGCTCGGACCTTCCAAAGTGTGTTCGGTGAACATCTTATCCGGGCTGTAAGGGGCGATCAAGGGTGCAAACACAGCAACCAGAATCACGATTAAAATCCCAATAAAGCCAAGCAATCCTACCTTATCACTGGCCAATCGCTGAAAAAACTCTTTCATGAAGATCACACTTCCCTTTTCTGCATACTATTTATACGAAATTCTCGGGTCCAGATATGAATACAAAATATCTACAATCAGGTTGATCATGACAAAAACAAATGCAATGAATAAAACCGAGCCCTGAACGACTGTAAAATCCCGCTGGTTAATACCTGTTAAAACAAGCTGCCCCAGGCCAGGGAGCGAGAATATTTGTTCAATGATGACCGTTCCGCCCAGCAGGACGCCGATCTGCATCCCGATAATCGTCAGGATCGGAATCATCGCATTTCTTAATGCATGCTGAAAAATCACGACACGCTCTTTTGCACCCTTCGCACGAATGGTACGGATAAAATCGAGCCTCAATATCTCCAGAATCGAAGACCTTGTCATCCTGGTTACCGCTCCAGCCATAGAAGTTCCGAGGACAAGCGCCGGCAAAAACAATATTTGCAGATTAGTAATCGGATCCTCGAAAAAGCCGACATAGCCGACCGGCGGGCTGTAGGAAAAGAACAGGGCCAGTACGAGAATCAATACAGTAGCAAGCGCAAAATTGGGAATGGACACGCCCAGCAAGGAAATGATCCGCACACCAAAGTCTGTCTTAGAGTTGCGTTTAATTCCTGCAATGATCCCCAGAGGGATAGCAATGATCCATGAGATAAAAGCAGACAGCATCGTCAGCTCAAATGTAATGGCAAAGCGGCTTGCAATATCAGGAAGTATCTCTTTGCCTGTCCGCATAGACTCGCCAAAGTCACCCGTCAGCACGCCGCCCATCCAGCTGAAATATTGCTCATGGATAGGCCGGTCCAGCCCAAAATCCTTCCTTAGCTGCGCCAGCGCCGAAGGAGTGGCATCGGTCCCAAGGATAGTAGCTGCAACGTCGCCGGGTATAATTCTTAATGTGAAAAAAATAACGACTGATACGCCGAATAATACGGGAATCAACATCAATAAACGTCTCAGAATATAGGCATACATCAGTGTTCACCCTTAATGAGCAGAAGGCTGCCAAGGCAGCCCCTACTTTGTTATTTTTTTGAAACCTCTAGTATATACTCACCGTTATGCGGATAAGGAGTAAATCCTTCTACCGACTTTCTAACCGCTACATATTTCATTGGAGATACCAGGAATAAATTTGGAGACAATTCTATTAATTTTTCCTGCGCTTCAGTATAAATTTCTTTCCGCTTAGCAGTGTCAAGCGTTGTCTTTCCAGATTCTACGAGCTTGTCATAATCTGCATCAGAGAAGCCCCAAACGTTAGCAGAACCTTCTGTATGGAAGAAGTATTGCATAGCGCGGTCAGGGTCTGTACCGGAACCGTTTCGGCCGATCAGTACATCAGCTGATGTATTCAGCCATGTATCGATATACTCGCCCCACTCGATTTGCTTGATTTCCGCATTCACGCCAATTTCTTTCCATTGCTGCTGCAGGATCTGGGCAGTGTCGACCATATCCGGATATGTCGATGCCGTTGTAATCGTAATGTCAAATCCATCTGGATATCCTGCTTCAGCTAATAGGCTCTTGGCTTTTTCAGTATCATTTGCATATAAGTCGTTCTTTGCTAAATCAATGGCCCAATCTCCCATTGATGGCGCCACCGGACCTGATACCACTGCATCACCATTCCAAACAACATCCGCAATTGCTTTGCGGTTCGTTGCAAGACTTAGAGCCTGGCGGACCTTTGGATCGTTCAGCGGCTTAACATTTACATTAAAACCTACATAACTGTATTCAAGAGATTGATAGTCTTTTACTTCAATCTTATCGTCCTTCGCAAGCAATGAAGCTGACTTTGCGTTTACTGTAGTCAGGTCAACCTCACCAGTACGGATTGCGGACATCCTGGAAGCTTCATCCTTCATTGTGAAGTAGTCCACTTCATCAAGCTTAGGAAGGCCTTCTTCATAATAGTCTTCGTTCTTTACCAGCACTACCTTGCTGTCCGGCACCCACTCTTTGAACTTGAAAGGCCCTGTACCAACAGCAACCTGCTGCAGGTCACCGTTTTCTTCTACCACTTCTTTGGATACAACCACTGCACTCGAGTTTGTTAAGTTAGACAGGAAAGTCGCATCAGGAGATTTCAAGTTAAATTGAACCTGGTAGTCTCCCAGCACTTCAATGCTGTCTACATTTGCAAAATACGAGGCAATATGTGAAGCAGTTTCTTCAGCAAGGATGCGTTCGAAGCTGTATTTCACATCTTCAGCTGTCATTTCATTGCCATTGTGGAACTTAACGCCTTCACGCAGATTGAACACATATGTCTGGTCATCCGGCTGTTCCCAGTCAACCGCAAGGTCGCCGACAACCTCCATTTTGTCATCGAACTTTACTAGACCATTGTATATTTGGGAATAAATGCGGACAGAAGAATGCGCCGGCGTTTTATGCGGATCAAGTCCAGCAGGCTCCTGGTCATTCGCAATCTTTAAGATTTGTTCTGCCTTTTTGCCGCCTTCACCTGCTTCTCCTGCAGTTTCACTTTTTCCTGAACAGGCTATTAACATCGATGCTAAAATAGCAAGTACAAATAGCAATTGAAAACCCTTTTTAGACACTTACTTTTCCCCCTTTTTTTATAAAAAATATTGCTGTATTTCTGCAAAAATTTCTCTTCTGAACGGATTGATATTCTTTGGCTCATCCACATGCAGCCGATTTGTAAGAAGCACTGCCTGCAGGTTTTTCTCCGGTACAATCCAAAGGGCAGTCCCGGTAAAGCCAGTATGGCCTACGCCTTCCGGAAAAGGATCTGAGCTGTGCCAGCCTAAGCCCCTGTCTTCAACGATATTCTCCATGGATTTTTTGATCAGATCAGATTGGATAAACTCTGTATCTGCCGCATAACCCCTTTTCAAATACAAATCAGCTATTCCGCTCAAGTCTGCAGCAGTTCCAAATAAACCTGCATGCCCTGACTCGCCGTTAAGAAAATAATAGGCATTGCCATCATTGACTTCACCTATAATGGGTTTGCCCGTGTCTCTCCAGCCCGCGAATTCCCTATGTCTGCTTCTGCACATGTCCATCTCTATCCGATTGCCAAACTCTGTGGCAGCTACATCATCAGTTTGAACAGGACCATAAGTCAGGCGGCTTAATTTCAGCGGAGAGGCCAGCTCTTTTTCAACGATTTCCTTCAGGCTGTTATCATGTATTTCTTTAAGAACTTCACCTAGTAAAATATAATTCAGATCACTATAAACAACCTGACTTTCTTCCTGATGCTTCAATTCAATGGAGTTTAAAATCTCATAGAGGTTATGGTTTGGCAGTTCTGTATAGAAGGGATGCCAGGCTGTCAGTCCTGAAGAATGCGTTAGTAACTGTTTGATTGTGAGAGGCGCCAGTATATTGTTGCTGGCCGCTGCTGGAAGACAGTGTCCTAAGGTTGTATCCAAGGACAATCGGCCTTGGCCTGCCAGCTTTAAAATCAATGTTGAGGTGATAATTTTCGTTACACTTGCCAGGTCAAATACTGTATCGATGGTGACTGCATCACGCGTCAACGAGTTTCGCTTGCCATAAGCCTTGAACAATATTTCCTTATCATTCTGCTTAACAAGGCAAACACCGCCGGCCATATAATCTTTATCCATGTATTTCTGGAATATGTGGCTGACACTCTTTTCAAGAGAATTCATAGAATTTTCATCATTCAAGCTAACCATGATGTACCTGCTCCACGGCCCCCCGGACAAATCCATCCGCTTTTGCCAATAGCTGCAGCGCATCTTCATACACAACGTCGGAGAGAAGCATTACGATGGCTGGTTTAACTGAATATTCGGTCTTCTCAAGAACCTTTGATGCTGTTTGATAATCAGTCCCGGTTGCCTCGCAGACGATTTTCTTCGCCCGCTCCTTCAGTTTAAAATTGGAAGCATTAACATCAACCATTAAATTTTTATAAGCTTTTCCCATTTTCACCATGGAGGCAGTGCTGATCATATTCAATATCATCTTATGGGCAGTCGCTGCTTTCAGGCGGGTCGACCCTGCCAGGACTTCAGGCCCTGTCTCCACTTCAATCCTAATGTCAGCATGCTTGCTTATTTCAGCATTTCTATTACTGGTCAGACTTACTGCTATAGCGCCAATTGAACGTGCATATTGAAGGGCTCCTACCACATAAGGGGTCCTGCCGCTTGCTGCAATCCCTATGACAACATCATTGGCAGTTAAGCCACGTGCCTGGAGGTCCTCCTGACCAAGCTGTTCATTATCTTCGGCACCCTCCACCGCTTTCATGAGAGCCCGGTCGCCCCCTGCCAGGATGCCTTGAACCATTTCGGGGTCTGTACTGAAAGTTGGCGGACATTCTACCGAATCCATCAAACCCATCCGCCCGCTTGTACCTGCGCCTGTGTAAAACAGCCTTCCGCCTTTCCGGAACGAAGCAACAACAGCTTCCACTGTTTTTTCAATTTCCGGTAGTACCTCCTGGACTGCTTGTGGGATGAAAGAGTCTTCTTCGTTCATAAGTCTCAGTATTTCAATCGTCGGCATACTGTCCAGCGCCGTGGATTTATCGTTATGCATTTCTGTTGCCAGTTTTGTTAAATCTTCCATTTACCTACCATCCTAATTGTATTGATAAGTTTTAAAAAATCGCTTTACCAGGCGATCTTGCCCATGATTACTTCTTTGGATGCCCCGGTAGCCGCCGGTAAATTATTAGGCTGCTTGTGGTAGCAAAGATATCCGAATATCGCAAAAGCTATTGCTTCTTTTGCATCGCTATTGATGCCAAGCTCCTTAGTAGAAGCGATTTTCACCGTTTCCGGCAAGTAATCTTTCAGCCCTTTTATCAAGCTGGTATTGTTAAGCCCGCCGCCGCTGATATAGATTTCTTTCACACCATCGTCCTTGATGTGCTTCTCGAGTGCTTTTCCAAGTGAAACAGCCGTCAGCGCTGTTGCAGTCGCAATCCTATCTAATTCCGATATATTTCTGCTTTCTGCCTGATCCCATAGATCCTTCGCATACTCGATGCCAAATTGCTCCCTGCCTGTGCTTTTAGGAGGAGCTTCTTTGTAATAAGGATGCTCCAGCAGCTCCTTTAGCCACTCCTGATCAACCTTTCCGCTTGCAGCAAGATTTCCGTCCTTGTCATAGCTTTGGGCTCCATTGGTATGCCAGGCAGTGAATGCGTCTATAATCATGTTCCCTGGCCCGGTATCATAAGCAGTCACTTTTTCACCGGAAGCATTCTTAGGAAGCACGGTGATATTGGATATTCCTCCAATATTGACGAGTACCCTTCCCGACTCTTCCGACCTGAACAGGATGTAATCCAGGAAAGGAACTAACGGGGCACCCTGTCCGCCAACTGCCACATCACGTGTCCGGAAATCGCCGGCCGCAGGGATTCCAGTCCTTTCGGCAATGACTGATATGTCACCGATTTGCAGTGTGTTTGGCCGGTAATAAGGATCGTTCTCCTTATAAACCGGATCATGGAATACGGTCTGTCCATGTGAGCTGACCAGGTCAATCTCCGACACATCAATTCCGGATTCCTTGATGGCAGCTAACACACCATCTGCAAACACTTCCCCCAACAGCATATTCATTGACGAAATTTCAGGAGATAAGGTATTCGGGACAACCACCTTTTCCAGGCGGGCTTTCAGTTCTTTCTCGTAAGGAATCGTTGTAAAAAAAACCAGCTCAAATTCCATCTTGCCGTTCACTTTTTGCACATCAACAATGGCAATATCCATCCCATCCAAAGAGGTACCCGACATAACACCGACCACTTTCATTCTCGGAAAATCCAAACTCTCACTCCTTTCGAAATTTTTGTAAGCGCTTAACTAGTATTCTATGGAAAACAAAATAAAATATCAATACTTTTAGGAATTTTTTGAATTATTTTTTCAGAAAGTGGTACGAATGTATTATGGAAAATAATTTACATTTATCGCGTTACTAAGCAGAAAGCTATGAAACCCGACCCTTATTACTACAAATACGAAGAAGTAATTGCTACACTAAACCTGCAAGCTACTATCCTGAATAGTCAGAAATAATACATCTATTTAAAGGAGGAGCTAACATGGCAAGATTAAACGGCAAAACAGCGGTTATTACCGGCGGAGCAGGCGGCATCGGAAAAGAAACGGCTAAGCAGTTTTTGAATGAAGGAGCTAAAGTCGTGATTGTGGACCTGTTCCAGGAATCCCTGGATGAGGCAAAAGCTGAATTGGATTCTTTGGGTGAAGTGATTGCTGTACAGGGAGATGTGACAAAAGAAGCTGATGTAAAGAATTATGTTCAAAAGGCTGTTGAGGCTTTTGGCAGAATTGATATTTTCTTTAACAATGCAGGAATTGAAGGCAAGGTTCAGCCTATTGCAGAAACAGATTTGGAAGACTTCCTGAAGGTCCAAAACGTGAACGTAGCCGGTGCCTTTCTGGGGCTGAAGCATGTTATGCCTGTCATGACCAAGCAGGAGAGCGGAAGCATCATTAATACTTCTTCTGTTGCGGGATTTGGCGGAACACCTGGGGTTGCACCTTATGTTACATCCAAGCATGCGCTCGTCGGCTTAACAAAAGTGGCTGCACTTGAGGCAGCTCCCTTCAATGTCCGTGTTAACTCGATCCATCCATCACCTGTTAATACACGCATGATGCGTTCGCTTGAGGCCGGATTTGCTCCGGATAATGCTGAAGGAGCTCAAGAGCAGTTTGCTCAGGGCATACCGCTCGGCCGCTATGGCGAAAGTGAAGATATTGCCAGCCTGGTGGTATTCCTTGCTTCAGATAACAGCAGATTTATCACTGGCTCCCAATATCGCATCGACGGCGGAATGGCTGCGTTATAGCATTAGTAAAAAAAGCTGACTCATCGCTTTTCGAGTCAGCTTTTTCTTTTGAAAAGATTAATATGCTTGTATAGGTTTATCCGCCTATAGGAGTGGTAAAAACTTAGTTGAGGCTTATTTTAGGATTGAGGGGTACAAATACATATGAATTCAAATGTTTTTTCTTACAGCAAGTTCATGAATTTCGACGAAGCAGCGGACAGCATCCTAAGGATGATGAGCAGGATTTTAAATATAAACACACTATTCATAGCTAAAAATGATCAAAGGACAAATGAGATTGTTAAGGTTGTTAATCATGGGGATACTTTGCTGAGGGAAGGAGATACTCTTCCTTTTGAGGAAACCTTCTGCAAACTGAGTGTGGATCACGGCAAGAAGGTTCTGTTCATTCCTGATATTACAAAAAGCGATTTATCACATGCTCTAAATGTGACCCGGAATTTAGGAAGCGGCAGCTTTGTAGGCCTTCCTATTTTTTATGAGGATGGGAGAAATTACGGAACCATCTGCGGACTGGATACGGAAACCTTTGAGCTCACTGAAGAACATGTGGAGCTGTTTGAGACGATGAGCTCTCTGCTCTCCTATGTACTGGAGCTCGATGATGCGAACAGGCAGATTCAAACACTGTCAGCACCGCTAGTCCCGATCACTACAGGAGTGGCCATCCTTCCAATCATAGGCAATATCAATGAATTCCGGCTGGAGACCATCATAGAATTGGCCCTCACCAAGAGCGAGAGCCTGTCACTTGAGTATCTAATCATTGATCTGTCAGGGATTCTCCAAATCAACGATATGGTGAGCTCATCCCTTTTAAAAGTTGCCAATATGCTGAGCCTGATAGGCGTAACCCCCATACTTACCGGTATCAGGCCTGACTTGGCGTTAAACGCAATCAGCACAAATACAGATTTGAAATCAGTAAAAACCGAGGCAAGCCTGGAAAGCGCTTTGAAGACGATTGGGTTTACACTGAGCAGAGATGAAGGCAGAAACGGAGGGACAGGCTCATCATCCCGCTCCCTTTTTAGGTGATACTTCTTAATCAATCGTTTGATTAAATGCTCTTAAAGCTAGAGAGGGACAGTCAATCTGTCCCCTCCGGCTCCTAACAACAAACTTATGAAACATGGCTGTGAAACAAGATTATTCGGGAGGTACCTGTCACCACTACCACCTCTACCATCCCACTACCAGTCACTCAATCTTCTCTCCCTCACCAGAAATAAGTTTAAGCTGATCATTTTCGTACCCTATTTTATATGTCACTTTGTATTTGCTGTAGGCAGCTCCTCCGTCTTTTCGTTCATCAGCAGAGATGATGGCGACTACAGTTGCATGATCACCATCCGTGCTGGCGGTGAGATCATCAATAGAAACTGACTCTGTGTTCAAATAACCCTCCCGAAATTTCTCATAGGTGATGGAGGATTGCCAGCTGCTTCCGATCAGGGAGTAGGCGGTAACATAATCTCCCTGGTTAAGGCAGTCGTAAAAATATTCAACAAGGTATGATGCATAATCACCGATTGAGTATTCTTCCTCCTCATAGCTATACTGGTCTGTTGCAATGGCAACATCAGCAACATTGGTCATTGGAGACTTGGACCAGCCTTCAATAAGCGGCAGAATACTGTTGATCGGGATGCTGAATCCGATGCTGCCTTCGTCCATCCCGGCTGAGTTGATGCCCAGGACCTCCCCGGTCTTGCTGTCAATCAGAGGACCTCCGCTATTGCCATGAGCAATCGGGGCAGATATTTGGTAAACATCCTCATATTTGAAAGGCTCCAGCACAAAATCCCGGTCCACGCCGCTGATAATTCCGGTGGTTACCGTATTCTCAAGTCCAAGCGGAGTGCCAAGCGCCAGAACCTCATCCCCAACCTCGCCTTTGCGGTCGCGGGCGATTTTAAGAGGCTCAGTCCCCTCCAGCCCCTGAACCCTGACAAGCCCAATATCTGTCTCACTGCTTACGCCGATCACGACTCCGGAAAATTCCCGTGAATCGGAGGTTTTCACCTTCACTTTGCTGGCATTTGCCACAACATGGGCGTTTGTCACAATGTCTCCTCTGTCGTTATAGAGGAAGCCGGAGCCCAATGAGCCATCATCCAATTCTATTTTCACAACAAGCTTCTGAGTATTATGAATGATTCCTTTCAAGTCCTCTGGTGTTTCTGTCTCCTTGGATGCCGGATCCGCTTTAGCTGCAAAGGCAGATGGTGCGGTTAGCTTTTTGGGCATTGAGTCTTTCATATAAAAATAGCCGTATGTGCCGCCGCCGCAAATTACAACGACGGAAGCGATACTGATAAACCACTTTTTCATATTTTCACCCTCTTAATTTAAGTACCAGGTTATATTGTCAATTTTCACAGTCACATTTTGATAGACTCCATAATACACGTCATCAAAGGTCCCTGACTCTCCCGGCTCCAAATAATATGGATAGACAGTAGTTGATCCCTCAGCAATATAGCTATTGTTTTCATCGTAAATGGAATAGTAGATTGTCACGGAGCTGATTGATGCCGTCGCGATGTTCTTCACTTCCCCGGTTACATAGAGATCGCCGTACTCATCAACTTCTGCTGTCAGCCCCAAAGACTCTACTGCAGCAGTTCTATTTTTCAAATCTTCCTGGGCTGCAGCTTCCATCGCCTGTTCAATCCGCTGCTGCTCTGCCTGTTCAAAAGCTGCCCTTTCCTGCTCGACCCGGTCCCTGAATGCCAAAAGCTTCTTGTCATTCGAGGCGTACTCTAAACCTTTATCGATAACAGAAAAAGCGTCTGTGAACTGTTTGCTTTTTAATTTCCCCTCGGCATCATCCGTGCTGATTTGGATAATTTTATTTAAAATCTCCGTTTTTACCGGGGTGGCTTCTTTTTCCGGCAATGTGGCCAATATACTCAATTTCCCTGCCAACTCATCCACTGTCTTTAGTCCGTTCAATTCCTTTTTGATTGTGCCAACAGCAATCTGCACTTCTTTTTCTTCGACCTTAGCTGTAAAAGGCTCAAACAGAGGACTTTTTGACCCGCTTATTTTGCTCTTTAGACTTGCCAGTCCCTTCGAAGCTGCATCAAACTCCGTTTTTTGAATTTTGCTGCTTGCTGTATCAAGAAATCCCTCCAGTTCTAAAGCCAAATTGACCAATTCAAGGTCATCCTGAAGAGCGGTATAAGCAGGACGCTTGGAAATCCCCTGTTCCAGCAGCTTTTTGGAAGCTTCATAGTCTCCCTTCAAAGCTGTTTCCTCAGCCGACTTCTTTAGGTCCAGAACTTCCGCGTTAACTTCTTTTTCCTGAATATAATAGTAAGATAGCCCGAAAGCGACCAAAAGGATGCTGACTAGAGGAAAAACGACAGGAAGAGCACCCATAAAGGTGAAACGCTTTCGTTCGGAACGAGAGGTTTCTGCATTGACCTCCGTTGTATTAACTTCATCTGTATCGTCTGTACGCCCTTCGGACAGACTTTCATCAGCAGCTGCAAGCCCATTTTCCTCAGGGAAAGCCGGACGGCTACTGCCATCTTCCTTCACTTCCTTCTCAGGCTTGGCAACAGGAGCCCCACAATTCGCACAGAATTTAGACTCTGCCGGCAGCTTCTCGCCACATTGATTACAAAACACCCAAACTCCCCCTTTATAGTTAAATAGTACCAGATGACGTAAGGCGGTTCTACTGCTTCCTAAAAATAGAAGCACAGTCACCCGTGCTTCCTTCCTGTCCTTGTATATTAAGGAATAATAGGAGAATAGAATACTTGAAATTCTATGATCCAATTGTCCTGTACTGTATATAAAAAACATGCCATGAGTTTGCAGCTGGCAAGACAGGCTTTTCCTTTTACTGAAACAAGTTGTGAAACATAACTGTGAAACAAGAATTTTCGGGTGGTACCTGTCACCTAAACTTTTGATAGGCAGAGTATTCATCACCGTCGTACATTCCCAGACCCGTAAAGTCGCAGCTTCCTGCTGATGATACCTGGTTGACACGAATGTTACCGCCATCTAATTGTAATATGGCTTTACAGCTTCCGCTTGTGAAAGATGCACTATCATCAGAAAGCAAATAGGCTTTCCCATAGAAGTCATTAAATTCCCACGGCATCTGGTAACCATATAATTCTCCGCCAGTTGGATCATATCGAAAGCCTGTTTGAGATACAAAAGAGATCGTTTCAGGTGTTTTTTCATATACATATAGATCTGTCAGCATTCCGGACCCTGTATACCATGGATTATAATATTGGCCCAGCCATGGGTCAGCCCCGGCTTCAGCGTTCCCTATCATCACAGTTTTAGTAGCGTTATTCCAACTGACCTTTTCTCCTAAAGATTGACTTATGAAACGCAAGGGCACCAGTGTTTGATTATCCTTTATTTGGGCTGGAACGGATATAGTAAAAGCTTTTTCATTTACTTTCGCCGTCCTGGATCCTATTTTTAACCAAACTTTTGTATTTCCTTTACTCGCATGAATGGTTTTGTCTTTTTGATTCCATTTAACATCTGCATCTAACGCCTCAAATATTCCTCTTAAAGGAACTAGAGTTGTCCCACTCTTAATAATTCCCTGGTTGTTAAAATGCTGTCTTTCTCCATTAAATATGTAGGCAGAAACATCCCCGGAAGCTTCTGTTTGAGTAAAGCTCAAAGATAACCCGGATAATAAAACCAACAGCATTACGGCAATTCTAATAATCCTCAATTATATCTCCCCCTATTATTTATAGTGTAAGTTTACTATAAAACAAGAAATAATTGGTAACTGTTTTTGAAGTGCATAAACCCGACATTTTGGTTACCTAAAGAAAAACTATAATTGAGCAAAAAAAGGCCTGCCTGAATGCAGTTATATGCGTGAAACAGCTCCGTGAAACAAGATTTTTCGGGTGGTACCTGTCACCACTATAAAACGAAACGAAGAGCCGATACGTATCGGCTCTTCGTTCATCATTATTGCATCTGAACATCTAATGCTGGACGGTAATTGTTATGTTCTGAGTAGACCCATGCATTATTGCCAATGCGATACCAGCCATCGCTGTATTCATATACAAGATATTGATCTTCTATACTTACGTATCCATCATAACCTGCATCAGAATTAATCGGATAGCTTGCACCCGGACCAGTTCGGATTACGGATGTCTCAATGCCCCTGACTACACCTAATTGCCTGTTTAAATTTAAATCAGGTTTTACTTTAATTCCTTCAATTGTTACTTGTTTAGGAGTCGCAATAGTTCCGGAATTGGTTCCATTTAAAGTTATACTAATAGAGTTAGTTGGCCTGTAAACAAAATGTTCTGAATAGACCCAGCCATTAGTTGCGATTTTATACCATCCATTGCTGTAATCTGAAACTAAATATTGGTCTTTAGGATTTACATAACCCTTATTACCCAAGGAGGTATTGATTGAATAGGATGCTCCTGGACCTGTCCGAATTACGGTTGTTTCAAAGTTTCGAACTGCCCCCAGCCTGGTGTTTAAATTAAGATTCGGTTTAATATCTTCAATTGTAATTGAAGGCGGCTGAGAAGGTATTGGGGTTCCATCTGTAATATAGTCTATTGGATTTACAGCATTGCTTTTTGATTCATTCCATGCCCCGTTATGAACTTCAAAGTGTAGATGCTGGGCACTTGACTGACCAGTATTACCCATATAACCTAGTGTCTGACCGGTAGTTACAATCTGCCCAACATTAACGGACCGGCTTGACATATGAGCATATACTGTCTGCCATTGGGTATTGTTAATAGTATGCCTTAGAAATACAACATTGCCATAAGATGATGAATAATAGGATTTGATGACTGTTCCTTCTCTGCCAGCCTTGATGGGAACAGAAGTAGAATTGGAAATATCGATCCCTTTATGAAACTTGTTATCGTAAGATCTATAACCAAATCCCGAGCTTAATGTACCCTGGGCAGGCATAATAAAATAACCTGTAGCAGCACTGCTCTTTGAGACAGGAAAAAAAGACAACAACATGAGAAAGACAAGAGACAAAGACAAAAATTTACTATTTCTTTTCATTTTTTGCTCCCTTCTGATTTCTTACAATTTTTAGTACAATGTTTATTCTAGGTCACTAGATTTTGATAAACAAAGGAAAATTATAGTAAAAAAGGAGAGAGTAAGCGCTAAAAAATATGATTTTCCCAACAAAATTTATTAGTAGAAAGGTATAATACCGCAATTAAATTATGAAAACATAAAAAATACTTAATTTTAGTCAATTTTTTCCCAATCATAAAACTCTACTCATTTTCCTTTTATTCATAGATAACCAATAGTTAAGGGCTAAAAAATTTGAGGCAATGACTTTCATTATTCCCTATACTGTCTTGCTTGTTCTTCTTTGATATATTCGCGATTTCTGTCCGTATACAAGTGTCTATTCCTCAAAAAAAAAGCATGCCCCATAAGCACACAACTAAAGGATAAGTTTATAAAGCTGGTAACAAACACCACTTAACCTATATCACCAACTTCCAAACCAGCTTAACCCAACCAAAAAAACTAACCCATAATAGCACACTCAACAGTACACCCCAATACATTCCTATCACAAAGCTTCCTTCATCATTATTCATTAGGCAGCACTCCCGTCCATTGATACTGTTAGAAAGTATGATCAAATTCGACGGAAGCTAAACCTAACTGAATTTGCCTTTACAAGTTTGCAAATAACTTCAATATCAGCATAACTCCTTATAACTGATTGCTTCTGAAAGGCACATTTATTGAAGAAAATGCAATTAGTCCAATCCGCCAACTTCAAAGTTTATTTCAGTGGCCAAATCTTCTTCATCTTGACTACCTTCCACCCCATATGATGCCTCAACTTTCATTGTATAGCTCCCTGCAGCCATTGAATCTAACAAGCTTCCGAACGATTCATCTTTTTTATCGAATTCGAATGTTTCTATATAGGGCTGATTTTTCGGTATAACAAACTTGTTAGCAGTATCTACACCTTCACTTGATAATTCAAAATTCCCGTCATCACTAAGTAATTGATAGTCAATTAAAGTGGCATTTGAATAAACGCTCATTTCTTGTTCTGAACCTAAGTAATGGAGCTCCGCTGTCACTACAATTGGTTCATCCAACGCAAAGTTTTGTTTCTCACTTTTTACAACCAGCTTAAAATGTCCGTTTTCAACTTCTTTAGATATTCCTGCTGGTTCAACATCTTCCTTAACATCTAAAACTTCTTCGGTAACTTCTTTGTCCGTTATATTACAGGCAGCTAAAAAAATTGAACAAGCTCCTATAAATATTAACTTTTTCAAAAGCCTCACCTCTTTACTACATTAGTCGTACCTCCTGATTAAAAGTTTCGAAAAAGCAAAAAGAGCCGAAAATACGAGACATGCGTACTTTCGGCTCTAATTTATAACATTCATTTTTAATCACTCACACAAAAACCGGCAGCCCTTCTCAAACCGGTCACTATCCTCCGCTATATAATACCAGTGGTCGTCTATTTTCTTGTACTCCTGATAATAATCAAATTTCTTTGGGCTTGGAAATTTTCCTGTGGAGGAATATATAAACCCTTCCTGCCAGCCAACCATATCCCAAAACGGGGATTCCACTGATTCAAAATAAACATAATATTCATCTTTTGAATGCATGCCCGCTCTTATCGATTGGGTTTTCACTGCGTTCTTATATTGCGGGGGAGTAGGGTAAAAGAAAGTTCCATTCCCGCCATCTTTCTTCTTTATCTCTCCATTCACTAACATGCTAATGATTTTTTCTCTATCATTTTTATAAACATAAAAGTTCATTTCTGTTTGTACCATAGGCAGCAGAACAATCACTACCACCAGCGTTACTATTTGAATAGTAATGGCAATCCACTTTTTTTGAAATAAACAAATGATCGAAAATACGAAAATAATCGCAAAAAAACCATATGGTACTAACCCAAAGAGTTTATTCCCCACAATCAAACCATACAATGTATATAGGATTAATAAGATACTGCTGCCCGCCGCAAATATGTTTATATTCTTCTTTATCATTACTTTCCTCTTCCTAACACATCTTATTATGTAATAACTTTATTAACCTTTAATAGGTAATTGTTCAGTAAAAACCGCATGATCTAATTATGGAATATAATAATCATTTAGTGAATAATAACATATTTTAGTGTAAAATTAAACTATTATTGTAAACGGAGGAAATTTATGAGGTTTTTAACATCTTTGGCAACAAGCATCATTGTGACGATCATTTTCTATTTGGGGGTTTTAGGATATTCTTTTTTGTTACCGATTGAAGATTATCCGGATGGGGGAGAAGGTCTGGATTCATTAGCGTTTCTGATCATTATGACCATGTTCGTAGCACCATTGGTCTTTTTAACACTAACCGTCACTTTTACTCTATTATATAAAAAATGGAATATCAAAAAGCTTTTGTTCATTTCACTGGTAAGCATCTGGACAAGCCTCTTGTTAAATTGGCTATCAAATTGCTATTATTTAAGCTTCAACAGAGCAAACCATTTTGCTCCAGATGTGCCGCCAACCTTATTATTAGAAATCAGCAATTTTATCATTGATCGCATTTATATATTCCCTCCAATCTTTATTGTGATAGGTTACCTAATCATGCGAAGAAAACCTTCCTGGTTTAATCTTAATGCAAGTCTTTTAGGGATTATTACTGGCTATGTCCTATCATATGGTTTATTTATCCTTTGGAGAATCAAGAATAATTCACTCACCTCTTACCATTATTTTGACGCTTTTGAGCTGGGGATACTTACGATTGGATCTTTTGTTGGGCTGGCAGCCGGGATATTTATCGGTAGAAGCAGAAATAAATCTTCGTCTATTGAGAAAGTTTAAAGAATCTATTATTTCCTGGATAAAAAAAGACAGAACCGATTCCTTCGTAAGGATTAGTTCTGTCTTTTTGTTATTTGAGGTACTATTCTACTCGTTCTAAATATACCTTGCCGTAATCCCCAGAGCTGGCCTCCGTATTTGTAAGCGCTCCTTTAAAGATTCCATTTTCAATTATTCCTGACATCCCTACACTGTTATAGCCGCTTGGCTGTTTAATCCACTTTTTATATTTCAGTTCAATATAGCCTATATCTTCATTATATTCATAATCCATTTCGAATTCGCCGGATTTTACACCTGGATTTTCAGATAAAGGGTAAAATTTAAAGATAGCTGTAGTATCTTCAATCTTTAATGTCAATCCTGTTTTCCCTTGACCGGCCACGTACCACCCTTCGTAAGTTCCGATTGCGGAAGCTGCTGCATCATAACCGATTTTCACTGTTTTTGTAGCGTTATTCCATCTGACCTGTTCTCCTAAGGATTCACTAATAAAACGCAAAGGAACAAGGGTATTTCCATTTCTTACTTGAGCAGGAACAGAAATGGACACAGCTTTTCCATTAACTTTTGTATTTCTAGAACCAATTTTCAGCCAAACTTTTATATCGCCTTTTGCAGCATCTATCGTGCTGTTTTGCTGATTCCAGTTAACTTTTGCTCCTAAAGCTTCGAATATCCCTCTTAATGGAACAAGAACTGCACCTTGGCTGATCACCGCTTTGTTACTATATGCTTGCTTTTCTCCATCAAGATAGATAGAAATCTTGCTGGAAGCTTCGGTACTGCTGGTACTAAAAGCAAAAACTAACATCAGCACAAATAAAGATAATACTAATTTCACACTTCTCAAATCGAATCCCCCTTATTTTTCCACAATTATGATTGTATTTTACTATTGACAAACAAGCAAGCTAATAATTTGAATAATATATGTTTTCATTTTCTATTTCTCTCAGGATAGGTGTATAAGGGGGAATCATAGGATTGAGGGCAGCATTTGATATGGGAGTAAAAGGAGAGTGAAAGATAATCTCCATGAACCTGCCGCCCCTCTATGAAACATTATGTGAAACAAGATTTTTCGGGAGGTGCCTGTCACCACTTCTACCGCTCCGCTGCCATCAACAGCGCCCCTATTATCCCCGCCCGGTCCCCAAGCCCCGGCTTCACGATATAATCCACCAGTTCCGGCAATGGGATATAATCCTTCATAAGCTCCAGCAAGTACTTGTATATAGAATCAAATACTTGCGACTGATTCATGACGCCTCCGCCAAGGATGATTTTCTTTGGCGAGAGGATGAGGATGTATTGCATGAGTGCCTGGGCGAGATAGTATCCTTCAAGGTCCCAGACCTCTTTCCGGTCTACTAAATCTTTTCCTTTAGCTCCCCAGCGTTCTTCTATAGCCGGTCCGGCGGCGAGGCCTTCAAGGCAGTCGCCATGATAAGGACATTTGCCTTGGTAAGCATCCTCAGGATGGCGGCGGAGCAGGATATGCCCCATTTCCGGATGGGAAATGCCTTGAAGCAATTGCCCGTTTACCACGGCACCTGCCCCGATGCCTGTTCCTACTGTAATATAAAGACAGCTGTCCAGCCCTTTAGCGGCCCCCAGCCTCGCCTCGCCCAAAGCAGCAGCATTCACATCTGTGTTGAAGCCGACTGGAACGCCAAACGCTTGTGAGACTGTTTCGACGAACGGGTAGTTTTTCCATGCCGTTTTCGGAGTGGATGTGATATAGCCGTACGTCGGGCTATCATGGTTAACATCTATCGGGCCAAAAGATCCGATGCCAATGGCATCAATCTCATATTGTTTAAAAAATGAGATGGCTGCTGCCAGGGTTTCTTCCGGGACAGTGGTCGGGATCTGGATAGAATCAGCAATCCTCCCGGTTTCATCTCCGACAGCACAGACAAATTTCGTACCGCCGGCTTCAATCGCTCCTAGCATATATCATTCCCCCCGTTACCGTTTAAAATTGGATGATTAGAATTTTAATTTTTTCAGATAGATTACTAGAGTTTATACAGCAAAACCAACTATATGTTAGCGCTAACAATAATTTGCGCTAAATTCAGACTAATTACTCCGATTCATACGTGGGAAACAATTAATTCCGCCTGACCTTCTACTCCAAACGTTCCAAAGCCGGCTGGAAGAATAAAATGATCTCCCTTTTCAAAGGTATAGACCTTTCCATCTGCCTTAAGGACCCCACTACCGTTCAGCACGCTGACTAAGAGGAATGGCTTATCCTGTTCAAAGCTGGCCTTACCCTCAAGATTCCATTTATAGACTGTAAAATATTCAGCTTCAACAAACCTCTTTATTTCAGCATCCCCATGTTTTTCCACAGTCGGCTCAACTCTTGCTGATTGATGCGGAATAGTAGTAACGGCTATTGATCTATCAATATGGAGTTCACGTGTATTTCCTTCCGCATCCTTCCGATCATAGTCGTACACACGATAGGTTAAATCAGAGCTTTGCTGCGTTTCAAGGATCAGAGTCCCTTTGCAGAGAGCATGGATCGTTCCGCTCGGCACATAGAAAAAATCGCCAGGCTTAACAGATACGCGGCGCAGAAGCTCGTTCCAATTGCCCTTCTCAACATGCTCAATAAACTCTTCCTTCGTCTGGGCCGTATGGCCGAAAATCAGCTCGGCCTCCTCATCGCAGTCTATGATATACCAGCATTCCGTCTTGCCCATCTCTCCATTCTCATGCTCTACCGCATAAGAATCATCCGGGTGGACCTGGACCGACAAGTCAGCGTTCGCATCCAGGATCTTTGTAAGCAAGGGAAACACCGGAGAAGAATAGCTTCCGAACAATTCGCGGGTGTTTTCCCATAGATCGCCAATTGTCCTGCCGGCAAAGACTCCGTTCTTTACCTTGCTTTGCCCGTTTGGATGCCCTGAAATTGCCCAGCACTCCCCTGTCTGGTCAGAGGGAAGAGAGTAACCGAAAGTATTCCTTAAAGCCGTCCCTCCCCATATACGTTCCTGAAAAACCGGTTCTAAAAATAAAGGTTCCTTCATAATATATGGCCTCCTTATATAAAAGCAGTCTATTACAAACCATGAGATGGTGCTCACACGCAAGAGGGACTGCAGATCCTATGAACCTCTCCCTACTCCAGCTCTCTCATGAAACAGTCTGTGAAACAAGATTTTTCGGGAGGTGCCTGTCACCGTTTTCTACTGCTCCTCTATCACCGCCACAAACCGCTCCGTAATCTGCTGCGGCCTCGTAATTGCTCCTCCCACCACAACGGAGTGTGCTCCATGCCTCAATACTTCCCCGGCCATATCCGGTGTAAGGATATTCCCCTCAGCAATCACCGGCACGTTAACGGCTGCAGCAACGTCTTTTAAAAACTGAAAGTCATTGTGGTAAAGCTTTTTTCCTGCTGTTTCCTCTGTGTATCCGTGCATGGTGGTTCCGACGCAGTCAAAGCCGAGTTCTTCTGCGCGGATACAGTCTTCAATGGTGGCGCAGTCTGCCATCCACTTTTGATGGGGGAAGCGCACTTTTGCTTCCTGCATAAATGCGATGAGGTCCATTCCCCCGGGTCGAAGCCGGCTCGTGGCATCTGCAGCGATGAGGTCGACTCCGGCTTCGGCGAGCTCTTCGACTTCTTTTAATGTAGGTGTAATATAGACATTGGACCCTTCATATTCCCGCTTGATGATTCCAATGATGGGCAAGTCCACATACTCCTTGATCGCCTTAATATCCTCTATCCCGTTCGCACGGATGCCCAATGCGCCGCCTCTTTTGGCCGCATCGGCCATGCGCTTCATGATTTCCGGCCCATGCAGCGGTTCATCCTCCAGTGCCTGACACGAGACGACCAGTCCGCCTTTAATTACCTCCAGCATTTTTCTCACTCCTTGTAAAAGATAGTCCGCATTCAAACATCCGGTTCCATGGCGCAAAGGTGGTGACCTTAGCAAGCTCTCTTTCTTTGAAGCTATTCAGGATCAGCTGTTTGAAGCGGTCAGTCATTCTCCGGTCGCGCTCTACATTCACATGCTGGGCTGACTCTTTTAAGTTAAAATAGTCCAACTCATGCTGCGGGAGAAAATCCGAGACCATTTCCATCCGGATCTCCGCCTGGTAGAAATAATCATCCAGCAGATGGTAAATAATATTCTCCCTGATGGTTTCCGGATCGCCTTGAAGTCCGATGACTCCCTGGCAAATCGTCGTACCGAGCGTATTGCAGTTCGTGTTCCAGCCTTTGTAGGAAAGAAGCTTATCCAGCACTTCTTCTTCATCCAGCAGGACAATCAGCTCGCGGTCACCGCCATTAGCATAGGCAGAATCTGAAATGATGACTTTTTTTCCGTCCTCTATAAATCTTTTAATTTTATCTACAAAGGTCAGCATGTTCCGGAAGCTTGTGTAGGTGATATCTTTTTTGCCCTGTTCCCATGACTCCTGCATCACCCGTCCCGGCGTATTGATGGCCAGGATCAGGTCTGCTTCATCCGGCTGCTCTGTCAGCTGGCAGCCTGCCGCCATCACATGGGCATTCAGGCTCTCGGCAAAAGGGCGGTCCTCATACAGAGGAATCAGCTGCGGGCCAAGCGTGCTGCTCCAGAAAGGATAGATTTTGAGTTTTTGCCCTTTCAGCTCGTTGTAGACTCTCGCAAGCAGGGTAGCTCCCACTTCATCTGCACCAGGATACATCTGGACTTTTTTGTAAAGGCGGAGCTCCTCCCGCCTGGAAACAACAGCTTTCTGATCCAGCGCTGTATAGCCGTATTCCGCGCTGTCGTCCTGAGGAATGGAAAGAAAATCAATGACTCCTTCAGCCACAAGCTCAATCATTTTAAGATTAATAGACAAGTTGAAGCGGCGGCGGTTTTCATAATCCTGTATGTATTCTCCAGGCAGCTTCCTGCTGATGTCCTCCAGCTGCTGTTTTTCTTCATCTGTGAGCGTTTCCCTGTTCTGCTTATCCAACAGCCAGGCACGGAGGAAGATTTCGCGGCCCCAGTGCTCATAATAATCCGGCTCTTCGTCACCGGAACTGTATTTTGGGGTCCTCATGATCAGATTGGAAGCAAAGACCGGGAGTGCCGGATAGTCCGCTTTTAAAGACCGCAGCCTTTCCATCCACACATCAGCAGCTTTTTCCTCTAAAAAATGAAGCCTTGAAGGAAGCAGTCCACCATACACAAGCATATCAATGCTTAAAATGAGGGCATCGGCATCCTTTACTGCTTCCTGAAGCCAGGTCCATAATGCCTCTGTATCGGCAGGATGCCGTTTGCTGCCCAGCAGTCCCAGATCCGGTGCTGCTAATTCAATCTCTTTTGATGACTTGGCAATCATCTCCACAAAGCCGATATTGCAGGGGCGTTCATCAATGGGCAGATAGACGATTTTCATGGCCGGCACCTCTTTTCTCTATTTTTTAGAAGGGAAGACATAAACTTCAGCTTTTCCTCTTCATGCACAGCGGGCACCTCATGCGCGTATTCCGGATAGGCCCGTATTTCCTTTGGCCCGCCGAGATGATTGAACAGGGCAAATGCACCGGATGGAGGACAAACGATGTCTTCCAGACCGGCTGAAAGAAGGACTGGGCATCCCACCAAGCTGGCCATGTTCATGCAGTCAACATAACTGAGCGTCTGATATACCCGCTCTTCCGTTTGATGAAGGGGGTCATGAACCTTGAAAAAATGAGAAATTTCCTGATAAGGTCCATCCGAGGAAAGTTCGACGGAACGCCTGAAATGGGTGAGAAAAGGGATGTCGGCGAGCGCAAACAGGATGTCATCCTGCAGGGCGGCTGCGGCAATCGCCAGTGCGCCGCCCTGGCTTCCGCCTTCAACAAACACACTTCTCTTCCCGGACATTTCCCTGACAGCATCAATGCTGCGGAAGCAGTCCATATACACCAGGCTGTAGTAATACTGATCAGGGTCCATCAGGCCGAGTGTCATCCAGCCGCCCGGACCTCCATTCCCATAATGATTTCTATCTGGAGACAGGACATTCTGCCCCCGCACCTCCACCATCAGTACAGGAATCCCCTGAATCACGTGCTTGAAGCTGTAATGCGGCTGCAGCGTGTTCCAGTTATAGCCGTGAAAAATCACTGCCGCAGGGGTGTCCGTTTCCGCTGATTCCGGTGTAACATACACCCCATGGATGCGGGAGTTCCGGAACCCGTCAAAATAAACATCATATACCTTCACTCCCGGAACCGGATAAGCCCGCTCCTTCATTTCCATATTCAGCGGATATTGATTGTTCTCTGAAATCCGCCGCTTCCAAAAAGCATCAAAATCATCCTGCCTGGTCAGGGCAGGCTTGTAATGCTGCAGCTCCTCAAGGGGCATATCAAAAAGGTTCATCTCCCCACTCCCTTTCCAAAAAAACAGGAGCAGGAACCGACCTCATAGCCGTTCCCCTCCTGCTCGAGTATAGATTAAATGATTTCCTTCCGTTCCTTCTGCTTCAAGCCGGCCTGGAGCTCCTTCAGGATGATGTCTACCAGATAGAAGGCTGAGACCTCTTCAATCGAGCTGCTGTCCCCGGCGATGTCTCCGGCAGACGGAATCAGCAGGCGCAAGTCTGAGGCATGAGCCAGGGGAGAGTCCTGCTGGCTTGTGATCCCGATCGTTTTGCAGCCGGCTTTTTTGGCCGTCTCCAGCATGCCGATGACCTCTTGGGCATAGCCGGTCGTGTTCAGTCCAACCACAGCCGTTTTCCTTGTAAGGGTTTGGACACTCATCTCCATCTGGTAAGGCGTCAGAAAAGCATCGGCTCGGATTCCGAGCTTCAACAGCTTAAACTTAAGCTGCTCGGCAACATGGGACATTTCATTGATTCCGTAGAGATAGACCTGCTCAGAGTTTGCGATAAGTTTGTTTAATTGATCCATATCATTCGCAATGTGAAGCGCATCAAACTTCTTCAGCATGCTGGAGTAGGTTTCTTTTACTTCCGAGAGGCCCGGCATATCAGACTGCTCATGCAGCCTTGTGCTGACAGAAGCTTCCTTGGCCATCAGGCGGAGTTTATTATAAGAGCCAAACTCCAGCTTCTGGCAGAAGCGGGTAATGGTCGCTTCTGATACATTGATTTGCTTCGACAGCTCGGAAATCGTCTTGTTCGGGACCGATTCTACATTTGAAATAATATATTTGGCAATCAGCTCTTCCCGTTTGGTGAGCTTATGCTTATTCGATTCGATCATCGTGGTGATGCTTTTCAAGGGCTGAAGGGTTTCCTGCAGCAGGAAATGGCGCAGGGCCCCGATCATCCCGGCATCGTTCAGGTTCCGGGCAATCTCGATTTTCGTCTGGCTCAAGATCGGCTCGATGATATCCTTTTTCAGATGCTTCTTGATGATCGGATACAGATAGTCCTTCTGAACGGTGATTCCTCCGCCTATGATGATCATCTCCGGATTCATCATATAGGCGATCGTGGCAATCCCTTTAGAAAGATAATAGGCCAGCCGCTCGATTTCCTCTCTGCACACCTCATCCCCTGCCTGGGCTTTTTCAAAAATCAGCTTGCCATCGAGTTCACTTTCGTCCAAGCCTGTTCGCTTTGCGACATTTCGGATCAGCGTCCTTGTTGAGGCAAGCTCCTGGAACTGGTCCCCTTCAATCGGGATATAGCCGATTTCCCCGCCGCTGAAGCTGTGGCCCGTGTGCAGCTTGTTATCGAGAATATAGCTTCCGCCGATGCCGGTTCCGACCGTCAGGCAGAAAAGACTTTTGGCATCCTTGCCTGTACCGATCCAGGATTCAGCAAGGCCGGCACAGTTGACATCATTCTCAACCTCGACCGGCAGGCCGAACCAGCTTTCCAGCTCCTGCTTCACCTTCATTCCCGTATACTCAGGAATCAGGTCTGAAGCATAAAGGATCTCACCCTTTTTGGAATCAACCTGCCCGGCAGAGCTGATGCAGATCCCGCTGATCTCATGCTGGGCCATCAGATTCTTTCCGAATTCCTTCACTTTTTCTATAATGGCGGTGCCGCCCAAAAATGCCTTAGTCGGGGATTCGAACTTTTCCATGAAGGTTCCATCCTCGGCTAATACGCCGTATTTGAGCAAGGTCCCGCCTATATCAAATGCAATAAACTTTCTCATATCGATCACCTTCTATTTCATGGGATGGAGTAGGAGGCCTTGCGGATGGGCCTTTCTTTTTACGCGAATGGTCTTGATTTGCTTCGGCTGGAAGGAGAGAGTCAATTCGCGTTCCGCTGTGAATCCAGTGACCGTTTCCCCTGTAAAATCAACCTCCGACACTTCCGTTGGCAGAAAGCCAAAAACAAGTGCTGTACTGGCTTCTTCATCAGAAGGATTAAAAAGCCTGATATCGAATGAATCTTCTTCTTTTAACATAAACGATGAAAATGCAATCCCATGGGAAGATAACTTAAAGAGTTTTTGCTCCTCTTTCTTCTCACACGACTGCTGGACGAGCACCGGCTGCCGCATTACTTTGGCATGGTTCAGAGAGTGATGCTCCCTGCCGAGAATAAGGCCGTACTCAAACTCATAAGTCCCGAGGCATTGAGCACCTGGCGTTTCGAACCCCGGACCCGCCCCGTTTCCGCGTGTCCTGAGATCGCGCCTTGATAGCCAGCCGACACTCCGGATCATGGTGAGGAAAAGCATATCATTCCCTTCAAACCCATCCACCTCATATTCCTGCAGGCCCCTGTGCACCAGCTGATGCTCATTCGCCATGGCTGAAGAATAAGAAGGATACTGATTCATCACGGCTTCCTTATTTTTGGGCATATCAAAATTTTTCTCGCGAAGAGTTTCTCTTTTTATAAGATCAAAGGCCGTGTCCCCATAGCTGTAATCCGCCCTGCCCGCTGCAAAGCCGACACGCAGCTTCTGGTCTCTTGCCTTGTTTTCGACTGTTGTTTTAAAATCAATCGTTCTTCTGCCTTTATTAAGTGTAACAATGGTGGTCATCCGGTTCGCGACCGTATCCACGCTTGCTCCTGTCCTGCTTTCATTCAGGGAAGCAGGCAGCGTCAATTCATACTCAAGGACAGCAGACTGGAAGGTTTCCCCCTTGGTGATATCCCTGACCAGGGCAAGAACCGCCCTGCTTTCCAAATCATTCACCGGCGGAGAGTAATTATAGGTATCCCCCGCATCCAGGGATGACAGGAACTGGTGCTGATCATGATGCACCCTGCCTGTTTCCAGGTCTGTGATAATCAGTCCGTGCCGGTCCCATTCCACTTTATAATAGTCGTTCTCAATGCTATCCGCTTGAACCTCTTGAGCCGCAAGTGCCTCTTTTTCCACAAGCCCGATCTTCACCCTCTTGATCTCTGCCCCGTCAAATGGCATCTCAAAAGCAACCTCATAAACGACGTATTCTCCATAATGCGGCTCTGCCAGGATGTCGTGCAGGAATTCCTCCCGCTGCTCCCTGCTTATGATGTCAAAAGCAATTGAGGCATCATCTTGATAGAGCTCGATGGATCCACGGTCGAGCTGTGCAGGCACTCTGATCGCTGCCCTGACTGGATATATATCGGCAATGGGTGTGCTGTTGATTAGATAGAGATACGGATTCTCTTTTCTGCTGTCCAAAAACTCGAAAGGGTACAAGCCGTTCAAGGTATCCCGCGAGAACTGGCGGATCGCGCCCAGCACCTTTTTGGACCGTGTCTCCATTTCATCATGGACTTCATCTACACTGCAGCCGCAGATGCTGTCATGAGGCTGGTTCTGCAGAATAAGCTTCCACACATATTCCATAAAATGTTCTGACCGGCTGCTGGCGTTCGTCCAGACGTTCAGTGCTTCCATCACCCCGATTGCCTGGTCCTCGCACATCTGGTTCTGGTTCTTCAAATAAGTCCTGGTTGACAGGACGCCCGGTAAAATAAAGATTTTGGAAGGATCACGCTGCTCGCCATGGATTTTCCCCTCAGGCTCTTCTCCTTTATAGGACTCTATGAATTCAGACATCAAGGACTGCTGGAACTTGATCCCGGGATTCTGCTCTTCAAGTCCTTTAATTCGTTCCTGTAAATCCGGAGCCGTAAATGTATGATCCGCTCCGTTCATCACAAGCGCTTTGCCAAGTGTGAGGTAGGGAGAGCTGCCTTCCAGATAGGATTTTGCTTCTTCCACGTAAGCTTCATGCTTAAGGAAGGTTTGATAGTATCCTTCAAACAGCGGGAGGACAAAGGTGAATACCTTGCTGCTGTCCGGCCCTTCCCATGTATTTTCGAAGCGGTCTGAAACTGCTCCGCGGAAAATAAGAGCCGTGCTGATGCCGGATTGCTTGAGAATCTGCGGCATCTGGCTGATATGGCCAAAGGTATCGGGCAGATAGCCGATATCGCAGGATGAGCCTGCAGCTCTCGCCATCTTCGTTCCGATCTCCAGGTTCTTGATCATGGACTCTCCTGAAACAAGGAACTCGTCGGCCAGCAAATACCAGGGGCCGGCTTCGATTTTTCCATCCTTTATATAAGAAAGAAGATTTTGATATTCCTCTTCCCCGACCACTTCACGATAATCGTCCAGGACAATCGTCTGGCCGTCGAGGAAAAAGTTTTCGATTTTCCCTTCTTCAAGCAAGGATTGGATATAGCGCAATCCGTTCCTCAGCTTGTAGCGGAACTCTTCAAATGTTTCATACCATTCCCGGTCCCAGTGGGTGTGATTCAAGATATGTACTTCTCTGACGTTTTCCATTCACTGTCCCTCCACAGGATATAGCTTCTTTTTCAGGATGCTGCCATCAAGCTTGTTCAGGTCCGCCTTTTCCCGGATGGAAACAGCACAGGCGAGTCCGGCGGCCTGGCCCATATCCCTTACGGTCGGCTGGATCCGTAGGGAAGCCTGCATCAGAAACGTACTGGAAATATGGCGGCCGACCGCAATCAGATTATCCACCTCAAAGGTGATCAGCGACCGGTAGGGAATTTCATAGTACTCTCCCTTTGAAAGCTTTGCTTCTTCTATATTTTCAGTTGTGACACTATGCACATCAATATACCAGTCTCCGCGGGCAATCCCGTCCTCGAAACGGGCCCGCTTCACATAGTCCTCTTCTGTCATCGTATATTGGCCGGCAATCCGCCAAGATTCCCTGATGCCGAGCTGGGTGGCTTCTTTTAGCAGAAAGGCATGTTCGAAGCCAGGCATATACTTTGGTAAAAATTTCACAAGCCTTCTGATCATTTCCCTGCCTTTGGTCACTGCTTTTGATCTCAGCACCGGATCTGTCGTTTGATGGATCCCCGGGATATGGGGGCAGTTAAAAGACATGGCCGTCGGCTTCCCCGGCTGGGTGAAAGCCTGGAAATAGCGAAGGTCTTCCTCCTGAAGATCCCCATTTTCGAGGCCTTTTCTAAAAAGAGGCTCCAGCTTATGCCCCTTGCCAGGCACCATGGCGATTTCAAAAAAGTCAGGGTCTTCGATCTTGCAGAACGCTTCTCCCTGGGAAAGAACAAATTTCCTGAGAGCATCCACATCGATTCCGCCCATTTCGAACCGGAAGGAAATCTGCTGGTTCTCCCCATTTTTGTTCCCGGAATGAGCAGGGACCCCTGCCGAGCGGGAAAGAACAGCATCTGCTGTAGCATCAATAAATGTCTTTGCTTTGACTGCCACCAGCCCGCTTGAGGTATTCAGAATAACAGAAATGATCCGGCTTCCTTCCTTTATGCAGTCCACGTAGCTGCTGTCATAAAGGATCTCGCCGCCGCGCTCGGTGATGAGCTGCTCAAGGACAAAGCCCAGCGCCTCAACATTGAACCAGCTGCATGTGGTGGTTCCATCATTTGTCCTGATATTCTCCTGATGAAGCCTGCTGATGATCAGGCTGTTGATTTTCTGTGCTTTTACGTACGTGGGCATCATGGGAGAAACAAGGGAATTGGTTTGGGTGCCGCCAAGAGAAATCGTTTTTTCGACAATAAGAGTGGACAGCCCTTCCTCGAGCGCCGACAAGGCCGCAGCGGCTCCCCCGGTTCCCCCGCCAATAACGGCGCAGTCAATTTCATATAGCACAGGCAGCTCCCTGCCGTAAAAAGATTCAGTTTCCATCTGCTAAAAGCCTCCTTGTGGATCCATTTTGGATCAGCCTTTGACTGCTCCGTCCGTTGCGCCTGAGATGAAATACTTTTGCAGCCAGATAAAAATCAGCAGCGTCGGGATCGTGGTCAGGATAGAGGCCGCACTGATCAGCTTCAGGTTGGCGCCGTCGAAGTTCTGCGACAGCTGTGCGAGCCCGATCGATAATGTGTACATCGTGCTGTCCGTAGAATTGAGAAGCGGCCATAAATAATCTCCCCATGTTCCCATAAAAGTGAAAATCGCCAGGGTGACAAGGGTCGGTTTGACGAGCGGCAAAACGACCAGATACCACACCTTGAACCGGTTGGCTCCGTCCAGGTAGGCGGATTCTTCGAGATCCTTCGGGATGCGCAGATATGCCTGCCTCATCAGGAAGATGCCAAAAGCGGTTGATACCTGCAGGACAATCAGCCCGATATGGGTATTGCGGAGGCCAAGCTCTCCTGCCAGCTGGAACAATGGCGCCATATAAAGCTGGAAAGGCACCATCATGGTCGAAATAATCAGCGCGAGCACCACACTTCTTCCCCTGAAATCCATCCGGGCGAGCGGATAGGCTGCCAGGCTGCAGAAGAGAAGATTAAAGGGAATCGCAAGCCCTGTCACAATCACGGTGTTTAAAAAATAGGTGCCGAAATTGGCTTTATCAAAGGCGGCAATAAAATTTTCAAAGGTTGGATTTTCAGGCAGGAATGAGCCATAGATGCCCTCACCCGGAGATTTTGCTGCAATGAACAAGGTGATGAGGAACGGCCCGACGGTCACGATTGTGATGAGGACCATCGTTAAATAAGCGACAGCCTTTTTTCTAAATTGGTTTGAATTCATTCTGCGTTCCCCCTCTATTAAGCTCTCAAATCATCTTCCCGCTTGCTGGTCAGCTTCATCTGAAGAAGCGATGCCCCAATGGCCATCACGAGCAGGACCAGTCCAGCGGCAGATGCAATGCTGACGTCCAGGCTGTTGAACTTGGCATAGATGTACATGACCAGGGTGGTGGTTGCACCGGCAGGCCCTCCCCCGGTAGTCAGGGCGATTTCTTCAAACACCTTCATTCCGGCGATGATCGTCATGACCGAAACAAGTGTGATAGAAGGAGTCAGCATCGGCACCGTAATCCTGGTGAACTGCTGCCATACTGAAGCGCCGTCAATACTGGCTGATTCATACACATCCTTTGGAATCGACTGCAGCCCGGCCAGATAGATGATCATATAATAGCCGAGGCCTTTCCAGATTGTGATGGCGGCAACAGCTGTAAGAGCCGTCGAGGATTGGACAAGCAGATTGGTCGGTGAGTCGAACAGGCCGATTTTGGCCAATAGTTCCGCAATCACGCCATTTTGCGAATACAGCATTTTCCACATCAAAGCGGCAACAACCATCGGGGTAATGACCGGCAGATAATATAAAACCCTAAAAACACCGGCGGCCCTGATCTTCTGGTTCACAAGGACTGCTAAAATCATTGGTAAAAAGACATTCAGCGGAAGCACAATCACCAAAAAGACTAGCGTATTGACGAAAGCGTTCCAGAAATCACTGTCTGTGAATATCTCTTTAAAATTGGCCAATCCGACAAATTCACCTGTACCCGCAATGATTTTATAGTCCAGGAAGCTCCATTTGAAAGCTTCAATGATCGGATAGGCAAGAAAGGTGCCCAGAATCACGATCGACGGAAGCAGGAACAGCCATGGGGTCAGCGGCAGCTTGAACTTCTTGCGCTTTTTAGGTACGGATTTGATTTCAAGGTTTTGAAGTACTGCAGGTTCTCTGTTCATTTTGAACTCCCCTTTAAAAGAAACTCGGCGGCTTTGCTCTCTATTGCTGAACAAATCCTTTTTATGACAATTATAGAATAACCGTGCATGTTGTGCGGCAGAAACATGAGAGACTAGCACTTTTTTATCAAAAGGCTAGTCTCTTGTCTGCAAATCAATATTAGCATTGGCATAGTGAAGGTGAATGTCTCTTAGACACTTCGCTATTTTTCCAGAATGTTAGCCTTAATTAGAATGTCACTTTCTCGCCGGATTTTTCAAACGCCTTATTCCATTCTTCTTCCAGCTGCTTCAATGCTTCCTCAGGAGAAAGGTCTCCCTGGAGGTTTTTCGTGAAGATCGTCTTGGTTGCTTCACGAAGGTCTGCACTGTTTTCAGTTGGCGGGATCAGGACTTCTGCGCGGCTAAGCGATTTGGAGGCTTCAAGCATGCCTAGGCCCTTTGGAGAATCGCCAGGGTTTGCAAAATAATCGTCTTCCAGTGAAGCCTTTGTGGACGGAAGGACAGTTCCGGCTACTTTGGCAAACTCAAGCTGGTTCTCAGCATTGGTCACGAATTCAGCAAGGGCAACAGCCGCTTCTTTGTTCTGTGTTTTTGCCGGTACAGCAAAGTTCATGACAGCAACGTTTACAGGAGCATCCGCGTCATTCAGCGGCTGGCCTGCTTTGGATGCCTTGAATACATCAGGGGCACCAGATTCAACCGGCCCAAGGAATGTCACTCCGCCTTCAAGCATAGAGATATTCCCGGCCATATACTGCTCCTGTCCTGTCTTGATAGAGCCTTCTGCCGCTTCCTGCGGGATGATTCCTTCTTTGTACATCTTTTGAGTCACTTCAAAAAACTCAAGCAGGTTTTTGTTGCCGGCCAGGTTTGCTTTCCCGTCTTTCACGATCGGCTCGCCGTTAGACAATGACACCATTTTTTCCATGATTGTATTTCCATCGTTGATCACCGGATAGTAAGCCGGTTTCCCTGTAGCTTCGGATACCTTTTTGGCAGTTTCATAGAGTCCCTGCACGTCAGAAGGAAGTTCAGTTACACCCGCCTGGCTGAAATGGTCCCCATTGTACCAGGAAACAGTTGTCGTCAGATACCAAGGCAGTGCATACAGCCCTCCATCATACTTCCCTGATTCAAACGGGCCTTCTACATAAGCGCCATTTGCTTCATCGCTGAGTTCGTCAGTCAGGTCAAGCAGTCCGCCCTGTGCGGCAATATTGGACATATAGTGCGGGTTCAGGTTGACGAGATCCGGCACATCGCTTCCAGTAAGGGAAGTCAGCACCTTTTGTTCCATTTCATTCTGCGGGATATCCTGGATTACAACGTCCACTTCAGGATGCTGTGATTCAAAATCCTTCTCCAGATCCTTGAAATATGTATCAAATGGCTCCCCTGCCAAGGAAGCAGTCCACATCGTGACTTTTCCTGAAAGCTCCCCGTCCTTGGCTTTCTCTTTGTCTGTTCCGCCGCTTGTATCATCGCTGCTGCATGCTACCAATCCTAAAGCCAGCATCGCTGTCATTGATCCTGCAGCCCATTTTTTAACAGTTTTCATTTGTATTTTTCCCCCTTGGAAAATAATTTAGAAAACGCTTCCATATCCACATTATAAATGCTCGCTTTTCTCCTTTCAATGGTTTTTGTAAATAATTTTTAATAATATTATTTTTTTGAAAATAATTTTCTAAAAAGGGATGAAACAGGCATATCCCGTTCATCCCCTAGTCTGCTCATTAGTTTTGGCGGTCAAGGAAATAGCTGACCCATTGCTTCGTTTCCGCCAGCTGTGACTTCATTCGTTCGCCTACAGTTGAGGCAAGCTTCCCGGATTTTATGCTATCCTGGATTTTTGTCTCGGCATTTTGGAAAGCTTCTGTACTTTTCTCAGGGTTTTTCCTGACTGATTTCTGGATATCCTGAAGTGCCTGGCGGATGTCATTGCCTTCTTTTCTTGCCAAAGCTCCTTTAGGAATATATAGATGGTTGATCTCTTGCTGAATATCCTTCAAAACAGCATAAACTGCTTCAATCGGCTCTTCCCCAGGATTAACGGCCTTTTCACGCCATGGCCCTTTGCCGAGTGCATCAACAGAAGGCGCACTCGCCTGGCCAAAGGCAAACATGTTCACTCCGGCTGTTCCGTACTTGGCTGACATCACATCTTCCACACTCGCCATCTCACTCAAGTGATGATAGAAGGAATAAATACCTGTATAATACATAGTTCCTTCCGGCATCAGCTTTTTGCTTGCCTGGACAGTGGATTGGATGCTGTTAAAGTCATGTCCGTAAGCCTGCGGGATGACTCCGTCAATATCCTCCTGCCAGTCACTTATCAGGACAGCCTCAGGGCCAGGCTCCGGTGTAGCAGTCAGCATGAACTTGGAATTGAGCTCCTTTGACTGGGTATGAAGCCCATCGACAAAATCATTCTCCCTCTGCTGAATCCAGCCGGCCCATTTTTCCCACTCTTCAGGTGTACCGGTCGGACTCAGGTCCATTGGATCAAGGCCTGTTTCGGCTTTATAGAGGTCCAGGACCTCCTTGCTAAATCCATAGCTCTTTTCAAAAGGCTGGTGCGGATAGCGCATATAGTCGATGTTCAAGCCCTTGATGTCATATTTGGTCTGCATTTCTTTATAGATATCCAGCATGAAGGTTTGAACCTCCGGCTGGGCAATATCCAGCCAATAATAGTTGCTTGAAGAGTCTGGCTTTGGTTCGCCTGTTGTATTGGAGCGCTGGATGGCTGCCCATTCCGGATGCACCTGGAACTGGGACGGCAATCCAAGAGAAGAGTGGCCGATCATGAACCCATCTGTCCATGCCTGCACAGAAATGCCCCGCTTCTTCCCTTCCTCGATATAAGCCTGGAGCAGATCACTGCCATACTTGCCGTAGTCTGCATTTCTAAAATTCGGATGCTGAGCCGGTAGACCATACTCTGTCATCGTTTCACTAGGATAGATGGTATAGCCCCAGAAAGTGGTTTCCAGGTAAACAGAGTTAAAGCCTGCTTCCTCCATCCGGTCAAGCACCTGGTTAACACCTGCAAGAGTCGTTTCTTCAGGGCGGTACCAGATCGCCCTTTGCTCAGCTGCATGGGAAGGAAGAGAATAATAATAAGCATCATAAGCCAGTTGAGTAGCCTGGCGGGTAAGATCAAGGGCCAGCACAGGATCAGCGGCATTAACTTTCTCAGCTTTTGAAAGAACTTCCTTCGCTTCTCTGATAGCTGCCTCCGCTTCTTTCAGAGCAACATCCAGATATTCCGCTTTTGCTTTCTCAATCGAAGTCTCCGCTTTAGAGATGGATTGCCTGCTTTGGAACTGGAAGCTCTCCACATCCTGAACAATTTCCACTACACCATTTTCATCCACTGTCACTTTTGCACCGATAATAGAATTGCCTGATATCCAGCTTGAAGCCACTCCATGCCCGCTGACAACAAACCCATTTTCCGGGATAGCTGAATTGCCGCCGCCCAGCTTCGTGACAAAGCCGTCTTCAACCGTGATTTCATAGCCGTAAGGATTTGTTTTCGTTGAGCTGCCAAACTCAGAGGTATACACAATCAGCTGATCAGGGCCGCGGAATCCATCAAAAGGAGCTCCAGCCGGGTTGGATGCCCGTGTCGGATCCACTGAATTGGCTTGCCTTTCAGTCCGTTTCTCAGCTGGTTCATAGAGTGTGACCGTTTCGCCATCCTGGAGCTGCTCCAGAAACCCTTTGATTTCAGCAGTCGTAGAACTGCCAGTCGAAAGCACCAAACCTTCTTCCGGTATAGCACTGTCCCCATCCGTCTCCCTGGCAACCCGGTATGTATTGACCCCCGTCTTCTCAAGGACCACCTCTGTGCTGCCTTTTGCCGTTTCCGTATAATAGCTGAATGTGTCATTAAACAGGACAAGCTTATTCCCATTCGTCCGGTTATTCACATCATTCACCCTCAGCCAATCCTCCGACTCATCCTTCACACTCATAACATCATCAGGGACATTCGCCTCCGCTGACACTTTTCCGCCTCCACCAAATGATGAGACTAATAGACTTGAAGCAAGAGCCGTTCCGCTAAGCACCTTCAATGATTTCTTCAACGTGATTTCCTCCCCTTCAGAAATTCGCACTCCTTAAATTGGCAGCGCTTCCATTAAAGTATAAACAGGGAAGAGTGTGAAATTCAATCGTAATATGTAATTAATTTTCAATATTAAATATTTTTTGAAAATATATTTCTTTTTAATGACTATATGCCCATAAAAAAGCCATGGGGTCGGATCCGACTGGGCCATGGGGTCAGACCCCATGGCTCACCGATAAAAAAAGAGTGAAGCGTCTTCACTCCACTCTTCGTGAAACCATCCTGTGAAACAAGATTTTTCGGGAGGTACCTGTCACCGCTACTAAAATCCTCAATGATTGAGTATTTCTTCATTCCCTCTTCAATCAGCCGGAGCTCGTCCGCTTTGATAGGTGAGATTGTCTGTTTTCTCAGGTACACTTTCCCGTTTGGTTCTTCATAAATTTCATATCCTTCAGGTACATTCTGAATATCTGCTGCGCCTTCAGCCTTTTTTGAAAAATGGAAAGAGAGGTTTCCTTTCTTCGTTAGCCGGCTATGTAAAAAATAGGTATCACCCCTGAAATTCTTGACAGACAAAGCCATATTCATTTCCCCTCTCTGCATGACAATCTTTTAACTGCAGACTACCACATTGAAGATTGACTTGTGAAGATTATAGAATCCTCATTCATCCAATACCTCAATCCGCTCTGCCCCTGACTTAGGAGGAAGCGACTCTTGAGCCATTCCCTGATGAGTAACCGATACGTTTTGCCCGACTTCTAATTCCTTAAATTTTGTTCCGCTAACGTAAAAAATCATGCCATTTCCTTCTTGGGAAGCAATATCCATGATCTCTTCTCGTGTTCCATTCTCAAGCATCTCACCTGAAATCTTATTAATCACCAGGATCTGGTGGGCCTGTTCAGTCCATTTTAAGGCAATTACACCCTCAAAGACAGGCTTCTTAGCACTGACGCTGTCCACAACTTTTACCTTTATGGCTCCTGCCTGGGCTGGGGCTGAGGTGGCTTTATCTCCATTGTAATAGACTATTACATTTTGCCCTTCTTTAAGCTTTTCCTGACGTCTGCTATCTAGTTTGGATATATTAAAAAAAGTTCCTTCTCCCCCATAAGCTTCTGCAAGCTCCTCGAAGCCTTTCTCCTCCATCTCTTTTTCAGTCGCCGGTACAACCCAAATTTCGGAATCACTTTTGCTTATGATATAACCCTCTTCTTGAACTGCACCCAGAGTACAAGCCGATAACAATAAAAGACAGCAAAATAATAACAGTGTTCTAATGGTTGTCATTCCTTCCTCTTAAGATTGCAGTTAAGGTATTCCTTTTATTTACAATTATATTTGAACTGGCTTGATTAAAGAAGGACAATAATAGATTTTGTGCAAATTCAAAACAATCCTATCTTTAAGCAGATTGTTGGCAGGATAGGCATACAAGGATACTTCTGACTACCTTATGAAAGCGATAAGAATTAATCAAACGTTTGATTAATGACAGTCAAAAGGACGGTGCCATGGAACTTTTTAAACTGAGCCACGGGACCTGTCCCCTTGGCTCCCCTTGGCTCAAAAAAAATATCCCCACACCATGTCCATTTTCTATTCACATCTATATATAAGAGATGAACAAACAAAATAGGAGTGATTGGGAATGCGGATGCAGATGAATGGGCGGAATCAGGTTGAAAGGCAGGTCCGGTGGAGAGATGAGTTTGATTATATGGAGGGCTTGTTGTTATATTTGCTTCTTAAGAGTGCTGCGATGCTGAAGGATGTGGTCCCGTTTGGTGAGATTGTGCTGAATATGAGGCAGTATGTCCGTTCTATTCATTTACTGCGGAGAGGCCTATGGTTTTACTACTTGAAAAAGAGGGATCTTAATAGCTATTCGTGGATTCACCATTTGATAAAGCGTCAGGAAAAGCTCGGTCTGATTACGGCGGAGCGGCTTCCGTGTGTTTTTTTGTTTTCGATGTCTGGTGTGGAGGAGTCTGGAAATACTCGAATGCTGGCTGAAACGGAAGAGGCAAGTACAGCCAAGGAACAGTCTAAAAACAGACAGAATCTTTTTTTGCTGACTGCAAGTGAAGCGGTCGTTGAGGACTCGTGAATCGAACCTGAATACATAATAGAGAAAAGAAATAAAAGAGAGAAAAGAAAGAATTAAAACAACAACAACAGCATCTCTGAAGAAGTCTGGAGAGCAAAAAACACTGCTGTTGCTGACCACCTCATGGAGATGAGGGGAAAACGGTTTTTCCAGACAACAATCGATTTGGCAGCGATTGAACGGATCTGTGAGCTGGCTCTATCTATTGAGCAGAAGCATATTTATGGACGAGTAGTGACAAGGTGGAATAGGGAGGGAAAAACATAGGGACGTACCTCCCCTACCTCTTCAAGTGAATGCTTTTTATTTACATTTCCTTATAAGTCACAACTTTACTTACCACTCCTCTTTATGATGTTTACCAAGTAAGTTCTCAACGTATTTACAGACCGTGCTTTCTTGATAACCCAAAATTGCCGCTGCTCCTTTTGCGTATTCATTTCTTAACAAGTACGAACCACCTGGCTTATTACACGCAGTAGCCAACTCCTTTAAAACGATATCCTTCCAATTTGGTCTTTTTGGTCTAGCCATTATTAATACTCCTCCAATATTATTTAATTCTATATATGCTCTTAGAAAAGTAATTAGAATTATTCAATTCTAATTATGTAAAAAATTATTGCGGAAGTGACATTAATCTATCAATTAGTAGCCCAATAATACCTCAAATTCACTCTACAAACATCCCAACACCCACACTATAAAACCCATGATAATCAGGAGAAGGTGTTAACAACTTTTTAAATCTTATAATAACTTTTTCGAATATAGCTAAAGTAAATGGTTCATATAACTCCTCTTGAAAAATAATTCCCAGAAATACTGCTTCCTTTGTGGAATTATTTACTTGAGTTCCTCTCAATATAGAAAGCAATAATGCAAGCACGCTGCTCAAAGAAACACTTGCGCTAAATTGAGTTTTAGTTACAATTGGCTTACCAGGACCAAGTAAATTATTTTTGTTATATCTGTGTATCTTGGTATAGAAAGGGACTGGGCGACCGCGTTGTATATACTCATAATCCAATTTAAACTCTTCTTCAGTCTGATAAAAATGTTCATAGAGATGATCAATGGCCCACAGCAATATTCCTTTATTCATGGGAGTTTCCATGAAAGGAATCTCTGGTTCATATACCGGCCTTTTTTTATAGACTTTGTTTTTCCACGATCTCTTTGAGACCCCCAGTACAATAAATTGTTCAGACATTGACAATTCTTTATGGTTAAACAAATAAAAGCCCCTTAACATTAGATCTTTCATTTCTACAGGTACCACCCTATATAGGACTGTCGGAAGTTGAAATGGCAGATAAGTAAACTCGGAGGTTTCCTCATTAAAAATCGGCGCCTCAAATGCATATCCTGGAATCTCACATTTTCTGATGGCTTCAACTTCTAAATCGAATGTTAGAGTGGACTCTGAAAAATTTGATTTATCAATGTCTACAGATTCCACATCCTCCGCCCCAAAAAACTCTCCATATAAATTAATTCCAACATCCTTCAAATCCATTCCCATGACAGCCTCATTTACTGTGTAGGTACGATTATTCACTCGCTCCAACCCTCTAAAAATTTCAATGATGTCGGTTGCCGGATTAAATGAGACTATTGAAGGTTGGTCAAAGGAATTCTCGATTAAAGCTTCAGCAGCTCTCTTGACGGTATACGTAACCAATCCTGAAGAGTTAATTAGATTTTCTCCTATTACCCATATATCTTTAATTCCAGCTTTCTGATAGAGCTTTTTTCTTTCCTGTATCTTCTCTGGGTTTATATTAGAGCGCTGATATTCCACAACCCACTGAACTCCGTTTTCAAATTCAATAAAAATATCAGCAATCTGCCTCGTTTCCGGTATATAATGCTCAATTTCAATCTTTATTACCTTATGATTTAACAGGCTTTCAAGGTAATTAAATAGCTTTACTTTTCCTAATCGGTGACTTTCAGTTTCGCCTCCACCTTCATAAATGCACTCCAATGTCTGCCTGTGACTGAAGTGCGGAATTTTCTTCGGAACTTCAGCCCAGTTGATAATGACCTTTCCATTGCAATAAGGACAAATATATTGATCTATATTAGTATCTTACTTCAGCCTGCTTCTTTGATTTTTATAATGCGTTGATGCCAGGTTAATCAATTCATCCCTTAATAAGGCTTTTAGCATACTCCCCACCCTTTCGGTGTTCATCCAATATGTAAATTATACCAAAAACACAACTTCAAGTGGGAGGCGGAAGGGGGCATACTAAATGAGCTATTTTTAGGAATACCCTCATCCCCCCTCCCCAATCGAACCCTTCCACTTTTCTCCATCCGTGATACAATAGTGAAAAAATAGTTAAGTAGAGTGGTTGCGGAGGGAAGACATGGTTAGCAAAGATTCAATTTTACAGGTTCTTGGAAAAGAACTTGATACGCTTATAACATCCTATGAAAACGAAATGACACAATTAAGAAGAGAGAATCAGTCTCTTTTCAGCAAGAACAAGGAGTTAGAACAAGAGAATCAGGAACTGCATAACCAACTCTTACTTTCATCTCAGGTAAAAGTGGACATATTTGAAGAAGAGTCCTTCCAAACCCTCTTTTCTCAAATTATCAATGGAATTAGTTATGAGCTTATTGATAAGTTGTTTCTTTCTTCAACTAAAATGGAATCGTACTTTTTATTAGTAACACTAAAAAAATTAATCCAAGAGCAGAATTATGAAATGTCTCGTTATATCATTGATTGTCTTGCAGATAACCAAGCACCACTGTTATATGAAAGTAAGCAGCTCGACGATATATTTGAAGAAATTTTGATTATGATTTTCTTGAACGACAATCAAGAAATCAATTCTCGATTTGATGAATTACTTCTGTCTACACTTGATTTATTCCAACTGCTTCATAAGACAACGAAGAAGAGATTAATCATTCATTTTTTTAAAGATCATCTTGCAGATCTCACTGATAATGTTTTTTATTTGAATGAACCATCGATTATGACGAATTTTCTACGCATATGCTTTATCTATCATTTAATAGATGAGTTACGTGAAATCCTAACGTATATGCTGAAGATTGAATGGGGATTTTTAGATAGTAAGCTCTCGAAGGAGGAATTCACCTTTTTGCTATGGTATTCCTATCTTTTTAACCTTGATCAAGAATTGCTTGAAAAGGCAGTAATCAGTGTGAAGTGGTTCCAAAAATCAAAGGATTTATCATTGTATTATTATTTGCATGATTGTCTTAATAAAAAGGTATCCCATAAAAAATCCACTTTTAGATTGAAAAAACAAGAGTTACAAGCGAGCCAATTACTGATTACTGTAGAAATTGAGGAGATTGTGGCAAAGATAGAAAAGGAATTAAAAGCCTTTGCGCCGAAACCCAACCGAGCTCCTTTGTATGATAGCAATTTGAGAGTTGTGAAAGATAATTATTTTGACACGGTTATTAAGCAGCTTGGTCTAAAAGAGAAACTTATGACACTACCACTCTATCAGTCTATTAATGATAATTTTGCGAGTAAATACCTACAAGCAATGCTATGGATGTCAGAGGACGGAAGAGCTGCCTATCTACCAGAGAAACACCTGAGAGAAATCAAGAAGCAGTATTATCCGGTAAAACCAAAGGTCAAAGAATATTCAATGCCAATCGTTAAACAAATGACAACTCCTGCTTCAACGAAAATTTCGGATGAGTTTAAATGGCCAAATACCGATATCGGGGAGAAAACCCATGCAGAAGAACTCGACGATACCAAATTAAATGAACACAGCGCCCTAAAACTGATGGGATATCAAATTACTGGCCTCACACGTGATAAGAGATGGTCGATTCTAAAAAAAGCGGTTCCTGCATTAGGGTTGAAAAAAGTAGCCACTATTATTGCCTATAATGTCAAACTTAGAAAAGGACAAAAAAATGGAACGAAGAAATTCCAATATGCTATCACTGAGTGGGAGCATGACTTAAGTAAACTCAAAGAAACTTACTATAAGAAGGATTTTAAATGGCCAATTTCGTAAGAGGACTGGGGGTTCAGAGGCTTTAGATTGCGTGGCGAAACCCGTCTCATGGATAAACTGCTACCAACTTTCGAACACCTTGCACCGCTTTTTGCCGGCAAAATAACTAGCGCTATGGTTTACTTTAAGGAGTAATTCTGCAGCGCTTTTTCTATGTTAATTTAATGCCCATCCTGGCTATTCCTTGACAAACACTGTTTACAAACACGGCAGACATTATCAAACCTCAATTAGCTTTATTTTTAATTTCCGCTAATGGAACATCTTCATGAGGAAACTTTTCCGCTTGGCGGATGTGCTCCACCCCGCTTCCAAGCTCATAAAAAAGCCATATAAAAAGCAATCAAACACCTATACAAACTCGCCTACCCTAAGTAAAAACACACATCAACCGAACCCTCTGCCACCCAAATCAAAAGAAGTCTCTCTGGGGAAATAGCTCTCATAATTTTCAAGATGATACGGGCTTGTTTAAAATGGCTCTATACTAAATGTTGGGGTTCCTACACAAATTGAGACATAAAAAATGCACGTAATCATCCAGTCTTTTATACTTGAGTTGTCGAGAAACAAGTATAGATTGGAGATACGTGCATAATGAATTCTAACATAAAATTACCCGGATTTGAAGAAGTAGTGGTTCTATCAATGGAGGAAGTGGAAGAGAAGCTCCGCATTCATGTAGAGATGCCTGTCAGAGCCCATGTTTGTCCGGTTTGTGGGACATCAACGGAGAAAATCCACGACTATCGGATACAGAAAATTAAGCATTTAAAGCTATTTGAAAGACAGACGCTGCTCTTCTATAAGAAGCGCCGCTATGCTTGTCAGTGTGGAAAGAAGTTTTCGGAAA
>NZ_JAIVAP010000010.1 GCF_020171945.1 Bacillus infantis | reverse complement strand
AAAAGCCTGTTTGCTTTCAATAAGCAAACAGGCAAAGATGATGTGCTGCCGGCTATTTATTGCCCAAAGCAAAGGGCATTTTTTTTATATGCCACTGCTTTTCCCCTTTTGTTATCTTGGCTCCACAATCAGCTTTATCGCTGTCCGTTCTTCACCGTCAATCTTAATATCGGTGAAAGCAGGGATACAGATCAAATCCACTCCGCTAGGCGCTACGAATCCTCGGGCGATCGCTACTGCTTTAACCGCTTGGTTCAATGCACCCGCACCAATTGCCTGGATCTCTGCGCCGCCTCTTTCACGCAGAACACCAGCAAGCGCACCAGCTACAGAATTAGGATTAGACTTTGCTGAAACTTTTAATATTTCCATTCCTAGCTCCTCCTTGTTTATCCCGTCCTGCATGCCCTTAGGATACTTGCCCCGGACACATCAGGTATATCATTCCATTGCTACTATATTCAGAGGATAAAAAACATATTCCAGCTTGGACAAAATATTGGAAAATTGCGTACTTTCAAGGACCCCTTAAAACAAAAAGAGACTGCCTATGGAAAGGCAGCCCTTTATTCTTCAGCTGAAAAAAGGATGATCTTCGTTAATCAGGATCCGTTCTATTTTCTTGGCCAGCCCTGTTTTCCGGTCCAGTTCAACCGATACTGCGCTCAGCTGGTCCCTGCCTTCCTTCGGCACCTCAAAACGGACAGGAAGATTTGTAATGAATCGCTTCAATACAGCTTCCTTCTCAACGCCCAGGATTCCGTCATAGGGGCCAGTCATGCCCACATCGGTTATAAAGGCTGTCCCGTCCGGAAGGATCCGGTTATCTGCCGTCTGGACATGCGTGTGCGTACCAACCACAGCAGAAACCTTTCCATCGAGATACCAGCCCATTGCCTGCTTTTCGCTTGTCGCTTCTGCATGGAAATCGACAAAGATGAAGGGAGTGCGCTGCCGCGCTTCCTCGATGAGTTCATCGGCTTTTTTAAACGGACAGTCGGACGGCTGTAAAAAGGTCCTTCCCTGAAGATTTATAACAGCCACTTCATCAGTGTTCACCTTTAAATATACAATGCCTTTGCCAGGATTATTATCCGGGAAGTTGGCAGGCCTGATTAAATATTTCGCACTCTCAATAAACTCAAATATCTCTCTGTTATCCCATGTATGATTGCCGAGGGTCACCGCCTGCGCGCCTGCTTCCAAAAAGCCCCGGTATATCTTTTCAGTGATTCCTTTTCCGCCGGCTGCATTTTCACCATTAATAATGGTCACCTGCGGACGGTACTTGTCTTTTAATTTGGGCAGATATTCTTTTACCATATCACGCCCGGGAGAACCAACTACATCTCCAACAAACAAAATATTCATTCAGCTAACCCTTCCTAACTTCAATTTCTTCACTGTTAACATTGTAACACAAAAAGGATGAATTCCATTCGTATCATTTCGGCAAAAAAATAAAGCAGCGCCGAAGCACTGCTTTATTTTGCGTATTCAACGGCTCTCGTTTCACGGATGACCGTAACCTTGATATGTCCTGGATAATCAAGCTCTTCTTCAATCTTCTTGCGTATATCCCTTGCGAGCCTGTGTGATTCAAGGTCATCAATCTGATCAGGCTTAACCATGATCCTGATTTCCCTTCCGGCCTGGATGGCAAATGATTTCTCGACTCCATCATAGGATTCGGAAATCTCCTCCAGTTTTTCCAGACGGCGGATATAGTTTTCAAGCGTTTCCCTTCTCGCCCCAGGCCTTGCTGCTGATAAAGCATCTGCTGCAGCAACAAGTACAGCGATAATGGATGTAGGCTCTGTATCGCCATGGTGAGAAGCAATGCTGTTGATGACAACCGGATGCTCTTTGTACTTAGTCGCAAGCTCAACTCCGATTTCAACATGGCTTCCTTCTACTTCATGGTCGATTGCTTTACCGATATCATGTAGCAAACCAGCACGGCGGGCAAGTGTTTCATCCTCGCCAAGTTCAGCAGCCAGCAGCCCTGAAAGCTGGGCAACCTCCATTGAGTGTTTCAGCACATTCTGTCCGTAGCTGGTACGGAATTTCAGGCGGCCGAGAATTTTGATAAGATCCGGATGAAGTCCGTGTACGCCGACCTCAAAGGTCGTCTGTTCACCGATTTCACGGATATGCTCGTCCACTTCGCGGCGCGCTTTATCCACCATTTCCTCAATCCTCGCCGGGTGAATGCGTCCATCTTGAACTAATTTTTCGAGAGCAAGCCTTGCTGTCTCACGGCGGATGGGATCAAACCCGGATAAAATGACTGCTTCCGGAGTATCATCGATGATGAGATCAATTCCGGTAAGCGTTTCAAGTGTACGTATATTACGTCCTTCACGGCCGATGATACGTCCCTTCATTTCATCGTTAGGCAGATTGACCACTGATACGGTCGTTTCTGCAACATGGTCTGCAGCGCAGCGCTGAATGGCCAATGACAATACTTCCTTCGCCTTCTTGTCAGCCTCTTCCTTCGCGCGGTTTTCCGTTTCCTTCACCATAATGGCAATATCGTGAGCAACTTCCTGCTCGACCCGATCTAAAATGATGGATTTTGCCTCTTCACGAGTTAAGCCTGAGATGCGTTCCAGCTCAGATTGCTGTGCTCGTACCATCTCGTCCACTTTGCTTTCCATCTCTTCAATATGCTGTTGTTTTTTGTTAAGAGAATCGTCTCTTTTCTCCAGGATTGACTCACGCTTATCAAGCGATTCATCTTTCCGGTCAAGATTCTCCTCTTTTTGCAGTAAACGATTTTCTTGTTTTTGCAGCTCATTTCTTCGATCACGAACTTCTTGTTCAGCTTCAGTCCGAAGCTTGTGAATTTCATCTTTTGCTTCCAGCAGGGCTTCCTTCTTTGAAGCATCAGCTTCACGCCTTGCATCCTCAAGGATTTGCTCAGCAGCGTTCTTAGCTCCTGCAATTTTTGCTTCGGCAATCGATTTGCGAATAAAATAGCCAACAACTGCACCGACGACTAGGGCAAGCAAAATGGAGATGACTAATAAAATATCCATCATTTCACCTCCTCTTGCTATGAACTTTTTTGTGTTACGTTTCTAAAGTGTCGGCATGTACATTGTTTAAGATCAACATACAGCACTAAGGCTTTAAACGTTTTCAAATACTCATAAAAATGTAAAATATACAATATAATTGTAAAGCTGTGGATTTTTATTGTCAAGGGTTTGTCCTTGCGGCTTTTTTTAATATTTCGGACAAGTCTGCCAACTGGGCCGAAAGTATCTCTTTCTCCTCCAGAACCTTCCCCCCGCACCATGCCTTTACAGCCCATCTTAACACCGCAGCACGAAAAAGCAAAAGGCAAAGCCTGTGGCTTTGCCTCAAGTGATCAATCAATCAGTTCGAAATGCTCCTGATCCTGATCCTGGTTTTCTTCTAATACCTTCTCTTCATCGAGGCCGTAGTGGTCACGGATCTGCTTTTGGATGGTCAGCCTTAAGTCAGGATTCTCCTTAAGGAACTGCTTCGCATTTTCGCGTCCCTGGCCAAGTCTCTCTTCATTGTATGAATACCAGGAGCCGCTCTTCTGGACAATATCCAGTTCAGAGCCCATATCAATGATTTCGCCTTCTTTTGAGATGCCTTCCCCGTACATGATGTCGACTTCTGCGACACGGAATGGAGGAGCAACCTTATTTTTGACGACCTTGATTTTGGTTTTGTTACCGACCATTTCATTGCCTTGCTTTAAAGTTTCAGCACGGCGCACTTCCAGACGTACGGAAGAGTAGAACTTAAGAGCACGGCCGCCTGGAGTGGTTTCAGGGTTTCCGAACATGACTCCGACTTTTTCACGGATTTGGTTGATAAAGATGGCAAGCGTTCTTGATTTATTAATGGCACCTGATAATTTACGAAGGGCCTGGGACATAAGGCGGGCCTGGAGACCGACATGCGAGTCACCCATTTCCCCTTCAATCTCTGCTTTCGGTACAAGGGCAGCTACTGAGTCGATGACAAGGATGTCAATGGCACCGCTTCGTACAAGGGCTTCAGCAATTTCAAGCGCCTGTTCCCCAGTATCAGGCTGGGAAAGCAGCAATTCATCAATGTTTACGCCCAGCTTTTGGGCATATACCGGGTCAAGGGCATGCTCAGCATCGATAAAGGCAGCTTGTCCGCCATTCGCCTGCACCTCTGCAATCGCATGAAGGGCAACAGTCGTTTTACCCGAGCTTTCCGGACCATAGATTTCAACTATGCGCCCCTTAGGGTAGCCTCCCACTCCAAGCGCAACATCAAGCGCCAGGGAGCCGCTCGGAGAAGTTGATATCTTGCGGTCGGTCTGCTCCCCAAGCTTCATGATCGAACCTTTACCAAATTGTTTTTCTATTTGCTTTAAAGCCATATCTAATGCAGCTTGACGTTCACTCACTAGTGATTTCCTCCTTTATATATAAAGAAAAATATGCATTGCATATTTCAAAATCTTTCTCAAAGAACCTATCTTTACTATATACTTTTTCTGCTTGTTTGTCGAGCAAAAAGTCGAACATTCATTCGTTTTTTTTGAGAGGGACATTGATGGGTAAATACCCCGATTCCTTCAAGAGAAAACTCTTTTCAGCCGCCTCTTTTAATACAGAAACGGAAAATCGGCCAGCTGTCTGAATAATAGAAAGGGAAATCAGCGCAGTTTCGCAGTTTGCCATATTGCCAGATAAGATAAGAATTATATGAAGACCGAAGAAGCAGGGATTTCAATAAAATAGAAAACAGGCCATTGTTAACGGCCTGTTCCCTCTATTTTTCTTTCAGCTCTTTTAGTAAGAAATGGCAGCCGTACTTCACCGATCGTGACCGATTGGCTGCACGGGATCCGCCGAGGTTCAGCTTCTCCACATGTGTGGGCCTGCCTTTGATGGCTATCCCGATATAGACGGTGCCGACAGGTTTTCCTTCAAGCTCATCAGGACCCGCAACCCCGGTAAAGCTGATCCCAATGTCGGCCCCTGTCAGTGCGGCCGCATTCTCAGCCAGCTCAGTGGCACACGCTTCACTGACAACACCATCTTTTTCAATGGTTTCTTTTTTTACATTCAGGACCTTTTCCTTCACTTCGTTTGTATAGCAGACAACCCCGCCTTTAAGAAGGCTCCCTGCTCCCGGAATGGAAGTGAACTCCTGCTGGAACATACCGCCTGTCAGACTCTCAGCACAGCCAATCGTAAGGCCTTTTTCCTTCAGCGCTTTTGTCAGCTCAATCATTAAGGAAGAATCGTCATAGCCATAGAAGAATTCGCCGGTCCTGCTGAGTATCTTTTCTTCCGTTTCTTCTATCAGCTGCAGGGCCGTGTCAAGACTTTGATGCTTGGCTGTCAGCCGCAGGGTCACTTCCCCGTCTCCAGCGAGAGGCGCTATAGTTGGATTGGACTGGCTGTCAATCAGGTCCTCGATCTCTGTCTCAAGCATCGCTTCCCCGATTCCGAAGAACCGGAGCACCCTGGAGAGGATTTTTTCCTGAGAATCCATTCTGGCAAGCAGTGCAGGGTGTCCGTAGGCGAGGAACATCGGCTCCATTTCCTTCGGAGGGCCGGGAAGGAGCATATACGTTTTAGTTCCTTTTGCATATACCATTCCAGGCGCCATGCCGTGGTCATTCGGAAGCACTTCAGACCCTTTAAGTACAATCGCCTGCTTCCTGTTGTTCTCTGTCATCACCCGGCCGGCCCTATCGAAATAAAGCTCGATCTGGCGGAGCGCCTCTTCGTTATGGACAAGCTCGGCGCCAAGATGCTCTGCAATGGCCTCTTTTGTCAAATCATCCTTGGTCGGGCCGAGGCCCCCTGTGAAAATGACCAGGTCAGAGCGCTCCTCGGCTATCCCGATCGCAGCTTTGAGCCTGGAAGGATTGTCTCCAACAACTGTATGGTAAAACACATTGATGCCGATATCCGCCAGCTGCATGGAGAGGAATCTGGCGTTTGTATTGTTGATCTGCCCAAGCAAAAGCTCCGAACCCACCGCAATGATTTCTGCATTCATATCCTTTGTCCCCTCCTGTTGAAGCCTCATATTACAGTCTCATTGATATTACTTTGAATTGATGAAGGCTGCTTTATTTTTGTAGAAATAATCCCAGCCTGACCAGATTGTAAAGATCATTGCCACCCAAAGCGCAATGTCATCGAACGGCACGGAAATTAATTCAAAGATGATGTTGTGCAGCAAGAGTGCGGAAATGGCGACGATCTGTGCCCATGTTTTCACCTTGCCAAGCATATTGGCTGCAACAACTTCCCCTTCCCCTGCAAGGACAAGCCTGAGGCCTGTAACGGCAAACTCACGGCTGATAATGACGATGACAATCCAGGAAGCCGCCAGTTCAAGATCGACCAGAACAATCAGTGCTGCCGACACAAGCAGTTTATCTGCGAGCGGATCAAGGAATTTCCCAAGATTGGTGACCATATTCAGCTTCCTTGCGTAATAGCCATCAACCCAGTCTGTCGCGGAAGCAATGATAAAGATCAAGGCCCCGACAAGATGCGTGACAGGCATTTCAGCCCCTAAAAAGGCTGTCTCCCCCCATGAGAAGGGAACAAGCATCACAATTAAAAAAAGCGGAATCAAGAAGATCCTTGATACGGTTATTTTATTAGGCAAGTTCATTATGTACCTCCAAAAAGCTATGTAGTTTCGGCAGACTTGCGCTAAAGGCGGAGAAAACATCCATGCCCTCAGAAAAGTCTTACTCTATAGTTTTACAGCAAAAAAATAAATATAGCAATTTTTTCACTTTTTTATCTTGTTCCACCCTTCTATTTTGGCCGCTGAGAGAAAAAAATAGCCATCACATGGATGGCTATTCTGTCGTTTTTGTGTAGCGGATGGTAATATCCTGCTTAACACTCTTGGAAGAAGGAATAGCATATTCCAGCTTCTGGTCATTGATATACAGTTCAGTCTGGGAGGTGTTCCCAACTACGAGTACAGCCTCAGACTCTTTCGACAAATCGATTGTCTGGCTTTCGGCAGAACCTTTTAAAAGCATTCCCTCGAAGAAGGAATAGCCTTTGCCATTCTTGATGCTCACCCAGGTTTCGCCTGTGCTGACCACTTTCAGAACGAATTTATCAGCGTTTTTCACTTCATATACGGTATCATTGCCAGCTGACTCGACGACAGCAACTTCCTGTGCAGGCGGTTCCGGCTTTTCTTCCTCAGCCGGCTCTTCTTCCTCAGCAGCACCATCGCCTTCTTCCTTGCCTTCCTCTTCTTTAGGCTCTTCTTTTGCAAGATCATCCGACTGGCCATATTCAACACCCTGGGTATTGCCGTTATCGGCCGGCTCACCCTCATCTTTGCCGTTGTTTGCCATAACGATGAAATAATAGAGAAGCGCGATGACGCCGACAACAAAGACACCAATCAGAATTTTGGGGAGCAGGTCCGCAAACTTTGAACTGCTGCCGGAAATATTCTTCCTGGTCTGAACCCTTGAAAGCTTTTCAGGTATGTCATCACTCGCAGCGGTGACAGGGATGTCATTCTTGTACTGCTCAAAAAGCTCTTCCGGATCAATGCCGACAGCCTCGGCGTATTGCTTGATGAATGCCCGGACATAGAATTTGCCGGGCATCATGCTGTAGTTTCCTTCTTCAATTCCTACGAGATAGCGCTTCTGGATCTTTGTCGCTGTCTGGAGATCATCAAGGCTCATGCCTCTTTCGATCCTAGCTTCTTTTAAATGATTGCCTAGTTCTGTCAATACAAACACCTTCCACCTTACTAAAAATCAAATCCCCCAAAATCGGTCCCGGAGAACATATCATTATTTTCAACCACATCATATTTGATCTCTTCATTGTGATCATGGCGCAGTTCAATAATATAGTCAAAATCCTCCATCGAATATTCTGTATTCTGCACAAAAATATCCGGATGCTCAACGACCTTGACTGCAGGGAGGCGCATGATTTCCCTCACCAGCTGCCAGTGCCTTTCATTTGCTCTTCTGGTTGAAACAATTCCATCAATGATAAACAGATTATTTTCATTGTATTCATCCTGGATCAGCTGATTCCGGATGGTCTGCTTAAGCAGTGTTGACGACATAAACAGCCATCTTTTGTTGGCGCAGACGCTTGATGCCACGATCGATTCTGTTTTGCCGACGCGGGGCATGCCCCTGATGCCAATCAGCTTATGTCCTTCCTGCTTGAACAGCTCAGCCATGAAATCAACGAGCAGCCCCAGTTCATCCCGGACGAAACGGAAAGTTTTCTTATCGTCTGCGTCCCTTTGTATGTATCGGCCGTGGCGCACCGCCAGCCTGTCCCTCAGCTTTGGTTCCCTGAGCTTTATTACCTTTATTGTGTCCATTGTATGTAAAATAGACTCTAGTCTTTGGATTTGTTCATGATCTTTTGCAAGGATCAGCAATCCCCTTCGCCCTTCATCCACTCCATTAATGGTGACGATATTAATGGAAAGCATTCCCAGGAGCGAAGAAATGTCACCAAGCAGCCCAGGCCGGTTTTTTTGAATTTCATATTCCAGGTACCATTCCGTTTTTTCCATAGGTAAACCTCCCAGATCATCCCAAATCCGACATTTTCCTGCATATTTTTGTCTAGCTTCTATAATAAATGATTTTCCCTGAAGATGAAAGAAAAAACCAATGTCTTTCGAATCATTCCTGATTTTTTTTCATTGCCTGCAAATCAGCCTCCAAATGCAGAAAAAAAGAGAGGGTTGGCCTCTCTTTGGAATGAACCTGTATGGAAAGTTCTATTGCTGCTGTGAACCGTCGTTCTGAACAAGCTTAACCATCATATTGGCAATCGCATGCTGCTCTTCCGGGCTCGCAACTGACCATAGATCAGCCAATACTTTTTCCTGATCATTTTGCGGATCAACCTGCTTCGCAAGATAGTCACCGATCTGGTAAGCAAGGTCATTCACTACATCTTTATTCATGCCTTCATTCTGGGCATGGTGAAGACGGTCCCCCAAGAAATCCTTCCAATGATTCCAGTTATCCAATACAGACATTGTTCGTACCTCCTTGTAGTATAGTACAAAGTTATTTTGCTTTCTGGAGGCACAAAATATGCATCTGTCTGTAATTTTACATGTACCAGCCGCCATTTATGCCGAGCACCTGGCCAGTGATATAGGAAGAACCTTCAGAAAGCAGGAAAGCTGCAGCATTCGCAATCTCTTCAGGTGCTGCCAGCCTCCCCATCGGTATTTCTTCCTCTATCTCCATTATTTCCGATTCACTGAATGACTCCATCATCGGTGTTTTTACAGCGCCAGGGGCAATCGCATTCACTCTCACCCCATTCAGGGCGACCTCTTTGCTTAAAGATTTTACAAATGCAATCTGCGCACCTTTTGCAGCTGAATAGGCTGTTTCGCAGGCAGCGCCTGCCTGGCCCCAGATGGAAGAGACCATGATTATGTTCCCCTGCCGCTTTTGGACCAATTTAGGCAGCAGCTCCCTGGTAAGCGCATAAGGGGACATCACATGCACCCGCATCAGCTGTTCGAGAACCTGGTCATCTGTATCTTCCATCATTCCATAAAAGCCTGTCCCTGAATTATGGACAATCGCATCGAGGGAGAAGATGCTTTCAGCGATTTTTTTATATCCAAGGGGATCTGCCAGATCACCCTGGACAGGGATATATTCCCCCTCGAATTGTGCGAGATCCCCCAGAAGCTCCTCAATGGCCTCTTTGTTTCTGTTATAGTGCAGATAGAGCGAGTGCCCTTCTCCAGCAAGCTTGAGGGCAATCGCCCTTCCTATGCCTCCGCTTGCACCGGTTATCAATGTAAATTTCTTCATTCTCTGTTCCGCTCCCGCTCACTATTTTTCACAATGACAGAAAGCGCCGGAAACCGGCGCTTTCCTTTTTATTTGGGAACAACCTGGCAGACAGTAAATCTGTCCTCGGACAGAAATACATTTGCTGTCTCTTTTAGCTGTTCTAAACTGATCTTCTCTATTTCAGGCACCACTTCGAACAGGTCCATCCCATTAAAAGCATATCGTGTAAACTGGTTTGCGATATATTCAGGTGAATTGACGGAACGGAGGAATGCCCCGATTTTTTTCTTTTTCGTTCTGTCCAGCGCTTCCTGGCTGAATACATCGCCAGTCTTTGCTTCAAGCAGCATGCTCCTCAATGTGCCTGCAAGCTGATCCGGGTCGCTTGTATCCCCGCCAAGCATCGCAAAGCCGAATCCCTGCTCCTGCGTGTAATCATATGAGAAGGTTTCATCAATAAGCCCTTCCCTGTACAGAGTTTCGTAATTTTTGGAGCTTTTGCCGAACAGGATATCGAGCATAACATTCAGCGTCAGTTCATTCTTCAGCATTTCAGTGCCTTCCTGCTTCACATTAAGCGCTTTGACGCCCAATAGGCATTTCGAGCTTTGCACATTCATCTTCAGAACCTGCTTCTTCTCCGCAACACCAGTCATTTCCTGCTCAAACCTGCGTTCGATTGCCGGCTGGTCCTTATATTCCTTTTTCTCCTGGTTGCTCCTGATCTGCCCCATTATCGCTTCAGGGTCAACTGGACCGGTAACAAAAAGCAGCATATTGCTCGGGTGGTAGAATGTGTTATAGCATTCATACAATAGATCTTTAGTAATGTGGGAGATTGATTCCACTGTCCCTGCAATGTCAATTTTCACAGGATGATTCTGGTACATATTCTGGATGAGGCCGAAATAAAGACGCCAGTCCGGGTTGTCATCATACATGGTGATTTCCTGCCCGATGATGCCTTTCTCCTTTTCTACGGTCTTTTCCGTAAAATAAGGATCCTGGACAAAATCAATCAGTGTCTCCAGGTTCCGCTCAACCTCAGAGGTGCTGGAAAACAGATATGCTGTCCTTGTGAAGGATGTAAAAGCATTGGCCGATGCGCCCTGTTTGCTGAACTGCTGGAAAACGTCGCCGTCTTCTTTTTCAAACAATTTATGCTCAAGGAAGTGGGCGATGCCATCAGGAACCTTGACAAACTCCTCTTTCCCAAGCGGGACAAAGTGATTGTCAACAGAGCCGTATTTGGTTGTGAAGGTGGCATATGTTTTGTTGAATCCCTGCTTCGGCAGTATATAGACATCAAGGCCATTGGCCATTTTTTCGTAATATAATTTTTCTTTCAATTGGTCAAAAACAATCGTTTCCATTTATTCGCCCGCCTCCGTTCCTGTTAAGAAATATACGGTATCCATGCTGATTTTTTTTGCTGCGGTGACAATATCTTCTTTCGTGGCTTTGTCCATCTCTTCCATCCACAGGTCAAGAGAAATTTCCTGGCCGGCGACTACATTATGATAAAGGATCTCTGTCATTCCCCTGGCAGTGTCGATTGTCTCAAGCAGCTGATTCTTGATCACTGCCTTTGTCTGTGCCATTTCTTCTTCCGTAAAGTCGCCGTTTCGCATGGCTTCCATCTGGTCTTTGATGATGCCGACCGCCTGGTCATAGTTTTTATTATCGATGCCGGACATGACCATCATCAATCCTTTATGGCTTTCAAGCCTGCTGGCAACGTAGTAGGCAAGGCTTGCTTTTTCCCTGACATTGATAAACAGCTTCGAATGTGAAAAGCCGCCGAAAATGCCGTTGAAAACCTGGAGGGCGTAGTAATCTTTATCTCCATAGAGGATGTTGGTCCGGTAGCCTATGTTAAGCTTCCCTTGTTTTACATCCTGGATTTCTTTGACTTCGTTTACATCCCCTGCTTCTGCCGCGGATCCGCCCGCAAGCTGCTTAGGCTCCCTCGGAGAGAATTTCAGATACTCCCCTGCCATCGCTTCTACTTCAGCAGGTTCAACGTCACCGATCACATAAAAATCGAGCTGATCTTCTGCAAATGCCCGTTCATAATACTGATAGAGCTTTTCAGGTGTGATGCTGTCGACTTCATCCATTTCACCGTTTACATGAAGGGCATAAGGCTCCCCTTTGCACATTTCTTCAACGAGCCTGAAATTGGAATATCTCATCTTGTCATCAAAGACAGATTGAATCCGCTGCTTTTGCGTCCTTTTTTCCTGCCTGACTGTTTCCTCATTGAATCTCCCATCCTGCGCATTTGGCTTCAGCAGGATTTCAGCCAGGAATTCAAAAGCCTTCCTTAACAGAGGTGCTGGATCCGAAAGGAATTTCTCATTGGCGATATCCATTGAAAAAGTGACAACATGATACTCGCCCTTTTTCGCCAAATCCACATACAGGCTGGCGCCGTATAGATCATCAAGATGCGAACGGAGAAGCCCTGTGGCTGGAAACCTTCTTGAACTGCTCTGCAGGACATACGGTAAAAGCGCTCTTACAGTCGCATCTTCTTTTTGAAGAGGAGCTTTCATTTTCCAGATCAGTGTATTGGTTTTAAATTTGCCGGTCTTGACTATATGGAGGTCATAACCTTCCATCTTTTTTACGATTTCATCCATAACGGCCATATACATCCTCCTAAATTTCCTGCTTTTTTTATCTTATGTAGGCGCTGCTCAGGTTATTTTTTAATCTTCTCCATAAAAATAAAACATATTCTAACTATAACGCTTCCTAAATTGAGATAGCAAATGATTGATGCGCAGGGAGAGTATGCCAATTGGGTTATTTTGCGATAAACAAAGCAGCCTCTTTGATGGAGACTGCTTTCTTTAAAGATGCTTATCCGCTATTTGCGTTTTTGATTTTCGCTGATGGCAGAGTATTCTTCAGGATAAGGCCGCTGCTGAAAATAGCCCTGCTTTTCCCGCTTGTTTTGGCCTGGTAAAGCAGCGCGTCCGCTTCTTCGAGTGCATGCTTCGTATTTCCGCTCCTTAAGAAGCTGGCGCCAAAGCTCATTGTGACAGATTGTTTCCCTCCGGCCATAACTTCCTGAACCACACTGTCCAGGAGGCCGGTCAGCATGCCAATGACCTTATCCTCGCGGTGCCCCGGGAAAAGGAAGGCAAATTCCTCTCCCCCATAACGGTATATTCTGCAGCCGCTCAGCTTTTCAGCTCTCATAAATATGCTCCCCAGCTTTTTCAGCACTTCATCGCCTTCAAGATGGCCGTAATGGTCGTTGATACTTTTGAAGTTATCTACATCGCCTAACAGGATGAAGCAGGGCTCAGCTGTTTTTTCTATAAGGTTAAGGTGCTCATGGAATGCTCTTCTATTGGCAAGCCCGGTAAGGAAATCTGTATACACCATTCTTTTAAGTTTATCGATCTGTGCCTGTTGCTTCATTTCCCTTACGGCAGCACCGCCGGACAGAATCCCGGCAACCCAAAGAATACCTAAAGGCAGAAGAACGAGTCCCGCATCCTCCCCCAAATTTGATCCGGCAAGAATTGAAACTGACAAGAACAGAGCTGAAAACAATGCTCCTTTAGTGCGCATTCTGATGGCCGCATTCATAGTAAGAAGAATGGCCAGCGGATAAAAGACGGCGGACCCAGCTCCATAAATCCAGAACAGGACAGAAGCTGCAATATGGTCGCAGCCAGTCCACACAGCCGCAAGGCGCCTGCTTGCTTTTCCTTTTTTCATAAAACTTGTGGATATATGGGCGGCTGCGATATAGAGGACAGAAAATGCAGCAAGGACAGCCGGAATCACTGTCTTCTCTGCCTGAATTGGAGCAGCTGGTGAATGGCATATGAAGAGGATCAGAAGGAGGATGAGCCATCTGCTATAGGAAACTATCTTATCTGTATGATAATCATTTAAAAACAAGGAATTTGGCATATGACGGCCCCGATCAGAAATGATAGAATATTAACTATTTAATTTTAAGGCAGTTTTTTCCAAGAGTCAATCTATTCAGTTAATTTTTAATTCACAGAAAAACCCGGTCTGCATGACCGGGTTCAGTATTATTATCTTTTTCCTTTTATATATGGAGTACCGAGTGCCTTTGGTGCATCTGCGCGGCCTATGAAGCCTGTCAATGCCAGGATTGTCAGGACATATGGCGCAATCAGCAGATAAACATTCGGGATGTTCTCAAGCAGCGGCAGGCTTGAGCCTACAATGCTCAAGCTTTGGGCAAAGCCGAAGAACAAAGCAGCACCCATTGCACCAAGCGGATGCCATTTTCCGAAGATCAATGCCGCCAAAGCCATAAAGCCCTGCCCGCTGATGGTAGCGTGCCCGAAGTCAGAGGAAATTGACTGGGCATATACACCGCCGCCGACACCTGCCAGCGCACCTGAGATGACTACGCCGATATAACGCATTCTTGTCACATTGATCCCCATCGTATCAGCAGCCATCGGATGTTCACCGACTGATCTGAGACGGAGTCCGAATGGCGTTTTGAACATCACATACCATGCGATGAAAGCAACGATGATAGCGACAAAGGATGTGTAATAGGTATTGGAGAAAAGGACTTCCCCTATGAATGGTATATCGCTTAATAAAGGTATATCGACCTTGCTGAAGCCCACCTGGATGATATCTGTCTGCCCTTTATCATAGATGAACTTGACAAGGAATAATGCCAGTCCGATAGCCAGCAGGTTGATGGCAACCCCGGAAACGGTCTGATCAGCACGGAACGTGATGGAGGCTACCGCATGGATAAGGGCAAACAGTCCGCCCACAACCAGCGCTGCAACCAAAGCGAGCCATGGAGTTGCTTTTCCCAGAGAATCAACAAATGTCAGGTTAAATACGATTGCAGTGAACGCTCCTATAACCATTAGCCCTTCGAGTCCGATGTTGACAACACCGGAGCGCTCAGAGAAATTTCCGCCCAATGCAGTGAAAATAAGCGGTGCCGCCCATAAAAGCGTGGAAGGAACAATGATCAGCAAAATATCCATAAAGCCCACTTATTTCACCCCCTTCTTGCCAAACTTATCGATGACGATGCGAATCATGTAGCTGGCTGCTACGAAGAATACAATCAGCGCGATGATGATATCTACCAGTTCATTCGGCACTCCAGCCTCAAGAGGCATATTCAGTGCCCCTACTTTAAGGCCGCCGAACAGGATAGCGGCAAATACGATACCGATCGGACCGTTTGCCCCAAGAAGCGCAACCGCGATCCCGTCAAAGCCGACGCCGGTGAAGCCGCCTTTGATTGCAGCATAGCCGAAGGTGCCAAGACCTTCCATGGCTCCGGCAAGCCCGGCAAAAGCACCAGAAATGACCATAGATAAAATAATATTGGAACTTACATTCATTCCGGCATACTGGGAAGCATGCTGGTTGAATCCTACTGCTTTCAGTTCATATCCTTTTGAAGTCTTCTCAAGCAGGAACCACATAATGAACACACAAACGATTGCAATCAAAATCCCCCAGTGAAGCCTGGAATAGTCTGTGATGCTTTCAAAGAAAGGCGATCTCAGAGAAGCCGAATCTGCAATATTTTCAGTTCTGTCCGCATTGTCAGTCAATACTGATCGGACAATATAGTTTGTTACATGCAAGGCGATATAGTTCATCATGATGGTTACGATAACTTCGTGAACCTTGAACTTAGCCTTCAGCAGGCCTGGGATGAAGGCCCATAGTGCACCTGCAGCCGCTGCAGCCAGTACAGCAAGCGGAAGGTGAATGAACTTAGGGAGATCATCAAAAGCCAGGCCGACCCAGACAGCGGCAAGCCATCCGACAATCAGCTGCCCTTCGACACCTATATTGAACAGCCCAGTCCTGAATGCAAACGCAACCGCCAAACCTGCCAGTATATATGGCGTTACCTGGCGGACTACCTCACCAGTGTAGTACACCTCGCCAAATGCTCCGTTCCATAATGCTGTATAACCTGCAACCGCATCATAGCCGGTCGCAATCATGATGATGGTGCCGACAACAACTCCAAGCAGAACGGCTATTAAAGGAACCATTATATTTTTCAAACGACTAGACATTAGACTTTTCACCCGCTTCCTTTCTTTTCGACCCTGCCATCAGCAGCCCAAGCTCCTGCTCAGTCGTTTCAGCCGGATCTACAACCGCTACAATCCCGCCTTCGTAAATAACGGCAATACGGTCGCTGACATTCATGATTTCATCCAGCTCGAAAGAAAGAAGCAGAACGGCTTTCCCGTTATCACGCTGCTCGATCAGGCGCTTATGGATGAATTCGATGGCCCCTACATCAAGCCCCCTTGTCGGCTGGGCAGCGATGAGCAAATCAGGGTCGCGGTCAATTTCACGGCCGATGATCGCTTTTTGCTGATTTCCGCCTGACAATGCCCTCGCCTCTGTATATTCAGTCGGCGTTCTGACATCATATTCTTTTATCAGTTTGCGGGCCTTATCGTAAATTTCTTTAAAATTCAATACACCGAATTTGGAGAAAGGCTTTTTGTAGTATGTCTGCAGTACGATATTATCGCCGATCGGGAAATCGAGCACCAGACCGTGCTTATGCCTGTCCTGAGGGATATGGCCAATCCCGCTTTCAGTGATCTTCCTCGGAGACAGATTTCTGATATCCTTGCCATTCAGGCTGATGGTGCCGCCCTCTGCTTTTCTCAGTCCGGTGATCGCTTCGATCAGTTCTGATTGTCCATTGCCGTCAACACCGGCAATCCCGACAATTTCGCCTGCTTTTATCTTTAAATTGAGATTGTTTACAACAGGGACGCCCCTGGAATCCTTAACAGTAAGTCCATTGATCTCAAATGCAACCTCTTTCGGATCTGCAGCCTTCTTTTCGGTCTTGAACGTAACTTCACGTCCGACCATCAGGCTTGCCAGCGCATTGGGATCTGTCTCGCTTACGTTAACTGTGCCGATGCCAACGCCTTTGCGGATGACCGTAACCCTGTCACAGACCTCCATGATTTCTTTCAGCTTGTGCGTGATCAGGATAATGGATTTGCCTTCCTTGATCAATGTCCGGAAAATCTGGATAAGCTCGCCGATTTCCTGCGGAGTAAGAACAGCGGTGGGCTCATCAAAGATCAGGATTTCGGCTCCGCGGTATAACGTCTTCAGGATTTCAACACGCTGCTGCATCCCTACAGAAATATCGGATATCTTTGCCTGGGGATCTACAGATAAGCCGTAGCGCTCAGAGATTTCCCTTACTTCCTGTTCAGCTTTTTTAATATCGATTCTGCCGGCGGTGGTTGTTTCTTTTCCGAGAATGATATTTTCAGTGACTGTAAACGTGTCGACCAGCATGAAGTGCTGATGGACCATCCCGATGCCAAGGTCATTGGCTATGTTCGGGTTTGTGATGCTGACTGGCTTTCCGTTGACACGGATTTCACCTTTTTCAGGCTGATAGAGGCCAAACAGCACGTTCATCAGCGTCGATTTCCCTGCACCATTCTCACCTAAGAGAGCATGGATCTCACCCTTCTTCAATTGAAGAGTAATATTGTCGTTTGCGACGATGCCCGGAAATTCTTTGCGGATATTGAGCATTTCAATAACGTATTCCATTCTTCCACTCCTCGCACAAATTAATAGAAAATATAGTAGTAAGAGGTCATACCTTAGAAGCTGTAAAAAAATCCGGCCGGGGCCGATTCCTCCGGCCTGCGTTTTTGCATTCCGGTTTTCAAGGTTTCTTAAACATCTATATTTCAGAGAAGATAATCTAAAACACTAAGTGAAAGGCAGAAGCATTCTGCTCTTCAATTAATGTTCCAGCCTGCAGATTTGCATTAAAAAGGAATAAGTGGGCCATACAACCCCCTTATTCCCTTTTGTATTATTCAGCCTTGAAGTTTTCCAGCTCAGCTCTTGTACCAGGTACAACAACGTCGCCGCTCTTGATTTTATCCTGCCACTCAGTTACAGCAGCTTCGATATCGGCTTTCGCAGAAACTTCGTCATTGATCTCTGCAAGGCCTACACCGTCTTCAGCCAGTCCGTAAGTAGTGATTTCGCCGCCAGGGAAGTTGCCTTCCATAGCTTTAGTTGAAAGGTCTTTCACAGCATTGTCAACGCGCTTAAGTGCAGAAGTGATGATGACGTTATGGTCGCCGACAACACCTTCAGCTGTCTGGTCGGAGTCAACGCCGATTGCCCAGATTTCTTTAGAAGGATCTTTCTGCTTAAGGTCGCGGGCTTCTTTGAATAGTCCGTTTCCAGTTCCTCCGGCAGCGTGGAAAATAACATCTGCTCCAGAAGAGTACATCTTAGCTGCAATCGTTTGGCCAAGCTCTGCTTTATCAAATGCGCCAGCGTACTGTACATCTACTTGTGCTTCAGGGTTGATCGCCTGTACACCTGCAAGGAAGCCGGATTCAAAGCGCTCGATAACTGCTCCTTCGATACCGCCGATGAAGCCGATTTTATTTGATTTAGTTGTTAAACCTGCTGCGATTCCAGCAAGGAAAGAAGCTTCTTGTTCTTTAAACAGGATGCTTGCAACATTAGGCTGCTGAACTTCTGCATCAACGATCGCGAAGTGTGCATCTTTCTGCTGCTGAGCGATTTCATCAACTGCTCCCTGCATCATGAAACCAATTCCGAAAACAAGGTCAAAGTCCTGACGAACCAGGTTGTTCAGGTTTGTAGCGTAGTCAGCATCTGATTGTGACTGCAGATAGTCATAGCCGCCTTTGCCTTTTTCAAGGCCGTTTTCTTCACCAAATGCCTTAAGACCTTCCCAGGCAGATTGGTTGAATGATTTATCATCAACACCGCCGACATCAGTTACCATTGCAACAGAGAATGCTTTTTCTTTTTCTTTTCCGCCTTCACCAGCTGCATTGTCTTTTTCATCATTGTTTCCGCATGCACCAAGAATTGTGCCGGCTGCAAGAACAAGTGACAGCGCCAAACCAAATTTACGCTTTTTCAAGGTTTGTACCCCCCAAGGAATTTGTTTGAAATTTTAGCAGGAATATTCTGAAAAACAGATTTGTTTTCGCTTTCATATCCGCAAAAAAATTATATTCTCCTGCGCAGGACATGGAAGCTGAACTTGTCGGCCTTAAAATAATTCACCGAATAGAGGACCGGTTCATCCATTTCGTCGTAATGCATCTGCTTTAACACAAGCAGTGCAGTTTCCGGTTCACATTCAAGGATCGGGGAAATCTTTTCGTGATAGCCGATCGGTTCAATCTGGGCAACGGCATAGGTGATTTTTTTATTGGCTTCTTCTTCGAGCACATTAAAAATCGATTCCTGGTCGTGCGTGAAGCTTTCCGGGAGTATCTTTTCCGGCAGCTTGTCCACACAGTAGACCACAGGCTCCCCATTCGCTGTCCTGACCCTTTCGATAACCACAATCCCTTCCTCCGCCGAACATGAGAAACGGCGCACATCCTCTTCGGTAGGCCCCTGAGTGACTGAGCTTAAGAAAACTGTTCCTGGTTTCATCCCTGCCTGCAGAATCATGTTCGTCACGCTGTTAAGCTGCTCGATCCCTGAAGTGAAGAGAGGCTTTGCATTCACAAAGGTTCCTACACCATGCCTGCGGATAATCACGTTTTCTTCTTCAAGAATACGGAGCGCTTCACGCAGTGTAGCCCTGCTTACTCCAAGCTGCTTTGCAAGGTCAAATTCAGAAGGAAGCTTTTCTCTTTCTTTATAGAGTCCCTCTTCAATGTCCTGCTTTAATCGATCGATGACTTGCAGGTATAGATGCCGGTTATCTGACTTAATTGACATGCAGGGTTCCTCCAACCTTTTTTCTCAAGACATCAGACCTCTGATGTTTAATGATTCCTACTAATCGAAAATACTATAACACTTTTTATTTAATAAATAAATAGAATTTCGAGAATTTGTCGAAAAAAGGTGGTTTAAAACCATTTATCAGAAAACACATAAAAATCACCGTATTCAGAAACGGAAATACCAGGAAAAATCATTCTTTTTTAAGCGCTTTCCTGTTATTTATTCCCTAACTAATTTAAAGATATTTCCATTCTGCAAGACTCGCTGACTATAAAAATAAAGCCGGCCCTCCATTTTATGAAAGCGCTTTTAATAGTATAACCTTATTCACTGCTGTTCTGCTATCTTTTTTTTTACAAAAAAAACCGGCCCCCCCTGGACCGGTTTTCATCTGCTTAAGAACTTGCTTCCTCTGATGACTTCGCAACCAGGACCGCCCTCGGCTTGCTGCCTTCGTAGGGTCCCACTATCCCCCTCAGCTCCATTTCATCAATGAGCCTTGCCGCCCGGGTATAGCCGATCCTGAAGCGCCTCTGAAGCATGCTGACAGATGCAGTCTGCATCTCCACTATAAGCTCCACAGCTTCTTCGTAAAGATCGTCATCAACCTCTGCCGATGTTTCTGGCACATCATCAGGAATCATCTCTTCCTGATACTGAGCCTTCTGCTGGGAAATGACGAAATCGACTACCTCTTCAACTTCTTCGTCCGAAAGAAAGGCGCCCTGGACCCTGACCGGCTTAGAAGCGCCGACAGGAAGGAACAGCATATCCCCCCGTCCAAGGAGCTTTTCTGCTCCTCCCATGTCCAGGATGGTCCTGGAATCAGTCATGGAGGATACTGCAAAAGCGATTCTTGAAGGAATATTCGCCTTGATGACACCTGTTATTACATCTACAGATGGACGCTGGGTCGCGATGATCAAATGGATTCCTGCGGCCCTCGCCATCTGTGCGAGCCTTGTAATGGCATCCTCAACGTCCGAAGATGCGACCATCATCAGGTCAGCCAGCTCGTCCACAATGACGACGATATAAGGCAGGAGGGGCTGCTGTGCCTCTTCCTCTGCATTATGCCGTTTGACATGCTCATTATAGCCTTCAATGTTGCGGGTCCCTGTATGGGAAAATAATTCGTAGCGCCGTTCCATCTCACTGACCACTTTTTTCAGCGCCTGTGAAGCCTTCTTTGGGTCGGTGACAACAGGTGCCAGCAGATGGGGTGCACCGTTATACACATTCAGCTCGACCATTTTCGGATCGATCATCATCAATTTCACTTCATGCGGCTTGGCGCGCATCAGGATGCTTGTGATAATGCCATTGATGCAGACACTTTTCCCGCTGCCCGTTGCCCCGGCAACAAGCAGATGGGGCATCTTATTCAGCTCAGCCAGGACAGCTTCACCGGTGATATCGCGCCCAAGGCCGATCATCAGCTTGCTGTCCGGCCTGTCGTTCTGCTTGGATTCGAGCACCTCACGCAGGGAGACCATTGCTACCTCTGTGTTCGGCACTTCAATCCCGACCGCCGATTTGCCCGGAATCGGGGCCTCGATCCTGATTCCCTTTGCTGCAAGGGCAAGCGCCAGGTCATCACTCAAGCTTACGATTTTGCTTACCTTCACGCCCACATCAGGATGGACCTCATATTTGGTTACAGCAGGCCCTAAGTGGACTTGTGTGACCCGGGCCTTGACCCCAAAGCTCTGGAAGGTGCGCTCAAGCTTGGCTGCATTGGCATGTATCTGTTCATACTCACCGCTCTGGTCAGCCTGCCTCGGCATAGTGAGGAGGCTCAGCGGAGGAAGCTCATAGTCGACATTCTCCACATTCTCCACTTCCGTAAAAGTGATGGCTGGTGCAGACTCATCCTCTGCTGCCTCTTGGCCGCCCGGCTTGGACTTCCGCTTTGCCGCTTCCTGCACAGGTTCTGGCTGCTGCTGGTAAGCCCGCTCAGCGAAGCTTGAAATGATCGGCTCAGGCGAAGGCTCTTCTTCAGCCGGCAGAGGCGGCTGGGTAATATTGGCGGACGGTTCAGGCTCCCGCTCCTCGGCTGCCTGGCGAAGCTCTCCCTGCCTCTGCCTCCGCTCATCGCTTCTTTCACGGAACTTCCGCTTCGATTCCTTCATATCTTCCAGGAACGCTGCCCATTGCTTCTTGATGAAGCCCCAAATGGAGATAAACAGCTTGCCTGCCGCTTCACCAAAGGTCTTTCCGGTCAGCAGCACGAGACCGATTATAATCAGTAAAGCAGCAATCAGCTTTGTGCCGGCTTCATCGAACAAGAAGTAAGACATCGCGAACAGCACCGAGCCGATCATCCCGCCGCCGAGATCGGTCGTGCTCGTTTCGCCGCCTGCCTCCATCCAGAATAGCTCCCATGTGTTGCCGATGACGCTTGGATCTTCAAACTTGCCGCCGTTTGAAAGCAGCTGGAAAAGTGTCACATGGCTAAGGAGCAGCATAGAGGCAATAATCAGGTACAGCCCCATCAGCTTTGTAGGAAAAAGATACGGCCGCTCCCTTTTCCACATCAGATATCCTCCATAGACAGCCATCCCCAGAAGCCCCAGTATGTACCATTCTCCCATAAAAAAACGGAAGAACATGACGATCGATGTCCCGACCGCCCCGAGTTTTGCTATTGAAATCACTGACAGGGCAATCAGTATCAATCCAGTCAGTTCATATTGAACGGTTTTTTTCAGTTTTTCTTTGCTCTTCGATTGCCTTCTTTTTCTTTTTGCCATTTCATCACCCTGTACTGCAGATTTCTATCCTGATTCATTATTGCCTTAGCTGACATGCGGCAGACATTCGTCACACACCTTAAAAACAAAGAAAACCCGGCAGACTGCCGAGCCCTATAAAGGCGGAGCATAAACCGGAACTGCCTTTCCCCATCCCGGCAATCCGGCCGCCCCGCTTCTTCCTTGAAAGCCAAAGCATTACAAGGAAAGCAGCCATCTGGCTGCTCTTAGTAGTATAACAATATTATAGCATAAAGCCCGAATTTTGGGTTATACTATTGTAATTTTAGAGCCGGGCATGCATCTTTCATCCAGAAAATGATTCGGGTCTGTGCTCATGACTCTGATTACTGTATATTGCTGAGGCGTATCCCCGACAGCTTCAGCAAGCACAGGTATTCCTTCAAAAGAAAGGAATTTCTGTCTGCTGTATGCACTTTCTTCCGGCTGGAAGATCAATTCCTGGGGCATCGATGTGTATAAAATCATTGCACCAGCCCCTCTTCCTTGCCTTTGTTCAGGTCAATCAGCTCATTCAGCTTCTTAAGGGCAGGCCCGACGCCGCCGACTGCATCAATCAAACCGTAGGAGACCGCATCTGCACCGACTACATTCGTTCCTATATCCCTGGTCAGATTTCCTTTTGCAAACATCAGATCCTTGAAATTCTGCTCTGACACCTTTGAATGCCCCGTCACAAAATTGATGACCCTGTCCTGCATCTTGTCCAGATATTCAAAAGTCTGCGGCACCCCGATGACCAATCCTGTCAGGCGGATTGGATGGATCGTCATCGTTGCCGTTTCCGCAATAAAGCTATAATCACAGGATACAGCAATCGGAACACCGATGCTATGGCCGCCTCCAAGTACGATTGAAACGGTCGGCTTAGAAAGGGACGCAAGCATTTCAGAAATGGCCAGTCCTGCCTCCACGTCTCCCCCCACTGTATTCAGGATAACAAGCAGCCCTTCAATTTTAGGGTTTTGCTCTATTGCGACGATCTGTGGGATCAGATGCTCATATTTCGTCGTTTTATTTTGCGGCGGCAGCTGAAGATGCCCTTCAATTTGTCCGACAATCGTCAAACAATGGATGGTTGTATCCTGCGGGAGCTGGGGCACATTCGTCTGGCCAAGCTGCTGTATTTTCTCCATCAGGGCTGATGGTTTATCTTCCTTAGGCTGTTCCGGGCTTCCTCCGCCTTCATTGGCATTTTGAAAAAAATTCTCATCCATCCTGTATTCTCCTTTCAAGGCTTAATATCGTTAGTATGGACGCCAATGCCTTTTTCATTCCGGGGCAGCCAAAAAAACGGGACGGGCAATTCTTTCATCAGAGGACGGGCAGAACCTTTATTATTGCAATAAGAGGCCATGAAGCAGCTGCTTCATGGCCTCTTATTATAAAATATAGTCTATTGCTTCACTTCCATGATGATCGGCAGGATCATCGGACGGCGCTTTGTTTTTTCGTAGAAGAACTGATTAAGCTCGTCGCGCATATCCTGTTTGACAGCAGCCCAGTCAAAACTTTCTTTCTGGGAGCCGCGGTGTACGATCTCCTTGACCATATCTGCTGCCTGAACCAGCAGCTTTTCAGATTCACGCACATACACAAAACCGCGGGAAATGATTTCAGGCCCTGCAGCTATCTGCTTATCATGGCGGTTCAGCGTCACGACAACGATCAAGATCCCGTCCTGTGAAAGCAGCCTTCTGTCCCTCAGGACGATATTGCCGACATCACCGACGCCGATTCCGTCAATGAGAACATTTCCAGCCGGAACGCGGCCGCTTTGCTTGATTCTGCCTTCTTTGATCTCGAAGACATCCCCTTTTTCAGGAATCAGGATCGAGTCTTGGCTGATTCCGCATTCTGCGGCGAGCTTTCCATGTGTCTTCAATGTTTTATATTCTCCATGAACCGGGATGAAATATTTCGGCTTCATCAGATTGATCATGAATTTCAATTCTTCCTGGCTTCCATGGCTTGATGCTGTTGCACTGTTCTTACCGGTGATTACGGTCGCTCCGGCCCTGTAAAGCATATCCATCGTCTTATAGATGAACACTTCCCCTCCCCTGATCGGGGCAGCAGCGAGGTAGACGGTGTCTCCTTCCTGGATCGTCACCTGCCTGTGCGTTCTTTTCGCCATTTTCTGCAGCGCCTCGATCGGCTCGCCCTGGGAGCCGGCCGTCAGGATGACCACTTCATGGTCCCTGAAGCTGCCAAGCTCTGACAAAGGGATGAGCATATCATCTTTGACAGCCAAATAACCGAGCTGAACTGCAAGATCATATACCTTTTGGATGCTCTTCCCGGCCACTGCAACTTTCCTGCCGCTTTCCTTTGCCGCATCGAATATATGCTGGATCTGAATAAGATCAGAAGCAAAGCAGGCTGCGATGACCCTTCCTTTTGCGCTATAGAATGCATGTGCCATTGCCTTTTGCACGACTGCCTCGGATGTTGAGTATCCCGGCCTTTCTGCATCTGTACTGTCTGAAAGGAGGCATAACACCCCATTGTCGCCGATTCCGGCCATCTTTCCGATTTCCGCTTTGTACAGTTCAGGGGCAGCCTGGTCAAACTTAAAATCGCCGGTGTAGACGATGCTCCCCTCTGAAGTATGGACACATATCCCCACTGAATCAGGGATGCTGTGATTGGTCCGGAAAAACGACACACTTGAATGTTCAAATTCAAGCACTGAATCGGAATTGATTTCAATCAGTTCTGCTTTGCCCCTGTAGTCCTGCTCCTTCATCTTGGCCTTGGCCAGGGCAAGTGTAAGCTTTGTACCATACACAGGGACAGATACCTTTTTAAGCACATAAGAAAGTGCCCCGATATGGTCCTCGTGTCCGTGTGTCAGGAAAATACCCCGGATCCTGTCTTTATTCTGGACCAGATAAGAAACATCCGGAATCACAATATCAATCCCTAGCATTTCGTTCTCCGGGAACATTAGCCCTGCATCGATGACATACAAATCATCATCCACTTCTGCAAGGTACATATTTTTGCCGATTTCCCCTACGCCGCCAAGGGCGATCAGCCTGATGCTTTCATTTTTTCTATTATTCACCTAAAAGCTCCTCCAATGCTGTTTCGGCTGTACCCCGGACAGGGGCCAGCCTTTTTAATATATATAGCTGTATAGCTTGACACTCTTATAAACAGAAAACGTCCTGAAAACTTTTATGTATACTGACTGACATGGTTCAGCAAAAAAGCATGATAGCGGCCTATAGCCGGGACCGGCTTAGGAACGGAGCTGACAGGCAAACCTACTTCCTAGGATAAGCCGTCACTATTCCTTCCTGAATCCGGAGCAGCCCACACTGATTTCTGGCCTTCCTCACAGCTGGCCTGCTTTATTGCAAAGCAGCCCATTTCGAGACCGCTTTTTCTATGAAAGAATATTCAAAAAATGCATTGCATAATCGGACGAGTTCAGTTACACCCATTATACTTGATTTATGAATTTTATGACAACCAATTTAATTTTTTCGTATCTGCAGGAATCAGTCAGCCCCTATAGGAAAAGACCGGGAGCAGGTGCTCTCCGGCCTGATAAGGACCGTTTTATTTAGTTTTGGAACAAGCTGAGCAGTGCAGCTCTTTCCTGTTCTGTCAGAGGAACCAGCGGCAGCCTTACTGAACCCGTGTCGATGCCCTTCAGCTGAAGGGCAGTCTTGACTGGCACCGGGCTTGGTGCGGCAAAAAGGCCTTCCATGAGCGGAAGGAGCTTCTGATGCTTAACAGCAGCTTCTCCAACATTCCCATCAAGGAAAGAAGAGATCATGCTTTGCATTTCAATTCCAATCACGTGCGATGCTACAGAAACCACTCCTGCTGCGCCAATCGCCATTGCCGGAAGCGTCAGTCCATCGTCTCCTGAATACAGGAGGAAGTCTTCATCAGTGCCGGCTATGATCGCTGTCATGCTGTTCAAATCGCCGCTCGCTTCTTTTACAGCCTTAATATTAGGAATCTTCGACAGCCTGATCACTGTTTCCGGCGCGATATTGACTACAGACCTTCCCGGGATATTGTAAACCATGACAGGCAGGGATGTGCTTTCAGCAACCGTTTTGAAGTGCTGGTACAAGCCTTCCTGATTTGGTTTATTATAATACGGAGCTACGACCATAACGGCATCCACGCCGATCTGCTCCGCTTTCTTTGTCATTTCAACAGAAGCATACGTATCATTGCTGCCTGTTCCTGCAATGATAGGGATCCTTTTGTCGACAACCTTGACGACGTGCTTGAACAGCGCCAGCTTTTCTTCTTTTGTCAGTGTCGGCGATTCCCCTGTTGTGCCGGCAACCACGAGGGAATCTGTTCCGTTCTCGATTAAATGGTTGATAAGCTGCGTTGTTTTTGTAAAATCTATATGGCCTTTTTTATCAAAAGGCGTCACCATTGCTGTAGAAACTCTTCCAAATAGAACCATTCTTTACAACTCCCTGCCTATATATCTGTCTGTTCGAATTCCAATGACTCCTGCTCAAGCTGGAAGGCATCATGAAGGGCATTGACTGCCTTGACAAGATCCTTCTGCTTGACCAGCACCCAGATGGTTGTATGGCTGTCCGCTGACTGGAGGATCCTGATGCTCTCCTCTGAAAGTGCTGTGACAATCTTTGAAGTGACACCCGGCACTCCTGCCATCCCGGCTCCTACAACGGAAACCTTGGCGCAGTGGCGCTCCAGCACAGGATCATGGCCCAGCTGCTCAAGCGTTTTGACCGCTTTGTCAGCCATATCCTCAGAAACGGTATATACAACGCCATTCGGCGAAATATTGATAAAATCAACGCTGATCTGTTCATTGGCCATCGCCTTGAAGACCTCTGCCTGGAGGTTGTACTGGTCCTTTTTGGCAAAGACCTTGATCTGCGTTACATTGGACAAATGCGCGATGCCTGTTACAGGCCGCTCTTTGATGTCGCTGCCCCGGCTGTTTTTATTAATGGCTGTGACCAGTGTTCCAAGTCCGTCGGAATAAGTGGACCTGATCCTGATCGGCACCTTCGCCTGCATGGCGATCTCCACCGCCCGGGGATGGATGACCTTGGCTCCCTGATAGGCAAGATTGCAGACCTCTGTATATGTGACGACTGAAAGCGCCCTTGCATTCTCGGCAATGCGCGGGTCGGCAGTCATGATGCCTTCTACATCTGTAAAGATATCAATCCACTCTGCCTGAAGCGCAGCCCCGAGCGCAGCGGCTGAAGTGTCGCTCCCGCCTCTGCCGATGGTTGTGATATCGCCATTCTTTGCTGCTCCCTGGAAGCCTGCCACGACGACTACATCGGATTCCTCAAGCTCCCTTAGCAATCTGTCGCATTTCATTTCAATGATCTTCGCGTTCGTGAAATCGCTGTTGGTCCTGAATCCGGCCTGTGCACCGGTCAGTGCTGCGGCCTCGATGCCTTCCTCCCTCAGCATGTTGGTGAACACAATGCTTGAAATGGTTTCACCGCATGATAAAAGAAGGTCGTTTTCCCGCTTGCTGATTTTGCTGCCGGCTCCGCCGATCAGCGATAAGAGGGTATCGGTTGCATAGGGATCGCCCTGGCGCCCCATCGCAGAAACGACTGCCACTACTTTATATCCTTCTGACAAAGCTTTTTTTATATGCCTTTTTGCATGCGCCCGGCTGCTGTCATCCCGTACGGATGTGCCTCCGAACTTCTGGACGATTATCTTCATCGTAACACCTCAAAAATATCCGTTTCCACTTATTTTACCAGTTCCAGCTTGATTAAGCTTTCGGCGATCTGGACTGAATTCCACGCTGCGCCTTTTAAGAGATTATCAGAGACTACCCACATATGGAAGCCTTTATCATTGTCAAGGTCCTTGCGGATCCGTCCGACAAAGATATCATTTTTGCCTACACAATCTGCAGGCATCGGGTAGATTTGATTTTCAGGGTCATCCTGAAGCACAACACCAGGGGCATCCTTGAGGATGTCTTTGATTTCCTGTGCATTCACGCCACCGGCTTCCAGCTCAAAGTATACTGACTCTGAGTGGCCGGTTGCTACAGGAAGGCGGACACAGGTAGCTGCCACCTGAAGATCAGGCATATGCATGATTTTCTTTGTTTCGTTGATCATTTTCATTTCTTCAAATGTAAATCCGTTTTCCTGGAACATATCAATTTGAGGGATAGCATTAAAGGCAATCTGATAATGCTTTTTGTCGCCTTTGACCGGAAGGATCTTTGGCTCATGCTCCTCATTATTAATGATCGCCTTAGTCTGGCTGTACAGCTCTTCAACTGCCGCAGCGCCAGAACCGGAAACAGCCTGATACGTAGACACGATGACCTTGCTTAAGCCATGCTTCTTCCGCAGCGGTTCAAGGGCTGCAACCATCTGGATGGTAGAGCAGTTAGGATTGGCGATAATCCCATTATGCTTCCTGAGGTCTTCTTCATTCACCTCAGGGACAACGAGCGGTACATTTTCTGCCATACGGAAGGCGCTTGTATTATCAACCACAATGGCGCCATGCTCAACAGCATGCGGAGCCAGTTCTTTTGAAACGCCGCCGCCTGCTGAGAATAAAGCGATATCCACACTGGCAAAGCTCTCCGGCCTGGCTTCTTCCACGATATATTCTTTTCCTTTATAACTTACCTTAGTGCCAGCTGAGCGGGCAGAAGATAGTAAAGTTAATTTCGATACAGGGAAATCTCTGCTTTCTAAAGTCTGCAGCATCTGCTGTCCAACAGCTCCGGTAGCCCCGACGACTGCAACGTGAAATCCTTTTTTGTTCTCCATCCAAAACTTCCCCTTCCAGCATACAAAATTATTGATCGATTTTAGGCTGCATTTCTTTTGCAGGCAATATAAGAGGACGGCAGCTGTTGTTTTCTTCGCCACCGCCATTCTTATTGTAGTATAGCATTCACTATGCTTCCAGTATATGAGATGATGGTCCAATGATTGAATAGGTGGACAAACTCATATTTAATATTTTCATTTTAACATATTCACCTGTTAAAGAAATAAACTTTTTTATGATGGAAGGCATGGAGATCAGTTACCGTCTTTATAGCGTTCAACAATAACCGGCTGGAGCTGTTTTCCCGTGATGGCCGCTTCAATCGTTTCTGAAAGCAGGGTCATCCTGGCCACCATTGAGTTGGGTTTTTTAACCGGATCATCCTGTCCGAATGGGATGAAGTAAATATTCTTCACTGCCATCAGCCTCATCAGATTCATTCCGTTCAGCCCCAGGGCATCATTTGTGGAGATGCCGACTACAACAGGGCTTTGATTCCTGAGCGTTGCCTTTGCCGCCATCAGAACCGGGGAATCTGTCATCGCATTGGCAAATTTGCTCATGGAGTTTCCTGTCAATGGCGCAATGACCATGCAGTCCAGCGGTATCTTCGGTCCGAGGGGCTCTGCCTTTACAATCGAATCAATCACCTTATTGCCGGTCAGGTTCTCAATTCTCTCAATCCAATCCTCCCCCGCTCCAAATCTCGTTTCAGTATTCTGAACAGTGCTTGTTACAACCGGGAGCACCTCTGCTCCTGCATTGACAAGCTTTTCTATCTCAGGGAAAACGGCATCATAAGTACAATGTGAACCAGTAAGGCCAAACCCGATCTTTTTACCTTTAAGCGTCATGGTATTGCCCCCTTTTATTTTGAAAGTCTTCGGCAAGCAGCTGGGCCAGCACATTGGCGAGAATCTGCCCTGCTGTTTTCGGAGCCACTATTCCCGGAAGGCCCGGTGCCAGCAATGCCTTTATGCCCCTCTTTTCAGCATAGCGGAAATCTGTCCCGCCAGGTTTTGATGCCAGGTCAATGATCAGGGTATGGACAGGCATCTTGCTGATGACCGAAGCACTGACAATCAGATGCGGTATGGTGTTAATGCAAATGTCCGTGTCTTTGACAAATGACTGAATATCATCCAAATGGAACGGAGTCAGCCCCATTTCAGTAATTCTCGCAATATGCTCGCTCCTTCTTGCGCCAACCTTTACCTTTGCCCCCAAAGAGTGAAAGGTTCTTGCCACGCTCATACCGACTCTGCCCATGCCAAGCACCACCACGTTGGATCCGTGAATGGTGAAATCAGTATGCTGGATGGCCATCATGATTGTCCCTTCAACAGTAGGAATCGAATTATAAATGGCTATGTCATCCCTTTCAAACAGCTGCACCAGCCTTCTGTCATTCTTACTGGTGATAGAATCCAGATAGGAATTCGTAATGCCGGAATATATGGTACAGTGCGGCTGTGTTTGGGCGATCATATCTTCTGTTAAAAAAACCTTCTCATTTGAAAATATAGTCTCAACCTGCCCTTCCAGGTTGGTGCCTGGCACAGGCAGGATTATGGCATCCAGAGCTGAAAAATCGACTTCATCCACTTTCTCCTTCGATGCTCCGGTAAAAGCATGGTCCAGCTGCTCAAAGCCGATGAGCAGGGTTTTCGCATCCAGTTCCGTCAGCTTGCTGATTATCTCCAGCTGCCTGGCATCCCCGCCCATTACTGCTATTTGCATCCCTGTCAGCATGAAATATTCACCTTCTTCTAAAGAATCTTACAGGAATCTAAAGTCTCATAAATAACTACTCCAACATCCTATGACAGCAGCTCAGATAAGGTGAGTTGTTCGAAGAAGAAAAATGGGCGGACAGAAAAGAGGAGGCTGCTTGCCTTTAAAGAACGCAGAAAATAGCGCCACGTCCTGAAGCTAATGGCTCGATGCTCCGGCGGCGGAGCTGGAAAAGGAGAAAGCCGAGGCTTTTGGTTTACTGAATTATACATGCACGGAACTTTAGGTAACATAGAAAACAAAAGGGGTGCGGAATGTAATGACCATTCCGCACCCCTTTTGCCAAAACTCCGAACGCCTTGCCGTGTCCGGCTTTTCCTCCGTTATGCTCAGCTTTCATCATCAGGCATATCAATGATTATCATATCGCTGCCGATTTTCTTGATATGCTGCCAGGGGACTTTGATTTCCCCTCCCTGACGCTTCAAGCCGAACCATTTCAGCGACGGAATGAGAAGGGCCTTGATCTGTCCGTCCTTTTCATTTATTTCAAGGTCGGTCTGGCCCAGCACTCCGAGGCGCTCAGCTTTTTTCGCATCAACAATTTCCTTCCCGCTCAGCTCACTGAGTCTCACCGCAAATCCCCCCAGTCTTTGTCCTCAATATATATTTACGGCAGGAAAATGATTTTAGAAGTAATCCAGCTTTTCGATTGATAAAAACATATGGGGAGTTTTCGCCGGGAGAACTAAAACCCTCTATTCTGCAAATTGGCTCTCTGAGGGCATTAGTTGACTGCACTAACACCCTCTATTCAGGCATACTGGCTCTCAGAGGGACTTAGTTGGCTGCACAAACACCCTCTATCCAGGCATACTGGCTCTCAGAGGTTCTTAGTTTGCTCGACTAACACCCTCTATCCAGGCATACTGGCTCTCAGAGGGTCTTAGTCGGTCCCACTAACACCCTCTATACTGCAAACTGGCCTTCAGAGGGCCTCAGTCGGCCGGACTAACACCCTCTATTCCGCAAATTGACTTTCAGAGGGCTTCAGTCGACAGGACTACCACCCTCTACCCAGGCATAACTGGCTCTCAAAGCTTTAGTTACCCCCACTAACACCCTCTATTCAGTCAAACTGGCTCTCTGAGGGCCTTAGTTAGCTCCACTTGCATCCTCAATCCAGTTTTCTCAGAGTTCCATTTGAGCTTTTAGCCGAAACATAACAAAAACCCGGCACTCACGCCGGGCTCAAGTCATTTCTCTATTTAAGCTAGATTCTTCGGGAGTACCCCGTCAGGGCTGATCAACGAAACAGAGAATTGGTCTGAGAAGACGGAGTTTGCCATTTTGTTAACTCCAGTTTCTGTGACTGCATCAATTTGTTCGACTATCTCATCGAGTGAGCGGTGCCTTCCGAGCAGCAGTTCGTTCTTGCCATTGCGGCTCATGCGGCTGTTTGTGCTTTCAAGGCTCAGCATCAGGCTTCCCTTCATCTGCTCCTTGCTGTTTTTCAGCTCTCTCTCAGTGATGCCGTCCCTTTTTAATGTAGCAAGCGTTTCCTGGATTGTTTCATACAGTACATCCAGCTGCTTGGCACCGGTGCCGCCGTATATCGTGACCATCCCGGTATCCTGGAATGATGAGTGATAAGAAAAGACTGAATACGCCAGCCCTCTTTGTTCCCTTACATCCTGGAACAGGCGGCTGCTCATGCTTCCGCCGAGGATATTGTTCAGAAGGATCAGGCTGTACATATCTTTATGCCCGACCGGAAGGCCTTCATAGCCTAAGCAAAGATGTGCCTGTTCAGTCTCTTTTTTCCGGGAAACACGGTTTGAATGGAAGACAGGCTTATCCTCATTTCTTTCCTGCTTTCCGGCTTCATAAGAACCGAAAAGCTTCTCCACTTCCTGAATGAAAGAATCTGAGATGTTTCCGGCAATGGAGATGACGACATTTTCCGGTGTATAGGTTTCATGCATATATTCCCTGAGTGTATCCCCTTTAAAAGTCTCGAGCGTTTCCTCAGTCCCGAGGATCGGGTAGCCAAGCGGATGGCTCTCATATATGGCTTTTCCGAGAAGGTCATGGACGATATCATCAGGCGTATCTTCATACATCTTGATTTCCTCGAGCACAACATTTTTCTCTTTATTCAATTCTTCGCCATCGAAGGTGGAATTGAAGAACATATCTGCCAGTACATCCAGTGCAAATTTTGAATGTGTATCAAGGACCTTCGCATAATAGCATGTGTATTCCTTTGATGTAAAAGCATTGACCTGGCCGCCAATGCTGTCAAAGGATTCTGCTATCTCCCTGGCTGTCCTTGTTTTTGTTCCTTTAAAGAACATATGCTCCAGAAAATGAGAAACTCCATTATTGCCGGGATGCTCATTTCTTGAACCGGTTCCGATCCAGACGCCGATTGCCACTGAACGGACTGTCGGTATATTTTCCAAAACTACTCTTACACCATTTTGGCATGTATATTTCTTAATCAAAGCAACTCCTCCTGTTCTCTATCCTGGTGCATTTATCGCGGTTTAGTTAGTATATCTCATTATTGTTATTTTTTCCAAAATCCTGTTTTTCTTTCAATGTTTTGTCCATAATCCGCTCTTCGCTCAATAATCTTGAAACTGAGGCAATTTCGAGGTCTTTCTCTTTAATTTGCGTAATCAGCCTGTCGAGTGATTTAGCTGTGGAATCTGTTGGATGCATCAGAATGATGGCGCCATTATGTATTTTGGGGACCACCCTATTCAGCAGCTCTTCAGGGGAAGGCTTGCGCCAGTCCACCGTATCAAGGCTCCACATGACTGTCTTCAGTTTCTTTTCAGCGGCAATTTGGACCGTTTCATCACGGTAGCTTCCGCTCGGCGGAGCAAACCAGGTAACTTCCTGCCCGGTTGTTGCTTTAATGACCTGATTGGTCTTTTCAATTTCTTCCCTGATGCGTGCCGAGGATAAGGTTTTCATATCCGGATGGGTGAAGGAATGATTCCCGGCCTCATGGCCTGCTTCTGTAATCATCTTGGCAAGATCAGGATTTTGCTGGACCCATCTTCCTTCAAGGAAAAAAGTCGCTGTTACCTTATGTTTCTTCAAGGTGGCAAGCATGCCGGACAAATACTCATTCCCCCAGGCAACATTTATAATGAATGAGACCATCGGTTTGTCGGGATTCCCTTTATAAACAGGTGCAGGAGGCAAATCACCCAGCTTCTTTTCCGGCTCGATCTGCTTTAGCACCAATTTATCAGGATCGAATTTCCTATCGCTCTTCATTTTTTTATATGATGCCAATGTGTCAACCTTTACCCCATTGTAGCCGGGTATTGCCTTCCAGACCGGGTCGATCTTCGCATCCTGTGGAGCTATGTAGTATTTTGGGGATTCCTCCTCGATTCTTTGAATCAAAGGATCTGACACTGCAGTTACAGCGGGATTATCCATCTTTAATTGGGATACATAGTGATCTGTAAAAGGGTTATTGACCAGTATCAGCGAAACGGCACCGATGATCAGCATACCAGCTAGTCTTTTCATTTATTCAGCCCTCCTTCACTAATTTTTATGTGAATGGTGGACAGGGTAGAACAGCGGCTGGAAATATCCTGCTGCCTGCACGGTTCAGGTGATTCTTTATGTATAGAAAAAGCCAGGGATCTCCCTGGCTTCAAAATAGCTGCCGCCAAAGCCAGCAGGAAGCTGCATTTTCGTCTGCGTTCCTCGGCATACCGGCTAAGCCTTCATTTTATGCTAAATCGGCTGGATATTAATCCTGTGCCTTCTCCTGCTTTTCACGCTGTTCCTTAAGGACCGCTTTGCGGGAAAGGTTGACTCTGCCCTGCCTGTCGATTTCTGTGACTTTTACAAGCAGTTCGTCTCCTAGAGACAGGACATCTTCCACTTTGCCTACACGCTCTTCGGCAAGCTCGGAAATATGCACAAGTCCGTCTTTTCCGTTGAAGATCTCAACGAATGCTCCGAACTTTTCAATTCTTTTGACCTTGCCAAGGTACATCTGGCCGACTTCAACTTCACGGACGATGTCTTCGATGATCTTTTTAGCTTTGTCGTTCATTTCCTGGTCTATAGAAGAAATGAAGACTGTTCCATCCTGCTCGATATCGATTTTAACGCCGGTTTCTTCGATGATCTTATTGATCTGCTTCCCGCTTGGCCCGATAACATCACGGATCTTGTCCGGATTGATCGTCATCGTAAGGATTTTTGGCGCGTACCTGGAAAGCTCCTTCTTCGGCTCAGCAATTGTCGCAAGCATAGAATCAAGGATCTGCATCCGGCCTTTCTTGGCCTGCTGGAGTGCTTCTTCAAGGATTTCGCGGGAAAGTCCTTCAATCTTGATATCCATCTGCAGAGCTGTTACACCTTTGGATGTACCTGCTACCTTAAAGTCCATGTCCCCAAGATGGTCTTCCATCCCCTGGATGTCAGTAAGGATTGAGTAATGCTCTCCTGACTTAATAAGACCCATCGCAATACCTGCAACTGGAGCTTTAATCGGAACACCGGCATCCATCATCGCAAGTGTGCTCGCACAGATGCTGGCCTGGGAAGTGGAGCCGTTTGATTCAAGAACCTCTGATACAAGGCGGACGGTGTAAGGGAAATCCTTTTCATTCGGGATAACTGGTTCTAGAGCGCGCTCACCAAGAGCTCCATGCCCGATTTCACGGCGTCCTGGACCTCTCATCGGTCCGGTTTCCCCTACGCTGAAGTTAGGGAAATTATAGTGGTGCATAAAGCGTTTCTCTTCTTCAATGCCAAGGCCGTCAAGGATCTGGACATCGCCGAGTGCGCCAAGTGTACAAATGCTCAGAGCCTGGGTCTGGCCCCTTGTAAACAGCCCTGAACCGTGTGTACGCGGAAGGAGGCCAATCTCAGAAGACAGAGGGCGGATTACATCAAGTCCGCGGCCGTCCGGGCGAACTTTGTCTTCAGTGATCAATCTGCGGACTTCGGCTTTGACAAGCTTGTCCAGCACCTTTTTCACCTGTTTGATGGTATCTTCGTCTGCTTCCTGCTCTTCGTATTGTGCCAGCACAGCATCTTTCACTGTTTTAATGGCAGCTTCACGGGCATGCTTTTCCTGCACCTGGATGGCTGAGACCATATCTTTTTCAGCAGTTTCACGAACACGGGATTCGATGTCTGCATCTATTTCGTATAATTTAATTTCTGTTTTTTCTTTTCCGACTTCAGAAACAATCTGCTCCTGGAAGGAAATAAGGCGCTTGATTTCGTTATGGCCGAACATGATGGCTTCAAGCATCGTTTCTTCAGGCACTTCATCTGCACCTGCCTCAACCATGTTGATGGCATCCTTTGTCCCGGCTACAACAAGATGCATATCGCTCTCGTTCTGCTGGTCCACTGTCGGGTTGATGACAAATTCATTGTTGATTCTTCCTACTGTCACCCCGGCAATCGGGCCTCCAAAAGGAATATCAGAAACGCTCAGTGCCAAAGATGAGCCAAACATAGCGGCCATTTCGGATGAGCAGTCCTGGTCAACGCTCATTACCATGCTTACAACCTGTACTTCATTTCGGAAACCGTCAGCAAACAGCGGGCGGATCGGCCTGTCGATCAGGCGGCTGGCAAGAATGGCCTTTTCACTTGGGCGGCCTTCACGTTTAATGAAGCCTCCAGGTATTTTCCCTACTGCATACAGACGCTCTTCGTAATTGACTGTCAGCGGGAAAAAGTCAAGGTTTTTCGGCTCTTTTGATGCTGTTGCTGTACTGAGGACTGCTGTATCTCCATAACGGATCAGCGCTGCTCCATTGGCCTGCTTTGCAAGCTGCCCGATTTCCACTGTTAGCGTACGTCCGGCCCAGTCCAAGGAATAAATCTTCTTATCTTGTCCCATTGCTTTATAAACCCCTCTCTGCGTGTAAACTTTTTAGAGGTTTAGCGAATTATTGTATTAGCCTAAACCATCGTAAAATTCTTTTATAAATCAAAAAAAGACATAGTTGTATTTAGTATGCACAATTTCTATGTAAAAAATCAATCTATGTATACAGAAAGCCTGCTTTTTTATAAGCCGGCTTTCTGTAATTATCACTTAAAGACGATAAAAAAGCGGGAAAAAAATCCCGCTTTCAATACTATCGGCGTAAACCAAGCTTAGTGATTAACTCACGGTAACGAGTAACATCCTTGTTACGAAGGTAAGTCAATAGGTTACGGCGTCTACCTACCATCTTAAGAAGACCGCGGCGTGAATGGTGGTCTTTCTTGTGAGTGCGTAAGTGATCGTTTAAGTTGTTGATTGATTCTGTAAGGACAGCGATTTGAACTTCTGGAGATCCAGTATCGTTCTCATGAGTCTTGTACTCATTGATCAGTTCATTTTTACGTTCTTGAGTGATTGCCATCCTGTTCACCTCCTAATGTTTATCCCCTGTCACTGAGCAAGCGTCGGTGACTCGACTTGCCAAGCAAAGGTTCTTATTTTTGGTACGTTTATAAGAATACAGCTTTTCAGGACAAAAATCAAGTTAAACCTTCATTATTTTCAAAGTAGCCGACAGCTGCGTCTTTATCCCTCGAAATTTGGGCAACCAGTTCATCCACGCCGGAGAACTTCCTCTCTGAACGCAAGTAGCGGTGCCATTCGATCTCAACTTCAGAGCCGTAAATTTCCCTGCTGAAATCAAAAAGGTGGACCTCTATTGAAGGCCGGTCAGCAGCAGGCTTATTGAATGTCGGTTTATAGCCGACATTGCAGACGCCTTCTACCCAGCTCCCATCAACGCACATCCTTACGGCATACACTCCTGTCGGCGGATAGATATAGCTGGTTCCGATGTCGATATTGGCGGTTGGGAAGCCGATCGTCCTGCCCCGCTTATCCCCATGGATGACAGTGCCGCGTGTTGTATAATATCTGCCCAGCAGCCCCGGAAGTTCCTCTGTCTGGCCTTCCCTGATCTTTTGGCGGATGATGGTTGAGCTGATTTTTTCTGTGCCGTCTGTAAGCTTGTCGACCACCGTGTATGTAAATTCTTCCCTTGAATGAAACGGAAGGGTCTCCATTGTGCCTTTGCCCATCCTGCCATAGCTGTAGTCGAAACCAGCCACTACATGCCTGGCGTTGAGGCCGATCAGGTATTGGTCTGTAAACTCCTGCGGCAGCAGGCTGGCAAAGCTGCTGCTGAATTCGACGACAAATAAATAATCTGCGCCAAGCTTTTCTATCTCTTTGATTTTATCTTCAAGAGGCGTTATATATTCTATATGCTGTACGCTTTTCCCCAGTACGACAGAAGGGTGGGGATCAAAGGTCATGACTGCGCTTTTCAGCCCTTTTTGCCCTGCCGCTTTTTTCGCTTCAAGAATGACTTTCTGATGTCCGAGATGGACCCCGTCAAAATAACCCAGGGCCATGGACAGCCCGGGAAAATCCGTTCTGGCAAATTGATGGGGATGTTTAATAGCAATGACTTCCATTGATGATACTCACCTTTTTCTATTGCTGGATACTATGCTTCGTTTCTAAGCACTTTGGACGGCTTCATAAGGCCGGGCTTTGCCGGATGGTGAAGATAGATGGCCAGGGCAGTCCCGCCCTCTGTCTGGACGACAATCGGGCCTGTTTCTTTCTCCAGGAAATCCGGTATATTCAGAAGTGCTCCATTTTTTACTTTCTCTGCAACTGTATCACTAATCGTGTATTTCGGCAAATGAGAAATCCCCTCTTCGAGCGGCCTGATTTTTGCAGCAAGCTCCCCGCTTTCCTGAAGAGCTTCAATCTCTTCGAATGTCAGGCACTCCCCTTTCTCAAAAGAGGCCGAGCGGATTCTTTCAAGATCAGACATATGGGCAGGATAACCCAGGGCTTCCCCGATCATTACAGCAAGCGTACGGATGTAAGTCCCTTTGCTGCATTCTACCCGGAAGCGGAAAGACGGATTGGGCCCTTCGAATTCCTGCCCCCCGCTCAGCAGCTCAATTGAGTAGATGCTGACCTTTCGTGTCGGCCTCTCAACCTGAATTCCTTTTCTAGCGTATTCATAAAGCCTTTTGCCATTCACCTTTACAGCCGAGTACATTGGCGGCGTCTGTGTGATTTCACCCTTCAGACTCTCCAGGACATCGATGATTTGTGTTCTTGCAACTCTACCGGCAACAGGTTTTTCTTCAATCTTTTCACCAGATGCGTCTTCTGTTGATGTGGAAAAGCCGAGGGTGACTTCACCCTCATAAGCCTTCCCGGCATCGGTGATGTATTCCGCGACTTTAGTGGCCCTGCCAATGCAGATGGGAAGGACTCCGGTCACGTCCGGATCAAGTGTGCCGGTGTGGCCGATCCTTTTCATCCTCAGGATTTTGCGAAGCTTGAACACACAATCATGGGATGTCATCCCTTTAGGTTTAAATAACGGTATGATTCCTTCCATTTCCATACCCCTCCATTACTATATGTACGCTGGCTGCCCGGCCTTCTTTATTGCAGGGCAGCCAAAAAAAGGATAGACCAGAGTCTATCCTTTCCGGAAGCTTATTCTTTATCCTGTTCTTCTTTAGATTGGCCTTCTTCCTGAATTTTATGAAGAAGTGTATCAATGCGATTTCCATAATCGATTGATTCATCAAACTCAAAGATGATTTCAGGTGTTTTGCGAAGCCGGATGCGCTGTCCAATTTCTGAACGGATGAACCCTTTTGCTTTGGCAAGTCCCTTAAGCGTGTTTTCCCTTTGCTCTTCATCGCCAAGAACCGAGATATACACGGTTGCCTGCTGCAGGTCACCGGTAACAGCAACATCAGTTACAGTCACAAAGCCAATGCGCGGATCCTTGATCTTTCGTCCAATGATCTCGCCAAGCTCCTTCTTCATTTGTTCTCCAACTCTATTTGCTCTATGGCTCATATGATCACCTCTTGTTAAAGCCACTCTATATCTGTGATTGTCCGTTCTATTTCCGGAAACGAATCAATTAGCTTGAGAGCGTTCTGCAGCTCCGCTTCTGCGGAGACACGGGCAGAGGCAACTGCCGCAACGGCAATTTTGGTCCTCTGCCACGTATCCTGGAAATCAACTTCGGCAACAGACAGATTATGCCTCTGCCTGAGCCGCATGATGATCCGCTGCAGAACAGCTCTTTTTTCTTTTAAAGAATGTGCATCATAAATAATGCATTCGCAGGCTGCTAGGCCAACTACCATTAACGTTCCACTTCTTCCATGATATATGCTTCGACTACGTCGCCTTCTTTTACATCATTGAAGTTTTTGATGGTAATTCCGCACTCATAGCCCTGGCTGACTTCTTTCGCATCATCCTTAAAGCGTTTGAGGGCATCGATTTCGCCTTCAAAAATGACCACTCCGTCACGGATGAGGCGGATGCCGCTGTCGCGTGTGATTTTCCCATCTGTAACATAGGAGCCGGCAATCGTTCCGACTTTAGATACCTTAAAGGTTTGGCGGATTTCAGCCTGGCCGATGACTTTCTCTTCAAATTCCGGATCAAGCATGCCTTTCATGGCTGATTCGATCTCGTCGATCACTTTGTAGATGATCCTGTGCAGGCGAACATCCACTTCCTCAGTATCTGCTGCACGCTTCGCATTATTATCAGGCCTTACGTTAAAGCCGATGACAATGGCATTTGAAGCAGCGGCAAGGGTGATGTCTGATTCATTGATCGCACCGACTGCTGTATGAATGATCCTTACATTGACTCCTTCAACATCTATCTTATTCAAAGCAGCTGCGAGCGCCTCGGCGGAACCTTGTACATCCGCTTTAATAATGATGTTTAGATCTTTCATTTCCCCTTGTTTCATATGTTCAAACAAGTTATCAAGGCTGACTCGCGTCTTTTCGCTTCTCTGAGCCTGGATCGCCTGCTGTGAACGTACTTCCCCGACCTGGCGGGCTGTTTTCTCATCGTTGAACACGACAAAACGGTCGCCTGCAAGCGGCACATCATTCAGTCCGGTGATTTCAACCGGTGTGGATGGACCTGCTTCTTTGACGCGGCGGCCAAGATCATTGACCATTGCACGCACACGTCCAAACGTTGTGCCGACTACGATCGGATCGCCGACCTTCAGTGTTCCATTCTGGACAAGAAGGGTGGCAACTGAACCCCTGCCTTTGTCAAGCTGTGCTTCAATGACCGTTCCGACTGCATTGCGGTCAGGATTGGCCTTGTATTCTTCAACCTCGCTCACAAGAAGGATCATCTCAAGCAAGGAGTCGATTCCATCTCCAGTCAGGGCTGAAAGCGGAACAAAGATCGTTTCTCCGCCCCATGCTTCAGGCACAAGCCCGTGCTCTGTCAATTCCTGCATCACGCGGTCAGGATTGGCAGCAGGCTTATCCATTTTATTGACGGCAACGATGATTGGCACCTCGGCTGCCTTTGCATGGTTGATTGCTTCTACAGTCTGAGGCATAACCCCGTCGTCAGCTGCAACAACCAGGATTGTAATATCCGTGATCTTAGCTCCACGGGCACGCATAGTTGTAAACGCTGCGTGTCCAGGTGTATCAAGGAAGGTAATCTTCTTGCCGTTTTCTTCTACCTGATAGGCACCGATATGCTGGGTAATCCCGCCAGCCTCGCCTGCAGTCACCTTTGTATTCCTGATGCTGTCAAGAAGAGTCGTTTTACCATGGTCAACGTGTCCCATGATCGTTACAACAGATGGCCTTTCAATCAGTTCAGCACTTTCATCTTCTGTGAAATAAACCTCAAGGTCCGATGTATCGATGAGGATTTCTTCCTCAACTTCCACGCCGTATTCACCGGCAATCAGCTCGATGGCATCTTTATCAAGGTCCTGGTTGATTGTAGCCATTACTCCAAGCATAAAGAGCTTTTTGATGATTTCTGAAGGTTCGCGGTGCAGCTTTTTACCGAGCTCCGCTACTGTCAATGAATCACTGAAGGTGATTTTAGCCGGAAGCTCTTTTTCTTTGCGGGGCTGAGGAGCATGGTTAGTATGCTGCTTCCCTTTATTCTGGTTATTGCGGTTGTTGCGGTTTTTATTATTATTATTATTATTATTATTGTTGTTTCGATTGTTGTTATTGTTGCGATTGTTATTATTGCGGTTGTTATTATTGCTATTATTGTTATTGCCGCCGAAGGACTTAGCCTGACTGCCTCCGCCTGAACGGTTTGCCGGTGCAGAAGACCTCGCTTTGTCGCGGCTGCCGCTGTTGCTGTTGCTGTTCTGCTCGCCAGAAGCTTTTGGCCTTGGCTGGCTGTTCTGCTGCGGCTTTTGATTTCCGGCTGACTGATTAGGTCTGGCTGGTTTGCTGTCCGCCTTCTTGGCAAAAATCTCATCCAGTTTTTTAACAGCATCATTTTCAATCGTTGTCATATGGTTTGAAACTTCCACGTTCATGTCTTTCAATTTTGTAATAACGTCTTTGCTTGAAATATTGAATTTCTTTGCATATTCATAGACGCGCATTTTACTCATATTTTCACCCCCGGTAGAATTAATCGAGCAGCGTCAACAGTTTTTTTGCAAACCCGCTGTCAAGGACAGCCACAACTACACGTGCTTCTTTTCCGATCGCTTGACCAAGAAGGTGACGATTTTCCACTATTTTATATGGAACGTTATAGGATTTACATTTGTCTGTCACTTTTTTTGCTGTATTCGCAGATGCATCTGCTGACAGCAGCACGAGCTTCGCTTTGCCGCCTCTGATTTCTTTGACGGAAAGCTCTTCACCCGATATGATCCTGCGTGCTCGATTGGCCAAGCCAAGCAATGACATCCATTGATTTGAGTTCATCAGGATAGTCGTTTCTCCTTCTCTATGAGCTCTAAAAGCTCTTCGTATATAGAATCATCCACTGCTGCATCGAGATGATTTGAGAGTATATTTTTCTTTTGTGCTGATAAGACTGCTTCTTTATCTCTGGAAAGATAAGCTCCCCGGCCTGACTTTTTCCCGGTCAGATCCAAAGAGACCTCACCTTCCTTAGAGCGAACGATGCGAACCAGTTCTTTTTTCGGCTTCATTTCACCGGTAGCGACACATTTACGCATTGGAACCTTTTTATTCTTGTTCACGATCATTCACCCTTTCTTACTCCCTGTCTTCATCTGCATCATAGTCAGATTCGAAATCAGCATCTTCTTCAGAAGTGTAATCTGAATCAGAGTCATAATCCGCATCATCAGCGTAATCTTCTTCATCAAAAGAAAGAAGTGACTCTTCACGCGGGAAAATGCCTGATTCACGGGCTTCAGTCTCAGATTTAATGTCGATTTTCCAGCCGGTCAGCTTGGCAGCAAGGCGCGCATTCTGCCCGCGCTTCCCGATTGCAAGCGAAAGCTGGTAATCCGGCACGATAACCGTGGTTGCCTTATCTTCTTCATTCACAATTACATCCAGCACTTTGGAAGGGCTCAATGCATTTGCCACAAAAACAACCGGATCCGGCGACCATTTGACAATGTCGATCTTCTCGCCTTTCAGCTCATTGACGACTGCCTGTACACGAGTCCCTTTTGGACCTACACAGGATCCTACCGGGTCGACTTCGCTGTTGTCAGCATGAACTGAGATCTTGGAGCGGTCTCCCGCTTCCCTTGAAACCGATTTGATTTCTACGGTGCCGTCATAAATTTCAGGCACTTCAATTTCAAACAGGCGCTTCAATAAGCCGGGATGTGTCCGGGAAACAAAAATCTGCGGCCCTTTAGTCGTTTTTTCGACTTTTGTGATAAAGACCTTGATCCTGTCATGAGGCTTGTATTGCTCATTAGGCATCTGCTCATTGGCCGGAAGAATGGCTTCGATCTTGCCGAGGCTGACATAAATGAATTTAGGGTCCTGCCTTTGGACAATCCCGGTCATGATGTCTTCTTCGCGGTCGATGAATTCCGAATAGATGATCCCGCGCTCTGCCTCGCGGACACGCTGTGTCACAACCTGCTTGGCAGTCTGTGCAGCTATGCGGCCAAAGTCCTTCGGAGTGACCTCCAATTCAACCACATCTTCAACCTGATAATTCGGGTTGATGGCCTTTGCTTCGTCAAGGCTGATTTCCAGGCGCGGGTCAAAGACCTGCTCTACTACTTCCTTGCGGGCAAAAACCCTCATTGTTCCGCTTCCAAGGTTCAAGTCGATGCGGACATTTTGCGCCTGGTTAAAGTTGCGGCGGTAGGCTGAAATCAAGGCTGCTTCAATTGCCTCAATAATGATATCCCGAGAAATTCCTTTTTCTTTTTCCAGCAACGTCAGAGCATCCAGCAATTCACTGCTCATGAGATTGTATCCCCCTTTAATCTCCTAAATCTCGTTTCTTCCTTATGAGAAAGTAACTGCCAAACGGGCATTGGCCACTTTTTCGTATGGAATGGAAATTGTTTTTATTCTTGTTTTGACCCTGACTTCCACAGTCACTGTTTCACCATCAAATTGAGTGAGCTTACCTTCAAACGTTTTTTCGCCATCTATTGGTTCATACGTTTTAATGAGGACATTTTTTCCGATTGCACTTTTATAGTCCTTCTCTTTTTTCAGAGGGCGTTCAGCACCCGGTGATGAGACTTCCAGGAAATAGTTATAAGGAATAGGATCGAGTTCGTCGAGCTTTTCGCTGAGCCTTTCGCTGACAAGGCCGCATTCTTCAATGTCTACACCCTGCTCCTTATCAATAAATACGCGAAGGAACCACTCTTTTCCTTCTTTAACATATTCAATATCAACCAGCTCCAGATTAAGATCATCCACGATAGGGGTGACCAGCTCTTCGACGGTTTCAGTCACTTTGCTCATAATTTCCCTCCTTTGGTGTTAAGGCATCCTTAAACCCGTATGTAATATCCCGGGATGCTCAGGCCCATGCCTGCAAAAAGCCTGGCCCCGGCATTTAAAGAGACCCCCCTCTAAGGGGGGGCTCTCAGCCGGAACATGCTTCTTTTACAGAGCAGATGCCTGGAGAAGCGTTCAGAAATTAGCGTACACAACACGAAAGAGTGGGTTGCCCCACTCTTTTTCGAGAGTTATCCTTAGTATTTCCAATAAAACTATACCATAACCAAATTTTTTATGCAAATGGAACAGCGGTACTGGCAAGGGTTTGCCATGCCAGCGGATACTGCAGCCAAACTCCTGGTTTAGAATAATGACAGCTGGTTTTGATCTGGGAGAGACTCCAGGCAGCCGTGGTTATCCAGGTACTCAAGGATCGTTTTGGAGATCCTTCCTCTTTGCTGGAGATCTTCTTTAGAGAGGAACTCCCCTTCTCCCCTTGCCTTTACAATGTTAAGGGCTGCATTTGTGCCAAGCCCCGGTATTGCATTGAATGGCGGGATGAGAGAATCTCCGTCGATGATGAAATCAGTTGCATCCGAACGGTACAAGTCCACTTTGGAGAATTTATAGCCGCGTTCGTTCATTTCCAGAGCAAGCTCCATGACGGTAAGAAGGTTCTTTTCCTTTGGTGAAGCGTCAAGTCCTTTTGCGTTGATTTCCTCGATCTTCGCCCTGATGGCCTGAGATCCGCGGACCATTGCTTCTACATCAAAGTCTTCAGCCCTGACCGTAAAGTAGGCAGCATAATATAGAAGGGCGTGATGCACTTTGAAATACGCAATCCGGACAGCCATCAAAACATAAGCGGCGGCGTGTGCTTTCGGGAACATGTATTTTATCTTTTTGCAGGAATCAATATACCATTCAGGCACTTCATTTCTGCGCATTTCTTCTTCCATTTCATCAGAGAGCCCTTTCCCTTTACGGACTGACTCCATGATTTTGAAGGCGAAGGCAGGCTCAAGGCCCTGATAGATCAAATACACCATAATGTCATCACGGCAGCCGATAACCTCACTCAGGGTACAGATGCTGTTATGGATCAGCTCCTGTGCATTGCCGAGCCATACATCCGTCCCGTGCGACAGGCCTGAGATCTGTACAAGCTCAGAGAAGGTGGTCGGCTTCGTATCCTCAAGCATCTGGCGGACAAAGCGCGTCCCGAATTCCGGTATGCCAAGCGTCCCTGTTTTACACATGATCTGATCTTGAGTGACGCCCAATGATTCAGTTCCGGAGAAAATCTTCATGACTTCAGGATCATCAGTCGGTATCGTCTTCGGATCAATTCCGCTCAGATCCTGGAGCATCCTGATGACAGTCGGGTCATCATGGCCGAGTATATCGAGCTTCAGGAGATTGTCATGGATCGAATGGAAGTCAAAATGGGTCGTCTTCCATTCTGATGTTCTGTCATCAGCCGGAAACTGGATCGGCGAGAAATCGAAGATATCCATATAATCAGGAACAACGATGATGCCCCCAGGGTGCTGGCCGGTCGTCCTTTTAACGCCTGTGCAGCCTGATGCAAGGCGGTCAATCTCTGCACCGCGGATCTGCAGGTTGTTGTCCTGCTGATATGCCTTAACATAACCGTAAGCCGTCTTATCTGCTACAGTGCCGATCGTTCCGGCACGGTAAACATTGTCTTCACCGAACAGCACCTTTGTGTAATTATGTGCCCTCGGCTGATATTCGCCTGAAAAGTTCAAGTCAATATCAGGGACTTTGTCCCCTTTGAATCCGAGGAACGTTTCAAACGGGATGTCATGGCCGTCTTTGCGGTATGGAATATCGCAAGTCGGGCAGTTTTTGTCAGGCAGATCAAAGCCCGATCCGACAGAGCCGTCGTTAAAGAACTCGGAATGCTTGCAGGCCGGGCAGACATAATGCGGCGGCAGCGGGTTTACTTCCGTAATCTCGGTCATGGTTGCGACAAAGGAAGAACCGACCGATCCCCGCGAACCAACGAGGTACCCATCATTCAGCGATTTTTTTACTAGCTTATGAGAGATCAGGTAAATGACGGCAAACCCGTGGCCAATGATGCTCTTAAGCTCTTTTTCAAGCCTGGCCTCGACGATTTCCGGCAGTTCATCCCCATAGATCCGCCTAGCCATGTCATAGCTCATATTGCGCATTTCTTCATCAGCACCTTCGATTTTCGGGGTGTACAGATCGTCCTTGATCGGTTTGATGCTGTCTATCATATCCGCAACTTTATTCGTGTTTTCGACAACAATTTCCTTTGCCTTTTCTTTGCCGAGGAAAGAGAAGGCGTCGAGCATTTCATTTGTTGTCCGGAAATGTACATCCGGGAGCTGATGGCGGTTCAGCGGATTGGCGCCGCCCTGTGAATTGATCAGGATTTTCCTGTATATTTTATCAACAGGATTCAGATAATGGACATTTCCGGTAGCAGCGACAGGGATGTCCAGTTTTTCACCAAGTTTTACGATATTCGAAATGATTTCTTCCAGTGCTTTTTCATCCCTGACCAGCTCCATTTCAATCAGGTGTGCATAGACAGCTTTGGGATGAACCTCAAGATAGTCGTAAAAGGAGGCCAAGTCTTCAGCTTCTTCCGGCCCCTTCTGCATCATAGCTTCAAAAACCTCGCCGCGGTCGCAGCCCGAACCGACAAGGATGCCATCCCTGTACTTTTCAAGTAATGAACGGGGAACCCTCGGAACCCGGTAAAAATAGTTCATATGTGAAATGGACACAAGCTTGAACAGATTCTTAAGGCCGGCTTCTGTCTGGGCCAGCAGCGTGCAATGGGATGGACGTGCCCTTTGGTAGGCATTGCCCTTGCCCATATTGTCATTAAGCTGATTATGGTATTCAATGCCTTTTTGCATAACCTCTTTGAGCATCTTGATCAATAGATAGCCTGTGGCTTCTGCATCATAAATGGCTCTGTGATGCTGTGTAAGCTCAACATCGAATTTCTTAGCCAGTGTGTTGAGGCGGTGGTTCTTCATCTCCGGAAGCAGGAACCTTGCAAGCTCCAGCGTGTCGATGACAGGGTTGGCGGCTTTGCCGACACCATATCTTTTATATCCTGTATTCAGAAAGCCCATATCAAATGATGCGTTATGGGCAACCAGGATATCGTTCTGGGACCACTCTTTAAACCTGCGGAGCACCTCTTCAACCTCTGGGGCATTTCTGACATCGTCATCAGTGATGCCTGTTAAATTTATCGTTGTCGCTGACAGAGGATGATGCGGGTTGGCAAATGATTCGAATCTGTCGATGATTTCGCCGTCGTGTATTTTGACAGCTGCAAGCTCGATGATTGTATCATAAACAGCGGAAAGCCCTGTTGTTTCCACGTCAAAGACGATATACGTACCTTCTGCCAGGTGGATCGGGGCAGAATTATAGGCAATCGGAACGCCGTCATCAATCAGATTGATTTCGACTCCATAAAGGATTTTAATATCATTTTTCTTTCCTGCACCAAATGCCTCCGGGAAAGACTGTGCCACGGCATGGTCTGTAATGGCAATCGCCTTATGGCCCCATTTCTTGGCCTGTGATACCAGCGCACTTACCGATGAAACTGCGTCCATCTGGCTCATAGGGGTATGGAGGTGAAGCTCGACCCGTTTCTCGTCTTCAGGTGCAGTGTCTTTTCTTAGGACCGGCTTAATCTCATTAATGTCGTTTCCGATCATGACCAGGTCGCGCACAAATGTATCATTTTGGATGCTTCCGCGGACCTTCACCCACATGCCTTTTTGGACATGCTGGAACAGAGCTGCATCCTCTTTGTCGCGCGAAAACATTTTGACCATGATGGAGCTTGTGTAGTCTGTGACCTTAAAGGTCAGCAGAGTCCTGCCGCTTCGGAGCTCCTTCGTTTCAGCTGCAAAAATAAAGCCTTCAACCGCAACTCTGCGCTCTTCATCGACAATTTCCTCAAGACGCCTGAAGTCTGCATCGTCCTTGATGGTAAGGCCGATAGACAGCGGTCCCTGCAGTTCGCCTGAGCCTGAATCGCCCTCGGCTTCTTTTTTCTGCATATCGATCATTGCCTGGCGGCCCCGTTCCTGGTCTTCCTGCTGTTTTGCCTTCAGGAACTGCTCATACTCAGCATTGGATGAGGAATCGGCATTTATTTCTGTATCGATAGTCAGCATAGGGAAACCAAACGTCTGGAAGACATTCGCTATCATGCCGGCATACTTCCGCTTGATCGCCAGTCCTTCCATTTCATTGCGGACGTTCAATATGACCTTCGTCCCCTGCACCTTTGGCGTCTGTTCATTCAGAAGCTTGATCAGCGGAGGCGATATCCCCTCGATTTCCTGGATGCAGCTTTTCCAGTAATCCAGGAGCAGTTCTTCTGTGAAGTTCTGGTCTGCCACTTCTATAGTGAAAGAAGTGTTGGCTATATGTGAAAATGTTTTTTCCAGCTGGACAGAAAACCGGCTGAAGACACTGCATGGCAATATGCTGTCAAACAGGAAGTAGAAATGCCATTTCTTTGCCTGCTTTTCTATTACTACTTTGTCTATTTGCGCATTCTCAAAATGCTTTACAAAGGCATCTTCTGTGAGTTGAAGCTGCTGGAGCAAGAGGTGGAATCGCTCTTTTTTGCCTGTGGCATCGCTCATCGTTCTCTCTCCTATCCTTAAAATCTATTTTATATATGTGATTGTTTTTTTGGTTAGAAACATTAGTCATTATACCATAAAGAGTGGGTGTGTTTTGAAAAAGAAATAGTGTGAAAATGAAGTTGGTTCTGATTTGGCATGCCTACTTTTTAAAATGTTATACAAGAGCCATGATGTTTAACACCTGGAGTAATCTGGTTGTGATTTGCAGAAAAATTGTCTGCTGTAGATGAGCCTGTTGATTTCCGTTGCAGGCACTTCGCTTTCCCCGGGGCGACGCTGAGCTCCTCAGAGCAAGCTCTTGCGGGGTCTCAGCCTTGCCGCTATTTCCCGCAGGATGTTGAATAACCTTTCATGTAGATTCATCGCACGAGAAAAATGAGGATTCTTCGTGCCTACCACTCCACTCAACAGGCTTATAAACTTTCTGGGGTTTTTTAAAAGGCTCTTTTCGCACAGGTTTTGCTATCTTGTCATCCTTTTAAGATATGATAAAATACCTCTTCAGTAGGCGTTTTGTTCCCGCCGTTTCATAAAAGAGCTTGCCTTTCCGGACCTGATTGAAGGAATCATTGACAGGTTGAAAAATAAGCGGAGAAATTCCCCCTCATTTCAAAAAAGCTCTAAAAACAGCTCAAATAGACGGAGAATTTCCGTCTATCGACTCAAAAAACAGGGAAATGAGCAACTTCGCTCCGTTTAACCGGAAATTCTCCCCTTATTTACACCCACCCGTGCCATATTCAGCAGTCTAACCGGAAATTTTCCGCTTATTTAAAGGCTTGCTGGCTACTCAAATTAGGATACAATACCACAAAATGTAAATCTCAGATGAATATCATTAAAATCAACAATCCTTACGAAAAAAAACTTAAACTAAAATACCAACATTAAAGTCTTCCCACAAATTAAAACGGACCCCGCAGCGGGATCCGTTTTTAGTTTAAATTACTTTTGTGCAGTAAGGATGGAAGCAATATGCTCCAACAGCTGGTCTTTATGGATTTCTTCCATTTCGCCTGTGCTTCTTACTTTTACTTCGACAATGCCTTCGGAGGCTTTTTTGCCGGCTGTTACTCGGATTGGCAGTCCGATGAGGTCGGCGTCGGCAAATTTTACGCCGGCTCTTTCCGGTCTTTCGTCAAAGAGGACTTCGTAGCCTTTGCTGCGGAGTTCTTTGTAAAGCTCTTCTCCGAGGCTGGCCTGCGCTTCGTCCTTCATGTTGACGGCAATGACATGGACCTTGAATGGCGCGAGGTCTGCCGGCCATGTGAAGCCTTTGTCATCATTGTACTGTTCTGCTATTGCAGCAAGGATACGGGATACACCGATGCCGTAGCAGCCCATGATCATCGGCTGTGTACGGCCGTTTTCGTCAAGGTAAACGGCGTTCATTGCTTCACTGTAGCGGGTGCCAAGTTTAAAGACATGGCCGACTTCAATGCCTTTTGCAAAAAGGATTTTTCCGTTTCCATCCGGAGAGAGGTCGCCTTCCTGGATAAAGCGGAGATCGGCAAATTGAGAGACTTCAAAATCGCGTCCGGCGTTCACATTGATATAATGGAATCCTTCTTCATTCGCACCGCATATGCCGTTCACTACTGCTTCTACAGCATGGTCTGCAACAATTTCAACATCCTTAGCGCCGATTGGGCCCAGTGATCCGACAGAACAGCCAAGGATGCTGCGTGTTTCTTCTGGAGAAGCCAATTCAGCCGTTGCAGCTGAGAAGAGGTTCTTCAGTTTAATGTCGTTTACCTCGTGATCACCGCGGACAAGAACCAGTACATGTTTGTCATCAACCTTGAAAAGAAGAGATTTGATGCATTCCTCACTTGACACATTCAGGAATGAAGACACTTCTTCGATCGATTTTTGATTTTCCGTCTGGACCTTTTCCAATTCCTTTGGAGCGGCATCACTTTTCGCATATGCGTTGATGACTGGCGCCATTTCAACATTTGCAGCATAATCCGAAGAATCGGAATAAGCAATCGTATCTTCACCGATATCGGAAAGCACCATGAATTCATGGGTATCTTTTCCGCCCATCGCGCCTGAATCAGCAATAACTGCCCTGAAGTTCAGACCGCAGCGCGTGAAGATATTGGAGTATGCTGTAAAGAGCCTGCTGTATACTTCATCAAGGCTTTCCTGTGAAGAATGGAAAGAGTACGCATCTTTCATGATGAATTCGCGTCCGCGCAGAATTCCGAAACGCGGCCTCTGTTCATCCCTGAATTTTGTCTGGATCTGATACAGCGTCAATGGCAGTCTTTTGTATGATTTTACTTCGTCACGAACCAGGCTGGTGATTACTTCTTCATGGGTTGCACCCAAAGCGAACTCCCGGTCATTACGATCCTTTAATCTCATTAGCTCTGGCCCGTATGTATACCATCTTCCTGATTCCTGCCACAGCTCAGCCTGCTGGAGCGCCGGCATCAACAGTTCACTTGCCCCTGCATCATCCATCTCTTCCCGGACAATGGCTTCAATTTTCTGCAGCACTTTGCGCGCCATTGGCAGATAGCTGTACACACCCGCTGCGTTCTGGCGGATGAATCCTGCCCTGAGGAGAAGCTGATGGCTTCTGACCTCGGCATCTGCCGGTACTTCTCTTAAAGTTGGTATAAGTGTCATGCTTTGCTTCATTATCAGCACCTCTTCGTTTCAAAATTAATTCTTAATCAGGGTAAGGCTTGTCCCGTTTCCCGGGTATCCGGAGAAAAAACTGGGCTATCGCCGGTTCTGGAGATAGCCGCAGATGTTTCATTTTATTCTATTGCAGGAAGAAACGCTGGATATCATTCCATGTGACAACAAGCATCAGCAGCATAAGGAGGGCAAATCCGATAAAATGGACCATCCCTTCTTTGTTGCGGTCGATCGGCTTGCCCCGCAATGCTTCAACTGCAAAGAACATGAGCCTTCCGCCATCAAGCGCCGGAATCGGCAATAGATTCATGATTCCTAGGTTGATGCTCAGTATCCCTGCCCATTTCATCAGATAATAGATGCCTGATTTAGCCACTGTATCTGTTGAAACATAGATGCCGACAGGGCCTGATAAAGCATCAATGGAGAACTGGCCTGTGACTAGCTTTCCAAGCATGACGAAAATCTCTTTCGTCCATGTGTATGTTTCCTCTGCGCCATAAGCGATGGCTTTCAGAGGAGATTTCTCCATCGGGCTGTATACGCCGATTATGCCAATGGTTTCTTTGCCTTTTTCCCCTTCAACTTCCCTTGCCTCAGGGGTTACAGGTATTTCAAGCTCTTCTCCATCGCGGCTAAGGATGAAATCCAGCTCTTTACCCGGACTCTGCTGGATGATTTCCACCACATCGTTCCAGCTTGAGATTTCAGCGCCATTGATGCTCTGGACCTGATCTCCTTCAAGGAGGCCTGAGTCCTTGGCAGCTCCATCAGGCGTCAGTCGCCCAAGCTCAGGTTCGTTTGTCGGCATTCCCTGAAGAAGGCCGATCAGTACAAAGACGACAAATGCAAGGATGAAGTTCATCATCGGTCCGGCAAATATGGCCATAGTCCTCTGCCCGAGCGTCTTGGAAGCAAACTGCCTGTCATACGGGGCGATGAGTGTTTCCACACCATCCTCAACAAGGAGAGCATCCTTGTTGATCGGATATGATACAAGCCTTTCTTCCTCTTCACCCTCGGCATAGCCGCGGATGACAAGATCATGCTCGATGTCGGCATATTCCACTTCAATCGGCCTTGCATCCGGATATTTATCTTTATTGTTAAGAATGATTTTGCTGACCCGTTCGTCTTCATCCAAAATCAAACCAACACGATAGCCCGGTTTGATTTCCACCATTTCAGGATCTTCCCCTGCCATCCTGACAAATCCCCCGATCGGAAGCAGACGGATGGTGTAGACAGTCTCTCCTTTTTTATGGGAGAACACCTTCGGGCCGAAACCTATTGCAAACTCACGGCAAAGAATGCCGGCCCTTTTGGCGAATACAAAATGCCCCAACTCATGGAAAAAAACAAGGGCTCCAAAAATGATAATAAAGGCTATCACAGTATCCAAAAATATAACCACCTTTTTTTAGAGGTTGTTCAGTAAGAAAAGCGAAAGGGCGTCCGCATTGTGCGGCAGTCTGCCTGGCTCGCATCCAGCGGGCTTCAAGGGCTGGCCTAAAGGTTTGCACTTTGCTGTTATGGCCATTTCGGTTATGCCCTGGGGCAGATGGTGCCTGGAGCCGGAAAACCGGCAATTTTCAAGCGCAAAAACCCTCTTTGGATCTCCTCTTTCCTGTACTGAACACCAGCTTATAGAAGCGAGTTTACCAGCTGCCTTGTCTGACGATCAACTTCCTGGATTTCCTCGAGTCCCGGGTTATCTGAAACAGCATGCTTTTCCATAGCCTTTTCGACTAGATCCTCTATCTGGAGGAAAGTGATTTTCCCTTTCAGGAAAGCTGCAACCGCCGCTTCGTTAGCTGCGTTCAGGACGGCAGGAAGTGTGCCTCCCCGCCTGCCGGCATCAAATGCGAATTGAAGGCAGCGGAATCGGCTGTAGTCCATCTCCTGGAAATGAAGCTGTCCGATTTCTGCCAGGTTAAGCTTCTTGCCTGTCCTGTGGGGAAGACGGTCCGGATATGTCAGGGCGTATTGTATGGGCACCCTCATATCCGGCGTCCCCAGCTGGGCGATGACAGAGCTGTCATGAAATTCCACCATAGAATGGATGATGCTTTCTTTATGGAGAAGGACTTCAATTTTTTCATAAGCCATGGAAAACAGCCAATGGGCCTCAATTACTTCGAGCCCTTTATTCATCATTGTTGCAGAATCAATGGTTATTTTTGCTCCCATGGACCAGTTTGGGTGGTTCAAGGCCTGTTCAACAGTCACATTTTTGAGCTCTTCCCTTGTTTTATCCCGGAAGCTGCCCCCTGACGCTGTAAGGATGAGTTTATCGATATTCTTCTCTTTTTCCCCCTGAAGCGCCTGGAAGATAGCAGAGTGCTCACTGTCGACAGGAAGAAGCTCCACACCGTTTCTCCTGGCTGCATCCATAACGATATGGCCTGCAGTGACAAGGGTTTCCTTGTTGGCAATCGCAATCGTTTTTTTGGCTTCAATGGCCTGCAGGGTCGGCTGAAGGCCTACGCTGCCAAGGACCGCGTTAACGAGGACATCTGCTTTTGGATGTACGGCTGTTTCAATAAGCCCTTCCTGGCCATAGACAAACTTAATTCCCGGGAACTCGCCTGCTAGTGTGTCTGCATCATGCTTCTCTGCAGCCGCAACCAGCTCCGGCTTGAATTCCCCAATAATCTTCCTGCCAAGTTCAAGGTTCCTGCCGATGCTCATGCTGGCCAGGCTGAATTGCTCTGGATGCTCCCTTATCACATCAAGGGTCTGGGTGCCGATAGAACCGGTTGCCCCCATTAAACTAATATATTTCACTAATGTTCAACTCCTATTGTTTCAACAAGCTAGACTCTCTCCCGGCTAGTTAAGCAGCTGAAAGAAATGCAGAAGCGGCCAGACAAATAGAAGGCTGTCAAACCTGTCCAGGATGCCGCCGTGCCCAGGAAGGATTGTCCCGGAATCTTTCACTTCATAATGCCTCTTTAGCGCTGATTCTGCCAGGTCTCCTATTTGGCCGAAGATAGACAGAACTATCGTGATCAAAGTAAGCTGCAGCAGTGTTGCGTCTATATCAGTCAGCAGGACGAACAGAACTGCAACGACGACTGCACATACTACCCCGCCTATAAAGCCTTCCACTGTTTTATTCGGGCTGATCTCAGGCCAAAGCTTGTTTTTCCCCATGGCTTTCCCGATGAAATAAGCACCGGAATCTGTTGCCCATACAATGAATAAAGAGAAAAAAATAAATAAAATGCCTGCTTCACGTGTTTCAATAAAATAGTAGAAGCCAATCCCCACATATACCGATGCAAGAATTGAAAAGGCTGCATCATCAAAAGTGAACCTGTTCTTTGATGCTACAGTATAGGTCAGTAAAAGCAGGACAGCAAGCAGGCCGATTTCCGTTTTTGATCCGGCAGCAAACTGCAATGCCGGCCATTCTTTTGCACCATCAGGAAGCATCAGCCCCCACAGTAAGGCAAGTGCAATAATGCCCGGCACTGATAACATCTTAAGCCTGCGCATTTTCAATACTTCAAATAAAGCCGCGGCGGCAAGCACATAGGCAAGCAGCACAACCGGTGTCCCTCCGTATATGACAACAGGGATTAGTATAGCTCCAAATATGATCGCTGTTATGATTCTTTGCTTCATCTAGTTTTCAACACCTTTATTATACTCCTCCGAACCGCCTCTGCCGGTTTTGGAACACCTCAATGGCCTCGAGCAATTCTCCCTCAGTGAAGTCGGGCCATAATACATCTGTGAACCAGAACTCCGTATAAGCCAGCTGCCACAGCATGAAATTGCTCAGGCGGATTTCTCCGCTTGTCCGGATCAGAAGATCGGGATCTTCCAGCCCTTCAGTCATTAAGTAGGCTGAAAAAACTTCTTCATTTAATTCGCTTTCTTCCATTATGCCACTTTGGCAATCATTTAAGACCTGTTTGACGGCTTCGAGTATTTCTGCCCGGCTGCCGTAATTGAGAGCAAAATTCAGAATGAGGCCATCATTGTCCTTTGTTTCTTCCATAGCCTTTTCAATCGCTCTGAGTGTATGGCCCGGAAGCTTATCTTTATAGCCTATCATCTGGACACGGACATTTTCCTCAACCAGTTCAGGCAGGAAAGTCCCCAGGAATTCTTCCGGAAGCTTCATGAGATAATCCACTTCAAGCTTCGGACGTTTCCAGTTCTCAGTCGAAAAAGCGTAAAGGGTCAGAGTCTTGATTCCGAGCTCGTTGGCAAGTTTAGTCGTCCTCCTGACCACCTTCATCCCTTCATGGTGCCCCGCTATTCTCGGCAAGGCCCGCTTTTTGGCCCAGCGGCCATTCCCATCCATTATTATCGCTACATGAGAAGGTACTTTTTGTTCCCTTATTTTTATTATGCGCTCTCGGAGATCGGAAGAAGGTGCTTGGTTCTTCCATTTTTTAATTTTATTTAACATAAGACGGCTCCTTCAAAATGCGTTTCTCTTATCCTCCGAAAAAAGATCTTTCCCCAAAATGTACGATTTGCCTATTCCCAAAATCCGCACGTTCTTATCATACCAAAAATAAATAAAGATATCTCTATAAAAAAGAATATGTAAACATAATAAAAATAAGAATACAAGAAAGCAGCGCAATTATTGCAGGATGCCCTAATTGTGCTCCATATCGCCATATGAGCAAAAGAACCCCCTATATACATAGAGGGTTCTTGTATATTTAGCTGATATAACCCGGAAAAAGAATTAAACCTCAAGAATTTCTTTTTCTTTGTCTTTTGTGATGCTGTCGACCTTAGTGATATGCTCATCTGTCATCTTCTGGATGTCATCTGAATAGCCGCGAAGGTCATCTTCTGTGATCTCGCCGTTTTTCTCCAGCTTCTTCAGATCATCGTTGGCATCGCGGCGGATATTTCGGATTGCGACCTTTGCATCTTCTGATTCTTTTTTGACTACCTTCACAAGCTCTTTCCTGCGTTCCTCAGTCAGGGCAGGGATGGCAAGGCGGAGCAGATTCCCGTCATTAGTAGGATTCAGGCCAAGATCAGATTTGATGATCGCCTTTTCGATTTCTCCCAGAATGCTCTTATCATAAGGCTGGATGACGAGAAGGCGGGCCTCAGGCACGGAGATTCCGGCAAGCTGGTTGACCGGTGTAGGCGCCCCATAATAATCCACAGTGATCCTGTCAAGAAGCGAAGCGCTTGCCCGGCCTGCACGGATGCTTGCAAGCTCCCGTGAATACGCCTGGATTGCTTTTGTCATACGTTCCTTCGAGTTTGAAATAACTTGTTTTGGCATTATTTATTCCCCCTGACGATCGTTCCGATTTTTTCACCGCATACGGCACGCTTAATATTGCCGTTATCCATAATTGAGAATACAAGAAGCGGAATATTGTTGTCCATGCATAAAGAGGAAGCTGTAGAATCCATTACGGCAAGCCCCTCTTTCAGGACATCAAGATAAGACAATTCTTCATATTTAACCGCATTTACATCTAACCGAGGATCTGCGGAGTATACCCCATCTACATTATTTTTCGCCATTAAGATAACTTCAGCTTCGATTTCAGCAGCACGCAATGCTGCCGTAGTATCTGTTGAAAAATACGGGTTGCCAGTGCCGGCTGCGAAGATCACGACACGCTTCTTTTCCAGATGGCGGATTGCACGCCTGCGGATATAAGGCTCTGCAACCTGGCGCATTTCAATGGATGTCTGAACGCGTGATTCAACATCCAGCATTTCAAGGCTGTCCTGAAGGGCAAGGGAATTCATGACAGTTGCAAGCATGCCCATATAGTCTGCATTCGCCCTGTCCATCCCCATCTCTTCCCCGATCTTCCCGCGCCAGATGTTGCCGCCGCCTACGACGACCGCCACCTCGACTCCAAGATCGGAAACTTCCTTCACCTGCTGTGCGACCGACTTGATGACAGAAGGATTAATGCCGAAGCCCTGCTCTCCTGCTAAAGCTTCACCGCTTAATTTTAAGACAACTCGTTTGTATTTAGGGCTGCTCATAAGAACCTCCATATGTATTGGAATTACATGATTTCTTGAAAAAGAGGGAACACAATGTGTTCCCCGATTACCTTCATAAAAAGCAGATTTAACGGCTTTTATCTATTATTTTTTCACCTGGTTCATAACTTCTTCCGCGAAGTTATCTTCGCGCTTTTCAATGCCTTCCCCTACTTCATAGCGAACGAATTCGCGAAGAGTTCCGCCAGTTGATTTTACGAAGTCACGGACCTTTTGGTCAGGATTCTTAACGAATGCCTGGTCAAGGACACAGACGTCTTCGAAATATTTGCTCAAACGGCCTTCTACCATTTTAGCAACGATGTTTTCAGGCTTGCCTTCGTTTAGAGCCTGCTGAGTCAGAACCTGGCGCTCGCGCTCTACTTCTTCAGCAGAAACTTCATCGCGTGACACATATTTAGGGTTCAATGCAGCGATGTGCATAGCTACGTCTTTAGCAGCCTGCTCATCAGTTGAACCTTCAAGAACAGTCAGAACGCCGATGCGGCCGCCCATATGCAGGTAAGCACCGAAAGCGTCGCTGTCAGTCTTGCTTTTCACTTCAAAACGGCGAAGGGAAAGCTTTTCACCGATCTTAGCGATTGCAGCATTGATGTGCGCTTCAACAGTTGCACCGTTTTCCATCGTTTGTGAAGAAGCTTCTTCAGCAGAAGCAGGCTTGTTTTTAAGCAGGTGCTCTGCCAATTCTTTTACAAGAACTTGGAAGCCTTCGTTTTTCGCAACGAAATCTGTTTCAGAGTTCACTTCAAGGATGACAGCTTCATTGCCTTCTGCAAGGATGTAAGTTGTCCCTTCTGCCGCGATGCGGTCAGATTTCTTAGCAGCTTTAGCGATTCCTTTTTCGCGAAGGAAATCGATTGCTTTTTCCATATCACCATCTGTTTCCTGAAGCGCCTTTTTGCAGTCCATCATTCCAGCGCCAGTCTTTTCACGCAATTCTTTAACGAGTTGAGCAGTAATTGCCATATTGAAATCCTCCTTAAATATATGTAATCAATTCATATTTTCTTTAAAAAAAGGTGATAAAGGGTGCTCCCTATTATCACCTTTACAGACATTAAGCAGTTGTTACTTCTTCCCCTTGCTTAGCTTCAAGGATAGCATCAGCCATTTTACCTGTCAGAAGCTTAACAGCGCGGATTGCATCATCGTTTGCAGGGATAACAACATCGATTTCGTCCGGATCACAGTTAGTATCAACGATGCCGACGATAGGGATGTTCAGCTTGTGAGCTTCTGCAACAGCAATGCGCTCTTTGCGCGGGTCAATGATGAATAGAGCGTCTGGAAGAGTCTTCATATCTTTAATTCCGCCAAGGAATTTCTCAAGACGTTCTTGTTCTTTTCTTAACTGTACAACTTCTTTCTTAGGAAGCACTTCGAAAGTTCCGTCTTCAGACATTCTTTCGATGTCCTTCAAGCGAGTGATACGCTTTTGGATTGTTTCAAAGTTAGTTAAAGTTCCGCCTAACCAGCGCTGGTTTACAAAGTACATACCAGAACGGAGAGCTTCTTCCTTAACAGAATCCTGAGCTTGCTTCTTTGTACCAACGAAAAGGATAGTTCCGCCGTTACCAGCAAGTTCTTTCACGTAGTTATAAGCTTCTTCTACTTTCTTGACCGTCTTTTGAAGGTCGATGATGTAGATGCCGTTACGCTCAGTGAAGATATATTTCTTCATCTTAGGGTTCCAGCGGCGAGTCTGGTGACCGAAGTGTACACCAGCTTCAAGCAGCTGTTTCATTGAAATTACTGACATGTTAGTTCCTCCTAATGGTTTGTTTGCCTCCGCCCATATCATCTTCAGTCAAAAACTGTACAAAACAGCACCAATTGCCTGAATCCATAGGCGTGTGTATTAACACCATGAGTAAATATAGCACAAGTGACTTTTACAATCAAGTTATTACTGCCGATTTTGACGAAATTTCAATAATAGTGATATTTCAGTTTTTCCCCTGCCGAGTTTTTTGGCTATCTCCTCTTCGGCAAAGCCCTGCTCCTGAAGGGTTTGGGCCTGTTCCAGGATGGATCCGTCTGCCTGTCCGCCAGCTTGAGGTTCTGCCGGGGAAGGTTCATTCCCGCTCCGGGAAGCTTCCCCAAGCTCGACAATATCCTCAGGAAAAAGCAGGCCCTGCTCCGGCATCTGCTCCTTCTTTTTGCTATAAGCATGGACAGCTTTCTGCATCGCGGACCCTTTTCGCAGATTGGGTGCGGGCGGACCTTTCAGTCCTGCTCCGGCATCTGCCGCTTGGACAGCTTCAGCCCCATTTGCTTCAGAATGAACATCCCCTGCAGGCTGGGAGTTTTTTTGAATATTCCTCAAAAGTTTTTCGTTATCTTCTTTTATTTCCACTATGAAAGCGGCTATGCTGTCTTCCACTTCCCTGAAAGACTGTCCCTGCCTTTTTTCCATTTCAAAAAGGCGATTTTGGCGCATATACAATAGAGCCACTGCAAAAATGAGAATCAGATTGATAATCAAACTGACTGCCAGCAGAAAAATAGTCATTGAATCCCTCTATCTTCTATAATCGATTGATATTCCTTTGTAAGGATGAATCTCTTTCCCTATTTCATCCTTTTCTTCCCTTGCTTTTTCGGGCAGCGATCCGCGGCTGTTCGGGCTGCGTTCCTTCTGCCAGCCGGCCTCGAGCCGGGAATGCTTCTTCACGACAGACTTCCTGTCCTTCTCCCCCTGCTTCTGCACCGCCCTTGCCGCCTGATCATTCATCATTTGGCCTCTCTGCTGCAGCTGCTCCTGGATCTTGGATGCATCCTGCATCCTTGGAAGGGCAATCTGCATTTCAATCAGCTTCAAACTCATATAGGACACTTCCCTTCAGATCGCTCCTGCTGTTATCAGCAGTGCATGAAACCTTCGGGCCAAGCCATTCACATGATCTTCTGAAGTGTATGCCTCAAGCTGAATATGGCTTTTGTATGGATCTGGGAAATCCTTGAAGTGGACAGCCCCATCACCTGGCCAATCTCTGTCAGTGTCAGCTCTTCTTTATAGAAGAGGCTGATGACCAATTGTTCTTTTTCATTCAGGCAGGAAACAGCGCCGGCCATCTCAGACAGAAGCTCATCTTTTGCCACCTTCTCCTCCGGGACGACTGCCCGATGGTCCTTTAGGATAAAGGTTGCTCCATCCTTCTCCTCCTGATCCTGCGGCTGTTCATCCATCGACAGGACATTAGCGAAAAAATGCTCACTCATGACAGTCTGCACTTCTTCTTCGTGGAGGTCCACTTCCTTCCCGATTTCAGCTGCAGTCGCCTTTCTCATTAGATGCTGCTCAAGCCTTTCAGCTGCCGCTTCGATCTTTTTTGCTTTTTCCCTTGTGCTCCTTGGAAGCCAGTCCTCTTTTCTCAGCCCGTCTATAATCGATCCTCTGATCCGGAAGGAAGCGTACGTATCAAACTTCAGGTCCCTTGTGGGATCGAACTTTTCAAGCGCATCATACAACCCCATCAAGCCGAGGCTCCTCAGCTCATCCCTGGAAACATTTTTCGGGAGGCCGGCAGAGACTCTCTGAACATGATAGCTCACTAGAGGCATATATCTTTTTACAAGAAAATTGCCGGCCTCAGCATCACGGCATTGCTGCCATAATGCCCAATATGCTTGTTCATCAGATGATTGTTCATGCATTCGTACGTATACCTCCTTAAGCGCAAGCCCGGTGTAGTATTTGTAAATTATATCAAAATTGCTTTCCTATTAGTATTGCAGCTGTCGAAATTCTCAGATTCAGGAAACATTTCCTATATATTCGAGGAACCAGCTCACCCGTTTTTTCACTGGGCCAAAAGCGGAAAAAAATCAGCCCCATGCAAATGGCTGACTTTTTTCAGAAGATGGATCGTTTCTATAAATTTATTTTCATGGCCGCGGAGTATTGCCTTACAGCTCAGTGACCCCTTTATTGACGGTCTTGATCTGGAGCATGGACGTCTTTGGGCTGAATTCTATTGTTCTGCCGCTGTTTCCCCCGACATCCTCTGCAATCAGCCTGATATGATGCACCTGCAGGGCTGTTTTGACTGCTTCCACATTTCTCGGTCCGATTCTCATCAGGTCGCTGCCTGAAGTAAATTGAAACATTTGCGCCCCGCCTGCAATCTTTGCCTTTAGGGACCCCACACTTGCCCCGTGCCGGGCCATCTGCCGTACAAGTTCTTCAATCGCTGTATCGGCGTACTTCAGCTTATTGATTGAACCGGCTCTCGCAAGCGAAGAATCCGGCAGCATGATATGCGCCATCCCCGCGAGGCCTGATGACTGGTCATATACCGCCGCTCCTACGCAGGAGCCAAGCCCCGAGGTGCGCAGTATGTCCGGCATAGATGCAATTTTCATATCTGCTATACCGACCTTGATGATGCTGACACTTTCATTCATCGCCCGATACTCCCAAAGAGCTGAAAATCACTTCGAAGGAGCAGGGATCCGGCAGCAGAAAAAAATGGCCTTTTACTGTATGCGTCACAGCCGGTGCCACTTCAGTCAAAGCTGTCTCAATGACAATGGCGCTGTCGCTCACCTGCGAAAGCTCTATAAGCCCGAAGCTGATGATTGCTCCTGCCATATCGATTCCGAGTGCAGGCACTGAAGGATAGAGTGAAAGATTTGTAAAATCAGAAAGTGAGGTCAAATAGGAGCCCGCCAGGATATTGCCCATTTCCTGCAGTGCTGACAGCCCAATTTCATCAAAAGGCGGTTCTGCCAGCTGAAACCTGTCATCGCCAGTCATCTGCCGGATGAAGGATTCAGCCTGCTCCACCGGAAGGATGAAGAACATGCTTCCTGGGGCATCGCCCTCGATCCTTAGAAATACGCTGGCAACTACATTTTCCGGGCCCCCCGCCATTTCCATCATTTCATCAAAGGAGACAACCTTTACATTCGGGACTCTCATATCAATCTTTTTATCCAGCAAAGTTGACAGGGCGGTTGCAGCATGCCCAGCCCCAATATTGCCGATCTCCTTCAGCAGATCAAGGTGCAGGGAGGAAATGCCGCTCAGAAAGCTGCCGGTCTGCTCACTCATGGCCTGCCAGCATCATTTCTCCGCCTTCCAGAATCTTTCCAAGGTCTATCAGAATCAGCAGGCGTTTTTCCACTTTGACGACACCGCTTATGAACTCCGCCTCCTCGGCGCCGATCACGTTCGGCGAAGGTTCTATTGAATCTTCGGATACGTCGATCACATCATTGGCCCCGTCAACCACGAGGCCGACTTCCATCTCACCTGCCGATGCAATGATAACCCTTGTGCTGTCACTGTAATCTTTCTGTTCAAGGCCAAACCTTGTCCTCAGGTCAATGATCGGGGTAACCACGCCGCGCAGATTGATCACTCCTTTGACAGAGGAGGCGGCCCCGGGCACCCTTGTAATATGCTGCACTTTCTCGATTGATCTTACTTGAGAGACCGGTATCGCATATTCTTTATCTTTTAATAAGAAAATGATCAGTTTTAAATCTGCGGTCATTGTTTCACTCATTTCATACACTCCCTGAATTGGCAGTAGCTTTCATGCCAGTCTATTAATTTATTAAAGCATTGCAGTCAACAATCAATGCAACCTGCCCATCCCCCAGGATAGTAGCTCCGGATATCGCAAAAATATCATTCAGATAGCCTCCGAGTGATTTGAGCACGATTTCCTGCTGTCCAATAAATGAGTCGACTACCAGTCCAGCCATCTTATCCCCTTTGCGGACGATGACCACTGAATAGTATCCATCTTCCTCCAAATGCACAGGAACATCGAATACATCCTTCAGGAACAGAAGCGGAACGACCTTGCCGCGGAAATCTATGACTTTCTGGTTGTGGGCATTCATAATATCTTCTTTTTTAATGATTGCCGTTTCGATAATAGAAGAAAGAGGAATTGCATACTTTTCCTTCTGTACTTCAATCAGCATGACAGAAATGATGGAAAGCGTCAGCGGAAGCTGGATGGAGAAGGTTGAGCCTTTTCCTTCCTGCGAATCAATCGTGACTGTTCCGCCCAATGATTCAATGGTGCTTTTCACCACATCAAGGCCTACGCCCCTGCCGGAAACATCTGAAATTTTGTCAGCAGTTGAAAAACCGGATGCAAAAATGAGCTCGTACACCTGTTTATCTGTTAAGGAAGCGCCTGCCTGCTCAGTTATAATGCCATTTTTGACAGCCTTTTGCAGGACTTTATCCCGGTTTATGCCAGCTCCGTCATCGATCAGCTCAATAAAGACATGGTTGCCGCTATGGTAGGCTTTCAGAACGACTGTACCTTCTTCACTTTTTCCGTTCGCCTTCCTGACTTCCGGCGTTTCAACTCCGTGGTCCAGTGCATTGCGTATCAAATGTACCAAAGGATCGCCGATTTCATCTATAACCGTTCTATCCAGCTCTGTTTCCGCCCCGATGATTTCAAGATTAATTTTTTTATTCAGATCCCTTGCCAGCTGGCGGACCATCCGAGGGAAGCGGTTAAATACCGTTTCAACAGGCACCATCCTCATATTGAGAATAATATTCTGAAGGTCTCCTGAGATGCGGGACATTCTTTCAACTGTTTCGTGAAGCTCCTGGTTGTTCAGCTCTTTCGAAATCTGCTCAAGCCTCCCCCTGTCGATGACAAGCTCTTCAAACAGATTCATCAATATATCCAGACGCTCTATATTCACCCGGATCGTTTTGCTGCTTGCCTGTTTGGCCGGTGCACCATTCCTGCTGTCTTCTTTTGATTCTTCCACAGGCTGGAGGCTGCCGGCTGCAGCAGCTGCTGGCGCCGGTTCTTCTTCAGCCGGCTTGGCAGGCGTCAGGTCTATGTTTATGATTTCTGCCTTTTCAATTTCTGAAACCTTCATGATCTTCGCCTGAATCTCTTCTTTTGGTTCCTTTGTAACCAGAGTGACCGTAAAGGCTGAATCAAATTGTTCTTCCTCGAGCTGGTCTACAGGAGGATAGGACTTAATGATTTCACCGGACTTCTCCAATATTTCAAAGACCATAAATACTCTGGCAGCCTTCAGGAGGCAATCTTCCCTCAAAGAGATTGAAACTTCGAAAACGTCAAATCCCTGTTCTTTTGACTGGGTGAGCACAGTCCGTTCAAATTCATCATAATCACCTTTCAGCTCTGCAGGCACTTCTGCTTCTGCAACCGCCCCGGCCGCAGCTTCCTGCCGCGACTCAAGTACAGGGCTTTGGCCATTTTCAATCAGCTCCAGCTGCTTAACCGCCGTACTGACGTCGCGTTTTCCATCCCCGCCTTCTGAAATGGACAATACCATTGCTTCCAAATCGTCGACTGCCAGGAAAACGGTATCCAGCAGTTCAGGCGTTACGCCTATCTTTTGGTTCCTGATAGCGTCAAGGACATTCTCCATCTGGTGGGTCAGACTGGCCAGGTCTTCATAACCCATTGTGGCAGACATCCCTTTTAACGTATGGGCAGATCTGAATATTTCATTGATGATTTTCAAATCGGCAGGATTCTTTTCAAGTTCAAGCAGATGTTCATTGATCGCTTGCAGATGCTCCCTGCTTTCTTCGATAAATACTTCTAAATATTGGCTCATTTCCATGGCGCGTTCACCCCTCTGAATTAAACATAGCTCTTTATTTTTTCAGCAATTACTTCTATATTCGCAACACTATCAACAAGTCCAGTTTCTATTGCCGTCCTCGGCATTCCAAATACAATCGCTGAATCTTTTGATTCTGCAATAGCAGAAGCATTTCCTTTGCGTTTGATTGCCGCCAGTCCTTTCGTTCCGTCCGAACCCATGCCGGTCAGGATCACAGCGATTATATGGCAATTTCCAACCATGCTTGCCGACTCAAACAGCATATCTACTGATGGCCTGTGCCCATTGACCGGCGGTGCTTCACTCAAGACAGCAATCAAGCCGGCTTTGGTCTGCTGTACTGTCAGGTGCAGTCCGCCGGGCGCTATGTAAGCTGTCCCTTTTTTCAGCAATTCACCATGCTCGGCTTCTTTTACACACAGTTCTGACAAGAGATTCAGCCTGTCAGCCAATGACTTGGTAAAGCCCGGGGGCATATGCTGGACAACAAGGACTGGTGCATCCAAGGTCCCTGGAAGCTTGGAAAACACCTTTTGAAGCGCTCTCGGCCCGCCGGTTGAGGTCCCTATGCACACAAGCTTGTCTGCTGCGGGCATTCTGCCTGGCTTGAGGAGCGGTCCGAAAGTCTCTGGTTCTATTTTACTATAATTTTCGTATAGCTTAATAGTATTTTTTCCATATAAAGGCTTGTCTGCCAGTTTGGCAGCTGATATCCTGCTTGCAGCAATGACCTTTTCTGCAAGCTCCTGCTTAATTTTGAACAAGTCCAGTGATATAGAACCTGAAGGCTTGGATATAAAATCGGCAGCCCCGAGCTGTATGCTGTTCATGGTCTTTTCTGCGCCCTCTTTGGTGGCACTGGCCAGCATGACGACAGGAAGCGGATGAACTTCCATGATTCTCTTTAAAGCATCCAGTCCATTCAGCTTTGGCATTTCCACATCCATGGTAACGACATCAGGCTTCAGTTCCTCTATCTTCTTTAATGCATCTTCACCATCTTTAGCGGTTCCGCATATATTGATTTGTTCATTCTCAGAGAGGAAGTCAGAGATAAGCTTTCTCATGAAAGCAGAGTCATCCACTACGAGTACATTGATCTTGCCCATCTAGCTCCTCCCTTTTTCAAACAGCAATTGCTTTAGCCGGGACATAAATGGAAGCTTCCCGTCCGCCTGCTGCTTTCCATTCTGCTGCAGGAAAAAATCGGCTATGTCCAGAGTGGCCCTTGAAGCTGCCGAGCTTCTTTTATAGAGCAGATATGGTGTCTGCTTCCTGACTGCCTGCTGGACACTGCGGTCATCAGGTACAGCTCCAAGCCTTGTGACCTTTTTTCCCAGAAAGCTTTCCATTACATTTGCGATCCTGTTAAATGCCGAGACTGCTTCCTTCTCTGTTTCTGCTTTATTGACGACTATATGCACCGGCATCTTCCCGTCCCTGAGATGGATGAACTTCAAAGCAGCATAAGCATCGGTCAAAGAAGTCGGCTCAGGGGTCGTTACTGCAATCAGTTCATTCACTGATAGGATAAAATGAAGAGATTGGCTGCTGATTCCAGCACCCATATCCAGGATGATATATTCATATCTGGAAAACAGGTCAGAAAAATCCCTGAAAAATTGGTCAAGCACCGGTGCGGATATATCGGCCAGCTGAGAAAGGCCTGTTCCCCCTGCTATGTAATGCAGCCCATGAGGTCCCACAGAAATTATCTTCTCGAGAGAAGCATTGCCTGCAAAATAATCTGCAGCAGAATAGGGAGAAGCCAGGCCCATCAGGACATCTATATTCCCCATTCCGATATCAAGATCCAGCAGCAGAATAGCATGCCCTTTTTCCTGGAGCGAAAGGGCGAAGTTCAGGGAAAAATTCGATTTCCCTACTCCTCCCTTCCCGCTTATTACAGCAATAGTCTTTGCTGCAGCCTTATCTTCCCCGATCATCAGTTTCCTTCTAAGCTGTTCTGCCTGGTCAGTCATACTTTGATTCTCCCATTAACGCCGCGGCTATTGTCTTCGGGCCGGCGGGCACAAGATCATCCGGGACATTCTGGCCGGTAGTCAGATAGGCTGCCCCTTTTCCTGTTTTGTCAATTATGTTAAGCAGCGGTCCAAAAGTCGACGTTTCATCTGCCTTTGTGAATATGAACCTATTAATATCCACAACTGAAAATTGTTTGATTGTTTCTTCCATATCCCTTTGCTTGGATGTTAAGGATAGGACGAGATAAGTCAGGCTGCTTTCTGCCTCCAGCAGGCTTTTAAGCTCCTGGACATATTTCGGGTTGCGGAAATTCCGTCCGGCTGTATCAAGCAAAATGACGTCAAAATCCTTAAAAGCTTCTACTGCCGCCTTGAAATCTTCTTCTGTATAGCATACTTCCATAGGAACATCGAGAATATCCGCATATGTTTTCAGCTGGTCGATGGCAGCAATTCTATACGTATCTGTAGTGATAAAGGCGGTTTTTTTCTTTTGCTTTATCACACATTCAGCTGCTATTTTAGCCAGAGTAGTCGTTTTTCCAACGCCTGTAGGTCCGACAAAGTTTATGATTTTGTGATCAAATGTAATGGCGCCAAATTCGGCTGAGCCGAGCTTTGCTGTCAAAAGTTCCTTCAGCCAGCCGCTAACCTTGTTAAAATCCGGTTCTGAATCAGATTTATACCACCTTACCAAAAGCTTTTCCAGGAGCTCTTCAATGATTGAAGGTTCCACTTCCTGGCCTGCCAGGTCTTCCTGCACTTTTTTGAGCGGAAGCGGCAGGGAAGATAGTGCACTAAAGCTCCCTCCGGCAGAGGACTGCTGCATTAAACGTTTAAGCTCCCGGATTTCAGCTGCCAGCTCTCCCGAAGTCGGTCCCCCTGCTTTTGGAAAAGATTCAGCAGCCTTAACAGGCGGAGGCTCGATCATTTTTTCTTTCAATACTTCCTTTTGCTGGCCGGGAACAGAATCAGGATCTATTGCAGCAATGACTTCAATATTCCTTTTTTTAAAGAACCCTAGAAATCCGTTCGTCTGCACCATTTTGGAATTCAGGATGACTGCATCGCTGCCAAGCTCTTCGCGGATGATTTTCATTGCTTCCGGCATTGAAGGTGCCGTGAATTTTTTTACTTTCAATCGATGTTCACCACCCCTACACTTTGTACTTCTACATTTGCTTCCAGTTCATTATATGAAAGAATCGGCACGAGCGGGAAATACCGTTCTGTCAATTGTCTGACATACATTCTTACTGCCGGCGAGCAAAGAACGATAGGCGACTGATCCATGATGGAAAGCTGCTCCACCTGGGAAGCGATCGATTCCAGGATGCTTTGTGAAACGGCAGGATCCATTGAAAGATAATTCCCATGCTCAGTCTGCTGGATGCCCTCTGCTATCAGCTTTTCAATTTTTCCTGATAATGTAACAACTTTGAGAGAATCGCCCTGTACGGAATATTGGTTGGTGATCTGACGTGCCAGCGCCTGCCTTACATATTCAGTAAGCAGATCTGTATCAGATGTCACCTTGCCAAAATCAGCCAGCGTTTCAAAGATGATCGGCAAGTTGCGGATAGAGACATTCTCCTTGAGGAGCTTGGCTAACACCTTTTGAACTTCGCCAACTGACAATGGATTTGGCGTCACTTCGTCTGCAAGGATCGGGTAGCTTTCCTTCAGATGGTCAATCAGCTGCTTTGTCTCCTGTCTTCCGAGCAGATCATATGCGTTCGCTTTAATGACTTCAGTAATATGGGTAGAGACCACAGAAGGGGGATCCACTACCGTGTAGCCGAAAATTTCTGCTTGTTCTTTCGTTTCCTCTGTAATCCACTTGGCAGGGAGCCCAAAGGAAGGCTCGACCGTATCAATCCCGTCGATGCTATCATCTTCAATCCCGGGGCTCATGGCCAGATAGTGGTCAAGAAGCAGCTCACCGCGGGCCATTTCATTGCCTTTGATCTTCAGCCTGTACTCATTCGGCTGCAGCTGAATATTATCCCTGATTCTCACCACAGGAATGACAAGCCCCAGTTCAATCGCAAGCTGCCTGCGGATCATCACGATCCTGTCCAGAAGGTCTCCGCCCTGATTGGCGTCGGCAAGCGGGATAAGCCCATACCCGAACTCAAATTCAATCGGATCGACATTCAGAAGGCTGACCACGCTTTCCGGACTCTTCATTTCATCCGTTTCAAGCTCTTCCTCTATCTCCTGAAGCTGCTCTTTATCAGGCTCCTTCACCCTTGATAACATAAATCCGCCAAAAACAAATAATCCGGCGATCGGGAAGGTAAGGATATTGCTGATAGGCGTAAACAGTCCAAGCAGGAATATCGTCGCTCCGGTTACATAAAGCATCTTTGGATATGCGAGTATCTGTGAAGTAATATCCTTGCCCAGATTCCCTTCCGATGCTGCCCGTGTCACGACAATCCCTGTCGCGGTTGAAATGAGCAATGCAGGGATCTGGCTGACGATACCGTCCCCCACTGTCAGCAGCGAATAGCGGCTGGCCGCATCAGCAAAGCCAAGTCCCTGCTGCATCATGCCTATGACAATCCCGAATATAAGGTTGATCAGGACAATGATGATCCCGGCAATACTGTCCCCTTTTACAAATTTGCTCGCCCCATCCATAGAGCCATAGAAATCAGCTTCTCTGCTGACCTTTTCCCGTCTTTCCCTTGCTTCATGCTCAGAAATCATCCCGGCATTCAGATCAGCATCGATGCTCATCTGCTTTCCTGGCATTGCATCGAGTGTAAATCTTGCCGCAACTTCTGAAACACGCTCAGATCCTTTTGTAATTACGATAAATTGAATAATAATCAGGATAAGGAAAACAACCATCCCGACGATTACATTGCCGCCGACAACGAATGTACCGAACGTCTCAACGACGCCGCCCGCTTCACCCTTAGATAAAATAGACCGGGTCGTGGATACATTCAGTCCAAGCCTGAATAATGTCAGCAGCAGCAGGAGCGATGGAAAGATGGAAAACTGCAGCGGTTCATTCATATTCATGGAAATCAGCAAAACGAGAAGCGCCAGTGATATATTCATGATGATCAAAATGCTTAACAGCCACGATGGAAACGGTATGATAAGCATGGCGACAATCAGGATCACACTGACGACAACCGATAAATCTCTACCAGACATAATCTCTCTCCTAACAGAAATGCGTAAGGCACTTGGTTCGATGGAACGCAGACTAAGAACGCCGCTTCAATCGGCAGCATTTCCATGGCCGATCCTTCAGGCCTCATTGCTGCTACATTTTGTTCTTGGTGCGGTATACATAAGCGAGGATTTCCGCAACCGTTTTAAAAAACTCCTCAGGTATGGTGCTGCCAATTTCGGTCTGGGAGTACAGGGCCCTTGCCAGCGGCCTGTTCTCCACCGTAATAACGTCATTTTCTTTAGCTATATATTTAATTTTCTGTGCGACAAAATCTGCGCCTTTTGCCACCACATACGGGGCATCCTGCTTGTCTTCGTCATACTTCAGGGCAATGGCAAAGTGGGTAGGATTGGTGATGATCACATCAGCATTCGGCACTTCCTGCATCATGCGGCTCATCGCCATTTCTCTTTGCTTCTGCTTGATCTTTGACTTGATTAAAGGATCGCCTTCAATGTTTTTATATTCATCCTTTATATCCTGCTTGGACATACGGATGTTTTTTTCGAAATCATACTTCTGATAGAGATAATCCAGGACAGATAAAAAAAGAAGCGCAGCTGATGCAAATAAGCCCATCTGCACTGTGAGACTGGCCAAAGTGATCAGCGCAGCCCCCGGAGATTTCTGTGAAAGCATCAGGATTTCATCAATCCGCATCCACAAAACCACAAATGTGACGGCACCGACAAAACCGATCTTTAAGATCGACTTCAGCAGCTCCACAATGGCCCTCATTGAAAAAATCCTTTTAAATCCTTTAATGGGATCGATTTTCTCCAGCTTAAACTGGATGGCTTCGGTTGAGAATAAAAATCCAACCTGCATATAATTGGCCGCTGCCCCGGCAATCATGGCAATCAGCATGATCGGCCCCAGAAACAAAGCCAATTCCTTCATGACTGCCAGGAAGACTGCCTGTACATTGCTTTCTGTCAGTTCCATGAGCATGAATTCCTGAAAAGAGTGCGTCAGCAAATACATGATGATATTTTTTAAATATCCGCCTGCAAACAGGAGAAACAGGAATACAGCCAGCAGAACTACAGCTGTATTAACATCCTGGCTTTTGGCAACCTGACCTTTTTTACGGGAGTCCTGACGTTTCTTAGGGGTGGCCTTTTCTGTCTTCTCTCCGCTGAAAAATTGTAGATCCAGCCTGATCCTATTCATCCAGACGCTCCCCCTATCAGATCCATCAGACCTTTCATTGTACTGGCCATCGCTCCGAAAAGCTGGGACACCACATATAGCATGACACTCATAACAGCGACAAGAACAATGAAGCTGACGCCGATTTTCAGTGGAAGCCCGACTACAAACACATTCAGCTGGGGAACGGTCCTTGCTACAATCCCGAGTGCTACATCCACCAGGAACAGGCAGCCGACCACCGGCACAGACATCTGGAATGCCGATATGAACATCGAATTAAAGGCCCTCAGCATATATTCCGCCATAGCTTCATTCCCGAATGGAATCCACGGCTGGTCGAGCGGTATGGCCTGGTAACTGTAGAAAATACCGTCAATGAGCAAGTGATGCCCGTTGACCATCAGGAGGAAAAACAGCGAAATTGTGTATAAATACTGGCCCATGAGCGGGCTTTGCGCTCCTGTTTGCGGATCGATCACATTGGCGATGGCAAAACCCATCTGAAAGTCGATCAGTCCGCCTGCTATTTGAATGGCTGAAAGGATTAAATATGATATAAAGCCTATAACAAGTCCAACCAGTGCTTCTTTCATAATAAGCAGAAAATACGCGCCGTTGATCTCCAATACCGGGGCATCCACTGTATAAAAAATGATCCAGGCAAGAAAGAAGCCCAGTCCAATTTTATGTGTGTTCGGGATTGACCGGTAAGAAAAGAGCGGCATCAGCAGAAAGAATGAAGTCACTCTTACAAATATCAGTAAAAAAGCAGGAAACGCCGGGAGTAAATCTAGCATGTCATCATCCTACAAATCTAGTCAGATTTGAAAATATTTCATTTGTATAAGAAAGCATATGGCTGAGCATCCACGGACCGAAAAAAACAACACCGAGAAGGACAGCAACGATCTTTGGCACAAATGCCAAGGTCTGTTCCTGGATCTGGGTTGTCGCCTGAAAGATACTGACAATCAGCCCCACGACAAGCGCAAGCACCAAAAGCGGCCCGCTTATATATATAACACTCATTATCCCTTGCTCTGCGATCGATATAACCGTTTCGGGACTCATTTAACTCACCTGCTTAAAAACTTTGTAGTAAAGATTTGACCACGAGATACCATCCATCCACAAGAACGAACAGCAGAATTTTGAAAGGCAGTGATATCATGACCGGCGGAAGCATCATCATCCCCATGGACATGAGTACACTGGCAACTATCATATCAATCACAAGAAAAGGGATAAAAATCATGAATCCAATCTGGAAAGCGGTTTTTATCTCACTTATGGCAAATGCCGGAACCAGTGCGGTCAGCGGAATATCCTGGATGGACTCCGGCGTTTCTGCACCTGAATATTCCAGGAACAAAGCCAAATCCTTCTGCCTTGTATGAGCGCTCATAAAGTCCTTGAAGGGAGCAGAAGCTTTTTCATAGGCCTGTTCAAGATTGATTTCCTCATTAAAAAGCGGAGTCAGTGCCTGTTCATTCACCTCCTGGAAGGTAGGTGCCATGATAAAAAATGTCAAAAATAGCGAGAGGCCTACAAGCACCTGGTTGGGTGGCATTTGCTGGGTAGCAAGCGCCGTTCTGACAAAAGAAAGAACAATGATGATCCTGGTGAAACATGTCATTAAAATCAATATGCTTGGCGCCAGCGATAAAACCGTCAGCAGCAGGAGCATTTTTACTGAAGTGGATACATTATCAGGGGCGCTTGCATTGAAAAATTCCATAAATTCATTCATTGATCTTTTGGCCCCTTCTGCTCCATCTCCTGGTGAATTTTCTTGCGCTCCTTGCTCAGCTCTTCCAGCTGTCCTTTTAAGACAGACTGAAAATCGCCATTCCTGCCTTCAGCAGATTTTATTTTAGCCGCGTTTGCCGTTCTGGCTTCCTTTGCTCTTTGAATCACTTTTGTCACAATATCGCTTGGCTGAACAAGCTGTTCCATTTTGTTGTTATAATCATTGAGGATCTGATGATATTCTTCTTCATCATCTATTTCTTTCAACAGCTGTATATTATCACCCACACCTACTACAAGGAGCTGCCTGCCCACCTTGATGATTTGAATGCTTTTGCTGGCTCCAAGCGAAGCGCCGCCGAGATTTTCGACAAGCTGGGAAGATTTATAGGAACGGCTTTTTTTGTTGATGAATTTCAGAAGGAAGTATAGCAGGCCAATGACAAATGCTGTTGCAAAAATCATCTTAGCTATATCCCAGCTGTTAATTCCAACCCCGCCTGATCCTTCTCCTTCTGCAGCCGAGCCGGCTCCCTTTGCAGGCTCTGCGCAATCTCCCGCCTTCTTCTCTAAGCAGTCTTTGACGCTGTTATTCAGCTGCTCTGCATGGACCACAGTTTGAAGGCCCGGCAGAGCAGCTGCAGCAAGAAGCAGGGTTATGAGCAATTGTTTAACTATTTGCAACATGATGCACCCTCTATTTTTAAAATTGCTTTTAGCCTAAGGTTTTTGAGATAGCTTCCAAAACCCTGTCAGCCTGGAAAGGCTTAACGATAAAATCCTTTGCTCCGGCCTGGATAGCATCAATAACCATTGCCTGCTGACCCATTGCAGAACACATGATGACCTTTGCAGAAGGATTAAGCTTTTTGATTTCTTTCAGTGCAGTGATGCCATCCATTTCCGGCATCGTAATGTCCATTGTCACAAGGTCAGGCTGTGTTTCTTTGTATTTTTCTACAGCCTGGGCGCCATCCGCTGCCTCGCCGACAACATCGTAGCCGTTCTTGGACAGGATGTCCTTAATCATCATTCGCATGAATGCCGCATCGTCCACTATTAAAATCTTCTGTGCCATAATACTTAACCCCCATATTAGTTATCTTAAATTTTTGATCCTGTCGCTCTGGCTGATGATATCTGTGACCCTGACACCAAAGTTCTCTTCTATTACAACCACTTCACCTTTTGCGATAAGGCGGCTGTTTACCAGAATATCGACCGGTTCCCCTGCAAGCTTGTCCAGCTCAATGATAGATCCTGCGGAAAGCTCTAAAATGTCCTTAACAGACCGTTTAGTTCTTCCCAGCTCTACAGTAACCTGTAAAGGTATGTCAAGAAGCATATTCAGATTCTTTGTTTCTGCCTCCTGAAGCTGATGGGGCTCGAAGCTTGAAAACACAGCAGGCTGAACCTGCGGCGCCTGGCCTCCTGGATACTGGGCCCCAAGATGCTGGGGAGCCGTTTGGGCAGTCTGGCGCTGTATTTGAGGTTCCATCCCTGCGTACTGCCCTGTTCCTTGTCCATAGCCTTGAGGGGCCGCTGCCATGTCAGGCATTGGTTCTGCAGGCGGCTGATGGAATGCAGGCTCCTGTGTCTGCACGGGTTCCGGCTTGCTCAAATCTGCAGCCGGGTTTTCAGCCTGCGCACCTGGATTCATAAGCTCTTCAACTAGCCTTTTTGCAAATTCCAGCGGGACCACCTGCATGATGCTTGAATCAATCAGATCCCCAATTTTCAGCCTGAAAGATACCTTTACAAGCATATCCTCATCCGGGATCCTATCTGTCCCTTCCCCTTGCTGCACATCCAGAATATCAATGGATGGAGGCGAAATATCAACCCGTTTGCTGAAAATGGTGGACATGGAAGTCGCAGCAGAACCCATCATCTGGTTCATTGCTTCCTGCACAGCGCTCAGCTGGATCTCGCCAAGCAGATCAGCCGGGTTTATCCCGTCTCCCCCAAGCATAAGGTCAGCAATGATTGCAGCATCTGATTGTTTGATTACAAGCAGATTGCTTCCTGAGAACCCTTCTGTATAACTGACCTGGATGGCCACATACGGATGCGGGAATTCTTCTTGCAGCTTTCTTTTTAATATGACAGAAACAGTCGGGGTTGTTATTTCAACCTTTTGATTCAAAAGTGTAGATAAAGCAGTGGCAGAACTGCCAAAAGAGATATTCCCGATTTCACCAAGCGCATCCTGCTCCATCATGGAGAGGTAATCTTCAACTGAAAAACTATCATCTTCTTCTATGTCGTCGGTTCCTCTTAAAAGGGCATCTATTTCATCTTGCGAGAGCATATCGTCACTCATCATCGCTGTCTCCCCCCTTCAATGTATCAAGTATTTGAATAGCCAGCTTTTTATTCGCCTTACCGGGCTGCCCCGTAAATTTAGGGATATCCCCGATTTTGATAGTCAGCGGACGGTCAATCGCCTGGTTCAGCTCAATGACATCCCCGAGATCAAGCATCAGGAAATCCTGGATGGAAATATCGGCAGAACCCAGTTCTGCGGAAACCGGCACCAGTGCCTTTTGTATGCTGTCCTCAAGCCTGCCGAGCTCCTCAGGCTCCCTTTCCTTTTTCTCTGTCTGCATCCAGTAATGGACAGAAAGCTTGGGAATGATAGGCTCAAGCACAACATGGGGAATGCAAATATTAATCATCCCGCTTGTTTCGCCGATCATGGTGTTCAGCGATATGACGACAACCGTTTCATTAGGTGAGACCATCTGCAGAAACTGCGGATTGGTTTCAAATTCGGCAAGGAAAGGATCGATTTCGTTAATCGTGCTCCATGCCTCCCTCAAATGCTCAAATGCCCGTTCAAAAGTATTGGACATGATCTTTGTCTCGATTTCTGTCAATGTATCGACTTTATTGATGCTCGAACCCCTGCCGCCCATCATCCGGTCCATCATCGCATAGGCAATATTAGGGTTGACCTCCATCAGGATCCTTCCGTCAAGCGGGGGTACCTCGAATACATTCAATATCGTCATTTTAGGAATTGATCTGATAAATTCCTCATATGGTATCTGGTCGGCCGAAGCCACAGAGATCTGGACATATGTCCTCAATTGCGCCGAGAAGAAGGTCGTCAATAGACGGGCAAAATTTTCGTGAATCCTGGTCAGGCTCCTGACCTGGTCTTTTGAAAACCGGAGTGCCCTCTTAAAATCATAAACTTTCACTTTCTTCTCAGACTGTTCTTTCTTTAATTCATTTGCATCCATTTCCCCTGTTGATATAGCGGAAAGCAGTGCGTCAATTTCATTTTGCGATAAAACCTCACCAGACATGAACCCTCACCTCCATCTTCGTAATCTGCCGAGGAAAATCCGGATTATTGGAGGAGAGACTCAGTGATATAGACACTCTCTACTTTTCCGTTTTGCATCAGGCTGTTAATTTTCGATTTAAGGTCCTCCTGCAGGCTGATTTTTCCTTCTTTGCCCTGCAGGTCTTCCGCCTTCTTCTCTGAAAGCTCCTGGATGATAATATTCTTGACCTGGAAATCCCTCTTCTCGAGCTCTTCCTTCGCCTTTTTGCTGTCAGTCTCAACCTTGAAGGAGATGCGTATAAAATCATCGCTGGCCAGGTTCGTTGTAATCTGGTTGATGTCTACAGATGCTTCCAGCACTTCTTCAATTGAAGGCTCTTTTGCCTCTGCACCGTCTGTATATTTCATGAAAACGACCAATGCCACCGCACCAACCAGAGTGATAGCTATGAGCAAAAACAGCATGATCATTAAGAGCTTATTATTCTTCATTTTCCATTCCCTCCAGCTGTTTTTGCCCAAGCAATCCGATAGACTGATAGAACTCGATAATCTTCCTTTTCACAGAGTCCTCATCATCCTTCACCACATACTTTCTTCCATTGGCCAGTGTAATAGTCGTATCGGGAAAAGATTCGACCGTTTCTATATAAACAGCGTTAATTGTAAATGTCTTTCCATTCAGCCTTGTAACAGTAATCATTTTAAGCGCCAGGACTGAAGGAAGCCTTCAGCCCTGTCCCTCCTCAGCTTAACGTTTTAAGTTTACCAGTTCCTGCAGGATTTCGTCGGAAGTTGTGATGATGCGGGTATTCGCCTGGAATCCGCGCTGCGCCACGATCATTTCTGTGAATTCCTCAGAAAGGTCTACATTGGACATTTCGAGGGATCCTGAGACAATTGTTCCGGCGCCGTTGTCTCCTGGAATTGCTTCTTCGCTAGGCTCACCCGAATTATTAGTCTCGCGGTAAAGATTATTTCCTACTTTCTCAAGTCCTCCGTTATTGGCGAACCTTACAACTCCTATCTGAAATTCACTATTAGCTGTGCCATTTTGAACAAAGGAAATGGTTCCGTCAGCACCAATACTCAAATTTTCAATAGTGTCAATATCATCAATTTTTATTGCTTCTCCCTCGGTATCCAAAACAAATTCACCTGAACCGGTAACCATATTTCCTGTGTTGTCAAAATAAAAATTACCTGCTCTAGTGTAGAAAATATTGTCGCCTTTCTTCACTTGGAAGTATCCATCCCCCTGTACTCCTAAGTCAAGAACTCTTCCCGTAGTCTGAAGGCTTCCTTGGGTATCAATAGTGTCAATTGCAGAAAGCTGGGAACCTAATCCTACCTGCTTTGGATTCATGCCGCCAAGGTTCTCGCCTGCCTGTGTAGCCCCAGAAACGGTTTGGCTAACCATATCCTTGAATGTAACCCTGCCCTTTTTGTATCCAAAAGTATTAACATTGGCAATATTATTGCCGATTACATCGAGCTTTGTCTGGAAGTTTTTCATTCCGCTAATTCCTGAGTACATTGAACGCAGCATTTTATCTGCTCCTTTCATGATAAGTCTGCTTCAGTCAGTCGGCAGACTATGGCTTCCTCAATGAGGTCCGGCCAAATTAGTGTTAATCCATCAGTATCGTTCCGTCAATATTCGTAAAAATCTGGCTGTTTGCTTCCTTTCGTTCCATCGCCGTAATCACCGTGTTATTCCGGACGCTTACTATCAATGCGGCTTCCGGCAGCAGCACAAGCGATTCTGCGATTCCCATTCCCTTTGCTTCTGCCACTTTACTTTCAACCTGATCCCAGCGGTCAGCGGTGATATGTATATCCCTCTGCTGCAGCCTTTCACTGGCATGCCTGCTGATACTCAGCTTTGTTGGATTATTAATGGCATTCTGCAGATGATCTGAAAAAGAAGCCAGATGTGAACTTTTGTGTGCCTGCGGCTTTCTTGGAACTGCCGGATTTAATTGCGATTGAATTGGAAGATACATTTTCCTGCCCATCCAATCACTTCCTATCCTATTCGATTTCGGTAATTTGAGATGAATTCACAGCTGTACCATTGCCAAGCTGGAAGAGCGTAACTCCGCCTTTAAGACTGACCGATTTAACACTATCCTTTTGCTCAGTCCCATCTTCCCCAACATAGGTTATCAATCTTCCAATCAGCATACTCGCCTGCATAAGGCTATTATCCTGGGAGCCTCCCTTGACTTCAGAAATATTGGCCGGTGCCAGCTCTGTCCCATCTTCCAGGATAAAAACAGCATTGCCGTTCTTGAACTGGATGGAAGCAACTCTTCCTGTTCCTTCCTCAATAGAAGGCTGTGCATTCGGATCTTCTGATTCTGCAACTTTATGCCATTTGATTTCCCTGCCGGCAAATTCACTATAGGCAATGAGAGAATCCTGTTCCTGCATTTGGACCAGCTTTTGCATGTTAGTGTTCATGTTTGTCATCTGCTCAAGAGATGAGAATGTTGCCATCTGGGCAATAAAATCTTTATCCTGCAAGGGATTAGTCGGATCCTGGTTTTGCAGCTGGACCATCAATATCTTTAAGAAATCATCTTTGCCCAAAATATCTGACCCGGTTTTCCGTTCTTCCTTTTTATAGCTTGAAAGCATCAAAGACGAATCAATTGTATTTGCCATGCTACCACCTATGCTTCTGTATTTAATAGAATTTCTTCAAAAGATTCACCGGCTGATTCTTCATCTCTTCGAGCCTGTTCTTTTTGCCTGTCAGGCTGATTCTGCCCTTGCTGCTGTTGGGCGTCACGGTTCGGCATCCTTTCCTGCTGGCTCAGCTGCTGTGTAATTTCAATCCGTTCTACCTGGATATTCTGTGAATGAAGTGCCTGTTTAAGTCCATTGACCTGGGCATCAAGCATATCTTTAGCTGCTCCTGTCGAAGTCAGGATCCTGGCTGTAAGCTGGGAATCCTTTTGGATCAATTCAATTCGCAGCGATCCTAAATTTTCGGGATTGAGCCGCAAAAACATCCGCTGGACCCCGCCTGTTTTCGTGAGCTGGCTTTTTGCCAGGATAGATTCAAATTGTTCGATTAGCTGTTCAGCTGAGACCATTTTCCCCTGGTTAGGCTGCATCAGTGTCAGGTGCTCAACTTTTGTCATCTGCGGCACAAGAGTGAACGAAGGTGCACCTGCATCCAGCCTGGAAGTGGTTTTCCCGCCATCTGGCAACTGATATTTACCTTCATTGCTTTTTTGCTGCCTTAAGTTTAATTCATTTGAAAGCTGGGTAAATGCTTTCTGCAAATGTTGGACCTTTTCTTTGCTTGCTGCCGACATGATAAAAGCATCGAGCTTTTCAAGCAATTGCCTTGTTTCTTTGGCCAAAGGCTGTTCACCTGCAAAGTCGGCATTTTTTTGAAGAAGGTCGTATAATTTTACGATTTTAGCCCCATCCATAAATTCTTTGGATAAAGCGCCGGGTGACTTATTTTCCGGAAGAGCTGTCAACTGATCAAGGACGCTCATGATGGTTTCCAAGTAGTGCATCGTCTCTTCTTTTTCTGCTGCATCAGTTTCAATACGAGCATCGGTTCCCTCTGGTATTAATTCCACATTATCTGTAAGCAAAGACTTCAATTGATCCAGTATGTCTGCCATCCTTTCGTCAGACAATCCCAGATAGCTCTGAATCTGTTCAAGCAAACCGGTATCTTCACCGCTCAAAAGCTGGTCGAGCAGCTGATAACCGCCCTCAAGATCAAGCAGGGAACTAGCAGACATGAATTCAGCCAATGATAGAAGAGCCTCCTGATCAACTTCAGGGGGTTTAGCGCTGGACTCCTGCTGGATTTCTCCCTGTCCTGCCAAAAGCAATGACATCATAGCTGTGAATCCCTGGCCTGCCTCAGTTTTCCCCGCATTTGCAGCGGCCGGACCTGCACTGACAATTGCCCCCAAACCTGTTAGCTGCATTCTTTCACCCCCTTTCATATCACCCTTTATCATTCTGCAGCTGACTGGCTGCTTTCATTTGTCAAAAGCTCTGTGTATTTTGCAGCATCTTCAGGCAGCATGTTTTCCATAATGCCTGCCAGCGTGTCAGGCTTTACATTGGTAAGGATCTGAAGTGCCTCATCATCATTCATCTGTGCAAGGATAGGCGCAGCATTTTTGGCTGACATCGTTTCATATGTTTTTACAATATCCTTGAACGCACGCTTGTTTTCCTCTTGTATGGCCAGGAGTTCGTCAATCTGATTCTGCAGCTGCTGCTTTTCCAGCTCATTTTCCTCAATCTCGCTGTCCTTTGATTCCAGCTGGGATTCAAGCCGCTCGATCTGCGCTTCTCTGTCTTCAATAGCAGCGCCCAGTTCGACGATTTTCTGATCAGCCACTTTATCAGCAGCTGACTGTTCCTTATCGATCATCTCTGAGATAACCGGAATTTTGCTGCCAATTTCCCTGCCGGTTTCGAATACGTTTCTCCCTGTTACCGTTAATACAACCAGAGTAACGGCTACCGCAAAAAGAAGAGGAATCACTACCAATATGAAGAACATTTGAAACTTGCTGTATTTTTTTTCTGTTTCTTCTACCGTTTTATTCATTGGCCCACCTGGCTTCCCCGATTGGCATACAGCTGAATCGAGATATCATCCATTTGCCTGCTTTCTGCCAGTTTCATAGATTCAGTAAAACGGACAATATCTTTCTCTTTCATCTTTTCGTATTTTTTTACTTCAATATTTTTCTCCGTTAATTTATCCTGATAATAATTCATTTGATTTCTTGCATTAAATACAACCTGCTGATAGTGTTCGATGGTTTTTTCCAGGCTATGGATAAAATGCTGATAATGTCTGATTTCCTGGACCGGCAAACCGCTGGCCAGTTTGGAGAACTGGAACTCTTCCAGGTCTTCTTTCTTCTTTAGAAGCTCATAAAGTTTTCCTGCCGCTTCTTCAAATCTTTGGACTGATTGGTTATAGCTGTTCAGGGCTTCATCCTTTTCCCTTTCCCGTATCGACATTACCTTTTCAAATCTGTATTGATATTGCATGAATTATTCACCTGTTTCCATTAAACGGAGCAGACGCTGTATGCTATCCTGCATCGTTACTTTTTCTTCTGTCCCCTGTTTCAAAAATGAGATGATTTCCGGGTAGAGGCTGACAGCCTGGTCAATATCCCTTGACGTCCCTTTTTTATAGGCTCCTATATTGATAAGATCTTCGGAGTTTATATAAGTGCTCAGTCGTTCGCGCAGAATTTCTGCGCTTTTCTTATGTTCATGCGGAACGATATTATTCATCACCCTGCTGACGCTTTTTAATACATTGATGGCCGGGTACTGCCCTTTGTTGGCAAGCGCCCTGTCAAGGACAAAGTGCCCGTCAAGTATTCCCCTTACCGTATCTGCGATTGGTTCGTTCATATCATCTCCGTCGACCAGCACCGTGTAAAAGGCTGTGATCGACCCTTTATGGTTCGTCCCTGTACGTTCAAGCAGCTTTGGCAGCACCGCGAATACAGACGGCGTATAGCCTTTCGTGGTCGGAGGCTCTCCTATGGCAAGGCCGACCTCCCTCTGCGCCATTGCTACCCGTGTAACAGAATCCATCATTAACACGACATTCAAGCCTTTATCCCGGAAATATTCTGCAATGGCGGTGGCTGTATATGCTCCCTTTATCCTCATAAGTGCAGGCTGGTCGGACGTAGCGGCAATGACGATGGACCTTTTAAGGCCCTCTTCGCCAAGGTCATTCTCGATGAATTCCCTGACTTCCCTGCCGCGCTCGCCTATGAGCGCTATGACATTCAGGTCCGCCTTTGTATTTCTTGCGACCATTCCCAGCAGTGTACTCTTGCCGACGCCGCTCCCTGCAAATATGCCTACACGCTGGCCGTAGCCGACTGTAAGAAGGCTGTCAATCGTCCTTACACCTACCTCTACCGGTGCAGAGATGGGCGGCCGGCTCATCGGGTTAGGCGGGTCCTGTTCAGTCGGAACAGATGCCAGCCCCTTTGGCAAAGCCTTCCCGTCAAGCGGATGCCCCAGTGCATCTATGACCTCGCCAATAAGGGAAGTGCCGATTTTGATTTCCAAAGGCTTTAAAGTCGCTTCCACCAGGCTTCCCGGAGCTATTTCACTTATGGCTGTATAAGGCATCAGAATTACATTCTCTTCTTTAAAGCCTACAACCTCGGCCATAATCTTCCGCTTTTTCCCTGAACCCACATGGATGATGCAGACATCCCCGATGGAGCTTTCAGGCCCCTGGGACTCAATCATCAGCCCTACTACTTTTTTTACTTTTCCATAGCGTTTATACGTATCAATCTGCCCGATCTCGTTAATTAGATCTTCAGCCTTCAACTGTCTTCACTCTCCAGCAGTTCAATCAGCTTCCTTTTCATTACTTCAAGCTGGCTGTCAACACCGGCATTTATCCTTCCGCCGGGAGATTCAATGAAGCAGCTGTCCTCTTTAAGCTCTTCGTCAGGGTAAATATAAAGATTAGTCTCCCTTGGATAAAGGGCCAGCAGTTCATCCTTATGCTCAAGCAGGAAGCTGTAGCGGCTGGGATGGACATGGAGCTGGACTTCCCGGTATTCCCTCGACTCCTTAAGGGCTCTTTTGACAACCGGCAGGAATTTGCTGCTGTCTTCTTCCAGCACCCCGCTGAGTATCCTCTCAGCTACTTTGATGCCAATGTCAAGGATAGTTCCTTCTGAAGATTCTATCGTTTTCTGATAGTCAGCCTTGGATGTCTCTACAATATCTTTTGCAAAACCAATCGTTTCACTGAACTCCATAAAGCCAGATTGCCTTCCCTCCGCCAGGCCCTCCTGGAAGCCCTCATGCCTCGCTGACTCTCTTGCCTCTTCTTTCTCCTGCTCGAATCGAATCCGCTCCTGTTCTATATGCTCAAGGAGCTGCCGGGATTCTTCATTCGCCTGCTGAATGATGGCCTCTGCTTCCCTGCGGGCCTCATCTATAAGCAGCTGCTGATTGAATGGCGCTTCTTCCTGCATCTCGGCAGCAGGCAAATCCTGATTCAGCTGCTTAATGGATATGACTTTTTTCTGCAGTTCTGAAGGCTGGGCCCAGTGTGACTTGATCAGCCTAGACAATGATATCATCCCCTCCGCCGCGGGCTACGACGATTTCCCCGGCTTCTTCAAGACGGCGGATAATGGCCACGATCCTTGATTGGGCTTCTTCTACATCTCTCAGCCTGACAGGACCCATATATTCCATTTCCTCCTTGAAGGTTTCAACCATCCTGGTGGACATGTTTTTAAAGACAATGTCTTTGACGTCATCACTGGAGACCTTCAATGAAAGCATCAGGTCTTCACTCTCACAGTCCCTGATCACCCGCTGGATTGCTCGGCTGTCAAGGGTGACAATATCCTCGAATACAAACATTCTCTTCTTGATCTCCTCTGCAAGTTCAGGATCCTGGATTTCAAGAGCGTCCAGGATTGTCCGCTCTGTTGTTCTGTCTACGCCGTTAAGAACATCAACAACCGCTTCAATACCGCCGGTTTGCGTATAATCCTGGGTCACTGTTGCAGAAAGCTTCCGTTCAAGAATCTGCTCAACTTCATTGATGATCTCAGGTGAAGTACTGTCCATCACCGCTATCCTTCTGGCAATATCCGCCTGCATCTCCTGCGGCAGCTCAGACAATATCTGCCCAGCCTGGGGAGGATCCAGATAGGAAAGAATCAGCGAGATTGTCTGTGGATGCTCATTCTGGATAAAATTAAGGATTTGCGCCGGATCTGCCTTCCTGGCAAAATCAAATGGCCGGACCTGAAGGGATGAGGTCAGCCTGTTAATGATCAGGGCTGCCTGTTCCTCTCCTAACGCTTTTTCCAGAACCGTTTTTGCGTAGCCGATGCCTCCCTGGGAGATATAATCCTGCGCCAGGGCAATATTATGGAATTCTTCAAGAATTTCCTCCTTGGAATGGGACTCGACCTTTCTTACCCCTGAGATCTCAAGAGTCAGCTTTTCTACTTCTTCTTCACTTAAATGCTTGTACACCGAAGCGGCCACATCAGGTCCAAGTGAGATCAGCAGTATGGCTGCTTTTTGCTTTCCCGTTAATTCTTTCAATTCTTTTTTTGCCAATTAAAAACCCTCCTAGTCTTCTGCAATCCATGACCGCAGAAGCTTCGCAAAGTCCTCCGGTTTTTCTTTTGCCATCTTTTCAAGCTGCTTCCTTCTCAGGCTGCTTTCTGTTTCCTGTTCTTCGTTCACATCTTTGATGGTGACGGGTTCAAGCTGTTCTTCAAGTTCTGCCTGCTCTTCCTGGCTCTTCCTCCTCGCCCTGATAAACAGGAACACCAGAAGAAGGATGATTGCAACCAGAACACCGCCAATGGCGTATACCCACCAAGGAATAACGGCGGCACTTTCTTCAGGGAATTCAGTTTTGCCCTGGAACTGCTGAACAGATACAACCACTTTGTCAGCAATATCTTCATCGGTAAGCTCTGCACCAGCAGCTTTCTTATCGATCGTGGTCCTGACAATGGTGCTGAGAATCTGTGTAATATCATCGACCCGCTCCTGCGGAAGAGAAGTCGGATCGTCAGCCGTCGGCGGCTCTACCATAACCTGAATGCCGAGATCCCTTACCTTATAAGGGCTTTCTACAATTTCTTTCCGGATTTTATTCACTTCATTATTGATCGTTTCTTCAATCCGCTCGTAATCCCCATTTGAGCCTTCAGCTGCTCCAGGATAATTAGTAATCTCATTATCACCGGTGCCTGCAATACCGCCTGCTTCTTCCGCGCTTCCAGTAAAGGTTTCAGTGATTTTCTTGGCGCTGATCGCAATGCCTTCCATATTTTCTTCATCTACAGGAGTAACCAGGTTTTCTTCCCTGTTTTCCTGGGTAAAGTCTATATCAGCAGAAACGGAAACCACCACTTTTTCCGGGCCCATCAGCGTACTGAGCATGCTTTGGACCTGGCGCTGGACATCTCTCTCAATCTGTTTTTTCACGTCAAGCTGGGCCGTGATCGTTTTGCCTGAAGTATTATTGCTGTTTTCCAGATCAAAATATTCAAAGAATTGGTTCGTCACGACGATATTGTCTGTAGGAAGGTTAGGAACACTTTTGGAAATCAGATGGTACAGGGATTTGATCTGTTCAGTTTCGAACTGATACCCCGGCTTTGTATTCAAAACGATGCTGGCCGATGCTTCTTCTGTCTGGTCATTTATAAAAATTCCCTTTTCAGGAAGATTGATCATGACTTTGGCATCGTTGACACCTTCTATCCCTTTTATCAGATTGGACAGCTCTGTCTGCATAGCATCCAGCTTCAGGACGTTGAATTCATTTTCAGTCATTCCTATCCCGGCATTCTGGCTGAAAAATGAATAATCAATGCTGCCCGATTTCGGGATGCCTTCTGCGGCAAGCTCTACCTTCAAAGTATCCACAACTTCCTCTGGAACCATGATAGTTGAGCCCCCATCGGCGATTTCGGAAGCAATCCCTCTTCCGTCCAAACTTTCCTTTATTGCCCCTGTTTCAGAAGGTGACAGATTGCTGTATAAAGGAACCATTGTTGTCCTCCCTGCCAGGAGTACAGCAGCGGAAGCAATCAATATGAGCAAAATAAGAGAGCCAGCCATCAGCCCCTTCTGCTTCTTAGTCCGGCTCTGCCAAAATTCTTTTAATGGGTTGAAAAATTTTTGAAGCTTTTCTTTCATCACAATCCCCCGGTTATCCTGTCTAGCAAGCCGCAGCTAATAACCGCTAAACATCATAATCTTTATTCAGCAATCTATTAAACCTGCATTCTCATGGTTTCCTGATATGCCTCTATCACTTTATTCCTGACTTCAAGCGCAGCCTGCATGGTAATGCTGGCTTTCTGCGAAGCAATCATCACTTCGTGCAGGCCGACATCTTCTCCCCGGGCAAGCTTTTCTGTCATAACATCAGATTGCAGCTGGGAGCTGTTAATATTATCAATTGATTGCTTAAGCATTGAAGCAAAGCTTTTTTGTCCTTCTGCCGCGCTTCCGGCAGCCTGTCCTGTAATCTTCGCTGGCTGCATGATGCTTGAAACAGGCGAAAAAGATATATTATTCATTATCTAGTCTCCTTTATTTTCCTATCTCCAAGGCTTTCATCATCATGCTTTTGGAAGCATTGAATACTGTGACGTTTGCCTCGTAAGAACGTGTTGCGCTTATCAGGTCCACCATTTCTCTCAGGGGATCCACATTCGGCATCTGTACATAGCCTGCTTCATTTGCATCAGGATGACTTGGGTCATAAACAAGCTTGAACGGAGTCTGATCTTCCCGGATTTCTGATACACGCACGCCGCTGCCTTCGCTTCCCGCATTCATAGCTGTATTCAGGAATGAAGAAAAGTTTTTTTCCTGCGGCTGCAGCACAACTTCTTTCCTTGCATAAGGCTGCCACTCGCCATTGACAAGCTTCCCCCTGGTCGAATCAACGTTTGCCATATTTGACGAAATGACGTCCATCCTCAGCCTTTGGGCTGTCAGGGCAGAGGACGTTGTATTCATGCTATGAAACATGCTCATGATTATCTTCCACCTCTTATTACATTCTGAAGACTCGTGAATTTCCCGCTGATCCTTTCAACCAGTGCGTTATAGTATATCTGGTTCTCTGCCAGCTCTGACATTTCTTTATCCATATCCACATTATTGCCATTATGATTAAAGTCCGTATTTTTTTTGATGATGACTCCAGACTGCCCGCTGCCTTCAGCACTGAAGCTGTAATGGCGGACATCCGTCCGTTTCGCCTCTATCCCGCCTGTGGCCATTTCTGACTGAAGAACAGACTTAAAGCTTACATCCTTTGCTTTATAGTTCGGGGTGTCTGCATTCGCAATATTCTGCGCTACGACTTTTTGTTTCAAGGACGCTTGATTTAAAGAAGTTTCAAGTGTCGATATAGTATTAGAAAAAATATTCAATTTCAGCACCTGCCAGCATAAAGTAGAAAAAATGTTATTTCTTGTTGAATTTTGATGATAATAGGCGAATTTTCAATCTTAATCACTATTGTAATGAATTTGAAATAATATGTCTATGAACTTAAAGTTAAAATTAATAATTCATAAGTCCTATTTTAAGGAATCATTCTTTGGAACGAACAAAATCCTTTTTTATGCAGAAACCTTTGTCCTTTCTTGCTTTTTTTCCTTGCAGACCGCGGTTTATTAATCAAAATCATAGAGCCGGGCTATTAGGTCTTTTAACCCACTAATTTTTTTTGCATCTCTCGCCTTTTAGCTAAAATATGACTTTTATCATTATCAAGATATAATAATATTTCTATGATTTACCAGGCTTTTCCGAAAGGTTATGTAAAATTCCCGTAACATCCGTAACAATTTATCCCTTAAGTCAAAACCAGAACCCCATAAAAAAAACCTGTTTCTAAAGAAACAGGTTTTTTGGGATATCATCAGCTTGTTTTCAGTTTTTCCAGTTCAACGAGGAATTTATCGTTAAGAACTTTAATATAAGTTCCCTTCATCCCAAGTGAACGCGATTCAATAACTCCCGCACTTTCCAGCTTTCTCAATGCGTTTACGATGACAGAACGCGTAATTCCGACTCTGTCGGCAATTTTAGAAGCAACAAGCAGGCCTTCTTTGCCATTAAGCTCTTCAAAGATATGCTCAATTGCTTCCAGCTCGCTGTATGAAAGGGAGCTGATGGCCATTTGCACGACAGCCTTGCTGCGGGCTTCTTCTTCGATTTCCTCCGCTTTTTCACGCAGGATCTCCATACCGACAACTGTTGCTCCGTATTCGCCAAGAATCAGATCATCATCATGGAATTGTTCCTGAAGCCTTGCAAGGATCAGCGTGCCAAGGCGCTCTCCGCCCCCGATGATAGGTACGATAGTTGTCAGACCGTTCTTGAACAGCTCCCTGTTTTCAACAGGAAATGCTGTATAATCGCTTTCCACATCAAGATTTGATGATGTTTCCTGGATATTGAACAGGCTCTTGGTGTATTCTTCAGGGAATTGCCTGTCTTCAAGCATTTTTTTCATGCGCTCATTTTCGATCTGCTGGTTCACTGCAAAGCCAAGCAGCTTTCCGCGGCGGCTTACCACAAAGATATTCGCTTCGATCACTTCACTCAGTGTCTCGGACATTTCTTTGAAGTTTACCGGTTTTCCGGCAGCTTTCTGCAGCATTGCATTAATTTTTCTAGTTTTCGTTAATAAATCCATTGTTCTTCCTCCTATTGGCTGTGACACACTGCTTATTAATTGATATAGCCTGTGTTCATCCCTTAGTGGCATTGGTACGTATGTGTTTGTTGTACCCTAACACCTTTTTGTTAAAACTATAAGATAAACTGGCTCAGGTCTTTATTGCGGGAGATGGCACCAAGTTTTTCCTCTACATATTGAGGGGTGATGGTCACCTTGCCCATTGAAATTTCCGGTGCTTCGAAGGACAGATCCTCAAGCAGCTTCTCAAGGATTGTATGAAGTCTTCTTGCGCCGATATTGTCTGTATTCTGATTAACCTCGTATGCCACTTCAGCGATTCTACGAATAGCATCGTCAGAAAATTCAATTTGTATACCTTCTGTTTCCAATAATGCTGTATATTGTTTTGTCAGGGCATTATCAGGCTCAACCAGGATTTTATAAAAATCTTCTATTGTCAGCTTTGTCAGCTCTACCCGGATCGGAAACCTTCCCTGAAGCTCCGGGATCAAGTCAGACGGCTTGGCGATATGGAATGCCCCTGCTGCCATGAAAAGCACATGATCTGTTTTGACGGAGCCGTATTTTGTTACGACTGTTGAGCCTTCAACAATAGGAAGGATATCACGCTGTACGCCTTCCCTTGATACGTCGGCATTTGATCCCCCGCTTGATTTGCTGGCGATCTTATCAATTTCGTCAATGAATATGATGCCGCTCTGCTCTGCCCTGAAGACAGCCTCCTGTGTCACTTCATCCATATCGATAAGCTTCTGGGCTTCTTCATTCGACAGGACTTTGCGCGCTTCCCGGACAGTCAGCTTGCGCTTCTTCCTTTTCTTTGGCATAAGGCCGCTCAGTGCATCCTGCATGTTCATGCCCATCTGCTCCATCCCGGAGCCTTGAAGCATATCAAACATGGACGGCTGCTGCTCTTCGACCTCGACAGTGATCAATTCATTTTCAAGCTCGCCCATAGCCAGCTTTTCCCTGGCTATTTTCCGTTTTTCTGAAAGGCTGTAGTCCTCCGCCGTTTCGTTTTCCTGCTCCTGCTGGCCGCTTCCCCCGCCAAACAGCATTTCCAGCGGATTTTTGTAGGAAGCAGCTTTTTTGCCGGAAGGGACCAGCATATCTACAATGCGGCGATTCGCATTCTCTTCTGCCCTTTCTTTCACACTTTGCATCTTTTCTTCCTTCACAAGGCGGACCGATGTCTCCACCAGATCACGCACCATAGACTCTACATCACGGCCGACATAGCCGACTTCCGTAAATTTCGTCGCTTCGACCTTAACAAATGGAGCACCGACAAGCTTAGCCATCCTGCGGGCAATTTCCGTCTTCCCTACACCGGTGGGTCCGATCATCAGGATATTTTTCGGGCTGATTTCATCGCGGATAGCTTCCTCGAGCAGACCGCGGCGATAGCGGTTCCTTAAAGCAACTGCCACTGCTTTCTTTGCATCTTTCTGTCCAATGATATATTGGTCAAGCCGTTCAACAATTTGTCTGGGTGTTAAATTTGTACTTAAGCTCATATTCAGCACTCCTTTGTATTAGCCGGCCAAGACAAGCAAGCCTATGGCATCAGCCTCAAATTTCAGGCGCCCTCCCCTTGCATACGGACTATCCGCTGCCGGGGAGCAGCCTTCTACAGCTCTTCCACTATTATATTTTCGTTCGTATATACACAGATTTCAGCTGCGACCTCAAGCGATGACCTGGCAATTTCCTTAGCTGTCAGGTGGTCCCCTGCGTATTTTTTCAGGGACCTTCCCGCAGCCAATGCATAATTGCCGCCTGACCCGATTGCCAATATCCCGTCATCAGGTTCAATCACTTCCCCTGTCCCGGAAATGAGAAGAAGATCTGATTCATTCATGACGATGAGCATGGCTTCAAGTTTTCTCAGGACCTTATCGCTTCTCCACTCTTTCGCAAGCTCAACGGCCGCCCTCTGCAGGTTGCCATTATACTCCTCAAGCCTGCTTTCAAACAATTCGAACAGGGTGAATGCATCCGCAACCGATCCTGCGAAGCCTGCAATCACCTTTCCATTGAACAATTTCCTGACTTTTCTTGCTGTATGCTTCATGACGACGGCATTTCCAAATGTGACCTGGCCATCCCCGGCCATGGCGCACTTCCCGTTATGCTGTACGGCAAAAATAGTTGTAGCATGAAATTGAGACATTGATTATTCCTCCTTTTGGAGCTTATGCCCGCGGGTGGGTGTTCAAATAGGTTTTGCGCAAATATTCATTTGTAACATGTGTATATACCTGGGTGGATGAAAGGAAGGCATGCCCCAGGAGCTCCTGTACAGTCCTCATATCAGCACCATTTGACAAAAGGTGCGTAGCAAAGGAGTGCCGAAGCATGTGCGGGTGAATAGTGCCTTCCAAAGAAGATTTCTGGATCATTTTATTTAATATTTCCCGGATGCCCCTCGGTGTAAGGGGACCGCCCCGGAAATTGACAAATAGTCTGTCGTGGCTTTCCCTGCCTGTTAAAAGTTCTTTCCTGCCTTCAGTTATGTATAGCTCCAGAGCATCCTGCGCGAAGCTTCCGAAAGGGATATATCTGTCCTTCTGCCCCTTCCCGTGCACAAGCACAGTCGATAAAGCCATATCGATGTCCTTCAGGCTGATCTGGCTGCATTCACTGACTCGCATGCCTGTGGCATACAGCAGTTCCAGGAGAGCCTTATTCCTTTTGCCAAGGGGGCTATCTGTTTCACAGCTTTCAAAAAGGCAGTTCAGCTCTTCTTCATAAAAAAATTCAGGCAGCCTTTTTTCCAGCTTCGGGAGCGAAACGGCAGAAAACGGATTGTCATTTGCCAGTTTCTCTCTTGCCAGAAACTTATAGAAGCTCCTGAGACTGGATATTTTGCGGGCTGCCGATTTCCTGGAAAGCTTTTGATCGTATAACTTGGTCAAATAAAGCCTGACATCAAAATATTCTACATCATTAACTGATTGAATGGCTTGTTCAGACATGAACAAGAAAAATTCTTTAATATCATGCTGGTAGTGTTCAATAGTATATTGTGAATAATTTCTTTCTATTTGTAAATATTCAATAAATGATTGTAACGAATCGTTCACATTTGGGCTCAAAATGATTCACCTCACAAGAGCTACTAAATAGTATCACAATTTAATAGCTCGTGCAATAAAATTTACATATTTTTCATAAAGTTCTGAATTGTTTCCAATGCTCTGTTAGCATGCTGCTCATTGCGCTCCTGTTTGCCTTTGATCTTAACCGGCAGTTCAGGGAACAGGCCGAAGTTGGCATTCATCGGCTGGAAGTTCTTTGAGTTTGTTGTCGTGATATATCTTGCCATGCTGCCGATGGCCGTTTCATGAGGGAATTCCAGGAGTTCTTTGCCCTCTGAGAGCCTCGCTGCGTTAATGCCTGCGATTAGGCCGCTTGCTGCTGATTCCACATATCCTTCCACACCTGTCATCTGCCCGGCAAAGAACAGGCCTTCACGGTTCCTGAATTGATAAGTTGCCTCCAGCACTTTCGGCGAGTTGATGAAAGTGTTGCGGTGCATGACGCCATACCGTACAATCTCTGCTTCTTCCAATCCCGGTATCAGTCTCAGCACTTCCTTTTGCGGGCCCCATTTCAGATGCGTTTGGAAACCTACTATATTATAAAGAGTTCCTGCCGCATCATCCTGCCTCAGCTGGACAACTGCATATGGGCGCTTGCCTGTCCGCGGATCTTCCAGGCCTACAGGCTTCATCGGCCCAAACAGCATTGTTTTCTTTCCTCTGTTTGCCATAACCTCAATCGGCATGCAGCCTTCAAAGAAAATTTCCTTTTCGAATTCTTTCAATGGAACCGTCTCAGCACTGATAAGGGCGTTATAGAATGTTTCAAATTCTTCTTCCGTCATCGGGCAGTTGATATAAGCCGCTTCTCCCTTATCATATCTTGATTTAAGGTAAGCCTTCTCCATATTGATGCTGTCTTTTTCAATGATAGGCGCTGCTGCATCATAAAAATATAAATGATCTTCGCCTGTCAGCTCCTTCAGCTGCTTGGACAGTGACTCACTCGTTAGAGGACCAGTTGCAATGACAGTGATCCCCTCTGGAATTTCAGTCACCTCTTCATTCATCACAGTTACATTAGGATGGTTCCTGACCTGCTCTGTCACCCTGCCGGCAAACTCATGGCGGTCGACAGCCAAGGCTCCCCCAGCCGGTACAGCACATGCATCAGCAGACTGGATGATAACTGAGTCAAGCATCCTCATTTCCTCTTTCAGCACGCCGACTGCGTTTGTCAGGTTATTTGCCCGCAGTGAATTGCTGCAGACAAGCTCGGCAAATTTATCAGTATGGTGGGCAGGGGTCTGTTTTACAGGCCTCATTTCATACAAATTTACCTTTATTCCCCTTTTGGCGATCTGCCAGGCTGCTTCACTTCCGGCAAGCCCCGCCCCGATAACATTGATTACTGCTTCTTTCATTTTACGAACCTCCAGGTATACTTATGAATAGTTAAGCTGGTTTATTGATCCAGCTGGATTTCTTATCTCTTTCACAGGCCTGTCCAATCTTTAATTTTGTTCCCAAAACAGACGGCATTCATTCATATCCAATCTGCATTGTACAATACGTATGAAAAATAAAAAAGTTTCAAGGCTTACTCTGCCACATTTTTCCGCAAAACAGAAAAGAGTGAGCATAAAGCCCACCCTTAGCCTTGCTTTTCTTCCTTATAGTCACATTCAATGCATTGAACCTGGACGCCTTTTTTAAGTTTTTTCTCAACCAGGACATTATCGCATTTCGGACACTGTCTGGCAAGCGGCTTATCCCATGAGATGAATTCGCATTCCGGGAACCGGTCGCAGCCATAGAAGATGCGGCGTTTTTTACTTTTTCTTTCTATTATATTCCCTTCCTTGCAGTTCGGGCATTTCACACCGATTTCTTTCACAATCGCTTTTGTGTTCCTGCACTCAGGGAAATTGGAGCAAGCCATAAATTTGCCGTAGCGGCCCATTTTAAAGACCATTTCGTGGCCGCAGTTTTCACAATCTTCTCCTGCCGGCTCATCCTTGATTTCTACTTCCTGCATTTCTTTTTCAGCTATGGCGAGGTGCTTTTCAAAATCTTTATAAAATTCTTCTATAATACTTTTCCAATTCTCTTTGCCATCTTCAACGTCATCGAGATCCTGCTCCATCTTGGCTGTAAACTCAACATCCAGTATTTCAGGGAAAAACTCCAGAATCAGTTCCAGGACTATTTCTCCCAGTTCTGTAGGAATGAAGCGTTTGTTATCAAGCGCTACATAGCCGCGCTTCTGGATCGTGTCCAATGTCGGGGCGAAGGTTGATGGCCTTCCAATCCCTAGCTCCTCAAGCGTCTTGACCAGCCTTGCCTCTGTATAGCGCGGAGGCGGCTGGGTGAAATGCTGCTTCGGCTCGATATCCTTCTTTAAGACCTCGTCGCCTTCCTTCAAATCAGGAAGCATTTTATCCTTTTCCTCAGCCTGGTCGTCGCTGCCTTCAACGTAGACTTTCATAAAGCCCGGGAATTTCACTTTAGAACCGGTTGCCCGGAAGACAACCTCCCCGTTCTTCAAGTCCACGCTCATTGTATCCATGATTGCTGATGCCATCTGGCTTGCCACGAATCTTTCCCATATCAGTTTATACAGGCGGAGCTGGTCCCTTGATAAAAACTCTTTAAGGCCTGCCGGCTCGCGCAGGGTGCTTGTCGGCCTGATGGCTTCGTGCGCATCCTGTGCATTGGATTTCTTCGTTTCTTTCTTCTTCTCTCCAGGAAGATAATCCTTGCCATAAGACTCTGTGATGTATCCTGCCGCTTCGGTCTGTGCGATTTCAGATATCCGGGTCGAGTCTGTCCTCATATATGTGATGAGACCGACTGTCCCTTCTGAACCAAGGTCAATGCCCTCATACAGCTGCTGGGCAAGCATCATCGTCTTCTTGGCCCTGAAGTTTAATTTCCTGGCTGCCTCCTGCTGAAGGGAAGATGTTGTGAAGGGAGCAGCAGGATTCCGTTTCCGTTCCTTTTTCGAGACGGAGGCAACAGTGAACTTGTTCCCCTTCATCATACCAAGGATCTTTTTTACATCCTGTTCTGATTTCAAATCCGTCTTCTTTCCCTGCGCACTGTAGAAGGACGCTTCGAACACGGACTTTCCTTTCAGGAATTCGCCATCGATCGACCAGTATTCTTCAGGGACAAAGTCTTTGATTTCCTTTTCCCGGTCGATGATCAGCCGGACTGCCACTGACTGAACCCTTCCGGCGCTCAATCCTTTTTTCACTTTCTTCCATAATAACGGGCTTATATTATAGCCAACGAGCCTGTCCAGGATCCTGCGCGCCTGCTGGGCATCCACCAGATCCATATTGATTGGCCGCGGAGTTTTAAAAGATTCTTTGATGGCATCCTTTGTGATTTCATTGAAAACCACACGGCAGTCAGAATGGACATCCATGTCCAGGCTGTGCGCCAAATGCCAGGCAATGGCTTCCCCTTCGCGATCGGGGTCAGCTGCGAGATAGATTTTCTTGGCTTTCTTTGCAGCTGTTTTAAGCTCTTTTAATACTGGTCCCTTGCCGCGTATCGTGATGTATTTTGGTTCAAAACGGTTTTCAACATCTACGCCCATCTGGCTTTTCGGGAGATCCCTAATATGCCCCATGGATGCTCTTACTTTATATTTTTTTCCAAGGTATCTTTCAATAGTCTTCGCCTTCGCCGGCGACTCTACGATTACTAAATAATCTGCCATTAAACATCCTCCTTAAGAGGGATAAGATTGGCCGCCTGCTGTCTTTTGTGTTCAGGCGGCGCTGGTTTTATTTTTTTTTGTCAGTTATTCTGCAGAAGCTCAGCAGCTGCAGATTTCAATTTTAAATATTTTTTATCCTGCAATCCTGCAGGGGAGAAATATTCCATTATTATTGTCCATGCTGACATTGATTGTCAAATCTCTGATAGCAGCATGTATTGAAGTCCAAACTTACTTGCGTGACTCGCAAACGGTTTCAACCTGTTTTGCAGCCTTTACATTGCGTCTGTTGCACAATGTATAACAGATTTTAAATAATTTCAACCTTTTTGACATAAATTTTCTAATTTCAGACTATTTCAGCGAAAATGGACTGTGATGAATTATACAATTCAAAAGCATACTTTTATGCCTTTTTCTAAAAAATTCTTTGTTCAAGACAACCGCTTTTTTCTTAAAAATTCAGTTCTTCAAGGATTTCACTTGCATTCGCAATCAGCTTTGCACCCTGCTGGATCAATTCATTTGTTCCTGCGGATGCAGGGCTGAAAATGCTTCCCGGCAAAGCAAACACATCCCTGCCCTCGTTCACGGCAAAGTTTGCCGTAATCAGCGACCCGCTCTTGCTTTTTGCTTCTATTATAAAGGTCCCTTGTGAAAGCCCGCTGATGATTCTGTTCCTCATTGGGAACTGCCATCTGTCCGGTCTCACATCAGGCGGATATTCAGAAATGACAAGCTGATCCTCCATCATCCTTTTGGCCAGCTGTTCATTAGATTTTGGGTAAATATGATTTAGGCCGCCAGCAATGACACCGATTGTCCGGCCGCCGAGAGAAATGGCTGCTTCATGAGCCTCGGCATCCGCTCCCGCTGCCAGTCCGCTTACGATGAGGACACCCTTTTCCATCAGCCCTGGAAAAACTTTTCTGATAGCGCTTCTGCCGTATCCTGTTATCTGCCTGGAGCCCACGACAGCAAGCTTTGGATCTATATGCAAAAAACTGATGTCACCTTTTGCATATATGACCCATGGAGGCTGATAAATTTCCTTAAGAAGCGGGGGATATTCCGGGTCAAATATTGTGATAGAGTTAATCCCATTTTTCTCGTATTGTCTGATTTTCTCTATCGTTTTCTCCAGGCTGCTTTTATTCGGGAATAGGAGTTTATGGTCTCTTTCAGAGAAGGCTGCCGAAAGGGAGGTTTTCATGTGGGGATCTTTCTTTAGGTAATGATAAATGCTGCTCCAGGAACTTCTGTGGTGGAGGGAGATGAATTTAAGCTTGAATTCGTCCATTTGCGGACCTCCTGATAGGATTTTTATTGGGTGAGGGAGTTAGAAGAAGGAGAAATAGTCCCCTTGAAGCAAGGGGACCGGAAAATCTAATCTATAGGTTTAGTGCGTTTTGCATTCGTCGTAAAGGCCTTTTTCTTTCAGGACCTTAATCAGGGTTTCACCCATTACGGACGGAGTGTCAGCAACCTGGATTCCGCATTCGTTCATAACACGGATTTTTTCATCAGCAGTTCCTTTTCCTCCTGAGATGATGGCGCCGGCATGGCCCATGCGCTTCCCTGGAGGTGCTGTACGGCCGCCGATAAAGCCGACTACAGGCTTCGTCATATTAGCTTTTACCCATTCAGCCGCTTCTTCTTCAGCCGTTCCGCCGATTTCACCGATCATGATGACCGCTTTTGTTTCCGGATCTTCATTGAATGCTTTTAAAACATCGATGAAGTTTGTTCCGTTGACCGGGTCTCCGCCGATTCCTACTGCAGTGGACTGGCCGATTCCAGCCTGTGTAAGCTGGTGGACAGCTTCATAAGTCAATGTACCTGAGCGGGATACTACGCCAACATGCCCTTTTGTATGGATGTATCCTGGCATGATCCCGATTTTGCACTCATCAGGCGTAATGACGCCAGGGCAGTTAGGGCCGACCAGGCGGGTCTTCTTCCCTTCCATATAACGCTTCACTTTAACCATATCAAGAACAGGAATATGCTCTGTAATACAGATGGCCAGGTCAAGCTCTGCATCAACCGCCTCAAGGATGGCATCTGCAGCAAAAGCAGCCGGAACATAAATGACAGAGGCAGTAGCACCTGTTTCTTTAACAGCTTCCTGAACTGTATTGAATACAGGTACTCCTTCCACTTCCATGCCGCCCTTGCCTGGAGTTGTGCCCCCGACGATTTGTGTGCCGTATTCCAGCATCTGCTTTGTATGGAAAAGGGCAGTTGAACCTGTAATCCCTTGAACTATTACTTTTGTATCTTTATTAATGAATACACTCACGTCAAATTCCCCTTTCTTAACCTACTAGTGAAACGATTTTTTCTGCCCCGTCACTCATGGAATCCGCTGCAATAATATCAATATCGGATTCTGCGAGAATCTTTTTGCCAAGGTCTACGTTCGTGCCTTCAAGGCGTACAACAAGCGGCACTTTCAGGCCAACCTGCTTTGCAGCCTCAACAACGCCTTCTGCAATAACATCGCATTTCATGATGCCGCCGAAGATGTTGACAAAGATTCCTTTTACATTCGGATCAGAAAGGATGATTTTGAATGCTTCCGTTACTTTCTCTGCTGTTGCACCGCCCCCAACATCAAGGAAGTTGGCTGGGTCGCCGCCGTAATGCTTGACAATATCCATCGTCGCCATTGCCAGGCCTGCACCGTTGACCATGCATCCGATGTTTCCGTCAAGGGAAATGTAGCTCAGGTCATACTTTGAAGCTTCGATTTCTTTTGGATCTTCTTCTTCCAGATCGCGGTACTCAAGAATATCTTTTTGGCGGTAAAGCGCATTTGAATCGAAATTCAATTTTGCATCAAGCGCCATTACCTTGCCGTCGCCAGTGACAACAAGCGGATTGATTTCTGCAATAGAGCAGTCCTTCTCAATATAAGCATTATAAAGCGCGAGCATGAACTTTGCTGCCTGGTTGACAAGCTTGCCCGGGATATTGATATTGAAAGCGATGCGGCGCGCCTGGAAAGCTGTCAGGCCGATGACCGGATCGATTTCTTCCTTGAAAATCTTTTCTGGTGTTTTTTCAGCAACTTCTTCGATTTCTGTGCCGCCTTCTTCAGATGCCATCAGCACTACGCGGGAAGTTGCACGGTCAAGCACAAGGCCGACATAATATTCTTTCTGGATATCACAGCCTTCTTCAATAAGGAGGCGCTTTACTTCTTTCCCTTCAGGGCCTGTCTGGTGCGTGACCAATGTTTTCCCCAGGATTTCAGATGCATATGTACGTACTTCATCGAGGTTTTTCGCAACCTTGACGCCGCCCGCTTTTCCGCGTCCGCCGGCATGGATCTGCGCTTTAACTACAACTACCTCTGTGCCAAGTTCTTTGGCTGCTTCTACTGCTTCTTCTACTGTAAAAGCGACCTTTCCATTCGGAACCGTTACCCCGTATTTTCTGAGGACTTCTTTTCCCTGGTACTCATGAATATTCATTTCCCATCCTCCTATCAAACTCTTCAAAAAATAGACTGCGCTTTCATTTTATAAAATGAGTCCAACCTTGTCTACAATTATGACTAAAATATTATATTTCTTTAAAAATTTGAAAATTTGTATCTATAAAAAACCCTGTAAATTAAAGCGTTTTCATTTTTGGGATCAAGAAATTATTTTTGCAGCATAGAAATATATTTAAGAAAATGATGATCATTCACCGTTCGGGCCCGGCCTTTTCCGCCGCTCTCTAAGAGAAAATATAGGACTTAGAAAAGCGTTCTTCCCACAAAATGGCTTTGAATGCACAATACGAAGAAGGACAGGCTATGATCCCTGTCCCCTGCTGTGCTCTCCTGCCCGGCGGTCGGCTTTATAAACAAAGGCGAAAATTTCGGCCACTGCCTGGTACAGCTCCTCCGGGATATTTTCATCTATGTTCAGCTTTCCCAGCAATTCGACCAGCGACGGATCTTCCTGGATCGGAATATTATGCTCTTTCGCTTTTTCAAGGATATTCTCGGCTGTCAGCCCTTTGCCCTTGGCCGTAATCTTCGGGGCCTCATGCCCTTCTTTATAGGATAAGGCGACTGCTTCCTTCCTGATGTTCCGGTCATTCTGTTTCATATCTTAATATCAACTCCGCTGTATTTCCCTGAATCGGACAATGGCCGGTATTGAGTCTGGCCTTTCGAATACGCATGGATCCCGCCGCTTTTTTCAAAGACTACCGAAGAAAGCCGGTAATCCAGCCTTTCCAGGCCTTCCTTCAGACCGCCTATAAAAGGGGCTGCCCATTCCCTGATCCGGCTGTCCCCGTTAAAGACCTTTATCTGCACGATCCTGTTCTGGACCTGGACATCGACTGCCGTTTCCTTTAAATGGTCTAAGTCAAGGTAGAATATGACGCGGCAATAGGCAGGATCGATCTGCCCATCAGACAGCTTCCTTCCGCTCCACTGCATGGTCATTTCCGCTGTCCTGTTCCACAGCGGGACAGGCAGCTGGAATATATACTGCTGCAGCGGCCCAGTTTCCTGGGCTAATAGCTGGTTTCCTGTCAATTTATTCAGCAGCTGTTCTGCTGCCTCTTTGTGCTGGATGGGAGGACCTTCCTCCAGGAATTGCAGAAGCATCATTTTAAGTGATTCATTCTTTAAGCCGCTTTCATCACCGCCCGACAGGAAGCTGAGCACTGCATGGTCATGGGAATAGCCAAGGCTTTTCAGTATGTGCGTCAGCCTTGATTGCAGCAGCCCGTCCCCGGCTCCGGCAGCCGCGGCTGTTTTTGCCGAGATTTCGCCCAGCAGCGCCTGCCTGGCGTCCATACTTTTATCTCCTTGCTCTTCTGGATTCCCTTCAGATAATAGCTGGAGGCTTTCGGACACCTTTTCAAGATCAGGCATTTGCGGATGCAAAATCCGCAGAAGCTGAATTGCATCTGCCGGCTTCATGCCTCTGCTGGCAAGCGCGGAAAAAAGCTGGCCCTTCCATGCTTCCTCAGTTTGTTCCGTCTGCAGAGCACCGGAAGCAGGGCGGCCCGCAGGCTGGTTCTCTCTATTCGAATTTGATAACGAAACATTCTGTGCAGTTTTTGGCCCCTCCGTCCCTTCTCCTGCCCCGGTAAAGGATAAAGGCATATTCCCCTGCAATCTGCCGGCAAAAGCCTTTAAGAGGTCTTCCTGGGAGCCTGCCGGCCTGCCAGCCTGTCCGCCGGCTAGAAGAATCCGCTGAAGCATGTCAGGCTCCTTCAGCCCTTTTGGCAGGGCACCGGCTGCCTCCAGCAGGTGCCTTGCCCCTTCGGCCCGCTTCCCGTCCTGGCTGCCCAGCCATTCTTTCACTAAGAAAGCGAGTGATTCTTCCCCCTGCTTCATCTTCAAGGAAGTACCCAGATCTGCTGCTATATGGAGAAGCGCTTTTCCTGAAGTGCTAACACCAGGCTGATCCAGCAGGTCCACAAGCTCTGTGAGAAGGGCTTGTATCGGCTTTCCACCCTGTGCAGCCATCAATGAATCCAAAACCTTGCCTGATACCGGCAGCTGCCTTGCCAGGGCCTGCTTGATTGCCTCAAGCTGATTCTGTGAAGGACGGCTGCCGCCGAGCCATTCTGCAATCGCGGACAGGCCCTCTTTTGTAATCGGCAGCTGCTCTTTTACCAAAAAAGAAACCATATCAATATTCGTCTTGCCGGCTGCAAGTGCCAGCTTATTAAGCAATACTTCTTCAGCGTTCATTCCCTTTTGTGCTTCAGCCCCAGGAAGAAGCTTCAGTCGCGGAGCCCCATCCCCCGGAAGGACCTGCAGCCAGTACCGCTCATTTACCGATAGTGCTGTTTCAAGCTGCGCTATCACCTTCTGCCCTCCGATCAAGACCTCTGCCGTCTGATTGGGATGAAGCTTGATGACCTTTGCGCTCACGATTTGCCCGGGGTTCAAGGCAAGCGGCTTAGGACCGCCGCTGTTTTTGTTCTGCAGTATTGAACCGACAATATTCAGCGGATCCATTCCTCTTCACCTCTAATACATGCCCTTGATCGGGGCAAAGCTTTTTCGATGTTCATTGATGATCCCGTGCTTTTCAATCGCCTCAAGATGATGCCGGGTGCCGTAGCCCATATTCCGGCCGAAGCCGTAGTGAGGATACAGTTCGTCAAGTTCCCTCATATACCGGTCCCTCGTTACCTTGGCTATAACAGAGGCGGCAGCGATCGTCACACTTTTGCTGTCGCCTTTTATGACTGCCTCTGCCGGATAGGGGACATCCAGATCGACCGCATCTGTCAATAAATAATCCGGGGTGCTGCCCATATCTGCCAAGGCCAGGAGCATTGCTTTCTTTGAAGCTTGAAGGATGTTAATCCGGTCGATTTCCTCCGCCCCGATCCGGCCCACTCCGACAGCAGCGGCGCCGGCCATGATTTCATTATAAAACTCGTCCCTCTTTGCTTCAGACAGCTTCTTGGAGTCATCAAGGCCCGGAAGATAGAATCCTTCCGGCAATATGACTGCTGCTGCGATAACAGGGCCGGCCAGCGGCCCTCTGCCAGCTTCATCCGTACCTGCGATCATCATCCAGCCGCTTTTCTTCAGCCTCCGTTCGTATACGGTCATTTCCTGGTACCGGCCGTAAAGCCTGGCCTCCTCGGCCCTTTGTCTGCCCCATCTCGCTAGCAGCTGCTGTACCCCTTTGCGTCCATCCGATTTAAGCTCTCCCAAGAATGGGTCTTTGTTGTCTTTCAGATCCTTCAGCTTCTCGCTGATTTCACTGATTGTAAGCTGTTTCATTCCATCCACCCTTATGCCGTTATGTAGAAGGAAGGGCCAGTCGCCATGCCAGCCCCTTCCGGATATATATCAAAAAATAAAGGCCCCATGCAGAGGCCTTTATTCATTGCTGCTATTTTATTTTAACATTTTTAAAACGGTATTGCGGACAAAAATAAGACGATTTATTCCGCCGGTCCGCCTTCTGCAAAATCTGACGGGTGTTCGAATGATAAAGGGCCAAGCTTCTCTGTCCGGATTTCCCGGATGATCAGCTCTGCGACTTTATCATAATCGACTTCGCCCCCGCCCATTAAGCAGCCCCTGAGCCTTCCGATTTTATCGAAGGCTTCTACCGCTTCCTCCGGGAATTCTTCAAGGCTGTATCTTTCCAGCAGTCTTTCAGGATAGTGTTTTTCAAGAAACTTCAGTGCATAAATGGCAATGTCATGAAGATTTAATATCGTATCTTTTATCGCACCTGAAAGAGCCAGCTTGAGGCCCACTTCCTGATCTTCAAATTTCGGCCATAAAATCCCCGGTGTATCCAGGAGTTCCATTTCCTTGCCGGCCTTAATCCACTGCTGGGCTTTTGTCACCCCGGGCATATTGCCTGTTTTGGCAATATTTTTCTTTGCAAGGCGGTTGATGAGCGTTGACTTGCCGACATTTGGGATTCCAACGATCATTCCCCTGATTGCCCTTGGCTTTACACCTTTAGCTCTCATCCGGTCAAACTTTTCCTTCAATATTTCCTGTGCTGCAGAGGAGATATCCTTCATGCCGGACCCTGCCTGTGAGTTGATGGCCAGCGCTTTGATCCCTCTATCGCTAAAATATCGGATCCAGGCCCTTGTGGCTTCTTTATCAGCCATATCGGCTTTATTGAGGAGCACAAGCCTCGGTTTATGCTGGATGATTTCGTCGATCATCGGATTTCTTGAAGACTGCGGCAGGCGCGCGTCGACAAGCTCAAAGATTATATCAACTAGCTTCAGTTTTTCTGTGACCTGCCTGCGGGCTTTTGCCATATGCCCTGGAAACCATTGTATTGTCAAGGCTGCCACCCTTTCCTGACTTATAATAATTGCTATTTTACGATGCGGAAGTCCTCAAGGGGCCAATAGATGATATTTGTGTCCCCAAGCACCTTTTCCATCGGGATGGTGCCGATATGGCGGCTGTCCTTGCTGTAGCGCCGGTTATCGCCCATTACGAAGAGATGGCCCTCAGGCACGGTCTCCTGCCCGATTTTATCTTCAAGTGTGAAAGGCTCTGTCAGCGGCCCGTCGATGACCTCTTTCTTGTATTCATCAAGATAAGGCTCCTCGACCGCTTCGCCGTTTACATATAAAATATCATCTTTGTATTCGATCCTGTCACCCGGCAGGCCGATTACCCTTTTTATGTAATCCTTATTTTCCGGGGCGTGGAAGACGATGATGTCAAATCTCTTTGGTTCACCAAGCTTATACGAGAACTTATTCACGATCATCCTGTCCGTATCGTGCAGCGTCGGCATCATCGACAGTCCATCCACCACTATCGGGGCGAATAAGAAATAGCGGATGACGGCCGCAAGGAGCACAGCGATGATCAGCGCCTTTGTCCATTCCCAGAATTCACTTTTGCTCTTTCCCATGTTAGTTCCCACCAATCTCTGCTAAAAAATATAATCCAGCGTCCTGCTGATAATCTGCATGGTTCATTCTTTACATTTACATTATTTCACTGCACTAAACACGATGGGATGTATAATTCCTAGTATTGGCCTATTTTGTGCCATTTAAGCGCCCGGCACTTCCAGAGCCTGATAAAATCCGGAAGTCAGGCCGTGCAGCTGCAAAAGGAGATCGGGTGAAAAAAGCCAAATGAAAAAACCCGGCTGGCGCCGAGTTTGGCCAAGGCCGGATCCGGCTGATTAGCACTTCATACTTAACGCTTTTATGTGAAAAAGGAGCTTGATATACAAGCTCCTTCTTCGCAATTGGCGGTGCAGGGAGCACCGCCGCTTTACTATTATCGGATTTCTTTGATACGAGCTTTTTTACCGCGCAGGTTACGCAGGTAGTAAAGTTTCGCACGGCGTACTTTACCGCGGCGGATAACTTCAAGCTTCGCAATTTTTGGTGTGTGTACAGGGAATGTACGCTCAACGCCTACACCATAAGAAACTTTACGTACTGTAAAAGTTTCGCTGATTCCACCACCACGACGCTTAATTACAACACCTTCATACACCTGAACACGTTCGCGGGTACCCTCGATAACTTTAACGTGTACACGTACAGTATCACCAGGACGGAACGCAGGAACATCAGCGCGAAGCTGTTCTTTTGTAATTTCTTCGATTAATTTATGCATCGTTTTCAACTCCTTCCAACAGATGCTCTTGCACAGACTTTCTTTATTGCAGCGGAACATCGTTATAAGACCCGGCCGATCACTCAGCCCAAGCCACAAAAACTATCATAACATAAACAATGCCTGTCATCAATAGCTATTATGCTCTTTTTTTATTTCTTCGAGAAGGCGGACCTGCTCTTTTGTCAGCTCTGCCCCTTCAAAGAGATCCGGGCGGCGGAGATAGGTCCTTTTCAGAGACTCTTTCATCCTCCACTCATCAACAAGGCGGTGGTTGCCTGAGGTCAGGATATCAGGCACTTTCATCCCCCTGAAGTCCGCCGGCCGTGTATAATGCGGATGCTCCAGAAATCCGGTGCTGAACGAATCCTTCATATGGGACTCCTCATTTCCGAGGACACCCGGGAGAAGGCGGACGATGCTGTCAATCAGCACCATGGCCCCAAGCTCCCCCCCGGTAAGCACGAAGTCTCCGATGGAGATCTCATCTGTCACAAGATGCTCCCTTATCCTTTCATCGTAGCCTTCATAATGGCCGCACACAAAAATCAAATGATCAAGGGAAGAAAGCTCCTCCGCCTTTTTCTGGGTATACCGCTCACCCTGGGGGCAAAGGAGGACGACTCTCGGCTCTCCGCCGCCTGCCTTCCCCTTTAAGTCAGCAACCGCGTCAAATATCGGCTGGGGCTTCAGCACCATGCCGGCTCCCCCGCCGTAAGGATAATCATCAACCGTTTTATGCTTATTGTCGGCATAGTCCCTGAAATTGACTACATTGTAGCTGACGGCGTTATTTTCTTCTGCCTTCTTCAGGATGCTATGCCCGAAAACACCGCCGAACATTTCAGGAAATAAAGTAAGTACATCAATTTTCATCATGACAGCAAGCCTTCCATCGGTTCAATGATGATGACTTTTTCTTTCACATCCACTTTCTTGACAACATCCTCAATATAAGGGATCAATATATCTTTCTGCCCCTTTTTGCTGACCACCCATACATCATTGGCGCCCGGGGTCAGGATTTCCGTTATTTCCCCTATTTCTTCTTCATCAATTGTTTTCACGGTACAGCCGAGAATTTCATGGAAATAATACTCATTCTCCTCCAGCTGCCCCAGCTGATCTTCTGAGACCTTCAAAAGGCTGCCTTTAAGCTTTTCCGCCTCATTCAGGCTGTCCAGGCCTTCAAAAGTAAGCAGATCAAACGATTTGTGCTGTCTGTGTGTTTTTACAGTCAGCTTCACAGGTTCCTTTGACCCCGCCAGGAACAAGAATAAATGGCTGCCTGCCTTATAGCGCTCTTCCGGAAAATCGGTGCGTGATACGACCCTTACTTCGCCCCTGACACCGTGTGTATTGACAATCTTCCCTACATTGAACCACTTTTCCATCTTTGCCGATCACCTCTAGCGAATTTCTTTAATGACTCCATCCTCGATGATGATGGTTTTGTTTGCCGATACCTTATCCCAGGCGTCGCCAATGCCGATCTCCACGACAGCCTGAACTTCTTTTTCCTTCAGTTCACTGCCTAATGGTAGCATATGTAGTTGTTCTATTTGAAACTCCAGCAGCTTGATCTTTTCTTTGCGCCTGTCTGTTTCTTTTTCAAAATTGGCAGACAGGCTTGCCTGCTGGAACTTTTTCGACTTCTCCATCTTTTTCACTTCAAAGCGAAGCTGTTCGCATTCTTTCAAAAGCTGCGTTTTTCTTTCCATATAGGTTTCAAGAAGCTTCCTTTTGCTTTTTTCGGTTAAGATCTGTTTAACTGTGGCGGTTTGAAGTATTTTCACCCTTAAGCCTCCTTCAGCATCCTGGTACCGAACCTACTTATAAAAGCTTTTCTGAATGGGAAAAAAAGGAGGGGATCCCCCTCCTTTTTTTAATTCCTCCGGCTATGCCTCGGGAAAAGCTCATTCAGTTATTTCCATGAAAACTCTTTTTTGCTGTGATGATCCTGCTGCATATACAACAGTCCGTATCGATTTTGCGACGCGCCCTTGCTTCCCGATCACTTTTCCCATGTCACTCTTGTTGACAGAAAGCTGATAGGTAACGCGGTGGTCATCTTCCCGGACATCCACCCGGACATCATCGGGAAAATCAACCAGGGGCTTAACGATCGTTTCGATAAGCTCTTTCATCACGTGCAGAATTACTTGCCGTTCTTAGCGTTATGGAATTTCTCCATAATGCCTTCTTTAGAGAACAGGTTGCGAACTGTGTCAGAAGGCTTAGCGCCATCGTTCATCCATTTAAGAGCAAGCTCTTCGTTGATTTCAACCTTAGCAGGCTGTGCAACTGGATTGTAAGTTCCAACTGTTTCAATGAATCGTCCATCACGAGGAGAACGAGAATCTGCTACTACAATACGATAGAAAGGGGATTTTTTAGCTCCCATACGTTTTAAGCGAATTTTTACTGCCATGTTAAATAAGCACCTCCGAATAGTTTCACACAAGATAGTATAATATCAATAGATAAATGGTTTGTAAAGTGTTTTTTCTTTACATGTTATAAAAACTTGATTTCCACGGCTGTTCCGCTGTATTTCAGAGCATGCCGGGACAGTATTTCCGGGCGCGGAAGGACAAAAATCAGAACGGATTGAAAGGCAGCTTGAAGCCTTTTTTCTTGCCCTTCTGCTGCATTCCTGTCATCTGCTTCATCATTTTCTTCATATCCTCGAACTGCTTGAGGAGACGGTTCACTTCGGGTACGGTCCTGCCGCTGCCCTTAGCAATCCTCTTCCGGCGGTTCGAGTTGATGATTTCCGGATGCGTCTTTTCTTCCTTTGTCATCGATTTGATGATGGCCTCGACATGCGCGATCTGCTTTTCATCGATCTGCATGTTATTAAGTCCCTTGATTTTGTTGGCACCGGGCATCATTTTCAGGATTTCATCCAGCGGCCCCATATTGCGGACCTGGCCCAGCTGGTCAAGGAAGTCATCAAACGTAAAGGAAGCAGTCCGCATTTTCTTCTCGAGCTCTTTTGCTTTTTCTTCATCAACGTTGGATTGGGCCTTCTCGATCAGGGTAAGGACATCTCCCATGCCGAGTATCCGGGACGCCATTCTTTCCGGATGGAAGGCTTCAATCGCATCCATCTTTTCCCCGAGTCCGACGAATTTGATCGGCGTGCTGGTAACGGAACGGATGGAAAGCGCAGCTCCCCCCCGTGTATCGCCGTCAAGCTTTGTCAGGACGACGCCTGTCAGCCCCAGCTGCTCATTGAAGCTTTGGGCGACATTCACTGCATCCTGCCCTGTCATTGCATCTACGACAAGGAAGATCTCATCCGGCTTGGAAAGCTCCTTGATCTCCTTGAGCTCATCCATGAGGGCTTCATCCACATGCAGGCGCCCTGCCGTATCGATCAGCACATAATCATGGTGGTCTTCCTTCGCCTTGGCGATGGCCTGCCTGGCTATTTCAACAGGCGATACCTGGTCGCCGAGAGAGAATACAGGCATATTGATCTGTTTTCCGAGCGTTTCAAGCTGCTTGATGGCAGCCGGACGGTAGATGTCCGCGGCCACAAGCAGAGGATTGCGGTTATGCTTTTTCCGGAGCAGGTTCGCAAGCTTTCCGGTGGTGGTCGTTTTACCGGCACCCTGGAGACCGACCATCATGATTACGGTCGGCGGGCGATTGGATACCGCCACTTTGCTCTGCTCCCCGCCCATCAGTTCGGTAAGCTCCTCTTTAACAACCTTTATAACCTGCTGGCCCGGCGTCAGGCTCTTTAGCACTTCCTGGCCGATTGAACGTTCGCTGACCTTTTTCACAAACTCTTTGACAACCTTAAAGTTGACGTCTGCTTCCAAAAGGGCCAGGCGTACTTCGCGCATCATCTCTTTAACGTCCGCCTCGGATACTTTCCCTTTGCCGCGGATCTTCTGTATCGTATTTTGCAGTCGGTCGGCTAATCCTTCAAATGCCATATATGCCGCCTCCTAATCTAATTTCTCTAGCTCAGCCACTGCTTCCATCAGACTTTGATGGGAAGGACTGCCTTCTTCAAGAAAAGTTCTCATTTCGCGAATAAGTTTGCTGCGCTGTTGAAATTTTTCAAATAACAGCAGCTTTTCTTCATATTCCTCCAGCATCGCTTCGGTACGCTTGATGTTATCGTACACTGCCTGCCGGCTGACGTCATACTCCTCGGCAATCTCACCGAGAGAATAATCATCCAGATAGTACAGGGACATATAGCTCCGCTGCTTCGGCGTCAACAACGACTGATAAAAGTCATACAGATAGTTCATCCTCGTCGTCTTCTCCAGCATAGCTCATTCCCCCTTGTTAAGTGAAAAGCCTTTACAATAAAACAGTTTACACAGAACCCCAAACTGTGTCAAGGAAATCCGGGCCCGGCGCCGCTCCTTCGGCATTTGTCAGCTTTTCCTCTTTTTGGCTTCCAGAAGGCGCTTCATTCTCTCTTCCCGCTCATCCGGGCTGACGCTTGGTGCTCCGGAGCGTCCTTTTGGTTTACGGGCCTCAGCCTGCCGCCCGGCAGATTCTGCTTTCTCCACGCGGGACTCCGGTACCTGGACACCTTTCTCCCTGTCAGCCGCCCTCCGCCTGGCGGAGGCTGTTTTCTCCAATAGCCTGCTTTTATCGGATCCTGCAGCCTTTTTAGCCTTTTGTCTCTCCGGAATCAGCTTGAGCCCGAACCTCCTGGCCGCTATCTCGGCAAAGAAGAGGAGGAATGCTGCAAGAAGGAGCCATTCGCTGATTGAGGCCTTTTCAAAATTCCCTGCCTTCAGCGGGCGGAATGCCTCCTTGCCTTCTTCCAGCCGCTTCCCTCCCGTCAAGGCAGATATTTCCTTAAGGAGTCCTTCATTTTGTTTTTGCAATAAATATTCTTCTGAATATGGGAGAGTAAAGCCGGTTTTATAGGTCCTTGTTTCTCCTGTCAGGGTTTGCTGGCTGATATTGACATAAAACATGCCGGGCTCTGAAGGCATTTTAATCTCGTACTTGCCAGGTGCGGCCAGTTTAGTGCTGGCATCCACTTTTTCCCCTTTATCTGAAACAACTGCTATATCTGCAGGAAGGGCAGCTTTGCTGTTTCCTTCAAGCAAGACAACCGTTTCTTCGTTTTCCCTCCGGACTGAAATGCTGTAAGCTTCGCTCTCATATTTCGGAAGCGAGATGCTGGCGAGTTTATTCATAAACTGCGGCCACTTTTCCCACCGAGCCCAGTCTCCAGACCATTTTCCGCTTATATCCGAAGTAAAGGCAATCGTATGGCCGATGCCATACTGCCATTCAGCCAGGACCGGATCCTCTTTCTCACTGAGAAGGGGAACCTTTGCACCCTGTTTGGCTTCAGAAGCAATATAGGCATTCATCTGCGGAATGCCGCCTGCAAAAAAATCGCCCCATTCCGGATACGGCTGCAAAGATGGATAAAAAGGTTTGTCTTCGATATAAGTTCTAGTCGCCATGACGGTTTCCCTTGATAAAATGCTTGGAATCACAGAGGAGTCCGTAACATCGTAGAAGCGCCCGGCACCGAGCTCTGCCAGCTCTTCCAGCAGATTCCGGTCTGCGTCGCTCCCAAGCGCCACCGCCGAAAGAGTAATATTCTTTTCTTTCCCCGTTTCTATCATGCTTTCATAATCAGCGCTTCTGGCAGACTGCCCGTCTGTAAGGAGGATGATATGCTTCCGCTGGAGCTTAAGGTCCTCCAGCTCCTCGTACGCTTTTTCAAGGGAAGTAAAGATCTCAGTGCCTCCCCCGGGAGTGACTGAGGCGATTTTGTCCACGGCGTCCTTTTTATTGTCAAGCGGTCCTGTTTCCACGATAACCCACGGGCGGTCATCAAATGCTATGAATCCCAAAGTATCTTTCTCGCGCAAGAGTTCAACTGATCTTGCCGCCGCCTCTTTTGCCAGTTCCAGCTTGTTCCCTGCCATGCTTCCTGAACGATCCATAACAATCATAAGGCCGAGGGAGGGCATTTCCTTCTTCCCTTTAATATCCATGCTGACAGGCAGCAGCTTTTCAATCGGCGTTTTGAAATAGCCGCCAAGACCGAAGCTGTTCTCTCCACCTGCCATAATGAATCCAGAGCCAAACTCCTTTACAGCCTTTTCTATAAGGATCATCTGATTCTCGGAAACCACAGTTGCCGGTACATTATTGAAAATGATGGACTGATATGGAAGAAACCCGGAAAGTGAGTTAGGCAGCTTTTCCGGCACGATGGAATCCGCCAGAAGGCCGGACCCGTCCAGTATGGTTTCAAGCTGGCTTTTTTCCTGCTCTACGATCAAAACCCTGGGGGTTCCTTTAATATTGACGGCAGACTGCAATGCATTGTTTTCTATGAATCCATCTCCTTCAGCGGAAATTTCAGCCTTGATTGCCGATAAGCCGGTTTCGTCCATTTTGTGCTTGAAGGTGTAGACATTCTTTCCTTCTTTGACCGTAATTCTCTCTTTTAAGACTTCCCTGCTGTTTACAGAAAGCCTTAAATCAGCTTCTTTTGCAGAATTGCTGTCAATCGCAATGGTAATGGATGCTTCTTCACCTTCATACAAGGCTGGGGGGACATTTAGGCTGGAAATGGACATATCCTCTTTCCGGCTGCTGTCCAGCAGGACATAATCAAGCTCTATCCCCCGGTTCTTCAAAAGCTTTGCCGCTTCCCGGCTGCTGCCGGCCGTTTCCCTCCCGTCTGATAAAAGGACAATCCGCCCGGGGGTTTCCTGCGGCATGAGAGTCGAAGCCAGCTGTATGCCTGCCTCGAGATTTGTTTCACCCTTCCCGGTGTCTGTACTGAATTCCCGGAACTCTCCCTTCATGCCTGCCAGCGAGCTTTCAGCAGCTGCTGTTTCGCCAGCCGATATCACGGCATATGAATCTTCCTTTTCTTTGGACTGGATTCCTGCATCGATAAAATCCAGCAGCTCTCCTTCCCTGCCCTGTACACTGGCAGAGCGGTCGGCGATGAAGACCACGGGCTTTCCCGGAGCCGGCAGCCTGATTGAAGGGACAGCCAGCGCAAAGGCAAGCAAAATGAAAACGACAGCCCTCATAACAGCTGCTCCCTTCCTATTTTCCCTGCTGCCCTTCGCTGTCCTGATAAACAAGAATACAAGGAGCAGAGAAGGAATGATGAGCAAAAGCATAAAAGGGTATTTAAATTCTATTCCCACGCCTGAACACCTCCCATTCTGCTGCTATCAGGATGAAAGCGAGTAATGCGAGCCAAAACCAAAGTCCGTTCTGCTCTATTTCCCTGTAGCCATTTGAAGCACTTTTTTCATTCATCGTAAAGGAAGAGGCATGCCTGGCAGCTTTTTCCCGGTCATCGAGCAGGACAGAGAAAAAATAATGTTCTTCCCCTGCGGCAGCCTGGTAAACTCCCGGCTTATAGGGGGCAGCAAAGTTTTCCTTCGCCAGATCCAGTGAATACAAATTTTTGTTTTCATCATCGTATATCTCTAACGAAGAAGAGCCCGCTCCAGCATTAAGCCACTTTTCTTCCCCTGGTGAAAAATAGCCAAGGAAATCAGACTGGGCGGCCAGCCATTGATAGGCATTATACAAGAAGACCGGAAAACCCGGCTGCAATGGCCAATCAGAGTCGCCCAAAGCAAAATTGATCAGCAAAGCCGGATTCCCATTCTGTGTTCCCTTTTGGATCAGAGGCCGTCCCCCTGACTGCAGGAGGGTTTCCCAATCACCTTTAAGCGGATCGTAGGAGGAATCAATGAAGATATTTTCTGCTCCCACATGTTCAAGAATCGGATCATTGGCGGCCTCCGGCGGTTCTTCCAGCTTCTTCTTGCCAGTTTCCGCATTGAAGATGATTGCTGGCCTTCCCTCTGCTGCCTCAAGGCTGCCGGCATCTGTCAGGTATATCCCTTCTCCCCCGGCTGCAGCCGATGAAGGTTCGGCCTGAACCAGTTCAGCCCCCCATGTTTCAAAGCCTTTCAGCACAAAGGGACTGATGCTCCCTACGGCAACCACCTTTCGGCTCGGTTCATTAAAGATCGCTGTCAGCTCATTGTCGGCTTGATAAGGATCATCCGCCTTTATTTCTGCCTTATAGTAAGGATGCTTGGGGAGGCCGGGAATCTGGATCACAGATTGCCCGTTTCCTTCAATCTCCACTTCCTGCTCATAAAGCACCTGGCCCTCATATACAACCCGGAAGGAAAAAGCGGCTTCCTCCGCTGACTGATTTTCAACGGCAGCCCCACCGGCAATGCCCTCTCCTTCCCGGACAACACCAAAAGATAAAAGAGCAAGATTCTGCCCTTTTTTGCCGAAATTATGGACTTCTGTGTAATTTCCTTCATCCAGGGCCGCGGCTTCTTCTTTTTCAAGTCCATCAGAAAATATGTATATAGCTGAATTCTCTGCATCTGCCAAAGAATTGGCCAGCTGCAGCGCTTTAGTCATGTTTTCATGCTCATAAGTAATTTCAAGAGCACTGATTGACTTTTTAACCGCCGCTTTCTCCTTTTCCCCTGAAAGGAGGATTTCCGGATTCTCTCCGGCTCTTATCAGAGTAACCTCCTGGCCGGCCAGGCTGCCGGCAAGCGAAAGCATCTTCTCCCTTGCCTTCTCAAAGATCGGTTCGCCATCTCTTTCGGCAAGCATGGATGCAGAGGGGTCAACAACAAATATCAGGCGGCTCCCTTTTAATTCTTCCCCGAACCAAAATGGCCGGACCAGCGCAAACATCAGCAGCAGCAGGGCGAGAAGCTGCAGCCAGAATAACAGATTCTGCTGAAGCTTCTGCAGCCATGGCGATGCCTGCCATTCATTCACTGCCTCCATCCAAAGCATATTGGAAGGAATGATTTTCTCATCAAATTGCTTTCGGAAAAAGTAGAATAATATAAAGGCGATAATAAAAAGGCCCAATAAAAAATAGAGCGGGCTAAAAAAAAGCATCGTGTTTCACCTCAATTCAACATGCCTTTACCAGGCAGGATGCGCAATAAAATAGTCTGGATGTCTGTGTCAGCAGTGATCGATACAAACTGCCCCCCATATTTCCTGCAAATCGCCTCAAGCAGCCTGCCATGCTCCTCCAGCCTCTTCTTATATCCATCAACAATCACGGGATTCATACTGACATTTACAGAAGCTCTGCTTTCGCTGTCTATCAGCCTGATATCCCCGCTATAAGATGGCTCGGCTTCCTCCCTTGCCAGAATCTGCAGCAGCCAGAAATCCTGCTTCATCCCCCCTATCCTCTTCATTGCAGACTCAAGCCCGCTGAGCGGCTCCATAGTGTCGGTTATGATGATGGACAGCTGCTGGTTTTTTTGCAGGACGCGGCTTAAATGCTCTGAAAAACCCTTATTGATTGCCGCACCTTCCAGCTGAAGGATTTCTGCATATACCTGCCTGCTGTAATTGGCTCCTTTTCTTCTGAGAGGGGCTGTAATACCAGAGGGCAAAGAGGCGAAATAGAGCCTGTCTCCTCCTGAAAGGGCGATATAGCAGAGTGAAGCGGCCAATTCTTTTGCCAGCTTCCATTTTTGATCGATGCTTTGCATGGAAGAAGATGTGTCCAGATAAACAGCAGCTGAAATCTCCTGTTCATCGAGGAAACGCTTTATATAATGCTTTTGGGTGCGCCCGTAAACATTCCAGTCGATTTGCCTGACATCGTCTCCCGGCTGATAGAGCCTGAAGTCGGAGAATTCAAGAGAGGAACCAAAGCTGCTGGACTGCCTTGTCCCTTTATGGGCGCCGCGCTTTTTCGTTTTCACCCGCAGGCGTTTTTTCTGCAGCCTTGAAAGAAGCCCGCCTCCATTATGCATGCTGACGGCCTTCCCGGACAGGATTCCTGGATTCGGCCAGATCCCGGATGATTTCGTCTGCCGTAATGCCGCTGCTGTCAGCTTCAAAGTTGACTATAATGCGGTGGCGGAGCACCGGGAGAGCTGTCTTTCTTAAATCTCCCATGGAAACATGGTATCTTCCCTGTGACATCGCCCTTGCTTTTGCCATCATGATCAGGCTTTGCAGTCCCCTTGGGCCGCTCCCGAACTGGATGTACTGCCTCACCATCCCCGTTGCATCAGGCGACTCTGGATGCGTGGCTGAAATGATCGATACAGCCTCATCAATCATTTCTTCACTGACCAGGATCTCCTTTGCCAAAGCCTGGATCTCCAATACATCTTTTTTTGCCGCCGCTTTTTGGACAGCGGCAGGCCGGATCCCTGTCGTCCTTAATACAATCTCTTTCAACTCTTCCTTTGTCGGGTATGGGACCTGAATTTTACATATGAACCTGTCGAGCTGTGCTTCCGGCAGCGGGTAGGTCCCTTCCATATCTATCGGGTTCTGGGTGGCCAGAACAAAGAATGGATGGTCCAGCATTTTTGTCTCACCCATGATTGTTACTGTTTTTTCCCCCATCGCTTCCAGCAGCGAGCTTTGTGTTTTCGGTGTCGCACGGTTGATCTCATCTGCGAGGATGATATTTCCAAATAAAGGTCCTTCATGAAAAACAAAAGCCTGCTTCCCGCTCCCGTCAGGCTGCAGAAGCATGGTTCCTGTTATATCTGACGGCATGAGGTCCGGAGTGAACTGGATCCGCGAAAATTTCAGATCCATGCTTTCCGATATTGTCTTGACCAGCATGGTCTTCCCCATGCCGGGAAGGCCCTCAAGAAGCACATGGCCGCCGGCTACGATGCTCCACAGGACCTGGTCGATCACGTCCTCCTGCCCGACGATAAACGACCTGATTTCTTCCTTCACTTTATCCAGGATAGCGGCCGCTTCTTTGAATTGGTTTGCTTTCTCTTCTATTGATGCCATATTCCTCACTCCCCATCAGGATCTATGCTTGTAAAATAATTCTTTACGATTTCTGCCAGTTCATCAGGCATATTGTAGCGCTCCGAGCTTTCCCGGTAAGATCTTTCATAAGATTCATAGACTTCGCTGTACGGCCTGGCACTCCCCCGCAGGATGGGCCCGGCTCCTTCGCTCTGTTCAGCCGGCCCTCCTTCGCCTAATTGGCCTGAATCAGTTTCCGTATTAACCTGGCCCGCAATCCTTTCCGGCACAGTCAGAAGCTCCCTTGATCCCTGGCCAAGCCCGGCCCCTGCCCCTGAGCCGCTGCCGGATCCGGTGCCTGATCCTGCTCCTCCAGAGCCTGATCCTGAACCAGATCCTGATCCAGAACCTGATCCTGATCCAGAACCTGATCCGCTTCCGGATCCATTCCCTGAGTTTGCTTTGCCAGGCTTCTGGCCGCCGCTGCCGGCGTTCGGCCCGGGATTCTGCCCGGAGGCGGGCTGTCCGGAGGATCCTGAGAGAGCCAGCTGTCCCGGGTTCATTCCATTAGCAGACATTTGATTGTGGAGTTTTGTCCCTGCCTGGCCGACAGCCTGCTGTGCGGCAGCGAGCCTGGACAATGCATCGGAGGAGTTCAATGCCTGCTCCAGCTGTTCTGCCAGCCTGGCAATCTCTTCATCTGTCAAAGGCCCGTCCTTTTGAGCCAGCTCCTGGAGAGCCTCTTTTTGGCCTTCTGAAAGCTCTGCAGGATTTTTCTGCAATTCCTTCAGCTCCTCCATGGCTTTATTCAGTTCTTTGTTATCGAGTGCAGCTGCCAGCGAGCTTAAACCGGCATTATTAAGACGGCTTTGGGTTTCTTCAAGCTTCCTTTGCCTTTCCAGTTCCTTCATTTTCTGCAGCTCCAGCGACTTGTTCTGTTTTTCAAGCTCTTTCAAAGCCTCTGCGGCAGAGTCAAGCTTGCTGATTTCCTTTGCCGTCTCATCAATCAGCTTCCGTGTTTCCGGATCCTTCTCTTTCTTTGCTTTTTCCTTGAGCTCATCTTCAGCGGATTCTACCATTTCCTTTTCTTCTTCAAGCTGGCTTGCTCTTTCCATTGTCGTGCTGGGAAGATAAGCAGCGGCTGAAACTGCCAGAAGGACAGCCAGCGCTCCAAGGACCCATTTAGGGTATAAGAATTGCTTTTTCCTTTTCAGTACAGACTCATGGTCCCTCTTCATATAAGATAAAGCTTCTTCCAGCTGCAGCCGCTCCACAAGCCCCTCGCTGTCCAATAGCGAGTATGCCGTAAGCACCCTGTCATCAGGTACAAAGCGGTTGTAAACGGCTGCTGCCTCCCGAAAGCCTGGCTTCCTGATCCAGAACCTCCAGAAGGATAAAGATAGGGACACAAGAGCAGCTGCTGAAAGATATACAGGCAGATCCGGTATGACTACCGTCCGGGCCAAAAGCAGGACAATGAGTATTGCGGCACCTCCGTAAAAAAGGAGAAGCTGGAGCTCCTTCAGCGCAGCTGCAAGGAGAAGCTGGCGCCGGACAGGCTTCAGCAGATTTAAGAACTGCTCCCGTTTTTGTTTGGCCATAAGCTGACAACTCCTATCCCTTTTTCATATTTGGCCTTAGCTTTCTGATGCTGATCAGCAGCGCCAGCAGGAAGATCACCGAGCTTGCGATCAGATGGGCGATCCAGAGCGGAAATTGGATGCCCGTCTCATTTGCAATCTCCCGCAGGAATTCAGGATTAAAGATTCCGAGAAGGACCATGGCCGGATTGAGCATGGCTGTAAAATAAGCAAACGGGCTGTCTGTCTGCACATTTGGATTCATATGTCCTAGCTGCATCAAAATCATCGTCAGAAATGCCGTTCCCCCGGCCAGAAAAAGCGTGGCCCCATAAGTTGTAACCATGGAAACGACTGTTTTCCGGATCAGCGTTGAAAACAATACCCCAAGGCTGCCGTAAACCATGATCGTATAGATATAGAATCCGAGTGTCAGGGCCACCTGTCCGGGAGATACCCCCCCAAAAAGGAATACGATGCTGTACAGCGGAAGGCTGGCAATGATAAGCAGAAGCAGGAAGGAAATGGCTGATACGAGCTTGCTGATGATGATGCTCGCGGAGCTCTGTGTTGTCGTCAGCATGATATTAAGGGTCTGCCTCTCCCTTTCACTGCTGATGACCCCTGCTGTCAGCCCGGGTGTAATGAACAATATCAGGGCAAGCTGCAGGAAGGACAGGACAATGAACATCTCCCTGCTCTGGTCGGGCTTAAAATACCCCTGGCTGTTCGAAAGCATATTAATAAAAATGAAGCCCAAAATAATGATGCCTAAAGCCAGCAGGTAAAATAATACACCGAGAAAGCTCTTGAACGAGCGGAACCGAAGTTTAATTTCTTTATTCAGCACAGGATTGACGGCAAAATTTTTCATGAAAGTTCCACTCCTTTCGTAATTTCCATGAATACATCCTCAAGGTCGGTTTCTGCTTCTGCAAAGCTTGCAATCGAAAGACCGGCTTCTATCGCGTTTTTCAGGAGAGCAATCTGGCCGGCATCATCACCTTTGTAGACAAACTGGAGTAAATTTTCCCCTTCTCCGGGCTTCAGCCCGCTCACCCCGGGATTGTCCTCAAAGAATGAAAAGGCTTTATGTACATCCTTAAGGACTTTCACCATAATCAGCTTCTCCCCGCGCAGCTTTGCCTGTATTTCTGTGACTGACCCTTCGGCTACCAGCTTCCCTTGATCTATGATCCCGATCGTATCGCACATTTCTGCAAGCTCAGGGAGAATATGTGAGGAGATGAGGATGGTCTTCCCCATATTCTTCAGTTCCTTCAAGATCTCCCTCATTTCCACGCGCGCCCGCGGATCTAATCCTGAAGCCGGTTCATCGAGAATCAGGACTTCCGGGTCATGGATAAGGCTCCTTGCCAGGCAAAGCCTCTGCTTCATTCCCCTTGAAAGGAGGTCAACGTAAGAATCGCGTTTATGCTCAAGGTTTACCAGATCCAGGAGCTGGGGAATCAGCTTTTCCCTTTCCTTAAAATCAAGCCCATAGCTGGCTCCGTAAAAATGCAGATATTCTTCTGCCTTCAGCTGGTCATAGACCCCAAAAAAGTCTGGCATATAGCCGATTTGCCGGCGCACCATCTTCGGCTCCTTGGCGACATTATAGCCATTTACATAGGCGGTGCCTGATGTAGGCGCCAATAGCGTCGCCAGGATAGAGAAGGTGGTCGATTTGCCGGCGCCGTTCTGGCCGACAAACCCGAAGACTGAACCTTTCTCAATTTGGAGATTCAAGCTGTTCAGGGCAGTAAATTTACCATATCTCTTCGTTAAATCAATAATCTCTATCATGAGGACGCCTCTCCTTTAATCGTAATTTTCGGCATCGTGATCTGAGGGTCCTTCGATGTCTTGATAATGCGGACAACCACTTTTCCATCTTTACCAAGATAGCGGCCGATATTTTCCTGGATAGTGAGCTTTGATTCAAACGGCTCCATTTCGCCGGATTCGTGGTTCAGTACTGCATATTCAGCAAATTTGGCCTTCGTCGTTACGGACAGTTCACTGAATGCCAGGGATTTTCCTTTCACTTGTGCAGGCAGAGATGCAATGAACTGGTATTCCCCATCATCAGCCATCATTTGATCTTTGCTGCCATTGACGTTCTTTTCGTAGACCATGCCCTGCACCGCCTCAAGCTCGGTATCAAGCACCTCATTGGACAGGGAGAACTCGCCTGTAAAATCAACCTTCGCTTCAAATGGTTCAAAGATGAGATTCAGGCCCGAAACTTTTTCTTTTTTGGACAGAAGATCCGCCTCAATGACACTGTCCCTCGTGAGTCCGGCCAGCATAGGGCCTTCAGCGGTCCCGCTTCCTGAAAAAAGGAATGCTGATGCAGCATATTCAAGCCTTTCTTTTTTCATTCGGTCAAGATCCTGGCCTGGCCCCGGATGGGCATAGCCGGTGCCGGACATATACGGAGCAGTAAGAAAGTCAGTCTTTACTTTTTCGTCGACCTTCAGTGTTTCACCTTTTTTCAGGCTGCCGACCTTGATCTTATTAGAGCCGGTCCATATATACAGCTCTTCAAAATCATATGGAAAGGTATTTGTCACAGTGCCTGACAGCCGTTTGCCTTCAAGCGTCAGATCAGCCTTCAGTCCGCCGTCCTTTTCTTTTTGGGATTTGCCGAATATGGTCCTGGATGACCAGTATTCTACTTCATTAAAAATAATCCTAGTCTCCTTGCGTCCCTGTTCAATTACACCGCCGCCCGAATGATCGGACCCCGGTCTATTCAAGGTGCTGGGAATCGCATTGAATTCCCCGCGCGGAACCGAAAATGCATATTCACCGCTTGTGTTTGAAAGCAGGGTTGCCGCCTGAATACCGATAAGCTGGCCGTTCTCCGCTTTATAGACGCCCAGTTGATTGACCTGAGGCTGGCCAAGCCTGTCTTTTGCACCAATGCCAAAAATGGCCCCTGACATCAGCACGGCTAAAGAAGGGATGATCCACCAAGCATGCTCGCGTTTGTCCCGCTTTTTCAAAATAAAATAAAGGATTGGGACAATGACGATTATATAGCCGATGAGCAGCAGCAAAAGCTGGCCGATTGAAAAGCTGGAAGAAGGGAAATATTCATTGGCTTCAGCGAATTCATAGGTCAGCGGATCATAAATATCCGGTCCATACTGGCTTGATGCCATAGATGGGGCAGGAATTGACTGCAGAATCCCGCCAAACCACCTGCTGTAGCCATTCCAGGAAGACAGCGGCTCATCACCGAGTGAAAAAGCAGTCTGCAGGATTGTGCCGCTGCCATAGTCCGCTTTCACTGCTGCAGGGACATCCCCGCTTATAGAGACGATCTCCGCCTGATTTTTCACAGGGCCGTAAAACATAGGCAGCTCCTTGAACGGAAGCTCTTTCTCCCCTTTTTCCATAAGGAAGGATGCAGAAGACTTTCCTTCTGTATCCGCCTTCATCGGCAGGAGCGGATAGAGGACACCTAAAGACTGGCCGGCATCAGGAGCAGCGCCGGCAATCAGGATTCCACCGTTCCCGATCCATTCCTTGATGGCATTTTGCTGGGCCTCTGTAAGGTCTGAGACGGCAAATTCGTCGATCAGGAGATAGTCGAGCATTTCAAGCCCGAGCCCTTCTTCAGGCAGCTGTTCTTTTTTCAGCTCCAGTGTCTCTACCGCTGCAGAGGGAAGGATCCTCAGCTCCTTGAGCCTGTCATAGTCCTCGCTCAGGATGCCCATCGTCATTTCTCCGCCTTCTATGTATTTCGCCTTCAGCTTGGTGTCGCCGGAGAACTTGACGTTTTTTCCGTCCTTCCAGCTCCCTTTATAAAGGTGGATGGCAGGGAGGTTTTGATAAGATGATGGGTGGTCCTCCGAATTGCCAGGTATTGTTATGTGAAAGGTTTTCGAAGAATTTTCCGGCAGATTTGCCTTGATGCTCATGGCTCCTCCGGAATTATAGGAAGGGTGGAAATCGATCAGCAGATCCCCGCTGAACGCCTCCCCTGTATTTTCAGCTTTGATAGTCAAGGGAAAGCCTTTTCCCCTTTTTACTTTTCCGTCCAGGCCTGCTTCTGCTGAAATGCTGATGGCTGCCGGTGCTGCATATGTAGGCTGGTTTAAGATAAGAAACAGCAGCAGTGCTGCAATCACAGCGATGATTGCTTTTGTATGTTTACGCAAAAAAACTCCCCCCAGATTATTATTCCACTACAATAGACGAACAGGGGCCGGCAAAAGTTTGCAATTCTTGTAAAATATAAATCTATTGCTGGCCTTGCCTTTCCGGCGAGTGTTGCCGGCTCATGTATAATAGACGAAATAAATCAGGATTTCCCTACAAGGAATGAGAAAAAAAAACCAATTTTAAGCATAAAAAAACAGCCTGCGTTTTGCAGACTGTCAAATTCATATTAAAAAGAGTTTTGCTCGCAAACGAAGTATGTTGATTTCCGTTCCAGGCACTTCGCTTTCCGCGGGGCGAAGTTGAGCCTCCTCGCGCTAACGCGCTGTGGGGTCTCAACATTTCCGCTATCTCCCGCAGGAGTCTACGTGCCTTCCACTCCAATCAACGGGTTTTAAATTTTTTTGCAGCAACATCGTCTTACAAATAAAAGGCGAATGACAGACTAAAGACTTTTGATACTACAATAGGATACTAACTCAAACCGTACCCTTTTTCTCCAAAATAAAAGCAGCTGCATTTGCAGCTGCTGATCTCTTATCATTTATTCTTCCGCATTCTCGACCATGTCAGCGAATAGGCCGTAGACATAGCGTTCTGCGTCGAATTCCTGCAGGTCGTCCATTTTTTCTCCGAGACCGACGAATTTGACGGGGATGTCCAGTTCTTTGCGGATGGCCAGCACGATGCCGCCTTTTGCGGTTCCATCAAGCTTTGTGAGGACGATTCCGCTCACATCTGTTGCTTCCTTGAAGGTTTTTGCCTGGATCATGGCATTCTGCCCTGTTGTTGCATCAAGGGCGAGCAATACTTCATGCGGGGCGCCGGGGATTTCCCTTTCGATTACCCGCTTGACTTTTTCGAGTTCCTTCATCAGGTTGACCTTGTTCTGCAGGCGCCCTGCTGTGTCACAAAGAAGGATATCTGCATTCCTTGACTTTGCCGCCCTGACGGCATCAAACATAACAGCTGCCGGATCAGATCCTTCTGCCTGCTTGATGACGTCGACGCCGACACGGTCTCCCCATACTTCAAGCTGCTCGATTGCCCCGGCCCGGAAGGTATCCCCTGCAGCCATGAGAACGGTTTTTCCTTCCTGCTTGAACTTATGCGCCAGCTTGCCGATGGAGGTTGTCTTGCCGACCCCATTGACACCGACGAACAGGATGACTGTCAGGTCGCCTTCCTGAATATTCAAAGCGGAAGATGCTTCCCCGCTTCCCTCATATATTTCAACCAGCTTCTCGGAAATGATGCTTTGCACGCCTTGCGGATCCTGGATGTTTTTGCGCTTCACTTCCATTCTCAGCTCTTCAACAAGCTCCATGACCGTGTCGAAGCCCACGTCGGCCTGGATGAGTATTTCTTCGAGCTCTTCGAAGAAGTCCTCATCGACCTTTCTGTACCTTGCAACAAGATCATTGACCTTGCCGGAAAAATTATCCCTCGTTTTTGTCAGGCCATCCTTGAATTTTTCAGTCACTGTATCAGTTTGCTTCGTAATTTTATCTTTCAATTTTTTAAAGAAACTCATCTGTTCACTTCCTTCTCATTCATCAGTATGTTCGCCGGAAAAAGAGCGAACACCCCTTTTCCGGCAGCCTCCTGCCTGTCTATTGCGCAACAAGCTCGCGGGTTTCTTCAAGTCTGACTGAGACAAGCTTTGAAACACCTGATTCCTGCATCGTTACACCATACAGGACGTCTGCTTCTTCCATCGTCCCTTTGCGGTGGGTAATGACGATAAACTGTGTTTCCTCACTATATCTCTTCAAATATTGGCTAAAGCGCTGGACATTGGCTTCATCGAGCGCAGCCTCCACTTCATCAAGGATGCAGAACGGAACGGGGCGCACCTTCAGGATTGAGAATAGCAGCGCAATTGCCGTAAGCGCCCTCTCCCCGCCTGATAAGAGCCCCAGATTCTGCAGCTTTTTGCCTGGCGGCTGGGCGACGATGTCAACTCCTGTATTAAGGAGATCGTCAGGCTGGGTCAGCTTTAGATCCGCCCTGCCTCCGCCAAACAGTGCCTGAAAGACAGATTCAAAATGGAATCTGATTCCTTCGAATGTCTGCCGGAATCTTTTTTTCATTTCTTCATCCATTTCATCAATCACCTGGAAGAGAGTGTCCTTCGCTTCCTGCAAATCATCCTTCTGTGCCAAAAGGAATTCATAGCGCTCTGATACGCGTTCATATTCTTCGATGGATCCAAGGTTCACTGTCCCAAGCTCCTCGATCGACAATTTAATGAGCTTAACCTTTTTCCGCGCCTCCTCCGCAGGGATATGGAGCGGATACTCTTCCCTTGCGGCTTCGAAGGTAAGCAGATATTCCTCCCTTAGATGGGCCAGGCGGTTATCCAGTTCTACATCCAGCCTGTTCAGCCGCACTTCCTCATCCTTCATGCTTTCAGTCATGCCTTTATGAAGGCGGCGAAGCTCTTTGGCTGAGAGCTCCAGGTCTTCAAGTGTTTCCTGAAGCTTAAGGCGCTCCTCTTTCCTGGAAGAGATAAAGTCGATGGCTTCCTGCTTGTCCTTCAGCTTTTTCCTTGCGGCCTCCTCAAGCACTTCTTCGCCTGAAGAGCTGCTGGTCAGCTCTGATGACAGCAGCGATAAATCTTCCCTAAAGGTCTGGAGCTTTTCGGATGTCTCCGCCAGCTCTCCCTCAATGGATGCGAAAGTATCTTTAGCAAAGTTCAGCTGTTCGTTTTTGGACGCAAGCGTAATCTTAAGCTCGCCGATCATGTCCATGAGCGTTTCCTTGGAGGTCATCTGAGTGTTTTTCTGCTGTGTCAGCACCTCGATTTCTTCCTCCAGGCCTGAAATGCTATTTTGCATCTTCTCAAGCTCAAGCTCGAGTTCTGCTTTCCTGGCTGAAAGCTTCTGGGACTCTTCGGCAGATTGTGACTTGTCCATATCATACAAGGATAGTCGTTCATTTATGTTTTTCTCAGCCATTTCCACTTCCCGGAGATCGCCCTTCAGGGAGTTTTCCTTCAGTCTCAGTTCTTCCCCGGATCTGCGCAGGTTTTCGATCAGTTCTTCCTGCTTATTTATGTCTCCCTTAACCCTTTTAACCTGTTCTTCCAGCAGCTGTGTCTTGGAATCCATTTCAGCCAAACGTTCTTTCAGCTCTTCAAGCTCTGTCTTCCTGCTGAGCAAAGAAGAGGATTTCTGCTTGACGGCGCCGCCCGTCATGCTGCCGCCCGGGTTTACGACATCGCCTTCCATTGTGACAAACCGGCTTCTGTAATTGAGGATCTTTGCCATTTCATTGGCTCCCTTTAGATCCTTTGAAACTATAACATTGCCGAGGAGGTTTTTAATGACCTCTTCATATTTTGAATCAAAAGAGACCAGGTCAGCGGCAGCACCGATGAAGGATGGATGCTGTTTAAGGGATTGAAGCTGGCTCTGTGACAGCGACTTCCCTTTAATGACATTCAGCGGCAGGAAGGTCGCCCGGCCGTATGAATGCTTCTTCAGGAACTGGATGGCGCTCCGGCCATTCTCTTCGTTCGCTACCACAACATGCTGCATTGCTCCGCCAAGCGCGGTTTCAATCGCGGTCTCATACTGCTTCGGAACCGCAATCAGCTCAGCAATCGCACCTTCAATGCCTTTTAGCGCACCGCCCCTTGCCTTCAGCACTTCTTTGACTCCCTGGAAGAAGCCTGAATAGTCTTCCTCCAGCTCTTCCAGCATATCTTTGCGGGACTTGGCCTGCTGAAGATACTGATAAGCCTGGTAAAGAGTGGTTTCCTGCTTCTGATAATTCGTTTTCAGCGATTCAGTCTTGGCCTGCTCATTCTTGAAAAGGCGGACCTGTTCCTCAAGCTCGCCTTGTATCTGTGCAAGCCTGCCGATGATTTCTTTCTTTTGATCTTCTATCTGCTTTCGTTCTGCGAGAAACTTTTCATTGTCCGACTCAAGCCGGGTTGATCTTGCTCCCTGCTGGGCCAGCTGCTGGCCGATATATTGAAATTCATTTTTAAAAGCAGCCTGCCTGTTCAGCAGTTCAATATAATCACTCTTGAGAGAGTCGATTTTTTCTTCTGTGTTTTCACTATAAAGCTTCAGCTCAGCCTGCTTTTCTCTCAGATTTTTCTGAAGCTCAGCTGCCTCTTTCTGAAGGACATCGGCAATCTCCTGCTGCATTGCTTTTCTTTCTTTAAGAGAAGCTTCCTTTGCCCCAAGCTCTTCTATATTTCTCTTCAGCTGCTCTTTATTATGGGAAGCATTTTTCTTTCGCTCTTTGAGGACCTCTTTCCTGCCCTCGAGCTTTTCCAGCTCCTCGCTGGCGTTAAGCAGCACACCCTGCAGATCATTGATGGACTCATCAAGGTCTGCAATGCCTGCCCTAGCCACCTCGATTTCAGCTTCCTTTTCCCCGATTGCACCGCCCAAGGCTTCTTCTTCCTTTTTCAGCTTTTCAAGCACAGCGGAAAGAGCCTCCCATTTTCCGTGAAGGTCCTCAATCTCAAAGGCTGTAAGGGCAACCTCAATTTTTTCCAGCTCTTCTTTTTGCTGCAGAAAGTCCTTTGCGATAGAAGACTGGATCTTCAGCGGCTCTACCTGGCTTTCGAGCTCATAGACGATATCATTCACCCTGTTCAGGTTTTCCTGAGTTTCAAGAAGCTTGGCCTCTGCCTTTTTCTTTCTAGTTTTATATTTCAGGACACCTGCCGCTTCTTCAAAGATGCTCCTCCGGTCTTCAGCCTTGCTGTTTAAGATCTCTTCGACCTTCCCCTGGCTTATAATGGAGAATGCCTCCCGCCCAAGGCCGGAATCCATGAACAGATCGATAATATCCTTCAGGCGGCACGATTGACTGTTAATATAAAATTCACTGTCCCCTGAGCGGTAGACTCTCCTCGTTACACTCACTTCATTATAATCAAGCGGGAGGAACTGGTCTTCGTTATCAAGGGTCAGTGTCACCTCTGCAAAGTTCAGCGATTTCCTGCTGTCGCTCCCGGCAAAGATGATGTCCTCCATTTTAGATCCCCTCAGGGACTTTGCGGACTGCTCGCCAAGCACCCAGCGGATGGAGTCAGTAATATTGCTTTTGCCGCTCCCATTCGGGCCGACAACTGCTGTTACACCAGGGACAAAATCGACAGAGGATTTCTCGGCGAACGATTTAAAGCCTGCAATATCTAGCCGTTTCAGAAACACTGATATCCCTCCTAGCTTCTCGGTTGGTTTTCTTGGGATGTTGGGTCATTCTGCAAATGGGATTTTAAAATCTCCAGCGCCATCTGGGCCGCGTGCTGTTCTGCTTCTTTTTTCGATCTGCCTGTCCCGGTCCCGAGTTCATTCCCGGACAAGGAAACACGTGAGACAAACTCCCTGCTGTGTGCAGGGCCTTTTTCCTGAAGAATTTTATACTCAATTGAACCCGCTCCATCACGCTGGACGAGCTCCTGAAGCTGGCTCTTGAAATCCATCACATGAGAAAAAGCACCCGAATTGATTTTTGGAAAGACCGTTTGTTCTAAAAATCCGATGACTGTATCTATCCCTTTTTCCAGGTATAATGCGCCGATGAATGCTTCAAACACATCTGCAAGCAAAGCCGGACGCTCTCTTCCGCCTGTCATTTCCTCCCCTTTGCCAAGAAGGACGAGCTTCCCGAACTCAAGCTCATTGGCGAATGCGACCAAGGATGGCTCGCATACAACTGCCGCTCTCAGCTTTGTCAGCTCTCCTTCGCTCATCATGGGATATTTCTTATATAAAAATTGGGATACAGTCAGTTCAAGTACGGCGTCCCCTAAAAATTCCAGCCGTTCATTATCTTCATACGGCTTTCTCCGATGCTCATTCACATACGATGAATGTGTAAAAGCCTGCTTCAGCAGCTTTTCATTCTCAAAGGAAATCCCGATTTTCTTCTGGAACTCCCTGAATTGCATTTCTGCCGCGCGGTATGCTTTTTTCTCTTGGTCTTTATTGTTCTTGCGCATATTGCCTCCACCTTGCTAATAGTTTACATACATTATCAGTTTACGTAATAAATCTTAAAAACGCAAAAAAACCTGAAAGCACCCTGAATATTCCAGACGGCTTCCAGCCTTATGGATCCATGGGCCTTTTCATTAGAATACCCGGGCTCTGCCGGCAATTTAATGTTCCCTGTATCCGCCTTTATAGAAGAAAGCCCCGTTCAAAACGGAGCTTTGCTCAATCTAACGATTACACATTAGCTTTTATGTAATTCACAGCGTCGCCGACTGTTGCGATCTTTTCTGCATCATCGTCAGAGATTTCCATATCGAATTCATCTTCCAGTTCCATAACCAGTTCAACTACATCCAGGGAATCTGCGCCAAGATTTTCTTTGAAAGAAGCTTCCAATGTTACTTCAGACTCTTCAACACCAAGACGATCTACGATGATCTTTGTTACACGTTCTAACACATCTGCCATGCTTGTCACCTCCCCTCAAGACATTATAGAGCATTTTTGCAGATTAATAAATGTTCAGCAGAACTATTTTTACTTTTATCAGCAGAAAAGGCTCTACATCACCATTCCGCCGTCAACATGGAGGGTCTGCCCTGTCATATATCGGCTGTCCTCCGAAGCCAGGAACAAAGCCACCTTTGCAATGTCTGAAGGTTCGCCAAGCCGTCCGAGCGGGATCCCTGACAGCATCTGCTCTTTCACTTCTTCATTGAGCTTGTCCGTCATATCAGTCGAGATGAAGCCGGGGGCAATGGCATTGACGGTGATTCCCCTTGAAGCCAGCTCTTTTGCAGAAGTTTTTGTCAAGCCGATGACGCCTGCTTTAGCGGCAACATAGTTGGCCTGGCCAGGGTTGCCGCTGACACCGACAATCGAGGATACATTGATGATCCTCCCGCTGCGCTGCTTCATCATCTGCCTGCTTGCCGCCTTCGTGCAAAGGAAGACACCTTTGAGATTGATGCTGATAACTTCATCCCATTCTTCCTCTTTCATTCTCATAAGAAGATTATCACGGGTGATGCCGGCATTATTGACAAGAATATCAATGCTTCCGAATTTTTCAAGCGTCTCTTTCATCATAGCCGTTACAGCCTCACTGTCAGATACATCTGCCTTTACAGCAAAAGCATCACGTCCGAGCGCCTTGATTTCTTCAACAGTCTCGTTCGCTTTTGCCTCGCTCCCGGAAAAGTTGACTGCCACATTGGCACCCTGCCTCGCAAGCTCCAATGCAATTTCGCGGCCAATCCCCCTGGAAGCGCCTGTTACGATCGCTGACTTGCCATCCAGCTTCATTGCTGTTCCCCCTTTAACGCCTCAATTGCAGCCGCACAGCTTGCTTCATCTGAAACAGCATATGTTTTGGCTGCGCGGTTAATTTTTTTCACAAGCCCTGATAAGACTTTTCCCGGGCCAATTTCAATGAATGTATCGACTCCGAGGCCGATCATCCTTTCGATGGAATCCTCCCACAGCACCGGCGAATAGAGCTGCTGGACAAGCTTTTCTTTAATATCCCCTGATTCGGTCATTTCCGCGGCACTGACATTGGAGATGACTGGGATTTGTGCATCAGAAACCGTGATGCTGTCCAGGACATCCCTCAGATTCTCTGCCGCCGGCTTCATGAGAGATGAGTGGAACGGTCCGCTGACATCTAGCGGAAGAACCCTCTTGGCGCCTGCTTCTTTGGCTTTTGCTGAAGCTTGCTCTACGCCCTGTCTGGAGCCGGATATTACGATCTGCCCGGGGCAATTAAGGTTTGCCAGCTGTACCGGATGCCCTTCCTCTGAAATTTTCTCTGTTACCGCACGCAGTTCATCCCTGCCGAGGCCGAGGACTGCTGCCATCGTGCCTTCACCGTTTGGAACTGCTGCTTCCATGAATTCGCCTCTTTTTCTTACCGCATGTACCGCATCTTCAAAAGAGATGCTGCCTGCAGCGACAAGGGCAGTGTATTCACCAAGGCTGTGTCCGGCTGTATAATCAGCCTTGATTCCAGATTCACGGAACTTCGCAAGAATGGCAATGCTTGTCGTCAAAAGCGCCGGCTGGGCATTGACCGTTAATGTCAGTGTCTCCTGCGGCCCTTCAAATATCAGGCTTGAAAGCTTATCATTCAGCCTTTGGTCTGCCTGGTCAAAGACAGCTTTTACTTTATCATCTGATTCTGCCAAAGATTTCCCCATGCCAACAGTCTGTGAACCCTGGCCAGGAAATAAAAATGCAATTTTCCCCATTTTCCCTTCTCCTTTTCAAAGAAATCTGCAGGTTATTCCCTGCCTGCTCCAGGCAGCTTTTCCGCAGCTGCTTTTATTGTTTCCGCCACATTATTCTGCACCATTTCACGTGTCTGCCTGACTGCGCTGTAGAGCGCATTACTGTCAGAGGACCCATGGGCCTTGATGACAGGAGCGTTCAGTCCGAACAGCCCTGCCCCGCCGTACTCCGAATAGTCCATCTTTGATTTCAGCTGGACAAGATCAGGCTTCAGCACTGCTGCTGCCAGCTTGCTCTTCAGGCTGCTTGTCATGGCTTCCTTCATCATTTTAAAGACGGATAAGGCAGTGCCTTCTATCGTCTTCAGAACCATATTCCCTGTAAAGCCGTCAGTAACGACTACATCTGCCGCACCCTCCAGAAGGTCTCTTGCTTCTACATTCCCGACAAAATTAAGCCCGGCATCCTTGATCAATCCAAATGCATTCTTGGCCAGTTCATTTCCTTTTTTCTCTTCTGTGCCGATATTTAAAAGGCCTACGCGGGGGTTAGAGACGCCCCTGACTTTTTCACAATATATCGACCCCATGACGGCATATTGCAGAAGGTGCTCTGGTTTCGCATCGACATTTGCACCAACATCAAGGAGCAGAAAACCTTTGCCATCTATTGTCGGCAGAGTCGGCGATAATGCCGGCCTTTCAATGCCCTCGATCCTTCCTACAACGAATAATCCTGCTGCCATCAGCGCGCCTGTATTGCCGGCTGAAATGCAGGCATCCGCATTGCCATCAGCGACCTGCCTTGCGGCAAGGACCATTGAAGCATCCTTCTTTCTCCGCACAGCCCTGACTGGTTCATCGGTGCCAAGGATCATCTCTTCTGTATGGATGATCTCAATTCTCTCACTCTCTGCCAGATGCTCCCTGATTCTCTTTTCGTCACCGACGAGTGTAATATGTATGTCCTTGAATTCTGCTGCAGCCTTCATGGCCCCGAGTACAATTTCCTTTGGAGCGTTGTCCCCGCCCATTGCATCTATCGCAATCTTAATCATTCTGCATCATCCCCTGCTTGTTAACGGATTATTTTCATGCTTCTCTATGGGATCGGAACATGTCGAACTCGCCTTTGAATACCAGTTCATTGTTCGCAAAGCTTGAAACCTCTACAAGTGTCCTGCCAGAGCTGTTGTCGATCTTAACGACTTTTGCTTTTGCGATTACCCTTTCATTCTGGTGTACTGAGCGGGTAAACTGTATGCTTGCTTTAGCCGTTAGTGCCAGCTCGTCATTTATGACAGCGACAGCCAGTGAATTGGCCTGTGCAAAAAGGTGGTGGCCGCGGGCAATCCGGTTCCTTTTGAATACATGCTCTTCTTTTACGTCAAATATGGAAATCGCTGTATTATCAAGTTCTATGTCAATGATTTCTCCAATGACTTCATCAATGGGAAGTGATTTAACTTCATCCTCGAAGGATTTCTCCGCAACATTTTTGATCCTTTCCCTCAGTTCGGGAATGGAAAGCTCGAGACGGTCGAGCCGGATGGTCTGGACGCTGACTGAAAAACGGTCGGCCAAATCCTCGTCTGTTATGAAGGGATTATCCTTTATCGTTTCAACCAGCAGCTGCTGGCGTTCTTTTTTGTTTTTTCTCATATCCTCCACCGCCGAGATATTAAGACTAGGTACTAATAGTAGTATATATAAAAAAAAAGCAGAGCGCAAGGCAGAACTTTCCCGTTCTGTCTCCGTCTGCTTCTCACTTCAATCAAGCTTTTCTCCTTGGAACACGCCTGTATTTTTAAGATATTCCCTCAGCATCATATATTCCGGCCCTTCCCAGAAGATGCTGGACTGTATCAGCTTCGAAGCATCATTTCGGGCCGTTTCAAGAGCACGGTAGTCATGGACCATATCAGCTACCTTGAACTCAGGCATACCGCTTTGCTTGCGGCCGAAAAAGTCTCCCGGCCCCCTCAGTTCCAAATCCTTTTCACTGAGAACAAAGCCATCGTTCGTCTCAGACATGATTTTCATCCGTTCTTTCCCGACCTCTGATTTTGGATCGGCAAGGAGGATGCAATAAGACTGTTCGCTCCCCCTTCCGACCCTTCCCCTCAGCTGGTGCAGCTGGGATAGCCCGAATCTCTCAGCATCATAGATTACCATAATGGTAGCATTAGGCACATTGACCCCAACTTCAACGACAGTTGTAGATACGAGAACCTGGATCTCATTGCGGCTGAAGCTTTTCATCACTTCATCCTTTTCCTCCGGATGGAGCCTGCCATGCATCAGCCCTACCTTATACCGGTCCTGATAATAGAATGTCAGATTGCTGTGGACATCGATGGCATTCTGGACATCAAGCTTGTCCGATTCCTCAATCAGCGGGCAAATAACGTACGCCTGCCTGCCTTTCGAAAGCTCCTTCTCCATGAATTGAAGAATCCGGTCGAGCATTTCCTGCTTCGCCCAGTAAGTTTCGATTGTCTTCCTGCCTGCGGGCATTTCATCAATAATAGATACATCCATTTCCCCGAACACCGTTATGGCAAGCGTTCTTGGGATCGGAGTTGCTGTCATGAACAGTACATCAGGGCTTTCACCCTTTTCACGGAGCACCCGGCGCTGCTCTACGCCAAACCGGTGCTGTTCATCTGTTATGACAAATCCGAGCCGTTTGAACTCGACCTCCTGCTGGATAAGGGCGTGTGTCCCGACCAGGACATCGATTTCCCCTTCCGCCAGCCTGGCGAGGATTTCTTTTCTCTTTTTCCCCTTCACAGAGCTTGTCAGCAGCTCACACGACAGGCCATGCGGCTCAAGCAGCTCTTTGAGCGATTTCTCATGCTGCTCTGCCAGTATCTCTGTAGGGACCATCAGCGCCCCCTGATAGCCTGCTGTTGCGGCTGCATATAAACCTATTGCGGCTACGACCGTCTTGCCGGAGCCTACATCCCCTTGAAGGAGCCTGTTCATACGGTGCGGGGATTTCATATCAGACAGGATTTCGTTCACTACTCTTTTTTGGGCTCCAGTCAAAGGAAATGGAAGCGAGCCGATGAATTCTTTCAGCTTTTTCAAATCATACGTCTGGACAATCCCTTTTGACTGTTCACGCTCAAATTTTCTGAGAGCCTGCATTTTGAGCTGGAAATATAAGAATTCTTCATAAACAAATCTGCGCCTTGCCTGCTTCAAATCCTCGGGCCCGCCCGGAAAATGCATCGCCCTGAGGGCATCTTTCCTGTTCAAGAGCTTATACTGCTCAAGAAGCCGCTCAGGCAGCGTCTCCACAATGCTGTCAGCATACTGGCCGAACGCCAGTCCAATAAACCTGCGTATGCCTTTGACAGTAATGCTCCCTTTCACAGCGTATACAGGTTCAAAATCCTTGGAGGCTGCATTTTCCCCCAGATGAATCTCACTGGCAGAGATCATCTGGCGGTGCTGGTCCCACTTTCCTGTTATCGTGACTGAATCATTGATGGCAAATTTCTTTTTTAAATAAGGCTGGTTAAAAAATACCGCCTGGATCAAATAACGGCCGACAAGGACTCTTATCGTCAGGCGCGACCGTTTTCTCCCATAATAAGTCAGCAAAGGCTCGCTGTGAATTTTCCCTTCCACTGTAACCCTTTCCTCATGCTTGACTTCAGACAGGTCTTTAAGCCGGTAATCCTCATAGCGGAACGGGAAATGCTCCAAAAGGTCGCCGACAGTCGAAATATTCATATCTGCCAGTGCTTCAGCGGTCTCTGCACCTATTCCTTTTATATTTGTAACTGGTTCGTTCAACATATTTTTAATCACCTGATTTCGATTTTACTTTATAGGAGAATATGGCTGAGGATGCATCCGGGGATCTCTTTTTGGAAGCTTCGGCGGGTTTCGGGGGCATTGCCTGCCTGCATAGATAGAAATAGAAGGGGCATCCCCTTCTATTTCCTTGGACTGCTATTCAATTGAAAAGATGAAAGCGTACAATGGCTGTTTGCCATCATGCACTTCAACTTCGATGTCCTCGTACTCTTTTTCCAGGAAGTCTGCAATATCTTCCAGATCTTCCTCGGATGCATCCTCGCCCTTAAGGATTGTAATGATTTCAGCATCCTCATCAATCATATGGGTGAGGAGCTTTTTGGCTGATTCCTTCTTATCCTTGTCTTTGACAACGATTTTGCCATCAGCGATGCCCATGAAATCTTCTTTTTCAATTTCAAGGCCATCGATGCTTGTGTCACGGACAGCAAAAGTGATCTGTCCTGTCTTGACATGGCTTAAAGCCTCGCTCATGCCGCTTTCATTGTCCGAAAGGCCTGCACCCGGATTGAAAGCAAGCAGTGCAGCCATACCCTGCGGCACAGTTTTGGATGGAATGACAATAACGTCTTCCTCCGCTACCTCGGCAGCCTGCTGGGCAGCCATAATGATGTTCTTGTTGTTTGGCAGGATGATGATCTTTTTGGCGTTCGCATCCTTTATTGCCTTCACAATGTCCTCGGTGCTCGGATTCATTGTCTGGCCGCCTTCAATGACAACATGGGCGCCGATGCTTCTGAAGAGGTCGGCAATGCCGCTGCCCATTGACACAGCTACAATGCCGTACTCAAGCTTCTCATTTGTTTTAGCCGGTTCTCCGGTCCTTAGCGGGGTATGTGTCTCGCCCACTATGTCTGTGTGCTGCTGGCGCATATTTTCAATCTTCATATTCACCAGGCTGCCATATTTCTGGCCATAGCTCAGCACATCTCCGGGCTGCTCAGAATGAATATGTACCTTCACCAGTTCTTCATCGGCAATGACGAGAAGTGAATCACCTAAAAGGCTAAGATCCTGACGGAATAGATCTTCAGAAAATCTTTTTCCGTTCAGTTTTTCTTCTTCAAGCTTAACCATGAATTCTGTGCAATAGCCGAATTCGATATCTGCCGTATTGATATGCCCCTGAACTGATTTATGATGCTCTGCATTTACCATTTCATCCATGCTCGGAAGAGAGGCAGGTGCGTCAGGGAGCTTTTCGCCCTTCAGCTCAGCAAGAAAGCCTTCGTAAACAAATACAAGGCCTTGCCCGCCGCTGTCCACAACACCGACTTCCTTCAGTACAGGCAGCAGGTCAGGCGTCCGGTTCAGCGAAGCTTTTGCTTCCTTCAGGACTTCCTCAAGGACTTTAATAATATCATCCTCATTTTGCGCAGCCTGCACGCCCCTCCGGGCAGAATCCTTCGCAACGGTCAGGATCGTCCCTTCAACCGGCTTCATGACAGCTTTATAGGCGGTTTCGACTCCAGTATTCAGTGCGTCTGCAAACTCGCTTGCTGTAATTTCAGACTTTTGCTCAATTGCTTTAGAGAAGCCGCGGAACAGCTGTGACAGGATGACACCCGAATTCCCGCGGGCACCCATCAATAATCCTTTTGAAAGGGCAGTGCCCACTTTTCCAATATGCGCCTGGACATTATTCCTGACTTCCTTCGCTCCGGAAGTCATCGATAAATTCATATTGGTTCCTGTATCTCCATCAGGAACCGGGAAAACGTTTAGCGCATCTACATATTTGGCATTAGAGGATAAGTGGTTTGCACCCTGCATCACCATTTCCGCGAAACGCTTTCCATCTAAAACTGTAATTGACACAAATCTTTCCTCCTCACTACGGGTTCGTTACACGAACTCCCTGAACGTAAATATTAACCGAGTCAACGGCAAGTCCAACAGTTTTATCAAGGGTGTACTTTACTTTTGATTGCACGTTGTGGGCAACCTCGGAAATTTTCGTTCCATAACTCACAATAATATACATATCGATATGTACTTCTTCGCTTTCCTGGCGCACAATCACACCGCGTGTAAAGTTTTCCTTGCGCAGAATATCCGTAAGCCCGTCTTTAATCTGATTCTTGGAAGCCATCCCTACAATGCCGTAGCAGTCAACAGCTGCGCCTCCGGCAATAGTAGCGATCACATCATTAGATATATCAATTTGCCCGAATTTCGTTTTTAATTCAATGGACATGAGTCGTTCCCCCTTTGGAAATTGCTCCTTGACTAAAGTCATTTTACTATATCAAGGGTAAATTTAAAAGCTATACTTCCCCTTTCTTATTATAGGGCAGCTTCCCGTATACTATGTCAAGGAAATTTTCTTGAAAGGTTGCATCACAACTATTGCATTCATTTGGGTTGTATGATAAATTATTAAAGTATCTTTTAATGCCGAAAAACATACTCGTTACTGTTTTTCCATTACTTAGATTGAGCAATATGATCATTGCAAATGAAAGCATGAAAAAATAGTTTCAAGCTTTGTGAGTTAGGAGGGAAATATACATGCCACGCAAATGTGTCGTAACAGGTAGAAAAACAACTTCAGGCAATAAGCGTTCCCACGCTATGAATGCAAACAAGCGTACTTGGGGAGCTAACCTTCAAAAAGTTCGCATCCTTGTAGACGGTAAGCCTAAACGTGTTTGGGTTTCTGCAAGAGCGCTTAAATCAGGTAAAGTAGAACGAGTGTAACAGCTCGAAAAGGACATCCCGCGGATGTCCTTTTTTATATTTACAGGGATATAACTGCCACTGCATCCAGATATCCAGCTCATCTTTTCTTGTTAGTATTCCATGATGTTTTTTTCGGCCTTATTCTGCCTGAAATCAACATCAGTGTTTAACAAGCTTTGTTTTTGAAAAAAGAAACAGCACCCGGCGTCCGGATGCTGATGAAGGTGTACTGTTTTTTGTACGTTCTGCTATGGATCTATCACTTTTATTCCTTTTTAAAGGTTCCTAGCATCGCGCGGACAAGTCCGCCTAAAAACTTCGGCAATTTAATCGTATAAAACTTCATGGATATGTCCCTCCTCGCCATCTAACCGCAAATCTCTCTGTCCTCTTTTGCGCCCTTAACATCATATTCAAAAGATTAAGATGAGTACACTTTGTTTTATGACTTTTAATCATGACTCCTTATCACCATTATTATGCCTTCGGTAAATGAAAAAGTACCATAATCATCATTAAGTTCATTACTAATGCACAGGGTGGAGCCGAGCGGTACAAATTTATCTTTCAGCGGATATTTAAAGCCTTTGAGCGTCAGATCCTTTATATGACTCGTCACAGGGACAAAGGAAACATATTTCATATTCTCCATTGGCAGGACAGAATAAGCCCCAGGGCCTTTGACATAAATAATATTCCTGCTGTCTATCAGCTCGATATGGGTGCTTTCCCCTTTCAGGTGCGGCCCGATCAGGAGCTGTACATTGGCAAAGAAGTGGTCGAGCCTCCCGCCGGTTCCGCCATATATTTTGATGGCTTCTGGTTCCTGCTTCAGTGCCCAGATGATGGCAAGCTCCATATCGGTTTCATCTTTCTCGGGATTGAACAGCTTGATTTCCTTTACTGATTTCTTAATTATCTCCATTTCTTCCAGGGATACGGAATCAAAATCACCGAATGCAGCCTGCGGAACAATTCCTTTTGAAATCAGGGTGAAGACTCCCCGGTCCACTCCTGCCCAGATCTCCCCTTCTCCTCCGGCTTCAAGTTCCGGAAGTAGATCCACTGGCCCTCCTGCTAAAATATGAATAATCAGCTGTAACACCTGCCTTTTTCTGTAATTGCTTAAAGAAAAGCCAGCCGAATCATTCAGCTGGCTTTTCTTTTTCTTTATCCCCTAAGTGCAGCGATTGCTTTCGCGCGGTCTTTCTGATTATAAACAGCAGAACCGGCCACAAGGACATTTGCGCCTGCCTCTATACAGAGCTTTGCCGTCTCTTCATTCACACCGCCATCCACTTCAATTTCAAGATCCGGCTTCTGCTCTGCAGCCATTTCTTTTACCTGTCTGATTTTCGGCAGCACCGATGAAATGAATTTCTGGCCTCCAAAACCAGGATTCACTGTCATCAGAAGGACCATGTCGATATCCTGGATGATATGCTTAAGAGCTTCTGCCGGGGTCGCTGGATTCAGGACGACGCCTGCTTTTACACCATAAGATTTGATAAGATGGATCGTCCGGTGCAGATGCGTGGATGCTTCTGCATGGACTGTAATATAATCGGCGCCTGCCTTGGCGAAGGCTTCGATATACTGATCTGGATTTTCAATCATCAGATGCACATCAAGCGGCAGCTTTGTAATCGGCCTGACTGCCTCTACAATCAGCGGGCCGATCGTAATATTCGGGACAAAATGGCCATCCATTACATCCACATGGATATAGTCGGCCCCTCCCCTTTCTACACCCTTGATTTCTTCTCCCAGCCGGGAAAAATCAGCAGATAATATCGATGGTGCAATCTTAACCATATTAATACCTCGGCTTTCTATCTTTTATTTCCTGGAGGAAATCTTTGTAATGCTCATATCTGTATTGCGGAATTTCTCCGTTGTCGACGGCTGCTTTCACCGCACATTTCGGCTCAGAAATATGCAGGCAGGCACGGAATTTGCAGGCCTCGCTTTTTTCCCTGATATCCGGGAAGCAGAAATTCAATTCTTCTGCTTCAATATCGGTGAACTCAAGGGAGCTGAAACCTGGCGTATCAGCAACAAATCCCTGTCCGATTTCAATCAGCTCTACATGCCGGGTTGTATGCTTCCCTCTTCCCAGATGTGAGGAAATGTTGTCCGTTTTTAGTTCCAGCTCTGGCCTGAGAGCATTGAGGAGAGAAGATTTCCCTACTCCCGACTGCCCGGCAAAGACTGAAATCCCTCTTTCAAGGAAAGGAAGAAGCTCATCAATCCCGATCCCGTTTTCCGAGGAAGTCAGCAGCACATCGTAGCCTGCCTGCCTGTAAGAAGCTGCATAGTCCTCTATCTTCATTCTCTCTTCTTCATTTACCAGATCCATTTTTGAGATGCAGATAATCGGCTGGATATGGTTAAATTCAACCAGCACAAGAAAACGGTCCAGCAAAGCTGTACTGAAATCCGGCTCAGAAGCTGAAAAGACGAGGATTGCCTGGTCCACATTGGCAATCGGAGGCCTGACCAGTTCATTCTTTCTTTCTTTCACTTCAAGGATATATCCTTCACTGTCGTTATCTGCCTGATATACGACATTGTCTCCGACAAGGGGAGTGATCTTGTTTTTCCTGAATACTCCCCTGCCCCTGCATTGAACAGTTCTTTCGCCGCTAAGCACATAATAGAATCCGCTTAATGCCTTAATGATTTTGCCTTCAGGCATACAAACACTCCTAATTCTTTTTAGTTCCCGGGATAATCGACTTCTTCTTCAATGATCAGATTATTATTTCTCAGGACTTTATAATACGCTTTGCTGCCTTTTAGAATCATCAGCTCCAGCTCATACTTCCGTTCTTCGGTAATATAGAATGTATCAAAAGGCACAGTCATACTATTATTTAAATCCTCTACAAGAATTTGAATTTCCTGCGGCTCCCCTTCTACCTCAGGCTCATAAGGAATAGTGATTTCCTCAGTTACCGTTTCTGGCGGAATTTCCTCCTTGCCTTTTGAGAAGGTGACTGAGAGGCTGGAATTCTTGCCAAGCTCTGTTCCTGCCGGCTGGGACTGACTGATAACAAGACCTTTTTCAACTGTGTCATGAAATTCTTCTTTCGAGGTATCAATTTTCAGGCCCGTTGACTCTGCGTAATCCTGGACACCCTTCAGGTTCAGGCCGGTAAGATCCTTCAGCACAATCGGCGCAGGCCCTTTGCTTACGGTGAACACAATTTCAGTTTCCTCAGGGATCACTTCGTCTCCTGCATCGATGGACTGCTCAAGGATTGTCCCCTCAGGCTCTTCCTCGTTATTCACGTCATCCCGGCTGATTTGTTTAAAGCCCTCTTCTCCGAGAAGACTTTCTACCTCTTCGAACGACCTTCCGGTATAGTCGGACATTTCAAACTTCTCTTTACCCGTGCTCAAATAAATGGTTACACTGGATTCTTCCTTCGCCATCCTGCCCGCCTTCGGATCGGTTCTGATTACAAGGCCCTCTTCTATTTCTTCATCATTTATCTCGACGGGGTCTCCCACTTCAAAGCCTGACTTTGTCAAAATGGAGGTTGCATCCTCAATCGTTTCCCCGGACACATCAGGAACTTCAAGTTCCTTTGGCAGGAACAGCTCAGGAAGAACCGTCAAGGCTAGTACACCCAGTACAACAAAGAAAAGGAAAAAAGAAACAAGGACAATCGGCCACTTCTTCTTTTTGTTTTTCTTATCTTTCTTTTGCTTCTTGGCAGCTGGAGCCGAATTGGCGGCATAACCTTTATCATCTTTTTCGTGTACGCGTGTTTCGTCCATATTCTGGTAAGGACGGTCGCTGGTGATGACCGGAATTGCTTTTGTTGCATCATCATCTTCCGGCACCGAAAACTTCTCTTCATTTATACGGTCCGGTTCGAGGGCAGTCCTGATATCTTCCTCCATGTCCTCAACATGTTCATACCGATGGAAAGGATCCTTGGCAGTTGCCTTCAATACGATATTCTCTACACTTTGGGGAATAGATGGATTCCACCTTCTTAATGAAGGGGTTTCGGACTGAAGATGCTTAAGCGCGATGGAAACTGCAGACTCACCTGAAAAAGGCAGCCTGCCGGTCAGCAGCTCGAACATCACAATTCCGAGGGAGTATATATCAGATTTCTTATTGGCCATCCCTCCCCTTGCCTGTTCAGGGGAAAGATAATGTACGGAGCCAAGCACAGAGTTTGTTTGGGTGATGCTCGTTGAACTCAGGGCCATGGCGATCCCGAAATCTGTGATTTTCACATTCCCGAGCCGGTCAACCAGGATATTATGCGGCTTGATGTCCCTGTGGACGATATGATGCTGATGGGCATGGGAAATGGCAGACAGAAGCTGCTTCATAATATCCAGTGCCGTGTCAATGGGTACTGGTGAATGCTGCTGGATATACTGTTTGAGGGTTTGCCCTTCCACATATTCCATGACAATATAATAGATTGAATCTTCTTCGCCAACATCATAGATGCTCACTATATTCGGATGTGCGAGGCTTGTAGCCGATTGCGCTTCACGGTGGAATCTCCTGATGAATTCGTCATTTTCAGCAAAATCCAGGCGCAGAATCTTTACGGCCACATCACGGTCCAGGATCATATCATGCGCCAGATAAACATTCGCCATCCCGCCGCCGCCTATCATATCCAAAATCTTATAGCGGCCGCTTATTCTTTTACCAATCAGCATTCTGTATCACCAGAACTGCCCGCATCCATAAACTCGACAATCACAAGGGTGATATTGTCCTCACCGCCGTTGTCATTGGCAAGCTGGATCAGATCCGCTGCCTTATCACCGAGCTCTTTTTCCCCGGCCAGGATTTCATGCATCTCCTGCTCTGAAACCTTATTTGTCAGTCCATCCGAACTGAGAAGCAGCAGATCCTCCTCCTCAAATACGATGGTCCTGGTGTCCATCTGTACCTTTTCTTCTGTTCCAAGCGCCCTCAGCAAAACATTCTTCCGGGGGTGATGCTCTGCATCTTCTTTTGAAATCTGGCCTGAGCGGAGGAGCTCATTCACAAGGGAATGGTCTTCTGTCAGCTGCTTGAATCCTGATTCGTTCAATATGTAACCCCTGCTGTCGCCAATATTGGCAATGGTGGCAAACAGGCCGGTCGCAATGGCGGCAACGATGGTCGTCCCCATGCCTTCGCATTCACTGTTATTCTTTGAATGTTCGAACAACAGGGCATTCACTTCTCCAATATTGGCCCTCAGCCATTCCTCAGCCTGCTCCGGCGTCTCAACACCTGCATTGTCTTCCCAAAGCTCCTTCAGCTTCAGGAGGGTCATCTCACTGGCAACGTCACCCGCACGGTGGCCGCCCATGCCATCGGCTACGATGGCAAGGCGCTGACCGCTGCGGTTGACAAAAATTCCGCCGTTATCTTCATTATGCTGACGGATTTTTCCCCTGTCCGTCATAAAGACAGCTTTCATTCTGTCACCTCGTCTCTTCTTTGCGCTCCTTCGCGCGGAGCTGGCCGCATGCTGCATCGATATCATGGCCCTGCTCTCGGCGGATGGTCACGTTCACACCTCTGTTCTTCAGCGCTTTTTCAAAAGCAAAGATCTGATCCTTAGGTGTTCTTACATAATCCCTTTCAGGCACATAATTGACAGGGATCAGGTTCACGTGGCATTTCAGCCCTTTTATCAATGATGCAAGCTCCTCAGCATGCTCCACCTGGTCATTCACGCTTCCGAACAAGCCATATTCAAAGCTTACCCGCCTGCCCGTTTTATCAACATAATAGCGGATGGCTTCCATCAGGTCCGGCAGTTTATATGCCCTGTTAATCGGCATCAGCCTGCTGCGGATTTCCGTATTTGGCGCATGCAGGGAAACTGCGAAGTTAATCTGCATGTTTTCATCTGCAAATTTGTAGATTTTCGGAATGATCCCGCTTGTTGAAACCGTAATATGGCGCGCCCCGATATTGAGCCCGTCATCATGGTTGATAATTCTAAGGAAAGACATCATATGATCATAATTGTCAAATGGCTCGCCGATGCCCATGATGACAACAGAGCTGACCCTTTCATCAGTTTCATCAAGTGCCTGTTGTACTTTTACGACCTGGGCAACGATTTCTCCTGCTTCTAAATTGCGTTTTAATCCCCCGAGTGTGGAGGCGCAGAATGTACAGCCTATCCGGCAGCCCACCTGGGTTGTCACACAGACGGAATTTCCGTATTCATGGCGCATCAAGACGGTTTCGATGGAATAGCCGTCATGAAGCTCGAACAGAAACTTGATTGTTCCATCCGAAGAGGTCTGCTGGATGAGTGTTTTTAATGTCGTCAAGGTAAAAGTTTCATTCAGTTTATCTCTCAAAGCTTTTGAAAGGTTTGTCATATCGTCGAATGAGGCCACCCTTTTCTGGTAAAGCCATTCGAATATCTGCGCGGCACGGAATGCCTTCTCGTTATTATCCTTGAGCCAATCCTTCAGCTCATCGAGCTGCAATGAATAGATGGATGGTTTTTGCTCGGCTGTCTGCTTCTTCTCTGCTGTTTTAACGTTTTCCACTATTGCACCTTCTTTCTCAGGCTGGCTATATAAAAGCCGTCCGACCCCAGGTCCTGGGGCAATATTTGTAGTTCAAAGTCTTTTGCCAATGCTCTCACTGCTTCAGGCAGCCTCTCCGCTAAGGAATGGTCGCCGGAGAATTCTGGGTGTGAATCAAGGAATTGACTCACAGTGTTTTCGTTTTCCTCCCGATCCACTGTACATGTGCTGTAGACAAGGGTTCCCCCGTCTTTCAGCAAAGGGGCGACTGCTTCCAGCAATTTGAGCTGCACCTTCTGCAGGTGCATGATATCTTCTTCTTTTTTAGTGTATTTCATATCAGGCTTGCGCCTCATAACACCAAGCCCTGAACATGGGGCGTCAAGCAGGATGCGGTCGAAAGAACCCGCATCGAAGTGCTCCTGTACAGTCCTGCTGTCCATCGCCTTTGTTTCAATATTTGACAGCCCCAATCTTCTGGCATTGTCAGCAATAAGCTTAACCTTATGTTCATGCAAATCAAGTGAAATGACTTGTCCTGTATTTTCAAGTTTTTCGGCAATATGGGTTGTTTTCCCGCCCGGAGCGGCACAGGCATCAAGGATATTATTGTCCTTTTCTGCTCCCAGGGCATATGCTGCAAGCATAGAACTTTCATCCTGGATGCTCAGATAGCCTTCCTTGAAAGCGCGTGAATGGGCAAGATTTCCTTTTCTGCTTTTGACCGCCTCAGGGATGACAGGGCTGGCTTCAACCTGGTAGCCTTCTTCTTCCAGCATTGCAAGGCATTCATCCATGCTCACCTTCATCAGATTGACCCTTCCTGTCTGCAGGGGAGCTGTCAGATTCAGCTCGCACATTTCTTTTGCACGATCAAATCCAAGCTGATCGACCCACCTTTTGACAAGCCAGAGCGGGTGGCTCGTTTCCACGGCCAGCCTTTCCGCCCTGTCCTTTATGCCTTCAAGGCTGCGGGCGCCCTGCCTTTGCAGGCTCCGCAGCACGCCATTGACCATGCCGGAAATTCCTTTATGCCCTTTGCGCTTGGCGATCTCCACCGCCTCATAGATGGCTGCCCGGTCAGGGATTTTATCCAGATAGATCATCTGGTAAAAAGTGATCCTGAGCAGCTGCCTTACCCAGCTTTCAAGTTTCTTCGGATTCTTAAGGAATGGCTCCATCTGATAATCAAGGGTCATTTTCCTTTGCAGCGTACCGTAGACAAGCTCAGTCAGGAGCCCGGTATCTTTGCTGCTGATATCATTTTTTTTGATGCTGCTGTTCAGAAGGAGATTGCTGTATGACTGGTTTTTTTCAATAGCTTCCAGCAGCTCTACCGCTGCCTCGCGCACATTTTTATTCGCCATGCTGTTCTCCCAGCACAGTGCCGATGCTCATGGAAGAGCCCGCACCGCGGAGAAATTGTTCTCCGGACATTTTTTTCTTTCCAGCCGGCTGCAGCTCGGTAATCTTAATGCCGGTCATATTCCCGGCTGCCGCGATAAAGCCGTCTTTTTCAATCCCGACAACCGTTCCGGGAAGGGCTTTTTCCTTAAGGCTGACTTTTTCAGAGCTCCACAGTTTCAGCACTGACCCGCCAAGGGTGGTAAAAGCTACAGGCCAGGGATTCATGCCGCGGATATGGTTATATATTTCTTCACCTGTCCTGGTCCAGTCAACCTGTTCCTGCTCTCTTTTTATATTATAAGCAAATGTCGCCTCTTCATCATTTTGAGGAATCGGTTCAAGCTCGCCCTTGAGCAGCTTTGGAAGCGTTTCTGACAGAAGGGCTGCCCCTGCTTCGCTCAGCTTATCAAAGAGAGAGCCTGCCGTATCGTTCTCCTCGATGACAACCTCTGCCTGTGTCAAAATATCGCCTGCATCCAGCTTTTCAGCCATATACATAATGGTGATGCCCGTCTTTTCTTTTCCCTGGATAATTGAATAATGGATCGGTGCGCCGCCCCGAAGCTCAGGGAGCAGGGAAGCATGGACATTGATGCAGCCGTATTTAGGGTACTCCAGCAGCTCCTTCGGCAAAATCTGGCCAAATGCCGCTGTAACGATCAGGTCAGGCTCAAGGGCCAGGATCTTGTCCAGCTCTTCCTTCACCCGGATCTTTTCCGGCTGGTAGACAGGGATCCCCTGCTTTACAGCCTCTGCCTTGACAGGAGTAGGGGTCAGGATTCTTTTCCTGCCGACCGGCCTGTCCGGCTGCGTCACTGCTGCAATCACATTATAGCCTTCCGATATTAATTGCTTTAAGATAGGAACCGAGAAATCCGGCGTTCCCATAAATACGATTTTTGTCATTCGCTTTCCAACCCTTCCAACTCTTCTTCTTCCAGGTATCTGTTAACCTTTGATGTAAACAGGACACCGTCCAGATGATCGATTTCATGCTGGATCGCCCTTGCCAGAAAATCATCTGCCTCCAGCGTGAAGCTTTTTCCTTTTCTGTCCTGGGCTTTTATTTTAACAGTGAATGGTCTTGTCACTTCTCCATACAGTCCGGGGAAGCTCAGACATCCTTCCGGGCCTGTTTGTTCTCCGCCCGTTTCAATAATCTCCGGATTGATGAGCTCAATCGTGCCATTTTCGTCATCAATGTCGACGACAGCGATTCTTTTCTTGATGCCTATCTGAGGTGCTGCAAGGCCGACACCGTCAAACTCTATCATCGTATCATACATATCATTCAAAAGCTTCACAAGCTTCTTATCGAATTCTGAAACCGTCTCGCACGGCTCTTCAAGTATTTCTGCTGGATAAGTAACTATTTTTCTAACGGCCAATTTCTTGCCTCCAATGTCTTTTTCTCTATTTTCAACCAAATTCCCTAAACTCATAACCATTATTCCACCGCTACATCATGATATAGGGATTCAGATCAACCGATATCTGCAGGCCTGCGGATATCTCCTGCTGATAATGGTCGAGAACCGATTTTAACACTTTTTCCAATCCTGGTTCCCGTTTGTATTTTATCAGACATTGATAGCGATATCTATTATTGATCCGTGGAATCGGCGATGCAACGGGGCCGAGGATGTTAGCTTCCGGGCTCAGCCTTGCCGCAGCAAACTGCGTTATTTTCTCTGTCACCGAAACTGCCTTCATTAAATCTTCATGGCTGACAGTGATGAGCGATATATAATAGAAGGGAGGATATTGATGCATCTTCCTGACCATCATTTCCGTCCGGTAGAAGCTTTCAAAATCCTGCTCACCGGCAAGCTCGATGCTGTAATGCTCAGGGGTGTAGGTCTGTATGACCACTTCTCCCTCCAATTCATGGCGCCCTGCCCTTCCGCTGACCTGTGTCAGAAGCTGGAACGTTTTTTCAGACGCCCGGAAATCGGGGAGATGCAGCATTGTGTCTGCTGACAGCACACCTACAAGCGTGATATTCGGAAAGTCCAGGCCCTTGGCGATCATCTGGGTTCCAAGGAGGATATCTGCATGCCCCTCCTGGAATTCGTTCAGGAGCCTTTCATGTGAGCCTTTTCGGCTCGTTGTATCTACATCCATCCTGACGACCCTGGCTTCAGGCAGGATTTTCCCAAGCTCTTCTTCCACTTTCTGCGTCCCTGTCCCAAAATAGCGGATATGTTCGCTTCCGCATTCCGGACATACAGGGGGAACATGGTCTTCATGGCCGCAGTAATGGCATTTCATCTGCTGGCTGTATTGGTGGTAGGTGAGGGAGATATCGCAATTGGGGCAATTGACGACATATCCGCAGTCCCTGCACATGACAAAAGAGGAATGTCCCCTTTTATTGAGGAAAAGTACCGTCTGCTCTTTCTTTTCCAGCCTGTCCTTTAATTTATCAAGAAGCTGGCGGGAGAACATGGAGCGGTTTCCTTCCCTTAATTCCTCACGCATATCTACGATTTCAACCTTTGGAAGAGGCTGGCTGTTCATTCTTTTGGTGAGCTCCAGCTTTTCATAGACACCCTTCTGTGCCCTTGCAAAGGTTTCAAGCGAAGGGGTCGCGCTTCCGAGGACGACAGGGCAGCTGTGGTATTTTGCCCTTTCAATCGCAGCGTCCCTTGCATGGTATCTGGGGTTCTCTTCCTGTTTATAGCTGTTTTCATGCTCTTCATCAATGATGATGATCCCAAGGTTCTCAAAGGGGGCAAAAACGGCTGACCTGGCACCGACAACGACCTTTACTTCCTTGCGCTGAATTTTTCTCCACTCATCATATTTTTCGCCTGCAGAAAGCCCGCTGTGGAGTACGGCAACCTGATTCCCGAACCTGCCCTTAAACCTGGTCACCATTTGCGGTGTCAGGGAAATTTCAGGTACCAGCACAATCGCTTCCCGTCCCTGCTCAAGTACGCGCTGAATGGACTGAAGGTAAACCTCGGTTTTCCCGCTGCCTGTTACTCCGTACAGCAGAAAGACATGGTGCTCATTTTCATTGATGGACGAAAGGATCGGCCTGATGGCCGCATCCTGCTCAGCGGTCAGTGTAAGGGGAGATGTTGCCTCAAAGCTCCGGTCTTCATATGGATCCCGGTAGACTTCCATTTCTTTTTCAGCAAGTATGCCCTTTTGTACAAGCCCTTTGATGGTAGAGGCGGAAACACCCAGAGCGGGGAGGAGCCCGCGCAATTCAACAGGTCCATTGTTATCTATAAAATAATCGATAACCTCTTTCTGCCTGGAAGCCTGGACTGGCAGATCCTCTTTGAAGCTGATCAGCTTTTCCGGAGCAGCCGGTATGATATGCTTCAGCTTCTTCTTCCTTACCTTTGCCTTCACTTCATAGATGACCTCCAGGTTCCCCTTATCCGCTTCCTTCTGCAAAAGCGGCAGGAGCCCCTCTTTGGAAGCATCTTCCCAGGGCACCTCTTCCCGGCTCCCAAAAGCCTGCTGCACAGTCTCCGGCAAAGAACCTATTTCCAAGCCGCCTGCTGGCCTTATCTTTTTCGTATATTTCGCCTTAAGTGCTGCAGGAAGCATCGCCTGGAAGGCGGATATTTTATAGCTGAGTGTATGGGTGGTCAGCCAATTGCCAAGAGAAAGAAGCTCTGCATTCAGAACAGGCGTCAGGTCCATCGGCTCAATGAGCTCCTTCAGCTTGCCGAAATCAGAGCTGTCCTTTAAGCCAATGACAAATCCCTGTATTTTTCTCGGTCCAAAAGGTACTATCACACGCATCCCCGGCTTAATCGCCCCGATAAGGCTGTCAGGAATTTTATAATCAAAGGCCCTGTCCGTCTGCTTGGCCGGCACATCGACTATAACACTCGCAACATTCATCGGTCCTCATCCTTTAGGAGAGCTGAGGCTTCTTCCAGAATTTTTGCAGCCGCTTCGTGCTTGCTCATGAGGGGCAGCGCTATTTCCCCGCCATCTTTTTTAAATATGGTGACAATATTCGTATCTGTGCCGAATCCTGCGCCTTCAGATTTTACGTTATTGGCAACGATCATATCAGCATTCTTTTTGGCCAGTTTTTTTCTGGCATATTCTTCAACATGGTCCGTTTCAGCAGCAAATCCAATGAGAATCTGCTGTTTTTTTCTGCGGCCAAGGTCCAGCAGGATGTCCTTAGTCCTCTCAAGCTCAAGAACCTGGTCGCCATCCTGCTTCTTCACCTTGCTTTCACGCACCACTTTAGGGCGGTAGTCAGAAACTGCCGCCGTTTTAATGACAATATCGGCTCCATCAAATACACGATCAACAGCCTGATACATTTCTTCTGCACTTTCCACATCAATGACAGCGGCTCCGGCAGGCTTCGCCAGCGAAGTCGGCCCTGTAATCAGCGTAACCTCAGCACCGGCCTTCAAGGCTTCTTCTGCCAATGCATAGCCCATCTTTCCAGAAGAATGGTTGGTGATATAGCGGACAGGATCGATTTTTTCCCTTGTCGGCCCTGCTGTCACCACGACTTTTTTTCCTGAAAGGCTTCTGCTGTTCCTGAAAAATCCTTCTATATTGCTGACGATCTTTTCCGGCTCTTCAAGGCGGCCTTTCCCGACATATCCGCAAGCCAGATAGCCTTCACCCGGTTCAATGAACCGGCAGCCGTATTCATAAAGCAGCTTGATATTTTTCTGTACTGCCGGATGATCATACATATGCACATTCATTGCCGGGGCGATCCAAACAGGCGCAGTCGCAGCCAGGAGCGTTGTTGTGATCATATTATCCGCAATCCCATTAGCCAGCTTGCCGATTACATTGGCAGTCGCCGGTGCAACCAGAATTAGGTCAGCCCAATCAGCCAGGTCAATATGGGCAATCACCCTGGAGTCTTTTTCATCAAAAGTATCTATATATACGTCATGGCGGGAAAGCGCCTGAAAGGTCAGCGGCGCCACAAATTTCACTGCAGACTCACTCATCATGACCTTAACCTCCGCACCGGCCTGAGTCAGCTTGCTCGTCAGTGCTGCCGCCTTGTATACAGCAATCCCGCCTGTAACACACAAGAGAATTCTTTTTCCATTCAGCATAAACCAAACCCCCATCCAAACCCAATATTCTAAACTCCATTATGCTTCAAACGAACATATATTTCATCTATTTTATCCTGAAATGCGGAAGCGGCTTGCTCAGAGCCGACAAGTAAGACGCGGCAGAATAAAAGGCGTCCTTTGCCTTTAATTCTGCCGTGGCTTATGACTCGAGGCTCTAGCCGCTGGAGCTGGACAAATCGAAATGCGGAAGGCGCTTGTTCAGCCCCGACAAGCATAAGACGAGCAGGACGGAAGGTCGTTCTTTGACCTTCTGGCCTGATTGGCTTATGACTCGAGGGGCTAGCGCCTAGAGCTGGACAAATCGAAATGTGGAAGCGGCTTGCTCAGAGCCGACAAGCATAAGACGCGGCAGAATAAAAGGCGTTCTTTGCCTTTAATTCTGCCGTGGCTTATGACTCGAGGCTCTAGCCGCTGGAGCTGGACAAATCGAAATGCGGAAGCGGCTTGCCCAATAAAGGCGCAGGCTAAGAACGCCGCGTCCAGTGGCAACGCCTGCATGACCAGTGTCCAAGCAGCAAAAAAAATAACAACCCCGCATGCCAGGTTGTTATTTTAACGTTTATTCCAGCTCTTCACCCTGTGGAACTTCTCCTAGTCTGTAGTGAAGCTCGTCGGCATGAATTTCTTCAAGCGCCTTGCCGACATTTTTATGTGACACATATTTGTCAAGCTGAGGCTTCGCATCAATCTGAAGCTTGCGGGCACGTTTTGCCGCCACAGATACAAGGGAATATTTAGAGTCAATTTTAGTCATTAAAGAGTCAATAGAAGGATATAGCATATGTTCATTCAACCTCCAGCATTTTTTTATAGCGCGGCTCGACCCGTTCCCTGCGGCAATGTTCAGCCACAACAATGGATTTGATCCTTTCGCTTGCCAGTTCCACCTGGTCATTCTCAACTACATAATCATACAGGTTCATCATTTCAATTTCTTCTTTGGCTGCTGTCAGACGATTTTTGATAACATCCTCTGTCTCAGTTCCCCTTGTTGTTATCCGGTTTTTCAGCTCTGTAAGGCTTGGCGGCATAAGGAAAATGAACAGGCCGTCAGGGAATTTTTCACGGACCTGCCGTGCGCCCTGGACTTCGATCTCAAGGAACACATCTCTTCCTTTATCCAGCGTTTCCCTTACATAATCAACAGGAGTTCCGTAATAGTTGCCGACGAACTCGGCATATTCCAGGAGCTTCTCCTGTTTGATCAGCTCTTCAAACTCTTCCCTTTTTGAAAAAAAGTAATCGACTCCATGGACTTCGCCATCACGCGGAAGCCTGGTAGTCATAGAAATCGAATACTCAAAAGAAGTATCCGGCTGTGAAAAAATCTGTTTTCGTACAGTTCCTTTACCTACCCCTGAAGGACCAGAAAGAACGATTAGTAAACCCTTTTCCTGCATTTATCAGATCCTACCCTTCATCAATAATTTCATCACGGTCATTTAATCGGTGGGCGACCGTCTCCGGCTGGACAGCCGACAAAATAACATGGTCGCTGTCCATCACAATGACAGCCCTTGTCCGCCTGCCATATGTCGCATCTATGAGAGAGCCCCGGTCACGGGCATCCTGGATAATTCTCTTGATCGGTGCTGATTCAGGGCTTACGATCGAAATAATCCGGTTTGCTGACACGATATTGCCAAACCCGATATTAATCAGTTTAATCGGCATGGTGGTCCTCCAATCGTCAGTTACTTATTTTGGCCGTTATTGAAGTCTTTTAAACGTTTATTCTATATTCTGGACCTGCTCTTTCATCTTTTCCAGAAGGCTTTTTATCTCAACCACTTCTCTGGCAATCGAGGAATCATTGGCCTTAGATCCAATAGTATTGGCTTCCCTGTTCATTTCCTGGAGAAGGAAGTCCAGCTTCCTGCCGACAGGCTCATCCAGCAAAAGAGTGCTTCCAAACTGGCCGATATGGCTTTCGAGCCTCGTTATTTCCTCATTGATATCGGCTTTATCAGAGAACACAGCCACTTCGGCCAAGATGCGGTTTTGATCAATCTGCTCGCCAAGGAACTCAGTCATTTTCTTCTCAAGCCGGTCGCCATATTGCTTGATAACCAGCGGCGCAAGGTTCTTAAGCTGCGCAAGGCAGGCCTGCAGCTTATCCAGCTGGATCCGGATATCTTTTTCCAGCTCTGCTCCTTCAGCTTTCCGCATGGAAGTCAGCCGCTCTGCAGCTTCCTCGACCGCTTCGATGACCATAGCTTCAAGCTTTCCATCCGCGGCATCCTCTTCCTGGATGGATAGCATATCCTCCCGGCTGGCCAGATCTGTGATGGACGGACCATCGCTCAGATGATATCTTTCTTTAATCTGCATTATGTATTGATAATATTCATCCAGGAGGTCCCAGTCAACATTAACTTTCCTGCTGACGGCCCCTTCTCCTTCAATGCCGGCAAATAATTCGACTCTGCCCCGCTTAATCCTTGAGGCTAGAACCTTCTTGATTTTATCCTCAAGTCTGATCATTTGCCTCGGTATCCGGAGCTGGTGCTCGGAAAACCGGTGGTTCACTGTTTTCAGTTCGATAGTGACCGAAAGGCCATCTGTGCTTTTATTGCTCCGGCCGTAGCCGGTCATACTTGAAACCACAAAATCACATCCATTCTTTTTTCGGGGCCACCCCCGGCAGACAGCAACTTTCTTCCCTGTCCCCAAAAGCTGGAGCTGCTATGAGGCTTTCAGATCTTGCTCAAAATTTATGTATGCTGAGCAGCAAGCTAAGCTTGCCGGCGTTTCAAGACAAAAGAAAAGGTAATAGAGGCTTCTCTACTACCTTTAGGATTATACCATAATTTATTTTGTTTTTCTTAATAAAAACGTTCCGGCAAGCAAAAAAGTTGGAACGGAAGCAAGCGCTGTGATCATAATCCAGTCTCCAGGCTGTATAGCCATCGTGTGGAAAATCGGCTGCAGCGGCGGGTAGTAGATAACGATAATCATCAGCAGAAGCGAAGAAATTACGGCCCAAACCAGATATTTATTGCCGAACGGATTCCTGGCCAGAACTGATTTCTCGCTCCGGCAGTCGAAAACATGGATGAGCTGTGCAAGGACGAGGGTGGCAAATGCCACTGTCTGGGCATATCCGAGCTGATCCGGATTGTTCTTATATGCGAGCATGAATGCTGCAAGTGTTACAATCCCTATCAGGAAGCCCCTGGAGACCACCTTCCAGCCGAGCCCCCTTGCAAAAACGCCTTCCTTCGGGCTGCGCGGCTTCCTTTTCATCACATCATCCTCCGGCTGGTCAAGTCCGAGGGCCATTGCCGGGAGCCCGTCTGTAACAAGATTGACCCAGAGAATCTGGATAGGAACAAGCGGCAGCGGCAAGGCAAGAAGCATTGCAAAGAGCATCACCAGTATTTCACCCACGTTAGAGGCAAGGAGATATCTGATGAACTTGCGGATATTTTCATAGATATTCCGCCCTTCCTTGATTGCTGCCTTAATCGTGGCGAAGTTATCGTCCAGGAGGACAAGGGCCGAGGCTTCCTTCGCCACATCTGTTCCTGTAATGCCCATGGCCACTCCGATATCTGCCGCTTTGATGGCAGGCGCATCATTGACCCCATCGCCTGTCATTGCAACGATATGACCTTTATTTTGCAGGGCTTTGACTATTTTAAGCTTATGCTCTGGCGACACCCTTGCAAAAACGGAAACCTCATCAACCACATCCTCGAGCTGCCCTACGGACATTTCAGAGAGCGCCTTGCCGTCCAGAACCTTGCTGCTGCCTGTCAGGATGCCCAGCTGTTTGGCAATCGCCTTGGCAGTGATCACATGGTCGCCCGTAATCATCACCGTTTTAATGCCTGCTTCCCTGCACTCCTTCACCGCTGTCCTCACTTCGGGGCGGGGAGGATCGATCATGCCCTGGAGGCCGATCAGTGTCAGGTTTTTTTCTGCTTCTTTTTCATCCAGGACCACCTGGTTTGCCGGAAGCTCCTTAAATCCGATGGCAATAGTCCTCAGCGCCTGGGAAGCCAGTCCGTCGATCGCCTCCTGCACCACTTTTTTCATTTCGCCTGTCATCAGCTGGCGCTTATCATTCCAGAGGATAGAATCGCTGATGCCGGCCAGAACATCCGGGGCACCCTTTGTCACAATGAACTGCCTGCCGTTCCTGTCTTTAACGATGATGCTCATCATTTTCCTGGCCGAATCAAAAGGAAACTCATTGAGGACCTGGTACTGGTCCATCAGGCTTTCCCTCCTGTAGCCAGCCTTCATAGCAGCTACGAGGAGAGCTCCTTCTGTAGGGTCTCCATCGATGCTGTATTCCCCTTTTTTCTCTGCAAGCTCCGCATGATTGCAAAGCAGCCCGAACATCAGCATCTGCTGGAGCGACTTCTGGGCCTTCACATCCACCCGCTTATCATCACAATAAAAGTTTCCTGAAGGCTCATAGCCGATTCCGTCCACCGTCCACTGTTTCCCTCCGCTCCAAAGATGGGTGACCGTCATTTGGTTCTGCGTCATCGTTCCAGTTTTATCGGAGCAGATGACAGAAGCGCATCCCAGCGTTTCTACAGCAGGAAGTTTCCTCACAATGGCATTTTTCTTGATCATCCGCTGGACGCCAAGCGATAAGGCAACCGTTACAATGGCAGGCAGTCCCTCAGGAATGGCTGCGACCGCAAGTGAAACGCCTGCGAGGAACATCGTGTACAGTTCGTGGCCCTGTATGACGCCGACCAGGACGACCAGGACTGTCAGTAGGAGAGCGGCAGTAATCAGAATTTTACCAAGCTGCTCCAGCCTGCGCTGAAGGGGCGTTTCCATCGTTTCGGCATTCTGAAGCAAATCGGCTATCTGGCCCATCGCTGTCTTCATGCCAGTAGCGACGACCACTCCAACACCGCTGCCCCTGGTAATCATCGTGCCCATAAAAGCCATATTTTCCATATCGCCAAGCCCCGGGTTATCGGCCTTTAAAGAGGCAGTTGTCTTTTGGACAGGAACCGACTCACCCGTCAAAGCCGACTCTTCAATTTCAAGGCTTTTGGATTCAATCAGCCTGATGTCTGCACCAATCCGGTCGCCGCTCGAAAACTTCAGCAGGTCACCTGGCACTACCTCCTTGGAGGGTACCCTGACCCACTTGCCGCCGCGGAGAACCTGTACCTGCGGTGCGGACAATTCCTTTAAAGCAGAAAGTGATTTCTCTGCTTTCCTTTCCTGGAAAAAGCCCAGCAAACCATTAATGATGACAATTGCAATAATGGCAATCGCATCAATATATTCTCCCAACAGCCCTGAAACAAGAGTGGCCGCAAGCAGGACCAGCACCATGAAATCTTTGAACTGGCTGAAAAACAGCAGCAGGGCCGACTGCTTTTCCCCTTCTGCCAGTTCATTGAAGCCATGCTGATTCCTCCGTTTTTTCACATCTTCATCGGTCAGCCCAGCCGAAAAATTCGTATTTAATGCTTCTTCCACTTCTCTTTCATTCATCTCATGGAACTTCATCCGGCCATCACTCTTCCTCCTTTAAAATTCTATGGGAGCCTGCCTCCTTGAAGCAGGCCATGACAGAAATCCTGCTCGATCTGAATGAATTCCCCCGTCTTCCAGCCCTGCGGCAGTTACTGGCGCAAAGCTGTCCCACTCCGCTCTAAGAAATCTTATTCAGACCTGTCCAAAAAAATGCCAGAAGCCAGGGGAAGAATGAGCAATCTTGCGGGATTTTTGATAAAATAAGATATTAGAAACAAAAAAGCGCTGCATCAAACTGGCGCTGAAAATACTTACCCGGATTGGGACCATTCCCAGCCGGACAAAAGAAAAGGATGTTCCTTATGTCATTTGATGGATTGTTTACAAGAGCCATGGCACATGAGCTCTCAGATACATTGCAGGGCGGGCGGATCAATAAAATCCACCAGCCGTTCAAAAACGAAATTGTACTCGTCATCAGGGCGAATGGAAAAAACCATAAGCTGCTGCTCTCCGCCCATCCAAGCTATGCGCGGGCCCAGCTTACAAATGAGGCTTACGACAACCCGAGTGAGCCCCCTATGTTCTGCATGCTGCTCCGCAAGCATCTGGAAGGCTACATACTCGAGGATATCCGCCAGGCAGGCCTGGACAGAATTCTCATCCTTGATGTAAAAGGGCGGAATGAGATCGGCGATATCTCATACAAACAGCTGATTGTGGAAATCATGGGGCGCCACAGCAATATCGTACTTGTAGATAAAGGCCGCAATATGATCCTTGACAGCATCAAGCATGTTTCATATGCACTGAACAGCCACAGGGCCATACTGCCGGGCCAGGAGTATGTAAGCCCGCCGGAGCAGAATAAAATCAATCCGCTGGAGCTCGGGGAAGAAGATATACTCAGAAGGCTTGATTTTAATGCCGGGAAAATGGATAAGCAGCTTGTTGAACAATTTGCGGGTATTTCTCCTCTTTTTGCGAAAGAAGCTGTCAAGCGTGCAGGGATGAGCAACCGGAATACAATCCCAAAGGCATTTATGGAATTGCTCGGCCCAATCAAAGATCATGAATATACACCAGCCATTACGGCAGGGCAAAAAGAAAACTTCTATCTGTTCCCCCTGGAGCACACAGGCGGCGAGAGCAGGACTTTCGAGACCTTGAGCGGGATGCTGGACCGGTTTTATTTCGGTAAAGCCGAAAGGGACCGCGTCAAGCAGCAGGGAAATGACCTTGAGCGCTTCATTATTAATGAAAAAGAGAAAAACGAGAAAAAGATTGAGAAGCTTGAAAAAACGCTGGAGGAAGCCAGGAACGCCGATCAGTACCAGCTGTCCGGGGAACTGCTCACAGCCAATCTGTATGCAGCTGAAAAAGGCATGAAGGAAATCGAGGTCATCAACTATTATGATGAAAACGGCGCGACGATTGTCATCCCGCTCAATCCGCAAAAAACCCCTTCAGAGAATGCGCAGAAATTTTTCACAAGATATCAGAAAGCTAAAACAGCCGCAGGCATCGTAAAAGAGCAGATCGATAAAGCGAAGGAAGAGGCCGCATACTTCGAATCGCTCATGCAGCAGGTTGAAGCAGCATCCACTAAGGATATCGAAGAAATACGAGAAGAGCTGGCAGAGGGCGGATATATACGCATCCGCCAGAAAAAACAGAACAAAAAAACAGCCAATGCAAAGCCTGTCCTGGACAGATATACCGCAACGGACGGCACAGAAATTTATGTCGGAAAGAATAACAAGCAAAATGACTATCTGACCAATAAGCTTGCTGCCAGAGATGAAATCTGGCTTCATACAAAGGATATTCCAGGCTCCCATGTCGTCATCAGGGATAAAACTCCTTCCGATGAAACGATACTTGAAGCCGCAAAGCTGGCTGCCTATTTCAGCAAGGCCCGCAGCTCTGGCTCGGTGCCGGTTGACTATACCCAGGTGCGCCATGTCAAAAAGCCAAGCGGTGCAAAGCCCGGATTTGTCATCTACGACAATCAGCAGACAGTATATGTAACACCTGACGAGGAAACTGTTTTGGCTCTAAAGAAAATGCAGTAAAGCTGGCAAAATGAAAAGGAAGCAGAGTCCTAAGATTCTGCTTCCTTTTTATTATTTCCTGACCGCACCCCATTCGGCTGGATTCTCTCTCCATTCCGAAAGGGCAGAGATTTCGCCGGATGTGATATAGCCTTTCTCCCTTGCTGTCTCCGCAAGCTCTGTAAAAGTTGCCAGGGAATACGACTTTATCCCTGCTTCAGCAAGCTTCTGATCACCCTGCTTCAGTTCATATGTAAAGATAGATACAGCCCCAAGCACTTCACAGCCTGCTTCACGAAGAGCTTCAACAGCTGTGATGACGCTGCCTCCAGTTGAAATAAGATCTTCAACAACAACCACTTTCTGCCCTTTTTCCGCCTTTCCTTCAATTTGCTTTCCTTTTCCATGCTCCTTCGCTTTTGAACGCACATAGCACATCGGCAGCTCCAGCAAATCGCTTGCCCAGGCAGCATGAGGGATGCCTGCTGTCGCGGTTCCGGCTATAATCTCAGCTTCCGGAAAATGCTTTTCTATAAGCACTTTGAGCCCTTCAGCAATCTCCCTGCGCACCTCAGGATATGACATCGTCAGGCGGTTATCGCAGTAGATGGGCGAAAGCAGGCCCGATGACCAGGTAAAAGGCTCGGAAGGCTGCAGAGCAACCGCTCCTATTTCCAGCAGTCTTTCAGCAATTGTTTTTTTCATGACAAAACGCCCTCCCATTGATTTTTAAATGACAGATAAGCTTCATACGGATCAGCTGCTCTTGTGATGGAACGGCCTACCACAATGGCCGAGACTCCTTCCTGCCTTGCAAATACCGGTGTGCTGATCCTCTTTTGATCCCCTGCCGACTCTTCTGCCAGACGGATGCCGGGCGTCACTGTCAGGAACTCTTCTCCAAAACGGCTGTTCAGGAGCTTTGCTTCATGCGGGGAGCAGACGACGCCATCAAGCCCGGACTGTCTGGCAAGCCCAGCATAATGAATAACAGAATCATTGAGGGGAACCGGGATCAGCTGCTCTGCCCGCATCTGTTTCTCTGAAGTGCTGGTTAGCTGTGTCACCGCTATGCAAAGCGGCCTTTTTTTGCCGGCTGCTGTCCCTTCTTCAAGCCCTTCAAGAGCGGCTTTCATCATTTCGCTGCCGCCGGCTGCATGAACATTGACCAGGTCGCAGCCAAGGCCGGCAATCCTGCGCATGGCGCTGCCGACTGTATTAGGAATATCATGGAGCTTCAAATCCAGGAACACTTCATGCCCTTCCGCCTTCAGTTCCCGGACCATATCAGGTCCCTCCTGGTAAAAAAGCTCCATGCCCACTTTTACATATAATTTTTCTTCCGGAAATTTACCGATGAACGATCGAACTTCTTCCTTTCCGGCAAAATCAAGCGCGATGATAAGCGGATTTTTCATGCTTGCCCCAGCTCCTTCCCGTACATTCGCTAATATGCTCGAAACCAAGCTTCTCCAGCAGTCCTGGAAGCTCATCTATAATGTTTGGACAGACAAAAGGATCGACGAAATTGGCCGTTCCGACCGCAACAGCTGAAGCTCCTGCATAAAAGAACTCGATCACATCCTCCGCTGTTTCCACTCCGCCCATTCCGATGATGGGCAGATCCACCTGCTGGCTCACTTCATAGATCATCCTTAACGCCACAGGCTTTATTGATGGCCCAGAAAGGCCTCCCGTCCGGTTGGCAAGGATAGGGCGGCCAGTGTTCAGATCCATCCTCATGCCAAGAAGCGTATTGATCATGGTAAGACCATCTGCACCGCCTTCTTCAACGGCTTTAGCCATCTCTGTAATATTTGTGACATTAGGGGACAGTTTTACATACACAGGTACAGAAGAAACAGCTTTCACTTTCTTTGTCAGGTTCTTTGCAACTTCCGGGATGGTCCCGAAAGCAATGCCCCCCGTCTTGACATTCGGACACGAGATATTAAGCTCCAAAGCCTTAACGTTTGACGCTTTTGACAGCTCACTGGCCACTTCTATATAATCTTCTTCCGTGCTGCCTGCTATATTGGCGATAATCGGAACATCATATTGCTCCAGTCTTGGAAGCTCCTCCATAAGCACATTATCAAGCCCCGGGTTTTGAAGGCCGATTGCATTCAGCATCCCGGCAGGTGTTTCCGCGACCCTCGGAGTCGGATTCCCGAATCTCGGCTCAAGAGTGGTTGCTTTGATCATAATGGCTCCCAGCAGGCTTAAATCATACAACCCGCTGTATTCCTTACCGAATCCAAAGCAGCCGGAAGCGGGCATTACCGGATTCTTAAGGGTTAATCCCGGCAAGTCAACATTCAGCATACTCATAGCACAACCTCCCCTGCCCTGAATACAGGCCCGTCTGTGCAGACTTTTTTATAGCTGCAGCCTTCGGGATCGTCAGCCGTATGGCAGACACAGGCAAAGCATGCCCCAAGGCCGCAGCCCATCCGCTCTTCCAGCGATAAAAAGACCTTTTTGTCCTGATAGGCATGTTCCAGCGCCTTCAGCATTGGTGTCGGCCCGCAGGCATACAGCACATCAAATTCCAATTCTTCCCGAACAATGACGTCGGTCACAAATCCCCTTGATCCGTATGTTCCATCCGCGGTTGCAATAAACGTTTGTCCCAGCACTGAAAATTCCTTTTCATAAAACACTTGTTCAGCCGATTGAAATCCAAGCACATGTACCGCCTTGACGCCCCGCGCCTTCAGCCTTTGCGACAACTCATATAAGGGCGGCACACCAATCCCCCCGCCTGCAAGGAGGGCTGTCTGGCCAGTGCGGGCTTCCTCATCAGGAAAGCCATTGCCCAGCGGACCAAGGACATCGACCTTTTCGCCTGTCTGCTTTGAAGCCAGCAGAATAGTGCCCCTGCCTTCTGCCCTGTATATCATTGTAAAGGTCTGGCTGCTTTTATTGATTTCTGCAATTGAAATCGGCCTTCTTAAAAGCGGATCATATCCGTTTGATACCTTTAGATGGACGAACTGGCCAGCAGTCTCCATCTCATTGACAAGCTCACCTTTTAAGGTGAGCTCATAAATATCTTTGCTGATTTCTTTATGTGAAACAATCGTGCAGAGTTCCTTTCTGATCATAGAAGGACCGCCTTCTTCTCATGGCTGCCTGGCATCATCGCCTCTGCTGAGAAGTTCATTGATTCAATTACCTGGAGAATCGCTTCAGCCGTATCCAGGGATGTCAGGCATGCGATGCCGTTTTCTACTGATTCCCTGCGGATCCGGAAGCCGTCGCGCGCCGGCTGCTTTCCTTTTGTCAGCGTATTGATGACCAGCTGTGCCTCTCCATTGCGGATGACATCCAGCAGGTCAGGGCCTTCTGCCCCGATTTTGTCGACAACTTTCACTGGAATGCCTGCAGCAGAGAAATACCCTGCTGTACCGCTTGTCGCCATTACCTGATAGCCGATTTCGGCAAACCTCCTGGCAAGTGCCAGCGCTTCTTCTTTATCTTTATCGGCCACTGTCATCAGGACATTTCCGTACCCGCTGATTTTCATCCCTGATGCGACAAGACCTTTATATAAAGCTTTTTCAAGGGTATGATCTTTCCCCATAACTTCGCCTGTCGACTTCATCTCAGGGCCGAGCGTGATGTCTACCCGCCTCAGCTTTGCAAAGGAGAACACCGGCACCTTTACATATACGCCCTGCTTTTCCGGTACAAGACCTGACTCATACCCCTGGCTTTCAAGCGACTGGCCAAGGATTACCTTTGTTGCTATATTAGCCATCGGGACATTGGTGATTTTAGACAGGAATGGAACTGTCCGGCTGGACCGCGGATTCACTTCCAGGACAAACACCTCTCCCTTTGCCACCACATACTGGATATTCAGGAGACCGATGATGCCGAGGCCCTTTGCCAGCTTTTCTGTATATTCGGCCAGTTTGGCTTTCACTTCATCTGTCAGATTTTGAGGCGGGTATACGGCGATGCTGTCGCCCGAGTGGACGCCTGCCCGCTCGATATGCTCCATGATGCCCGGGATGACGACTCTTTCCCCGTCAGAGATCGCATCAACTTCAATTTCCTTGCCTGTCAGGTAGCGGTCGATCAGGACAGGATGATCCGGATTCACTCTGACCGCATTTCTCATATAATGAAGCAGTTCTTCTTCTTTATAGACAATCTCCATCGCCCTGCCTCCCAGGACATACGAAGGGCGGACTAGGACAGGATAGCCGATTTCAGCAGCAATCACGGCCGCATCTTCTGCAGAGAAAGCTGTCTTCCCCTGCGGCTGGGGAATCCCCAGGTCTGTCAGCGCCATTTCAAATTTGTCCCTGTCCTCAGCACGGTCAAGGTTTTCAAGTGATGTCCCGAGGATTTTCACCCCGCGCTTCACAAGCTCTGCTGCAAGATTGATCGCTGTCTGGCCCCCGAATTGGACAACTGCCCCCTCTGGTTTTTCCAGATCAATGATATGCATAACATCCTCAATCGTCAGGGGTTCAAAATAAAGTTTGTCAGAGATACTGAAGTCTGTAGAAACGGTTTCCGGGTTATTATTGATGATGATTGCTTCATAGCCTGCTTCTTTAATTGCCCATACAGAGTGCACGGTTGCATAGTCGAACTCTATTCCCTGCCCGATGCGGATGGGTCCGGACCCGAGCACGACAATGCTTTTCCTGTCTGTAACGATAGACTCGTTTTCTTCTTCATAGGTTCCGTAATAATAAGGTGTTTCTGATTCGAACTCAGCTGCACAAGTATCGACCATCTTATATACCGGTACGATGCCATTTTCCTTCCGCCAGCTGTAGACCTCCTGCTCTGAGGCATCCCAAAGCCCGGCAATCACCAGGTCAGAAAAGCCCATTTCCTTTGCTTTTTTCGCGGTCTCCAGATCAAACCGTTTGTCAGAGAGAATCTGTTCAAAGGAAACGATTTTGTTCATTTTATAAAGGAAGAATAAGTCGATCTGGCTCCACTCATGGATGGTTTCGATCGTTACTCCCCGCCGCAGAGCTTCAGAGATATAGAACAGCCTCTCATCGCCTGCTTTGCGGATCCGCTTTTCCATAAGAGCATCATCGATTTCCTCAGGATTATTCAAAGCAAAATGGTATACATTGGCTTCCAGCGACCTGATGGCCTTAAGCAGTGACTCTTCAAATGTCCGCCCGATGGCCATTACTTCACCGGTTGCTTTCATCTGCGTGCCGAGCGAGCGATTGGCTGACTCAAATTTATCAAAAGGCCAGCGCGGGATCTTTGTGACAATATAATCAAGGGCAGGCTCAAAGCACGCATACGTTTTTCCGGTGACCGGGTTCATCATTTCATCAAGCGTCAGGCCAACGGCAATCTTCGCAGCCAGCTTGGCAATCGGATAGCCTGTTGCCTTGGAAGCCAGCGCAGAAGAGCGGCTCACACGAGGATTCACTTCAATAATATAGTAGTCAAAACTGTATGGATCCAGTGCAAGCTGAACATTGCAGCCTCCCTCGATTTCAAGGGCGCGGATGATTTTCAGCGATACATTGCGGAGCAGCTGGTATTCACGGTCGCTTAAGGTCTGGCTCGGGGCGACAACGATGGAATCCCCTGTATGGACGCCTACCGGATCGATGTTTTCCATATTGCAGACAACGATTGCATTATCGTTGGAATCTCTCATAACCTCGTATTCTATTTCCTTGAAGCCGGCAATGCTCTTCTCCAGAAGGCACTGGGTGACAGGGCTGTTTTTCAGGCCGCTCGCCGTAGTTTCCAGCAGCTCTTCTTCATCGTGGCAGATGCCTCCGCCTGTTCCGCCAAGTGTAAAAGCAGGGCGGACGATCACCGGATAGCCGATCTGCCCGGCAAATTCAAGGGCTTCATCAATGCTATGGATGATTTCACTTTCAGGGACCGGCTCGCCCAATTCATTCATTAAATTCCGGAACAAATCGCGGTCTTCCGCTTTTTCAATGGCTGACAGCTTTGTGCCGAGCACTTCCACACCGCACTCTTCAAGCACGCCTGCTTTAGACAGCTCGACTGCCAGGTTCAAGCCGGTCTGCCCTCCCAGGGTTGGAACGATCGCATCAGGGCGCTCTTTGCGGATGATCCTGCTGACAAACTCAAGCGTCAGGGGTTCAATATAGACTGCATCGGCTATCTCAGTATCTGTCATGATGGTAGCCGGATTCGAGTTGACAAGGATGACCCTATATCCTTCTTCTTTCAGCGCTATGCAGGCCTGTGTCCCGGCATAGTCGAATTCCGCCGCCTGCCCGATGACAATGGGCCCCGACCCGATTACTAGAATGCTTTTTATATCTGTACGCTTTGGCATGCTGCAGCACCTTCCCGTTTCTCAGATTCGATCATTTGCAGAAATTGTTCAAAGAGATTATTGGCATCCTCAGGCCCTGGAGAGGCTTCAGGATGATACTGGACCGTGAATGCCGGCACATATTTATGCTTCAGCCCTTCAACTGTTCCGTCATTAAGCGCGATATGCGTCACTTCAAGTGGTGTTCCCGCAATGGACTCTTCATTGACTGAGTATCCGTGGTTTTGTGAAGTCAGCGCCACTTTCCCGGTTTTAAGTTCTTTTACAGGATGATTGGACCCTCTGTGGCCGAACTTCAGTTTCTCTGTATCAGCGCCGCAAGCAAGGGCAAACAGCTGGTGGCCGAGGCAGATTCCAAACAATGGGACCTTCCCGAGCAGCCCCTGGATCATCGGGATGGCTTCCTTTACATCTTTCGGGTCCCCAGGCCCATTTGAGAGCATAACCCCGTCAGGGCTCAGGCTGAGGATCTCCTCGCTTGTTGTGTGGTATGGCACAACGATCACATCACAGCCGCGCCTGTTCAGCTCCCTGAGAATTCCATGCTTCATCCCATAATCCACAAGCACGACCCTGCGGCCGCGGCCCGGGGAAGGGTAGGCTGTCTTCGTTGATACCCTTTTCACCTGGTCGCGGGGAAGGACAGCATATCTCAGCTTTTCAATCACTTCGGAAGGATCCTGTTCAATCGGGCATATGCTCCCTTTTAAAGTCCCGTGCTTCCGGATGATTCTTGTCAGTTTCCTTGTGTCGATCCCTGCTATTCCAGGAATGCCTTTCGCTTCAAGATAATCTCCTAAAGAGTGCTCGTTCCTCCAGTTAGAAGGAAATTCAGCGGCTTCTTTGACTATGAATCCGTGAATCGCCGGCAGAATGCTTTCAAAATCATCCCTGTTGATGCCATAATTCCCGATCAAGGGGTAAGTCAGCACCACGATCTGGCTGCAGTATGAAGGGTCAGAGAGGATTTCCTGATATCCTGTCATACCTGTATTGAATACCACCTCGCCAAAAGCGGCTGAATCGCTCCCGAATCCATCTCCGATAAAAATGGTTCCATCTTCCAAGATCAGCTGTTTCTTCATGCGTTGACACTCTCCTTCGCCCATACCGTTCTTCCGCCGGCTATTGTCAGAACCGGCCATCCTTTGCAGCTCCAGCCTGAAAACGGGGTATTTTTTCCTTTTGATAAAAATTCCTGCGGATCGATGTTCTGCTCAAGATCCAGATTAACCAGCACCAGGTCGGCAAAAGAACCTTCTTCCAGTTTTCCGTATGGCAGGCCGAAAGCTTCCGAAGGCTTGATTGTCATAAAATCGGCCAGCTGTTTTAAAGTGAGGATTCCTTTCAGCACCAGGTGTGTGTAGAGAAGAGGAAAGGCAGTTTCAAGCCCGGTGATCCCAAATGGGGCCAGCTCCATTCCTTCGCCTTTTTCTTCCGCAGTATGCGGGGCGTGATCGGTTGCTATAAAATCGATCGTACCGTCCAAAAGTCCCGCTATCAGTGCATCACGGTCACTGGCGCTCCTCAGCGGCGGGTTCATCTTAAAGTTTGGATCAAGTCCAGGGATATCGTCTTCGCATAATAGTAGATGGTGAGGAGTTACCTCAGCAGTTACCTTAATCCCTGCCCTTTTGCTGTCCCTGACAACCCTGACAGATTCTTTAGTAGAGATGTGGCATACATGATAGTGGCAGCCAGCCGCTTCAGCCAGCAGCACATCTCTTGCAATATGTACAGATTCGCATACAGATGGGATCCCATTGATTGCATGCTTTCTTGAAAACTCCCCTTCATGGACAGAGCCTTTATTGATTAGTGTATTTTCTTCGCAGTGCGCAACAACAGGCATGCCAACGGCCGCAGCCTCTTTCATTGCAGAAAGCATCATCCCGGCAGACTGCACTCCCACGCCGTCATCAGTAAAAGCAAAGGCGCCGGCCTGCTTCAGACCTTCAAAATCGGTCAGCTCACTGCCAAGCTGCCTGACCGTGATCGAGGCATAAGGAAGGACTCTTACATGAGCCGTTTCCGCAATCCTGTTGTTCAGCCATTCCATCTGCTCCACCGTGTCAGGCACCGGCCTTGTATTCGGCATTGGGGCGATGGTTGTAAAGCCTCCGCGTGCTGCAGCCCTGGTACCCGTTTCGATCGTTTCTTTTTTTTCTCCCCCCGGTTCCCTCAGGTGTACATGGAGGTCAACGAAGCCCGGGACTGCCAGCAGCCCGCCTGCATCTATCACTTCAGCATCCGGACTGGAGATTCCAGCTCCGACCTTTGCGATTTTTCCTTCCTCGATCAGGATATCCTTTTGTACCAGCTCTCCGTTTTCAGTAAGCAATCTGCCATTTTTGATCAGCTTCTTCATGTTTACCGCTCCCCTCTTTATGTTCAAGTGCCCTTTTCAGAACTGCCATGCGGACAAATACACCATTTTCCATCTGTTTAAAAATCCTTGACCTGCTGCATTCCACCAGGCTGTCTGCTATCTCGACCCCTCTATTGACCGGGGCGGGATGCATGATGATGCTTCCCTGCTTCATCCGCTTTTCCCGGTCTTCTGTGAGACCGTAGTTTTCGTGGTACTCTGCAGCTGACTGCACGGTGCCTTCCTGATGCCGCTCATGCTGTATCCTTAGCAGCATGACCACATCCGCAGTTGCAGCCGCTTCATCGATTTCTTCAAAGCTTCCAGAATGGCTGAAGGAAGGATCAAACCATTCCTCGGGCCCCGAAAATACAACTTCTGCCCCCAGCCTTGCCAGTGCTTCAGCATTGGACCTTGCCACCCTGCTGTGAAGGATGTCTCCGATGATGGCCACCTTCAAGCCTTCAAAGCGGCCGAACTCCTGCCGGATCGTCAGCAGATCCAGCAGTGACTGGGTTGGATGGTGGCCGCAGCCGTCACCTGCATTCAGGACCGGGATGCCTATCCTGCCGGAAAGTGCGCTGAAATAATCTTCCTCCTGATGGCGGATGACCACCGCATCGACACCGATGGATTCAAGTGTCCTCACCGTGTCATAAAGCGATTCGCCCTTCTGGACGCTTGAAGTCCCTGCTTCAAAAGGGATCACATCAAGGCCAAGCTTCCTCTCGGCAACTTCGAAGCTGCACTTGGTCCTTGTGCTTGCCTCAAAGAAGAGATTGGCAACGAAGGACTGTGAAGTAGGCCTCCAGACTGCTCCTTCAGCAAACTCCTGGGCCTGTTTCAGAATCTCCCCGATTTCCGTTATGCTCAGCTCATTCATCGTAAGCAGATCTTTCATCTTTGCTTCCCCCTTAACGGAGGCGGGCAAGGCTGTAAAAAAAGCACCCTGAACAAGGTTCAGGGTGCTGAAAAGTCAACATGCCATACTGCACGGGAAAAAGCAGCCGAGCTTCCTCCCGCAGCACATCAACACCCTTGCAAGCCTCTCTGGACTTTTTTAAAAAGTGTCTTATCTATGCAACATTACTTTTTTTTTCGGTTTCCGCTTCAAACATATCTTCTTCAATTTGCGGTTTGCCCGGCAGGATCAGGTTGAGCACTACGCCGCAGATTGCTGCCAGCGCCATGCCTTCCAGATTTAATCCGCCAAGCGTTACATGGGCTCCGCCAATCCCAATGACCAGGATGACAGATGAGATGACCAGATTGCGTTTGTCCCCAAAGTCCACCTTGCTGTCAACCAGCATTCTCAGACCTGATGATGCGATGATGCCGAACAGCAGGATGGAAACCCCTCCCATCACCGGTGTCGGGATGGAAGCGATCAGCGCAGTGATTTTTCCGATGAAGCCGAACACAGTTGCAACTACAGCGGCACCTGCCAGCACATATACACTGTACACTCTGGTGATCGCAAGGACGCCGATATTTTCACCGTAAGTCGTCTTAGGAGGTCCGCCGATCAGCGCGGATATGATGGTGGCCATACCGTCTCCGAGAATCGACCTGTGCAGTCCTGGGTTTTTAACATAATC
>NZ_JAIVAP010000009.1 GCF_020171945.1 Bacillus infantis | reverse complement strand
TTTCCTCCCAAATCATACAGTTCTCGACAAACTTATGATAAGGGATGGGTGTTAAGGGTGGTCAACTTTTTGGTTAGCGAAAACCGCTAAAGTGGTCAACTTTTATTTTAGCGTTTACACTTATTATTTCAACGAGCCAAATTATAAAAATTTTAATAAAAAGAGAAGATAAAAATGGCTAGTTGTAGGTCGTTGTAGTACCTGGTTGTTTAGCAAAGGATGCTTATGTTCCAGAGCGGCTGCCAAACTAGGGTGCTTTTCTTATGCGACAAACGGGGCAGGTTAGCTTAAGAAGCATATCAAAATAGAGAGATTTTCCCGGATTTAGGAGGAATCATAATGGATTGGCCCCAATGGTGGCAAGGCGGACCTTTTCTTGAAGTTAGCTTCTTATTGGAATTTAAAGAAATGGAAGTGAAATCGAAAGCAATACAGGATATTATAAATAAGTTGCCAAAGCTAACGACTAAGGTTGAAATAATTGACGAAAACGTTGATGAAATTATTGATTTTTTTGATAGAGGCTATCCCTTTGATGCGGAAGATCCAGAAACAAATTTTATACATTCATTAAAATTAAGAGTATTCGTTCACTTACCAAGGAAACGAAAAGCGACTTTACAAATTGAAATGGTTTCTTCAAATTCAATTATGGTAAATTTCTGGTTTTATGGATCTATCTTCGATGCGTTTGAATTGGACCAAATCGGAATAAAAAAAGAGGAAATAAAAGACTTTACTAATTTCCTTATCGAGTTGTATTCCCTTTATGAGTTTAGGATTGGTGCAATTGCAATCGAAGAAGATGTTCTAGAGTTATTCGGATGCGGGGAAACATATCCTAACGAAGGTTATTGTTACGAGAATGTGAATCCGGAATGTTTCCTTCAAGAAGCATCTCGGTTTATTAATATTATATGGAATGAAAAGTGTGAGGAATTAAGCCGAATTCCATATAATTATAAAAGGCTTCATAAAGAAGGGATCCTTATTGAAACGGGGAGTTTTGACTTAGAATCTTAAATACCTAGGTGTATACCCCGGATGAAATAGATATCTTTGTTGAAATCCTTATTAAGCTAAAGGGGCAGGATAGTTGAAGAAGGGCGATTCAAAACTGTTGCGTATTGACATCACTTAATGTTGGTTCTTGAATTAACGTAAGAATCAGTGTTAAAGCGATATCATTCTATATAGTCAAAAATTAAAAAAGCTCTAGCCTTTACTTTAGACTAGAGCATTTCTTTTTCTTTTTTCTTCTTATCATCATTTTTAGACTTTAAGTGTGAGATTAACTTATATCCACCATATCCAATAGCGCTAATAGCACTTGCACCAATAAGACCTTTACGCAAAATGATTGCTCGAACTATTTTATCATCAGGGTTTCCGTACCTGTGATTATCCCATGCATTTATTTGTTCTAATGTTTTCATTTTACCATATCTTAAAACTACCTTTTTAGGGTCATAGTCAGGACCATAATACCAATCTTTTTCAGGATATTTTTTCATTATTTTTACTTTAAATTCTTCCCATGCTTCCCCCATAATTCTCACTCCTTTAAGCAACTACTTTTAAAACTGAAAAACCTTATCTATACTCAAATTATACTACAAAAAATATTAAGGAGCATAGGTAAGTACTAACGGGTGCGTTGACCAGCAGGATTAACGCTCTTTTTTGTGGAATTCCTTATTGAAGAAACGATGCAAATAGTTAAGGGGGGTTTTTAGAAAATTATGCTAAATCCTTTTAAATTGATAGAAACCGTATAATGTAAGATAAAATAGGGGGATTGAACAATGAGCGATTTTACATATGAATTACCGTTTACAGAAGAAAAGTTACTCAGCGGAGTATTAGGGGAACTAAAAAGGGATAACGAGTTAGAACTATATGGGTATCTACAAAAGGCGGATATTACGATTGATGATCTAGGCACTTCTTATTATGTTAATGGAAAAGGTAGATGGAATGCGAAAGGTGTAAACATTAAGTTTTCCGTAAACCCAGCTATTTTAGATAAATTAAATTCAACTGCAGAAAGAAAGGTTGAAATTATTTGCGATAGACTTATCCCTGGTAACGCAGGTTTCGATATTAAAGGAGTCTTATTCATACCCGACTTATCGAGAGATTTTGATACAGTCGAAGATTCGGATGTTCTTTTACAATTAAGTGTAGTTAATTCTGAAGCTATTCAAATATTATCGAGTGAAATTAGAAGTAAGCTTCAAGATGATCAACCGCAACTGGCATTAGATAGATTGCATACGTTCAGTATTCGTTTCTTCAGAGAGTTATGTAAAAGGCATAAATTAGAATATGTGAAGAAAGATTCGTTACATACATTGTTAGCCAAGTATCGAAAGCATGTCGAAGATAGCGGAGTTATCGAATCGAACATGACACTACAAATTTTAAAGGCCAATACAAACCTCTTAAATAACTTTAACAACGTAAGAAATGACGAAAGCTACGCACACGATAATGTAGTCTTAAATAAGAGTGAAAGCAAATTAATTTGCAATCACGTTATAGCACTCCTTAAATTTATTGATGAGATTGATGAGGATTTGTCTTTGAATTATTGGTTTTAAAAAAACGGACAGCTCAAACAGGTGCAATTTAACGATTAAAGTGACTGGGTATACCCAAAATGGGGTAGAGTCAGGAAAATGCGGATTTACAACGTTAAGTACTTTGATACAAGTCTTATGATTTGAATATGTCTCAATAGGCTTTACTCTATTGAGATTGTAAAGTAATACACTTAAACTAACGGGGCAGTTTAGTTTAAGTACATTCCTTCACAAATTGGTTGGTTATTAATTTTGAATACATAGGAAAAGCCGATTTCCATTTGAAAATCAACTTGTACTTTTTTTAAGCTGGTTATTAGCATATTTTGACTCCCAATCTCTAGGATTCATATCATCTGGCATCACACCATTGATAATATCAAGGTAATGGCTTGCCTTCTCTTCCATATATTTTACTGTTCGTTTTGCTTCCTCTAATTGAGCCTGAGCTATCTTATTCTGCTTCAGAATGATTTCATATCGTTCCTGAATGGTGCTATTACCTTCCAAACATAAATCTACATAGGATTTAATGTCTTCCACCGACATACCACATTGTTTCAGAAATTTAACACCTATAAGCCAGTTGATTGATTCTTGATTGAAAAGGCGATTGTTGTTTTTGTCACGCTGTACGCTTGGAACTAACCCTTTATCCGTATAGAAACGAACGGTATGTTCAGTCAGATCTAATAGTTTGGACACTTCCTTCACAGTATACATTTTTACTCACTTCCCCCAAAAAATTATAAAACCACTTGCATTCGTGTTACCCGAAGGTGATAGGATGGTCAATGTTCAAGTTGCTATTATTTAATCCCGAAAAGAACGATGTACAGAAAAGCTAACTTAAATGTATCAGTTTGTACTTTAGTTCCTCATTGATTAATTTCAATTAATCAAAAGTGTTGACTTCGTGTAACACGAAGGTAGTAGGCTAATATTAGCACAAGCTTGCTAAAACTGTAAATCCAATATGAGATGAAGTGGCTTGACACAAAATAAGAGCACTGGAGGATCATTTTATGCAAAAAGTTATATTGAACAATGGTGTGGAGATGCCAGTACTGGGCTTTGGTGTTTTTCAAATCGAAGATCATGGCCAATGTGAACAGGCTGTCTACGATGCTATTAAAGCAGGTTATCGCTTAATTGATACGGCTGCTACTTATTTGAATGAGGAAGCAGTGGGAAAAGCCATTAAACGAAGTGGTGTCCCTAGAAAAGAACTATTTATTACGACAAAACTTTGGGTTCAGGATGCTGGATACGAAAATACACAGAAAGCATTCGCAAAATCACTAGAAAAAATGCAATTGGATTATTTAGATTTATATTTAATTCATCAGCCATTTGGTGATGTTTATGGTTCTTGGCGAGCTATGGAGGAGTTGTACCATGAAGGTAAAATCAGGGCAATTGGAGTTAGTAACTTCCCTCCTGATCGTCTGGTGGATTTAATCATTCATAATGAAGTCGCTCCCGCAGTAAATCAGGTTGAAACACATCCTTTTAACCAGCAAATCGTGAGTCAAAAAGTCATGAAAGAGAACAACGTTCAAATTGAGTCGTGGGGACCATTTGCGGAAGGGAAAAATAACCTCTTCCAGAATGGAATTTTAGTATCAATCGCTGGTAAGCACAATAAATCTGTTGCCCAGGTAGTTTTACGTTGGCTAACACAAAGAGGAGTCATTGCGATTCCAAAATCCGTTCATAAGGAAAGGATGATTGAAAACTTCAATATCTTCGATTTTGATTTAAGTCAAGAGGATATGGAAAATATTAGTTCGTTAGATACGGGCAAGAGTTTGTTCTTTTCTCATACGGACCCTGAAATCGTGAAATGGATGGGTAATTATAAGATTGGTGATGAAATCTAGATTAGGTTTGGAGTCTCCCTGTTAAGTTCGTGAAAAATATGCGGTCTTCGTTTACCATGTAACAGCCACTCTCATATTCAGGATGAGCTGTAAACTGTTTTCCAATTCACAACCGAAACAGCGGATGGGTTCAACAAGTTAAAATACAGAAAATCAATAAAAAATTTAAAGGAGATACTTATTATGGAATACGTAACTTTAAACAATGGAGTAAAAATGCCAATTATCGGTTTTGGCGTTTATCAAATCACGGACATGGCAGAATGTGAACGAATCGTCGGAGAGGCAATTAAAGCTGGGTATCGTTCTTTTGATACTTCAGCTGCTTACTTTAATGAAGAAGCTGTTGGACGAGCAATCGCTAAAAGTGGTGTACCTCGTAAAGAATTTTTTATCACCACAAAATTATGGATTCAAGATGCCAGCTACGAAGATGCGAAAGGTGCTTACGAAGCCTCTTTAGATAGATTGAGTTTGGATTATTTAGACCTTTACTTAATTCATCAACCATTTGGTGACTATTATGGTGCATGGCGTGCTATGGAAGAATTATATGAAGATGGAAAAGTTCGTGCGATTGGCGTTAGTAACTTTGACGATGCTCGCTTAGCGGACTTAATTATCAATAATAAAGTCGCTCCAGTATTGAACCAAGTGGAAACTCACCCATTCTTTCAACAAAAAAATGCCATTGAAACCATGAAAAAATATGATGTTCAAATTGAATCATGGGGACCATTTGCCCAAGGCGGTAAAAATATTTTCATGAATCCAACATTAGTAGAAATTGCAGAAGCTCATGGAAAATCAGTAGCTCAAGTTGTATTACGCTGGCATATTCAACGAGGTGTCGTAGTGATTCCAAAATCAACAAATCCAAATCATATGAAACAAAACTTGGATGTTTTTGATTTTGAATTATCTAACGAAGATATGGAAAAAGTTTTTGCTTTAGATTTAGGACACAGTGAATTAATAGACTATTTACGAGCTGCACCAGCGGAAATGCTAAACAGCTTAAAAGTACATGACTAAGGGAACACCAAATTGTTGAGTAAGCGTAGTGGTTTTCCAGAACCTGATAGGAATGTTGAAGGAAAATGCAAGTAAAGAAGGATTTGCATTAAAGCCAGAGGATATTGTAGATGCAGTAGCTTATGTGATTAACAAACGTGAAAGTGTTGCGATCAATGAAATATTAATTCGGCCAGCTTTATGTAATTTTTTAGCCAAGAAAAACCGATTCGATTTCCATTAAGGAAACTCGGTTTTTCAAATTTTAAAAGCCACAAAATTAAAAAGGAGAAAGAACAATGATGAGAGAGAATCTCCAAAGCCATTCAGCCAAAGGAGCTAAAGATTCTGCTGTCATTGTCGGTGCTTCGCTTTCTGGATTAATGACAGGGATTGCTCTCTCGCAAGCTGGAATGAATGTAACAGTTTTAGAGAGAGTTGGAGCGAAACCCCGAAGTGGAGCTGTTCTTCAAGTTGACAGTGGGGAAATTGATCAAACTGAAACAGCGAAGCTCTTAAGGAAACTTGCTTCTGGTGGAATAAGGTCAGCTGAGGCATGGTCATCTATACAGTTTCGATTACGCAGAGAAGCTGAAGCTGACCCTAAAATAGACTTGCGTTATGATACACGTGTTCAAACTGTAAATCAGGATAACGATTCTGCTTGGGTTGTGACCGAAAAGGGGGAAACATTCCGCGGAGATATATTGATAGGTGCCGATGGCCACAAAAGTACCGTACGTCGCATAGTAGCACCCCATAAACCGAATGCAGCTTTCGCGGGATACATGATATGGATATCAATTGTTGATGAGAAAGACATACCGGGAAAAAGTCGACCGAGCCTTAATGCCCCGAAGTTTAGTATGCCAGATGGGATCGGTGACTTTTTGCTTGGTACGATTATTGCTGGATCAGACGGTTCTACAGCTTTAGGAGAACGACGACTAGGATGGGCTTGGTACGATAACACTCAAAATGATTTATTGCGAGGTTTGGGATGTGTTGAGGGAAGCATTGTACGACATTCACTAAATGCCGCTGATGTCCCAGAACATACATTAATTGAACTTGCCGACAAGGCTTCAGTTAGGTGGGACCAACCATGGTTAGACGCAATTCTTCATAGTATACAATCACGTAACTTTATTGGAACTCCGATTGCCGAATACGTTCCTGATATTCTTGTGAAAGGACGTATAGCGATCGTTGGAGATGCTGCACATCTACCTACACCATTAACTGCATCGGGATTTAATGCTTCATTACAAGATGCTGCTACCTTAGCCGAGTGTGTTGGAAAGGGTATAGAAGGAGCCGCCGCAGCTAATGCTCTTTTGAAATATGAATCTCTTCGTCTGAAACATGCCCGTCAGATTGTGCAGTCCGGAATATCTTTTAGTAAATCTTTTGGTCGACGATAAAAGTGGGGTGTGTCAAAAAAATTAACGAAAAGAAAGGATTAAACTTAATGTCTAAACAGAATAGACTGCTTATATTTATATTGGCCATAGGAGTTTTCGGTATCCTAACTACCGAGTTGGGAGTCATAGGGGTATTACCTTCCATTGCCGAACATTTTGATATAAGTGTAGCTAAAGCAGGGTTGTTAGTGAGTCTCTTTGCACTCGCTGTAGCAATATCTGGTCCCATTATGCCATTGTTATTTTCAGGCATTAATCGTAAGTTTGTCATGCTGCTTGTACTTGGTATATTTGTTGTAGGTAATATTATTTCGATTTTTGTAACTGATTTTACTATTTTGCTTATTGTGCGTGTGATTCCTGCTTTTTTTCATCCCGTTTATTGTGCTTTGGCTTTAACGGTAGCTGCTGCATCCGTTAAAAAGGAAGAGGCACCAAAGGCTGTCGCAAAAGTAATTTTTGGCGTGAATGCTGGGATGATACTTGGTGTACCAATCACTAATTATATTGCTAATCAAACTTCTTTAGAGATATCGTTTTTATTTTTCGCAATAGTAAATGCTGTTGCTTTCATAGCTACTTTGATATTTGTTCCATCTTTACCAGTTAAAGAACGAATGACGTATGGAACTCAAATAAGTGTATTGAAAAAGCCAGTCGTTTGGTTAGCTATTGCTACAGTGGTATTTATAGGATCGTCATTTTCAAGTATAAATAGCTTCATTACAGAATATCTCGAAACAGTTACTAATGTCACGGGGAACCTTCTAACGTTGGCATTATTAATATTTGGCTTAGCCAGTCTAGTTGGAACTATTGCAGGTGGAAATTTCCTTTCTAAAAATGCTATTAAAACAGCCACAATTTTTCCTGTTGCATTAGGACTTGTGCATCTATTGTCATTCCTTACGGGGAAATCTATGGGAACTATGATGATTATAATATTGTTGTGGGGGATATTATTTGCCATAGGTAATAATGTCAGTCAATATTGGATTACATCTGCGGCTCCAGAATCTCCTGATCTCGCAAATGGATTATTTCTATCGGGTAGTAATTTAGGTATAACCATTGGAACAACAGTAGGTGGCCTATTTATATCAGGAATGGGTACACAATATGTCGTATTAGGTGGATTATTATTTTTGATATTGAGTTTAGTATCTATTGTACTGAGAAATTATATGTTTAAGCCTAAAGCAGAAAAACTTACTAGCTAGGGCTATTCTATATTTGGTTTCTTTTGAAAGACCCAAGGGGAGCCAGGGGGACAGACCCCTTGGCTCATTTTGAAAATGGGCCAGTGGACCTGTCCCCCTGGCTCAGCAAGGCATTTCTTCATTGCTTAGTTCAGTAACAGCTTCTAATAAGATACCATATGTATCGTTCCCGAAAGCATTCTTATCATTTTTGAAGAACAATTCAAATATCAGAAAAATTAAGCCAGGCAACTGAGTTGATTTTTTATATTTCCTGTCTGGTGGTGGGACTTACCTGCTATTTTAAAAGGATTTATTGATAAAGTGATGTTGAGTGGCTTCGCTTTCCTAGAGGATAAAACAACGGGAACTCTGAAAGGGTTATTAACAAATATAGAAAAAACAACTGTGATTTCAACTTCTAAAACTGATAAAGATCATATTAAATCTGAAGGAGGAAATGCTATTCAGGAGTCTTTATTAATCGAACTTTAGCTGACCTGGGAATTAAAAATGAATATACTAAATGGATTCATTTTTCTGGAATTAACATAACAACAGATGAGAAGAGGAAACAGTTTTTAAGAGAAATAACTCAAGAAATTTAAAGTAGAGTGAACTGAAAAGAGGAGGTTTGTGAAGAAATGTACTTAAACAAACGGGTGCTTTAGTTAAATTAGAAAGTAAAAAAACGCTGGAATATCTAAATTCCAAGCGTCTTTTGCACCGTTATTTACAGTGCTAAACATAGTGCGTTTTAGTATGTTATTTGATTTGATATTTTAGTTTTCTCCATGGGATGGAAACTACTTACCTCCATGGGCATCCCTTTTCTAATCTATAGCTGTAATCGAAGCTTCCGGTTTGCCGCGAAGGCTGTTCCTTTGCCGCTGTGCCTGAAGGCGAGTAAACAGATAGCAGCCAAGGATGACAATCATGCCTCCAAGAAACTGGATTGCTTCAGGCTTTTCTCCCAGAAGCAGAAAAGCGAGAATAGCAGTGAAAACAGGATTGAAATTCAGGAAAACACCTGCACTGACTGCCCCGATTTTTTGGACCCCCTTATTCCAGAGCACCATGCACACAACGGTTGAAATGAGACCGGTATAAAGCATGGAACCTGCAAAAGACAGATCAGGATTTTGGATACGAAGATCAGAATAGCTGAATGGAAGCAGGAGTGCCAGTCCGAAAACCCCCGAGTAAAAGGTCGACATGATCGGAGAAGTATATTTTCCGGCCCACTTGCCGAGGACCGAATAGATCCCCCAAATGCACACCGCTGCAATCATCCATAAATCCCCTTTATTAAATGTCAAAGACAGCAGCATCTCCAGATGGCCTTTAGTAAGGACCAGCAATACACCAAAAAGCGAAAACATCATGGTCAGAATCTGCGGAAGGTTAATCCTGTCTTTTAGAAAGAGTGCTGAAAAAACAGCGATTGATATAGCGTTAAGCGTTGAAATGAGTCCGACATTTGTGGCCGTCGTTTCTTCCAGCGCCCAAAATTGAAAGATATTGAACAGCACTACACCTGTTAATCCCATCAGAATCAGCGGAACAAGCGATTTTACAGGAGGCAGGAGCTTTTTTTCCTTTCGCAGCACTATAGGGAACAGGCAGACAACAGCAATGATCCATCTAAATGCAGTCAAGGCCACTGGGGATGCATATTCCACAAGCGACTTGCCTACAACGAAATTCCCGCCCCACAGCAGGCTGGTGAGAAGCATCAGGCAAACATATAAAGCTGGCATAAGAGCAGCTCCTTCAAATAGTTATTGAATTAATTTTAACATTTTCTCTTTGTGTTTTAATGATTATTTCGTACAATAGAGTAAATATGAAATTTTATTAATTATGATGGTGAATTTTATTAATGATGGTAAAAGAGAAATGAGCTAGAGCGGAGTTTGCAGAATAATCGTAAGGAGACTGTGAGATGGAATCAATTGTGAACAAGGTGCTGGATGAAGTCGACCTGAAAATCCTGGATCTGCTCCAGAAGGATAGCCAAATGAGCAATGCTGAGCTTGCCAGGAGGGTCAGCCTGTCAGCACCCGCCATTCACGGGAGGGTGAAGCGGCTCGAAAATGAAGGCTATATTGAGAAGCAGGTGGCAATCCTGAATCAGGAGAAGCTGGGCTTTGATCTTCTCTGCTTTATTTTCATCAGCACCAATATCCATCAGGCGGAAAAGCTGGAAGCGCTGGAGGGCACGCTGGTGGATATGGCGGAGGTGCTGGAATGCCACTGCCTGACAGGAGAATATGATTATATATTAAAAGTGGCCATCAAAGACCGGAAAGGGCTGGAACGATTCATCAGGAAGCTGAACCAGCTCGGAATTACAAAGATACAGACTAGCCTCTCGCTGAGGGAAGTCAAATATTCAACGGTACTGCCGATTCTGCCTGCCGGGGAAAAATTATCCTGATTTAAATTGCGGGTTCTCCCCGCTCAATCGCTGTGCTAAAATGAGAGAGAACAATTAAATAGTCAGAATTATCACTAGGGGAGCCTGCAAGAGGCTGAGATCAAGCATTTGAGACCCTTTGAACCTGATCTAGTTCATACTAGCGTAGGGAAGTGTGCCGAACGGTTATGAAAAGAACATTCTTTTTCAGCCAATACAATCAATCAGCCACTTTCCTGCGCATTAGGGAAGTGGTTTTTTTGCGTCACAGACAAGGTCGGCCTGGCAGGGATAAACTGCAGCTCCATGCTATATCTGCAGGGCAGCCGGCGGAGGAATTTATCAGGATAGCTTCAAGCATCTCACGGTATGTGGACTATATCCATATCAGGGAGCATCACCGGACAGCTGCTGAGATTTTTGAGATGGGAAAAAGCCTGCTGGAAAAAGGAGTACCCTCTGAACAGATCATCATTAATAACAGAGTGGATGCAGCTGCAGCACTTGGAGTGAAGGGGGTCCAGCTGGGCTATCACAGCCTGCCTGTCCGTGCAGTGCGGAAAACCTTTCCTGGCCTGATCATCGGAAAATCCGTCCATTCATTGAAAGAAGCTGTTCAAGCTGAAGCGGATGGCGCAGATTATGTCATGTATGGCCATTGTTTTCCGACAGGATCTAAGCCAGGCATTGAGCCTAAGGGCCTCTCCTCTCTGGAGAAAATTGCGGGAGAGCTTTCTGTTCCGGTGATAGCGCTCGGGGGAATTTCCCCTGACAAAATGAATCAGGTTATAAGTGCCGGGGCTTCAGGAGCCGCTGTCCTCTCGGGAATCTTTAAAGCCTCGAACCCGGAGGCTGCAGCAAGCGCTTTTGCAGCTGAGATAAAGAAAAGAGGAGGCAGCTATGAAGAGAGTATATGATGTGATCATTGCCGGAGGAGGCATTATTGGCTGTTCTATCGCCTATCAGCAGGCAAAGCTTGGCAAGCAGGTGCTCATATTGGAAAAAAGGGAGCTGTGCTCAGAAGCCACTTCTGCCGCAGCCGGAATGCTCGGCGCCCAGGCTGAAATAGATGAGAACCTGTCCATGCTGAAGCTTGCCCTGAAAAGCAGGGCCATGTTCCCTGACATGATCCGGGAACTTGAGGATCTGACAGGAATCAGCATCGGGCTTGTTAATGAAGGGATGATAAAAATTGCCTGGGATGATGCAGAGGCAGAGCCCCTTAAAAGGCAGGTCAAATTCCATAAAGAGTGGGACGGACAGGTAAGGTGGATCGACCAGGCAGAGATCAGCGAAAGGGAACCTCATCTCTCCAGGGGGCTCGCAGGCGGAATGCTGATTCCGAATGACGGCCAGCTGATTGCCCCGAATTTAGCGCGGGCTTTTGCAGTGGGGGCAATGGCAAGGGGTGCAGAAGCGCAGGAAGGGACAGAGATCAAAGGCTTTATTTTTGAAAAAGAAACCATTCAAGGCGTGATCACCAATAAAGGAAGCTACTATGGAAAAACCACTATTGCTGCCGCAGGCGCCTGGACGGGGAAGCTGCTCAAAAAGGCAGACCTTGAGCTTCCTATTTTTCCTGTAAAAGGAGAATGCCTCTCGGTTATACCTCAGCAGCCTTTGATCCGGTCGACCATCTTTTCCGATTCAGGCGGGTATCTAGTGCCCAAAAAGGACGGCCGCCTGATCATAGGGGCCACAAGCTATGAAAATGAGTTCGATCCTTCCGTTTCGTTTGGCGGTGTCAGGATGCTGGCCGAACGGGCCTATAAGCTGCTGCCCCAGCTGGCAGAGGCACGCTGGGAAAAGGCATGGGCAGGAATCAGGCCGCAGACAGGAGACGGCCTTCCCTACATAGGCTGGCATCCCGTCTATAAGGGTCTCTTCATCGCTGCCGGACATTACCGGAACGGAATTCTGCTGAGCCCCATCACAGGGAAAATGGTTTCTGATTCTATCGAAGGAACTGCAGCAGCAGAGGATAAGCAGCTGTATAGAGAATTTCAGATTGAGAGAGTTGTGAAAAAAGTGCAGGAGGGGTGGGCCCATTGAAACTGAAGGTGAATAACAGTGACATCCTGGTGCCTGGCACCGTGAAGTCGGTAGGGGATTTGCTGGATCATTTAAAACTGAACCAAAAGGCGGCCATTGTAGAGCTGAACACCGCTATTTTGGAAAAGAGCCAGCACGCTGAAACGGAGCTTGCTGATGGTGACCGTATTGAAATCGTACATTTTGTAGGAGGCGGATGAAATGCTGAAAATCGGGACATACGAATTCAACTCAAGGCTATTGCTCGGGACTGGGAAATATCCGGACTTTGAAACGCAAAAAAAGGCTGTCAAAGCATCACATACTGAGGTGCTGACTTTTTCGGTCCGGCGCATGGATATTTTTGACCCTGAACAGCCGAATCTGCTGGAAGAGCTGGATCTGGAAAACTACAGACTGCTCCCAAATACAGCTGGTGCCAAGACGGCAGAAGAAGCAGTCCGTACAGCGAAACTCGCCAGGGCATCCGGTCTTTGCGACATGATCAAAGTTGAGGTGATCGGCGATATGAAAACACTGCTGCCGGATCCGATTGAAACCTTGAAGGCGTCTGAGGAACTCTTAAAGGAAGGCTTCATTGTCCTTCCGTATATTTCGGATGATGTGATGCTGGCGAAAAGGCTGCAGGAAATGGGTGTGCATGCCATCATGCCTGGTGCGTCGCCGATCGGCTCAGGCCAGGGAATCATCAATCCGCTCAACCTCAGCTTTATCATTGAACAGGCTGAAGTCCCCGTCATAGTCGATGCCGGGATCGGGTCTCCTGCAGACGCTGCCCTGGCGATGGAGCTCGGAGCGGACGGGGTCCTGCTGAACACGGCTGTCTCGGCAGCCAAGGATCCGGTCAAGATGGCCGAAGCGATGAAGCTTGCCGTTGAAGCGGGCCGCCTTGGCTATGAAGCAGGACGCATGGCAAAGAAAAAGTATGCCACTGCCAGCAGCCCGATGGAAGGATTGAGCACCGTTTGAACGGCAGATACTCCAGGCAGGAGCTCTTTGCCCCGATCGGCGTGGAGGGACAAGAGAAATTAAGCAGGAGGCATGTCCTCATCATCGGCGCCGGTGCGCTTGGGAGCGGCAATGCCGAAGTGCTGGCAAGGGCGGGAGTCGGTAAAATCACCATCATTGACCGCGATTATGTAGAGTGGAGCAATCTGCAGCGGCAGCAGTTATATACAGAAGAAGATGCGGCGGGAAGCCTTCCAAAGGCGATTGCCGCCGGCAGGCGCCTTCAGGCTGTCAATTCATCGGTTGTGATTGAGAGTATCGTAGGCGATGCCGGGCCTGATGAGCTTGAGGCTCTCGCTGGCAGCATCGATCTAATCATGGACAGCACCGATAATTTTGACACGAGGATGGTCATCAACGACGTTGCGGCCAAGCACTCAGTCCCATGGATCTACGGAGCGTGTGTAGGCAGCTATGGGATCAGCACAGCCTTCCTGCCCGGCGAAACACCCTGCCTCAGCTGCCTGCTCGAGCAGGTGCCGATCGGCGGGGCAACCTGTGATACAACGGGGATTATTGCTCCCGCAGTCGGGATGACCGTCGCGTATCAGACGGCCGAAGCTCTGAAAATATTAGTGGGAGATTTCAAGGCGGTGAGGAGGAAGCTAGTCACCTTTGATTTATGGGAAAACCAGTTTTCTTCGATTTCTACAAGCGCTTTGAAAAAGGAAGACTGCCCTTCCTGCGGGGTGAACGCTGTGTATCCTTATCTTGCTTTCGAAAACAGGATGAAGACAGCGGTTTTGTGCGGGAGGAATACTGTTCAAATCCGGCCGGGAGCTGGAGTCGTGCTTAGCCTTGATGCTGCAGCAGAGCAGCTTCGGCTTGCAGGCGGGATAGTAGAAAGAAACCCATTCCTGCTTTCTTTTGAAAAAGACGGTCAGCGGCTTGTCCTTTTCAAAGACGGACGGGCGCTGGTTCATGGAACGAAGGATATACAGGAGGCGAAGCGGGTTTATCATCGGTATTTGGGATAGATGGGGGATGAATCGCAGATTTGGCTGCTTTTTCTATGAGGATGAGGGTTAGTTGAGGTAATGTTTGCGTGGATATTTGCGAGTTCTGGATCTTATTTGCGGGAATTTGAATATATTTGCGAGTTTTGGAGTTTATTTGCGACTTTTAAATTATATTTGCGAGTTTCAGGAAATATTTGCGACTCTTCCCAAGCGCGGGTTTATGCGGCAAACCGGTTATTAGCAACTTTTGGATTTTATTAGCAACTTCTCCGTTTTATTAGCAACTTTTAGATTTTATTAGCAACTTTCGCAATATACTAGCAACTTTCCGATTTTATTAGCAACTCGCCCCTCAAACAGCAAATCAAAAGGAGCCCTGCCGTCGCAGAGCTCCTTTCTTTTTGTAAGTTAACCAGATTCCTGAGCCTGTCTCTCCTGAAGTCGCGAGTTTCAGCAGTACAGTGCTGGAAGTTCGTAAGCTTACATCAGGTTTTCGAGTTCAAGACCAAGGTCAAGATCTAAACCTAGTGAAGAGAAATCTTCCTCTTCATATTCACTGGACATACCTGCAAGGTGAAGTCCAAGCTTAGCCCATAAGATAGCTTCTTCTTCATCGCTTAAAGAGGCAAGTCCCAAATCAGTCATTGCATTAAGGCGGGAAGCAGAATAATCTTCGTCATCATTATTCATGGCAGAAGCAGAAAGGCCAAGCTTGCTCCAAAGACCTGAAAAATCTTCATCATCTTGTGAAAATAAACCAAGATCGTTCATCAGATCAAAACGGGCAGAAGACTCATCATTTTCGTCATTGTTCATAGCAGAAGCATTCAAGCCTGTTTTGTTCCAAAATGAAGATTTTTCTTCATCTTTCTTAGTAGCAAAACCTAAATCATTTAAAAAATTCAAGCCGGCAGAAGATTCTTCATCATCCTTGTTCATCGCAAAAGCGTTCAACCCAGTGTTATTCCAAAAAGAAGTCATTTCGTCTTCGTCTTCAGAAACAAAACCAAGCTTGTTCATTGCATCAAGGTTGGCAGAAGATTCTTCATCATCCTTGTTCATCGCAAAAGCGTTCAACCCAGTGTTATTCCAAAAAGAAGTCATTTCATCTTCGTCTTCAGAAACAAAACCAAGCATGTTCATTGCGTCAAGATTAGCAGAAGATTCTTCATCATCCTTGTTAATCGCAAAAGCGTTCAACCCAGTGTTATTCCAAAAAGAAGTCATTTCATCTTCGTCTTCAGAAACAAAACCTAGCTTGTTCATTGCGTCAAGATTTGCAGAAGATTCTTCATCATCCTTGTTCATCGCAAAAGCGTTCAACCCAGTGTTATTCCAAAAAGAAGTCATTTCATCTTCGTCTTCAGAAACAAAACCAAGCTTGTTCATTGCGTCAAGATTAGCAGAAGATTCTTCATCATCCTTGTTCATCGCAAAAGCGTTCAACCCAGTGTTATTCCAAAAAGAAGTCATTTCGTCTTCGTCTTCAGAAACAAAACCAAGCTTGTTCATTGCGTCAAGATTGGCAGAAGATTCTTCATCATCCTTGTTAATCGCAAAAGTGTTCAACCCAGTGTTATTCCAAAAAGAAGTCATCTCATCTTCGTCTTCAGAAACAAAACCAAGCTTGTTCATTGCGTCAAGATTTGCAGAAGATTCTTCGTTATCTTCAGAAGTCATCGCACCAAGATCCAAACCAGTGTTCAGATCAGCAGAAGACTCTTCGTCTCCATCTTTGTTCATTACAGAAGCATCAACATCAGTATCCGCCCAAAGAGAAGATTCTTCATCTTCAGAAGTCATCGCACCAAGATCCAATCCAGTGTTCAGATCAGCAGAAGACTCTTCGTCCTCATCTTTTTTCATAGCAGAAGCATCCACATCAGTATCAGCCATAACTGAAGACTCATCGTCAGAAGTCATCGCACCAAGATCCAATCCAGTGTTCAGATCAGCAGAAGACTCTTCGTCTTCATCTTTGTTCATAGCAGAAGCATCCACATCAGTACCTGCCATAAGAGAAGACTCATCGTCAGATGTCTTCGCACCAAGATCCAATCCAGTGTTCAGATCAGCAGAAGATTCTTCTTCCTCATATTTGTTCATAGCAGAAGCATCAACATCAGCACCTGCCATAAGAGAAGAATCATCGTCAGAAGCAGTAGCTCCTAAATCCAATCCAGTATTCAGATCAGCAGAAGACTCTTCGTCCTCATCTTTGTTCATAGCAGAAGCATCCACATCAGTACCTGCCATAAGAGAAGACTCATCGTCAGAAGTCTTCGCACCAAGATCCAATCCAGTGTTCAAATCAGCAGATGACTCTTCGTCTTCATCTTTGTTCATAGCAGAAGCATCGACATCAGCACCTGCCATAAGAGAAGACTCGTCATCAGAAGTGGAAGCACCAAGATCAAGATTGGTACCAAGATTGGCAGAAGATTGCTCTTCTCCGTTGTCTTCACTTGAAGACGCTTGTACATCTGCTTTCGTGTTTGCATCTAAAGAAGAACCTTCTTCAGAGCTTTCGAGTCCCAGACCCAGGCCAAGATTGGCATCGAGGCTGCTAGAGTCTTCGGATTCTACCTGTCCGCTGGAAGCAACACTTTCTTGTCCATTAGCTGCTTTGGCAGCTGTTTCACCATTTTCAGTTGAACTTTCTGATACAGACTTAAGATTCAGGTTTGCCTTTAAGTTTGAAGTGAGTGAGGAGCTGTCATTCTCCTCGCTTGAATTCAGGCTTGTCAGTAGATTGGTTGAAAGTCCAAGTGAATTTTGGTTAGTATCTTCAGATGCAAGAGTGTAGGAGCCTCCTGCAAAAAGACCTGCTGCAGCAAAACCTGTGATCGCTAATGTTTTCAATAAGTGTTTGTTTTTCAATTGAATTCTCTCCTTCTTCTTTTTAGTTTTTTATATAAAAACGTATAAGAAGAAGGATTCTTGCGGCGGCTGGGAAGGAGGAGCATTCAACCATTGGTCATGGAAAAAAGCAACTGCGCCATATCTGGCCGCTTTTTCAGACATTGCATCAATCATAGGAACACCGGCAAAGTATATGGAAGGGAGTGCTGCTCCGCTTGATGCGGATTGTCCTCCGCTTGCCGTTGTGCTGGTGCCATTTGTTCCGCTGTTGGCAGGTACGTAAGCAATTGCCGCTTGTACCGGCTTTTCAGCTGGTGCCTTTTCAGCAGCATCATTGTTAGACTTGTTTCCGCTTTCAGCAGGAGTTGCTGTTACAGCCTCGGCTGAAGCACCAAAGAACTGTTGGGAAGCGTCTGCTGCCAAAGGTGTGATGCTGGCTTGCTGTGAAAAGTCATTTATATCGCCATCAAACATGACAGAAACCCCATCCAGATTTACATCTGAATTTGTTTGTTCGGCCGGCGTCTCTGCCGTTGCCTTGACATCCGGGATATCTGCAGCAGGTGTGTTAGTGCTGTTAGAATCAGTCTTGCCATTATCGGTAGACGGTGTATTCACCTCAGTGGGATCGCCCGCTCCAATATCAGCCGCCGGTGTTTTTATAGAAATAGAATCAGTGATATCTAAATCTGCAACCGGAGTCTTCACCTTGATGGAGTCGCCCGCTTCAGCATCGACAACCGGAGTTTTAACAGAAACAGAATCAGACACATCGACATCTGCGACCGGAGTCTTCACCTTGATGGAATCGCCCACTTCGGCATCGACAACCGGAGTTTTAACAGAAATAGAATCAGACACATCTACGTCTGCGACCGGGGTCTTCACTTTGATGGAGTCGTCCACTTCGGCATCCAGCACCGGAGTTTTCACAGAAATAGAATCAGACACATCTACGTCTGCGACCGGGGTCTTCACTTTGATGGAGTCACCCACCTTGGCATCGGCCACTGGCGTTTTTACGGAAATGGAGTCGGAAACGCTGGCTTCGGCAATCTTTGCGTCCACTTTAATGGAAGGCTCCTCGGAAAGGTTAACATTCACCAAGGATTTTTCTTCCGCATTTTCGTCCTTTTCCACACTGATGATTGGTTTTGTCACCGTCTTGACTGTTTCTTCTACTGCATCGGTCACTGTTCCAAGAAGAGAGCCGTCTTTTTGATCGGCAGCGTCATTATTCTGTTGTCCGCTTTGGTCCAGGCTTTCCTCGCTTCGCTGCAGGGGAACCGTTTCTTTAACGGTACTGGTGACTTTTTCCGTCACAGACCCGAGCAGCCCGTCCGCCAGTGCGGTAGAGGGGATAAAGCAGAAAGCCGCAAGAACCAATGCTTGTACGAATCTGGCTGACACTCCTATGCTCACCTCCTTTCTAAATTCCGCCTGAATTGGAACTTATTCCATCCTTGTCTACCCGGCGGAAAGTCTTATAAACTTTTGGGTGTTCTGCTGAACTAACGAAAAAGAATTCGTTATGGATCACTTTTTTTATTAAAAATGATAGAAGAATTTTATAGGACCTTGCAGGAGTAAGGGACCGGGACGATGGACATATTTGGAAAGTGATAAGCTAAATGAATTAATCCTGCCAATAAATTTAAAATACTTTTCTGAAAAAACATGTTCCCTTCCCCGGGTATTGGGGTATATCCAAATAGATTCTGGATAGGAGTGTGAGAGATGAAAGCCGTAACTTACCAAGGTTCCAAAGATATTCAAGTCAAGGAAGTCGATGATCCAAGGATTGAGAAGAAGGATGATGTTATTGTAAAAATTACGTCCACAGCGATTTGCGGATCAGACCTGCACATCTACCAGGGAAATATGCCCCTGAGGGAAGGCTATATTATCGGGCATGAACCGATGGGCATCGTTGAAGAGGTTGGGCCTGAGGTTACAAAGGTGAAAAAAGGGGACAGGGTTGTCATCCCTTTTAACGTTTCCTGCGGGCAATGCTTCTTCTGCCAGCATGATATGGAAAGCCAATGCGATAATTCCAATCCTCACCAGGATACAGGCGCTTATTTTGGCTATACAGAAAGATACGGAAACTACCCTGGCGGCCAGGCAGAGTATCTGCGCGTCCCTTACGGAAACTTTGTGCCGTTTGTTGTACCTGAATCCAATGAAATGGAAGACGAGGAGCTGCTGTTCCTTTCCGATGTTCTCCCCACTGCCTATTGGAGTGTCCTTCATTCCGGCGTCAAAAAGGGTGACACGGTTGTCGTCCTGGGCTGCGGTCCGATCGGCTTGATGGCCCAGAAATTTGCCTGGATGAAAGGGGCTTCCCGTGTTATTGCAGTCGACCATCTGGACTACCGCCTGCAGCATGCCAAGCTGGTCAATAAGGTTGAAACCTTTAACTTCAGTGAGCATGATGATATGGGCGAATACCTGAAGGAAATTACAAGCGGCGGTGCAGAGGTTGTCATTGACTGCGTCGGCATGGACGGGAAGAAATCGGCCATTGAAAAAATCGAGCAGAAGCTGAAGCTCCAGGGAGGTACTCTCGGGCCTATCCAGATGGCAACGAAAGCTGTTAAGAAATTTGGAACAGTCCAGCTTACCGGCGTTTACGGGGCAACCTACAATATGTTCCCGCTCGAAGCCTTCTTCTCCAGGAACGTAACGATTAAAACAGGACAGGCACCAGTCATACATCTGATGCCGGAAATCTACAATATGATTGAAGAGAAAAAGATTGATCCAACACACATTGTCAGCCACAAGCTGCCGCTCGCAGATGCAGCACGCGGCTATCATTTGTTCAATGAGCATGAAGACGATTGTACGAAGGTTGTATTGAAGCCATAAACAGCAGGCAGGTCCTTTCCGGGCCTGCCTTTCCTTTAGCCGTTTGCAGGATATCAGCCTGATTTCAGAGAAATGTAAGGGTACTATTTCTTTTAAAGCAGGTGGGAAAATGAACAAGCTGTTTTTAGAAAAAGATGCTCTTGCCCTGGCAGAGCTGGTCAAAAAGAAAGAAGCAGCGCCGATTGAGCTGGCAGAGGCAGCCATTGAGAATATTGAAGCATTAAACCCGGGGCTGAATGCGGTCATCCATAAAATGTATGACCAGGCAAAAGCGGCCGCTTTGTCTGCTGATCTGGAGGGAAGTTTTGCAGGAGTGCCGATGCTGCTTAAAGATATCACTCAGGAGATTGCTGGAGAAAGAATCACTTCCGGCTCAAAAGCGCTGAAGAATTACCGTGCAAAAAGCGATTCTGAATTTGTTGCCAGGCTCCGGCGGACAGGTGTGATTTTCCTCGGGCAGACAAATGTTCCGGAGCTGGCGCTAATGGGGATAACTGAGCCTGAATTTTACGGCCCGGCAAGGAATCCATGGAATCCTGATTACACCCCTGGGGGCTCAAGCGGCGGTTCTGCTGCAGCGGTTGCGAGCGGGATGGTGCCGATTGCTGGCGCCAATGATGGAGGCGGCTCGATCCGCATTCCTGCTGCTTATTGCGGATTATTCGGCCTGAAGCCGGGCAGGGGCAGGACGCCGGCCGGCCCAAATTTTGGCCGGCACTGGCAGGGGGCATCATCCGACCATGTGCTCACCCGTTCGGTCAGGGACAGCGCTGCCATGCTTGATGAGCTGCATGGACCGGAAAAAGGCGGCGCTTTTCATGCTATTCCACCATCAGGGTCGTATCTCGGCTGTCTGGAAAAGCCGCTCCCAAAAACCATGAAAATTGCCTACACCACAGCTTCACCGCTTGGAACCGATGTCCACCCCGACTGCAGGGAGGCTGTGCTCCGCACGGCGGCCATCCTCGAAGATCTGGGCTACCGGATCGAAGAAGCTGAACCTGCTATAGACGGAAAGAAGCTTGCCCAAAGCTATATCACCATGTACTTCGGAGAGGTGGCTGCGGCACTGGCAGGAATGGAGGAAACGCTCGGGCGGAAAGTGTCCAGGAATGATGTTGAAGCATCTACATGGCTCCTCGGCATCCTTGGAAAAACAATCTCTGCCGGAGACTTTGTCCTGAGCATGAGGGAATGGGACAAAGCTGCCTATATTATGGATTCTTTCCATGAAACCTATGACTTTTATCTGACCCCTGCCACCGCTTTTCCGCCTGCAAGGATTGGCGAGCTCAGCCTTAAAAGTGCAGAAAAAACGGCTGTCCGGCTGATCAGCATGCTGAAGCTTGGAAAGCTTGCCCAAAAGGCCGGGCTGGCCGGCCAGCTTGCCGAAAACAGCCTGAAGCGGACGCCGTTCACCCAGCTGGCCAACCTGACAGGGCAGCCGGCGATGAGCGTGCCCCTGCATAAAACAGCAGATGGCCTGCCCTGCGGGGTCCAGTTCATGGCAGCCAAAGGGCGGGAGGATCTGCTGTTCCGGCTTGCGTTTGAACTGGAGCAGACTCCATATTGGCTGAGGGAATATTGAAATCATAATCAGGTAATACCTGATGCAATGCTTATGAAATGAAGCGCAGCCGGCATGAAGGCTGGACATCTGGAACATCATAAGCTAGTATCAGAACGGTACACAACTTTTTGTAAAACTGGGCATGCTCTAAAAAGCAGCTCTGGAATAGATGAGATTTTTTTGCAGAAAAAGGAGATAGTTATGACTGAAAATCAATCTGTAGTTGCCGGCCTGAAGCCTTTTATCCAGGAAGTCTGGGAAAAGTCCAGCTTCAATGAGCCGACAGCCGTTCAATCGAAGAGCATCCCGCTCATCCAGGAGGGCAGGGACGTGATCGCCGAATCGCCGACAGGAACAGGCAAGACACTTGCTTACCTGCTGCCGCTTCTTGATAAAATCGAACCCGGCAAAAAAGCGGTCCAGGCCGTCATTGTGGCACCTTCACAGGAGCTCGTTATGCAAATCTTCTCGGAGGTCCAGAAATGGGCTGAGGGAAGCGGCATAAAGGGAGCCACTTTTATCGGCGGAGCCAATACGAAAAGGCAGCTTGAAAAGCTGAAGAAGCACCCGCAGATCGCTTTGGGCACACCGGGGCGTATGCTTGAGCTGATCAAACAGAAAAAGCTGAAGATGCATGAAGTTAAAACGGTCGTGCTCGATGAAGGAGATCAGCTGCTTGTTCCCGAGCACCTGGAGACTGTAAAGACCATTGTGAAATCAACACTTGCTGACAGGCAGCTTGCTTTCTTTTCAGCAACGCTTCCTGAAAGTACAGCGAAGATTGCTCAGGAGCTAGCCGGTGAAGCCGAGCTTATCCGCGTAGGGAAGGAAGAAGCGATCCCGTCAGATGTGGACCATATTTATTTTGCCTGCGAGCAGCGGGATAAAATTAAAATGCTTGAAAAGATTTCCCGTGTGAAGGATATCAAGGGGCTTGCCTTTGTAAAGGATATCGGCAATCTGGCTGTCCTTTCCGAAAAGCTTGATTTTAAAGGTGTGAAGGCAGGAATCCTGCATAGCGACCTGGATAAAATGGACAGGCAGAAGCATCTGAAAAACTTCCGCGAAGGAAAAAGCAGCCTGCTGTTCGCAACAGATGTGGCCGCAAGGGGCCTTGACATCCAGGGTGTCACCCATGTTATTCATTATGATTTTCCGAGGGACATTAAGCAATATGTCCACCGTTCAGGGCGCACCGGCCGATTTGGCGCAAGCGGGACCGTCATCTCGCTCGTAACCGAAAGGGAAGAACGCGAACTGAAGAAATTTTGCCAGGAGCTTGGCATTACTCCGGAGAAGAAAGTGTTTTATTCCGGTGACATTGTGGACGCTGATAGAAGAAGATAATAAGGAGCTGACAATCCGGTTTTGGGTTGTCAGCTTTTTTTGCTTGGTTTTGTAAAAAAATGTATTTTATGTAGAATAAAGCTGATTTTATGTAGAAAAACATAAATTTTATGTAGAATAACTTGGAATTTATGCAGAATAACTCAGAATTTATGTAGAATCACTTCAAAAATATGCAATATTCCTTCAGTAGGCACCAATCTTATCTTATAAAACCTCATTTTTCATCAGAAACTAACTAAATAATTTCCAGCTGAGTCATTTCTAATGCCTTTTTGAACATATCACTCCTTACACCGGCAAATCTGCAATACCCACTATTCCATTGCATTACCCTAATCTTTAATATAGTAAAGAATTCAGAAAATATGATAAACTATGAAGGTAAATCCCAGGTGAAAGGAAACGATTCCTATATGAAAAATCCAAGGCTGAAAAAGCTCCAGGAAGAATGGCTCATTGAAGCCACAATAGATGAAATGCAGGAAAAAATGGAGAAGGGCGAGGTTTCGTCGAAAGAGCTGGTGCTGATGTATCTGCACAGGATTGCGCAGAAGGATAAGAACGGACCGGCCATCAACTCTGTGCTTGAAATCAACCCTGATGCTGTCCAGATTGCAGCATCACTGGATGCTGAGCGGGAGCTGAGGGGCAGCCGCGGGCCGCTGCACGGCATTCCTGTCCTGATCAAGGATAATATCGATACGGCCGATAAAATGCACACCAGTGCCGGTTCTCTGGCGCTGAAGGATTCTGTTGCTAAAGAGGATTCTTATGTTGCAGAGGCGTTAAGGAAGGCTGGAGCCGTGATTCTTGGAAAAACGAATATGACGGAATGGGCTAATTTTATGACAGAAGGAATGCCGAGCGGCTACAGCTCAAGGGGCGGACAGGTGCTGAATCCTTATGGGCCGGGCAATTTTGATGTCGGCGGATCGAGTGCAGGTTCAGGTGCAGCGATTGCAGCGAATTTCGCGGCAGCAGCTGTCGGGACAGAAACATCCGGTTCGATTCTCAGCCCTGCAAGCCAGAACTCGCTTGTCGGCATCAAACCGACGGTCGGTTTGATCAGCAGAAGAGGCATCATCCCGATTGCTCATACACAGGATACGGCAGGCCCGATGGCAAGAACAGTTAAGGATGCTGTCTATCTTCTGGATGTGCTTGCCGGCAATGATGACAAAGATCCTGCCGTCCAGAGCAATCCGGAGTCAGACTATACCGAGTTTGCAGGCTTTCTTGACGAGAACGGGCTCAAGGGCAAAAGGATCGGCATCGCACGCGAAGTGTACTTCGATTATTTGAGCGGGGACAAGCTTGAAGTGATGAACCATGCGGTTGAACAGCTGAAGGCCCTGGGCGCTGAGGTGATTGATCCTGTAGAAATTCCTTCGACAAAAAATAAATGGAGCTATGATGTGCTTACATACGAATTCAAGGCAGATCTCAACGCCTATCTGCGCGGCCTTGCTCCTCATATTAAAGTGAAATCCCTTGCAGATGTAATCGCCTTTAACCATGAAAACAGTGAAGCAGCCCTTAAATATGGGCAGACCATCCTGGAGGAAGCCGAAAAAACAAGCGGCACCCTGACTGAAGAGGCCTACATCAGCTCGCTTGAGGAGGATGTCTACTTTTCAACCGAGCAGGGGATCGATTATGTCCTGAAAGAGCATAATCTTGATGCCATTGTCACTCCGAATAATTTTGGCGCCGGCATTCCGGCAAAGGCAGGCTATCCTTCCATCACAGTACCTGCAGGCTATTCTTTAGAGAATGAACCAGTAGGCATTACGTTTACAGGGACTGCTTTTTCAGAAGCCGGGCTGATCAGCATTGCCTATGCTTTCGAGCAGGGGACAAAGGTGAGGAAATCCCCTCTTCTGTAAGAGAGCCAAGCAGAATAACACACTGTGAAAAGGCCCATACTACCAGAGAAAACGCCAGTAAAGGAGCGAGGCAGCATGGGCAGGACAAAGCTTGGAAATGCAAACGCACAGCGCAACAATAATAAAAAAAGAGAAGGCTGGACAAGCGAAGAGCTGGTGGAGTTCACGACCGGCACGAAAAGCAAAAAGGAAAACCAGCCAAAAGACTGAGAAAAAGGCCCCGGCTTTCTGGGGCCTTTTTCTTAGGGGTTTTTTAAAAAAATCTTTTATTTTCCTGAAAAGTGATTATAATCAAATTAACAACTAACTGATAAAGGCAAACCTGTCGAAAGGCAGGGACGCAAAGCTATGGGCCTTCCCGCTGATATGCGGATGGCTGCCAGGCTGCCGGGCTCCTTTTTATGGATGTCATGGCATCATAAAAAGGAGAGTATACAATGACGATCAAATTTTTCAAACCAGTCCTTTTGGCACTGCTTCTCGTATTTGCAGCCTGCCCGGTGAAAGGAGAGGCAGCTGAATTGAATCAGCCTTATTCAACCTGGCTGTGGGATACAGCAGCCATAGTGGAAAAGCCCGATGATGTGATCCAATTCCTGGCGGACAAGCAGGCAGATCAGCTGTATCTGCAGATTGACCAAAGCCTGCCAGCAGCTGTCTATCAATCTTTTATCGAAAAAGCAAATAGCAGCGGTGTTAAAGTCCAGGCATTGGATGGAGCCCCTAAGTGGGCGACGGCAAAAGGTGAAGCGGCCATGCTCAGCTTCTTCTCGTGGGTATCTTCCTATCAGGAGCAGGCAGCCCCTGCCCAGCAGTTTTCCGGCATCCACCTGGATATTGAGCCCTATCTCCTGCCAGGCTGGGAAAGCAACTACAAAAACACCGTGGTGAATTATCAGACCCGTATGCTGCAGGCAGCATCCTTGTCCGCAGAGCTTCAACTCCCTCTGGGGGCAGATATTCCTTTCTGGTTTGACGAAATGATGTTCAGCAATAAATTCGGAAAAGATTCTCTTGCAGGCTGGATTATTAAGAATACGGATAGTGTGACCATCATGGCCTATAGGGATACAGCCGCAGGCCCTAATGGGATGATCGAGCTGTCCAGGAACGAAGTAGAACTGGCGGCACGCTATGGAAAACAGATTCAGATTGCCGCTGAAACCGGCGCTACTTCCGAAGCTGCTTATATTACTTTTTATGAGGAAGGCACAGCAAGAATGGAAGAGCAGCTTTCACTTGTCCGTGATGCTTATTCCGCCGATTCCCATGTTAGTTTTGCTGTCCATCACCTTCAAAGCTGGATGGATATGAAACCTTAAAACAGTTGTTAAAATACCTATTTTCTAGAAATAGGTATTTTTTTACGTTCAGTACCTTGTAATGTTCAGTAGTGTGGTGTATGATGGGTTTGTGAATGAATGGAAGAATTTACATGACTACTGAATAATGTTCACTACCGGTGGAGGTGCAAGGATTGAATGTTCAATTCAAGAAGGGGGTCCTTGAGCTGTGCGTGCTGCTGCTGATTTCTAAAAAAGATCAATATGGCTACGAGCTCGCACAAAACATCTCGGATAAAATCGAGGTGGCTGAAGGAACGCTCTATCCTTTGCTCAGAAGACTGACAAAAGAAGAGTATTTAACAACATACCTGGCAGAATCAACGGAAGGGCCTCCCAGAAAATACTATTCACTGACAGAAAAGGGCAGGGATTATATGAATATGCTGATTGAGGAATGGCAGCAGTTTTCATTGGCGGTTAATCAATTTGTTGAGGAGGGAAAGTCCAGTGGCAGGGAATGAATTTTTAGCAAGGCTGGAAAAGCTGCTTGGTAAGGTGCCGGAATATGACAGGCGGGAAATGCTGTATGACTATGAAGAGCATTTTGAAATCGGGCTTGCAAACGGCAGGACGGAAAGGGAAATCATGGAGGAGCTCGGCGACCCGCATGTGATTGCACGCGATCTGCTGGCAGACTACAGGATCGTCAAGGCGGAGAAAACACAGTCAGTCACTAATATATTTCAGGCGGCCACAGCGGCGGTCAGCCTCAGCTTTTTCAATCTGGTCTTTATACTTGGGCCGCTGATCGGCCTGGCAGGCGTCTATATTTCACTATGTGCAGTAGCACTCGTTCTGACTTTGTCGCCATTTGCTTTGCTGGGGTCATCTTTTTTTACAGGCTTTGAGGATATGACCCTGAATTTCTTTGCTTCGCTGGCACTGTTCAGCCTTGGCCTGCTGCTGAGCATCGGGATGATTTATGTCGGCAGATTTTTCTACCGGGTACTTCTCGGCTATATCAAATTCAATGTAAGGCTAGTCAAAGGAAAAGGAGAGAAGGCGGCATGAAGAAACTGGTGGCGGGTTTGGTCGTTTTATTCTTGATTGGTGCCGGCGGCTCGGTCATTACGATCAGCGCTTCGGGAGGGCTGGATTTTAACACGGCTGATATCAATCAAAGTGAAACAATAGAAGCAGGTCCCATCCAAAGTATTTCAGTAAAAAGCGCTTCAACTGATGTTGTGATCAGGGAGGCTGGCAGCGAAGAAGATATAAAGGTGGCACTGACTGGGAAGGTCAGCAAGAAGCTGAAGGATGATTATAAACTGAAGGTCAGCGAAGAGGATGGCACCCTGAATGTCGACCTTGAAGTGAAAAACATGTTCCGCATGGGAGTTGTCATCATCCGTAATGTGCAAATAGAAGTGCTTCTTCCGAAAAAGGAATATGAGGAACTGGCAGTCGAGGTGTTGTCCGGCGATATCAAAGCTGAAGATATTCAAAGCAGGGACAGCATTTTTGAGACAAAGAGCGGTGATGTTGCGCTGAAGGGAATGGAGGCCGGGAGCCAACTGGAAATCCAGGTGGCGAGCGGCGATGTAAGGGTAGAAGATTCAACTGCGAAGGAATTGAAGTTTAAGGCAGCAAGCGGGGATATGACAATCGATGGGTCAGCCGCTGAGACTGCAGATTTATACACAGCATCAGGTGATATCGAAATCAGCGGACTGTCCGGGGATATCATGGCAAAAATTACTTCAGGCGACCTGAGCATCACTAATGATCAGCTGGCAGGCAGCATAACTGCCGAAACGGCAAGCGGTGATGTTGCCATTGCTTTCAAGGAGAAGCCAGACGACATGATGGTCGATTTTAAGGCAACCTCCGGAGAGGGCAAGGTCCAGCTTGATGGATTCCTTTTTGAGGAGAAAGAAGAAGACAGGATTCTTGGTAAAATTGGCTCAGGGAAGCATGTGGTGAAGGTCCATACTTCGTCCGGGGATTTTAATCTAAACTAACAAAAGCGTGTCCAGGCGGAAAGCCCGGGCACGCTTTTACTTTTAGACAGGAGTCTGTGTCCTAGTATTCAGCAACCACCATGTCCCAGTAGGTTAAAGAAGGAAGGCTGAATATAACATTCCCGTTTTCCTGCCTGAACGGAAGCTCTTCAGGCCTGCCGCTTTTAATATCAGGGGAGGCAAGCCATAATTTTTCGACCTTCCGATTTGCCTCTAAACTAAATGTAAGATCCCGCCGTTCCTTTGGCTTAGCTTGATCGGCATTTGTATCGCGCCATTCCATATGGACCGCATCAAGGAAGTTGATGAAATGGAGGATTTTTCTGTTCCCCGATTCTTTAGGCAGCACCCAGATCTTTTGCTGTTCAGGTTCCCCCGTTGCCAATGGCAGTCCTTCATGAGATGTGATGGCTGCTTCAGAGTCCCGGGTATGATCACGAAGGACATTCTCATAAGCTGTTAAAAAATCATAATAACTGGCCATTTTTTGCTGAAGGCCTTCGGACATTTGGAGTTGATTGTGCGGGAAATATTCCTTGGACAGCATATGCTCGCCCAATTCCAGATGTGCTCCGCCATTGGAAAAGATCACAGCATCTGTGAGCAGGACGCCGGCTTCATTGAACATTCCCCGCTCATCAGAATGATGGTAATTCATATAAGCTGCCAGAACAGAGGCCTGCCCGTTATTTGATAGATCCCTATTTTCATCCAGTATCTTCTTAAGATCTCCGTAATGCTTATATGGATCCCATACTTCGGTATACAGAAATGCAGCGCCGGCTCCGCTGATGGCCGGCTGTCCAAACTGATTCACGGCATTCATCACAATCTCTTTGTCAGGCAGCTTCTGTTTGATTTTCTCCAGGAAAGGCTGGAAGCTTTCTGCAAGCTGGATGCTGTCTCCATGCTCATTAAAAACTTCTCCCCTGTCTCCAAGCTGGTCAATATGCCAGCCATCAAAGCCCAGGTATTCGTATACCATTTTCTGCTGTTTGATCAGATGGTCCTGCCACCACGGATTGGCGGGATTCATGATCAGCAGATTGCTTTTCCAGCCGCCGGGGAGGGGGTGGATGTCAGGCTCCGAGCGGCTCTGATCCTTAAAAAGCTGCCATTCGCGGGGGAGGCCATTCTGCTCAAAAGATCCGTACAGCAGATTATAGGCCATGGCCTTTATGTTTCTCTGTTTGGCTTCGCCGATATACTGCTGTACTTTCTGCAATGATATGCGGCGGTTTGCGACATCCACCCAATGGCCCGCCGGCAGATTATCTTCCATCTTTAAGGGCTCCTGATGCTCATAATGCCAGTCATAGAATTGAAGGCCATTAAGATGATAGCGGTTCAAGGCGGATATGATATTGGCAGCTGTTTCGGAGGAAGAGTCAGCAAAGTCAGACAGAAAACCGTAGCGGGGGAACCGGCTCCAGCTGCTTGAAACATCTACAGCAATCGTTTCGGTCTGTTTGCTGCTGCCATTTTCAACAGATACGACGGCCAAGTAGCCTTTGAAATCCTTTTCTGGAGGATTCCAGCTCCATTTGTGGGTGCCGGGAGCCTTCAGTTCTGCTGCCTCTGTGTCCAATTGGCGGCCAAGATGATAATAGGTGACTTTCACCGTGCCCTCAGCTTCTGCTTCTATTGAAAATTGGACAGAGTCTCCGGGATTGTATCGGGCTTTATCGGTCTGCAGATTAAAAAGTAAATCCTTTGACTCCTGCAGGGAGGGAGCATTTGGAGCGGTTTTCTCTTCCTTTTCTTTCAAGGGATAGAGGCTGGCAAGTGCCGCCAGCAGCAGAAGCCCAAGAATGGCTGCTCTGCCTTTCAATTTGATCACCTCTTTTAAAAAGAGGGGGCTAATCCCTGTCAGATTAGCCCCCAAGATCTATTAGAATTTAATTTGAATCTTTTTGCCTTCTGCTGCAGGCACATTTACATACAGTGTTTTTGATTTGGTTTCATAGAAATAAGATTCTTTTGTTAGAGTCATTTCTTCCAGGGAGAAGACGGCACGGTATTTCTTGCCGGCTGCCTGGATGCGCTTAGGCGCTTTTTCATTGTTAAGCTTCAATGTCACCTGCTGTAGAGCTGAATCGTAGTTATCAGTCTCTTTCTTTTGGGTGAATTCAATTTTGTTCGGCTTTTCTTTTAGTGTGAAGTTTGTGATATCAAACTCACCGTCCTGATGGTCAAGTGATTGGCCGTCATCTTCATAGAACCTGTAGCTGGCTTCTTTGTCCAAATAGGTGTCGAGCACCAGGTTTGTCAGATCCTTTTCTCCTGTATACTGCTGGACTTCGCGCGTTGGGATGATGCTGTCTTTCTTCACGAAGATCGGCAGATGCTCTAATGGGGCATTGACATTGATTGTCTGGCCGCCTTTATATTCTTTCTTGGTCCAGAAGTCCACCCATGTTTCGCCTTTTGGCAGATAAACATCACGGCGTGTCTGGCCTTCTTTTACAACAGGGGCAAGCATCATAGAGTCGCCGAACATGAACTGGTCAGCAATGTCATATGTGTTTGCATCTTCCTGGTAGTGATAAACAAGCGGCTGCTGAACCGGCTTGCCTGTCTCTGAAGAATCCTTGAACGCATTATACAGGTAAGGCATCAGCTGATAGCGCATTTCGATATACTTCTTGGCAATTCCCTCAGCCTCAGGCCCGAACGCCCATGGCTCCTGTCCCTGCTTTACTTCTGCTTTTGCATCTGAATCATAATGGATGCGGGAGAAAGGAAGGAAGGCACCGACCTCGATCCAGCGTGTGTAAAGTTCTTTATCAGGCCGGGAAGCAAATCCGCCGATGTCATTTCCGACGAAAGAAACACCGGATAAGCCAAGGTTCATATTCATCGGCAGGCTCATCTGAAGATGCTCCCAATTGCTTTCATTGTCGCCTGTCCACAGTGCTGCATAGCGCTGGGAGCCGGCAAACATGTCACGCGTCAGTACAAACGGACGCTCATTAGGCTTATGCATGGCCCAGGCATTGTATGTTGCTTCTGCCTCGTCATGGCCATAAAGATTATGGTATTCAGTGTGCATGATTTTGTCATCTTCATATCCGAAATAAGTATCAAGCGGCATCGTATGATTATACTTTCCGCCATCCACAAAGACTGCCGGCTCATTCATATCATTCCAGATGCCGTCGATTCCTGCATCGAACAGGACGTTATGGTTTTTGGCCCACCAGTCCCGCACTTCCTCTTTGGAGAAATCAGGGAAAGCAGAGTCGCCAGGCCAAACTGGGCCAATGAAGTTTGTGCCATCCGGATTTTTGCCCCAGAAGTCTTTGGCTGTGCCTTCCTGATAGATTTTGTAATTTTCATCCTGCTTGACCGCAGGGTCGTTAATGGCAATAGCATGGAAGCCTTCCATTGACTTCAGCTTTGAAAGGGCCTCTTTATATTTCTGGTCCCAAGTGAAGACCCTGTAGCCCTGCATATAATCGATATCAAAGTGCATCGTATCAAGCGGGATTTCTTTGTCACGGTAAGTTTTGGCTACATTGGTGATTTCATCGGCGGTATAGCCCCATTTGCTCTGGTGCAGTCCCAATGTCCATTCGGCAGGCATGTCCATTTTGCCTGTCAGTTCAGTATACCGGTCAAGGACATCCGAAATTTCCGGTCCATACATGAAATAATAGGTAAGCGGGCCGCCGTTGGCATAGAAATAGTAGTAGTCATCAGACTCGCTGGCCATTTCATAGTAAGAACGGTAGGAGTTATCAAATAGGATCCCGTAGGCTTTTTTGTCTTTCAGCCCCATGAAGAAGGGGATGCTTGTATAAACATATTTTGTATCCTTTGTATAAGCGTAGGCATCTGTATTCCACATGCCGATGCTTTCGCCGCGCTGATTCATATTCAGGCCGGCCTGTTCACCGAAGCCGTAGAAGTTCTCGCCTTTTTCCGTTTTCTTGAAAACGTACGGCTTTCCATCTTCATAGCCGGATGACGCACCGTTTTGAAGATAATCTTCATTGATCACATTGCCTTCTTTATCGAGGAATTTGACCCCGAATGGCGACTTGCTTACTTTAATGGTCAGCTCGCCGGTTTTGATGGTATATTCTTTTTTTCCGTTTTCTGTGCTGAAGCGAGGAGTTTTCCAATCCTTCTTTGCAATAGCGGGAGTTTCCTCTTCTTTCTGGCCGTCCTTTAAGACAGAAACTTTTACAAGGTCTTCTGAATAAATACGTATAAATGCTTCATAATCGCCAAGGTCAAATTGCACCCCGTTTTTAAGCTTTTTTACACTCTTGGCTGAAAGAGTCTGAAGGTTCTCCTTTTTGAGCGGAGTATCTGCCTCAGGCTGTGTAACTGCAAGCGCATTTGGAATGCTTGCAGATAGTGCGACACCGGCAGCGATTGCCGCGGCAGCCAGCATCCGGAGGGTTTTCCTGGACTTTGCCATATGTATCTCCCCAATTCTGTATAGTTTTTACAACCTGACTTTAGAGGAGAAAGGGGAGGTGGTCAATACTTGTATATACAACTATACAAGCGTGGTCATTGGACCCAGAAGCCTTATGAAAGCTGCAGTGAAATCGTTTGCGTTACTCTGTGAAAGCGTTTTGCTGATTTTTTAAAAATGAATCCTTTACCCTAAGCATTTACAATTTGTCATATTAACGGGGACTTATGGTTTAAATCTTGTAATATAGAAAAAAAAGTGATTGGGATAGAGCAGAAGAGGGTAAGAGAAGAATTTGTTTAATCAGGGGTTGGAAGTGGGAAGCATTATAAACCTGAAGATGTGCCGGATGAAGAACTTCACTGTCCACTGGTTTAGAAGCGCCAGCCGGTACCCACAGTCAGATAAAAAAGCCCCCGCAGCAGACAGCCGCAGGAGCTTTCCAAATCATTCACCCTGAATTTTTTTAAGAGGAGTTTCTGCCGGGCCTTCGACAACTTCTCCTGTATAAGAAAAGCGGGAGCCGTGGCACGGGCAGTCCCAGGTCCGTTCGCCATTATTCCATTCGCATTCGCAGCCCATATGGGTACAGGTGGTGTCGACGATATGAAGGGCCCCTTCTTTATCGCGGTAGGCTCCGGCCCTTTTGCCATTGACGATGACAGGTGCACCGTGATCCGGTTCAAGATCATCGAGCTCAGCAGGGATGTATTCAAGCTTTCCTTTGATCAGCTGGCCGGCGACATCAGTGTTGGCTTTAATAAATTCCTTTATGCCTGGATCGGCTTTGAAGCGGGAAGGGGTGAATACGTCCTTATATGGACTATCCTTTCCTGCAATATAATCAGTCAGCAGATGGGCGGCGGCGATCCCGTTGGTCATGCCCCATTTGCGGTAGCCGGTTGCGACATAGATGTTAGGGGAGCTGCCGGTGATTGGACCGATATACGGCATTTTGTCCAATGTGATCAGATCTTGTGCAGACCACCTGTACGGATATTCCTCTATGCCCAGGATCTGCTCAGCGAATTCCTCCAAAGCCTCATAATGCTTCAGTGTATCGGACCCGTGCCCGGTTTTGTGGCTGTCGCCGCTTATAAGGACCAGCTTCTCGCCATTTACCGGTGTATAGCGCAGGGAACGGGTCGGCTGATCCGCGCTGTAGTACATGCCGCCCGGATATTCCTCTCTGGTTTTAACGGCGACAATATAAGAGCGCTCCGGGTGCATCCTTGCAAAATAAAAGCCTTTGCCATCATAAAAAGGGAAATGGGAGCCTACAATGACATGGTTTGCCGAGACAGTATGGCCGTCCCTCGTTTTGACAGTGGCGGGCTGTCCTTCCTCAATATCCACAGCTGTCGTGTTCTCATACACCTTACCTCCGGCTGCTGTAAAGTCTTCAAGAAGCGCCTTCAGGAATTTCAGCGGGTGGAACTGTGCCTGCCCTTTCATGACTGCTGCCCCTTTGATGTCTATATTAAACGGGATGCTTTCAGCAAAGCTGCTGTCGATTCCGAGCTTCTGGTAGGCTTCATACTCTTTTTGCACCTTGCCGGCAGCCTGGTCGGAAACCGCATAAATATAAGCGTCCTCCAAGTTGAAATCGCAGTCGATCTTTTTTTCCTCGACAAGGTTTTTTACAAAAGTGATTGCTTCTGCGTTCGCCTGATAATAGAGCTTCGTCTTTTCTTCCCCAAAGTGGCTGATCAGCTCATCATAGATGACACCGTGCTGGGCGGTCAGCTTAGCGGTCGTATGGCCGGTAGTCCCGTTCAGTATGTTCCCGGCCTCCAGAATGACGACCTTAAGGCCTTGTTTAGCAAGAAGATAGGCAGCAGTAACTCCTGTAATCCCTCCACCGACGATTGCCACATCGGCCTCGATATTTTCATTAAGCGCCTCATAGGATGAGAGCGGCGTTTCCCTCCAGTAGGGCTCCGGAAATTGCGGCATTTGTGAATGGTTCATAATTTTCCTCCTCAGGGTTTTCTTTTAGATAATCTTTCCTTTCCAAGGGGGGCATATTCGTTCTTCTGTATAGCTGCTGTAAATTTCATACCCTTTTGGGCCAGAAGATAACCGCTGGAAAAAGAGTTGCGGACATGAAGAGTTTATTGGATAAAATAAGCAGTAAATTTAAATACTAGAAAAGCGACTTTAAAATGGATGGGAAGATATGATGGTTACTCTTTCGTTTATATTGGTTTCCGGAAGCTTGTTTGTGCTGACGCTTCTCTTTGATTTGATTGTATTTAAAAGTACAGTCAGTGAAGCCTTCCTGAATATTTTTCACGCCGAAATCGCTGCAGGAAGGGTCATTGCATTGTTTGTCTTTTTCCTCGGCATGGGCTCCAGCATGTTCATAGACATAAGGCTGTATAAAAACAAAAAAGCTGAAAAGGTACAGTCGAAGGGAAGTGGGAGCTGATGTTAAAAGAAAATATATCGCTCAGCCAGCTGATGACGCTGGTCATCAATTTCCTTCTCGGCAGTGCGATTATTATTGGTGTCGGCAAGAGTGCAGAACAGGATGCCTGGATAGCCATGATCCTTTCTACAGTCCTGGGGCTTGCTATTATGTATTTTTACTATTTCCTGATCAGCCGCCTTCCTGGAAAAAATCTTTATGAAATTATGGAGCATTGCTTTAAGCGCTATCTGGTGATCCCGGCAGCATTCCTTTATATCATCTATTTTCTCTACATATCCAGCAGGGTGGTGAGGGATTTTGGCGAGCTGATCGCGTCAGCCATTCTTCCCCATACGCCAATTGAAATGATATCCCTTACCATCGCCTTGACAATGGGCTATATCCTTTACCTTGGCATTGAAGTGCTCGGCCGGACATCTGAGATTTTTTCGCCATATGTAGTGCTGTTCGTGTTATTGCTGACGATTTTCCTGCTGGCGAGCGGAAACCTGGAATTCAGCCGGATCGAGCCGGTCCTTGGCGAGGGCATTATGCCTGTGGCCAAAGCTGTTTTCCCTTCGCTGTTTGTATTTCCATTCGGCGAGCTAATAGCCTTTACCGTCATTCTTGGAAAAGTAACCAATTTCAAATATGTAAAAAGAGTTTCGTTAATGGGGACAGCCATTGCCGGGCTGCTGCTGACCCATGCAACCATCCTGATGGTCATGACGCTCGGTTCGGATGCGATGGTGCGTTCCAATTTTCCGATGCTCAGTGCGGCAAGGCAGGTTTCCATCGGCAATTTCATTGAGCGGATCGATGCCCTCGTCGTATTCATTATGATGCTCGGCATCCTGATAAAAGGCTCGGTCTTTCTTTTTGGCGCGCTCAAAGGGCTGGAATACGTTTTCCGGCTGCCCTATCGATACTTTGCCCTTCCTATGTCAGCGGTCGTGTCCCTGTTTTCTGTGCTGATTTCGGTCAATTTTGCCGACCATCTGGAAGAAGGGCTTGTTGTAGTCCCTTATTTCGTTCATTTGCCGATGCAATTCGGCATTCCATCTGTCCTCCTGGCTGTCTTGCTATGGAAAAACCGGAGCCGGAAGCGTTCCGGGAAAAATGGGGTGAAATGTTGAAACGCATTAAAACACTCAGCCGCATTAAAAGAATTGAAAAAGAGAAGGAAGAAAAGGCTGCAGAGGAAACGGGTGACGGGAGCCTTGACCGCTATGAGCTTGAAGAGCTTAAAGAGGAATTATCAAGCCGTTTCGGGGCTTCAGCCGATCTAAAGATTGAAGAGCTCAAGGCTGGAGCAGATGATGCCCTTCTTTTTTATCTGGAAACAATGGTCGACAGCAATGTGCTTAAGGAAATCATTCATTCGATTTCTAAAGAGTCAGGCCCTGATTCAAGGGTAAAAACAATCGATGATGTAAAAGGATACGGCAAAGAGCATTTTGGAGGATCAGGCTATAAGCTTGCAGAAACAGTCTCCCAAATGACTGACTTTATGCTTTCTGGGAGCATCATCCTTGCCTTCAAAGGGGTCAGCCGGTCCATTTCCATTCCTGTCCCCACTACTGAAAGCCGGTCAATTACTGAACCAAGCACCCAAACCGTCATCAGGGGCCCGAAGGACGGATTTGTTGAAACTTTAGCGGTAAATGTCAGCCTGATCCGCAGGAGGATTAAGAACCCCAAGCTTCAATTTGAAGAATTCACTATCGGGAATGAAACGGGCACAACAGTATTTATCAGCTATATGAAGGATATTGCCGACAGCGGGATCGTGGAGGAGGTCCGCAGGCGGCTGAAAGGGATTGATACAGGCGCGATTTTTGAGACTGGAAATATTGAAGAACTGATTGCAGATAAAACAGCCACTCTTTTTCCCTTGGCCCTTAACACAGAAAGGCCTGATGCAGTAGCGGCCAATCTGCTGGAGGGAAAAGTGGCCATCCTTGTTGACGGCACCCCATTTGTACTGCTTGTGCCTGCGGTACTGGTCGACTTTTTTTCCGTTTCAGAGGATTATTACCAAAACTTTCTGATGGGGACATTCATCCGCTTTATCCGCTATATTTCGTTTATGATTGCACTCATCACGCCTTCCCTGTATGTCGGCATTCTTACCTTTCATCATGAACTGCTTCCGACCACGCTGCTTTTGAGTGTAATCGCACAGCGGGAAGGGGTGCCATTCCCGGCCGTGATTGAGGTGCTGCTGATGGAAATTACATTTGAGATCCTGCGTGAGGCTGGTGTCAGGATGCCCCGGGCTGTCGGCCAGACTGTATCGATTGTCGGGGCTCTCGTCATCGGACAGGCTGCAGCAGAGGCCGGAATCATTTCGAATATCATGGTCATCATTGTGGCAATTACCGCCATTGCCAATTTTGTCTCGCCTACATACAGCTTCGCCAATGCTTCCCGGCTGCTGAGATTCCTGCTGATTATCACAGCTTCCTTTCTCGGCCTGTATGGCGTACTGATTGTGCTTGTTCTGATGGTAGCGCACTTGAGCTCGCTCCGCTCACTTGGCGTCCCTTATCTGGCGCCTGTAGCTCCGTTTATCATTGAAAGCCAAAAGGATGTGTTCTTCCGTTTTCCTTACTGGAGCATGAATAAGAGGCCCAGCTATCTAAAGCCGCAAAAAGAAGAGAAGCAGCCTAAGACCGGCTCTCCTTCCCCGTCACCGATGAATGGGGGCCCGGGGAAATGAAAAAGATCATGGCTGCTATTGCATTGTGCTGCCTGTTATCAGGCTGCTGGGATCAGAAGGAGCTTGCCGAGGTAACGGTTGTGACAGGCATGGCCGTGGACAGGGGGAAGGATGCGAAATATTACCTGTCTGTGGAAGGGATTAACGCAGCGGAGCTGAACAACCGGACTGCCGGCGGCAATGCACCCTCGATTGTGTACGGAAAGGAAGGGAATTCCCTGTCAGAATTGACGAACCAGATGAGTGAGGGCATATCAAGGAATCTTATCTATTCGCATATGAGGACCTTGATCATCAGTGAAGAGGTGGCAGAGGAAGGGACACTGGAATTTCTGGATTATCTTGAGCGCAACAGGGAGATGCGGGATGATTTTAATATTGTCATTGCAAGAGGTTCAAGGGCGGAAGATGTACTGAAGGTGACATACCAGTTCCAGAAGTCCACTTCCCTTAAGCTGCATACACAGCTGGACACGATGGAAGAAACCTGGGGCGGGGACCCTGGCGTAAGGCTGAATGATGTCATCAGCGCCTGGACGTCCCCCGGCCGGCAGCCGGTCATGGCTGCTGTGGCGATTAAGGGAGACCCGGAAAAAGGATCAAGTGTAGATAATATGAAGAAAGTAACGCCGGATGCACTGGTTGTGCTCGATTCGCTTGCTATTTTTAACGGAGGCAGGCTGGAAGGGTATTTGAATCTGGAAGATGCCAGGAATTATCTTTGGACTCAGGACAAGATAAAGAATACAAGCCTAACAATCGGCTGCGGAGATAACCGCTTTATTGATATCAGAATTTACAATACAACAACGCGGATTAAAGCGGAGATTGCAGACGGCAAAGCGAAGGTGAAGATTGAAATCAGAGGGGAGAGTTATCTCGAGGGAACCCAGTGTGATGATAATGTCGATAAAATAGCTACTTATGAGGATTATGAAGAAAAGACAGAGAAGCATATTGAAAGAATCGTTGCTGATACCATCAGACAAGTGCAAAAAGAAGACCAGGTGGATATTTTCGGTTTCGGTGATGAGGTCAGAAGAGAGGATTATAAACATTTCCGGGAGATAAAAGCCGATTGGGACAGATACTTCTCTGAGGCGGATATCGAGGTGACCGCTCTTATTAAAATGAGAAGGGCGGGGATCAGGACCAAATCCTTCTTATCAGAGACAGACTAGCTTATGTTTACCTCGTGCGCCTGCGGGTAAAATCACTCTATAGGCTCGCCTGTAAAGCTTGTCTATTTATCTTACCTTACAAGGAGGCAAAAGATAATGGCAGAAGAACAGAAGCATATAGTAGGCGTTTATGATACACAAAGTGAAGCCATTGAAGCTGTAGAGGAATTAAGGGCACAAGGCTATGACACAGAGGATATTTCAGTAGTAGGGAAAAACGATGACGACGTGGAAGCAGTAACAGAGCAGACAGGGACGAAAACAGAAGAAGGCCTTGCTGCCGGAGCTGCTGCGGGAGGCACACTCGGCGGACTTGCAGGGCTGCTTGCAGGTGCTGGAGCCCTTGCCATCCCAGGCATCGGACCGGTGCTCGCCGCGGGGCCGCTTGCAGGAGCACTCACCGGGGCAGCTGCTGGAGCGGGACTTGGGGGGCTTACAGGAGCCCTCGTCGGTATGGGGATTCCGGAAGACGATGCCGAGCATTACAGCGGCCAAATCAAGGAAGGCAAAATCCTGGTGTTCGTGGACGACAGATCGGACAAGCTGCGTGAGCAGAAAATGAATCCTGGTGAAGCCGGCATGCCTGACAATGAACCGGCTATGCCCGTCGACAACGTCTATGTTCCCCCTCAGGGGACAAGATCGCCTGTCTCAGATGATCCGGAGGTTGTCAAAGACAGGATGAAGGTGGACAACAATAAAATGTATTAAAGAAAGGGCACCCGCTGCAATGGGTGCCTTTTTTTCTGATGTTGAAAAACAGAGGGACCAATAGTATAACTAAGGAAAAAGGAAGGGGATGTATATGAATCAGCCATGGAACGGAGAAATATCCATTGCTCCCCTTGAGGCAAGGGAGCTCCTGTTGAGCCAGTTTCCCGAATTGGCGCCTGCTGAGGTGGAGCACTTTGGTGAAGGCTTTGATAATCGGGTGTTTTTAGTCAATGGAGAATATGTATTCCGTTTTCCGCGGAAAGCTGCTGCAGAAGAGCTGCTGAAGACAGAAAGCCGGATCCTGCCTGAGCTCCGCATTGCTGCCGGCATCCGTTATCCTGTGCCGGTATATAGCGGAAAGCCTGATAAAGGCTATCCGTGGTTTTTTTCCGGCTACAAAAAGATCAGCGGATCCCCTCCAGCCGGGCCGGGAGGGAAAAAGTCTGCCAGCAGGCTGGCTGAATTCCTGAAGCAGCACCACTCTTTTCCGATTGAAAAAGCAAAGGAACTTGGCGTCCCGTTTGATACATACAACAGGCTTGATATGGAAACAAGGCTTGTGAAAATGGAAGAGTACGCGGAGAAAGGAAGATCAGCTGGAATCCTTAAGGAGGAAGAAAGGCTTTTTTCTTATATAAAAAAGGCGAAGCCGCTGAAGGTGGAGTGTTCCCCTGTTCTTGTGCACGGCGACCTGCATATAGGAAACATTCTGGCCGAACCTGATGGTGAAATCGGCGGGATCATTGACTGGGGCGATGTCCATCTTGGCTATCCCAGCATTGATCTTTCTATTGCATACAGCTATCTCCGGCCGGATGCCAGGGAAGAGTTTTTTGGGGCATATGGAGAACCTGGGCCCGAAGCAAGAGATCTCGCAAGATTCAAAAGCATCTATACAGCCCTGCTGCTTGCTGTATATGCTCATGACCGCGGTGACGCCGGTCTGGTTGAGGCGGCCGGTGACAGTCTTGCATTGGCATTGGCTGACTGAACAGGTACATGAAGATCCCCTTTTCATTTCATACTAGTTATATGAAAGGGGGCCTTCTTATGCCCGAGCTTCCTGAAATGGAAACCTACCGCCAGCTGCTGGGCCGTCAGCTGTCGGGACTTGTAATCACAGAGGCCGAAATCAACAGAGAAAAGTCTATAAATGTTTCGGCGGCAGAATTTATCAGGCAGGTGCAGAATAGCACGATCACTAGCATTGATAGACGCGCAAAGCATCTGATTTTCCGGCTCAGCTCCGGAAAAAGTCTTCTGCTCCATCTGATGCTTGGAGGATGGATGTATCTTGGCGGTGACGAAGATAATCCTGACAGGACCAAACAGGTGATTTTGTCATTTGGCAGCCGGAAGCTGTACTTCATCGGCCTGCGGCTTGGCTACCTGCATCTGCTGTCTGCAGAGGAGCTCGAGAAAGATTTTGAAGACCTTGGACCAGAGCCTCTGGATCCTGGATTTACGGCAGCCTCATTTGCCCAGTTATTGGAGAAAAAGCGCGGAATGCTCAAGACATCGCTTGTGAACCAGCATTTCATAGCAGGAATCGGAAACTGCTATTCAGATGAAATCTGCCATCAGGCCGGGCTTTTGCCAATGAGGAAAATCGAGGAGCTCAGCGAAATGGAAAAAGGCAGACTATATCCGGCAATGAAAACAGTATTTGCAAACGCAATCCAAAGCGGAGGCTATATGGAAGATCCGCTCTTTAAAGGCGATATGATAACCGGCGGCTATAATGAGCGCTGCATGGTATATGACAGAGAAGGAGAAAGCTGCCTCCGCTGCGGCTCACGGATCGTAAAAGAAGAGATTTCATCGCGGAAAACCTTTTATTGTCCCGGCTGCCAGTCATGAATTCTTTTCCATACGAAAAATTAGCCCAGGGAGGCGTTCCTTGGGCTTTTTTTGCGGGCTGCAGTCTTGCCTGGCCGGTTTAGGGTTGTTTTTCAATGATTTAGTGGGCGGTTTTTGAGGCAGGCTGGCGTTTTTTAACCAATTGGCGGGTTAATTTACCGAATTTAAGATTTATTTAATCAATTCGAGGAATAATCTACCAACTTTCTGTTTTTTTTAATCAATTGAAAAGATAATCTACCAAGTCCGCCTGACAGCCCATTTCACCGCCCTGCGCTGTCTCGCGTCATCCTGCCCGGCGCAAATGTTTTGAGCTGCTCGCCCCTTAATTTCCTTCCTCTCCAGTTTCCTCCGGAAGCGGGTCGACCGAAACAGAATCATGGGTATGCATGGCAGAGCGCAGATAGTGGACAAACATGCCGCCAACAAGCCCCAGGCAGAGAATAAAGCCGGCAGTAATGATCCATGAAAGAAGCATTTTTCTCACCCTTTCTTATAGTCGTCCTCATTGAACTATATGCAGGGGTATAAAAGATATTGCCTATCGGGCATGGGCTGTTCCAGAATCTGTCAAGCTGCTCCTGAATACATATTTATGAAGAATAGAAATAAGGGGGCGGGCTGCATGCAGCTAGTGCAAAGCGAAATTGAACGGTTAAAGCAGCAGCTTTTGAGTGAGCAGACACCGGACGGTTCCTGGAATCAGGCTTTTGATACAGGGTGCATGACCGATATTTATATGATTGTCCTTCTGCGGACACTGGAGGAAGAGGATGAGGAGGAGCTGATCAGGGAGCTTGCAGAGGGGATACTGAGCCGGCAGGGGAAGGACGGGGCATGGCGGCTTTTCCATGATCACCATGAAGGGAGCCTTTCTTTAACGATTGAGGCCTATTATGCGCTCCTCTACTCAGGATATTATGAGAAAAATCATCCTGCTCTGGTGAAGGCAAGAAGGTTTATTACAAAAGGAGGGGGCCTGAAGAAGGCGGGAATGTATACGAAAATCATGCTTGCCTTGACAGGGCAGTATCCATGGCCTCTTCTTTTTCCGGTCCCGATGGAAGTAATCCTCCTGCCGGCAAATTTTCCGCTAAATATGTATGATATTTCAGTTTTCGGCCGCTCCAATCTCATTCCCGTCATTCTTCTGGGCAATAAGAAATTCAGCAGGAAAACAGCACTGAGCCCGGACCTTGGCGATTTGTCCATTAGGGAAAAAGATGATTCGTGGCCGGAGCTGAGGAGTGCGGAATGGAGGAGTTTAACTTCTTTTCTTACGGCCGGGGTTAAGGCACTTGTGGGCATTCCGCGCCAGATCAGGGCATGGTCGATAGAAAAAGCGAGGGAATATATGCAGTCGCATACAGAGCCGGACGGGACGCTCTATAATTATTTCAGCAGCACCTTTTACATGATTTTTGCCCTGCTGGCATTGGGAGGCACCCCGCAGGAACCTGCGGTCAGGAATGCTGTCGCCGGCTTGAAGCGGATGACTGTAAAAGCCGATGGCCGCACGCATGTTCAATATACAACGGCAGCTGTCTGGAATACCGCACTTATCAGCCATGCGCTTCAGGAAGCAGGGGTTCTGCCGAAGGAGGCCGCAATCCAAAAAGCCAATCAATATCTGGCAGGCCAGCAGCATCACCGGTTTGGGGACTGGATTGTCCATAATTCGAAGGCAGAGCCAGGCGGATGGGGATTTTCCCGTTTCAACACTATCAATCCTGATGTGGATGACACAACCGCCGCCCTTAGAAGCCTTCAGCAGCCTGCCCGGGAAAAGGCGCATTATGAGGATATAAGGAAAAAAGGGTTGCTTTGGACCTTATCCATGCAGAACAGGGACGGAGGATGGCCAGCTTTTGAGCGGAGTGTCAATAAAAAACTGCTGCATCTTCTTCCCATCCAGGGAGCAGAGTTTATCCTGACCGATCCCTCAACTGCCGACCTGACGGGGAGGACCCTTGAATTCCTCGGCAAAGCCGGCTATTCGGATGCTTCCCTTCCGCCTGTCAAAAAAGCGGTCAGGTGGCTCAAAAAGCATCAGGAACAGGACGGATCCTGGTATGGCCGCTGGGGAATCTGCTATATATACGGAACATGGGCGGCGGTAACCGGAATGGCGGCTGTTGGTGTCACTCTGGAGGATAAAAGCATGAAAAAAGGGATCGACTGGCTGGTGTCCATCCAGAATGAAGATGGCGGCTGGGGAGAATCCTGCCGGAGCGATATGGAGAAAAAGTATATCCCACTGAAGAAAAGCACCATCACCCAGACAGCATGGGCCGTTGATGCCCTTGCTGCTGCCGGCATGGCGGATAGCACGCCAGCGAGGAAGGGGGCAGCCTTCCTGGTGAGGGAAGGAAAGCGCAAGGATTGGACTGCCGATTATCCAATGGGTCAGGGAATGGCCAATTTCTTTTATATTCATTACCACAGCTACCGCTCTATATGGCCGCTCCTGGCCTTGAGCCATTATATAGAAAAGAGCAAAGCCCCGGTCTGAAACCCGGGGCTTTATCAATGTTTAGGAATTTAGAAATTGTAAGTCTTGTGGATCATTATCAATTCTTGATCTACGTCCAGCAGCTGCGCCGAGGTCACAAGCCAAACCTCCCAAAAAGGCAAAGAACGCCTTTCCGGGAGGTTCGTCTTGAGGCCCCCAGGATGGGGGTCATGCAGACGTTGCCACAGGACGTGGCGTTCTTAGTCTGCGTTCCTTAAGGGTGATCAAGGCGCTTGCGCTTTTGTTCATTCAACCTTCCATTGGCAATCATCAGTAGAATCTACCTTCTTGTCTCTTATAATCCGGTAAAAAGCTTTGCCGTCACTTGGATTGCCGTCAGGGAAATCCATTGGGAATAGTGCGAAGAAGACAAAGTAAAAAGAGAAATAGATAAACTGGTACCAAAGCAATGAAGCTTCCAGTACCCCTGAGCCGATCAGGTAATTGATAAGAAAGATACTGATCAGGTTGAAGAGGGTGCCGCCAAGATATATAAAAGAAAGACTGATTTTATTTTCATACTTCAGGCTCTGGAACTCACAGCCGCTGTACCAGAAGTAGAACCGCTTTACCTCAAAGTATTTACAAGAAAATAAACTTTTGCCGCAGCCGATAATGACTTTAAGGCCCTTCCCTCCAAAAATCCCGGCGAAAAAAACATGTCCGGCCACATGGATGATTGTCACTATAGGAAGAACAATAAAAAATGCCTGCATAAACTTTACAAAATCATCAAAGCCAAACACATTGGTGTCCTCCCTGGTTATCTCGTTTGTAATTCCTCCTTTATCTACCCTTCCCGACGGCTCAATAACAGGTTTTCCCCTTCCAATATTTACGCCTTTCACAAAGTCTGACCAGCTTCTAAGCCCCAGGTCCTATATGAAAATAAAGCTCAGGCTCGTTATAGGAATTTGGCTGGAAAGGTAAGATGGAAACATGAAAGGAGGAAACGTACATGAAAAAATTTGGCTTACTTTTAGCAGGGGGAATCGCGGGGCTGGTGCTTCTATCCAATTTGGGGCCGATGATCGGCCTGGCCATCTCATTGCTGATTCTATACTTCGTATTCAAGCAGTTCCTGAAGGCTGATTCAACAGGCGCAAAAATAGGCTGGGGCATTGTCGGGGTGTTCGCCCTCACGGCAGCTGCCTCCAATATTCCGGCCATCCTCGGAATTGCCGCTGCTTACATCCTTTATGTGATCTATAAAAAGTGGAATGACAAGAAAACATTTGTCAAAGAAGACCAGGATCCATTCACGAACTTTGAAAAAGAATGGTCAAAAATCAATCAATATTAATCTGAAAACGAAAGGGAGATTATCATGGCAAACGTATTTACCAGACTGAAAAATACCATCATGGCAGATCTGCACGAGGCAATGGACCAGAAGGAGCAGAAGAATCCGGTATCCCTGCTGAACCAGTACCTTCGCCAATGCGAGCAGGAAACGGAAAAGGTCCGCAAGCTCCTTGAGCGCCAGTACTCTCTGAAAGAGGAATTTGCAAAAGAATATAAAGGCGCGGCTGAATTGGCTGAAAAGCGCAAGCGTCAGGCAGAAGTTGCTTCAGATGCAGGAGAGGCTGAACTATCCCAATTTGCTGTCCAGGAACAGCTTCAATATGAAGAGCGGGCTGTCAGGCTGAAGCAGGCCCTTGAACAGGCATCACAGCAGCTGGTTGAGCTGGAAAGAAAATATGAGGATATGAAGCATAAACTGAAGGATATGCATATCCGCCGCCTTGAGCTGATGGGAAGGGAAAATGTGACCAGGGCCAACCGCAAGATGGACCAGGTGATTGACAGCAGCTCAGAATCAGGCAAAGCTGAATCCAGGTTTGAAAATATCGAGTCATATCTTGACCGGCTTGAGCAAAAGGTGAACAATGCCTATTATCAGAGCACGATCGATTCAAAAATCGCCCTGCTTGAAAAAGATATGAAAAAGAAAGAAACTCATTCTATTTCATAAAACAAACTGGTATTCTAAAGAGGCGTAGAGTTCCTGCGCCTTTTTTCGCCATTATGCTGAAACAGCTTACAATAGAGAATCGCATACATCATGCGCCAGTCATCATGAAGGGAGGAAAATATCAATGCTTAAAAAAATCAAAAGCGAATATATCAGCTGGATTCTATTGCTTGGTGCCCTTATCCTTTTTCTGGAGGTATCTTTTTTTAATCACGGGCTGATTTTCTCCCTTCTGGTTTCGATTGGAATGGTGTACTTCGGCAGGAAACGCCTTCCCCACAGCTCCGGAAAAATCCTCTTCTGGGCAGGACTTGCCTTTTTTGTCATCAGTGTCTTCAATATGATGACCTTCAAATTTTTCCTGCTGGCCATCCTGATCCATTTTGTCATCCAGTATGCGCAGTCCAAGCGGGACGCCGACCGCATCAGGCCGGTCATCAAGGAAGCAGATCCTTTTGATTCAAAGCCGAGTGAAGAAATCATCAAAGGGCGCCCGCTTTTTGAAAACATTCTGTTCGGGCGGCAGAAGACGCCTGAGCATGTATACGAGTGGAGCGACATCAATATCCAGGCCGGCATCGGCGATACGATCATCGATTTGAGCTATACGGTGCTCCCAAAAGGGGAGACAGTCATATTCATCCGCAATTTTATCGGCAATATCCACATTCTTGTTCCGTATGATCTTGAAGTGAATGTCTATCATTCTGTGATTGCCGGATCCGCCGGTATTTTTGAAAAACGCGAGCCGCAGATGTTCAATCAGACCCTGCAGTTCAAAACACCAGGCTATGAAGAAGCAGAGCAGAAGATAAAAATCTTCACCTCGCTCCTTGTCGGGGATATCGAGGTGAAGCGTGTATGAAGACGATCCAGCGGCAGATTGCATTGGGGCTGTCTGTTGCCCTTCTGGTCGCCATCTTTCTTGGCGTTTCCTATTTTACTGTTTTTCCGCTGGCCGATTGGAGCGGGCTTTGGGAAAGGGAGATCATGGATATTCCCTTTATCCTGTTTGCAGCAAGCATCTGTGCGGCTATCGGCATTTTGTCTGGGCTTGTATCCGGCATTTACAGGAAAAAACAGCTCCAGACGGTTGATGACTGGCTTTACCAGCTGGAGGAAGGCAGGGCCATCAGCGCGCATGACGATAACACCCCTTCAGAGCTCCAGCCCCTATGGATGAGGGTAGGCAAAATCCAGCGGCAGATTTCGGAGCAGGCAAAGATTTCGCAAAAGCTTGCGACCGAAAAGGCAGAGGATCTGGAAAGCCGGATCCAGGAAATCATTTCGCAGGAGCGCAACCGGCTGGCGCGCGAGCTTCATGACTCTGTAAGCCAGCAGCTGTTCGCGGCCTCCATGCTGATGTCTGCCATCAATGAAACACGGAGCCAGGAAGACAGGGAGACCAAGCAGCTGAAAATGGTTGAAGCAATGATCCACCAGTCCCAGCTTGAGATGCGCGCCCTGCTTCTCCATCTGCGCCCGGCCGCCCTGAAGGGAAAAACACTGCAGGAGGGCATAGAAGAGCTGCTGCTTGAGCTCTCCCAGAAAGTCACCATGAAAATCCAATGGAAGGTTGAAGAGTTTTTGATGGATAAAGGAGTCGAGGACCATCTGTTCCGGATCCTCCAGGAATCTGTCTCCAATACGCTGCGCCATGCCAAGTCGACCCAGCTTGAAGTGCTGCTGATCCAGAGGGACGGGCTGATCATCTTGCGGATTGCCGATGACGGAATCGGATTTGACGTAGAGGAAACGAAGGCAGGCTCATATGGCATGCAGAATATGTATGAACGGGCAGTGGAGATTGGCGGCTCCCTGAAAATCATCAGCCTCAAAAATAAAGGAACGCGCCTTGAAGTGAAGGTGCCAATGATGAAGAGTGAGGGTGAAGAGAATGATTAAAGTATTATTTGTAGATGATCATGAAATGGTAAGGATCGGTGTATCTTCCTATCTGTCCGCCCAGCCGGATATCGAGGTGATCGGGGAAGCTGACAACGGCCGGACGGCAATTGATCTGGCCCTTGAGCTCCGGCCGGATATCATTTTGATGGACCTGGTTATGAAGGAAATGGACGGGATCGAGGCGACCCGGGGAATCATTGAAGCATGGCCGGAAGCAAAGGTGATTATCGTGACAAGCTTCCTGGATGACGAAAAGGTCTATCCGGCCCTTGAAGCAGGCGCATCCAGCTATATGCTGAAAACCTCCAAGGCAAGCGAGATTGCCGATGCTGTCCGTGCCACTTTCCATGGCCAATCCGTGCTCGAGCCTGAGGTCACAGGAAAAATGATGGTGAAGATGCGGCAGAAGCAGACTGTGCTTCCCCATGAAGAGCTGACAAGCAGGGAAATGGAAATCCTGCTGCTGATGACAGAAGGGAAGACGAACCAGGAAATCGCCGATGAGCTTTTTATTGCTTTAAAAACCGTGAAGACGCATGTGAGCAATATCCTCAGCAAGCTTCAGGTCCAGGACCGGACACAGGCTGTGATTTATGCGTTTAAGCATTCGCTGGCGAACTAGGCAGTGAGTTGTATGTTTTGCAGATTGAAGACTGTAGATGAACTTGGAAAAGCGAGTTGTCTACAGTCTTCTTTTGCTTATAAATGGGGCTGTTGATTTCCGCTGCAGGCACTTCGCTTTCCGCGGGGCGGCGCTGAGCCTCCTCACGCTTGCGCGCTGCGGGGTCTCAGCCCTGCCGCTACTTCCCGCAGGAGTCTGCGTGCCTTCCGCTGCAATCAACAGGGCTCTATAATTTTATGGCAATTCTTAACTCCCTTGTACACTAGTCTCCCTATAGCCCAAAGAACTCCTGCTCACCACCGAGCAGGAGTTTTCATCAATCCCTCTTAAAAGGAATGACAGCAAATATTAAAATTACAGCTGCTAATCCAAGTGCTGTATAAGATACTCCAGCATGCTCACCCCAGTTCCTGACGGCGATGCCGATGAAGGCCCAGACAAAGACGAGGGGGTATATGCGGTCGCTGTTTTTGATCCGGAATACGATGGCAAGAGCTGAAGCGACGCAGAGCATGATGATCGTCCAGGCCGCATCGGGCAGGCCGAAGCCGTCCCAGCCTATATAAACGAGATAATAGCTGATATTGGCAATCACTGCGACGCTGACCCAGCCGAGATACACGGAAAAAGGCAGCCTGTCGAAGAATGATGGGCTGGCAGCCTGGAGACGGACATAAAGAAAGATCAAAGTCAGCAGAAGGCCGGTCAGCAGCAGGACAGACACCAGGAAGAATTCGTAATGCCAGGCAAAAATCCATGCGCTGTTCAGCAGGCAGCTGAGGATAAAGAATAAGCTTGTGTCCTCATAAAGCGGAAGATCCCGCCGGTCCTTTGGAAATTCCCTCAATACCCAGATTCCCAGCAGTATATAAATAAGCCCCCATATTGAAAATACATATCCGGCAGGGGTGAACAGCACATCAAGCCGGTTTGAGATTTCCCCGGTAGTCTGCCCATTCAAGGGAAGCGCATTTGCCAGTATATTCACTCCCACAACAAGTAAATAGAAAATAACATGCAGGATGGCACGCAGCATCTTCATTTCTCCTCTCTCTTTAGATTGAGCAGGGTGCCAGGCACCAGCTGCCTATTTACCATATTCCTCACAGGGGGAGAAGATAACCATCGGAGAGAGAGCGGATAGATGCAAAAGAATGAAAAAGCCCTCAATATCATGCTCCAGCCGGGCGTGGCCGGTCAGCTACTGCTGCACAGGGGAATGCGTCTCCTAAAAAACAGGCTTGCAAAATTATTCTGACAAAGGTAGAATGGAGCTAACTATAGCAAAGGGAGGTGGAGAAGAGATGAATAACGCTGTTTTGCTGCGCGGAGACTGGATGTCATACCTTTCGATTTGCCGTGCAATTTTTCATGAAGCTGCTGCCAACGGGACAAGTCTGTCCATTTTCAGCAACTTCATAAGAAAAACAAAACGGTGAGAAACATCTCTGATCCGCTTATCTATGAACGGGCAAAAGGGGAGCTTCTTATGGATGCTCCCCTTTTTATTTAGTGCACCGTCCTGCTCTCAGGACGGGTCTGTCATAAAAGCAGGGCCATGGGTGAATTTTCCCCATGGCTTTTTATTATGCAAAAATAACTATTATCCGGAGGAAATGAAAATGATCGCATGCAGCGGAAATGATATAGCAAAAATGTATGGAGGCACAACCATCTTTGAGGAAGTGGCTTTTGAGATTCATGAAGGTGACCGCGTGGGCCTTGTAGGGAGGAATGGAAGCGGCAAGACGACTTTATTCAAGCTGCTGGCCGGCGCCGAGACGCCTGATAAAGGCCAGGTCCATTGGAAAAAAGGCACGAGGATTGGCTATCTTTTGCAGATTCCTGAATATCCAAAGCATTTTTCAGGCAGGGATGTACTCCTTCAGGCATTCAAGGAACTGACAGTGGTTGAGAGGAAGATGAAGGAGTGCGAGCAGGCAATGGCCGCGGAAAAAGATGCCAGCAGGCTGGAGCGGTATATCGCAGAATATGGCGTGCTTCAGGAGCAATTTGCCCATGGCGGCGGCTATGAAATGGAGGCAAGTCTGGCCAGGGTGGCATCGGGCCTGAAAATTGAGGGTTTGCTGAACAAAAGCTTTTCGTCCTTGAGCGGCGGGGAAAAAACAAAAGTCTCACTCGGCTTCACCCTGCTGCAAAATCCTGATTTCCTCCTGCTCGATGAGCCGACCAATCATCTGGATATCGAAGCTGTAGAGTGGCTGGGGCTATTTTTAAAAGAATACGAAGGAACCGTGATTGTTGTATCCCACGACCGCTATTTCCTGGATGAAATTGCAAGCAGGATTTTTGACCTGGAAGATGGGGAGCTCACTTCTTATCAGACAGGGTACAGCGGATTTGTAAAAGAAAAGGAAGAAAGGCTTTTGAGGGAATTTCAGCAGTACGAAGAGCAGCAGAAGAAAATCAAGAAAATGAAGGAAGCAATCAAACGCCTGCGGGAATGGGCCAACCAGGCCAACCCGCCGAATGAAGGGCTGCACAAGAGGGCGAGGAGCATGGAAAGAGCGCTTGAACGGATGGAAAAGCTCGACCGTCCCATTCTGAACCGCAAGAAAATGAATATGGAGCTGGATTCTGCTCAGCGGAGCGGCAAGGATGTAGTGATGGTGAAGGGGGCTTCCAAGCATTTTGGCAGCCAGACGCTTTTTGAAGGAGCTGATCTTCATATCCAGTTTCAGGACAGGACAGCGATTGTCGGCAGCAATGGCAGCGGCAAGTCGACACTGCTGAAAATGATCCTGGGCGAGGTGCCGGCAGATGACGGAGAGGTAAGGGTTGGGAGCAATGTGAAAATAGGCTATCTGTCGCAGCATATCCAGCCTGGCTCTGAGCATGAAACTGTCCTTGAAGCATTCCGGAATGAGATTTCTGTGGCGGAAGGGGAGGCACGGAATATTCTTGCAGGCTTCCTGTTCTATGGCCATGCAGTTTTCCGCAGGGTGTCCAAATTGAGCGGCGGTGAAAAAATGCGCCTGCGCCTCGCCCAGCTGATGTACCAGGATATAAACTTTCTGATTCTGGATGAGCCGACAAACCATCTCGACATTGAATCCCGGGAAGTCCTGGAGGAGGCGCTGCAGGACTATAAGGGAACCATTCTCGCAGTCTCGCATGACCGCTATTTCCTGAATAAGCTGTTCACCAGGATCAGCTGGATTGAAAACCGGCAGCTTCATACCTTTGCGGGAAGCTATGACTGGGCAAAAGGGAAGAAGGCAGAAAAAAAGCAGGCGGCCGCTATAGAAGAAAAGCCGGCAAAAAAGAAGCCGGCAGTGCGCCGTGAAATTCAAAAGGTAAGCAAAGAGAATCCTGAGCAGACGGAAAAAGATATTGCGCTTATTGAAGCGGAGATCTCTGCACTGGACGGCAGGCTTGAGGCCGAAAAGGATTTGTCTGCCCTGCAAAATATGTTCAAGGAAAAAGAGGAGCTTGAACAAAGAAGAGAAGAACTGTATAGAAAGCTGGAAGAATGCCTTTCCTAACAAACAGAAGCCGGATGAGTTTCCGGCTTCTTCATTTTGGATCTATTAGAATATCTTCTTTTTATCACGCTCATCCTTCAGGATCTCCACGGCTTCGCGGAAGCGCATGCTATGGACGATTTCCCTTTCTCTCAGGAAGCGGAGGCTGTCATTGATATCAGGGTCATCAGAAATGTCGATCAGCCATTGATAGGTGGCACGCGCTTTTTCCTCTGCTGCAATATCCTCGTACAGGTCGGCGATTGGGTCGCCTTTTGCCTGTATGTAGGTGGCCGTCCAGGGGGCGCCGGCAGCATTATGATAAAACAGCGCACTGTCGTGATTGACATAGTGCTCTCCAAGGCCAGCTTCCTTCATCTGTTCAGGCGTGGCATCCTTGGTTAGTTTATAAATCATCGTCGCAATCATCTCAAGATGGGCGAATTCCTCTGTCCCGATATCTGTGAGGAGTCCGATGACTTTTTCCGGAATGGTGTAGCGCTGATTCAAGTAGCGGAGGGCAGCTGCCAGCTCGCCGTCCGCTCCGCCATACTGTTCGATTAGATACTTTGCCAATGTTGGGTTGCAGGTGCTTACTTTCACTGGATATTGCAGTTTTTTCTCATAAACCCACATGAAGGATCCTCCTTATACTTGCCAGGGCCAAGGTCCCTGGCTCCATTTCCAGGTGTCGCCGGGGTTGTTGCTGACCCCGAATTGCAGGAGCGGCCCGTATTCTTTTTCATATCGCTTCTTCAGTTTCCGGGAATAGTCAGAGAACTGCTGGAACTGCTGCAGGGCCTGCCTGTCGCCGGGATGGGTATCGAGGTATAAGGTAAGCTCCACAAGCACGAAATCCGCCGCCTGGATTTCATGCATCAGCTGGTAATAGTCACTGCCCATCTGTTTAGCCATGGCCGTGGATTCCTTTCTTATAGGGATTGTCGTAATAGTCATAGAGAGGCTTCCAGAGCGTTCCCCTCATCAGGGCTTCGTGGGGCGGGAATTGCTCAAGATTCGGCGGCTGAAAATGCATATATAAGTGCGGCGGTGTGCTGTAGTATTTAATTTTCAAAGGCGGACACGGATCATAAGGGCTGTGGTAGGGACTATAGGCTTTCATGGGGGTAAAATGCACTTCATTCTGATAGTTCAAGCCTTTAACCTCCTTCAGGATAAAACTCGTCAATTCATTTTATGCGGAAAATGGGAGGATATAACTGAGGAGGCTAGAGAGGCAGGCTCCTCCTTTTAAAAAAGGGAATCAATAGCGCAATCCTGCTTGAGGATAATAATTCATAGACTTGTCTCATATCTTTTAAAAGTATGGCTGCTGGCCAAAGATCCGAGAGACAAGGAGAATCTGTACAATGAATTCGTTTTTGAAGGGAACACTCGTGCTGGTGATTGCCTCCTTTTTGGGGGAGTGCATAGAATTTCTGGTCAATATGGTGCTGGCACGGGAATTGGGCGAGCGGGGGCTTGGCATGTATATGTCCATTCTTCCGACGATATTCCTTGTGATGCTGCTTGCCAGCTTTGAGCTTCCTATTTCTGTTTCCAAATTCGTAGCGGAAAAAGAAGAAAAATACCATCGGAGCATGCTGGGCCATGCCATCAGGCTGACCATCGTTTTTTCCTCGGTGCTGTTTCTTGCCGCGATTGCCATTCTGCCATTTGTCCCGGTTTTCCAGCACTTCTCACCGCTGCTCAGATGGCTGGTCATCCTGCTGATCCCGATCATATCTTTTTCATCGATTGCGCGCGGATTTTTTATGGGGAAGAACCAAATGGGGAAAATTGCATACACCAGCCTTGTGCGGAAGCTGGTCCAGCTGCTGCTGCTTGTTTTTCTGTATCAGCTGTTTGATTTTAATACAGAAACAGCCATGCTGGTCGGCATCTGTACGTTCATCGGCAGTGAAATCGTTATATTCCTGTACCTGCTGCATGTATTTTTCATCCAATATCATCAATTAAAGGGGCGGCCCTCGGAAAGCCTGAAGGGGGCGGCGGTAAGGAAGAACCTGATGGCTGTGTCCATCCCGACGACGGCTCTGAGGGTATTCCATTCGATTACACATGCCATACAGCCTTTTTTGATAAAAGCTGCGCTTGTGCAGGCCGGCCTCAGCCAGGAAATGGCACTCGGGCAATTTGGGATGCTTACGGGAATCGCTATGGCCATCGGCTTTTTTCCTGCTTTTATTGCCCATTCGTTTTTGATCATGCTGATCCCGGCAGTGTCCAAGGCCCAGGCGCGCAATGAAACGGATGTGCTCATCGGGCTGCTGAAGCAGGTGATGCTGATTACAGCCATCTATGGCATTCCTGCAGCTGCTGCCATCTATTTCTTTGCTGAGCCGCTGACAGAAACGTTTTTCCATTCCTCGGATGCCGCTGTATATCTGATGCTGCTGTGCCCTTATTTCCTGCTCCACTATTTTGTCATTCCCATGCAGGCTTATCTGATCGGCCTCGGGCTGATGAAGGATGCTTTTGTCCATACCGTCTGGTCCACGCTCGTTTCGTTTTCGATCATGTATTTCCTCGGCGGGAGGCTTGGGATGGACGGCATTATCATCGGCATGAATACAGGGATTATGCTGCTGACATTCATGCACTACCTGACCATCTGCAAGAAGATCGGCATCACCTTTTGGACCCTGAAGGATGACAGGGCGGAGACTCTCTAAAAGGATTTTCCGGCTGAATGGAGAATTGGTAGATGTAAAGGAGAGATGGTAATGGATCGAACGCTTAGGGGCCACCATTTATTATGTGTACATGGTTTCCGGGGGATGGGCTATAGCCAGGGATTCGTGGAGAATATGGCAGAGATTGTAGAGGATATCCGGAATGACCGCAAGCAATTCCGCATCAAGGCAGTGGCTGATTTTGACAACGCCTGCCAGGCATGCCCGCATAAGGGAAAGGTGATTTGTGAGGCAAGCGAAGGGTCAAATGCGCATGTGCTGTCCATGGATGCAAAGGTGATCGAGCATCTTGGCATAGAGGAAAACAGGGAGTATGATAAGCATTTGCTGCTCAGCCTGACAGCCGCAAAGGTCCGTCCCGATGATTTGGATTATTTATGTGAAGGCTGCTCCTGGCTTCCCTATGGGGTATGTAAAGAAGGGATCTCCCTCCTGAGGGAAAAGTACAGGCTGGAGCCAACTTCATAATTTTTTCGTAAAAACTGTAGGGGGGCCATTCCCCATTTGCGTCTATTAGATGAAAACGCAAATGGGGAAAGGAGAAGAAAGCATGCTGCCCCAATATCAGGAAAACAAAAACGGCCACAGCCGTTTTGACCAGCTGATCAAGGAAAACGGACTCTTTATCTATAAATATATCTATTCGCTGATCCGCCACAAAGAGCAGGCAGAAGACCTTTATCAGGAGGTTCTGATCTCTGCCTTCCTCGCTTTTCCGGCCTTCAAGGAAGAAGCTAAATTCAGGAGCTGGCTGTACAGGATTGCCATCAATAAGTGCAGGGACTTCTGGAGAAAAGAGAAAAAGGAAAAAAGATTCTGGGAGGAAGAGGCTTACAAATATTCCATGGAAGCCGAAAAAAGTCCGGACCCTGAGGAGGAATTCCTCCATAAATCAGGCAGGGAGGAAATGGTGGAAACAATAAGCTCACTGCCAGATATGTACCGGGATCCTCTTCTGCTGTTCTACTACCATAATCGTACATTGATGGAAATCAGCGCTGAAGTGGATGTGCCCATGTCCACCGTAAAAACAAGAATGAAAAGAGGGAAAGAAAGGCTTAAAGCCAGGCTGGGCGGCGAGTAACGGTCAGCCTTCCTTCTTGACGTCCTTGCCCTCTGTCTCATCTCCGAATATCTTTTTAATGGTATCTTTGTCTCCATAAACGAAGACATCGTCCCCTTCCTGTATTTCAGTGGACAGGCATTCCTTCCGGATGGTAATTTCGCCCCTCCTCACATACAGGACAACCACATCATCCTTCTCAGGGTCTATGATTTCACTCAGCTTTTTGCCGGCGAACGGAGAATCTTCAAGAACCGGATATTTTAAAATATAATCGTCCTCATCCGTTAAAAGGACATCCTTCATAGGGAGATCAGTAAAGTCGTAATGCTCTTCCGCATCATGCTTTAGCCAATCTATGAATTTATTTTTGACTGGCGGTATTTTTAATATGAGGATGATCAAGAAAAGTGCTGCGGCAATATAACCGACTTCTTCAGTAAGGAATTCATCTGACAGAATGCTGCTTATGGTAGAGATAATGACGGCAAGGGAGAACGCCCCGAATAAAATCAGGAAGGCACTGATCTTCCTTCTTAATGGATGCTCAAGAATCAGCTCCGATTCCCCGGTTGTGAACCCGGTGCCGGTCATCATGGAGATGACCTGAAAGCGGGCGATCTGCTTATCAAGCCCTGTATAAATAAAGAGCAGGGCACTGATTTCGATGACCGCCAGTATGATAACGATATAGATGAAAATGAACAGATAGGCCATAATATCCCCCTAATTTCCTCTTGGACAAAAATAAGCCTGAAGGATAAAAATCGCTTCAGGCCTGCTCCTTCTCGTTGTAATAATTCACTGCGTACATGGATCCTTCATCCACCATTTTATTATCCTGGATATCATACGGGTCAGGATGACCGCCTTTTTCAACCGGTACCACCTGGTGGTTTTTCGCTCTGGAAGGCAGTACTTTGTTAGTTACATTCACTGTGAATGTCTGGATTCTCTTTCTGCTCTTCAAAGCCAGCAATAGGATGCTGCTGATGCCGACTCCTGCAAGGATATACGAATTCAATGGACGAGTATTCATAGTTAAAAGCTCCTCCTTAAAAATGATTTGATTTGGCTTGCTTTACATGTACCCTTTTGATTCCTGCTCAAACCTGGCCCGCAGCATCAGTATTTGGAGAAACTGGTAAAACCTTTATCTGCTTCCTTGCTAAATTGGTTTAAGGAAGCCTGTGAGCAGGGAAACAGGAAAAGAAAGGCGGGGGATAACATGAAGTATAAATTGAATGATAACAAATGGACTTGGCATAATTTCAATACAATAGATGAAGCATCGAATCTTAATGAGATACATTTTGAGAAAGCAATCAAGGAGTGGAGGGACTCATCAAGCGATACTGATACAAACTGCCTCCAGATGGATACATTGACGCCTGGCAGGGAGCATATCCGCGGCTCGCTGATCTACCAGCAGACGCTGGAGGACCAGAAGGATTATAATTTTTTTCATTTCTTCCTTACGCGTGAATTTTTAATCACCGTGAATTTTAAATTTGATGCCATTGATTCTGTCCGTGAGGATTCGCTCCTGAAGCATATGGACGATGCGGATAATGCTATTGAAGGATTCTTTGTCTTTTTGGGGCAGATACTGGACTCCAATTTAACGAAGATTGATGGATATGAGAAGAAGCTGAACGATCTTCTCTGGAAGGTCAAGCAAAGAAACAGCCTCAGTACTTTTGAGGAAATCTATGAATCCCGCCATGAGCTTCTTGTCTGGAAGAACCTCACTGTGCCTTTCCAGGAGCTGAAAATTGCGGCAGAAGAGGCATTTGGCGATTTTGCAGCAGAAGGAAGGCAATATCAGCGGACCGCCAAGAGGACGGACCGGGCCCTGATGCTGATCAGGGAATACCAGCAGGAAATCGCGACGCTTGTCCACATTGAGGAAGTCGTTTCCGCCCACAGGGGAAATGAAATCATGAAGACACTCACCGTGCTTACCACCCTCTTTACCCCGATAACCGCACTCGGGGCGATCTGGGGAATGAACTTTAAGCTGATGCCGGAGCTGGAGTGGAAATGGGGTTATTTATTCGCCATCGTCCTCATGATTGTCTCCACCATCGGCATCTATATGATTCTGCGCAGCAAAGGCTGGATGGGAGACATTCTTAAAGGGAGGAAAAAGAATTCGTTTTTTAAATAAGATGAGCCCTTGGCAGAGGAATGAGCCCTTTCAGGTAGACAGTAAAGATATGTCTTCCTGGAGGGTTTTTTTATTGACGTGATTTCTCTTGGGAAATGGAGGGTCTTGATGAATCGCTGGGGGCTCTGAATGTCTTTTTGGAGGATAGAGGGTTCTAGTTCGCTTGACTAGAACCCTCTGAATCACATTTTCGGGGATAGAGGGTTTTAGTTCGTTCGACTAGAACCCTCTGAATCACATTTTCGAGGACAGAGGGTCTTAGTTCGCTCGACTAGAACCCTCTGAATCTCTTTTTTTTAGGATAGGGGGTCTTAGTTCGCTAGACTAAAACCCTCTGAATCAGATTTTCGAGGATAGAGGGTCTTAGTTCGTTCAACTAGAACCCTCTGAATTACATTTTCGGAGATAGAGGGTCTTAGTTCGTTCGACTAGAACCCTCTGAATCACATTTTCGAGGATAGAGGGTCTTAGTTCGCTCAACTAAAACCCTGTGAATTACATTTTCGAAGACAAGGATTTAGATCGCGTAACTGGAACCCTCTAAATCTCATGATCTATCATCAGAAGTCCTCAGTTCACCCTGCAAAAATCAAAGTCTGCCAGCCAAGAGCAGCCATCTCCATATTATCGTGCAGCGGGCTGGGACTCGAGCTGCCGCAGTGCTGCGGTTATGCCCTCGCTATAAGGAGTCCTTGGAATAGGAGCAATCAGCCTTTCATATTTGGAGCCATCCAGAACAACGGGCGTTTCGTTCAGATACATCATTTCGGCGTATTCCCTCATGAAGGGGTCAAAGAGGCCGATGGACTGGATCATCCAGCGTGAAATGGGCCATAGCCTGACCTGCCTGCCGAAGTATCCGGTCAATACCGCTTCGATCTCTTTGCCGGTAATTGTGCCGGATCCGGGGATATTCCAGTCCTCGCCATATGCTTCCTCATGCAGCGCAAGCTCTGCCAGTGCTTCGGCGGCATCCTTAATATAGATAAATTCCCGTTCGAGATTAGTTTTGCCGAGAAAGCCTGCCTTGTTCTTGGCCATGGCCTGCTTCAACGTATAGTCAAGCAGGGTATTGCTTGTGTCAGGTCCATAGAAATCAGGAAAATGGGCAATGATATAGCGGGTCCCTGACTTCCGGATCTGTTCAAGCAGCTCCAGGCGGATTTTGCCTTTTTTCGTATGGGGATTCTTAACCGCAGACTCTTTGACCGGAGATGCTTGCCTGCCGTAAGCATAGATATTGTCTGTGTAGATGAAAGGCTTGTTCTGGATGCGGCATTCTTCGAGGATGTTCGTCATGATGATGGCCAGGCTGCCCCATTCCTGATAGGGGATATTGATGCTGTGAAAAACAAGGTCTGCCTGGGTAACGGCCTTCTTTACCTCGGTTCTATCCATAGCATCGCATGCGAGGATATCGGGCAGCATCCCCGGAATCCTGCGCAGTTTTTCCAGATTATCAAGCGATCTTGAAGCAGCAATGACATGAAAGCCCTTGTTAAGCAATGCTTCCGTGAGGGAATAGCCCATTCCGCCGGCAGCGCCTAATACTAATGCAGTTTTCATAATGATTCTCTCCCTTTATGTTATTGACCAGTGTTCAATTAATCGTTTTAAAAAAAGAAATGGATTCCATTTCTTTTTTATGATTTAGCTGCAGCCTCTAATCCGCCAATGATAAAACGCGCATGTGTGCGTGCAAGATTTTGTGTTTCCTCAAACTCAGCCTCTGAGCGGCTGAAGTGGGTGACAAAACCGTGCAGGCTGATAAAAGCGGACCAGATTTGCTGGGCTGCAGGAGGCTTTGGAAGAAGGACGGCAACCGCTTCGGCAAAGTGCCGGTAGCTTTCATAAGGAGCTTCCTGCATATAGCAGTCCAGTTCTTCATCACGGATCAGAAACATCACTTCATATTGCTTTTGATGGGTCAATCCGAAACGGATATAGCCGAGAAGGATCTCAAACAGCTTTTCTTCATTCGACAACCCCGTGCGGCCCATGATTTCCTTCAGAAGAGCATTTAATTTTTCGAACCCTTGCTCTGCTATGCCGTAGAAAAGCTCAGCTTTATTTTTAAAATGGTAATAAAGGGCGCCATGGCTGCAGTTCAGGGCCTGGGCCACCTTCCTCATTGAGGCGGAGCTGTAGCCTTGTGCCACAAAAAGTTCTCTTGCGGCGTCCAGGATCGCTTCTTTTGTCAGCTCAGACTGTGCAGATTTTCTTGGGGACATGATGATCACCTTTGCTGAATATAATTTATTGAACAGTGGTTAATTAAATTATATGCATTCAAAAAGGAATTTTCAACCATATTATTAAAGAGCAGCCAATTTTTAATAAAACTTCTCGCAAGAACAGGATTCCCGGGCCGCAAAAAAGGGAATCTGGTAAGATGGATACATAAGTTTATTTCTTGCAAAGGGGCATTATCATGGAAAATAAAAAATTTTGCCGGGAGTCTTTTGTAGTAAAAACGAGCATCGTGCTCCCGCCGGATACAAATAATTATGGTACTTTGTTTGGCGGCAGGCTGATGGCCTATATTGACGATGTCGCCGCTATTTCAGCCATGCGCCATGCCAGGATGAATGTGCTGACGGCTTCCACCGACTCTGTTGATTTCCTTCATCCGATCTATGAAAGCAATTCCGTCTGCCTGGAATCTTTCGTCACCTATACAGGGAGATCTTCAATGGAAATCTTCGTCAAGGTTATTGCCGAAGATCTGATTACAGGAGAGAGGAATGTCTGCGCCGTCTCATTCCTGACTTTTGTTGCAATAGATGATCAGGGCAAGCCGACTGCAGTGCCGCAGGTTGTCCCGGAAACAGAAGAAGAGAAAAGTCTTCATGAATCAGCCAAGGAGCGTCTCGAAATCCGCAAAAAGCGCCGGAAAGACAGCGAAGCGCGGGCAAATAAATACGGAGCAGACCTTCCCTGGCAGCGGGACAGGGGATGATTGTCACACGAAGGAGCAGCTGAGAAGGAGCTGCTTCTTTTTTTGCGGATATTAAAGCAAAAGGAAAAAGAAAAATGGTAGAATATAGGAAAAGTGATATATTGAAGGAGAGAATAGGAGCTTGAATAAACGGGGAATTTTAATTCTTGTTGTTCTTTTATTAGCAGCAGCGGGCGGCGGCTGGACGTATGCAAGGGGAAATATGCATGAATACGACTACACGCAGGAAACCACACAGCTAAAAAGGGAAAAGCTGCCGATGGAAATCAAGCTGCCTGAAAGAATGCCTTTCCCAGATATGAAAGTATGGGAAACCTATTCAGACGGTGTCGGCCAGGTGGATTTGACTTTTATGAATAAAAACAAAAACACCGTGGTGCTGGTCATTAAAAAAGAAGAATTTGAATATGGGAAAGATATTGAACAGGAAAAGGTCAGAATCGGAGAAGGTTTGGAAGGAGTATTTATTCCAGGTCATGACGATAAGAGGATCCTGTACTGGGAGGATGATGGGGTCCACTATCAGATTACATATATTCCATTATTGACGCCGAGCGAAGTCAGCAAAACTCAGATGATTAAGATGGCAGAGTCCTTTAAATGAGATATTTGATGAAACTGAAAATAGTGCAGTGAGAAGAGCCCCCAGTATATTGGCGGCTTTTTTTTCTGCACGCAGTTAATTTTCCTCCAGCCAACTTACTTGCTTGCTTCTTAATTAGTTAAGGGGACACAATAAGATTGCTCTAGACCCACCCGATTCCTGCCTGCTATTATAGTCAAGTGCTAAAAAGGAGGTCCGGGATGGAAGAACAAAAGTATAAGGATCTGAAGCTGGGGGAGCGCGGGGCCATCATAAGCATCATCGCTTACATATGCCTTTCGGTCCTTAAGCTCGCAGTAGGATATATAAGTGACTCGGCTGCCCTGAAGGCAGACGGTTTAAATAATACAACTGATATCATTGCATCTGTTGCGGTATTGATCGGCCTGAAAATATCACAGCGGCCGCCTGACCAGAATCATGGCTATGGCCATTGGAAGAGTGAGACGATCGCCTCCATGGTTGCTTCGTTCATCATGGCTGCTGTCGGGCTGCAGGTCCTGATAGAAGGTGCAGCTTCCATTTTTGATGGAGGGAAGGAAACGCCGCCTGATATCATCGCGGCCTATACTGGCATTTTTTCGGCAGCAGCCATGTACTTTGTCTACCGGTATAATAAGCGGCTTGCGGATAAAATTAAAAGCAAAGCCGTCATGGCGGCAGCAAAGGATAATCTATCAGATGCCTGGGTGAGTATCGGTACGGCCATAGGGATCTTTGGTTCACAATTGAAAATGCCCTGGCTTGATACCGTAACAGCCATCATTGTCGGGCTGCTGATCTGTAAGACCGCCTGGGATATATTCATACAGGCTTCACACGATCTTTCCGACGGATTTGATGAAAATCTGCTCCTCAAATACAGCGACGAAATCCTGAAAGTGCCCGGCGTTAAGGGCATTAAAGCAATCAAGGGAAGGAACTACGGCAATAATGAAGTATTGGATGTAGTCATCCTTGTCAATTCAACCCTTGATATCAGGGAAGCGCATGATATCGCCACACATGTGGAAAAAGCGCTGATGAAGGATCACGGGGTTTATGATGTCCATGTTCATGTGGAGCCTAATTGATGGGAGATAGGGGGCAGTTTAGACTGTCTCTTTTTTATCGAATTAAAGGAGAAAGACTAATTTAAGGCAACGTGAAAAAGGAGGTACGGAATTCTTCCGTATCTCCTTTTTGTATTGAAAAGTAAATTTTTGTAATGGGAATTTGCAAAAAAAGTTCAAAGACCTGTTGATTGCAGTGCAAGGCATGTAGACTCCTGGGGGAGATAGCGGAAGAGTTGAGACCCCGCAGTAGCTTGCTCCGAGGAGGCTCAGCGCCGCCCCGCGGAAAGCGAAGTGCCTGGAACGGAAATCAACAGCCCCATCCATAATATTATCCTAATCTTAAGCAGTCCCATCAATTTCCTGGTTTATCAAGCAGCCCCATCCGCAAATTTCAAAAGCAGATGTGACAGTTTCTCTTTTTCTTCCTCATTTCCGGCTTTCCATAATTCCTTCAGCAGTTTTTCTTCGCGGTTTTGCGGATCAACATTTTGAGCAAGATATTCTGCGATCTTTTTTGCTGTAGCGGCAAGCTGTTCTTCATTTAAACCAATCTTCTTGCCCAGCTCGATCCGCTCCGCCAAGTAGCCTCGGAACTCGTCGAAGCTGCTTAAAATATCCGCTGCTTTGTCTTCTGAGATTCTGCTGACAGTGTCCTCAATATTATTCTCGTTCAGTTCGCCATTCTCATTTACCATATGGTTTTGTTCGGACATTCCTGATCCCTCCGTGTGATGAAGTCTATGATTCTTCATTACCTCGCCCATGCGTCTTTTAAACTAGCAGGCATTAAACCTCTGTCGCCTGCAGTGCAGCTTCCTGCCTCAGTATTTTGCGGAATGAGAGCTTTGACAGCAGGATGCCGACTTCATACAATCCGATCAGCGGGATGAGGACAATCATCTGCGAAAACAGATCCGGCGGTGTGATCAAAGCGGAAACGACTGCCAGGATGAGGTAGGCATACTTTCGCATAGAGCTTAGCTGCTTTGGTGTAACGATATTGATGGTGGTCAGGAACATCAGCATCAGCGGCACCTCGAACAGGAAGCCGAAAGGAATGGTGGACATCATCATGAATGAAAAATATTCCCTCGCTGTAATCATCATGTCAAAATGATGATTGCCCAAATTGATCAGAAACCGGTAGACGGTAGGGAAAATGATGTAAAACCCGAATGCTATGCCCCCGGCGAAGCTTAAAAAGATGGCCGGGAGATACATGACGGTTGTTTTGCTTTCCTTTTCCGTCAATGCCGGCTTCACGAATATCCACAGCTGGTAGGCGATGAAAGGGAGGGAGAGGCCGAGGCTGATGCAGCCGGCAATCCCGGTGTACAGCCTCACCACATCCAGCGGCCCAAGCATGACCAGCTTATATTCCTGGGAAAGGAGGGGGAGCAGCTTGTTAATGAACACGAACGATAAGATAAAGCAGGATAGGAAAAAGATCAGCGATCGGATGATTGCTTTCCTGAGATCGGTTATATGTTCAACAAGTGTTTGCTCATCAGTTTTCATTTCAATCCCTCCCTGCTGTTAGAGCTGCTGGTTCTTATCCTTGGAAAGATCCGCTTTTTTTACAGAGTCTTCTTCTTCGTCATCATTCATCAGGCTGTTGGCCGATTTTTTGAATTCGGATAAAGTCTTCCCGAAGGCTGAGCCGATTTCAGGCAGTTTTTTCGGCCCAAAGATGATCAGGGTGATGACGAGAATGATGATTAAGCCGGGAATGCCGATATTAGTAAATCCCATTTCTTTTCACTCCTTTTCATTTATACAAGGGCGCCGCCTTGTTTGCTGTATTTGATGATGCCTTCTGCTGCACGGTAGGCAAAAGCGCCGACAGTGCCGGTAGGGTTGTAGCCGCCATTATGGGCAAAGGCAGATGCGCCGACTACAAAGACGTTCTCTGCATCCCACATCTGCAGATAATTATTCACTGCTGAAGTTTCCGGTTCAGCCCCCATGATCACACCGCCAGTGTTATGTGTGGTCTGATAAGGGACGATATCATAATGCTCAAGCGGGCTGCGGTCATTAACCAGGTTTGCGCCCATTTCCTTCATGATATTGTCGGTGATCTTGCCGATATAGTTATATAAATTCTTATCCTGCTGTGTAAAGTCATACGTCAGCCTCAAAAGCGGCAGGCCGAATGCATCTTTGTAGGATGGATCAAGATCAAGATAATTGTACTGAGTCGGCATGGATGCACCCTGAGTCCCGATACTCAGGTGGCGTGTATAATATTTAACAGACTGCTGCTTGAATTCTTTACCCCATCTTGGCGTATCCTGCGGCACCGGGTTTGTCTGGATCGGGCGCTTACCTGATTGATTCAGGGAAATGGAGCCGCCATGGATAAAGTCGACTTCAGAATGGTCGAAATTATCTCCGTTATAGTCATCGACAGAGGCACCTAGTGCACCTGCGCCCATGAATGTATTAAACTGCTCTTCATCAAAGAATCCAGTTGAGCCTGGCAGGATCTGATAGCAATAGTTTTTCCCGATAACGCCCTGTCCTGTTTCCGGGTTGTATGGCCTTCCGAGTTTAGATGACAGCAGCAGGCGTGAGTTATTCATCACATAGCTTGTCAGGACAACAATTTCAGCAGGCTGGATGAACTCTTCCTTTGTCAGCACATCCACATATTTGACACCTGTTGCCTTCGTTCCATCATGAAGGACCTCGGTTACATTGGAGTAGGTGCGGAGCTCGAAGTTTCCTGTATCCTTTGCATAAGGGATGACTGAAACCGTCGGATCCGCCTTTGCGCCATACTCGCAGCCGAACCGCTCACAGAAAGCGCAGTACTGGCAGGCTGCCATTTTGGCTCCATATTGGTTCTCATAAGCCTGGCTCATATTGGCAGACGGCATGTGGTAAGGCTTCATTCCCAGACTTTTAGCCGCATCCTTGAAGCGCTTTGTGAGAGGCGTCTCCTTCATTGGCGGGTTTGGATAAGGATTGGACCTCTTGCCGCCGAACGGATTTTCCTCGCCGCCGATGCCGGCAGTTTTTTCAAAAGTATCGTAATACGGTTCAAGTTCATCATAGGTGATGCCCCAATCCTGCACCTGGAGGCCTTTGATTTTGCTCTCGCCGTATTTTGCTACCGTTTGGGATTTAATTTCGAAATCATAAGGCAGGAACCGGTAGGTATGCCCGTTCCAGTGTACACCGGAACCGCCAAGCCCTTCCCCAAGCAGGAATGACCCGAGCTGGCGCATCGGCAATGCCCTTTCCTTGGCATTGTTGCGGAACGTCAGCGTTTCCTTGGATAAATCCTGCATTAATTCGTAGCGGATCGCGTAGCGCAGCTCATCATGGACCACATAATAGTCCTTGACGCCCCTTTCCTTGCCGCGTTCAAGCCCGACAACCTTCATGCCCTGCTTGGCGAGCTCGGCGGAAATGATGCCGCCTGCCCATCCGACTCCGACTACCACTACATCTGTTTTTGGTAAAGTTTTTGCCATGATATCCCCCGATTTCTATCTAGTTTGTATAAGAGTGAAGTGCTTTTGGATCGATTTCCATAAATTCATCTGATTCGATTTTGTCTATGTAGCTCATCTGATGCCCTGGGAAGTCCTTCATCTTCCAGCCTTCCATGCCGATGTTTCCGCTGTAAGCAGGATCCGCATAGACTCCTTCTATCGTTGCGGCCCTTAGCTGATTGAAAAAGGTCTTGGAAGACACTCCGCGGATTTTAACTTTATCAGCCTCAAAATCTTTCAAAATCTCATCCTGCTGATCTCCTTCCAGATCGGCGAAGCCCTTAGTGAACTTCTCCTGGCTGTAGGATTCAATCCGGTCAATCCCGGTATCAAACATTTCATTCCTCTTAAGAGGCGATTGATAGCCCTGGAAGTTGGAGCCTGGGAAAAATGGGCCTTGCATATACTCGCGGGCATTATTGCCCCACGCACCAGCCAGCTGATGGTCGATAAAAAAAGGAACCCCTAGTTCGATTGCGCCAGGACCGGTTTCGTCCTGTGGATAAATGCGCTCGACTGCCTGCTGCAGCACCTCGAATTTCTGTGGGTTCGTAAAATAAAGGGGTGCCTGCTGATGTGAATTGGACGAGCTGTGTCCTTCAGTGTTGGAGCTGGACGCCTGTTCAGAACCGTTCATCCTGGATCCTATCAGTCCGCCGAGCAGCCCGCCACCAACCAATCCACCTGCAACATAGCTGGAATTGCGTATAAATTTGCGTCTCGACATTTTTGAACCAGTCGATTGGTCAGCCATAATGGTGCCTCCTTCTTGAAAAAAATATATTAAATAGGAAAGAAAATACTCTATCAAGCTTCCACTCTTGTTTTTGGACTAAACATAGATTGCAGAATTCTTTTCTGAATTGAAACTTTAGTCCTAAGTAATTGGAATAGTAATTACATTTTTGGGAAAAGAAGTTCCGCAGTGCTTAAGCAAGGGAATCTCACCTTGAAAAATCAGGTTTAGTTTAAAAGTCAAAGTGGAACTGTTATATGTAATCAGCAGAAAGAAAGAGGGAGATAGAATGTTAAAAAGAGCGATGGTTGTTTCCGGACTTGTACTCAGCCTGGCAGCCTGCGGCGGCGGGGAAGAAGGCAGCGGCGGCGAAAGCAATGGAGGCGGCGGTGAGGTAGATACGGCAGCTGCAGAGGAAACCTTCCAGCAGAGCTGCGCATCCTGCCATGGCGGTGATCTCAGCGGCGGAGCCGGTCCTGCCCTGGAGAATGTCGGAAGTGATTTAAGTGAAGAAGAGATCCGCACCAAGATTGAAGAAGGCGGCGGCGGAATGCCGGCTAACCTGATTGAAGGCGAGAAGGCTGACAATGTTGCAGCTTGGCTGGCAGAGAAAAAATAATATAATATCCTGAAAAAAAGCTGGCGTTCCGGGAGGGAGGCCAGCTTTTATGGTGGTTTATTTACAAAATAAAAAAGGCAGGCCATTCAGCCTGCCTTTTTTCAGCACTTCAACTTACATGGGGAAAATCGGTTCTAAGTATATCGGTTATATACTGTAGTGCCTTTTGTCCTCCTTGCAAAATCCGTGCCTTTTGCATCGCCAATGTCTAACGGTGAAGTCGCTGTTAACTTTTTCATCGTTTACCAGTCCCTTCTGTTTGTTATTGGCTTTGCATTATACATATACCCGGATGTACAAGGTTAAAACATTTGAACTCCGGAAATAGGTGAAAAAATTCTAGCCGCCGAAGCTGTTGATCATAACGAGCATGGTCACAAGGCCAAGGATGAAGGAATAGGTCGAGAACCGTTCGTTTCCATCCCCATGGCTTTCCGGTATTAATTCCTTGTAGATGATGAACAGCATCGCGCCAGCTGCAAAGCTCAGCCCATAAGGGACAAGGCCCTCAATATTGCGGGAGAGGAAGTAGCCGATAATGGCTGTCACGATCTCTACCATCCCGGTCAGTGTGGCCACGCCCAAAGCCTTCCATCTGGAAATATTCTGATTGACGAGGAAAAGAGCGACAAGAAATCCCTCCGGCGCATTCTGCAGTCCGATTGCAAATGCGATCAGCGGACCAAGCTCCCCGCCGTCAGACGCATAGCTGACACCGACCGAAAGGCCCTCGGGCAGATTGTGGAGCGTGATGGCAGCGACAATCAGAACAGCCTTTTGCTCCAGTTTCATATTCAGCTTAGTATGCTCCAGATCGATATGCGGAGTATGCTTTTCCAGAAAGTTCAGCACAAACGTCCCCAGCAGGAGGCCGATGGTCAGAACAATCATATTGGAGGATTCAAGCGCCTGCGGTATCAAACTGAAGGTGGATGCCGCCATCATAATGCCTGCCGTATACGCCAATAGGACATCCCGCCACTTGTGTGTCACGCTTTTGAAAAAAAGGATCGGAATCGCTCCGGCCCCTGTTGCCATGGCAGAAAGAATGCTGCCGATAATTGCCTCTTGCATGATAAGCCCCCTGATTTTTGCCAGACTGAAAATATGCAGACTATTAACACAGATAATTTGTGTTAAGTATACAGCCAACTATGAGGCAAATAAAGTGTTTTGTTCGGGCATGCACAAAATTTGCTTTTGGGCAAAAAAAATAACGCCCTCCAAATGTGGTAACGGGTTCAGTTTTGCACTAACTAGCAGTCCAATTCGCAACTGAATTGGACTGCCTCTTTTTGTTGACAAAGAGGGAAATTATGTACGTTTTATGGTGTTTTAGCACTCGAATCCGCATCCCTTTTAGCAGAGTGACAGAAGTTATTGTCAGCGTGCGGAATGGTATGCTGAAAACAGTAAGCGGGTTTTTGGATATTAATGTTAAAATGATGTAGAGGCTTATTCAACGGAGAGCATTACACGACATATAAATTAGTATGGAGGTATAGTCATGTGGGTAATATTTGGGGTTATTGCCATAATAACAACTTTTATAAATCTTTATATGTATAAAGCAGGTAAGGATTATAAACTCGCTATGGCGATGGCATTATCATTTACAGCACTAACAATTTGTGCAGATTACAGTTATCTAACCCGGTGGGTAAAAGCGGAAGATTGGGCGGCTATATCGGATGTAATACCTGGTATGGCAAGGACATTTTGGTTTTTGACAATTGTTTCTATCTTACTGAATATAGCACCTGTATTTTTAGAACGAAAACGTAAGAAATAATGACTTATTGTGAAGTCTATATGTATAACTAACCGAGGCTTATCTTCAATAATGTACTGTATAAAGAAAGCTCAGAGCATAATGGCTCCGAGCTTTTTACGTGCTAATTTTATTGCTGAAGTGTTCTGCGGATTACTGCAAAAAGCATTGCAAATACGAATTTGTACTTCAAAATTGAACCTGTTGAGGTGCGTTATTTTACGGCTCTCAGCCCCGGCTATCAATAACCGCTAAAACCTCATCAATGCTGGCATGGTTTTCCGGTGAAGAATCAATATGCTTCCAGAGCAATTCACCCTGTGATGAATACAGCCATGTTCCGCCCTGGATATAAACATCCTGCGTCTTCATCGATTTCATCACAAATTGCTTCTGTTTCTCTTCATCCGGGATAAAGCCTTTCACCTGGCCAGTGACAAACCCGAACCCGGCCTTTGCGAGGAGCTTCCATTTCGGCATGGTCTGATGGCCCATTCCTTTATACGCTGCCCGGGACGGATCACCGTAAATCGGAAACGGAAAAGGTCCGAAATGCTCCAGGAATTGCTCAATGAATGCCCCTTTTGAAGGCGCCACGATTTTCACGTGAAACTTTTTATCTTCAATTTCTGCTATGCGCTCACGCAACTGCGCGAGATATTCCCTGCAGACTGGTCAGCCAAGGTGGCGGACAAAAACAAGCATCGTATCCTGCCCGCTGATCGCATCACTTAAAGTGACCGTATCCTGCGAGCCTGGGATTTCCAATTGGTAATCCATACCGATCCCTCTTTCAGAACAAATTTTATAGAATTAGCTCTATCATAACGGAACAGGGTGGAATGGGCAAAAAAGAGGGCTCGGGAGATGTGCTGCGTATGAAAGAGCGGGCAGGTAAGGAACTCTTGAAGTCTGCGTATCTGCTGGCCCTGAATAATTAACAAAAAAATGCGCCCGGCTCTTTTACAGAGCCGGGGCGCGTTCTTCTCTTAGTCATCGCTGGCCAGAATGCCGAAGATCCTAAGAATATTGATAAACAGATTGATAAAATCGAGATACAGATTCAGCGCCATGAGCGGCACTTCCTCAGCGCTTACTCCGAACTGCTTCATACGGTTGAAGTCAAACAGGACGTATCCGCTGAAAACAAGCACGCCGATGAAAGAAAAGGCGAGCATGGCAGTGGAGCTTAACGGCCAGATAATATTGAAGATTGAAATGCAGATCAGTGCCAGCAGGGCTGCCATCAGCATGCCGCCAAGAAATGACAGGTCGCGCTTGGTCCTTGTTGCATAAAAAGCAAGTCCGCCAAATACAACAGCTGTCGTTCCAACCGCCATCAGGACAGTATTGGCACCTGTTGCCGCAATATAATGCGCAATGATCGGGTAGGTTGTAATTCCAGAAACAAAGGTGAAGCTGTACAGAAAAGTGTAAGATATTGATTTTTTTCGCCTTAAAAAAAACGCTCCGATCAGCATGGCCGCTTCAAGGATGACGAGCGGCAGAAACAGCGCCGGCGGGACATAGACGCCAGCCATCGTCCCGAGAAAGGCAAACGCCAGTGAAAGGGCAAAGGCTCTTAAAACAGATGGAAGATAGCCGGTGTTGGCAGTTTGTGCATACATATGTTTCACCTCATGTGAATTGATTACCTTTTATACGAAGAAGATTGGATAAGGTTTCAATTCATTTTTTCTTCTTTTAATAGATCGCGGATTTCTTTCAGCAGTTCTTCCTTCGCATCGACGGTCGGTGCTTCCTCTACATGTTTTTCCTGTTCGTGCCTGCTCTTCAGCCTGTTGATGAACCTGACAAAGAGAAAGATGGAAAAGGCGATGATAACAAAATCAATGATAGATTGGATGAATGCACCATATTTGATAGTAGCGTCCTCGATTTTTACAGAACGCTCGGAAAAATCAACTCCTCCGGTCAGCAGTCCGAGAAATGGCATGACAATATCATTGACGAGCGAGGTGACGATTTTTCCAAAGGCTCCGCCGATGATGACACCGACTGCCAGATCGACCACATTGCCTTTGATGGCAAATTTCTTGAATTCCTTCAGCATACAGGTCATTCCTTTCTTTATTATCCAAGTTGTATAGCGATAAAAGTTATTATACTTCCAAAAGGGCCGGTTGTTAAGGAGAGAGAAGCTTCGGCGCATAGTATTGACAGAATCCGGCTTTTTCACTATAGTTACAGAGGACAAAAAAATATACGACATTCCTGCATCATGCAGGAGAGGTTCATAGCAACAAACCCTCTATAAAAAACTATGGTTCTGATAAAATTGATCAGCCATATCCGCGGGGATATGGTTTTTATTTTTTTCGGGCTGATTTTTATATATCGAGGAGCCTCTCTTGTATGCGCAGTACCATATGAGGAGGCTTTTTCTATGTCTGGAAGAAAAGATGAAGAATTGAAGGATGTTACTTTGCTCGGCAATCAGGGGACACAATATTTGTTTGAATACTCGCCGTCCATCCTGGAGGCTTTTGATAATAAGCACCCGAACCGCGACTATTTTGTAAAATTCAACTGCCCTGAATTTACAAGCCTGTGCCCGAAAACGGGACAGCCTGATTTTGCTACGATTTATATCAGCTATATCCCTGATCAGCGAATGGTAGAAAGCAAGTCACTGAAGCTGTATCTGTTCAGCTTCCGCAATCACGGCGACTTCCATGAAGACTGCATGAACATCATTATGAATGATCTGATTGAGCTGATGGACCCTCGCTATATCGAGGTTTGGGGCAAATTCACTCCGCGCGGCGGCATTTCCATCGATCCGTATACAAATTACGGAAAGCCGGGCACAAAATATGAAAAGATGGCAGAATACAGGATGATGAACCACGATCTGTACCCTGAAACCATCGACAACCGCTAAAAGGAGATAGACGTTTTGCTATTATATTTAAATGCCGCATTTGCCGGCCTGCTTATCTTATCCAATATTCTCGCCGTCAAGCTGTTCAGCCTGGGATCCTGGGCTGTTCTGCCGGCGGCTGTCATTGTCTATGTTTTCACGTATCCGATCACTGATATCATCGGTGAAGTTTATGGAAAAGAAGCTGCCAGGAAGACCGTGCTGGCCGGGTTCGTCACGCAGCTGCTGTCAGCCGTTTTCATTTTTGCAGCGATCCATCTGCCATCTGCACCGTTCTTCGGGGCGCAGGCAGAATTCGAGACGATCCTGAGCGGAAGCTTCCGCATCACCATTGCAAGCCTTATTTCTTACTTGGTCAGCCAAAACCTCGATGTGTACGTCTTCCATAAGCTGAAGGAAAAGCATGGCAGTAAGAAACTGTGGATCCGCAACAATCTGTCTACAGTCTCAAGCCAGCTGATCGATACTTCTGTTTTCATTCTGATCGCTTTTTACGGCACAATGCCGGCAGGAGCGCTCCTGGCGATGATTGGAACACAATATGTCTTTAAGTTCCTTGTCGCGCTGATTGACACACCACTGGTTTACCTGCTGGTCGGCATGGCCAGGAAAGAGAAGAAGCAGCCTGCCGAGCTGGCAGGCTGACAGCAGAATCTGCCCTATGAAAACAGCCTCTTGAAGGGGGCTGTTTTTTGATGCTGCCGTCTGATGGTGCCAGGTACCATAAAAGGACAAACATGGCCGAAGTGTCCACGGATGGTGTCAGGTACAGTGAAAAGACAAAAATGGCCAAAGTGTCCACGGATGGTGCCTGGCACCGCGAAAAGACAAAAATGGCCGAAGTGTCCGCGGATGGTGCCAGGCACCGCGAAAAGACAAATGGCCGAAGTGTCCACGGATGGTGCCTGGCACCGCCAAAAGACAAATTGGTCAAAAGTGTCCACCAATGGTACCTGGCACTGAAACGGGCACCGAAACCAATTTTTTGTTTCTGGCTGGGTGTTTTTGGTTTACAATCAAGGTGGAAATAATTCTTAATTTTTCAGTGAAGGATAAATGGAATGAGGGGGGAAAGGACTTGGATAATAAAGCCGGGGGAAGGGATCCCCGTTTTAAGGTGGCGAAGAGGGAAGCCTGGATCGGTATCGGTCTTGTCCTTTTTAATTTTCTATGGTGGTTTGGCTTTGCCTACGGGATGGGATCAGGGCCTGTTGAAGAGTATACATATATCATGGGGCTGCCTGCGTGGTTTTTCTATAGCTGTGTGGCAGGATTTGCAGTTGTGTTTGTCCTTGTTTGGGCAGCCGTGAAGTTTCTGTTTAAAGAAGTTCCTTTCGATGACAGTGAAGAAGGGGGGAAGGCGGAATGAATATAGGTGTCATTATCCCGCTTCTTGTGTTCCTGGTGGCGATTTTTCTGGTAGGCTTCTGGGCGAGCAGGCATGTCCGCTCGACAGATTCCTTCCTGCAGGAATATTTCCTTGGCGGAAGGGAGCTGGGCGGATTCATCCTGGCGATGACGATGATTGCGACCTACGGCAGCGCCTCAAGCTTCATCGGCGGACCCGGTGTCGCTTATACCCAGGGTCTCGGCTGGGTGCTGCTTGCGATGTCACAGCTTGTGACAGGCTATTTTGTGCTGATGGTGCTCGGGAAAAAATTTGCGATTGTCGCCAGGCAGTATAAGGCTGTCACACTGATCGACTTTTTGAAAGAAAGGTATCAGAGCAAATGGGTGGTGCTGCTGTCAGCGCTCAGCATCATCATTTTCCTGTTCGCCTCCATGGCGGCCCAGTGGGTAGGCGGCGCCCGCCTGATCGAATCGCTGACAGGCCTTTCCTATGGGACTGCCCTGTTTATTTTCGCGGCATCGGTCCTTGTGTATGTCATCATCGGCGGCTTTAGGGCCGTGGCTGTGACAGATGCGGTCCAGGGGGTCATCATGTTTGCGGGGACCCTGATCCTTCTGATCGCTGTCATTATTGCGGGCGGAGGAATTGGAAATATCATCACAGACCTAAGGACGGAAAATCCGGGGCTTGTTTCGCCGTATGGCTTTGACGGCGGACTGTCCCCGCTCTATGTGTCTTCCTTTTGGATTCTTGTCGGCGTCGGGGTGGTCGGCCTGCCGCAGGTGACTGTCAGGGCGATGAGCTACAAAAACTCCAGGGCCATGCACAGAGCGATCATCATCGGAACGTTTGTGGTCGGCTTCATCATGCTTGGCATGCATCTGATCGGTGTATTCGCCCGTCCGATCCTGCCGGGGATTGAGGTCGGGGACAAGGTGATGCCGCTCATTGCAATGGAAGTTCTGCCTCCGTGGCTGGCAGGGGTAGTATTGGCCGCCCCGATGGCAGCGATCATGTCGACTGTCGATTCCCTGCTCCTCCTGGTCAGCTCGGCTGTCGTGAAGGATGTGTATTTAAATTATATTAAGCCTGATGCAAGTGAAGGAACTGTTAAGAAGCTTAGCCTGGGCGTTACAGCGGTCCTTGGGATTCTGGTCTGCCTGATGGCGCTCAGTCCGCCTGATCTGATCATCTGGCTCAATCTGTTTTCCTTTGGCGGGCTTGAGGCCGCCTTCATTTGGCCGGTCGTTCTCGGCCTCTACTGGAGCAGGGGAAATAAGCATGGGGCCATTGCTTCCATGATCACAGGTGTGGTCTCGTATATCCTTTTTTATACGTACTATCCGAACGCCTTTGGCATGAACACAGTCATCATGCCGATCATCCTGTCTTTTGCCGCCTACATGCTCATCAGCATGCTGACGGCCGGGACAGCACAGAAGGATATGGGGCAGCCAGCCTGAAAAAAGACGGGACAGCTTTTGCTGGTCCCGTCTTTTTGTTTATAAACTAATATTTTATCTTAAAGGAAGAAGATAATCCGTCCTGTCCATCCAGTTCATCCACTTGCATATGATCGATCGCCGAGAAAGGGTTCCCTCTCTTCAAATCCCTCATAAAGGAATCCATCTGCTTTTTGTCACCCATTGCCCGGATTTCCACAGAACCGTCATCCAGGTTGCGCACCCAGCCATTGATGCCGTATTGAACAGCTTTTCTTTGCGTAAAAAAGCGGAATCCCACTCCCTGCACCTTTCCGGAAACTATAATGTTCAAATGGATCATCTTCTTCTCCTCCGGCATCATAATTACCTACATCGTCCCACAAAAGACAGGCTAATGCAATATTCAAGAGAACGGAAAAAATAGAGGACGGCCCCCATAAAATTTTTCGGGATAACGAAAAATGTAGATAGTCTTTAAAAAGCAAGACGCTGGAAATGTCTGCCTGTAAGAGAAGGGGTTAAAAAAGTTTCCGGTTTTATGTTACAATTAGATTACAAACTGTTTAAAAAGCAATTAAAACAGATTTGTAGAATATAAACGCTTTTGTTAAACTTTAGAAATGTGACCGGCCATGACAAGGAAAATGCGTCAGCCGGCATAATAAATCAAGCTTAAATGAGTGGGAGATAAAATGAATAAACTTATATATGCAATGCTTATGCTGCTGTCAATGTTAACCGCCGCGTGCAGCAATCAGATCCACACATCACTGGCAGAAGAAATTTCGAATAAAGCCGAGAAGCAGGAAGACGACTCTGCTGTCCTGACAATCCAGACAGAAGGCAAGGATAAAAAGGATACTTCATGGCTCAAGGAAAAGTCCCTTTACAGCTTTGAAGCGGCCGATGAAGGCCTGGCTTATGAAATCTATATTTATGCGGAAAATGAAACAAGCGTCAAGCTTGAACAGGCAGGCGTCCTGGGAGATAAACAGGACACCGTGCATGAAGGGAACTACTCAGTCTATATGGCCAAAAAAGGGGCGAAGGCTGCCTTTAAGCAGGATATTCTTTCTACCCTGCCGCTTGTTTTCAATGAAGAGGTGAAAGGGGCGTATCCGCTTAAGCTTGGTGATAAGACCCTGCTTGCCATCGTCCAGCCTGAGGGGGACAGCCGGTTCTCGGCAGAGCTGTACAGCATCCAGCATGGAGAGCTGAAAATGGTCCAGTCCGGTGAAGGAATCCGATCCATACTCGGACCTCAAATCAAAGCAATCAAACAGGAATACATCCAGACAGTCCAGTCCATTGATGGCAATGGGGGATTTGTTTTTTCAACATGGGCATTTGACAAGCAAAAGCTTGAGATCAATCAGGTCAGCGAGACGGTTTACGATGATTCTGCAATGAAGGACGGCCTGAGCGAAGGGGAGAAATGGTTTAAAATCTGGAGTGCAGCCGAAGAGAACTATCATCCTTTCTACAACATCCAGCTTGAAAAGGGCATTATCGATAAAGCCTCCCAAGGCATACTGGCCGGGAGCCAATATCCGATCGGCACAAATATCAATGATGTTAAAAAGGCAAGCCCCCCTTCTATTGAAGCAGGGAAAAAAGGCAAATATGCGTATCTGAAATATCCGGAAGTGACGTATTTTTATGATGAAGCGACACAGGAAGTAGCAGTTGTTTCAATTCCGGGAATCCGCCTGCAGTCAACGCTTGCAGATATCAAGAAAATGTTCGGCGAGCCGTTCAGGGAGAGCAGGAGAGGAACAGAGGTGCTGGCAATCTATGCTGCCGGAAAATACAATATTGATGTGTATGCAGACCGGTCAGGAAAAATAAAGTCTGTTCAGCTGAGGAAGCTTTAAAGGATGCAGAAAAAATCCCGCGGGTGCATGGCCTATTGAATGGAACAGTTGAACTGGCCACTGTTGGCCATAGTTCGAGAACGGATCATTTAAGCATAAAGGTTATTTTTTAGTAAGGTATTTTAATTTGAGTCTTAAAATAAGCGGAGAATTTCCGGTTACGCTGCTGAATATGGCAAAAGTGGGTGTAAATAAGCGGAGAAATTCCGGTTAAACGGAGCGAAGCAGCCCGTTTTCCTGTTTTTTAAATCGATAGGTGGAATTTCTCCGTCTATTTGAGCTATTTTTAGAATTTTTTTAAAAATAGGGGGAATTTCTCCGCTTATTTTTCAACTCATTCGGGTCCGGAAAGGTGCGCTCTTTTATGGCTGGGCGGAGGAAATACCTCTCCAGAAGAATACTTTTTCTCACGTCTTATACGGATGGCAAGATAGCAACGATATATGCGAATAAAGCTAACATAAAAAGCTGCAGGCCTAAATGGCCCGCAGCTTCCTTTTGTTATATCAATTAAAACGCCCAGTCGCCTTTACGGAAAACTGGTTCTGACTGGCCGTCTTCCTTAATGCCGTCAATATCCATCTCGGCTGAGCCGATCATGAAATCGACATGTGTAAGGCTTTCGTTCAGGCCATTTTCAGCAAGCTCTTCAGAGGACATTTTCTTGCCGCCCTCGATGCAGAATGCATAAGCGCTTCCGATTGCCAGGTGATTAGAGGCATTTTCATCAAATAATGTATTGTAGAAAAGCAGATTGGATTGTGAGATTGGCGAGTTGAACGGTACAAGGGCCACTTCTCCAAGATAATGGGAGCCTTCATCTGTCTCAACAAGCTGCTTCAGGATCTCTTCGCCTTCTTCAGCCTTCACGTCCACAATGCGGCCGTTCTCAAAAGTGATGGTGAAATTATCAATGATATTGCCGCCATAGCTGAGTGGCTTTGTGCTGGAAACATGCCCGTTGACACCGGTTTTAAGCGGAACGGTGAAGACTTCCTCTGTCGGCATATTAGCCATGAATTCGTGGCCTTTTTCATTGACGCTGCCTGCCCCGACCCATAGATGCTTCTCAGGAAGCTCGATGGTCAAATCGGTGCCTGGCGCTGTATAATGCAGTTTTTTATAGCCTTTGCTGTTCAGATAATCGACTTTTTCATGCAGGGAAGCGTCATGATCCTTCCATGCCTGCACAGGATCTTCAAGATCTGCACGTGTTGCTTTGAAGATGGCATCCCAAAGCTTTTCCACACGGCTTTCCTTAGGCTCGTCTGCGAATACTTTGTCTGCCCAGCCTTCAGATGGGACAGCGATGACTGTCCAGCTCACCTTATCAGACTGTGCGTAGCGGCGGTATTTGCTCAGTGCCTTTCCGGCTGCCTTCTGGAAATTGGCGATTCTTTCAGATTTGACCCCTTTTAACAGGTCAGGGCTTGCTGATACGATCGACATGAACGCAGCGCCCTTTTCTGCGAGGTCTTCCATTTCCTTGGCGCGGAACTCAGGATACTCTGTAAAAGACTCCTCAGGAGCCAGATCATACTTCAGGCGTGTCACTGTATCATCAGACCAGTTGACAACCACATTGGCTGCGCCTGTTTCATAGGCTTTTTTCACGGCCAGGCGGACAAACTCTGCTGCATCAAGTGCTGCATTGATTACAAGCGTCTGGCCCTCCTGGACATTGACGCCGACCTTGACTGCCAGCTCGGCATATTTTTCTAGATTTTGCTGGAATTGGCTCATAGTATGTATCTCCTTTTTCAGAATCTTCCTCCTCATTTTATCGGTTTCTGCGGGAAAAAGAAACAGTTTGGCCTGATTCCTTTTTTTACGGGAGATACGCAAGGCCCCTGAAAGGATCTGCATTAAGAGCACCAGGATCCCTCCCCTGGAAATGGGGCAAGGCACTTTACAAATGAAAAAGCCGGCTCATGGCCGGCTTTAAATCGAGTTTTGCTTGGCAGGTGTCTTTGACTGCTTTTCATATAATGCAAACATGAGCCAATAAAGAAATGCGCTTATAACTGCGAGCACAGCGAGAATGGCAAAGGTCCAGTCATAGCCGATCCAGACGGTCAGCGGGATGGAAATGGGAGCGATCGTCTTTCCGACGGTAAAACGAAGGCTGGCCGCTGCGAAATATTGGCCCCTCATATTCTCCGGGGCGATGCGCGACACAAAGCTCTGCTGAAGCCCGACCGCCATCAGCTCTCCTAAAGTAAAGACCGCCATGGCAATGATCAGGCCCCAAATCCACTGCGTCTGCCCGAACATAATGATGCTGGCAGCGTAGAAAAGGGACGAGGTGACAAACACATTCCGCTCTTTAAATCTGGCTACATATCTAGTGACGGCTACTGTGAATAAAGCCACAAGAAAGCCATTTTCCGAAAGCAGCACGCCAAAGGCCTGCTCGCCGTGGACAGTGAACGACCAGCTGCCGATGCTGAAGAGGGACTGGTTCTCGACGGCCTCTTTCGTATAAACAGGGATCAGCAGGTCCAGCTGCATGAATGTCTGGGCAGCAAGGACGCCTGCGATGATGAAAAGCAGGAAGGTCCTGTCCCTGAAAATGATGCCGTAATCCTTCACCTGTGCACCAAGGAAGCTGTACCATTTATCATTTTCCCCTGCTACAGCTGTATTCTCCGGTACCGTTTCGCGGGTCCACTTCGCAAGAACCAGGGCGAGCAGGATACAGACGATGCCGGCGATCAAAAGGAGCTGTGAACGGTACTGCACGTAAAAGAGGGCCCCAAGGATCGGCCCTACAACCACCGCTATATTGATGGAGGTATAAAAGATTGCAAACACATCGCTGCGGTGCTTTTCCTCCACAACATCAGCCACCATCGCCTGGCTCGCCGGCCAGTAGAAGGCGCCGAACACTCCTACAAAGGTGAAGCAGACAAAGCCGAGCCAATAGGATTCGATGGCAGGGGAGCTGGCGATGGCAAACAGGATAAAGCAGATCCCCTGCCCGAAGGCCGACAGCACCATCATCATCTTCCTGCCGAAACGGTCGGCGCAATAGCCGCCCATCAGGTTCGCCAATACTGAAAACACCTGCGATAAGATAAGCAGAAGGCCGGCCTTATCCTTGCCGAACGCCTCCGCAAAATAAATCGTCAAAAACGGAAAAAACATCCAAAATGTAATATTCATCAAAGATTCGCCAAACAGGCGCACCTTCAGGTTAAAATCCCAATCTCTGATTCTCATGCTGAAATCCTCACTTCTCTGGTCAATATCGCTATCATACTACCTTTTTGAAAAAAATGACAGGTGCATGAGTACGGAATTGGTTTTTGAAGAGAGGATGATGCTATTAATAGACAAAGAACATCATAACGGTAGTAACGGCTCCAACCCAGATGGCCAGGAGGATGCAATATCCCATAATATGGCGGATATGCAGGCCGACCACGCTCAAGATCGGAAGTGCCCAGAAAGGCTGGATCAAATTAGTCCAGGCATCCCCCCAGCCGACAGCCATTGCAGTGACAGCGGGATCAACCCCAAGCTGGAGGCCTGCCGGAACCTGCAGGGGACCCTGAAGCGCCCATTGGCCTCCGCCTGAAGGAGCAAGAATATTCACAAGGCCGGCTGACCAGTAGGTGAAAATATCAAAGGTATCCTTGCCTGCAATGGAAGCCATCCCGTTAATCATCGACTCGGCAATTCCGGAACTGCCGAGCATGGCAATGATGCCTGCATAAAAAGGGAACTGCAGGATGATGGGCGATATCGCCCCCGCAGCATCCTTGAAGGCTGCTGCATAACTGGCAAGGGAACCGTGGAAAAGGAGCCCGAGCGATAGAAAAGCAATATTGATCAGATTCAAGTCAATGTCCCGGCCATTCCAAAATTCATAAACCAAATATCCGAGCCCGATGATTCCAATCAGACTTCCTAATATTCTTGTTTTTTCAAGAGAGGAAGCAGGGGTGCTTTCTACAGGAGCTATCGCACTTTTTTCTGTCTTTGCCTCGTCTGCCGGCTTATAAGGAAGAATCCCTTCCTTAGGGGCCATGAAATAAATGAAGAGCGGAATCGTTGCCAGCAGCACGAGAAAAATCGCTATGGTTCCAGGATGGAAAATAGTTTCTGAAGTCGGTATTACACCGGTCAATTCTTCAAGAAAGTGGCCCTTCGTCGCTACAGTCAGGCCGATGGAACTGGACAGGCCGGCTGTATACAGGACGGTCGGCGCATAGGCAGCCGCGACGAGCAAAGGAAAATGGGCATTCTGGTTTCTTCTGCCGACCTCCCGCGCCATAATGGCGCCGACGACAACAGCCAATCCCCAGTTCACATAATAAGCAGCCGCAGACACAAGAAAAGTCAGAATATAAGCCTGGCCGGCTGTTTGCGCTTTTGATGAAATTACAGCAAGCAGTCTCTGCACAAAAGGCACCGAAGCAAGCGCCATCCCTGTCATGAGCAGCAATACCATCTGCATCGTGAATGCCAGATACACCCAGAACCCATCTCCGAAAGACTTAACAAGCTCCATCGGCTCCTGCGGCTTCATCAGGAAACCTGCAGCAAAAACAGCTAAAGTCATCAGCACAGCAATGACAAAAGCATCCGGCAAATACCTTTCTACCAGTCTCGAAAATCGGTCTGCCAGTTTTGTCAGCATCTTATCACTCCTTCCATAATTAGTAGATGACTATGGACTGAGAGGTGGAAATATTCCGTTAAAAGTGGAGAAATGGGGGAGGAAGACTGGCAGGGGAGATATGCAGATGGGGATGCCAAGGAGAATGAAGGAGAATGTCAGGCACCGCAAAAGGACAAATAGGGTAAAAGTGTCTTTTGAAGGTGCCAGGCACTCTCGGGTTCGAAGGTGCCTTCCGAAAGCTTCGCAGCCCCCCTCCGAACAGAATGGCCTTTCGCGCAAAAGCCCTCCGAGGCATTCGGAACCCTTTTCGGAACTTGTCAGCTTATCTGAAAACCCTCGGAACCTCCCTCCGAAAGCTTCGGAGGCGCATCATAAATGTCCCTTGGGCCGCGCTAATACTGCCGTCACGGGGGGCGAGGGGAATCGGAACCTGCCGGAAGTGTTCAGCCAATAAAAAAGACCCCGGCCGCTGCCGGCCGGGGTCCTGCTATCAATCGTCGTCCTTCATGGCCGCTTTCAGCAGATCGCCGAGGCTGGTTCCGAAGGATTCTTCGTTTTTGCTGTATTTCTGCACAAGCTTGCGTTCTTCGCGCTTGTTGACTGCTTTCTTTTTATTCTGCGCTTTTTCCACAACATTGCACGGGCGGCACTGGAAGTAGGTGCCGGCCTTGCCATTATGGATTTCCATCTTTTTATGGCATTGCGGGCAGCGGCGGTTGGAGAGCTTTGGATCTTTGCGCTTCCGGTAGCTGCATTCCATGTCAGAGCAGACGAGCACTTTGCCGTCCTTGGTGTTGCGCTCTTTCAGGAAGGAGCCGCATTCCGGGCATTTGCTGCCGGTCAGATTATGGGCTCTGTACGATTTGTCGCTTGTCTTGATTTCAGATACCAGCTGCTGGGTCTGCTGGCGGATCTTTTTCAAAAATTCCTTCGGGCTTGCCTTGCCGCGGGCAATCGCTTCAAGCTCCTGCTCCCATTTGGCTGTGAGCTCAGGTGATTTAAGGTCCTCGTTCACAAGGTCCATCAGCTGCTTGCCTTTGCCTGTTGGGTGGAGGCGTCCGCCGGCCTGGCGTTCAACGGCTTCGGTCGTAATGAGGCGTTCGATGATTTCTGCCCTTGTCGCAGGTGTGCCAAGGCTGTATTTTTCCATTTGTGATAAAATGTCGGCCTCGGTATAGCGTGCAGGCGGCTCAGTCAGCTTTTGCTCGGAAGAGACTGATTTTACTGTCAGAGACTGTCCTTTAGCCAGTGAAGCAAGATTCAGCTTAACTTCCTTTTCTTCACCTTTTCCTGTCACCTGCCGGAAGCCTTCTTCGATAACGGCGGTTTCTCTTGTTGAGAATGATTCGCCGTTCAGGTCAAAGGAAGCCTGGATCGTTTCATATTTGTACGGCTCATGGAAAAGAGCCAGGAAGCGGCGGACAATGATGTCGTACAGCTTTTTCTCATCATTATCCAGGTCGCTCAGGATGAGGCGCTCCTCGGTTGGGATGATGGCATGGTGGTCGGTTACCTTTTCATTGTTGAACACGCGCTTGGCAAGGACCTTCCCTTTTTTGGCCAGAAGCGGCTTCACCTCGTCCCTGTAGCCGGAGGCGATTCCATGCAGGCGGTCCAGCATCGTTGCTTCCATATCCTTTGTCAGGTAGCGGGAATCGGTCCTCGGGTAGGTGACAAGCTTGTATTGCTCATACAATCGCTGCAGGACATTGGATGTCTTTTTCGCCGAAAAGCCGAAGCGCTTATTGGCATCCCGCTGCAGCTCGGTCAGATCATAAGGAAGCGGCTGCTGCTCGCTTTTTTCCTTGCGGCTGATGGACTGGATCAAAGCTTTGGCTGAATTGGTTTTCGCAACGATGGCTTCTGCAGCATCTTTAGAAAAAGTCCTCTTCTCGCCATTCTTTTCCCAGTCTGCTTTAAACGGCCCAACCTGGGCTGAAATCGTCCAGTATTCCTTCGGAGTGAAGGATTGGATCATTTTCTCCCTTTCCATGATCAGGGCAAGCGTTGGTGTCTGTACACGCCCGGCAGAGAGCGGGTCATTGTATTTTGTAGTCAAAGCCCTTGTCACATTCAATCCGATCAGCCAGTCAGCTTCAGCGCGGCATACCGCTGAATCGTACAGGGCAAGGAACTGGTCCCCGGGCTTCAGGCTCTGGAAGCCTTCTTTAATCGCACGGTCTGTGACAGAGGAGATCCACAGGCGCTTGACCGGCTTTTTCCAATAAATTTTTTCGAGAATCCAGCGGGCTACCAGCTCACCTTCACGTCCGGCATCGGTCGCGATGATGATTTCGCTGATATCTTTCCGTTTGGAAAGCGTGTCAATGGCACGGAACTGGTGGCTTGTCTGCTTCATGACCTTCAGTCCCATCCGGTCAGGGATGATCGGCAGGTCCTCCAGGTTCCAATGCTTGAATTTCGTATCATAATTCTCAGGCATTTTCAGTTCAACCAGATGGCCGAGCGCCCAAGTGACAATGTATTTATTTCCTTCTATATAAGATTTATGAGTCTGCGTACAGCCGAGCACACGGGCAATCTCCCGGGCCACACTCGGTTTTTCCGCAAGTACGAGTGATTTCATGTAAAGCTCCTTTCAAATCTGTGCTTCCTCTATAAGTATAACGGAAACGCAGGAAAAATTGTAATGGACAAACAGAATGGGAAGCCGGTAAAAAGGATATAAAGGAAATAACAGCAGCTGGCACCAAAGGCCCTTATAAAAAAGGGAGGGCAATGTTAAAATAATGCAGGACAGGTTGTTTTTTTTCATAATTTTTATACTTTATAAAGTAGAACAGGCAAGCTTGTTCTCATTTTTTTAACTCAAAAACAGAACATACGTTCTAAATGAGGAGGTGTCAAAATGGAAGGCAGGGAGCCGAATATGGTGGTTCGTGAATTTTTGAGGCAGGAAGCGCATCAAAAGCTGTATGAGGATTATCTGGATGATCCCCATGAGAAAAATAAAGCCCGGCTTGAAGCAGCCTTTAAAAGGTATTTCAGGCATGTCCGCTTCGTTTCTTATCTAAGTAAGACCATTTATTATGAGTCAAGGAAGTTCGACATGAAGACGAGGGAATTGCGCGCCAGATATCAGCTCACACTGGATGTGCCTGCTTCAGAAGCAGAGAGCGGGGCAGAACCCATGATACAGCTCCTCGAAGACGAGTCAGCGCTCCGGCCTTTCATGGAAATCCCCTCCGGCAGGCTGGAAGATTACACAGCCGATCCCCGGCTAGCCAGAATCATCAAAGCGCTGACACCAAGGCAGCAGGAAATTCTCTTTTATGCATTTGTCCGCAGCCTCCCTGATGCCGAAACAGCCAGATTGCTCGGCATCAGCCCGCAGGCAGTATCAAAGACTAAAAATAAGGCGATTGAAACCATAAGGAGGAAATACAATGCTTGAACAGCTGAATCTTTTGCAGATCATCGGCAATTTCGGATTCCCCATTGCCATTACCATGTATTTGCTGCACCGCTATGAAAACCGGTTTGAACAGCTGAAAACAAAAATGGAGGACATTTCCCGAAGCATCGCACAGATTGAAAAAGACAAAGGGTGAAATCATGAATTTGTCACAGCAGGAAATAGAGGAAATCATGAAGGCCATCGAGCCTAAAATCAAAAAATCCCTATACCAGACAGGCAAGGAAAACCGGGAAGACCTCGAGCAGGAACTGCGCGAAGCTGTCCTCCGCAAGCTCCGCGACAACAAACTGGAGGAAGTTCCCGGCTTTTTCGAGATGATGGAGAGGGGGGAGTGAAGGTGACAGGCACCTATACCAGTTATAGACCAGTTGCGGGTGGCCTTGTGATTAGCACTTCAGGACTGCGGGTAAAGGGAAAGACAAACTTTTGCCCCAGTTTTTTTCTTCCCTGCCGCATTGAAGTGGTATAATGGCTGTAACGGCTGCGGGTGCCAGGCACGGGGTAAATGTGCCTGGCACCCGGCGTACATATTATGTTGCTGGAGTGTGATGGAAGCCTGTGCGATTACGATTTACGAAATCTATCCCCAATCTTGTCACTCAGGGAAACCTGTACTGCGGTTTCCTATCTATAGGGTTTGCAGCGAACGGCCAATTCAAGAATGCGGCGATCCTCATTCTGATCGGCATGATGCTTGACAGCATGGACGGCAGGCTTGCCCGGATGCTGAAGGCTGACAGCGCGCTCGGAAAAGAGCTCGACTCGCTCGCAGACATCGTCACTTTCGGGGTGGCGCCGTCCTTTTTAGTGTATTATACATATTTTTATCAATTCGATATTCTTGGCCTTGCAGTCGCCGGCCTTTTCCCGCTGTTCGGAGCATTCAGGCTGGCCAGGTTCAATATCAGTTCCCCAAAATCGTCTATGAATTATTTCGTCGGCGTCCCAATCACGGCTGCAGGGGGCATCATGGCGCTCCTCACGCTGTTCGGGGACAAAATCCCGAATATCGTCACGACCGTTATTTTTACAGCATTATGCTTTCTAATGGTCTCAAAAATCAGGATCCCAAGCCTGAAGGAAGTCCCGCTTCCGAAATACGGAACGATTGTCACCATCTTTCTCGGCTGCCTTCTGTATCTGATCTACAAAGGAACATACGAGCAGTTTCCCTACCTGATCTATATTGCGGCACCCATGTATATCGCCTATCTGGCCTATATCTTTGTAAAAGGGAAAAATAAGAAGGATATCGACTGAAAAAACCGCTGAGAAGCGGTTTTTTTTGATTGGGCGGAGCTTTCGAGGCGGAGGATGATCCGGTAATGTCGTTAATGAGGTGGGCGGATGAAGGGAGAGAGCTCTGGGAGGCGGGGAATCTACCGAACTAGCGAATTAATCTGCCGATTGAGAGCATTAATCTACCGAATTAGCGATTAATTTAACCAATTGAGCGGATAATCTACCACCTCCGCGAAATCGGCTGCAAATTCGTGGTTTTTAACCAGTTTGAGAGCGGGAGCTGCCAGGGTTTGCGGTATTTTTGTGAGTGGAGTGCCTCCATTGCGGCTATTTTAATGGTATGAGAGCGGAATCTACCGAACTAGCGAATTAATCTGCCGATTGAGAGCATTAATCTACCGATTTAGCGATTAATTTAATCAATTGAGCGGATAATCTACCAACTCCATCATTCATCCACCCGAAAAGCCACAAAACAGCCCGCTGCCAAAAAACTTCACCCCGCTACCATGCTAATCATCTAACAATCTAATATGTTAAAATTTGGTAAAATTCTGTTGACATCATAAAAAGTCTATTCATACAATGAAGAATAGAATAAATAAATCATAATGGATGATGCGCAATGAAGAGGAAAACACATCAACTTATAACATTTTCGAAAGAGGCTGTATTTCAAACCCTGGTTTGAATGCAGCCTCTTCTTTATTTCGCTAATATGCTGAGGGGGAATAACAATGATTGAATTGACAGGCGGCACATTAACATTGGAACAGGTTAGGGAGATTGTTTTTGAAAAAGAACAGGCGGCTGCATCTGCCGGGAGTATGGAGCTGGTGAAGCAAAGCCATGAGGCGGTGCGCAGGATTGTTGAAGAAGAAAGGGTCATCTATGGGATCAATACAGGTTTTGGCAAGTTCAGCGATGTGCTGATCAATCAGAAGGATGTTAAGGCGCTTCAGCTGAATCTCATTCGTTCCCATGCATGCGGGGTGGGGGAGCCTTTTCCTGAATCTGTTTCAAGGGCGATGCTGCTGCTGAGGGCAAATGCGCTGTTAAAAGGATATTCAGGTGTGAGGCCGGAGCTGGTTGAAAGGCTGCTTGTGTTCCTGAATGAAGAAATTCACCCTGTCATCCCGCAGCAGGGCTCGCTTGGCGCGAGCGGGGATCTTGCTCCATTGTCCCATCTTGCTCTTGCCCTGATTGGTGAGGGGGAGGTTTTTTATAAAGGGAAGAGGGTGCCTTCATCAGAGGCCATCGAGTCTGCCGGACTTGCGCCTTTCCATCTGGAGGCGAAGGAGGGGCTTGCCCTCATCAACGGCACCCAGGCTATGACCAGCATGGGTGCGGTCGCTTATCTCGAAGCAGAGCAGCTGGCTTTTCAAAGCGAGATGATTGCGGCTATAACGATGGAAGGCCTGAACGGCATTACGGATGCCTTCGATGAAGGGATCCATCTGGCGCGCGGCTATCAGCAGCAGATTGATACTGCAGCAAGGATGAGGGATTATCTTGCCGGAAGCCGGCTGACGACCGTTCAGGGGCAGCTCCGCGTCCAGGATGCCTATTCCCTCCGTTGCATCCCCCAGGTTCATGGCGCCAGCTGGCAGGCGCTTGATTATGTAAAAGAAAAATTGGAGATTGAAATGAATGCAGCGACCGATAATCCGCTGATTTTTGATGAGGGGGACCGGGTCATTTCGGGCGGAAACTTTCATGGGCAGCCGATCGCTTTTGCAATGGATTTTATGAAGATTGCTGTGGCAGAGCTGGCCAATATTTCGGAAAGAAGAATCGAGCGGCTCGTCAATCCGCAGCTGAGCGACCTGCCTGCGTTCTTAAGCCCGGAGCCTGGCCTCCAGTCTGGAGCCATGATCATGCAATACAGCGCGGCATCGCTTGTTTCGGAAAATAAGACGCTGGCCCATCCGGCGAGTGTTGATTCCATTCCGTCCTCCGCCAACCAGGAGGACCATGTGAGCATGGGGACGATCGGATCCCGGCATGCGTGGCAGATCATCCAGAATGCGACCCGGGTGCTGGCAATTGAGCTGATCTGCGCCCTGCAGGCAGCCGAGTTCAGGGGCGTTGAAAAAATGGCTCCGAAAACGAGAAAAATTTATGAAAAAGCAAGGGAGATTGTGCCTTCTATTACGGAAGACAGGATTTTCTCCAAGGATATTGAAAAATGTGCAGCCTGGCTGAAGGAAGGAAAAATAAAATAGGGGAGGACCGCCTCCCCTTATGCTTAATCTTCTTCTTCGACCCGGTTTTTAAAGGCTTCCTGGACGACGATGAATTCTTCATCCTCAATCGCGTCTTTAGAGTGCCTTTCAACTAGCGTCCCCTCAGGGAAGTTTCCGGGATGCCCTTTGCGTTTATGGTTAAAATGTTCTCCTCGTGACATAAGCAGATCGTCTCCTTTCATAGGTGGGAATAGGTTCTTATCGTAGCTTTCCCGCCCCGGCCGCCGGATATGTGCCCAAAACTTGTTCAGCTTTTGCAGGATGTGCATATCTATAATGATATATAGCACATTAGAAAGGAGAGATGCGTATGCGGGAAGCGTACCAGGCGGAGGAACTGGCCAAACAGCCTATGCCTTTTACAGCTACAAAAGGGGATCCTGCCCCGCTGTTTACAGCTGATGCCGTCATTGACCAGGGAATCCAGAAGGTCAGCCTGCAGGATTTCAAGGGCCAGTGGGTGCTGCTGTTTTTTTACCCCAGCGACTTTACCTTTGTCTGACCGACAGAATTGGCGGCGGTCGCCGCTATTTACCCTTATGTAAAGAACATGAATGTGGAAGTCCTGGCCATCAGCACGGACAGCGTCTATTCCCACAAAGTGTTCAAAGAAACATCGCCTTCCCTGAAGCATGTGACCTTCCCGCTCCTGAGCGACCGGACCCACAGCATCAGCAAGGCCTACCGCGTTCTTGATGAAAACTCAGGCGCATCATTCCGGGCATCTGTGTTCTTGAACCCGGAGCAGATCATTCAGGCAAAATTGATTTATCCCGGCAATATCGGCCGCAATCTCCATGAGCATGTCCGCATCCTTCAAGCCCTCCAGTATGCAAAACAGACAGGCAAAGGCACACCTGCCAACTGGATGCCGGGCCAGCAGGGAATGATCAGCGACCCGAATATGATTGGAAAAATATAAATTGGGGTTGCTGCAGGAACCAGCGGCTGTCCAATAAACAAAAGACCCGCCTTTCATAAAGCGGGTCTTTTTGCTTGATATATAAACTGACTTTCCTAGTCTTTAACCGCAGTTTGCTTGGCATTGACAATCAGCGGATTCAGGCCGGAGCCTGTTCTTTTGACTTGCGTGGCGCCTTCTGTGTTCTGGCCTTCCAGATAGGAAGCGTATTTTCTGTTCCAGAATTTCATGGACAGATAGATGAAGATGCCGGCAATGATAAAGATGGCGACTGTGGCAGGCCAGAAGGCTGGTGAAACGACAGCAGCTTCATAAGCAAGGCCGATTTTTGAAAAGACGATATACGTAAAAGCAACGAGCGCGAGGAGAATGATGGAAACCGGAATGACGCCCTTCCACGGAACCATATTCACCTGGGCATCTGCACGGAAATGATAGGCAGAGGCTCTCGGTTTTATTTTACCGATAATGATCATCATCAGAATCTCGACAGCAAACAGGATGGCATAGATATGAATAAAGTGGATCGGAACCGAATAGCCAAACAGATGGTCAGTGCCCCATACGAGCATATAATAAGCAATCACATGGAAAATAATGACCACTTTCGGCGCCAGTGCCGGGATATATTTCGAGAATATGCCGACGAGTACGATGGCGATGATCGGTATGTTGAAAAATCCAGTGAACCTCCGAATCAGGTCCCAAAGTCCGTCAGATGCGTTCATCAGCATCGGAGAGATGAATAAAGAGACAATGGCGAGGACAGTCCCGAACCATTTACTGATGCTGATCAGCTTTTCATCACTCACATTAGGGTTGATTCTTGGCTTGTATATATCCAGTGCAAAAAGGGTTGCGGCGCTGTTCAGCAATGAATTGAAGGAGCTGAACACGGCTCCCAGCAGGACCGCAAGGAAAAATCCGGACAGATAGCCGGGCATCACATCTGAAATCAGGGTTGGGTAGGCAAGGTCGACTGATTTCAGTGAATTGCCGTAAAGATGAAAGGCAATGACACCGGGAATCATCATGAAAACAGGGACAAGCAGCTTATAAAAGCCTGAAATCATGACACCCTTTTGGCCTTCAGCCAGATTTTTCGCACCTAATGTACGCTGGATAACATACTGATTAGAAGCCCAATAGAATAGATTGGCAAAAATCATTCCGGTAAAAATGGTGCCGAATGGGACAGAGTCTTCCTTCGTCCCGATGCTGTTCAATTTTTCAGGATGATCAGTGGCAATGGTTTTCAGGCCGCTGAAGAAATTGCCGTCGCCAAGGGCGAAGAAGCCAAGAACCGGGATCAGGATACCGATGATCAGGAGGCCGATTCCGTTTAATGTATCAGAAACAGCAACAGCCTTCAGTCCGCCGAAAATGGCGTAAATGGCGCCGATGATGCCGATGATCCAAATGACGAGCCAAACAGATGATTCATATGTAATACCTAAAAGGGACGGCACATCAAACAGCTGCAGCACAGCCAGTGCCCCCGAATAAAGCATAGATGGTATAGTAACAAGGATATATCCAAGCATGAACAGGATGACGGTGTAGCGCCGCACCCCTTCATCAAAGCGCTTGCTTAAAAACTCAGGCAGCGTCGTGAAGTTTCCGCCCAAATATTTTGGAAGCAGATAAACAGCCATGAAGATGATGGCGAAAGCTGCGGTAACTTCCCAGGCCATATTGCTCAAATTGGTCCGGTAGGCCTGTCCATTCAGGCCGATCAGCTGCTCGGCCGACAGATTTGTCAGCAACAGCGATCCGGCGATGAAGCCCCCTGTCAATCCCCTCCCTGCCAGGAAATATCCTGTTGAATCGCTGACTGCCCCTTTCGTTTTCACATACGAAATCCAGGCAACGATCGCCATAAAAAAGGCGCAGGATATTAAAGTGAAAGCAATTCCCCCAGTAAACATAGGTGCACTTCCTTTTCTCTTTTTAGTTCGTTAAATAACCTCAAAACACTTATTTCAAACCATTTTCTAAAAAGGAATATAATGCCATCTGCTTTAAAATAGAGGTAGAGGCCTTTATAATAAAGTAAAGGATTGAAAGGAGGCCGCAGATGGACCTTTTTGGAATCATTTCAGAAGAACGGATCAAGAAAGGCTATAAAGAAGGCGAATTTGAAAACCTTCCCGGCTTTGGAAAACCGCTTCCCCATGATGAGCTTTCCCATGTCCCCGACGATTTGCGCATGGCCTACAGAATGATGAAAAATGCAGGCTACACAGAAGAAGACAATGCTTTAAAGCAGGAGATGTCCACCATCGAGGATCTTATAAAAAAATGCGAAGACCCTGCAGAAAAGAAAGATCTTCAGAAGCAGCTGAACCAGAAGCTGCTGAAATTCAACAGCATGATGTCTAAAAGGCGGGCAAGCACAAACTCCTCGATCTTTAAAAACTATGAAGATAAGATTCATCATAAATTGATTGATTGAAAGCTCCCTGATTAGGGGGGTTTTTTTGAGGGCGGATACATCACGGTAGGTATATATGCCTATTTTACAGGCTTTTATTTGTCTGAAAGTAAAAGAATTGCAGATTAATATTAGAATTGGCCTAAATAAATGAGGGTCCCTGTCGAAATAAATAGAAATAGACATTTTATTAAGACAGGTGACGTATATGGATAAATCATCATTAATTGGGCTTATTCTGGCAATCATTGGCGTAGGAGTCGGTATGGTGCTGAAAGGGGTGCCGCCTTCAGCCCTGGTAAACCCGGCTGCCATCCTGATTATCATCGTTGGGACAATAGCGGCGGTTACCATCGCTTTTCCGATGAACGAGCTGAAAAAAGTGCCAAAGCTTTTCGGTATTTTATTTAAGGAACAAAAACAGATGGTTCCGACAGACCTGATCAGGATGTTTTCAGAGTGGGCACAGCTGGCGCGGAAGGAAGGCCTTCTTGCACTTGAAGCCAAAACGAATGAAATTGATGACCCATTTTTGAAAAACGGCCTTTCGCTCGCAGTGGACGGACAAAGTGCCGATTATATCAGGGATGTACTCTCTGAAGAGATTGAGTCAATGGAAGAAAGGCATCTTTCAGGAGCCGCCATTTTCACACAGGCCGGGACATATGCCCCGACCCTTGGAGTTCTTGGAGCGGTTGTCGGCCTGATTGCCGCCCTGGGGGATATGACGAACACCGACGCACTCGGGCATGCCATCAGTGCGGCCTTTGTGGCAACCCTGCTTGGAATTTTCACTGGATACGTTTTATGGCATCCTTTTGCCAACAAGCTGAAGCGCAAATCAAAGCAGGAATCAAAGCTCAAATATATGATGATCGAGGGAGTACTCTCCATCCTGGAAGGAGAAGCACCGCGCGTCATCGAGCAAAAGCTGGCATCCTATCTGCCTGCAGGGGAAAGGAAGCAATTCCTCGAGGAAAGCGAAGTGAAGGCAGATGAGTAAGCGGAAGAAAAAGGAGCATCATGAGGAACATGTTGATGAGTCCTGGCTGATTCCCTATGCTGACATCCTGACGCTCCTGCTTGCCCTTTTCATCGTCCTGTTTGCAATGAGCTCAGTGGATGCCCAGAAGTTCGAGGCCCTTTCAAAGGCCTTCAATGATGCATTCAATGGCGGAACCGGCTTCTTCGAGTTCCCGAGCCCGATGCCGGACGGCGCCATGCAGTCAGCCGATAAGGCTGAGACCGAAAACAAAGACGAAGTAGAGCAGGCCTCTGCTGCCGGCACCTTAGAAGAAGGCCAGAACGATATTGAAGCAGAAGGCAAAATCCAGAAGCTCACAGACAAGCAGGAACTCAAGGAAGTCGAAGAAAAGGTGAAAACCTATATTCAAAACAATGGCCTCACAGACAAGCTTGAGACTTCACTGACAGATGAAGGGCTGCTTGTAACGATCCGGGACAACGTTTTTTTCGCTTCCGGAAGCGCTGAAGTAAGGTCCGGCGAATTGACGATCGCCGACGAAATCGGTGAATTGCTCGTCATGGACCCGCCGCGCAATATCATCATCAGCGGCCATACAGACAATATGCCGATCAAAAACTCCGAGTTTGAATCCAACTGGGAATTAAGCGTCATGAGAGCCGTAAACTTCATGAAAATCCTTCTGCATAACAAAGACCTGGATGCCCGGGCCTTCAGTGCGAAAGGATTCGGCGAATTCCAGCCGGCCGCCACCAATGACACAAAAGAAGGCCGGGACAAAAACAGGCGGGTTGAAATTTTAATATTGCCAAGAACATAGACCGGACCGGATGGGTTCGGTTTTTTTGTTTGTATCGGCGGAGTGCTGCAGTCGAGCGGACGGGGCAGGTTAGTCGCAGATATAATGGGAAAGCTGCCAATAGAGTTTGAAGCGGCTATTGGGGAATCAGGCCGGTTTTAGGAGAGTTGAAAATAAAAGCTGGAAGTCGCAAATAAACTGGGAAAGTCGCAAATAAGAGCTGCGGGTCGTTTTAGCAGAGTTGCTAATAAAAGCTGGAAGTTGCTAATATAATGGAAAAGTTGCTAATAAAATGAAAAAGTTGCTAATAAAAGTGGAAACTTGCTAATAAAACGAAAAACTTGCTAATAACCGCAAAATGAAGCTGCCCATCAACCCAAAAACCGGAACTAAACGCCTGAATTCCATCCGCAAACATAAAAACAGGACCCTCCAGCCGGGGGTCCTGTTCAATATTACATAGAAATATTCACTTCTGACTGCATGTCTTCTTTGGCTGCTGCTGTTTTTTTCCCATGAAGGATATAGTAGAGCCCAAGGCCGATCAGTGAGACCAAAACTAGCACCATGTATAGCTTGGCAAATCCTGTGTAGACGGCGACGATGCCGAGTACATAGGAGCCAAGGCCGATGCCTGAGTCGAACATCGTAAAGAAGGTGGAGGTGGCCAGCCCTCTTTTTGCAGGATCGGCATTTTTAATCGCAACGGTCTGCATGCTCGGAACGATGGTGCCGTAGCCCAGGCCAATCACGGCGCCGGCAAGCAGGAACAGGAAGCTATTGTCTGCAAGGCTGAGCAGGAACAGGCCGGCGGCGAATAAGACGATTGCCGGATAGATGACCCTGTTTTCACCGTACATGTCAAACCAGCGGCCTGTGAACGGGCGTGAAATCAGGATGAAGGCTGCATAGACGACAAAGAAAAAGGACGCCGCCTGCATTAGTCCCAGCTCCTTGGCATACACCGAAATGAAGGATAATACACCTGAATAGGCAAACGCGAGCGTGCCGGCTGCAATGGAAACCGGAACGGCATTTTTTTCAAACAGGCTTGAAAAAGCGAATGAAGGCTGCTTTGTTTTTTCGCCAGTGTTTTCCGGGATGCTGATGATAGATGACAGCACCAGAGCCAGGACGGCAAGCACCGTACATAGAACAAAAATCCAGCTGTATGCGGCATACTGAATGATGGTCAGCCCTGTGAAAGGCCCGATAACCATGGCAAGGTTCATGAACATGGCATAATAGCCAAGCCCTTCGCCGCGCCTTTCAGCCGGTACGATATCAGCGACAATGGCACCAGTGGCCGTTGTAGCCATTCCGAAGCCCGCGCCATGCAGGAAGCGGACTGCCAAAAGCATAGGCAGGCTGTCTGCTGTAAAGTAGAGTGCGGAAGCAATTGTAAAAATAACCATAGAAATCATCAGGATTTTCTTGCGGCCGATTTCGTCGATCCATTTTCCTGTAAAAGGCCGGGAAATGACGGCGGCGATCAGGAATACCGAAATGATGAGGCCGACCTGTGATTCACTTCCTTTTAAATCATCGAGAATGTAAATGGGAAGAGTGGTGAGCAATATATAAAACCCGATAAATAAGAAAAAACTAGTAATAGAAACGCCTAAAAAGTCCTTTGTCCAAAGGGGTTGTTTCTTCATGATTGTCCTCCTTGATGTCATGTTTACTGAGAGTCTGTGAAGTAGTGAGAAGAAAAACGGAAGATCTTGCGGGGCTGATCAACGTCCGGAATTTTGCTTCATTTTTTGCATGACTGATATGGCAGCCATTAATTCTTCTTCAGAAATATCCTCCAACATTTTTTGTTCATATCCTTCTACGGCGGCCAGCCAATCTGGATATTGAGTGAGGGCTGCATCTGTGAGCAGAATCTTTTTTTCGCGCTTGTCTTTCCCCGGCACCCTGCTGATCCAGCCTGATTTTTCAAGGCGAAGGAGGGCTCTTGTCATGGTCGGGGCCTCAACGCTGAGATAGGTGGAAAGCTCAACCTGTGTGCTGGGGCCTGTTGTTTTCAGCCTGTAGATGATCGGCCATTGTGCGGCATAAAGTCCCATTGGGGTAAGCACATCGTTCAGGCCCTTGGAGAACTGCCGGGTACATTGGTTGAAGCTGTGAAAAAAAGGATCCATTTTATTCATATATTATCACCCGTTTCAATTAGTTGCCTAGCTAACTATAAGGGAAAAAGACATATTTGTCCAGTCCGTTTTTAGGAAACAGGTTTGAAGAGCGGCTTGAAGGGAATGGGTTAAACAGCAGCAATGTGCAATTTATCTACTAGGGGGAAATTCAATTGGACTCATTTTTAGAGCTTGTGGGAAGTATATCGGCTTGGCTGTGGGGGCCGCCGATCATCATCATCCTGGCTGGAACGGGCATATATTTAACCTTTTTACTGGGATTCTTTCAATTCAGATACCCGGTTTATATTCTCAAGCAGACCTTCGGCAGTGTGTTTAAAAAGCCGAAAGGAGAGGGGACGGTCACTCCGCTCCAGGCGCTGACATCTGCACTGTCCTCGACAATCGGAGCGGCAAATATCGTCGGTGTACCGGCAGCCATCATGTTCGGCGGACCCGGTGCAGTCTTCTGGATGTGGGTGATCGCTTTAATCGGCATGGCCATCAAGTTTTCGGAAAGCGTCCTGGCGGTCAAGTACCGTGAGAAGAATGAAGATGGCGAGTATGTCGGCGGGCCGATGTACTATATGACAAAAGGGCTCAATATGAAATGGCTGGGCGTCTGGTTTGCTTTTGCGCTTATGATCGAGCTGATCCCAAGCATCATGGTGCAGGGAAATGCGGTGTCATCGGCTGTTTCAGAAACATTTGAAATCAATGGGCTGTGGACGGGAATTGCTGTGGCAGCAGTTGTATCATTAATTGTATTCGGCGGGATCAAGCGGATCGGACAGGTGACCGAAATCCTGGTTCCGTTTATGGCATTGATTTATGTAGGAACAGCACTTGTAATCCTTTTTATGAACATCAGCAAGGTTCCTGAGGTATTGGAATTAATCTTCACATACGCGTTCCAGCCGGCAGCGGCGATGGGCGGCTTTGCAGGTGCAGCCATCGGCGAGGTCATCCGCTGGGGCTTTGCGAGAGGATTATATTCCAATGAAGCAGGACTTGGAACTGCTCCGATTGCCCATGCGGCCGCACAGACGGACCATCCTGTACGGCAGGGCTTTTGGGCGATCGTCGGCATTGTCGTTGATACGCTGATTGTCTGCTCTGCGACAGCTTTTGTGGTGCTGTCTTCAGGCGTCTGGCAGAGGGAAGGAGCTATGGATGATCCATCATCCCTGACAACAGCAGCTTTTTCCCAGTACTTCGGACAGACAGGCAGCCTCATTGTTACGATTTCACTTATATTCTTTGTTGTATCAACCATCATTGTGGTCATTTTCTATGGATCAAAGCAGGCGGAATTCCTGTTTGGCGATTTTGCCGGACAGGCCATCAAGTTTGTTTATATCGGAGCTATCGTGCTTGGGTCGGTAGGCGCTGCGCAGACGATCTGGCAGTTCCTTGACCTGGCGCTGGCAGCAATATTGGTTCCAAACATCATTGCCGTCCTTCTGCTGAGCAAGCAGGTGAAAGAGCTTAAAAATGAGTTTTTCACCTCGGAGAAATACTATTTGAAGGATATTAAAAAGAAAGATGATGCGGCATAAAAAGGCGGGGATTTCCCCGTCTTTTTTTGTGCAAATCCTTGTGTGGTCTGACTTCATACCTATAAGTCAGACCTATGTTTTTTCCCGAAACCCATTGTTCTTTCGCTAAACAAGTGTTTATAATTTAGACAAAAGTTTATAAAGGCGGTGAAACGCTGTGAATGAAAAAGAGCAATTCATTTTGAATTTAATAAAAGAGGATCCGTTCATTTCCCAAAGTGAGATTGCAGAGAAGACGGGGTTATCACGCTCTGCTGCAGCAGGCTATATTTCCTCGCTTGCCAGGCAGGGTAAAATTCTTGGAAGGGCTTATATGCTGCCGGACAAGAAAGAAGTTCTCTGCATCGGCGGGGCGAATATCGACCGTAAAATTCAGGCGATTGGCAAAATTGAAAGCGGTACCTCGAATCCGTCGGCGAGCTCGCAGTCATGCGGCGGGGTGGCCAGAAATATTGCCGAAAACCTTGGGCGGCTTGGCTGTGACGCAAGTCTTATGACAGCCGTGGGCGATGATACTGAAGGCAGCTGGCTGCTGGGCTATACAAAGGATTTTGTCGACATCACCCCGTCCCAGACCTTGCCGAATACCGCAACAGGAACATATACAGCCATTCTGGATCATGATGGCGAAATGACAGTCGCCTTTGCCGATATGGCCTTATACGATCGGATAGATTCAGAATTTATCGAAAAAAGATGGGGCTATATTGCCTCGGCAGAGATTGTCCTGCTGGATACCAATTTCCCGGCAGAGGTATTGAAAAAGACAATTTCCCGCTGCTACGAAGAATCTGTTCCGCTTTGCATCACGCCGGTCTCGTCCCCAAAGGTGAAGAAGCTGCCCGAAAACTTGATGGGTGTCACATGGCTGATTGCCAATCATGACGAAGCTGAGGCGCTGTCAGGAATGAAGATTGATAGTGACGGAGATTTCTTTAAAGCGGCTGAAAAGATCATGAAAAAAGGCGTGGAGAAGGTCGTCATTACAAGAGGTGACAAAGGGCTGATTTTCTACACGAAGGAAGGCGAGGCAGGGGTGCTGCTTCCGCCGAAGATCAAGGTGCAGGATGTGACAGGGGCAGGCGACTCGCTTGTAGCCGGTATCCTATACGCCCACCTGAAAGGGCTTAATACAGAAAACGCCTGCAAAATCGGCATCGCCTGCAGCATGCTGACACTGCAATCAGAAGAAACCGTCAGTCCGATTTTAAATAATGTCAGACTGCAGGAAACATTTCAGCAAAATTTCAGCTAATAAAGGAGAATCATAATATGTTAGAAAACTATCTTGAATTTTCAGAAGAAGTATTGGAAGCTCGAAAAGCAAATAAACCGGTTGTGGCATTAGAATCAACAATCATCTCACACGGCATGCCATATCCGCAGAATATCGTGACAGCCAAGGAAGTAGAAGACATCATCCGCCAAAATGGTGCGGTGCCTGCAACCATCGCCATCATCAATGGAAAAATCAAGATCGGCATCTCTGAGGACGAGCTGGAATTCCTCGCCCAAAGCAAGGACATTGAAAAAGCCAGCCGCCGCGACCTTCCTTATCTGATCGCCCAGGGCAAAAACGGCGCAACCACTGTTGCAGCAACGATGATCTGCGCAGAGCTTGCCGGAATTGAAGTATTCGTCACAGGCGGCATCGGCGGCGTCCACCGCGAAGCAGAAACAACAATGGACATCTCAGCTGACCTTCAAGAGCTCGCCCAGACCAATGTAGCAGTCGTCTGCGCAGGCGCCAAATCGATCCTGGATATCGGCCTGACACTTGAATACCTGGAAACACACGGCGTACCGGTCGTCGGCTATGAAACAGACAAGCTGCCGGCATTCTACACAAGGACAAGCCCATTTGACGTCAACCACCGCGTTGATGCTCCAGAAGAGGCAGCCAGCCTGATCCGCACAAAATGGGAGCTTGGCCTGAACGGCGGCGTGGTAATTGCCAACCCGATCCCGGAAGAAGATGCCCTGGAAGAAAGCTTCATCACAAACGTCATCGAAACAGCGCTTCAAGAAGCAAAAGACAACCAAATCGCCGGAAAGCTGGTAACACCTTTCCTCCTAAGCAAAGTAAAAGAACTGACAGAAGGAACCAGCCTTACAGCCAACATCGCGCTAGTTAAGCACAATGCGGAAGTTGGAGCGAAAATTGCGGTTGGGCTGCAGAAATAATGGTGGAGAGCCGGTCCCTGGTGGGGGCCGGTTTTTTACTGTCTTTTTTTCTGTTCGCGATTATATTTCAGAAAATCAAGATAATAGCTGAAATCCTCTTTTGAGATGCCCTGTTCGATTGCTTCGTGGACAATCTCGATCCACTCTGGATCTGCTGCAATCTCCGAATTTTGAGTTTTAGTTTGGGCCTCAACCTCAATCAGTTCATCAAGCCGTACCTCTAAAGCTTTTGACAGCTTGGATAGGATCTGGAGTGATGGATTCATCTGGACGTCTCTTTCAATATAACTAAGATAGGACTTAGAAATGCCGGCTTTTTTTGCCAAGGCATTAAGCGAGTAGCCTTTTTTCAATCTCAGATATTTTAATTTTTTTCCGAGCATATAATCTACTCCCTCACATACCTTTTATACATTATAACGAACAATAAAGTAATTTATAAAATACAAAATAGTAAGAAAACGAGAGAAAATACAAGATAAAGAACGAAAAACGTTCTATTTGACGAAAATATGAATAAATATGGAAATTTATTTAAGAGGAGGCATAAACTATACTATTCCTAACTTAGCAGAAGCATTTTGGAAGGAGCTCCCTTATGTACCGAAAAAACTGCCCCAAATGCCACCGCCCATCCTACAGCAGCAGCGAAATAGGCGAATGGCTCTGCCCGGTGTGCGGCAATGATCTGACGCACTTTCCGTTTTTTGATGCGTTTACGTTTGAGCAGCTTCCTGTGAAAGTGGTTCCTTTTAAGAGAAAGATGGAGAGCTATAAGGGGAGGATCGTTAAATAGATAGAGGGAATAAGGCCTATTTGGAAGATGTCGACTAAATGGGTTGAAATCTAACACTTTACCCTTTCATTCACCGGGCCATAAGACTCATTGTCTTTCGGAAAATTTCTAAAACTATCCAATTATCCTTCATTTTGTCGAATAATATCTTAAAATAATTTGAAGAATTTGACAAAAAACAACACGCAAATGTTGGGAAAACTTTTATAGTAGTCTTATTAGGATATGAAAAAAGCAGGAGTGAGCAGAAAAAGGCAAACCTGTTGAAAGATGGGGACGCAAAGTCACAGGTCTACCGCGCCTATTGAGAGTAGAGTCGGATGAGGCGCCAGGACGGCTGGATTGCCTGGAATACGAAATGTATTTTAGGGGGAAGAGAGCGGTTATGAAAAATAATTTGCAGGGATTGGACTTGGAATGGGTGGCACTAATTGCTGAAGCAAAGGAAATAGGCCTGAAAAAAGAAGATATACTTAACTTTCTCGCCGGCCAGCCGGCAATGGAACCTGATTGCGGATAACGGCTGAAAATAACAACAGAATATAGAAAGCTAAGTGTTTCTCTGCAGGAGAAATGCTTTTTTATTTTGCGCAGGAACGGCGGAGGCTGTCAATCAGGGTGCTGCTGACAGGGTGCGGTTCTTTGTATAACAGCCTCGGTTAGCGTTACTTTTTTTGGTTGATCCTCCATTTGTTGAATTCGAGGAATTCACGGAACTGGTCTTTTGAGATGCCGGAATCCATTGCTTCTTTGACGATGTTCATCCATTCAGAATCCAGTTCTTCTTTATTGGGCTGGTCCAGGATCAGTGTATCAACCGGAACATGAAGAACAGCAGAAATTTTTTCCAAAAATTGAATAGAAGGGTTCGTCTGAAGGTTTCTTTCCAGGGAGCTTAAGTATGACTTTGCCACTCCTGCCTGTTCAGCGAGCTCTGATAGTGACATCTTTCTCTCCTGACGCAGTCTTTTTACACGTTCGCCAATCATTGATTCCACACACCTTTTATCCAGAAGTTATATGACCGAAGGGTTATTTATTAAGAACGTTTTGTTCAATCACTATATTTCATTTTAACACAACTGTAATATCTTTTCCTAAGGGTGCAGACGAAAAAATCAAATTTTTCTTAATAGAAACTGGATTTGCCGAAGACTTGAACTTTACGTTAACGTAAATGTTATATTGGTGTCAGAATAGTGAAAGAATTCAGGTGATTGTATGGAATACACCATTTCGGAGCTGGCAAAGGCTTTCGATGTCAGCACCAGAACCATCAGATATTATGAAGAGCTTGGCTTATTATGCCCAAATAGAAATGAAAATGGGAGAAGAGTTTTTGCGAAAAAGGATTATATCCGCTTGAAGCTGATTTTCAGGGGCAAGCGCTTTGGTTTCAAGCTGGATGAAATCAAAGAGATGATCGTGCTGTTTGACCAGGACCGGTCGGGGCGGAAGCAGCTGGAGCGGACAGTCGAGTATGGCAGGGAGAGAGTAAAGGAGGTGAACGCCCGCATCGAGGAGCTGCTTTTTTTAAAAGGGGAAATGGAAAAAATGCTGGACCAATTCGAAAAAAGGCTGAACGAAAAGGGGGATCATATATGAACGTATCTGAACTGCTGGCGAGGAACGGAAGGAAATATCCGGACAGGGAGGCTGTCATTTCCGGGGAGGAGAGGCTTTCTTACAAAGAGCTGAACAGCAGGGTCAATAAGCTGGCGGATGCATTGAGGACAAGGGGCTATGCAAAAGGAGACAGGATTCTGCTTTTCATGCCGAATGTTCCGGAGTTTGTGATTACGTATTTCGCGGCAATGAGGATTGGCGCATTGATTGTGCCGGTGAACAGCCGGCTGACGGCTTCTGAATTGGGCTATATTTTGGATCACAGCGGGGCAAGGGCAATATTTGCTCATGAGATGCTGCTTGAACAGACGGGAGGTTTGAATGAACGGACTGGTCTTGATTGTGTGAAGACAGGCAGCTCAGTAGCTGGATGGGACAGTTTTGAAGAACTGCTGGAGAACGGCAGGGATTTAGATGCGGGAATTCCTTTGATGGAGGATGACGAGGCGGCAATCCTTTACACGTCAGGTACGACCGGAAGTCCGAAGGGGGTTCTATTTACACACCGGAATATTCTTTCTGCAGCGATCATGATGGCGGTGGAGATGGCAATGAAGCCGGAAAGCCTCATGCTCCATCTGATGCCGCTCAGCCATTCGGCGCCGCTTCATCTGTTCCTGATCGCAGGCACCTATGTGGGGGCCGCCCATATCCTTGCGCCGGTTTTTACACCAGAGGTCCTGCTAAAGCTGGTCTCTTCGGAAAAAGCGACCCATTTCTTCGGTGCGCCGGTTGCCTATCTTTTCACAGCAAAGCAGCCTGATATTGAAAAATATGATCTGTCTTCGATGGAATATTGGGTGTACGGCGGGGCTCCGCTTGGGGAAAAGGAAGTCCGGCTTGTGAAGGAGCGGCTGAAAACGGACAGCCTCTATTGTGTGTATGGACTGACAGAGGCCGGACCGAGCGGGACACTGCTGCTGGCTGGCGAGCATGGACAGAAGGCTGGCAGCATCGGGAAGAGGGCGGCGCTCGGAACGGAGATGATGATTGCTGATGAAAAAGGCAATCCAGTCGAACCGGGCGAGGTTGGCGAGATCCTCCTGAAGGGCGAAGGCGTTATGAAGGGGTATTATAAAGATCCTGAAAAAACAGCGGAAACGTTTAAGGACGGCTGGCTCTATTCCGGTGATATGGCCAGATTTGATGAGGACGGCTACATCTGGGTCGTTGACCGGAAGAAGGATATGATCATTTCAGGCGGTGTCAATATTTTTCCGAAAGAGATTGAAGAGCTGCTCGCTTCGCACCCTGCCATTTCCGAGACCGCAGTTGTGGGTGTGCCGCATCCGGAGTGGGGCGAAACAGTGAAGGCCTATGTTGTGCTGAAGCAGCCGGGCAGTCTGGATGAGAGTGAGTTAAAGGCATTTTTGTCAGGAAAAATAGCTGATTATAAGATACCGAAATTATATGAAGAAATAGAGGCACTGCCGCGCAATGCGACTGGCAAGATTTTGAAGCAGTCATTGAGAGAGCAGGAGCAGTCTGTTTAAGGAGGGGCAGGAATGAACTTTTATCAGGAAGACCCGAATCTGGCATTTGTGCTGAAGCAGTATATGGATGAGGAATTTTTTGCATGGGCTGAAAAGGAGCTTGAAACGTTCGGGGGATTATGTGCCGGGGAGATTGACGAGCGTGCGGCACATACCGACAGGGAAGGCCAGCCGTGGCTGATCAAGTATGACAAAATGGGCAATGATATTTCCCATGTGTGGCTGAATGAGGGCTATAAGAAAACGGTGGAGCAGACTTATAATGCCGGCATTGTCGGCTATGTTCATAAGGAAATTCCTGAGCTTGGGCGCAAGGGGAATTATGTGTATTCGTATGCGCAGGGGTATCTGCTGTCACAAACGGAGCCTGGCTTTTACTGTCCGGTCACTTTGACGATGGCGACCGCTTATCTGATCGACCATTATGCGGATGAAGAGCTGAAGGAGAAGTATCTGCCTCATGTGATTAGCACTGGCGAGACCGAGCTTTTTGAAGGAGCGACCTTCCTGACGGAGCGGCAGGGCGGTTCTGATGTGGGCGCCAATGAAGTGAAGGCTGTGCTGGAGGACGGGGAGTACCGGATTTATGGGGAAAAATATTTTGCCTCTAATGCGGGTGCCTGCGGTGTGGCGATGGTTTTGGCCAGGAGAGAGGGGGCAGCTTCGGGATCGAAAGGCTTGAGTTTGTTCCTTGTTCCATGGCGGAAGGAGACCGGTGAGCTGAACGGGCTTGAGATCAGGCGGCTGAAGGATAAGCTTGGCGTCCGCGCTGTGCCGTCAGGGGAAGTGGTGTTCTACGGGGCAGAGGCCCATCTGGTAGGCGATGCGGATAAAGGGATCCACTATATGATGGAAGCGCTGAATTTATCGCGGATCTGCAATAGTGTCGCAAGCATCGGCATCATGCAGCGGGCTTTTTTGGAGGCGAAAAAATATGCCTTTATGCGGAACGCCTTTGGCAGCCGCCTCGCTGATTTTCCGATGGTAAAAGAGACACTTGCCAAGCTGGCTTGTAAACAGGAGGTTGAGACGAGTGCCGTGTTCAGTCTGATTGCCCTGTATGACCGGGTGGCTGCCGGTGAGACTTCCCGCGAAGAGGAAGCGATGAACCGGCTGCTGATTGCCCTGCTGAAGAAAGAAACAGCTGAGCAGGCGATCCATTTTTCCCATGAATCGATTGAGATGCATGGCGGGAACGGATATATTGAAGACTTTGTCACGCCGCGGCTATTGCGGGATGCGCAGGTGCTGACCGTTTGGGAAGGAACGGCTAATATTCTTGGACTTGAGGTTTTGAGATTAATAGAGAAGTTTCGGGTGGATGAGCTGTTTGTCGGGAAGATGGAGGCGGAGCTTGAAGGGCTGGATGGGGCGCTTCAAGGGTTTGCGGCGCCGGTTTATGCAGGTCTTTTGAGGTTGAAGGAACTGCTTGCAGCTGTTGGACGCGGAGACCGCGATATGCAGACGTATCATTGCAAGCGGGCAGCTGTGCTGATGGGGAAAATCTATGAAAGTGTGGTCGCTTTGAAGGATGCAGCCTTGGGCGGCGAGCGGAAAGAGATTGTGGCGCGGGTGTTTTTGAATGATGCGTGGGGGCTGACTGAGGTTTTGGATGAAGAAATGCTGCCGGTGAAGCATTTTGATGTGCTGATGCATGCCGGTGAAGCGGCGGAAGTGGAGGTTTGAGTGGAATGGGGCGCTGAATCTGGGGATTTGGCGCTTTTTTTGTGCTTTTGCGGTGGTTGGCTGGGGTTCGGAGGATGGTTATTTGCGAGTTTGAGCGGATATTTGCGGGATTTTTGATATATTTGCGAGTTTACTGGGTTTATTTGCGAGTTTTCGATTATATTTGCGACTTGGGTCGGCGGGGGTGGCTAGGTTGAGGGGGCGGCTGGCTGGAAGGGAGCTGCTGCCGGGCGGATATTAGCAAGTTTTTCATTTTATTAGCAAGTTTTCCAGTATATTAGCAACTTTCGCCATATATTAGCAACTTTTCAATTATATTAGCAACTTTCAGGTTTTATTAGCAACTCCGCCGCCAGGCCGCTCCACCGCATCCGGTGCCAGGCACCATCCCGCGGAAAATCGCGCCAATGCTGAATCCCCGCTTTCCAGGTACCGGGCACCCCCCTTAAACCACCTGCTATCCCGTGCCAAGCACACCACCACTCACAATCTCCGTACCACTCCATACCCTCCCGCCGCACCTCCCCCAGCACACCCCCTGGTTTCAAAATCCCAATTCCAGGCTATAAGATGAGAAAAAGGTGGTGGACTGGATGGTTCTTAAGACAGAGGTGGCGATATTGGGCGGCGGAATCGGCGGGCTGACGCTGGGGCTTAAGCTGGCGCAGGCGGATGTGCATGTGACGGTGATTGAAAAGCTTGATGGTCCGTCGCCGGTGTATAAGGGAGAGCTGCTGCAGCCGAAGAGTCTGCAGATTTTTGAGCAGCTGGAAATCCTGAGTGAGATTGAGTATAACGGCCATAAGTTTTCGAGGATCAATTTTTCCGAGATTGATGAAGAGGAAGAAGAGCTGGCGATGGATTACCAGGTGCTTCCCGGCGAGTTTGATTATGCGCTGATGATCGAGCATGAGACGCTGAAGGGCATCCTCCTGAAGCACGCGATGAGCTATTCTAATTTCGAATATATAAAAGGCGGGCTTGGCAAAGGGTATTGCGAAGACCGGCTGATTGTGGAGGTCCGGAAGCGGAAGGAGCAGTTTTCGCTGAAGGCGGATTTCTATGTCGGGGCGGAGGGACGCAATTCGCTGACGAGAAAGAAGATTGAGAGCGAGACGAAGAAGATTGATTATAATCATCATTTCCTGACGGTGACGTTCCCGCGGCCGGACAGTCTGACAGAGGGGCAGATCATTACAGCGAAGGATAAGTTCCTCGGATTGTTCCCGCTTCCGGATAATAAGGTCCGTTCGGTGTATCTCATACCGGAGGGTACCTACAAGGAGTTCCAGGAGAAGGGCATCGAGCATTTTCACCAAAAATACATCGAGCTTTATCCTGAGCTTGACGGCTATGTGACGAAGCTGCAGAGCTGGAAGGATATTCAGCTGATGATTCCAACGGCTTTTTATGCTGACAAATATGTGGACGGGAATCATGTCATCCTGGGCGATGCGGCGCATACTGTCCATCCGATGGCCGGAGAAGGCATGAATATGGCGATCCAGGATGCAGACGTGCTCGGCGAGCTGTTCGTGACCATGTATGAGACAGGCAATCTCAGCCCGAAATGGCTGAGCTGCTATGAAAAAGTCCGCAAGCACCGTGCGGAAAAAATGATCAAGTTCAGCCATTTATCAGCACTTGCCTATTCCTATCCCTATCAGCTTGTGACAGGGATCAGGCAGAAGGGGCTGAAGCAGATTGAGAGGGACAAGAAGCTGCAGTTCAAACAGATGCTGAATATTTCAGGACTCGGATTCTGGCAGGAAAGCCTGCTGGACCGCGCCATTCAGATCGGGATGCTGCCTGCCCGCGAGAAGAAGCTCTCGCCAGCAGAGAAGGAAAGTTATTTTTACAAAGAAAAGGATGACTATCCTTGGAAAACGAAATTGGCAGGAGGCGTGCTATGATCTCAGAATATATAAGACTATTAAAAGCAAGGAACTGGATGAAGAAAAACCAGCCTTTCCTGTACAGCTGGCATGCTTATGTGGGGTTTGAATTGGATTTGTTCTCCCAGTTCAAGGATCCGAAGACGGTCCGCGAGGTGGCGGCGGCGCATGATTATCAGGAGGAGCTCCTCACCAGATGGGTGGAGGTGGGACTGGCGGTCAAGCATCTGAAAAAGAAGCGCGATGGAAAAATCAAGACTGCTTCGAAGTTCAGCCTCCCGTCTTCGCCAAAAAATCCACGCTCGACCGGTGTCATCCTGAAGGAAATGATGGAGCTGCATATCCCGACACTGCTGACGTATCCGGACATGATGCGGAAAAATGAGCGGAACACATTTGACAATGACGAGCACGGCCCGACCGTAGCGCGGACCTCCTCCCTTTTGGAGCAGCTGGCATTGCCTAAGATGTCCAAGGTAATCAAAAATAATGAAATAAAATCGATTCTGGATGTAGGATGCGGCGAAGGAGGGTACCTTAAACGGATCAGCCAGAAGCATCCGGAAATTACCATGACCGGCATTGAAATCAATGAAGATGTTGCAGAATCTGCATCAGGCAATTGCGCTGACAATCCGAATATCAGCATCGTCCACGCAGATATGCAGGATTATGAGCCGGAGAAAAAGGCAGACCTGATTATGATAAACAATCTTCTTCATTATATTGAGCCGGAGGAGCGGGAAGGGCTGTTTGAACGGATCAGCGGCTGGCTGTCGGAAAAGGGGACGATCACTGTCATCACTCCGATCCTTCATTCCAAGAAGGGCGAGGAGTTTTCAAGCGTCTTCAACAGCTTTTTCTCGGCATTCGAAAATCTGTATGCCACACCGACTGAAGAGGATATGATGAAAATAGCCGGAAAGCTCGGGATGGAAATTAAGACCTTCAAGCCGATCATCACAGAAGGCGGATGGTATTTCGTTGAGCTGGGACGGGCATAGAAAAAAGACGGGGCAGTGGCTCCGTCTTTTTTACGTGGCAATACGGCACAACATCAGAAATAATCAACAGGGCACTCAACCTCTACCTGCCGTGAATCAGGGAGCCTGGCACTTTTCCCTGCTTCACCCTGTATTTCGTTCAGAAGCTTGGTGAGCTCTTCCCGGCGCTTGTCATCTATGCTGAACTCCAGCCCGTATTGTGTCACCAGGTCCGATTTTTCTTCTTTCCAGACAATATGCCCGTCTAGGCTGAGTGTTTCTCCAAGAATCTTTGTTTGAATCTGGAAGAGGATATCCTGTCTGATCGGCAGCTTGATGCTGGTATACAATCTGGCGCCGCCAGGTCCGATATTTTCGATCAGCACTTCAGTTTTGCCCATCTCCACCTGTTTATCCTTCAGCTTGAGGATGGTCAGGTCAGCACTGAGAGGAAGGGGAAGGTCGATCCGGAAATATTTCCTCTGTTTTTTCAGCTTGTCCAAGCCTTTACCAGCATCCGGCTGAATATATCCTTCTTTTAGAAAGCTTCTGAACACACTGTCAGATACAGGCCGGGAAAAGAGGAAGCCCTGGATTTCATCGCAGCCTTTTTTTTTGAGAAAATCCAGCTGCTCGAACTCCTCGACTCCTTCAGCGACGACCTTCATATTCAGGCCATGGGCCATGTCGATCAGGCTTGAGGTGATGGTGGCGTCCTCCAGATTTGAGATGATATTTTTGGTAAAAGATTTGTCTATTTTCAGCGTATTGAACTTGAAATTTCTAAGGTGCGTGAGAGATGAGAATCCTGTGCCAAAGTCATCCAGCGACAGTTTTATTTTTAATTGGCCAAGCATTTCAAGCTCCCGCAGAACCTGGTCCGAATATTGGATCAGGCTGGATTCAGTCAGCTCCAGCTCCAGCAGCTCGGGCGGGATCCCATGCTTTTGGCAAAGCGCCCTGATCATTTCTGCGAGGTTATTTTTATAAAAGCGCTGCCCTGAGACATTGATGGAAATGGGTACGAGAGAGAGGCCGCTTAAACGCCATTCCTCCATCCTGGATATTACGTTTTCAATCACCCAGTCGCCAATTTCAACGATCAGCCCGGACTCTTCAGCAACAGGGATGAATTCCATCGGGGAAACGATGCCCCAGTCAGGGTGATTCCAGCGCAGAAGGGCTTCAGCGCCTGCCAGCTTATTGGTCTTTGGCTGGATCTTAGGCTGGAATTCCACGTAAAATTGATCCTCTTTCAGTGCATTCCGCATATCCCTTTCCAGGCAATACTTTTTGAATGATTCAATATTCATCGATGAGTTATAGACCTGATGGCTGTTTTTTCCCATCTGCTTGGCATGGTACAGGGCGGCATCTGCATTGCGCGCCAATTCCTCCGGGGTGCTGCCATTGTTGGGATACAGGCTGATCCCGATGCTTGCAGTAATGAATAATTCATAGCCTTCAATATGATAGGGCTTCTGGATGCCGAGGGTAATGTCTGCTGCCAGCCTGCTTCCATCCTCTATGCTTGCAGTGTCCGGGGCGATAATGGCAAATTCGTCCCCGCCCATCCGGAAAGCAAGATGATCCTCCGGTATAGAGGCCTTGATCCGCCCGGCCGCCTCTTTCAGCAGCTGATCGCCGATCGGATGGCCCAGGGTGTCATTGATATGTTTAAAGCGGTCAAGATCCAAATACATAATCGCGAACTTTTTAGGATCTTTGTCCTCAAACAGGCCATTCAGAGTCTGGTCGAACAGGCGCCTGTTCGGCAGGCCTGTCATATAGTCATGATAGGCGAGGAATTCCATCTGTGCCTCAGCCTGCTTTTGGGCTGTGATGTCGGCTACGATGCCGTCCAGGCGTATAAGCTTCCCTTTATCATCAAAGATGGGGATGAGATGGTCACTGATCCATTTAAGGCCTCCGTCTTTCGTGATAATTCTGTATTGCTGCCTGATGATATTTCCTTCTGATACTTTATTCTGATTGTTCATCACTTCCCGGACATCATCCGGATGAATGGATCTATTCCAAATACGGGGGTCTCTATACAGTTCTTTTTTTGTATACCCATAGATGGCAAGGATCGCATCAGAGCAGATCAGGACCTTTTTGCCGGCAGGGTCGAGCGACCAGACACCCACATCTGAATTATTATAGAAGCTCTTGAATTGCTCGGTGTTCTCAGCAAGTCTTTCCTCTATTTCCCGCTGTTCCGTAACGTCCCGTGAAATGCCGACTGCCCGTTCTGGGTTGCCATCTTCATCCAGTATTAAGGTGGACTGGTGGTGCAGCCGGCGAATAACGCCGTCTTTCCGGATAATCCGGTACTCCAGATTTGCGGGGTCTTTTTCTGCCAGGGAAGTGCGGTAACGATTTAGGAATAAAGGCAGATCCTCAGGGTGGATGAACGTTTTATAGTATTCAAAGGAAGAGTTGAAATCTTCTTTTAATACGCCAAACATTTCATACATATGCTCAGACCAGTAGGCGGAGTCTTCCTTGAAATAATAGTCCCAATAGCCAAAGTCAGCCGTCTTCTGGGCGAGATTCAGCCTTTCCTCTGCCTTCTTCAGCTTGCGCTCCTTCTCAGCCAGTTCTGTGATGTCCTTGGCAATCCCGAATATACCGGTAATCTGATTATCTGTAATGATAGGAATATTTGTGATATTCACGTCAAACTTTTCCCCGGATCTGGTGATGCCTGTCATATTATAGTTTTGCGGTTTTCCTTTCAGGGCAATCTTGAACTTGCGCAATACAAGGCTCATAGATTCCGGGGCGACGAATTGCCTGAAAGATATTCCATGCATATCAGGGTCATAATTGAACAAACGGGCCAATGACTCGTTAAAAGTAATCACATCCCCATTTAAATCAAGTGAATAGACAGCATCAGGATGGTTGTCAAAAAGGGATCTGTACATCTGTTCACTCAACGAGAGCTTTTGCTTTAAGTTTTCCTCGGCTGTGATATCCTTGGAAATGCCGATGATCCCGACTGTTTCGTTTTGGTGAATAATCGGGATGGTGACACTGTTTAACAGGATCAGTCCCCCGTCCCTGCGGTTGATCCGGAAGATATGTGTCTGTGTAGAGCCTTTCAATACAGCCTGAAAGCTCTTCGCAGCCTTTGGGAGATCCTCGCTGAAGACAAAGGGAAAGAATCCCCTTTCCTGGATTTCTTCCGCTGAAAAGCCTGTTGCCCTGACAGTTGCTTCGTTCACCTTAAGGATTTGTCCCTCTTTATCCAGTATGTAAGCGAGGTCTGATGTATTCAGGAATAAGCTTTCATAGATAGAGTGATTCTCAGCCAGCGGGACTCCTGGCTCTTTCTGTTTCGAGTCATCTATTTTTTTCAATGATTTCTTCACCTTTCTAATAATCTGGCAAAGTGTCATGCTAAAAAATAGCAAGCAGCCCGGCTGCCATAGCATGAGCCTTAGGCCCGCAGCTTTGCGTCTTTTATTTTCATAAAATTTGCCACTAATATAGTAACATATCCCTAATGTGGAAATCCTGGTAATTATTTTGGTAAAATATAACTGATAACATGATTGGGCATTCACAACCCACTTCTAACACGTTAAAATATCCGTAGGTGATTAAAAATGAAGAATAAATATCTGTTAATATACGAAGATTTGGCATCAAAGATCCAGGATGGATATTATCCTGCAAAAAGCATTCTGCCGTCTGAAAATGAGCTGACGGAAATGTTTGAGACTTCGAGGGAAACGATCCGGAAGGCGCTGAATCTGCTGGCGCAGAACGGGTTCATCCAGAAAATCCGGGGCAAGGGTTCGATTGTGCTGGATCTGAAGAAGCTGCAGTTCCCGATATCAGGCCTGGTCAGCTTTAAGGAGCTGGCAGGAAAGATGGGGCAGAAGGCGGAAACCGATGTGGCGGAGTTTGCGCTAACATACCCGGATAATGATTTGATGAGGCAGCTTCATATTAAGGAAGATGAAAAGATATGGAAGGTGCGCCGTGTGCGTAAGATTGAGGGAGAGCGGATCATCCTTGATAAAGATTTCCTGGTAGAAAAGCTTGTTCCCGGACTGACAGAGGAGATCTGCCGGAATTCAATATTTGAGTATATCGAGAATACGCTCAACCAGAAAATCAGCTTTGCGAAAAAGGAATTCACTGTCGAGGAGCCGACAGAGGAAGACCGGAGGATGCTGGACCTGGAAGGATACCATTCGGTCGTCGTTGTGAAAAATTATATCTATTTCGATGATGCCTCCCTATTCCAATATACCGAGTCCCGCCACCGGCCGGACAAGTTCCGGTTTGTCGATTTTGCGAGGCGGATGGACACGCCTTCAGGCTGACAGGATGTGCAGGGCATGGCTTGAAAAAAGAGAAAGCTGGGTAAAAACTAACAGATTAAAGTCTGTTAGTTTTTTTGTTGTGAAAAATCCTTGAGAAGGAGAATTTGCATGCACATATATAATCTGATTGGCATTGGCATCGGTCCATACAATTTAAGCCTGGCGGTCATGCTGCAGAAGGCACACGGCCTTACTGGGCTCTTTTTTGACAAGACGCCGGAATTTTCCTGGCATCCAGGGATGCTGATTGAAGGCTCTGAGATGCAGGTGCCGTTTCTGGATGATCTGGTCACCCTGGCTGATCCGACAAGCCCATATACGTATTTGAATTATCTGCATGAGCATGACCGGCTGACCCAGTTTTCCTATTTTCACAGGCTGGAAATCCCAAGGAAGGAATATAATCATTATTGCCAATGGGCTGCTTCACGCCTTGATAATTGCAGATTCGGCATGGAGGTGGCGGATGTGCGGGACAGGGAGGAGAATGGAGAGCACTTTTTCGAGGTGACGGTGTTCAATATCGAAAAAGGAGTGGAAGAGACCTATTTTGCCTATAATCTGATTCTCGGTACAGGGAATGAACCATTGGTGCCGGATAATATGAAGGATTTTCTGGGAGAAGATTGCATTCACTCCAGCCGCTATCTGCAGCATAAGGACAAGCTGGTTGAAGGCGGATCCATCAGTGTGATCGGTTCAGGGCAGAGTGCCGCGGAAATCTTTTATGATCTTCTGCAATGCCAGAAGACGCATGATTTTCAGCTTAATTGGCTGGCCCGCTCTGCCGGGTTCCTGCAGCTGGAAAGCACAAAACTGGGACAGGAGTTTTTTTCACCGGAATATGTGAACTATTTTCACAGCCTGCCATATGAGGAACGGATCCAGTCACTGGATACATTGAACGGCCTCCGCAATGGCATTGAGCCCGGGCTGCTGGACCTTATCTACAAAGAGCTTTATCACCAGACAATCGGCGGTGAGTCGAGCAAGGCGAGGATCCAGCCGCATGCCGAGCTTCAAGGGATGGAGCGCACATCATCCGGTTTCGAGCTGCAGCTCCAGCAAAAGCAGGCCGAAACGCCCTTTAAGCTGGACTCGGACAAGGTGGTGCTGGCGACAGGATATCGGCCGCATCTGCCGGAATGGCTGCTCAGCCGCTATGCTGACGAAATCATCTGGGAGGGAGAGCGCGAATTCAAGGTGTCTCTCTCTTATGAGATCCTTTTTAAAAAGAAGCGCCAAAACAGGATTTTCACCCTGACCAATATTGAGCATTCCCACGGGGCCGCTGCCACCCATCTCGGCTTGTCAGTCGACAGGAACAGGCGGATCATCAATACCCTTGCTGAAAAAGAAATCTATAAAAGCAACAAGAAAAACGTCTTTCACCGCTTTGTCCCAAGAGAAGAAGAAGTTGTACTGTAAAACAAGGTTTTATCACTGCCCAGGAAGGGAAATCTCATTAATGTGATCAAATTTAAAGGAGATGACAGAATTGGCTAAAATCGCATGCTTAATTACCGAAATGTTTGAAGACGTAGAGTATACAGATCCTGCGAAAGCTTTCAAGGAAGCGGGACATGAGATTACGGCAATCGAGAAGGAAGCAGGCAAATCTGTCAAAGGCAAGCAGGGAAATGCAACGGTTGAGATCGATAAAAGTATCGATAATGTAAATCCTTCCGACTTTGACGCGCTATTCCTGCCAGGCGGATTTTCTCCTGACCAGCTTCGTGCAGATGACCGTTTTGTCCAGTTTGCGAAATCCTTCATGGATGACATGAAGCCGGTACTGGCGATCTGCCACGGGCCGCAGCTTCTTATCACAGCTAAAACGCTAGATGGAAGAGACGCAACTGGCTTCAAATCCATCCGCGTCGACATGGAAAATGCAGGCGTTAACTTCAAGGACCAGGAAGTCGTCGTATGCCAGAACCAGCTGGTAACAAGCCGCAACCCGGACGACATCCCGGCGTTCATTAAAGAATCATTGAATTTGCTTTCAAAATAAATGTGAGGGGAGCGGGAGCGCTTGGTTGAGCGTGGCCCGCTCTTTTTTTGTGGTGCGTGGTTTTGGGTATTTTTGTAAAGTGGAAAAATTATCGCTGTTTTTGGGGTGAATCCCTCTTAAAGTGGGGTGAAAAAACCGCAATCCGGGGAGAAAAAATCAAATTTCAGGGTGAATAATTCAAAATGCAGGGAGAATGGCAAACTTCTGTTTTGTAGCACACCCAGCCTGCCATACATATAGTGATAGTGGGCATCAGGCGCCATTCCTTTGAAATTCTTCCTTTGTCGCGATAAGATAGAGAAAGGGACTTTTTTGCTATCTGAAAAATATACAGGTCTTACATAAATGAGCGGGGAAGGCAGGTAAAGTGATGATTGTATTAAAATCAGCGCGTGAGATAGAAGCGATGAAAAAAGCGGGCGAAATTCTTGCCCTATGCCATAAAGAGATTGCCAAAAGGATCAAGCCGGGCGTGACGACCTGGGAAATCGATGAGTTTGTGGAGGGATTCCTCAAGGAGCACGGCGCGACTCCGGAGCAGAAGGGCTATAAAGGCTATAAATATGCGACATGTGCCAGCATCAATGATGAAATCTGCCACGGCTTTCCGCGCAGGGAAGAATTGAAGGATGGCGATATCGTCACCATTGATATGGTCGTGAGATATAACGGCGCGCTGGCGGATTCCGCCTGGACGTATGCGGTCGGCAATCTTTCCGAGCAGCATCGGAAGCTGCTGGAGGTTACGAAGGAAGCACTTTATAAGGGAATCGAGCAGGCAGTGCCTGGCAAGCGGATCGGAGATATCGGCCATGCGATCCAGACATATGTCGAGGGTGAAGGCTTCTCTGTTGTCCGCAATTTCATCGGCCACGGGATCGGCAATGTGATCCATGAAAAGCCGGACGTGCCGCATTTCGGCCTTGCCGGTAAAGGGCCGCGCATCAAGGAAGGCATGGTCTTCACAATCGAGCCGATGGTCAATGTCGGCGTGTATGACACGAAAATGGACAATAACGGCTGGACAGCGAGGACAGCAGACGGCAAATTCTCTGCACAGTATGAGCATACCATTGCCGTTACGAAGGAAGGCACATTGATTTTAACAGATCAGGAATAAGCGGAAGGCAGGTCTTCGGATCTGTCTTTTTTTATAAAAAGCGAGGCCCTGTGAAATGTTCACAGGGCCTCTTTCGATATACAAGGTGTCGCCTGCCGAGCAGAATGTTGGTTGCCATTAAAAGGCTTATCCCCATAAAACAGTCAAACTATCCACAAAAGTGTATATCTTTCTGAAAAATCACGCTTATCCACAGGGGATTTGCCGAAAAATTGTTTATCCACAGAAAAAGCCCGGCAGGTGCCGGGCGTCAGTTGCCAAATTCCTTCTTCATCAATTCGATATTGCCATCATGGAAGTCCTTCATGATGCGGGGATACTTGTAGTCTTCAAACAGAACATAGCTTTCTGCTGCTTTCCCTTCCGCCACGTATTCCTTCAGTTTGGCAAGATAGCCGGCAGAGGACTGGATGCGGGATGAAATCTCCTCATTGCTGTAAGCCGGCAGTCCGTGCCCGGTCATCATGAGACTGAAGCTGTGGTCTGCGAGGCTGTCCGCGAATTTTTCCAAAGTGAGCAGATAATCTGTGCTTGAAAAATAAACATAAGGGAATTCTGTATCACATAAATAATCTCCGGCAATCAGCAGGTCCAGGGACGGGATGATGCAGGCAATCCCGCAGTCAGTGTGGCCGGGCGTCTGGAAAAACTTAAGCTCGGTCCCGCCGACAGCCAGTGTCTGCCCGTCCTGTGAAATGACGATGTCAGCGGCGGGATAGGAAGGTGTATAGTCCCGGTCGATATAATATGAATCATCCCATGCAAGAATCTGCTCGATGATTTTTTCCCTTTCCTGCCCGTCCTTTTCATTCAGGGCTTTGCTTGCGATGATGGTCGCATCAGGAAAGCTGCCGTGGCCGATAATATGGTCATAGTCAGAATGGGTGTAGAGCACAAAAATCGGGCGGCTCCCGGCTGTGCGGTAGGCATAGGAGCGGATTTCTTCAATCTCATGGGGAAGCCAGCATGGATCGATGACAAGGACCAGATCCTCCGTTTGAATGACGGCAGAGTTGGTCTTAAACAGGCTGCTCTGAAAAATCGCTGTGTTTTGGTCTTTATGGATGAGCATGTGATTCCTCCTTTAGTAGTGCCTGGCACCACTTTTTATAAAACAAAAGCAGACCCAATAGGCCTGCTTAAAATTACATTTTCCTCAAGTTGCCGAGCTCTTCTACAAGCGCCTGCATTTCATTTGGGCTGAATGAATCTTTTTTCATGACAAGTTCGTAGATTTCCTTCAGCTCTGTGTACATTTCCTCGTCAAAATGGGACGGTTTAATGGCGCCGAGATTCAGGACCTTCAGCTTTTCTTTGATCTGTTCAATCATATATTCGACATTTTCAGTTGATTTTTCCGATAAGTTCATGGGGGTGTCATCCTCTCATCACGATATCGACAGGGAGTGCCTGTCCTTTACTCTTCATCTTTCCATGATAAGAGCGGAATGTCAATCAAATTATAGAATGACCTTCCTGCTTATAGTTGCATGAAAGCAGTGAAATAGAAGAAAATGTAGCTAAGGGGGAATGTGCTTTTGATACGTGTATTATTTGTGTGCCTCGGCAATATTTGCCGCTCGCCGATGGCAGAAGCCATGTTCAGGGACCAGGTCAAAAAGGAAGGGCTTGAAGGAGCCATCGAGGCTGATTCTGCCGGGACAGGTGACTGGCATGTCGGCAAGCCGCCCCATGAAGGGACGAGGAAAATCCTTGAGAAATACAAGGTGGATGCAGCAGGATTGGCCGCACGGCAGATTAAAGCAGCCGACCTGGATGAATTCCAGTGGATCGTGGCGATGGACAGCCAAAACCAGGCAGATATTCTGAGCCTTAAAAAAGGCAATCCCGCAGCAAAGGTTGTCAGGCTTCTTGACTACAGCGACCGCAAGGATAAGGATGTGCCGGATCCGTATTATACCGGCAACTTCGAGGAAGTATACAGCCTCCTGAAGGAAAGCTGCGCAAGGCTCCTGAAAGAAATGAGAATAAATCATCATTTATAAAGTAAAAATGGAAAGAGGGATAAGCATGGGGAAAACCAAATTATTGCAGGGAATGCTGCTTGGTGCGATTGCAGGCGGCGCATTGTCACTATTTGATAAGGAAACACGCCGGGCCGTACTGGAGACAAGCCGCAAAACTGCGGGAAGTGCTGCCTATTACATAAAAAATCCTTCAAAAGCGGCCGAATCGGTCAAACAGACGGCAAGCTCCATCCGGACGACCATTGAACAGGTGACAGAGGATGTGGCTTTTATTACGGAAAAGGTTGAGGAGCTGAGGGAAGTGACTCCACAGGTGATGGACATTGTCCAGGAAACACGCTCCGCTTTTTCAAAAGAAGCAAAGAAAGCTCCTTTGGCCGATGAGGAGCCATTGAAGAAGACATCAGCTATCAGTACAGAAGAAGAATGAGCAGGGGAGGGGCTGCAATGGGGAAAGGAATTCCGTATTTATGGAAAAAAATCCACGAAGACGATATATTTGGCCTCGCAGCCCAGCTGGCCTACTTTTTCCTGCTTTCACTATTTCCGCTCCTCATTTTCCTCGTCACCCTCATCACCTATCTGCCCGTCAGCCAGGTGGATATCCTTGGCTTCATCAGGGATTATGCGCCCGGCGATACGATGGCGCTGATCGAATCGAACCTCAACCAGATCGCAGACCGGAGCGGGGCACTCCTGTCCGTCGGGATCATCGGGACCATCTGGTCGGCTTCCAATGGGATCCATGCAATTGTCAAAGCCTTCAATCTTGCTTATGAGGTGAAAGAAAGCCGTCCGCTGATCGTGGCGCGCGGGATGGCGATCCTGCTGACGTTCGCCATGATCTTTGTATTTGTTGTGGCCCTTCTGCTGCCGGTGTTCGGGAAGCAGATCGGCGTTTTCCTGTTTTCCGCCTTTGATCTGTCATCACAATTCCTCTCAGCCTGGAACGCCCTGCGCTGGCTTGTCAGTATCGTCATTTTGTTCATTGTCTTTCTTGTGCTGTACTGGATTGCCCCCAATATAAAAATGAAATGCATCAGCGCGCTGCCCGGCGCCATTTTTGCCACAGCGGGGTGGATCCTGGCATCACTCGCCTTCTCCTATTATGTCAGCAATTTTGCCAATTACACCGCTGCCTACGGAAGCATCGGCGCCATCATCGTCCTCATGGTCTGGTTCTACCTGACCGGCGTCATCATCATCCTCGGCGGCGAGGTCAACGCCTATGTCAGCAAGCGGAAAAATGGGGATTGCTAGGGAGCCGCACCTGATATTGCCTTCTTAGAAAGAGGGTGTGAAGTCCACACTATAAAAGGGGAACACACCACCATCACCAGGAGGGGAAGACCATGGGAAAAGGCAAAACAAAGCAAAAAGGCAAAGACAGCCCGAAGCAGAAAACATCGGGTTCTGCGAATAAATCGAATGGATATCATTAGAGTGGAGGGCGCCCTGTTGTGGGGCGTTCTTTTTTGGGGTTTGGCGGGGGGATTAGTGATGCTGCTGGGGATAGGGGGGGATTCTACATGGAATTCAGTGATTTTGCTTGGAAATGGGGTGATTCTGCAAAAGCTTGCGGGGATTCTACATATTTAACATAATTTTACAACCGGAGGGTCCCGAGGCGGCGGACGAGCGGGAGTTGCTAATAAAATGGGAAAGTTGCTAATAAAAATGAAAAGTTGCTAATAAAAGGAAAAAGTTGCTAATAAACCGGAAAAGTTGCTAATAAAACCCAAAACTTGCTAATAACCCAAATATCCACACCCTCACACCGCACAAAATCCCCCCGCCAGACCCCAATCCCCGGTTAATCTCCCTTAAATTAGCCAAAACTAAGTCCCGGAGGTGTTCTACATGCAGCAGGAAAGGCTGTCTTCATCTGAAATATCAAATATATGGACTCATTATATCCGCGAAACGATGGCGGTTTGCATTACGAAATATATGATGAAGCACGTAAAGGATAAGGAAATCCATGAATTCCTTCAATATGCGCTGGATCTGTCATTTCAGCATATCGATTCGCTCACAGAGCTTTTCAAAAAGGAAAAGTTTCCGCTACCAAAGGGTTTTTCGAAGGAGGATGTGAATATGGATGCACCGCCATTGTTCACAGACGCCTACTGTCTCTTATATATGCATACAATGACGATGCACGGGATGCAGGCTTATGGCCTGGCATCAAGTGTGTCCATCCGGAAGGACGTACGCACATTTTACAGCGGGTGCAATCAGGATACGCACGATCTCTACAACCGGGCAATCGAGCTCCTGTCCGCAAAAAATCTGCTCGAAAAGCCGCCGCTTTACGCAACGCCCGAAAAACCGGTTTTTGTCCCGGACTTTAAATATGTCACCGATGTGTTCGGAAAGAAGCGGAAAATCAATACAATCGAGGCGGGCAATATTTTTTTCAATCTGCAGAAAAGCTATATCGCCAAAAGCAGCTTTATTGCGTTCAAGCAGGTTTCACGGGATACAGAGGTGCAAAAGTTCCTGGATAAGTGCATCAATAATAAAAACAAGCATATTTCAAGCTTTGCTTCTCTGCTTTTAAAAGAAGGGCTTCATTCGCCAAGGCCATTCGAGTCGGAGATCACGAACTCAACGACTGCCCCTTTTTCGGAAAAGCTGATGCTGTTTCATTCCGGCTTTTTCTTTGCAGCGGCGATTTCGTATTACGGCGCGGCTGCGGTTGCCTGCATGAGGGCCGATATCGCGGTTTTGGCCGAAAAAGCAATTTTCGATGATCTCCTGGTGTATGGAAGCTTCGGCAAGCTGATGATCGAGAAGAACTGGATCGAGCAGCCGCCTGACGCGGATGACCGGAAAGTGCTGGAGCAATAGAAAAACGCCCGGGCACCATCCCCGAGCGTTTTTCGCTATGATTTCAAAAGCCTTAAGCTATTCAAGATAACCAGGATCGTACTGCCTTCATGCCCGATGACGCCGAACGGCAAATCAAGGATCTGCAGGAAGTTCGAAGCGATCAGAAGCATGATGACGGTGATGGAAAAAATGACATTCTGCTTGATGATGGTGTTCATCCGCTGTGAGAGAGTGATGGCTTCGGCAATCTTCGGAAGCTCATTTTTCATCAGGACAACATCGGCTGTTTCCAGCGCTACGTCTGTCCCTTCGCCCATGGCGATGCCGACATTGGCTGCGGCGAGCGCTGGGGCGTCATTGATGCCGTCACCGACCATGGCGACATTCTCATAGCGCTTCTTCAGGTCCTTCAGATGCTCGACTTTATTGGCCGGCAGGCACTCCGCGATATATTCATCCACCGTGCTTTCAGCAGCAATCGCCTGGGCGGTCTTTTCGCTGTCGCCTGTCAGCATCACCGTGTAGATGCCCTGAGCGTTCAAGGTGCTGATCGCTGCCTTCGTTTCCTCGCGCACAACATCCTTCAGCGCCAGCAGTCCGGCGATCTTGGAGCCTTTTTTAATAAAAACAATCGTCTTTCCTTCTCCGGCCAGTGACAAGGCTGCTCCGTCAGCGAATCTTTCCGCTTCTTCACGGCCGATAAAGTCAGCTTTGCCGATCTTCCATTCTTCATCCTGGAGCATGGCCTTGACGCCAAAACCGGAGATATCTTCAATGCTTTCCGGGCTTACAAGCGGATGCTTCAGCTCGGTCTTCGCATATTTGACGATGGCGCCTGCGAGCGGGTGATTGGAGTGGCTTTCAATCGATGCTGCCGCCAAAAGAATTTCTTCTTCTTCCATATCCTCGCACGCCAGATAGTCAGTCACCTCAGGCCGGCCCTTCGTCAGGGTGCCGGTTTTATCAAAAGCAATGGCCTTCAGATGGCCGAGATTCTCCAGATGGACACCGCCTTTAAAGAGGATTCCGCGGCGGGCTCCGTTTGAGATGGCCGATAATGTGGCCGGCATGATGCTTGCGACAAGGGCGCACGGACTGGCGACAACAAGCAGGATCATCGCACGGTAAAAGGTTTCCGTCCAGCTCCAGCCCAACAGGTAATGGGGCAGGACCATCATCGCCGCTACTGCAGCGAGGACGACTTTTACATAAGTGCCTTCAAATTTCTCGATAAACAGCTGGGATGGTGACTTTTCGCTCTGTGCGGTCTGGACAAGCTGGATGATCTTTTGGAACAGGGTGTCGCTGGCAGGCTTTGTGATCTCGACTGTAATGGAGCCGTTCAGATTCACTGTTCCGGCGAAGACCTCGTCGGAATTGCCCTTGCTGACAGGGATGGATTCTCCTGTGATGGCGGCTTCATCCAGGGTGGTGGTGCCCTTCAGGATCATACCGTCTGAAGGGACACGCTCTCCCGGCTTTACAAGGATATGGTCGCCGATGCTCAGTTCGGATACGTGCACACGCTCTTCTCCGCCGTCTGTTAAAAGCAGGGCTTCCTCAGGCTGCAGCTCCATCAAGGACGAAATTTCTTTATTGCTTTTGTTCATCGTGTACGTTTCCAGGGCGCCGCTGACGGCGAAAATGAAAATGAGGATGGCGCCTTCTGTCCAGTAGCCGATGATGGCCGAGCCGATGGCCGCGAAGATCATCAGCATTTCCACATTCAATTCTTTGTTTTCGATCGTTTCCTCGATGCCTTCCTTGGCTTTGGCAAAGCCGCCGATCACAAAGGCAAGCAGATAGGAGGTGATGGAGGCGGCCCCCATATCATTCCGCGCAAGCAGCCAGCCGGCAAGGATGAGGATCCCGCTCAGGATGGCGGCGATCAGCTCGGCATGGGGAAGTATTCTTTGAAGCAGGCTTTCCTGTTCTTGCTTGAGTTCTATTAGTGCTTTGGCTTCTGTCGTCATTGGAATTCCCTCCTGGGTTATCGGTTTCTCATTGAGAAGAATAATCAACATCAATACCCCTATTAAACGACGAAAGCTGCCCCCGCCGGAGGAATTTACCTCTTTTGGGGACAGCATTTTCGCATAGGTTTCTAGATTAGTATCGTTATCATATCATAGTCATTTTTATTTAAAAAGGGGGTTAGGGGGAAAAAATAAAAATGGGCTATATTTCTTTTTACCCGGCCCGCCAGGAAGGCAAACCTCACTGGCTCAGCGAATGCTGTTCGGCCCTCTGCCCCGCTCCGCGGTTGGTCAGGACAGCCAGGAAAATCACGAGCAGCATCATGCTGATAATATTGAAGAATGAGATATTCTTGAAAAATTGAATGAAGATGCCGCCCAGATAAGGGCCAGCCAGGCTTCCGAGGCTGAAGGCAATGCCGCAGAGCAGATTGCCGGTCGGCAGCAGATCCTTTGGCATCAGGTCGGTCATATAGCTGATCCCGAGTGAAAAAGTGGAGCCGACCGCCATGCCGGCAAGGAATAGCGTAGCCGTCAATGCCCAGACAGCTCCTTCCAGGAAGCTCGCCAGGAAAAAGAAGATGGAGCCCGACAGAAGGATGATGGTCAATATCCGCTGCCTCCCCAATTTATCGCTCAAGATCCCAAGCGGAAGCTGGAAGACAATGCCGCCGATTGCAAAGGCCGTCAAGAGAACCGAGACGCTTTTCACCTCAAGCCCGATGCGCAGGCCGTAGACCGGGAAGCTGCCGTTCAGGGACGATTCCAGGAATCCATAGCCGAGCGGCGGCAGGAAGGCGACCCACGCATACTTGAAGGCAGCGGAGAATCGCTTCAATGTATTTTTCATCGAATTGACCTCGATTGTCTGCTCCGGATAGTCATTTTTTAAAAGGAACAGGAATACCCATGCCAGCAGGCAGAGGACCGATGACAGGATGAACGGCAGGGTTTCATGCACATTGACGAGCGGCGCCATCAGCGGGCCGACTGCAAAGCCGACCCCGAAGAACAGTCCGTACAGGGAAATATTCCGGCCGCGCTTATGTTCAGGCGAGAAGCTGGTAATCCATGTCTGTGTTCCGAAATGCAGCGCATGGTCGCCGATCCCGATCAGGAGCCTGAGCACGAACCAGAACCAGAATGACTTCCATAATGGAAATAAGATTAATGATACGATGACAAGCAGTCCGCCAAGAATGATGACCGGCTTGTAGCCATATTTCCGGAGAGGCTGCTCCATAAAAGGGGAGACGAGCAGGATGCCGACATAAAGGCCGGTCGCATTCAGGCCGTTCAAGCTTGAAGACAGCCCGTCATTTTCAAATATAATTGCAATAAGGGGAAGCAGCATGCCCTGGCTGAATCCTGAGATTGCCACAATGCTGATTAAAATCCAAAAACGCATGTTTTCTTTATTCATGTTGTTGGCCTCAATTTCTAAAAGTTCTTTCCAAATTGATGGTAACGGCTCCCCGGCGGCTTTGCAAGGAAAAAAGAGCGTATTGCTCATAGCTATGGCAGAAAAAGTAGTATAATCACTGCATACAAGAGAAAAGAGGAGTGGAAACGATGGAATTTACAATGAAGGATGTCGGCTTTTTCACGGAAACGAGCTATGGAAAACTGGATGTAGCCGGTGATGAGGAGTACGGCTTCAGGCCATATCAGCTGCTTGTTTCCTCAGTGGCAGTGTGCAGCGGAGGCGTGCTCCGCAAGATTCTGGAAAAGCAGAGGATTGATGTGGAGGATATCAAAATCAGTGCCGAAGCAGAAAGAGTGGAAGAGGAAGCCAATCGGGTTTCGAAAATCACAGTCCATTTCACAATCACTGGAAAAGGTCTGAAAGAGGAGAAAATCCAAAAGGCGATGGAGCTGACGCGCAAAAACTGCAGCATGGTCCAGTCTGTGAAAGACAGCATAGAAATCGAAGAAACATTCACATTAGTGGAAGCATAATAAAAACAGGGGCGGATCCGGTATGTGGATGCGCCCCTGTTATTTTTATAGAGAAAGCTCTTCAGGCTCCGCGCCCGCTTTTTCAAAATAGCGGATCAGTGAAGGCTCCATTTTCAGGAGCAGGTAGTCCGGATCGTCCGGGCCGGAGAGCCAGTCTTTGAGCTTTTCGCTCCAGAACTTCTCCTTCAGCTCGCTGGAATCCTCGAAGGAGGCTTTCGCTTCAATTTCACAGTACGGCCCGTCATATCCGCCCTGTTCAACCCCCAGCAGAATATGGACATTCGGATTTTTCTCAATGTCTTCTACTTTATGGGCATCTTTGTCTGTCGCGGCAAAAAGAATCAGATCATCATGGAAAAACAGCATAAAGCGGCTGTAGGGCCTGTCATTCCGGATGGATGCCAGTGTGCCGATGCTGTATTTCTCGAACATATCAAGCACCTTCTGCTTTGTGTCTGCCATTTCTTTCACTCCTCGCAATTTTCTTCCCTTTATAATCTGTCATTTTTCCGCTTGTATTATCCGAGCGAAAAATCATCAGGAATGCAATTTTAAAAAGCGGGTATATATGTTGAAGGGCCGCGCCGGATATTTATGCCGGGGCAGGAAAAGCTGTACATAAGGAGTTTTTTTTACGCGGCTTCAAGAATATGATGTGAAAAAATAGAAAGGTGGGAATCGGAAGAATGGTCAATAAAATTTTTATGGTGCTCACCTTTGCAGGCGTTCCCTTGTCTGTCATCGGGACGCTTCTGGGCTGGCCGAGTGTTGCACTTTTTATTATTTATTGCTTAACCATCATCGCCCTAGCAAGCTATATGGGCAGGGCGACGGAAAGCCTTGCAATCGTAGCCGGGCCAAGGATCGGCGGACTGCTGAACGCTACCTTCGGGAATGCGGTCGAGCTGATCATCTCAATTTTTGCGCTGAGGGAAGGGCTTGTCGAGGTCGTCCTGGCGTCACTCACGGGGTCAGTGCTGGGGAATCTGCTGCTGGTCGCCGGACTCAGCTTTTTTATCGGCGGGGTCAAATATAAGCGCCAGAAATTCAATGTGTATGATGCAAGGCATAATTCAGGTTTGCTGATGTTTGCCGTAGTCGTGGCGTTCGTCATTCCTGAGGTGTTCTCCATGACAATGGGAGAGGGAGAGCGGATGACGTTCAGCATCGGGATTTCTGTCATTCTGATTGCTTTATATCTGGCAGCGCTCTTGTTCAAGCTTGTCACACACCGCGGTGTCTACCAGCCCGCTGAAAAAGAAGCGGCAGCAGCTCATCATGAAGAAGAACCGGAATGGAGCAAAGGCAAGGCGATTGCGATACTGGCCATTGCGACTGTAGCGGTTGCGTATGTATCGGAAAATCTTGTCCACACCTTTGAAGCGGTCGGCGAGACATTTGGCTGGTCAGAGCTCTTCATCGGGGTTGTCATCGTTGCGATTGTCGGTAATGCGGCCGAGCATGCTTCTGCCATCATCATGGCATTCAAGAACAAGATGGACATTGCCGTTGAAATTGCCATCGGCTCGACCCTGCAGGTAGCGATGTTCGTCGCACCGGTGCTGGTGATTGCGTCACTGTTTTTCCCAACATCGATGCCGCTCGTCTTCACACTGCCTGAACTGATCACGATGGTCACAGCCGTGCTGCTCATGGTCGTCATCTCCAATGATGGTGAAACGAACTGGTTTGAAGGGGCCACGCTCCTCGCAGCCTATATTATTGTGGGCATCGGCTTTTATTTATTATAGCGATAATAAGAAAAGGCTCTGCACTTGTGCAGAGCCTTCTTTATGCTTCTATTGGACTTGCTTTTTCTATCATAAGTATCCTTTTGGACGAATATGTTGTAAAAGACGGAAATCAATCGCTTAACTCTACCTGCATCTATCACCCGCTTTCATGTCTTGTTGGACAAGCTCTTCATGAACAAATGGATAATAATGAGTGTTTAGCCTCCTTTGCTGTGATAGAAGCGATTCCTTCAGCCCTCCTTTGCTGTTGTTAAGGTAATTATAGATTATTTTTATAAAAATGTAAATATTCAGATTTTTACAATTGTGTAACAGTTGGGGGAGTGAATTATGAAGCTGCTTGTAAGGGTTATTTTTTATGTGGCGGGCCTGGTCATTCTGACTTTGGGCATCTGTATGGCAATCCTATCCAATCTCGGGGCGGGTCCCTGGGATGCGCTGAATGCAGGCCTGGCCAGGACCGCCGGGCTCACGATCGGGAGCTGGGTCATCATCATCGGCATCATCCTGATGATGGTCAATGCCTGGCTTCTAAAAGCCAAGCCGGAGTATCTCGCGCTATTGACTGTATGCCTCATTGGCTTTATGGTCGACTTTTGGATATTGCGGGTATTTTCCGGCGTATACATACTGAATGTCTATTTTCAAATCACGGCGCTGATTCTTGGGCTTGCGCTTATTGGATTGGGGGCGTCCATGTATTTGCAGGCAGAGTTTCCCCTCAATCCGATCGACCATTTTATGATGGCCATCAAAGAGCGGTTCGGGGTGAGCCTGATGATGGCGAAAACCATCGGGGAAGCGGGAGCGCTGTTTTTGGCCATGCTCTTCCATGGGCCAGTCGGTGCAGGGACCATCGTCATCGCTGTCCTGATCGGACCATTCATCCAATTATTCTTTCCTTACTGCCAGCAGCTGCTAAAAAGATTTTCCGGCACTTAGGATAAATCAGGGGAACTCCGAAAAAACTAAGAGCAGATACAAGCATTTGAAAGGAGTTCCACATCATGAGAAAGTATGTATCCGTTCTAATTATAACTCTTCTTGCCATGCTTTCTTTTTTGCCCGATGCCGGAGCAGAGAAAAAGCAGGACAAGACCGAGCAAAAGCAGCAGCTGAGCATTCCGATCCCCAGTTCTGTCCTGAATATCACGAAGGAAAATACGTATCCCAACCCGGTGCAGGACCAGCCGACACTGCAGCCGAGCGAGCTGACACAGTCGCTGCTTGATACGTCCAAGATCAAGATTGAAAACCCGGATTTGATCAGGATGCTGAACGAGTCTTCTGTCAATAGCACGCCGTTTGCATTCGGCTACAGGGCCATCGTCTATCTTGGGCAGTGGCCGCTCAATTACGAAAGCACAGAAACGGCGCCAAACTGGGAATATCAGAAAATCAACACGAATTATTTTGATAACAGGGGCGGAAAAGCGCCTTATCAGATCCACTATGTCCAGGAAGCCCAGAAGGTCGTAAGGGGAGCCCTGACAGCCAAAATCCCGAAAGCCCAGGATGTCCAGAAAATGATGCTCCTGAAGGCGATGGAAAAATCCAAGCTGCCGCTCGCTTTCGAAACAGTGGTCGGCGCCGGGACGAAAAAGGATCAGATCTATAATATCCCGCCAAAGCGTCTCGGCTATCTGTACGGCTATGCACCTGCCGTCAATGAAAAGGGAAAAGTCACTTATGGCGAGGTGTATCTGATGCTGAAGGGAAGCAAAAGACTGCTTGTCATCAAGAATGTCACCTCCCAGGGAATCGGCGCCTGGATTCCTGTCCAGGACCATATTTCCTTCGGGTTCATGGCATCAGAACGACCGCGTTAATCTTAGCGCCGGCTCTTGCAGCCGGTGCTTTTTCTATAGGAAGAGACATTCCTTGCATAAAAAGAGGGCGGCCATTTATAATAATATTATCTTGAATTCGAGATAAATTTAGCCCTCTTACGGGTATTGATAAAAAAGTCTTAACTATGGAGGAACATGATGAACCATTTAAAAGGTATACACCATGTCACTGCAATCACAAGCAGCGCGGAAAAGAATTATGAATTTTTCACTTTTGTCCTTGGGATGAGGCTGGTCAAGAAAACCGTCAACCAGGATGATATCCAGACATACCATCTGTTTTTCGCCGACGACAAAGGCAGCCCGGGCACTGATATGACTTTCTTCGATTTTCCCGGCATCCCTAAAGGAAGGCACGGCACAAATGAAATTTCAAAAACATCCTTCCGGGTGCCGAATGACGCAGCACTGGATTATTGGGTGGCGCGCTTTGACCGCCTTGATGTGAAGCATACCGGCATTAAAGAGCAATTTGGGAAAAAGACGCTGTCATTCGCAGACTTTGATGACCAGCAATATCAATTGATTTCCGATGAAAATAATTCTGGTGTTGCTTCCGGCTCTCCTTGGCAGAAGGGGCCGATTCCACTGGAGCATGCAATCACAGGTCTCGGGCCGATTTTTGTCCGCATCGCGAACTTTGATTATTTTAAAGAAATGATGGAAAAAGTCCTGCTCTTCAAGGAAATTGGACAGGAGGGCGCATTCCATCTGTTTGAGGTCGGGGAAGGCGGAAATGGCGCCCAGGTGGTTGTTGAGCATAACGCTGTCCTGCCGCAGGCCGTGCAGGGATTTGGAACTGTCCACCACGCGGCATTCTGCGTCGAGGACCGGGCTGTATTGGATGAATGGACCGAGCGCCTGCCGCAGTTCGGCTTCCAGACATCCGGCTTTGTGGACCGCTTTTTCTTCCAGTCCCTATATGCACGGGTCGCACCGCAGATTCTGTTCGAATTTGCGACAGACGGACCAGGCTTCATGGGCGACGAGCCATATGAAACACTGGGCGAAAAGCTGTCATTGCCGCCATTTCTTGAAAACAAGCGCGAGCAGATTGAGAAGCTTGTCCGTCCGATCGACACGGTCAGGAGCACAATTGATTTTACAAAAGAATAACAGGAGGAGCCTTCCTTGGCGGGGAGGCTCTTTTTGTAAAGAATGCTTTTAATCATATTATGGTATCGCATCCTCATTTGAATGGCCGGCAAGCCTTTAAAATAAGCGGAGATTTTCCGCTTATGCTGCTGAATATGTCACGGGCGGGTGTAAATAAGTGGAGAATTTCCCGTTATGAGGAGCGAAACTGCCCATTTTCCTGTTTTTTGAGTCGATAGCCGGAATTTCTCCCTCTATTTGAGCCACTTTTAGCGTTTTTTCAAAATTAGAGGGAATTTCTCCGCTTATTTTTCAACCTGTCAATGATTCCCTCAGTCGGGTCCTGGAATGTCCGCTCTTTTATAGCTGGGCGGGGAAGAAACTGCTTTTTTGTCAGGCACACGATCCGCAATTTTTTTCCCAACCTCTTCTGTCGAAAAAACACTTTCCTGAAAAAGGAAAATGAAAGGTCCCTAGCGAAGTAGTAAGCAAACCAAAGGAGCTGGTATAAATGGAAATCAGATTAGCGGAAAAAGCAGATACTGAAGAGGTGTTCGAGGTGCTGAAAGGGGCGGCCCAATGGCTGAAGGATAAGGATATCAGTCAATGGAGCTTCCTGCTCGGCGGCGGTGAGGATGGGGAAATCAAGCAGGCGATCCATGACCGCGAAACCTATGTGCTGTGCGATAAAGGCAGGGTGAAGGCGACCTTTACCCTTTATGAAGGGCCATCAGGCTGGGACCGGCATATTTGGGATGGGGAAGCGGACGGAGCCATCTATCTGCACAGGCTTGCCGTTCATCCTGACAGCATGGGGAATGGGCTTGGGGAAAAAGCAGTGAGCTGGATCTGCAGGAAATACAGCGGCACACCGCTGAGGCTCGACTGTGTGGGTGACAATGAGAAGCTGAACCAATATTATCAAAAAATCGGGTTTGTGCTGAAGGGTGTGACAGACAGCCATTCGCGGTATGAGAAGGCTGGGGAGTGAAGGTAGAGGCAGTATTTCCTGACCGGGATGGAACTATTGGCGGTGATGAGACTATTCATTATTGCTGAGAATCTGCAGGATGCGGTTGAGTAGCTGTATCAACCGCAGGGACTGCTATTTCTACATAGAAGAACCGGGACGGGAGGAATTCCCGTCCTTTCGTGCACCAGGCTACAGTTCTTTGACTGGAAGGCATACCTCGCACTGATGATTCAATAGCATCGCACCGATATACCTTTCAAAAGCTGGCCTGTTATCGAGCTGGAATCCGAGGTTATGGAGAGTTGGAAGGATTTCTGCCCAGAGTTTCTGAATCTCTTCTTCTGTATGCTGGACCTGGAAAACAGCGTATTCTCCGCCAGGGAATTTACCTTCTTTCAGTGATGCGTCCATTTTAAATTCCTCGGGTATGACAATGCAGGCGTCATATCGGCAGCTTTCAGGCGGCACTGTCTGCGGATTATCATGGGAAATTCCGAGTATGATGGCGGCTTCGTCCAGCAGACTGTTTTCTTTTGCCCACAGTTTCAACTCCTCCATCACATGCTGGTTGGCAGGTCCATAAGGTCCGGTCTGACGTACATAGGCGATTCGGTATTCAGGCACCATTTCAGTTTTGAAATCCATCTTACATTCTCCTCCCTTTCCTGTACTGTCTTTGATGCTAGCATGATATAAAAAAATATTCACAGCTATTTTTAAAATGGATAGAGCCGGACGGAAGGACTATTTCTGCCGGAAAGTCCGTATATATTATGGACTAATGAATCAGAGGTGGAGATATGAAGGCAATTGTATATAAAAAGTACGGACCTCCAGAAGTCCTTCAGCTGAAAGAAATTGAAAAGCCGGTCCCAAAAGAACATGGGATCCTGATCAAGATAATGGCGACAACGGTCACAGCAGCGGATATCCGGGCGCGGAGCTTTACAGTGCCCCGTTCAGTGGTGCTGCCCGCGCGCCTGGCCCTCGGACTCCGGCAGCCGAAGAAAGCGATATTGGGAGCGGAGCTTGCCGGGGAAGTGGAGGCAGTCGGGAGGAATGTAAAGAAATTCAAGGCAGGCGATTCGGTTTTTGCCGCTTCACTGGAGAATTTCGGCGCTTATGCTGAATATATTTGCCTCCGGGAGGACGGGCCTGTGTCAATCAAACCTGCCAATATCACGTTTGAAGAAGCCGCGGCCATTCCGATTGGCGCACGGACAGCTTTGTATTTTCTGCAGAGAGCCAATGTCCGGAAGGGCCAGAAGGTATTGGTGTACGGGGCTTCCGGCAGTGTCGGCAGCTATGCGGTACAGATTGCCAAGCACTTGGGGGCAGAGGTTGATGCTGTCTGCAGCGGTCAAAATCTTGAATGGGTAAAATCTCTTGGGGCCGGCAGTGTCCTGGATTATCGTTCAGGGAACCTCCCAGTGGTGGACGGTGCCTACGACGTCATTTTCGAAGCGGTAAACAAAAGTTCCTTTAAAGATTGCATGAAATGGCTGAAAAAGGGCGGCACCTATATAAATGTCACAGAGCCGCTCCCCAGCGCGCAAATGCTGTGGGCTAAATGGAAGGGCGGCACGAAAATACTGCTGAGCCGCAATGCGCCTGAAACAGCTGAAGCCTTAGACTATTTGGGAGAAATGGCGGAAGCGGGAAAGCTTAAGGTGAAAATTGACCGAAGCTATAAGTTAGATGAAATAGTTGATGCCCATCGGTATGTTGATGATGGGCATAAGAAGGGGAATGTGGCGGTGGTAGTGAGCCGGGATCTGATAGACCCAGGGCCTGATGCTTCTTTCTTTGATTAAAGCAGAACTGGAGTAGATTTATTATGGAAAAGTGGAAAACGTTAAAGTCCGAATACCTGCATAAAAGCCCCTTCGGCAATATCAGAAGAGACCGCTGTGAGCTGCCGAATGGGCTGGTTATTTAGCCTCTCCCATACTCAGCATGCAGTAATCTTTTACACTCATCCCAAGCAGGGATATTTTCTGATTCCCAATGGATATATTCCAGCTCATCTGCTAATTTTCGGGATGCTTTCATAGCTTCTAAATGATGGCCGGCATTGCGGTAGTTCCTCATCATCTCTTTATTTTCCCAAACCGTCAGGGTCCAGAACGTAGTCCAGCCTTCTTTGTTAAAAGAAGAGAATTTTAACCCTGGCGCTTTTTTTAATTGCCGTGATGATCTGAGTGTATGCAGGAAAAATTCCGGCAGTTTTCTTTTGCCTCTTAGATGGAGCCTTGTTACTGAAATAAACATAGTATCCACTCCTGACAGCCTATAAGATAACAGAAACTCCTCTCTAAAATAGGAGAGGGGAACCCAATTCTAATTATAAAATTTTTCCAATTTTAAGTCTATGTATTATTTAATATGGAATGATGGAAGAAAAATCATCTGGAGCAAAACACTTAAAGAAAGCGGACAGGGAACTTTCACAGCAGTTGCCGCAAGCAGGATTCATGGCATTAATTTAGTTGGCGATAGCACTAAAGGCAGCTGCCGGGTGGAGTTCAGCGAAAAGAAGAATTGATTCTAATATGAAAGAAAAAAAAGCTCAGAACACACTGCTCTGAGCTTTTTTCAATCCTTTTCATCTGTATAAATCCGTAAGGCCCCAATGATAAAAATGACCGGAAGAATCACCACACCCAATCGGAAAGGCCCGATATCCAGTGTCATGAGCAATATAAATACAGGCAGTGCAATCATCATAAACAATGAAGCAAATTTAGTATAGCGGATCGCAGCTTCGGAAACTTCAGGTTCTTCACTATACATCCATCGCTTCCCCCAGAGAATACTTTCCTCAGCGTTAAAATAAGTCCACAGCAGCAAAGCATAGACAGGGATCATGAAAACAATAAGCAGATATGCGTCAACCATACGATCAACCATAAGAGGCCTCCCAAGTATGTCTTACTATTCATACGTTCGGCTCCCTGGAAAAGTTTCACATTATATCCGCGAACTGTTCTTCTGAAAATCAACATCCTGATAATAACTGTTTTTCACCAATACATTCGGGCCAAGGCATTTGACGGCCGGGCAGTGGCAGTTGAGTTCGCCTGCGAGCTTTGTTTCCTGCCAGCTGTCGAAGATGTCAGGCAGGGCGTCCCTCTGGATATTGCCGAGCGCCGGGGTGTCGCCGAAGTCGGTCACGATCACATCGCCTGTGAAAATATTGACGTTGAGGCGTGAGCGGCCGTCAGGGTCATTCCGGACGGTGACATTTTTACTGCTGTACAAGCGCTTCAGGAGCTCCAGGTCTTCGTCCTTGGTGCTGCACGGATAAAACGGCAGGGTGCCGAACAGCATCCAGGTGTTTTCGTCCCTTACATCAAGAAGGTGGTGGATCGCAGCCCTGACTTCATCAAGATTCAGAGTTTCCAGTGATGAAGCGAAGTCTGATGGATACATAGGGTGAATTTCATGGCGCTGGCATTTCATTTCCTCTGTAATCTGTTTATGTATGCTTTCCAGATAGGGGAGGGTCCGTTTATTGAGCATCGTTTCCGCAGACACCATGACACCTGCATCCACCAGGGCGCGGCTGTTTTCGATCATGCGGTGGAATAGCCGCACGCGCTGCTCTCTTGTCGGCTTCCGCTCCATCATGGCGAAGCCGCCTTCGATGAAGTCCTCTTCTGTTCCCCAGTTATGGGAAATATGCAGCACATCCAGGTAAGGGGAGATCATTTCGTATCTGTCCATATCAAGTGTCAGATTGCTGTTGATCTGGGTGCGGACTCCGCGCTCTGATGCATATTTGAGAAGAGGCAGCACATAGTTTTCTACCGATTTTTTCGAAAGCATCGGTTCTCCGCCTGTGATGCTGATCGAGCGGAGGGCAGGGATTTCCTCAAGCCGCTTGAGAAGCAGGGGGAGGGGCAGGGCGTTCGGGTCCTTCGGCTGGAGTGTATAACCGACGGCACAGTGCTCGCATCTCATATTGCAAAGGACTGTGGTCGTAAACTCAATATTGGTTAAAGTCAGCTTGTTATATTGTTCCATATCCATATAAGCTTCCCATGGATCATGCTTCGGTGTAATCTTTGTTTTTTCAATAATCATGCGGTAAAACTCCTTTTAAAATGTCCTTAATCATTACTATGCCTTGAAGCCTATGTCAATGATTTTTTGTGCCACTCTGCAAAATCATAGTTTATGAATCTCTCAGAATGGGAAATAACTTAGTAATGATAGCATAAATCAAGAGGAGGAATGCAAGATGGCACAGCAATATGATAATACCAATTCGAATTCGGAAACCACTGGAACCACAGCGGGTGTATCTGTACCGGGAACTGGATCAAGCGCAGGCACAATGACTAGCACAGGTACAACTTCGACTTACAACACAGGCTCTACAACTATGAGTTCTGATTCTTCAGGCATGAGCTCTGATTCTTCAGGCATCAGCCCTGATTCTCCAGCCATGAAATCCGAATATTCAAGTTCAAGCAGCCACTATGGTTCAACGAATGACAACAGCAAGCTCCTGAAAGGGATCGTGCTTGGAGGAATTGTCGGCGGCGCCCTTGCCCTGCTTGATACTTCGACTCGCAACAAAGTGATGGGCACTGCGACTGACCTGAAGGATTCTTCCATGAAAATGTTCAATGAAGTCAAGGAAAATCCAGGCGAAGCCAAGGATAATATGATCAGCCAATTCAAGTCTGCATCATCGACATTGAAAGAAGCGATCAGCGATGCCCAGAAACTGTACGAGCGCGTTAATAATGACGTATTCGGAAAAGTGAATGAGTTTAAGGGCATGTCAGGCGATGCGAAGTCTAACTTCCAAGACGCGAAAAGCGGTCTCATGGACGCAAAGGACGATCTGATGGATATCGGCAGCAAGGTAAAAGATGCCGGCTCTGAACTGGTTGAAAGCCCAGTGGGCGGTTCAGGCTCATCTGACAGCTCAAGCTCTTCAAACAGCTCTGACAGCTCATCATCATCTTCAAACAGCAGCTCAAACAACAGCACTAACAGCAGCAAGTCAAACAATTCAAGCACTGGCTCAAATGAAACCACTGCATTCTCAAGTGATTCCAGCAAGAGCACTGCGACTGCAACTCCATCCACTCAAAAGAACAGCAAAAACCTTTAATATAACCATCAAAGGCGGCATCCATTCCGGGTGCTGCCTTTTTGTGTGTTTAGACAATATTTGGGCAGGCTGGAAAAGCTTTTGCTCTCCGCCATCGTTTCAGCCCGGAAAAGAAGGGGTATTGATTGGTACTACCCAACAAGCAGATAACCATTGAACTGGAGGAATATGTATGATGTTTCGCAAAGGAAAGAACATGACAGCGGAGGATGAAAAAGTCTCGCATGAAAGGGAAAGCGCAGAAGGAACGAAAGCGATGGTAGCGGCGCCTCACCATGTGGCAGCCGATATCGGCGAAAGGATTTTGAAAGAAGGCGGAAACGCAGTCGATGCCGTCATCGCCATTCAATTTGCCCTCAATGTCGTTGAGCCAATGATGACAGGCATCGGCGGCAGCGGCTTTATGATGGTCTATGATAATGAGAAGAAGGATGTCAAAATCTACGACGGCCACACAAGAGCGCCAAAAGCTGCCCATCCGAAAATGTTCCTCGATGAAAATGATGAGGTCATCCCGTTCCGTGAACGGAGCACACATGCGACAGCTGTCGGGGTTCCCGGCATCCTGAAGGCGATGGATGAAGCACTTAAAGCACATGGAACAATGAAGCTTGCCGATCTTATCCAGCCGGCGATCGAAATTGCGGAGGAAGGAATCGAAGTCAACTGGGTGCTTGCAGAAGCGCTCGAGAATTTCCACTACCGCCTCGGCCAGCATGCCAAGGATTTCTTCATGCCTGAAGGAAAAGCCCTGAAGGAAGGCGACATCCTTGTGAAAAAGAAGCTGGCCAACACATTCAGGATCCTGCAGGAAAAAGGGGTCGAGGCCTTTTATGAAGGAGAAATTGCCGAAGCCATCATCAAGGCATTGGATGACCTCGACGGGTTCATGACCCTGGATGACTTGAAAAATTACCGCGTGACAATCGATGAACCGATCTGGGGCGAATACCGCGGCTATAAGATTGCCTCTTCAGCCCCTCCAAGTGCCGGAGGACTGACAGTGATCCAGATTCTGAAGCTTCTTGAAAAATTCGACCTTAGCCAATACGGGCCGAAATCATGGGAAAAATATTACTTGTTCACAGAAGCGATGCGGATTGCTTTTTCCGATAAAATCGCTTACAACACCGATCCTGAGTTTGAGGATATGCCGATCAAAGGCCTTCTTGATGATGACTATATAAAAGAACGCCAGAAGCTGTTCAATTTTGAAAGAAGAAATGACGCGGTCGACTTCGGCAATCCGTGGAAATATGATGACGGCGAGCCGAACAAAGTTGTCCGCCAGCCTGATGATCTGGAAAAAAGCGAAACAACCCATTTCACCGTCCGCGACCAGTGGGGCAATATTGCCGCAGTCACCTCAACGGTTGAGCATCCATTCGGTTCAGGCATCTTCGTACCGGACCACGGCTTTATGCTGAACAATGAGCTCACAGACTTTGATGCCAATCCTGGCGGCATCAATGAAGTGGAGCCTGAAAAGCGTCCGGTCAGCTGCAAAAGCCCGACCATCCTTTTCAAGGACGGTGAACCGGTCCTCACACTCGGGTCACCGGGCGGGCCGACCATTATCGGCTCTGTCTTCCAGACCATCGTCAATGTCATTGACTTTGGCATGGATCTGAAGGATGCGATTGAAGAGCCGCGCATCTTTGCGAGCACCGGCCCGCTTGTTGAATGGGAGCCGGGAATCAGTATGGAAGCAAAGGGCGAATTGGAATCCCGCGGCTATGAATTCGGGGACAACCCCAGCCGGATCGGGAATGTCCAGGCCATTCTAATTGATAAAGAAGCAGGCAAGCTTTACGGTGCGGCCGATTCGAGCCGCGAGGGGAAAGCAGTCGGGCTGGAATAATAAAAAAACAGGCTGCCTTTCCCGGCAGCCTGTTTTGCTGTTATTTTTTATCGATGTTCTGCAAGGTGGAGGATCCTTCTTTATCCGACTTTTTAATGACCGAAAAAGATCCGTCGGACTCGAGCACAACCGCTTCTGCTTTTTCGAGCGAGGAAAGGCCCTGGCTCCTTGCCGCCTGGAGGATTTCCACCTCCAGGACACGCTCCTTCTTCATTTCATGGTGAAGATAGCTGCCTTTATAATATAAAAGCGTTGGATTCGATTTGATCAGCTTGCTCACGGTCTTGCTATGGATGGAGGTCCAGGCCACCAGATATTGAAGGCCGATGAGGACGCAGAAGGCAACGAACCCTTCAGCCAGTGCCACTTTTTTATTCAAAAGGATCGTGGCGAGCGTTGAACCTAGTGCGACCGTCACGACCAGGTCGAAGGCATTCATCTTCGACAGTGTCCGCTTCCCTGACACACGCAGCACGAGAATGAGCAGAATATAGCTGCATATCCCGACGATCACCGTTCTGTATATATTATCCCAGCTGTTAAAAAACATCATATACCTCCCAGCAGTCTTTTATTAACCTTTTCCTCCCGGCTCGTCCGCTGAAACATCTAACCTTTTTGGGATATACTAAAAACCGTCAGCATTTGCGAAAAATCGATATTTCCGGTAAAGTAAAAAGAGCATTTCGGATGCCTGTGATGGGCACCGGTTTGAAAGGAGAGATTGCTTTGGGCAGTCCAATACAAGATAAAAACCAGCAGGTAACATTCCTGAAGCACCGCTTGAATATGTTCATGGATGTCCTGGATGCGATAGATCCGGAAGAAGCAGAGCTTGAAGACATCGACCGTTTGATCGAAATGATCGACGAGCTGGAATCTAAATGCCGCGAATTCAATAACCGTGAAGAGTAGGAGGGAGCCCTGGTTTGAGGGCTCTTTTTGTTTTTGGGGGCGGTGGTTGTGAAAAGGTGAGCATTTTACGCGAAGTGCTGCTAATAGAAGCCGGAGGGCCGCGTAATATTCGAGGTCGCAAATAAAAACCGAAACTCGCAAATAAAAATGAAAAGCCGCAAATATATCCTGAAACTCGCAAATAAAACAGAAATCCCGCAAATATCCCCAAAAACTCGCAAATATCGCCCCAGCACCACACCCCGCCTCCCACCAAACCGCCCTTCTGTAACCGATTTCACCTCCCCCTTTAAATCACCAAAGGATAGGAGTATAATAAAATCGTGAAAATTCGTACAGAAACAGAAGATTTTTGAGGGGAACGAAAGGGAAGGGGATCTTGCTGTGAATTTCGAGACATTACAGGAAAGCATGTACAGGTTGATTGTGGAGACTTCTACGAACCTGCCGAAGGATGTGCGCCGCGCGATCAAGAGTGCGAAGGAGCGCGAAAGTGCCGGCACTCGTTCGGCGATGAGCCTTGGGACGATTACAAATAATATTAAGATGGCGGACGATAATGTATCGCCGATCTGCCAGGATACAGGATTGCCGACTTTTAAAATCAAGACGCCGGTCGGTGTGAACCAGCTGGAAATCAAGGAAGCGATCAAGAATGCGATTGCGCTTGCGACGAAAAACGGGAAGCTGCGCCCGAACTCTGTTGATTCGCTGACAGGAGACAACAGCGGCGACAATCTTGGCGCCGGCACGCCGGTCATCAAGTTTGAGCAGTGGGAAAAAGATTATATCGACGCGCGCCTGATCTTAAAGGGCGGCGGCTGTGAAAATAAAAATATCCAGTACAGCCTTCCATGCGATCTGGACGGGCTGGGCCGCGCGGGCCGCGATCTGGACGGCATCCGCAAGTGCATCCTGCATTCTGTGTACCAGGCACAGGGACAGGGCTGCAGCGCCGGCTTCATCGGCGTCGGCATCGGCGGCGACCGCTCTTCAGGCTATGACCTTGCCAAAGAGCAGCTGTTCCGTTCCGTGGATGATGTGAACCCGCATCCTGACCTGCAGAAGGTGGAAGAATATATACTCGAAAATGCCAACAAGCTTGGCATAGGCACAATGGGCTTCGGCGGCGAAACCACGCTGCTCGGCTGCAAAATCGGTGTCATGAACCGCATCCCGGCCAGCTTCTTCGTGTCAGTAGCGTACAACTGCTGGGCATTCCGCCGTCTCGGCATCAGCATTTCACCTGCGACAGGCGAGATCAATGAGTGGATGTACCAGGAAGGCGAGAAGATCGACTTCGCACCAACAGAAGCCGAGCTTGAAACAGCGGCTGCTGTAGAAGAAACCGCTCAGCAAGTGGTGACGCTGCAGGCGCCGATCACGGAAGAGCAGATCCGCGCTCTCAATGTCGGCGATGTGGTGCAGATCAACGGAATGATGTACACAGGCCGTGACGCGATCCACCACCATCTGATGGACCATGATGCACCGATCGACCTCAATGGCCAGGTGATCTACCACTGCGGTCCGGTTATGATGAAGGACGAGGCAGGAGAATGGCATGTCAAAGCGGCAGGGCCGACTACAAGCATCCGCGAGGAGCCTTACCAGGGTGATATTATGAAAAAATTCGGCATCCGCGCCGTTATCGGAAAAGGCGGTATGGGGCCGAAAACACTGGCAGCCCTCCAGGAGCATGGCGGCGTTTATCTGAACGCCATCGGCGGCGCAGCCCAGTATTATGCAGACTGCATTAAAAAAGTCGAAGGCGTCGACCTGATGGAATTCGGCATTCCGGAAGCGATGTGGCATCTGAAGGTTGAAGGCTTCACAGCCGTCGTAACGATGGACTCACACGGCAACAGCCTCCACCAGGATGTGGATAAGTCTTCACTCGAAAAACTGTCCCAATTCAAGGAACGGGTTTACTAATAAGAAAACAAAAGCGGGGAGCTATGTGCTTCCCGCTTTTTTCTAATGTTTGACAGAATGCTCCCGCCCATTTTCACAAACACTAAAGCTAAAAGGTTTGAAGGAGGAAATGGGATGAGATATTGGAAGCAGCTTGCGATGGCCATTGTGCTTTTTTTTGCCGGGAGTGCTTCGGCCCATGCAGGGACCGCCAATTCACCGATCCACTGGGGCTTCCAGAAGGCAAAGGATGAAGTGCCGGCAGAGGCGGGCAAGCCGCTCGATGATCTGCTGGAGCGGTATGGGTCTTATTATAAAGGCGATACAACCAAAAAGGATATTTACCTGACATTCGATAACGGCTATGAAAATGGCTATACCGAGAAGGTTCTTGATGTATTGAAAAAAGAACAGGTGCCGGCCGCCTTTTTCGTGACTGGCCATTATTTGAACAGCGCCCCGGACCTTGTCAAGCGGATGGCGAAGGAAGGCCATATTGTCGGCAACCACTCCTGGCACCACCCGGATATGACGCGGATCAGCGATGAGAAGCTGGCAAAGGAGCTGGAGATGGTCCGTGCCAAGACGGAGGAGCTGACAGGCATCAAGCAGATGGCGTACCTGAGGCCGCCGCGCGGCGTTTTCAGTGAGCGCACACTCGACCTTGCGAAAAAGCAGGGCTATACCCATGTATTCTGGTCGCTCGCCTTCGTCGACTGGCATACGAACGCACAAAAGGGCTGGGAATATTCCTATAACAACATCATGAAGCAGATCCACCCCGGCTGCATCCTGCTGCTGCATACCGTCTCAAAGGACAATGCCGATGCGCTGGAAAAAGCGATCCAGGATCTGAAGAAAAGGGGCTATACGTTCAAAAGCCTTGATCAATTGGAGATGAATAAAGCGTTCGAACATGATATGCTGTACTAGACACCTGCCCAAATCGCAACGGATTTGGGCTTGTTTCTTGGGAGCAGCATGCTTCCCGGTGTTATAATAAGGTAAAAACACAAGGGATGGATGAGAGTTGGCTATTTTTCAAATGAAAGGACCTTATAACTTTGATCTTGTACTGGACAGGCTTTCGCTTGATCCGCTTCATGCTGTTGACAAGGAAAAGCGGAGCGTGAAGGTTCCTTTGATGATTGAAAATGAACCGATCGCTGCCGAGGTTGTAGCGGCCGGAACCACTGAGCATCCTGAATTCATCATAAACGGCATAGAGGGAAAACATAAAGAAAAAGCGGAAGAGCGACTGGCGCAGATCTTTCAATGGCATATCCCGCTCGAGGATATCCATACCCATTTCCAGGGGACAGAGCTGAAGGCGATTTTTGACGAGCATTACGGCACACCGGTTGTGCTGGATTTCGATTCGTACGGCTGCCTGCTGAAATGCATCATCCACCAGCAGCTCAACCTGTCCTTTGCCTTCACGCTGACCAAGCGATTTGTGGAGACATTCGGCTTCCAAAAAGACGGCGTCTGGTTCTACCCGCGCCCCGAAACAGTGGCCGCCCTGACCGTGGAACAGCTCCGCGAGCTCCAGTTCAGCGGCAGGAAGGCCGAGTACGCTATTGGCCTCTCAAAGGAAATCACCGAGGGAAGGCTGAACCTTGAGGAGCTGGCAGAAGAGACTGATGAAGTGATCATGAAAAAGCTCATCAAAATCCGCGGCATCGGCCCATGGACGGTCCAGAACTTCCTGATGTTTGGACTCGGCCGCCAGAACCTTTTCCCGAAGGCAGACATCGGGCTGCAAAATGCCCTGAAGAAATTATATCAACTTGAAGCAAAACCGACCCAGGAGCAGATGGACGAATATATGCTCAGTTGGGATCCTTATCTAACCTATGCTTCCCTGTATCTGTGGCGAAGTATTGAATAAATGGAGTGAAGCAGCACGATGAAAAACGAACAAACCGTGAAAATACAAGAAAAGCAGACCTTCCCGCTCACAATCAAGCGGCTCGGCATCAATGGCGAGGGCGTCGGCTATTTTAAAAGACAGGTCGTCTTTGTACCAGGTGCGCTGCCTGGCGAAGAGGTCGTCGTCGAAGCCACAAAGGTGAGCCCGAAGTTCGCCGAAGCCAAAATCAAAACGATCCGCAAAGAATCCGAGTACCGCGTCCAGGCGCCATGCCCGGTCTACGAGCTGTGCGGCGGCTGCCAGCTGCAGCATCTCCGCTATGACCGGCAGCTGCAGGAAAAGCGCGACATCGTCATCCAGGCGCTCGAACGCCATACGAAGCTTCCGGTTGCAGGGCTCGATATCCGCGACACAATCGGCATGGAGGATCCGTGGAACTACCGCAACAAAGCGGCCTTCCAGGTGGGCCAGGAGGATGGAAAAATCATCGCCGGCCTCTATGGACTCAACTCCCATAACCTGATCAACATCCCGCAATGCGTCGTGCAGCATCCGCACACCAACAAAGCGATCGGTGTTGTCAAAAAGGTCATGAACAAAATAGGCATCTCTGTCTACAACGAAAAGACGAAAAAAGGAACCGTCCGCACCATCATGGCCCGGACCGGCATCCAGAGCGGCGAGCTCCAGATCGTCATCATCACATCAACCAAAGACCTGCCGAAAAAAGAGCAGCTCATCACTGAAATCACCAAAAGGCTGCCGCAGGTCAAATCAATCATGCAAAACATCAACGGCGAAAAAACATCCCTGATCTTCGGAAAAGAAACGCGCCATATGCACGGGGAAGAATACATCCAGGAAACACTCGGCGACCTCTCATTCGAGCTGTCCGCCCGGACCTTCTTCCAGCTCAACCCCGAGCAGACCGTCAAGCTCTATAACGAAGTCAAAAAAGCCGCCAGCCTCACAGGCAAAGAAAAAGTCGCAGACGCTTACTGCGGCGTAGGCACCATCGGCCTCTGGCTCGCCGGCCAGGCAGGCGAAATCCGCGGCATGGACATCATCCCGGAATCCATCCAGGACGCCAAGAAAAACGCCGCCCGCAACAACATCAAACACGCCAAATACGAAACCGGCAAAGCCGAAGTCCTGCTTCCGAAATGGATGAAAGAAGGCTGGAGACCGGACGTGATTGTGGTAGATCCGCCAAGGACTGGCCTTGACCAGGCGCTGCTGAAAACGATTTTGAAGGTGAAGCCTAAGAAGGTTGTTTATGTGTCATGTAATCCGTCGACATTGGCGAAGGATATTGCGGTGCTGGATCCAGAGTATAGAGTGGAGTATATGCAGCCGGTGGATATGTTTCCGCAGACGGCGCATGTTGAAGTGGTAAGTGAATTGGTATTGAGGAGTGGAGCAGGTTCCTGAGGAGGGGGCCTGTTTTTTTACTGAGGATTTCTACTATTTAATTTAATAGAGAAAATATGCTACTGTATTCTCTTCATTATTAAATAAGTATTTCTTGCAGCGATAACCTCCAGTGTTAAGGGTGGTCAACTTTTTGGTTAGCGTAAACCGCTAGAGTGGTCAACTTTTATTTTAGCGATATTAAAGAAACAGCCTATAAAAATTATTAGGCTGTTTTCTACTTTATCTATTAAGGAATTGAAAACCATAGTTATAGATTTTAATTAACTATTTAGGGTTTATTTCTTATCAATAATATTTGCTAATTCATCTAAATAGTGAGTGGGTAAATCAGTTAAACGCTTTATTGAATGTTTAAGATGATAACTTTGATGAGAAATATGAGCAATAACTCTTAAATGGTCACCATCTAAATCCAAAAGATTAATTAAAGTTGTAGAATCGAGCTGTTCTACTTCCGCTGATGCTACCTTTTTTACCTTTTCAATTAAAAGTTTACGCGATATATCATGTTCTTCTTTGGTTATTTCTTTGGTTTTACCCGATTCAAAATCAAGCATAAGCTGTCCTGGCATCTGCAAATAAGTGTAATAAGATCCTGAAATTAGAAAGTCAGTCGAAACCTTATATATGGAAGATAACTTCTTTATAATATTATGATCAGGTGTTCTATCGCCAGATTCATATCGGGACAAAGCACTTTTGGTTGTACCTAACTGACTAGCTACTTCATCTAATTTTAAATTATTTACTGACCTGGCCATTTTCAACCTTTCACCAAATTCTATTTTATTGTTCATAGTATCCATTAAATTCCCACCTTTAAAATTTTAAAAAGATGTTGACGCTATTCCTACCTTGCAGTATAGTAAAAAAAAAGACACCCGTCAACTTTAACCTAATCGGTAACTAGTTACCATTATGAGTTTATGTTTCCGTTTTTTAAAAATAACTTAGGGGGTATTTAAATGGAATGGTTTAATAAAAAACATAAGAACAATTTTAATTTACAAAACAGTAATCAAGGGAACCCATTTGGGGGAGACCCAAATGGTCATCATCAGGTAGAGCAGTTTGGAAATGGCATGAATAATACTCAGCAATGGAACCCATTTGGGGGAGACCCAAATGGTCATCATCAGGTAGAGCAGTTTGGAAATGGCATGAATAATACTCAGCAATGGAATTCATTTGGGGAAGACCCAAATGGTAATCATCAGGTAGAGCAGTTTGGAAATGGCATGAATAATACTCAGCAATGGAATCCATTTGGGGGAGAACCAAACGGTAATCATCAGGTAGAGCAGTTTGGAAATGGCATGAATAATACTCAGCAATGGAACCCATTTGGGGGAGAACCAAATGGTCATCATCAGGTAGAGCAGTTTGGAAATGGCGTGAATAATACTCAGCAATGGAATTCATTTGGGGAAGAACCAAATGGTCATCATCAGGTAGAGCAGTTTGGAAATGGCATGGACAATGCTCAGCAATGGGAATTTGAAAAAGGAATTAATAGTTCTTATCAAAATAAACAAGAAGGAAATTTTAATACATTCAATTTTGAAAATCGTATAACTCCTTACATTGATTTAGAATTATTAGAAGGATGTGAAAGTATTGAAGATTTTGCTGACTCTGTAGATTATATTGATGGTATAAAGGTGTATATTTTTAATAAAAATTCCTCAAAAAACTTATTAATGTTGAATAAGAGTGATAATAATGCAAGTTTTAAAACCTCAAAAAACTATAACATGTATTTAGTTGATAGTGTGCTTCTCCGTTCTCGACCTGAAGTGAGAATTTATAATGCATTAAAAGAGGCAGGGGTATTGTTTTTCCCTAATTCGAGAGCGGTTGTATGTAACAAAAGCAAAGAACCTGACTTTATTGTTATTATTCAGGGGCAAGCTTTTTATATGAATCTGTTGAATAATCACACTCATACACCCGAGAATGATGCTAATGATACTAGGTTTTACCAAGATCATGGAATTTTTACTAGACCGTATTGTACTTCCGATTGTGAGCGTAATCCACATGGAGTAGTTGAAGATTTCTTAAACTGGGTGAAAGGAATGGTGAATTGACCTCTATACTTTGGGAAAACCTCTACAAACTTTTTATATTATAATAGATGTGTTAAGGAGGAAGTTTTGGTTAGATTATAATTTTGTTTTTACAAGACATACAAAGAAAACGGTTATACAGCGGGATTTATTATTAACTTCGCTGTCAGTTTCTTTTTATCCCTTACGATGAAGACAAAACTAACTCGTTTGGAAATTCCTCAAAATAATTTATTTGTAGTAATAAAGTTGATTAAAGATGTTACTTATATTGCAAATAGCATCTTAATGCTTCGTGTCAACTACATATGCCCAACTATTTTAAAGATGAAATAAGATTGTTACGAATATTTGTAACAGGTAACTTATTATAAAGATACATGATTATAATTGAAGATGCACCTATCAAAATAGCCTAATTGTAGATTAGAGGTAACAATATTATGGACATCTTATTTAAAATTTATGTACTGCTCATTGCTGCAACAATTGGAATGACGATCTCTATTATCCTGGCTTTTCTATTCTTCAAAATTAATCCAACACCACTACTGATTGTCGCTACAGCTTCCAACTGGGTTTTAATGATTAAGTTGAATCCTGTCTGGCAAGAACTGTGGGAAAAATGGACTTCTAAAAAATAATTTTAAGGGGATGTTGTAAATGGAATTATGGTCAGAAGTTTTAAATAGCCTTAGTAAAAAACTTTCTAGACCAAGTTTTGAGACTTGGCTAGTAAATACTACAGCAGAATGTAAAAACAATGTTGTTTTTGTGAAGGCTGAAAATAATTTTCAAGCTGAATGGCTTGATGCACGCTATAAGCTATTGATTTCTAAAACAGTAGAAGAAGTAGTAGGTAAAAGCATGGAAATTAAAATCCTTATCACTGATGAACGAACAGGATTAGAACGAAAGGAATTCCAAAAATATTCAGTTAGCAACGGACATGAGGAGTTAATAAGTCTAATTGAAGCACAACAAGATAAGATTAATGAGTTAGAAGATAGAATCAATCGCTTAGAAAAAAACGGAGAGAATTATGTTTATTGTAGACAGGAAGAGGCTACGCATGTAAAAGTGATTGATAAAAGTGATCCAAATTTAACTTATGGAAAGATTTATGAATATTTATATGATCCAGATTCATCAGAACAGACACATTATATAATAATGGATAATGGTATTCCTTTTTATGATTTTGAGTGTGTAGTAAAGGTAGAATATCTAAAGGACTCAGGAAATTAAGAAAGGTTACTAATTTACTATTGTTCTTAGTAAATTATATAAAACCTCATATAGGCTCATTGCAGTGAACCGTATCATACATAAATGAGGTTTAGTAAATACAGTGTCTTTAAATTAATATTGAAATAAAAAGCCCATTCAAACAATTAGTTTGGATGGGCTTTTGTCAAAATAATGAAAGGAATGAAAAATGCTTTTTAGCAAAAAAGAGGTACCTAAGTGAGCAATATAATTTCATAAGATACCCCAAAAATAATCAAAACACCTTCGTAGTCCAATCCTCACAATTCCAAATATCTGTCGCAATTTCACGATAGAAGTCAGGTTCGTGGGATACCATTAATATACTTCCGCGATAGGCTTTTAGAGCACGCTTTAGTTCTTCTTTTGCGTCGACATCCAGGTGGTTGGTAGGCTCATCTAGGATGAGTAAATTCGTTTCTGTGTTTAAAATTTTGCACAGGCGGACTTTGGCTTTTTCGCCGCCGGATAGGACTTCGACTTTACTTTCTATATGCTTGGTTGTTAATCCGCATTTTGCAAGTGCAGCGCGGACTTCAGCCTGATTCAGGCTTGGGAATTCGCTCCAGATTTCTTCGATACAAGTGTTATAGTTGGCCTCTTTCACCTCTTGCTCGAAATAACCGAGGTGTTGATATTCACCGCGTTCGACTTTACCCGAAATCGGATTAACCAGCCCAAGAATGCTTTTTAAAAGAGTAGACTTACCAATACCGTTTGCACCTACGAAGGCAATTTTTTGTCCGCGTTCCATTTTTAAATTCAGCGGGCGGGACAGTGGTTCATCGTATCCAATAACAAGATCTTCAGCTGTGAAAATCCAGCGGCTGGCTGCACGGGCTTCTTTGAAATGAAATTCCGGCTTCGGCTTTTCTCTCCCCAACTCAATCACTTCCATTTTGTCGAGCTTCTTCTGGCGGGACATCGCCATATTGCGAGTCGCGACATTTGCTTTGTTACGGGCGACAAAGTCCTTTAAACCAGCAATTTCCTGCTGCTGACGCTTGTAAGCAGACTCCAGCTGCTGCTTCTTCATTTCATGTATATTTAAGAAGTTATCATAGTCACCAACATAGCGATTCAATTCCTGGTTTTCCATATGATAGATCAAGTTAACCACACTGTTCAAGAATGGAATATCATGTGAAATCAGGATAAAGGCATTTTCATATTCCTGTAAATAGCGCTTCAGCCATTCGATATGCTGTTCATCCAAATAGTTCGTAGGCTCATCCAGCAACAGGATTTCAGGTTTTTCCAGCAAAAGCTTAGCCAGCAGAACTTTCGTACGCTGACCACCGCTGAGATCATCTACATCCCGATCCAGTCCGACGTCATCTAATCCCAGACCACGCGCAACTTCCTCAACTTTTGAGTTAATCTGATAGAAATCGTTACTATCCAACGTTTCCTGCAGCTCGCCAACTTCAGCAAGCAGTGCCTCGATATCAGCACCTTCATCACCCATTTTGCCATAAAGTTCATTGATCTCTGCTTCAGCATCAAATAGATATTGAAAAGCAGTACTCAAAGCCTCTCGCATCGTCGTCCCTTTTTGAAGTACAGAATTCTGATCTAAATAACCAACACGAACTTTCCGTGACCACTCCACTTTGCCCTCATCAGGCTGCAGCTTGCCAGTTACAATATTCATGAAAGTAGACTTACCCTCACCATTTGCCCCAACCAGTCCAACATGTTCACCTTTTAAAAGACGAAAAGACACATCATTAAAAATCGCCCGATCACCAAAGCCGTGGCTTAGATCTTTTACATATAATACGCTCATTTTTTTACCCCCATGTATAAATGCCTCTAGTGGATATTTTACTTGATTTAGACTGAATTTTGTACTTGAAGTTATTTCATGTTCAAAATGCTGCTTCCAAATAAGTAACGGTTGAACAGAGCAATACTGTATACGAAAAAAACCTTTCAAAAGGCCTTTTTATTTTCCCAACTTATCCTCCGGTGTAATAATTAGAAAATTTAAAATTCCATATAGATTTCCGGTAAGGATATGGTGAAATTTATCAGGTGATAAGGTGGGAGGATGAATTTGGAAAGGGTAATTGAAGTTGAGAGCCTATCAAGGCTGTATAAAATGAAAGAGGGTAGTAAAAAGGCAGTTCACGATATTTCTTTTGAGGTCTACAAGGGAGAGGTGTTTGGTCTTCTTGGCCCAAATGGAGCAGGCAAGACAACGACGATTAAGATATTGACGACACTGCTGCTGCCATCTGCCGGCAGTGCAAAAGTATTCGGCTTTGATGTGGTTTCTGAAAGCCGGAAAATCCAGGATAAGATCAATTTTGTCTATGGCGGGGAAAGAGGGGTATACGGTAGGCTGACTGCCAAAGAGTATCTCCATTATTTCTGTAGCAATATAGAATCAAAAATAAGCTGCAGCCGGGACTGCAAGCTTAAAGCTTTGGTATCTATTTTTATTGCCTTTTTCTGTATTCTTTCAATTTGAATCCAATTTCTTTTAAAAGATAATTAAACATACATTACAAATTTCCCGATTTATAAATCCTTAACTATCCTAATATTCTTGTAACTGTAAAGTAATTTTGAACAGTTTTAGCTCATTAAGTTTGAACACTTTGTGCTTCAAAAATTGTTCTCCGATTTGTAATTCGATAACTTTCTCCGTTTAAATGAATCACTTCAACTTTATGAAGCAACCGGTCTAATATGGCTGTTGTTAGTCCTTTGTTTCCCATCAACTTTCCCCATCCGTTCAGGTCCTTTGTTCGATGTAAGGAATGATTGAACTTCGTTTATACAAGTCGTTGATAAGATGAAAGAATAATTTGGCTTCCTGTTGATCCATAGTCACATACATTAAGTCATCTACAATGATAAGATATGCTTCTTTAAGTTGAAGCAAATCATGAATGGAGCGCGTTGCTGAGGCTTTTACCGACTATATTTTTCATTTATGGTAGTTTGTAAAGAGTCCGATTTATACATTTTAGATAAAATGACATAGCCTTTAGCATACCTATCAACTAAGTCGCCGGTATTTAGGAAAATATTAAAATACATTTTAAATGTTCACCCTGAAAAATAAAATACAGTTGGGTAATCTAGGAGTTATCAATAAAGATAACCCCTTTTTATATACTTTTCTTTAGGGATTTCATTATAGTCATCCAACCTTATTTGGATATTACTAAAGATTGGTGGTATATCCTTGTCAGTATGTCTATGATTTAGAACTCCTTCTTCTATAATTCTCTTAGCCTCTTCAGGTGTAACTTGACCGAAAGTATCATTGATATTACCTTTAGTGTATAAATTTAGGTTAGCGCTTAAGGAGTTTATTATTATTGTTGCTTCATCTGGAGTAACGAATTTCACATTAGTAATGAGCCCGTATTTAGAAAATGGGGCTTTGCTAATAATATCCTTTAAAGAATAATCCATTTCTTCTGTAAGTTCAGCTTCAGTTACTAAATAGTAGGAGGCTTTTCCTATTTTATGCTTAACTTCATTTTCTTCATTACTCATTTCTATATTGATCGCTAAAGCTGCTTTAATAGGTAATAAATTTTCTGATTTATTCAGAAATTTAATCAGGGCTTTAGGAAACTTTAATACCCTTAATTTATATATTGCTTCTTGAAGAAGGCTTTTTAATCTATCTTGTTCCTGATAATAGTAATTAATTTCATTTATTTTGCTATCAATAAGAGGCTTGGTAACATGCTCAAAAATTTGTTTGTACTCTGGATTTGTGTCCAGACCTAAATATTTTCTGTTAAGTTTTTCGGCAGTAGCCAATAGGGTTCCTGTCCCTGCGTATGGATCAAACACAACATCACCTTCATCAGATGATAGTTTAATTATTCTAGCCATCATTTCAGGAGGGAAAGGGCAAGCATGTTTAAACTCTTTATCCCCAAAGTCTTTCTTGGTTCCCCAGCTACCTTGTGTAGGTATGATGTATTCCCAAATATTATCTGGTACTTTTCCTTCAGGACTGTATCTTTCGGGATAATCAACCCACCATTCCTTTAATTCATCTACTGTTTTCACCCGTTCAATATAATATTTGTAATTTTTGGATTTAGTAAACATGTGAATATACTCGAATGTGTTTCTCATCTGACCTTTTCGTGACCAGGGAAGGGTTTTTCCTTTGTCCCAAATGATTACATCTTGATGGATCCAACCAACCTCTTCTAATCGATTGGCGATGTCATCAGGTAATCTAATTATCCGTCCATTCCGCTTAAGAGTATCACTATTAACATACAGTGTGGCTGTATCTTTCGATAGTTTATAAAGAGTATCAAATGTTTGTTGAATATCATTCAAATATTCTTCGTAAGATTGATGAAAACCAGTTTGTTCCACATCTCCATACTGCTTCATGTCCCAATAAGGAGGTGAAGTAACAATTAGGTCGATAAATGGCTCTATATTAGCGGGCATATAATTTAGAAATTCAGTCGAATTACAAGTTAAATATTTATTAAATTCTCTTAAATTGAGGAATTGATTGTTAATGTTAATCATGCTATCCTTCCTTACTAATTAATCTGTGCTTTTCATTATAACAATGTAAAGGCAAAAGATCTATCCTTTTCTACAAAAACATTTTAAGTAATAACCAGTTAAGTATATATGAATTTAACTTAATTGTTATATGGGATAATTTACACCAACTAATGAGGAAAGAGTTTTAAGCGGATTTCTAAAGTGAAAAATATAGAGTGAAAAATTGTACTATCTATTTGTAATTAAACATTGTGCTAAAAACTAAAGGTTAAGATTGTATGCATTGACTATGCGAGATGAAAGGAGCATTCTGCTTTTAAAAAATGATGTGGGGAAAAACACTTAAAATTAATCTAGAGAATAATAGTGGTTTTTGTAAGTCATAGAAGGTATTTAATTTTACTGAATATAGAGGATTCAACACTCCTTTCAAGACAAATGGGAAATAGGCAGAGCAAAACAGTGGTCTAATAATTGATTAGAAATTTTTGGGGTTCAATAGGTATCAATAAGAGAATGTATGTTCCTGTATCTTATTTTACAAGAAGCACAATTAATAGTGCAAGTAGAATAAAAATAAAATCAATTATATACTCATTTTGAAAATCGCATGTCTTTTCAATGAGGATTGCAGTGTTTGTCCGAGGTCGAATTGTCACAAAAATTATCCATATCGCCATTGAGCAAGTTGCATCGAATCCACCGTACAATATAATATATTGCATCGCCTTGAAGAGGGTAGTTGACAGAAGCAGTTAGTTTAGATCTTTATGTCTTAATTTTTTGTTGGTTCCATATAAGTAGCTTTTTAATACCCGTCTGGTGAAATTATGTTTACAGGTATAGCACTTGAAGAGTCCGCCAAAAAAGTACTGACTACAGTGTGTCCGTCCACATTTGAATCCTTAACAGTTTTTATATGACGAAGAGTTCTGGCGATGATTGTTGTTGCTCTGAATTAAGTAGTGAATTGAAAAAGCTCGATTTCTACCTCACCCTCGCTCTAGTTCTAATGAACCGTCTTAACTATATAAGTGAGCATCTCGCTTTTATCAACACAGTAATAAGGGACATAGTGACTGCTTGGGGTACTACTATATTTAAGTTAGGCAGTGTTATTCAATCAATAAGTGGAATATTTAGGAAAAGAAACTCCTATAATATATTCTTAAGTTTCTTTTCCTGCATACTTAATTTAATTTTGTTTTAATTAATATCTTTATGTTAATAGTCTCATATTATATAATTTTAATAGGGAAATTTTACAAATGGCCAGGCCTTATTTCCTTGAAAAATAATGGTTACGTTATATTAGATTAAAATAAAATTTGTAAAAATAAAGAATGAGGTTAAATAAACACCAATCTTTTAAAAAAATATCTATAATAACTACTATAGAATATTCAGACTTTTTTAGAATGAAAATGGTGCAATTTTTTGAAAGTAGGAGTATAAAATGAGGTTAGCATACTATCACTCCCATCATTATGGTGAAGAGGAATGGAAAAAGCGGGGGCTTGACATTTGGATCAAAAATATCTGTAACGAACCTTCAATTAATATTAAATTTGCTAAGACCAAGGAAATTCAGGGATATTTTCGTGACGAACTCACTAAAAAAGGTTGGTCTGATCCCGCAAGGATTTCTGTTGATTGTAATTTGACTGTTTCTTCTTTACATAGTGATTTGGTCTTTCAGGTTCAAACAGGCAATGTTAGTAGATATGCATATGACTTATTAAAATTCCAATACCTTTACCAGTGTGGGAAAATAAATGCTGCAGCTCTTGCATTGCCTACTAAGGAAGGTGCTAAACAAATAGGTGATAATGTTGCTAATGCTGAACGAGCTTGGAATGAGCTATGTGTATTTAATAGAGTTATAACTGTACCAATAATATTACTTGCTTTTGAATAGGAGTTGAAGAAGATGACGAATGATGCACGCTATAGTATTAGCGTAATTCCAGTAGAACAAAGAATAGAGCAAATTGAGATACAAAAACAACACTCTGAAAGGAAATATCCATTTCATCATTTTAGAGGTGAACCAAAGGACTTACCTGTTGTAAGAGTTCCGGTTGACCTTCCTATTTATAGAATGGAGAATATTAGAACGAAAAAGGTACAAAAAATTTATATAAAAACAAATAATAGGCCAGAGAGTTTCTTCTTAGCTGGTCAAGAGAATGTTTCCGCTCAACAAATACAGCATCAACTACTATATACCTTTGCGCAAAAGGGAAAAGGAGATAGTATCGTACCTATCAAAGAAGTGCTTGAAGATGAACAGCAACATGAGCCAATTTTAATAACATATGACGGTGTCGTAGTTAATGGGAATAGAAGATTATCTGCTATGAGAGAGTTGTATTTATCCGGAAAAGACAACTATAGTCATGTAGATTGTATGGTTTTACCAGGTGATGCCACTTTACCTGAAATTAGCGAAATAGAATTTAAGTTGCAGATGACTAGACAAACTATATTACCTTATGATTGGATTCCAGAAGGTTGGGCAATAAAGGAAATGCTAGATTCTGGTGTACCTAAACAAAAAATAGCCGATCTAATGAGAAAGAATACTTCCGAATTAGATAATCATATTATAGCAGTTGACCAAGCTGAATTGTACCTCACAGAGTGGGCTGATTCACCTGGAGATTACTCCAAATTAGATGACCAAAAGGAACAGATTTTTAAAGATATTGCTAAGAACCTAAAGAATAAGAACGGAGAAGACTTCGAAGCTTCGAGATATATTGGATTCATACTTGCCGATAATTCTCGCGAGTTAGGAACTAGGGTTTACGATTACAAAGGAGCATTTGGGACAAGTTCTACAGAAGTAATAGAACGGTTGGCAAGACGTTATGAGTTAGATTTGTCTCAAGCACCCGATGATAATCTAGAGCAATTTGAATTGGAATTTGATTTAGAAGAAGAGATACCAGTAAGAAGCTACCGTCCTGTAATCGATTTACTCAAGGATAAAACCAAATCCTATGAATTGGTAGAAAATATTACAGACATTTTTGATGGTATAAAAGCAGAAAGAGACGATCGTAATGCTGGTCGACTTGCACTTAAAAAAGTTAAAGAAGCTTATACCAAACTTATGGAAGCTGATATTAGTAGATCAGATGAATCGACTTACGATTCAATAGAGCAACAACTCACATCCATTAAACAAAGAATAGAAAGATTAGAACATGACCTCGGGTTAGCCAGAGGTTCAGGAGAATAAATTATGGATAATATAGGTGTCTTAAATGTTCAATATCTTCAAGAGGGAATAAAAGGTAAATTGATCCCGGGTGATAATTTATCAGAAAATATTCTCATAAGAATTAGACAATTCACAATGAATATTGAACCCGACTGCATTTTTAAACTTAATGGAACAATAGAATTAAGTTGGACAGGAGTACTTACAGTTCTAAGGGAATTTATCCCGATGCAAAAGACATTAGGTTTTAAGTTTTCTGCTGACCCCGAGACCAGTAGAAAAATAGCTGCTTTCATAAAACAAATAAAAGAGGTAAACAAATCTCGAAACGCTCTTGCCTTAGATATATCAGAGGAAGAAATTAATCCTCTTCTAAGAAGTAAAGGTTTTACCGAGAGAACTTTAACTGATCAACAGATTCGTGATGCAAGTAGGTTATTAGCCCTTCAAAATGGTGCTAACTTTTCTGTACCAGGAGCTGGGAAAACAACAGTTACATTTGCAGTGCATATTTTGACTAGGAATCCTGAAACAAAGTTACTTGTAGTGGCCCCTAACAGCGCTCACCAAGCATGGAGAGATGTGGTAACAGAATGTATGGGTCCTAACGCACCAGATAATGGCGCTGAAGAATTTATTACTATTACTGATAGAGATACTATTACTGAAAAATTAAACAGTGGTGGAAGTCGATTTATAATTTCTTATGACCTTCTAATTAGAGTATCAAATATTATTAGTAACTTTATGGCTAATAATAAAGTTCATTTAATACTTGATGAAAGTCACAGGATGAAAGCGGGCTTAGGATCCCAACGAGGGACAGTTTTATTAAATTGTTCCCCTTTACCTATAAGAAGGGATATATTATCTGGTACCCCGATGCCACAGGGGTCTTCTGACTTAGAATCACAGCTTGATTTTTTATGGCCAGGTATAGGTCTAGGACAACGAATAAAGACAGGTGAGCAGCCTAGAGATGTTTTAGGAAATTTGTATGTAAGAACCACCAAACGTGAATTAAAACTTAAAGATCCAAACAGAAGATTTATTCCAGTACCAATGTCTAAAGGGCAATTAGCTCTATATACAATACTTAGAGATGAGACAAGAGCCCAATTAACATCCTTTAGACAGGATCAAAGAATTGACGTAACAAGAGCCAGGAAATCAATTATGAGGTTGTTACAAGTAATGACAAACCCAACGCTTGCCTTAGATGCTTTAGTATCAGATATTCCTAGAGATGAACTACCAGCCATTGCACAAGCTATTCGTGAAGAAGGTCCATCACAAAAAATAAGGCAAGCTGCTTCTCTTGCAAGGGAGTTAGCTAATAATAATAATAGAAAAACAATAATTTGGACGATATTTACTAACACAATACTACAGCTAGAAGCTCTACTGGCTGACTTAAACCCTGTTTGCCTTTACGGAGGAGTTCCGTCTGGTAATATCAATGATCCAAATACTAGAGAAGCTGGGATAGATAGGTTTCATAAAGATCCGGATTGTAAGGTGATAATTGCGAATCCTGCAGCAGTATCGGAAGGGATTAGTCTCCATAAAGTTTGCCATGAGGCAATATATGTAGACCGCAGCTATAATGCTACGCATTATCTACAATCCATTGACAGGATACATCGTTTAGGGCTAGATCCAGAAGAAGAAACGAATATTTATATTTTACAAACATTAGCTCCTTTAGGATTAGGTTCAATTGATCATTCTGTTAGTAGAAGGTTAGCAACTAAAATTAGAGCGATGCAACAATTATTAGATGATCCAGACTTGCATCAAATTGCCTTTGATGAAGAAAACGCAGATGCCCCAATTGATTTTGATATTAGACCAGCCGATTTAGATGACCTTCTTTTGGAACTAGAGGGAGGCCTCACCTTTAATGAAGAGGAGGATTCATAAGGTAGATATGCGTAGGGGAAATTCAGAAACGTATCTTAAAATGAGTGTGATCAATGCTTTCTTTACTTTAAAGAAATACATTGAAATATACCCTGACAAAAATATCAAAGAACTAATTGATCTAATTAAAGGTATTGGCTCTTATGTGAGCGTATATGATTATGAGAATGCAGAAAGTCTCTTTAATGATGATGATAACTTGAAAATATTAGATAAGCGGGAGTATATATATAGAATATTAACTAAAGAGCAGCCGAGCTGGCTATATCAGGTACCCTTTGGGAGAGAGTTGGTAGCATCGAGTCTTAAAGATAATGAGTATTTTGATATTTACCAGTGCTTTGATAGCGTTGGCCTCTTTAATAAAGAAATAGATATGGATACCATTGAATGGTGGGATAGTTTATCTTCTTTTATTAGAAAGAAGCAGGATAGCCAGAAGATAATAAATGGGCGGATAGGTGAACTTCTCACAATAAAATACGAAACAGAAAAGCTTTCTGGTTCTGAGCTAACACCAAAATGGGTATCTATAGAGAATAATCTTGCAGGTTATGATGTTTTATCATATAAGATTGAACAAGGTAGTCCTAAACAGATTATGATTGAAGTAAAGACTTGTAGCTCTTATCCAGTATCATTTTACATCACAAGAAATGAATGGAAAATAGCGCAGGATTTTGGAGAGAACTACATTTTTTATGTTTGGTTTTTACCGGAAAAAAGCTTACATAAATATAATGTGAAGGATATTGAGTCTAATATCCCAATAAACAGAGGGAGCGGTTCTTGGAAAGACGTACTAATCGAAGCTCCTTTAACAGATAATATATAACTCCTGTAGAAACTACCGTACTAAACAGTGTGTGAACCTATTATAAACGAGGGCCTGACTCCACATTCGGTGAAGGCCTTCGACGTGTTTTTGCTATGCCAGTTTGCCAATGAATTTACCATACAAAACAATAAATTGAATTTCCTTAAATAGAAGAGGGAACAATAGTTGTTAACTTAGCGAAAAACTATCGGCTTATGTCTATGGTTCTTTTAGTGATGTTATAAAAGGAGCTTGTTCAATACCGTCTGGAGAATAATAGTGAAGAGGCTCTTCCTTTAGCTACCAGGCATAGCTCTCGGAGAGCCTTTCTTAAGGCATTGCCTTCCTCCGATTCCTAAACAGTCTTTGTATGGGGAGACTCCTCAGAAATGGGTGCTGTTACTTTATAATAAGCAGGGAATTGCAAAGAATAATTTCTACTCATCACCATGGTCTTTATCCTTACGACTTGAGAATTGTAATAGTCGGTTATTACCAATTTTACCTGTTTCAATAATTAGAATTATTTGGAATATTGGTCTAATGACGACTCTTGACTTAGGAAAATAACAGCTTATCACCTTTATCAATCCAGATATAAGGGGCATAAGAACGGTACTCAACCGAAGTATAAGATATTAGTTACATTTACTCCAGGAGTACACTACTTGAGACTTTTGCTATTTCTTTTCCAGGTGGGTATTTTTCTTTGCTAGCGATACTAATTCCCATATCTTTAATCCAAGTACTTTGGCGATTGTTGCTGTGGCAGTATATTCGATGGGGTCAATATAGTTTTGTCCCACTTTGCTTTGTTGTAATTGCAGAACTGAGCAGGTGGAAACACTATGAACTATAGTTTATTTTTAAAGGGTTAAGGTACCAAGTAAGCCCTAACTAATTAAAAAATACATGAAATAATGCACCCAAGAATGAGGCGTTAATATGTATTAGGGATGAGTAAAAGACCATTACATTCAGAAAAATAACATAAATTCTTAATATGAATAATAATGTAATACATAAATATCGCTGCTTTTATATGTGAAAAATATCCTTTTTACATTATAATAATTATAGTGGGGTGAAGGTAATGGAAAAGCAAATTAAGATATTCTGGAATATAAAGCAATTTAAGAATGAAAAAAAATCAAGCTTTCATACTTTCCCAAAATCAAACCTAATCGGTATAGAATATAAAGCCAATTCAGAAGACTTATGGAATGTTACAAGTGAAATGGTATTTGATGGATTTAAAGAAATCTTTTTCACTCCTACCAATTTTAATAAACTACTGCATTTTACGAAAGGTAATAGCCTTATTCGAGTCAATGAAATAAGTTTTTCCACTGACCCAGATGTTGATTTAGAGATGCAGGAACTATTAAATGCATTTTATTCAGAAGAGAATAGCAAAAGGAACAAGCATCTTAGTAATAGACTTGAAAAATTAATTTATGAATGTAATGCTTCTAAGATATCCTTTTTTTATAAAGCTAAAAACCCTGCAGTAAAAGTTAACCTTTATCAAGCCGGAATGGTCCACTTAACAGATAGGACAAATGAAGAAAACTTAGAATGGCTGGATGACATATTATTAGAGGCTGTTAATTAATGAAATTTTTTAGGACTTTCTCCCAACCAATATTGTTAGTATTAGTATGGCTAGCAAATATTAGACCAGGTTCTTATATAATCGACCAGATGTTTAAAAATCCAAGTCCGAGTATTCCACAAACCGCTAAAAGTGCAATTGATGTTGCAATTCTTGCTAGCATAATAGCTTATTTATCTAACTTGTGGAAGCCGCCAATAGAAATTAGTACAAAGTTAGTTAATATAGATACAAGAAGAAATCATTCTACTTTTACAGGGGAAAACCCACAGGCAGTTCAAAATGTTTGGTTAGAAATAAATATGAAAGTAAAAACAGGTAAATGGGTGAACTGGAATAAGGTTTTATGTAAAATTGGTGGTTTTTATTTAAGTCTCAAGGAAAATTCATTTGTAGGATACCAATTTGATTCACAACAGTTACATCCAATGATAGTAACTGATAAAGGAGTTTCTAAAATACATTTATTTAAGGGGTCATTTGAAGTTTCCGAAACCGCTGAGCTGCAGTACATAGTTTATTGTAAGCGTACTGCTCTTGAAGTTAGAACAGCTGAGCTTATAACAACAGTAGAGAGTACACACAATAACATTTTCATGAATTTTATTTCCAAGTTTCTTCTTAGTCAATTGTTAAAAGTAGAAAACGGAAAACATAACGTCTTTTTTAATTGAAAGGTAGGTTCGTTTTAAGAATGGCAAAATATACTATATTGGAGCTTAGGGCAAGCCTTAGCTTAGAAGATATTCTTGAAGTATTAAGAAGAAAAGGAAAAGTGGAACTGACACCATCAGATGAGAATTGGCCAAGTCAAGAAAGAATATACGCAAGTATGCTACCTTTTGAAAACCAGTTTACCATTAAAGAGATTGACACAAAGATTACTATTCCTGAAAAAATAGAAATAGATAAAATAAAAGAGAAATATACAGTTGAGTTAACACCAGAAATAATAGAGAAGAAAGAAAGGGTGATTTTTTCTTACGTTGAGATCCAAAGACCAAAAACGGATTGGTATGATAACCAAGACAGGCTTCTTTCGTTGGATAAAAGAATAAATCTGTTTGAATCTGATTCACTCTTTTTTGAAGAAGATGACACTTGTTATGTTGCTATTCAGGGTGCTCCTAAAAGTGATAAAGTTTTAAGAACTAAACGTGATATTCTACATGCGAATAATCTTTTGGAATGGCCAAAGTCTGTTAAGTCAGAGTTAGTAGGAATTCCTCAAAACTTTGTACTAGATTCTGACTTTTTTTATTGGTTATATTATTTACACAAGGAAAAAAATGGACGCATTGAATCCTTATCACACTCTATTTTTATCTTAGAATTAAGTGGGTTCCATGGTACCTCATTATCAGAAACACAGAGAACAAAGAGTCAAGGTGATAGGATTACCCAGTTGTTAACAACAAATGCATTTATTTTTGGAAAAGATGACTTGAAGGCTCTTCGGCTTACGCTACAATATGGAAATGAAATAGTGGAACTTGAACTTCACTATGATGGTAGTGTGGACTTATTAAGCTATGATGGTGAATTTGCAAATGGTACTACATTAAGAAGTCAAGCACAGCTGATTTTAATATACAAAATTTTACTACCTTTCATTCAGGAAGTATATCAATCTCAAAAAAAATCCGGACAGTGGAGTCAAACTGTTTTAGAGTTATTCTTACATAAGATAGGTAATGAAATGATTACATCCATAACTAACCAAGTAAATAAATTAATTGCTAAACATAAGGTAACACCCACACCCGATAGTGAATCTTGAATTTTTTGAGATAATTAACTACTAAATATTAATTTTCCAACTATGGTTATTTTATAACGTGAAATAAGAAAAAGCACCCTGCTAATTACCATTTTGATATATAACAATATGGTAATTAGAGGGTGTCTTTTCATATGCATAAAAGAAAAAGGATTTATCAGTAAACTGGTAGTCATATGGAAAATAGAACACAAAGCATATTATTAAGCGTGAATTTAGTAGAATAAATAACAATTGCTGAATAGAAGCACAAATAGTAAATACCATACCAAAAGCCAACAATGCTAAAATACAAATAAACATACATTGTCTTTTATTTTTAGAATTAACACACGTAAACGTAATAATGTGAGGGCATCCCCTCATTCGGTGAATGATTAAAGTATTTATATTGCGTCTGATTAAGTCATAAAATATCCACCTCATTAGTTCGCTAATGAATTTACCATGCACGACAATAGCATTCCCAGAGGAAGGGAAGGAGGAGAATCGGTTAGTTAGAGAAACTAGCTGCTTTACTTTGTGGTTTAATTTTCTATTTCACAAAAAGGAGCTTGTTTAAAAACCGTCCGGAGAACAATAGTGAAGAGGATTTTCCGTAAGCGTCCAGATATAGCTCTCGAAGTGCTTTCCTTAAAGCACTGCGCTCCGTGTCATCGTCCACTCCAATCCCTATACAGTCTTTGTAGGGTGAATAATCCTGGCAAATGGTTGCTGTTACTTTGAAATAAGAAGGGAATTGCAGAAGCTCAACTTCTACCTCATCCCCGTGTTCGTTCTTTATCCTTATAACTCTTGAATTTCGATATTCAGTTATCAACGATTAGTCCCCTTTCAATGATTAAATTTATATAGCAGCTCGTTCTAATGTACACTCTTAATTAAATGGAAATGACAGCATACTCCCTTATCAACCCAGATTAAGGGGCATAGTGAAGGGACTCAACAGAAGTAAAAGATATTAGTTACATTTACTCCTCGACCACTCCATTTTGACGCATTTGTTATTTCTCTTCCAGCTGAGTATTTTCCTCAGCTATTTTTACTAATTCCCACGTCTTCAATCCAAGTGCTTTGGCGATTGATGCTGTACCAGCGCCGAGGCTGGGATCAATATGATTTTGTTCCACCTTACTTATGTACTCGCGTGAATAGCCGGTTAAACCTGCAAGGTCCTCCTGGCTGAGTTTCTGCTCTGCTCTTAGTTGTTTGATTGTGCCCCCGATATAAAGAATCTGCTCTTTGTCCAAAGGAAATTTCTCCTTTTTACAGTAATTACATAACTGAGCAGACCGAAACACTATGAACTATAGTTCACAAAACATGTTAAATTTTATAAAGTGGAGGTTTTTTATCACGGGAAGGTCTGTTTTACATGATATCGAAGGCGTGACCACACGTTTATGAAGGATTGAATGCTAGTTTGGAATAAATTTGGTTATAAGGCATAAGAGTAGAGGTCGGTCTTTTACTAGGGTGGGGTTCATGAAAGACAAATAGTTTAAACTTCATTATTGCCCTCAATAAAAAGGGCGCGATCTTCTTACTGAAGAAACGCACCCGTTAGTGAAGAATATTTATATTTTCTTTCTTTCATTTATTCCGCCTCAAAGTTCCAGTGGATTACTCACCTACCATACCGTCGCCATCACGGTCGTCCATATATGGGTATAACCAATGATCACTCGTTATTGGCATACTAAAACCTGCTGCTTTTGCTTCTTTAATCGTCACCTGTCCATTACCGTTAGTATCAACACTAGAAATATCACCGGTTGTGTTTGGATTAGTTGTTTCTGTTGGCTCGCTGCTTGTTAAACCGAGTGATTCGTTTACTTCATCAGGGTTCACATTGTCAAATGTATCAACGATCTCATTACCCATTAAAGTATAGGTATACTGATAACTCGAAGGAATCTGCGTTTCCGTATTCGGATATGTGATAATTGCTTCAAAGTTAGCAGCTCCACCTGCTTTACGAATCGCATCTTCCATATAAGCTTGATCGCCATGCCGGTTGAGCGTACTATCTTGTGGAGTAATATTATAAGCATTTGATACTCCGCCAAGAGAATCAGCAATGATATGTCCTTCATCCAAAACGTCACTTTCGACACCAGGAACCTTTGCCTCATCAGAATAATACCTTCCAGTCGACAATACAGGTTCGGTACTGTCATCTTGCAGAATGATTTCCTCAGCAATGACACGAACTAGCTGCCCGTATTCATTCGTAAATGCCCAATATTCCCGGTCCCCATAACCAATGTCAACGACGACTTTGGATTCACGATAACCAGATACATCACCGCCATCAATTTCAATAAGTTTATATCCTGAGAACAGTTCATTATTAGTTTGGGTTGATGTTTCCTTGGCAGCTGGAACACTTGCCGCGTTCTCTTCTTCTGGTTTAACAGTAACTGTAGATTCTTCTTGTGGAACTTTATCTGCATTTGTATTGGATGCATCTTCTGCGTTGGTACAACCGGCAATGAAGATGATCGTTAAAAGTGAGATTAAATAGTTTATTTTCTTTTTCATTTGAGTACTCTCCTATAAAAGTGTAAGTGATAATCCTTAAAATCTCTGAATGTTAACGTAGATTTATATTGTTAACTTATTCATATTACCACTAAGTTCCATCCTTTTTTGAGTGGTATATATTTCCGATTAGAAATACAAATACTTTGTGAGGGTTATTGACTATTCTACCTAATGCATTAAGGTCATTCCTAGTAATAAAAAGGTTCCTGCCCCAACACCAGCTAAAGCTTTAGTGTTGGGGCAGGAACCTTCTACTATGAAAAAAAGCCAAGGAGCTTGTCCCCTTAGCTTTTGTGTATTTTCTTCTTTCTGTTGTACCTATATATATGAATAAGCTTTTAGGGGAGTGAGGGATACATGGAAAAGAAGAAGTTATTACTAGAGCTAATTGCCGAGAAGATGACAGAATTCACGAAGATGTATCCTGTGCTTTCAGTAAAGACTTTTAATATGAATTCTGTAAAAAAAACCTATGTAAGAAAAAAGTCCTTCGAATATGCTTGTTGTGAAGCATTAAACAATTGAAACACAATGCAAAAAGAGGCTAAACGAGCCGCGTAGTCGAAAAATAGGGGTGTTTAAGAAGAGGAATTGGAACAATTACACATGCCTAAAAGAGTTACGGATATAGAGAAATATCAAATAAAAAAGATGTTCGAAGAGTTATTTAACAAACCAAACTGTCGGTTGATGCAGATTGGTTTTTTGTTGTTCAATGTACTTTTTTACATTTCTATAAGGACAAGGGAGAGAAAAATATGTGCCAACCACGTAAAATTTTTATCAGAACATTACTTAATAATAGCGTATCTGAGGAGTTTGACGTGTCTATGACAGAATGGGTAGGTATTGGTACGATTTCACTATTTGAAGTAAATTTCACAGCTAATTGTGAATTGTGTGGTGCAGCTGTTTATAAGGTGAATCATGTAATCTACAATATTAAAACGAAAAGGGTATTAAAAATCGGCTCAGATTGTATTCAGAGATTTGAAATGAGTACGAAAGCCTATATAAATAATAAGCCACGAACTGTTCGTAAATTAAGGAAAAAGCATAAACAACAGCAGTTAAGAATTAAGCTAACTGATCAGTATCATTTTAGATGCCATCAGATATTACCAAGTACAAGGTTGTTCAAAGAGTTTCGCAGAGACTTAATCAGATTGCTCAAGTCATATAAAAAATTGTACTTGCTGGAATCTCCTGAAGGGACTATAAAGGTTCTAACAAAGTTGCTAAATAAGAAGGAATATACGAAGTCTGAGGTAAAAAGGATGCAATTAATTCTAGAACACCCTAAACAAGCCATAAATATAGTTGTTAAAACACCTAGAAAACCAAGAAAAGTCATAGATAAATATGGGATAGTTCAAGACTAAAAAAGTTATTCTAGGGAATAATCGCTGGCTGAAATAGGTGCCTGACCTTACATTAACTAAAGCTCAGAATGATTTTAATCTTAGTGGTATAAGAGTAGAGGGTAGTGTATTTATGAGATAGAGTTCAGGAAGGCTACATTATTTATCTTAATGTCATACTGAATAGAAGTATTTACGAACCAAGGGGGGACAGATACTAGGCACTTTTTAGGCTGGGCCATGGGACCTTTCCCCTCGGCCTTGTTTAACCCTCCCTCTTACCGTTATACTAATTTTATAAAGTGGAAGTCTTTGTAATTTACATAATCAGGAGGTCATACATATGCCAACCTACAACAAATTAGTCCGCGATAAAATCCCGCAAATTATCGAGAAAAGCGGAAAGAAGTTCTCTACAAAAATATTAAATGATCAGGATTACATCAAGTATCTAGAGCAGAAAAGCTATGAAGAACTGGATGAGTATTGTGCGGCAGAAACCAACGAGGATGCTGTGGAAGAGCTGGCAGATCTATTGGAGATTATTCACTCTTTTGCTCATCATCATGGTTCATCCATTGAAGAGGTAGAGAAGGTGCGTGAAAAGAAAGCCGAAAAGCGCGGAGGATTTGAAGAGAAAATCTTCTTGATTGAGGTTGAAGATTGATTTTATGAAACCCTATCAGTTAGTTACTTCTCGTTTAGGAGAACAGCTGCAGGAAAAGATTATGGTTGGCAAGACGATCTATATCCTTACTTCTTTCTCAATGAAATCAGGTGTACGATTGTTAGAACCAGCATTGCATTTTGCCGCAGGGCAGGGAGCAGATATTAAAATCCTGACAGGTGATTACCTTTATATCACTCAGCCCGAGGCCTTAACGAGTTTATTGGCTATACATCCAGTTATTGAGATAAGACTTTGGAAAAGCAAAGGAATCAGCTTTCACCCTAAGGCTTACTTAATAGAAACAGCAGCAGAAAAGGACCATTTCTTTATCGGTTCTTCCAACCTCTCTGCTTCTGCCATGAATAAAGGGATCGAGTGGAACTTACTTGTGAACGATAATAAGGAGCTGTTTGAAGAAGGCTCTGAAGAATTTCTTCAGCTGTTTTATCATGATCAGACTGTCCCGCTTAATGATGAAAGCTTGTTGGAGTATAAAGGGGACTACAGAAATTTTCATCAAAAGCATACTAATCTTGAGAAGGTATGGACCGAGCAGGAAGAAGTAAATCTCATGCTCCCGGAGGAGAAGGAATCTGAGGCGGAGAGTGTTGTTTTAGAGGCTCCTGCTGCTTACGGAGAAATCGCACCCCGTTTTGCCCAAATAGAAGCTTTAGAGGAGCTCAGCAAAACTTATAAAGAAGGCTATAGAAAAGCTCTTGTGGTAATGGCTACAGGGCTCGGAAAAACCTATCTGGCCGCTTTCTTCGCCAAACAGTTTAAAAGAGTTCTCTTCATCGCTCACCGTGAAGAAATCCTCAAACAAGCGGAAAAATCCTTTAAGAATGTTATGCCTGATTTAGAAACAGGGCTTTATAATGGCGTCGGAAAAGAAGGAGATAAGGCTGCTGTATTTGCATCCATTTACACGCTTAGCAGGCAAAAGCATATGAAAAGCTTTAGTCCTAATGATTTCGATCTCATTATTATTGATGAGTTTCATCATGCAGCTGCCAATACCTATCAAAGGGTTTTGGAGTACTTTCAACCGCAATTCTTGCTAGGAATTACAGCCACACCAGATCGCAATGATAACAGAGATATTTACTCCATTTGTGAAGGCAATCTTGCATATAAAATTGACTTCCTTCAGGCAATCGGCCATGGCTGGCTATCTCCATTCAATTATTATGGGGTTTATGATGAAACCGATTATTCCCAAATAACCTGGCTAGGGTCCCGCTATGATGAGGAGCAACTAATGGCAGTCCAGCTAAAGGAAAGTTATGCGGAACGAATTCTTAAAGCTTGGGAAAAGCATAAGCAAAATAGATCTTTAGTATTTTGTTCTTCTATCCGCCAAGCAGAGTTTCTGTCCGACTTTTTCAAAGGAAATGGTTATAACACACTCGCTCTGACATCAAATTCAACCGGCAAAGACAGGTCCGATTCTATTAAAATGCTGGATAAAGGTGAATTGGACGCCATCTTTACAGTGGACTTATTCAATGAAGGAGTAGATATTCCTTCAGTAGACACCCTGCTGTTTGTCCGACCGACTGAATCATTAACCGTGTTCACCCAGCAAGTAGGGCGTGGCCTGCGCCTTCAAGAAAATAAAAGCCACTGCGTAATCATTGATCTGATCGGGAATTATCGGAACGCAGACGTAAAGGTATCTCTGTTTGAACAAGACCCAGGTAAAAAGGGAAACCGCTCAAAAGCTATCCCAACAGTTCCACAGGGCTGCAGCTTAAATTTAGAAACGAGAGTTGTAGATCTACTGGCAGAAATGGCCCGTAAAAAGCAGCCTCGAAAAGAAGCGCTCAAAGAGGCTTATTTCGAGCTGAAATATGAGCTGGGGAGAAGGCCCACCTATTTAGAGCTCCATTTGCAGGGGAGAATGGGAGCAAAAGCTTATTATGACGAATGGAAATCTTATCATCGTTTCCTTTATGAAATAGACGAGCTGAGCGAAATAGAGGAAGGTGCCTATCTACTTTATGAGCAATGGCTGAAGGAAGTAGAAAAGACCGGGATGACGAGAAGCTATAAGATGGTCTTGCTTAAAGCAATGCTGCAAAAAGGACCTTCTGAATGGTACAAACCCATTACACCAGAGGAAGCAGCCCCGTATTTCCACTACTACTTAACCTGTGAAGAATTCCGGAGATCGATCGACTTCTCAGGCAAGTCTCATAAACAGATGTGGGAGTATGATGAGAAGAAGGTAGCGAGCCTAATTGGGAGTATGCCTATGACTAAATGGAGTGGGAGTTCTAGTGGGCTTATCACCTTTGAGGATGGGATTTTTGATGTAGGGTTGAATATACCTGATCAATTTCAGGCGCTTATTTTTAATTTTACAAGCGAGATTTGCGAATACCGGCTTCATGCTTATTTTCAGAGGAAAGCTAGTGGAGCATCTAGTGACCTAATGTAGTATTTAGAGGCGTTATGTTATTCTTTGCAATAAATGAACCCTTTAGTAGGAGCCAATAATGAAAAAAGATATACATGTTGTAGGAGCAGTTATTTTTAAAGATAATAAAATTCTTTGTGCTCAAAGAGGCAAGGAAAAGTCTTTACCACTATTGTGGGAATTTCCAGGTGGCAAAATTGAAAAAGACGAAAAACCTGAGCAAGCTTTAGTACGAGAAATTCAAGAAGAAATGCATTGCACGATAGATATTGGAGAAAAGATAGAGCATACGGTCTATGAATATGACTTTGGTATTGTTCATTTAACAACCTACTATTGTAAGTTGGTTGAAGGAGAGCCGGTTTTAACTGAGCATGCTGCGATCAAGTGGTTGGCTCCTAAAGAATTGCCCTCTCTCGAATGGGCTCCAGCTGATATTCCTGCTATTGAAAAAATCAGTAAAGTATACGCGTAAAAAAAGCTATCCAACTTCCCTGTTGGATAGCTTTTTTATTGGGCACTGTTTACAGAAAAATAGGTGTCTGCTCCACATATATTACAGCATTTAAACATGTGGAGGGCACGGCACATTTTATTCTAATTGACTACAGAATATTCTTATTAGCCCTCGGCACCAAATAAGAAGGCATCTCTTCTTCAAGCTCCCAAACAAAATTCATCGGTTTGTTCCCTGAATGTTTTATATAATTTGCAGTTCCAAGGAACACGAAGGGTGAAGGGAGGCTGCCTTTTTCTTTTTTATATTCCCTGACGAACAGAGCGATTTTGTTCCCCGTGTTACGGTGGTGGATATACCGTTGGCCAGTCGGGCTCTCCTCGCTTACTTTACTCTGGGTTTGCCAATGAAATAATCTTTCGTTTATGGCATAGTCCTCGTATAGCGTTGAGGGTGAGAAATCTTTTTCTGATTTGTTTAAAGTGATAAAGAAGATGTCGAGCTTCTTGTCTTTAAAGTATTTGACGCCTTCTCGGAATGCTGGACTTTGTTCTTCGTTATTGTAGTCCAGTCCAGCCAATACTTGGGCAGTTGAATAGCGGCTGTGTACTTTAAGCGGACAAGGGAAGTCAAGGTTAGGCGGTAGTTCTACCGTTTCAAGTGAATCGTATAATACCCCAATAATCTGTTTGATTTCCTCTTTGAAGACAGAATGCTTTAATACTTTTTCAATGCCTTCCTTAATAGAAGAAAGCCCTTCTTTTTCAGGATGGGATTGATAAAAAGAGTAATATAACATGTTCAACATCAGTTCTTCTTCTTTGCCACTGGATTTTCCTGTTTCTATATAATCTTGTAAAAACTTCAGCAGCTTTCTTGAATTAAGATGAAATAAGCTTGGCAATCGTTTTGTCAGCCAATCCTCGTTCTCATACTTAAAGTCTTCAGCCTGGCCAGCCTCTACTAATAGCCGGGAAAAGCTTCGGTCTTTATTTCCTCCATAAAAATCATAGAGGTCCAGATGATAGTGCTCCAGGAAATTTTTCAAAGAGAGAGATTTCCCGGTATCGTGATCAAAGGTTCTTAACTTGGCTACTAGGTTTCCTTTGGTATTGGCACCTGCTCTGATGTTTCGAAGGATGTATTCTTTCGCTTGCTTTTCTAACTGGATGAAGCAGCCTTTTGGCAGGTTGAAAAATCCGTTTTCCACATAGTACTGGACAGAGTGTTTTGACTTTCCGATCAGAGCTCTCAGCTTTTCCTCATATGAATAGTTGCGGTGAGCTTGTCCGACGAAATCCAAGACGGTCAGGCAATCTTTGTCTTCTGATAAACGAAGGCCACGTCCAAGCTGCTGCAGGAAGACTGTCATACTCTCAGTTGGGCGCAAGAACAGGACGGTATTGATTTCTGGGATGTCGATTCCTTCATTGTATAGATCAACGACGAAGATGAACTTAATTTCTCCTGAAACAAGCAGCTGCTGTGCTTCTAAACGGGATTTTCTGTCCGTTCCTCCAAACAAGGCGATAGAAGGGATACCGGACTTGTTAAAAAAGTTTGCCATGTACTGAGCGTGGGCAATTGACACGCAAAACCCTAATCCTTTTACATCGCTAATATCCGTGACATACTTCTGTACGCTCTGAACAATTTGAGAGCTTCGAAGGTCGTTGGACGTATAGACATTTTCTAATTGCTTGGTATCGTACCCGCCTCTCGACCATTTCAAGCTTGAAAGGTCGACGGTGTCGGTGACACAGAAGTATTGAAAAGGGCTTAACAGCTTTTGATTGATCGCTTCTGTTAACCGCATATCAGCTGCTATATGATCATCAAAGTAAGAGAGGATGCTTTTCCCATCCATCCTTTCAGGAGTAGCGGTCAATCCTAGGAGAATTTGCGGCTGATAATGATTGAGCAGCTTTTGATAAGAGTCTGCCGCGGCATGGTGGAACTCATCCACAATAATAAAATCGTAATAACCGCTTTCGGTATGCTTATCGAGTTCCTTGCTATTAAAGCTCTGAATACTGACAAATAAGTGATCCAGGGAGGACGGTTGTTGTGCTCCTACAAGCATGTCCCCAAAGTTTGGTTCTCGTAAAATGGCACGGAAGGTATCCAAGCTTTGCTTCAGGATTTCTTCACGGTGAGCAACGAATAGTAGCTTTGCTTTGCCATCATTTGCTTTCCTGAAGCGTTTGTAATCGAAGGCGGAAATCACGGTTTTCCCCACACCAGTTGCTGCAACTAGCAGATTTTTATAGCGATGATGAACCTCCCGTTCTGCCTGCAGCTTTTCAAGGATCTCTTTTTGGTAAAAGTAAGGCTGAATATCAAAAAGATATTGAACCGATTCCTCAGCCACTTTGCTTTTTTCCAAGGCCAGCTTAAGAGTCTGATTGTCCTCCTCATTCTCTCCATTAAACTCTTTGAACTCCCTATCATTCCAATAGCTTTCAAAGGTGGCTTCACACTTCTTAAGAACATCAAAGGAATCCTTCTCCGTTACCTTTACATTCCACTCGAGCCCAGAAGTTAGGGCTGGATTGGAAAGGTTAGAGGAGCCAATATAAGCCGTACTGAACCCGGTATCTCTTTTAAAAAGATAAGCCTTGGCATGAAGTCTTGTCCGCTGCACATCATAAGAAATACGGATCTCAGTATTGGAAAGCTTACTCAACTCCTGAATCGCCTTGTAATCAGTGGCTTCCATATAAGAAGTCGTAATCACCCGAAGTCTGCCACCACGCTCAGTGAAAGTCTTCAGTTCCTCTAAAATGATTCGCAAGCCGCTCCACTTGATGAAAGAAACTAGCATATCAATAGAGTCAGAAGAGACAATTTCCTTCTTCAACTCACCCAGCATATTCGGCTCATAGCTAGAACCAGTGAATAACGAGCTCTCAGAGATGGGCGTTATGGGACGGATGACTTCCTGTTTGCCGATGCTTCGGATGGAGTTCATCTTAGAGTAGATATGAGTCAAGACCTCGCCTTCCTCGGCGATTTTTAGCTGTTCAAATTCCTGGTGATCTAATCGCTGACTTAGAGTGCTAATGATTTCATTGCAGGTCTCGATTTGTTTTAAAAGCGCCAGTTGGTCATTTTTTTCCTCATCGCGAACAGCTTTTAGAGCCTTTCTGGTAACTGAGCTGATGTAGGAAGAGAGGACTTTTCTTGCTTCCTCAACGTCCAAAGGCGACCTTCCAATATCAAAATCCAAGTTGGAGTCTGTGAGCTCTTCTTGGAGCTTTTTTGTAATGATTTCTTCGTAGATTCCTTGTTTTAGCATGGATGATCCTTTCCTGATATATGGGTTTATTTGGTATAATTATAATAACATAGATATAGTCGAATCGTGGTTGCGTATAGAGGAGGACCCCATGCTTAATAAAACCTTAGAACTTTCAAAGCTTGAAACAACAATCAGTAGAAGGCAGAAAGAACTGTTGGAGTTGGAACAGAAGATAGAGGAAAAGAAAAGGCTGCTGAAGCGGTTAAATAGGAAAGTCCGAAAGTTTGAAGACTACAATGCTGCTGAAAAAGAGGTGGCTGTAGCGGGAGCAGTAGAAAGCGTGCATGCTTTTGAAAGGAAGATAGGGGTTATCGCCCAAACAGACTTGAGAAAGCTTTTGGAAAGTGGTCGTGTTCCACTATCAGTGATAGAGAATTTGAAGGACAAAAGGTATTCCAAAAACACTTTTGACCTGAATTTTCCTTTGCTTAGGGAAGTAACGGACATGGGTAAGATTGATGAACTCAAGATGGATCATACTGGGCGGAGCCGGTATTATGCTAAGCCTGTTAGCGTTTTGGGGAAGAAGTATTTGTTGTGTTCGCAGTGGTATGAGTATAGTAGGTCTAGGTTGGTTGGGTGGATTGGTAGGTATAGATAACTATTTTTAGTTCACGATTTTTGTATAGGGGCAGTTTTTAAGAATTGGAAATACTACTTAAAAATTGAATTTATCTTTTGGCATAGCAAATATGGGAGTTGTTTACTGAGTGACAAAACATGGAGACAAGGGATTAGGATTTGAGATTGTAAAAGCGGTTATATCTGGAGAAATAAAGGAACCAATTACTACTGAAAAGGTAAGAAGTTTTTGTGAAAGAAAGGAAATACATGCGAGCGAGAATCTGATAAAAGTGATTTTGCCTAATGCGAGCGAAAATACTCACAGTCCAACTTATAAGAAGTACTTCGAGAGAATTGATAGAGGGAAGTATATAGTTTTGCCCGAATATATAAGCAGAACAAGATATTACTGGTTAAACGTGGATTCATCAGCCTATGGCTGGACATTTTCTTCTATAAAGATAGGGACATGTCAAACCTATTCTAACCTCAATCCCGATGGGAATAAGCGCAAAAATCCAAAGTGTTTTAATGAGATTAAAGTGGGTGATTTAGTATTTGCCTATGAGACAGGAGATATAAGAGCAATTACTACTTTATGTAAGGTAGTCGATAAATACGAAGAAGATAACGAATTATTTGTAGAGTTTCAAAAGATTCAAGACTACGAGAATGTCTTAGAGTGGGAGATCTTAAAAAAAACTAAAGCGTTAGATGATTGTGAGACCGTTTATTTTCATAGAGGAACATTGTTTGAAATTGACAAAAGGCATTATGAAGTAATAGATCAATTACTTAAAAGGCTAAACACAGTTGTGGATACTGATGAGGAATTATATCAGGCCGTGAAACAGGCTATGAAAGATGATACAAAGAAAAGGGAAGCACGATTAAAAAATAGAAACTCTTCTTACCCAGAAATATATGAGGTTACAACAAAGGCTTTTAAGCGGAGTGCGGACGTTATTGCAGAGGTTTTAATTCGAGCGGATGGATTTTGTGAGAAATGTGGAAGCGAGGCGCCCTTTAAAAGAGCTTCAGATGGAACTCCATACTTAGAAGTCCATCATATAACGAGATTAGCAGATGGTGGGAAGGATACAGTGGAAAACGCAATTGCGGTTTGTCCGAATTGTCATAGAGAGTTGCACTTTGGGTAGGGATAAATGTTAATAGAGGAGGATGAAGATGATATCTTTTATTATACAAACAACAAAAGATATCAAAAATGATGCATAGGTATGTCTTTAGCTAATTTGGTGGTATAACAGCTAACAGAGCAGGTATGAATAAATTACATAAAGTTGTTTGCTCCAAAATATGGAGAATAACAGATGAAGGAAGGCGAACTGCATTATATGACTTTCAGTAGTTCTGTTCATTAGCAGCCGCACTTTTATAGTCTTTAATGTTTTTTAGGAAGGGGATCAAAGAAAATGGCAAGGAAGGTAATAATAAGTCGGAAAGGGTTTGATAGTACTACTGGTGGAAAGCCAAGTCCAATTTTAGATAATAAATTTGTTTCTTTACCTATTCCAAGGGCTGATTCAGGTGATTTCTATAAGGACTTGAAATATTCAAGAGATGAAGACTATTTAAAAGTAATGAAGGATTTGGGTATTAATTTATTTTCAGAAGCACATTTGGATCCAGATTTACAAAAATCTATATTAAAGGAAAGACCTGAGAGATGGCGAGGATTATTTGGACAATCCGGAATTTCAGAAGGAACCTTGCGTAATCGCTTTGTTGGGGAGGGAGACTTATTCCTGTTCTTTGGTTGGTTTAAAAAAGCAAGAAAGGTGAATGGAGTTTGGAGATATAGTAAAGACGTTCCTGATGTTCATGCTATTTTTGGATATTTAGAAGTTGATAGAGTATTAGACATTAAGGCAAGAAAACCAGTTCCTTCATGGACGACTTACCATCCCCATATTAAGAAGAGAAGCGATTATGGAAATAAAAGAAATACCGTTTATGTAGCATCAAAGAAATTTTCAACGCATCCTAGAAAGGCAGGGTGGGGGACCTTTATGTACGACAATGAGCTAATACTTACTAAACAGAACGCAACAAGTAAATCATTTTGGGAATTGCCTTCCGTCTTTAAAGGAGAGCAAAAGCAGTTCACTCATAACGTTAACGTGTGGAATGAATTACCTAATGGTAGAATTGAGATGCAAACAAATGGTAGGGGCGATCAAGAAATGTATATTAGTAGTAATCCTGAAGTTGTTAAGTGGGCTGAAGATTTAATAAAGTCTTGTTCTACTTATTAATAATATGGCTGTCTAGGTAATGAATTTAGAAAACAGGTAGCCAATATAGAGTAGTAGGGGAGGGATAAGAAACTTATCCCTCCAACCCATTAAAATAATGTCTTCTATTTCGGTATACTTTTTCGAAAATTCTAACAGATAAATACATGGTAAAACTCAAGGAGAAAAGCCAAGGGGACAGACCCCGTGGCTCTTTTCTTAAATTTCCTTCCCATCGACTGTGCCTAGGTCCACTCCGGGAACTTGTCCTTCTTTGACATAGAATTCGGTACCGATGGCTAAGTGGACGAAAGGCAGTTTCAGGTATTTTTTCAGCGATTTCACCTGGTTCATGACGGTTTCGCGGGCGAGCTGTACAACTAGGATCAGCGGGGTGTTATTTTCTTAGGCCAAATTCGCGTATGTTTCAAAAGAGCCAGGGGACCAGACCCAGTGGCTTCCAAAAAGAGCCGAGGAACCAGACCCCACGGCACAAAAAAAAGCCAATGGACCAGAACCCATGGAAAAACCAAAAAAAGTTCCGCACACCATGTCCATTTCCCATTCACATCTATATATAAGAGGTGAACAAACAAAAAGGAGTGATTGGGGAATGCAGATGCAGATGAATGGGTGGACGCAGTTTGAGAGGCAGGTTCGGTGGAGTGAGGTATTTCATCATGTGGAGGATTTGCGGTTGTATTTGCTGCTGAAGAGTGATGCGATGGTGAAGGATGAGGTGCCGTGCGGTGAGTTAGTGCTGAATGCGGGGCAGTATGTTCGTTCGATCACTCTGCTGCGGGAGGATCTGTGGTTTTATAATGTGAAGAAGAAGGATTTTTACAGTCATTCGCGGATTCAGCGTTCGATTAAGCGGCTGGAGAAGCTCGGTCTGATTACGGCGGAGCGGTTTCCGCATGGGTTTTTGTTTACGGTGCTTGGAGTGGAGGAACCTGCGGATGGCCGTGAACTGGCTGAAATGGGTGTGGAGGAACCAGCAGATGGCCGTGAACTGGCTGAAGTGGAAGCAAAAAATACGGCAGAAGTACAGGCTGAAAACGGACAGGATCCTTTTTTGCCGCCTGCACGTGAATCGGACGTGGAGGACTCGCGAATCGAACCTGAAGACACAATAGAGAAAAGAAATAAAAGAGAGAAAAGAAAGAATAAAAACAACAACAACAACAGCATCTCCGAAGATGTCCGGAGAGCAAAAATCGCTGCTGTTGCTGAACATTTCATGGTGAGGAGAGGCAAAGGATTTTTCCTGACAGCAATGGATTTGACAGCGATTGAAAGAATTTGTGAGTCTCCGCTATCGACTGAGCAGCTGACAGCGTTTATGGATGATCAGTTTGACAAGGTGGAGCAGGGCGATGTACATGATACGATCAACAGCCCGAAATATTTGGAGAAGATCCTGGAATCGTATGAACCGCCGGAGGTGCTGGAGCAGAGGCTGGAAGAGGCGCTTGCCGCCTTGGGTGAGAGAGTGGAGAATGCATGACGCTGGAGGAGTTCAACAGGGTGATCAAGGAAATCCATCTTGCTTTTCCTGGAAAGCGGATGGACCTTGATACCCTTGAGATCTGGAATCATCATTTATCGGAATGCAGGTATCTGGCCGTGAAGCAGCGGCTGGATGCTTATATCAGGCAAAATTCTTACCGGCCGGCACTGGCGCATCTTTATGTGAGGGATGAGACGGAGACAACGGTGCTGGACATGATGAAAGAATGGGAACGGGAAGGGGAGAAGAAGATTGGGGACAGAAGGTATAGGGATAAACTACGACCGCCTTGGGAGGAGTGACCAGCCGAGGGAAAAGCTGCTGGAGGCAGAAAGCATGATACTTGGGGCAGTCCTGCTTGAGCCTCAGGTGATTGAGCAGCTGACCCTGGGACCGGAGCATTTCACACAGGCGGAGAACCGGCAGATTTTTTCCGCGATGAGGGCTTTGGAGAGCAAAAAATTGAAGATTGATATGGTCATGCTCGTGGAAGAGCTGGGCGCCCAGATTGAGAATGCCGGTGGTGTGAGTTATCTTGTGGAAGTTGCTAATAGCTGTCCGACGGCTGCCAATCTTGATCAGTATGAACAGATTGTCCTTAAGTATTATCAGCTGGGTCTGATCCGCAAATCTGCCCACTATTTCCTTGGCGATTTCACCCCTGAAGCAGCGGCAGAGCTTTATAAGACGCTTATCCAATATCACACCATTCATAACAAAGATAAAATGACGAAAGATGATCTTTTGCTGCAGCTGTATGAATCGCTATATGAACAGAAGACAGGACTACCGGGCGTGGACACTGGCTTTGAAACACTCAATGGGCTGACAGGAGGCTGGAAGGAAGGGGAACTCATCATCCTCGCCGCAAGGCCCTCGATGGGGAAGACGGCGCTTGCCATCCAGCTCGCCTGGGAGTGTGCAAGCAGGAACGGAATATCGCTTGTCTTCTCACTGGAAATGAGCGCAAAGCAGATCTTCCAGCGGCTGCTCTGCAGCCTGTCCGGCATCAATATGATGAAATGGCATAATCCTCATAAATACCTGTCGATTGAAGAGATGGGGAGGATGCAGGAAGCCATGAACAATGTGTATAAAGCCAATTTGGCCGTGGAGGAAAACGGTCTCGTCACCCTCATGGAAATCCGCCAGCATATCATGAACCTGAAGCGTGAGCATCCCACCGAGCCCTTCCTTGTCGTCATTGACTACCTGCAGCTCATTACCGTCAAGGAGCGCTTTGACCGTCACGACCTTACCATCGGGTACATCACAAAGCAACTGAAGAGCATGGCGAAGGAATTCAAGATTCCGATTATCCTCTTGTCGCAGCTGTCCAGGGGAGTGGAGTCAAGGGCGGACAAACGTCCCCGGCTTTCTGATCTGCGCGATTCAGGCAATATTGAGCAGGATGCGGATTTGGTGCTGTTTTTGTATAGGGATGCTTATTATGACAGCAAGAGTGAGGTGGGGAATGAAGTGGAGGTGAATATCGCGAAGAATCGGAATGGGCCGGTGGGGATGGTGAGGTTGGGGTTTGAGAAGGAGGTGGGGCGGTTTTGGGGGTGAGGGAAAAAGTACAAAAGAGAGGAAGTTGTGATCAAATTATGATTAATAGAAGTTAGCATAGTCATTGAAAGGATTTCCAAAAAAATGAACAAAGCCCTTCTTAAAGAGAGGGCTTTTATTTTATAAAAAAATTGGATTGTTTGAAAAGGGGCCGATAGTAAAAGCTCTTACTAGACCTAAACTATATACTTTATAAATGCTTTTTTTCCAATATAGTAATTTTAATCCTTGAGTGTTCCCATAGTCATTTAAAGAAAAAGAAATCTAAGACTAATTTCAGATACTTTAACAAAGTAAGGTATATAAAAAATCAATCTTAAGTATTCGCAGTATTTTTGAAAGTGATAAACTTTTCTTTTAAAGCAGATTCTCTTAAATGTATATGGGTTTTAAATACATTTTTGTAATAAAGTATACAAATATAGTACTTTCTACTGATTCTCTATAGTTTTTATTATGTTAATAATTTACTTGTAATTTATTGGTATTTCAATCTTAGATAAACAGGAGGAGAAGTATGAAAAAAGTATTTTTAACAGGTTTCATGGTACTAATGGGATTATTTTTTTCTCTAAACAGTGCCAGTGCATCTAGTGATTTGGAAGTAAAGTATCAGGCTAGCAAGAATAGTGTGCGTATTGAGTGGGAGTCGGATTCTCCTGCTTTTAAACTATTTTCGGGAAAAAAAGAACTATGGTCTGGAACTGAACATGAATTTACAGTTGAAAAACTGACTCCAAAGAAGCAAAATAAGTTTTTACTTGTTTCATTAGATGAAAATAATAAAGTTGTAGATCAAGTAGAATTAAGGATCATGACTAAAGCAGATAAAAAGAAGACACTTTTGAAAGTAGCAAAGAAAGAAAAATTACTGGATGAGACAACAATTGATGCAGTAATCAAAAGAAACAAGGTAACAATTAAGTGGGATGAAAATTTACCAGATGAAGATGGTACTGTAGACCTTTACAGAGATGATAAATATCTAGGTGAAGTGAGGGGAAATCAATACGTTGATACTGATATTGAACCAGGGAAATATTACACGTATCGTGTATTAGGTGAGAAAAAGAAGAGCGAGGCAGAAACTTTTAAAGCAATTGAAGAGGCTAAAGTGAGTGGGTGGACAGTTACTCCCGATATCGCTAGAGATTTGTCTTACGAACCATTTGACTTGGGGAAGATTGTAAAAACATTTAGCGAAGGACAAGAAAATAACCAAAGTTTAGCTGGAGCACAGACTTATTCTATCGCTGCTGCAACTCCTCAGAAATATAACTTTAGATACGTTACCTTTATTCCAGATGTAAAAGTTGGTATTCCAGGAAACCCCTTATCTTGTCCAACTTTTAGGGGGGACGGTAGAACCTTTGCATTTAATAGTTCAAAATATAGAACTAAAACGGAAGTACAAGCTTATTTTCCAGGAAGTTCTACCGCATCAACTAGTTGGGTAACTCGAGATGTAGGCCAAAGTGCAAGATACAATTGTAATGGTACTACGGATCTTAAAACTCAAACGAGCTATACAATGTCAAAAACTAATGTTGAGGCCACTTCTTCTTTTGTTTCCTGGAAAGTAGTACATGCAGTTGGAGACCCTTTTGATATTATTGGTGCGGAACCGCCTGTAATTGATTATACTTATGTAGGAGCTGTAAGCTATGACGGAGATATCCAAATAAGTGGAACGCATGATCAGGCTCCAGCTCATGAAATGTACGCATACATTCCAAATTCTGATGCGAAAATAACTATTTTTACGCATGCGAATAAAGGGTTACTGTATCTGGCTCCACCAATGCCAAATGCATCTATAGAATTTAGTATCTATAACTAAAAAAACAAAACCCAAGTGAAATTAAACTTACACTTGGGTTTGTTTTTTTCTTAAATATTCGTCTAATACAAAGTATATAATTGCAATTATAAACGCGTAGATAGTAAATATCACAGAAGGTGAGAGTAAAGAGAATACAATTAAGGCGAGTAAATATATAAAAGTTTTAATCAAAACACGGTTACCACGAATTATTCTTATGCTTATGATTTCTGCTACGATAGAAGAAATCCCACCATATAACAAAATAAATAATAACGAGTACAAAAAAACTACAAATATAGCTGGTACCTTATCTTCAATGCCTTGTAAGGTATTTGGCAATAAGATAACAGTTAAGACAATGGCTGACAATATAATACTAATAATAGTTCTGTAGAAAAAATTTTTCATTATGAATTCTCCCTTCCTTCCTTAATTATACATTATTCTTTTCATTGTTCATTGATTATATAGATTCAATTTTGTATCTTATGTAGGTTAAATTCTATATAAGGATAAGGTTGAGAGGGCTTTATACTTCTATTAGTATAATACTCTTCAATCTCACAATCGCAAGCTCGAATAACAGCCTCCCTCTCAGAAGATACCTTTACCTTAAGAACCTGGTTTTCATTTAGCTTTTGATTAAAAACTTAACTACATATTTTGCTTTGACATTTTCAGTATGTTTAATGCTATGCTTCCTTATCCATTCCTCAATTAGTTTCATAAAAAGACCCCCTCCATAGGAAGGGGATTTATAAGGTTTATTGTTTTCTCTCAAGATTTATACCTTCCAAGGTGGAAAACGAAACATGGAAGAACAGTGTTTTATAGTCTCACTGAAATGGAACATCTGCCCTAATTAAAATATTCATTAATTTTTTTAAACATTTCTTCAGTTGCTATTTTATATTCTGTTTTAATTTCTTTGTTATTATCGTCTAAAAAGAAGACCTCTCTAGCATTTATTCCAAGCATATGTGGATTTCGGTAATCTTTTAGTGCCCCTTGAATAAATCTATTATGTTTATTACTCAACTGTGAAACAGTGGAGGTTCCGTTTTCTAAGTGTACCCTTGAAATAGTAGCACCGTTTGCAAGATTCTCTAGGTTAACGAAGTATGGTGAGTAGGTTGCAATAATTATTTGTCTATCCTTAGCCATCCTAGCTAAAAGTTTAGATAGTCTTTTTTGATATGTTGGATGGAGTGATAGCTCAGGCTCATCAATGGCAATTATGTCTTCAGGATTAGAATCATATAGAGCATCAATAATAAATATGAATACAAGTAGTATAAATTTCACCTCCTAGTCCATTGCTGTTTTTCGTATTTTTTTCCTAATACACAATGTATTGAAAGAGGTTATCTTTTACAGGGTCTGTTGCTGGACAGTACAACGAAACTATCAAAAAGAGCCAAGGGAAGAGCCAAGGGGACAGACCCCTTGGCTCTTTTCTATTGATAATTAACAAACCCCGGAGCCGGATCCAATTCCAAAACATCCTTAGGTGTCATCAACGGCTCATCCTTTTTATAGAACACTTTAAAACCGCCGTACTGAATAGGCTCCTTTTGCACAAATTCATTGTACCCGGCTCTTTTGATGGCATCCAATCCATGGCCGTCGAAATTGATGACGACTTGTGTGTTGTCTGTAGGATGGATGGAGTCCTTGTTGATGAGGACATTTCCTGCGAATTGATGGACGATGACCAGTTTGTCAGGCAGTCCATTTTCGGCTGTTAGGTTTGATACATATTCAATTGCCTCTTGAATTTCCTTCCCATCGACTGTGCCCAGATCCACTCCGGGAATTTGCCCTTCTTTGACATGGAATTCGGTATCGATGGCTAGGTGGACGAAAGGCAGGTTCAGGTATTTTTCCACCGATTTCACCTGGTTCATGACGGTATCGCGGGCAAGCTGGATATCCAGGATTAGCAGGGCGTTGTTTTCTTCGGCCAATTTCGCATATGTTTCAATGTCTTCACTGGCTGTCGGGTGTATGTAATCACCATCATCTCCCGGGCTCCGCTGGGCGACGGTCGAAATCAGTTCAATCGCCGGGATGGCTGGCCGTTCAGGATCCAGTTCGGAATATTCCTTGGTCTGGGCCTTCAATTTTTCCATAAAGACTTCAGGACTGTATTCTCCCAGGATTCCCATGTTTTTAGAATTGGGATGCCCATAATAGGAAACAATTCTATGTTCCTTAAGCGGTCCATCTGTTTGATCTTCAGCGCCAGCTGCCAGGGTCTGACCAAAAGGAACGCTTCTTTTCGTACTGCCTCCATGTGCCTGCGTCTTCGGCATTTCCTCAAGCTGCTGGCTTGTGTAATTAGTTTTCAACGGCTTTGCCCCTTGAGAAGGTTCGATTGCTTTATATGAAGCTTCACGTGCAAACCTGGGTGACTTTGCAGCTTCGTCAAGCGTATAATGCATCTCACTAAGAGGCAGCTTCGACTCTTCAAGCATCCTTGATCCTTCTTCCGACGACGTTACCGATTGCGAGCAGCCTGTTAACATCAAATAGGGGATGGCTGCCAGACAAGCCCCTGTTCTCAATCTCTTATTCACGTAATCCCACCTAATAAAAATTGATAAGAGGTCCCTTGGCTCCTTTTGTGGCTGAGTTGGGGACCTGTCTCTGTTAATCTCTATACCCTCGGGAAGGGGAATCTATTACACTATGATAACATTCCTTGACATGAAAGAGCCAAGGGGACAGACCCCTTGGCTCTTTCTGATGGTGTGGGCCAAGGGACCTGTCCCCCCGGCTCCTCATTAGAGTGGCGGGGGGTTCAGGTTGATGAATGCTTGGTTTTTGTTTTTTCTGCCAGGCTAGTAATCGACTCAATGTCTTTTTCTGTTAATAAATTCAAAAAGTGCTCACGTATTGCCAAGGAAACGACAGGGCGAGCGTCATCTAATATCGATTTTCCCACCGGAGTAATGATGACCTGAACGCCTCTTTCAGTTTCTATTGGTTCCCTTAAAACAAGTCCGCGTTTTTCCATCCTCGTTAAATGATGAGACAGCCGACTCTTTGTCCAATCCATCGAGTCTGCTAATTCTTGTTGGCGAAGTTTACCTTTCCCATAAAGATCCAAACGATCTAATATACCAAAGTCCCCTTCTGATAGACCAGTTTTCTCCGTCATGTCTTTTACTACGCGACCAAAAATATTCTTATAAGACCCTTTCCACCTATGCCATAGCTGCATTTCTTCGTCACTAATCATTTGTTTTTTCATAAATGAAGTATAGCAGAGTTGACGTATCAACCACAAGGTGTTAAAGTGGTTCCAGGTTGATGCGTCAACCTGGTTGAATGCAGGGACACGTTACAGAAGATTTATCATTAGCGACAAGAACTGCTGCGTATAAAAAGGAGCGTTAATCATGCATAAAAAACCCGTTGCTTTGGTTACTGGAGCCAATAAAGGGATTGGCTTTCAAATCTCAAAAGATCTTGCAAGACACGGATTCACTGTCCTTGTCGGATCTCGAAATCTCGACAAAGGAAAAGAAGCGGCCATAAGTATTGGGGAAGGCGCTCTAGCTATTCAGCTTGATGTTACGGATCAGCATTCTATCGATGCGGCAGCAGAGCGTATCCGTAGCGAGTTGGGTCGTCTCGATGTCCTTATCAACAATGCGGGTATATCGCACGCGGGGGAGATTGGCAGAAAGCTTGAAGAGGTAGGTAAATCTGGGAGACCAAGTGTTGCATCTCTTGAAGAGGTTCGCACGGTTTTTGAGACAAACGTATTTGGTGTCATTGCTGTCACACAGGCAATGCTGCCCCTGCTTCGCAGAGCTCCTGCTGCACGCATTGTAAATGTATCTAGTGGTGCAGGATCGCTGGCACTCAGCGCTGATTCGCGCAATACGCATCGTGAAATGTTTGGGGCAGTTTATAGCCCTTCAAAGACTGCGCTCAATGCTATTACCCTTGCTTTTGCAATTGAACTTGAATCAACAGGGATTAAGGTTAATGCAGTGTGCCCGGGCTTCACTGCAACTGACCTCAACAACTTTGAAGGAACAGGTACTGTTCAACAGGCAGCACGTCATCCAGTGAAGCTTGCACTGCTCGATGAGAACGTTCCTACAGGCACTTTTTCGAATGAGAGACGTCAACTTCCCTGGTGATGATGGGAGTTATCTCGCTGATAATAAGGATAACCGTCCATACATTAATGATTACAGAAGGAGTGAGTTTTAATTGGAGTATAAAAAACTAGGAAAATCTGGTCTGGAAGTCTCACAATTATGCCTTGGAACCATGAGTTTCGGAATACCTGAAAGAGGTAATGCACCATGGTCATTAAATGAAGAAAATAGCAGACCGATCATAAAAAAAGCTCTTGATTCAGGCATAAATTTCTTTAGTACTGCTAATATGTACTCTGACGGCACCAGTGAAGAAATTCTTGGACGGGCATTAAAAGATAATGCCCAACGCGACGAAGTTGTCATTGCAACAAAGGTATTCGTTCCAATGCGTAAAGGTCCAAATGCAATGGGACTTTCCCGTAAAGTGATCATGGCGGAAGTGGATAATAGTCTAAAACGTTTGGGCACAGACTACATCGATTTATATCAAATTCATAGATGGGATCCCAATACACCTATTGAAGAGACAATGGAAGCACTGCATGATCTTGTTAAGTTAGGAAAAGTAAGATATATCGGTGCCTCATCCATGTCAGCCTGGCAATTCGCAAAAGCTCAACATGCAGCAGAACAGAAAGGGTTGACCCGATTCATTTCTATGGAGAATAGACTCAATTTACTTTATCGTGAGGAAGAAAGAGAAATGCTGCCTTTCTGTAAAGATGATGGCGTTGGCGTGACGCCATATTTACCTTTTGCTGCAGGTCGATTAACCCGAAATTGGGATGAACAGACTTCACGATCGGAAATTGACCAAGTGGCCAAGAATCTATTTATTAAAACAGAAGAATCCGATCGCAAAGTGGCGGAAAGAGTAGCAGAGGTTGCTGATAATCGCGGGCTTCCACGCGCACAGGTGGCACTTGCCTGGCTGTTACAAAAAGAAGAGGTCACCTCACCAATAATTGGCGCTACCAAGGTCACCCATATTGAGGATGCAGTTTCAGCATTATCAGTCAAATTAACATCTGAAGAGATTCATAGCTTAGAAGAACTTTATATACCCCACCCTCTGGTATAAAGCCAGGGGGACAGACCCCTTGGCTCTTTTTGAAGATGGGCCAGAGGGTCTGTCCCCCCGGCTCCTATTAAAAGCTGCCGTCTAGCAATGCGTTCCATTTTAGTCGCGTTGCGCGCTCCACACTCCCTGCTGCAGCGCAGAGACCGAGTCCAATGTTGAGCCACATCGGCAAGGTAATGGGTGAGTCGAAGGTTCCGAAGCGCTGAGCTATCAGGGGTACCTGAGTCACCGCATCGATGATCTGAGGGATGGCTAGAACTAGGGGAACGATGAGCATAATCAATGAAATATAACCGATCCAGCGGCTCAATGTCGGGTGTTCGCGATCAAAACGAGCGCGTCGGCCTTCAGCAGAACTTTCATCCGGGGTAAGCTGGTGCACCGTCCCTTCGCCGGTGACAAAATGGCAGCGTTTAAGGCCAAAAACCGTAGATGCTACCTCGATTCTTCCTCCAGCCACTGCGAAGGCGGCAGGGAGTTTAGACTCAGCGTAATGTTTGCCATCAAGATACAGGTGGGCCTTACCTTTACCGTTTTCTGAGAAAAACTGCTGCCAATACGAGAAGTCCACTGCGTACACCATTTGTCGGCCGGCTTCGTTTGTCAATGTGAGGTAAAACAGGGAACGGGAGAACGGCTGCCACCAGCGGTATTTCTTTAGCGGAAGCCCGTTCCCGTCCTTGACCCGTCGCGCGGCTCTATATCTACTTATCTTTTTGAGCATATCGTCACCTTCCTTTTGTATATTAAAAAAACAACAGAGGGAAACCCTTCCTCAAATTTTTCACTCTCTGTTTATACTGACGGCACATATTACCGGATCCGGATATCACCCAATAATGTCCTTACCTTAATATTTGCTGATTGTTTAACTTTAATATTGATCAGTCAATCAGTTTTCGGATAAATAAAACATGGTTTTTTTACTCTTAACGAGTGTAAGACTTTTTTACACTCGTTCTTTTTTTCATCAACAAATTATTTAATCATTTTCAAAATGTTTTCCTTCACTTTGCCACTATAATCTTCAAACCTTTGATCATCTTCAATCTGTGGCAAGGACATTGAGAGCGATATTGCTCCCCTAATAATCATTGCAGCCACTTTAATATCAAAGTCACAGAATTCCCCAGCTTTTTGTCCTTCTGACAGGATTTCTTCTAACAAAAGATTTAACTCTTCTTCAGGATGCATTTCTACCCTGAAATAAGGTACGTTGCCTGGTGTGCGGACATTGAAAGCAATTTCCAGCAATGCTGTCGTATTTTCACGCTTTATGCCCCGATACGCAATGCCTTCCTCTATAAACGCCATTAATTTATCGGTATACGTTTGTTGATTATCTATTTTTTCTTTAATGAAGGCTTTTTCTTGTTCAGCCAGATAAAGTAAGGTATTATTCATTAAATCTTCCTTACCTGAAAAATGATACGATAGAAGCCCTGTACTGGTTTCTGCTTTATCAGCTATTTTAGAAAGACTCGTGTTTATATAACCATAGTCTCTTAATGCATCTATTGCAGCTTTAATAATTTGTTCCTTACGTGCATCCGCTATTAAATATTGTTTATTTTTCATCCCTATTCATCCTTTAAAGTTTGAATGGTTATTTTTTATTTTGAACGGTTGATCAGTTTATCCTAAGTTACTATTCAATTTTTGTCAAGCCAGGGGGACAGACCCCCTGGCTCTTTTGTGTGCCGGGCATGTTCATCAACTAGGCGGTGCAAGTCCGCTATGGGCGTTGGGATATGCGAACCATTAGCTGAAGGCAAGGGTGTCCACGGTGACGTGGAATCTGAAGGAAGCC
>NZ_JAIVAP010000008.1 GCF_020171945.1 Bacillus infantis | reverse complement strand
ATATCGGGATCAAGGTGTCTTTTACGAGTAGGCTTGTTCATTTTAATTCCCCCTTATATGTTAGTATATCACCGAATTATGATGGTCTATTTGTCCATTATAAGGGGGTCGAGCACAGGTACCTCCCGAATTTTGTCGAATTTCCAATATGCCTGATTGCTTCATGAATGCAGAAAAAATACCAGAAACAAAAACGGTATGGCTCAAGGGCCATGCCGTTTTTGTTGTATGGATATTAAAATTTTTGAAGTGTCTGCAGAAATAGGGAGAGTCCATTTCAGATTGTTGCGTGTTTGAGTAGACGGATGTCAGAATGTCTGTTATTATAAAACAAAGTTGTTCTTTGTAGAGAACACTTCGTGACAATTTTGCGGGTCTTTTTTTATGCTTGTTTCGTTCTTAATAAATTACAAAATGTAACTTTATAATCAACGATAAGGGGGAGTTCTCATGAAAGCCTTAATTCTGCTTTGCCTATTGCTTACTGTTACGGGAAGTGAATATTTTGGGGAGAATCTCCAGGCAAGAGAGATGCCTCTTAGGAAGAGTACAGAAAGCATAGCTAAGGTACCTCCCGCAGCTGTAAATAAAAACGAAGAAGAGGGCGGGTGGAATCTTGTTTGGAATGATGAATTTCACAGTGAGGCTTCCCTGATCAAATGGACCCCGCAGAACTGGCCCTCAGAGAAAAATGGTGAATGGCAGTATTATCTTCCTGAAAATATTGATGTCCGTGATGACTTGCTGGTTATCTCCAGCAGGAAGGAGCCTTATAAGGGAAGGAGCTATACTTCCGGAGCTGTTACCACTGAGAATAAGTTTGAATTTACATATGGAAAAATTGAAATAAGAGCAAAGCTTCCGAAAGGGAGAGGAATTTTTCCAGCATTCTGGCTTGTCAATTCTGATGAGGATTGGCTGCCTGAGATTGATATTATGGAAAATATCGGGCAAAACCCGAAAGAACTATATTTTGTCGTTCATTGGAAGGATGAAAACGGCAAGCAAAGAAGAGATTACAGTCAACTGACCAGCGAGACAGATTTTTCTGAAGGATTCCATGTTTATGGCATTATATGGGAACCGGGAAGGATTGTATGGACGGTAGATGGAAAGCCCATTTTTAAAACGGAGAAATACTCTCCCGACACTCCGCTGTACTTGTATTTGAATACTGCTGTTGGAGGCAATTGGCCGGGGCCTCCTGATCCGCAGGAGGATTATCCCAAGGAATTGCTGATTGACTATGTCCGGGTATATCAACAAGGAGGGAAAGCCCAGTGATCATACTGCTGTATGCATCTTTCATCGTCTTTTTTGCCTTTGTTCTTATGCAGTCCCTGTATATTTTAATCCCTTTATTCAAGGAAGAGAAAAAAAAGCGCAAGGATGTCAGGCAGATGTACAGCTTTTCCGTTATAGTGCCGGCTTTTAACGAAGAAAAAGTTCTCGAGTCCTGTATCATCGGGTATTGCGGCCTGAGGCATCAGGAATCTGAGCTGATTATTGTAAATGATGGTTCAACCGATCAAACAATTGGCATGCTGACTGATCTATTGTCCCTGGTGCCATGCAGGAGAGCCTTTCCAAGGAAATTGGAGCATAAAGAAATAACAGCAGTTTTCCAATCAGAAAGGTATTCCAATATTTATGTCATTGATAAGCGGAATGGCGGTAAATCAGATGCCCTGAATGCAGGGATCAACTTCAGCCATAATGACATTGTTGTTACACTTGATGCAGACAGCATATTGGAGAGGAACAGCCTTTCTGAAATGAATGCAGAATTCCAAGAGCCAAGCATCATTGCCTGCGGCGGAAATGTCCTCATCGCACAGGCTTTCAGCGGGCACGTCCATCATCTTAAACCTACCTTTAAGCTGAAAGGAATCATAAAATTTCAGTTTCTCCAATATTTAACCGCGTTTTATCTTCATAAGCGGGCCCAGGCATCACTCGGAGCCATGACGGTCATAGCAGGAGCCTTTGGAGCATTCCGCCGTGAAGTCCTATTTGAAATTGGCGGTTTTCGGGAAACGATTGGCGAGGATATGGATATTACCCTTAAGATCCAGAAGCTCATCAAAGAACATGGCTGTGTCCACAGAATATCTTACGTCCCATCAGCCGTCTGTTATACTGAATGCCCCAGTACGCTCAGGGATATGTTCAAGCAAAGGGTCCGCTGGCAGAAAGGCTTTATTGACTGCCTGATCCAATACCGGAAGTCTTTTTTTCGCAAGCTGCCTTTTGGCTTTTCCATTGTCTTTTTATTTGACCAGTTTCTCGTCGGAACATTGAATGCTTTTCCGATGCTTGCCATACCAGCCATGCTGCTGTTGAATCAGGATCAGCTTCTGCTTGTGCTCATGCTCGGCTCAGGAGCCGTCTTCCTGTATATCTACCAATTTTTTACAACATTGTTTATCAGCCATCTGCATGGAGTCACTTTTCGGAAAAGGGATATACTCAGGATCCTTATCTTTCTGCCGGCGGATATATTGTTCTACCGCATTATGAATCTAATATTTGTCGCTTATGGGACAGTGTCCTTTTTTCATAAATCTAAAAGCTGGAATAAGCTTGAAAGGTCTGGAAAACTTGCATGGAAAGGGGCAGAGAAGGCGTGAGCATAAAGGCAGCAAAGGGAGCATTCGCTTTTGGATTCCTGGTGTTAATAATTCTGATGGTATCAGGCTTCAGTTTTGTAGTTGATGAGTATGATATTCTGGCAGTCGAACATCAAGGATTATATCCGGCAGACCGGTCTTTCGGTCTTGGTGCATGCGGCCCGGACAGCATAAAAAGGGAGTTTTCAAATGAGGCGGATGCCGCGGTTAAGGTTCCTGTCTTGTCGTACCACCATATTGTCAGCAGGGAGAATCTGTCAGACAGCCATTATGTTAAAGGTAAACTGAATCCAATGGTTGTACTAAAGGAAGATTTTGAAAAGCAAATGGCCTATTTACAGGAGGAAGGCTATACAGCTTTGACCTTATCTGAGCTATATGATTTTTTGGCAAGAAAAAAGGATGTTCCTGCTAAGAGCGTTGTCATTACCTTTGATGATGGCTATAAGGATAACTATATAGAAGCTTATCCGATTTTAAAAAAATACAACTTCACAGCCGTCAGCTTTATCATTACCGGGTATGTGACAAGCAAGCTCCATCCTTATGTGCCGGGGGGAATCCAGTATCTGAGCCTGCATGAAATAGAAAAAGGGTGTGATGTCTTCGAGTATCAGAGCCATACCTATAATCTCCATCAAAGGGAGAAAAACCGTTTTAATCAAGATGCTTCTTATCTTTTGACAAAGCCGGCAAATCAGATTGAAAAAGATTTGATGACAAGCCTCCGTCAATTGGAAGGCAGGAAACAGGCATTTGCTTATCCTTATGGTGAATATTCTCCGGAAACAGTAAATAGCATCATCAAGCTTGGTTTCCGAATGGCATTTACTGTTGAGAAAAAGGCGGCAGAGAGGGGCGACCGGATATATGAAATACCGAGGCTGCCAGTAGTAGCGGAAACAACATTAGAAGAATTCAAGGAGTATGTTAAACCATAACTAGAGAAACAATGCGGGCTGCCATCTTGGCAGCCCGCATTGTTTCTCTTAGTTATTCACTCTGAAAGCTGGATTCATAGACCGGGTCAAAAAGACAGCGAATTGCTCTCTTGTGACCTTTGAGGATGGACTGAATCTGGTTTCTGTTACTCCTCCTGTAATACCTGCAGCATATATTCTGCTGATTGCATCAGAGTACCATTCTCCTGATTTTACATCTGTAAAAGGATGATCAGAGGCAGGCGCTGTGAAATTATACAAACGCTGGAGCAGTACAGCCATTTCCGCCCTTGTAAGCTCGGCATCAGGCTTGAATTCTGTTTTGGTTACACCGGCAAAGATTCCCTCATCAACCGCAGCCGCAATCTCGCTGTAATATTTATAGTTTGCCGGGACATCTTTAAATCCGGGATCAGGTCTGCCTGAAAGTGAAACATCATTTGCGCGCACAAGGAGCAGGACGGCCTGCCAGCGTGTCAGATTCTGCTTCAGGCCAAAGCTGGATGTGCTGACGCCTCTTAAAATATTACGGTCTGTCAGATAATAGATTTCGTCTTCAGCGTAATGGGCAGCAGGAACATCTTTAAACTTGAATTCTAAATAGCTGGAAGCTGTGTAGCCTGTTGTGCCATCACTTCTTTTCACAGGATACCAGACGAAGTGGTTCTTTTTAGAGGCATTTTCTTCATAGACAAACGGGCCTTCAATTGTCACTCTCTCACCATTGTTCAGGGTTGCTTTTACACTGCTGTCTGTCGTAGGTGCAGTGCGCATCTTGACAGATTCAGTCACAGCCGCAGTCTGTCCGTCCAGAAACTTATGCTTTGTTTTAGTCAAAGGCAGATCAAAGTCAAAGCTCTCGGTTTTGAAAGTTATGTTATTGGAGCTATTGCTGTCATATTCAAAGTCGGCAGTCTTGAAAGGGAGATCAGCCAGCCTGATCAGCCCCAGTTCCTCTATTATTCTCATAATCTTTTCCTGATAGGCTTCCCTGTTTGGCTGCCCGGTTGCTTGAATAATAGGGCTGTTGACTGGTTTAATTCCATTGTAAGCCATAATTGCAAAATACCAGTTTTCAAGGTAATCCCGCTCACCGCCATTTATTGCCGGAAGGTCAGATCTTTCAAACATGCGGTCCAGGATTTCCGTTCCTGCCTGGATATTATAAAGCACATCCGTTTTTAAGCGTTCAGTATCATAGTTTGACTGATTCGTAATTTGCATGACTCCAATGCCGTTATCTGCAGTAATAATAGCATTCCCGCTGCTGTCAAACTGTTTCCAATTCTTGCTTTCACCTTCAGCAACTGCCTTGACAATTTCAGGAGGGACATCATACTTCAAAGCTGTCTCTGTCAAAAGGCAGTTCATGGTCCGGAAGTCAGGGTTCACTCCCTGCTGCTGCTCATAATGGCATTTTCCTGAAACCCCATTATCAGCCGCTTCAGAACTAGTTCCCGAAAACAGTGCAGCCGAACCAAACACAGCAAGCGCCGCCGCTGTCAACCTTAATTTCCTCATAAGCATCCTCCTATCATAATTTCCATCTTCTTACTTTAACATAAATGGCGGTGACAGGCACCTCCCGGATTTTGTCGAAATTTATTAAAAGAATCCACCTGGCGAAAATCATTCAGAGTGATTTATTAATAGCTTCACCTTAGTGGCATTATTCTTTTACCTGTCATTCATGAGTTTTAAGTCCCTTGCATAGGGGTAACTCGTTATTGTAATTTTTATACGGGAGGTTATAGCAGAATGAGAGCGCTGGCCTTAGCTGAAGTGGCGATAGTCATCTATTTATGTTTTCTTGGGGTTTCACTATTCACTACGCTCCTTGCTGACGGCATGATGTCCCTAGTTTTTGAATTAGCGGACGGCAAGGGGCTGAAGCTAATGATCGGATTAATTCTCGTGCTGGCAGCTGATCTGTGGAGGGACAGTAAGCGCGAAAAGCTGATCATCAAAGGAAGACTTAAGCCTGGAAAACTATTTTAAAGCTTAAGAGTAAACCTGATTCCTGTTAATGTGCTTTGATCCATATGGGTATGAAAAAACAAAGCCGTCCGAAAGGTTAAAGATCACCTTCCGGACGGCTATTTAGTGATATCAATATGGGCAAACAGCGTGCTGATCTGCCTGAAAAAAGCAAAAACACCAAGGTTCAGTCCCCTGGTGTTTTGAGAATAAGAATTATGGCTTACCAATCCAAAAACTTATTATGTACGAATTATAGCTATTTATGTCGAACATTGTCGATAGAGAAATGCTGGTTATAATGATTAATTTTACCATAAATGAAACTCTCTGTATAATAAAAAAATATTTTTTTCCCAACCTGTTGGAATTATATAATTTATATTACAGAGAAACCAAGATTAATAATAATTTTGTAATATAAATAGTAAACCTTTGAAATACTCCTGTTATCTTTAACTGCTAATATGTACCTTAGAAAGAAGTTAAAGGAGAATACGATTTGAAGAAACTACTACTTTATATCTCAGCATGTACCTTCCTAGTTTTTGGATTCTCAAACGCAGCTTTCGCCTCTGGAAATACATATCAGGTAAAAAAAGGAGATACCCTTTGGGGGATTTCTAAGAAACATAATATTACTGTTCAGCAAATCAAATCTTTAAATAACCTTACCTCTAACACAATAAAAATAAACCAGGTTTTGAAAGTCTCTTCCTCAGCTAAAACAGCAGTAAAATCTGTGTCCGCATCAAAAGCAAGGGCATATAAGGAAATTACAGTGAAGGCAACTGCCTATACCGCCAGCTGCAAAGGCTGCAGCGGGATTACAGCAACCGGATTGAACCTGAAAAAGAACCCGGGGATCAAGGCAATCTCTGTGGATCCAAAAGTGATTCCACTTGGCACAAAGGTATTTGTACCAGGATATGGTGAAGCAATCGCCGCTGACAAAGGATCTTCAGTTAAAGGAAATAAAATTGATGTATTTATCCCAAGCAGACAGAAAGCACTTCAGTGGGGCAGCAAAACTATTAAAATCAAGGTTTACAAATAATATAAAAAAGGGTGCCTTCTAAACGGGCACCCTTTTGCATTTATCTTAGTAAGCTTTTCAAACTCTTAATCTAACCTCTATTACCACGTTACTCTTATTCTTCCTTCAGCCACCGTGATGGAATAGGCAATATAATCTCCAAAATCCACTCTCACATTTGCATTTGTTTCTGCAGCAAATAAGATATTCTCCTGGATTTTTTTATACTCATCAAATCCTGCAGAAAATAGTTCTGACAAGATGCCTGCATACTCTGTTGAAGATGATTTTATTCCTGTGCTCATCTGGACAATTATTTCACCATTTTTTACTATGACAAACATATCAGTTTCAGGCAGGGCATACAGGATTGCTCCATGCCTGGAAGCCACTCCGCTCATATGTGCAAATTTTTCCTCATCCATAATATTTTCATATACCCTGCCATCGATTATGATCGTATCTTCCTTTTGGGCCGTTTGCTGCTGCTGATCTGCTGCCTTTTGTTCAGTATTTTTATTGTCAGGATTGTCAGGAGCAGATGAAGCGGCTTCTGATTTTTCCTCTGCTTTTACTTCAGATTCATCACTTTCTTTAGCTATGCCTGTAGTCTTGCTTCCATCAGTTTCTGCATCAGTCTCTGTATTAGCAGAAGGCTTCTCTTCTGTAGCTTTGACATCTTGTGGAGCTCCTTCATAATAAAATGCACCAGCGGCAGTTAAAAACAGTGTCATGAACAATAAAGCATATTTTTTCGACATTATAACTCCTCCTTTACTTATTTCGCTTATTTAGACGATATGAAGAGGAAGAAGGTTTCCATTTGGAGGGAGTTATTTTTCAAATGTTACAGAAATGTTTCTTTAGTATGACAAAAAGAAAGTTTTACTAATCCATTATACCTAATCCTCTTAACCTCTAATTTTTCCATCTAATTCCCAGATCAGCTAAAGTGAAATTGGGAAAAAAATAGAGAGTAATTTGAACGAAACAATTCATTTTTATACCGATCCAATTATTTACCTATAAACTCTCTTTTTTGTGTGCAAAATGTTACCTTTATGGAATATTGGCGTTTTCAGAGATTGGGAAACTTTTTGCCCTCTTATTAAGAAAACAATCATTATCAGCAAAGAACTTGCTGCTGGGTATATTGGTTGATTGCTGGCAGGCACTTTCGAGACTAGAATTATCCCTAACACGTGTAGCAATGGATTAGCTGGTCCTAAATAATAGCTGAAAAGGGGATAATTCTATGCCAAAAAAGTTAACAGCAATCGTACTCGGTACTTCCTTAGCCTTCAGTGCCGCATTTCCGGCAGCCACTGCCTTCGGTCTATCTCCTTCAGAAAAAATGCAGGACGGGATGGAGCTTAAGCAAAAGCAGGCCGAAAAAGGCAAGCATGCCCCTAAGTTCATAACAGGGAAGCTCTCAAAAAAGAAGATTAAAAATCAAAATGAGGTCAAGCAATTCATCCAGGAAAATAAAGATCTTTTCAAGGTGGATGCTGCCAAGGAGCTGACATTGCTCGAGACCCAGACAGATGATCTTGGGATGGTGCATTATAAATTCTCTCAGGCTATCAATGGAGTGCCGGTAGAGGGAGCAATCTTCCGGGTGCATACAGATAAAAATAATGATGTAACGGCAGCGACCGGGCAATTATATGAAGATGCTTCCGAAAAGGTGACAGACACAAAGCCTTCAATCAGTAAAAAAGAAGCGGCTGATCTTGCCTGGAAAAATATCAATCTGACAGAAGAGGATACAAAAGGCAGCGATCAGGCTGTGCCCGCTGACATTGAGAAAGCCGGCAAAAAGAGTGAAGTGAAAAATACGCATGTGAAAAATGACCTTGTCATCCATGAAAAGAGCGGGGTGTACACTCTCGCTTATAAGGTCCAGCTGCAGTTCATAGAGCCGTATGGGGCGAACTGGCAGATCTTCGTCGATGCGAAGAACGGCAATATCGTTGAGGCCTATAATGCTGTGGCAGATGCAGCAGCTTCAGGAACAGGCACCGGCGTGCTCGGCGACAGCAAAACATTGAATACTTACTCTTCAAGCGGAACTTATTACTTATATGATGTCACAAAGCCGATGAATGGAGTCATTGAGACCTTTACTGCCAATAACAGATCTTCCCTGCCAGGCTCGCGTTCCGCTGACAGCAATAATGCATGGACTGCCACCAATCAAAGGGCAGATGTGGATGCCCACTATTATGCAGGAAAAGTCTATGATTATTATAAAAATACGCATAACCGCAACAGCTTCGATAATAACGGGGCTACCATCCGATCAACGGTTCATTACGGATCACGCTATAACAATGCGTTCTGGAACGGCTCGCAGATGGTGTATGGAGATGGTGATGGCTCCCAATTTACATCTCTGTCCGGTGCCCTGGATGTAGTGGCCCATGAAATCACCCACGCAGTCACTGAGAGGACAGCCAACCTTCAGTACCAGTATCAGTCCGGGGCACTGAACGAGTCCTTCTCTGATGTGTTTGGATATTTCCTTGATCCAGGCGACTTCCTGATGGGTGAGGATGTGTACACACCTGGACGTTCCGGCGATGCCCTCCGCAGCTTGTCCAACCCGACATTGTACGGGCAGCCTGAGCATATGAACCAGTATGTGAACACAAGCTCCGACAATGGCGGTGTCCATATCAACAGCGGAATCCCGAATAAGGCTGCATATTATACGATCAGCAGCATTGGCAAGGCTCAGGCCGAAAAAATCTACTACCGCGCCCTGACTGTCTATCTGACGCCGACGAGCAATTTCAGCTATGCACGTGCAGCGCTCCTGCAGTCTGCCGCAGATTTATATGGAAGCGGAAGCTCTGCATATAATGCGGTGAGAACAGCCTGGGACAATGTAGGAATCTATTAAAAGCCAATTTTTGAGAGGTGGCAATGGGCCGCTTTTAAACAGAAGAGAGCTGCTTCCAGTGAGAAGCAGCTCTTTTCCTGTGACTTGAGGGGTATGCGAGGGGAAAATAGTGAAGGAGATATCAGCTGTCTTCCTTCAAAGGAGGCTGGATGGGACGGTCATCAGGAGTTTCAGATGCAGCAAATGAGCTTTTGGCGTCCGGGGGAGCGGCATCACTGTAATGAACCAGGAAACCAAAAGCGGCAATCAGCAGAAATAAGTATTTTTTCTTCATAATTGTAATTCCTCCCTGTACTTTGAGATATATTGGATGGCCTTTTCATACTCGCCATTTTGAATCAGATGCCTTGCAAGCATCTCATAGAATTCCTGCAGCTCATTCTCGTGCTCATCGGTCTTTTCAAGAAAAGGCAGAAGCCTTTCCTGCAAAAACTCCAAAGCCTTGCTTTCATCCGCAAAACTGGTGAGATAATAATGTGACATCAGTTCATACTTCCTGGAGCCGGCTTTTTGTGCAAGCAGTTTCAGTCTTTCAAAATGCGTTTTGCTGTCATTGTCGCCGAACTTATAAAGGGTCTCGGCATAAGAATACAGACTGACCAAATAGTAGGACGACTCAATCGGATGAAGGTCCAGGCTTTTTTTGTAATACAATGAGGCCTTCTTCAGGTCATTTGTTCTTCTGTACAGATAGCCCATATTATGGTAGATCTGCGGCAGCAGGGCTGCTTCAATCTGCAGTGCCTCAATGTTCCGGAGCAGATGCCTGAAGCATTCGGCTGCCTCATGATAAATGCCGGAATGTGTATAATTGATCCCCAGCAGCATCAGGGTATGGAGAATCCGCTTGAAATTGAACTGGTCCGAAAAGTGACCCAGTGCTTTCTTTCCATAGTGGACGGCTGCCCCTGACTCTTCCTTCATGCTTTTGACAAGTCCGTAATGGTAAAACAAATCACCAGCCCCGATGGCGCTTTGCTTCACTTTATCATCAATCAGAGTGCTGAGGATTTTGTCTGCTTTTTCCAGCCGACCTGTCTGTATTAAAGATAACGCATTGAAGTAGCTGTATAAATAGGTTTCATGTTGGGAAAAATTCTTTTTTATTTTGCTTAGATGCTCTCTTTGGGCCGCTGCCCCTTTTATATCGCCGATGAAGATAAGATAGCGGTATTTCCAGAGAGAATAGTAGTTTATGTACGGAGTAAAGGTGATCAGCTCTTCTGCTTTATACAGGGTGTGGAAAGCTTCTTCAGCCTGTTCCTTCTGATAGTAGATAAGCTTGGCGGTAAGATCCTCGATCATGCTCTCGATCTGTTCCTGTTTATCTTCTGCCTGCTGTAAAGTGATGCCAAGCTTCTTCAGCAGCAAGTCGATCGTGCCATCATGGGCTTCTTTTGAGTTGTTTTCTATTTTGCTAAGGTGGGAGATGGAGCAGACACCATGGGCCAATTCCCTTTGGGTCATCCCTTTTTTTGTACGGTAATACTGTATAAGCGCTCCGATTCTCATGCTTTTTACCTCCTACTTTTCCCGTAGGAATAGTATACCAGCAATAGGGATTAAGTGTAAGAATATTCTATTAATCAAACGTTTGATTAATGACAGGATGCGGATTAATAGAGGTGTGTGGGTCTTTGGCACTATCATACATCAACAGGAAGAAAGTTACAATTACATAAAGTTGGGAAAATTTTTTGATTTATGGTGCCTGACACTGCGGCGACACTGCGGCTGAGGACATAGCAGCTAAACTAGGTGGAGAAAGTGTCTTTTTAATTTTGTGAATTTTCTTTGAATATTTCTTGTAATATTGTATACTTGTAATACAAGTTTTGAAGCGCTTACATATTGAGGAGGCTGATGTTTGTTGGTGAGCAAGAAATGGAAAGCGATTATTTCTATCGTCATCCTGGCGGCTGCGGCTGTAGTGGGAGTGCGAACGGCGGAGGGCAATAAGGACAAGACCTTTGTTTCTGTTGCAACGGCTTCGACGGGCGGGACCTATTATCCGATCGGGGTTGGGATGGCGAATGTCTGGAGCAGCCATTTGAAGGATGAGAAAGTGCAGGCGAGCGGCCAGTCTTCTGCAGGTTCTATTGAGAATATTGAATTGCTGCGGGATGGGGAAGCACAGCTTGCCATACTGCAGGGTCTGATTTCCACCCAGGCATATGAGGGAAAAAGCACATTTGAGGGCAAGCGCTATGAGGATCTGCGCACAATCGCCATGCTTTGGCCGAATGTCGAGCATTTTGTGCTGATGGACAATAAGGTAAAGACCGGCACAATTGAAGACATCGATGGGACAAGCTTTTCTGTCGGTCCGCAGGCAAGCGGTACGGAGCAGTCGACCCTTGTCATGATGGAAGGCCTGAATCTGACGAAAAAGAATATTTCCCCTGAGTACCTTGGATACAGCGATACTGTTTCAGCCATGCGCGATGGACGCCTTGATGGTGGCTCACTGCCTGCCGGCATCCCGATTTCCGCTGTTACGGATATGTATGCCAGCAATGTGAAAGCATCCGTCCTCGAAGTGACAGATGAGCAGATGGAGAAGATCAATGCTGTTTCCAACAGCTGGTACCGCTTTACCATTCCTGCCGGCACATATCCGCGTGTGGATAAGGATATCCAGACGATTGCCCAGCCTAATCTGCTGTCGACGACCAGGGAAATGGATGAGGACACCATCTATCTTTTGACAAAGACTTTATATGTAAACCTGGATGAAATGTACGAAGTGCACAGCTCGGCGAAAAACATGACACTTGAAACGGCTTTGGATGGGGTGACAGTGCCGCTCCATGCCGGAGCATACCGCTATTTTAAAGAAGCAGGCGTCGATATACCAGAGGAGCTAATACCGCCTGAAGCAAAATAAATGTGAATGGAGGAATGACCATGATGAAATCCGAACCGACTACTGCTGCACCGGCGGCATTGGATAAGGAGGCTGGCGGAGGTGTGCGCTCGCTTTCCGGCCCTTACCGGAAAATTGCCGCTGCAGTCGCCGTCCTGTTTTCCGTATTTGCCATCTATACAAACGGTTTGTCCAATATACAGGAAATCTACCGCAATCTGATTTTCCTTGGGCTGCTATTGATTCTCACATTTTTCTTTTATCCTGCAGGTGAAAAGTCAAGGAAGGACCGGTTCGGCGCGTCAGACTATCTTTTTATTCTGCTCGCTGTTGCAGGGCTCGGCTATCTGCTGCTGAATTATACAACCATCCATGTGGACCGCGGATCACAGCCGATCCTGGTGGATTATATATTCGCAGGAATCACGATCATTGTCCTGCTTGAAGCTGCAAGGCGGGCGGTAGGGATATTCATCCCGGTACTCTGCCTCATTGCCATCGTCTATGCTTTATTTGGCACATATTTTCCTTGGATCTTCGGACATGCGGGCTTCTCCCTGGAGCGTCTGCTGTACCGCCTGTACATGACTACCGAAGGCGTCCTGGGGTTGACCCTTTCTACGGCTTCAACCTTTATTGTCATGTTCATCCTGTTTGGCGCATTCCTTTCTGTAAGTGGCGCGACCCAGCTTTTCAATGACCTGGCGCTTGCAATTGCCGGGAGGAAGAGGGGCGGACCAGCACAGGTTGCCGTCATTTCAAGTGCATTGACAGGCTCGCTGAGCGGCTCGGCGGTTGCCAATGTAGCCACTACTGGAGCTTTTACCATTCCCTTGATGAAATCGATCGGCCTGAAGCCGAAATTTGCCGGAGCGGTTGAGGCAGCGGCGTCAACTGGCGGGATGATCATGCCGCCGATCATGGGGGCAGCGGCCTTCATCATGGCCGGATTCCTTGGCATTTCATATACAACGGTCATACTTGCCGCCATTATTCCGAGCTTCCTCTATTATATAGCGCTCATCTTTGCCATTGACCTTGAAGCAAAGAAGCAGGGCCTTAAGGGAATTTCAAAGGAAAACATCCCGAACGTCGTGCAGATATTAAAGGACCGCGGTGTCCTGCTTATCCCGATTATTGTGGTTATTGGAACACTGCTTGCCGGGAAAACGGCATTGTTTGCCGGTTTTGCAGGGATCGGTTCTGTTATTGTGGCAAGCTGGCTGACCCGCGATAAGTCTTCAAGGATCACTTTTAAAAAGACCATCGAAGCGTTCATTGAAGGCGGAAAAGGAACGATCCAGGTCGGCATCGCCTGTGCCGCCATCGGCATCATCATCTGCGTTGTAACGATGACAGGGGTTGGATCTACGCTTGCCTACAATATTGTCGAGCTGACTGGCGGGGCTTTATGGCTCATCCTGATTGTTGTTATGCTGACATGCATCGTACTGAGCATGGGGCTGCCATCCACGGCTCTGTATATTGTCGTAGCAGTGACAGCTGCCCCGGCGCTTGTGGAAGCAGGCATCAACCCAATCGCTGCCCACTTCTTTGTTTTCTGGTTTGGAGCATTATCGAATATCACGCCGCCGGTTGCCCTCGCTTCTTACACAGCGGCAGGCCTGGCAGGCGCAAATGCTATGAAAACTTCGTGGGAGGCGCTCCGGATTTCGCTTCCGGGATTCATCATTCCGTTTATGATTGCCTACAACCCTATCCTTTTGCTTCAGCCGTCAGCCGAAGGGGAGACCGTTTCTATCCTGTCTGTAATTCTGGTTGTGATTACAAGCACCATTGGGATTTACGCCCTGGCAAGCTCACTCGGAAACTATCTGTTCGGAAAGCTGTCACTCGTTGAAAGGATCTTCTTCCTGGCAGGTGCACTCCTGCTGATCAAGCCTGGCTTGATCACAGATATCACCGGTCTTGCCATCTGCTCGGCAGCCGTCATATTCCACCTTGTCAGGATTAAAAAGAACAGCTCATTTGGAGTACCAGCATAAACAGAAGCTGCCCGTGCCAGGCACCTGAAATGGACATTTGTCCACGGACGGTGCCTGGCACGGGCAATTATTTTTTTTGAATTGTCGAACTTTTATTTGAATAGGAATCAGTTTGTTGTATACTTGTATTACAAGTTAATTTTCGGTCTATTTTTTTAATAAAAAAAGGGAGCGCTTACATGATTACTCCGATTGAAAGAAAGAAGGTTTCAGCGCAAATTTTGGACGAGCTGAAAAGGATGATAAAGGAAAAGGAATTTCCGGCAGACAGCAAGCTGCCGTCAGAGAATGAGCTGGCAAAAATGTTTGGAGTCAGCCGTTCGCCGATCAGGGAGGCTTTAAGGGTGCTCGAGGCAGGCGGGCTTGTGGAATCAAGGCAGGGCGGCGGCAGCTATGTCCGCGAGGTGAATCTCGTGAGCATGCTGGATTCAGTCACTTTTGAAATGATATCGATTTACCAGGTGTATGACCTGCTGGAGATGAGGACGGTTGTGGAAACTGAAGCAGCCGCATTTGCGGCTTTGAGGGCTACATCAGAGGAAGTGGGAAAAATAAAGGATGCACTTGATGCATTTGCAGCAAAAATGGAGGACGACCAATCCATCGGGTCGGAAGCCGACTTTCAGTTTCACCATGAAATAGTGAAAGCGTCCCATAATCCGTTCCTGCTGCAATCGGTTGAAAGCCTCCGGGAGCTTTACCAGCGCTCGCTCAATTTTTCCCTGAAGCAGAATATCGGAAGGGCCAGAAAGAGAAAACAGGTTTATGAGGAGCACTTGAAAATCTATGAAGCAATCATGGAACAGAATGATAAGGCAGCGGCCTATTATATGAAGCGCCATCTGATCAATGCCCGCATCAAGCTCGGTGACGAGCGGATTGAGCCGCTGAGCGAGCATATGGAATAGGCGAAAGGAGGATTATCATGGCAGATATCCCGTTTGAATGCCTGCAAAAGCTTAAAGAGCTGACGGGCAGCCCGAAGAGGGTGCTTGAAGAAGAAGCTGATCTGTTCAGCTTCTCCTATGATGCCTCGTTTGGCACCTACAGGCCCGACCTGGTTCTTCAGCCGGTGACAGCAGAGGAAACAGCTGGCATCGTCAGGCTGGCGAATGAATTCCAGATACCATTGTATCCGCGAGGGAGGGGAACATCCCTCAGCGGCGGCCCGCTTGCTGTGCGCGGCGGGATCGTACTCGATTTTTCACTGTGGAATGATAAGCTTGAAATTTTCCCGGATGATATGGTGGCTGTTGTGTCGCCAGGTGTGCTTACGGCAAGGATCAATGATGAAGCCGGCAGGTACGGGCTGATGTACCCGCCTGACCCCAGCAGTGCTCATGTGTCGACGATCGGCGGCAATCTGGCCGAGAATTCCGGCGGCCCGCGCGGCTTGAAATACGGGGTGACAAAGGATTATGTTATCGGGCTTGAGTTTGTGACACCCGAGGGTGAAATTATCCGGACAGGCGGCAGGACGGTGAAAAATGTGACTGGCTATGACCTGACCAAGCTGATCGTCGGCTCCGAAGGCACGCTGGGCATCATTACAGAAGCGGTTCTGAAGCTGATTCCGAAGCCTGCTGCTACAAAGACGGCGCTCATCAGCTTCCATGACCTCGTTGATTCCGGCCGGGCGATTTCGAAGGTGCTGACCTCCGGCATTCTTCCCTCAAAAATGGAAATCATGGACCAGGCCTCTGTGCATGCGGTAGAGCAGTATGAGCCGCTCGGGCTGCCGCTTGATGCCGAGGCTGTATTGCTTCTGGAGCTTGACGGCCATCCGCTGGCTATTGAAGAAGAAATGAAGATTGTTCACGGGGTGTGTACGGCAACAGGCGCATCCGATGTAAGAATAGCCGAAAACAAGGCGGAGGAACAGGAGCTGTGGCGGGCAAGAAAGCTCGTATCTCCTGCCATTGTCCGGATCAAACCGACGAAGATTTCCGAGGATGCGACAGTGCCCCGCAGCAAAATACCCGATATGTTTGCCAGGCTGAAGGAAATCCGGGACAGGTTCGGCATCCATCTTGTCGTTTTTGGACATGCAGGCGATGGCAATCTCCATCCGAATATCATAGCTGACCAGCGGGACAGTGAGGAGATGAAAAGGGTGGAGCAGGCTGTGGAAGAAATTTTCAAAGCGGCGGTGGAGCTTGGAGGAACGCTTTCAGGTGAGCACGGCATCGGTGTCATGAAATCACCATTCATGGAAATGGAGCTGGGAAAGGCAGGATTAGATATGATGAAACGCATCAAAGAGGCATGGGACCCTAATAATATCATGAACCCGGGGAAGATTTTCCCGGAGCCCGGTCAAAGGCTAGTGCTGCATAATGGCTGAGCAGACTAATGTCCTCGAAAAGCTCGCTTATGCCGAAACCTTCAGCTGTGTGCAGTGCGGCTATTGCCTCCCTTCCTGTCCGACTTATACAACGATGGAAAAAGAAACCCACTCGCCGCGAGGGAGAATCAATCTGGTCAAGATGGCGGCAGAGGGCCGGATTTCAATTGAGGATATGGCCGGGCCGATGGAGCTGTGCCTCGGGTGCCGGGCCTGTGAGCCTGCCTGCCCGACCAATGTCCAATATGGGCGCATTCTTGAATCGGCTCTTGATGCAGTATCAGAGCATCGGAAGGGGCAGGAAGCCTTTAAGGAAAAAGCACTCAAAAAGCTTGTCTTCGACTACATATTCCCGAACCGGCCGATGCTGAAATTTATCGGATCCGGCCTGAAAATCTATCAGACTCTTAAAGCAGATGTGCTTTTAAGGGAAATGAAGCTGCTGCACCTGCTGCCTGAATCGATGCGGGATCTGGAAAAGGTGATGCCAAAAGCGGAAGGCGGCAGACGCAGGCAGAATGTGCTGCGGTATGGGGAAGCCAAACCTAAATACCGGATCGGCTTTTTCGCCGGCTGTGTCATGGATGCCGTTTTTTCCAAGGTGAATGATTTGAGCATGAAGCTTTTGGCAGCAGCCGGCTGCGAGGTTGTTTTTATCGATGAGCAGACCTGCTGCGGGGCGCTCCATCAGCATAGCGGCGAGCGTGAAAAAGCGGTGGAGCTGGCAAAAAGGAATATCGCAGCCTTTGAGAAATATGAGGTAGATTATGTGATTAACAGTATTGGCGGCTGCGGTGCCGCCCTTGTGGAATACCATCATCTGTTTGAAATGGGCAGCAGCTGGCATGAGAGGGCCAAAGCCTTTTCCGCTAAATGCAAGGATATCAGTGTCCTCCTCGACAGGCTGGAGCTTCCTTTCCAGAAGGAAATCAGGGGGAAGGCAGTCTACCAGCCATCCTGCCATCTGAAAAATGTCCAGCGGGTGGCGAGTGAGCCTGTCAGCCTGATCCATAAGGTTCCCGGAGTGGAATACAGGCCGTTTCCGGAAATGGATATGTGCTGCGGCTCTGCCGGCATTTATAATATTGTGCACTATGGGGAGTCAATGGAGATTCTGGACAGGAAGATGGGGAACGTCCAGAAGGCGGGACCAGATCTGATCATTAGCACAAATCCGGGCTGCCATCTGCAGATGCTGCTCGGAGTGGAGCGGGAAGGGCTCCAGGGGCAGGTAAGGGTTCTCCATCTTGTCGAACTGCTGGCGGAAGCCTGCGGCATTAACTAGGAAAGGTGTGGTCAAATGTACGATTATATTATTGTAGGCGCAGGGATCGTCGGCCTTTCAGTGGGCATGGCTATATATGAAAAAAATCCTGATGCAAAGGTGGTCCTCCTAGAAAAGGAAAAGAAAGTTGCCGCCCATCAGACCGGGCACAACAGCGGAGTGATCCACTCAGGCATCTATTATAAGCCGGGCAGCTATAAGGCCAGGTTCGCCAGGCAGGGCAATCGTTCTATGGCCGAGTTTTGCGAAACTCATGATATTGATCATGATATCTGCGGAAAAGTAATTGTAGCTTCGAATGAGAGGGAGCTGCCATTGCTTGAAGATCTATATCAGCGCGGCCTGCAGAATGAGCTGGCGGTCAGGAAGCTGACGAGGGAAGAGCTGAGAGAGAAGGAGCCGCATGTGAACGGGCTGGAAGCCATTCATGTTCCGATGGCCGGGATCGTTAATTATGGCCAGGTGTCAGAGAAAATGGGCGAAATCATCCGCACGTATGGCGGGGAAATCAAGCTTTCCAATGAAGTGAGGAGCATCACAGAGCTGAAGGATGAAGTGGCGGTGGAGACAGACAGGGAAACAATAAAGGGAAGGTATCTGATCAATTGCGCCGGATTGCAGAGCGACCGGATCGCAAGACTTGCAGGTTACCATGTCGACCTGAAAATCGTTCCGTTCCGCGGCGAATATTACAAGCTGAAGGAAGAAAAAAAGGGGCTCGTCAATAATCTGATCTATCCGGTCCCAAACCCGAATTTCCCATTCCTTGGCGTCCACTTTACAAGGATGATCGGCGGGGCCGTCGATGTTGGTCCCAATGCGGTGCTGAGCCTGAAGCGGGAAGGCTATAAAAAGACCGACTTCCACCTGAGGGATTTTGCCGAAGTCATGGGTTATCCGGGCTTCTGGAAGATTGCTTCTAAATATATGAAGGAAGGCCTCGGTGAAATGGTGCGCTCCTTCAGCAAGAAAAAATTCGTGGAAAACGTCCAGCAGCTCATGCCGGATATCCAGGAGGACGACCTTGTCCCGGCAGAAGCCGGCGTCCGCGCCCAGGCACTCCAAAGCGATGGCAGCCTTGTTGATGACTTTTTCATCGTCAACGGCAAAAGCAGCATCCATGTCTGCAACGCCCCGTCACCGGCAGCGACAGCTTCTATTGAAATTGGGAGAGAAATCGTCCGGAAGATTCCGGCGCTGCAGGAATACAGATCAGTGGTAACGCTCTAATTCAGGGGAGTGCCCCTGGTGTCAGGCAACATCCATCTATATATCTTCTACTTTGGTGTTACGCTGGATGTATTCGACATATTTCGGGGGGTACCTGTCACCAAATTGGAATCTTTTTTACATCTTCCTGTTATTTTGTTTTGTTATGATTATTGTAATTTTAATAATGTATTAAATTAATTTACTAAATCAGTATAGACAATATTTTACAAATTTAGTATATTGTTAATAAGATTCTTTATCAAGAACAAAAATGATAGGAAAAGGATATAACAGATGAAAAAAGAAGAGCAGTTTGGGCAGGTTCTTGAATTCGCACTGCAAAAGGCAGAGCAAGAACAGAAATTGACTGTTGGTGAGCTTATGGAAGAAATAAAGGAGCAGCTTATGTTCCTTTTGAAGGAAAAATAAAAAATGCAGTCCAAGCCATAGCTGGACTGCATTTTTTTATTGTACAGAAAGATGATCTTTCATTTCTGTTTGGATTCTTTGCTGCTCTTCATCGCTCACTAAAAGATACCAAATATCATCAATCCTTTTTCCAGTACCGTCAATTGACATTTGTTCGATATTTTTGCCGGCCGATTTATAATGCTTTTGTATATCTACCATTTCACTAAAGGTTACATTGGTTTTTATATTTTTGCCTAGTGCTTCAAATATATCATCGAACTTCGTCAGAGATGAAACGCTTGCGCCTTTATCAATGACTCCTTGGATAATTTGCCTTTGCCGGATCTGCCGCCCGAAATCCCCTCTTGGATCTTCATAGCGCATCCGTGTATATATAAGAGCTTTTTCACCATCAAGAGTGATTTGCCCCTTTGGGAATTGAACCCCGCCGGATGTAAAATCCAGATCATTATTGACGGTAATACCGCCAACTGCATCTACTATATCTTTAAAGCCTTCCATATTGACCTTCATATAATAATCAATAGGGATATCAAGGAAGTTTTCAACCGTATCCATCGACATTTCAATCCCGCCGAAAGCATATGCATGGTTAATTTTGTCCACAGTGCCCCTGCCGATAATTTCTGTCCTGGTATCCCTTGGGATGCTGAGCATTTTAACGGAATTTTTTTCCGGATTTACAGTGAGAACAATCATCGTGTCAGATCTTCCTTTGTCACCTTCGCGTTCATCAACTCCGAGCATAAGGACTGAAAAAGGGTCTCTTTTCTCAAGGGTGATTACTTCTTCCCGCTTTTCGGATTTCGTTCGCTCAATTGGCTCATGCATCGTCTCGACTGCATCTGTCAATGATTTATAAACTGTAAAACCGTACGCACCGGCACCAGCAATTAATAGAAATAAAACAATTCCAGTTATTCGAAGCCATGTTCTTTTCTTCTTTTTAGTTGGTCTGGCCAAGCTGTCTACCTCCAAGGATAATATAAAACCTAACTATTAGAATAGCAAATATGGTCGTTAAAGACTAGAGGTTAGATGTGAAAAATTGTCATTCATTTACGGCACAAAGGGTGGTCCTTTTTATTTCGGTGAATAAGTTCATAATAATGAACAATATGTTCTAAATAAAATATGAGAAACTAAGAAAACAATAGGAAAGTGGCAATATAGCCAACAAAAACGTTCTTTATAAAGTATTTTGACCCAAAATGGACTTTTTCAAAGAAATCTGCCTCCACTATACTAAACTTGTGGAAAATATTACTTTTGGAGGTAATAAAATGAAAAAAGGTAGATTTCTAAAGGTATTAAGCACTAGTTTCATCCTTGCTTCTGTAATTGGAGGCGGGGCAGCTTCTGCGAGCAGCAGTAATGTGAAGCAAAAATATAATGTAGATTCAAGAGATTATTTGACACACCATGCAGATGGAACCAATATGGAACAAAAGCAAAACTATAAAGAGTTTTCATACTTAGATCAGAGCATTAAAAATTCTAAATTCGTGTGGCAGTATACTGAAAGAGACAACTATACCGATATAAATCAAGAGGCAGAAGGTCGTAGAGTCAGACAGAACCAGGATGTAGGAAAACGAACAGTACAAACTTCGTCAGCTTTTGGAGGGCTAATTTCCCAAAAGCAGAAAAGTGATAACGAACACTGGGGAGATCAATACGCATGGGGCAAATATTTAAAACAGAATCAGGACGCTGACAATTCAACCAGGCAGTCTGCGGATGGGCTAGGGATAGGCCTCGACCAGTTCCAGGATAATGACAATTTTAGTGATCAGTATCAAGAAACAGGAGGATTTGGAAACTCCCAAAACCAGAATTCAAATAATGAAACTGATCAGGCATCAGGTGCAGCAGGCATCGGAATTGGCCAGGACCAGGATGCAGATAACAGCAACGTTTCCGAGCAATATGGCTATGGAGGCTGGAATGGCCAGAATCAGGATGCAGACAATGACACTGAGCAATCTGCTGGAGCGATCGGGGGTCTTATCGGTCAAGAGCAGGATGCTGACAGCGAAGGTTATCAGTATCAGGATACTGAGGGAGCTGGCAATTACCAGGACCAGGACTCTGATAATGATACAGACCAGTCAGCCGGTGCGATTGGCGCAGTAATTGGCCAGGACCAGGATGCAGACAGCAGCACAAGTTCTGGGCAGACCGGATATGGCAGCTGGAATAATCAAGAGCAGGATGCAGACAATGACACTGACCAATCCGCAGGAGCAATCGGAGGTCTCATCGGCCAGGAGCAGGATTCAGATGCTGATGTAGAGCTGGAGCAGGGAGCTTATGGTGATTTGAACAATCAGGACCAGGATGGAAAAACTGATACTGACCAATCAGCCGGAGCAATTGGCATAATCATCGGCCAGGAGCAGGATTCTGATAGTGAAGTTAAATTGGAGCAGGAAGCAGACGGCCTGCTAAACGATCAGGACCAGGATGCTGAAACGGATACGGATCAATCAGCCGGAGCAATTGGCATAATCATCGGCCAGGAGCAGGATTCTGATAGTGAAGTTGAATTGGAGCAGGAAGCAGACGGCCTGCTAAACGATCAGGACCAGGATGCTGAAACGGATACGGATCAATCAGCGGGAGCAATTGGTGTGCTTATCGGCCAGGAGCAGGATTCAGAGACGGATGTTGACCTTGATCAGGAAGCATACGGCAAAAATAATGATCAGGACCAGGATGCAGATGTGGACACAGAGCAGTCATCCGGAGCAATTGGCGTACTGATCGGCCAGGACCAGGAAGCAGATACGGATGTTGACCTTGATCAGGAAGCATACGGCAAAAATAATGATCAGGACCAGGATGCAGATGTGGACACAGAGCAGTCAGCGGGAGCAATTGGCGTATTGATCGGCCAAGAGCAGGATTCAGATACTGATGTTGAGCTGGAGCAGGAAGCATACGGCAAAAATAATGATCAGGGCCAGGATGCAGATGTGGACACAGAGCAGTCAGCGGGAGCAATTGGCGGATTGATCGGCCAGAGCCAGGAAGCAGATACTGATGTAGAGCTGGAGCAGGAAGCAGGTGGCCGAGGCAATGATCAGGAGCAGGATGTCGATTCCGATACAACACAGACTACTGTTGGTGCTGGTACTGGAATCAATCAGAACCAAAATTCTGACAGCAATATCGACCTAAGCCAGGAAGCACATGGCAGCGGCAATGATCAGGAGCAATCCGTCAAAAATGAGACAGAACAGAGCTCTGCAGCGGCAGGCAGCAATATTGAACAAAATCAAAATTCATCCAATACAACAAAAGTCTCTCAAAACTCTGAGGGAAGAAATAACAAACAGGATCAAAGAAACCGTAACCGCACCAGACAGGAGCAAAGTGCAAGCGGGTCTAACATAAGCCAAAGCCAAAATTCTTCCTCAACGGTTGTTCAAAGACAGTCAGCTAACTAAGTGAAGCAGGATCCACCTTCTTATCTGATAAGAAGGTGGATTGGCTTTAAATTTGAGATAATCCTTGTTTATTTTTAAAAGACTTCGAGAGTTGGGATGTGAAGGTTTTGTTTAAAAGGATAATAGCAGCTGCAGTTACAATTCAATTTTTACTATTTGGGAGTACTGGTGTCTGGGCGCAGGAATCATCAAGCCAATCCTCTTCCGAAAATATTAAGCAGGAACAAAAGGCTGAAAGCAGTGTCACTCAGGGACAGAGTGTATCAACTGGCGGCACGGCAGAGGACATCGTCCAGGAACAGGATTCTGAAACAGATAATAGTGGAAATCAATCAGGAAGCTCAGCAGGTCAGCCAGTAAAGCAAGATCAGACAACAGAAATCACTGCGACACAAAATCAAAAAGTAACTGGTGCAGATAAACTGGATTCTGAACAAGAGCAGGATGCTTCTTTAGAATCGAGTCAATCTCAGAAGGTTAATGAAAAAAAGCAGGAACAGAATACGGCCATCAAAACTGAACAGGATCAATCTATCCGGACGGATGAAAGTACGGATTTCGCGGAACAGGAGCAATCTGCCGCAATAAAGACTAAGCAGGAGGGCAAACTGGGAGATCAGGCAAACTCTCAACAGCAAAAGACAGAGGTTAATGTTAAGGAATCCCAGGCTGCAGTGACTTCTGGCAATGCCGAATTGGAACAATCTCAATCTGTTGAGGCTTCAGGAAAGAACGTTGAACAGGACAAGAAGGAAGGAAAAGTAAAAGCAAACACCTCCAACATTATTCAAATAATAAAAGATGCCACCAATACAATTATTAAAATCTACCAATCAATTGCAATTGATGATCAGACGACAAAGGAATTCGAGCATGAGTATATCCTTGGGAACGATGAAATTAATCAAACGCAGGAATATAAGCATTCTTTCGGATGGGGCACCCTTTTAATCTTGAATAAAGCACTTATCAGCAAAAGTGATAATGATGAGGTATCATCCTTTATGGAAAGCCTGATTGAATTAAAGTTTTCAGCACCAGCTCCAATCAGAGAAGAAAATGACAGTGATGGAGATGGATTAACGGATAGAGAGGAAAATAGGCTGGGGACTGATCCTTTTAATCCTGATACAGACGGAGACGGGATAACAGATTACCTGGAAGTCAGATCTTATAAGACAAATCCTCTTCATGCTGACACTGATGGAGATGGCTTGACTGACTTATTTGAAATTGTCTATCACAGCTCCAGCAGCATCTTTATTGATATTACGAATGTTTCGGCATATTCCCCTAAGGATTTGAATCCTTTGATTAAGGACACAAACAGCAATGGCATTCCGGATGGCAGCGAGGATCTCGACAAGGATGGCTTTAATAACCTGAAAGAACAAAGTAAGGGAACGAACCCTTACTTTGCGGATTAAAAATAAAGAGAGATTAAAAAGGGCTAAACCACTTATTAGTGATTTAGCCCTTTTTATTATGCTCCGCTTACCACAATCGACCATTTGGACAAATCTGCATCCTTCTTCCTTACAAGTGATTCAGGGAATTGGAACGTCCATGGTTTTGTCGTATTGGAGAGAACGGCAAAGTCAGACAGGGCGAAGCCGCCCTCGGCAATTACTTCCCCATCTGCATCCTGTACGGTGAGCGGCAGGTGCTCAAGATGCATATTCTGTTCTGTGCCGTTGCGGATCAGAATGGTAACTGATAATCCGCCATCCTCAAGGTATTGAGCCTGGAGTCCCATAAAATTAACTTCCCCTTTATTTGGGGCTCCGATGGATTCGACAACCTGCTGCAGCTTATCAATCTGCTCTTTCGGCAGTGCCTGCTGCCAGCTTTCATGCAGGTCGAGGGAATGCGGTTTATTGATTTCAAAAGCCAATGTCCAGTTTTCTTCGTTAAACTCATCCTGCTGGATGGTCTCCTTAGGGAAATGGAATACCCAAGGACGGCTGCTTTTTTCCGGCAGTTCCCCAATTTCCTCCATATTGAAAACCTGGCGTGCGATAAGATTTTGATTCTCATCTAAAAGCAGCAGCGGAGTGCTTCCAAAAGTAATCTTCTTATTTAAGCTGTTCCTGACAAAAGCCGTCACTTCAATGCCGCTGGCACCCTTTTCGAGATCTGTTCCAGCAATTGAAATCTGGTTTGGCTGCAATGGGCTCAGCTCGTTATGAAGAAAACGGAATACGTACTGCTGCTCCATTGGCAGGTTCCAGGCCGGATGGAGGGAGAGGGAGGTATTGACCTCAGCTTCGCTGCCTTCCTCTGTTACATCAAGCAGGTCCTTTGCCGAAATGGCAGCATCTTTACCGCTGTTCTTCATTTTGTTATTCTCTTTCCGCTGGAATATTGAAAACATGGTTAAAACTCCCCTTTATTGCATACTTCTGAAATAGTTGGCTGCAGAAATCGCAATATCTTTTTCGATTTTATGATAAGTCATTGTGAAGAGCTCAAGGCCGTCATTCTGGTACAGCCTCATCGGATCCTCCTGCTGATAGGCCCGGAGTCCGATCCCTTCTTTCATCCTTGTCATAGATTCGATATGCTGCACCCAATTATAATCAACAATCGCTGTCATATACCCTTTAAGGGTCTGGCCAAAGGCCTGGCTGTTCTGTTCAGCCTGAGTGCGGACATACTCTGTGTAAAGGCTGATCGGCTCCTTCAGGGACTCCTTTATATCCTTCAAGCCAAGAACAGGATCAGGGAAATCAATATTTTGATTAAAAAGAACTTCGCTCAATACCTGCTTAAGATGGTCTGTTTTCCATTCCTCTGAATCTATTTCAGGACTGCAGATGGCAGCTGTCTCGTTTTCCACCGTGCTTTCTGCCGATGAGATAATGATGCCTGCCAAGTCCTTATCTTCTATTATTCTATTTCGTAATGTATAAATGATATTTCTCTGTTCATTGATCACATCATCGAGCTTAAGGTTGAATTCCCTCATTGAATAGTTTGCGCCTTCTACTATCCGCTGGATACGGTCAACAAATTCATGGATATCTTTGTAGGTAATCAGCCCTTCGGAATCAAAGGTGAGTTTTTTCTTTAGCTTCTTGATATCTTCGGCTGCAAAGCGGCGGAACATATCGTCTTCAAGGGATATAAAGAATTGAGATGATCCCGGGTCTCCCTGGCGTCCTGAACGGCCTTTCAGCTGGTTATCAATCCTGCGGCTTTCATGGCGCTCTGTGCCGATGACATGCAGGCCTCCCAATTGCTCCACACCCTCGCCGAGCAGAATATCAGTCCCGCGGCCGGCCATATTGGTGGCGATGGTAATATGCCCTTTTGTTCCGGCAGCTGAAATCAGCTCAACCTCCTGTTCCACGCTTTTGGCATTTAAAAGCTCAAAGCTGAGTCCGGCTTCAGAAAGGTATTTTGCAACTTCCTCTGATTGAAGGATGGAGGTTGTCCCAATCAGGACAGGCTGTCCTTTTTTATGTCGTTCTTTTACCTCAGCAGTCACCGCTGTATATTTGTCTTTCGTTGTATTGAAAACTTTATCTGCATGATCAGCCCTGATTTTCGGGCGGTTGGTAGGTACCTGGATCACCTGCATCCCGTATACCTGCTGGAATTCTTTTTCTTCTGTTTTGGCTGTACCGGTCATCCCTGATAAGGCCGGATACATGCGGAAATAGTTTTGGATGGTTACAGAAGCCTGCGTTTTGTTTTCTTCTGTAATGGCCACTTTTTCTTTTGCTTCTATCGCTTGATGGAGGCCGTCGCTTAGTGTGCGGCCTTCCATTATTCTTCCGGTAAACATATCGACCAGCATGATTTTGCCGTCTTTTACGATATAGTCTACATCTCTTTTAAATAAAACCCGGGCCCTTACAGCCTGGATCACATAATGGTAGAGCATTTGATGCTCCAAGTCATAAAGATTATCGACATCGAAGGCTTTCTCGACCTTTTCAATTCCTTTATCTGTCAGGCTTGTTACTTTTGTTTCTTCATCTAAGAGATAATCTTCATCCTGCTGGAAGCGTGAAGCCAGCCTTGCCGCAATATGGCGCAGCTCCTGGCCGGACTGCATCTTTCCTGCAATGATCAAAGGTGTTTTCGCCTCATCAATCAAGACGCTGTCCACTTCATCAATGATGGCGAAGTGGTATGGCCTCTGAACTTTTTCCTGTGGGCTGCTTGCCATATTATCTCTTAAATAATCGAATCCAAATTCTGTTCCGACCCCATAAGTGATGTCTGCCTGATAGGCTTTCTTCTTGTCAAGAGGGTCCATCATCGGAAGGTTCAGTCCAACTGTAAGGCCAAGGAATTCGTGGACCTTCCCGATTATCTCCCTGTCCCTCTTTGCCAGATAGTCATTGACGGTAATGACATGGACACCTTTTCCTTCAAGGGCCCTCAAATAGCTGGGAAGGGAAGCAACCAGTGTCTTTCCTTCTCCTGTTGCCATCTCTGCAATATTGCCGTCTGTCAGGACAAGCCCGCCGGCAAGCTGTACGTCAAAATGGCGCATATTCAAGACACGCTTAGCAGCTTCTCTTACTGCTGCGAAAGCTTCAGTTTTGATATCATCTATAGAAGCTCCATCCTGAAGCCTGCTTTTGAATTCTTCTGTTTTAGCCTTCAGTTCCTCATCCGTAAGGGAGATGAACTGGTCTTCAATATTATTTATTTGTTCTACTATTTTAATGTATGCTTTGAGACGCCGGTCATTTGTGTCTCCAAAAGCCTTTTTCAGGTAAGTCAACATGTGTAAATGCTCCCTTTGCAATGTTTCTTATTTATTGGTGCAATTACAAATATCTTACCAAATCCGACAAGTAATTACTATAAAGTTAAAAAACTAGCAAAATTATGCAACCATCCTCATGGTTTTCCGTCTAATAAATATGGATATATATTTCTAGGGGATAAAAGTCGAGTTTTTCTTCCAATTTATTAATTTAGCAGAAATTTCGTTTCAATATTTTTAGTAAGGTGATATAATCAAATTCGATTATGCTCTGTTCCTTAGGATTACTAGTGATTGCTGAAATTAACAATTTAATTTAACTGTTATTGGTTAAGCTATTTTTGAGGAGGTATTTGATGGTTTACTGGACCTTGTTACTTTGCTTTATTGCCTCGATTATTATAACACCTTTTGTGAAAAAGCTAGCTATAGCAATTGGAGCAACAGATAAACCGAATCAGCGGAAGGTTCACCAAAAAATAATGCCGCGTTTAGGCGGTTTAGCCATATTTATCAGCTTCATCATCGGAGTTGTTTTCCTCCGGCCTGCAGATGAATATTCTGCTTACATTATTATAGGCAGTTTTATCATAATTATCACAGGTGTTTTAGACGATATGTTCGAGCTCTCAGCTAAGATTAAGTTAATCGGGCAGCTTGCAGCCGCTCTTGTAGTCGTTCTTGGCGGGGTACAGCTTGAAATGATCAACGTACCCTTCATGGGAGAGATTCAGTTTGGACTATTCAGCATACCCCTCACGATTATCTGGATTGTCGGAATTACGAATGCCATAAATCTGATTGATGGATTGGACGGCCTGGCAGCAGGCGTATCTTCCATTGCGCTTATCACCATCTCAGGGATGGCCATCATCATGGGCGATACATTTGTTATGAGCATGGGATTGATTGTGCTTGGAAGTACACTTGGTTTCCTCGTCTACAATTTCCATCCAGCTAAAATATTCATGGGAGACACCGGCGCCCTTTTCCTTGGGTATATCATTGCCGTACTTTCTCTCCTTGGGTTTAAAAACGTTACAATCATTTCGCTGATTGTACCGGTCATCATCCTGGGTGTTCCAATTTCGGATACATTCTTTGCCATCATCAGGCGCTTTGTAAATAAGCAGCCGCTGTCAGCTCCAGACAAGTCGCACTTGCATCACTGCCTGCTCCGCCTGGGTTATACACACAGGCAGACAGTCTTGATCATCTACGGCATTGCGGCAATGTTCGGCCTGGCTGCAGTGATTTTCTCCCAATCCACGGTTTGGGGTGCACTGCTTGTTATAGCGGTGCTGCTGGTTGCAATTGAATTGTTCGTTGAAAAAATTGGACTTGTCGGCAAAGATTATCAGCCGCTGCTCAAAATGATGGGCCAGCAGGTCAAAGATCGTTAATTCATAAACAGCCTAAACTTTAGTTTAGGCTGTTTTTTTTGCATAATTTTCTTTTGAAAAGAGGAAGAATAAGCTTAGGAAATCTAGTGTTTAAGGAATTTTCTGTAACTTTCTGGAGACCTCCTTCGTCAATTGTTAAGGAGGTGCTTCTAAATGAAAATCAAAGTAATAATTATCGCACTTGTATTATGTCTGCTGCCGTTTGCTTCTTCTGTCGCTGGTGCCGCCGGAAAAAAGGAAATTGCCATCTATATTAATGACGTAAAGCAAAGCTATGAGCACAAACCGCTCATGGTTCAAAACAGGGTATTCGTGCCAATGAGGGCTATCATTGAGGAGCTTGGAGCCGCGGTTAAGTGGGATTCAAAGACCAAGACCTTTTTAGTGAAGGACGACGGACTGGACTTAAGCTGGAAAATCAATTCTAAACAGTATAAGCGCAATGGACAGACTATGGTAAGTGATGCAGCTCCCTTTATTAAGGCTGGAGTGACATACGTACCGCTCAGGGCTATATCTGAAATACTCAGCGCTTATGTTATGTGGAATAGCTCCGAACCATCTGTGACTATTACACATAAATATACCCGTGCTTGGCTTAAGGACCGCAGCTATGCAGTAGACCACCGTACTGGGGACATTTATGAGCGGACTGGTTCACATGCCAGAAAGAAAATCGCAAGCCTGGATAGCGAAATCGTCGGGAATGCTTTCATTAATGGCTATACAACAGGGAATGGCAATACAGTATTAACTATCGATGATAATTACGGAGAGCCGCATATTAACAATGACTTTTATACGGTCTATCTGAGGAGCGGAAGCACGCCGCAAATTTCACAAGCTTATTACCATAATCGCTACGAGGAAAATGCAGTCGTTCAAGGTAATTATGTTATTTTAAACGATGGCCATAATGCTGTAGTTTATGATGATCGGACTGGAAAGCCTCTTCGCGGTCATGATTTGACGGTGCTGGGTGGAGAAGAGGATTCTTATTTTGTTGAAGGATACGGAGAAGACTATATCTTAATCAGGCCAAATAAGAAGGGTCTCCTCATGCTGATCGATCCTAAAACGAAAGAGCGTACACTCCTGTATAAAGAGCTGCTGCCGCCGAAGGAACAGGAATATGCCGAAAAGAATGATATCCCATACTATGGAGATGCCCTCAAATTCACAAACGAAAAAGACGGCGTCCTGTATTTCAACTTCTACAGCGTCATCGACCAAAAGGAATACAAGTTCCAATACAAATACAAATAAATGAAAAATAAGCAAAAAGCCAGCAGATATTCTGCTGGCTTTTTGCTTTGGTTATGGCCGTGCCTCGCACCTGCAATGGACAAATAGGCTATATTTGTCTTTTTGGCGTGTCAGGCACGGGCTTAGAGGGCCGCTTGATGAATAGGAGGATGAAGGCTGGCCCTGTCAGGAATGGTGAATAGTAGTTTATGGTGAAGGAGCTTAGTTCCAGTACCAGGATGATTCCTGCGGCAATGGAGAACAGGAAGTAATTGAGCTTGTATGGTGCCCGGCTGTAAACAAACATTCCAATCAGGATTCCGGCTGTCAGGAGTGCAGCCTGGAGATTGAAACTGGCATTTGATGATAATACGTCTCCTAAGGGACCGGCATACCCAGTCAGCAGGTCATATGTTGAGTAGAGGAAGCTTCCGGCGGTATATCCGGTAATGATGCCTAAAAACAGACTTTTCCTTTTCTCCGCTTTAAATAGCTTATTATAAATGAAAACGGCGAACGCGACTGCCGAGATAGCTCCAAATATAATGGCAAAAAGGCCTCCAAAAATACTGACCACAGACGATCCGGATAAATCTTCGCCTCTTTTCGTCAGTATGAGAAAGATCAGGCTGAACGAAGAGTACAAAATTGTAATCCAAACCATAAAAGAAGAAACAAGTCCAAGAAAAACACTTATCAAAATCTTGCTGAATTTATTCATGATGGCTCCTTGATATGTAATATTTTTCACTGACTATATTAGCATAATTTTCTAGCTCACCTATCAGTTAAATATTACCAACCAAACAAAAACACAGGCCCTCTCCAGGCCTGTGTTCTTTTCTCTTATTCTATAATCCTGTACAAGAATAAAACAAATTGGAATCGGTTGACAGATTCCTTAGGACGGAAGGTGTTGTCCGGGAATCCTTCGGTAATGCCGTTAGCCAGAAGTGTGGAAATGGAATAGTATCCAAAGGTGTCAGGTGTAACATCCTTGAAGGCTACTTTCTGAGAGCCTGTCAGGTCAAAAGCCCTGTGCAGGATCACTGCCATTTCGGCTCTTGTCAGGGGAGACTTCGGATCAAATACTCCTGGAGCTTTTCCGTTCATTACGCCTGCTCCTGCAATTGCTGCAACTTCATTATAGAATTTATGTGTTTTCGGAACATCTTTAAATGTTACATCAGGTACGTTGACTGTATCTAGCTTTAATGTCCTTGCCAGCAGCAGGGCAGCATCCATTCTTGTTAAAGATACATTCGGCCTGAAGGTTCCATCAGGGTAGCCATTAATGATGCTTTGGCTGGTGAGGCTGCTGATTTCTTTATAGTATTTATAAGTTGACGGAACATCAGAAAATGATGGTGCATCACTTGTTACTGAAATTGAGAATTGCTTCTTAACTCCAGCGTAATCTACAGTTATCGTTCCTTGCCCTGGCTTTGAAGCTTTAACTGTTAAGCCTTGCACCTCTCCGATTGTGCTTGTAATGTTCAGCTTTGCCGGGTCAATGCTCAGCGGATTATAAAACTGATCGAGTACACTTTTGAGCGAGACAGTAATATCTGTCCCTTGCTTGACTGATCCGCTATGGGACAATGCAGCATTCACATATTTCGGGTTTCCAAGACTGGCCGTGCTGATCGCCTGCAGGGTAGTGGAAACACCGCGTTCATAGGCATCAGAGAAACGATTAATGGCCGCAGCGTATTCGGTTCCCTGCTTTCTGACCGCCATAGTAGTCGAGCCGCCGCCATCGAGGTTAATGGCATTGTATACGCCAAGCTTTTGCAGGTACTGTGCAAATTCCGGAAGCGTCATTCCTTTACTGTAGCCGGAAATCCGCCCATCGACAGTCACCATGGTTGCTTTTGTCCCTGTCTGGTCCAAAGCAATCGCGGTCCTTGGGGCGCGTTCTCTGGAGCGGACATTGTTAGGATCCATGGTCAGGCTGACTCTGCCGCCAGTCACCAGCATCGGACCGCTGGCAAGCATGAATTGTGCGTTTTTCCACTTGTCATCGATTGATAAATCGATCTGCACCTGATCACCAAGTGAAAGGCCTTCTAACAGGGCCATTTTATTTCCGTGTGCAGACAAAACAAAGCCATCTGCAGGAATGGCAGAGACCTTTGGATCGTTGAAAGGCCTGATGCTGCTTACCGTCCCTGTAATCGTGTCCCCAAAGGACAGGTCGCGGTTTTTAGTCGCGTTAGAGAAGACTAACTCTATCCCGTACTGATTAGCTTCAGTGGTCGGCTTCAGATTCTCGGGAGTGTACAAAATCAGTTCATCGGCCAGGCGGGTTTTATTCATGCTTGAAATAACAGAGGTCCTGCCTCCGTGGGTCATGCTCAGGCTGAGGCTATATGTATCGATCAATCCTTTTCCAGAGCTGGTAACGCCAAAAGCAGCCGGCTTGTCTACATAATGATCTTTTTCAAATTCTGATAATCCATAGTTTACGAGTTTGTTATTATAAGAGATTAGATACATGGGAACCCTCAATGCTGGATCAAAGAACGATCCATTGACTGCTCCAACCACGCGGTGGCCTTCATAATGATTCGATTTTGCCTGTGCAGAAGTAGGAATCAGGGCATTCAGCGGACTGGGATAGGTAAGATCCATCTTTGTATAAGGATCTGCCAGATTGATTTCCAGCAGATTCACATGCTGCTGGTAAGAATTGATGACCTCTTTATTGTGCTTGTATTTGACTCCGGAAGAAACATTGAATTCGTCAGTGGTATCAGCCAGAGCGGGGCCTTGGGGAAGAGTGAGAAACATCAGCGAAAAGGCGATTGCAGGGATGATTTTCTTGCTACGTAACACTAATAATAGCCTCCTATAAATTTATGGTTTTCCAGTTAATGTATTGCCTCTATATTTCTACCATAAGATAAATAGATTGTCGAATGCTGAAAGTCACAAAAGCAGGAAAAAGGAGAATGATAGGAATGAAAATGGCTGCAGATCCAAAGAAAAAAAGCGGGCAGCAGCCCGCTTACATAACATTAGTCTTTAGAGAAAAAACCTCTTAATATATAGCCCCAATCATCCTTGATGGTGGTTTTAAGGCTTGTTTTGCCCAGCTTCTCCAGTTTAAGGGGCGTCCGGAAGGGTGAGCCATTTTTATACTCAACATCCTTGGCTCTTGAAGCAATAAGCTCCCCCTCTTCCAGACCGGATAAAATTTCCTGCCTCTTATCTTCCCTCATGCCAAGTTCTACTTGGCGATGATCAACCCTGCCGGCATCTGTCAGCACAAAGTTCTGCTCCTTCTTTTTGCCCTTATGGACACTTTTGGCAGGTACTAGGATAGCATTCTCGGCTTCCTGAAGAAGGACTTCTATACTCACATGAGTTCCGGAAAGAAGCTCTTCAGCGGCTGGTTCGCTCAGCTGTACGACATAAGGATACATCGATTCAAGATCAGTATCAGGCTCGTTATCGGGAGCAGGCGATACTTCAAGAACCTGTCCTTCAAGCTCTTTTTTAATAGAAGGACCAAGGATGGAAGCTTCCATGCCTTCTTTTACCTCCAAAGCCTCAGCCTCGTTCAGAGATCCTTCGACTGAAAGGGAAGTGGAGCTGATGGTTACTACAGGATTCTCCAGATCATCCTTTAGTTCCTTGACATATCCTTCTGTGCTGCTGTTCACCGTAATAGGTGCCGACCTCGATTCCAGTGCATCAATTTGTGAGTCTATGCTGGAGGACTCGCTTTCAAGGAGATCCTCCTCCAATTCCTTCTGGGAGATTTCCTTTTCCAAATCATAAATGACCGCAGTATTGGGGTCCTCCAGAGTTGCTTCTGACCTGGCCTGCATCAGCAGGGACTGAAGCTGGGAAATTGCAGAAGAAACACTGGCTGCTTTATCGCTTAGTTCATTTTGTTTTGCTTCGAGCCTTTCAATTTCACTTTCCTCATTATAAGGAGAGTATTCAAATAAAGGAGTCCCAGGGGAGACCTCTTGTCCCGGTTTTACGAGAAATTGTGTGAAGGAGCCGGAATTCTGATCAAAGAAAATTTTCTGTTCTTCAGCAGGTATGGCCACACCGGAGGTTTCAAGCGTATTCTTGATATAACCGGTTTCAGCTCTTTGCCAATGATCTATCTTTTCAACCCGCTCAATTTTACTTTTATCCTTTGTTATAAGGAACAGGTTCCCAGCTGTAAATAGTACAGAAATTATAGCTATCGTTTGTTTTTTCCACGTTTTCATAGTGCACCGCCTTATAACAGCTTATCGAATCTTATGTAGGAAAATAGGGTAGAGATAAGCAGAACAAATATATAAACTGCAATTACGATAAGATAAACGATCCTGCTGCTTTTTTCAGTCAGTTTTTTTATATAGCAGGTCTGCAGGTACAATGTCCAGATATGGAAGAGAGAGATAGAGCTGAACAGGATGATCCAAAACTCATTGTTTGTTAAGTATTGCATGACGACGCCAAGCGTGAAGGGAGAAGAAACTGAATCCAGGCCAAGGCTAAGTGCAAGTACAGCAAACAAGGCTTTCTCTATTAAAAGCACCAGCAGGACAAGCATTTGGATGGCGACAAGCTTCCTGTATGGAGCATCGAATGAGATCCAAAAGATCAGAGCGGGAAAAAAGAGTATGGCTGCGGCATACACAATTCCGAAAATTCCTTTTCCAGCTACAAACAACAGCTTCCTTGCTTCAAAATCGGCTCCTGTAAACCTTGTGATTTTGTTTGAAAGCTGTTCAAGCCCCAAGCCAAAATAGGCAGCCAGCATATACAAAAGTGCGCTGGCTGTTATGATCAAAAGGAGCCGAAGCCGGTAACCGGCCAGTGTTTCTGCTTCTTCAAGCTGCTGGGACCGGTAAGAGGGAGAAAAAATTCCTTTAAACAGCCGGACACGATAGTACATTAACATAATCCTCCAGATAATTAATTTTAAACTATTCTCCATTTTAGCTCATTTTTCGGCAATAAATCCAGTTATTAGCAGACTTTGAGTATAATAGACTACCATCTGGATATTTTATTTTTAATAAAATAGATATATTTTTCATCCATCTGCAGCTCAAATATGATCAATGCCCTTTTCATATAAGACTTGGCAAGCTGATATTCCTTTTGCAGCTCAAGGTTATATCCGATATGGTAGTGAAGCTCTCCAAGCAGATAAAGATTGTCCCTGTCGATGCACCAATCAATGGCCTGCTTGCAGTAGGAGGACGATTTGTCATATTGCTCAAGCCGGGTCAGTGCCCGGGCAGTGTTGTAGTACAGGCGGCTTTTAATGGTATCGTCATTCAGATGGGGCAGGGCATCCAGGAACTCCTTTGATGGTTCGTATATGGAAAGGGCCTCCTCCATAAGGCCTTCTTCAAAAAAGATAATTCCTTTGCTTAATAAAATTTCGATTTCACGCTCGGTCCAGATTTTATCATGGGTGAGGTTAATCGCCTCGTTGAACAAGGCCAGCGCCTTTTCCACATTTCTATTAAGATGGTATTCGCATATCCCTTTATGCCAGAGGATCAGCTGCTTATTCCTGCGGTTTCTAGTGAAAAGCGGGTTTTTTTCTTCAGTCTTTACAATCTCCCTTATATCTTCATAATATAGGTTCCGCCTGGAAAGCTTAAGCTGCCGGCTGACCTCCTGGATATAGTCCATTCGCGGCGTCGTACCGATGTCAAAGAAATAGTTGACATCAACGCCGAGCCGCTGGGATATTAAGTAAAGGGTTGAAGCATAGGGGTAGACATCGCCTTTTTCAATCTTGCTGATTTGGGCCTGTGTGCATATCCCTGCAGCCAAATCTTTTTGCGATAACCCCATAAGTTTCCGCAGTTCTTTGATTTTTTCACCAATGGCAGAAAAATCCACCATAACACCTCCAAGTAATTATTCCTATAGTTATAAACTGATTGGGCAGGCCGTAAGAATAAGAGCAATTGAGAGAATTTTCGGTCATAAGGCCTTTAAACCGGCAATATGTACATTTTTGAAATGTGGTTAAATAGGACTGTAGAGTTTTTGGTAAAAATAAGAAGTCCCGTTGTGTGACTCTTATTTTATCGGAAAAGCTTTTATAAAAAAAGGAGGAACCTGTTCATGAAAAAACGCATTTTTGCTATTTTGGCGGTTATGACCTTATTGATTGGAGCTGCCGGTGTAGCCGGAACAGGGAGTGCGAATGACGGAGGAGCCCGGACATTAGAGCTTCCATCAGTTCACTGATCACTCCTGTCATATCAGCTTATCGAGTAATGCAGCAGCCAAGCTATCATTTGATTTACCCCCCTATTTCATAAAAATGTAAACAGCTTTTCACCCCGGATGTTCGGGGTGATTTTTTTGATTGGAGGAAGTTTCGGAGAAAAATATGCTTATAATTATATTTTAATACAATACATAGGTGGAATGAAGGCTTAACAGGAGCCTGCTCCTTAGAGGAACATATATAGCAAAATGGGCCCAAATCGGAAACTGGTATATTAGAATTAATAAAAACGAAAGAGGTGTAAAATGGAAAAAGATTTTGAAATGCGAGTGCTGCCGTCTTTCTGTGATGAACAATGTACTATTGTTTTCTCTTTCTCCTTCAGGATTGGAAAAAAGAAAATTGGTGAAGCCATCATCCTTACATGTTCAGCGGGATTAAAAGAGGCCAGTCAATCTGTGCTCCTTCAAAAGAACGATCCATTGCCAGAGCCCTCTTTAAATGGAACCATTGCATATGTGAAAGAATTCGAGGTGATTGAGGAATTTAAAGGCAGATCTTTTGCAAAGGTCATGGAGTTCCTGAAGATTATCGGAGTTGAACAGTTTGTATACGGGATGAACCGCAGTGCACCTGTAATGGCATAGTGACGTGCCTGCCTTTTAAGGAGTCGGGAGCTAAGAAAAAACCCATCCGGGATGGATGGGTCTAAGGAAGGACCTGGCTGTCTGACATGCTGTCATCGGAGGTGCCTTCTGCAAAATCTCCTGTTTCCATGTGCTGGTTCAATTTCAGCTTTATTTCCTCAAGGGCAGGTTCATCAAGCTGATAATAATAGACGCCGCCGATATAGCTGTCACTGCCTGCCAAAGTAAGGGACTCGATTTCCAGGCCTGAGCCTCCGGTGGCATAATCAATGAGTGATGTCATCTCACTGAACAGGAGGTCGGTCTCTAAGTTATCGCCGATCGCCTGGATGATGTCCGAATACTTTGTGATCGACTTGGCGGAAACAGCTTTGTCAAAGACAGCCTTCAAAATTTGCTGCTGCCGTTTGCCGCGCTCAATATCATTGTCAATATGCCGGGTGCGTGCCAATGCGAGCGCCTGCTCGCCGTCAAGCTCCTGAAGCCCGGGCTGGAGGGAAATCGCATTTTGCGTGTCGGAAGAATCCTGTTCGCTGAATGCGAAGGGAACATCCACCTCAATTCCGTCCAGGGCATCGACAATATCTATGAAAGCATTAAAATTCAGCTTTACGTAATAATCCACCGGGATATCAAGGAAGTTCTCGACCGTTTCAATGGTGGAGACAATGCCCCCTTTACCGTAGGCGTGGTTTATTTTATCTTCATAGCCTTTGGCTGGTATATACACATAAGAATCACGCGGGATGCTCAGAAGCTTGACGGTTTTTTTCTTTTCATTAAAAGTGGCGAGCATCAATGCATCTGTCCTGGAGGCGGAACTGAAATTCCTTGATTCACTGTCATCAATGCCTGCTATGAGAATTGAAATATTATCTATATGAGGGTCAGCTTTTTCTTCCCGCAGAACTGTCTTTCTCTCAATAGGCTTATAGGACTCGTCTGCAACATATTGCGCCTTGTTGTAAAGCAGCACACCGTAAATCGTGCTTCCTAGCAGCAAAATCACAAGAGGGATAACGACCCAGAAAAGAACTTCCTTCTTTTTGCTTCTTTTCCTGGGTGTACGGCCGTCTTTGCCGGTTTTAGCCATAGCTTTTCTCCTTTGGAGCTTAAGATTCTGAAGAATCAGTATTGAAAATCAAATTTATTTTACTCTCTTTATAATGATTCGTAAATCTAAATTTATGAAATCACTTCATTTTCGAGATAAAGTGATTCGCCTGCTGATATTTCTGCCTGTCCGTTAGTCAATTCGGTCATCCACTGTGTGAATTTTTCGCTGGCATCTTCCTCCACATAGGTCTGGATCTCAACTGTATCCAGGTAGTGGATATCCTTGATGCTATAGATGGAGGACCGAAGCTCATTTTCAAGCTTGCCGAGCCAGGTGTAATCAACTTTTGTATGCATGACCTTCATAAGCTTTCTCTCGACGATCCCTGTTGCGGAAATGCCTTCAGAAGTTGATTTTCCATATGCGCGGATGAGGCCTCCCGCTCCTAATTTTATTCCGCCGAAGTACCTTGTTATGATTACTGCCGTGTCCTTCAGATTCTTTTTTTTCAGGACTTCAAGAATGGGTACGCCGGCGGTTCCGCTGGGCTCACCATCGTCATTTGCTTTCTGTATCTGATCGTTTTCCCCTATTAAATAGGCAGAACAGTTATGTGTGGCGCTATGGTGTTTTTTCTTTATGGCTGCAATAAATTCCTGCGCTTCTTCCTCCGTTTCGGCTCTCGTCACATGAGCGATGAAGCGGGACCTTTGGATAATGATTTCATGTTCGCCATATTCTTTTACAGTATAGTAACTGTTCAGCATGCAAATCGTTCCTTTCCGTGCCTGTCTAAAGCTGGCCCCTCCATTTTAACAGAGGTCCTGCAGTGTTAAACATGAAAAATGATTCTTGCATCAAGGAAGGATGACAAAACAGCTCTCTTTTTTCATCCTATTGTAATGAAACTTTAATATCGGCGTTTTTAAAGCATGGTATAATAAACATTATTCTAATAGAAGAAAAATTGCTATTTGGAAATAGTAAAATAGATTGGAATTTCTCTTTCATGTGATATTTATCACTGGAATCGCTGTAAAAATTTACTGTTTCGCGAAAAAAGAAATAGGCTATAAGACATAATAGAATCTGCTGCTTATATGCCATTTTACCGAATTTTTGCTAATTTGGCATAGTTTTCTTATCTTACTGATAGTATAACTTCCTGATTCGCGCTAAAATAAATGTGGCGCTGAAATGGTTTACATAGTATCTAAAGCGGAGCTAATCAGCAGGTGCGGTCATCAGCCGTGCAGGATCAGCTTAATAAGGAGCTCAAACGCTTGCGTTTTGGGATTGCTCTTCAATAGTGGAGGAATAGCTATGAAGATAAAGAAGTTTGATACAAAAGCTCTTGATTTTATTCTCGAGAATATGATTGATACTGTCGGAAACAGCAAGGATGAAATATTCCGCATTGGCGAGCAGTGCCGGCAGGATTACGAGACATTGGTTGATGAGCTCAAGGAAGTTAAACAGCTGGTGATCGGCACAATCGACCAGGGGGACAAGCTGGAAGGACAGACAAGGTTCGCCAGGAAGCGGCTGTCCGAGGTCAGTATGCATTTCAAGGATTATACAGAGGCGGAGGTCCGCGAAGCATACGAGAAGGCCCATAACCTGCAGATGGAATTATCCATGAACAGGCAGCTGGAAAAGCAGCTGAGGGACCGGAGGGATGACATCGAACGGAGGCTTGTCGGCCTTACCGAAACGATCGACCGCGCAGAAAACCTCGTCTCGCAGATTACAGTGGTCATGAATTATCTGATGAGCGACCTTCGGCAGATGGGAGAAGTGCTTGAGGATGCCAAGCAAAAGCAGGACTTCGGCTTGAAGATCATCGAGGCGCAGGAGGAAGAGCGCAAACGATTATCGAGAGAGATTCACGACGGCCCTGCCCAGATGATGGCAAACGTCATGATGCGCTCCGATCTGGTCGAGAGGATGTATAAAGAGCGGGGGCCGGGCGAAGCCTTGAATGAAATTAAGAGCCTGAAGAAAATGGTCCGCAATGCCCTCTATGAAGTAAGGCGTATCATCTATGATTTAAGGCCGATGGCGCTTGATGACCTGGGACTGGTCCCGACCTTGAAAAAATATCTTCAGACAATCGAAGAATATCACCATCATACAAAAATCACCTTTGCTAATCTGGGGGACGATAAAAGGCTGCCTTCCAAATATGAGGTTGCGTTGTTCAGGCTCATACAGGAATCTGTCCAGAATGCCCTGAAGCATGCAGAGGCAAAGGAAATCAATGTAAAGCTTGAAATCACCTCTTCCAAAGTCACTGTCGTTGTTAAGGATGATGGAAAAGGTTTTGATATAAAACAGAAGAAACAGGAATCATTTGGGATCATGGGCATGAACGAGCGGGTTGAGCTCCTTGATGGCCAGCTGTCAATTGATTCAAAGATTAATAAGGGAACGCTGGTAATCATACAGGTGCCTTTGAATCAGTAAAGGCCCTATGAAACATACAAGAATTACCTAGAGAGATATCATACTTGGAGATTTTAGGGAGGCGTAACAATGACTACAAAAATCGTCATTATTGATGACCATCAGCTTTTTAGAGAAGGGGTAAAAAGAATCCTTGATTTTGAAAGAACATTTGAAGTAGTGGCTGAGGGCGATGACGGAAACGAAGCCCTTGGCCTTGTTGAAGAATACAACCCTGATGTAGTGATCATGGACATCAACATGCCGACAATCAACGGCGTGGAGGCGACCAAGCAATTAGTCGACAAATACCCGGATGCAAAGGTCATCATCCTTTCCATCCATGATGATGAAAACTATGTAACACATGCACTGAAAACGGGAGCGAGCGGCTATCTGCTGAAGGAAATGGATGCCGATGCGCTTGTTGAAGCAGTCAAAGTGGTGGCTGATGGAGGCTCTTACCTGCATCCAAAGGTAACCCATAATCTCGTCAAAGAATACCGCCGTCTGGCATCTGATGAAAATGGAAGCAGCGAAGGATACACACAAGTTGAAATCCGCCGCCCGCTGCATCTGCTGACACGCCGGGAATGTGAAGTCCTTCAGCTCCTTGCTGACGGAAAAAGCAACCGCGGCATCGGAGAAGCATTGTTCATCAGTGAAAAAACGGTTAAAAACCATGTGAGCAATATCCTGCAAAAAATGAATGTGAATGACCGCACCCAGGCTGTTGTTGTAGCCATCAAGAACGGCTGGGTTGAGGTAAGATAATGGAGGGGCACGCTGAGGCGTGCTCTTTTTAATGGCAAATAGATATATTTAAAATACTAGTTTACAGAATATGTAATCTTGTGTTAAATATAGGATAAAAGTAATGGATGGAGGTCCACTAGATTATGTCCAGCCTGCTGCTTTTATCTGATGAGAATTTATTCAAAGTTTTTGAGGACGCCCTGATATGTAAAGTAGACACTGACTTTATTGAACTGATCGCCGATGAAATCAACCGGAGGCAGCTTTCGCATCTCCTGCTCGCCGCTTCAAATTAATGACTCTCTCTTTTTCGCCTCATTGCAATTGTGATTCCCCATTATTAAGCTTTGTTTTCTCCCTAGGATTTTCCCTTGTTTTCATATAAAATATAAATTGGACATATAGTAGAGAAAAAACAAAGGATGGTACTCTTTATATGAGAACAGCCGTAGTAACAGACAGTACTGCATACATCCCGAAGGAATTGCGGGATCGACTGAACATACATATGATCCCTCTCAGCGTCATTTTCGGAAACGAAACATACGAGGAAGAGGTAGAAATTACAGCAGAAGCATTTTACGAAGAAGTGAAGCATAAGGAGCTGCCGACGACCTCACAGCCATCGACGGGCCAATTCGTCGAGCTGTTTGAAAAACTGTCGGCCGATTATGATGCAGTCATCAGCATCCATCTGTCGAGCGGCATCAGCGGCACCTATCAGGGAGCTGTCACTGCCGGCAGCATGGTTGAAGGAATCAGGGCCTATCCGTTTGATTCTGAAATCAGCTGCATGGTCCAGGGTTTTTATGTTATCGAAGCTGCGGAAATGGCTGCCGCTGGCAGGGATCCGCAGGACATCATGGCCCGCCTGGAGGAAATGAAACAGACAGTCCGCGCCTACTTCATGGTGGACGACCTTTCCCATCTCCAGCGCGGCGGACGCCTTTCAAGCGCCCAGGCACTGATCGGGAGCCTGCTTCAGGTCAAGCCGCTCCTCCATTTCCAGGACAAGGTCATCGTGCCATTTGAAAAAATCCGCACACGCAAAAAAGCGATGAAGCGGATCGCTGATCTTCTTGGTGATGCTGCATCAGGCGGCGGGGAGTACCGCGCCGTCATCATCCACGCGAACCGCGAGAAGGAAGCTGACGAGTGGAAAGCAGAGCTTGAAAAAGAGCTGCCGAACGTTGAATTCATGATCGGTTACTTTGGCCCAGTCATCGGCACACATCTTGGCGAAGGCTCAATGGGGCTTGGCTGGTATAAGAAATAAAAAATGCCGCTCCGGAATTTTCGGAGCGGCTAGTTTTTACTTTGTCAGTGCATCAGTCAGGTTAGGCACGATTTGCTTTTTACGTGAAACAACCCCCTGAAGGACAGCCTTCTCATCAGCAAGCACCACATTGAATGCTTTCTCGACAGCAGCTGTTTCCTTGCCAAGCGCAAGTGCAACAGAATCGTTCGTCAGGATATTCGTCGCAACAAACAGGAACAGATCCAATCCTTTTTCCGCAATCGTGCTGCTGATCACTGCACGCAATTCTTCTTCAAGCGCAAACACATCGTTTGTATCAACGGCGTTCACCTGCGCTACTTCCACTTTAGCAGAACCCATCTGGAATTCCTTCGCATCCAGGCTGACCAGCTGTGCAGCAGATTTATCGCTCAGGTCGGCACCAGCCTTCAGCATTTCAAGGCCGTACTCTTCCGCATCAACACCCGCGATTTCTGCAAGCTCATGTGCTGCCTTCACATCTTCGTCTGTGCAAGTCGGTGATTTGAACAGAAGAGAGTCAGAAATGATTGCTGATAGCATGAGGCCGGCGATTTCTTTTGGAATGCTCTTGTTATTTTCTTTGTACATTTTGTTCAGGATCGTCGCCGTACAGCCGACAGGCTCGCAGCGGTAGTACAAAGGATCGTTCGTTTCAAAGTTGGCAATACGGTGGTGGTCGATAACCTCAGCCACACGCACACTTTCAATTCCGTCCGCACTCTGCTGGCGCTCGTTATGGTCCACTAGAATGACAGTGTTTGCTTCGTCAGCCACATTGCTGATCAGGCGAGGGGCTTCAGCGTTGAACTTTGTCAGCGCGTGCTGAGTTTCGCCGTTGATCTCGCCTAGGCGCACAGCTTCTACTTCCTGGCCAAGCTGTGTTTTTAGGTCAGCGTAGGCGATTGCTGAGCAGATTGTATCTGTATCTGGGTTTTTATGTCCGAAAATTAAGGTTTTTTCCATATGTAAATCTCCTTTTTTAGGTGGATTCTTCATGGTTTATTATAGAGGAAATTGAGGGGGGAATCTAGGGGGAGGGTTTGGGATTTGGCGTGGTGGCTGGGCGGGTTTTGGGATGGGGCAGATTGTGGGAAGGGGGGAGTTGCTAATATATGGTGGAAGTTGCTAATAAGAGGGGGATGCGGCATCTCGCGGCGTACGCCGCCCAAGGGCGAGGTCGCAAATAAAAAGAAAAAGTCGCAAATATATGGCTTGGACTCGCAAATAAAAAGAAAAAGTCGCAAATAAAACTCAAAAGTCGCAAATATATCTTAAATCCCGCAAATAAACAGGAAAGGATGATTAGTTTTGAAGTTCAAAATCCAAGAAGGGCGCCTCATCCAGGACCCAATTGGCACCCAAATCTCCAAAATAGCAGAAATTCCTACAGTTCCCCTCAATCCAGCCTTCAATCCGGACAAAAAACTGGCCGAAATGCTCACCGGCAAGCAGCTCCTCACAGACGAACTCCCTTTCACACCACAAGAAATCGATCAGCACTACCAAAACGGCTACATCAACTACCGCCAAGGCATCCTACTCACCGGCAAAAAGCCCCAATGTGCCCGCTGCGGCAACGCTCAACCTCACCTTTTCGCCAAATTCCCATGTGCCAGATGCGGTGAAGACTGCCTCTACTGCCGAAGCTGCATCATGATGGGTCGGGTCAGCTCCTGCACCCCGCTCGTCAGCTGGCAAGGTCCAAAACCACCGCAGCCCCAGTCAAAAACCTACCTAGAGTGGACAGGCAATCTTTCCGACGGCCAGCAGACTGCCTCCGACCGCACAGCACAAGCCATCCAGCAAAACAAAGAGCTCCTGGTCTGGGCGGTATGCGGTGCCGGAAAAACCGAGGTCCTGTTTGCAGGCATCGACCATGCCCTCCAAGCTGGAAAAAGAGTCTGCCTCGCCACACCGCGAACCGATGTAGTCCTTGAACTCACTCCGCGCCTGAAAAAAGTATTCCCTGGAATAACCGTTGCTTCCCTCTTCGGCGGCAGCGAAGACCGCCACATCTACGCCCCGCTCACCATCGCCACCACCCACCAGCTGTTCCGCTTTTACCAGGCATTCGACACTGTCATCCTGGACGAAGTGGATGCTTTCCCATACTCAGTCGATGCCACCCTCCAATACGCCGTCCAGCAGGCAAGAAAGCCGGAGTCATCCATGATCTATCTAACCGCCACACCCAACCAAAAATGGCAGAGAGACTGCTCCTCCGGAAAAAGAGACCACGTCACCATTCCCGCGCGCTACCACCGACATCCCCTCCCTGTCCCGGAATACCGCTGGTGCGGTAACTGGGAGAAGCTCTTAAAGAAGAACAAGCTGCCCGCTCCACTTATCAGCTGGATCAACCAACGCATCCAAACCTCCAAGCAGATCCTCCTGTTTTTCCCGCGCATCGACATCATGGAAGCAGCACTGCCGCTGATACAAAAGCTCCACACACAAACTGATTCCGTCCATGCCGAAGATCCCGACCGAAAAGCCAAGGTCCAAAAAATGCGCAATAAAGAAACGGAGATACTCTTAACCACAACCATCCTGGAAAGAGGCGTAACCTTCCCGAACATCGACGTAGCTGTCATCGGATCCGATCACCACATTTTTACCGAAAGCGCCCTCGTCCAAATCTCCGGCAGGGTCGGCAGGAGCGCAGATCATCCCAGCGGCACCATTACCTTTTTCCACTTCGGCAAAACAGAAGATATGATCAAAGCGAGAAACCAAATTACCAGTATGAACAGGGAAGCGAAACGAAGGGGGCTAATCTTGTATGAATCTTTTTCAAGCTAATCATTGCCTGATCTGTCATAAAGAGATTGATGCGGAAATCGGCTGGCAGGAGCTGTTTACACGGACAGAAGAGAAGGTAATATGCAGGGAGTGTGAGAAGAGCTTTGAAGAGCTAAAGGGAGCGCTATGCAAAATTTGCGGGAGGCGGCTGCAGGGGCTTGATCCCCAGTTCATTGCTGGCGAAATGTGCTATGACTGCATCCGCTGGGAAAAAGACCCCGAATGGGAAGGCGTCCTCAACAGAAATATTTCTCTTTACACATACAATGATTTCCTCAAGGAGCTGATTGCCCGCTATAAATACAGAGGGGACTACATCCTGGCCAATGTGTTTAAACAGAAGATAAAAAGAAAAATAGTAAGCCTCAAACCAGATTTCATCACCCCTATCCCGCTCAGCCCCGAACGCCTCTACGAGCGCGGCTTCAACCAGGCTGAAGCTCTCATCACCTCAGCAGGCCAAACTCCATCCCATCTCCTCACCAGAAACCACACCGAAAAGCAGTCCAAAAAATCGCGGGAAGAAAGAATCCATCTCAGTGAAATCTTTCAAATAAGCTCTTCCGCCACATTCGAAGCTAAAAACATCCTCCTCATTGACGATATATATACTACAGGAAGCACCCTCAGGCATGCTGCCCTGCCGCTGAAACAGGCAGGTGCGTCTAACATCATGTCTCTCACACTGGCGAGAGGGTGACCGTGACCACTATATAAGTTATTTAGGAGAGAACTGATATGGCTGAACTGGAAAATTGCCCCTACTGTGACAAGATTTTTGTGAAAAATCAATTCCGTGATATATGCAATGACTGCTGGAAGGAAGAGGAGCTGAAGTACGAAACGGTTTATCAATATATCCGCAAAAGAGAGAACCGGACGGCAACGATGGAGCAGGTGGTTCACGCAACAGGGATTGAAGAGACGCTGATTTTAAAATTCATCCGGACAGGCAAGCTGAAGCTGGCTCAGTTCCCGAATCTCGGCTATCCTTGTGATAAATGCGGAGCATATATCCGCGAAGGGAAGATCTGCCAAAAATGTGCAAAAGAGCTGCGGAAGGATATAAACAGCTTACAGGCTGAAGAGGAACGGAAAAAGCAGTTGGCGCTTAAGGAGAAGCAAGGCACCTATTTTTCAATCAATGACAAGTAAAGAATATAGGCAAATAGATGCATTTTATTCCTTTTTGCTCTTTTTATTTAAAAAACTGCCGGCATAGCCGATAATAGAGGAAAGACTATCGTTCGGTCGAAAGCGAGGGAAAACAATGAAGATTAATAATTTTGGACCTTCAGGAATTAACCCATACAAACGCCAGCAGAACAAGCTGGACAGCGCCAATGCCCAGGCGAAAAAAGCCGCGGACAAGGTGGAGATCTCATCTGCTGCCAAGGAAATGCAGCAAACCTCCAAGATCGACCAGCAGCGCCAGGCAAGAGTTGAGGAGCTGCGCATCCAGGTCGAGAACGGCAATTATAAAGTAAATCCAAAAGAAGTGGCGAAAAGCCTGCTTGATTACTATACAAAGAATTAACAGAAGGGAGGGGACTTCATGTCCGCTGAACTATTGTTCGAGAGTATGACGAAGCTCATCAGGCTCCATAAAAGCCTTTCTGAGCTGTCTGCCCGGAAAACCGGTATCATCAAGGCAGGGGACACTGAAGCCCTCAGCCAGATTTTAAAAGAAGAACAGACCCATGTGGCTGCGATCAGAAGAATTGAAAATGACAGGCAGAAAACGGCAGCGGCCCTGGTGCCGGGGAAAGCGAATCCTACAATCTCAGACTGTCTGGAGATTCTAAGCCTCCCGGACCAGGAAAAGCTGGCGGGTTTGACGGAAGAGCTGGCAGAAGCCATCCTTCATATAAAAGATGCCAATGATCTGAACCAGCAGCTGCTGGACCAAAGCTTGCAGTATATCAATGTTTCCATGAATCTGATGAGGCCGCAGCCGGAAAATATCAACTATGGACCGGCAGCCGGCCAGCAGAACAAACAGCTTCCTTCTCAAGGGCTGTTTAACTCGAAAGCCTAAGAGACGGAGGAATCACCATGCGTTCAACCTTTATGGGACTCGAAACAGCCCGCCGCGGCATGTTCACCCAGCAAAGCGCCTTATATGTAACAGGCCACAATATCGCCAACGCCAACACGCCAGGCTTTTCCCGCCAGCGCATCAACTTTGAACAGACATCGCCATACCCGGCAGCATCGATGAACCGTCCGCAAATACCGGGGCAGATGGGAACTGGGGTGGAAGCGGGCTCCGTGCAGCGGATCCGTGAAGGCTTCCTTGACCTCCAATACCGCGTCGAAGCCAATAAAGTCGGCTACTACAGCTCCATGAGCGAATCGCTTACAAAAATGGAGGAAATCATGAACGAGCCTTCTGAAAGCGGCCTTCATGCGACAATGGAGAAGTTCTGGAATTCCCTACAGGATATCGCCAGCCATACAGAAAACACCGGTGCACGCGATGTAGCGGCGGCAAGCGGCCAGATGGTGGCAGACACATTAAACTACTATTATAATTCTCTATCAAGAGTCCAGCAGGACATCGGCAACGAAATCGGTGTCAAAGTAAAAGAAATCAATGCCCTAGTCTCGCAGATTGATCAGCTTAACAAGCAGATTGCGAGCGTAGAGCCGAACGGCTATTTGCCGAATGACCTTTATGATGAACGGGATATGTACGTTGATCAGCTTTCGCAACTGGTTAATGTTAAAGTGACTAATGTGAAACCGACTGAGTATGGGCATGCTAAGGATATTGCCGAAGGGCTTTATAAGATCGAGATTGTTGGGGAGGATGGAAAATCTTTCTCAACGCCTGCGGTGCTTTTGGATGTAACAAAAGAGGACGGTCTTAAGCCTGCTAATAAGCTTGAGGTCTATGATACTGCTGATGCCACAAACGAAGATTTGGAGCTGATCAGCGGAACGATCACTCAGGTAAAAGTCGGGGATGTCGCTTTGGATGGCATTAATTTCTCAGGCGAGCTTGCTGGATTGGTTAAAAGTTATGGTTATCAGGACAGTAATGGGAATGTGGCTGGGTATTATCCGGATATGCTGAAGAAGCTGGATGATTTTACGACTGCTTTTGTGAATGAATTTAATGCCATTCATAAACAAGGCTTTGATTTAGCAGGGAAAGCAGGAGTTGAATTCTTTGTCCTTGATCCAGCCTTGGGTGATAATCCCGCCCAGCAGATTAAGGTGAATGCTGATATTTTGAAAGACTCCAGTTTAATAGCTGCAGCAGCAAAAGAAAACGGCGGCTCGGGAGATAACGAAAATGCCCATAAGCTTGCCTTGATAAAAACTAAATCGTTTGGCAGCTATGAATCCACTCCTCCGGCAACTATGACCTCCGGAAACCTGGACACCTACTATTCCGGAGTCATCGGCCGTCTCGGCGTCGATTCTCAAAGCGCCCAGAAAAATGCGAAAAACTCACTAGTTCTGGCGGACTCTGTAGATAAAAGCCGACAATCAGTAAGTGCCGTCTCACTCGATGAAGAAATGACCAATATGATTAAATTCCAGCATGCCTATAACGCGGCAGCCCGGAATATAACTGTAGTGGACGAAATGCTCGATAAAATCATTAACGGCATGGGCGTCGTCGGAAGGTAAGGTGAAAAGAAATGCGCGTAACGCAATCAATGTTATCAAATAATATGCTCCGCAACCTGAGCAACAGCTATTCCAAGCTTGGCAAGCTGCAGGACCAGATCTCCACACAGAAAAAGTTCACAAAGCCATCGGACGATCCTGTATCAGCGATGCTCGCGATGAACTATCGGACCGATCTCAATCGGATTGAGCAGTTTCAGCGAAATATCGGCGAAGCGAAGAACTGGATTGACAGTACGGATGATGCTTTGGATAAGGGAGTCATGGCATTGCAGAGGATTAGGGAATTAACCGTCCAAGCAAGTAATGGGACACTTGAAGGCGACCAAAAGAAAAACATTATGGAAGAGATAAAACAGCTCAAGGAACATTTGGTTAATATCGGTGAAACACAAGTAGGCGGAAAGTACATTTTTAACGGAACGCAGACTAATGTGAAGCCAGCTGAAGAAGGCACCTTTAATGATGGAGCTATCAACCTTGAGGTCTTTTCAAATATAAAAGTTCAAGTAAATATGAGCGGCAATGAGATTTTTGGTGATATGTTAAAAGACAGCGGTGATATTCAAGGTCTTATCAACTCTTTAAATGAAGACAGCCCTGAAATTGGCGGATATCTTGAAAAGGTTGATAAATATATCGATCAAATGCTTGCCGGACGGGCGAAGATCGGTGCCAAGCAAAACCGCATCGAACTAATGGACGACCGCCTCCAGCAGCAGGAAGTCTTCTCGACCCGAATCCTATCAGACAATGAAGATGTCGATATGGAAAAGGTCATCATGGAACTTACTACACAGGAAAGCGTCCATCGTGCCGCCTTAAGTGTTGGCTCGCGGATTATCCAGCCGACACTTGTGGACTTTTTAAGATAAAAATGAAAGCTATCCGAGTGATAGCTTTTTTTCATAGAAAGGAGAAGAGCAGATGAAGGTTCCTCAAATAAGACTTGAATCTAACTTTATACGGCTTGGGCTCAATATTGAAAAGCCCGTCCAGGAAATCCAGCAGCCCCAAGCAATTCAGTCGATTGAACAGCCGCAGGCCAAGCTGGAAATTGAAACGGTTCCTGGCAGATTGACAATTGACCAAACAAAGGCAAGGGAAGATGTTGATCTTAAGTCACTCAGTGTACGGATCGCTGAATTTGCTCAAAATGGCTACCAGGATTGGCTTTCCGGGCTAGAGAGAAGAGCCTCAGAAGGCAGTGAGCTGATGAAGATTGAAAACGGAGGCAATCCTATCCCGAGACAGGCCAAGGCAAACAGCGAAGGGCCGGAAAAGCAGTTCAATATCGGCTGGCTGCCGTCCTATTTCAGTGTGAAGCTGCAGTATGAACCTGCACAGGTCAAAATAAACGCTACACCGCAAAAGCCAATCATCAGCGCAGAAACCCAAAAGCCAATCCATCATTATATACCTGGAAAAGTCACGCCCGAAGTGCTCGAAAAAAACAGCCTGACAATCGATTTTGTCAGCAATGAATAAAGGAATGTGGTGATAGCATGAACCTGCAAACAAAGTTTCATGGAGAACTAGAAATAAACGAAAAACAAGTCATTCATTTTAATGCTGGGATACCTGGGTTTATTGATGAGAAGGAATACTGCATTCTGCCTATTAAGGAAACGCCTTTATTCGTATTGCAGTCAGTGAAGACTGCTCAAACAGCCTTCATCCTGACAGATCCATTCAGCTTTTTCACAGACTATGAATTTGATCTGCCGGAAGAGGTGACCGAGGCATTATCCATTTCATCTGATAAGGACGTTGCCGTATTTGCCATCTTAACGGTCCAGGAGCCTTTTGAAAAAACAACCGCCAACCTCCAGGCGCCGGTCATCATCAATCAAAAAGAAAAACAAGGCAAGCAAGTTATCCTGAATGGAACTTCCTATACAACGAAGCATCTGCTAATAACCAAGGAGGGGAAATAAATGCTCGTCCTCACCCGCAAAACAAAAGAGTCGATTATGCTAAATGACGACATCGAAATCACGATTGTTTCGATTGACGGAGATCAGGTCAAGCTCGGCATCAATGCCCCTAAGAATGTAGAGATACATAGAAAAGAAATCTATCTCTCCATCCAGCAGGAAAACAGCAGCGCAACTAAAACAGAAAGCGAGCTGCTGGGCAGCCTTACGTCTTTCTTTAGACAAAAAAACTAAAAAACTTTTATTTTTTGTTAAACATTGTCTAAACCGGCCGATATTAACTATGTAACCAGCTAACCTAAAGGCGGCCGACTTTAGAACAGCTGAAAAATTAACCACATGGATGTGGGAAAAACACTCAAGGAGGAAGAAAGTAATGAGAATTAATCATAATATTGCTGCGCTTAATACTTATCGTCAGTTGAATACAGCATCAACTGCACAGTCTAAATCTATGGAGAAATTATCTTCAGGTCTTCGTATTAATAAAGCTGGGGATGACGCTGCAGGTCTTGCAATTTCTGAAAAAATGCGTGGACAAATTCGTGGCTTAGATATGGCTTCAAAAAATGCTCAAGATGGTATTTCAATGATTCAAACTGCTGAGGGAGCATTAAATGAAACACATGATATCCTTCAACGTATGCGCGAATTAGCTACGCAAGCTTCTAATGATACAAATACTGATTCTGACCGTGGCGAAATTCAAAAAGAAATGAATCAGTTAACTTCTGAAATCAATCGTATTGGTAATACAACAGAATTCAATACGAAGAAAATTCTTCGTGGAGACGGCTCAAATGCTAAGGCTGTTGGTGAACTCAAGTTGGGTGAAACAGGTGCGATCGCTCAAACAGCATTGTCTACAGGTTCAGTAACACCAGCTACAGGAGCAAACCTACAGATTTCTTTAACATCAGGTGAAGGCGCTGATGAACTTGATGGACAAGAGTTTACTTTTGAATTTAATGGTGAATCAGTAAAAGTAAATTTCTCTAATGTTGCAGATGCTTCAGATCCAAAAGCAAATACTTTTGAAGTAAAAGATGGCGGTAGAGAAGTAACTATTTCCTTGGTAGATGGTAATACTAATCAAAAATTTATTACGAGTAAATTACAAGAAGGATTAGAAGCAGCTCTTCAGCAAAATTCAAATATTGATGCTAATAACTATACATTCTCTCGTAATGATGCAGTATTAACTGTAAATTCAGTTGCTATAGGGGAAGGTCAATCAATCTCAGTTGTTGGTGCATCTGGGCAGACTGCTTTAACTGCAAGTAGTGACAAGGGAGCAAACTTTGCTGCCGTAGAAGATACAGCGGTAGAAGTTACTGGATCTGCTGAATCTCGTACAAGAGCTACAGCTACCTTAGCCGATTTCACAGCTGCAGACATCAAGAGTCAAATTCTTGAATCTGGTATCAGTGTATCAAACACAGATTACTTTGATTCTGGTACTGTTAGTGCAGATGGGGCTACTAAATTCCTAGCTGGAAAAGGATTTACTATTGGTAATGAAACAATTGAATTTTTTAATGGTAATGAGGGCAAATACGAAGGAAGCGCAGATTTTTCTGTAGACTTATCTCTTGTTACCTGGGCTAATGGTGGAACAACTGCGTTAGATTCCTCCGATGAAGAAGCTTTAGTTGCAAGTATTGTTGATCAAGTTGGCAGTAAGATGAAAGATGTAACTCTTACAGTTAACTCAGGAGCAGCTGGTAGCATTGATGTAACAGCAAAAGAGCCAGGATTAGCAGGTAATTCAATTGAAGTAAAAGACGGTGTTAGTCGTCCAGCTTCAGATGTAATTGGTAGCACATTCAAAGCAGCTTTCCAAATCGGTGCAAACAAAGGTCAATCAATGACAGTTGAATTTGGTGATATGCGTTCAGAAGCATTAAATATCGTTGGTAAGGCTGGTCAAGATCATACAACAGTTGACGGTGCTAAATTCACAGCCGCTAACAATGTAACTAATGGTACAGATAATAATGAATACGTGGCGGCTCTTGATGTAAGTACACATGAAAGTGCAACTGCAGCGATAGAAGTAATAAACAATGCAATTGAAAAAGTCTCTGCTGAACGTTCTAAACTAGGTGCTTCTCAAAACCGTTTAGAACACACAATCAACAACTTGAACACTTCTTCTGAAAACTTAACAGCTGCTGAGTCTCGTGTACGTGACGTAGACATGGCGAAAGAAATGATGACTCAAACGAAGAATTCAATTCTTTCTCAAGCTGCTCAAGCTATGTTAGCTCAAGCTAACCAACAACCACAAGGTGTACTTCAATTATTACGTTAATCTTAGATTTAAAAAAAGAGACTCTAGTTTTCCTAGTGTCTCTTTTTTTACAAGTAGACCAAATACCATAAACTAGCAGAAAGCTTCAGGAGAAAACGAGATGGATAATAATCAACAAGAGTTAAAAAGGTTTCTTGAAGAACAGCTTCTATGGTGTAAGGAGCAGGAGAGTATAATGGAAAACCTAGACTCAAAGCTATATGAAATGAAAAGGATAGCTGAATATGCTCTTGAACATGAGCTTAGCTCGAAGCAGGTAGAAGTGTTAAATTATCAATTAAATGAATTGAAGAACGAAGTATTTTCTTTAGAAGAACAGTTAAGATCCATTAACAATTAGTATGAAAGAAGTGTATTAAATGGACATAGCCCTAAAGTCAATAGCATTAAGACAAAGTTAAGTCCAACAATAGGCACCTATGTCAGTGATGAAAATGTCGATGGGAAGTGCTGAACAGCAAGGGGATGCAATTCAAAAGTTGAAGAGCACTACTGATGCATCAGCAATCCAACTTGCCGCGCATCCACACTTAGGTGGGACCATTGATTTAAAAGGATAAGAATACCAAGAATAACAGTTTAGGTTACTCTTTTTCTTTTTGGGGCAAATGGGGAAAGTTGATTTGTGCCCCTAAAGTCCATCAACTTGCCACATGCTCTGCGCACAGAAACTCAAATAGCAAAAATACATAACAAGTAATAACAAGATATTAAGATATACATTTTAATTATAGTACGTATGTTTTGTTCGGTGGGTACTAGATGTTTAAGAACCAAGCGATCTAAGCCTCTACTTCGATTATCGGAGTAGGGGCTATTGCTATTTTAAGAGGAGCAAACGATGAATCTATACTCAATGAAACCTTTAAACAGATGGAACTGCTTGAAAATGTAGTGGAAATGAAGAAAAAGCCTGTAAAGCGTATGAACATCGTTAGTCTAAAGTTAGTGCTCATCCAGAGTGTAGAAATGGCTAATCGAGATTATTCTAAAGAATGGAGACCCAGTTTTGTAGAAATTGGTTGGAAGGAGAGAGAATCATGAATGAACTCACGACATTTCTTCCCGTAATCTTACGACTAAACTAAATAAGAAATTGCTTGAGTTCTATATTTATACTGCTCAGACATTGAGTTAAAACTTTGTTCATAATAAAACCTCCAGTCGCAATGGCAAAGTTGTGGTCCAGGAGGTATTGCTTGCATCAAACAGAGAAAAAACGAGAAAGCGGCTGATTGGATTCAACCGCCTTCTCTTCTAAATACATCTTAAAACCTTTCACGTCCCAAACGTAAGTGAACTATAAATAATGGAAAGAATTATTGAATAAACTCGTTCCAAAACAGTGCTTTAATTGAGCTTGAGGAACTTGTTTATTTCCGGTGTTATCATGAAAAATGTAGTAATAACTCGGTAAAGCGTAAATGGGGAGAAGAACGTAAATTACTGCTTATAGGAGTGATATAGAGGAAATCAGGACAATAAGCTTGTTCCCATTTACGCTTTTCTTTTTAATTAGGTCCGTAGAGCTCCCGATAGCTATTGTTATTCTGCGTGAACCCCTTTATAGTTTAGTTAATTCACGATTACCAAGGATGCTTGCTACCAGAATGCTTTACTGGACTAATGAGAGTTTATAAAATTCCTTTATCATATAACTTCAGCTAAAGAACGTTCGTTCTAATTATAGCATTGAATCCACTCGCAATATTAAATAAAAGCTAGCAACATTATTTTCGCTAAAATATTCTTTCTTAAAGCCGATATAATTAACATGTACTAGAATAGGAGGATCTCCATGATTGAGAGGCTTTTAGGGCAAAGCGTTGTCCCCTATTCACCTAGAACTACATCTTTAGAAAAGACGGAAACGCAGGATAATAAAGAGCAAGTTGATGTTGTATTAACAGGACAAAATACTTATCCGAATGAAAAAAGCAAAGAAAAACTCGATGATATTATTGATGGTATGAATGAATTTCTCCAGCCTTCAAACACTTCCCTCAAATTTGAGCTCCATGAGAAATTAAATGAGTACTATGTAACAATCGTAGATAATGACACTCACGAGGTTGTGAAGGAAATACCATCCAAAAAAATGCTTGATATGTATGCAGCCATGACAGATTTTGTTGGGCTGATGGTTGATAAAAAGATTTAAAGCGGGGTGACCAATCTTGGTTAGAATCGGTGGATTGGCAAGTGGAATGGATATAGATCAGCTCGTATCGGATTTAATGAAGGCTGAGCGGATGCCATTAGATAAGATGAAGCAAAAAAAGCAAGTAATGGAATGGCAGCGGGATGATTACCGTTCTATGAATACTCTTTTGCTTAATTTCAGAACTGAATTAACACAAATGAAACTATCTACAAAATATAGAGCACGTTCAACAACTACCACAAACGATGCCAGGGTCACTGCGACAGCTACCAGTGCAGCTGCATTGGCTTCCTATTCAATATCTAAAGTAGAGAAATTGGCTTCAGCGGCAACAAAAGTAAATAACGAAGGTATTTCAAAATCTAGTGATAAAAAAGTTGATGTTAACAGATCTCTATTTGAAGAAAAGGATAGCTTTTCAGTAAGCACAGGCTTTGAGTGGGATAAAGGGAGTGTTGAATCCAAGACTCTAAACGTATCCGATGAAGTGAAAAATTTCTCACTGGGACTTAATGAAAAAGTCAGCATTGCCAATATAAATGGTATGAATGTTAAAGTCAATGGAGTAACATACGAAGTTGTATCGGGAATAGGTGCGGATAGCTTAAAGGATGGACAGGTGTTAGTTGATAATAAAGGAAACTTAACTTTTAAAGATTCTCTAACTAAGGGCTCTTCTATTAAAGTTGATTATGTAGCAACAAATAAAATCGAAATCTTTACTGCAGGTGAAAATTTCACCTCGTTCTCATTATCAAAAGGTTCCATTAGCTCTGCAACGTTTACAATTGCAGGAAAAGAATATAAAATTGATGATCAATCAGCTGACAAAGTCTTGGAAATTAAAAATGGTGATGACGTAATAGGAACACTTGACAAGACAAATGGAAAAGTCACGATGAATAGCCCGATCTCTAAAGATACAGTTATCGAAGTCAACTACCAGCAAAACTATACCAACTTTAAAGTGGGTTCTTATACCTCAAAGGGACTGGTAACAGAGAATTTCAATATTCAAGGTTCAGAGTCCCTTAATAATGTGATTAACAAAGTAAACTCTTCAACAGCCGGTGTCACGATGTTTTATGATTCTTTTACTGATCGGATTACTCTAACAAGGACAGAAACAGGGAATTTCCAAGGGAAAGATTCATTACAAACTGATATAGATGGAAACATTATCAAAGTAGCTCCTGAGGATCAAGAGATTGTGACTTCAGGTGAATTTATAGACAATGTACTTAAATTCGCAGGTGCTGAAGAAACAGGAGGAGACAATGCCGTCTTCACCATTAATGGGCTAAAAACAGAACGAAGCTCCAACACATTTGACATCAGTGGAGTTACTTTTACGTTAAAGCAAATTTTTGAAGATGCGCCAGTCAATATTTCGATCAATAATAATACAAATGATATCTATGAAAATATTAAAGGTTTCGTCGACAAGTATAATGAATTAATCGGCAAAATACAGAGTGAGGTATCCGAGGAGAAATATAAAACATATACACCTCTCACTGATGAACAGCGCGAGCAGCTGTCTGATAAGCAGCAGGAGCAGTGGGAGGAGAAGGCAAAAAGCGGAACTCTGCGCAGGGATCCTACACTATCAAGCCTTCTTACAACAATGAGAACGGACTTTTACACTTCCGTCAACAGTGAAGGAATTAATCCGCTATATAAGCAGCTTTCTGCCATTGGCATAAAAACGACGGCTAATTACCTTGAAGGCGGTAAGCTTGAGATTAATGAGGCAGAGCTAAAAAAAGCGATTGAGGCTGATCCTGCCTCCGTTGAAAAGTTATTTAATGCCTCTGGAACAACTAATGATCAAAAAGGAATTGTTCAGCGTCTCTATGATACAGTCAATAATTCAATGGAGAAAATCAAGCTGAAGGCAGGAAACTCTTTTTCTACCAATCAGCAGTTTACAATGGGCAAGCAGCTTGACAGCCTCAACAAAAGCATCGACCGCTTCGAGGACCGTTTGACACAGGTGGAAAACCGCTACTGGTCCCAATTCACCGCCATGGAAAAAGCCATCCAGCGCTCGAACGAGCAGATGGCCTACCTAATGCAACAGTTCGGAGGATAGTCAAAGCCACAGGGAATACAGTTTTGAAAGGAAGTGTCCTTAATGGCCACACAAAATCCATACCAATCATATCAGCAGAACTCGGTTACAACGGCTTCGCCTGGGGAGCTGACGCTGATGCTTTATAATGGTTGCTTGAAGTTCATTCTTCAGGCGAAGAAAGCAATTGCTGATAAGAATATTGAAGCGAAGAATACGAATATCCAGAAGGCGCAGAACATCATCAGGGAATTGATGGTGACGCTTAATATGGATCAGGAAGTGTCTCAGAATATGATGTCGCTTTATGATTATATGAACCGTCAGCTGGTTGAGGCGAATCTGAAAAGTGATGTAGCCATCCTTGATGAGGTGGAAGGGCTTGTGACCGAGTTCCGTGATACATGGAAAGAGGTTATCCAAGTGAACCGCCAGAAGCAGTTCAGCCAGGCGGGGCAGATTTAATGAGTTCGGTTGAGCGGCTGTATGCTTTAACTGTGGGGCTGGTTGATCGGCTGGAGCAGGGCAGCGACCGCGATGAGAAGATCGGCTGGATTGAAGCTGCCCTTGAGGAGCGGGACCAGCTAATGCAGGAGCTCCAGCCGCCGTATTCAGAAGGGGAAAAGGCCCTCGGAAAAAAGCTGCTTGACCTCAACATCCGATTGTCACAGCTGCTGCAGAAGGAAAAGGCGCTGATTCAGAAAGATATCAAAGGCCTGTCAATTAAGAAGGAATCGAACAATAAATACGTGAATCCATATCAGTCGATGGCAACGGACGGTATGTTTTACGATAAACGAAAATAGGTGGCTTCTATGATCAAACTCGAAGAAAATCAGCATATATTAATTAAGGAATATCAGGATCTGCTAGTAACGGTGGAAGAGGCACTTGAATACATCGTGGCGAGCTTTGACAATCTTGAGAAGACTGAAGGTGACCTTTTACTTTTGGATGTATTCCAGGCGCTGCCTCATATTGCCAGTACCAGTGAACAGCTGAGCAGGCTGTTTGAAAAAGAGTCCCCTTCTCTTGAAGGAGCTCTTGCCTCATTTCATGAGGTGGCTGAAAAAGCTGCTATGCTGGAAGGTAATTTCGGCAGCCTTGAGAAAAAACAGCAGATCATCCGTGAACAGCTGTATCCTGCTTTTGCCGCTTGGAGCCTCATGATCCAGCAGGAGCTTAAGCCTTATACACAATCCTGACCGTCTTTTATTGGCGGTCTTTTTTCTTTTCTGCTGCCGGAGGCATTGAAGCAGCTGAATCGACACGCATTCGACAAATGTTTTCAATTTATCTCAACGTTTTTGCAGGACTTTTCTGGGGTACAGTAGAATTATATTTACATAGTCTTAATAAACTCTTAAGACTAGGCTTTTTCAGGGAGCGGCAGCTTATTGGGCCGCGGATGCCTGTGAAAGTTTTACTGTATAATGAAAAGGAGGAGTTCATCTATGAATTATAACATTCGTGGTGAAAACATTGAGGTAACTCCAGCGATTAGAGAATACGTAGAGAAGAAGATTGCGAAACTGGAAAAATATTTTACTGAAACTCCTGATGCAAATGTACATGTAAACTTAAAAACGTATAATAATAACCGCTCCAAAGTGGAAGTGACCATTCCGATGCAGAATCTGGTGCTCCGTGCTGAGGAGGATCATGATGATATGTATGCGGCCATCGATTTGATTGTGGATAAGCTGGAACGGCAGATCCGCAAGCATAAGACGAAGGTGAACCGCAAGTTCCGTGAGAAGGGAAGCCCGACGCTGATGTTCGCTTCTTTTGATGAGCCGGAGGCACCTGTCCTGGAAGAAGAGGATAACGAGCTTGAGGTTGTCCGCCAGAAGAGCTTTGATTTGAAGCCGATGGACAATGAAGAAGCGATCCTGCAGATGAACCTTCTCGGCCACAGCTTCTATGTATTCACAAACGCGGAAACAAACCGTACCAATGTTGTCTATAAGCGTAAAGATGGCCGCTATGGTCTGATTGAAGCTCAATAATGATAAAGAGACCCTGCTCCCAAATGGAGCAGGGTCTTATTATTTAGATGACTTAGGCAGCGGTACGCTTTCTCTTTTTCCCGCACCGGACACATTGATCATTATAGTAGCTGTATTTGTGGTTCTTTAAAAAGAAACAAAAGAGGGCTTTAAACTTCAAGTACGTTCACTCCTTCGAATGTTATACCCTCTACTATACTATAAAACTGGAAAAAAACCTTCCTTTTTTCCTAAAAAATTAACATTAAGTGGATAAAAATTCTTTATAAAGAAAAAGTCAAGATGTTCTTTATGTCGAATTTTGAGGGTTTTTGAAAGCTGGACTGAACGAGCTATACCCGCGGCGGGTTTTTAATTTCCAGTGCGGATACAGCCTGATAGCCGGTTTCGATGATGCTCACAAGGGCCGCGGCCATAATGAGCTGTTTCATTTGTTTGATATTCACTTTTTCCTCCATTAAGCCTGAACAATTGTAATTTCATCTAAATCCGCACTTTTAACGCCTTCGTTAAAAATCATCCGCGTCTTAAAACGGTAGGAGCGCTTTTTGCCTGACGGCTGCAGTGTCTCCGGCAAAGTGAAGTGGAACGGCATATGGTTGCATTCATCCGATTCAATTTTTTTCGTAGTCAGGATGGTGGTAGAGTCTACTACACTCTCTCCCGTTTCATCTGTCACCACCAGGTCGCATTCAATACGTTTGATCTGCTGGTCGATTGTGCCTCCCTCGATGTTGAAATAGCCGCAAATGCTCTCGCCTGGATTGTAGCTCAGCTTTGGCAATATAAGGTCAATCCTCGCCGACCCGACACCGATCAATGACATATACTTTCGTAAAAGCAACATAAATCTCTCCTATTAGTTTTTTGTGTTTTATTATTCTGTTAGTCTTTGGATGTCCTGTTTAAACTTCATTTTGGAACTTTCTCTCTTTACATTCCCTGCTCCTTCTGGCATTCCAGCCACAAAGCTCTTTTCTTTTCATATGCACGCCCGCAGCCAATTACCACACTTGTCTGCCAAAAAAGGCGCATGTCCCGCAACGAAAAAAGGCCTTTGCCAATGCTGGAATCATCCAGCGCGGCAAAGGCCTTTTTAGAGCATAAATAAAGACCTTTGCCGTTCAGGCAAAGGTCTGGCTAACAGAATAAGGTCTGCCAGCAAAGCCGAGAGCGTATGCTCTGTAATGACGACTATGCTGTAAAAGCTACTCCCCTTTGTGGGAGACGTGCTATGAATTTATAGGTTTATTGTACAAAAAATCGCCGGGAAAATCAATTGTTTTCACAAGGTGTTCTAATGATTTTTTAATTCTAATTAAGAAATCGAGCTTAGTATGTTGCAAATAGAAGCCCTTTTATTTACCAGCCTTGTCCTGGTCAACGGAACCATTGCTGCATGGTAACGAAATAAAGTAAATGGATAGGCAAAGGGGTTATAGAGCGTTATAATTAGAAAATAATAATAATTAGGGCAGCCCTCCTGACATTGTGCCGGGAGGGCTGCCGGATGCCTGTTCATCGGGCAGGCCGGAAAGGATGAAAAGGTGAATCAGTCATGAAGCATGCAGACATATTCTTAGCCTTTTTCAGGGTAGGAATCCTGGGCTATGGCGGGGGCCCGTCCTCTATTCCGCTCGTTCATAAAGAAGTTGTGGAAAAATATAAATGGATGGATTCAGATGAGTTCGGCGATGTGCTCGCGCTCGGCAACGCGCTTCCGGGACCGATTGCCACGAAAATGGCCGGCTATATCGGCTACCGGGTTGCAGGGGTCTGGGGGATGCTGAATGCCATCATCGCGACGATTGTGCCGACGATCATTCTGATGGTGCTTCTTTTGACCGTGCTGAATTCCTACAAAGACCAGCCTTGGGTGCAGGGGATGTCAATGGCGGTTGTGCCTGTCGTTGCTGTGATGCTCGGCACTTTGACCTGGGATTTTGTGAAAAAATCAGTCAAATCGAATCTCGGCTGGGGCTGGACACTGCTTTTTGTGGCCGGAAGCCTGGTTGTGTTGGAGGTCCTGAACGTTCATCCCGCAATCATTATTATTGGTTTATTGCTCGGGGCGCTCCTTAAAAAGGATAAGGCTGGCAAAAATGCGGAAAAGGAGAAAGATTCAGCATGATTTATATCCAGATATTTTTAGCATTTTTCATCCCCGGGATCCTGGGCTATGGCGGCGGCCCGGCGTCCATCCCGCTGGTTGAGAATGAAGTGGTCGACCGCTATGACTGGCTCAGCACAAGTGAGTTCAGTGAGATGCTTGCATTAGGGAACACACTTCCCGGCCCGATAGCCACAAAGATGGCCGGTTATATCGGCTATGACCAGGCTGGTGTTCTGGGTGCCGCGGTCGGCGTTTTTGCCACTGTCGCCCCTTCGCTGATCCTGATGATCGGCCTTCTCGGACTGCTGATGAAATACAAGGAATCACCGCGCGTCAAACGGATGACGGTTGTCATCAGACCGGTTATCGCCGTCCTTCTTGGAGTCATGACGTACGACTTCCTGTTTTCCTCATACGAAGGTGCCGGCATATGGCAGACTCTCTTCATCGGGGTCGTCAGCCTTGTGCTTATGGAAAAGTTCAAAGTGCACCCTGCGTATGTGATTGCCGGATCGCTTGTTTATGGCGGGATATTTTTAGCGTGATAGAGAAAAAAGAACCAAATCCAATTGGATTCGGTTCTTTTTTGTGCCATCTTAACTTACCTTAAACTTCCCAAGCTCACGCTTCATTTCCTCAGTCAATCTTTCAAGTGCTGAAACCTTATCGCCTACCTGCTCGAAGGAGCGGAGCTGGGCATCGGTGGAAGCGGAAATCTCTTCTGTTCCGGCTGCGGTTTCTTCCGTAACAGCGGAGACGTTTTCAATCGCCGCGATGACCTGCTGGCTCATGCTTGCGGATTTTTCCGTGCCTTCCGCCAATGTTGTGAGCTGGTCGTAGATTCCTGCCACATGACCGGCGATGGTGAAGAAGCTGTCTTCTGTTTCTTTGATGGACCCTAGCTGTTCGTCAGTCAGTTTGCTGCCCAGCTCTGTTGCATTCAGTATGGTAGAAACACCCTGCTTGATGCTTGAAACCATGCTGGTGATCAGGACGGTTGCTTTCGAGCTGTCATCTGCGAGCTTTCTTACCTCTTCCGCAACAACGGCAAAGCCTTTGCCTGCCTCGCCGGCGCGGGCTGCTTCAATGGCTGCATTCAGTGCAAGCAGATTGGTCTGTTCTGCTATTTCTCTGACCGTATTGGCCGCATTCTCGATTTTGCCGGTATACTCGGCGAATTCCTGGACGGAAGTCTTGATTCCTTCTGATGAACTGGAAAGCTGCCCGGCAAAGGCTGCCTGTTTTTCCAGTGACTTTCGGCCAGCGTCGATGGAAGTCAGGGCCTCCATACTCGCCTGCAGCGAGGACTGGCTTTCCTGCTGGACCACTGTAAAGTTGTCACCCATGCTGCGCATTAGCTCTGCGGTTGACTGGATATCCTCGGAAATCGCCTGGCTTCCTTTTGCGAGTTCTTCAGTAGAAACGGCCACCTGGCTGCTGCTTTCTGTCACACTTTCCATATAACCGGATACTTCCTTTGAGAAAGTGGACACTTGCTTCCCGACATCATCGATCGATTCAACGGTTGATTTTACGTTGCCAATCATGTCGGCAAAAGCTGAACGCAGAAGGTCTATTTCAAATTTGCTGGCCGGCTTCGCCTTTTGGAGCTCGATGGTCAAATCTCCCTTGGCGACACGCCCTGCCTGCTGGACGATTTCATTAAGCGGCATTGTAATCTTTCTGGCTGCCAGCCATGAAAATCCTCCGGACAGAAGAATCAGCAGGATGCTGGCAATCAGGGATGATGTGACAATGAAGCCAATCTGTTTTTCCATCTGGGCAGTCTTGGCTTCATACCACTCTTTTGCCTGCTTGTCCAAAAAGTAAAAATCATTCATGATGCCTGCAATGCGGATGGACTGCCGCTTGATTTCCGGCTGGTTCCCGCTTTTAAGGGCGTCGCCGGCTTCTTTTGTTAGGATGCTGAATTTATTTTCTGCTTTTGAGAAGGTGTCTTTCTGGTCTGCTTCACTTATGGCAGATTTCAGCTTCTTCATTTCTTTTTCAATATTTCCGAGCATTCCGGCAGCTTCCTGCTTATTAGCGTCCGTGCCGGTCGCCGCTGCGTTTGCCAGTGACTGCCTGGCGCTGACAAAGTCGCCATTCAGGGCTTCTATCTGCAGCAGGACCTCTACATCCTCCCTGGAGGAGCTCTGAAGCTCAAGAATCTGGCTGATCATATAACCGATGATTAGAGTTGATAAGATAAGAGGGATGATGGCAATCATCATCAGTCGGTTGCGCAATCTCATGCTGCAGCCTCCTTTATGGTTTAGTAGAATTTACAGTAATGTCGCCGGCAATGATTTCATCCTTGGCGGCAATAAGGGCTTTTTTCTGTTCTTCCGAGAATGGGAATGCACGCAATTCCGCCAGGCCGACGCCGTTTTCCGCCAGGCCAAGGACAAATGAATGCTGGTCCACTTTCCCTTTTTCTTTTAAAAGCTTAGCGATATCGTAGACCGCAACATCAATATTTTTCAGCATGCTGGTGACAATGGCTTTTTCCGCAACGAAGAATTGATCAGAGTCGACTCCTGCTGCGTGAACCATTTTTTCCTGGGCCTTCTGCAGGGCACCATAGCCAGTAAACCCGGCTGCCGGATAAATGAAATCCGCACCTTTGCTGATCTGCGTTTCCGCAATTTTGCCGCCAAGCTCAGCATCGCTGAATGAACCTGCGTATTCGGTTAAAATCTTGATATCGGGTTTCACATGCCTGGCACCCTGGATGAAGCCCTGCTCAAAGTGGTGGATGACCTCTGCATCCTCACCGCCGATAAAGCCAAGTGTGCCCGTTCTGCTGGCCATGGCTGCTGCCATTCCGACCAGGAAGCTGCCTTCATGCTCTTTGAATGTGATTGAAGCGATATTCGGCAATTCTGATACGGCATCAATCAGCAGAAATTGCTGTTTTGGATATTTCTTAGCGATTTTTTCAAGCGGCTCTTGTGCTGTAAAACCTAGGCCGATGACAAGGTCATTTTTTTCCTCGACAAGCTCTGTCAGCTTTTCCTCTGAATCTCCGTCTGGGGCCTCTTTATAATCAAACAGGACGCCGAGCTCATCACGGGCCCTTTCAAGGCCGCGGAAGGCCGAGTCATTGAAGGAGTCGTCCCCTAATCCTGTTTCCGACATTAAAATGCCAATCTTATATTCCTTTTCCTGCTTTTCCTCCGCTGCATCGCCGGGCAGCGAGCATCCTGCCAGCAGCAGAATGCCCAGCAGAAGCAGGCCTAACTTTTTCACCAATTCCATTCACCTCTATTAAAAATTTCTCACGGTGAGTATATCGACAAAATCAGACATTTATTTAGAAAAAGCAAGCAGGAGAAATTGTTTAGGGCCGCGAAATAGTAGTGAAAGAGATCTTAGGAGGAGTACATAATGACATTTTCAATCGTCGGCTATGATCCGAAGGAAAAAGAATGGGGGATTGCAGTTCAATCCAAATTTTTGGGTGTAGGGGCGGTCGTGCCATTTGCCAAGGCAGGCGTCGGTGCAGTGGCAACGCAGTCTTATGCGAATACAGCTTACGGTCCGCAGGCTCTAGAATTAATGGAGCAGGGAAAGACTGCCCAGGAGGCGCTTGATCTCATTACAGCCGAAGACCCTGACAAGGAACTGCGCCAGGTCGGAATTGTTGATTTCGAGGGCAACGGGGCTACCTTTACAGGAAACGGCTGCTATGACTGGGCCGGCGGGACTGCAGGCGAGTATTTCGCAGCGCAGGGAAATATTTTAGTAGATGAAAATACAGTAAAGGCGATGGCTGATACTTTTACCAGCAGTGAAGGCAACCTGGCTGAACGTCTGCTTGCCTCCCTTAACGCTGGCCAGGAAGCAGGCGGGGACAGCCGCGGCCAGCAGTCAGCAGCTTTATTGGTCGTGAAAGAAAAAGGAGGTTATGGCGGCTTTAATGACCGCTTTATCGATCTCCGCGTTGATGACCACCCTGACCCGATCACGGAATTGATCCGGATCTACCATCTGCAGCAGCTTTATTTTGCACCGAGCAGAGAGGGCAGGGTTGCTGATATCGAAGGAGGTGTCGAGGCAGAATTGGGCAGCCAGCTGGTGAGGCTCGGCTATCTCGAGAAAAAGGCCTCTGGCGGGGAGTTATACAAAGCGCTGAAAACCTATATCCATACAGAAAACTTCGAAGAGCGCGAGCAGGATGAGGGGAAAATAGATTTGGATATACTGGAATATATGAAGAAACAAGAATAGCAGCTGCCGTTTGGCGGCTGTTTTTTATTAGATATGTAAGTATATTTTATTAACTTCGATTACTGTCTAGCTACAGCGCCTACCCCCTCGAGGTCACAAGCCAATCCTGCCAAAAAGGCAAAGAACGCCTTTTCGGCAGGATCGTCTTGAGGCCCCCAGGATGGGGGTCATGCAGACGTTGCCACAGGACGTGGCGTTTTTAGTCTGCGTTCCTTTAGGGACCAAGGCGCTTCCGCTTTTCCTATTAGTAGTTTCAATTTAACAGGGATTATGCTAAAAAAGAGATAGAATGAATGCACGGAAGGAGAGATAGATGTTGAGCGGAAGAATTAACCGGAATGATCCTTGTCCATGCGGCAGCGGAAAAAAATACAAAAAATGCTGCGGAAGCAAGGATGTGATTGTAATATCAGACAGGATGGAAGGGGAAATCATTGCTCTCCAGGGAGAAGCGATTGAATTTGCCAAGCGAGTATACGGAGAACAGCTCCAGGAGTCTTTTGAATTGGAGGATCTTCCGTACTTCGATAAGGAAGAAAGAGAGTTCTATGAATTTGTCCACACGTTCTGGTTCACAGCTTTTGGGGAGCTAGATTCCGGCGAGCGGATCATGGATTTATTTATAGAAGAAATGCTCCCTGTATTGAAGAATTCCTACCTGAAGGATATCCTGCAGAAATGGGACAAGCCGTTTGCCTTTGCCGGCGTAATCAAGGAGAAGGCCGATAATAAGCTTCTTGTTGAGGATGTACTGAGCGGAAAATCGTTTACAGTGACAATCCTTGAATCATACAGAGATATAGAGGCTGGCCGTTTTGCATTCGGCATGCTGCTTCCTTATCTGGATCATCATGTATTTTTCCCGGCGCCGTTTGAACTGGACGGGGAACACAATGATCAATATACGGATTTTATTTTAAAAGAATATAAAGCCACCAGGATGGAGGATCCGCAGAAATTTCTGCAGGAGTTCTTCCTTGAGATGATGGAAGAAGTGCCGGGGGCTGCTATGGCGTTTGAGTGGCCGAACGAAGGAGCGGCTGAGGTTGCTGATTTGTTTGCCAGAGATATGGAGCAGGAAGGCGAGGAAAGCTGGGTCATTGATATGGGGGTCACCCTCTGGATGAAATATGCCGGGAAAACTGGCAAGAAGCCGAAGAAGACCGGGATTTATGTGGCGGCGCTACGCTATCTTGTGGACACTCTGGCCAATCCGTCGGGCCCTGCGTATACTCAAAAACAGCTGGGAACCCTTTATGGCGTGTCTGCAGCCAGCATATCGAATGCTTATGGTGAAATCTATCATGCGATCGAGGATGTGCTGGAGGAGATCTTTCAAGCTGAGCTCCAGGAGCCGGCTTCCCTGATGGAGTCTGAGCGGATGATCCAGGATTTGATGGGTCTTGTCGGGGAGCAGGAGTTCGAGAGCGAACAGGAATTGGATACTTTCCTTCAGGGGCTGATGAATAAACCGCTGCCAAAAAAAGCTTCGGCCACCAAGAAGGATAAAGCTCAGGATATTATGTATGAAGCATTCGAATCATCCGGGGCAAAAAGATACAAGCTTGCCGAGGAAGCACTCGAGCTGAATCCGCTCAATAGTGATGCCTATAATATCCTTGCTGAAAAGGAAGATCTCCCGGAAGCAGCTAAGCTGTTTAAAAAGGGGATGGAGGCTGGCCGGAAGGATCTCGGGGACGGCTTTTTCAAGGAAAACAAAGGCCACTTCTGGGGCCTGATTGAAACGCGGCCATTTATGAGGGCTAAAGCCAATTATGCACAGGCGCTTCATGCGCTTGGCAATCTGCCGGAAGCGATTAGGGAATTTGAAGAGCTTCTTGAGCTGAATCCGAATGACAATCAGGGTATCAGGTATGTGCTGTTCCAGGCTTACTGTGAGAGCAGGCAATACAAGAAAGCCAGAAAGCTATTGAAAGCTTATCCGGAAGAAATGGCTGCAGGACTCTTCAATCAGGTTCTGCTGGAACTGCTCGAAAAAGGTTTCACAAGCAAAGCGGCTGCGCTGCTGAAGAAGGCGAAGAAGCAGAATCCGCATGCTATAGACTATCTTTCAGGGAAAAAGAAAATGCCGCGCACAATTCCGGACTATTATAGCTGGGGCGACAAGAATGAGGCTGTAACCTATGCGGATGGGCATCTTCACTTATGGCAGGAAATTCCCGGGATTCAGACATGGCTGCAAAATAACTAAAAAGGGTGCGACATATTGAATACATTTTTCGGATGGCTGTTTAAAAAGAATTACCGCAATCTGAGTGACCTGGTCTCACTCGGAGTGCTGCTGCTCTTAGTAAGGCTGATTGACTTTGGGCCAGTGCGGGATAATATCTATCTGCTAATTCCGGTGCTGGTGGTGCTTTTTATCCTGGTGCGGGTGCTGGAAACCATTACAGCCAAATTCCTGGGCGACCAAAATAAGGAGCTGGAGTACAGTACGTTTGCTTTTTCTGTGCTGGGGATTGTGGTTGTTACGTCTTTGCTTAGGTTTTGAATTGGGCCGGTGCTCCATTGTGTGGGGGTGCCGGTTTTTTTGTGGTTTGTTGATAATATTTGTATTTTATGTAGAATCATTCGTTTTTTATGTAGAATCATTCTGATTTTTGGTAGAATTCCAGGAATTTTATGTAGAAAAAACAAATTTTTATGTAGAAACCCCGTTGGTAAGCTGTGTTGGAGTTTAATTCCGGATTCAGAAACTGTGATTATGATTCAAAAATTGGCCAAAACAAGATAATTGTGCTCATCAGCCTCAAAATCAAACCACATTTCTTAAAATCAACTCACATTACCATAAATTTACGCCCATTTGCCAACCTGACCTCCTAAAAATCATTCACCCCATTTACCACATACTTCGTGCACTTTCTCACAATTGTTGTCACTCTATAGAGGAAGTGGTAGAATTAAGGAGGAAACCTGCGATTTTTTGCAGGAGGAGATAGCTGCTGTGATAGCGAAAGGTACAGGAGCGGCAGTTGCCATAGAGGCTGCTGTTTATTTTTCATAAAAAGCTCTGAGGCCAATTGACGAGCCCACATCCAATATAAAGGAGCGTTTTTGATGCTTGGGATTTTAAACAAAGTGTTCGATCAAAATAAACGCGATTTGAAGAAACTGTCAAAGAAGGCGGAGCAGATTGATGCCCTGGCTTCCACTATAGATAAACTGACTGATGACCAGCTGCGCGACAAGACGGCTGAGTTTAAGGCACGCCTGGAAAAAGGCGAGACGCTTGATGACATTCTTGTCGAAGCATTTGCTGTTGTCCGCGAGGCCGCGAAGCGTGTGCTTGGCCTTTATCCTTATCCGGTCCAGCTGATGGGGGGCGTGTCCCTTCATGAGGGGAATATTTCCGAGATGAAAACCGGTGAAGGTAAAACGCTGACAGCCACAATGCCTGTTTACCTGAATGCCCTGGCAGGAAAAGGCGTTCACGTTGTAACGGTCAATGAATACCTGGCCAGCCGTGATGCGACGGAAATGGGCCGTCTCTATGAATTTCTGGGCCTCACTGTCGGATTGAACCTGAACGGACTTTCAAAAGAAGAAAAGCAGGCTGCGTATGCGGCTGATATCACTTACGGCACGAATAATGAGCTTGGCTTTGACTATCTGCGCGACAATATGGTCCTTTATAAAGAGCAGAAGGTCCAGCGCCCGCTGTATTATGCGGTAATAGATGAAGTCGACAGCATTCTGATCGATGAGGCGCGTACACCGCTCATCATTTCCGGGTCTGCGCAAAAGTCTGCCCAGCTTTATATCCAGGCGAATGCTTTTGTCCGCAACCTGAAAAGAGAAGATGACTACACTTATGATGAAAAAACAAAAGGTGTCCAGCTGACAGAAGAAGGGATGACGAAGGCAGAGAAAGCTTTCGGGATCGATAATCTGTTCGACATTTCCCATGTGGCGATCAACCACCATATCACACAGGCCTTGAAGGCGCATGCGAGCATGCATCTTGATGTCGATTATGTCGTCCAGGACGGCGAGATCGTCATAGTTGACCAGTTCACTGGCCGTCTGATGAAGGGGCGCCGCTACAGCGACGGTCTCCATCAGGCGATCGAAGCGAAGGAAGGCCTGGAGATCCAGAACGAAAGCATGACGCTTGCGACTATCACTTTCCAGAACTATTTCCGTATGTACGAAAAGCTGGCCGGTATGACAGGTACAGCGAAGACAGAGGAAGAGGAATTCCGCAATATCTATAATATGTATGTAACGGTCATCCCGACGAACAGGCCGATTGCACGTGACGACCGTGCAGATCTGATTTATGCAAGCATGGACGGCAAGTTCCGTGCGGTGGTCGAGGATATTGCCGAGCGCAACCAGAAGGGCCAGCCTGTGCTTGTTGGTACGGTGGCCATCGAGACATCTGAAATCATTTCTAAATATCTGACGAAAAAAGGCATCCGCCACGATGTCCTGAATGCGAAAAACCATGAGCGTGAAGCGGAAATCATCGCCCATGCCGGTGAAAAAGGATCTGTTACCATCGCCACGAATATGGCGGGGCGCGGTACTGACATCAAGCTTGGTGAAGGCGTGAAGGAAGTGGGCGGCCTTGCGGTCATCGGTACGGAAAGGCACGAAAGCCGCCGGATCGACAATCAGCTCCGCGGACGTTCCGGACGCCAGGGAGATCCGGGTGTGACTCAGTTCTATCTTTCCATGGAAGATGAATTGATGCGCCGCTTCGGATCTGACAACATGAAATCAATGATGGAGCGCCTTGGCATGGATGACAGCCAGCCGATCCAGAGCAAGATGGTATCAAGAGCGGTTGAATCTGCGCAGAAACGCGTTGAGGGCAATAACTTTGATGCCCGTAAGCAGCTTCTGTCATATGATGATGTATTGCGCCAGCAGCGTGAAATCCTTTATGCACAGCGCAATGAGGTGCTTGAGTCTGAAAACCTCCGCGAAATTGCCGAGAAGATGATCCAGGCTGCCCTGCAGCGCAATGTGGAGGCTTTTGCCCCTGCTGTCGAGGATGAAGAGAACTGGAATCTGGATGGCCTGCTTGATTATGTGAACGGCAACCTTCTCAATGAAGGCGACCTTACTGTCAATGACCTGCGCGGCAAGGATACAGAGGAAATCTTTGAAACCATCTATGCGAAGGTAAAAGAGCGCTATGATGAAAAAGAAGAAATTCTTGCTGAAGATCAGATGCGCGAGTTCGAAAAGGTTGTTGTGCTTCGTGCGGTTGATTCTAAGTGGATCGACCATATCGATGCAATGGACCAGCTTCGCCAGGGAATCCATCTGCGCGCCTATGGCCAGATCGATCCGCTGCGCGAGTACCAGCATGAAGGCTTTGCGATGTTCGAGAACATGATTGCAAGCATCGAAGAAGATGTGGCCAAGTACATCATGAAAGCGGAAATCCGCAACAACCTTCAGCGTGAAGAAGTTGCCAAAGGCCAGGCGGTCAACCCGAAGGAAAATGAGGGCGGCAAAGTAAAGAAAAAACCGGCTGTAAAGCAATTGGATGTCGGACGCAATGACAGCTGCATCTGCGGAAGCGGCAAAAAGTACAAAAACTGCTGCGGCAAAGAAGCTTAAGCATAAGAACAGAAGAGGGCCGGTAAAGCTCGATCAGCTTTGCCTGCTCTCTTTTTCCTGATACACTGTAAAAAAACTATTTAGAGGTGACTGGAATGGAATTAGCAGACATTCGCAATGAGTTAGAGAGAACAGCTAAGGTATTAGCGGACTTTAGGGGGTCTCTTTGACTTAGAAAACAAAGAGGCGCGCATCGCCGAGCTTGATGAAGAAATGCTGCACCCGAATTTCTGGGATGACCAGAAAGCGGCGCAGGTTGTCATCAGCGAGTCGAATGCCCTGAAGGATCAGGTACATGAATTTCATGACCTGTTTGAAACATTTGAAAATCTGGAGCTGACTTATGAGCTTGTAAAGGAAGAAAGCGACGAGGACCTCCAGAATGAGCTTGCAGAAGAGCTGACCGAGCTGAGCAAGCGCCTTGCGCAGTTCGAGCTGCAGCTATTGCTGAGCGAGGAATATGATAAAAATAATGCCATCCTTGAACTCCACCCGGGAGCAGGCGGTACAGAATCCCAGGACTGGGGCTCCATGCTGCTCCGCATGTACACACGCTGGGCAGAGAAAAAAGGCTTCAAGGTAGAAACGCTTGATTATCTGCCAGGTGATGAGGCCGGTATTAAAAGTGTAACACTTGCCATCAAAGGGCATAATGCCTACGGCTATCTTAAGGCTGAAAAAGGTGTTCACCGCCTCGTCCGGATTTCGCCGTTCGATTCTTCAGGGCGCCGCCATACCTCTTTCGTTTCATGTGAGGTTATGCCGGAGTTCAATGATGAAATCGAAATCGATATCCGTACAGAAGACCTGAAAATCGATACGTACCGGGCAAGCGGCGCCGGCGGACAGCATATCAATACAACCGACTCAGCTGTCCGTATTACCCACTTGCCGACAAATGTAGTGGTAACCTGCCAGACCGAGCGTTCCCAGATCAAAAACCGTGAACGCGCCATGAAAATGCTTCAGGCTAAGCTCTATCAGAAGAAAATTGAAGAGCAGGAGCAGGAGCTGCTGGAAATCCGAGGCGAGCAGAAGGAAATCGGCTGGGGAAGCCAGATCCGCTCCTACGTGTTCCATCCGTACAGCATGGTCAAGGACCACCGCACAAGCACGGAATCAGGAAACGTGCAGGGCGTAATGGACGGCGATCTCGATCCATTCATCAATGCTTATCTGCGTTCAAGACTAAGCTTATAATATTGAAGGAAAAGCCATTGCCGGATCCGGCAATGGCTTTTTTTGTGTGGAATATGTGTGGGGCCTGTATGAGGGTGAGGAGATTTTATACTTTTATGGTCTTTTTCAGCTGGTTGATCTCTTTATCATGGACACCGGTTTTCTTGCTTAAGTACTCAATATCAATCTTCACTGCGTTCAGTTCGTTGGAAACGACCTGGTACAGCTTTTCATGGGTATCAAGCTTCGTTTCAATCTTTTTAAAATGGCTTCTCATTTCGGTGGTAAGATTGTCAAACCTTTCATCCATAGCATCGAACCGCTGATCCATAGCATCGAACCGCTGATCCATAGCATCAAACCGCTGATCCATAACATCGAATCGCTTATCCATGCCGTCAAGCCTTACTTCAACTGAATCCAGCCTATTCTCCACGGAATCGAGCCTGTTTTCAACTGAATCCAGCCTGGTCTCAACATTAGTAAGTCTGTTTTCGATAGAATCCAGCCTTTTATCCACACCATCAAACCGGCTGTTCATCTGTGACCCAAGATTCGCCATCTGCTCCTGCATGCTGACGAGGATTTGTTCGAGGGACTTCTCCATGTTTTATTCACCTCCTTTTCGACATTATACCACTTTTCTGTGTACAGGAATCCACACTGTATATTTTTGTAAAAAAGATAAAAACTAAGGACAGCATTAGTTTAGTTTATCTGATTCCCGAAGATCCATACACTTCCGCTCCACTCCTTTAATACGTCACTTTATTGGCATTTACAGCCTTTTTTCAACATGCTATACTCACTGTCGGCTATGAAAAGCCTATGGAAGAAAAAAAGTAAACAGGAAACTTTCGACAAATAACGGGAGGTACCTGTCACCAATAATGTTACCAATAAAGGAGCAGGATGCAAGTGAGCAAGAAAAAGAGGGGAAGTACATATAACCCTGGGGCGGAGCGGGCGCTTGAGTATTTGTTTGTGCTTGTGGGATCAGGGATTGTGGCGGTGGCGTTCAATGTGTTTTTGCTGCCGAACCGGATCGCTTCCGGCGGAGTGAGCGGGATCAGTACAATATTGGACGCATTGGTTGGCTGGGAGCCGGCGTATGTGCAGTGGGCCTTTAATATTCCGCTGTTCGTCGCAGGGCTGATATTCTTAGGCAGGCAGTTTGGGGCAAAGACTTTGGCGGGGACCATTTTCCTTCCGTTTGTCGTATTTTTGACGAGCCGTGCGGAGCCCTGGACACATGACCCGCTTCTTGGCGCCCTGTTCGGCGGAATCGGGGTCGGCCTTGGACTTGGGATTGTATTCCGCGGGAAAGCTTCAACGGGAGGCACCGATCTGGCGGCACAGATAATCAATAAATATACAGGGCTGACCCTTGGGACATGTGTGGCCATCATTGATGGCCTGATCGTCCTGTCTGCAGCGGTCATCTTTGATATTGAAAGAGGTTTGTATGCACTTATTGCCCTTTATGTGACAACTAAGACGATCGATTTGATCCAGGTTGGCTTCAGCCGTTCGAAAATGGCCATGATCATAACAGACAATCAGGCAGCTGTCAGGGAAGGCATTTTGAATAAAATCGACCGCGGAGTGACAAAACTATCAGCATATGGCGGATATACCGACCATGAACGGCCAATCCTGATGTGTGTTGTTGATCAGACGGAGTTCACTAAATTGAAACAACTCGTCAAGACCATAGATCCTCAAGCGTTTATTATAGTAATGGATGCATCTGAAGTGCTCGGCGAAGGCTTTAAGCGCGCCTAGGCTTACAGGTGTCCGGATATTATCCGGATCTAGGGAGGTATGCAAAATGAAGAAGAAATTGATGATGATTTTTATGGGAGCTTCATTGGTCCTTGCGGCATGCGGCGGCGGGGAAGAAACAAATGAAGGCAGCGAATCGGCAGGAGCGGGCGACCCGCAAAAAATGTTCACCCAGAAATGCTCAACCTGCCATGGCGATAATCTTCAGGGCGGGGTTGGCCCGAATCTTCAGAAGATCGGGTCACAGCTTTCCCAGGAAGAAATTGAAAAGACGATTGCAGAAGGCAAAGGCGCCATGCCGCCAAGGCTTCTTGAAGGTGAGGATGCCGCTGCGGTGGCAGAATGGCTGGCAGCTAAAAAGTAAGAGGTTAGAAACCGCTGTGTCCTACTTTAGTAGGACACAGCGGTTTTTTTATTTTTAGAAACAAGAAGGTTTTTCCAGTGTTTTTGTCGTATTTTAACAAATTACGATACCCGATTTTAGGAAAAAAGAATCATTTTTTATACAAATGAAAAGAAACTGTAATATTTTTTTCCGTTATTTTGACAAACTATGATGTTATAATGGGTTGAGTGAGAATACGAACAAGCTGCTTTTAGTAGTTTTGTGTTTAATTTTGTCACGTTTTTATAAACACTGTTGTCGAATTGCTGTCGATTTATAGCGAAAAGTTAATTCTATTCTTAACACTAAACTACAGGTGATATAAATGATCGAAATGCAAGACGTATATAAGAAGTATTCCAACGGAGTAACTGCTGCCAACGGGATAGACGTACGGATCAAGCAAGGAGAGTTTGTATATGTTGTAGGTCCGAGCGGGGCCGGCAAATCGACCTTCATCAAGATGATGTACAGGGAAGAGAGGCCGACATCCGGTACGATAACGATTAATGGCGTGAACCTTGAAAAGCTGAGGCCAAACAAAGTTCCGCTGCTCCGCCGAAACATCGGCGTTGTATTCCAGGATTTCAAGCTGCTTCCTACTTTGACAGTTTACGAGAATGTCGCATTTGCCCTTGAAGTTATCGAGGAACAGCCAAAATATATTAAAAAACAGGTTATGGAAACCCTTGAGCTGGTCAATCTGAAGCATAAGGCGCGCATGCTGCCGACTGAATTGTCAGGCGGGGAGCAGCAGCGTGTATCCATTGCACGATCCATCGTGAATTCACCGAAGGTAGTCATCGCCGATGAGCCTACCGGGAACCTTGACCCCGACACCTCGTGGGAAATCATGAACATCTTTGATGAAATTAATACGAGGGGCACTACCGTCGTGATGGCGACTCACAACAAAGAAATAGTAAATACGATCAAACATCGCGTAATTGCCATTGAAGGCGGAAAAATTATACGTGATGAGCAGAGGGGGGATTACGGTTATGAAAGCTAGAACCCTTCGCCGTCACATCAGGGAGAGCTTTAAGAGCCTCGGCCGGAATGGATGGATGACATTCGCATCTGCCAGCGCGGTAACCGTCACTCTTATCCTGGTCGGTGTGTTTTTCGTTATTATGATGAATCTCAATCAAGTGGCTACCACCATTGAAGAGGACGTGGAAATCCGCGTTCACATCGATATTGCTGCAAATGAGAAGGATCAGCAGGTTTTACGGAATAAAATAGAACAGATACCCGAAGTGGGAAGCGTCGAATTTTCAGCCAAGGAAGAAGAATTGACCAATCTGATAGACAGTCTTGGGGATGAAGGCCAGGCCTTCAAGCTTTTTGAACAGGACAATCCGCTGAACGATGTATTTATCGTAAAAACGAAAAACCCGGAAGATACAATGAAGACGGCAGAGAAGATTGAGAAGCTTCAGTATGCCACAAAAGTTAAATACGGACAGGGACAGGTAGAAAAGCTGTTCGGCTTTATCAATACAAGCCGGAATGTCGGTCTTGTCCTGGTAGTGGGACTGCTGTTCACCGCTATGTTCCTGATTTCGAATACTATTAAAATCACAATCGTTGCAAGAAGGAAAGAGATTGAGATTATGAAGCTGGTTGGGGCGACCAATGCATTCATCCGCTGGCCGTTCTTCCTTGAAGGGCTGTGGCTGGGAGTGCTGGGAGCAATCCTTCCGATCGTGCTGGTCGCAACCACTTATAATTATGCCTATGATTATATCTCGCCAAGGCTTCAAGGCCATTTCATCCAGCTGCTGGAATTCAATCCATTTGTCTACCAGGTATCCGCACTCCTCATTCTGATGGGAGCATTGATCGGAGTCTGGGGCAGCCTGATGAGTGTCCGCAAATTCCTTAAAGTATAAGTTTAAAAGAAAAGATGCATGGAAGGGCCCTTCAGGGGGGAACCATACTCCGGGCCCTTTATGCGTCATAGAATAGACGTATGAATAGTATGAAAAGTTTCAAAAACATATAGAGGACGATCTAACCCGTACATATGGCCCCATTGGAAAGGAGAAATCGGAACTTGAAAAAATCAATAGCAGCGTTTTCTTTTGCCGCGGCTGTCGGCCTGGGAAGCATCTTTGGAGGAATCCCTGCCAGCCAGGCATCAGCGAGCAAAATCAGTGATCTGGAAAGCAAGAAAAATCAAATTCAGGAAGAGCGCTCCGGCAATGACAGCAAGATTAACAGCGCTGATTCAGAGATTAATAGACTACAGGGTGAGCAGGATAAGGTGAGCAAGGAGCTTGAGCGCCTGAGCCTGTCCATCTCTGATACAGAAACGAAGATTAAGGAAAAAACAGAGCAAATTGCAGCAACGAAAGAAGAAATAGAAAAACTGAAGGCAGAGATCGTGGTCATCACCGACCGCATCAATAAAAGAAACGAAATGCTTAAGGACCGCGCCCGCTCCTTCCAGGAAAATGGCGGGATGGTCAGCTATCTGGATGTCCTGATGGGAGCACAGAACTTCAGCGATTTCATTGACCGCGTTGGGGCTGTCGCTACGATTGTGGAAGCAGACCAGGATATCCTGCGCGAGCATGAGGCAGACAAAAAGCTTCTTGAAGAGACTCAGGCAAAGGTGGAAAGTGAGCTTGCTTCCCTGGAGAAGATGCGCACCGACCTTGAAGACATGAAAAAGCAGCTGAATGCACAGAAAGCTCAAAAGAACAAGCTGATGGCCAGCTTAAAGGATCAGGAAGAGCATAAGCATGCTGAAAAGCTGAATCTTGAAGAAGAAAACGAACTGCTTGCTGCCCAGGAGGCTGCCATCAAGCAGGCGATCGAGCTCGAGAAAAAGCACCAGGCAGAATTGGCAAGGCAGGCTGAGCTTGAGCGTCAAAGACGTGCGGCTGCAGCAGCGGCAGCAGCGGCTGCCAAGAAAAACAGCTCATCCGGAAGCAGCAGCAGTAGCAGCAACAATAGCAGCAACAATAGCAGTAGCAGCGACGGCGGCGGCCCAGTATCATCCGCACCTTCGATTTCAGGAGGAAACTTCACGAAGCCTGCTGCAGGTGTTGTGACATCCGGACTTGGACAGCGCTGGGGAACCTTCCATGCGGGCGTTGATATTGCTAAGAGCGGGACAGTTCCAATCGTAGCAGCTGCAAATGGTGTAGTAATCAGATCATATTATTCCAGCAGCTATGGAAATGTTGTATTCATCTCGCATTCTATTGAGGGACAAGTCTACACGACTGTATACGCTCATATGAGCAGCCGTTCAATCGGCACAGGAGCGACTGTCTCAAAAGGACAGCAGATCGGCATTATGGGCAACACCGGGGATTCTCAAGGACAGCATCTGCACTTCGAACTGCACAGAGGTCCTTGGAATGCAGCCAAATCGAATGCCATCAATCCAATCGGCATCGTACCGATGTAATAAAAAAGGAAGAAGCCTCTAAGCTTCTTCCTTTTTTTATGCACGAAAAGATTAGTCTGTCTTTTTTACAGGTGCAATCTCAAGTCCTTCCATGCTCAGTGCCTCATTGATGGCATGCTTGAGTGTGGCAAAACAGTGCTGGTCATTCAGCGTGATATTCCGCTCTGTCAGCTGCATGCTGATTTGCGGAGAGATGCCTACAATGAAAGGCTTGACCCCCATCAGGGTTATTGTTTTTGTGAGGTTATTCAAAAGCTCCAAAATATAGTCATCAACAGAGTTGATGCCTGTTATATCCACAATCAGTGTAGAGGGTTTATGAAGCAGAAGGCCTGAAAGGACCTTTTCGATGAGCTGTGATGAACGGTTCTCCTCAAATTTGCCCATTAAAGGAAGGACTGTAATGCCATCTATTACGGGGATAAGCGGAGAAGACAGATCATTCACCAGGTCGCTCAATTCTCTTGTACGCTGATCGACTTTTCTTTCAAGTTCGAGGATTGCCTGCTGCTCTTTCTTTCGGATGCTGTCATGTATATTGTCTTTCGGTGTGATTTGAGAAGGGAAATAGCTGATTTCCGTATAAGTGCTTCCTTCAAAGGTGCTGGCTGTGATTTCATACCAGATGCTTGTAGCAAACAGGCCTGACAGCACACCTGCCCAGTGGCCCGGAATAAAGGCACCTGCCGTGCTTTTTCCCTGGGCGCGGATGACCCGTTCTTCCCAATCATTATTCAGCCGCAGCATCGCCGTTCTTTTATCCAGGGAATATTCGGTTATCTCAACCTGGCCCCACCCGGCACTTCTATAGAGCGATGGAAGATATTCAATGATTGCTTCTATACTTTTGCCTGTGCTTTTATAGAATCTGCTTACATCCTCACCGGTCCTGTAGCCCGCTGTTTCAAGCACCAGTCTGGCAGAATCATCTCCTGCTACTTCTTCGATTGTGTTGATAAAGGTTTTCAGGGCGGTTTTGGTCCAAAGGAGAATGGCATCATCTCCTTCAAAATTAAGGGAACCGCTGCTTTCATTCCATTGGATGGTCGTTTGCCCAATTTTAAATTCATTATTAGTCATTTCATCCAAAAAGCTTTCCTCCTTCAGCCAGCAAGTTATCATAAACTCCGTTACCATTTTACCCTTAAAGCAGGGGTGAATACCAATAAAAAGGGAAATAGTGCGGTTTTAAGCTAGGGGGAAAATGGATTCCATCATAACCTGTCCATATCTTTCATATAGTGAAATATCAAGCTTAAGGCTTATGAAAGGAAGATAGCTATGAATCGAAGAGTGCTCGCTTTTTTTATGGCCGGATCACTGCTGGCCGGATCGGGAGGGACATATGCAGGAATGCAGTGGTTCTATCATTCGCAAAAAGAGGCAGGCCTTGAGCCAAAAGCCGGTTTGGAAGGCAAGGAGGATCCAGGCAGCGCTGCACCAGAGGAGCTCGGGAAGGTAGGACAGGCGTATGACCTGATTCTTGGAAGCTATGTAGAGAAGGTAGAGGGAGAGCGGCTGGTAGAAGGGGCCATCCAGGGGATGCTTTCTACATTGGATGATCCTTATTCGGTATATATGAACGAAGAAACGGCCAGGCAATTCAATGAAACGCTTGAGTCATCGTTTGAAGGGATTGGAGCGGAAGTCAGCATGGTGGAAGGAAAGGTGATCATTGTATCTCCTTTTAAGGATTCTCCTGCAGAGAAAGCCGGTCTGAAGCCAAACGACCAGATTCTGAAGGTGGATGGTGAAAGTGTTGAAGGCCTAGATTTATATGAAGCCACTTTGAAAATCCGCGGTGAAAAAGGAACGAATGTTATGCTGGAAATACGGAGACAGGGCCTTCAGGAACCGCTTTCGGTAAAAGTGAAAAGAGATGAAATCCCACAGATCACTGTCTATGCGGAAATGAAAAAAGAAAACGATAAAAAAATCGGCCATATCGAAATTACGACTTTTTCAGAGGATACAGCAAAAGAATTCAGCAAAGAGCTTAAAAAGCTTGAAAAAGAAGGATTGGACGGACTGATCATTGATGTGCGCGGCAATCCGGGAGGACTGCTGTCCAGCGTCGAGGAAATTCTGAAAGGTCTCGTTACTAAAGAAAAGCCTTATGTTCAGATTCAAAAAAGAAACGGAGATAAAACCAGATATTTCTCAGAGCTTGAGAAAGAAAAAGACTATCCGGTAGCCGTTCTGATTGATAAAGGCAGTGCGTCTGCGTCTGAAATTCTTGCCGGAGCGCTGGAGGAAGGGGCAGGCTACCCGCTCATCGGGGAATCCACCTTTGGAAAAGGGACAGTCCAGCAGCCCGTCCCGATGGGAGATGGAAGCAATATTAAGCTGACATTGTTCAAATGGCTGACGCCTGATGGAAATTGGATTCATAGGAAAGGGATCAAGCCGACGATTGAAGTCGTCCAGCCGGAGATCTTTCATACCCACCCGCTCAATCTGGAAAAGCCGCTTGTGCTTGATATGAATAATGAGCAGGTGAAAAATGCCCAGATCATGCTAGATGGGCTCGGGCTGTCGCCTGGACGGAAGGACGGCTACTTCAGTAAAGCGACCGAAACGGCGGTCAAAGCCTTCCAGCAGCATCAGGGACTGGAGGCAACAGGCAAGGTTGACAGCAAGACCGCTGCCGAACTTGAACAGGCCATTATCGCCGAAACCAAGAAAGAAGAAAATGATATCCAGCTTCAGGCCGCTATCCGCTATTTAAGCAGGTAATCCTTAGCAGTGACAGGTACCTCCCGAAATTTGTCGAATCTATTAAAGGGCAGCAGGCATCAGTAATATTCGCCATATCGAATATTACTGGTGCCTGCCGCCCTGTTTTTTTGATAGAATAGGAGTAATAGAAAACTTTTATACTAGAGGTTGGTGGAAGCATTTGATTCAGGAGTGGCTTTTGGAGCTGGCAAAGGGTGCGGGAAAGCTTTTGCTGAATCCCGTGTTTTATTATCTGTTCTTTGTAGCGGCGCTGCTTGGCGTTTCCAGAGTGAAGCGCGAGCGCAAGAATTTTCATATCAGGGTGGAAAATGCCTACTTTGAGCTGCGCCAGCTGATTCCGGCTGGGCTTGCAGCCGGTCTGGTCCTTTCTGTGATAACTCTGGGAACCGGCATGGTGATTCCGATTGAGCTTGTATGGCTGACAGCGGCATTCACCATTCTTTGGAGCCTGACAGGAAGGGTCCGGCTGCTTGCCCCGGCTTATACGGCGGGAGCAGCATTTTTCGCAAGCATTTACATCATTGACAGGGGGTATAGCATCCCTTTCATTGAAGCTGCCGGCAATTGGACGGATGACATGCTCTTCCCTGCGGGTGCGTCTCTGCTTGCTCTTCTGATGATTGGAGAAGCTGTCCTGATTGTGCGGAACGGCGGCAGGGCAACGTCCCCTAAGCTTATTAAAAGCAAAAGGGGCCAGACAATCGGTGTCCACGAAACGAAAAGGCTTTGGCTGCTTCCTTTATTTTTGCTGATCCCTGGCGATGCAATCTCTGGGCTGTTTGGCTGGTGGCCCTTATTTTCCATTGGGGACAGCTCTTACTCAATCATTTTTGTGCCTTTTTCGATAGGTTTCCATCAGCAGGTCCAGGGCATGCTTCCGGATATGGCTGCCAAGCGGACTGGCAGAAGGCTGCTTGTTTTCTCTATCGTCCTTCTCCTGCTTTCGGCAGCCGGCTACTGGTACCCGCTGGCATCGGTTGGGGTTGCTGCATTGGCTGTGATCGGAAGAGAATTCATCACATACCGCCAAAAGGTATATGACCGGAACCAGCCTTTCTTTTTCTCGAGAAGGAACGAGGGCCTTGTTGTTCTTGGAGTCAAGCCGGGCACGCCCGCAGAATCGATGGGCCTTAAAACCGGTGAACTGGTTTCGAAGGTGAATGGACTGAAGGTCCAGGATGAAAATGATTTATACAATGCCCTTCAGCGCAACGGAGCCCACTGTAAATTGGAAGTATTCGATGTAAATGGACAGATCCGCTTTGTCCAGAAGGCATTATATGAGGGAGACCATCATGAGCTCGGCATTCTGTTTGTTCAGGATGAGTGGAAGAAAGATGAGCGGGCTGTTTGATGTCCGGAAATGGAAAGCTGTTAATAGACAAGCGAGGGACAATCGTCCCCCGCTTTTTTCATCTGCCTATAAAATTGGTGAGCTTTGAAACTGCACTTTGCAGGCGCCGTCAGAAATTACCAGTATTTAACTGACGAATCAGTATTTCCTTTATATATAATATAATGGGAGGTTAAATTAATAGAATTAAGGGGGTGAAAGTTTGAAGAAAGTGATACATATATTATCTGCTTTAATAATTGTTGATGTATACCTGCATATATTGATGCCGTTTCTATATTATGCATTTATGATCATTGTATTTGCCTTTACTTCCATAGTTTCTGCTTATTTGGGAACTGGTTTAATGTATTTGATTGCTCGTCCAGTAATTGCTGAGTTAATCCTGGGCTTTCTGTTTGCGGCTGCAGCCTGGAAGCGGGATTTAAAAGGGTTTGCAGCGGGAGCTTTTTTTGCAGCCCTGCTGTCTAGAGCATATGAGTGGTTTGTGCTCAATTTAACCAACAGTCCTAATAATATGATCTATGAATATCTAACGAGGGATAGAAATATTATTCTTGCCAGGGCCTTTCTATTAGTTATTGTGAGTCTAGTGGGCATAATCGTTTTCAGAAAGGATTATAAGTTCTTAAATAGAAGAGCTCTGATAATTACGGGAGCAGCCGCAATGCTTATTTATAGAATTTATGAAGGTGCAGCAGGAGGCGATCCATCTTATGTGAATGCCATTTCATCTGAACGCAGCACGATTGCAGGTTTACTTCTGCTGCTGGCCGCGTACATTATCAGCTTAGTGAGATGGAACACAATTAAAGGAGTGAAAGCATGAAAAAATCAATGTCTATTTTTCTAGTATTATTAATGTTTATTAGCCTGCTGGGTACATCAGGAAGTGCCTCTGCCGCAGGAGGAAAGATTTATGTGAAAAATAACGTTTCAATTCTGTTAAATGGTAAGAAGCTATCTATTTCGGATCCTGTCATCAATCAATCAGGACATATTTTACTGCCGATGCGTGCTGTTTATGAGGCAGTTGGGGCATCAATAACTTGGAATCAGAAAGAGAAAACCGTTAAGGCAAACAGGAATGGGAAGGAAATGATTTTAAAAATCAATTCCTCCGCTGCCTATGTGAATGGTGTTAAAAATACTTTAACAACCCCGCCTTTACTATATAAATACCGTACATATGTCCCGCTGCGTTTTGTTATTGAAAACTTTGACGGCAAGGTTATATGGAATCAGAAGAAGCAGACAGTAGAGCTTACTGTAGGCGAGGCAGCTGTTCCTGAACAGCCTGCAGATCCTTTTACTTTATATCTCAATAACAGAAGGATTGTTATGGACAAGCCTGCCATCCTAAAAGGCGGCAGAAATTATATCCCAGCAAAATATTTCTATGAAAATCTTGAAAACTCTACAGGTGAGTGGCTTGATCAGCAGTCAATGGAAATGGTTATTGGGGGGCTAAGCTTTACCTTTACACCGGGAAGCAGGACAGTGCTTGTTAACCAGGAGCCCGTTCTAATAGATGAAGTGCCTTTTATGGCCAATGAAGAATTGTATGTTCCGGTCCACTATGTAGTAAATGCGCTTGGAGGCAACTTAAGATTTAGAAGTGAATCGAAAGAAATCTATATTTATATTAATCAGTTCATGTTTACAAGCGAGTTTCTGCCTAAAGAGTATGGTTCGACAATCAGGCCGGAGTACACTCCATCAGCCAGCCTTGAGGGCAGCAGGGATTTGCTGCTCAGTGATAATCCTGAGACTATCACTTCAGCGCATGCTTCTTCTGCAGCAGTCTTGTCTGAAAACATAGTATCGGCACAAGAAGCATCACGAGACCACAGAGTATTTGGCTGGCATTATAATCGAATAGGCAAGGACATGAAATTAGGCATTACCATAGAGAATCGCTCGCAGAGCAAAACCCTGCAGATTGCTTCTTCAAAAGGCATAACCAAGAGAAGCAACAACAGCTGGATAAACTATGATATTGGCTTGCCAATTGCAGATGCTGTTTTGAATGAACGCCTTGTAAACAAGCTTCCTGCTAATACTGTTATAAATCCAGGTGAAACAGTCGTTCTTGAGGAATTTGACTTTTCAAGGCAGTTTATCATTGGCTTCCTGAATGATTTAACGATTACATCTTCAGGACAGGGAAATTCAGACTACGTCATCAGGACTGTACTTGCTGAAACAAACCAGAATCTTGCCGACATAAAGGGGAACCCTCTTCCGGTTGACCGGGACGCTGCCCACCCAAGAGGAGTCTGGCCGCAGACAAGCGTGAAGACAGAGATTCCTGCTTATACGGCTGGGACCGCGGAAGTCGGTTATAATCTATCAAATGGAAGAACGGATCATCTATTAACGGAGGACAATTCGCTTTCAAAAACTAATGGATCAGTAGGCAATCCAGGTCATTTTGGTCTAACGTATAAGGTTCATATCCCACTTGTAAACCCTGACGGATCCAGCAAAAAGATTCGTGTTAAAGCTTCTGGAAGAGGGGGGCTGTATAGTGGGGCAATCAAGATTAATGGAGAGGTCCATCTGATTCCTACATTAAGGCCAGGCACTGAATATGTAAATATTATGGATTATGACCTGCAGGGAACCAGTGGTTCACTGGAGATTGAGATTATGCATGCCGGCGGTGCTGCACTGCCTGTAGCGATATATCTGGAAACTTTATAAGCAATTAGAAAGAGAGCTGCTGGGGCGGCTCTCTTTTATTTCTATAACTTCCTTTCGTTTCCATGATAAAATTAATCTAACTTAATTGGAAGGGAGCGTTTATGATGATCAAATTCGGAGTCATCGGCACAAACTGGATTACAGAAAAATTGGTGCTTGCCGGAAAAGAGCTGGAGGATTTTCAGCTGGCGGCAGTGTATTCAAGAACACGGGATAAAGGCGAAAGGTTTGCGGAGAAGTTTGGTGCAGAGCATATATTCACAGATTTGGAGAGTATGGCAAAAAGTGAAGTGATAGATGCGGTGTATATTGCAAGTCCCAATTCGTTTCATAGCGGGCAGGCAGAGCTGTTTTTGCGAAATGGGAAGCATGTGCTTTGTGAAAAGCCGGCAGCTTCAAATGCGGCTGAGCTGAAGGTGATGATCCAGGCTGCTAAAGAACATAATGTGCTGTTCATGGAAGCGATGAAAACGACATTTTATCCGAATTTCCAGCAGATCAGGGAGCATTTGCCGAGGATCGGGAAGGTGAGGCAATACTTCGCCCACTATTGCCAGTATGACTCCAGGTATGAAGATTACAAGGAGGGCAGGCAGGCAAATGCCTTTGATCCGAAGCTGTCAAACGGCGCTTTGATGGATGTCGGCGTGTATGCGATCTATCCGATGCTGGTTCTTTTCGGAAAGCCGAAAAGCCTCCAGGCAAGCGGAATTCTGCTGGAAACCGGGTCGGATGCGTCCGGAAGCATTGTCTTTACCTATGATGAAATGGATGCGGCTGTCCTTTTTTCAAAAATCACGGATTCCTCCCTGCCGGCCGAAATACAGGGTGAAAAGGGCTCGATAAAGATAGACCGGATTTCTACCATGGATGTAGTCGAGCTGCAGCTGCGCAACCAGGAGCCAGAAATCATCTCCGTGGCGCAGAATAAGAACAGCCTTTTCTATGAGCTTCAGGAATTCATCCGCCTCGTCAAGGCGGGGGAAAAAGAATCAGATAAAAACACATTCCAAAACAGCATGCTGGTCTTGGAAATGCTGGATGAAGCCAGAAAACAGATGGGAGTCGTATACCCGGCAGATAGTGAGAGACAGGGGGAGTGAAGGCACCATCTATTGATATTCAGCAGGAATCTGCACGGGCAATGAAAGAGATGGGCCGAACCCAAGAATTCGCAGCCAGCCTCATGAACAAACAGTGCCGGATGCAGAGAATGCTTTCATATCGATTGATGACACATCTTATTAAGATGGTCTAACCGATTGAGAACATTACAAATGGTTCTGCTTTCATGAATTCATACAAGGAAGCAGCTGAATCCATTTAAAGCATGTCAGCAGGATTCCAGCAGTCTGTATCAGCTTGCAATGAAATCAACGCCATCTCAGATCAGCAGCTTGAAGCTCTGGAAAATATTGCTGCTTCGCTGAGTCCCTTTAAGGATCCCTCTGATGAACTGTCAATTGTCATACATAACATTAATGCAGGAGAAAGGTAACCCGGTACTTGCAAAAGCAGGCTGAATGTTAATGGAAACTCTTTTTCCTGCCTGCCTCCAGACTCATGACACCAATCAAAATATACTGAATATAATATAAGTCATTTTGATTCTTCTTGTGGATAAGCTGAAGCTGGTTCAGCAGTTCGTATAATTGTTTTTTGCTCAAACACTCAAGGAGAAGGTTGACCGCCTTCGTGCGGCTGATTCTTACTGATTCCTCGGGTGTATTGATGCACATATCTTTGAAAGGGGTAATATAAAGGTTCAGCAGATCCTTTATTTCAAAGGTTGTCAGCTGATTGTCACTGAATGAACTGGTATCATGCATAGTCTGTCCCGCCTTTCATTAGGTTTATTATTTCTTTACCCGTTGTGTGTCTGAATATGATGAAAATTGTATTATTAATTAAACATAGTAAAAGATTGGTAAAAAAAGCCCTGTTCCTGAAATGAAGGAACAGGGCTTTTGTCATTATTGCCATCATATTTTAAAGTGACTGATAAGATCTTTCAGTTCATCGGCCATAGAGGAAAGTGATTTGGACGATAAAGCGATTTCTTCCATAGAAGCAAGCTGTTCTTCTGTTGAAGCAGCAACTTCTTCAGTGCTGGAGGAATTTTGTTTTGCAATTAGAGATAATTGCTCTGCTGATTCTGTAAACTTATCCACGCCCAGGGAGATTTGATTGATTGCGAGGGTGACCTCTTCTACCTGTGGTGTAATTTCCCTTGATTTTTTCAAAATTTGATTGAATTTGAGTGAGGCCTTTTCCGAAATGGCCAGCCCCTCTTCAGTATTCCTGGATACATCCGCCATGACGGATACAGATCTTTCTGTATCATCCTGGATGCTTTGGATGATTTCCGAAATCTGCTTTGCAGATGTCTGTGTCTGTTCTGCCAGCTTCCTTACCTCATCAGCCACGACGGCGAATCCTTTGCCGGCTTCGCCTGCTCGCGCAGCTTCAATGGCAGCATTGAGAGCGAGCAGGTTTGTTTGATTGGAGATCCCACTTATGACGTCGAGAATATTTCCTATCTCATTGGAACGCTGTGATAAGGATTGGATAACTGCATTCGATTCTTTGACAGAGCGGTGAATGCTTTTCATCTGGGAAAGATTTTGCTGCACCGATTCCTCGCCTGCCTGTGCTTCCATTTCTGCCTCTTTTGATAATCCGAAAATCACAGAAGAATTTTCTGCTATATGCTCAATGCCCTGATTAACTTCCTTTAAAATGACGGAATTCCCTTCCATTTTTCCTGATGTTTGCTCGGCGCCGCCTGCGATTTCCTGAATGGCAGATGCTACATGCTCTGTAGCCTGTGTGGTTTGATCTGCGCTCGCTGTAAGCTGTGCGGATGAAGAAGCTACATGGGCAACGGAATCTCTGACATTTTCAACAATATGTTTAAGGGAATCGATCATATGATTAAAGCTTGCGGCAAGCTGGCCAATTTCATCTTTCCTGTGAAGGGAGAAGCGGCTGGTCAAATCCCCTTCGGCAATGGTTTGTGCCTTTGCAGCCAATAGGCTAAGCGGCCGCGTTATGGACCGGGTTATCATAATAATGATGATTCCAAAAATTAAAATGGAGGCACCAAGTACAGCTGCCAGGCTAAATAAAATAGGCTGGGCGGCATCATTGATTTCATTCTTATACATGGTACCGACAATTTTCCATCCTGTAAGTTCATTGGTGAGGAAGGTCATTTTCTTATCTTGTCCCTCCAGGAGATAGGAAAACTGCCCTTTATCCATCTCATAAATCTTGTTTTTCCAGCTTTCAGCTGCTTGTGTTCCGGCGTCTTTATTAGGATGGACGAGGTACTTTCCGCTTGCGTCCAGCAAAAGCACATAGCCTTCCGCTCCAATCTTGCCGCCCGCTGTCTCAGCAAGCATTCCAAGATCAATATCAATGCCGATGACCCCGCTTCCATCTTTGTTGGTTTTGGCAAGTGAGATGGTGGTTCCGCCTGTGTTTACATCTGTATAGGGCTCTGTGATAATAATTTCCCCTTTTTTCTTCATTGCGTCCTGATACCAGGGTCTTTCTCTAGGATTAAAGTCAGCAGGCAGATCAATTTTCGGAGAAATAGTAGTTTCTCCAGTATCCGTCCCCACATAGATGGCAGAAGCTTCTTTATGGAGCTCTGTGTATTGGTCGAATTTTGTCTGCATTGCTTCCTTATCCCCGAAATCCTCACGGGTAATTTGAGTGGAGAAGTACTCCAGATCATTTTCTTTAGGTGTAAAAATACTATTAATATTTTTATTTATAGCTGCAATGCTTTCATCTGCAGCAGAGAGGATAGTAGTTTCTAGTTCTCTTTTGGCCGATAGATAGGAGAACCCCCCGATTAATACGCTTGGAATGATAAGGACTAATACAAAAGCCAGAATCAGCTTTCTTTTTATCGATAATCCAGGTAATTTAAAGTTTCTTTTTTTGTTCATTTCCTTTTCCCCCAAATCTGCTATATTCCTGACAAGTTAATATATTTATCGGCATAATAATCATAAATTTTACAAAAAATAATAATATTATGATTATTCAAATTAAATATCTTCTATAACAAAAGTCCTATGTTGGACCGATATAAGTAATGAAATTAACGAGCGGAGGCCAAAGCAGGCCGGACAGGGGAATTGCTATGAAACTAATCATGAAGACATTTTTGGTGGTCGGCAGTGCGATTGCCTTATTCTTATCCGTTATTTTCTTGTTCATCTGGCCGGCACTGCTTAAGGATGCAAATCAGATGGACAAGCGGACTGTATTAAAAGAACTGCAAAGAATAGAAAGCCATCTGAGTTCACAAGCGGATGTGTTGAACAGAACCAATTTGGACTGGGCTGTCTGGGATGACACCTTTTTATTTTTAAAGGGAGAATATCCAAACTATCCTGCAGTCAATCTGCTGCCGGAAACCTTTGAAAATAACCAAGTGAATTTCATGCTTTTCTTGGATGGATCAGGTTCTAATATTTATCAGTCTGCCTATGACCTGAAAAGGAAAGAGCCCATCAGGCTCCCTGCTGAATTCTATAAGGACTTCAGCGGGCTGGATAAAGCTCAGGGGTTTGTCATGACAGAACTGGGACTGGCGTTTTACTCGGTACAGCCTGTATACAAAAGCGATGGAAGCGGTACTGCCGCGGGTTCATTGATAATGGGGAAGTTTTTGGATCATAATTATGTTGATAAAATGGGGAAAGAGCTGGGCCTATTACTGTCCTTCAGTAAACAGAAAGAAAAGCTGGGCAAAAAGCTGGCAGTAGAGACTTATAGTGATACAAAAATGAAGGGGAACCTGCTTATAAAAGAATTAGAGGGAAGCGGAAGCTATGGCATCAGCATACTGATGGACAGAGAATTTTATCGGCAAAAAAGGTCAAGTTTAATTCAGCAGTGCTATTATATTGCCGGATTTTCGGCCATCATGCTGCTCTTGGTCTTGTTCCTGCTGGACCGCTTCATCCTTTCCAGGGTGGCCAGTCTGTCAGAGAATTTAAGAGGAATACAGGAGAGACGGGATACCGGCTTAAGACTGCCCATCAGCTCAAAGCACAGGGATGAAATTACAAACCTCGAGCAATCCATCAATAAGGTGCTGGTCTCGCTTGAGGATAAGAACCGGGAAATCAGGGATCTGGCTTATATCGATCAGCTGACCGGCCTTCCCAATCAGGCCTTTCTGTTTGAGTATTATTTGACAAGCCTGAAAGGTATGAAGGCTGTATTCTTCTTTGATTTGGATGGGTTTAAACGTATCAATGATACATTGGGACACCAGGCAGGCGATATATTCCTGAAGGAGATTGCAGAAAAAGTAAAGGGGCTTGCAGCTGCAAAAAACGGTCTCTTTGCCAGGCTGGCAGGCGATGAATTTGCCCTTCTTGTCAACACCCGCAGCAGGAAGGAACTGGAGGAAATTGCGGGCCGGATCCTTTCTCAGGTTGGGAAGGAGTATGAGACATTCCAGTTTAAGGCCTTTACAACAGCGAGTGTCGGGATTGCTGTGTCTCCGCAGGACGGAACAACACTGGATACACTTTTGCAAAAGGCCGATATTGCGATGTATGAGGCTAAGAGTACAGGCAAGAACCAATTTGTTTTTTATGAGGATATCTCTTCGGGCAGCTATTACAAAAACCTCCTGGAGCTGGAGCATGAGCTGAAATATGCGGTAGAACGGAATGAGCTTGAAATTTATTATCAGCCTATTATGGATAAAGAGGGGAAATATGTTGTATGTGTTGAAGCCCTTCTTCGCTGGAATCATCCTGCTAAGGGGCTGATTTCTCCCGATAAGTTTATCCCGATCGCTGAAGAGACGGGTCTGATTAACAGGATGGGCTCCTGGGTGCTGGAGGAGGCTGTTAAGCAGGTGGGTAAATGGCATGCGGACGGCTTTGAAGAGCTTAGTTTAGCTATTAATCTGTCTAAATCGCAAATGAAGGACGGACGCTTTGTTAAAAAATTGGATGAGGTCCTTGCACGATATCATTTTACGCCCGGGCTCCTGCAGATTGAGATTACGGAAAGTGATGTGAGCGATTATAAAAAAGAGCTGCTGCCATTTGTCGAAGATCTCAGGAAAAGGAAGGTCAAAATCGCTCTCGATGATTTTGGAGTCGGAACGTCCTCGCTGATTTTCCTTAAAGATCTTCCGGTTGATACGATAAAGATCGACCGTAATTTTGTCAGAAAGGTACCTTTTCAAGCATTTGATACTGTGCTTCTGACGGGGATCTACAAAATCCTGAATGAACTGGGACTGGACTGTGTGACAGAAGGCATAGAAACAGAGGAGCAGCTGGAATATATCAGGGGAAGCAGTGACTCCAAGCTCCAGGGCTATTATTTCAGCAAACCCTTGCCAGCTCCCGAGCTGGAAAAGCAGCTGAATAAATTAACAGCAGGGGTTTAATTCAAAAGAAAGGGAGGGGCAAGGATGGTGACAGGAAGAGAAATTAGACATCTGAATATCAAAGACTGGGAAACTGCAAAGGCGGTCTTAAGCATCCAGATTCCTGCCTATAAAGCAGAAGCTGAGATTATAGGCTTTGACGGTATCCCGCAGCTGTCTGATACGGCTGAAAGCTTAATGGCTTCCAGTGAAAGCTTTATTGGGATGAGCATGGAAGGCAAATTGGCAGGTGTCCTTGCTTATGAAGAAGATGGAGATTGGGTGGAGATCAGCCGTCTTACCGTTCATCCAGCGTTTTTTCGGCAGGGGATTGCAAAGGATTTGCTTGCCTATTTAACCAGCAGATTCGCCAAAAGGAAGATGAGGGTGCTTACGGGGAAAGGAAATACACCAGCCCTTCAGCTTTATAAGAGCTGCGGCTTTCAGGAAAAAGGCCAGCTGGAGCCGGAACCGGGCGTTCTGCTGACTGTTCTTGAGAAAGAATAAGCAAAACCTATTACAGCTGATAATAATTTCAATATTTTTCCTGGCGGCTGCCTGCTTTATAATTGGATTATAAGGAGGGGGTCGCAGTGCCGATAAATTTTCATGATAAAACCAATCAGAATACCTATTCTTCCCGGAAAGCTGATCCTACATGGATAGAGACGGTTGGGAAGGAAATTGATTTAAGGGGAAAAAGGGTTCTCGACATTGGCTGTGGAGGCGGAATCTACTCACGTGCTCTGGCAGATATGGGAGCAGCATATGTGACAGGGCTGGATTTCTCGAGAGAGCTGCTTGCGGCCGCAGACAGGGCCTCGGAGGGCTATCCGCAAATAGAATTTGTACATGGAAATGCGTACGAAACCGGCAGGGAGGAAGAAGCTTACGATTTGGTGCTTGAAAGAGCTGTCATCCATCATCTCGACCAGCTTCCGGCCGCCTTTGCTGAATGCTTCCGGGTACTGCGTCCAGGCGGATTCTGCCTGATTCAGGACCGGACACCTGAGGACTGCCTGCTTCCCGGCAGCAGCACCCATATCAGAGGGTACTTTTTTGAAAAATTTCCGGCGCTTGCAGAGAAAGAGATATCCCGGAGATACAATAGTGCTGCTGTTCATTCAGCACTGAAGAAGGCAGGTTTCTTCTCGGTCAAAGAGATATCTTTATGGGAAATAAGGAAGAAATATAAGGATATCAGCGCTTTGCGTGATGATCTCTTGAAGAGAACAGGTCGCTCCATCCTCCATGAGCTGAATGACAGCGAGCTTGCGGGCCTTGTGTGGCATATTGAAAGCCGGCTCCCTGACGCGGGCGAGATAATAGAGGAAGATCGCTGGACCATCTGGCTCGCCGTGAAGTGACAAAGGTGGAATTTTACTGTAAAATATATACAAATCAAGATGGGAGGGCGGTATTTTGAAATTCAGAATGAAGCGGAAGAAAGAAAAGAAAAAGAATAGCAAGCTTGAAGTGATTGATGCTGCAATCGATCTGATCGAGCCGATTTACCTTCTGTCCCGGTTTCTCATCCGTTCCCTTTTTAAGTTTGTGCAGTGAACCGAATCCTGAATATAAACAAAGAGAAGCACAGATGCCCATGCTTCTCTTTTGCCTTTTTAAAAATTCGCCACTGTTAAGCTTAGTTCCTCAGCGGAATCTGACAGCTTGGCTGCAGCGCTGCTGATTTCGGAAAGAAGGCCGGTAAGGAGCTCGATATCCTTTTCGATCTGGCGGCTCTTATCCTTGCTTTCTGTGCTTGCCGACAGGATTTCTTTGAAGACATTCCCTGTGTTTTCGATTTCTTTATTCCCATTCACGACAATTCCATCAATCGTGCCGATCTGCGAAATGACCTCTGATATTTGCCTGATCGTTGCATTCAGCAGGGATGTAATATTGGAGGAGGAGTCCTTTGTCTGTTCAGCCAGCTTTCTGACCTCATCAGCAACTACTGCAAATCCCTTCCCATGCTCGCCTGCCCGTGCGGCTTCAATAGCAGCATTAAGTGCGAGCAGATTGGTCTGATCAGCAATGCTTGTAATCACGCCGGCAATCTCGCCGATCTGGTTAGATGTTTTTTCCAGGCTGCTGATGGTGCTGGTAATTTCATTCACATTGCTCTTCAGCTCATGCATATTTTCCACAACGCGATTCAGCTGGTCACGGCCTTTGGAAGAACGCGATTCCATTTCTGTTGAAGAAATGGCCCCATCCTTTGCATTGCCTGAGATCTGCTGTGACTGATGCACAATCTGTTCAACTGATGCGCCTGTCTGCTCTGACATGGCTGCCAGATTTTCAACGATTTCCCCTACATAGCCTTTCAATTCTGTCTTCGCCTGGCTCTCTTTTTCGGCTGCAAGGTCTTCCATTGTCTTCTGCATAATGGAAATGCAAAGCTGGATCTCCAGATTGAAGATATTAGCCATTGCAAAACTCAGACGGCGCTGATCATTCGAAGTCAGCTCCAGCTCCTTCATGATTGCTCCCATCATGTTTTTCATAAGCAGCTGATAGATGGTCATATACCAGTGAATTTGCACCCCGATCTGTACATATGCTCTAGCCGCCATTCTGCGGCGTTCTATGAATTCCGGATTGACGATTCCGTCGAACAGACTGAGGATATACTGCTGGCTCATCTCTATTGTTACACCTATTTTAGAAATATCAGTTATTTTCCTTACATCCTCTTGTTCATAAGTGAGAAGTTCATTGTAAACGGCACTGATATGCTTTTCGGCAATCGGGCGCACAGCACGCAAAATAGCCAGATCTTCTTTTGTGAGCCCCATCACTTCAAGCTGAAGCTTCAGGTCCTGATCAAAATCCGCTTCCATCACCACATTTTGCTGTTCTTTTTGAATTAAGCTTTCAAGGTCAAACGATTTCGGTTTTGCTGTTTTCGTAAAAAGCACCTGAAACACTCCCATTTTCTATATCTATTATCCTAGTTTATATCGGCAGTTTGAGAGGAGTTTTTACATATGTTTGAAAGGGAAGGGAAATGTTCTTAAGAAGGAGAGCCATACAGCTGTAAAGGAAGAGGTTTAATAGAGGCAGATATTGCAGAAAAAGCCTCCGGCAGAAACGCCGGAAGCTCCACTTAGACGACAGGGATCAGCAGTTTAACGATGGTCCCCTCATTTTCCTTGCTTGTAATATAAATGTTCCCGCCATGGCTTTTGATGATCCGGTTGCAGATCATGAGCCCAAGGCCTGTCCCCTTTTCCTTCGTGCTGTAGAACGGTTCACCGAGCTTAGGCAGCCGTTCTTCAGGGATGCCGACACCTTCATCCTTCACGCTGATCATCGCAAAGGTGTTATCCTGCCTGACTTCAATGCTGATTTTTCCGCCATGGGGCATGGCTTCAATCGAATTCTTGATAACATTGATGAGCACCTGTTTGATTTTATCAATCTCACAGCGGACGCTGATTTCAGCCAGGGAGTATTTTACATCTATCATAATGTTATAAATAAGCGCCTGGGTGTTTAAAAGGGTGACGACGCTTTTGACTATATTCACCAGATTGGTTTCCTGAGCCTCTGTCACAACAGGCTTGGCCAGGACAAGGAGATCATTGACAATTTCCTCGATCCGTTCGAGCTCGGAAAGAATCACATCCGCATATTTTTCTGTTTTCCGCTCAGTAAGAAGCTGGGTAAAGCCTTTGATTGCGGTAAGTGGGTTTCTGATTTCATGGGCGATTCCTGCGGCAAGCTGCCCGACGACAGAGAGCTTTTCTGCATTATGAAGCTTTTCTTCGGTCTTTTTCTGGCCGGTCACGTCTTTAATGATAATCTGGAAAAGCTTTCGGTTCTTAAAAACAGTAGGAATCAGCTGGATGGCTGCCTTCCGGGTGTTCCCGTCGCTCCTGATCAGGTTTAATTCAAAGCTGACAGTCTGGTTCGCCTGGTAAAAATCCTTCAGATAGCCATGGTCAGAAGGTGCTACATAGTCGTACAAAGAGGCGCCGATGATTTCCTTGCTTGAAGTGAAGCCAAACACCTTCTTGCCTTCATCATTCATATAGGTCCATATGCCTTTCTCAGTTGTCATGCCTATGGTATCTCGGCTGTATTCAACCAGGAAGCGGTATTTCTCCTGAGTTTCCATGTTTTCTTCTTCCATAATGACGCGCTCGGTCATATCCCTGGAAATACACATGGCTTCCTGGCCGTCCCCGAGTGTGCTGATGCTGGTCTCAAGCCAGATATAGTCGCCTTCCTTGCGGCGGAACCGGAATGAAATGCGTGAGCTGCTGCCCGGGGATAGCCCGCGGAATTCTTTTTTGAGGATTTCTTTGTCTTGGGGGTGGCAGTAGGAAAGAATGCAGTCCTTGTACAGTTCCTCTTGTGTATAGCCCAAAAGGGTGCTGCAGGATGGGGAAACATATAAAAAGATGCCTTCTTTAGTATGCCTTGAAATCAGGTCTGCCGAATGCCTCAGAGCCAGTTCGAGATTCTTTGCTTCAACTTTGTCCACAAATAATTCAGATTGATAGTCTCTGTTTGCTGCAATCAAAACCATTATCCCTCCCGGAATGCAGTACAATTTGCGCTTTTCCACTATTATACAATAGACGGGCGTGCAGAAATATAGGAGTAAACTCCCTCTTCTTGTGTGTATCCTGGGGAGAATGTTGATAACATAAGGGGAAAATGTGGAAAACCTCCTTTATCCACAGAAGAGGGAGCTTTATTTTTTAAGAATTCCATAAAATTAAGTAAGGGCTTACATAAATTTGTGGATAAAATTTTTTATCCACAAATTTCAAAAAAGGGTTTGACAGAACTTTTAAACGCGTGTAAAGTAAAAAACAATTAATCAAGCAAACAAACTTAATACGATAGCTTCTTATCCAGAGAGGTAGAGGGACTGGCCCTATGACACCTCGGCAGCGGACTGATGAACCGTGCCAATTCCAGCAGGCAGATTGCCTGAAAGATAAGAAGAGGACGAACGCCTATTATTCTGCCCTCTTCTTTTTGAAGAGGGCTTTCTTGTTTTCCGGAATAAAATGCGGGATGCTGCATAGCTATTGTATTAAAACCAATTAATTATATAGGAAAACCTTAATTTCTTATCCAGAGAGGCAGAGGGACTGGCCCTGTGAAGCCTCGGCAGCGGACTCTTATGAGTACTGTGCCAATTCCAGCAGGTGTGAGCCTGGGAGATAAGAAGAGCCAATGCTGATGATGCATGCCCTCTTCTGTTCCCAGGAGAGGGTTTTTTAATTGATATGGAGGGTGAAACAAAATGATAGAATTCCAGGATCTCAAAAAGGTGTATGAAAGCGGGGGCCAGCAGGTTGCGGCATTGAATGGCATTGATCTTGCCATCAATAAAGGAGAAATCTTTGGTGTCATCGGCTTCAGCGGTGCGGGGAAAAGCTCGCTGATCCGCTGTGTGAATCTGCTCGAAAGGCCGACCTCAGGCAAGGTGATCGTCGATGGGCATGACCTTACCTCTCTTTCAGCAAAAGAGGTGAGAGAAGTTAAACGTAATATCGGGATGGTATTCCAGCATTTCAATCTGCTGAACTCAAAGACGGTGTTTGCCAATGTAGCCATGCCGCTCACCCTGGCAAAGCTCCCGAAAGAGCAGATCCGAAAACGGGTGGCTGAGCTGCTTGAGTTTGTCGGCCTTGCTGATAAAGCGGATAAATATCCGGATCAGCTTTCAGGCGGACAAAAGCAAAGAGTCGGGATTGCCAGGGCGCTTGCCACACAGCCTTCAATCCTGCTGTGCGATGAAGCAACATCGGCCCTTGACCCGCAGACAACAAGCAGCATCCTGCAGCTCTTGAAAAAAATAAACGCGGAATACAATATCACCATCCTGATCATCACCCATGAAATGACGGTCATCAGGGAAATCTGCGACAGGGTGGCGGTGATCGAGGCTGGGAAGATCATTGAGGAAGGATCAGTGTTCGATGTATTCTCGGCGCCGAAAACACAGACTGCCCAGAACTTTGTCAGCTCTGTCATGAATGATTCGATCCCTGATTCTGTAAAGCAGCTTGTTGAGAACAACAATGGCAGGGAAAGGATCTTCCGGATCAATTTCGTCGGCCAGTCAGCGGGACAGCCGCTGCTCTCCAGGCTTGCCAAGAAGTTCGATATAGATATAAATGTGCTGTTCGGGAATATAACCGAGCTGCAGGGCATCCCGTTTGGGAACCTTGTGGTCGAATTCCAGGGAACCGACCAGGAAGTGCAGCGCGCCCTTATGTACATTCATCAGGAAAAAGTCTCAATCAAGGAAGTGAAAACACATGCTAGTTGATCACACGCAAATCATAGAAGCACTCATCGAAACCATTCAAATGGTGGCCTTCTCGCTTCTTTTTTCCACCATCCTTGGATTGCCGCTGGGAATCCTGCTGGTAATTACGAGAAAAGGCCATCTGCTGGAGAATCTGCCCGTTTTTAACGTGCTGAATGGAATCATCAACATATTCCGCTCTGTTCCATTCATCATCCTGATGGTAGCAATCATTCCTGTGACGCGGTTTTTAGTAGGCACCTCAATCGGAACGGCCGCTGCTGTGGTACCGCTCGTATTCTATGCCGGCCCATATATTGCAAGATTGATCGAGAACTCGCTCCTGGAGGTTGATCCCGGTGTCCTCGAGGCAGCGGAAGCGATGGGGGCGACACCGGCGCAGATCATCTTTAAGTTTCTCGTACCGGAAGCACTCAGTTCGCTTGTCCTGGCACTGACTATTGCAACCGTCGGACTTGTCGGAGCATCCGCCATGGCAGGGGCTGTCGGAGGCGGCGGGCTTGGCGATTTGGCCATTACCTATGGCTATCAGCGCTTTGATACAACGGTCATGATCATAACAGTCGCTATCCTGGTCATTATGGTCCAGGGGCTGCAAAGCTTCGGCAATATTTTATCCAAAAAAATCAGAAGACGATAACAGGAGGAATCATCCATGAAAAAACTAATATTAACAGCAATCATCCTCGCGCTGGCGGTTTTCAGTGCAGCCTGCTCATCATCAACAAGCGGCAAGGAAAAAGAAAAAGAAGTGAAAATCGGGGTCAGCGGGTCAGACAACCGCATTTGGGACTTCGTAGCCAAGAAGGCTGAAAAAGAAGGAATCAAAGTGGAAATCGTCCGCTTCTCTGATTATGTCCAGCCAAACATTGCCCTTGCAGAGGGAGAGCTTGATGCCAATGCCTTCCAGACCATTTCTTACTTCAATGCTTTTAAAAAGGAGCATGATCTGGATCTTTCACCAATCGCTACAACAGTCATTGCACCAATGGGAATCTACTCTGAAAAATATAAGGATGTAAAAGATATCCCGGAAGGCGGAAAGATTGCCGTGCCGAACGAAGCAACCAATATGGGCAGATCATTCCTGCTTCTGCAGGAAGCCGGCCTGATCACTTTGCCTGAAGACTTTGACGGGAATGGAAGCATCGACAAAATCGTCGACAACCCGAAAAACCTGGAAATTGTTCCTGTAGTGGCGGGCCAGACACCGCGCGTCCTGCCGGATGTAGCGGCCTCCATCATCAATAATGGAATCGCTGTTGATGCTGGCTTTAACCCTGTTGAAGACTCCATCTTCCATGAAAGTGCAACAGCAACACCATATATCAACATCATTGCCGCCAGAACAGAAGACAAAGACAATGAAACGCTGAAGCGCCTTGGAGAACTGTACCAGGAAGATGATGTAGCCGAATTCATTGAAAAAGAATACAAAGGCAGCACCATCCCGACATTCGTTCCGCTTAGTGAAATCGGAGAATAAAAACCGGTGCCTGGCACCGCAAATAGGAGGAAATCATGATGTCAGCACCTGTTAAATCTGTAACCGAACTGAAGGAAAGAATCAATCAAAGTGTGGAGGCTGGAAGGAAGCTTTACCTTTCAACAAGCCATCAGATCCATGACAAGCCGGAAATCGGCAACGAAGAATTTTTTGCATCCGGATTGCTCTCGGGAATTCTTGAAAAAGAGGGCTTTGAGGTCGAACGTGCAGTTGCCGGCCATGAGACAGCCTTTGCCGCAAGGAAAAAGTCTTCCAAGCCTGGACCATCCATCGCTTTCCTTGCAGAATATGACGCACTGCCGGGTATCGGCCATGCCTGCGGCCATAATATCATCGGCACAACAAGCACAGCGGCAGCGATTGCTTTAAGCAAGGTGATTGAAGAAACAGGCGGAGAGGTCGTCGTATTCGGAACACCTGCAGAGGAAGGCGGTCCGAACGGAAGTGCAAAAGGCAGCTTCGTGAAGCACGGCCTGACTGAGGGAATTGATGCGGCGCTTATGATCCATCCTTCAAGCAAGACGGCACTGACAAGCTCCTCACTGGCTGTAGATCCGCTGGACTTTGAGTATATCGGGAAGCCTGCCCATGCCGCGGCTTCACCGCACGAAGGCATCAATGCCCTTGATGCGGTCATCCAGCTTTTCACCGGCATCAATGCCCTGCGCCAGCAGCTGAAGGATGATGTCCGGATCCACGGCATTATCACTCACGGAGGCGATGCACCAAATATTATCCCGGAATATGCAAAAGCGCGTTTCTTCATCAGGGCAGCAACAAGAACCTATTTAAATGAGGTTACAGAAAAAGTGAAGAAGGTGGCAGAAGGTGCCGCCCTGGCAACTGGCGCTGAATTGAATGTGATCGCATTCCAGAATGAAGTCGATAATCTTCTATTAAATAGAACGTATGATGAAGCATTCCGTGAAGTCATCGAGGAACTGGGCGAAGAGGTCGATATCTCAGGCAGGGAAGGAATCGGTTCGACAGATGCAGGCAACATCAGCCAGCAGGTACCTACGATTCACCCTTATATCAAGATCGGCAGCGACGACCTTGTTGCCCATACCGTACCTTTCCGTGAAGCTGCACGCTCGAAAAAAGGCGATGAAGCCTTGCTCACAGGTGCAAAGGCGCTGGCACAGACTGCATTCCGGCTTATCACTGAGCCTGAACTCCTTGCTTCCATTAAAGAAGAGTTCACAAGGAACAAAGAAGCGCAAAAATAAAGGATGGAGCCGCCAATATGGCGGCTCTATTTTCCGTTTTACTATTGATTTTTATTGAGGCTTTCCTGGGCCATACGGATTAACTCTTTCACCATGCTGCCGCCGATCGGGCCGCCGACTTTACCTGCCTCGCGGGATGTCAGCCTGCCGTTATATCCCGGCTGAAGCGGAACATTCTTTTCCCTGGCCACCTCATATTTTACTTCCTCCGGCGCATCCGCACTGACCTTATAGCCTTGGCCGGCCATGACACGTGCCTTCAATGTGTCGAGAGCTTCACGGGATTCTGGTACAAGAGGGCGCCTCCTTCTTCTGGACATCATGCAAACCTCCTTTCTGTTCATTATGCTTAGTATTTTGCAAACAGCCTTTTTCTAAGCGAAGCTCCGGCCATATAATCAGTACCACACAGAATCCGGTGAGCAGACACCAATGCCCGAAGGATAAAAGAAAAAACAGAGGCGTTTCGTTGAAATTGCTTGTATCATATACTTTGAACCGCTATTCTAATGTTATACTTGTCCGCAATTCATAGTGAATCTATTATAAAGAAGGTGTGAAAAAGTGGCGCTAAAGTATCTTTCAGCCCTGCTGCTGCCCGGACTGCTTGTCATGCTGTTTACCAGGGTGACGTATAATCATGTGATCGGGCTTATTCTGACAGTCGCCCTGATTGCCGCCTCCGTCTACAAGGGCTATACAGACAGCTGGGGGCTTATTGTTGTTGATGCCTTTTCTTTGACTGCCGGTTTCTGGTATGCACAGATCATGAAACAAAGAGCAAAGAAGCGAGCTTAATTTTATAATCTTTCAAAAACCTGCCTGGTTTTAATCGGGCAGGTTATTTTATTTAGCAGGCAAGGCTTTTAATTGTCATCAACATCCATATTTCCCGCCGACATATTTCGCGGGAAATATTCCAGCTTTAAGCGGCTGGGTCACCATTTAATCAAACGTTTGATTAACCTTTCTTCGGCAGGAATCGAGCTGATTCAGGCAGGAGCCGTTTTTAATCATCACATGATATTCATGAAAAACGAATATCCGTTCGCATATTCCTGGTTTCTTTCATGTGCTTTGTGGTAGAATGAGGATATGAGTTTTTCAGCTTCGTACAAGGCTTCTGACCTTTTTCTTCTATAATATATCTTCAGCAGGAATCATCACGTGCATTTAGGACCGCTTAACCATTAAAAGAACAGGGGCAACGGAAGCAAGGTGCTTGCTTACTGGTATGCCTGCCTGCAAATATAGATAAAATGTTAAAATCAACTTCTTGAACAGGAGGCTTTTTTTGTGAAGGACCAATTTGAATTAGTCTCAAAATACTCGCCGCAGGGCGATCAGCCGGAGGCCATCAGCAGGATTGTCGAGGGCATCCGCTCCGGCAAGCGTCATCAGACCCTGTTGGGTGCGACTGGTACTGGTAAGACGTTTACGATTTCCAATGTGATTAAAGAGGTTAACAAACCTACTTTGGTCATTGCCCATAATAAAACCCTGGCCGGCCAGCTTTACAGTGAGTTCAAGGACTTCTTCCCGAACAATGCTGTAGAGTATTTTGTCAGCTATTATGATTACTACCAGCCTGAGGCATACGTGCCGCAGACAGATACATTCATTGAAAAAGATGCGAGCATCAATGATGAAATTGATAAGCTGCGCCACTCAGCGACGTCTTCACTTTTTGAACGGAAAGACGTTATCATCATCGCCAGTGTTTCCTGCATATACGGCCTCGGTTCACCTGAGGAATACAAGGAGCTTGTTCTCTCTTTAAGGACAGGGATGGAAATTGAGCGGAATCAGCTTCTGCGCCGCCTTGTTGATATCCAGTATGAACGGAATGATATTGATTTCCGGAGGGGGACGTTCAGAGTCCGCGGAGATGTGGTGGAAATCTTCCCGGCTTCAAGGGATGAGCATTGCATGCGGGTCGAATTTTTCGGTGATGAGATTGACCGGATCCGCGAGGTGGATGCACTGACCGGAGAAATCATGGGCGAGCGCGACCATGTTGCCATCTTCCCGGCCTCCCACTTCGTAACACGCGAGGAAAAGATGAAGATTGCAATCGGGAATATCGAAAAAGAATTAGAGGAACGACTTGAGGAAATGCGCGAAAACGGCAAGCTCCTTGAGGCTCAGCGCCTGGAACAGAGGACGCGCTATGACCTGGAGATGATGAGGGAAATGGGCTTCTGCTCAGGCATTGAAAACTATTCCCGCCACCTGACTCTCCGCCCCCCTGGTTCAACGCCATATACGCTGATTGATTATTTCCCTGATGATTTCCTGATGGTCGTAGATGAATCACACGTTACGATCCCTCAGGTCAGAGGTATGTTCAACGGGGACCAGGCCAGGAAGTCAGTTTTAGTGGATCATGGATTCAGGCTGCCTTCCGCAATGGACAACAGGCCGCTCACCTTCCCGGAATTTGAAAAGCATATCAATCAGATTGTATATGTTTCCGCAACCCCGGGTCCGTATGAAATAGAGCATACGCCTGAAATGGTCCAGCAGATCATCCGGCCGACAGGGCTGCTTGATCCGACGATCGAGGTTCGCCCGATTGAAGGCCAGATCGATGACCTGATTGGCGAAATCAATGAACGGGTAAAGAAGAATGAGAGGGTCCTCATTACGACCTTGACGAAAAAAATGTCAGAGGACTTGACCGACTACCTGAAGGAAATCGGCATAAAGGTGCAGTATCTCCATTCAGAGGTCAAGACGCTGGAGCGGATCGAGATCATCCGTGAGCTCCGCCTTGGAAAATATGATGTACTGATCGGGATCAATCTCCTGAGGGAGGGGCTCGACATTCCGGAGGTTTCCCTTGTCAGCATTCTTGATGCAGATAAAGAGGGCTTCCTCCGTTCAGAAAGGTCCCTCATCCAGACAATCGGGCGCGCGGCCCGGAATGCATCCGGACATGTCATCATGTACGCTGATAAGATCACCAATTCAATGGAGCTGGCGATCAGCGAGACGAAAAGGCGCCGGGAAATCCAGGAAGCCTATAATGAGGAGCATGGCATCACACCGCAGACGATCCAGAAGGAAATCCGCGATGTGATCCGCGCCACCCACGCTGCCGAGGAGCAGGCCGACTATGCTGCACCGGCCAAACCGGCAAAAATGACAAAGAAAGAACGCGACAAACTGATCGCAAATATGGAAAAGGAAATGAAGGAAGCAGCCAAGGCGCTCAACTTCGAGCGGGCGGCCGAGCTTCGTGATCTATTATTAGAGCTGAAAGCGGAAGGATGACGAACTGATGGCAATGGAAAAACTGATTGTAAAAGGCGCCAGGGCCCATAACCTGAAGGATATTGATGTCACCATCCCGAGGGATAAGCTCGTGGTGCTGACGGGGCTTTCCGGATCCGGGAAGTCATCCTTGGCCTTTGATACGATATATGCAGAGGGGCAGCGCCGCTATGTGGAATCTCTTTCCGCTTACGCGCGCCAGTTCCTCGGCCAGATGGATAAGCCTGATGTCGATGCCATTGAAGGGCTGTCGCCGGCAATCTCCATCGACCAGAAAACAACAAGCAGGAACCCAAGATCGACTGTCGGCACCGTGACGGAAATCTACGATTATCTGCGGCTGCTGTTCGCCAGGGTGGGCCGTCCGACATGCCCGATCCATAATGTGGAGATATCCTCCCAGACAATCGAGCAGATGGTCGACAGGATTATGGAATATCCGGAAAGAACGAAGATGCAGGTTCTCGCTCCGGTTGTTGAGGGCAGGAAGGGAACCCACGTCAAGGTTCTTGAGGATGTGAAAAAGCAGGGCTATGTCCGCGTCAGGGTCAACGGCGAAATGCATGACCTGGGCGAAGACATCACATTGGAAAAAAATAAGAAACACAGCATACAAGTGGTCATCGACCGCGTAGTCGTAAAAGAGGGCGTGGCAGCAAGGCTGGCTGACTCTCTTGAAACGGCGCTTAAGCTCGGTGAAGGCAAAGTCATCATTGATGTAATCGGAGAGGAAGAGCTCCTCTTCAGCGAAAACCATGCCTGCCCGCACTGCGGCTTCTCCATCGGCGAGCTTGAACCGAGAATGTTCTCCTTCAACAGCCCATTTGGCGCCTGCCCATCCTGCGACGGGCTCGGCAGCAAGCTTGAAGTGGATGTTGACCTTGTCATCCCAAACCGCGGACTCTCTCTAAGGCAGCATGCCATCGCCCCTTGGGAGCCGACAAGCTCACAGTATTACCCGCAGCTGCTTGAGGCAGTCAGCAGCCACTTGGGAATTGACATGGATATGCCTGTAGAGGACATACCGAAGCATTTGCTTGATAAGCTTCTATACGGAGCAAAAGGAGAAAAAATCTATTTCCGCTATGAAAATGACTTTGGCCAGGTAAGGGAGAACTTTATAGAATTTGAAGGTGTCATCCGCAATGTGGAAAGGCGCTTCAAGGAAACAAGCTCCGATTATATCCGCGAACAGATGGAAAAGTATATGGCCCAGCATCCCTGCCCGGCCTGTAAGGGCAACCGCCTGAAGCAGGAAAGCCTTGCTGTCCTGATTGCAGGCGAGCATATTGGGAAAATTACATCATTGTCCATCGAAGAGGCAGAAGACTTTTTTGAAAATGTCATTCTCTCTGAAAAAGAACGGCAGATTGCCAATCTGATCTTGAGGGAAATAAAAGAACGGCTTGGTTTCCTCATCAACGTAGGATTGGATTATCTGACACTAAGCCGGGCAGCAGGTACTCTGTCAGGAGGCGAAGCACAGCGCATCCGTCTTGCCACTCAGATCGGCTCCCGCCTTACCGGTGTCCTGTATATCCTGGACGAGCCGTCAATCGGCCTTCATCAGCGGGATAATGACAGACTGATTGATACGCTGAAAAATATGCGTGATATCGGGAACACGCTCATTGTCGTCGAGCATGATGAGGATACAATGATCGCAGCGGATTACCTTATTGATGTCGGCCCTGGAGCTGGCGTGCACGGAGGCCAGATTGTTTCCCAGGGTACGCCTGCAGAGGTAATGGAAGATCCGCATTCCTTGACCGGCCAGTATTTGTCAGGCAAGAAGTTCATCCCGCTGCCGCTAGAACGGAGAAAAAGCGATGGACGCTTCATTGAAATCAAGGGTGCACAGGAAAACAACCTGAAAAACGTAAATGCCAAATTCCCGCTTGGCACGTTTACTGCTGTTACTGGTGTTTCCGGATCCGGGAAAAGTACGCTGATCAACGAGATACTCCATAAAACGCTGGCGCAAAAGCTTCACAAAGCCAAAACAAAGCCAGGGGAGCATAAGGATGTCAAAGGGATTGAGCATCTTGATAAGGTCATAGACATCGACCAGTCGCCGATCGGACGCACACCGCGCTCTAATCCGGCAACCTATACCGGCGTCTTTGACGATATCCGCGATGTATTCGCCTCTACCAATGAAGCAAAGGTCCGCGGATACAAAAAGGGGCGTTTCAGCTTCAACGTTAAAGGCGGAAGATGCGAGGCGTGCCGCGGAGACGGAATCATCAAGATTGAGATGCATTTCCTTCCTGATGTGTATGTCCCTTGCGAGGTATGCCATGGGAAACGCTATAACCGCGAAACCCTTGAAGTAAAGTATAAAGGCAAAAATATATCTGACATTCTGGATATGACAGTTGAGGATGCACTTGAGTTCTTTGAGAATATTCCAAAGATCAGCCGCAAGCTCCAGACAATCTATGATGTTGGGCTCGGCTATATCACACTTGGCCAGCCGGCAACGACATTGTCCGGAGGGGAGGCCCAGCGGGTAAAGCTGGCTTCTGAGCTGCACCGCAGGTCAACCGGCCGCTCTTTCTATATTCTGGATGAGCCTACCACAGGGCTCCATGTCGATGATATCTCCAGGCTGCTCACCGTATTGCAGAGGCTTGTTGAAAACGGGGATACAGTCCTGGTCATCGAGCATAATCTCGATGTCATCAAGGCTGCCGACTATATAGTCGATCTTGGACCAGAAGGCGGCGATAAAGGCGGAACCATCATTGCCCAGGGCACTCCGGAAAAAGTAGCTGAAGCAGAAGGCTCATATACAGGAAAGTATCTTAAGCCAATTCTGGACAGGGACCGCATCCGCATGCAGAAACTGGTCAAAGAAAGAGAAACAAGCGTATCAAAAGCATAAACCCAAAGTGAGTTCCGCAATTACTGCGGGCTCGCTTTTTTAGTATGATGGAATTCCTGCTGGATATTGCCAGATTGCCTGCTGCTGAATCGGGTAAATGAACCTTAATTAGAAAAGGAAGGTTCATGATGAAAAAGTATATTTGGATTATTATCGGATTTACTTTGCTTATTGGCTCTGCTGTCGCCATCCAGGCGGAAAATACTGTTTCGCATGATGGCGAGAAAGAAATCGTAGCTATCGGGGATTCCATCACCTACGGATATGGAGATAAAAGCGGAAAGGGGTATACCGGCAGGCTTGAAGGAAAACTGGACAAGATTTATGAGGAAAACTTCGATGTTGAAAACTTTGGAGTCTATGGACAGGATACGCTGAACGTCAAAAGGCAGCTAAATACACCCGCAGTCTTAAAAGAGGTGCAGGAGGCAGACACAATCATTATTTTTATCGGCACAAATGACCTGCTTCACGCAAATGGCGGGGACCTGACACCACTTCACAGAGAAAAGCTTCAGAAGGCAGAAGATATCTATAGGGGAAACCTGGAAGAAATAATCCGGTGGACAGAGCGGAATAATCCTGAGAGTCCAATTCTTCTGCTAGGCCTCTATAATCCCTATCCAGGCAATGATAAGATCGGCAGCATCATAGAGAGCTGGAACGAGAAAGTAAAAGCAGCAGTTGCCAGCCATCCCCATGTCAGCTGGGTTCCTACGGACGATCTGTTTAAGGGCAAAAAGAAAAAGCTCTATTTCTATGATTCCCTGCATCCCAATGCCAGCGGATATGACCTGATTGCTGACCGGGTGGCGCAGGAATATGCCAGGCTGCAGGAAGATTGACACCACTCTGTAAACGAATAGAAAAAGGGCTGTAAACTGCAGCCCTTATAATAGACAAAAAGAGTTTACAAGGGGGCAGCCCATGCATACTTATATTGAAGATTCCCTTAATGAATGGAAAGAAGATATTTCCAAGGTGTTGGACCAGATCAACCAGGATTATGAAGAAGTTAAAAGGGAATTGCAGGTGTATACATACAAATACGGGATAACGAAGCAGGTTATACAATCAACAGTCAATGATGAGATCATTGAAACAATCCGGGAGCAGTACCACAGGCCATTTGAGGAAAAATATAATGAACTGAAGGGCTCGATCCGGGATCTGGAAGAAAAGCGCAAGGTATTCCAGATGTTTGTCCATAAAATTGATGAAGTAAGCAGGAAGGGAGCCGCAAAAACCGTTTAGGGTGGCTCTCGAAAGGGCACTGGAAATCAGTGCTTTTTTATATGACAGCTGGGGCAGGGAAACCGTTGATTTGAGCTGGTTGCTAATAAAATGTGAAAGTTGCTAGTATATCGGGAAAGTTGCTAAAAAACTTAAAGAGTTGCTAATATTTAGGTAAACTTGCTAATAAATTGAAAAAGCTGCTAATAAACATTACTCCGGGAGTTACGATTCTGTAAACGGCCTTTAATTTGTCCTCTTCTCGCTTTAATTTTATGAAAGTAATCCAAATATCTTTCATTTTTGCACTATTTGTGAAAAAGCATGATTCACTTCATTATTTTCAGCTTCAGTGAAACTTTTAAAGCGCCTGTGCGTAAGTATTATCAAGGAGTTGAAAATGATGGATTCTAAAAAGGTGCTTTCGGCATTAAGTTATTTTAGTGTGTTTTTTGCAGGATTTATTTTCCCGCTCGTGGTTTTCTTTGCATCTGAAAATCCTTTTGTAAAAGTGCATGCTAAAAAAGCATTTTTGTCGCATCTGATCCCTTTGATAGCCCTGCCGGTCATTTTTCTGGCAATTCCTTTTGAGCTTTTCTCCAATCCAAATGAAGTTCCGGTTTTTTTCCTGATTGGAATTGGCCTTTCAGTCATTCTTAGCTTGATTGTTGTGATCTGGAATATTGTCAAGGGCGTGCAGATATTGGCTGCAAAAGAGTAGTGAACAACTATATCGAGGAGGCATTTGCATGAAAGATGAGAGAAAAAGGATTTTAAAAATGGTCGAGGACGGAAGCCTGCGTGCTGAGGAGGCGCTTATTCTGCTTGAGGAGCTGGAAAAGGCGTCGAAAACAATGGAGAAAAAAGAGGAAAAGCTTCATAGTGAATGGGGAAGCCAAACCTATTTTGAAGAAGCGAAGAAACAGCAGCAGGACACGGCTCAATACAAATTCCATTATGCCAAGGAAAAAATCATTGAGTTTGTGGATACTGCTTTCCAGAAGATTAAGGATGCCGATCTGGATTTCAATTTCGGCCCTGCACTTGAAGTATCTCATGTGTTCCAGCAGAACGATGTTAGATTATCCGAAATTGAAATGGAAGTGGCAAACGGAAAACTGACGCTGATTCCCTGGGAACAGAATGATGTCCGCATTGACTGCCGGGCTAAGGTGTACCGCGGTGAAACTCATGAAGAAGCACGCCAGAATTTTTTAAGGGATGTCCTTTTTACGGCTGACAATGGGCGGCTGCTGTTTTCGGCGCAGCAGAAATGGATGAAAGTTGAGGCCTCTGTGCACATTCCAAAGGAACAGTATGACAGCATCCGGATCAGGATGTTCAATGGGCCGGTAGAAGGCAGCGACCTGGCTGTGAAAAAGCTGAAGGTCAAGTCAGCGAACGGAAAAATCACGCTGGAAAAGCTTAATGCAAGCCACCTTGAGGCTGAGGCAGGAAATGGCCAGATCTCAGTAACTGGCAGCACCATGGATCATATTGAAGCAGAGACTGTCAATGGGGCGATAAAAGTCGCGGGAGATTATAAAAGTGCAGATCTTCAATCCTTTAACGGCAATATCCAGGTCCATGTTAAAGGAGAGAAATGTGAGCGTCTCGAAGCTGAAGCTGTCACCGGGACAGTCGATGTTTACCTTCCATCCGGGACGCCTGTCAATGGTGATTTAAGAACCAATCTTGGAGGCTTCCAGCTTGAGCTGGATGGGATCCAGGTGGTGGAGGAGAAATCAGAGATGGTGCAGAAAATGCTCAGATTCCAGTCTGTTAAAGATCCTGCAGCTGCAATTGATTTGAGGGCTAAGACCAAGACAGGGTCAATTGCTGTTAAAACTGGTGATTTTGTTAAATAATATAAGAATAAGCTGCGGCCAGAAGCGATGCTTCTGGCTTTTAACCATAAAAGAGGTGATGGACCGTGAGATGGCTGATAGGCATCTTGATCAATGCTGTTTTATTTGCGGCTCTGGCAGGGTTTTTCCGTGAGTCGTTTTATTTAGAAAGCTTTGGTGCAGCTCTGGGGGCAAGCTTCATTCTATCCCTGCTGAATGTTTTGGTGCGGCCGATTCTGATTATCTTGACTTTGCCTGTGACTCTTTTGTCGCTGGGCCTATTTTTATTTGTTATCAATGCGGTTACTTTGCTCCTGACTGATGGGATTATGGGAAGCTCTTTTGAGATTGATGGTTTTGGGATGGCTTTTTTGGTGGCTGTTATTATGGCAGTTGTTAATTTGGTTATTCAGAGGACGGTTATGGATAGGAAGGAAGACTAGCTAAAGGGAGTGGTCTAATAATGAAAAGACCCCTTTTGCGAAAATAGTTAGGTTACTGCTGTTTATGGGGCTGTTGGTCTGCGCTGCAGGCACTTCGCTTTCCGCGGGGCGGCGCTGAGCCTCCTCAGAGCAAGCTCTTGCGGGGTCTCAGCTTTGCCGCTGCAATCCCGCAGGAGTCTTCGTGCCTTCCACTCCGATTCAACAGGGTTTTTAGAATTTATTTGCATTAGTAAAAAGGAGAGACCAAAACCCCTCTTTAAATGGGGCTGTTGATCTAACGCTGCGGGCACTTCGCTTTCCATGGGGCGGCGCTGAGCCTCCTCACCGCTGCGCGGAGGGCACTGAAAAAGTATCTTCCATAAAGAATACTAAATCCCTTTATAGAACTGAAGAATTCATTCATTTACCTAATATCAAGGGTGAACTTCTTTTTGGCAGTTGAATGCTGATTTTTCAGCATTCAACTGCTTTTCTATTTTATAATATGGTTAACAACAATTTGTAGGTGGTATCCAAATGATTTCCTTTCAAGATTCGCTCCCTCTCAGCCCGTATATGGCTATCTATGATGTCGTTATCCCAAAAGATAATATGCTTCGCCAAATCAAGGAGTTGGTGGACTTCTCATTCATACTTGAAGAATTGAAAACGAAATATTGCCTTGATAACGGCCGCAATGCCATCCCTCCAATACGGATGTTCAAATACCTACTGCTTAAAGCCATTCATGAATTGTCTGACGTAGACTTAGTAGAACGATCCAAATACGATATGTCATTTAAATACTTTCTTGATATGGCCCCAGAAGACCCCGTCATTGATCCAAGTTCTTTAACACGTTTTCGTAAACAACGCCTCAAAGATGTAGGTTTATTGGATTTACTTATTAAAAAGACAGTTGAAATTGCACTAGAAAAGAAAATCATTACAAGTAAAACCATTATCATTGATGCCACACATACAAAAGCTCGTTATAACCAAAAATCACCGAAGGAATATTTGCAGGAAAAATCAAAGAATGTCCGGAAAGCCGTTTACCAAATTGATGAATCTATCAAAGAGAGATTCCCTCCGAAATCCACTTCTAACGAAGTGGAAGATGAACTGGATTATTGCCGCCAAGTTATTTCCGTTGTTGAATCAGAACCGAAGGTATCTGAATTTCCTGCGGTTAAGGAGAAGTTAAATCTACTTAAAGAAGTAGTGGAAGACTGCACCGATCAGTTGAGCTTTTCAACTGATCCAGATGCACGTGTCGGGCATAAAACAGTTGATTCTTCCTTCTTTGGCTACAAAACTCATATCGCTATGAGTGACGAACGAATCATCACAGCAGCTGTTGTTACAACAGGTGAAAAAAGTGACGGGAAATATCTGAAGGATCTAATCGGGAAAAGCAAGGCTACAGGCATGGAAATTAAAACAGTCATTGGAGATACTGCTTATTCCGACAAAGAGAATATTTGTTACACTAAAGAAGAAAAGCTTGAGCTTGTTTCTAAACTACATCCCCATATTACTCAAGGCAGACGATCAAAGGAAGATGAATTTCAATTTAACAAAGATGCAGGAATGTACGTGTGTAAAGCCGGGCATATGGCCATTAAGACTAAATACGACGATAGAAAAAACCAGGATAAAAACCCTAGAATTAAGTACCTTTTTGATATAGAAAAATGTAAGGTCTGCCCTTTACGTGAAGGGTGTTATCAGGAAGGTGCCAAGACCAAATCCTATTCCATCACTATTAAGTCTACAGAGCACCTTGACCAGGAGGCATTCCAGGAAACGGAAAGATTTAAAACCCTGGCAAAAAACCGCTATAAGATTGAAGCGAAAAATAGTGAACTTAAACATGGACACGGGTATGATACAGCGATTTCCTCGGGTCTATTTGGTATGGAAATTCAAGGAGCCACAACCATATTCGCAGTCAATCTCAAACGAATTATCAAACTTCTTAAAGAAAAGAAGTAAAGAAAAAGGAGGGAGATAAGCAACTTTCCGTCTATTTTCCGAAGGAAATCTGCATTTTCGATTTGTATTCACCCTTTCCCTAAATAAGTTTTGATATTCTTCTACTGACCGTCTTTAGAATGAAAAAAGCATAAGTTTTTCAGTGCCCTCGCTGCGCGTCTGCGGGGTCTCAGCTCTGCCGCTGCAATCCCACAGGAGTCTGCGTGCCCTCCACTCCGATCAACAGGGTTTCTAAAGTTTTTTTGTGTCCTAGAGATTAGGCTAGCTTACTAATTCCAAAAAAAGGCCAGTAGGATTAACTAAATCGGCTGAGGGCGGAAGATCATATACCGTGCACCTTTGTCTATAAAAAAGAGCGGATCACTTTATGCGGTGACCGCTCTTTTTTTATTCTCAGGAATAAGTAATAAAAGTCGGTACGCCGTTGTCTCTTAGTTTTTCAGCGAGGGTTTGAGCGTTTTTTAGTTGGGAGAAGGCTCCGGCTTGGACTTTGTAGAGGCCGCTTGATGGTTTGTAGAAGGATAGGAGTGCCTTGCCGATGGTTTCTCCGCAGAGTTGCTGGTATTCTTTGGATTGCAGCAGACTGCATTCTGTTTTGTTGGTCATGAATCCGCATTCGATGAGGATGGCTGTCATGCTGGTTTTTCTTAATACATGGAAGTCTGCGGTTTTGACTCCGCGGTCGGCCAGGCCGGTTTCTTTTACGAGCTGTGCCTGGACGGCTTGGGCGAGTTTTACTGCTTCTGCAGGGCGGGAGGTGTGGACGTATGTTTCGATTCCGTTTGCGCTGTTCCAGCCTGTTCCGTAAGCGTTGGCATGGATGGAGATATAGCAGTCTGCTTTCCAGCGGTTGGCCATGCCTGTTCTTTCGGATAATGGGATGTCCCATTCGTCGGAATGGGAGTTCAGGACGGTGAATCCGGCCTGTTCGAGGAGTTTGCGGCAGTAGTGTGCGGCCTGGCGGTTGAATTCGTATTCTCTGAAGCCGTCGGGGCTTCTTTTTCCAGGGGTTTCGTAGCCGTGTCCTGCGTCGAGTATGATTTTCATTTGTTTCCCTCCTAAATGATTTGTTCATTTACTATATAGGGGGAAATGGGGATTTAGGACATGGTGAGGGTGAATAAATTTTTATCCACTGCTCTCTTTGAACAGGGGCTGTTGATCTGCGCTGCAGGCACTTCGCTTTCCGCGGGGCGGCGCCGAGCCTCATCAGAGCAAGCTCCTGCGGGGTCTCAGCTTTGCCGCTGCAATCCCGCAGGAGTCTGCGTGGCTTCCACTGCAATCAACAGGTTTTTAGAATTTATTTGCATTTGCCAAAGGGGGAGACCAAAGCTTCTTTGAATGAGGCTGTTGATCTGCGCTGCAGGCACTTCGCTTTCCGCGGGGCGGCGCTGAGCCTCCTCAGAGCAAGCTCTTGCGGGGTCTCAGCTCTGCCGCTGCAATCCCGCAGGAGTCTGCGTGCCTTCCACTTCGATCAACAGGGTTTTAAAACTTTATGTGTAAAAGACCAAAGGAAGAGAACCTAAAGCTCTCTTTGAACGGGCCTGTTGATCTGCGTTGCAGGCACTTCGCTTTCCGCGGGGCGGCGCCGAGCCTCCTCAGAGCAAGCTCTTGCGGGGTCTCAGCTCTGCCGCTGTTTCCCGCAGGAGTCTTCGTGCCTTCCACTCCGACCAACAAGGTTTTAGAAATTCTCTAGGGCCTCAAAATATCTTAAAGAAATTAATACGTCCTAACGAATAGCAATTTTGCCTTTAATACTAATACATAACCGCAAATCCCCTCACACCCTCCGCATGGTATGAATGAATTTATACCGGTCAGCCCGGTAGGCGGATTGGACGAATTCGAAGGGGGTGCCGTCGGAGAGCCGGGTTGTGCGGAGGATGAGGAGGATGGGGGAGCCTTCTTGTATGGAGAGAAGGCCGGCCTCCCGGCTTTTGGCGCCGGCTGCTTCGATTTCCTGTTCTGCTTCTGCGATGGACAGGGATAGGCGGTTTTCGGCATATTCGTAAAGGGAATTGGCCAGGTCCTCTTCTGTCAGGCCGGGCATGAGTGTCTCAGGGATATAGTTGGTTTCAATTGCCATGGGCAGTCCGTCGGCCAGGCGGATCCTGGTGATTTCATAGACTGGGCTGCCCTCGGCAATCTGAAGTCGGGATGCAATGCCGGCTGGAGCAGGCATTGTTTGAAAGGAAAGGGTCCGGCTGCTCGGCTTCATCCCTCGCATCAGCATATCCTCCGTGAAACTTGTTAGCCCCTGGAGCTCCTGCTCGACTTTTTGTTTGTTGACGAATGTGCCGCGGCCCTTTTCCCGGTATAGGAGGCCTTCCCTGACAAGATTGCTGATGGCCTGCCTCACGGTCATCCTGCTGATCTGGAATTGCTCGGCATATTCCCGTTCGGATGGTATGGCTGCTTCTTCCTGCAGGGTGCCTTCCCTAATCTGCTTTTTCAGCTGTTCTTCCAGCTGGTGATAGATGGGAATCGGTGAATTTTTATCAATCATATGAATGTCTCCTTATACCTTTTGCAGTGCCTCTGCGTCAGCCACGATTGTCACATGCGGATGCAGCTGGAGGGCGGACGCAGGGAATTTTTCATCCGGCTTTCCGTTCAATAGATGATAGATGGCTTCGGCCTTTGATTTGCCTGAAGCAAGCAGCAGGATTTCCCTGCTGTCAAGGATGGAGGCGATGCCCATTGTGATGGCCTGGTTCGGAACTTCTTCTATGCTGGAGAAAAAACGGCTGTTTGCTTCGATTGTGCTTTCATCAAGGTCTACGACATGGGTCCTGCTTGAAAAGGGAGTACCGGGTTCATTGAAGCCGATATGGCCGTTCTGCCCGATGCCGAGCACCTGAAGGTCAATTCCGCCAAGCATTTTGATCTGCCTGTCATAGCGCCTGCATTCCTCTGCCAGGTCAGCAGCCAGGCCATTCGGAATATAAGTCTGGCTCACAGGTATGTCGATATGCTTGAACAGATTTTCATTCATGAAGGTATGGTAGCTGTTCTTATCTTCCTTAGGCAGGCCGATATATTCATCAAGATTGGCTGTATGGATATTTTTATAAGAAGTCCTGTTATCCTTATAATCCTCTGCTAAGCAATCGTACAGCCCTTTAGGCGTGCTTCCGGTTGCAAGGCCCAATGTGAGGGAAGGAGCTGATTTGATTTTTTCCAGGATAATCTGGCAGGCAATCCTGCTCATATCCTGGTAGTCTTTTGCTTGGACGATTTTCATCATTCTACCTCCAAATGGTTATATGCGACTTTTCCGCGGCAGATCGTCAGTACAATGTCCATGTTTTCGTTCAGGACTGTAAGATCTGCATCTTTTCCTTCTGCAATGCTGCCTTTGCGGTCGAATACTTTCAGCTGCTTTGCAGGATTTTCACTGGCGAGCTTGACGGCTTCAGCTAATGTGATGTCCGTAAACGCCGTCATATTTTTGACAGAGTCCTTCATTTTCAGGATGCTTCCCGCAAGTGTGCCGTCTTCAAGCAAGGCCATGCCATCCTTGACAGTGACGTCCTGGCCGCCGAGATCATAGGTGCCGTTTTTCAGGCATTTTGCCCTCATAGAATCGGTGATCAGCACCATTCCATCTAATCCCTTGCTGTTCAATGCCAGCTTGATCATTTCAGGCCGTACATGGACTCCATCTGCGATCATTTCCACAATCAGCTCTTTGAAGAGGAGGGCTGCGCCTGCTGTGCCGGGTTCGCGGTGATGAAGTCCCTTCATGCCATTGAAAAGGTGGGTTACATGGGTCGCACCTGCTACCACAGCCTCGCTGACTTCTTCATAGTCTGCATCAGAATGCCCGATGGAAGCAACAACGCCAGTTTCAGCCAGATGGCGGACCAGTTCTTTGCCGCCTTCCAGTTCAGGGGCAAGGGTGACGAGCTTGATCAGCTGTCCGGCTTTTTCCTGCCAGGATTTGAATAACTCTACATCACTTTTCAGGATATGCTTGAGCGGCTGGGCACCTTTTCTTTTTTCATTAATAAAGGGACCTTCGAGATGGATGCCGAGCATTTCGGCTTCCGCCCCTTCCGGCTTGTATGCTGCCGCATTGGCCAGTGCCTGTTCGATCAAGGATTTTTCCTGTGTAATAGTGGTCGCCAGGAAGCTTGTTGTCCCTTCAGCGGGAAGAGTCCGGGCTATCGTCTGTAATGCTTCAGGTGTGCTGTCCATCGTATCGGCCCCGCCTGCTCCGTGGATGTGAATGTCGATAAAGCCCGGTGCCAGGGTTGCACCGGCATCCAGCTCTATCGTTTTATCTGCAGGCTGGCCGCCAAATTCATCCGCTGGGCCGAAGCTTTTAATCGTACCGTCTTCAACCAGTACATATCCATTATCAATTATTCCATCCTCTGTCAGCACTCTGCTGTTTTTTAAAAGTAGGGAACTCATGTATTACATCTCCGTTCTGAATCCTGATATTTTATATTTCCATGATAAAATAATCATATATAGTTGTCTATACCAATTCTGTATCCTTTATGTAAAGGTTTTTGAAAAAATCAGATAGCACAATTTGGTTCTGCGGGGAAAAATGCTACAATAAGATGAAACTTTATTGTGTAGTTTCTCCAATTGAAAGAAACCATTCATTATAATAGACCTTATCAGGCGCATTCCGCAAAAGGAGGACAACAGCGTGGCAAAAGTGCGAACAAAAGACATCATTGAGAAGTTTAATTTAGAGCTGATCAGCGGGGAGGAAGGGATCAACCGGCCGATTACGACAAGTGATATTTCCAGGCCCGGGCTTGAAATGGCGGGATTTTTTGACTATTACCCTGCAGAGCGCATCCAGCTCATAGGAAAGACGGAGATGAGCTTTGCGGAGAAGCTGAGTGATGCAGACAGGCAGAACAGGATGGAATCCCTCTGCACTGATATCACGCCAGGCATTATTATTACAAGGGATATGGAAGTGCCGGAGGGGCTCATTGAGGCTTCGGAAAGGGAAGCAGTGCCTGTTATGCGTTCCAAGCAGAAAACCACCAGGTTCTCAGGCCTTTTGACAAATTTCCTTGAAAGCAAGCTGGCCCCGACGACCGCGGTGCATGGCGTGCTTGTCGATATATACGGAGTGGGCGTGCTTATTACGGGCAAGAGCGGCGTTGGTAAAAGTGAAACAGCCCTTGAGCTTGTGAAAAGAGGACACCGCCTTGTTGCAGATGACTGCGTGGAAATCCGCCAGGAAGATGAAGATTATCTTGTCGGGACCTCGCCGGAGCTGATTGAGCACTTGCTTGAGATCAGGGGGCTTGGCATCATCAATGTAATGACCTTGTTCGGTGCAGGTGCCGTCCGCAGCAATAAGCGCATTTCCCTTGTCATGAATCTTGAGCTGTGGGATCAGAAAAAACAATATGACCGCCTTGGCCTTGATGAAGAGAAAATGAAGATCATTGACACAGATATCACCAGGCTCACGATCCCGGTCCGCCCGGGGCGGAACCTTGCTGTCATCATTGAAGTGGCCGCAATGAACTTCCGTTTGAAGCGAATGGGCGTCAATGCCGCCGAGCAATTCACAAGCCGCCTGTCTGATGTGATCGAGGACGGAGACAACGATTAGCATATCTATATAAATAGAGAGTTTCTGTAAGGGGATTCTGCAAAAAAGGAGAATAATTATGGAACAAAATATCCAGCCGCTTGATCCGATTGCTTTTTCGCTCGGTCCCATCCAGGTCCACTGGTACGGGCTGATCATCGGGACGGGGATTGCACTTGCTTTATGGCTGGCCATGCGCGAAGGGGAAAAGCGCGGGCTGCAGAAGGAACTGTTTGCCGATCTGATGCTGTGGGCAATTCCTATCGCAATTTTGTCTGCAAGGCTGTATTATGTCATTTTTGAATGGGACTATTATGCTCAAAACCCTGCCGAGATCATTAAAATCTGGCATGGCGGCATCGCCATTCACGGGGCATTGATCGGCTCTGTCATCACTGCCTATGTTTTTGCAAAGAAAAGAGGCATTTCTTTCTGGCAGCTGGCTGACATCACAGCGCCGAGCATCATCCTCGGCCAGGCTATCGGCCGCTGGGGCAACTTCATGAATCAGGAAGCACATGGCCGTGAAGTAACACGTGCGTTTTTGGAAAATCTTCATCTTCCGCAGTTCATCATAGATCAGATGTACATAAACGGAACGTACTACCATCCGACTTTCCTGTATGAATCATTATGGAATATAGCCGGATTTGTTATCCTCCTGTCTTTAAGAAGAGTGAATTTGCGCAGGGGCGAGCTTTTTCTTACGTATGTCATATGGTACAGCATCGGCCGCTTCTTCGTTGAAGGGATGAGGACGGACAGCCTGATGCTGACTGAAAGCCTCCGTATGGCGCAGATGATTTCCATCGTCCTGATCATCGGGGCCATTGTACTCATCGTCTTCAGAAGAACAAAAGGCTATGCAGACAAACGATATTTAGATAAGAGCGCTAAAGCTCAATAGTTTTAAAAAAAGGGGAGAGAGATACATGCTGTTCGGCACGCTCAAACGAGGATTAGCTGCAGGGCTTAAAACGACATGGTCACTGGGGAAAATCATTTTCCCTGTCACGCTGATTGTAGCGCTGCTTCAATATACGCCTGTGCTTCCCTGGATAATCAAGATGATAACGCCGCTGATGGGACTGCTTGGACTGTCTGGCGATGCGGCCATTCCGCTTGTGCTGGGGAACTTCCTGAATCTGTACGCAGCCATCGGGGCCATTCTGACATTGGATCTTTCGGTGAAGGAAGTATTCATCATTGCGGTCATGCTGTCCTTCTCGCATAATATCCTGATTGAATCCAGTGTGGCACTCAAGGTGGGCGTCAAGCTTTGGATTATCCTGCTAGTACGTTTCGGCCTTGCCATCCTGTCTGCCGTGGTGATCAACCTGGTATGGCACGGCGGATCTGAGCTTGCCCAGTACGGCCTGATCCCGGCGAAGGAAGAACAGGCAGCAGGCGTTGCTGCCATTCTTTTAGAAGCGGTAACCAAGGCTGGTTTGGGGATTCTGCAGCTCGCCATCATCGTCATTCCGCTGATGATTGGTATACAGCTGCTGAAAGACTTGAAATGGCTGGATGTTTTTTCAAAATGGATGGCGCCTGCAACAAGGGCGCTGGGAATGAAAGAGAACACCTCGACCACTTTGGCCGCCGGCCTGATTTTTGGCCTGGCATACGGGGCGGGTGTCATGATACAGGCTGTCAAAGAGGACGGAGTCAGCAGGAAGGATGTTACCATCGCGTTCATCTTCCTGGTCGCATGCCACGCGGTAATCGAAGATACACTTATTTTCCTCCCGCTCGGCATTCCGGTGCTGCCGCTGCTCCTGATACGTCTCGGCACAGCCATCGTACTGACTTTGGCGGTCGCGTTTTTCTGGAACCGCCGCTCCCAAATGGCCAGCAATAGAAAGGAAGCTGCTTTGTGAACGAAAACATAAACACTATTTTATTTGATCTTGACGGAACATTGATCGACACAAATGAACTGATCATCAGGTCATTCCTCCACACGCTTGAAGGCTATTATCCAAACAAATATAAGCGGGAGGATGTACTCCCGTTCATGGGTCCGACCCTGCATGAGACTTTTGCCAGCATTGATGAAAGCAGGGTTGAAGAGATGATCGGCAAATACCGCGAGTTCAACCTGGCCAACCATGATGTGCTAGTCAAAGAGTTTGAGGGTGTGTTTGACACAGTCAGGACCTTGAAGGAGTCAGGCTACAAGCTTGGCATCGTCACGACGAAGGTAATGCCTGTCGTGGAAAAAGGACTGAAGCTGACAAATCTGGACCAGTTCTTTGAGGTTGTTGTGGCACTGGACCATGTGGAAAAACCAAAGCCTGACCCAGAGCCGATTTTCAAGGCGCTTGACCTTCTCGGCTCCCGTCCGGAGGAAGCGATCATGGTCGGCGATAACCACCATGATATCCTTGCCGGTCATAATGCAGGAACCAAATCAGCAGCTGTCGCATGGTCTGCTAAGGGCAGGGAGCACCTGATGCAGTACAAGCCTGATTTTATGCTGGAGAATATGGCTGACCTCCTTGATATCCTGGAGGATTATAAAGGATGAGGAAGACAGTCAGGCATCCGGTTGAGGGCGCCAATTCCCTCTGGCATGTGTACAAAACGGTCCCGTTCGCGAAGGTTGTAAAAAATTTCATCGTCATACAGCTGGCCCGGTACACCCCTTTTCTCGGATTGAAAAACTGGCTGTACCGCACATTTTTAAAAATGAAGGTCGGAGATCAGACTTCGTTTGCGCTTATGGTGATGCTGGATGTAATGTTCCCGGAAAAAATAAGCGTCGGACGGAACACAGTCATCGGCTATAACACAACCATCCTTGCGCACGAATATTTAATTCGTGAATACCGCCTCGGTGAAGTGAATATCGGCAGCGAGGTCATGATCGGCGCCAACTCAACCCTGCTGCCCGGCATCACAATTGGAGACGGTGCCATCGTCTCCGCCGGAACCCTTGTCCACAAGGACGTCCCGCCCGGCAGCTTTGTCGGAGGAAATCCGATGCGCGTCATTTATACAAAAGAAGAACTGCAAGAGCGCTGGCAGGATGATCCGATCTACGGCCAGGCTGAGTGAGGAAAAGGCTTCATTGACTTCGGTTGATGGGGCTTTTTTTAGGAGGAGGGGGCAGGTAAATTGTGAAAGCTGCCAAAATGGAAACTTGCAAATATATCGGGAAAGCCGCAAATAAAATTGGAAACTCGCAAATAAAAATCAAAACCCGCAAATATATCCAGATTCCCGCAAATAAAACAAAAACTCCGCAAATAAAACCGCCAGGACACGCTGCTACCTTAATCCAAGCCCTCAATAAAGCCGCACCATCAGCTTTTCCACGGATACATCCCCCTGATTTTCAGAAAATAAGCATTAATGGTTGACGCCTGCTGGAAACAGCGATAAACTACTAATAACTTCAATTCGATAACATATTAGCGAACTAAAGGATTTTGAACTTTTGGATTTAGAGGTGGAATTCGATGAGCCGTTTATTTATGTTTGAAAAGCCATTAGGCATGCGTGATACATTGCCTGAAATATACGAAACGAAAAGCAGGGTCCGCTCTTCCATTGAAGATGAGATGAAGAGCTGGGGCTATCAGTTTATGGAAACACCGGCGCTTGAATATTATGAAACCGTCGGTTCGGCTTCGGCAACAGTTGATCAGCAGCTGTTCAAGCTCTTGGACCAGCAGGGCCATACTCTTGTGCTCAGGCCTGATATGACAGCCCCGATTGCCCGTGTGGCTGCATCGAGGCTCCTGAAGGAAGACCTTCCATTAAGGCTTGCTTATTCGGCCAATGTGTACCGGGCCCAGCAGAGGGAAGGCGGACGACCGGCTGAGTTTGAGCAGATCGGCGTCGAGCTGATTGGCGATGATTCAATCAGTGCGGATGGCGAAGGGCTGGCTCTCCTCATCAGCTCGCTGAAAAAAGCGGGATTGGAGGACTTCCAGCTATCTGTCGGCCATATCGGCTTTGTCCAGGAGTTTTTCCGTCAGGTTCTTGGAACAGAAGAAAGGGCCAATGAATTAACGAGATTTCTTTACGAAAAAAATTATGTCGGGTACCGGGAGCATGTGAAGAATCTCCCGCTGTCTTCTATAGATAAGCAGCGCCTTCTGGATTTCCTCCAGCTCAGGGGCGGCCGTGAAGCCATTGAGCAGGCGTTCAGCCTGATTGAAAATAATAAGGGCAGGGAAGCGATCGTCCAGCTTGAACGTCTTTGGGACACAATGGCCGATTTTGGTGAAGGTGAGAAAATCAAGCTCGATTTGACGCTCGTCAGCCATATGAGCTATTACACTGGCATCTTATTTGAAGTATACGCCGGGAATGTCGGCTTTCCGATCGGCAACGGGGGCCGCTATGATCTCCTGCTGAAAAAGTTCGGGAAATCTTCAGGTGCGACCGGCTTTGCTATCCGGCTTGACCGCCTGCTTGAGGCACTTGGCGGAGCAGGTGCAAAAGAGCCGCTGCATTGCATCATCTTCAGCGCTGAGCGCCGGCGCGAGGCGTATGAAAAAGCGAAGGATATGCGGAAATCAGGGATCAAGGCTGTGCTTCAGGACATCAGCGGCGTCAAAAACCTGGATGCGTGCACAAGCCAATATGATGATATTACCTTTTTAGTCGGAAAAGCCGGGAAGGAGGAGCAGCAATGAAGGACCTGCTGACAATTGCGATGCCGAAAGGGCGGATATTCGAGGAGGCTGCAGAGCTGCTGCGCCAGGCCGGCTTTGATCTGCCGCCCGAATTTGATGACTCACGCAAGCTGATCATCGATGTGGAAGAAGAAAGATTTCAGTTTATCCTTGCAAAGCCGATGGACGTACCGACCTATGTAGAGCACGGAGTCGCCGATCTTGGGATTGCCGGAAAGGATGTTATGCTCGAGGAAGAGCGGGATGTATATGAGCTCCTCGACCTCCAAATCAGTGCCTGCTATCTTGCTGTAGCAGGAATTCCTGGTACGAAAATGAATGAAGTCGCGCCGAAAGTGGCGACTAAATATCCGAATGTTGCCGCGGCTTATTTCCGTGAGCAGGGGGAACAGGTGGAAATCATCAAGCTGAACGGCTCGATTGAGCTGGCTCCGCTGATCGGACTGTCCGACAGGATCGTTGATATCGTTTCAACAGGCAGGACGCTCAAAGAAAACGGTTTGGTTGAGTATGAGCAGATCGTCGGCATCACATCCAGGCTGATTGTCAATCCGGTCAGCTACCGGATCAAGGACAAGCGGATCAGCGAGATTGTCGACAAGCTGAGCAGAGTCGTGAATGAACAGGCAGCTCTATAAGCTTTTGCTCCAAGGAGGAAAACAGGATGAAAATCATTAAAGTATCAGAAGATATTTCTATTAAAAGGTCGGTCGACAGCGGTACGGAAGAGCAGAGAAAAGCTGTTAAAAGCATCATTGCCGAGGTCCGCAAAAACGGTGACGAAGCAGTCCGCAGCTTCACGGAAAAGTTTGATGGTATCCAGCTTTCCTCCTTTGCGGCCTCATATGCTGAAGTAGAGGAAGCTTACAGCACAATCGACCCTTCTATCCTGGAGGTGATCAAGGAGGCAGCAGCCAATATCCGCAGCTTTCACGAGAAGCAGCTTCGGCCTTCCTGGATGACCACGGATGAAAATGGGACAATGCTCGGCCAGAAGGTGACACCGCTTGATTCAGCAGGCTTGTATGTTCCGGGAGGCACTGCTGCCTATCCTTCCTCTGTCCTCATGAATGTAATCCCGGCAAAAGTGGCAGGAGTAAGAAGAATCGTCATCACTTCCCCGCCAGGCCGGGACGGAAAGCTTCCGGCTGCAGTACTTGTGGCTGCAAAGGAAGCAGGAGCAGAAGAGGTCTACAAGATTGGCGGTGCCCAGGCAATAGCGGCATTGGCATATGGCACAGAGTCCATTCAGCCGGTTGATAAAATCACAGGTCCGGGGAATATCTTCGTCGCACTCGCGAAAAGGGAAGTCTTCGGCGATGTGGATATTGACATGATCGCGGGCCCAAGTGAGATTGCAGTGCTTGCCGACGATACGGCTAAGGCCAACGAAGTCGCTGCAGACCTGCTGTCACAGGCAGAGCATGATCCGATGGCCTGCAGTGTTCTGGTTACCACATCCTCAAATCTCGCTGAACAGGTGGCAGAAGAGGTGAAACGGCAGCTTGCAGATCTGCCGCGCCGGGAAATTGCAGCCCAATCGATTAAAGACTTCGGTGTGATTTATGTGGCGGAAACAATGGAAGAAGCGGTTGAAACAGTGAACCGGCTGGCGCCGGAGCATCTCGAGGTCCTGACTGAAAACCCCATGGAGCTGCTCGGCCAAATCAGGCATGCGGGAGCCATTTTTTTGGGCCGCTTCAGCCCTGAGCCTGTCGGCGACTATTTTGCCGGTCCGAATCACGTATTGCCGACAAACGGGACAGCCCGTTTCTCAAGTCCGCTCAATGTGGAAGACTTTCAGAAAAAATCGAGCATCGTTTATTATAGTGAAAAATCGCTTCAGGAAAATGGAGCAAAAATCGCATCCTTTGCCAGGCTTGAAGGCCTGGAAGCCCATGCGCGGGCAATCGAGGAGCGCCTGAATAACAAGGAGGATAAGTAAATGGCAAGAACGGCATCTGTTGAACGGAATACAAATGAAACACAAATTTCACTAGCCCTCGATATCGATGGAGAAGGACAATCCAAGCTGGAAACGCCTGTCCCATTCATGACGCATATGCTCGACCTTTTTGCCAAGCACGGGCAATTCAATCTGACAGTTGATGCGAAGGGTGACACAGAGGTGGATGACCACCATACAACAGAGGATATCGGCATCTGCCTCGGCCAGGTGCTGAAGGAAGCGCTTGGGGATAAAAAAGGGATCAAGCGGTACGGCAATGCGTTTGTGCCAATGGATGAAGCCCTCGCACAGGTAGTCGTTGACCTGAGCAACCGTCCGCACCTGGAAATCAGGGCAGACTTCCCGAGCCAGAAGGTTGGCACCTTTGATACAGAGCTTGTCCATGAATTCCTCTGGAAGCTGGCCCTTGAAGCACGGATGAATCTGCATGTGATCGTCCACTATGGCCAAAATACACACCATATTATTGAAGCAATCTTTAAGGCGCTTGCAAGGGCGCTTGATGAAGCAACGACAATCGACCCAAGAATTAAAGGAGTTCCGTCAACGAAAGGGATGTTATAAAATGATCGGCATCATTGATTATGGAATGGGTAATCTGTTCAGCGTAAGCAAAGCACTCGAGCGGCTTGAAGTCCCTTACTTTTTATCAGAGGACCAGGAGGAGCTGAAAAAAGCCGATGGGCTGATCCTGCCTGGAGTAGGCAGCTTCAAGGATGCGATGGACCGGCTGAATGCTGCCGGGCTGACAGGGATGATCCAGGAATATACCGCGGCAGGAAAGCCGCTCGCCGGCATCTGCCTTGGCATGCAGCTTTTATTTGAAAGCAGTGAGGAAAATGGCTGTACAGAAGGCCTTAAACTTTTGCCTGGTAAGGTTGTCCGTTTTCCGGGTACCGGTGAGCAAGGCGAGAAATACAAGGTACCGCATATGGGCTGGAACAGGCTTGAGTTCATAAACTCTTCACAGATCTTGAAGAACGTGGAAGAAGGCTATGTCTACTTTGTCCATTCCTATTATGCAGAGCCGGGCGATCATGATGTCGTTATTGCGAGAAGCTTCTATGATAAGGAAGTGCCTGCTGTGGTCGGCAGGGACAATGTCTTTGGGATGCAGTTCCACCCGGAAAAAAGCAGTTCCCTTGGCATGGAGCTGCTGCGTAACTTCACGATGATAGCCAGCAAAGGAGGAGAGTCACTATGAGCTTTACAATCTATCCGGCAATTGATATGAGAGCAGGCAAATGTGTCCGCCTGCTGCAGGGGGATTATGAAAAAGAAACGGTGTACGGCGATTCTCCGTTCGATATGGCGAAATCATTCGCAGATGCCGGTGCACAATGGATACATATGGTAGACCTTGATGGCGCAAAAGATGGAAAGCGTGTGAATGACTCTTTTGTCATAAAAGCTGCACAGGAACTTGATGCAAAGGTCCAGATAGGCGGGGGGATCAGGACTGAGGAGGATATCGCCCACTATCTCGGCAATGGCGTTTCACGTGTCATCATCGGCAGCATCGCAGTCTCTGATCCTGAGTTTGCTGAAAAGATGATCCGCAAATACGGCGAAAAAATTGCGGTCGGGCTGGATGCAAAGGATGGCTATGTTGCGACACATGGCTGGCTCAATACTTCCGGTGTAAAGGCGGTTGAGCTTGGGAAGCGGTTTGCTGATGCAGGAGCAGAGACTTTTATTTTTACCGATATCGCGACAGACGGAATGCTGTCCGGGCCAAACGCGGAGGCTGTCAGGGAGCTCGCGGGAGCAACCGGAAAAAGCGTCATTGCTTCAGGGGGCGTTAGCAGCCTTGCTGATTTGGCAGCATTGAAGGAGTATGGAGCTGAGGGCGTTTCCGGCGCGATTGTCGGGAAAGCCATCTATGAAGGACGGTTTACGGTTGAACAGGCCTTGAAAGAGGTGGCCCGCTGATGCTGACAAAACGAATCATTCCATGCCTGGATGTTAAGGATGGCCGGGTTGTAAAAGGGATTCAGTTTGTGCAGCTCCGCGATGCCGGCGATCCGGTTGAGCTGGCCCGCTTTTATGATCAGCAGGGGGCTGACGAGCTTGTCTTCCTTGATATCTCTGCCTCCCATGAAGGCAGAAAGACAATGACCGAAGTCGTGAAGGCGGTCGCTTCAGAGCTGGCCATCCCTTTTACGGTCGGCGGCGGGATCAATGCGCTTGAAGATATGAAAAGAATCCTCAGGGCTGGAGCTGACAAGGTTTCCTTGAATACGGCAGCTGTAAACAATCCGGAACTGATCAGGGAAGGAGCAAGCTTCTTTGGATCACAGTGCATCGTTGTCGCAATTGATGCGAAGTATGATCCTGAGCCTGGATCCTGGAAAGTATACACCCATGGAGGCCGCAAAGAGACAGGCCTTGAAGTAATTGAATGGGCAAGGAAGGCTGTTGAGCTTGGCGCAGGTGAGATCCTGCTGACCAGCATGGATGCCGACGGCGGGAAAAACGGGTTTGACCTTTCATTAACGAAAGCAGTGAGCGAGGCGGTCAGCGTACCGGTCATTGCATCCGGCGGGGCCGGCAACAGTGCCCATTTTGCTGATGCTTTTACAGAAGGAAAAGCAGATGCGGCCCTTGCTGCGTCGATTTTCCATTATAAAGAAACATCAGTCAGCGAAGTAAAACAATTTCTAAAAGAAAAAGGGGTGACGGTCCGATGAATCCAGATGAACTGAAATACGATGAAAACGGGCTGATTCCGGCGATTGTCCAGGACCGGAAAACGAGGGAAGTACTGACTCTGGCCTATATGAACCGTGAATCTTTGTCTCTCTCCATTGAAAGCGGCGAAACCTGGTTTTACAGCAGATCCCGCCAGGAGCTGTGGCATAAAGGAGCAACCAGCGGAAATACGCAGAAGATTGCAGAAATCAAATATGACTGTGACCAGGATGCCCTTGTCGTGCTTGTTGAGCCAGCCGGTTCTGCATGCCATACAGGCGCCGTCAGCTGCTTTAACGAAACAGTTTATCAGGCAGAAGGACTGGCAGATGCCGAAGAGGAAAACTACAGCATCCTGGGCCAGCTGGAGCAGGTGATCGGCCAGCGGGAAAAAGAGCGACCGGAAGGGGCTTACACAACCTATCTGTTTGAAAAAGGCGTGGATAAAATCCTGAAAAAAGTCGGGGAGGAATCAGCAGAGGTCATCATCGCTGCTAAAAACCGCGACCAGGAAGAGCTCAAATGGGAAACTGCCGATCTCCTTTACCACCTGCTCGTCCTCTTGCGCGAGCAGAAGCTGCCATTCAAGGAAGTGCTTGGTGTGCTGAAAGAGCGTCATGAAAGAGGATAATGAGAGAAAGGACCGGTCTGAGTGCCGGTCTTTTTTTACTTTGGTAAAAAATGTATTTTTGGTAGAATAAAGCCGATTTTATGTAGAATAACTGTAAATTTTGGTAGAATCATGCGAAATTTATGTAGAATAACGGTAAATTTGGGTAGAATCATGTGAAATTTAGGCAGAATCATTGTGGTTTTTGAATAGAACATTAGAAAAATCAGCAGAATTCTCCAGAGCTACTCCGAAAATCTGACCCTTAATCTAAATCGTCCCTCATATTTGACAGAAACCAGGAAAAGTCAGCTTCCAACAAGCCTGACCGGCTGAGATTAAGCCCGGCACAACGGCAGATTCCGCCGCTTCCGGCACAGCACCGATAGAATGCTGTTCCCCAAAGAATACTAATCTCATTCTGCTCTTCTCCGGCGGCTTGCACATGTGATATACTACTGTAGTTAAGGCTGGCACAGGTGTGCGAGTGATTTGCCTGCTGCCTAGAGATGAGGGATTACATGAGCAAAGACTCAAAAGCAAGACAACCGATGGGGAAACTACTTTCATTCATCCCGACTGGCGAATATTATTTTTCAAAAGGGATCAAATCCTTTCACCGCCGGGATTTTCATAAAGCAAGCAAATATCTGCAGCGTGCGATGCAGCTGGAGCCGGGCGAGCCGATGATTGCCTGCCAGCTGGCGATCGTATATACAGAGTTGAATGAATATCAGAAGTCTAATAAGCTGCTGCATCTTGTCCTGGAGGAGCTTGACGAGGAAATGGCTGAATGCCATTACTTCCTTGCCAATAATTATGCCCACCTGGGATTCTTCAAGGATGCTTATCAGCATGCCAATACGTATCTGGAGCTTGAGCCTGATGGAGAGTTCATCGAGGATACCGAGGATCTTCTGGAGCTTTTGACACTGGAAGCCGAGGATTTGGATGAAGAGCTGTATGAGCAGGACGACCTGATCACCAAGCAGGAACAGGCAAGGGAGCTTCTTGAATCAGGGCATTTCCCGAAAGCAGTGGAAATTCTGAGCACGGTGATTGAGGATTATCCGGAATATTGGTCAGCATACAATAATCTGGCGCTTGCCCATTTTTACCTGGGGGAAGTGAACAAGGCGAACGATATCCTGGATGAGGTGCTTGTCCGCAACCAGGGCAATCTGCATGCGCTCTGCAATAAGCTTGTGTTTGCTTATTACCAGCATGATCTTGAAGAGGTAAAGGCTTTAGTTGCAACGCTGAAAAAAATCCAGCCGCTTCTGATTGAGCACCAGTTCAAGCTGGGGGCAACCTTTGCGCTTGTCGGTGAATACGAGCCTGCCTACAAATGGCTGCGCAAGCTTCACAAGTCAGGCTATGAGGGTGATGGCGCCTTTTATTACTGGCTTTCTTATTCCTCCTACTTCACGGGGAAAGAAGACCAGGCCAGGAACTTCTGGAAAAGGGTGCTGGAATACAGCCCGGAGAAGGCGGGCCTTGAGCCATGGAACGAAGATAAGCCTGAGACGGCCGGATTCGAGGACCATCTGGATTCCATCTATAAAAAGCTGAACAGTGAATATGCGGAGGAACGTTTATTTGCACTTTTCCTTGCTTCAAAATCAGGCAGCAAAGACGAGATTCTTGCAAGCAAGGATGTTAAGCAGAATCCAAAATTCACAAGCGTTGACCGGGAATATGCATCATTGGTGGAAATGGGCGCACCAGAAAAGAACAGTGTGAAAATTGCCCATGAAACGGCAGAGCTCTTATACAAACACCATAAGCCGATCGGGACAGTTGAAGCCGGATTGTACCTGGCATGGTTCACTGTCTTCAATGAAGCCGAAGGTCAGGGGCTTCTTGCCAAGAATGCAAAAGCATGGGCCGGTGCCGTTGAATATGTCTGGAGAAAGCAGCGCAGCGAAAAAGTCTCTCAGCAAAGCGTCGCAGCCCAGTACGGACTTTCTGCTTCCACACTGCAGAAGTATGTAAAATCAGTCAGCAGCATTCTGAAATGAGCAGATTCTTGGACTGTATCCTTTTTGTTTTATAGGATAATGTTAGTAAGGAAATACTACTGAAACAACCGCTGTTTTTCTTGGGAATAAACGCACTTGCTCTTACAGCTCCTTCTGCCTGTCAAGGCTGGGAAAGTCAATTTTGCAGAGCAATAACTAAGTATAAAAAAGCATTTCTCAGGGGGAATCAGCAAAGTCCTAGTGAAGGAGTGGAGCAAGATGACAGAAGAAAAAATTTATGATGTCATCATCGCTGGCGCAGGACCGGCCGGAATGACAGCTGCTGTGTATACATCCCGTGCCAACCTGTCTACATTGATGATTGAACGCGGCGTGCCGGGAGGGCAAATGGCCAACACAGAAGAAGTCGAAAACTACCCTGGTTTCGATCATATCCTGGGCCCTGATCTGTCCACTAAAATGTTCGACCACGCTAAGAAATTCGGCGCCGAATATGCTTATGGCGATATCAAAGAAATCATCGACGGTGATGATTACAAAACCGTTGTTGCAGGATCAAAACAATACAAAGCCCGCGCTGTAATCATTACAACGGGTGCTGAATATAAAAAAATCGGTGTTCCGGGTGAAAAAGAGCTCGGCGGCCGCGGTGTATCCTATTGTGCCGTCTGTGATGGCGCGTTCTTCAAAGGCAAAGAGCTTGTTGTTGTCGGCGGAGGGGATTCTGCTGTCGAGGAGGGCGTCTACCTGACCCGTTTCGCGGAAAAAGTGACCATCGTCCACCGCCGCGACGAGCTGCGCGCACAGGCAATCCTTCAGCAGCGCGCATTTGACAATGAGAAGGTTGACTTTATCTGGAACTCTACAGTAAAAGAAATCAACGAAAGCGAAGGCAAGGTAGGAAGCGTCACACTTGTTTCCACTGAAAATGGGGAAGAGCGGGAATTCAAGGCAGATGGCGTATTCATCTATATTGGCATGGTTCCTCTGTCTAAGCCTTTCCAAAGCCTTGGCATCACCAATGAGAACGGATATATCGAAACAAACGAACGCATGGAAACAAAGGTTCCCGGCATTTTCGCTGCTGGCGACATCCGCGAGAAAATGCTTCGCCAGATCGTGACAGCAACAGGCGACGGCAGTATCGCAGCCCAAAGTGCCCAGCATTATGTTGAAGAACTGATGGAATCTTTAAAGACGAAAGCTTAATATGTATAAAAACGCTCATTCTTGAAATGGGCGTTTTTTCATCATAAACCGGCTGCGGCAGGTGCGGTTTCCGCAAGAGAAAATTCCAAAGAGAGGCCGCTTCCACCCACCGGCAGCAATAGGCCGAAAGCCGCATTGTACAAGGCTTTCGGCCAGCTTTTTACTAAAAAAATAAAAAGTCATTTTGTTTTAATCGTACTGTAACAGTAGTGCAATAAATATCGGGTAATATAGGAATAGAAATTGACCCCCTTTTAAGATATAATCCTTTGTGCAGCACAGGCATACATAGCCTGTGCTCTTTTTTTTTCGTAGGCAAAACGCCTTTGCATTTCAATTTGTCCAGCTCCGGCGGCTAGAGCCTCGAGTCATAAGCCACAAAAGAATTAAAGGCAAAGAACGCCTTTTATTCTTTTGCGTCTTATGCTTGTCGGCTCTGGGCGAGCCTCCTCCGAATTTCATTTTTTCATTTCATTGTGGCTGGATAACAAAAATAGTATAATGAAAAGAATATATTCGACAGGACTGCCTGTGCGGCGGTCATGAGAAGGAAATGCTGAGGTGAGGCTGTTGCAGCGGGTCACGAATTGTGTGCTGTTGAAGGAAAATCAAGTATTGCTTTTACAAAAACCGAGACGTGGCTGGTGGGTAGCGCCCGGAGGGAAGATGGAGCCGGGTGAATCAGTCCGGGATTCCTGCATCAGGGAATTTCGCGAGGAGACAGGCATATATTTAAGAAATCCGGGCTTGAAGGGGATCTTCACCTTCATTATGAAAGACGGGGATAAAGTGCTTTCTGAATGGATGATGTTTACTTTCCTTGCACGGGAGTCTGATGGCATCAATCTGGATGAGTCGGAGGAAGGGAAGCTGGCCTGGCATGATTTTGATGATATCAAGAATCTGCCAATGGCTGCAGGCGATTATCACATTCTTGAATATATGATTCATGGGAATGGAATTATTTACGGGACGTTTACCTATACGCCGAATTTCGAGCTTCTAAGCTATCGGCTGGACCCGAGTTAAATAATATAGATTACAGGGGGAGAATAGGAATGAGCAGCGGTGCGGCGACTGATACACAAATGGTCATAATAACTGGGATGTCGGGAGCAGGGAAAACAGTGGCGATCCAGAGTTTTGAGGATCTTGGCTTTTTCTGTGTGGATAATCTGCCTCCGACTCTGCTTCCGAAATTTCTTGAACTGATGAAGGAATCAGGGAATAAGATGAATAAGGTTGCACTGGTCATGGACCTTCGCGGCAGGGAGTTCTTTGATCATTTATTCAAGGCGCTGGACGATTTGGCCGAAACTTCATGGGTGGCTCCGCAGATTTTGTATCTGGATGCTGATGACTCTACATTGGTCAGGCGCTACAAGGAAACGAGGCGCTCCCATCCTCTTGCTCCGTCAGGTTTGCCTCTTGAGGGCATCAAGCTTGAAAGGGAGCTTCTGGAGGAGCTGAAGGGAAGGGCCCAGCTGATATACAAAACATCTAACATGAAGCCGCGGGAGCTCAGGGAGAAAATCCTTGATGAGTTTTCAGTCAACAGGAAGACGACGTTTACAGTCAATGTGATGTCATTCGGCTTTAAGCATGGCCTGCCGATAGACGCGGATCTTGTGTTTGATGTACGTTTTCTGCCGAATCCCCATTACATCGAGAGCATGAGGCCGAAAACCGGCTTGGACGAAGATGTGTCAACATATGTACTGAAATGGAATGAAACCAATAAATTTCTCGAAAAAGTTACAGATCTGCTGAGCTTCATGCTCCCTCACTATAAGCGCGAGGGCAAAGCCCAGCTGGTGATCGCGATTGGCTGCACAGGCGGCCAGCATCGTTCTGTAGCCCTCGCCGAGTATATCGCCCGCTTTTATGAGAAGGATTACCATACACACGTCACTCATCGCGATATCGAGAGGAGAAAGGATAAAACAACATGACAGGTACAGAACAGCCTAGAATCGTCATCATAGGGGGAGGCACAGGGCTTCCGGTCCTCCTGCGCGGTCTGAAGAAGCATCCTGCAGATATCACAGCCATCGTTACGGTTGCTGATGATGGCGGGAGCTCGGGCCGCCTCAGGAATGAACTGCAGATTCCTCCCCCTGGGGATATTCGAAATGTTTTAGCTGCACTGTCGGATGTGGAGCCGCTCGTCGAGGAAATGTTCCAGCACAGGTTCAGCACCGCGAATGAGCTTTCCGGCCATTCACTTGGCAACCTTATCCTTGCTGCCATGACCTCGATCACAGGCAATTTCACTCATGCCATCCAGGAAATGAGCAAGGTCCTCAATGTAAGGGGAAAGGTGCTCCCGGCCGCAGACCAGAGTGTAGTCCTCCATGCTGAGATGGAGGATGGGACGATTGTTTCAGGAGAATCCAAGATCCCATACTCTGGGAAAAAAATTAAAAAAGTCTTCCTGAGTCCGGAGGATGTCAATGCCCTGCCGGAGACCATCCAGGCCATCAGGCAGGCTGATCTGATCATCATCGGGCCTGGCAGCCTTTATACGAGCATACTGCCCAACCTCCTTGTTCCGAACCTCGGGAGAGAGGTCTGCAATGCGAAGGCCAAGAAGGTCTATATCTGCAACCTGATGACGCAGGCAGGGGAGACGCTTGATTTTACGGCGAGTGATCATGTAAAGGCCATATATGATCATATGAACTGTTCTTTTATCAATACCATCCTTGTCAATAAGGAAGACATTCCGGAAGAAATACAGGAGCGGTACAGCGAGGAGCTGGCCAAGCCTGTCCATTATGATGTTGCCAATCTGCAGGGGCTGGGCCTTGAGGTTGTACACGGCGATATCGTCAGCCTGGACGGAGGCGTCATCCGCCATGATACACAGGAAGTAGCAGATATTTTATTTTCTTTACTAATAAATGAAACCAGCAAGCGATATAAAGCGTAAATATAAATGTGCAAGCGTTTGTCTGGGCGGGGGGTGAAGGTATGTCTTTCGCTTCGGAAACGAAAAAGGAATTAACCAACCTTGAAGTTAAAGACTGCTGCGGCAAGGCTGAATTATCAGCGCTTATTCGGATGAACGGATCACTCTCTTTTTCCAGCCGGAAATTAATTGTGGATATCCAGACAGAGAATGCCGCGATAGCGAGAAGAATTTATACACTGACGAAGAAGAATTACACCGTTCAAGTGGAGCTGCTTGTACGAAAAAAGATGCGCCTGAAAAAGAATAATGTATATATTGTAAGACTGGCGCAGCAGGCGCAGGAAATACTCGCCGACCTGAAGATCCTGAAAGAGGGATTTGATTTCACCCATGATATTTCTGAGGAGCTTGTGAAGAAAAAATGCTGCAAGCGCTCCTATCTGCGCGGCGCCTTCCTTGCCGGCGGATCGGTGAACAACCCTGAAACATCATCTTATCACTTGGAAATTTTTTCACTATACAAAGAGCATAATGATTCTTTGTGTGAATTGATGAATACATTTGGATTGAACAGCAAGACGCTTGAGAGAAAGAAAGGCTTTATCACGTATTTAAAGGAAGCCGAAAAGATCACCGAATTCCTGAACATCATCGGTGCCCACGGAGCGCTGCTGCGCTTTGAGGATATCCGGATTGTCAGGGATATGAGGAACTCGGTGAACAGGCTTGTAAACTGCGAGACCGCCAATCTCAATAAAACAATCGGCGCGGCCCTCAGGCAGGTCGAGAATATCCGTTATATCAAGGAGACTGTCGGCCTTGATATACTCCCGGAAAAGCTCAGGGAAATTGCTGAGCTGCGGGTGGCCTATCAGGATGTGACTCTGAAGGAGCTGGGGGAAATGGTGTCAGGCAGCCATATCAGCAAATCAGGCATTAATCACCGACTTAGAAAAATAGATGAAATAGCAGAAAAACTGCGTTTAGGTGAATCCATAACAGGCAATTAGAAATAAGATAATATGGGAGGTAAGAGAGAAATGGTTGAAAAACAAGTGGAAGTAAAGCTGCGGACCGGCCTTCAGGCCCGGCCTGCCGCCCTGTTTGTCCAGGAAGCAAACCGCTTTTCTTCAGACATCTTTTTGGAGAAGGACGGGAAAAAGGTCAATGCAAAAAGCATCATGGGCCTTATGAGCCTAGCAGTCAGCACAGGCTCTGTTGTGAACCTGGTGGCAGATGGAAGTGATGAAGAGGAAGCACTCGAAGAGCTTTCGCAATATATCCAGCAGGAGAGCTGAAAAAACTGAAAAGGCACCCTGAGCATTTGTGCAGGGCGCTTTTTCTTTGTTTAACAACATAATCTCTTTAATCATAAAAAAGAGGGCTGAACCTGTCAGCCCTCTTGCTCTCTTTACTTATCTTTCTTTTCTTCCAGGACATTGCGGGTGATGATCTGGTCGATCAGCCCGTATTCCAATGCTCTCTCAGCAGTCATGAAATTGTCGCGGTCAGTATCCTTAGCGATCACTTCAAGCGGCTGGCCTGTGCGTTCTGAAAGGATCTGGTTCAGCTTTTCGCGAAGGAAAAGGATGCGCTTTGCGGCAATTTCGATTTCTGTTGCCTGGCCCTGCGCTCCGCCCAGCGGCTGATGGATCATGACTTCACTGTTTGGAAGGGCATAACGCTTGCCTTTCTCACCTGCTGCCAAAAGGAATGCACCCATGGAAGCGGCCATCCCTATGCAGACTGTGGAAACCTTCGGACGGATGTACTGCATCGTATCATAAATGGCCATACCGGCAGTGATGCTGCCGCCAGGGCTGTTGATGTACAAAGTGATATCCTTTTCAGGGTTCTCTGCTTCCAGGAATAGCAGCTGAGCTACAATGGAGTTTGACACATTATCATCGATCGCACTACCAAGCATGATGATGCGGTCTTTCAGAAGGCGTGAATAAATATCGTATGCGCGCTCGCCCCTGTTTGTCTGTTCAATAACTGTAGGGATTAAATTCATTTGTCAGTTCCTCCTTCAAGATAAAGATCCAACATACAACGGATTAAAGCATGTTCTTCCATAAGAAGAAATATTTTGGGTTCTGTATGTAATCATTATGATACACTGATGGTCAATAAAGGTCAAACAAATCGCTTATGGAAATCCAGTATATGCTGCAATCATTTTATTCTCTCTTTAGCAGGATATACCTGCTTAATGCGGTATAATAATTGCATTGATAAAAATTTCCTTATCCATAACCATCATACCCACCTCTTCTATTTTTAAACAAAGCAGGCTGAAAATTGAAGCAGGGATACGGGCATGTAAATCAGTAAGCTGGAGGCTGCGATTTTGTCTAAAAAGAAGAAATCATTTTTTCATAATAAGCTGCGGCTTGCAGGGCTGGGCCTGATCATCCTGGCGCTGGCCGGATATGCTGCCTATAATTATACTGCACTCGGAAAGGGTGAACGGGCTGCGGAAGAAAGGTCTGCTGCTTCTAAAGGGGAAAAGGACCTGGAAAAGCTGTTTCCAAATAATATGGAAGAAGAAGCTGTCCAGCAGGCCATCCACGATATGAGCCATCAGAAGGTCAAGGCAGAAAACAAATGGGGCGCGCTGCAGGTCACTCCTGACAGGATCAGCAGGCTCCTGAGTGTTGTCGAGGCCAATGAAATGAGCTATAAGCATTCAAGTGTGTACCTGGATATCCTGGAAAGATGGAATGAAGGTGACTTTTCTTCAGCAGCCAGAGACCATAACAGCATATGGAAGCTCCAGGGCGGAACTGTCGGGGAAGCTAAAGGCCTCCTGAGTAAGGAAGAGGAACAGAAGTATATTGAGAAAAACTTCAAATAAAATCGGCCGCTTCCGGTCAATTAGGGTTTAACCATTGACAAAAAGCGGCCAGCTTTAGTATTATATACTAGTGTCTTATAGAAGACTTGCTTGATTTGCCCTCGTGGTGCAACGGATAGCACGTAAGATTCCGGTTCTTGAGATGTGGGTTCGATTCCTGCCGAGGGCGTACCAAAAGCCTCCTGCCTGTTATAGGGCTGGAGGCTTTTTTTCGTTTGATACATGCTTTACAGCTCCACGGGACGAACACCTTGGAATCATCCGCAATAGGCCGGAATACGAAAAGCTTCTGCTTTCTTTATATATATTCCCATTCAACATTCCCATCCCATCATGTAAAATAGAAGAAGGGGGAATGTGCAATGAACATGAATGCAGGTTTATTTCAGCAGCAGTCGCTTAAGTTGGCGATGACACAGGAGTTGTCCCAGGCGATTGCGCTCCTTCAATATTCTGCGCTTGAGCTTACGGCCTTTCTTGAGAGCAGGGCGCTTGAAAATCCCCTTATGCAGGTGGAGACAGAAACGGTAAGGGCGATGGATCCGCGCCGCGACAGAGTCAGAGGCGCAAACAGCAAGCTGAAAAAGGATGACAGATCTTGGATCGAACAGATTAGGGCAAAAGACAATCTGCTTGAGGACTATTTGATCTCACAGCTTGAAATTAAATATATATCACCTCTGATGGATAAGATCATCAGAAGGATTATTGCAAGTATAGATGAAAACGGTTACTTTTGTGATAGTATCACAGACATTGCGGATGAGCTTTGCGTCAGTGAGGAAGAAGCCGCGGAAGCGCTCGCGGAGCTGCAGCTTTTGGAGCCGGCAGGCATTGGGGCGCGGACGCTCCAGGAATGCCTCCTTTTGCAGGTGCAGCGGCTTTTGTGCCCGGATGAACTCGCTGAAGTGATCATTGGTGAGCATTTTGAATGGTTTGCAGATAAAAAGTGGAAGCCGCTGGCAGCGCTCCTTGGTGTGGAGCTGAAGGATATCCAGCGTGTCTCCGATTTAGTCAGATCGCTCAACCCGAGGCCTGCAGCGGCTTTTTCAAAGGAAAGTGCCGGCTATATTGTCCCTGATGTGGCTGTCAGCTGGGACGGCAGCTCTTTCCTGATAACAGTCCAGGATGAGCAGCTCCCGAAAGTCAGCTTTAACAGCCAGTATTATGAAAGCTTTAAAAGCACTGGCGATAAAGAGGTCAGGAAATACCTCCAGGACCGGTCACAGGACTATAATTGGATTGTCCGCAGCTTGGAACAAAGGAAAGAAACGATTAAAAAGGTTACAATGAAACTGGTAGAAAAGCAGCAGGAATTTTTCATTGAAGGGCCTGCAAAGCTGAAGCCGATGACGATGAAAGAAATAGCAGATGAACTGGAAATCCATGAGTCGACAGTGAGCCGGACGGTCCGTGAGAAGTATATTCAGACTTCTTATGGCACATTTGAGCTGAAGACCTTTTTTACAAGCACAGTGAAAACAACCGGATCCGACGGCGCGTCGTCTGCAGGCGTGAAGCAAAAGATAGCTGCCCTGGTCGATGGTGAGGATAAATTGAAGCCTCTTTCTGACTCGGAGATCATGAGCATACTGGAGAAGGAGGATGCTATCGTCATTTCCAGGCGGACGGTCGCCAAATACAGGGACCAGCTGGGCATCCCTTCATCAGCGAAACGCAAAAGATATGAATGAAGAAGGAAGGAAGTAAAGTTATGGCACGGCATATGCGCTTATATACAAGGGAAGGCTGCCATTTGTGCGAGAATGCTAAGGAAACCATCCTGGCTCTCCAGGCAGACCATGAATTTGAATTAGAGGAAGTAGATATAAGCTCCAGCGATGATCTGACAGAACGGTACGGGCTTATGATTCCGGTCGTTGAACTGGACGGAGAAGAGGTCCAATATGGGCGGATTGATCAATTTACATTATATGAAGCGCTTACAGCAAAAAACCAATCCTAATCAGTTGAATTCGCAAATCACTCCTGCTAGAATGTAATTGTAACAGGGGTGATTTTTTTTGGTTCAAGCGGGACATAATATGTCTATGCGGGACAGAAATTGACCACGTTAGAGCGTTCCTATGTGGAATACTTCTAAAAAAGGGGCATGCGATGGACTCATTGATCGATATACAAAAAAGATTATTGCCTGATTTACTTACTGTTATGCAAAAACGCTACCAAATTCTTCAGTACATAGGTTTTATGCAGCCGGTGGGCCGAAGAAGTCTGGCAGTGAGCCTTGGATCGACGGAAAGAGTGCTTAGAAGCGAGGTTGATTTCCTAAAGAATCAAAATCTTATCTCTGTAGCAAGTTCAGGTATGAATCTGACAGCCGAAGGCAAGGATTTACTGGAAAGACTTGAAAGCATAATGAGGGACATAACGGGTATAGACATACTGGAAGCAAGGCTGAAGGAAGTGCTCGGCGTCCGGCAGGTGATTGTGGTTGCCGGCAACAGCGATGAATCACCATGGGTGAAAAGCGAGCTTGGCAGGGCCTGTGCGGCCAGTATGAAACAGCGGCTTAAGGGCAAGAATACCGTTGCAGTAACGGGCGGATCTACCATGGCGGCCGTGGCGGAGATGCTGACGCCAAATCTTTTTGACGATGAATTGCTGTTCGTCCCTGCACGGGGCGGCATCGGCGAAGAGGTCAAAAACCAGGCGAATACGATCTGCGCCATGATGGCGGAGCACACAGCTTCGCGCCACAAATTCCTTCATGTCCCGGATCAGGTAAGCAAGACGATGTACGAGACAATCATGAAGGAACCCGTTATTAATGAAGTATTGAATCTGATACAATCCGCTGGAATGGTTTTACACGGAATTGGAGACGCTATAACAATGGCGGAGCGCCGTAAAACGACACCGGAGGACTTATTGAAGATTCAGGAGCGAAAAGCAGTAGGAGAAGCATTCGGCTATTATTTCGATGAAGCGGGCGAAGTGGTCCATAAAGTGCAGACCATAGGGCTTCAGCTCAAAGACCTGGCGCATATCGATAATGTTATTGCAGTTGCCGGAGGGTCTTCGAAGGCTAAGGCAATAAGGGCCTATATGAAGCAGGCGCCGTCCTCAACTATCCTGATCACGGATGAAGGCGCAGCAATACAGTTGTTAAAAGGGTAATCCCCTTTAATATAAAACTAACAAATATCCCTACTATCTAAAGGAGGAAATATTAACATGGCAGTTAAAGTTGGTATTAATGGATTTGGAAGAATCGGGCGCAACGTATTCCGCGCAGCACTTAAGAACTCAGAAGTAGAAGTTGTAGCGGTAAACGACCTTACAGATGCAAACATGCTTGCACACCTTTTAAAATATGACACAGTTCACGGCACACTTAACGAAGAAGTTTCTGTAGACGGAGATTTCCTAGTAGTAGGCGGCCAAAGAGTGAAGGTTCTTGCAGAGCGCGACCCTGCTCAGCTTGGATGGGGCGACCTTGGCGTTGAAGTAGTAGTAGAATCTACTGGACGCTTCACAAAGCGCGACGATGCAGCTAAACACTTAGAAGCAGGCGCGAAGAAAGTTATCATTTCAGCTCCAGCTTCTGACGAAGATATCACAATCGTTATGGGCGTTAACCATGACAAATATGATGCAGGAAGCCACCACGTAATCTCAAATGCATCTTGTACAACAAACTGCTTAGCGCCATTCGCTAAAGTATTGAACGACAAGTTCGGAATCAAGCGCGGTATGATGACTACTGTTCACTCTTACACAAATGACCAGCAGATCCTTGACCTTCCGCACAAAGACTACCGTCGTGCGCGTGCAGCTGCAGAAAACATCATCCCAACTACAACTGGTGCTGCAAAAGCAGTTTCCCTTGTATTGCCTGAACTGAAAGGCAAATTGAACGGCGGAGCTATGCGTGTTCCAACTCCAAACGTTTCTCTTGTTGACCTTGTTGCTGAGCTTGACAAAGACGTAACAGCTGAAGAAATCAACGCAGCATTCAAAGCAGCTTCTGAAGGCGACCTTAAAGGAATCCTTGCTTACAGCGAAGAGCCTTTAGTATCAAGCGACTACAACGGAAGCCCTGCTTCTTCTACTATTGATGCATTGTCAACAATGGTTATGGAAGGCAGCATGGTAAAAGTAATCTCTTGGTATGACAACGAGTCAGGCTACTCTAACCGTGTTGTAGACCTTGTAGACTACATTGCAAAGCAAGGCCTTTAATAGGTAAGTTTAAATCAATAAAATGCTATAGCCTGGTCCTGTATTAACTCCGGGAACCGAAGCATTCCTCTAAAACCTTGTTTTATTGGATAAAAAAATAGCGAACATCTATAATGATGGGGAAAAGGGGAGCGGGAAACAATTCCCTCTCCCTTTTCTTTTGAAAAACTATCACAAACTGGGAGGTCCTTTGCCGTGAACAAAAAAAGCGTAAAAGACATTGATTTAAAAGGTAAACGCGTTTTTTGCCGTGTGGACTTTAACGTGCCGATGAAAGACGGCTCTATTACGGACGAAACTCGTATCACAGCAGCTCTTCCTACCATTCAGTATCTGACTGAACAGGGAGCTAAAGTCATCCTTGCAAGCCACCTTGGCCGTCCAAAAGGCCAGGCAGTAGAAGAACTGCGCCTTACACCGGTTGCCAAGCGCTTATCAGAGCTGTTGGGCAAGGATGTAAAGAAAGCAGACGAAGCATACGGTGAAACTGTGCAGGGGATGGTTTCCGAAATGGCTGAGGGCGATGTTCTCCTTCTTGAAAACGTCCGTTTCTACCCTGGTGAAGAAAAGAATGATCCTGAGCTGGCAAAATCGTTTGCAGAGCTTGCGGATGTGTATGTGAATGACGCATTCGGCGCTGCCCACCGTGCCCATGCATCCACAGAAGGCATTGCACACCACCTTCCGGCTGTTTCCGGCCTGCTGATGGAAAAGGAACTGGACGTTCTTGGAAAAGCGATGTCCAATCCGGAGCGCCCATTTACGGCAATTGTCGGCGGAGCGAAGGTAAAGGACAAAATCGGTGTCATCGAAAACCTGCTTGATAAGGTAGATAATCTGATCATTGGCGGAGGACTTGCTTATACGTTCGTAAAAGCACAAGGCCATGAAATCGGGAAATCCCTTCTTGAAGAAGACAAAATCGATCTTGCCAATTCATTTATAAAAAAGGCAGAAGAAAAAGGCGTTAAATTCTATATGCCTGTTGATGTGCTTGTTGCGGATGATTTTTCGGAGGATGCCAATATTAAAGAAGTTTCCATTGAAGAAATTCCTTCAGACTGGGAAGCGCTTGATATCGGTCCGAAAACGCGTGCCATCTATCAGGATGTTATCAAATCAAGCAAGCTTGTCATCTGGAACGGCCCTATGGGTGTGTTTGAACTGAATGCATTTGCAGGCGGAACGAAAGCAGTAGCCGAAGCCCTTGCTGAATCCCAGGATACATATTCGGTAATCGGCGGCGGAGACTCTGCAGCTGCAGTCGAAAAGTTTGATCTTGCTGATAAAATGAGCCATATCTCAACAGGCGGCGGCGCTTCCCTCGAATTCATCGAAGGAAAAGAGCTTCCTGGTGTAACGGCTTTGAATGATAAATAAGCAAAAGATTTGAAAGGATGTGCCGGAATGCGTAAATCAATCATTGCAGGCAACTGGAAAATGCATAAAACCCTGCCTGAAGCGAAAAGCTTCTTAGAGGAAATCAACGGCCTTGTTCCTTCAAAGGAAGATGTTGATACAGTCGTTTGTGCTCCAGCCTTATTTTTAGAGCGACTTGTTGAAAGTGCAGAAGGCCATGACGTCGCTATTGGCGCCCAAAATATGCACTTCGAAGAAAGCGGTGCTTTCACAGGTGAAATCAGCCCGAAAGCCCTTCAGGACATCGGTGTATCTTATGTCGTGCTCGGCCACTCAGAACGCCGTGAAATGTTCAACGAAACAGACGAAGCTGTTAACAAAAAGACTTTGGCTGCATTCAACTATAACCTGACTCCGATCGTTTGTGTCGGCGAGTCGCTCGAACAGCGCGAAAACGGCGAAACAACGGAAATCGTCGGCAGCCAGGTGAAAAAAGCCCTTGCCGGCCTGACAGAAGACCAGGTGAAGCAGACTGTTATCGCTTATGAGCCTATCTGGGCAATCGGTACAGGCAAATCTTCCACTTCTGCGGATGCAAATGAAGTTTGCGCCCATATCCGTAAGGTGGTAGGCGAAGAATTCTCAAGCGCTGCAGCTGAAGCAGTCCGCATCCAGTACGGCGGAAGCGTTAAGCCGGAAAACATCAAAGAATATATGGCCCAGCCTGATATCGATGGTGCACTGGTCGGAGGGGCGAGCCTTGAGCCAAACTCATTCCTTCAATTACTGGAGGCAGGCAAGAATGAGTAAATCCCCGGTAGCACTGATCATCCTGGACGGATTCGCCCTTCGCGGTGAACGGATGGGAAACGCAGTTGCTCAAGCGAACAAACCGAACTTTGAGCGTTATTGGAACAAATATCCCCACTCTACTCTGCAGGCAAGCGGTGAAGCAGTCGGCCTTCCTGAAGGGCAGATGGGGAACTCTGAAGTAGGACACCTGAATATCGGTGCCGGAAGGATCGTCTACCAAAGCCTGACAAGGGTTAACGTGGCCATCCGTGAAGGCGAGTTTGAAAAGAATCAAACCTTTTTAGACGCGATTAACCATGCAAAGGAGAACAATAAAGCTCTCCATCTGTTTGGCCTTCTGTCTGACGGCGGTGTCCACAGCCATATCCACCACCTGTACGCCCTGCTGAAGCTTGCTGCTGATGAGGGATTGAAAAAGGTATATATCCACGGTTTCCTTGACGGCCGAGACGTCGGTCCGAAAACAGCCGAGAAATATATCAAAGAAGCACAGGAAAAAATGAAGGAATATGGCGTAGGCGAATTTGCGACCATCTCAGGGCGCTACTATTCCATGGACCGCGACAAGCGCTGGGACCGTGTGGAGAAATCCTACCGTGCGATGGTGTACGGAGATGGACCAACTTATTCCGATCCGCTTGACCTTGTCGAAGACAACTACAAAAACGGGATTTTTGATGAATTCGTCATTCCATCCGTTATCACTAGGGAAAATGGAGAGCCGGTGGCAACCATTGAAGATAATGACTCAGTCATTTTCTACAATTTCCGCCCGGACCGTGCAATCCAGATTTCCAATACATTTACAAACAAAGATTTCAGATCCTTTGACAGGGGCCCTGGGCACCCGCAGAATCTGCACTTTGTATGCTTTACCCACTTCAGCGAAACCGTTGACGGCTATGTAGCGTTCAAGCCTAATAACCTGGACAACACGATCGGCGAGGTTTTGGCCCAGAACGATCTTAAACAGCTGCGCATCGCTGAAACTGAAAAATACCCGCACGTAACATTCTTTATGAGCGGCGGGCGTGAAGAGAAGTTCCCAGGCGAAGAACGGATCCTCATCAATTCGCCAAAAGTGGCAACCTATGATCTTCAGCCTGAAATGAGTGCATATGAAGTAACAGATGCTTTGTTGAAGGAAATAGAAGCCGATAACTTTGATGCTATCATCCTGAACTTTGCCAATCCTGATATGGTCGGGCACTCCGGAATGCTCGAGCCGACAGTGAAAGCAATTGAAACAGTGGATGAATGCCTTGGCCGCATTGTTGACCTGATCATTCAAAAAGGCGGTCATGCCATCATCACAGCTGACCACGGAAATGCTGACGAAGTTGTCACTCTTGAAGGTAATCCAATGACAGCCCACACCACTAATCCGGTGCCTGTCATCGTAACAAAAGAAGGGGATGAGCTGCGTGAGGACGGAATCCTTGCTGACCTTGCCCCAACCATGCTTGACTTGCTTGGAGTAGAAAAGCCGGTAGAAATGACCGGCACAACAATTCTAAAAAAATAACCAATTTTAAGGAGAGATTTTACTATGCCATTTATCCAGCACGTATATGCCCGCGAAGTATTAGATTCCCGCGGTAACCCAACAGTTGAAGTAGAAGTATTAACAGAATCAGGATTCTTCGGAAGAGCGATTGTTCCTTCCGGCGCATCTACAGGCGAGCACGAAGCAGTTGAGCTTCGCGACGGCGACAAGTCCCGCTACCTTGGAAAAGGTGTTCAAAACGCAGTGGACAATGTAAACAACCTGATCTCTGAAGCGATCATCGGCATGGATGTAACAGACCAAGTCGGAATCGACCGCACAATGATCGAGCTTGATGGTACTGAAAATAAAGGCAAATTGGGCGCTAACGCAATCCTTGGCGTATCCATGGCTTGTGCGCACGCTGCAGCTGAATCTGTAGGCCTGCCATTATACCGCTACCTTGGCGGATTCAACGCGAAGCAGCTTCCAACTCCAATGATGAACATCATCAACGGCGGATCACATGCTGACAACAACGTTGACTTCCAGGAATTCATGATCCTTCCTGTAGGAGCTCCTACTTTCAAGGAAGCGATCCGCATGGGTGCTGAAGTATTCCACGCGCTTAAGAAAGTTCTTTCCGGCAAAGGCCTTAACACAGCAGTAGGGGACGAAGGCGGATTCGCTCCGAACCTTGGTTCTAACCGCGAAGCACTTGAAGTAATCATCGAAGCAATCAAGAGCGCCGGCTATGAGCCAGGCAAAGACATCCTTCTTGGCATGGATGTTGCTTCTTCTGAGTTCTACAACAAAGAAACAGGCAAATATGATCTTGCAGGCGAAGGCCGCACTGGCTTATCTTCAGAAGATATGGTTAACTTCTACGAAGAGCTGGTAAACGAATTCCCAATCCTTTCAATCGAAGACGGACTGGATGAAAACGACTGGGAAGGCCACAAGCTTCTGACTGACCGCATCGGCGGAAAAGTTCAGCTTGTCGGAGATGACCTTTTCGTAACAAACACTAAGAAGCTTGCACAAGGTATCGAGCAGGGCGTAGGCAACTCCATCCTGATCAAAGTGAACCAGATCGGTACACTGACTGAAACTTTCGAAGCTATCGAAATGGCTAAGCGCGCAGGCTACACTGCCGTTGTATCCCACCGTTCAGGTGAAACAGAAGATGCCACAATCGCTGACATCGCTGTTGCAACAAATGCAGGCCAAATCAAAACCGGTTCTATGAGCCGTACTGACCGCATCGCGAAATACAACCAGCTTCTCCGCATCGAAGACGAGCTTGGCGATCTGGCTGTATATGATGGTTTGAAATCTTTTTATAACCTGAAGAAGTAATTCTTTTGGGGGAGACACCAGCCTTTTGGGGCTGGTGTTTTTTTATTTTTTTTAGGTGGCTGTTTGCTTGAGAGTGGTTCTGCGGGGAGGGCGGTCGCAAATAAATCTGGAAAGTCGCAAATATATTTGAAAACTCGCAAATAAATCTCGAAAGTCGCAAATATAGCGAAAAAGTCGCAAATATTCCCAAAAAGTCGCAAATAAACATTTCCCTACTTCATAAATTCCTCCGTAGCAAAGTATGTTGTTCCTTTTTTCTCCCCATTAGATGGCAAACAAGCTCCTTTTAATAGCCTGGAAGCAGCAAAAACCGATTCCACCCCCGAAAACTCCCGAAATCCGCCATTCGTAATCTCCTTCCCAAACAAAAGGAAGTAATCCTGTAACGCTGAGATATGCGCAGACTTGTCCTTTGCCCCGCATTTAGGGCACAGCCATGTCCCATATACTCTTACAGCAGGAATATGGCCGCAGCTGCCGCAATGGACACCCATCCTCACATTATCCGGGCTGATTCTCATCTTGGACAAAATATCAATTTCTTCAGGTGTGTGGTTTTTAATCAGCAGTTTGGAGGTTTTTCTCAGCTCTTTCGCATCCATAAGGGCTTGCTGATATCGCCCGCTCAGTTCTTCCACCTTCCCAAGAAGGCGGTGGCTGTGGATGACCGTTCGGCTGATGGCTGGAGAGTTCGCTTTGAGGACAGTGGAGGGTTTGCTGATGACCACAAGGGCTTCGGCGGGGAGAGGAATGCTGCGTTCCGCAAACCAGCGGGCCAGCTGTTTTTTATGCTGTTCAGCCTGTGCGATAGGATTGGGAAAGCCTTCTTCTTTTTCATCATGAGTGCGGATCATCTGGCTGAATTGCTTATCAAACACAAGGGTGCCAAGTATGTTTTTCACCTCCAGGATTAATGCGAAATGAGCATGCACGACGAGGATGTCAATCTGAAAAAAGCTGCCGGACAGACCGAGCCGCAAATCATGCAGTACTAGATACTCTTTTTCCGGCAGCATCTGCAAATAATAATCCAAAGACAATTCACCATAGTAGCCCGCCCAGCGCTTTGCGAGATCTTCCTTAACACGGAGCCATTCGGGACTCCCTTCCTCCAGGCGCCGAAGCAAAGCTTCCAGGGCTATTATCCGCTCCGGTACTGTTAATTCTTTAACAATCATATCTTCCTCCTTATAAGAATGTATTATCTATTTATTTCGTCCTCCATGCCCTGTCCTCCTTCTTGAGCTGCAAACTAACTCACCCCTCTCCCACACCACCCAACATTGCTATTGTCCAATCCGCCAAAATATGATAAATTAAGAATAATGTGATTGTACGTTTCAGGAGGTGGACTTCATGTACACATTTTTAATTACGCTGTTGATTATTGTTTCAGTTGCTCTTATAGTTGTTGTACTTCTTCAATCAGGGAAAAGTGCGGGTCTTTCCGGCGCAATTTCAGGTGGTGCCGAGCAGCTTTTCGGCAAGCAAAAGGCGCGCGGGCTTGATCTTATACTCCACCGTGTGACGATTGTATTATCTGTACTGTTTTTTGTTTTAACAATTGCTGTTGCTTATTTTGTAAAATAATGAAGCTGCTGCCTGGCCCTGAAGGTCAGGTTTTTTATTTGCCGCCGAACGGAATATTTTTCCTTTCATCACCACTAAGCCGTTTTAGTGGATTGTTGAGCGCGGCTTTGCTAAAAATAAGGAAGCTGAACTTATCAAAGAAATCATTTACATAGCAAAAGGAGTTTTCAAAATGAAGATTGTTGCACCGAAACCATTTACCTTTGAAGGCGGGAAAAGGGCAGTCCTGCTTTTGCACGGCTTTACAGGCAATACTGCGGATGTAAGAATGCTCGGCCGCTTCCTGCAGACCAAGGGGTATACTTGCCATGCACCACAGTATAAGGGCCACGGGGTGCCGCCGGAGGAGCTGGTCCATACAGGGCCTGATGACTGGTGGAAGGATGTTATGGAAGGCTATGAGCTGCTGAAGGGGCAGGGCTATGAAGAGGTTGCAGTTGCCGGGCTTTCGCTGGGCGGGGTATTTTCCTTGAAATTAGGTTACACTGTTCCTATAAAGGGTATCGTTCCAATGTGTGCACCAATGTATATTAAGAGCGAGGAAGTCATGTATCAGGGAATCCTTCATTATGCCAGCGAGTATAAGAGGCTAGAAGGCAAATCCCCTGAGCAGATTGAACAGGAAATGGCTGAATTCAGGAAAACTCCGATGGAGACACTTAAAGCGCTGCAGGAGCTGATCGCTGACGTGAGGAATCATGTGGATATGATTTATTCCCCGACCTTTGTGGCGCAGGCACGCCATGATGCCATGATCAATACCGACAGTGCCAACATCATCTTCAGGGAAGTGGAGAATGATAATAAAAAACTGAAATGGTATGAAGAGTCCGGTCATGTCATCACATTGGACAAGGAAAAGGATCAGCTGCATGAGGATGTATATCAGTTCCTGGAATCGCTGGATTGGACTGTTTAAATCCTTTATTTAGGAGGGATAGCATAGATGGAAAATAATATTAAGCAAATCGTGGATAAGCTTCTCCACTTTATGAAAGATGAAGCATATAAGCCTTTGACCGTCCAGGAGATGGAGGAGGCATTCGGAATCGAGGATTCTTCCGATTTTAAAGACTTTGTGAAGGCCCTTGTGGTCATGGAGCAGAAAGGACTTGTTGTCCGGACTCGGAGCAACCGCTACGGCCTGCCGGATAAAATGAATCTCATTAAAGGTAAATTGTCCGGCCATGCGAAAGGTTTTGCTTTTGTCATACCTGAAGAGCCTGGCCTTGATGATATCTTCATACCGCCGAATGAGACGAATAATGCTATGCACGGCGATATTGTCCTTGCGAGAGTTTCTTCTGAGTCTTCCGGACAGAGGCGTGAAGGGACTGTCGTCAGGATTCTCGAGCGCGGCGTCCAGCAGATTGTCGGGACATATGTTGAAAGCAAGAATTTCGGCTTTGTTCTTCCTGATGACAAAAAGTTCGCCAGCGATATTTTTATCCCGAAATCAGCCTCCAAAGGGGCAATAGAAGGGCATAAGGTCGTAGTCAAGCTGACGACATATCCGGAAGGGCGCAAGAGTGCTGAAGGGGAAGTCATTGAGATTCTCGGCCATAAAAATGATCCGGGCGTCGATATTCTGTCTGTCATCCACAAGCATGGGCTGCCGATGGAATTCCCGAAAGAAGTGCTGGAGCAGGCGAATGATACACCTGACAGCATTGATGAAAGTGAAATCAAGAATCGGCGCGATTTGCGCGATCAAACAATTGTAACTATTGATGGCGCTGATGCAAAGGATTTGGATGACGCGGTTACTGTTACAAAGCTTGAAAACGGGAACTATAAGCTCGGAGTACATATTGCCGATGTGACGTATTATGTGCGCGAGAATACGCCGATTGATCAGGAAGCAGAAGAGCGGGCAACAAGTGTATACCTGGTGGACCGGGTCATCCCGATGATCCCGCACAGATTATCCAATGGCATCTGTTCCCTTAATCCGCAGGTTGACCGCCTGACACTTTCCTGTGAAATGGAAATGGACAGCTCCGGCGAAGTGGTTAATCATGAAATTTTCCAAAGTGTCATTAAAACGACAGAGCGTATGACTTATCATGATGTTAATAAGATCTTGACGGATAAAGACGAAGAGCTGATGAAGCGCTATGAGCCGCTTGTGCCGATGTTCCAGCTTATGGAGGAGCTTGCAGGCGTGCTCCGCAAGAAGCGGATGGGCCGCGGTGCCATCGACTTTGATTTTAAAGAGTCAAAGGTTCTTGTCGATGAAGAAGGAAAGCCGAGTGATGTCGTACTCCGCGAACGTTCTGTGGCAGAGCGCCTTATCGAGGAATTCATGCTTGCGGCGAATGAAACGGTCGCTGAGCATTTCCACTGGATGGATGTTCCGTTCATTTATCGTATCCACGAAGATCCGAAGGAAGATAAGCTGAGAAGGTTCTTTGAGTTTATTACAAACTTCGGTTACATTGTAAAAGGCACTGCAAACTCCGTGCATCCGCGCGCCCTCCAGGAAATCATTGAAGAGGTGCAGGGAACGCCTGAGGAAATGGTGATTTCCACCGTCATGCTGCGCTCGATGCAGCAGGCGAAATATAATCCAGAGAGCCTCGGCCACTTCGGGCTGTCGACTGAGTTCTACACTCATTTCACTTCACCGATCCGCCGTTATCCGGACCTGGTTGTCCACAGGCTCATCCGCACCTATCTGATTGAAGGCGATTTGAGCCAGGCGACAAGGGAGCGGATGAATTCAAGGCTTCCTGATATTGCCGATCATTCCTCCAATATGGAGCGCCGCGCGGTCGAAGCTGAAAGGGAAACAGATGAGCTGAAAAAAGCAGAATATATGGCTGATAAAATTGGTGAAGAATATGATGGAATCATCAGTTCGGTTACAAACTTCGGCATGTTCGTCGAATTGCCGAACACGATAGAAGGTCTGATCCATGTCAGCTATATGACGGATGATTATTACCGCTATGATGAGCGCCATTTCGCCATGATCGGCGAGAAAACAGGCAATGTGTTCCGGATTGGCGACGAAATTACAGTACGCGTCATAAATGTCAACAAAGATGAGCGCTCCATAGATTTTGAAATCGTCGGCATGAAAGGCCCCCGGAAGCGTGATGACCGGGATGCGCCGCGAGTGTTCAAGACAGGCAGCACAGAAAAGAAACCGCGCAGAGGCAAAGCCGGCGAAGGCCCGAAAGGACGCGGCGGCAGCTCAAAAGGCAAAAGCGGCGGCCCCGGCCGAAAAGAGAAAAAGCACTTTGAAAATGCGCCAAAAGCCAAGCGGAAGAAAAAGAAACGCTAAAAAGCTGGAAACCGGAGAGCCATCAAAGTGGCTCTCCTTTCCGATATAGGGTCATGATTGTTGCAGGGAGAGATTTTTGTTAAAATCATTGTAAGAGATTGAGGGGGAAGTTCATATGCCAAAGGGAACGGGCAAGGTTATCGCCCAGAATAAAAAAGCGAATCACGACTATTTCATTGAAGAGACATATGAAGCGGGCATCGTCCTGCAGGGTACAGAAATAAAGGCCATCCGCGCAGGCAGGGTGCAGCTGAAGGATTCTTATGCCAGAATCATCAATGGCGAGATATTCCTCATCAACATGCATGTCAGCCCTTATGAGCAGGGAAACCGGTACAACCATGATCCGCTCAGAACAAGGAAGCTGCTGCTTCATAATAAAGAAATCAGCAAGCTGATCGGCGACACCAAGGAAGCAGGATACTCTATCGTACCGCTGAAGATGTATTTGAAAAATGGCTTTGCGAAAGTTTTGATCGGCCTGGCCAAGGGTAAAAAGAATTATGATAAACGCGAAACATTGAAAAAGAAAGAAGCAGGCCGTGATATTGAACGGGCATTCCGTGAACGGCAGAAAATGTAAAGCCAAGACTTAACAATTGATATCCGTGCTGTATATGATATAATAAGTATTGTAGCAGCGATGCTGCCTGACTTACGCTCTTCTATTTCGAGCGCTCCCGGCGTCAAACCGAGTGGCAGAATAAGATTCGCACCGGCTCTCAGCGGAAATGAAGCTTAGGCTCATTTGCCCAATATGGGGACGTTACGGATTCGACAGGGATAGTTCGAGCTTAGGTTGCGAGTCGAGGGGATCGGCCTCGTTAAAACGTCAACGCCTATAACTGGCAAACAACAAAACAACTTCGCTCTAGCTGCCTAATAGCGCTAAGCGGTTCCTCCCTCCATCGTCCATGTGGTAGGGTAAGGGACTCACTCTAAGTGGACTACGCCGGATTCCACCGTCTGAGGATGAAGGAAGAGAATAACCAGACTAGCTGCACGGACGCCTGTCAGCAGGCATAAGATGCAGCGAAACGCAAATATGCTGACTACACTCGTAGAAGCTTAAGTGGCGATGTTTCTGGACGTGGGTTCGACTCCCACCGTCTCCACCATACATACTTTGGTGGATTAAATCTTAAATTATAAAGCCTGGATTTTCCTTAAGGAGGATCCAGGCTTTTTTATTTGCTTAAAAAACTTTTTCTCATAACAAAACACATGCCAACTTCTTTATAAAGGCCCTTATAATAATGGTTATTCATGTATATTACCCAATAATATAGAAAAATTAACCATTAAATTAGTAAAAAATACTCATATTTTAACAAAAATGTATTATTATACAAGAGAGATATAAAAAATCAGTTTGAAAGGGGAACTTATCTTTGACTTTTTATTCCATCCTGCTTACAGTGCATATCATTGCCGCGGTATGCGGCCTGGGTGCTGCTTTTGCGCAGCCAATCATCTCCAAGGCGCCCAAAACAGTCTCACAGGCAAGGCTTTGCATCCTGATCAATGAGAGGGTAGAGAAACTTGCAAAGTACGGAAGCATTACACTATTAATTACCGGTTTGATTTTTGGAGCTTTGAATCCTGCACTATTTAAAGAAGTCTGGTATATCATTTCTATTATTATCTTTATTTCGGTCCAGCCTATTGTAGCGGCAGTCCTGCCGAAAAAAATCAAAGCACAGCAGGAGATTCTTGCTAATCATGGAGTCAAGGACGAATCCCTGCCTGATTCTTACCACCGCATAAATAAAGAACAGCAGCCTTTCACATTATATACACACTTAGCAGCAGTTGCTTTGATTGTTCTTATGGTGATGAAGCCGTTTTAAGATGAACAGCCTCCGGATAAATCATTTCTATTTTGCTGAATTTATTGCTATTCTACAATAAAAGATGATCCGGGACGTGATAGCTTGAATATTTTTGGCAGCAATCTTGGGAAAAAAATTAAAGATCTAAGAGTTTCAAGGGGCCTCAAGCAGAGTGAACTGTCAGAAGGCATCTGCACACAGGCGCAGATCAGCAAGATTGAGCGGGGGGATATCATTCCGCTTTCTTCCACACTTTACCTCATTGCCCGGAGGCTTGGTGTGGATATTTCCTATTTCTTCGGGATGAACGGGATTGCCAGCAATGAATATGTTGAAGATGTGATGGAACAGCTCTATACAGCCAGAAAGGAGCTCGATTATATTGAGCTCAGGAGAATTGTGGCTGTTGAGGAAAAGAACCCGCAGGTGCTGGAAAACCCTGAATACCATCAGGTGCTTCTTTGGAATAAAGGAATATATACTTTTTACTTGGAAAAAGATTTTGAGAGAAGTATTTCAATCCTGCAGGAAGCTATTGATCTGACCCATAAAAACGCCTCGATCTGGACCGAATCCGAGCTTGAGATTTATATCAGCATGGGCATCTTCCACTATGATATAAAAGAATTCCAGCTGTGCTATGATTGGCTTGAAAAAGCGTCTCTTGTTATTAAAGAGCTGCCGCAGCTGCAAAACAAGGATTTGAAAACAAAAGTACTTTATAATCAAGCAAGAAGTTTATGGGCCCTTCACCAATATGGAAAGGCAATAGATTACTGCTATAAAGGCATTGACTGGTGCGTGAGGGCAAATCTGCTGGACTATTTAGGGGAGATTTATTATTATCTGAGCATAAGCTATGAAGGCTTGAAAGATTACAATCAGGCGATTGAGCACTATGATATAACGATTAGCATCTTTAAAGCACAGAAGGATGATAGATTCGTTTCTTTTATTGAAGGCAAGATCGAGAATTTAAAAGAGTCAATGAAGAAATCTTAACAGAAAAGACCTGCCCTCCCGGCAGGTCCTCTTCAACTATGAGCGCAATCCCCTATTCCAAACCTCTGCCTTAGCCAGTGCAATCTGGTCTTCCTTCACCTCGCCGGGCTTGACGCCTGCGCCGATGATATAGTCGGCGAATTCCATGCCGACAAATTCAAATATGTATTCAAATTGCTGGATGAGCGGCAGTCCCTTGATTTTTGCGCTTGTGCCGCCTGTTACGGCTACATATGCTTTTTTCCTGGCGAGCTCTTCTTTTAAATTGAAGCGTTCGTCGCGAAGGTATTGGGACCATCTGTCAAAAAAGTCCTTCATCGGGCCGCTCATACCGTACCAGTACAGGGGAGTGGCAAACAGGATGACATCATGGCTGAAGATCAGCTCGATCAATTCGTCATAGTCATCATGAATCGGATCAAAGCCGCCTTCAGCATGGCGCTGGTCGTGGATTGCTTCAATATGCATATCAGCCAGGTGAACAATAGTATGGTCTGTTCCTTCAAGGATTTTTCCTGCCAGATATTCTGAATTGCCATTTTTGCGGGTGCTTCCCAGCAAGCATAAAGTTTTCATCTTCACATGCTCCTTCACTTAAGTTCTTTTTGCTTAAGTGTAACACGGAAATAAGCAGTTTTTGAAGGAAAGCAAGTTTGAGGATAAGCAGAAGCGTTTTGTATATAATGAGGGCAGGAGGATGATGAGAATGGCAAATATGATAAAAACAGAAAAAGAGTTCAGGGAAATAGTCGAAAGCGGGGAAACAGTGACAGTGAAGTTTTTTGCTGGCTGGTGCCCGGACTGCAAAAGGATGGATATGTTCATGCCGAGCGTGCTTGAGGAGTTTCAGGAGTTTCCTTTATATGAGCTGAACAAGGACGAACTGCCTGACTTGGCTGCTGAATATAATGTAATGGGCATTCCAAGCCTGCTGGTATTCAAGGACGGCGAAAAGCTTGGACATCTTCACAGCGCGAATGCGAAGACACCAGAACAGGTATCAGAATACCTTGGCGAGTATTATAGCAAATAAGCAAATAAAAGCCGGGAGGACTGCTCCCGGTTTTTTTATTTTTTGAACAGAGAACTGAAAATTGAAGCTGGCAGCTAAAAATGCTATGTTTGGAAAACGGGGAATCAGGGTAGTTAATAGAGTTAATGGAGAGCGGTGGGTAAATTTTCCTGAGGACAGGAACCGCACACAGCTTAAAAAAGGCAATAATATATAAGGATGTTTATACATAAAGAGTAAGCAGGACCGATGAAAAGGAGAGAAGCCATGATAGAGTTTGAGGGTGTGACAAAAGAGTACCCGGGCGGAACGAAGGCGGTAGAGTCCCTGGATTTTACCATAAAGAAAGGGGAATTCTTCGTGCTGATCGGGCCGAGCGGCTGCGGCAAGACAACGACGCTCAAGATGATCAACCGGCTGATCGATCTCACGAAAGGGACGATCAGGATAGAGGGGAAAAGGATCAGTGAGTATGATATCCACGAATTAAGATGGAGCATCGGCTATGTGCTGCAATCAATCGCACTCTTTCCGCATATGACGATCGAAGAAAATATAGCCATCGTCCCGGAATTGAAAAAATGGGAGCGGGAGAAGATCCGCAAGCGGGCGGCAGAGCTGCTGACTATGGTCGGGCTCGAGCCGGAGGTATATTTGACGAGGAAGCCGAGCGAGCTTTCCGGAGGGCAGCAGCAGAGGATCGGCGTCATCCGCGCCCTTGCAGCCGACCCTGAGATCATTCTGATGGACGAGCCTTTCAGTGCACTTGACCCTTTAAGCAGGGAAAAGCTGCAGGACGATCTGCTTGATCTGCAGCGCAATATTAAGAAGACGATCGTGTTTGTGACGCATGATATGCAGGAAGCTCTTAAACTGGGAGACAGGATTTGCGTCATGAAGGAAGGGAAGATCGTGCAGCTGGCTTCGCCTGAGGAAATCATTGAAAAACCGGCAGATGACTTTGTGCGTGAATTTGTCGGTGCACAGGCAGGCGCAGGCCGGGAGATTACAGCTGAAAAAATGATGAAAGCCGGATATGCCGAAAGTGTTTCTGCTGAAGCGGTCGCAGCTTCGGCCAGTTTAAAGGAAGTGCTGGAACTGCTGACTGACAGGGAAGAGATACCTGTTGAAAAAGACGGGACCATCGTCGGTTCAATCAGCCGCAGGGAAGCCATCAGGCATATGGCAGGAAGCTTAGGGGAAAGGGGGGCTCTAAATGAATGATTTGGCCGGTGTATTTAAAGAGAGGCAATCCGAGCTTTTCAGTGCACTCATAGAACATATACAAATTTCATTTATTGCGCTATTCTTTGCTGTCCTGATTTCAATACCGCTCGGAATTTATCTGACGAGGCATAAAAGAGCAGCAGAGGCAGTCATCGGCGTCACAGCGGTGCTGCAGACCATTCCTTCCCTCGCCCTGCTTGGGCTCCTCATCCCGCTGTTTGGGATCGGGAAAGTGCCTGCAAGCATTGCGCTGATCGTCTATGCGCTTCTTCCGATCCTGAGAAATACATACACAGGCATAAAAGAAGTGGAGCCTTCGCTTATTGAAGCGGCAAGGGCCATGGGGATGAACAGCTGGAAACGGCTCATAAAAGTAGAACTGCCCCTTTCCATGCCAGTGATCATGGCAGGGATCCGGACGGCAATGGTCCTGATCGTCGGTACAGCAACTCTCGCAGCTTTGATTGGTGCAGGAGGCCTTGGGGATATCATCCTTCTCGGGATAGACCGGAACAATACGTCCCTCATTGTACTGGGAGCGATCCCGGCTGCACTGCTGGCCATACTATTTGACCTGCTGCTGAGAAGGTTCGAAAAGATTTCATTCAAAAAATCCCTGATTCCGCTGGGGGCAATCGCTCTGGCAGCCATTGTCATCATGGTTCTGCCGTTTGTTTCAGGCAAAGGAGAAAAAGATTTGGTGATTGCCGGAAAGCTTGGATCTGAACCGGAAATCCTGATCAATATGTACAAAATCCTCATTGAAGAGGAAACTGATATGAGTGTTGAATTGCAGCCTGGACTAGGCAAGACCTCTTTTGTGTTCAACGCGCTCCGTTCAGGTGATATTGATATATATCCTGAGTTCACTGGAACAGCCATTTCGGAATTTTTAAAAGAGACGGCAGTGAGCACAGACCGGCAGGAAGTGTATGAGCAGGCAAGGGACGGCCTGTCAGAAGAGTTTGAAATGGAGATGCTGGAGCCGATGGATTATAACAATACATATGCCCTGGCTGTCCCGGAAGAGCTGGCCGCACAATATGGACTTGAAACAATATCAGATGTAAAAGCGGTGCAGCAGAATATCAAGCCGGGCTTTACGCTGGAATTTTCCGACAGGGAAGATGGCTATCGTGGTATTCAAGAACTGTATGGCATAGAATTTCCAAATGTGAAAACGATGGAACCAAAGCTCCGCTATAGTGCCGTTGAAACAGGCGATATCAATATGGTGGATGCTTATTCGACGGACAGTGAGCTGGAAGCTTACAATCTGAAGGTGCTTGAAGATGATAAAAATCTATTCCCTCCTTACCAGGGGGCTCCTCTTTTAAAGAAAGAGACACTTGAAGATCATCCGGAAATTGCAGATAGCTTAAACAAACTGGCAGGAAAAATCACAGACGACCAGATGCGTGAAATGAATTATAAGGTCAATGTTGATGGAATGAGTGCTGAGGACACAGCCAGGGAATTCCTCCAGAATGAAGGGCTTATAGAGTAAGGGGCTTCCTGGGTGCCCGGCTGCCAGTCGGTGTCCGTTTAAAAGCGTTTAAAAATGCCTGTATGCGGGAATAGACTATTAAGTGCTACTTAATCAGAAACACTAGTCTCACTTTACAAATCTCACAGGAGGTGGTTAGAGTGGCACAGGATGTATTATGTGAAGTAGTCAATTGCAAGTTTAACCGCAACGGCAGGAAATGCGGGGCGGACGAAATTTTTGTCGGCGCGATCACCGGAAAGAAAGCGAGCACCAATGAAGAAACCGACTGTAAAACTTTTGAGCCTGAATAAGCACTGCGGCAGCCTTGGATGAAGGCTGCCGCTACATAACGGCCTGCCGGACAAAAGTCCTGGCAGGTTTTTTCTGGTTAATACTGCCCATCTTCCGGTTTATATTCTTTTTCTACCTGGGTTATGGTACCATTAAAGCAAAAAATTAACCTGGTGAATATAATGAACTCAGATATTTTCAGTTATATTGTTCTGATCTCTGTGTCCGGAGTCCTGACAAGCGTTTTGGGCATGTATGCCTTTGCTAAAAGAAAAACATTTTCTGCCGGCAATATCTTTGTCTGGATTGCGGTGACCTCGGCCATCTACATATTCGGACATGCTTTTGAGCTGACTGCTGATTCGCTGGCAGAGATCAAGTTCTGGATCGCCTTTCAGTATGCGGGCCTGCCCTTTATTTCCCCTATCACTTTAGTCATGGTCATGAGATTCACCGGTCTGGACAGGTATTTGACCAGCCTCAATCTCATTATTTTTTACACCATTCCTTTCATCAGCATGGTAATGGTGCTGACAAATGATTGGCATGGGCTTTTTTACACCCAATATCATCTGCATCATGAGGGATCATATCTGCTTGTGGATATGGATGTGGGCTTTTGGTATGTGATCCATGGCAGCTTTACATTCGGCAGCCTTTTTGCTGGGGCATGCATGGTTGTATGGTATTGGAAGAGAGCTGGATTCGCCTACAGAAGGCGGCTTATTACCATGTTCGCGGGACTGACAATCCCCATGACTGCCTCTTTCCTTTATTTAATGGGGTATTCCCCTTACGGCATGGATCCTGTTCCAATGGTGATGTGCCTGACATCCTTTTTATATTTGCGCTCCTTTTTCATGGACAGGCTGACAGCTGCGCCGATCGCAAAGGAGCGTGTCTTTGAAAGCATGAGGGACGGTGTTATCGTTTTTGCCCAGGATGATGTACTTGTGGACTATAATCCGGCGGCAAAGGAAATGCTGCCAGGGCTTGATTCCAAGCTGATCGGTGAAAATATGAAGGTGGTTCTCCAGTCAGCTGCCGGATATTCAGGGGCCTGGGCTGCTGGCGGCAGCTATTCAGGCATTCATAAATTTGAGGGTGAGACAGAAGTTTATCTCCAGATTCATTCTTTCCCGATAAAAAAAAGCAGCGGCGAATTAGCCGGTACCACGGTGATCCTCAGCAATATCACCAAGGAAGTACAGCTAAGGCAGGAACTGGAGGAGCTTGCTTTTAAAGATGGGCTGACAGGCATTTATAACCGGACCTATTTCATTGAGCAGAGCGGCAGGCTTCTTCAGGAAGCTGAAGCTGCCGGGGGAACCATGTCAGTCATTTTATTTGATATCGATTTCTTTAAGAATATCAATGATAAGTATGGACACCTGCAGGGCGATGAAGCGCTTCGGCATATAGCGCGGGTCAGCGGAAGCCGCCTTGGCGGGGATTCAATTTTTGCCCGCTACGGAGGAGAGGAATTTGTCATTTGCCTCCCTGGTGCCAATCTTGAGGCAGCGGCAGAGAAGGCGGAAAAAATCAGGGCCGGAATCGAAGAGGAGCTGCTGATTTCTGAAAAGGGGATGATTCCCCTTACGGCAAGCTTTGGGGCGGCAGAAACAGCTCCGGGAATGACGCTCGAACGCCTGCTTCACAATGCAGATACTGCTTTATATCAATCAAAATATGGAGGCAGAAACAGAGTTACATGCTGCGATTCACCTGTTTCCGTATTATAGCCTGGCTGCCTGAATGGCAGCCTTTTGTGTTTTATATACTGGTTATATGATAGAATTCTGCACCAAGTTGAAACAGTCGATATTATATACAAATTTGAAAAACTGTGTCATTTATGTTTACAATTAAATAGGGATGGGTAAAAAGTTGGACAATTATAAAGGAGGGAAGGCTGCAAAGAATCATTGGTTTGGGATTTCATTTTTTTTGTTTCAGCCCTATTTTGGGCAGGCAGCTTGGCGGCCTCGACCGCATTTGCTGCTGAGTATCTGGCAACTGCGAAAGCCTGCTCAACACATTGATTTGCTGAAACCGCGAGATTATGGCCAAATTCCTCAGCGCCATATAAAGCAAATCAATCTTTCAGGAATCTACCTGTCTTTGAAATTCCCGCATATATCTGCATCTGCCATTGGCAGAACTCTTGTCAAATACCATTTGCAAATTAAATCGTATATGCCTGGCTGCTTATGAAGCTACAGCCTGTTTTTTTCTGTGCGTTCATTCAAGCTGCCTGTTTTGGGCATGTTAATCCTAGCAACATTACATAATGAAAGAGGCGTTGATTATTGATTACGTTTAAGCATGTAGGAAAGAAATATCCGGATGGCTTTGTCGCTCTCAAGGATATCGACTTCCATATAGACGAAGGAGAACTGGTTGCTCTGATCGGGCCAAGCGGCTGCGGAAAGACGACAACCATGAAAATGATCAACCGGCTTATTGAGCCATCAAGCGGCCGGATTTTTATCAATGGAGAGGATATCTCCAAAAAGGATCCTGTGAAGCTGCGCAGGGATATTGGCTATGTAATCCAGCAGATCGGCCTGCTGCCCCATATGACCATTGAAGATAATATTACCCTGGTACCCAGGCTCAAAGGCTGGGAAAAGGAGCAGTACTCCGATAAAGTGGATGAATTACTGGAGCTTGTCGGCCTGGATCCGAAAGAATACCGGACCCGTTTTCCGGGCGAGCTATCGGGCGGGCAGCAGCAGCGTGTCGGTGTTATCCGCGCACTTGCGGCCGAGCCTCCGATTATCCTCATGGATGAGCCCTTCAGTGCGCTGGATCCAATTAGCCGTGAGCAGCTGCAGGACGAGCTGGTCAAACTGCAGGAAACCATCAAGAAGACCATTGTGTTTGTGACCCACGATATGGATGAGGCCATTAAGATCGCCGACCGGATCGCCATTCTGAAAGACGGCGAGATCATCCAGTTTGATACGCCTGAAAGGATTCTTCGTTATCCAAAGAATGAATTTGTCAAAGGCTTCATTGGCGAAGACCGCCTGAATGACGCTGAGAACGGACAGCCTGCCGCCGCTGACCTGATGCTCAGGAAGGTTATTACTGCCCGTCCCGGCAGAGGTCTGGCACAGGCCCTGAAAACGATGAAGACATATAAGGTTGACTCACTTTTTGTAGTGAATGGCCAGAATGAGCTCCTCGGCATCGCAACTATTGATGATGTCGAAAAATATTACGCCGAGGAAGAAAAAACACTTGGCGATATTATGAGCGCGGACTATCAGTCAGTGGATGTTGATGCACCTTATAATGAGGTTGCTGAGCTATTTGCGAAAGGGTCCCTTTACATTCCCGTCCTTGAGGCCGGAAAGCTGGCCGGGCTCATCACAAGGTCTACGATGATGAGAGGCCTGGCAGGGATGAAAATTTCATCACCGGCTGAAGGGGGCGCTTTAAATGAATGATAATTTCTTTGTACTTGTTGTTGATATTTTTAAAAATAGGTGGCCTGAAATTCTGGAGGCCCTTCAGCAGCATTTATTTCTGTCGGTCGTTTCCATTGTGATAGCTGCCGCCATATCCCTGCCATTAGGCATCTTTATTTCGCGGAGGAAGAAGCTGGCTGAGCCGGTCATCGGCGTTACATCCATCTTCCAGACGATCCCGAGCCTCGCGCTGTTCGGATTCTTGCTGCCTTTGTTCGGAATCGGTAATGTAACAGCAATCATCGCTTTGACCGTGTATGCTTTGCTGCCTCTTCTGAGAAATACGTATACAGGCATCAACGGTGTAGACCAGTCTGCTGTTGAGGCAGGACGCGGCATGGGGATGACAAGCAACCAAATCCTGAGAATGATTGAGCTTCCCCTTGCATTGCCGATCATCATGGCAGGACTGCGGACAGCGGCCGTTCTGACAATCGGGGTGGCAACCCTGGCCGCTTTCATTGGGGCAGGCGGCCTTGGGGACCTTATATACAGGGGCCTTTCCACAGCCCGCAATGAGCTCGTGCTTGCAGGTGCGATCCCTGCAGCGGTCCTTGCGATTGTCATTGATTTAATATTGAAAAGGATTGAAATTGCCACCGACCCGCGCAGAGGCAAAAGGGTAAACTGGAAGAGGATTTCACTATTCCTCATTCCTATTGCTGCGCTGGCATTGTTCTTTGGACTCAGGGGAGGCAATGAGGAAGATACCATTGTCCTTGGCGGGAAAAGATGGACAGAACAGTATATCCTCCCTCATATCCTGTCTGAATATATTCAAGATCAGACAGATTATAATGTAAGGGTGCAGGAAGGTCTCGGAGATACCCCGATCCTGACCCAGGCCCTCCGAAAAGGCGATATTGATATGTATGTGGATTATACGGGGACGGGTCTCCTGACGATCATGAAGGAATCCTATAACCCGGAGGACAGCCCTGAGGATATTTATAACAAGGTAAAGAAAGGCTACAGCGAAGAATACCAGCTGGAGTGGATGGAGCCTTTAGGATTCCAGAACACATACGCCCTTGCAGTCAATCAGGAAACCGACAGTGAGTATGGTGCTGAAAAAATTTCCGACCTTTCTCCTGTGTCCTCGGAGCTCCGATTCGGGGGTCCTGCTGATTTTTACGAACGCGAGGACGGTTTCACAGCTTTTACAGAGGCATATAATCTGGACTTCAGCGAAAAGCGGACATTGGATGCGAACCTGATGTACTCCGCTGTACAGGAAGGGGAAGTGGATGCCATCCCTGCCTTTACGACAGACGGGCGTATAGTACGCTTCGGCCTGAAGGTGCTTGAAGATGATAAGCAATTCTTCCCGCCATACTATGCGGCCCCGATCATACGCCAGGAAACACTCCAGAAATATCCGGAGCTTGAAGAAGTCATCAACAGGCTCGGCGGCCAGATTTCCGAGGAAGAAATGGCTGAAATGAATGCAAGAGTAGACCTGGACAAAGAAAACCCGCGCGAAGTAGCAATCGACTTCCTGAAAAAGAAAAACTTAATCGACTAAGCAAATAACAGACACCAGGGGTACGGAATAATCTCATTCCGTGCCTCTTTTTTGTTTGATTGTTCAATAGCCTTGGTTACAAAAGCTAAACGAGTTTCAAAAAACCAGTTGATTGCAGTGGAAGGCACGAAGACTCCTGCGGGAGATAGCGGCAAAGCTGAGACCCCGCAGCGCGTAAGCGTGAGGAGGCTCAGCGCCGCCCCGCGGAAAGCGAAGTGCCTGCAACGGAAATCAACACCCCATTTATAAGCAAGAAAAAAGAAATGGTCTATAAAAGAATGCTCATAGGGGGGGGATTTTTATTGAAAGGCTCCCCCTTGACAGAAAAATACAATTAAGATAAATTAGTTAAAGTGTTGAATTATTAAAGGATAGAACTTTATAGCGAAAGAGGTGAATAATGCATGCCGCATGAGAATATAAAAGACTTAGTGGACCGGTACATATCCGTTTCCTTCTCAGTAAACAAGACGGGCGAGAACCTGGTGAAGTGCCAGCTCGGGGATGACCTGACGAATGACCAGCATTATACACTCAGATATATCCACCATTCAGAGAACTGCACGTCAACGGAGTTGGCCGAGGTGTTTGATGTCAAAAAAAGTGCGATCACTGCCATCATTACCAGGCTGTTTGAGAAGGGCCTGATTGAACGGACCCGTGACGATAAAGACCGCAGGGTTGTATACTTAACGCTTTCTGAAAAAGGCAGGGAGCTTTTTTCAGAAACGGAAGAGAGAATCAGCAAACTGGTTGAATCTTTTATCAAAAAGTTTGACCAGCAGGAGATAGAGCAGTTCATCACAACCTATGAGAAACTGAACAGTATTCTGCTTGAAATTAAAGATCAACAGGTGGAGGAATAGGCGTGTATACAATAATCAAGAGAAAATGGTTTGTCATTATCGCGTGGATTGCAGTCATTGCCGGATTGTTTTTCCTGGCCCCAAATATGGCGGATCTTGTCCGTGAAAAAGGACAGGTGGATGTGCCGGAGGAATATTCCTCCAAGCTGGCAGGCCAGATCATGGACGAAGTGCAGAAGCAGGAAGGCGGAGGCGATGAAACCTCGGTGGCCCTTGTTTTTCATGATGATAAAAAGCTGTCGGCAGATCAGATCAAAGAAGCTGAGAAAGCCATCAATGATCTGGAAGCAAATAAAGAGGAGCTGGGGATTACACAAATCCTCTCCCATTTTACAGAAGAAAACCTGAAAGACCAGCTAGTTTCCGATGATGGAAAATCGATTCTAGCATCATTGAGCATCAGCTGGAACGGCCGCGAAGCAGGCGAGCTGAGCGATGCCCTGTATGAAACGATTGAAGATGCGGATGTTGACCATTATTATACAAGCAACTGGATGATCAATGAGGATTTGACCACCAGCTCTGAGGAAGGCCTGAAGAAAACAGAGGGTATTACCGTTGTGTTCATTCTCGTTGTCCTGTTCCTTGTATTCCGCTCTATCGTGGCACCGGTTATTCCGCTGCTGACGGTTGGATTTTCTTATCTGGCTTCACAATCGATTGTATCGATCCTGGTGGATAAAGTGGATTTCCCGATTTCCAACTATACGCAAATCTTCCTGGTGGCCGTCCTTTTCGGTATCGGGACAGATTACTGTATCCTGCTGCTGAGCCGCTTTAAGGAAGAATTGGCTCACAGCGAATCAACGGCAGATGCGATTGTTGCCACATACAAGAATGCCGGCCGAACCGTATTTTTCAGCGGATTGGCGGTTATGATCGGCTTTGCAGCCATCGGATTCTCCCAGTTTAAGCTGTATCAGTCAGCTTCAGCTGTTGCTGTCGGGGTGGCACTGCTGCTGATCGCCCTGTTCACAGTTGTCCCTTTCTTTATGGCTGTGCTCGGCCAAAAGATCTTCTGGCCATCAAAAAGTACGGCTGAACATGGTGAAAGTAAGCTTTGGGGTACAGTCGGGCGCTTTTCTCTTGCCCGCCCATTCATCGCACTATTGATTGTTGCGGCAGTCTGTGTGCCGTTCCTTGTGGTGTATGACGGAGATCTATCGTATAACTCCCTTGAGGAAATCAGCGGGGATGTACCGTCCATCAAGGCATTTGATGCCATCAGCGGCAGCTTTGGCCCTGGTGAATCAATGCCAACGCAAATTGTGCTTCAGGATGATGAGCGGATGGACTCAGCTGAATATATCGCCCTTGCAGAAAAAATCAGCCAGGAGCTGGAAAAAGTGGACCTGGTTGATACTGTCCGGTCTGTAACAAGGCCGACCGGTGAGCCGATCGAAGATTTCTTCGTCTCCAAGCAGGCCGAAAGCCTTGAAGATGGCCTGGGCGAAGGAAAAGACGGACTCGACCAGATCAGCGACGGGCTTCAGGAAGCAGGAAGCGAGCTGTCTAAATCAGAGCCGGAGCTGGAACAGGCTGTTTCCGGCATTGGAACTTTAATTTCGGGAACAGGCGAGATACAGAATGGCCTATCCGAAATCGAAACCAATTTGGCTAAAATTGAAGACGGCCTCCGCCAGGGTACGGCCGGATCGACTGAGCTGAAAAAAGGGCTGGAGGAGACAAAGGCTGGGGCGGAAGAGCTTCTTGCAAATTATAATACATTACTCGGAGGATATCAGAAAGCAGCAGACGGAGTAAGCGGTCTGCAAGCTAAATATAATAATATCGGTTCAGGTTTGAATGGTCTTTCAGAAGCCCTTGCAGGCATTAAAGCAGATGATTTTGCTGTACTGGAAGACAGTTATCAGGGAATAGCTGACAACACTTCTTACAAAAAAATTAAAGGAACTGTGCAGAATGTACAGGCAAATATTAAACCGCTGGCAGAAGGCCTGGCACAGCTGAATGGCGGTCTTGCGGATGTCAGGACCGGACTTGACACAGCCAACAAAGGTTTCGGCCAGGCAATCGGAGGCCAGCAGAATTTGGCCGGCGGACTTCAGAAAATCATCGCCGGCATCGAGCAGCAGCAGGCCGGCCTCGAACAGCTGGCAGACGGCCAGGGGCAGATTGTCAATGGATTCCCGCAGCTGTCAAACGGACTTGCAGGGGTCAATGATGGCCAGAAGCAGCTCCTTGACGGCTTCGGCAGCCTCGGCGGCCAGCTGGGTGAGCTGACGGACGGCCTTGATCAGAGTGTGGATGGGCTGAATCAGGTATCAGACGGACTGGGTTCTGCGCAGGACTATCTGTCTGGACTGTCGCAGTCAGATTCCCTGAATGCTTTCTATCTCCCGGAAGAAGTCCTGGAGAGCGACGATTTTGACCAGGCGGTAGATGCGTATATGTCCAAAGACCGCAAAGTCATGACACTGGATGTTATTTTTGAAGCAAATCCATATTCAAATGAAGCCATCAATCAGGTTCCTAAAATCAAGGATGCCGTGGAGCGGGCGACGAAGGATACAAAGCTTGAAAATGCTAAATTGGCATTAGGCGGAATTACAAGCACGAACGCAGATCTTGATGAGATGTCAGGCAAGGATTATTCACGTACAGTTGTGCTGATGCTTGTCGGCATTTCTATCATTCTTGTATTCCTGTTCCGTTCTATCATTATGCCAGTCTATATTATCGGGTCATTGATCCTGACGTATTACACGTCCATGGCGATGAACGAAGTGATCTTCGTGGATATTCTCGGCTATACAGGCATCAGCTGGGCCGTGCCGTTCTTCGGATTCGTCATTCTTGTTGCGCTTGGGGTGGATTACAGCATCTTCCTCATGGACCGATTTAACGAATATAAAGACCTTTCAGTAGCAGATGCAATGCTGATGGCAATGAAAAAGATGGGAACTGTCATCATCTCGGCCGTTGTCATCCTTGGCGGCACATTCGCGGCGATGATGCCATCCGGCATGCTGTCATTGCTGCAGATTGCCTCTATCATTCTGGTCGGACTCCTGCTGTATGCGTTCATCATCCTGCCGCTGTTTATCCCGGTTATGGTGAAAAACTTTGGCCAGGCAAACTGGTGGCCATTTAGAAGGGGAACAAATGAATAAAAGCTGTTAGCTTCTTGAGCACCGTTCTGCTTGGCAGGACGGTGTTTCTTTATGGCTGCAAAGGATTTGGATTATTTTACAAAAATGCTGGCAAAAAGAACGAGTGTCTTTTATACTGTGTATATAGATATAAACAGTATAACAGTGGGAGGAATCAAAATTGAACGAATGGAAAGAAGCAATGTGGCTCGTTAAGTTTGAAATGGGTAAATCAGCAAGAGGGTTCATTCAATTGATATTTAATACTGTCCTGTTTCTTGTGGTGTCTATTCTGGCCTTTTCACTTGACTTAAGTAAAACAGCCATTGTGGATTTTATGTTTGTGGTTTTATTCGGATTTTCGGCGGCCTGGTCGAGGACAAAGGACTTCCAGACTCAAAGGGTGCAAGCCGATGTATGGGCCTCGCCTTATTTCATGACGCTGAGCCAGCTCCCGATAGGGAAAGGGATTTTGGTGAAAAGCCGTTTTTTGACTTATTTTCTGACCGTTATCCCAGCGCAGCTGATTTTCATGATTCTGCTGTACAGCTTTAGTCCAAGTCTGAACAGTGAGCTGGGAATGGGCGGCTTTACTGCCTTTTCGCTTATGTGGCTTGCTTTCAGCATTTTCTTTGGCCTGTCTTTCCCGGCGATGGAAGCTGGTGATATCATAAAGCGCACCAACTTGGTTATTTACAGCATTATGCTGTATGGCGGAGGACTTGCAGCTGTCATCCTATTCAATACCTACAGCAGCGGCCTTGTCGGCTGGACGATTATGGCCGCGGGGAAATGGCCGCTATTAACTTCGTTGCTGGCAATAGCAGCAGCGGCGGCCTGTACGCTCTTCTATAAAAAATACATGCTAAAGAAAATGGCAGCAATTGACTATCTGTCATAGAAAGGAGGAAACCGCTTGGAGCTTCCTATCAGATTATCCAAGGAATCCCGCGTTCCCATCTACCACCAGATTGAGGGACAGATAAAAGCTTTGATTGCGAGCGGTGTGCTCCCGGCAGGATCGCCGCTCCCGTCCATCCGCTCCCTCTCGAAGGATCTTGAGGTAAGTGTAATCACAACGAGAAGGGCTTATCAGGACCTTGAATATAAAGGCTTCATCCACACGATCCAGGGAAAGGGAACCTTTGTGGCCGAGGTGGCTGAATCGGAAAAGGCGGATGTTAAGCACAATTCAGTCTACCAGGCGCTCGAAAATGGCATCCTGACAGCCATGAGCTATGATTGCACACTTGAGGAAATTGAAGAGATTTTTCATAAAGTCATAGAAAAAATAAAGAACGGGGAGGAATAAGCATGATGCCAATAGAAATCACCGGACTTGAAAAAGAGATAGACGGCTTTAAACTGGGCCCTTTGGATGCAAGATTTGAGCCAGGGACCATCACAGCTCTGATCGGCAATAACTCATCAGGAAAAAGCACCCTATTAAAATTAATGATGAATCTTGCCAAGAGAGACAAGGGATATATCCTGATAAACGGACAATCGATTTCAGAGGGGGAGTCTTGGAAACAGAACATCGCTTATCAGCCCCAGACACTGAACGGCGTCAGCACGCTTACCGGATATGAGCTGTATTCACTTGTTTCGCGATGGTATCCTTCCTGGGATAAGCAGCTGTTCGATGAAATTGTGAGCCGGTTTTCAGTTCCGCTTGATAAGCCTTACGGAAAGCTTTCCCAAGGAGTCCAGCAGAAGCTTAATCTTGCATTGACACTGCCCCGGGATACAGAGATCCTCCTCCTGGATGAACCGTCTGCCTCCATGGATATACCTGCTAAGCATCTTTTGATGGAATCGCTTGCTGAGTGGATGGAGCGGGGAGACAAGACGATGATCATTGCGACCCATCAGGCGGAGGATATCCGCAAACTGGCCGATTATATCCTTTTTATGAAGGATGGAAAAATCACTGGGCATTTTGAAAAAGATGAATTGGCCCTCAAGTTTAAAAAGTATTGGGTGGGGCAGCTGCCGGATGCCACTATACCTGGGGAAGTATCACGCCAGGGGACTCGGATGGTCATAACGTCGGCAGCCCTGGAAGCAGAACATTATTTTAAAAAAGCTGGCATTTCAATTTTGGAGGAAGAGGTGCTGGAGCTTGAGGAAGCGCTGGCCATCATGCTCCAGCAGCCAGAACAGGAAAAGGGGTGGAGAGAGTGAGCGGGAAGGTGCTATCTGTGGAAGGTATCGGCAAGTCGTATAAAGACAAACAAGTGCTGAAGGATATTTCTTTTTCGGTGCATGAGGGTGAGATCATGGCTATCCTTGGACCGAATGGCGCCGGCAAATCCACCTCGATCCGCAGCATTATGGGCATCATTCTGCCTGATGAAGGAGATATCACATTTCACGGGCATTCTTCAGGAAAAAGCATTCCCCGCCACCTGATCGGCTACCTGCCTGAAGAAAGGGGCCTTTATAAGAATGTCAAGGTGATGGATATGCTGCTCTATCTTGCGGAGTTAAAGGACTACCCATTGAAAAAGGCAAAAGAACGGATCTTGGAGTATTTGGCTAAGTTCAATATGGAAGGGAAGGAGAAAGCTAAACTGGAGGAATTGTCCAAAGGGATGGGGCAGAAAATCCAGTTTATCGCCTCTGTCCTTCATGAGCCCCGCCTTCTCATCCTTGATGAGCCTTTTTCCGGGCTTGATCCAGTCAGCCAGGAGGTCTTCAAAAAGGAAATCAGGGAGCTTGCGGATAAAGGCACGGCCATTCTGCTTTCCTCCCATCAGATGAATATGGTAGAGGAAATGTGCGACCGGTTATTTATGATCCATAAAGGGCACAAGGTCCTTGCAGGAACGGTGGAAGAAGTGAAAAAAGAGTATGCGAACTATAAATGCACAATCCGCGGGGCAAATGGAGCGGCAATGCTGGAGAAAATCCCCCATGTGCAGAGGGTGGAGCAAAAAAGCGATGTATCAGTCCTTTTTCTCGACAGCAGTGTTCATCCAGCTACGTGGCTGAAGCAGCTGCCAGAACAGCTGGCTGTCCAGGAGCTGTCCATCGACCGTATTTCCCTGCATGAAATATTCATAGACATTGCATCGGAAAATCATCTTGTACAGAAAGAAGGTCATAGAATTGCGCAATAGCTTAAAGGTAGCCAAATGGGAGATAAAACGGAATATGAAAAATAAATCCTTTGTCATTTCGCTTTTGCTGACGCCTCTAAGCTTCCTGCTTTTTGCCATATTGCCATCCGTGATGGACCGTTTCCAAAGCGAGCCCGAGCCGGTTAATGTAATAATAAAGGACGAACTGGGTATCTGGAATGGCACAGAAGGAATCATGGCAGGGCTTGAGTGGGAAGTCGAGCTGACGAATGCCTCTGAAAGTGAAATTTTAAATAAGCTTGAAGCTGCTGAAAATACGATCTTTATTCCACTGACAAAAAACGGACTTGATGCTGGAAGTTTCCCGATCTATATGAGTGAAGGAGTACCGGATGATGTTCTGCAGCAGGCCATGCTGCTGGAGCAGCCCTTGCGCGCCTTTCAGCTGAGCCAGCTGGCACTTGATGAAGAGGAGCTGGCAGCAGTTTCACAGGATATCAGCTTTGAAGCGATTGAAGCGAAGGATACAGCAGCCGGAAAGGATTTATATGAACGATTGATTCCTGGGATCACAGCAGGTGTCGTCCTGTTTTCAGTCGTGATTTCGGGGATGATGATCTTCCAGAGTGCGTCACAGGAAAAGAAAGATAAAATAGCTGAAATTATGCTGTCTTCTCTGACATCCGGTGAACTGATGCAGGGGAAAATCATCGGTTATTTTACCCTTGGCATCATCCAGGTGGCCGTCTGGCTTCTGTTCGTCATCCCGGCCGCATCATGGAGGCTCGATGTACCGCTGATCCAGTATCTCGCAGTTCCGGAAACATTGGTTCTTATGCTGTTTGCGATCCTTGGCTATCTGCTGTTTGCTGCAGTTTTTGCAGGGATGGGTGCAACCGTGGAGGATGTAAACTCTGCCAGCAATTTTCAGGGCTTTATACTGATGCTTCCTTTTGCACCGCTTTTATTAATCAAGCCGGTCTTTTCCGACCCTGAAGGAGTGATTGCAATCGCGGGCTCTTATATCCCATTCACAGCCCCGGGGGTATGGATCATGAGGCTTTCCGTCATGGAGGAATGGCCATGGGGAGAGATACTTCTATCTGCAGCCATCCTCCTGGCCAGTATTGCGTTACTGATGAAGGCGGCCGGAAAGATCTTCAAGGTCGGGATTTTAATGCACGGCAAAAATGCCACTCCGCAGGAAATGTGGAAGTGGCTGAGTAAGGCGGAATAAATAGAGAAAGCCTGGATGAAGTCATCCAGGCTTTTATTAAGCCCTAATAATATTCAGAATATATTGACATATAATATCTCCAAGAATATATTGGACATATTAGACAGGAGTGTGAAGCAATTGAAAAGCAAAGGCATTTATAAGGATTTCTTCTTTCATCCTGATATCATCATTATGTCAGGCCTCTTTGCAGCCGGGCTCATTTGGTATATAGCAGTACAGGGTGCGGGCTGGCAGCTCCTTGCTTTTACAGCTGGGGGAATGCTTACATTTATGTTCAGTGAATATCTCACACACCGCTTCCTGTTCCATCTTAATCCGCCAAAGAATGCTTTGTTTCTGACATTTTTAAAGCGTATCCACTATGACCACCACAAATATCCCAATGATTTGAAGCTGCTGTTTCTGCCGGTCTGGTACAGTTTGCCGAACTTGTCGGTCCTTGCCCTCATCTTTTTCTTCTTTACTGGTTCGCTGCCTGATACTGTGTCATTCAGCCTAGGCCTCGTGCTCATGCTGCTGATCTATGAATGGAAGCATTATGTAGCCCACCGCCCGCTTAAGCCAAAATCCCAATTTGGAATATGGCTGAAAAAAACGCATATCCTTCATCATTTCAAAAATGAAAACTATTGGTATGGCGTCTCAACCCCTTTTGTCGATGCTCTGTTTGGGACATTAAAGGATGAGAAGGAAGTAGAAACAAGCAAAACGGTGAGGGATCTTGAGGGCAGGAGCAAGGAAAAGAAGCTTTTATCCTGAAGAAGCTGCCCCTGGGCAGCTTTTTCATTTTTTTATAAGTGCTTTGGAAAGCGGATAAATGGTCGAGCTCTGAATAATCAAAGATAAGATGACCGCTGTAAAGGTCAGCGAAATGATCATATCCGCCCTGGTGGTTTGTGCCGCATCGAGTATCAGCAGAAGAACGACCGACATGGTCCCTTTAATGCCTGCCCATGATATGATGGACGATTCCCGCCAGCTGAACAGCTTCCTTTCTTTCGGCAGGGCCAGGACGGTTCCATGGATGACAGCAAAGCGGATCAGGATGCTCATAGCAAAAATGACAAAGGCAATGCCCCAATGATCAATGGTCAGATGGCTGGTTGCTTCAATTCCGATCATAAGAAAGACAAGGGAAATGATGGTCGGCTCGATTATTCCCCAGAAGCTGTCGAGCGACTGAAGGTAATGGTCTTCCTTATTGGTATGGTTGAACTCCCAAGACAGCATGATGCCGGCAGAAACCGTAGCCAGCACACCTGAAACGCCTGCAAGCTCGGCCGCATAGAAGATACCGTACGAAAGAATGATACTGAGCATCACCTGATAATCCTTCCGCTCGGTCACATGGACGGCCTTGCTGACGATCCAGCCGCATATTAATCCAAGAAAAATACCCCCGAGTGATACAAAGAGAAAGTCTTTTGCAAACGAAAGAACCGAAAAAGATTCCCCTCTCGCAAACATCCCTGTCAGTACAGTGAACAGTACAAAGCTTGTCCCGTCATTGATCATGGACTCACCTTCGACAATTTCACTTACCCTCGGGTCGGAGGACGCCTCCTTAAGAATGGAGATGACAGAAACCGGGTCGGTCGGGGTAAGAATGGCCGCAATCATCAGGCTTCCCAGGAAGCTGATGCTGAAGAAAAGATTGGCAAAATAATAAATGGCAGCCCCAAGAAGCAGTGCTGTGATCAAAAGGCCTGCTGTACTAAGGAAGCCAATCATGCCCGCATTCTTTTTCAGGGCGGCTGGAGGAAATCGATATGCCGAAATGAATAATAATGAAGGCAGGAAAATATCATATAAAATTTCCTTTCCAATATGAAGCGATGCAAAATAGCCTATAAAAGAAAGGCCGATCCCTATCAGCACCAATACAGGCGGACCAGGGAACAGCTTTTTCTTTTTATCAATGGTAAAAACAATATAGCCCACCAAAAGCAGCAAAATTACTTTTATCGGCTCCATGCTTTTCCCCCTTTCGCATTTTATAGAAAATTACCCTTTTGCCGGCAGATGGAAACTTATAGGCGGGGGGGTATCTTTATCGGACGGGTACTGGAATAAGGATTGCCAGCACTGATGATGAAAAAGAGCAGGGGGATGCAGCAGAATGAAGAGGCCGGCCGCCCATCCTATCCCTCTCAGCAGTATGGAAGACCCTTCTCTGCCGTATTATCGCAAATTCAGATTTGGAGTGTTGACAAAATACCTACTAGGGTATATTATTGGTTCATGGCCGCCGAACAAAGCGGCGTTCACAAGAAATGGAGGGGGCATCCTTTGGAATATAATAATGGCACGAAGAATCGGATTAAGCGGGTCGAAGGGCAGATGCGCGGCATTATGCGCATGATTGAAGAAGATGCAGATTGCAAGGATGTCATTACCCAGCTGTCTGCTGCAAGGTCGGCAATTGACCGGGCAATCGGCGTAATCGTGAGCACAAATCTTGTGGAATGCATGAAAGAAGCCGATGAAGATGGCACTCTGGAGCCGGAAGAGATGATAAAGGAAGCAGTCAATCTGCTTGTAAGAAGCAGATAGGGTTGACATCCTTTTTATTTTAAAATATTATATACCCCATGAGGTATTAAAAATAAATCAATTATCCAAGGAGGAATTTTTCATGAACAGCAGTAAAGTATTAGATGCAAAAGGCTTGGCTTGTCCAATGCCGATCGTTAAAACAAAGAAGGCAATCGGTGAGCTTGAATCAGGACAGATCTTAGAGGTTCTCGCGACTGACAAAGGAGCAAAGAGCGATCTGACAGCATGGGCTTCATCAACAGGGCATGAACTGGTTGATATGAAGGAAGAAGCAGGCGTATTTACTTTTTACATTAAAAAAGGCTGATTTTTTTTGCGGGGTTATATACCCGGTAGTGTATATTAGATGAGGGGGATTAGAATGTCAGAGAAGAAAAGAACAACGATTGTCCTTTTTAGCGGAGACTATGATAAAGCAATGGCAGCCTATATCATTGCGAACGGAGCTGCAGCTTATGACCACGAAGTTACAATTTTCCATACTTTCTGGGGACTGAATGCTCTTCGGAAAGATGAGAATACTATGGTGAAAAAAGGATTCATGGAGAAGATGTTCGGCAGGATGATGCCAAGGGGAGCCGATAAAATGGGGCTTTCAAAGATGCACTTCGCAGGGCTTGGTCCTAAGATGATCAAAGGTGTCATGAAAAAGCATAATGCACTTCCGCTGCCGCAGCTGATCGAGATGGCCCAGGAACAGGATGTAAAACTGGTTGCCTGTACAATGACGATGGATTTGCTCGGACTCCAGCAGGAAGAGCTGCTTGACAATATTGAATATGCAGGTGTTGCAGCTTATCTCGGTGATGCCGAAGACGGCAATGTAAATCTGTTTATATAGGAGGGCAAAACAATGGAGAAATGGTCAGCTAAAGAAGTAGAAAGCAAGCTGGAAAAAGGAATGCTAAATATTGTGGATGTCCGGGAAGTGGATGAGGTAAAAGAAGGCCGTATTCCTGATAGTGTCAATATCCCGCTTGGACTCCTTGAATTCCGGATGCATGAGCTTGATAAAAATAAAGAATATGTCCTCGTGTGCCGGTCAGGAGGCCGCAGCGGAAGGGCGTGCCAGCTGCTTGAATCCCATGGCTTCAGGGTTGTTAATATGGAGGGCGGAATGCTTGCCTGGGAAGGGCAGATAAAGTAATTTTTTTAAGAACTAATATACCCTGGGAGGTTTAAAGATGACACAGATTAAGACAGATTCCACTCTTGATGCAAAAGGGCTTGCTTGCCCTATGCCGATTGTCAAAACGAAGAAAAAGATTAACGGTATGAATGCAGGTGAAGTGCTGGAGGTGCTGGCTACTGATAAAGGCTCGAAGGCAGATTTGAAGGCGTGGGCTGAAAGTGCCGGCCATCAGTATCTCGGGACTGTTGAAGAGGAAGGCGTGCTAAAGCACTATCTCCGCAAAGCCAGCGGTGAAGAGGTGCAGGAGAAAAAGCATCCTCATGTTATCAGCAATGATGATCTTGAGAAGCTTGTGGCAGAAGACGGCAATATCATTGTGCTGGACGTACGGGAATCTGCAGAATTTGCTTTCCACCACATTCCGGGCGCTGTCTCCATCCCATTAGGAGAGCTGGAGGAGCGCGCTGGAGAATTGGACGGGGAAGCTCCGGTCTATGTAGTCTGCCGGACAGGCAGCAGAAGCGATCTTGCTGCAAGGATGCTTGATGAAAAAGGCTTCAAGAATGTCAAAAACGTGCTCCCTGGCATGAGCCAGTGGAACGGTCCATCAGCCAGTATGAATCAATAAAAAATTTTAAATAAAAATATACGGTAGGGGGTAATTGGGTTGACTGTAAAAGCAATGACTGCTAAAGAAGCTGCGCAAAAAGTAATTCAAAAAGAAGAAATGTTCATTCTTGATGTCCGCAATCATGATGCATTCGAGGATTGGAAAATTGAAGGAGACCATTTTCAATATTTGAATATTCCTTATTTCGATCTTTTGGACGGCGTCGAGGAGATTATGGAGAAGCTGCCGGCAGACAAAGATATCCTGGTTGTCTGTGCCAAGGAAGGTTCATCTGTAATGGTAGCTGAGATGCTTTCCGATGAAGGGCTGGATGTATCTTATCTGCAGGGCGGAATGAAGGCATGGAGCGAGCATCTTGAACCGGTCAAAGTTGGGGATCTGAAGGACGGCGGAGAGCTGTACCAGTTTGTGCGCCTGGGGAAAGGCTGCCTTTCTTATATGGTGATTTCCGGCGGGGAAGCGGCCATTATTGATGCAGCACGGATGACGGAAGTATACAGAGGTTTTGCTGACGATAAAGGCGCAGCGATCAAGCATGTGTTTGACACACATCTTCATGCCGACCATATTTCAGGAGGAAGAATGCTTGCTGAACAGACTGGCGCCAGCTACTGGCTGCCGCCAAAGGATGCCGGCGAAGTCGCTTTCGATTACAGCAGCCTTGAAGGTGGAAGAACAGTCGAAATCGGCACAACTGCTATTGATATCCATGCATTGTACTCTCCTGGCCATACGATTGGATCAACATCTTTCGTGATTGATGGACAATATTTGCTTTCTGGCGATATTTTATTCATCGACAGCATTGGCCGCCCTGATCTGGCTGGTCTCGCGGACGACTGGGTAGGGGATCTGCGTGAGACATTGTATAAGCGTTACCGCGATCTGTCGGAAGAGCTGCTGGTTCTGCCGGCCCATTTCATGATCATTGATGAATTGAATCATGATGGTTCTGTTTCAAAGGAGCTGGGCACATTATTCGCAGAAAACCATGGCCTGAACATCAGCGATGAGTCAGAATTCCGCAGGCTGGTCACCGAAAACCTCCCGCCGCAGCCGAATGCCTATCAGGAAATCCGCAAAACCAATATGGGCAGAATCACTCCTGATGAAGATGAGCAGCGTGAAATGGAAATAGGTCCAAACCGCTGTGCTGTCAGGTAATAACAGGCAAGTGCCTGCCAGTACCCCTGCAGGCTTTTTCCTGAAAAGGGAGGATGAGAACCATGAGCATTGAATTAATCATCGTCGTTTTCCTGCTTGGCTTTGCTGGATCGTTTATTTCCGGGCTGCTTGGCATAGGCGGTGCTATCATCAATTATCCTATGCTGCTGTATATACCGGCTCTTTTGGGTTTGGCTTCATTCACTGCGCATGAAGTAACCGGCATCAGTGCGGTCCAGGTGCTATTTGCGACACTCGGCGGTGTATGGGCTTATCGCAAAGGCGGATTCCTAAATAAGTCCCTGATCCTTTATATGGGCATCAGTATCCTTGCCGGAAGCATGATCGGCGGATTCGGTTCAAAGTTCCTGCCTGAAGCAGGCATCAACCTTGTGTATGGCATCCTCGCATTGATTGCGGCGGTCATGATGTTCATTCCGAAGAAGGGGATTGATGATGTACCGCTCGATGAGGTCGTTTTTAATAAGTGGCTTGCAGCTTCGCTTGCCCTATTCGTGGGCATCGGGGCAGGAATTGTCGGCGCCGGCGGGGCCTTCCTGCTCGTTCCGATTATGCTTGTTATCCTGAAAATACCAACAAGGATGACGATTGCATCTTCCCTTGCCATCACATTTATTTCTTCGATCGGTGCAACGGCGGCTAAGATTTCGACCGGACAGGTGGAATATCTGCCAGCCCTGATCATGGTTGCTGCAAGCCTGCTGGCTTCCCCACTTGGGGCGAAGGCCGGGAAAAAGGCCAATACGAAAGTGCTGCAGGTAATCCTGGCTGTCCTGATCTTTGCTACAGCTATTAAGATATGGATGGATATTATTTAAAAAAGCAGACCGTAGAAGGTCTGCTTTTCTGCAGTTCTTATGGATTGGTAGACCACATTCCGGCATTTTTAATAAAAATGCGCGGGTTCAGCTTCAGCTGGGCAACCATATATTCAGCCAAATCCTCAGGCTGCATGACTTTTTCAGGGTTTCCGTCAGTCAGGTTTGTTTCAATCGCAAGATCTGTCGCCACTGTGCTCGGCGTCAGGGCGCTGACCCGGATATTATGCTTTCTGACCTCAAGCATCAGTGATTCTGTCAAGCCGAGGACAGCAAACTTGGAAGCGCTGTATGCGCTGGTCACCGGTGCGCCTTTTTGGCCTGCACTTGAAGAGATATTGATGATATCGCCCGACTTTCTTTCAATCATTCCAGGCAGGACCGCACGTGTTACATGGTAGACTCCCATCAGGTTTACCTGGATGATGTCTTCCCATTCCTGCGGGGAAAGCTCAAGGAAGCCGCCGAATTTCGCTATGCCTGCATTATTGATCAGGATATCGATCCCGCCAAGCTCAGACGTTATCTTTTCAACGGCTTTGTTGACGGACTCGCTGTCCTGGACATCGGCAGCTGCAATAGATACTTTTACGTCATACTCTTTCAGCTCTTCGGCTGCTTTTTCAAGATTGGAAAGAGTCCTTCCGAGCAGTCCGACAGAAATGCCTTCTTTGGCGAAAGCAATTGCCGCTGCACGGCCAATCCCGCGGCCGGCGCCTGTAATTAAAGCTGTTTTGCCTTTTAGGCTTTGCATAAGATCACTCCTTTTAATGATATGATACTACTCCAAATTGGCATGTCTGCCAAACATTTTGGCTGAATCAAGGCCTTTTTTCTCCATGACGCGAAGGATGATTGCATCATAAAGCAGGAGCAGGGACTGCTCGAACAGGGATCCCATCGGCTGGATGGTGGAAAGCCCGCCTTCATTCTGATCCTTTGTCGCTCCCGGCATTTTGACGGTGATGTCAGCAAGGCTGCCGATGGATGAGTCAGGGACGATTGTAGCGGCTGCTATTGTACCGCCGATCGACCTGGCTTTTTCAGCCATGGAAACAAGGCTCTTTGTCTCGCCGGAGCCTGACCCGATGATCAGAAGATCATTCTCCTCGAAGCCTGGCGTAACGGTTTCGCCGATAACATAGGCATCAACCCCCATATGCATGAGCCTCATGGCAAAGGATTTTGCCATGAAGCCTGATCTGCCGGCGCCGGCTGTGAAAACTTTTCCGGCTTCGAGTATCTGGCTGGCGAGTGCTTCCGCCTGCCCTGGGTCAATCCCTTCTGCCGCATGTTCCAGCTCGCTTAGAATCTTTTTCAGGTATTCTGCCGTATTCATCATCTTAACCTTGCTTGATGATTTCCTGCATTTTGCTTGCAGCAGCTTTTTTGTCGCCCTGGCTGGTGATCCCTCCGCCGACGATGACCAGATCAGGCTGGGCCTTAACCACTTCTGGAAGGGTATCAAGCTTGATCCCGCCCGCGATGGCTGTTTTAGCATTTTTAACGACGCTTTTAATTGTTATTAGATCTTCAAAAGAGTTCTGGCCGACAGCCTGCAGGTCATAACCGGTGTGTACGCAAATATAGTCAACGCCAAGCTCGTCCAGTTCTTTTGCGCGCCCTTCGAGGTCCTTGACGGCAATCATATCAACAAGGATTTTTTTGCCTTGCTTTTTCGCCTCTTCCACTGCGCCTTTGATGGACTCATCTTCTGCAGCGCCGAGAATCGTGATGATATCTGCGCCAGCTTCAGATGCCTTCATGACTTCATATCCTGCAGCATCCATGATCTTCAGGTCGGCAAGGACTTTCAGATTAGGGAATGCTTCCTTTACTTCTTTGACGGCTTTGAGGCCTTCATTTATGACAACAGGAGTGCCGATTTCCACAACATCAATATGCTCCTCTACTTCTTTCACCAACTCGATTGCTTCAGGGATGTTTACCAGGTCTAATGCTAATTGTAATTCCATTTCTTTCACTCCTTCAAATAGTCTGGGATGAACTGTGTTATTGGATATCACAGTATGAATGTCATTATAGAGATAACAACTCTCGTTTGTAAGTACGCACTTTAATTTTACATAGTGCCTAAAAGTATACTAATGAGTTATAATAGGCTTCGGAGGTGTTTGGGATGTCCCGCATGCTGGATAAAACCTTTAACTGTGAAAAAGAACTGACTCTTTCTGTGATTGGCGGAAAGTGGAAAATGATTATTTTATGGCATTTAGGCAAAGAAGGCACCAAACGATTTGGCGAACTCAAAGCCCTTATACCGGGCATCACCCAGCGCATGCTCGTCAACCAGCTGCGCGAATTGGAGGAAGACGCCATCGTCCACCGCGAAGTCTATCCTGTCGTGCCGCCAAAAGTCGAATATTCCCTCACTGAACAGGGAAGGACGCTTATGCCCATCCTGGACAGCATGTACAGCTGGGGAAAAAACTATATGGAAACCGTCCTGAATTCTGACCAGGATCCCGATCAGACTGCAAATTGACGAAAAAAAGATTGCTTCATGTGAAGCAGTCTTTTTGTTTTTACACGACTTTATTAAGTTGTCCTGCCGAATGGATTTTAGCAGCATAAGGAGAAAAATAGGCGGCTGTTTGCAGATTCCCTTTCTTGGCCTGAAGAAAACCTGCCGTGCAGCAGATGGTTGAAGATATTGGCCAGGAAGAGCTGCCTAAAGAAAGCAGCATCTCTCATCCAGCCTCTGGGGAAAAGAGGCAAAGTGAGGTTCTCCCCCTTTCATCAAATATGGAATAGCATGATTTGCCGCTGCATCAAAATAAGGGAATGCCATGGTTAACTTTACGCATCCTCATAGGTAATTGCCTGCTTTCCAATCTGTTCCCAGCCGGCTATGAACTCTTTCCGCGGAAGCTTACGGTTTTTTTTGTCGAGCGGGTCGTTAACATAGAGATATTCCTCATCAAATCCTGTGACAAGGACCGAATGCATGCTGTAGGTGACTTTAACAGGCCCGCTTTCGGTTTCCCATGTTTCCCATTCGCTTTCAGGCAGTTTATCGAAGGTGCTGGTGACGATGACCCAGACAGGACGGCCGTCTTCGACCTGCTCCAGGACAGAATCAAAGTCTTCACCTGTCATGTCTTTAATTTTCCCCGGCAGGTAGTTCTCTGCAAGTTCGGCAACCGGTTCATGATAAACGCCAAGGCCGGGCTCATCCATTGTCTGCATATTGCCGACAAATCCTTCATGGATATTGCCGCGGACACCGTTTTCCTCGAAAGGCACCCGCTTGATTTCCTCGGAAAGGGTCATTTTGTCAACAGAGACACCTGCATCCTGGAGCAGCATGGCAAGGGCAGTCACTTCACAGCCCCTCATCAGCTCAGGCTTTTGGGAAATATGAGGGGCATCAATCATCATCTGCTCGGCTGTCTGCTCCTCGGCTGGCCTGGATACAGCTTCTTCTTCGGAACCGCTGCTTTCTGAACAGCCGGCAAGCACAATAACTGCAGCTATCATTGCTTTTTTCAAAGAATTTCTCTCCTTTAGCGTTTTTATTGTCCTTTCCCTTTATACCGGTGAGTTAACCTGAAAAAGCATGCTGGAGCCTTAGTGAAGGGATGATCGCCAATTTCTCTTTTACAGGAAGGTTTTTTATTTTCCGGCTCGAATAATAGAAGGTGATAAGAAAGATCAAGAGGAGGCAGCAGAGTGGAAAGTGGATTCAATCTGATAATGGCAGAGTATATGGAACTGGCTGACCGTTATTTGCCAGGCAGGCTGGAAGGGCTGTATATTCATGGATCTGCCGCGCTCGGAGCTTTTGAACCGGGCAAGAGCGATATTGACTTTGCAGCAGTAACAAAAGAGGTCTTGACACAGGAGGAAGCAGTGCGGCTGCAGAAAGTCCATAGAGAGCTTGCCTCAAGGCATCGTTATCCTGAGCTGGATGGCTGTTATCTGGTATGGGATGATTTTGGGAGCCTCTCCAAAGAACTCCGCTATGTCTATAACGGCGGAGAGCTGGCAGAGGGTGCCCCGTTTAATCCTGTTATGTGGAGGATTTTAAAAGATCATGCTATCAGATTAAGAGGTCCTGAGATATCAGATCTTTCTATCCCTATTCAGGAGGATGATTTGGCTGAATATATCATTGAGAACAGCCAGTCGTACTGGCGGAAAAGGACGGAGGCAATGAAAACTGATCCTGATGGAATCCTGTCCCTTCCGGCAGAAAAGATTTATGAGGAGCTGGAGTGGAGCATACTTGGCCTGCTGCGGCAGTTTTATACAATACGGGAAAACGGGATTATCTCAAAATCCGGTGCAGGGGAATATGGACTCATACATATGCCGGATAAATGGCATCCAGTGATTGAATTGGCGCTTCTTGTCCGGAAGGGGAATATGCCAGCGGCCGCACCGGAAAAAGATGTGATCATGGATGCGCTTCAGCTTATGGATGCTTTGTCTTCTTCTATTCTGATAGAAAAGAAGGGCCTTCCTTCATAAGAGGGGCCCTTTCCAGATTAATAAATGCTGACATCACCGCTGGAAACATCAACCTTGATTTCATGTTTGCCTTCTTTGTGCCTGCCAAGTATACGGTTGTCTTTGATTTCTTTTTCGTCCAGTGCGAAGTCTGCACTAATATCACCGCTGCTGTAATGGGCATCGAGTGCAAAGCTGGCATTATCAGGCAAGTCGAGCTGTACATCTCCTGAGCTGACCTCCAGATCGATGGGTGCTGTAAGCTTCTTCATCTTAATGTTAAGCTCTCCTGATGCAATGCCGGCCTCAAGCTTTCCTTCTAAACTGTCGATGATCGTGCTGCCTGAACTGATTTCAAGGTCTGCTTCTCCAGCTTTCAAAGAAGATATGAATAGTTCACCAGATGCGCCGTTAAGCTCAAATTCCCGGACATCAAGATCGCCGAGCTTAACATCTCCTGAACTCATATCCAGTGAAACTTCCCGCAGATTTATTGGATCATTGCCTGCAAATTCGAAATCCCCTGAGCCTAGATTGATATCCAGATCTTTGTCATAGTTATCAGGGATATAGATGCTGAGCTTTGTCTTTTCAAAGCCGCTGAACCAGTGGGGCCATTTTCGTTTGTAGTCAACCTTTATCAGGCTGCCCTTTTTCTTAACGCTCACTTCACCCTTGCCATCAAGAACGGCTTCAACGGTATCCCTTTTTTCTTGGATGATGGTTGTTTCAACGCCGGATACATTTACTTCGATCTGGCTTACCCGTTCAGCTGACGCCTTTTCCTTTCCGTTTGCACCAAGTCCGAGCCAGCTGAAATGGCTGAAACTTGTAAAAACCAGGTAAAGCCCCGTGATAGACAGGAATAGCAGAATGATTTTTTTCATATAAAAACCTCTTTCTATTTTTCATGATTTGAATTTGTTGTTTATAGTCTACCTGAGTATTCATTTCCCTTTAATGCACCTCCGCATGATTTTCTTCTAAGACCTGAGACATATATGTGAAACCGCTTTTTCAGATGGTTTATTTTGAAAAAAGGAGGGTAGAGGGATTGTTAGCAGGAAAATGATTAAGAGAGAAAGGATGAGGGATTTGCCTGATACATATCAAGTAAAACTAAATGGTGCTGAAGTGAAGGTGGCGGCAGGTGATGAGACAACCATCCTTCAGCTATTGCAGAACTCATCGGTGGAGGTGCCGAATGTGTGCTATCACCCGAGCCTCGGGCCGATTGAAACATGTGATACCTGCATCGTCAGTGTGAATGGGGAGCTTGTCAGGTCATGCTCAACCAAGCTCAACGATGGGGATATCATTGATACGGTATCGGCGGATGTAAAGGAAGCACAGGTTATCGGGATGGACCGCATCCTGACCAATCATGAGCTTTACTGCACAGTATGCGATTATAATAATGGCGGATGCGAAGTACATAACACAGTCAAAGAAATGAAAATCAATCATCAGAGCATCCCTTTTGCGCAAAAGCCGTATCCTGTGGATGATTCCCATCCTTTCTACCGTTATGATCCGGATCAGTGTATTCTTTGCGGACGCTGTGTCGAAGCATGCCAGGATGTTCAGGTGACAGAAACGCTGACAATCGACTGGGAGCGGGAAAAGCCAAGGGTCATCTGGGATAATGATGTACCAATCAATGAATCTTCCTGTGTCTCATGCGGGCACTGTTCAACAGTCTGTCCGTGCAACGCCATGCTGGAAAAAGGCATGGAAGGGGAAGCCGGCTATTTGACCGGGATCGCCAAGCAAACGCTCCGGCCGATGATAGAGATCACTAAAAATGTCGAAACAGGCTACGGCTCTATACTCGCCATTTCGGATATGGAAGCCGCAATGCGCGACGAGAGAATTAAAAAAACAAAAACAGTCTGCACATATTGCGGAGTGGGCTGCAGTTTTGATGTCTGGACAAAGGGCCGTGAGATCCTGAAGGTGGAGCCCCAGGCGGAAGCCCCGGCAAACGGGATCTCCACTTGTGTGAAAGGAAAATTCGGATGGGACTTTGTCAATAGCGAAGAGCGGCTGACAAAGCCCCTGATCCGGGAGGGAGAATCTTTCAGGGAAGCGGAATGGGATGAAGCCATCAGCCTGATCGCGCGCCGTTTCACCGAAATCAAGAATGAACATGGAGCGCAGGCCATGAGCTTCATTTCTTCCTCTAAATGTACGAATGAGGAGTCTTTCCTGATGCAGAAGCTGGGCCGTGCGGTAATCGGGACTAATAATATCGATAACTGCTCCAGATACTGCCAGACTCCTGCGACTGTCGGGCTGTTCAGGACCGTCGGCTATGGCGGGGATGCAGGCAGCATCCGGGATATCCAAATAGCCGATCTTGTCCTCATCATCGGCTCCAATACAGCAGAATCCCACCCTGTCCTGTCAACCAGGGTAAAAAGATCGCACAAGCTCAGCGGCCAGAAGCTGATTGTGGCAGATCTGCGCAAGCATGAAATGGCTGACAGGGCCGATCTGTTCGTGCAGCCGAAGGCAGGAACCGATATCGTCTGGCTGTCAGCAGTGACTAAGTATATCATCGACAATGGCATGGCAGATGAAAAGTTCCTTGCTGAAAAAGTGAACGGGCTGGATGAATTTACGAAGAATCTGGAAAAGTTCACGATGGAATATGCTGCCGAAGTGACAGGCATCCCGCTGGAGCAGCTGACTGATATGGCTGAAATGATTGGCCGGGCAAAATCAGTCTGCGCACTCTGGGCTATGGGCATTACCCAGCATATGGGCGGCAGTGATGCAAGTACAGCTATTTCAAACCTCCTGCTTGTCACCGGGAACTATGCAAAGCCAGGTGCAGGGGCTTACCCGCTTAGAGGGCATAACAATGTCCAGGGGGCGAGCGATTTCGGCAGCATGCCGAACATGTTCCCGGGATACCAGGAAGTTGCTGATCCCGAGGTCAGGAAGAAATATGAGCTGGCATGGGGAACAGAGCTTCCAGGAGAGCCTGGGCTCAATAACCATGAAATGGTGGAAGGCATTCATGCAGGCACCCTTAAGGCAATGTACCTGAAGGGTGAGGATATGGGGCTCGTTGATTCAAATATCAATCACGTGCACGCGGCGTTTGAAAAGCTTGATTTTTTCGTGGTCCAGGATATTTTCCTAAGCAAAACGGCTGAGTTTGCCGATGTGGTCCTTCCTGCAAGCCCGAGCCTTGAAAAGGAAGGAACATTCACCAATACCGAGCGCAGGATCCAAAGGCTGTATCAGGCCCTTGAACCCCTTGGTGACTCAAAGCCTGACTGGCAGATCATCATGGAAATCGCCAACAGCCTTGGGGCAGGCTGGAGCTACAACCATCCATCCGAAATCATGGAAGAAGCTTCCAAGCTGATGCCTTTATATTCCGGTGTGACGTATGAAAGGCTGGAAGGGTATAACAGCCTGCAATGGCCGGTAGCGGAGGATGGGAAGGATACCCCGCTTTTATATACAGAAAGATTCCCATTTGATGATGGCAGGGCAAGGCTCGTGCCGGTGGATTGGACAAAGCCGCTGGAATTTGAGGAAGAGTATGATCTCCATATTAATAATGGACGGCTTCTAGAGCATTTCCATGAAGGCAATATGACGTACCGTTCCAAAGGAATCACCGAGAAGACGCCAAGGGTGTTTCTTGAGGTTTCCCCTGAGCTTGCAGAAGAGCGCGGGCTGGAAAGCGGCACGCTTGTGAGGCTTTCGTCTCCTTATGGGAATGTGAAGGTGCAATGCCATATTACCGACAGGGTAAAAGGGAAGGAAGTGTACCTTCCGATGAATGACAGGGGAGAGGCTGCCATTAATCTTCTGACAAGCAGCTATGCTGATAAAGATACAGATACGCCGGCTTATAAAGAAATCCGGGCCAAGATGGAAATCCTGAAAGCGAAGGGCGAAGATCCGCTCCCTAGGATCAACCACCGCTATGGAAACCCGCAGCCGCAGATCGGTGTGCAGGTCCAGAAAAAGTGGGCGCGGAAGGACTATATTTTCCCTGGAGATCTTGTGAAAAAGGAGCGAGAACATGGCTAAAGCGATCACGCATATCCAGCGAAAGACATTGACCGAGGAAGAAAAGCGTAAAAAAGATCTGATGGAAGTAGAAGATGCCCTGATTGATAATAAAGAGGCCATCCTGGAGTCCCTCAAGGTCATGAGGAATATGCATGACCGGGGGGTGCTTACCCTGCTCAGCGGGCTGTTTGGCCAGGGAGACAAAGTCCTCGATATCCTCGTCAGGGCGGCTGACAAACCGGAAACCTCGAACACATTGAAAAATTTGCTCCTGATGGGCGGGACACTGGGCATGATCAATGTCAAACAGCTGGAGCCGTTCCTGCTTAAAATCGACTCAGGCATTGCCAGGGTGGCAGAGGCAGGAGATACACAGGAAAAAACAGGCTTTTTCGATCTGGCTAAATCTTTGAAAGATCCGGAAATCAACAGGGCCGTCACCCTGCTGCTGACCTTCCTGAAAGGGATGGGCCAGGAAACGAAGGAGCTGGAGCGGAATACTCAGCTTCCGCAGGAACAAATTGAAGAGCAGAGAAAGCAAGACGAGTAATGTTCAGGAGGGGGCAGATGCCCTCTTCTTTTTTTGTGCGGAAAAACCATGTACAGCCATTCGTTCTTTCTTCCTCATCTGCATCTTCATTTTTTAACTTTTCCTAAAAAAAAAAAGCCTTGCATAACAAGAAAGATAGCGGTTACATGTTAGGTTAGTTAACATTTAGTTATCAGAAACTTTAAAATACTCATTGACACCCGTTTAAAAAGAGTTAAAATAAGGGTAAGAAATTTAATGTTATGTTTTCTAACATCATTGCGTTAGATGAAATGCACACATTATTTGAGGGGGAGAGAAAGTGGATACAACTTTTTTGATGAACAGTTTATGGGTCATGGTTAGTGCAGTCCTGGTCATTTTCATGCTTGGCGGATTCATTATGCTGGAGGCAGGGTCTACCCGAATGAAGAATGCCGGCCATATCGCGGGGAAGACCATTTTTACATTCGGTCTTGCCTCACTCGTCTTCTGGGCAGTCGGTTTTGGATTCATTTTTGGCGACAACGGCAATTTCTTTACAGGATTATCGCACTTTTTTTATTCAGGGTATGAAATTGAAGGAATGAGTCTTTCCTCATCAGTGTTTTTCCTCTTCCAGCTTGCTTTCGCAGGCATCTCCATCACGATTGCCCTTGGCGGCTTCGCAGAAAGGGCAAAGCTTTCAATCTATCTGATATTTACGATTCTGTTTTCAGCGCTTGTTTACCCGGTGGTGGCCCATTGGATCTGGGGCGGGGGATGGCTGGCTGAACATGGGAAGCAGGACTTTGCCGGATCCACTGTTGTTCACCTGACAGGGGCAATGGCGGCATTGGCAGCGACCCTCCTGCTTAAACCAAGGATAGGCAAATATAATAAAGATGGCTCTGCCAATAATATTTACGGACATAACCAGGTGTTCACAGCCCTTGGGGTATTGATCCTCTGGATCGGCTGGTTTGGATTCAATGCAGGAAGCACGGTTTCTGTTGAAGGAGCATTCTTTGGCTTTGTTGCCTTGAATACCAATCTTGCCGCCGGGGCAGGGGCGGTCGCGGCACTCCTTATTTCATGGATTGCTCTAGGCAAGTCTGATATCACAACAATGCTGAATGGTGCCCTGGCCGGCCTGGTTGCCATAACAGCATCCTGTGCCTTCGTTGACACATGGGCAGCTGTCCTCATCGGATTTGCAGCAGGAGTACTTGTCTTCTATAGTGTCCGATTCTTCGAGAAGCTGAGAATCGATGATCCGATATATGCCCTCTCGGTCCATGGTGCGGCAGGGGTATGGGGCACATTGTCAACCGGATTCTTTGCCACTCCGGAATTGGCCACAGTCGGACAGCCCGGATTGTTCTATGGCGGAGGCTTCACGCAGCTCGGAGTCCAATTAATGGGTGTTGCTGTCTCTGCCATCTATGCATTTGCCGTATCATTTGTCATACTGCTTATAGCGAAAAAGGTTATGAATGGCTTGCGTGTATCTGAGGAAGAAGAAATTATGGGCCTTGATGTCAGCGAGCATGGCAGCTATGGGTACCCGGAAGTTTTTCTTTCTAAAGATAACAAAATGTCTTCATGAGCATAGCACAGGGCCTCTTTATGAGAGGCTTTATGTTTCGCAGATAAGTAAATATATTCTTTAACTTCGAATATTGTCTAGCAGCTGCGCCTACTCCCTCGAGGTCACAAGCCAATCCTGCCAAAAAGGCAAAGAGCGCCTCTTCGGCAGGATCGTCTTGAGGCCCCCAGGATGGGTGGCATGCAGACGTTGCCACAGGACGTGGCGTTCTTAGTCTGCATTCCTTAAGGGTGAGCAAGGCGCTTGCGCTTTTCTTATTATCAAGGGAGTGCGTTTGTATGCAGGATTTTCAGTCATATGCAGAAATCAGGGAATGGAAGGACAGCCGCATCTCCATGGCTGCCTCCAGCACAGCCAGAATAAATGAAATCCATGATGAAGCAATGAAATACGTGTTCAGGCATTCTGTGCAAAAGATCGGAAAAAGGCCCGAGGAATCGGAGTTTGTCTGGTTTGTGACCGGCAGCGGAGGCAGGCTGGAGCAGGGGGTCATCAGTGACCAGGATCACGGCATCGTCTTTCAAGAGAAAGTTGGGGCGGCTGCATATTTTGAGGAGCTGGGACAGGAAGTTTCATATGGCCTGGATGAAGCAGGCTATCCTTATTGTGAAGGCAAGGTGATGAGCAGCAACCCATTGTGGCGGAAAACAGCAGAAGCCTGGAAAGGGCAGCTGGAGCAATGGATTGAGGAGGAAAGCTGGGAGTCGATCCGGTATCTGCAGATTTTTTATGATGCAAGATCCCTGGAAGGAACCGGAGAGTATATCAGCGAGCTTAAGTCTTATGTGCACACTAATATGATGGTCAGTCCCAGGCTGTTGAAAAGACTTGCGGAGAACAGCATGCATATAAAACCGGCTGTAGGTCCCCTGGGCCAGATCCTGGCCGAGGAAAAAGGGATGTTTGAGGGCTGCATTGACTTGAAGCAGACTGCATTCCTTCCTTATGTCAACAGCATTCGTCTATTGGCGATGAAGGAAGGGCTTTTTGAGACCTCCACTCTTGAAAGGATCAGCAGGCTTGCAGAAAAGGCAGAATATGGGGACGTGCTGGAAAAGGCAGAACGCAATTTCCGCCTTCTGCTGTCTTACAGGGAATCCATTTTCTCCAGTGCCAGCTCTTATGAAGCTTCACACTATTTGAATGTAAGAAAGCTTTCAAAGGAAGAGCGGACCAAGCTCCGCAATATTCTGAAGGACGGAAAAAAGCTCCATCAATTTGTACAGGCCAAGATTGAAAAGGGTGTTCAATAATGGGCTTTGAAAGTATGTTCCAAATGATGAAAGGACTGCCGGGTAAACTGAATTCCGGTGTATTCGGCGGGATGCAGGGCGGGCAGAATTCCCAGCAGCAGGCCTTCCTGCGCAGGCTGAATAAAGAGATACGGGCAGAGGAAGCGCTGTCGGTACCGCTTGACAGGATGAAGTCAGTCGTCATGGATATTGAAACAACGGGTTTTTTTCCTGATCAGGGAGATGAGATTATCTCAATAGGGGCGGTTAAGATAGAGAATGGGACGATAAATGAGGAAAAAGAGTTTTATTCCCTGATCAGATATGAAAAAACACTTTCACCGCAGATTGAACAGCTTACAGGCATTAAGGATTCCCAGCTTAAGGAGGCGCCGCCGCTGCCTGAAGTGCTGATAGGGTTCTTTGAATTCTGCGAAGCGAGGACCATTATAGCGCATCATGCCCAGCATGAGAAGAGCTTCCTGCAGAATGCGAACTGGAAGCATTTCAAGGCACCTCTTAAGCACAGGATTATAGATACCTCTTTTCTGTACCGGATTGCTGAGCCGGAGCTTAACCTGCAGAGGCTGGAGGATCTGTGCGGTCATAATGGCATTCCGGTCATGGAACGCCACCATGCTTTGGAGGATGCCCGCCTGGCTGCTGAGCTTTGGTGCTGTTATATAAACAAGGTCCGGAGTAAAGGCTGTATGACTCTGAAAGATGTATATGAAAGGGTCGCTTCATTATAGCGGCATTAAAGGTGCGGTCACTGCCGCACCTTTTGGCATCCTTTAATTTCCTTTTTCAACCAGAAAGAGGGTTTAACTGTCATTTTTCCCTCGAAAATACTAGAATAGGAAATAGATATAAGAGTGTTAAAAATTCCAGCTTTCTATTTGAAAGCAAAAAAATATAAAGGTGATCAAAATGAATATAAACAAAAAAGGACTGCTGGTCGACGTGGAAACAACAGGCCTGGCTCCTGGCGGTGACGAAATCATCGAGCTGGCGTTCATTCTGTTTTCATATGATGGAGCTACAGGAGAAATCCTCCAGGTTGAGGAAAAGGAGTCTTTCCTGAGGGAGCCGCTTTCAAGCAGGGCACTGAGAAATTACAGCAGTGCCTACCGGATTCATGGGATTCCATTTGAAATGGTAAGAGGGCAGGCTTTCCATGATGAGTCAGTCCAGTTTTTCCTTAATAAAGCCGACTCTGTATTTGCCCATAACGCATCATTTGACAGAAGCTTCATGTATCAGATGTATCCTGAAGTAAATGATCTTAAATGGTATTGCACTATGAAGGGAGTACAGTGGAAAAAATATGGATTTGCCAACAGCAAACTGGCGACGCTCCTTTCCGCCCACAATATTACAGATCATCAAACCCACAGGGCGATGGACGATATTACATATCTGATGGAGCTGATGAAGCAGCAGAACCCGGACGGCGGCCTGTTCTTAAAAGAGGTGCTTGATAAAGGGCCGATGAGAAAATATCAGCCCGCGAAAAAACCTGGGAAAACTTATTCATGGAGTGCCGGCAGCAGCATTGATCCGCCCTTCAATTAATCTATTTAACGAAACCGCCATTAAGGCGGTTTTTATTATGAAGAAATAATGGGATTTTCCATTTTTTGAGAAAGGATTTATTGATATAATGGAAATATTACAAAAATAAAAAACGAAGAGGTAAAGCTATGTTATTGACTGACAATGTAGTTATTCTCCGGACCATCACCGAAGAAGATTTGCCCCGGTTATGGGAGCTGGCCTATAAGGAAGAGGATCCGGAGTGGAAAAAATGGGACGCACCCTATTTTGAGCACAAATCACTGACGTTTGCTGAATACGAGCAGAGGAAGGAGCAAGCAGTCAACCAGGAGGATATGCTGGCCATCGAAATCAACGGCAAAATAGAAGGGACTGTCAGCTATTATTGGGAACATGAGCCATCTCTGTGGCTGGAGATGGGAATCGTTATATATTCGCCGGAATATTGGAACGGCGGCTACGGGACAAGGGCATTGAAACTATGGATCAGCCATCTTTTCCAAACAAAGCCGATTGCCAGGACCGGCTACACCACCTGGTCTGGGAATGAGCGGATGGTCAAGGTCGGCGAAAAGCTGGGGATGACGATGGAAGCCAGGCTTCGGAAATGCAGAATCTATAACGGTGTCCATTATGATTCAATACGGATGGGCCTTTTGCGTGAAGAGTGGGAGACTAATCCCGTCTTTCAACTGGCTGGGTCAGCTGCTGGAGAATAATTACTAAATTGAGAAACGGAAGTATGTCCAATGAATAATATAAAAGAAAAATTGAAGGGATCGTTTCCGGAAATCGAAACGGCCCGCCTTCTGCTCAGAAAAGTGAAAATGGAAGATGCAGCTGATATCTTCAGGTATCTTTCTGATCCTGAAGTGACGAAATATTACGGACTTGAGCCATTCGCTGATTTGGAGGATGCGCGCTCTGAAATCGGCTGGTATGAGCGCATACTGAAGGAAGGCACGGGTGTCCGATGGGGAATTTCTTTAAAGGGCGGAAAAGAGCTGATTGGAAGCTGCGGATTTTTGAATATGGATTCCGGCCATTTCCGGGCAGATATAGGGCTTGAGCTGGATCCTGCCTATTGGAATCAGGGAATCGGCACCGAAGCAATTGGGGCGATCATCCGGTATGGCTTTGAGAATCTGAATCTGATGAGGATCCAGGCGCTGATTGAACCTGCAAACCTCCAATCCCAGCGCCTCTTCGGAAAATGCGGCTTTATCCGTGAAGGACTATTGAGGAATTATGAGTATACCTGCGGGAAGTTTGATGATCTGCTGATGTTTTCAATCATTAATCCCGATCATCTAGGCCTAGGGTCTTAGAAGCAAATAATACCAGAGTTCGTTCTTTGAGGGAGCATTGTGGCTGTATGATTATGGAGAAGGGCAGCACGGTCGCCACTGCGCATTTCCCTTCATTTTTTTCAGGAGGGAAAAGAAATGGGCCATCGCCAGGTATTTGTACTGCTGACCGATACAGGAACTCTATTCACAAAGCTGATCCGGATTTTTACTGGAAAAGAACTTAATCATGCGTCCATCTCATTTGATGAAGGGCTGCTGGATGTATACAGCTTCGGGAGGATTAATCCTGCCAATCCGTTCTCCGGCGGATTCGTGAAAGAAGATGTGCGCGCGGATTTGTTTGCAAAGGCCCGCTGCGCGGTTTATGCCTATACGGTGAGCGAGCAGGAGTATGGCAGGATGCAGGAGCAGGCCGAATTTTTTGAAGAAAACAGGCATCATTATAAATATAATCTCCTCGGTTTATTTGCCGTGCTGTTCAACTGGGAATATAACAGGTCCAATGCTTTCTTCTGCTCTGAATTCGTCGGAACCATCCTCAAGGAAACTGGCGGATGCCGGGTGGAAAAGCCTGTATCGCTGCTCAAGCCGCATGAGCTGGAGAAAGTCTTTCCGCTTCATCTTGTATATAAAGGCAGTCTGGCTGATTACCTGCAGGCAGATCCAGCCCGCGAAAGCATGGATGCTTCCATCGCTTAAAAGAAGCCAGCCTTGTATAGGCTGGCATTAGCGTTTTATGCTGGGCCCGCAGGATGCGGGTCATGCAGGCGTTGCCACAGGATGTGGCGGTTTTAGCCTGTTAAACAAGCGCCCTCCGCATTTCGGATTGTCCAGCTCCGGGCGCTAGCCCCTCGAGTCATAAGCCACTTAAGGATTGAAGGCAAAGAACGCCTTCTATCCTTAAGCGTCTTATGCTTGTCGGGGCTGAGCAAGCGCCCTCCGCATTTCGGATTGTCCAGCTCCGGGCGCTAGCCCCTCGAGTCATAAGCCACTTAAGGATTGAAGGCAAAGAACGCCTTCTATCCTTAAGCGTCTTATGCTTGTCGGGGCT
>NZ_JAIVAP010000007.1 GCF_020171945.1 Bacillus infantis | reverse complement strand
GGCTGAACAAGCGCCCTCCGCATTTCGGTTAGTCCGCGTCAGTCTTGCTTTTTTGATCTTTGTTGTGTTTATTCCCTTTGCTGTTGTCGCCGCTGATTGGCTCGGACAGGCCGGCCCGCGGGGAGTTTTGGTTATTGCTGCCTTTATTATACTTTTTTGTCATCGCTTTTCCCCTCCTTATCTTAAGTTCATCATTATCATCCCATCAAAAATCTTTTATATGCAGCGGCTAAAAGGGGATGCCTGAATCAACCGCTTATGGCTGGGGTGCTCTGACAGGCTATGCTATAATGTAGGCAAAATTCTAAACGAGGTGAATGATTTTGCTGGAAACGATACTGGTATGTGTAAGCAGCCCTCAGCATGCTGAAACGCTCATTCAGAGGGGGAAGCTCCTTGCCGATGCGTTTAAAGGGAAGTGCTATGTATTGTCAGTGCTCCCGGGGCAGGAAAAGGATCTTGATTTCAACCAGATACAAACGAAGATGCTGTTCGAATCACTGGCTGAAAAATACGGCCTTCCAGCCATCCAAAAATATAAGAACGGACAAAAAGTTTCTGACTTAATCGCCGAAACAGTGCGGGAGAAGTCCGCCACTCAAATCGTCATGGCCCACGCCATTCAGAGCAAATGGGAAATGGTCGTCAAGCATTCCCTCGTCAATCATCTGTTCGAGCTTCTTGAAGGCGTTGACCTCCATCTTGTTGAAGTAAACCGCGATGTCTACGATCCGGCCGGTGAATGGGATAAAGGCATAGAAGCTTCTTTGGTAAAAGAAGAAGGCAGATATAGAATTTCCTTTGATGATAACGGAAAAGAAGGTACTCTTGGCACCTTTTTCAGGGAGCTGTCTACCGACTTTTCCAATGGCTATTTTGTAGCAGGTGATGGAAAGGATCAAAAAGTGATTAAAATCCATAATGGTACCGCTGCAGAAGAAGCAGAGGAAAAGGACTGATCAGTGCTGCAGCATTAAAAAACTAAACACAGGAAGCAATGGCCGGCAAATAGTGCCGCCTGCTTGTTTAATGCCGCAAAAGGGCCCCTGCATAGGGCCCTTTTTTTGCTTTCGGGGGATGTGCCCGAACTAAATGGATGAAATCCCATATACAAGTAGTATAAGGGCCAAGCATCTTAATTGGCGCACCATCAGCCGATACAAACGCCCTTTTAAGCCGGGATAGGGATTAGCCCTCACTTGCCGGCTTAAAAATCATATTAAATAGTATAAGCGCTCGGAGGGGGTGAACTGTGTTGGATGAACTAAACAACAAGATGGCTGAGCTATCGAACCAGCTTGTAAGCCTTAGAGTCAAAGACCTTTTAAAGCGGAATCAAAGCGATGAAAGCGGATTGAAAAAGAAAAGCCTGTCAGATGAAGAAAAAACGCGTATCCGCAATCTTGTAAAAGATCTGGAACAGCAAGTTAAAGAATTTGTTGAAGCACAAAATAAGAAAAAAGATTCCGCTGAAGAAGAGCCTAAGAAAGAAGCCAAACGCACGTTTAGGAAAAAAAGCCGATAAGGCAAAAAAATAAAGGGAGAGATTACATTGTTAAGTGGAAACTATCGTCCTAAGGTAGAAGATGTTTTTTGTGAAAGCAATGCTGCCGGCGCATCATGCCATAACAGCGGTTGGAATGCCCTGGATCCTTCATCAAGCCATCCTATGGGCATTTTTGACAGCAGCGACAGAGATGTAAAAGATGTCGTGCAAGGTACAAATATGGGCCAATTTTCCAGAGAGTGCATTGTTCTTAAAAACTGCCTCAATGTAGAGGTTAATTCAAGTGAAACTCAAGTTGCCGCCTCATTGCAGGCAGCCCTCGTTGTAGCCATCGTAATTGTCATCAATATCTCAATTGCTGACGGAGGCCAAGCTGAAAGGATCACTGAAGATCTGCTTCAATTCACACAAATCAACCAATCTAACCGCCAGAGCGTATATATTGAAAATGCGAAAGACTGTACTGTAAACCTTGAAGATACTCAAGTAGCCCTGACACTCAACCTGCTGATCCAGGTACTTCTTGCGCTGGTTGTTGAACTGGAAATCCTGTAATCAGGCAGTCTTACAAACGCAGACTTATTCAACCCTACCTCCTTTAATATAATTTATATGCGGCATAAGGAACTTCCTTGTGCCGCTTTTTTTTATAAGATTTTTAATTACTGTCCAGCAGCGGTGCCTGCGGGTTATGCAGACGCTGCTGCAGGACACGGCGTACTTAGTCTGCATTCCTTCAGGGATCAAGGCGTTTGTGCTTTTCTTATAGGATTTGGACCCGGAGGGAATGAGAGCTATAATATACCTATTGGCACAGCTTCCGTTATCAAATGTTTGATGTAATTTCTTACTTACTTCACAATTAAGAGGTATAGTATCCTTTATAAAAGTAATCTGTATGAAAGAGGGACAAATAATGAAGAAATTTCTATATGTTTATATCCTTGCTGTGATGTTTCTTGCAGCCTGCGGAAATACTTCTGATGAAAGCAGCCAGGGGAACGGGGGACAAATACCGGAAATCCTTGAAGCTAAGCTTGATGTTCCGGAAAAAGTGGAGCTGAATGAAGAAATTACCCTTTCTGTAAAGGTAGTGCAGGGGGAAGAGGCTGTCGAGGATGCAAATGAAGTGAAGTTTGAAATCTGGCAGGAAGGAAATCAGGATGAGAGTGAGATGCTTCCTGCAGAACATACAGGCAAAGGAATATACCAGGCTTCCAAGACCTTCGGCAAGGATGGCGATTATATGGTCCAGGTCCATGTGACAGCAAGGGATATGCATACAATGCCAAAAACTGAGGTACAAGCCGGTGAAGGCGGAGAAGCTGACAATAGCGCTGACGGAGAAGCCGCTCATGAACATGGGGAAGATGAAGGGCATGACCATGCAACAGGCGGAGAAGAATCCTCCCACAATCATGGTGAGGCTGCAATCAGTTTCCTCAAGCCGGATCATATCCATATGAAACAGGCAGCGAGCCTTGAGGTCCAGGTGGACAAGAAAGATGGGGCTCCTCTTGAAAAAGCGCTTGTTAAGCTTGAAATCATGAAAGAAGGAAAAGGCACTCCCGAGTGGGTGAACCTGACAGAATCAGGTGAAGGCAAATATGCTGCAGAGCATACTTTTGCAGAGGCGGGCAGCTATACAGTGACTGTCCATGTGGAAAACTCAGAAGGGCTGCATGAACACTCGGATTTTCCTCTGACCGTCAATGAATAGGGAGAGAAACGGCAGCTCTGAGGCTGCCGTTTTTTCCTGCGTAAGGGCAAAAAGGCGCCAGATTCAGGAGGCAGTGATATGATTTATAGGAGAAAAACCTGCAGGATGGTGGAAATATGACAAAGACACATTTGAACTTTAACACTTCAATCGGAGTGAAAAAACCTAACAGTATTCGTGACAAAGAACAAGGCTGCCCTTTCTGTGAAAGAGAAAAGCTGACCGATATCCTTGCAGTCGAGGATAATATCATTCTGCTGAAAAATAAATTTCCTGTACTCGAAAATACCCTGCAGACCGTTTTGATCGAATCAGATGAGTGCAGCGGGGATATCTCAACATATTCTTCAGAGCATCTGGAAAAGCTGCTTAGCTTCGGATTAAAAAACTGGTTGGAAATGGAAAGTAGCGGCCGCTTCACATCTGTCCTGTATTTTAAAAATCACGGGCCGCTCTCGGGGGGGACCATCGCGCATCCCCATATGCAGATTGTCGGGCTTGATGAAGTGGATTATGCAGAGAATATCAGGAAAGAAGAATTTGAAGGACTTGTCATCAGCCAAAAAGGCAAAACGCTGCTCAATATTTCAACAGCCCCAAAAATCGGTTTTTATGAGTTTAATGCAAAGCTTGGAAGCATGGATGAAATTGGTGCCTTTGCTGTATATATTCAGGCAGCGGTCCGCTATATCCTACACAGCTTCCCATTCAAATGCAGCAGCTATAATTTGTTTTTCTATAAACTTGAAGATGATATCTTTGCCAAAATCGTTCCGCGGTTCGTAACAACGCCTATTTATATCGGCTATTCGATTCCGCAGGTCCCCAATAATCTGGAATGGATGAAAGAGGATATCCGCAGCAAGTACTTTGACAGCTTCCCTGCTGGAGACTGATCCGGCAACTGAGAAAGAATAGTGAAAAATGAAATAATATCCAGAAGCATGAAACAAGTTGTGATTTGTCTCTTAAAAAAATATAATGAAGAATTGTAGTAGATTTTTTGTTTTGGCAGCCTGCGCAATGTAAAGCAAGCGCCCTCCGCTTTTTTATTTGTCCAGCTCCGGGCGCTAGCCTCTCGAGTCATAAGCCAAACAGATCAAAAGGTTAAAGAGCAAACCTTTCGCTCTGTTTGTCTTATGCTTGTCGGGGCTGAGCAAGCGCCCTCCGCTTTTCTATTGTCCAGCTCCGGGCGCTAGCCTCTCGAGTCATAAGCCACTTAAGGATTGAAGGCAAAGAACGCCTTCCATCCTTAAGCGTCTTATGCTTGTCGAGGCTGAGCAAGCGCCCTCCGCTTTTCTATTTGTCCAGCTGCAGGGGCTAGGTGCTCGAGTCATAAGCCACTTAGGAATTAAAGGCAAAGAACGCCTTTTATTCCTAAGCGTCTTATGCTTGTCGCACCTGAACAAGCCCCTTCCGCTTTTCTATAAAAGGAGACGATTATGACTTCTAAAAATAATTCTAGTTATCGTATAGATTTTGGGTTGATACTGATTTTGATGCTGCTTTGCCTGGTCAGCTGCATTTCGATTTACAGCGCGCAGACGACGGGCCAGTATAAAGATAATTTCCTTCTGAAGCAGATTGTTTGGTGGGTGGTCGGGGCCGGCATTATTGGAACGGTTATGACGCTTGATTCTGATCAGCTGAAGAAGATTTCCTGGTATGCCTATGGGCTGGGAATTGCACTGCTGGGATTTCTGATCGTGGCTCCCTCGGGGATTGCACCGGTCATAAATGGTGCTAAGAGCTGGTATACCTTCCCTGCGGTAGGGTCCCTTCAGCCTTCCGAGGTCGTAAAGGTTTTTATAATCCTGGCTCTGGCAAGGGTGATAACAGACCATCACCCAAAGTATCGGATCAAGACGATCCAAACCGACCTCTGGCTGCTGGTGAAAATCGGTGCAGTCACGTTCCTGCCGCTCATGCTGGTGATGCAGCAGCCTGACCTAGGGACGAGCCTTGTTTTCATTGCAATCATGATCGGAATGATCTTCATTTCAGGAATTACGTGGAAGCTCCTGCTCCCTATATTTGGCGGGGGTATCACCTTGATTGCCGGCATTTTCTACCTCGTGCTCTGGCACCCCGATCTGCTGGAAAAATATCTGGGCGTCAAACAATACCAGTTCGGCCGCATCTATTCCTGGATTGATCCCTATAATTATCAGGGGACGACCGGATTCCAGCTGACGCGCTCCCTGCTCGCCATCGGTTCCGGGGAGACAAGCGGAAAGGGGTACGGCACAAGGGAAGTATATCTTCCTGAAAGCCATACTGATTTTATTTTCAGTATTGTCGGGGAAGAGTTCGGGTTCATTGGGGCAAGTGTCCTGATCAGCCTGTTTTTCCTGCTGATTTATCATATTACGAAAGTGGGCATGGAAACGAAGAATGACTTTTACACATATATTTGTGTTGGGGTCATCAGCATGATCACCTTCCATGTATTCCAGAATATCGGCATGACGATCGGCCTCCTGCCAATCACGGGAATCCCGCTTCCGTTCGTCAGCTATGGGGGAAGCTCGCTCATGGGCAGCATGCTTGCCATCAGCCTGATTTTCTCCATCCGCTACCATTATAAAAAATATATGTTTTCAAGCAGTGATTAAGGACAGGGAAGCCCCTGTCCTTTTTTATTCTATAACCCCTGATTCAAGTATCTTCACATTGCTTGTGACCTCTACGCTCATGTGCTTATATTCGTCTTCCCATTTTTTAAAATCAAATCCCCTTGTTTTGCTTTTAACAAGTGCGCCAAATCCTACCGGGTCAATACCCTCCTTTTGAAAGCGGGTAATGAGGGCTTCCGCTTCCTTGTTAATAAGAGTCTGGAAGTTTTTCTCCACATCTTTGATCTCTTTAATGGTCAGCTGCTTTCCTGAGTACTCCCGGATAATCCCTTTTATTTTTATTTCGACAGCGAGTTTATAGGGCTCCTCTTTTATAATTTTTATTTTATGTTTTGAACTGATGCTTTTGATGGCTGCCTGGTCGTTCCCGATTTTTATCTTATAGGAGCCCTCGCTGTACTTGTCTACCAGCAGCTTGAAAAAGAACATTTTATCAGGGGGCAGTTCGTCTACGACTTTATCAAATTTGAATAAGGAGATCCCTGCAATTTCCACTTTATCCTTGCCCATATTTTTCAGCTTAGGCAAATAAGCTGTTTTGCCCTGCTGATAGAAAGATGCCAAAAAGATTTGGAGATTGCTTTTGGGGACATCCCGCTGTTCCATATTATGCTTCAGAAGATTGGAGATATAGATGGCATTTCCCCTTGTACCATATTCCCCTTTCATAATATCGCCGGCCTTTTCGTCCGCAACTGCCAGGAATACTCTGGCACCGATGCTTGCATCCCTCTGGAAAGAATCAAGAACATCAATGATTCCCCTTTGCGTGAGTTCCTTACCAAACACGCCTACTTCCAAGCTTCCAGTCACCAAAGGTTCAGACGACTGGCGCTGCATTTCCAGCAGCAGATCCCTGCTCAAGGTGGAGGTGCTGGTAAAAGTGACATTTTTAACAGGCTGATCGGGCAGGTAGACAGGAATGAGGGCGGTGCCTTTCAATTTATCATCCTCCCAATCATAAGCAATCCCGCTCTCAATATTCAAATCATCAATAATTTCTTTTTCCAGGCACCCGGTCAGGAGCATACAAACCACAATGAGCGATAAATAATTGGGTAATCTCATTCTTTCCTCACCTTCTTTGCAATAAGGCTGCCGGCAAACAACAAAGGAACATAGCCGCAATTAAAATAGAAGCCAAATTGGGAAGCGATATTATTGAGAAGATCAATCTGCTCCCTGGTCTCAAATATATTGGAAACAGCAAGGCAAATAAGAACGATGCCAATGACGTTCTTGCGCTGCCGGATGCCTGCGACACGTTTAACGATCCTGCTTGCACCCCAAATCGCAAGGCATGCGTTCGGGAGGATGATCAAATTCCAGTTGGCAATCCCAATATATTCGAACCGCTCAACAAAAGGCATTTCAACGATTTTCCACATCGTCAATGTTGCCCAGACAGTTTTCTGCAGCTGCATTTCAGAAAAATAGCCGAAGGTAATGATTGTCAGGATGACATACAGTGAGGTTGTGGTGAAAATGGCCAGATGGGCCCATTTTTTTGATTTGCCTGGATCCTTTAAAAATGGATAGACAAGCAATAAGATTTCATAGCCAAGATAAGTCAGCGACATATCCCTTGCTGCGAGTGCAATATCCTTAATGGAATGGTCCAATACAGGAAAAAGATTGCGATAATCGCTGAATGGGATGGCAAAGGCGAAGGTAAGCATCAGATAGCTGGGAAGAATGGCGCCAAGAAAGGCAACGCCGGTGACTGTCCGCAGCCCCCCGCTGACTACGTATGCTGCCAGAACCAGAAAGCCGAAAGAAAACCAGAAGGTGCTCAATTCCGGGAATAGCCAGACTTGGATGACTTCGATATATGTCCTTAAGATTGTAGCAGTCAGCAGGATATAATAAGCAGAAAATACCAGGCTGACCATCTTTCCAATTTTCTTTCCAAAAACGAATGAGTTGATGGATATTAAATCTCCTCCTGCATTTTCGGCTGTCTTATACATCATCCAGAGAATGATATGGATAGAGGCGCCGGCCGCGATGACTGACATCCATGCATCATAGCCGGCTGTTTTGGCAATGATCCGCTGATACCCAAGAACGCCGATGCCTATCTGTATGGACACAATAATATAAAATATCAGGAAGGGGGATATTTTCACATTTTCAGGCAAGGACTGCTTCATAGCCATAACCCTCCGTTTTACTCATCAATGTCTTTCTTTTGCTGAGCCTTCTTTTTGGAAAAGCGCTTCGGCTGCTCAGCCCGGACATATACCGGCCTTTTTGACTGCTTTGAAAATGGCAGGCGGATGAGCGCGTCCTTTAAATCCGGGACTCTGAGAGGATAGATCGGCTCCAGGAATGGCCGGCCCAGCGATGTTAGCCTGATCAGATGTGTCATAAGGATGCAGAAGCAAAATACAATCCCGAGGAGTCCCCATAACTCAGCCAGGAAAAGGAAGGGGAACCGCAAAAGGCGGATCGTATTGCCCATCCGGTAGACTGGTGTTGTAAAGGACGCCAGGGCAGAGAGAGCTACGATGATGAGAAGGACGTTGCTCGTCAGGCCGGCTTCAACAGAAGCGGTCCCTATGACGATTCCCCCTACGATACCGATCGTCTGGCCTACCTTGGTAGGAAGCCGCGCGCCGGCCTCACGGAGCAATTCTATAGTCAGCTCTAGGAATAGTGCCTCCAGGATAGGCGGCAGCGGGATCTCCCTCCTGGAAGTGATCAGCGTGCTCATCAGATCCTTTGGTATCAGTTCATAATGATACGACAGTGTTGCAACGTAAATGGGCGTGATTAAAATAGAAAAGGCAACCGCAAACAGGCGGACAAGCCTGAAGAAAGAAGATAGATACCAATTCAAATAATAATCTTCAAAAGAACTGAAATATTCCACAAGCGTCGTCGGGCATATCAGCACTTGAGGGGAGCCATCCACCACAATGGCGATTTTTCCTTCTGCAAGAATGCCGGAAACCCGGTCTGGCCTCTCTGAATCCAGGATTTGCGGAAATATTGTATTCTGGTTGTCGGCAATAATTTCAACGATATAAGAGCTGTCCATGATATGGTCAATCTCAATATCCTTCAGGCGCTGCCGCACCGTGTTGACATTCTCATTGTCGGCAATTCCTTCGATATACAGGACGGCGACCTTCGTTTTCGAAAGCTTTCCGATTGTATACTGCTCGATGATCAATTCTTTAATGGACAATCTTTTCCGGATCAGATTCAGGTTCTGGTCAATAGCTTCTACAAAGGCTTCCTTCGGGCCGATGACGCTGAACTCCACCTCAGGCTGGGTCAGGCTTCTGACAACTTCCTTCTGGGCTGCAACAAATGCAAAATGCTTTACTTCTGTTTCAATCGTCACCATTACATAGCCATTGAAAAGCTTCTGTTCAATTTCCGAAGGGTCCTCAGAGACACTTACATCTGGAATAGGGATAATCTTTTTGACATCCTCGATCCGGGTAAATTCCTCTCCCTGAAGATAAGGAAGGACCCCTTTTTGGAGGATGCTCTCATCCACAAGTGTGGACATAAAGGAAAAACCGAATCTCAGTCCCGTTTTCTGGTTATGATAGAAAGTCTTTTTATAGTCCTCTGATTTAACAAGTGTTTCTTCCCAGTCCTTAAACTCAACATCTTTTTGGATGCGTGGCTTTTTCATCCAGCTTTTCTTTTTCACTCATATCACCGCATCTTTTTAGCGTTACCGATATTGTTGCCAAAGTTGGAATAGTTATGAACGTATGCTAATAAAAAAAGGATCCGTTTCCGGATCCTTTCAGATTGTAGACAAAAGGCATTTCGAATGTGTCCATTCGAAGTGCCTTTTGAGTTTTTTCTTGTATTTCAAGAATATTGGTGCCTCGACGAGGCATTCTCTTAGACCATTTCTGGCTCTTTCCATGTCCAGTTGGCCATCTTTTTTAAATTCATGGCAGTAAAAGTAAGCATCGCCTGCATAGACAATTTTTTTAATCCCCTTAGGGTTGTCCATCGCATACCATGCTTTTCTTTTCCATCGGCGAATACTCTCTCGATGGTTTCTTTTCGTCTTTCGTAAATTTCCTTGATATCATCTTGGTGACGAAGATGGTCAGCTTCTTCCAAAGCATCTTGCCAGACATGTCGTTGAATCACCTTCTGGTGATTCTTGCTCAATGTACATTGTGAAAGTAATGGGCAATTTTTACAGATTTCTGGTTTAGACTTATACTGACGATATCCTTCCTTCGTCGTGGTGACATACTCCAGCAACTGCCCTTCTGGGCAGATATAACAATCATAGTACTCGTCATAGACATAATCTTGCTTTTTCAGGAATCCATCTTTTGTGTGGGGACGAGTGTACGGTAATGCTGGTTTAATCTCGTTTCCTAACAAATACTGTGCAATCGCAGGGGTCTTATAAGCAGCGTCCGCGGCTACAGCTTCAGGCTTTCCAACTTTCTCAATTACTCTCTCCACCAAAGGCTCAAGGATATGACTGTCATGCATATTTCCAGGAGTGACAATAGCACCAAGTACAAACCCGTTACGGTCAGCTGCAGCGTGGTAGGAATAGGCGAATTGTTTCGTCCGTTCATCCTTTACATAGTAACCGCTGTCCGGGTCGGTTGTGCTCTCTTTGATTTCCTTGTACTCTTCTTTTTCAAACTTGTCCGGAGGAAAAGGTTTTTTCCCATGAGCCTCACGGTCCTGGTTGATCTCTTCATTCAGTCTTTC
>NZ_JAIVAP010000006.1 GCF_020171945.1 Bacillus infantis | reverse complement strand
ATATCGGGATCAAGGTGTCTTTTACGAGTAGGCTTGTTCATTTTAATTCCCCCTTATATGTTAGTATATCACCGAATTATGATGGTCTATTTGTCCATTATAAGGGGGTCGAGCACAGGCACCTCCCGGATTTTGTCGAAAGGTCTTTATGCAACAATGAAGACGGAGAAGTTTCAACGGGTATTATAATGCTCTGTAATCACATCCCAAATGGCTTTCCCCGTCTCTCCTCTTAACGGCGTCAATGTTTGGCCGAACATAATCCTTTGCCCGGCAGCACTGCAAATGCTGGCCGCAGGCATAGGGGAAGATAAAATATCGAAGTCATGGAGTTTCATATAATACTCCTCATCCCAGTGGATGCCGTTCTCATCTTCATGATCGGCTGCCTGAACAATTCCTGTCGCCACTCCCCGTGCAATAATCCCCCTCTTGTTGCTGTATAAAAACACGAGATCCCCTTCCTGCAGCTTCTTGATCTTTTCCTTCCACGGCGAAAAATAGGCCGCACACTTCGCATTAGCCAGCATATCCCTCTCATCCCTCCCATTCGGGCAGCCTGAACGGTTTGTGTTGATCAAATAGGCTTTTTGCGGCATGGTATCACGTCCTTCATGTTGTGTTTTTATTATTTTTACCCGGTTTCGGAGGCTGTAAAAGGGAGTCGTGTCTTTAGCGAAAATGTTTTGGGAGAGGGGAGAGCTGCTTATGAGGGAAAATGTTTTGGGATACATGACTCACTCCCTAAATGCTCTCTCATGTATCCCAGCAGGCTCTTCGTATACATGACTCACTCACAAAACGCCCTCTCATGTATCCCATCAGGCTCTTCGTGTACATGACTCCCTTTCTAAACGGTCTCTCATGTATCCCAGCAGGCTATTCGTATACATGACTCACTCTCTAAACGCACTCTCATGTATCCCAGCAGGCTCTTCGTATACATAACTCCCTTTCTAAACGCTCACTCATGTATCCCAACAGGCTCTTCATATACATGACTCACTCTCTAAATGCCCTCTCATGTATCCCAGCAGGCTCTTCGTATACATGACTCACTCACAAAACACTCTCTCATGTATCCCAGCAGGCTCTTCGTATACATGACTCACTCACAAAACACTCACTCATGTACCCCAGCAGGCTCTTCGTATACATGACTCACTTACAAAACACTCTCTCATGTATCCCAGCAGGCTCTTCGTATACATGACTCACTCACAAAACACCCTCTCATGTATCCCAGCAGGCTCTTCGTATACATGACTCACTCTCTAAACGCTCACTCATGTATCCCAGCAGGCTCTTCGTGTACATGACTCACTCACAAAACGCTCTCTCATGTATCCCAGCAGGCTCTTCATATACATGACTCACTCACAAAACGCCCTCTCATGTACCCCAGCAGGCTCTTCGTATACATGACTCACTCACAAAACGCCCTCTCATGTATCCCAGCAGGCTCTTCGTATACATGACTCACTCTCTAAATGCCCTCTCATGTACCCCAGCAGGCTCTTCGTATACATGACTCACTCACAAAACGCTCTCTCATGTATCCTAGCAGGCACTTCATATACATGGCTCACTCACAAAACGCCCTCTCGTGTATCCCAGCAGGCTCTTCGTATACATGACTCACTCACAAAACGCTCTCTCATGTATCCCAGCAGGCTCTTCGTATGCATGACTCACTCCTTAAACACTCATTCATGTATCCCATCGCTCCCACGCCAGGCCCCATCGCCCGGCAAAACACAAAAACACCGCCGCATCACAAGCGGCGGTGCCTGGCACCAGCTTAGTACATCAAATAATCCTTACGCACTTTATTAAAATCTTTAAGCTCATCCTTCCACTGCGATTCAATCCATTCGACGGATTTTCCTTCATCAATGGCGTCGCGGACCCAGCCGTTTCCGATGAGCTGGTCGAAGAAGGAGATGCCGCGGCTGTCTTCAGCGCGGAATGCAAAGTCCTCCGGATACAGGTCATGGATGCTTTTGACGATATGCAGTCCGGTTTTAACTGGTTCAAATTCATCACGGTCTGTGATATGGATCTGGATGCCATGGGACAGTTTGCCGGCATGCTTGGAAATCGATGGTGTGAAGGATGCAGCCCGGAAGCTGACTCCCTTCAGGTTCAGGCTGTTGAGCTGCTGTGCCAGATTATCGGCATTGATGAACGGTGCTCCGATGAGCTCGAATGGCTTGGTTGTCCCCCTGCCTTCCGAAACATTGGTGCCTTCAATCAAGGCAGCTCCCGGATATACAAGAGCGGTATCCAACGTCGGCATATTCGGTGATGGCATGACGAATTGGAGGCCAGTTTCGTCATAATACATATCACGCTTCCAGCCTTTCATTTTGACAACTGTCAGGTCTGCGCCAATCTCGAATTCCTCATTGAACAGCTTGGCCAGCTCGCCGACAGTCATCCCATGGCGGAGCGGGATTTCGTAATTGCCGACAAAGGATTTGTACGGTGTTTCCAGAACCGGCCCTTCCACTTCAGTGCCGCCAAGCGGATTCGGGCGGTCGAGGACGATGAATGGGATGTCATTTTCTTTTGCTGCTTCCATTGCATAGGCCATTGTGTAGATATAGGTGTAAAAGCGGGTGCCGACATCCTGGATGTCAAACAGCAGGACATCAACGTTTTCCAGCATTTCCGGGGTCGGCTTTTTGGTTGCCCCGTACAGGCTGTACACAGGAAGGCCTGTTTTTTCATCTGTATAAAACTCGACATATTCCCCGGCCTGGGCGCTTCCCCTTACACCATGCTCAGGTCCGTAAAGGGCGGTAAGCTCTACTTCGGGATCATTATGAAGCAAATCTACAATACTATTAAGCTCCTGATCGACGCCGGTCGGATTGGTGATCAGGCCGACGCGCTTTCCTTCTATTAATTCCTTCTGATCATCGAGCAGCACTTCGATGCCCAGCTCGAATTTCTTCGCTTTCTTATCTTTGCCTTTATGCTTTCCGTTATCTGCGAAGGCTGCGGCAGACAGGGCGGAAAGTACGAGAATCAATGACAGCATAATGATCAAGCGTTTTTTCAATGTGACCCCTCCCTGGTTTTTAGAAAAGTCCCAGCCCTGGAATCCAGGCACCGGAACCCTTCATATTGAAAAAAATAGTCTTAGCAGGAAGATTGCCTTCCTGCCAGCTGCTTTAGTAGCTCAAACCGTGGCCATATTCATACAAAGTTCCGCCTTCAAGCGACGGGATTGTAACCGGAAGCTTTCCAGTAGGTGCGAACTCTCCGAAAATGACAGCTGCAGATGCTTCAAAGCTTGCCGGGCGGAAGCCGTACTGCGCAAGATAGGCATCTGTGCCTGGCACGGCCATGATGTCATAAGGATTGCGGATGGCTACTGTGATGACTGGTGCATCTGTCTCGCTGATCAGCTTGTTGATCATTTTCATTTGGGCGCTGTCAGGCGAGCGGCCGGAAACATTAGATGTATGTGAACCGACGATGACTGCCTTTGCATTTTTGGCCTTTTCCAGCTGTTCTGCCGTGAGGCTGAAGTCAGCTGTTGCAATGATTTCTGTATTAGCATGGCGGGCTTTTACTGCCTTCCCCAAATCGTTAATATAGGTGTTGCCGATGACGAGGATAGTATCGCTGTCTGCCGCTGATAGCGGAAGGGCTCCTTCGTTTTTAACAAGGGTGATCGATTTCTGGGCAGCTTCCTTTTCAATCGCTTTATGTTCCTCAGAGCCTACGACTTCAAGGGCATTGGCAATCTTTTCGCTCAGATCCTGCGGTGTTTCTTCTTTGATGATTCCCCGTTTGAGCTTCAAAGTCAGAATCCGCTTTACAGAAGCTTCAATCCGTTTTTCCGAGATTTCTCCTGATTTAACAGCAGCCAGTAGCCCTTCAGCGACTGATTCTAGTCCGACCGGCATCAGGACAATATCTGTTCCTGCTTTGACGGAGCGGATGGCTGCGTCAACCGGACCAAAGTGCTCAGCGATGGCGTTCATATTCATCGCATCTGTTGTAATGACTCCCTTATAGCCCATTTCTTCCCTCATCAATTCTGTGAGAACTTTGTAGGAAAGGGTTGCCGGGATAGCAATTTCTTCACCCGTTTTCTGTGAAATGGCTTTTGTATCATCGATTTTCGGGAAGGTGACATGTGCCGTCATGATGGCATCAATGCCGGCCTCCATGCCTTTCTGGAACGGATAAAGCTCCACTTCCTTCAATCGCTCTTTATCATGCGGGACCTCAGGCAATCCAAGGTGAGAATCGACTGCTGTGTCGCCGTGGCCAGGGAAGTGCTTCGCAGTTGCCGCGACGCCTGCTGACTGCAGTCCCTTTGTATAAGCTACGCCCATTTCAGCTACAAGCTCAGGGTCTTCCCCAAAGGAGCGGACGCCGATGACCGGGTTATCAGGGTTATTATTGACATCCATAACAGGTGCGAAGTTCGTATTGATGCCGAGGGCGGCAAGCTCTTCACCGATGGCTTTCCCCACCTTTTCGGCGGTTTCCGGAGAGCGGGCGGCACCCAGGGCCATATTGCCCGGCATATCAGTTCCGGACTGCAGGCGGGTGACAATGCCTCCTTCCTGGTCAATCGTCATCAGGAGCCCGTATTTTTCAGAAGCATCCTGGTATTGTGAAACCAGCTTTGTTGTCTGCTCGGTTGTCACGACATTCTCGCGGAAAAGAATGACGCCCCCGAGATGGTATTTTTTCACCAGCGCTTCAATTTCCGGCTGGATTTCTGTTACATTCTGGCCTTTCCAAGTCCGGAAATCCGGCATGAGCATCTGCCCGACTTTTTCTTCGAGCTTCATTGCTTTGACAGCCCCGTCAATCAGCTGATAGCGCTTTGATTTTTCCTTGCGGATCTCTGCCTGGAAGCCGGCTTTGCGATCCTTCGCATCAATGGCGATGCGGTCTTTATTTTTTCCATCTGTTACGGTAATGAAGGTACGGCCGTTCTTTCCTGACAGAGTCACAGTTCCGTCATCAGATACCCTAGCGACCGTTTTATTGGAGGAACTCCAGTCAAGATTCTTGGAGACTCCTAGAAAATGGCCATCCTTATAAACATGCAGTGCTTTAAGCTGCAGGGTTTTTCCGCTGAATTGCACCTCGAATTCCGGCAGGTTCTGCAGGAGGACGAGATCCTTCACCTTATTATTGCCTGCCGCCGCTGCAGGCTGCAGCCAGGCGGAGAATCCAAGGATAAGAACCAGAAAAGTCATTACAATCATTTTGAGCTTTTTCAAAGCCATTCCTCCTCAACATTTAATAGCTGCGCTTTTGCCAGTCTTCACTCGCAAACTCAGGCTTTATGAGTTTGCCTTTTTTAGGCGAGATTTTTATATCATCCAAATACCAGCCTCTGCCGTTGACGGTGGCATCGGTTTTGTAGCGAAAGCGAATGAGCTTAGTATCTGCAGGAAGCTCGGCTTTAACCGTACTCCAGCTCTCGGTGTTTCCGGTAAAGGTCTTGACTTCAGTCCAATTTGTGCCGTCTGCCGAGATTTCCAGATAGCCATAATCGCTGTTTTCTTCAATCCTGTGCCAGGTTTCAAAAGAGAGAACTGCCTGCGAATGCAGTTCGACTTCAGCTGTCAGGCTCTTTTCTGTGTTATCTCCATAGCCAGAGAACCACGCGGGCTTCTTGCCGGGGATGCTGACCGGAATGCTGTCTGCCACCTGCCTTGCAAATGCCCTTCTGGCAGGATTCGTTGAAACGGTATTCCTTGTCGGATGGACCCGGTTGGTCAGCAGGATGGCAATGGTGTCATTTTTCTGGGAGATGACAACCGATGTGCCTGTGTAGCCTGTGTGGCTCAGTGAATCCTTATCTGTCAGTGCATCACCGAGCCATCCCTGATTCAGCTCCCATCCGAGGCCGTGGTCATCGCCGGGAAACTGGGGAATCTGATTTTCCGTCAGCGTCCTGACTGTTTCTTTTTTCAAGATTCGCTTGCCTCCATATGTGCCTTCGTTTACGTACATATGGGCAAACTTCGCCAGGTCTCCTGCCGTGGAGAATACCCCTGCATGTCCGGCGACGCCATCAAGCGACCATGCGTTTTCATCATGGACCTCGCCCCAGACAAGGCCGCGCCCAAGGGCAGGCTGATATTCAGTCGCTGCAATCCTGTCCTTCAGACTTTCAGGCGGATTATACATGGTATCATTCATTCCAAGAGGCTTGGTAATATGCTCTTTAACATATTCGTCCAGGCGTTTGCCTGATAGTTTTTCAATAAGGGCTCCGAGGGCGATCATGTTGAGGTCGCTGTATGTATAGGTGCTCCCCGGCTCATTGGCAAGCGGATATTGCAGGGCGTTCGAGATACGGTCTTCGCGGCTGTTTCCCTGTGAATAAAGAGGGATCCAGGCCGTGAATCCGGAGGTATGGGTCATCAGCTGCCTGATGGTCACCTCTTCCTTGCCGCCGGCTGCAAACTCAGGCAGATAATCAGCCACCGGATCATCAAGATGGAAGAGGCCTTTTTCATACAGCTGCATAGCGGCTGTTGTTGTAAAGATTTTGCTGATGGAAGCAAGGTCAAAGATGGTGTCCTTCGCCATGGAGATAGGCTGCTCGGCTTCTGTCATTCCGTCATCCTTGTACTGATAAGCCATGCCATATGCTTCGTGCTTAACGATATGGCCGCGGCGGGCCACAAGTGCCACTGCACCGGGCATCACCCTGGAATCAATCATATCCTCCATGATTCCATCGATTTCATTGAGCGGGCCCTCAACCATACCTGCACCCCTGGCAGATCCCGGGTGAAGCACCGGCGATGATTTTCCCGGATGATCCCATGAAAATGGAACAGGAGGCATAAACTTTGAAGAACTCATTTCCGGATCCCCCGCTCTTTCTTTTGCTTCAGTACTGTCGCTTGCCATAACTGCAGGTGCCACAGCGCTGAGGCTCAGGATGGCAGCCAATGTCACTTTCACAGACTTATTCTTCATCTTATTCCTCCTTTTATCATCTCTGAACAGAACGGATTTTCTTCTGCCCTCCTCCTTTAGTTTAAAAATTCAAATAATTACATCTTTAGGTTAACGAAATAAGTGTATAGATGTCTATACCAAAGAGGACCTAGTCAAGGCTCATCCGACGCCAGAACAATGACTATCGTCCTGGACAGATGGGAGGATTTGTTCGACAAAGGCATGGTGAATGGCTAAACAAACCGAATATCGGGGATTCGATGGCTGAAGCCACTGCGGACAGACTGGAGAGAAAAGTCAAAAGAAAGCAGCCAAAAACACCGCCACTTATATGGAGACAAAAAAATGGCCTCCAGAGAGGCCATTCTTTTACTATGCTGATTAAATTTGATTGGCAAGCAAGGTCACAATCGCACTGATTAAAATTGTAGCTGTAAAAAAAGATACGTATAATAGCATTTTGTTTCTTGCTTTCTTCTTCTGTATTTCCTCAGGTGTCATCCAATATTTAGACATCAACTCAAAACTCCTTCTAGTATGATGGCAGCTGGCTGGCGTTGCCGATTTGGCAGAGGCCCCTTTAGCTTTGCGTCATCACTTTTCAGTGATTTTGCCCTTAGAAAAGACATACGCCTTTAATATCGGTAAATCCTTTACCATATTAACAGACTTTTGTCCTATTTTGCGGTATTTTGTCAAATTTCCTTAAGAAAATATCCATTTTACCAGCAAAAGTGGGTGACATATGGCCCCTTTTATGTATATACAAAAATTGGCACTTATCGAGGACTAGTGGATAATTACCCTAACCAACAGAAAATAAACCTAATTAGCAAAATAAAAAAGCCTGCAGTGCAGGCTTTTACGAACTTTTTATATCAAGCAGCTTCTGGCGCAGTTCATTTTCCATGGAAGCCAGGTCACTTTCTGCCTGGCGCCGCTTATTGCGGCCCTCCTCCTGGATCCGGAGTGTTTCTTCCAGTGTGGAAATAAGGTTTTCCTGGGTTTTCTTGAGCGTTTCAATATCCACGAGGCCGCGCTCATTTTCCTTGGCGGTTTCAATGGTATTGGTTTTCAGCATTTCCGCGTTTTTCAATAGCAGCTCATTTGTTGTTTTTGAAACCTGCTTCTGGGCTTCAACCGCATGGCGCTGGCGGATAAGGGTCAAGGCAATCGCCACCTGGTTTTTCCACAGGGGGATGGCGGTGTTGATGGATGCCTGAATTTTTTCGACAAGGGCCTGGTTGGTGTTTTGGATCAGGCGGATCTGCGGAGCGGATTGAATCGTTATTTCCCGGCTCAGCTTCAGATCGTACAGCCTCTTGTCCAGCCTGTCCGCAAACTGAAGCATATCATTGACTTCCTGGAATTTCATCTGGTCGCCTGATGCTTCCGCTTCCTTCCTCATCTGCGGGATTGTCTGCTCATGAAGCTCCTCGAGCTTGATTTCGCCCGCTGCAATATAGACATTGAGAGCGTGGAAATACTCCTTGTTCGTATCATATAACTTCTCGAGCATATGGATATCAGATAAAAGGACATTTTTGCTGCGGTCCAGCTTTACGCTGATCCGGTCGATCTGGGCGCCTGTCTTTTGATATTTGGAGAGGATCTCCTGGACAGAATCGGATATTTTTCCAAACATGCGGGAAAACAGCGACTGCTTGCCCTGCTTCAATTCATCCGGGTTCATGTCATTGAGTCGCTTCATCAGGTCATTGATGATGTCACCGACCTCGCCGATATCCTTCTTTTGGACATGCTCGAGCATGCTGTGCGAGAAGGTGAGCAGCTTTGTCTGAGCCTGGGTCCCATAGGCAATCATGGCCTGGTGGTTGCGCGGATCGATCTGCTCGGCGATCTGATAGGCGCGTGCCCGGTTTTCCTCCGGGATTACGTCTATGAGCTTTACCTGTTTTTGTTCCTTCGCAAGCTCCAGGGCAGGTCCGCCATTCATGTCGCCAAATGGATCGGCAAGGATATCATCCATAAGACTGCTCGTCTTTTTCGTTAATGATGGGTTTTGTTCGCTCATTTCAGCCTCCTGCTTTCTTCAGGTAATCGGTTTTCCTTCCATGTTTTGATCGAGTTTTTTGCCACGTCTATTTCAAAGTTAAGGTTATCAATATCATTGGAAATCACTTCGTATAAATCCTTCTCCACTGTCTGGGAGAGTTCATTGATGGTCCTTCGGGTTTCCAGCAGCGACTGGTCGATTTCAAGGTTCTTCTTCGGCTGGGTGGAAAGGAAAACATATTTCTCGGTCATTTCCACCAGTGAATCCAGATGGGAAAAATAAAACCGTTCCGCCTGGTAAAAACGCTTCGGCTCTTTCTTCGTCAGCCTGTAAATCTTCCTTGTGATCCTCATCAATTCAATCCGCTGCTTCAAAGAAGGAAGATGGCGGATCGCAAACAATGATTTGTGCAGGCGGGAAATTTTCTTTTTCCCTTCTGCAAGGTTTGTCTTAATATACTTGTATTCCCTTCGCGTCAGCCCGTGCTTCCTAAGGAAACGGACATGCCCGATCTGGAATGCGGATAGATACACCAGCGCGGCCGCTCCGCCTGCTATCAGCCCAGATAAGAAAAACGTCTGGTCAAATCCGAAATAGCTGACCGTCCAGACCGACCCGGCGAGCGGGACAGCCAGTACTGTGCCTATAAGAAACGAAACAATCCGGTTCATTCATATCGACTCCTGACATAAAATCCTGCTTTACCAGTACATACGGATGAAGAGGGGATAGGTTTCACCCAAACTCTCCGCCTGACAGAAAAAGTAAGATTATCTTATTTAATTCAACAATACACGATAAAACTCCTCTTTTCCATAGACCAGGACTGTAAGATTGGGTAGGTCTTGAGGCGTAGAGAATGGTGACTGCAGAAGCGGGTGACAGGCACCTCCCGAATATTGTCGAAAAGTATGTATGCAAAAAAATAGTGTTAAACCGTTAGATTTAACACTACAGTCACATTATGTATAGTCAACCGCTGTCCCTTGTTAATTATCTCCCTTCTCTTCATTCTGTGCTGAACTCCAATATAGGTGAGTGCCATTGATGAAGCTATGGATTTCCTCTAATGAAATCCCGCTGCTCTTTGCTTCTAAGATCAATTCAAGCCAATCCCTATCAACCTTTTCCGGCAACCCCATCTCAACAGTCTCCTAATGCGGCAGCCCGGCCATCATAGCCCTATGGAACCTTAGACCCGAGGCTTTGCGCCCTTATTTTTCAATAAGTTTGCATTTCACAAAATTTAAAGATGGGTATATCTACCCTTTATAAAGATAATAATAAACCTTTTTTTGGTAACAAATAGTGACATTTGCCTCCCGTAATTTGTCGAACCAGCGTGCAAAAAAAGGCTGCGGCTAAGATGGAGAATTAATTTTCGGCCGAATTCAGAATATTCAGGTGCCTGTCACCCATTTGCAACCTGATCAGCAAATAGAAAAAAGAGAGTGAAGGAATAATTCCTCCACTCTCTTTTTTTGCTACACAACTGCAGCATGTTTTTCGCTATATGATGACAGCTGGCGATCGATCTTCCTGCCTGCAGCCATCAGGTTGGCCAGGCATTCCTTGCGGAGGCTGTCTGTACAGATGAAATTATAATTCAGCTCCTGCTCAAGCTGTGATATGCTCACTGAGAGATTCTTTCCGCTCTCTGCAGCCTTTCTCAGCTGCTCCTCAAAAAACTCCGCTGTACCAAAAAAACTCATGTTTTCTCATCCTTTCCTTCCAGTAACTGCGCCAAAAGGTTCGGCCGATTAGCTCTGAAAGTACTAAGAATTAGATTCAAAGCTATTCCACGTTATCACCCTGGCAGCCCGACGATCATAGCTTGCGCCTTAGACTCGCGGCTTTGCGTCCCTACTTTTCAATAAGTTTGCCTTTTTCAATTTTCATACTATTATCATATTACTTTTGTCCTTGTATTTCAATCACAGAAAAGACATAGTTTAAAAAATAGGCCAAAAGTTTCTGAACCTCTATATTCTAAAGTTTTATTTTTTCTAAAAAAAGGTAAAGTTATGCCGATAATAAAGTTAATAACTTTTACCAAAATGAACCATCGGAGGACAACATGAAGACGACTAAACGAGGAATAAGCTTTGAGTTGAATAGATCAGCCAACCCGGATGCTGAGACCTTGGTCCTCGCACACGGACTGGGTCTTGACAGCACTGTTTGGAAGCTTATTCTTCCACAGTTGGCAAACTATCACACTATAACATTTGACTTTAGAGGGCACGGGCACAGCAGCGCTGCAGAGGGAACTCTGGAATGGAATACTTTAAATATGGATTTCGAATCTATCCTGGCAGAGACACGTTCCACTTGTTTCCACTTTGTCGGGCAGGGCCTGGGGGCGTACTTTGGCTCCCAATGGCAGGAACTGAACCCGGACAGCATCCTTTCGTTCATTGTCTTTTCAACCCCTGCCGTAAATTTGGCTGATTGCATCAGAAAAGCCCCCTCAGAGGATAGCTTGCCGCTTCTGGACAAAGAAGGGCTTTCAGATTTTTGGATCAGCCATCTCCTTTATAAATCGATTGGATCCAATTATTTTCTGTTAAAGGATGCCTGCTCGAGGCTTGATTTGTATACATATTCTTTGGCAAGGGAATTAATATCCGGGCATTCAATCATTAATTTTAGACATATGAATATACCTGTTTTATTTTTGGCCGGGGAATTTGATCACTTCTATCCAGCCTCCCTCGTCATGCTAAGCAGCGACTATATCAGGCAGAGCAGAAAATATATCATCCCTTCCGCTTCCCATTTAATCCAACTGGATCAGCCTGAATTGACTGTGGCCAAATGCCGTGAGTTTTTGGCCAGCCCGGCAGTAATGGCCGAAGTGAAGCCTGAAGCGGGAAGCTCTTACACCCAAAAACTGCTTCTCCAATTGGAGGCTGCGTTTGAGACACCACCTCCTAATGAGGATAAAATCCATCTCTTTATGCTTGATGAATTTAAGGTGACAGCCGGCAATACGGTGATTGAAGGAAAATGGAACCAGCGGAAGGCAAAGGAAATTCTCGCTTATCTGAGCCTTCACGGACCGGTTTCAAGAAATATCCTGACAGAGATTTTTTGGCCTGGACTTCCGGTTGCCAATGCCCAAAATCAGCTTCGCGTCAGCCTGACTCACCTGCGCAAGATCTTTCAAGGAGGAGGAATCCCGGATCCTTTCACGATCGAGAACAATATTATATCGATAAATCGGGATATAGATATTGACGCCCTTCAGTTCAGCCGTCTGCTGGACCAGGCGCTGGAAGCAGAGGACTGGGCTGCAATGAAGGTTTTAAAAGCAAAAGCAGCGGGCAAAATCCCGGCAAAGCTGCTGCCTCAGTTCAAGGCCAAATGGGCAGATGACTACCGGCGGGATTTGGAGCTGTCCATCATCAGACTGCTAAACCTGACCTATAAGCAGCACTTGCATTTAAGGGAAATTTCCGATGCATTGAATGATATGCAGCTCCTCCTGAAGCTATCCTCAGAGGACACCAAGCTTCATAAAGAAATCAGCGACCTGTACCAGAAAGTCAGCATGTCTCCAATCGAAACCTGGGAAACAGCTTAAAAACCCTGCTTGTGCTTCGTACCTGGTGCAGCGTGCCTGGCTCCGAGCCCGGTGCTCCGTGCCTGACACCGAGAATGGACAACTCCATAAGTTTTGTGCATGTGAAAAGGACAGCGGCTGTGTGCCGCTGTCCTTTTGTTATTTTTTAAGTTTACTTTTTGGATTATTTACTTTGCTACGTCTACAATTCTGCCTTCAACTTTTGGTTCTACTGTTTTGAGTTTTGCAACGTAATCACGCAGGTTTTCCCAGTCAGCCAATCCGAGGTCTGTTACACGGCCTGCTGCGTATGCGTCAGCAAATACGTCAAATCCATCGCCGCCTTTTGCTGTAAAGGCATTTGTGGCAATTGTGTATTCTTTTGTTTTGTCGAGTGCAGTGAACTCGCCCTCTTTTTCCTCAACCTCAACTGACACGACTCTGCTGCCAGCAGGCTTGCTGCTGTCATACTTCACTTTCAATCCTGATACGTGAAGGAATCCGCCGTTTTCTTTTGGAGCCTGGCTAACACTATGCTCCAGGGCTTCTGTAATTTCTGCACCAGTCAGCTTCATTGTTGCCAATGTATTTCCGAAAGGCATAACAGTCAGGATATCTCCTAATGTGATAGAGCCTTCATCGATTGGGGCACGGATTCCGCCTGCATTTTGCATGGCAATCACTGTCTCCGGCTTCAATTCTTTCGCCTTATCCAGCATTCCGTCCGTAATTAGGTTTCCAAGCTCAGTTTCGCTGTTTCTTACACTGATTGTGCTGCCTTCCCCAGTACGCGGATTAGCGAGAGCCTTAACTGCTGTGCCGCCTGATTCAGTGTTTTTTACTTCACTGATTTTATCAGAGTACTTTTTAAGCAGCTGCGCAGCCTTTGGATCTTCTTTCTGATCTGCTACTTTGATTAATTTTCCTGCCTGTCCTACCACTTTTCCTTCATCATCAAAGTCGACATCCAATGTTCCCAGGAAATCACCGTACTGGTACGCTTGAACAATGATGGTAGGATCCTTCACAGCACCGTTTTCATCCTTCATGATGACGACCGGCTTATCCAATTCAGTATGGCTGTGGCCTCCAACTATTACATCAATGCCGTCGACATACTTAGCCAGTTCAAGGTCGTTATCATAAGCAGCGTTATCATCATATCCCAGGTGGGAGAGCGCAATGATTTTGTCGACCCCTTTTTCTTCAAATGCGTCGACTGTCTTTTCAGCTTCTTCGATATAATTTTTGAATTCCACTTTTTCCGGGCTGGAGATATCTGCTGTTTCAGCAGTCGTTAATCCGAAGATACCGATTTTCTCTCCGTTTACTTCTTTAATAATACCATTGTAGATATTGCCATCCGCCGGTTTTTCGGTAACTTCTCCGCTATGGAAAAGGCCATTAAACAGCTCATCCTTCGAGAAATCTACATTAGAGCTGACAAGCGGGAAGGATGCTCCTTTTACAAATTCAGTCAAGGCTTTATGTCCTTCTGGGCTTGATCCTAAATCAAATTCATGGTTGCCGAATGTCATGGCATCATATCCAAGCATGTTCATGAATTCAAGGTCAGCTTGTCCTTTATATTCATTGAAGTACAATGTTCCAGACATTACATCGCCGGCATCAAGCAATAAAGCATCCGGCTTTTCTGCCCTTACCTCATTTATGGCTGTTGCCCTCTTTGCAACAGAATCAAGGTGAGCGTGTGTGTCATTTGTATGCATTAATGATAACTCAAAATAGTCATTGTTCTTGGCATTCTCCAGGGCACGGTACAAGAAGGCTGCAAATGAAGCGCGATTTACTGGACTGGCTGGATCAAACGAACCATCCTTCATCCCAATTGTAATTCCATGCTGAGCGAGGATTTTTACATCCTCCTGGTGAACCTCTTTAATTTTATCCCAGTCTGTAAAAGAAACTTCTGTATTATTATCTTTTAAATCAAAGGCTCTGACCAATACAGAAGCCATCTGTTCACGTGTCAGTTCATCCTTAAGGCCGAACTTCCCATACGCTCCTTCAAATATGCCAGCTTCTTTAGCAGCTGCAATTGATTTAGCATAGAATGAATCTTTGCTGACATCTGAGAATACTTCCAGGTTTGCCGGCACAGGAAGTTCAAGGGCTTCCGCCAGCAGGTGGGCTGCCTGGCCTCTGATTATTGCCTGTCCAGGTTTAAACGTTCCATCCTCATATCCTTTAATAATCCCCGCGCTTACCAGGGCTTGAATTTCCTTTGCTGCCCAATGGCTTTCCTTGACATCAGGAAATTTCTTCACTTCTGCAGCTGATGCTGCTGGAGATGCTGCAGAGGTAACCACTGCAGCAGTAGCTGCTACTGCTAAAAATTTGCGATAAGACTTTGGTATGTAAGACATTCAACCGTTCCCCCCAGTTTAAGTTATAGAGCAATATGGTTAAACACGACTAAAGAATCATGCTAATTTCTGTTTATTGTTACTTTTAGCATCATTCCGACAGTCCCATATACATTTTAACAAATGAGAGAATAGGATAGTGATTTTTTTTGTAAAATTTTGATTAACTTTTTAAAAAGTCTGCATAAAAAGATTTGCGAAGTATTGTAATCGGTTTTAATGTTAGTATCAGAGCGATTATGGAGGAGATTTCAATATGCCTTTAACTTTTGCACACCCAGCTGCCGTCCTCTTGTTTTCCAGAAAAAGCAAATACATCAATTTTTCCGCCCTGGTCCTTGGCAGTATGGCCCCCGATTTCGAATATTTTTTAAGGGGCAGGCCAGCCGGAGAGATCGGACACGAACTGGCCGGGTTCTTTTTCTTTAATCTGCCCTTAGCCGCATTGGTTTATTTTATATTTCATACTTTTATCCATCGCCCGCTAATAGATCACCTGCCATGGTTCCTGCAGGATACAGCAAGGAATAAGCAGCATGGGAGCTTAGGATTTAAATTTATTGTATTTTGCTATTCTGCCCTGTTTGGAATGTTCACACATATTGCCTGGGATGCTTTTACCCACGCCAATGGATTTATGGTGCGCACACTCCCATACCTTTCAAGATCCTTTACATTATTTGATTTCTCTGTACCTCTGTATAAAATCCTGCAGCATGGCAGTACGCTGTGCGGAATTCTTATTATCCTTGGATATCTATTTTACAGAACCAGGGCTCAGGGCAGAACTGGAAGCGTTCAGACCTCCCCATTTCAGAAGCTTGCCTATTGGTCTTCCGCAGCCGTGACGGCATGCGCAGTTTTCTTTTTCTGGCATCTAATCGATCATCTGTCAATCAATAGCTACGGCATTATCATTGTCAGGATCATCGATTCATTTTTGATTGGGATCCTGGTTATATCTATTAAAGAGGACCTGAAAAATAGGGCAAAATTAGCCGCGGCAGAAAGTTGAGGATATTTGCCATCGAAGTAATCTCTGTAAATTTAATGTCAATATTCTTTTAAGCATAAAAAAGGACACTTCAATTAAGAAGTGCCAAAGTGGAGATTTAGTATTAGTAGTAAAATTGATTAGCCAAACTGAAACCGGGCGAGCATGAACACGCCATACTTATTCAATTCGTTGCTAACACTACTACTTTATATTACTAAAGTTGAGGAGCCTTCCACATTTCGATTCTGAGCCTGAAATTCAAACGAAATCGATACTTTCCTTTAAAAATCTAGCTCAAACTACAATCCATATAACCTTAGGAATATAGAGACTTTTTTCCCTTTTTCTAAAAAAATGGCTGCTGAAATTCTTCAGCAGCCCTCTTTTTTATTCCTCAAAGTATGGATAAAAGCTGTATATCTTCCAGCTTCCGCTTACAGGATCCAATCTTAAATTATATTCTCCTTCTAAGCTGGTTTCCATATTCATTGAACCAGTACTGTCTTTAAAGTCCATTTTGATCATAAGGCCCGTCATTTCTACAGTTACAAAACGGTTGGATGCTTCAAGGATAGTAAGTTCCAGGTTCTCATCGTTAATTTCTGCATTGAACTCTGTACCATCCTCAAAAAATTCAGGAAGGCCGAACTCGAGTCCCTCTGCCTTGTAATAGCCCATCGCATTTTTTTCATAAAGTGCTGCAAGCTCTTCGTATGAATCAGCCTCAACTAAATCATTTTCAGCTTTGATATGCCCTTCAAGGAATGAAATGATATCAGCTTCCTTTGGCAGGTCAGACTGTTCTTTGTGCAGTGCCCTGTGGATCATCACTATTGCTTCTGCCCTTGTAGCCGTTTTCCCAGGTTTAAAAACTTCCCCATAACCATTTACAATCTCAGCTGCTGCAGCTTTGTTGATAAACTCGTATGCCCAGCTGCTTTTTGAAACATCACTGAAGCTTAAACCCTTTGCTGAAAAATCAACTGATTCCTGGAAAGCCAAGACAATGACCTTGGTCATTTCTGCACGGGTGATTTTCTTATCCGGCCCAAAAGTACCGTCCGGATTACCACTGATAATTCCAAGGCTGCTGGCAGTTTTAACATAGCTGTAGTACCACTTATTTGACTTTACATCAGGAAACTCAGTTCCTGCTCCTTCATGCTTCAGTCCAAGGCCGCTGACAATAATTTTTACAAACTCAGCTCTCGTAATATTGGCGGATGGCTTAACATACATATTGTTCTCTGAATCCATAGAGCCCTCAATGATGTCTGCATTGATCAAATCATCAATCGCATCATATGCCCAATGCTCCGAATCCAAATCAACTGGAAGATAGGCATCCAGCGTTTTCCCCTCTGCTGCAAATGCTGACTGAAACGGTATAAATGCGAATAACATGACAAGAAAAATCCTAATAGCCTTCAAGCTTTTTTCCCCTTCCAAAATAGAAAAAATTTATACTGCTAAATGGATAATATACTAAACTATTGGAATTTACTATATGCAAAAAAAGGGATTTTTAACTGGTGACAGGTACCTCCCGATTTTTGTCGAAATCCCTCTGCATAGAAGGAATTGCGAAAGGTTTGTTGAATAGTTAAGGAGTCTAAATTTATTCGCAAGGAGGATGTTATGGTAAGACCAAAAAGAATCTGGAGCCCCCATCACTTTCACCATGTCGTAAGCAGGGGAAATTGGCGGGCTGACCTGTTCCAGGAGGATCATGATTTTGTGTCATTTATGAATCTTCTACATTACTTTCATCGTAAGACCGGCCTGGAGCTGGCAAGCTACTGCCTGATGAGCAATCACTTTCACCTGCTGCTCCGGACACAGAAAGTGCCGCTCCCCGGAGTGATGAGAAATTTGAACAAAGCTTACGCAGATTATTTTAATAAGCGCTATGAAGTACAGGGGCATGTATTTGAAAAGAGGTATTTCAGCAAACCTATTTATGATTCATACGGCCTCCTAGAGGTCAGCCGCTATATCCACTTAAACCCTGTCAAAGCCTCAATTGTCGATCACCCCCTGGACTATCGCTGGTCCAGCTTCCCCTACTTTGAACCCAGCCGAAGAAATCTTCCCGACTATATGAATATCTCCGAGGTGTATAATCTTTTCACCGGAAAAACAGATGCCCAAAGAAAAACGGCCTATTGTACGTGGATGATGAAGAAATATGAAGAGAGTATAGAATAGTTTTTATTGGGTGACAGGTACCTATACCACTGCCTTTAACTGGTATAGGTGCCTGTCACCTTCTCCACCACACCCAACCGGTATAGGTGCCTGTCACCCCCTCCACCACACTCAACTGGTATAGGTGCCCGTCACCTCCTCCACCTCCAACCTCCACCCCCGCCTTTTAGACTCCCGCCAAATGCGGTATAATAAAGGAATATGTAATTTGTCGGAATGGTGTTGTTTTTGTGTGTTTTTTCATCCGGTTTTTGCCGGGTTAGAGTATAGGGGGGATTGTTATGGCGCAGATTCCTGAGCGGTATTTGGAGGGGCTGCAGTTTGCTGCGGGCGAGCTGAAGAGCCTGCTGAGGCCTGAGGACCAGGAAGATCAGAAGGTGGTCCAGAAGGGCCTGCTTTTGTATCATCAGGGGCTTGTGCATCAGCTGAAGTATGAGGGTGACCAGATTACGGCCGTGGTCCAGGATGTGACTCCTGCGAGGGTATCGCTTGATCTTGATTTCATTAACCATAGTGATTGCTCCTGTCCGCATGAAGGGTTCTGCCGGCACCGGATGGCTGCGTTTTTCTATCTGCTGTCCCAGGGAAGCAGTGTGGCTGCCTGGCTCAATGACTGGCGCCAGCCGGTCAAGGAAACGAAGACGGCGGCCCTGCAGGGGCTGAAGACGGCAAGGGATCTGCTGAAGGCGAACAAACAGCAGCAGGAGCCGGACTATGATAACTGGAAATCTGCCATTGAGGAAAGTTTTGATAAAATCCTGCTTGGCCAGGGTGACCCAAAGCCTTATGTGATGGCCGAGCTGTTTCAGGTCCACCTGCGCCGTCTCAGGGCAGCGGCCCCGGTCGAGCAGGAATGGCGGCTCCTTTATATGCTGATTGCGCATATTGTTTCTTTTAAAAAGCTTATCTCCCTGAGCATGGAGCTCGGCTATTTCGAGGATACGATCAACCGCTATTACCGCCATCTTTTCCATTACATGACCGAAGAAGCTGCGGATATTACAGGCAAGCTGACTGTCCAGTCAGTGCCTTTTGCGTTTGATGAATTCATCGGGAAGCTGAAAGAGGAAACAGCAGAGCTTCTGACGAATGACTTTGAGATTGAATATGAGCGCGCGCACCTTTACCGCCTGCTTTGGACTCATCTTTTCAAGAATAAAGAATGGCGGGAAGAGGAAGTCGAAAAGCTTAACAGCCTTTATCAAAAGCATAGGACAATGCCCCTGGTTATAGGGGTGACCCATCTTCATATCCTTCTTCGCCATGATGAAGATGCCATGCGGATTATCCAAGTTCCAAATGCGGAGATGACGCCTTATTTGTTATACTGGCTCGATTATTTTACGGCTCTGAAAGAATGGAAGCGGATGGCTCCGTTTGCCGAGGTGTTTGTCTCACGGCTGAAGGAGTATCTGAGCTGGAACAATGAATATAATGCCAGTATGGATTTTTCCAGGATGGCTTTGAAGGCACTGCGCCCCTATACAGGCGAGATGCGGAGGCCTGACCTGTATGAGAAAGCCATGATCCAGACGCTGCCGTACAGCTACCGGGAATATGAGGATGTTCTTTTTGAACAGGAAAACTATGAAAAGTGGGCAGAGCTGCAGGCTTATATCGGCTTTGACATCAGCATCCTCCCTTCTGAGCGGATCAAAAGGATCCAGCAGGCCGAGCCCGAAATCCTCCTTGGGCTTTACCATCAGTCTGTACAGGGCCATATAAATATGAAGAGCCGGGATCATTACCGGGAAGCTGTCCGCAAGATGAAGAAGCTGCGGACCATCTATAAGAAATTAAAGCGGCAGAATGAGTGGGAGCTTTTTCTGGAAATGATTCTTGAAAAGACCAGGCGGCTGCGTGCTTTTCATGAAGAATGCAAAAGGGGTAAGCTGATCGATGCTTAAAACACGTTTTATAAAAGTGAACGTCCAACAATATGATAAAGATACTTTTTTCATTGGAGCTTCTGATGAGCACGACAAATGGATGGTGCCGAACGAGTGGCAGAACCTGTTGTTCAACAATCATAAGGAAAGCTTTTTCGGGACGATGCTTGCACCGGCTGAGCTGGAGGGCGTCCCTGGCCTACTTGTCAACGGCTGGCAGCTCGCTACGCTGTTTGCGAACGAGCAGTTCAACCGCCTGATCGAATGGGACTGGGATGACACAGCTGAGATCTGCCTTGCTGCCGGACATGCGCTTGAAGAATCCATCCTTGAAAAAGAATGGGTGCCTGACTTCAAGGCGTGGGAGCGGAATGAATTCCACTGGGCACTGCCCGAGAATGTTCTGTATGAATTTGATGATTCCTTCTGGGAGCGCCCCCTCTCTGAAGAAGAAGAGGGCCGTTCTGTCAAAGGCTTTGTTCAGCATTGGTTTGACCGCTCTCTGAATGATTATTTGAACCGCAATAAAGAAATGAAAGAAATGTTCGGAAAAAAAATAGACAGCCTGCAAAATGAAGATATTGCGCCAAGCCAGCTGGCTGCCTACTTTGACGAAGAAAGCTGGCAGGAATGGATCGGGCTGAAGGAAAATGATGTACCTTTTACAATTGGACTGAAGCTTGAAGAGCCTGCTGATATCGACAGCTTCTGGGACTTGTCTATTTTTCTGCGAGGAAAAAAGGATCCTGACCTGTTTGTCGATTACCGGGATGAAAGCAACTACCCGCGCGGCTGGATGAAGTATCAGGAGGTCATTGAACGGGAGCAGCAGCGCTGGATCAATGTATTCCCCTGGCTGAACGGCGATCGCGGGCTGTCCACCCGCCTGACTGAGGATGAAGCATGGACTTTTCTGACAGAAGCCAGCGAAACGCTGCTTGCTCTTGGCGTCGAGATTCTCCTTCCTTCCTGGTGGCAGGCGATGAAGAATGCGAGCATGAAGGTGAAGGCCAAGGTAAAAGGAAATTCCGGCAGCCACCGCCCTTCATTCGTCGGCCTGCAGGCGATGCTTGATTATGACTGGCGCTTCAGCATGAACGGAGTCGAGCTGTCAGAGGATGAATTTAATAAACTCGTCGAAGAGAAGCGCCGCCTTGTCTATATCCGCGGACGCTGGATCAAGCTCGACCACGGCTTCATCCGCCAAATTCAGGATCTGATGAAGAAAGCGGAAAAAGAGGGGCTGCATGTCCGCGATTTGATTGAGCAGGAATTGTCAGGAGAAGGTGATTCCGAAGACGAACTGGATAATCCGAAAGCGTTCGCCCGCATTCAGATTGAATTGAACCGCCAGTGGAAGCAGATGGTAAAGCAGCTGCGCGAGGTGAACAATATCCCGCTCGCTGATACGCCGGGAGCACTTCACGGCGAGCTGCGCCCATACCAGCAGCTCGGGATGAGCTGGCTGTTATTCCTTAGGAAATATGGCTTTGGTGCCATTCTCGCTGATGATATGGGACTCGGAAAAACCGTCCAGCTCATTTCATACTTATTAAAGGTGCGCGAGCAGGAGGAAGAAGGAGCGTCCCTTATCATCTGCCCGACGTCGGTGCTCGGCAACTGGCAAAAAGAGATTGAACGCTTTGCCCCTGACCTTAATGTGTATCTCCATTATGGACAGAATCGCCTGAAGGGGCAGATGTTCACGGAAGAGGCTGAGAGAGCGGATATTGTTTTAACGTCTTATGGCCTCACCCATCTGGACCTGTCCGATTTCGAGAACGTCACCTGGAGCTCGATCAGCATTGATGAGGCCCAGAATATTAAAAATGCGCAAACCAAGCAGTCCCGGGCGGTCCGGAAGCTGCGCGGCAAGCATCACATCGCCCTGACCGGGACACCGATGGAGAACCGCCTCAGCGAGCTGTGGTCGATTTTTGATTTTACCAATCACGGCTATCTCGGCAGCCTTGGGCAATTCCAGAAACGTTTCATCCTCCCGATTGAGAAGGAGGATGAAAAAGAAAAGGTCCAGCAGCTCCAGGCTATCATCCGCCCCTTCCTCCTTCGCCGGACGAAGAAAGATAAAGAAGTTGCCTTGAACCTGCCGGATAAGGTGGAGCAGAAGGAATATTGCCCGCTGACCGCAGAACAGGCTTCCCTTTACGAGCAGCTGGTCAAAGATACCTTTGCCGAGATTGAAAAGCTGTCTGGCTTTGAGCGCAAAGGGCTTATCCTGCAGCTGCTCAGCCGCCTGAAGCAGCTTTGCAACCACCCTGCTCTTTACTTGAAGGAAGAGAAGCCTTCACATCTGCTGGAACGTTCATCCAAGCTTGAAAAGCTGAACGAGCTTGTTGATGCCGTCCTGGAGCAGGAGGAAAGCTGTCTCATTTTCACCCAGTACATTGAGATGGGGCATATGATCCAGAAAATCATGAAAAAGCGGCACGGAATCGATGTGCCATTCCTGAACGGAAGTGTCTCAAAGAATGAGCGCGACCGCATGATCACCAGATTCCAGGATGGGGAATTCCCTGTCTTCCTGCTTTCCCTGAAGGCCGGCGGGACCGGATTGAATCTGACAGCGGCGAACCATGTCATCCACTATGACCGCTGGTGGAACCCTGCGGTTGAAAACCAGGCGACAGATCGCGCCTACCGGATCGGCCAGGAGCGGTTCGTCCACGTTCATAAACTGATCTGTACTGGAACATTGGAAGAAAAAATTGATCTGATGCTCGAGAAAAAGCAAACACTTAACGACCAGGTCATCCAGAGCGAAAGCTGGATCACGGAGCTGTCCACCGATGATCTTCGGGATCTTGTGCATCTGGCATAAATATTATAGGGTCCGCTTCTGTCTTTTGTACTCCGCAAGAGATGGCAGCGGACTTTTTTCTTTGTTTTTCACCCGGCTGTCAGGCATCTGGATGGCAAATGACACTTTATTCCGGCTTGTTTTTATCAGCAGGCTCGATAATAGGCGATAGTTGATGCCGCTATTTTCATGGATGAGATTCCCTCGTCCGTCCGGCTCGTCGTCATATGGCAGCACCCGGACATCAGTTTGATATATTTTGGAATAGATAGGATGTGAGGTGTTTGGGTCAAGGAGGATTTGGCAGAGGTGGGCTGATGGGTAGGGCTTAAGCAGCTGCAGGGCATCAAAAAATCCTGGCTTGAAATCAAGGTTGATTTCCTTCGCATCCGTTCTTTGAAAATAAAGCTGGTGTTCAATTCTTTTTTGGTTTTTCTCCATAAGCAAATTTGCACTCCCTTTGAGTTGGAATAGGTTTCCAATTGTTATTTCGACAGCTTTCTTCAATTTTCCTTTATTCTATTTTTTCTTTTTCGCACGTGATTAAATTTCACATGAATTTATGTGAACCATTTTCACATAAAGCTTATTCTTTTCAGATTCTCGTTAAATTGAAGAAAAGCGATAAACGAGGGTGACAAGATGAGCTTAGGAGATAAGCTGAAAGAACTGCGGGATGCGAGGAATTGGAAACAAGAGTATGTGGCTGATTTAATGAAGATTGACAGATCTACAATCAGCCGTTATGAAAACGGCAAGAGCATACCTCCCTACCAGACAGTCCTCCAATTTGCAGAGATTTTCGGAGCAGAAAAAGAATACCTGATCGGAGAACTCGATGAAATGCTGAAGGATGCCACTGCAGCGTATGTATTGACGGAAAGCCCTGATGACCTTGACATGGAAATGATCCGAAAGCTCCTCGTGCAGACTCCTCCCCTGAAAGAGGCACTTCTTGAGCTGGCATCGTTGGACAGCAGGACAAATGAGTATATAGCCGGGATTCTGAAGGCAATTATTAAAGAGCATAAGAAGTTTAGGAGAATTACCTGAATAGCTGATTCTTATTGAAAAGCGGAACATTCTCCTTTGCAGATTTCATTTTCGGGAGCAGCATTCCCTTGCCGCTGCAGTTATATGAAATGATCCAAAACTAAAAGCCGGCATTCCCCTTTAAGGGAAATGCCGGCTTTTATATTACATTTCTTCTTTACCAGGGTCAGGCTTGCCTGGATTGTCCGGCTTGCCTGGAAGACCTGGTTTATCAGGATTTAAAGGATTTCCCTTATCAGGAACTGGAGTTTCCCCTTTGTCAGGTGTTTCTCCTTTATCAGGCTCCTTTTCGCCTTTTTGCAGCTTATACAAATCAATTGTTTTCGCTGTTTTATTGCCTGCAAGGTCAACTGCCTCAAAGACGAATTGGTTTGGACCGTCTTTCAGCTTTAGTTTTACCTTCTTAAGGACTTTCTCAATATTCCTCATTTCATAAGGCTCTTTGAACTCGTTGTAGAACAGTTCGCTGCCATTAAGGGAAATGCGGAGCTCATCGAAATTGTCAGTGACTTTCACATTTACAACCGGATCCTTCGCGTTGTGCTTTACGTATGTGCTGGATGGCAGCCCGGTGACTTCAATTCCTGGAGCTGCTGCATCGACCATGACCGTACGCTTGAAGGAAATGGTGTTGTTTGCTGCATCTGTTGCTTTCACTTCAAAAGAATGGACGCCATCCTCGAAATGAAGGGTTGAAGTGAATTCATACTGCTCTTTCTCTTCATTGTATGTCAGCTCAACCTCTTGCCCGTTGATTGTAAATTCCTTCATATCAGATTCTTCTTTAATGGTGCCTGATACATTCAGGTCATTTGTATTGTAGACTTCAAGTGCAGCAGGCTCGTCCAGGTATACATATGGAACGGTCTTGTCATTGCTGCTCTCGCCGATTTCAGCTTTTGCTTCAGTAGAATTCCCAGCGTTATCATATGCGATAACTGTAACTTCTTCTTTCTCATCCAATGCTTCCGGCAGCTCGAATTCTTCTGTATCGCCGCTCAACGGCTCAGTAAGAACTGTTTCTCCATTTACAAGCACATCGAGATAAGATAAGCCGGATCCATTTTCATTGTCGGCTGCTTCAATTTTTACAACAGTATTGTCTTCTGCCAGGTTCGCCTTCACGCTTGGTGCGGCAGTATCAACCTTTACAGGGATCTTGACGCTTTGCCATTCAGCTCCTGCAAAGTCTACTACTGTCTTAATCTCGAAATAATACTGGCCATCTTCAGCAACAGCATTATTCAGCTGTCCATCCCAGCCCCATGCCGGATTCAGCGTGTAATTGGCTCCTGCTCCGCCGTCATAATAATGCTTGCGAAGATTGGTTTCTGTGCGCAGCTTCCTAAGCTCTTTTCCATTTTCATTTGTAATGATGAATTCTGCCTTCTTGGCATTTCTCAGGAATGACAGGACAGGGATGATCTGATCCTGCACTTTATCACCGTTAGGAGAAATGGCAATCGCTTCTTTTTGGAACTCATCTTCTACAGGGTTGTAGCCAAGATAATTATAGCTGTCTGCGCTTTCGGAAACAGCTCCGGCCATTCCGTAGAATGAGTTTTCATCATATTTCGTCCCATCAAGGATTGGTGCCTTGTCCCAGTCTCCTTTAAATCCAACATAAGGAACGGTAAGCTCGGCGTTTACATCATTAGGGTCTTTCAGTGTTACATATCCTTCTACAAAATATCCATTCGGGAACACTTCATCAATAGCTACCGGTGTTTCCCAGTCGCCAGTGATGGAAGGATCGACTACCTTTGCATTGCTCACATCGACAGATACCTTGATGGTCGTGATGCCTTTTGCCGGAATATTCACGGTAGTTGTTTCCTTGCCGTTCACTTTGATGGAGGAATCAAGGATCTTCTGGGCTTCAAGACCGTCAGGGGCATATCCAAGTTCTCCGTATGCAGCAAAATCTGTCTGCAGATTGGCTGCCACATCATACTTCACTTTCTTATTGCTGTAGTTTTTCGCTTTCAATGTGAATTCGAATTTGTTTCCTACTTCTTTCAAGGCTACTTTTGCTTCATCTGTTGAAGCTTCCGTTACAATGACAGGAGTCTGCAGTGCAGAGTTCAGCTGCATAATCCCTGCACCCTGGCGGCGCGGAGAGTATGGAAGCTCCCAGCCGAATGCTGCATTTACGGTTCCCTGATCAATGATCGGCTTAGCTGTATTCATCAGAAGGTTCTTTGCAATATTGACACGGTCAAAGCCTTCTACTACAAATTCATTATCAACTCTTTCAAGGATCAATGCTGATCCGCCGGCAACGTGAGGCGCTGCCATGGAAGTACCGCTCATCATTCCGTATTCGTTGTTTTCAAGTGTAGAATAAATCTGGCCGCCCGGCGCCGTGATTTCCGGTTTGAAATCAAGGTTCGGTGTCAGACCCCATGAAGTGAAGGCGCTCATTTTGCCTCCTTCAGGATTGGCTGATTTTACTTTTTCCCCATTGAAGGTCAGTGTTACCTTTTCGCCTGCTGCAAGGGCAGCCTGAAGCTTGTCCCCATCCTGTTTCAGCATGAACAGCTGCGGGATTTTGATAGCAGGGTCTGACTGCATGTTGACGTAGCCGTCAGCATTGTTGTAAATGATAACGCCGACCGCACCTGCTGCCTGGGCATTTAATGCCTTTGCAGTGAATGCTAGCTCGCCGCGCTTGATAAGTGCATATTTGCCTGCGACATTGCCGAGTTCCTCCGGCTTGCCTAGACCGCCATAGGCGACTTCAAAAGTTTTTGTTTCCAAACTGTTCGGATGGACGCTTCCAGCAGACAGGAATGCTGCTTTTCCGCTTTCCGAACCGAATGAATAATTTACTGCATCAAGGTCCATATAAGAATTTTCTACAGAAGCTACCTGCAATGAATCATAGGATACTCCAGGAGATCCGGAGACGCCTACGTCAGGGTTTGATGCCCAAGGATTGGCAAAGCCATTTCCGAAGTGGGCGGAGTTCCCTGCAGAGATAGACATGAGGATTCCGTTGTTGACCGCTCTTTCAACCGCTTTTTGCTCCTGGTCTTCTGGCGAAACGAAGCCTGCAGTAGAGCCCAGGCTCATGTTCAGGACGTCTGCGCCCAATACGATGGCATCATCGATTGCTTTTACATAAATATCACTATATGTGCTCGGCATATTCGGATCATTTCCGAATACCTTCAGTGCGAGGATCTGCGCTTCAGGGGCAACCCCTTTGATCCCGCCGTTTTCTTCATCGCCATTGGCACCGACTGTACCTGACACGTGCATTCCGTGCATAGAGGCATCAGGGCCGATATCGCCGATGATATTGTTTTCATCCATATAGTTGTAGCCGTAAGGCACTTTTTCGGTATAGTACTTTCCTTTAAGTGCATTGTTCTTCACAAATTTATTGACTTTAGACTTTGTCAATTCTTCTTTCGTTTCAGATGAAAGCACCATGTCGCGGTGGTTGGGGTCCATACCCGTGTCGATGACACCGACAATCATGCCTTCTCCCTTGAAGCCATATTCCCTCCAGGCTTCCTGTGCCTGAACAAGCTCCTTGCTGTATACCATGTCCGGCTGTTCTTCAGGACGGGTATATTCATTGACTACCTGTACATTGGAGACTTCGGCCAGTTCTTCAACCTTTTCGATATCCCCGTACATCATTTCGGCGCTGAAGCCGTTGACAACCGTTGTAAAGCTTTCATGCTCAACCAGCTTTACACGGTTTTGCTTTGCTTTATTCTTGACCGCCTGCTGTTCAGTCAGTTTCTCGTTCTTAAGCTGTGTTTTTGTTGCATCAGGCAGCTCTTTATAGCGCTTGTTCTGCTTTTGTGCAACAAGAATGGCAGGCTCTGATTTCATTTCTACGATAACACGGACAATGTCAGTGTCTTTGTACTGCTTGTCCAATTCAGCCTTTTTGATCTGCTGGATCGTTTTCTGGTTCTGCTGCCCTTTCGTGCTCTTTGATTTTTCAGGCACAGCGGCTGCAGACACCGAGCTTGAAAACATTAAGAAAAATAAAGATAAAATAGCCAATAGCCTTTTCGTCGACTTCATGCTTTTCCCCCTTAAGCGGTAAGTTTATTCAGAATTTTTCTAATACTACATAAAGTTACCATATCGGAAAAAAGGTTATTAAGGGGAAATAGTCACGATTGCGTTCGCTTTATGCTAGTCCTATAGGCTTATTTGTTCGACTCTCGAAACATATTCCGACAGCAGTATTTACTTAAAAAAGAAAAATCCGGCGAATAACACCGGAAAATGCGGGAAGTGAGGATAAGATTGATTTTTTCTAATGAGGATTGTACTGCGTGGATAAGGGGAGTTAATTAATGGATTCGGCGGATTTTTTGATTTTGATGTTTCTCTTGCGGCATATTGCGGAGTACAAATTCAAGCTGCTCGATCCTTTTTTCCAGCTGGCCTATCCTTTCATTGGACCTGCCGGTTATTTTGATCAGCATTTCTATGAGTGTTTCAAGGTTTTGATCGGTGCTCAAACCTTCGCCGCCTCCTTTTGGCTGCTGATTTCCCGTTTTGGTTCAAGGAAGCGGACCGAGTCGGCCATAACCTCTGTGACATATACCCGCTTTCCTTCCTGGTTTTCGTAGTTCCTCGTCTGAATCCGGCCGGTTATGCCAATCAAAGAACCTTTCTGGCAGTATTGGGCAGTGTTTTCGGCTGTTTTTTCCCATAAGGTGCATTGGACAAAATCAGCCTCTATTTCTCCCTTCTGATTTTTGTATTGCCTGTTGACTGCCACCGTGACATTTACAACCGATGTGCCGCCCGGGGTGATTTTCAGCTCCGGACTTTTTGTCAGCCTTCCTACCAGAATCACTTGATTGATCATTTCTCATCTCCTCTCTATTTGATAAATTTATATTACAGGCTGTTCAGGAAATGGTAAAAAGGCGGAAACCGGCATTTGTGCGGCACGTTTACCGTTCGGAGGCTCTTTTGTGTAGTTGAAATTGAAATTTCAGGCTATCTTCTCCATATAAAAATGAATTTTAGGAGCCGCTGCCATTATTTTTCGACATGGCCAAAATTCGCTTTCAAAGAGGGCTGTGCTATAATTTTAGCAAGAACTATAAATCAGAACGGAGGCAATGATAATGAAGACATTTAAGTTGATCTCCCTGCAGATTGTTGAAGGTAATGGCTTAAAGGATATTGCGCTTGATGATGGCTTGATCATTAATAAAGAGGATGATCTGAGCAACTGGCTGATCGAAGCATATATCAGTAAAACATATCTTGACTATTTCACCGCGGCAGAAGATGAGAACAAAGAATTGACCGTCCAGGCTGTTATCACGAAAAAAGAGAATGATCCGGCTGCTTTTGTTACCCGCGTTTCCTCTGTGAAAGAACTTGAGAAACATATCAGTGTATTGCTAGAGGGAAGCTTAAGGAGAACAAAAAGTGACTATGCAGAACTACTGCTGAATAATCTTCTTGATAGCGGGTTAACAGGGGAAAATCTTTTGTCTGAGTTTAAAATGAAGATGAAGAGCAAACCAAGCCTATCGGCTGTCAAAAAATAAAAGGTCTCCCTGATTTCAGGGAGGCCTTTTACTTTTTTTCCTGAAGCTGCTGCTGCAGCTTCTCTATTAATTGTTTAGCTTCGGTCCTGCATGAGTAGTCATATTCTAGCCCTAACTTCCGCTGGAGCTTTTCAATCATTTCCATCTGTTCTTCCGTCGGCTCTTCTGAAAGGATCTTTTCAATCGTTTCATTAATTTTTACAGCCAGCTGCTCGTGGAATTCAGGATCAGCTTTCGTTTCATCACTCAGCTGTCCATACCAGGATGCATGATTTTTAATATAATCCTGCCAGCCGTTTACAAAGTCCTGCAAATCAAACTTTTCATCATTCCAGCTGATTTTATTCATATATTGTTCAAACGAGGTAGAGATCGATTTAGTTATGCTAATTTTCACGCCTGGTGATAAATCTTTATACATGGTAAATAAAGTACCCCCCAGATTATTATGTACCCTAACTTAAATCATATCATAAAATACCTTTGTAATAAAATTTTCTTCATTTCAAATAAAAAGAGCAGGTTCCCCTGCTCTCCTCATTCATTATTTATCTTTATTATCGTCATCCTGCATGTCAAGATCGTCTTCGATCACATCTTCGCCAGGATCATTATTATCTTCCATCATATCCTTGTCTTCGTCTGTGTTGATGTCACCGTTGTCGCCATTATCGTCGATAACGCCGTTGTCATCTTCGCTGATGTTGCCATTGTCTTCGTTGTTGCCATTCATGTCACCGTTGTCTCCGTTCATGTCGCCTTCTTCAACAGGCGGCGTGTTGTCGTCTTCCGGAGGCGGCTCCTGGTCATTGTTGCACCCTGCCAAAACCATTGCTGAAAGCACCGATCCGCCAATTAATGTTAAAAGCCTTTTCTTCATAAGTAAAAAGCTCCCTTCTGGTTGTTTATATTGACCTTGGTCTTTTCATATGATGTCCAAAAAAAGAAACAACTTGCATATAAAAAATTATTTTAGGGGGATTTTTATATGCAAGTTGTCACCTGCTGGCCAGGATATTATATACATACACGTATATGGGACAAGCTAAACGTTTTTCAGGATATTAAAAAAGAATGCCCGGCAATCCGGACATCCTTTAAAATTTATTCCTGTTTGTCTCCAAGAGCAAACGTCAGCTCCGCCTCACAGACAAGCTCCCCATCTACTGTTGCGGTGCCTTTCCCTTTCCCGATGGCACCTCTTACACGCGTCATTTCTACTTCAAGGCGAAGCTGGTCGCCTGGCTTTACCTGTCTTTTAAAACGGCAGTTGTCTATGCCTGCAAAAAAGGCGAGGCGCCCGCGGTTTTCCTCTTTTTTGAGCATGGCAACGGCACCGACCTGCGCCAAGGCTTCAACAATCAGCACTCCCGGCATAACCGGGTAGTCCGGAAAATGCCCGTTGAAAAATTCCTCATTCGCTGTCACATTTTTAATTCCAATTGCCCTTTGCGCCTCTTCAACCTCTAGGATGCGGTCCACGAGCAGGAAAGGATAGCGGTGAGGGATGATTTCTTTGATTTGCTCTATATCCAGCATAATTTAGTACCTCCTACTAATAATAGGTATCATATATATCTTATTGTACTGTAAATGAACAGAAAAAAGGAAGGGCAAACCCCCTTCCCGGCAAAAATTTATTCTTTTTCAACCAGATCCTTGATATGCATCCAGGTCGATTTTTCAAAAATATCGGATGCTTTGCCGCCGCCCATTACACTGTAGCCTACAAATGCTCCGAGGATGAGGCTTCCGGCAATTAAAATCAGCACAATGATGACTCGAAGCCAGATCGGGACAAGGCGTATGCGGATGATCCGTTTGCCGGCCGATTTCTCTTCCGCTTTTTGCTTTTTCTTTTGTTCACGCGTGTTGGCCGCTTCCTGGTTATTCTTCACTAGCATCGATTTTAATCCCCTTTACCTGATCCCGTTCACGAGCCCCATCATTTGGTCTGCCATTGAAATGGCCCGCGACTGGAACTGATAGGCCCGCTGTACAGTAATAAGATCAGTCATTTCTTTTTGCATATTCACATTCGACTGCTCAAGCGCCCTTTGCTGGACACCTGCTTCGCCGCGCAGGGCGCCAGTCAAATCAGTCAAAACATCAATCCCGTCCGCACCGGCTGCCAGTGCCAGCAGATTGCCTCCCTGCTGCTGCAGGAATTGGGGCTTATTGACCCTGACAATGCCCAGGCTGAACTCCTGCTCCAGACCGGTGCTGTCCTTTGCTGTCAGAAGCCCATTTTCTGTAATGGTAAATTCACCGGACTGGCCATTGATGTAAATCGGATTATCATTTTCATCCAGGACTGCATTTCCGGCGCTGGTGACAAGCATGCTCTCTGTATCAGATACCGGCGTCAGATAGAACGCACCATCCCGTGTATATTGAACCTCTGAGCCTGCCTCTGTCTGGACAAGGACTTTGTAAAGCTGGTTTTCTTTCGTAAAAGCTGTGTCCAGCTGGCGGTCCGTTGTTTTAATGCTGCCCTGTGCCATCACAATCTGTGACTGGGACAGCATCGCCCCGGTCCCCTGCCTCAGCCCGTTAGGCGTCAGCCTGTTTTCATCAGCCGAGTTAGGCTGATTGGCAAACTGCTGTACAAGCAGGTCTGTAAACGCGGCTTCCCTGCGCTTGTAGCCGGTTGTATCGATATTCGCCATATTGTGGCTCGTTATATCCATCTGCTTTTGCAGCTGGGCCAGCGTATTGCTGGCTGTAATCATCATTCTGCTCATAATATCCCCCTCATCGGGCTGCTGTTATTCGGAAGTCCGCTGGCGGCCATCATCCGATGCGGCCGACCTCATTCGCCATTTTTTCCATGCTGCGGTCATAAGCCTGCAATACCTTCTGGTTCGCTTCAAACGCCCGGTAGGCTGTCATCATATCAGTCATCGTCCTGCTTGCATCAACGTTTGAGGACTCCAGGAATCCCTGCTGCAGCGCGAAGCCTGCTTCCGGATTATCTGCTGCCTCTGCTAGCGGGGCCCCATCTTCTGTCCGGAACAGGCCGTCGCCTGCTTTAATCAGCTGTGCCGGATTTTCAGAGAAACCGAATCCAAGCTGCGCAGTTTCGCCGTTTTCACCTGTGATTTCACCTGTGCTGGTGACAGTAAAGCGGTCGCTTTCCAGCTGGATCCGATTATTCTGCCCATCCAGAACGTACAAACCTGAAGCAGTTGTCAGGAAGCCTTCTCCATCAAGCGTGAAGTCGCCGTTACGCGTATAACGCGGCTCACCGTCTGCTCCCGACACCTTGAAAAATACCGAAGCGCTGATACCAGTTTCTGCATCAGCCGGCATATTCACGTCCACAAGAGCAAGGTCTGTATTCTGCCCGGTTTCCCTCAGGTCCCCCTGGAGGAAGTTAGGTGTGTTCTCCTGCATATAAACACCTGTATTGATGCTGCCGATTTCCTTGTTCAGCGGCAGCTTAAGCCTGTTCTGTACTGGGATTTCCAGCTGTCCTGCACTCTGGAGCAGCATTTCCGGAAACGCCCTCATCGAGGACTGATCCGCCTTAAAACCCGGAGTATTGCTGTTTGCCATATTATTCGTCAGCATTTCCGTCCTGCGCTGCTGGGACAGCATCCCGGAAGCTACCGTATAAAACCCTCTAAACATGTTCCACCTCTATATATTGCCGGCAAAGACCGGACATCATTTCACCATCAAAAGGGACATACAATTATTCTTGCGTTATATACTATTATAAAAAAAATCTGCTTAAGAAACAGCAGATTTTTGCAGAAAAGTGTCAATTTGTGAAAAAAACAGGGGATTTTGCGGCTTTAGAGGTTGGTATTTCAGAACAGAGGGTAATTTTAGATGGGATGGAGCAGTGCGAGGCGGTACCTTGCAGGAGATTGGCTTCTTGTTTTATGCTGGCCAGATGCCGGGCTCAGTTGGTTGATTTGTGAATATATGGAATAAGGAATGATTATTGCTGAAACCGGCATGATTATCAGCAAATCCGGAATGATTATTGCTGAGACTGGCATGATCTCTTCAAAATTCCAAAAAACTACCTCCCAGATGGCTTGCTCCCTCCTCCATTCTAATAACATCTCCTCGAAGATACCTAAATTTATGCCCATTCCCCCAAAGATCACAGCAAATCAGAGTCAAAACCTCTTCAAAGCCCAGCCCAATCATACTTTTTGTGCAGCCTGATATTCAACCCATAGAAAAAAAGCGCACGGACCCCCGCGCGCTTTTCCCATTAGCCCAATCTTCTCTTAGGCAGCTTATCAATATTGTCCAGCATGATGCCGGTTCCGATTGCTACGCAATCCATCGGGTTTTCAGCCACAAGGACTGGCACTTTAAGTTCTTCGGCCAGCAGCATGTCGATGCCATGCAGAAGGGCTCCGCCTCCTGTGAGGATGACACCGCGGTCGATGATGTCTGCTGAGAGCTCAGGCGGCGTCCTTTCAAGGACTGTTTTGGCAGCCTGGACGATGACCGCTACGGACTCGCGGAGAGCCTGCTCGATTTCACCTGAACGGACTGTGATTGTCCTTGGAAGGCCTGATACCATGTCACGTCCGCGGATTTCGATTTCTTCATCCCTGCTATCCGGGAATACAGTTGCGATATTGATCTTGATGTTTTCAGCAGTCCTCTCACCGATCAGGAGCTTGTACTCACGCTTGATGTAGTTGAGGATTTCGGCATCAAATTTGTCGCCGGCCATCTTGATTGAAGAAGATGTAACGATATCGCCCATTGAAAGGACAGCTACATCTGTAGTTCCTCCGCCGATATCGACAACCATGTTGCCGCTCGGCTGGAAGATGTCCATTCCGGCGCCGATTGCAGCGACCTTTGGCTCTTCCTCAAGATATACTTTTTTGCCGCCGCTTTTTTCAGCAGCTTCCTTGATCGCTTTTTGCTCTACGCTTGTAATATTGGTCGGGCAGCAGATCAGGATGCGCGGCTTGGATAAGAATCCTTTTACATTCAATTTGTTGATGAAATGCTTCAGCATAGCTTCAGTCACATCAAAGTCGGCAATGACGCCGTCCTTCAGCGGTCGGATGGCGACAATATTGCCAGGCGTACGCCCTACCATGCGGCGCGCTTCTTCGCCGACAGCCAGCACTTTGTTATTGTTCCTGTCGATCGCCACTACAGATGGCTCATTCAACACAATTCCCCGGCCTTTTACATGAATCAGTACATTGGCAGTACCCAGGTCAATTCCAATATCTCTAGCAAACATTTTACTTTTTTTCCTCCCTGCACTTAGCCAGCACGGGCTTCCGGCTCCTGAATGAAGTCACTAACGATTTTTCCTGGCTGGCCAGTTGCCGCTGCTTCATATTTTTATGGATGGCCCCTGCACCTTTCTGCTGTAAGCGGAAGCTGCCAAACAGGCAGGGTCAGGAAGCCTTTATGCAATAGCTTTAAACCGCCGCAAATCCTTCCATTAAGGAAGCCTTTCCAATTCAAGGTTTGGGCGGCTGACGAAGCTGCAAAATAATTTTTTCCAAGTTCTATCCTAATTGTTTATTTTATCACAATCAAACCTTAACTAGAAACATTTTGTAAAAATTATGTAGCATTCCCGCAAAATTTGTCGCTAAATTTCCAATAAAGCAGAAAAAAGCACAAATCCTGTCGGCTGCGCTTTCTTCCTCTCTCATATTCAGTTTCACAGCCTACTGAACAGGCTCGCCTTCCAGTTCCTCTTTTTTGTATTTCATTTTCGTTGCTTCTCCCCCGCGCAGGTGGCGGATCGATTTATGGTAATCAAGTATTTCCTTTACTTCGTTTGCAAGATCAGGATTGATTTCAGGAAGTCTTTCTGTCAGATCTTTATGGACTGTACTTTTGGATACGCCAAACTCCTTCGCAATCACGCGAACTGTTTTCTTCGTCTCCACGATATACTTTCCAATCTTGATAGTTCTCTCTTTGATGTAATCGTGCACACCACTCGCCCTCCCTAAATTGGATGTGAGGAGTGTGAAATGAGACCCGTTTCGCTTTTCGAAATTCTCCATTCCGCACATTCTGATACAACAGCTGGTAGAATCGGCTTTTTTTGCGGCAGAAAGCTGTGCTCTCTAATACTGCAGGGAATAAACATGTCCTTTAGGCCTGCTCTTTGTTGGTGTCAAAACGACTCTGCACCTCATACTCTCTCTTTTGTGTAAGGTTTGTAACATTTTATTAGCTTGGTTGAGATTATATGCACGATTACAGCAATAAGGACAAGGTATGCCGTAAATTATTTGAAAAATCGGACACCAGACTCTCTTTTTTCTATTCTCTACTGGAGATACAATCCAGATTCCTCCTGCCTTTGTCCCCTGGGCTGTAAAGGGCGAAATAACCCTTTTCCGACAGATCCCGACATTTTTCTAGGTGTTTCTTCCCTGCGGTCATTCTCTATCTTTTTTTCGTCTGCTCCTTTTAATAGGAAAATCTTTAATCGTTTCGTTCTATATTTTTGGAGATGACCCGCTCGGCACTGGGCATAAATCCTCCTATGTAAAAAAAAGTATGGTCCTTCCAGCAGGATTGGCCTCGATTTTTTTCATGAGTTTATCCCTATTGCCGGAGGGTATGGATTACCATAGAATGAATTCTGGCTCAGCGTTCATAAATTTGGTTACACATCCAAACTTATCCAAAACATATAAAAAGGCGGGTTAATCAATGAAACATACAGTTACTATGACGAGAAAGGAACGTATAGAAGCAAGCAGGAAAAAAGGCAAGAATAAAGGCAAAAAGAAAGCAGCTGCCCTTTCCCTGTCAGCGGCAGTCACTTTGTCCTCTTTAATGGCGGCTGGCACCGGGCATGCAGAGGCTGAAGAACAAACGGTATACAGCGTGAAGAAAGGTGATTCTCTTTATAGAATTGCAAGAACTTATGATGTTCCTGTTTCCGAACTGAAAACAGCAAATAATCTTACCGGCAATCTTATTTTTCCAGGACAGGAATTGGAGATACCTGAAGCAGGCAGGACGGCAGAACCTTCTGCATCTGACCAGGACGACACACCTGCAGATATTTCCGTCTATACTGTCCAGGCAGGAGACAGCCTCTGGGAGCTGTCACAGCGTTTCAAGACCCCGATAGAGACGATCAAAAGACTGAACGGCCTGAACAGCAATTTCCTCTTGATCGGCCAGAAACTCATTATTCATGAGGAGACTCCTTATGTGGACGCACAAGTGGTTGGGGCAGCAGATAACTTCACGGTGGAATTCAAGACAGAGGACGGATATATTGCTTTAAAAGTGGCATATGGAACAGCCACTGAATATCAAAAGCTCTCAGGCCAAAAAGTATCTATTGCCTATAAAGACGGCGCACTTGTTTCTATGAAAAAATAATATTTCCCGAGAAATTTGTCGATAGCCGCGAAAAAAAAAGCCGTACAGCTTCTCTGAAAAGAGAGAGCCGCACAGCCTTATAAGGAAATCTTGTTAAACGGATTTGGATTTCCCCTCATCCATCCACACTTCCCCATCTTTATAGATCATTTGTTCAGGATAACGCAGATTGATTACTTCCTCCTGAATATTTTTGGATGGAGCCTCGGTGGCCTTCGATACAATGATATTGGTCAAGAAGGCCGCTGCTGCCCCAAAGACGCCCGCTCCTGTATCGATAATGCCCAGGATAGTGAAACCGCCGTACTTCGCGGCAAAGATATAAGCCAAAGTCACACCCAGACCGACAAGAAGCCCGGAGATAACCCCTTTAGCATTGGACCGCTTCCACCAGACGCCAAGAACGAGCGCCGGGAAGAAGGTTCCGGTTGCAAGAGCGAAGGCCCAGGCGACAATCTGGGTAATGGCCCCCGGCGGATTCAAGGCGATCAGACCTGCCAGAAGCGTGGCGGCCACAATCGACCAGCGGGCAACACTGAGCCTTGTTTTTTCCGTGGAATCAGGCTTCCAGACCCGATAGAAAATATCATGTGCAAAGGAAGATGAAATGGCGATCATCAGCCCGCCCGCTGTGGACAGGGCGGCTGCCATGGCGCCGGCTGCAACAAGGCCGATGACAAATACGCCGAGATTGGCAATCTCCGGTGTCGCCATGACGACGATATCATTTGAGATGATCAGCTCACTCCACTGCAGGATGCCGTCCCCATTGCCATCGGCAAGCTGCAGCTTCCCTGTGTCAACCCATGTTTTGGTCCAGGCCGGGAGCTCACTGATGCTGCTGCCGGCAACCTTTGTCATCAGGATAAAACGTGAAAAAGCAGCATAAGCCGGTGCAGAAAGATAAAGCAATCCGATAAAGAGCAGGGCCCAGGCCCCTGACCAGCGGGCTGCCTTCATTGTAGAAACTGTATAAAAGCGGACAATAACGTGCGGCAGTCCTGCTGTCCCCGCCATCAGTGTGAACATGAGGGCAAGGAACTGCCATTTAGTGCCGTTCGTAAACGGAGCGAAATATTCTGAGATTCCCAGCTCCCTGTCAAGCTCACCCATCTTGCCGACGAGCTCGCCATAGGAGATCCAAGGCAGCGGGTTATTGGTAAGCTGCAGGGACATAAAAATAACAGGGATCAGATAGGCAATGATCAGGATGATATATTGCGCCACCTGTGTCCAGGTAATTCCCTTCATCCCGCCGAAAGCGGCATAAAAGGCGATCAGCACTACACCAATCATAGTACCGAGCTTGGCATCGATCTCAAACAAACGGCCGATTACCACACCGGAGCCTGACAGCTGGCCAATGGAATAGGTAAATGAGATGACGATTGTACAGATGGCGGCGATGACCCTTGCAGTATGGCTGTTATAGCGGTCACCGATAAACTCCGGAACAGTATAGCGCCCATACTTGCGCAGCTGCGGCGCCAATAGGAACGTCAAGAGCAGGTAGCCGCCCGTCCAGCCCATAATATAGGCGAGGCCGTCGTAGCCGAGCAGCATGATCGTCCCGGCCATCCCGATAAAGGAAGCCGCACTCATCCAGTCGGCGCCGATTGCCATTCCATTGAAGATCGGCGGGACACCGCGTCCTGCCACATAAAAATCCGAGGTGGCACGCGCCTTATTATAGACCGCAATACCGATATATAAAGCAAATGTAGCCAGTATAATTGATAATGAGACCAAAAACTGTGTATCCATGTAATCCCCCTTAAAGGTTTCTATCTACACAAAAGCATATTAGTGGTCCAGCACCTTCCCTGAGCTGATCTGTTCGTTTTTATCCTCATCAATCCCATATTTGCGGTCAATCGAATCACTTAGTTTGGCATTCACGAATAATAGAATGATAAACGTGATGACCGCTCCCTGTGCACCCATGAAATAATGGAACGGGAAGCCGTTGATCGTTATTTCGCTGAGCGGCTCTGCAAAAAGCACTACCCCGTACGAAACGATGAACCAGATAGCAAAATAGATGATCATGTTTCTCGTTTTTTCGCGAAAATAACTATCTGCAGTTGCCTTATCGATTTTCTTCAAATCTTTGCACCTCGCAATTAATGGATTTCCCCTCATTTGGAAGCGTATTCAATTTCCGGCTCAATTCCCTCCTTTTTAAAGAGTTATATTCTAATCGGCCCGCCTAATCATGAGGCAGTTCCGGATCAGCTAAGGCTGAAAATAAACTTGATGGTATCGAGAAACGGCGCAGGGACCAGGATGATTTGTACGAGGAAGTAAACGAAAATCCCCAGAAAAGGAATCGCAAGGAAGATGGTCTTCTTCTGGCGCAGCGCAAGAAAAAGGCAGAATGCTGTCAATAGAAGTACAATAATAAGAGTCGGCAAGTGGTTCCCCCCAATGCTGTTGAATTAATAGACTAAATTTTATGAAAATTTTAACTATATTATCACTTGAAACTCTCTCGGGGTCAAGATAAATAGGCAGATAAATTTCTTGCTAGTCCCTAAAAAAAACGGGGACAAGAATCTGTCCCCTACAAAGCCTCTATCATCAGTTTCACTGCTTCCTGCAAATCGCTGTCAGACCAGCTTGGCAGGCTGCGTTTGCTTTTGGCGGCGAGCTGGTGGGAGGCCGGGATGTGGATGAATCCAGCCGGAATCTCCCTTCCGCTCTTCTTTATTTCATGCAGGATGGTGTACATGACATTATTGCACAAATATGTTCCTGCTGTATTTGAGATCTCAGCCGGCAGACCGTTTTCTTTTAATCTGTTGACCATCTTCCTGATTGGAAGAGTGGAGAAATAGCCGTCCGGACCTTCCTCTTCTATCGGCGAATCTTCCAGTCTTGCACCGCTGTTGTCAGGTTCTCCGTCGCGGCAGTTGATGGCGATCCGCTCTGGCGTGATGCTGTTCCTGCCTCCCGCAAGGCCGAGTGAAATAACAGCATCCGGCTGGTGCTCATGGTAAGCTTCCAGTATTTTTACCGGTGATTCTTTAAAGTCGACAGGGAGAAGGACTCCTGTGATTTCATAGTCTCCGATCTTTTTTCCGTTAAGGGCTTGAACAACCTTTTCCGTCGGGTTGATCGGAAATTCCAAAAAGGGCTCAAAGCCTGTCAAAAGCAGTTTCTTCATCATGCTCCTCCTTTACCAGCTGGCAATCGTTCCGTCTGTGCGCGGCTCTGTTCCGCCTGTCAGCACGCCTGTTTCAGGGTTTCGGGTGATAACCTGCCCCCGCCCGAAGCCTCCTGAGTCGTACGCCACCTTGATTTCATGCCCTTTGGCAGCAAGCTGCTTCACGAGATGGTTTGGCATTGTGTATTCAACCTCTATCTTATTGCCTTCAGTCCACTGCCAGCGGGGCGCATCAAGGGCTGCCTGCGGATTCAGATTGAAGTCAATCATGTTCATGGCTACCTGTACATGGCCCTGCGGCTGCATGTATCCGCCCATTACGCCGAATGGCCCCACTGCGTCGCTGCCTTTCGTGATAAAGCCAGGAATAATGGTATGATAGGTCTTCTTGCCGGGTGCAAGGGCATTTTCATGGTTTGGATCAAGGGAGAAATCATGCCCCCGGTTCTGCAGGCCGATTCCGGTGCCTGGCACCACCACACCTGAGCCGAATCCCATATAATTGCTCTGGATAAACGAAACCATATTCCCTTCACTATCCGCCGTTGACAGATAAACTGTGCCGCCCTTTGGCAGGGAGCCCGGCTCTGGAAGGCGCGCTTCGCCCGTAATTTTTCTGCGTGCTGCCTCGGCATATTCCTCGGAGAGAAGATCTTCTACTCTCGTTTTCATGAAGTCAGGGTCTGTAATATAAGTCTTGCCGTCTGTAAACGCCTGCTTCATCGCTTCCAGCTGCAGATGGAGCTGTTCCGCATCTTCACGATGGGTGAACTCATAGCCTTTTAAAATATTCAGGGCCATCAGCGCTACCAGTCCCTGGCCATTCGGCGGGATTTCCCAAATATCATAGCCGCGGTAGTTCACAGAAATCGGATCCACCCATTCAGCTTTATAGCCTTCCAGATCCTCTTTGGAAAGGAAGCCTCCGCCCTCTTCAGATGCCTTGGCAATCTTATCGGCAATTTCGCCGCGGTAAAAGCTTTCAGCGTTCGTTTCCGCAATCGCTTCGAGCGTTCTTGCGTGATCCTCAGACTTCCACATTTCACCGATTTCCGGAGCCTTGCCATTCGGCGCGAACACCTTGAACCATTCTTCATATTCAGGACTTGTAAAGCGCTTTTTATAAACCTTATGTGCTCCTGCCCAATATTTCCCGAGAATCGGAGAGACAGGATAGCCATGGCGCGCATAGTCGATGGCCGGCTGGAGCACCTCTTTTAATGGAAGGCGGCCAAACCGCTCTGACAGCTCTGCCCATGCAGAAGGGGCACCAGGAACCGTGACAGGCACCCAGCCATGCGATGGCATGGTTTCATGACCCTTTTCCTTAACCTTCTCAATACTGATGCTTTGCGGGGACGGTCCGCTTCCGTTCAAGCCGTACAGTGACTCATTCGTCCATACGAGTGCAAATGCATCGCCGCCGATCCCATTTGAAGTCGGCTCTACGACCGTCAGGCAGGCAGCAGTCGCAATTGCCGCATCAATGGCATTTCCGCCTTTTTTCATTATGTCGAGCCCAGCCTGGGCAGCAAGGGGCTGGGAGGTCGCAACCATCCCGTTCCTCGCAATTGAAGCCATCCGCTGTGACTGATATGGATATGTAAGATTTGAAGACAAATTCTTTTCCCCCTCTATTGACGGTGCCAGGCACCAGCTAGGCAAAACCTTCGCCTTGCGAAATATTATACCAGAGAAAAGGGGGAAATGTCGAAAAATTGTGAATGAGTGAGTATTCTGTTGAATGGTTTGCGGAGGATATTGGGCTTATTATGGCAAAAAGTACAGCTGCTTTGGCGGCAAGGGGCGTCAGTACTATGTACCTGCACATCTGGAGGGACCGGAAATTGCGTTTATTAGCAACTTTTTGAGTTTATTAGCAACTTTTTCTGGATATTAGCAACTTTTCCTTTTTATTAGCAACTTCCCGGATATATTAGCAACTTTCCCATTTTATTAGCAACTAGCCCCAAAGAGCAGCAAACACCGGCGATCGAGCCAGCCAGCCCAGCCGACTCCCCACCCACAACGAAAAAACCCGCCATCATCACGGCGGGCTTTTCCATTCTTATTACGCGTTTTCGTTATTCAGGCTGGCGTCAGATGAATCATTGGACTCTTCTTCCTGATCTCCGGAATTGTTTTTGTCCTGATCTTCTTTATCGCCTGCATTTTTGTCTTCTTTATCTTCTGCTGCTTTATCGTCTTCAGCAGCTTTTTTCTCATCTGCTGATTCTTCTGTTCCAGTTGCTGCATCGTCGGCTTCTTCACCTTCAGCTGCTGCATCGCTGTCATTTTCTTCAGCGGCACCGCTGTCGTCGGCTGCACCTGTGTTATCAGTCGGGGCAGCTTCCTGAAGCGCGCTTAATGGCTTATTGAAGTAGTCAAGCGGGTTGACAGGTACATTGTCCTTGCGGATTTCAAAGTGTACATGGACGCCTGCTTCTTCGTTAAATAGGCTTTGGCCGGCTTTTGCAAGAGCTTGTCCTTGTTCAACCTGGTCGCCTTGTTTTACACTTACATCTGTAACAGATTGATATTGTGTTACAATACCTTTGTCATGCTCGATTTCGATGACATTTCCTAACAGCGCATCTTCATCCACTCTAGTCACAGTTCCGCTCAGGGCTGCTTTCACTTCAAAGGATTCGCCATCTTTTTGGGCGATATCAATTCCAGTGTTCGGATGGTACGTGTTATTGTAGAAAACCAATGCTGCTTCCTGTTCTTCTTTCTTGCCTGTGTAATCATAGAACTGCTTTTGGATTTCGACTGAATCCTGGTCGGCTACCGGCATTACAAAGTTTTCCATTGAGCGGGTTACTTCTACTGATGGCTCATCGTATTTCTTCTCGGCAACATCAGTATCGCTGTAATCATACTCATCTGTCGCACTGTTCGAGTTTTGATACCAAAGAACCGCGGTTAGAATGATTGCTGCGCTCGCCAGATAGATAGCCGGGAATGCCCACCTTTTTTTCATAAAGCGCTTGAAACCTGAATCTTGAGAAGATCGTTGCTTTTCTTCCTCTCTCATTTATCATCACCTCAGCAATCATTCTGAACAGATTGAGGGTTTTATATACATACCGGAAAAAAATTTTTTAATGCTTATTTTTCGACAAAGCTTTCCGCTTTATGCATGAAAGATCAAAATAATTCTAAGGAGAAAAATAATGAAGTGGATCATACGAATTTTGCCCCTCTTATATATGGGACTGATCTGGTTTTTATCAAGCATGCCTTCTGATGCCGTCGTCGCCTTGCCTGATTCAAAGGTCGATAGCTTCCTGAAGGAATCTATGCATCTGATAGAGTTTGCCATCCTTTATATCCTTTTGGTGCTGGCCTTTTTGACCGGAGGCCGTCTTACTAAAAAGCTAAATATCATCCTCGCCGTCATTGCCGCCCTGTACGGCGTGACAGACGAAATCCATCAATCCTTCATCCCGGCACGGTCTTCTTCGCTGATCGATGTGGCCAAGGACTGGATTGGCGTGGCTGCGGCTTATTATTTTGTCTATCAGGCCAGGTTCGGTGGGCGCTTCAAGCTGCTTGCCAGCTTTTTAAAAAGAATAGAGGATATAAAAAAATAGGACTGGGGTCAGGCCCCAGTCCTATTTTTGTGCGGTTATTTTTGTCAAAGCCTGCTCGGCTGACGCAATTTCGACGCCTTTATAATAGTATGTGACGATATCCTTGAAGGTTTTCCCTTCTGCTGCCATCCCGTTTGCTCCGTATTGGCTCATGCCGACACCGTGTCCGAAGCCTTTCGTGGTGATGACAATATTATTGCCCTTGCGCTCCCACGTGAAGTCGGTGGACCTAAGTCCGAGATCTGTGCGAATCGTTGTACCCTCCAGAACCTTTCCGTTAATATCCACCTTGCCGACCCTCTTACCGGCCGTTCTTTCAATTACGGTGCCAATCGTGTTGTCAGCAGGCAGCTTTACGCCGAGCTTTGCTTCAAATTCTGCAACTGTGATCTCTTTCTGTGCCTGGTACTTAGGTGTCCCTACATCCCATGGGCTTTCCACACTTTTCAAATATGGCATGGCATTGGACCACACTTCTTCCGAGCTTTCGGTATATCCGTTTGCCGTGGAGAAGAATTGGGCTTCAATCGGTTTTCCTTCATATGTCAGGATCTGTCCGCTCGTTTCGCTCACGGCCTCTTTGATCTTTTTTATCTTCCAGCTGTAATCCTTTTGCCAGATTTTTTTCAGCTCAGCCTCATTCTTATAGACCTGATGGTTCTCCGTATCGGTTACGATCGCTCCATCCGGCAGCCCGTCTGTCACCTTGCCCATCATTTGCCTGACAATATAGGTCCTGGCTGTCAGTGCCTGTGCCTTCAGGGCTTCTTTTTCAAAGTCGGCAGGCATTTCAGAGGCGACCACCCCGACTACATAATCCTCAAGAGGAAGCGTTTCTACTTTTTTGACCATCGTGCGGTATACAGACACGTCAATTGCCGGCCCGGCAGGCTTGGCAGCTGCTGGCGGCTTTTCCTGCTGCTGAAGCTCTTCGCCCAGCTTTCCGCTGACTTTTGCATCCTTGAATGGGAGGACAAGCAATGTCGGGATCATCAGGGTTGTTACGAGCAGTAGGGCGGATAGTAGTAGGATCGGTTTAAATTTAATCATGAATTATGCCTCCATATCGAATGATTGTCAAATAACCAAATGGCCATCTCCATTCATTCATATGGCTGCGGACAAGCTTTTATGACAAGAATCCTCAGATGGGAGAAGGCTTTTGCCTTGAGGCCGGGCCAGTATTAAGAATAGATTACATTCAGCATAATCAGTCGTAAAAACAGCTCCGCTGCATAAAATCAAAAAACCGCAGAACCTTATCGTCGGATATCAGACAACAAGGTTCTACGGTTTTATTGAACATATTCCGGAATGCAATTAAGCATTCATATCGGATACGTAAGTTTCTTCAGTAATGGTTTCTTCCACTTCTGTGATGCGTTCAATGTCAGCGCCAAGGGCTGCCAGTTTGTTGTGGAAGCCGACATAGCCGCGGTCAAGGTGCTTAAGCTCTGTTACACGGGTAACGCCGTCAGCGACCAGGCCAGTCAGAATCAGGGCTGCTGCTGCACGAAGATCGGTCGCTGCAACTTCTGCTCCCTGCAGATTGGATGGACCATTCATGACAACGGAACGGCCTTCAATCTTTACTTCAGCATTCATCCTGCGGAATTCCTCTACATGCATGAAGCGGTTTTCGAATACCGTTTCAGTGATCATGCTGGTTCCTTTTGCACGAAGCAAGAGGGCCATCATCTGGGACTGCATGTCAGTCGGGAAGCCAGGGTGAGGCATTGTCTTGATATCAACAGCCTTCAGCTTGTCAGGGCCGATGACACGGACTCCTTCGCCTTCCTCGATGAAAGTGACACCCATTTCCTCCATTTTGGCAATCAGGGATGTCATGTGTTCCGGAACTGCATTCTGTACCAGCACATCTCCGCCTGTGATAGCAGCTGCTACCATGAAGGTTCCTGCCTCGATGCGGTCAGGGATGATGTTATGGACTGCTCCGAAAAGCACGTCAACGCCCTCGATCTTGATTGTACCTGTACCTGCACCTTTTACTTTTGCCCCCATTTTATTGAGGAAGTTAGCGAGGTCAACAATCTCAGGCTCTTTTGCAACGTTCTCGATGATTGTTGTGCCCTTTGCAAGGGTTGCAGCCATCATGATGTTTTCAGTTGCCCCAACGCTCGGGAAGTCCAGGTATATTTTTGCTCCCTGCAGGCGGTCTTCTACTTCCGCTTCAATGAAGCCATTTCCTACTTTTACCTTAGCACCCATGGCTTCAAAGCCTTTCAGGTGCTGGTCGATCGGACGTGATCCGATGGCACAGCCTCCTGGCAGTGCGACACGGGCACGGCCGTTGCGCGCGAGCAATGATCCCATTACGAGTACAGATGCGCGCATTTTGCGAACATATTCAAACGGTGCCTCAACCTTAAGCTCTCTTGATGCATCCACGATGACTTCGTTATTTTTAAACTCCACTTCGGCGTTTAAATAGCGTAACACTTCATTGATGGTATATACATCGGAGAGAGTCGGCACATCACGAATTACGCTTTTTCCATCACTTGCTAACAGTGTAGCGGCGATAACAGGCAAGACAGCATTTTTTGCTCCTTCTACTTTAACAGTACCGCTTAGCCTTTTTCCGCCGCGGACGATGATTTTTTCCAAAGTGTATTCCCCTCCGCGTCCAATTTCTCTATATTAATATTCAATCGTAATGATTGGTGTTCCAACTACAAGGGTAGTCTTTCCGCCCAATCCTTGAGTTCTTAATCCAATTTGTAAATTCATCTCATCATTGTTGCTTTCAATCGACCCGGCAAACATTGGAGAATACGCCGATGCTGATATAAAAGAACTTTCTTTTAATGACTCAATTTCCTTTGCATCAAAAGCTTTCATCAATTCATTTACATTATCAGGCAAAGTCTTTTTCATCTTATCACCGAACTCGCCTTTAATACAAGAGAAAATTGTGGCATTTCCACGAAATATGTCGGAGAGCTTATCGGAAAGTTCCTCTTTTAGGAAGGTCTCCGTTTCCTTCCCCCAGCCATGGCCTGTGGCCTCATAAATTAAATACGTATGAGCCTTGCCATTTGTGAGGGTCGTTAGAATTTTTATGCTCTCTTTTTTATTTTCGTCTGCCTGGAAAACCGCTGTATACTCGGCTTTATCCTTGCTGGAGCTTGATGTCCACTCCCACTCAGGATACTCTGCCTTCAATTTCCCGGCAAGCGTTTCGGCGTCCCGAAGATTTTCGACATTTTCCATATTTTTTCTTGCATGAATCGTCCAGTCCTGAATCAAAATATCTTTGTTTTGAAGAACCGAGGCCATAGTCAATAGGTCATGCTTTCCGAAAGCTACAGTCGTCTTATTCCCAAGGTTTATAGTAACAAAACCAATAATAGCGATAATTACAAAATAAAGTGTAAACTTTTTCATCCTGTATCTCACTCCCCTTATTACCATTGTTGCCAAGCTGGGAGAGAGCATACCAGGGAAAAGTCGTCACTTTTTGACAAGTGCAGAAGCCGGAAAGCTCACATTATGTGTATACGTGACTTTTTTCACAAAAGTGCGCATATGTATTTACAGCAAGCAAGCTGCTGACATACAAAAAAGATTTTACTAAGTTTCCTGCTGGAATGGAACATGCGTGAAGACCTATATTTCGCTTTTTGCGCTATCTAACTCATCTTTTATTGGAGAATGAGCGGCAGCTGCTGAGACCATAGCAGATAGTCCAGGAAAAAATTGCTGACAATCGATCCAATGACGATGGAAAGCATGACGAACAGCACTCTTGCCTGGAACACATGATGGGCTCTCAGAAACTTTTCATAGTTGACTGACTGCAGTGCCCACCAGGCAATCGCGATGAAAAACAAGTGTGAGATGATGCTTAGTAATGCCTGCTGGCCGAAGCCTGAAATCATTTGGCAATCCCCCTAGGAACTTTCATTGAGTACTTAGATTGTAGCACCAATTGCTTCGTAAATGAACCGGCACAATCTGCTCTTAATGATAGACGAAGCGGATGCCTCCTTTCATTTGACGTAAGCTCCCCTGCAAAGGTTTCACGCATTTATAGAAAAAAATAAAAAAGGAGACTGGTGCTTTTCACCAGCCTCCCTTTCTTCTTATTGAAGAAAATCAGCAAATTGATTGAAGTTGCTTTGCAGAAAATCAATGGCCAGGTTTGGCAGAATTCCAAACACAATGACCGCACAGGCACAGATGCCAATGACAATGGATACGGTAGCAGGCTGGGCAGGCTTCTCCTGGTTTGCCGCAGGCCGGAAGAACATCTGCGTCAGGATCCCAAAATAATAATAGTAGGAAACAACGGTTGCGGCAATCATGATCGACACGAGCACATAGTGGGCCGGCTCCGTCATGAGGGCACCTGTAATGATATTGAGCTTTCCGATAAATCCAGCCGTCCCCGGGATGCCTGCTAAAGAGAGGATGAATATCCCCATCGCGGCAGCAAGCAGCGGCGACTTTTTATAAAGGCCGGAAAAAATGCTGATGTCTTCTGATCCTGCTTTTTCAGAAACAGCCTGGATGACCGCAAAAGCCCCGAGGCTCATCAGCAGATAGGCGCCCAGATAGAACCACAGCGAGTCGAACATGAATACCGATGCAGCCGAAATGGCGACAAATATATAGCCGGCATGGGCGATGCTTGAGTAGGCAAACAGCCGCTTGATATTACGCTGCCTCAGGGCGATGACATTCCCGGCGATCATGGTTGCGCCTGCCAGGAAGGCCATATAATCCTGGACCTTGATGATGAGAGGCAAAGAGCCCGGCCCTTCTGACGGTGCAGACAGGGCTATGACGAGCACCACCCGTGCAATCAGTACAAACCCTGCTGTTTTTGAAACGGCACTCAGGAAAGCAGTGACCGGAAGCGGAGCTCCCTGATAAACATCCGGCGCCCACATATGGAAAGGCACAGACGCTATCTTAAAAGCGAGCCCTGTCAAAATCATGAAAAAGGCCAGCCCGACAAGGTACAAGTACTGGGATTCCGTGATGGATGACAGCGCCAATCCGATTTCCTTCAGATTGGTCGTGCCGGCAAGACCATACAAATAGCTCATCCCAAATAAGGTGATCGCAGTGGAAATCCCGCCATTTATTACATATTTCATGGCCGATTCATTGGACTGCAGATTCCTTTTCTGCATGCCGGCCAGGATATAGGAAGAAATCGACAGCAGCTCGAGCCCTGTGAAAAGGGTGATCAGGTCTCCGCTTGACGACATCATCATCGCCCCAAGAAGCGCCGTCAGAAAGAGATAATAAAACTCTCCCCTATACTCCTCCAGCCCCTCTTTCCCTCTATATCCGAGGGCGAGCAGCATGACAAAAGCAGAGCCGATCAGGAGCAGGATTTTGAATGCCTTGGCAAACGAATCGAGGCGGAAGGTGTCAAAAAGGATTGATTCCGTCTCATTCCCAAGCAGGCCAAGAAGGGCAGCCAATGCACCAAGTATGCCGGCCAATGCAAGCCAGCCAAGGATCTGCCTGTTCTTTTTAGACGGCATGAACAGATCGATCAGGGTTAGGATCGCTGTGCTGCCAAGAATGATGAATTCCGGTGTCATCAAGAGCCAATTATATGAAAGCAATGTTTCCAGATCCATCCTTCATCACCCTCCCATTCCTGGCAAAATCGTTTCCAGCACCGGCTGAAGCGGCCCGCTGATAGCGAGCGGATACACGCCGATCAGGACGATGGCCCCAACCAGGATCACCGCCGGCATCAATTCCAATACTTTGAGGTCCGTAACGTTCCCATAGTCGGACCGCGCTTCCCCGAACGTCATTCCAAGGACAGCCCTCAGCAGATAGACAGCTGTCAGGATGATGCCCAGTGCGGCAACAGCAGCCACTGCCGGCCGGTTTTCAAACAGGCCGAGAAAGGCCATGAATTCACTGATAAATCCGGACATGCCGGGCATGCCGAGCGAAGCCATCGCCCCGGCGAGCAGGAAGCCGGCCGCAAGCGGCATCTGCCGGGAAAGCCCGCCAAGCTTCTTGATGGAGGAGGTCCCGACCCGCTCATATAAAGCACCGACAAGGTAGAACAAGAGCGCAGAAATCAGTCCATGGGAGACTACTTGAAAAATGGCTCCCTGTACGCCCGCTTCATTTAATGCTCCTAATCCGATTAGGACGATCCCCATATGGGAAATAGAAGAATAGGCAAGCACTTTCCTGAAATCATCCTGGATAAAAGCAAGGAATGCCCCATACAGGAGATTGACTGCACCGAGTATGCTGATCAGCAGGCCGAGCTGCTGGAATTGCTCCGGAAAAAATCCGAGGCCAAAGCGGATGAGACCGAAAGCCCCGATCTTCAGCAGGATGCCGGCATGCAGCATCACAACCGACGCCGGCGCCTCTGCATGAACACGGACCATCCAGCTGTGAAGCGGAAAAATCGGCAGCTTGACGCCGAATGCAATCAGGAGGGCAATGAACAGCCCAAGCTTCAGCTCCTCAGAGAATGGCGAAATCGCCTGTGCTCCCCCCTGCATGACGATTTGAAGCTCTTGAATATTGGCCGTTCCGGTCCTGGCAAACAAGACAATAAACACGATCAGCAGGATGGCTGAACCGAGGCCATTGTAGATCAGAAAGCTGAAGGCTGCTTTTTCTTTTTCAAACAATCCCCATTTTCCGATCAAAAAGAACATCGGGATAAGCGTTATTTCAAAAAACAGGAAGAATAAGAACAGATTCTCTGCGGCAAAAACGCCAAGCATCCCCGTTTCCAGCAGAAGGAAAAGCATAAAATACCCTTTCCATTCTTTAGTGATCCGGAATGATGCTGCCGCAGCGAGCAAAGCAAGCAGGCTGGTGAGCAGAATCATAATCAACGAGAAGCCATCCGCCCCGAGTTCATAGCCAATCTTAAAATAATCTCCAACCAGATCAGGATGGCCAAATTGGAACCAGTCTGCTCCTTCATCCAGCTCTTCCAGCCCTGCCCCTGAATGGTACGTAAGGTAAGCAGCAAGGGAGAGAATGGCAGCCGGCAAGGCTGCGGCCAGCCCTATCCACTTTATAGCCCTTTCTCTGTCCTTTGGCACTGCCAGGAGCACAAGCAGCCCTGCTAAAGGAGAGAATACCAGCACAGATAGATAATAAGGAAATGTCATTTAAAGAACCCTCCTGTCAAAGCAAACACAGCTGTCAGGATGGCAAGGCCAATAAAGGCGGCTGCCCCATAAGTCTGTACCTGCCCATCCTGGAGTCTGGAGCCTGCTTTTCCAAGGCCCTGCACTGCAGAACCTATTCCCTTTACGGCTCCTTCTACAATGAAGGTTTCGATATAATGAAGGAAAAGGCTGAATACCTTCATTCCCTGCACAATGCTGAGGCGGTAGAATTCGTCCACATAAAATTTATTCAGCAGGATGCTGTGGGCGGAAGGCAAATAGCTGCTGAGCCAGGTGCGCGATACCGTCCTCCTGCCGTACATCAGCCAGGCAAGTATGATGCCGGCAAGCGAAACGGCCGTCGCCGCAATCATGATCCAGACGGGTGCCTCAACATGGCCATGCCCCAACAGGTCATTTCCCTCCGTAAGCCATTCGCCGAGGAAGGAACCGAACCATGGGGTATTCACATAGCCTGCAAAAATAGCCAATATTCCCAGCACAATCATCGGGAAGGTCATCACACCCGGTGATTCTTGAACGTCTTCTGTTTTTGTCCGCGGCTCGCCGGCAAAGACCATGAAGAACAGCCGGAACATATAAAATGCGGTGAAAAAGGCGGCCAGCAATGCGAGCCAGAACAGGAAAGTATTTCCGTGCACCCAGGCAGACGCAAGTATTTCATCTTTGCTGAAGAAGCCGGAAAACAGCGGCACACCGCTGATGGAGAGTGTCCCGATCAAAAACAGCGGCGCGGTCAGTTTCATTTTTTTCCATAAACCGCCCATCTTCTCAATATCCTGTGTATGGACAGCATGGATGACACTCCCTGCCGCGAGGAATAGAAGCGCTTTGAAAAAAGCATGTGTCATCAGGTGGAACACCCCGGCCGTGTAGCCGGCAGAACCGAGGGCAAGCATCATATAGCCAAGCTGGCTGACAGTCGAATAGGCCAGCACCCTTTTGATATCCTTCTGGACAAGACCGATGAGGGCGGCAAACACAGCCGTCCCTCCCCCAATGACTGCGACCGTGAATAATGCTGTTTCGCTGGCTGCAAAAAGCGGGAAAAGCGCAGCGACCAGATACACACCCGCTGCCACCATCGTTGCAGCGTGGATGAGTGCCGAAACCGGGGTCGGCCCCTCCATTGCATCCGGAAGCCATGTATGGAGCGGGAACTGTCCTGATTTTCCGACTGCTCCGATAAAGATCAATATCGCTGTCAGCGTGATCATCCCTTCAGAAATGGCACCTTCCGTAACAGCAGCAAAGATCTCGTCATACTCAAAGCTCCCTGTCTGCCAGAAAAGCAATATCAGCCCGATCAGAAGGCCGACATCGCCGATCCTTGTCATGATGAAGGCTTTCTTGGCAGCCTGCTTTGCTTCAGTTTTGTAAAAATAGAAGCCGATCAGCAGGAAGGAGCCGAGACCGACAAGCTCCCAGAAAATATAGGTCTGCAGGAGGTTGGGCGACAGGACCAGGCCAAGCATGGCAAAGGTGAAAAGCCCAAGGTACGCGTAAAAGATATGGAACCTCCCGTCCCCGTGCATATAGCCTTTTGAATACATATGTACAAGAAAACTTACCAGAGACACAATGATCAGCATTAATGCGTTCAATTGATTGACTTCATACCCCGCTGTGATCTGCAGTCCGCCGATTTGAAGCCAGATTCCTTCCGCCTTGAAACTCGGGGAGGCAAATCTGTCAAACAGGACGAACAGGGATAACACAAAGGAGGCAAGGCTTAAGATCATCCCGATATAGGCGCTCGCTTCCTTGAGCCTCCTGCCGAAAAGCAGGAGTATGACAAATGATAACAGCGGGAAAAGCGGTATGATCCATGCACTTTCCATCAATATCACGATCCCCTTTTGCACACCGCAAGCCGGCATGCTGGATGGAGGCGGGCAGCAGGCAGCGTGTATCCATTCTTCTGCCGGGCACAGCCTCTTTCTATCTGCTTGTTCCGATCCAGCGGTCATCCGCTGATTTTTCCAAAGAGCTAATGTTTCATAGTATCCATTTCATCAATGTTGACAGTCCTGCGGCTCCGGTAAAGAGAAATGAGGATGGCGAGGCCGACCGCTGCTTCCGCTGCAGCAACAGCGATGGCAAATAAGGCGAATACCTGTCCTGTGATCGACGGGACCATCCCATATTTGCTGAACGCGACAAGATTAATATTGACCGCATTCAGCATCAGCTCAATGGAAATGAGGACAATGACGGTATTCCGTTTCGTAAGAGCCCCGTATAATCCGATGCAAAATAAGATGAGTGCCAGTGCAAGATAGGCTGAAACAGGTACACCTGTCATCCTTCATCACCCTCCGTTCCCCCATCATCCTTCCTCGCCAGGACAATGGCCCCGACCAATGCAACCAGGAGCACCACTGATGTCAGTTCAAAAGGAATAACAAATTCGGAGAATAAGCTGATCCCGATTTGCTCTGTATTGTTTTCATGAAGCAGTACCTCCTGCTCCGGGAACTCAAGGTTATAGATGCCGATATACACACTGAAGGCAAAGGCCAGGATCGCCAGAAATAATAGAATCCTGCGCAGGCGGCCGGCTTTCTGCTCACTTTGGTCATTGTGGCGGGTAAGCATGATGCCAAACAGCATGATGATCGTGATGGCACCAGAGTAGATCAGCACCTGGACAACAGCAATGAATTCAGCAGACAAGAGTATATAAATGCCGGCTATGCTGATAAAAGTAAACACAAGCGCGACCACCATATGGACCACTTTCTCAAGATTGATCAGCAGAATGCCCCCTGTCACTGCAGCGATGGCCAGCCCTAAAAAGGCAAGCAGCTCTCCTGAAAATGTCATGCTTTATTCACCTGCCGTATGTTTTCATCATTCTCATCAAGCCATTCAAGGTTTTTGAACAGCTCATCACGGCTGTATTCTGCCAGCTCAAAGTTATTGGTCATGATGATTGCCTCGGTCGGGCATACCTCTGTACATAGGTCGCATAAGATGCAGATCTCGAAATTGATGTCATAGGTGTCAATGATTTTCCCTTTTTTCGCAGGGTCAGGGTGTTTCTTGCCTGTCAGCTGGATGCAATCCGTCGGGCAGATATTGGCGCACTGATTGCAGACGATGCATTTTTCCGGATAGAATTTCTGGATGCCCCTGAACCGGTCCGGAAGCGGCAGCGGCTCTTTCGGATAATTATAGGTGACTTTTTTTCTTGCCAGATTACTAAGGGTATATTTGAGTCCCTTTGCCAGTCCCAGCATGCTTTTTCACCCTTTCTATCAGTCTGGAATATTAGCGGCATTCCCGGCATCTGCGCCGGGCTGCATTTTAGAAGAATCTGATCAGCTCTTTAATGACCGCGGTCAGGAATATATTTGCCAGGGCAGCCGGCAGCAGTACCTTCCAGCCGAACTCCATCAGCTGGTCTGCACGGATGCGCGGGAAGGTGACCCTGAACCAGATGAGCAGGAAGATGACCAGGCTGAATTTAAGGGCAAACCAGACTGCACCGGGAATGAAGCCAAGGAACGGCAGCGGGAGCCAGCCTCCGAGAAACAGCACCGTGGTCAGGGAAGCCATTGCGAAAAAATACACATATTCCGCGAGCATGAAAAATGCCCATCGAAACCCTGAATATTCCACATGGAAGCCGGCAACAAGCTCCGATTCCGCTTCCGGGAGATCAAAAGGCGCCCGGTTCAGCTCTGCTACTGATGCGATGATGAAGATGATGAACGCGACCGGCTGCCAGATGATGAACCAGCCGCCCCGCTGAGCCTCGACTATTTCATTGAGATTCAGGCTCCCTGTCAGGAGAACGATACCGAGCACAGACATGACGAGGGGGATTTCATAGGAAATCATCTGTGCGGCCGCCCTCATGCCGCCGAGGAGCGCGTATTTATTATTGGATGCCCATCCCCCGGCCACAATCCCGATGGTTGTCAAACCGGAAATGGCAATATAATAGAGCAGCCCGACACCGATGTCGGCGAACTGGAATTTATCCGTGAACGGGATGACCGCCAGGACCATAAAGGCCGGCGTGAAGGCAATGACCGGTGCCAGGATGAACAGCGGCCGGTCGGCCAGCTTGGGGATGGTGTCCTCTTTTATCAGCAGCTTCAGTACGTCAGCCACTGTCTGCAGCAGGCCCCACCGCCCGCCGACCTGGTTGGGCCCCTGCCTCAGCTGCATAAAGCCCATCACTTTCCGTTCTGCCAGGATGGCATAGGTGACAAAGCCGAGCACGACAAGCAGAAGAACAGCCGCGAGCGCGAAAAAGATGCCAAAGTTCAGAAGGCCGGGTTCTGAACGGAGCAGTTCATTGACCATCAGCCGTCCACCTCCCCTAGTACAATATCAATCGCTCCTAAAATAGCAATCAGATTGGCGATGTTCTCCCCCTCCAGAAGCTTCGGAAGGATTTGCAGATTATAGAAGGAAGGCCTCCTGAATTTCAGGCGGTACGGCTCCTTTTTCCCGTTGCTGGCAATATAGCAGCCGATCTCGCCGCGCGGCGATTCAATCCTTACGAAGGCTTCACCCTTCGGCGCTTTGATGATTTTCGGAACCTTTGCCATGAAGTCGCCATCCTCCGGGAATTGCTCTGCAGCCTGCTCCAGTATTTTAAGAGACTCTTCTATTTCCTCAAGCCGGCAATGATACCTGGCCCAGGCATCCCCGCCTTCCCGGACAGGCACATCAAACTGGAAGCGGTCATAGATGGAGTAAGGCTCATCTTTGCGAAGATCCCATTTGACGCCTGTACACCTGAGATTGGCGCCGCTCAGCGAGTAGCTGAGGGCCTCCTCTTTCGTGTAGGTGCCCACTCCTTTTACACGGTTCATGAAAATTTCATTTCCTGTGACAAGATCGTGATAGCCTTTCAGCTGCTCCCTCATATAAGGCACAAATTCTTTGACCTTCTCGATCCAGCCTTCCGGAGCATCCCATTTGACGCCCCCGACACGCATATAGTTAAAGGTCAGCCTGGCACCGCACAGCTCGTTCAGCATATTGATGATCATTTCCCGTTCGCGGAAAGCATACAGGAAGGGGCTAACCGCCCCGATATCGAGCAGATAGGTCCCCCACCATACCAGATGGCTTGCAATCCTGCCGAGCTCCATCGAGATGACGCGGAGGTATTCGGCCCGCTCCGGGATTTCGATGTTCATCATCGTTTCCACTGCATGGACGATCACATAGTTATTCGTCATGGCAGCCAGATAATCCATCCTGTCTGTATAAGGGATGATTTGTGTATACTGAAGATTTTCAGCCAGCTTTTCTGTACCTCTGTGAAGGTAGCCGATGACAGGCTTAGCTTCTTTAATGATTTCTCCGTCTATTTTGAGGACGAGCCGGAAAACACCGTGCGTACTGGGGTGCTGCGGCCCGACATTCAGGAGCATTTCCTCTGTTCGCAGCATCGGCTACACCTCCACATCGTAGGGTTCATAATCTTTTCGGAGCGGATGGCCGATCCATTCTTCCCCGAGCATGATCCGGTACAGGCCTGGATGGCCCTTGAAGCTGATGCCGAGCAGATCATATGCCTCGCATTCGGGCCAATTGGCCCCTGCCCATAAAGACGCCAGCGATTCTATGACAGGGTCTGAACGGTCTATCTTTGTCTTCAATGCCACCGTCTGGCGGTTTTTATAAGAATACAAATGCACATAGACCTCCATATGGGTTTCAAAGTCAGTACCATGCAGCTCGGACAGATAGTCAAAGCCCAGCTGCTCGTTATAGCGCAGGAACTCTGCAATCCTGAAATATGTATCCTGCCTTGCGACAAGAGTCGGAACATCTTTTGAAAGCCTATTAATATAGGATTCTTCCAATACATCCCCTCCGAGATGTTCTTCAATTACCTTTGTGTACAGATCAAGGAAAGGCTGGTTCGCGGAAGGAGGCTGTTCTGCCTCAGGCTCTGCGGCCGCTTTAGTGCCTCCTGCCGCCCTTGCTTTGGCAGCTGCGGCGGCTTTTGCCTTTGCTGCAGCGATTGCCTTTGCTTTTTCATCATCACCGCCGGCTCCTGATGCTTTTGCGGCAGCTGCAGCTTTCGCTTTTGCTGCTGCTGCGGCTTTCGCCTTGGCGGCTGCAATAGCTTTAGCCTTTTCGTCATCTCCGCCTGACTCCCCGGCTTGCTTTGCCATAGCAGCCGCTTTTGCCTTTGCCGCGGCGGCTGCCTTGGCTTTCGCAGCGGCTGCTGCTTTTTTCTTTGCAAGCTCCTCGTTCCCTGCTGCCTCCCCTCCTGATTCCTGTTCCTTAGCTTTCATTTTTGCGAGGGCTGCGGCTTTTGCTTTGGCTGCAGCGGCTGCTTTCTTTTTCGCGAGAATTTCTCCTTCTTCTTCTGCTGCCTCAGCAGGGCTGCCCTCTGCCTTGGCTGCCTGTTCTTTTGCTTTCATTTTTGCGAGGGCTGCAGCCTTGGCTTTGGCTGCTGCTGCGGCTTTCTTTTTGGCGAGATCATCTTCCGGCTCATCTGGAGCAGGGGCCTCTGTCTGGGCTTCCTGTTCCCTGGCTTTCTTTTTAGCAAGGGCTGCGGCCTTCGCCTTGGCTGCTGCAGCAGCTTTCTTCTTTGCCAGATCTTCCTCTTCCGGTTCCTCTGGCGTGGAGGAGTCTAGCTGGGCTTCCTGTTCCCTGGCTTTCTTTTTCGCAAGGGCTGCGGCCTTCGCTTTGGCTGCTGCTGCGGCTTTCTTTTTTGCCAGGTCTTCTTCCGGATCTGAAGCTTCTTTTAATTCAGCCTGTTCCGCTGCCCGTTTTTCTTCAAGGCGCTTTTTGGCGATTGCTTTGGCCTTTTCTGCTGCCTCTTTCTTCAGCTGCTCTTTATCCTTTTCATCGCCCATAAGCTTAGATCACCCGCTTCCCGGTCTTTGCTTCATATCGGATTTTTTCCTTAAGCTTGTTGATTCCGTAAATCAGGGCTGCCGGATTTGGCGGACAGCCTGGTATGTATACATCCACCGGGACGATCTGGTCGACGCCTTTTACAACCGAATAGGATTTTACATAAGGTCCTCCTGCCGTTGCACACGAACCCATGGCAATCACCCATTTAGGCTCAGGCATTTGATCATACAGGCGGCGGACGATCGGAGCCATCTTCTTTGTGACGGTACCGGAAACGATCATGACGTCCGATTGGCGCGGCGAGGTACGGAAAAAGGATCCGAACCGGTCAAGGTCATAGTGGGAGGAACCCACTCCCATCATTTCAATTGCACAGCAGGCAAGCCCGAAGGTCATTGGCCATAAAGAGTTGCTCCTGGCCCAGGCTTTGATTTGTTCGAGAGTGGCCATAAATACGTTCCGCTGCAGCTCCTGCATTTCTTCCGGTGTGATATTCTCAAGCTTCAAGTCCATTTGAGCACCTTCTTCTTCCATGCATAGATTAGTCCGATGACCAGCATAATGGTAAAAATGAGCATTTCAATCAGGGCAAATATTCCGAGTTTTTCATAGGCGACGGCCCAGGGGTATAAAAATACGGTTTCAACATCGAAGATGACAAACATGAGGGCAAAAATATAATAGCGGACATTGAACTGCACCCTTGAATCATGGAATGGTTCAATCCCGCTTTCATATGTGGTGTACTTTGCTTCTGACGGCTTGTTGGGGCGAAGGAGCTTTCCCAGGAATAATGCGACCACAGGAAGCAGGACACCTAGACATAGAAATACGAAGACAATCAGATAGTTATTTTGGTATAAGTTCAGCAAATCCATGTCTTTTCCTCCTAAAACACGTGAATTTTCAAAACTTTTAGAAATGTAATCGTTATCATTATAGCATCGTTGGTTTTTACTGTCGATAAAGCTTATGTATTATTTGGAAATATCGAGGCTCTTGTACATTTTACGCAGATTTGTTTGAGTTATGACGTAAGTTTTTGTGATATAGGGAATGGGGGGTTAGTAAAATAATTTATTGGTTGTGGGCTTATTCTAAAGGAGAGTGGGTTTGTGGTGGTAATGGGGCTGTTGATTTCCGTTGCAGGCACTTCGCTTTCCGCGGGGCGAAGTTGAGCCTCCTCGCGCTTGCGCGCTGCGGGGTCTCAACATTTCCGCTGCAATCCCGCAGGAGTCTTCGTGCCTTCCACTGCAATCAACAGGGTTTTTTAAAATTAGTTGGACTTAAGATGAATTTGCAGTGAGCTGGAAGAGAAGAATGATTTCGTTTTACTTTCCCCATTTTTAATTATAGTTTTTCTTTAAAATGAGGCTGTTGATTTCCGTTGCAGGCACTTCGCTTTCCGCGGGGCGGCGCTGAGCCTCCTCGCGCTTGCGCGCTGCGGGGTCTCAACATTTCCGCTGCAATCCCGCAGGAGTCTTCGTGCCTTCCACTGCAATCAACAGGGTTTTTTATAATTTTGAAGGATTCATGATGAAAAATAACCGGAGAAATTACCCCTATTTTCAAAAAAACTATAAAAATGACTCAAATAGACGGAGAAGTTCCGTCTATTGACTCTAAAAACTGGAAAATGGGCAACTTTGCTCCTCTTAACCGGAATTTCTCCGCTTATTTAGACTCACCCGTATCATATTCAGCAACCTAACTGGAAAATCTCCGCTTATTTTAAAGCTTGCTGTCACTCATTCAAGTAAGTATAAGACTTCCATTTTTCAAAACCTTACCTTCTCTATCCTTCAACTTTACTTTTCGAAAAGAGCCAAAAGAAAAAACCCCCGGCATTTACCGGAGGTTTTTATAATTATATTCTTCTTTCAGCAACTGAAATACGGTTGACTGCCCGCTGTAAGGCTAGTTCGGCCCGTTTGGCGTCTATGTTTTCGCGCTTTTGATCGGCGAGGCGCTGTTCGGCGCGGTTTTTGGCGCTTTTGGCACGCTCGATATCAATTCCTTCTGATTGCTCAGCGGATTGCGCTAGGATCGTTACTTGATCCGGACGGACTTCGATGAAGCCGCCATTGACTGCCAAGAGTTCAGTATTTCCGCCATTCTTCAGGCGGACGGCTCCAATTTGCAGCGGTGCGACCATTGGAATATGTCCAGGCAGGATGCCAAGCTCGCCGCTTTGAGCTTTGGTGCTGACCATGTCCACATCTGATTCGTACACCGGGCCATCGGGAGTAACAACACTGACTTTGATCGTCTTCATTTTTTACCCTCCTGGTCCGAAATTAGACCTCTACGCCCATGCTTTTCGCATTTTCAAGCACGTCTTCGATCGTTCCGACAAGGCGGAAAGCATCTTCTGGAAGATGGTCGTATTTGCCTTCAAGAATTTCTTTGAAGCCTTTAACAGTTTCTTTAACCGGAACGTAAGAACCTTTCTGGCCAGTGAACTGCTCGGCAACGTGGAAGTTCTGTGATAGATAGAACTGGATACGGCGTGCACGGTGTACAACAAGCTTGTCTTCGTCAGAAAGCTCATCCATACCGAGGATCGCGATGATATCCTGAAGTTCTCTATAACGCTGAAGCGTTGATTGAACCTGGCGCGCTACTGAGTAGTGCTCTTCTCCAACGATTTCCGGTGACAGGGCACGGGAAGTTGAAGCAAGAGGATCCACCGCAGGGTAGATACCCATCTCAGAAAGCTTACGCTCAAGGTTAGTCGTTGCATCCAAGTGAGCGAACGTTGTAGCAGGAGCCGGATCCGTATAGTCATCGGCTGGTACATAGATTGCCTGGATGGAAGTAACAGAACCTACGTTAGTAGATGTGATACGTTCCTGAAGGCGTCCCATTTCTGTTGCCAAAGTAGGCTGGTAACCTACCGCTGAAGGCATACGGCCTAACAGGGCGGAAACCTCAGAACCTGCCTGTGTGAATCGGAAGATGTTATCCATGAAGAAAAGAACGTCCTGTCCTTGGTCATCACGGAAGAATTCAGCCATTGTCAAACCTGTCAGGGCAACACGCATACGTGCTCCAGGCGGCTCGTTCATCTGGCCGAATACCATCGCCGTCTTCTTGATTACGCCTGAGTCGGTCATCTCGTGGTAAAGGTCATTACCTTCACGTGTACGCTCGCCGACACCGGCGAATACGGAGATACCGCCGTGCTCTTGGGCGATGTTGTTGATCAATTCCTGGATCAGAACGGTTTTACCTACACCGGCACCGCCGAATAGACCGATTTTTCCACCTTTGATATAAGGTGCAAGAAGGTCTACTACTTTAATTCCAGTTTCAAGGATTTCAACCTCAGTTGAAAGCTGCTCGAATTTAGGTGCTTCCCTGTGGATGGAGTCGCGACGGATGCCGGCTTCAAGTGCCGGATCAAGGTCGATTGTTTCACCAAGAACGTTGAATACACGTCCAAGAGTGATATCCCCAACTGGTACAGAGATAGGTGCACCAGTATCAATAACTTCAGCACCACGGGTTAAGCCGTCAGTAGAAGCCATGGCAATAGTACGAACTGTATCATCACCTAAGTGAAGGGCAACTTCAAGGGTTAAGCTGATTGCAACTTCAGATTCGTTACGCGCAGGGACTGAGATTGTTAATGCATTGTAGATTTGCGGAAGCTCGCCGCTGTCAAACTTTACGTCAACAACCGGACCCATGATTTGAAGAACGCGTCCTTTGTTCATCATTTTCCCTCCTAATATTTCAATTCAATAGAGGATTGCGCCTGGCATGATATCAGTCGGGCATCTCTATCTTGCTTTGCCTGGCCTGTGCTGTAAGATGCAGATGCTTTGGCGCCATCAGCAGTGAAGGCACCTAAGCAGCAGCTTCTATCAGCGTCCAGGACTGGCATTTATTATTCCAGCGCTGCTGCGCCGCCGACGATTTCGGTAATTTCCTGGGTAATGGCCGCCTGACGCGCACGGTTGTAGCTTAGGCTAAGCGAATTGATAAGCTCTTTCGCATTATCCGTCGCACTCTGCATCGCTGTCATACGGGCCGCGTGCTCACTGGCCTTGCTGTCCAGCAGCGCGCCATAGATCAGGCTTTCTGCATATTGAGGAAGAAGGACTTCCAGAATATCTTCTGCAGAAGGCTCGAATTCATAGGATGTAAGCTTGCCGCCGGAAGAAGAGATATCCGTCAGCGGAAGAAGCTTCTTCTCTGTTACATCCTGCTGAATTGCACTGACATAGTGGCTGTAGTAGATATATAGTTCATCAAATGTTTCGTCTGAAAACATGCCGACTGTTTTGCTGGCAATATCTTTGATCTCCGCAAAAGCAGGCTGGTCCGCAACTGCCACGATATCCAGGATGACGTTCATGCCGCGCTTCCTGAAGAAATCGCGCCCAATGCGGCCGATGGCGATGATTGCATACTCATCACTTGATTTATGGCGTTTTTGGATGGTCTGGTATACAGTCCGCAAAATATTGCTGTTGTATGCCCCGGCCAATCCGCGGTCGGAAGTGATGACTAGGTATCCTGTCTTTTTAACGGGACGGGATGTCAGCATCGGATGCGATACATCGGTGCTTCCCAGTGCGATGCTGGCAGTAACTTCCTGAATTTTTTCCATGTAGGGAACGAATGACTTAGCATTCATTTCTGCACGGTTCATTTTCGCCGCAGATACCATTTGCATGGCCTTTGTGATTTGGCTCGTCTTCTTTGTAGAAGTGATCCTATTTTTTATATCGCGCAATGATGCCACAGGTTCTCACCACCCTTTTCAAAGAATGTCAGGCTGAGAGCCTGCCCGTTTTGGGGCAGCCCCGCCAGCCCTTCTATTGTCAGACCTTTAACAGCGATATCCATCCTCAAGGGAAAAAGCCTGAATCAGGCTTTTTCTGCTTGGGACTTGCGCTATTACTCGGTTACTGCGAAAGTCTTTTTGAAGCTGTTGATCGCAGAAGCCATATCATCGTCAGCAGGAAGCTCTTTCGTTGTAGCGATATGGTCTAACAAATCTTTCTTGTTATGGTCAAGCCATGTAAGGAATTCAGCTTCGAAACGGCGGATGTCCTGGACAGGGATATCGTCTAGGAAGCCGCGAGTCAATGCATACAGGATGGCTACCTGCTTTTCAACCTTAAGCGGCTTGTTAAGATCCTGCTTCAGTACCTCAACTGTACGGGCACCGCGGTTAAGCTTCGCTTGTGTTGCTTTATCAAGGTCAGATCCGAACTGGGCAAATGCTTCAAGCTCACGGTATGATGCAAGGTCCAGACGCAGTGTACCGGATACCTTTTTCATGGCTTTGATCTGTGCAGATCCGCCGACGCGTGATACAGAAAGACCAGCGTTGATCGCAGGGCGTACGCCTGAGAAGAACAGGTCAGACTGAAGGAAGATTTGTCCGTCCGTGATTGAGATTACGTTTGTTGGAATGTATGCTGATACATCCCCTGCCTGTGTTTCAATGAAAGGAAGTGCAGTGATGGAACCTGCTCCCTTTGCATCGCTCAGCTTTGCAGCACGCTCAAGAAGGCGGCTGTGCAGGTAGAATACATCCCCTGGATATGCTTCACGTCCTGGAGGACGGCGCAATAATAGTGAAAGCTCACGGTAAGCAGCTGCTTGTTTTGTAAGGTCATCGTACACAACAAGAACGTGCTTGCCGTTGTACATGAATTCTTCACCGAATGTTACACCTGCATAAGGAGCAAGGAACAATAATGGAGCAGGCTGTGATGCAGAAGCTGTTACAACGATTGTGTATTCTAATGCACCTGTCTTGCGGAGCGTTTCTACTGCATTACGTACAGTAGATTCTTTTTGTCCGATAGCCACATAGATACATACCATATCCTGATCCTTCTGGTTCAGGATTGTATCGATGGCAACGGAAGTTTTACCAGTCTGGCGGTCACCGATGATAAGTTCACGCTGTCCGCGTCCGATTGGCACGAGGGCGTCGATCGCTTTGATACCAGTCTGCAGCGGCTCATGAACAGATTTACGGTCCATAACGCCTGGTGCAGGGCTTTCGATCGGACGTGTTTTTGTTGTGTTGATTGGCCCCATGCCATCAACAGGCTGTCCAAGCGGGTTGACTACGCGCCCGATCAGCTCAGGCCCGACAGGAACCTCCATGATGCGGCCCGTACGGCGGACCTCATCTCCCTCACGGATTTCAGTATATGGGCCAAGGATGATAATACCGACGTTATTTTCTTCAAGGTTTTGTGCCATACCCATAACGCCGTTTGAAAATTCAACAAGTTCTCCAGCCATGACATTGTCGAGGCCATGAGCACGGGCGATACCGTCACCGATCTGGATAACTGTACCTACATCACTCACTTGAATTTCCGACTGATAGTTTTCGATCTGCTTTTTTATCAGCGCACTGATTTCTTCAGCTTTGATGCTCATGAGTTTCACCCCTATCTATAAATCTTAGCTTAATAATTGACGTTCCAGGCGTTCCAGCTTGCCGCGCATGCTGCCGTCGAAAATCCTGTTTCCGATGCGGAGCTTGATGCCGCCGAGCAGGCCCGGGTCCACGATATTCTCGATGCGGAGGGACGTTTTTCCGACCCTTGATGCAAATGCAGCAGATAGCTCGCTGCTCTCAGCCTCTGTCAGCGGACGGACTGAGTAGACCTTTGCTTCCGCAATGCCCCTTGCGTCATTCGCAAGGCTGATGAACTCCTCCGCAAGATCAGAGAACTGATCTTCACGGTGGCGGTCAATCAATAGCATAAGTGTATTAAGTACTAAAGGATTAACAGACGCGAAGGCAGTTTTGATGATCCCTTTTTTCTCATCATTCTCAAGTTTCGGGGATTTCAGGACTGCATCCAGGCCTTTATTATTGTTTACGACATCTTTGACGATGCGAAGGTCTTCTTCCATTTGGCCAAGAAGCTGATGTTCATTCGCAAGCTGGAACAGAGCCAACGCATAGCGCTTTGCTACTGTAGAGCCGCTCATCGGTTTTCTCCTGCCTCTTGAATGTATTCATTGATCAGCTTTTCCTGGTCTGCTGCACTCAGTTCCTTCTCAATAACCTTGGAAGCAATAAGGACAGACAGTGAAGCAACCTGCTCGCGGATTGCGGCAACTGCTTTTTCTTTCTGCTGCTCAATTTCAAGCTTCGCTGATTCTTTCACGCGCTCAGCTTCAGCACGGGCTGCGGCGATGATTTCCTCGCGCTGCACGTCGCCTTGCTTCTTTGCACCTTCGATCAGGTTCTGAGCGTCTGTGCGGGCTTCCTTCAGAAGGCTTCTCTGCTCTTCCAGAAGCTTGCTTGCTTCAACACGGCTTTGTTCAGCCGCGCCGATTTCATTGGCAATATGCTCTTCACGCTGTTTCATGATGCCCATTAAAGGACCCCACGCAAATTTCTTGAGCAATGCCAACAAAATAATGAACATAATCAGCTGGAATAAGATATCCCCGCCGTTGAATGCTGTATGTGCTGCGCCTTCTGCAGCGCCTAATACTAAATTGCTTGCTAACACCCTCGATTCACTCCCTTCAAGAGTCTTCCACTTTCCCTATCAACAAGTTAACGAATTTCATCATATGAATTCGGTTCTTTCAGATTCAAAAAGCCAGTTTGCATCCGCCTGCACAGGCTAAGCGGATCTCCAAGAATAAGGCGCATCCGCACCTGGGCATAAAGGAATGGCGAAGGGTCACATCCATGATCTTCGCCATTATGTGTAATGCTTATAATTATTGACCAATAACCATGAACGCGATAACAACTGCGATGATCGGCACGGCCTCAACTAACGCTACCCCGATGAACATAGTTGTTTGAAGCATTCCGCGAGCTTCCGGCTGACGGGCAATCCCCTCAACTGTACGTGATACGATAAGACCGTTACCAATACCGGCACCTAGTGCTGCCAAACCGATTGCAATTGCTGCTGCTAAAAGACCCATTATAAATTTCCTCCTTAGGATTGTATAAAATAATATAGTGTTTGAATGTTTTGTTCATAGAATGAACAGGTATATATTAATGGTCAGAGCTCACTTTATGGGAGAGATAAACCATTGTTAACATACAGAAAATAAATGCCTGGATCGCGCCGACAAATATTGAGAACCCTTGCCATGCAAGCATTGGTACAATCGCGGCAATAGTTCCGACCCACCCTGTTGCCAGGCTTCCGGCAATCAGTGTCAGCAGGATTTCACCCGCATAGATGTTACCATAAAGACGAAGGCCGAGTGTAAGCGTGTTGGCAAACTCCTCGATGATCTTGATTGGGAACATGAACCAGAATGGACGGAAAAATTCTTTTCCGTATTCTCCTACTCCCCGAAGCTTTACACCGTAATAGTGCGATAACCCAACCACCATAACTGCCAATGTCAGCGTTACAGCAGGATCTGCTGTTGGCGATTTCCACCACAATTGGTCATTGATGACCACGGAGAATGGAAGCCCCAGCATATTTGAAACAAAAACATACATAATGATGGTGATTCCAAGGATATGGAATCTTCCGCCATCTTTCCAGTCCATCGTACTGTTGATGATGTTTTTTACAAAATCCATGATCCATTCGAAAAAGTTCTGCATTCCGGTTGGTCTCATGGCGAGCGTACGAGTGGAAAGAACAGCGATGATGAAAACAATGGCACTGGCAACTGTAATCATCAAAATGTTTGCCAAGTTGAAGTTCAAACCAAGAAATTCAACTATAGGTGCTTCATGATGCACAGTATTCACCTCTCTTCCCGGCTATTTACGTAAAACAAAAAGTTGAAGAAAATAATCTATCATAATGACAATATATGATGTCATTAATCCCAGAACTACGCTGATCAGGTGCACCTCATCCGGGTACCTCATGCTGATCATGACGGCAAGCACTGCCGTCGCCATCCTCGACAGCATCCCGAGCGACCGCATCCTTTGGCCATTCGCTGCCGCTTCCCCAAGCTGGTCCGTCTTCCTTACCATCAGCCATAAGTTGAACAGGCTCAGGCTTGTCCCCAATATCAGCCCCATAAAAATAGATTGATAAGAGGTGAACCCCCAGCCAAGAACATAGACTGACAGCAGTAGGAATATGTATTTGCGCTGCCGTATAAACATTGTTTTGAGGTCTGGCATAGGCTGTTAGTCTCCTGTAAAGAAACGTCTGACCAGGTGAAGCATGGCATAAGTCCCCGCTGCCAATCCTATAAGCAATCCGATTATCAGGAATAACGGCTCGGTTCCAATTACTTTATCAAACCATCTTCCAAGGAAGATGCCGATCAGGATAGAGCCTACTAATTGGGAAAGGATGGCGGACATTAAAGCCATGGCTTGAAACGGGTGGCGGTCTTTTCGACGCATGATAACGCATCCTCCATGATGGAAATGTATTCCTTTGACGGATAATTTGTCTTAAGAATGCAGGATTTCCTACTGGTAAAAAGAGAATGGTGTTTGTTTTGAGGTAAGTGTTTTCATTGTTGATATCATGCAGATTGCGGTAATTTTCTTTCGCATGAAATCTGTGAAAACCCTATCATTTTATACCCTTTGTAAGCATACAATAGGCATCTGTCAATGTCAATGCATTCGGAGTGAAAAAGTTCACAAACTCCAGTAACGGAAAAGTCTTTGTTCACACTATTTTCGATTTTTTTTTCGAATATTAACTTGCAATTGGAGCGAGGCATTATCTCGCTCCAATTGCACCCTCATCCTCTTCTTTTTTTACCTCCAGATAGGCCTCGATCCTATCCTGCCTGCCGGCTTTCCTTGCAAAGACCTGGGCAATGTAGACGCCGTCCGGAGGCAGATCATCGTTCGCTAATTCCCTGCGGATCTGGCCTTTGCCCGCATCACGCTTCCAGTCAAGAAATTGAATGAAACGAAGTGTATCGGGATCGAACAGCGCAATTCCGAATTCCTCCGCTCCCCCTGGCAGATAGACTTCATAGCGGTAACTTCCGCCATTGTCCCCCCTGCCAAAATCAAACCCCATTACACGAGGATAATCCGGCTCCTCGAGGACATACAAATACGGGATGCTGACTTTCCTGCTGCCCGCATTCAGGACAAGCCGCCCATCATGGATTTTCTGTTTGAATTCTTCCGGATCTATTCTCATCCTGATAGCGACCTTCTTTTTCCCGCCGGGTTCAAGTCGAAAGGCGAGCGGCATCTCCCATTCAATCCCGCTTATGTTAGAGGGTACAGAGAATGAATATGACTCTGTTCGGCTGCCGGCATTTTTAACAGTCAGATAGCGGACATGCTCATTCTCACGGCCGGCTATTTTGAACTTGCCAAACTGGAGTGAGGCCGGCATCACTAAGTCAGGGGCCTTCACCGCTTCTTCGACCTGGATGCGGCCTGCCCCCTGTTCATAGGTCCTGTACAGCATGCCTCCTTCATTATAAAGAGGCAGAGCCGTATTCATGAGCGAGGCTTTGATTTCTTCCGGACTCCAATCAGGATGAGCCTGTTTAATCAGCGCACATGCACCTGCGACATGGGGCGAGGCCATACTCGTTCCCTGCAGCGGCAGATATCCCCCGGGAACCGTACTGCTGATAGCCACACCCGGGGCCAGTACATCCGGCTTGATTTCCCAGGTATCAGTCACAGGTCCGCGGGAGCTGAAATCGGCAAGAATATCCTTTTCTTCTATTATATATGTCCGGGCCAGCACCGTTTCTTCCTGCAGGCGCTTTTTCAGCTGGCTCCCATCCTGCTTAGAGAGCGACACGACCGGAAGGCCTGCATCCTCCTCAAGATTGCCTGCGAAGCTTCCGTCCGTATTATTGTAGATAATAACTGCGATGGCGCCTGCCTCCCTGGCATTTTTGGCTTTTTGTGAAAAAGTAAGGCCACCCCTCTGAATGAGTGCAATCTTCCCTTTTATCCTCTCAAGCTCTTCGGGTTTGCCAAGCCCGCCGAACGCCAGCTCATAGGAACGGTCTAAATTCCAGAGTGAAGAGCCTTGAAGGGGATTCAGTTTCACTTTCTTTCCGCTTCCGAAATCAAGATATGGAATCCGCAGCTTTGGTGTAGAGGCACCTACCGATATCGCTTTGGAGGCAGTACCCGGCGAGCCGACCGTCCAGGTGTTCGGCCCTGAATTTCCAGACGAAGTGACAGCGGTAATGCCCTTATCGACTGCTTTATTCAGGGCAAGACTGATGGGCAGATCCGGGCCATTGACACTGTTGCCAAGCGATAGATTCAAAATGTCGACCTTATCCTTGATGGCCTGTTCAATGGCTGCAATCACCTGCTCCGTTGTCCCCGCCCCTCCAGGTCCGAGCGCCCGGTAGGCAATGATCTTTGCATCAGGCGCCACTCCCCTCATTTTGCCATTGGCCGCAATCACTCCCGCCACATGGGTTCCGTGAAAAGTATTCTCTCCTGCCGTCCTCACCGTTTCCATCGGATCATTATCCTGGTCCACCAGGTCGCGGCCGCCGGCGTAATTCCTCCGCAGGTCCGGATGATTATAATCAATTCCCGTATCAATCACACCGATGGTGACACCCTTACCAGACAGCCGCTCCCCCTTTTCATCAAACAGCCCCCTGACTGTATGGCTGCCGATCAGGCTGATGCCATCCTCATTCTCTGCCTGATAAGTGACCGCCTGGGATATCGTCAAGACTTCCTCTTCTTTGGAAAGCCTGTCCAGACTGTTGACAGGTCCCTTTACTGAAAAACCGTTCAAGGCCTCCTGGAAACTTTGCCTAAGAACTAATTCAGGGTATTGCCGGAGAAGGATATTCCGGTCCTGTTCGGTTTTCCCTTCTTTCATCAGGACAATTGCCACCCGCTCTGTATCCTCCGGTTCAGCCGGAAGCGGAGGGATTTGTAGTGTTCTTGCATTCACATGAGGACTGAGCATGACCGCAAACAGACTGATAATGAGGAAGATTTTTTTCATGGGAGGCTCCTTTCGGCGTTTTTCCTTAGGGTTTGTTTTGAAGGGCGGGAGTATTCAGGAGGTTTTCAAGGTCCTCCCAGTTTTCTTCGGAGGGTGAGTGGTATAGGCGGTTTTTGGTGGTGCCGGAGGAGTGGAGGTTGAGTGAAGATATTAGTTGGTGGATGTTCCTGCTGGAGTCATATAGCAGAAAATCTCTGCACTTCTGAATGCTGAGGGTGTTTTCCACAAGGAGAAAGTAATCAAGGATAGCGCGGATGTGGGCTTTTTTGGACATACCGGTGCAAGCCGGACAAATCCATCTGCCATGTATGCGGGACATCGCGTACAGCTGACATCCGGGGCATTGCACCCCGCGGATGATTTCATCTGGTGAGATGCTATATTGTTCGAGAATTGATGTATAGAGTGGCTCGTGGTTTTTCAGCAGGAGCCTTTTCACTTTGCTCATCTCTTTGCTAGTTAGGATTAGCGAGGGAGAGAGTGGCCGGAGCTTTTCAAGTTTTCTGGGCAGCTGTTCTGCATGTATCACGGTTTTATAAATATGCTCATTGCCTGTGTTTGTTTTAATAATCGTGGAATTGGAACTGATGATGACTAGCGGCTCAATTGGCAAGGCTGGAAGCTTCATTTTCTCCATCCAACCCTGCAGCTGAACTTTATGCCGCTGGACTTGAAGCAGCGGATTGGAAAACCCATCCTCCCCCTTGCTGGACTGCCTGATTACTTGATGGGAGTGTTTTTCGAAAAATAGTGTACCGGAAATGTTCTTGATTTCAGCTGCTGTGATAAATGAGGGGGCAAGTATAAGGGTATCTATCTGGAAGGGGTGCTGATGCACTAAGCGGAGGCCATGAAATATGAGATATTCATCCGGCAGGAAGGAAAGATGATAGTCTACGTTATTTTCTCCGCGGTAACCGGTGCGGCGTTTTATAAGATCTTGCTCAATTAGAGGGATTTTCGGATGATGCGGCGGCAATCTTCTCAACAATGCTTCAAGCTGCCTGATTTTTAAAGGAACGACTCTTTTTTTTTGCAATCATATGGGCTTTCACCTCTTTGAAATGGTATTTGGTCAGTATTTTATTCTTTATTTAATGGAAAAACTCCTCTTTTATTGAGGTTTGAATCATTTTATCTTCGTGAAGTGTCAGGATTCTACATAAATTTTCTGTTATTCTACTAAATTTTTTTGTTTTTCTACATAAAATCTGCATTATTCTACATAAAATACATTTATTACCAAAACACCCATTCAAAACAAATAAAAAAACCAGCCGCTCTCCGCGGCCGGTCCCATTAATTCGGATTATAATCTCCAGGTCTTTCTTCTGTCTGCTTGAAATAGTAACGAATCGCTTCTCCGATCCGGGCAGAGGCGTTTCCGTCTCCGTAAGGGTTTGTAGCTTTAGCCATTTTTTCATAGGCCGTCCGGTTTGTGAGAAGTTCGGTTGCCATTTCGTAGATCGGCTGTTCTTCAACACCGGCAAGCTTGAGAGTGCCGGCATCGATTCCTTCCGGCCTTTCAGTTGTATCGCGGAGGACTAGCACAGGAACGCCCAGTGACGGCGCTTCTTCCTGGACTCCGCCTGAATCGGTGAGGATCAGCTCTGCCCTTGAGGCAAAGTTATGGAAGTCAATGACATCAAGCGGCTCGATCAGGTGGATGCGCGGGTCGTTTCCAAGGATTTCGTCCGCCACTTCCCTTACAGCTGGGTTCAAGTGGACAGGATATACCACTTGGATGTCCTGCTGCTCTTCCACGATCCGCTTGATTGCCTTGAACATATTCCTCATCGGCTGCCCAAGGTTTTCACGGCGGTGGGCCGTCAGGAGGACAAGCCTGTCATTGCCAAGCCTATCAAGCACTTCATGCGAGTAGGCATCCTTGACGGTTGTTTTCAGTGCATCAATGGCTGTGTTGCCTGTAACGAAGATGCTTTCGTTTTTCTTATTTTCCCGAAGAAGGTTTTCAGCAGACATGGCTGTAGGCGAGAAATGGATATCTGCCATGACGCCTGTCAGCTGGCGGTTCATTTCTTCCGGAAACGGAGAGTACTTATTCCATGTACGCAGGCCTGCTTCCACGTGGCCAACCGTGATCTGATTGTAGAAGGCAGCAAGGCTCGCGATGAAAGTCGTCGTTGTATCACCGTGGACAAGGACGATATCAGGCTTCGCTTCCTTCATGACCTTGTCAAGGCCTTCAAGCCCCCTGGTTGTTACATCGACCAGCGTCTGGCGGTCTTTCATGATATTCAGGTCATAATCAGGGGTGATGCTGAAGATGCCCAGCACCTGGTCAAGCATTTGGCGGTGCTGCGCCGTAACGGTAACAATGGACTCAAAGTGCTCCGGGTGCTTTTGCAGTTCAAGGACGAGCGGCGCCATCTTGATGGCTTCCGGCCTTGTCCCGAAGATAGTCATGACTTTAATCGGACGATTCATGTAAGACACCTCTTCTTATTTAGTTCCAAACAATCGGTCGCCAGCGTCTCCAAGGCCTGGTACAACATAGCCTTTTTCGTTCAGCTTTTCGTCAAGTGCAGCAATGTAGATGTCTACGTCTGGATGTGCTTCTTTCACTGCTTCCACACCTTCAGGGGCAGCAACCAGGCACATGAATTTAATGTTTTTCGCGCCGCGCTTCTTCAGGGAATTCATTGCTTCAATGGCAGATCCGCCTGTTGCAAGCATTGGATCGACAACGATGAAGTCTCTTTCCTCGACATCGCTTGGCAGCTTGGCATAATATTCAACCGGCTGAAGTGTTGCCGGATCGCGGTAAAGGCCGATATGCCCTACCTTGGCAGCCGGGATCAGCTTCAGGATGCCGTCCACCATGCCGATTCCCGCACGCAGGATTGGCACAATTCCAAGCTTTTTGCCGGAAAGGACATTTGACTTTGTTACGCTGACAGGAGTTTCAATTTCAATCTCTTCCAAAGGCATATCCCGTGTGATTTCAAAGGCCATAAGTGTTGCGACCTCATCAACCAGTTCGCGGAACTCTTTCGTGCCGGTGTTTTTTTCTCTGATGTATGTAAGCTTGTGCTGAATGAGCGGGTGATCAAAGACGTATACTTTTGCCATTGAAAATCTCTCCTTTATTCTTCGCTATGTTTCGTTTACACTTCGTCTAATTTTACAGAAAAATAAATGCAAGGGCAACTGGGAGCAGAAATTGTTAAATAATCGTCATAAGGCTGCCTTTGCCTCCCGAAAAAAGAGCCTCCCGCAAAGGAAGGCCCTCCATCTTAAAGCTCTTTATAAAGGGTGAATCTGCCTGTGAGTTCCTCAACACGGCTGCTTGCTTCTGCAAGCTTTGCTTCGTCCTCATGGTTCTTGAGGGTAAAAGCGATCAGGGATGCAATTTCCTTCATCTCTTTCTCGCCGAAGCCGCGGGAAGTGACTGCAGCTGTTCCGATGCGGATGCCGCTTGTAACAAACGGGCTTTCCGGATCGAATGGAATCGTATTTTTATTAACAGTTATGCCGATTTCATCAAGCACTTTTTCAGCCACCTTGCCTGTCAGGCCAAGGGAGCGGAGATCAATTAAAAGAAGGTGGTTGTCCGTTCCGCCGGAAACGAGGTCGATGCCTTCCTCCTTCAGTCCTTCTCCAAGTGCTTTAGCGTTATTGATGATATTTTGCGCATAATCCTTGAAGCTGTCCTGCAGGGCTTCGCCGAATGCGACAGCCTTTGCTGCAATCACGTGCATCAATGGGCCGCCCTGGATGCCAGGGAAGATAGACTTATCGATCTTCTTCGCGAATTCTTCACGGCAAAGGATCATGCCGCCGCGCGGTCCGCGCAAAGTTTTATGTGTAGTGGTTGTTACAAAATCAGCATATAGCACAGGATTTTGGTGGAGTCCCGCTGCGACCAGGCCGGCAATATGGGCCATGTCGACCATCAGGTAAGCACCGACTTCATCGGCAATTTCCCGGAAACGCTTGAAGTCGATCTCGCGCGGATAGGCGCTTGCGCCTGCTACGATCAGCTTTGGCTTATGCTCGCGTGCTTTTTCAAGGACATCGTCATAATTGATGCGGTGTGTGTCTTTATCAACTCCGTACTCAACGAAATTGTATTGAATGCCTGAGAAGTTTACAGGGCTGCCGTGGGTGAGGTGTCCGCCGTGGGACAGGTTCATGCCAAGGACAGTGTCCCCTGTTTTCAGGATCGTGAAATAAACAGCCATGTTTGCCTGGGCGCCCGAGTGAGGCTGGACATTGGCGTGCTCTGCCCCGAAAATCTGCTTCGCACGGTCACGCGCCAGATTTTCCGTCACATCGACATGCTCACAGCCGCCATAATAGCGTCTGCCCGGATAGCCTTCGGCGTATTTATTGGTCAATACAGAACCTTGTGCTTCCATCACCGCTTCACTGACAAAATTCTCGGAAGCTATTAATTCGATCTTCGTTCTCTGGCGCTTCAATTCTTCTTGAATCGATTGAAAAACCTGCTCATCCTGCTGTGCTAAATGCTTCATTGTAATCCTCCCTTTTTGAAAAACTACATATGTATGCTTTTTTTGTAAAATCCTCTTACATTCTATCATGTTTTGGTTTTAAAAAGGAACCCAACTTCAACACCCCGCCAAAAACAGGCGGGGCTCTTCGGTTATTCCGTCCAGTTCCAGTAATCCATCTCGCCAAGCTGGGCGCCCCGCAGCTCTTTTACCTCTCTCAGCTTCAGCAGCTCCTTGACCGGCCCTGTCACAACCGCCCCGTATACCTGAAAGCCGTTCTCCTTCAGATAAGCATGCCGTTCCTCAAGATAGCCGATGCCCAGAAATCTCTCATAATAGCTTTTCCGCTCTTCTTTTAGGAGCTTCTCCATCTGTCCGAGCATCAGCTCCTTATTTTTTTCGAGCATTTCCAGTGTAAACTCATATTCGCTTTCTGACATGCGGTCATCGCTGATTTCCCTTCCGCCCGTCAAACCGAAGGCCGGGATTGGAGAGATAGAATTGCCGCCGCTCCCTGTGTTTCCTTTGAAAGTTTTCAATTCACCGGTGTACAAAGGCATCCAGAGGACGTCCAGATCAAATGGCTCAAGAAGTGTGAACAGCTCCTCCGGCTCCATAAACCGGTCTGTTGAAAAAGCAGCTTCTGCCACTGTTCCTTCATGAACCTTATCCAATGCCTCCCAAACACCATTGCTGTCTTCGGCATCCAGCTTACCTCCTGTCTTCGGATCTTCAGGGAAGTAGAAACGGAACCCACCTTCCTGTTCCGGCTGATAATAGGAAAGCGCGCGCGTCGAGTAGCTGTTCAAGGGCCCTTTCCTGATATGCATTTCACCGGCAGGCTGTTCTTCTTTGCCTACCCGCCTTGTTACAGGATAAGAAATCTTCTGTGTGAAAAATGGTGTGATTTCCGACTGTGCGAATCCGCCAAAGTCTTTATGGATATTCGGCTGGGTCCAATCCATCGCCAGCTGGGTGTAGAAAACATGTTTCCGATCCAGGTGCAGGCTGTCATAGCTGATCGTGACGGCCAGCATATATACCCAGAAGAAAAATAACGCGGCAATCAGGACTTTGATTACCCGGAAAGTCAGGGCAAAACGGTATTTCGTCAGGATTTTCTTTTCTTTATCAGTGCTCCAGTCTGCCATCCTTTTTCCATCCTTTCTTTTCTGCGATTATAGTGAGCTTTTTCCTGGCACGGTGAAGATCAACCTTCACCTGGCTTTCTGTCAGGTCCAGCGCTTCCTGTATTTCCTTATAGCTGAAATGCTCATATTCTCTTAAATAGAGGACCGTCCGGTATTTTTCCGGCAGCAGCTCAAGCATATTCGCGGCATTCTGCTCCAGCTCGGCAGCCAGCGCCTCTTCTTCGGGAAGGCCGTAGGGGCTGAGCATTTCTTCCTTTGAAAAAAGATAGTCTGCAAACGGCACCCATTTGCGCCGCTGCCGTTTTCGCCATTCATCCAGATAGGCATTCCTGGCAACCTTGAACAGCCAGGCACGTACATCCTCCTGCTGGTAAAAGGAGAGTGAAACAGTTGCACGCACGAAGGTTTCCTGGACGAGTTCTTCGGCCATATGTTCTGAGCCGGAAAGCTTGAGCAGGTAGTAATATAGGGGTTTTGCGTAGTGTGAGTACAGGTCATCGAGTTTTTCTTTTCTGCGGGCGTCCAACTGCTTTTTCCCTCCTTTCTTTGAATGGCTATAATCATAACGTACGGAGATTGGATTTGTTACAGGTTTTTGAGAAAAATAAAAAACAGCCCTGATGAAAAGGCTGTCTATCTTAGTTTTGTATTGTGAATGGGGCTGTTGATTTCCGCTGCAGGCACTTCGCTTTCCGCGGGGCGGAGTTGAGCCTCCTCACGCTCCGCCCTGTGGGGTCTCAACATTTCCGCTGCAATCCCGCAGGACGTTGAATCCGCTCCTTCGAGCTTGCATCGCACGAAGAAAATGCGCATGCATTTTATGAGGAGTCTTCGTGCCTTCCGCTCCAATCAACAGGTGCCTTAAAATTTTTTGGCAGGTCAAGTGGTTCCAAGCAGTCTTTTTAAAAATCAAAAAGGAGTACAGGCAATTTTTCCACCGTACTCCTTTAATAAGCAATTCTTCAACACGATTCATTCTCCGGCAGCCTCTCATACACGGCCCGTCTTCCGCCGATGAGCTTAGGCCTTGTGGAGGCGAGGGTGACGTGGGCGCTGCCGATGCTTTTTTGTTTGGTTCTGATTGGGACTGCTACATGCTTCAGGTGCATGCCGATGAGGGTGTCGCCGATGTCGATGCCGGCGTCGGCCTTGATGAATTCGACGACGGCCGGGTCCTTGAACTGCCTGTAGGCATATGAGGCCATGGCACCTCCGGCCTGGCGCACCGGTACGACTGATACTTCTTCTAGATTCTTCTGATCTGCAGTCTGCCTTTCCACAACGAGCGCCCTGTTCAGATGCTCGCAGCACTGGAAGGCAAGTCTTGCCCCTGTCCGTTCGGCAAAATTCTTCAGCTCTTCAAAGAGGATGGCCGCGGCTTCATCTGTGCCGGATGTGCCGATCCTTTTGCCGATTACTTCACTTGTGCTGCAGCCGACCACAAGCACGCTGTTTTCGTTAAGCGCCACCTGTCCGCCGAACTCATCGAGGATTTCTCTCAATTCAGTCTGAATTTCTTCGAACATGGTATCACCCTTCCAGTTGCTTATAGATCTTCGTAGGTTTTGATTTTTCCGATCCGGTTCGCATGGCGTCCGCCTTCAAACTCGGTTTCAAGCCAGGTTTTCGCTATTTCCCGGGCAAGTCCGGGGCCGATCACGCGCTCGCCCATGGCAAGGATATTGCTGTCATTATGCTGGCGGGTCGCCTTGGCGCTGAACACATCATGAACCAGCGCACAGCGGATGCCCTTCACCTTGTTGGCGGAAATGCTCATTCCGATCCCTGTGCCGCAAATCAGGATCCCTCTATCAAATTCGCCTGCTGCCACTTTTTGCGCTACAGGCAGAGCATAGTCTGGATAGTCGACCGAAACGCCGCATTCGCAGCCGAAATCTTCATATTCAATGCCCATTTCTTCCATCAAATGTTTCATTTCTTCGCGGATGTTCACTCCGCCATGATCTGAAGCAATTGCAACCTTCATTACAAAAACCTCCTAAATAAACACGATTCTTCCTTTATTTTGACACAAATGAGCAGAAATAGAAAGCTGGCCGGACTGTATCTGCCTTTAAAAAAATTACAGAAAGGCAGCGGCGGAAGGGTCTAGTTCTGTTCCCGGAGCTCATTTACAATCTCTATAAAATGCTGCAGAATCCTGGCAGTCAGGCCCCAAATGACCTTATCCTCAAAATAATAGAAGCATTCCTCCATTGACCGTGTCTGCCAATTATAGTTTTCGCCGCCGGCAATCCGATCAAAAGGAAATCCGTTCTCTGGTTCCAGCCTGAAATTCATTTTATAAATCTCAGGCTTGGTTTTCAGCAGATAGGAAAGCGGTACGGTGAATACTTCGCCCACCTCTTCCGGGTTCACCTTGAAAGGCTGTGATGGCTTCAGCATTCCTGCAAAGGGATAGATAATCATGCCAAACGGGGATACCATATAGTCAAGGGGAACTGTCCCTCTGATTTCATCCATAGGTATTCCAAGCTCTTCGGTTGTTTCCCTGATTGCTGTATGCTTCACGTCCGGATCCGATCTGTCGACCCTGCCGCCCGGAAAACAAATCTCCCCCGGCTGCCTGCGCATTTCCATGGACCTGACCTCAAATAGGACATGGACACCGTCTTCCTTTTCAATCAGCGGTACGAGAACTGAATAGTTTATGAATTTATTGCTTCCCAGGATGGCCGGTGTCCGGCTGCCCAATCCTGAGATAATTTCCTCTATATTCATTCACCCATCCACCTCCATTTATATTTATATCTATTCCCCTATTTATCCTTCAGCAAAATCGCTGCTGCGAAATAAAGAAGAACCCCCGCCTGAGCTGCAGAGATTCTAACTTGTTGTTTATACCCTGAATTTGGTGATCGTTTCCTTCAGCTTTTCCGCCTCATCCTTTAACTCAAAGGCAAGCTTCTCTACATTGGAAATGACCATTGATTGATTTTCTGTCGCAGAGGCGACCTCTTGGGCTCCTGCGGATGTTTCCTCTGCGATGGCTGCCACTTCCTGCGACTGGGTGGCAGAATGGCGGATGCCTTCCATCTGCTGCTCCACCAGGCTCGAAATCGTTGTGACAGACGATGCCATCTGGTTGACGGTATTCGTCATTTCGCCGATGACCTGATTGGTTTTGACTCCTTTTTTCCCTTCGGCAGAAGCTGTTTCGACCTGAGCAGTGATTTGCTCAACGACATTTTGGACTTCATTCTGGATGTTTTTAATCAATTCGGAAATGCCCTGGACCGCTTTGGCACTTTCATCAGCCAGTTTCCGGACCTCCTCTGCCACAACGGCAAAGCCTTTTCCGTGCTCGCCTGCACGCGCAGCTTCTATTGAAGCATTCAGCGCCAGCAGATTGGTCTGGGCCGCTATATCTCCCACCAGCTGGATGATCTGCTCTACCTTCGATGCATTATCTTCGAGACGCTTGACGGTCTGCAAAGATTCCTGATTGTCTTCCGCCAGCTTGGTGATTCCCGCTACGAGGGAGTGAATCACTTCTTTCGATTCATTGAGATCGTCGACAAGCTCACCGGAAACCTGCTGAGAAGTTTTCGCCTGCTGCTGTACTTCCTCAGCAATCCTTGTGGCATCTTCGACCGATTCGGCTGTCGCCTGAATCGACACAGCAGAGCTGTCGGCACCCAGGGAAATCTCGCCGATCGTTCTTGAGATGCTTGCAGCCTGCTCGGCAGCAGCAGAAGCTTCCTGCGAGATGCTGACTACTTTGTTATTGGTATTTTGAAAGTTTTCATCGATTTTTGCGACCATTTCCCGGAGATTGTAAAGCATATGGTTGAATGCCACTCCAAGCGAGCGGATTTCATCATCCGATTTGGAAAGCTCCGCGTCTTCCCTGATATCGCCTTCTGCGGCTTTCAAGGCTGTCTTCTCCAGCTTTTGCAGCGGTTTAGTGATAAAGCCAGCCGCAACAAATGTCAATACACCGGACCACATGGCCCCAAGAGTAAGGGTGATGATGTTAAAGGCCGCTTCCCCGAACGGCAGGTAATCCTTCACAATTGGAAAAAGACCATAAATGAACACCGCACTCGTGGTGTATGTAATGAATGCCAATATGGTCGTCAACAGCACAAGCTTTTTTCTCAACCCGAATTTATAGCGCTTCTTCTCCATAATTGCCCCCTGGTCGTTACTTCTCTATTTTGATAATGATCTTTTCGATATGCTTTTTCAGTTCATTAAAGGTTTGTCTATATATTTCAAGGCTTCCGCCGAATGGATCAGGAATTTCACCGCCCTGTTCACCTGCAAACTCTGTCAGTGTAAAGGTTTTGCTCTCTGCTCCTTCAAACATGCTGACCACATTCCATTTATGCCCGGACGTCATCGTCAAAATCACATCGGCCCATTCTACCAGCTCTGCCGTCAGTGCGCTCGAGGTATGTACATGGCAGATCCCCTGCTCCTCAAGAACCTGCTTCGCATGTGCGGAGGCCTGTCCCCCATTGGCAGCAAACACACCAGCAGACTTCACCTCAATCCCCGGAAGCTCCCTGCTCTTCAAAATCGCCTCTGCCATCGGGCTCCGGCAAGTGTTACCAGTACAAACAAACAATACGCGTTTCATCGATGCAGCCCCCTTTCCCTCCATTATAAGCCAAATGTCACAGTTTCAATAGACAAGCATGGAAAAATTTATAGAAAGTTCATAGAAAAGTGTAGGGTGCTTGCTCAATAGAGGAACGCAGGCTAAGAACGCCACGTCCTGTGGCAACGCCTGCATGACCCGCGTCCTGCGGGCCTCAAGCATAAGACGCTTTAGGATAGAAGGCGTTCTTTGCCTTCAATCCTAAAGTGGCTTATGACTCGAAGGGCTAGCCGTCGCAGCTGGACAACACGAAAATGCGGAGGGCGCTTGCTACATAGAGGACCGTAACATAAAAAGACATCCCCACGGATGCCTTCGTTTGCTGCGATGAATCAATGGCTTCCCGTTTTAAAAAAATGGCCATAACAGCTTTATCCCGAAAGCGAGGAGGATGGCTCCGCCGAGGGCTTCGCTGTAGGAGCCGATCCAGCCCTGCACCTTGCGTCCGGCCAATAGCCCCGCCCAGGTCAGAATCGCAGCGGCAGCGCCAAAGCATACCAGGACAAGAGCCGTTTTTGCTCCGTAGATCCCGAGCGAGAGCCCGACTGAAAAGCTGTCCAGGCTGACACTTAACGCAAAGATGAGCAGGCCGAAGCCTGCGGGTGTGATCAAGCTTGCATCATCGTCCTTGATGCTTGACCAAATCATCTGGGCGCCGAGCAGCAGCAGCAGCCCTCCCCCGATATAAGCCGCAATAGAGCCGAACTGCTCCGACAGGAACCTGCCGGCAATCATTCCAAACAGCGGCATGAACACATGGAAAAGACCGATCGTTATTCCTATTTTAAAAATTTGCCTCAGGCGCAGCTCGAACATGCCCATGCCAAGCCCAACCGAAAAAGCATCCATCCCGAGGGCAAACGCCATTAACATCAACGTAATAAGTTCCCCAAAAAACGAAGTCATCCATTCTCCTCCTTGGACTTGCTAATTCAGCATATGCACGTCCAAAGGGAAATAGAATTAGAAATGCGGAGGGCGCTTGCCCTATTAGAGAAACGCAGGCTAAGAACGCCACGTCCTGTGGCAACGTACGCATGACCCGCATCCAGCGGGCCTAAAAAGTGCCAGGCACCGCCCGTGGACAAATCAAAGTGAATTGTCCACAGACGGTGCCTGGCACTAAAATTATTTAATGATTCGATGGCCTGCTGCTTTGAGAAGCCGGTTCATGATGGCTTCACCGACACCTTCTGCGGGGAAGGATTCGCTGAAGATCACATCCACTCCAGAGCTGTTGAAGCTCCGTAATGCTTCGTAAAGGGAGGCTGCCACTGTTTCCAGATTCGCTCTCCTGCCGCATATAAATGTAAAATCGCTATCGTAAAATTTTTCATTTTCTGCCGTTGTAAGCACACCGGCTTTCAGGCCTTCCGCATGCTGTTCGTTTACCAGTTCTTGAATTCTCTCCCTTGTTCCTTCTACTATATATAAGGGAGCGTCAGGTGCATAATGCCGGTACTTCATGCCAGGGGATCGAGGTGCTTCCTTCTCATCGGCAAGCGCGGGATCAGCTGCTACCTCTCCCACTATCTGCTCGAGCTGCTCTTTCGTCACTCCGCCAGGCCTCAGGATGACAGGAATTTCCCCCGTACAATCCAGAACAGTGGATTCGACACCGACTCCGGTAGGACCGCCATCCACAATCCCGGAAATCCTTCCGTTCAAGTCTTCCTCGACATGTCCGGCAGTGGTCGGGCTGGGCCGCCCGGATCTGTTCGCGCTTGGAGCCGCTACCGGAACGCCGCTTTCACGTAGGATGGCGAGAGCCACCTGGTGATCCGGCATCCTGATTCCGACCGTAGTAAGACCTGCTGTCGCTATCTCTGAAAGCTGCCCGTCTTTTTTATTGAATATAATTGTCAGCGGACCCGGCCAAAAGGCTTCCATCAGCTTATCTGCACTATCCGGGACACTTTCCACAATCTCCTCAAGCTGTTTCCTGTCTGCAATATGAATAATGAGAGGATTGTCAGATGGCCTGCCCTTCGCTTCAAATATCTTTTTGACCGCTTCGTCATTTCTTGCATTTCCACCAAGTCCGTAAACCGTCTCAGTCGGAAAGGCAACCGTCTCATTTTGGGCTAAAAGAGCAGCTGCCTGTTTAATCTGTGGATAATCATTTAAACTATCCACATTTTTATCCACTGACCAAATTTCTGTCTTCATCGTTATGCCCACCTTCAATACTGTTCAAATTCTGTGTGGTATACCCATTGTTTCAGCTTTTAAACCACAATCACTTTTGAAAGTATAAAAGAAGATGGAGGATAACTCAAGTTTTGTCCACAATTTGTGTATAACTTTTCAAGAATAGTGGATAACTTTGTGGATATATCCACAATTCATATTGAAAGCTTCAGGAATGTAAAGTTATCCACAGTTAGAATATGCTGGACATGTGCAGATCGGTACAGCTCTTCCGGAAGTTCGCTTTTTTCATCCTGAAAGCCAAGCAGCTTGAAGAACTCTGCTGCTCCTTTTTTATTTGTCGCCATATATAGGGACTCGAGTTCCCTTTCTTTCGCAAGCCGCAAAATCTGCTCCACAAGCAGCAGCAGATCTTTTTCAGATGCTCTTTCCGAAAGCACCAGTGAGCGGAGCAGGCCTACACTGCCTAGAGGCTCAATGCCTAATGTCGCTTTAATGTTCTCCTCTTCATCTTCCATTAGCAAAAAATAATTGATAGAATCAGCAATGCCTTCTGTCCCCAGATTGGCTTTTTCTAAAAATGCGGCCAGTTTATTTTCGTCTTCCTTTTGTGCACAGCGGATCAATGTTTCCATCCTCTCACCCCACTAAGAATTTGTAATCTAGTAATATATCTATGGGGCGCGGGAAAAAGTAGAACTCAAAAAGAATAAAAAACACGGCAGCCATCAGTTAACGGGCTGCCGTGCTATCTTGAATCTTTCAATTTAAACTTCCTTTACATTATAAACTTAGTCGTTGTTGTTGTTTCTTGAATTTCCGCCTTTTTCACCAATTTCACGGTAGAAGTCTTTATCATGGTTTTCAGAAGTAGCTTCTCCGCCTTTTTGGCCGATCTCCTGGTAGAATTCTTTGTCGTGATTCTCAGAAGTAGCTTCTCCGCCTTTTTTACCGATCTCTTGATAGAATTCCTTGTCATGGCTTTCAGCAGTAGCTTCTCCGCCTTTTTGGCCGATTTCCTGATAGAATTCTTTGTCGTGATTATTGCTGGTTGCTTCTCCGCCTTTTTGGCCGATCTCTTGGTAGAATTCTTTGTCGTGGTTATTGCTGGTTGCTTCTCCGCCTTTGCGGCCTCTTTCCTCGCGGGACATTTTGTCGTTGTTATTGTTGTTTGCCATGTGTTCCATCTCCTTTTCAGTAGTTGTTGTTTTGGCTTACACTCCTTTAATATCCGCTTCTCCCAGAATCAAACATGCTCCCAGCATCTGTAAAAGGCTTGTCATGCACTTGTAACAATGGCATTAGCTTCTCTTATGTCCTTTTTCCTATAAAAAGAAATGCCGCCCTATGAAAAGAGCAGCATACTATCCGAAAATTTTATCCCATAATTCTTTGATAAAAAACTTAACTTCCGGCTTTTCTTCGTCTTCTTTAACAAAGACCGGCTCCTTTTCACCAGATAGTTCTTTAGGATTATTAGTTTCCAGCACATTCCCTTCTGGTACTTTTTTACCAACTTCTCCTTTTTCCTGATTTTCCTCTTCAAATCCATCGCTTACAGCCACTCCATTCGAGAAATCAAGGAAGCATAGAGGAGGGAAAAGAACACACCACCAGTTCGCTCCATCACCTTCACCAAGTGTGATTAAAATTGCTTCATACTCGCCGGCAGGATATAGAAACTGGCCGTAGAGCTTGGTAGGAAAATCCACTTTGCCGAAATTGGCTTTAACTGTTTGGACTGAATTTTCTTCTTCAACCACGTTCTCTGCTATCTCCTGGATTTCCGGCAGGCGCGACTTTATTAATGATCGGGCTTCCTCTATGGAAGTCAGCTCGCTGACCCATTCAGTGATTTCCTTATTGACCGCATCCCTCACCAGCCGTTTCAGCGCCTGGTCTCCTTCGCTGTCACTGTTTGCGAGGATGCGGAGACGGATGGCTTCCTGCGGTATGACGAGCGGATCTTCCGCTGCCACCTCTGTTTTTGGTATGTATAGGCTTAGCATTGTTCCTAAGGATAAGATAATGATATATAATTTCGCTAATGATTTTGCTGTCATTTCCGACACCGTCCCTTCACTAATCCATTGTGGACAGGAAGGGGGATTCTTAAACTAGCAAAATATAATTTTGTATATAAAAAAAGATCCCATTGAGGAATCTTTTTAGAATGTATTTGGTTTATAAATGGAGTCTGTTGATTTCCGTTCCAGGCACTTCGCTTTCCGCGGGGCGGAGTTGAGCCTCCTCGCGCTGCGCGCTGTGGGGTCTCAACTCTTCCGCTATTTCCCGCAAGAGTCTACGTGCCTTCTACGGAAATCAACTGGTTTTTTTATGTGCATAAGACCAAAGGAAGGGGACTAAATTCTGTTCTTTGAATGGAGTCTGTTAATCTTTCTGTGGGGCGCTGTATTATTGTGTTGCGCTTCATTATTTGGCAATAAATGTATTATATGTAGAATCTTTTGATTTTTATGTAGAATAAATGGGATTTTTAGTAGAAATATCGAATTTTTTTGTAGAATAAATCAAAATTTATGTAGAATACCACCCACGACTAGTAATTTCCGCCAATAATAAGACAGGAACACCTTCAGTCTTCTTGTATAATTTAAGAAAATGGTATGCCTGCTCACTAAATTTAATTTTCCCACAAAATCTTAGCGTAAATTACAAGTTCAAAATAAAAAAAGGGAAGCCATTCCACAAATGGCCCCCTTACACTAGAATTCAAATACATAAATTCCTCAACAAAGCTAATCCTGCCAGCCAATCTCCGCAAAAACCATCCGGTCCTTCCCATTGATGTCGTAGACTATGTCTATGTTGGCATCTGGGAATGCGGTCCGCAGCAGTTCTGATACGGCTTTGCTTTGGCCGGCGCCGACTTCGAAGCCGACTAGTGATTTTTCTTTTAGGACGAGCGGCAGTTCTTCCATGAACCGGCGGTAGAGGTCGAGGCCGTCCTGGCCGGCGAACAGGGCGCGGTGGGGCTCGTTTTCGGTGACGACTTCAGACATTCCTTCCATATCGCTGAGCGGGATGTAGGGAGGATTGGAAATGATGATATCAAATTTCCGGCTTTCCTTTATGAAAGGCTGCAGCAGGTCTCCTAGAATAAATTCGATTTCAGCACCGTTCTTGTCCGCATTTTCTTTTGCCGTGTCCAACGAAGGTCCGTACACATCTGTGGCAGTTACCTGGAGGTCAGGCGATTCCAATTTCAAGGTTACCGCAATCGCTCCGCTTCCGGTTCCAATATCGGCAGCAGCAGCCTCTTTGCCGAAAAGCCTTTCCTTCCTCTTCAAGGCTTCCAGCACCAGCTCTTCTGTTTCCGGCCGGGGTATAAGCACATTTTCATTCACGAGGAATGTGCGCCCATAGAATTCTTCTTTTCCAATGATATATTGGACTGGCCTGCCGTCCGCATGCAGCTCTACTGCTTCTTTGAAGGCATCCTGTATCTTCGGGTCCAGCTCTTCCCTCATCTCCGCAAGCAGGCGGGAACGGCTCATATTCAGAAAGTGGCCCAGGAGGATTTCACCCGCATTGGAATCCCGCCCGGCTGTTTCTAAAAAAGAAGAAGCCCACTTCAGGGCTTCGTAGACTTTCATAGGCTGCTGATCAGGCATCTGAAGCTTCCTTCAGCTTGGCTGACTGCTCTTCCATGATCAAGGCATCAATCACTTCATCCAGCTTGCCCTGAAGAATCTGGTCAAGCTTTTGGATGGTCAGGCCGATGCGGTGATCTGTTACACGGTTTTGCGGGAAGTTGTAGGTGCGGATCCGTTCGGAACGGTCACCGGTACCGACTGCGGATTTCCGCTGCTGGTCGTATTCCGCCTGTGCTTCCTGCTGGAATTTATCATACACACGGGCACGAAGGACCTTCATTGCCTTTTCTTTGTTTTTAATCTGTGATTTCTCGTCCTGGCAGGAAACAACCGTCCCTGTAGGCAAGTGGGTCAGACGCACGGCTGACATTGTCGTGTTAACGCTCTGGCCGCCCGGTCCGCTTGAAGCAAATGTATCGACACGGATATCTTTATCGTGGATCTCGATTTCAACTTCTTCCGCTTCCGGCAGAACTGCAACCGTTGCCGTCGAAGTATGAATGCGCCCTCCTGATTCAGTTTCAGGCACACGCTGGACGCGGTGGGCACCGTTTTCGAACTTCAGCTTGCTGAAGGCACCGTTTCCGTTGATGATAAAGATGATCTCTTTGTAGCCGCCGACACCTGTGGAGCTGGCCTCGATCACATCTGTTTTCCAGCCTTGAACCTCAGCAAATCGGCTGTACATGCGGTAAAGGTCACCGGCAAACAAGGCAGCCTCGTCGCCGCCGGCCGCGCCGCGTATTTCCATGATAACGTTTTTATCATCGTTCGGGTCTTTCGGGATCAAAAGGATCTTCAGGCGCGCTTCCAGAGCTTCCACTCTGTCTTCGAGCTCCCCTATCTCTTCCTTTACCATCTCGCGCATTTCTGCATCAAGCTTCTCTTCGAGCATCGCTTTTGCATCCTGGTATTGCCCGCGGACTTCTTTATACTCGCGGTATGCCTCCACCGTTTCCTGGATGCCTGACTGCTCCTTGGAATATTCGCGCAGCTTCTTTGTGTCATTTACAATCTCAGGATCGCTCAAAAGCTCGTTCAGCCTTTCGTAGCGATCTTCTACAGCTTGAAGACGATCGTACACAGTCCTTCACCTCATTTTGATTCTATATAAATCGGTTTTCATACCTAAAAAAGCTCATAAATTCATAAAATAAGTCCATTAAACCATCATGCCCATAACATTCTAATTATAGTATACAGCGCATCCCAGGTCAAAACCTAAAAAGCCCCGGAAAACCAGGGCTGAAAGTGGTATAGGCGGTGGTATAGGTGACAGGCACCCAATTCAGTTTAAACCTCTCCACATTAAGGCCGTCGTGCAGAGAGGTGGTACAGGTACCTGTCACCTTTCAAACTCCAACTGGTAAAGAAGTGGTACAGGTGCCTGTCACCTTCTCCTCCTTCTCCACCTTCTCCACACTTCTCCTACCGCTCACTCAACCGCACTTCAATGTTATACCGGGGAAGGGCTTTGGTGAGTGTTTTGTGCAGCTCGGCCTGGGCCTGGCGTTTTTCTTCGGCTGACAGGCTTTTGCCTGTGTGGGCTGTGACCCACATGCGGCCGCCGTTGATCCTGACTTCATCTGGCTCATATTCTGTGTATTGATTTACTACCTGACGGGCTTTGTCAACATCAGATTGATCGTTTACCCGCCCTCCATCAATATTGAGGAAGTTCGGATTCTGATCGCCCATCGTTCTGTCGCGGTCATCGTCAGAGACTTGATCAAGGCCCCTTTTCACCTGGCCGCCGCCGTCAGTTATCAAATTTGTCCCATTCCTGTCTTCGTTCAGTTCATGAATTCCCGCCACATTATCATCCTGTGCACATCCTCCCATCAGGACGGATAGAAGGACTGCTGCAGCTGCTAAAGCTGATTTCATCATTTCAACACCTCCATTACTAGGTTTTCCTTTCCTGGGGGTGAAGCCACAACCCAAATTCAGGCAGTTTGCTGGAGGAATCCGGCTTTTTCAGACAGCAAAAAACCCTGCTTTCACTAAGCAGAGCCTGAGCTTTCATCTATTAAGATAAAGTACGGGTCGTTTCCGAATCGGTGAGGACGTTCGGCGATTTCGGAACTTCATGATGGTGGCGGCAGCGCGGCTCATAAGCCTCTGATGCCCCGACAAGAATGACCGGATCGTCATAAGAAGCCGGCTTTCCGTTGATGAGGCGCTGGGTCCTGCTGGCAGGCGAACCGCACACTGCACATACTGCCTGAAGCTTTGTCACAAGTTCTGCAATTGCCATCAAAGCCGGCATCTGCCCAAACGGCTCACCGCGGAAGTCCTGGTCGAGCCCAGCAGCGATCACCCGGTATCCGCTGTCAGCCAAATGCTGAATCACCTTCACAACTTCATCATCAAAAAATTGCACCTCATCAATGGCGATAATCTCCATATCCTCGTCAATATGCTTGAAGATGTCCGTTGAATGGCTGATGGGTCTGGCAATCACTGATGTTCCATTGTGGGAGACAACTGCTTCCTCGCTGTAGCGGTTATCGATCTGCGGCTTGAACACAGCTATCTTCTGCTTTGCAAATTGCGCTCTTCTGACACGGCGGATGAGCTCTTCCGATTTTCCGGAAAACATGCTGCCGCAGATTACCTCAACCCAGCCGTGGTGCTTCATTACATACATGAGTGGCCTCTCCTTCCTTGCTAAAGAAAACACAGCGCCAAAGCGCCAGTTCCCCTTTTACAACTTACACTTTTTGTTAAAAGTATAAACCTAACTTATCATCATATTCTTTTCTATCGGCAATAAAAAACAGGCAAGAAGTAAAAACTTGCCTGTCTTTTATCATTATTGCTGTTGACCTTTAAGACCGTATTTTTTGTTGAAACGATCCACACGTCCGCCTGCTTCAGCGAATTTCTGACGGCCAGTATAGAATGGGTGGCATTCAGAGCAAGTCTCAACACGAACCTCATCTTTTACAGAACCAGTTTCAAACTGATTGCCGCAAGCACATGTAACCGTGATTTTCTTGTAATTAGGATGAATTCCTGCTTTCATTTCTTTCATCTCCTTTTGCCCTGAGTCTTGCGAAACAGAGTTATATAGTACGATGCTTGGACACACCGTATAATTCAAAAACACACTGTTGTTATTATAACAAGGACATCATGTTTTTGCAAGATGGGATTTACTGACTTTCCGATGAGGAACAGATCAGGATTGGGAACGCCTGCCGTTCTTCATTTCTTCGCCAAGATTGGCAAAGAATTCTTCATTGGATTTCGTCTGCTTCAGCTTGCGGAGGAATTTCTCTGCAAAATCAGGCGCATCCGACATCGATTTCCTGATCGCCCACAGTTTGTCCAGATGCTCTTTCGGAATAAGCAGCTCTTCCTTGCGTGTACCTGAACGGCGGATATCGATGGCCGGGAAAATGCGGCGCTCTGCAAGCTGACGGTCAAGGTGAAGCTCCATGTTTCCTGTTCCCTTGAATTCCTCGTAAATGACATCATCCATCCGCGAGCCGGTATCAACAAGGGCTGTGGCAAGGATGGTCAGGCTTCCGCCTTCTTCAATATTCCTCGCCGCCCCGAAGAAACGCTTCGGACGGTGGAATGCCGCAGGGTCGATACCCCCGGACAGCGTACGTCCGCTTGGCGGAATAACCAGGTTATAGGCACGCGCAAGCCTTGTGATGCTGTCCATAAGGATGATGACATCCCGTTTATGCTCCACGAGGCGCATCGCCCGGTCAAGGACGAGCTCGGCTACTTTAATATGGTTTTCCGGCACTTCATCGAATGTCGAGCTGACGACATCGCCGGCAACAGAACGTTCAATATCAGTAACCTCTTCCGGACGCTCATCAATGAGGAGAACAATCAGCTCTGCCTCTGGATGATTCGTAGTGATGCTGTTGGCGATTTCCTTTATCAGCATCGTTTTACCCGCTTTTGGCGGAGCGACGATCAGTCCGCGCTGGCCAAATCCAACCGGTGCAAGTACGTCCATGATCCTTGTGGAAACATGCTTCGGCGTTGTTTCCAGCTTCATTTGCCTATCAGGATATAAAGGCGTCAAAGCCGGGAAGTGGACACGCTCCTTGGCGGATTCCGGATCGTCACCATTGACAGCTTCTACCTGCAGCAGGCCGAAATAACGCTCGTTTTCCTTCGGCGGGCGGACTTTTCCGGATACTTTATCTCCATTCCTTAAATCGAATCTCCTGATTTGCGATGCAGAAATATAGATATCCTCTGAGCTTGGCGAATAGTTGATCGGCCTTAGGAAGCCGAAGCCCTCAGACTGGATGATTTCCAGCACGCCTTCCATGAAAAAGTAGCCTTCCTGCTCAGCGCGCGCTTTCAGGATGGCAAAAATCAGCTCTTTCTTTGTCAGCTTGCTGTAGTAGGAAACCTTATATTCCCGGGCAAGTTCATAGAGCTCTTTTAACTTCATATTTTCTAAACTGGATATATTTAATCCCATATTGACACCACTCTTTTGAATTTTAAATCATTTTCCCCATATAAAATAACAATATCGTACTGTATTAAGAATATGAAAGGAAAAAGGAAAGAAGCGTTTGAGGTTCATCGAAGCATTGGAAGGATGATTCAGCTTGTTAAAAAGGGTAGAGAATTTTTGGTATGTTCCTGGCATCCCAGTATCCCGGACCAAAAACAGACCAGATCTGCATATCCATCATAACAGATTTCAAAAACAATCTCTATTTTACCCCTATACCTGAAAGTTAATCAATATAATTTTTCTGTTCTTTCATAGATTGCCTTGTTTCGGGGAATATATAAAGGGACCGGCTTAAGCCGGCAAGCCAGGTCCCTTCTCTTCCAGCAATTATTAATACAGGCCGTCTCAGGATCCCTTTCTTGAAAGGGTTTGCACCGGCATGCAAAAAAAATCTTTATTTCATGACAAGATGCGGCTTCTTCTTCAGGCTGTGACGCCCGTCAATAAAGCGGACCGTTCCTGACCTGGCGCGCATGACAAGTGAATGCGTTGAACCGTAGGAGCCTTTAAACTGGACCCCTCTCAACAGCTCGCCGTCTGTGACGCCTGTTGCTGCAAAGATGGCATCATCACCTTTGACAAGGTCTTCCATGCGGAGAATCTTTCCAAGGTCAAGGCCCATGCTTTGGCATCTTTCAACTTCTGCATCGCTCTGCGGAACCAGCTTGCCCTGGATTTCACCGCCGAGGCATTTCAGTGCAACTGCAGCAAGCACTCCTTCCGGCGCACCGCCAGATCCGAACAGGATATCTACTCCTGTATGGTCAAACGCAGTATTGATGGCACCTGCGACATCGCCGTCATTGATCAGCTTGATCCTCGCCCCTGCTTCCCGCAGCTGGCTGATGATATGCTGATGGCGATCCCGGTTCAGCACCGTTGCCACTACGTCTTCTATATCTTTATTTTTTGCCCTGGCGACAGCCCTCAAGTTATCGATAACAGAAGCGTTGATATCAATTTCCCCGACCGCTTCGGGACCGACTGCAATCTTATCCATATACATATCCGGTGCATGAAGGAGATTTCCATGATCAGCGACAGCCAGGACAGCAAGCGCATTCCAGCCTCCGGAGGCCACAATATTGGTGCCTTCAAGCGGATCTACTGCTACATCGACGCGGGGGCCGTAGCCTGTCCCAAGCTTTTCCCCGATATAAAGCATTGGCGCCTCATCCATTTCCCCTTCACCGATTACAACGGTTCCCTTCATCGGCACCGTGTCAAACACATCCCTCATGGCAGAGGTAGCAGCATCATCAGCTTCATCCTTCAGGCCTCTTCCCATCCATCGGGCTGAAGCAAGCGCTGCTGCTTCTGTAACACGGATAAGCTCCATCGATAAACTTCTTTCCATTCTGTTTTCCTCCCCGGGTTGTTTTCTCTATCTGTCTTCAGGCGTTTTTCATCTGCTCCATTTCTTCCTTGGTCAGATTCTCGCGCCAGATGGTCGCACCCAGCCCATTGAGCTTTTCAACGAGATGGCTGTAGCCGCGGTCTATATGTTCAAGTCCTGTCACTTCCGTTATCCCCTCGGCTTTCAGCCCGGCAATGACGAGGGCGGCCCCCGCTCTGAGATCACTTGCCTTCACCTTGGCCCCCTGCAGACGGATCGGGCCATTGATGATCGCTGAACGGCCTTCGACTTTAATATTGGCGTTCATTCTTCTCAGCTCATCAATATGCTTGAAGCGGGCGCCATAGATTGTGTCCGTCACCATGCTTGTCCCTTCGGCCCCTGTAAGCAAAGAAGTGAAAGGCTGCTGGAGATCGGTCGGGAATCCCGGATACACAAGCGTTTTAATATCAACGGCCTTCATTCTTTCAGCTGGGCTGACAAAGATCTGGTCATCTCCGGCCTCTATGTTCACACCCATTTCACGCAGCTTGGCAATCAGTGATTCCAAGTGCTGAGGAATCACATTGTCGATCAGGATCCCTTCACCAGCGGCGGCACCGAGGATCAGATATGTCCCGGCTTCAATCCGGTCTGGAATGATGGTGTGGCGGCAGCCATGCAGCTGGTCCACCCCTTCAATTCTGATGACATCTGTACCCGCTCCCTTGATTTTCGCACCCATATTGGTGAGGAGCGTTGCCACATCAATGATTTCAGGCTCTTTCGCCGCATTTTCAATAATCGTCTTCCCTTTGGCCCTGACCGCAGCCAGCATGATATTGATCGTGGCGCCGACACTGACGACATCCAGGTAAATCCTTGCGCCTTTCAGCTCGTCTGCGCGGAGATAGATGGCACCCTGCTCATTTGTCACGCTGGCACCTAGCGCTTCAAAGCCTTTGATATGCTGGTCGATCGGGCGCGGCCCCAGATGGCATCCGCCAGGCAGGCCGATCACCGCTTTTTTAAAGCGTCCAAGCATTGCCCCCATCAAATAATAAGAGGCACGCAGCTTTTTAACTTTTCCATTGGGCAAGGGCATGGAAATCATCGAAGAAGGATCAACAGTCATATCGTTATCAGCAAAATCGACACTCCCGCCAATTTCCTCCAAAAGCCCTTTCAGTATTTGAACGTCAGAAATATCCGGCAAACCTTCAATTGTTACGGGGGAATCTGCAAGAATTGTAGCAGGGATCAATGCAACAGCACTGTTCTTGGCTCCGCTGATTCTAACAGTTCCTTTTAAAGGGTAGCCGCCCGCAATCATAAGCTTTTCCATTTTCGACTTCCTTTCCTGCCCTTAAGTGCCTATTTGCAAATCCAGTCTGAACATTGATTGCCAGCCTGCCGCTGCAGGCGAAAGTTTAGCACCGTTGGACTTTTCATTCTCAGTATGGGATAGCTTGTCCATTATATCAAAAGCTATCTTATAGGGATAATTTTCCATGAACAAAATACGAATTCCGACATTATCCTCACCATCTAGTTTACACGAAAATTTAAACTTCATGTATGAGAATTGAAAAAAGTTAAATTTTTGAAGTATGCACTTACATTTCCGCCTATTCAGAAAACTCCCGGCGAAGAAAGGCTCTCTCCAGGTTTATTCAGAACGCTTGTCCCAGTCAGCCAAAAATGCTTCAATCCCTTTGTCAGTCAGAGGGTGATTAAACATCTGATTGATGACCTTAAGCGGGACGGTGGCAATATGGGCCCCTCTCAAAGCAGAATCTGTGACATGCTGCGGATGACGGACAGAAGCTGCGATGATTTCCGTCTCGATTCCGTGGATATCAAAGATTTCCCTGATGGAGGTTACAAGGTCAAGGCCATTATGGCCGATATCATCAAGCCTGCCAAGGAATGGAGAAACATAGGAAGCCCCTGCCCTTGCTGCAAGCAAAGCCTGATTGGCGCTGAAGATGAGGGTTACATTTGTTTTGATGCCTTCTTTTGAAAAAGCATGGACAGCCTTCAGTCCATCCGGTGTCATTGGGACCTTGATGGTGATATTCGGGGCGATTGCTGCCAGTTCCTTCCCTTCTCTGATCATGCCTTCTGCATCAAGTGCGATGACCTCTGCACTTACAGAGCCGGGTACAAGCTCAGCAATTTCCTTCAGCCTGTCATGGAACGAAATATTTTTTTCCTTTGCTACTAAAGAAGGGTTGGTCGTTACTCCAGCCAGTATCCCCAGTGCATGGGCTTCTTTAATCTCTTCCAGGTTTGCCGTATCGATAAAAAATTTCATTTCGCTTCCCCCTAAGATTATTCGACTATTTTTTTAAAATCGACATAAATGAATTGAAACCGCCTTTCAGAAAGGCGGTTTCAAGTCTATTTTAACATAGTGGATCTGTATTAGGCTTTGTTAGATGAACCAAACTCGCGCATTTTGCCGATTACTGTTTCTTTAATCGCCTCACGTGCAGGTCCTAAGTATTTGCGCGGATCGTACACTTCTGTGTCAGCCGCCAATACTTCGCGCACGCGCTTCGCGGAAGCAATTTGGTTCTCAGTGTTTACGTTGATTTTCGCTGTTCCAAGGGAAACAGCTTTCTGGATGTCTTTAGTAGGAATGCCTGTACCGCCATGAAGGACTAAAGGCATGCCTGTAAGCTTCCCGATCTCTTCCATTTCAGCAAAGCCAAGGTTTGGCTCGCCTTTGTAAGGACCATGGACAGAGCCAAGTGCAGGAGCAAGGCAGTCAATGCCAGTGCGCTTGACAAGCTCGTCACATTCTTTAGCATCAGCGTAGATAACGCCGTCAGCTACTACATCGTCTTCCTGTCCGCCGACAGTTCCAAGCTCGGCTTCAACAGAAACACCTTTTGAGTGTGCATATTCTACCACTTTAGAAGTGATTTCCACGTTTTCCTCGAAAGGACCGTGTGAAGCATCGATCATAACAGACGTGAAGCCTGCATCGATCGCTTCTTTACATTTATCAAAGCTTGAACCGTGGTCAAGGTGGATGGCAACAGGAACAGTGATCTTATAGTCCTCAAGAAGCCCTTCTACCATTTTCACAGTTGTCTTGAAGCCGCCCATATAACGAGCTGCACCTTCAGAAACACCAAGGATAACAGGTGACTTCTCTTCTTCTGCAGCTTGAAGGATCGCTTGAGTGAACTCAAGGTTATTTAAGTTAAATTGACCTACAGCATAGCCTTCTGATTTAGCTTTGTTCAGCATATCAGTCATGGAAACTAAAGGCATATTTCTTCCTCCTTATTAATGATTGCATCGTTCTTTGCAGGGATTCACATAAAGTTTTTCCCGGCAGGCCCATGAATATGTACCCTATCTTGCAATAGGCAAAACGGACGCAATCCTTTGGAATTCATTTGTATCATACCAAAAGAGAATCAGAAATTCCATTAATCCAGCGCTATTTTTCGCTGCAGGACAGAATATTTTAAAGCAAACGCTATCATTTTAAATTTTCATATTTTTGAGCCGGGCCAGCAAAAATTTTTGGCCAGCGGCCATTTTTCATCAAAATTTAACCGGCCTGTCCTAAAATGAATTCGTAATAGGGACATACTTCTTAACAGCGGCCCTGATGTCATCGATATCAAATGGCTTGGCAAAATGGGTCAATGCCCCAAGGTCCTTTGCCTCCTGGATCATGTCGAGCTCCCCATAGGCTGTCATGATGATCACCCGGATATCCTGGTCGATGACTTTCATTCTCTTCAGGATTTCAATGCCGTCCATGCCGGGAATTTTCATATCGAGCAGGACAAGATCCGGAGAATGCTTTGTAACGATTTCGAGGGCCTGGACGCCATTTGCAGCCTGATAGGTGTCATAGCCTTCCTTTTGCAGCACTTCATTCAATAGAATGCGGATGCCGAACTGATCGTCTACTATTAATATTTTCCCTTTCATACAGCCACCTCTTCCCTAAAATAGTTACTTCTGATGCTGATAGACAGAAAGCGGAATTCTTATGTCCTGCCGGGCTCATACGACCCTTCTATTTTTTTGGCAGCACATAAGAATTCCCGCTTTCCCGATAAGATTAAGAAGCTCACTGCTGCAATTTGACCGCTTCCCGTTTGGAAGCCATGCCGGCTGCTGTTATGCGGGATTCCCAGCGCCAGTGAAATCAAACTCCTGCTTTTTTAAAAATGACCAATGGTCATAGAAAATATATCCACTTCTCAACATTCTCCCTTTCCCGCCTGAATTCCTGCTTCTTTTTAAGCAATTCTGCCGAATATTTTACCTTTAGCATTCATTTCACTATAATAAGACCACAAATAGTGTTCATGATCCTGCGGAGTTTATGGCCTGCAGATTGATTATCGCACCAATAAGGAGGAAGTTATATTGCTAAAAATGTTTTCAACCCAGCTGACGGGAATCTTCAAAAAGCTGATGGAAAAAGAAGAATTCAGCATTGAAGACGCAGCCCGGCTGCTTGCCCAGGCCCCTGCAGGCGAGGGCAGGATCCAGATTTATGCCACACGCGAAATGAAGGCTGCTGTCCTGGATGCCACGGAAGGAGCAGAACCGCTCGCATCTGCCGCCCATTGGACTGATGCTCATTCAGAAAATGATATCGCTGATACAGACCGCTTTCTGATCATCTCCCGCCACTCTGATGATGAACAGGCAGTTGCCCTGGCAAAAGCACTTTCTGAAAAAATGATTCCGTTTGCTGCCATTTCCACTTTTGTAGAAGCTGATGGCCCTTCACTAGCTGAGCTTGCGGATGTCCATATCGACCTGAAATTGACAAAGGGACTGCTTCCCGATGAAGAAGGAAACCGCTTCGGCTACCCATCCGCCATCGCCGCCCTCTTTGTATACCATGGTCTGAAGTTCACGATTGATGAGATTTTGAGTGAGTATGAGCAGCAGCGCAGATGACCCCAAGTACAGTTTTCTGCCTCTAAATGGGGCTGTTGATTTCCGTTCCAGGCACTTCGCTTTCCGCGGGGCGACGCTGAGCCTCCTCACGCTTACGCGCTGCGGGGTCTCAGCATGGCCGCTGCAATCCCGCAGGAGTCTTCGTGCCTTCCACTGCAATCAACAGGGTTTTTAAAACTTTTTGGGCAACATACAGCCTTTATCCCTGTAATTAATACAAAACTAAGCCCCCTCAATCCAGAGGGGGCTTTTGTATACTTAGTTATTTTCCTGATGCTTCAAGGATGCACCGACGAAGTCGCGGAACAGCGGCTGCGGGCGGTTTGGCCTTGAGATGAATTCAGGATGGAACTGGGAAGCGACAAACCAAGGGTGATCCTTCACTTCAATGATTTCAACAAGGCGGCCGTCCGGGCTTGTACCAGAGAAAACAAAGCCTTTCTCCTCCATCGCCTGGCGGTAATGGTTGTTGAACTCATAGCGGTGGCGGTGGCGCTCATAAACAACCTCATCCTGGTATGCAGCATATGCATTCGTTTCTTCATTCAGTTTGCACGCCTGTAGGCCAAGGCGGAGTGTTCCTCCAAGGTCTTCAATGTCCTTCTGCTCAGGCAGCAGGTCAATGATCGGATGCGGTGTAGAAGGATCGATTTCCGCTGAATGCGCTCCTTCCAATGAAAGGACATTGCGGGCAAATTCAATAGAAGCGAGCTGCATGCCAAGGCAGATGCCAAGGAATGGGCGCTTCTGCTCGCGCGCATACTGGATGGCAAGGATCTTCCCATCAATGCCGCGGTCGCCGAATCCGCCTGGGACAAGGATTCCGTCAGCATCCTGAAGAAGCTCCTCCACATTTCCTTCTGTTACTTCTTCTGAATTGACCCATTTGATTTCAATATCAGAGTCATATGAATAGCCGGCATGCTTCAGTGCTTCCACAACAGAAATATAGGCATCCTGGAGCTCAACATACTTCCCGACAAGGGCAATCTTCGTTGTCTTGGACAGATTGCGGACCTTGTTCAGAAGCTCGGTCCATTCAGCCATATCTGCCTGTCCGCAATCCAGCTTCAAGTGATCGCAGACGATCTGGTCAAAGTTCTGCTCCTGCAGGGCAAGAGGGACTGCGTATAATGTATCGGCATCACGGCACTCGATGACAGCCTTTGGATCAAGGTCACAGAACAGACCGATTTTATCCTTCATATCCTGGGAAACCGGCATTTCAGTTCGAACGACAATGACATTTGGCTGAATTCCAAGGCTTCGCAGTTCTTTTACACTGTGCTGTGTCGGCTTTGTTTTCATTTCGCCTGCAGCTTTGATATAAGGAATCAATGTACAGTGGATGTACATAACGTTATCGCGCCCGATATCACTCTTGATCTGGCGGATTGCCTCAAGGAATGGCAGGGATTCAATATCCCCTACTGTACCGCCGATTTCTGTGATAACAACATCGGCATTGGTCTCATGCCCTGCACGCATAACTCTTTCTTTGATTTCATTGGTGATATGCGGGATGACCTGGACTGTTCCGCCCAGATAGTCGCCGCGGCGCTCTTTTTTCAGGACAGTGGAGTAAATCTTTCCAGTTGTCACATTATTGAACTTAGTCAGATTGATATCGATAAAGCGCTCATAGTGGCCCAGATCCAAATCCGTTTCGGCGCCATCGCCCGTAACGAAAACTTCACCGTGCTGGTATGGGCTCATGGTTCCCGGGTCAACGTTGATATAGGGGTCAAACTTCTGAATGGTGACATTCAAGCCTCTGTTTTTCAGCAAGCGGCCCAAAGACGCAGCGGTGATCCCTTTTCCCAATGACGACACAACGCCGCCTGTTACAAAAATATACTTTGTCATGTTATTTCCCCCTCATATTCAGTTTGTGCATTTTCTGCATCCTTTAGGTAAGGCTTTTCCTAAAAAAAATTTGCTGTTCCTGATCAGAGCCAAGAACAGCCAAAAATAAAAAGCGCTCCCTACCAAACAGTAAGGGAGCGCTATTGCATATACATTCATATGGTCCTTTTTTAAGGAGCCCAAAAATGATTCTACAAGCCTGGCTCGGAAAAGTCAAGCGATTATAGATCTTCTTCGTCTTCGTCGAGTTCCTCGTCATCTTCGTCAAGGTCTTCGTCTTCATCGAGATCGTCTTCAAGAAGCTCATCATCATCATCTTCGAAGTCGTCGTCTGCGTCCTCATCAAGATCATCTTCAAGAAGATCGTCGTCATCTTCGTCCAGGTCATCATCATCGTCATCAAGGTCATCGTATTCGATGTCTTCCTCGTCGAGTTCATCATACTCGTCCAGATCAAGATCGATGTCTTCAGCCTTCGCCGCTTTCTTGGCCTTTTTCTTTTTCGGCTTCGCTGCTGTCATTGTATCTTCTTCCATTGTATCAACAGGGTACCAGCTGCGCAGGCCCCAGCGGTTTTCTCCCATTGCAATGAAGCGGCCGTCAAGGTTCAGGTCAGTATAGAACTGGGCGATCCTTGAGCGTATTTCCTCATCTGATACCTCAAGACGCGTTTTATATTCGTTCATAATGTCGGTAAAAGAAACCTGCTGCTTTGTGCCTTTAAGCAGTTCGTAGGCGATATCGATAAAGGACATTTCCTGCAGCTCTTCTTTTGTGAATTGGTCTAGACTCACTATACGCACTTCCTTTCCCTATATAACACTCGCTATCGGAGCGCAAAATACTGTAAAAAACACCGGGGCTTCCCGGATATGCATTGCTTTTAAAAAGGCATTGGATTCAGCCTCTCCAAAAGCATCCCTAGATGAATAAAAGGCATAAGAATGCCTTTTGCAAGCTGGATAGACAGCTTATGTAAAATACATATTCTTCATTATAAACAAATTGCTGGTGTTTATGCTAGTTCTATCTCCAGTTTCCTTGCATTTTTGCTGTGAGACAAACTTTAGAAGGCTTGCTGCTGCAGGTCTCCCGGATGGCTTTCTTCTTTTGGACAGAAAGAGCTTATATCCGGGAACACCGTTATGTCTTTTTCCCCCTCCCCGGCTTCCTGTCTTTTCTTCCGGAGAGCTGGCCCATGGCCAGGTACAGAAAGTAGATGGACAGCAGAAAGAAAGCGACCGCACCAAGCTGCCTCTGGTATAAGAAGTAGAAGGCCGCTATCGCAGCAGCAAAAGCGCCTATTGAAAATATCTGTCTCAATCCGTTCACATCCTGCATATCAATATCACTTAGGACTGCATTCCCTTTCATTATAGCGGAGAAAAGCCTTTTATCCTAAACACATTATGAGGTTTTCCAGAAAAATATATCCTTTTTCCGAATATAAGACAGAGCCATGGGCTATAATCTGCCCCTGGCTCTATCCTTGCTACATATTGCGGCGGTATTGTCCGCCTACCTCATACAATGCCCTCGTAATTTGTCCGAGGCTTGCATATTTGACGGTTTCCATCAGCTCGGCAAAGATATTGCCGTCTGTCACTGCTGCTTCCTTCAGGCGGGACAGGGCTTCGCCTGCATGATCCTTGTTCCGTTCCTGGAAGCCTCTTAGATTCCTGATTTGTGTTTCCTTTTCTTCCTTCGTCGCCCTGGCGATTTCCATGCTGTCCATCTGCTCTTCTGACGGCGGATTTGGGTTCAGATACGTATTGACGCCGATGATCGGAAGCTCGCCTGTATGCTTCTTCATTTCATAATACATAGATTCGTCCTGGATCTTGCCCCGCTGGTACTGCATTTCCATGGCGCCGAGCACACCGCCCCTGTCGTTGATCCTTTCAAATTCCTGAAGGACCGCTTCTTCCACCAGGTCAGTCAGTTCATCGATGATGAAGGCCCCCTGAAGAGGATTCTCATTTTTTGTAAGGCCATGTTCTTTTGTAATGATCATCTGGATGGCCATCGCCCGGCGGACAGATTCCTCCGTAGGCGTGGTGATCGCTTCATCATAGGCATTCGTGTGCAGGGAGTTGCAGTTATCATGAAGCGCCATTAATGCCTGGAGTGTTGTCCGGATGTCATTGAAATCAATTTCCTGGGCATGAAGTGAGCGCCCTGAAGTCTGGATATGGTACTTCAGCTTCTGGCTCCGCTCATTGGCTCCGTATTTATCCCTCATTACAGTTGCCCAGATGCGGCGGGCCACCCTGCCGATGACGGTGTATTCCGGATCGAGCCCATTTGAGAAAAAGAAGGAAAGGTTCGGCGCAAAATCATCGATCTTCATGCCTCTGCTCAAATAGTACTCAACATAAGTGAAGCCGTTCGCCAGCGTAAAGGCCAGCTGTGAAAGCGGGTTTGCCCCTGCCTCGGCAATATGATAGCCCGAAATGGAGACAGAATAGTAATTGCGGACCTTTTTATCGATAAAATACTGCTGGATATCGCCCATCATCCTGAGAGCGAATTCTGTTGAGAAGATGCAAGTATTCTGGCCTTGATCTTCCTTCAGGATATCAGCCTGGACGGTACCGCGCACTGTCTGCAGAGTCGCAGCCTTCACTTCCTCAAGTTCCGCTTCGTTCAGCTTTCTGCCAAGCTCCCCTTCTTTCTTTTCCACCTGCTGCTCAACCGCCGTGTTCATGAACATGGCCAGGATAATCGGAGCCGGGCCGTTGATCGTCATGGAAACAGATGTGGACGGATGGCAAAGGTCAAAGCCGGCATACAGCTTTTTCATATCATCAAGCGTACAGATGCTGACACCGCTCTCCCCGACTTTTCCGTAGATATCCGGGCGGTAGTCCGGATCCTCGCCGTACAAGGTTACGGAATCAAACGCTGTACTTAGGCGCTTGGCTGCATCGTCTTTTGATAAGTAATGAAAGCGGCGGTTCGTCCGTTCAGGGGTCCCTTCACCAGCGAACTGGCGCTTCGGATCCTCTCCTTCCCGCTTGAACGGGAAGACGCCTGCTGTATACGGGAAAGCACCCGGCACATTCTCCCTGTAGACCCAGCGGATAATTTCTCCGTAGTCCCTGTATTTCGGAAGCGCGACCTTAGGGATCTGCAGGCCTGAAAGGCTCTTCGTTCTAAGAATCGTGATGATTTCTTTATCGCGGATCCTTGTTGTGAACTGCTCCCCTGAGTATTTCTCCTTGAGGTCATCCCAGCTTTCGAGGATCTTTTTCGATTCGGCTGTCAGCTTTTCTTTTGTTTCCGCTGCCAGGTCTTCTAAGGAAGCCAGAGCCTCTTCACTTCCGCCTGACTCTTTTACGGCCTGGATAGCACCTTCAAGCTGGAACAGCTTCCTGGCAAGGGCTGCCTGCTCTTCCGCTTTTTTATGGTAATTGCGGACCGTTTCAGATACTTCGCGCAAATAATAGCGCTGTTCATTCGGAATGATGACATTCTGCTTTTCGACCACTTCATTTTTGGAAAAAGAAGTGCTCCAGCCGAGGCCCGCTTTTTCATTCATTTTTTCGACAAGGGCGGCAAATAAAGCATTTGTGCCCGGATCGTTGAACTGGCTGGCGATCGTGCCGTAGACCGGCATCTCTTCCAGCTCTTTCTCGAACAGCATATGGTTGCGCTGATATTGCTTCTGCACCTGGCGGCGGGCATCCTCTGAGCCCTTGCGCTCGAATTTATTGATGACGATCAGGTCAGCGTAATCAAGCATATCAATTTTTTCAAGCTGGGAAGGCGCCCCGAATTCACTTGTCATGACATACATGGAGAGATCGCAGATTTCTGCGATTTCAGCATCGCCCTGCCCAATCCCGCTTGTTTCAACGACAACCAGGTCAAAGCCGGCGGCCTTGACGACAGAGATGGCATCCTTGATTGCCAGCGACAGCTCGCTCTTGGACTTCCGTGTCGCAAGGCTCCGCATGTAAACGCGCGGAGAAAAGATGCTATTCATGCGGATCCGGTCGCCAAGGAGCGCCCCGCCTGTTTTCTGCTTTGTCGGATCGACAGAAAGGATGGCTACTTTCTTTTCAGGGATTTCATTGATGAATCGGCGGATCAGCTCATCCGTCAATGAGCTTTTACCTGCTCCGCCAGTCCCGGTGATTCCGATAACCGGTGCCGTTTTTTCCAGTGTCTTGATTCTTTCCATGAGCGATTCTGCTGCAGCTGCCGCTTCCTTTTCAAGCCCGACGCCATGCTCGGCAAGCGTTATCAGCTTGGCGATGCTGTTCACTTCGCCTGCTTCAAGCTTTTCAAGCTCTGCTGCACTCTCCACTGAAACAGTCGGATAGTCGCACTCAGCGAGCATTTCATTGATCATGCCCTGCAGACCCTTCTGGCGCCCGTCTTCCGGGGAAAAGATACGGGCAATTCCGTATTCATGCAGCTCTTTGATTTCGCGCGGGATGATGACCCCTCCGCCTCCGCCATAGATGCGGATATGAGAGGCCCCCCTTTCCTTCAGCAAATCATACATATATTTAAAATATTCAACATGGCCTCCCTGATAGGAGGAAATCGCGATTCCCTGGACATCCTCCTGGATCGCTGCATTCACAACCTCTTCCACCGACCTGTTATGGCCAAGGTGGATGACCTCTGCCCCGCTCGCCTGGATGATCCTTCTCATGATATTGATGGAAGCATCATGTCCGTCAAAAAGGCTTGAGGCGGTAACGAATCGCAAGTGATGCTTCGGCCTGTAAATTTCTGCTGTACTCATTCGCTTGACTCCCCCTGTTCCTGGATTTTACTGCCGGCAGGCACTTTTGCCTGGTCTTGCTTTATCCCCTGAATCAGAAGCTCTGTCTGCAGTTCAATATATTCATCAAGACTGTACACCCTCTGCAGCGCCCAGCGGCGGAAGCCCCACATCTGGCCCTGCACGAAAATATTGTGAGCGATCATCTTGACCTCTTTCTCCGTCAAATGGAGCTCCCCGTTGTCCACACAGCGCTGGATGACGTCTTCAAACATGGAGACCATTTCAATTTCTTTTCTCAGCACATATGGAAGGGCATCCTTTGACAAGGACTTTGCTTCCTGGTACATGACCAGGACTTCATCCTGCATATCATCCACAACCCGGAAATAGTAGGCGATCCCGAGCTTCAGGCTTTCCAGCGTCCCCCTGTTGGCATCAAGGGCCTCCTGCAGCCTGTCGCGGACCGAATCATAGATGCTGTCACAGACAAGGTACAGCACATCCTCCTTAGTGCGGATGTACTCGTAGAGCGTCCCGATGCTGAATCCGGAGGCCTTTGCAATCTCCCTCGTCGTGGTGCGGTGAAAGCCTTTTTGCTTAAAAAGATTCACCGCTCCCTTGATCATTTCGTCCCGCCGCTTTTTCACCAGCTTTTCATCTTTAACAGAAGCATGGACTTCGCGTTTTTTCATAGAATTGCACTGCCCTCCTCTGGCCGCTCCATTAGAAAAGCGCAAGCGCCTTGCCCACCCCCGACAAGCACAAGACGAGCCTCACGAAAAGGCGTTCTTTGCCTTTTTGGGAGGATTGGCTTGTGACCTCGAGGGGGTAGGCGCTGGAGCTAGACAGTAATCGAAGTTAAGATACATACTTACTTACCTATTAAAAGTGGACCTTTCCCTACTGGTGGCTGTTCTTGCGGAGGTACTTATTTTAAATAGGAAAGAGCCCTATCCTCTTATCTTCTATTTGGTTATCATCCTGGAAATGACAAGGCGCTGGATTTCCTGTGTGCCTTCATAGATTTGTGTAATCTTGGCATCACGCATATAGCGCTCTACCGGATAGTCCTTTGTATAGCCATAGCCGCCGAAGACCTGGACAGCCTCTGTCGTCACTTTCATGGCCGCATCGCCGGCGAACAGTTTGGACATGGCTGATTCCTTGCCGTACGGCAGGCCTTCCGATTCAAGCCAGGCAGCCTGATAGGTGAGGAGCCTTGCCGCCTCCACACTTGTCGCCATATCGGCCAGCTTGAAGCCGATTCCCTGCTGAAGGGCTATAGGCTTGCCGAACTGCTCCCGCTCTTTCGCATAATCGACTGCAGCGTCCAATGCTCCCTGGGCAATGCCGACAGCCTGGGCTGCAATGCCGTTCCTGCCGCCATCAAGGGTCATCATAGCGATCTTAAAGCCTTCGCCTTCTTTGCCGAGCATGTTTTCCTTTGGCACGCGGCAGTCTTCAAAAATGATTTCTGTTGTCGGTGAAGACCTGATGCCAAGTTTCTTTTCCTTCTTGCCGACAGAGAAGCCAGGGAAATCACTTTCAATGATGAAGGCTGTAGTGCCCTTCTGCCTGCTCTCCGGATCTGTCAGTGCGAATACCACATAGATGTCGGCAATCCCGCCGTTTGTGATAAAAATCTTTGAACCGTTCAGCACATAATGGTCGCCGTCAAGGCGGGCAGTCGTCCTCATGCCGCCCGCATCCGATCCGCTGCCCGGCTCTGTCAGGCCGTAAGCGCCGATCTTTTCACCCTGCGCCATCGGCTTCAAGTATTTCTGCTTCTGTTCTTCACTGCCGAATTTATAGATCGGCCAGCCGGCAAGCGAAGTATGTGCAGACAATGTCACCCCTGTGGATGCACAGACCCTTGAAAGCTCCTCGACTGCAATGCAGTATGCCAGATAGTCGCTGCCGATTCCGCCGTACTCTTCAGGCCAGGGAATCCCTGTCAGTCCAAGCCCGGCCATTTTGTCGAAGATTTCACGGTCAAAGCGCTCTTCCTCATCGCGCTCTGCAGCGCTTGGCGCCACTTCATTCTTTGCAAAATCGCGGACCATTTTCCTGATCATTTCATGTTCTTCCGTCAGTCGGAAATTCATCGTATTTTCCCCCGTCCATTTCAATATTGACTTGCCTTTTGCTTACAGGTTTTTGCTGATGACAATTCTCTGAATCTCGCTAGTACCTTCATAGATTTCGGTTATTTTACTGTCGCGGAAAAACCGCTCAACAGGATAGTCCTCTGTATATCCATAGCCGCCAAACACCTGGACAGCTTCTATGCTCGTTTCAACCGCTGTCTTTGAGGCAAAAAGCTTTGCCATGCTGGCCTGCATCCCGCATCGTTCTCCATTCTGGCGCATCATCGCCGCCTGGTAGACCAGCAGTCTTGAGGCTTCCACATTTGTGGCCATATCAGCCAGCTTGAAGCCGATGCCCTGCTGATGGCTGATCGGCTTCCCGAATTGGCTGCGTTCCTTCGAGTAGGCAACCGCTGCTTCCAATGCCGCCTCCGCTATGCCAAGGGCCTGGGCTGCAATGCCGATGCGCCCGGCGTCCAGGTTGGCCATGGCGATTTTGAAGCCTTCCCCTTCGGCACCAAGGAGATTTCCTGCCGGAATCCTCATATCCTCAAAGCTGAGCTGGACTGTCCGGGAACCGTGAAGCCCCATCTTCTTCTCATCCTTGCCGATTACAAGGCCAGGTGTTCCTTTTTCAACGATGAAGGCGGAAACTCCCTTTGTCCCAAGCTCAGGGGCGGTGGATGCAAAAACAATATACACATCTGCTTCGCCGCCGTTTGTAATGAAGACCTTTGAGCCATTGAGAATATAATCGTTCCCGTTTTTAACAGCCTTGGTTTTTAAGCTTCCTGCATCAGAGCCTGCCCCTGCCTCTGTCAGACAGAATGCTCCGAGATATTCGCCGGCAGCCAATTTCGGGACATATTTCTGCTTCTGCTCCTCCGTCCCGAAGTACAGGATCGGATTGGTCCCGACCGATGTATGGACAGACAGGATGACCCCAACGGTTGCGGATACCTTTGACAGCTCATTGATGGCAATGATGTAGGAGGTGAAATCCATTTCTGCACCGCCATATTTTTCGGGTACGGGAATTCCCATCAGCCCGAGTCCGCCCATCTTTTTCAATATGTCACGGGGAAATTCCCCCTGCTCCATGTTTTCAATGAATGGCGCTATCTCGCTCTGGGCAAAGTCGCGGACCATTTTCCTCATCATTTCCTGTTCTTCTGTAAACCGTAAATTCATGGCTAATCCCTCCTGGTGTCCATTCCGGGCTTCCCCGTTCAGCTGTACTGATAAAAGCCGCGGCCGGACTTCTTGCCGAGCCAGCCGGCCTTCACATATTTGCGGAGCAGCGGGCACGGGCGGTACTTATCATCGCCGAACCCTTCATGAAGCGTCTCCATAATGTACAGGCAGGTATCAAGACCAATGAAGTCCGCCAATGTGAGCGGCCCCATCGGATGGTTCATGCCAAGCTTCATGACTTCATCGATCGCTTCCTTTTCGGCAACACCTTCATAGAGTGTGTAGATGGCTTCATTGATCATCGGCATCAGGATGCGGTTTGAGACAAATCCCGGAAAGTCATTCACTTCAACCGGCACCTTGCCGAGTTTATGGGTCATTTCCTCGATCGCGGTGTATACCTCATCTGCTGTAGCAAGCCCGCGGATGATTTCAACCAGTTTCATAACCGGGACCGGATTCATGAAGTGCATCCCGATTACCTTTTCCGGACGCTTTGTCGCCGCAGCAATTTCCGTTATTGGCAGTGAGGAAGTATTGCTTGCCAGAATAGCATGTTCAGGAGCGATTCCATCAAGCCGTTTGAAGATATCGGCTTTAATTTCAATATTTTCTACGGCAGCTTCGATCACCAGGTCCACCCTGCCTGCGTCTTCCAAATTGTCAGAAGGCTGCAGGCGGTGAAGCACCTCTTCCATCTCCGCCTCTGTCATGCGCTCTTTGGATACCTGACGGGACAGGTTCTTCTTGATCACGCCAAGCCCCCGCTCAATATATTCAGCCTTCAAATCATTCAGCAGCACCTCATACCCCGCCTGTGCACATACCTGCGCGATACCGGAGCCCATCTGCCCTGCACCGATGACCATTACTGTTTTCACTTCCACGGTTATTCCTCCATTTCTCTTCAAGTCTTCTAATCTATCAGTTCGCCGGAACCTCAATCATGATGGCATCTCCCTGGCCGCCGCCGCTGCAGATTGCCGCGATGCCGACTCCTCCGCCCCTGCGCTTCAGCTCATATATCAGCGTCAGGATAATCCTTGCACCGCTTGCCCCGATCGGATGGCCGATGGCAACGGCTCCACCGTTCACATTCACTTTATTTTCATCCAGATTGGCGATCTTTCCGCTCGTCAGGGCAACCGCCGCAAATGCTTCATTTATTTCAAACAGATCAATTTCATCCATGGATTTGCCTGTCTTTTTCAATAGCTCATTGATGACAAGCCCGGGTGTTTTCGGAAAATCCTTTGCTTCAACAGCGATTGCCGTGTGGGCCAGTATGTAAGCCTGAACGTCCTTTCCTTCACGCTCAGCTCTTTCCTCGCTCATCAGCACCAGTGCGGCAGCTCCGTCATTCACCCCAGGTGCGTTCCCGGCAGTAATCGTTCCATCTCCATTGAATACAGGGGCTAGCTTTGCCAGTTTTTCAATGGAAGTATCCTTGCGAGGTGCTTCATCCTGCTCTACGACAAGCGGATCGCCTTTGCGCTGCGGCACCTCTACAGCTACAATCTCTTCAGCCAGCCTGCCGGATTCGATCGCTTCGACAGCCCGCTGGTGGCTTCTGTAGGCCCATTGGTCCTGTTCTTCCCGTGATATTTCCATTTCCTTTGCCGTTGAATTGCCGTAAGTGCCCATATGGACGCCTGTAAAGCTGCAGCTGAGACCGTCATGGATCATCAGGTCCTTCACGGTCGAATCGCCCATCCGCAGCCCCCATCTTGCTTTAGGCAGAAGATATGGCGCATTGCTCATCGATTCCATCCCGCCGGCCACAATGACTTCTTCATCACCGGCCCTGATGATCTGGTCGCCAAGCGTCACACTCCTCATTCCTGAGGCGCAGACTTTATTGATCGTTTCTGTTTTAACTTCCCATGGAAGGCCGGCCTTATTGCCTGCCTGCCGGGATGGTATCTGGCCCTGCCCCCCCTGAAGGACCGATCCGAGAATCAGCTCCCCAACCTCTTCAGGACGGACATCTGCACGCTTCAATGCTTCCTTGACGGCTGCAGCTCCTAAATCAGAGGCAGTCAGGCTGCTTAATGCCCCTCCCATTTTTCCAAAAGGTGTCCGCGCTCCGCTAATAATGACTGTTCTTCCCATCTGTATCCTCTCCTTTGGGCAAAATTGATTTTTGATCTGCCAGGCAAATTAAGTCTTTAATTTGCTGGGTAAATTTAATTTCTTGATAGGCTAGACGAATTTGATCTTCTGATTTGACTGAACGCTCGCTCGAAATGAAGCCATAACCTGCTGAACATCAGCCTGTCTTCCATGATTTAAATTCAATAAGGACAAAAAGGAGACCATTCAAAAAGGTTCTCCAACTTTGTAAGCGCTTTATTTATATTTCCATCTTACTCCATCCGCAGCAAAAATAAAAATATTTACCTGAAGATTCTTAATAATAATTCATTATATTTTTAAGAAAGGCCCGGTGCGCCAGGCCTTTCTTAGTTTTTGGCTCAAGATACGAGTGTTTGCGGTTCGCCAATGACAGCTTTTTCAAGCAGCTCGGCCACATCATAGGTCTGGACTGTATCTTCCGCTTCTTTAGCCTTCGTGCCGTCTGACAGCATGGTCAGGCAGTACGGGCAGCCGGAGGAAATGACCGAAGGATTGACAGCCAGTGCCTGCTCTGTCCGGGCAACATTGACGCGGTGCCCTGTTTCCTCTTCCATCCACATGAGTCCGCCGCCGGCTCCGCAGCACATGCCTGTCTCGCGGTTTCTTTCCATCTCCACCAGCTTCACGCCAGGGATGGATTTCAGAATTTCCCGCGGCGGATCATACACTTCGTTGTAGCGCCCGAGGTAGCAGGAATCATGGAAGGTAATTGTTTCATTCACGTCAAATTGCGGCTTCAGCCTGCCCTCTTTAACCAGCTCGGCAAGCAGCTCTGTGTGGTGATACACCTCTGCCTCGAGTCCGAAATCCGGATACTCGTTTTTGAAAATGTTATAGGCATGAGGGTCGATCGTAACGATTTTCTTGACTTCATTTTTCTCGAATTCTTCAATATTCTTTGTTGCAAGCTCCTGGAACAGGAATTCATTGCCGAGGCGCCTTGGCGTATCGCCGGAGTTCTTCTCCTTGTTGCCAAGGATCGCGAATTTCACGCCCGCTTCATTAAGAAGCCTTGCAAAGGATAAAGCGATTTTCTGGCTCCGGTTATCATATGAACCCATGCTGCCGACCCAGAACAGATACTCGAATTCCTCGCCGGACTTCTTCATTTCCTTCACAGTCGGAACAGACACATCTTCCCTTGCCTCGCGCCAGTCCTCACGCTCTTTCCTGTTCAAGCCCCAAGGATTGCCCTGGCGTTCAATATTCGTCATCGCACGCTGTGCATCGGCATCCATTTTTCCTTCTGTCAAAACAAGATAACGGCGAAGGTCGATGATTTTGTCTACATGCTCATTCATGACCGGACACTGGTCTTCACAGTTTCGGCAAGTCGTACAAGCCCAGATTTCCTCTTCTGTGATGACATCGCCGATCAGGCTTGGGCTGTATGAGAGGCCTGCTGCCGCTTCCTCTGCGCCCTTCCCTGCTGCTGCAAGTGCAAGCTGATTGCCCTTTGTATTGGAGAAGGCGAAGGTTGGAACCCATGGCTGCCTGGATGTTACGGCGGCCCCATGGTTTGTCAGATGGTCGCGCAGCTTCAGGATCAGATCCATCGGCGACAGCATTTTGCCTGTCCCTGTTGCAGGGCACATATTCGTACAGCGGCCGCATTCCACACACGCGTAGAAGTCGATCATCTGCAGTTGATTGAAGTCTTCAATTTTGCCGACTCCGAATGATTCCTGTGACTCATCTTCAAAATCAATTTTCTTCAGCTTGCCGGCATTCTCGGTCCGGTCAAAATACACATTCGCAGGCCCTGCAATCAAATGCGCGTGCTTGGACTGCGGTACATAAACCAGGAAAGCGAGGAGGAACAGCAGGTGAATCCACCAGGAAATATAGAATATGACAATGCTGGCTGTCTCCCCTATCCCTGAGAAAGCTCCGGCTATCAGAGAAGCAACCGGCTCTGTCCAGGTTCCTTCATGGCCATGCCAGATCATGCTCATTCCGTTACCAAGAAGAACGGACAGCATCAGTCCGCCGATGAAGATGAGGACAAGCCCTGCCTTGAAGTTGCGCTTCAGGCGGACAAGCTTCTCCACATAGCGGCGATGGAAAGCCCAGAGAACGGCGACAAGGATCATCAGCGTCACAATTTCCTGGAAGAAAGTGAACCCGGGATACAGCGGCCCTAGCGGCAGATGTGCCCCAGGCTTGATACCTTTGATGATAAAGTCAATCGCCCCGAATTGGACAAGTATGAATCCATAGAAGAACATTACGTGGATGGCGCCGCTCTTCTTGTCCTTCAGGAGTTTTTTCTGGCCAAAGACATTCACCCATATTTTCCCCAGGCGCTCTTTGACGTTTTTATCAAACTCCGCTTTCTTGCCGAGCTTAATATATTCAATTCTGGTCTTAACCACATAGACAAACAGGCTGACTGCGTAAGCGGTTACAAGCAGGAACGCAATTAAGTTGATCCATAGTAATCCATTCATAGCTGATAATCTCCTTTCGTCCTTTTCCCACCAGAAAATTTATAACCAACAAAATTTTCTGAAAAGATTCTTAGTACCATTATATAATGAATGAGCATTCAGTCAATAATTTTTTCTGCTTTTTCCCACTTTTCCCGGCCAGCTCTCCGATTTCATAGAAACCCGCTTCAAAGGGGATGCTATCAGGAAAAGGTTTGAGGAGGACATGCGACTTGAAAACTGCCATTATCATACTTGCTATAGGGATGCTGCTGCTGCTTTGGGTATCATGCGATTTGGCACTCGGCCGGCGGAAAGAGCTGTCAAAGGTCCAAAGAAAAAGCTATCCGGTCAGGCAGAGCAGCATCGATTTAATCACAGCCGGTCCGGACTTATTCGAGAAGCTGTTCCTTGATATCAAACATGCCAAAAAGCATATCCATATTTTATTTTATATTGTAAAAAATGATAAAATCTCAGGCGAGTTCCTAACCCTGCTGAAGAAAAAGGCTGAGGAAGGCGTCGAGGTCCGGCTGCTGCTCGATTGGGTAGGCAGCCTGCATGTAAAAAGGAAGCTGATTGCCGGCCTGAAGGAAGCCGGGGTCCGTTTTGCTTTCTGCCATGTGCCAAAGCTCCCTTACCTATTCTATACCTCCCAATCGAGGAACCACCGGAAAATAACCGTCATTGATGGGAGTATCGGCTACTTGGGCGGGTATAACATTGGCAAGGAATACGTCAATCTGGATGCGAAGCTGTGTCCATGGCGGGATTACCATCTTCGTTTAACAGGTGAAGGAGTGGAAGATCTTCAGAGTGAATTCCTTTACGATTGGCGTGATGCTACAGGGACAAACCTGCTGCGGAATGCGGCCTATTTTCCCGATCTTCCAAAAGGGAACATCCGGCTCCAGCATATTCCCACTGAAGCCGGCTATCTGGAGGAAACCTTCATTGCCATCATCCGGAATGCCCGAAGGAAACTCATCATCGGCACACCATACTTCATTCCAAGCCCTGCCCTTTTTCAGGAACTGCAGCGGGCATTAGATAGAGGAGTCCGAGTGAGCATCATTGTCCCGGCGAAGACAGACCATCCCCTTGTAAAGGAAGCTTCCTATCCTTATTTGCGGGTGCTGCTGAAGGAAGGGGCCCGTATCTATCAATACGTGAACGGCTTCTACCATGCAAAGATCCTTCTCGCAGATGACACAGTATGCGATATCGGGACGGCCAATTTTGATAAAAGAAGCTTGTATTTAAATCATGAACTCAACTGTTATATATATGACAAAGCTTTCATCCAGAAAGCGGAAGAAGTCCTCGAGCAGGATATGAAGGACTCAAAACTGCTTATGCTCAAAAACATTTCGGGCTTTAATGCAATCCGGTGGCTGCGGGAAGGAGTGGCGAGATCTGTTTCGTACTTTCTCTGAGGGCTTGCGCCTCTCCTCCCTTCAGCGGCGGACCCAGGCCTTTTTTAAAGGAGTAATTTATGAAAATACGATTCGGCTATGTTTCCCAGGCGGTAAGCCTTTGGGAGGCATCCCCTGCGAGAACACTGACATTTACGAGATACAAGCAGATGACAAAAGAAGAAGGAATGCAGAAGCTGCTGGCTGCAACTGCAGAAAATCTGCGCAGCACAAGAAGGATGCTTTATTATAACCTCGCCCACGATATTGAACTGTACCGGTTCTCAAGCTCCATCGCCCCCCTTGCCACCCATCCGGAGGTCATGTGGGATTTTGTCTCCCCCTTCCGTGACGAATGGCAGGAGCTCGGCAGACTGGTAAGGGGCAATGGCCTGCGGGTCAGCTTCCATCCGAACCAGTTCACCCTTTTTACCTCTCCCCGCAGCGAAGTCACAGCAAATGCTGTAATTGATATGGAATACCATTACCGCATGCTCGAGGCAATGGGTCTGGAAAACCAGGCGCTGATCAATATCCATATCGGCGGGGCCTATGGCGATAAGGAGACATCCATTGAACGCTTTTATCAGAATTTAAAAACCCTTCCTGTGCATATAAAAGGGGTTATGACCCTTGAAAATGATGATAAAACCTATAACGCTGAAGAAACGCTCGCCGCCTGCCAGCGGGAGCAGATACCGCTTATATTTGACTATCACCATCATATGGCGAATTTGAGCGAAAGGCCGCTTGAGGATATGCTCCCGGACATTTTCCGGACCTGGGATCATTTTGGCATGAAGCCGAAGATCCATGTGTCTTCGCCTAAATCGGAAAAAGCCTTCAGGTCGCATGCAGACTACGTGGACGCCGAATTCCTGAAGCCTCTGCTGGATCACCTTCATGCCATAGGCGAAGATGTTGATTTTATGATAGAAGCAAAGATGAAGGACAAAGCTTTATTAAAGCTTGTTGAGGATATCAGCCGGATCCGCGGAGTGAAGCGGATCAGCGGCGGGGCGGTTGAGTGGAAATAGGGCTGGCTTAGGGTACATGAGATGGGGTTCTTGGGCCGGATCATGTACCTGGGGCTGTTTCTGGGATACATGGGTTGGGCTTTTTTCGCCGGGTCATGTACCTCAGACTGCTTTTGGGATACATGAGTCGGGCTTTTTTCGCCGGGTCATGTATCTTAGGCTGCTTTTGGGATACATGAGCTGCGCTACTTTCGCCGGGTCATGTACCTCAGACTGCTCCTGGGAGACATGAGTTAGGCTTTTTTCGCCGAGTCATGTACCTTAGAGCGCTTTTGGGATACATGAGTTAGGCTTTTTTCGCCGGGTCATGTATCTTAGGCTGCTTTTGGGATACATGAGTTAGGCTTTTTTCGCCGGGTCATGTATCTCAGACTGCTTTTGGGATACATGACTCGGGATTTTTTCGCCGGGTCATGTATCTCAGACTGCTTTTGGGATACATGACTCGGGACTTTTTCGCCGGGTCATGTATCTCAGACTGCTCCTGGGATACATGAGTTAAGGTTTTTTCGCCGGGTCGTGTACCTCAGACTGCTCCTGGGATACATGAGTTAGGCTTTTTTCGACGGGTCATGTATCTCAGACTGCTTTTGGGATACATGAGTTAAGGTTTTTTCGCCGGGTCATGTACCTCAGACTGCTTTTGGGATACATGGATTGCGCTTTCCTCACCGGGTCATGTATCTCAGACTGCTTTTGGGATACATGAGTTGCGCTTTTTTCGCCGGGTCATGTACCTCAATCTGATTCCGCGATACATGACCTCCTCTTTTTACATAAAGTTATGTACTACAGTGGGCACCCTGGCCATATGCTCACTCTTTTCCGGCCGGACAACGCCCTCTGCCTCTCCTCTACTGCAGGATTCTCCACTCTCCCTGCATCCCCACTGCCTTATTTTAAAAAGCTTCCAAACCAAGGGCCTACTTGTTCATATGCCTTAAATCCTAAGTAGATGCCGATGATCCCCACTACTCCGGCCAATGCTGGCGGGGCGGGTATCGGCAGTTTGAACAGGGCAAAAATAAAACCGACCGCAAAGCCTGTTATAAGTGACAGCAGAACAATTTTCATCATATTCCTCCTACAATAAGCTCATATTGTTCCATAAATATCCTTTATTATGTGCAATAACAGCTCTATGATTCCACCGCCATAGAAACAGAAAAAAACCCCGCTTTCAGGAAGCGGGGCCAAGAAGTCTTACATTTTTTCCGGTGCAGATACACCGATTAGTTTGAGGGCATTTTTTAATGCTGTCTGTACAGCTTTAATCAAACCGAGACGTGCTTTTGTTTTTTCCGGATTTTCGCTATCAAGCACTTTTTCAGCATTATAGAAGCTGTGGAAGGCAGATGCGAGCTCGAAAATATAGTTGGTGATGCGGTGCGGCATACGCTTTTCTGCCGCTTCGGCAACCGCCTGCGGGAATTCGCCGAGCTTTTTCAGCAGGTCGATTTCCTTTTCAGCAGAGATGAGGGAGAAATCCGCATCGCGGCTGAGTGCCAAGCCCTGCTCCTCTCCCTGACGGAGGATGCTCGAGATGCGCGCGTGTGCATACTGGGCATAATAAACAGGGTTATCATTGGACTGGGACACAGCTAAATCAAGGTCGAAATCCATATGAGTGTCAGCACTTCTCATCGCGAAGAAGTAGCGGACTGCATCAAGTCCCACCTCGTCCACAAGGTCGCGCATGGTGACAGCTTTTCCTGTTCGTTTGCTCATCTTCATCTTTTCGCCGTTCTTGTACAGGTGGACAAGCTGGATGATTTCCACTTCAAGAGCATCCTTGCCGTAGCCAAGCGCCTGGATGGCAGCCTTCATACGCGGGATATAGCCATGGTGGTCGGCGCCCCATACATTGATGAGCTTTTCGAATCCGCGCTCGAGCTTGTCTTTATGATAAGCAATATCCGGCGTCAGATAAGTATAAGATCCGTCATTCTTGATAAGCACGCGGTCTTTATCATCGCCGAATTCAGTAGAACGGAACCAGGTTGCGCCTTCTTCTTCATAGACATGTCCGTTCTCTTTGAGTGCTTTCAAAGCATTGTCGATCTTGCCGTTCTGGTAAAGGGAAGTTTCTGAGTACCAGACATCAAAAGGAACGCGGAAATCTTCCAAATCCTGTTTCAGCTTTTCCATTTCGTATTTAAGGCCGTATTCGCGGAATGCATCAAAGCGTTCCTTTTCATCGGCATTCACATATTTGTCGCCGAATTCATCGGCAAGCTTTTGGCCGATGCCGATAATATCTGCACCGTGGTAGCCGTCGGCAGGCATTTCTTTTTCCATGCCAAGCGCCTGGAAATAACGGGCCTCAACGGACAATGCCAGATTATTGATCTGGTTTCCGGCATCATTGATATAATATTCGCGGGATACATCATAGCCTGCTTTGGCCAGGATGCTGCTGAGGGAATCGCCGACTGCCGCACCGCGGGCATGTCCCAGGTGAAGGTCGCCTGTCGGGTTGGCGGAAACAAACTCAATCTGCACCTTCTGGCCATTGCCTGTATTCGTTTCTCCGTACTGATCTCCTGCGTCAAGCACAGCTGGAATCAGGTTCGTCAGATAGCTGTTATTCATATAAAAATTGATGAAGCCGGGTCCTGCAATTTCAATTTTTTCGATGGATGCTTTACTGCTGTCAAAGTTCTCGATCAGCTGCTCGGCAATCATGCGCGGCGCCTTCTTGGCAACACGTGCGAGCTGCATCGCCATATTGGTAGAATAGTCGCCATGCGCCTTCTCTTTAGGCGTTTCCAGGATTACATCCGGAATCTGCTCTTCTGCAGCAAGGCCTGCTTTCATGACTGCCTGCTTGATTTCCTCTTTTAGATTGCTTTGCACTTGTTCGACTATATTCATTTTCCTTCCTCCTCAAACGTGATTGCCAAATGATATGTACCTGCCTGTGATCCCTGCATTTTCATTTCGTATAGAAGGTCAAATGACCCTGTTCCGCTGCCGTCTTCAAAGGACTGCGAAAGTCCTTTTGTCAAAGTTAGCATTTCCATGGTTCCGAAGGGCATTTCATAGCTTCCCCTCATCTTTTTGTTCATCCGGAAGGGCAGCCTCATTTTTACGGCTCCTGAACGGAGGATCAAGGCTTCCCCTTCCGCCATCTTTACAATCGTTTTAACTGTCCCTGCTTCATTTTCTTCATCATATTGAAGAAAGCGGGAGCCGTTTTTTTTATAGTATCGGCCAAACGCAGTCAATTCAAAAGTTTCTTTGCTGCCTCCGGTGCGAATATCGGTTTTTACTTTTATTTTAACAGGTGTCTGTTCCGCTGGGCTATTTAGCAACGGGCACACTTCCTTTTCGTTTAACTCTTTAGTATAACTTTTTAATTATAATTTTTTTGGGGTTGAAGTGCAAATGAAGTTGGGCAGTGATAGGGATTGGTTTAATTATGGGGGCCTGTTGATTTCCGTTCCAGGCACTTCGCTTTCCGCGGGGCGACGCTGAGCCTCCTCACGCTGCGCGCTGCGGGGTCTCAGCATTGCCGCTATCTCCCACAGGAGTCTTCGTGCCTTCCACTGCAATCAACAGGGCTTTTTTAACTTTTTCAGCGGTATAACCAAGACTCTAGGAAAAAGGCTTTTAAAAGACTCTATTTGCTCAATTCACTTAAGGAAAATTAAAAGGGATACAGAATTCATTCTGTACCCCTCTAAATTACTATGACAAAGGCTTTGCCTCCGCTTTTCTATTTCACCCAGCCCAAGATCATTTCGCGAATGAGTTTGCTGGCTGTGTTGGCTGTTTGTTCTGATGGGTCGTAGATGGGTGCTACTTCCACGAGGTCGGCTCCGACGACTTTTACGTTTGAGCGGGCAATTTCGTGGATGGAGGCCAGGAGCTCCTTGGATGTGATTCCGCCGGCGTCGACTGTGCCTGTGCCTGGCGCGTGGGCCGGGTCAAGGACGTCGATGTCGATGGTTACGTATACCGGGCGGCCTGCCAGCTTAGGAAGGATTTCCTTGAGCGGCTGGTGCACATCGAATTTTGAAATGTGCATTCCGACTTTTTTTGCCCATTCGAATTCTTCCTTCATTCCTGAACGGATGCCGAAGGAGAAGATATTCTGAGGGCCGATCAAGTCAGCTGCCTTTCGGATCGGTGTTGAGTGGGATAATGGCTCCCCTTCATAGTTCTCGCGCAGATCTGTATGGGCGTCCATATGGATGATGGCAAGATCCGGATATTTCTTATACATCGCCTTGAAAACGGGCAATGAAACGAGATGCTCCCCGCCCATGCCAAGAGGGAACTTGCCGGCAGCCAGTAGCTTATCGACAAACTCCTCGATCAGATCAAGGCTTTTCTGCGGATTTCCAAAAGGAAGCGGAATATCGCCGGCATCGTAATATTTAACCTCCGCAAGCTCGCGGTCGAGATACGCGCTGTATTCTTCAAGTCCGATTGACACTTCCCTGATGCGGGTCGGGCCGAAGCGTGAGCCCGGACGGTAGCTGACCGTCCAGTCCATTGGCATTCCGTAAAGGACCGCCTGGCTTTCCATAAAATTCGGATGGCTTCCGATGAATACATTTCCTGAATAAGCTTCATCAAATCTAACCAAAATGACTCCCTCGCTTTATATGCTGGTGCCTGGCACCAAAAATTATTTCACTAGGTCCTGAACAAACTTAGGCAGTACAAACGCTGCTTTGTGCAGTTCTTTTGTGTAGTACTTCGTATCGATTTCGTGGAAGCGCTCTTCGCTCACTTCAAGCGGGTTGTATTTCTTGCTTCCGATGGTGAATGCCCAAAGGCCGCTTGGATAGGTCGGGATGTTAGCCAGATACAGGCTCGTCATCGGGAAGATTTCTTTTACATCCTTCTGGACTGTGCGGATCAGGTCTGCCTTGAACCAAGGGTTGTCAGACTGCGCAACAAAGATGCCGTCTTCCTTCAGCGCCTTGGAGATGCCGGCATAGAAGCCTTTAGTGAACAGGTTAACAGCTGGGCCGACTGGCTCAGTGGAGTCAACCATGATGACGTCATATTCATTTTCGCTGTTGGCGATATGCATGAAGCCGTCGTCAACCTTCACTTCTACTCTTTCATCGTCAAGCATGCCTGCGATTTCAGGGAGATACTTCTTGCTGTACTCGATTACCTTGCCGTCGATTTCAACAAGCGTTGCTTTCTTCACGCTTGGGTGCTTCAGCACCTCGCGGATAACGCCGCCGTCGCCGCCGCCCACTACAAGGACGTTTTCAGGGTTCGGGTGCGTGAATAACGGCACATGTGCCACCATTTCATGGTATACGAACTCATCCTTGATGGATGTCATGACCATATCATCCAAGAGGAGCATATTGCCCCACTCTTCTGTCTCTACCATATCAAGCTTTTGGAAATCAGTTTGCTCTGTATGTAAAGTCTGCTTCACTTTCATTGTGATGCCAAAGTTCTCTGTCTGCTTCTCTGTAAACCAAAGTCCCATTCTGAACATCCTTCCATTTTAAAAATTTGTATAGCGCGCATAAAACGCTCTCAAAACTTTTTAAAAGTTGTGCGGTTATCTTTATGCTTCCCTAACTGTTTAATTACAAACATGAGAAAAAGTATAGATGAATCTAGCAAAATTGCAAGAAAAAAATGAAACTCGCGAATAAATTCCTTCTGTTATTTCAATACTAGGAATAAAGACCAGATTTGGGTGCCGGAGACCATTGCGGGCACTGTCCATAAAAAGGGGTGAATATGATGGAAGTCTTGGCCGATCAGCGGTTCAGGAGAGCGAAGAAATATGTGCGGGCAGCCGCTGTCATCAGTTTAATAGGAATGATTGCTGCCGGACTTGCCATCGGCGCTGTCCTGATTTATGCGAAGGTTCTTGGCCCTCCCCCGCTGGCCGTACCGCAGTCGACTCTTTATTACTCGGCGGAAGGTGAAGTGATCGGGGAAAGCAGCAACGGCCAGAAGCGGTATTGGGTGACGCTTGATCATATTTCCCCTTATCTGATAGATGCAACGGTTTCAGTCGAGGACCAGAATTTCCATTCCCACCATGGCTTTGACTATAAACGGATTGCAGGGGCCGCCCTTGCCGATCTAAAAGCGATGGCGAAGGTCCAGGGAGCCAGCACCATCAGCCAGCAGTATGCCCGGAACCTGTTTCTCGCACACGAGAAGACTTGGAAACGGAAAATGATGGAGGCCTTCTATACAATCAGGCTTGAGATGAACTATTCAAAAGATGAGATTCTGGAAGGCTATATCAATACGATTTATTATGGCTATGGCGCTTATGGAGTACAGGCGGCAAGCCAGTACTATTTTGGGAAAGATGCTGAGGAGCTCAACCTTGCCGAGGCTTCCATGCTTGCCGGGATACCGAAAGGTCCTGGCGTCTATTCCCCGCTCGCCTCTTTCGAAAGGGCCAGGGACCGCCAGCGGATCATTCTGGACACAATGGCCATGCAGGGGAAAATCACCGCGGAGGAAGCTGATAAGGCCTTTGGTGCAACGCTCAAGCTTGTCGGTGAATTTCCGCATAAAGCAATTGAAAAGGCGCCATATTTTCAGGATGCAGTTAAAAGTGCCCTGAAAAATCAGCTTCAGCTTGATGACCGCACAATAGAGCTTGGCGGCCTGAAGGTATACACCACACTTGATACAAAAATCCAGGCTGCCGCTGAAAAAGCAGTATCCGGCAATATCAGCAAAGAATCGGAGATCCAGGTCGGGCTTGTATCAGTCAACCCGAAGAACGGCCATGTCAAGGCAATGGTCGGCGGAAGGGACTATAGCGAGAGCCCGTTCAACCGGGCGGTGCAGGCAGTCCGCCAGCCTGGCTCGACGATTAAACCGCTGCTCTACTATGCCGCCCTCGAGCAGGGATTTACCCCTGCAACCATGATGAGGAGCGAGCAGACCACCTTCCGTTTTGATGACGGCAGGCAGGAATACACGCCGCATAATTTTAACAATCAATATGCGGATGGTGATATCACCATGGCACAGGCACTCGCTTTGTCTGACAATGTGTATGCTGTAAAAACCCATCTCTTTTTAGGCGAAAATACGCTTGCAGAAACAGCGAAAAAGTTCGGCATTACTTCCAAAATGGCTGAGGTTCCTTCCCTGGCGCTCGGAACATCAGGCATAAGGGTCATTGAACTGGCCAATGCCTACAGCCTTTTTGCCAATGGAGGAAAGAAGGTTTCCCCCGTTTTGGTGACAAAGGTTGAAAACCATAAAGGCGAAGTGATTTATGAAGAAAAGAAAGAGCCTCTGCCAGTGCTGAAGCCGGAGGATGCATATGTTATGACGCAAATGATGACCGGCATGTTTGACCATAAGCTCGACGGCTATTCCAGCGTTACGGGCAGCACCATCATCAGCAAAATGACGAGGCCCTATGCCGGCAAGTCTGGCTCCACCGATACAGACAGCTGGATGGCCGGATTCACGCCACAGCTCGTTTCCGCCGTCTGGACCGGATATGACCAGGGCAAGCCGATCACATTGACTGCAGATAAATCTTATGCGAAGAATATCTGGATCCAGTTTATGGAGGATGCCCATAAAGATATGCCCGTTAAACGGTTCAAAGGTCCAAAAGGAACGGTTGGCGTCTATATCAATCCGGAGAACGGAAAAATCGCCACTGATCAGTGTCCGGTTCAGCGCCTGACCTATTTTGCAGCCGGAACAGAGCCGACCGAATATTGCACCGATCATCTGGAGCATATGAAAGAAGAGCCTGAACAGCCTTCGAAAAAGCCCAAGGAGAAGAAAACCTGGTATAAAAGGCTGTTTCAGTGGGGGGCTTAACGCACTCAATAAAAGGAAAAACCCCGGGTTTCCGCCCGGGGTTTTTCGTGTCCTAGTTCTATACAGTGCATCAACACTGTAAATAAGTTTACTTTTTTTATCGCCGCTCGGCAAGTAGGTTGGAATTTAAGTTCGAAAATCTGTCACAATTTCGTCAAATATTTCAGCTGACAGCCAAATCCTTTTTCAGCTGGTCTTCTGCTCTTTCCCACATGCCCATATCGTGATTCTTCAGGAAGTCTGCAAGGATTCCTTTAGACTTGTCATCCATATGGTCGACGATGATATGACGTTTGATGCTTTTATCAAGCCTGTTGACATGCTCAGGCAGCAGTTTATAGCCGCGGCGGATTTCCCTGTCCACCGTCATAAAGCAAGCAGTGACACCGGCATAATAAGGGCCTTCCTGCTTGCGGTCGATCGTCACCCATACGAGCCAGTAAGGCTTTCCGTTCGGAACGTCTTCCTGGTTTGTCAGGAACTTGATTCCTTTTTCTACAGTGCTTCTCGCATGCATAGCGCCGATATCAACATGGGCATCCCCCGCTTCTACATCCACAAAGACCGGTGACACATTATCAAGGCTGAGGGAACCTCCCCCAAAGCCGCCATGCCCGTCTGTCGGGTCGCTCTTAATGATGTTAAAGCCAATATTTTTTTTCTTCTTATCTTCCATTTGAATTATCCTCCTTTTAAAAAGGTCAGTTATCTTAGTTTGATCTTTAATTCAGGCCTGATTCCCGGGTCGTCAGCCGCGCAGGAACAGTCCCGAGAAGAAGTCGTGCATTCCGTTGATCAGAACCGGCAGCACTGTGCTGAAGATCGGCTGGATCGTATACTGATCGAGCGGTGTGATGACAAGAATCAGGAATATAATAGAACCATATGCCTCAAACTGTGTCAGCTTCGGCCTGATTCCCGCCGGGGCGAGATCCTCAATGATCCGGTATCCGTCAAGAGGCGGAAAAGGCAGCAGATTAAACACAAACAGCATAAGATTCAAATAAATGAACAAATCCAGAAACTCGGGCACAAAATCAGGCAGGCCCGCTGCTGCACCGGCCGCGGCCAGTCCGTACCAGATGCCGAGGCCCAGGCCAGCCATCAAAAGATTGCTGAGCGGTCCGGCAAGCGAAACCGAAATCCCCGCCAGTCTTGGATTTTTAAAGTGGAAACGGTTCACCGGCACAGGCCGCGCCCAGCCGAATCCTGCTATAAAAATCAGGATGGTTCCAAGGGGATCCAGATGGTGGATCGGATTGAGCGTCAGCCGCCCCTGCTTCTGGGCCGTCGGGTCGCCGAATTTATAAGCAACAAACGCATGGGCAAATTCATGGACCGTAAAAGCGATCATCAAAGTCAAAGCAACATAGGGAATCTCCCTTAAAGAAAAGGCTAAGAATTGTTCCAACGGCAATACCCCTTTATTTGAATGAATAAAGTCCTCAGGCAGCAGGCACTTGCCTGCACACTTATCTATTTTTCAGTATACATGAAATGCCTGGCGAAGGGAAAACTCCGCTTCCGGGAAAAGCCCAGCGTTCGCCGGCGTTCCGAACTGGCACATCCCGCAAGCCTTCTGCTATAGTAAAAAGTATAAAAAGGAGGAAGTTAATATGCCATATGTTACAGTCAAAATGCTTGAAGGACGTACAGAAGACCAGAAAAAAGCTCTTGTTGAAAAAGTGACCGATGCGGTCAGCGAAACGACCGGTGCTTCCAAAGACAAAGTCGTCGTATTTATCGAAGAAATGAGCAAAAACCACTATGCCGTCGCAGGCAAACGCTTAAGCGACGAAGTTTAAACTGGCTTCGTAAGGCCGCAAACTAAAGAAAAAGCTAAGCACACCGCTAGTGCTTAGCTTTTTCTTTCAGCTTTTCGATATATTGATAGGCCTCTTCAACCTCTTCTTCTGTGTACTTCTGCTTGCTTTTTAAAGTGAAGACCTTCTCCTGCACCTCTTCGCGGGGAAGATTATCAAAATATAAAACTGTTGAGACAAGCTCCAGGAATCTTGCATTCTGGCTGTTCATATCCTCCAGGCAGTCCGGCAGGCAGGGCATATCAACCTGGTTGACGGAAAGAAATTCCCGGCCGTTGTCCGTCAGTGTGTACCGGTATTGAAAATAGCCGCCCTTCTTCTCTTTCACTTCATTCAGGAAGCCCATATTGCAAAGCTCCTCCACCCTCAATGTCAGCTCCTCTGAATACGGCCCGTAAAAGTGGAACTGAAACCGCTCCTGAAAAGGAAAAGAAATCTTCTTTGCAATAAAAATCATCTTCTGAAGCTTTTTCCGGCCGATGACTTCCCCGGAAGCCGCCAAAGCGTGCACCAAATTGGCATGATCTTTTAACAAAACCCCTCATCTCCTACTCCAAAGTAATTACCGCGTTTATGTATGTCGATTAGATCTCCAGCATTTCACGGATTTTTTTCTTAACAGTCTTCTTGCTGCCCTCGTCCATAATCAAATCAGCAGGATAATATAATTTGTGGTCCGTCCGCCTTTTTCCGGAGATCGCATCAACGATTTCCGATTCGCGCGACAGTTCCCGCAGGTCCCCGTTTTTCATCTGCAGGTGGATCGGAAGACGCTCCTCTTCCTCTCCCGGCCTGTAAAAGTCATACGGAAGATCTGAGGAGGAATCGACAACCAGGTAATACTCAGGATCAAGCCCTGCCTTGCTGAACAGCACAGACAGCTCGGCCAGCTTCTTGTATTCCTTCGCCGGGTCGAACTCCACATATTTAAAAAGATTGCGGTCCATATACCGCTTGCACAAATCCCTCAGGATCGGATCTTCTTCTTCCTGCCACATCTGGAAATAATAGAGTATCACGGCTTCATCAAGCTTCAGATAGTCTTCCAGCGTCACTTCGCCTTCAAACAGTGTATAGAAATGGAGGGGAAGGTACTTGAACGCATAATAATTTTCATGGAGCTGCTTGGCCCGGTGCAGGATTTTCGTCAATATGACTTCCGCACTCCTTGTAACCGGGTGGAAATAGACCTGCCAGTACATCTGGTAGCGGCTCATGATATAATCCTCGACCGCATGCATGCCGCTCTGCTTGATGACAACCTGGTCCTCCCTCGGGCGCATGACCCGGAGGATCCTTTCCATATCAAAATGGCCGTAGCTGACACCCGTAAAATACGCATCGCGCTGCAGATAGTCCATCCTGTCGGCATCGATCTGGCTGGAAATCAGGCTGACGACCTGCTTATTCCGGTAAGTCTTCGCAATCACATCAGCTACATCCTTCGGAAAATCCTTCCCCGCTCTTGAAAGGACAAGATTCACTTCTGTATTGCCAAGGATGATCGCCTGTGTGTAATGCTCATGATCCAGGTCGAATACCTTCTCGAATGAGTGGGAAAATGGGCCATGCCCCAAATCGTGCAGGAGCGCCGCGCATAGGGATACAAGCCGTTCATTTCCATCCCACTGTTCACGGCCGGCAAATACATCATCGATGATCCGCCTGACAATCTCGTAGACTCCGAGTGAGTGATTGAAGCGGCTGTGCTCTGCCCCGTGGAAGGTCAGATAAGTCGTCCCCAGCTGCTTGATCCGCCTCAAGCGCTGAAATTCCCTCGTCCCGATCAAATCCCAGATCATTCTGTCACGAACATGAATATAGCGATGGACAGGGTCCTTGAATACTTTTTCTTCGCTTAATTTTTCCGTTGAATATGGCATCTTTTCCCCTCTTCCTGTGCACCTGCCTGGCTTATTCCCGTTTTTTTCCTTTGTATCTATTATAGCCAGTTTTCACCGCTAAATCATTACAAAATCTGCTGTAATTCCCTTTTCTTCGACAAAATCCAGACACAGCAGGGCTTTCGGAAAAATAAAATTCCCCCTGTGTCCAGATGATGTTCTTTTTCCACAAACAGGCAGCAGGCTAAACGTACCGGGAAGAAAAGAAACTGCCTGATCTGCTGCAGCTGCACAGCATTCAGCGAATAAAAAATCACCTTAAGACAGGTGTCAAAGGCGATTTATTTTTTCAGCTTTTTTTCGATTTTCTCTCTTAGCTCTTCTTCCGACAATGCTGCCAGCGGACGGTTGTTGACAAATGCAAAGGTCTTCTTCCTGCCCGGCCCGCAATAGGATTGGCAGCCTACGTCCACTTTTGCCTCAGGGTCGATATCCTTCAGCATGGGGATCAGTGTTTTCAGATTAACTGCCTGGCAGTCGTCGCAAACACGGAATTCGTTTGCCATTTTGTACATCCCTTTCTCGGTCTATCATTTTTATCTATAGAAGTTTTAATTGCTATCTCAATTAATCTGCCCGGAGGCACTAAAGGGTATTTTACATTTTCTCAACTTGTATTGCAAGCTGCAATCTTTAGCTTCGATGGCAGGCTGCAGGGATTTTTTCCAGCATATTCTCCCTTTTCTCCCCACTCCCTGAATATATCAGAAAAAAAAACTACTATCCTTTTATTCCCTCTGTATAAAGAAAGAAAGATGTGGCCATGCTAGGGCTAGAAGGTTATATAAACCAATTTTGCCCAGGGAGCTGAAGAAAAAATGAAAGTAAGACAGGATGCATGGTCAGAAGAAAATGATTTATTGCTTGCTGAAACGGTATTAAGGCATGTCAGGGAAGGAAGCACCCAGCTGAACGCTTTCGAGGAAGTCGGAGATAAGCTGAACCGCACCTCTGCTGCCTGCGGATTCCGCTGGAACGCTGTTGTAAGGCACCGCTACGAAAAGGCGCTGCAGCTCGCCAAGAAACAGCGCAAACAGCGCAACAGGCTGCTCGGGAAAGAACAGGGCGGCAAGAAAAAGCTGCTGTACAATCCTCCGGTTCCAGCCGTTGAAGAAGTTGAATTACTCACTGCTGATACACTGCCAATGCCAGAGGAAACAGAAGTCTATACGGAGACTTATACAGAGATAGATATAGATGCTGATGCAGATGCTGAGGAAGAAACAATGGAAGCTCCAGAACCAGTATTCTCTTATCCTGCCTATCAATCGGCGCCACAGCCGCGGGCCCAGCTGAATCTGGACTCTGTCATCAGCTATTTGCAAAGCCTGAACGGCTCCACCCTCAGCGCTGATCTGTTAAAAAGCGAGAATGAAAGATTAAAGCGCGAAATCGCGATGCTAAGGAGCCAGAACGAGGAATTATCAGGAAAAATCGGCATGCTGGAGCAAAATACCATCACGATCCAGGAAGATTACGAGACGCTCATGAAAATCATGAACAGGGCAAGAAAACTGGTTCTGTTTGATGAGGAAGAACGCCCGGCCACCAAATTCAAGATGGACCGCAACGGGAACCTGGAAAAGGTAGCAGAATAGAGGACCCCGCTGTTTTATAGACTTGGAGAGAAGAAATGGCAGCAGCCTGCCCCCTTAAATAGAAAACCGCCCATTTTTAATGGGCGGTTTTACTATTTGATGGATGATCAGGCGTGATCCTGAAGGGTGCCGAATACTTTTTCATTCCGCTCGGCGACCCGCTCATAATAGCTTTCATAAAGTACGGCCTCTTCTTCATTCAGCCCGCCGGCATACAGCCTGCCTGATCTGCTTTTCAGCACGTTCAGGAACCTCATCATCACATCTGCGATCGTCAGCCCGGCCTGGAGCAGCTCGCTGAGCGATGCCATGACCGGCGGTGTAATGTCAGGGTACAAGAACTTCGTGACCGCATCCTTTTTCGCCCTGGTGTAAAACTCCCGTACCAATTCAGCCCGCCCGCTTCCGCTGCCATTTACGCATAAATAGATCTGGACTGCCACTCCCTTGCGCAGCCTGCGCTGGGAAATGCCGGCAAACTTCCTGCCGCCGATGCTCAGATCATAGCTCCCGGGGCAATAGGAGCCGACGATTTCCCTTGCTTCTATTTCATATGGAAAGTCGCTGAACATTTCTTTTATTAAAAGCCACATAGCATCATAGCCGCGGTTGATATCAATCCCTTTTTCCGATTCTGGAAAAATGAGAGACAAATTCAGTACACCCTCATCCAGCACAACTGCCAGGCCGCCCGAATTGCGGACAATCGTCCGGTAACCCTGCTCGCGCAGCCAGTCCACCCCGTCTTCCAGATACGGAAGGCGCGAATCCTGGATGCCAAGCACAATCGTCCGGTCATGAACCCATGCCCTTGCCGTTGCCGGGGTTTTCCCAGAGCCGACAGAAGCACAGAGTGTATCATCCATCCCGAACGAATGCATCGCATTCAAATGCAGACCTGCACTCGACTGGTCTATTATCCGCCACTCCGGCTGATGCAGCAGCTCACTTGCTTCGTTCATCTTCAGTACTCCTTTAAATAAGCAATATGGGTATTATTATAGCATATGGGGGGCGGGGAGAAGAAAAGGGGCGGAGCCGCTGATTGAGAGCGCGATTTGATTATGGGGATCCGCGTTTTGACTGCTATTTCTGCAGAAAACTGCTCTTGCTGCCTGAAAACAGTCCATCTTTTGGTGGCACAGACGGCGCTGGCGTTGCTGTTCTGTTCAATTCGGAGCATATTCTACCGAGCTGGTACGGGAATCTACCGAATTCACGCTATATTCTACCGAACCCACGCCATAATCTACCGGATCAGGCGTTTTTTCTACCAACCGGCAGCTGGACAGCCTCACTCACCGCGCCAAGCCGCATCACATAAAAAAGAACCGGCACACAATGCACCGGATCTATTCCTATTACTGATTCAATGCCTGAGCTGCTGTAATTAGCGCAAGCTTATACACGTCTTCCTGGTCGCATCCGCGGGACAGGTCGTTTACCGGGCGGTTCAGGCCTTGAAGGATCGGTCCGACCGCTTCAAAGTTACCCAGGCGCTGGGCAATTTTGTAGCCGATATTCCCTGCTTCCAGGCTTGGGAATACAAATACATTAGCATCTCCCTGCAGCGGTGAATCCGGAGCTTTCTTTTCAGCAACGGATGGAACGAAGGCAGCGTCGAACTGGAATTCGCCGTCCACGATGAGCAATGGCTCGCGAAGCTTGGCTTCTTCAACTGCCTGGGATACTTTTTCTGTTTCAGGTGATTTCGCAGAGCCCTTTGTAGAGAAGCTCAGCATGGCGACGCGCGGATCGATGTCGAACATTCTTGCTGTCTTGGCGCTTTCGATGGCGATTTCCGCAAGATCTGCGCTGTCTGGTGCAATATTGATTGCACAGTCGGCAAACACATACTTTTCATCTTCGCGGACCATGATGAAGACACCGGAAGTCTTTTTGACGCCTTCTTTTGTTTTGATGATCTGAAGTGCCGGGCGGACTGTATCTGCAGTAGAGTGTGCAGCTCCGCTTACAAGGCCGTCTGCTTTATTTGCATAAACAAGCATGGTACCGAAATAGTTTTCATCAAGAAGAATGCGGCGGGCATCTTCTTCTGTCGCTTTTCCTTTGCGGCGCTCAACGAATGCAGCAACAAGTTCGTCCATCATGGCAAAGTTTTTCGGATCGTAGATTTCAACAAACTCAAGGGATACATCCAATGACTTTGCTTTATCCTCGATGTGGGCAATGTCCCCGATCAGAATAGGCGTAAGAATTTTATCAGCTGCCAGACGGCCTGCTGCTGTCAGAATCCTTTCATCCGTTCCCTCAGGAAATACGATTCGCAGATTATTGCCGGAAACCTTGTTCCTTAATCCTTCAAAAAGATCACTCATATGAAAAATCCTCCTTTTATATGTAACAAATCACTCGACTAAAGCGGCGCTGAGACTGCCTTTATCCATAGAGAAGGCACCCCGGGCCGCTATTCTCACTCCCTTAGGATACTCCTCCACTGTGAAAATTCAAGAACAAGGAGAAGTGGCAGCGGTTACACCTGAAATGTTTTTGTTTTCTTAAAATTCTTATATTTAATACTTGGAATCCGATAGTTCCGGACGATGTTAATATGGTCCTTTTCGCCGGAAAATATCCGATTCCGCCCCGTTCTGTTTGTCTTGTCTGCTATTCTTTTGAATCCCCTTGTTTTCACTGTTGGAAACCTGATTGAGAATTATTTTTGAACAGCAGATAAGTGACATATAATTTTCAAGTTTCAGGCAGACGTGTTATGGTGAAACTATGATATAGTATTGGTGAGAATTCGAGTACATATATAGGAGTGATCAGAATGACTGAAGCAGCACAAACGCTTGATGGCTGGTATTGCCTCCATGATTTCCGCACAATGGATTGGACTACATGGAAAATGACTCCGAAAGAAGAGCGCGATGCAGCAATCCAGGAGTTTATGGGTCTTGTGGATAAATGGAATTCCGTGCAGAGCGAAAAAAATGGCAGCCATGCTTTATATACGATCGTTGGCCAAAAAGCAGATTTCATGATGATGATCCTGCGCCCTACAATGGAAGAGCTGAATGAGATTGAGAATGAGTTCAATAAATCAAAGCTTGCCGAGTATACGATTCCGGCACATTCTTATGTTTCCGTTGTGGAGCTCAGCAACTATCTGCCGGCCGGAGAGGATCCTTACCAGAACCCGCATGTCCTGGCACGCCTTTACCCAGAGCTTCCTAAAGCAAAGTATGTCTGCTTCTACCCGATGGACAAGCGCCGCCAGGGTGAAGACAACTGGTATATGCTCCCTATGGAAGACCGCCGCAATATGATGCGCAGCCACGGCATGATCGGCCGCCAATATGCAGGCAAAGTAAAGCAGGTCATCACCGGCTCTGTCGGCTTTGACGATTATGAGTGGGGAGTAACCCTTTTCGCGGACGATGTGCTTCAATTCAAGAAGCTTGTCTACGAAATGCGCTTTGATGAAGTGAGTGCCCGCTACGGCGAATTTGGCTCCTTCTTTGTAGGAAACCTGCTCCTGGAAGATCAGGTAGGCAGCTTCCTGAGTGTTTAATAATATATGAATCAAGCCTCGGCTCTTGCCGGGGCTTTTTTTCATTGAAAAATAATTCGTCACATTGCTTGCATTTCGGCTTCCAATTTTTCTATCTATTCAGTTACCTATAGATAGATTCCTGCTTACTGAGCAAGCCCCCTCCGCTTTTCTTTTCCCCATCAGGCATAATACAGCATTTCCCACATATTTATGAAATAGTGAGTTTGGTTTTAAACGGATACTTTCACTTACAGCCTTTTAATAGCTGCTGAGAGAGGTGAAGTTATGGCCGTTATTCCTTATACCGAAGAGGATGTAAGGCTTCTCGCACGGCTGATGCGTGCAGAGGCTGAAGGGGAAGGAAATCTGGGCATGCTGATGGTCGGCAACGTCGGGGTGAACCGGGTCAGGGCCGATTGCCTGGATTTCAAGGAGATTCCTTCCATCCGAAAAATGGTTTATCAGCGGCCAGGCGGATTTGAAGCCACCATCAAGGGCTACTTTTATCAGCGGCCCCGCCAAAATGAGCTCGACCTGGCCAGGAAAGTCATCAAGGGGCAGCGCCATCATCCTGCCAGCAATTCGCTCTGGTTTTTCCGCCCCACCGGGGACTGCCCTGCGCAATGGTATAATCAGCCGAATGCAGGAAGATATAAATCACATTGCTTCTTCCAGCCGGCACAGGCAGACTGTCCCACTGTTTATTAATGAATTTAGGAGGGATTTATCTTGAAACAGCAATCTGTACCGCAGCAGCAATATGTCGATTACCGCACTTATCCGCCTTATCAGCAGCAGCAGCCACAGCAGCAGCAGCCTTACTATGGGGCCGGCACACAGGCACAGGGATACGGCGCCCAGCAGGCCTATCCGCAGATGCCGTCCGGTTCCATGCTCACCACATCTCCAACTACTGGAGTCTCGCCAGCCGCACAGGTCCCGGGAATGCTTCCAATTGAACAATCTTATATTGAAAACATCCTCCGTCTGAACAAAGGGAAGCTGGCAACCGTTTACGCCACCTTTGAGAACAACCGGGAGTGGAATGCGAAGATTTTCAAGGGAATCATTGAAGCAGCCGGAAGGGATCATCTGATCTTGAGTGATCCGCAGTCAGGCACACGCTATCTGATCCCGATGATTTACCTGGATTATATTACGTTTGATGAGGAAATAGAGTATGACTATCCATATGGAGCGGCTCCAGGGCTGGCAGCCTTTCCGCCAAGATAATGAAAAGCCTGGCTTATGCAGCCAGGCTCATTTTTTTACAGATATTTAACTGCGGCAATGATCAGGAGAACCCACGCAGCAAGGAAGGCAACTCCGCCGAGCGGCGTGATGGCGCCGAGGACACTGATCTTTGTCAGCGTCAGGACGTACAGGCTTCCGGAGAAAAGGATGATTCCAATCAGCATCAGCCAGCCGGACCAAGAGAGTAAGGCCGTTGCCGGCAGGCGTCCCAGCAGAACCCCGATGATCAGGAGCCCGGTGGCATGGAACATTTGATAGGTTACGCCTGTTTTCCATGTTTCAAGATACTTTGGTTCCACTTTCCCTTCCAGGCCGTGGGCGCCGAAAGCACCAAGAGCAACAGCCAGGAATGCATTGATTGCACCGATTATGATAAAAATTTTCATGATTTCACCTCTTCATTTACTGCTTAAAAGTCGAAAATTGAATCTCCGTTCGCTTCATTTTCCATATTCATCTTTCTGGGCTGCTGAATCGAAGCCAGCGGCACGCTTTCCTGTACCGGCTGAGGAATATAAGATGCAGCCGGGCGCACCGGCTCAGAACTTGTCTTCTCACCTTCCAGAAGCAGCTCGCATAAAGCCTTTATGGAATATACCCGTTCCCGGATCCGTTCCTCAGAAGAGCTTGATTTGGCCTCCTGCAGCTCCTTTTCCATCTTGGCAAGCAGATTTCCAACAGGGATCTGCATAGTATTCACCTCTTTTTTCTGTGTCTCTACAGCTTCATTTTCGGCAGCAGGCAACCATGCTATTCAGAATAGCATCAATCACTTGGCCTTTCCCTCAAACTTGAGGCAAGGATGGCCCGAAGCCCTTTCAACCTCTTTGGATGGCAGCTGCCTTCCCTTGAATTGAAACGCCCTGCACCCTTTCGGAAACTGCCGGTCCCATGTCACGTAGAAATGCTTGCATTTAAAGCAATTAGCTTGATTGCTGTTCAATCCTGTCATCCTTTGCTGAGTCTTATTTCTAACTCATTTGGCTATCGGTTTCTATTTTACATGACTTGTACCCATTATACATCCTAAAACTCTGACAGTTCTTTGAATAGAGAAAGGCGGAAGCGCCTTGCCCACGTTATTTTATACTTGTCTATTAAAAAATGCCGTCAGCTTTCGACGGCATTTTCATATATACAATTTCCGTTCCACGTGAAACATGCCGGAATTAGAGATCTGGTATCTGCCAGTCTATCTCTTCTTCCCCATTATCCTTCAAAATCTGATTGGTTTTTGAAAAATGATGATTCCCAAAGAATCCTCTTCTTGCTGATAATGGGCTGGGGTGAACCGATTTAAGGATTATATGGTGCGGATTATCAATCAGCTTGGCCTTTTCCTGGGCCGGCTTTCCCCAAAGCAGGAACACCACCGGCTTTTCCCTTTCATTCAGAAGGCTGATGACGCTATTGGTGAAGGTTTCCCAGCCCTTATTTTTATGGGAATGGGCTTCTCCCTCCCGCACAGTCAAAACGGTATTCAGCAGCAGGACACCCTGCTCCGCCCAGCTGACCAGATATCCATTATCAGGGATTTTGCAGCCAAGGTCTTCATGAAGCTCCTTGAAGATATTCCTTAAGGACGGAGGGATCCTGGTCTGCGGCTTGACCGAGAAGCTCAAACCGTGGGCCTGCCCTGGTCCATGGTAAGGATCCTGGCCCAGGATGACCACTTTTACATCCTCATAATCGGTATACTTCAGGCTGTTGAAGATATCCTCCCTGGCCGGATAGACCGTCCCGCTCGCATATTCCTCTTCCAGGAATCTCTCCAGCTCATGAAAATACGCTTTTTCGAACTCTTCTTCCAAAAGCTCGCCCCAGCGGTTATTTAATAGCTGCATCAGAATCCCCCTTATAGCTGACAGAGGCTTCATAGCCCAGCCTGCCAAAAAATTCGCTGATCGTTTTTTCCGCGTTCTTCTCAGCAAGTTCAAGAATCCCCTGGTCAATCGCTTCCGCCTCTACCATTTCCTTTGCCTCCGCTGCAAGGCTGTATGCCTCATCCCAATTCACATCATCCCGAAAAATGCCGGAAGCCGAAAAGGTTTGGACATGCTCCAAATCGAGCGATGGTTCCTGGAGGATGCTTGCCTTCGGAAGGGAAACTTCGATCCTCTTATCCTCTTCCGATACCTTGATGTCCTTTTCTCCAATCTGCTCAAGATCGACCCCTGCCGTTACCGTTCCCGGGACAATCAGCAGAAGCTTGCGCTTTGTCCCCGGCAGATCCGTTTCTATCTGCCTGCCAAACAGTTCATTGTCTTCTTTCTCGATCACGGCTTTCACAAGCGCCTGTGACGATGCCAGCGTAGACAGGCCGCGCACCTGCTCTATAAAACTCCCTTTCTCTTCTTGAGCTGATGATCCTGTATAAAAATAAAAGATTCCTGCTGTAAGCAAAATTCCGATCATAATAAGCGACAATAAAAGCAGTCCGATTTTCCAGCTCCACTTCCTGAATCCGTAGCGCAAGAATCGTGAAAAGGTAAACGCACCACCGCTGCCTTCAAGAGCGGCGGCACTTGCAGCCTGCTTGCGGGAAGTCTTCAGTTCCTTCATAAGCGCCTCCATCTGTTCTAATACTTCCTGGTCTTTTTTCAATATTTACGCTCCTTTTCTATACCCGTTCATTTCCATTATAAAATGGCAACTGCCTTTTTTGTAAAATTTTGCTGAAACATCATACACAAAATTCGAAGTTTAAGGATGGAAAAAAAGGATAAATAAAAGAATAAGCGGACAGGCTCATTGTCCAAAAAAATTAGAGGAGGAATTACTCATGTATAAAATTGAGGTTTGTGAAAACGGCGTACAAGCAACGGACACTATTAAAACTTTAACAGCAGAAGGCTATGAAAAGGATAATATCTTTATTTTTGCGCATGACGAAAACCGCTCCGAAGATTTAACAGATGCCACTAACACTGGAAGCGTTGGCATGAAGGAACAGGGTTTATTTGATTCTGTTGGCAATATGTTCAATAAGCGCGGCGACGAGCTCCGTAATAAGTTTGAATCCTTAGGCCTTTCTAAGGTTGAAGCTGAGCAATACGAAAAGGTTCTTGATGAAGGCAAGCTTGTCATTGTCGGTTCAAACGAATAATAAAGAAGATTCGCCAGCCGTTCCGGGACATCTCCCGGGGCGGCTTTCTTACTGAAAAAGCAAAACCCCTCTGCAGCCAGGCAGAGGGGTTCTTGCATTTAACCAAGCAGGCGCTGGTAGATGGATTTTGCATGGGCCTCATCCTTCGTGCCATGTATGAGAGCCCGGCCATCACTAAAAAAGACGGCCCTTTCGGCACCAAGCTCGGCAGACAGGAGATACGGATTGCCCTTTACTTCATAGCCGAGCCGGCCAAGCTGGCCGGCCAGCCCTTCAAGGTCAAGGCCCCGCTTGCCGGGCGGGCGGATCTGGACGGTATCACGGCCGCAGAGAACTGCTGTTCTTGTACGGTTATCCTGCTCAAGGTAAGGATAGGTCCTTTCAGCCCCGCATGAAGGACAGCCCGGATCCTTTGCTTTCGCCGTCCCCATATTTGTATACTGGCTGTGCCAAAGATCGAAGCTGACAAACGAAGTCCTGACAGCGTCCCAGTCCTCTGCAAGGATTTTCAGCGCCTCTGCCCCCTGATGGGCTACGGTCATCTGGACGGCCGGTCCGATGATGCCGCCTGTATCACAGGTAAGACCCTGAAGCGGAACAGCTTTCAGAAGGCAATTCAGGCATGGGGTTTTACCCGGGATCACGGTAAAGCTCATCCCGAAGCTGCCGACACAGGCTCCGTAAATCCAAGGTATTCCGAGTTTCTGCGACAAATCATTGATGACCATCCTCGTTTCAAAATTGTCAGTCGCATCAATCATCAGATCAGTTCCAGGCGCAAGCTCAGCCAGCAAAGAAGGATCCGCATCCCCAACGATGCAGTTTAAGCTGACGGAAGAATTTATTTCCTTCAGCCGCCTTTCCGCCGCCTTCGCTTTCGGCAGCTTTTCCCTCGCATCTTTCTCCGCATAAAGCTGCTGCCTCTGGAGATTGCTTTCTTCCACATAATCTCTGTCAATGATCGTCAATCTTCCGGCACCGGCACGGATAAGGAGCTCTGCACAGCCTGACCCCAGCGCCCCGGCACCAATGATCAGGACATGCTTCCGGGCGATCTTCTCCTGTCCAGCCGTGCCGATTCCGGGAAACAGCGTCTGGCGCGAATATCTTTCGTCCAACCTATCCCCCTCCTCAGCCGCCGCTGACCGGCGGGATGAAAGCAATGACGTCTCCCTCTTTGATCAGCTCGTGATCCAGGGCAAATTCTTCATTCACTGCTGTCATAACGGTTTCCAGATTGAGGTGATAGGCTTCGGTTAAAATGGCTTTCAGTTCATTGATCGTCTTCCCTGCAGCCTCAAGCTCTATTTCTTCATGGCCTGCACTTTCCCGCAAGTGGGCAAACAGTTTGATTTTATTCATCGAGATCCTCCTTTTGCGGACGTCCAGCCGGATAAGAAACGGTTTCAAGCTGGTTGCCGATCCACTCTTCCCCGTCCTCCCAGTGTTCCTTTTTCCAGATAGGGACTATTTCCTTGATTCTTTCGATGGCATAGCGGTTCGCTTCATAGGCATCCGCCCTATGCGGGGTAGATACAGCAATGACGACGGCTATATCGGTAATATCCAGCCTGCCTGTCCGATGGGTGATGGCTGCCTTGGCGCCTTCCCATTTTTCTTCTATTTCATGGCCGATCTGCTCAAGCTTCTTCACTGCCATCGGCTCATATGCTTCATACACAAGATACAGGGTTTTCTTGCCGCCTGTCAGCTCCCTGACCGTCCCGATAAACACGGTGACCGCCCCGGCATTCCGCTGGATGACTTTATCAGTGACAGCCTGCACATCAATCGGTTCTTTTGATAGTTCAAAATCCATTTTCTCACCTCTTAGGATTCTCGAAGTTTTTATCTATATAGAATAGCAGGATTGACTCCCCATTCCCAATTTTAAGATTCCCTTCCGAGCATACGCTTAGCCTGCTCGTATTCAGAAGGATGGTTCATATTAAAAAAACAGGACTCCTCACCAGTCCAGCCTCTATCCAAAAGCTCTTTCTCTGATAGTATCCTGCTGTCCTCTGTCAGCAGATTCCTCATTTTACGGTCGCCTGCCTCCAGCATTTCCTCTGCCCTCCGGTATAAACTCTTGTGATAGGCACCGAACAAGGGATGAAGCTGCCCGGAGATTTTCGGGACAGCTGCCTGGCATCCGGCCAGCTCGTTTAAAAGGATGCTGCCGAGCCCGGCTGAAAGAAAGGGCATATCACAGGCTGCGACAAGATTATAATCTGTTTGCGAGTTTTTCAGTCCTGCATGGAGTCCGGCGAGCGGCCCTCCGTCCTGATAGATGTCACCAGCCATCGGGCAGCCGAGAAAATCGTAGTCTTCCGGGGTGTTGGTGACAATGATGATACTCTGGACTGTCTTTTTCAGCTCGGCACGCACCCGTTCAATGACCGTGATTCCCTCTAAGCTGAGCAGCGCCTTATTCCGGCCCATCCGGCTTGAACGCCCGCCCGCAAGAATGATTCCTGTCGCTTTCATGCAGCAGCCTCCTTTTTGGTATATATAACTATTGTAGCTTTCTTGATGGTGGATTAATAGGTATTGGGAAAAACATCCATGGGTTGTGACAGAATTTAGTGGTGACAGCGGGAAAACAAACTTGCGGAAAATAGGCTTGCATAAAAAGTTTTAGAAACCTGCTGTTTGGAGTGCAAGGCACGCAGACTCCTCATAAAATGCATGCTCATTTTCTTCGTGCGAAGTGCGTTCGAGAAGCGGAATCAACGTCCTGCGGGATTGCAGCGGCAAAGCTGAGACCCCGCACCGCGGAGCGGGAGGAGGCTCAGCGCCGCCCCGCGGAAAGCGAAGTGCCTGGAACGGAAAACAGCAGCAAAGTTTTTAGACTAAATTGTTTTAAATCTACAAAACTCTGCCCCTGTCCCACTTTTCATACCATAAACTGGCTGCTAAATCTCCTTGCGCTGAAAGTACGTCAATCCTGATAGGAAAAACAGTACGAAGCCGCCGAGGATGACGATCAGGAGGGTTTCCATGGAGGCATTCAGTGCCCCGAATTCTTCTCCCATCCGCGGAATCAGGGTCAGAAACGGCTGTGCCCATGGATAGAACGGGCCATAGGTTTCTGAGTTGGCTACAAGGATGTTCGGGAGCGTGAAAACCACATTAATGGCCAGCGGGGCAGCAAAGCTGGACCATGCGGCTGAAACAAACATCTGCAGGGCTGCGACCGGAAGGCAGGCAACCCATCCGCCGGCTACGCTTTCCAGGATGATTTTCCACGGAATCGGTGTGTCGAACCCTTTCAATTGTGCCACCAGCAGCAGGCCGCCTAAAAAAAGAAGCTGAGAAACAGCGATCAGCCCCATGACAAGACTGAATTTCACGATATATACATTCCTCCGGGAAACCGGCAGTGACAGCAGCTGCTTCCAGCCTCCGCCCAAATGCTCATAGCGGCAGACAAATGCAGAGAACACACCGGTCAATAACGGCAGGAACAGCAGCGCATGGACGAACGCCATGCTGCTGAGGGTGTAGAGCCATTGCAGCTCTCCCTCCATCCCGGGGACATCCGCTTCACCAAAGCCGGCCAATGCTGCCAGAAGAGGGCTTATAAATATAAGCAGCCAGACAGACGATTTTCTAAGCTTCAGCCATTCAGAGCTTAATAGATGGATCATGCTATTTCACTTCCTTTCTGGAAAAATCGATCAGCCCGGTCAAATAGATGCTGATGCCGAGCAGGACGCCGGCCAGTGCCGAATAAAAAGGACCTCCCCAGCTCTCAAGAAATAGCCATTTCAGCGGGACCCAGTCCGGGAACTTCACGGAAAACAGGGTAAGCACCGTTGCCAGAATGCCGGCCGTCAGCGGGATGGCCTGATTTTTCATGGTGATGGAAATCCATAGCTGCAGCGCAATGAAAGGCATCCCGGCCAAATAAGGAAAGAACACTGATTTCGCCAGATGAAGGAAGGGAATGTCTGTGCCAAAGCCGAGGATCAGTCCCAGAATGATCAATCCAAAGAACAGCAGCACACAGGAAATAAGCAATAAGATGGCTGCCAATAGAAACTTGGAGGTAAATACCTTTCCTTTAGAAACGGGAAGGGCCAATAGCTGCTTCCATGCATTTGTCTGATGCTCAATATTGGCTATCATACTGGTGACCAGCGCAAGCCCCAGCATGATGGCAGGGATGCTGAGGAAGCCGGCCTCACCAATCAGCCCTTTCCATAAATCTTCTGCATAAACTCCAGTCAAATACTCATAGCGGAGCCCGAAATTGACCGCTTCAAGGGCGACGACTCCAAAGGGGCCGAGAAAAACGAGGAACAGAAACATCTTTCTTTTAATTTTCAGGAAGTCAGCGGAAAGCATGTTCATCATCAGAGGCTTCCCCCTTCTCCTGTCAGCTCCAGGAAGATGTCCTCGAGCGTTTTTCTCTGCTCCTGGACACGGTACACAGAAACATCATGGCGGACCAGTGTTTCCACAGCCGCGGCAACCTGGGTGTCCGTCCCGTCAAGCAGCAGATGCTCCCGCTCTTTTTCTGCCTGGATGCCGTTTGACAGGAGCGCTCTCCAGGCCTTTTCTGTTTCATTGACAGTAATCGCAATCTGGCTGTTTGCCTTCTGCCTGAGAACATGGATCGAATCCTGGAAGATCATCGATCCTTTGGAGATGATGCCCACCTGTGTTGCCATCTGATCGATTTCGGATAACAGATGGCTAGATACAAGGATGGTCATCCCATGCTGTGCCGGCATGCTTTTGATCAGCTCGCGGATTTCAAGAATGCCGGATGGATCCAGTCCGTTCGTCGGCTCGTCCAGAATCAGCAATTCAGGATTCGCAAGCAGGGCGGCGGCAATTCCAAGCCGCTGCTTCATTCCAAGGGAAAAGCCTTTTACCGGCCGCTTCGCTTCCTTTGACAGGCGGACAATGGCGAGCACTTCATCGATTCTTGATTTTGGCACCTCAAGGATTTTGCGGAGAGCCTCAAGATTTTCGATGGCAGTCAGATGGCCGTAATAAGACGGATACTCAACAAGGGAGCCGACTTTGCGGAGGATCTGAAGCTTCTCTTTTTTCAGGTCCCTGCCAAAAATCTGGATGGATCCGCCCGTCGGCCTGGCCAGCCCGAGCAGCATCCGGATCGTCGTTGTCTTGCCCGCACCGTTCGGGCCGAGAAATCCATATATTTCTCCTTTCCCCAGACGCAGGTCCACATTTTCGACCGCACTACGTTTACCAAACTTTTTCGTCAAACCATTCGTTTCCAAGATTAATTCGCTCATTTTCTTCACCTCGGAACCATCTTATCCCGTGAAGGTTAAGCTGGAGGTGGGGGGAAGTTTAAATTTGGTTTAAAAAAGGGGGGGAAATTAGCATGCCTACCTGATTTTTGACTGGTTTTGGGAAGGGGTGAGGTATTTTTGGTTGAAAAAGTCTAGCTGTCTTAGAACCCGGTAGTGTCCACAGCATGAATTCCGGCTAATTCTACCTAAATTCGGCGTTTTTCTACATAAATTTTCAATGATTCTACATAAAAACCAAAAGATTCTACATACTTTTTTGATTATTCTACATATTATACATTTATTACCATTTCAGTAAAAAATCAGCTGACCCTTTATTAATATTTTTATCTCTTCGGACTTCGTCCGTTGATTTCCGTTCCAGGCACTTCGCTTTCCGCCGGGCGAAGTTGAGCCTCCTCGCGCTTACGCGCTGTGGGGTCTCAACATTTCCGCTATCTCCCGCAGGAGTCTGCGTGCCTTCCACTGCAATCAACAGGGTTTTTAAATTTGTATTGTTTCCTTATCGCCTCAAAATTTTATTCTAGTCTTTTTACTCAATTCGAAAAAAAGAGTCCAGATGAAATCATCCGAACCCTCCACAATATTTATCCATCCTTATGCCCTATTCCCGAATCCCCCTTCCTCCCAATCACCATCTCCGTCCCGCCGCTGCTGCTGTTAATTTGAAGGTCAAAATCCATCTCCTTCAGCATGAGAGCAGCAATAGAAAGCCCGATGCCGGCGCCTTTTCCAGCCGACTCGCCTGTCATTCCCGGACCTTTATCCTTAATCATAAGGGTTTCCTTCTCCGCATCAAGCAGGACGCCGGCATATCTGCCCTGGGCGGCGTGCCGGAGGATATTCTGAAACAGATTATCGAGGATGCGGTTCATCCATTGCCCGTCTATGTGCCAGTAGATGCTCTTGTCCGGCAGCTCAATATCAAGCTCAAGGCCTTCATTTTCAAAAACAGGATACCATGCGGCTGCCGAGGTTTTTACGAGCCGGACGATATCGGTTTTTTCCGGATTGTATGGATACTTGCCGGAGGTTAATAGTGTATAGGAAAGCAGGTTTTCGATCAGCTGGCCCAGATAGCTGATTTTATTGTCAATGAGTTCGAGAGATTCCTGCCCTTTTTCGGAAGTGATTTCTTTTTTCAAAGAGTAGGCATGGCCCCTGATTGTTGTCAGCGGCGTTCTGAGGTCATGGGACAGATTGGCGATCAGCTGGCGCCTGAGCTCTTCTTCTTCCCGCTCCCGCTGCCTGCCTGTTTCAAGCTGGTCGATCATCCGGTTAAAAGCCCCTTCCAGCTGGCCGATTTCATCCTTCTTTTCAATGGCGATCGGCAGGGGGATTCCGCCTTCAGCAGGCTTGTCCATTGCCTCCTGGAGACGGAGCAGCCTTTGGCGGATTCTGTAAAAGAAAATCCAGGACACAAACAGGAACAATCCCAGCACCCCAAAGGTGGCAATCAGATAATAATAGTCATAGCTTCTGCTTACTTTCTCCCATTCTGTGTCCATTTCTCCCCGCGGCACCTGGATGACCATGAACCCTTCTGATTTCCCGGACCCGATGAACGAAACGACAGTATAAGGATCAGCTTCAAGTCCCCGGTTAGTTTTCATGAAATCTATAGTGTACAGCGGGTCCCACTGGGCAGGGATGTTCATTTGCTCAGGAAGCTTCAGCTTTGTGCTCCCCTGTTCGTCAACCCAGAAGACGCTTGCCTTGCTGTATTTCTGCTTCAGCTCCAAGAGTCTTTCGCTGATTTCTTCATCCGTTTTTCCGCCGAGCTTCTCCCCTTCTTTTTTCCACATCGATTCAAGGCCTTTGCTGTCTTCGTAGAGATTCGGGTCATGCTCCTGCATGGAAAATGGGATATGGAATAATACTGAAACGAGCGGAAAAGTGATCGGCATCAGCACCAGTGCCAGCAGGATGATGAGCAGATACTTGCCCTGCAGCGATTTTGGCTTCATTGTTTCACCCTGTAGCCGATGCCCCGGATGGTTTCAAGGATGGCAGGCGAGCCCGGATTTTCTTCGATTTTTTCGCGCAGGTAGCGGATGTGGACCATCAAGGTTTTATCTCCGTCAATATAGTGCTCTCCCCAGACTGCCTCAAAAATCTGCTCTTTTGTGAGAATCTGGTTAGGATGACGGAGCATGTACATGAAGATTTGATGCTGCTTGCCGGTCAGGATGATTTCTTCGCCGCTTCTTGTATCAATGATCCGGTTTTCCCCAAGGCTGACTTCGAGATGGCGAAGCCGAAGCTGGCTCTGTTCCGGTTTCCCGTATCTTCGGAGCAGCACATCGATCCTTGCCGCCAGTTCTTCCGGATGAAATGGCTTTGTCAGGTAATCATCGGCAAACTGCAGGCCCTGCAGCTTATCATCGACTGCCGTCCGGGCCGACAGCATCAGGATAGGGATCCCTGGGACATCCTTCTTCAGGCGCTGGCCGACCGTAAAACCGTCAAGCCCGGGCAGCATCACATCGAGGATGACCAGGTCGGCCCGGGCAGCTGCCTGGGCTGCTCCCTCCCCTGACTGCAGCCAGTCGACCGAGTAGCCTTTTTCAAGGAGATAATCTTTCGTCCATTTGCCGATTTCTTTATCGTCTTCGATATATAGAATGTTCTTCATCTTTATCACCGCTCAATCTGCTATTTCTGTTTTTATCATAGGTAAATTTTGGCGAAAAGAAAAGGGGTCACTGCAATTCGTTCCAATTGTACTGAGATATAATATTGTTATAATCATAATTAGAACAATAAAATGGGAGGCGCATGACATGACTATGAAGAAAGTACTTACGATTGCTGGATCGGATACTAGCGGAGGAGCAGGCATCCAGGCAGATCTTAAAACATTCCAGGAGCTTGGCGTGTACGGGATGACTGCCCTGACAACCATTGTCACGATGGATCCGAAAGACCATTGGCATCATCATGTACATCCGCTGCCAATCGAAACGCTGAAGGCGCAGCTTGAAACCATCCTTTCTGTCGGCATCGATGCCATGAAGACAGGCATGCTCGGAACGGTGGAAATCATTGAGCTGGCGGCAAAGGTAATGGATGAAAATAAATTGAGCAACACGGTCATTGACCCTGTGATGGTCTGCAAGGGGGAAGATGAAGTATTGAACCCTGAAACCACTGACGCAATGAGGGAGCTCCTTTTGCCGCGGGCAACAGTGGTGACACCGAACCTGTTTGAAGCATGGCAGCTGGCGCAGACCGGGCCTATCCGCACCATTGATGATATGAAGGAAGCAGCAGCCAAAATTCATGATATGGGTGCAAAGTTTGTATTGATCAAAGGCGGCAGCAAGCTGAAGCATGAAAAAGCGGCTGACCTCCTGTACGACGGAAAAGACTTTATCCTATTTGAAAACGAGCTGATTGATACTGTTTATACGCATGGGGCCGGCTGCACCTATTCATCTGCAGTAACAGCAGGACTTGCGAAGGGCCATAGCGTGACAGAAGCTGTCGAAATCGCGAAATCCTTCATCACGGAAGCAATCCGCCATGGTTTCCGTCTGAACGAATATGTGGGTCCTACGATGCATGGGGCATACCGCAGCAATGGCTCAATCGAAAAAGCTGAAGGCCGTAAAATCTGATAGCGGAGGATAAACCTGCCGCTGCCTAAAAGGAATGTGGAAGCGCCGATTTCGCTTTTCCATTCCTTTTTTAGTAAAATAATCTCATTCAAGGAACAGCAGCATTGTGCTGAAAGGAGGCATATATATGAAGCCTGTCATAAAAGAAGAGGTGCAAAAGGAAATCAGCCGGCTTGCCGGGAAGAATGTCTTTGTCCACCTCGAAACAACGAATGGGGCGTACGCATCCCACTTCGATGAGTCCTTCTTCTCTGCCGGAGCCTATATCCGCAACGCTTCCCTCAAATATGAACTCGGGAAAATCACCGGGGACGGCCCGTTCAGAGTCGGACTGAAAATGGAATTTGGCTGGGTGTATGCAGAGGGGATCACCCACTTTGAAGTTGATGAAATCGGCCGCCTGCTGATGGCTGGCCATGATAATGGCGGAAAGCTTGCTGTGGCGCTGCAGATCAGTGAGACTCCGTTTGAATAAATGTGAAAGGAGAAATAGCTAATGGAAAAGGAAAGACATGTACTCGTCATTTTCCCGCACCCGGATGATGAAGCGTTTGGCGTGTCAGGAACGATTGCTTCCCATGTCAACAGCGGGACCCCTGTTACATATGCATGCCTGACGCTTGGCCAGATGGGGCGCAATCTGGGGAACCCTCCTTTTGCAACGAGGGAGAGTCTGCCGCTGATTCGCCGCAAAGAATTGAAGGAGGCCGCCCGCGTCCTGGGGATCCAGGATTTGCGTATGCTCGGGTATCGTGACAAAACAATTGAATTTGAGGATGAAAAACTGCTCACCGACCACCTTTTCTCCATTGTGGAAGAAGTGAATCCGTCGCTGGTCATCTCCTTTTATCCGGGATACTCGGTTCACCCTGACCATGATGCAACAGGGGCTGCTGTTGTAAGAGCGCTTGAACGCCTGCCTGAGCAGGATCGGCCGAAGCTGCATTGTGTGGCATTTTCCAATAACTGTGTCGATGAACTTGGCGAAGCGGATATCCTAAATGATGTCAGTGCAGTCGTCGACCAGAAGCTGGCAGCGATTAAAGCGCACCTTTCCCAGACGCAGCTGATGGCTGCCCAAACCGAGGAAAAGCTGAAAAATAAAGACCCTCAGGCTACAGCCTGGATCCAGAATGAGCGGTTCTGGACATATAAATTTTAAAATATGATGCGGCCTTCTTTAGCAAGAGGGCACCATATCCATAAAAAAAAGAGCCCCCCGGGCTCTTTTTTTAATCTTCATCTCCCTGCAGCATCTGCTTCAGATAGGACAGCTGTCTGCCATCTTCTTTCTTAATTATCTTTACAAGCATTGGCTTCGTCAGGGACATGATGAAGCCGGATGTATGGATATTGGCCTCAAGCTCCACCTGGGTGCCTTCATCAATTTCCGTGAATGTATAATCATACGTGACAACCAGCCCGTTGGAATTGCTTTTTGCTGTATAGGACTTGTCCTGTTCAAATTGTGTATATTCAATTTCAGCCTTGACCTTCTTGCCCCTGATCATCCTTGTTTCAATGAATTTCGTCGAAGGCCCGATCGGACCGTCCGTGGCCTTTTCCATCTTGACGACATTCGGCATGATTTCAGGCGCGTTGTCCGGGTTGGTGGCGTACTGGAAAACTTCTGCTACTGGTCTTCTTATAATGACAGTTGATTTAAAATCAGCCATATTCTGCACCCCGTTTAAAAGATTTGCTGGTACAAAAAACATTATACCTTTTTGAGGGATATGAGTCAGGTATTAATTTACATAATTTGTGAGTGATTACTCACTTTACAAAGCCGCATAAACCCCTTACTATAAAAGTGAGTAATCACTCACTAATTGTAAGAGGTGATTTTTTCATGCATAGTCAATCTCCACTCGTTTCAATTAAAGATGTCAGCAGGAGATTCGGAAGCCAGGATGTTCTCACAGGCCTCAGCCTGACTATTCACAAAGGGGAAATCTATGGGCTGCTCGGACCCTCTGGTGCAGGCAAAACCACCCTGATCAAACAAATTGCCGGTCTGGATATCCCCAATGCCGGGGACATCATGATATTTGGCGAAAAGGTTCCATCTCTAAGCCTTCTGGAGAGGATCGGCTATATGGCCCAATCAGACGCTCTTTACGGCGAGCTGACTGCTGCAGAGAACCTCAGCTTTTTTGCTTCCTTATACGGCCTGAAGGGGATCCGTAAAAAAGAGCGGATGCAGGAATCCATGCAGGTTGTCGGGTTATCTGAGCATATGGATAAGCTTGTCTCCAACTATTCCCGCGGGATGAAACGACGGCTGTCGCTTGCCATCTCCCTTCTTCATGAACCGGAGCTCCTGATTCTTGATGAACCGACGGTCGGAATCGATCCCGTTTTGCGCCAGAGCATCTGGTCTGCCTTTCAGGAGTTGAAGCTGAAAGGAAAGACACTGATCATCACCACCCATGTCATGGATGAAGCAGAAAAATGCGACAGGCTCGGGCTGCTGCGGGATGGCAGACTGATTGCGTCCGGCAGCCCGGCACAGTTAAAAGCGGATAAGGATGCAAGCACGATTGAAGAAGCCTTTCTGGCCTATGGGGGTGATCAGCAATGAGGCTGACTGCACTGGTTATCAGGATTTTAAGGCAATTTTTACGTGATAAACGGACAATGGCACTGATGATCCTCGCTCCGATCCTCATCCTGACGATGCTGCATCTCGTCTTTAACGGTGAAGATTATAAACCTGAGATCGGGCTGGCCGGCATTCCGCAAGAATGGTCCGAAAGGCTTGAGTTCCAGGATGCAGCCCTGACGGAATATGATTCAGCTAAGCAGGCAGAAGCTGACCTGAAGGCAGGAGAACTGGATGCCTATCTGTCCATGGAAAATGGGACACCAACGGTCAGGCTGGAAGGAAGCGATCCCGGCATAAGCAGGGAAGCGGCACAGGAAATCCAGGAAGCTTTCAAGCAGCTTCAGCCTGGCGGCCAGGAGCCCGGCTTGAAGATCAGCCAGCTGCACGGCTCACCAGATATGGGACAATTCGATTACTTTGGGCCGGTTCTGGTCGGTTTCTTTACCTTCTTCTTTGTTTTCCTGATCGCAGGGGTTTCGTTTTTGCGGGAAAGGACTACCGGAACGCTTGAGCGGCTCTTGGCCAGTCCTTTAAGGCGCTGGGAGATCGTAGGCGGATATATTGCAGGCTTCGGCATTTTCACTATGCTCCAGGCAGGCATCATTGCCTCTTTTGCCGTTTATGTACTGGATATGAGAATGGAAGGTTCTTTCCTTTATGTGCTGCTCACTGTCCTGCTGCTCTCCTTGACAGCTCTTACACTCGGAATCTTTTTATCTGCTTTTGCCAATAACGAGCTCCAGATGATCCAGTTCATCCCGCTTGCGGTCGTGCCGCAGATTTTCTTTTCCGGACTGTTCAACCTGGAGACGATCTCCAATTGGCTCAGCTGGATCGGTCCGCTGACACCGCTCTATTATGCTGCGAATGCTTTAAGGGATGTAATGGTTCGCGGAACTGGCTTTGAGGAGATCTACCCGGACCTTCTTGTTCTGGCCGGCTTCTCCATCGGCTTTGCACTGCTCAATGTCCTTGCCCTGAAAAGATACCGCAAAATCTAGCTGTTTTTCTTTTCCTCCGGATATGATTATAATGGCTTTATCAGACACGGTGAAAACCTATCGTATAAGGAGTATGTTATGCCTGAACAAGAGTCCCTGATCTATTATCTATTCGGAGAACAAGCCGGACTGACAGAGAAGCAGAGAAGCATCCTGCTTGCGGCCATTCAAATGTTTTCAGAGAAAGGCTATTCCGCGACATCGACGAGTGAAATTGCAAAATTGGCAGGTGTGGCGGAGGGCACGATTTTCCGGCACTATAAAACGAAAAAGTATCTTTTGCTGGCCATTGTCGAGCCGATCATGAGCGATCTGGTGGCCCCGTACCTCATCCAGGATATCGAGCAGGTGCTGAAGCAGAGGCCGATCCGTTATGAAGACTTCCTCCGCTCCCTGCTCGACAACCGCATAGCCTTTTTAAAGAAAAACCTGCCGATTGTTAAAATACTGATACAGGAAATCCCTTTTCATCCTGATTTGAAGAAACGATTTATTGAACAGATTGCCGAAAAGGTTTTTCAGCAGTTCGCAAAAATTGTGGAATATTATCAGGAGCAGGGCCAGATCATATCCGGCATCCCTCCAAAAAGCATTGTGCGGATGACCTTCAGCTCTTTAATAGGCCACCTTGCTATCCGCTATTTGTTCCTCCCCGAGGCTCAATGGGATGATGAAGCAGAAGTGGAGCGGACCATCCGCTTTGTGATGAACGGCCTTTCGCCCCTATCATAAAAAAGTGATAGTAAATTAAGGGTAGTTTTTACTCTTAAGTGCAGATAAGAAGGGTTTTTAGGGAAATTAAGGGGAGTATTTCCCTCTATGCAAAGAAGATCTATCTTTTTTCACGTTTTCAAATCAAATAAGAGGAATTTCTCCCTCTATATAAGAGGTTTTCAGTACTATTCGCTAAATAAGGGCAGTTCCTCCCTCTATAAAAATCCATTTGCAGGGAACCCGGCCGTTCAACTATTCAGCGATTGAGTGCGTTAATGAACAACATTTTTAAAATAAAAAGCTTGGGATATCCCAAGCTTTTTTGTTTTGTTAATTCCCGTGCTGTATACGTATATTATTTGGACTGTTCTCTCTACATTATCTGAACTATTTACCCAGTGAACCTGCCTCTATTTCTATTCTGAAAGCCGGATTTTATACAGCTTATCATCGTTTGGTCCCGGGTTGCCGCGGCCATCCGTATTATTGCTGGCGAAATACAGGACATCATCGGAGAGCAGCACATCTCTGATCCTTCCGGCACCGGTGATGAGTTCCTTTTGCTCTCCTGTTTCCAGGTTGAATTCAAGGACTGCAGCCCCCCTCAGGGCAGCGGCATAAAGCTTCCCGTCCTTGATGGCTATGCCGGATGGAGCCCAGGTATTGTCCTCCCCGGAGGTGAAGAGCGGCGCTTCCATGCCTTCCTTTTCTTTCTTGCCCTGGATGACAGGCCAGCCGTAGTTTTTCCCGGCCTCGATCCGGTTGATCTCATCATTGGCGGATGGTCCGTGCTCAGAGGCATAGAGAGTACCGTCTTCAGCCCAGGCCAGCCCCTGCGGATTGCGGTGGCCATAGCTGTATACATAAGAACCGGCAAATGGATTATCGTCCGGAACTGTTCCATCCAGATTCATCCTGAGGATTTTTCCGCCAAGAGAATCCAGGTCCTGGGCGATTGCCGGATCAGCTGCCGCATCGCCTGCCGTAGCATAAAGCTTGCCGTCAGGGCCGATTTTCAGGCGTCCTCCATGATGGTATTGCCCGCTCGGAATCCCATCAAGCAGCAGCCTTGTTTCCTCCCAGGCATCCTCCGTCTGCTTCAGGACGACGATCCGATTTCGCTGGACGGCCCCTTCCTCATACGTATAATACGCATAAGCTTCTCCAGAGCTTTCAAAATCCGGGGAAAGGACAAAGCCGAGCAGGCCGGCCTCTGAAGCCTGTGAGAGTTTCTTTTTCAGGCGGACCTCCTGCCTCTGAAGGCTGCCCTTTTCTGCTTTTACAATGCTCCCTGTCCTTTCAGTCATATAAAAAGTGCTTCCTGCCTGGTCGATTGCCCACGGGGTCTTCAGATCGGCTGCGAGTTCTTCTGCATCCGGCACGGCTAAAGCCGCTTCCTCGCTTTCCTGCTGCCGCGGCTCTTCCTCATTCGATTTGTTTTCTGCCGAGCAGCCTGCCATTGCAAGCAGGCCAAGCAGCATGAATAGGACTGATTTTTTCACAGTATCTCCGCCTTTCAGCTGAAGGTTTCAAAACGTCCAAAAAACATGCCGTCCTTCCCTTATGCCTCAAGGGCATCCAGGATTGCTTTTGCAACCCCGCTTTCTTCATTGGTCAGCGTGACATAGTCGCACTGTGCCTTGATAATGTCATCTGCATTGCCCATGGCAACAGACCTGCCCACGCGTTTGAACATAGAAAGATCGTTATAGTTATCGCCTATTGCCATAGCATCCTGGATGCCTGTCCCGCTTTTTTCAAGGAAGGCTTCAAGCGCAACGCCCTTTTGCGCATTTCTGCTTGTCAGCTCCAGATTTTCCTCACCGGAAGAGCTGATGACAAGTCCTTCGTCTTCAAGCGGCACAAGGGCTTCCTTTGCAGCTGCCAGCCTTTCAGCATCGACTGAGAATGCAAGGAGCTTATAAATCTGATGCTCTGTGTCATCGAAAAGGATATCGTAGCTGTCGACCTTATGGACAAGCCCTTTTGTGAACCTTTCCTCCGCTGCCTTCATGACTTCATCCACATCAGCTTCAGGGTTTCCGCTCATGAAAATATCAACAATGATAGAAACGCCTTTATCGGCATCAATCGTGTATGTGCCTTTATTTGTGTATACTTCGAAATAAACGCCATTTTGCAGGAGCGCCATGCCGGCTGTCCTTGCCGTCGACTTGTCGAGCGGATTGCTGGCTATCACTTCTTTATCGATGGACCTCACTTCCGCCCCATTGACGCAGATCATCGGGCAGCGGATCCCCGCTTCCTCGAGGACAAAGTTTGCCTCAAAATAAGACCGCCCTGTGGCGATGACCACTTCCACCCCTTCAGCCTGAGCCTTCTGGATCGCCTTTTTGTTTTCTTCTGTAATCTGCTGGGTTGCAGTCAGCAGTGTACCGTCCATATCAATCGCAATGCATTTTACCATATTTTCTTCACCTACTAATTGTTTTTTCAATCTATGTAGCATTCTATCAGTTTTTCCTTCTTACTTTAAATATTTGCTACCTTCACGGATGCTTAAGGGTGCGAGCGAAGACTTGCTGATAAAGCTTCTGACTGACTCGGGATTTGTCTTGCTGTACTCCCTCAATGCCCAGCCGATTGCTTTCTGGATGAAAAATTCCCTGCTTCCGGCGTTCTGGCTGATGAATTCATACAAGATGTCTTCACTTGTATCTTGCTTGTAGCGGAGCTGGAAGATGATGCTCGTCCTTCTCAGCCACAAATGGCTGCCATATGCCCAGCTCCTCACTGTCTCCTTAACGGTTTCAGGATGATCGGCGGCAATGCGGCCGACAGGATGGGCAGCCAATGTATCAACAGTATCCCACCAGGATTTTTCTGTAATCAATCTCTCCATAAAACGCATGTCGTCTTTAACAAGCTTCTTCAAGGAGCTGATGATATAGTCACAGGCTGCATATTGATATTCTCTTTCTTCCTTCTTCCATAGCTTCGAAACCAAATCATGCTGAAAGGGCTCCTTCAGGATTCCTGTTTCTGCAAAAAACTCCTTTGTCAGCTTCCTGCGCTCCGGCGTCCTGATTCCCAGGAACGGGAAGTTGTCTTTCATATATTTTCTCATCGGCACTGCCTGCTCCGCATTCTTGTGCAGGATGAACTTTTCTTCCAGATGTTTGAGATGCATTCCATCCAGCTCCTTGTATATTCAGATTTTTTGCTAAATAGGTTGCTAGCTTGCTTATTTGAGTATATATGCACGTGAGGCACTCTTAAGGCAGCGAAATCCCGGCTTTCCCGCCAAATATTCTTGGATATGGCCATTTCCAGCTATTGATGGCGTTTTCACCTGCCTTTTATACATGTTAAGGTTAAATATAGAGAAAAAACAGGGGGTATTCTATGAATGAACAGCAAGATAAGTCATTAAACAGTGTTTTTTGGGTCTCTGCTTCAGTGATCCTTCTGCTTGTCCTCACAGGCGTCTTCCTGCCTGAGATTTTTTCAGGGGCCGCACAGAAAGCCTTCGATTTCACTACATACGCCTTTGGCTGGTTTTACCTGCTATCGGTACTCCTCTTTGTATTATTCTGCCTATTCCTGGCCATCAGCAAATATGGCCGCATCCGGCTTGGCGGAAATGATGAAAGACCCGAATATTCCTTTTTCACATGGATCGGCATGCTCTTCAGCGCCGGATTCGGCATCGGCCTTGTCTTCTGGGGAATCGCCGAGCCGATGAGCCATTACTTTTCGCCTCCCATCGCTGACATGGAAGGGCTCACACCTGAAGCAGCAAGGACTGCCATGGGCTACTCTTTCTTCCATTGGGGCGTCAGCCAATGGTCAGTCTTCACGATTGTCGGACTCGCAGTCGGCTATTTCCAATTCCGCAAAAAGCAGGACGGGCTTATTTCCACTACGCTCAAGCCAATCATCAGTGTAAAAAAGGAGCGGACAGGCCTCCGGAAATTCATTGATATCCTGGCTGTCATTGCCACTGTCCTGGGTGTAGCCACATCACTCGGGCTTGGGATCCTGCAGATTAACGGCGGATTGAATGCTGCCTTCGGGATCACTAACAGTGCATGGGTACAGATTATCATCATCGTCGTTTTGACAGCCCTTTTCCTTTTGTCGTCTACGACCGGACTGGATAAAGGAATCAAGTATTTGAGCAATCTTAACCTTTCCCTTGCTCTGATCATCATGCTCTTTGTATTCATTGCCGGGCCGACTGTATTCATCCTGAATACGTTCACACAGGGGATCGGGGATGATATTACCAATTTCATCAACTGGAGCCTGCGCCTGACACCTTATAAAGGAGGTACATGGGTGCGCGACTGGACGATTTTCTATTGGGCATGGGCCATTGCCTGGTCCCCGTTCGTCGGTGCTTTCATCGCCAGGGTCTCAAGGGGCAGGACCATCAGGGAATTTGTTGTCGGCGTGCTGATCATCCCGCCGCTGATCGCCCTTTTATGGACAGCCGTGTTCGGCGGGACCGCCCTGCACTTTGACCTGTTCCAGGGAACCGGCATTGCAGAAGCAGTCAATGCGGATGTTACCAGTGCGCTGTTTACAACCTACGGGGAACTGCCTATGACATTTATTGTTTCCATCCTTTCGATTCTGCTGATCTTTACCTTCCTTATCACCTCAGCAGACTCGGCAACATATATTCTCGGCAGCATGACATCCAAGGGCTCGCTGATGCCTCCCCTCGGTGTGCGCATCGTCTGGGGCATCCTGATCGGTGCGATTGCGGCCGTCCTCCTGCTCAGCAGCGGGCTTGAGGGTCTGCAGACTGCCTCGCTTGTCGCAGCCCTGCCGTTCACCGTCATCCTTGTCTTTATGTGCGTTTCGCTCCTCAAATCATTGAGCAAGGAACCGCCTGTGCCAAGGACCAAAAAATAAACAGCGAAACTCCCGTGTATAAGCGGGAGTTTTCTTTTATAGGGTGTCCATATTATTTTTCCCCTAATGCTTTGATATATATGATTCAAGCTCCTCCATGTTATTTGTACGAAAAACAACCTTCTCCTGATTAAAAACAAAATAGGCAGGCAGCTCGTTCAGTTCCAGTTCATGATAGACTTTTTTTAAATAATCCAATTCTCCAGAGATGTATCCTGAGGCAAATCGATCGCCTGATTTTTTTTGGGCAAATTCAATGGATGATGAACCGCTGGCAGCAAACCCAATGATAGTTTGAACCTCTTTATCCGGATCCAGAAGTTCCTGATAAGAGACAGTCTTTTCAGTTTTGACTCTGGTTAAATACGTTGCCTTTCCTTTATTCCATTCAGCCTTGATCACAAGAGTCACAGTTCCGGGACGGTTTGTAAAATGAAAGACAGATCCATCCTGTTTATAGATTTCTTCTTCAAGCCGCGGCTCCCAGGCGGAAATGGATATTAGATCAGGCTTCTCCGGAAAAGAGACAGCAAGATCTGCAAATGGGCCGACCGGCAATGCCTCAATGCTTTCCAGGGAGTCTGATAGATTAGCTTTATTCAATACTTTGGAAGTGTCCGTCCCGTTCCATGAATAATCAAACAAAACTGCTTGAGCTTCCTTGCCTTCTGACACTATTTCAGGGAATGGAGGCTTTTCTTCTTTATACAGTTTCCATATATCGAAAGATAGCAATATAGCCAATAGCGCTATCGCTCCAATCCCCCATTTCAAAGATTTATTAGTCATGATCCGCCCCCTTTCATTACCCTAAATATTACCATATTTTCTTTCGTTTCCAGAACTTAATGTGAATTTCCCAACAGGATTTAAAATTCATTTCCCCAAAAAAGGCAGCCCTCCTTAAAAGGCTGCCTTTCCCGCTATCAGCTATGAAAAATGATATGATCAATAATCCCGTATTCCTTTGCTTCCTCGGCACTCATGAAATAGTCGCGGTCTGTATCCCTGGCTACTTTTTCAACAGGCTGGCCGGTTTTTTCGGAAATGATTTTGTTGATATGCTCCCGGAGCTTCAAAATGCGTTTTGCGGATATTTCAATTTCAGTCGCCTGCCCCCTTGCCCCGCCGAGCGGCTGATGGATCATGATTTCGCTGTTCGGAAGGCTGCAGCGCTTGCCTTTCGTGCCGGCGAGCAGGAGCATGGCACCGAAGGAGGCCGCCATCCCCGTGCAGATTGTCCTGACATCAGGCTTGATGTATTGCATAGTGTCATAGATCGCAAAGCCGGCTGTAGTTGAGCCGCCCGGACTATTGATGTATAGGGATATATCCTTGTCAGGTGCGTCAGCGGCAAGAAACAGCAGCTGGGCAATTACGCTGTTTGCCACATGATCATTGATCTCTTCTCCGATCATGATGATCCTGTCCTTCAAAAGCCGTGAATAGATATCATAGGAGCGCTCGCCCCTGCTCGACTGTTCGATTACATAAGGTATTGCCGTCATATCAATTCCTCCCTTTCTGCGGTCTACGCCGCGATAGAGAGTGTGCATTGCGGAGGAGTCTGCCTATGCTGGCAGGGATTTGGCTCAGCGTGGACAGAAAGGCTTTTCAGGGACGGCAGCATGGGGAGCGCCTTTAGAAGACAGCCTGGATCTTCTTCCTGGAGGGACCTGGCCAGCAGCCTGGCAACAGCAGCAGCTTCTTCGCTCCCGGTGTCAGGGCTGCCTGTGTCAGCATCTGTCTGCAGCTGCCTGCGCGCCCGGCTTAAGGCTGACTTTACGGCAAATTCGGTTGTCTGCAACAGTCCGGCGATTTCCTTTGAGGTATATTGAAACCCCTCCTTAAGAGCATAAATGACTGCCTGCTTCAATGTCAGGCATTCCATCAGCTTATCGACAGCTTCAATGCTGACGTATTGCTTCTCTTCTTTCCGGATGGGCTCCGGCGCCTCCTCCAGCTGCTCCTTTTTCCGTTTGCGCGTCACATCGACCCAGCAGTTATAGGCAATTTTCTTCAAAAGTGCCTGACTGACCCGCTCAGGCTCATAGCTGCTGGCGGCACGGAGGAAAGCCTCCTGGGCCAGGTCGTCTCCATCCCAGCTGTTCTGCGCCAGGAATCGGCTATAGCGCTGAAGGGCGGGATACATCTCATCCGCCTTCTCCGCCAATCCCTGTACCCGGTCTGCCTTTTCCTGCTTCATCACCATCGCTGCTCACTCCTTTTACACATCTCTGCCCCTTAAACGGATCAGGGAGGAAGAAAAGATACGGCTAATCACATTTATTTTATTCAGCTGCATGAAAGAGTTCTCTAATAGTGTATTCTTCAGGAAGCCGGCCCAAACCTTCCCGGTTTATTTTCCAACTGTGAAAAACTGGCCAAGGCACAGCTCCCCGTCCTCTGTTTTTTCCATTTCCTCATAAGGAAACCCATTCGTGCTGAATACCTTCTTCCAGAAGCTTACCGCCCTCTTGTTTTCTGCAAGCTGCTCAACATAGTAAGTCCCTTTATGCTTCTGAAACAATATATCGAGGGCCTCCTCCGCAATCCCTTTTCCCCTGTAGGGATGGAAAAGGAACATATCATTGATGCAGTAATCGGCCATTTTCAGGAATGGTTTTTCCAAAAACAGCAGGAAGCCGGCAATCTCTTCCCCGTGTTTAATGAGAAGAACCGAAATGCCCGGTGTATCCCAAATTGCATCGAACGAGTCAAACTCAAATGTACCTTGTCCATTCGGAATAAGGGAGGGTGAATATTGAGACAGGTCATGCAGGTAGAAGCTGTACAGGTTCCGGACTATTTCCTTTTTTGAAGCCTCTGCCCCGGCTAAAGTTATATTCATAAATGTTCTCCTCTTCTTTGTCAGACTATTAAAATAATATAAGGTTCCCGGTGTTTCAGCAAGATTTATCCATATAAAAACCGGGCCAGCCAGCCCGGCAGCTTTTCTTATGAACTAACCATCGTCCCGCCGTTGATGTGCAGCACCTGCCCGCTCATATAGCGGGAATCATCGGAGGCAAGGTAAACATAGCCAGGCGCCAGCTCAAACGGCTGGCCGGCCCTTTTCATCGGCGTATCCGTGCCGAATTCTGATACCTTCTTTGCTGAGAAGCTGGCCGGGATGAGCGGTGTCCAGATAGGGCCGGGAGCTATGGCATTCACCCGTATTCCCTTTTTCTCAAGCGACAATGATAAGGACCTTGTAAAGGTTACAATCGCGCCTTTTGTCGAGGAATAATCAATCAGGTCTTTATGGCCTTCGTAGGCCGTAACAGATGCTGTATTAATGATGGAGCCCCCTGCCTTCATATGGGGAAGAACGGCCTTTGTTAAGTAAAAAAATGCGAAAATATTGGTTTCAAAGGTGTCGAAGAGCTGTTCCCTTGTGATATCGAGAATGCTTTTCTGTACAAATTGGACGCCGTGGTTATTGACGAGGATATCAATCCTGCCGAATTGGCGAAGCGATTGTTCGACAATTTCCTGGGAAAAGTTTTCCCTCCTCATATCGCCGGCGATAAAAAGACTTTCCCCGCCAAGCTCCCGGATCCTTTCCTGTGTTTCCCGGGCATCCTGATGCTCATTCAGGTAGACAATGACGACTTTGGCGCCTTCCTTTACAAACGCATAGGCCGCCGCACGGCCAATCCCGCTGTCGCCGCCGGTGATGATGGCCACCTTCCCTTTCAGTTTTCCTGAACCCCGATAGTCCGGGTCCTCCGAAATCGGTCTTGGCACCATCTTATATTCCAGGCCGGGCTGTACATCCTGATGCTGCGGCGGGAAAGACAGCGGCTTTTCTTTGCATTCCTCTTTTTTTCCGTAATAAGGATAGACTGGATACATGCTCACCACTCCTGTTCATAGGCATATGACTATCCAGTGTATTCGCAATCTGCCTCCTTTGTGAAAAAAGAAGATTAAGGAGCAAAAGAAGGAAAAATTAGAATATTACAGAAACTATATAGGTATTGTTTTTTTAAAGGGGGAATTTATATGAAAGCTGTCGTTTCACTTTTTAACCGGATCATGCAGCGCTATCTGCCGGATCCATTCCTGTTTGTCGTGATCCTGACCTTCGCCGTTTTCGGTCTGGGGATCATCTTTACAGACAGCAGCCCGTACCAGATGGTCCAATTCTGGGGAGGCGGGTTCTGGGGGCTTCTGACCTTCTCGATGCAGATGGTGCTCGTGCTGGTGACCGGCCATGTGCTGGCAAGCAGCCGGATTTTTAAGAAAGGGCTTGGCTCACTGGCCGGCCTGGCCAAATCACCGGGTCAGGCCATCATCCTTGTCACCATCATTTCGATGCTGGCAAGCCTGATCAACTGGGGCTTCGGCCTCGTCATCGGAGCCCTTTTTGCCAAAGAACTGGCTAAAAAGGTCAAGAATGTAGACTACCGGCTTCTGATTGCAAGCGCATACACCGGCTTTATCGTCTGGCATGGAGGCATTTCCGGTTCTATTCCGCTCACAATTGCAACCGCCGGGCATTTCTCAGAGGACCTGATCGGCATCATCCCGACAGACCAGACCATTTTTGCTGTTTTCAATATTGCTATTATCATAGGCATTTTCGTCATTATGCCGATTGTTAACAGGATGATGATGCCGTCCAGGGAGGATACCGTCGCAGTCGATCCTGCCCTGCTTGAGGAGGACCAGCCGGCCGCTGCCATTGAACAGGCTGCCCTTACACCGGCAGACCGGCTTGAGAACAGCAAAATTCTTTCCATGCTGATCGGTCTTTTTGGACTTGTATTCTTATTCTATTATTTTGCCACAAACGGCTTTAAACTCAATCTTGATATCGTTAACTTCCTGTTCCTGTTCCTGGGCATCCTGTTCCATGGGACTCCAAAGCAATTCCTGAACGCCGCGGTCAATGCCGTGAAAGGAGCCAGCGGCATCATCATCCAGTTCCCGTTCTATGCGGGGATCATGGGAATGATGACGACTTCCGGGCTTGCGGCTGTGATGTCAGAGGCATTCGTGTCCATTTCCAATGACTTCACCTTTCCATTCTTCGCCTTCCTTTCCGCCGGCCTGGTCAATTTCTTTGTTCCGTCAGGAGGCGGCCAATGGGCTGTACAGGCGCCGGTCATGCTTGAGGCGGCACAAACGCTCGGTGTTTCAATACCGAAAACGGCCATGGCAGTCGCCTGGGGCGATGCCTGGACTAATCTGATCCAGCCATTCTGGGCACTTCCCGCCCTTGCCATTGCAGGGCTGAAGGCGAAGGATATCATGGGCTATTGCGCGCTTGCTTTATTTGTAAGCGGTGTCATTATATCGCTGGGGATGCTGTTTCTATAAGACTTCCGAAAACCCGCTCCGGCGGGTTTTTTTCATGCGGCCGCTTCCTGCTTATGGGCGGGGCAGCGGCTTGGCTATAATAGACTTAAGCAATTTTTATAAAAACAGCTTGCATCTCACGCTGCGTGAGGTTTTATGATATAGACAGATAGAATAGGGGAGATGAAGAGATGGCTGGCAAATACTCAATCGGTCAATTTTCAAAAAAAACCGGCACCACGATCAGGACACTCCATTATTATGATGAAATCGGCCTCCTCGTGCCAACCGAAATAACAGACTCAGGGCGCCGCTACTATTCCGACCCTGATTTCACCGTGCTCCAGCGGATTGTGACACTAAAATACATCGGCTATTCTCTCGAGCAGATCAAAGGGATGCTCCAGAATGAAAAATGGAGCCTAAAGGATTCCCTTGCCTTCCAAAGAGCAGAGATGATCCGGAAGAAGGAAGAAGTCGAAGGGGTCATCCGGGCTTTGGACCGGGCCCTCTATGTGATGGAGGATCAAGGCGAGGTGGATGCAGGCGTCTTCATTTCACTCATCAACACCATCCACCGGGAGGACGAGCAGAAAGAATGGCTGAAGAGCATCCTCCCGGAAGAAAGAGTAAATTCCATTTACGCCATTCCTGAGGAGAAACAGCGGGAATATGAAAGCAGATGGGCTTCCATATCCATGGGCTTGAAGGAGCTTGCAGGTTCAGACCCTGCCAGCGGGGAAGTTCTGGCTTTGATTAAGGCAATGATGGAGATAGTCGATGAAATCTCAGGAAATGACCCTTCGCTTCTGAAAGAACTCAGTTCCGTGGATTTCGGCGATCATGATGACGGCGGCCTTTTCCATATCCCCTTCTCCCCTGAAGAGGAAGAATGGCTTGCAGCCGCACTCGGTCTGTATCTGGAGCAGAAAGGAATGAATGTTGATGAAGAAAAATGAGGAGCCTGCAATCAAGAAAGGAAGCTGGAAAGCTTTCTGGAGCCTGCTGAAGGATTCCAAGCCGCCGCGCTGGATCCTGCTGTCGGCCATTATTCTCAGCATCCTGGAAACCGGTGCCGGGCTGATCGTCCCCCTGTTCACCAAGTCAATGGTCGACCAGCTGGCCGCATCATCTTTGGAGATGAGCGTCATACTGCTTCTGGCAGGTGCCTTCCTTATCCAGACTGTCTCCTCCGGCTTTTCCTACTATTTCCTCAGCTATATCGGGGAAGCAGTTGTAGCATCCATCAGGAGAAAGCTTTGGGGGCAGGTTCTCCATCTGCCGGTCCCTTTCTTTGACCAGCAGCAGTCGGGCGAAACGATGAGCCGGGTCACTCAGGATACAAATATTGTGAAAAACCTCATTACACAGCATTTAATTTCATTCCTGACCGGTATCATTTCCATCATCGGCTCCGTAATCATCCTTCTCCTGATCGACTGGAAGATGACTCTTGTGATGATCATTGCCGTACCGCTGGCCATTGCTATGATCATGCCGCTCGGGCAGAAGATGTATAAGATTTCAAGGGCAACCCAGGATGAAATGGCCAGTTTTTCCGGCAATCTCGGGCGGGTCCTTGCCGATATCCGCCTCGTTAAAGCTTATCATGCTGAAAAAGCAGAGCAGGAGAGCGGTGACAAAGGAATACGCCATTTATTCCAATTCGGGCTGAGGGAAGCGAAAATTCAGGCAGTCATTTCCCCCTTCATGACTTTCATCATGATGTTTGTGCTTGTCATCCTGATCGGTTATGGGGGCGTCCGCGTTGCTTCTGGCGCCCTGTCGGCCGGCTCGCTCGTCGCAATCATCATTTATATGTTCCAGATTGTCGTCCCTTTCAGCCAGATGGCATCCTTCTTTACAGCCTTCCAGAAGGCTGTCGGGGCAACAGAAAGGATCCAGCATATATTTAACACCGAAAAAGAAGTGGATAAAGGCACGGAGGCTGTAGACAACCCCAGCCAGGATATCACTTTTGAGAAGGTGAGCTTCGCCTACAAAGAGAAGGAGATCCTTGGCGGGGCATCACTGACTGTACCTGCCGGAAAGACGACAGCAATCGTCGGCCCGAGCGGAGGCGGAAAGACCACCCTGTTCGCCCTGCTGGAGCGCTTCTACCTGCCGCAGACAGGCCGGATCCTTCTTGGGGATCAGGACATCAGCTCCTTCCGCCTTCATTCATGGCGGTCATCCATCGGCTATGTTTCCCAGGAAAGCCCGATCATGTCAGGCACCATCCGCGATAATATTGCCTATGGAATGGAGCGGGAGGTGCCTGATGAGGAAATTGAAAGAGCTGCCGGGCTCGCCAATGCTTCGGAATTCATCAATGCCCTGCCTGATGGTTTCAACACACAGGTCGGTGAGCGCGGCATCAAGCTTTCCGGCGGCCAAAGGCAGAGGATTGCCATTGCCCGGGCGCTGATCCGCAATCCCCGCATCCTGCTGCTTGATGAAGCCACATCCAATCTCGACAGCACATCAGAGCATCTTGTCCAGAAAGCGCTGGAGCATCTGATGGAGGGCCGCACCACCCTTGTAATTGCCCACCGGCTCTCCACTGTAGTGGATGCCGATCAGATTGCCGTACTGGAAAATGGAAGCATTACCGGGACAGGCACACACAAGGAACTGTATGAAAAACATTCTTTATACAGGGAGCTCGCAGAGCAGCAGCTATCAGACCGCTCTGCTGCCACAGGAGGCTGACTTTTCAGGTCAGTCTCTTTTTTTATAAATATATTCTTTGGGAAATAGGTTTAAAAACAAGGGAATCCGTGGAATTTAAGAGAAGTGGGTTGGCAATTCATACAGGATGAATTAAAATAACCTTTGTCTTATAAATATAAATTGTATTAAGGGTGAATGTTTTGATAGAATCTGCAGCGAGGAAAAAAGCATCAGGAAAAAGTTTTATGCTCTTCCTCATTCCTTCATTGATCGGTATCAGCTTATTTATGCTTCCTATTTCTTATAAAGGCGAAGTGACCATTCCCATCGCCATTTTATCCGGCCTTGTCCAGGACCTTCTGGCAGCCTATCTGCCGGCCATCATGACCGTGATCATTGTATTGACGCTTGCCGGCACACTGCTTGCCAAGCTTGTAAAGCCCGCCTTCATTCGCAGAAGCGCGTTTTTCACTGCTCTGTTCGATGTACCGGCCATCTGGTTTGCCGCAAGAGTGATCGGCGCCATCTTTGCATTGATGACTTTCTACCAGATCGGCCCGGAATGGGTATGGTCTGAGAATACAGGAGGGCTGCTTCTTTTTGATCTGCTCCCTGTTCTATTTTCAGTGTTTCTATTTGCAGGATTATTCCTGCCGCTGCTTCTGAACTTCGGGCTGCTCGAGCTTTTCGGCTCCCTCCTGACGAAGGTGATGAGGCCCTTGTTCAGGCTGCCGGGACGCTCTTCGGTTGACTGTGCGGCATCCTGGCTCGGCGACGGCACGATCGGTGTCCTTTTGACGAGCAAGCAGTACGAGGAAGGCTTTTATACAAAAAGGGAAGCGGCCGTCATCGGCACAACCTTCTCTGTTGTCTCGATCACCTTCAGCCTTGTTGTTATTTCCCAGGTGGATTTAGGAAGCTATTTTGTTCCTTTTTATCTGACCGTCCTCACAGCCGGGATTGTGGCAGCCCTTATCTGTCCGAGAATCCCGCCGTTGTCAACCAAGCCTGACACCTATGTTACAGAGGATGCTCCCCAGCTTGATGAAACCATTCCGGAAGGCTACACACCGCTCAGCTGGGGTGTGGCCCAGGCAACAGCCAAAGCGGCAACAAACCGCGGCATCAAGCAATTCTTTGAGCAGGGTGCGAAAAACATCCTCGATATGTGGATGGGTGTCGCGCCGATCGTCATGGCGCTCGGGACATTGGCGCTGATTGTGGCGGAATTCACGCCAATCTTTAAGATTGCAGGCATGCCGTTCATACCTCTCCTGGAGCTTATGCAGGTGCCTGAGGCGAAAGCAGCCTCAGAGACACTCGTCGTCGGCTTTGCGGATATGTTCCTGCCATCTGTCATCGGAAGCGGAATTGAGAGCGAGATGACCCGCTTTATCGTCGCCTGTACATCAGTGACACAGCTGATTTATATGTCAGAAGTCGGCGGACTCCTGCTTGGAAGCAAGATCCCTGTCTCCCTGAAAGACCTGATCATCATTTTCCTGGAACGGACGATCATTACCCTGCCGGTCATCGTGCTGGCAGCACATCTTATTTTTTAACGAAGAGAAGACCTCTTCAGGATGGCTGAAGGGGTCTCTTTTATTTGATAAGAAAGTATATCTTTTAACTTTGAATACTGTCTTGCAGCTGCGCCTGCCCCCTCTAGGTCACAAGCCGATCCTGCCATATAGATAGGCAAAGGACGCCTTTTTGCCAGGATTTTCTTGAGGCCCTCAGGAAGCTGGTCATGCAGACGTTGCCACAGGACGTGGCGTTCTTAGTCTGCGTTCCTTTAGGGTGACCAAGGCGCTTGCACATTTCTTATCAGGTGCAGCGGAAGGAGCGGATCCGGCTGGTATCTGTGCCGTAATACTCCCAGCGGAACCTTCTCCACCTCCAGCCGGCTACAGAAGTCCTGCCGACGAATGTCGGATAGAACCAGAAGCTTCTGCCATTATTCAGCCATAAATAGGTGAAGCGGTATAAGCAGCCTCTGATGGCGCCAGGATCGACGGCAAAGACAGAGGCAGCCTGTGTCTGGAGTTCAGGGGTGAAGGATGGCGGCGGGCTGCTGGGCGGTCCTCCCGCCTGGCCCTGACCTTCTCCTCCGCCTGGGAATCCAGGCTGCCCTCCTCCACCTGGGAACCCGGGCTGCCCTCCGCCTCCCGGGAAGCCAGGCTGGCCTGGAAAACCGGGCTGGAAAGGAAAGCCGGGCTGGCCCCCGCCCCCTGGAAATACACTAAATCTTGAATGCTGCGGCAGCAGATCTGCCTGAGGGTGAGGATAATACTGGCCTTGGTAAGGATAATAATTCATGGGTCGTTCCCCTTTCTGCTTTCAGTTAATCGGCATAGATTGGATGGGGTGTTTCAATGCGGAGAATCTTCTCCTCAATCTTGTCACGGATGCTGTCCACAATTGAATAATCCATGGCTTCTGAATAAATCTTCTCCAATTCATCATTCAGCCGCTTGGCGTCTGCCAGATAGCCTGTTGACTCTGTCATCTTCGCTTTATATTTGGAGGCAATTTCTTTGATTTCATCAGCAAAAATTTCATCGGTGCCAGGTGTGATCAGCTGTTCATACATATCAATGATTTCATCCCCATCCCTGCTCGGGAAATATTCATGGGGAGCCGTACTGTCGAAAATCGCCAGGCCCAGCTCACGGATAATCAGCATATCAAGGCTGTTGGGATCAAATCCGCAATGATACACCTCGATGTCAAAGCCGCGCTTTTCAGCTTCGGCGGCCAGCTTCTTCAGTAGCGTCGATTTGCCTGAGCCTGGACGGCCCTTGATGAAGTATCGCTTATGAATATCAAGCGTCAGATTCGGAATGCAGTCGACCGCGCCCTTTGGCGTGGCAGCACCTAAGAACCGATGCTTTACAGATGAGATTTTATTTAAAGTCATTTTGCCGTAAAAAACTTGTATCAGTTTTGATGTAAGCTGGTTCGCCTTTTCAAAATCCATGCTGTCAATATAGAATTTCTCCCAGTCATCATGAATTTTCAATGCTTCTGCAAATGTGCTGTAAGCCTGTTTATAGCAGGCATTGATCTTGCTGTTGAGCCTGAGTATCTTCCCTTTCTGGCTGGCCAGCTGGGCAGAGTCCCAAGCTTCCCCAAGATTGACATATTCCTCTATGGCACCAGGCGCTTTCGGTTCAATGACCTGCGGCGCAGTGCCGTCTACAATTCCGACCTTTAGAGCTGGGATGATCACCCCGCTGACAGAGTCATTGTCCGATGGACTGTGGATGAGCTCGATGTTATAGCCTTTATCAAGCCATTTAGAGCCTATTCCTTTCATGAGTGTCGATTTCCCGGTGCCAGGTCCGCCCTTAAGTATAAATAAACGCGATAAATCCTGAAGATTGGATTCATATAAGCTGTGGAATCCTCTTGCAGTATTGCCGCCTGCAAAATAGTCGATAATTTTTCCAGCCACATTCACACATCCTTTTTCAGTTGATTGCTGAATGGTCCTACCCCTTTACTGTATGCTGGGACGGCCGTATGGGTGAACGCCTATGTACAGAAATTTGCTGCTAGTGGATGTACTTTTTTTGAGGACAAAATAAATAGCCCCATGCGCTGCAGGGGCCTTTAGGTGCTGCTATTCTTTTACAAGTTCCTGCCATTCGGCTTTAATCAATTCCTTCAACCCTTCAGGCGGAAGTTCAATCTGGAGGCCGATCTTCCCGCCGCTGACGATAATGCTTTCAAGCTGCTCCCCCTGTGAATCAATAAAGGTGGGGTACAGCTTTTTCATGCCGACAGGCGAGCAGCCGCCGCGGATATAGCCTGTGAGCTTCTGAATATCCTTCACTGGCACCATTTCCACCTTTTTCTCGCCTGCTGCTTTGGCAGCTTTTTTGAGATCGAGCTCTGCACCAACCGGAATAATGAAAACATAGACATTCTTGCCAGCCTGGGCGACCAGTGTTTTATAAACCAATTCCGGATCCCTGCCGATTTTTCCGGCAACCGATACTCCGTCAATTTTGCCGTCCTTGCTGTCATAGGCCAAAGAACTGTACTCCATCTTTGCTGCATCCAGCAGCCTCATTGCATTCGTTTTACCCTGGGCCATTGCTTTTCCCTCCTGCAGCGTTTTTCCTTTATAGTAGCATTTCCAACGGGTTCCAGGCACCTATGAAACAGAAAAACCCTTCCCGTTTCAGGAGGGGTTCTTCTTGAACTGGTCTATAGGTGGTATAGGTGCCTGTCACCCAATACGGTATACCCGCGCTTCGTAAGGCTTCAGGGTAACGCTTTTCCCTTCCGCTTCTGCTGCCGGATAGTTGTTCAGGAGCAGGTTTTCCGGTTTTAAGGCGAAATCGCTTGTAAAAATGGCTTCTTTTGCGGACAGATTGGTGATGACGATGACCTGATCGTCTTCTGATGTGCGTGTATAGGCATAGATCTGCTTGTCATCTTCAAGCAGCAGGTCATATTGTCCATAGGTAAAGACTTCATTGGCCTTTTTCAAAGTGATCATTTTTTTATAGAAAGACAGGATGGACTTTTCATCTTTTTCCTGCTTTTCAACATTGATGTCTGTGTAATTGCTGTTCACTTTCATCCAAGGGCTGCCGCTGCTGAAGCCGGCATTGGCTGTGCTGTTCCACTGCATCGGTGTCCGGCTGTTGTCGCGGGATGAAGCCCAGATGATCTCCATGATTTCCTGGTGGCTCTTGCCTTCTTCTGTTTTAAGCTTGTAAAGATTCTTTACGGCCACATCGTCATAATCATCAATGGAAGGGAACTGGACATTCGTCATCCCGATCTCCTGGCCCTGGTAGATGAAAGGCGTCCCCTGCATCAGGAAATACATCGCAGCCATTGAGGTCGCGCTTTCCCGCCAGAACTCCTGGTCATTGCCCCATGTTGAAACAACACGCGGCTTATCATGGTTTTCAATGAATAATGCATTCCAGCCATCTTTTTCAAGGCCCTTCTGCCAGCGGGTCAGCACTTTTTTCAGCTCAACGATATCCAGCTCAGGATTTGTTTCCGCATCCCACAGACCAAGGTGCTCAAATTGGAAGATCATATCCATCTTTCCGTTTTCAGAGCCTACCCATAAGTCTGCTTCGTCCACGGTGACGCCGTTTGCTTCGCCGACGGACATGCTGTCATAGTTGGCATACGTCTTTTCCTTGAACTCCTGAAGGAACTCATGGATGCCTTCCTGGTTCATATGCATATCAAAGGAAGAAACATATTTCTTATTTTCCGGATTCGGCAGGTCAGGCATGCCGGGGCGTTTCTTGATATGGCTGATGGCATCGATCCTGAAACCGTCGATTCCTTTTTCAAGCCACCAGTTCACAACATCATAAAGCGCCTCGCGGACATCGCTGTTCTCCCAGTTTAAGTCCGGCTGCCTTCTTGAGAATACATGGAGGAAATATTGCTGAGTCAATTCATCCCATTCCCATGCAGAGCCTCCGAAAATACTTTCCCAGTTATTCGGTTCAGCATCCTGTTTGCCGTCCCGCCAAATGTACCAGTCCCGCTTTGGCGAGGTTTCGGAAGAACGTGATTCTATGAACCATGGATGCTCATCACTCGTATGATTGAGGACCAGATCAATGATCAGCTTCATGCCCCGCTGATGGACCTCTTCGAGCAGCCTGTCGAAATCGGCCATCGTTCCGAAATCCTCCATGATGTCCTGATAATCGGAGATATCATAGCCGTTGTCATCATTCGGCGATTTATAGACAGGACAAATCCAGATCACATCGATGCCAAGATCCTTTACATAATCAAGCCTTTCAATGATTCCCTGAAGATCGCCGATTCCGTCTCCATTTGAATCCTGAAAGCTGCGGGGATATATTTGATAGCCTACTGCTTCTTTCCACCAGATTTTTTTCATATGAACACCCTCAAGTAATTAATGTTTGTATGCGCAAACGTTTGCATTAATGAGCAAAAAAAAAACTGCATACATCTATATGTAGTGTAACGCTTACATAGAATTTAATCAATACGAAAGTGAAGCGCAAGGATAGGAAAATATGACCCTTTGACAATGTGCGTTTAAGAATCACTATAAGGCAAATCCAGCAAAAAACCGGCCATCCTCATGGATGCGCCGGTCTACACAGCTTCAGCGGCTTCTGCCTCAAGCAGCTCCATATAGGGCTGAAGCGAATGATATATGATGGTTTTTACAAAAGCGATATTAATATGCCCCAATAGTTTTTCTGCAAATTCCCAAGCGTTTTCTTCAATACGGAGAGCAAGCTGGTTTCTTTCCTGCGAGGTGGCTGCAAGGTCAAAACGGTCTGCAAGCTCCCCGAGCTCCCGGTCTTCGGCATGGCCGATTTCATGTGCGCAAACGACTGCAAAATAATCTTCAAAATGGTCAAGCGAGGAAAAAATCTGCTGACACTGCTTTTTAATTTCCTCGATATATAATGTAATGGTATGGGTCCCCATGCTGTATTTTCCACCGGCAAAACGGTTTCCCCCGAAATAATCCTCCAAAACGACAACGGCCGTGCTTCCTGCTTTTTCAAGAAGCTCATCAACGATTAGTTCAAGCCTTTTATTCGCCATTCTTACACCTTTCTTTGCAAATAAGCTAATAATCCATCACAGCGAAAGAAAGGGAAACAAATCCTTTACCCCATTAACTCTGTAATGAAACATTATCTTACCATTATTTTTGTGACTTTGCACCCTTTTTATCCATATACTGTAGGGCACAGACAGAACGGAACAGGAGGGATACCGGAAACATGAAGCCATCATATCAGGATGCCCTTGCTTTTTTCGGAATGGGCGGCGCTCACCCGGGCGGTTTGGCTTTGACGAAAAGAGTTTTGGGAATGGAACAGCTCTCAGGCAAGGAAAAGGTGCTGGATGCAGGCTGCGGCACAGGGCAGACAGCTGCCTTCATAGCCAAATCCTTCAAATGCCAGGTAACAGCGATCGACCGCCATCCACTGATGATTGGCCAGGCAAAGAAAAGATTTGCCCAGGAAGGCCTGGCAGTCAATGCCCTTAGGGAAAATATCGAAAATCTATCTTTTGCTGATAATAGCTTTGACTATATTATCGCCGAATCTGTCATTATTTTTACCAGCATTGAACAATCTTTGAAAGAAATTAAACGGGTTCTCAAACCAGGCGGTATATTCCTTGACCTCGAAATGACGGCTGAGGAGCCATTGAATCCCCAGGAGAAAAACCAAATTCAGAGTGTCTACAGCATCAAGCGCCTGCTGACAGAGGGAGAATGGCTGCAGACTTATACATCAGTAGGTTTCCGGTCCCCAAGGACGGTAGCGGCCAATTCCATTTATACTGAAATCATCAACTCACCGTGGGATCAGCAGCCGGAAATCGCTAACCCGCACCTTGTCAATCCTAAATACGAGCATATACTGATTGAGCACCAAAAGCTGCTGGCCATCTATGCCGAGCGACTGGGATACCGGGTATACCGGATGCAAAAATAGACGTGATTATACAATCTATGCATGAAGCCGGCATTGTATGTATAGTGTCCACCCAGGAAGTACAGCGGCGGCAGGGTTGTTCATTATAATGAACACACAATCATAAAGAGACCCCCGCCTTTTGCATAGCAGGGGTTTCTTTATTCATTATTTACTTTTCTTCCGCCAGAATGGACTTATGGATCCAAATCGCTGCCTGGGATCCGTCTCCCATCGCAATGGTCACTTGTTCTGAATGAGCAACTACATCTCCCGCCGCCCATACGTTCTTGACATTGGTCATCTTGGAACGAGGATTTACGTTTATATGCTTGTTTTCAAGCCTTTCCACCCCAAGCTGCTTTGCCAGGTCTGACTTGACTTCATTTCCCCCAAAAGCCGTAAAGCCCCGTTCCCCCATAACCTTCTGCCCATTTTCAAGCAGAAATCCCTGGATGTTCGCCCCGTCAGCTATGGCTTCCGCGATTGGTTCTTCCATATATTCAATATTCAGTTCGCGCAATTTCCCCATCAGCTCCGGGCTGACTTCCTTTTTCTCATGATTGATAAAAACTAATTCGTCTGTCCAGTAGGAAAGCGTTACAGCCATATTGGCCCCAGGATTGCCAGAGCCGATCACAATCGTCCTTTTATCTTTCACCTCATAGCCGTCGCAGTCCGGACATACATACACACTGACGCCGAGCGTTGGATAAAGGTTCGGGAATTCCGGGATCCTGTCCATTACCCCCGTTGATAACAGCAGCCTTTTGGACTCCAGCTGTCCGCCGTCCTCAAGGGTAATTTTAAACCCGCTTCCCTCTTTCTCCGCCTTCTCTGCTTTTCCCAGCTTAAATTCCACTCCAAGCTTTACTGCATGAGACCGCCCGATGTCCCTGAGCTCCTGGCCGCTAACCCCATCAGGATACCCAAGGATATTATGATAGCTTTTGCAGATGGTCGACCGTCCATGGTTTGAGTCCACAACCAGCACCTTGTGTTTATACCTTCCCAATTGAATCGCAGCCTGCAGGCCCGCAATCCCTCCGCCGATGATGATGCAATCGTATGTCATTCTATGGCCTCCTTGCGCCTTTTAGGTATTTACAGGTAATTTACCCTCATTAGGGTTCTATTAACTCACGGAAATGCTATTTTGGCTGATTATAAAATCCCGTCCAGCTTCTTTATAGATTCTTCAGGAAAAATTGCCAGAGTGTACGAAGGAGAAATGAGCAAAGAAGATTTGAATGACTGGGCAGGTGAATTGGTTAATTAGACAAAATCAACTTCTGCTCTTGGCACTAGCGTCGTATAGAAAAAAAAAACAAAAAAAGAGACAGGCCAGTTAGTGCGCCTGTCTCTTTCTTCATCCTATTTGTTCATATGAGCAAGAAAATCGCCAAGAAGGTCTTCCATGCTTTCTTCTTCCTGGTCCTCGTTTTCAGCCGAACGGTCTATTTGTACACTTGACCAATCAATATCATCCAGATCGTCATCAGCACCATCTGTGAACGCAGGTATTGCTTCCTCTTCTTCCTGCACTGGAGGGGAGGGAGGAGGAACATCCGCCTGATAGACCGGCTCCACTTCCCTTTCCTTCTGTTCCTGCAGATAAAGGGCTTCATCAATATCGGTCGATTTGCTGTTCAGGCTGGCAAGCAGCGCAGCGGACCGTACCGGATCTGTGATCAGCTGGTAGATGATGCTGCCGAGAAGGGCTTCAGAGTGCTCGTGCTTGAGCCAGTCGCGCTGCATCTTGCTGAGCGCCTTCGGCAGCGGAATTGTAACGGTTTCCTGTTCCTGTTTGACTGATTGGCTGACACCCTGCATGACATAGTCGGCAATCCTGCTGGAAAAATTCCTTTTTTCAGCCTCTTTAAGCTTTTGCAGCTGTTTAACTAAGTATTCCGGGGTATCAGAAGGTACACGAAACGCAATCGTCTGGCCTCTTTCGATCCCCTTGGATGAAGATTTTGTCATGTTACCACCTTATTTTATGCTTTTACTGGCTTCTTCTCATCCTGCTTGTCCGGCTTGGATGTTCTCTTCAAATGGTCGGCAACCAGCTTGTAATAAGCATTTGCCATCATCCAGATACTCTCTTTTTCATCCTCGAAGAAGTCGATATTATATCCATCAAGGCTGTTGTTCAGTGATTTGATATATTCCTTCAATACAGCAGATCCCCCGCCGACGAAGTAGCAGATCTCTGTCTGCGAATTTTTCTGCCAGACATTGCGGAGCAGGCGGTATTGCTTTTTGGCAAGGTCGAACAGAATGCGGTCAGTGATGTCATGGACGCTTGTCCTGCTTCCTTTGACCATGATATGGTTGCGGTCATTTTTCTTGGTGATGATCTCCACCACATCGCGGCGGCTGTCCAGCTCAACGCCATGCTTGGATCTGATTTCCTCACGGATCATTTCCAGTGATTCCGATACGCCCAGGTTAAAGCCCTGTGCCTTGTCATCATCAACCGTACGGTTCTTGATGACAGCGATATCTGTGGATAGGCCCCCGATATCCTGGATTAGGATACGCTTGTCGATCAGTTCCTTATTAATAATGTTCAGGTCATTATCCATCACAAGATTGATGAATGCCGCGAATCCTTCTGGATAAACCTTTACATCGCTGAATTTCAGATTGACTTTGATGCCCTGGTATTTAGGCGTGACCAGGAATTCCACCTGGTGCACTGACCCAAGCAGCTTCGAACGGTAGCCCGCATCTTTCCCTTCCTTCACTTCACGGAGAGGGAGCCCTGTGCCCAGGATGTAATTAGTATCGATAATATTGTTATTTTTCGGGAACAAACCAGCATTTTCTTCCCTTACCGCATCAAGGGCAAGTGAAACGAAAAGCATGACAAGCGTCTGGTCTTCCTCGGATTTACTGCTGCCGGGATCAAGCTCGGAAGCATTGTCGCTTTTAGTTGCCAGTGTTCCTACACGATAGATTGCATTATTGTCTTTTAATGCTGGGGAATGAACTTTAACATGAATCCCGTCCAAAGGTTCTTTGCTGTCTAATTCTTCTATGCCGATTACCGGTCTGTCCGCAACATCCCTCGCAATGACATTCGGTATATTCAATTCATAATCCAATTTTCCGAATAAGGCTTTAAGCGAATCATTGCCTACGTCTACTGCTGCTATTCTCGGGTTTTTCAAATCTACCATTCCTTTCACATTGTACCTTGCTTATCGTACAAGCAATTATCTTAAGCTTAATTAATATTTGGAAAATATTCAATGAGTTTCATATAAAGTAATATAAATGTTAGATTGTAAACATTACGCAAACTTTATCTCTTTTTCAAAAAACGTTGTCAAATCAGTATTTAAACAACTTTGTAAACTTGTAAACATTTTTATAAACATTATGTATACAATTTGTTTGCAAGTTCACATTATTGTTTTCATTTGCAAACATATACGCAAACAAGTAAACAAATTTGTTTTCAACCTATTTAACTCCTTTTTTCTTCTTAAAAATCTATTGCTCTCCTCCCCTTCCAGGAACTTTAAACAGTTAAAAAACAGTCCCCTTGACGACCGTTCCAAAAATAGGATAATTTTAATACATTAACAGTTTACTAGATAAAAGGAGAGCTTGATGAAGATGCTTAATTGCCGCGAAGAAACTTTGGCCATTACGAAACAGCTGGTCAATATCGAAAGCATAGTAAATACAAATGGCGAGAAGGTGATCGCCCATTCTTTATATACACTCTTATCCTCGTTCCCCTATTTTGCGGAGAACAGTGGACAGCTCGTTATAGAGCAGACAATAGATGATGAATTGGAACGGTATAATGTACTGGCTTTTGTGAAAGGAACTAAAAGAAAAAACAGCCGCACAGTCATTCTGATGGGACATATGGATACTGTCGGTATCGATGATTTCAATCAGCTCCGTGATGCAGCATGCGACCCGGATCAGCTTGCAGACCTGTTCAGGAATGAAGAACTCCCTTCCGGAGCAAAGGAACAGCTTGAATCCGGCGACTGGATGTTTGGCAGAGGTGTGCTTGATATGAAGAGCGGGCTTGCAAGCCATCTCTATCTTTTAAAGTACTATTCTGAGCATCCGGAAGAATTAGAAGGAAATCTCGTCTTCCTTGCAGAATGTGATGAAGAGGACGGTTCACATGGAGTCCTGTCTGCTTTGAAGACCTTGAAGAAATGGAAGGATGAGCATAAGTTCCATTATGCTGCAGCCATTAATGCTGACTTTGTCTCCCCCCGATTTGAGGGAGATACAAACCGGTATATCTACAAAGGAACGGTTGGGAAGCTCCTCCCCTCCTTCTTCATAACAGGCGCTGAAACACATGTTGGCTCCTGCTTTGAAGGTCTGGATCCGAATTTCCTTGCTGCTGAACTGACAAGGCAGATCAGCTATAATCCGGAACTGAGCAATGAAGCGCTTGGGGAAACAACAGTTCCCCCGGTATCTCTGAAGCAGACCGACCTCAAGCCTTCCTATACAGTCCAGACGGCACTGAGTGCTTATGTCTACTATAATTTCTTCATTCATTCATGGTCACCAAAGGAAGTATTGGAGAAGCTGAAGGAGCAAGCCTATATCGCCTTCAATAGCGCCCTCTCTTCCTTTGAACAGCGGAACCGGCAATTTGCCGAAATGAGCGGCGAACCATATGCCGAGCTGCCCTGGCAGCCGCGCGTCTACACATATGAGGAGATGCACAGGATGCTGGTGGATGAGCATGGGCAAGCCTATACTGACCATATGGACGGCTTTAAAGAAGAATTGCTCCTTGATAACACTTTAGATACAAGAATGTATGCAGCTCGAGTCGTGGAAGAAGCATGGAAGTGGATGAAGGATAAGAGCCCGGCGATGATTCTTTTCTACTCTTCTTTATACTCGCCGAGAATTGAGCTTTCCGGACAGACGGAGGATGAAAGAAGGCTTATTGAAGCTTTGGATCAGGCGGTGGAAGAAATCCAGCCTTCCTATCCTCACCCAATCATCGCAAAGAACTTTTTCCCTTATATATCGGACATGAGTTTTATCGCACTCAGCGATGATGAAGCTGGTATCAGTGCTGTATCTGACAATAACCCTGGATGGGGAACAAAGCATTATGTGGAATACAGTGATATCCGCGAAATGAATGTGCCTGTCATCAATATAGGGCCATACGGGCTGGATGCACACAAGAAACTGGAGCGCATGGAAATGAAATATTCACTTGAGATTGTCCCTAACCTGACAAACCGGGTGATACAGCAGGTACTAAAGTGCTAGGTTTCCTGGGAAATGATTGCAAAATAATAGTGAGGAGATGTTTTTATGGCAGGAAAAAGAATCGACCATGTAGGAGTAATGGTTAAAAATATAGAGAAATCAATAGAGTTTTATACCAACACTGTCGGCATGGAGCTGAAGGCAGAGGTGCCCCATTCAAACGGTGTCATTAAGCTTGCATTCCTTGGCTTCAGCGGGAATGAAGAGACTGAGCTGGAGCTGATTCAAGGCTATAATGACCAGCTCCCGGAGGAAGGTACGGTCCATCATTTTGCGGTCAGCACCGATGATGTGGAGGGCGAATTCACCCGTCTCAAGGAGCTTGGAATTGAACTCATAGACCAGGAAATCACCACTCTCCCGAATGGCTACAAGTATTTCTTTTTTTACGGGCCTGACAGAGAATGGATTGAGTTCTTTCAGCGTTAAGGTTAAAGACATACTTAGGATTAAAGAAGCTGGTTTGTTTATTCTTTTTTGTTTAATATTGGGGCTGTTGATTTCCGTTCCAGGCACTTCGCTTTCCGCGGGGCGGCGCTGAGCTTCCTCGTCGCTGTCGCTCCTGCGGGATCTCAGCTTTGCCGCTGCAATCCCACAGGAGTCTACGTGCCTTGCACTCCAATCAACAGGGCTTATAAACTTTTTTTACCAGCTCCATTAATATGGCCAAAAACAGGTTTGTGACAAGTCAGCCAATTCAATCCCCATTTTTCAAAAAAAACATGGCACAAAAGTTCTGCTTTTGTGCCTTTTTTTATTCGCTTCCCGAAACAAAAATGATATGATGAAAGAAAAAAGCTTGGAGTGATTCTGATGAAAAAAGACCTGATTGAACGCCTGGTTTCGTATGCAAAAATGGACACACAGTCAGACGATAACAGCACAACCTGCCCTTCCACCCCTGGACAGCTGGACCTTGGCAAGAAGCTTGTAGACGAGCTCAAAGCCATTGGCATGGAGGATGCAGCAATGGACGACAACGGCTATGTCATGGCCACTCTCCCTTCCAATACAGAAAAGCAGGTTCCTGTCATCGGCTTCCTTGCCCATGTGGATACAGCTACCGACTTTACCGGCAAAAACGTCAACCCGCAGATTACCGAAAATTATGATGGCGGGGATATTGTCCTGAACGATTCTTTACATATTGTGCTTTCACCGAAGGATTTTCCAAGCCTGGAGCAGTATAAGGGCCATACACTGATTACAACTGATGGCACTACCCTTCTCGGGGCTGACAATAAGGCAGGAATCGCTGAGATCATGACGGCGATGGAATACCTCATCAAGCACCCGGAAATCAAGCATGGAGCGATAAGGGTCGCTTTTACACCAGATGAGGAAATCGGCAGAGGCCCGCACAAATTTGATGTGGAAGCCTTCAATGCCACCTATGCATACACAATGGACGGAGGGCCGCTCGGTGAACTTCAGTATGAAAGCTTCAGTGCAGCGGGAGCCAAGATCACCGTTAACGGCACCAATATCCATCCTGGCTCTGCCAAAGGAAAAATGGTCAATAGCATCAAAATTGCGATGGAGCTGCAAAACAGCCTGCCGCAGGAACAGGCACCTGAACTGACTGAAGGCTATGAAGGCTTCTTCCACCTCGGCTCATTCAAAGGAGACGTGGAAAAGACAGAGATGAGCTATATTATCCGTGATTTTGACCGTACGGAATTTGAACATAAAAAAGACCTGCTTCAAAAAGCTGTTGCCACACTGCAGGAGAAATACGGAAAAGAGCGCATCCAGCTTGAGCTTAAGGACCAGTACTATAACATGAAAGAGAAAATCGAGCCTGTCATCGAGATTGTCGACATTGCCGGAGAGGCAATGAAAAAGCTTGATATCGAGCCGCAAATCCTTCCGATCAGGGGCGGCACGGACGGCTCCCAGCTTTCCTATATGGGGCTTCCGACGCCGAATATTTTCACAGGCGGCGAAAACTACCACGGGAAATATGAATATATTTCAGTTGATAATATGGAAAAAGCAGCGAATGTCATCATAGAAATCGCAAAGCTATTTGAAGAGAAAGCATAATGTCAGGGGCGGAGATTTAATCTTCGCCTTTTTTTCTGCCTCCAATATCCTGAATTACCGGAGCACATTCATAAGGTACATTTTTTCAATTGAATGTGTAAATACTTTTAGTATGGGTATAGGTATATGGCGCATTGTCGAAAAATGTGCCAATTCAGGCTTTTATTACAGGGGGTTTAGATAGCATCACTATGGACATCTACTTTGAGCAATATGGTCAGCTGAACATCAGGCAGAGATGGGGCAGCCCCAGCCAAAAAATAAATAGCATCACATATGATTCCCGCAATGCAGGCCCTCAATCGGTCTTTGTCTGCATGGGCGGCGAAAATCATGACGGCCATACATTCCTGGAAGAAGCCATTGCAAAGGGCGCAGCTGTCCTTGCAGGCGAGAATGCTGCCATTCTAGAGGAATTCAGCGAAAAATTCCCGCAGCTTACCTTTCTCCAAACGGAAGATGCACGGGCTTTCCTTGCCCAATTATCGATTATATTCCATGGAAGGATCCATGAAAAAATACATACTGTCGGCATTACCGGCACTAACGGCAAAACGACTGTTGCGGCTTTTGTGAAATCACTGATGACGGCACTCGGCATCCCCTCCGGTTCGATTGGCACCAACGGGGTGCTCTCGTCCAAGGGCCCGGTCAGCTTTGTCCAGTCCACACCGACTACTCCTGAGGCGAGCGATCTGCATGCCATTTTTGCTGATTTCGCCAAGCGCGGAGACCAGCTCGCCGCCATGGAGGTCTCTTCCGTTGCCATTGAGCAGCAGCGGACCGCCGGCATTAACTTTGATGTGGCCATTCATACGAATCTGTCGCCAGAGCATCTTGAATTCCATAAAACCTTTGAGAATTATAAGCAGGCAAAGCTGAAGCTGTTCCGCCAGGCGAAGCGGGCCGTCGTAAATCTTGATGACGAAGGGATGGGCGCTGACATCATTAAGGACTTCCAGGGCAGCCTTCTCACCTACAGCCTGAAAAAGGATTCTGCTGCCGATGTAAAGGCTTCCAACATCAGAGTGACAAATGATGGGACAAGCTTTGAATTGAAGCTTGGGAATGATTCTTATATTGTCCGGACGCCTGTGTTTGGCAGCTATAATGTGGCAAACCTCCTATCAGCCATCTGTACGGCCATGCACCTTGGCTTTACGATCGGACAGATCATTGAGGCCCTCCCGCGCGTAGAGAATCCGTCAGGGCGCTTTGAAGTGCTGAAGGAATTCGGCCGGAGGAAGATTATCATTGACTACGCACATACGCCGGTCGCCCTCAAAAGTCTGCTGAAGGAAGCGAAAAAGCTGCCGCATAAGCGACTTATTGTGATGATTACAGGAATCGGGATCAGGGATAAAGAAAAAATGCCGCAAATGGCAAAGGCTGTTGAGAACCAGGCAGACCAGGTAATCGTATCGGTCGACCATCCCGGCTTCCTCGACCCCTGGGAAGTGGTCGGCCACGTGATGAAAGGCTTTTCCAAGCCCCATGCCGGGAATATCCTGCAGGAGCCGACTCGGAGGGACGGCGTCCTTGCAGCATTATCTGTCAGCGATGAAGATGATTTAATCCTTCTCACAAGCGGCTGCATCAATGGAGCCCAGATTGTAAAAGGCGAGAAAATACCTCATTCGGACAAGGAGATTATCCAGGAATTCTTCCGGAACTTTGAAGAGAGTGAAGAGCTTGAACGCTTTGAAGCGTGAGGACAGGCAGGCCGTGGGCTTGCCTGTTTTCTTTTGGGTTGGCGGCAGCAAAAAAGCCGGAAAGCGCACACACAGTGTGTACTTTCCGGCAAAGCCTTATTGAATAAAACCGTCAAAGAACTCCAGAACTTTGCGGTAGACTTTAATTTCATTGTCTTTTTTCGAAAAGCCGTGGCCTTCGTCGTCGAGGACCATGTATTCAACTTCCCTCCCCTTCTCCTGAAGCGCAGCTACGATCTTGTCGGATTCCGCTTTGACAACACGCGGGTCTTTAGCTCCCTGGATGACGAGCATCGGCTTTGTCATTGTATCAAGATAGGTGATCGGCGAGTACTCGATCAGCTTTTCCTTGTCTTTGACCGGATCGCCGACCCATTGGTTCATGACAGGCTTCCAGTGCTCAGGAACCGATTCGATGAAGCTGAACAGGTCGCTCGGACCGAAGATATCCACAACAGCTTTAAAATACTCAGGATGCCTGCCGTGCAGGAGCAGGGCCATATAACCGCCGTAGCTTCCTCCCATCAGCAGGAGCTTCTCCCGCTCTGCATAGCCGTTCTTGATGAGCCATTCAAGCCCTTCAACATTATCCAGGCGCGGGCCATAGCCCCAGTCGCCTTCGACCATTTTCATATAAGAGAGCCCGTAGCCCGAGGAGCCCCTGAAATTCGGTGCAAAGATGCTGTAGCCCCTGTGGACAAGGAACTGGAACAGAGAGCGGAAAGAAGCCCTTTCTGCTGCCTGAGGCCCGCCGTGCGGCCAGAGGATGACATGTCCGTTGCTGTTTTCCTCCTTGGCCCTGAAGAAGAGCGCCTCGATCTCAAGTCCGTCGTACGATGGATAGTGCAGGATTTCAGGTTCTGCCATTTCCTCTTCACTGACGCCAGGCACACGATTATTGGTCAGCTGTGTCCATTTGCCCTTTTCATATTTATAAAGATTAGGAGGAGTGACTGCAGACCTGCCTAGCAGATAAAGGTTTCCGGACTCTGCCACTGACAGCCCGTCGATGGTGCTCGCAGGGAGCTCCAGCTGCTCTGCCTTGCCTTCCTCAAGCCCGTAGCGGAAGAGATGGTCCTCTGCTCCTTTTTGGCTGCTGATATACAGGGCGCGGGCTTTTTTATCAAATTTCAGCCCTGAAAAGTCTTCCCCATCAAGCGAAAGCACTTTTGTGAATTCGTTCGTTTCCAGACTGAATTTAGCTAAATAAGATAAGTCTTCTTTATAGTTGGTTACAAGATAGATATCGTTTTCCGAAGTAAAGACAGCATCAGTGACTGTATGCTGCGGCTCTGCCTCAGGCGTCAGCAGAACCTCTTTCTCGCCATCCCAGGCATAGGCAAGCGAGTATGTATTCGCGAACATCCTGCCAAAGACAAAGCGCTTCTCATCAGGGCTTTTGGCTGTCAGGAAGGTGGCCGCATCCCGGCCGTGAAGCAGGACCTTTTCTTCTCCCGTCTCCATATTATAGGCGTACGCCTTCAAAAAGGTGGCATCTTCCTTGCTGGACGTATAATAAAGTGTCTTTCCATCCTTAGAGGCGATCAGTCCCATATGCCGGGCATTTTCGTGTGTGCGGATAGGCTTTAATTCGCCGCCATTCCTCGGCAGAGCATAGACCTGGCCGTTTTCGTCGCCGTCCGAGTCGATGACAGCAAGCAGGAAGCGCCCTTCCTTATCATATTCTATCTCCTGGCAGCTTTGGTTCTGGAAGCTTAATGGATAAGGAAACTGGTTTGGCAGATCCATCGCCCATAGATTGTATTTCCCGTTCAGGTTTGTGCTGAACACCAGCTGCGATTCATCCGGGCTTACAGCAAATGTCTGGATCCCAAAGGTCTGGAAAAAATACTCAACATCCGGTTTGGAAAAAGACAGCATTTTAGTTTTCCCCCTTCTTCTCTGTTTTCACTAGATTCGGCAGTGATTCTGTATAATAGATTTGCCGGCATCTCTATCCTATTCGGGAAGAAAGGCCGGAATCCCTATCTTTTTGCAAGAATTTTCTTGAAAATAGGAAAAGAAGGAGGAGTTTTTGTTGAAAAATATCAAATTTTATCAGGTGGATGCCTTTACTGATCAGGCATTTGGCGGCAATCCTGCCGGTGTGGTCCCGGAAGCCGCAATCCTGGAGGAAGAAGAGATGCAGCTGGCAGCTCGTGAATTCAATCTGTCTGAAACTGCTTTTCTATCTCCTTCAGGCAGCGAAAATGCCGATTTCAGGGTCCGCTATTTTACGCCTTCCTGCGAGATCGATTTCTGCGGCCATGCGACCTTGAGCGCCGCCTGGATCATGGCGTCCGAATCAGATTGGCTCAAGCACAGCAGGGAAATCCGTTTTGAGACCAATATTGGCATCGTGCCGGTTACTTTTCAGACAGACGGAGGAAAGCTCCTTTCTGCAGAAATGACTCAAATATCACCGGAAGTAAAAGAAATAGAATATGTCCTGGAAGACCTGTGCAGGATGATCGGCGTTTCTTCTGCCGACATTGACGAGCGTTATCCTGTCAGGCTGGGGTATACAGGGAACTGGCATCTGCTTGTCCCCTTGAAGACCCGTGAAGCAATCGATCAGGCAGCACCACAGTTCGATCTGGTGGAGGAGCATAACCGCCGGCTGGGGATCAGCACGACGCATTTGTTTACTTTTGATGCTAAGGGCATGGAATATGACATCTATACAAGGGATTTTGCTCCTGCTGCGGGCATCAGGGAAGATCCTGTCACAGGCTCCGCGAATGGCGCCCTCATTGGATATTTAATGCTCGAGCGTATTCTTGAACGTGGAAGAAGCCATAAGCTGGTCATAGGCCAGGGGCATGCAGCCGGCAGGCCGGGACTGCTTGAAGCGGGCGTCAGCTCCGATGGGGAGAATATCCGGATTACAGTTGGCGGAAGGGCAGTAACGGTAATCTCCGGGATGCTGGCCTTTTAAGCATCCCTCCACCCTAAGCCTGGACTGACTCCAGGCCGGAGAGCGCCTTCAGCCTCTCCAGATCCCCTCGCTTCACTAGGAAAAGGAAGGCCCTCATGTTGAGCGGCAGAAGCTTTTCTGTTTTCTCGTCTACCCAGCTGTATAAAAATTGGTTCAGTTCACTGAGCCAGCGGACCTTTTCATCGAGGCCCATTTGAGAGCCGGCAAACAGGATGCTTCTTCCGGTTGTCAGCTCTTTCTTTAAATATTTTGCTTTTAACAGATTCCGTTTCTCTTCATTCTCGGCATAGCGGTGGATGACCTTCACAGATTCTTCAAGCGTTTTATAATAGTCCCGCGGCTGGACCTGGATGACGCTCGCATGCTGCTTATCTTTATGATTGACCACATAATAGCAAGGATAATCCGCTACGATTGAAATGCCGCGTGCCAGGACATAGGCCTTTACCATGAATGGCTGGTCCTCTGCTGTGCAGATCCCTACCGGGAAGGTGATATCATGATCAAGCAGAAAGCGGCGGCGGAACATTTTTGTAGGGCCGATCGCTTCGAGCACATTTGATTCATACACATTGGTGAACGGCTCATTCGCTGCAAACATCGACTTGGCCACCCATCGCCCATTCACTCCTGTGAATTTTCCTACAATAATGTCAGAATGGTTGTCATTCCCCATCTTGTACATCCGCTCCAACGCCTCCGGACCCAGATAATCATCCGCATCCACGAAAAAGATAAACTCTCCGCGGGCTTGTTTCATAATTGTATTGCGCGGGGCGCCCGGCCCTCCTGTATTTTTCTGATGGATGACAGTAATATTCGGATGGGAGCTTGCGTAGCTGTCCAGCACTTGTCCGGAACTGTCGGTCGACCCGTCATTCACCATGATGATTTCAATGCTCTCCTGTTCCATCGACTGATTCAGGATCGAATCCAGGCAGATGCTGATATGATTGGCAGAGTTATAGACCGGAATCCCGACAGTTACTTTGATTTGGCTCATGAGGCCCTCCCCCTTTACTATATATGTATAGTTTTTTTACATCTTTTCCCTCCACTGCCCGTCCATCAAACCGGAAGATGATGGAAAAAGTCCTTGCCTTTTTAAAATGGACAAAAAAAAAGACCTACCTTTTAGGCAGGTCCAAAGCTTGATAGGCGGTCTGATATTTCCCTCCGTCTGCAACCTCTGCGTGGTACAAGGCTTTTAGAGCGAAGTTCTTTTCAAGCATATGCTCTTTTTCGAGCTCTTTTAAACGCAGCTGCAGTTCTTTGTTCTGCTTAACCAGCTGCTTCATTTGTGATTTGAGGAATTTCATGGTCTGAGCTCCTTTTGCCGGATATGTCTGGCAAGTATAGCACAGGATGATGGAAATGCGAAACACAGCCTGGATGGCTATTTTTTCTTCGCGTGCTTTCTCATATCAAAGGCGACCGCGACGATGATGATGGCGCCTTTTACAATGAATTGGATATATGGGCTGACGCCAAGGAAGGCGAGTCCGTAGTTGATGATCTGGAAAATCAGTACGCCGGTGATGACGCCCGGCACGGTGCCGATCCCGCCGGATAAAGATACCCCGCCGACAACACAGGCTGCGATGGCATCGAGTTCATACATATTTCCTGTATTATTCGTAGCACTTCCTACACGCCCGGCTTCAAGGGTGCCGGAGAAGCCGTAGAGAAGGCCTGCGATCAGATAGATCAGGATGATATTCCTTGCCACGTTGACGCCTGAAACCTTTGCTGCCTCAGGATTTCCGCCGATTGCGTACATATTTTTCCCAAGCTGGGTCTTGTTCCAGATCACCCAGATGATGATGGAAACAACAGCCGCATAAATGACAAGGTATGGCAGTTCATACTGGCCGATCGGGATTCCCCTCTGGGCGAATGTTGTGAAGCTCTGGCTCAGTCCGCCGATCGGCTGGGCGCCGTATGGCGGGCGGTCAAAGTAGATCGAAGTGACGCCGTAGACGCCGATCATCATGCCAAGGGTGGCAATGAACGGCGGTACATGGAACTTGGAAACGATGACACCATTGAGCGCCCCGAACAGGCCTGTGACCGCCATGGCAATCAGGATCGGTACGATGATCGGCAGCTCAGCAAGATTCGGATACATTTTATAAGCATAATCAGAAGCCTGCAGCATTGATGCTGACACAACAGCAGCGAGTCCGACAAGCCTTCCCGCTGACAGGTCTGTCCCGGCAGTGATCAGAATACCTGCTACCCCGAGGGCAATGATGATCCTGGATGAAGACTGGCTCAGGATATTGATAAAGTTCGTGATTGATAGAAAGTCAGGTGACGCAATGATGATCCCGATGACAAGCAGGACCAGTACGACATATATGACATTGTCGACGAGCCATTTGGCTGCATCGAATCTTTTTTCCGCTTTGTTCATGTGTGTTTCCTCCTAGTACATCGCAGCGAGCCGCATGATTTCTTCCTGCGAGGCTTCTGCAGTATCCAGTATCCCAGCCAGTTTCCCGTTGCTCATGACCATGATCCGGTCACTCACGCCCAGCAGCTCGGGCATTTCTGATGAGATGAAAATGATCCCCTTGCCTTCTGCCGCCAGTTCGCTGATCAGCTGGTATATTTCAAATTTGGCCCCGACATCGATTCCCCGCGTCGGTTCATCCAACAGCAGGATTTCAGGCCTTGTGAGGAGCCAGCGGCCGATAATGACCTTCTGCTGATTCCCTCCGGACAAGCTGCCGATGGATGTTTTCTGCGACGGTGTCCGGACATTCATGGAATCAATGACCCATTTCGTATCCTCTGCCACCTTGCCGTCTGAAAGGAAAATGCCTTTCCTGTATTTCTTCAGATTGGCAATGATAGAGTTGAAGCTGATGCTCAACTCCGGGAAGATGCCGGTAGATCTTCTTTCCTCTGTAACGAGTGCAAAGCCGTTCTTGATGGCATGCTGCGGGGAATGGTTGTGGACTTCCTTCCCGTGAAGCTCAACCTTTCCTGACTTCACGCCCCTCATGCCAAACAGTGCTTCCACCACCTCGGTCCGCTTTGAGCCGACCAGCCCTGCGATGCCAAGGATTTCTCCCTTTCTCAGTTCGAAGCCGATATCAGAGAAAGAATGCTTTGCCTCCGCTGTGAGGCCGGAAACCTTTAAAATAACCTCTCCCGGCTTGTTCACCTTTTCCGGGAACCGCTGTGACAAATCGCGTCCGACCATGAGGCGGATGATTTCATCTGTTGTCAGCTCCTCGGCGCTCTTTGTCGCGATATACTGTCCATCGCGCATGATCGTCACTTCATCGGATATCTGGAGGATTTCCTCCATTTTGTGGGATATATAGATAATGGCTACATTTTCACTTTGCAGCTTTTTGATGATCTTAAATAAATGATTTACTTCTTTTTCTGTCAGTGATGAGGTCGGTTCGTCCATGACGATGATTTTGGACTGGTAGGAAACCGCCTTGGCGATCTCAACCATCTGCATTTCTGAAACCGAGAGAGAGCTTACCTTGCTGGACGGATCGATGCGGATGTCCAGGCTTTTAAAAATGGCTGCCGTATCTTCATACATCTTTTTCTCATCAATGAAGATGCCTTTCTTCGGGTAGCGGCCAAGCCAGATATTATCCATGACATTCTGCTGGCGCACCTGGTTGAGCTCCTGGTGGACCATGGAGACCCCGCTTTCCAGCGCCTGCTTCGAACTGGCAAAAGCTACCTCCCGGCCTTCGAGGAGGATCTGTCCCTCGTCCATTGAATAGATGCCGAAAAGGCATTTCATCAAAGTTGATTTGCCTGCTCCATTTTCCCCCATCAGCGCATGCACTGTCCCTGCCCTTACCTTGAGGGAGACGTTGTTCAGGGCGATGACCCCGGGGAATCTTTTTGTTAGATTTTTCATTTCCAGCAGCACTGCTCCGTTTGTTTCCGGCATGAGTGCACCTCCTTGCTTGCCCTTCTGCATGTGCCGGCACTGCCTGTTATGGCTGTTTCATCCTGCCGGCTATTTTTTGGAAAACAATGAGAGACCCGCACAGCAAGCCCCCCATTGTTGGAAAAACTCTTTTTATCTATTATTCTGCTGCCATAAAATTGAGGCGCAGTTCTTACTTGTAAGCATTCTTGCCGACGTCGATATTATCTTTCGTCACTTCTACGTAAGGAACGCGGACGGCTTTGGCTTCGTCAAGCTCCCATTCTGTTCCGTCAAGCACGTCTTTGCCATTTGCAGCGTTGACTGCAAGCTGGACGGTCGCTTTCCCTTGGTTCTGTGCATCGTTCAGGACCGTTCCGACCATTTTGCCGTTTTCGATCATATCCAATGCTTCCGGAATAGCGTCGACGCCTACGACAGGCATGAATTTATCTCCGGAGAAATAGCCTGCTTTTTCAAGGGAAGCAATTGCCCCGAGTGCCATGCCGTCATTGTTGGCGATGACGAATTCAATCTGGTCGCTGTATTTTGCCAGCCAGGCATCCATTTTTTCGGTTGCCTTCGTTGCATCCCACATACCTGTATCCATTGCCAGTTCTTCTGTTTCAATGCCGATGCCCTTGACTGTGTCAATTGCATATTTGGTGCGGGCTTCGGCATCCGGGTGGCCCGGCTCGCCTTTCAGGAGCACATATTGGATTTTGCCGTCTCCATTTTTATCCCATGCCGCTTCATTCGCTTCCCACTGCTTGGCAATCAATTCACCCTGGATTACACCTGATTCGGAAGAAGTCGTTCCGACATAGTACGCTTTGTCATAACCATTCATGACCGCTGCATCCGGCTCTTTGTTGAAGAAGATAACCGGCAGGTCCTTTGCTTTTGCTTTATCAATAACGGTCTGTGCCGCTTTTGGATCAACCAGGTTGATGGCCAGAGACTTTGCTCCTTTGGCGATCAGTGTATCGACTTGTTCGATCTGCTTTGCCTGGTCGTTTTGGGAGTCATTGAGCATCAGGTTAGCCTGATCCTTTGCGGAATCCTCCATTGCGCGGCGCACATAGGACATGAAGTTATCATCAAATTTGTAGATGGTTGCCCCGACAGCCGGAAGGCCTTCCTCCTTGCCTGAATCCCCTGATCCGCCAGTCGAATCGCTGCTGCAGCCAGCAGCCAGCATGATGCTTGATGCAACCGTAAGTGATAAAAGCAAACCTTTTTTCTTTTTAGCCATTTTCCCAATCCCCTTTTGGTTTTAGTTTGTAAGCCCTTACAAATATAGTAGCAGGAGAGTAGGAGATTTATATTTGGAATAACTAGCATTAAATTGTGATTTTCTAGATTATTTTGTGAAAGCGCGTTCACCCATTAGAAATCTTGATTATATAGGAATTTTCAAAAAGGGAGTTCCTTGTCAAGGGGGAGTTGGTTTCCGTTCCAGGCACTTCGCTTTCCGCGGGGCGGAGTTGAGCCTCCTCGGAGCAAGCTCCTGTGGGGTCTCAACTCTTCCGCTATCTCCCGCAGGAGTCTACGTGCCTTCCACTCCAACCAACAGGTTTTTGAAACTTTTTTTGCGTTCCACTGTTGGAGAGAAACACTTTTCCCTTTTTATAAAAAAAGACCCCAAATTTGGAGTCCTTCAGCTTTCCTTGCGGTATTCGGTTGGCGAGAGGCCGGTGTGTTTTTTGAAGACGCGGCTGAAGTAGTTGGGATCTTTGTAGCCTATGCTGTAGCAGATTTCCTTCAGGCTGAGGGAGCCTTCCTTGAGGAAATGCTTTGCCTTCCTGATCCGGACGTCGGTGACGAAATCGATGAAGGTCATCCCGAAGCGGTCTTTGAACAGCTTGGAAAAATAGAACGGGCTCAAGTCTACATGTTCAGCAGCCGATTCGAGGGTAAGTGCCTCGGCATAATGGGCTTCGATATATTCCTTTGCTTTATAAAGCATATCTTTGGCATGGCTGTTCCGCCATGCCTGCACATCCCGGACTATGCGGAGAAGATGATTCTTTCCCTGCTCAAACAGGACCGCGCTGTCTTCAGAATCGCTGAGCTCGGGCACCTGCCTGTAGTCAATGCCGAGTTCATAAAGCATTCTCGATACCAGCACAAACAGCTCTTGAAGAGACCTGCGGATGTCCGCTGTTTCCTGTGCTTCCTCAGCATGGCTGACCATAAAGCGGTCAAAGGCAGACAGGACATGGTTCACATCTGCCTGGCGCAACGCTTCCAGCAGCTCTTTCTCTGCGTTATAGCCAGGCGGCAGGCTTCCTGCGGCCGTTTTCCCCTGCTTTTCCCCGAATAAGTAAGACCGTCCGGGCAGCTGCAAGAGCTTCCGAAGGGCCAGGACGCTTTCGTGATAGGATTTAGTAAGATCCTGCGCCTCCTCGTACGGGTGGCCAATTCCTGCCTTCAATTCCGCTTCTCCGAATTTCTTGGAGAATCTGGCAAGAAGAGCATCCAGAACAGTTTGGGACTTGGATTTGAAGTGCATTTTTTCAGTCGGTTTTTGGCAAAGGAATAACACAGGAACCTGATCGTCAACGAGAGGCCCGACCATGGCCTCCTGGTTTTCAGGCAGGCTGGAGAGTGTTTCTTTGAGCCAGCTGTACCACTCTTTTTTCCGGTCCTCAGCAGCTTCCCTGCCAGGCTTAGGCTGATAGCTGAACAGCATGATATAGCCGGAGAGGATTTCAGTGCCCAAAAGCCGGCTCCAGCTCTCAAAGGTGATGTCCTGCACCTGGTTCATCATGAGGGAAGCGACCCACTCTTTTTGGGCAATGGATACTGCTTTTTCAAGGTTTTCCTTAAGGCTCCGCTCTTCCTCCCTTTTCCTGCGCTCTTCCATGATTTCGCCGGCCGCGCTTTCAAAGGCTGCGGTGATATCTGCTTTTGAGCTCGGTTTCAGGATATACTGCTTTACCCCCTGCTGCATCACCTTCTTGGCATATTCGAAGGTATCAAAAGCAGATACCATGATGAATCGCGTTTCCGGCCTGATTTTCCTGATTTCCCGGACAGCCTCGATTCCGTCCACGCCCGGCATTTTAATATCCATAAATATAATATCCGGCTCATGCTCTACTGCCATTTCAATCGCGATCCGTCCATTGGCTGCTTCCCCTACCACCTCGGCATGATTGAATGAGCTGCGGATCATTTTGGCTACGGCCTTTCTCTCCAATACCTCATCATCAACGACCAGTACTTTGAGCAAGCTTTTCTCCCCCTTTTGCCCTGGCTGGGATCACCAGCCTGAAAGTTGTTCCCTTCCCAGGCGCTGATTCGATTTCCACGACATCCATTTTCTGATAAAACAGCTGCAGCCTCTTCATGACATTCCTGACCCCGATGCCTGTCGAGTGTCCGGTTGGCTGCTCCTTGGGCACAGTTTCCTCCAGCCCCTCTGCATAGGCCAGGAGCCTTCTTTTGGCTTGCGGGTCCATCCCGGGGCCGTTATCGCTGACTTCTACAAGAATCTCATCACTTCTGCGGTTGATGCCCAGGCGGATGACCCCATTTTCCTCATACTCTTCCACCCCGTGTATGAAGGCATTTTCTATTAATGGCTGCAGGGTCAGCCCCGGTATTTCGATGTCCAGGCAGTCTTCTTCAATGTCAGTGATAAAGCGGATGCGGTCTCCAAAGCGCGTCTGCTGGATATAAAAATACTCCTTTACCACCCTGACCTCCTCCCTGAGAGTCGAGGCTTTGTCCAGATCCCCCAGGTTGTAGCGAAGCAGCGCCCCAACAGATTCAATGAGGCGCGAGGTTTCCTCGGCATCCTCCAGATACGCCATTTTAGATATCGTATTCAGTGTATTGAATAGAAAATGCGGATTGATCTGGTTCTGGAGACTCCTGAGCTCCAGCTCCTTCAGCAGCTTATCCAATTCTGACTTCTGCTTGATTTCAATGACCAGTGTCCTTAGGTTTTCCCTCATCTGGTTGAAGGTATCTGTCAGCAGCTTCAGTTCATCCTTGGCCGCCACTTTGATTTCTTCGCCTTCCAGATTCCCTTTTGCAATCTGCCTCGCCGCCTCTGAAAGCTTGGAGATTGGCTTCGTAATCCCTCCTGATATCCAGAAGGCGAGCAGCGTGCTTAAAAAGAAGGCTGCGGCAAAGAGGGACAGGGAAAGCATCTTATAATAGTGATTCTGCTGCTCCATCTGCCTGTAGAAGGAACGGTAGTCGGTCAATTTATTGTTTAGCAGGGCAAGCGTATTTTCCTGGAGAAAACCGCCGATTTTAAGCACCTCATTCAGATGGCCCGAGTAGGTGTTGATTTCATCCCGCTGAAAGGCTTCCAGTGAGGCATCTGTTTCCTCCAGGAAGCTGTCGATCATGTTCTTATAGTTAACGAGCGTCAGATCATTAGTGCCCATAATTTCATAGAGCCTTTTCTGGTCATCCACAAGCTTTATTTTTTCCTGCTCATATTCAATCAGGTACGTATGGTCCTTATCTGTGATATAGGCCTTCAGCTTCTCTGTCACCAAATCGGTCCGCTGTGAGATATCGTTAAGAAGAAGGAATCTCTCAAAGCTGTTGTCATACTCTGTGACCAATTTTTCGCTTGCTTTATAGAAAAACAGGCCGACAGAAGTCAGAAGGGCGACGAGGACAATAAAATATAAGAGCAGCTTTGACCTTATGCGGAACAGCATATTAGTGGACCTCCCTGATTTGTTCCTGACTGCTGATCGGCAGGTCTGCTTTTCTCAGAATCTTTGTGTCGGTGTGGACAAGAGGCGGAACCTCCCTGCCTTCAAGCAGGTCTATCATCATCCGCACGGACTGATAGCCCATCTCGAACGGCTCCTGGACGACTGTTCCCTGGATGGTGCCATTCTTCATATAATCCAGGGTTTCAGGAAGCGTGTCGAATCCCATGATATAAATGTCCCCCTGCTTCTGCATCATTTCAACCACCTGGGCGATCCCGATGGCATCAAGGGCACTGGTTCCATAGAAAGCGGTTACATTTGGATGCTCTTTTAAAATCTGGTATGCCTTTTCGGCTGCCTTTACCCTGCTGATTTCCGACTCTTCCACATCAATGATCCGGATATTCTTTTCGCTTCCGACTGCAGCCTTGAAGCCGTTTACCCGCTGGATCTGGTGGTTTGCATAGAAATTGCCGGTGATGATGGCGACTTCAGCCTTTCCGTTCATATCCTTTACAAGCGCCCTTCCGGCCAGATAGCCGGCATAATAATTATCAGTGCCGATATAGGCTAGGCGTTCACTGTTGGCTGCATCTGTATCAATGGTGATAACAGGGGTTTTCTCGACCACTTTGTTGATAAGCGGCGTGAACTGCTCATCGCTAAGGCCCTGGGTGATGATGCCATCAACTTTAGAGGCAGCTGCCTTTTCAATGGTTTCCAGATGTTCATCAATGCTGGCCTGATTCGGACCGGCATATTCGAGGACAACACCCGCTTCCTCCGAAGCCTTCCTGGCCCCTTTTTCAACAAGCCTCCAGTACTCATTATCCAATTCCTCCGGCACAAGCACAAAGTGATAGCGGTAATCCTCAAGCTTGCCGGATTCCTGGGGAACATGATGGGCAATCACTTTATATCCATAGAAAACAGCCATGGTACAGCTGATGACAAAAAAGAAGCTTAGAGATGTATAGGCAAACACTGACCATTTGCTCATGGCAGACAACCCTCTTTTTTAATAATAGTAAATTGACAGGAACGATGACCAGGGCCAAAGTCTTGCTTTATTGAATAGAAATATTATAACGCCTCTTTTCAAAAGGTGGTATAATTTTCAGAATTTCATGCAGGATTTTAAGAATAATAGGCTCTAAAAAAGAGATAGAAGTTATAATAGAATTTATAGAAAATTTATCCGGAGAAGAAGAATGAATATTACCTCCAATTATGTGCTCCATGCCAGGAGCAATGAATTTTATTGGGAAGGCAGCGGCCAGCTTTCGGTCAAAACCTTCCGGAACGGCAATGCCCAGTATAAAAAAGGCCAGGGAACTTACGCTGTAGAAGAAGGCCGCTATCTGCTTTTGAATGAGGGAAATTATGCTCTTTCAATTGAGGAGGCAGAACCGGTCGAGTCGTTTTGTGTATTCTTCAGAAAAGGGTTCGCGGGGGAGGTGCTGCAATCGCTCACTGCCAGTCCTGTTAATCTTCTCAGCGACCCCTTCCGTCCTGCCTATGATGAAGGATTCTTCGAAAGGACATACCAGCCCGGATCCGGTCTTAGCGGTCAGCTTGCGAGGATGCAGGAAACACATTTGCTTTTGGAAGATCCAGCTGCCTATGAAGAGCAATTTTACCCGCTTATGCAGGAAATCCTCATAGAACAGTCAGTTGCAAAAAAGGAAGCATCAGCTATCGGAGCCGAGCGGCGTTCAACACGCGAGGAACTCTATAAACGCCTGATGACAGCCTATGAATATATAAGGGCCTGCTATGCAAGCCCGGTTTCTTTGGACGAGCTCTCAAAAATCGCCTGCCTATCGCCTAACCACCTGCTCCGCACCTATACCGGATTCTTCGGCAGGACGCCACATCAGCATCTGGCAGAGTTCCGGATCATAAAGGCGAAGGAGATGCTGGAAAAAGAGGAGTGGAGTATGACGGACATCAGCTTTGCAGTAGGTTACCAGACTTCTTCCTCCTTCAGTAAGATTTTCAGGCAAAAAACAGGCTTTTCCCCCCTCCAGTACCGGAAAAAGGTGAGATTGGACAAGAATGAGGCTGGTTTTTCAACTATGCTAGTGAAGAAGAATAGTTAAGGAGTGACAGAAATGCAGCAAATCCAGAAAATCAGCCAAATTGGCATCCCGGTCAAAAATATTGAAAGAGCAGTCCCGTTTTACCGGGATGTACTGGGCCTTCCCCTCTTATTCAGCATGGAGACAATGGCGTTCTTTGAGTGCGGCGGACAGCGCCTGATGCTGAGCCTGCCGGAAAAGGAAGAGTTTGCCCATCCAAGCTCAGTCCTTTATTTCCAGGTGGGGGATATCCGGCAGTCATACAGGGAGCTCGCTGAAAAAGGGGCAGGCTTTACAGGCGAGCCGCATATGGTGGCCAAAATGGGGGACACCGAGACATGGATGGCATTTTTTCAGGATACTGAAGGAAATACCCATGCCTTGACGAGCGATATTCCGGTACAGCTTTAAACCCGCCTTTTATGGCGGGCTTTTCTTTTTCATCGGATCCGGGATTTTCTGAAGGCGTGGTACACCTCTATCGCACCAAAAACGATGATAGAGACAATGCCGCCCCAGAGAACCCAGTGTTCGAGGCGGAGCGAAGCATGGAAGAGTTCATCCATATAATCTGTAAATTCCTTGTTCCAAACCGAAGCATTGCTGAAGACCAGGATAAAGGCTGCTAAGGATACAGCCTGTGAGCCAGCTGCCAGGATTGCCAGCCCCTTCGTCCACTGTCCCTTTATCCATTTAAACGAAATCAATACGAGCTCCAGAATGACGGCTGCTATTACAATTAGCCAATAGGACAGCAGGATATCCTGCTGGAATACCGGTATCCTGAACTCCAGTCCGGCACCGCCTTGTTCATACAGCCCGATGATCTTATCAGCGTTGAAATAGAGGGCGGCGAAAATAATGGTCATGATCAGGCTTGCGATCGGCTCATGCTTCGGAATCCTTTTTTCCCTGCTGATCTGAGGGACATTTTTAAGGTCATCAGGAGTCCATTTTTGCAGACTGTCTGTTACCGGCTCCTGATTATTTCCTTTGTCTGTCCGTTCGATGACGGCAAACACCAGTGTCAGCCAGAATAGCGTTTGGATGCCTGCACCGAGCATCCCCCAAATGCCAGTTCCAAAGACAGCGAGAATAATATCGAGCGCAGATTCGCCAGTGTGCCTGGCCATAATTTCAACAGCTGCATTTGCAAGGAATGCGATAACTGCAGCGATGGGCAGAATCAGCTTGATGAGATGCACATAAACGTCGAAATACCGCGGGCCGATCAGGTGCATGGGCCGGTCCATGTAATTCGCTGCCAGCCGTGCCGGGCTGCCCAGCTTTATGAGCACTTCTTTTATATCTTTCTCTTCAAAATCATCCGGAAGCATATCCTCGATTGTCGAACGCAGCTCCAGTCCAATATCCTCCCGCTTGCCTTCCGGAAGGCGGCGCACCACCTCCTGGATGTAAAGCTCAATCAGGTTCATCCTTTCCATCCCCTTTCAGCAGGCCGCGAAGGTCCTGTGTGCTCCGCTCCCACTCTTTTTTCAGCTCTTTGTAAACCTCTGTACCGTAATCACTCAGCACATAGTAGCGGCGCGGCCTGCTTTCGCTCGTATCCCAGCTGCTTGTGACAAGCTCCTGCTTTTCCAGTCTTCTCAGGAGCGGGTACAGGGTGCTCTGCTCAATCGCAATGCCGCCCGCTTCCAGCCTTTGCACCAGCGAATAGCCGTATTGGGGCGTATCCAGCTGGCTGAGCACCGCAAGCGTCAATGTCCCCCTCCTCAATTCCGTCATTAAACTGTTCAGCAATGAATCCATCAGCTTCACCTCATTGATCTCAAGTATTTCTGGGTTGTTTGCTATATGTCATACAGTATACTATATACTATGCGATATACACTATTGTTGATCACATAATATTTGATTTATTAAAAAATGAAGCACCTGCCCATACCTTTTTTGGCGGAATTGCTATAATCAGGGAGACAGCAGCAAATCATATAACCAACATAAAGGGGGCATGAAGCCAATGGTTCAGCTTATTACAGACAGCTCCGCCGATCTGCCCTTGGAGCTGATTGAAAAATACAGGATTAAAGTTGTCCCTCTATCGGTCCGGATCGGGGATTCCGAATATCAGGAGAGAATCACAATCACACCGGAGGAATTTTATGAAAAAATGTTCGCCTCTGATGAGCTGCCAAAAACCTCGCAGCCTTCGCCTTCAGACTTCGCCAATGTGTTTACGGAGCTGGCAAAGAACGGGGAGCCGATGCTCTGCTTCACGATCTCCTCAGGCTTGAGCGGGACGTATCAGTCTGCCTGCCTCGGGAAGGAAATATCCGGTGCGGACGTGACGGTGTTCGACACGCTTGGCGGGTCTCTTGGGCATGGAATCCAGATTATTAAAGCAGCTGAAATGGCGGCCGAAGGAAAGCCTCTTGAGGAAATCGCCGAGGGGCTTCAGCAGATCAGGGACCGGATGACGATCCTTATCCTGCTCGACACATTGGAGAATGTGGTTAAAGGCGGAAGGCTCGGCAAATTCCAGGGTTCCATCGCCAAGGTGCTGAATATCAAGATCATCCTGGAAGGAATCAAGGGGAATATTGAAATGCTGGAAAAGGTACGCGGCACTAAGCGGTTTTTTAAACGGTCTTTAGACCTTATCGGAGAGCGTTCGGCCGATTTTTCCAATACAGTCTTCGGGATTACCCATACAGGGAATATCGAAGATGCGGAGTATATAAAATCTGAGATTGAAAGCCGGTACCATCCGAAGGAAATCATCGTCAATTATATGGGTGCGACGATGGGCACCTATGCGGGCAAGGGCGGGATCATCATTTCATTTGTGTAAAATCAATAATGGAACGGAGTGAGCATATGAAAATTGGCATCATCGGCCTTGGGGACATTGCTAAAAAGGCTTATCTGCCTGTATTGTCGGAACAGGAAAATATTGAGCTTGTACTTTGTACGAGAAATGCGGAGACGCTCAATCAGCTTGCAGATAAGTACAGAATCAGGGAAACTGCCGGCACTGTTGAGGAGCTGATTGCTGCCGGGGCTGAAGCAGTCATTGTCAGCACGGCGACCGAGGCCCATTTTGACATAGCAGAAAAACTGCTTTTGCATGGCATCCATGTATACATAGACAAGCCGGTTTCCATGAACTTAGAAGAAACCGAAAAGATTGTCAGTCTGGCAAAAGAAAAAGGCAAAATTGCCATGGTCGGCTTCAACCGCCGCTTCATCCCCAGGGTTAGGGAGCTGAAGGAGCATGGCAGGGCAAGCCTGATCCTGATGCAGAAGAACCGCTTCTCCTCCCCTGACGCCGTGAGGAGATTTGTGGTGGAGGACTTCATCCATGTCGTTGACACCCTGCGCTTCCTCATGGATGAGCCGGTCAAGGAGGTTACTGTCCAGTCAAAAGGATCAGGCGGCAAGCTGGATCACCTCATCGTCCAGCTGATTGGGGAAAGCAGCACGGCGGTCGGCATTATGAACCGCAATGGCGGGGTTACTGAGGAGATCATCGAATACAGCACCGGCCAGGACAAATTTGTGGTCAATGCCCTTGTTGAAACGGTCCACTATCATGACAAAAGCATTCAGGTGACCAAATTCGGCGACTGGGAGCCCACGCTCTACAAACGCGGCTTCTACCAGCTGATCGGCCATTTTCTCGATGCTGTCCGGCAGAATAAAACCCCTGATCCTTCTATTGAAGACTCGCTCATTACCCACCAGATCTGCGAGCAGATAGTCAGGCAGATTAATCCGGAGGCTTGAGCAGGGTGAAGGGACAGGTTTTTTGGCCCAATCTTTGAAATGACAATGGAATAAAAGGAAAGCCGGAGACATCTGTTTCCGGCTTTTTGTGCTGGCCTGCAGTATAAGCCGCCTGGGGAATTTCTGGTTTGTTCCAGGCGCAGCAAGGGAACGAGCATTATAGATACTATATAGAAAGAGGGGTTTGCAATGAAGCATTACGGTAGATTCGGATTGATGATTGCCGTTTCGACGGTCATTATGTTCGGACTTATGTATTTGAATGTTTTTCAGCTCGATCATATTTTTTACAGCGAGACACGGGTGTATATGGCGCTGATCATGGGCTCGGCCATGGCCATTGTCATGCTTTTATTTATGTGGAATATGTATAAAAACAAGAAGCTGAACTATCTGATTTTAGCAGGGAGCGCTGTTGTGTTTGCTGTTTCCCTCTGGCTTGTCCGCAGCCAGGCTACCATTGAGGACACCGCGTGGATGAAAGCGATGATCCCTCACCACTCCATCGCCATCCTGACGAGTGAACGCGCCAGCATTTCGGATCCGAGGGTCAAGAAGCTCTCTGAAGATATCATTGAAGCGCAGCGCAGGGAAATTGAGGAGATGAAGAAGCTGATTGAGGATCTGGAGGAGAAGGAATGACGGAATGGAAAGGGCGGATCCAACTTCTTCTCCGCCCCTTTCCCCGCTATTTCTTTAAATCTACTGTGATGTCTTTCAATGTGAATGTTTTTTCACCAATATAAGAGCCATCTTCAGCAATGTCTTTATATAACCTTATCTGGGGGGTAATAATGAGCTTTGCTGCTTTCGGATTAAGTTCACCATATGTCTTGCTGAATCCATGGACCTCCTTCTCCTCATCTGACCAGCCGCCATACACTTCCCCGCTGTATATATTTCCTAATTCATCTTTTATTTCGAGATTCACATCTGCATTAGGCCAATTGCTTAAGGCTTCTTGGGATACCAGCTGACTATAATAGACGATGAATGACATAGGGGTCACGGTTATTTTATCAACCTCAACTTTAATTCCGCCTTGTTCGGAATACTGATCCACCATTTGTACGTTATTTTCTGTTGCTTTTAAATCCAGATTAAATTTCCAGTCTCCTTTAATTTCCTTCTGTTTATTTTTAGTCATGATACTCGGCATATGCAGCTCAACGCTGATACCCTTCTTTTCAATAAATTTATTGGTAGTGGCTGTCGTAATTCCTACATAATGGTTTTCATCTACTTTCGACAGCCTGGAAAAACCTGTCCAACCTTGTTCGCCTTTAATCAGCAGAAACGGCTGCACAAAAGGTTCCCTTTCCAGCTCATGTTCATCTCCTAAGTCATATTCACTTTCAATTGTGTAGGTAATGGCAACTGTTTTGCCATCAAAAACCGCATCATTCAGGGCAACTTCAATTCCGTGACTTTCTTTTGACAAAGCTATCTCAGTAGAATTTTCCTTATACTTATCATAAATTCCTGTTGTTCCTCCTTCTAAAAACCTGAAAATATCCCCAACCACTGGGATGTTCGCAGCGTATGCAGGGAAAGCCAGACCAATTGTGATAACAGACAAACCAGCCAATGCTGCAGCCGCAGCAGCATTTTTCCAGCTGAGTCCTTTACGTCTCCGCCTGATAGACTTTTTCAGGCTGCTTTTAATTTTCTGCCTTTCTGTTTCTGTCACTTCTATTTCAAAAAAGTCATTTTCATCTATATCAACATCATTTAATAATTCATAAAGGTCCTTCATACAATACTCCCTCTAATATTAAGATTCAGGGCTTTTTTTTGCAGTTTCTTCTTTCCCCGATAAAGGCGGTTATCTACGGAGGAATTTGTCAATCCCAGCTTGAGCGCTATCTCCTCAGTTTTTAAGCCCAGAAAGAACTTCATGATAAAAATATTGCGGTCAACCGGGTCGAGCAGATTGATTAACCTCATCAGCTCAGCCCTGTCCTCCATTAACAGAAGCTCATCCTCTGCTGAATTCCCTGTATTGGCATCCAGTAATTCAGCACTGTGCTCCATCTTTTTAATGGCCTTTCTGTAATAATCAATCGCTTTATATTTGGCAATGGCACAGATCCATCTTTTAAAATCAGCTGCTGAATCCCCTTGGAACTTTTTCGAATTATGCCAAACGGATAGAAATATGTCATTGATGCACTCTTCAGCCATGCCGCCGTTTTCCAGCGGCGACAGAACCTTTAGTGTGATGCCTTTTACTAGTGGCAAATACTGATCAACCGTGTATTCCAAAGCGTCTTCTTTCCGGGCCTGCAGCCGCATGATGAAGTTTCTTTCATTGGACTTCATGTACATTCTCCTTGCTAATTGTCTAAAATCATTTATACCTTATATAACGAAGGAAGTGGCTGAATCTCTCACATTTTTTAAAAAGATGGAATTCCTTTTAAAAAAACCGGTCCTCAAAAAACAGGCTCCTTCCGCATTGGAAAGGAGCCTGTTTGTTTGGCTGGTTTTATGATAGCGTGCTTTCTATATTAGCAGTTAAATTATTATTTCAGAAAATTTTTAATACAGTAACTTTTTCTCTTGTTTCTACCTGCCATAGATTATATCCTAGTCTGTATAGCAGTTTAACCTTTAAGTCCTGCCCGTTTTTTGACCTTTTTTATATCCTTACATAATAGGGCTGGACTTGCGGAGAATGCTTGAGAGTATAGCACTATCAGAAGGAGAGATGCCCATGGAGAAGAAGCTGGCGAATAAGGTATTGATTGCGAGTTTGATAGGAAGTTCGATCGAGTGGTTTGATTATTTTTTATACGGGACGGTGGCTGCGCTTGTTTTTAACCAGGTGATTTTCCACAGTGAGGATCCGGCGGTCGGCCTGCTGCTCGCGTATGCGTCATTTGCGCTCGCATTTTTCATCCGTCCGCTGGGCGGTGTGATTTTTGCCCATATCGGCGACAGGATCGGCAGGAAGAAAACGCTTGTCCTGACATTGTCGCTGATGGGGGGATCGACCGTTTTAATGGGTCTTTTGCCTACATATGCGTCCATTGGGGTGGCAGCGCCCATCCTTTTGATTATTCTGCGCCTGATCCAGGGCATCGGCCTTGGCGGCGAGTGGGGCGGAGCGCTCCTGCTTGCAGTCGAGTACGCTCCTAAAGAGAAGCGCGGCCTGTTCGGCAGCGTCCCGCAGATGGGCGTAACGATCGGGATGCTGCTCGGCACACTGGCATTATCCATCATGTCGCTGCTCCCGGAAGCGGCATTCATGTCATGGGGCTGGCGCGTCCCTTTCATTCTTAGCGCCCTGCTCGTCATTTTCGGGCTGTGGATCCGCAAGGGCATCGATGAGACGCCATCTTTCAAGAAAGCCCAGGAAAAAGGCGAAATTGCGAAGGTTCCGTTCCTCGAAACAATGCGCACCCATTGGAAGGAAGTGCTGATTGCAGTCGGCGCCAAGGTAGTCGAAACTGCGCCATTTTATATTTTTTCAACCTTCATTGTTTCCTATGCGACCACCCAGCTCGGCTTTTCGCGGACTGTGACGCTCAATGCGGTCACGATTGCCACGATCGTCACAACCATCCTGATTCCGATCATGGGCGGCCTCTCGGATAAGATTGGCCGAAAGAAGCTTTATGTCGGGGGCACAATCTTAATGATGCTCTATGCATTCCCCTATTTCTGGATGCTTCAGCAGGGGTCTGCCCTGATGCTGATTGTTGCCACAGTTCTCGGCCTGGGCATCATCTGGGCTCCGATTACGGCGGTGCTGGGGACCATGTTTTCTGAAATTTTTAAATCGAATGTCCGCTATACCGGCATTTCGCTGGGCTATCAGATTGGAGCTGCCCTTGCCGGGGGAACCGCGCCTCTGATTGCGACCGCCCTGCTCCAGGCATACGATAATTCCTATGTCCCGGTCGCTCTTTATATCATGCTGACTGCCTCCATCTCTCTGGTGGCCGTGGCAAGCATTAAGGACCGGAACAACCAGGACCTGGACACCGGCACCGTAATCACGGAAAGTACAAATACAAACGCTACGATTTAAAAAATGAAAAAGGAATTGCTCCGGCAGTTCCTTTTTTTCAGAAAGAGAGGAATTATGAATGCTTATTTTATCTGAAAAAGAAATACGGTCCTTTTATTCTATGAAAAATGCCCTCCAGGATATGAGGGATGGCCTGATCCGGCAAACGGAAGCTGAAATCCTCAATCCGCACCGGACAGTCCTCGATATCCCCGAGCATGAGGCATCTGCCCTGTATATGCCTTGCGCCATGCCATCGGCTGGAAAAACCGTTGTCAAAGCTGTCACCATTTTTCCGCACAACCCTTCCATCGGCAAAAAAACGACCCAGGGGGTGATTCTATTAAGTGATGCCAGGAATGGCGATCACCTTGCCCTTTTGAATGCCTCCTATCTGACGAGCCTGCGGACCGGGGCAATCAGCGGGGTGGCAACTGCGCATCTGGCGCGGGAGGATGCCCGCACGGCCGCCGTCATAGGCTGCGGAGCAATGGCTGAGGAACAGCTGCAGGCCGTCTTAGAGGTAAGGAAGATCTCGACCATCATCCTTTATAACCGCACGACGGAAAAGGCCCATCGTTTTGCCGGAAAAATTAAAGATCTCTGCCCGGACTTTGGCGGGACAGTCACAATCGCCGGCGAAGCTGACAGTGCCGCTGCCGAAGCGGATATCATTATCTGCGCCACCCGCTCTTCCACTCCCGTTTTTTCAGGGAAAGCTCTTAAGCCTGGCACTCATATCAACGGTGTCGGCTCTTATCAGCCTCATATGCAGGAGGTGGATGAAGAGACAATTCTTAAATCCTCCAAAATTGTCGCTGATACGCTTGAAGGTGTGAAGGAAGAGGCCGGTGACTTGATCATCCCGGCAAATTCAGGGGTCTGGAGCTTTGACAGGCTGCATGGGGAACTTGGAGAACTGGCGGCCGGAAAGATTCCGGGCCGGGAAAATGACCAGGAAATCACCTTTTTCAAATCGGTCGGCACAGCTTACTTCGACCTGGCCATCGCCAGCGCCGTCTACCAGAAAGCACTCGAACTCGGGGCAGGCACCGAAGTGGAAGTATAGCAAAGGGAGGGACAGGCTTACTGTCCCTCTTTCGGCTGAGCCAAGGGGTCTGTCCCCTTGGCTCCCTGCCGCAGCACCGAATGGATGGCCTGCTGGATTTCTTTGTATCCGGTGCATCTGCAGATATTGGATTGGAGCCAGTCTGTTATGGTTTCTTCGTCTGCACGCGGGTTTGTCCGGGCGAGGCCATGGCCGTTCATGATGAAGCCGGATGTGCAGTATCCGCATTGGAAGGCAAAGTTTTCGATAAAGGCTTTCTGGATCGGGGCATTCTTCAGCCCCTCAATCGTCTGTATCCTCTTTCCTTCTCCTTCAACCGCCAGCATCAGGCAGGATTTCATCGGCACTCCATCAGCCAGGACGGTGCACGCCCCGCAGTCGCCGTTCAGGCAGCCCGGCTTTGAGCCTGTCAGGCCCAGGCGCACCCGGAGAACATATAATAAAGTATCTGCAGGCCTTGCGGTCAGCCCGATTTCCTCTCCGTTCACATTAAGCTTCAGCTGCTTAGAAACGGTCATTGCCTCTCACCCTCTAGCTGTTGAATAGAATCGGTTATGGTGTTCCTTAATACGAATAATCTGTACTCTTTCGACCCTTCGACATCATCCAGGATGGGCTGCGGCAGATAGGCGAGGGCTCTTTCAGCCCGTTCTGCAGCTGTCAGCGCCCTGTCATTCAGCACCGTCTCCACTTCCCTGGATCGGAACGGGAAAGGGCAGACCCCGCTGAAGGCCATCCGGATCTCCCCTTCTTTCAGAAGCGCGGCCGCCGTTACGAGCGGGTAGCCTGTGTCCCACTGTTTTCTTCTTTTAATGCTCACGTACGGCAATATTCTATACTCTTTTTCTACTAATATGGAAAAGAGGAATTCCCCTTCTTTCAGCCTGATCTCCTGATCAAATACGTGATGGATTGGATGGTACACAAGCCCTTCTTTTCCGGCAATCCCGAGCAGGCAGTCTGACAGCAGCAGCGGCAGGACGGCTTCCCGGTAAAAAAACTGGCCGCAGATATTTCCGGCAAGTGTAATTTTATTGCGTGAGGTCCTATCGGCAATTTCGCTTGAGGTCTTTGCGAGCAGCGGGAACAGATTGGATTCCGCAATGGCGGTCAATGCAGCCCCTCCCCCAAAAATTAAATATTGCCCATCTTCTCCCATCCCCTGATATCCTTCGGCTCCTTTCAGATCAATAACGGCATCTGTGTAAACAAGATTGAGCCTTCCCAATGTAATCAGCTCGGTGAGTCCGGAAAAATAGGATGGCTTTTTCCCGCTGTTTCTATATTCATAGTATTGCCTGACTGCCTCCTCAATGGACTGCGGCTTGCTGTATTGGAAGTCAAAAGGAATCATTGCTTCACCCCGCTGACTTTCCTCCACAAAGTTTCAGGCAGGAGAGGAAGGGTATCAAGCTGGACACCGAGGGCGAGGGACAGGGCGTTCCCAAGCGCGGCAGGCATGCCGATGAGTCCATGCTCGCCAGCACCCCTGGCACCATAAGGGCCTGCGAGATGAGGCGTTTCAATAAATTCAATGACATATTCCGGCTCTTCTCCATAATGGAGCGGGCGGTATGTTCTAAGCTGCGGATTCAAGACTCTCCCCTCCCGATCAAACACAAAAGATTCCCTGGCAGCAAAGGCGATCCCCATATTCATCGCCCCCATCACCTGGCCCAGGGCTCCCTTTTCATTTAATACCTTCCCAATATCCATGACCGTATAGGCTTTCAGAATCCTGTATGTCAGGTCCCTTTTATCAAGCTCCACTTCAATTCCCTGGGCAGCCACCGTCCATTCGGGGCCGGGATCGCCTGCACCTGTTTCCGGGTCAAGATAGGAAACGCGCGGCGGGGTATAATGCCCGACAGCAATGATCTGCCCTCCGATCGTATGGCCATTCGGATACGTGTAGCCGTATGCCAGCTCCCTAATGTCCAGCCCGATATGGGGACGGTCCGTTATAAATACCTTCCCGCCGGCGGTCTCGAGGTCATCTGCCGGAGCCTGCAATACGCAGGATGCCAGGTCCTTCAATTGCCGGATGGCATCCTCTGCGGCTGCCAGGACTGCCTTGCCAGCCATATGGACCCCCTGGCTCCCGACCGTTTTCCAATGCTCAGGAACGGTCCGGGTATCAACTGCCATTTTCACATGAATCTGATCGACATTCATTTTCATCCGCTCAGCCAGCATCTGGGCAAGTACGGTTTTCGTCCCGGTCCCGATCTCCACCACCCCTGACATCAGGTTGATGCTTCCGTCCGGATTGAACGTCAGAATCACTCCTGAAGTGGCATCAGTATCAAAGGTGGATGTTTTCCATACACAGCAGACGCCTTTTGCCCGGATGGTCCGCTCACCGATTTCCAGGAGCTGCCCTTCATTCCATTTCATCAATGCCTTCAAGCGCTCAGTGCACAATGGCAGATTCCCGATCCTGCTTGGGCTTAGCAGCACCTGTGTCGGCGTGGTATCGCCTGCCTTGATGCTATTTTTCAAGCGAAGCTCCAGCGGGTCCATGGACAATTTTTCAGCCAGCACATCCATTGTCCGTTCGAAGGCGAAGTGGACCTCGCTGTGGCTGTAGCCCCGGTATGCCCCTGGATAAGGATGGTTGGTGTAAACACAGTAGGAGTTGCAGCAGATGTGATCGATTCTATATGGTCCGGTGCAGTCGACCGCAGCGGCGCGTGTGATATCAACCGATTTATCGGAATAGGCGCCTCCGTCAAAAAAGAATTCGATTTCAGCCGCCTTGAGGATGCCGTCCCTTGTGGCGCCGAGCCTAACAGTAGCGTCAAGTCCAACATGGACAGGAGAGGTGATCATATCCTCTTCTCTTGTATTCAGCAGCTTGACGGGCCTGCCGCCTACTGCAAGGGAAGCCAGATAGGCGATGACCTCCAGCTGCACCGAAGCTTTCCCGCCATATGCCCCGCCGACAAGCGGTGTGTGGACGATCACTTTTCCGGAAGGGATGCCGAAATACCATTCCATCAGTTTTTTAATGGCAAAAGGTGCCTGGCTGGACGCTGTGAAAATCACCTCGCCGTTTTCACGGACTTCAGCCGTGGCACAGCGGGTTTCCATGGCGGCATGGTCGGAGGGCGGGAAGGAGATTGAAAACACTGCCTCCACTTCGCTCTCCCTGAAGCCCTCCTCGATATTTCCTTTGCGGATTTTGTCCAAGCTGGCGATATTGGTGCCTGGCACGGGATAGACCCTTTCCCTTTTTTGATAGCTTCCGAGATTCTCATGGACGAGCGGGGCATCGCTTCTAAGGGCTTCCCTTGGTGAGTGGACGGCAGGGAGCGGCCTGTACTCGGCCTTGATCGCGTCCACCCCCTTTTTCGCGTTCAGCGGTGTATCCGCAACAACGACCGCCACAGGCTCCCCATGGTATCTCACCCTTTTATAGGCGATCGGCGGCCTGTCTTTGATTTCTTCGCCGGCAAGCGGATAGGGCTCATTTCCTAATACTGCTTTTACACCGGGGATTCTCTTTGCTTCCGAGAAGTCGATGGAGACTATATCGGCATGGGCATACGGACTGATTAGCATCTTGGCGTGCAGCGTCCCTGTCTGCTGATAATCATTGGTATACTTCGCTTTGCCGGTCACTTTATCATAGGCTTCCTTGCGGATGACACTTTCTCCGATATAGTCCAACTCATTCCCCCCTCAGCTCTTTCAGTACCTCATAATCCTCCGGCGTGTCGACATCATAGAAAAGCAGCGGCATTTGGAAATCGATGATTTTTCCCTGCTGAAATAGTTCCCCCCGGATGATGGACCGAGCGCCCTGATCTCCTTCCAGTTTCTGCAAAAGAGGAAAACAGGCGCTGGAAAAGAGGACAGGCGGCATCGGAACCTTTTGGCTTGCGGGGGCGACAAACAGGCACTCTTCTTCCTTATAGCAATCTATTAATCTGTTAATCTGTTCAGCTCCAACGAAAGGCTGGTCTGCGAGAAGAATGACTGCCGCATCTGCTTTGCTCCGGACCGCCTCCTCGATGCCGCATGATATTGAATGGCCCTGGCCGCCGGCCTCCCTGCAAACGGCGCGGCTCCATTTGTGTGAGTATGGCGGTTTTAAGAAAGAAGGCTGCAGCCATTTCAATGAATCTCCCTTTTCAGTGACAATCACAATATGATCCAGCCTGGACTGCAACGCTTTTTCCAGGGCAGCTGAACCGAGCGGCACACCACGGTAAGGAAGGAAACGCTTATCCTTCCCCATCCGCCTGCTTCTGCCGGCAGCCAGATAGATGCCGGTGACTTTCATGGACGGCTCCTCAATGTCTGAATCATTTCGCCGACAATGCTCACAGCGATCTCCTCAGGGCCTTTCGCACCAATCGGGAGGCCTGCGGGGGAATGGATGATCTCAGGGATATTCCGGCCGCCCAGCAGGCGTTCTGTCCTTCTGGCGGGACCCAGCACACCTATGTAAGACAGGGGGGCATCCTTAATGTGTGCCAGAATGATCCGGTCCTTTTCGAATTGGTGGGTCATAACGACAGCATAATCCCTTTTGGCAAAAGTGATTCTATCCAGCACCTCTTCTGCTTTCCCAACGATCCAACCGGCAGCTTCAGGGAAAAATTCAGGAGAGCATAAAGCAGGCCGCCAATCGGCTACGAAAACCTTGAACCCTGTCCGGGCCGCCAGGGAAACAAGCGGCCTTGCATCCTCCCCCGTACCAAAAACATACAGGCGCGGCACCGGGAAAATGGGATGTACAAAAAAGAAATCTGGCGCATCCTTCGCTCCTTTTAGAAGAATAGGATTCTTCTTGTCAGCCTGCAGTGTAAACGGGATATGGCCGCTTCCAAATTGCGTTCCATCTTCTGCTATACATATATCTTCCATCGGCTCGAACGAGTCTGTCAGCCGGATGATCCGTACAACAGCCTTCCCTTCGTCCAGCTTTACTTTTAAAAAGAGGAGCTGCTGCCGCAGCCTCTTGCCGACCGGCTCCAGCAGGATGGTGATCTTGCCGTTGCAGCCAGTCCCCTGCCCCCAGGAAAGATCATCCTCGCTGCTCAGGTCATATTGGACTGCCGCGGATTTCCCTTCGGCGTGGACCACTTTGGCCCTTTCCGCCAGATCCTCCTCCAGGCAGCCGGCCGTTAAAGTTCCAACCCTCTTGCCATTTGCCATCAGGAGCATCGCAGCGCCTTCTTTCTTATAGGCGGACCCTTCGACATGTATGATTAGAGCAAGCACCATGGGAACATCTCCGGCAGCTGCAGCAGCGTCCAAGATTCGATGCATATCCTCCATCTGCTTCCCTCACTTTTTTTAGCTTCTTTTATCTCTATTCCTGAGGGCCTGTCCTTATTTTTAAAAGTATTAAGATTTTCTTCATCTCCAGATAGACTGCTGCCAGATGAATATTGCCGCTCTGCCTGATCGCCTCTTCTATGTCTGGTTGAAGCATATCCTCTCCCATTCCCAGACCTTGATGCTTATAGTGCTCAATATAATTCCCAATTCTTCTCGTCATCCCGGCCAATTCCGCATTCCGCCAGAGAGTTTCGTTTTCAGCATCCTTTAAAGTACCAACAATGGCGGCCAAAGAAACGCAGACCTTCCCCATTCTTTGAAGCCCGGCTTTAATTTCCTCCAGGCGTCCCTCATCTTTCTTACGGAATGGATTGAATTTTAAAGCGGCGGATGCCTTTTCTGTATTCATTCTCGCTTTGTGCAAGCTCTCCATAGCCGCTCTCAATGCCCAGTCCAGCTCTCCTGCCTTGCCTTGGGCTGCGCCCAGCTCAATCCATCCGGCAATCCCGGGAAGAATGGCAGCCATCTGCTTGTCCAGATCCTTCACTGAGGATTCCGCTCTGTTGATGAAAGCAGGAGGAAAAAGAACCATATGTACCAATACGGCAATCACTGCCCCGATGATGGTATCCAGAATCCGGTCCCATGCATATGTGTGCGAATGCCGTTCGAAGGCAAAGACCAGCAAAATCGTAAGCGCTGCCTGGCGCAGCACTCCGCCGTCAAACTTCAGCCACTTCGCAATAAAGGTTCCTCCAAGGATCAAAATGCCCAGAGTCCAGCCATTCATTGGCATCCGCACGGCCAGGTACGAGGCGAAAGCTATGCCAAGAACAGTGCCTAAAATCCGCTGCAGCGTGTATTGCAGGGACTGGCTGATGGTTGGCTGAAGGCTCAGTATGACAGTAAGAGGCGCCAAATAAGGGTGGTCAGAGCCCGCCCATTTTGCCGCTTCCCATGAAAGTGCAGAGGAAATCGCCATTTTCCATATAAAAATTGACTGGTTTGCCATTTTATTATTCAGCTGCATATTCTTCCATCCATTTTTTCGTTATTTTTATATCAAAGAGGCGCTTTTATGCAGCTGCTTTTTTATATTTGGGCCAGGGGGTCTGTCCCCTTGGCTCACTGTGCCGGGGGGACAGACCCCCTGGCTCTACTTGCCCATTTCCCGTTATTTACTTACACTTGAGGTAATTGATTAGAAACGTGTGGTGATGAGGGTGTTTAAGATTTTGCTGATTGAGGATGACCGGTCTCTTTTTCAGGAGATGGAGGAGCGGCTGGGACAGTGGTCGTATGAGGTGCACGGGATACAGGATTTCAGTTTGGTGATGGAGGAGTTTGCGGAGGTCAAGCCTGATCTGGTGATCATTGATATCCAGCTGCCCAGGTTTGATGGCTTTCATTGGTGCCGGATGATCAGGTCGGGTTCGAATGTGCCGATCATCTTTTTGTCGTCGCGCGACCATCCGACAGATATGGTGATGTCGATGCAGCTGGGGGCGGATGATTTTGTGCAGAAGCCATTCCATTTTGAGGTGCTCATTGCCAAGATTCAGGCGATCCTGCGCCGCGTTTACAGCTACAGCACAGATGAAGTGAAGCTGAAGACATGGTGCGGTGCTGCAATCGACTTTGAACGGGGCATCGTGGAAAACGATGCAGGGCAAGTGGAGCTGACCAAGAATGAAATGTTCATTCTGAAGCAGCTGATTGAGCAGAAAAACAAAATTGTGACGCGGGACCAGCTGATCAGCAGCCTATGGGACGACAAACGCTTCATCAGCGACAATACCCTGACGGTGAACGTCAACCGCCTGAGGAAAAAGCTTGAAGAAATCGGTCTTGGCAGCTTTATTGAGACAAAGGTCGGAATGGGCTATATGGCGGTGGAGGAGCAGAGCCAATGATTTTCCGATTTATAAGGGAACGCCTCAGCTGGATCTTGTTCTTCCTGTTTGCCCATGCTTTGCTGCTGTTCATTTCGTTCGTGGACTCTGCCATTCCCTTCAATAGCATCCTGTATTTTGCCGGAATGTCTCTCATCTCCTTTCTGATTTTCCTGGCAGTCCGCTGCCATCGGGAATCTTACTTCTATAAAAACCTGGAGGAGCGGGTTGGCGACCTCGACCCCGGGAGCATCCCTGCCCCTTCCAGCCCGTTTGAAAAGACCGTGGAAGAAGCGATGACTGAGCAGTCAACTTTGCTGAAAAAAGAGGCGCGAGATCTCCACCTTGCCCTCGAGACAGAAAAGGATCAGCTGCTAGCCTGGATTCATGAAGTGAAAACACCGCTGACCGCCCTTCATCTGATTATCGAAAGAATGGAAGACGGGCCGCTCAAATCGAGCCTTACCTATGAATGGCTCCGCATCCATCTGCTCCTCGACCAGCAGCTTCACCAGAAGCGGATTCCGTTCATTGAGAATGACCTTTATATCCAGAAGGTTGATCTGGAGGAGGTCATCCACCACGAGCTTCTGACGATGAAGGCCTGGTGCATGCAGAAGGGAATCGGCTTTGACATTAGCCTCGAAGAGACAGAGGTGCTGACAGACGGCAAATGGCTGGCTTTCATCATCAGGCAAATCCTGACGAACAGCATCAAATACAGCGATGCAGGAGATATTAAGATCAAAAGCTGGAAACAGAACGGACAGACACGGCTTGAAATCCGTGATCTTGGGCGCGGCATCGATCCGCGGGACCTGCCACGCATCTTTGATAAAGGCTTTACATCAACATTGAAGCATGAGGACCATGCTGCTACAGGGATGGGACTGTATCTTACAAAAAAAGCGGCCGTTCCGCTTCTCATTGAGATAGAGGTTCATTCCACTCTTGGGGAAGCTACCGCTTTTACCCTTTCCTTTCCAAAAAGAAATGATTTTTCCCAAGTGATCAGCATGTGACAAGATTGTCACATGCTTTTCCTTTTTGTTCGTCTGCTGCAAGGATTTCCATCAGGGTTCTTTTTATAATAAGACTATCAAGATTAGAGGAGGAAGCTTATATGGCGATTCTAGAAGCAATCAAGCTCCATAAAAGCTACGGCACAAAGCTGAACCGGCAGGAGGTGCTGAAGGGCATTGACCTGGCGATTCATGAAGGCGAGTTCGTCGGCATCATGGGGGCCTCCGGCTCGGGAAAAACAACCTTGCTGAATGTATTATCATCAATCGATAAAGCAACCGGCGGAACGATCCGGATTGAAGATAAGGAAATGACAGTCATGAAGGAAAAAAAGCTGGCTGAATTCAGGAAAAACCACCTTGGCTTTATTTTTCAGGACTATAACCTTCTGGACACACTGACGGTAAAGGAAAATATCCTTCTGCCGCTGTCCATCTCGAAGGTGGCAAAAAAGGAGGCGGACCAGCGCTTCCACGCCATCGCAGAAGAGCTTGGCATCATGGACCTGAAAGATAAATATCCGAATGAAATCTCTGGCGGACAGAAGCAGCGGACATCGGCAGCGCGGGCTTTTATCCATGAGCCGAGCATTATTTTCGCCGACGAGCCGACCGGTGCGCTCGATTCAAAGGCTGCCGCAGACCTGCTGAACAAGCTGGGCGGATTGAATGAAAGCCGCAGGGCGACAATCGTCATGGTTACCCATGATCCCGCCGCGGCGAGCTACTGCAGCCGCGTGATTTTTATCAAAGACGGGCAGATCTACACGCAGCTGAACAAAGGGGAGCAGACAAGGCAGGCGTTCTTCAAGGATATTATGAAAACGCAGGCTGTTCTGGGCGGTGTGCAGGATGAGCGTTAACCAGCTGATTTGGAAGAACCTGAAAAAGAATGTGAAGAATTATTATCTGTATATCTTCGCGCTTATTTTCAGCGCAGCCTTGTATTTTGCGTTTGTCACGCTGCAGTACGACCCGGCATTGGATGAGATTGAGGGCTCCATCAAGGGCGGTGCCGGGATGAAAGCGGCCTCTGTACTTCTTGTGGCCATTGTGGCAGTCTTTCTTGTTTATGCCAACAGCCTGTTTACGAAAAGGCGCAGCCGGGAGATCGGCTTATTCCAGCTGATCGGCATGACAAAAAGCCGGATTTTCCGCATTCTGACGGCAGAGAATTTCATGCTCTATTATGGCTCTCTCCTGATCGGCATGATGGCCGGTTTCCTGGTTTCCAAGCTGATGATGATGATTCTGTTCAGGATTACAGGCGTTGATGAGGTTGCTGAGCTCTATTTTTCCAATAAGGCCCTCGTACAGACTCTTATCGTCTTTACGGCCATCTACCTGCTCATTATGCTGGTGAACTATCTGTTCATTAAAGGGCAGAGCATCCTGTCGCTCTTCAGGGTGCAGTCATCCGCTGAAGAAAAGATCCGGAAGATGTCTATTTTCAATATCATCATCGGCATTCTTGGCATCATCCTGATTGCGGCCGGCTATTATGTGTCAGGCATCCTGTTTGAAGGAGATTTCACATCGATGCCGGCACTGTTCGGGGCAATGATCTTCATTTTGGGGTCCGTCATTCTTGGCACCTATTTCTTCTATAAAGGCTCAGTCAGCTTCATCATCTACCTGATCCGCAAGAAAAAGGACGGATATTTGAATGTAAAAGAAGTGCTTTCCCTTTCGTCCATCATGTTCCGGATGAAATCGAATGCGCTGCTGCTGACGATCATCACTACGGTTTCCGCCCTGGCGATCGGATTGCTTTCACTCAGCTATATCTCCTATTATTCGGCTGAAAAAATGGCCCGGGATAATGTGCCAAATGACTTTTCCTTCACGGTCGAAGATAGCGCGGTGCGGTTCAGGCAGGAGCTGGATTCCAAAAACATTGATTACAGGGAAAAACGGATTGAAGTAGTTACAGCCTCTATTGATGTCAAAGACATTCAAGGGAAAAAGCTGGAGGAAATGAATTTCGATACCGATAAGATGGACTTGCCTGTCATCAGTGAAAGCTCGGCCGGGAGAAAAGACCTTGATGAAAATGAGGTCATTTTTACAGGCTACAGCGACGTTCTTCAAAGGTTCATGCCCTTGAAGGATTCCGGAAAGGTTGAGCTTCACACACAGAACGAGGATATCCCGCTCGATTACATTGGCCTGGAAAAGGATTATTTGATTCCGCTTTACTATACAAGAGGCGGCCTTCAGACTGCCATTGTGGATGACGCTGTTTTTGAGCAGCTGAAGGCGGAAATGGATCCCGGACTGCAGGATAAGAATAATGTATATATCGGCATTGATATAAAAGATCAGGAACGCCTTAATGACGCCAATCAAGCCTTCCATGCACTAAAGCTTGGGGAAAGCGGGGAAAATGATTCACAGCTTGATGTGATGATCAGCCAGAAGAGCAATATGGGGCTCATCATGTTCATTGTTGGCTTCCTTGGGCTCTCGTTCCTTGTCACTTCCGGCTGTATCCTCTATTTCAAACAGATGGGCGAAAGCGAGGACGAAAAGCCGAACTTTACGATCCTCCGCAAGCTGGGCTTCACCACAGGAGATCTCATGAAGGGCCTCCAGGCCAAGCAGCTGTTCAGCTTCGGAATCCCCCTCGCAATCGGCCTTGTCCACAGCTACTTCGCCGTACAGTCCGGCTGGTTCATGTTCGGTGCCGAAGTATGGACGCCCATGATCAGCGTTATGATCCTATACACCATCCTCTACTCCATCTTTGGCGTACTATCTGTCCTGTACTCCAAGAAAGTCGTGAAGGATGCGCTATAAACGAGCCAGGGGGACAGACCCCTTGGCTCAAACCAGCTGAACCACCAGAGCCAGGGGGGTCAGACCCCCTGGCTCAAATCAGCTGCCCCACCATATAGATCGCCATGGCCCAGATAATGAGGGCGGAAGTTTTGTTCATCCAGATGAGGAATTTACCGTTTTTGTCGATCTGGCCGATTTTCCTGCCTGCAAAGGCCAGGCCCAGGAACCAGAACCATGAGACGCCAATGCAGCCTGCTGAGAACAGCCATTTCTCATAGCCTTCATATGCGAGGGAGCTTGTTCCGATTACCCCGATCGTGTCCATGATAGCATGGGGATTCAGCAAGGAAACTGAGGCAGCGAAGGCAATCTGGCGCTTTGCCATGAAGCTGCCCTGCCCTTCTCCTGCTGCGGGCTCCGGCCTGCTTTTCCACATCTGCCAGCCCATATAAGCAAGAAAGACGGCTCCTGCTGTAAACAGCAGCATCCGCAGCCATTCAAAGCTTAAAACAACAATAGACACCCCCGCAACCGCGAGCGAAATCAAAATGGTATCGCATATACCCGCCGTCACCACCGCCGGCAGCGCACCGGTAAACCTTTTATGTAAAGCACCCTGATTAAAAATAAATACGTTCTGCACACCAAGCGGCAAAATAAGGCCGAAGGCGAGAATGATTCCGTGAAGCAGTATTTCCACTTCCCATTACCCCCTATCCTTTAATAGAATAGCGGAGGAAAGAATTTCTGTCTTCCCAACTCCCCTTGCTTTTTGGGCCAAGGGACCTGACCCCCTGGCTCAAATTATCAACATTCCTAAGGTAATGATGATTAATTGAAAATCGCCTGCTGTCTGGGACAAAAGAAATTAAATTAGTCCTGATCAAGATCCCCCTAGGGAGAAAGCTATTTTAGAACAGTTTTACTCATACCTATCCCTTGACAAACCCCACTCTAATATATAATAATTTATATCTGATTATAATAATTATAGATAAGTAATAGGGATGTCCCCTGGACATACTATTATTTTCTAAAAAAAATACTTAGGAGGATTTTCAAATGTCTTTAATTGGAAAAGAAGTACTGCCATTCTCAGCAAAAGCTTACTTTAACGGTGATTTCATCGATGTAACAGAAGAAAACTTCAAAGGAAAGTGGAGCGTAGTCTGCTTCTACCCTGCAGATTTCACTTTCGTTTGCCCAACTGAGCTTGAAGACCTTCAGAACGAATATGCAACTTTGAAAGATCTTGGAGTTGAAGTGTACTCTGTTTCTACAGACACTCACTTTACACATAAAGCTTGGCATGACCACTCAGAAGCGATCAGCAAGATCGAGTATGTTATGATCGGCGACCCATCACAGAAGATCACTCGCAATTTCGACGTTCTTGACGAAGAGGAAGGCCTTGCAGACCGCGGTACTTTCATCATCGATCCAGACGGCATCATCCAGACAGTTGAAATCAATGCAGGCGGCATCGGCCGTGACGCAAGCACAATCGTCAACAAAATCAAGGCTGCCCAATATGTGCGCAACAACCCAGGCGAAGTTTGCCCTGCTAAATGGCAGGAAGGCGGAGAAACACTTAAGCCAAGCCTTGACCTTGTAGGAAAAATCTAAGGAGAGAATTTAAATGGTACTAGATGCAGATATAAAAGCACAGTTAGCTCAATATCTTCAATTAATGGAAGGCGAGGTCCTGCTAAAGGTCAGCGCAGGCTCTGATGACGTCTCCCGCGATATGCTGGCACTGGTAGACGAATTGGCCTCCATGTCATCCAGCATTAAGGTGGAAAAAGCAGAATTGCAAAGGACACCAAGCTTTAGTGTGAATCGGATCGGTGAAGATACAGGAGTAACTTTTGCCGGTATCCCTCTAGGACATGAATTCACTTCCCTGGTGCTTGCTTTGCTGCAGGTCAGCGGAAGGGCACCTAAAGCCGACCAGAAGGTTATTGACCAGATCAAAAACATCAAAGGCGAATATCGCTTTGAATCATATATCAGCCTGAGCTGCCATAACTGCCCTGATGTGGTACAGGCACTCAACCTGATGAGCGTCCTCAATCCAAACATCACGCATACGATGATTGACGGCGCCGCTTTCAAGGAAGAAGTAGAGAGCAAAGACATCATGGCTGTTCCGACAGTCTTCCTGAACGGTGAATCCTTCGGCAGCGGCCGCATGAGCCTTGAAGAGATTCTTGGCAAAATGGGCAGCGGCCCGGATGCTTCCGAGCTGTCTGATAAAGACCCTTACGATGTCCTTGTTGTCGGCGGCGGACCTGCCGGCGCGAGTGCTGCGATCTACGCAGCGCGCAAAGGCATCCGTACCGGCATTGTAGCCGAGCGTTTCGGCGGCCAGGTCATGGATACTCTTGGCATCGAGAACTTCATCAGCGTCAAGCATACGGAAGGCCCAAAACTCGTTGCAAGCCTTGAGGAGCATGTGAAAGAGTACGATATTGATGTAATGAACCTCCAGCGCGCGAAGAGCCTGGAAAAGAAAGACATGATCGAAATTGAACTTGAAAACGGCGCTGTGCTGAAGAGCAAGAGCGTCATCCTTTCAACAGGTGCCCGCTGGCGGAATGTCGGCGTTCCTGGGGAAGCCGAGTTCAAGAACAAAGGTGTGGCATACTGCCCTCACTGTGACGGCCCGCTCTTTGAAGGAAAAGATGTCGCTGTTATCGGCGGCGGAAACTCCGGAATTGAAGCGGCGATCGACCTTGCCGGTATTGTCAAGCATGTAACCGTGCTTGAATTCAATCCTGAGCTGAAGGCCGATGCTGTCCTTCAGGACCGCCTGTACAGCCTGCCTAACGTAACAGTCCTGAAGAACGTTCAGACTAAGGAAATCACCGGTACTGATAAAGTGAACGGCATTTCCTATGTTGACCGCGAAACAGGAGAAGAGCATCACGTTGAGCTTCAGGGGGTTTTCGTCCAGATAGGTCTTATACCAAACACTGACTGGCTCGGGGATGAAATCGAGCGTACCCGCTTCGGCGAAATCATCGTGGACAAGCATGGCGCAACCAGCCTCCCTGGTGTATTTGCGGCCGGCGACTGCACAGACAGCGCCTTTAAGCAAATCATCATCTCCATGGGATCCGGTGCGACTGCTTCCCTCGGCGCGTTTGATTACCTGATCCGCAACTAAAAAAAAGCCGCTCTGCCATTGCAGCAGAGCGGCTTTTTTATATATTTTCCACGGGTGCAGCAGCAGCAAGAAAAAAACTGACTGGCATTAAACCAATCAGCCACCTTAAACTTTATCATCCGGCAGACAACTTCCCCGCCACTTTTTTCTTCCTTTTCCCTGGTTCCGCCCATAAGAATGAAAGGCCAATCGAAAGGACAATCATCACGGCTGCAAAATAAAATGGATAGTCAAAATCCACATCAAAAAGCATGCCGCCGATGATAGGGCCCAATACATTGCCGACGCTTGTGAACATCGAGTTCATGCCGCCGACAAAGCCCTGTTCACTCCCCGCGATTTTCGAAAGATATGTGGTGGCTGCAGGCCTTATCAGATCAAAGCCGACGAATACCGTCATCGTAACCATCAGGATTGCCACATAAGAGTCCACAGCCGTCATCAGAAATACAAGCACTGCCGAAAAGATCAGGCAATAGCGGATGAGCCGGATTTCCCCGAGCCAAATCGTGAGCTTGCTAAAGAAGACAATCTGGACGATGGCACCAAGAATGGCTCCCCCTGTAATCATGATTGCTATATCCTTGGGCGAAAAACCGAATTTGCGGTCGGCAAACAATGAGAACAGCGACTCAAAGGACGCCAGGCCAAAGGCGGAGATCAGAATGATCACAAACGGGATGAAATAGATTGGTGCAAAGACCCGCTTGAAGCCTGCCTTCTGTCCCCCGGCTGCCTCCGTTTCCCCGTTTTCCGGATTCCGCTCCGGCTCTTTCAGCGTAATCAGCGATAATACAGCCGCACCAAGGGCAAACGCCGCCGCAAAAAAGAACGGAAGCCTTGTGTCAACTTCAGCTAAAAATCCGCCGATGGCAGGCCCGATAATGAATCCTGTCGAGATGGCCGCGGACATATAGCCAAGCGCTTTTGGCCTGGATTTAATCGTTGTAATGTCAGCAATAAACGCCGTAACAGCAGGCATGATGAACGCAGCACTCACGCCTCCAAGAATGCGGGAGATAAATAGAGGCATAACAGACTGCCCCAGGGCAAACAAGAGCTCAGAGGCACTGAAAATGAACAGGCCGATCACAATCATCCTTTTCCTGCCGAACTGGTCTGCCCATCTTCCCGCAATAGGCGACACAATCAGCTGGGCGCCCGCAAAGGCAGCAATCATATAGCCGACTACAGTACCTGATATATTCAATTCATTCATAATGGCAGGTGTAACAGGAATAACAAGGCCGATCCCCAGAAAGGCAATCAGCAGATTCATAAGCAGAATGGCCAAAGCAAAATTATTTCTTTTCATACCTCTTCCTCCTGTAGGTGTCATTTCCTGCTGTGCTGGCTGGATACCCCTCTCCAATAGACACGCCAGGAAAAATCAAGCTTTTCCTGGACCCTTGATGCATCTCCTGTCAACAGTTCGAAAAACAAACCATCCAATACACCTGTATACGCCACTGCGGCCGGCCCCGCTCCCACCTCGCTGTCAATCTGGCCGTCCTCTTCTCCTTTACTGGCAGCAAGGATAAGCATTCCTTCCAGATGATCGACATACTTCCGGCCGAATTCCTCCGCCTCTTTTGACAGATGGGCAGGCTGGAAGAACAGCATCCTTAATAAAAACTTCGTAAAGTCATCGTTCCCGTAGCGGTCACGGTATTGTAAAAGAAAACCATAAAGAAAATCCTCCAGCCGGCTCTCCTTATGGGTTTCTGCATAGTCATCCAGAAACCTCAGTTCGTCCTTCAGCACATCATCCAGCACTTCCAGCAGCAGCTCATCTTTTCCTTTGAAGTGTGTATAAATAGACTGCTTCCTGATACCGACTTCTTCTGCAATATTAGCCATTGAGGCCCCTTCATAGCCAAACTGGGCAAAATGCTTCAGAGCAGTCATTTTGATTCTTTCTCTGGTCAGCTCAACAGCCAAAGTTAAATCCCCTTCCTAACGTTCGTTAGTCATATTAAACACCGAAACCGCGGGAAAGTCAACCTTCTGATTTGAGCAGGCTCATCCTCCGGAAAAAAGAAAAGCCGCCAATGGCTGGCAGCTGATTTTCCCCTGTTCAATATTAAGAGCCGGAAATACCCTTTCCACCTCTGGCTTCCATGGTGCTGATCCGCTCCATCCCGATAATGATAGGCTTGGCGCGCTTGATTAAGGTCTGGGTTGCTTCAAGGGACAAAGAGTTTTGGTGGGCAGCCTCATCGCTCCACACCTCGTAACCATAGACGGCATCCGGATCGCCCTCCGATGTATGGACAAGATAGATTTCGCATTCATTCAGTTCCTTCATGGATTCCGCTGCTTCAAGAAGGATACTGATCAAATGATCCCGTTCTCCTTCTTTTACTGTAAACCTGCCGAACAGACTGAATTTATTCATTTAAATGCCCTCCTCTGATTTAGACTGTTATAAGGTTGTCCAGATCCTTCAATTTGCAAGCACAACAGCTGGCAATACTTTCTTCGTGACCCACCCGATTTCCCCGTCTTTTTTGATCAATGTATAACCTCTGATGGGATTTTTGCGGTTTAGAGGGTGTTACTCTCCTGACCAGCACCCTCTGTTTACATTTTTATGATTCAGAGGGTCTTAGTTCTCAGAGCACAACCCTCTTAGGCTCTTCTCCCTCATCTCTCTATCTGATCCATCACCATAAAAACCAATACAGCCAATAAATGAACAACAGCCAATACAGCAAAATAGGAGCCTTTCAATCCATCAATCAGTTGGTAGAGCAGAGGAAAAAGGACTGTCTCAATCCCAAACAATAGAACAGCTGCCCCGATCCGGCCTGCCAGCCGCTTCTCATTTTTGGGTACAAATACTTCATTGTTTCCTGCGATGAATGCTGTTTTCCCCTTCCCCCTGATATAGATTCCAACCCCTATAATAACAAGCCCTAAAGCCATTATGACCACGGTAACCGCCAGCATATTACCCTCCCTGCCCGGCCTATTGCTTTCCTCTTTGCTTCAAGGCCCGGTCTCCTTCATTTCCTCTCTTGAAATTGCCTGTTGCCTTCGCCATGAGCAATTGTAATTCCATTTCGTTTACAGCAGATTCCACTCTTTTTAAAAACCTGCCGGCCTCTTTTCCTTTTAAAACCTTCACTTGCTTTCCGTGATAGTCTAGAAAAACTGTATTCTCTTTATTGACACGATAGCTGTATGGGGTCTCTTCCAGCCGGTTTCTTTTATCGATATCCATCCGTATCCCTCTATTCATGAAGTGCTGAAACGGCTCCTACGGATAGATTCTCTATAGTTGGACCCTTTCCTTCTTTCTTGCAGTAAAAAGCTTGCAAGCAGTTATCGCCTGTTATATTATGTGTTTAAACACTTAAACATTTAAACAATTAAACATTCACGAAAAAATGGAGGTTTTAATAATGAAGAAATCTGTTTTAATTACAGGGGCAACAAGTGGATTAGGGTATGACTTTGTAAAATTGTTTGCGGCAGACGGATATGACCTGGTCCTGGTCGCCAGAAATAAAGCCAAGCTGGAGGAAATCCAAAGGGAGTTTTCGGATCTTTCGGTTTTAACCATCAGCAAGGATTTGAGCATAGCAGGCGCGGCAAAAGAGATATTTGAGGAAGTCACAGCGGCTGGAATATCCATTGATGTGCTGGTGAATAATGCAGGCTTCGGGCTTATGGGACCATTTGATGAGCTGGATATTCTAAAGCAGACAGAAATGATTCAATTAAATATTTCTGCTCTTACCGAATTGACCTATCATTTTCTCCCTGGCATGAAGAATCGTCCAGACAAAGCCCGGATCCTGAATGTCGCAAGTACTGCTGCCTTCCAGCCCGGTCCTTTAATGGCTGTTTATTATGCGACGAAAGCTTATGTATTATCATTGTCAGAAGCCCTGGCCGAAGAACTGGCAGATACAAATGTCACCGTCACTACCTTATGTCCGGGAGCCACTAAGACTAATTTTGCCTCTGTTGCAAAGGTGGAGAAAACAAAAATGTTCAGCGGAGCCATGGATTCCTGGGAGGTTGCACAGCAAGGCTACCGGGATCTGATGGCTGGAAAGCGTGTGGTCATTACTGGAACTTCAAATAAGCTTGGCGCCTATGCGGCAAAATTTCTTCCGAGAAGTGCCGCGGCCAAGATCGCTAAATATGTTGCAAAAGACGCTTAAATAAGCTTTAATTATGGGAGAAAAAGGCTAAAGGAGTTTGTTCGATGGGACAGCAGGCAATTGAAGTATTCCGTTCATGCATACCGCTTTTCACGGCATTAAGCGATCCCGCAAGACAGGATATCATTTTACTCTTGGCCGATCATGAAAGCTTAAGCGTAAATGAAATAGCGGATCAGTCTGCCTTATCCAGGCCGGCAATTTCCCATCATTTAAAAATCCTCCGGGACCAGAAGCTGGTTACAATGGAACAGCGGGGTACGCAGCGTTACTACTCCCTTACACTGGACCAGTCAGTTGAGATGCTGAAGGACCTGATCCATATCGTTGAGTCGGAGTGTTTGTGATTATACTGTGTGCAGTTTGAAGCCAAGGAAAATATAGATATATTCTTTATTAGATTCTCCTGCAAGCCCAGGGGAATCTTATTTTTTGCCATCATTTGCTCCATCCTTATTTATAATCTTTGTAAGCCCCAGCATTTTACAGGTTAAACCAGAAACGATTTCCTTTCGCTTAAAAACGGCTTATACTAATAATAAGATCAAGTTCTCAGGAAGAGGGATTCTCGTATGAAAGAGGAATACGTGCGCCTCAGCGGCGGTTTCCATAATGAAGTATTTTTCGATGAAAAACATAATAGAATTATAAGGATTTCCGCTATTGGCAAGTCAGCAGAAGAAGTACGGCAGGAGCTTCAGTGGATGAATTTTTTACATAAAAACGGAATTCCTTTACCGCAGCCGGCCAAGGAAATCGAAGTGGATGGCGGACTGGTAAAGGCTTACTTCGAATATGTCAGAGGGAACCCGGTTGATGTGACCAATCCCGCCCATTGGAATGAAAAGAATTTTGAACAGTTCGGCCGGATATTGGGAAGGATGCACGCTTCATCAAAAGACTATACGATCGAGCGTAATAGGCGGCCGGTTTGGACGAAAGAGGATCCGGATGTGTTTGGCATCAGAGATGATCTTGCTGGCTGGCTAGGGGAAGAATATGACTGTCTAATGGAAGGCCTGCACCGATATAAACCATCCTATAACACCTTTGGGCTCATCCACAACGACTTCCATCAAGGGAATTTTATCGTACGGGAAAATGGAGAATTCGTGGTAATCGATTTTGATGAATGCGCCTTTAATTGGTTTGCGCAGGATCTGGCCGTGCTGTTTTACCACGCCTACTGGCAGCAGGACTCGTTCATTGGGGAGCCAGAAGCTTTCTCAATCCGGTTTATGCATCATGTTTTTAGCGGATATCAGTCCGAATCAGAGCTCCACCATGACACCATTGCCCAGATACCGATTTTTTTAAAATTAAGGGAGATTTTCTTATATCAGCTGTTCTACCGAAAATGGGATAAAGTTCATTTAGAAGATTGGCAGGAGTATACCCTGCTGGATTTGGAGCGGAAAATCAGGAATCGTGAAACTTATGCGGGGATCGCGGATTTCTCTGCCTACAGATAAATCAGGAAAGAAGACCAGCTGTTTAACAAAAATACAGAACAGCCGGCTCTTTCTTTAAGACGCTGCTGGATCATCCGCAATCCGGCTCCCCGCCCATCCTTCGCTCTCCCCAGGCACACATCATATTCAAAATCTCCCTCAGGCTCTCCCCTTCCTCACTTAAGGAATACTCCACTTTAGGCGGAACTTCACCATAAACCTTCCTGTGTATCATTCCGTCCTTCTCCAATTCCCTCAGCTGCTGGGAAAGCATTTTCTTCGTAATGGCAGGCATGGCACGCTGCAGCTCACTGAAGCGCTTTTCTCCTTCTTTCAACAGACAGAGGATGACTACCTTCCATTTTCCTCCAATTACTTCCAGTGTTGCTTCGACAGGTACATTATATTTCTTCATTGCTAATCCATCCTCCACTGATATCAGGTTATAAAATCAGGCATGATGTTCTATCCTAAGTGGCATAGGGTTACCATCAGGGTACCTGGTTACAGGAAAGTGCCGTCTTTCATCAACTGTCTGCAATCATTATACTGAAAAAGAACTTAGATTAAAAAGGAGGATGACTGGAATGAATAAGACTTACCCGCGTTCCTTTTCACATATTGGATTATCTGTGCCGAATCTTGAGGAAGCTGTCAGCTTTTATACAAAGGTATTAGGATGGTATGTCATCATGGAGCCATCGGAAATTGTGGAGGATGACAGTCCGATCGGCCTGATGTGCAAAGATGTCTTCGGAGAAGGCTGGGGGAAATTCAGGATTGCCCACCTGGCCACTTCTGACAAAATCGGCATCGAAATGTTTGAGTTTGCAGGCAACGAACAGCCTGAAAACAACTTTGAATACTGGAAGACAGGGATTTTCCATTTTTGTGTACAGGATCCTGATATCGAAGGACTTGTACAGAAGATCATAGAGCATGGCGGCAAGCAACGCATGCCGATCCGTGAGTATTATCCTAATGAGAAGCCGTATAAAATGGTTTATTGCGAAGACCCTTTCGGGAACCTGATTGAGATTTACACACACAGCTATGAGCTGACCTACTCACAAGGGGCTTACTGAGGAGTGAAAGATATGAAAGCTTTATTATTGGAAGACAAAGGAATGGTCAGTCAGATGAAGGTCGGCAGCCTGGAAAAACCAGTTCCCGGCAGAGGGGAAATCCTTGTGAAGATTATGGCAGCCGCCCTGAATCCCGTTGACTACAAGACCGGGAATGGAGGAAATCCCAACTGGAATTATCCCCATGTTCTTGGTGTGGATTCAGCGGGCGTGGTGGAAGAAACCGGGCCTGGCACAACTGGCATAAAGCCCGGAGACCGTGTGGTATATCACAGCGACCTGGCTAAAAAGGGCGGGTTTGCCGAATATGGAGTCACAACGGCACATACCGTTTCAATTATTCCTGAAGGAGTTTCCTTTGAAGAGGCGGCAGCTATTCCCTGCGCCGGTTACACAGCTTATCAGGCTTTATTCCACAAAATGAATGCTTCCAAGGGACAGACGATCCTGATCCATGCGGGAGCAGGCGGTGTTGGAGGGTTCGCCATCCAGCTGGCCAAAATGGCAGGGCTGACCGTTCTGACAACAGCTTCCTCATCCAACCATGAGTTCGTAAAAAGCCTTGGGGCAGATTTTGCCATTGATTATAACAATGAAGATTTTGTGCAAAAGTCATTGGAAATCACCAATGGCTTGGGAGTTGATCTGGTGCTTGATACAGTCGGAAGGGAGAATGCCGACAAATCTGTAAAAGCCTTGGCTTTTAACGGACAAATTGCCTTTATCGCCGGCCCTCCCAATGTGAATGGGGCCATCTCCTTTGCCCACCCTCTTTCATTCCATCAAATCGGACTGGGCAGTGTACATCAATCCGGCAACATTCATGAACAGAAGAAGCTGGCAGAGATGGGAGACCATATGCTTTCAATGCTAAAAGAAGGCAGACTGGATGCTCTCGTTGAAAAGATTATATCTTTAGAAGAGGTGCCTGCAGCCTTGGATGTGCTGGCGACCCGCCGTGTTAAAGGGAAAATTGTGGCCAAAATAGATTCATAACCTTCTTCCCCCTTTTAGGCAGGCTCCTGCACTTCCCTGGTTGAAGAGATTGTTAAATGTATGCATCACCCATTTTAAATCAGGCTTTTCCCCCAGTAACGAACAGCCAAGCCGGACAATACAGTGATAATAGCTTAAAGGCGCGTTCTGTTGGCCAAAAATGTAAAGGGGATTGGGACAATGGGGATTCGGAATGGAAAGGAATTCATTGAACGTTTGGATCTGATGGAAAACGAGGTTTGGCTGGATGGGGAAAGGGTCGCGGGGAAGATCTCGGAACATCCTGCTTTTAAAGGAATTGTGGCGGCAAAGGCCTCGCTTTATGACAGACAATACCATCCGCAACTGCAGGATGAGATGACATTTCGCATGCCTGGCACGGGAGAGCTTGCAGGCCTGTCATACCTGAAGCCACAAACAAAAGAGGATCTGGTGAAAAGAAGGAAGATGATTGAACATTGGGCGAGGAGCACTCATGGCATGATGGGCAGGAGCCCGGATTATATGAATACGGCAGTCATGAGCCTTGCTGCCTCAGCCTCCATCCTGGAGGGCAGGGAAAACTGCTTTCCTGACAATGTCCGCGCCCTTTATGACCGCGCCACAAATCAGGATCTTTCATTTACCCATACGCTCATTACACCCCAGGTTAACCGCACTGCCTTTTACCTTGGCTCTGACATCCCTATCTCAGCGAGAGTGATAGAGAGGAACCGTGATGGCCTGGTCATCAAGGGAGCCCGCCTTTTGGCGACACAGGGAGGATTGACCGATGAACTGCTGGTCCTCAGCTCGCCCGGCAGGTTTGATACGGATGAGGCATTTGCTTTTTCCATCCCCTCCAATACAGAGGGGCTGAGATTTATCTGCAGGGGCTCCTTTGCAGGCGAAGGCTCTGCCTTTGATTATCCCCTCAGCTCCCATTATGATGAAATGGATGCTATTGTCGTGTTTGATGATGTACTGGTCCCTTGGGAAAGGGTATTCCTCTATGACAATGTCGAGGCCGCCCTGGCATTCAAAAATAAAAGCAGCTTCCATTCATTTGCTTACCACCAGGCATTAATCAGGCAGATCGTTAAAACAGAATTCATCCTCGGCATTGCCGAATCTATCGTAAAGTGCATCAATGTCAGCGAATATCAGCATATACAAGCCAAGATGGCCGAGATCATCATTGGTCTTGAATCGATGAAAGCGCTGCTCGAGAAGTCAGAAAACGATGCAGCTCCCGATGAATTCGGCTGCATGCGCCCGAGCATCGTCCCTCTCCAGATTGCCAGCAATCTTTTCCCTGATTTGTATCCCCGCTTTTGCGAGATCATCCAGATGATCGGTGCAAGCGGCATGACTTCACTTCCCACGGAAAAGGATTTTGTATCAGGGATCCGGGCGGATCTTGATCAATATCTTCAAACGGAAGGCTTGAATGCAAAGGAACGGGTCCAGCTCTTCCGGCTGGCCTGGGATTTGACAATGAGCCCCTTTGGCACAAGGCAGACCCATTATGAAAGATATTTCTCCGGCGACCCCGTACGGCTTGCCAGCACTTTATACCACACTTATCCAAAGGAAGACTTTGTCCGAAACATCAGTGAATTCCTGGAACAGCGAAAATCAGATTAGGATTGGTAAAGCCGCATCCATGCAAGAAGGATACGGCTTTTTTTAATTAATGTGACTTTTCCTTGACCAGCTTCAGCGTCGCAACGATCAGGAAGCTGACGATCACCAGCAGCAGCCAGGAGCTCACCTTGCCAAGATGGACCAGGCTCCAGGCTTCCTCCTGGTTCGGATATTCCCAGGCCCCGAAAAAGGTAGCAATGTTTTCCGCTATCCATATAAAAAATCCGATGAGTACGAATGATAGGGAAATCGGCATCCGGTGCTTGATCCCTCCCACCTCGTAGATGACCCGAGAGCGCCAAAAAACAATGATTACAAGCCCCGAGAGCCACCAGCGGATGTCTATCCAATAATGGTGGGTGAAGAAATTAAGGTAAATGGCAGCTGCAAGCGGAACAACCAGCCAAAATGGCGGCCAGTCGACCAGTTCAACCTTTAGCCTCCTCCATGCCTGGCATAGATAGCTGGCAACGCTCGCATACATGAACCCGCTGTACAAAGGCACATCTCCAACTTTGAAGTAACCCTCCTCCGGATAAGACCAGGAGCCCATATGGACCTTGAACAGCTCAAGCGCAAGCCCGATAAGGTGAAATAATGTGATGACCTTTAATTCATCGCGAGTTTCGAGTCCTGAGCGCAGCATCCCCCACTGCATCACGAGACAGATGAGGAGCAGCCAGTCATACCGCGGCAGGAACGGAAGCGGGATGATCTTTGTCAAAGCCAGGGAAGCAAAGATAACAACAGGAAACAGGCAGGATAAGGCCTGCTCCCAGCCAAAACGGCAGAGCTGCTGGGCTCCTCCCAACATCTGCAATCTTACTGTTTTTTTCTTAACCTCATTCTGTATGGCTATGCTCATAAGAAACCTCCCCCTTAACTAAACAGAATCTGTAATAATTCACCGTTCCGGCTCTTCATCGTCCTCTTTGTATTCCAGAATATCACCCGGCTGGCAGTCCAGCGCCTTGCAGATGGCTTCCAGGGTCGTCAGCCGGATTGCTTTTGCTTTCCCATTTTTCAATATAGAAAGATTGGCCATGGTGATGCCGACCCTCTCTGAGAGCTCAGTCACGCTCATTTTGCGTTTCGCCAGCATCACGTCGATATGAATGAAAATTGCCATAATTTCACCTCAGACCGTCAGATCATTTTCTGACTTGATATCGATCGCGTTCTTCAATAATTTTTGGAGGACAGCGGCAAAAACAGCAATCACAATGGAACCAAAAATGATGATCATCCCGATCAGGATGATGCCAGGGGCATCGTCAATCTCTGCCGCAAAATAAAAGAGCGGCATGCCTGCTGTATACAAAAGTATAATCGCAATGGCACAATTTCTTATCGCCCTCAAAGCCTTCACAGCCATTTCTGAAAATGCGCTTTTATGGTCGATATAATTTAAAAGCTTGAAGGCCTGAAACAAAGCAGCAAAAAATGGGATAGCCGATATATACATAATCGCCAAAATGCCATAAAGCAGGTTCCGCCATTCCAAGCCGCTTTCGGCTGCATTGATTGCAAGCGAAGGCAGTCCGAATAAACATAATGCCAGTATCGGAGCCCCAATAAGGAAGATAGCTATTTTCAAAAAGAGTGTTTCCCTTTTCACATTTAACACCTCACAGGTTAAGTTATATTGATAATAAGCTATTTTTTATTGTTTTTCAATAAATAATTAATGTTTTTTATTGATTTTTGTTGAAGAAAGATTTTCTTCCCTTAAAAACAAGTTTGTATAAAGAACGGCCCGACTCAGCAGTGCAGCAGTAAACAATCCTGTTTTAAAACCAACCTCAAGGGTAAGAAATCTATATGGCTAATAAGTGATATAAATCACAAACCATAAATTATGTGAGAAGAAAGGAATGATTGATTCATGGATAAAGACATGCCAAAACAGATTCCCGGACAGATGCAGGAACGCCAGCCAGGCTTTGAAAATGAAATGGAACCTCGTCCCGACTTTACACAGAACCTGGCAGGAAAAGGTGAGAGGCTGTCAGGCAAAATTGCGCTGATTACAGGCGGCGACAGCGGAATCGGCCGTGCTGTCGCTGTTGCTTTCGCGAAGGAAGGCGCTGATGTAGCTATATCCTATCTCGATGAGCATGACGATGCAGGGGAAACAAAAAAGTATGTGGAGCAGGAAGGCCGCCGCTGCCTGCTGATCTCCGGTGATATCGGCGAAGAAGCTTTTTGCCAGGAAGCCGTAGAAAAAGTGGTCTCTGAATTCGGCAAGCTGGACATCCTCGTCAACAACGCCGGGGAGCAGCATACCCAGCCTTCCATCAAAGACATTACAGCAGAGCAGCTGGAGCGCACATTCCGCACCAATATCTTCAGCATGTTCTATCTGACAAAAGCTGCACTTGATCACATGAAGCCTGGCAGCTCTATCGTCAACACCACGTCCATCACAGCTTTCCAGGGTGCACCGAAGCTGATTGACTATTCTTCAACGAAAGGTGCCATCCTTGCCTTTACACGTTCCCTTTCAGGATCTCTTGTCGAACAGGGAATCCGGGTGAATGCCGTGGCTCCGGGCCCAATCTGGACACCGCTCATCCCCGCCTCTTTTACAAAAGACGAAGTGGACGGTTTCGGCAGTGAGGGAGAATTCAAGACGCCAATGGGACGCCCGGGCCAGCCGAGCGAACTTGCACCAGGCTATGTATACTTTGCTTCTGATGAATCTTCATATGTTACAGGGCAGGTGCTGCATATTAACGGGGGTACTCCGTACTAAGAATGCGGCAATGCTTGCATCGGCATAAAAATAAGACCCGCACTCCTGGTGATTCAGGAGCTCCGGGTCTTTATTAGCATCTATTCATTTTTATTCCACACCATGCTGAAAGAGATGTTCAGCTTGTCCCAAATCCACGCGTGAAGAATGTCCTCCAGAATCTTTCTCTCTGCTTCCTCATCCAAGTTTTCGGCAACGCCCAGCTCTTCAAAGGTGAAAGTTTCACTTGTACGTGAATCGATGTATTTTGTATCAAAAGAAAAAGTGACAGTCTTGGCCATCGCTGTCCCTCCTCTGCTGGATTTATTTGTATAATACCATAATTAACCATGATTATATTGAAAAGAAAGCTGCCACACTCCGGCAGCCTCCTTTCATCTATCTTTTTAGCTTAATATCCCCATCCATAAGGATACCCCGCGTAAATGGAGCGATGTCCGTGGCTTTGTTCTGCCGCTTCTGCGGCTGCTTTTGTTTGATGGATCGTGCCAAATGGATGGTTTGGAGGCGCATAAATAGAGTACAGCTTCAGCGATGTATTGCCGGTGTTCGTGAGATTATGCCAAGTGCCTGCAGGAATGAATATGGCTGAATCATCATAAATATTCCTTCTGAAATCCAGATTATTCTTCTTCTTCCCCATCTGGACGACCCCCTGGCCTTTTTCTACACGGAGGAATTGGTCGAGGTTATTATGCCTCTCGAGTCCAATGTCCTCACCAGGCTTCAGGCTCATCAGTGTCAGCTGCAGGTGCTTCCCTGTCCACAAGGCTGTACGGAAAGCTTTGTTCTGTTTCGTCGCTTCATTGATATTGACGACAAACGGGTTGGGGCCATAATCCTTTAAAGGCACCCGGTAATCCCCGTGGGGCATGTGATAAAAACTGGCGGCATAGTCCCCTTCCACCGGATAGCCCCCAAATACAGGCTGATGGCTGGCAGCTGCCGGCATCATAAATGGATATGGATACATTCCGTAGTCATGCATTCGCTCTCATCCTTTCACTTCTATTCGGGATATCTTATGCTCCGGGCTGGGTGAATGCCATCCTCGTGTACATTCCGATCCTCCTATTTATTAATAAAAGCCCGGAATTGAATGCAGAACTTGTCTATTTTTAACGAATAGCATTTTTTCTCTTTAAAGTATGTTAAGCTGAACGGAAGGCGTTATATGTCTATACTTAATGGGGTGCCAATTTGGAAAGAATGCAAGTGAAAGAAGTTACCGAGCTTCGAAGCCTTGCCAAGGGACATGTTTTATATTTTTTTGAGGATTATGACCGGTACCTGTCGAATGTAGAAGATTTTGTCATAACCGGATTAAAATTGAATGAATATGCCGTTATTATAGAAAATGACCGATGGATCCGAAAGATCAGAAATAAACTTTGTGAAAGCTTGGAAGAGCGTTATTTGCAGAAAGTAGCGTTTATAAACAACTTCGATTTTTATTATGCAAAGGGAGATTTTCGGGTTAATTCAATTTTTGATTTTCTTCCAAAGGTACTGGACAATTATTCAGAAGAGAATTCAGTGATCCGCAGCTGGGCACATGTAGAGTGGCGCAACGAAGAGGAAATTCAGGGCAAATTGCTGGCTTCCGAAAAAGCAGCAGATGGAATTGTATCCGACAACAAAATCTTATCGGTTTGTGCCTATGACTCAGATAGGGCAAGCCAGGAATTCAAAGCAGGGCTCCTCGCCAACCACAATTACCTGCTGCTTGACCAATAGAATGAATAAATGGCTTCCGGACAATTCCGGGAGCTTTTTTATTTTCACAAAAATTTTACCTTTAAATCCGCAGTGAAATTCCCCTCACATCTGCAATCCTCACCAGCTTACAAAAACCGCCAGCGTAAATAAATGCTGCCGGGGAAAAATAATCCGCGTATATGCAAAAGGAGGATGAACATCAATGGATATGAAGCATCTGGCTCCCCATGAATCAATGGATTTACATGAGATCGTCAACTTCAAAACACTCTGCGTCGCAAAATCCAAGCTTATGCAGGGGCTTGTTTTTGATGAAGACTTAAAGGCCCTTATGCAGAAAGACCTGGAACAGTCCAAAAAAGACCTTAGCGAGCTTCAGGCCCTCTATGAACGCGTTCCTTTTAGTGCTCCCGTCCCGGAAAGCCGTCCAACGCCAATCATTAATTGAAAGGAGGCAATCTCAATTGAATCAAGATTATTTAGATCCTATCAATGCCTTAAATATGCCTGAACTGGCTGATATGACATTCGCGCTCGATTTTCTCATCCGCACAAAGGAAGCGGTAAGAAATATGGCCGTGGCTTTGACGGAAGCAGCTACGCCGGATGTACGGGTGCTGCTTAGGAAACAGCTTATGCAGGGAATTCAGATGCATCAGGAAATTTCCGAGCTTATGGTCAGAAAGAAATGGTTCCATCCCCATGACCTGAGCGAACAATACAAGCTGGACCAGCTCTCAGCCAAAAATACAATCATGATCGGCAGCATGAACCTTTTCCCTCATGAAACGAACAGAAAAGGCATGTTTGACCGTACACCTGATGAGTCCCATTAATATTGGAGGTTTGCATACATGAAGGCAGTCACCTATCAAGGCATCAAAAATGTCGAAGTCAAAGAGGTTCCTGATCCCAGGATCGAAAAGCCTGATGATATGATCATCAAGGTCACAAGCACAGCGATCTGCGGTTCTGACCTCCATTTAATCCACGGATTTATCCCCAATATGCAGGAGGATTATGTAATCGGGCACGAACCGATGGGCATCGTCGAAGAAGTCGGCCCTGAGGTGACAAAGGTTAAAAAAGGTGACCGCGTCATCATTCCTTTTAATATAGCCTGCGGGGAATGCGTTTACTGCAAGAACCAGCTGGAGAGCCAGTGCGACAACACGAATGACAACGGCGATATGGGTGCTTATTTCGGCTATTCCGGCAATACAGGCGGCTACCCTGGCGGACAGGCAGAATATCTGCGGGTGCCTTTCGCCAATTTCACCCACTTCAAAATTCCGGAAAGCTGCGAAGAGCCGGATGAAAAACTGAGTGTTATCGCCGATGCCATGTCTACCGGCTTCTGGAGTGTCGACAATGCCGGAGTAAAAAGCGGGGATACCGTCATTGTACTCGGATGCGGACCAGTCGGCCTGTTTGCACAGAAGTTCGCCTGGATGAAGGGAGCCAAACGGGTCATTGCCGTTGACTATGTGGATTACCGCCTCCAGCATGCCAAACGGACGAACAAGGTCGAAATCATCAATTTTGAGCAGTATGAAAATGTAGGGAGCCATTTGAAGGAAATCACACATGGCGGAGCAGATGTTGTCATCGATGCAGTCGGCATGGACGGAAAGATGACTGATATGGAGTTTTTGGCAAGCGGCCTGAAGCTTCATGGCGGGGCCATGAGTGCCCTTGTCATTGCCGCCCAGGCAGTCCGAAAAGCCGGAACCATCCAGATTACAGGCGTGTACGGCGGCCGGTACAATGGGTTTCCGCTTGGGGACATCATGCAGCGCAACGTTAATATCCGTTCAGGACAGGCCCCTATGATCCACCTGATGCCCTATATGTATGAACTAGTGGCCACAGGAAAAATTGACCCGGGAGATGTAGTGAGCCATGTCCTCCCCCTCAGCGAAGCCAAGCATGGCTACGAAATCTTTGATACGAAAATGGATAACTGCATTAAAGTCGTACTAAAACCTTAACTAAGGAGCTGGCAGAATGGATTATCTTTTACATGAAATCCTGGAAGTCCAGGAAATCGCAGCATTTAAAACACTTTGCCTGACAAAGTCGAAAACGATGAAAGCACTTGTCACTGATCCGCAGCTGAAACAAATCATGCAGAGAGACGTGGATGCCTCTACCATCCAGCTGCAGGAATTCAGTTCTGTTTTATCAAAAGTACAGCAATGAGGAGTTGACGCTATATGATTCAATTTATAGAAAGACTGACCGGCATGGACGCACTGACAGACCAGATGGTCGCCATGGACCTGCTGAATTCAGCAAAAAGCGGCGCAAGAAACCTGGCCATGGCTGTAACAGATGCAGGAACACCGGAAATCAAGGAAATGCTGACCCGCCATTTGGAGGCAACATTGGATCTGCATGAGGAAATCTCCACTTATATAATGAAAAAAGGCTGGTATCATGCCTGGAATACAGAAGAGCAAACGAAGCTGAACCTGCAGAATATGGAGACTGCTTTGAAATTGCCTACTCTGTGAAAAAGATGGACTGCTTATATGCGGTCCATCTTTTTTTGAAAACTTATCGGCTCCAGCTTATCCAGCCGGCTTTTACCCTGCTTGAACGACAGTGAAACGGCGGCAGCCATGAAAAGCAGGAACGAGCAGCCTGCAATAACGATCCGCGGATGTAAGGATTCAGCTATTCCCCCAGCAAAAAGTGTGCCGCTGACAGCCGCCAGACCGGACAAGAGAATTCCCCCTCCTGCTACACGGGCCATAAACCCATCAGGGGTGATCGCCTGCCGGGCAGCACCATTCACTACGAAGGCCATCGACAAAGCTCCATCAAATAAAAACATGCCACAGGCGATGGCAGCGAACTGGCCAGACAGCATAATCAGCAGAAGGCCCAGCCCTGAAACAGCCATCAGCACTCCATATAAATTTTTCCACGAGAAGTGAACCGATTTGTTCATCAGGAAGACACCGAGGAGATTTCCTGCCCCTGCCGCTGATAATACTGCACCCGTCTGCCATTCGCTAAAGCCGAGCGTTTGGCTTGTATAAAAAATGACAGCAAGAACCACACAGGAGGAAGTAAAATTTAAAACAGCCTGATGAAAAGAAATGAAACGCTGAAAGGAATTGATGAACAGGTATTTTATTTCTTTAAAAGCCAGAACATTTTTGAAGCCCTCCCCCTCTTTTGCAGCAGCAGGCGTTTCTTTATAGGTCAATACAGCCAGCCCTGCTAATGAAATCAAGTAGGTCACAGCATCAATGCCGAGCACGGCGGCAGCACCAAGAGCGGAAAGAGCAGCACCTGCCATCACTGGTCCTGCCAGTGTACTGACGGCATCAGCCCCTTCAATATAATTATGGGCCCTGACAAGCTGATCCCTCCCCACAATCGACGGCAGCATCGCTCCCAGCGATATCCTGTAAAAGAGCCCTGCCGCTCCCAATACGAGCAGGCAGATCGCTAAAATCCAGATGTTCAGCATATTAAAATAAAAGCAAAGGACCAGTGCAGACATCGTCATGAAACTGAGGGCATCTGCCCCCATGGCAATTTTTTTCTTTGAATGGCGGTCAACCCAATAGCCCGCCTGCAGGGATAATGCCAGCGGCACCACCCTGGAGCAGACAGCAATCAATGCCGCCTTCCAGGGCGAGCCTGTCAGCTGCAGTACAACCAGAGGAACGGCAATCTCACTGAGCCGATTGCCAAAAATCGTAGCCAGCTGCCCAATCCATAAAACAAGGAAATTTCTATTTTTGAAAAGCAAGATTATCAGTCCTTATGTTTGAGGAATAAATTAAAGTGAACTTTTTAAGGCTAGTTCTCCTAATTGGAACCAATTCGACAAAACCTGCAGTTAGTCCTTTATATAGTGAGGAGTTTTAGGAGATGGACAAAAAGAGAAATTAAAGGGTCAGCAGCAGATTGCTCTCCATTTTTCACAACCTATTTGTCAGCTGAAATTTCATTCAAGAACAGAAGCGCAAGCGCCTTGATCACCCTTAAGGAACGCAGACTAAGAACGCCACGTCCTGTGGCAGCGTCTGCATGCCCCCCATCCTGGGGACCTCAAGTCGAACCTTCCGGAAAGGCGTTCTTTGCCTTTTTGGGAGGTTTGGCTTGTGACCTCGAGGGGGTTGGACGTGGATCAAGAATTGATTTTAATCCACAAGGCATACAATTTATAATTTCCTAAACAATAAAAAAAGCCGCCCGGCCCATCAGTCATCCTGATGTTCCGGGCAGCCCTCCGGCTTATCGAGTATTAATATGGATCCGCTTCGTGTCCTTTGTCCACTGCTTCCCTTGTTGCCTCATTGGCAGATAATGAGCCTTGACCGTATTTGGATTGCCCTGCTTCACGGCCAGGGACATTGTCTTCTGCTGACATTTCTTTCAGCTCTTTTGTCCTCTTTTCGATGCCTTCCTTCACGCGGCGGCCGTAATCTTCATCGGCCTGTGTAAAGTGCTCGACCATGGCATCCTGGATGCGCTTATTGCAGGCAGCAAGCGCATCGGACAGGTTCTTGATCAATTCATCTCGCTCCCAATCCTCCAGGCTGCGGTAGGTGTGACCTGCCTGGCCATAGTTATTCGGGCGGTCGATCGGCGCGCTCATGGCAGCTGCATTATATGTCGGCTGGTGCGGTGCCGGGCTTGCTTCTCCCACTTCCTCAAAGCCGCCGAGCATGGATGGCTCATAATTGATGTGCGGATTGTCCCCGGATTCTTTCGGATCGCGGATATCCATCTGGCCGCGCTGCTGATTTGTGCGGACAGGCGCTTTCGGTGCATTTACCGGCACCTTCAGGTAGTTGGCGCCGACGCGGTAACGCTGTGTGTCTGAGTATGAGAAAGTGCGTCCCTGAAGCATTTTGTCATCAGAGAAGTCCATTCCATCGACCAGTACCCCTGTTCCGAAGGCAGCCTGTTCAATCTCTGCATGGAAGTCAACAGGATTGCGGTCAAGGACCATGCGGCCAACCGGCAGCCATGGGAATTGGTCTTCCGGCCAAAGCTTCGTATCATCAAGGGGATCGAAGTCCAGCTCAGGGTGATAGTCATCCTCCATGATCTGTACATACAGCTCCCATTCCGGATAGTCGCCGCGTTCAATCGCCTCATACAAATCCTGTGTAGCATGCCCTACATTCTTCGCCTGGATCATGTTCGCTTCTTCCTGTGTCAGGTTTCGGATGCCCTGCTTCGGCTCCCAATGGTACTTAACAAGCACCGCTTCACCTTTGTCATTGACCCATTTGTACGTGTTGACGCCAGAGCCCTGCATATGGCGGTAAGTCGCAGGGATGCCCCATGGAGAGAACAGGAATGTGATCATGTGGGTCGCTTCAGGTGTGCGGGAAACAAAGTCAAACATCCGCTCAGGGTTAGGCACGTTGGAAGCAGGATCTGCTTTAAAGGCATGGATCATGTCAGGGAATTTCATCGCGTCACGGATAAAGAAAATCTTAAGGTTGTTCCCAACCAGATCCCAGTTTCCATCCTCAGTGTACATTTTAACCGCAAATCCGCGCGGATCGCGGGCTGTTTCAGGAGAATCCTTTGCTCCTGCCACTGTGGAGAATCGGACCATCAGCGGAGTCTTTTTCCCTGCACCGGAAAATACTTTCGCGCGGGTATATTTTTCGACTGGCTCATCGCCTACTTTTCCGTACGTCTCAAAATAGCCGAATGCTCCAGAGCCGCGAGCATGGACGACGCGCTCAGGGACTTCCTCACGGTCGAAGTGGGAAATTTTCTCAATGAAGTGGTAATTCTCAAGGGTAGCGGGACCGCGGTTGCCGATTGTCCGTATATTCTGGTTATCTCTTACAGGATGGCCTTGGCGGGTCGTCAGCTTCTCGCGCTTCACATCATCGCCGTTTTGCATATTCTTGTCTTTGTTCTGATCCAAACTGCATAACCTCCTCAAATTAATCACCTTTATCTTTTCAAGTTAAGGAAATTTTATACAGAGATAAAGGATGATTTTGTAAATTGATCTTCTTGCTATGTAGGTCTAAAGATGACATTGACCGGGGAACTCTAAGGAAAAACCAGCTATTACAACCAATTTTTTACCCGCCCGGCTACCCTTTTAAACTGTCTATTAAAAAAAAATAATTATAAATTGAGAAAGACTTTCCTCTTTCAAAAATGCTGTAAATTGAGTATGATAGTATAAAACCTTAAATTCATATACGAAAGGTCGTATTTATATATGGCAGAAACAGTACGTTCGATTCCCCGTCCCCTCGTCAGGACCAATCAATGGTTCATTGTCATCAGTGTAGCAGCGAGCTGGCTGACCGGGCAGGAGTGGATTCTGGCCATCCCGCTTATTGCCGGTCTGATGGGCCTCCTGTTCGGATTCAACCCCATCATGCGGGCAGCCAGAACATTCCTGAAGAAAGCACCTTCCGCCTATATTCCAGAGGAATGGGACCAGCAGCAGTTCAACCAGGTCATTGCAGTTGTGTGTCTTGCCGGGGGATTGCTGTCCTACGCATTAGGCTTCACAATCCTTGGGCATATCTTTACGGTTATGGTTGCACTCGCTGCATTCGTTGCCATCCTTGGCTTCTGCATCGGCTGCTTTATCCGCTTCCAGCTGATCAGACTTCGGGCTAAACGAAAAATGAGCCAGAAATAACAGAAAGAGGGAACCTCAAATCAGAGGTTCCCTCTTTCTGTTTCCTGCCTATTAAAAATTGATCAATCTCCCCTACTATACAAGCCCTCTCCATAATAATCAGCATTCATAGTATATAGAAGAAAGGGGGTGTAAAAATGGCACAAAAAATATTTAATAACCGCAGCGCAGCTGCTTTACAGGTCACTCTGCTTGTCCGTCAAGGCGATAACCCGGCCAACTTTGATGGAGAAGTTACTTTTACGCTGGCTCCAGGACAAACTAGGACAATCATGTATGGAAATGCGCAAAATGTATTCCTCAATGGCATTGTGCTGAGCACAAACTTCAATGGGGATATCTATAGTAAAACACAGATTGTCACAAGAAGAGGAAGCCAGCTCGATAATCTATTGAACACTAATAGCATTATCGATATTATTCCTATCTCAACTGATTATGTAATCTTTGGACGCAATGCCTGATAGGAAGCCAGGATGCTTTAAACATTAAGTCTGATCAGCGCCCTCTTTCAATCCTTAGGAAGAGGGCTTTAATCTTAATCAGCCGGACTAAAAGAATAAGCCGCCTGCAAAGCAGCCTGAATTTTCCCTCCCCCTATTCACTTCACCTTTGCCACTCCCAGTGCATAATGGCCAAACAATATATTTTCGACCAGTTCACCCTCGGAGTCCTCGCATTCCACGATGAGAATGACTTCGGAATGTACTCCTTTAAGCTGCCTTTTCTTTTTTTTGACAACTGTTTCTGTAAAAAGGCGGATGGAAAGACCGATCAAAAACCCGGCAGCTGCTGTAATCAGTCCCCAGTAAATGGGCCCCCATGCCAATTTAAACCCGATGCTCGCTCCGACAACCGAGAAAGCAGTCGCAAGGGCTGCTCCAATATCAATGAGGGAGGTGCTGTCTGAACGGTTCAGGCCATCGAACAGCTGATGTGCCTCTTGCCTGTTATCCAATGGGACGATGAAGATCTTTTCGCGCTTAATTCCCTTCTTCTCCAGAGTAGAAACGGCCATTTCTATAGAAGCGCTATGCTCAAATGTGGAAAACAGCTGCACCGTTATTTCACCTTCTGTCCTTTTAAAATCTGAAAAGAAGAAGACTGGTAATTCTTCCTGAAATAAGCCCGCTGTTCTTTTTCAAATAATTTGTTGTTTTCTACCGTGTTTATATAAGAATCGTACAAAGAGAATCCGTATAAGGAGGGGAAAAATAGCAGCCACTCCGGACTGATGACAGAAGTAGACTTCTTTATATCTCCCATGAGCAAATAGGACAGGGCCTCGAGTCCATGAGAGTAATAAAAAAAGATCACCGTCCAGATAATGCCTAAAAAGGCAGAGACAATCCGGTGGATGTACAGCTGCCCCAATCCTGGTACAAATAGAGACCATACTACGGCCATTACAGGATTTCGCTTATCCAAATAATTGATTTCAAGGGCCCCCATACTGAAGGTGTTGAACACATGCTCCTCTCTTTCAGCAAGGAAATGAATCTTATTAAGATCCACAGTTGTCCGGTAGCTGTCCCAAATGGCAAAGATGTAGACTGGAATATATATCAGCAGCCACCTCGTATCCAAAACATCTTTAGCCTTATCTATATCTCCTTGAAAAGAATAAATCATAGCCAGATTGAGTTTCGATTTAATATTAACGACCACTTCCCAGATAAATAGCACAAACCCGCGCAGATATTTTGATAAAAGAAGATGGCCAAAACCTGGAAAGGCGGCGCTCCACCATGCAATGATATAAGGGTCCCTCAGATGGATCTGTGTGGTTCCCAAAATGCTCACATGCGCTCTGTACCTTCGGGCTGTATTGTCATTGGTATAGTTATTCATAGCCTTCCACCTTAGCAGTTTCTATTGTATTATCCTTCCTCTCATTCCTTCATTTATTCGAAATGGCAATGTAAAAAAGGCGCCGATCCTTTCAGATCAGCGCCCTCTCAGATATTTCAATTTTCCCCTATCCGCCCTCACGAAACGAGAATCAATGCCCGGTTGTTAGATGTTATCTGTAAATGGTTCTGTGGTTACAATACTGGGTATGAGCTGTGAATGAGGAGTTGAACCTCAGGGCCACCCCGAACCCCGACCATTAAGTGCAGCTTGACCCTGCTGCAGGGTTTGGCATTCGCCTTCCCGTACGCTACCAACTTCCATAGCAAAAATCAGCGTTCCATCAATTCTGTTTTCCAGTTCAATTCCTGGATCTTTACATCCAGGTTCCTGTATTTCCGGGAACAGTTTGCTGGCTCATACTGCTTCCAGATCCTTATGGTGGTCTTGCAGACGACCGGATGAACATTCTTCAATTGGGGGTATACAGTAATTGTGGATATATCCTTATTCATCGAAGGATTTCAACCATCTTGTTGTGGATATCGCTCTTTTACAGGCAAATCCCAAAAATCTTGCTGTGGATATCTTAATTATCAACAATCATAGTGGGGATATCGCCAATTTTATGTGGATAGGGAAATCAACAATTGAAAGAGAAGAGGTGCCAGAATGAAACTTTCAGGAAACACAATACTTATCACAGGCGGCGGCGCAGGAATCGGATTGGCTTTTACAGAGCGCTTTATGAAGGCCGGCAATACTGTCATTGTCTGCGGCCGGCGGGAAAGTGTCCTGCAGGAAGCCAAGGAGAAATTACCCGGATTGATTACAAGAGTTTGTGATCTTGCTGTGGAATCAGAGCGGTCGGCCTTGTTTGATTGGGTGGAGGAAAATCATCCTGACGTGAATGTACTGGTGAATAATGCCGGGATTCAGCAGCGTTTTAATGTGCTGACAGCGGATGCAAAGAAGGACTGGGGCTATTTTAACAAAGAAATCATTACAAATATTGAAGCACCCTTCCACCTTTCCATGCTGTTCGCTCCATTTCTGGCAAAGAAAAAAGAAGCGGCCATCATCAATGTGACTTCCGGGCTGGCGTTCACACCGCTCGTTATTGCTCCAATCTATTCCGCTACGAAAGCAGCGTTCCACTCCTTTACGGTGAGCCTGCGCCACCAGCTTTCCGGGACATCAGTCGAAGTGATTGAAGTTGCCCCTCCTGCAGTGAACACCGATCTGGGCGGAGCCGGGCTTCATACCCAGGGCGAACCTTTGAATGAATTTGCAGATGGAATCTTTAAAGGATTGGCAGAAGGCAAAGAAGAGATTGGCTATGGCTCTTCTGTTGAGCGCCTTCGCATGTCCAGGGATGAACTCGATGCACATACAGCAAAGATGTATCAGGCCATGAAACACACGATCGAATAGGTTTTTTCTCGTTTCCCGCTTAATGCGCATCTAAATGGAGGGCTCAGTGCTGGGCCCTCTTTACTTTTCCTCTCAGATATCAGAAGCAGCCAATAACAAAGTAAGTTTCACTAATGCAAAAACCGCAGAAAAAAAACTGCTATTTTCTAGCAGTAATTGTTAACGCCCTGCGGAGTAAAAGAATATACTGGTGAATGCTTTTCCTTACTTGGTCATCGCTGCATAGCATAAGTTCATCTCTTAAACGTCCAAGTTCTCTGCTGATTAGTAAGTGTTCCGCCTTACTAAGCATAGTGTAAACGCTCCTTTTACATAGGAAGGACACTATGTCTGTTCAAGATTAACACTATTTGTTACCCTTTACAATAACAGGTATTTTCCTGAAATTACGTTTATACCATTTATAGCCTAAAGGCTTCAAGCAGCTCTTCCGCTTTTTTTTCAAAGCTGCAATAGCGCCGTTTATGTATAACTCTGTTACATCTCTGCCTGATTTCTCTATGACCCTAGCCCTGCCGTCCGGGACATTGCCCCCATCGCCGCCTGTAATTTCTTCAGGCTCCCGCGGTACCGGGAATTCCCCAAGCAGTTCGGGGCAGATGGACACAGCTTTCTTTTGATCAATCAATTGATGGATCTTCTCATGCAGCAATGAGTGCCGTTGTATCTTACTTCCAGCCCCGCCAGGCACGAACTGACTAATAACGAAGCTATCAACTCCATTATGGATTTATGTGTTTTTAAAAAAGCAGGGATGAAGGTCAAAGCCGCAATGGCTTCTGGACTGCTCTCTTCACTTGACGGGCAGCTCTTATAAAGGTTCCTATTTTTCTACTGGGTTTATAAGTCCATAGCACACCAGGCTCTCATACCGGCCTTCCTTCCGCACATGGTCAGCGAGGACCCCTTCCTCCTTCATGCCGAGCTTCTCCATGACCCGCCCTGAAGCCGGGTTTGACTCGAAGTAGCGGGCAAACACTCTGTGGTAATTCTTTTCCTCAAAAGCAAACCTCACCATTGCCTGTGCCGCCTCGGTAGCATAGCCTTTACCCCAATACTCCTCCCCAATCCAGTACGCCAGCTCGCCATGGCGGAACCGTTGATTATTGGATAAAGCAATCGCGCCGAACAATTCACCTGTTTCCTTGCCGGTCACCGCCAGTTCATATGATTTATCTTCGTTGAAGTTTTCACGGTGATGCTCCATCCAGGATAGGGCATCGTTTAGTGAGTACGGATAAGGCAGGTAAAGGGTGCTTTTATAGAGATTATAATTGTCACAGAGCTTTGCCACTGTTTCTGCGTCGGATACCTGAAACAATCTAAGCAGCAGCCGGTCTGTGAGTATGGTGTTATTGATATGGTCATAGATCATCTGCACACCCCCATTATTTTTGGTAAAAATATACTATATTTGTAAGTATTAATATACACTGATAAAGGCAGGTAATCTATTAAATATTATATATGAGGCTGTGGGATACATAGCTGCTTTGAACTTAACTGGGGAGGAATTATATGGGGTCATTGGGAAAGCAGACAAGGCATTATGATTTAGACTGGATTAAGGTGTTGGGAATGCTTATTGTTTTTTTATACCACTGTTCAATGTTCTTTAATTCATTTGACTGGCATGTAAAAAATAATGTGATTAACAAAACGTACATAGAGCTGTTTTCCTTATCTGTCGGCAATTGGATCATGCCAGTGTTTTTTGCCATCTCAGGAATCAGTACCTATTTTGCTTTAGAAAAACGCAATTCAGGAGCATTTTTGAAAGAACGGACTGTCCGGCTTGGCATTCCATTGCTTTTGGGGGTCTTTTTCCTTTCCCCTCCCCAGGTGTATATAGAGAGGCTGACCAATAAACAATTTGAAGGATCTTTCTTTGAATTCTTCCCCCATTATTTTGACGGATTGTATTTAGAGATAGGCGGGACGGGGAATTTCGCATTCTTTGGTCATCATTTATGGTATCTGTTAATGCTTCTTATCTTTTCTGCCTTAACATTGCCATTTTTTTTAAACGAGAGACAGAGGATAAAGGATAACTCATTTTCGTTTAATCACTATTTGCTTTTGCCTCTGCCTTTAGCAGGTGCAGCTTTATGGACGAACGGATTTTTGAATCTGGCTAGCTGGGGAATTATATTTTACTTGCTGATCTACATCTATGGGTACTATTTTTTTGCGAGGGAGTCATTCAGAATTTTTGTAAGAAACAATGGCAGGCTAACAGGTACAATAAGCATAGTCAGTATAGCTGCCTATGTCATGTGGGCGTTCCTGATAGGTTTTCCCATGCATGGGACTGCCTTTTATATCTTTACGATCCTTCGTGTTCTCTTGGTGTGGAATACCCTGCTGTTCGTCTTTTTCCTGGGCGATAAGTATTTAAATTTCACCAATCGTACACTTAATTATGCCAATGAGGCATCCATGCCCTTTTATATCCTGCATCAGCCATTCATTATTGTTTTAGGCTTTATGATTGTCCAAGTAAATTGGATGGTGCCTTATAAGTTTATTTTCCTGGCAGCCGTTTCCTTTGCAGTGATCATGGCTTTATATCATGTAATCATTCGGAGATTTAATATATTGAGAATTGCATTTGGCTTGCGCAAACAGCAAAAACCGCCTTCACTTCAAAAAAATGAAGGAGGCATTGCCCTTTAAGAAGAGGGGTGCATCTGAAGAGTCCCACTGCGCCTCAGATCCACCCCCTTAGAATGTTACTTGGAAGCCAGGTTCTGCCTTTCCGCGGCTTCAGGCGGCTTTTCCATCCATCCGTTCTCCATCATAATATCCGATGCGTCTGTGACAAATCGGGCAATACTCATAAGCGACCTTGAATATAAGAGTCCGATATCATGCCTGCCATTCACTGCCAGTGAATTCCCAAATGCCCTGATTTTCATGGAGAACATATCCATCTTATGAAACAGCATGAGCTTATCCGAGAAAGGCGCAAAGGTGGAGTCTGTTACCAGGTCGTCCAGAAACATCGGTGACGGCAGGTTTTCATCATGCAGCTTTTGCATATACCTCTCCAGGTTGGTATGTGTCATGCTTGTCCCTTTTTGGAACAGCTGCCGGACCTTTTCACTTTTAGCCGTTTGGGCAAATGACATAATTAAGGCCTTGCTGGTTACATTATTTTCAATGTTGTCATAAAGATGTGTGATCTCCAGCGCGTGCAGCGGCCTGACACGTCCCAGGAAACCATTTAAAAAATCTTTTTGGGCATAATCTACCTTGTCGGGAATAGGAATGAAAGGCGGTTTCATAATCAATCCTTTGTTCATAAGAATGTCTTTGATCTGATCCATCAGTAGCATCGATTCTTGCAGACAATATTGAAAAAATTCTACAATATCCTTTCTGAAGACTAGGGGATATCCTACGTTATAGATGCTCATACCTGCTTTTGCCGCATATTTTAAATAATGGACATAATAGTCATCATGATACAATCGGGGGGCACCAAGATTGACATCATTTTCATTAAAGCCATCTGGAATTGGGAAGTTTTCTTCTTTTAACAGCCGCTCTGTCCTTTTCATGATTTCTCCGCATAGTTTTGAAGCATTTTCCAATAAAGCTTTGATATCAAGATCATCTACATGTTTAAGATAGTAAGCCAGGATGCACTTCGACATACTGTTTCCCATATAGGTAGCCCAGAGCTTTCCCATCTCTGCTGATGTTAATGGCTCTTTGGGATTAGTCTTATTCGTTCCAGCTTTAATCGGCTTGATCGTATTCATGATCAATCTCCTTCATCCACTTTATTGTGTTAGTATCCTCCTCACGCCGGAAACGTATTCTTTGTATATATGCACAGAAAAAGCCTGCTTCGAAATAATTTCAAAGCAGGCTCTAGTAATTGTCGGCTTTACATTTCTAAATCAGTGAAGGCGTATGGCAATAGCTCCTTCAAAGGCAGTTCCAATATATCTTTTTTCTCGTTCGTTAAGTAAACCGGCATGTCCGGTGAGCAGAATTCTGCCAGCACCTGCCTGCAGATGCTGCAAGGCGGAAGGAAATCAGCCGTATTCCCGGAAACCGCGATTGCCTGGAAATCCCCTTTTTTATAGCCATTTGCAACGGCAGTAAAGATAGCCGTCCTCTCAGCGCAATTGGTTGCTCCAAGGGAAACATTCTCTACATTCACTCCGTTGATAACGGTTCCATCTTTCAGCAGCAAAGCTGCTCCCACTGGAAAATTGGAGTACGGTGCATACGCAGCCTGTTTTACAGCGCGTGCACTTTCCATTAATTTTTCTTTATCCATCACAATCCATCCCCTCACATAAGAATGAACCTTTCACAGTCCCCTTTCGCCAATTTTTAGTTGGCAGGACTTCTTATATTATATTTCCGGGAATAGTTTGTCAATACCGAATATTGATTAAAAGGCAATTCATTCCTGCTCCCAATCTATTTTCAGCAGGGAGTAAGTATATTGATCATAATACTGTTCCATGAACAGATGGTTGTCCGGTAAATGCCCCGTTTCAAAAATCCAAGGCTTTCGAGCAGTTTTCCTGAAGCTGTATTCTTCAGCGCCACATAGGCATGGATCCGATTAAGCTCCATGTGGCTAAACCCGTTATTGATTGCAGCCTTCAAGGCCTCCTTCATATAACTGCAGCCCCGATATCCGTGCCGCAAAGGGAGCTATTCCTTCCTTGAAGGATAAATGCCCTGAATATGAATACATCCCAGCCATCCATGGGATAGTAACCATAGAAGAAATCCTGCTGCGGGAAGGGAAGTCCTATGAATAAGTTTGAAAAAAACACATTGAGATTTTTGCTCATCTTTGGACTGATTTCTCTTGTCAAGTTAATGAGGAAGCCGCCGGTGAAAGACTGGATGCTGATTTTCTTATTTAAAGGGTTTATATCCTCGATTATTGATAAGCTTCTTGTCAGGAAAGGCTATATCACCTACCCTGTTAAGCTGCTGAAATCTTTTGACGTCAGCTTCATATTTGATTACCTGCTCTACCCGATCGCCTGTGTGTATTTTAACCAGGCAACAAAATCATCGAGCTTATTCGGGATTCTTATTAAAGTACTTTACTTTAGTCTCCCAATGGCTGTAGCCGAACACTTTCTTGAAAAGAGGACAAAGCTGATCAAATTTAAAAAAGGCTGGAATTCCTTAACCAGCTTTTATTCCATGACCTTGATCTTTTTGCTCTCCAGGACCTTTATAGCGTTTATACGCAAAGCAGACAATACACCAGTTCCTGATAACAAGTAGGAGCTGGTGCCCTTGTTTTAAGGACGTCTGATGGCATATAGAACTATTTTACCCTGCTGTATAAGTATGGATTATGGATGGGGCTGCTAATTTCCGTTCCAGGCAATTCGCTTTCCGCGGCGCGAAGTTGAACCTCCTCGCGCTGCGCGCTGCGGGGTCTCAACATTTCCGCTGCAATCCCGCAGGACGTTGAATCCTCATCCACGAATTTGCATCGCACGAAGAAAATGCGCATGCATTTTATGAGGAGTCTGCGTGCCTTGCACTCCAATCAGCATGTTTTCAAAGTTTTTGGGCAAGCAAACAGACATGGCAATTTTGTTTATCTATTTTTACACCCCAAACATTGCCGTTTTCAGACAGTCAGTATGATAATCCACTAATGATATAAAGACGGTATAGAATGCACCTGTTCATTTTTCAGCGAGATATGCAATTTTTTCTCAGGGGTGATAGAAGCAAAGAATATTTCCTGCAGCCGGAAGATTCCCAGCCGGGAAAGCTCTGAATCAAGCCAGGCCAGATCCGCATCAAACCTTTCCAGGACCTCCCGGTATACCGTTCCTTCAACGATGACGGGAAAGGCAATTTGGGAGGAGCTTCCGGATATATTCAAATCACCCTTTGTGGCAGGCATCTGTGCAGGCTTCAATTGCACACTCAGCATCCCGTTCCCTTCAAGAACACCCAGCTCCACATACTCAACATCAAAGACCTGCTTATCCCTGAGCATCTGGAGAATGTTATCAATGCTGTAGTGGTATTTTTTCAGGTTGGCGCTAAGAAATTTTCCTTTATGTATGACAATGACCGGTTCAAAGGTGATCAGTTTCCCAAATTTCCGCTTTGAAATTTTCAGTTTGCCAATCAGGCGCTGGAGCAGGCCGATGGCTATGATGGCAAAGCCTGTTTCCAGATGCCGGATCGAGGGATCAGCTATGTCTGCCCCGGCAACTGCGCCTAGCGTTATGATGACAAGATAATCAAACACAGGAAGTTCGCCAATCGAACGTCTCCCCATAAAGAGAGTGATAAAGAGCAGCAGCGGCAGAATGGTTATGATTCTTCCGGCAATGAGAAGGCAGTTATGCAGCAGATCTTCCATAGTCTTTCCTCCTGGCAGATGATGCACTTAGTTTATCCGGAGGAGAGCTGGAACTATACGGAAAACTAAAAGGGCCCCTTGCCCAGAGTGTGTAGTTCAGTTTTCCTGGAGGAACACTGTAAATGGCATAGCTATCCACACCCGAGATAACACCTTAACAATAAATAATGTCATCGTGCAATTTAGGGTGTTGATGTTTGTGAATGTAATTTGCCCCAAGCAGCTGAAGAGTGGGTTGCCAGTGGTAGAAAAATAAGGGGAGTTTTTACTCTTAAATGCAAATTAGAAGTAATTTTTGTAAAAATAAGGGGAGTTTTTCCTTCTATGCAAAGAAAAACTATCTTTTTTCATGTTTTCGAGTCAAATAAGGGTAATTTCTCCCTCTATTCAAGCTGTTTTGAGTACTATTTTCAAAATAAGGGTAATTTCTCCCTCTATCAATCTCCATTAGCAGGGAATCTAATTTCATTGTTTAAGAATGTTAAAGTTAATGGGAAATCGTCTGTTCAACTATTCAGCGAAGATCATTCTAAAGTAAAAAGCCCGGGATATCCCAAGCTTTTCGGTTAGTTAGTTGTATAGTTAATTTCCTTATACGTTACGAAAACGCAGGCTATTCGGGCTGTGACTTTAGGCTTTCCTGACATTATCTGAACTGCTTATAACCAGAGACAGCCCTTTTTCAGTCTATAGTCCAAACAGCCCCGGCAGCACCATGCTGACCTGCGGGATATATGTGACAAGCAGCAGCACAACGATGATGGCAGCGTAGAATGGAAGCAACGGCTTCACAAGATGCTCGATCTTCACCTTGCCGACGCTGGATCCGACGAACAGGGCGCTTCCGACAGGCGGGGTAATGCTTCCGATGCAAAGATTGAGGCACATCATGATGCCAAAGTGCACCGGGTCCATCCCGATGCTCGTCGCAATCGGCAGGAAGATCGGCGTGAATATCAGGACTGCAGGCGTGATATCCATGAAAGTTCCGATAACAAGCAGGATGACGTTCATCAGCAGCAGGATCAGGATCGGGTTGTCGGTGAGGCTAAGGATTCCGCTGCTGATGGCTTCAGGAATGCCCGTAAACGCCATGACAAGGGAAAGGATGGTCGATGCGGCGATCAGAAGCATGATGATGGCCGTCATCTCAACCGTTTCCATCAGCATTTTCGGTATATCTTTAACTTTAAAAGTCCGGTAGAACATCGATAGGATGAGAGAATAGGCAACTGCAATGGCAGCGCCCTCTGTTGCAGTGAATACCCCGGCAATGATTCCCCCGATGACAATGACCACGAGCAGCAGGCTCGGAATCGCATCAAGGAATACTTTCATCACCTGGCTGAACGTAATCTTTGGCGCAATCGGATAATTCTTTTTGTTAGCAATCACATATGCTACAGCCATGGTTGCAAGGCCCCATAGGATACCGGGAATATAGCCGGCGATGAAGAGCGCGGCTATCGACGTCCCGCCGCTGACAAGGGAATAGACGATCAGCAGGCCGCTCGGCGGGATCAGAAGCCCTGTCGGTGCCGATGCGATATTGACGGCCGCAGAATACGCCGGGTTATAGCCTTCCTTCTTCTGAAGGGGCGACATGACGCCGCCGATCGCTGCTGCTGCAGCAACAGAGGAGCCGGAAATCGAACCGAACAGCATATTCCCGACTACATTCGTATGGGCGAGCGATCCGGGCATCCTCCCGGAAAGGACCTTCGCAAAATTGATCAGGCGAATCGCAATTCCGCCATTATTCATGATAACCCCTGACAGGATGAAGAACGGGATGGCGAGCAGGGAAAAGCTGTCGAGACCCGCCACCATCTTCTGCGCCGCTGTGAATACGGCGATATCAAAAGGAAACAGAACCAGCATGGTGACAAGAGAGGCACCGGCGATGCTGATGGCAATAGGCACGCCCAAAAATAAGAGAAGAAAGAATACAAAAAGCAATAGGAGTCCTGCTGTGATTGTCATCCCAGCCCCTCCTTTCTATCCTTATCAATATGTATTGGCTCTGGAGTCTCTACTTCTTCTGAATATAAGTCCGCTTTTCTGTTTGCCGAGATTTCCCTGATCGAAATCATAGAATAAGCAGCAATCAGGACGCCGCTCACCGGCAATGACAGATAAATATAGGCCATCGGGAGGCCGAGTGCGGCAGAATACTGCTCCATGGAAATCCCAACTGTTTTAGACCCGCCGACAATCATGACAAAAACAGCAAATGCCAGGACAATCAGCTCAATCAGGACAGCTGCGGCAAGCCTCTTCCTGTTTTCCAGCTTTTCTACGATGAACTCGATTGCGATATGCTTCTTCTTCCCAAAAGCATAGGCTCCGCCCAGCATGGAAACCCATATCAGCGAATACCGGAGAAACTCCTCCGAAATCGTACTTGGCGAATCCAGTGCATATCTTGTGAACACTTGCCAGATTGCCATCAGGACCATTACACCCAGGAGGGTGCAGGTCACAAAGGCAATGCTCAGATCGATCCATTTTTTCATGGTCTGCATGATCGCTCCCCCTTTTAGCTGCCTTCAGCCATTTCCCGGATTTCTTTATAGTATTTTCCGGTCGACTTCTTTTCTGCAAACTCCTTATGCAGCGGCTGGACTGCTTCCATGAAAGGCTCTTTATCCGGCCTGCTGAATGTGACATTCATATCTTTGGCGTCTTTTATCGCCTTCTCTGTCGCTTTCCGCCAAACCTCTTTATGGTAAACAGAAGACTCTTCTGCCGCTTCTGTTATAGCTTTCTTCTGTTCAGCAGTAAATTGCTTCCATTTGCTTTCATTGATAATCAGGATATCCGGGATGATGGCATGCTCGCTGTAGCTGTACTGCTTTGCCACCTCTCCGTGATTATTATCCGTCAGGGCTGTTTCATTATTTTCCGAGCCGTCGATGACCCCCTGCTGCATAGCCGTATAGACTTCACCGAAGGACATCGGCGTCGGCGATCCGCCCATCAGCTCAAGCATCTTCAGGTTCGTCGGGCTCGGCTGGACGCGTATTTTCAGCCCCTTCAGATCATCCGGGTGCATAATCGGCTTGTTCTTTGTGTAAAAATTCCTTGTGCCTGATTCATAGAACGTCAGTCCCCTCAGACCTATATCAGTTGTAGTCTTATAGATCTCTTTTGCGGTGCTGCTGTTCATCGCTTTATAGAAATGGTCTTTATCGTCGAATAAATAAGGAAGGCTGAACAATGAATAGACTTCTGAAAAATTCTCAAGCGAGCCGGCGCTCACCTTGGCAAAGTCAATCGCACCGGTCTGCGTCAGCTCAAGTGCCTCGCGCTCCCCGCCAAGCTGTCCGCTCGGATAAATTTTGACCTTCATACTGCCATCTGTCTTTTCCTCTACCAATCTTGCAAACTCCGTCAGCGAAGTATGTATCGGATGCGTCGTACCCTGATTATGGGCAAGCCTCAATGTAACTGTCCCTTCCTCCCCGGCAGCCTGGGCTGTACAGCCGGCCAGGATTCCTGCCAAAAGCAGAAGGATAATGCCAAACACCTTAAAATTCTTCATAAATCCCCCTCCAGGTTATGTATGCAATGTTGTATGATTTCCTGAAGCTATTCCCTAAAATATGACTATTAAAACTGAGGGGTTTATAAAGAGCATAAAAAAATGCCGGAGCAAGGTCCGGCATTTCAAGATTTTATTCAATGGAGCGCTCTTCTGGCAAAGTCGGTGAAACGGAATTTGTCCGGACGGTGCCTGGATTCTGTGAATTGGAATAGGCTGGCATCGTTCAGGTATACATGGCTCCTGATGACCACTACATTCTGGAAGCCATCAAGGTCCAGAAGGGAGCGATCCTCATCGGTGGGTTCCTCCACGATGATTTCCTTCTTGGCAAAGCTGATGTTCAGCTTCAATTCTTTTTCAAGGTACTGATAGATGGAATCCCTGCAAATATCACCAGTCAGGTGGGGAACATGCTTCTCAGCCAGAAAGTCGCGGTCGAGAATGATTCTTTCTCCTCCCATCTTTCTTGTCCGCAGGACGTCCCATACCAGATCGCCTTCCTCCAGCTGCAGCTCTTTTTTGATAAAGCCCCTGGCTTCCCCCAGGCTCAAGCTGTTCAAAATCGTCTGTGGAGCTTCACTCATCTTGCCTGCCAGCTCCTTGAAACTGACCAGACCGGACACAGGGAAGTCGAATTTGGAAGTATTAAGGACCATCGAGCCTTTTCCCCTTATTTTCTGGATATAGCCATTTTGGGCAAGGAGATTCAATGCTTTGCGGATGGTTTCCCTTGAAGCCTGATATTCTTTTACCATTTCATTCTCAGACGGCAGAAAGGTTTCTGGTTTAATGCTTCCGCTCCTGATTTGCTCTGTGAGGCTTTGGCAGATATCTAGATACTTCTTTCTCATATAACAATCCCCAATCATTATTTATATCAGGCAAAGGCAAAGAAAAAGGAAGGGAGAATCACCCGTCCCCCTTCCTGTATGCAGTTAGACAGCTGCACTCTGTTTCTTTTGCTTTTTGAAAGTAAAGTTCTTTACTCCTGTTTTAGCGAAGATGGTAGTCAGGACGAATGGAACGACAATCGCAATGATCATGCAGATGGCAAATGTTCCGATATACTGTGCCTGGATCGAAAGAATACCAGGCAGTCCGCCAACACCGATTGAGTTGGCCATGACGCCGCTCGCTACAGAGACAACCCCTGCAATCATCGATCCGATCATGGCAGCCAGGAATGGGAACCCGTATTTCAGGTTGATCCCGAACATGGCAGGCTCGGTTACACCAAGGTAGCAGGAAATGGCCGCAGGGATGGAAACCTGCTTTTCTTCTTCATTTTTGCGGTTGATGAAGATCATGGCCAATACGGCTGATCCTTGGGCAATGTTTGAAATGGCGATCATTGGCCACAGATTCGTTCCGCCGAGCTCACTCATCAGCTGAAGGTCAATGGCATTTGTCATATGGTGCAAGCCGGTAATAACCAGTGGTGCGTACACGAAGCCAAACACTGCTGCAAACAGCCAGCCGAATGAAGAAGTCAGGCTGGAGTAAACAACATCCGAAATTACGGAACCGATCTGCCAGCCGATAGGGCCCAGCACTGTATGCGCTATCAAAACAGTCGGAACTAGTGCAAGGAAAGGAACGACAATCATTGAAATAGAATTTGGAACCACTTTACGCAGTCTTGTTTCAAGGAAGCCTAATGTCAGACCAGCCAGGATGGCAGGAATGACCTGTGCCTGATAGCCGATCATATCAATTTGGGCGAACCCGAAGTCCCATTGCGGGATATCTCCTGCCCCTGCTCCGGCAACTCCATAGGCATTCAGCAGCTGCGGTGATACTAATGTAATACCAAGGACGATTCCAAGGATCTGGGACGCTCCCATCTTCTTGGCAACAGACCAGGTGATCCCGACAGGAAGGAAGTGGAATATCGCTTCGCCTATCAGCCACAGGAAGGCGTGGACGCCAGCCCAGAATTGGGACATCTCAACAATGGTCTTGGTGCCATCTTCCATGAGCTTAATGTCACCGATTACATTTCTGAAGCCGAGAATCAAACCGCCGACTACAAGGGCGGGAATTAATGGTGTAAAAATTTCCGCCATATGCCCCATCATCCGCTGAAGCAAATTCTGGTTCTGCTTGGCCGCTGTTTTGGCTTCCTCTTTTGAAGTGCCTTCTACACCGGCAATCTTTGTGAATTCATTATAAAAGCTTGAAACTTCATTGCCGATTACAACCTGGAATTGGCCTGCCTGCGTGAAAGTGCCTTTTACAAGCTTGATGCTTTCAATTTTTTCAATATCAGCCTTTGATGGATCATTCAGAACAAAGCGCATGCGCGTCACACAATGTGTCACCGCTGCAATATTTTCCCGGCCGCCGATATGCTCCAGCAGCTCATTTGCAGGGCCTGTATATTTTGTCATAGGTATTCCCCCATATTTTATAATCAGCACATAAAAGATATAATAGCGCTTTCATTAACTTGTATATACAAATGCTGAGCTCTCTTAGAATTTAACTTATATATACAAGTTTGTCAACACAATCTTTTTTGCCAGGATAATGGGGACAGTTTCTATAATGGAACCCTCTGGTTCTCTTTTTTTTGGGTCAGAGGGCAATAAAAAAGCTTATGAGCCTTTACAGCCCATAAGCTTTCCTATATCTGATGCTCCACCACAACCGTCATCCAGCCCTCTGCGTATTCCGCATAAATCCTTCCGCCATGCAGCTCGACGATCCTTTTCGATATGGCCAGCCCAAGGCCGGTTCCCTGGTTTTCTGTTCTCGCTTTTTCTCCTGTGACAAACCGGTCGAATAATTGATTCAAGTCGGCAACAGGAGGCTTATCCGTCCTATTGGAGATTTTCAGCACGGCCCTGGAACCCTCGGCATCCAGAAAGATTTCTATTGAAGACGGCTTCGTGCTGTATTTTATACTGTTCGAGAAAAGATTTTCATAGACTCGGACCATCATTTCCACGTCCATCAAAATCTGGACAGGCTCTTCTGCAATAGATGAATCAACGGTAAGCTGCTCCCGTTCCATGATAGGCATATACTCGCCGGCCATCTGCCTCAATAATGCCGAGAGGTCAATCTTATCCATATTCAAGAGAACATCAGGACTGGCCAGCCGCGTGTATTCCAGTAATTCATTCATCAATGTTTTCAGCCTTTGCGACTTCGAGTAAGTAGTTTCCAGATACTCCTTTAATTCTGTGGTGTCCTGGTATTGCCCTTTTCTCAAGAGATCAAGATAGCCGATAATCGAGGTTAACGGCGTCCTTAAATCATGGGAAACATTGGTGATCAGTTCATTCTTGGCGTTCTCAAGGCTACGTTCATGCTCGAATCTGCTCTCAAGCTCCTTGGACATAAAATTGATATTACCGGCGAGCTGGGATAGTTCATCCTTCCCTTTGATATTGATCGTCAGGCCCAGCTGTCCTCCAGCTATTTCCTGGACACGATCGCTGATCATTTTCAAATAGAAAATCTTCTTGCGTACCAGCAAAAGGAAAACAAGAATGAAGCTTAAAATAATTATGGAAAAGAACAGGAACATGGTGACATTGTAAATCGGCACACTCAGCTCAGTCAGAAACTTAACATCATACATCCTGAAAATCATTTGAGAAAGCACAACCATCACCAGGAAAGATGCTGCAAAGCTGATGGCGATAGATCCCAGAAGTTTAAAAAACAGCCTGTTTTTCAGCATCATATCTTGTATCCCACTCCCCAGATGGTTTTGATATAGATCGGATGCTTGGAATCTTCCTCGATTTTCTCCCTGATTTTTGTAATATGGACCATGACCGTATTGTCTGATTTCAGCAGGTCTTCTTTCCAGACAGATTCATAAATCTTGCTGACACTCATAACGATGCCTTTATTCCTCGCCAGCAGCTCCAGAATGTCAAATTCCTTCGGGGTGAGCCTGATCTCTTTTCCGCCTGCATACACCAGCCTTGTATCTGTATTGATCTCCAGGCTGCCAATCACAATCACATTTTTTTCTGCTTCCGATTCTGTATTGTATTTCTTGTATCTTCTCAAATGGGATTTGACCCTTGCGATCAGCTCGAGAGGGTTGAACGGCTTTGACATATAATCGTCTGCCCCAGAGGTCAACCCTTGGATTTTGTCCATATCCTCCGATTTCGCCGAGAGCATGATGATCGGCATATGCTGTTCTTCCCTGATTTTCATGCATGCTTCTATGCCATCCATTTCCGGCATCATGATATCCAGGATGATCAAATCGAATGCCTGCTCTTCCAGCTTGCCTAAAGCGTCCAGCGCGTTCTCTGCCTGGCTTGTCTCCAGCCCTTCATTTTCCAGATAGACCGAAATCAGATGCCTGATTTCTTTATCATCATCCACGATTAAAATATGGCCATCCACCCGTAACACATCCCATCATACTTCTTGTTTATCGTTGCTGCAGCTCATTACATAAGCCGGCGGAAAATTGCGGTACTCCCGTTTAATGTCTATATTCTTAAAGAATTGCTCTATATATGCTTTTTTCAGCCTTGTATATTGAAAGGTGATAAAATGCCCGTCAGATCCCAGCAGCTTTCTGGTGTTATTTAAGATAGCATGGGACACAGGCTCAGGCAAACTTGCAAAGGGCAGTCCGGAGATGACAAAATCTATCTTTCCAAGACCGTGCCACTCAATATAAAAATCTACCTTCTCTGCCGACCCGTTAACAATGATCAGATTTTCTTCGTTCTTATATTTTTCCTTCAGCAAAGAATAAAATTCCAAGTTGTTCTCGATCACCAGGACGGTGGCATCGGGGTTTCTGTTTTCCAGGATCTTTTTGGTGAACACGCCTGTTCCAGGGCCATACTCAACAATCAATCTAGCGCTCCGGAATGCTGGATCACTGACCATCTTTTCAGCCAGATAGCTGGAGCTGGGCAAGAGTGCCCCAACGTTTCTTGGATGCTTCAAATATTGCTGCAGAAATACATGCCCCTTCATTTCGCTTCACTCCATTTGTCGAATTTATACCTTTAGCATAAATTCAAAACCTGAAGAATTTCTTAGGGAATTTATTAAGAATCATTAAGATGCTTATATAGTTGCTAAGAGGCTGGAAAATTAAAAAAAGCTGCCTTCATGGCAGCTCAGATTTTAACCTTTATAAGAATAAGCCGGACTTCCCTTCACATCCGTTTTTACCCTGAACAGCCCGCCTGACAATGGATACTCATTCAGCTGCTCTTCGTTCAGCCCATCTCTTGCAGTGGTGATGTACAAGTCCTTTAGGTCCTCGCCCCCAAATGTACAGCAGGTCACATTTCTGGCAGGGACCTTTATTTCTGACAGCCTCTTACCTGTATGAGGATTCCATCTGGATACCTTGCCGCCGCCATAGTGGGCAATCCACAGCATTCCCTCTCCATCAATTGTCATCCCGTCTGGCGCACCGTCTCCTTCCGGGAAGCTGATGATTTCAGTGCGATTTTCAATCGCCCCCGTTCCGAGGTCAAAATCAAAGCGGCTGATTTCTTTTGTTGGTGTATCGATAAAATACATGAATCTGTTATCCGGTGACCAAGCGAGGCCATTCGAAATGCCAAGCTGATCCAACTTTTTCTCAACTTGCTTATCAGTATCCAGACAGTACAGCGACCCTTCAGCACCTGCACCCTGCTTATCCATCGTACCTGCCCAGAACCGGCCGGCAGGATCGCACTTGCCGTCATTGAAACGATTAGAGGGAATATCGCTCTCTAATTCTATTATTAAATTGAGCTTCTCTGTATCGAGGTTAAGAAGATAAAGGCCATCCTCCAACGCCACTGCCGCTTCCTCCGCATTTCTCGGAACGATCGTCCCTATATTCTGATCCAGCTGGATCTCCCGGTTTTCTCTGGAGACCGGGCTGAAGATGTTCACCTTTTTCTCCTTGATATCCACCCAGTATAATAACTGCTTTTCAGCGTCCCAGCATGGGCCTTCTCCGAGTGTTGCCTTTGCATCCAGGACCAATTCCGCTTCTCCCATTTTTAACACCCCGTCAATTGTTTAGGATTTACCTTTATTATAAACTTTCCCGGGAGGAAGCGGCGGGAAACGTTTGAGCTAACAATATAAAAACGGCTGCCGACTTAGTCGGCAGCCTGAAGTGCGGCATCTTTAGGGGCATTTATCAATTTTTTAACAGAAGGGTTTTGAGTTTTCTTAGCTGGAACCATTATTTCGGCTTTTCCCTGAGATAGTGGCTCCAGCTCTCTTACCTGGAACCACTATTCCTGCGTTTTTCTGAGATAGTGCCTCCAGCTCTCTCATCTAGAACCACTATCCCGGCTTTTCTCTGAAATAGTGGCTCCAGCTCTCTCATCTGGAACCACTATCCTGGCTTTTCTCTGAGATAGTGGCTCCAGCTCTCTCATCTGGAACCACTATCCTGGCTTTTCTCTGAAATAGTGGTTCCAGCTCTCTCATCTGGAACCACTATCCCGGCTTTTCTCTGAAATAGTGGTTCCAGCTCTCTCATCTGGAACCACTATCCTGGCTTTTCTCTGAAATAGTGGTTCCAGCTCTCTCATCTGGAACCACTATCCTGGCTTTTCTCTGAAATAGTGGTTCCAGCTCTCTCATCTGGAACCACTATCCCGGCTTTTCTCTGAAATAGTGGTTCCAGCTCTCTTACCTGGAACCACTATCCCGGCTTTTCTCTGAAATAGTGGCTCCAGCTCTCTCCTGGAACGCTAAATTTCCTTCCGCTCCACCCGCCGGATCAGCTCTTCCAGCCAGTAGATCGTATGCTCCATCCTGGTTGAAACATAGCCTTCCATGAATTCTCTGATGTTCTGCTGTGCCTCGCCGACATGCTTCTCGGCGTCTATGCTGCTGATCTGCTCCCAGCGGGCCTTGATGGCGTCCAGCTTTTTTTCCAGGATGGTGATGACCTTGCCGCGCTCCACATATTTAATATTGGCAATCGCGACGACCATCTCCCCGATTTGGGTCGATTTCTCGAATTCCTTGTAGATTTTCTTCGGCAATTCTTCACGGCCTTTAGCTGTGATGCCAAACACCTGCTTATCAGGGCGGTGTTCCTCTTTGATAATTTCGACTGTCTCAATGAGGCCCTGCTTCGCCAGTGTATCGAAATGGTAGTACAGCTTGCTTTCCGTCAGTCCGCTCAGCTGATCGAGCGGGATCGGTTCGGAAAGCTGTTTTTTTAATTTATACGGATAATTATTATCCTCCATCAGTTTGCTTAGGATGAAAATTTGAATGGACATATTATATCCTCCTGCAAGAAGACTCTCCTTCTTATCATAGCAAAACTAGGCGGTGACTTCACCTGCAGCCTTGAGGGCATCACCTGAATCAAGCTCTGGAACCACGACTGGCGCCGGTTTGTGAAGGAATGCAACAATGGCGATATTGATCAGCATGGCAGCTCCGCCGATTGCGGCCATTGACCAGAGGTATGGGCTTGGGCTGATGCTGCTGTACATATTGGCCATATAAGCCTGGACGGAATAATACATCGGAGAAATATGGCTCATCCATTGGAATGGAGCATACATCGTTTCCCGTGAGATGGTAGCGCCATTTGCTAGTGTCTGCATCAGGAGGATCGGCAGGTTCAACACCATTCCGCCTTCCCCGATGAGGAAGATCAGAACTGCTGTGAAGTTGAAGCAGACCATATAGTTCAGGATCTGCTGTCCGGCTATGCCGAAGAACAGATCGCCGTTTGGCTCATTGACCAGATACGCCACTCCGACGGCAACAGCCGAGGATACAACAGCAATCAGGAGTGCTGTTAATTGCACATAAAGGAACAGCCTGGTTTTGCTTGCTTTGCCGCGGCTTTCCCTGAAAGCAGCGACCAGCTGCATCGCACCGATCATGGCACCAACATAGCCAGCCATCGGCAGGAACATCGGCAGCATATTATTATTCATGCCAGCTGGAATCTTATTGATTGATATGACATTTCCGCTATAAGCTGTTTCAATTTTCTTAGCCATCTCCGCTGCCTGGTCTTCCGGCAGATTGAAGTTCATCAGGACACCCTGTGCGGTTTGCTGTGAGAACTGGCTGCGCAGCTGGTTGTTAATTTCACCGACGACAGATTTCATAGTAGAAGAAACGGTAGTGGCCGAGGCTTCATTAATTGTAAAATCAATGCCTGTCGATCCCTCACCTTTTTGCAGATCCGCAGAGAAGGTTTCCGGAATCCGCACGACTAAAGCCAGGTCATTATGATTCAGGTCCTTAATGGCCTGCTTATTGCTTATATCTGTTTCAATTTCTTTAAAAGGCAGATTCTCCTGGAGCTGCCCGGCAATCTGGGCACCATAAGCGCCGGCATCTTCGTTCACTATCGCAATCGGCATTTGATCGACATTCCCTGGAATCGCAGAATAGCCTGGGAGAAAGATGCCAAGCATCGCAGCTGCATAAAAAATCCCCATAAAAATCGATGCGATCGCCCCTCGTGTTTTTAGAAACTGCGTAAATTTCATTGTTGCTTTCCTTCCTTCTGTAAAAATTTATATTACTTTCACTTATATACTTTATTAAAAGTACTTTAATTTGAGTACTTTGTTAGTTTATTGCATCTTTTAGGGAAAGTCAACATAAAAAAACTGCAGGCTTGGCGCTATGAAACGCAGCTTGCAGTCCTTTGAAAGTATTTAGATCTGAAGGGCAAATCACTCAAGTATGTACTAAACCGCATCCTAAAACCAGCTCAAAATCAGCACAAACAATCCGACACCACAGACCAGAATCTCAAAAAAATGAACTCCGACAACAACCATATGGCTGCTGTTTTTTGGATGAAAGCCGAGAAATGGGGCGTGCTGGTTGATATACAGGCAGGCACAGGACACCAATAGAGCGGCATTGAGATGGAATTCTGTCCTGAGAGAGGTGGCATAAGGGCTGTAGCCTTCCTGACCAATCACAAGGCTGATTCCGTATTTCTTGGATAAAAGCAAAGACAAGTTCATCAGAATAAATACAAGGAGGGCGAGGCTGAACGGATGCCTGCGGTAATCAATGAAGCGCAGCCAGCGGTAAGCATTGCCTGGTTCATCATCTTCCTCCGGCTCGGCTTTCGCCATATAAAGAACGAAGCCGGCTCCGGCAGCAGCCGGGATCATCGTGAAAACTACATCGAGCAGCGGAAAACCCGGAAAGGCAAAAAAGACCGCAGCCAGGATGATTACCACGGCAATCAGCAAAGCCCAAATACGCTTATCTCCGTTTTGTGCCTTTGCCGCTAAAGGCTGGATATATTCCCTCATATCTTTTCTTTTAGAACCAGGGAAGCCTGAATCGCTTCCGCCGGCCTTCCCCTTCAGCACTTCCATAAAAGTAAAAGATATGAGCATAAGAAGAACTCCGGCAAAGAGCCATAGATAGGCGGCGAACGGATAAGGAGCAGGGTCTTCATAGCTGCTGATGATCCATATACCATCGCCAAGCAGGCATATCAGGCCGGCAAGCATCAGGTATGCTGATATTTTATAAAGAAGCATAAGATTCCCTCTTTTTTCACTCTTTTTCTCTTATTATATCAAAGGGGAAGCAGATGGAAATTCCCTGTCGGCTCCGGATATGGATGCGCTTACTTTTCTTCGGATCTTAAAAGCCTACTCAAAGAATGATGTATTGAGGCGGACAACCAGCTTTCCGAACATCTCCTTTTCTTCTTCTGTCCAGTCCTTTAGAACCTTGTAATAATGGGCCCTTCGGTTTGCGATATCTGCTTCCAGTTTTTCTTTTCCCAGGTCTGTAATCGAAAATACACTTACTCTGCCATCCTTTGGATCGGAACAGCGCTTGATAAGGTCTTTTGATTCGAGTGACGCAGCCTGTCTGGACAATGTCGAGATATCAAGCTTAAATGCTTCAGCAAGCTCTTTAACGCGGGCTGGGCCGAATTCATCAAGCTGTCTGAGCAGCAGATAGGCTGAGCGCTCCAGCTGGCCGATCTTCTTTTCCGACTGCTCAAGATAGACTGCCTTGCGGATGAAGGTCGCCAATTCGTATTCTATTAGTTCTACGTCGTTTTGTTTCTCTTTTGACATGCTTTCCCCTCCTGATATGAGTGGCACATAGATTGACAAAGATTAAAATGCTTGTATAATACAAATATATACTTGTACTATACAAACATTTACTTGAAATGTAAAGTGATTTTGAAAGGAGGAACGCTGTTCTTATTTTCCAGGACAGCTATGACTATCATGAAATGGCTTCAAATTATCCTCCAAATCTGTGTACTATACGCCTTCACCTTTACGGGTGATGTGATCCAGCGGGCTTTTCATATACCAATACCAGGCAGCATCATAGGACTCTTGCTGCTGCTTGCCTGTTTGCTGCTCCATATTGTGCCGGTCATCTTTGTGAAAGACGGAGCAAGCTTCCTGCTGTCGATCCTGCCTCTCCTGTTCATCCCGTCGATGGCAGGCGTCGTCAATTATCCGAGCCTGCTTTCCGCTACCGGAGCAGTACTGGCTGCCATCGTTGTCGTGAGCACGATAGCCACGATTGCCGCTGCAGGCCTGATGAGCCAGTTTTTAGAAAACCGTGCCGATAAACGAAAGGAGAAAAAAGCGTGCAAAGCCTTATCATCGCAATCCTGATGATTTTCTCGACCATCACCATCTATATGGTGATGGCTTCCGTATATAAGCGATATTCTTATCCTGTATTCATTCCAGTCCTGACTTCTACCATCATTATTGTCGCCCTGCTTGCAGGACTTCATGTACCGTATAAAGAGTATATGACAGGCGGGAAATGGATCCACTTTTTGCTTGGCCCTGCTGTGACTGCCCTTGCCTATCCACTTTATACTCAGCGCGAAGTCTTGAAAAAATACAGTCTGCCGGTACTTGGCGGCGTGTTCACGGGCCTGTTCACCGGGATGATCACCGGCATGCTGTTTGCTATGCTGCTCGGGATGAACCACGAGCTCATCCTGTCGCTCATCCCTAAATCGATCACCACGCCCGTTGCCATGCAGATTGCAGACGGTATCGGGGGCATTCCTTCCATGACCGTCATCTTTGTCACACTCGCCGGCTTCTCAGGTGTCCTATTAGGCCCTTCTATCATCAAGTGGGTCCGGATCCGCTCCTCGCTTGGCCGCGGCATCGCACTCGGCAGCGCCTCACACGGACTCGGCACCTCAAAAGCTTCCGAGTACGGCGAAGTCAGCGTCTCCATGAGCTCTGTTTCGATGACCCTGTGCGCCCTTCTTGGATCCGTGTTTGGTCCGGTTATTGTGTGGCTGTTCCATATTTAAAGAAAGCCTGCTTATCCATTTGGAAGGCAGGTTTTATTATGTTTAAAGCCGCAGCTCACTTCACAATCAGCACCGGACAGGCCGCCCGCTTGGCAACCTTATGGCTCACACTTCCCAGTACAAATTCCTGGAGGACATTCAGCCCCCTGCTGCCGATGATTACGATATCAGCTTTATTTTTATTGGCATAGTCGACAATGCATGGGCCCGGGTCTCCATCCAGAACAATGATCTCATACTGTACTCCGGATTCCTTTGCCAGCTTTTCAACTTCAGCCAGCCGCCTCTTTTTCCCCTCGCCAAGATTGGCAGAATTCCAGTGGCTCAGCGTTTCCGACTTGGCTTTATCAGGATCGGCGACATAGATGATTTCAATCTTGGAACCTGAACTGCATTTGGCGATATGGATGGCATTTTCAGCAGCCCTTTTACTGTGCTCTGAACCATCTGTTGCTAATAATATCTTTTGGTACATATGATAACCTCCTGATATTAAAATGATGACGCTTTTATTTAGCCTTTTCTACAACTTACTAATGTATTTATATTCTAAATGGCTATGAAGCAGGATACAAAAGGAATATTGCCCTCATGATCATTTTTGTTCCGCCGCCTTTTTATGAACCAGAACAAGCCCGAAGATATCGGCCCACTGCCGGAAGGACGGCAGAAAAAACGGTTCTGAAACCAGTGAGCAGACAGGCCAGCCGCTTCCGTTAATACCCCTGCTGCTTTTCCTCATAAAATAGATAATGTTACAGTATAATAGGCAGGCCAAATCTCTAACTGTCCGCCGGAATAAGTCAGTAAATTGAAAGAGGAGGACTTTTCAACATGAAAAACAAAGGCAAACATTATATAGCCATATTTACTGTTATCTTAGTACTGCTTTTAGCTGCTTGCGAAAGCTCATCTGGTGCATCAAATGAGGATATTAATAAGCAGCAAAATAGTGATTCGTCTCAAAAAGCAGATCCTGATTCTTCTGATGCCGATTCTCCAGCAGACGACTCAAATACCGGCGGCACAAATACTGAGGACAACTCCTCAGTGAAAGAAGAAGAACCTCCTGCTAATGATACGGAAAATAGCCTGAAGGAAGAGTACCTTCAAAAACTGAATGCCAGCAAAAAAGAAGCAGACGCATTAGAAGCGGCTGACTCATCAACATATGCTTTGAAAAAAGTAGAAAATGACCGTTGGGAAATTTGGGATGACAGGCTGAATGAAATTTATGGAGTTCTGCAAGATCGGCTTCCGGCAGAAGAGATGGAGTCTTTAAGGGAGGAACAGCGCGATTGGCTAAAGGAACGCGACGCCCGCGCATTGGAGGCATCCCTCAAATATAAAGGCGGTACACAGGAACATTTAGAATATGTTGCTGTCCTGGCCAATCTCACCGAAGAAAGATGCTATGAGCTGGTTGAAACTTATATGAATGAAGCAAAATAAGGGACACACAAAAAAGGCATTGCTTCTGTGCAATGCCTTTTCTTTTTAATTTCAAGTATGGCGAAGCGGAAACAGTTCAACAGGTGATAGTCTTCCAGGCGGCTGATTTAGAAAAGCTCACGATCCGTTCCATCACTGAAAACAATTGCTGCCAGATGCTAGTTCAGCCTTACGCTCACATGCTTCCCCTGCTCAACCACATCATGGGATTCATCGACAGCATCGCTCGTCAACAGATCCACCGATTGGTAGTCATCATTCTTTTCCAGGATAAAGCCCATGCTGCCCTTTTTAACGGAATTGCCTGCGATTTCCCCGGTCAGCTCTTCCAGGTAAATGTCGTCTTCCCATGTTTTATGCTCGCCGCTGTTCATCTTCAGGGCCGCAATCGGATTAAATTTGACTGATGTATCGGAATTGTTTTCTATTTCAACGCTTACCTTTACAAAGTCGAATGCTTCTTCATGGGTAAAAGCATGGAAAAAGTCAATCATACTGTAGTCCGGTACATAGTGAAGCACTTTGACATCTTTGACTGTCATCGTTATCGGCCCGACCTTTATGGTCTCATTGACCGGGCTGTAGGCTTTCAGGGTAAGCTCGCCCTTGAGGTCCTTAACGGTCTCGCCAGCCAGCACCAGATCGCGGTCGTCTGTCACCTGCGGATTGGGCACATATACATCCTTTTTGACTGCTGCAGAGGCCTTGACCGTCGCCTCGCCGCTGTCTGGTTTTTTTTGAGTTTCAGATTCCGCCGAACAGCCGGCAAGGGCCGCTGCCAGCATGATGAGAACCAGCTTTTTCAAGTGAGTATCCTCCCTTAAGAAAAAGCTCCCGATGCGCTGGGCAGCGGGAAGCTTATTGATGTATTAGTTATTGAACCACCAGTTTGACTTGTTTCCTTTGCTTTTCAGCAAATCGAAAATGATTTCGGCATGGTCTGTATTGTTTACCTGGCCGGCAAAGCGTTCTTTGTGAGGGCCGTAAGCATAAACTGGTACATCCTCACCTGTATGGCCGCCAGTAGTCCAGCCTGTGCAGGAGCGCTTGTTAAAAATATTCTCGATTGCATTATCAATATCCACTGCCTTTTTTGAGGCTGCTGCATCTTTAACCGCCTTGATTTCCTCCGGTGTCAGGGCTAGCTGCTTCTGGTCGATGTACGTTTTCAGTGTTTTTTCAACATCTGCGCCATTGGCGATTTCTGCAGCCATGAAATCAGGTGTTTTCTTTGCAGCTTTGATTGGGTCCGCGAACCAGTTGTACACGCCGTCAGCTCCAATGGAATAGCCGCCTGTAGAGTGGTCGGCTGTTGCCACTACCAATGTGTTTTTATCCTTTTTGGCAAATTCGATAGCTGCTTTATAAGCCTTCTCGAAATCTTCCATTTCACTCATTGCACCGACAATGTCATTATCATGGCCGGCCCAGTCAATCTGGCTTCCTTCTACCATCAGGAAAAAGCCGTCCTTGTCATTGTTCAAACGTTTGATGGCTGCTTTAGTCATTTCCTCAAGTGATGGTGTCTCAGCAGGGCGATCGATCATCTTTGGAAGACCGCCTGGAGCGAACAAACCAAGAATCTGGTCATTCTTATCAGCCAGCAGCTGTTTTTTGTCCGTTACATAGCTGTAGCCATCCTTTTTGAACTCTTCTGTCAAGTTGCGGTCTTCCCGCACAAAGTTTGACAGGCCTCCGCCAAGAAGGACATCCACCTTATGCTTGCCATTGATCAGCTCATCATAATAATCATCTGCGATGCCATTCATGTTCTTGCGGGTTTCATCGTGTGCGCCAAATGAGGCAGGAGTCGCATGCGTAATCTCAGAAGTTGCCACAAGTCCAGTCGCTTTGCCTTTTTCCTTTGCGGCTTCCAGTACAGTTTTCACTTCTTTTTTATCATTATCAACTGCGATAGCGGCATTGTAAGTCTTCACGCCGGCAGACATCGCAGTCGCTGCCGATGCAGAATCGGTGATGTTCTCAGAAGGATCTTCCGGGTAGGTCATTTGCTGTCCGACAAGATATGGGTCAAATGCAGTCTGTTCGACGCCAGGTGTTTTTGGGTTATCTTTCATATAGCGATAGGCTGAAGTATAGGAAACACCCATTCCATCGCCAATCAGGAAAATGACGTTTTTAACTTTTCCGCCTTTGTCTGCCTGTACATCCTTCTCAGGAGCAAAAGACATGATGCTTCCAAGCGCAACAGCTGACATCACAGCGATAGGAAGAATTTTTTTGCTCAAACGGCCTTTTTTAAACATAGGATCAACCTCCTGTTATGTATGATTCTATTAAAACTATAAGGAAGTTTTGTTGATGGCAGTTTAAGAGATAGTAAAGGGATTGTAAAAAGTGGATGACAAATCTTGGTTGTGATATAAACGAGCCGCGAATATGTTTGCGTTGGCAGGTTGAAGTGCTCTGCGGCAGCGTTTAGTTGCCTTGAGTACCTCATGTCAGGTTTTTGAAGTACTCTGATACTCTAGTTAACTCTTTTGAGTGTCTCATATTAGGCTTTTGAAGCACTCTGGATCGATAATACATCCTATTGAGTGACTCATGGCATGCTTCTGAGGTACTCTCGGCCAGTGAAATCCTCTTTTGAATATCTCATACCGGACTCTCCCCCATCTAAAGCCCCCTCCCCTAACTGATTCAATATCCTCCTTCCAGGATGTTTACAGCCGAAAAAATAAAACAATTCCCGATCCCCCCTTTAGCCCCCAAGCACCTAATGTTACACTAATAACAAATGGAATTATTTTGAAATGAGGTAGCTGGTATGGAAGACATCATATTAGAGATTGAGGATTTGAAAAAGAGCTATGGATCAAAGTCAGTGCTGAATGGTGTTTCCTTTCAGGTGAAGCGCGGGGAGATCATTGGCTATATCGGTCCGAATGGCGCCGGAAAGAGCACGACGGTGAAAATTATGCTGGGGATTGAGGACGGGTATTCAGGCGGTGTGAAGATATTCGGCCAGGATATATCGGATGGAAAGATCGATTATAAAAGGAAAATCGGCTATGTGCCGGAAATTGCCGAGGTATACGACAACCTGACGGGCCATGAGTATTTAACTTTTATCGGCGAGCTGTACGGAATTGATTCTGACCTTGCCAGCTATAAGGCAAAGACCTTGATGGAGCTGTTTGGCATCGGTGAGGTCTATTATTCCCGGATTGCTTCTTATTCGAAGGGAATGCGGCAGAAGCTGCTCATCATTTCGAGCTTATTGCATAATCCGGACCTCTTGTTTTTTGATGAGCCCATCAATGGCCTGGATGCGAACAGTGTCATGATTTTTAAAGAGATTATGGCCCAGCTGGCTGTGCAGGGTAAAACGATATTCTATTCTTCTCACATTATGGATGTGGTCGAAAAGATCAGCAGCCGCATCATCCTCCTTCATGATGGCAGGATCGCTGCTGATGGCACCTTTGAAGAGCTGCAGCAGACCACGGAAGGCTCACTTGAACAGATTTTTAACCAGCTGACCGGATTCAGCGAGCATAAGGAACTGGGCGCCAGGTTTGTTTCGATTGTAGGGGAGATGTAAGGATGCAGGACTTTCAAACTCTCAAAATACTGGACCGTTTTGAGCGGATATTCACCAGGTTTGGTGTAGACTACAATGTTATGAGAATGATCCTGCAAGTAAAGCTGACGATGGATGGGCGGCGTGTGCCAACCGTTTTTGCACAGAATGCACGGAAGGAAGAAGGCAAGGAAAAGAGCAATCAGTATATAAAGTCACTATGGATTTATGTTTTATTCGGGCTGTTTATGATTCCCTTTCTGCTTATGGGTGAGAACTACCTTTTTCAGATGAGCCTTTTTTATGGGATTTTCACTTTTTTTGTCATGACTTCAATGATTTCCGATTTTTCTTCAGTCCTGCTGGATATCCGAGACCGGAATATCCTGTTTCCGAAGCCTGTTGACCGCAAAACAATCAATACGGCGAAAATGGTTCATGTTGTCATCTATCTATCATTCCTTACCATCGCGCTTGTCACGATCCCTTTGTTTGTCGGACTCTTCAGGATTGGCCCCTTATTCTTCCTGACTGCAGTCATCAACATCATCCTGATTGATCTGTTTATCGTTGGATTGACTGCACTTATCTATCTGGCATTCCTGCGCTTCTTTGACGGGGAAAAATTAAAAGACATGATCAATTATGTGCAGATTGGTTTGTCGCTGATGATTATGGTCGGCTATCAATTGCTGATCCGCTCCTTCGCCATCATTGATTTCACCGTTTCGCTGGAGCCTGAATGGTGGCAGGCATTCATCTTCCCAATGTGGTTTGGGGCCAATACGGAATTGGTGCTGAACGGCAGCTTCCAGCCGTTTTATATCATCTTTACAGCTTTAAGCATCGCGGTTCCGCTCCTGAGCATCTGGATTTATACGAAATTCAATTCATCTTTTGAGCAAAACCTTCAGAAGCTTGCCTATCACGGTAAAGCGAAGGAAAAGAAGCAGAGTAAAGCCCGCGAATTCTTCCTTAAGGTGCTTTGCCCTTCAAAGGAAGAAAGAGCGTTCTTTAAATTTGCCAGCAGCATGATGAAAAATGAACGGGATTTCAAGCTGAAGGTGTACCCTTCATTAGGCTTTTCCATCGTTGTTCCATTTCTAATGATTTTCAGCAGCTTTGATACAGACCTCAGCCGCCTGGAAGGAAGCAAATCATATTTATCTATTTATTTCAGCATGATCATCATCCCGACCATCATGATCCTTCTGAAGTATTCAGGTAAATATAAAGGGAGCTGGATTTTCAGAGCCGCACCTTTAAACCAGCTTGGCCCCATGTTCAGCGGGACGATAAAGGCATTTATCCTTAAATTGTATCTGCCGATCTATTCTATATTGAGTGTCCTGTTTGTCCTGCTTTTCGGGGCAAGGGTTGTGCCGGATCTGGCTGTCGTGTTTATCAATGCCTGCACCTATGCGGTCCTTTGCTTCATGATCCTGAAAACAGCGATTCCGTTTTCGGAGTCTTTTGACCAGTATAATCAGAACGGCAATGGTGTGATTATAATCGGACTGATGCTGTTTGCCGGATTGTTTGCCGGACTGCACTATTTAAGCACATTGCTGCCGTATGGAATCTATCTGTATTTGGCTGTTGCCCTCATTTATCTGGCTGTTTTTTGGAAGCTGGCGTTTAAGGTTACTTGGAAGGATGTTCTTGAATAGGAAGGCAGAAGAAAGCCGCCATGGTTTGGCGGCTCCCTTTTTACTGTGACAAAGATTGTGCATATTGCTTAATAAGATTCTTTATCATAGGATTCAGCCTTTCAGGCAGGTCATCTAATCTGGAAAATTTTGCCTCAGTCGTTTCCAAACCGTCCGCTTTAAGAACGCCGCCTTTCATATCTCTCGAAATATAGGCGATTGTCACAGGATAAAATTCATCTCCGTTCGGTAATTTCACATGATGCTCTTTTCCTGAAATCACGCCGGCCAAATTAAGCCTGCCTATTTCAATGCCGGTTTCCTCCAGGACTTCCCTTCTTCCTGCTTCCTCTGTGGATTCGCCCAATTCAATGAATCCCCCCGGAACGCCCCAGCGGCCGTCAATCCTTTTTTTGCAGCAAATATTCTCCTGCATCATTGATGACCGCTACTGCAACGCCAACCAGTATGAGCGGGTCATTGCCTACAACACTGCGTAAATCTTCTATATACCCCATAGTCTCCCCCACTTCTTTTCTACATGGATTATATTTCCATATTCTCAATCCAGTCGCCTTCTTATTTTATTTTAAAAATCCCACCCATTATCCAAGACTAGTCAGCAAGACCATAAACCCGTTCGTCAGCCCGTGAATTAGAACCGGAGGCCAGATGGAGCCTGTCCGCTCGTAAGCCAGGGCAAAAAGAATGCCGCTGAAGAAATTGACGGGCATGACGTTATAGGTCGGGATATGAATGATGGTAAAGATGAGCGAGCTGAGCAGCAGTGCCCCCGTCAGTCCCATCCGTGTCCGCAGCCAGCGATACAGGAAGCCCCGGTAGAAGATTTCCTCATATATGGGCGAAATGACAGCAGCAGAAATGAAGGCAATGAGCACTGTGAAAAAAGTGACGTTCTGCTGCATGGCCTCTGTTTTGCTGTTTTCCCATGAGTTTCCTATGAAACTGGTAAGCACGACAATGATGACGGCGCCAATCAGCAAAGCCACTGAATATAGGCCTATAAGCTTCCAGTCCCTGGGGCTGTATGCTTTTACTCCGACTTCCTTCCACGACAGCCTTTTTGGGCGGAGGGCAATAAAGTATATCCCCAGCATAAGAATGATGGCTATGGTCAGCCCGGTTAAAGTCCCGGCATATAAATCATCCTTGAATAGCTCAGCGTATATCGGCTGGACCAAAAGCTTGATGCCTCCAATTACAACAATAAACTCAAGCAGCATTAATAAAATGAATTCTCTCCAGCCCCACAGATCCTGCCTTTTCCAGTTGGTTGTATCTGTTTCCATTCTCCGTCCCTCTTTCTTTATTAAATGGTATAATCTAACTATATTAGGTGACGCAGCGTAACCCGCAAGCATTTTTTTAGGAGGAATTCCAATGAAACGCTGGACAACCGGAGAAGCAGCGAAGCAGCGCAATATTTCTGTCCGTACACTCCGCTATTATGATCAGATCGGACTTCTGGCCCCAGGCTTTAAAGATGAGAATGGAAAGCGGTATTATTCAGAGGAAGACTTATTTACATTAGAGAAAATCATGATTCTCAAGTCCCTTTCACTTCCGTTAGAGGAGATCCGCGAAGTACTGAAACAGCTTTCTTATAAACAAATCTTAGTATCCCACTATAATTACCTGCAGGAGCAGCTATCAGAGCTGCAAACAAGCATCTCCAACACAGCATCCCTGATCAATATGACCGATTTGGAGGAATCACTATCATGGGACCGTGTCGCTGAGCTTGTGCAGCAATCACAAAAGCGTTCTAAGAAATGGACCGACTATTTTCAGGAAAAGGAAAAAGCGTTCCTGGAAAAATCAATCCCAAACCTGGGCAGCAATGATGAAATTACCCAGCAGTATATTTCCCTGCTGCGGAGGATTGAAAGGTGCGTGGAAAACCACATTCCAGCCGAGTCAGACGAAGGCTTTGAGATTGCTTCCGAGTTAATCAGACTGTCACAGTTAAGCTTCCAGGGAGATTCAGAGCTGATGGACCAATTTTGGGAAGTCAGGAAATTGCCTGCTGAGGAAACTGGGCTCTATCCGGTTTCAGAAGAGGTGCTGGAGTTTGTGGAGCACTGTTTAGCTTATTCGGATTCAAGGGCTGGCAGCTAAGCTCAATGGTACATAGCTGGAAAGGAGAAAGATCAAGGCTGAATCATTGCGGCTGGATAGCCCTTTATTTTTTCATTACCTTAAAGTCTACGGTCCCCTTTACCCTGACATGTTCTCCGGATTCAACACTAAAATCAGTAGAGCCTTGAACCACATAATAACCAGCGGGAAAGCCGGTGTCATTCAGGAACTCTTTCATAAAGTTTACATAGTCTTGAGGATCTTGAGCCTCGCTATACCCGCCGCTTTTTCCGTACTCTTCCCGGTAAACCACACCCTTCTTAAGCGTTGTTGATAATCCGATGTCATTTACAGCACTTCCTATTTCGTAGCCCCGAATCTTCTCTTTCATCGGAAAAACAATGGCGGACGAGGAATGATGGATAATAATTTCTTCCTTTTCCCCTAAATATTCAATTTCCCCATATAGCTCTATATCCTCACCCTCTTCATATTCCGCCTTTTCACTCTTAATCCGGAAGACAAAGTCACCTTGAACGGTTTCATCGCTGGTCTGAGAAACTTCATGTTTTTCTAAATCGCTGTTATTGACAGAATTGGACGAATGGCAGGCCGCCGTTAGAATAGTGAACAGCAGCAATACAGCTGAGAGCAAATATTTATTCACATAACCTCTCCTTTTGGCTTCTTTCAATATTAGAAGGGATTCTTATGTAAAAGGTTTCAGCTTTTAGGCGATTCAAAATATTACCGGGCATTATTCCATCCGGCGATGTAGACTTAAAATAAGATTTAGTAATTTTTGCTTTTTTTATAGTACAATTTTGCCTTTCCTATTCGTCTTAACAATAAAGGAGCTGATTATATGGTGACAGATCAAGAACTAACGAGCAAGGCGCGTGAGCTGAAGGAGTTGTTTACTGAGCTGGCAGACACTCATTCCGGGCAGCTTTGGAATTATTGCCGCTATCTGACCGGATCTCCGTGGGATGGCGAGGATTTGTTTCAGGAAACGATGCTGAGGGCATTGGGCGGATTATTTCAAAGATGGCATCCGACAAATACAAAATCCTATCTGTACAGGATGGCCACTAACATCTGGATCGACCACTGCCGCAGGGAGAAAAGAAATCTTGGCACATTAGACGAAGAAGATATCCCAGCGGTTGAATTTACGGAGACGCTGGAGCTTCAGCAGGCACTCGGCTGCCTTGTTGAGCTGTTCAAGCCAAGGCAAATCGCCGTATTTCTGCTGTTTGAAGTCTTTCAATTCAAGGCAGAGGAAGTGGCAGGCATGGCCAGGACCACGCCGGGAGCCGTTTATGCCACAACGAGAAGGATGAAGGAGAAACTGAAGCAGCATAATAGTCCCGAGACTCCCATTCATCACTTCAACCACGAAAATGAGCCGGTCATCAAAGCCTACTTAAAGGCCTTAAACGAAGGCGATGTCGAAGCTGTCCTGAATCTGATCAGCGACCAGGCCCAAAATGAAGCGCCATTAGGCTTCGCGGAATTCAGCAAAGAAGAGATGCGGAATGGCTCGCTGCGCTATGGATTGCCTGGATACAGGGCAGAACCCCGAATACTTTGGGGCAAGCCGGTTATTATTGTTTTTGCCGACGAAGGACAAGGCCCGCTCATCCATGATATTCAGTACCAGGAAACCGAAAACGGGAAAATCGTCAGGCATGTAAGCTATTTTTTCCGGAAAGAATTCATTCTCGCAGCAGCAGAGGAATTAGGTGTGCCCGCGCAGCTTACTAAGCCGCCTGTGGATTGGGCGAGATAATGATGAAAAGGCAGATTTGGGTCTGTCTTTTTCTTTTGTAAAATCTGCCCTACCTGGCTGTACTTTTTTCCAATGCCAGCCACTCTAGCGCCTTCTCCAAGTCAGCATCCCGCTCCAAATGCTCGGGTGTCCAAGGGACATACAAATCCGGCTCTATTCCCTTGCCTGTCATCCCCATGCCTCTATCGATCCGCGACAGCCTTGAAGTGGGATACATAAATTCAAATCCGTTATCCCATTTCTTGCTTATGAGATTGGCATAATCATTTAATCCCTTTGTCGGCCTGCCGATGACCCGGACTTTACTGGACTTTTTGCAAAGCTCAACAAAGGAATCACCAGAGCTGCCGCACATATAATCTGACAAAACTGCAACTGATTTAGGATTTTGGGTGCCTTTAACAAAGGTGTCAGGCACAATATCTTCAAAGTCAAACTCTACGAACCCTTTTCCTTTGTTCTTCTCCCACTCCCGAATAAAAACCTTAAGGAATTGCTGTGCCTCTTCCCCCTGGATGCCTTCCAGTTCCGGGAGCGTTTCTGCCAGGAATCTGCCGGCGTTCGAATGAGTGCAGTTAAACAGCATTGTGTCCTCTCTGTCAGCGAGCTCCACACCTTCTTCAGGCATTATATACGGCATTAAAGGATAATAGCTGGAGTCGCTTCCTCCATAATTGACCCGTACATCTATAATCCATTGAGCTGCTGATTCAAGCAGATTCCTATTATCATTGACCAATTTTACAATGGCATCCGGATCCGCAAAATCTGTAATGGTGAATAGCAATGTATCCTGATTTACCTTTTCCACAGTATAGTCTGGCGTATATCCTGGTTTTTCATAACTATTGAAAGTGATTTTACGGACATTCCCCTGTTCATCCTGTATGTCTCCATATTCATACAGCGAAAGGATCGGCATCCAGTCTTCCCGTTCTGGATGGTTAGCCTTCAAAAGCCGGCTGTGCTTTTCTTTCAGTTCCGGGATGGTGAAGCCCCCAAGTGAAATAAATGCCATTCCCATTTTTACATCTTGTTCATTATTCGCCCCCGTAACATAAAGGCAGTCCTTATACCGCCTGACCCGGAATCCCCTGTCCAGTGGCTTTCTTTTTTCCTCCGAGCTGTCAAAAAAGTAAATATGGTGGTCCTGAAAGTCCAATAGATAGTCTCTTACTGTATCTGCAAAATGTTCCCTGGTCAGCATATTGTTTTCTTTTAAAAGCTGTATTTTTTCAAAATAAGCCTCTGGATGATCCCATCCCTCTTTATCAATGCACCCCGCGTAGTCGTGATGCATGATTTCTACAATCTCTCTGAAGATCTGTTCCATTCTAACCCTCCGCTATCATTATTTTTCCTTTTATTACCTATTCTATATCATTAGAAGTTTGACCTTCTTTGAAGGGGTAAACTGTTCTTCCTTTATAGCGTTTGGAATAATATGTTAAAATGTGATAACAGTCTTAAAAACAGGGAGCTGAGAAATTGAAGCGGAGAATGAGTCTTTTACTGCTTGGCTTGATGTTTATTGCCGGTGCCTGTTCCTCTCAAACGAATGGAGGAGCCGATTCTTTTAAAGATCAAGCTGCCGAGGAAATTGAGACAGATGTATATATCCCTGAATATGAGAAGTATCCCATCACCTCTGCAGAGATTAAGTATCCGCCAACAGGTGACAAAAAGGACCTGGTTGTGGTCTATTCGAAAGAAAAAGGCAAGTTAAGGGACAAAGAGTTTATCGAAAAATACGAGAGCACAATGGATTCGAAGGTTCTATATGGACTATATGATGGAGAACCCTGGCTTTTCATCATCACCTGCAGCAATTTCGAGATTATTGATGGCGAAAATGACAGCAAGATAAAGACTATCAACGGTGTGGATGTTCATTATAGAGAGATTTCAGCGGATACAGATATGCTAGTAACATTCTTCAATCTCGAGGATGGCTCTTATAATATTGAGTTTTCATTGAGAGAGGGAATGACAAAGGAGAAGGCATTTGAGGTTGTTGAGGATATTATTGAGAATAATGGGTAGAGGGATGGGGTATTTCATCCCTTTGTTTTTTTGCCGGGACGATGCTTACTCCTTGGATTTAGGTATAAAATATGTACTGCCGCCCATTAAAAATCCACCGATAATTGCAAGTAATGTACCGATACTAACCCAATAAGTTAATGAAAGAGTAGACAAATATATTCCTAACAACAATATGAGTAAGCCAGCAAAAAATAAACTTCTTACTTTTTTCATTCTTCTTCTCCCTTTAATAGCCGCCTTGATTATGTTAGCTGACCTTTAACCTAAACATCAGTAAGAAATTATCTATTACGTTTTTTTACGTCAAGATAAGTCCAAGTATAATAAACAACCCAAAATACAATTGGCAATATTAAGGCATAGGTATTTTTTATTGGGAGAACAAATACGGCGAAAATACCAATTACTATTCCAACAGGCAGCAGCGTCCAATAAATCTTATCTTTAAAAGGCTTCAAGGGAGGTCCTCTCTTTCTCAACTTTTTCTGCCCTTTATTCGAACCGAGATGCTTGGTCATCAAACTTGCGAATTCTTTTAATGCTATCTCGTAATCTTTCAAAGGATATATCAAGATCGTAAACTCATTCAGCCCTTCTTTAATAGCGCGCAGTTATAAACATTATGAATAAACCTAATCCGTAAGAAAATAACGAAATATACCACGCTTTTCCGTAATCCGTTAAACTAGCCATGAGTACCATTTCCTGACCTCTATATGAAGATAAGCCTCCCAGAATAAAAAAAACACCTAGTACCATTAATATTGGGATTAAAGTTTTCGAACCTTTTGGACTCGTAAAGGCCAAGAATAAAGATTCCCTTTTATACATTGACAATATCCATACAAGAACAAATATCCCTAAGAATACTGCAAACCACATATATCCCCATGTCATCCTATAAATAGGAACGGAGAGAAACACTGACATTGTTAAAAATTGAGTATAAGCTGTTAAAGAATTATATCTTACTATCCCAATATCGGGCTTTTTCCACCATATCCAAGCTATTGAAACTTCGATGACTGTAACGATCATAAACGTTATAAATAATTTCATATTCCAGATTCCATACGGGATAAGCGACATAAATACCGCCCACAATATATTTGAAAACAGGAGGTACATTGCATTTGAATCAAAGAAGTTTTTAACTGACCTATTTACTTCTCTCACCAACGTCCCTGCCCCCTTTCTATCAAACGATAACTCAAAGTCCTCTCTATTACTACGTTAAAGATATCAATATGTTTCATTACTTATGAAAACATACCTGGCCTTTTTTCCATAAACTAGAGTGTTAATCTCTCAAAGTTAGCCAGCTAGTGGCTTAATAAAAATCTTACTCGAGACCATACATAGCGAACTTGAGTGACTGATTCTTCACAACTGATTTTTGCGGTGGCAGTGAAAGCGAGTAAAAGATCGCAGACGGATTGGTAATTCACTATAGGGAAGCTGCTGGGGATACTGACTGACTTACTTATAACCTTCTTCAGTCCTGAAGAAGACTCTTATGATATTCAGGTTTTATGGAGCGGGAATAACTAAGGAGAAGGCATTTGAGGTTGTTGAGGATGTTATAGGAAGGCAATGACTAAAGGGATGGAGAGCGCCATCCCTTTTCTGAACTTTGCTGTAGAATCATAGAGTTGCTAAGCTCCGTTAATTAGTCTTATCTTGTTAAAACATAGTATATAACGTAGAACCAACTAAAGAATCCGTGAAGGATTGCCCAGAGAACGGATTTATGAATACTCCACGATATTGTTATAGCTAAAGCAGAACCGAATGTAATGGCACTTTTAGAACCAGCTGGTGCTTTGAACTTTTTTTCCGCCTTGTCTTTCATAACCTGTCCCCCAGTTTTTCTGAATCTATATTTCCATTTCTATAAGTTATTCTTTATTAAAAAGATTATTACCTTCCGCCATTAATTATCTTTAACCACAATTCACAAACCCTCACTCTAATGCAGCAGGCACAGGTCCCCCGGCCCTGTCAAAAAAGAGCCAAGGGACCTGTCCCCTTTGTTTCGGTTCTGGTAATAAATAGAGCCAACTGAATGAAAAAGAGATCAGCAGGAAGCCGCTGATCTCTTTTTTTCGCCCGGAACATTATCACCAATAATTCTTCATAATCTCCCGGGACCAGTCAGGCTGGCTGATCGGCTCTTCAGGGAGAAATTCCTCCATCACCGGCTTGATATCAAGAATCGGTGTCCCATTGATGCAATCAAGTCCTGTAACGGTCAGTTCCCTGCCTTCTCTTTTGACCACCCTTACAGTTGTCAGGCCTAATTGATTCGGTCTATTCTTGCCGCGCTGAGCAAAGATCCCGACTTTAGGAAGGCTGCTGTCATTACGGGGATGCCTTGCACCAGGCACAATTTTACTTTGATCCACCCGATGAAAGTGATAGATGATCTCTAAGTGGGAGAAGGATTCAATTCCGGCCAGCGCTTCCTCTGGCAGAGAATTGTCCAGTACGATCCTGCTGACCACTTCGCCCCAATAATCGTCTTCTATTTCATTCCTTTCATTGCAGGCAAACCCGATTGGCTTCAAACTAATCATTGCCTTCCCCCTCCAACCCCTATTTAGTATGTAATATATCCCTGCTTTTTTAGCTTTCTAATACTTCATCCATTTTTCTCAAAATGCTTTTCTCTGATAAATGAATGTGGTGACTCCCCAAGATATGCTATACAGGCCCAAAATAATGGCTGCTGCCCACGTGTACAATGCCGGATTGGATAAGCTTTCTATAAAGCCAGTGATTAAAGATAAATCTTCAGCAATTAAGTTCAGGAGATGCGGGCCCATCCCTGTTAATAGAACGAATGTAATCATCAGGACTGTTGTGATATGCCCTGGTTTAAATATATAAAACAGCGGAAATGTGAATGCAGCAAATGCTAAGAAGATGCCGCCGCCCATAGCCATATCTTCGATGGTAAATGCCTTATTGAATGCGAGCAATGCCAGGCAAGTGCCGCCTATGGCCAAAATCATATAGATAACTGCTCCGAGATAACGTGAAGCAATGATTTCATTGCGCGTATAAGGCAGGCTGTTCAGCAGAATGTTCGCCTCTGCTTTTTCATCGTAGGCATAGGCATTAAAAGGGATGAAAATGCTGGCAACACTGAAAATCAGCACAGGATGCGAGTCCATTACAATAAAGAACAGGATAAAAGGAATAAAGGTCAAGATCAGTTTTTTCTGCAGTATCACATCACGCCTGATAAGGTTAAACATAGCTTTTCCTCCCCTTCATGTAATACATAATATCCTCGAGGCTCGCCTGTTCCACTACCACAGAATGGCCAAAAGTATTATTTACAAGTTCGATATTGTCAGTCAGGGCCTCAAACCCTGTAGAAGCCCGGTGAATATGGACAAAAGCCTTCTCTGTATCCCGGTCCAAAAGTTCCAGCCCGCCTTTTACGAGCGCATAATTTTCCGCCACCTCGTGCACAGACTGATTAAATACCAGTCTCCCATTTTGCAGAAAAGCAATATAATCAGCGATGCGGTCCAAATCTGTGGTGATATGTGTAGAGAAGAAAATCGTGCGCCGGTCATCGAGCATCAATTCCTGCAGCAAATCGAGCATTTCCCGCCTGAAAATAGGATCCAGGCCTGATGTCGGCTCATCCATGATAATCAGCTCCGCATGATGCGATAAGGCAATCGCCAGCGACGCCTTCATCTGCATTCCTTTTGAAAAGGTTTTGATCGCTTTATTAAGGGGCAGCTCAAACTGCTCCACATATTGATAAAACATACGATCATCCCAGCGCTTGTATGCCGGTCCAACAATACGTTTTATGTCTTTTAAATTCATCCCTTCATAAAACACATTGCCATCATAAACGAAGCCGATGCGCTCTTTGATGTCCTTCTCATGTGTCTTATAATCCAGCCCGAAGATCTTGATCTCGCCCTGATCCGGCTTCAGCAGATTCATCATCATTTTAATGGTCGTCGACTTTCCGGCGCCATTCCCTCCAATGAATCCTGTGATAAAGCCCTGCTTCACTTGAAAATTTATATCTTTAATGGAAAAACTCTTGAATTCCTTGGCAACATTTTTAAATTCGACCACGTTTTCCATACAGTCACTCCTCATATAAAATCTTCAATAGCTGCTGAAGTTCATCCAATGAGAGACCAATTTCCCGGCCGTTGGTTATAACCGCTCCCAGCTGTTCCTCAATGACCTTCAGCTTCTTTTCCCTAATGACCTCTAAATTCTGTTCGGCGACAAAAGACCCTTTGCCAACAATTGAATAAATAAAGCCTGCCTTCTCCAATTCCTCGTAAGCCCGTTTCGTCGTAATCACACTGATCTGCAGATCCTTAGCGAGCTGGCGTATAGAAGGCAGCGCTGCCCCCTCCGGCAGATCCCCCGCTAAAATCAAGGATTGAATCTGTTTAGTAATTTGTTCATAAATCGGCTCCTTGCTACGATTGGAGATAATGATTTGCATGGAATTCCCTCTTTTTCAACTATTGTATATATACTATATACACATTATATACACACTGACAAAACCGTGCAACCATTTTTTGGGCGAGGGGGTCGGGTTCCCTGGCTCACTTTTCAAATCCGCTACCGCTTTTCTTTCCTGCATTATATTTAGAAACAGCAAAAAAGCTGCCTTGCGGGCAGCCTTTTCCAAGTTAAATCACGTCTCTATTTTTCCGCTTAGCATCCTCTGCTGTCTTCTTCATCAATATAACTTCCAGTTCCTTTTTCGTATCAGGATGCAATATAATATTGCCGCTCAGGTCCATAGCAGAAGCTTTCACCCTTCTTCCCCATCTCCTCGAAAACGAACGCCAGTCACAAACCATTTCAAGAAGATATTTTCTGGGCATAGGCAGGGCTTGTTTATTTTTCGGATCAACCACCCAGTGTTCCCAATGGTGCTTGTTCTTGTGCTGATGGTGGAGCCAGGCATATTTCCACTTTAGTTCATCTGTGGAGTCCTTTTGACCTTTATAGAAAAACTTCTTAGCATACGGCAGAAACTCCTGCGGGGAAAATTTTGACCAATCGTGGATAATTCCCTGCAGGAATAGTCCTTCTTTCCAGCACTCGATTAGGACATTGAGTTTATGTTCCAGTATATACAATGTGTTTTTCCAGACTGCCTGCAGCACGATACTTCCCCCATCCAGCTTCATCAGTTTCTTCTTGAAATCTGGAACTTTAATTTGCCTCTAGACCTCCTTACCAAAGACGGTTCTAAATTAAAGTTCCACAAAAAGGATGGGAATCCTTCTGCTCAGCGGATCATTGTGCTTTATTTCTCCATAAAACAAAAGCCAGCATCAGTATCAGTACAGGAGCTAAAGCAACCAGCCTCCAGCCATTTTCAGCTCCAAGGAAGTAATAAGCTATTGGAATTGATGTGATAAAGCTAATCAGCAGTGAGAGCTGCGATCTCCCAAATAGACCATAGAGGAGAGTGATAATACAAAGGATTAATGATATTTGCCATAGCAACACAATCATAGGAAACACCCACAGGCAGTTAACTTATTTATTGAAACAGTCGTCAATGGCTTCCACCGCCAATTCCAATGCTTTGAGTCTTCTATCAAGAAGCGTCCTTTGAGGACTGCCTGCCTTTAACTTGTCATATGTGTTCTCAATGGATGGGAATAATCCTATAAGGACTTGGCGGGCTTCTGTTAATTCTTCCGAAGAGTAATGATGGGGTTTTTGATTCCATATGTATTCCAGGGTATCCAGGCCGATACAAGCGGCTTTAAATCGTTTCTTTACTAAATTTGTATTTGCACCTTTTTCAGTCATTTGGGCCAATGCCTTTTCGAGTTTTCGAATGGTTGATTGAAAGGACTTTATTGCTTCCAGCTGATCTTCAAAGGAAACCTTTTCTATGTTGATCCTCTCCTCTCTGTGATGATCTTTTTCTTTCCACTCCCGCACTAAATTTTACCATTAAATAAGGCGGTGTCACAGGTTACTCTGCCCTTAAAGCAGAATTGTATTTCCTTAATTGGATATTCTAGAAATTAATACATAGTCAAATATAGGGATATTTGATTAGGAGGTATCTTGCATGGTTCTGACAAACCCTTTAAATGTGTCCGAAATAGGTTCGCTTTGGCAGACATATCAGGAAAAAACCTTGATTATGAGGTTTTTGGAATACTTTCTTGAAAAGGCAGATGACCCGCAAGCAAGAAATATTCTGGGCGGATTATGGCAGGAGCTTGATTTTTATGTAGCTGAGATGGAAAATTTATTTTCTGAACAGGGGATGGTTAAACCTGTGGGCTTCACATCAGAGGATGTAAACCTGGAGGCCCCCAAGTTATATGACAATGGATTTGATATCATGTTTGTCCGTGTATTAAAGGAAGTTAGCATGGGCCTGTATACCCTTGGCTTAAATATGACCTACAACAAAAAGGTAATGGCCATTTATGAGGGACTCACAACTGTCACTCAAAAAATCTATAAACTTTCAACACGTTATTTACTTGAAAACGGAATTCTGGCTCTTCCTCCCAAAATGACAATGCCAAAGAAAACAGAATTTATTAAAAGCAAAAAGTACATGGAAGGTTTTAAGTTAATTGGTGAAAAAAGGCCTTTATCCGCCCTGGAGGTTGGGATACTTCATCACAATCTTGAAGTTAATAATATTGGAATGCAGTTAATCACAGGCTTTGCTCAGTGCGCCCAAAACAAAGAAGCCAGGCAATATTTTTTAAAAGGGAAAGATCTTGCTAAGAAACAGGTCAAAGTTATGGAGGAATTGCTTCTGGAAGGGGATGTCCACCTCTCCGCGACTTCCGGTGCAACGGTAACTGCATCAACAGTTCCTCCCTTTTCTGACAAGCTGATGATGCACTGCATATATATTCTTAATGGGTTTGGACTGATCGGTTCAGGCACAGGGGGATTTTTCAGTTTAAGAAACGATTTGGCGATGAAAACACTATTGCTCGCAAAAGATGTCTATTTCTACGCTCAGGAAGGGATTGACATTAAGATTAAAAATGGCTGGTTCGAGGAACCCCCGCAAATGGAAAACCGTTCCCAAATCATCAAGAAAGGACTTGAATAAAGGGAATGGCTATAGAAGATATTAATGGTAGTGCCGGTTCTTCCTGGCACTAATATTCTTGTGGAGGGATAAATTTTGAGTACACTCTCAAGCTTAGTTAAAAGGATTATTACGCTGCTCATAAAGATCGAATTCTTTATGGATACATTTAAGCACAGGCTTAATCACTTAATGAGAATGCAGCCTTTAACATAAGCAATAAGTATCTCAAGACTATTATGCTTCCACATTAATACAGAGAGACAGGTTTCCCGTCTGCTTGGGACAAGGAACCTGTCCCTTCTTTTTCATGTAAACCAAATCCTGGATATTTGCAGTGGGTTGATTACCGATTTTAATCTGCCGTCAGGATGATACAGCTTAATAGAGTCCATTTTTTTAAAATCATGCGATGCTTTTTCCATATTGTCGAGCAAAATCTTTGTTTCACTTTTATCCAGTTTAAAAGATAGGGACTGCCCCGACAGTAAAATCTCCGCCTTCACGTTTCCCTTTGGGTCGTGGTTTTTATTATACATTTGAAAGTCCTCCCTGTGAGCCAAGGGGACAGGTCCGCTGGCCCGTTTCGCACGGAACCTGTCCTATGACTTTATATATATTCAGTCCTTGCCGTATGCATACAGATGTGATCCTTGCTATTCTGCAGTTCAGTCCTTACTTCTCCAGCGACTACTTCCGCTGATTGCTTTCTTTTCTCTGTATCATATCTTTGAGCAATCTGCCAAACACGTTGTTTTCCATTAGCGCTCTCCTTTAAGTGGCCAATGGGGAAGGTCTAAGCCCCCTTTGATTTTCTTTTCCTTTAAACATATACCTGATTCCTTTACCTGCAAGAGGCTCGTCCCCATATCTTGGGATCACATGAAAATGGGCATGGAAAACATGCTGCCCGGCAGCCTCGCCGCAGTTCCAGCCCAGATTGTAGCCTTGAGGCTGATGCTTATCATCCAAGTACTTTTTGACATCCTGAAGGAGACTGTACGTTGCCTTCCATTCTTCTTGTAATAGATCAAAGGCAGTTTCCCTGTGTTTTATCGGAACAATTAATCCGGCGCCTTCCAGCTGGCTTCCCTTTATTTGACTCTGCCCCAGCTGTAAAAACAGACAATGTTCATTGCTCATGATAATATTCTGATCCGGCTCGAGTTCCAGCCTGCAAAAAATACAGTTTTCCATAATTGATCTCCTCACTTTTATCGGCAAAACTTATGTCAGCTAACCGAAAACCACCACACAACAAGCCCCATGCTCACAATTCCCCAGACTGTCGTCAAAATAATCCACCAGACTACAGGCCGGGATGAGACACTGCTGCTTTCCCCATCTCTTTTTAGCGAAGCGACCCTGTGTTCCATATTTTTCTTCATAGAAACAAGCACCGCAAATCCGCCTATGAAAAAACCGAAAAGAACCCAGAATAGTAAATCCACATTTCAGCCCCCTTTTCAAGTTGTGAGCCATAGGGTCAGACCCCCTGGCCCATTTCAGCTGTGATTGCACATATGAGTGCCTGCCCGCTTATTAAAGAACTTCAACAGAAGAAGCGTCAATCCTCCTTGAGATCAACGCACACAATTATTCACCAAAGCTAAGATATTTTCTTTTATGCCGCCCATACTCGTAAAAAGTATATAAGTTTCTTTCTCTGTTTTAATGACTACTCTGTCTGTATTGCCGGATGGAAACCCAATTCTTATGGCTTCCTTTTCCTGCCCGGCATATGTATCGTCATTTGACACTTCCGTAATAGCCGATAACGGTATTTCAGTTTTATTTAACAGCCAGCTTATCTGCAAATTCCCATTCTTCTCTGCCACTTTAACTTCCATCGTTATCCCTCCTGTTAATATATGTATACGGATAAGTGCCAGGAGAGTTTCATTTTTTGAGCCAGAGGGACAGACCCCCTGGCCTCAAAACTGTATCAAGAAGTTATCCCTGCCTTAGATAATCCCCCGCAGCCTCAACATTAAATAACCCGCTCTCCCTTGCAAACTGCAATAGCAAATGGAGATGGGCCGCACCATATAGTACAAAAATCCGTTCTTCATTAGAATCCACTAAGTTAACCAGATTTTTATAAATTAGCAGATTGGGATAATACCAATACTTCGCTGTCCAAATAGCGCCCGCCGGGTTGCTGTTGCTGCCTGTCAGGGACATCTTCATATAAAGTTCCTGCCCCCTGGCAATATTCTGAGGATCATTATGCCAAAGCAAATAGTCTTTTATGGAATGATTCTGCAAGTATGTATTTGCTTCAGAAGTGATTTTCTGCCCTATCTCTGTAAATGCCTTATACTCTTCTGTATCTTCCCATTCACTTAAATCCCCCAGGTCCGGAACACCATCCTCATCCTGATTCCAGTCGACCGCATGTACCTGTCCCAAACCGCATTCCTTTGCGAGCCTGAATCCGACTTGATCGACTTCATTAACGGTTAAGGCATAGTCTTCATTCAAATAAGAAGCATATTCATCATTTAATGCTTCTTCGTTTTCCTGCAGAACTTCCAGTGCTACCTTTGTCGGATTAAATTTCTTTAAACAAGTGACGACCTCCTGGATTTCTGCCTGTCTTTTATTCGATAAAATATCTAATTTGTCCGTGACATACATATCTCCATTGTCTATGCCTGCAAAATGGTCCGTTCCGAAGATTAACAGAGTTGGCTTGATAGAACCCCCTCCTAAATATATTTTTAAAGCAGAGAAACAGGCCGCATACAGCTTGGCACAATAACCTGTCTATTTAGCTATAACCGGCACCCACAACTCGCTGTTCGGAACTCTATCAGGCGCCAAATAATTCTCAATGCACGGCAAATCTGCCAGTTCGTAACCTGAAGCAGGCAGCCATTCGGTGTAAAGGCGCTTCCATGCTTCAGAAACGTCAGGGAACACCGCCCAAGTACCTGCAGGAATCACGATTTTCTCCATTTCGCTTGCAGATTCACCAGAATAACGGCAGCCCATGAAATAATCGAATTCCTCATCTGTAATGGCAGCCTGTTTTCCGACTACGCCCAGTATCCCTTCCAGCTTGCACTGGGGATTTTCCCAGGACAGATCAATAAACCGCTGCAGCAGGCCAGTTTCGGTTGCCTCTTTCCACAGCCCAGGGATTGTTTTGAAAGCATCCTCCGTAACCACCTTCCTCTTGACTCCCGCTATTTCAACATCAGTTTCCAATACTTCGATCCGGTAATCCATTTCCACGTCCCCTTTAATTGAAATTTGAAAGGAAAGCCTTGGAATGGCTTTTAGCTTAATTCCCTTGTTCCTGGCCGCAGATGGAGTAATCCCATGAAGATTTTTAAAAGCACGGCTGAAGGCATCCGGGGAATCATAGCCATAAAGAAACGCCAGATCAATAACCCGGACTTCAGGGTTGTTTTGGAGCTCGAATGCCGCCTGTGATAAGCGTCTCCGTCTGATATAGTCTGATAAAGATAATCCGGTCATTGAAGAAAACATCCTTGGAAAATGGTAACCCGAACAGCAAGCTCTTCTTGCTATTTCTTTTCCATCTATTTCACCTGCTAAATTTTCCTCAATATAATCCATTGCTCTATTTAATCTCGAAAGCCAATCCATATTCAACCTCCTTTCCTGCTTACTATATCTTAAAAAGAAAAGCTGAATCCGCCATTCCCTGTGCGGAAAAAGACGGATTAGAAGTCATACTTGTATCCAATACCTCTGAACCGCCCCGCCGCTGTCTGGAGAAATGACCTCATTCTCCAAAACCCCGCCAGCTTTCTGAATGGTCCTGGCTGAAGCTATATTCGCTTTATCACATGTGACCAGCACTTTTTCCAGCCCCAGTTTTTTTGCTTCAGCCAGGCTCAGCTTCAGCTGTTCAGCGGCATATCCTTTGCGGCGTTCAGCCGGATGTATGCTGTAGCCGATATGCCCGCTCTCCACCAGCAGTTCTGGTGTAAGCCGATGACGGATATTAATCAGTCCGACTGCTCTATCATCAACCATGCTCAAGAACTGTGTCGCAGGGACCCGATTTGGCGCATCTCCCCTTTTTCCTGGCTGATGACTTTTTCAAGCCATTCCTCATATTTTTCATAGTTTTGCAGGGAAGAGCCTCCATAAAGATGTTCTCCCGAGTCCAAAAATGCTTTTCGGTAACTCATTAATTGATCTTCATGTATCTGTTCAGGTCTTATTAATTTCATTATGATCAGCTTCCTTTGCTGTTTTTCCAAAAAATGCATATAACTCTTTTCGCTGCAGGGCGGCAGGTTTCCTGCTTGCTGTTGGAAATCACGAGAAAAAGGGACAGGCCCCTTTCCCAATTTGGAAAAGGAACCTGTCCCTGTGTCCTTCCTGATTACTTTAAACGCAATATTGCACCTTCAATTTCCTTCATCACATCGTATGCCCCTTCCGATTGGTTCGAGCACACAACAACCTTACTGCCGTTTTGAGGATAGTAGGCGGAATGGAAGCTGACGCCAGGGTCATAGCCCATAATATGATACTTTAAAATATCTTCCATATTCATCTCAATCCACACGCCATAGCCATAATACTGATCTTCCTCATCGGTTTGCACAGAAGGGGTGAGGAGTTTTTTCGTATAAACATCTCCTAAAAGCTTATGATGGAGCAGTGCATCCCATAACTTATCCATATCATTGACGGTGATGTATGCCCCGCCATCTGAACCGCCTTTTGCGGGCAGCGAATAGATATTGGTCTTCCAGCTTCCATCAGAGAAATCGATATATCCGGCAGCAGTGTTTGCGGGCAAACTATCAAACTCAAAATACCCTGATTCTTTCATTCCTGCCATATTGAATATATATTCTTGAATATAATCTGCAAAAGACAAGCCGCTGGTCTTTTCAATAATTAAGCCGAGTAAAATATACCCTGCGTTATTATAATGAAATCTTTCTCCAACCATTAGCTTCATCTGCTGGTCCTGGAAGAGGGGCAGAAAATCCTCCAGTGTCCTTATTTTGTACATAGGATTATGAACCCACAAATCCTCAAAGTCCTCCATGACCTCTTCGTCAAAATAATCGGGGATACCGGAAGTATGTGTCAGCAGATGATGGATTGTTATAGATTCATCGAAAGAAGGAAATGAAGCATCCAGACAATCTTTTAACTTTGCATCAAAAGATAATTTGCCGCTTTCCACCAGCTGGCAGATGGCGATCGCTGTAAACAGTTTGCATCCAGAGGCTATCCCAAATCGGGTATTTGCACTGTTTTTTATCCTTTCAGAACGGTTGGCATAGCCAAAGCTCACCTCAGCCAAAACGTCCCTTTCCCTTTTGGCAAAAGCTGTACCCGAGAATCCAGTTTCGTCCGCTGCAGCCGTAATGCGTCTTAACATCTCATCCATGTTAAGCTTCCTCCTTATTGAGCCAGGGGGACAGGTCCCTCGGCCCGCTTGGACTCAAGAAACCTGCTCCTATGCCTATTCTCAGTCCTTCGACTCAAGCCTATCCAGCCATTCATCAGCTAAAGCGTTAAATACATCTTCCTGCTCAATCTGCAGATTGTGGCCTGCCATATCTAGAACTGCAAAAGTTGCCCGCGGATAATCCTCTATCAGCTCCCAAGTATCACGGTAGCCGGTAATATGGTCCTGCCTTCCTGTGATAATCAGCGCCGGGCAGTCAAGTTTAGCGGATATATCGAAGCTAAAGCCGTATCCATTTGTCTGGATTCTCTCAAGGAACTCTGCATTTGCCAGTCTGGAAGGAAGCAGAATTTCTTTTTCGAACCTTCCCCATTCTCCCTCGCCCTGCACGACCCCAACTGAACAGAACTCTTCGGCATCTTCTGGGGACAGGCATGAGATTAAGCTGCTGTCCTTTTTTAATACGGCATGCTGCGGCAAGGTTCTGCCTGCAGATTCAGCTATGGCCACCGGCGCCAGCAGCATAAGTCCGCGGACACGATTTCGCCTTGAATAAGCGACTCCTCTCGCCAGATAGCCGCCATAGGAATAGCCGTAGACTGCAAACGGCCCTTCAGGAATGATATCGTCCAAAAGCTGCAGCACAGCTTCCAGCATATCATCCGAGTTCTGTATGGAAGTCTGCGGCAGAGACTGTCCCATCCCCGGCAGATCTATATAGATTCTCTTACAGCCGTCCCGCTTTTCGAACAACGGCTCCATTGCATGCATCATCACTCTGTGGTCAAGTGTCCAGCCGTGCAGCATGACGATGGGAAAGCCTTCTCCTATGGTTTTATGGTACATGGACATAGTTGTAGTTCTCCTTTTCCTAATTAAAAGTATGTAAGAATCTAATTTGTCTTGAGTATTAAAATTGGTCAGAAAAACACAGTCGCTGCCACAAAGATCACAGCAACCGAAATAGCTGGCACTACAAACAACACAATCGGCAAAAAGAGTATTCTCCAAACTAAGGGCAGATCAATATCCTTCTTTCTTAAACTGAACAGCATCGCGATAAGATTTATAATTAAAAAGGGAGCGAACATCAGGATATCTGTTAAAACAGACTCCTTCCCGGAATCTGATGAGAATGCTGCCATTGTTAAGGAGAAAAAGTAAACAGGAATAGAAAATAGATTCACAAGCAAATAGTACTTGGCCAGCTTTTTGATTAGGTTCACCCCCTTCATGTCAGCTATATAAACAGTTCTATATCAGAACGCAATCCCCTCTTTTATCCAGATATCTCTGCCCGCAAAATAAAAAGGACATTCAATTATATAGAATCAACGTCCTTTTAAAAGATATTTATCCGCAGCCTTGCAGATCAATGAGCTTCCTTACAGCATCAACAATCACTTCAGGCTCATCCCGCTGTATATAATGAGCACTGTTTTCAGCAATCACCAGTTCACCATGCGAGGAAATCTCCAGCAGTTCCCGCTGCATATCGTTCCACAATGCCTGTGATTCAGCAGAATAGTAAGCCTTCTTCCCGGCTGATAGAACAATGAGCGGCACATCTAACCGGCGCCTCGTATCCTTCAGCTGCTGGAGGCTTTCCATAAACTCATCATAATTGCCTTCCCGGACGAATTGCTTATGATAGGCTTCCTGAAAATCCTCCGGCATTGTCGGGAGAAATCTCTCCCTGTATTCTTCAGGCGTCGAGTCGATCAGAATCAGCCCGCATACTTCTTCAGGATATTCTGTTGCATACATCCGCATATTCCCGCCGCCAAATGAATGGCCGACTAATAGATATGGCGGGGCAATCCCTGCTGCCGTGAGCAGCTGTTTTAGTTCCTTTACCATCTCGCCGCTGGTTCTCGGGCTGGAGCTTCTTTCACTTTTTCCGAGCCCTGCCCGGTCATAGGTGAAGACTCTCGACAATGTTGAAAGCTCTTCAATTACCGGGTCCCAGGCTTTTGAATGGTCGCCATAGCCTGCTTCCAAGATGATGGTTGGATTTCCGTTGTTTTCGCCCATGTTTCTTATAAATAGTGTGCAGTCTTTTATATTTACAAACTTTTCTTTCATAAATTTATTTAATCCTCTCGTTTCCATTCATAAAGAATATCAGGCAAATTTTCTTCGTTCACGGTGCCCCGGCCAATAATGGTGAATCCGTGCTTCTCATAAAACCGCTGCGCATTCTTATTGATTTCAAATGTATACAGGTTTAGCCTTCCGCTCGACTGTTCTTTTGCCCTGCTGAGCAGTGCTGTTCCTATTCCTATTCCCTGATAATCAGTATGAATATAAAGCTGGCTGATTTCAATGTCATTATAGGCGATGATTCCGGCTACTTTTCCTTCCACCAGCGCCAGTTCGATCCGAAACTGTTCAGCCAGTATATTATTTAAAAAATACACATGGTCCTCAAAGCTGTGAATTTCCTTTTGGCCAATTGCCTTCTCCTTGCTGTCTCTCCACATTTTCACGGTCTCGGAGGCATAGTGCGGTTGATACGGGATCATTTTCATTTCTTTTCTCCCGAGGATGGTTCTGCAAAAATAAAATGATCATTGGGATCCCAAATATGCAGGTAATCCGCAATATAACCGCGCAGCCATAAGGCGCCGTCCATGCTTCTTAGATAAAAGCCTTTCGGGAAATCATGGTCATCTGTCAGTACGGCTGAAGCAATGGTGATGGAGCCGGAAGGTGCCTGATGCCGCTGAGATTCTGCGGATAACCCTTCAGGCTGATCCAAATACTGCAGCCTTATATAAGGACCCAGCTCCAGCGGACACAAACTCAGTCCAAGTTCACCTGCTCTTTGAAAAATCTGGTCCAGAGGAGCTCCCTGCTGAAAACCAAGGCTCGCCACTGTCAGTTCAATGGTTTTAACCTCGTACCTTTCAGCGGAAGCTGTGTACAGATCATCAGCAAACAATCTCTCTCCATACTCGTTCATCAGGATAGAGGCTTGCTGCAATCTCTGGAGAAGCTGTTGCTTTGTCATGCCGCCCGCTTCTATCGTTCTTTTTACAACAGGGCAATCCGGGTATATTTTGAGGCTGTTAACGGACAATGTGATCACTCCTAATCATTGCTTTGTATATTCATATTCAATGCAGCAAGCCTATTTCCTTTTCCCATTCTCCGGAAAAAAACAAGACAAGCGCTCAAATGGCGCTTGTCTTGTTTTACCGGGTACGAAACTTCCTTGAAACATAAATGAGCAGAATGCCGGCAATTGCGATTGCCGCTATTCTCCACTCCCATTCCATATTGATAATCTGGTATACGGAAAAGCCTTCAATCAAGATGGCCGGTATTTTTCCAAGGGTGCTGGCGAGGAAAAATGTAAGGAAACTGGTTTTTCCAATTGATGCAATGAAGGTGACAAGACCTGACGGCACAAAAGGAAGAATCCTCAATGCGAGGATCAGGGAGAATGCCTCCTTGCCATCGGCCTCCAATAGTTTCTGTACTTTGGGATGGGAAAGGCCGCGCATATCCTTTAGCCTATGAAATCCTTTTCTGTAGAGGATGAAGGCAGCAGCGGCACCGATGGCCTCACCTGCAAAGGATACTGTGATACCTCCCCATAAACCAAATACCGCCAAATTCGCGGCAGTCAGAAAAACACTCGGTACAACTCCAAGCAGACTGATGATAATGTTGATTACAAGGCTTAGCAGCAAGGCTATATGCGTATATGACTCAAATAAATCAATGATCATTTCCTTCATACTAAATAGGCATTCCTTCCCGGCTTTTTATAAGGATGTTTTCGTAAACTTTGTAGCTTTTTTGAAGAAAATTACTATAATAGTACAACTAATTGTAAACTGTGTTTGTTCAGGAGGGAAAAGTATGGCAGGCTTTAGAGTTTTTATCTTTATTTCATTAGGAATCAGCACTTTATTGGCAGTTGCATCTATAGTTCTAAAAAATTCTAAAATGAAAGACAAGTACCTGAGAGGAGGCTTTTCAGCTCTAATCATAATCAGCATAGCCATCGTTATTATTAGTTTGTTTATCGGCGGCTGGAGCGGTATGGGATATGGATTTATTGGCATTTGCATGTTTATTGGAACTATTTTAAACGGATTTATATACTGGCTCATAAACTCTATTCGTAATCGAGATAAAAAGCCTTATATGTAAATTAACTTTATAGGTTCTACGTCAAATGTTGGGGGGAGGTCCAAAGGGCTTCACCCTTATCCAATATGCACACCCAATTTTTTATACTTGTGAGTTAATAAGATTTTGGCTCGGAAACGCTTAAAGCTTCTAAAGCCAAATGCATTTCGTTTCATGACTTTTGTTAAGTTATTGAGGCCTTCTAAAAAGCCATTTGAATAGTTATAGCTAAAGCTATTTAGTATTTCAATCTGCCAGTTTTTAATTGTCTTGGCAGCTTTCATGAACTCAGGAATGCCCGCCTGGGCAACGTCCTCGTAGAAATTATAAAGTGACTCTTTGGTTAGGAGAATCTTTTCCTCACCATTTAGCTTTGCTTCGTCAAACCATCGACAAAACTGCTCTTTTAATTCATACGCCAATTTCAATTCAGGGGACATATCTAGGTATCTGCGAAGAAGCCATTTGTCTTCCTCCGACAGCTTATTTGACCTCTTATAGAATACATGGCGACCCCTCTTGCATTTCTTCCGGTCATAATCATGCCATTCCGCCTGAACCCTTCTTCTGACCCCATCCAATGCCCAATAGATGTACCTGACGAAGTGAAAGCGGTCAGCTACAATAACTGGCTTTCCGAGCGCCTGTTGGACAGCCGCCTTGAAGGACGGGCTCATATCCATGACAACCACTTTGACATTGGCTCCATACTTCCTTAAGTATTGCTTGATTGTTTTCTTATAACGATTCTCAAGGATATCAATGGGTTCACGAGTGACCCCATCAGCGATGATAAGCTGGTACTTTCCTTCTCTTGTATCCCCTTTATACTCATCAATCGCAATGACTTCCGGCAGTTCTTTCGCTTCTTCGTTCACAGT
>NZ_JAIVAP010000005.1 GCF_020171945.1 Bacillus infantis | reverse complement strand
GCCCTTTGTACCATCCATTGTAGCACGTGTGTAGCCCAGGTCATAAGGGGCATGATGATTTGACGTCATCCCCACCTTCCTCCGGTTTGTCACCGGCAGTCACCTTAGAGTGCCCAACTGAATGCTGGCAACTAAGATCAAGGGTTGCGCTCGTTGCGGGACTTAACCCAACATCTCACGACACGAGCTGACGACAACCATGCACCACCTGTCATCCTGTCCCCCGAAGGGGAACGCCCTATCTCTAGGGTTGTCAGGAGATGTCAAGACCTGGTAAGGTTCTTCGCGTTGCTTCGAATTAAACCACATGCTCCACCGCTTGTGCGGGCCCCCGTCAATTCCTTTGAGTTTCAGCCTTGCGGCCGTACTCCCCAGGCGGAGTGCTTAATGCGTTTGCTGCAGCACTAAAGGGCGGAAACCCTCTAACACTTAGCACTCATCGTTTACGGCGTGGACTACCAGGGTATCTAATCCTGTTTGCTCCCCACGCTTTCGCGCCTCAGCGTCAGTTACAGACCAGAAAGTCGCCTTCGCCACTGGTGTTCCTCCACATCTCTACGCATTTCACCGCTACACGTGGAATTCCACTTTCCTCTTCTGCACTCAAGTCCCCCAGTTTCCAATGACCCTCCACGGTTGAGCCGTGGGCTTTCACATCAGACTTAAGAGACCGCCTGCGCGCGCTTTACGCCCAATAATTCCGGACAACGCTTGCCACCTACGTATTACCGCGGCTGCTGGCACGTAGTTAGCCGTGGCTTTCTGGTTAGGTACCGTCAAGGTGCCGGCAGTTACTCCGGCACTTGTTCTTCCCTAACAACAGAGTTTTACGATCCGAAAACCTTCATCACTCACGCGGCGTTGCTCCGTCAGACTTTCGTCCATTGCGGAAGATTCCCTACTGCTGCCTCCCGTAGGAGTCTGGGCCGTGTCTCAGTCCCAGTGTGGCCGATCACCCTCTCAGGTCGGCTACGCATCGTTGCCTTGGTGAGCCGTTACCTCACCAACTAGCTAATGCGCCGCGGGCCCATCTGTAAGTGATAGCCGAAACCATCTTTCAGCATAACCTCATGAGAGGTTATGCATTATCCGGTATTAGCTCCGGTTTCCCGAAGTTATCCCAGTCTTACAGGCAGGTTGCCCACGTGTTACTCACCCGTCCGCCGCTGACTTCAGGGAGCAAGCTCCCATCCGTCCGCTCGACTTGCATGTATTAGGCACGCCGCCAGCGTTCGTCCTGAGCCAGGATCAAACTCTCCATATAAGAGTAAGATTTAGCTCTGATAAAAATAAGATTAACGTTGACGTTTTTGTTCGTTCAGTTTTCAAAGAACAATCTTTCAATAGCGCCCTTCCCAAAGCAGCTCTATTATAATACCAGTTTACCAACCTCTTGTCAACATAATTCGATAAAAATTATAATGCTGAAATCATAAATTGATAAAATGAGAAGAAATTTACCAGCAGTCAATGTCGATTGCTGTTCATTTATAATAACAGCACGGTAGATGATGGTCAACAGGAAATAAGGTGGAAATTATTGGGTTCACAAAAAAACAAGACAGGCGCCCTCTCTTTCTTGAGATGGAACCTGTCTATTGGCAGATCAAAAGTCCATAGCCAGTATCTTTTATTTTTTCAGCAATGCGATTGTAGCCGCTGTCATTGGGATGCACTCTGTCCATCGCAACAAGATCATTCTCATTCCCTTTGAAAGCCTGAAATATATTCACTGTCCGAAAGTGATGGTGATCGCACAGCTGCTGCAGCTGCTTATTGAATTTCCTGATCCACCGGTCTGCTGTTTCTTCTCCGGCAACGGGGTTATAAAGGTTTAGGAGATAAACCATATAAGGCTCCGGGGAATCTGATTTTAGTTCAGTAATATGTTCTACAATGCCGCTTAGCTTTTCTGCTGATAAATTCAGGCGCGAAGATAAGTCTTTTTCATTTTTTGTCAGCAGATATGACCTTAATCCCTGAATAAGGTCATTGCCTCCGGCTGTGATCGTAATTAGGTCTGATCCCGCTAAAGCATTGGATACTGCAGGAGACCTGACAGCTTCCAGAACTTCACCCGAAAGGGCTCCCGGCCTAGCATAAGTTTTATGGACAACCCTCCGGCCAAGGGATTCCTCTGCAAGTCTGGCAAATCGCGGCACAAAGCCGGGGGAAAAGAACGAAGCACCCACACCGGCAGTAATCGAATCCCCCACTGCAGTATAGTTCAACAGATTTTTTTTGACATCCAACCTGATCCCCCCTGCTGATTACGAATTTATTTATTCATATTCAGCCGGGGGCATTTCTGTTGATTGTACGATAAAAATATTATTAATAGTCAAGGCGGCCTTCTGCAGGAAGGTCAATGATAAACTTAGCTCCCCCCTCATCGCTCATTACATTCATCATGCCGCCGTGATTTTCAATAACCTTTTTGGAAACTGAGAGCCCAAGCCCTGTCCCTTCATCCTTCGTAGTAAAGAAAGGGTCAAAAATATGGGGCAGAATAGAAGAAGGAATCCCCCTTCCATTATCCCTGAATTCAATTCTAATGAAGGAGTCAGCTCTTCTGGCAGCAATGATTATTTTAAGCGGTTCGCTCCCTTTAGCCTGGAAAGAATTTCTGAAAAGGTTAATGAACACCTGCAGCAATTCATCACGATTTCCTTTAAAGAATGTTTCATCTGCAATGTCTGTTAATTGATATTCAATTTCCGCATTATACAGCAGCGCTTCACTATTCAGGAATTTCCCGGTATAATCCAGAAGGAATTCCTTTGCATTCAGCAGTTCGCTGGTCGTTTCACCCGGTTTTGCAATTCTAAGGAAATCTGTGATGATTTTATTGGCCCTGTCAATTTCCGGGATCAGCAAGGAAGAAAACAGCTCAGACACCTCTTGATTTGTCTTCCCTTGAAGAAGCTGAAGGTAGCCTCTTACCGTGGTAAGCGGGTTTCTGATTTCATGGGCTATGCCTGCTGCAATCCTCCCTGCAAGAGCCTGCTTCTCTGCTTCCTTTACTCCATTAAGGAACTGGAACGCACCCAATACCCTCTTCACGTTTCCGTTTCCGTCCAGTATAACTCTTGTATTGTTGATTCCGTAATTTTTGTCAAGCACTTCCCTGTTAACGATGGGCTTCTTAGTCCTGAGGGATTCGAGCAGATTTATTTTATCATCAGGAATCTTCAGCAGCTCCCTGATGTGGCGGCCCATTATTTCCCTTCTGTCAGCATGAAGGTCCCTCGCAGCCTGGAGATTGCATAAGGTTATAAGCCCATTCCCATCTATAAAAACAATATGATGAGGAACCATATCAAGTATAGGATTCAGGAAGCTCTCCAGCTTTTCAAACGATACGCCTTCATCCCCTTTATCCATGTCAGGCCAATAAGCATGATTTACTTCTGACCTATTTTTCAGCCGCAGTATTTCATTCCTTAATTCAGCATTTTCCTGTTTAAGCCGTTGAACTTCATCCATGAAAACTTACCCCTTAAAGAGTGCATTATTTCTTTTATTATAATGCAATTCGCCTGAAAGGACATTATACAGATTCACCTTTAATATCAGGAAAGAAATAAACGGCCAGCTTGCCTATCAGAAAGCAGAATAACGTAATGAACGCAGCTGAATATACAGAACTCCACAAATTGGAAATCGTTAAAACACCAGCCTGGATCAAAAGTTTTTCAAACAGCCAGGCCCCCGCAAATAGTCCTGCAAAAACCATCTTCCTGAATTCATAGATGACTATTACAGCTAATATCAGGCTGTATATCAGCCAAATGAGGGTGCTGAAAGCAAGCTGATCACGGTCATGCGACTCAAAAAAGCCGGCGTGATAGGTATGGATCCGGAAAAAGATCACCGTATAAAAAACAGCAGCCTGAATAATTGTGGTAATTGCCATATATACCGTCACAAATCTTACAAAAGAGGAAGGGTTTTTTAATGAATCCCTCCATATGTCTGTCACAAACATAGCCGCAAAAAGGATTACGCTCGTGTACCACGTTCTCCACCAATGCTGCTCATAAACGCCCTCTCTCAGGAAAAAGCTCTCTATCAAAAAAATGCCGGCTATTACTGCAAGCCTCCAAAAAAAGCCAATCCGGAAAATTGAGACTGCTGTAAGTACCGCCGGAATGAAAAGTGCCTGTGAAATGCTTGCCCCAAATACCTCATCAAACCACTTTTCTTCAAACACAGTCGGCCTGTAAGTGTATGCTTTTCCAAGAATAAATACTATGTATTCCAAAATAAAGGATAAACCCATTACAAAGAAATAGAGCGGCAGTGATACCCTGATTTCTTTCCTGAAGGAAATATAAATTAAAATCACACTAAAAAATACCAATGCTATAAAAAGGTGCATGCCAGTCACTGTTCTCTTCACTTCCATCATATCTAAAGGTTTTTCCTTTATTTTGCCCGATGCTGCCTGATTTATCCGGACATAAAAAAAAGAAACCAAATGGCCAGGCCATTTGGTTTCCTTATTTTGAGTAGATGCTATTATTAACAACAACTTGAAGCAGCTTAGTCGATTCCTTCATTTCACTGTTGCAAAGCGGGCAAGCCGGCTGATCACTGCTTTTAAAGTTATCACGCAGCCATCCATTGCAGCTGTCAGAAATACATTCCCAGACTTTCACTTCTTCTGTTTTTACTTCTTCGGTATTTTTTCTCCCGAATCCCATTGCCATAAAAGGCACCTCCTCAAAGAGCCGAAGCCCTCGAAAAATAAAAATTCACCCGTTATAAAATAATGGACTGGATCCTTTATAACAAGTGAATCTGAAATTAAATGTTATTTCCTGAATTAAATACTTTATAAGTATACAGCATTTCCCTGTATTTGTCAATGCAGCATTTTAAAGTTTCTTAGTATGAATCTTTACCCTTCAAGGATGGAAACAATGGATTTGAAGAAGGATAAGAACAAAAGATTACGCAGGCGTGCATAAAAGTGTATAATACGAATATCGATAAACAGAAACTACCCAGAGAGGATGATATAGATGGAAATTACAGGACATTTGATTGAAGAAATCATTGATCCTACAGGGATACTGGAAGGGCAGAGGTATGAGTTCCTCTTAGACATAGAAGTTCCGGAAGATGATGAATTATACTCCGAGGAAGGGCTGAGCCTGCGTGTCCTTTTTTACAAAGATGAGACAGGTTCAAAAATCCTCAATTACCACTTCTTTTTTTCTGATGAAAAGGCTCTCGATTTTGCACTGGATGAAGAAGAGGAAAAGATGGTGGAAAGCTACTGTAAGGCGAACCTTCCTGCATAACAGCTTTCTGTGCACCAGCATTCTAAGCAAAAAAAAGAGCAGCGAGCTGCTCTTTTTTCTATTCCTCGATTTTCCGGCCTTCTTCAATAATATGATACATAAGATGAGCAAGATGATGGATAGGTCCGTACACTTCCTCTTCCTCTTCCTCTTCCCCTGCTTCTTCACTAAACTCAAGATCGTTCAACTGAAGTGCAGCAAATTGGTAGAAATCCTTCAGTTCAAACGAATAACAGGCACTTGGCTCTTCATTTTCTTCTTCATAATGGAGAACCAGATATGACTCTGTCCCCTCTTTGCTGATCGCATCAAAGTAAATAAAAAAGCCTACGTTTGTATCAAGCTCAAAAAGATGCCTGGTTCCGCCTTCAGTGGCAAAATTGAAATCCTCTTCATTCAGCTTATTAACCTTCATTGCTTCTACTTGATCTTCTTTGTGAAATTCTACTGTAAAACTTTTCATTATCCAACACCTCCGGAATCATTACTCTACTTATCATAACCATTCCAGGTGAACTACACAATTAAATGCCACTAATTGAATAATTCTGATGGTTTGCAATTATGTATTCCTCTTCCCCCTCCTTCAGGCTAATATAGATATATACGGGATTGGGGGGGAAAGCGATGCTGACAGTAAGACAGCTGAAAGAAATTAAGGAACTTCAGGATATTTGCGAAAAACATGAAAATTTCAGGCTAAAACTTAATTGGGATATGCTGAAATCAAGGAATATCGAATCAAAGACAGACTTCTTCACATATCAGGATGGAAGATTGACAGGTTTTTTGGCTCTGTATCCTTTCGGAGCTAAAATGGAGGTATGCGGAATGGTTCATCCAGAACATCGGCAGAAGGGAATATTTTCAGCCCTCTTAAGGCAGGCTGAAAAACAATTGGCAAACGCTTCTGAAATACTGTTAAATGCTCCCGCAGAGTCCTATGCTGCCAAACAGCTTTTCAAATCGCTTCCTTGTAAGTACTCTTTCACCGAGCATCAGATGAAGTATTCTCGCTCAGATATTCTATCTGAAAAAAAAGAGGTCGAAATAAGAGAGGCGTCTGCCGGAGATGCAAATATTTGCATCCTGCTGGATGTTCTTTGTTTCAGCCTTTCCGAAGAAGATGCAACTCTGTTTTACGGACAAACAGCAGCCGATCATGGACAGACTTTATTCATCATTGAGTATAACGGAGTTCCCGCAGGTAAGGTGAGGATACAGACAGACGGCAAAGAGAGCTGGATTTATGGATTCGCGATCCTTCCTGAGTTTCAGAGGCGCGGCATTGGAAGAAGTGTTTTAAGCAGAATTATCAGGCAGGAAAGGAAACAAGGGAGGGATATTTTCCTGGAGGTGGCCGCCGAAAACAGTAATGCCCTAAATCTTTATACGTCATGCGGATTTATACCGCTTGAATCCCAGGATTATTATGAGCTGAAACTCAATTAGCAGGACGCACCAAATGCGGCCTGCTTTTTCCTGTTAAGATTCTTTATCAAAATAAACAATCTCTGCTGAAAGCTCTTCCTCTGCCCTGATTACAGCAAAAGAAAACCGCTGCTGCCTCCTTTTATCAGTTGGAGAACCTGGATTTATGATAAGGGTGCCGTTTTCCTTTTTCAAGACCGGTATATGGGAGTGGCCGAAGATTAGACAGTCCAGTTTGTCAGCTGCAAAAGCTTCAAGCGCCCTCTTTTCAGTCGTCTTCCCTTTTCCATGCCCATGCACAACACCGATTTTAAAACCATTAATATCAAGGATAAGCTTATCCTTCAGCATTTCCTTGAGCTCTCCGCTATCTGTATTTCCAAAAACCCCTTCAAGCTTCCCGAAGGATGAGAGTTCCCTGTAAACAGACAAGTCCTGCCAATCACCGGCATGAATGATAACATCCGAAATTTCAAGATATTCAGTGAGAAACCTGGGCAGGCCCCTTCCCCTTTTTGGCATATGGGTATCTGATATGGCGGTTATAAGCAAACCTCATTCCTCCTTTATAAAGCAAAGAAGAGCCCCGCTAGGAGACTCTTCATCATATGAAGTGAATATTATAGTTTCGTCACATTAACAGCCTGCGGTCCACGCTGGCCTTCTTCAATGTCAAATTCAACTTCCTGACCTTCATCAAGGCTTTTGAAGCCTTCAGACTGGATTGCAGAGAAATGAACGAATACGTCTTCTCCACCTTCAACTTCGATGAATCCAAAACCTTTTTCTGCATTGAACCATTTTACTTTACCTGTAGCCATGTACATTTCCTCCTAAATTTCAACAAAATCTTTGGGGCGATGCCCCGCTATATTAATATGGGTAAGTTTTACAGATTTTATAATCATTTTTTAAAAATTTTTCAGGAAAGATAACCCATCCTCTTATAAAATCCATAAACTGCCCTCAATGAACTATTACCCCTTTGAGTTAGGAGTAAAACCTGATTTTCCGCTTCTGCCTCTTCTGCGGTCGCGTGCGCCTGCGCCGCTCCTGCTTCTGTCACTGCGGCGGCTTCTGTCGCGGTCAAACTTCGGCTTCGGCTTCCTTGAGCGGATCGGCTCTACAGCTGTTAGCTTAACTGGTGTTATATCCGGTTCTTTTGTCAGCAGCTTAAGTGCAGCAGCAAGCAAGGTGACTGAATCTGTTTCCTCAAGGAGATTTTCTGCCGATCTTTTATATTCATTGAATTCTTCGTTTTCGATGACCTTCATCATTTTATTAATGGTTGCCTGCTGGCTGCCTGCAATAACATCCCTGAAAGTCGGAATCGGCATCTTTGCCATTTTTGTTTTCGTTACCCGCTCAATGAGCTTCAGATGATCAATTTCACGAGGAGAAACAAATGTTACAGCAAGCCCCTTCTTTCCGGCACGGCCAGTCCGCCCGATGCGGTGTACATAGCTTTCCGGATCCTGCGGGATATCAAAGTTGTAAACATGGGACACTCCGCTGATATCGAGTCCCCTTGCAGCCACATCTGTCGCTACCATAATATCGATGGTCTGTTCCTTAAAGCGGCGGATTACCTGATCCCGCTTATTCTGAGGAACATCGCCATGGATTCCTTCAGCAGAATAGCCGCGTTTAATAAGCCCTTCAACCACTTCGTCCACACGCTTCTTGGTGCGCCCGAACACAATAGCCAGTTCCGGGGACTGGATGTCGAGCAGGCTGCAGAGCACATCGAATTTCTGCTTTTCATGCACTTCCATATAATGCTGCTCAATATTTTTTACAGTAAGTTCTTTAGCTTTAATCTGAACCATTTCCGGTTCTGTCATGAACCTCTCTGCTAAAGATTGAATGCGCCTTGGCATTGTCGCTGAAAACAGCAGCGTCTGGCGCTGTTCAGGAACTTCGCTCAGGATGCGTTCAATATCCTCAATAAAGCCCATATTCAGCATTTCATCAGCTTCATCAAGGACAGCCAGCTTAATTTTATTCAGGCGGATTGTCTTTCTTTCGATATGGTCAATCAGCCTTCCCGGAGTAGCTGCAATAATATGAGGTCCCCGGTCTTTCTTCAAAGCGCGGATCTGTCTGGAAATGTCCTGGCCCCCGTAAATCGGCAGAGTCCTGACGCCTTTCACCTGTCCAATCCGGTTCAGTTCTTCAGCCACCTGTACGGCAAGCTCGCGGGTAGGCGCCAGCACAAGGCCTTGAATCCCTTCATTTATGTCAATCTTTTCGAGAAGCGGAATGCCGAAAGCTGTGGTTTTACCTGTACCGGTCTGCGCCTGGCCAATCATATCCTTTCCGCTCAGCCCGATTGGAATGGCCTGTGCCTGGATAGGGGTCGGCTCTTCAAAGCCCATATTGGAAACTGCTTTTTCAAGCTCTTTACTTAAATTAAAATCCGAAAAAGTTGTCAAAGTTTAAATCCTCCTTAATTTCTAACCAATTGTTTCTTATCAAATTGTATATAGGGTTACAGCAGGTATATATCTAGGCTAACCACTTTCTATCTCTTTTTTACATTTCCGATTCAAATAAGTTTAAACCCCGCCCAAGTGATTATATTTACAGCACAATCAAAGTCCGCCTCATGGGCGGTTTTCTAGGGGAATGGTGGAAGGATACGAAATGGAGTAAATGAAGGAAAGAAAAGCGTTATTCACGAGCCTGCTTCTTCTTTTCATAAGTTGCCGTCCGTTTCAATACACAAAAAGGCGATGCATGCTTTGCCATGCATCACCTCATCATTAATGCTATTAGCCTTTAACTACGTTAGAAGCTTGTGGTCCACGGTTGCCTTCAACGATTTCGAAAGTTACTGCTTCGCCTTCTTCTAAAGACTTGAAGCCTTCAGATTGGATAGCTGAAAAGTGAACGAAAACGTCCTGTCCTTCTGATGTTTCGATAAATCCAAATCCTTTTTCTGCATTAAACCATTTTACTTTACCTGTGTTCATGTATAAAAACCTCCAAAAAGTGTTTCACTATAAGCTTGCGGTATAATATAAAAACAAAAAAATCGCAGCCTGCACGTGCTGAAGAAGATAAAATCGACTACAACCAGCGCAGCTACGACTACTTATCCAAATATAAAACGAATCTTAAAGTGTTAAGTTAATATTACTTCATTAAAAAGAACAAGTCAACCTTTTCTTACTTAGGCATTAACTCCAACTGTCTTTTCTGCTGCTTCAACCGTATGCTTCAGCAGCATCGAAATTGTGACCGGGCCTACGCCGCCTGGTACAGGTGTTATGGCTGATGCCTTTTCAAGGCAGCTTCCATACTCTGCATCTCCGACATTCCCCTTATTATACCCTGCATCCAGGATAACAGCTCCAGGCTTGATCCATTCTCCTTTTATGAATTCCGGCTTTCCGACTGCTGCAATGACAAGATCAGCCTGGCCAACAAATCGGGAGAGATTTTCAGTATACGAATGGCATGTTGTTACTGTCGCATTTCTGTTTAAAAGCAAAGCGGAAACCGGTTTTCCAAGGATAGGGCTTCTCCCAACCACTACAGCATGCTTACCTTCAACGGGGAGTTGATAATAATCGATGATTGCCATGATTGCCGCAGGGGTGCACGATGGATATGTACCAAATCCCAAGGCAGTCTGCCCGTAGCCGTGGCTTGTCACGCCGTCAACATCTTTATCTATGCTGATGGTTTCAAATGCCTTCCGCTCATCTATATGTCCGGGAACAGGATGCTGAAGCAGGATGCCATGAACTTCCTTATTTTGATTCAGTTCCTCAATCGTTTTTACCAGTTCTTCTGTTGTGGTTTCTTTCGGCATGTGAATTCGTTCAGACCGGATGCCAAGCCGTGCGCAGGCATTCCCTTTCATTCTGACATAAGTTTCAGAGGATGGATCATCTCCAACCAGGATTGTGGCAAGGCAGGGAGTGATCCCTTTTTCCTTGAGGTCTTTCACCCTCGGCATCAATCCCTCTTTAATATCAGCTGCCACCTGCTTACCATCAAGAATCAATTTTTCAGTCATAGCATACAACCTCCAGGTATAAAATTCAGGCCGCTTTCCCAAAAGGCTAAAGCAGACTGCTGGCTGCCCAGACGACCGGCTATATATGTACGCAGCTCCACTGTGGTTTCTTCCACTATCGTCGTCAGTCACTGCGCCTCTATAAATAATTTTCCTATTCCATCATATCACAAAACACAGATATTATGTATATATTCATACATAAACGTTCGTATTTATGACACATATACTTAATATAATATAGTATTTACTGTTAGGCATTGGTCAATGAATTGAAAAAGGACAGCATGTAAGCACGCTGTCCTTTTTATCATATTTGAGGCTATATATAAAGTATATTAAATGTAATTTCAACCTAAAACAATGAAAGCCCTGCCTCTCTTCCATCCTTGCGGCTCCGAGACCGCGCCAGCGGGAATCAGGTAAACAATCGGGATAAGATAGCAGCTCTTTAAGATTCAGTCATTTAAAGACCGCATTATTGAATTGAAGCAATCCATGCGAAGAAATGTTTCGGGTTTATAGAAGATGTGCATTAAGAAGAAATCATACCATTCAGGCGGCATCCTGCTGTACAGCATCCGCATCTGATTATCAAGCTGTCCACAAATTAATTCTTAAAGGTATAAACCTATTGTTGCTAAGCAGTAAAAATCTAAAGAGCATGATCTGCAAAATGGCGTTCCGCTCCATTCTGCCCGCAGATATCCTCAAATACGTGCTTTACTAGTATATCATAAAAGTAAAAGCTGTCAACTAATTGGAAATCAGCAGCCGAATTTATATCATAGCAACCTTTTTACAGATCCTTCCGATATTCGTACAACCTGAAAATAATGATACAGGCTGCCAGCCAGGCTCCGCCTGCCAGGAAACCGCCTGCCACATCACTTGGATAATGCACCCCAAGATAAATTCTGCTTAAGCCGATCAAAAGGATTATCATGACATTTGCGAGGACAGCCAAGATCTTTAAGCTAATTTTAGAAAACAAATGGACCAATATATAGGCTGTAGCACCGTAAAAAATAAAAGAACCCATAGAATGGCCGCTCGGGAAGCTGAATCCTGATTCAGTCAGGAGCGGTAGAATATCAGGGCGTTCTCTTTTAAAAATCCACTTAAGAAGCCAATTGAACAGCGCCCCGCCGCCTGAACCAGCCAGCAGAAACACGCTTAATGCCCATTTTTTATAAACCATGAGAATGAGTCCGCCTGCTGCGGCCATAAACACAAGAAACTTCACAGAGCCCAGGTATGTAACTAAGAACATCAACGCAGTCAGCTGGTCATTGATAAAAGACTGGACAAAATTGATGATTGCATGGTCAAAAGCCTCCAGTTCGTTTTCTTTCAGCTCTTCTGCAATTTCGGCAAAAAGAAAAGTAAAAAGGCCAAGAAGTGCTGCAGCAGAAAGAATATACAAAAGTTTGATTCCTGTCAGTTTTTTCATGTATGACTTCCTTTTCTTGTTATTGTCCTATACCTTCTATATTGCCTATTTAGGCAGTTTGTGAACATAATTCGCATATGAATAAGAAAAAACCGCACAAAGGCGGTTTTTCCATCACGCTTCTTTCTTTTCCTTCGGCCGTGCAGCAGCCCTCTTCTTGCGCGCAGCCGGCTTTTTCGGCTTATCGGGTTTGGTATTGTCGATTGAAGCCTGCAATGCGGCCATCAGGTCTGTTACATTTGATTTTGTTTCTTTTTCTGCAGGAGTTACCACTTCTTTGCCTGTCCGCTTTGCTTCGATGAGATCCAGAAGCGCAGACCTGTATTCATCTGTATACTTGTCAGGCTCAAATGCTGTTGTCAGCTGGTCGATGAGCATGATGGCAGTTTCCAGCTCTTTTTCTGTCACTTTGTCCTCAGAAGGGACGTTCGGTACATCGCCGGCTTTTCTCACTTCATCCGGAAAGTGTATTGTTTCCATGATCAGAGTATTTTCAAATACCCTGACAACGGCCAGCTGCTCTTTTGATCGGATGATGATTTTGGCGAGCCCCACCTTTTCCGAGTCTTCCAGTGCTTTTCTCAAAAGCGAATAAGCCTTTCCTCCCCCATCACCTGGGGACATATAATAGCTGCGGTCATAATAGATGGGATCGATTTCAGCCATTTTAACAAAATCGATGATTTCAACAGCTTTGTCTTCGTTAGCCTGCTTCAATTTCTTCAGGTCCTCGTCTTCAAGAACGACAAATTTTCCCTTTGTGTATTCATAAGCCTTTACAATATCTTCCGGTTTGACTTCTGTTTCACAGACCGGACAGATTTTCTCATATTTAATTGGAGAATGACACTCCTTGTGAAGGGTCCGCAGCTTAATGTCCTTGTCCTCAATTGCTGCATGAAGCTTAATCGGTATATTTACAAGCCCGAAGCTGATGCTGCCTTTCCAGATTGTATGCATCCTGATTCTCCATTCTATAGTCTTTAACTTTAATGTGCGATGATTCATCATTTGAAATGCAAGATAACTTCTGCCAGCGGAGTAGGATCCCCCCCAGAATGGAATAATGGAGGATGAGCCGTTAGAATGACTGAGGATAGTCGAACCCTGCCGCGGAAAGGAGTGTCACAATGAAACCAATGCTTCCGAGCCTGACCTTTGATGCTCCAGATGCCAAAGGATGGTTTTACGAAGTAAAATACGATGGATTTAGGGCCATCCTTGAGTGGGATGACAAGGGGCTTTCTCTGACAAGCAGAAATGGCAAACCGCTGCTGGAACTTTTTCCCGAAGTCAGGTCTTTCCTTGAAAACAGCCTTCAGGTGTTTGAACCTTTCCTGCCTCTTCAATTGGATGGAGAGCTTGTTTATTTAGAAAATAAACATAAAGCCCATTTTGGTTCTATCCAAGTAAGGGGTAGAATGCGTTCAGAAAAGAGGATTTTGGAAAAAGCCAGGCAATCGCCATGCCGCTTATTGATCTTTGATGCATTAAAGCTTAAAGGGAAGAGCATAGCAGCATTGGATTACAGGGAGAGGAAAGCCGCATTAGAGAATTTTTTCACATCAGCACAGCTCCCGCTTGAGCCTGACGAAAAGAGCACAAGGCTTCTTCAGATGATACCTGGATATGAAGATTTTAAAAATCTGTGGGAACAGGTGATCCTTCATGATGGCGAAGGAATTGTGGCTAAACAGGAGAAAAGCAAATGGGAGGAAGGCAAACGCTCAACCTTATGGCAGAAATACAAAAATTGGAAATATGTTTCTTGCTTTATCACAGCTTATGAAAAATCTAATGGTTATTTCTATGCAGGCGTGTATGATGGCGAAAGGGTCCACCCGATCGGCCAATTTATATTCGGGCTAAAGCCTGATGAGAAAAAGGCCCTTATGGAGACAATCAAAAACAACAAAAGAGAAGAAGATGGCAGATTTGTTTATGTTAATCCGGGCATTTGTACAGAGCTAAAGTACCTGGAGGTTTATGACGGGCAGATGCGTGAGCCCCACTTCCATCAATTCCGTTTTGACCTGAAGCCTGAGCAGTGCACCTACAGCCAATTTGCCGAACAGCAGAAGAATCTCCCCGATGATGTAGAAATCACACATCCTGACAAGCCTATATGGGAAACGCCAGCACTGAAGAAGATAGATTTTATCCATTATCTACGGGAAATTTCCCCATATATGCTGCCATTTCTAAAAGATAGGCTTCTCACCGTCATCAGGTATCCGCACGGCATTTTCGGGGAACCATTTTACCAAAAAAACGCACCCGACTATACACCAGACTTTGTTGAAACAAAAATGTCAGATGGAATCAATTATATTGTCTGCAATAATCTTAAGACATTTCTCTGGCTCGGCAATCAGCTGGCATTTGAATTTCATATACCATTTCAGACCATCAAAAGCAAAGGTCCGTCTGAAATCGTCTTCGATCTGGATCCTCCATCCCGGGATGCATTCACCCTTGCTATAAAGGCCGCACTGATGATTAAAGAAGTGCTCGATCATCTTAAGCTCACATCATTTGTCAAGACATCCGGGAATAAAGGGCTCCAGGTTTACATCCCGCTTCCTGAGAATGCCTACACTTATGACGATACACGCCTGTTCACTTCTTTCATTGCTGACTATCTTATATCCAAAGAACCGGACCTTTTCACAACTGAAAGAATGAAGAAAAACCGGGGCGGCAGGCTTTATGTCGATTATATCCAGCATGCAGAGGGAAAGACGATTGTGGCACCATATTCAGCCAGAGGCAACCAGTATGCCGGTATCGCAGCACCATTGTTTTGGGAAGAAGTTAATGACCGGCTCAGGATGGAAGAGTTCCGGGTAGATAATGTTGTAAAACGGATCAACAAACTGGGAGACCCGCTTCAAGGTTATTTCTCTGCAAAGGATTTGCAGGCTTTTTCTCCGGTTCTTGAATTCTTGAACGCAGAAAAAAAGACCTGAAAGCTCACAGTATCTTTCTGCACCGAAAAAGAATGCTGCGGCGGCAGCATTCTTTTCTAATCATAAATATTCTTCTATTACTTCACTGGCATGTTCCTGCAGCTTGCCATACTGTTCTGCTTCGGCCTCAAAATAAGCTTTTTCACCCAAAGTAAACGACTTAGGCTGGGCAGGATCCGCATAGGCTTTTACACGGTACATATACGTCGCGTTCCCGATCAGGTCGATTGTATACCCGCCATTTGATTCATGTGCGATACATTGGACCTTTCCCCCATTATTATACACATCCACCGGCCTTTCAAGCTTATTCATCCCTTGAAGGCAGGATACCAGGGTGGAAGCTGACATCGCAGTTCCGCATGCATTCGTGAAGCCCACTCCGCGCTCAAAGGTCCTCACGTAAATGCTTTCCTCTCTAAGAGGCTTGATGAAGCTGACATTTACTCCATCAGGAAACAGCTCATTCGGGCCATTGACTTGCTCACTGATCTCTTTTTGAAGATCTGATCTAATATCATCTTTGCTGCAAACCGCAATCAGATGCGGATTGGGAACAGCTAAAGCAGTGAAATTAAGCGAATCTGACAATGAGCTTATTTTCTCATCCTTTAATGTCTCCTGATTCAGCATGAGCGGCAAATCACGGATCTGGAAGGAGACTGGTGAAATTTCAACAAGATAGGTTGGAATTTCCGGGAAGATATCCGGCCGCTTTTCAACCTTTAAATCTGCCTTCATTGTTTCAATGATCGCTTCCTTCAAATCTAATAGTTCGCATACATAGCGGGCGACACAGCGCAGGCCGTTGCCGCACATTGAAGCTTCTGATCCATCAGCATTAAACACCCTCATCCGGGCATCGGCTTTATCACTCTTCATTGTAAAAAGAATACCGTCTGCCCCCAGTTGAGAATCCCGGCGGCAAAGAGCGATGGCAAGCTCCCGCCGCTGTTCTTCCGTAAATCCATAATTTCTTGATATCTCATCTATCAGCAAAAAGTCGTTTCCCGACCCATGGCATTTCAGAATTTCTATTTCCATTTCAAAACCTCCATTTTCCCTTTAACCTGCTAAATCATCATAATAATAGATTGCCATAAATTCCTCTCAAGTTCAATCCTCTTGCGGACGATATGAGTTAGAATACGATATGGCGGGTATTAACCTATGTGCAGGCCGGAGGTGAGTCAAAGCGATGCAGGAATATAAGTTCAAATTTTTCATCAGCAGGGTTGAAGAGCTTGAAGCAGCAAACGGGTTAACAGAAAAAACAGCTTTTGTAGATACAAGGATCCTGTACGGGGAACAGGAAATTTACAATGGCTCTATCCGGGTACGCTTCAATGATCATGGAACATTCCCCAATCCCGCGGACATAATGGCCGCTGTATCACAGAATTCTTTAAGGAAGCTTTTAGCCGCAGAAGCGAAGAGATATGTCAAGCCGCAAAGACGATGGCTCTGACAAACTTCGAAAGCGCCGCAGACCGGCGCTTTTGAAGTCAGCTGCAATCATATGTAAAGAGATTCTTCTGAAAGCAGACTATTGGTCCATGCTATAGAATCGGCATATATGCGAAAAAGAGCATTCTCTTCTATATGAAGGCACCTGCTTTTTTCACTGATCAGCTTCCAGTCAGCCTTCTCAACAGCGACCGCAAGATCCAGCACATCTTTAAGAGGATTTTGGATGCCCCTGAGCGCATCCCCTATTTCGTCCTGAAGCGGCAGATCAGTCAATATATCCTCCATCGATGCCCCAAGAATGCTGTCCATCATCGAAAACATTCCTGTTAAAAAATATTGGGCATTCAAAGCCCCTTTCTTTCTTAAAACCGCTATAGATTCAGCCATCTTTGCCCTTATCAGGCAAATCCTGATCGTTTCCTTCTGCACTGCCTTCTTTTCCAGGGCAGACTCCCTGACAGCAAGCACATAGATCCACTTCTGGATTTCATTCAGCCCCAGCAGAACCGTCGCCTGCCTGATGCTGTTTATCTTGTGCTTCGGCCTGAAAGCCGGAGAGTTGATCAGCCTAAGCAGCTTATAGGAAAGTGATAAATCTCTTTCAATCAGATTTGATATCAAATCTATGCTTGGGTCAGCAGTCGAGAGATTATAGATCATCTCATAATAAGAATGAAAATAGGTCGGAACATCATAAGTTGATACAATTTCGGGTTTTTCAAAGAAGTAGCCCTGAAAATAATCATAGCCCCTTCTTCTCGCATCCTCAAACTCAGCTCTTGTTTCGACTTTTTCCGCTACCATTTTGAGCTTGAGCCGTTTGGCTTCCCGCTCAATCCTCTCCCTCATGCCGGCTGAAGTGGCGAGGAAGTCCACTTTAATTATATCTGTGTACTCGAGCAGCTGCTTTGAAAAAGGATTGCCTTCCTGGAGGGCGTAATCATCAAGGGCGATCTGATACCCCAGGTTTTTCAGTTCCCGGCAGATATCAATCAGATAGCTGCTGGGTTCCACCGTTTCCAGTATTTCCACAACAATCTCCCTTGGCCTGAAATAAGTCGGGAGCCGGAGATTGAGCAGGTTTTCGGTAAAATTAATAAAACAGGGCTTGCCTCCGGACAGCCTGTCGATTCCTATATTTAAGAAACTGTTTATAATGACGTCGGCGGTCGCCTGGTCGCCGTTGATAAGGGGAAATTCATTCACCTGGCTGCTTCTGTACAGCAATTCATAAGCGAATACTTCTTCCTTAGTGTTAAAAATCGGCTGCCTCGCAACAAAGACTTCCATTTTATAACCTCCGCTGTTATTCCAAATGTTAGGTTGTCTTTATTTTAAAACAAAATTTGCCAGTATGTCTGTCGAAGTTTGTAGAATGGTATATTTTATTGGAAAAGAACGGTTTTTTAGAATATCTCATCCTGAAGAAATGTTTGAAACAAGTTTTACTTTTTAGTGGGGCTGTTGTTTTCCGTTCCAGGCACTTCGCTTTCCGCGGGGCGGCGCTAAGCCTCCTCGTCGCTGCCGCTCCTGCGGGGTCTTAGCCCTGCCGCTATTTCCCACAGGAGTCTGCGTGCCTTCCACTGCAAACAACAGGCTTTCAGCAAATTTATGCTGTCTTTGAAAAGATGGAGTTACAGGAGGACAATTTAGAATAGAAGGTTTCATTCCACGAACCTATTTAGTTTGTAGAATCTTAAATTTTATCGTTTAAAATTCTCCTTTGGACACCACAGACTGTGAACAAGTTCAAATTTCAGCCAAATGGGGCTGTTGTTTTCCGTTCCTGGCACTTCGCTTTCCGCGGGGCGGCGCTAAGCCTCCTCGTCGCTGCCGCTCCTGCGGGGTCTTAGCCCTGCCCGCTATTTCCCACAGGAGTCTGCGTGCTTTCCACTGCAAACAACAGGTTCTCTATAAGGGGTTTCGGTTCTGTATAAAGATGGTATTCAAGTTCCTAGAGATCTTTCATCAGGAATATTATAAGCAGCTCATTAGACTGTCAGCCTGATTTCGACTCTCACTGTCAGAATTAAAAAGGAAGCATAAAAAAGGGGTACGGAATGTGTTAATTCCGTACCCCTTTTTGTTAACATAGTGCAACGCCAATGATAATGGCGCTTTTTTTAGGAATCAGCTGATGACATGAAACACGAAGTTTGCCAGGAATAGTCCTGCAATTACATACAGAGCAACGGAGACTTCCTTCGCCCTTCCGATTGCGATTTTGAGGATGGGATAAAGGATGAATCCGACGGCAATTCCGTCTGCAATGCTGTAGGTAAACGGAATCATCGCTATGATGAAGAATGCCGGGAAGCTTTCACTCATATCCTTCATATCAAGGTTGCGGATGTTCTGGAGCATCAATCCGCCGATGATGATAAGGATAGGGGCAATCGCACTGTTTGGAATCAGCTTGATTACCGGAATGAAAAATGCCGATAGCATGAACAGAAGCCCTGTAGCCACTGTCGTAAGTCCTGTCCTGCCTCCTGCAGCCATGCTGGCTGCACTTTCAACGGTTGAAACCGTCGGACTTGTTCCGAAAAGGCCGGAAAGAAGTGCAGAAACTGAATTTGCCTGAAAAGCCCGCTTGAAACGTTCCGGCTTGCCGATGAATGAAACATGGCCGTGAACCAGACCGATATTTTCAAACACCAGGACCATGGTCAGCGAGAAGACTGCCACCCAGAACGTTATGGAAAAGAAGCTTTCAAAAGACATAGCCCCGAAAACATCCAGATAATCGCCAAAAGAAAAAGAAGATTCTTTTGCCTGCGATACATCAATATTCCCAAACAGCAAGGCAATGAGCGTTCCGGCAGCAACAGTGATCAGAAAATTTCCCGGGACATTCCGCATAAACAAAACGATCGCCAGGAGGAACGTAATGATCGTCGCCAGCACATGCGGGTCTCCCAGATTGCCTAACGCAATGAGCGAGTTGGTGCCTTTTTCGACGATGCCGCCCTTTTCAAGCCCAATCAGCATCAGGAATAACCCAAGGCCTACAGTGATAGCTTCCTTGAGCGACTGTGGAATGGCTGCACTCAGGCTCCCCGCAAAACGCGAAAAAGCCACGAATGCAAAAACAAGCCCAGAAACAAATACAACCGCCAGCGCTTCCTGCCATGACAGCCCCATAGACTGCACGAGTGTGTAAGAAAACAGGGCATTGATTCCCATTCCAGGCACAAGAAGGATCGGTACATTCGCCCAGAATCCCATCAGGAAGCAGCCGACAACTGAAGTGATGATGGTCGCCATAATGGCAGCTTCCAGAGGTATTCCGGCTTCCGAAAGAATGAGCGAATTGACAGCTATAATATACACAATGGTAAAAAAGCCGATCGTACCCGCCATCACTTCCTTCTTGAAGCTTGTTTCATTGGCATCAAGCTGGAATAATTGGTTTAGCATTTTCATTAGTATTACCTATTCTGTTGTATAGCCCTCTCCCTACCCGCTCTCCCTGATAAACAGGTGAGCCACAAGGATATATTTTAGCAGACATTGAGTTCTATGCCAATAGGAGACCCTTTAATTAGCCATTTCCCTGTAAAGATTACCCATTTCAATCGCTCCTGCGGCAGCCTCCCAGCCTTTGTTTCCTGCCTTCGTTCCGGCACGTTCAATCGCCTGCTCGATCGTATCGACAGTCAGGACACCGAAGATGACCGGGATTCCGCTTGACATGCTGATTGATGCCACTCCTTTTGATACTTCGCTGCTTACATAGTCGAAATGCGGTGTGGCTCCTCTGATGACAGTCCCTAGCGTTATGACGCTGTCATACTTTCCGGAATCAGCCATTTTCTTAGCCGCAAGAGGGATTTCAAAGGCTCCCGGCACCCACACGACCGTTACATCTTCCTCTGCGACACCATGCCTTTTCAAGCTATCCTCTGCTCCGGACAGAAGCTTCCCGGTTATAAATTCGTTGAACCTTGAAACAACAATAGCTATTTTAAGCCCAGTACCTACCAGATTTCCTTCAATCACTTTTTTCATCGTATTTTCCTCCATTAAAAAGTCAGCAAATGACCTAATTTTGTTTTTTTGGTTTTCATATAGTTTTCATTATCTTTTTTAGACGGAAGCTGAAGCTGCACCCTTTCTGATACTTCCAGCCCATACCCTTCAAGGCCGGCGATTTTTCTGGGGTTATTCGTCAGCAGGCGCATCTTCCTTACGCCCAGGTCCCGCAGTATCTGTGCACCTATCCCGTAATCGCGGAGATCATCCTTGAATCCGAGCATATGGTTGGCCTCCACTGTGTCATAGCCTTCCTCCTGCAGTTTGTAAGCCTTCATTTTATTGATAAGGCCGATGCCCCTTCCCTCCTGGCGCATATACAGGAGGATACCTGATCCGGCTTCTTCAATCTGCTTGAGGGCTGCTTCAAGCTGAGGGCCGCAGTCACAGCGGTGCGAACCAAACACATCCCCGGTCAGGCATTCTGAATGCACCCTCAGAAGCACAGGCTCCTCTTCTGAAATTTCTCCCTTTACAAGGGCGATATGCTCTTTGCCATCCAGTTTATTTGTATAGCCGACCGCTTTGAATTGTCCATATTCAGTAGGAAGCGATATCTCCGCCTCTCTTTTAACGAGAGAATCGTGTTCAAGCCGGTACTCGATCAGGTCTTTGATAGTAATCATCTTCAGATTGAATTTCTCAGCCATTTCTTTCAGGTCATCCACTAATGCCATGGACCCATCGTCCTTCATGATTTCACAGATGACTCCTGCAGGCTTTGCCCCGGCCAGACGAGCCAGATCAATTGCCGCCTCTGTATGGCCGGCCCTTCTGAGGACACCGCCTTCCTTGGAAATTAAAGGAAAGATATGTCCTGGGCGGGCAAAATCTTCGGGTAATGAATTTTCATCGAGAAGTTTTTCGATGGTCTGTGCCCTTTCAAATGCGCTGATGCCTGTCTTTGTCTCCTTAAAATCAACACTGACTGTAAAAGCTGTACCATGGCTGTCTGTATTAACATCAACCATGGGATGGAGGCCGAGCCTCACTGCAAGCTCTTCTGTTACAGGCATGCAAATCAGACCCCTCCCCTCCTTTGCCATGAAATTTATTGTTTCCGGCCCGGCAAATTCAGCTAGAGCTACCAGATCGCCTTCGTTTTCCCTATCTTCATCATCACTTACAATAACAGGCCGGCCTTTCTTAAGTTCTGCTATAGCGTCTTCGATTGTATTGAACATGGATACAGCTCTCCTTTGGTTAAGGGCAGGTATTTCCCAATTCATTCCTGGCGAAAGACATGCCTTCTTTTATTGCTTAAACTCAGTTCTCAGGCTGTCACAAAAAGCCGTTTTCTCTGAGAAGCGCCTCCGAGACAGTTTTCTTTTCCGGCTTGGAGGCAGCCTTATTCATAAAGCTGTAAATATATTTTCCAAGCATATCAAACTCAAGGTTCACAGTTTCCCCTGCGTCCTTCCCTCCCAGTATGGTATGGCCGGCGGTATGGGGAATTAGGGAGACTGTCAGGGAAGAAGCTCCCGCTTCAAAAATTGTCAGCGAAACACCATCTACAGCAATTGAACCTTTCCCCACTGCCAAATGGGACCATTCCTCCGGCACTTCGATTTCATAATAGATGGCATTTTCTTCATGCCTTTTTCTAAGAATGCTGCCTCTGGCATCTATATGCCCTGAGACGAGATGCCCCCCAAAGCGGCCGCCGGCTTTCACGGCTCTTTCAAGGTTTACGGGGCTATTGCGCTTCAGTTCGGCAAGGCTGGTTGAATGGTATGTTTCCGGCATAACATCAGCGCTGAATTTTCCCGCGGTAAAATCAGTGACTGTCAGGCAAACGCCATTTACGGCAATGCTGTCGCCAATTCCCACATCTTCGAGTATCAGGCTGGCCGATATGCTGAGCTTTAAAGTTTTCCCCTGGTGGACAATCTGTTCAACCCTGCCGACTTCCTCAATTAATCCTGTGAACATGATGGCCCTCCTCCGGCTGCGGCACCGCAGTAATTTTAAGGTCCGGACCGATGCGTTCGGCCGATTTAAATGCCAAGGGAATGGATTGATCCATTGAAGAGATCCCTTCTCCCCCTACAAACGGGACTGCTTTTCTTCCCCCTATGATTTTTGGGGCTGCATAGAGAATGATCTGCTGAAATAGCCCTTCCTTAATGAAAGAAGCATGGATTTCAGAACCGCCTTCAACAAAGACGGAAAGAACCTGCCTTTTTCCCAATTCTTCGAGCACCTGGCCTGCTGGCACCTCTTCCTCAGGAAAATGTACAAGCTCCGTGCCCAGAGCTTTAATTTTCTCAGCCTTGCTTTTGTCATATCCGCTGCCGGTAAAAATGATGACCGGAGCTTTTTGATCATGCAGGATAGCTGCATCATCAGGGATCCTTAATGTGGAATCCAGTATTACTCTTATAGGGTTTTTTCCGCCTCGGGGCATTCTGGCGGTAAGCTGGGGGTTGTCATGGATGACTGTGTTCACGCCCGTCAATATTGCGTCATGTTCATGTCTTAGCCGGTGAACATCTTCCCTGGATTCTGGAGAGGTAATCCATTGGCTGTCACCAGTGTTCGCTGCTGTTTTGCCGTCGAATGATGCGGCGGCCTTTATCGTTACATATGGTCTGCTGGTCCTCATGAAATGAAAGAATGCGCTATTTATTTCTTCCGCTTCTTCCCGCCTGATTCCAACAGCAACTTCTATCCCTGCTGCTTGGAGCTTTTCGATCCCGCGGCCGGCGACAACCGGGTTGGGATCTATTGAGGCAATGACCACCCTCTTGATCCCCGACTCGATGATCAGGTCTGCACAGGGGGGAGTCTTTCCATGATGGCTGCACGGTTCGAGTGTTACGTAAATCTCTGCTCCCCTGGCAAGACCGTCCGCCATCCGGATGGCATGGACTTCAGCATGCGGGGTGCCGGCCTTTAAATGAGCCCCCATTCCTGCAATTTGTCCATCTTTTACCACAACGGCGCCGACACATGGATTGGGACTGGTCTGCCCGATTGTTTTCCTGGCCAGGGACAGGGCCAGATCCATATAATCTTCATCTGTCATATGTACACCCTCTTTTCCTATCGTTCAATTTTTTCTCTCCAGAAAAAACAGCAGGCCCCGTACAGAATCAGTACGGGGCCAAATTAGACATGACGAAATAAGCGTTCTTAACACAATGTTAAAAACGCGGTTCATACATCCATTCCTTCTCCCATCCAGACTATAACTGTCGGCTTTGGAATTTCACCAAATCCACCGTCTTCACTAAGCGTGAAGCCGGGTCACGGACTAAGAGGCATGCCTCATCACCGCCGGCTGGGACTTTCACCCGACCCCGAAGGAATATTATTCTTATAATATTAAAGGCATCTTATCATGAATGATCTCTTTCGACAATTCAAAGAGCTTAAGAGCCGCAAATTTTATTTAAAATAGTGCTTTGGCACCTGAAACCTTTGGATAGGGACAACCGTATTATATGCATATTATAAGCAGAAAGGAATCTAACAATGCAGGAGACGAAACAACAGCTGCAGTCTGAGCTGCAGAAATGCCAGGAATGGGAAGAAGATCAGAGCGGCCTATGGTTTTGGGAAAAAATCGGCAGGCTTCCATTTAAAGTGCTGGACAAGCTGACCCCAGCCATCATTCAGAAAAAGATGGGTGTTATGCTTGATGAGCTCGGCAGCTACATACAGACGGGCGGCAGCTATTTAAGCACCTCTAATTCCATTAAATCTTATTATCCTGGACGGAATGTGAATACTCTTGAGGATACTGCTGTTCTTTCTATCAAGGAGATGGACGGGGCAGCAGAGAAGCTGACAGGTTCCAGGAAGAAGATTGCAGCCATTCAGGGGGCAGGGACAGGCTTTGGAGGATTGTTTACTTTAAGCCTTGATATTCCAGTTCTACTTGGGATGCAGCTGAAGACCCTTCAGGATATTGCCATCTGCTACGGCTATGATCCGAAAAGCAAGAAAGAGCGACTGTTCATCGTCAAGGCGCTGCAATTTGTATCTGCTGACATCGTTGGCAAGCAGGCGATTCTCAGGCAGCTGTCCGATATCGATTCGCCGGAAGAGGATGTTCAGCGGGAAATCGCATCTGAGATCCAGGGATGGCGTGAAGTTGTCTTTGCTTATCGTGATCAATTTGGCTGGAAGAAACTTTTTCAGATGGTGCCGATTGCAGGGCTTGTATTCGGGGCATTCATCAACCGTTCAGCAGTAGGGGATATCGGGGAAGCTGGCATGATGCTTTACAGAAAGAGGAAGATCAAGGAGCGGCTGCAGGCAGCAGCACCAGATATTTTGCCGGCAGATACAGAAGAAAGGCTTCCATGAACATCATGGAAGCCTTTTGCTTTCTTTTTCTATAAAATCCTTATCTACGGCGCCCATAACCCTGCTTCTGATAATTCCGTCAGAATCTATAAAAAAGCTGGTTGGATAAGCCATAATCTCATACTCACCCATGACCTGCCCCTTTACATCAAGCGGAATGGGAAAGGTAAGGCCGTTATCCTTTACAAAGTCCATTTCATCGCCTTTGTTCTTTTCGATAAAGGTCATGTTGACAGCCAGTATTTCAAAATCCCCGATTGCTTTTTCTTCGTAAAGCTCCTGCATATCAGGCATTTCGGCCTTGCAGGGCGGGCACCAGCTTGCCCAGAAATTAAGAAAAACCCTCTTGCCTTTATAATCACTGAGGCTCACTGTTTTTCCCTCTATATCAGTCAGAGTGAAGTCCGGTGCTTTATTGCCCGGTTCAATCCCCACCTCTATCTCCTCCGGATTCTCCAGCCTTTCATATCTTTCAGCCGGCAGCACCTTGTTTACGACCCCTTTATCCTTCAAGACCGTCTTATCAATAACGAATAAAGCCAGCAAAATGATCCCTGTAACAAGAAGAAACTTTTTCATTGCACACCTCGGCTATTATTAGCAATCTTATATGTCCTAGCAGGCCTAAGCTGCATAGGCTGAATATTCGTGCCAGAACACCATTTTAATATGCTATGTGATCTAAGTAAACAGCCGGCAATAAAAAAACCGGCACGCCGGCCGGATTGTGTTCGTCTATTTCAGTATCTGTTCAAGCAGCAAGCTTTCTGCATTCTTCTGCACAAAGATAGCATTTCTCTGCACAGTTCATGCAATGAGCTTGGTCAAACTGCTTGCATTCTTCTGCACACTGATCGACTATCCTTGAACAGAGCAGAGTATATTTTTTTATAAAATCGCTTTCTGACTCAAGTGCCTTGATTGTCAGTGTACAAATATCGGCACTTTCTCTGTACAGCCTGATAGCGCCAGACTTCTTCCCGGCATCTGCTTCTTCCAGGGTTTTCCTGAATGATTCCTCACAGGCTTCCAGGCAATCAAGACATGCCTTTATGCAATTTTCATAGCTGTTATCCATCACATTATCCTCCGCTCTTTGCAGTATATGATCTTAATGATAGATTCCCTTATATAAGCAGCTCAAACCTGGCTGCTTCCAATCAGCCTCCGTCATTAAACAGCTTGGCGATTGCTGCTAATGCCAAAATCCTCTCCTTAGGTCCAGCATTGCTGTTAAAGGCTATAACCTCCATATTGGGATTTTGAAAAGTCTCAGCCCAGCTTACAGGCATCAGGCCCTTTTGGTAGCTCATTAACTCTTTCCCGCCATCCCATTCAATCCTGCAATCCAGGAAAAATCTTTCCCTCCGGACAGAAAGCGCCTTCTGGTTGAATTGTATAACAGCTGTTCCTCCTGGTTTATGAATAAATTGCATCGTCCCGACATAGCGGCGATCTGCCCTAAAAATTTCCACTTTATTTTTCCTGGACAAAAAGAGGATCATCAAAACGCCTGATCGATTATATAGCCCATACTCCCGCTGAAAGTACCTGGTAAGAAAAGAGGGGCACAGTTTCCCGAATAAGGTTGAGTCCGAATCTCTCAGCTCTCCCGCCAGCTGGCCGTCAGGTGTGAATAACAGCATTCCTAAAGAAGATGAAGGAAGATGGGAAACAAGCAGGTGATTTTCTTCCAATAGCTTCCCCTGAGATTGGCAGCTGCCCAGCCTGTCCACCGCTTTTGACCTTGATTGATGGACCATACTCATCTGATAACAGCCAAAGCTGTACAAAAGAAAAGGCACAGCTGCCAACACCAGCTCCCTGCCCGGCAGCATAGCCAGGCAGGCCGGAAGGATAAAAATCAGAGGCACAAGCGCTGCCAGGCTGCTGTTAAGAGATATATCTGCTAATCGGCTGTAATGCTTTTGAATATTCATCAGCAAGTCTCCTGTGAAGAATTTGTTTGCGGTTCTGCTTCAAATTTTTGCTGCTCTTTAATTCTATTAAACGCGGCTGAAAATCATGCTAGGGAATCGGTGGGGATATAAGGGTATGTGGGGTCTGCAAGCCAGGGATACGCACTAGGATCACTATTTTGAGAAACAATAAAAATAGTAGTTCATGCAATCTTTCTGGAACCGCTATTTTACCGAACATTAAATATAGTTGTCCCAGCGATCCGCTCTGGAACCATTATTTTGCGGAAAGTCATTAATAACGGTTCCAGCGAAACACCCTGAACCTCTATTTTAAAGAAAGACAGTTTAATAATATATTTAGCTTTCCGGTTCCAATGCCGCAGGACGCTTACTCTCCCAAGACAAAAACCCCTGCCCAAAGCGGGCAGGGATCTGCTATAAACTGGTCTACAACTGGTACAGGTGCCTGTCACCCAATAAAAGACTGAATCCGCCCAAATTGCTTCTTGGCATCGCTGTAGCCCTGGTTGTACAGGTGTTCAAGCTTGGCTGGGTTCCTTTCCATCCTTCCCACTTCGAGCGGCTCTGATGGCTGGATGACAAGAGTAGTGCCATTCTGTTCTTCTTCAGCCAGATAGCCCAGTGTCTGGTTGTACAGCCGGTAGCGGTTTTCCATGGCCTTTTGAAGGCCGGTATAAGTTGGATATTTTCTTCTTACAAGGAAATGGAATTTTGAAGGCTTTTTTTGATAGCCTTTATTTCTTGTAAGAATGACAATATTTTTTTGGAAGCCGTCCTGCTGGGCTTTTTTCAGCGGAATCGGGTCACTGATTCCCCCATCCAGCAGCTTCCTGCTATTGTACTCTATCTCAGGCGCGATGAACGGCAGGGAACTAGAGGCTTTAAGGACCTGCAGAACATCCTGCCCATAGCCTGCCCTGTTGAAATACACTGGTTCTCCTGTATGGCAGTCGGTCGTGCCTATGACAAACTCAGACTGGCTGTCATGAAACTTGTCATAATCATAGGGGACAAGCTTGTTAGGGACCTCATCAAAAATGAAATCCATTCCAAAGAATTGCCGGTTCCGGAAATAATTGCGCCATGATATATAGCGGGGATCACTGACAAGATCCACATTGACTGTTTTATTCCTTCCCTTCTGACCGGAAATATACGAAGCAGCATTGCAGGCTCCTGCTGAAACGCCTATTATGTAGGGAAAATACAGATCCTGCTCCATAAAGTATTCCAGCACGCCTGCCGTATAGACGCCCCTCATCCCGCCGCCCTCGAGCACCAGGCCGGTTTCATTGAGCATGTAAAGACTCCTCTCTCTTAATACCTAATGATAATGGATATATTCTAACAAAAAAAATCCGCATCTGTCACAGGCTCCGCCTGATGGCCGCACAAAAAAAGCTGCTGGCCCCCTTGAGAGGAATCAGCAGCTTTGCTGTTTTATTTTATCAGACGGAAAACCAGCGGTATTCTGTATTCATTGCCTTCATAGGCTTTTACTGCCGCCACAATGGTAAAGACAAAAGCCAGTGCTGGGACAATCCAGATGGTGATGAATCCGATAAGCACAATCATCAGGACAGTGCTGATGATGCTGTACACGCCATAGGAGATAAGGAAATTAAAATACTCTTTTCCATGATGATTCACAAGCTCGGAGTCATCTTTCTTCAAGAGCCAGATGATAAGCGGCCCGAGAAAGGTCGTAAACAGGCTGGATATATAAATCAGGGATGCCATGAGCCTTTCATCACTGCTAGAGTTTTTTTGGTATTCCACTAATAATTCCTCCAATATTAAAAATGATTTCTTATAACTATTACTACGCCCCACATCTAAAAAGGTTTCATTCTTCACCTTAAAAAATTCTTTGAGCGCTACTTTTCCTTTCCCTGTTCTTGTTTGGGACAACTTGAATACTAATTAGGGAGGGACTTTATCGCGCGCAAGAAACAAGCATATAAAAGAGCCTTCATCAATACTTCAAAAAGAATGTAAAGGGTGATAGGATGCTTTCTAAAATAGAAGCGCTTATTCTGGGGATGATCCAGGGCCTGACTGAATTTCTCCCGATTTCGAGCACCGGGCATTTATATCTCGGCAGGCACCTGTTCGGGCTTGATGAGGCGGGCCTGTTCCTTGATACCATGCTGCATGTCGGCACCCTGCTGGCAGTCCTTGTTGTTTACAAAGATGAGCTCCTCCAAATCGTCAGAAAACCTTTCGGCCGGCTTTCCATGCTCCTTGCTGCCGGGACAGTGCCTGCCGTTATTGCAGGTCTCCTTCTCGGTGACCTTCTCGATTCATTGTCAAAATCCGGCGTTACCATCGGGTGGGAATTTTTGCTGACCGGCTTTATCCTCTGGACTGCCGATGGAATTAAAAAAGGCAGGAAAAAGATGGACGATATCAGCATGGGGGATGCCATCTTCATCGGCACATTCCAGGCAGCAGCAATCTTCCCTGCCCTCTCCCGCTCCGGATTAACGATTGCCGCAGGCCTTATCAGGAAGCTGGATAGAGAAACAGCTGCCTATTTTTCTTTTCTTCTCTCCATCCCAGCGATAGCAGGGGGGATTGTGATGCAGGCAGGAGAAATGTATGCCGGCCATACCGAAGCCATCCCTTTTGGGAGCCTGCTGATCGCCACACTCTCATCAGCCCTGTTCGGCTATGCCGCTGTAGTCTGGATGATTTCATTCCTGAAAAGAAAATCACTTAAGATTTTTGCTGTCTATGTATGGGTTTTGGGCTTTGCTGTCCTCGCCCTTCAGATGACAGGGATTTTTTAAGGGAGGCGTGTAACAGTGAAGGAAATGGTCATTCAGTTATTTGAGTTCCTTTCAAGCCTCGGCTATCTGGGCATAGCACTTGGATTGATGGCAGAAGTTATTCCCAGTGAGATTGTCCTGAGCTATGGAGGTTACCTGGTTGCAAGCGGAAAGATCCATTTTGCAGGAGCTTTGCTTTCCGGGGTGGCAGGCGGCACCGCTGCCCAGCTTTTTCTATACTGGCTCGGTTATTTTGGGGGCAGGCCTGTCCTCGAGAGATACGGGAAATATCTGCTGATTAAAGGCAGCCATCTGGATGCTGCCGAGAACTGGTTTAACCGATACGGCACCGGCGTCATTTTCACAGCCAGGTTCATACCTGTCGTAAGGCATGCCATTTCCATACCGGCAGGAATAGCAAAGATGCCTCTCAGAACCTTTTTTCTGTACACTGTGGCAGCCATCATCCCCTGGACTGTGCTTTTTCTGCTCCTGGGAATGGAGCTTGGCTCCCACTGGAATGAGGTAAAGGATTATGCCAAACCATATCTGGCACCGATCATCGTCACCGCTGCTCTTCTGCTTGCCGGTTATATTGCCGTAAAAGCACGCAAAAAAGATTGATGCCAATTAAGGAGGCATAATCATGACCAGGATGCTGTTGAAAAATGCGCTTGTCTACCCGATTATTTCAGCACCCTTCAGGGGTGACGTCCTTGTTTCGGACGGCAAAATAGAGAAGGCTTCCCCTTCAATTAAGACGGATTCTTCTGTCAGGATCATTGACTGCAGCGGCAGGCATCTGCTTCCAGGCTTCATCGATGTGCATACTCATATGGGGCTTTATGATGAAGGGACCGGGTGGGCCGGGAATGATGCCAATGAAACCATAGAACCACTCAGTCCGCATATCAGGGCAATGGACGGTGTTTACCCGCTCGACCCTGCTTTTTCGGATGCTGTGCGGCATGGAATCACTGCGGTCCATATCATGCCTGGCAGCGCCAATGTCATTGGCGGAACCACTTCTGTCATTAAAACTGCCGGCAAAAATATTGAAAAGATGATGGTCCAGAAAACGGCTGGCCTCAAAATCGCATTCGGGGAAAACCCAAAGCGGATTCACAGCCACGGCAATAAAGAGTCGATTACCAGGATGGGCATCATGGGAATGCTCAGGGAGGCTTTTTATGCAGCCAAAAGTTCGGCAACACCGGAAGATCTCCGTACCGCCCCCCTCCTTCTCGCCCTTGAACGTTCCATCCCTGTCAGGATCCACGCACACAGGGCTGATGATATCATTTCTGCGGTAAGATTGGCAGATGAATTCAATCTTGATCTGAGGATTGAGCATTGCACTGAAGGCCACTTGATTGCCGACGAGCTGTCGGGAAGGAATTTAAAAGTGTCCGTCGGCCCGACATTGACAAGAAGATCGAAGGTAGAATTGAAAAACAAAACATGGAGGACATACAGCGAGCTGACGAGATCCGGAATTGAAGTATCGATAACGACAGACCATCCTTATACACCGATTCAGTATTTGAATGTATGTGCTGCCATTGCCATGAGGGAAGGCCTTTCTGAACAGAAAGCACTTGAGGGAATCACGCTGATTCCGGCCAGGAATTTGAGAGTTGAAGACAGGCTCGGCTCAATTGAGCCGGGCAAGGATGCAGATCTGGCCCTTTGGAGCCTTCATCCCTTCCATTTTCTGTCCAAGCCGTCCTGGACAATGATTGACGGAGAATTCGTCTATTCTGATTGATGAATTTTGTCAGAATCCGCTGCTGAATTTTGCTGTAAATTTTTCAAGAAATATTAACAATTTACCTATTTCTTTTTTTATTTTTTTTTAGTATGATACCTTAAGTGGCAATGATTCTGATGAATTTCTGCCTTTGATTAAACACATAATGGAATGCAATAGATATAGGGAAGGCAAATGGTGCGCCACCATCCAATTCAAGGATGGTTCTAGTGGGTTCGATTCCCACCCCGAAATTTTTTAGCAACATTACAAAAAATTTCGAGGGTGGGACCAGGGCTCTATTTGGCATGGAGCAGGACTACCTCGGGCTGGAGGGAACATACATGCTCAAGAAACGCGATCTTCAGGATTGCCATGCTTTGTACGAATTAATGACGCACCCGGAAGTCTTCCCTTTTGTGCGCCAAAAAGCCTATTCCTATGATGAATTTTTATTTATGACCAAGCAGACGATTGAAGCAGAGGAACGCGGTGAGCTTATTTCCCGCACCATCCTCGATGAATGGGGTGCACCGATCGGCACCATCAATCTGTTCGACATCCAGGATCAGGCCGGGTTCCTCGGCACCTGGCTCGGCAAGCCTTATCATGGGAAAGGCTATAATAAGACAGCCAAGGATGCTTTCTTTGATGAGCTTTTTTATGAATCGGGTATCGAAACGATCTTTATGAGAATCAGAAATGTCAATATCCGATCGCAAAAAGCTGCCGAGAAGCTTCCATATATTGTTCAGGCCAATGAAACAAGGAAGCATATCTTTGAACAGCTGAACAAGCAGGAGGTTATCTACAATCTGTATGAAATTCCAAAGGACTTATATACACTTCACGTAATGCGGAGCGGAGTCCAGCCGGTACAGGATGTGTCCCAGCTGATGGAGGCATAAGAATACAGGAAACTAACAAAGCCAGTCATTCCAGACTGGCTTTTTCGTTTTAAAAAAATTACCTTGCTTCCAGAAAAACCGCCTTCATATACGCATGTTCAAGCCTTTCCACAGGCCATATTGAGGAAGGGACCTTCTTTTCCCGCATTCTCGCCAGTATTTTTTGGGGATATTCAAAACGGCCATCGGCATATTCGAAGGCTGTTTCAGTTTGAATATGCACAGTCTCCTCTTGGCAGATTCTGTACTTCTGCCACCTTGCAGCCTGTTCAAGGAGTGAGTGAAACCGGTTCAGCTCATATTCCGGACTTTCAGGGTCGGATGCTGAGAAAGCCATGCAGAGTCTATTCCTTTTCATATCTGCTCTTTGCAGCTGCTGGCTTATTGCTTCAAAATCCCTGCTGGTAAAGCTTTTTAATGATTTAGGGAACATGATTAAGCTGATTTCATCCAATTCCCCTCCCCGCAAGCCTGATGGAGGTGACCAAATCATCTTATGTTTATTGGGCGGGACTTCACTCTGGCCGCCCCAGAACTCTTCGCCGATGCCGGTGTATGTAAAGACAACGATATCCTGCTCGCATGCTGCAGCATAAAAGGCATCATAGTCAATTGCACTGCCGCAATTAAAAGAGAACAGTTTCCAGGGAGGTGCCAGCCAATTGGACTTGATAATCAGACTAGCCAATAAGTAATATTCATGAAGGTGGACAGGAAAGTGCTGGAGCAGATAAATCTGCTGCCGGGCTGTGTTCCCCTTGCTTCCGGGTTTACCCGGAGAGTCAAGGCAGCTTTCCCCGATTTCCTTCCAAATGGTGGTCAGCTTGTTCGCAATAAGAGTTCTCACTATCCCCCGCCCCCTTTCCCTCTCATCATATGCTTTGCCGCTTTCCAACATGCCTTTCAGTAAAGCTCTGGCGTGCCGCTGCTATTGGCCGGCGGAGCAGGCTCAGCTTCCGGAAAGGCCCCGCTGCACCATTTGCCATAACAAAAGAGACTGCTATCTATGCAGCCTCCCCCTTTGCTTATTTTCCCGGATTTTTCTTTAATTCATCGATATATAGTTTTCTGACAATATAGGTTTTGTATAATTCTATTTTTCTGCGGTCTATCGGATGCTTATTGATCCCCATTTCCTTAAGCTTTTGAATATACCAGCCTTTCGACCCCTGATATGCCACCCTTCATTCTCCTCTCCAATCGCTTGTCCGTATAATATATGCGGAAAGAAGCAGCAGAAGACCTTCAAGGAAAAAATTCAGCGGCTCAGCTCTCATCCCTTATTCTTTAGCATTAAGCCTGCAAATTTAACACGCTGATGTTAAACTTGATCGCCCTCCGTATATGCAGCACCCAAGACCACTCCCGCAAAAACTGATTGTCAAAAGAAACTGGACTAGCCCTATATATTCCAGACTATCAAAAAACGATACTTCCATTCCTGTACCTTCGCGTTTGATGTCCGCATAGGTTTATATGGCAGACAGGCTTTTTCAATATTGGGTGAAGGGTCCCTCTTTTTCCCCCTTCAAAGAGAGGTTTATTCAGCTAACAGCAATCAGGAAGTCTTATCCGTATTTGTGACCAGCAAGCCTTAAAATAAGAGGAGAATTTCCGGTTAAGCTGCTGAATTTGGCACAAGTGGATGTAGATAAGAGGAAAATTTCCGGTTAAGCGGTGAGGAATTGTCCATTTTCCTGTTTTTTGAATCGATAGAAGGAATTTCTCCATCTATTTGAGCTACTTTTAAGGTTTTTTCGAAATTAGGGGGAATTTCTCCGCTTATTTTTCAGTCCGTCACAGATTCCCTCATTCAAGTCCGTGGCCTGCTCTTTTATGGATGGTTGGGGATTGCTCTTAAATAGAGTTTCTTGAATGCCCTCCAACAATAAGCTTATTGAACAAATGGGTGCTTTAATAGCAGCATTGGCTCCCTGAAAGAGTAAATTATCACCTCTTATAAGAATGGCAAAATAGCAACAATCTATGCGAAAAGAGCCTTATTGAAAGTTACGCCTTTCAACCTATTAAGTTTTTCCGCAGTTAGTGGTAAAGTGTTTTAATGTTTATCACTGCTTAGTATGGCATCAAGGAGGAAAATGATGAATTACCTGTTAACCGATGATTTTTGGGCAAAGTTTGCCATTTCTGCCGGAATCCTGATTTTATTTTTGCTGCTCCGCAAAGTGTTTACAAGATACATCTTTAAGCTGATTATTGACTTCACAGATAAAAAAGGCATCACCACAGCTTCTTCTATTCTTAATTCTTTCCAAAAACCTGTCAGATGGCTATTTGTAGTAATCGGCCTTCAGCTTGCTTTGCAGTTTTTCCCATATGACCTGATCAGTGACACAGCAGAAAAAAAACTGTTCCGGTCTGTTTTCATCGTGCTTGCAGCCTGGGGTCTTTTCAACTTAAGCAGCATGACAACAGTGCTGTTCCCTAAACTGATGAGCAGGCTCGATATTAATGTCGATAAGCTGGTGGTCCCCTTTATCTCCAAAATGGCCAAGACACTTGTTATTGTTCTTGGCGGAAGTATGATTGCGGAAGAATGGGGTTTTAATATCAATGGTTTCATTGCCGGATTGGGTCTTGGTGGCCTTGCCTTTGCCTTGGCTGCGAAAGAAACAGTTTCCAATCTGTTTGGGGGAATAGTGATTGTAACCGAAAAGCCTTTCACAATAGGCGACTGGATTAAGACCCCCAGTGTCGAGGGAACAGTTGAGGACATAACCTTTAGAAGCACAAAGATACGTACTTTTGCCCAGGCCCTTGTGACAGTTCCCAACTCGACCCTGGCCAATGAGCCGATCATAAACTGGTCTAAAATGGGGAAAAGGCAGATTGCCTTTCATCTTGGAGTTACATATTCAACTTCAAGGGAAAAGCTGCAGACAATCGCAAGACGGATTGAGCTGATGCTGATTGAGCATGAGGAAATCCATAACGATACAATCATTGTGCGCTTTGACCGCTTCAATGACTCAAGCCTTGATCTTTACCTGTACTTTTTTACAAATGTGACCTCTTTTGCAGATTATCTCTCCATCAAAGAAGACGTTAATTTCAGGATCTTGCTGATTCTGGAAGAGGAAGGAGTCAGCATGGCTTTCCCGACACGGACTCTTATGGTTCAATCAGAGGAGGCTCAGTCCGGAAGCGGGATTCTTCAGGAAGAGAAGACATTGCTGCGTTCGTCATGATTCTTTGCGGCAGGAAAATTCTGCTCTCATCTATAAAGCCGCACCAATCTGGTGCGGCCTTTGTTTTGTTTGTAAGATATAAAGGATTCGTACATAGAGAACCTGAAAGTCAGGAGGCATCAGACTGCAGCTTTCTTCTGGCCAGCTCTATAAAAGCGTCTGCCACATGGGAATCCCACTGCGTGCCTTTTCCACTTTCAAGTATGGCCAAAGCTTTTTCCGGCAGCATTCCTTTGCGGTAAGGCCTGTCAGAAGTCATGGCATCATAAGAATCGGCTACGGCAATGATGCGGCCAAAATAGGGTATCTCTTTCCCCTGTAGTCCATCAGGATAGCCTTTTCCATCGATTCTTTCGTGATGGGAACGAATCCCGGGGAGCAATGAAGCTACTTCGCCTGCCGGCTGTACCTGCTTCAAAATGGTTTCACCGATAGCCGGATGGGCCTTTATGAACTCGAATTCCTCGTCAGTCAGCTTTCCTTCTTTTTGCAGGACTCCATCCGGGACCCCTATTTTCCCAATATCATGGAGAAGCGCAGACTGATAGAGCTGCTTCAGCTCCTCCTCATGAAGGCCAAGCCTCTTCCCTATGTCGCGGGATAAAGATGCCACCCTCATGGAATGGCCCGAAGTATATGGATCCCTCGCATCAAGGGCGGCCGACAGAACAGTCATAAAGCTTTCAAGCAGCTGCCGGTTCGTCTCTTCCCTTTGCTTCAGCGCCGATATCATAATATTGAAGCCTGTGAATACTTCCGAGAATTCGTCCGTATACACATTATCCTTCAAGTAGGCAAAGTTCTGGTTTTCCGCCTCGGACATCAGCGTCTGGAGCCGTGAAATCGGCTCTTCTATATCCTCAGCCATATACTTCGCCGTCAGTATGGCATAGCAAACTGTTATGAAAATGACAACAGCTGCCCATTGCCAAAATACGGCAGTTTCCATCCCCATTCCTTCAAGCTTGATCTGGGCAGCCACCATAAAAATCAGGACAGGAAGGACACCTATTGCAAGGACCGTCAAGCGGAATTTCTTTTTGATCGGAATGGTTGATGGAGTCTCTTGAGTGTGCCACCCGCCAGTACTGGCCGATTTTAAAAGGGCTAACACTGGCTTGATCGCGCGAAGTGTCAAGTAGAATTCAACCAGGGCATGCATGCTGGCTACAAGAAAAGCGGCAATGACGGCATAAAGCACCATATAAAAGGAGAGCCTAAGCTCTCCGGCTGAGATCAGATAAATTGAAGCAGCTGCTGCCGGCACCGTCAGTCCAAGCAGGTGCGGCAGCATAATCCGCTTGACCGTAAGGACAGGAAATTGCTTCAGCCGCAAGATCGCTTTCCTGACAGACTCTTCATCCATTCCATTAGAATGAAAGACAGCACGGATGGGCCTGATATGCAGCCTGAAGAAGAAGCCCTCGGTAAAAAACATGATGACCATTGACCCGGCCAGAATGATCCATATAAGGGCCTTATCATATCTCCTGGCATCAATGGTAGTAAAGATAAAGGTTGCTCCGATTGCCAGCACTGCAATCAACGAGCCGAATATGTAATTGATTAGGAGTTTTTTAAGAAACCTATTATATATGTCCATCTTCCACAGCACCCTGCATCAAAATTTATAGTTATTTCCTACTATTTTAACACCCTTTCACCTTCAAAACTATACGTACCCGTTTCTGAACCAGGATTCTCTCAAACTTTCTCAAATATTTGCACAAGTGCGGCAGCAAAAAACACATTGCCTTTCAGCAATGTGCCCTTCTTAGCAATCACGCCTGTATGCTTTTCCCAATATATCCTTTCCTCCCGTAACAGGAATAATGCTCCCTGTTATAAAGGCGGAATTATCATCACTTAAGAACGAGATGACCCTTGCGATATCCTCTCCGGTGGCATCTCTTTCAGTTTCCGGCAAATCTCCGATCAATTCTCTCGCCTGAATGATTTCCTTCTCTTTCCATTCACCTACGATATCGCCTGGACAGACCATATTGGCTGTTATCCCGTTCTCAGACTCTTCCAGCGCAAGAGTCCTTGTAAGGGATGCCGCCGCCGTTTTTGCTGCAGCAAAAGCTGATCTGTAAATCCACCCTGGCGCCGTTTCGACTCTGTCAAATCCAATGGTAATGACTCTTCCCCAGCCTTTTTCCCTCATCTTCGGCAGAAGGAGCTTTGTCATCCAGAAGACTGCGTTTACATTCCCATTCATCAGATAGCTCCAATCTTCAAGGGAATAATCAGCCATTTTTTTTCGTTCATGTATGTATGGCCCGGCATTATGGACAAGGATATCGATTGAGCCGAAAGTTTCAAGTGCCTTCTCAGCAATGCTCCGGCAGTCTTCTGCAGAAGCGATGTCACCTTGGATTGCAATATTTTGCGTCCCATATTTTTCAGTCAATTCCTCCGCGAGCCGTTCAGCTTTTTCCCGGCTGCTGCGGTAATTGATTGCAAGCGAAATCCCATTAGCTGCCAGTTCAATGGCTGTCCTTTTTCCAATGCCGGCCGCTCCGCCGGTTATTAACGCCGATTTTACATTCACCAAATTAGATTACCCCGCTATATTTTTTTCTGCTCTCTTAATCACTATACTATGAAGAACCCTTAAGATATGCAACTAAAAAGAGGCTGGCAGAAAATATAAGCCATTGGACTGGCTGCTGGTCTTTTGAGTGCCTCAATGATCATTAACGGTTAGGCTGCTGCCTGCATATAATACTGCAGCATATACCGAACACGGGGCATATACGCCTCACTAGGAAAGGATGTATCATATGTTTCCCTGGAACCTCTTCCCGTTTAACAAAGACATGAAAAAAACGATGCAGCAGCTCAAGCCTGATGAGATTGACAAATATGTTCAGAATATGATGGGGCAGCTTTTTCCCCAATCGATGCAGGGAATGGGAGGGCCACAGAATATGATGCAGGGATTCAGTCCATTTCAGCAGGGGAACTCTGATCCCTCTCCAGCCGGCTCTTCCAAACTCGATGCCTCAGTCTACGAAACACATGATTATGTTTTTGTCAGGGTAGGGATCAAAGATGAATCCTGGCTCAAACAGCTTAAGCTTTATCATACTTCAAACCAGATCATCCTGGAGCATATTCCTGAGTATGATAATAAGCATACGATCACACTTCCTGCACTTGTAAAAAGGAAAGGCTCTTCTGCCAGCTTCAAAGACAGCATGCTGGAAGTCAGGATACCCAAAAATATTGATATGCAGTTTTCTGAGATAGAAGTAACTGAGATCCTTTAACATTTGAGCTCTGGCTTTCATTTCAATAAAGGAGGTAACAAGCTATGGAATTGGAACAGTTCAGGCATCTTCTGGAGTGGAGCACCCAGGTCCAGAATGACCCGCTATTGGGCAGTCTGAACAAAAAAAATCCAGAGGGGCAGAATATGTCATCCAGTCTCGGATCAGCATTCTTCGGCCAGCAGGGGTCCGTGCCCAGATGTGATGTCTACAAATCCGGAAGCACCGTCATTGTTGAAGCAGAACTTCCCGGCATTGAAAGGGAGGAAATCAAGGTTCAAATGGTTAAGGATGAAATCATTATTAAGGGTAAATATCTGACTCTGCTCCCCAACCGGGAATATTTGATAAAAGAACGTCCCAGCCTGAAGTTTGAGAAAAAACTTTCCATTCCTTATCAGGTCATACGGCAAGAGATCAAAACCTCTTTTGAAGAAGGTCTTCTTGTAATTATCATCCCTATACATGAAGATGATGATGCTGTTGATATTCCTTTCCGGATGGATACTTGAACTCCAGGCCTACTTTTATAGAAGTTTGTCATAGCAGTAGAATGGATGCTCCCTATCCATATAAATTTGACCGGCCTTTTTGTAGCCGTTTTTCTCAAATAATTTTTGGGCCTTCTTGTTCAGTGAATATGTATCAGTTCTCATATAAGGCACATTCCGCTGAACAGCATGCTGTTCAGCAAAGGAAATAAGACGGCTGGCAATCCCGGCTCCTCTGATTTCAGGATCGACGACCAGGCGGTGGAACACATAGCATTCATCTGCTTCCTTTTGCCAGGAAACCTGGCTATATTGCTCTGCCTGGACCTGATCGCAAGTAATAGCTCCGGCAGGTTCTCCATCCATAACTGCCGTAAACATAGTTCCGTTCTTGATATCATTAAGGAAATCAGTTTCTGCCGGATATTCATCTGTCCATTGATCATTATTTTCCTGCTTCATAATATCTACTGTTTTCTTTACAATTTCCATTATTTTGCTTATATCTTTTGGTTCTGATTTTCTAATGTCCATAGAAATCCCCTATCTTTATTAGCACTAGGTTGTATTGTATCCTTTTTCGGAAAAATCATGAAGGAAAAGCTTTCGCTGCAAAGATGAGATGATTTATTTTCAACCTGATATGGACAGCCAGAATGGGTATAATGCTTATAAAACAGTTATTCCGGAATCGTCTCAAGGCAGGAAAAAAGGAGACAGCAGGTGCTGTCTCCTTTTTTGAATACTATATTATTTTCCGATGAACTGTTGAGTCCAATAGTTTCCTTCTGCCACATGTCCTACACCGATGTGTGTGAAGCTGGCGTTCAGGATATTTTTACGGTGCCCTTCACTGTTCATCCAAGCTTTTACCACTTCTTCAGGTGAACGCTGGCCCATTGCAATGTTCTCACCGGCTGTTCTGTAAGAGATGCCGAATTTTTTCATCATATCAAACGGAGAACCGTATGTTGGGCTGTTGTGGTCAAAATAACCGTTTGTCTTCATGTCATTTGACTTTTCACGTGCAACCTTGCTTAGTTCTGTATCAAGCTTAAGGGCAGGTACGCCATTTTTTGCGCGTTCCTGGTTAGTCAGTTCGAATACCTTTTGCTCAAAGGCACTTACTTGTGATGCTGAAGGTGCAGCTTTAGGCTGTTCTGCTGGTGCAGGCTGTTTCGCTGGTGCAGGTGCAGGCGCTTCTTGCTTTGGCTGCTCTGCTTTAGCCGGTGCAGGAGTTTCCTGTTTTGGCTGTTCTGCTTTAGCCGGTGCAGGTGCTTCCTGTTTTGGCTGTTCTGCTTGTACCGGCTGTTTGTTTACCTGGACATTTTCCCAGCTGATATTGTATTGTTTCAGATATTTTTGAAGCAGGCTGTTAATCTGCTTGTTATTCAGGTTTCCAGAGTAATTTACTTTAACTTGCTGTGGAGTCGGGCAATTAGATGCTGCATCTGCTTTATTAAAGCCTGGTGATACAAGCAATGCTGCTGCCGCTGCTACTGAAAAGATTACTTTTTTATTCATGTATGAATCCTCCCTGATTATCGTAGTTTGTTTTTTGTTGCTCTCTTGCTTGCAGTAATATCATAGCATACGATTTTTGTAATATTTGAGGGAGGATTTTACATATTAGCAGTTTGGAAGTGCACCAATTTGCTGCAGATTTTGACTTTGGTACTAATCTATCAGAAAAAGCCTATTGTATCAGGATATCTAAGGTGGAGCGGCTGGAATATTATTGAATGGATAATAATTGGTAAAGTGGAAGTGAACCTGTCTTTTTTCCAAACATATGATAAAGACGTCTTATTGACACATTTTCAGGCAGCATCCTTTGTTTACGTTTATTACACAGCTATTACGAATATGAAAGAAATTCGTATATTAAAAAAAGAAAAAACCCGAATGTATTCCGGGTTTTCCATTTTAATCCTGAAGCACTGGCAGTTTTACGGTTACGGTTGTGCCTTCTCCCAGACTGCTCGCTATTGATAGGGTTCCATTATGCAGCTGGATGAGCCTTTCTGCTATGGCAAGGCCGAGTCCAGTCCCTCCGTCATCCCGGCTTCTGGCTTTATTGACCCGGTAGAATCTCTGCTTGATACTTTTGAGATCTTCCGCCGGAATTCCGACTCCTGTATCAATTATTGTAAGAACGCAGCCCCTATTGGAAGCTTTCAGGATAACTTCAATATAGCCTTTATCTGTATATCGGATGCTATTGTCCATAATATTCTGCACGATCTGCTCTATTCTTCCTTCATCACCCATTATAATGACGGCCGGATCAAGCTTTGTCCGCAGCTCTACTCTCTTTTCCTTCAAAGCCGGAGCGTACCGCACCAGGCTGTCTTCTATGACTTGTGCAAGGGGAAGAGGCATTCTGACCAGCTGGTACTCATCGGTGTCCAGCCTTGATAAATCAAGAAGGTCTCCGACAAGCCTTTCCATCCGGGCCGCTTCCCTATTGATAAGATGAAGATATTTATCATCTTTTTCCGCGATTCCTTGCAGGATGGCATCACTATAGCCCTTAATATAGCTGATAGGTGTCCTGAGTTCATGCGAAATATCAGCCAAAAAATCCTTCTTTCTTTCATCCTCCTTCTGGATGGAGGATGACATCTGATTGAATGCCCTGGCCAGGCGCCCAATTTCGTCTTCCGATCGAATCTGGACCCTGCTTGAATAATCTCCCGCAGATACTCTTTCTGCTGCATTTTTTATATCTGCAAGCGGATGTGTCAGCTTTCTGATCACTTTTGACCCGAAGATGAAGGCGGCTCCGAGAAACAGCAAAGCAGCCGCAATCCACCAGGAGGCAAAATCCTTTGTGACTTCAGAGATGTTTTCCACTGGGATATACAGGTACAGAATTCCTTCAAGCCGGTTTTCGTCAAGCAAAGGGATGATAACTCCCATGATCTTTCGGCCGAACCGCTCTTCATACCCGATTTTAAGGATATGATCCCCTTTTAGGAGCCGCTCTCTTTCTTCGGGGCCGATCAGTGTGTCATAATCAATCTCAAATGGGAGGCAGGCGCTCAGCTCCCTGGGATTGCTGACAGCAATGACTTCCGCATCCGATACCTGGTTATACCATTCCACTTTTTCTTTATACTGTTCGGTTATCGGGCCTGAACTATACTGCGAGGCCAGGCGCCCGCCTTCTTGCAGCAGCTCTTCCTCAATATGTGAGACATAAAGGTTTTCATAGAACAAATAGGAAAGAAAATAAGAGTACACGATGGTGATGACAATTGCGGCCATGATTGCCAGCCATATTTTCCTTCCCAGGCTGCCTGAGAAGTATTTCATTCCCTGGGCACCTCAAACTTATACCCGATTCCCCAGACCGTCTTTATATAATCTCCTGCACCAAGCTTCATTCTTAGTGTTTTAATGTGGGTATCTACCGTCCTTAAGCTTCCCAGATAATCCATTCCCCAAATTTGCTCTAAAAGCTGTTCCCTGCTCAGCGCATGGGACTGGTGGCCGATAAAAAACATCAGGAGTTCATATTCTTTTAGTGTCAACATAATATAGCTGCCTTCCACCTTCACGCTCCGCGCCTTTTTGTCGATCGTTATCTTTCCGGCAGCGGTTATATTTGAATCTGCTCCGCTGCTGCTGCCGCTTCTCCTTAGGACCGCATGAATGCGGGCAGTCAATTCCCCCGGGCTGAAAGGCTTGACGATATAATCATCTCCCCCGATCTGCAGCCCTTTTACCTTATCCCACTCTTCCCCTTTTGCAGATAAAAAAATGACGGGTACTTCATATTGGGCCCGCACCCTCTCACACACTGAGAATCCATCTTCATCAGGCATCATGATATCCAAAAGGATGAGGTCAGGAAGGTTATTTTGTATTTCTGCCAGTGTCTCTTTTCCTCCTGAGGCATAACGGCAGCTGAAGCCGGCATTTTCCAGATACATCCCGATGAGGTGGCGCATATTTTCTTCATCATCAACAATTAATATTTCTATGTCACTCATTTTTCAACATCCCCCCGGAGTATGATCTGGAATGGCCCTTCTCCTGTTTTGATTGTTTTTTTGACCTGAAGCGGTCCGGGATCAATCAGATGGACATCATTGCTGTCATACCCCGCTATGATCAAATACTGTCCGAAAGGAAGCATTTCAAAAGGATTGGCCCCAACCTGGATGCTCCCTGCGTCTTTACCGCCGCCATCCATCTTATAAAGTGTACTGGAGCCGTGGCTGAGGGCAAAAATAGATCCATCCAGCTCTGTAAAGCCTACCGGCATAGTTGGGGCAGGGATCGTTTTTGCCAGCCTGCCTGTATCCAGACTGTATATATGGATATCTTTCTCGGCTTCTGCCCCTTCTCCATGGCCGCCTATCCAAAGTTCTCCCTCTTCCTCCCTGATCAGGGCCCCTGCTGCGGAAGGGTGGATCTTGAAGGATGATATTTTCCTGCCTTGATTTAAATCGATGACAGTCATCACTTCCTGCTTGAAGCTGGAGACAAATAGTCTCCCTTTTTCCTTTTCTTCGAGGATCGTCAAGGGATCGGCTTCAGTTTGGACTGCTCCTGTTTCTTTACCATTCAAATCAAAAAATCGGACTTCATCTTTTTCCTGGTCTGCAAAAGCAATTTCCTTCCTGCTTTCAAGGAGCCTGGCATTGACAATCCCGGTACCTGCGGACCATTCACCAATCTTAGTCCCTTTTTCCAGCGAATATAGATCAATGGTTTCCAGCTGTTTGCCGTATAATAACAAGGAATCTCCATCAGAAAGGATCAGGCCGCCCGTATAGGGCTTCTGTAAATTCCATGTCGCCAATTCATCCAAAATATCCAAATCGATGAAGGTCAGAGACATATCTTTAATGTTGACGGTTGCCGCAACCCTTTTGTCCTTTGCAATTGGCGGATATTGTTCAGAACTGCAGGCTGCCAGCACCAGCAGCAGCCATGCATATACCAGCGTAAGTGCAATTGCCCTCATGAGTGTTCCCCTTTTCTGCTATGTATAGGAAGATTATATCCTTGTACTGTGAAATATTTGTGAAAAGTTATTGATCATATATTTAGGTCACTCTCTAATACAGGGCACATGCCGTGAGAACGCTCAGGATCTGATCTGCTCATAAAGCTGACAATGCATTTCTATCAGGAAAAGCTTATCCTCTTGAGGTATGTCCGATTCTGTTATCCTCTTAACAGCCAGGTAGAACTTTTCCGCCTCCCTCTTTCTGGCACGGGGATGGGCATTTTCATCCTTCAGCTCCCTTCGGATAGCTTCCTTGAGGGTATCCTCAGGTGAATCGGCACCTTCAAGCCTGCGGTTGTTCCAAAGCTGCCTGTACTGGTCAAGCAAATAACCATAATCAGTGTTCATCTTCTATCTCTCCTTGCCTGCGTCTATCAATCCATTCTAGTATACCCCTACTATATATGCATAAAGAAGAGTGGAATGGCAAAAAATACGTTCACCGGCAAAACTATAAGAAGTATGAAAGGAGAATGTTAATGGGGACACCTTACCGCTGCCCGAACTGCAAAACTAATCGCAGCAGGTTCAATATCATCCGGCAGGTAGCACAGCCAGTAAAACTCGATCCCGGCTCCGGGAGTATTGTGGAAGAATATGCTGAAGAGCAGCTGAGCCCTTTCCATATGGCTTATAAAGGACCAGAGGTCAGAGTGCAGTGCGCAGCCTGCGGGCTGGTGGAGGATGAGAAAACGTTTGTAAAGTTTGGGGAGATGAAATAAAAATGGGGGGGATGCCAATAGCATTCCCTTTATACTTTTTACAGCCCTTTACAGGAAAAGAGAAAACCGCTTACCTTTCGAGTAGGCGGTTTTCTTCCAGGAATTTTTGCGCGTTTACTTTCCAGCCGTCGAAAGCTGACATTTTTACCATTTCGATTTTTCCTTTGTAATGCCTTTTCCCTTCATTTTTAATATACCAGTCAACTTCAACGGAAACTTCCAGAAGCTGAGTCTGCTTTTCCTCCATGCTATATCCGCCGGAAGCACTTTCAAGCTGAACATTTTCAATGACAGGAAGGATTTTTTTCCATGGCAGCTTTTGCAAAGAAAGCATGCCCGCAATATCTTCGTCCTGCTGCTTCAGCCCAGCAATAAATGCTGAAGCTGTTTCCTCCGGTTCTGCACTTCCGATGTATGCATCCAGTTCGCCTGCTGACTTCAGAATCATTAATTTATGAGATAAGTCCATCTCATCCCTTCGATGCGTGGTGCTTCCGTTAAAATGGATGCAGAAATGGCCGGGAAAGTTATTGGCAAGTGCTCCAGCTCCATGGGGCATTCCATGCATGGAAGCCGCAATTCTCCATTTTTCTGACTTTACAATAATGGCTCTCCTTCTCCAGCTCCACTTGCCATCATAAATTTCCTTCATCACAGCAGTATCCTTCGCCGTCAATGGCTGGACATCTGCATGGCGGCTTCCTGCCCTTCGCTGCACCTTGAACTCCCTTCCCGTTTCTACATCTTCAACCGTAAATGTGCTGTATCTGGGAAGCAGCTCATTGACTTCAGACCAATCCAGTAGTGCAGGCCTGCTGGATGCGTCAGCATAAAAAACGGGGCCCAGTAGAAGAAAACTGGCGAAGATAAGGGCTGCCGGATGTTTTAATAACTTCATTCTCATCACTCGATTTCTCTTTTGTTTGGTGGGTCATGCGGCCCTCAATGAAAAGTGTCCCACACAAGCCTTCTTTTATTCACCGGCATCCTGACTGGGTAAAGTGAGGCAAAAAAAAGAGCCTGCAGACGCTGCACAGGCTCTTTAAATAATTACATAAGTTTTTGAAACAGCTTTACCAGCTGATCCAGCTCTTCTTCAGTAAATGAACGGAATTTTGCCTGCAAATAGGCAGATTTTTTCTCCTCCAGTTTTTCAACAAGTTTGCTGCCGGTTTCTGTCAGCACCAGTTCCACTACTCTGCGGTCGTTTTCAGAACGGCTTCTCGTCATATAGCCTTTCCTGACAAGAGAGTCAGTTACACTCGTAATGTGGCTTGCCGATACATTCAGCTCTTTAGAAATGGCAGAAGCCATCTTAGGTCCGTCTGCTATTAGTTTCAGCACAGTGAATTCATTGCTGGTGACTTCATCGCCCATCAGCTTATTCACTTCCTGCCTTAAAGTCCGAAAAACAGTCCGGAATGCTCTTTCCAGTTCTGCTGCTTGTTTCAAAGAAAATCGTCCTTTCCCTATATGGGCTAAATGATCTTTCGATTATATTATATCATTCACTCCATATCCTTTAATTTCCCGCTGACCTGCTCCCAGTCTATATTTTCGCCGATAAACACCATGTTTAGGGGCATATTCATATATTCCTTCATATATAAAGGCATTCCATAGGAAAATTGGAACAGGAAAGGATAACCTTCAGCCGAAAATTTAATATATCCCTTTATCCTAAAGACTGAATCAGGAAGCTCCCTCAAAAAAGACTCAAATGCTTCCTGGCTGACTGGACCCTTAAAAGTATGGACATAGGACCCAAGGTTCAGGTCCTTGAGGGAGGTTTTTTCAGCCCCAGTCTTCCGATTCGTCTTAAGACCCCTTACCGTGTCGGCGGAGACCTTGGAGTAGGTGGTGAGAATAGGCACAGCATGCTGGTTTATAGACTGGATTTCCATTACTGCAGAGGCCTGTTCTGAACTGGTCATTTCATCCGATTTATTCACCAGGATCAGGTCGGCATGCCGCACCTGCTCTATGAGCAGCTGCTGAACTTGCGGGCTCAGCGACTTGCGGGTAAGCCATCTCATCCCATCAATCGCAGTCATGATGCCTTTCACCTGCAGTCTGTCTGCGAACAGCGGCGACAGCACAGCATCAAGAACTTCCACAGGATGGGCAGCGCCGGTCGTTTCAATATAAATCACTTCAGGTTTCTCATCCAGGAGCAGCGACTGAAGCTGAGATTCCAGTTTATCCTGAATGCTGCAGCAAATACATCCGCCAAGCAGTTCTTTCAATGGGACCTCCCCATCGACGGCTTCCGAATCAATGGATACCTTCCCAAGCTCATTCATCATGACCGCTGTCTTCCGGCCATCCTTCTTTTCCTGCATAAGCAGCCTTTTCAGCAAAGTGGTCTTTCCGCTTCCAAGGAATCCCGATAATATATAAACTTCTGTTTTATTTACCATTTCAGCATGTTCACTTCCTGACAAAATTGGTTAACGCTCCAATCATATGTTACCTAAACTTTGCCTTGTTTGAAAGCAAAAAAGCTGTAAAAGCATTTTTAGCTTATAGATTACACCGGCTCATAGGAAAAGCAGTGCAAGGACATGGCTGCACTTTTATCTTGCATCTTTATTGTTTTTCTCCAATAAACTCCTTTATCGCCTCTTTATTTTCTTCAAAATCAATTTCAAGCACTGCTCCAGCTTCCTCGACAAGTTTATTTTCATAACTGTCACTGACTGGAATTCTCAATGTCTGAACGTTCTCAGCGGAATTGAGCAGATAGGATACGGCCAATGGGATTGCTTCTTCGGCATCCATATCGGTTTCTATATACTTTGCTGCCTCAAGGACAACCGCCGGGAAGTCCAGGACTCCCTCTATATTACTGAACCTTTCAGAAAGCTTGTTTTTGAGGGCAGCTAAGACCTCCTGCTGCCGTTCAACCCGTCCAAAATCACTTTCTCCGTCATGCCTGAAGCGGACATATGACAAAAGCTCTTCTCCATAAAGGGTCTGCTTTCCAGGCTGCATATCCAGCTTCATATCCTCTATCATTTCCTTTGAAACTTCAAGCTCCAGTCCTTCAGGAGCGATCAGATCTGCTGCAGCGATGAAGCCCTTAAAGTCTATGATGGCAGTATAGTCAACTTTCAGCCCGAAATTCGCTTCAACCGTCTCTTTAAGCAATTCTTTCCCTCCTTCATAATAGGCATGATTAAGTTTAGTGCGCCTGCCGGTTCCGGGGATTTCCACATAGCTGTCCCTCATCAAAGAAATCAGCTTGATTTCCTTCTCTTTTGGCATATAGCTTGCTGCCATGATTGCATCAGACCTTGAGTGAGCTTCCCCCCTGCTGTCTATCCCTATCAGGAGGAATGTAGTGCCCTTTGCATCTTGTTTATAGGCAGTTTCTTCTTCTCCGCTAGTCCCCGGAATGCCAGGGGCTGCATCATCGGGTCCAGGGTCAAAAGGTAAAGAGCATGCAGTCAATGGGATGGTGAAGCATATGATAAACAATAGTTTTTTCATCACTGGCCTGCCTCCATTATTCGTTTACCATCATTTTCGGGCATCGGGGGGCATCCCTATACCTCCCGGCTAATATTTGTAAAATTCCGGCTCGTTTAAGCAGCATAAAAAGGACCGGCCAGCAGGCCGGTCCTTTTCAAATCATATATTACTGCATTTCTTTCTTAAGCACCTCTACTGCTTTTTGAATCTGTGTATCATTTTTTAGAAGCTTTTCTCTTAAGAGATCCATCATCTTTACAGTGGTATCTCCTGTAATTACACCAGTCTGCTCAAGTTTATGGGCTTTCTGCAGCTGGATGACTGCCTGCTTTGTTTTTTCATCAAAGAATCCGTCTGTCCTGCCCGGTTCAAAGCCAAGTGCCTTGAGCATTTCCTGTGCAGCCTTTACTTCAGCGGATGAAGAAGATACCTTCAGCTCGCTCTCAGGATTGATGAATGGAAGTGATGCATAAGAAGGAAGCTCTGCTTTATAATCAGGCTCGATTCCTTTTTCGTGAATCCAGTTCGCATCGGGTGTCAGCCATTTCTCCGTTGTGAATTTCATATTGGATCCATCCGTGAAATCTTCGGCACGCTGTACTGTGCCTTTTCCGAATGACTTCTCACCAACAAGCGGAACTCCTGCAGACTCATGCACAGCTGCTGCCAATATTTCCGAAGCGCTCGCACTGCCTTTGTCGATTACCACAACCAGCGGGATGTCGGGACTGCCTTCAGAATTGGATTTTACCACTTCACGATTGCCTTCCCTGTCTTCGATCTGGAATAATATTTCCCCTTCCGGCACAAACAGGCTGGAAATACTGATCGCCTGGTTCAGCAATCCGCCCGGATTCTGCCTTAAGTCGAGGACAAGACCTTTCATTCCCTGCTTCTGCAGATCGTTCAATACATCAATAAGTTCTTTTGATGTGTTCTCAGAGAAAGTGGTGATCTGGACTTTTGCTATTCCGTCCTCCATCATTTCACCATAAACGGTCTCGAGCGGGATTGTATCCCTGGTGATGCTTATTTTTGTTGCTTCATCTGCGCCTGCGCGCTGGATTTCAAGCTCCACCTTGGTACCTTTCTTGCCGCGTATCAGTGTTACTGCTTCTGTAGAGCTTTTGCCCTGAAGGCTCTTTCCATCCACAGAAAGGACTTTGTCATTCGGCTTCAAGCCTGCCTTTTCTGCAGGGGAGCCTTTAAGCGGAGAAACAATGATGATCTGTCCGTTTTGCTCCTGAATCTCTGCACCTATACCTTCAAATGAAGAAGAGATGCTCTGATGGAAGCTTGCTGCTTCTTCTTCATTCATATAGTCTGAATAAGGGTCTCCCAGGGACTCTACCATTCCGTTGATAGCCCCGTTAATGAGTGTATCCTGCTCCACATCCTTATAGTAGCTGCCTTTCAATGTATCATAAGCAGAATAAAGCTTATCAAATTCGTTTCGTTCGTTGCCGATACTGACAGCTTTTTCATCCCCGAACGCCAGCGCGAAGGTTGTAATCCCCGCTGCCAGGAATACTATGAAAAAAAGCAGCATAACAAAATGAAACTTCTTCATCCGGATATATCCGGAATCAGGCTGCCTGTCAGAATTTTCCTGGTCTACATGATTATTATCCAAGCTGTTCACCACTTTCGTCTCCATAAAGAAGTCCTTAGACCCTTAAAAATTAGAATAACATTTTATAGTGTAAATTAACAAAAAATATGTACAAAAACGGAAAAAATTTATGAATAAAAAATGACATTTTTGGAATGGCCAATAAAAAGGGATGGCACGCTTTCCTGCCATCCCAAAAAACAATCAGGCAATACCATACCCCTCATTTTCAATTGCTTCCTTGATCATGGATTCCGATGTCTGCTCAGGATTATAATCGACCTCTACGGTTTTCCCCTGAAGTGCTATTGACACCCCGGCAACTCCGTCAAGCGAAAGGAGGGCATTTTTGATGGATTCTTCACAATGATCGCATATCATTTCAGGTACAGTCATGGTTGTTTTATTCATTATTTTCTTCCTCCCTCTGTCTGTTCTGCAGTCTACTATTCCCCAATCAGGGCAAGTAAAAACAGGGAGTGAAGATCATATTTTCTTCACAATGCTGAAGTATTCTTCAAGAGTCAGCTTTTTCGCATAAATCTCCCCGGCTGCCGGGCCGACATAGCGGAAATGCCATGGCTCATACTGATAGCCTGTAATATTTTCCTTGCCTTTCGGGTAACGCAGGATAAAGCCGAATTTATGGGCATTTTCAGCAAGCCATTTTCCTTCTGCAGTGTCACCGAATGCTTCAGAGAGTTCCAATTTAGCGCTTCTGCTGGATATATCCATCGCCAGGCCTGATTGGTGTTCGCTGCTGCCAGGCATGGCTACTGCCTGGACCGCCTTTTCCTCCCCGGCCCGCTGGATTTCAGCATCCAATATGACCGCCTGCCTATCATATGAACGGTAGCCGGATACGGCAAACAATTCAATCCCGGATTGCTTTGCTGCAGCAAACATCTTTTCCATATGGGCCGCAGCTTCCTTGCGGATATAGCTCTTTTCAATATCCTGTTCCCCGAATGAGAATGGAACGTTTGGCCGGACAAGATCTTCCGGAATGTAGCTGCCGGGCAGCATAAAATCTTTATTTACAAGCGCCATAATATTGGCAGGGTTTTGAATCACTTTCTTGCCTTCCGTTTCCGTTATCTGATTGAAAAAGGCTGCTTCCAAAACAGGGCCGTCCTGGACAGACTCTTCTTCCTTTTCAGCTGCAGCCTGTCCATCATCTGTTGACGTTGCTGCATTGCCGGTTTCTTTATTTTCATCTGAAGGGCTCTCTGCAGCCTGCCCTCCTTCAGGCCAAAAGGGAATCTTGCTTACAAAAGGCTCTATTCTGCTGCATCCCCCAAGGATAAAAACAGCTGCTGCCATGATCAATATTTTCTTCATTTCTTTCACCTGTCCTATTGGTGTACCATGTTAGTATTTCACAATATGTTTATCTTAACACTTTTTGCACTGCATTCGAAAGCATAGATAGTATTGATATCAGCAAAAAAAGAAGATGCCCGGCATGGGGCATCGTACTTAAGAATTATTTAATCGCAGCTTCCAGTGCAACCTCGATCATTTCGTTGAAAGTTGTCTGTCTTTCCTGTGAGGTAGTTTCTTCACCAGTAAGGATATGATCACTGACTGTGAGGACTGACAATGCCTTTCTGTCAAATTTTGCTGCAAGGGTATAGAGGGCAGCTGTCTCCATCTCAATTGCGAGGATTTGATATTTTGCCCATTTTTCCAGCTCAGAGTTGTCATTATAGAACATATCCGCTGTGAAAACATTTCCAACCTTTAGGTTCAGGCCTTTTTTCTCACCGGCATCATATGCTCTTTTTAAAAGGTCAAAGTCGGCGGTTGGAGCATAATCCACGCCCCCAAAGGTAAGGCGGTTCATCTGTGAATCAGTTGAAGCGCTCATAGCCAGGATGACATCCCTTACTTTTACATCCTTCTGGATGGCACCGCAAGTACCGACCCTGATCAGGTTTTGGACGTTATAGCTGTTCATCAGTTCGTTAATATAAATGGATATGGAAGGAACCCCCATTCCGGTTCCCTGGACAGAAATCTTTTTTCCTTTATAGGTTCCGGTATATCCAAACATGTTCCGGACCTCATTGTAGCATTCAGCACCTTCAAGGAATGTTTCTGCAATATATTTAGCACGCAAAGGGTCTCCTGGCAGGAGAACCGTCTCTGCAACCTGATTCTCTTCTGCACCGATATGTACACTCATCTTTTGTACCTCCAATGTTTTTCTGAAGCATGGCTTGCAACTGCTTTCACATCACACTATACCATATTTCCGCTGCTGCTGGAAAACCAAGTGATGCCAGCATGTTTTTTTCTGCCCCGGGCAACCTAATATTAGTTTTTCCTAAGGAGGGATAAACATGCCGCAAGAACCGATGAGCAAAAAGCTGAGACAGGCTGTCCAGCATGCGAATGAAACCAACCCATCTTCACGTTCCAATACTGAACCGCACACCTCCAAAACAATTCGGAGGAAGCATAAACAATAGTCCATGTAAAGATTCGAGGAGGAGAAGCGCCAATGGGAAAAAAACATCGCAACCGCATCAATTCACCAAAGAAAAACAATCATATCCCGCCTGAAGCTATCGTGGCTGAACATGAAGCACATGGCAAAGAGAATTCTGCCGAAAGGCGAAAAAAATAAAAAGGAAAAGCAGCAGGCGGCATTTACCTGCTGCTTTCCCTTTATCTATCTGATGTGCACCCGGTTCACTTGCGCCCAGCCGCCTGGTTTAAGCTGATAGTAGAACTGCCCCCTTCTCCCCTCATCAATAAAGATAATATCACCTGTTGACAGAAATCGTCCTCTGAAGTCAGCCGGCATGCGATCGGGAACATTGAAACTCCTGAAAGCATGATCAAGGCACTCCTCATGTGACGCACCCTTAATGGGCAGCCTGTACACCTGCTTATACCCTTTCTTTTGCCGAAACTCCGGCGTCTGGAAAATCGTCACGTCAAAATCCTTCTGCTTCAACATTGGCAATGATAATTCCTTCAGCATGAAGCAAGCCTCCTTTAGTAATTCCCTTTGCCAGATCCTCCCTTTTCAGCCAGCACCTCTATATCTTCTACTACAATTATTACATTTTCGTCCTGTCGATTCCTTCAAAGAATATTTTCTAATTTTATCGTTTTTCATAAAATTCTGTCGTATGTCATTTCCGGACATGCTTGCTTCCGCATATTATATATAAACCCAACCTACAGAAGGGGGAATGTATATGAGGGGCCTCAGTGCAACGAAAGCTGCCCTTTCAGGAAGAAACCGCTTCTGCTTCTCCCGATCCAGGATCTTTTCATTTATTATTCTCATTCATCTACTGGCGGTACGTGCCTTTGAACGGCTTTCCCGCAAAGAATTCCGCCTCTTGCCTTTTCGCATAAAAAACACTTTTGCAGGGTCCCTGCTTCTCGGCATCCTTGTATCCTTCCTGAGCTTTGCATTTCAGCCGCTGGGCCCTTTTCAGTCCATTGCCCACCGGGGCGCTGTCCAATTTGCTCCCGAGAATACGATGGCTGCCTTTGAAAAAGCCTATGAACTTGGTTTTGATTTTATTGAGCTGGATGTGTGGCTTAGCCGCGATCACCAGCCTGTGGTCATCCATGATGGAGATGTCGGCAGGACAACAGGAGGAGCCGGACTGGTAACAGAGCTGACCGCCAGCCGGCTGAAGGAGCTGGACGCAGGTTCCTGGTTCAGCGATCAGTATGAAGGAGAAAAAATCCCTCTGCTGAAAGATGTCGTAAAGCGTTTCGGGGGGAAAATCGGCCTTCTTATTGAAATGAAGGGGGCAGGAAGTGAAGCAAGCCTGGCAAAAGAGGTGGCTGTTTTGCTGAACCAAACACTCGAGGAGGGCATCAACCCTGAACTCCTGATGGTGCAGTCTTTTAATATCGCTGATATCAGGACATTCAGCGCCCTTTCTCCCAAAGTCAAGGCCGGAATCCTGGTCAGCAAGCCGCTCAATATGTTCCAGCTCGCCTCCTACAGAAGCTTTGCCGATTTCTTGTCTGTCCATCATGCATTCTTATCCAAATCCTTTGTCACCCAGGCAAAATCATTTGGGTACAAAGTAAATTCATGGACGGTCACGCAAAAACATCAATTTACAGCCATGCAGCGACTGGGAGTCAACGGAATCATATCAGACCTTTATCCAGACAGTTCCTTACAATACGCCAGCACTTTTGAACGGCTCTTTTCTTTTGTGGATCCATGAGTATAACTGAAGGTTTTACTGCATAAAAAAAACGATGGTTTTCCATCGTCAAATACAGTAGGAATATTGTTTTATTTGCCATCGTTTTTTGATGTTAATGGGGCTGTTGATTTCCGTTCCAGTCACTTCGCTTTCCGCGGGGCGGCGCTGCTTACTGCATTACGGAATTTCAGCTCTGATCCCTGAATTCTCTGTTTTCTCTGAGACCTTCTTCAGCAATACTGTGCTATGGTATTTTCCAATTTCTGTCTGATTCCGGCGAGATCATAATCTGAAACCCTCATCCTCACATTGGTTTCATCCATTTCCAGGGCCTCTGAAAGGAAGCCTCCGAGCCCCCGTGCTTTCCGGTCAACCTGCAGCATCAGCTCCATCTGGCCGCCGCCGGCAGGACGGAATACCAGTTCAAGCTCATCAAGCTTGCCCCTGAATGGCCCTGAAACCGGAACGAACTCAAACTCCTGTATGAAAGGAAGCCTGCCGCGCAGCCTGCGTGGCGCTTCTTCACATTCTGCTTCCCGGAGCCTGAAGCCAAGATAGGAAACTGCCTGGAATACACCGTCCATGAGCCTGTTCGGCTTAATGGATATATAATCTTTGTCGCCGGGATCTACCGCATTTTTAATGTCCAGGCCAGTTGAAATCCATACCTTCGTTCTTCCCAATGTCAGAGGTGCATCCTCAGAGATTTGAATAGAGAAAGGAATTTCCCGCGTTTCATTCGGCTGGATCGTCAGTGTCTCAGCAATCCTGTATTTATCAATCACACCTGCAGCTGTATATTTCTTATCATCTGACTCTCTAATATAAGTTGTATTCAGAGCCAGGTAAATCTGGTCGATTTTCTGCTCTGTCTTCCCTCCCCTGATTTCAATGACACCCTTGGCCATTTCACCCGGATAAAAGGAGTCCCGCTCCAATTTCGTATCAACAGAAGCAGAACCCACACCTACACTTGCCAGCACTTTATTAAAAAATGACATCCTGTTTCCCCCTATTTCAATTAGACTGCTGAAGCAGCATACATGAAGCCGAAAGTACTTTAATACATTTAATATAACGATATGCGTTCATTTCAGCCTGATGATTTTTAATACGTATGGATGATCATAAAGTTTCATATCCGGGGAGGCAAAATGAAATTATTTGCAGAATTTTATCCTGCATGGCTGAGAAGGATTTTGAATTACCGCATTGTGCCTGACATCCCAAAGAAAACCTTGCTTACCGAACGGGAGAAAGCCGGCATTGAACAGGCACTAATCAGCCAGGCTAAAATTAATACGCCGATTTATATATTGACAGAAAAAGAAAAGAAAATCGCAGCGGCTATTTCCGCTGAAACCGAAAAATATAACCGCAACAATAGCACGAGGACAGAAGCCTATCTATTATTTTACAAGCGCAACCCCGATCTCCACTGGGCCTTTCTTGCCCATATGGTATCTAGGAATGGCGGCTACTATATGACAGACCTAAAGAGTTTTTATCTGGACAATTTCCTCACGGAAGAAGACCAGGAGCGGTACTTTCTTTTTCTTGAGCGCTGCAATGCTTATATTTTCCAGGATGCATACCCGCAGCTCCTGCTGTTAGAATACAGCAGGGAAACGGGCGTTCCTCTGTTTCACCTGCTCCCAAAATTTCATGTATCATGCTGGATGGAGCCTTTTTGGAATCATTTTTATGAGCATGGCTCTTCTGCTGTGATTACAGCAGCCATGATCGTGAATGAGCAAAAAATGCTGGAAGACAGGGTCATCAGTGCTACAGGTGCCAGTGTACTGGATGATCTGCCATTCCTTCTTCAGGAAAAACTCGGTTTTACTACGGTTATATTCCCGCTGAAGAAAGCAAATACCTCTGCCTTGCTCGGTGTCCCTGTCATGGATTTCAAATCTCCCAATGCCCGCATAACCACAGGCAAATCCCTATACCAGATCCTTTTTTATAAAAAACACCACAGAAAGATAATAGAGTTCGCCATGGGAACCCCCCATACTGCTTCAAGGTCCGACTACTGGAGCAGCAGATATTCTGCCCGCAAAGAATCTGGAATGCTATACAGCCCTGCCCTGGAACAGGCATGGCGGGACAAAAAGCATTATTTCACCAGGAAAACAGACTGGTTCAAGAATGAGCAGGGCAGCTGCCTTTATCATATGGATATCTTGCCGGAAACCGAAGACTACGATATGACAGGGAAGCTTCTAAAGCAGCATGTCTTACTTTCAGCTGCAGAATCTATTGCCCATCAGATAATACCTTAACACTTCTGTTAATTGCGGCAATATAAAGAAAACTGGCGCTCTTTCCGGCGCCAGCTTTCATTCTTATTGTATTCTATTCTTCAATTTCCTCATCAATGATGCACTTATCCAGCAGATATTCGAAGGTTATATCCGCCAGATCCTCAAGCTCCATCTCCTCAGGAACGTATCCCCTTTTAACAAGCTCATGAAAGAAAAACTCTGCTATTTCCTCCGTATCTATAAAAACTTCGATTTCTCTCACAGCAACGCCCCCTTTTTCAGAATGTATGATGCTTTTCCTTCTTTCATGCACAATATGAGAAAACTTTTAATCTATCACTTGTAATCATATTTCCCCAGGACAAGCATACAATGTTATATCAGAAAAGTCGGGAGGCGGATTGCATGAATAGGCTCAGAACGTTTTTGGATGATGTAAAAGAGGATGTTAACCAGGATAACAGTATCATTATCAATCTCTTTGAAAAGGTTCTCTCTTCTATGTTCCTGATCCTTCTGGCAGGAGGACTTCCCTATCTTGCCTATTTATACCTGGCTTCGGGTTTGCAGGGCTAGGCATGCTTTTTTCCGTCGGCGCCAGTCAAGTGCTTAAGCTTCCGCACAATCACCTGCATGATATGCCTGTATTCATCGTCGCCGAACAGCTGGAACAGGATGCGGTAATCATTGTATATATCAAGCAGGCCATCAATCATCTGCTTTTTCTCTTTGCGGCTTTCCAGGAACTCTTTTTCCATCTGCTTCACAGAACCCTGCTGCTTCTTCAAATTGACAGGCTTCTGCTGCTTGTTGATTAGATAAAGAAGCCCCAGCTTCTGGATGAAGGTGTCGGCGCTTTCTGCATCCGCAAGGAGGGTCAATTCTTCTTCCCCGGCCTCCAGCCATTCGCCGTCATTGATTCTGGAAAGCTCATAAATGACATCCTCCCAGGCATCCTCCTTATAGCGCCAGATCTCAGTCCGGAACCCCACCACTTTAAACAGGTCTGATCCATAGCCCTTCACCTGCACCAGATCGCCGAACAAAAATTTATATTCAATATCTATATGTTCTTTCTCCATTATATTTCCTTCATACTCAGAAAGCATCTGGAGGCTGGATTCCATAAACAGGCCCTCGCTTTTATTCACTTCATAAACATGCATTCCGTCCAGCCATTTAACATCTGTTATTTTGCCGACTGTTCCATACATCGTGATCACGACTGTATCACCGATATTAAATCTTGGCTTTTTCTTCTTTTCCATATCCTCCATCCTCTCAATGATCGTCGTGAGTATTAATTACGATATCATATGCAGGAAGAAGATATTCGGTCCCATATTTGCCCATGCGCCATTTAGCTAAAAAAAGAAAAGAGGCCGCTGATTAAGCAGACCTCTAATGAATATGATGAAGCTTTCCGACTGCTTTTTATCTCTTCGTTTCTGAAACCAAATAAAGCTCCCAAGACTCATCAAAGATGGCCATGCTGTCGAGATAATGGCCATTCATTTCCAGGTAGCTGCTAAGTTCATCATAATCAAATGATGTTTTTGGGAAGCTGTGGTCTTCAAACGCGGAATTGGCAAAAGAACTGATGCTGTCCTTTGGCTCTGGATGGCGGTATTTCATCAGGAAATGATAAAAGGATTTAGACATGGTACTCCCTTTCTTCTCTGGTATAATAAGCGGCGGCAAAACAGCCGCACACTAAAATTCAATCATTATACCGTCTATAATAAAGGATGCCTGCCCGTTCGTCCACAAAAGAGAGCCTTCCTGAACCAGCAACAGAAAGGCTCTCTCCTCCCGAGAATAGCCGGCCTTGGAAGATGTGCAGGAGGATTGCTGTCTGCAGGCTGTTTTACAGGGACGTGGTATGTATAACTGCTGGGAGGAAACCAATGAAAGGCTGCTCACCTACTGCATCTCAGCAGCCTTTTTTTGGATTTTTACTGCTATGCCTTGAAAAGATGCAGCAGATTTCCATGCAAGTCAAAAAGGCCCATTCACGATGGGCCTTTTTGCTGTCTCTTAATCGAATTTGAAATAATTCCTCTTCAGGAGCTTCGGTTTAGCCATCAATTCTTCAAAGGTAAGTGTTTTTTCAATTCTTTTCGTATCTATTAAAAAGAGCTGGTCTTCGATCTGTTCAATCACCTTTTCTTCCTGATAAATCATTCCGCATCCAGTGCATACAATACAGGGTGTTTCTTGTATCTCAATCCCTTTTGTTCCATCCGGCAGTTCCCAGAAGACCGAAGTTGTCTGCCTTGCCGTTTCATCAGATGAGCACCAATCACAATTCATGATTGTTCCTCTCCCTTCTCCTGCTGTCCCCACTTCTTCATCTGCGCTTCAAATTTCTTATCTTTCAATTCATCGCGCTTTTCCCGTTTATCCTTGAGGGAATGGTGCCCCGGATCCTGCTGGTACTCTTCCCTGCGGTCCAGCCTTCTCAGGCCTTCAGGAACAAGGTTGAACTGTGAATCATTCATGAGTGCCGATATTCCTGTATTGCTTTTCTTCTGGTCCATATCAGGATAAATCCTTTTGAAATAGTCCTCTGCCCTGCCCGGGACATAATTCTCCGGCTCTGGATAAGAGGTTATGACTCCCTCAAAATTGCGGAGCACTGTCTTTTCAGCGCTTTGGGAGATCAAATAATTCGGCTGCAGCGCAATCTTCCCGCCGCCGCCAGGTGCATCGACGACAAAAGTAGGTACGGCGTAGCCTGATGTATGCCCCCTCAGACCTTCTATAATCTCCAGTCCTTTTGAAACAGGTGCCCTAAAATGGCCGATGCCTTCTGATAAATCGCACTGATAGATATAGTAAGGACGCACCCTGATCTTAACAAGGTCATGCATCAGTTTTTTCATGATCGGGACACTGTCATTGATGCCCGCCAGGATGACTGCCTGGTTGCCGACAGGCACTCCCGCATCGGCGAGCATTTCGCATGCCTTTTTAGCTTCTTCGGTAATTTCAATGCTCGTATTGAAGTGGGTGTTCAGCCAGATCGGATGGTATTTCTTTAAAATATTGCACAGGTTCTCTGTTATCCTTTGGGGAAAAACGACCGGGGCCCTGGTGCCGATCCTGATGATTTCAACATGATCGATTTCCCTCAGGTTTTTCAATATATATTCCAGGATTTTATCATTGATTAACAGTCCATCTCCTCCTGAGATGAGCACATCACGGACTTCAGGTGTGTTCCTGATATAAGCTATCGCATCGTCCAGCTGCTTTTTAGGGACGCCCATGCCGATCTGGCCGGAGAACCTTCTCCTTGTGCAATAGCGGCAGTACATGGAGCATTGATTGGTGACAAGGAACAGCACCCGGTCCGGATAGCGGTGCGTCAATCCGGGCACAGGCGAGTCTTCATCTTCATGGAGGGGGTCTTCAAGGTCATATTTCGTTTTGTGGATTTCCTGAGAAATCGGGACAGACTGCATCCTGACAGGACAGCGGGGATCATCAGGATTCATCAGGGATGCATAATATGGTGTAATATTCAATGGGATTGTTTTAGTTGAAATCTTTACGCCCTCTTCTTCCTCAGCTGTCAGATTAATGACTTTTTTCAAATCTTCCAGGTTTCTTATCGTATTGGTCAGCTGCCAAAGCCAGTCATTCCATTGCTCTTCTGTTACATCCTTCCAAAGCTCGATATCCTTCCAATGGCGGTCTGCTTTATATAAGTCCAGCTTCATTTTCAATTCCTCCCAGCTAATGGTAAAGTTTGCAGCTTCCTTATACTGTATTACATGCAATTTCCATGCCAATTGTTAATCCTTATGTACGCCTGCAGGAACGGAAGTAAAATAAAAAGAAATGCCGGTTATTCGGCATTTCCCAGTTGATGCTTGTGAAGCTTATATTGAAGTGTCTGCCTCGGGATGTTCAGGAGCCTGGCAGCCTGCAGGATGTTCCCGCCCGTCTCGGCAATTGCACCCTCAATGATTTCTTTTTCTGCTGCCTGCACACGATCTTTTAAGGAAGAACTCCCTGTCTTGCTTCCGTTTTTGGCACTCGCCTGTTTCAGCATGGCTGGCAGATCTTCTTCAGTTATCTCGCTGCCCTCAGAAACATTGACCATATACTCAATCGTATGCTTTAATTCCCTCACATTTCCCGGCCAGTGATAGCTTCTGAAGAACTTTGCAGCAGTACTGCCAATCTTTTTTACATGTTTCCCGAGCTTGCTGTTAAAGGACTCGAGGAAATGGCCCGCCAGAAGTTCGATATCCTCAGGCCTATTTCGGAGAGGAAATAATTCGAATGTGAACACATTGAGCCGGTAATAGAGGTCATGCCTCAGTATCCCCTCCTCCATGGCATCATGCGGGTGTTTATTCATGGCCGCGATGATTCTGACATTTGTGGCTATGTTTCTGGACCCGCCGACGCGCCTGACTGACCCGTCCTCAAGCACCCGCAAAAGCTTTGCCTGCAGCAGCGCAGGCATTGTATGAAGTTCATCGAGGAACAGCGTCCCCCCATCTGCCAGTTCAAACAGCCCGGGCCTTTCTACTGCTCCCGTATAACTTCCCTTCGCTGTACCGAAAAGAATTCCTTCAAGGAGGGTTTCTGGAATAGCAGCACAATTCTGCGCTATGAAAGGCTTCTCCCTTCTGGGTGATGCATGGTGGATTCCCTGGACAAACAGCTCCTTGCCGCACCCGCTTTCCCCAAATACGAGGATGGGAGAAGAAGAGTCAGCAAGCTTTAAAGCTTCCTTCTTCAGCTTCATAAAGCCCGCATTGCCAGTCAGCAGATCATCCAGCGTATAAACCGTGCTTCCTGCCGGGCGCGGCTTCCTTTCGCTAGGCATGCTTGCTTTCTGAAGATCCAGGAGCCTTTCGGACAATATCTTCAGCCGGGAATAGTCCTTTGCAATTTCCACAGCCCCTACAAGCTCTCCTTCCACAAAAATGGGAAGGGTGGTGTTCAGCGTTTCAATCCTTTTGCCATGCAGGTTGATATAGCTTTGGGACTGGTCGTATATCGGCTGTTTTGTTTTCATTACCTGGAGGAGGGTGCTTGACTTCAAGCTTAGTGATGGAAAGCTTTCAAGCAGCGGCTTTCCAAGCACCTCATCGACCCCCATAGCATCATGCAGAGCGGCAACTTCATTATAAAAAATAGTGATCCCGTTTATATCCACAGCATGGATGCCTTCGTCAATTCCCTTCAAAATGGCTGTAAGCACTTGTTCTTTCATACGTCCAACCCCCTTATTCAACTATATGAAAAGGTGCCGGAAAATTGTCAGTCTAGTGCCGGAATTTTGGCATCATGGCCAGATTTTTAACCCAGATGTTCATATCTTCAAGCTTATCAAAAATATAACAATTATTGGACAGCCTGCCCCTGTAGCTGTATCCGTGCTGATGAAGGGCTGCATTCATTCCATATGAAAGGCTTCTTGCAATGGAATACGCGCAAAAGATACCTTGGCGGATAAGCTCTTCCTCAAGCTTGGCTATCAGTATCTTCATTAATCCATGCTTCCGGAAGTCCGGCAGAGTAGCGCAGTCTGTCAATTCAGCATTTCTGTAGAAGGAATTGATTTCTGCAGATGCCGCACTTACAATCTTGCCTTCGTATTTCACTCCGAAAAATAAAGTGCCGCTTTCCATCGACTTTTCGATATATTGGGGGTCATCCATAGGTACGGGGTATACCTGGAATACCGCTTTGTACAGCTCGGCCAAAGACGGTGCATCTTCCGTCTGGAAGCGGACAAGCCTGAATGGCTTCTCAAGGCCGGAATAAATTCCGGTTCTTTCAAGCCTGCGGACCTTTTCTGCGACCTCATCCTCCTCAGCCCAGTTCGTATTGGTTCTCCTGCTGCTCTTATAATACTTGGACATGAAATAAGCATCAGAGCCTAAAAAATAACCGTCGATCTTGCCTTCTGCCTGGAAGCCGTTCTCCAGATAAAATTCGGCCTCCTCTGCCCTGGCTTTAACGATCATTTTTTCTGCCTGGATCTCTTCTCTTAAACCATAAGCAAAGGCAAGGGCATCCCCATGGTTTCCAAGGGTGTCATCCACCCTTATTCTTTTGTTATAAGGATCAATGAAAACTTCAAGAGAGAATGTCTCCTGCCTGATCATTCTTACTGATGACTTCTCCATATTCTTCCCCCCTTTAAATAAAGGGGTCACTCGTCCGAGCACCCCATTGCTTAATAACCGTCCCTTCTGCTGAAAGGTTATTCATATTTAATGCTGACAAGCTTAAGTTCTGTCATTTCCTCGACGGCATATTTGATGCCTTCCCGGCCGGTCCCGCTCAGTTTTACTCCGCCATATGGCATATGGTCAACACGGAAGGTTGGAAAATCATTGATCATGACGCCGCCCACTTCCAGCTCGCGTGCCGCCTTCAGCGCGGCATTGATATCCTTTGTGAAGATACCTGCCTGGAGTCCATATTGGGAATCATTTACAAAACCGATCGCTTCATCTATATCTGAGAAGCGGTTGATATGGACGACAGGGGCAAAAGCCTCTTCACAGGAGATTTTCTGATCTTTATCTACGTCAAGCAGAACTGTCGGCTGAAAAACAGAGCCTTCCCCGCTCCCTCCGAGAGCAAGTTTTGCTCCTCCGTCCACAGCGCTTTTCACCCAGGACTCCGCCCGGTCGGCATCCTCTTTTGAAATCATTGCAGAAACATCTGTCGTCTCATCCAGCGGGTCTCCTGCCTGGAGCTTGCCGGCTTCTTGGACAAACCTTTGAGAAAAATCTTCAAAAATGCCTTCATGCACATATATCCGCTGCACAGAGATGCAGACCTGGCCCTGAAAGGCAAAAGCCCCTGATACAATTCTCGGGACGGCTTTATCAAGATCGGTATCTTTATCCACAATGACGGCGGAGTTTGAGCCCAGCTCGAGGGTCACTTTTTTCAGCCCGGCGTTTTCCCTGATATAGGTGCCTACTTCAGGGCTTCCCGTAAAAGTGATCATCTTGATCCTTTTGTCAGAGAGGAAGCTGTCGCCGATTGTTTTTCCGCTGCCTGAAATAACATTGAGTGCACCGGCTGGCAGCCCGGCACGATGGAAAATATCAGCGATCTTATAGGCGCTCAGAGGCGTCTGGCTTGCCGGCTTCAGGACAACTGTATTGCCGGCCGCAATTGCCGGTCCGACCTTATGGGCAACGAGATTCATAGGGAAGTTGAAGGGCGTAATCGCTCCAATGACCCCGAGCGGCTCTTTTACCGTGTAGGCAAGACGCCCCTCGCCCCCAGGCGCTGCATCCATCGGGATGGTTTCACCATACAGCCTTCTGGCTTCCTGTGCTGCAAATGCATATGTCGTGATGGTCCTTTCCACCTCTGCACGTGCTGCTTTTAACGGCTTTGCTGCTTCCTGCGAAATGATCCTTGCACACTCCTCTTTTTCTTCCTTGAGGATTTGGACTGCATTCTCCAGAATCTCAGCCCTTTTATGCGCAGGCAATCCGGCCATCATTTTTGATGCTTTCTCTGCAGAAGCGATGGCTGCCTCGATTTCTTCGCTTCCAGCCGCTGCCACATCTGCCAGCTTCTCCTGATTATAAGGGCTTCTAAGCTCCCTGTATTCTCTTCCGGGTTCAAAACTGCCATTGATCCATAAATCCTGCTTCATATTTTTACCTCCTAAAGACAATGTAACTTAAGTATAAATTCTCGTGCCGAAAAATCCCATCAATCGGCTTTTCCTGCTGGCCATTGGAACCTTCACCGCCATCAGCCGCACCACTCTATGATGCTTTCGGCAATGATCTCTGCAGCCTTGAACATTTCGTCCAGGGAGATGGATTCATCCGCGTCGTGGGCTGCCTCCGTAGTTCCAGGGCCAAAAACGACAACAGGCGTCCCGCCGGCCTTTGAAAGGATGCCGCCGTCTGTCCCCCATGGAGATGCCTCTATCAGCGGCTTTTCTCCTGCGGCCTTTTCATAGCTTGCTGATATTATGTTCATGAGTGGATGGCCAATATCCAAATTCCCAGGCTGCCATCTCCCGCCAAACCACTCGACCTTGCAGGGATTTTCCCTGAACCACTCATCTTTTTCCGATAGGGAGCTTAATGCCGCTTCCAGCTCGTTTTCTGCCATTTTCATATTTTCTTCAGGAGCAACTCCGATCCTGCCTTCGATGACGGCGGTATCCGGGACAGAGGATGGCCACTCCCCGCTGGTGATTTTTCCGATGTTGATTGGAATCGGGATAGGTATACCTTTATATAAAGGATCTGTAATTCGTTCATTTCTCTTTTTTTCGAGCTCTTGGAGAGAAGCGATAACTGTGATGGCCTTTTCAATCGCACTGACACCCTCATAGCGGGTGCCGCCATGTGCAGCACGGCCTTTGACTTTAATCCTGAACCACATAGAGCCCTGCTGTTTTGGGAAGAGCTTCATATTTGTCGGTTCAGGGATAATCGCTCCGTCTGCTTTGTAGCCCCTGATTACAGCTGCAAGCGTTCCGGCCCCCCCGCTTTCCTCTTCTATGACACTCTGAAAAATGACATCTCCCTTCAATTTCTTCCCCGACGCTATCAAGGACTCAACCGCCAGCAGAAGGGATACTGTCCCGCCCTTCATGTCGGTCGCCCCCCTGCCATATAGCCTGCCGTCCTTTATATGTCCGCCAAAGGGGTCATATTTCCAATCATCCCTGCTGCCCTCAGGCACCACATCGATATGGCCATTCAAAATGATGCTTCTGCCGCCTCCGGTCCCCTTCCAGACCCCCACTACATTCGGGTTGCCGCTGAAGTCCCTTCTGTCAGAACAGAATAGGGGATGTGCAGGGAGCTCATCTTTGCCGATTTCCCATATATCCAGCTCAAGCCCCATTTCCCGGCACTTCTCGATGATTACAGCCTGGGCACCGGCCTCATTTCCCCTTGTGCTCGGTTCCTGGACAAGCCTTTGGAGAAGCCTGATTCCTTTGGACCGGTTTTTGTTCAGCCATTCTTTTACTCTTCCATCACTCTCACTCAATAAAACCGCCTCCCCCGCCTGCTAATCTATTATTCTGATGTTCTCCGCCAGCCGCAGCCTGCAGCCTGTCTTGCTCTTTACTTCCTCCACTGAATATGGAGCAAATAGCTCCTTCAGGACCATTCCTGTTTCCGTAATTTCAAACACAGCCATTTCGGTTATCACAAGCGATGCACAGGAAGGCGATGTCAGCGGGAGTGTACAATTCTCAAGGATTTTCGGCTGGCCGTTTTTATCTGTCTGATTCATGACAACGATGACTCTCTTTGCTTTCTGTGCAAGCTCCATCGCCCCTCCCATCCCCGGTACTTTCTTGCCGGGAACGATCCAGTTCGCCAGATCTCCCTTCCCGCTGACCTGAAGTGAGCCGAGAATAGTCAAATCAACCCTCCCGCGCCTGATCATCCCGAAGGCAATGGTGCTGTCGCAATACGAGGCACCTTTTATGCTTGTGACCGGGAAGCCGCCCGCATTGCATAGATGCGGATCTTCCTTGCCTTTAACCGGGCTTGGCCCCATCCCTGTTATTCCGTTTTCTGCATGAAACATAACGCTTATTGATTCAGGCAGAAAGTCAGGCACAAGGGAAGGGATGCCGATTCCCAGGTTGACTATCATTCCATCTTTGATTTCCTCAGCTGCCCTCTTCGCAATCTTCTTGCGGTTCTCTATTCCCATGCCCATTTCCAGTTCACTCCCTTTGAAGGAACAACATAATCCACAAATACCCCCGGCGTCATGACCTCATCCGGATCAATGGCGCCCATTGGGACGATTTCCTCCACCTCGGCAATCGTTTTATTCCCTGCCATGGCTGCCAGGGGGTTTGTATTGCGTGCACTTTTGTCATATATAAGATTGCCGAACGGATCCGCCTTTTTGGCATACACAATTGAAATGTCAGCAGTGATCGCCGTTTCAATCAGATATTCTTTTCCGCTGATTTTATGAGTTGCCTTCCCTGCTGAAACCATCTCATTTGAAATGCCGATATCGGTCAATATCCCGGCAATGCCAACACCGCCAGCCCTGATCCTTTCAGCAAGCGTCCCCTGGGGAGAGAATTCCACTTCGAGCTTGCCTTCATTCATCAGGCGGCCTGCCTCGGGGTTGGAGCCTATATGTGATGCAACCAATTTCCTGACCCGTCCCAGTGTAACAAGCCTCCCTGCGCCTATATGGGGAAATCCGGCATCATTGCAGATAAGGGTGATATTTTTTGTCCCCTTTTGAACCAATTCCTCAATAAGGGCCGGCGGCGTACCGATTCCACCGAATCCTCCGGCGATTATGGAAATGCCATCATGAAAATGATTCATTGCCTGTGCTGCGGTCACAATTTTATTAAAAGAGCTGCTCATGAGCCTCCTCCCTTCAGGCTTTCCTGTTCAATGATTCTTTGGAATGCGGACAAAGCCCGGTCAAGGAGCACTGCCAATTCGTCCAGCTCCTCCAAGGTGATGTTTAAAGGAGGTGCAAGGATGACGGCATCCCCATGAATGCCGTCTAACCCTGAACCGGCGGGATATAGGAGTATGCCCTGCTCCTGGGCGGCGCTGACCAGCTTTTGTACAGCCATCTGGCACCGGCCGAATGGGTCCTTGGCCGCTTTGTCCTTAACCAGCTCTATTCCCAGAAGCAGTCCCTTCCCCCTGATGTCGCCAATGAAACTGTACTTCTTTTCCAGCCGGCGGAGATGATCACTCAGGTACTCTCCTTTCCTGCCCACCTCAGGTATGATTTTCCTTTTTTCCAGATATTCCAGGACTGCCAGGGAAACCGCGCATGATTGCGGATTGGCGCTCAATGTATGGCCGCTCATGATTGACTTTGACCCTTCCATGATAGGCTCCATTATTTTATCGGAGACTACGGCTGCGGCTATCGGGGCATAGCCGGCCCCCATGCCTTTGCCAAACGCGGCGATGTCCGGCTGGATGCCCCAGTTTTCGCAGGCAAGCACCGTACCTGTGCGCCCAAATCCCGTCATGACCTCATCGGCTATGAACAAAATATCGTTTCTTTCGCAGATCTCTTTTATGACTTTATAGTAACCGTCCGGAGGGGAGATCGCCCCTCCTGCTGCACCGATGACCGGCTCTGCAATAAAGGCTGCAATCTGCTCAGCTCCCATTCGTTTAATCGCCGTTTCGAGTTCTGCTGCGCACAGATGTCCGCATCGAGGTGCTTCCAGCCCATATGGACAGCGGTAGCAGTATGGCGGATGAACGGCAGGAAAATCCTCCAGAAGAGGGACAAATCTTGCCCTCCTGCCCGGATGGCCTGACATGGAAAGCGCCCCCATTGTGATGCCGTGATAGCTGACCCATCGGGATAAAATTTTTGTTTTCGTTTTTATCCCTTTTTCCTGCCAGTATTGAATGGCTATTTTCATCGCAGTTTCTGTGGCCTCTGAGCCGCTGTTTACAAAAAATGACCAATTCAGATCACCCGGAAGAATTTCTGCTATTTTCCTGGCAAGGTTCTCCGCTGCATCGCTGGTGAATTGGGATCTGTATACGAATGAAACCTTTTTAGCCTGTTCCATCATTGCCTCGATCACTTCTTCGTTACCGTGCCCGATGTTCGCTGTCACTGCCCCTGAACAGGCATCCAGATATTTCTTTCCGTCTTTGTCATATAAGTAGATGCCTTTGCCCCGTTCAATCATTGGATATTCGGCATCCAGCATAGGTTTTATCAAAAACGACGGCTGATTCAATGTCGCTTCCCCCATTCAGTCACTTGTCTCGCGTGTGCTGCCCCGCTCGCTTCATTATATGAATGTCCATCGGGAATCTTTCTGAATAAATTCCCCTCGGCACCTGAAGCCCGGCCAGTGCATATTGTTAACTGAACAGGAGGAGATTTAAAAAATGCAGTATTATAGAAACCACATGCCTGCTGATGTTAATATGATGGGCACCCGGCAAATGCAGGCGCCAGCCCCCGTTTTTCATTTTGATCCTTATGTCTATCAGACACTTCAAAGTGTAATGGGCAAAAACCTTGTTGTCGAAACGGTAAAAGATACATTGCGGGGAAGGCTGATGGATGTAAAGCCCGATCATATAGCTGTTCAATCCGGAGATGAAATCTTTTTTATCAGAATCGCTCAGATTGTGACAATTATGCCTGATTGAGCGGAAGACCGGGAAGTCATGTTAAGGTGCATGGCTTCTTTTTTTATTTTATATCAGCTTGAACATGTCATTTAAATTCCCCATCCGGGGTAAGAATAGAAAAAGAAAACAGCGTTCAGATATAAAGGAGGAATGTGCATGGGCTTGAAAAAAGTCCTGATCGCGGCCAGTTCATTTTTATTCTTGCTTACGGGATGCTCAACACCTTCCTACTACACATATGAAGGAAAAAGCGAGAACTGGGACGGTAAAATGGAAATAAAGGCAGACGAAACAATCAGCGAGGCTGCAATCACTCTTAAACTGATGTATAACGGAGAAAAAATCCAGGAAGAAAAAGAGCTGACTCTTTCAGTTTCACTTCCAGGCCATTCAAAAGCAGCCTATCAGACCGATTTTTCAAGCAAAGAAGAAGCTTCTGTTGAACATGTCTTTGAACATGTCAAATTCCCTGCTGACATGGAAGAAAGTTTCACCGTTCTGATCCAGCTCGATGACAAACAGGAAAAACTTATACTCACAATGAAATAAGATAATAAACTCGCTGCAGATTTTTTTCATAATTTCGCTAATTTTTGCAGAGTCCCCCTTTAAAACCTGCTATAATTTTCTATATTGGCAGACTTTTGATCTATCAGCCTGAAAAGGTCTTTTTACCTAGGGGGAGCGTTCACCATGAAAAAAGTAATTTCATATTTTAAGACGATCAGAGGAAAGGTCAATCTATCCTTCGGGATATTGCTGATCGTCATTGCTGCGCTATCTGCAGGATCTATTTTAAGCATCCATAATCTGAAGGAAGAAACGAATTATATCATCGGGCATGATATGGAATTCCACAAACAGCTGCAGCAAATGTCCAAAGCCTACTCAGATATAGAAACTGGGGAACGGGGTTTTGTCATCACAGGTTCAGAGTCATTTCTTGCTTCATACGGGAATGGCAAAAACATGGTTGATAACAATCTGAAGACACTCAAGGAACTGAGTGCCGGCAGCAAAGCAAGAATGGATAAGATCACTGAAATTGAAAATACATATAAAGAATGGCTCGTCTGGATTGATACTGTGATTGAAACACGCAGGGACTTTTCAAAAGAAGACGCTTCTCAGCTTGTTGAATCGGCAAAAGGCAAAGAAACAATGGATAAGCTTAAGAGCCAGATTCAGTCTTTTGAGGAAGATGAGCTGAAGGCTTCCGAAGAAAGGATCGCTCATCTGAACAGCCAGGTATCAGCCGCACAGACCGGCACCATTGTCCTTGCCATTGCGGCACTTCTGCTTTCGGCACTGTTTGGCTTTACACTATCAAGAAATATTAAACGGAGCTCCAGTGCAATCAGCCGATCTATGATTGAGATCGCCCAGGCAGGCGGAGACCTGACGAAAAGGATCGAGGTAAAGTCCAAAGATGAGCTGGCAAAGCTGGCTTCTGATGCCAATATGCTGATAGAAGGAATTGCGGGACTGGTAAGGGAAGTATCCTCCCTTGCCGACAATGTTTCTTCCAGCAGCCAGGAGCTGTATGCTTCCAGCGAGGAAACATCCAAAACAATTTCACAGATCGCTGCCAGTGCAGGCCAAATAGCCAGCGGTTCAGAAGAAACCTACAGTAAAATGTCTGCTTCCCTTATCGCAATGGAAAAACTTAATCAGGCATCAGCATCCCTCCAGGAGAGTGCTAATTCGGTTAGCTCAGCTTCTCAATCCATGCAGCTGGCAGCAGATGAAGGGCAGCAGAATGTCCAGCTCGCTTCTGATAAAATCGGAATGATTGAAAAAAGGATGCAGCAGAATACAGAGCTGATCGAAGCACTTGGAAGAAAATCGGCTGATATCAATTCGATTATCAGTACAATTTCAGAAATCGCCGATCAAACAGGCCTCCTTTCACTCAATGCAGCCATTGAAGCTGCCCGTGCAGGAGAATCAGGCAAAGGATTTGCCGTGGTAGCCGATGAAGTCAGGAAGCTGGCAGAGCAGTCCCAGCAGGCAGGCAAGCAGGTTACAAATATAGTCGGCTCTATCCAGGAGGAAATTGCTAAGATTATAGCCGGCAATCAGCAAGGTGCAGAGGAAGTGAAGCAGGGCGTCGCGATTTCGGAGTCAACGAAAAATTCTCTTAAGAAAATAAGGGGCAAGGCTGAGGAAACAGCCGGACATATTGATAAGATGGCTTCTGAAATATCTGCGTCCCGCAGCCTTTCAGAAGAAGTGACAGCCGCTTTTGATTCAGTTTCAGCCATTGCCAGGGAAACAGCAGCCAGCACAGACTCTTCCGCTGCTGCAGCTGAGGAAGGTTCTGCAGCAATGTCCCAGATAGCCGGCTCCTCAGAACAGCTGTCAAGGCAGGCAGAGCAGCTGAGGGCTTTGGTTTCAAAGTTCAAAATCTGAATATCCGCAAAAAGGAAAGGATTGCCGCAAAGGCAATCCTTTCCTTTTTACCATTTACCGTAGCAGCTTGCGCCGATGATAATCAACAGAATGAATAGAACAACTATTAACGCAAACCCTGCATATCCGCCATGCGCTCCTGCAACCGGATAAGCCGGATATCCATATCCTCCGCTATAGCACGGATCACACCCGTAGCCTGAGTACCCATAATTCATTTCGAATCACTCCTCGTTTTCTCTGTTTCTCTTTCCATATCACCATATGTATTAGGTACTTGACCTGTATGTGCATTCGCCCATTTTAATCATAAAACTAACTGTACAAGCCCCAACCTGCTTAAAAACCCCTTTTAAGATAACATCCATTGAGTTATGATAAAAAGAAAAGCGGAGGGCGCTTGCTCAGCCCCGACAAGCTTAAGACAAACAGAGCGAAAGGTTTGCTCTTTAACCTTTTGATCTGGTTGGCTTAAGACCTCGAGGGGCTAGCGCCCGGAGATGGACAAATAGAAAAGCGGAGGGCGCTTGCTCAGCCCCGACAAGCATAAGACGCACCGGAATAGAAGGCGTTTTTTGCCTTCAATTCCAGTGTGGCTTAAGACCTCGAGGGGCTAGCGCCCGGGGCTGGACAAATAGAAAAGCGGAGGGCGCTTGCCCAGCCCCGACAAGCATAAGACGCACCGGAATAGAAGGCGTTTTTTGCCTTCAATTCCGGTGTGGCTTAAGACCTCGAGGGGCTAGCGCCCGGAGCTGGACAAATAGAAAAGCGGAGGGCGCTTGCCCAGCCCCGACAAGCTTAAGACAAACAGAGCGAAAGGTTTGCTCTTTAACCTTTTGATCTGGTTGGCTTATGACTCGAGGGGCTAGCGCACGGAGCTGGACAAAAAGAAAAGCGCCGGCGACTGTTCAACTAAGGAACGCAGGCTAAAACCGCCCCGTCCACATCCTGTGGGCCTCATGCATAAGATGCACCCGGACCAGCAACAGAGCTGGATTAATTAAAAAAGATTAAAATCGACCATCAGGGGGAACTTGAGACACCAATGAAAAGAAGATTAATGGCTGTTATCTCACTGATTTTGGCTGCAGCCTCCTTGTGGAGCGTGCAGATTTTCTCAAGGGCGGACGAAACAGAATCGACAGTCTATGAAAAACTGGCGCGAAATGAAAACATCCGCTATATGATCATCGGAGACAGCATCGGCAGGGGCTCAGGAGCCGAGAAGAAGGAGCTTACCTGGTTTGCCCAGCTTGAGGAGCTGCTAAAGGAAAAGTTTCACAATGATTATAAAAGAGTTTCAGTCGTCCAAAGCGGTGCAACTGCTTTCGAAGGTATATATAAGCTGCAGCATACTGAACATCAGGGAAGAATCGACCTGATTTTTCTGGTATTCGGGGAAAATGACCGCAAGTACATGACAGAGCAGGATTTCTCCTATTTTTATGAAATGCTGCTCAGAAAAGCGAAAACAAAATATCCGGCAAGCGATATTATTACCATTACTGAAAGCCCGCTGGACAATGAACTCTTTACGAGTGAAATCGAAAGAATTTCGAAGCATTATCATGCAAAGAACGTAAATATGAGAGACGTATTTGAAAAGTCTGGCCTTGCAGATGAACAATTGACCAAAGATCTAGTCCATCCAAATGGAATAGGCTATAAATTTTATGCAGAAGAACTCTTTACTGTCATCAGTTCCCTTACAGAAGACAATCCTGCTATTGCTTCCCTGGAATCACCCATTCACGATGCTGCCGATTTTTCCTTGGCCAGAAAAAGCTACGCACAAAAGATGGAAGGAGATTTCCGCTATCAAAACGGATTCCTGAAAAGCTCCGCAAAGGGCAGCTTACTGGAATATGAATTTAAAGGCACCTTTGTTGGTGTAAATGTATTGAGGAGTGACGAAGGCGGCATGCTTGATGTCTTTATAGACGGACAGTATTATACAACCCTTTCCACCTGGTGGCCATTTGAGAGAAAAAGGGCGCTATATGCAGCAAGCGGACTATCCGACGGACCACATACCATTAGATTTGTCGTGAAAGGTGAACAGAGCCTCCAAAGTCTATTGACCTATTCATCTGTCAGCATATCCTCAATTATCGTGCCGGAGAAACAATAAAGAACCCCGGGCTGCCCTGCGGCAGCTCTTTTTGCGGAGGAAACAATAATAAAGGAGAAACACGATGAAAACCCTATTGAAAAATTTTATTAATGGCATATTGACCATAGTCCCAATCATTCTGGTGATATTCGTCATATACAAATTATTCATGTTCCTGGACAATCTTCTGGGCAGCACCCTGAAGCCGTATTTGAAGGAAGATTACATCCCTGGCGTGGGACTGCTGGCAACAGCTGCAGCCATTACTTTATTGGGATGGCTGTCGACCAAATTCATCACTGGCAGCGTGATCCGGTTCATTGACAGAATACTGGATCGGATTCCGCTGGTTAAGACGATCTACTCTGTCATCAAAGATACAATCAATTCCTTCCTTGGTGAAAAGCGGGCCTTTTCAAAAGTGGCGATTGTCACCTTACCAGGCAACGGCATGAAAAGCATCGGTTTTATAACAGCAGAAAATCTGGAACATTTCTATGAGCCTTTGAAAAATGACATTGCTGTCTATATCCCTCAGACTTTTCAGGTGGCAGGCTTCACATTCCTGATTCCAAAGGATAAAGTAGAGATCATTGATGTAAAGCCGGAGGAAGCAATGAAATTCATCTTATCCGGAGGCATGGCCACGCATAAGGGCGATGTTTCCTGAATGAAAAAAAGCCGTCTTATGACGGCTTTTTTCATTATTTAACGAGAGTGATAATAGGAGTCTCCCCGCGATTTACGGCTCCTAAAGGTTTCTTTTCAATTGAAGAAAGAGCATCTCCATTGGTGATGATTACAGGTGTGACGGTGCTTTTCGCCTTTTCTTTGACCAAATCAATATCAAAGCTTACGAGCTTGTCACCTGTTTTCACTTTTGAACCTTCGGAGATGTGGGTTTCAAAGCCTTCCCCTTTCATGGACACGGTTTCAAGGCCGATATGGATAAGGATTTCCGCTCCATTTTCAGCCCTTAAGCCAATCGCATGCTTTGTCGGGAACACTTGTACAACCTCCCCATCCACAGGAGAAACGACAATGCCTTCAGAAGGTTCAATTGCCAGACCGTCTCCCATCATTTTTTCTGAGAATACAGGATCCGGCACTTCGGCCAAATCAACCGCCTTCCCTGTCAAGGGTGCTTTCAGCTCTACTTCCGTAATTTCCTCTTTTTTGCCAAATAATTTCTTGAACATACAAACACCGCCAATTATTTTTTCTAGTCTTCGTCAAAAAGCTTTTCATACTCTTCATATCCTTCTGCTGCAAGCTTTTCCTTCGGGACGAACCGCATTGCAGCAGAATTGATGCAATAGCGAAGCCCATTTGGACCAGGCCCATCATCAAACACATGCCCAAGATGGGAGTCAGCTTCCTTGCTCCGTACTTCCGTCCGGACCATGAAATGGCTCATATCCGCTTTTTCAATGATTTCTTCGTCCTGAATAGGTTTGGTAAAGCTCGGCCAGCCGCATCCCGCATCATATTTATCCTTTGAGCTGAACAGCGGCTTGCCTGAAACGATGTCCACATAGATACCGTCATTAAATTCGTTCCAGTATTCATTCCGAAACGGCGGTTCTGTGCCATTGTTCTGCGTCACTTCGTATTGCATCGGAGACAGATTCTTTTCAAGGTTTTCTTTATTCTTCATTTTATGTCCCTCCAGTTATTGCGGATGAACGCATCTCTTCCCGAGCCGATGCGGTATGATTCGTACCTGTCCGGGTTTTTTTTATAATAGTCCTGATGATAATCCTCGGCAGGGTAGAATTCCTGGCCCGGCAGTATCTTTGTCGCAATCGGCTTATTAAACCGGCCGCTTTCCTGAAGCTGCTTCTTTGATTCCTCTGCAAGCTCCTTTTGTTCATCATTATAATAGAAGATGGCAGTCTGGTAGGACTGTCCTCTGTCAAAGAACTGTCCGCCAGGGTCGGTTGGATCGATCTGCTGCCAGTAGACATCAAGCAGTCTGCTGTAAGAGTAGACCTCAGGATCGTAAGTGATTTCAACAGCTTCATAGTGTCCTGTCGTTTCGGAGCAAACTTCCCTGTAGGTTGGGTTTTTTACCGTACCTCCTGTATATCCGGAAACCACTTTTTCAATTCCGGGCTCCTGGTCAAATGGTTTGACCATGCACCAGAAACAGCCTCCAGCAAAAACGGCCTTTTCGAATTTCTTCTCATTCACTTGAAGACACCTCTTTTCAGCTTTACATTCACCTTACTCTTATTCCCTTTAAAACGGGGTTTTAAAGCTATCTTCCCTAGATTATCCGATTATGCCGGCTGAGTGCAAGCGCTTTGCATTGATCAGGCGGCAGGCAGCTGTTTTGCTATATTTTATCCGGAAAACCGTGAAATAGAAAAAGCCCCCTTGACTCAGGAGGCTTTCCCATATCGGGATTAATCAGCATAACCGGAACAGCAGCAGCCTATCCTATTTTAATGCCTGGTTTTATGCTTTATTTGTTTATGGATGCTCTTCCATTTTTTCTTTTCGTCAGACTGGGCTTTTTTGTCCATTCGCCTGTCGAGGTATGCCAGCTCGCGCTGAAGCTTTTTATAGCTCGCAAGCCTGCTTTCCTCCATTGCTCCATCCTTTATGCTGGTGCGGACAGCGCAGCCTGGCTCATCTTCATGGGAACAGTCCCTGAACCGGCAGGAATCAGCGAGTGCTTCGATATCAGAGAAGCTTTCGGACAGCCCATTTTCACTATTCCATAGCTGAAGCTCCCTCATGCCTGGTGTATCAATAAGCACACCTCCGTCCGGAAGGATAAACAGCTCCCTATGTGTTGTCGTATGTTTTCCTTTATCATCATCCACGCGTATCTCCTGGACCTTCTGCACTTCTTTTCCCATGAGATAGTTGGTGAGGGTCGATTTGCCTACACCAGAAGAGCCAAGCAGGGCAACTGTTGACCCATGCCCTATATAGGGACGGAGCTCAGCAATCCCCGATTCAGACATAACACTGACCGGAATCACAGGCACGCCCATGCTGATAGATTCAACGAGCGACTTTTTCTCATCTGCATCTTCACATAGATCTGCTTTGGTTAGGATGATTACGGGATTTGCACCTGACTCCCATGCCAGGAGCAAATAACGTTCGATTCTCCGGAGGTTCAGGTCGTCATTCAGAGAATTGACAAGAAAGATGGTTGAAACATTGGCTGCCACAATCTGCTCTTCGGTTGTATTTCCTGCCATTTTGCGGGAAAACTTTCCTTTACGCGGCAATAGTGCCTGTATGGTCCCTTTTTGTTCTTCTGTTCTGGGTTTCACAGCCACCCAATCACCGACTGCGGGGTAATCTTCCCTGCTGCCTGCCGCAAAGGCATATTTGCCTGAAACCTCGCAGAGCAGCTCTCCTTCTTCCGTCCAGACCCGGTACATTCTTTTATGTTCAAGAGCCACTCTGCCCGGAATAAGTCCTTCCGCTGCAAGATTGTTAAACTCTGTTTCAAAATGTGCATCAAAGCCGATTTGTTTTAAGTTCATGTTCATTATTTCCTCCATGCTGACCGTTTTATTTTTTTTGAGCATAATAAAAAACCACAGACACACAGCCCATGGTTTTAGTCAGCATAAAAAAGGAATAGATCTATTCTCAGGTTTATACAGCTACTCTCCGGGCCGTGCTTGAAAATACAATCTCATTTACTGCAAATAATAATTTTTCCATAGCACTTCACCCGCTTTCGCTTATATTTGTTACCATTATATTCTTTTTATCACCGAATGTAAACCTTTTTCCGAAAATTCCGCTAGGCACACACCTATCCTTGGAGGCATATCATACTCTGAGAATATTTGAGGATAGGAGCGGAAAAGGTATGTCTTTCAACAGAGATCATCATGATTATTTTTCCAAAGCCAGTAAATACGATCTTCTTGCCAAGTATTATAAGTACAGCGATCCAGCTCTGCATGTTGCCTATTATTATCAGCATCTAAAATATATTAGAAGGGCTGTCCAAAGCATGCGAATGGATGCCGCACAGCAGTATGAAAGCATGCGGCAGCCAGCTATGGTCCGGGTCGTGCACGCTTCCCCCGATGCACCGAATGTCGATATTTATGTAAATGGGAACAGGATATTGAAGGATTTCCCTTACAAAGATGTCAGCGGCTATTTGTCCCTTCCTGCGGGGAAATACCAGATAGATATCTATCCTGCCGGTGATATGGTGTCAACCGTTCTCAGCAAAAAAGTGACAGTGGAGGGCGGAAAATCCTATACGCTTGCTGCAGCAGGACCGGCTGCAAAATTGAAGCTGCTTGCCTTCGAAGATCAGCCTTCTGTGCCGACCGGAGAGACCAAAGTCAGATTCATTCACCTTTCACCGGACGCCCCGTCTGTCGATATTGCCGTCAAAAAAGGGGATGTCATCTTCCCGAACATCTCTTTCAGGCAGGCGACTCAATATTTAGGGCTCACTCCGATGACAGTCGATCTCGAAGTCAGGGTTGCCGGCTCCAGCAATACAGTCCTTTCACTCCCGGGAGTCAAGCTGCAGCCGAATAAAGTGTATACCATCCTTGCAGTGGGCACAGCAGCCGGGGAACCGCCGCTTGAAGCCCTTATCATTGAGGGGTGACCTGCCCCCCAATGATGCTGCGGCTGGAAACCGGCTCGCACCTACCCCGCATGCCTTATTAATCGCATCAGGCACTTGTCTGCACGATGGTACTTCCATGCAGCTATTAATCTCTTATCGGAACGAAAAAACTGGCTGAAAGATCAGCCAGTTTTTTATTTAGTCGGAACAAATAAGGTAACGCGGATATCATCCTTTTTCAAGTCAAACTCATCAACCTTAACTTTAAGATCGCTCTTTAGTTTCATATCCTGGAGAGAGACATATATCTGCTCTTTATCAGGCTGGATGACAACCCCTTCAGGCAGCTGATATCTGTCGCGGACAAATTTCAGCACATATGATACCGGAAGATTCAGCTGGCCGACAGCAATGGATTTCTGGCTAAGGACAACATCTCCGTTGTCCAGTGCTTCAGGCTCGAAAGTCAGTTTCATTTCAAGGTTCTGGCTGAATACCGGGAGATTTCCATAAAGCTCAACCTCATCATCAAGAATCACTTCATAGTCAATCGGACCGTCCAGTCCTTCCTTGGCAATATAGTGGGCAATGATTCTGTTAAGGTCGCTTTTATTGGTCTGAAGATGAAATGGAACATATCCGTCTTCATCCACCTCTGCTGTATTAATCTCTTCATCTTTCGCCGGGAGATTTATCATAATGAAAAAAAGGGCTATGAAGGCAATTACAATCCCCAATAATAGGAAAAACAGGACCTTCCATTTGTTTTTTTTGTTCAAGTCAACTCTCCTCATTCCTGGCTGCATATTTCTGCTGCTCGGCAATCACTTCTAGTGTCTCCCGGCCAATCTGCCTGTAGACTCTATCCGCAATAAGCTCATACCCTTTATCGTTCGGATGGAAATAATCGGTATACAGCAAATCCTCTGCCTTATTTTCAAAAATATCCTTAATATCAACAAAATAAGTATAATCATAGCTGGAAAGGATTTTCCTGCTGGCTTCATTCCAGTTGTCCATGATATCAGATATTTCCGTTATATCCGAAAACCATTTATAAAAAGGATTGTAAAGTCCAATCAGTGCAATCTGCGTATCAGAATTCTCACTGCGTACTGTATCAATGATTTCTTTAAGGTTTTCTTCATACTGGGCTTTCTGGCCTTTAAAATCGCTGACATTCAAATTGGAGAAATTCTGCCTTACAACTTTCATGACATCATTTCCGCCGATAGTGATAATGACCAGGTCTGCATCTGAAATGGCAGATCGGACTTCCGATGATCTGAGCTTTTTCAGCAATTGGTCTGTCCGGTTCCCTTTAACTCCAAAATTAAGGAATTCCGTCTGTGCAACGCCTTTTTCCTGTTCCAGCTGTTCTTGGAGGTAAGGGAGGTAGCCTCCCCTTCCAGTACTGTCGCCAACACCCTCTGTCAGCGAATCCCCAACTGAGACCACATGAATATCACGGGGAATAAAGTCATTTGGCACCATTTCTTTTTCAAAAATGCCGATATCCTTCATTCCCAAATTCTTAGGGGATGAGTCCCCTGCCCCGCTGCAGGAAGAGAGGAAGAAAGCGGCCAATACAAGTAAGGTGAATGTCTTTTTCATCTAATCACCTGCCTTTTCTAGTATAATTATTATAACACGTTTGCTTTCAATCGAAACCAATCAGGGCTTAATGTCCGCAGCCGGAAAGAAAAAGAGGCAGCACGGGCCGCCTCTTCGCTTATTGAATCGATTTTATATCCTTAATGATCTCCTCATAAGGTATATCCTTCAGCCCTGTATAAGACTTAAGTACTTTGCCTTCCTGGTTTATAAGATAAAATTCGGTCCCATGGATCACCTGATCATCTGATTCCGGTTTCACGACAAGAGTCTTAAAGCTTTCCTTCGCAAAATCCTCAATTTCCTGCTGATCATATCCTGTCAGAAAGTTCCAATTTTCATAGTCTGCTTCAAAATTGTCGCCATATGCCTTCAATGCTTCCGGCGTATCAACGGCAGGATCGACGCTGAAGGAAACAAACTGAAGATTTTCTATGCCCTCTTCCGTTGCCTTATCCTGGAGCTTTGACATATTGAAGGTCATCGGAAGACAGACATCCTCACAGCTTGTAAAAATGAAATCTGCAATCCATACCTTTCCCTTCAAGTCTGCAAGTCCTGTCTGTTCTCCAGCCTGGTTGGTATATGTAAAGTCCTGAACCGTCCAATTATATGGATTTTCGATACCCTTTTGGCCGCAGGCGGAAAGAATTATCAGCAGCATCAGTCCGAGGCTGAATAGCGACACCCGCTTTTTTTTCATATATAATCACCTGCTCTTCATCAGATAGCAATAATTCTAGCAGACGAATTAGAAAGAAGAAAGAAAAAGATATGACAAATCAGTGAACTAGCCTTGCTGCTCCTGTCAATCGATAACGCCGGTCCTGGCAATCGTGTTCTCCACATGGACATCAAATTTTGCCTTCTTGTAAATGTTTCGCCATTCATCTCTTGTGATACTCTTTCCGCGATCCAGATGAGCACTATAAATATTCCCAAAGCCTACGGGATCGGACTCCATTTCCTGAAGCTGCTTTAGCATTGTTTCTGTCTCCTGCTTAACTTTTTTGGCTGTTTCCTTTTCCACCGCCTTAATTACTTTGGGATTGCCAAGGTCCATATCGCGTGAAACCTCGAGTATTCGTGATTTCAGTTTAATGTCAATTGAGAACTGCACTTTTTCCCTGTCCTTCAGCCTGATTTTCTTGGTAGACACGATATCATCTATCGTAATGAATAGGGGCTCTTCTTTTTGTTCTTCCGTTTCACTGCTTGCAGGAAGGATGTATTCCTTTAACCTCTCCTTTGGAATCTCAAGCTCCAGGTTCCCTGACTCATAGTTGTCTTCTAAGGTTTTCAGATAGAATAGCTTTTCAATTTCAAGCTCTCCCGCAAGCAAATCATCTTTAAAAGCGGCCATTCCCGCTATAATTACTTTATCTTCTTCCAGCTTCAAGACAGGAAGGACAGGATCCTTACCCGGATCAAAATAGCTGTGATTGAATTCGTGGAGCGTAGGCGAAAGGATCAACTCGTCTTTAATATTCTGTTTGATCAGATTATACAGATAGGTGCCAAGATTGGTCTTCTCTTTTTGCCCTGCCTTTTTCAGCAGATCCTTCGCTTTCCCTTTGCTGACCGTCAAATATACCAGGTTTCCGATTGTGGCATCGCGATTCAATGTATCTACAAGCTGAAGGAGTCCTTTTTTTGCTGTTTCCTCACTGTATACGGCGACCCTCAGCTGGCCGGACACAAGATTGTGGGAAGTTTTGATATTTTGCTTCTGGCGGATGCCCTTGCTTGTGTTGCCGGAAGCTGTAATGATCTGTGTTACATTTTCCTCCTTGGACTCAAAGGTGTGCAGCACTACCGTCCCCTCTATAATGTCTCCTTTTTCATCATAGCCGATTGCCGTGATCAGCCCCAGCCTTTCAAGCTGCTTCGTCTTCACACATCCTGCAGCTGGCAGCAGGAGGCCCAAAGCTATCAGCAGACTACACACTATTTTCATCGCTCTTCCTCCTTGCTGAAATTTTCTTTTTCGCCAGAACAAGCATCGAGAGCAATGCCGGATAGCAGATTCCTAAGTAAAATCCTGCCATCCCAATATAATCGGTTACAATATTCATCTGATACCTGGCTTTGACAAGGAAACTGCAGCTCCACACTAGGAGGGCAATCAGGATAATAAAGGTTTTTTGTTTCTTTCCGGGAAAAACCCTTTTCATCCCCCTTGAAGCTGCCCAGAGATATAGGCAAATATTCGGCAGTATAATCAGCATCCAAAATGAGACTGCTATAAATTCAAAACGCTCCAGATTAGGAAGACGGACGATCTTAAACATAGAAAGCACCGGCCAGATTGTCCTTTCCAGTCCCTTTTCCCCGAAAAAACCTATAGAAATAACGGTCACGAGGACAAACAGCAGTGTTGTATACAAGCCTCCAAGCTGTGTATACAAATGGGCCTTTTTTTTATCCTTAATAAAAGGGTATAAAAAGAGGAGCATTTCAAAACCGACTATGGAAAGGGATGTTTTATATACTCCTTTTAGAACATCGGTATAGCTCGACTCCAAAACCGGCAATAAGTGGGTGTAATCGAAATCTCTGGCTGGGACGATGATGATCAGGACAATCCAGAATGTAAGCAGAAAAGACATAAAGGAAAAGCCGACGGCAATGCGAACGCCGCCCATTACTGCATACACTGCCAGGAGCAAAAGGATCATAGCAAGGAACCAGGTGGACAGATCAGGAAAAACCCACGCCTGGACAATTTCAACATAATTCATGACGATAACAAATATGCCCGAAATAAGATAAAAGGTATAGAGGAGATTAATAAGCCTTCCTAAAAAGGTCCCAAATACATCGTAATGTATGCCGAAGAGATCTGCGCTTTCATATTGCTTCAGCATCATCACCGAAAGAAAGATGACTGCTGAGACGAGCAGCCCGGAGATTATGATGGAAATCCAGCCGTCATGGCCCGCGGAAAGATAGACGATCCTGGGAAGCCCAGCAATACCTACCCCGGTCTGAATGGTATGGATAAGAAAAAACATAAATAACGCATCAAAAAGGAGATTTTCTTTTGGGTTTATATTGATCTGGGGCTTCACTTTCACACCTCCCTATTCATCCACATCTTTTGTTTTTGCAGACTTATGCGCCGGATATCTTGATTGATCATCAGTCATGTTCATTTCAGGCCTTCTGGATAAATATTGAAGCGGAAAGCGGACCATGCTGTAGCGGATATCCTTCCATCTCAGCGGATAAACCGGCGCCAGGTAAGGCCTGCCGATAGCCGATAATTTCAACAGATGAATCAGCAGGAAGCAGAAAGATATCATGATTCCAATCCCTCCCCATAAACCGGCCATAATGATGATAGGAAAGCGGATGATCCTGATGGCTGTTCCCATTGAATAGCTTGGAACCGTAAAGGATCCGAGCGCGCTCAGGGCAATGATGATAATGAGGATATTGCTTGTAAAACCGGCGTCAACTGCTGCCTGCCCGATGACGATACCGCCTACAATCCCCATTGTTTGGCCGACCTTCGTCGGAAGCCTTGCGCCGGCTTCCCTTAACAGCTCAATGATGAACTCAAGAAGGAGAGCCTCAAATACAGGAGGAAATGGTACATTTGACCTCGACTGTCCCAAAGAAACAAGCAATGGAGAAGGGATGACCTCATAATGGTAGGTTAATACCGCCACATAAGCCGGCGTCAACAGGACAGACAGAAAGATGGACAAGAAGCGCAGCAGGCGCAGGAATGTCCCCATATTCCAGCGCATATAAAGATCTTCTGTCGTTTCAAAAAAGCTGAAAAAAGTTGTCGGGCCGTACAGGGCGCTCGGGCTCCTGTCAAGAAGGACACCAACCTGTCCCTTAATGAGTGAAATACAGAATCTGTCCGGCAGTTCTGTCGTCAGAATCTGCGGGAAGACTGACCAGCTGTTATCCTCGATATACTGAGCAAGGACAGTGGTATCCGGAACATAATCTGACTCCAGGTCACTGATGCGCTGCCGGAAGGTCAGGACATTATCTGTGTCAGCTACATCCTTGATATAGAAAAGCTTGGCTTTCAGCTTGCTTCTCCCTCCGACTTTCAAGTCCTCGATGCAGAGATTTGCTCCATTCAAATTTCTTCGGATAATGTTGACATTGGATTCAAGCGATTCGGTAAAAGAGATCTTCGGGCCATAGACAAGAGATTCTGTTTCCGCCTTCTCAATGGACCTTTCTGCCGTCTTGCCGGTTCCAGCAAGATTCCCAAAAGGCTGTCCTTCTATATAAATATAGGTATTGCCGTTCAAAAGAGCGGCTGCGATTTCTTTCAGCTGATTCGCGGTGCTCAGCTCCCCTATCGGGAGAAGGTTGGCAATACTATCAGGCTCCAGAGGGCCAATTGCTTTTTGAAGCGGCAAAAGGATCCTTTCATCTAAAATCATGGGATCTGTCAGCGTTTTCACAAATATCACCGCTATTTTCTGCTCTTCCTTCCAGAGCAGGCGGACATGCAAGTCAGGGCTTTCATTCAGTTCCTGGCTGAGTTCTTTTTGCAGCTCATCAACCGTCAATGAATGAGAGCGGGTCTGTTTTTGATCTTTTGTAATGTTTTTCCCTCGTCTGCTTCTGAACATAAAGAACACCTTTTTTTGTTTTTTTATAGCATTTCCCAATAAAGGTAAAATATCAGCCGACATAGAAAGCTATTGCATCCTCTCGGGCCCAAAAAGGCAGAAATGAAAGAAGCCAGCCCTAAGAAGAGGCTGGCGCGTAAAGTGCTATATTTCTATGATGGCGGCTTTTCGCTATAGTGATTTTTCATTGTGGTGTAAAAGCTTGTGATGAACTTTGCGTAATCGAAGGAAATGGCAATTTTGTGGATAGGGTATTCGGCTTTTTCTATAAACTTGCGGAAATCTCCAATGCTCTGTCCCTGTCCTTCCCCTTTATCAACCTGAATGATGACAGGCAGTTCCTTATACTCAACTGCAGCATCCTCAGTTAGGGCCCAAAGTGTAAAAACATCATGAAGAGGGCTCCCGCTTATATCAGGGTCTCTTTTTTTATAAAATTTATAATAATAGTCAACCATCGGCTTTACAAGCAAACCTGGCCTGCTGTTTATCTCCTTATAATATTCATCAAGGCGGTCTATTAGCATAGGAGTGACAATGGCTGACATGGTCACATCAAGCGGGAATATGTGAATCTGCTTTGGCGCCTGCCTGATAATGATATTGGCCGCATAAGGGTCGCCGTAAAAGTTGGCTTCTGCCACAGGGCTGACATTACCGGGAACATTAAAAGCCCCGCCCATAATATAGAAGTCCTTTACCCTGGACATGTAAGAGGGATATAAAATGAATGCTGTAGCCAGAGAAGAAAGCCTTCCTACATTTACAATGATAAGGTCGTCCTCGTATTTGGAAATGATTCCTTTTATGCCATCAAAGTTCTCAAAAAACTCATCTGTCACTTCATATTCAGGCAGTGAAATCGGACCGAGCCCCTCCAATCCGTGGACATCAGGATAATAGACAGGGTTTTCTCCTGTCAGCGGCAGCTCGGCACCGCTGAATACCGGGATATCAGCAATACCAGTGACCTCCCGCAGATAAACTGCATTCCGGAGCGCATCAAGCCTGGAGATATTTCCATAGTCGGCAACGATACCGACTATATTGACTTCCTTAGAAAACAGTGCATAAATGGCTGCCACAAAATCATCTATTCCAAAGTCGCTGAAAAACAGGACATTTTTATTTTTGGCCATAGTATTTCCCCCTCCTATTTAAGATATTTCAACCACCTGTCTATAATGGCAATTTTTTGAAGGGTTTCTGCAAAAGGCAGCTGATAAGCGGCCTAAAATAAAAAAAAGCTGGAAATATCCAGCTTTTCTTCATTCATAATAATACATAAAGCCAATTGCACCCGGGCCGGTATGCGTGCTGATGATTGGGGTCGTTTCCGCAATTTCAACATTTTCGTAGCCTGTCAATTCAATGAGACCCTCTTTGACCTTCATTGCAAGGTCGAGGCCTTCTGCATGACAGATCCCTACCCCTTTTATTGTCCTGCCTTTAACATCTTCTGCAAATTGCTTTACGAGATATTTAGCCACCTGTGTATAGCTTCTTGCCTTCGTTACAGGCGTATAAACTCCGCCTTCAAGCGAAGCGATCGGTTTGATATTCAGCAGGGATCCGATGAGAGCCTTCCCTTTTCCGATCCTCCCGCCCTTGACGAGATTTTCGAGAGTATCGACTACAACATATAAATGAGTCTTATCTCTTATTTTTACAAGCTTTTCTACAATTTCATCCATACCGAGCCCTTCGCTGGCCATCTTTGCCGCCTCTGTTACCTGAAAAGAAAGTGCTTTTGAAATAAATCGGGAATCAATCACTGTTACCTTAGCGGAAGACATCTTTGCAGCACTTTCTGCTGATTGGACAGTACCGCTCATCCCGCCTGTCATATGTATCGACAATACCTCATAGCCTTCTGCCCCAAAACGGTCATAAAGCTCAACGAACTTCCCTGGAGGCGGCTGCGAGCTTTTTGGCAGTTCTGCAGAAGTTTTCATTTTTTTCATAAATTCAGAAGGGGTTATATCTATCCTGTCGAGATAGGTTTCGCCATCTATGCTGATCGACAGGGGCACCACTTCAATTCCAAGCTCGGCTGCAAGTGCTGCCGGCAGGTCTGCTGTTGAATCTGTCACTATCTTTACCTTTGCCAAAATATCACTTCCCAACAATCCACTTATAAATATAATTATACATGGATTTGGACAGCAAATAAAATAGAAAGCGGTTTAAATGGCAGCCGGATTTCTTCATTGAGTGATTCAGGCAAAATAAAAACGCCGGAAAACCGGCGCAAGGAATTAAGCATTATTTTTTAATTCAACTACATTAAACAGGTGTTCATAATCCTTCCATTTCAGGACTCTTTTCAAATATTCCCTGAATGAGTGCACACTTCTCCTGCTGGTGTCTTTGTGAACGGCCGAGATGAATGTTTTTAAACGGAATTGGATCATAAAGAAATTTGGGCTATCTTCCTCCAATACTGGAATTTCAATGACCTTAACCTTCTGTCCAACAGCATTTTTGAACTCTAGGCTTTTGAATAGCAAAATATCAATCCTCTTTTTCACCCGTTTGTTATATTATACCTCATCAAGGCCCCGAAGTGTGTCTAAATATGCGCTGTTCCTGCTTTTTTTCAAAAAGTTCAGCTTGTTTTATGGAAACTGGCTTGCTATCCAGTATAGGTGGAGAAGGCATACTGAGGTATATAAAAAAGAAGAGAACAGCAGCAGGACTTTCAGAAGCTTCGTTTCAGGCATATATTTCAGATAAGCAAAGCAGCCTAGAAGCGCGCTGAATGATAATTTGACCAGGAGGAAGAGCAGCGGGCCTTTTTCATACAGACCTCCCATCACCGGATTAGCTTCTTCTATCAGCCCTGCATTCAGCCCCAGAGAGGTGGCCAGTGCATCCAGCGCATTCAATACCCCTAAATAGATGTATATGCCCCTCATGGACTCACCGCTTCCTATCCTTTTTAAATTATTATCATGATCTCCCATTCTCAAAAAGAAGAAACTTCAAAACTTTTTTGATAACAAAATTGTACTTTATTAAGAACATTAATGCAATTAAAAACCCCCCGGGGCACAGGGGGGTTATTTAAATCAGCAGGTGGAAAAGATTGCTGTCTTTATTGATTTCCGTAAAAGCAAAGGCTTTTTTGTTCATCCTTTTTATCAGGCCGGCATAGTCTTCTTTATCCTTAAGTTCAATGCCGACAAGTGCCGGCCCGTTTTCTTTATTGTTTTTCTTCGTGTACTCAAATCTTGTAATATCATCGGAAGGTCCGAGGACCTCATCGAGGAACTCCCGCAGTGCACCAGCCCGCTGGGGAAAATTCACGATAAAATAGCACAGAAGCCCTTCATATAGAAGCGATCTTTCCTTGATTTCCTGCATCCGCCCTATATCATTATTTCCGCCGCTTACGACACATACAACTGTCTTTCCGGCTATCTCTTCACGATAGAGATCAAGGGCGGCAATCGGCATGGCGCCTGCTGGCTCCGCTACGATTGCATGCTCATTATACAGCTCCAAAATCGAGGTGCAGACCTTCCCTTCAGGGACCAATACAATATCTTCAACCAGCTCGCTGCAAATATCGAAGGTTTTTTCTCCGACACTTTTAACAGCGGCCCCGTCAATAAATTTGTCGATATCAGCAAGCGGGGTCACAGAGCCGTAAAGGCAGGACTCCTTCATGGAAGCTGCACCGGCAGGCTCAACGCCGATCATCTTTGTCAGGGGCGAGACGCTGTTGAAATATGTACTGAGGCCGGCCATCAATCCGCCGCCGCCTATGCTGGCAAAAACAAAATCGATCGGCTCTTCACAGTCATTCAGTATTTCAACAGCGGCAGTGCCTTGCCCGGCAATGATCTTCTCATCATCAAATGGATGGACGAAAGCCATCTGCTCATCCTCTGCACATTTTACGGCTTCTTTATAAGAGTCATCGAAGGTATCCCCTGTCAAAATGATATCCACATGTCCCCTTCCAAACAGTTCAACCTGGCTCACCTTCTGCCGTGGGGTTGTGGCCGGCATAAAGATTTTGCCTTTGATCCCCAGCTGCCTGCAGGAAAAAGCGACACCCTGGGCGTGATTGCCTGCACTCGCACAGACGACTCCTTTTGCAAGCTTTTCTTCTCCCAGTGATTTCATGCTGTAATAGGCGCCTCGAAGTTTGAAGCTCCTTACATGCTGGAGATCTTCCCTTTTTAAATACACATTGCAATTATACTTTTCCGACAGCCGGTCATTTTTCTGCAGCGGCGTATGGGCAACGATATCCTTGAGCTGCTGGTATGCAATAAGTATATCCTCCAGCTGCACCCATTTTTTTTTCATTAATTTCTGTTCCATATCCTACCTCATTTCTGCCGTTATAATTTGTACATTATACCACGGCAGAATCATTAATCAACAGAATAGTCAAAAAATTTACCTTTTTTATATTACAAGAAAAGAGAGTCGGGTTCCTTATTATGCATATACTATTAAAAAGATTGCCGAGCTGGGCATTTTTTCGCCATTAAGGGAATATAGAATTAAAAAGCCGAAGGAGGGCGGACACAATGGAATTTTCGCTCTGCAGCCTTGACAGCAGGCTGCCTGTGGAAGTAACGGCCGATGAAGACAATGGCCGCTATATGATCAGGAAGGCGGATACAAGCGGTGAAGTTTTCAATAATAGAGAAGACCTGATTCAATGGGTGAAAAACAATTTTCACGAAGAAGATTTCTGCGATCCTAGTCAATTCCGCAGCATGCTTGAACAGCTGGAAGAAATCTGAAGAAAAGGCTGTGTTAGTGTACCTTGTTGATTTTGGGCTCATTCGCATGAAACTCTGTTTCACACGCATTTCAGCACAGCTGAAATGCGGCAGGATGAATATCAGGCTAAAATGAGCCCAAAATCAACAACAATGTTTAACAAAGCCAAAGAAAAAGAACAGCCTCATGGCTGTTCTTTTCTTGTGTAAACCAAAAATTCATAATCGTAGGGATTTTTTTCATCGCGGGCGCCTTTATCCCGGCTCTCCAATTGCCATTCCTTCCAATCAATCTCAGGAAAGAAGGTATCAGCTTCAAACTTATCATGGATCATCGTCAGATAAAGCCTGTCGGCAGCTGGGAGGGCCAACTTAAAGATTTCAGCCCCGCCAATGATGAAGATCTCCTGATCACTTTTTTCCCTGCAGTCTGCAAGAAATTCATCAAAAGAATAGAAAATGGTGCAGCCCTCGCAGGAGAATCCACTGTCCCGCGTCAGCACGATGTTTTCCCGGCCAGGCAAAGGCCGGCCTATAGAAACCCAGGTTTTCCTGCCCATAGCAATCGAATGGCCCATCGTAACCCGCTTGAAATACTTCAGGTCCTCCGGCAGGCGCCAGGGCAGATCATTGTTGTTGCCGATGGCAGAGTTTTCGTCCATGGCCCAAAGCAGAGAAATCAAACACTGACAACTCCTTTAATATGAGGATGTGATTCATAGCCTTCCAGGATGAAATCTTCATATTTAAAGCTGAAGATATCCTCAACCTTGCGGGCGAATTTCAGCTGTGGCAGCTTGAAAGGCTCCCTTGAAAGCTGAAGGTTTACCTGTTCAACATGATTACGGTAGATATGAACATCGCCGAACGAATGGATGAATTCTCCGGGCTCCAGATCACAGACATGGGCGACCATATGTGTCAGGAGGGCATATGAAGCGATATTGAACGGCACCCCCAGGAATACATCGGCAGACCGCTGATAAAGCTGGCAGGACAGCTTGCCGTCCGCCACATAGAACTGGAAAAGGCAATGGCAGGGAGGCAGCGCCATATTGCCGATTTCAGATACGTTCCACGCATTAACAATCAGCCTTCTTGAATCAGGATTATTCTTGATTGAGCTGATCAGCTCACTGATCTGGTCAACCGTTTTCCCGTCCGCACCGGTCCAGGATCTCCATTGATGGCCATATACAGGCCCGAGATTCCCTTCCTCATCGGCCCACTCATTCCAGATCCTGACCCCGTTATCCTGAAGATATTTCACATTGGTGTCTCCAGTCAGAAACCAAAGAAGCTCATGGATGATCGACCTGAGATGCAGTTTCTTTGTTGTGACCAATGGGAAGCCTTCCTGCAGATCGAATCGCATCTGATACCCGAAAGTGCTGATTGTGCCGGTTCCCGTCCGGTCTTCTTTGATTGTACCCTTTTCCAGTACATGCCTGCAAAGCTGTAAATACTGCTCCATTCCATTGACCTCCTAATATGAATCGTTAATTTAGCGTGCTGAAAAACTGCCAGGTGAGCGGGGCCATTTCTTTTAACCTCAAATGCTCTTCCCCGCCCATATAATACATGGCGAACGTTTCAGCAAAATATTCTTCAGGGAATGAAAGGAAGTAAGGCTGGCCGGGAAACAGCTTAGCCTTCTCCTCTTTCCAGATACCCTGGAACTTTCTGTTGAAGCGGATCTCGCTTAAGACAAAGCGGTCAACCGAATGTGCCAGCTCATGGAGCTCCAGATTGACAGATCCATGCCCCATGCCTTTGCCGCTGTAGCCGATCTTTACAAGGACAGTCCGTCCCCCGCCGATTCCGGGTACATCATCCCAGGTCGTTTCTTTATTCTGATAGCCCCTGGGAGTCAAGCCTGCCAGATGGCTTGCAGTGGGATTATCTGTGAGCTGTCCTGTAAAAAGCTTAAGCGAGATGCCTTCTTTTCTGATTTTAGACAGCAAGGATGAGGGAAGCTGATCCAGTCTTTCTATCATTCTTGCCGCTTCCTCCTGATCGAATTCCTCCAAAGGAAGAGTAATAATCCTGCCCAGATCCTGTCCTGAATGAAGAGACAGGGAGCTGGCAAGCTCAGAGTTGCCAGGGAAATCTTTAAGTTTTATACCTCCCATCGCTGCCTGGGAATTTCCCATCAGCGCCAGGGAAGCCACTACTATAAGCAGAAAAAAAATCCTGAATCTCATGCTATCACCTTCTGTCCATTCTCAGACGCTTCCTGCCCCATTTGCTGCCTGCTATCTATGTATATATGAAAATATTATAGCATATCATTTTGGGTAAAAAGGCCGCGATTCATGGGCAATTTCAGGAAGTTTTACAGAAGCGCGGCAGGATGGGTATTTTCAGAGGCTTGCTGTTAAGCTGAATTGATGTTCAGGATCTTTAGCTTTAGAATGGCTTGTCTCTTTTATCTTGAGGCTCTAATCCTCTTAATTTTTCCGAATCAGTAACTTGGAAAAGAAGGGGTCCTGTAAGACCCCCGTTCTATCCCTTACTTACTTCCGGGTCTATTTTCATCCCTAAATCTGTCCAGCAGTTCCTGCAGATCAAATACTCCAAGATTTCCTGCCCCCTTTCTCCTCAAGGCAGCTCCCCCCTCCTCTTTTTCCTTGTCTCCGATGATGATCATATAAGGAACTTTCTGAAGCTCTGCTTCCCTGATTTTGAAGCCCAGCTTTTCTGCCCTGCTGTCAATGTCAATCCTGCAGCCGGCTTTCTCAAGATGGGATCTGACTTCCATTGCATAGCCGATATGAGCCTCAGAAACCGGAAGTACCATGGCCTGGACCGGTGCAAGCCAGAAAGGAAAATCTCCTGCGAAATGCTCGATCAAGATGGCAAGGAACCTTTCGATCGATCCGTAAATGGCACGGTGGATCATGATTGGCCTGTGAGCCAGATTGTCTTCGCCGATATATTGGCAGCCGAATTGCTCTGGCATTTGAAAATCAAGCTGAACAGTTCCGCATTGCCAGCTTCTTCCCAGTGAATCAGTGATATGGAAGTCGATTTTCGGGCCATAGAATGCTCCGTCGCCAGGATTAATTTCAAAAGGGATGCCCTTTTCCTGCAGGACCGATTCTAATGCAGCTTCTGCCAGATTCCAAGTTTCTTCCGAACCCATGGATTCAGCAGGCTTAGTAGAAAGCTCTACCTTATATTCAAAGCCGAACAGAGAATAAAATTCGTGCACCAGCTCCAGCACTTTTGCTGCTTCTTCTTTTATTTGATCTTCCCTTACAAACAGGTGGGCATCATCTTGTGTGAAGGATCTTACCCGCAAAAGCCCATTAAGTGAACCTGATAGTTCATGGCGGTGAACGAGCCCCAGCTCAGCATACCGGATAGGCAGCTCCCGGTAGCTCCTCCTTTTGCTGCTGAAAATCAATACAGCACCAGGGCAGCTCATCGGCTTTATCGCATAATCATGTTCATCAACTTTTGAAAAATACATATTCTCATGATAGTGGTCCCAGTGCCCCGACTGCTCCCATAAAGCCTGCTTCATCATGATCGGTGTCTGACCTCATGATAGCCTGCTACTTGATGTTTTTGTTTCCATAGGTTTTCCAGAATGTTTCTTACCTGCATCCCCTTTGGAAGATAAAAGGGCATTCCCGGTGCTTCTTCCCTGAACATGAATAGGTCAAGCTCAGCCCCCAGTTTTCTGTGATTTCTCTTTTCTGCTTCTGCTTTAATTGACATTTTAATTCCTCCTAATCTAAAATAAAGGCTTTGTTAAACATTGTTGTTGATTTTGGGCTCATTTTAGCCAGATATTCATTCTGCCGCCAAGAAAGCGAGCTTTCATGGCGGCAGAATGAATATCCGGCTGCATTTCAGCTGTGCTGAAATGCATGTGAAACAAAGTTTCACACGAATGAGCCCAAAATCAACAAGGTATACTATCACAACCAAAATAAAAAAAGCCGCAATTCTCCCTGTACCAAGGGACAATTGCGGCTGTGGTTCCACCCTAATTCCGCCTCATGCATTGCATTCGGCGCTCAAACAAGATAACGGTTTCCCGATCATGGTTTTGCAGACTTCAGCTTTCCCCATGATAGCTCCAAGGCGGTAAATTCATCTCTTTCTCCTAAGGGCTTTCAGCCGGCGGCCCTTTTCTCTGTCAGAAGCAGCGGAAATGATTCATGTCCTTTTCTTCGCGATATTATATTTGTTTATAAGGAAAAAAGCGCAAACACCTTGAAAAACCTTTAAGAACAACAAAAAGCCGCAATTTTCCCTGTATAAGGGACAATTGCGGCTGTGGTTCCACCCTAATTCCGCCTCATGCATCGCATGCGGCGCTCAAACAGGATAACGGTCTCCCGATCATGGTTGGCCAAAGACGGACTTTGCCCATGATAGCTCCAAGGCGGTAAATTCATTTCTTTCTCCTAAGGGCTTTCAGCCGGCGGCCCTTTTCTCTGTCAGAAGCAGCGGAAATGATTCATATCCTTTTCCCAGCTTATTGGAATTATAAAAAATGATTAAATGAATTATATTCCAGTACCTTTTATATTGTCAATGCTATTTTTTATTTTCAATAGAAAAGAGCTTACTGCTCACTGATGCCGTTACGCCGCCTGCAGCGTCACGCCGGCTCCTGATAAGCGGCGCCCTTTTCTTCCTAAAAATTATAAAGCATGAAACCCGTTTCATAACAAGCGTTATTTCTCATTTTTTCCAAAAGCAAAAGCCCGGCAGCATGCCGGGCTTTTGGGTATATAAGAATTAAACGGCAAGGCCGAAATTTTTGCACAGGGCAGCAAGACCGCCGGAAAAACCGCTGCCGACAGCATTGAATTTCCATTCTCCTCCATGCCTGTACAGCTCACAGATGACAACGGCCGTTTCAACGGAGAAATCTTCTCCCAGATCAAATCGGAGCACTTCCTGGTTTGTGTCTTCATTCACTACACGGGCAAAAGAATTGGATACCTGGCCAAAGTTCTGGCTGCGGCTCTCGGCATCGTGGATTGTGACAGTAATGGCAATGCGGTGGACATGGGCCGGGACCTTGCTGAAGTCGATTTTGATCTGCTCATCATCGCCGTCGCCTTCCCCTGTCCGGTTATCCCCTGTATGCTCCACAGAGCCGCTTGGGTGGACAAGATTGTTATAGAAAATAAAATCGTGGTCCTGGACGACTTTTCCATTTTCATCAGCCAGGAATGCAGACGCATCCAGGTCAAAGTCGCCGCCTCCTGAATAGCGGTTAGTGTCCCAGCCAAGCCCTATGATCACTTTTGTCAGGCCCGGATTGCTTTTGGTCAGATCGATGCGCTGCCCCTTAGAAAGATTGATGCTCATTTTTTCTTCACCTCTGTTAATAGTTTTCAATTATTATCTAATAGTCCAGCTTATTAAGTATAAGAGCGTACCACATCAGACAGTCCTGGTGCATTTGTGCCTGTTCCGACTGCAGCAAATTTCCAATCAGTTCCGTGCCTGTACAATTCTCCGACTACCAGGCTTGTCTTGCCGCTGTAATCGTCAGTGAGGTTATAGTGGATAAGCTCTTCCCTGCCCATGGGATTCACAATGCGGATATACGCATTGCGGATCATGCCGAAATGCTGCTTGCGTTTAACAGCATCATAGATGTTCACTACAAAAACAAGCTTCTGGACGTGTGAAGGGACGCGGCTTAGATCTACATTGATCTGCTCATCATCTCCATCTCCTTCTCCAGTCAGATTATCACCGGTGTGCTGTACACTGCCATCAGAACTTTTCAGGTTCCCAAAATAGATTACATCGCTGTTATTCCTTAATTTATCATTCTCACCAAGCATGATGACTGAAGCATCACAATCGACATTGGCGCCTCCTCCTCCGCCGAAAAGAGAGCCGAGAAGTCCGCCTCCTCCTTTGTTTTCAACCGGATCCCATCCGAGGCCGACCATAATTTTCGATAATCCCGGATTTCCTTTTGTCAGATCTACTCTTTGTCCTTTTTGCAAATTAATCGCCATTCATTTCACCTCATAAATTTACTTTTCTGTATTATTTTTATTTAACATCCCGGAGTCAGGCTGAAAAAAGCGCTATCAGCCTTGGTTTTTCATATTTTTGAAGTTTTCCTGCAGCTGTTCGAGCCTCTTTGTGCCTTCTTCCCTCAAGCGCCTGTTTTCATCTTCAATCGATTTCGTTTCCTGCATCCCCTTCATGATGATGTTCCACGATTCTTCAATCGTTTCAATCTTGATGCTCGGACCTCCGGCAAGCCTGGCTATTTCTGCACTTTGGTTTGAAATATTCTGGGCATTGCGGACGAGCATCTCATTGGTTCTGCGGTCAAGTTCGCTCATGGAATCTGCAACCAGCTTCTGGCGCTTTGCCGCAACCGCCTGAATCAGGCCGTTTTTAAAAATCGGAATAGTTGTAACAAACGCTGAATTGATTTTCCCAATCAGCTTCGTGTTCCCTCTTTGGAGAAGGCGGATTTGGGGAGCTGTCTGCAGTGCCACCATCTTCGCCATTTCCAGGTCATAGACACGCTGCTCGAGAAGGTCGATGCTATTGCGGAGTGTATCGGCCTGCATGGAGGCTATCTGATCTCCAGATGCCGCTTTTGCTTCCAGCTGAGGAAGCTGGGTGCTTTTGAGCTCCTCTGCCTTCATTTCGCCTGCAACTGCATACTTTTCAAGCGTTAGATAATACTGGTAGTTCTGGTCGTACATCTGCTCAAGCATATTGGTGGAGTCCACCATTTCACTCTGGTACTTGGAAATCTCCACATAAACTTTGTCAATTTCCTTGCCCATTGTCTGATATTTGCCAAAGAGCTTTTCAATCATTTTTTCCCCGCGCTTGAACAGCTTTCCGAACAAACCGCCTGAAGTCTGTTCAAAATCCTTTTTGTCGAACCTGTCCATGATTTTACCTAGCTGCTTCAGGAGGACACCTGAGTCTTCCACCTTGGTAGCCCTCATATTGCCGAGAATCTGGTCAGAGAAGCGGGAAATCTGCTGAGCTGGTTCTTTACCAAATTCCAGTATTTGTATCTGATCACGTTCATCGATCGATCTGGCAAGATTCTGTACTTCCGCTTCCTGCCTCAGTGCCAGCTTTATTTCCGGCACCTTCGTTTCTGTAAGCACATCAGCCGGTTCCTGGGTAACCAGTCCCGCATTGGCTCGTTGCGGATCATTCATGATTTAGTCTCCTTTCAAATTTTTCAATAGCCCTTGCAGAAACACTTTCTTGATCAGTGAAGGCTCTTTATAGTCCTGGTCAAAGACCACTTCTTCCAGCCAGTGCGAATCAAAGACACCTTCATTGACATAGTTTTCAAGATCATTGTGGCCTGGCGGATTATACACGATGATATCAACTCCAAATTGGTTCAGGAGAAGCAGGAGGGCTGCGTCGCTCCTTGTCATCGTACCATTCATTTCATTGTTATAGAGAATCAGCTTAGGCACATCCTGAGAGTAGTCAAACTTCTGCAGAAGCTTCAGGATGCTGGCCGGCATCTGCATTGCCTGTGTAAATAAATAGATGCTGATTTCTTCCTGGCTCTCATTATGGCTGGGCTTAAGCTCCGGCTTTGCGCATAGATTCCTGATTGCGTGTGAGATCCCTTTCTGGAGGCCGCCGGGAAGATGGCCGTATTTCCAGTAGTGAGAGCCCATAATGATGTCAGGATCGAGCTTCCCGTCTTTCCCAAGGGCATTTCTGTAATGAAAGCGAAAGTCGCTTGTCAGGGGATTTGAAAAAGGGAACTGTCTGATCAGGAAGCTGCAGTCATTCTCCGCAAGTGCATGCAAGCGGTCCCAATATTCTTTCCGGCTTTTGCTCACTCCGTTGATTTTCGAAAAAATGGAAGGGATCTTCACTTCACCGCCGCTGACTTCAAAATTCGGCCTGATCATCGCTTTTTCTTTGGCAAGGATAAACAGTTCATCATACGTTGTTTTCAGCGTCACAGCTGAAGGTTTATAGTCCCTCAGCTGCCATGCCTTATAAAGGCCTGAGCCTTCGTGGTTAAGGATGGTTTCGATTTCTCTTGAGGCTTTATAGGCCACCGTTGATTTCCTCCTCCTTTTCTCTCTGGGAAAAGGTTCAGCTGCCTTCTGCCCCGGATACTGCTGGACAAATGTCTCTTCTTTGCCCGGGTCGGCGAGCGCAAGGACATCCTGGCCATCCGGGCTGAAAGCCGCGAGATCACAGCCAAGAAAAAAGATGAATGACAGGAAATATTGCTGGCTCTTGCTTGCTTCTCCATACCAGAGAAATTTCGGCATGCTTTCTTCCGGATTGCTGCCGCTTAGCGGCTGGGAGAGATGGTTAATGGACCATTTCACAAGATCTACAAGCACCCTTCGAAAGTCCGGGCTTTCAAGGCCATCTTTTTCCCTCCCGGCAAACATCTCAATGACTTTAGTGAATGCCTCCCTTACCTTTCTATGGACAAGGGGATTATCAGGCTTTATGAGAAGCTGCTCACCATCAAGGAAGGCGATGAAGCGGTTGATTGAAAGCTTCTGCTCCCTGTTGATGTTCAATACCTTTTGAATGGCCTGGAAATGCTGGTTGTCGATCGTTTTATCAAGAGTATCGCTGCTTAAAAGGATAAGTCCATTATCAGGTGAGTGTATATAATCATAAAGCTGATTATAGTATTCATCTTCATCCGCAGGAATGCCCAGAAACCTGGCAGCAACCTGGCTGATCTGGATGATGCCGTCGCCTGCCTGGTAATGCGGACGGTCTGAGCTTCGCTTTTTAATTGCAGTCAGCCAATTGTCCGCAGACACAGGCAGCAGATTGACCTTTAATTTATTGTAAGTTGGATACATGATTATCCCTTCCCTCTAGGAGCGAAAGATTTAGCCCTAATGGCTTATGTAAATTTCTTTCATCATATCATATCAGGTGCAAGTTTTAACAACGATAGCCTTCAGCACTGGCTTTTAGCTCTATTAGAATATACGGATCAGCCCGAAAAAAGTTTCAATAACATCAAAACAAGTTATATTCACTCTTCTCCGGCACAATCACCAACGGGCTTTTCCCTGCATATAGTTGAGTACAAATAATAAAAGAAGGTGATCCCTTGCGCTTCCTGATTAAAAGACCTTCCTATGAAAGCTGCAGGAACGAACTGGAGGCTGTCCGCCAAATCATGACTTCAGGCGCTTACCAATTCATTGACCTCCTGTTATGGTCGGCTATGCTCGCTATCATGACATACCCGCTTCACCACTCGCCGCCTTATGCGCTTGCGATTTTTCTTGCTTTTTATGCATTTGGGAGCCTGCTCCTGCTATTGCTTCATTTCTTTATAAAAGGGCAGTCCGGCCGCGGTCGGGATTTCCTCTGACGGCAGCTTCCCGGCCAAGAAGCAGCTTGTATGCCTTCAGGAGGATTTCTTCTCCGGCAAGTATGCCCCTGTTCTCCGAAAAATGGCAGCTGAATCCATGAGGCATCTCCATAGAAAGCTCTCCATGATCCGGGACAAACGCATGATGGCATACCTTCAGGAAATCATAATCGAGAAGGGAATCTCCCGCACCGGCAAGAATATCTGCTCCCTCTCTTTTGCTGATGAATTTAACCGCCTCACCCTTGCAAACAGGGATCGGCATAAAATAAAGCTTCCTGCCTTGCAGAGATATCCGCCATCCCAGACGGCGGACATCCTCTTCCAGCTTTTTCTTTTCCTGGAGGCTGATGCGCTCCTCGAGGATATAGTAAAAAAAGGAATCTCCCGCCTTTTTCAGTGTTCCGGAAAATTTGCATCCTGCAGCAAACTCAGCTATTTCCTCCTGAAGAGCGCATTCCTCTTTAAGCCGCTTATCTACCAGCTCTGTCCACTCAGCCAGCAGTTTTCCCTTAAAATGGATTTGAGCTCCATTTGAAGTGACCTCATAGGAGACAGGGATATCTCTTCCAAATATCCCTACTCTTTTATACTGTTCATATGTCCTGGTCGTGACAGGCACAACGAGTGCCTCCTCTGCAAGCTCTCTTAACAGGGTAAACGACCTTGCAGTCATGAATGCAGCAGGCTGCCCTTCCTTCATTTCGGCGGCTGACAATTGGAGATCTTGCTCACAGCCAAGATCTTCAAGTGCTCTGTTTGAATAAATCATAGTCCTGTCAAGATCTGTTGCAAACATATTCATGACTGGCCGCCAACCTTTTTGATCAGTCCGCAGCATGTATAGCTCATGTCAGGATACCGGACGATTTCTACCCCGCGTTCTTCAGCAAGCAGTTTGATATGCCTGACATAAGGGCTTTCAGGGTCCCTCATCAGTATTTTCCAGGGCACTCTCCTTAACAGCACGCGTGTTGTTTCACCAACGCCGGGCTTAACAAAATTCGTGCTTTCAATATCATATTCCTCTTTGATTGCCAGTACTTCCTCCATCCCCCTGAAATCAGGTTCGGATTCAGCATCGGCAGAATAGCCTTCACAAAGTTTTTTCGCCTCCTCCACAACAGAATCAAATTGCGCTTCTATTATGCTGATATATTCATTGGAAACATCTGCTTCTGCAAGACTGCGATAATATTTTGCACCGTGGAAATCATCAGGCCCGATTAAATCATTGAGGACCGTCCTGCTGACAAGACCGGAAACAGTCGAATTCAGGCAGGCGCTTGGAATCAAAAAGTCTTCCCTTGTTCCGTACAGGCTGGTGCAATAGCCTGGATCTGCGAGGACAGCAAGGGTGTCATCAAGATTCCAGCCATATTTTTCATTCATACTGCTGCATGCTTTTGACAATTCAATCGAGATAGCCCCCTTGCCTGTCCAGCCGTCCACAAACTGAATCTTGCAGCCGGGATGCTTTTCTATTATGTATTTCAGTGCATTCTCATCAATTCCCCTGTCCCGGATGATGGAGATACTGTAATGGGGAAGGGTTGTCCCGTATACATGCTCTATATACCGCTTCATCAGGATCCCGACCGGGGTGCCTGCCCTAGCAAGGGAAACGAGGACAATCTTGTTTCCTTTTCTGCTGAGCAGCTTTTCCGCCGTTACCGCTGTGCAAAGCGCCACCTTTTCCTTATAGTCTTCAAGCGTTTTCCGGTACAGCTCTATATAATGGGCTGGAGGAATGTACTCAATTGGAAGCGTCTCGCTGTAATGCTGGCCTGACTGAATCTTTTTCTCCCTGTTTTCAGTTGCCCCTTCCAGTTCGTATGCACTGAGGTCCTTCAGCAGAAAGATGACATCTTCCATGCTGTAGGAGCCAAAAGCTGCTGCTGTTTCAGCCATTGTTGTACCCTCCATTAAAATAAACGATTTTTATATCCTTGACCTCTGTTTTCTTCAGTTCCTCCAGCAATGGGACAAGCGCTTCCCGATCCGGTTCCCGTTCAAAGAGGATAAAGAGCTCATCATAAAATCCGGGGGTGATATTATAGACAAATTGCCTGATATCAGCATCCTCAGGGTTGGGAAATGACAGTCCTTCCCTTGCCCCGTACCCTTCGCGGTCCAGAACATGGACAGGGCTTCGTGTAGTGGACTGAAAAAAGACCCCTTCCCCCATTTGCGATGCCACTTTCATAGGGATGTACATGAACTCTCCTGTTCCCAGGACGAGTGTTTTTTCTCCTTTTCTGCTTTTAGCCAGGAGGGCGGCTGCAGCCTCCAGCTCCTTTTCAGGCTCATCCGCGCCCTTTTGGAGCCCAAATCTGCCTGTACCTTTGAGGTAGGGGGTATTGCGGATCCTGCCTCCAAGTGTAACCGAAGAACTTCCGGCTTTTTCAAAAGAAAGCCCCGATTCCCTCAGATTGATGAAACTGATGCTGTACCCGTCTGCATCCAGCTTTCTGTCTTCTATCTTCGTGTGAATGGCAGGTTCTCCTGCAGCCTGCATTTCCCCTTTTAAGAGGCTTACACTGTTGATGGTGATTCCAAGTTCTTTTTCAAGCGCCTGGAATGCTGCCATATTTTCCTGTGAACGCCAGTCCAATATCGAAGCGACAGTATATTGACTTCTCGGGAATTCTGCCTGGATGGATCTGATGATATTGACTGCCGTTTTGCCTGTGGTCATTTCATCATCGACCAGGATAATTTCACGCTGGTTGTCGAGAAGCCCCCTGTCCGTGTAGCAGCGGTGGGAGGTTGCATGAGAATGCTCTTCCTCAAAGTCTATTATGGAGACCGCTTCAGGAAGTATTTCTCTTGTAGTATGAAAATATCCTGCTGCCTTAAAGGCATTATAAAAGCTGTGTCCAAGCGCGGTTGCAGTCTCTGCAAACCCGATGATCACCGGATTATATTTCTTATCAATAAAGGGGATCGACGGCCTGCTTCCTGCCTGCTCCTGCAAAAAGGCTGCCAGAAGCTCTTCTGTTTCAGGCAGCGGCCAGCCTTCCTTTAATTCGGCATACCGTGCGGCCAGCAGCTCTCCAGTGATCAGACCCTTTTCCGGATGGATAGGCAGATGCTTCCCCAGCAGTTTGCTAACAAAAAGGAATGACCTCTTCTTATTGATACGGGCAGCCATTGTAAAAAAATGATCAACTGGTATGTTATATGGATTTTCAGTTATATCAAGTTCAACGTTCAGCCCCTCAATAACTGGAAGCAAATACTTCTTTTTCGAGCAGGTCAATGTATGAGTATTCTTCATGAAGCACCCCGTATATTTCAGATTTCAATAAAATTTTCTGCGCCCAATATAAATGCGGCTTGATTTCATTCATTTTGTTTGAATAAACACTCTTCATGACACCAATGCTTCCTTCCGCGCTCGCGGCAATATTCCGCGCATCCTCGTACTCTTCAAGGGTAACGGCATTCAAAGCCTGCACCGGCCTTATATGGGTAGGATGGATGATAGTCTTTCCTGTCAGGCCATTGGCAATATCCATCATAATTTCACGGATCAGGCCGTCCATATGCTTATCGATCAGCCCCGTCCTCATCCTGATGCCTGCTTCCCCATACTTCTCCAGGAAGGGCGTCTGCCTCAGCTGAGGCTTAAGCATTCTGTCCTTAGAGGAAAAGTATTCCCAGACCGGCCCAGAAACCGTGAAATGGCTGTCTGCACGCACAAATACATTTATAATATCAGCAATGCAGTCCCGTATGACCGCAATATCATAAACGGTGTTATCCGAATTTCTCCTGATGCCGTACAGGCCGGAAAAATCGGTCGCACCTATCCTGACATTGAGGATTATATCCCTGTATTGTTCAAGAAGTGCTTTTATGTCCAGAAGCTCACCAACTCTTGTTTCTTTCTGGATGATTTTCTTCGTTTCCAGAATCGGCATGGCATATAGAACGTGGCCTTCTCTATTCCTGCGGCTGATTTCTGCCAGTGATTGTGCACCTTCCACAGGGTCAAATTTAGGAATGACAACTCCTGTCAGCATGCTTATCTCCTGGCCCATCCTGGAAAACAGCCTCACCAGCTGCCCATGGCTGCGGATCCTAATAAAAATAAGCGGCAGATCGTCCTCCTGGAAATATCCCTTCCCAAGCTCTTGATGGAGGAGCTTGAGCTCTGCCAGCAGGCTTTTTTCGGCCTGCTCCACTTCTGTATCGCCAATGGCATCTTCCAGGCAGATCACCATGGAAGTAAGGCCAGAATGCTTCTTTGAAAGCAGATCCTGATGAATATTGGGCCTTGTTGCAGGCATATAAAGTGTTGCGCCTAAACAATAGGACAAAAGCTCTTTTGGGGAACGTTTAGAGAAAGACCCTGGTTTTTTATAAAAGAGCCTGTCAATCTCCCGGGCTTCCAAATCAGCAAATAATTTCATTTCAATTCTCCTATCCAATGCATAGTAAAATAAAAGAGGGAAGCACTTGGCTGCAGGGATTTATCAAGCATCCCCCTAAGCATACCTGTCCAATCTAAGAAGCTTTTAAACTGCCAAAAAAGGATAAAAAGAAAAGGAGCGGACAATTGTCAGTTCCCTTTCCCTGTTTCTATACATCTGTCAGTTGCTTTTCTGGCCCTGCTCAGCCTTCTTTTTATTCATAAAGTGGACGATGAAAGTCGCACCGAAGACAACAATCAGCAGGAGGAAGAAGTAGATATGGTCAATATGAATATGGAATACGCCTAAAAGCATCTTTAGGGCAATGATCAAAATCAGCACATAGGCACTTGTTTCCAGCTCAGGCACTTTGTCAATAAGCTTTAGGAACACCCCTGCAACGCCACGCATCATAAGGACACCAAGCATTCCGCCGAGAAGAAGAACCCAAATTTCCTGAGAGACACCGAATGCTGCCAGGACACTGTCTACAGAGAAAGCGATATCCATCAATTCAACTGCTGCAACTGTACCCCAGAAGGTACCGAACAGGCGGATCAGCAAGCCGCCCTGGTTCATCCCTTCGAGCTCCTCATCATCGCCGAGGCCTTTCTTCTTGTCGATAAAATACTTGATTGAAAGCCATGCCAGGTAGCCGGCACCAAGGATTTTTACCCACCAAAGCTTAATCAGGAATACACCGATCCCGATTGCAATGAAACGGAAAGCATACGCACCAAGCAAACCATAGAAAAGTGCCTTTTTGCGCTTTTCAGGCGGAAGGTGCTTTACCATAACAGCCAGAACCAGCGCATTGTCGGCTGACAGCAGCCCCTCTAATATGACCAGGGTTCCAATAAGACCCCAGCTTACCGGGTCAGTCAGGACCTCGGCCCACATCTGCCAGTCAAAAAATGCGGCATATGTATCAATAATACTTTGAATAATTGTCATCTCCTGAAGTTCCTCCATTACCTATATAAGTGCTAACGAAAGACCCGGCAGAGCCGAGTCTCAAAGTTCAATAAAAAAGGGGTTATCCAACCTGCAGGCCGAAGTCAGTTGCAAGTGCGCCAAGGCCGCCCTGATAGCCGGACCCGATCGCGCTGAATTTCCACTCTCCGCCGTGCCTGTACAGTTCTCCTACAACAAGAGCTGTCTCGATGGAGAAGTCTTCTCCAAGGTCATAACGGATCAGCTCTTCATTTGTTTCGCCGTTAAGGATGCGGACATAAGAATTGGATACCTGTCCGAAGTTCTGGCTGCGCGCCTCGCCATCATGGATCGTGATGGTGAATGTGATGCGCTGGACATTAGCCGGCACAGCACCGAGTTCAACCTTTACCTGCTCATCATCGCCTTCTCCTTCGCCTGTCCGGTTATCTCCCGTATGTACGACAGAGCCATTTCCGCCTGTTGTGTTGTTATAGAAAACAAAATCCGCTTCGGAAGTAACCTTGCCATTCTCTCCCAGAAGGAAAACCGAGGAATCAAGGTCAAAGTCTGTTCCCCCGTCATACTTATTTACATCCCAGCCAACACCTACGATTACATTGGTAAGGCCCGGATTGGATTTTGTCAAATCTACCTTTTGTCCTTTTGATAAACTTACTGCCATTTTTTCTACCTCCAATTATTGTGATAGTATGCTTACGTTTTAATCTTTAAAAAGTTTCAAAACTACAAGCATATTTTTTCATATTTTTGCTTACATTTCAAATCTCAGCTCAGCCATTTTGGCGGAGTATTTTTATTCCAGTAGATGGAGCCCAGCTCATGATGCTTTTGGAAGGCATCCTCAGAGGTATGGTAATGGAAGTTGAACCAGTATCCCTCCTGGGGCGGGTGGTCCCTCCTGACATGGAAACGGAGGACATCTTCATTGGACTGCCGGTTGACAATATGGAAGATTTTTTCTGAATTCCCCCCGCCTGGCCATTCTGTAATTTCCAGATTGCCAAGATCGCTGCCCGGTATCCTTGCAGCTGTTTCCTCCACTGCTTTTTCAATATTCGGCAGGATGACTTCGCGGAACTCATCTTCAATGACGGGTTTAATCTTTCCCCCGAATTTAATATATGACTGGTTCTCTGCCTCCTGGACAGCAGTCTGGACAAACCTTTGCCTGATCGATGCCTCATCCTCTTCAGGCGAAGCAAGTTCCAGTTCTTCGGCCTGGGCCTCCAGAATATCGCGCTTCGGAGACCTGTCCTGGTTTGCATTATCATACAGAAATGCCTGTGAAGGCGTAACCAGCCCGAAGGTAAGGATGGTTACCATCACCACAAACGATTTGCGCAGCCACTTAGGCATTTTTATCCCTCCTCATATAAGACTATTTTCAAACGATAGATTCTTTTTTTAATATTCCGGAAGAGCTTATTTTCTTAGCGGCCTGCCGGAGCCTGTCTTCAGGCTGCACGAGTGCAATCCGTACGAATCCCTCGCCGGCTTCGCCGAACGCGCTTCCCGGTGTAACAGCCACTCCAGCTTCCTCCAGCATGAGGATGCTGAACTCCCTGGAGCAGATGCCGTTTGGGATTTCTGCCCATACGAACATTGAACCTTTCGGGCTTTCAACATCCCAGCCTGCCTTATGAAGGCTTTCTACAAGGGCGTCTCTCCGCTTCCTGTAGACCTCTCTTGATTCGGCCAGGAAATTCGACTGATCTGCAAGAGCCCTGGCAGCCGCGGTCTGGATGGGATGGAATACTCCGTAATCCAGATGGGATTTCAGATCTGAAATCATGCGGATGATGTCTTCATTTCCAGCTGCATAGGCAATCCTGCAGCCTGCCATGTTGAAGCTCTTAGAAAGGGAATTCATTTCTATCCCTGTTTCAAATGCGCCTTCGACAGCTAAAAAGCTTACCGGTTTTTCTTCAAAATAGAGCTCAGAGTATGCAAAATCATGCAATATGACAATCTCGTATTTTTTGGCAAACTCTATTGCCTCCCTGAAAAACGCTTCATTTGCAAGGCCGGGAACAGGATTGCCGGGAAAGTTTAAGATCATCAGTCTCGCCTTTTTCCTTATTTCTTCCGGTATTTCTGAGAAATCCGGGAGAAACTGCTTTTCTTTCATGAGAGGCATTGGATATATCTTTGCACCTGCAAGGGCGGCACCTGCTGCATATGCGGTATATCCAGGATCGGGCATCAGTATATATTCGCCCGGGCTGCATAAAGCAAGCGGGAGATGGACAAGACCATCCTGGGAGCCCATAAGGAGGGAGCATTGTTCCTTGGGATCTATGTATACATCGTGATTCTTCTGGTAATAGGAGCTGACTGCATTGCAGAAGCTTTCTGTCCCTGCAAGGGAGTAGCCGTACTGGGTGCTGTCCAGCGCCCCCTCAGCAATCGCCTCTCTGACAAATAACGGAGGCGGGAGGTCAGGGCTGCCGATGCTCAAATCAATCACATCTTCACCTGCTGAGATTTTCGCTTTCTTCAGCCGGGATAATTCTGCAAATACACTTTCCCTAAATGCATCCATTCTCTCTGCCATGGAAATCTTCATACTAGAACCCTCCAGCATTCTTTGAAGCCTGAAGCTTACTTAGAAAATATTATACTCTTTTTTTAGGGAAAAAGAAAAAGCCGGGAGATAAATTTTTGAAAAAAAAGAAAGTTTCCTAGAAAAAAGCGATTAAAGAGAGAAAATATTGGGAATGATATAAGACTAATGGTAAATGAATACATAGTCTGAGGAGGAGAATAATGAATTGGGAAATTGTTTTTGTAGCTGTATGCCTGCTGACGCTGGGATACTTTGTATTCCTGACAATTACGGATTAAGGGAAACGGAAAATAAATTCAAAGCGCAGGGCTGAAATCCTGCGCTTTAATGATGCCTGCTTATCTTTTTCTTTCAAGGACCCCGAAGTGAAACCGGGAGGATTTCCGCCGGTAGACCTCAAAGCCGAAGGTGCTGAATCTCTCGCTTCGGAAATGGTCTTTCAGGACGACCCTCTTCCGCGAAACCCTTTTGGCTTCTTCTATCAGTTCTCCGGAGAGTCCATACACAGCAAACTTAGCCAGTTCCTTGATTCCGTCGGAGTCCACAAGTTTTTCCTCGAACATGGGGTCAAAGTAAACGATATCTGCGGACTGGTCCTGCCTGCCCTTCAAGTAGTCAAGGGAGAGAGCACTGATGACCTCGACCCTCTCCATCGCCTCATCCATTTGCGGAACTCCGGACTTCCAGGTTTTAAGCCCCTTCTCTGCAAGATAAGCAAGAAAGGGATTGCCTTCCACACCGGTCACTTTACCGGAAGGACCTGCTGCATAGCTTGCAATGATGCTGTCTGAAGCCAGGCCGAGCGTGCAGTCCGCCACAGTGTCCCCGGGCTCAATTTTTGCCGCTTCCAAAAAGGGATCAGGCTCGCCTCTCATCAGCCTTTTTATCCTGAATGCTGCAGAATTGGGATGAAAGAAATACGGTGAACTTTCACCATATGGAAATAATTCAAGTCTGTTTTTGCCATATACAATGCAATCATCCTGCCACTGCTCCTGCAGTGAAGAGACAGAGAGGCTCTTTCGGGGATGAAAAGGGACTCCCAGTTCAGCTGCCGCTTCTTTCGCCTCCTGAATCATGACAGGGCTTGTCCTGCCCGCTGTTGTTACAAACATCGTTTCTACCTTCCTGACTAAAATGATAATTGGCTATCAGTCCTCATGGACAGCAAATTGAGAAAATGCAAAAAATGCGAAAGGATGCCTTTTAAGGCATCCTTTCCTGTGTTGCTTCAGCAGTTTTCTTCAAATGCACCCAGAAGATTTTCCATGATGGTTTCCATCGGAAAGCCTTCAATATCATGGCGCGGGATAAAGTGTAAAACTTCCTTCCCTTTCATTAAAGCCATGCTTGGGGAAGAAGGTTCGATCCCCTCAAAATATTCGCGCATCTTTGCTGTCGCTTCTTTATCCTGCCCGGCAAATACAGTCACAAGGTTATCGGGCTTTTTTTCAGCGTGCATGACAGCCTGGGTCGCAGCAGGGCGTGCCAGTCCGGCCGCACATCCGCAGACAGAGTTGACAACAACGAGCGTTGTCCCTTCTGTATTCTCCATAAACTGTTCAACCTCTTCTTCTGTAGCCAGCTCATTGAAGCCTGCCCGTGTAAGTTCTGCACGCATCGGCTTTACCATCTGCCTCATATATTCTTCATATGCCATAGACATGTTTGTTTGCCTCCTTTAAACGTTTGCAATGATAGCATACTATAATGTCAGCTCGATTTGCAATCGGACGGCATTTTATACTTTAAGCGGCCTGGCTGCGGGCTCTTCCTCAAAATGGTCAGTGACAGCCCCCCTGGAGGCGGATGAAACAAGCCTTGTATATTTAGCAAGGGCTCCGCGTGCCAGAAGCGGAGGAGGATTCCAGGATTTCTTCCGCTCTTCCAGCTCAGCAGGAGAGACATCCACTTCAAGTGTCTGCTCGGTGCTGTCGATCGTAATTGTATCACCCGTCTGTATGAGTGCGATCGGCCCGCCAACCTGTGCTTCCGGAGCAATATGTCCTACCACAAGGCCGTGAGTCCCCCCAGAAAAGCGCCCGTCTGTCAGTAATGCTACGCTTTCTCCGAGCCCTTTTCCTACAAGTATTCCGGAAATGGAAAGCATTTCAGGCATGCCAGGCCCTCCTTTTGGCCCTTCATACCTGATAACCAGTACATCACCGGCCTGAATGTCACCCTTCAGGACAGCATCTGTAGCAGACTCCTCATCATCAAACACTTTGGCAGGCCCTGTGTGCCTGGTGACCTTCAGTCCTGATACCTTCGCTACAGCGCCTTCCGGGGCAAGATTGCCTTTCAGGACTACGAGCGGCCCGTTTTCCCTCAGAGGAGCGTTGAGCGGGTAGATGACCTTTTGGCCGGCTTTCAGGTCTTCTGCCTCTTCCAGATTTTCAGCGAGCGTCTTCCCTGTAACAGTCAGGCAATCTCCGTGAAGAAGCCCTTCCCTTAATAACATCTTCATTACTGCACTCACTCCACCGGCTTCATGCAGGTTCTGCATGACATATTTTCCGCTCGGCTTCAAATCGGCGATATGGGGAACGGTTTTCTGGAGGCGGTTGAAGTCCTCAAGTGACAGGTCCACTTCAGCAGAGTGGGCGATAGCCATCAAATGGAGGATGGCATTTGTCGATCCGCCCAAGGCCATCACGACAGTGATCGCATTCTCAAACGCTTTCTTCGTGAGAATATCCCTTGGCCTGATATCCTGCTCCAGAAGGCGGTAGACTGCCTTTCCTGCTTCATGGCAATCCTGGCGCTTTTCATCCGTTTCTGCCGGATTGGAGGAACTGCCCGGAAGGCTCATCCCCAGTGCCTCGATCGCGCTCGCCATCGTATTGGCTGTGTACATTCCTCCGCAGGAGCCTGCGCCAGGACATGCATGGCATTCAATCTCATTGAGTCCAGCTTTATCAATGGCCCCGCCATTAAACTGTCCTACCCCTTCAAATACAGACACAATATCGATATCCTGCCCCTGCAGCTTGCCAGGCTTGATTGTGCCCCCATACACAAACACGGCAGGCAGGTTCATCCTTGCAATGGCCATCAGGCAGCCGGGCATATTTTTGTCGCAGCCCCCAATGGCAACAAAGCCGTCCAGGCTTTCACCGCCAACGACCGTTTCAATAGAATCAGCAATCAGGTCACGGCTCGGAAGGGAGTACCTCATCCCTTCTGTCCCCATGGAAATTCCGTCAGATACAGTAATCGTATTGAATACAAGCGGAGCTCCCCCGGCTTCCCTTGCTCCATCCTTCGCCTTGAATGCAAGTTCATTGATATGTATATTGCACGGAGTGACTTCACTCCATGTGCTTGCAATGCCGATCATCGGCTTTTTGAAATCTTCATCTGTAAATCCCACTGCCCGCAGCATTGCACGGTTTGGAGCGCGTCTTTCATCCTCGCTGATTACATGGCTTTTTATTCTAAGATCTCTTCCCAATTACAAGCCCTCCTGAAAGATTTTCTTTTCAATATAGAGGACTTTTTCAGCAATTGCAATAATTTTCACAAAATTAAATGATTTTTTATTGCTAAAAAGCAAGTTAGCACTAAAGCAATACAGTACAACTCCGGCAAAAATGGAAGAAGGGTCCGGAACATTTCGTTCCGGACCCTTCTTTTCATTGATAAACGAATGCTAACAGGTCAGCTGCTTTGGTTCCTGGCTTCGGTCATTTGCTTCCACACAGAACCCTTGGCCTCTTCACCCTGTTCAATCCGTTCAATGGCCATCTTGATTTGCATGCTGACTTCAAATTCAGGATCTTCTTCAGCATCCTTTAAAGCCGGGAGCGCTTTTTCAGTACCTTCTTCATACAGGAACATGGCAGCGCGCCAGCGGACAAGCTTGCTCGTATCCTGGAGGGCATCCATCATCGCTTCCTCTGCTTCAGCAAAGCCAAGGTCTGATAAGCAGTCACCCGCCGTTCTCCTTACAGTTACACTTTTATCCTTCAAAGCTTTATATAGATATGGAAGAACACTTTTGTCTTCAATCATTCCGAGATAAACGGCTGCCAGCCTGCGGATCGAAGCCTTCTCGTCTTCAAGCGCCTTTTCGAGGACAGGATAATCCTCCACCCCCGGATCTTCCATCTGTTCCATCAGCTGATAGCGTATCCGCCAATCCTCGCTGTCAAGATCCTCTGGGACCAGCTTCCTTTTTGTCCTTGCAGGCCTGCTGTCTGCAGCTGCGCCATGCTTTCCTTGCTCGATAAGGCTCTTCAGCCTGCTTTCAGGATAGGCTGCCAGCAATTCTTCAAGAATATCCTGCCCGACCTGGTCCATATCCCCGTACCTGACACCGAACTCCTTCCACTTTCTGCTCATGACAACATTATCATCAGGCTGCTGCACACCCCGGACTGCCTGTACATAAGCTTCCGGCAGTCCAAAGCGCTTCTCTTCAGTTCCGTCAGTCAGTTTGATCTGCATCGGAATATCTTTGTACATCTGCACCTGGACTTTTACCTCGCCATAATGTTCATTCAGGGCTGCCTCACCGCCTGATTCTTCTGCTTCCTCGCCGAATGCCTTACGGACCTGGGGGAGAAGCTCTTTCCAGTCAAATTTTGCATTTCGTTCGACCGCGAGGAAATCTGCTACATGATATACCCCTTTGATTCCTTCTACCTGAAGGATATCTAAAACAACCTTTGGCGCTCCTTCTGTCTTGTCCTTTTTATAATTATTGCTCTTGCCCATAGGCAATTCTTCATCAAGGATGATTTTCATCGTATTCGGGCTTGGCGTAGGCTCAATCGATTTTATTTTCAATGATGGTTCCTCCTCATGAGTAGATAAATTTTGTTTCATCTTAACATACAGGGCCCGGCCATTGCCGGCCCTCTGCTTCTGCTGTACTTGCTCTCAGCCCTCTGCAAGCTCGGCCAGATAGCTCCATCTTTCAATAAGCTCTTCAAGCTGTTCATTTAAACTTGCTTCTTCCTCGAGAAGTTCATTTGCCTTCATGAAATCGCTGCCCGTTACTGCCATCTCACCTGCAATTTCTTCAAGGCGCTTTTCGGCAGCTGCAATTTTTCCATCGATGCTTTCCCACTCTCTCTGCTCATTGTAAGACATGCGCTTCTTCTTTGGCTTTGCCTCCTGCTTAGGCTTAGGTTCCTGCTTCACGCTCTTTGGCTTTGCCTGCTGAGGCTGGCTCTCAATATACTCTGTATAGTTCCCATAGTAAGAGCCGATTCTGCCCCCTCCTTCAAGGATGAGCAGCTGCTCTGCCACTTTATCAAGAAAATAGCGGTCATGGGAAACAGTTATGACCACCCCTGCAAAATCATCGAGATAGTCTTCAAGCACGGTCAGTGTCTGTGTATCCAGATCATTTGTCGGCTCATCCAGCAAAAGGACATTCGGCTCTGACAGAAGGATCTTTAGAAGATAAAGCCTTCTCTTTTCACCGCCGGAAAGCTTCCTGATCGGTGTTCCATGGGTGCTTGACGGGAAAAGGAAGCGCTCGAGCATCTGTGCTGCCGAAATCGTTTTCCCATCAGATGTATGCACGATCTCGGCTGTCTCCTTCAAATACTCGATCATTCTTTTGTTTTCGTCCATGTCTTCGCTTTCCTGCGTATAATAAGCTACCTTGACTGTCTGGCCGATGATGCGCTCACCTGAATCCAGGGGGATTTTGCCGGCTAGTACATTCAGAAGCGTGGATTTTCCTGTCCCGTTTCTCCCTATTATTCCGATTCTGTCGCCAGGCTTGACCAATAGGCTGAAATCATCAAGCACGACCGTACCGCCAAGCTCTTTTGAAGCATCTTTCAGCTCAAAAACCTGTTTTCCGAGCCTGCTTCCGGATAAAGCCATATCAAGCTTTTCCGATGCTTTGACAGAAGACAGGGTGTCTTCCAGCTGGTCAAAGCGCTGAATCCTGGCTTTTTGCTTGGTGCTTCTTGCTTTTGCACCTCTTCTGATCCATTCCAGTTCCCTGCGGAAAAGATTTTTCTGCTTTTCAATAGTAGCTGCCTCGTTTTCCTCCCTGACGGCCTTTGCTTCCAGGAATGCGGCATAATTGCCTTTATAGCTGTAAAGACTTCCACCATCCAATTCGAACATCCTGTTGGTTACCCGGTCGAGAAAATAACGGTCATGCGTGACCAGCAGGAGCGCGCCATTGAATCGGCTAAGATAATCCTCCAGCCACTTAACGGTTTCATAATCAAGATGGTTGGTCGGCTCATCAAGAATAAGAAGATCCGGAGACTGGATCAGCACCTGTGCAAGGGCAACCCTCTTCTTCTGCCCTCCGGAAAGCTCCCCGATCTTCCTGCTGTATTCCTCAATGCCGAGCTTGTTTAAGATCGCCTTCGCGCTGGCATCCGCTTCCCAGCCATCAAGCTCATCCATCCTTTTCTGAAGGGCAAAAAGCTTCTCCTGCAGTCCCGTGTCCTCAGGCGATTCTCCGAGTCCGGCCATAACCTGATCATATTCCCTCAGAAGGAGGAATATCGGGGCATCTCCTTCAAATACCTGCTCAAGCACTGTCAGTCCGGGATCCAGCTCAGGCTTCTGTTCAGAGTAAGACACCTTATAATCTTTTGGGCATACAATCTCCCCTGAATCCGGAACATCTACTCCAGCCACGATCTTAAGCAAAGAAGACTTTCCAGTTCCGTTAACGCCAATCAGCCCGACCCTTTCTTTTTCAGCTATCGTGAAGGAAACATCCCGGAAGAGCTGCTTTTCCCCGTAAGATTTTGATAAGTTTTCAATTGAAATCATTTTCATGCCTGACCATTCCATTCCCTGTAAAATTCATTTAAGTATAATAGCATAAATTCATGGCGCTTTTTTGCCATCTCTTTAGCTGTATCTGTATTCAGCAGATCGCTGAGCTTCAGCAGTTTTTCATAAAAATGATGGATTGTGGAGGATTTTCCATTCCTATATTCCTCCTGTGTCATTTCTTCCCTGGCTGAAAGCGCAGGGTCATAAAGGGGATGGCCTTTCATCCCTCCATAGGCAAATGACCGGGCAATCCCGATTGCGCCAATGGCATCAAGCCTGTCAGCATCCTGGACAATCATTGCCTCAGGAGATTCTGCCTTTTTGCCGGAGCCTCCTTTGAAGGAAACAGAGGCGATGACCTCTTCCAGCTGCTTTTTCAGCCCAGTTGCAATCCCTGCCTCTTCAAAAAAGCTGTGGAGCCTGTCCCATCCTTTTTCCTCATCGGCATTCAGCTTAGCATCGGGTATATCATGCAAAAGGGCTGCCATTTCAATGATGAAAGCATCTCCCCGTTTCTCCTGCCGCTGTATATATAACGCATTTTTCCTGACTCTATCTATATGATGCCAGTCATGCCCTGAAGCATCCCGGCCAAGCTCAGCACGGACATACCGCTCTGCCTGCGATATTATTTTTTCCATTAAAACGCACCTCTTTCCTGCTGATGCTTATTTTATCATGAAAAGGAGGAGGATGTTTCTTCTCAGCTATATCTGTCTTTTTCTGAGCAAAACAACAAAAGAAAAAACCTTGCTGCTATGCAAGGCTTTCCAAATACTGAATTATTTCAGCCCATTAAACCAGCTGAATCCAATGGTATTTTCGCCGGCATGAACCCCGATGGTGGCCCCGAGAGGGAAAGCGCTGAATTCGATTTCCTGAAAGCTGGCCTTTAGATCAGCCATCCACTCCTTTGCCTCTGCGTCATATAGTCCATACAGAATGAAAACCTCCTTGAAGCCATGCTGTTCATAGGCTTCCTTCAGCATGGCCTTCATCCGTTCTTTGGCCTTCCTGATGCTCCTTGCCTTTTCTTTTATGCTGAGTGCCCCGCCGCTTATGGCTATGATCGGCTTAATGCTCAATAGGCTGCCAAAATAGAATTGAAGCCCTGACATTCTGCCGCTGCGGTGAAGCTGTTCGAGGCTCCCGACAAGGACTAATGTCTCCGATGTGGATCCGATTTCCTCGATCCTGCGGGCTGCTTCGCTGCTTCCGGTCCCTGATTCTATCAAAAGCATCCCTTCCTTTATCAGCCTCGTCAAAGGATAGGACAGGATACCCGAATCGACTGTATAGACAGGTATATTCACAAGCTGCGCTGCCTGCTGGCTGGATGAAACAGTCCCGCTGAGCTTCGCCGATACAAGGACAGCCACGATAGAATCATAGCTTCCTTCCAGCTTTTCAAAAAGAGCCTGAAAGGAGCCAACAGAAGGCTGTGAGGTCTTTGGAGGAGAAGAAAGTGTCTTCAGCCGCCTGAACAGGTCTTCAGCGCTTATGGTCCTCCCCTCTATATATTCCTGCCCATCCAGGATGATTGTCATCGGTACAACATAGACATCAGGGTGCGCCGCTAATTCTTCATCCAGGCATGCTGTGCTGTCGGTAACCCATGCCACTTTTCCCATTAGGTTTCCTCCTTACGGTGATTATGTATCTCTATTTTTTTAATAAACGGCTATCCAAGGAAAAAGGATAGCCGCACGCTGTTATTCCTCCGGCAGAAAAGCCGCGATTTTTGGAAACAGTCTCAAAGCATTTTGGTAAAATACCTTTTCATGATGCTCTTCAGGGATCAGGTCCTTGATAAACTCAATATATGGAGCTATAGGGATCAAGGGCCAGTCGGTCCCAAAGATCAATTTATCATATGAATCTGCGAACTCTATCGCGTGGCGAAGGTGGTCAAGGAAACGCCCTCCGCTCCTTTTCTTCAGGTCTTCTTCTGTCCCGACTATGAGCCCCGAAAGGTCTGCAAAAACATTCGGGTTTTTATAGATGATTTCAGCTCCCGTCAGGGTCCAGGGATCACCGAAGTGTGCCATCATGAAATTGACGTTCCGGTGACTGACAGCCACTTCATCGATGGCAAGAGGGTGTGAGTACTTCAGCAGCCCTCTTTCTGAATAAGTGTCGCCAGTATGGAAGACAACCGGCACACTGTATTTTTCAGCAAGCTTATAGACTGGTTCATACACTTCGTCGTAAGCGTAAAAAGGATAATAGCCAAGGTAGATTTTAAATCCGACAGTCCCGGGGCGCTGAATCACCTCTTCCAGCCTTTCAAGCGCCTCAGAATCCATATTGAATGGATTTATGCCGGCGCAGGCCACTATTGTATCAGGCTGGGATGCAGCCAAATCCAGCATCATCGGCGTTTTTGCATCATGATCCGGGAAACCCATCCCGGCTGTTTCCGCAAGGCCCATGCCGATCCCGAGCACGACACCGGCATCCCGGTACTCCGCCTCAATCCCTTTATAGGAATAATCAACAAACGAAAGGTCCCTTGCTGTTTCGTGAAAAGATTTAATTTGTGAAAAATGCATATGTGCGTCTATTATTTTCATTCTGTCTCCTCATTGCTGAAACTGATTTTCTGCAGCCTGTCAAGCAGCTTCCCGGATAACTCCCTGCTGTCAAACAGCATGAATACCGGTTTCGTCCGGCTATCCCGCACTCTGGCGCTGAATGGCTGCCTTGATATAAGCTGGCATGCCTCTTTATTCATATATGCCTCATTATGGTCAGCCATGCTGTTTGTCACCATATACAGCTTTTCTTCGGCATGTGTGCTGCAGATGGATGAGCCATTCCCCAAAAAGAGAACATTCTCGTCCTTTCCTGCTGTATAAATGCCATTCTCCTCAATTCCGTCCGGCCTGATAGAAAGATCTTGAAGTTTTCCGCCGTTCAGGAATGCATCTGTGACAGCATACTCACCAGCAAGGAGCTTGCCGCCCGCATCCTTTATCCGGAGAAAAGATGCGATCAAGGGTACACCTGGGAGCATGAGATAATATTGTGAAAATACGAGCCCCTGCCATACAGGATGCTCCCCAAGCCTGGTTGTGATTTTGAGCCCCTGCCACGAATTTCCTGAACTATCCATAACAGCGGCTGCCTCCGCCTCTGTCTGCCCCTTCAGGATAGAGAAAACGTTCAGCTTTGAAGGAATTGTTTTCATTCCTCCGCCCCAGGGATTCCACCAGCCTTTTGCCTGCAGTGAAGGGAAGGAGTGGTCCAGCCATTTTCTCCCGTTCACAGAGATGGAGAACAGACCAGGGTAGAACCCTGGAGCCGATTTGATTTCCACTGGACCGTTCACTGCTTTTGCCACTTTTAATCCAGCTTCCTCTTCCCATGAAATTTGCACCTCTCCACCAGGCAGCAGGACGATTTCATCGATTTTTTCGCAGCTGCTGGCTTCCTCAAGAACTGCAGATACTATAGAAATTCCTGCCTTTTCGCCCAGTGTAACACTGGTTTTATAATCTTTTCCGCCTTCAAGCATAATCTCTTCAGATGCCTTGACACTGCCATCAACTGAAATGGAGAGCTTCCCTTCGAATGGCTGGAGCCTGCGATTGGTTAAAGTCAGGTCTGCCGCATATTTTTCATCATCGCAGAATACAGACGTGATATTCATCTCCTTCTCAGGAGCTGTGCTTTTTTTATCAGCTGAAGGGGAGTGTGACGCAAATGCTGCGAATTCCTCCCAGGACTGGAAGGCCCCAATTGATAGATAAAGAGGATCGAGGACCGCCTTTTCTTTCGCCTGAATCTCACCTGTTTGGAATTCGACCGAAAGCTGCCAATTATCCGGAACCGCCCTGGCGCTTTCCGGCCATGCAAGCCCGATTGGTTCTCCTCCTTGTCCTGCGAAATACCAGTTTCCTGACAGGGAGCTAAAGTTGACATCTCCATACAGAAGCTCCTTCATATCTGAAAACGCAACTGCTTCTCCATCGAGCGGAAACACCATCTCCCTGCCTTCATGGTACATAGACTGAGAGATATACAGCTGTTCAACCGGCTCTTCCCTGCCATTCTCACATTCCATCCACCTCTTTACAAGTCCTTCGGCATAAAGGGATGTAAAGATAGCAAGCTTGATACCGGGCATATTTTCCGAAAGAAATTCCAGCTTATGGGTTACTGCTGCCCCATCTTTATACCACTCTGCAGAAACAGGCTTCTTTTTGGTGAATTCCGCGGTGTAGGGTTTTCCAAGTTTCGGCTGGAAGAATGCAAATGGCTGATCCATTTTCTCGCTTCGGCCACCTTTCACAGTATAGTCCCGCTTTCTGATATTCACCTGGCTGTTGCCATTAAAGATATGCCAGTATTCCTCTGTCTCGCCGCCAAATTGGCTGCCAAAACCCTTCAGTGCCAGGCCGGCTTTCTTTTCGAATTGGAATCGGCCTCCTCTTGAGCCAGTTAGAGCTACCTGCAGGAGGTGTTCGGAAAAACCATGCTTCTTTACCGCACCGGGAAGGAAGAAGCTTTTCCGTTCTTTCGGTTTTAAATTCAGCACAATTTCTTTCTGTTCAGGAATGAGCTTCTCTGTTTCCGGAAACTGGATTTCCACTTTTGCCTCTTCCGCAAGGTTATTTTTAACCTCGACAGCAACTTCTGCCTGTTTGCCCTGGTAGCTTAGATGTCCAAGAAGCGAGGCAGTGACATCAGCCGGCTTTTTAGGAAGGATTCCCAGCCTTAGTGAACAGTTCAGGCCATTTATAGACAAATCCACAACTGCAGATGGGTGTGTCTTCCAGGAGTCAGGCGCTTCCCCTTCGCTGATGTCCACTACTCCTGTGATGACCTCTTCACCAGAGACCATAGCAGATGCTGTTAAGCTGCATTTCACCCGCCCGCTGTCCTTCCCGGCTGCTTCAACCGCAAGCGGATTTCCGGATTTATTGACTATCTTTAAGGAAATTGATTCCTTCCGCCCCTCAATCAGCTGGTGCTCGTTCAATACCAGCTCAGCCAGGAACTCATCTGTTTCAATCAGGCGCATACCCCTGCCTGAACGTTCAAATTGAACTCTTGCATGAGTTCCCTCATGTTCCCACTCATAATCATAATAAGTGAAGCCAAATTCGTTTTTACCATCAGGTTTCACTTCAATTTTCCTGGTGCTTGAGCTGTACCAGTCCAGCTTTTCAAAAACCGGCTTCAAAAGCGGTGTATTCAGGACAGCGGGAATGAAGTTCATCAAGTGAGTGGAGTCGTCCCTGTCTTCCCAAAAGAAGCCGCATTTTTTATACAATGGAACGGCTTTTGTGTTGCCAGGCCAGGTATACAGGTCCAGACGCGGCCATCCGAGCTCCACTGTCTTTTCAAGTGCCTCAAGAACAAGGAGCTTGCCGATTTTTCTGCCATGATAATCCGGCCGTACATTCAGGAGAGGAATATAAAGCGCACCTTCATCTTCCTTATATTCAGAAAGGCCGCAATAGCCCACGACCTCTTCCCCATCCAGGGCGATATACAGCTCGATATTATCCGAGTTTTCCTCTTTCGTCTTCACTTGCTCCCCTGTCATCACCCGGTTGTCGCCGCCCCAGCTTTCCCGGCTCATATTCCACATCTTCGCAATAGCATCCGCCAATCCCGGCTGGTAGCGGACCACCTGTATCTTATTGATCACCTTTTCCATGTCTCTTCCTCCCCGATTCTTAACTACGTGCCTTCCATCTTATCGCTCAATTGAATTTGTATTTTTCCTGCTTTGTCCATCTTCTTTTTCCTCCTTCAATCGGGGCAGTTATTTGCCTTGTTCTCCATAGGTGGAACATTTTGGCACGCCCATTCTTATCGTATTAGGTAAAAGAACCAAAGTAAAGATAATTCTAAATTTTTAAAACAGAAAAACACAAGACAAAAAGGCCCTGCCTCAGCAGAGCCTTCCGCACGTCCAGTTTCAGACTGGAAGCATTTATCTTGCCAATTCTTCCTCAATATCGCCGAGGATTTCTTTTGGATTTGTATTGGGAGAATACCGCTTGACTACTTCTCCTTTTTTACTCACAAGGAATTTGGTGAAATTCCATTTTACAGCCTTCATGCCAAGCATGCCAGGCGCTTCTTCTGTTAAATATTGAAAAATGGGGTCGGCATTTTTCCCGTTCACATCCACCTTCGCGAACATCGGGAATGACACCCCATAGTTCAGCTGGCAAAACTGCTGGATTTCCTCGTTGCTGCCAGGATCCTGATTCATGAATTGATTGCAGGGAAAACCGAGGATTTCAAGGCCTTCCCTATGCAGATTTTCATAGATTTCCTGAAGTTCCTTGAACTGTGGTGTAAAGCCGCATTTGCTGGCTGTATTGACTATGAGGAGCACGTCTCCCTCATACTCCCTCAGCGGAACATTCGAGCCATCTGCTTTCATCGCATTAAATTGATATATAGACATCATCGCACCTCCTGCTCTTATCGTAATCACGATCTGCCTATAATGCCAGTTTAAACACTTGTTTAAGAGAGCACATCCTCAAGCTTCCTCAGGCATTCGGCCATATGATTGGACAGAAGCGCAAGATCATCAATCTGATCTTCATAAATGAGTCTGCCAAAAGTGATTTCCGTTATATTCTGCACAATGTCCGGCTTGCTTAAGGGATCATAGGAAACCGTTTGGGTGATTGTTCTATTTTCTCCCCAAATGGCCTTCATCAGCTTGCCGATCCCGGCTGTCTGTTCCGGCTCATTTCTTTGGCTGAAGGAAAATCGGATAGTGATCCTGCAGCCTGAGAGCTTTTCAGAAAGGAGGGCGGGATGCAGCTCTGCCGCAAGATTTTCGAGCGCCGCTTCCATGATAAAGGTGCATGAAGCTTTGACAGACTCCCTGTCCTGAAAAGTGATTTCAAATTTTCTTGAAAGCTTGGCAATATTGACCAGCTCGTTGCGGTCTATAATGCTGATTTCACCGGCAAGGTCCCTATCATACAGAAGGCCTTCCAGGACGATCTTCATATTTTCATACGCAGTAGGGTCAAACAAGCAGAACACCCCTTTTAAAATAGGCCAACGGCATTTCCGTTCTCATCCACATCCATTTTCAAAGCAGCTGGAGCTTTCGGAAGTCCCGGCATTGTCATGACATCTCCTGTAAGGGCTACGATGAAACCTGCACCGATGGACGGCTTCAGCTCGCGGACCGTTACTGTGAATCCTTCAGGCCTTCCCAGCTTTGCCGGATCATCTGACAGAGAATACTGGGTTTTCGCCATGCATACCGGAAGACGCCCCCACCCAAAGCTCTCAAAATCAGCAAGCTGCTTTTTAGCTTTGCCTGCAAATTCTACGTCAGCTCCCCCGTATACTTTCTGGACGATTGTCCTGATTTTCTCTTCAAGCGGATCTGACAGGCTGTATAACGGAGCAAAGCTGCTTTCTTTTTTGTCAATAAGCTTTAAAACAGTTTCCGCCAATGCCAGTCCGCCTTCTCCGCCTTTTTCCCATACCTCTGTAAGGGCAGCAGGGAAGCCTTCTTTCTCACAGAGTCCAAGCAGTGTGTTCACTTCCAGATCTGTATCGGTTACGAATTTATTGATGGCCACAGTAAATGGAAGGCCAAAGCTCTTAATCGTTTCAGCATGCTTCTTCAGGTTGGCGAATCCTTCTTCCAATGCAGCGGCATTTTCCTCTGCAAGATCTGTCTTTTTTACTCCGCCATGCATCTTTAGCGCCCTGATTGTGGCTACAATCACCACAGCTTCAGGCTGAATGTCCGCGTTTCTTGTTTTTATATGAAGGAATTTTTCCGCGCCAAGATCTGCACCGAACCCAGCCTCTGTAACCACATAATCGGCCAGCTTTGAGGCAGCTGTTGTGGCGGCCGCGCTGTTGCATCCGTGGGCGATATTGGCGAAAGGCCCTCCATGCACCAAAGCTGGTGTATGTTCGATCGTCTGGACCAGATTCGGCTTGATGGCATCCTTTAAAAGCAGGGCAAGTGCGCCTTCTGCACCTAAATCCCCAGCTGTTACAGGTTCCTTTTGATCATTATAGGCGATGACCATTCTGGAAAGCCTTAACTTCAAATCTGCCAGATCGGATGCCAGGCATAAAACGGCCATGATTTCCGAAGCCACCGTAATATCAAATCCGTCTTCCCTTGGCACTCCCTGCATTGGGCCGCCAAGGCCGACGATCACCTTTCTAAGGGCCCGGTCATTCAAATCGACTGCCCGCTTCCAGACAATCCTCCGCTGGTCGATACCCAGTTCATTACCCTGCTGGAGATGGTTGTCAATCAAGGCAGAGAGCGCATTATTTGCTGAAGTAATGGCATGGAGGTCGCCTGTGAAATGAAGATTGATATCCTCCATAGGCAGTACCTGTGCATATCCGCCGCCAGTGGCGCCCCCTTTGATGCCCATCGTCGGGCCAAGTGAAGGTTCCCTCATCGCAATCACTGTTTTCTTCCCAAGTCTTGTCAGGGCATCACCAAGGCCGACAGTCACTGTAGACTTCCCTTCCCCTGCAGGAGTTGGATTGATGGCTGTAACAAGTATGACTTTTCCAGACTCTTTTGTCTGCAGCCTTTTCATTGCCTCATATGAGAGCTTGGCCTTGTTCTTCCCGTAAAACTCCAAATCATCTTCTTCCAGTCCGATGCCGGCTGCAATTTCTTTGATCGGTTTCAGTTCTGATTCCTGAGCGATTTCGATATCTGACTTTACCTTTGGTTTCACGTTCATTCTTGTCCCCCCGAAATATGCAAAGTTTCCTTCTATATTGTACCACCGCGTCCAATAATAAGTGATAGAATTTTAAATAATGAAACTTTTGCCCGGCATTGCCTGATCATGACGTTTGCTTTTATAATTAGATAATTGAATATTTCAAAAAGGAGGAAGGCCCGTGCCCATTTGTATCCCGCCTCTGCTGCCTGCCCGTGAGATCCTGGAGAAAGAAAACATCTTTATCATGGATGACAGCCGGGCAAGGCAGCAGGACATCCGTCCGCTTAATATCATCATCTTGAATCTCATGCCTGAAAAAGAAAAAACAGAAGCACAGCTTTTGAGGCTTCTCGGCAACACACCGCTGCAGGTGAATATTTCATTCCTCAAGACTGCTACCCATGAGTCAAAAAATACGAGCGAATTGCATCTTGAGCAGTTTTATACAACGTTCCCGGAAATCAGACATCAAAAATTCGATGGAATGATCATAACCGGGGCGCCGATTGAATTGCTGGATTTCGAGGAAGTCAACTATTGGGAAGAGCTGACCGGGATCATGGATTGGGCGAAAGAGAACGTGACCTCCAGCATGCATATCTGCTGGGGTGCGCAGGCTGCGCTTTATCATTATTACGGAATCGGCAAGGAGATTCTCCCCCAAAAATGCTCAGGCGTATACTCTCATACAGTAAACGATCCTTCAGTCAAGCTTTTGAGAGGATTTGATGATCAGTTCCTTGCTCCCCATTCAAGGAATACAGACGTCTCTGTTGCAAAAATCAACGAGCATCCGTCCCTGAAGCTTCTGTCGGTTTCAGAAGAAGCCGGTGCATTCATCATCAGCTCAGAAGACGGCAGAAGGATCATGGTCACCGGCCATCTGGAGTATGAATCAAGAACACTGGCTGATGAATATGAGAGGGACAAAGCAAGGGGGCTGCTGCCAGACCTTCCACTGCACTATTTTCCGGAAGACAACCCTATGCTGCCCCCAAAGAACAGATGGAGATCCCACGCGCACCTGCTTTTTTCGAACTGGCTGAACTATTATGTATACCAGGAAACACCATATGAGTGGTAACGTCCTGCTTGCTGTAAGAATGACAAAATGGCTGCACTCTTAGAGGCAGCCATTTTCATTTATTTTGTTCTATCAGCTTTGCTGGCTATAGTAGACTTCCTCGAACGGCTGCACTACAACAAACCCATTGCCCGAGAATTTCATCTGTATCGATTCCCCGCTTCCTCTCCCAAGGAAGGTTTTAAAGGATATATCAGTCACAAATTCCGGCTGAAGGCTGCCTGACCAGGCTACAGTAGCATTTGGATCTGTGTACACTGGATTATCCGGCGTTACAAGCAGTGTCAGCGGCTCATAATGGGAGGTGATTGCGACCATGCCGCGCCCTTCCAGGCGGACATTGAAAAGCCCGCCTGCCATCATGCCGGCAATCCTTTTCATCAGCTTGATGTCCCAGCTGATGCCGGGTTCGAATGCCAGCAAGTCATTTCCGTTTACAAAAATCGCTTCACCGCCAAGGTTGAGGATTGATATCTTTTTCCCCTGGTCTGCCAGATAGAGTTTGCCACTTCCTGTAGCTTTCATCAGCGACGTCCCTTCACCTGTCAGCGCCTTTTTAAACATTTTCCCGAGACCATGCTCCAGGATCCCTTCTCTTTCAAACTTAATGTTTCCCCTGTAGGAAACCATCGCACCGGTTTTTGCCCAAATCTGATTTGTCAGGTTGATTTCAAGCATCCTCGGGGTTTCAAGCTCAAACAGGCCTTCCCCTTTGTCCTGCTGCTTTGTCTGGCTGACGAATTCTTCGATTGAATATCTGCTCATCCTATTACTCTCCTCTTATTTATTATTTTTGATCATGAATACCCACATAAAAGATAATGCCTGCTGCAGTTCTTCTGTTAAGGAGCCTTTGTGAATCTGTTCTGCACTCCTTTTATAAACACCGAACCCGGCTGTCCTGCTCCATCCATTTTCAGCAGCAAGCCTTGCAAATTCCCATGGCATCATTGTGTTGCAGACAGCTTTCTTGCCGTAAAGCCTTTCATAGCTGTTTTCCCGGGGCTTCGCAGTAGGGCCTAAAATGCCGACGCAACCATAACCTCCCGGCCTGACCACCCTCTGCATTTCCCGGAGTACTGCAAAGGGGCTTTCTGTCCATTCAAGCGAATTAATGGCCAGCACTGCATCAAAAGCATCGTCAGGAACATCCAAAGACGCAATATCGGTTTTGATAAAACTTGCATCATTTCCTTCATTAACCTTGATGGCTTTATGTATCATTTCCTCTGAAACATCTGCACCTGTTACTTTATAGCCGGCACTGGCAAGCTTCAGTGTGCCAAAGCCATCGCCGCAGCCAAGGTCGCATACCGAAGAACCCGCAGGGACATGCCCGCTGAAAAAGCCTGCAATGTCTTTCCGGCTGCCTGATTCCCACATTTCCCTGCTCTGCCGGCTCCAGGAGCCGGATTTCTCATCCCAAAGCCTTTCAGCTTCAGAGGCCCAATTAAATTCCATCTGATGATCCCTCACTTTAATTACGTATATATTCAAAAAAGGTTTCATTCTTGTATTTCTATAAGGGCGGCTGGTAATCCTTTGTACTAAGGAAATTAAAGGAGGGGCTTTACATGCAGCCGGAAAAATTAATAGCTGTCCAAAGAAACCATCTGGGAGAGATTATGTCTTTCCAGACATCAGGCGGGCGAATCATATCGTTCAGAAAAGCATTGATGGAGGCAGAAGAAGGGCTCATCGAGCTTGCAGAGGCGGAACACAGCCTGATGGAAAACGATGTTAACACGGTGAATTTGTTAGAGGATTTTCCGAGCTTTAGCTAGTAAAACAAATGACATAGGGATGTGAGTGCATGAAGCAAAAACAAACGATTGTAGAAGTATCACTCCTCCTGACTATGTTTGTGGAGAGAATATGTGGTAATAGAGATTTGATGGAAGTTTAATTCTAAAGCCCTGTTGATTGGAGTGGAAGGCACGAAGACTCCTGCGGGATTGCAGCGGCAGAGCTGAGACCCCGCAGGAGGTACGACGAGGAGGCTCAGCGCCGCCCCGCGGAAAGCGAAGTGCCTGGAACGGAAATCAACAGACTCCATTTATAAGCAAATAATTCTCAAATCTACTTACATTTTGTCTCATGTTAAGAGCGGATGCCAATATTTTAAAATCAGGTGTAAGATTTAACCACAGCCAAGATCTAAATGCTGACCAGGTTTGTAGAGAGAATATATTGTAATAAAAATTGATGGAAATTAAATTCTAAAGCACGTTGATTGGAGTGGAAGGCACGAAGACTCCTGCGGGATTGCAGCGGAAATGTTGAGACCCCACAGCGCGGAGCGCGAGGAGGCTCAACTTCGCCCCGCGGAAAGCGAAGTGCCTGGAACGCAAATCAACAGACTCCATTTATAAGCAAAACCTTAAAGACAAAAAAGCGGCAAGGTATACTCTCATACCTTGCCGTTTTTTCGTCTTTATCCTTCAGTCTGCTCATTTTTCCTGGCTATTTCGCGGAGAGAATCCACTCGCCCCTGATCTTCTTCAAAGAACTGGACAAGGTCACCCACCCGGTCAATGGCATCCCAGCTTAAATGATGCTCTATACCTTCTACATCTTCATAAATATTCTCTTCTTTCACGCCGATGATCCTTAACAGCTGTTCCAGAAGTTCATGGCGGTATACAAGCCTTTTGCCGATCTTTTTGCCTTTTGGAGTCAAGATCAGCCCTCTGTATTTTTCATAAACAAGATATTCATCTTTATCCAGCTTCTGCACCATCTTAGTAACTGAAGATGGATGGACGGACAAAGCTTCGGCGATATCGGATACACGTGCATAACCTTTATCTTCTATCAGTATGTATATTTGTTCTATATAATCTTCCATGCTTGGAGTAGGCATCCGATAACCTCCTAAGTATTAAAACCAGCTTTTTGCCGGACAGAAATCTGCACTCGGTTTCAGCTTCATTGCTATCTTTCTGTTAAAAAATTATCCACCGGCCTATGCTTTCCTGCAAACAGAAAGGTCCATATTGCAGCCCAGTAAAAAATGTCCAATAAAAATTTTACTATAGATGGAGAGGACAAACAAGTCAGTCAAGCGAAACACCAGGGAGAAGCTGATGCTCCTCCCCTGCATTTATTTCTGTTTTATGCTGTTTTCAAAAACGAAATTCAGCCTGCCTTCTCCCCATTCGAGCCTGGCCTGAAATTCCTTTTCGCCTTTTTTAAACCCTTTGATAAGATCTGTCTGCCCATCTTTTAAAAGCTTGCGGACATTTGCCTGGCTTACAGTTTTCCCAAGCACTTTTTTGGATATGGTGAAACGGCACTCAGAAGCTTTATAATTCGCACAGCCATAAAAGGTCCCTTTATCGACAACATCGCCGCCGCAAAGCTTGCATTTGCCGACCTTCGTGCCGGCACCGCCCCTTTTTCCTTTCTTCCCTGGCCTTCTATCCTTAAATTCCTCCAAGTCATATCCATCGAAGCTCCACTGGGCACTCTGTTCTGTCGCATCATTAATCAGCTTGATTGACAGCTTCTTCGCCTGCTCCATGAATTCTTTGGGCGATGCTGCCCCCTCACCGATTTCATTCAGGCGCTGCTCCCATTTGGCGGTCATTTCAGGGGACCCGAGCACACTTTCTCCGATTGAATCGATTAAGAGCTTTCCTTTGTTTGTCGCATACACCTGGTTCTTGCGGACATCAATATACATCCGGTCCTTAAGAATCCCAATGATACCCGCACGCGTCGCTTCAGTGCCAAGCCCTTCAGTCTGTTTCATTACTTTAACGAGGTCAGAATCCTCCAAATGCTTCCCGGCGGTTTTCATCAGGGTGATAAGCTGCCCCTCCGTGTACCGCTTTGGCGGCTGCGTCTTGCTTTCTTTAACCTCAGTATCCTGCACGATCCCTCTTTCGCCGGATTCCAGGGACGGAAGATCCTGCTCATCTTCATCTTTTGCTGTACTCTTCTTTTGGCTGTACAGGACCTTCCTCCAGCCCTCCTGTATCATTTCCTTGCCTTTTGAAAGGAAGGCAGCCCTCTCGTCCGCCAGTGTATGGATAGTCGTGTAATCAAAGACGGCTTTTTCATAATGGGCGGCAATCAGCCTTTTTACAATCAGCTCATATATCCTTGCTTCATCGGCACCCATTTTTGACGGATCGGCTGCCTGTTCTGTAGGAATGATGGCATAGTGGTCTGTCACTTTCTTTTCATTCACAAATCTCTTATTATCCAGTATGGATGAAGCAGGAAGCGGAAAATAGGCTTTAAAAGCATCCATTTTTGAAAGCTTTTCCAGTGTTTCAGGAAATGCCGCCGCTTCCTCTTTAGTGACAAAGCTTGAGTCCGAGCGGGGGTACGAAATAATTCCTTTTACATAAAGCTTCTGGGCGATTTCCAATGTTTTTTGCGGGGAATATTTGTAAAGTTTATTCGCTTCGGCCTGCAGGGACGAGAGATTGAATAAATAAGGGGGCAGGAATTCCTTCCTCTCTTTATCGATCGATTCAATCCTGGCGTTCTTTCCTGCTGCAAACTGCTGGATTTTCCTGGCCATCCCTTCATTATCCAGACGGGAATTCCCATTTTTATGCCATTTCCCTTTATAAGTCTTTCCTTCCATATTGAAAGTAGCCATGACTTCCCAGAAAGGCTCTGACTTAAAGTTCTCGATTTCTTTCTCTCTTTTTACAATCAGTGCAAGGGTCGGGGTCTGGACCCTTCCGGTCGAAAACACATCCTGGATCCCTTTTTGCTGGAGCAGCAGGGTGTATGCCCTGGAAGCATTCATGCCGACAAGCCAGTCGGCACATGCCCTGCTTAGCGCCTCATAATATATATTTCTAGTTTTCGATTCATCGAGGAGATTGGCAAAGCCATTTGTTACAGATTTGGCGGTGAGAGATGAAATCCATAGCCGTTTCATCGGCTTTCTGCTGCCGCATTGGGTCAGAATGACTCGGATAATTGCTTCTCCTTCTCTTTCTGCATCACCCGCGATGATAATTTCATTGACTTCTTTACGGTGTACCAGTTCTTTAATGACTTTGAATTGCTTCCACTTTGACTTGGATACACGGTGCTTAAATTGCTCCGGGAGTATCGGCAGAGTGCTCAGCGACCACTTTTTCCATTTAGGATCATATTCCTCAGGGGGAACGAGTTCACATAAATGGCCAATGGCCCAAGTCATGAAAGCACCCTCTGGGAACAGGTGGTTTGGCGAAATCTCCAGATAGCCTTCTTTTTTCTTAAATGAAAATGGGGCGGCAAGCTTCATTCCCTGATCAGGCTTCTCTGCAATAATCAGCTTCATATTCATTCTCCTTGCTCGGGACTGCGCAAGTCCGACTTGATTATTTTGCTGCTTTACCCAAACGGCAGCAGGGCCCGAAAAAAAGATTATACATGATTCCAGGCTTTTCCGGCACCATTTAGCTCCTGGCAGATTGGACCAGGCACTTTTTTTCAGAATTGATTTCAATGGGGAGTTTCTATGGGGGATGAAGGCCTTGAGGAAGCTGCTGTGCATATAAATTAAGCCAGCAGAAAAAAGCGCCCTTCCCGGCGCTTCTTCTATTATACTATTAAACTTTCTTTCTTTAAAGCTCCTTGCAAACCAAGGATCTTTGCAGCATCATTATTCTGCTGTATGGACCCGCATGCTGTTCCGTTTTTTCATTATAAAGCCTTTGGAAGGCGAAAACAGGAAAACCAGGGCAAAAATTATTCCATTGGCAGCTGCCATGCTTCCCGAAATGGACGCATTCAGCCAGCTGGCAGCGAAATACCCGCCGATAGCCGCAGCTGCTCCGATCAAAGCACTATATATAAGCATGGTCCCAAGCCTGTCTGTCAGCAGGTATGCAGATGCTCCAGGTGCAATCAGCATAGCAACGACAAGGACTGCTCCGACGCTGTCAAAAGAAGCTACAGTCGTAATTGATACCATCCCCATCAGCAGGTAATGGATGAACAGTACCGGAATCCCAATCGCTGCTGCCATCTGGGGATCAAAAGATGTAATTTTGAATTCCTTGTAGAATAATCCGATCAGCAGCAGATTAAACAGCAGGACACCCCCAAGCATCAGAAAGGCTTTCGGGACTTCAGGAAGCATTCCAATCTGGACGACATCCCAGGGAACAAAAGCAATCTCTCCCATCAATGCATGGTCGACATCCAGGTGGACATTTTCTGCAAAAAGCGAGACCAGGATTACTCCTAAAGCAAACAGGAAGGTGAACACAACACCGATTGAAGCATCCTCCTGCACTCCGCTGCTGTTAAAGGTCTGGACAAGGAAGGCTGTTGCCAGCCCAGTTGCTGCTGCTCCAAGGAGCATGTAAAATCCGTTCATGCTTTGGCTGATCAAAAAAGCAAGGACGATTCCAAGGAGCACGGTATGGCTGATGGCATCGGCAAGCATGGACAGCTTCCGCAATATCAGGAAGCATCCGGTGATGGCACAGGTGATTCCTGCCAGTGATCCTACTGCCAAAATCCACAATTCATAGCTCATAGATTCTCTCTCCTTTCAGAAACGGAAAAAGGTGATAGGGCCGGCATCATATTATATTGCCAAAGCAGCCCTTCCGCTCTTTTGGCAATCGGATCAGACGGTCTTTCGATCAGCCTTTCTGCCAGTGCTTCCCTCTGATCCTCATTAAATTCTTCACTGTGCATGAGGCACAGTTCATTTATGCGGCCTTTCAGTGTCAGGATATAGCCTTCGAGAACACCTTTGTCCGTAAGCATCCAGCCGCCTGAATCCTTTGAGATTAAATGCTCCTTGTACAGGTCGCTCATCAGCCTCATAGTATGTGATTTTGAGAAAGCGAGCTCACCGGATATCCTGCTTTCAGCAATGATCATTTGTTCCTTCCCTGTCTCCCTGTATGCAGATTCTGTCAGTTTGTACATTGCCCTCAGCACCTGGCTCTTCTTCGTCTTCCTGTTAAAGACGATTCTTTTTGCCAGCTTTGTCAGCAATCCTCTCTGCGGGGCAGCCAGGACAGAGAAAAGAAATAATCCGGTAGCCGTAACTACAATGAACGGCCCTGTTGCAAGCCCCTGCCCCAGCGTGCTCAGAAGGGTTCCGATCATTCCTGATAAGGCACCGAATCCTCCTGAAATAAAGACCATTTTCCCAAGTGACTCTGTCCAATACCTCGCAGCAACGCTTGGTGTGATCAGCATGGCAGCCATAAGGATCACTCCGACTGCCTGAATACCGATAACAACGGCACCAGCCAGCAGTGTCAAAAACATAAAGTTCAGCCACCCGGCAGGAAGGCCCAGCCCCCTCGCAAAATCAGGATCGAATGTCAGGACCTTCAGCTCTTTGAAAAAAAGAACAGTTACCACAATGAGCACGGCAGATGCCCCTGCCATCAGCTTTACATCACCGCCTACCATGGAAGCGGCCTGCCCGAAGATGAAATCATTCAACCCGCTTTTATTGCCTGCCGGTGATTGCGAAATCTTAGTCAGCAGGACAATCCCGAATCCGAAAAATACGGACAATATCAGACAAATCGCGCTATCCTCTTTTAGTATGGAGTTGGAAGTGATGAATTGGATGCAATAGGCAGCAAGCAGACCGGTGATTGCAGCTCCGATAAGAAGGGCAGGCAGAGATTTTTCTCCTGTGAGCATAAAAGCAATACATATCCCCGGCAATGCTGCATGTGCAACCGCATCTCCGATCAGGCTTTGCTTTCTAAGAAGGGCTATGCTTCCAAGCACTCCGCTTGCCACACCCAGGAGCATTGTTCCGAACAGGACCCACTGTGTATTCGCATTGCCCAGCATTTGCATTAGTTCATTCATTTAAGGCACCTCACTTTTGCTCGACCATCACTTGGCCCTTTTCCAGGAAGGCCAGCTTGCCGCCATATGTTTTGTGCAGATTTTCCATTGTAAATGTTTCCTCTGCGGGACCGTGGGCAATGGTCCTCATATTAAGCAGAATGACAGAATCAAAATACTCTTTTACAGTCTGCAGATCGTGATGGACGACCAGCACCGTTTTCCCCTGGGCCTTCAATTCATTCAGCAGGCTGATGATGGCCCTTTCTGTAGAGGCGTCCACCCCGACAAATGGTTCATCCATGAAATAGACGCTTGCATCCTGTGCAAGTGCCCTTGCAAGGAAGACCCGCTGCTGCTGTCCTCCTGAGAGCTGGCTGATCTGCCTGTGCTGAAAAGCTTCCATCCCTACTTTGCGGAGGCATTCTCTTGCCGCTTCCACATCGGCTTTTTTTGGACGCTTGAACCAGCCGACATGGCCGTATCGCCCCATAAGGACAACATCAAGCGCATTCGTCGGAAAATCCCAATCGACTGTACCCCTTTGCGGCACATATCCAACGAGCCTGTCTTTGGGCCGGTATTCTCTGCCGTAAACCTTTATCTCTCCCGAGGCTCTCGGAATCAGGCCCAGTATGGCTTTAATAAGCGTAGATTTTCCGGCTCCATTTGGCCCGATGATTCCCACCAGGCTTCCTTCCCCAACCGAAAAGCTTACTTCTGTCAGAACCGGCTTCTTTTGATATGCGACTGTCAGATTTTTTATTTCTACTGGTTTCATGTTTTCCCCCCCTATTTCAGCGCTTTTGAAATGGTATTGACATTGTGCCTGTACATCCCCAGATAAGTTCCTTCCTCTGTTCCTTCCTCTCCCATCGCGTCAGAGAACAGCTCTCCTCCGATGGAAACGGTATGGCCTTTTTCCTTTGCGCCTTCAATGACCGCGTTGATGGACCTTTCCGAGATGCTGGATTCTACGAAAACTGCCTTTATATTGCGCGAGACCAGTGCATCAACAAGGGCCTGAACATCACCGAGTCCGTATTCGGCATCAGTGCTCAATCCCTGAAGGCCCATTACTTCCATATCGTATGCTCTTCCGAAATACCCAAAAGCATCATGGGCCGTAACCAGCACCCTCTGTTCTTCCGGAATCCCTGCCATTTCCTTTTCAGCATATCGTTTTAATTCATCCATTTCTGCAAAATAAGTATCTGCATTTTCCCGGTAGTATTGTTCATTATCAGGATCTGCCTTAATCAGTCCTTCTTCTGCCTTTTCCAGAGCTGTTTTCCATAGATCGATATCGAACCATACGTGGGGGTCATGGGCATTGTTCCCATCTGCAGCCAAAAGCTTCTCTTGTTCTATAGATTCAGCAATGGCATATGTTGGCTTCTGTTCATTCATTTTCTCGAAGATATCGAGCATCTTCCCTTCAAGGTGCAGACCGCTGTAAAAAATGATGTCAGCTTTTTGAAGTTTCTCCATATCTCCCTGTGTTGCTTTATAGAGGTGGGGATCTGTGCCAGGCCCCATCAAACTATGCACCTCCGCCTTATCCCCCGCTATTATTTTCACAGCATCGGCTATCTGTCCGATCGTTGTAGTGACATAAAGCTTCTCTCCTTCTCCTTCACTCTCGGCAGTCTTCCCGGAGCATCCTCCCAGCACCATCAGACTAAAAACAAAAGCTAACATCATCCATTTTTTCAACTTGAACACCTCTTCCTTCTTTATTTCTTCATCCTCAGTCCTAAATTGTATGCGCCACTTTTAACGATGTGCACACTTTTTATACGAAACTATAAATTTTAAACACAAACATAAAAGTTTCCCTCGGTAAACATTTTAACCTCAGTGTAAAATTTGTCAATCTATCCGGCAAAAAAAATAAACCGGCTTCGCCGGTTTATGGTTGAAATGGCTTTATAGACAGATTGCACTGTGTATACCATCTTTCTTTTGGAACTACATGGGATACAGTAAGGATCAGGGACGGAATTTTCTCGAGAGTAAAAATGATCATGCCGATTTGTTCATCTATGATAGAAAAGGAGTCTCCGTGTGAACTTTGCACAAAGGTTTCGCCAAGCTGTATGAGCGAACTGTAGATAGCCTGTTTGATTTCAGGATCCAGTTCAATATTCGGGGAGAATCTTAATATCCATTCCTCATTCCCTATTAAGAACCTGAACATCTTCTCACCTTTTTCTTTGTTTTTCAGCCGGCGTTATTGAGGATGAAGTCGGCTGTTTTATAATTTATGAGAAAAAAGGCTGAAAATGACAAGCAATCTCTCTTATTCATAATATCCGTTCGATTTGCAGCTCCCTGCTGTATCTTAAGTCAATGAGGCGGTCTTCTGTCTGCACAAGTGCGGATAATGGATCATATGGGTGGATCAGCAGGATCCTGCCCTCTGACTGGTCTGTCAGCCTTACCATCGATCCTGCCAGGCTGTTCATCAGGTTTTGGATGAAAATAAGCATAAAACCAGGTTCAAATGAACCGAAAGCGCCATCCTTCATTTTGCGCATGACCTGATAAAAAGGCAGGGCTTCATGGTAAATGCGTGCAGACGACATGGCATGGAAAACATCGGCAATAGCTGTAATTTTAGCTAACTGCTCTATTTCCCTCCCTTTCAGGCCAAGCGGATATCCCCTTCCATCTTCTCTTTCATGATGCTGGAGAACAATAAGGGCCGCTTTTGGGCTGACATCTTCCAGATCCCTTACCATTTCATATCCATACACAGAATGAAGTTTCACTTCTTCATATTCTGATAGGGTAAGCTTTCCGGGTTTTGATAGAATATCATCTGGAATCTTAATTTTACCTATATCATGAAGGATGGATCCTAGAAGCAAATCCTCCATCAAGGCTCCGCCAATACCAAGCCAGCGCCCGATCATCCCGGCTATCATACTGACACATACAGCATGGCTGGAGGTATATCTGTCTTTTTTGTCGAGCAGATGGAAAACATGGGACACCCCGGGAATCTCCGTAAGTGTCCGGATGGCAGGCAATATATCCGCTTTGATTGCATTTATTCCGACCCCTTTCCCTAATCTTGCTCCGGCAAATATATTCTCCATCTGCCTCACTGCATCTTCGATCAGCACGGCAGCATTCTTTCCGCCTTCTCCATCGCTCATGCAGCCTGAATCAAACGCCGGAGGCCCCGGCCTGTCTCTTTTCAGCTGGAAAAGAAGCCGATCGATTTCTGCTGGAGATAAAGGCTTCTCCCTGCCGAGCTCCTTAAAGTTTCTCACCATCTCACCCCGCATGCAGAACTATTATACAGCTTCAATTTTAACAAAAACAGGAAACGCCACCTATCATTTTTTGTTCCTTTTTCTATAAATATAAAAGATTCAAAAAATTATTGAGATTTTTGTAAAAATTCTGCATTATTCCTTGACTGGAAATTTTCCTTCGTGTATATTATAGACATCATTTAACAGAATAATTTTCTGAGTTTTCCAGAACTAGTTAATGATTCTGCTAGTGATAATATTTATTTCGACACAATTTGTGTCTTGAAAGGCTTAGGAGGAAAAGTTCACATGCAAAACGGTAAAGTTAAATGGTTCAATAACGAAAAAGGTTTTGGTTTTATCGAAGTTGAAGGCGGAGACGATGTGTTCGTTCACTTCACTGCTATCCAAGGCGACGGCTTCAAGTCTTTGGAAGAAGGCCAGGAAGTTTCTTTCGAAATCGTTGAAGGAAACCGCGGACCTCAAGCAGCTAATGTTGTAAAACTTTAATCAGCACTTATAGATAATTGGCCCTTGGAGGCGAATTAAAAAAGGCGGGCATATTGCCTGCCTTTTTTACATAGGTAATGAAAGCGGCAGCAGACTGTGTTTAGGACAGTCTGCTGCCGCATTTTTTTATTTTTTCCCCGATTGTACATTGAGTAATGCAGAATCGATGAGCGAACCTCTTCCCTTTTTCTTCCTTGTGATGCTTGTGGAGAAAGCAGCCATTGCAGTACTGTTCCATAAGCTCTTCTGTTTCTTTATAAATATCCTTCCGTTCCAACTCTTTCCTTCCTTTCCTCTGCAGAACAGTCATTCCGCCTTTTAAATGATCTGCATTCTGCTGTTGATCAGCTTTCCCTCCAGCGCCTGGCTGGCCAGCTTATCCGCTTCTTTATTTTCTGACCTCGGTATGGGCTCATACTTCGGCTCTAGTCCCAGCTTGGTTATCTTTTCTTCTATCCGGTCAAGCCATCTGTTCAAACTTTCTTCATAGCAGGGCCATTCTCCTTCAAGCTGCTTGAGCACGACCTGTGAATCCCCCAGGAAACGGCATGTCATATGATGAGCTCCCATTTCTTCCAGCAGTGTAACAGCATAATGCATCGCTGCGTACTCCGCTTCGTTATTTGTATCCATTTCGCTGATTCTTTCATTTGCCCGGATGCGGAATTTCTTTTTTCCCTGCTTATAATAAATGACTGCTCCCAGTCCCGCCTGATACGTATCTTTATTGAATCCGCCATCAAAGTATACTGTTATATCGTGAGGCTCAGCCTCCACTTCGGCCAGCAGCTTCCTCATTTCCTTTAAGGACCAGCCAGTCCCCATCTCATCAAAAAACTCAAGATCTAGGGCCTTTCCTCCCTTTTCGAGGTCTCCGCCGAGTTCCAGTGCAGTTTCCCCGTCCATCCAGTCAGAGGTGAACCGGATTCCGTCTGTTCCTTTCAGCCTGTAGAGCCACTCTAACTTGTATTTCATAGTATCCGCCTTTCGCTACAGTATCAAGTATTTGTTTAGCCTATTCAAGCCGGGCACAAGTATCACAAAATTGCTAAAACTTTCACTTTTGCTAAGATGTGTCTTTCCTTCTATATTCACGCTATAATGGTCAAGGACAACTAAATATATGGCGGTTCGCAACTTCCCGCACTATCAAAACTAGGAGGATCTTATGTTTAACGAATGGTTTGGCTTCATTTTTGCACTAGTTAATTTTGCTTTCGTACTATTATTTTACCGCATTTTCGGCAAAACCGGACTTTTTGTCTGGATAGGCCTTTCTACTGTACTTGCCAATCTGCAGGTCATAAAAACAATTGAAATATTCGGGATGACTGCCACCCTTGGCAATGCGATGTATGGCACCGCCTTCCTTGTCACAGACATCCTGAACGAAAAGTACGGTAAAGAAGAGGCAAAAAAAGCGGTCTGGCTTGGATTTTTGACACTTCTGTCCATGACAGTGATCATGCAGATGGTACTGCTTTTCCAGCCGCATGAAATCGATATGGCACAAGGTGCATTAAGTACGATTTTCTCGTTTCTTCCGCAAATAGCGCTGGGAAGCCTTGCAGCTTATCTTGCAAGCCAGTTTCTGGATGTATACATTTTTCAATTCCTGAAAAGGAAGTTCCCTAAAGACAATCAATTTTGGATCAGAAATAATGGAAGTACGATCATCAGTCAATTTATTGACACACTCGTCTTTACCGGGATTGCTTTTGCAGGGGTTTTTCCATTCAATGAATGGATCCAGATATTCATTACAACTTACCTGCTGAAATTCATTGTTGCCATCCTGGATACGCCTTTTGGGTATATTGCCAAGAAAATGCATAAAACAAGCAAGGCGCAGACAGCTGTTGATCAATAGAATGAAGAGAGTGCCGCGGCGCTCTTTTTTTTTGCATTCACGGTGATAAGAAAAAGCCGTTTCTGTGCTAAACTTACATATAGTGTTACCCGTTCTCATGCGGGATAAGCAAGGTTATTCTTTTATATGGAGGATTTGCGATGATCGAAGTATATATCGACGGTGCAAGCGCCGGCAACCCGGGACCAAGCGGCGCCGGGATTTTCATTAAGGGTGGAGGTACTGTTGAACGCCATAGCATACCGCTCGGTGAGATGAGCAACCATGAGGCAGAATATCATGCTTTCATCCGCGCACTGGAAATTTGCCTGCAAAAAGGCTACAGGACCGTTTCTTTTCGGACAGATTCCCAGCTTGTTAATGCAGCGGTCGAGAAGGAATTCGTCAAGAACCCCCTTTACAGCGGCCTGCTTGAAAAAGCTCTCGTCCTATCCAGGCAGTTCGACCTTTTCTTTATGAAGTGGATTCCAAGCAGTGAAAATAAAACAGCTGATGAACTGGCCAGGAAAGCGGTCCGCGGCAATGGGAAAGAAGGGAGCACCGGATGAAACAGTCCCGATCCTTAGCAGATATCTGTCTTCTTCTGGTCGCATTCGTTTGGGGTGCGACGTTTGTGCTGGTCCAGAATGCCATTTCATTTCTGGGGCCTTTCACTTTTAATGCGATCCGTTTTTTTATTGCCGGGACGCTTCTTGCGGTGTGGCTCTTTATTTTTAAACGGCAGCAGCTGGTCCATCTCAATTGGAAGCTCGTGTCCTCCGGCATATTTATAGGCCTTTGGCTGTTTGCAGGATATGCCTTCCAGACAGCCGGCCTCCTTTATACAACCTCTTCAAAAGCAGGCTTCATTACAGGCTTAAGTGTAGTGATGGTCCCTTTATTGGGATTTGCTCTTTTGAAAATCAAGCCAGGCGGCAACAGTGTCATCGGAGTGGCAACGGCGGCGGCCGGCCTCTATCTGCTTGCCATGACAGATGCATCTTCCCTGAATAAAGGGGATATGCTGACCTTTGTCTGTGCTGCAGGATTTGCCCTTCATATCATTTTCACCGGCAAATTCAGCAAACACCATCCGGCCCTTCTTTTGACTGTTGTGCAAATATTGACTGTGGCAGGTCTTTCAAGTGTTTCTGCTTTGTTATTCGAGGATTGGCAGTCAGCCCTCAATCCTGATATCATCCTCGAAGGAAATGTTGTTACAGCTTTGCTGGTGACTTCCATATTTGCCACCGCTCTCGCCTTTTTGGCACAAACTGCCTTCCAGAAATTCACCACTCCCACTAGAGTCGCGCTTATCTTTGCAATGGAGCCAGTCTTTGCAGCGGCAGCCGGCTATTTCTGGGCAGGGGACCGCTTGACGATTTCAGCTCTTGCTGGATGCGCCTTAATTTTTGCAGGGATGGTCTATGCAGAAATGCCTTCGAGAAAGGAAAAAAAAGCAGTTGCCTGTGAGCAAAAATCAGCATAATAAAGAAAATAGCAAAAAGGCCAGCTGTATGCCAGGGCTTATTCGTCCCTACAGCTGCAACAGCTTGTACCATTAGTTAAAAAAGAAGGGAGGCCTCGGCCTCCCTTCTGGCTTATATAGCCAAAAGCTCTCTTTGTTTAATGAAATGGAGCGCTTCTTTGCGGGTAGTGATCCCATTTGCTATCAGCATTTCCAGCAGGGACACATAAAAGCTCCCATCAAAGGCTTTTTGTGCTTTTAATGTTATTTCGATAGCGGCATTCGCCAGTTCATCCGAGGCATTCGTATATTGCTTGCCAAAGTATACAAATCCTTTTGCGTCCTCACGGAATTGAAAGCCTTTGCTTTCTAGGTGATTCAAATATTCTTCAACTGTTTTCAATATGCTGCAGCTCCCTGAATCTTGTCATCCTATCTTCTAAATTTTACCTTAAATTTCGACAATTTTCTATCCTTTTTTGAAAGCAGATAGCCTGCCGAACCGGTCAGGATTCCAAGCAGGGCGCCTCCAAGCACTTCCTGAGGCTGATGCCCAAGCATTTCTTTAAGCTTTTTCGGTTTTTCTTCACTGAATTCCACAGCTTCATCTTTGTGGACTTTATCCATCAGCTCTTCCATAGAGTTAACCTTCAAGGTCAGCTCGCCCGTCTGCCTCCTAATTCCCTGGGCATCGTACATGACAATCAGGCCGAACACAAGAGACAAAGCAAAATCAATTGTCGGCAGCCCGCGTTTCAGGGCGATGAACGTAGTCAGGGAAGACACTCCCGCTGAATGGGAGCTCGGCATCCCGCCTGTCTGAAAGAACAAACCCGGCTTCCATTCCCTTTTTTTTAAAAAGTGGAGCGGTATTTTCATGCCCTGGGCAAGAAAGATGCTGAGCAATGCTACAATGACTCCTTTATTCAATGGCCATCACCTCATTTTATATTGTGAAGATGAGCGGGTTTAAATATTCGTTTGGCAAATACTAAAGCTGCAGGTGCAGAAATCAGCAGCTGCACCACTTTTCCGGAGGTGAATGTATATGAGTAAAAACGGCCATGCCAACAGAGGGAAAAAAGCCCCTGGCGTTAATCCCCAAGGCTACGGACAGGATGCCGAGTTTGCTGAAGAGCCCAAAAGCAAGCTAGAGAATGCTGCAAAAAAGAAAAACACGAAATAACAGCAAAAGGAGCTGCAGCTATAGCAGCTCCTCCATTCTTGTATAATCCTGAACTCAGGCAAAGCTCTTGCTTTCCTCAAGCTTTTCGAGATGCCTGTACAGCCCCCTTAATTCCAGATCACTGAACTTTTCCATTGCCTTCTGGCGATTGATTTTATAAACAGCATCTTCCAGCACGCATTCGACTGGAACATCGCATTTAATCTCTGCCAGCTGCCTGCTTAGATGGAGCATTTCCAGCCCCTCTTCGATCTTAGCTTTCTGCGCTTTTGTAAGCTTATCAAGATTCTCGATGACGCCATCCACATGTTCGAACTGCTGCAAAAGCTTTAATGCTGTCTTTTCGCCGATTCCTTTAACACCAGGATAGTTATCGCTTGGATCTCCCATAAAAGCTTTGAGATCAATCATCTGCCTTGGCATAATCCCTTTTTCTTCATAAAATGTGTCTGCTGTATGGACAAGATAATTGCCAAAGCCTTTTTTAAGCAGAATGACCGAAATATCTTCGTCAAGGAGCTGCAAAATATCCTGGTCGCCCGTCAGGATTGAAACCCTGGCCTCCGGCTGTAGCTTTTTCGCAATCGTGCCGATGCAGTCATCGGCTTCAAAACCAGCCAGCCCGATATTGGGGATATCCAGAGCTTCTACAGCTTCTTTCACCAGATCAAACTGCGGAAGCAGTTCGATCGGAGCTTCTGAGCGGTTTGCTTTATAATCGCTGAACATTTCAGTCCTGAAGGTTTTGCTGCCCATGTCCCAGCAAACTGCCACATGTGTTGGCTTAAAAGATGATACTGCCGTGAAAAAATGCTTCAGGAATCCCTGAATCGCATTGGTCGGAACCCCTTTTGAATTTATCATAAACTGTCCGGTGACAGCCGTAGCAAAGAATGCCCTGAATAACAGCGCCATACCATCAACAAGCAGCAGCGAAGGTTTATTTTCATTCATATTGTACAGCCCCTTTTCTCTTTTCATATTTCTCTATTATAACATGAATGAAGGCACGGCTTTCCTGTTAAGATTTAGGTTTCTTTAACGGAAAAAAGGCCCTGGACAGGCCTTTCCTCTTTCAGCTCCATTACTCTGCCGGAGGATCTTTCTTGACAACCTCTATGCCCTTTTCTTTAAGTACATACTGCATGGCGACCCTTGCTTTGACTACATTGTTATTCAGCACCATGGAATATTTCTTTCCATCTTTGAAGGTCACAATGAATTTGTCATCAGTTGCTATTCCTCCTGATAGTTTGGCTGTCTGCTCTGCAGCTGCCACTTCATCCCACGTGTACGTTTTTTCCTTCAGTGAAAAAATAGGGTCGATTGTTATGCCGTTCTGGTCTGCATAATGATAGCCATCCGTACTAAGCAGGATGAACAGCACTCCAACAGCAGCACTGACTGCCAATAACCCTTTCAATCCTGTTGTCATTTTCTGCTTGCTAAGCAGTACAGCTGCAGTTATGCATATGGCTGCAAGCAGCAGCAGGCCGGCAATGAAAACGCCATAAGCAGCCCTCAAGGGTTCAAAGAACCATTCGCCAGATGGTGAAAACAGAATCTCCTGCAGTGGTATCAGAATGAAAATCGGCACAAAACATGACGACAAAATCAAGATGATCGCACATGAAACAAAAATTTGGCTCTTTTCCGTTTTTCTCTTTTTTGTAATGGTATAGCCTGTGCTCATAAAAAAAGATCCCCCTATTAAAATTTCAGAACCTTCTCAATTATACAATAGAAGCAAAAGTAAAAAAATCCCTTTTCAAGGGATTTTCTATTTATTTGCCAGCTGCCTGAGCCACTTTATTCTCCGGATAGGAGATCCAGTCGCTGAAGCTGCCGATATACAGCTTTACATTTTCATAGCCTGCTTCCTTCAAAGCAATGAAATTAGGGGCGGCCGTGACGCCTGAACCGCAATAAACTATGACAGGATCTTCCGGACTGGTGCTGCTGAACCTTATTCTTTGTTCTTCTGCAATTCTGTATTTTCCGCTATCGAAACCGTCTGTCCATGGATAATTGACGGCTCCGGGTATATGGCCGGCTTTTTTATCAATAGGCTCCTCTATTCCAAGATAGCGTTTTTCCTCACGCGAATCTATCAAGGTTTTCTTAAATTCAGCCCCGGAAGCCTTTTTTACTTCTTCTGTATCTGCCAGTATAGCAGCATTCAGGCTTAAGTTATATACACCTCTCGCAATGCGGGGAATTTCTTTTGCCACAGGCTGTCCTTCTTTCTTCCATTCCTTGAAGCCGCCATTTAGGACATAGACGTTTTCATGGCCGGCATATTTCAGCAGCCACCATAATCTTGCAGCAAACGCCCCTTCTCCGCCATCATATGCAATGACAGCCGTATGATTGGAGATTCCGGCCCATTCCAGTTTTTCCTTGAATTCATTCATATCAGGGAGGGGGTGTCTTCCGCCATGCTCTGACACCTGTCCGGAAAGGTCCTTTTCCAAATGAAAATAAACAGCGCCCGGGATATGCTCTTCAAGATAGGCCTGTTCCCCTTTTTCCGGCTCTCCCAGACTGAACCGGCAATCACAGAACCGGACGTCTCCGCTGCCGAGCCCTTCTATCACCTCACTAATTTCCTTGACCCACTTCATTTTCTTTTCCCCCTTTCCTTTTTCCCATCAGTTTCCTGACATTTTCCTTTGGATCCCAGCAATTGAATTGGTAATGCGGCAATGTATCAAAGCCGAGCCGCCTGCACCGGTACTCCATTTTCCCCCCGGCCCTCTCTGCCTGGAAATGTATGCAGGTTGCACAAGCATGGAATGATTTCCCCATTATTTCCCCCTAAATATCGAGAAGTTCCCAAAGCCATTGGTTCAGCTTCTCCCTGGTATTTTCCCTTTTTCCAGCCGGCGCCGATGCCGGAGTGTCCAGCTGCTTTTTTTGCCTTAATAAAAGGATCTCCAATTCAGCTCTTTCACTTTCCTCTAGCAGTCTGCCGCTGGCCTTTGCTTCAACAAGGATATGATAGCATTGCAAAATTTGGGCAAAATCCGGTGCTCCAGGAACACCGGCAAAGAGATCAGTCCAAGGCACAGCTTTATTTTCTTTTGACAGCATTCCTGCCAGCAGGCATGATCTTGCAGCATGGATCAGCTGTTTCTGCCTCCTGGACGTCAATTCCTTGCCCGAAATTTCTTTTAAGTTCCGACTCATCAGAGCCTGATAATGCTTTGCTAGCTTAAAAGGAGAATATTCTTCAATGATGAAGTTCCGGAGGCGGCTGGCAAAACCCTGCCTGTCAATATAGACGATTGGGGAATACGCCCATTCATAAAGGCTTGGATTTGATTTTTCCAGCAGGCTGAACGCCTTGAACAAATCCCAGCCTGCAGAGTCTGCAGGCGAGGCATGGATGATTGTCTCCTGTTCCGGCTTCAACGCTAAATAGCTGCGTACTTCATTGTATTTGTAAATAAAACGAACATCGTAATCCGATTGTTCGGAAGCCGTTCCCCAGGCGCGGCTTCCTGCTTCACATGCATAATAAATGGTGATATTATGTTTCTTTTCCAGGTCCTGAAGCCATTCTTTCACATTATCACCCTTTGCTGCGAGATGTGAATTGGACGAGTGAGCGTTCCAGTTCAGTCAATTTCCCCAGAGGAATTTCATCACTCAGCGCTGCAGACACCCCTTCATAATATTCAGCTGCCTGCTCAGCCATTTCGGCCGCCATCTTTCGGTATTCTTCTTCGAGAATGCCTGTATAATAGTCTTTCAGCCTGCTGCCCTCAGAAGCCAGATAAATGTCAGCCGGTTGATCCAGCACTTTGTGCAGTTCCTCGCCAAGCTGTTTTCTGCCATTCTGTTCAAAGAATGCCTTCGGGCTTTTAAAATAGCTTAAAGCCTTTTTGAACATCTCAGGCTCCAGGTCCGAAAAAGCGGATGTGAATTCAATCCCTGAATGGCTGGAGACTTCAAATTCTGTAAATGTAATATCTCCGCTGATTTTCCTGATGGAAGATTCCAGTGCGGCCTGGGCTTCCTTTGCCAGCCTGCCGGCAAATACTTCGAGTCTCAGCGAGGTTGCCCTCATCTCCTGTGCAAAATCAAACCCGAAAGAGCTGATGAAGTCGGCCAGGGCATCCTGGAGTGCTTTCTTCATATTCCTGCCGTCATCTTTCAGGACAGAAGGATTAAAGGCTTCTTTGATAAAATCGCCAAACCTGAAAAATACCCGCTGCTTAATGTAAAAGATGAGCTCATCCGCTTCCTGTTCAAGCCTTTTCTTCAGCACTATGGAAGAGCCTTTTTCAAGAATATCCCCGATTCCAGCCTTCTCCCCAGCTATCTTTTCGCGTTTCCGCTGCTTTGCCGACACATCTTCCTGAGAAGAGCGGATAAAACTCCTGAGCTGGCCGATGGCGCGTTCCCATTCACTTTCAGCCGAGTTGACGGCAATGGCGGAAAGCTCGCTGGAAATGAATGAATAAAACCGTTCCTCGAACTCCGCCAAATAGGAATTGCCGGCGGCCTCGCCCAGCTTTTCCTGCAGTCCCAGCAAACTTGAGACCGGATACAGATGCGGACGGCGAATGCCGTACTGAGTCAGCTGGTCTTCCACATAGCCGAGCACAGAATTCATTTCCTCCTCACTTGAGGCGAGATCGACTGCATTGACAGCAAAGAACATTTTATCGAGTTCAAAAGAATCCTTCACCCTTCCGAGCTGAATGAGGAATTCCCTGTCAGCCCTTGAGAATGCATGATTATAATAGGTGACAAAAAGGATGGCATCTGAATTTTTTATATAATCGAATGCAACGCCTGTATGGCGGGCATTGATTGAATCAGCTCCGGGAGTGTCGACAAGTGTGATGCCCTGCCTCGTCAATGGGCAGTCATAAAACACTTCAATCAGCTCCACCAGGCAGGATTTCTCCTCGTCTGCCACAAAGGCCCCAAATTCTGCCAGACTGGCTGTCAAAGTATCGCCCAGCTTGGCACGGTACTCCGGATATCCTTTTGAAAAGGCGTTCAGGAAAGCCAGATGGGTTTTTTCGCTGCTGTTCAAATCCCCTGCTTCACTCAGCTTTCCGATTCTTCTAAGGGCGTCATCAAGATCTGCTGCCTGTTCATTGAAAGCCTTGAGGGAACGATTGACATCCTCGTAAAGAACCTCGGCTGTTTTGAAATGAACGAGGCTTGTGCCATGGGCATGGTCTTGGTCGACAGGCCTGATTTTATTGATTGCGGCTGTGGTCGGATTCGGCGAAACCGGAAGAAGCCTTTCGCCAATCAGCGCATTTGCAAAAGATGACTTGCCGGCACTGAAGGCTCCAAATAAAGCAACCGTATAATCCTTGTCCTTCAGCCGCACCGCTTTTCTCGCCAATTCGGCAGCAGTCTTTGAGAATCCGGGTACATCTTTCAATTTGTCAGCTGTAAATAGAAGCCTTTCGATCATGTCCTCCGGGTCTGCACTCCGCCCGGCAATTTGAACTTCTTCTTCTTCCATTTCAAGCTTATCGTTTACCTTTTCCTGAAGGATTTCTTCATCGTCCGGCACAGCTTCGGCTGTTTCGGTGTCGGCTGTCAGCTCGATTGCGCTGGCACTCAGCTGATCTGAAGGATAGTCTTCATGTATTACCTGCTCCAGCCTAATTTTTGCAGCGAGCTGTTTTTCTTTCATTTCATTCAGGCTGCTCCACGCTTCTGCATAATTTTTGATTACCCTGTATTCCGCTTCTGACTTTTCAATCGCTTCTGAAGAGTTTTCCGCTGCTTTTTGGATCATGCTGTTTTTAATCTGTTCAAAATGGTCCTTAGCCGCTTTTTTCACTGCTGAGGCGACATCCTCTGTATAGTTAAGCACATATTCACCTGTCAGCATCGCACCGCTTTTCACGGTCTGTTCGATCATTTCCGGCGAAAACGGGATGGAGAAGCTTTGCACCGCTTCCAGCAGTTCAGGATCGTGGAGCTCTTTTTCTTTTATTGCCCTTGAAAATACTTCCTTTATATGCCAGACCAGCTCTGACTTCACCCGGTCGTGCAGATCCTGATAAAAAGCATCAAGGCGGCGGGCTGATTCCTCCCCGGTTTTCTGGCGTGAGAAAAACAGGCCGACTTTAAATCCGGGCTGACGGGATTCGAGATACTTTTCTGCAAGCTCCCTTGTCTGGTATGGCATCAGGTAAGCGTTCTTTAATACCTTTTCCAGCTCTTTTCCAAATTCTTCCTGAAAAGCATCCCTTTCTGCCTTTTTCTTATTGAGCTCATCCTCAAAAGCAGCAGCTTCCTTCTCTAAAGCCTCCCTCTTCTGTGCAGGAAGCCCTTCCAAAATTCCTTCCAGCCGCTGTTCTTCCGACTCATCGAGTGTCTCCCGGAATCGGATATGCTCATCAGCGAGCCTTTTTATAGCTTCCTCTGCAGCCCGGGGAAGCAGTTCGCTGCTTAAAGCCATCTTTTCCTGAATGAATTGGCGCAGCTTTTTGAATTCGTTATGAGGATGGTTCTCTTGTTTTAGTGATGTATAGAAAATACGTTCAGGCTTCACTCCCCAAGAAGCAAATGACTCTTTCACACTGGCTTTGAACTTCGCCATGCTTATTTCTTCTTCACGATGCTTGTCGACCTGATTGATGATCAGATAAATCTCTTTTCCAGCAGCAGCAAGCTCTTTTGTAAACAGGAAATTCAGTTCTGACTGGACATGATTATAATCCATCACATAGAAAATGAGGTCGGAAAGGTGCAGGGCAGATTCTGTTGAAATCCTGTGTGCATCATCTGCCGAATCGATACCCGGTGTATCCATGACAGCGATATTATTCGGGAGGCTTGTGCCCGGCTTGCTGATTTCGATGGAGTGAATCTGGTCGCCATCCCGGCAATACTTTTTTACACGCTCATAATCATATGGAGCAGGATAGAGGCGGGGATTTCCTTCTTTAAAGAAGACTTTGGCATAATCCTCCCCTGCTTTGATTGTCACTAAATTGGCACTTGTAGGGATCGGGCTTGACGGCAAAAGGTCTTCGCCGATGATATTATTGATCATGCTTGATTTTCCGGCTGAAAAATGGCCGCAAAAGGCAATAGTAAACTCATTCCGGCGGATCTTTCTTGCAAGCTGGCCCGCCTTTTCTGCTGATTGGGCATCTTTCTGTTCTGCAAAATAATCATGAAGGGCAGCGGCTTTGTTGACCTTCTCTGCTGTCCGCTGTTCTGGCAATGTGAATGACATCCGATACTTCTCCTTGCTTTTATGAATTTACTACCATTTTAAACGATTATTCGCTCTTTTCATATACTTATAACTATGCAGCTGCCAGCCCGTGCGGAAGAAGCTCTTATCAGCAAAAAAATCAAAGAAAAAACCCTTTTCTGAAAGGAAAAGGGCCTGGAATATTTTATTTCATTGTCTGCGGCTTTGCAACATGGCTTAAGACGTGCTTCATGACAAACGAGTATACAGCGATAACACCAATAATAAAAACAGATACCATATGTAACACCGTCCTTGGTTGAATCATTTTTTCAATTGAGAATAATATTCAGCCTCATTTAGAAGTTTATCATCAATGAAAATCATTTTCAACTGCTTTATTCAGAAATTCGTTTCGGCCTTCCTGGAAGAAAACGGTTATGCTGCAATTTTTCCCGGTATTCAGTCAGGCCGCTGAGAGCCTGTTCTTCTGCAGGTATCCTGACCGAGAGGATGGCAAGATTGAGAATGGAAAACACGGCCAATGTCCAATACGCCTGGAACATAAGAGGAAAAGCGAGGAATTCTAGGGTTACAATTACATAGTTCGGATGCCGGATGTATCGATAAGGCCCTCGCATGACCACTTTGGCCTGGGGAATAACCAGGATTTTCGTATTCCAGTACTTCCCCAGGGAAAGAAGCGCCCACAGCCGGCCAGCCTGAGTGATGATGATAATTGTTAAAATGGCTGGCCACAAGGATGATAGGGTCCTGCTCCCCCATGAAACCTCTAAGCTGAAAAAAAGAAAGAAAAAAGTATGGATCACTACCATTAAGCTGTAGTGCCCCTTTCCAAACTCAATGGCTCCCCGGCTTTTCATCCATCTTTCATTGCTTCTGGCTACTGCCAGCTCCCCGAGCCTTTGCAGCATAATAATCAAAATAAAAACGGTGAACATATCCATATTATTCCCACCTCAGCAATAGCAGTTCAGAGCTGAACCCCGGTCCCAGGGCAGCCGCAATCCCAAGCTCTCCTGCTTTCCCTTTTTCCATAAACCTTCTCAGTACATACAAGATCGTAGCAGAAGACATATTGCCGAACTCCCTTAGCACCTGAAGGGATATATCTGTCATATGGGGAGAAAACTGCAGGCTGCTGACATAGGCATCCAGAACCTTTTTCCCGCCCGGATGCGCCACAAAATGATCAATTTCATCCAGCCTGGTGTCCATCCTTTTCAGAAAGCTTTCTACATTTGGCTTGAGCCAGTTTTCAATAATGGAGGGAATATCCTTGGAAAATACTACATAGAGACCCTCGTTCTTCACATCCCATCCCATTACATCAAGAGAATCAGGCATGGTCGTCGAAGCTGTGCCAATTATTTTTGGAATGGCGGCAGTGCGCTTGATCATATCCAATTCCGCATGATCACCGGCCATTAAGACACAAGCAGCACCGTCAGCAAATAAAGAGGTGCCGATCAGATTGCTTTTGCTTCGATCATTTTTCTGGAAGGTCAGGCTGCAAAGCTCGACTGCCAGGACAATCACTTTCGCCTTTGGATAGGCAAGGCAGTATTCATAAGCCCTTGATAGCCCTGAAGCCCCGCCGGCACAGCCGAGCCCCCATAAGGGTATTCTTTTTGTATGCTGTGAAAAAGGCAGGATGTTCATGATCCTTGCTTCCAGGCTTGGAGTGGAGATTCCCGTGCTTGTCACCATGAAGATGGCATCAATCTCCGTATAATCTATTTTTCGTTCCAGGAACTGTCTGTTATGGAGGCAATTCTTTATGGCCTCTGCCCCAAGCTCTACCGCACATTCAATAAAAGCTTCATTTTTTTCTTCAAAAGAATGTTCACGCCTGTACCAGTCCATTCCTTTCGCAAAATGCCTTTTATGTATCTGGCCATTATGGAAGGCTTTTAAAAGCCTCTCTACATCCTTGAAGGACTCAGAAAACAGGTCTCTTGCAAACTCCATTACTTGTCCCTGCTCCAGCCTGTGGGCAGGGATGGCTTCGGCAGCCGAGATGATAGCTGGCATCTTATTACGCTCCTCGCTCTATAAACAATTCCAAGTTAATTTTTCCAAACGAAGAAGTTTTATACACAGATGGATGCAGCACGGGACAAAAAAAAGCTTCCCCGCCCGAGGAAGCTTCACGTTTTGAAGGAGTTGCTGTGCTCTTTTATTATATAAGGTTTTATAAGGGCATTCATTATTTAATCTTTTCCAATTAATATCCACTTGGAGCGATACTTTTATACCAGCTACTTTTGCCCTGTGGATTTCGGGAAATAATCAGAGGTATTTTTGCAAAAACTTACTACCAGCATCGGGAAATTATGTTAATATTAATGATAGCTGGTTGCTGGAGGGATCGTTCATGTCATTGACTAAAAGTATTGAAGATATCATTAGCGGGACTATTGAATCAATTAAAAGTGTATTTCCTTTTGAATCTTCAGTTGAGGAGCCGGCGCAATTTTCACAGCCCTTTACACAGCATAGCATTGGTGTGCTGATTGGAATGACGGGCGATTTGCCGGGCAGAATCATTATAGATGGAGAAGAGCAGGTATTCAGCAAAATCGGCGAAGCTATGTTTGGAATGCTGCTGGAAGGTGAAATGCTGGAATCTTTTGCGGGTGAACTCGGAAATATGATTGCCGGCAATCTATCTATTTATTTATCAGGGCAGGGCCTGCAAATTGATATCACCACCCCTACTGTCCTTGTAGGCGAGACGAAGGTCTATGGGTTTGAGAAGGCCTACAGCCTGCCTGTAAAGATTGCAGGTGCAGGTGAGCTGATGGTCGTCCTGATGCTTGAATAATCTCAGCGGACGCCTGTCAGCTGGATAAAAAGAAAGACATCCCCCGGCACATCGCCGGGGGATTTGACTTTCCTGTCTAAAATCCTTTAATCGTCATGCCGCCATCAACAAAAAGTGTCTGGCCGGTCACATAGCTGCCTGCAGCACTCGCCAGGAATACTGCCGGTCCAACGAGCTCCTCCAGCTCGCCGACCCTGTTCAGCGGTGTCACATCCAATATTTCCTGCAGATATTCCGGATCTGCAAGGAGCTTTTCTGTAAGCGGAGTTTTAAAATACCACGGACCTATTGCATTGACGTTGATATTATAAGGGCCCCATTCCATGGCAAGTACTTTAGTCATCTGGATTAAAGCGGCTTTTGTTGCTGCATACACAACCCCCGTCCTTAAAGCGACATGTCCGGCAACGGAGGCAATCGTTATGATCCTGCCCGGTGTCCCGCTGTCCCTCATCACCCTTCCGGCCTCCTGGGAGACCATGAAAGCGGATTTCAGATTCGTATCCATAATTGTCTGCCATTCTTCATCAGTTACATCCAGCGCTTTTGAACGGATATTCATGCCTGCATTGTTGACGGCAATATCCAGCCTTCCCCAATGTTCTGCAGCGGTTTTGACTGCATTATGTACATCTTCCCTCTTGGTTGCATCAGCCTGGATGACAATGGCCTCCCTGCCAGTCTTCCTCACTTCTGCAGCGGTTTCTTCCAAATCGGCCTTTGTCCTTGCCAGCAGGGCTACATCTGCACCCGCTTCTGCCAGCCCAATCGCAAGGGCCCGTCCTATTCCCCGCCCTGCACCGGTCACTAATGCCTTTTTCCCTTCTACCCTGAAATCAGGCAAATACATATCTATCACCCTTTTTAGAAAATTCATATAAATTTTATCATACAGCATGCCCGGACACCTAACAGTCTGCCTGATGCCGGGAAAGGGCGGCTCTGCGCCCTTCCAGCCTATTCCTTGGATTTATCGGATGAAAGCTCCTGGGCCTGGACGTTTATGATGATTTTCTTGCCTGCAGCAGAACCGCATACTTTACAGCTTCCCTTTTCATTGTAAAGGAGCCTGCAATACTCGCAATAAAACTTTTCCACTTCTTCACCCTCATTCTGTATTGCTGCAATTATATTTTATTTTTAAAAAAACAAAATGTTCCTCTGCTAAGCTTCCATGGTAAAAAAACAGGAAATTTATTCCCTATTCAGAAAATAATCACCTATAATAAGTTTTAGGCTGTATGGCCGCATCTGCGTTTATTAGGAGGAAACCATGAAAAGATTCCATGATTGGACGATATTTGAAATAAGCTGGCTTCTTGTTTTTACACTCATTAACGTGTATCTGTTTTTTGCCTGGCAGGATTCACTTCTTGGCCTTATTTCTTCTTTGGCCGGGATGCTTTGCGTTGTCCTCGTAGCTAAGGGGAAAATCTCAAACTATTATTTTGGCATTATCCAGACAGGGACTTATGCTTATATTTCCTATACCTACGGGTTGTATGGTGAAGCCATGCTCAATGGCCTGTTCTATTTTCCCGTTCAGTTCATCGGCATATATCTCTGGAGAAAGAATCAGACAAGGGACAGCGTAAAAGGGGAAGATGTGAAGGTTAAGACGCTTGATTCCAAGGGATGGTCCCTTCTTGGCATCATTGTGCTGGTGTCCATTTTTCTTTATGCCCTCCTCCTTGACTATCTGGGAGGCAGATCTGTTTATATTGACTCTGCCACAAATGTCCTTTCAGTAACAGCACAGATATTGATGCTGAGAAGATTTGCCGAACAGTGGCTTCTCTGGATCCTTGTCAATGTCCTGTCGGTCATCCTCTGGTTTAATGCTCTGATTTCAACAGGGGGCAATGATATATCTATGCTCGTCATGTGGACGGCATTCTTGTTTAACAGCATTTATGGGTATATAAACTGGACGAAACTTTATAAAAAACAGGGAGCTGCAGCGGTTTGAAGAAAAAAACAATTGGTATGTACGGGGGAAAGTTCCTTCCTTTCCCCCATCTTGGCCATGTATACAGCATGACGGCGGCAGCTTCAATAGCTGACGAGCTTCATATAATCATCTCACACGACAGTGACTATGAAAGAAAGCTTTGTGAAGGCGGCTGTGCAGAGCATGTCAGCTATACACTGCGGCTCCGCTGGTGGAAACAGCTGACCAGGGAGCTGCCGCATGTACATGTCCATGAAATTTATGATGAACAGACCGGCTCTTTCTCCGATTGGGAGAATGGAGCAAGAAAGATCCGTGCCGCAATCGGCAGTCCGATCGATTTTGTGTTCAGCTCAGAGCCGGATTACGGACCGATTTTTTCCCGTCTTTACCCGGAAGCTGAGCATATCCTCATAGATCCGGAGAGAAAAAGGTATCCGGTATCAGGCACGATGTTCAGAAGAGATGGTGTGCTTAAGCATTGGGATATGGTGCCTAAATGCGTCCGGCCGCATTTCGTCAAAAAAGTGGTGATTGCCGGGACCGAAAGCTGTGGAAAATCCACGCTGGCAGCCAATATGGCACAGCTTTATAATACTTCATTTGTGAAGGAATATGGCCGGACCTTTTATGAAGAACTTGGAGGATGCGAGGGAATAACACTACCTGAAGATTATCCCCATATTGCATATGCTCATAAGCTGGAGGAATGGAAGCAGCTGAAGCTGGCAGACAAAATCCTTTTTGTTGATACCGAGGCAATCACCACCCAGTTTTTCTCTCACGCCTATCTGAATAAAAGGCTGCCTGTGCTCGATGAAATGGCGAGGCTGCAGGAGTATGATTTATGGCTTTTACTGGAGCCGGATGTGGTATGGGTCGATGACGGGACAAGAAGCTTTGGGGATCAGGATTTGCGCTGGAGGAATCATCTCATTCTGAAATCCCTTCTTGATGAACATCATGTATGCTATAAAATAATCAACGGCAGCTACCGGGAGAGACTGGAAAAGAGCATAAGATTTACGGATGAGCTGCTGGAAGGAAAATGACAAGACAGAAAGGGCATCCCTAAGATGCCCTTTTATCCATTAATTCATCAGCCCTTCAATCCGGTTCAGCAGGGCTGATGCATCGTTTATTGTTTTAATCATTTCTGAGCTCTCCAATTGATCAAGGGCCAGATTGCCGCCATCAATCGCCAGATTGATTTCTGCCAGCAGCATTTCATTTTTGGCAGCCAGCTCCTCATGAATGGCCTCAGCGGCAGCCGGTATTTCCTGAAGCTGAATAAAGTTCTCAATATCCTCTTTTAGAATAACCAGCCTTTCCTCAAGCTGCTGCCGGATTTCTGAATTTTTGGCAGCTTCTTCAATCATCCCGGGAGCATCCTCGGCAAATGCATTCAGCTTTTCAATGTGTTCTGCAGCTTTATTGGCATACTCTACAGTGCCGGCAGCCTCCTCCAGAAAGGAGCAGCCTGCAAGGGAAAGGGCGATCACCGCAAACATGAACAGCCGGAAGATTTTTTTCAATACTCATTCCTCCTTTAAGTTTCATGTTATTCAATACGGTTGACATGAGAATTTGTTTCATAAGAAAAGCGCAAGGGCCTTGGTCAAGCTAGACAGTAATCGAAGTTAAAAAAATACTTTATTATCTTATAAAAAAACCATCCCCATAAAAAGCAGGATGGCTGTTTAATATTATGCTGCCTTCTCTTCAAGCTTGGAGGCCGCAGCCTTTGCTTTTGAGGTCTTTACATTAAATACAAGATTGAGTGCAATAGCCGTCAAACTTCCCGCTACAATACCGTTGTCTGTCAGGATCCTGATGCTCTCAGGCATTTCTGCGAACAGGCCGGGTACTGCTGTGACTCCAAGCCCCATTCCGACAGAGCAGGCGATGATCAGCAGATTTTCCTGGGAAGAAAAGTCCACCTGGCTGAGCATTTTGATTCCGTAGGCAATGACCATTCCAAACATGGCAATCATTGCGCCGCCCAATACAGCTGATGGAATGACTGTAGTCATGGCCCCAATTTTCGGAACCAGGCCAAGGAGTATCAGGAATACGCCCGCTGTATAAATGACATTCTTGCCTTTCACGCCTGACAGCTGGAGAAGGCCGACATTCTGTGAATACGTTGTATATGGAAATGCATTGAACAGCCCGCCGAGGACAATTGCAAGCCCTTCTGCCCTGTAGCCGTTTGCCAGGTCTTTTTTATCCAGTTTCTTACCGCAAATATCTCCAAGTGCGAAATATACCCCTGTTGATTCAACCAGGCTGACCATTGCGATAATGATCATCGTCAGGATTGCTGCCGGTTCAAATGTCGGCATACCGAAATAGAAAGGCTGGACCATATGGAACCATGAAGCCTCACCCACTGCTGAGAAGTCTGATTTCCCCATCAGGAATGCAGCGGCCGTTCCCGCAAACAGACCAAGCAGGATTGAAACAGAGCGGATAAATCCTGTAAACAAACGATACAAAATAATGATAAAAAATAAAGTCCCAAACGCAAGGGCCAGATTGGAGAGCGAACCATAGTCTGCACTTCCTTCGCCGCCAGCCATATTATTCATGGCAACCGGGATAAGTGTGATACCAATGATGGTAACAACCGAGCCTGTTACAACCGGAGGGAAGAAACCCACAAGACTGCCAAAGTATTTTCCCACCAGGATAACAAAGAGCCCCGAAACCAGAATTGATCCATAAATGGCTGTGATGCCATATTGCCCGCCAATCGCAATCATTGGGCTGACTGCGGTAAACGTACAGCCAAGCACGACCGGAAGGCCGATGCCGAAGAATTGATTGCGCCATACCTGGAGGATCGTCGCAACTCCGCACATTAAGATATCAATGGAAACAAGATATGTCAGCTCTTCTCCTGACAGGCCCAGGGCCCCGCCCACTATAAGGGGTACAATGACAGCACCTGCATACATGGCTAAAACATGCTGGATTCCCAATGAAGCTATTTTAAATGGTGAGTTTTTCATAGAGTTGATGCCTCCCTGCTATTTTCCATGAATGTAATGCTTCCATCTCTGAGCGATTGGATTCGTGCAAGGGATACCACTTTGATCGCTTTCTCTTCCAAAAGGCTGCGTCCTTCCTGGAAGGATTTTTCAATCACAATCCCGACGCCGGCAACCGAAGCCCCAGCCTGTCCTGCAAGCTCAATGAGCCCCAAAGCCGCCTGTCCATTTGCCAGAAAGTCATCGATGATGAGTACCCTGTCATCAGCGCAAAGATATTTGGAAGATGCTGAAATCTCGTTGGACTCTTGCTTTGTAAAAGAATAAACACTGGCGGAAAGCAGCCCTTCTGAAAGAGTCAAAGATTTTCTTTTCCTTGCAAACAGCACGGGTACCCCAAGCTCAAGCCCTGCCATGACAGAGGGTGCAATCCCTGAAGATTCCAGCGTAAGAATCTTCGTAATGGCCTCCCCTTCAAAACGGGCCGCAAACTCTTTGCCTATTTCCTTCATCAGGAAAGGGTCGATCTGATGGTTAAGAAAGGAGTCTACCTTTAGGACACTGTCAGACAGCACCCGTCCTTCTCTTTTGATTGTTTCTTCTAGTAGTTTCATCATTATCCTCCCTATTGATAGAAAAATAAAAAAGCCTGAAGGAAATCACTCACTGCAAAAAAAATGAGTGAAGCAATCCCTTCAGGCTTTTATCAAGGCAGGGGCACCAGCAAAAGATCCCAATGCCTCCCATTGCTCACCCATAGTCAGACTGTTAACGGCAGTCCGGTAGAAACTTGCAGGCCATATCCCCGCGATTATATGAGTGTATCGTTATGAAATTATGTTTCATTATATCACCCCAGAAAGATTTTTCAATAGAATCATAAGATAAAAAGTCGAATTATTTGTTTTTATTTCACTTGCAATGTTCGCCTTTAAGGATATTATGCAGCTTTTCGTATCTTGAACAGTATATATCCGGCTCTTTTCTGAATAATCCTAAACATCAAAAAATTACTGCTTTGGATAGTTAGGCCATTTCTTTAGCCTGGGCATATTCACATAAAATGCCCAGAGTTTTTATCAGTTTCACATAAATTTCACATTTCTCCATAAGAATCCCGGCCCTTCCAGCCTGCTGTACCAGTTTTACACTATTACCATAGTGCCAACACAGTGAATGAACACTTTGTGAAACGGGTGAGGACTGGTAGAATCCGGTGAAATTCCTTGTATGATGAACATGTAATCATTACTTATTCATCCATTGAAAGGAGAAAAAAGCCATGGCAAACATGGAACTCGGCAGGAAAAATAAAACAAAGATCGAGGATGCTTCCTCTTTAAAGGGAACCTTGGCCTCTGTGTTCATTCTGGGCTTATTTTTAATCGGGGTATGGGCAGGCGTGTATTTCTTATTTACAGATCGATTTTAATCATTCAGCATGCAATCTATTATATTTTAATAGCCTGAAGGGAGAAGAAAGCTATGCATATGCATAAATATGAAAAAGCCTGGCTCGGCTTCGGAATCGGCTCACTGATCGTTTTCTTGACGGTGCTTGGCATCAGCGCATTCTATCTTGGCAACCAGCCGCCGAGCTGCCTTGCAACCATCAATCCGGAAAAGGTGGACCAGACTGCGCCATTCAATGAGCCCGGCCTTAAAAAAGTGGAAGGAAAGGATTGGGATTATGAGCTGGTATTCGTTGCTTCCGCCTTTTCCTATAATCCGGGCGATATTGAAATACCTCTTGGGGCAAAGGTTAAGATCATTGCGACGACAAAGGACGTTATCCACGGCTTTGAGGTCGCAGGCTCAAACATCAATATGATGATTGAACCAGGATATATCAGTGAGCATACAGCCACTTTTGATAAAGCTGGAGAGTATCTGATCTTGTGCAATGAGTACTGCGGAGCAGGACATCATATGATGACGTCAAAAATAAAGGTGGTTGAAGCATAATGAAGCAAAATCAGAATCCAAAGGTCGACAGACAGGACGGGAAGCTTGCCATGGCTCATTTCTATGTAGCTTTCACAGCGCTCGCAATCGGCGGGCTTGCCGGCCTGCTGCAGGTGCTTGTACGTTCCGGCAAGTTCCAGCTGCCTGCCGGAATCGGCTATTATCAGATTCTCACTGTCCATGGAGTCGTGTTGGGACTGGTCCTCACCACGTTCTTCATTATGGGCTTCCAGCTTGCAGCAGTCAGCAAAACATCCGGGACTTTGACGAAAAAGCAGCGGACGATGGGCTGGATCGGTTTTTGGCTCATGACAGCGGGAACCATCATGGCAGCCATCATGATTCTTTTGAATGAAGCAAGCGTTTTATATACATTTTATGCCCCTTTGCAGGCACATGCGATTTATTATCTTGGACTGACCTTTGTAGTAGTCGGCAGCTGGTTTGATGGAGCTGCCATCATCATGAAATACGCAGAGTGGCGCAGGAATAATCCCAAGCAGCCGAGTCCCCTGCTCACATTCATGAGCCTGGTAAATACCATCATGTGGATCGTTGCTACCATTGGAGTGGCCGCAACTGTGCTCATACAGCTGCTTCCATGGTCGCTGGGCCTTGTGGAGACAGTCAATGTCGGAGTAAGCCGGACGCTCTTCTGGTATTTCGGACATCCACTCGTCTATTTCTGGCTTCTTCCAGCTTATATGGGCTGGTATGTTGTAATTCCGAAAGTAATCGGCGCAAAGATTTTTTCAGATTCACTTGCCCGGATGTCATTCATTCTATTCCTGCTATTTTCCATACCCGTCGGATTCCACCATCAGCTGATGGAGCCGGGAATCGATGCGGCCTGGAAATTCCTGCAGGTAATCCTGACATTCCTGGTTGTAATTCCGTCTTTAATGACCGCCTTTTCATTATTTGCCACATTTGAAGGATTCGGAAGATCCAAAGGGGCAAGCGGCTTATTCGGCTGGCTTAAGAAACTGCCTTGGGGGGATGCCCGCTTCACCGTTCCATTCATCGGGATGGTTGCCTTCATCCCTGCGGGTGCAGGAGGCATTGTTAACGCATCACACCAGATGAACCAGGTGGTTCACAACACAATCTGGGTTACCGGCCATTTCCATTTAACCGTGGCAACTGCGGTGGTCCTGACATTCTTCGGCATTTCTTACTGGCTGGTCCCGCATTTAACCGGCAGGGTCCTGACGAAAGCAATGAACCGCCTCGCCATTACACAAGGCGTGCTTTGGGCAATCGGCATGACATTCATGTCCGGGGCCATGCATGCTGCAGGATTACTGGGCGCCCCCCGCCGCTCTTCCTTTTCTGAGTACGGCGGCGCGGCCCAGGCAGCTGAATGGATCCCCTATCAAGTCGCACAGGCAATCGGGGGATCCATCCTGTTCCTTGCTATCATCCTGATGCTGTATATATTTGTAAATCTCGCCTTCATGGCCCCTAAAGGCTGCGAAGAATTCCCGGTAGGCGAAACAGCGGAAAATGCCGGGAAAACCCCGCTTGTCTTTGAAAACTGGAAGCTATGGATCGGCATTACCGCTGCCCTCATCCTGTTCGCCTATACCATCCCGTTCATCGACCTGATCCAAAACGCACCACCGGGATCTAAGGGATATAAATTGTGGTAAGAAAAGCGGAGGAAGCTTGTTCAGATTAAGGAACGCAGACTAAATACGCTGCGTCCTGCAGCCCAGGATAAACCAATTCTCGAGCCAAAAAAACACTCCAGCATCAGCTGGAGTGTTTCCTTATGCACTCTTGCCTGCCCGAAGGCCTGTTCTCCCCTTTCTTTCCGGGAGGTTCACGAGGATGACGCATAGTATGATGATCATAGAGCCGGACAGCTGCAGGAATCCAAGTGATTCAGAATATAAAGCCACACCCAGGAGGATGGCGACGACAGGCTCAATCGCAGCAATGACCGCTGCCTTGCTGCTTTCTGTCTTCTGTAAGCCCCAGGTATAAAGAAAGTAGGCAAGCACGGTCGGCAGCAGGCCGAGCCCAAGGCCAAGGAACAGAACCTCCGGCTTTAAGAACAGAGAAGCTTTTTCCCACAGCCTGGTTATCGGCAGCAGGACAGCAGAGGCAGTCAGGAATGTATAAAGTGTTACAGTAAACGGCTCATACTTTTGAAGCGCAAACTTTCCAAAGATGCTGTAAAGTGCATAGCCAAGACCCGCTCCCAGTCCGATGACCACTCCAATTACGCTTAAACCAGCACTGCCCCCCATCCCTGCAATCAGGATACACCCGGCAACGGTCCCGCAAACGGCAATGATTTTCCGCCCGGTTATTTTCTCTTTCAGGAAAATATAGGACAAAACTGCTACAAATGCAGGAGAAGTATACAGCAGTATGACTGCGATTGAAATATCCATCAGATTGATGCTGGTAAAATAGCACCAATTAAAAAACACGATGCTGCAAATCCCGGTGCCGGCAAACATGCCAATATCAGATGGTCTTTTCAGAGCCAGCCGGCCAGGCGCCAGAAAAAGCCCTGTCAGCAGCAAAGCCGCAGCAGCAGTTACTGCCCGGATCCCTACGATTTCCATTGAAGAAAAGCCAAACCCGGATAAGCCCCTGATAAAATATGCAATCAGGCCCCATAAAGAAGCACCGGCAGAGATTGCAAAATATGGCATCAGCTTCTTCATTGCCTCACCCTGCAGAAAAAGAGCGGCTTGAACCGCTCTTTTTCCCTTTCTTCATTTTTTAAAATTAACGGGATGACTCTTTTAAACGGTAGACCTTCCCGTATTTCTCATAAAGATAATCAGACAGACAGCTGGCATTCAGCCCTTCGCCAGTCACATCTTCAAGAATCTCAAGCGGCTTTTTCAGCTTGCCGTACTGATGGACGTTTTTCGTGAACCATTCCTTGATTGGCGCAAGATCACCATTTTCAAGAAGCTGGTCGTAATCCGGAAGATCCTTCAGCATCGCTTGCTTTAGCTGTGCCGCATACATATAACCGAGGGCATATGAAGGGAAATACCCAAAGCTGCCCCCTGCCCAATGGACATCCTGAAGAACTCCTTCCGCATCATTGGACGGTCTTACTCCCAGGTATTCTTCGTATTTGCTGTTCCAGATTTCCGGAAGGTCCTTCACTTCAATTTCATCATTGAACAGCCCTTTTTCGATTTCATAGCGGACAATAACATGAAGCGGGTAGGTCAATTCATCTGCTTCTATCCTGATCAGCGACGGTTTTGACTCATTGATGGCACGGTAAAAATCTTCCGGCTCCACCCCGTCAAACTGGCCATTAGCGTACTGCTTGAGCAGTTCGTAATTTTTCTTCCAGAATGATTCACTGCGCCCCACAAAATTCTCATAAAAGAGAGACTGTGATTCATGGATTCCCATTGATGTCCCGGTGCACAGCGGAGTGCCTACCAGGTCTCTGGAAATATTCTGTTCATAAAGCGCATGGCCGCCTTCATGGATTGTCCCGAATACGGCTGTGCGGAAATCCTTCTCATCATATTTCGTTGTTACCCTGACATCCCCGGGATTCAGGCCTGTCGCAAATGGATGGACCGTTTCATCAAGCCTTCCTGCATCGAAGTCATAGCCCATCTGCTTCAGGATTTCCAAGCTGAAATCACGCTGCTTCTCCTTCGGGAAATTTTCATATAAAAAACTGGTATCCGGCTTTGAATCCGATTCAGATATGCTTTGGACGAGTGGTACTATTTTGCTTCTGAGCTCGCCAAAAACTTCATCCAGCACATCGACTGTTATGCCCGGTTCATACATATCCAGGAGTGTGTTGTATTTATTCCCTTCATAGCCCCAGTACTGGATAAAGCGCTTATTGGCTTCAACAAGCTTTTCCAGATACGGCTGGAAGAGGGTGAAATCCGACTTTTCTTTTGCCTCTTCCCACACACTTTCAGCCTTTGACTGCAGGATGACGTATTCCTTATACTCCTCAGCCGGGATTTTCTTATTCCGGTCATATTCTTTCTTGCTTTCTTCCAGTACCTTTACGGTAATTGCATCAAGTGATGCAGCCGCTTCTTCTCCAGAAAGCTTTGCTATGTATGCAGCCATTTCTTCTGAAGTGGACATCCTAAACACTTCGGAAGACAGCATGCCGATTACTTCAGTGCGCTGATCTACACCCTTTTTGGGAGCGCCGGTCCGAAGATCCCAGAATATTAATGACAGCGCCTCATTATAAGCGCTCATCTTTTTTACAAAATCAAGAAAGTCTTTTTCAGTTTTTTTCAATGCTTCATTCATGCTGGCATCCCCCTAAAAATCATTTGCAAAGTATATTTTATCACATTTTTCTGAATAAAACGCTAGAATAGACCTGTAAACACCTAAAATCAGGAGGAAGAATTATGAGGGAACCTGCCGGTACTTGCGGACGATGCGGAAAAATAATTTATTGCCTTGATGGATTTTTCAACGGTATCATAACGGATGACAAGAAAACGATTTGCTTTGAATGCAGCGAAGAAGATAGGGGCTGAAGGAATAGATTTTGACTTATCGGCTTAGCCTTGTCGGCTGGACCATACTGAAAAAATCAGGAATCTTTGATGTAAATAAGAAAAAGCCCCTCCCTCGGCCAAGGGGGGGCAATCAAAACATTATTTCACAGGTGTGACAGGCAGCACACCTTCAACAGACTCAAGGACAGAAGCATCTTCTTCTGTGCTGGTCAGGATGTGTACTGTTCCTCTGTCCTCATGGCCCCTGATGAGCCTGCCGACTCCCTGGCGGAGCCTGAGAAGCATGTATGGCATGTCGATTTCCCGGAAAGAATCTTCCGCGCTTTCACGCTTGGCATCAAACACCGGATCATGCGGAGGGAACGGGAGTGAGAAAATAATTACATTTTCGAGCGACCTGCCTGGAATATCAAGGCCCTCCCAAAGGTTTGTAGAGCAAAGGACTGCTTCTTCTTCATTCTGGAATTTTGATACGAGTGTACTGATTTCAGCCTCCCCTTCAAAATAGACAGGGAATTCCGTTTTGCCCTGTGCATAGTCTTTAAACAGGTTCAGCTCTCTTTGATCAGTAAAGAGCACAAGGCCTCTGCCCCCTGATTTCTTAAGCTGCTCCAAGGTATATTCCATTTTGCCGGCCATATCTTCTTCACTGTATTCCGGCATATGAATGGCCATTTTTTCTTCATAGCTGAAAGGTGATGCTACAGTGAATGATAAATAGTCATCGATGCCCAGGCTTGAAGCCATATAGTCGAATGAGCCTTTTTCGGATAAAGTGGCTGAAGAAAAGATGAATGGTTTCTTTTGGGAAAATACCTCATCCCTCATGATTTCCTCTACCATTCTAGGCATGATGACAAGTGTCCTTTCACCATTATGCTCTTCAAACCAATTGATACCGCCCTTATCTTTCATGAACAGGGAGAGCGAGAATGAAATTTGCTCAAGATATTCTTCTACAACCTTCAGGTCATATTCATTGATAACATACATTTCGCTTTCAAAGACAAGCTCCTCTTCCAGTGAGCCGATCATTTCAAGCAGGAGCTTTCCTTCTTTCAGAACAGCCGGCCCTTTGGCAATCTGCTGCTTCTCAGAGTCCGTGCGGCTGCCGGCAGCAGCAGAAAGCGCATGGAAGAATGTCTCATTCTGGACGATGGTGTCTTCAATCAGATTCAGCGTTTTTTCCCTGACGTCATTAGCCATCAGGCGGGTAAGGAGCGATTCCAGAATCTGCTCGGTCAGCCTGTATGTCAAGGCTTTCTGGCTGGCATACTCAAGCAGGTGCCCTTCATCGAATACGACTGTGCAGGATTCTGGCAGCAGCGGCAGCTGGCCTTCTCTTTTGCGGGATTCTTTGGTCCAGATATGCTCCATATAGAAATCATGCGAGCATATGATCAGGTCCTGGCTGTTCCGGTAATAATCTCTGTGCAGTGTCTGGCCGCAACGGTGCCTTTTCTCGCATGTAAAGCAATCCTGAAGAGAATCCCATGATACACCGGTCCATTCGCTGTCTGTCAGCTCAGGATAATCCTTCCTGTCTCCGTATCTTTCGAAATTCTGCAAGGATCCTCCGCTGTGGGTAAAGGACGGAAGCTGGTCATATATATTTCCATAAGCCTCGTAATCCTGTTCCGCTACAGCCTTGTCCAGTTTGTTCAAGCAGAGATATTGATCCCTTGATTTTGCCAGGCGCACATCAATATTCAGTCCAAGCGCCTTTTCAAGCTTGGCGATGTCCCCTTCCTTTTTAACAAGCTGCTCAATGAGGGTTTCATCGGCACAGGCTATGATAGCCGGTTTATTCGTATATCTTGCATAGCAGATAGAATACAGGAGATAGACCAGCGTTTTTCCTGTCCCGACACCAGCTTCAGCAAAGATCGTCTTCTTCTCCTTGAAGGCATTTTCCAGCTGGAAAGCCATATAGATCTGTTCGTCTCTTAATTCAAAACCGGCTTCTGGGAGCAGATCATAGAAAACATCCCCGATCCAGTCGCCAAGCTTCTCAAAAAATGATTCTGTTTTTGCTACTGCAAAGGGCAATTGGTTTTGCATGTAATCCTCCTATATCCAGAAGCGTCCCATGGGCTTCCTATAACTTTGGCAAAATGACGGGGGACCGGACATTGGCCTGCGGCCTTGTCCGCCTATGGCGGAAAAACTCCTGCACATGCAGAAGTGCTGCGATTTTTCAGCATAAAAAAAGTATAACCGCCTGGCTGAGGCGGTAATTTTCAATATTATTTACGGCCATGGAAGCACGGCCTTTCATTTTTGCATCAAGCTGCACTCTGCAGCATCAAGGCCTGTAAACTGGGAGGCCAAGAATCATTTTATACTATTTTTCCAACTAGTCAAGCTCAAGAGACCGTGGAAGCTTTGCGCATGGATCAGGAATTCAGCACAACTTATAATCTTGAACGGCAAAAAACTGGCACTCCCTTCGAGGAGGCCAGCATTGGGCCTGGTTATTGCCGGACATCAGGCAGGATTTACTGCTGCCTGCCGGAATGGGAAAAGGACAGGGCCTGCCGGAGCTCGTGCTGAGCGCTTTTCAGTTCATCCAGCACCTGCTCTGCAGGCGTTTCTTTTACCAGCATTTCCATCGAGTAGTCAAGCGCCTGGGAAATTCTATAGAAATCAAGAGTCCTGTAATCCATTGGCTCTCCTCCTGTAAATAAAACTAGCCTATCTAATCCAAAAACGATCGAGTATTGCTAGTTTATTCAATATGAGAACCTTTTATTCCTCTTACTGCCTGTTTTCTCTTGGCGGGCGCTTGCCCCAGTATTGATAGAGGTCTGTTCGGATGAATCCGTTAAACAGCTTCCTTTTCTTCGTTGCCTGGCGCCCGAAATGCTGTTCAAAGTCCTCATCAGATGTAAGCATATAAATGGACCAAGTATCAAGTCCTGAGAGGGCCTCTCCCATTTCACGGTACATTTTCTGTACCGCACCCTTTTCCCCAAGCCTTTCTCCATATGGAGGGTTGCCGATGATCACGCCATATTCCTTATTCGTGGTAAAATCCCGTACCTGCATCTGCTTGAATTGGATCATATCCCCAAGCCCGGCTTCAAAAGCATTCTCCTGGGCGATCTTCACCATTCTGTGGTCTATATCCGATCCGGTTATGTCTAATGCCTGATCATAGTCAGCCAGGTCCTCTGCCTCATCTCTCGCATCGTCCCACACTTTTTCCGGCATCCAGCCCCACTTTTCAGAGGTAAATTCCCGGTTAAAGCCTGGGGCGATATTCTGCCCGATCAATGCCGCCTCAATTGGAATGGTCCCGGATCCGCAGAAAGGATCCACGAATGGCTTGTCCGGGGTCCAGTTCGTCAGCTGGACGAGCGCAGCAGCCAGTGTTTCCTTCAGCGGCGCTTCTCCCTGGCCTGCCCGGTATCCCCGTTTATGAAGGCCGCTTCCGCTGGCATCCAGAGTCAGGGTTGCTGTATCCTTCAGCATTGAAATCTCAATGCGGCATAATGGGCCTGTTTCATCAAACCAGCCTGTTTTCTTATATTTTGTCCGCAGCTTTTCGACAATCGCCTTTTTGACGATTGCCTGGCAGTCAGAAACGCTGAACAGCTTTGATTTGACAGACTTGCCGATTACCGGGAACTCAGCATCTTCTGCAATATACTGATCCCAGGGAAGGCTTTTTGTTTTTTCGAACAGCTCATCGAAAGTATAAGCTTTAAACTCGCCGACTTTTATTTTTATCCGGTCTGCCGTTCTCAGCCATAAGTTGCTTCTTGCTATAGCTGTCTCATCCCCTGTGTATTCAACTCTTCCGTTCTCCACCTGGCATTCATATCCAAGTGCCCGCACTTCCTTCGCAACGAGCGCTTCAAGCCCCATTGCCGCTGTAGCGATGATCTGATACTTTCCCATGTAAGACATCCTTTCCAGTAGGTCTTCCCTTAATTATTTCCGGCCTGCGGTCCGCTTCATCCATCATAGCCTGAAGAAGTTTCCGCGTGCAAGTGTTCCCCTTTATGAGTTTGGCCAATGTATTATGTATTAAAAAAGCCCTCCTGCAAAAGGAGAGCTTTACCATTTCAAAAATCATCTCACTAATAACGTTCTGTAAGCCATGTTTTGTTCCTTTGTACTGCAATCGACCTGCGTCTCGTACTAAGGCGGCAATCATCTATCTACAGATATAAAATCTGTCCTTCTCCTTGTTCATTTCCTCAGAGAAAGTGCCCCTACCATTATTTGGGTTTCTCGCTCGCGGGGTTTACCTCGTTCCACCCTTCCCATTTCTGGAAAGGCTCCGTCACTGTGGCACTTTCAAGGTATTCATGCCATATCCCGAAGGACTTAGGCATTTTCCCTGCCGTCAGCCGCGCAATCGCCCGGCTGCCCTGGCTTATGACTTCGCCAGGCACGAACACTACGGACATCTCAGTCCGTGCGAGCATGGACTTTCCTCTGCAGCAGCAAGCTGCCGCAGCGATTACCCGAACGTTATTAATGACTACAAATGATATTATATTCAATCTGGCTTCCAATAGCAATGGTTTTAAAAAGGAAAATCAGTTAAAAGCTGTTATTCATAAAGTTTGCTGCCAAAAACGTGCTTTTCCAGATTGGAAAGGCGCTTTAATATATCAAAGTTCGTTGTTCCGGCAGTCTGGGTGCTTGCAGGCCTTCTTGAGGCTTCATCAAGCTGTTTCTTCAGGCGCAGGTTTTCCTGCTGGAGGTCTTCGATTTCCTGGTGGAAGGTTTCATAATCCTTGATGATCAGATCCAGGAACTTATCGACGTCTTCAGGCTTGTATCCCCGCATCCCTGCCTTGAATTCTTTTTCCAAAATGTCTTTTGCTGTTAACTTAACTTTATCGGATAGCATCACATTCACCTCAGTCTATCGCTGAATAATCTTAATATATTTTTTCAAAAATATGTACTTTTGTCAATTTATCTTTCGAACAAAATTAAAAATCCTGGTTCTTCATCTGCTCTTCTTCAACAATCAGCTGAAGATCATAAAAAGAAATCATCCTGATATCGTATGGATTCTTTTCCTGGTAGCTTTTAGCTGCTTCATATATGAACTTTGGCGTACCTTCCTTTTCTGTATCATATACAAGAAGAAGCACATCGCTTTTTTCGATAAGGAATTGATTCTTCAGCCTGAACTGCCAGGGCTTTTCGTAAGGCTTCCTTGTTACTGAATCCACAAAATCGGCCTGGGAAATGACTGATTCATACCACTCTTTATTGGAATCGCTCCAGTTCTGCTCCTGGTCCAGGAATGGGGTGATGACGGCCAGCTTTAGATCAGGATATTCATCGAGCTGAAGCTGAAAGACCTCCTCAGCAGCCCATAACTCTGCGCCCGGCTGCCCGCTGATAATCACCCATTCAAGCCCTTCATCAAGCATACTGAGCAGGCTTTTCCTGATTGCAGCCCTTATGAAAGCTGCTGCAGGGTCATTTCGTTTGAAAATTCCCAACTCGTGGGGTTTATAGCCTGAGACAACCGCTGTTTTCATTTGGGCTGCTCCTTTCTATGTAAAAAAGTGAGCAGGGGCCTGTAAACAGGCCCCTGCCTTGGTATTCTGCACCTTAATAGGACAGATTATTATCTTCCGAAGCCTGGGCCGCCAAAGCCTGGGCCTCCGAACCCAGGTCCGCCGAAGCCGCCTGCTCCAGGGCCGCCGAAGCCAGGTCCTCCAAATCCAGGGGCCGGGCCAGGGCCTGCGACAAACTGCTGGTTTGTCACTTCATTTACAACTGATTGTGTTTGTGGGAAATAATGCTGATGCTGAAAATTAATGTGGTTGACTGTCGTAGTGTGTGTAGGATGGATATGAGGCACCACATTATTCTGGAAAGTATGATTTACACAGCATTTTGTCGGGTGGACAACTGCCGGGCAAATATTCGGTCTTGGTCCGCAATGCATAATTAAGATCTCCCTTCATTCTGTTATATTTACACTAACAAGTTATGATGAAAGGGGGAATCTTGTACTAAGGAAAACACCTAATTTTATGCATTTGCCGGGGTTTTTTCGCTACAGCATCACATAAAAGCTGTCCTTCATGCTGGAAAAAATAATGACTGTCAGACAGATGACAACAAAAAACAGGAACAATATTGCTTTATACATCCAAACCAGCCTCACTCTTTTTATTCACTGTATGTAGCATACAACATTCAATTTTACAGCTTCAATGAGGTACAGACAACTAATAAATAATGGTTTTTGCATATAGAAATATTAAAGTTTTGTTACAGCGGGCAGACCTGCTTCCCTTGATGCAAAAAAGCGCAGCCAGGATGATACTTTCCTGATGCTGCGCTTTTTTCACATGCTGAAACGGTCATGATTCCGGGACTGTTCTTTTTCCAGCTTTGCATAGAGCCTCCGGATCCGCTTATCTGTTTCCGGCTTAAGCCTATCAGAGGTACCTGGTGCAGGAACGGCTGCCAGCGCCTCTCTCGCTTTTTCAGCATAATGGACTGCCCGCCCAAGATCTTTGCTGCGATGCTCAAAATATTTTGCCAGTTCAATGGATGATTCAGCAGTAATTTTCGGATCGGACTCCGAATCGGCGCATTCCTGCCAAAGAGCGGCCGCCTGTTCCCAGTCCTTCAGTTTCTTGTACTCAAACGCAAGTGCATTCCTGGCCTTTAACGACTCTTCATTTTCTGTCTGTGCTGCCTGCACAAAGGCTGCTTTCGCCGAAGAAGTGTTGCCAAGAGAAGAAAACCACCGCCCTACTTCATAGGTTTCCGCAGCGGTCTGTCTGCCGTCCAGCCCAAGGAGCTGATAGGATAGATGTGTGTACAGCGTTATGAGCGACAGGATATCGATTTCATTATGCTTCAGGATTCCGAGCATGCCTTCAGGGTTCTTTGTCTGGACAAAATCAAAATAAATCATCGGTGCAAGGAAGCCTGGTATATCATCTTTCCGCTCAACACCAAGCACCTCCTTCTCGACGATGGAAAGCTTCAGCCTTTCGAGCCTGTGCTTCCAGATCCTTCGGGATGCGTGGTAAAGATCAAAATGCCCGAAAGGCGGAAGCTTGGGTACCTGTTCCCTGATAAGGGTATGCCTTGTCTTCACCTGCGGCCAGTCAAAAGCTTTGCCATTATAGGTGACCATGGTTGTATAATCCACGCTGTCCAAAAAGCTCTTATAAAGAGGCACCTCTGCACCGGGATGGGGAAGGATGTGCTGCCTGAGCTTCACACCATCACGCGTTACACTGGCATGGCCCAGCAGGAAAATCGTGTTGCCGGTGCCGCCGCCAAGACCCGTTGTTTCTGTATCAAAGAAGAACAGCTCCTCAGGCTGATGCCCGGCAGAGGAAAGCGGATGGGACACATCCCTGCTGTTCCATGCATCCACAGCTGCCGCAAAATCAGAGAACCGGTAATTCCCATGCTTCCAGTCAAGCGGATATTCCTTTTCCCTGACAAGGCAGAAGGTATCCTCAAAATGGAATGGGACAACCCCGTTTTCCTTCCACAGGTCATGAAGCATAAATTCCTTGGGAACTTCTGCTGTCCCGACAGGCTTAGCCGGTTCACTCCCCTGTTCTTTTGAAAGATGAGGCTTCAATCGGTTCAGCTTATTTTTGAGGCTCATACCGCTCCCCCTCCATAGCCGTTTTTCTGAATAAAGCCAAAAGCTTCAAAACATCGCTTTTTGCCGTATTCATAGCTGAGTCAGTCCCAATGCACGATGGGCAGCCGTTCTCGCAGGAGCAGCCTGCTACCATGCCTTCAGCTTTTTGTATGACCGTTTCAATGCCATCATAGAGCTTTTCACTCAGCCCGATGCCTCCCGGATAGCGGTCATAAAAGAAGATGGTCGGCTTCTCATTATGCGCGGCCTTCACTTGCGGTACGACGAAAATATCCTGCGGGTCGCACATGACAAACAATGGGGCTATATGCTTGAGTGCATGGGCGGTCCCGATCAGACCTTCTTCAATACGGTCCTCATCAAATTGGATCTGCTCCTTGCCGATGGATATCCATGCCGAGCTTGTATGCAGCTCTTCCTGAGGCAAATGGATCGGCCCGGATCCGATGTTTTCATGTGTTTCAAACTTGATCTTCTTGAAAATCGTTGCCATGGCCAGCACGCTCACATCGCCATAGCCGATTTCCATTTCACCGCGTGACCTGTTTTTATCTTCTTCAAGCACTTTGAGCTCGACGGCCAGATTGGCATCTGTGAAATAATCCACATCAACCTCCCTCACATATGCTTTCTTTTCATCCCAATCCAGATACTCAACCTGGAACTGGGTGCCCTGATGGAGGTAGATGGCTTCATCATGCAGGAGTGTCATCGCAGAGAAACGGTCCATTTCGCCTATGACCTTCACGTTTGCAATGTCTGACTGATCAATGATGATGACATTTTCCTGTGAAGCAGACCGGAGGCTGATATTGTGGGCAGGAAAAGAATCATTCATCCAGTGCCATTTATCGCCGTTTTGGTAAAGCACCCTTTCCTCTGTCAGATATTCAAGAAGTTCCTCCGTATCTGCAGTGCCGAATTTCTCCCCATATTTAAAAGGCAGCTCGTAGGCAGCACACTTCATATGGTCGATTAAAATGATTAGGTTGTCAGGATTGATCCTGGCCGTTTCCGGGCTTTTATTGAAAAAGTAGTCCGGATTCTGGATGACGTACTGGTCCAGGGGGCTGGAGCTTGCAACAAGGATGACGAGAGACTCGCCATGCCTCCGCCCTGCCCGTCCTGCCTGCTGCCACGAGCTTGCGATCGATCCCGGATAACCCGTCATGATGCAGACCTGAAGCTGGCCGATATCCACGCCAAGCTCCAATGCATTTGTACTGACGACCCCGTAGATTTCACCCGCACGCAGTCCCTTTTCAATTGCCCTTCTCTCTGTCGGCAGATAGCCTCCCCGGTAGCCTCTGATGGCTTTCGGGCCCAGCTGATGCTTAACCAGCTCCTGGAGGTAGGTGAGCAGGATTTCGACTCTGACCCGGCTCCTGGCAAATACAATGGTCTGTATGCGGTTTTTCAGGAGCCTTCCTGCCAGCTTCCTTGCTTCAAGCGTGGCGCTGCGCCGTATATTCATCGGTTTATTGACGATTGGCGGGTTATAGAACAAGAAGTGCTTCCTTCCGCTTGGCGCCCCGTTATTGTCTATCAGCTCCATTTTCTTTTCCGTCAGGTTTTCAGCAAGCTCAAGCGGATTGGCAATGGTAGCCGATGTGCAGATGAAGAGCGGGTCGCTCCCGTAGAAACGGCAGATGCGCCTGAGCCTGCGGATCACGTTTGCCACATGGCTGCCGAACACGCCTCTGTATATATGAACCTCATCAATAACAACGTATTTGAGGTTTTCAAAAAGAGAAACCCATTTGGTATGATGGGGAAGAATCGCCGAATGCAGCATATCAGGGTTTGTTATGACAACATGGCCCGCTTTCCTCACTTTTTCCCTTATATTTGCCGGAGTATCGCCATCATACGTATAGCTGTTGACAGGGAGCTCCGCTTCCTGGATCAATTCATTTATTTCACTCTTCTGGTCCTGGGCCAGTGCTTTGGTAGGGAAAATATACAATGCCCTCGCCTTCGGGTCGCTGACGGCCGTCTGCAGGACGGGAAGGTTATAGCATAGTGTTTTACCAGATGCAGTGGGTGTGACAGCCACAAGGCTTTTTCCCTCAGAAGCAGCAGCATAGGCAGACCTCTGGTGTGTATAAAGGCGGCTGATGCCCCGCCTTTCCAATGCATTTCTCAAGGAAGGATGTATATCCTCCGGCAGTTCCTCTGTTTTTGCCTCTTTTTCTTCAATAGTATGCCAATGGACAATATTGTCCTTGAATTCTTCAGTCATCTTTAAATCTTTCAATATCTCCTGGAGATTTTTCCTGAGCTTCATTTTCCGTTCACCTCATACACTCATTCTACCGAATAAACGTTCGTTCAAAAAGGTTTTTCTATCGTTTTACCGTTGGATTATTTTGGAACATGATTTGAATAACCAATTTTAGGATTATCAGATTTTTCCAAAAACAAATTGACTGATGGTATAAAATTTGCGACAATTCAGATATATTTTTTACAAAATGCGGCTCTCCAGCCGCGGAAAACCTATTTTAACAGATATATAGAAGAATGGGGGTCAATCGTTTTATGCTATTACTGAAAAAGCTGTTCATTTTTCTCCTTGTGCTGGCAAGCTTTCTCTTGATTCTGCTGCTGCCAAGAGAACCGGTCATCCATCAGCCTTCCGCTTTTCACATTGAAATGGATTATCCTTTCAGTGCAGAGGCCTACAAAAATAAAATCCAATCCTTCTTTCAATTTATCCAGAAAGAAAACGGATTCGGCGAGAGCCGGACCGGCAGGAAAGTATCTGAAGAAACCATCCTCTATATGAAAAGAAGCCTGGGAATCATCCTTCCTGCTTTCTTTATCAGCATGGCAGCCGGCATAATGGCCGGAATTGCAAAGTTTTCTTTGCGCCTCCGTATGCGGGGCAAAATCCAGGAAGCGCTGTCCTGGCTGTTTTCATCTGTTCCTGATTTTTTTCTGTATATGAGCCTGCAGTATATATTGATCAAGCTGATTCAATTGGGTTTCCCAAAGATTACGCTTTACGGCCATGAGCATTGGTACAGTTTTCTGCTCCCAATGATCTCACTGACACTTTTCCCTTTCATTCATATGGTCAATTTTACCGCTGCTGCAATGGACAAGGAAAGCGGGGAGGATTATATCCGGACAGCCTACTCAAAAGGACTGGGAAGGAAAAGGATCTATCTGCATATCCTTTTTAACTGTGCAGGGACACTTCTCAATCAGGCTCAGTTCATCATGCTGTACATCCTGTCAAGCCTGCCGATCGTGGAGAAGTTATCCGGCTACGAGGGAGCAGGAAACAATCTGCTTAAGAGCATCCTGAATTATAATGATGTTTCTTCTTTTGCGCTGATGCTTCCATTCCTGGTGCTGATGTTTTTAACCATACTGGCCTCTCAATCAGCTAAATATCTTTTTATGCCAAAAAGGCCAGGGGGAAGCGAATTGATATGAACAGAAAATTTCAGTGGGAAAAATATAGTGTATTTCTTATAAGCCTGCTTTGTCTTGGGATTTTGGCTTTTATTGCTTTTATTGGCCCTTACCTCCCTTTTATCGACCGTGATCTGTCGACGATCACTTACATAATGGATGAAAACCGAAAGCCTGTCATCCCGCCATATGGGCCAAATGAAGACTTCCCTCTCGGAACGGATAAAGCAGGCAGGGATCTCTTGAGCCTCATTGTGCTTGGCGCTAAGGAAACGCTTTTCCTGGTCGTTGTCATTACAGCGCTCAGATATGCATTGGCGATTCCTTTTGCGTTCCTGGCGCATAAAAAAGTGCTTGCTGCCGATTCTGTCCTGAAATGGCTGAATGGCTTCTTATCCTATATCCCGACCATTATCATTGTCATACTGGTCGTTAATCTGCCGCCTTTATTGTTTGCTGAAGACCGGCCTTTCTGGCTGATCCTTGTGGTTGCCCTTTCCGAAGCAGCCAGGGCTGCCGACATGATCAAATTGGAGTTTGATGAAGTTTCATCTAAAGAGTTCATTACAGGGGGAATAGCAGCGGGAACCACTCCCTTTGGCATGTTCAAACGATATTACTTGCCTTTTTTGTACGGGAAAATTTTGGTCTATATGATTTCAGATCTGGGAAAAGTCATGTTCCTCCTGGGACAGCTTGGCTTTGTCGGCATCTTCATTTCTCAGCAGTTTGTCCAGATGCCAACAGGGCTATGGGAATTTGTCAACACTTCCATCTCCTGGCCGATGCTTCTGAAGGATGCGTTCATCGACATCCGGGGCCCGATCTGGATTCCATTCTTTGCAGCCTTGTTTATGACTTTTTCTATATTCACCTTCAATCTCCTTTCCCAGGGGATCAAAAATATTTTCGCTCGGAAGATAAGGTATCTGTAAGTAAAACGCTGCGTCTTCCTCCAAGGGACCAATCGGGCGCTAATTGCATACTATATCCCAAGATTCTGTTTGGGAGGAGATGCATGAATGTCTTCACAGCTGCCTGATGGCCCAAAAAAGAAAGAGAAAAATGAGCCATTCAGCGATATCATGAAATCGATGAACACATTCTTTCAGGAAAAACCCGTCAAAGGGTTCTTGCAGAGCATTGATGATTTCTTTAAGACCCCCTTTCCGCAGAGTACCTTTTCTGTCAGGGTATCTGAAACCGATAAAGAGCATCATATTACAGCAGAGCTTCCGGGAATAAAAAGAGAGCAGATCCATATTGATGTGCTGGATAATTATATTACCATTTCAGTCAGCCATGCGGAAACCGTCCTGCAGGAAGATGACAAACACAGGACCTTCAGCCGGAAGCAGACGGTGCAGCAATCATCAAGAACCATCCCGCTTCCGCAGCCTATCAATGAGAAAAAGGTAAGGGCCTCTTATCAGGACGGTCTGCTGATCATCCGGGTAGCTAAGCAGTCAGGCAAGAAAATCATCATTGACGAAAACAATTAATGCCTATTGAGAAGCTTCCCTGCCAGAGGCATCCAAGGTTCCTCTTTAGAGACTGAAAAGCTCCCTTGCGGCTGCAGCAAGGGAGCTTTTTGCATATATTCTTCAGCTGAAGAGTGCTATTCGAGCTCCAGCCAATCTGTAAAATAGCCTCGCGGCACAAAGAAGTAATCTGCAGCAAAATCGGCAAACATTTCGGAATCCACTTCTTTATATTTATACTTTTCATAATACGCTGAGAGGAAGTCCATTCCCACATCACGCGGGTCATTGCCTTTAACCATGAAGCGGTTATTGACCAGTTCAAGCAGCTTTACTGCCGGCTGGCCGTACACATACCCGTTATGGGCCACTTCATCTAAAGGCACATTTGAATGCTGCCTTTTAACGTTTTCTTCTTCTATGCCCTTCATCCGGTTAAAGGGAATAGAAAATGCCCTCATTTCCCCCTCGCCTTCTCCCGCATAGAAATACATGCTGGTTGCAAACTCTGTAATCCCCTCGTCCACCCAGGCTTCATAATAAGGATCATTAGAAACGGTTCCGTAGAAATACTGGTGGGCTATCTCATGGACGATGGAAGCCTGGTAGAAATACGAATCTTCAATATACGGATTGATCGTGACAATGCCCGGATATTCCATGAACTGGCCTTCGTCCAGGACGACATCAAGCGTCTCATGAGGGTATTCCCCGATTTTATCCTGGTAGAATGACAGAGCCTTTTTCGCAAGCTCGAGCGACTGTTCAGGGTCTTTATTATGATCTTCTTTTGTAAAAAGCCTCACCTTTACCCCATTTTCCGTTTCGGCCTCATGTACGCTTGTATTCTTAAGAATACTGATGAAAAAATCCCTGACCTTTTTAGCCTTCAAAGTTCCCCTGGTTTCAGAAGCTGGCGGGTCTTCATCTGCTGTTGAGGCAATCGTATAGCCTTTTGGTATATCATAGGTAACCTTATAATCCGAAAAATCGGTATGATAGGTTTCCAGCCCTTCGGAATACTCTTCCTTATTCCATTTATGTTCACGGAAGGTTGCCAGCATCGGATACCATTGGGCAAGATAATAATTTTTACCCACTTTCGAGAAACGATTTCCTTTTTCAGGAAGGGTGAATTCATAGTTTATCTCAACTTTGCCTTTATCATCTTCATCCATTTTTTCTGAAAGGAAGACGGTTAAGGTATCATCCTTCAGTTCATACTTTGCTTCCTTCCCGTCCACCTCGATGTCATCCAGAGTTACGGAGGCCCAGCCTTCCACGCTTTGGAATGAATGGCCTTCCTTGAATACATTCGGGATAAAATAGAACACCAGCTTATCCCATTCATCCTCTGACTCGTTCTTCACTTCAATATTGGCCGTCGATGAGAATTTTCCTTGCTTGTTCATCTTAAGGCTCAGGTCATATTCAGCCTTACTGAAGTTTTTCACCCCTATATCCTGATCCTTTGTGGCATATACATAGGTGCCGGCACTGACAAAGAGGATCAAAAGAATTATAAGCGCCATCGGCTCAGGCGACAGGAACTTCCTTCCTTTTTGGGCATCATAATTTTTCCTTACCGGCTTCAGCTTTGGCTCCTGACCGGTTTTGATCCAAGGTGTTCTCTGGTAATTGGACTGGAAGCGGTTTTTCATGCCATTGGCCAGCAGGCTGAATGAAATGGTCGTGATCAATAAGACTGCAAGGGGCACCATTAAAATATGGAGGTTCCCATAAATATTCCCCCTTGCCTGGCCGACCAGTCCTGCCAGCTCTTTCGTTATGGAATGGAACAGGAGCGGATCATAGGTGACCCTTGTACCGCCGACAAATATCTCCAGCAGGCCAAGCTGCCCCATAATCGTAATCACATAGACAATCTCAAGAATGAACATGACAAGAAATGTTTCCTTGAGCTGAGGGAAAATATGTTTCCAGATGAGCCTGTGCCTCCCTGCCCCCAATGCCCTGGCAGCTTCTATGTATACAGATTTGTTCAGCTCTGCCGTTTTCTGCCGGACAGAAGAGACAATGCTTGGAATGCTGACAAGGGAAGTGATCAGGATGAACAGCATGATAAGCTTCCATGTCGGAATGAATGTTAGTGTATTGATTCCCCTGAAGAAAAAATAAACGATCAGAAACAGCGGGACAAAGCTCCATGCATTTTCAAACGCCAGCAGCCATCCCGGTGTCCGTTTCCAGGTCCCCACATACAGGCCGATAATGGTACCCAGCACCATCTTGATAAAAGTTACGGCAATCGCGATGAAAACCGTATATTTCAGGCCATTGAGAATCATCGATGCAATGTCATAGCCCCATCGGTCAGTCCCCAATGGATATTCATCAGATTCAAACGGCTGGATCGGCGGTGCAAGCACCTTTCCATCCTTATACTGGGTTTCCAGCGCTTCAGACAATTGGTGGGGCGCCAGATAAGGCCCGAAAACAGCAAAGAAAAGCAGAACACTGACTAGAAATACGCCAATATATAATGAGTAATTCACTCTGAGGAGCTTATTCATGGATCAGCACCCGCTTAAATAAATAAAATAATAATCTGATAGAAAGATAAACGATCAGCGACATCAAAAGCATTGCGAACAAGCCGATCGCAATGGGCTGGAATCCATTAGCCTGGAAAATGAATTTCGTGATTCCTGAAACATTCATTATGTACTCAACGATAAATAAATTGCCAATCCCAAGCGAAATTACCTTTGTCATTTCAGCAAGGATAAAAGGCTCGATGTTTTTAAAAACATGCTGAAGATTGATATAATCCAGCCGCATCCCTTTAGCCACCGCGGTCCTGATATAATCCTCGCCGCTCAGCTGATAGTATTTCACTGCCACCAGCTTAAACAGATACAATGTTGGGGCTATCGCCACAAGCACTGTCGGAAACCACGTGTTCAGCGCACCAGAATCCGGCCTAAGGGAAATGATCCTTATCCCCGTCATTTTATAAAATTTTACGGCAAGGATCATGCTAGCAACAATAATGATGAAATCCGGGATTGATGCCAGAATGTTAAGGATATAATTGAAACCCCTGGCTGCCCGGAACCTGCTGATAAAGACACCGAAAACAAGGCTGAGCACGACCGCTGCCAGGATGCCTGCTTCCATGATTTTCAGGCTTGTTATAAAGAATCTTCCGATATCCTCCCCGATGGACCGTGTCCTGGTCCCCTGCTGATAAGTACCTAAATCCCCATCTGCTATTTGTGTGAAAAATTCGCCGTATACCTGCGGCAGCGCACCCGGACTGAAGCTCAGCGATTGTGTTTCCGGATCCGCGGTTACCATCAATGGCAGTGAGGCAATGAGAAGAATAAGCAGTACCACGATGATAAGCTGCTGTAATTGCCTAAGCAATATTGACCACCCCTTTTTATATGACCTACAGTCAATGTTTACATTTTCCAATCCCTTCACAATTTTGTCAATAATATTCCATGAATTCCGAAATTTTCGCCGGCCGCATTGATGAAGACCACATAGAAAAGAACAGCCTGCATCAGCTGTTCTTATACCTTGAATATGCCTCCCAGCCCTTTGACCATTGATGAAACCTGATTAACCGCGCTCATCATCTGCCCGGCTGTATTCATCATTTTATTGAAGTCCAGGGATCCATCCTGGCCTTTAAAGGAATTCATGATTGACTGGACCCCTGAGGGCTGTTTTGCCATAAAAGACTGCTTCGGGTATGGGTTCATGAAAGGATACGGATTGTTCGGCTGCTGGCTTTGGGGCTGCTGGTATGCTTCCTCCTGCTGCAGCGGATTCTGAAAAAGCCCCTGGCTTATAGGCTGCTGGACTTGAGGCTGAATCGGGGGCTGCATATGCTGCTGATATCCCTGGAAATAGGGCGGAGTATTATGTGCCTGCTGAAACGGATTGAAATATGCTGATTGATTGCCGGCAAAAGGCTGGTACTGGGGCTGATATTGAGCCTGGGGGCTTCCTTGCATAGTCGGAAATGCAGAATAGTACAGGTGCCGGCCGTTTATGCCGCTGCCCCCTGGCTGCAGCACTCGTGCCGGAAATCTTCTCTTTTTCTGAAACATGGGCAGACATCCTCCTAATACTGATCACTACTTTAAATTATGAAGCTTCTGCCCATTTTGTGCATTGCAGGCAAGATTATCCGGTTTTGTCTGCTTATGATGAATTTTGTCGGAAGTTTCAATTTTTTAAAAACGGAGAATCTTTTTTGTTTCATGATACGATATTGAAAAAGGCGGAGGAGGAACATTAATGAACATTCACGAACTGAGAGTCAAATTTTTGCAGCTGAAAGATTATAGCCCCGAGAGCGTCAATGAATTATTGGATTTCGCCAAAAAAGCCTATATCCACAATGAAATCACCATTAATGAATACCGCAACCTTATTCGTGAGCTTGAAGCACAGGGAGCTGAAGCTGACTGTTCCTTCACCGCAGCAGCAAACCTGCAGAATTGATCCCCGGATTGTAAAGCGGGACGCGGGACGCAAAACTTTTATCCAAGTAAAACTTAGCCTGCGGACAATTGTCCTGCAGGCTTCATTTTTTTTCGCCTAAATGGCCAAGGAGCACATTGAGGACATATTTGGCGGAGTTATAGTAATTAATGAAACGCGTCCGGCTTGTTTCCGGGAAAAAGCATTGGACCGTAATCAGCTCTATATGCTCCGCTGCCGAACTGATCTGATTTTCATGCAGGTTCTTGGGCCTGTTCTCGGCGATCCAGCCGGCAGCCTGAGAGGACCATTCATCCAGCAGGTGTTTGCTGCGATCTGCAAAAGGCTTCACTTCCGCATAGAAATCAGGCTTTGTCCCCCTCTCCCGCGCCTGGCGGTAATGAACTGCCGCTTCCTCCGTACATTCCAGCAGCTCTCTTGTCAGCAGGTCTAATCGTTTTGCCTCTTCCATATATTTCATCTCCAGTTGGATATTTTTGTCCAAAAAAATAAAAGTAGCGTGGTGATCCAGCTACTAAAGGATTATTCTCTATATTTTAGACAACCTAATAGCCCAATTCAAGCTTAATGCTGTCATTACCGCCTGTCATCTTTAGGTCCCTGCCGTCCTTTCTCCCGATCTCCTGAAACCCCTTTTCAGCTTTAGACAGCCTTGATTCACAATATATCATCTTTTGCTGATGTTCTTCTGACATTTGTCCCCTGAATTTTGAAAGGCTTGTCTCAAGTGCTGCATCCAATTCTTCCAGCTGGTCATATATCTCATTCAGCATATGGAGCAATTCTTCTTTCTGTGAAGTGTGTTTCATGATATAACCTCCCTTTTGCATATGCCTGCCCGAGTGTGCGGCTTATTGCTATTCACTGTATTCGCCTTCTCTCTTCACTTCCCTTCACCCTTGACAAAACTAGAAGCGATTCGTCAAAGAAAGTTATATTTTTCAATCAAGGAAGATCGTTTCGACATCTTGGATGGATGAAATAATAGTGATTGAACACACTAGATGATGGAGGTGTTGAAAGATGGCAAACAAGGAAAAACAAAATAAGGTTCAGCCGAAAAAACAGGAAGAAACGAAAGCTGGATATGGCAGCAAAAAGCTGGAAGGCCCGGACAGACCTTCCACCTGATGAAAGCAAGGGGGATCCCTTGCTTTTTTTATACTGCCGGCTGTACAGTTTCTGAATTGGGCCTAATAAAACCAAGGTTCCGGAGATCAGGGAAACTTTCTCCAATAAGATAGAGTCTATGAGAATAGTGTTTCCGGGCTTGTGGTCCAGAGCCGCTGTTTTCACTTTTGCTGATATAGTGGCCAAGGTGCTTGAACTGTTTCCAGCTCAGCTGCCTGAAACCCTCAGTCGGCAGCTGCCCCTCCCCATCCCTCTTGTCAAAAACTGACGCTGGGTCTAGCTTTTAAAACAGATAAATTTCTTTATTGCCGCTGCCCTTTCCAGCTGCCTTTGCTTATGCAGGAACCACTCTGTCATCAAGACAGGCTCCTTGATCTCTACTTCTTCTGCAAACCAATCCGGGTTGGCCCTTCTATCCTTAGACCAATCATGGCTTTCATGTATGTGATGGCTGATAATGGGGTAAGTATCTTTTAAGGTTTGCATAACACGCCCTGTTCCGCCATTAAGGAATTGTTCATAATCCGCCCTCGACCCCGTGTGGGGCACTTTTCCTGCGAACTTCAGGAACTCCGGGAAAAGAACCGGTGAGAACAGAATCCTTGCAAGCCGTTTTCCGAGCATGATCCTTTCGTCTGTTTTTCTGAATTTCTTTACACTTGCGCCATAAAGCCGGCCGCTGCAGGTTGGAAACAGGACCGAGCTGAAATGCATCCAGTCCTGGATGGAAAAAAACAGTGAATGGAACACCCTCCTTTTATAAACCGGATGTTCAATCACAGGGCGCTGGATCAGATTTTGTTCGTTTATAATGAGGGCTGTCATCAGTCTTTCCCGGTCCCCCTCCCGCCAGTAGCGGTTCCATTCTGCTTCCATAAATGAAGAAACATGAAAGAATGGCAGAAGGTGAAACATTGGCGAGTTTTTTTTCGTCGAATATTCATAGAGAAGCAGCTGTGGAAAGGCATCTGAGAAAATGAGCCAATTGGCACGCTCATATGTAAGGAAAAGCCGCTCCCTGATTTCCGGTCCAAGGAGGCAGGACAATGAATCCTCTTCCAGATCGCACATATTCCAGCCTGCATTTCTGGAAACCATACTCGCCAGGAAAGCCCATTGGATGTCCTGGTGGGATTGATAATAGTCAAAATAGGCATCAGTCCGGCTGATATTATCTTTGTTATAATGATCCGCAATCGAACGGATTTCTTCGGCGAGCACCCGTTCGGAGCTGTCAAGTGTGAAATTGGCAGTCTTTTTCAAAGCAAACCTCCTTGCTCACTGCTTTTATCGTTCACTTTTTGGTGCTTTTTATTCAACATTCCAGCCGGCACTTTTGGTATGATGAGTAATGAGCGATTGCCGGCATGCCGGCAAAGAAAAACGGGCAGGTGAATGCAATTGAGTTTCCACTATCCAAACGGACGAAAGTATTTGCCGCAAAAGACGGCTGCTGCGCCTGTAAAAAAGGAGAAAAAATGGACATATTCCAACAGGGGGATGACACTAGAGGATGATATAAATGAAACGAATGCTTTTTACCTGGAAAGAGGGCTGGCTGTAATCCATAAAAAGCCCACTCCAGTCCAGATTGTAAATGTGGACTATCCAAAAAGAAGTGCTGCAGTTATCAAGGAGGCTTATTTCAAGCAAGCCTCAACAACAGATTATAACGGCCTTTATAAAGGAAGATATATTGATTTTGAAGCGAAGGAAACAAAGAATAGCACATCTTTTCCCCTTAAAAATTTCCATGCCCACCAGATATCCCATATGCGCAGGGTAGTTGACCAGGGGGGGATTTGCTTTGTACTGCTCCGTTTCTCAGAGAGCGAGGAAATCTTCCTTTTGGAAGCCGGCTCCCTTTTCCCATTTTGGGAGAGGATGGAGAATGGCGGGCGCAAATCTATTGCGAAAACGGAAATAGAAGAAAATGGCCATAGGATCCAGCTTGGCTTCCAGCCCAGGATTGACTATATTAAAGTAATAGATTATCTTTATAATCTTACATGATTTTATGCAGATGTAAGAAAGGATGAATATATATATGGCAGAAAACTACAACTCAAGGGAGGAACGCCGGAAGCAGCAGTCTGCCGGCACTAAAAAGAAAACTCCCAAAAAGAAAAAAGGCGGTATCTTTAAAAAGATATTTCTGGTGCTGATCGCACTCGGTCTTGCCGGGATCATCATCGGGGCCGGTGCATTCGCATACATGGTCAAAGATACGCCAAAGCTTGATGAAGAGAAGTTGAAATCCGCTATCGCATCTGAAATTTATGATATGAACGGGGAGCAGATTGCGACCATTGGTTCCGAAAACAGGGATTATGTCGAGTATGAGGACATACCTAAGATTGTAGAGGAAGCAGTCATTGCAACAGAAGACTCCCGCTTTTATAAACATCATGGCATAGATCCGATCCGCCTCGGCGGTGCAGTCCTTGCCAACATCACAGAAGGCTTCGGTGCAGAAGGAGCGAGCACCATCACCCAGCAGGTTGCCAAAAACTATTTCCTCGAGTTTGACAAAAAGCTGTCCCGTAAAGCGCAGGAAGCATGGCTTGCCATCCAGCTGGAACGCAAATATACGAAGCATGAGATTTTAGAGCTTTATATGAACAAAGTGAATATGTCGCAGTACTCCTACGGTTTCGCGACTGCATCGGAAACGTATTTCGGCAAGCCGCTGAAGGACCTTGAGCTCCATGAAGCGGCACTGCTTGCAGGACTGCCGCAAAGCCCGAACAATTACAATCCATTCAACCACCCCGACAAGGCGGAAAAAAGGCGGAACATTGTTTTGACGCTAATGAATAAGCATGGATACATCACAAAAGAACAAATGGAAGCGGCCAAGAAGGTTCCGGTCACATCTTCCCTGGTTGCCGAAGAGAATCGGAAAATCAATGGAGACATTCCTTATGATTCTTTCATCGGGCAGGCCATTGCTGAAATAAATGATAAGTATGGAACGATTAATGTCTTTACAGACGGATTGAAAATTTATACAACACTGGACAAAAATGCACAGGAATATGTTGAGACAATGCTCAACGGCAATGAAATTGTTGAATTCCCGAACGAGGAATTCCAGGCGGGCATCACGCTCCTGGATACAAAGACCGGAGAAATCCGCGCCCTTGGCGGAAACCGCAATCCTGAAGTAGAATTTGGCTTCAACTATGCCACTGACCAGAAGCGCCAGCCAGGTTCGACCATCAAACCTGTGCTCGACTATGGCCCTGCCATTGAATACTTAAAATGGGGCACCTACTATACCCTGGATGATAAACCTTACACGTATTCCGACGGCACCGAATTCAACAACTGGGACGGCCGGCATATGGGTCCTATGAGCATGAGAGAAGCACTCGCCCGTTCACGGAATGTCCCTGCGGTCATGGCTCTTCAGGAAGTAGGACTTGACCGGGCTAAGGACTTTGCTGTCGATCTCGGCATACCATTGGACGAAATATTCGAATCATATGCCATAGGAGGGCTTGGAAAAGGGGTTTCCTCCATGCAGATGGCCGGAGCCTACAGTGCTTTTGGAAACAACGGCATTTACAATACTCCCCATACAGTCAAAAGCGTAGAGCTTAGAGATGGCACAAAGCTCGATCTGGCTCCGGAATCAAAGGTAGTCATGAAGGACTATACAGCCTTTATGATCACAGATATGCTCAAGAGCGTTGTAAAGGATTCCTATGGCACCGGCCAGCAGGCTAACGTGCAAGGCCTGCCGGTCGCAGGAAAGACAGGAACAACCAATTATAGCAATGATGAAATATCCAAGTATAATGTTCCTGACGGCGCAGTACCTGATGCCTGGTTTGCCGGCTATACAACGAATTATACAGCGGCAGTATGGACTGGCTATAAGGATAGGAAGAATTATCTTCCTTCAAACGGAAGAGACCAGAAGATAGCCCAGAATCTCTTTAAAAATTTAATTGCCCATGTATCCGAAGGCAAAGACACACCTGACTTCAAAATGCCGAAAAGCGTAGAAGTCGTTAAAATTGAAAAAGGCACTTCAAAGCTCGCAAGTGCCTATACGCCAAGCGACCAGATCCTTACTGAATATGCAGTTAAAGGAGAAGCGCCTACACAGGTTTCAAAGAAATACGACAAGCTTGATGCGCCGCAAGGCTTATCTGCAGTATATGATCCTGAAGCCAATGAAATCGTGGTTGGCTGGGAGTATGGTTCAGAAGAAGGTGTACAATTCGAGGTGAATGCTTCGGTTGACGGCAGCGGCCAGCAGCCTACGGTAACAAGTGAAAAAGGCTTAAGGTTCACTGCTCCTTCCCCTGGAAGCACATATACTTTCAGCGTAACGGCGTTTAGAAATGATATGCGAAGCGATCCTGCTTCTGTTTCTGTCACCATACCAGGGGCTCCTGAGGATGATGGACAGGAAGAATCTGAAGATGGTGAAGATGGAAGCCAGGATGACGATGCTAACCAGAATGATGATGAAAATGAGGAAAACAATCAGAATCCTGGCAACGGCAACGGCAACGGCAATGGCAATGGAGGAAATGAAGAAGATGACGGAGAGGACGATGGCAGCGGTTCTGAAGGCGAGACCGGCTCCGGTGGTGAATCCGGCTCCGGCGGAGACTCAGGGCAAACCGGCCAGAACGGAGGACAGACCGGCTCGGGCGGCGGAACTGGCTCTGGGTCCGGCTCTGGAGGATCCGGGACAGGAACCGGGTCTGGAGGTTCTGGATCTGGATCTGGATCTGGCTCTGGCTCTGGATCCGGTTCGGGGAGCGGAACTGGATCAGGCAGCGGCTCCGGGTCTGACGGCAGCAATTAGTCCGACTCATCTTTCATTAGTAATCATAAATGTAAAAAGCGTTTAAGCTTTGTGCTTAAACGCTTTTTCTATGCTTGCTTTCTTTTGGCGCTGCTTTTCTAATTCAGCCTGCAGCTCACATAATTGGATGAACGAATGATAAAGGGTCGGCCTGGACAAAACAAATTCCAGCCGTTCATTTAGATTAGCAGGCTTTACACTCAATTTATCAAACTCACCAGGGATATCCAGCCTGGCCGGCTTTCCGTTGGCCCAGAACAGCATCTGAAGGAAAAGGCCTATAGCATGCCTCATCAATTCCGCTAATCCCGTCCTCTTCCGTTTCTCATGCAAAGCTGCGATGGAGATCTTTACCTCCTGCCACTGTTCAATCCTGGCCGGAAAGAACTCTTCACCCTTCTCCCATGGCTTGAGTGCTTCAATTCCATGATAAAAAGCAACCTCATAGATGAAGATAGCATCTGCCTGAAACTCTGCTGCCCAAGCAGGCTCCCATACTTCCTCCTCTCCCATCAGAAAGGGATGGGATACTTCAGGAGGCAGCCGCAGCATGATTTTTTCGCTCTCCCCCATTATTTCCTCTTCATCCTTTTCCGGCCTTCTCTGCAAAGGTCCAGAAGCGGGCAGATTTCACACTGCGGGTTTTGTGCCTTACAGTGATATCGGCCGAAAAAAATCATCCGATGATGTGTAACTGACCATTCGTCCTCAGGCACCTTTTTCATCAATGCTTTCTCTACTTCGAGAACAGAATCCTTCCATCTGCAGAACCCGAGCCGTTTGCTGACTCTTTCCACATGGGTATCTACTGCGATTGCAGGCACATTGTAGGCCACAGAAACGACGACATTTGCCGTTTTTCTTCCGACCCCCGGCAGCTTTGTCAGTTCATCCCTGTCATGCGGGACAATGCCATTATACTCGTCGATCAGCAGCCTGCAGAGCTTATGAATGTTCTTTGCCTTGTTCCGGAACAGGCCAATCGACCTGATGTCGTTCTGCAGCTCCTCAAGGGAAACAGCTAAATAATCCTCAGGCGTTTTATATTTTTGAAACAGGTTTTTGGTAACCTTGTTGACCAGCGCATCTGTACATTGAGCAGAAAGGGCAACCGCGATAACAAGTTCAAAAGGATTTTCATGATTAAGCTCGCAATGGGCATCGGGGAACATTTCGCCCATAACATCCAGGCAATGCCTGATTTGTGTTTTATTCAGCATTTGTATCACCACTCTGTATTTAAATAGGTTTCTATTATCTTAACCTTTTCTCTATATCCTGTCCTTCCAAACCCTCTTCAGGCACCGGAGAAGCAGGAATATCATATAAAAAGGGCGGGAGAAGTCTCCCGCCATAAACTTTATTGCTCAAGCCAGTTGTAAAAAGGGATTGATTTTTGCTGAACAGGACGTTCATCCGTTTTTTGCCTTGACTGCGGCTGGTTTTGACGGAATTTGCGTCCAAAGCTCTTCGCCTGTTCGATTGTCTTAATCCCATTTTTCTTCCACTCAAATAAAATACGGTCGATATAGCGGAAATTCAGCTTTCCGGATATAACTGCCTCCCGCAATGCCGCTTTAATGATGACAGGGTCATGGTGGTCATCATCCATCCACATTGCCAGCGTTTCACATTCAAAAGGCGAAAGCGGCCTGCCGAATTCTTTTTCGAAGCATGTATACAGATCCATCTCTTCCTGCTGATGGGATTTAATATCCTTTTGTTTATCATCGATGAGAAACTGGTCAACCACCCTTTCCCAAAGGGGATCAAGCGAATACTTTTCAAAGCGTATTCCATCATCCGAAAAGCCGTCGAGTATTTCTATAAATCCCTTCTGGATCAGTTTCCGGATCATATCTGTGCAAGCTGTATCAGAAATCGTCATTCTGGACGAAATTTCATTTGGGGTAGGAAAGTCTCTGCCTTTTTCTATAAAGGAAGATATATGCAAAAGCAGGACGAGTTCCTGTTCAGTTATATTCAGTTTATGGTAGCGGGCCAAGAGGGCACCTGGTATGGACAGGCTCCCTTCCTGAAGCCACTTGATCATATTGTCTTTCATCCTGGACACCTCCTTTAGAGTATATCATGAACATTCAGGGCCAGTAAGGAGAATAACAGGCAACGCTGGCAGAAATTAGGTCTGAAAACAGCGCATGGCCTGAGTGCATATGAATAAAAAAATCCGCATAAGCGGATCCTTTTATTTTCCTTTTAATGCTGTAAGCGGAAATGAAAACTGGCAATTACTGAGGCGCGAAAACATGTGCGCAGCAGTTATGCCATAAAATGTTATTTATATCACTGGGTCTTTTCTGCCACAAACCTGCAGATACGTTCTACAGCCTCTTCCAAGGATTCAAGCGAAGTTGCATAGGAAAGGCGGATATTGTCCGGAGCCCCGAATCCAGATCCGGGAATGACCGCTACCAGTGCTTCCTCAAGAAGCGCTTCGGCGAATGCATCTACATCTCTGTATCCAGTCATTTCGGCTGCACGTCTGGCATTAGGGAATAAATAAAATGCGCCCTGCGGCTTAATGCAGGTGAATCCCGGTATAGACACAAGCTTTCCGTAGATCTCTTCCAGCCTGCCTTCAAATGCCTGCCTCATCTCCTCTACAGGATCCTGTGACCCGGCATAAGCGGCAATGGCTCCGTACTGGGAAGCAGTGGTCGGATTTGAAGTGCTGTGGCTCGCCAGATCGGTCATTGCCTTGATGATCCTGCTGCCGCCCGCTGCATAGCCGATTCTCCAGCCTGTCATTGAATGCGATTTAGAAACACCATTCACGATGATGGTCTGCTCTTTTAATTCAGGCGACAGCTGCGCAATGGACACATGGCGGTTATTGCCATATACAAGTTTCTCGTATATTTCATCCGATACGATCAGAATGCCTTTCTCAAGGCACACTTTCCCAAGCGCCTTCAGCTCTTCCTCCGTATAAAGCATTCCGGTCGGGTTGCTCGGAGAGTTGATGATGACTGCTTTTGTTTTCTCTGTAGCCGCATCCTTCAGCTGCTGTGGAGTGATTTTAAAACCATTCTCCTCAGAGCCTTCCGCGTATACAGGGACGCCTCCTGCCAGTTTCACCTGCTCAGGATAGCTCACCCAGTATGGGGTGGGGATGATGACTTCATCTCCTTCATCAAGAAGCACCTGGAAAAGGGTGTATAGCACATGCTTTGCTCCGCTTCCGACAAAGGTTTCATTGATTTTATAGTCGAGCCCCTGGTCTTTTTTTAGCTTTGCAGCTATTTCGGCTCTCAGCGCGGGAAGACCTGCGGATGGAGTATATTTCGTATGCCCCTCATTCATTGAAGCCAAAGCAGCATCTATGATATGCTGCGGCGTGTTGAAGTCCGGTTCTCCTGCCCCCAGCCCAATTACATCATGGTCCTGGGCTTTCAGTTCTTTTGCCTTAGCTGTTATCGCCAGCGTCGAAGAAGGCGTGAGCGCCTCCACCCTGCCTGCTAGCTTTATTTTCATAGCTTGCGCCTCCATTTCATCCTCATCATAAATTTTCAATCCGCTTGAGCATTTCCCCAGTTTCAAAATGAATATAATAATAATTGATCAGGCCGCCATTAGAGCGATAATACACTTCCCAGAGAGGAAAGCCCTTTTCCATCCCCAGCTTCGCAGAAATGATCTCTTTTGGCTGCTTTTCCCTTTGAACTATTTCAATGGCCTCTTGTTTAGATATGCCGTCTTTTGCATTCTTGACAACCGGCTTCCCTTTTTTCTCAGGAACCCAGACGATGAGCTCTGTTCCTTTTTTATCCTTTCCCTGCAGGACGTAAAAGGTCTCCTGTCCGTGATAAAGGGTAAAGCTGTCCATTTTCTCGAGTGCTGTCTCTTCTTTTGCCCTCTCAAACGCTTTTTCTGAAGCAGCTTTAACCGGCTCAGTTGAAGCAATATAAACTTTAGCGGCTATCCCGATCAGAATGGCGGCCGCAATGATGCTGATGATGATCCATTTTTTCATATTATCACTCTGCTTTATGTACGATAAATGGTGAATACCGCTTTATTTTGATCTTCCTGGTCAAGTGCCAGGCCGAACATTAAATCCTTCTCCTTTAATGTCCTATTTAAGGAATCGACGATTTTATACAAATCGGGGCTGTTGCTGATTTTTACAGTCGACAGCACTTCTATTTTGCTTTCCATTGTTCTGCTCCTCTCTCCGGACCTTTGACAAATATTGCAGCTGATAATACAGCCCGGACAGCTAATACTATCCTTATAACAGGTCTTTGCCAATATTATAACAGGTGATGTTATCATCCGTTAACCAAAGATGCAAGATTCACCAAAAATTTTCTTCTAGTCCACAACGTCTTTCAGCTGCGCAATCATGCGCAGCTTTTTTGTCTCGTGCCGGGTGCGCGCCTTTCCTTTATGCTATACAGCCTACCGCGCTTCACCCGGGGAAATCGTGATAACCTCATAATTCAAGTCAGTGAACTTTATTGTGACCGTCCCATGGACCCCTGTATAATACACATCGATCCATGCTTCATGCAGCATCTTGAAAAGATCTTCATCGGGCTTCACTTTCCTGGATTGGAAGATGACGGCTATCTGAGGGTCAAGATGCTTGATCAGCTGCCCTGAAACCGAATTGCCCTGCCCGAAGCCTGGCATCTTCACTATATTAACATCCGAAAGACTTTTTTTGAGAAGGGCCTTCTCTGCATCAAGGCTGCTGGAATTAAGCAGCAGCACCTTATGCTTCATAAATGTAAGCTCAAGGTCCATCCCTTCTTTTGGGTTTTCATTTTCGAACAGGACCTCTGCCTTCAAATTATGGAAAAGCTGCTGCCTTGTGCCGGCACTCCATATATGGATATTCACCTCTTCAAACTCTTCAAGCTCTTCCATCCGTTTCCGGGCCAGCCCCTGGCCGGCAACGAGCTGCTTAACACCGAATTCCTTTATGATGCTTCCGGCATTCATCATTGAATTTGCATCTTCTTCTGTCATGATAATAGTCGATATTTGTTCCACATTATAAAGTCCAAGAAGCTTTGAAAGCTCTTCCCCAGAGCCTTCACCGCCTGTATTAATAAGGATATTCTCTCCATCCGGATGCTGGATTAAGGCAGATTCCCCTTCCTGCAGCGAAAAAAACGTGATTGCCAGCTCATTGCGTTTAAGCTTTAAATCAATGCTTTTTACTTCTGCCGGCAGGGATGGAGATTCAACCGGGACATAATACCAGTTAGTAAACAACATAAGAAAGGCGAATAGCATATTCATCTCGAATTCCTCCAATGCTATCCTTTAGAGTGTGTCATCCGAAAGATTTTATCCTTGTATCCCGGTATATTTTACCTTATTGCAGCCAATCTTCCACAAGATCAACAATAGCATCCAGCGGGCTTACCTTAACTGGTATGCTTGGGATGGAATCAAGGAATGCCCTGCCATATGACGCTGTAACGATTCTCCGGTCAAATACCACGATAATCCCGCGGTCATTCCTTGTTCTGATAAGCCTCCCGACTCCCTGCTTGAAGCGAAGGACCGCTTCGGGGAGTGCATGCTCGGAGAAAGGCCGGCCGCCCCTGCTCTGAATCGCTTCCTTCCTTGCTTCTCCCAAAGGCTCATCAGGAGGAGAGAATGGCAGCCTGACCATCACAAGGCAGGAAAGATCTTCACCCGGAATGTCCACACCTTCCCAGAAGCTGCTTGTCCCAAAAAGAATACTTTTGTCAAACCGCTGAAAGTTCCTTGTAAGCCTTGTCCTGCTTCCAGACGTAATTCCCTGGGCTATAAGAACATATTCTTCGAGAAAGCCGCTTTCTTTGACTAGCTCATAGGTTTTGCGGAGCATATCATGGGAGGTGAACAGAATCAGCATTCTTCCCTTTGCCGCTTCAGCCAGTGAGATGATATGCTCTGTGATTGCAGAAACATATTCTTCCTGAGAAACGGTATTGATTTCAGGCAAATCCGATGGTATGGCCAGCCTGACTTGTGAAGCATAGTCGAATGGGGACTCTATCTGTTCCGTCTGGCAGCTGAACCGGTCAAGGCCAAGTTCATCCATAATATAATCGAATGACTGGCCGACAGAAAGGGTGGCTGATGTAATAACAGCACTTTTCTTCTGGTTGAAAAAGCCGTCCCTCAGATTTCCTGAGACAGTAATCGGCTGAGAATAGACAGTTGTCGCATTCTGCATCGCTCTGCCATCCAGCTCGATCCAGACAGCACAAGCTGTATGTTCGGCAAATATGGTTTTCCTGATGCTCTCACGGACATCCCTCAGCTCTCCGATGCAGGCTGAGGCCTCCTCCAGCAGCGCCTGATCACCAGGTGCCAGTTCACCGGCTGAAGGCAGCAGCAGCTGAAGCCTTTCTTCCAGCGCTGTGATAAGGTCCAGGACCAGAAAAGAAAAGCGCTCTGCTGACGCCTCCACAGCTTTAAGATCCCGCGGGCTTATGTCTGTGAGCCTGAAGCTTATTTTGCTGGATGCATACTTCCTTGCTTTCAATTTCCTCTTTCCATAAATACCCACCAGCTTGAAAAACTCATCCATCTCATACTGAAGATCAGCAACCAGCCTGTTGAGCTCAAAAGGATGAGCAGCACCATCCATAGCGACCCTGCCTTCAAGCAGCCGTTCGAGCTTATAGAGGAGCTGTTTTTGTTCATAAAGCCCGATTTTTCCAAACAGGAGACGGAGAGATAAATAATCAATATAAAAGCCAAAATGCTTTCCGGCCGCCTTGCTGAACTGATGCCCTTCATCAATGACTGCATAATCATATGAAGGGAAAATCTGGGTTTCACCTGAAAGACTGCTCAAAAGCATAGCATGATTGGTGATGATCAGGTCAGCATTTTCTGCGCTCTTCCTTGCTCTATGATAAAAATCCCTTGATTTCCAGCCTGATTCACTGATGAACATGCTGTCCCCATTTTGTATCTTACTCCAGAAAACAGCACCGCCGCTGGAAAGATTCAGTTCATCCACATCGCCTGTAGCTGTTTCAGTCAGCCAGACCAGTATCTGCATTTTTGTAAGTGTAGTATCATAATTATCATCCGCTTCATTCAATGACTGCTCAAACCGGGCAAGGCTTAAATAATGCTTCCTGCCTTTTAATAGCACAGCACTGGCCGGGAAGCCCAGAATTTTTTCAAGCAGCGGCAGGTCCTTCGAAAGCAGCTGTTCCTGAAGCTGTACAGTATAAGTGCTGATCAGCACCCTGGCTCCCTCCTGCCTTGCAAAAATGGAGGCAGGAAGCAGATAGCCAAGCGTTTTCCCTGTACCGGTGCCTGCTTCAATCAGGGTATGCTCGTTATTTAAAAAGGATTGATAGACGGCATCCATCATGGCAAGCTGGCCGGGGCGCAGTTCATAATCCGGAAATGCCTTTTTTAGCATATCTTCTTTTTCCAGGCTTCCAGCGGGATAATCAGGAGCCGGCTGGCGGCTTGATGCTGCTTCCAGGACCCCGCCTGCCTTTATGGCGATTCCGTTATGTATTTCAATCCCTTCAGGGAGTCTCTCCACTGTCCCTTCCTTTTCAAGGAGGATATCTTCCAAAATTTGATCAAGGTCGCTTTTCAGACCTCCTGAAAGCTTCAGAAGCTGTTTGATCGTCGTCCGGGGCAATTCCTTAAGCCGTTCCAGGAAGATGTGGAGCAGTTTTGCAGTGGCATAGGCATCGCTGTCCGCCTGGTGAGGCCTGTCATGCACAATCCCTTCTTTTGCAGACAGGTCTGACAATTTATAGCTGTCAGAGCAGGGCAGCACCGTCCGTGCCAGCTCAACCGTATCGATGACCGGTCCATAAAAGCCCGGGAAGCCTGCATCCAGAAGCTCTTCCTGCAGAAAGGACAGGTCGAACAGAACATTGTGCGCCACAAAATAGGCATCCTCCAATAGCTCCATCACTTTAGGAGCTATTTCTGCAAATACAGGAGCATCATAGACCATGCTGTCATTGAGCCCGGTCAGCTCCTCGATGAAGGCCGGAATCTCCTTCCCCGGATTGAGCAGGCTGGAGTATTGATCAATGATCTTTCCGCCTTCCATGACAACCGCAGCGAATTGAATGATTTTATCGCCCTTTTTGGCGCTGTTTCCTGTAGTTTCCAAATCAACTACTACATATTTATTACTCATCGGTTACACCTCAAACATTCAGTCATTCAAACGGTATCACAAAAGCGGAAAATAAAAAAGGTAAACAGCCTTGCCCGTCGTTATTTTTCTTCCCTTCCATGCCGGGTTTATTCAAGAATCAATGGCGGAGGACAGAAAATCGGACCGATGTTAAAAAGGCTGCATCGCCATTTATGCAATGCAGCCCATAAACCTTATAGATGATCATGCTCAGAGAATGGTTGATGCAGGCTCAGCATGGAGCAGCTCTGAGATGGTATTGCCTTCTCCCATAATGACTACCTTTGGTTTATGGGAATTTACTTTTTCCTCAGGGACAAGGGCATAAGAAATAATGATGACTGTATCGCCGACCTGGACAAGCCTTGCTGCCGCCCCGTTCAGGCAGACTACGCCGCTTCCCCGTTCTCCGGGGATGATATATGTTTCAAATCTTGCCCCGTTATTGTTATTGACGATTTGGACTTTCTCATTATCAGCCATTCCTGCCGCATCCAGCAGGTCTTTATCGATTGTAATGCTGCCCACATAATTGAGATTAGCTTCTGTCACCTTTGCACGGTGGATCTTTCCATTCATCATGGTGCGGAACATGTCTTTTCCTCCGATCAGTTGTTAGACTGCAATGATTATATTATCTATCAGGCGTGCATGTTTGAATTTCACGGCGAGAGCAATGATGATTGTGCCTTCTGCTCTATCTATCTCTTTTAACTCCGGATAAGAAAGAATCTCAGCATAATCGATGATCCCGGAGCTCTCTTCCGTTATCCTGCTGCGGATGGACGCTTTAAGCTGCTGTGCATCCTTCGTTCCTTCCGCAATCGATCGGGCTGCTTCTGACAGGCTCTTGTATAAAACCGGTGCTTCCTTCCGCTCTTCCGGGAGAAGCTTTACATTCCGCGAGCTTTTGGCAAGGCCGTCCGGCTCCCTTACCGTTTCCCCGCCTATTATCCTGACAGGAAAATTCAGATCACGTGCAAGGCTCTCTATCACTGCCAGCTGCTGTGCATCTTTCTTCCCGAAATAAGCGTTATCCGGGGAAACGATATGAAATAATTTAGAGACAACAGTCGCTACTCCATCAAAATGGCCGGGTCGGGATTTGCCGCACAATACATCGGTCTTTCGGTTTACGGCTACTGAGACGGAGGGATTGCCTTCAGGATACATGTCTTCCGGGCCTGGGCAGAAAAGGTAATCGGCCCCTTCGGCTTCTGCCAGATGGGAATCCCGCTCAAAGTCCCTTGGGTAAGAGTCCAGATCCTCTGTTGGGCCAAATTGAAGCGGATTCACAAAGATGCTCAGAACCATCACATCATTTTCTTTTCTCGCCCGCTTCAGCAGGGAAAGATGCCCTTCATGCAGATATCCCATTGTAGGCACAAACCCTATTGTACGCCCTGCCTTTTTTTCATCCAGCATGAGCTGCTGCATTTCTACTGGTGATGTAATGATTTTCATGATTTTCCTCCATAAAGTCCTGCCAGCTCTTCCTCTTTCATCGTATAGCTGTGCTCCCCGCCTGGGAATAATCCGGCCTTCACTTCAGTGATATAGGCTTTTAAGCCCTTTTCTGCTTCTTCATCCATGTTTGCATACCGCTTGACGAACTTCGCTATCCTTTCTGTCCCGTACGACAGCACATCATGATAGACAAGGACCTGTCCATCCGTCCCCGCTCCAGCCCCGATCCCGATGACAGGAATCCTCAGGATTGAGGAGATATCTTCAGCAAGCTGTTTTGGCACACATTCAAGCACAAGCGCAAATGCGCCCGCCTCTTCACATCTTTTAGCTTCGCAAATCAGCTTTCTGGCTGCTTCAGCATCTTTACCCTGGACTTTATACCCGCCAAGAACACCCACTGACTGGGGAGTGAGGCCAAGATGGGCGCATACAGGGATGCCTGCTTTCGTTATGCTTCTTATCTTGTCAGCCACTTCTTCCCCGCCTTCAAGCTTCACTGCCATCGCGCCTGTTTCCTGGATCAGCCTGGCTGCATTGAGCAGGGTATCACGTTCAGGGAGATGGTAGCTCATGAAGGGCATATCAATGACAATGAAAGTATTGGCCGCCCCTCTTTTTACCGCTTTTCCATGGTGTATCATATCTTCCATCGTCACCGGGATGGTCGATTCATATCCCAATACCGTCATACCAAGCGAATCTCCGACAAGGATCATATCCATTCCGGCTTTTTCCGCCTGCCTGGCTGCCGGATAATCATAGGCAGTCAGCATCGCGATTTTTTCGTTCTTTTCCTTCATCTTAGAAAAATCCGTTGTTTGCTTCATCCTTCTTCCTCCCATTCGCAAGTACGGGCCTGAAGAAGACCCGCCTCAAGACTCAGAGGAGACAAAACAAGTGAACAAAAAGCCGGCATATAAAAAAGGATCCCTCAAAAAAAAGCAGAAGGATCCTGTCGCGTCTTGGCTTCATTATTCGTTTCATCCCTCTGTCCCGGTCCATATGCTGGATCTAGGCAGAAACTATTCAATATAAAATGATAAAAAGGTGCAGTTCATTATGATACTGCCCATTTGAATTATATCAAAAACGAAAAAAGTTAGCTAATAAAATCATGAGTCCAGTTCAATATCAGCAGAGTAGACATGGTGGATTTCCCCAGCTTCATCTTCAATTCTAAGAACTCCTTCCTCAGTGATCCCTAAAGCCTTCCCGCTGATGCTGCCTGATATCGTCCTTGCTGTAATCTGCTTTCCAATGCTGACAGCATAGCTTTCCCAAAGAAGCCGGATCGGATAAAAGCCTTTTTCCATATAAAGCTTGTACAAATTCTCCAATTTCTGCAGGACAACCCTGATCAGCTCTGCCCTCGAAAGATTCCCGCCCTTTTCTATCGCCAGGGAAGTCGCTGTGCCCCTCAGCTCCTCCGGATAATCCTCAAGCTGCTGGTTCACGTTGATGCCGATCCCGATAATGATTGAGAATATACGGTCTGCTTCCGCCTGCAATTCTGTCAGGATACCTGTAACCTTCTTGCCGCCAATGAGAATATCATTCGGCCATTTGATCTGCGGGGAAAGGGCCGTGCATTCTTCAATGGACTGGACGACGGCAACCGCTGCAAGGAGAGTCAGCTGCGGTGCGCGCGGAAGCGGGATCTCCGGCCGGAGGATGACGCTCATCCAAATTCCTGTATATTTCGGGGAATGCCATTTCCTGTCCATCCTCCCCCTGCCGTTAAGCTGTTCTTCCGCCACTACGATCGTACCTTCAGGTGCGTCATCGTACGCGAGCCTGTGCGCAATTTTCTGCGTCGAATCTACGCTTTCCTCATAATGGATTTCTGTACCGAGCAAGCTGGTTTTCATACCAAGGCGGATTTCATCGGCAGTCACCTTCTCTGTTGTCTTCACAATCCGGTAGCCTTTCCTCCGCACCGCTTCAAGCTCAAACCCTTCGCGCCTCAACTCTTCGATATGCTTCCAGACAGCTGTCCTGGAGCAGCCGATCAGGTCTGCCAGATACTGGCCGGACAAATATTCCCCCTTGCTCTCCGTAAAGGCGGCAAGCAATTTTTTCCTCAGCTCTGATTGCACTCCAGCCACCCCCTTATTTCCTCTTTTTTATTTGCCAGACGTCCGGAAATAATGCTCTTTTCAACCTTGCCCAGCAATTCCTTCACCCAGGGCCCGCCTGGCTGTTGGAACCATTGGATCAAATCATTCCCGGTAACATCCAGCTCCTTTGTACTCCGTATCGGAAGTGAAGCATATAAACGGGCAGGAACTTCCTCATCGGCGCTGTCATCCCCCGCCGCCGCCAGAACCTTCTCTGCATTCCGGGCAGCCTCTGCCCCCGCCTCATAAACCGATTCAAGTGTCCAGCTCTGCTCTGAGCGGTACTGAAGCCAATAAAGTATCTTGCATATATGCCTGATCTTTTTTACAGGCATTTTCCAGCTTCTCAAAAAGGCTTCTGCGGTCCTGTAATCATGGCCTAGAGCAGCTGACAGCAGAGTCCATCTTTCTTCGGATACAAGCCCGCTGCCCAGCTTCCCGGCAAATGATATCAACTCCTGCTTTTTCCCTGCCAGTCCCGGGAGATGCTGTGAGAGGCCTGTTTCTGCCATGATATTAAGCGCCATAAAGCTGTTTTCGCCCGCAAGCAGCTTCTCAAATTCTGAAAGCTTTCTTTCAACCGCAATCTTCTCAAGAAGATAAGCTCCAGAATTCAGCGCCTCATAAGTCTCTCCATCTATTTGGAAAGAAAGCTGGCTGGCAAAACGCACGGCTCTCATCATCCTTAAAGCATCTTCATAAAATCGCTCCAGCGGATTCCCAACGGTAGCAATCCTTTTGCGGCGGATATCCTCCTGGCCCCCGAAAGGATCAATGATGCGGCCGTCCTTTGCCATTGCCATGCTGTTCATTCTGAAGTCCCTGCGTTTAAGATCCTCATCCAGGGAACGGATAAAGTCCACTTTAGACGGCCTGCGGAAATCTTCATACTCCGACTCAGACCGGAAAGTGGTGACTTCATAGCTTTCCCCTGCGTAAAGCACTACGACCGTCCCATGCTCAATACCGACATCCGCTGTTCTGGGGAAAATGCCTTTGATTTCCATCGGGGTGGCCGAAGTCGCTATGTCCACGTCAGAAATATCCTTTCCGAGCAGATAATCCCTGACAGATCCACCTACAAAATAGGCTTCATAACCGGCAGCTTCGATCCTTTCCAATACAGGTGACGCCTTTAAAAATACCGGATTCATATTATCCCTCATTTAACATTTCAAAATAAAGCCTCTCATACTCGCTGACTATTTGTTCGGCGCTGAACTTTTCCCTTGCAGTCTCTACTGCCCGATGTGAAAAGCTTGCATGCTTATCTGCATCCGCCAGCAGCCCGGCTGCTTTTTCTGCCATGCTCCCGATATCGCCAAGTCTGCAGATATATCCTGTTTCGCCGTCTGAGATCACTTCAGGGATTCCCCCGATATCTGTCCCTATGCAGGGAACACCGCACGCCATGGCCTCAAGCGCCACCAGGCCGAAGCTTTCTTTTTCAGAAAGGAGGAGCATCAGGTCGCTGATGGAATAAAGCTCTTCCACTTTATCCTGCTTCCCGAGAAACAGCACCTTCTCCTTCAGCCCGAGCTCTTTGACCAGCTTGCAGACATTGGACATTTCCGGACCGTCGCCGACGAGGAGGAGCTTGGCAGGCATTTCCGACGCAATCCTGGCAAACACCTTTACAACATCCTGCACTCTTTTGACTGCACGAAAGTTAGAGACATGGATGACCGTTTTTTCTTCTTCAGCTATCCCATATTCTTTTTTCAGATGATCAGAGTCAGTTTTCTGGTATACTCTATGGTCTATGAAATTATAGACAGCCTGAATTTCTTTTTCAGGATGTATCAAATCATTTGTTTGTGATATAAGAGATTTGGAAACAGCTGTCACCCTGTCAGACTTTTCGATCCCAAAGCGGATGCTGTCTTTCAGTGACGGCTCATATCCAAGGACAGTGATATCTGTGCCATGAAGCGTAGTGGCAATTTTCACATCGCGTCCGCTCATCTGCTTGGCAAGGATTGCACATACAGCATGGGGAACAGCATAGTGGACATGCATCAGATCAAGCTTTTCCCTGTTGATCACCTCAGCCATCTTGCTGGCCAGGGCAATATCATACGGCGGATATTGGAAAACAGAATACTGGCTCACTTCCACCTGGTGATAAAATATATTATGATACATCCGATTCAGCCTGAAAGGAAGGCTGGAAGAAATAAAATGTATTTCATGCCCTCTTTCGGCAAGGAGCTTTCCAAGCTCTGTAGCGACGACCCCTGATCCACCGACTGTCGGATAGCAGGTGATCCCGATTTTTAATTTTCTTGTCATGCTTCTCCACCCAATAAATCTTTATGTATTAGTACCGGCTTTTTAGATATGAAGCCTTCAGCGTATTCTACTCCCGCTTCTCTCCCATACAGCCTTTCCCTTGCTTCTACATTTTCGATATAGCCATTTACAAGCGGAGTGTCTGCTGAATCCTCCGTCCTGACAAACTGGCTCTCATACGCCCTCAGGCTCGCAAGCTTTTTGTCCATATAATCTGACACATCAATGATAAAATCAGGCTGATGGAAGCCGTTGATCATATAGAAATGAAGCCCGTTTACTTTGTGCGGGGCTAATCCGCTTTCAGGGTCTGCCCTGCGGATGCCTGCTGAAAATGCGGCTTCTTCCACGATTTTTGCACAGTTGCCATGATCTGGATGCCTGTCTTCAAAATATGGCGCAAAGATGACAGCTGGCCTGTAAGTCCTGATTATCCTCGCGACAGCAGTAATAGCCTGTTCATTCAGCAGCAGCCCCCTGTCTGGCAGTCCAAGGTTTTCCCTGACAGAAACACCCAGGATGCCGGCTGCCCTTTCCGCCTCTTTTTTCCTGGTTTCTACAGTTCCGTTAGACGAAAGCTCCGCACCAGTGAGGTCGCAGATGCCAATCTTTTTTCCTTCAGCTGCATACTTGGCAAGCGACCCTCCCATCCCGATTTCTACATCGTCGGAATGGGCGCCAAAAGCAAGGATATCCAATTTATCCTCTATCATAGAACCTCACCGTCTTCGCTCTTCACAATTTTCCTCCAGTCCAGGTCGCCTCTTTCCAGGCCCTTTACAAGCAGCTCAGCAGTACCCATATTGGTGGCCAGCGGGATTGAATATACATCACACAGGCGGACCAATGCTGAAACATCCGGCTCATGCGGCTGTACAGTCAGCGGATCCCTGAAGAAGAATACGAGATCCATTTTCTTATTGGCAATCAGTGCCCCGATTTCCTGGTCCCCGCCGAGCGGGCCTGATTGAAAGCGGGTAATTGCAAGGCCTGTTGATTCCATGATCCTTGAGCCGGTCGTCCCTGTCGCAAAAAGGGAGTGTCCCGCCAGAATATCTTTGTAGGCTGTTGCAAAGCGGATGATATCATCTTTCTTTTTATCGTGTGCAATCAAAGCGATGTTCATCATAGCCCCTCCCTTTATTCCATGATATTTTCAAGTCCGTAGACAAAGAGGTCTGTTTTCATAACAGTCTCTACAGCAAGCTTCACACCGGACATGAAAGAGGCCCGGTTATATGAGTCATGCCTGATCGACAGGGTCTGGCCATCTGACCCGAACATCACCTGCTGATGGGCAATCAGACCAGGAAGGCGGACTGAATGAATGCGCATCCCCTCGTAATCAGCACCCCTCGCCCCAGCCAGCGTTTCTTTTTCGTCTGGATGCCCCTGCCCTTTTGCATCCCTTGCTTCAGCCATCATTTCTGCTGTTTTCACAGCTGTACCTGACGGAGCGTCAAGCTTCTGGTCATGATGCAGCTCAATGATCTCCACATCACTGAAATAGCGGGCTGCCATCTGTGAAAACTTCATCATTAAGACAGCACCCAGGGCGAAGTTCGGGGCGATGATGCATCCCAATTCTTTTTCCCGGCATGTTTCTTCCAGTTCTTTCAGATCTTCCCTGCTGAAGCCGGTCGTCCCGACCACAGGCCTTACTCCAAATGAAAGGGCAGTCCTTGCATGGTGCATGCCTGCCTCTGGGGTTGTAAGGTCGATCAGTACATCAGCTTCTGTCTGCCCCAGACAATTGGCCAGGTCTGTATAAATCGGTACATCTGTTCCAGTGAATCCATCAAGGTCACTGAGCATTTTCCCTTCGAATTTATGGTCTACCACCGCTTGAAGGGAGAAATGGCCGGTATTCAGCACAAGCTGAACGGCTTCCCTTCCCATCCGGCCGCGCGGCCCCGCAATCACAATTTTTATCTTATCCATCAGAATCTCTCCTACTCTTCAATTCTTGTCCAGCGGTCTTTGTCCCGCGTATTAAATTTATTCATTACCCTGTCATGGGCTTCCTGCAGATCAATATTCATTGAATTGGCAAAGCAGATAAGGACAAACAGCATATCCCCCAGCTCATTTTCAATGGTATTGTCTTCTTCTGTCGATTTCTTTGGCTTTTCCCCGTAATGGTGATTCACTTCCCTGGACAGTTCACCCAGCTCTTCCGTCATCCGTGCAAGCATGGCGAGCGGACTGAAATATCCTTCTTTAAATTGGCTTATGTATTCATCAACCTCAGCCTGGAGATCTTTCATCGTTTTAAGATTTGATTCCATCTGGAATAGTCACCTCAACTTCCGCCTTCCTGAGCCTTTTGCATAAAGCAGCAAATTAGGCTTATCTTATAGACAATAGATGCTTTTTCTCTATCATGTTAGCCTAACAGAACAGCTTTTTACAAATATTTTTGACCGTGAGGCAGCTGCTGTTCTTTCCGGTTCATTATTGCTCTGTCATCTTTTATTTTATATAATCTTATGGTGATAAAAACAGGAAAAGAGGGAAAAAAGTGCAAAACGGATTAAAAATCAAGAATATATTATTCATCCTGCTGGGTTCAGCAATCTTTTCTTTTGGAATTGTTCATTTTAATATGCAGAACAACTTGGCCGAAGGCGGTTTCACCGGCATTACCCTGCTCCTTTTTTTCCTATTTGAATGGGATCCCTCCTATACGAACTTATTGTTAAATATACCATTATTCTTTATAGGCTGGAAATTGCTCGGCAGGAATTCCTTTTATTACACCATGATCGGCACGTTCAGTGTTTCCCTTTTTCTTTGGATCTTTCAGCGCTATATGATTGACATGCCGCTGAAAGAAGACCTTACTCTTGCTGCTCTTTTTGCCGGTGTTTTCATCGGCATTGGCCTCGGCATCATTTTCCGTTTCGGCGGAACAACCGGCGGAGTCGATATCATAGCAAGGCTGGCCCATAAATATATAGGCTGGAGCATGGGAAAAACAATGTTTCTTTTCGATGCCTGCGTCATTACATTATCGCTCATTTTCTATCTGACGTACCAGGAAGCGATGTACACACTTGTCGCTGTATTCGTAGGTGCCCGGGTGATCGATTTTATGCAGGAAGGCGCCTACGCCGCAAGAGGTGCAATGATCATATCGGATCAGAACGAAGCCATCGCCAGCAGGATCTTGAAGGAAATGGATCGCGGGGTGACGGTCCTGAAGGGGCACGGCTCCTTCACCAAACAGGACCGGGAAGTCCTTTACTGCGTAGTCGGCAAAAATGAAATCGTGCGGCTGAAAAACGTGATCACCTCCGTCGATCCGCATGCCTTTGTCACAGTCAGCGTCGTTCACGATGTCCTCGGCGAAGGATTTACATTGGACGAAAATAAGAAGCCGATTGAGCATTAGAAAAGCGGAGCGCGCTGCTCACAAGAATAAAGAAAACCAGCCTGAATGGCTGGTTTCTTAATTTCTTAATCCTGCCTTTGCATGCCTGTAAAGATCATGATCAAGCGCAATAGCTCCAGAACCGCAACTGCAGCGGCTGCCACATAGGTCAGGGCAGCAGCGTTGAGGACCTTCTTCGTTTCCCTTTCCTCATCATTGCGGATGACACCGAGTGAGACGACTTGATCCATTGCCCTGTTCGAAGCATTGAACTCAACCGGGAGGGTAACCACCTGGAAGAGGACGGCCGCCGCCATGAAGATGATCCCCAAAAGGAGAAGGCCGCTCAGCTCAGCAAAAATACCTACCATGATCAGCACCCAGGAAAAATTCGAACCAATGCTCGCAATCGGCACCAGCGAATGGCGGACCCGGAGGAATGCGTAATCCTGCTGGTCCTGCATGGCATGGCCAACCTCATGGGCAGCTATTGCAGCTGCAGCGACAGAATGGCCATGGAAGTTCTGCGACGAAAGCCTCACCGTCTTGGTCCGGGGATCATAATGGTCTGTCAGATGTCCCCTCGTTTCCTCAACATTGACATTATACAATCCGTTGGAATCCAGGATCCTTCTTGCAACCTCGGCACCCCTCATATGTGAAGAAGCTGGTACCCTGGAATATTTGTTATAGGTGCCTTTTACCTTGAACTGCGCCCAGATCGGCACGAGGATGATGATTGCAAAGTATATCAGGAAATCCATGTAATTCCTCCCATTCATCTCTCTGCTGTAATTTAATCTATTGTATTTTTTCTGCTGAATGGTGTCAATTTTTTAGCTCTCTTTTTCTGCTCTTCTCTTTGTCCTGGTCACCCTTATATTTTCTCCAGCCGACATAAGATAATGTAAGGATGATGATGCTTCCTGTAGAAATAATGACCCACCAGAGCGAAGGATCGGCCTCGTCGTCAGTCATTTCATCAAAAAGCGAGGATAAATCTGCTTCAAGGGCATCCAACTCCTGCTGGCTCGAGGTCTGGCTCACCACCTGCGGCCGGTAATGGTCTATGAAATTGACCCTGGTATCCAGCTGCTGAAGCCTGTCTGCCTCAAGGTCGACTTTAAGGGCAGGGTAGATGACGCTGTATAAGGTCAAAAAGGAATTCAGGCCTGAATGGAAAGCCTCGCTGTCGCCTGCATGGGCAGCCTCCTTCATCCCCCCGAACACATCCATGATCGGATCCTCCATTTCCGTCCATAAGGGCTGCCTGCTGGAGGCGATTGCATCAATAACCAGCCTGAACCTTGTTACTCTATTCATCCGCTCTTTATGGTTCATATCAATGCTGGCCGCTGCTTCCACTGCTTCATCATGAGCATTGGAAACGATTCTAAGCTCATCCATATTGAACGGCCTGGCCTGTACATTCCCGGACAGAAACTGGTCCGAAAAATAATCCAGTATCTTTTTTGCCTCTTCGTATTTTTGGATTTTGACCATCTGAAGAGCTTCATCAGAGAGCATGTCAAGTTTGTCCATCGAAGAGGAAGGCTGCTCTGCATATGCATATATGGAAAAAGGCATTAAAAGATAGATCAAAAACATGGATACGGCAATTTTTGCTTTCAATATTGTCCCCCCCCTGCAATTACTATTAAAAATGTATGAGAGGTTGGACAAGGTTAGACCAAAAGTTCGTGCTTGGCAGGGATCAATTTTAGGAATAGCCATGTTAAGCTTTGCTGTTGTTTTGTCATTCAGCTGGCTTATCCCAACAGCTGAAGATGTGTAAAATGGAGTTTTACACCCATGATCCCAAAATCAGCATGAAACACTAACAAAACCTAAGAAAGAAGGCTTCCAAAATGGAAGCCTACTCAATCGTCAATTTTGTGCGGCCGGGCCTGATGGAGAACCAGTACACAAGGAACAGGGAGAATATACTCAGCCAAAAAGTAAAATAGCCAATCTCCGGTGTATATAAGTTCAGCACAGGATAACGCGGAAGCATAAAAAATACATAGTCAATGACATCATTATGGAGCGTCCATACGGCAGCAATAATCAGATGAATCCACTTGATGCGGTAAAAGGGCGAATACAAGATTCCCTGGATTGCCATCGCAGCGTGGGATCCGATCAGCATCAAGGCAATAGGATCGAGTTCCCCAGTCACTTTATACACAAGCAGATTCATAACTACTGCCCAGACACCGTATTTAAAAAGCGTCACAGCTGCCAAAGCCTCTAAAAGGGGCCAGTTCCTTCGCATCAGGAAGGCAGCAAGGACAAAACAAAAAAACAAGCTGGCCGTCGGACTATCAGGTACAAACGCCAAAAAATGCGGCGGTGTATCCTTCAGCTGCCATCCGTACCAGTAATACCCATACACCGTTCCGGCAATATTGACCACAAGGAGCAGCCATAATACCGAGCGGTTCCCCAAAATAGGATAAATCCACTTCATACCATACCCTCTTCTCTCTATCATTATGGCTATATTTTATCACAGAGGAAAATAAAGGGGGGAACTTTCCGCTATAACGTGCTGCAGCTGTCTTAGACTGGCCTTAATTGTGACCTGCCGGATAAGTGTGCCCGCAGATGTATTTTCCCCTTAACAGCAGCAGGATAATAGACAAAGACTATTATTATCTAAATGGCTGTTTAAAATTGCATAAATAAAAGAAAAAAGAAGCCGGCAATATACCGGCTTCTCTTCTATTATTTACTTTCAATGCTTGAAATGAACTCAGAAAGCTTCTGAAGCTCTTCGTCAGTTCCTTTAAAGATTCCCGCAGGCATGGCACCTTTACCTTCTTTAGCGATTTTCGCCACTTCTTCAGGAGAAAGGCCAGTATCGATCAGGGCCGGAGCACCGGCTCCACCTGCCAATTCACCGCCATGGCAGCTGATGCAGCCTTGCGCTTCATAAATCTTATAGCCTTCTGCTTCTTTATCGATTTCCGCTTCAGCAACGATCTTACCTTGCTGCTCTGCAGCTTCCCAGTCATGGTTCGCCACAGATTCCCAAGTAAGATAGAAGATGCCGGCAATGGCAAGCAGCATGAAGCCTGTTGCCAGAGGACGCTTCGATGGGCGCCTCTCAGGGCCGCGGTCGATGAATGGAGCAAGCATCAGCGCTCCGAAAGCCAATCCAGGAATGATAAATGCCCCGATGACATTATATGGTCCTGAAGCATAGCTGTACTTTAATAGTTGGTATAAGAACAAGAAATACCAGTCTGGAAGCGGAATATATGCTGTATCGCTCGGATCTGCTATTTTTTCAAGCGGAGACGGGTGAGCGATGGTCAAACATAGATATCCGATCAGGAAAACGGCGCCGACCATCCATTCCTTCAATAGGAAGTTGGGCCAGAATGCTTCCGTTTTGCCAGGGTACTCCGAGTAGTCTTTCGGAATATTCGGTTTACGGTTTACAGGGACACGGGAGTCGCCTACAAACTTCATACCTTTTCCACGATGCATTGAGCATTCCCCTCCTTTTCAGTTAGCAGTAATGAAGTTGAATTTTTACAACGGTCCAGAAATACCCTGCTTACGGATCATCAGGAAGTGGGCACCCATCAATCCCAGGAGAGCTCCAGGCAGGAAGAATACATGGATCGCAAAGAATCGTGTGATCGTCTGGGCTCCGACAATGTCAGTGCTGCCAGCCATCAGCGCTTTCAGCTGGTCGCCGATAAGCGGTGTGGATTCAACGATTTGAAGTGTAACTTTGGTTGCAAATAACGCTTTCATATCCCAAGGAAGAAGATAGCCTGTCAGGCCGAGCGCCAGCATGACGAAGAAAATAAGCACTCCGACAACCCAGTTCAGCTCACGAGGCTTCTTGTAAGCCCCTTGGAAGAAAACACGTAACGTATGTAGGAACATCATTACGATGACCAGGCTCGCACCCCAGTGGTGCATGCCGCGGACAATCTGCCCGAAAGCAACCTGATTTTGCAGATAATAGACAGATTCCCAGGCATTCTTAATATCCGGCACATAATACATGGTCAGGAACATACCGGATAAAATCTGGATCACTGTGATGAAGAAGGTCAAACCTCCAAAGCAGTAAACGAAAGCCGAAAAATGATGGGCAGGGTTTACGTGCTCAGGTACTTCATGGTCTGCAATATCCCGCCACAAAGGCGTAATATCCAAACGCTCATCGACCCAGTCATAAATTTTGTTTAACACTTATTACGCCCCCTTTCGCGGTTCTGCTTTTCCTAATAATAGGAAACCATCTTTTTCTTTTGTAGGATACACGTCCAGCGGTGCTGCCGGCGGTGTTCCAGGCACGTTTGTTCCATCCTTCGTATAAAGCCCGCCATGGCATGGGCAGTAGAAGTGGTCTGGATTCGCCTTGTCTTTGTTCCAGTCAACAACGCAGCCCAAATGCTTACAGATAGGAGATAAGGCAACGATCTCCCCGTTTTCATCCTTATAAACCCACGCTGTATTCGATACCTCAGAAGAATACCAGGCATCCTGCTGTTCGAATTTAAAGTCGACCCGAGTAGGTTCAGCAGTGATTTCGCTTACTTTTTGCGGTGTCGGAATGAAGTCTCCTCCCTCGCTTTTCTGCAGTATAGGATCCACTGCAAAACGGACCATCGGCATCAGCATGCCGGCCGCCATGAAACCGCCTACACCAGTAAGTGTATAGTTCAGGAATTGACGTCTTGAAACACGATGTTTGCTCATACATTTCCCCCCTCTATCATGAAATCAAGTCCAACGGACAAAATTCTACACAATATAAAACTAGGACATAACAATGATATATCAATCTTTAGACAAGGTCAATAAAATCTGTAGGCAAACCGGCTGGTCGCGGCGGTTTTTCAGGAATTATTCACCAGCCTGCCATTTTTGTACTAATAAATTCATCAGCTGCTTGACCTGGTCTTCCAGTACAGAGTTTCTGTAGGTATCGTCCATATGCTCCAATGGCAGGGATGGCAGCCAGAGCAGAGATCCCCCAAGCTCCCCTTCAGCCATTTTCCACCCGCTGTCCGAGGTCAGATAGAACACATGCTTGAAGCCGCTTTCCAGGACAGCGGACTCCCATTTCTTAAGCTCTCCGAGATGCTCATAAAGGCCAGAGTCAGATTTAAGGTAGGAAAAGCCCGGCAGCATCATAAGCCTTCCTTTAAACTGCCTTTCCATCTGATAAGAAAGCAATGTGACAAATTCAGCCATCGAGGCAGCCTGCTTCATATCCTCTGTGAATGTCACGGGCAAAAGCGGGATGACAGCCGTGTCAACATACTCTTTTGATTTTAAATACATTTCAATATCCTGCGGAATCCACTTCATTTTCACCACTCCAAATCGTATAGCTTGCCTCATTATTTTACCATAACTTCCTGCTGCTGCCGAAAGCATTGCTAAAGGGGCACCCGCCCGGATGCCCCCTTGATCAGTCCAACTATTCTTTTATGCTTTCACCATAATCATCTTCAGTTTTTCAGTAAGGTGCTTAAATGTTTCTTTATCGCCTTTATCCAGTGATTCATCGATCAGCTGCATCAGTTTTTCTCTTTGAAACTTAGCCAGGCTTTCTGAAAGGAAGCGTTCTGCGATCAAACGGTCCTTCTCGCTGACCTGGAGGGTCTTTGGCATGAACGGATTTTCCTCAAGTACAGCCGCATACTGATGGGCTTTGTTGGAGGCATGAAAATTGAGCTGGATGAAGATATCTTCCTCCCTGTTCAGCCTGATATCATGGAATGATTTCTCGGCATCTGTTGTCATGACATTCTCTTTGTAAAAACGGAAAGGGACTTCATCAACGCAATGAGTTGACATCACGAGGCCTCTTGGACAATATTGTGCCTGCTCCACAAAATGCACCCGTTCCATAAGCTGGTCATGGCTCATCAAATAATTTAAAATCCAAACGCATTCGCGCCGTTTCAATTGATAATGGTTTAAGAACCAGCGGATAAAATCTTTTTTCTCGCTGACAGATACAGGGGTCGCCACCATTTGTTCCCTCCTCTGCTTGCAACTGAATTTTTGTTATGCCTTTTCTTACATCAGATCGCCGCTAAGCCTCTGGACAATATCGAGATATTCTTCGTTGCTTGGATCCTGCTCAAGCAGTTTCTTAAAAATTTCGGCAGCCTCTGCCCATTTTCCTTCCTCCATCAGAAAATATCCATAGTCTGACAGAAAGTCTGACTGTTCTTTAAAATAAGTATATGCTTGCTGGTATTTGTTTAATGCCAGGGAATATTCTTCAAGCTCCTGAAGGGCGGATGCTGCGTCCCAAAGGAACTGGGGCTCTTCCTCTTCCTGTGCTTCCATCGTGTCCACGATGTCAAGAACATCACGGTACCTTTCCTGCTTGATGAAAAGCTTGTTGAGTGTCAAAGCCGCTTCGGTGAACTCAGGATCCAGGACGAGTGCCATACGCAGCATGTCCTCTGCCTCGTTTTCGCGTGCAAGCTTCAAAGCAAGCCTGCCGCCATAGAAGAACAGATCCTTATTGAATTCATCATGCTTGATTCCTTCCTGGACTGCCTCAAAGCTGTTTTCCAGCTCTTCTTCACGCTCATAGGCCCGTGCGAGATGAAGATACAGGGAATGGTATTCAGGATCAAGCTCCTTCACTTCTCTGAACTTCTCGATGGCAGTCCTGTGGTTCCCAGCCTGCAGGGCGGTGAATGCGTAGCTGAAAAGGGTATTGATCTCCAGCCTGGCTTCAAGTGCCTTTTCATAAAACGGGATCGCTTCCTCAAATGCCCCGCCGGCACTGAGTGCCTCGGCCATTCTCTGATTCACATTTGTTCCGGCAATTTCCTGGCTTGATTCAAGAACTTTCTCATATGACTTTATTGCTTCTATGAATTTCCCTTGCTCCAGATATAATTCACCAAGTGCAAAATCAATGATGACCTCTTCATCCAGAATGGACTTAGCCTTTAAAAGCTTCTGCTCGCTCACTTCATATAAGCCCTCCATCTGGTACAGATCAGCTAAAAGGAGCAATGCCTGCGGATAGCTTGGGTCTTTCTCAGAAATCCTCTCAAGGACGAGCATGGCTTCCTCTTCATTCGCGAGATCAATATGAAGCTCAGCCAGGAGGACAAGCAGTTCGCCTTCATCCGGATAAGATTCAAGCAGCCTTTCAATCAGTGCCTTTGATTCCTCAAGCAATCCAAGCTGGAACAGTTCCTCCCCCAGCACAAATCTTTCCTCATGGGAACCGCTGTCCAGAATCTGTGCATAGTCCCTAAGTGCCTCTTCATGCTGTCCATTTTCTAATAGCGAAATTATTTTATTAACTTTGTCCATTGTTATTTCCTTTCATGACTAAAGATGGTTGCAGATATCATTTGAAAACAGGCTGGGTTCAGCTGGCGGAAAGTTCCGCATGAAGCCTTTTTGTGCATTCAGGTCAAATGACTGCCCAGTCCGTTATACTGTAAAAAAAGCCGGAATCTTTATTATAACACGCTCTCCATAGCCCGGACAGAATCTGAAATATCCGCCTGCCCTGATAATTATTCCCTTATGGGCCGTTATGGCAAGTCTATGATTATAATAATGAAAGAGCTCCGATTCTTCAATGTTTCTGTCTCCTCCATCCTTTACGTATAAATTGTAGCTTACTTCCCCTCCTTGCCTGATATCCCCTTTATGGGGGCAGATGCCCATCAGGGCCAGATGCTCTCTGGAGATTGGCATTTTTTCCTGCAGTTCTTCCCCGAGGTGCACCAGTTTTTCTTTTAGCATCAGCTGCTTCCAGAAGTTTTGAAGCGCTTTCTTTCCTTTTGCATCCGCTGTTTTGAAAACAGGCACAAGCGGGCAATTGTATGGAAAAACAGCTTCCCTTATCCATCCCCAGGGAACCGCCGACAGCTCTTCTTTGCTTTCAGCTTCCACAAAGATGGCCGGTATTTTTTCTGTCCGGCATTTTCTGATGAAAGAAGGCGACAAGAGCCTGGCAGGAACTTTGACAGCTATCACATAATCGGCCGGAGAACTGATCAAACTTGACTTTACGGTTTTTATTCGGGAAAACAGCCGGGATTCCTGCTGCACTTCCGCAAAAGTTAAAAAAGATGTGATCCCCTTCATAAGCATTTCGCTGATAAAATAGCTTTTCTGCTCTGAAAAGGGCATGTCCAGCGGAGGTGCAGGATCATACATGACTTGAGCAGGCGCCATAATATAATCTTCCGCATTCATTCTCATGAACGAATAGCGGGGAAAAGAGTCCCTGATGCTGGCTATTTTCCCTCTTTCCACAAGAAGTGAAGCCTTCTGAAGTGTTTGCTGCTTGAGAATATTGGCATTCTCAATAATATATGCCATAATACCACCCTTTTAAATGGTCTTATGACAAGCTATGAAATAATCTTAGATTTATGTTTGAAAGATTTTGAGCCTGGGAGGGTGTATGGGGAAGGAAATTTTGACAGGCTGGAAAGATTGCGGGAAATCAGTCCAGGATTACAGCAATAAGGAGCAATATTTCTCTAACAACAGAACATGGCTTCCCTCCAACCCGCTTTAGCATGTATTGATTAACTTCCATGGCTACGCTCTATTTCACCAGCTCATGCATTGATTAACTCCTATTCGATGCATGATTCACCTCTAACTTACCAGCTCATGCATTGATTATTAAACCTTACCAATCACAATCTTCCCGCTCACAATGCTGACCTGTCACGGGAACCCCACAGCCAGCCATTTCCCAAATCACGCAAAAAAGGGCCCGGTCGTCCCGAACCCCCATGTATTTAACTTCCTCCCCTTATCCGATCAGTGACTCCAGATGGTCAAAAAATGCCGGATAGGAAACTGAAATGGCTTCAGCCCCAGAGAGAGAGACTTCCCCGCTGCAGATAGCGGCACCGATGGCGAGCATCATGCCGATTCTGTGGTCGCCATGGCTGGAAACATTTCCGCCTTTCAGCGGAGTCTTTCCGTTGATGACCATACCGTCAGATGTTGCCTCAATATCCGCTCCCAGCTTTTTCAGCTCATTGACAACCGTATCTATCCGATTGGTTTCCTTGACTTTCAATTCCTCAGCATCTTTAATGACCGTTTGCCCCTCTGCCTGCGTTGCCAGAAGCGCGATTATAGGAATTTCGTCGATCAGCCTAGGAATGATATCTCCTTCGATGACCGTTCCCTTTAATTGAGAGAATCGGATGGTGATATCTCCTGCAGGTTCTGCACTCCCGTTATTGTACGGAATAATGGCCATGTCAGCCCCCATATTTTGGAGAACTTCTATAATGCCCGTCCTTGTCGGATTCAGGCCGACGTTTCTGAGGACTATTTCACTGCCGGGAATGATTGCACCAGCAGACAGGAAAAACGCTGCAGAAGAAATATCCCCGGGAACATGCACCTTTGCCGCTTTCAGATGCTGCCCGCCGTGCAAACGGACTTCCCGCCCTTCTGAAACAACTTCTCCGCCGAATTGGCGGATCATCCTCTCAGTATGGTCGCGCGTCTTTGCCGGTTCTATAAGAATGGTTTCCCCGCTTGCCTGGAGACCGGCAAACAAAAGGGAAGATTTCACCTGGGCGCTGGCGACAGGCAGCTCGTACCGGATGCCCTTCACCTCGCCGCCCTGGATGGAAAGCGGAGTAAATTCTCCGCCTTTTCTCCCTCTTATTTGCGCACCCATTTCTGATAAAGGGATAGAGACGCGTGTCATCGGCCTCTTGGCAATCGACTCATCGCCAGCCAAAACGGCATGGATGGGAAGACCTGCAAGAATGCCAAGCAAAAGCCGTATTGTAGTGCCTGAGTTCCCGACGTCCAAAACTTCACTCGGCTCCTTAAGCCCTTCAAAGCCTTTTCCATCGATGATCATTTTGTCTCCCTCGTTTGTGATTGAAACACCAAGCTTGCGGAAGCATGATACAGTGCTTAAGCAATCCTCCCCCATCAGGAAGTTGGTTACTTCAGTCCTGCCTTCTGCGATTGCGCCAAACATGATGGAGCGATGGGAAACGGATTTATCACCCGGAATATCAATTTCGCCCCGGAGGCTGCCTGTATTTGTTTTCAATATAACTGGTTCCATTCTTCATCACCTTTCGTCAATTGCTTATTACGGCCCGGCAGAGGTTTCATAGGCGGTATAATGATGAATGCATGCTGCCGCCCGGTCCCTGTCCTCTTCCGTCTGAAAACTGATCACAAGCACACCGTATATCTCCTCCCTTGTCTCAAGGATTCTGATATTGGTTATGCTGATCTCTGCTTTGGCCAGATAGCCGGTGATTTCAGAAATGACCCCGGGATAGTCGGGGACATCAACGAATAAATCATAAAACGCAGGAATTGCACCCTTTTGCTTCTGGGGCAGGTCATCCCTGAATTGCTTGGCGCCCTCAAAATACTGCCGGATATCCTCAGAGCTTTGATTTTCCAGCATCACTGCCACCCGCTCCATTTCCGCCTGCCAGCTTTCCAAAAGCTTCAGGAGTACTTCCTTGTTAGCAAGAAGGATATCCCTCCACATTTCAGGGCTGCTTGAGGCAATCCTTGTAATATCACGGAATCCCCCTGCAGCAAGCCGGGGAACCAGCTCATGTGAGCGGCTTTCCTTTTCAGCCTGATGAACGAGCGAGGCTGCTATGATATGGGGAAAATGGCTGATGATGCCGGTCAGATAATCATGCTCTTCCGGTGATACCTGGATGAATTTTGCTTTTGTCCCTGCAAGCCATTCTTTTAGCACCATGATGTCCTTTTCCTTAACATGGGGCTCTGGCGTAAGCAGATAAAATGCGTTCTCGAATAAAATTTCCTTCGCTGCGATCACACCGCTTTTATGGGAGCCTGCCATAGGATGGCCTCCGATGAAGACGATTCCCTTTTCTTTAAGGCCTGCAGCACTTTTAACGACTTCTGCCTTTGTACTTCCTGCATCAGAAATAATCACGCCTTTTTTCAGCTGCATTCTGCCCAGTCTGGCAAGTATATCGGCAGTTACCTTCACAGGCGCAGCCAGCAGGATCACATCCGCCTTTGCCGCCCCTTCTTCAATGCTGTCCTCAGTTTCATCAATTACACCCAGCATCCTTGCGAGCCTGCATTGCTCCGCATTAATATCAAAACCGGCAATGGATGCTTCTTTATGCTGCCGCTTTATGCCGAGAGCCAGTGAACCGCCTATCAGCCCGAGGCCGATAATGAATACGCGGCCTTTCATAAAAATCACCGCCTTTGCCGTGCTGCTCTTTTCTTATCCCTTTGTGTGCTGATCCTTACAGGGCTGCCGCTGTTTCCTCCAAAAATTGGCCGATCAGTTCCATGATTTCTTCATTCTGCTCCTTTGAGCCTATCGTGACCCTTATGGACTGCGGGCAGCCCAGGCCCGCGCCCGAGCGGACGATATAGCCTTTTTCCAGCAGATATTGAAAAACTTCATTGGCATCCCGCTTGAAATCAATCAGGATGAAATTGCCCTGGGACGGATAATAACTAAGGCCGGCCCGGTCGCAAAATGAATAGAACTGTTCCAGCCCCTCTCTGTTCCTGTTCCGGCATTCTTCAACATATTTCTGATCCTTAACCGCTTCAGCCGCAGCCATCTGTGCAAAAGTATTCACATTGAACGGCTCCCTCGCAGGCTCCAGCGCCCTGATGACATCCTCTCCAGCGATGCCATACCCGATCCTGAGGCTGGCAAGACCGTAAATCTTTGAGAAGGTCCTGAGCACAATCAGATTGCTGAATTTTTCAAGCAGGCTCACTGCATGGTAGTAATCATCAGCGACTGCATACTCGCAATAGGCCTCGTCAAGTACCACAAGTATATCTTCCGGCACCTTTTCCAGGAATGAAACAAGCCTGCTCTCGTTTATATAGATCCCGGTCGGATTATTCGGGCTGCAGAGCCATACTACAGAGGTATTTTCATCAATGGCTTCAAGCATCGCCTCTAAATCATGGGCACCGTCTAACAGGGGGATCTCCTTCACTTCAGCCCCTTCAATCACCGCATTGTGCTTGTACTGCGGAAAAGTCGGTGCAGCCATGATCGTACTCCTGCCAGGCCCCAGCAGGGCACGCGAAATGATCTGGATCACTTCATCCGAACCATTGCCGAATATAAGCTGTCCTGGTTCAGTTCCAAGGTGGGAAGCCAAAGTGCTTCTCAGCTCGCCTGCATATCCATCTGGATATTTTGCAAAAATGCCTGAGCTTTTCTGAAGGGCTTTTGCTGCTTCTTCAGAGCATCCGAAAGGGTTCTCATTTGATGCAAGCTTTACAATCTTTTCAAGCCCATATTGTTTTTTTACATCTTCAATAGATTTGCCTGGCTGGTATGGTGTTAAATCCAGCAATTGTTTTTTCCACTTCATTGTATAAACCGCCCCTCCAACTCTTCTTTTCGCTACCTAATTAAAGTAATAAAGATTTTCTTTTATTTTATCATAAGCGCGCCTGTCTGGTGAGAGGCAGAATCATTTCTTTTCCAGGTCGGGCCTTAGGACAACGGCTCCCCCAAGATAAACATGGCTGATCTCCTGCTGGCTCTTTTCTGTATTTGTATGGATCATAACGCGGATACAGAGCGGCAGGGCATCCTGTACAGCCATTTCACGCATGCACATTACCGGTACGTGCTTCCAGCCCTCAAGTGTCCGCATTGCTTTGGCAGGGAACCCCTGGTCTATATCATCTGTCGCTGAAATGAAAACAGAAGCAACATCTTCCGGGGCTATGCTGTTTTCATCTATCATTTTCTTTAACAGGAGCTCTGCTGATGCTGCAATCTCTTCTTCTGTGTTCGATTGCACTGTAATAGCTCCCCTGACACCTCTGATCATTTTTCAGCCCCCTTAACGGCAAACTGCTCCAGCGCTCCCATAAGCTCCCCGTCAGGGATTTCTGAGAGAACCGGATGGCCGATACTATCAAGAAGAACAAAGTTCACCGCTTGCCCGATTGCCTTCTTATCCTGCTTCATCCGAGACAAAAGGTCTGCAGGAAGAAGTCCGGCTGGCAATGAAATGGTATAGCCCAGGCCCATCAGCCAGTCTCGGAATTGCCCGAGTTCAAAATCGAGTCCGCATTTTTCCATGCTGAGTTCCAGGGCATACAGCATCCCGATGACCACTGCTTCGCCGTGTGTCATATTGCCATATCCTGATTCTGCTTCGATCGCGTGCCCGAGTGTGTGGCCAAAATTCAAGAAGGCCCTGACCCCTGCTTCCTTTTCATCCTCGGAGACAAAAGCATTTTTCACCTGTATGCCTTTCGAAAGAATGAACAGCCATTCCTCATCCTTAATATCCTTAAGCGAATGGATATTGTCTAACAGCCAGCTGTAAAAAGAATGGTCCTTAATAAGTGCGTGCTTAACCGCTTCACCAAACCCTGACCTTATTTCCTTATCGGGCAGCGACTTTAAAAAATCCAGGTCATAGACAACAGCTTCAGGCTGATGGAAAGCACCAATCATATTTTTGCCTTCAGGATGGTTGATACCTACCTTGCCTCCCACTGCACTGTCATGCGCGAGTATGGTAGTCGGCACCTGGATGAACGGGATACCCCTCATGAAGGTAGCTGCAGCAAAGCCGGCGAGATCTCCGACTGCTCCTCCCCCCAGAGCGATGACAGCCGACTTCCTATCGAGTTTCTTTTCAAGAGCAGAAGTTAAAGCTGCATAATAGACGTCAAACGTTTTTGCTTTTTCCCCGCTTGGAACAATATGTATAGAAGGATTAAATTCAGCAAGGGCTTCTTTCACCCTGCCAAGATGCAGGGATGCTACTGTCTCATCCGTTATAATCAGCAGGCTGGTCAGGCCGGGAAGCTTCTCTCGCAGCAAGCCGCCCAGTTTTCTCACAGCCCCGGCGCCGATCAGGACAGGATATTCTTTCGAATGTGTTTTAATGGTGATGGTCTCCATTAAAATTCCCTCGCATATTTCCGCTGTGCATTCACACTCTCAATCAGAGCATCCATTCTGTCTGCATAAAACTGGCCGCATATAGCGGAGGCCAGCTCCCAGGCAACAACATTTTCAGCGACAACTGCAGCAGCAGGGACAGCACAGCTGTCAGAGCGCTCAATGCTTGCAGTGAATGGCTCTTTCGTTTCGATATCTACACTCTGGAGCGGCTTATACAGGGTAGGAATCGGCTTCATTACACCTCTTACTACAATCGGCATCCCTGTAGTCATACCGCCTTCAAATCCTCCAAGGCGATTGGTTTTCCTGGTATAGCCATCTTCACTATTCCAGGCTATCTCGTCATGGACCTCGCTTCCAGGCTTGCGCGCCGCTTCAAAGCCCAGTCCGAATTCGACTCCTTTGAATGCATTGATGCTAACGATGGCAGCAGCCAGCTTTGCATCCAGCTTCCGGTCATAATGGACATATGATCCAACGCCGGCAGGCATTCCTTCAACGATTACCTCGACAATACCGCCGATGGAATCGCCATTGGCCTTTGCATCGTCGATGGCCTGCATCATCCTTGGCTCTGCTGCCGGATCAAGGCAGCGGACTGGAGAGTTTTCTGTTTTTTCTTTCACTTCGGCTAAGTTTTCATATGAAGCAGCGGCAGATTGAACGCCGCCGATTTCAACTACATGTGAGGCGATTTCAATTCCCAGGAGACTAAGCAGCTTCTTAGCTGCAGCTCCGGCTGCCACCCTGACGGTCGTTTCCCTGGCAGAGGAACGCTCCAATACATTGCGCATGTCGCGGTGCCCGTACTTGATGGCACCGTTCAAATCAGCATGACCTGGTCGCGGCCTTGAGATTTTCCTCTTTATTTCGCTTTCTTCTTCAGGAGAAACAGGCTCCTGGCCCATAACTTTTGTCCAGTGCTTCCAGTCATTATTCTCTACTTCAAGTGCGACCGGTGAACCTAAAGTGTAGCCATGGCGGATACCCCCGGCAATTTGCACGGTATCCTTTTCAATCTGCATCCGCCTTCCGCGGCCGTGGCCTTTCTGCCTTCTGGCCAGTTCTGCATTAATATCTTCTTCGAGCAGCGGCATTCCTGCCGGCAGCCCTTCAATAATAACGGTCAGCTGAGGACCGTGTGATTCACCTGCTGTTAAGTATCTCAAAACTCTTTCCCCCTTCAACTCATTAAAGGATTATGTACCAATATATCACAAGCACTATCATTAGCATAGCAAAAATTAAGAATTTTTCAGACAGCTGCCGAAAAAAACACTTTGGCCTCTCCCGGCAATACCCCGTCCAGTTTTGCCGTTGATGCCATTTTAGCATGCCTCCGCCAGCACCACAAAAGCAAGTGCAATAAGCACATCCTTCTTATAATAGAAAAAAACCATGAAGACTTCTTCACAGTTTTACTTCCTGCTATTTTTTTCTGTAAAAAAAAGTATCCTCCGTAGCCAGTCCATACAAGCCAGGATTAAAAATCTGCTCTGTACTGCCTACAAAGAACAGTCCTCCAGGTTTTAAGGCTCCGCTGAACTTGTGGTAGAGCCCATCCTTTGCTTCTTCTGTAAAATAAATAAGGACATTCCGGCAGACGATTAAATCATACGGTCCTCCGAAGGGATCAGACAGCAGGTTCTGTTTTTTGAAGACAACAGTCTTTTTTATCTCGTCTGATATTTTGTAAAGGCTTCCTTCTTGCGTAAAGTACTTCTTTTTCATTTCAAGAGGCATCTCATTCAGGGATCTCTCCTGATAAATGCCTGCCTGCGCTCTTGCCAGCACCTTTTCGTCTATATCTGTAGCAAGCACCTGGATTTGGGAGAGCGGCAAGAATTTTGCCAGGATCATGGCAATCGTATACGGCTCTTCGCCTGTAGAGCAAGCCGCACTCCATACCTTCAGCCTTCCCCCCCTGGCAGACATAGCAGGCAGCAGCTGAGTTTCAAGTATGTCCCACCTTTTCGCATTTCTGTAAAACTCTGATACATTAATAGTCATGCGATCAAGAAACTCATCCAGCAATTCTTTATTCCTGCTTAAACCCTGGTAGAAATCCGAAAAAGAATGATATCCTTTTTTTTCGTATAAAGATATAAGGCGCCTTTTCATCTGCGCTTCTTTATAAAGTGAAAGGTCGATTCCTGTCTTTGCTTTAATCTGTCTGATAAACTCCTGATATTCCCCCGACATTTCTGTTCTCCCCTATTGCTTATTTAACACTAGTATAGCTGAAAAAAGGGAAGGGAGAGTGGTTTTTTTGCTATATTTCGCCAAAATATGTGTATGCGGTTACAAAAAAAGACACTTGCAGGCAAGTGTCTTTAATGGATTAATTAACCCAGTCATTAATCAGTTTGGAATATCCGGCAAGCTCGGATTCATTGAAGAAAAGGCCGATTTCACGCTCTGCACTCTCTGGGGAGTCTGAACCGTGAATAATATTCTTGCCTACAGTTACGGCAAAATCTCCGCGGATTGTCCCTGGGGCAGCATCCTTAGGATTTGTGGATCCCATCATCTGGCGGGCTGTCGCAATAACATTTTCTCCTTCCCAAACCATTGCAAATACCGGTCCGGAAGTAATGAAATCAACTAGTTCACCAAAGAATGGGCGCTCTTTATGCTCTCCATAATGCTGCTCAGCCAGTTCCTTTGAAATAACCATCAATTTACCGCCGGCAAGCTGAAAGCCTTTTTTTTCAAAACGGCTGACAATTTCACCGACAAGATTGCGCTGGACGCCGTCAGGCTTGACCATTAAAAAAGTTTTCTCCATTGTCTCCACTCCTAAAATCTTATGTATGAACAGCTCTATAATAGAGACATCCATGGAGAATAGTATCATTTTTTCGACAATTCTGCAACCGCTTAAAACTTTCTCTTGCCGATAAATTTAGCAATATCCCGGAGCGATTTTTTGGCCTTGTTTTGCGGGAGGGTATCAAGGACTGCAAGCGCCTTGGATAAATATTGGTTGCTGACAGCAAAGGACCGCTCAATTGCGCCCGAATTTTTAATCAGTGATATCACTTTTTCAATTTCTTTTCTATCCATTGTTTCATCCACTTTAACGATTTCTCTGCGGATTTCTTCGTCCTCCATGGCAAACAGGACAGGCAGCGTAATATTCCCCTGGAGCAGGTCTCCCCCTGCAGGCTTTCCAAGCTCTTTCTCCGTGCCCGTGAAATCAAGAATATCATCGGTAATCTGAAAGGACATGCCCACATAATAGCCAAATCTATACAGCTTCTTATGGATATTTTCATCAACTCCTGCTGCAACTGCCCCAAGCTGGCAGCTTGCCGCAATCAGAAGCGCCGTCTTTCTTTTAATCCTCAAAAGGTAGTCCCTCAGGTTCTGATCAAAGCGGTATTTATCCTTGATCTGCTCTATTTCCCCCACACAGACTTCCACAATCGTCTTTGACAGGATTTCATGTGCCTCCGGGCGCTCGATCTGTGTCATCACTTCAAGGGATTTGGCAAAAATATAATCGCCTGTATACATGGCCGTGCGATTGTCCCATTTCGCTTTGATGGTAGGTTTGCCCCTTCGCAGCTCTGCATCATCAATGACATCATCATGCACCAGGGATGCCATATGGATCAGTTCAAGGGCTACAGCCACTTTTTTGATCTCGCTGATATCATATGAGCCGAATTTCGCAGACAGCAAAACAAAAACAGGACGGATTCTTTTTCCTCCTGCCTGCAGCAAATGCATAGATGCATTTCGCAATAAAGGAGACTCTGCCTGCACGGTCTCCTCTAATGACTGTTCAATAATATTAATGTCAGAATCTAAAAATGAATACATCATCTTTAATTTCATCTTGTATCCACCCAGCTTTAATCATGTTTGCAAGCCTGTTAATCGACGAGCAACAAGTACTTATTTTCTCGGGGCCCGCCAGTCACGGAAAGCCCCATCTTTCTCCGGCTGCAAACAGATGCAGAACTTACTTCAAGCCTGTATGGACAGCAGCAACTCCCCCGCTGTAAGGCTTGAAGGCTACATTTTTGAAGCCTGCGCTCTCAAACATTGCAGCAAGCTCCTTCATGCCTGGAAAATCCCTTGCCGATTCCTGGAGCCAGGAATATTCTTTATAGCTTTTCGCGAACACCCTTCCGAACAGCGGCATGATGTAGCGGAAATAAGCATAATAGAGCTGCTTGTAGCCGAACATGGTCGGCTGCGAAGTTTCCAGGCATACTGCCATCCCGCCCGGCTTAAGGACCCTGTTCATTTCCCTCAGGACCTGCATATAATCAGGGACATTCCTCAGTCCGAAGCCTATGGTGACATAATCAAAAGAATTGTCTTCAAACGGCAGCTCCATCGCATTGCCATGAATGAGCTCCACCTGGGACAAATTCCTGCTTTTCACCTTTTCCTCGCCGATCTTCAGCATATTCTTGCTGAAATCCAGCCCTTTGACTTCACCATCAGCACCGACTGCTTCTGCGAGTGCAATGGTCCAGTCTGCAGTCCCGCAGCAGAGATCCAGAGCTTTCTGCCCTTTCTGGACGTTCATCTTTTTCATGGTATCTTTGCGCCATCTTTTATGCTGCTGGAAGCTGATGACAGAATTCATCTGGTCATAGTTTCCGTATATCTTCTCGAATACGCCGTGTACGCGCTCTGCTTTAGATTGTTGTTCCATAAAAGTCACCCTTCTTCTGCAATGGATTTTGTCATGGGCTGATGCTGGTCAAGAATGGAATGGATCCGCTCCTCCAGCAGGCTATTAAGGAAAGGGACAGCTTTCATGCCTTTGTCAATCATATCTTTAGAGTGATCGATATAGCGGTTGGCTATCAGAAGAAGATATCTTTTCTGCTCAGCAGACAGGTCGGCAAGCTCTTGTTCCTTTTTAGGGAATACAAGGCGTTTAAGCCGCTCAAACAGAAAGGATGTTCCGTGATCCAGATAGCGTCCCCTTTCTTCCATGAGCCTCTTCATCAGCAGAAGGTGGGATGACAGCTCGATCCAGGCCGGCTTGTTAAAGCATCCTGCGATTTTTGAGAACAGAGAGGACTCTATCAGCCTGACGCTTTCCATCAGTCCTTCTACATTTTCTGTTTCATGCTGGTAGACAGAGATTTTATGCTCGTTCACTTCTTTGATGCCGTCCGACAGCAGCCGGATCATTCCGATATCCTTTGATTCCGAGAGAATCTTATAATATAAGCTGCTGTAGTAAATGCCGGCCAGGACAGTAAGCTGCCTGTTTTTTTGCTTTTCGCCGGCAATTTGTGTATTGCTGACCTGTTCATGGGTATCAAGGGCGACTTGTATAAGCATGGCTGTCACTGAGTAGTCATTCTTCTGCTTCTGAGTCAATTCAGCTTCATTGAGCATGGAGACAAGAAGGAGCAGCTTATCCTGATCGATAACCGGCTCATCAATATATTTAAGCAGGTAGGGGTGGAGAACCTTTCCCTCAATCTGCTTCCGGACATATTCCATATTTATTTTAATATCCTGCAATCTGATCACCCTTGTTCCCCGAAGGTCATTTATGTATTTCCTATGATGCCTGTGCATTCTTTTTATAAAAGGCGGTGCTGGTCTGGGCGCTACCCATATAGCATTCGCCATTAGGGGCCATTTTAATATTGTCCACAATGAAACAGAGACAATTATATCATAAAAGGGGTAGCCGTGGCAGATTATATTGAAAGTTATGTTCCGCCGGAAGCAAAAATGCCAGGCTTAAAGACCTCTGGAAATTTACGGTGCCCTGCTCCTATTTTTTAGCTTCGCTTTCCACTTCTCCATAGCATGTCATGATGGAGGCATTGCCCCTGATTTTTATAGCTGAAGTATGCTCGGTGAATTGGGCGATCATGACTTCCCCTTTATCAAGTTTTTCAGAATGGTGAAAGCGTGTGTCTGAGCCTCTGGTCAGCCCGATCACATTCACGCCGTCTTCCTTTGCTTTAATTACCACATAGTCTCCTGCCGGGTTGTTTCTCGTTTCCATATCCTTCACTCCTTCAAGCCGCCATCGGCCAAGATAAAAGGCTAAAAGCAGTACTTTCAGCCTCAGGGATGCAGATTAATCTTTGATTAATGAAAGGACTTCAGCTCTCGCCCTGGCATCCTCTGCCAGCACACCTCTTACTGCAGAAGTGACAGTCTTGGAACCAGGCTTTTTAACGCCTCTCATCGTCATGCACATATGCTCGGCCTCTACAATGACCATTACACCGTGGGGCTCCAATTTTTCCATAATAGCATTCGCTACAGTTGAGGTGATCCGCTCTTGCAGCTGCGGCCTTTTTGCCACGGCCTCGACTGCCCTTGCAAGCTTGCTGAGCCCTGTCACCCTGCCATTCCTGGGGATATAGGCAACATGGGCCTTCCCAAAGAAAGGAACCAGATGGTGCTCACACATGCTGTAGAATGGGATGTCCTTTACAAGAACAAGCTCCTCATGCTCTTCTCCAAAAATAGTTTCAAAGTATTCTTTGGGATCCTGCCCGATCCCCATAAAAACCTCTTCATACATCTTGGCCACACGCTTCGGTGTATCTAGCAGGCCTTCGCGGTTAGGGTCTTCTCCGATTGCTTCTAATATAGAACGCACCGCTTCTTCAATTTGGGCGCGGTTGACATTTGCCATGATTCATCCTCCTAAACCATATCTCTCTAGTGCCTTTACCCCTACATATTAGCACATCCATTTCCAAACAGGCAAAATACAAGGTGCGAGGCTTGTGACCTCGGTGCAGCTGCTGGATGATGATCAAGAATTGCTCATGGCCTGCAACTTACCATTTATGAATTCCCAAGCAAAAATAAAAGGCCGCGAAGAATTTCGCGGCCTTTTGCTCAAGCATAAGCTTAAAGCACGGTATGTACTTATTTAACAGCGTCTTTAAGCGCTTTACCTGGTTTAAAAGCAGGAACTTTGCTTGCAGCGATTTCGATTTCATCACCAGTCTGCGGGTTGCGGCCCTTACGTGCAGCACGCTCGCGGACTTCAAAGTTTCCGAAACCGATCAATTGTACTTTATCACCATTTTTAAGTGCGTTAAGAATAGTATCAAATACAGCGTCAACTGCTTTAGTAGCGTCCTTCTTAGAAAGCTCGCCAGCTTCAGCAACTGCGTTAATTAGTTCTGTCTTGTTCATGCCTTTCACCTCCTCCCAAAAATCTTGCCCTGATAAGGATCTTATCATCATTTGTAAACAAATTTACGGAATTCTATACGTCGTGATGATTGGCATACCTTATATTAAATGAACGGCATGAAGATTTCAATCTTTTTTGCTAAAAAACCTTAATATATAAGGGTTTTCGCGGCCACGACGGTAATTCTGTTAAAAGATTATCATAATCATCTGGGCTTATCAAGAAATATTCATTAATTAATGGTAATCTTTTCTTATTTGAAACAAACTTGTAATAAGACACCCTTTTTTGTTACCCAATCCACTATTTTTCAAAACATATAACATATTTTATCAATTGGCTTACCTAGGGCTCCTTGTTGAAACGGAAGCTTTCAGTCTGGTATTCAGCACTGCTCTAAGGAATCAAGCAAAGTTTCATACGGCTGATTACAGATTAACAGCAATGTGTAACACAGCCAATTCATAAGGCCCCTTTCGCATAGATTGATGCTATTGTGCCTTCCTTATAAGAGGTGATAAATTACACCTTCAGGATGCAGATGCTGCTAGTGCTTGCCAAAGCGACATGCTGAAAAATAAGCGGAGAATTTCCCCCTAAGTTTGAAAAAACTCTAAAAATAGCTCAAATAGACGGAGAAATTCCTTCTATCGACTCAAAAAACAGGAAAATGGTCAATTTCGCTCCCCATAACCGGAAATTTTCTGCTTATTTACAATCGCCCAGGCCATATTTAGCAGCTTAACCGGAAATTCTCCGCTTATTTTAAGGCTTGCTGGTCACACAAATAAGAATAAGACTTCCTGGTTTTTTAAAACTACTCCTGCCCTGTTAGCTGAAAAAACCTTTCTTCCCGCGATACCGAAGAATGTAAATCATTCTTTATAATAATTTGAAGTAACAATCTTTACGGTAAGAGCCCTTGATTAAGTTCCAAAACGGTTCCCAGTATACCACGCCAAAAAATAAACGCTAAAAAGGGCAGCTTCCGCTGCCCTTCAGATTTTCATTATAGGATGATGGCAATCAGGCCGCCGGATCCTTCATTGATGATTCTTTCCAGCGTTTCCTTCAGCTTGTATCTGGCGTTTTCAGGCATGAGAGAAAGCTTTGCCTGAATTCCTTCTCTTACGATGGAACTGAGGGAGCGGCCAAATATATCAGAATTCCAGATGGATAGAGGATCGTCTTCAAAATCCTGCATCAGATAGCGGACAAGCTCCTCGCTTTGCTTTTCAGTTCCTATGATCGGCGCAAACTCGGATTCGACATCCACCTTGATCATATGGATGGAAGGCGCAACCGCCTTCAGGCGTACCCCGAAACGCGCTCCCTGGCGGATGATTTCCGGCTCATCAAGGCTCATATCAGCAAGCGACGGCGCCGCTATGCCGTAGCCGGTCTGCTTCACCATTTTCAGCGCATCCGAAATCTGGTCATACTCAGCTTTTGCATGGGCAAAGTCCTGCATCAGTTCAAGCAGATGATCCTTGCCGCGGATTTCAACCCCCACAATTTCTTTTAAAATCTCATCATAAAGGTCATCCGGGGCAAACAGGTCGATTTCTGCAACTCCCTGGCCCATTTCTATTCCGGCAAGGCCCGCCCTGTCTATGAATTCATAGTCACTGAAAAGGTGGACAACACGGTCTACATCCCGCAGCCGTTTGATATCCTTGACTGTTTCCTTTACAGCTTCCTGGTAGCTTTCGCGAAGCCAGTGATTCTCCCGCAGAACCATCACCCAGCTCGGCAGGTTGACATTCACCTCGAGCACCGGGAATTCGTACAGTGCTTCACGCATTACGCTCAATACATCAGTTTCCCTCATACTTTCCACGCTCATTGCCAGCACAGGTATGTCATACTTCTCAGACAGCTGGACTCTCAGTGCTTCAGTGTTCGGGTGATGAGGCTGGACGCTGTTGACAACCATGATGAAAGGCTTGCCGACCTCTTTCAGCTCCTCAATGACTCTTTCCTCGGCCTCCAGATAATTGGTGCGCGGTATTTCTCCGATTGTACCGTCTGTTGTAATAACGACGCCAATCGTCGAATGCTCCTGGATGACTTTCCTTGTCCCGATCTCCGCAGCTTCATGGAAGGGGATCGGTTCTTCATACCAAGGCGTGGTAATCATTCTTGGACCATTTTCATCTTCATAGCCTTTGGCGCCCGGCACTGTATAGCCGACACAGTCCACAAGCCTGATGTTGACATCCAGCCCCTCTGCAACCTGGACGGCAGCTGCCTGATTTGGGACGAATTTGGGCTCTGTTGTCATGATGGTTTTGCCTGCCGCGCTTTGTGGAAGTTCGTCCTGTGTGCGCGCCCGGTCTGCCTCATTGCTCATATTCGGAAGCACCACCAGCTCCATGAACTTTTTGATAAACGTGGATTTACCGGTGCGGACGGCACCAACGACTCCGAAATAAATATCACCGCCTGTTCTTTCGGCAATATCTTTAAAAATATCTACCTTTTCCAAGTGATCCCCTCCTGAATCTTGAGTTAGTGGGATAATATTATCCTATCATTCAATTATTTTTGGACATTATATATTTATGATGTTGTCCTATTTCTTTATGACAGTTTTTTTATTTTTATCCCCTTACTCTCCCGCTTTGAAAAAGCCCTTTCTCTCTATACGCTTGAATTTGCTTTTTAAAAAGAAAAACCCTTCTCCTACAATATATTTTGCAGAAGAAGGGTTATGACTATTTCGCCAAAAAGATTGGTTCTCCTTTGGCATTGATTGTATAGGGAAGCGAATAGGCAGGGACAAAAAGGGATTCTTTCCCAAGGAGTGCGCGTATGTCATCGCCTTCCTTATATCCGTGATCCTTGTGATTTTCCAACGCTTCATAGAGGTCAGGCAGATAGTCTACGTAAACGTCTCCATTTACGGAAACAACAAAGTGAAGATTGCGGCTGGTATACGGACTTACAGCCAGCGGCTCCTCTTTAAAGCCGAGGGCTGCATAATCGAGTGTATAAACATTATCGGCGATCTTTTCTTTATATGGCGGATAGCCCTGCAGCTTAATGCGTACTTTAATATCCCTGATAGACTCAGCCATCCTGAGGTCGAAGAGCTTGACTTTCGGATCTTCCTCCGCATCCATGATCACGTACTGGAAGATGCCTCCGGATTCAAAGCTATTGCCTGGCGGCTCTGCCATATATTTTGGAGTGATCTTTTTAAAATCTATCGGATACTTCTGGTAAATGGGTGTATTCTCCTCCCTCGTCTTTATTGGAAGGATGCCCCCATTGTCTTCCTGAAACTGATCAACAGCCGACTGGACAGAATTGACCTGGTCCTGATATGGTGTCTGATTCTGCGAAAGCTTGTCCTCCGGATACATGCATCCGGCAAGCAGAAAGGATAAAACCGCTGTCATAGACAGCATGGCTAGCTTCTTTTTCATAGATTCCAATCCTTCAGGTTTTTAAATTTGTTATTCATTGGTAGGTCCGCTCAAAACGACAAACAGGATGATGAGCCCGGAAACAATCATTAACAGATACGCAATTAGGGCAGATATGAATTTAAGCGGTTTATTGTTTAATTTATACCGGCTCAGATAAATCAATAATATTGATATGAACATGAACCCCATTGAAGCTAAAGATACCCACATCTTCATTAAAGCAGGCGACATTGTCTCACTCCCTTTTCCGAAATGTATTATATCATACAGGCTGAAAATGAATCAAAAGCATTTCGCTTAAAATGCTGGCGCCAGCATGGAATTTCGCTGTGAACCCCAAAAAAAAGAGCCAAAGCAAAGATGGGGCAATCTCTGCTTTGGCCTTATGCGACTAAATAACCCATGCACCCTGTTCATATCACCAGTTTGCTTCGTTGCATTGTATGCAGGAAGTTCCTTTCCCGCATCCTCGAATGCCTAAATTTTGCTGCTGCCGCAAAAATAATTATCTTTCCTTGCAGCAAATCATAGCATTCACTTGTCTGCCCTGTCTTCAAGCACGTTTGCAAGGTCTTCCATTTCATGCGTTTTCCCTCTAGCCATCAGCTTGTCGACGGATTCTTTCGGGTCGGCCCCATTAAACAGCACTTCATACAGCGCTTCCGTGATAGGCATCTTTACATTATACTTTTCAGCCAGCTGGTATGCAGCTTTCGTGGTTCTGACGCCTTCTACAACCATTCCCATATTATCAAGGACTTCCTGCAGGCTATGCCCCTTCCCGAGAAGGTTTCCTGCTCTCCAGTTGCGGGAATGGACACTCGTACAAGTCACAATCAGGTCGCCGATTCCGGTCAATCCCGAGAAAGTCAGCGGGCTTGCGCCCATTTTAGTGCCAAGCCTGGCAATTTCGGCAAGCCCCCTTGTAATAAGGGCCGCTTTGGCATTATCTCCATAGCCTAGGCCATCGGTGATCCCTGCTGCCAATGCTATGATATTCTTCAGCGCTCCGCCGATTTCCACGCCAATGATATCCGGATTCGTGTATACCCTGAAGTTATGGTTTATAAAAAGGTCCTGCACATGCTCTGCAGCCTCAATATTCTTTGAAGATACAGTGACAGTTGTCGGATGGCGGAGGCTGACTTCCTCTGCATGGCTTGGGCCGGAAAGGACCACCACGCTGCCGAGGGCTTCACTCGTGAATTCTTCCTCGATCATTTCTGATATCCTCAGCAATGTATCCGGTTCGATGCCTTTGCTGACATGTACGATAGTGAGGGGCTCACGCTGAAATTCGTTAATCCTGCCGGCGACTTCCCTGATGGCTTTTGTCGGCACCGCCAAAATCAGCGTGTCAACACCTTCAAGAGCCTCTTCCAGTGAGCTGAAGCCTTGAATGCCTGAAGGCAGTTTTATATCAGGCAAATACTTTTGATTGGTGTGCTGTTCATTGATTTCCTTGATCTGTACAGGGTTATGCCCCCAGAGCCTGACTTGGAGGCCATTGTCAGCCAGCACCATGGCGAGTGCCGTGCCCCAGCTGCCTGCACCGGCAACGGTTATCTTGCTCGATTGATCCAGCATACAATCACACCCTTTTTATTTTCTTTCCCGTGCAAATATTTTAATTGGAGTACCTTCAAATCCAAAAGCATCTCTTATGCGGTTTTCCAGGAAACGCTCGTAGGAGAAATGCATAAGCTCAGGATCATTGACAAATACCACAAATACAGGCGGCTTGACAGCCACTTGAGTCGTATAGTAAATCCGCAGGCGCTTTCCTTTATCGGTAGGCGTTGGATTCATCGCCACGGCATCCATGACAACATCATTCAGGACGCTCGTTTCCACACGCATGCTGTGGTTTTCGCTTGCCTGGTTGATCTGCGGAATCAATGTATGGATCCGCTTCTTTGTTAAGGCAGACAAGAAGACGATCGGAGCATAGTCAAGGAATTGGAAATGCTCCCTGATATTCGTTTCAAACGCCTTCATTGTTTTTTCGTCCTTCTCGACAGCATCCCATTTATTGACGACAATTACAACAGCGCGGCCGGCTTCATGCGCATAGCCCGCAATCTTTTTATCCTGCTCCAGAATGCCTTCATCAGCATCAATGACAACAAGGACGACATCTGAGCGCTCGATGGCCCTTAAAGCTCTCAGGACACTGTATTTTTCAGTGCTTTCGTACACCTTGCCTTTTTTCCGCATTCCAGCTGTATCAATGATCACATACTGATCCCCATTGTAAGTGAGCAGGGAATCGACAGCATCGCGCGTCGTGCCGGCAATATTGGAAACAATGACCCTTTCTTCCCCGAGAATAGCATTGACGAGGGAAGATTTCCCGACATTAGGGCGCCCAATCAGGGAGAACTTAATGACATCATCGCCATAGTCCTTGTCCTTTGTATCAGGAAAATGCTTTGCTGCTTCATCAAGCAGGTCCCCAAGCCCCAGCCCGTGGGAACCTGAGATCGGGATTGGCTCACCAAATCCAAGGGCATAGAAATCATAGATCTGGTCGCGCATATCCGGGTTGTCAATTTTGTTGACCCCAAGCACTACAGGTTTCTTTGATTTATACAGTATTTTAGCGACCGCTTCATCAGCTGATGTAACGCCTTCCCGCCCATTGGTCAAGAACAGGATGACATCAGCTTCTTCGATGGCGATTTCAGCCTGCTGCCTGATCTGCTCCAGGAAAGGCTCGTCTCCTATATCAATCCCGCCGGTGTCGATGATATTGAAATCGAGATTCAGCCATTCCGCTGAACTGTAGATTCTATCTCTGGTCACACCAGGTATATCTTCGACAATGGAGATCCTTTCTCCTACTATTCTGTTGAAAATCGTTGATTTTCCGACGTTTGGACGTCCTACAATGGCGATAACCGGTTTTGCCATGAACATCACCCTTTCACTTTTATATACTTTAAACACTGCTCGAAAGAGTCAAATGAATTGCTTTCATCATCATCCTGATTTCTTCAGGATGGCCCGTGTATAAAATAAACCCTTCCTGTTTGCAGAAGGGCCTAACCTAATCATTTTATCAAAGAGGCAGAATCCCCGCAACGAAAACATTGGAAGAACCATCAATGCTTGACAATTACATACATTTCATCTGTCAGAGCATGGGCAATTCCGTCTAAAATGGCTTCAAGATTGGCAGCCACATGCTCCATCTCTTTTTTGTCGTCACAATGGAACACAGCTGCCCCTGAAGGTGCCTTTTTTGGGTTCGTCGTAATAACTGCCAATATAAATTTCTCAATGACCATTTCCGCTCTTCCTTTCCCGTTCGGACGGCATCCTTATGGCATTTTCAAGCGTCGGTACACTGCCGATCACTTTGATGGCCCTTTCAATGTCCTTCTCCTGGGGCAGCAGAAAAACCCCCACTCTTCCATCATCCAAGTCGCGCTTGGCGAGAGGGACGAGCGCAGGTGTGCCGGAATCCCTGTACACACCCATCGCGATTGAGACATCGTGAAGGATCGCCTGCCTTTGTCCAAGGTTGGCGATGGTTGAACGAGCGTCAAAGGATTTTGGCTTTAGAATGAATCCCATCCCATACCTCAGCACTTCCTCCTGCCTCGCGGGAAGCCCGATATTCATGATATAGATATTGTCTACATAAAGGCCAGCCCCATCAAAGCGCGGTTCCACATATTCAATTTCCACTATATCCCCGAGCCTCCCCCCTGCCATGAGCTTTTTGGATATAAGCACTGACAGAATGGCCGCAATGATGCCGGCCCATATATTAATGACAATATAGCAAAGGGTGCTTATCAAGGATGTGAAAATCACAAGATAATTCCGGCTTTCAAAAGCAACGGCAATTCCCTCAATATAGGTTTTGCCCCTGGAAACCAATTCATAGGAATCCAGTTCTGCCAGGGTGTTCCTTTCCATGTTCCTGACCTCACGGAACTGGCTTGCAGCAAGAGTCAAGAAGGTCACCGCTGTAAAATCCTGCTCCAGAATAGAAGGGACAGCAACCGTCCCGAGAGCCGCGGCTATGAACCCGAGGGCCAGGTGTATGATTTTACCATGCAGATATGTCGGGTACTGCCGGTAATCCGTCCGCAGCATGTACATCCTCGTAGCCGTTCCAATAATCAGGCCAAATACAATCGGGTATGTATAATCACTCATAATATCTTTTGTTTCTCCTTTTCCAGATTGGCTGCCTGCCGCTCTAAATATGCTGCGAGTTTGACAAAACCCTCCCACAGAAGCAATGCACATGCTGATATAGCTGCCATATCGAGAAAAGAAAAAGACCAAGCCTCATAGGCAAGGGACAATTTCTCCAGTACCAGCGAAAAGATTAGATCGCCCTGAATGGCACCTGTCAGCATGGCTGCAATCCTTTTCCTGCATCCGGCAAAAAGCACGGCAGACAAAGCAAACATGATGGCTGCCAGCATCCATTCTTTTTTGAAAACCACCCATACAGGATCAAAAAGAGCAAAAAGCTGAAAGCTTGCATAAGCAAGCATGATCATAAAAACAGAGACAAAAAAATAAACTGCTTTAAGTCCTGTTATGCTGGCAGCCTCAGCATAGCAGCAAATCAAAATGAAAAGCCCTGCTGCTGAAATATGGATACTGCCCAGAGAAATTGTATAAGGCGAAACAATAATGGCAATCAAAAGGCAAGCCGACAAAGCCGTCCTTTCCTTCTGCTGTCTTTTCATAAAAAATGCCGCTGCAATCCAGCAGCACCAGGCGCCCAAATAAAAGTAAAAGCCTTCCACACCACCACCACCTATCATTTCCATTATGGGTAATAGTTATGTACTTTAATCTTTTTTACATAAACTTTTGCCCTTGTTTCATCTTAAATAAAAGGGGGGTGTTAATCATGGGAAAAGACAGACAGGAGAAAAAATTAAAAGCTGGCGGAAGAGTCGAATCTGACCGCGACCAGGCCCTTCACTATCCAGGGGCGACCAAGCTTCAAAGCCCGGAAGAAGCCAGGAGCATGAACGACTCTAAATATAGCTAGAAAAGCGGAAAAGCCTTCTTCAGCCCCGACAAGCATAAGACGCTCCTGGATAAAAGGCGTTCTTTGCCTTTAATCCAGGAGTGGCTTATGACTCGAGGGGCTAGGCTTTGGAGCTGGACAAATAGAAAAGCGGAAAAGCCTTGTTCAATATAGGAACGCAGACTAAGTACGCCACGTCCTGCTCCGTCTGCATGACCCGCATCCTTTGGGCTATGTTCTTCCCAGTCTTGAGAATTTCAGGATGGCTGAAACCATTATTTTTTTCTTTTGACAGAATAGTGGTCCTAGCTCCGTTCGCTGGAACCACTATTTTTTTCTTTTGCCATAATAGTGGCCCTAGCTTCGTTGGCTGGAACCATTATCTTCTCTTTTTGCCAAAATAGTGGTCCTAGCTCTGTTCACTGGAACCACTATTTTCTCTTTTTGCCATAATAGTGGTCCTAGCTCTGTTCACTGGAACCACTATTTTCTCTTTTTGCCATAATAGTGGTCCTAGCTCTGTTCACTGGAACCACTATTTTCTCTTTTTGCTAAAATAGTGGTCCTAGCTCTGTTCACCGGAACCACTATTTTCTCTTTTTGCTAAAATAGTGGTCCTAGCTCTGTTCACTGGAACCACTATTTTCTCTTTTTGCTAAAATAGTGGTCCTAGCTCTGTTCGCTGGAACCACTATTTTCTCTTTTTGCTAAAATAGTGGTCCTAGCTCTGTTCGCTGGAACCACTATTTTCTCTTTTTGCCAAAATAGTGGTCCTAGCTCTGTTCACTGGAACCACTATTTTCTCTTTTTGCCAAAATAGTGGTCCTAGCTCTGTTCACTGGAACCATTATCTTCTCTTTTTGCCAAAATAGTGGTCCTAGCTCTGTTCGCTGGAACCACTATTTTCTCTTTTTGCCAAAATAGTGGTCCTAGCTCTGTTCACTGGAACCACTATTTTCTATTTTTACATAATACTGGTTCCAGCTCCGCTGACTGAGACCACTGTTTTCTCTTTTGCCAGAATAGTAGTCCTCTATGATTTACCTATGTGCAATGCAAAAAAGCTCCCGCCACAATGAGCAGGAGCCTCTTCTTATATACTTCTTTGACTGAAAGCCTTTGTGTCTATCCCCCGTTCAGACAGCCAATGATGGGTTTTGCCTGATATGATAATTGGGGCTCTCCGGAGATCCTTTATCGTTACAGCGCCGAGCGCAGCCATAATAAAGGCAAGCTCCTCATGGAGTGTATGTATTTCATTTATAAGCTGTTCAGGACCTTCGCTCACAAGAATCTTCAGAAGGTATCCGGCCATCGCAACAGCATCTGCACCGCAGGCAATGGCTTTTGCTGCATCAAAAGCTGTCTGGACGCCGCCGGAACCGATGATACTGACGCCAGCACCTTCTGCGTTTACCTCAAAGATAGAGGAGGCAGTAGGTATTCCCCAGCCATTAAAAAACGAAAGGAGCCTTTCTCTTCTTTCATTTTCAATCCTGGCAAAGTTAGTGCCGCCAAAGCCGCCGACATCAATCGCTGAAACCCCGGCAGCTGCAAGCTTTGCAGCACTTTCCCTGCTGGTTCCGAATCCAACCTCTTTTACAATAACAGGCACATGGACGTTTTTACAAATAGACTCGATCCTTTTCAGGGCATCCCTGAAGTCCCGGTCTCCTTCTGGCATCGTCAGTTCCTGCACCACATTCAGATGTATCTGCAGGGCATCAGCCTCAATCATGTCGATGGCCCTGTTAGCCTGTTCGGCATCTGCTTCACTTCCGAGGTTGCCGATGACAATCCCTTTCGGATTTTCCCGACGCACAATCCTGTATGACTCTCGTTCAGCAGGATCCTTCAAAGCTGCCATTTGCGAGCCTACAGCCATAGCAAGGCCTGTTTCGGCCGCAGCCAAGGCAAGCTCCTGATTGATTTTAAGTGTTCTTTCACCGCCGCCGCCTGTCATCGCATTTATTAAAATAGGCGAACTTAGAGTAAGTCCGCCAATTTCAGTTTCTATTTTCACTTGATCCACAGCAGAATCAGGCAAGCTTTGGTGAATAAAATCAATATCGTCAAATCCGGCAATGCGCTTTTGTCCTGTTGAAAGGGCAAATTCAATATGATCCCATTTCCGTTTTGATCTTGACAAATTATATCACCATTATTTTTTTAGATTCTTTAACTGATCGCCGATCATTTCGCCGAGCTGGAAGCCTTTTGTTTCTTCAGGCATCTCATAACTCGTATCATACTCAGCTTCTTTTTCTTCGAGATCTTTGATGCTCAGAGACAGGCGCTGATCGTTTTCATTTACATCCAGGACCTTTACCTGTATCTGCTGGCCTTCTTCAAGGACCTCATGCGGAGTCCCAATATGCTTGTGTGAAATCTGGGAGATGTGTACAAGGCCCTCAACCCCAGGGAATACTTCAACAAACGCTCCATAAGATACAAGGCGTCTCACAACTCCGTCAAGAGTGCTGCCTTTCGGAGCCTTTTCTGCAATATCAGACCATGGCCCAGGCAATGTTTCCTTGATGGATAGGGAAATGCGCTCATTATCCCTGTCTACGCTCAGCACTTTAACCTGTACCTTCTGTCCTTCTTCCACTACATCGGAAGGCTTTTCAACATGCTCATATGAAAGCTGGGAAATATGGACAAGTCCGTCAATTCCTCCGATATCTACAAACGCGCCGAAGTCAGTGATGCGCTGGACAGTGCCGTCAAGAACCTGGCCTGCCTGCAGGTTAGCAAGGATATCCTGCTTCTGCCTGCCCTTTTCTTCCTCGACAACAGCTCTGTGTGAAAGGATCAGGCGGTTTTTCTCCTTATCCAGCTCAACAATTTTGAAGGAAAGGGTCCTTCCCTTGTAATCAGAAAAGTCTTCGACAAAATGTGCTTCAACAAGCGAAGCCGGTACAAAGCCGCGAACGCCAAGGTCCACTACCAGGCCGCCTTTGACTACGTCTTTAATTTCAGCGTCAAAAACCTCGCCGCTGTTGAATTTCTCTTCAAGTGTGTCCCAGGCCTTTACTGCATCCACTTTGCGCTTTGAGAGGATGAGTGCCTCTTCTTCCACCTTGAGTACTTCCAGGTCAAGTTCATCTCCTTCAGCCACAGCATCCTCAGCTTTTTCAATATGAAGGCTTGAGAGCTCGCTGATCGGGATGATCCCGTCAAGCTTGCTGTCCTGGATATCCACGACAACCTGCTTTTCTTCCACTTTGGTGACTTTCGCGGTTACGCGGTCGCCCACCTCAAAGCTTTTCACTTCAATTGAATTCATTTCTTCTGATTGATTCATCTCTTCTGACATATGTAATCCTCCTTAATCCAATGACTGCTTCCAATTTTTATAATAGATGTGATATTTTCACAGCGGAAAACAAGGTCCTAAATTAAAGACATAGAATATTCTAAAAAGATGCCTTTCCTCTAACTTCTTACAAATAGCTTTATTTGTCAAGCAAGAAGACTTATCTGTGCTGCTCAATAAGCTGGCGGATTTCTTGCATTATCATCTCCGTCACTTCGTCAGCGGACGCCCTGTTTTTCCGTGCTTCTTCCATGTCCAGAGGCTTTCCGTACACTACCTTCAATCTTTTAAATGGCTTGTATGGGCCAATGATTGCACAGGGTACTACATGGGCCGGTGCCCTTAAGGCAAAGAAGCCTGCCCCTGCAAGGCCTTTTCCCAATTCCCCTGTTTTACTTCTTGTACCCTCAGGAAAGAGCCCTAAAACATTTCCTTCCTTCAAAAGGGCGATCCCTTTCCTTAAAGCTTCCCTGTCGCTCATGCCCCTTTTTACCGGAAAGGCGTTCAGATTCCTGACTATATTACCAAGTACCGGCAGGTTAAAAAGTTCTTCCTTGGCCATGAAATGAACCGGCCTCGGAGCAGTAATCCCCACAACGGGGGGATCCAGATTGTCGATATGGTTGCTGCACAGCAGCACGCCGCCTTCAGCGGGAAAGTTCTCCCTCCCGATCACCTCGAACCGGTATATCGGTTTCAGCGCACCGTAAACGGCTGATCTTACAAAAGAATAGAATGTCAAGTCAATCCGATCCTTTCTTCAGCAAGCAGCATGATTTTCTCTACCACTTCCGGAATAGCAAGCGAGGTAGTATCGATTACCACTGCATCATCAGCTTTCTTCAGCGGCGCCACTTCCCTTTCAGAATCCAGCTTGTCCCGGTAAGCAATATCGGTTTTCAGCTGTTCAAGGTCAGACGGGTAGCCTTTCTTAATATTCTCCTGATGCCTCCGCATGGCCCTCTCTCCAACTGATGCAAGCAGGAAGACTTTTACCTCTGCATGGGGAAGGACATGAGTACCGATATCCCGGCCGTCCATCACTACACCGCCGCCCATCGAGAATGCTTTTTGCCTTCTTACCATCTCTTCACGGACCTTCCGGTGCTTCGCAACAATGGATACAGAGTTGGTGACAGCTGCTGTCCTTATCACTTCTGTAACATTATCACCGTTGACCAGGATAATTTGCCCCTGATCACCTGGAAGCAAGTCGATCTGGATGCCTGTGAGGATATCCATGAGCTTATCTTCATTTTCAAGGTCGGCGCCTGCTTCAATGGCTTTATATGTCAGTGCCCTGTACATGGCCCCTGTGTCTATATAAATATATGATAGCTTCTCAGCTGCAATTTTCGCCACTGTGCTTTTACCTGCTGCTGCAGGGCCATCAATGGCAATTGAAATTTTTTTGATCATATTTCCTCCTGTTACGCTTCCAGTTGGGTTTCTCTAAAACTTACAAGAACCATTTTAACATATTATTCGCTTGTTTTTTATCAATATTTTGTTCCTTGACCTGCTTCTGAAGGGGTTTAAGCATACAAAAAAAGCAGGCCTCTTATGCCCGCTCATTTTCCGCTGAAAGTTTCCAGCAGCTCCTCAAAGCTATTCTTTGCCACACCTTCGTACTGGGCAAGCTGCTTCAGCTCAGGCATGATATCATATTTATGGAGCAGCACCTGGGCTGCGAGCAAAAAGAGCAGCTGAATAATAACTGCTTTCACGATCAGCCGTTCTAGCATCTTCATTTTCATCCCCGCCTGTTGACAATATTAATATCATTATTGGCATCCAGTCAGGCAATTATTCGTTAAGCCTCCAGGCCTTTTTTCTTTAGGGCAAGCTGCCTGTCAAAACAGAAGCGGAGAAGAATCTGCCTGTCGGATGGGCCCAGATCTGCAAATTCAATCGACGCCTTATTTTTCAGTTCATTGTGTTCTATGATTCTCACAATTTTCGCATCTGCTTTCAGATAATGATAGTCTCCATTCTGAAGGGCCAGAACCAGCAATACTTTAATAGATATGCCGGCGTCAAGCGGTATGTCTTTATCCACCAGCAGACTCGCCCCGCCGGCACTGATGTCTTCTGTCACAGCCTTAAACGGCGGGAATTCCCCGCCAATCGGCTGGACTGCTGCATCAATGGATGCTTCGATCCTCACGTACTGCCGCCTCTGGATTTTGATAAGCTGCTTCGGGCCCGGATAGGATAGCACCATCAGCGGAATATTCTGCTTGACCCTCCCTTTTACTTCTGTAGTAAATAAGAATACGGACCCGTCATCTGAGACGAATGTAGCTTTAAGCTGTGTGCCATCCAGCAGGAAGGCTGTTTTACCTGAATTTACATTGACCGGGTAATCAATGAACAGGGAATTTTCATTCATTTCAGCCAGCTTGCATCTATATTTTTCTTCTTTATGTCCATTCACTGTTTCAAGTGTTATTGAATCTCCAATATTTATCATGCTGACCCACTCTCTCTTGCTCTCTCTTAATAAAAACGTTCCCCATACATAAAGACAAAAGGATAATCCTGTCATTTAATTATGACACGGGACCCATGGATGAATCAAGAACTTATATAGTTCTAAATACCTGTTTTCTAATGAAGAAAAAGCCCGGGATTTTCCCCGGGCCCTGCAGCGCTTTATTAAACAACCTCTTCGTAAACGGGCTCTGCATTTTGCAGCTTATCTACTTTTTCTTCGATGCCTGAATCTGCATTTATATAAATGCGGTATGTGTCGTCACCCATAGTACCAAGGAATTCATGGCATAATACTTCCTGATTAAGATCATTGACGATGACGGCAAGTCTAGATTCCTGGATCTTCAGATTAGGATTGATCTTGTCCCTGGCCTCTTCCTTGCTTAAATCTGCCTTGGGCAGTTCCCTTGTGTGGTGGGACTTAAGATAATCTTCAGCTGAAAAGCCGATCATTTGCCCATTATCAAGAGCTACCTTTACTTTTATCGAATCAGGATAGACCCTTATATCATCCTGTTTGGATACAAAAGTAAATACTCCGACATTATCGTATTGTGTACTTTCAAACATGTCCATATCCTTAAATCCATTGTCACTGAGGAATTTAATGGCTTTATTCCCCGCTTCATTTAAACTGACAGCCTGATCGTTTACATCCCGGCTTAAAATATACCAGATTGGATACCCGCCTTTTTTTGTTATATCCATATTGGCTTCCCTGCCGGTCTTAGGGTCCTGGACAGAGACACTGTAGAAGCCGAAGTCAGAGCCTTTTCCATTCTCCGTCACTTTTACTTCTGCCTTTTTCCCCATTCCCGCATATTTCACAGCAATGGAGCGGGCTTTATTTTTTGAAATAGCCTCTCCCTCTAAATATTTATAATTAGAATCTTCTTTCTGCATATTGACCATGGCAGGGCCAAAATCAGTCTCTCCATAACTTTCAACCGTCTTTTCCACCGTTTTGAACCCGTCGATGATTGTGTTGTCCATTGGCTGTTTATTGGACGCCAGCGCCATTTCAACGTCCATCCATCTGAGATTATTCTTCAGGACCATATGCTGGACCTTGCGGAGCTCCTGCTGAATATCAGCCGATTCTTTATAGAGCCCTTGAAGCGCCTTATACTCTTTATCTGACAAAGGTTCTTTGTCCAGGTCCCTGACTGCTGTGCGGTAGCTGAAATCCCCGATTTTCGCAAGGAAATCCTCTGTCTTATTGAATGGCATAAGGGTAAGCGGCAGCTGACCAACATCACTATGGGCAGTCGATGTTATTTTCCAGACATCAGCAAGCGCCGGTGAAAGGGATTCCCTGGAATTCATGGCCAATGTAGTCCCTATTTTGTCATGCAGCAGGTCGGTTTGGTATGTCAGGTCATGAAAGGCCCTTTGATAGCTGTTTTCTGCATTGATAAGTATCGCATTCTTTTCCTTGTGCTCCTGGTATCCCCAAAAACCTGCCCCAGCAGCTCCAAGGGCGAGTACCGCAATAAGTATCCCTCTAATCACTGTAAACCACCTCTCTATTCACAGAAAATATGTTTTCCGATCTTTTTGATCTGCGGCCGCGTCCAAATCCATCCGCTTGTCGCCGTATCAGGATTAAAATAATAGAGCGCATTGCCGGTTGGATCCCAGCCGTTCATAGCGTCCATCACTGCTTCTTTGGCAGTTTCATTCGGCGTCAGCCATATCTGGCCGTCTGCAACAGCTGTAAAAGCACGCGGCTCGAAAATCACGCCTGAAACTGTATTGGGGAAGGTTGCACTTTGGACCCGGTTCAGGATGACTGCTGCCACAGCCACCTGGCCTGTGTAGGGCTCTCCCCTTGCTTCTCCATAAACTGCGTTTGCCATCAGCTGGATGTCATTCTGCGAGAATCCTGATGGGATATTGGCAGCAGAAGGCTGTTTGGCTTCAGGTTTTACCGGGGCACTTTGGCCACCGCCTCCGCCTCCGCCCTGTCCAGCACCGCCGGACGGCTTTTTCTGCTTGTCCAGATCAACACCGCCATAGTGGGTAAATTTATTGCCTTTGTTGACTTGTTCTTTTACAAACTGTTCGTTGTACTTGGAAGCTTTTGCGAGCTTGGCCTTTGTTCCCTGGCCTGCCAGCCCATCAATCGGCAGCCCGAATTCGTATTGGAAATTACGGAGGGCCCAGTAAGTTCCCCATCCAAATACCCCGTCGATTTTTCCGTTATAAAAACCGAGGTACTGAAGCCTTGACTGAAGTTCAATTACATCATCGCCCACAGCTCCATGCTGGATGACCTGGGCTGAAAAAGCATCTGCTTTATCCGAAGGGCCCAGCAGCGGGAGTGCAGCTGCAAATAGCGGAATGAGCAGAACCAGCTTAATCACCAATAATTTGTTTTTCATGGTTAGCAACCCCCAGATGATAATCTAATTAACATTAACCCTATTTTTTTCAGATGCTGGGTTTTTATGCAAATGAGAGCAATTTGACGATAGTAAATATATGGAATGCCACTATAGTTTCCCAACAAAAAAAACCCTCACCTAGGGGTAAAGGGTTTTCTGATAGTCAAAACTCTCGTCGATCCGTTTCATGCTCATTGCCCTGGCCATCTTGACCTTTCTGAGGCCATACCACCAGAGGAAAATCATGAAGGGAACCATAATAAACTTCCAATGTTCCTGGGATACGAGAATAAAGTCATAGGTTCCATGGAGGATAAAAGGCAAAAAGAGCGAGAGGCTGATCCATTTCTTCCTTGATTCAGCCGTAAACTTGCCTTTTCCAATATAGTAGCCCATTATGACACCGAATAAAGCATGGCTTGATACCGGCAGCAGGGCACGGCCAATCGCATATTCCAGCCCATTGGCAATCAAATAGAGAATATTTTCCGCTGTGGCAAAGCCCAGGGATACACTTGCACCATAAACAATGCCATCATACGGCTCATCAAAGCTTATATGCTGGTAAACTGTGTAGAATAAAATAAACCATTTAAAAAATTCTTCGAGCATACTTGCGGAAAAGAATGCACTGACAATATCAGATTGGACAATCTGCTCGGTTTCAAGGACATACTGGATGAACATGATCGGGAACACCAGCAGGGCACCAAAAAGAAAAGTCCTGAACACCATTGAAACTGGCTCGGAATCGTATTCGTCCTTTAAATAAAAGTAGCTAAGCAAAGCCAGACCAGGAGCTATTCCGGCAGATAATATTCCCAGCATGAGCTGTCCTCTTTTCAATCTGTTTTCTTAATCGTATCATGATATTATGATAATGAAAATGGATTAATCATAGATCAAGCTTATTTTATAAGGAAAAGGCAGCGGTACAGGATTCCTATGGATTCTGCCCTTTTCCTGCAAACCATCCTGGAGGCTATAGAAATGACAAAGAAAAAAATACTCATCATCCATACTGGCGGCACGATTTCAATGAGTGAAGATGCTTCAACCGGTGCCGTCGTTCCTACTGAAAAGAATCCTATGACAGATAAAACGAATGAGCTGTTTGAACTGGCCGATATCATCGTAGAAGAGCCTTTTCATCTGCCTTCCCCGCATATTACACCAGTTGAAATGCTTGTACTGAGGGATTTGATAGACAAGTACTACCAGCTTGGGAAAATAGATGGAGCAGTTATCACCCATGGAACTGATACACTGGAGGAAACAGCTTATTTCCTCGATCTCACCCTCCAGGCGCCTATCCCTGTGATTGTTACCGGTGCCATGCGGTCAAGCAATGAGATAGGATCAGACGGCCTGTACAATCTGATTGCCTCGCTGCGGGTGGCTGTAAGCAGCGAAGCAATGAATAAAGGGGTCCTGGTTGTTTTGAATGATGAGATCCACACAGCGGAGAATTGCACTAAAACCCATACCAGCAACGTCTCAACTTTCCAAAGTCCCCAATATGGACCAATCGGAATCGTCACTAAAAGGGGAGTGCTCTTCCACCACTCGCCACTCACCAAAGAAAGCTACCAGATCTCCGATGTATCCAAAAAAGTCGTGCTCGTAAAAGCGCATGCCGGGATGGATTCCTCATTGCTGATGGCCATTAAAGACCTGAAAATGGATGGAGTGGTAATTGAAGCACTTGGACAGGGCAATCTGCCGCCTGCCGCTGCTATTGGGGTCAAAAGCCTGATAGAAGCCAATATACCCGTTGTCCTTGTGTCCAGATGCTTCAACGGGATTGCCCAGGATATATACGGCTATGAGGGCGGCGGCAAACAGCTGAAAGAGCTTGGGGTTATTTTTTCAAACGGCCTGAACGGTCAGAAAGCACGCCTGAAACTCTTGATTGCCCTGACCCTCACTGATGAAATGGAGCATATTGAAAGGCTTTTCCAAGTATAAAAAAAGGGGCATCCGCTGGCGGTGCCCCTTTCATATTTAGCTGTCCGATTCACGCTTCTTTATAGCTTCTGCAATTATCCCGCCATGGAAACGGCCATTTTCAATGAAAATTTCATTTGCATTATTCCCGGCTGCAATCACGCCTGCAATAAAGATGCCTTCAATATTTGTTTCCATCGTTTCTTCACTATAATGCGGGCGTCCAGATGCAGGGTCGATAGCGATTCCCATCTTTTGGAGGAAGGTGTGATCAGGATGGTAGCCTGTCATAGCAAAAACAAAATCATTTTTTATCGCTTCCTGCCTGCCCTTTTTCTCATAAATGACCTCGCTCTCGGTGATCTCTCTTACTTCGGCCTCAAATTCCATTTTTACTTGACCTGACCTTGCAAGTGATTCAAACTCCGGCAAAATCCACGGTTTGATGCTTTGGGAATATTCGCTTCCCCTGTACAAAACCGTTACCCGTGCGCCCGCTTTGTTAAGCTCTATGGCTGCATCCACACTTGAGTTCTTTCCGCCAATTACCACGACATCTTTGTTGAAATATGGGTGGGCTTCCTTGAAATAGTGAAAAACCTTCGGAAGGTCTTCCCCTGGTATATCAAGATAATTCGGGTTGTCATAATAGCCTGTCGCAATAATTACATATGGAGCAGTATATTGTCCTTTATCCGTCTGGACGATAAAGCCTTCCAGGTCCTTCGTTACTCCAAGGACCTTTTCATACGCATGGATATTAAGCTGTTTCCTTTTTGCCACTTCCCTGTAGTAGACAAGAGCCTGGTTCCTCTGCGGCTTATAATTTTCAGTAACAAAAGCCACCCCGCCGATTTCAAGTTTTTCAGCCGTACTGAAAAAAGTCTGATGGGTCGGATAATGATAGATGGCATTGACAATATTTCCTTTTTCAATAACAAGCGGTTCCTTACCCGCTTCCTTTAACGCAATGGCTGCTGCAAGTCCGCAGGGGCCTCCTCCTATTATTATCGCATCTTCCGATTTCATATGTCAGCGCTCCTTACTTAAGCATTCTCTTTTTTGCCCCGCCGACAGGCAGGGTCTCTTTAATATTTATCCTTCACATCGGAAAATAAAAAATCTCCCATCAATTTATGATAGGAGATTTTTATGAAACATTCAATGATATGCGCTTCTTCTTACACCCAGCCGCGGAATCTGGAGGCTTCAGCTGTTTTGCGGACGCCAACCATATATGCAGCAAGCCTCATATCCACTCTTCTAGTCTGGGCCGTATCGTAAATATTATTGAACGATTTGCACATAATCTTCTCAAGTTTTTCTTCCACTTCTTCTTCAGTCCAGTAATAGCCCTGGTTATTCTGAACCCATTCGAAGTAAGAAACAGTTACTCCCCCGGCAGAGGCCAGAACATCCGGCACGAGCAGGATGCCCCTTTCTGTGAGTATCTGGGTTGCTTCGAGGGTAGTAGGCCCGTTAGCAGCCTCAACTACGATGCTTGCCCTGATATTATGGGCATTTTCTTCAGTAATTTGATTTTCGATGGCAGCAGGAACAAGGATATCGCAATCAAGTTCCAATAGCTCTTTGTTGGTGATTGTATTATTGAAAAGCTTGGTTACCGTCCCAAAGCTGTCACGGCGGTCAAGCAGATAGTCAATGTCAAGCCCCTCGGGATCATGCAGGCCGCCATAGGCATCAGATATTCCCACAACCTTTGCACCGGCATCATGCATGAATTTGGAAAGGAAGCTTCCGGCATTTCCGAAGCCCTGTACGACGACGCGCGCCCCCTGCAGGTTGATGCCCTTTTTTCTGGCAGCTTCCCTGATGCAGATCGTGACGCCTTTAGCAGTTGCCGATTCCCTTCCATGTGAGCCCCCGAGAACGAGCGGCTTTCCTGTAATAAAGCCAGGAGAGTTGAATTCATCTATTCGGCTGTATTCGTCCATCATCCAAGCCATGATTTGAGAGTTGGTAAATACATCTGGAGCCGGAATATCTTTAGTAGGACCCACAATCTGGCTGATTGCACGGACATAGCCTCGGCTGAGCCTTTCCAGCTCACGGAAGGACATATCTCTTGGATCACAGACAATCCCGCCTTTTCCGCCGCCATATGGCAAATCGACGATGCCGCACTTAAGGCTCATCCATATAGAAAGGGCTTTCACCTCTTTTTCCGTTACGCCCGGATGGAAGCGGATGCCGCCCTTAGTCGGCCCAACAGCATCATTATGCTGCGCCCGGTAGCCAGTAAAGACTTTAACAGACCCATCATCCATTCTGACAGGTATTTTAACTGTCATCATGCGGATCGGCTCTTTCAGCAGTTCATATACCTCTTCAGGATATCCAAGCTTTTCGAGAGCCTTATGAATAACAGTTTGAGTTGACTTTAAAACGTCATGTTTGTCTTCTTTATTTGTGTTTCCAGTACCGTTCTCGGCTACCATTTGTAAACCTCCTAAAAAATCACTTTGCATTTTGTCCGTATTCATGACATAGTATACACCTTTGTTTGATTTATGCAAGAAGAAAAATGCACTTTTCGGCATTTTTTGATTACTTGTTGAAAACGCTGCCAACGCTGTTATAATGGGAATTTTCAGTTATTTTTACATTAACACTTTTCCCTTATTCGCGTAAAAAAAACACCTTATTTACGATATCTGAAAAATGGGCTTAAAACTATAGCAAAAAAGTTTATGGAAACACAAAAAGACAGGCTGTCATCGAAAAATCCCAACCTGTCTTCTTCTATTGTATTCTCCCGGGTTAATGGTTCCATTTAAACAAACAGTGCTTTCCTGCCGATGGACTCTCAGAAATAGCGGCTCAGTGTTTCAATTGCACTATCTGCAATGATTTCCTTGCCATATTCAAGGAGCCTCCAGCGGGTGACAAGGGATGTGCTCCCATATTCCGCGAGCATACTGGCGAGCTTTTCTGCATCTTCTGCCAGGATGTCATCGAACAATAAGTAATAGCGTCCCTCCATATGATAGAGGCTTCCGCCATTCAATCCCATACCGGCCAGCCTTCCTGAAAGCTGGATGACATCCTCCACATCCTTAAAAACAAAAAGGAGATCTTCGTTGTCATCAATTACAACCTGCATGTCAATAAAGCCTTCAGAGAGAAGAAAGTCTTCTTCTTCTTCTTCATCCTGCTCCTGCATAGTCACAATCATAACCATGCCCTGGGCCTGCATGGAGAATATCTCCACCGCGACAGACCCCTGAATGTCTACACCAAATTCATCACTGGCTTCTTCGAGCATCTCATGAAAAAGCTGATGCCATTTCAAGGAGTCCTTCCAAATATCTTCCTTTGTCAGGCCCCGTTCTGTTAAGTCATCTAAAGTCAGGAAAATCTTGATTTTATTGTAGTTTAACCTTTCCAAGCGCATGACAATGCCCCCTGCCGTGACCAACTCTTAATTTAGTGTATGAAGGTTATAAAAGATGGTGAGTCGTCTTACTATTTATTCAGCCAATTTCAGCAGAAGAATGAGGTTCCTGCAGGTCCAGCCCGGTTCGTATTTTGTTCAGGACATTTGTTCCTTTATCCAGCGTTCCCACTCACTTTTACTATTCCCTAAAATATAGGAGGCATATTTGTCTTTCTTTTCCCGCGGCATCCGCCCTACTGCAAAACCTCCGAGCCCGATGCTCAGACCGGAATGCTCTGAATACAGTTTCTCCGCTAATTCAAGAGTGCCTTGAAGATTTTCCTTCATTGTACAGGAAAAGAACAGGAATTTGGGATTTACAGTTTCAATGACCACATCAATGTCTTTCTCGGCAATGCTGGCACCAAGATACACAACTTCAAATCCCTTCCTCCTCAGGAACAGCGTGAAAATGAGCAAGCCCAGTTCATGCCACTCATTTGGACCGCACACAGCCACTGCCTTTGGCAGGATTGAATTATGGGGAAAAGAATGGAGGATGATGCCGATCCTTGACCGCAGGATAGAAGAAGCAAAATGCTCATGGGCAGTGGTGATCTCGCCTCTTTCCCATAAGTCCCCTATCTTGACCAATAAAGAGCCCAGTATATCCACCAAAACCTTATCAATTGTATATAAACTGAATGCCTGGTTGATCAGATCATGTGCTTTGGATTCATCGAATTGCAATAATGCATCCAGGAGCCTGTCCCCCAGGATTTCAGCATGGTTCCCTCCATCCGCAGGCTCTTCAGGATCTGATTCAAGGACATTATTTTCCAGCAGGGATACTGCCTGGCTGATTGTAAATCCCTGGTCGATTTTACTGAGCAGCCATCTCAGCGTCTTGACATGTTCTTCTGTGTAAAGGCGATGGCCGGATTCGTTCCGCTTAGGTGCAACCATCTGATAGCGCCTTTCCCAGGCTCTTAAGGTGCCCGGCTGGATGCCGAGCATCTTAGAGACAGCTTTGATGTTATATTTTCCTTCTTGATTGGCCATTTATTATCCTCCGTTTACAGCGTACAGTTCCATACATCCATTATAGGTATCCTCGGGATGTGTGTAAACTTTGTATAGGCTATGGACATCCTTTGTTAAATCAGCCTTTGCGCCTTAGACGGACTAAGTGGGTTTCCGCCCTGGCACCGAGCCTCAAAGGAAGCGCAGTAGTTCCATATCCATTGCTGATGAGCAGAGTTGCCGCATCCATTATTTTTACCTTCCCTTTTTCATAAGGGCTGTAACCTAGAATGTGTATTTGCCCTCCATGGGTATGTCCGCTCAATACCAGCCGGATTCTATCTTCTTTTTCAAGTTTGCCAATGATGGCAGGGTTATGGCAGGCCAGAATCCTGAAACCTGATGGCCCGGCATCCTGAAGGGCCAGGTCCAGCCGGTCCCTCCCTTTCCCGACATCATCCACACCCATGAGAATCATTGAATCCCCATTTTCCGCTTCGAAAGATACAGCTGTGTTATCAAGTATTTTAACACCGCTTTCCAGAAGGAGCGCGTCCAGCTCCCTATGATCTACCTCATAGTCATTATTGCCCCAGACAAAGTAAGCCGGACCGACCGTTTTTAGTTTTTCGATATTCTCCTTCACTAAGGAGAAGGGCACTCCTTTTTCAGCCAGATCTCCGCCTATTATAACCAAGTCAGCTTTCTCTTCGACCTTTTCCAGCAGCTTATCTGAAACTTTGCGGCGGTGGATATCGGAAATGAAGAATATTGTGACGCTCCCAAACCCTGCAGGGAAATCTTCAAACTCCAGTTCATTATGTATGACCCTGTCCTGAAAGGCTTCTCTTACCATATAGCCAAGAAGGCAGGCTCCAAATATCATGAGGATTATTATAATTGCAATTATATAAATGTCCATACCCGCTCCCCAAAGAACAATCTCTTTTTACCGCTTCCGGTAAAAGTCTATAGAAATAATACCATATAAAAAGGAAAAAATGAAAAGCAGGAATCCCTTCCAAAAACCCATAAAGAATAAAGCCAGAAAGCAGACCAGCAAAGCTCCGATTCCGCAAACGGCCGCAAACCCTGAGGCTGAACTGCCCTCAAACCGCCTCCCGCTTTCCAGTATCGCATTCAGGCATGAGGCAAAGCTCATAAAGCTGATGCTGAAGGCAAAAGCAGCGGCCAGGAATTCCCCGGGGCTTAAAAGCAGCTGTGCCAGTGCCGCGCCAGGTTCAGCAGGGAGCGAAACAGGCAGCCAAATCATAAATAGGCAGCCGCTGGAAAACCCGGACAGCAGCCTGATCATAAAGAAAAGCACAAAAAAATCCCTCCCACACCAATGTATGAAAGAGGGCAGTGTTTGTGCTTCACTTATCTAATCTTCATAAATATCCAAAACCCGGAATCCGGATTCCTCCAGCTTCTTGATGAATTTATCAATATTATCTTTCTTTTCTATTTTCATGACGATCCTGCGGACCAGCTTATCTGTTTCGTCGAATGTAACCAGAGAAATGATATGTTCATGAAAATGCCGGGCAATTTCGGAAAGCCGGGCAATCCTTCCCTCGGTTTCGACTGATGTAAAAGCAATCCTCACCCCGGGACGATTAGTTCCGAATGCCGACTGAAACTGGACCATAACATCGAAGCGGGTCACAACGCCGAGGAACTTGCCAGCTGCATCCACAACTGCAAGCAGAGGGAAGTCTTTAAGATCAAGGAGCAGCCTTTCAAAAATCTCATTGCCGCGGAGGACCGCTTCCTTATGATCCGCAATGTCCCTGACCTTAGTTCCTTCTAAATAGGTCTCTTTTTCCTGACTGGAATTAAAATAGCTTTCATAAATCCCGTACCTTGTGATGATGCCGGCATATTTCTCTCCATCCAGAACCGGCAGACCGTCTATCTGATGCTTTTCAAGCTGCTCAAGAGCACTTTGCAGCGTCTCCCCGCAGCCTATCGTGTAGCACGAGTGTTTAGGAATCATAACGCTTTTAACAAACATGGCCATCCCCCCAAAAAAGTAACTGACATCCATATATATTCCCTGTTTTCCGCCAGATTCCTTCATTTTGGAGTGTGTTTATTTTTAATTAAGGACAATTCGTGCTGCTGATCTCTGACCAGCTATTTATTTTCATGGTAAAGATTAATATCATAGTTTTTTTTCATCATTTCGAATACGATATGACGGTTTTTCCATTCCTCTTCCTTTTTCCAGAGATCCTTGCTTCTGTCAACGATTTCGCAGCGCAGTGCATGATATTCCTTTTCAGCCTTGTCCTTCTTTTCCTTAAAGAGATTCATAGTTCCGTACAGCCCTCCTGCCAAAAACAGCAGGTATAAATTGGCGCTGTTAGAGGCAAAGGCGGAAAACATGCTTGCAAACGAATACGAATAGGGTTCCATAACCGTATAATATAAGTAAATCAGATAAAAAAAGGACACAAAAACCCCAGCCCACATCACTGCCAGGTGCCTGGCTTTGTATCTATCAAACTTGCGTTTCCGCTCTACTACCTTCTGCAGCATCTGCCTTGCAGCCTGATCTGTCCGCTCATCCAGCATTTGAATTGTTGTTTCCATACAATCCCCCTCCCCTGCCATTATATGAGTTTGTCCGGGGGGATATTCTATCGAAAGGCGGAGGCGGCTTGCCCAGCTCCAGCAAGCATAAGACGCATTGAAAATTACCTGAGGGTGCTAGTCCGCTTCACTAAGACCTTCTGTTTCTCTTTTTCCTGCACAGAAGGTTCCAATTCGCTTCAAACAACAAAAAAACCGGTACTCAAAGGTACCGGCATTACTGGTTTTGCGGTATTTTCAATACTTGTCCCACGTGGATTTCATTGCCGGACAGCCCGTTTGCCTGCCTGATGATTTCTATCCCGTCCTGTGACTTAAAGTACTTCATTGAAATCCTGAACATGGTTTCGCCTGGCTGTACGGTGTGCGTTACAAACCGTCCAGAGGTTTCCTTCTGTTCAGTTGCTGGCTTGTCCTGGTCCTCTCCGGCAGCTTTTTCTTTATCTGCTGTTTTTTCCGGTTCTTTGGCACCTGTTTCAACCGCCTCTGCATCAGATGATTTTTCCGGCTCTGAAGCGCCTGTATCCTGTTTTCCTTCTTGTTTGGCATCTTTATCTGATTCTTTTGCCTGCTCTTCGCCAGCTGAAGCTTTTTTCTCTTCTTCTGCCTTCTGCTCCTCTGCTGCCGCCGGTTCATCAGCTGTCTCGCCAAAGTCCACCGTCTCATAGCTCGTCTTGCTTGCTTCTGCAGCCTCCCCGCCAGGCTCATTGCCAATAGAGGTGTATATACTGAAAATCGCAATCGGCAGCAGAATAAAGAAGATGGCCAGCAGGCTCATAACCGGATATTTCAGCTTCCATTTAGTCTTTTTCTTTTTCTTATTATGGTGAAGGCTGCTCCTCGGGGGGAGCGCTTCTTTTTTCCTGTCCTTTTGTTCTGTACCGCCGTCTATTTTCTTGCGCAGGCGTTCGGCCTGGTCTCTATAAGGATCCTCTCTGTTCATCCAAATCCCTTCCTGTTTCCTCTATATTGTCCTGCTTCCGATATCTGATGGAGATGCCCAGTAAAAAATCTATCAGAAAATGCATAACGATCGTGACAGCAAGATTGCCTGTCTCTAAATAAATGATCCCGATTAAAAAGCTCAACACGATAATATTGATAAACAGGAACCAATTAAATAAATACCGGTAATGGACAGCTGCAAAGATAATACTTGAAACCAGCAGCCCGAAATGAGTCTGAATGATCCCCCTGAACAGCAGCTCTTCACAAAAAGCGACAAAAGCTGCAATCACAGCAATATGCAAAGGGTTCCGGTTCCGGAATATCCTCTCATTGAGTCCGCCATCATCATAATACGAAGCAGGAACGACTTTCATTAACAGCAGGTCTGCCAGAACAACCGCAATCCCGGCAACTGCCCCTATATATAAAATATTTAAATCTCCCCAAAAAAACAAGTCGAAAAAGGAAGAAAAATCATTAAATAATATAAAGCCAAGAATCGCGGATATGACAAGGAGCAGCAGCTGTGTTGCATACAAGTGGAACAAGAGGTCTTTATCGGATAATTCCTTGATTATTTCCATATGCTTTTTTTTCATTATGATCGCTCACTTATTGATTAGCATTCCGGCAAGGAGTTCTTTCCAGCCAGGCCTGGCCTGTCCGGCAGGCTCCTCTGCCTGTCCAAAATATTTTTCTAAATCCAGACCGCATATATCACAGCAGGAAATAATTTCAGGCTTTTTGCCTTCCTGAAAATATTCTGTGATTTTTTCCCTCCGGCATGATTTGGAGTGAATCCAGCGGCCCACTTCTGCAATTTGCCCGTTTTTTATAAGGACCCTTTTGCGGAGAAACTCATTGATCCTGCCAGGAAGATTGTCCGCTTCCTCATCCAGCAGCCTGTCAGAAAGCTCGGTCAGCACCCGCCACTGAATATCTGTCAGGCCTGCAGGCAAGCGGATTTCTTTTTCATTCTCTGAAAGCTCTGAAGCGCCAAGCCCCTGCGTTTCAAGCAAGGAGAAGACATAATCAACCTGGTGCTCAGAAGGAAGCTCAGCTTCAGCAAGCTGCAGGGGCAGCTGCTCATCACCCGGCGCCCAAAGAAGGACGGCTGCGCTTGCCTTGCCATCTCTCCCGGCCCGGCCGATTTCCTGCAGATAGGACTCCAGCTGGAGAGGCATATGGAAGTGGACAACAAAACGGATATCGCTTTTGTTGATCCCCATGCCAAAAGCACTTGTGGCACAAACGATGTCAATCTGGCCATTCACAAATTGCTGCTGGATCAGGATACGGCTTTCCTGATCCATCCCGCCATGGTAGGCCATCACCTTTTTTGAGCCTTTCTCTTTCAGAGATAGAGCTGCCTGCTCGGCCATTTTCTTGCTGGAAAAATAAATGATCCCCGGTCCGCTGAATCGCTGAACAAGTTCCCTCAGCCTTGATGCCTTTGCCTGGTAGCCGCTGTGTTTCTCGACAGTCAGGCTGATATTTGGCCTGTCCACAGAAGAAATAACCTGCTCGCAGTTTTCCACCTCAAGCCGGGCAATGATGTCCCTGACTGTCTCGGGTGTTGCAGTAGCTGTCAGTGCCAGCGTCAGCGGATTTCCAAGCTGTTTTCTAATATCGCCAAGGCGAAGATAATCCGGTCTGAAGTCATATCCCCACTGTGAAATGCAATGGGCTTCATCGACTACAAATAAAGCAATCCTCAGCTTCCTGATCATATTGAGCACAGAAGCTGTATTAAGCATTTCAGGAGAAATGAAGATGAATTTAAAGCTCTGAAGGCTGTCAAAAGCCCAGCGTTTTTCCTCAAAGCTTAAAAATGAATTGAGTGCAACGACCCTTTTCTCCCCGTTCATCTTCATCTGTTCGACCTGGTCCTGCATCAAGGAAAGGAGCGGCGAAACAATGAGAACGGTGCCCTCAAGCAAGTAGCCCGGAAGCTGGTAGCAAATGGATTTCCCTGTGCCGGTCGGAAGCATTGCCAGTGTATGCCGTCCATCCAGGATGGAGGAAATGGCCTCCCTTTGCCCTTTTCTAAAGGATGAGAAGCCGAAATATCTATTGAGCTCTTCTTCAAGCATCATTTCCGTCGCCATACTTGGCCATCACCAGCCTTATTTCAAAATACTCCGCACCATCTGCCAGCCTCCTGATATGCTTAAGCTGCCGTGACTCGGCATTCATGGCTGCGCTCCTGATAAGCTCCTGTCTTTCGGCCTTTACATAAGGGTCGATGCTGAACCCCTCTACATTCAGTGCCAGCTCTACAATATGGTCTTCTATTGTGCTCCTTTTAAGTCCCCTTGCCTGAATGATCTTTTCCAGGCCAACACCCTGCTTCAGCATCATATACGTCTTCTGGGCGGACTGCGTCAGCGGAATGGATGACTCTTCGCCGGTAAATAATAACCGCAGGACAGGAAAGCTGCTGCGGTCTTCCATGATGTGAACAATCAGATAGTGCAGGATAGACAGGAAGCAGAACCGATAATGATCGAAGTCCAAATTCATAGCCTCGGCTGCCTGTTCAGATGTCAGGCCGATATGGCCGGCACCTGTAAGCCTCAGGATCAGGATTGACGGATCGGCCCCGCTGTATGATTCCAGTGCAGCCTCCAGTTCACCGTACAGTCCGGCAGCGAGGGCCTTTTTATCCATCTTCGCTTCGCGCAGGGCTTTTTTCAGCCAAATATGGGCGGCCCTTCTTCTTTGGATCGGAATATAATGTGAATTATTATGGTTTAGCTGGGAAACCACCTGAACGAGCAGCGACAGCCTCTCCCAAAAAAGGGCAGACTTGTCATGAAGCTTCCACCCATTCAATGATGATGGAACCGGAGTCTTCTGCAGCTGGGCACCAAGGGCTGAAGCTCCCTCGTCCGTGACCATGTAATGAAGCTCTTCCTTCTGTTGGATCAAGCCTTGTTTTTCCAGATGCTTTATCTTCTCATCAAGATCAGCCCTCTCCAGTGAAGGGCATGTCTGAAATAAAGAGCCCAGCTGGAATAAATGGGCATCCTGGATTGTCTGCGATGACTTTTTTCCATTCAGCAGATGATAGATGGAATAGATGGTCCTCTCGCCGTTCAGCTTATCCAGACAATATAAAATAATCATTTGCAGATAGTTAATAGGCATAAAATTCACCTTGCTTGTATATTTTTAGCCTTTTTGCTAATATAACACTTTAAAGCGGCAATATATATTACATTTTTAAGCAGCCTGTTCCTTTATATATTTTAACATGTTTAGAAAAAACCAGGCTGTTTTAAAACACGCACACAGGGTATTAAATGTTGCAAACCCTGATGTGATAAGCATTCTCAATACATTTTCTATTGAAAAGTAAAGAAAGCACACTTACAATAGGTGTATGAGGAAAGAGTTTCCGTCCGCCAGAAAGCGGGAACCGCGACTATTTCGGTTAATTGATTGGGAGGTTTTTACATGGCAAAGTATACAATTGTTGACAAAGAAACATGTATTGCATGCGGCGCATGCGGAGCTGCAGCTCCAGATATTTATGATTATGATGATGAAGGCATTGCATTCGTTACACTTGATGAAAACGAAGGCATCGTTGAAATTCCTGATGTATTAATAGACGATATGATGGATGCTTTTGAAGGCTGCCCGACTGATTCCATCAAAGTTGCGGATGAGCCGTTTGAGGGCGACGCCCTTAAATTTGAATAGCATACACTGAAAAACAGCCTCCCTTCCGAGGCTGTTTTTCTTATGTCTTGTGGTAAATTCCCTCCCTCGAACAAGAGATGCGCCCGCATAAAGGCTGGGGGTCTCGCTCCTGAATCCTATGGACCCTCCGTCCACAGTCAGCATTCCTTAGGTTCAGGCGCTTTTCGCTCTTCCTGACTTTAAATTTACACACAAAAAAACTGCAGTGCAGGCTGCAGTTTTTTTTATTTAGGCAGCACTGCGGTACGCAGACTGCTTATTGATCCATGGATTCATTTTGGCAAACAGAAGCATGAAGATTCCGGTGATGATCAGGCCTTTTACGATGTTGAACGGCAGAATGGCTGTCACAACCATTGTGCGCGTTTCAGGCGCTGACATGGCAGGCATGTTCAGGAACAGCGTATAGGCAGGCAGAATGATGAAATAATTCAGGATGCTCATCAGCACTGCCATGATGAAGGTTGAAATGACCAGGGCAGCTGTCATGCCTTTATTCGTCCTCAGTTTATTGTAGATATAATAGGTTGGAAGCACGAAGAGTATTCCGGCAGCAAAGTTCGCCAGATGCCCTACCGGTACACCGGTGGCGCTTCCTGTCATAAAATAATCAAGTACATTTTTAAATAATTCAACAAGTATCCCTGCAGCCGGACCAAAGATCAACGCAGCAATCAATGCAGGTATGTCGCTGAAGTCAATCATTAAGAATTTCGGAAACGGCGGTATTGGGAAATTCAGCAGCATCAGCACGTACGATATGCTGCTCAGCATAGCAATTGAAACTAAAGCTTTAATTGAAAATTTCTTCATGTTGTTCCTCTCTCCTTTTTAGGATCCATCTCACCTAAAGAAGAAAGGTTCGGCAAAAAAAGCTAATGCCATTGAATTAAAAATCCCCCAAGCAAACTGCTTGAGGGAGAATATACAAAGGCAAGCTTAATAAACGTTCAATTCCTGCATCTTTTGAACGTTTGCAGAACCTCCATCTTCTCCCATCCAGACTGTACTGTCGGCTTTGGAATCTCACCAAATCCTGCCCAATAAAACAGGCTCGCGGGCTTAGAGCTGACTTGCCTCATCACCGCCGGTCGGGAATTTCACCCTGCCCCGAAGATAGACCGTATTAAATTATTTTGAACCCCTAATTGGAATTCTGAATTTATTATACTGAAAAAAAACCTTCTTGTGAAGAATAATGCTCTAACTTTTTGCAGGAGCCCCTTAGTTCCCACTCAGATGGCCGTTTTGCACTAACTACTTCTTCTCAAGCGCCCGGATAAACTCCCGCATATAATCCGGAAGATCAGGCGGCCTCCTGCTTGATACAATATGGCCGTCCGTTACAGCAGGCTCATCAACCCAGATTGCTCCTGCATTCTCCATGTCATCCTTGATTCCCGGGGTACTGGTGACTGTGCGGCCTTCAAGGATCTTTGCAGATATAAGCACCCACCCTGCATGGCATATCTGTCCGATCGGCTTCTTCGCTTCATCCATTTCCCTGATGAGTGAAATAACTTCCGGAAACCTCCTGATTTTATCCGGCGCCCATCCGCCCGGCACCAGGATGGCGTCATAATCTTCAGCAGAAATCTCTGAATAGGCATAATCGGATTCCGCCTGGACCCCGTACTTCCCGAGATACGTTTCCTTTGCTGTTTCACCTGCCAGATCTACAATTGCGCCTTCTTCCCGAAGCCGCAGAATAGGATACCATAGCTCCAGGTCTTCAAACTCATGGTGTACCAGACTGATAATTTTTTTGCCTTCCAATCTCATAAATAAGCACTCCTTTTTTCATGGTTACAGCCATTCTAACCCTTTTCTGCCTGCATGTCTCCCCTACAGCCCTGGTCCCCCGGGCAAATCAAGGCCTTTCCTGGCTTTTTTTGCCGAATCCCAACTTGTTTTGTCATGAGGGGAGGAATCTCTTCCTATTTGCAGTATTTGTAAGAGAAAGGAGTGATGAAAATGAATACAAATAAAGCTGCCAGCTCTTTGGGAGTATCGCCGAGCACGATCCAGCGCTGGGTTAAACAGTTCGGTCTTGAAGTCGGAAGGAATGAACTTGGCCATTATCATTTTGAGGAAGATCAATTAGAAATCTTGAAAGATATACAATTCCAGATCCAGAACGGTGCCCTTGTCCATGAAGTAAAGCTTTCGGTCCAAAAATCACCGGAAGTGAGGCAGCAGCATGAGGATCACTCTGTTCAAATAAAGGAATTGGCAGATAAGGTCAGCCTGCTGGACTCCCGGCTTGATTCCAAGGCTGATGACGTTGTTTCCTACCAGCTGCTCCAGCACCGCCGCGAAATTGAAGATCTGAAGACCCAGCTGCTCCAGATGGCTGAAAAGATAGCTCAGCTCGAAGCATCACCACAAACTGCTGCTTCTGATCAGCCCCCTGTTTTTGACCATCCTTCCATCAAAAGAAGCTGGAAGAAAAAGAATATAATCAGCCTGCTTTTCGGTTTTTAAGCACGCCATGGGGCAGTGCTTTTTTATTTTCAAAGTGGCAGACCTTTCCCGTCAAGCTGCGGCTGCTGAAGTCTTTAGGAAAAAATCTTGAAGTCCAGGACTCGGATCTTGCCGCTAATGCCAGAGAACAAGGCGCCCCTTTTTGTGCTTGAAGTAAGGAATCAGGTACTCTGCCGGATCTTGGGATGCATGACTCCCCAGCAAAGTGACAGTCTTGTACTCCATTTGACTCCTGGGATACATGACTACTCTAAAAATTGGGCAGTCATGCACTCCATCGGGCTCCTGGGATACATGACCGCTCCACAAAATGAGCAGTCATGTACTCCATCGGACTCCCGGGATACATGACCGCCACCAAAATTGAGCAGTCATGTACTCCATCGGGCTCCTGGGAAACATGACTGCCACCAGTATTGAGCAGTCATGTACTCCATCGGACTCCCGGGATACATGACCACCACCAAAATTGAGCAGTCATGTACTCCATCGGGCTCCTGGGATACATGACCGCTCCACAAAATGAGCAGTCATGTACTCCATCGGACTCCCGGGATACATGACCGCCACCAAAATTGAGCAGTCATGTACTCCATCGGGCTCCTG
>NZ_JAIVAP010000004.1 GCF_020171945.1 Bacillus infantis | reverse complement strand
CTCCTGGGATACATGACCGCCACCAAAATTGGGCAGTCATGTACTCCACCGGGCTCCTGGGATACATGACCACTACCCAAAATGCCCATTTGAATCTTGGGAAATATGAATCAGCCTCTCTCTCGCTTTAATCATGCGCAGCTGGAAAGCGCTCTTCTAATTATCCAGCTCCAAACCCTGGCCCCTCGAGTCATAAGCCATCCAGGCCAAAAGGTTAAAGAACAACCTTCCGTCCTGATTGGCTTAGGGCCCACAGGATGTAGGTCATGCACACGTTGCCACAGGACGTGGCGTTCTTAGTCTGCGTTCCTTCAGTGAACAAGGCTTTTCCGCATTTCTTTGTCCAGCTCCAAAGCCTAGCCCCTCGAGTCATAAGCCAATCAGGCCAAAAGGTTAAAGAACAACCTTCCGGCCTGATTGGCTTATGCTTGTCGGGGCTGAACAAGGCTTTTCCGCATTTCTTTAAAAAAACACTTTTTATTTCTCCTAACCTGTGATAGTATTGTAAAAAAATATTGGGCATTGAAAAGGTATAGTAATGTATTTCTCCCTGTTGTAGAGAGCCGGTGGCAGGTGAAAACCGGTACAAAGAAATTGCATGAAGTTCCCCTTGGAGCATTTTCCGTGAACTCTTGGAAAAGAAAGCGGAAAACGGTAGTGTATACCGTTATCAAATTAAGTGGTGAAGATATTTTCACAAAAATGGGTGGTACCGCGATATAATCGTCCCTGCTGTTAAGCAGGGGCGTTTTTTATTTTCTGTGCCTGGAATTTTCTTCACAATGAGGGTGGTACCGCGAATTTCTTTTCGTCCCTGCATGAAGTTCATGCAGGGATTTTTATTTGTCGCTTAGGAATTTATAAATTGTAAGTCTTGTGGATACTTATCTTATCAATTCAATTCTTGATCAACGCCCTGCAGCTGCGCCGGGGCCAAATCCAAACCTCCCAAAAAGGCAAATAACGCCTTTCCGGAAGGCTCGGCTTGAGGCTTCAGGAAGCTGGTCATGCAGACGCTGCCACAGGCCGTGGCATTCTTAGCCTGGGTTCCTTAAGTGTTCAAGGCGCTTGCACTGCTCTGTTCTTTCAATGCCCGCTGAAATAATGTCTTTAGGAGAGTGATACTATGGAAAAACAAAAATGGGGGACAAAAATCGGGTTTATCCTATCTGCCGCCGGCTCTGCAATCGGGCTTGGTGCCATCTGGAAGTTCCCGTATATGACAGGGATCGGCGGAGGGGGCGCATTTTTCCTTGTTTTTATTCTGTTCACTTTATTCATTGGCCTGCCCATCCTGCTGGCCGAGTTCGTAATCGGCAGAAGCACCCAAAAGGAGGCCGTTGCTGCCTATAAAGCAATCGCTCCAGGTTCACTATGGCCATGGGTCGGCAGAATGGGCGTTGCCGCCTGCTTCCTGCTCTTATCTTTTTATAGTGTCATTGGCGGGTGGATCCTTATTTATCTGTGGTATGCCATATCCGGCAAACTGTGGTCCGAGGGGCTGAACTTTGAAGAAGTCTTTGGCGGAGCCATTTCCAGCCCGCTGCTTGCTGCAGGTGCCCAACTTATTTTTATCCTGCTTTCGGTCCTGATTGTCAGCAGGGGCGTGCAGGGCGGCCTTGAAAAGGTCAACAAATATTTTATGCCGGCATTATTCATCATGTTTCTGGCATTGATTGCAAGGTCATTGAGTTTTGATCACGCCATTGAAGGGGTCAAATTCTTTTTGCAGCCAGACTTTGGCAAGATGACACCTGATGTGTTTTTATATGCCTTGGGGCAGTCCTTTTTCTCGCTGTCTGTAGGCGTATCCGTAATGGTGACATACAGTTCCTATTTATCCAAGAAGGAAAATATTACGAAAGCCGCTTTTTCAATCACAGGGCTGACGCTGCTTATCGCGCTTCTCGCAGGACTGGCGATTTTCCCTGCCATTTTCTCTTTCGGCTTGGAGCCAGAAGAAGGCCCGGGCCTTCTGTTCATCGTACTTCCGGCCATTTTCAGCAAAATTGCATTTGGGGAGCTCTTTTTCATTCTCTTCCTGCTGCTGTTCTTTTTTGCTGCTTTGACTTCAGCTATTTCCATGCTGGAAATCAATGTAGCGGCTGCTGGCAAAAAGGCTGGCAGAACAAAGGCAAGCTTCCTGTTCGGCCTGCTTATTTTTGCAGCCGGCATCCCTTCCGCCCTTTCTTTTGGCGTATGGAATGACATCCTGATCTTCGGCAAAACCTTCTTTGATTTAGCCGACTATCTTGTCTCGAATATCCTCCTGCCTCTAGGTGCCTTATTCATTACCCTTTTTGTTCCCTGGCGTATGGACAGGAATACACTGGTCAATGAATTGCAGGCCGGATCCGGCATGGCCCGAAGGCTGTTTGCTCTCTGGCTGCTTCTGCTTAAGTACGCCGTTCCTGCAGCCATAATCATTGTCTTCCTGAACGGTACAGGAATTATAAAGTTTTAAGAAGAATGCCAGGGTTTTCCCTGGCATTTTCTCATAGCATTAAAAAGCATACCTCAAACCTGAAAACTTCTTATAAATTAAAGCGTTTACATCTAAACAAGAACGTTTTGCCTCATTGACAGAAAATTGTTCGTCTTGTAAAATTATCAGAAAATTATATAAAGCAGGTGGATTGATTGGCTATGTTTCAAATTCTTGTCGCAGATTCAATCAGCGGAGCAGGATTGCTCCCTCTTACAGAGATGGAAAACGCCCGGCTGATACAAAAAAAGACGGATGACCCTGAAGCAGATCTGGAAAATATAGATGCCCTTTTGGTGAGGAGCGCCACAATAGTGGACAGCGAGCTGCTTGATAAAATGCCAAGGCTCCAAATTATTGCAAGAGCCGGTGTCGGAGTCGACAACATTGATGTCGCTGCGGCCACTAAAAGAGGGATAGTGGTGGTCAATGCCCCTGACGGCAACACCATTTCTACTGCAGAGCATACTTTTGCTATGATGGCTTCATTGATGAGAAATATTCCACAGGCCCACCGGACCGTCAAAAATCTGGAATGGAACAGAAATGCCTTTATCGGGAATGAGCTTTTCGGAAAGACGCTGGGCATTGTCGGCATGGGCAGGATCGGTTCTGAACTTGCTAAGCGCGCCAAGGCTTTTGGTATGTCCATTTCTGTTTATGATCCTTTCTTGACGAAAGAAAGAGCTGCCAAGCTTGCCGTGGAAAGCCTTCCTCTTGAGGAAGTGCTTAAAAAAGCGGATATCATCACTGTCCATACTCCACTTACCCCTCAGACAAAAGGCCTGATTGATGCCAAAAGGATAGAAATGACTAAAACAGGCGTCTATTTCCTTAATTGTGCCCGAGGCGGAATCATCAATGAACTGGATCTTGCAGAATATATCAGGAACGGGCATATTGCAGGTGCGGCCCTTGATGTTTTTGAGGAGGAACCTCCTTTTGATAATCCGCTCCTTGGGTTTGACAATGTAATTGTAACCCCTCACCTCGGCGCTTCAACAAAAGAAGCACAGCTGAATGTGGCAACACAGGTAGCCGAGGAAGTCCGGCTTTTTCTGGAAGATAAGCCTGTCTCCAATAGCATCAATCTGCCGGCGATGTCGAAGGAAATCTATGAAAAAATACAGCCTTTTCACCAGCTTTCCAAGCAAATCGGCCTTATACTTTCACAGTGCGTGACCGAAGGGATACAGGAGATTTCCATTACCTATTCCGGGACTGTCACAGAGCTGGAAACCTCATATCTGACCAAAGCATTATTATCCGGTTTTTTCAAAAACCGCATTGATATTCATGTAAATGAAGTGAACGCCCTTTTAACTGCCAAAGAACGAGGCATTACAATCGGCGAAAAGATATCAGTGTCAGGCTTCGGCTATGCGAACTGCATATCCGTTGCAGCGAGAAATGATCATAGCGAATTTATTGTCAGGGGGACATTCATTGAAAATTACGGTCCGCGCATCGTATTCCTGAATGGGTTCAATATTGATTTCCTTCCTGAGGGAGAACTTCTCTATATCCAGCATATGGACCGCCCAGGGGTAATCGGGCGGGTAGGAAAGGTGCTGGGAGACCATTCCATCAATATCGCCACCATGCAGGTTGGGCGGAAAGAGGCTGGCGGCGAAGCCATCATGGTCTTATCATTTGATAAACCTCTGGGCAGAAGCTCGTTCGAATTGCTTGAAGGCCAGGAAGATATTGTCTCCATCAGGAATATATCATTATAGAAGCACAAAAAGAAGAAGATGGCAGACCCGCCATCTTCTTCTTTTTGTGCTTCAGCCGATTGGATGCTCCACCCTTTCTCCCTTGGAAAATGTCATGATTTTCTCATATCCTGCTTCTCTTGCCATCAGGAGCGCCTGGTCAAAATCAGCGCCTACATCCTTCGGAAAGTGGGCATCGGATGATAGGACAATCGGGATGTTTTTTTCATAGCATTTCCTTAAGAGCCTTGGGTCCGGGTAGAGCTCTCCTACAGGCTTCCTCAGGCCGGCTGTACTTATTTCGACACAGGTTTTTGATTCAGCCAGGGCATTTGCTGCCCTCTCATACTGCTCCAGCAGGAATTCTTCATCCTGCGGTACATATTTAAATATTTTTACTAAATCAATATGGCCGATGATATCGAAAAGATTGGACTGGGCAAGGGTAACCACCTGGTCAAAATAGGCTCTGTACACTTCATACAGATCCCTTTTGTCCCATTCATGCCTGAATTCGGATAAATCAATCCCAAAATCCCCGATCCAATGGATAGAACCAATTATGTAATCAAAATCATAGTTTGTGATAAACCGCCGCATTTCTTCGTGCTTTCCCGGGGTATAGTCCATTTCGATCGACATCTTTACATCAATGCCGCTGTTCCAGGCCTGCCTGAAAAGAGCTGTATAATCATTCATATCATAATAGCGCCTTTCATCTACCCAGGGATTCCTCAATATATCCGCAGTCTGATAAAAATGATAGGCGTGCTCTGAGATGCCGAAATGGGCAATTCCTTTTTCCTCGGCCCTGTCTGTAAATTGTTTTAAATAATCAAGCGTCAAAGTCCCTTTTTCGAGATGATTATGGTAATCGGTAAGCAATTTATCCCCTCCCCAATTTTATTCATTATACTTCGGGAGAGGACTGGCTTCAATCTATTCTGTGAATTATCTGGCAGAAAGAATCTCTCCGGGATGAATGATGTCATCTGCCAGACTGTTTGCTTTTTTAAGCTGTGATACTGTCGTGCCCAACTTGGCTGCTATAGCAAACAGTGTATCTCCGGTTTTCACTTCATAGACTGGCTCTGCTGCTTCTTTGCTCTTTTCATGGCTGCTTGACGCCATCATCAGCTGCCGCAGTCTCAGCCTTTGCTCGCGGGCCTCGGCAGCAGGCACAGCTGGAGGCTTATGATCGGAAGTTTCCATCGTTTTACTGGCAGCTGTACCGCTTTGCATTTTGCTCCCGGCACTCTCATCTTTTCTGCCTGAAGCGGTGAGGGGCTGTCCATTATCATCTGTGAGCAGCTGGCCAGCCGCTTCTATGATTCTGAAGCCTTCTGCAGGCTGCACTGAACTGACCGCAGACCCAATTTCTGTCTCTCCTAGGGCAAGAAATGGATCGACAGCGTTCTGCTTATCGTATGTCCATTCTGATATATGTACTTCAAAATGAAGATGGACACCCGAGGAATCCCCTGTATTGCCCATGGTGCCGATCGTCTGGCCCTGCAGCACCTTTTCCCCTTCTGCTGCCTTTCTCTCCTGAAGGTGGGCATAAACAGTCTCTGTGCCGTTTGGATGCTTAATAAATATGACATTCCCATAGGAATCAGAATAATAGGATCTGGTAACGCTCCCCTCCTCTGCTGCATAAACCGGTGTACCGGGATCTGAGGCGATATCAATTCCTTTGTGTGCGCCATTCCGGGTGCCAAAGCAGTCAGACAGGACACCATCCGCCGGCCACTGCCAATTTGAAGCAAACACTTCATCATGCAGTGCTGAAGCCTGCGGCTGCTTGCCGCCGATGAACAGCAGGCTAATGAATAACAGCACAAGCCATGCTATTAAAAATCTTCTTATATAATCTCTCATATTATCCTCCTTGCCATTTCAGCTTTACTTTTCCACCGTATGACAGCATGTCCCATAATAGAACTTCCATGTCTGGAAACCTTAGTATTCCCGCTCGATTTGCCGGGAGAAAACACAGCCATTATTATGCAATTTACGCAGTAGGTTTTATACAAGAAAGAATATTAAGGTTATTCAGGAAAGTGCAAAGGCAGTTGCAGCTGATAGACAGTAATCAAAAAGGCGGGATCATATTTATTATCTTTCATAAATAAAAACAGGAATCAGCCTATTGGCCGATTCCTGTTCCTCGCATTTATTTTAAAATTATGGGAGCTGCCGCCAGTTCGGTGCTGCCGGAACATTCAACCCTTCCTGCAGCTGGAAGCTTCCCACCTTTTCAATTTCAACATTGTCCAGCTTGACAGAACTGTAATCAAATCCTTTAGCCATCAGAAGGATAGCTTCAATGGTATAGGACGAAGCAGCATTGTCCTCAAGCTTTGTGCCTTCCTCCAGGGTCAGTGTCAGCTCGCTGCCTTCGCCTGGGGACTCTGTTCCGCTTTTTATATTCATATCGCTTGGGATAGACGGCTCCAGCCCCAGCGTTTCTTTGTTCAGTTTCATTGCCTCGATTGCATCCTGGACCGAGCTGTAGCTTTCTTTACCAGGCACAATGAATGGCTCAGATCCTTGATTTGTGTATAAAAAATAATAGGCATGATTTCCGATATCTTCTTCAACAGTGAGGCTATCCACAGCCCCTGTGTTGCTGATCACCGCACCTGGCTCGCCTTCAGTTGTTAAAAGTACTCTCTGAGCATTAAGTGTGTCCAGATGATTAGTTAATAGCGATTTAAACAGAGTTTCATTAGCAGATCCGTTAAAGTCTGCATCTTTTTTAATATCAGCAGTCAATGTTTCTGTTTCAGGATCATAGAACAGCTCTGCCTGCGGAATCGGATATGCTTCGCCCAGGCCCCATTCTTCCTCTGTGAGCTTCTCCATCGTTTCTTTATATAAATCAAATTCTGTTATGCCTTCCTCTGGTGCAGCAAGGACGCTTACAGGCACCAGTGTCTGGATATTTGCATCCGGAATGGCATAGGTAAGAATAGTCTGCCCCTGTATGTCTTCTTCATATAAAGCGGTCCGGTAGTCGCTGTCTTCTTCCTCAAAAGAAGCAAGCCCCGCCTTCCCGTCATCCTCCTGCACTTCGGTTTCTGACGGCTCTGCCTCAGAATCATTTTGGACCCCGGCCTCCCCTTCGCTGGTGTCTTCACTCTTTTGGGCAGTCTCATAGCTGTTTTCCTTCTGTTCAGAAGGTTCTCCTCCTGAAGAAGCCTGCTCTCCTTTATCTTCTGCTGCCTGATCGGCAGATTCCTGCAGCTGCTGTCCGGTCAGGCCCGGAATCAGGATAAAGAGAAGAAGGACAGCCGCAGCAGCTGCCGCTGCAGGAACGACCCAGAATGTGCGTTTCCGCTTCCGCATCCTTCGGGATATATTCTGGTAGATCTCCTGGGGTTCCCGCTCATCCTGTATCTTTGGAAGCTGCCGGAGCAGCCTTTCAAGCTGTTCATCGTTCCACTCTGACTTTTTCACCATCTCTTCCCTCCTTTATCATTAAAGTCTCCATATGGCCCTTCAGTACCTTCAGAGCCCTGTGCTGGGTTGTTTTTACCTTGCTTTCGGTCCAGCGGAGGGCTTCGGCTGTTTCCGAAATAGACAGCTCCTGGATATATCTCATAATAATCACCATCTTCTGGTCGACTGTGCATAAGTCAAGGCAGCGGTAGATCATCTGGATTTCTTCGCGCTGCAAGGCGATATCTTCCGGTACGGGGCTGTCGTCCCTGATCTGCTGTTCGGTCCAGTCGAATTTTTCCAGTATCCTCTGTTTCCACCCTTTCTGCTTACGGAAAGAATCAATCGCAACATTTCGGGCGATAGAGAATAACCAGGTTTTCTCACTGCTTTTTCCTTCAAACCGGTCATAGGATTTAAGGACACGGATATATACTTCCTGCACCAGATCCTCTGCCAGCTCTTTACTCTTCACCATATAAAATAGGAATTGAAAAACGTCCTGATGATAATTTGTATATAAGTCATCAAAAACGGAGTCCATAGGTCTTCCCTCCCCGTTCATAAATTAGTCGCAGTTTATGTACAAAAAGTTACATCTATAAATATAGTATTTCTCAGAAAAAAAAGGAAGGGACTTTTTGTGTATTCCCTTCCAGCTGCTTCCACTATTGATGAATGATGCTTTATATGGTGTATTTGTTTCTTGTGAATCAAGAATAAACGGCATTTTCCTGTCTTTTATTCAATATTTCGAGGAATGACGAAGGAAAATGTCGTTCCCTGCTGCAGCTTGCTTTGTACAGAAATCTGCCCTTTGTGGGCGTCAATGATATTTTTTGCGATTGCAAGGCCGAGGCCCGTTCCTGACCGTCCTCTTGTCCGCGCTTTATCTGCCTTATAGAATCGTTCGAAAACGAACGGAAGGTCCTCCTCCGGAATACCGGATCCCGAATCAGCAACCTCGACCATCAGGCCTTTTTCTTCGGACTTCACCGTTATTTTGACAGACCCGTCTTCAGGTGTGTGCCGGATGGCATTGTCGATCAGATTGGTCAGCACCTGTTCAATTCTGTCAGGGTCAAAGACAAAATCATCTTCAGTTATGCTGAATTCGCTTTCTAGCTTGATGATCTTCTCTTTGGAAAGCCCTTGAAATTTCCTTGCAATCCTGCTGATGTATGGCTTCAGTTCGACTCTGTCAAGGGTAAGCTGTATATGGCCTGCCTCCATCCTTGCCAGGTCAAGCAGTTCATTGACCAGCCTGCCCATCCTGAGTGACTCGTCATAAATGACGCTTGCCATTTCTTTTTTCTCTTCATCTGTACCCGCAATATCATCCACAATCGCTTCACTGTAGCCCTGCATCATCGCAATTGGCGTCCTGAGCTCATGAGAGACATTGGCAATGAAGTCCTTCCTCAGCTTATCCAGCTGTCTTTCTTCTGTCATATCCCGCAAAACGGCAACCGCCCCGCGGATAAAGGTATTATTATACAAAGGGCTGACGATGATGACCCAGATCCTGCCCTGGATCGGCATCTCTCCTAATTGCTCTTTTCCCGTATCGACGGCGCGCTGAAACAGCTTCATCACTTCTGAAGGGACTGCTTCAATTTTCGTACTCTCTTCCCCCTGCTCATAATACCAGTTCTGGATGAAGCGCTCAGCCGGAGGATTGGTGACAAGAATGGTACCATCGCGGCTGAAGGTGATGACACCGTCTGCCATCCCGCTCAATATACTTGCCAGCTGCTCTTTTTCCTGGCTGAGTGCATTGATATTGAATTTCAGCTGCCTGCCCATCTGGTTAAAAGCGGTTGCCAGCTCCCCGATTTCATCATGCGTGAGAATAGGGACCTTTGTATCAAATTTGCCCTTTGCCACTTCAAAAGCCGCCTCCCTCATTTTCCGGAGGGGTGCTGTGATTCTTGTAGAAAGGAAGAAGGCAAAGATTGTGGTAAGGACAATGGCGATTCCTGCAGCAAGGATAATGAACTTTGTGGTTGACCTTGTCGTTTTCTGCATTTCTTCAAGAGACTGGTATATAAATACAGCCCCTGTGTCCCCATCATCAATATACGGCACACCGATGATCAGGATGCGGGAATCCTCCCCAGCTTCACCGGTGGCAGGGTATGGATATACTTTCTTGACTGAACGCCCGGCAAAAGCCTCGGCCAGCCCTTTATCTTCAAGGAAGAATTCACGGGGAAGCTCAATCGGCTCCCCTTTGTCGGGTGAATGATAATATTCTTCATTATTTTTGATGATAGCAACATTGGTCACATCATCGACCAGCTCCCAGGAAATCTCCAGACCCACATCAAGGTCATGCTCCTTAAGGATCACGGAGATCTTATTGGCAGTTTTGGTCAGCCCCTTTTCAATCTCATTGATCTGGTTGTTCTCGAAAAACTCAAGAAGCAGCACCGTAAGGGTAAAAAGGACAAAGGCCACCAGGAAGATGATTGTGATCCATAGCTTGCCTACTACGCTGCGCCAAAACATCATTCATTAACAACCTCGAATTTGTAGCCGACACCCCAGACCGTTACGATCATCCGCGCTGCCTGCTCAGATACTTTATTCAGCTTTTCCCTCAGCCTTTTCACATGCGTATCAACTGTCCTTAAATCTCCGAAAAATTCATACTGCCAAACTTCCTTAAGCAGCTGCTCACGGTCAAAAACTTTATCAGGCGATTTAGCAAGGAAATACAGCAGCTCATATTCCTTTGGTGTCAGGCTGACCTCTTTACCGTCCGCAAGCACCCGGTGGGCATCATTATCAATGGTCAAATGCCGGAATACGATTACATCTTTTGCAGCAGTTTCAGTCTGCAGGTAGCTCGTCGTGCTGGACCGGCGCAAAAGCGCCTTTACCCGGAGGACAACCTCCCGCGGACTGAACGGCTTGACGATATAATCATCTGTCCCTGCTTCAAAGCCCTGGACCCTGTTCACTTCCTCACCCTTCGCAGTCAGCATGATAACAGGCGTCGCCTTTCTTTCCCTGAGCTCACGGCATACTTCGATCCCATCCTTGCCCGGCATCATCAAGTCCAGCAGGATGACATCATAATCAGTTTCAAAGGCCTTCTCCAGGGCCTCACTGCCATCACCGGCCTCTTCAATCACATAGTTCTCCCTCTCCAGGTACATCTTTAAAAGCCGCCTGATTCTTTCCTCATCGTCCACTACCAGGATTTTGGTTTCTCTCTCCATAATAGAATCCTCCTTTAATAGATCAGCTGCGAGGGGTCCCCTGGGCAGCCGGAATGCCGCAAATGTCTGTAAGATTTTAAAAAAAGCCTCCACATAGAAATCGTGAAGGCTTTATGGAATTATTGTCAGGATCCCGCGTATGAGTGAAGACCTGCAATGACAAGATTGACTGCAACCAGGTTAAACATAATGATGGCAAACCCGATGACCGCGAGCCATGCCGACTTTTCTCCATGCCAGCCCTTGGACAGCCGGAGATGAAGGAAAGCAGCATAGAACAGGAATGTGACAAGCGCCCAAACCTCTTTTGGGTCCCAGCCCCAGAATCTCGTCCAGGCAATTTGGGCCCAGATCATTGCAAAGATAAGCCCTCCCAGCGTAAATACCGGGAATCCTATCAATACTGCACGGTACCCGATTTCATCCACAAGGTCCAGTTTGATGTTGCGGACCAGCGGCTGGATGCTTGCGGCAATCCTCTTGCGGAGGATAAGCCTGAGCAACCCGTAAAGGATGAGCCCTGCCCCGATCGACCATATGACAGTATTCAGTTTTTTAGCATTGATGATGGCCGGCATTTCCACAAGCGGCTCAAATCTGCCGTCAGTTGTAAGCGTTCCTTCATGCGGGCCCGTAATGGCAGGCATTGTGTAATCAAGTACTGATTCCTGGTCCCCTTTGTCTATCCATGTAAAGCTTGCTTTATAATCAGCTGCTGAGAAAATGGATGAGACCGCAATGAAACCAATAGTACAAATAAGTCCGAACATGACTGCTTCAAGCCAGAAGGTCCGTTTGCTGGATTTTGATTGATCGACAGCCTTCACCAGATAAATCAGGCCTGCTGCAAAGCTGACTGAAAGAATCGCTTCGCCGATGGAAACAGTCGTTACATGGATATAAAGCCAGTCACTCTGCAAAGCAGGGATGAGCGGCGAGATATCGCGCGGAAACATGCTGGCATAAGCGATGACAAGCAGCGCGACCGGCATCGTAAACACACCAAGCATCGGTGTTTTGTATAAAAAGTAAATAATGATGAATGCTCCAACAAGAGACATCCCGAAGAATGTCATAAATTCAAAAAGATTGCTGACAGGAGCATGGCCGGAGGCAATCCAGCGGGTGATAAAATAACCCAGCTGGGCTGCGAACCCGGCGATGGTCACGGTAATGGCAATCCTTGCCCATCTGTTTGGAGACTTTTGGCCGGCGCCATGTTTTTTATCCCTGATGCTTCCGCCAAAAAATAATGTGGCAATTAAGTATAAAATAAAGGCAGTGTATAATAAATTTCCGCTCAGTGCTACCACAATTATTGTCCCTCCTTATCTGTTTTTTCCAGTTTATCTGTTTTATCATTTTCCATCTGGTCTTCAGGAATGCTGATGCCTGTATCTTCAAGGGCAAGCTCAATCTCCCTCTTCAGGCCATGCCAGTTCTTATTCGTGTGGCCGGCAACCCAAACTTCACCGTCAAAGCGGCGCAGCCATATACGGCGATGGTTCCAGTAGGCGCCCTGGATGACGCCGATCATAAAGATCGCACCTCCAAGAGCCAGTATCCAAAGAGTCATATCCTTGCGCACTGTCAGGCCTGAAACATCCTTTGTCTCAACTCCCTGGAAGGCAAGTTTGTATTCATTGTCCCCCATCGGCTCGATTGTCTGCTGAATGGCCACAAAACTTACTTCTCCGTCCGGCTTATCCGGTGTAAACATTTTAAAAACAAATGCCGGATTATTCGGGATGCGCGATTTTGTTGTCGGGTCCCCATTTTCATCAAATTCAAAGTCCGGGAAATAGCTGACGACTTCTACTGAATAGCCATCATTCAGCTTATATTCTGTCTGGGGATCGTACAGATCAACTGTCAGATCGCCGAATGTTTCCCCTGATTCTTTATTAGTCAGGGAAAATGACATTTTGTTCAGCTCGTTCAGCTTGTAATCCACCTGATAAATCGCAAACGACTCGAACTTCAGCGGCTCATTCACCTTAATGCTGTAATCTTTCACCTTTTCAAGGTCATGTTCTTCACCAGTAACGGTTTCACCCTGCTTCCGGTAAAGAGTCACATCGGATTGATAGTTCTTAGCAACGGTGCCGGCCCTGTCGATTGCATTATCAAAGACTTCATTATCCTTCTCTTTATCATAGACTTCTAGAGTGAATTCTTCATTGGAAAGATAGTATTCCCCTTTTGTATCAGGGATGACTTTCGTTTCGCCTTCCCTGAGCCACAATACTTCATCCACATACATCCCGGGAACGAAACGGAGCATGCCGCCAATCAGGAAAATGATCAGGCCGACATGGTTGACATACGGGCCCCAGCGGGAGAACCGCCCTTTTTCAGCGAGTACATTGCCGTTTTCTTCACGGATATTGTATTTCCTTGATTTAAGCTTTTCCTTGATCACTTCATACTGTCCGTCAACATTATCAGTCTTTGAAATCCCAAAAAGCCGCTGGCGTTTTAAATAGCCTTCATGCCTTGTAACACGCTGTGTCTTTAAAGCCCGGTATAAAGGCACTGCCCGGTCAAGGCTGGCGATGACCAGCGAAACGCCGAGGGAAGCAATCAGGATTAAATACCACCATGAGCTGTAGAGATTATGGAAGCCAAGTTCATAATACAGCTTCCCGAACCATCCGTACTGGTCTTCATAATATTCGGCAGCAGGCATGGTTGGAGGGATATACATTTCCTGCGGGAGGATTGTCCCCAGCGCCGATGCAATCAGGGTGAGTACGATGATCCAAACGCCGACTTTGACAGAGGAAAAGAAATTCCAGATCTTGTCCACAAATGTCTTATTATAGGTCTGTGAGCGCCGCGCTGTCCCTTCATATCTCATATCGATCAGCTTTTTGTCTTTTGCCTGCTCCTCGAGCACCTTTCCGCATGATTCACAAAGTATGGTCCCATGCGGATTGAGATGCCCGCATTCGCATTTAACTTCTTTCATCCTAAAAACTCCCTGTTACTTAGGTTGGATCTGCTCCATAAAGGTGCGGATCGTATCTTCTGTCAATTGGCCTGTATGGATTTTCACCACTTCGCCCTCCGGATTGATCAGGAATGTGGCCGGAAGGGGATCGATGGCATACGCATTCTGTACCTGGCCATCCTTGTCGTTGACGATCGGGAATGCGAGTCCATATCTTTCAGCAAACTTCTTGACGGCAAAATCAGATTCGCCTACATTTACAGCCAGCACCTGAACGCCCTCGTCCGTGAACTCTTTGTACTGGTTATTCATATAAGGCATTTCCTTTTCGCAGGGCTTGCACCAGGTTCCCCAGAAGTTCAGGAAAACCCCCTGCCCTTCATAATCCGACAGCCTGTGCTTTTCTCCATCCATGTCAACCAAAGCAAAGTCAGGCGCTTTCTCCCCGACTGCAACTTTTTTAATATCATCTTTTGTTATGCTTGCATATAGAGTGTATGCAACGGCAGCACCCAGAACAAGCAAAATGACTGTCCTCATAACGAGACGCCGTTTTTTCATAAGTACCTCCCCGATCTTTCATACTGCTTCATCTTAAGCCCTCTGAAGGAGCAGCAGCACCCTGCAAGAATCCGCATACAATCCTTTGCGTGCAGGTATATGCACCTGCCCGGGCAACTGTCTATCATTATACCTTATTCAATATCCCGGCGATGTTAACAAAGCCTTACAACTGTGAAACTTCTATGAATTTTTCTTTTTGCCGGGGCTGCTCGCAAGAGTCCTGAGCTGTTTTACCTCATGGGCTGTCAGCTCTCTCGCATCACCTGCGCTCAATCCCTGCAGTGTAAGAAAGCCGTAGCGCTCCCTTTTGAGCTTCATGACCGGGTGCCCGATGGCCTCAAGCATCCTTCTGACCTGACGGTTCCTTCCTTCATGGATGACCAGTTCAACGATGGCTGTGTTCTTTTGTTTGTCGATTGAAAGCACCTTGACTCTTGCCGGAGCTGTCTTGCCGTCCTCCAGGCGGACACCCCTTTCAAGGCTTTTCAGTTTTTCCCTGGGTGGTATTCCTTTTATCTTCGCCACATATACTTTTTCGACTTCGTTTTTCGGATGCATGAGCAGATTGGCAAATTCTCCGTCATTGGTCATCAGCAGGAGTCCCGATGTGTCAAAATCAAGCCTGCCGACAGGGTAGACCCTCTCCTTGATCTGAGGGAGGAGATCAGTTACGACCTTCCTTCCCTTTTCATCCGTCACACTTGAAATAACCCCTCTGGGCTTATACAGCAGGATATACACAGGCTCTTCCCTTTCAACCGGGATCCCGTCCACTTCCACCCTGTCTGAAGAAGAAACTTTCAGTCCAAGTTCTTTTACAACTTTCCCATTCACTCTAACATGGCCCTCTGCAATCAGCTGTTCCGCTTTACGTCTCGATGCAATCCCAGCATGGGCAATCACTTTTTGAAGCCTTTCCATTTATGTCACCTCAATAAAATACTTATGGCATTTTTTTGTCCATCTTATGAATTATGACACAAACCAGCCCATTTTCAAAGCAGCCGATATTAAAAGTATACTGAAAACAGAATGAGGCTTCACTGGAACCACAAAAAGGGCGCCTTTTCCGGCGCCCTTCCCTTTCTTAACCAAATACAAGCATGACAACTGCTATCGCTGCAATAAAGCCGACAAGGTCTGCCAGGAGGCCCACCTTCAGAGCATCCCCCATTTTCTTAATGCCTACAGCCCCGAAGTAGACTGTCAGCACATAAAAGGTCGTATCTGTGCTTCCCTGGAGCGTCGAGGCGAGCCTTCCGATAAAAGAATCCGGCCCATGGGCAGCAATCAGGTCACTTGTCATGCCAAGTGCCGCAGTGCCTGATATCGGCCTGATGATGGCGAGCGGGGCGATTTCAGGCGGGACTCCGATCGCTTCCATTGCCGGCCTGATAAAACCCATCATGAATTCAAGCGCTCCTGAAGCCCTGAAGACAGTAATGGCCACCAGCATCCCGACTAAAAAAGGGATGATGGAAACAGCGATCTTGATTCCTTCCTTGCCGCCATCCACAAAGCTCTCATATGTAGGGACTTTTTTATAAGTACCGTACAACAGGATAAAACCAATCAGCACCGGGATAAACCATAATGAGATTAAAGAGACAATTTCCATGCATGCTCATCCTTTACGGGTTCGTCTGTAATAAAAGTACCTGTCGATCAAGATTGCCCCGAGTGTTGAGCAAAAGGTGGCAATCAAGGTCGGCCCGACAATTTCAGTTGGGGAGGCAGAGTGATAGTTCATCCTGATGGCAATCACCGTTGTCGGAATGAGTGTCAGGCTTGAGGTATTGATGGCCAGGAAGGTAATCATCGACCTGCTCGCCTCGGTTTTCCCTCCATTCAGAGCTTTCAGCTGCTCCATTGCCTTTATTCCAAGGGGTGTGGCCGCATTGCCCAGCCCAAACATATTTGCCATCATGTTTGATAAAATATAGCCCATTGCAGGATGATCCTTTGGCACGTCAGGAAACAGCCTTGTCACGACCGGCCTGAAAAGAAAAGCCAATTTCTTCAGAAGCCCTGCATCTTCGGCAATCTTCATCATACCCAGCCAGAATACAAGGATGCTGATGAGCCCGATGCAAAGGGTGACCGCTTCTTTCGCCCCGCTGAAGACCGCTTCATTTACTTCGGCCATTGTGCCGTTGAAAATGGCAAAAACAATCCCGATCACGGTCATGGCAACCCAAATGATATTAACCATCAGTTTTCACTCCAGCAATCGTCATGAAGATGTTCTTAAAGAAATCAAAAAAAGATTTTTCTTCTTTCCTGGGCTCTTTTTCAAAGTAAATCGGCAAACTTTTCACTTGCTTGTTTTCAAAGTAAATAATGGCCCTTCCGACCACATCGGGGAAATCCTTGTCTTCCTTCCAGCTGTCCGAAGGCTTCAGCATCTTGTATTCGACGCGGAATAAGTCTTTTTCACCTTCAGATGCAGGAAAGCTGTAGTCTGTCTTCAAGTAGGCTTTCTTTTCATAGGCAGTATCCTCCAGCTCCCGGACTTCCCCTTGTTCAACAACTTTTTTGAGCGAATATTCCTTGAACCCGCTCTCATACATGCCGATATGGTCGTTCCAGTCATCCGGGCCATTCAGCGTGACTGCAATCAGGTCCAGACCATCTTTTGAGGCTGTGGTGACCAGCGTCCTTTTGGCACGTTTTGTATATCCCGTTTTTCCCCCGGTGCAATATTCATACATTTCAGTGAGGAGGCGGTTCTTATTTTTCCATACCCTGTCCCAGCTTTCATTCGGATTCGGCGCCCGATGCATCTTTGTCCCTGCTATTTTCCTATATGTTTCATTGTTCATCGCATACCTGGTCAGGACGGCCATGTCATAAGCGGTAGAATAATGATCCTCATGGTCATCCAGCCCGTGCGGATTGGCAAAATGTGTATTCATCATGCCGATTTCTTCAGCCTTTTGGTTCATTAAGTATACAAACCCTTCAAGGCTTCCCCCGACATATTCGGCAATTGCCACCGCCGAGTCATTACCGGACCTGAGCATAAGCCCGTAAACCAGGTCCTCCAATAGAATTTTTTCTCCCGGCTGCAGATAAATGGATGATCCTTCTGCCCGTACAGCCCTTTCACTCACCTTCGCCTTTGTATCCAGCTTCCCGGATTCAATGGCCAGGATGGCGGTCATAATCTTCGTTATGCTTGCAATCCTTTTCTTCGTATAAGCATCCTTCTCATACAGGATCCTCCCGGTGCTTTGCTCCATCAGTATGGCGCTGCCTGAGCTGGCCGAATAGGCAGCTTGTGCCTTTACAGGCAGATTCGCTGCCAGGACAGCTGCTATGCAGGGTAATAGCATCCATCTAAACAATCTGTTCATTCTCCAAAACCCCGTCTCCTAATATGTTTGTACAAGTTTATGCGAGTTGGGACAGGTTATGACTAAAAATGAAAAGCACCGGGCATCCCCTTCTAAGCTGCACAATGGCACCTCTGCCTTACCCAATAAAAAAAGGAATGGCCTCCTGCCATCCCCAAACTCCTAAAAGGGCTTCCATTTCAGCTGGCTTGCTTTTTGGAACCGTTCCTCTGCGTCTTTCCAGTTCACAATATTCCACCAGTTATTAACATAATCGGCACGGTTATTTTTGTACTGCAGATAGTAGGCATGCTCCCAGACATCAAGGGCAAGAATTGGGATCGTATCCCACTGGGTGAGCAGCATATGCCTTTCCGATTGAAGGATTTCAAGATGCCTTGACCGCGGTGACCAGACAAGGATTGCCCAGCCGACACCTTCCACCTGTTTGGCTGCTTCAGAAAAATGCTTCTTGAACTGCTCAAAGCTTCCAAAATACTTTTCTATCTCTCCCAGCAGGGCACCAGATGGCTTCCCTCCTCCAGATGGGCTCATATTATTCCAGAAAATAGTATGGAGATAATGGCCTGAGCCATGAAATGCCAGCTCTCTTGACCAATGCTTGACAAGTTTAAAATCGCCTTCTTGCCGTGCTTTTTCGAGCATTTCCTCTGCCCGGTTCAGTCCATCAACATATGACTGATGGTGCTTGGTGTGATGCAGCCTCATGATTTCCCCTGAAATATACGGTTCAAGGCTGTCATAGCCATATGGCAGCGGCGGAAGGGAATGGCCGCCTGCGGGAATAAAAGGTTCATTGATAAAAATATTGCCGACAGGCTGCCTTCTGGCAAAATACTGTTCAACATCGTTATGAAGTTCATCCACACGGGACTGGAGTGCATTCAGCTCCTCTACATCAAGCTGCCCGTCAAGCTTCTCAATCACTCCCGAGAATTTATCCAGCTTTACCCATAGTTCTGCGTCTTTCTCCACATCCTCCGATTCCAAAAATCTCTTCATTTCCTCATTCCAATTGAATACATCCTTGATATAATCGTGAAACTTGCTCAATCCTTTCCCTCCTATCTATCTTCCTCCTTTTCCATTGATATGTACGATGTTAAAATATTTGCTTATCCCAAACGAAATTTGTACATGTCCACTCCCAGCGGCCTTGGTGTATAAAAAAAAGCCGCCTCGCCGGCAGCCTTTGTTTTATTTGGATTGGATCATTTTCGTCCGGTAATCTGTTTCATAGTATTCAAGCTCTTCCCGGATCCTTTGGAACTCACTTTCCAGGCTGTCAAAGATCCCCTTCATGCTTTCAGGGACCTCTCCCTGAAACTTAATGGAATTTTTCCCGGTATAAGCAGAGCGGCTGTTTTCGAACCATGCATCATTTTTCGGAGAGAAAAATTCGTCAATGCACTGATGGTAGATGCGGTAAAGCGTCTTTTCTGCCGCAGGCTTCGGGAAAGGCTCATTTTTCAGCAGTACACTGCAGGCATCAAGTCCTTCCTCACAGAAAACAAGCAGTTTTCTCAGATTCCCCAAAACCATTTTATAATAATTCCGGTCCCCGTCCTTTTCCTTTAAGAGGCCGGAAAGTGTTGTTTCATTTAGATAGGCTTCCAATTCTGAAACAGTATTTCCCAGGAATTTTTTCACTTCTTCTGTCTGCGATTTAACGATTGTGTTCGCCATAGTTACACCCCTTCAGATTGCAGGCTGATGCCATGCTTTTTCTTGCTACGCGGCTTGCCCTGCATGCCATTTCAGACAGCTCCAGACAGCCTCTCAATGTATAGGACTTCCTTATTTTGAATCCAGGCCAGGCTTCATCAGGCTGCTTCATTAAGCTTGCTGATGATTGAAGAAATCAAGAGGCGAAGCGATCTTAAAACCTTTCTCCTCTTCTACGCCATGGAAAACCTCCCTTAATCTGCCGAAATCCAGCTTGTCAAAATAGGACTCAAATTCAGCCTTGTTATTTATGTATACTCTTTTTCTGTCCCGGAATCCCGTTTTTTTCAGCAGACATGCAAGCGCCACTAAATCCCTGAAAGCCACTTCCCTGCCGCCTGCCTTGAACACCGGGTCCGAGCCAAATGGTGTGAAGCTTTCCATGGATTCTTCAAAATAGCGTACATACAGTATATGGAGGGACTTTTCCTGCCCTTCCTCCATATACACCACCTCGCTCCTGTTAAAGAAATCCTCAGAAGTGTTCGGCATTTCTTTCTCCAATTCATACCCTCTGCAATGCTTTATAAACAATCCAGACACTCCCCGGCTTATGCACTGCTGCGGGAGCAGGCACAGCTAAATGATATAAAGCAGGATGCTAAAAGTGAGCTTCGGACAATCTAGCTATATTTTATCATATGGGCTGCCTGAATGTGTCAGAAAAATCAATTATCTAAGGTTTCCTGAAACTTTTCGAAAAATAAATCTGCCTCATCCCGGGCATATTCATCCTCGTCATTTTCTGTCAATGGAGGAAGCTCGTCTATACTCTTCAAACCGAAATAATCAAGAAATTCCTTTGTGGTGGCATATAAATAGGCCCTGCCTGCCCCCTCTGCCCTTCCTGCTTCTTTTATCAAAGCCTTGGCAGCCAGCGTATGGAGCGGCCTCTCTGTTTTCACACCCCTGATTTCTTCTATTTCCATCCTTGTGATCGGCTGTTTGTAGGCGATGATGGCAAGGGTTTCCAGAGCAGCCTGTGACAGGGAGCCTGTCCCTGGGGTCTCCACCAATTTCTTAAGATAATCTGAGTTCTCCTTCTTCGTGACCAGCTGGTAGGTGCCGGCAAACTGGGCCACTGTAATGCCCCTCGTGTGATCATCCTCGCAGGACTGGATAAGCTCCTGCAAAATGGTTTCCGCCTGGCTTTCATCCATCTCCAGCACCTCGGCGATCTGCTTCAAGGATAACCCTTCATCTCCGGCTGCAAAAAGCAGGCTTTCTGTTATCCCTTTCCAATTTACGATTTCCAAAACTTATTGATCCTCCCTTGCAGATACAAAAATCTCTGCAAAATTATGTTCCTGATTCAGCTCGATTTGTTTTCTCTTCATCAATTCCAGCACAGCGAGGAAGCTGACGACAAGATGTTCTTTTTCGTCGGAAGGAAACAAATCGTAAAAGCTTGTCTTCACCCTTGACCGCTGAAGCTGAACAAGGATTTCATCCATCCTTTTCTCAATGGGTATTTCCTGCCTTGCCACCTTTGCGGTGACAGGCTTTTGGAGCTTCTTTCTCCGCATCAGCTTCTGGAATGCCCCCAGCACATCGTACAGAGACACATTCAGATCTGACTTTTCAGGCTGCACGTCTTTAGCATAATCCGATAAATCGCTTGGCGGTTTTGTAAACATCAGTCCGCGCTCCTGCTCCTTGGTTTTGAGCTCTGCTGCAGCTTCTTTATACTTCTTATATTCTACAAGTCTTTCAACAAGCTCGTCACGGGGATCTTCTTCCCCTTCCTCCATATCAAACCCATCATCCAGCTGCTCTTCCTCATGCTTTGGAAGAAGCATTTTGCTCTTAATGGCAAGCAGGGTAGCCGCCATGACAAGAAATTCACTCGCAACGTCAAGCTCGAGCTCTTTCATTGTATGTATATAAATAAGGTACTGTTCAGTAATCTCTGCTACTGGTATATCGTATATATCTATTTCAAGGCGATTGATTAAATGAAGAAGCAGGTCAAGAGGCCCTTCAAACGCGTCAATCTTCACATTATACTGCATATTTCCACCATAATTTCTAATTTTGAATTTTTGCCTGATGCTGCGCCGAACACAGGCAGGTTCCCGCCTGTAAATGGCTATTACTAGTATAGAGGATTCCATTCTGTTATCCAATAGAAAAATACAGACAAACTTCCAGAAAGCCGGGGAACGAAATCCCTTCCATTCGAGCTTTTTTCCATGCGCCCAGACATTATGGCCCATTCCTGCATAAGATGCATTTGTAAAGAAAAAACGCAGACTATATAGGAGGTATCGGTTATATGTCAGAAGCAGTTGCAGGTTACGGTTACGGAGGCGGCTTCGCCCTGATAGTGGTATTGTTCATTCTGCTGATCATCGTGGGAGCATCCTGGTGCTTCTAAGACTATAGACTGAAGGCCCGGCATAAGCCGGGCTTTCTTCTTGATTCATTTGTCCCCCGCACCGTTGCAAGCCGGAATATGATAAAATAGGGGCAAAATGTCAGTCACCAGGGCAAAGTGGAGGTCAACATGTATCCTGAAGAATATTTAAAATATCTTGTCCATTTCCATGCAGACCGCGATTATTTCGAATGCCATGAAGTGCTTGAAGAATACTGGAAAGAAGCAGACCCGCGGAATAAGGACTCTGTCTGGGTAGGCCTCATTTTGTTCGCTGTTTCCGCCTATCATCATCGCCGGGGCAACTTTAAGGGTGCAGAACGGACACTGCGGAAAGCCCGGTCTATTTTGGACAAGGTCCCCCTGCAGCTAAAGGAGCTTGGGATCAGCGGAGAGGAATTCACGATGCAGATAAGCGGCAGATTGGAGGGCATTGCCAAAGGGGAACCTTATTCAAGCCCTTCCATCCCCCTGGCTGATCCGGAGCTTGCCCGTCTATGCATCAGCAAGGCAGAATCCCTTGGACTTATCTGGGGGAGCCCAAGTGATCTTTCAGACCTGATGCTCATTCACCGGCATTCGATGAGAGACCGGACGGATGTCATCCTGGAGCGGAAAGCTGCATTGGACGCCCGCAATGATACCGAATAATAAAAGGCAGAGAACCTGGGTTCTCTGCCTTTTCAGCATTCATCGTCCGTGCACTTGTCTACAAACGGTTCTGTATTTTCGTTGCTGACGAGCTTCCTGTCAGGATACAGATCCCTCAAAGCCTTGACCATTGCTTTTCCGATGCCCTGCTGGCGATGTGAAGGACTTACGGAAATATGCTGTATTTCCATTGCAGGGCCGTCCAAGAAAGAAACCCCGATCAGCCCTGTTATATCATCCTGCTTCCATAGGAACAGCTGCCAGCCGTCATCCGACTCATACTGCTTCATCGTCTGCTGCAGCCTCTTCAGATCCTTTTCATTTGGCATAAATGATAATAAGCCCATGGCAATCTTTTCGAATGTCTTTTTATATCGAATTAGCATAATTATCCCTCATTAAATAAAACATTTCCAAACTATCTTTTCCCAATTAGCCATTGTCTAAACTATATGGCGGCTAGTATATGATATGTAAGAAAGCATTTTTGTTGCAGGTTCCACTAATATTACTATGATACAAAAATTTAATCCAGGCAGCAATCATATAGATCGAATCAGGACCCAGGCACAATGACCAGCCAGTAGATGAATCCCCAAATCAGCCCGATGGCCAGGAAAAAAGAGAAAAGCAGCCAGTTATTCTTCTTCATCGTATACACTTGCCTCCAATCGCCAAACTCCTTTTTTATTCTACACTAAATGCGTTTTTTTATCTATCCCGCTGGGAAAATAGGGACTATTGGATGCGGGGGGATGAATTTTTCCCGAAACTTTTATATCATTATGTACGTCTATTAATATAGGGTCTTGCCTTGCGTATACAAGATTAGGAGGAACATTATGCTTAAAAGATGCAAACATATAATGCTGCTTGCCCTTGCTCTGATGCTGATTCTGCCAGCGGGAGCTTCAGCAGACATGGCCGAAGGAGATATGATCGTCACCCTTGGCGAAAACCTTTCCGAAGAACAGAAAAACGCCCTGCTTGCCGAGATGGAAGCGCCAAAGGATGTCATGACCATCACTGTGTCAAATGAAGAGGAACATCAATATCTGGGCAGCTATATCAGCAAGGCGCTCATTGGCACAAGAGCCATTTCTTCTTCAGCGGTAACAATCGCCAAAGCCGGCTCAGGACTTGAAGTAGAGACGAAGAATATCAACTGGGTAACAGACGAAATGTATATCAATGCCTTGATCACAGCCGGTGTAAAAGATGCTGAAATCTATATTACCGCTCCTTCGCCTGTTTCCGGGACCGCTGCCCTGACCGGTATTATAAAGGCATATGAAATCTCAGCAGATGAGACAATACCTGAGGAAGTCAAACAGGCAGCCAATGAAGAGATGGTCGAAACGGCCAAGCTTGGCGATTCGGTCGGGAATGAAAATGCTGCGGCACTGATAGCAAAAATCAAAGAAGAAATCAGCAAAAATAAACCTGCCAGTGATGAAGAGCTCCAGAGCATCATCGAAAATGCGGCAAAGGACCTTGGCATCACCCTGACAGATAAAGAAATGCAAAGCCTGATTGACCTGTTCAACAAACTGAAAGACTTGAACATTGACTGGAACCAGGTCGGAGATCAGCTTGATAAAGCAAAGGACAAGATCACAAAGTATCTCGAAAGTGAAGAAGGCCAGGGCTTCCTGGACAGCCTGAAACGCTTTTTCTCAAGTGCCATTGACGCTATTAAAGCTTTCTTCTCATAAAAAAATGGAGATCCTTAAAGCACTGCCTCAAAAAAGCAGCCATTCGGCTGCTTTTTTTCTTAGTTCTTGATTTTTTCCTGAAGAGGCAGATCAAGCCGGATTAAGTCTTCGAAGCTTTCCCGCTTGACGACAAGGCGCGCCTCTCCATTTTCCACGAATACAACCGGCGGCCGCGGGATGCGGTTATAGTTGTTGGCCATAGAATATCCGTAGGCTCCTGTACAGAATACAGCCAGAAGATCCTCCCGCTCGGCTTTCGGCAAAGGCAGATCCCATATCAGCATATCGCCTGACTCACAGCATTTGCCGGCAATGGAGACCGTTTCTTCCGCTTTCTCCAGGGGCCGGTTGGCAAGCACAGCTTCATATTTCGCCTGATAAAGGGCTGGACGGATATTATCGCTCATGCCTCCATCCACCGCCAGGTAATGGCGGACATTTGGGACATCCTTTCTTGAGCCTGTCTTATACAGAGTTGTCCCTGCATCGCCGACAAGCGAACGCCCTGGCTCGATCCAGATTTCAGGCATTTCCATCTTGAAGCTGCCGGCCAGCTTTTTCACTTCGCTGATGATTTCTTCAACATATTTTGAAGCCGCAATCGGCGCGTCTTCATCTGTATAGCGGATGCCAAAGCCCCCGCCCAGATTCAGCACAGCCGGTTCATAGGCAAGCTCTTTTTTCCAGATTGACAGTTTTTCAAATATTTTCTCGGCCGCAAGAATAAAGCCGGTCGTTTCAAAGATTTGCGATCCGATATGGCAGTGGATGCCCAGTGTTTCGAGCCATGGGGAGGATATTGCCTGCTTGAGCGCTGTTTCAGCCTGTCCATTTTGCAGATCAAAGCCGAATTTGGAATCCTCCTGCCCTGTCAGGATATAATCGTGGGTGTGCGCCTCGATTCCCGGTGTCACACGCAGCAGAATCTTTGTTTTCGTGTTTTTGCTTTTGCAGACTGATTTAAGCAGTTCCAGCTCATCGAAATTGTCTACAACGATGCAGCCGACTCCATAGTGAAGCGCCATCTCCAACTCTTCCCTGCTTTTGTTATTGCCATGAAAATGAATTCTTTCCACAGGAAACTCTGCTGCCAATGCTGTATAAAGCTCTCCGCCTGAAACTACATCAAGCGACAGCCCTTCTTCTTCAGCCAGCTGAATCATGGCAATAGAAGAAAATGCTTTGCTCGCATAAGCAACCTGGGATTTTACCCCGAGCTCTTCGAATGTCTGCCTGAAGCCCCTTGCCCTTTCACGAATCAGTGCCACATCATATACATAAACCGGTGTCCCGAATTGCTTTACCAATTCAACGGTATCCATACCGCCGATTTCCAAATGAGATTGTCCATTTACTCTTGCTGTCCCATGAAAAAACATGCTTACTCCCTCATTCCCTCTATACTGTTACTCTTATTATAGACTGCCGCGGCCGCTTTTTCACACCCCCGGAATATTCCTGGCTATATAAAATAGACAGTCCCCGTTTCTGAACTGTCTATTTCAGCTTCTTTAGTCCTTTATTTAGTTAAAAACTTACCATAATTCCCGGAAAACTGCAATTGGTATTAGCATAATATTCAATTTTTAGCCGGCTGTTTAAACCGGTTTTTCGCATGGACGATGCTTGGCCTGATTTTCGAGCCCGGGACAGACCTTCTGATCAGGATCTGTAAAAATGCTTTCGGGCTGAAAGGCAGCAGCGGCCATAAATATGGCGTGTTCAATGATTTTATGCTCGCCAGCAGGAGGATGAACACTGTTATGCTTATAATGAAACCCGGTGTATGGAAGAGAGCGACAGCAATCAGGATGGCAAGCCTGGCCATTTTATTGGCTATGCTCAGTTCATAGCTTGGGGTCGCAAAGGTTCCGATGGATGCAACAGCCACATAGAGAATGACCTCAGGCACAAACAGGCCGACATCAATGGCAATCTGACCGATCAGGACGGCTGCTATCAATCCCATAGCCGTTGAGAGAGGTGTAGGCGTATGGATGGCAGCAATCCTGAGGAACTCGATTCCAATATCGGCCAGGAAGATTTGTATGACGATAGGTATATTTGTCTTGTCATTCGGGCCGATGAACTTGATGGCATCCGGAAGCAATTGCGGCTCCAGTGTGAATAAAAACCATAATGGCAGCAGGAATAAAGAGGCAATCAGCCCGACAAAGCGGATCCAGCGGATGAATGTGCCGACTGCCGGCGACTGCCTGTATTCCTCAGCATGCTGCAGATGGTGGAAAAAGGTTGTCGGCGTAATGATCACACTTGGCGATGTATCAACGAAAATCAGGACATGCCCTTCCAGCAGATGGGTCGCCCCGACATCGGCCCTTTCTGTATAACGGACGAGCGGATATGGATTATAGCCTTGCTTTAAAAGAAATTCTTCAACCGTTTTATCTGCCATTGTCAGTCCGTCGATATCAATCGATTGAATCTCCTGCCTGACCACTTCAATCAAATCTGTACTGGCGACGTCCTTAATATAAGCAATCGCTATATCGGTTTTGGAGCGCTCCCCGATCCGCATGATTTCAAAGCGGAGCCGCTCATCCCTGATCCGCCTTCTGGTCAGGGCGGTATTAACAATAATATTTTCTACATAGCCATCCCTTGAGCCCCGCACAACTTTCTCTGTATCAGGCTCCTCCGGTGTTCTGCCGGGATAGCTTCTGACGTCGACAACAAGACCCGTTGTCTCCCCTTCGGTCAGTATGACAATCAGGCCGGACAGCACCTGGTCGACCAGCTCATCCATCGTTTCAATCGGCTGCACCGACTGATTGACAATGCGGTTTTTCACGATATTGAAAACGTTTGAGGACAGTTTCTCATGATCATTGATTTCTACGAGCTCTTCAAGGATTTGGGTGATAAAAGACGTATCACATAATCCATTCACATAATATATCTGAATTTCTTTCTTCAGGATCTGCAGCTTCCTGACACCGAGATCAAAGCTGACGCCAAGCCCAATGCGCTCCTTCATAAAGTCTTCGTTTCTGCCGGGTGATTCTGAAATAGGGGTTTTGTTTTTCTTTTTAGTTTCCGCCATAAAATCCGCTCCTTTCCAGAATGAGTTCCACTGCCTTTTTGGTGATGGGAGAGCCTTTTTCATAATGGTCTCTTCGTGACATCTTTCCGATATCGCCGATTCCGACAATCAGGGGGACATCCAATTCATCAAGGCAGTAGACTGTATCCCCGTTCATTTTTCCAATTTCCATTTCAGGAACCCCGAGCTTATCAACACCATACGGAGTAAGCTCACCGTATCTGTCGACACATACATCCACATGCGTCCATTCCGCCTGTCTTGTTTTTGAAGCAACTGCTATTACACCCAGCACTTCAATATCTTCATGCCCTGCCACATATTTAAGGGCCATTTCACCAAGCCCCTCGCCGACATAGCCGGAGTCATCAAACATGACAAGCACTGGGTCATTGGGGGCTTTTTTAATCATCTTTACAATATCAGGGCCTGACAAAACAGATGGATTCCCGTGGGACATAGAGATGCATCTGCCGCCAATATCCTTCGCTACATGCTCTGCAGTCCTTCTTGCATACTCATCGCCATCTGTAATCAGTATGACCTTCCTCCGTTCATCCATTGCTTTGATGTCCTTTCGCTTTACATAGTCAGTCTACAAAATACATCCAGTGGAACAGCGATCCAAATACTTTCCCGAATACAATGGCCATCAGCAGAACAACTATTTTGCCGTCAATCCCAAGCCTTTTGGCCAGCAGCGGCAGGACGTTAAGCACTTCTGTAAGTGCTGCCGCCACCATTCCTACAAAAATCCCGCCTGCCAGACCGAAAAGAACAAGGATAAATCCCGGAAAGTAAAGCCGCGGGTCCTGAAGGCTTGCAGATGTTCCTGCAACCGCCCCGATTACAACCGCCCATTCATAGTGATGAATCATTTTCATTGTCTTTGACAGCTGGGTCAGCCTCGGAATGATCCCCAGCACAGTCAGAAACGCCACAAATCCTGCCCCCACAGAGACGCCTCCCGCAAATCCCAGGAAAATGACGATAATGATGCTAATGGTCATCAAGGTTCTTCATGCTTTCTTTATTTTCATGCATGATGACATAGCGGTCGAGATCCTGCTGATAATTGAACATTTCAACCTCCAGCGGGCTGGGCTCTTCATTGAGCCTTTTTTTGAAAACATGATTAAAGAAAATAATCATGCCAAGTCCAAGGCCAAGAGAATAGGGAATTTGGAACAGCAGGGGCTTTTTCTCCACTTTGCCGGTGATGATTGTATAAATCCGCTGATGCACTGTCTGCATGCTGACATCTTCATGGAAATTCATGATTGTCAGTGCGGCACCAAAAAACAGCAAAAACCAGATCAGCAGGAAAAACGCTGTGGATGCTTTTTTCTTTTTATAGATCACCTCAATGATTGTCTGGGAGGGACCGACAGCCTGTATATCGAGCTGCAGCTTTTCTGCGGCAATGGCCTGGATCACCTGGACAATGTCAATGACAATAATATTCCGGTCATGATCTGAAACGTGATGGATGGAAAGATTCCCTAACCGTTCATAAAGTGTTTCATCTGCAATAATCAAGGCAATATCCTTTAGCTGGACGGAAGCCTGCGGACGCACTTGAATACGGTTCCTGAGCCGGACATAAACCGTTTTTTCCATTATGATCACTTCCCAAACAGTGTTTTCCTTGTATAAATAGTATTCGTAATAAAATTCCAATCATGATGACCAAAAATTGGGGATAATGGAAAGCCGCCCTGGATTGCCCGGAAGCCAGCCGGTGCACAAAAAAAAAGACCGGATGGATTCACATATCCATTCGGTCTTTCATCTGCTGCAGGATTTTCTTTTCAAGCCGGGAGACCTGCACCTGTGATATCCCCAGCCTTGCTGCCACTTCAGACTGCGTCTGATCTTTATAATATCTTAAGTAAACAATCAATCTTTCCCGTTCATCCAGCTCGCGGATCGCCTCTTTGAGGGCAATCTGGTCAAACCACTTGCCATCATTGCCATCATCGATCTGATCCAGCAGTGTGATAGGGTCGCCGTCGTTTTCATATACGGTTTCATGAATGGAGGATGGCGTCCTGCTTGCTTCCTGGGCGAGGATGATATCCTCAGGAGGGATTTCCAGATAAGCAGAAAGCTCTGTTACAGTCGGAATCCTTCCAAAAGTCTTGGTCAGCTCGTCTTTTGCTTTGCGGATTTTATTTCCCATTTCCTTCAGGGAGCGGCTCACCTTCACAGTTCCATCATCCCGGATGAAACGCTGTATCTCCCCGATGATCATAGGAACGGCATAGGTAGAAAACTTCACATCATAGCTCAAATCAAATTTATCAACCGACTTCAGCAGGCCGATGCAGCCGATCTGGAATAAATCATCCGGCTCATACCCTCTGTTGAGAAAACGCTGGACCACTGACCAGACAAGCCTCATGTTTTTCTGGACAATCGTGTCCCGTGCCCCCTGGTCTCCTGCCTGGCTTTTTTGTATGAGCTCTTTTACCTCGTGATCCTTGAGATACGTCTGGGTCTTATCTGTCTTTACCTCCACATCCATAGCATGACTCCCTTAATTGCATAGCATTTTACTGTTTGATAAATGCTTCCTTAAACGGATTTCGGTGCCTTCTCCTGGGTGTGAGCGAACTTCTATCTCATCCATGAAATTTTCCATGATTGTAAAGCCCATGCCGGAACGTTCCAGCTCTGGTTTGGTTGTAAACAGCGGCTGCCTGGCCTCTTCCACATCCCCGATCCCAAGGCCTTCATCTCTGATTGTCATATCAATATAGCCGTCCTCAATGCTGACAGAAATATAGACAATCCCTTTGCTGTCATTGTCATAGCCATGGATGATCGAGTTGGTAACAGCCTCTGATACGACCGTCTTGATTTCAGTCAGTTCATCCATTGTCGGGTCCAGCTGGGCAATGAAAGCCGCGACGGTCACACGGGCAAAGGACTCATTCTGGCTCAAAGCGCTGAATTGAAGATTCATTTCGTTTTTCATTGTCAGGCAACCCCCAATCGCTGAAGTGCAAATTCCTCAGTCGGCTCAAGACGGATGATTTTAAACAGGCCGGACATATCGAATAGCCTCTGTACCGCCGGTGAAATGGCACAGACGACCATCTCGCCGTGAAGCTGCTTAATCTGCTTATACCTGCCCAGGATCACTCCAAGGCCTGAGCTGTCCATAAAGGATAATTGCTCCAGATTGAGGACAATATGGCGAATCCCATATGATTCTATGGCGTTTGTTGCCTTTTCCCTTAATTCATCTGCCGAATGATGGTCCAATTCTCCGCTTAAGCGAATGCACAGCACATCATTTTTTACTTCCAATCCAATCATCAGACTCATGACTGTTAGCCTCCTTCTCTGCTGCCGGAACCCTTTACAGATCCGGCCGGCCGTCCATGCCCTGATCTCCCTGCATGGATCAAGCCTTACTAGAGAGTCAATTTCGCTGAAGGAGGCCTTTATTCCTTCCTGGAGGCAAAACTAGTGCGGTTTCGCTAAATTTTCCTTGATGCGCCTTTTTTTCGACATCAATTCGATTTCATGAAAATGCCGAGAGCCCGTTTATAGAGCGTCCACCATCCTGCTTCTTTCACTTCGCTTTTGGCCACCAGCGGACTTTCCACGATTGTCTTCCCATCTTTTTCAACTTTCAGCGTACCAATTTGATCGCCTTTAGCGATTGGGGCTTTAAGATCTTTTTTCAGGACGACAGTTTTCTTGACTGCCTTTGTATCTTCGCCTTTTTTGGTCAGCAGGGAGATCGGCTCGCTTGTCAAAGCTTCCACCTGCTTTTTCTCGCCTTTGCTCACTTTGGCAGATCCAAGAGCTTCATTCCGCTTGTACATTGGATGTGTCTCATATTGGCTGAAGGCATAATCCAGCATCTTGGTTACCTGAGCATTTCTTTCTTTTGATGTCGGAGCACCAAAGACTACTGCGATTACACGCATCCCATTTTTCTCAGCTGTAGCCGTCAGGCAATATTTCGCTTCATTTGTAAAACCTGTCTTCAAGCCGTCAACCCCTGGATAGAAGCGGACAAGCCTGTTTGTATTGACCAGCCAGAATTTCTTGTCTGTATCTTCCCTCAAATAAGCTTCATATGTTCCGGTAAACTTGGTTATACCTTCGTATTTCAGCAGTTCCTTTGCCATTAGGGCCATATCATGGGCTGTGCTGTAGTGCTCGGTTACAGGCAGGCCAGTCGCATTCTTGAAAATCGTGTCCTTCAAGCCAAGGTCCTTCGCTTTCTTATTCATCAGCTTGACGAATTCTTCTTCTGAACCGGCGAGCCTTTCTGCCATGGCAACAGATGCATCATTTCCAGATCCGATGGCAATCCCCTTCAGCATCTGTTCTGTGGTCATCTCTTCACCAGGTTCAAGGAATATCTGCGAGCCGCCCATGGATGCTGCATATTCACTTGCCCTGATCTTTTCATCCATGGAAAGCTTACCCTTATCAATCGCTTCCATTATTAAAAGCATAGTCATGATCTTAGTCATGCTTGCCGGGGGCAGCTGTTCTTTGCTGTTCTGCTCATATAAAACGGCCCCGGTATCCCGCTCAATCAAAATCGCCGATTTTACGTTGTCAACCAGCTTGACGCCGCTCTCTTCGGCTAAGGCTGCCGGTGCCATCATTGCTGATAATAAAACAAACACCATTATAGAAACGATACGCTTCATCACATAACCCTCCATTCTTTATAGCCTCCATTTTTTCCAAAGGATACAAATTTATACAATAAATTGGAGGAGCTGCAGTTTTTATTTTACATGATGCGTTTCAGATGGAATGCTAAGTTCAGGGACTGCAACTCAGAGGATTTCTTTAATGGCGGGAAGGGTGAAGAATTTTCGGCACTTGGGCTGGCACTGCGGATGGGATATGCATGTGGGACGAATCAAGCCATAAAAAAGCTGCAACCCTTCAGGATGCAGCTTTTCCATACAGTCTTATTCAGTTATTTCTTCATGCACCAGTACAGGAGCATCTACTTTGGCAGCTTTGATTTTGATATTCTTGTAAAGGCGCTCTTTGACTTCTTCTACATCCTCGAAGTTGCTGTAGATGGTGGCAAGCGATTCTCCTTTAGAGACAGTGTCGCCGATTTTCTTGCGGAGCATCAGGCCGACAGCAAGGTCAATTTCAGACTCTTTTGTCGCCCTGCCTGCACCAAGTACCATGGCAGCCGTTCCCACTGCATCTGCTACGATTTCAGAGACATAGCCGTCCTCTTTGGCATCAAGCTCGTATACATATTTAGCCTGCGGCAAACGGGAAGGATCATCGACAACAGATGCGTCCCCTCCCTGTGAGCTGAGGAAGGTTTTCATTGCTTCAAGGGCGGATCCGTCCTTGATTGCCTGCTCCAGCATTTGACGTGCCTGAGCCGGAGTTTCTGCCTTTTCAGCAAGAACAACCATATGGCTTCCCAGTGTAAGGCACAGCTCGGTCAAATCTTCGGGCCCTTCGCCCCTTAATGTATCGATCGCTTCTTTCACTTCCAAAGCATTGCCGATGGCAAAGCCCAGCGGCTGGCTCATGTCTGAAATGACAGCCATCGTTTTGCGCCCGACATTGTTCCCGATTCTTACCATGGCTTTCGCAAGCTCTCTTGAATCCTCCAGTGTCTTCATGAAGGCGCCTGCCCCGGTTTTTACATCAAGGACAATCGCATCTGCACCGGCTGCAATCTTTTTGCTCATGATGGAGCTTGCAATCAGCGGGATGCTGTCAACCGTTGCTGTCACATCGCGGAGGGCATATAGTTTCTTATCCGCCGGCGTGAGGTTTCCGCTCTGTCCGATGACAGCAATCTTGTTCTGATTGACCAGCTTGATGAATTCCTCGTTCTCTATTTCTACATGGAAGCCTTCAACCGCTTCCAGCTTGTCGATAGTACCGCCTGTATGGCCAAGGCCGCGGCCGGACATCTTCGCGACCGGTACGCCGACAGCTGCTACAAGAGGGCCGAGCACCAGCGTAGTTGTATCGCCGACTCCCCCTGTGGAGTGTTTGTCGACTTTAATGCCCTCAATTTTTGACAGATCGATTTGATCCCCGGATTCTACCATGCTCATCGTCAGGTCGGCTCTTTCATTTTCTGTCATGCCCTGGAAAAAGATTGCCATTGTCAAGGCACTGATCTGATAGTCAGGAATTGAACCATCAGTATAGCCTTTTATTATGAATTGGATTTCTTCCGAAGACAGCTCTTTGCCGTCGCGTTTCTTTTCTATCAAGTCCACCATTCTCATATTCGTCACCACTTTTTCTTTATTTAAGCACCAAACTGGCGTACAAGCTCTTTCACATAAGAGAGGAAATTCGCCTTTACTTTTTCAGTCGTTTCAATTACTTCCTCATGGTTAAGCGGCTGATCCAGTATGCCTGCTGCCATATTGGAAATGCAGGAAATGCCGAGTACCTTAAGGCCCGCATGCCTTGCCACGATTACTTCAGGCACTGTTGACATGCCGACTGCATCACCGCCCATCGTGCGGAGCATCCGCACTTCTGCAGGCGTTTCATATGTAGGGCCGGTATTGCCAACATATACACCCTCCTGGATGCTGATATTCAGCTTGCCTGCAATCTCTCTTGCCTGCTGGCGCAGCTCCCTGGAGTATGCCTCAGACATATCAGGGAAACGGACGCCAAGCTTGGAGTCATTAGGTCCGATCAGCGGATTGCTTCCCATATTGTTGATATGGTCCGAGATAAGCATTAAATCTCCTGGTGCAAAGCTTTCATTGACACCGCCGGCAGCATTTGTCACAATCAGGATTTCCACTCCGAGCTCTTTCATGACTCTTACAGGGAAAGTGACCTTGTCGAAGCTGTAGCCTTCGTAATAGTGGAAGCGCCCTTGCATCGCCACAGCCTGCACACCGTTCAGAAGGCCGAATACAAGCTGGCCTGCATGCCCTTCAACTGTTGAAACAGGAAAATCAGGGATTTCATTATAAGGAATTTTTACTGGCTGTTCGATTTCCTCTGCCAGGACACCGAGCCCGGAACCGAGGATCAGGCCGATTTTAGGCGTTTCTCCATACTTTTCTTTTAAAAATTTTGCTGCATTTTGAATTTTTCCATAGTCCATTTTATAATCCCCTTTTTATCAGACTGTACTGAGCTGGCTGAACGGCCATGGCCTTCGGCTGCCAATCTCCATTAATGTCTCAGCATGTCAGTGTTTAAAATCTTGACCCGGGTTTACAATTCACCCAGGAAGCTTTTCCCGAACTTTGGCGCTTCCACAGCAAAGTTTTCGGCTACAGTTGCGCCGATATCAGCGAATGTCTGCCTGACCGGCAGCTCTTTTCCGCCTGTCATACCCTTGGAATAAGCCAATAATGGGACATATTCACGTGTATGATCTGTCCCGGGGTGGACCGGGTCATTCCCATGGTCAGCTGTAATGATGAGCAAATCATCTTCCTTCAGCTTTTCAAACACTTCCGGAAGGCGCGCATCATATTCTTCCAGCGCTTTCCCGTAGCCCTCCGGGTCCCGTCTATGTCCGAAAAGGGCGTCAAAGTCCACAAGATTCAAGAAGCTCAGGCCTGTGAAGTCCATATCCATCGTTTCGAGGAGCTTATCCATCCCGTCCATATTAGAGACAGTACGAAGTGACTTTGTCACACCTTCGCCGTCATAGATATCGGAAATCTTTCCGATGGCCAGTACATCCAGGCCGCCATCCCTCAGCTCATTCATGACAGTCCTGTCAAATGGCTTCAGGGCATAATCATGCCGGTTCGCAGTGCGCTTGAATTCACCCGGCTGCCCGATGAAAGGACGGGCTATCACTCTTCCAACCATGTATTTTTCATCAAGTGTCAGTTCTCTGGCAATTTTACAGATCGTGTACAGCTCATCAATCGGTACAATCTCTTCATGGGCTGCAATCTGAAGGACCGAGTCAGCCGAGGTATAAACAATCAGGGCCCCTGTCTTCATATGCTCTTCCCCAAGCTCATCAAGGATCTCAGTTCCGCTGGCCGGTTTGTTCCCAATGATCTTTCTGCCTGTGCGGGCTTCAAGCTCTGACAAAAGCTCATCCGGGAAGCCTTCAGGGAATACCCTGAACGGTGTCTCGATATTCAGCCCCATGATCTCCCAATGCCCTGTCATGGTGTCTTTTCCGTTTGATGCTTCCTGCATCTTTGTATAAGAAGCGAGCGGCTTCTCTGCTCTTTCAATACCTTTGATTTCTTTGATGTTGCTGAGGCCCAGTTTGCCCATGTTCGGCATGTTCAGCCCGTTCATCCTTTCAGCGATATGGCCAAGCGTATCAGAACCCTTGTCGCCGAAACGCTCAGCATCCGGCGCTTCGCCTATTCCCACCGAATCCATAACAATTAGAAAGATTCTTTTATATGTATGCGAATTCATGTGATCTCCTCCTAAACATGTACACGTTTTCAATTTATTTTACAAATATATGTTACCCTTTTTCAAAAGTATTAACCTGGAAGAGGTTTATAATCGTCAGAAGTCTGACATCTATATTCTACAAAACTAATAGCCTAAAAAACAAGAAAAAACTGCTTTAAATTCAGCAGTTTTATCAGATTTATTTTTTTGCAGATTTAAAACCCCGGTTTTATCAGGCCCGGGGATGGAATTTCGAATATACATCCTTCAGCCTTGTTTTCGTGACATGGGTATATATCTGGGTTGTCGATATGTCCGCATGACCGAGCATTTCCTGTACTGCCCGCAAATCAGCTCCATTTTCCAGCAGATGGGTGGCAAATGAATGCCTTAAGGTATGAGGGGTCAGTTCTTTTTCGATGCCCGCATCGCCTGCAAGCTTTTTCAGTATTTTCCAGAACCCCTGGCGGGTCAGCTGCCTGCCATGATGGTTCAAGAACAAGGTATCATCTCTGCGGCTTTTTGAAACAAAATTCGGCCTTCCATGCAGAAGGTATCTTTCAATGGCTTCTGAAGCTGTTTTCCCGATCGGGATGATTCTTTCTTTATTTCCTTTCCCGATGCAGCGGACAAAACTCATTGTCAGGTGGACATCGCCTATCTGCAGTCCGATCAGTTCACTGACCCTGATGCCTGTTGCATACAGGAGCTCAAGCATCGCTTTGTCGCGGAGGCTGTAATGGCTCGAATCTGACGGCGATTCCAGGAGGGTTTCCACTTCTGCCATGCTTAGAACCTTAGGAAGGCTTCTTTCCTGCTGCGGCGACTCAATATGTACAGATGGATCATTTTCGCATGCCTTCTCCCTCAGCAGGAACTGATGGAAGGCACGGATGGAAGCAATATGCCTGGCAAGGGTCTTGGCAGATTTCCCCTGTTCCTTCAGCCTTTTCAGAAACTGGACGATATGGACTCTTTGGACTTCATTCAAACTGGCAAGCCCTTCGCTTTTCACAATGAATTTAAGATAATTTTTCAAATCCCGTTCATAAGAGACAATTGTATTATTGGCCAGTCCCTTTTCAATCAATAAAAAGTGCACAAAATCTTTCAGCCTGTCTTCCATTTATGCATTACTCCCCATTCAGGTAAAACAGAATCAGTCTGTCAAACCAGTCGGTTTCATCAGAAACTGCATCACCAGATACCCTGACGGCGCTGCCCTCCGGCTCATCATAGCGGTGATAGCTCTGATATTCTTCATTTAACCACAAAAGCCCGTAATAAAAAAGGATTGTACATCCCGTAAACAGGACAAATACCTTCAATGTTTTAAACGTCATAGTCATCCAGGATCTCATCATTCTTCCTCCAGCTGCATTCTATAATAAAAGATATGCCAAGCTGGACAAGATTTATACCTCACTGGCTAAAGCTTTTGGCCATTCAAGCTGTTTTTTGGAGAATAATAAAAACCTTTTCCGGTTAAAAGAAAAGGTTCCAGTCATTCAGCCTCATCAGCGCTGTCTTCTTTATCCTGGCAGCGGTAGCAGATGCCATGAAATGTCAGGCGGTGATCTTTTATCTTAAAGTTCCAGTCACGCTCGACAATCGCTTCGACATCCTCAAGAAGGTCATCCTGGATTTCATCTACTGCCCCGCATTCTATGCATACTAAATGGTGGTGGAAATGTGCGGCGCCTTCCTGCCTCAGGTCATAGCGGGAAACTCCATCACCAAAATTGATTTTATCGACAATTTTCAGTTCAGTTAATAGCTCCAGTGTGCGATAAACGGTCGCCAGGCCTATCTCAGGCGACTTCTCTTTGACAAGGAGGTATACATCTTCCGCGCTCAGATGATCTTCTTCATTCTCCAGCAGCACACGGACTGTAGCTTCACGCTGCGGTGTTAATTTATAGCTTGACGAATGCAGCTGTTTTTTAATTCTATCTATTCTAGTCTCCATCCCGTAAAGTCCCTCCCTCGCACTGTCAGTTCTCATTATAACAGATAGGGAGATGTTTTCAAAATAAAATCATTATAAATAAGAAGATACAAATATTATATTAAAATATATTAATTATCATCTTATAATGAATCAAAATAAGCGATCAAGGTTTTACACTGCTGACAACTGATTTCATCAAAGCCGGGGAAAGATAGGCTTCTATGCCGGCAGCCACTGATAATAATACAACTGCCGCACAAAACACCGCCAGGTATTTCCCAAACATAGGCACGACTGGCTGGCCGAGATTTTTCATGAATTGCCTCCTGATCATTTTTAAAGACAGGGCCACTGTCAGCGCTGCGGTTATTATAAAGACCGGAATGATGATGATATTCTGGGGCATGACCGACACAAAGGAAAGCAGGAATCCATCCCAGCCCATCCTGTTCACAAGAAAGCCGACCGTGAATCCGACAACCATCCCTTTCATAAATAAAAGCACAAGAATGACCGGCAGGCCGATGATCGAGATGCCGAGAAGCCACATCAGGCCGATGAACTTGCTGTTATGAAACAGGCTTTGGATAAAAAGATCATGTGATTCAGCTACAGTGCCGGCCGATACCTGTCCAAAAAATTGCGATAGGTAGTAATATAAATCTTCCTTTTGATTGAAGCTCAGGCTGTTCACCACTACGGCTCCAAAAATGACCCCCATCAGAAACAGGACGATGACGAATAAGTAAATCGAGGAATGCTCACGGAAATGATTGGCTGCAAAGTTCTGGTACATACGTTTCTTCATTGCTCTTCCTCCTGTAGAATCTATTACTACATCCTATGCTGGAAAGAGCAGTCTATGACAGGATTCTATCATTTTGCCATTATTTAAAAAATATATTGCCAGTCTTTGTGCCACCCGATATAATCGGAACAATCACAAAGGAGGAATGGAAAATGGATCCGGTTTTAATCGACTTTCCTGAGATCATTGCAGAGACAGAAAGACTGTATATCCGGCCTTGCCTGCCAGGAGATGGGAAAGAAGTGTTTGATGCTGTCATGGCATCAAAGGATGAGCTGAAAAAATGGCTGCCTTTCGCTGCCGGGGAGCAGTCCCTTGAAGAAACAGAAGCAGGAATCCGCCGTTCATATGCTAAATTTTGGCTGAGAGAAGATATCCGCCTCCATATATACCGCAAAGAAGACGGCCGCTTCATCGGCTCGACCGGCCTGCACCGCATCGACTGGGAGGCCGGCAGGTTTGAAATCGGCTATTGGTGCGATTCGCGCTATCATAAGAAAGGATATATTTCCGAAGCGGTCGAAGCCCTTATTGAGTTTACATTCAGCAGCCTGTCTGCCAATAGAATTGAGATCCGGTGTGACCCGGAGAACACAGCAAGCAGAAAAATCCCCGAAAAGCTCGGCTTTACGCTGGAAGCTACCTTAAGAAAAAATACCCTTTGCGCCAGTGGAGATGCACTGAGGGACACTTGCATTTTTGCAAAGATAAAAGAATAGAAAAAACCGGATCCGCTCTATGGATCCAGTTCTTTGCGAGACATTTACAGTATAGCCCGGTTCTCCGATTGTTCCGGGTCCAGCTGCTATTCCTGCTCAACCTTTCCGTACTTCCCTCCGCCGCCTGCTTTCAAGCTGAGCTGGCCGCTCCTCGCCTTGACGATCAGCACAGCAAGCTTATCTGGAATGACCTCTTCCAGGGCTTCCTTCGGCACTCTGTGGAGTATGTCCATTTCAGTCCCAAAATGATCAAGCAGCCTTCCAAGGATTTTCGGGCCAAGGCCGGGAATGAATTCGAGCGGCACTTGATGGACATATGGCGGCCTGTCTGCCGGTGGATGCACAGCTGTCTTCAGCTCCATAATCCGATCGGCCACTCCCTTCACCTGCTTTCGGCTTCCGCACTCCCGGCAGCCATTATGCCCGGAAGCGAGGGGGGAATGGCAGTCCATACAAACCGTCTGATGGTATTTCCCCAGCTGCGGATCCAGTCCGTAGTTGGCGGAAATCCTTCTCCCTCCCTCTCTTTTCAAGGCTAAATGAAACTCGTTGAATGAAGGCCCGGCCATTTCGATCTGCTGATATTCCCTGGCTATCTTTCCGAGGGAGTGAGCATCTGAATTTGTGAGAAAAGGGTACTGGTGCAGCTCCTGTATCATATCAGCCATTTCTGTGTCCGAACTCAGGCCCAGTTCAATCCCATCGATGAGATCCTTATCAAAGACCTCCTCAAGCGTCCGGTCCACCCCTTTTCCATACATGCTTTTGAAGGGCGTGAAGACATGGGCCGGAATGAATAACCCGCCAAGTGCCTTTACCTGTGACTGCAGTTCTTTCCCGGATGCATAAATCCGCTGTGAGCTTAAATGGATATTTTTAAGGCGGCCTTTCAGCCATGAAGAGAATTCCTTCATCACATCAAGGCTTGGAAAATAGCAGAGAACATGGATGGGGCCCTTGCAGCTTTCATCATAGATTTCAAGCTCTGACCCTGGGATGATTGCGAGGCCGCCGTACAGCAGGCCTCCTTCAGGTGATTGCACAAGCTCGCCCAAGGCCATCAGCTCTTCCATCTCTTCTATTACCTCAGGTGAATGGCAGTCAATTATCCCGATCATATCAAGCCCTTTGCTGTCCCTTGCATGCTCGATGACATTTGAAAACACAAGTGATCTGGCCCCGGTTATTTTAACCGCGCGCCCTGACTTTGTCCGGCCGATATGGATGTGCATATCGGCATAATAAGTTTGAAGCATCATCTGCTTTTCAGCTGTTCGATTTGGAGATATTGGACAGCATAGACTGTTTTGGCATCATGGATTTTCTGATCTGCTATATAAGCCTGTGCCTCTTCAAGAGTAAGCTCGATTACATCGACAAATTCATCCTCGTCCGGAACAGCAGGGTTTTCTTTTTTGCTCAGTTCCCTTGCTGCGTAAATATGGAGAATCTCATCAGCGAATCCTGGTGAAGTATAAAAGGAAACGAGTTTTTCGATTTTTCCGCAAACATAGCCTGTCTCTTCTTCCAGCTCCCTCTTTGCACAAAGCTCCGGATCCTCGCCTTTTTCAAGCTTGCCTGCCGGAATTTCCACTATTGCCTTTTCAAGGGGTTTTCTGAACTGCTCTACCATCACAATTTTGTTGTCATCAGTAAGGGGAATGACAGCTACTGCTCCAGGATGCTTGACTATCTCCCGTTTTGAGCTTTTTCCGTTTGGCAGCTCCACATCATCCACCTGAAGGGAGATGACCTTCCCGTTAAAAATCTGCTCTGTTTTTATCGTTTTTTCTTCTAAAGGATGCTTCACTGTTCTATCACTCCAGTTCTAATCCGATTATCTGCTCATACATTTTATCATACTTTATTTGGGGGAGTATGAATTGAAAGTCCACGTCCACTCTAAAGGCGTCATCCTTGCAGGCAAGGCATGGGAGATTCGTGAAAAATTGAGAGAGTACACTTTGAAACATACACTGATCAAGGAATGGATCGATTCGGCAGAGACAGCTGCCAGCCAGAAAAAAGTCCGGCTCCGAAGGGTAAAATAGCCTTTATATTTGTGGCTGTGCCCTTCTTTTCGATACAATGGATTCATCATAAGTTTGAGGTGAAGATATGAAAAAGAGGGAGCTAGGAAAGTCGGGACTGTATGTAAGCGAGCTGGGACTTGGCTGCATGTCGCTTGGGACAGACGCCCTGGAAGGAAAGAAGATCATCGAGACAGCTTTGGAAGAAGGAATCAACTATTTTGATACAGCAGATCTGTACGATTTCGGGGAAAATGAAAAAATCGTCGGCGAAGCACTCAAGGAAGTGCGTGAAAACGTCATTATTGCCACAAAAGCAGGCAACCGCTGGAATGAAGTAAAGGACGGCTGGAGCTGGGATCCTTCTAAGGCTTATATTAAAGAAGCCGTCAAAGGAAGCCTGAAGCGGCTGGGAACTGATTATATCGACTTGTACCAGCTTCATGGCGGCACCCTTGATGATCCGATAGACGAAACAATTGAAGCATTTGAGGAATTGAAGGAAGAGGGCTTCATCCGCCATTATGGGATTTCCTCCATCAGGCCAAATGTGATCCGGGAATACGTGAAAAGGTCCAATATCGCTTCTGTCATGATGCAATACAGCATCCTGGACCGCCGCCCGGAGGAGACAGCCCTTCCGCTTCTTAAAGAGAATGCCATCAGCGCCGTGGTCCGCGGCCCGCTCGCCAAAGGGATGCTGAGCGATAAGATGCTGGGCAAAGCCTCTGGTTCTGTAAAGGAAAACGGTTATCTTGATTACAGCTATAAAGAGCTTGAAGACGTTCTCGGCAGGCTGAAAGGCGCAGCCGGCAACCGTTCGATGACAGAATTGGCTTTCCAATATGTTCTCTCTAATCCTGCAGCAGCTTCGGTGGCAGCCGGCGCCAGCTCGGCCGCACAGGTCAGGGAGAATGCAAGGGCGGCGGCAGCTGGTCCTTTATCAGCTGAAGAACTGGCGGCCATCCAGTCTATCAGCCTGGCAAATCAATATGGACAGCACAGATAGGCCCTGTCGACTGCCAAATAACCATAAAAAAGGAACAGGATCATGATAGATCCTGTTCCTTTTCTTTTTTTTGCAGGCGCCAATCCAGCGCCTTTTCATCAAGCAGCTTCACCACCGGATCCTTCTCCTTTATATAGGACTCAATATCATAAGGGTATTTCCGGGCGGCTTCCAGCTTTGTCCTGCTGTATAAACCGGCTTCCTCCGGATGCTTCTGCAAATAGTCCCGGAACAGCAGATGCCGGCCGATTTCGGGGTGCCCTTTTGGATAACAATGCAGATGGACAAGCCTTTCCCCCGCTTCGGTAAATCTTACAAAATACCTCCGGCCAGGGATGCCATTTTCTCCTTTGGCTATATAGCCCCATCCCTGCAGCTCGGGTGCTGCCTCATCAAAAAGGCCGGCACTGTCCGCTTCGGCCAGGATATCAATGATCGGCTTGGCGCTCATGCCGGGAATGGATGTGCTTCCAATATGGTGTATGGCTGCTGATTCTCCGAAGACTGCAGCAAGAAGCTGTTTTTCCTCCTGAAAGGAAATGGCCCAGCTTTCGCAGTACGGCACGACCTCCACCTTCCTCGGTCCAGTTTCCATCATTTATACTCTTTCCAGTTTAAATTGCTCTCCTGAAGAAGCTCTTCAAAGCTTTTATTCTTCTCTTTTAAACGCCGTTCCTCTATCTTTCTTTTTTCCTCTTCTTCTGCCTTCTTCAATTCCTCATCTTTCAGCTGCTTCTTTGCTGCCTTCAGCTGATCCATCAGGTCCTGATTCAGCATATCCCCCAGTGTAACCGGCTTGTCGTCTTTTTTCCGCTGTGCTGTTTGGCGTTTTTTCTTCATGTTCTATCCCTCTTTTTGCGTATTTACAGGATATTATAGCATACAAGGAGCAGTGCAGAATTCTTCCCTGCTCGGTAAGGATCAGCTGATAAATTCGAGGAACTCGATTCTGTTCCCAAACGGATCTTCTGTAAAGAAGCGGTTTCTTCCATCAATCGGCGGCTCCTCCTTGATCACTGCGCCGGCCTCTTCCAGCCTGCTCCGCAGTCCGGTAAGATCCTCGACAACAAAGCCCGGATGAGCCTTCCTGGCCGGAAGAAAATCTTCCTGGATGCCGATGTGCACCTCCTGGCTTCCGCAGAGGAACCAGCAGCCGCCCCTCTTTTGCAGATTCCCAGGCTTGGGGATTTCTTCAAGCCCCAGCAGCTTTCCGTAAAATTCCCTGGCCTGCTCTTCTGTCCCTTTTGGAGCTGCCAGCTGAATATGATCGATCCCTTTAAAAGTGATTCCCATTTGATATCCCCTCTCTGTATACAGAAGAAAGGTACAGCCGCAGAGGCTGCACCCAACTTTCATTAAAATGCCTCTGTTAAGACCGCGTCGCCCACCTGCAGTTCCGGACCGGTCGAGCTGACCACTTCTTCGACCGTAAAGCCTTTCGCCACCTCAACCAGCTTTAGCCCCTCGTCTGTTACATCTATCACGGCACGCTCTGTAATGATGCGGTCCACGACCCCTTTGCCTGTCAGCGGGAGGGAGCAGGACTTGAGTATCTTGCTTTCCCCGTTTTTATTTGTATGCTCCATGATGACAATGATCTTTTGCGCCCCATGGACAAGATCCATCGCACCGCCCATGCCTTTGATCATTTTGCCTGGGATCATCCAATTGGCCAGGTCCCCTTCCTCGGAAACCTCCATGCCTCCCAGAATGGCGACATTGACATGCCCGCCCCGGATCATCGCAAAAGATTCAGCACTGTCAAAATAGGCTGCCCCCGGTATGGCCGTAACGGTTTCTTTTCCGGCATTGATCAGGTCGGCATCCACATCTTCCTTATCCGGATAGGGCCCTATTCCAAGAAGCCCGTTCTCGGATTGAAGGACCACTTCCTTGTTTTCGGAAATATAATTGGCTACAAGTGTCGGCATGCCTATGCCGAGGTTTACATAAAATCCGTCTTTAATTTCTTTCTCTGCCCGTCTGGCAATTTTCTCGCGCACGGCGCCTTTATCGCTGCTCATATCTGCTGCTCCTTTCTCTTCTTAGTTATGATTTGACAGTCAGGCGCTCAATCCGTTTTTCCTGGCTGCCTTTAATGATGCTTTGAACATAAATGCTCGGCGTATGGATGTTTTCCGGCTCCAGCCCGCCAGTCTCTACAAGGTTCTCCACTTCCGCAATCGTTGTTTTCCCTGCGGCTGCGATCATAGGGTTGAAATTCCTCGCCGTTTTCCGGTATACGAGATTTCCCATACGGTCCCCTTTCCATGCACGGACAAGGCTGAAGTCTGCGGAAAGCGCCTCTTCAAGCAAATATTCCTTTCCGTTGAAGATCCTGGTCTCTTTTCCTTCCGCAATCGGAGTCCCTACGCCAGCAGGTGTATAAAATGCCGGGATGCCGGCACCGCCGGCGCGGATCTTCTCTGCCAGCGTTCCCTGCGGCAGCAGCTCGACTTCGATTTCCCCTGATAGCACCTGGCGCTCAAATTCCTTATTTTCGCCCACATAAGAGCCGATCATTTTTCTGATTTGCTTATTTTTCAACAACAGACCGAGACCCCAATCGTCCACTCCGCAGTTGTTGGAGATAACGGTCAGGTCCTTCACCCCTTTTTCCACCAGGGCAAGGATCAGGTTCTCAGGAATGCCGCACAGTCCGAAGCCGCCCACCATCAGTGTCGCTCCATCCTGGATGCCGGCAACTGCTTCCTTGAAGGATGTATGTATTGTTTTCATCGTTTCTCTCCTCTCATATTTTTCTTCATGTGCTGTTCTTCCCTTCAGAGCAGGCTGGACTAGGCGAGCTCAACCACTGTCGCTACTCCCTGGCCGCCGCCGATGCAAAGTGCCGCCAGCCCTTTCACTGCATTCCTCTTCTTCATTTCATGCAGGAGCGTAACAAGGACCCTTGCACCACTGGCGCCGATCGGATGGCCAAGCGCAATCGCCCCGCCGTTTACATTCAGAATTTCATTGTTGAAGCCGAGTTCTTTTGCTACTGCGAGGGATTGAGCGGCAAAAGCTTCATTTGCTTCAATCAAATCCAGTTCTTCCATTAAAACCCCTGCCTTTTCCAGCACCTTCTTGACCGCCGGCACCGGTCCGATTCCCATGATTCTCGGATCTACGCCGGCACTTGCGTTTGCTTTGATGACAGCAATCGGCTGTATCCCGAGCTCTTCCGCCTTTGCCCTGCTCATCACAACAAGGGCTGCGGCACCGTCATTAATGCCGGAGGCATTGCCGGCAGTAACGGAGCCGTCCTTTTTGAAGGCCGGCCTCAAGCCTGCAAGCTTTTCGGCTGTCGTTCCTTTTTTCAAATATTCGTCGCTGTCAAAGATGACCGGATCCCCTTTGCGCTGTGGAATTTCAACAGGCACAATTTCGTCCCTGAAGCGCCCGGCCTCCTGTGCTTTCTGCGCTTTTTCCTGGCTCCAGGCTGCAAATGTGTCCTGCTCTTCCCTGCTCAGGCCATACTGCGAGCACAGGTTTTCCGCTGTCATGCCCATATGGTAATCATTGAATGCACACCACAGCCCGTCAGAGACCATGCTGTCTACCAGCTTTTGATCGCCCATTTTAAACCCATCGCGGGCGCCTTTGAGCAAATAAGGAGCCTGGCTCATATTCTCCATGCCGCCCGCAATGACGACTTCTGCATCCCCTGCCAGGATCGCCTGACAGGCAAGATGCACCGCCTTCAAGCCGGAGCCGCAGACTTTATTGATTGTCATAGAGGAAACGCTTTCAGGAATCCCCGCCAAAATAGCTGCCTGCCTTGCCGGATTCTGGCCCAGTCCCGCCTGCAGCACGTTCCCCATGATAACTTCATCCACCTGCCCTGCCTCAAGCCCCGCCTTTTCCAATGCACCCTTTATGGCAGCTGCCCCAAGCTCCGGAGCCGAAACTCCCTTCAGGCTCCCATTAAAGCTCCCGATCGCCGTCCTTACAGCACTTGCTATTACGATGTCTGTCTGCTTCATGCTATTCACCCTTTCTTGCAAGATAAAGAAGTATTTTTTTAGACTCTGATAACTGTCGAGCTTCAGCGCCTGCCCCCTCGAGGTCATAAGCCACTCCCCAAAAAGGCAAAGAGCGCCTTTCCGGGAGAATCGTCTTAAGGCCCCGGGATGGGGGTCATGCAGACGTTGCCACAGGACGTGGCGTTCTTAGTCTGCGTTCCTTTAGGGATCAAGGCGCTTGCGCTTTTCTTAATTGCAATATGTATTAGTTCGAGCCAAAAATGAGAAATTCCTTTTATTTTGTCAAAATTTCTATTATTCTTGCTTTTTATTTTTCTTTTCTCCTACAATATAAGAAAGCCCTTTCATCAATCTTGCAATCTACAAATAAAAATATGTTGTCAGGAGTGAAATCATGACCCTCTGCCTGCCAAAGAAAGCGACCATCATAGAAGTTGGCCCGCGCGACGGGCTCCAAAATGAAAAAACGTTCATTCCCACCCCTGTTAAAAAGGAATTCATATCCGCGCTGAAAAAAGCCGGCTTTGCCGAGATGGAGCTTACCTCCTTTGTTTCCCCTAAATGGGTGCCGCAAATGGCGGACGCAGCTGAAATTGCCGCCAACTCCATTGGATCAGGGGTGCGCGATATTTTCCTTGCCCCCAACAGGAAGGGGATCGAGCGCGCCTATATGACCGGCTGCCGCGCGATTGCTGTCTTCGTTGGGGTAAGCGACAGCTTCAACAAAAAAAATATCAACAAGACAACAGCGGAAAGCATGGAGGGGATTCTGCCGCTGGTCAGGGAGCTGAAGGAAAAAGGCTGCTTTGTGCGCGCCTGCATCTCGACCAGCTTCTACTGCCCTTATGAAGGCAAAATAGAGGAAGACAGGACTGTTGAGCTTTGCCGCCAATTTACTCTCGCCGGGGCAGATGAGCTGAGCGTGGCCGATACGATCGGCATGGCTGCCCCACATGAAGCGTACTCCCTGTTCAGCAGGCTGAAGCGCGAATTTCCGGATGTCTTGCTGACAGCGCATTTCCATGACACAAGGAAAATGGCTTTACCGAATATTTTCGCCGCCCTCCAGGCAGGGATCGACCGCTTCGACAGCTCTGCAGGCGGCCTTGGCGGCTGTCCGTTCGCTCCAGGTGCGGCAGGTAATGCGGCAACCGAGGATGTTGTGAACATGCTTGAACGGATGGGGATCAGCACAGGCATCGATTTGAGCCTTCTTGTTGAAGCGATTGATATTGTAAAGCCCCATTTAAGCCGCCCAATCGAAAGCGCCGCATACCGGCTGCACTTGACAGAGGCCTCCCGGGAACAGGCCGGTTCATAATCCTGTTCATATTCGCCTGCATAACTTCCGCCTTTGTGAGCCACTTTAAGAATTGATAAGAAGCCAAAGGAGGAAACAGCATGAGCCAGAAGCGTGACAAAGGGAACAGCCAAAAAGGCAAGCCTGCAAGTGATACCGTCAACAATACGATTGCTGCTGAGGAGCTGGAAAAAGCGATTCACCCGGCAAGGGGCCAAAATTCTCCGCAATAGCCGTTCGACAGCCGCGTTTTTCGCGGCTTTTTTCGTGTTAAAGATGCGGCTTTTTCCGCTATGAAGAAAACGGCGCCCTTTTCAGGCCGTTTTCATACCGAAGAGCTCCGGCTGATGATAAAATAAAGAAATAATCTTATTCTGGAGGGATCGTCTTGAGAAAGGCATTCCGTTACCTTTTTTCACTGCTCGTCTTTTTAACCTCGATCGGTGTGTATTTCACCAATCGGATCATGTATATGAAGAAAAAGGATGACAGCTTCATCCTCAACAGGGAAACTGAAGCCGGGAGGGTAGATCCTCTTTCCTTCAGCAGCCTTGCGAAAAGGGAGGTTTTTATCCCATCCCCTTTCGGCTATTCCCTGAAGGCGGTTCTCGCAGAGCCGCACTCCTCTAATAAATACATCATCATCTGCCATGGGGTGACCGAAAATAAAACAAACAGCATCAAGTATATGAATCTGTTTCTCAACCGCGGATTCAATGCCCTGATTTATGACCACCGCCGGCATGGAGAATCTGGCGGCAAGACGACGAGCTATGGCCATTATGAGAAATTCGATCTCCAGGCCGTTGTCCACTGGCTGAAGGAAGAAAAAGGGGATGACCTGCTTTTAGGCATCCATGGTGAATCAATGGGAGCTGCAACCATGCTGCTGTATGCGGGCATGCTTGAGGATGGTGCTGATTTCTATGTGGCCGACTGTCCATTTTCGGATTTCAGGGAGCAGCTTTCCTACCGGCTGAAAACAGAAATGAAGCTGCCGCCTCAGCTGGTTTTGCCAGTTGCAGATATCTTCCTGCGGCTCAGGGAAAAATATTCCCTTAACGAGGTGTCTCCCATAGCGGTCATCGACCAGATCAAAAAGCCGGTGCTGTTCATACACAGCACCAAGGATGATTTTATATTGCCCACCATGACAGAGGCCCTTTTCCTGCGCAAGCCCGGTCCGAAAAAACTGTTTCTTGCCATGAACGGGGTCCATGCCCAATCCTTGAATGAAAACCGCAATGACTATGAAAAAGCCATCGACGAGTTTCTTGAAGACTATATTTTCAAAAAAGGTCCGGTGGCTGCCGGTTCTTAAACAGACCGGGAGGAGGCTCCTTAAAGCCTCCTCCCTTCTTTTATGCCTTGGCTTCCGCATTCTCGTCCGCCGTTCATCTTCTGATCCTTATCTGTTTCTCTGCTGGCTGAGGGCCTTTCCTTCGGCAGACAGGCCCCTCACCAGTTCGAACTCACCGGCCGCAAAATAAAAGCGTCCCTCGTCCGTCTCAATCAGCTTCGCCGGCTGGAATGAATCCTTCTTCCCCGCCTCTACGGCCTTTATGTCATCGTTCAGGATCCGTCCAAACACGACCGGCACTTTATGCTTCAAATTGCCTTCCGTGTCATATTGATAGAAGGTTTCCGGATAGACCGTCATATGATCGTTCTGCTTATATTCCCAATGGTTATGGCCCGCGTTCTTCCAGCCGGCTTTCTTGCTTTCCTGCAGATAGGCGGCGGCAACTGCCTGCACCTTTTCCGCCCCATTGTCCGCTTCCCGCTCCTGCTCTGTCAGATACAAAACAACCGTGCCGCCCTTCACCTTTTCTTTATGTATTACCTTCTGGACATTGAAAGGCACTTCTGTGCTCATCGCTTCCTCGAAGGTTTTAGGCTGGCATGCTGCAAGGAAGATGGCTGCCAGCATGAACCATAAGCCTGCCTTTTTCTTCATTCTCCCGCCCCCTTTAGCATCTCTTTTATCATTAAATGAAGGAACAGCCTGTCACATGCGCCAAGGTGCGCTATGGTTCTCTAGCCTTATCTGTCTTTTTTGAAACCTGAATTGATAAAAAATTCCATTTATCTATTTCTCCGGCCGCCTGTTTAAGTTGAGACGCAAAAAAAACAGACCGCATTGCGGCCTGCCTCAGGAAAGCTTATTAATGAAGCTCATTCTCGGATTCAAGTATTGATTTGGGCTTTTCAGCTGAAAGCAATTGGCTTGATCGGAATAATCAATTGTCATGCTTTCATCGAAAAAGACTTCTTTTGATTTTTCTATATAGATGCTGCCGGCATCGGTGCTCATTTCCCTGTCTCCGGAATCCACTCCATCCACCAGCCATAAGGCACTTACGCCGCTGACAACACAGCCGCAGCCTTCTGTATCATATTTTAATTTTAAATAGCCTTCTTTTCCGGCTGTCTTTTCCTTGAGCTTTTCCTGTGCTGTTCTAGTGACTGTAATTTTCATGGGAAAATCACCTGCTTTCATTTCATAATCCCATTCTAGCATAAAGCAGGCATTCCACCTTTTCATTTGCTCAGCGCTCCCGCTTTGCCCTGCTGTTAAAGCCGGACTGGCAGGTGGCGGCCCCGTCTGCCGGATCAAGGGCTATTTTCCCCCGGCATCTTCCGGACGGGGCTGGTCTTTCCGCTCCATTCCGCTGAGCGAATGGCGGTTAAACTTCCCTTTATCCGCCCCTGCTCCCGGAGCAATATTGGACATCGGCAGCTGCTCAAGCTCTTTGCCTCTTGGCATAAGAAACACCTCCTGCCTATAAGGTGCTCCCCCAGCGCAAATCCATTCTTTTTTCCTGCTGCTATTCCCCGGCGGCCCTGACATCGGCAACCGCGTTCAGCGGGATGCGGTGGACCTCGCCAAAATGGTCTATGACATGAAGCTTTTGGCCGATTTCATCCCAATAGTGGATGTTTCCGATTACGAGTTCATGGCGATGACTCCGGAAGTGAGTGATGGCAACCGCCTGACCGAACTCCATCGCTTCGGCAAGCGTCTCATTCATCTGTTCAAGCTGCTGCTCATCCAGTTCCTTCGGCTTTTCATAGGTGTCCTCTTTCGCCCAGTCGCGCAGCAGCTTTACATGCTCTGGGAGCATCATTGACGTCCATTTTATCCTTCCCCTGTCCCGGATCATATCTCTGCCTCCTTACATTTTATGGCCGCCGACCAGTGTGGCCCGATGCTTGGCTGTCCCTGCCGCAGTATATGATATCGCCCGCAGCAGCGCACCGGATCCGAAACGGCGGCGGATGCTGTCGACGGTGTAGCCGAGCTCGCGGCTTTTCCAGCTGTTCAGGTCAAAAAGACTGAGCTGGAATTCATGGTCATCCACAATATTGCCGAGAGCCATTGAAATTTTCCGGACCGTCTTTCCAGAGTAATTTTCCTGAAAAAGCTCCAGGCAGACCCGGTAAATATCCATGGTGACATTGGTAGGCTGATCAATGGTGCGCGACCGGTAGAAGCCCCCTCCGAATTCATCCTGGCTGTACCCGACGCCAAAGCTTACTGTCCTTCCCGCCTTGCGGTGGTTTCTTGCCCTTCTTCCCAGCTCTTCGCACATTTCAAGGACCACCTGCTTGATCTCCCCTTCATCCTTGTAGTCGCGCAGCAGGATCTGGCTTTTCCCAAAGCTGACCTGCCCCTCCATGATGGGTGCGCCAATGTCGGAAAGATCAACGCCCCAGGCATGGTGGTAAAGCTGGTTCCCCATGATCCCGAATTTCTTTTCCAGTGCTTCCAGATCATAGCGGGCCAGCTGTCCGACAGTGAAAATGCCCATTCCGTTCAGGGTCTTTTCCACCCTTCTCCCGATGCCCCACATTTCCCTCAGGGGCGAAACCTTCCAGAGCTTTTCCTTGACGTCATCGTATGTCCATTCGGCAATCCCCTTCTGCTTTGCCTCAAGATCAAGGCAGAGCTTGGAGAGCAGCAAATTGGGGCCGATGCCGATGGCACAGGGCAGCTGGAACTCCCTTTCAATATCATCCTTGATTTTCTCGGCAATGGTATACGCGCCGCCCCAAAGCTTGGCAGCTCCGTCCACTTTGATGAAGCTTTCATCTACACTATAAGTATGGATGGCTTCTTTCGGGACATAGCGGTGAAATACACGGGTGATCTCGGTGGAAATTCTCAGATAGGTGGCCATTTTCGGTTCTACCACGATAATGCGGGGATCTTTCGGGATTTCAAAATAGCGGGTTCCGGTCTTGACGCCAAATTCCTTTTTCATCCGCGGGGAGGCGGCGAGGACGATGCTCCCTTTCCGTTTTTTATCACCTACTACAGCAAGATAGCATTCAAGCGGGTCGAGGCCCTCCATCACAGCGGAACAGCTTGCATAAAAGCTTTTCATATCCACACATAAAATTTGGTTGTTCGGCATCGTGCTGTAATCGATCATTTCTTTTCTCTCCCTTGGCGCTTGGCTGCATTCCTCTTAGCGGTTCATTGGCTTTCACTTCAGATGCTGAAAAAAGAACATCTGTTCTAATTCATTATACCCACTATATTAAGCGAATATGCGTTCGCATTCAATGGAAATTTTACGACGAATTTCTTTATTCCGGTTTGCCTGCCAGCAGATATGCTGTTTTTCCAGAGTTTCGCTGCCTGCAGCCCGGGCTTCCATTGGCGGAAGAATTGGCTATAATGGCGAGGAGGGAGGAATCTCGATGGACAGAAAATTGATATATAAAATGGTGGCGGGCTGCCTTGGCCAGTACGGCCATGACGGCAGCTTTCTCAAGCCTGGGAGCAGGGAATTTGAAGAGCTTTACAGGAGTATTGAGGAGAAGAAAAATGAAGATGCAGAAGCGGATCTGCACGAAATAGTCGAAGATGCGGTATATGGATTTGTAACCGGGTCTCCTTACTTTTAAGAACAGAAAGAAACTCGTATTTCAATAAAATCGAGTAGGAGGAACGTCACCGTGCCGACCTCTCACAGCACCGTACGTACCGTTCGGTATACGGCGCCTCGAAAGTTTTATGAAATGATTATTTGTAATGATTTCAAGCCTAGCTGT
>NZ_JAIVAP010000003.1 GCF_020171945.1 Bacillus infantis | reverse complement strand
GGCTTCCTTCAGATTCCACGTCACCGTGGACACCCTTGCCTTCAGCTAATGGTTCGCATATCCCAACGCCCATAGCGGACTTGCACCGCCTAGTTGATGAACATGCCCGGCACACAAAAAATACCGACTGGCAATGCCAGTCGGTCAGTAAGGGGGGAAAATGAGAATGATCAGCTTACTTACATCTTGCTTAAGTGCTTACTCTGCATATTCCCCGTGTTTATCAGGTTAAAACCTTTTTTACAAAGATTTTTATTTTTGTGTTGCCTGCTTAACAGCTGCCACTACTTCCTCTGCTGTTCCCATTTGAAGCGCCTTTTCGGCAAGCTCTTTCATTTCTTCCCTGGACAGGCGAAGAATTTGCGAGCGTGCTTTCAGGATGGAAGTGGCACTCATAGAGAACTCGTCCAAACCGAGGCCAAGCAGAAGCGGAATGGCGGTCTCGTCCCCTGCCATCTCACCGCACATGCCGGCCCATTTGCCTTCTTTATGGGCTGCATCGATCACCATTTTTACAAGGCGCAGAATGGCCGGATTATATGGCTGGTATAAATAAGATACCCTTTCATTCATCCTGTCCGCTGCCATTGTATACTGGATGAGATCGTTCGTGCCAATGCTGAAGAAGTCCACCTCTTTGGCAAACTGATCGGCAAGGACAGCAGTCGATGGGATTTCGACCATGATGCCAAGCTCAATCTTATCGGCTGTTTTCACGCCTTCGGATGCAAGCTTTTGCTTTTCCTCTTCAAGGATTGCTTTCCCCTGGCGGAATTCATCCAGAGTAGCGATCATTGGGAACATGATCTTCAGATTTCCGTAAGAGCTCGCTCTCAGCAATGCTCTTAGCTGCGTACGGAAGATATCCTGTTCTTCGAGGCACAGGCGGATTGCACGGAAACCAAGGAAAGGATTCATTTCCTTCGGGAGGTTCAGGTAAGGAAGCTCTTTATCCCCGCCGATATCCAGTGTACGGACTACAACAGGCTTTCCTTCCATCCCTTCAAGAACAGCTTTATAGGCTTCAAACTGCTCTTCCTCTGTCGGAAGCTGGTCCCTGCCCATATAAAGGAATTCTGTACGGTAGAGGCCTACAGCCTCACCGCCGTTATTGATGACTCCTTTTAGGTCCTTAGGCGTTCCGATATTGGCAGCCAGTTCCACATGGTGGCCGTCTGCTGATACCGTCTTTTCGTTGACAAGCTTCGCCCATTCGGCTTTCTGTGCTTCAAAGGCAGCATTTTGCTCTTTGTAGCTTTCAATTGCCTCAGGGGTAGGATTCACATGAACCTGGCCAGTAAGACCGTCCACAATCACCATATCGCCATTCTGGATTTCCTCTGTAGCTGTCTTAGTGCCGACAACCGCAGGTATTTCCATTGAACGGGCCATGATGGCTGAATGGGAGGTCCTTCCGCCGATATCGGTTGTAAACCCTTTAACAAACTGCCTGTTCAATTGCGCAGTGTCAGACGGAGTCAAGTCTTCCGCAATGATGATCACTTCTTCAGCAATCATGCTTGGATTGACGACCTGGACTCCAAGCAAATGGGAAAGCACACGCTTGGTGACATCGCGGATGTCTGCTGCGCGTTCCTTCATATACTCATTGTCCATTTGTTCGAACATGCTGACGAACATATCAGCTGTTTCCTTCAATGCCTGTTCAGCATTCACTTTTTCAGTCTTAATTTTGTCTTCGATGGGTGAAATTAATTCCGGATCGCTGAGTACCAGGAGGTGTGCATCAAAGATGGCCGCTTTATCTGCGCCAAGGTCTTTTTCCGCTTTTTCCCTGATTGCTTCGAGCTCTGATTTGGAAGTGGCCAAAGCCTGCTGAAAGCGGCCGACTTCACTGTCTGCATCCTCAACCGTCTTTTTGCTGAAAGACAGGTCAGGTTCTACCAAACGGTATGCTTTTGCAATCGCAATGCCGCTTGAAGCTGCAATTCCCTGTAGAAAGCTCATTATTCAGCAAGTCCTTCTTTTGTTAGAGTATCTTCAAGTGCTTTTACAGCCTCAGCTTCGTCGTTTCCTTCAGCAATGATCTTAATATCAGCGCCCTGGCCGACACCAAGAGACATAACACCCATGATTGACTTTAAGTTAACCTTTTTTTCTTTATATTCTAAATGCACATCAGAATCGAATTTGCTTGCAGTTTGAACCAATAGTGTAGCTGGACGAGCATGGATTCCAGTTTCAGCCGTTACTTTAAATTGTTTTTCAACCATTGAGATCAGTCTCCTTTAAAATTAATTAATCATAGCAAGATGTATATGAGTTTGTTGCCTACTAACTTAATCTTAACTCATTAATGCCAAAACGACTAAGCAGTTGCCGGAAACGCCCATAAAAGCCGCATCCCGTTCTAAATGGAACAGGCCAAAAGCGCCAGTACATATTGCATTTATTTATCCACGCAATAGTATTTTTTCCATCTATGGTTTATTCATGTATGAAATTAAGTATAGTTTAGTCGCCTTTTTTCAAGTCATCAGACAACCAACATCTCAAAAAAAAGAATAGCATTTCCTCCCGTCTTAGACAACGTTAATGCCTTATTTTTTAAGGATTTGCAGGTATTTTTTTTATGAAACGCTTTCATTTGCCATAGTTTTCTTTTCTTTACCCAAAAAGAGGATATTATAACTTACTCTCAGCTTATTAATGGCTGCCTCATATTCATATGGCGTGTTATCTGTGCCTTGTGACTGCAGCTTCGCCATTTCTTTCACGCATCTTGCAAGCAGTTCGGCTGCCTGCTTCAAATCCTTTTCCCCGAATTCAGTCCGGTCTTCGACCAGCTGCTTTAATATTGAATCTGCAAGGTCCATGATCCTGTTAAGACGTTCTTGTATTGATAATCCCATTTGAGCCGCCTCCTCCGTGCTTTTTAGATTTATATGCCGGAGGCTTCTTTAGATGTTAGGATTTGCGTCCTTTCAGCTGCTTTTTTTGGAAAATGCCCAGGAGTCTGCCTGACGATAGTTCACCCTCTTTAACAAGGTGCAGATGAACACGCTTCAGATCTTTTTTCAATAAGGCAATCTCTTTCAGAAAAACAGCAGCTTCAGCGGCGTCAGCCAGCTTTTCTCCGTATCTTACTTTTTCATATACGCAGCTGGTAAAAGGGTCAACATGCAGGCCGATCCTTTTCATCCACTCCGGAAAGCTTTCGGACTGCCTTCTGCCGAGCTGCAGTTTATCACTGTATGCTTCGAGCTGGTATATCTCCCTCCTGACAGGGTCTAAAGGCGCCTCTGTCCGTTTCCTGCGGCGGTCCAGCCCTTCATCGCTGCCAGGCTCCCGTTCGACAGTGATATATGATTTCTCCTTATCCTGCATCACACCACCGGAGGTTCTCTTCCTTTTCTTATATAAATAATACATGATAAAAATAAGACAGGCAGCAGCTGCTGCTGCGAGCACCATTTCAAATCCCTGACCCTGTTCTTCCATCAAAGGCTGTTCCCTGCTCTCATCCAGCTGCTGCTCCTGGCTTTCAGGTTCTTCATTCAAATTTACGCTCCAGTCGCGTTTTTCTGCCCATTGGAAAAATGGAGATGCTGCTGCGCCAAAAAGGTAAGCAATGCCCCTCATCACTGAAAAGAACAGCCCGCTGACAGCGGGAATAGCAAACACAGCTGCCACTCCCATCGCAAAAATCACCAGCATGGCAAGAACAAAATCACGAATGAGAAGACCTTTATTTTTTTTGGAAGTTCCGGATGCGGCCAATCTTGAAAAAAATCCTGCTGCGATAATAAAGGCTTCCTGGAGGACGACCATCCAAACAACCTTGCCTATCCATGTTCGATCCAGAAAAACAGCGGCCAGGATAACAGCAAAGCCGCCCGCGAAAACAAGAAGGAAGAGATTGCTGCCAGAACTTCCCCCAGGGTCTTTATAAGCAGATTCCGTCCGCCAGAATACAAGCACACCGAAACATAGCAGGGCGAACCACGAGAAGCCAAGAAGGGTTCCGCTAATGAAGATAAAGGGCAGTACAGCGGCAAAAAACAGCAGGCTCCCTCTGCTGCCCCCTGCATTCAGCAGGAAGAAAAACAGCACGGCTGATGCTGCCATGATTGAGAATGAATATAAAACCGGCAGCCAGTCGCCTGAGGGCATAAACAAAGGGCAGAGCAGCATGCTTGCAAGAGCAGCCTCCGAAATGAGCGTCAAATAGGGATGCCATTTGATTCCCGGCACTTAAACCACCTCTTCATGAATAGGTTTTGACAACGGCTTTATCCAGGCTTTTTGCTCCAGCAGCTGCATTTCCAGCACTGTAAAACTTTTCTGTTCCAATTCTTTAAAATACTTTTCTCCAGCCTGCGGCTTGGAGCCTCCGTGGATAATATAAGGCTGCAGGGCAAAATGCCTTGTATAATGGGCAGCCATCTTGTCATATGGATACAGGACTGAGTGATAGCCTGCAACCGCAAAGCTTTCCAGCACTTTCTGCAGATGCGCCTTTCCGGTCCCGGCAGGTATATATTGAAAGGGGATGGGTCCTGCTGTCCTGATATTCATGCATACTGCAAAAGGAATGCCATCTTTTGCAGCTGTATATGCCAGCTCGGCCGAACAGCTCAGAAGCTCCTCAAGCCTCGGAGTAATGGAGTATCCTTCGGATAGATTCAAAGAAAGCAGCAGGCCTTTTTCAGAAACCGTTTCATAAACTTTCGTCTGGATGCTCTGGCTCCTTGCCGTCGCTTTCCAGTGTATTTGATTGAAGCTGTCTGTCGGCACATAATTCCTCGTGCCGGCAGGAGACATCACATCCTGAAAAAGTGTATGTCTGGCAGCTTCATATCCCGGTTTTGCTGAAACAAACTCTTCCTTGTTTTCAACGGGCAGCCTTTTCGGGTAGATGAGCGCTTCCTGGGCGACTATAGCCCTGTATTCCAGCACTGTCTCGCCAAAACCGAAGAAATGGGGAATCCGCAGCTCCATGCTGCGGATTTTCGCCAGCCCCCTCCTGCCGGCTGAAAATGGAATCCGGACTGAATATTCCCCTTTCCTTGGCAGAGTGAATGGAATGGATAGCTCGTATTTTGAAAATCTCGGCTGCTGGGCACCTTTCAAGGGGATTACAATATCATCGAAATATATATATAGCCGTGCATTCAATATTGGAAGTCCGTTATTTACAAAATCCAGCTCCCATTCATGATGCTCATCAATAAACATCCTTTTCCTGACAGCTTTATTTTCAAATTCAACGCCTTCCCCCATTTTTTTCAAATAATAATTGTTGGCAAGGAGAACACAAAAAAACAAAGTTGACATTAGGAACAAAATCGCCGAAGCCAAATAAAGGCTAAGCAAAACCAGCAGCAGTGCAAGTGCAGACATAATCTGCATGGACCGATTTTCGACCGTATACTTTTTCCAACCCATTCTAGCGGGCACCTGCTTCAACAGGCACTTCAACGGAATCGATGATTTTTTTGATTACTTCTTCCTCTGTCCCTGTAAGGGATGCTTCGGCGGTTAGATAGATTCTATGTGCCAGCACATATGGTGCCATCTCCTTGATATCCTCCGGGACGGCATAACTTCTGCCTTTTATCAGTGCAGCGCCGATTGCAGCCCTCAGCAGGGCAAGTGAACCCCGTGGACTGACCCCAAGTTCAATGGCAGGGGTTTCCCTCGTCTTCCTGACAATTTCGAGCAGATATCCTTCAAGCTCTTCTGATATATGTATCTGTGCTGCTGCCTCCCTCAATCCGGCAAGTTCCTGCAGGCTTATAGCCTGAGTGACTGGTGCTGACGGCCTCCTTTTCCCCTTTAGTATCATTCTTTCTTCTTGGAGGCTCGGATAGCCCAGTTTAATTCTCATGAAAAAGCGGTCAAGCTGCGCAGCCGGCAGAGGAAAGGTCCCTTGCTGCGACTCAGCCGGATTCTGCGTGGCAATGACCATAAAGGGTTCTTCCGCCCTGAATGTATGTCCGTCGATTGTTACCTGGCGTTCTTCCATGGCCTCAAGCAGGCTTGACTGTGTACGAGGGGTAGCTCTGTTTATTTCATCAGCAAGCACAATATTGGCAAGTATGGGCCCTGGGCGGAACTCAAATTCATGGCTTTTCGGATTAAAAAATTGGATCCCGGTTATATCACTAGGAAGTACGTCAGGTGTAAATTGAATCCGCGAGAACCTTCCCCCGAATGTTTCTGAAAATGTTTTTGCCATTAGTGTCTTGCCTGTCCCAGGCACGCTTTCAAGAAGCACATGGCCATTGAAGATGAGGGAAATTACCAGCAATTCTGCTTCATTATCCCGGCCGACTATTACTTTTCCAATTTCGCTTTTCAGCTTTTCTATTTTATCCAGCATTCGCACACCTCTATAATTCTAATATTTTGTCTATTTTAATATAACATGTAATTATGTAAGCATAGCAAGCGTTTGGAAGAAATAGCCTTAGCGCAGAAAATGGTTGCAAAAAAGGCGTTCTGGTGATTCAATAAACTTACAGGATTTAACAGATAAAATAATTTAAGGTGATCATATGAGATATAAACGGGATGAGCCATTCCGATTTCAATTCCCGAAGCCGCTCCTTGGGTCCTTCAGGATTATTAAAATTGACGATAAACCGGTTGAGGCGAGGCCGGGTACAGCGGAGATTATGGATTTAAGCCCAAATGGCATGCGTTTCAAGGCTGCCATGGACCTTCCGGTAAGAGAAAAAAAGCTGCTGATGGAAATTTCTTTTATCATCAACGATTCCCTCATCACCATGACCGGCGAACCGGTATGGCAAAAGCACGAATGGAACAGCAGCATCTATGGCTTCGTATCTGCAGAAGGCAGCGAAAAAAGCCTTGAGATCATCCAGCAGCTTAAAGAGTATGCCAGAAAGGCTGCCGGCTCTTACAAATCAAGATAAAAAAACTCCAGCCGCATTCTGCTGGTGTTTTTTTACTGGAACTTTACGTTCATGCAACGGAAACATTATGAATCCCCTATATGATGGAATAAATCACATGAGGAGGCTTCATATGTTTACCCATCTCTTTAGCTGCCTGATTTTCGTTGGGACTGTTTTTATTTTCAGCATCCTGCTGCTGCGAAAAAACTAGAAGGAATCCTGCTATTCCTCGTACATCATCTTCCTGGTCATTCCCCCATCGACCACGATATTTTCGCCGGTTACAAAATCGTTTTCCGGATCGCAAAGGTAGAGGCAGCAGCGGGCTATATCAGACGGTTTTCCTACTCTTCCCGAGAGATGCTGGCTATGGTCCTTTTCCCTCAATTCATCGTAATGCCTTGTTTCTATCCAGCCCGGGCTAATGGAATTTACCCTTATTCCCTTGTCTGCCAAGGTTCTTGCCAGAGCGTGGGTAATGCTTGTGATTCCTCCTTTAGATGCCGAATAAGCCTCTGTGTCAGGTTCTGACATGGAAGCCCGGGTTGAAGCCATATTCACGATTGAGCCTCCATTTTTCATCAGTTTCACAGCTTCCCTGCTGCAGAGGAAAACACTCCGCAAATTAGTCTGGAGGATCTCATCCCATTCATCCAATGTCATCTCCGTAAATGAAATGAACTTTGAAACCCCGGCATTATTGATGAGGATGTCTATATTTCCATACTGAGCGGCTGTCTTTTCCATTGCAGTTATAACGCTTCTTTCATCTCTCACATCCGTATGCACAAAAAAGGCTTCCCTGCCTTCAGATACCAGCTGCTCCTGAAGCTCAGCCCCTTCCTTTTCAGCTATATCTGCAATAACTACCTTTGCACCCTCTTCAGCAAATGACTTGGCAATGCCCTTGCCAATCCCATTTGCACCACCGGTAATGAATACTGTCATGTCTTTAAACTTCAATGCTTCATCGTCTCCCTTCCTATTTATATTGAGTCTTCAGCTGCGGGGCTCAGAAAGATACTGATACAATACATCTCCGCCACGCTGGCCTATGCCGCGGAAATGCTTAAAGTCCGGGCGGCTGACAAGCACACTCCGAAACTCAAGGAAATCTTCCTTTTTTACATAGTACTCCGCAAGTTCGCCGTTTTTAAGCTTATCAAGCAATTCGTTCACCAAGTGTTGTTCCATGCCAATACCTCCTTTTCACATACTACCTGTATACCAAATTACTATAAGAATTTCCACGGAAATACTTGCAGAATGGCAGTTATGCAGTTTCCACGAGTATGAACCCGAAAAATTGGAAGTTTCAGTTAAAAATGTTCAAAATTCTTTACGAAATTCAAAAAGTAGTGCAAAATGTTAATAAGCTTTTAGAGAAGAAACAAACATGGGAGAGGAAGAGGTTCTATGAAGAAAGCAGAAGTCGGAAACGTGATTGAATTCAGGGAAGGCCTGAAGGGCATAGTTGAAAAAGTGAACGAAAATTCGGTGATTGTCGACCTTACATATATGGATGACTATCGTGATCTTGAATTGGAACAAAGGACTGTTGTTAACCATAAGAACTACAAAGTCATTAAAGAATCAGTATTTTGACAGCAAAATGTAAGCGCTGTAATAAGAACGGAAGCGCAAGCGCCCTATTCACCCTTAATTAACGCAGGCTTACGGCACGTCCTGCGGCAGCGCATGATCCACTTCCTGGAGCCCTTAAGACGAGAGCCTCCAGGAAAGGCGTCTTTGCCTTTTTGGGAGGTTTGGCTTGTGCTCTCGGCGCAGCTGCTGGACGTTGATCAAGTGATATTGATCCACAAGACATACAAGTTATAAATCCCTAAATAATAAAAAGTAAAAAACCTCCGCAGTCAGGCGGAGGTTTTTTACTTTTCTGCAAGGCGGGCTATTTCATCTGATTCATATATCCTTGCAGCCTTTCTGGCTTCCTTATCATGAATTGCGGCGGCTGCCATCCCTTTTGCCACATCGGCTGCCGGGATCGATTTATATTTTTGAAGCTTTCCCTTCATAAATGGCCCTGCAGCCTTTAACAAAACCTCACCGGTTTTTTCCCCCAGCCTGAACTCTGCCCTTTCACCGGCAAGAAGGGACGGCCGGAAAATATGGAGGCTGAAAGCATTCAGCATCTTAAGCCGTTCTTCCATCTGTCCTTTTACCTTATTATAAAAAAACATAGAGTCCGGGTCTGCCCCCATTGACGATATGATCAGGAATCTGGCTGCGCCTGCTTTTTGTGCAAGATGTGCTGCCTTTATGGGATACTCTGAATCAGTTTGACGGAAAGCGTCTTTGCTTCCCGCCTTCTTGATGGTAGTGCCAATACAGCAGAATACATCGTCAGCCTTGAAGGCTTCCACCATCTTTTCCAGACTGCTGAAATCCCCAATGAATACCGTCAGTTTTGGATGCTTTATGCTGAGCGGGCGCCTGCTGATCACTTTTATTTGTGAGTACTGGCCGCTGTCCAGGAGCAGCTCCAGAAGATGGCCCCCTGTCAGGCCGGTAGCGCCTAAAATTAATGCTTTTCGCAACTTTTTCCCTCCTGAATGCAGTTTCAAAACAGTTCTATGCACAAAAGTAGTAGCAGAGTGCTTTCTTTTTTTGATAAAATAGTGATTGGTTTGTTAGAACGCCAATATATTGTACGAGCCAACAGCTTACTTACTGATTATACAGCATAAGAAGCATTGCACCGTAAACCCGACTTTATTTTTTAAACCTGGCTGAAAGGAGATCATGAATGAAAATTGGCTCAATTGATATAAAACTGGTCCTTGGGATCTTAATTGCCCACTTGTTACTGTTTTTCACTTTTCAGGACAGGGCCGTATTTTGGTATATTTTCACCGCTTCCATGCTGTTTCTGATCAGCTATTCAATTATGGCAGAAGAAGTGGAGGATGAGGCTTCTTTCCGATCTTACCTTTTCTATGGAGCAGTTTCCGGAATTCTCCTTTATGGATTATTCTGGACAGGCCATTTCCTGATAGAGATTTTGAACCTGCCATTCGCAAGCCAGATCGGCAGATTGTACAGCCGCCTTTCCCCGGAAGTGATCTGGCATTATATCGTCCTGATCCTTGTCATCATTCCGGGAGAAGAAATTTTTTGGCGGGGCTTTGTGCAAAAACGCCTGCAAAGCTACATAAGACCAGGATGGGCAGTGCCTTTGGCAGCTCTGCTGTACGCCTCCGTCCATTTCTATTCCGGCTATCCGGTCCTTGCGCTGGCAGCCCTTGCAGCCGGGCTGTTCTGGGGGTATCTGTATGCATGGAAGAGAAGCCTGCCTCTGGTCATTGTCTCTCATCTCATATTTGATCTATTGATTTTCGTTATCTTGCCGCTCAACTGATGAAATCAGCAAAATTTGTAACTTCCTGCCGATAATCATCGTCTACTCTATTATAAAACTGCATGACATACAGGAGGAATGCCAAAATGAACACACTTCAAAAACTATTGCTGGCTGCAGGGATCCTTTCACTCGCACTTGCCGGGTGTGGAACCTCAGAAGACACAGGCACTGAAGACAATGGAACCAATACAGAAGAAACAGCGGGCACAACAGACGGCACCCAGGAAACTGGTGACAATTTAAATGGTGCAGGCACAGAACAGACGGATGATCAGTCTGAAGGAGAAGAAACCCCGGAATCAGACAGCTCTGAAATGACGCAGGAAAAATCCCTGTCATACCAGGTGAATGGAGAGACGATGGAAGAAACTGCAGTCCTTGAAAAAAGCGACAACCAGAACTATAGCTTATATGTCCTTCCTTCATACGAACTGACAGCTGAAGAGCCTAATAAGGATGTTCTTTATCTGACAGAAAATGATCAAGTATTCATGAGGATCGAGCTTCTGCCTGGAGATACAGACTGGGAAATGGCTGAAGAGAATGCAAAATCCCAGCTTACAGCGGTAAGCAGTGAGGTGCAGTCTGCAGAAGCTTCTGATGACGAATTCCTCCAGGATGCGATCATCTATGAAGCAGCTTCAGAAGAAGATAAAGCAGCGGTCTACTTGATCAAAAACGATGAACAGCCGCTTAAGCTGAGCATCTACACAAAAAGTGATGCTGATCACACAGATGCATTTATTCAAATGGCAAAAACCATTTCAGCAGATAAATAAGGAAAACAGGCCGATGAATCACCTCATCGGCCTGTTTTTTATGATTCTCTCACTTCTGCAGGCTTAATCCAGAGCAGGACAATAAATAGAATGCTGACATATCCGAATATCGGATAAAGATAGGAAAGCAGTGTACTGTATTCTATCATGCTGATCAAACAGGTAATAAAGTAAATACCCCCGACCGACCAGATTGCCGGAATTGAAACATACTGCCTTATCTGCCTCTCCAGCCCGAAAATATTCCCGATTATCGAGGTAAAGATCTCTCCATATATGACCAGTACAAACAGGCCGTAAAATCCAGAAGCAAGATTTTTCATGATGACAGCCATCGGTATTTCATACACTTCCAGATCAGGCAGCATCACAAGGGTCAGATGGCTTGATAAAAGGATGATGGTCAATGCCGCCCCTCCGATATATCCTCCCATCCTAATGGTCCGGTCATCCTTTATCTCAGCTGCAACAGGCACCAGGACCGCCTGTGCCAGGGCCAGATTGAGGGCCGTATAGGAAAATGGCGCAGCTACAGCTTTCCACTCATCCTCCGCAAACGGAATGAACAGCAGCTGCTCCTGAAAGCCCGGAAGTTTTATAGAAATGTACATTAAGATAAAACTGAAGGCAATCATCATAGGCACAACAAATAAATTCACAGCAAAAAGGCCTTTAATGCCCAGAATCATCACAATCACAGACAATACGATCGTTGCAAAAACCCCTGAGAGCTTGGACAATCCAAGCTGCTCCTGAAATACAGCTCCTGCGCCTGACAGCATGACCGCACATACGCCAAGGAGCATGATTAATGTCAGGATATTGATCACTTTCCCAAAATATCTGCCGAACAGATAATCATTCAGCTCCTGGTAGGATTGTGCATGTATCCGGGCTGAGATCCTCATCAGCTTTGTTCCCAGCATAATAAATATATATCCGCTCATCAGAATTCCGATCAGCCCGATAAACCCGAACCGGGTAAAAAACTCTACTATTTCCTTGCCTGTTGCAAAACCCGCTCCTACCACTGTACCAACATAGACAGCAGCAATCTGCAGGGCTCCAGTCCAGTTTTTCACGAAACCGCCTCCTCCCTTCATGTATATGACCGGCTTTTCCAACAAAGACGAGCTTTTCAAAACAATTGATTTCTTTGGCTCAAATTTCCAAGTCTTATTGCTTGAAAGTCAAATTAGGTCAAAGTATAATAAAATCAAAGTTAGTCAAATATAGTCAAAGTCAACATATAGGAGGCATTGATTTATGAACTGTGAAAAATGTCAACAAAACCAGGCAACGATCCAATTAAGGTTTAATATAAATGGAAATAAAATGGAAACACATCTCTGCAGCAGCTGCTATCAGACCGAAAAGCAAAAAATGAACGCTTCTTTCGGGTATCAGAACCCCTTTGAAGCTTCCGGCATGGAAGATTTGTTCAAACAAATGGGAGCCGGTGAAGGCAGTGCCGGCAAGGGAATGAAACAGCAGCCAAAAGGCAATAAGCAGAACGGCTTTATTGACCAGTTCGGCAAGAACCTGAGCAATGCTGCCAATGCAGGCTTAATAGATCCTGTGATTGGCAGGGATGAAGAGATTGACCGTGTCATTGAAATCCTGAATCGGAGAAATAAAAATAATCCAGTACTGATCGGGGAGCCCGGTGTCGGGAAAACTGCCATTGCAGAAGGACTGGCACTGAAGATATCTGAAAAGAAAGCGCCCCGCAAGCTGCTGAATAAAGAAGTTTATCTTCTTGATGTCGCTTCGCTTGTTGCCAATACCGGCATTCGCGGACAGTTTGAAGAACGGATGAAACAGCTTATCACAGAGCTGCAGGAGAGGAAAAATATTATCCTGTTCATTGATGAAATTCATCTTCTTGTCGGAGCAGGATCCGCGGAAGGCTCCATGGACGCTGGCAACATCCTGAAGCCTGCCCTTGCACGCGGCGAACTTCAGGTGATCGGTGCGACTACTTTGAAGGAGTATCGCCAGATTGAAAAAGACCCGGCGCTTGAAAGGCGCTTCCAGCCTGTTCACATTCAGGAGCCAACACAGGAACAGGCCTTAGAAATCCTGAAAGGCCTTCAGTCCAAATATGAGGACTTCCATGAAGTCATCTATTCTGAAGAGGCGCTGTCAGCATGCGTCACTCTGTCAAGCAGGTATATCCAGGACAGATTCCTTCCGGATAAAGCCATAGATCTATTGGATGAAGCGGGATCAAAAATCAATCTGACAGCAGAATATACACCTGGAGAAGAAATTGAGCGCAGGCTGGCTGAAATAGCAGCAGCCAAAGAAGAAGTCTTGAAGAAAGAAGACTATGAAGAAGCAGCCAAGCTCCGCGAACAGGAAATCAAGCTTGAAAAGGCATTAAATAATGATTCCGCCAAAAGGCCGGTTGTGGAAGTGGGACATATCCAGGAAATCATTGAAAGAAAAACCGGCATCCCAGTCGGCAAAATACAGCAGGACGAACAATCCAAGATGAAGAACCTGGAAAAATCCCTTTCTGAAAAAGTGATCGGCCAGGAAGAAGCCGTTAAAAAGGTCGCCAAGGCAGTACGCAGAAGCAGGGCTGGATTAAAATCCAAAAACCGCCCAATCGGTTCTTTCTTATTTGTCGGTCCAACCGGTGTTGGTAAAACCGAACTGACAAAAACGCTTGCTGAAGAGCTCTTCGGCTCTAAAGAAAGCATGATCAGGCTTGATATGAGTGAATATATGGAAAAACACAGCATATCAAAAATAATCGGTTCCCCTCCTGGATATGTCGGCCATGATGAAGCGGGCCAGCTGACTGAAAAGGTGCGGAGAAATCCATACAGCATCATCCTGCTGGATGAGATAGAAAAAGCCCACCCTGACGTACAGCATATGTTCCTGCAGATTCTTGAAGACGGCCGCCTGACAGACAGCCAGGGCAGGACCGTCAGCTTTAAGGATTCTGTTATCATCATGACAAGCAACGCCGGTGCAGGCCAAAGGGAAATCAAGGTCGGTTTCGGCAGCAGCGGGGCAGTGAAGGAATCAGGCATCCTTGATTCTCTGGGCAGTTTCTTCAAGCCTGAGTTCCTGAACAGATTCGACAGCATCATTGAGTTCAAACAGCTGGAAAAAGACAGCCTGCTGAAAATCGTGCAGCTGATGCTTGTGGAGCTGAATACGGCACTGAAAGAACAGGAAATGCGACTGACTTTCACTGAAGAAGCGGTTGAAAAACTGGCCGAGCTCGGTTATCATCCGGCTTTTGGAGCCCGTCCGCTTAGAAGGGCAATCCAGGAGCAGCTTGAAGACAAAATCGCGGACTTTATTCTGGAAGATCCATCATGCAGGCAGCTGCATGCAGACCTTCTGGATGGAAATATTGTGGTTACTGGAAAATAAAGATGCAGTACAACTATGAAAGACATACAGAAGCTTAATCCAGGCTTACTGTATGTCTTTTTTCTTTAACACTCGCAGGTTATTCAACAATTTTTGACAAAATGTGATAAAATTGGTTAATAAACCATCCGAAAGGCAACAGAAGCTATGAACAAAACAAGCCTGATAGAAAGCCGGAATCTGCTTCTGATACAGCTGCTCTGGCTGTTTTACATAATTGATACAGCTTTTTACACATTGGTTGATCAGCGCTATGATTTGCTGTGGCCGCCTGTCGGCCTTGGCTTTTGCCTGCTGCTCACCGGGCTCAATTATTTTAAGCCAAAGCCGCACTTTATGATGATTGTAATCCTGGCCAGTATATACAGTTATCTGTTTTACCTGAACCTGCAGCTTCCTTATTTGGTCAATTACATTTTTCTGGTGTTCGGTATCATTTTATCGGCCTTTTACCAGAGCTATCTTGCCCTGGGCATTTCCACCTCGCTGGCTGCCGTATCCCTCATAACCCTGAATATGGCCAATGGCCAAATAATCGCAGAAATGTCAGGCCCCGAGGACTTGCCTTATATCCTCCTGTTTGCCATTCTCACAAGCATTCTGCTGTTTTTCATGATCAAGCATGCAAACAGGCTGTGGGAAAAAGCTGAGAGAAATGAAATGGATGCCAGGAAGGACCTGGAATCGACCAGGTCCTATATTGATGCTTTTTTTGACAATACCAGCGATTCCATCGTAATCGCAGATGCAGAAAAAAGGATCTTAAGAATGAATGGCAGTTTCTTCCTGCTGTTTCACTCGGCAGCCCCGGAGCTTGGGGACAGCCTTGAAGCCATCATAGCGGATGAAAATGGTGAAATTTCCGCTATGCTTGATTCGGCGCTTCTTGGCCGCAGTATTTCCGGAGCTGAACTTTCTTTTCCGGGTGTCAGTGATGAGCCAATCGTGCTAGAGGCGACCGTATCCCCTGTCTATAGTTCTCAACATAAGATTTTTGCAGTATCAATGGTCATAAGGGATGTTACTGAAAAGAAAAAGCTTGAAGAGTATCTGCGGAATTCTGAAAAATTGAAGGTCACCGGTGAAATGGCGGCGAGCGTCGCCCACGAAATAAAAAATCCATTAACGGTCATATCAGGCTTTATCCAAATGATCGGTGAAAAAGATAACGATTATGGGCAATATATTTCGATCATTCATTCTGAACTGGAGCGGATGAACGGGATCATCAATGAATTTCTGTATCTATCCAAACCGCACACACCAATTATGAAACCCCAGCCGCTCGAACCGCTGCTAAGTGAAGCAGCGCTCCTGTTTGAAACTGAGGCACATTATAGAAATGTGCGTGTTGTTAAGGATATTCCTCCTGGCTGCGGAACTGTCCTTTGCGATCCCGGCAAGCTGAAGCAGGCCTGCATCAATCTGGTTCAAAACAGCATTGACGCTATGCAGGAAGGCGGTGTTGTAAAGATCTCATGCAGACAGACCAGCAGCGGTGAAGCAAGCATTCTAATCGAAGACAGCGGATGCGGTATGCCCGACGAACTTTTGCAAAATATCAAAAAGCCTTTCTTTACCACTAAGGAATCAGGCACTGGCCTAGGGCTGATGATTACAGAGCAGATTATCCAGCAGCATAAAGGCAGGCTCTCGATCACCAGCATGGTGGGGGCAGGCACAACAGCCGAAATCCATCTCCCCCTTTTAACAGAAGATCTGGACGGCAGTCAGTCAGAATAGATATTATGCAGAACAAAAGCACAAGCGCCTTGATCACCCCTTAAGAAAACAGACTAAGAACGCCACGCCCTGTGGCAGCGTCTGCATGCTCACTTCCTGGGGGCCTCAAGACGAACCGGTTAGGTGTTCTTTGCCTTTTCGGGAGATTTTGGCTTGTGACTCCGGGGCAGCTGCTGGACGCTGATCAGGAATATATAATGATCCACAAAACTTTCAATCCTTACATTCCTAAATACAAAAAAGAGCCGGGGAATCCCCGGCTCTTCTTATTTTACAGGCTTTTGTCATCTACAGAATTCAGCCAGCTTTCAATTTCACCGATTACGGATTCTACACAGCCTTCCTCAAATGGCGAAAGAAGATTAGCTTCCTTGACCAGCTCTGTGAAAGGAAGGCTTCCGCCCAATCCGCACAGCTTGACATAATCGCTCCATGCCTCTTCCTGGTTTTCCCTTGAACGCTTCCAGAACTGGAAAGCGCAAATCTGTGCAAGCGTATAGTCAATATAATAGAAAGGCGAATTAAAGATATGCCCCTGGCGCTGCCAGAAACCGCCGTTCTCCAGATACTCATTTCCTTCATAGTCTTTATGCGGCTGGTATTTCCTTTCAATTTCCCTCCAGGCCTGCTTACGCTCCTGTGGAGTAGCAGTGTGGTTTTCGTATACCCAATGCTGGAATTCATCGACGCTTACTCCGTAAGGAAGGAAAAGCAATGCCGAGCTTAAGTGGGAGAACTTGTACTTGTCTGTATCTTCCTTAAAGAAATTCTCCATCCATGGCCATGTGAAGAACTCCATGCTCATGGAATGGATTTCTGCTGCTTCATACGTCGGCCAGTTGTATTCAGGAATTTCAAAATGGCTGCTTGAATATACCTGGAAGGCATGGCCGGCTTCGTGTGTGAGCACATCGATATCACCTGAAGTTCCATTGAAATTGGAGAAAATGAATGGTGCTTTATGGTTCTCAATATAAGTGCAGTAGCCCCCTCCAGCTTTCCCCTTTTTCGCCACAAGATCCATCAGCTGATTTTCATTCATAAAAGAAAAGAATCTGCCTGTTTCTTCTGAAAGTTCGTCATACATTTTCTGGCCGTTTTCAATGATCCACTCAGGGCTTCCCTTCGGTACTGCATTGCCGGTCTTATATTGGAAAGGCTCATCATAGTATTTCAATTCATCTAGGCCGATTCTTTCCTGCTGGCGCTGCTTTAGCTTTGTCGCGATCGGGACGATATGCTCTTTGACCTGGCCGCGGAATTTGGCAACCATTTCTGCATTATAATCCGTCCGGTACATTCTGTAGTACGCCAGCTCTACAAAGTTATTGTAGCCAAGCTTCTGTGCAATTTCGGTCCTGACTTTTACAAGGTCGTCATAGATCCGGTCAAGTTCCTCTTCATTGTCAGCAAGGAATCCGAAACGTGCCTCCTGTGCCCTTTTCCTCATTTCCCTGTCGGTTGATTCAGTAAAAGGCTCCATTTGGGCCAGCGTACGCTCTTCACCTTCAAAATCTATCTTGGCGGAAGCCATCAGCTTCGTATATTCAGAAGATAGCTTATTCTCCTTCTGCATAAGGGGAAGGATTTCCGGCTTGAACACCTTCAGCTGTGCATCAGCCAGTGCAAAAAGCTGCTTGCCCCATTTTTCTTCAAGCTCTGAACGAAACTTGGAGCCTACCAGCTCTTTATAATAATCCGTTACAAACCCTTCCAGCTGCGGCTGTACATCATCCATATAGCCCTGTTCATTTTTATAAAATTCGTCATTTGTGTCAATCGAATGGCGGATATAGCATAAGTTGAACATTGTCCCAATATCATTGCGAATCTGATTGAACTCTTTCATCGCTTCATTCTGTTCATCGGCACTTGCTGCCCCCCTGAACCTCTCCAGGGCAGCTTCAAATTTCCTGCCCGCTTCGTCCATGTCTGGACGGACATATGTATATTCACTGAATTTCATTCTTTTCCCCCCAAATATCTTTATTTTCAAAAACCATACTAAAGATTCGACATCCAGCAGGAAAATCCTCCTGATAAAACAAAAAACACAGCAGGTTCACTGTGCTTTGCTTTAGAATCTTCCGACAGATAAGCCGAGCTTCTTTAAAAGATCGATTGCTGTCTGCTTTTCTTCATTAGAGAGCTCTGACATCAATTCATGGATGAACTGCTCATGAGACGGAAAGATCTCCTCGATGAACGCTTTGCCTTTCTCTGTAATCTGGGCAAATGTCACGCGCCGGTCTGTCGGGCAGGCCACACGGCGAAGATACCCTTTTTCTTCAAGCTTGTCCACTACATAGGTAATACTGCCGCTTGCAAGCAGGATTTTCCCGCCGATTTGCTGCAGCGGCTGATCTCCTTTGTGATAGAGCAGCTCAAGCACCGCAAATTCAGTCGGATTCAATCCGTATGTCTGAATCAGCTTATTGACATTCTCATTAACAGCCCTGCAGGCCCTTGATAAAACGATAAAAAGCTTTAATGATTGATTTACCTGTTCGTTCCCCATTTTTAAACAGATCCTTTAACACATTATTTTATCTCAAATTCAGCATTATTATAAGGAAGCTTGTCTCTTGTGTCAATTTTTGGGCTGTAATGATGGAGAATTAGCTGTAACCTTCCAATTTTCATTCACTTCTGCCTTCACAGGCTGTTCCCTCATGATATATTCAGCCAGCAGTTCTGTCATATCCTTATGGATTTCCCGGATGACAGGTTTATTCTTAAACATCCAGTAGCCGCCGCCTCCTCCTGCCCGGTAATGGTTCATGACCACCTCGAACACTTCGTCCATTTTCATTGCCTCTCCTCTGCGCTCCAAGACAGTGACACGGCTTCCTTCAGGCATCGAGAGGTTCAGCTCATACTCGATCCCTTCCCACATATCATAACTGTAATGCTGGGGTTTTGGCTTTGAAAAGGAAGGATTCACTTCAATTTCCCCATTTTCACCGACGCAGAAGTAGGAGGCAGACCTTTCCAGTGCATCTTTGATGTCCTGGCCTGTTACCTGCAGTACAGAGAGTGTGTTCGGATAAATATAATTGGTCATGATATCCCTCATGGTCACCGTGCTGCTGAATCCCGGGGCACCTTCATTGAAAAGGGCAGTGCAGGAAATATTTGCACCGGATGCGTCCATCTGGACGCGGTTGACCAGCTCAATCAATGGATGCTCCCTGATTCTGGCTTCCAGCGGATCTGAGATCAGCATATTTTCCGTCAGAGAGCCTATTTCTTCATCTAGCCATTTTTGCGTTTCATTTTCGTAAAAGCTTGCATCATGGATGATCTCCTTGTCACATTCCCCTTCATTGCTGATCAAAGATGTCTCCAGGCCGGCGATCGTCCACTCATGGCGCACCTTTTCAAAGGTCACTTCTACTTTGCCCAGATGACTTCCATGGGCTCCCGGCATGATGACCGGCACCCCATTCACTTCTTTGCCTGCAATCATCCTATGCTGATGGCCGGTGATCAGCAGATCGATTTCCGGAAATTCCATGCAAATCCTGTAAGCCTCATTTTCTCCTGTTTCCGCCTCCGCTTTGGCGCCTGTTTCCAAATCCCGTTCAAAACCCCCATGATATGCGACCGCAAGGAAGTCGGGGTTTTCAGTTTCTTCTATATAAGGAATCCAGCGTGAAAGAGCCTCAATTGCCGAGTCGAAGAAAAGTTCCTGAATATGATCAGGTCTCTCCCAATTCGGGATATGGCTTGTTGTAATCCCAAGGACCGCTATCTTAAGCTCATTCATCTCCTTAATTACATATGGAACTCCAAAATACGGCTCCTTCGTTGTCCGGTGCAGCACATTGGCGCTCAGCCAGGGGAAATTGGATTCACTGGCAGCACTTTTGATCATTTCGATCCCATAATTGAATTCATGGTTGCCGATTACAGCAGCATCATACTCCAGCTTATTCAGGACCTGGACCATGGGATTGACACGGTGCTTTAAGAACCGGGAATAATGGTACATAAGCGGCGTGCCCTGGATCAGGTCGCCGTTGTCCAGAAGGAGTGCATGTTCTGTTTTCCCTTTCTCCTGCCTGATCACTGATGCGAGTTTGGCAAGCCCCGCCTCCTGTTCTTTTCCCGTGCTGTAATCGTAAGGATAAATGCTGCCGTGCAAATCAGATGTAATCAGGAACGATACTGTCTCTTTATTTTTCATCTAACTCCTCCCTTTAGTACCTATTTATCATTCTAGGCTGCTGTTAAACTTGAAATGTTCATAAGTGGTATAATAACAAAAGAGCCAGGCCGGGTACGAGGCGCTCTTCTCAATTATACAAATTTCTATTGAGGTAAATACAAATGAAAAAATCAAAGAACTATATTTTGTATCTCGCAGCCGTTATGATCCCTGCGGTCATTTCCAGCCTCTTTTATATGAACAAGCTGCTGGATCAGAATATCAGCGACCGCCAGGAAGCAGCCAGGTGGACGGCAGCCATCCACCAGCGGCACTGGGATGACTTTATCTCGGAAACTGTTTCTACCCTTGAGGTTCTTTCTGTTTCAGCCTCAGCGGAAATGCAGGATCCTGCTAAAATCGCACCGCTGCTTCAGCGCATCCATCTGATGGATTCACGCTATGGCGGATTATATGTAGCCGATGCCCGCGGAGAAGTCATCGCAGGATCTAACTCTCTGTTTGACAACAAAAGTATGCTTGAAAAAGATTATATACAGGAAGCAATGGATGCCAAGGATATCGTCATTTCCTCCAGGCAGGAAACGCTTGAAAATGGCCAGAAGGTCATTGGCCTGGCAGCGCCGGTGCTTAAAGAGAACCGGGAGATTGCCGGTATTGCCATAGCACAGATCAGGGTAGACCATATTGAAAATATATTGACCATGCTGACGCCCGATGCCAGGCTGGTTGTCTACAACCAGGAGGATACGCCGATCATGAGCTTTAATATGGCGGATTCCGATTCATTTGGCAATATGCAGACAGTCATGATCCCGATCGAGAGGCTCCCCTGGACAATCAAAACAGCCGTCCCTGACAGGGATAACGGAGCAATCTTCAAAGAGGCAGCGGGATTTATCGCAAGGCTGCTGATCATCTTCCATATCATCTTCTTTTTTATCAAATATATCATGCTTAAAAGGCAGGCGGCAGAGGAAAAGAAGAAAAACGAATTGCAGAAGCTTGAACTGGTCGGCACCCTTGCAGCAAGCACAGCACATGAAATCCGGAATCCTCTGACCGGAATTAAAGGGCTTGTCCAGCTTCTCAGTGAAAAATACACACATTCCGAGGATCAATACTTTTTTAAAGTGATTGACACAGAGATAAGCAGAATTAATGAAATTGTGAGTGAGTTCCTGATCCTTGGAAAACCTGCAGCCCTGAACATGGAAAAAATAAATCTAAAAGACATCATTTTTGATCTGATTCCCCTTTTCGAATCCGAGGCTTCACTGGCAAATGTGCAGTGCACCTACCATCTGCCGGATAACCCAGCAATTGCCGAAGGTACACAGGATCAGCTGAAGCAGGTGCTTCTCAACCTTGCAAAGAACGCTTTTGAAGCAATGCAGGACGGGGGGCGGCTCTCCATCTCCCTGCACACTGTCGGCGAATGGCACAGCATCATTCTGGAAGACACAGGCTCTGGCATACGTGAGGAAGACCTTGAGAAGGTATTCACGCCATTTTTCACATCAAAGGATATGGGAACTGGGCTTGGCCTTGTTGTATGCCAAAGGATCATTGAGTCCTTCGGAGGCAGCATCAGCATATCAAGCAGATTGAATGAAGGTACAAAAGCTGAGATCCTGCTGCCTGTAAAAGAGTAAGGGGGCAGGCACCCATTCACCAAATGTAAAGCAGAGCACCATACGGTGCTCTGCTTTACATCATTCAAGGGTAAAAATCGGCTGTTTCTCCTCGATCCTGCCCTTCAGTTCAGCCATCATTGAAAGAAGGCTGCTGCTTCTGTCCTCCGGTGCAATCTTTTTATGGAGGACAGTATAGAGGACAACATCCCTGAGTCTCAGAAACAGCGGGAGCTGGTCCAGCCACCCGGGAGGAAGAGGCCTGATTTCTTCATAGCCTGAGGCAAATTCTTTCAGAAATCCTGCTGCAAAAGTATTTTTCTCCTGCTGTGTATTGTTTTTGCAGCGGTAAAGGACCGAGTAATACACCGGGATGGCTATATCTGAGGAAAACCAGTGGTAGGCGCAGTCATCAAAGTCAAACGGATAGACCTTATTTCCATCAAAAAAGAAATTGCCTGAATGAAGATCTGTATGCACAAGCCCAAAGCTGTCTTTTCCTGCAGGCAGTTCTCCAATGATGCTGATGAGTTCCCTGCTGTTTGCGATTACACCTGCATGCCCCTCAGCAGGTACATACCTTTCAGGAAAAAGGACATCCTCCTCATCCCACCCCGGCCTTGTTCCAATTCCAGCATTTGCTTTATAAATGGCTGTTGCATCATGCATCTGGGCAATGATCCTGCCCCACGATTTGAAAAGATCTTTGTCAAACTCTCTATCAGTTACTGCTATTGGCCTGCCCGGAGCTTTCGAAAACAGACACGCATAGAACTTGCTGCCATCCCTGCAACCAGCGGTTAAAATTCTTTCCCCTGAAGCTGCTATCACCTCAGGAACCTGAATTCCCTCAGAGAATAAATGGCTGAGCCAATCGATCTCGGCTGCAATATCGCGAAAAGACCGATGCGATTGGTGAGTAAGCCGGAGGATATACGGCGTTTCCCCCTTTCTCACTTCATAAACAAAATTCTCAAAATCCCCAAGCAGCCTGCAATCCTCTTCAAGTCCGTACATATCCTTCATGTCTTGAAGAATTGAACTGCCGTCCAGCAATTCCTGAATATATTTTTCCATATTTGCCTCCAGATTTGATTTCCACACAGCTCCATTGTAAATGAATCATGGATAAAACTACTAAAATATATTATGCTATTTTATTATGTCTTATTTCATTAAAGAACTCTATCGATAATAAACACCAGGAGGTAAATCAATGGGACATCCTGCAGCGGTCCAAAAGCAAAATTATAATGAAGGGACAGCCTATAAAGTTTTATTTATCATCGGGCTCTGCCATCTGTTGAATGATACGATCCAGGCTGTAGTGCCTGCAATGTTTCCCATCCTCGAGAAGTCGATGGGGCTGACTTATACCGAGCTGGGCTTCATAGCTTTTTCCCTTAACATCGTTTCTTCGGTCCTACAGCCGGTTACCGGCATGCTGACTGACCGGAAGCCCATGCCATTTGCACTTCCAGCCGGGCTGGCCATTTCACTGGCCGGAGTGCTCGGCATCGCTTTGGCCGGAAGTTTTCTTTCAATAGTACTATCGGTTGTGCTGATTGGCCTCGGTTCAGCAATTTTCCACCCTGAAGGGTCGCGTGTCGCCTATATGGCTGCAGGGACAAAAAGGGGACTGGCACAGTCGATTTACCAGGTGGGGGGCAATACAGGACAGGCGCTTGCACCGCTCATTACAGCCCTAGTGCTCGTGCCGCTGGGGCAAAGAGGAGCTTCCTGGTTTACATTGGCTGCAGCCCTTGCTTCCGGCCTTCTAGTCTATATCGCCTTCTGGTATTCCGGACAACTGAAGGATGAAAGGCAGCTGGGTTTGAAAAAATCCAGGACCGGCAAAAAAAGGCAAAGTGCTTTTAAAAGCAAGATAGCACTTTCATTGGCGGTTATCCTCTTCCTGATTTTTGCGCGATCCTGGTATATCTCAGCCATCACTAATTTTTATGCTTTTTATGCGATATCAGAATATTCCTTCACAATTACGCAGGCACAAGTATTTTTGTTTGCATTCCTGGCAGCAGGCGCTGCAGGAACTTTTTTTGGCGGCCCATTATCTGACCGTTTTGGAAAAAAGAGAATCATCTTTGTCTCTATGGCTGCATCTGCACCATTCTCAATCCTGCTGCCGTATATGCCAAAAGAACTTGCTTTTATCTTTTTGCTGTTAACCGGCTTCATACTAATGGCGAGCTTTTCGGTTACAGTAGTCTATGCGCAGGAGCTGGTGCCTGGAAAAATCGGCACCATGTCCGGGCTAACAGTCGGCCTGGCCTTTGGGATGGGAGCAATCGGATCAGTAGCACTCGGATGGCTGGCAGATATGATCGGCCTCCCGCTGACTTTGGCTGTCACCGGCTTCCTTCCTCTATTAGGCCTTTTATCGGCTATTCTGCCTTCAGACGGTCAGCTTGCAGACATGCAGGCCAAAGATTTATAAGCTCAGCTTTTGAAATAGGCTGTCCGAACCCGCGTACCGGTTTGGACAGCCTATTTCATATTCATTCTTTTCTGCCGCACATTGATTTTACGGGGAACTTTTTTCTTTCTGCTGTATATATTAGTATTGCGCGTTAAGCCCATAAATACGGTTAGTCTAGATTGCATGGTGCTCATCATGCTTCAAAGGAAAGGCGGGGAGCTTTATACCATGAGCGAAGTAATTATCGGGAGCGTACTGTCTGCCCTTTCAACAGGCCTCGGGGCTTTGATCATACTGTTTATGCACGGGAGCATCACCCACCGCTGGAGAGACATCTTATTGGCATTTACAGCGGGCATTATGATGGCAGCCTCCATGATGGGACTTATACCTGAGGCACTGGCTGCGGGAGGGTTTCTTCCGCTGGCTGCAGGTGTTTTCCTCGGTGTTCTCTCCTTAACGCTGCTGGAGAAGAATATACCCCATATTGACCTTCAGCATTCGAAGAAAGGGATCGAATTTGATGAAAAGGCAATGCTGATCATCGCAGCCATCACACTGCATAATATCCCGGAGGGTTTATCCGTAGGGGTCAGCTACGCTTCAAGCACAGAAGATACAGGCAACCTGATCGCCTTTGCCATCGGGTTGCAAAATGCCCCTGAAGGATTCCTTGTAGCTTTATTTCTGGTAAACCAGAAAATACACAAATTCAAGGCATTTATTATTGCCACCCTGACAGGTGCGATAGAGATTGTCACAGGGCTTCTCGGATTCTATCTTACATCATTTATCAGCACTCTCGTTCCTTATGGCCTTGCCTTCGCCGCAGGCGCCATGCTCTTCATTATCTATAAAGAGCTGATCCCTGAGAGCCACGGAGACGGAAATGAACGTACTGCCACTTATTCCTTTATCATTGGCCTTCTGTTTATGATCTTTCTGATCAATATTTTTTAGCCTGTCAAATAGAATTGGGGGCCTGATAAAACAGGCCCCCTCTTCAACGGATTTGGATCAGCTTCGGGAGATCCCGCAGCAGAGCCTATGCTTATCCAAAAGTGATGTGGTTATGCTGTGCTGTTTTCTTCTATGAGGAGAATAGCTGTGAAGTGTGATTTGCGAGTATTTTGGCTGAAGTAATAAAATATGCAATAATGTTCGGGCCGAAATCCCGGATAATCCTTTTTAAAGCTGACAACTGTCAAACATGCCGCTATAACTGCATCTTAGACTTTTGCCAGCTCCCTCGGCCAAAGGATCATCTCTTTATAGGGTCCCTTAACAGCTTCCTGATTTCTGCTTTCTTTCTTCATACTTTGCTGAAATTCCAAAATGAGCTTGTCAAGCTCCTGGCTGCAGCGGATCGTTGCCGCACTGGAAATCCCTTCTCTCTCTGCAATCTTAATCATCGCTTCCCTTTTCACCTGGATTTCTTTCATTAAATATTCATTTGACTGGCACAACTTTCTTTTCCTCCTAATCCGTGTCCCATTCCTTTTTTTATAATCCAATCATTCTATTTTCCCTCTTTAAATGTTTCTCTCTTTATATAATAATAAAAACAGCGGCGATTTCCCCAGTCATCCCTTCTCTATTCAGTACCATTCCTGGAATGATGAGAAATAATAGGCCACTTGAAGCATTATTACAAGAATTTCTATAAAAGTAAATAGATTCGCAATATTAGACAAATTCTTCAAGAAAAAATGTTCTTTCATAATTCGAAATATGTTATTTCGACAGATTTCTTTTTGTTTTGCAGATTGAATCTGACTGTATAATAAAGAGAGAGGGAAAAAGAATGCAGCTAATTAACCATTTTTGTTTTTCAGTTTCAAATCTCCAAAAATCCATTTCTTTCTATCAGGAGGCATTCAAGGCAAAATTGCTTGTTTCCGGCAGGACAACTGCCTACTTTGATTTAAATGGGCTATGGATTGCTCTAAATGAAGAAAAAGATATTCCGAGAAGAGAAATCAAAGATTCCTGCACTCATATCGCCTTTCATGCAGAAGAAGGAGAATTGGCAGAGCTGGAAAAAAGGCTTATAAAAGCCGGGGCTGTCATTCTGGCAGGGAGAGGCAGGCATGAAAAAGACGGCCGGTCCATCTATTTTGAGGATCCGGATGGGCATAAATTCGAATACCACACCGGAACCCTGCAGAATCGTCTTGATTATTACCGTGAGGAAAAACCGCATATGAATTTTTATTAAGAGAAACAAGAGCGGCTGTTTTAACTACATAATTTAAAATACGAACTGCAAAAAAAAGTATAAAACCCTGTTTATTGGAGTGGAAGGCACGCAGACTCCTGCGGGATTGCAGCGGCAGAGCTGAGACCCCGCAGGAGGTACGACGAGGAGGCTCAGCGCCGCCCCGCGGAAAGCGAAGTGCCTGGAACGGAAATCTACAGACTCCATTTAAAAGCCTATAGTATGTCAGAAACCGATAAAAAAGGATCGGCATATACCGATCCTTAGTTAACAGACTTCAAAAATTCTGGCTGCCTCTATTCTCTTCAATTAAGCTTCTGCGCCTTCTTTTTCATAGATTGGAACCCAGCCTTCAGAGGTGACGAAGATACGCACGGCGACAACCTTGCGATCTTCCTGGAGGGTGAAATAATGCCTGATATTTTCAGGAACAGAAATCAGGTCTCCCGGATCAAGGAATACTTCAAAAAAGCCGCCGTCTTTCCCCTGGATAATAAAAACACCGTGTCCGCTGACAATAAACCTCACCTCATCGTCTGTATGGTGGTGCTCCTGCTGGAAATTATTCAGCAGCTGATCAAGATTCGGCGTGCTTTCAGACAGGGAAATAACGTCCTGCGCCTGATAGCCCCTTCGTTCAGAGATATCTTTGATTTCAGCTGCAAAGCTTTCAAGGATCCTTTCCTTTTCTTCATCTGAAAGATTATACTTTTCCCTCAAATCCTCCGGCAGCTTCTGAATGTCCCAGTTTTCATAAATGACTTCCTGGCTGTCAAGGAAAGAGGCAACCTCTTCCTGGTTTCTGATTTCTTCTTTTGTGTCCCGCAATACAATATATGCCATCTTTTTAATCTCCCTTCAACATTTATATAAAGGCTTGAAGCGGCTTATGCTGCAGCAGCTTCAGCTGATAGCGGAATAAAAACTCTGAAGCCTCCAAAAGCTTTTTGGCTTCAAAGGGAGTGCGCCCCCATACTGTAATTCCATGATTGCGGATCAGAACAGCACCTGAATCAGCAAGGATATGCTCTGAAAAAGACTCAGCAAGCTTCGGGATATGAGCATGGTTAGGAATAATCGGGATCGTAAGGATTGCATCCTCATCCCACATATCAAAAGCCTTGATAAGCTCCTGGCCTTTGAAGGCAACAGATCCTGCATCCCCATACAATTCAGATATCACATTATTGTCAACCGTATGGACATGCAGGCTGCATCCTGCATTGGTTCTTTTATAAATTTCTACATGAAGAAGCGTTTCTGCAGAGGGTCTCAGTCCGGTTTCATCTGCAGGTCTTCCCTCATGGTCAACCAGCAGGAAATCCTTTTCTGTCCGCTTTCGCTTGTCTTTTCCGCTTGCCGTAACAAGGAATTGCAGCGGTTCGGCAGCAACCTTAATCGCAAGGTTCCCGCTTGTTCCCATAAACCAGTCCCGGCCTGCAAGTTCTTCCTTTATGTTTGCCAGCTGGTCCCATTTTTCCTGGATGAGGCTCATAGTTTCACCACCCCTATCAATCTCTTTAATTCTGAGATGCAATCAAAAAAGTCGGTGAACGGCCTGTGATTCAGGCCAAGCTCCCTGCTCTTCTGCAGGAGCAGATCTCTTGCCAGTACAAAATCGGCCTTCTTCGCGGCCTGCAGATCTGTAATGCTGTCGCCGATGACAATCTTATATAAACCTTCTTCGTCCCGCGATCTCATGATGGAAGGCTTGCAGCAGCCGCAGCCATTTTCACATTCTTCATCACATTCATGCGGCCAGATGATTTTAATCGCATCCCCGCTGAAATCGGAATGGTTGCAGTAGATGGCTTCAAAAGGGCCGAATTTGTCAAGCAGCGGGTGAATGAAAAAGTCGATGCCGCCGCTGACGATGTATAAAGGGATACTCTCTGTTTTCAGATACGCAATGAACTCTTCAAATCCTTCACGGATCTTTGCCTGACTAAGGACATATGCGGTGATTTCCTCCTTCAGGCTGCTCGGTAAAAGTGCAAACATCCGGCCGACGCCTTCCTGAATGGAAATTTCTTCAGCAAGGACCTTGTCCTTCAGTGATTCCCACTCAGGAGGGGAGAATTGCTTCATGATGCTGATGATATTATCTGATTCTGTTATCGTCCCATCAAAATCGCAGAACACTGCAAGCCTATCCATTCTGCAGCACCTCTTTGCTTCCCCAGAGAGCTATCGCTTTTGCCAGCTCCGGATATTCCTGCTGGGGCTGGTGCAATGTCTTTCCTTCCAGCACAAGGCTGATCGCCTGCCGGAATGCTGCTCCCCCGCCTCTTGCACCGTCAGGGTGGCCATGGACGCCGCCTCCGGCATTTATGACGCTGTCAACCCCGAAGTCCCTGACAAGCAGAGGGACCAGGCCAGGGTGGATCCCGGCTGAAGGAACAGGTAAGCTTTTTTTATAAATATCATCCTCTGTCAGCGCGGCGCTGATGGATAATGCCTGGTTCCGCTCCAGTGCCACGGAGCCATATGGCGAAGGGAACAGCGATAAGTCCGCACCGGCCATGCGTGCCAGTTTTCCAAGCAGTAAGCTGTGGCTTAAGCCGTAAACAGGAGAAGAAGTCATTGCACCGCTCACTGCCGGGTGGACCATGACCGGAAGGCCGATTTCCCCGTCCTCCCTTAACGCCTGAAGAACATCCAGGCCGTAGGCAAAGGCATTGAACAGCAGCATATCAGCACCAAGCTCTGCCGCTCTTTTTGCTTTTTCTTTCAGTTCAAATGTACGGCCTGTCAGATTCACTGCATAAAGTGTCCTGTGCCCGGTTTCTTCGAAGGCTTCCCTCAGCACCCTCTTGCCTTCTGTAATCCTGCTGGTGAAGGGGGCGAGCTCATTATCAAAGAAAATTTCATCGTCCTTGACGATATCAATTCCGCCGCGTGCCTGTTCCTTCAGCTGCTTCAAAAGATACGCGAGATCCCTTCCAATAACCCCTTTGAAGATGCTCATTAACAATGGCCGCCCATGAACATCAAGCTTGCTGCGGATTCCTTCAATGCCAAAGCGCGGTCCCGGGAAATTCCGTTTGAAGTCTTCTGCTGCATGCAGATCCAGAAGCTTGATTTTTCCGTCGAGCGAGAGCTTTCCAAATACAGTCGTCAGGACTGCAGGAAGGTCTGCGCTGAAATTGGCAGACGGGTAGGCGATTTTAATGAGTGCCCCATCTTCATTTCCATCCTGCCCTCCATACGATCCTTCAACAGAAACGACTCTCCCTTTATGCTTCTTAAGCTGCTCCCTCTCAAGATCCGGCAGTTCTGTCCAGGACCCCACTGTCAATCCCAATGCGATTTCTTCTGCCTTTTTCTCCAGATTCCCGCTGGATCCTTTCAGCAAATACGAAGCGATAATTTCACTCATTAGCGTTTTCCCCCTGCCATTTATGTATAGTTCATGCTGATTTCTCACTTGCGAATGTCCATATAGTGACAATGCTTTTATTAATTCAATAAAAAAAGACCCCTTCAGAAAGAAGAGGTCAGCGCTGTGTCCAACATCTTCTCATCTATCAGCTCAAAACGCTGCAAGAATTAGCACCGTGCTTTTTACAAAGTCGGTTGCCGGGCTTCATAGGGCTAGTCCCTCCGCCTGCTCTTGATAAGAAAACGAAATGTATATGAGATTAAAAAGTTTTCAGATAATCAATAATTCATTTGGATTATGCCATGATTACAAAAACATGTCAATTGATTTTTCAAAAAATATTCAACTTTCCGATTCTGGCTGCAGCCTCTTTAAGCCTCTCTTCACTTGCTAGCAGGCCTGCTCGGACATAACCTTCCCCATATTCGCCAAATCCGATGCCGGGAGCCACCACAACATGAGCTTTTTCGAGCAGTACATCTGCAAATCGCTCAGACGTCCATCCTTCGGGAACTTTAAGCCAGGCAAAAAAGGATCCCTGCGGGGCCTTGACATCCCAGCCTATCTCCTTAAGGCCTTCAATAAAAGCCTTCCGCCTGGAAGCATAGATCCGCACCAGTTCATCCACACAGTCCTGCGGACCGGCCAGAGCCTCGGCTGCCGCTTCCTGTACTGCACCAAAAAGGCTTACATACAGATGATCCTGCATAATATTGATGGCTTCAATCACACTTTCATTCCCTGCCGCAAACCCCACTCTCCAGCCTGCCATATTGTAAGTTTTCGAGAGTGTATATATTTCTATGCCTGTCTCTTTCGCCCCTTCTGCCTGCAGGAAGCTGACTGGCTTTTTGCTGTCAAATCCGATTGCACCGTATGCAAAGTCATGGACGACGCAAATATCATTTTCCGATGCAAAGCGGACCGTTTCTTCAAAGAATTCCTTGGTAGCCGTTGCGCCGGTCGGATTGTTCGGATAATTGAGGAACATCATCCGCGCTGACTGGATGTCCTGCTCAGAAAGCTCACTATAATCCGGCAGAAAATGATTCTTTTCTTTCAGAGGCATGACAGCCATGGAAGCTTTCGCAAGAGCCACCCCAGACCAATAATCAGGATAGCCAGGGTCTGGTACAAGGATCGTTTCCCCAGGATCCAAAAGGCATTGTGGGATTTCAACCAGGCCAGCCTTCCCGCCGAATAAAATGGCTATTTCCTTTTCAGGATCAAGGTCCACACCATATTCCCTTTTGTAAAATTCAGCTGCTGCAGCTTTCAGGCTGTGCTGCCCGCGAAAAGGGGAATATTTGTGATTAAGGGGAATTTCGGCTGCTTCCTGCAGCTTCCTGACGATATGCGGAGGAGTGGGTCTGTCAGGGTTTCCCTGGCCAAGATTGATGACATCATGCCCCTGCCCGGCATACCTGGCTGCTTTTTGCACCAATGTCGCAAAGAACTGCTTTGGCAGACTTTGCAAGAGTTCTGATTGAGGAAATATTTTCATCACATAGTCACCTGCTTTACATGTGGATTAATTTTTTTGTTTGAAAAACCAATGACAAATGATATAACGTAAAAGGTAGAAAGTAAAGAAATATTCTGCAATTTTAACATAATATCCTTTGCATACGGAGGTTTACCCTATGAAAATATCCTGCATCCAAATGGACATCTCCTTTGGCAGCCCTGAGAGAAATTTCGAAAAAGCTGAAACACTGATTGAGCGCGCAAGCAAGGACAAACCCGATATCATCGTGCTGCCTGAGCTGTGGACAACAGGCTATGATCTGACCCGGCTGGAAGAAATCGGGGACAGAAACGCAGAATCAAGCATCCAGTTTTTGCAGACTATGGCCCAAAAGCATAATGCCGCCTTCATTGGAGGAAGCGTTGCAAATAAGACAGCCGATGGCGTTTTCAACACCCTGCTTGCAGTCAGCAGCACTGGTGAACTTGTGCACCAATACAGCAAGCTCCACCTCTTTAAATTGATGGATGAACATCTCCACCTGTCACCAGGGAGCGGGGATGCGTCTTTCAAGCTGGATGGCCATTCGCTGGCCGGCTTTATCTGTTATGATATCCGTTTTCCTGAATGGATCCGCAAGCATGCACTTGAAGGAGCGGAAGCCATTTTCGCCGTGGCTGAATGGCCGATGCCCCGCCTCGCCCACTGGCGTGCCCTGCTGATTGCGAGAGCCATTGAAAATCAATGCTTTGTGGTTGCCTGCAACAGGGCTGGATCTGATCCGTCCAATCAATTTGCGGGCCACTCTATCATCATTGACCCCTGGGGAGAAGTTGTTGCAGAGGCTTCAGAACATGAAGAAATCCTATCAGCAGAAATCGACCTCAGGCTTGTAGAGGAAGTGAGGGGGCGCATACCAGTTTTTACGGACCGCAGGCCTGAATTCTATTAGAATTTTTAAATTTTTTATTGACAGAAAACATGAGCCGCTGTTACTATTTTTTCAAACGGCTGGCGGCAGCCGGTTTTACAAACTTATATTCTCTTATCAAGAGCAGGCAGAGGGACTTGGCCCGATGATGCCCAGCAACCGACCGTAATTCCATCGTGAGATGGGGCGCAATCCATGCGCCGGAGTATTCTCCATAAGGCACGGTGCTAATTCCAGCAGAAAGCTTGGCTTTCTGGCAGATAAGAGGTGCGAAGCTCAATACTTCAAGCCTCTTTCAGCATGAGAAAGAGGCTTTTTTATGTCCTGAAGAATAAAAAAAGCCTCCAAATTCAGGAGGGAACGACAATGACACTCGTAAAAAATAAATATGCACCGCTGACAGAAAAGACAGCCGCAGAACTCGCTGTAAGCCTCAGCCTGTTTTCCGGCACTGCACCTTTAACCACGGAAGAAATAGGCGACGGCAACCTTAACCTTGTCTTCAGGATCAAGGAAAACGGCACAGGAAAAAGCCTGATCATCAAACAGGCTCTCCCTTTTGCCAAGGTAGTAGGCGAAAGCTGGCCGCTGACTTTGAAAAGGGCCGCGATTGAAGCAGAAGCACTTAAAATTTTTAAAAAGCTTGCTCCGGAGTTTGTGCCAGAGGTGTTCTACAATGATGAAGAGCTCGCTGTGACTGTGATGGAAGACCTTTCACACCTGGAGATAAGCCGTACCGGGCTGATCACTGGAAAAGAATATCCGCTGCTTTCCGCCCATCTTGGAAATTATCTGGCAAGGACATTATACTTCACCTCTGATTACGGCCTTTTGCAGGCAGATAAAAAAAAGCTGGCTAAAGACTTTTACAACCCGGAGCTGTGCAAAATTACGGAAGACCTAATATTTGCTGACCCATATTTTGATAGCCAGACAAATGATTTCGAAGACGAGCTGAGAGAAGATGCAGAAGCTTTGTGGGCAGATTCGGCATTAAAGCTTGCGGCAGCGGGCCTCAGGAAAATTTTCTTGAATGAAGCGGAAGCCCTGCTTCACGGGGACCTGCACACAGGCAGCATTTTTGCTTCTGATGCTGAGACCCAGGTCATCGACCCGGAATTTGCTTTCTATGGCCCTGCAGGTTTTGATATCGGCCAGGTGATTGCCAACCTGTTATTCCAGTCGATCGCCAATCCTGAGAAAACGGGACTTATAGAAAATCATATTGAAACATTCTGGGGAACTTTCTCAGACGAGTTCTCCCGTTTATGGCAGAAGGATAATAAAGATCCTTTTGCAGGAACAGATGGTTTCCTATCCGCTGTCCTTCAGAAATATTGGGAAGATGCAGTCGGCTTTGCGGGCTGCGAGCTGATAAGAAGAACAATCGGACTGGCCCATGTTGCCGACCTTGACGGGATAGAGGACAAAAAGGCGCGCCTGTCTGCCAAAAGAGCCGCACTGGCTGCAGGGAGAAACCTGATTCTACAGCGCAGCGATATTGCTGATGCAAAGGAATTATCCAATATTGTCAGCCTCATTTCTGCTGGGTAAAAATATGGTATTCAGCCGGTTCTGAAAAACCCAGTTTTTCTGCCAGCCTTATACTTGCCAGATTGGCCGCGCTGCAATCCCAGCGCGGCTGAAGATTGTTTTCCAGGGCGGCTTTTATGAATCTCTCAGCAAGCATGGCTCCAAGCCCATTGCCCCTGGCCCACTCTGCTATATGGATATCCATCTCGGCATATGCACTGCTTCTGAATATAGAAACACATTCACCGGCTGCCTGCTCCCCCATCAGCGCCCTGATGCCAAAACCGGACTCCAGAAAATGCTCGATGGATCCCCAGTATGTGCTGAAATAATCCATCTGGAACTCAGGATACTTACCTGCTGATTGCCTGTCCAGCTCAAGAAAGGAGACTGCACTGTTTTTGGAAGACTGTCCAGAAACCGGCAAAAACTGCTGAAAGGAAATGCGCCGATGCATCTTCAGCCTTTCTCCAAACCGCCTTGAAAGCAATTGGTCCCAGCCTGCTGAGCCGGAAAAAAGCGTAAATCGTCTTCTGCTTCTCTCTGCCTCCTCCAATTTCCCGGCAATAAGGTCACCTAAACCGGCTTCCGTGCGCCCAGCAGCATAGTGGATGCCGCTGCTGAGGGATATAAGCAGACAGCCTAGTCTTCCCTGTACCTCTCCGGGTATGAAGCCATCAAGAACTGCTGAGGCAAAAACAGGGATAAAATCCATTCCTGGTATACGGTCATACTTATAAGCCATTTCCAGCTACTCCGGCTTTGCCCACATTTCACTGGGATTAAGTTCATATATGCCGTTTTCCCTGTACATGAAATGATTGATGATGAATTCTCTCCTGATCGTCGCATAGTCTTCATGGAATTTCTTTATATACTCATTAAGTTCTTTTTCAGGATATTTCTTTCCCATTTTCAGTCCTGACGCAATATGTTCAAAGATAAACAGCTTTTTCTTGCGCTGTGCCGGTATATTCTTGAGCTTTCCTTCTTTTGTGATGAAATTTTCGATAACCTTCTGTTTCTCATTGTGCATTTCCAGCATCTTTTCCATCTCTCCTTCTTTTTTATCAAACAGGTTAATGAGCACCTCTGCCTGCTGCTTGATAACAGATTCATTCACATAATAATAGATGGTGTTTTTATCACGGCGCTGATAGATGCTATTGATAGCTTTTAGCTTGTTTAAATGATGGGTGATTGTCGGGGGAGTCAGGCCCAGTTTGCCCGCAATTGCCTGGCCATGCAGAGGCCCATTCGATAATAGTGCTATAATCCGTATTCTGGCCGGGTCGCCCATCGTTTTATGAAATGCCACCAGTCTGTCTAACTGCATAAGATCAGCCTCCAAATTTGATGTTTATCTAATTAGATTTATATCAAATCAGTGAACGGCAGTCAATTATTTTTTGCAAAAAAAATTGCACCATTCCGCTGAATGATACAAATTTGAACAACCGATCTTCTTTTTGCTAGATAGTAAAAATGCTGCCCGGATCCTGGTACCTGCTCCGCTTCATCGGGAGGTCTATATGAAAAACGGTTCCTTCCCCCAGTTTGCTTTCCACTTCAATATTACCTTCATGCTCTTCTATTATCTTATATGTGACCATTAAGCCCAGCCCTGTTCCCCGTTCTTTTGTTGTATAAAACGGTTCTCCCAGCTTGCGCAATTTTTCCGGCGGAATGCCCGATCCCTCATCCCTTATGGAGATCCGGACGCTGCCTGTCTTTGTTTTTTGAACGCAGATGGTAATAATGCCGCCCTTTGGCATCACTTCAATCGCATTTTTAATAATATTTATGAACACTTTTTTCAGCTGGTTCGGCTCACAGAAGACCAGGGGGAGGTTCTTGGCATAATCTGTCCTGAACTGTATATTATGGAGAACTGCCTGGGCTGTCAGGAATTCAACTGTCTCTTTCATCAGCTGGATGATATCTTTCTCGACATACTGAATTGCCTGGGGCTTAGCCAGAATCAGGAATTCATTTATGATGGAGTCGATTCTCTGAAGTTCAGAGGTAATAATATTAAAATACATGGAATTTCCGCTCCCGGCACTATCCTCCAGAAGCTGGATGAATCCTTTCAAAGCCGTCATCGGATTCCTGATTTCATGAGCAATACCCGCTGCCAATTGCCCAATTACATTCAGTGTATCCGACTTCTTCAGCTGTTCCTCCATCTCCAGCTTCTCTGTAATATCCTTAAAAGTCGTCAGGCTGAGCCCTGAGAAGACATTCTGCTTCAAAGAGAATTCAAAATGCATTTTTCTGCCGGATTTCAGAATATAAGAAATCGTCCCGTTGGATTGGCCGCTGCCTGACAATTCCTCCAGATGCAGGCGCAGCTCCTCTTCCGTAATATTACAATCATTCAGCAAGGCAAGCAGGGACTGTCCCACAATTTCATGCTGCGGCATCTGCAGCATTCTTTCGCCCGAAGCATTGATATCGACGATGGTAAAGTTTTCATCCCAAAGAATCAGCCCCTCCAGGGCCCCTTCAAAAATGCTGCGAAACTTCCTTTCGCTTTCGCGGAGTTCTTCTTCCATTTTATGCCTCTCACTTACATTCCTGAAAATCGTCATATGATAGCCTTCAACGGCGTTCAGCTTGACGGTGAATTCAAGCAGTTTCTTTTGCCCATTTGGCATCAGAAAAAACAGCTCATTCCTCACCTGTCCCTCTTTATACAGCTCCTCGAGAATTTGGAAATAGCATTCATCCTTATGAAGAACGAAATCATCCACCTTCCTGGCAAGAAGCTCATCATGGGTGCTTTCAAAAATTCTGCAGGCTGCCTGGTTTGCATTGATGATTGTCCCTTTATCCCTCCAGTAAACGATCCCATCAAGTGCTTCCACAAAAAGGTCTTTATATAAGTCCTCATGTTTGCGTATTTTCTGTTCAAGCCGCCTTTTCTCAGTTACATCCCGGAAAATGGACAAAAGCAGGCTGCTATCAGGAAGGCGGCTCGTTGTAAATTCAAAGTAGGCAAGGCTGCCGTCATATGCCATAGGCAGAACACCTTTGACTTTTTCCTGGGACTGCAGCAGCTTTTTCTGCTTTTCCAGCTTAAAATGATAATCTCCCGGAACCAGATCATCCAGCCAGGATCCCTCGAGCTGTCCCTTCTCAGTACCTAAAAACCGGGACATGGCAGAGTTAACCGCAATAATCTCCCGCTGTTCAGTATAGATAATCATCCCATCTGCTGCGGAATCAAAAACATGATATACCTGAGCAGGCTTTCCCTTATGCCCGGCGGCCTGTTTCAGCCTTTCATTCTCCAGTTCCAGCTCGGCTATCTTTTCCTCCATTTGTTTTCTTGCTATATCTGATAAAGCCCCCACCTTTTTTCCTCCTTGAAGACATAGACTTGCCTGACATCTATCATATACCTTTCCATCTGCGCTGGAAAAATCTATCGGCTTTTATGGCTGTATACTATAACACTTACATTTTATTACTGTTCGGGTTAAAAAAAAACAATTTTTAGACAATTACCAGCAATTTTTCCCTTTCCTGCTACAGACTCCATCAAAAACAGGCTGCGGCAAAAGAGTTACGCCGGCAGCCTGTTATATCCATCTATAGCCTGAATTTAGAAATCATCTCGTTCAGCTGATCTGCTAGTTCGGACAATGACTGTGCATTATCAGAAATTTCCTCCATCGAGTGGTTTGTCTGGCTGATAGAAGCACTCGTCTGTTCAATCCCTGCTGCAGATTCCTCGGAAACGGATGCGATATTTTCAATTGAGTCGTTCATTACCGCAGAACTGCTCGAAATTTGTTCGAGGCTCCTGGAGATTTCATTGATGTTTTCAGACATCCTGTTGACAGACTGATAGATATTTTGGAATGTCTGGCCTGTATGCTCAATCTGGCCGGTCCCCTCTTCTACCTGCTCATATCCATGCTTAAGAGAAAGAACAACATCATTGGATTCTGCCTGAATCCCTTTTACAATCCTGGTGATGTCTGACACAGAGAAAGATACCTGTTCAGCCAGCTTCCTTACCTCATCTGCCACCACGGCAAAGCCTCTTCCGTGCTCACCAGCCCTTGCAGCTTCTATGGCAGCATTAAGGGCAAGCAGATTGGTTTGGTTTGCGATATCATGAATAACCTGCACTAGCTTCGAGATTTGCTTAGTCTGCTCATCCAGCCCCTGCACTTTTTGTACAGAAGACTTCATGATCTCATTGATGCGCAGCATCTGCTGCTGTGATTCTTTCATAAGCCCGTCGCCGTTTTTCGTCATATTCAGAACTTCGCCTGAGTCTTTCCTGATGGCAGCGCCGCTCTTATTGGCATACTCGACTTTACCAAGATAATCTTCCATCATTTCAGCAAGGCTTGTTGCAGAATTGGCCTGCTCCTCTGCCCCTCCTGAAAGCTCCTGCATGGTGGATGCAGCCTGCTGGCTTGCCGACCTGACTTCATTCGCCGAGATATTTAATTCCCCGCTTCTGTCAGTCACATAAGTGGACACGGCTGAAATCTCCTGTATCATAGCCTGAAGCTTTTCTTTCATGGAGTTGGAGGCCCGGCTCAGCTCTGCCAGTTCGTCCTCCCCTTCCATTTCCACCGATTCTACATTAAGGTTTCCTGCCGCTACCTCATTCGATAAGGTTACAATCTGGCTCAGCTTGCCGGAAATCATACGCCCGATAAGGAGGATGCTCGCCACCCCCAGAACAGAAGAAACAACGACAGAGACAGCCAATACTATCATCGTCAGGATGGTTCCTGCTTTGGCTGAAGCAACAGCACTTTTTTGGTCTTCCTTCAGAATGGTGCGCAGCTCGTCCAGCTGGCCGACTGTTTCTGTGATAATATTATCCACCTGCAATTTGCCCAGGCGGTAGCCCCTGACATTCTGAAGCTTTACTTCAGGGATGATAACATCATTGAAAATCTTTGTTATCTGCTTGTCATTTTGATCGATCCGTTTATAGAGGCTTTTTGTCTCATCATTCCTAAGTGAAGGCTGCACCTGTTTTTTTAGCTTGTCCATGCTTTCTTCAAGATCTTTGAAATTATTCAGATGCTTAGGATTTGAATCAATGATGTAATTTCCAATCGTGCTTCCTTTATTATTGAACAGGGCTGCAATTTCTGTTGTCTGGATCGTTTTATCCCCTGTTTCTTCAACTGTGTTCATCTTTACATTAACCATCGTCAGCAATACAAACGTAATGATGGTCGAAACAGCAAAAAGGCCAATGGTAATAAATAGGGCCGCCCCATATTTCTGTCCCAGCTTAAGCTTTCTCCAGAATTTTGTATTCATCAGCTTTGCAGCCAAGACGGATCCTTTCCGGCCTTTTTCCTTTTTTACTTTCGGCTTTTTGGCTTTAGCCTTTTTAACTGCTGCCTTTTTTTCCCCTTTCACATCTATTCCCCCTATTCCTTCTTCGCTGAACCAAACTTTTGTCCTAATAAGATGAATATACTATGTAACTTTTTGACTATTAACATTCATTATAATATATAGATTTTTGATTTTGAAGAAATACTTTCCAAAGTTTCTGAAAAAAACAGCAAATTCCCGATTAGAATTTACTGGAATTCCCTCCTCTAATTAACACGGCACAACTGTTTAGCAGCATGTTAGGCTGGGTATTATAGATAAAAGTTTTATGGGGGTCTTTAATCAAGGAGGAGTTATGAAACAGCGAGACTATTACTTCGACAACGCCAAATTCATTTTGATATTTTTTGTTGTCTTTGGGCATTTGCTACGTTCCTTTATTGAAGATAATGAAACAATCTACACGCTGTACAAGGTCATTTATACCTTCCATATGCCGGCTTTCATTCTGGTTTCAGGCTTTTTTGCAAGAGGTATTTGGAAACAGGGCTATGTGAAGAAAATTGCCAAAAAACTGATTCTGCCTTATTTAATTTTCCAGGCAATTTATTCTGTGTTCTATTATTATCTTTATAACAAATCAACAATCTCTCTCGATCCATTTACGCCGCACTGGTCACTATGGTTTCTGCTGAGCTTGTTCTGCTGGAATATCATGCTGCTTTTGTTTGCAAAATTCAAGCCTGCCTATTCCATCGGCGCTGCCATATTGATAGGGCTGCTGATCGGCTATGCTGACATGGTATCCAACTATTTAAGCCTATCCAGGACGTTTGTATTCTTTCCGCTTTTCCTGATTGGATACTTTTTGCGGAAAGAACAGCTATATATGCTGTTCAGGCCCAAATTCAGGCTTGCTGCATTAGGCATTTTCGCAATCGTGTTCATCGGCTTCTATTTTTATCCGGATATCAATTATAAATGGCTGCTTGGATCAAAGCCATACGCTGAAATGGGCGCAGCTTCTTTCAAGGCATTGCTGACCAGGCTGTCCTTTTATATTCTCAGCCTCATCATGGTGTTCTCGTTCCTGGCTTTTGTACCAAGAAAAAAATATTTCTTTACGAACCTTGGAAAAAACACTTTATATGTCTATCTTCTGCATGGATTCTTTGTGAGAATCTTCAGGGAGAGCGGGGTCCAGGATTACTTCCATGAGCCCGAGAATTTCCTGCTGCTGGCCGGAATATCCCTGATTCTTACGCTTGTCCTGTCAAGCAGGATTGCAACTTCCTTTGCCCAGCCGCTCATAGAGCTCAACACCTCCAGGCTGAAGCAGCTTCAGCTGCGGGGTAAATCATGGCTGGAATTTTACAGAAGCAAATTGTTAAGCTGATTGAAAGCCCGCCGGACGGCGGGCTTTTTACTTTCAGCAGCCCGGGATCGAGGTTCCCCTGGCAGCAAAGAAATTTGCCTAAGCGGAATTAGATGATTTACAGCTACTTTTTTTGTCTACAATAACGTATAATAATAAGTTGTTCTGAATTGCACTACTCTTTAAAGGAGTTCTACCATTATGAATATCGTTTGCACTACACTGAACGCTAAATATATCCATACCAATATTGCCATCAGGTATTTGAAATCTTATGCCGAGCCTGAGTATGACATTCAGCTGGCAGAGTACACCATTAAGGATCCTGTCATGAATATCGTGACCGACCTGATCAGAAAAAAACCGGATGTTATCGGATTCAGCTGTTATATATGGAATATTGAAGAAACAATCAAGGTCATCAATATCATCAAAAAAATCAATCCTGCCATCCAGATTGTTGCCGGCGGTCCGGAGGTTTCCTACGATGTGCCGGATTGGATGGAAAGGGTAGAAGCATTTGACTATATTGTCATCGGCGAAGGCGAAGAAACCTTCAAGCAGCTCCTTTCAGAGCTTAATGGTGATAAAAAAATGGAAAATGTCCACGGGATTGCCTACAGGGAAAATGGCATGGTGAAGTTTAATCCGCAGCGAAACAAGCTAAATTTGCGTGATCTTCCTTCCCCTTTCCGATTTGAAGAAGACAAAGCCCATCTTTCCAAGCGCGTCACTTATATCGAAACGAGCAGAGGGTGCCCATTCTCCTGCCAGTTCTGCCTTTCCTCAATCGAAGTCGGCGTCCGTTATTTTGACAGAGAAAAGATTAAAGAAGATATCCGCTATTTAATGGATAATGGAGCCAGGACAATTAAGTTTGTGGACCGTACCTTTAATATCAGCAGGAGCTATGCACTGGAGATGTTCCGTTTTCTGATTGATGAGCATCGGCCGGGGACAGTATTTCAATTTGAGATTACAGCTGATATCATGAGGCCGGAAGTCATTGATTTTCTTAATAAGGAAGCACCTCCGGGGTTATTCCGTTTTGAGATCGGCGTCCAGTCGACCAATGATGCAACCAATGAGCTGGTCATGAGAAAACAGAACTTTGCCAAGCTGACTAGGACGGTCACTATGGTCAAAGAAGGCGGAAAAATCGATCAGCACCTGGATTTGATTGCGGGTCTGCCTGAGGAAGATTATGATTCGTTTAAGAAGACATTCAACGATGTATTTGCCATGAGGCCAGAGGAGCTTCAGCTCGGTTTCCTCAAAATGCTGCGCGGCACCGGCCTGAGACTGAGTGCGGAAAAGCATGGATATACTTATATGGATCATTCGCCATATGAAATCCTCGGCAATAATGTTTTGCCCTTTGAAGATATCATCAGGATCAAACAGGTTGAAGATGTTCTGGAAAAATACTGGAATGACCACCGCATGGACCATACAATTGAGTACTTGACTACCCGCTCGTTTCCGACGCCTTTTGATTTTTTCCAGGAGTTTGGAGGCTATTGGGAAGATATGGGCTGGTCCAGGATCGGCCATCAGCTCGAGGATCTGTTCCGCAGGCTGCATCAATTCATTGAATACAAACAGCTGGAAGATCTGAGGGTCATTGAGGGACTTATGAAATTGGATTATCTTGCAAACCAGAAGTATAAGCCAAGAAAGCCATGGTGGGAAGCGGAATATGAAAAGAGCGAGCGATCCGCTATTTATCAGGAAATCGCCAGGAACCCCTCTTCTCTGGGCAGCCAATTTGAAAACCTGCGCCTGAGCGAGAAGGACCTTCACAAACATACACTTCTTGACCAGGTTGAATTTGATATCAGCGCGTATCTGGAAACAGGAGAAATTATACCGGAAGCTTCCAGTATCATCGCCTTTTTCGATGCTTCAAATGAACAGACTAAAATTTTTTCCTGCACCAAAAATACACTTAAACCAGCTTAACTCCTAAAAAAAGCCTGAAACTGCTGCAGTTTCAGGCTTTTTTGCTCAAAATGACCGGTTTAAGCCGTACGCTTTCCTTAAAACCGACTGAATTTAGGATTTTGTACTGGCGTGGAGATGTTATTTACCAATTAAAGCCTTTTTTTGTTTAAAGACAGAATTTTTTTAGTTATTTCCCTGATTATTTTAATCATTTCCAGCTTTTTTCTACCAAATCCTCAAAACGGGTCCAAAGTGGCTGGTCGGTCTTATCTTATTTACTGTTTCTTTCCTTCTGGTTCTTCTCCCTGTAGGCATCTGGATGTTCGTAGAATTTGCTTGCGTTCATGTCCCCAAATTCAAGGCCGAACTCAACATTGGAGGTCTCCTGCTTCAAGTTACCCTCAGGTTTCCTTTTCATCAGCCCCTCCCCTTTCTTCCCTGCTTGGAATTCCGGTTGGCTCCTTTAGCAGCCTCTTCCCCATGTGTGAACTCTGCGGAGAATTCTGATTCTGCAACATTTTTCTTCGGCGTTTTAGAATATTTTTCTACAGCATCATGTTCAGCTTTTCGCTTCGCCATTTTAATTCCTCCTAAGTCATTCTTTCTCCTATATTTTCTTCGTTCTCCCCCGAAAGAATTCTCTCTTGCTCCTTCCTTTATTTGCAGGTCCTGCTTCTTTATAAAATAGAAGCCAGCTTGAAAAAATAATACTTGTCCAGCTCTATAGTCTAGCCCCTTCCATTTCTCATAAAGAAAGGATGTGCACATAACAGATGAAAAAAGGGAAACAGATTGGCATTGACGGCACACTTCCCCATCAAATATCCGCCCCCAGCTTAAAAGGGACGCATCTAAAGCTGGAAGAGCCATTCAAGAATTCTTTTGGGGTTACGATCGGCGACAGCTTCTACGCTTCTAAAAACTCCCCTCTGGAGCAATGGACTGATGAAACCGACCCTGCTGTCATGTCAGGGGAGCAATGGATCCACCCGACAAACGACATCGGCTGGAACACAGATGAAAATAGAGAACTCCTAGAAAAACAGCAAAAACCCCAAAGCTCCCCCTTCATGCATCCAGAAAAAGACGTAAGCAGAGGAACGGATTAAATGAAGTGCGGAAATCAAGCTTAAGACGAGCAGAGCGGAAGGTTGTTCTTTAACCTTCTGATCTGATTGGCTTAAGACTCGAGGGGCTTGGCTTTGGAGCTGGACAAATCGAAGTGCGGAAGGCTTAAACCCGGCACCTATAGCTTCTGCCCAGAAAAAAAGCATATAACACACTGTTATATGCTCTTACCCAATGATGACTCTTTCCTTTGGATAATGATATATTGATTTCTTTTCTCTGCCTCCAATGATGAATAAAAAAGAAGTAAGACCTATTCTGCCAATGAACATCAGTATGATGATCACGCACTTCCCGACCGCTGACAGATCAGAGGTTATCCCCATTGACAATCCTGTCGTCCCGAAAGCAGAACACACTTCAAAGATGATGGCCGTTACCGTGTGGTTCTCAGTCAGACTCAGCACAATGACTGCGAAGAAACACATGCCGACAGCCAAGATGGTGATGACCAGTGATTTTAATACATCATCCTGATGGATTTCCCTTTTAAACACTTTAATATCTCTGTTCCCATGGGCGAACTGATAAAGGAAGAGGACATTCAGGGCAAAAGTCGTGGTCCTGATCCCTCCCCCCACCGAGCTTGGGGAAGCTCCGATGAACATAAGCCCGCTCAAAAGCAGCTGGGTAGATTCAGCAAAATCATTGACATTCAACGTAGACAGGCCTCCGCTCCTTGTTGTGGCAGATTGGAAGAAAGCATAAAAGAACGTTTTATGCCAGCTCATTCCGCTGAAATAATGTCTTCCTTCCAAGAGAAGGATTAGAACTGTCCCAACCACCAGCAGCACGGCAAAGGTGGTGCTCGTCAGCTTTGTGAACAAGGAAAAGCGGAAGTTTTTATAATCTCTCCGGTCAAAAAGGTAATGCTTAACTTCTATAAGAACAGGAAAGCCGATTGCCCCAAGTGTGATCAGGATTATATGTATAAGCTGGACAAAATAATCATCCGCATAAGGGATCAAGGAAGCTCCCGTAATATCAAAGCCACCGTTTGTCGTTGCACTGACCGAAGCGAACAGGCCGTGCAGCATGGCTTCCTGGAATGTATCATAATAACTGAGGAAATGAACACCAAGTATAAGCGCACCCGCCGCTTCAATAATCAGGATCAGCTTCAGTATTTCCCTGATCAAATTGACCAGACCCGACAGGTTCGACTGGTTATGGTCCACCATGATGAGCCTTCTTCCCCTTAAGCCGATCTTCTTGCCAAGCAACATCCAGAAAAAAGTCCCCAGCGTCATAATGCCGATTCCCCCGAATTGCAGGACGAACATCAGCATAAAGACCCCAAAGGTGCTGTAAGTTTCAGATATATTTAAAACTGAAAGCCCCGTTACACTGACGGCACTGACAGCCGTAAAGGCCGAATCAAGCCAGGAAACCTCAACCCCGGGCTGATGGACTGCAGGAATGCGCAGCAGCAGCACCGAAATGGTGACAGCAAGCAAATAGTAGCCGGTGATAACCTGGGCAGGGGATAATCTATCCAGCCTTTCTTTTATTTCATCCCACATTGAAATCTTTCCCTCCTAAATTGCCTATCCCCTATCATAAAGAAAAACAGCAGTATTTAAAAGGATTATGAGGCTATTAGCAGGTTTTTTTTTATTTTTATATAATTAAGTATAAAGACATAAATTTACTTCAACAGAATTAGGAGGCTCGACCATGCTTTTGCCTGCACTTGCCGAAAAGATCCTTCGCGAGGTCAGGGGGGTCCTGAAAGAAGAAATCATCGTGGTCAATACAGATGGAATCATTGTTTCAAGCACCTCTCCAGATAGAGTTGGAGCCTTCCATGAAGGCGCATTCCAGTCTGTTAAAAACCGGGATAAAAGAATAATCACAACAGAAGATGAGAAAAAGCTGAAAGGCGTAAAAGCCGGGATAAATCTTCCTGTTTTCTTTCAGAAAGAAGTCGCCGCAGTGATAGGAATCACAGGTGATCCGGAAAAGGTTGCTCCTTACGGAGAGATCATCCGGAAAATGACAGAGCTTTTAATCAGCGAAAATTTTTACAGCGAACAAATCGACTGGCAGTCAAGGGCCCTTGAAGGCTTTGTCTTTGATTGGCTGCAGGAGCGGGGGCAGGGAAGTTCATTTATAGACAGGGCTCTTGTGCTCAAGGTCGACACCAGGCTTGACCGGCTGGTGTTTATAGCAGAATTTCTTGAACCTGAAAAAATTCCTTCAAGAGAAATATGGCAGAGGCTTCTCTCCTGGCCGGAAAAAAACGGGAATGACCTTTTTATTCGCTGGGGACATAATCGAATTGTTGCGCTCTTCGCACATCAGCCGGAAGAGCAGATACAAAGGCTCGAGGACAGAATAGCCCGGTATTACAGCTATCTTGGCAGGAGTTCCGGTTCTGCGCTTTCTGGAGGGGCTGGGCAGCCGTCTGCATCATCCTCACTTTCCCGTTCCTTCAGGCAGGCGGAAAGGGCTTTGAAGGCTGCAAACAAAGCCGGGGAATTAAGATTTGATAAAAACCTTACCTTGGAGATGCTGATGGATGAAATCAAGCCTGAAACCAAATCAGATTATATAAAAAGAACCATCGGCCCCCTTAAGGAGCACCCTGAAGTTCTTGAAACGCTCAAAGAACTGTTCAGGCAGAACCATTCATTAAAAAAAACAGCAGAAAGCATGCATATACATATCAATACACTCCACTACCGCCTTAAAAAGATTGAGGATTTTACAGGGCTTAGCACCGGGAATGCACAGCAGCTGTTCATCCTTTATATGGCATGCCTGTTGTTAGATGAACATACAAATAATCACCCTTCATATGAATAAAATTCGTACTAACATCTATAGAAAACTAAAATCGCCACCATTATAATGAAGCTAAAAGCTCTGCCGGCATCAGCCGGCGGCAACTGGAGGCTCCTGTTATGATACCTATAGCTGCTAAAGAAAAACTGACAGCAATTACAGGCATACAACATTATGATGATTCCAATGCGGTGCGCCTGGTTTATTCCTACGATGCCACCCCGAATTTCCAATCCCTCCCTGATGCAGTCATCAGCCCGCGAAATACGGGTCAAGTATCTGAAATAGTAAAAGTATGCAACGAGTATTCGATCCCCATCGTCCCTAGAGGATCGGGCACAAATTTGTGCGCCGGCACATGCCCTACAGAGGGCGGGCTTGTTATCCTATTCAAGCATATGAACAGAATTCTCGAGCTCGATGAAGAGAATCTTACCATAACTGTCCAGCCCGGGCTTGTCACACTTGACTTAATACACGAGGCAGAAGCAAAAGGACTTTTTTACCCTCCTGATCCAAGCTCGATGAAAATATCTACCATCGGAGGTAATATAAACGAAAACTCCGGCGGATTGCGCGGCTTGAAATATGGTGTGACCAGAGATTATGTCATGGGCCTGGAAGCAGTCCTGGCCAATGGGGATATCATCAGGACGGGAGGCAAGCTCGCAAAGGATGTGGCAGGCTATGACTTCACCCGGCTTTTTACAGGCTCAGAGGGTACGCTTGGGATTATAACCGAAGCAACATTGAAGCTGATCCCGATGCCGGAAACAAAAAAGACGATGCTTGCCCTATACCAGGATCTTGAAGCGGCAGCGAAGACTGTTTCAAAAATCATAGCCAATAAAATCATCCCTGCAACATTAGAATTCCTGGATCAGCCGACACTCGAGGTCGTGGAAGAGTTCGCACAAATCGGCCTGCCTACAGATGTAAAAGCAGTTTTGCTGATTGAGCAGGACGGCCCTCGTGAAGTTGTCGAGCGTGATATGGCAAAGATGGAGAAAATTTGCCGGGAAGAGCGCGCAGTTTCTGTCCAGGTCGCCAAAACGGCCGCCGAGGCAGAGGCGCTGACGGCTGCAAGGAGAGCCGCCCTTTCAGCCCTTGCAAGGCTCAAGCCTACCACTATTCTTGAAGATGCAACGGTTCCGCGCTCTGAAATTGCCAATATGGTAAGAAGCATCAATGAGATTGCCAGCAAATATGATCTGAAAATCTGTACTTTCGGCCATGCCGGAGATGGAAATCTCCATCCTACCTGTCCGACGGATGCAAGAAATAAAGAAGAGATGGACCGGGTGGAAAAAGCTTTTGCCGAGATTTTTGCAAAAGCCATCGAGCTTGGAGGGACCATTACCGGTGAGCATGGCGTTGGTGTCATGAAAGCTCCGTATCTTGAGCTTAAATTAGGACAGGAAGGCATTGCGGCGATGCAGGCCGTCAAAACTGCACTTGATCCGAAGAATATCATGAATCCCGGGAAAATATTTGCTAAAGACAGCAGGAAACGTGTGGTGATATCTAAATGAGTACAGCAGCCGAACGGGAAAAAATCCAGCATGGATTCAGCAGCAGAATGGATGAAGATGAACTTCTGAATTGCATGCGGTGCGGATTCTGCCTCCCCTCCTGTCCCACTTACATCACTTCGGGATTTAAGGAGGAGCATTCGCCCAGAGGCAGGATTGCGCTTATGAAAGCTGTAGCGGATGGCCTGATCGAGCCGGACAGCGATGTAGAGCGGTCCCTGGATCTGTGTCTGGGCTGCAGGGCATGTGAGCCTGTCTGTCCCTCGGGTGTGAATTATGGCCACCTTCTCGAAGAAGCAAGGGATATTATCAGCCAGAACAAAAAATACTCACTCCCGGTCAAGGCGATCAGGAAGACTGTTTTTCATGGACTGTTCCCCTATCAGGAAAGAATGACAGCAGCCGCTGGCCTCCTTTCCCTGTATCAGCGGTCCGGACTGCAAACCGCTGTAAGGAAAATAGGTTTTATGAAGCTTTTCCCTGACAGCCTTGCAGCAATGGAAAAAGTACTTCCAGCCGTGCCTTCCTACAAGAGCATGAAGAACCGTCCCGAAGAGCTGCCAGCTCATGGGAAGCCAGTGAAAAGGGCAGCGTTTTTCTCCGGCTGCCTGATGGACACCATTTTTATGGGGACAAATGACGCAACCATGAAGCTGCTGCAAATGGCCGGCTGTGAAATCGTCATACCGAAATCACAGGCTTGCTGCGGCGCCCTCCATGGACACAGCGGGGAAAAAGAAAAAGCCAAGGAACTGGCAAAACGGAACATCGCTGCCTTTGAGGATACGGGAGCGGATTATATCATAACAAATGCAGGCGGCTGCGGCGCTTTTCTTGTGGATTACGATCATCTCCTGAAAGATGAGCCAGAATGGAAAATCCGCGCTGAGAGCTTTAAAAATAAAATCAAGGACATTACCCAGATCCTCTTTGAAATGGATTTCCATAAAATCCATAAGATGGCCCTCCCCCATCAGATCATTACGTACCAGGATTCCTGTCACCTCCGCAATGTGATGAAGACGGCAGCAGCCCCGCGCATGCTCCTTGGCTCCATCACCGGTGCAGAGTACCGGGAAATGAAGGACGCAGACAGATGCTGCGGCTCCGCGGGCATTTATAATATTGTTGAATCAGAAATGTCCATGCAGATTCTGGATCACAAAATGGGCCGGGCCAGAACAACAGAAGCGGCAGTCATTGTCACTTCAAACCCGGGCTGCCTTCTTCAGATGAAGCTTGGGATTGAGCGTGAAGGGGCATCTGACCATGTTAAGGCAGTCCATATTGCAGATCTGCTCCTGGAAGCTGCTGAATATGCTTCAGCAGGAGAACTGGCTGCAAGATAACATTACCAAACATGAAACGGCTCCAGAATTCCATACTACAGATACAGGGCCTTAAGCTCTGCATCAATATGGAAGGAGCTGAAATTCAATATGGCAAGAAGCAGCAATAAACTGCTAGTTCCCGGCATTGAGCAGTATCTTGATCAAGTCAAATATGAAATTGCTCAGGAATTTGGCGTTAATCTGGGTTCAGATACAGTTTCCCGTTCAAATGGTTCTGTTGGCGGAGAAATTACAAAGCGTCTTGTACAACAAGCCCAATCCCAGCTTGCTGGTCGGAACGAACAATAAAAACAAAATATAAATGGCAAAAAATCCGGCTGCCTTCAGCCGGATTTTCCATTATTCCCTTTTTGCCCCTTATCATGTCCTTTATTGCCATTTCCCTGTCCGTTATTGCCCGGCGAAGGGGACCCTTTCTTGCCATTACCATTATTCTCCTTCTTTTCGTGCTTCTCGTGTCTTTCTTGCTTTCCTTGTTCTTGTTTTCTTTGTTCTTCCTTTTTATTTTCCTGTTTGTCCCGCCCCTTGTTTTCATCCTGCCTTTTTTCCGGCTTTGCTTTGCGGGCATCATTTTTCCGATCTGCTTCCCTGTTCTTTCCTTCCTGCTTTTGGACAGAACCTTTTGGAAGCTGAGACGAAGATTTTATATAGCCGGCTCCTTTTTTATCTTTCGCCTCATCGGCGGTCCCGCTGCTCTGATGCTCTTGTTTCCTTTTTATATTTTCCGCTTTCTCCCTGGCATTTTCTTCTTTTTCACGTTCCCTTTCCTCTAGCTGCTGCTTCCTTTCTATTTCCTCTTCTTTAAATTTTCCGGCAGTCAGCCCTTTTTCTTTCGCCTTCTCCCGTTCACCTTCAGTTGCTTCGACTACTTTGACCTCAAGATTCTCTGCTTCTGCAGTTTCTTTGATTGCTTCAACCTGATTGTTAAGCTTCTTGCTTTCAGAGGAATCCTTGCTGACTTCTTTCTTCAGTACAGAAGCGATAATCATTTCTTCATGCTCTTTCAGATATCCCTGCTGCTGTGCCAGACTAAGGATCTTCCGTGTTACATAGCCGGCGCTTTTTCCCTTCCAATTCTCCATCAGATTGAGCAGCTCCCTGCCCTCCTGATTATAAGAATGAAGCTCCACTACAGACAGTTCCTTGTCGACTGCCAACTCGATGCTCGGGTTTACATCAATAGTCATATAGGCGTAAACTTCGCTGTTGTTATTAAAAGGCATGACAAGAGACAGAACAAGAAGGCAGGCCAGGGCGGCAGCGGCAATCAGCTTCTTCCTTGCCCCCAGGCGTGAAATGAGCCCTTTCCCGACTTTTTCTGCAGTTTCAACAGGGTAGAAGTAGATTTCTTCCCCTATCTGATGGCGTCCTTCCGTATAAAGGGCACGAAGAAATTCGCCTTCGGGAGTAAGCATCGTCATAAAACGGCCCTCAATTTCAAGGATTACTCCTTTTTTCACGTTTTCAGCACCCCTTTTATATACTCCTGTAAAAACACATAATCTCCCATTAGAATAAGTGAAACAGCAATGATATACTTCCTGTTCCTTTCAATCGTTTTTCTGCTCACTGCTGCAGTGCCTTCCAGCTGCTTGATGGGAAGGCGCTTCTTTTCCTGCAAATAAGCAGCCAGCTCTTTGTCGCTAACAAGTGCCGAAGCTATTTCCATCGCATTTTTCCGCGCATCTGCATGTTTGGGAGACTGGTCTGCAATTTCAGCAAAGGTTAGTCCATATTCTTTAAGAAGAGCTGAAAAGTGAATGATTTCATCCCGCCTCAGCTCCTGCTCTGTTTTTTTAACGAACTCTTCAATCGACAGCCTGTCTTCCACAAGACTGGCTGAAGTTTGCTCATCAGCACTTCCACTGCTGCCGTCATAGCTGACATTCCTGTGCCTTGCCTGCTGCCGGATATAATCAATGACCCTTCGCTTAATTATGATTTCGGCAAAGCCAAGGAGGGAACTGCCCTTCCCGGGACTGTACTTATGGACCGCTTCATCAAAGGCAATCAGGCCGATGCTGTACTCATCATCAGACTCATGGATATAGCGTCTGCAGACGGAGGATACGGTTTTGGCTATAAAAGGTTTGTATGACTCTATCAGTTCATTAAGCAGCTGGCTGTCGCCCTGCTGGATTTTCATTACGGTTTTTTCTAATGTTTGTCTCTTCTTAGTGATGAATAAATAACCGAGCATCCCCTCACCTCTTCACCAGCTCATTATACCATATGCCAACTAACAGCCGGCAGGGGAGGATTGAAGAGAGAAATAAGGAAGATTTTCACTGCTAACATAAAGCTTCGACAGGAAAGTGGAGCTTATGGGGGTGGTTTAAAGATTGCTCATGAACGGCGGAAAACCTTTGCCGATTCAGCAAAGGTTTGTTTGTTGACCGTTTGGCCCTATATGCATTCTATGCTGCTTTTCTTCGCAGGAACAAGAGCAGGGCCCTTAGTGCGAAGCCCGTCATAAGCCCGGGAATGAGGAAAATCATCGGCAAAAAGACCGGGCCAAACAAGACGCCAAAAAGTTTGAGCCTCACAGAATACATAAGACCCACGGTTACAAAATAGGCTCCAAAGACAAAGGGCAGGAAAGATAACTCTTCCTTTGCAGGCATTGCTTCTTTATAAGCGTCCCACATAGCAAACATGTAGAGACAAGGGTAAAACATCAGCCACTGATAATCGAGCACTGCCGCCGCCTTATCGATTTCCCACAGGAAACTGTGCATGATAGCCAGATTAAAGTTGCTGAAAACGTTGATAAGAACTTCAAGCGCCACAAAAAGAACACCTTTTACATACTGGCCCGTCAGCAGCTGGCTGAACCCGGGCAATGCAATACTCCAAAAAATGGCTTCTAGCTTTCCGACTTTTTTCATTCATTATCACCAGCTATATTTCTATAGTGGTATCATGCACTAAAGATCTCTCTTTTATCACAAATACCTATATATGCTTCAAAATGCATGCTAAGAATAACTCTTATGCACCTGGAACCGGGGGTCCGATTTATGCTGCCTGAAAAAAGAAACCATTGACGGTATGCCTTCTTTGAGATCCGGACAGCAGATTCCTGATCCCTCCAGATCGGTCTGTGCTATTGAACAATCGAAGCGTCCCTGCCAGGTAAAATAGTCAAGCGCCTCCTTCTCCACACCAAGGTAATTCCTCAGCTTTTTGATGCGCAGCGCCCCTTTGGCAGCACTCAAAGGGAAGCTGCCGGCCGGCCTTTTCCCGCAGAGCTCCACCATCAGCAGTTCGTACAAATCGGAAACTTTATATGGGTTCGGATCTGTAAGATGATAGGTTTTATTCCGCCCAACAGCAGATGTCCCAAGAAATACGGCTGCTTCAATGATATAATCCACCGGCACCAGGTTGATATAGGCTTCCCCTTTCCCGAGCATGGGGAGAAATGGCAGCCTGCTTAGACGATCCATAAAATTCAGGATAAAATACGGCCCGTCGAACTTGATTGTTTCCCCTGTTACAGAATGGCCTTTTACAATTCCAGGCCTGAGGATGGTAACCGGCAGTTCTGCCTTAGCATTTTCAACAATGACCTCGGCGAGATACTTTGTTTCTTCATAATGATTTTTGAATCCAGGAGGCTCTAACAGCTCATCCTCCTTCAGCAGCCCATCCCTTTTTCCAGCCACATAAGCAGTACTGAAGTAAACGTATCGTTCAAGCTTCTTTAACGTTCCTGCAAATTCTGTGACCTGCCCCGTCCCTTCCACATTCACCTTATACGCAATATCCATAGGCACAGCCAAATCATAAATGGCGGCTAAATGAAAAAGATGGGTAATGTTTTCCCTGAGCAATGCTGAGTCCTGGTGCGTGATATCAAGCCCAGCCCTTGTGATATCTCCAGTAATGATTGAAAAACACCCGCTGCTTGCACCGGTCTCCTCACAGATCTGCCTGATTTCAGCCTTTGCAGCCGCTTCCATTTCCCGCAGGCTTAAAACGCTGATATGTACATTCCCTGGCTCTTTATTGAGAACCTCCCTGATTAGCCGGGAGCAGATGAAACCAGGAAATCCTGTGAAAAAATAATGCCTCTCTTCCATTTGACCGCCTCTTTCTATAATAGATTTACTCAAATTGTAACCGGTCATACCGGCTGCAACAACATATTTCTGACAATTCAAAATATAACCCCCTCAAAAAAAAAGCCTCTCTCCGGAGAGAAAGGCTTTTCAGTCATGCAGTTAAAAATTTTATTTGTCTCTATGATCCCCGTCCTGCTGTTTTCTTTCCTCATCTTTTACTGCCTTCAGCAGGTCCTCAAGCATGGCAGCCATGTCTTCACGGCTGTAATTTTTATTGCTTTCTGCAGGAACCTGGGGCGCTTCGCTTTGACTCTTTTGGTCTTCGTACTTTTCTTCAAGGAGATAAGCAGGAATCAAGTGGCCGTCAGGTGTAGCATACATCTTGTTGAGCTTCCTTGTATCTTTATCAAAGAAGCTGTAGACGACAGGGATGACGAACAGCGTCAGGAAGGTGCTGCTGATCAGGCCGCCGATTACCGTGATGCCCATCGGCTGGTTGATCTCAGCCCCCTCGCCAATCCCCAGCGCAAGCGGGATCAGTCCGAGGATTGTCGTAAGTGCTGTCATGAGGATAGGTCTTGCCCTATCTTTTACAGAAACGACAATGCTGTCATAGGTTTTCATGCCGCTTGCCTTTTTCTGATTGATATAATCTACAATGACTATGGCATTATTGACCACTATGCCGGCAAGGACAATGATGCCGATGATAGCGGTCAGGCTGACAGGAGTGCGTGTCACGGTCAATGCAATAGCTACGCCAATGACCATCAGCGGAACTGTGAACATAATGACGAACGGATATTTCAGTGATTCGAATTGGGCCGCCATCACCAGATAGATGAAGACAACCGCCAGGATGAATGCCAGGAGCATATCATCAATGGATGATTCCAGGAGCTCCCGGTCACCGCCGAAGACAATTTCTGTTTCTTCCGGCAGATCCAGATCAGCAATCTCATCATCAACCAGATTAGAAATAGCCCCGAGGTTTGTTGAGGTCTTATATTTCAGGGTAAACTGGACAGCGTCCTGCTGGTTGATCCGCTGGATATTGACCGGCCCTTCGCCTCTTTCAATAGCCGCTACCTGGTCAAGGGTTGTATAGCTGCCATCAGGCTTACGCAGCAAAAGTTTCTTTAGATTATCAAGGTTTTGAGTGACTTCTGGATCATATTCTACAAAAACGCCATAAATATTGGAGTTTTCATCAATGATCTGGGTTGCCTGGTTTCCTCTTGTCACATCATTGACAATCATGGCAACCTGGGCAGGCGCCAGCCCTGCTGCACGTGCTTTTTCACGATCGACCGTAATTTGGATTTCCTCTACCGTATCCATCAGGTCTGTAGAGAGTTCGTTCACATCATCAAGATCTTTGAGTGAATTGTAAATTTTGTCTACCGACTCATTCAGCCGCTGTTCGTTCGTATCACGGACGCTGAACGAAAGGGTATTCGGCGCAGATCCAGCGGAAGACTGCAGATTGAATGAGACCTCTGCCGTGCTGTTGGCCTTATCTGCCGCTCTCTCCAAATCCCGCTTCACATCGTCCACAAACTCAAATGTCGAGCGTTCCCTCTCCTCCAGATTCTTCATCTTTACATAAAGCTCAGCCACATTCGGATTTCCGGAGCCTCTGAAAGAAGATTCCTGCGTTGTACCGATCAGGCTGACATATGTCTCGACATCGTCTTCTTCCTTCAGCTGCTCTTCAAGTGCAGCCATGACCTTTTCTGTTTCTGTAAGCGCAGAGCCATTCTCAAGATTGACCCTCACGCTGAAGAAACCTTCGTCTGAATTAGGCAGGAACTGGGTGCCGACCGTCGTGATCCCATATCCCCCGCCGGCAAGAAGAACTAGCATGATAACCAGGACAGCCAGCCTGTTGCGCAGGGCCCATTTGACGGAGCGCTCAAGCCCCTTCATGATGGCCGACTCCTGGCGCTTTGCTTCCAGATTGTTTTTCGGCGCTTTCAGCAGCCTGCTGGCAAGCATCGGCACAACAGTCAAAGCAACGACAAGCGAAGCAAAAAGACTGAATGAAATGGTCAAAGCAAATTCAGTGAAAAGCTGGCCAATGATACCTGTAATAAAGACGACAGGCAGGAACACCGCCACAGTGGTGAGGGTGGAGGCTGTGATTGCAGCGCCTACTTCTCCTGCACCGTCCCTTGCCGCTTCTTTTGGCTCTTTCCCCATCGATAAATGCCTGTAAATATTCTCGATCACGACAATTGAGTTATCAACGAGCATCCCGATCCCCAGCGCCAATCCGCCAAGGGTCATGATATTGAGGGTGAAATTTGAAAAATACATCAGCACAAAGGTGAAGATGACGGAATATGGGATGGCAATCCCGATGATCAGCGGGCTTTTGACATTCCTCAAAAAGAAAAATAAAACGATCATGGCGAACAGGCCGCCTAAGAGAAGGGAAGTTGAGATATTTCCGATCGCCTGCTGGATATAATCTCCCTGATCAAACAGGATATCAGACTCAATTCCCTCATATTGATCTTTTTCAAGCAGTTCATCGAGCTGACTTATAAACTCCTTCGACACCTCTGCAGTGTTTGAATCAGACTGCTGCAGGACGCTTAAGAGGACGGAAGGCTCCTGATTCGTCCTTGTTATTGTCCGGTCGTTCTGGTTGACCAGCTGGACGCTGGCCACATCCTGAAGGAGCACTTCATTTCCATTAGACGGATTTGCGGCTACCACAAGTTTTTTTAAGATATCGACTGAATCAATACTGCTGATTACCCTTGTAGTCAGCTCCTTGCCGCCTGTTAAAATGGTATCACCCGGAAGGGAAATATCGTTTGCCTGAATGGTATCTACGATATCAGACTGGCTGAGCCGGTAATCCCTCAGCTTGCCCTGATCCAGTTCAACCCTGACTTCCTTGACGCTTGTACCGGATAGATTGACGCTGGCCACACCATCTACCTTTGTTAGCTCCAGCTCCAGCTGTTCGGCAATGCTCCTTAATGATTCCTCATCACTGTCAGAGCTCAAAGAAAGCTGGATGATCGGAAACTGGGAAGGATCAAATTTCAGGAAGCGCGGTTTGTCCACATCGTCCGGCAGCGGAGTCTGGTCCAGCCGCTGGATGATTTCCGACTGCACTTCGTCAATATCAGTCGTCCAGGAAAATTCAAGCAGTACAAGGTTGGCGCTTTCCTGTGACGTTGCCGTCATTGTTTTTAAACCAGGGAGAGTGGCCAGGCTCTGCTCCAAAGGTTTGGTCACCTTTTCAGAAACCTCTTCCGGGCTTGCTCCCTGGTAATTCGTTACTACAACACCGACCGGCGGATTAATGTCCGGTATCAGCTTCAAAGGGATATTCAAAAGGGAAACCACCCCTAAAACGAGAACCAGAACCATCGTAACAAGTGTAAAAATCGGCCTTCGGATCGAAAAATTGCTTATCTTCACTTATGCTGCTCCTTTCATCTGCAGAGCCGGACCCGTGCCGGCATTCAACATTGTGCAATAGTTTAACTATATAAGAGGCAAAAACGGGATGCAAGTGTGGAGGAGTCTGTGAATATGCTCCCTTAACATAGGCTGTGTGACTGCCATTTTTCACGCCTGGTTATGTATCCCAGATGCCCGGTGGGCGACATGACTTCTCTTTTCTCAGCCGTGTTATGTATCCCAGATGCTTGTTGGGATACATGACCTCTCTTTTCTCAGCCGTGTTATGTATCCCAGATGCCCGGTGGGCGACATGACTTCTCTTTTCTCAGCATGGTTATGTATCCCAGATGCCTGTTGGGATACATGACCTCTCTTTTCTCAGCCGTGTTATGTATCCCAGATGCCCGGTGGGCGACATGACTTCTCTTTTCTCAGCATGGTTATGTATCCCAGATGCCTGTTGGGATACATGACCTCTCTTTTCTCAGCCGTGTTATGTATCCCGGATTCCCGTCGGGATACATCTTTACCTTTTTCAAAGTCGAGCCCTGTATCCGGGGTTCAGCGAACGACATCTGGAATGTAAGTGTTGGTTCTCCCAAAAGCTGTTATGATAAGAAAGAAGAATGAATTGGAGGCATAGAAGATGGATTTTGATAACGGCCATTATTTTAAAAGCATTAAACTCAGAAGAAGCGATATTCCTTCATATTCCAGGTATCCCTTTAACCTTCCTGCCGTCAAGAACCTCGGCGACCTGCCCCTTCATCCTGATGTAACCTTTATAGTCGGCGAGAATGGAATGGGAAAATCCACTCTCCTGGAAGCTATTGCAATCGCTGCAGGCTTTAATCCGGAAGGAGGATCGCTCAATTTCAGCTTTTCTACACATAACTCCCATTCGGAGCTCGAGCAGTACATCAGGCTTTCAAGGGGATCAGATCGGCCTGAAGATGGTTTTTTTCTAAGAGCCGAGAGCTTTTATAATGTGGCTTCTTATATTGATGATCTTGACAAAGAGGACAATATGGATCGTCCGCCTTTGAGAGATTCCTTTGGGGGTCTATCCCTCCATGAACAGTCGCACGGCGAGGCTTTTTTTGCCACTTTCCTGAATCGCTTTCGCGGAAAAGGGATCTATATCCTTGACGAGCCTGAAGCAGCCCTTTCACCACTAAGGCAGCTTTCAATGGTTTCGCGTATCCATGAACTTGCCAAAGACCGCTCACAATTCATTATCGCGACCCATTCCCCCATCATCATGTCGTATCCTTTCGCCAAAATCATAGAGCTGACCGAGAAAGGGGTCCAGGAGGTCCGGCTTGAAGATACCGGGCACTATCAATTTATGAAGCAGTTTTTTGAAAACCGCGAGAGGATGCTTCATCATTTGCTGGAAGAGTGAAAGAGAAATCACCTGTAAAAAATACGAGGAGCGGCAATTGCCGCTCCTCGTATTTCAAATCATTTACCTGAAGCCTTCGTGATAGTTATTCCTGTCCATCCAAACAGCAAAGTGATGATCGGAGATAGCAGGCAAAAAAAGGTGAATGGGATATATTCGGCAGTCGGCACATTCAGCACCCCTGTCAGGAATACCCCGCAGACGCTCCAGGGAACAAGGGGATTGATGACTGTCCCTGCATCCTCAAGGACTCTTGAGAGATTCTTCAGATGCAGCCCGGCCTTTTTATAAGACTCTGCGAATGCATTTCCTGTGAGCAGGATGGACAAATACTGCTCGCCAAGGAGGAAGTTGATCCCGATGGCAGAGGCAGCTGTGGCACTTATAAGCGCAGGTGCCTTTACAATCAGTCCTTTGATGCCATCCAGAAGTGCCGGCAATATGCCGAGCTTGAAGAGCAGTCCGCCCATTGAGAGGGCAAGGAGGACCAGTGATACCGAAAACAGCATGCTTTCAATCCCTCCCCTTGTCAGCAGGGAGTCGAGCTCCTCCATCCCGGTATTGGATTTGTAGCCGGAGTACAGTATATTGACCATATCATTGAAACCAAAGCTGCTCTGAATAAAAGGAGCCAGAATCAAGGCGGACACTGTACTGGCAGACAGGGTGAGAATAGCTGGAACCTTTCGTACAGCCAGGACAGCGAGCACTGCAAATGGGATTAAAGACTGCCAGCTGACGAGATTAAGTTCCTCAAGGCTATTTTTAATTGCAGCGATTTTTTTGAAATCAGTCTCTGCTGCTGCCGGCGAAATGATGGCAAATAGAATGATAGAAATGACAAAAGCCGGAATGGTCGTCCAAGCCATATTTTTAATATGGTCAAACAGATCGACTTTCACTGTCATAGAAGCGAGATTGGTTGTATCTGACAAAGGGGACATTTTGTCGCCGAAGAACGCCCCTGAGATAACGGCACCTGCTGCAGCGGCTGTGCTGAGATCGAGTGCAGCGGCTGCGCTGACAAAGGCCGCTCCAAGCGTTGCCGCTGTCGTCAGCGAGCTGCCGATGCTGATTCCGATGACTGCGGTGACTGCAAAAGCAATTGCGAAAAAATACTTTCCGCTGACTGCCGTCAGGGCCAAATGGATAAATGTCGGAATCGTACCGCTGGCCATCCAGCTGCTGATCAGCATGCCGATAAAAAAGAAGATGAATACAGCGCCCAATCCTGATCTGGCACCCTCTGCCATACCTTCCTCCAGATCCTTCATCCGCACCTTTTTTAATAGTCCATATACTAGCAGGGCAATGACCGCCCCTATGATCGGAACATGGGGAACCGCCCCTGCGCCTATGATTGTGAAACTGATCCCCCCGAGCAAAAGAAGGGATATAATCACAGCCTCCGCTGTACTGATTTTGATAACCGCTTGATCCTGATGCATTTTACTTCCTCCTGTTGTATGACTGGCTCCGGTCGGCGGGAATGTTTTGAGACTTTCAGACAGCACAAAAAGCCCTCTCGCCGGCTAGGGACGGAGGAGCTCCGCGGTACCACCCTAATTGAAAGGCACACGGCCTTCCCTCTCTTAACACATTTGCCCTGGTATCGATAGCTGTAATTCAAACCGTCACCGCCTGGGCTTACACCAGCCACCCAGTCTCTTCATGCTGCATCTGTCGATTCTACTTTTGTCTATCCGGCAAAACTATTATACTTAAACGCTTTTTAGCGTTAAAGCGTCTATTTGTAATATTACTATAATCTCAATCAGGATTTTTGTCAAATATCTTTTTGATGCGGCAGGATATGGGGCTGCTCATTGGAGAGGGTTGCAAATATAATTGGGAAGTCGAAGTTGCTAATATATCCAGGAAGTTGCTAATATAATTGGAAAGTTACTAATATAATTGGAAAGTTACTAATATAATTGGAAAGTTGCTAATAAAATTGAAAAGTTGCTAATAAAATGGTTCCGTCAAGAATTATGTGTAAGCATACGCACTTCATGAGTTATCGTTATTTAGTTTAGGGGGAGTCAGGCAGCCTAGGCTGCCTGACTCCCTGACTATGCTTTTTACGACTTTGGATATCGCTTATCAAACATATTCAATATTGTTTCATAGGCCAAGCCAAACCCACCCAGCTTCCTTCTTGCCCATCGCTCATTATAATCGATAGAAGTAAGGTATATAATCTTCTCGGCTGCTTCAATATTAGGTAAGCTGTTCATAGTCTTTAACCTCTTACGCACTTCCTTATTGGTACGCTCAATTAGGTTTGTCGTGTATATATATTTTCGTATTTCTTCAGGGTAGTGTAAAAAAGTTAGGAGGACTGGGAGGTCCTCTTCCCATGAAGCCAGTTCCCGGCTATACGTCTTTTTCCATTTCTCCTTAAGCTCTTTCAACACTTTTTCTGCTTCTTCGAATGTGCTTGAAGTGTATACTCTTTTTAAATCCAAGCTTAGCTCTGCCTGGTCCTTTTTTCGTGCTTTATTCATGGTGGAACGTACCTTATGAACAACGCAGCGTTGAACATCAGCCTTTGGAAAAATGGATTTAAAGGCATCTTCAAGACCTGGAAGTCCGTCAAATACGCCAACTAACACTTCCTGGACGCCTCTTTTACGCAAATCCAGAAGGATTTCCTGCCAGCCGTTGGATGATTCCACTCCACCCACATAAAATCCAAGGATTTCCCGATGTCCTTCTGGAGTAATACCCAAAACGATATAAACAGCCTCTTTGCCTACAGTATCCCTGCGGACTTTTACGAATAGCGCATCAAGAAACAAAGCACAATAACGTTTCTTTAGAGGCCGATTCTGCCATTTAATGACGTCCTCCATAACAGCCGAAGTGATATTGGAGATTGTCCCTGGGGAATATTGTTCACCAAGCAGACTTTTCATGATCAGCCCAACCTGCCGAACACCAACCCCATGTTGATAGAGCTGGACAACGAGTTCATCTACGGCCACCATACGTCTTTGGTAGGGTTCGAACATTTGGGTAGTAAAATCGCCCTTACGATCACGGGGGACTGCCAGATCCTCAATCCGGCCATAAATGGTGTCAAGAGTCCGGGAATAGTACCCATTACGGGAGTTTTCTTCGCCGACAGGTTCATTTTCTAGGACATTCTTTATCTCTTCACGCAAAATATTTTCTGCTTTCTCTTTAAGGAGGTCCTGCATAGAAAGTTTAAGGATATTGGCAAAATCAAGGTCGTCTATGTTAAAATGGGGCATGGATAAAGTGCTCCTCTCCTAAGGTTATTGTGGTGATAACTCAGAGGGTACTTTGTCCTTTTTTATTTGTCTAGAAAAAGGTCTTACACATACTTTTATACACCATCAATAAAATTGAAAAGTTGCTAATAAAATGAAAAAGTTGCTAATATCCCGATTTGCTAATAAACGAAAAATCATGCTGACACAGCCCCTTAATGCGGCTGCCTCCCTCACCGTAAAACACCGTTATGGATACAATCCGTTCAGATAAAGCACCAATTAACAGCAAAAATTATCATTTCACTAAAAAACAGGCCCTGAAGACCTCAGGACCTGCCACAAATTTAGATTTCTTTCTCCAGAATCAGTTCATCCCTGATCGGTATGCCATCATATCCTAATAAAGGAATCTCCGGTTTTATTTTTCGCGCCTCTTCCACGGCGTTCCGAAGGACTTTCGTTAACTGATATCCCCTTTTCTGATAAAATCTCAAAGCATGCAAATTATCATTGGTCGTTATCAGTGCCATTCTGCTGATGCCTTTTTCTTTTGCATCGGCTTCAGCGGCATTCAGCAGACCTGATCCGGCACCCTGTCCTTCGATGCTTGCATCCAGGGAAATGATTTCCCGTTCACCCGGCCGGTCTACAAAAGTGATAAGGCCAACTATATTATTATTCCAGTCTATGGCCGCGAATCCGGGGAGCTCATCACAATGATATATGCCAGTAGAAATGACCATCTGCGGGCTGCCCCAGTTTTCTTGAAAATAGGCTGCTGCCTTTTCTTTGTTAAGCTGATCGATGCGGATGATCTTCATTAAGAATTCACAAGCAAGGCTGCCTCTACATCCTTGGCTGGGCGCCCAATATAATAGCCTTGGGCAAGATCGGCGCCAATCGATCTGCAAAATTCCAGCTCTTCCTTCCTCTCAATTCCTTCTGCAAGGACAATGATTCCAAGCCCGTCTGCAATATTCATGACCTTGGACAGGAACTGCTGGCTTTCAGGCTTTTGGTCGCAGTGATCTATGAAGCTCCTGTCTATTTTTAAATAGTCGGGCTGGAGCGCTTCAAGCATTTCGAGGGTTGAGAAACCGGCCCCGACATCATCCAGCGCCACTTTCATACCCCTTTTCTTATATGTATTCAATACCTTTTTTAAATGGTCGACATCACTGATTTTTTCTGTCTCTACTACTTCAAAAACAAGATCCGCCGGATCAATTTCATATTTCTCGACAATCTGGAAAGTATGCTGAAGACAGAAATCCGGATTGTAAATCGTGGAAGGAAGGAAGTTGATAAAGCTTTTGATGCCCGGCGGGATGATATTTTTTCTTGCTTTGATTGCCGCTTCCCTCGCCTTTTGGTCAAGCATGGACATCAGGCCTGTTTCCTCGGCTGTCTTGAAAAGGACGCCAGGCGGTATTTGATTGCGGCCTGCTGTTCTCAGCAAAGATTCAAAAGCATAAATCCTGTCGCCCTCTTTCAGGTTTATGATCGGCTGCTGATAGCTGTGGAACTCGCCATGCTGGATGGTATGGACCATTTCCCGATGGCTGACCCTGGAAAAAAGCTCAGATGCATTCAGTAGCTGTGCTGGCTTGGTGCCATATTGTGAAATGCCGGCTTTTAATTTTTTGGCTCTTTCCCCTAATTGCCTGCATATGGCTTCTAGCTTTGTTTCAAGTTCATCAAGGCTTTGGTAGGGAGCTTTAATCCAGCTCTCTTGTTTTTGCCCTGCATTTTCGTTCTGATGAAAGAGGAAGCCCTCTTCTGCCAGCTGGAAAGGCAGGCCGCACTGTGCGCATAGGTGTCGAATAGCAGATCCCTTCTTCCTCGTCTTTTTTTCCTATTTTAGCAAACTAATACAATTTCGTCACTTCATATGCTAGTCCTTTCCACCTAGAAAAGAGCAAAAAAAACGATTCCTGTACAGGAATCGCTTTCTACATCTTATTGTTCCATGTCCATCGGATTATAAAGTTTTACATCCGGGTTTTTGTCCTGGAACCATCTCAGGGCAAAATCATTTTCAAATAAGAATACTTTTTTATCATAACGGTCAGTTACCAGAAGGCTCCGGGAGCTTGATAGACTCTCATCCACTTCTCCCTCAATCCAGCGGGCAATCTTGCTTCCCTGCCCTTCCATCCTGACTTCCGCATTGTACTCATTCTTCATGCGGTGCTCAAAAACTTCGAATTGAAGCTGCCCGACTGCACCAAGAAGGTATTCATCTGTTTTAACTGTCTTGTACAGCTGGATGGCGCCCTCCTGGACGAGCTGCTGGACCCCTTTATGGAAGTGCTTCTGCTTCATCACGTTCTTTGCAGTGACCCTTACAAACAGCTCGGGAGTGAACTGAGGCAGCTTCTCATATTGGAACTTGTTTTTCCCAACGGTCAGGGTATCTCCAATCTGATAGAGGCCCGGATCATACAGGCCTATAATATCGCCGCTTACTGCCTCATCGACCGTACTGCGGTCATCTGCCATGAATTGTGTCGACTGGCTCAGCTTCAGCTGCTTGCCTGTACGAGGGATATTGATGGTCATCCCGCGCTCGAATTTACCGGAGCAGATCCTGAGGAACGCTATCCGGTCACGGTGGGCAGGATTCATGTTTGCCTGAATCTTGAAGATAAAGCCAGAGAAATCCTCGGAAAGCGGATCGATTTTACCTTCAGTGGAATTGCGGGCCTGTGGAGACGGCGCAAATTCAAGATAAGATTCAAGGAAGGTCTGTACACCGAAATTGGCCAGGGCACTGCCGAAGAAAACAGGCGTCAGTGTCCCATTTGCCACCTTTTCGCGTGAGAATTCATTTCCAGCTTCATTCAGGAGCATGATTTCCTCAAGCGTCTGGTCGTACAGGGAAGACTGCTTCATAGGGTGGTCCCCATCTATTTCCCCATCTTCATTCAGATCGAGGAAACGCTCGGAATCATCTACACGGAACTGTTCAATCCGGTTATGATGGCGGTCATAGATGCCGAGGAATTCCTTGCCCATCCCGATCGGCCAATTCATCGGATATGATTCGATTTCCATAACTTCTTCCAGCTCGGCAAGAAGCTCCAATGGGCTTTTCCCCTGGCGGTCCAGCTTGTTCATGAATGTGAAGATCGGTATGCCCCTCATCCGGCAGACCTTGAACAGTTTCAATGTCTGGGCTTCTATACCTTTGGCCGAATCGATAATCATGACTGCACTGTCAACCGCAGTCAGGGTACGATAGGTGTCTTCACTGAAATCCTGGTGCCCCGGTGTATCCAGAATGTTTACACGGGCGCCTTTATAGTCAAATTGCATAACACTTGATGTAACGGAGATGCCGCGCTGCTTTTCGATTTCCATCCAGTCGCTCGTGGCAAATTTGCCGGTTTTCTTTCCTTTAACGGTACCGGCATCGCGTATCGCTCCGCCAAACAGGAGCAGCTTTTCTGTTAACGTAGTCTTTCCGGCATCCGGGTGGGAAATGATCGCAAACGTGCGCCGTGAAAGAACTTCATCTAAAAAATTGTTAGACATGTTGTATTCCTCTCTTAATTAACTTCGTTTATTATCATAACATCTATCTTATCTTCCTGCAGGAAAGTTTGCAATCAGTGAAATCAACTTCCAGCATTCAGAATGGCTCTTCTGAACAAATTTTGCTACGATTTATTAAAAGCACAAACTGCCAGGCTGGGCTTCAGACAGCCAGGACAGGAACGGGGGAAAAATGGATACCATTACACATACATTATTCGGGCTTGCCCTTTATGCTTCAGTTGATAAAGGCCTGCTTGAGAAAAAAGAAAAGGCCGCCTATTTGACAGCTGCTGTTGCGGCGAGCCAAATACCTGATATCGATGTGATCTCACAGCTATGGGATACACAGGGACTCTATCAGATGTGGCACCGGGGCATCACTCATTCTGTTTTCCTTACGCCGCTATGGGCCCTGCTGATTTACATGGCATGCCGCTGGGTTTTCATGACAAAAGATCCCAAACTCTTTTTCTTAAGCTGGATTGCCGTCATTATCCATGATACGAGTGACCTGTTCAATGCATGGGGAACCGGTTACCTTGAACCTTTTTCTGACAGAAGGATCACATTCGGAACCATCCCGATTGTAGATCTTGTCTTTTGGGCAATCATGCTTGCAGCTTTTCTCCTCTCTGTCCGGAAAAGAAAAAGATGGAGGAAGCATATTTATTTCAGGGCGGCATGGGTGCTGATGCTCCTTCATCTGGCCAGCCAAAGCATCCAGGGGTATATACTTTATGAGGAATACAGCAGCGAATACAGCGAGGTTGCCCTCTCAGCCGATTTTGTGCCATGGCATTTTACTGTTATTGCGAAAAATGGCCCTGAGGTCTCCATTTATAAAGATGGAGTCTTCACCGGCAGGGAAAAAACTTATACACTCCAATCTGCGGAGGATGCAGACATGGACAGGCTTTTCCAAGAAAACCCGAAAGCAAAGACTCTTTACGAATGGTCTCCATTTGTTGTGATAGTAGATGATGACGAACAGCTGGGGCTTTACGATCCCCGATTCTACATTAATGGCCAATCCTTTTTATTTGAAGCGATAAAAAAAGAAGCAGGACAATAGGCAAAAAAGTATGGGCAGAGAAAATAGAGCCCATACTTTTTTTATTGTCGGGCAAAATAGCACTAAATTGGATTCGTCTATTAACATAGAATGGAGTGCTATTATGAATTTTATCTGGGGAATTGCCGGAATATTGACCGTACTGGTCATCGCTTTGCTGCTTTCCAACAACAGGCGGGCAATCAATCCGCGTACAATCCTGGGAGGCCTGGCCATCCAGATCCTGTTCGCTTTTGCTGTCCTCAAATGGGAAGCAGGGCGCAAGGCGCTGAACTGGCTGACTATGGGAGTCAACAACATCATCAATTATGCCAACGAAGGAATAAACTTTTTATTTGGCGGACTCTTTGCTGAAGGATCCGGTGTTACATATGTTTTCGCTTTTCAGGTATTGCCGATTGTCATCTTCTTCTCGGCGCTTATATCTGTTCTGTACTACTTGAGGATCATGCAGTTCATCATCAAAATCCTTGGCGGGGGTTTGTCCTGGCTTCTCGGCACCCGAAAGGCGGAATCCATGTCGGCGGCGGCAAATATTTTTGTAGGACAGACAGAGGCTCCCCTAGTTATCCGGCCTTATATCGGCCAAATGACAAATTCTGAACTGTTTGCCGTCATGACAGGAGGGCTTGCTTCTGTAGCAGGATCTGTCCTGGTCGGCTATTCTCTTTTGGGCGTCCCGCTTGAATACCTTCTCGCCGCCAGTTTCATGGCTGCTCCGGCAGGGCTGATCATGGCTAAGATCATTTTTCCGGAAACAGAGCAGAAGGAAGAGCCAAAAGAATTGGAAATGGAAAATGACAGCGATTCGACAAATGTTATTGATGCAGCCGCAAAAGGCGCCAGTGTCGGCCTGCAGCTGGCGCTCAATATCGGTGCCATGCTTCTCGCGTTCATCGCGCTCGTTGCACTGCTGAATGGCTTGCTTGGCTGGATCGGCAGCTGGTTCGGATTTGGGGATCTGACACTTCAGCTCATTCTCGGCTATATATTCTCCCCGCTTGCTTTTGCTATCGGGGTCCCCTGGGCAGAGGCTGTGGAGGCAGGAAACTTTATCGGACAAAAGCTGATTCTGAATGAATTTGTTGCCTATTCCTCCTTCGCCCCGGAAATCCCGGAGCTGACGGATAAGACCGTTGCCATCATCAGTTTTGCTCTCTGCGGATTTGCCAATATTTCATCCCTTGCCATACTGCTTGGCGGCCTGGGAAACCTTGCTCCGAATCGACGGGCAGATATCGCAAGGCTTGGGATTAGATCCGTCATTGCAGGAGCACTCGCATCGCTCCTCAGCGCTGCCATTGCAGGGATGCTTTTCTAGAACGGGAAAAAGACAGGCCGGCAGCCTGTCTTTTCCCTTATTTAGTCAAATGGAAAATGAGCGATTCATATGGCCTTAAGGTGATTTCCCTGATGTCAGCCGGTCCTTCTTCATAGTTCGAAAGCAAGAGCTCTGCATTGAATTCATCGGCAATCTTGCTGTCAGGAAGATTAAAGACCGTTTCTCTTCCATAAAAGTTATTAATGACAAGGAGCTTTTCGTCCTCCCCATTCCGGAGGTATGCAAAAATCTCAGAATGATCTTCCAGAAGAAGCTCATAATTCCCGTAAGTGACGATATCATATTCTTTGCGGAGGGCAATCAGCCTTTTATAGTGATGAAAAATTGAATATGGATCTTTCACCGCATTTTCTGCATTTATTTCCTGATAATTGCCGGAGATGCCGATCCATGGAGTTCCATCTGTAAAGCCGGCATTTCTGCTGTCATTCCATTGGACAGGCGTCCTCGAATTATCTCTTGATTTGCTTTGGAGGATCTTAAGGATTTCTTCCTCAGGCATGCCTTCCTTCTTCTTGATTTCAAAAATGTTCAAGGATTCAACATCCCGGTATTGGCTGATTTTTTCAAAATAAGGGTTGGTCATCCCAAACTCTTCACCTTGATAAATATAAGGGGTGCCTTGCATCATATGGATGGCAGAGGCAAGCATCTTGGCTGATTTATTGTGGTATTCCCCATCATCTCCGTACCTCGAAACAATTCGGGGCTGGTCATGATTGCACCAGAACAGGGCATTCCAGCCGCCGCCTTTGTGCATTTCCACCTGCCATTTTGACAAGATCTCCTTCAGAGCCAGAAAATTGAAGTCTGCAAGCGCCCATTTTTCGCCGCCAGGGTAGTCTACCTTCAAGTGATGGAAGTTGAACGTCATGCTCAGCTCTTCCCGCTCCGGATTAGAATATTTAACGCAATGGCCGATGCTTGTAGAAGACATCTCTCCTACAGTCATGCTGTCATGCTTTGAAAATACCTCCTGGTTCATTTCATGCATGTATTCATGTACTCTCGGCCCATCAGTATAAAACTTTCTGCCGTCTCCCGGCGGGACCGATCCGTCATCATCCGGGAACCGCTGATCTTTGGATATCAAGTTGATGACATCCAGGCGGAACCCGTCTACTCCTTTGTCAAACCAGTAGTCCATCATACTATATACTTCCTGGCGGAGCTTTTCATTTTCCCAATTAAGATCTGCCTGGGTAACGTCAAATAGATGGAGATAATACTGGCCGGTCTTCTCATCAAGCTCCCATGCATTACCGCCGAACTTGGATTCCCAGTTAGTCGGGGCGCTTCCATCCTCTTTTGCGTCCTTCCAGATGTAAAAATCCCGATAAGGACTATCTTTTGATTTTCTGGCCTCCTGGAACCAGTGATGATCTGTGGAGGTATGGTTTACTACAATATCCATGATGACCTTGATCCCTCTGCTGTGTGCTTCATTAAGCAGTGAATCGAATTCCTCCATAGTTCCATATTCTTCATGGATGCTGAAGTAATCACTGATATCATAGCCGTTATCCCGCTGGGGAGAACGGTAGATCGGCGTAAGCCAGATGACATCAATGCCAAGTTCCTTTAAATAATCGAGCTTTTCAATGATGCCCTGCAGGTCGCCAACACCGCTGCCGGTTGTATCATTAAAGCTTTTCGGATAGATTTGATATACTGTCGCTTTTTTCCACCAAGGTTGTTTCATCTTTGCCACCTGCCATATATTTTTTCGTTTGGTCTGCTTATTTTTCGCCAATCAAGACTAGCGCCTCATACGGCTTAAGCTGTTGAGGCACTATGTCCTCCCTGCCTTCCGGGCTATAGTTTCCTGTCAGCCAGGAATATTTCAGTTCTTTGAGCTCCTCGGGCAATACCAGTCTCCGCGTATTATCGTAAAAATTACACAGAACTACAAGCACCTGGCTGCCCAGGGTCCGTGTGTATGCATAAATTTCCGGATCTTCTTCCAATATCAGTTCATATTTTCCATGGACAATAATGTCATGCTCTTTTCTTAGCCTGATCAGGCTCTGATAATAATAAAAAATGGAATTTTTATCTTCCAGGGCTTCCGCCGCATTTATATCACTATAGTTCGGGTTCATGCCAATCCAGGGAGTTCCTTTTGTAAAACCGGCATTTTCCGAGGAATCCCATTGCATAGGGGTTCTGGCGTTATCCCTTCCTTTTGCGTATATGCTTTCCATTGCTTTCCCTGCCGGCACTCCCGCTTCTGTCGCTTCACGGAAATAATTAAGGGTTTCAATATCCCGGTAATCTCCTATACCCGGAAATTCAACATTTGTCATCCCGATTTCTTCGCCCTGATACACATACGGGGTGCCCTTCATCATATGCAGCAGGGTGGCCAGCATTTTCGCTGATTCTTTGCGGTATTCCCCATCATTGCCGAATCTTGATACAGATCTCGGCTGGTCATGGTTATTGAAATATAAAGAATTCCAGCCCGTTTCCTCAAGCTCGGTCTGCCATTTTGTCAGGCTTTTCTTCAGATCTGAAAGGTCAAGCGGCTTAAGATCCCACTTTCCCCCCGGTCCATTGTCGAGGCTTACATGCTCAAATTGGAATACCATATTCAGTTCATTTCTGTCTTCCCCTGTATATTCACGCGCCATTTCAGGCTTGACCCCGGGCATTTCCCCGACAGTCATCACATCATAATGTGAAAGGACTTTATCGTTCATTTCCTGGAGATATTCATGGATTTTCGGGCCATTCCGGTAATACTTGCTTCCTGATGCATATTTCTTTCCTGGTTTCACTTCATCATCCGGGAGGCCATCCTCCTTTGAGATGAAATTAATCACATCCATCCTGAAGCCATCAATCCCTTTATCGAGCCACCACTGCATCATATCATATACTTCCTGCCTCAGGGCCGGATTCTCCCAATTCAAGTCAGGCTGTTTCTTTGAGAACAAATGAAGAAAATATTCCCCGGAGTTTTCGTCAAACTCCCAGGCTGAGCCCCCGAAGTTAGACCCCCAATTGTTTGGTTCCTGACCGTTGTTCCCTTTGCGCCAAATATAGTAATCCCTGTAAGGATTGTCTTTGGATTTCTTTGCTTCAATGAACCAGGCATGCTCATCAGAGCTGTGGTTGACGACAAGGTCCATGATCAGCTTCATGCCGCGGCTGTGCATCTTGTCAAGCAGCTCTTCCCAATCTTCCATTGTTCCGAACTCGTCCATAATATCTTTATAATCACTGATATCATAGCCGTTGTCATCATTGGGAGATTTATAAACAGGCGACAGCCAGATGACGTCTATCCCTAATGTTTTGAGATAATCCAGCTTTGATATAATGCCTTGCAGATCGCCTATGCCATCGCCATTGCTGTCCATAAAGCTCCTCGGATATATCTGGTATACAGTGCTGTCTTTCCACCATTGACCTCTCATTTTTTTACCTCCCATTATTTCTCAGTACATTATGTAAATAGCGATACCATGGATATGCTCTTATCCATGGTACCAGAATAATCATTCAGCTTTTTTGAATCTGCCGAAAAGGAATGTCAGCACAAATGGCACAACTAGCACGATCGCCATCCCGATAAAGAAGGATCCCCAATTTTCGGATAAGATTGAGAAGAAGGCTGGCAGCCCGCCGACTCCGATCGATGGAGCAATGACCCCTTTAATGGTGATGAACATGCCGCCAATGGCAGAGCCGATTACTGCAGCAATGAACGGATATTTGAAGCGCAGGTTCACACCGAACATAGCAGGCTCTGTAACACCAAGGAAAGCTGAAAGTGAAGAAGTTGCAGCAAGCCCTTTTACTTTTTCGTTTTTATTTAAGAAGAACATTGCAAGTGATGCTGAACCCTGGGCAATATTTGATAATGCAACCATCGGCCAGAGGAATGTTCCGCCGATTGACCCGATCAGCTGCAGATCTACTGCAAGGAATGTATGGTGCATGCCTGTGATGACAAGCGGTGCATAAAGGCCGCCGTAAATCAATCCTCCGAGAGCAGGAACCGCATCAAAAATTGATACAACACCGTCAGTGATCCAGCCCCCGATTGTAAAAGTAACAGGCCCGATCGCAATGAAAGACAAGAAGCCAGTGATCAGCAGTGCAATCGGCGCGACCGTCAGCAGCTGGATTGAATCAGGGATCCTCTTCCTTAAGAATATCTCAATCCTTGCCAAAACATAGGACGCCACCAGCACCGGCAGCACCTGTCCCTGATATCCGACTTTCTCTATTTCCAGGCCAAACAGGTTCCATACAGGAACTTCATCAGTAGAACCATACCCCCATGCATTAAGCAAGTCGGGGTGAACAAGCATCAGACCGAGCACCATGCCAAGAAGCGGGCTTCCGCCGAAACGATTGACAGCACTCCAACCAATCAGCCCCGGCAAGAATACAAACGCTGTATTGGCTATCATATTAATGATATTAGCCATATCAGCCCATCCTGGATGGACATCTATGAATGATTTGCCTGTATAAAATATATCAGGCGCTGTCATAATATTGTTGATTCCCATCAGCAGGCCGGCAGTAACAATTGCCGGAAGAATAGGAATGAAAATGTCGGCCAGCGTTTTAATGGCTCTTTGAAGCGGATTCATTTTTTCAGAAGCAGCTGCTTTCACTTCTTCTTTCGACACTTCACCGATTCCTGTAGCCGCTGCCATTTCCCTGTATACCTTATCAACAATCCCTTGGCCGATGACCACCTGAAATTGGCCGTTAGTTGAGAATGATCCTTTAACCGTATCTATATTTTCCAATGCCTCTTTATCAACTTTGCTCTCATCCTTCAAGGCAAAACGCAGCCGGGTTACGCAGTGCGTAGCTGCTGAAATATTTTCTTTTCCGCCAACTGATTCTACAATCCGCTCGGCAGCTTCTCTGTAATTGCTCATGCTGTTCTCCTCCTGTTACCGTTTTCAATAGCAAGCAAAAAAATGCTGGCCGGGAGCTCATATAAATTATATTATCTGCCCTTCTTGCAAAATTATCCTTTGCTGGATGGCCAGCATAAAAGTATCAACTCCAAAACTTGTATATACATGATGTTTACGTTTTCATTATATCTTGTATATACATGGTAGTCAATCATTTATTATACTAATAAAACATTCCATAAAAAAAGCCCTCCATTAATGGAAGGCTCATGTCTTTCCTATCTCTGCATCAAGCTCTTTCAGCAGTTCTCCAGCTTTTTCTCCGTTAATGACTTCGTCAGCATAAAGATCAAAATCAGTAGGCTCCATATTGACTATAGCCAGTTTTGCACCATTCTGCTTTGCAATCAGCGGGAACTGATTGGCAGGAGTGACAGAGAGCGATGAGCCAAGGACAATGAAAAGTTCCGCCTTCTCAGTTTCAGCTGCTGCAAAGTCAATCGCTTCCTCTGGCAGCATTTCCCCAAATAAGACGACGGACGGCCGCAAAATTCCCCCGCAGTGACTGCACTGGAAATGCTCATTTATGTATTCATCATTCGGAAATGTTTTCCCGCATCCCTGGCAATGGACCTGCTGCAGTGTACCATGCAGTTCAGCAACATTTCTGCTTCCTGCAGCCTGGTGGAATCCATCCACATTCTGGGTAATGATGCTTTGGATGATGCCCCTTCCTTCCCAATCTGCGAGTATATAATGCCCGGCATGGGGCTTGCATTCCTTCAGGCCCATGACTCTGCTGCGATAAAATTCAATGAATTCATTCACATGATGGTTGAGAGCTTCTGTACTGGCAATTCTCCCATAATCCATCGTATTCGTTAATCCGCTGCCTGCAGACCGGAAATCGGGCAGCCCACTTTCTGTTGACATGCCTGCACCGGTCAATATGACCGTATAACTTGACTCTTTAAGCCACTGTAAAAGCATATGGACACCTCGCTTTTTTCTCTATTATAAACTTTTCCGGGGTTCAACCATCCGAAAATGGGATAAAAGAGTAAAAAGAATCTTTTAACCGGAAGGATGTTATAAATGAAGATTTTCAAAAAGGAAGATTATGAAAAGGAATATAAAAAATATGAGAGCCGCGCTGCCAAATACTTAAATGATCCGGGCAAAACAAGCGGGCTGCTTTCTAAAGCAAGCAAAAAAGCCGATTCCAGGAAAAATGCCCTGTCTGATGTATGGGATAAGCTGCAGCTGCTGTTTGAACTCATTAAAGCCTACTCGAAGGGACAGTATAGGGACATTTCTGCAAAAACAGCCGTTACCGTCATTGCGGGCATTCTCTATTTTGTATCTCCTTTGGATCTTGTCCCCGACTTTCTTGCCGGAATCGGCATATTGGATGATGCCGCAATCATCGGCTTCATCATCAAACAGATCACTAATGAGCTTGAAAGATTTAAGCTTTGGAAAGAGACACAGCCGGACAATATCATAGAAATGGAAGAAAACAGCAAAAAAACTCTTGTATAGCAACAAGAGTTTTTTCTTTTTCTTATTTAGCAAACCGGTGGTTGCCGATTTCTTTTGTAACGGCCCTGGTGCGCAGCCATTTGCTGTTAGTCTGGTCAGGGTTGAAGAAAAAGAGGGACTCACCGTCTTTTCTTTCTTCTGTCAGGGCTTCCTGGACAGCTTTCTGTGAATCCTTACCTGCCGGCTTGTTGATCATCCCATTGTCCACAGGCTCAAATTGCCTGTCTTCGTATATTACTTCTTTGACTGTATCCGGAAACTTTTCATCCTTCATTCTATTAAGAACCACTTCAGCCACAGCGACTTTTCCGGCATGCGGCTCACCTTTGGCCTCCGCATGCACAAGCCTTGCCAAAAGATCCTTTTCTTTAGTAGATAAGCTGACCTTTTGTTCTGTCTTTCGCTTCTTTTTCTTTGGGGCAGACGGAATGATGAGCTTATCTCCAGCCGAAATCTTATCATCTTTTTTATAATTCGCCTTCTGTATTTCCTTCTCAGCCACACCAAATTGCCTGCTGAGCTTCGAAAGGGTATCTTCTTCTTTTACAGTATATATATCGACATTATCAATCGTCTTGGCAAATGCTTTTTTTCCGGGATTTTGGACAAGCTGGAATGAGATCAGCATGAATGCAGCTATCATTAAGGCAAGATATTTCATAGCTTCTCCTCCATTCTTTCTTTTTTCAACATTCCTAACCCTATCACAGATGAAGATTCAGTTCCAAACTTAATTCTTTCCATGGCAGCAGAGGGATATATAGGGATAACTCCGAATTTTCCGGAAGAAAGCTGTTTCAATGCCATTGAAGAGAATATCTGTTATAATGGACCATGATTCCCGGTGAACGGGAACTCTGAACGGACCGGCTGCTTTATGCGGCTGTAAATAGGAGAGAATTGTGGGGGAACCGGGTGCGGTTGAGACTTTATTTTTACGATAAAGGACCCTTTGAACCTGATCTGGAGAGATGCCAGCGTAGGAAACATATTCTTAATCGGATGAATGTTTTTTATTGCGCACGGGTTCTGAAATCCGTGCGCTTTTTTGTGTGCATCGGGAAAGGAACAGCACATCTGCCCGCGGTTGCCTTGATAAATTTTATGCCCATTATCCGGCGGTCTTTTTGGAATAATATCAGAAACAGCATGGAGGATTGATCATGAAGAAATGGCTCAGCGCATTGTGTGCCGTCTGGCTGCTTGCCGGCTGCACCGGAGGACAGTCAGGGCAGGAAGAAGATCAGGCTGATAAAGGGGAAAAACTTGAAAAGATTACTGTCGTCCTTGACTGGACACCAAACACTAATCACACCGGACTTTACGCTGCCAAAGCGAAGGGATTTTTTGAAGAGGAAGGCCTTGATGCAGAAATCATTATGCCTGGTGACGCTGGAGCAGATCAGCTGGTTGCTTCCGGAAAGGCTGACTTTGGCGTCAGCTATCAGGAAAGCATTACACAGGCCAGGGTCCAGGGTGTCCCTCTTGTGTCAGTAGCCGCTGTCATACAGCATAATACGTCCGGCTTTGCTTCTCCAGCATCTAAAAATATCGACTCGCCAAAGGATTTTGCCGGGAAAAAATATGGAGGCTGGGGATCGCCTGTTGAGGAATCTGTTATCGCCTCATTAATGAAGCAGGAAAATGCAGATGTCTCTGATGTTTCCTTTGTTAACATGGGGGATGCCGATTTCTTTACAGCTGTTAAAAGGGATATCGATTTTGCCTGGATTTATTATGGGTGGACTGGCGTCGAGGCGGAGCTTCGCGGAGAAGATCTGAATATGGTCTACCTTACCGACTATTCCGATAAACTCGATTATTATACACCTGTTCTGGCTACAAATGAGAAAATGATCAAAAATAGTCCTGATACTGTCAGAGCCTTTGTAAAAGCAGCATCACAGGGCTATCAGTTTGCAATCAAGAATCCGGAAGAAGCTGCTGATATCCTGCTTGAGGCTGCACCTGATTTAGACGCCGAGCTGGTCAAGAAAAGCCAGGAATGGCTGTCTCCAAAATATCAGGATGATGCAGAACAATGGGGAGAACAGAGTATAGAGGTTTGGGAAAACTATGCCCAATGGATGTATGAAAATAAACTGCTGGACAGCGAGCTGGACGCTGAAAAAGCTTTTACCAATGAATTTTTGCCAGAATAGGAGGAACCATAATGGCCAGTACACTGATCAGCATTCAGATTATACCTAAAACAAAAAACGGGGAAGATGTTATTCCATATGTAGATGAAGCGATTAAAATCATTGCAGAATCCGGAGTGAAATACGAGGTCCATCCGCTGGAGACAACGATGGAAGGCGAGCTTGAAGAGCTATTCCAGATCATCGCAAGAATGAATGAAAGAATGATTGCAATGGGAAGCAAAAATGTGATTTCTCAAGTCAAAATTCTGTTTCAGCCTGATGGGATCACGATGGATGACCTGACGGATAAATACAAATGAAGAAAGTGGCTGTAAAAGGATGGAAGCCGGCAACGGTTCTCCTCCTTTTGTTCATTCTCTGGGAAGCAGCAGTAAGGCTGGCAGAAGTCCCTGCCTGGCTCCTGCCGCCGCCCTCTGACATCATGGCTGAATCTGTGGAAAGCTGGGCCCGTTTTTCCGGCCACCTGGCGTCAACGGTGCTATTATCACTGGCCGGCTTTGCACTGGGGACTGTTTTCGGGCTCACCGCGGCCATCATCCTTCACCGTCTGCCGGCTGTAAGGGAATCTGTTTACCCGCTGCTGATACTATCCCAGAATGTCCCTGTCATCGTCCTTGCCCCTCTCCTTGTCATCTGGTTCGGGTTTGGGCTGCTGCCGAAATTTATTGTCATTATTCTTGTCTGTTTTTTTCCAATCACTGTGGCAGCTTTGGACGGTTTCAGGCAGGTTCCAGCCGAGCTTAAGCATTATATGGCCATGTCAGGAGCCACCAAAAGGCAGCTGTTCTGGAAGCTGGAATGGCCCGGCTCCCTGCCCTCGCTATTTTCAGGGCTGAAAATCTCGGCCACCTACAGTGTTATGGGCGCTGTCATCTCAGAATGGCTAGGTTCGGAAAAAGGGATAGGCGTTTTTATGACTCTCGCCTCCTCCTCCTTCCGGACAGACCGTGTTTTTGTAGCCATATTTGCCATTATGATACTAAGCCTGATTTTCTTCGGAGCAATCCTTTTGGCAGAGAGCCTGCTTTTAAAATGGAATAAAAAGGAGCAGATAAAATGAGCCTCCTGCAGCTGAAAAATATATCAAAGTCTTTTGGAGAACAGACTGTCCTCAGTAACTTAAGCCTGGAAGTCAATGAAGGGGAATTCGTCTCTCTTCTCGGGCCTTCGGGAAGCGGAAAAAGCACTATTTTCAATTTGATTGGCGGTCTGCTTCTTCCCGATAAAGGGAGCATCCAGATGAACGGCCAATCGATCAATGGCCAAAAGGGATTCATGAGTTATATGCCTCAGACCCCTTCCCTGCTTCCATGGAGGACAGTTCTGCAAAATGTCCTTCTGGGACAGGAACTGACAGGCAGAACAGATAAGGAAAAAGCCATGGAGATGATACATAAAGCAGGACTCGGGCAATATGTACATGCCTATCCGCATGAGTTATCCGGCGGGATGAAGCAGCGCGCTTCCTTCATAAGAGCACTTCTCAGCCCACAGGAGCTGCTTTGCCTGGATGAACCATTTTCAGCACTGGACGAACTGACGAGGCTTGATATGCAGAAATGGCTCCTGTCAATATGGGAGGAGCAGCGGCCAGCGATCATCTTTATCACTCATAATATAGAAGAAGCTCTTTTTCTGTCAGATCGCATCATCGTCTTATCAGAAAAGCCGGCCCATACAGCAGCAGAATTTACTGTGCCATTCTCCCGGCCAAGGAGAGAAGGACTGTTTCTGGAAGAGGAATTTCTGGAATGGAAAAGAAAGGTCCATCATTCACTGCGGCCAAAGGGGGACAAAGGATGAACAAGATTATTGACAGCCACATCCACCTGGACCGCTATGCTGATCAGGATATTGCTGATATTTGCAGCATACCGGAGCTCGATTCACTTGTAACTGTCTCTTGGGATCTCAGCTCCTGCAAAAAGAACCTGCTTCTTGCAGAGAGGTTTTCAAAGGTAAAGCCGGCTTTTGGGTACCATCCGGAACAGGCCCTGCCTCCTGAAGCAGAACTTGCAGATCTGATAAGCTGGATGGAGGATAATAAAGAAAACATGATAGCCATAGGAGAGGTCGGCCTTCCATACTATAGAAGACAAGAGCAGGGAGCTTCCTTCCCAGGTCTGGAACCGTATCTGGAATTACTGGAGCTATTTGTCCGGAAAGCCAAGGAATGGCAGCTCCCCATCATCCTCCATAGCATTTATGAGGATGCGGACGCAGTCTGCAGCCTGCTTGAAAAATATTCTATCGAAAAAGCCCATTTTCATTGGTTCAAAGGCTCAGCTCTTGTGGCTGAACGAATGGCCGCAAATGGCTATTTCATCTCAGTGACTCCTGATGTATTGTACGAAGGGGAGATTCAATCACTAGTAGAGGCCTACCCAAATGGACAGGTGATGGCTGAAACAGACGGCCCCTGGCTGTTCGAAGGGCCTTTCCATAAACAAATGACTTCACCAGGAATGATCCATCGTTCAGCAGCCAAAATTGCTGAAATCAAAGAACTGGCATTGCCGGAGGTTTATAAGCTCCTGCTGACTAATACCAGGGATTTTTACAGTATTTGAGAAGCACTCTGTTTTTTAAGCAGGGTGCTTTTTAATATTTTTTGGAACAGGAACATTGATGAAAAAGACACATTTTATCTCTTTAGTAGTATTGAACCATTTTCCCCTTAATGAATTTTCCCCATATCTCCAGATGGAAATATAAGGTACAGTAAAAGAAAAGCTTATTGGAGGACTGCTCAATGAAAAGATATGGCCTGATCCTGCTTATCATCCTGTTTTCCTTTTCCACCTCTGCTTTTGCCCAGCCGAAAACTGCCAGCCTGATTCCCTCAGAAAAACAATTTCTTAAGCTGGTTAAGAAAACAGACGAGTATAAGGACTTTAAAGATGACTTTCTCTCAAATGACCCTTATATCCTGAATCCGCTTAAAGACGAAAATAATCAGCAATATGGCTGGATTGTCCAGTATGAGATTAAATATAAGGAAGAAGCTTCACTGGCCGCAGGCGGTGCAGCCACTGTCAGCTTCTCCTCCATCCTTACCTTTGCATATGACAGCATCAATGATGATATGCAGGCTTATATTCTCGACTATAGCAGTATTCTTAAAGATAAAGCTATCTATCTTGAGGAGCTCTCCACCGGTACAACCACTGCAATTGATGTGTCTGAAACAGATCTATACGCAGAGCTTGCTGTGCAGACAGAGGAAAAAGCAGAAAGCATGGTCAGCTCAGCGGAGCTGCAAAGAGAAAATCCAGCAGCTGAAGATGCTGTGAATGGAAGCAACTATCTTTGCTGGCAATGTACAAGTTATACAAATGGGAGCGTTTCCCTCCCATGTGTCAATTTGATTGGCAGCTATTGTTCGTCCGGCTCACAATATTCAGTCGGCAGGCTGCTTTGCGCCGGCAAAACTATCATTGATTGCTATGTTCCGAAGGATAAAGTTTGTGTAAAAGGCGTTTGGAAAACCACCTGTCCGGCACCAGCTTAATAGAAATTGGCTGAATAGAAAGAAGGCATGACTGGGAAGCCATGCCTTCTTTCTATTTGTGCATCTTTCATTTTCGTAGGATACGGAAGCAAATGCCTCCGCTTTTCTTACCCCTTACTCCCCGAAGCAATATTGGAGCCTTCGATGAAGTGCTTTTGGAAGAAGAAAAATAAGAGGACGACCGGCAGCAGGACGGTTACTGACATGGCCATCAGGTAGTGCCACTGGGTGGATACTGTTCCTTTGAATGTCTGCAGTCCGATCTGCAAGGTATACAGGCTTTCGTCATTTATATACAGCAGCGGGCCTAAAAGGTCATTCCATGCACCATTGAAGGAGAACAGCGCGACTGTAATAAGTGCGGGTTTGGTAAGCGGGAGCATGATATTCCACCAGATCTGCAGATGGCTCGCACCGTCAAGAACTGCTGCTTCAATCAATTCATTCGGTATGCCCATCATGAACTGCCTCAACAGGAAGATAAAAAATGCACTTCCCAGGAAGGCAGGAACGATCAAAGGAAGATATGTGTTGATCCAGCCCAGCTTAGAAAACAGGATATATTGCGGAACCATAGTGACAAAACCTGGTATCAGCATGGTAGATAATACAATGACGAAAAGAGCATTTCTGCCTTTGAAACGAATTTTTGCGAATGCATAGGCAACGAGAGAATTAACAAGCACGCTCCCGATCATGCCGGCAAGGGCAATAAATAAGGTATTTAACGCCCATCTTGTAAATGGCGCTGTCTGCCATGCCTCCAGATAATTTGAGAAATGGAATTCGTTCGGAATGAAGGTTGGCGGGTATTGGGCGATTTCCTGCGGCGATTTCAGGGAAGTTGAAATCATCCACCATAGCGGCGATAAGATCAGCACGCTTCCGGCCAGAAGCAGGAAAGCAACAAAGATATGCTTTGTCCGCTGCCTGAATTTTTTTGTCTCATAGAACCTTGGTGCTTCAGCAGCTGCCTGCTTCATTTATTGTCTCCTCCTTCATAGTGTACCCATTTTTTTCCGAGTGTCAGATTGATGACTGTCAGTACCATGACGATCAGGAACAGCAGCCAAGCCATCGCTGAGGCATAGCCCATATCAAAGATTTCAAACGCATTGTTCCACATGTGAAGGTTGTAGAACAGAAGGGAATTCCCCGGTCCTCCGTCTCCGTTCTCGGTCATCACATAAGCTTCCTGGAAGATTTGAAATGATCCAATGGTGCTGGTAATGACATCAAAAAAGATGATCGGTGAAATCATTGGCAGAGTGATATGGAAAAACTTTTGGAACGAACTTGCCCCATCCAGGTCTGCTGCTTCATACATCTGGGAAGAGACACCCTGCAGGCTGGCAAGATACAGGAGCATGCCTCCGCCGACGCTCCACATCTTCATCAGCAGCAGGGCGGGTTTTGTCCATTCAGGATCAAACAGCCATGCCGGACCTTCTATGCCAAACCAGGCAAGGAAAGTGTTGACAAGGCCTGTCGAAGGGCTTAACAGCTGCATCCATAGAAAATAGACAGCGACACCAGAAAGAATGGCAGGCAGGTAGTACACTGTCCTGAAAAATTTCATCCCTTTTACCCTCTGATTCAGCAGAACAGCCAGCAGGATAGCGCCAGCCGTGGTCAGGGGCACGGAAAATAATACATAATAGATTGTATTCCAAAGCGATGTCTTGAAAAGATCATCAATCGTAAACATCCTTTTAAAGTTTTCCAGGCCGATGAAATTCATTCTTGAAGTTATATTATAATCTGTAAAACTTGCAAATAATGAAAATAAGAGCGGTCCAAGAGTCAGTCCCAGAAAACCGATGATCCAGGGACTGATGAATAGATAGCCGAATAAATTATCTTTCGCTCTCCGAGAAAGCCGCTTCGGCTCAGTGTTAGCCTTCTCTTTGCCCATGCTGTTCGCTTCGTTTTGAGCAATTGTAGAATCATACGATTTCATACCCCTTCACCCTTTCCCTGAAATGATTGCATTCGAAGAAGAGAAGGAGATTCCTTCTCTTCTTCAAAAATATTTATTTTCTCTTTAGTTTTTCAACATCACTTTCCGCTTTCTCAAGTGCCTCTTCAGGCGACTGCTTCCCAAGAAGGGCATTGTCGATCTGCGGGTTGACCCTGCTCAAATAATCAGGATATTCAACAGGGATCGGGAAAAGCTGAGTATCTTCAAGATTTTTGATGGTAGCTTCATAGACCTCTTTATCTTTTCCTTCAAGCTCTTCTGCTGCCGCCTCAGCACCTTCAATGCTGGCGACATTGTCAAAGTTCTCCATAGCCCAATATTTCTGAGCTTCAGGTCCTGTCAGATACTTAATGAAGTCCATTGCTTCTTCCGGATTGCTGGAGCCTTTTGGCACCTCGGCAACAAAACCTCCACCATCACTCCAGTTTTCAGCACCTTCTTCATAAGCCGGGATTGGAGCTACTCCAAAATCCATATCCTTCCCATAGTCCCTGATCTGGGTATAAAAAGTTCCTACATCCACCCACATGGCCACTTTTCCGGCAATGAATGGATTGGACTGCTCACTTCCGAATTCGGCTTTCAGCGCCTGAACATTGGATTCCCCAAGGCGGTCCTGCCACTTGAGAACCCATTCCAGTGCTTCCACTTTTTTAGGCGTATTGATATTCAATTCACCATTATCGATGAAGTTTTTCCCTCCATCTGCACTGGTCATCCAGCTGCCTGCCCCGATGCTTCCCCAAAGCGGATAGAAACCGACCCTGTCATAGGTTTTTCCGTTTTTCACATCAAGCTTTTCGGCATATTCTTCAAGCTCAGCCCAGGTAGAAGGCGGCTTATTCGGATCAAGGCCGGCTTCTTTAAAAGCTGTTTTATTATAGAATAGAAGTCTTGTATCAGTATTGAATGGAACTGCATAAGGCTTGTCTTCATAAAGGACTGTGTCCCAAAGATGAGGATAAAACTGATCTTTGAAGCCTTCATCCATATATTCGCTTAAATCTTCAACCTGTTTTGCTTCCGCCCGCTGACCGACAGTATTGATATCATTGATGATGACATCAGCCGGGTTCCCGGCAGCTACTGAAGCAAGGTTCTTTGTCCAGATATCTCCCCAAGGCAAATATGTATGCTTAACAAAAACCTTATCCTGTGACGCATTGTAATCGTCTATAATTTTTTCGATGATTGGCCTTCTTGTTTCTGATCCCCAGAATGTCCAGAAATCAATGACTACTTTTCCATCCTTCGTTTTTTCTGCCTGGGCAGATTCTCCGCCTGAGCATCCGGCAAGGACGCCAAGAAGCAGAAAGACAGAAATTAATAAAGCTATTCCCTTTTTCATATGTATCCCCCTAGATTTGTCTGATTTTTTTCTCTCTAAATAACACCCAGCTGCCTTTGCGCAAAGGATCCATAACGGTGCTGAACTCCGAGAAGGAATTTACTGTAAAACTACCCGCTTCTCCTGCTTCTAAACCTGATTCTTAAAAAAAAGATCGAAAATTGTCTAAATATTTTTATCTAAAATGGATTCCCGTATCAGTCCGGGTGTTGCCGTATTGACTTACGCCATACGGAAACAAAAAAAGGCGCATGGGCATTATCTTCCCTTGCGCCTATTCCTATCGTTATTAAAGAAGAGGCCTCCTTCTTCCGGCCTCTTCTGCGGTTCCTATTTTTTTCATCATCCGGCTCTCTTCCAGCTGAACCCTTCTTTTTTCAGGGTTTTGAGGATGCTGCCCGATGGCTTTTCAGGTGCCTTAAAAAATTCTTTTCCGCCCTCCTCCCTGAAGTAAATGACATCATTAACATTCCATACCTTCAGCTGGATCACCTCTCCGCCTTTGTACCTGATCAGGATGTCATACGCTGGCTTTTCTGCCGGGGAATAATTGGTGGGAGCCGAATCTTTCAGCATCGACCTGATCATTGCTTTCATGAAAGGATTATCGGCATAACTGGATTCATTAAGCTCTATATTGACGCCATTGGTAATGTAGCTGTATTCTGAATCCGTTTCTGATGTAATAATATCCGCTATCGGCAGCTCTTTCAATTCAGCGAAGGTGCTGTCTGCATCCGGGATGCTGAATTGGGAGTAAAAATAGATAGCGGCAATAAAAACAGTTGCTGCGGTCAAAAGCGGTCCCTTAATGCCAAAAAATGGCCTGACCTGTTTTTTTTCAGGCCTCCCGGGTTCTGCAGCTTCCATAATCTTTTTGAAGGATCGGTCCTTTTGCATTTTGGAACGGGGAATATCATCAAGCTTTTCAAACAATATTGTGTCTTCAAATAACTCCTTCAAGGGTATCCCCCCTTTTTTCCATTTCTTTTTTCAGGGCAGCCATCGCCCTGGATGTGGTTATTTTCACTTTGTTTTCATTCCAGCCCAGGATCTGTGCCGTTTCCTTGATTGAAAATTCCTTGATTTTCCGGAGGATAAGGACTTCCTGGTAGCTCAGCTTCAGAGAATGGATGGCATCATAAAGCCTGGCTGTTTTTTCCCCTTTGACCATTATTTCGACTGGTGTGTCATGACCAGAATCAAATTGATATTTTTCAATGGAAAAGAATTTAAAGCGGTTTCTCTTCCGGATATAATCAATGGCTACATTTCTTGAAATCCTGACAAGCCAGGTAAAAATATGGGACTCGCCATTGAATTGATGCCAGTGCTTATAAGCTTTTATAAAGGTATCCTGTGTCAGATCTTCAGCTATTTCTTTATTGTTGACATACATGAAGATATATCCGTAGATTTTGTCACTGTATTCGTAATAAATGCTCTCAAACGTTTCTGCAGAAACTTTATTCATTGTAGGCGCCCCCTCTTGCACATAGTTAGACGATTGTCAGCAGAAAAGGAAACAGCTTCCATTCACAATTTTTTATTTTTTTTGGAGAACATTGCCCTCCATGCATCTATCCTCCTGCCTTCCACAGCAAAAGTAGAGAAAAAGGATCAATTTCAAATATTTTTATAAAATGGTGCAATATGTCTGCAACTTTTTCAGATTCTGTAAGGTTTCGTAAAATGTCATCCTGGCCTCAGGCAGCTTTTCTTATTTTTTCTACAAATTCAACTATATTCCTCCCTTCCTCTCTTTAAATCTCACTTTCTAATTAGCCGGGGCTTCTTTTTAAAACTTTTGGCAAACCTGCCTCTTATAATCTGATTCTCTTATTTTTTCTTCATCCGCATCCCTTTTTCACGCTATTTGGATATAATTGCCTGTTCTCACACTGCAGCAAGAAATGACTAAGACCTATTAACTGTCATTTCGGCAAGTTATTTGCTGGGAAGATGGAATGATTTCATTATTGAGGGTACTTTTTCCATCATTATTCGACAACCTGGCTCTATTATTTCCGCTACAGTAAGAGTCACAGCAGGAAGATCCATAACTGGAAAATTTATAGGAAAGGAGGCTGTAAGCTTCTGTATTGAAAAATGAATAGAAAAGAGGAGGAAATGGTTCATGAAGAACAAGAAGCAATTTCGCTGGCTTTATCTCATGCTAACGGCACTTTTGATCATTCCGCTGCTTAGTCCTTATCAGGCGCAGGCGGGTGCCGGCAAGTCTCCACATATATCGATGAAGAAAGCTTCCCCCGAGTCTTCAAAAAACAAAATATCGGGCAGGCTCCTTGATCAATTTGATGGAAAAGACAAGGTCACCTTCCTCATCAAAATGAAACAGCAGGCAGACACAAAAAAAGCTGCTCAAGAAGCAGCAAAAAAAGCTTCAGCCGATAAAGCAACTTCCTCCAAGGCAAAATTCATGAAAAGATCTGCAGTAGTTTCCTCTCTAAGAGCCGTCGCAGCCGAAACACAGGCCGGAGTACTCAAATATATCGAGCAGCAGGAAAATGCCGGCAAAGCGAAAGATAGCCAATCCTTCTATATTGTGAACAGCATTGCCGTCACAGCCACTAAAGATGTCATGGAAAAGCTCGCAAGCTTTCCTGAAGTAGACAAAATCCTTCCTAACGAGACAAGACAGCTTCATAAGCCTGTAAAAGAAGCCGCCAAGCCTTCTATCCAGATGGAAAAAACGGCAGATAATAAAACCAGCTCCATTGAATGGAACATAGACAGGGTCGGCGCCCCAGCCGCCTGGGACATGGGCATAGACGGGACCGGGACTGTTGTCGCCTCGATTGATACAGGCGTCCAGTGGAACCATCCCGCGCTAAAGGAAAAATACCGCGGCTATGATCCTGCAAACCCTGATCAGCCTTCACATACTTACAACTGGTTTGATGCAGTAGGAGGACAATCCTCCCCTTATGATGACGACGGCCATGGCACCCATGTGACCGGCACCATGGTCGGCTCAGATCCTGGCGGTGCAAACCAGATCGGCGTTGCACCAGGGGCCAAATTTATTGCTGTAAAAGCTTTCAGTCCGAGCGGGGGGTCTGATGTCGATCTTCTGGCGGCAGGGGAATGGATTCTTGCTCCTAAGGATGCCAATGGCACTCCACACCCTGAACAGGCTCCGGATGTTGTAAATAACAGCTGGGGCGGCGGCCCAGGCCTTGATGAATGGTACCGTCCGATGGTCCAGTCATGGCGCGCTGCCGAAATCTTCCCGGAATTTTCAGCAGGAAATACAACGTTGACCAATCCAGGGGGACCTGGTTCAGTCGCCTCTCCAGGCAATTATCCAGAGTCCTATACTACCGGGGCAACAGACATCAATAACCGGCTTGGCTCTTTCTCTCTTCAAGGGCCATCGCCATATGAAGAAATCAAGCCAGATATTGCAGCGCCGGGGGTGAATATCCGTTCATCGGTTCCTGGTTCAGGTTATGAAGGAGGCTGGAACGGAACATCCATGGCAGGCCCGCACGTAGCTGCGGCTGCAGCTTTACTGAGGCAGGCCGATTCTAGCCTGACAGTGGATGAAATTGAAGAAATTCTGTCAGCAACAGCTGTACCGCTTACAGATTCCACATTCCCGAATGTACCGAATAACGGCTATGGCCATGGACTTGTCAATGTCTTCGATGCCATCTCTTCTGTCGTTTCCGGCTTGGGCATACTAAAGGGCCAGGTTTCTAAAGAAGGAGATGACAGTGAAGCGCCGTCCATTTCACATGATGCACAGACTGAAACATATGCCGGTATGAATCTCGCTGTCCGCGCAGAGGTTTCTGATAACATCAGTGTGACAAATGTCGTTCTTGAGTATGTGAAGGCTGACGGAAGAACCGCGGCTGTTGGAGCTGAAAGGGTTTCTGGCAGCTTTACTGTTGGCACCTATGAGGCAGTCATCCCTGGAGAGGACATCCGGGAACCTATCCTGTCCTACAAGTGGAAGGCAGTTGATTTCGGCGGCAACAGCGCCGAATCTGATACATTTGAAGTAAATGTCATCCCGGGCATAAGTACTGGATACAGCCAGGATTTTGAGTCCCGGCCTGCAGGATGGACTTCATATGGAACAAATGACAGCTGGGAATGGGGCGCGCCGGCTTCCGGCCCGGGAAATGCGGCATCCGGTGAGAAAGTCTATGCAACCGCGCTTGGAGGAAACTATGCCAACTCCGCAAACATGACGCTCCTCATGCCGCCCGTAGATCTGGGCGAAGGCAGTGCCTATCTGCAATTCAAACAATGGCATGAGCTGGAGAACCGCTATGATTATGGACATGTTTTTGTTTCAACAGATATGGAGAATTGGATCCAAAAACTAAGGGTCAACGGCAATACAGCCGGCTGGATTGACGGTGAAGTCGATCTGAGCGAATATGCCGGCCAGCGCATCTATATTGCCTTCAATGTTACAACTGACAGTTCAGTCCAAAAACTAGGCTGGTATTTGGATGATGTGTCCCTATCTGATACACCGAATGCACCATCCAAAAAAGGCCAGCTTGGAAAAAATGGTACAGCCGGACCATCCGGGCCGGCAGTGTCGGCTAAAAAGCAAATCGACCCTGCCAAAATTGTTCCTGAAAAAGAGCAAGGGAAAAAAGAGCAGGAAAATGGTTCTGCCCCATCCCCTGCATTACTTCCTGTAAATGCGGAAGTCACCGTATTGGAAACAGGACGTTCAGTCTTTACAAATCCGCAGGATGGTTCCTATGAAATGACCCACGCATCCGGCACTTATACGGTGCAGGCAGAGGCTTACGGGTTCCGGTCAGAGTCACAAAGCGTCAATATCCCTGAAGACGGAGAGACTTCAGCAGACTTTGTACTGGAAGAAATTCCGGAAGGGAGCGTTACAGGAATTATCACAAACGAATTGACGGGCGAGCCTGTATCGGGAGCAATGATTATGCTAATCGAGGATGCGGCTGTTGAACCAGTCTACGCGGATGAGAATGGACAATATTCGCTAACAGCCTATGAAGGAACATACACCTTAAAGGTTGTGGCTCCATCATACTATAGCGAAGAAGTTGAAATAACAATCGAAGGCAGTTCGAGTGCCGAACAAAATATCCAGCTGAGGCCATTCATCGGCTATCCTGGTGAGATCGGCTATGACGACGGAACAGCAGAAAATGCAAGAGCATTTTATGATGCCGGAAACGGCTGGGCTGTGAAAATGTCACTGGAAAATGGCCAGAACAGCGCAATGGTTACGGGCGGCAATTTCCGCTTCTGGGACACAGAATGGCCGGTGCCTGGAGGAACGGAATTCCAGGTTGCTGTCTATGATGCAAGCGGACCTGACGGTGCCCCCGGAAAAAAACTTGCCGGGCCATTTGAAGCCTCTGCATTAAGAAACGGCGAATGGACCCGTGTTGATTTAAGGGACAAAGGCATCATGGTCAATGGCGATTTTTATATGGTCTATATCCAATCAGCTCCTAATCCAAATACCCCTGGCCTTGCTACAGATGAAGACGGGCCGAACGCCGGGCGGAGCTGGCAGCTGGTCGGCGGTGCCTGGTCACCAGTTCCGGCAGAAGAAGGCAATTATATGATACGGGCAGCAGTGGACTACGAAGTAAATGCCCCTGTTATCACATCGCCTGCAGACGGGACTATTACAAAACAGAAGAAAACCGTGATTGAAGGAACTTCGGCTCCTTCTACAACAGTTCACCTGTTCATCAATGGGGAAAAAGCCGCGGAAACTACAGCAGATGACTCCGGGAAATTCACTGCAGAAGCTGAATTGAACGAGGGAGAGAATATCCTGACTGCCAAAGCCGCCACTGACAGCGGTTCGACTGACTTTTCCGCCCCTGTAACAGTCATTGTGGATACAGAGAAACCCGAGCTGTCAATCACATCGCCTGCTGATGATTTAAAAACGAATAAAGAAACCATTACTGTAAATGGTACAGTTGCAGATGATAATCTTGACTGGGTGAAGGTCAACGGGAAAAAAGCTCCTGTACAGGACGGTGCCTATTCATTGAGGATCTTATTGAACGAAGGAGAAAATACGATTACTGTCATCGCCCAGGATAAAGCAAAAAATAAGATAAACAAAAAAGTGACTGTCTATGCGAAATATACAGCTCCTGTCATTGAGAATCTGCTGCCGGAAGAAAATAAAGATCTGAAATCCGGCGAGAGCGTCAAGATCGAATTTGACAGTGAACCTGGGCTGAAAGCTGTGTTCTCTATCAGAATGCCGCTGACAAATACAGGCGGACACCTGACAAATGCTGTTGAGCTTCCGATGATGGAAACGTCTGAGGGCCACTATGAAGGCTATTATACAGCAACGAAAAATGTCAAAGCCCCTGGCGCAGATATCGAAGTCAAAGTCACAGATGATTTTGGGAATGAAGTAAGGCAGACGGCTGCAGGCAAGCTGAATATCAATGCTAAATAATCAGGCCGCAAAAGAAGCCCGCCGGGAAACCGGCGGGCTTTCTTGTTGTTAAGGAACTTGGCGTTCTTAGTTTGCGTTCCCTAAGGGTGATCAAGGCACTTGCGCTTTTGTTCCTGCATGGTGACTTAAGTCTGGCTTCCCTCGGCTTCCAAAGCTTCAAGGACCTTTATGCCTTCTTCAAGAGCTTCAATATAAAAGTCCTTTTCCTCAGCATCTGTCTCTGTCATCTCTTCGATAAGCCATTTGAAATTTAATACCAGATAAAAAGAATCCAGCCCCCGGGAAGTGAGTATATCCTGGAGCCACTTGCTGTAATCCGTGAAAATTTGTATGCTGTCCAGTTTATAGGCAGTTTCCAGGTATTGAAAGTGATAGTAAATATCTTCTTCTGTCCTCTTTTTTCCTGATTCCCCGAATCTCTCAAGGGATGGGAACTCTTCATAAAAGCGGTCAAAGAGTTTTTTTACAATTTTATCTTTATCATATTTTTCCATAAGGGCAGCCTCCTCAATAATTTATTCTGGGATGCGATTTCTACTCTCTTATATAGTATACTATCAATAAGAAAATGTTTTTGGGAGCATCAATTACTATAAAATTTAACAGGAGTTGATACCATTGTATTCAGCAGCAGCCAAGGAGCTTGCCAGTTACCTGTTGAAAGGCGATATTTATGGAAGCTGGGCCATTATCCAGGAATATGATTATAAAGACTATCAATCCTGCTATATATATGAAAGTTTGCTTAGCGAGAGCATGCATTATATCGGGGAGCTCTGGCAAAAGGATCTTATAACTGTGGCGGACGAACATCTTGCGACTGGAATATGTGATTACATTCTAACCAAGTACTCTTTTGAAAAAGGCCAGAAAGCAGCACAGGGAAGAAAAGCCCTCCTCTTTTGTCCGGAAGGCGAGCAGCATTATCTCGGGCTCAAGATGACAGCTTCCATATTCAAAGAAAATGGCTGGGAGGTAAAAAATCTCGGTGCCAGCCTTCCATTGGAATATGCCTTGAACAGTGCGGAAAAATGGAAGCCGGATGTTATCGGCATCTCATTGTCACTGACCCACCATCTTCCTTTATTGAAGAAATATGTAGAAGAGCTTGAACAGCTTTCTTTCCACCCAAAGATCCTGGTAGGCAGCAGACTGATCAATCGCTATGATTTTACACCCTTCTGCAGCAAAGAAACCGTTCTTATTAAAAAATTGGATGATCTTGAGCCCTGGATTTTAAGCCAATCGAAAGAGATTGCCATATAATCGGACAAATACTATTATCAGCCTGCAGGTTCTGCAGGCTGTCATTTTATCAAAAAGGAGGCACTTTACATGAAAACAGATTTGAATTTGCTGCCAATCCCTTTTTTTATATTGGACACTGACCTGAAGATCGTGTTCGCTTCTGAAGCTGCCGAAATCAGATTTCCCTATTGCATCAGCTTTATCCAGCTTGCTGACCAGGATAGTCTTGAAAAAGTATTCAGCATTCCTGAGAAGAATAGTGGAGAAATGATTGAAATTAATTTGCGCACATCTGGAAATGCAGTTGAACTTTTTAATATCTATTATTCACGCATCCCTGAAAAAAAGCTCATCTATGTATGCTGCGCCCCCATTTCTTCAAATCTCCTGGAGGTTCAGCATCATTTGGCCATGCTCCGAAACAGGCTCTCATCCCTGCAGCCGGCAGAATTGAAGCCGCTGGGCCTGAATAATCCCCTCCTTTTTGAAGTAAGCAGCAATGCACATGAAAAACTAAAGGCAATTAATAATAAAAAGAAGCTGAAAAGCATAAGCCATTCAGCTTCTGAATCAATCGATTTGATGAATATCCTTCAGCCCCTCGCCATCGAGCATGGAAAAGCGGAGTATTTGGAACGGATCCAGAAAAACCTATTCAATATCATGTCAGCGGCAGACTCTTTAATAGACTGAGAGCCTGCCTTTATTGAATGCAGGGAATACGGATTTCTGCTGTTGTCCCCTTCCCTTCAATACTTGCATAATTAAGAGTGCCTTTGTGGTTTTCAATGATCCTGAAGCTGACCATGACACCCAGGCCGGTCCCTTTTTCCTTTGTAGTATAAAACGGCTCTCCCATTTTATTAAGCTGCTTCTCCGGTATCCCTTTTCCCTGATCGGATATTTTGACGAGAAGATTTTTTCCTTCCATCCCCGTCTCAATCAGGATCGTCCCTCCGTTGTCCATCGCTTCAATCGCGTTTTTCACCATATTGATGAAAACTTGCTTCAGCTCTTTTTCATTTCCCCTGATCTTTGGCAATGCATCCTGATGTACTGCTGTGATGCTGATATTCTGCATAATGGCCTGTGTATCAAGAAGCACACAAACATCCTGGATGACTTTGGAAACATTGACCAGGTCATAAACAGCTGCTTTAGGCTTTGCAAGGACAAGGAACTCGTCAATGATGGCTTCCAGCCTGCCGAATTCAGACATCATGACTTCAGTGTACTCCTTATTATAACTGCCAGTCTGCATCATCAGCTGCAAAAACCCTTTCAGGGATGTCAGCGGATTGCGGATCTCATGGACAATCCCGGCTGCAAGCTGCCCTACTGCAGACAGCATTTCTGATTTCTGCAGCATAGCCTCGGATGCCTTATGGACTGTAATATCTTCTATGATGCCAAGATAGCTGCTGACATCTCCGTACTGATCCTCGATCGGCAAAAAGCAGACATTCTCCCACCTGGCTATTCCGCCATCCAGCGGATAGGACATGCTGCCTTTCCATACTTCCTTTGCAATTATGGCATCTTCAATTTCTTTAAAATCAGCTGTATTCATTTGATCTCTGTAAAGTTCTTTAATGTTCCTTCCCACAAAGCTGTCAGGTTTTCCTTCATGCTCGGCAAATTCTTTATTGTGATATTCAATATTGCCTGATTTATCAATGATCAAAATCCGGGATGGGCTCTGATCAAGAGCATTGGAGGTCAGTTTCAGCTTCTGGTTGAATCGCTTTATTTCAGTAATATCATTGAAGGTAAAGACAACCCCGTCCATCACATTCTCACTTGTACGGTATGGGAATGCCTGCATCAGATACCATCTATGATCCTTGGACATGAGCTCTTTCTCAATTTTACCAAATGATTTGAGGACTCTTTCAGCATCCTCCACAAGTGATGCCTGTTCAAAATTATGAGAGATGTGGAAGAACGGCCTTCCGACATCCATATCGATGACATTGATGACCTTTTTGGCTTCCGGTGTAAAAAGTCGGATATTCAGCTGAGCATCCAGAAATACCGCTGCTATGTTTGTGCTGATGAGCAGATTGTCCATATCATCTGCAAGCGCGGTCACTTCTTTGATCTTCTGTTCATACTCATTGTTTACATTCACGAGCTCTTCGTTGATCGAATGCATTTCTTCATTGGCGCTCTGCATTTCTTCATTCGCGGCAATAAGCTCTTCATTGGCAGACTGAAGTTCTTCATTGGATGTTTCAAGCTCCTCAATGGTTGTCTGGAGCGTCTGCTGAGTATAATACAGCTCCTGCTCCAGGTCTGCTATCCTCTCGGCCACTGTGCTGTGCGGATCGAAGTAAAGAGGCATCGTTTTCTTTTCCTTTGTATTCTGGTCTTCATCAAAAAGGATGATAGCAAGCGATTCGTTGGCTGCAAATTTCTTTACGATCAGATCAAAGTACCGGTTCTCGCCATCTACGTCAAAATGGACGTTTTTATAACACACCTCATTTTGCTCACCATCTAACTTCTTCAGCGCTGTACCAATCATGACAGACAGATGGACAGGGACCATTTTGTAGATGCTTTTGCTCGAGGATTCATTCAGGAAATTCAGATACTTATTCGCCCGGCGGGACGTGAATATCACCTCATTGACTTCATTCAGGACGATGCACGGGAGCACATAATTATCCATAAGCGTCTGATGGATAGCCGCCCTCTTGCGTGCAGAGAGTGAATCTGCAGCAATGCTCCTATTCTCAGCTTGATCTGCTGAAACCGGCATATGTGATACTCTCCCTTCTGACTGTACCATCCAGTTCTCAGAAATCGCATTTTTATAGATATTCCATTTTCCGTTGACAGGACGGAAGAAATGGGACATCTTCCCTGTTGTTTCGCTGTGTCCCAGGACAAGCGTGCCCTTTTCTGTTAAAGCAAAATTAAAGAGTGACAACAGCTTTCGCTGCAGGTCCGGCTGGAAGTATATCATGACGTTCCTGCAGCTGATTAAATCCATATTGACAAAAGGAGAGTCCTTTATCAGATTATGCGGGGCAAAAACGACATGGCTGCGGATACGCTTGATGATTTCCCAGCTGTCTCCTTTTTTCACAAAATAATTTTTCAGCAGTTCCTTTGGGATGCCTTCAGTCTGATGGCCGGGATAAATCCCCCGCCTGGCAAACTCTATTGCATCTTTATTTATATCTGTTGCAAAGATTCTGAAGTTAAGGTCCAAGCCCATCTTCTGCACATAGCGGTCAAACAGAATTGCATAGGAGTAAGCTTCCTGCCCTGTGGAACAGCCGGCGATCCAGATTCTGAGCTCCTCCTTTGCAGCCGCCTTCCGGTGGACGGCTTCCGGCACGATCACATCCTCAATGATCTTGAAAGCTTCCGCGTCCCTGAAAAAGTGGGTAACACCGATCAGCAGGTCTTTTTGAAGATTTTCAACCTCTCCGCTGTTTGCCTGCAGATAATCAAGATATTGTTCAACGCTCTGGTACTTGGATTCAAGCTGAAGGATACGCCGTTCAATTCTTCTAATAATGCTGTTTTTTTTATAGCATGAAAAGTCCAATCCAGTATTCTTTTTAATCAATACAAAAATTTTCTCTAAGGTTTCCTGGCTGTAGCGGGGCAAGACACTTTCATAGAAGGAACTGAGAATAGAGGGCATGTTGGAAGGGGCCTCAATATAATCTGCATAGCCTGAAAGAATTGCACTTTCCGGCATATCATTAAATTTAGCTGACTGTCCATCCTGGACTATAACCGTTCCGCCATTATCTTTAATTGCTTTGACTCCAGCTGTTCCGTCGTTTCCTTTTCCTGAGAAGATAATGGAAACAGCCTTGTCCTTTTTGCTGGCAGCAAGGGATTTCAGAAAGGCATCTATCGGAAAATGCAGCTGTTTGTCTTTTTCGTATCCGCTCACCTTGAATGCATCGTTTTCAATGGATGTATAGGAATCCGGCGGGTTCAGGTATATGGTGTCAGGCTGGACCTGCATCCCATCCTTGATCCGCAATATTTTCATTTTCGTCTTTTTTGCCAAAAGTTCCGGCATAAAGCTTTTATATTTGGAGGATAAATGCTGAACAACTATATACGCCATACCGGAATCGGCAGGTACTTTCGAAAAGAACTGTTCAATTGCATCGAGTCCCCCGGCAGACGCGCCAATTCCTACAATATAAAAATCTTTTCCTAAAGATTTTTTCCCGGCAGTGTTAATTGATTGCTTCATAGACATATATTCTTTGATTCCTCCTGATTAATGCCGAAATAAGCCAGCCTTCCGGACAGCCTTCCCTCACTCAAACGCTGGAAGCAATAACGATCATAGGACTTCCAGGGTAAAAATCGATAACAGCGGCAGCCGGCAAAGCTTATGATAAAGGATAGGGGAAATACGGGCTTTGATTCCACTTATAGGAAATTCATTTATACTCCTGATTATAGAGGTTCTTTAAGAGCCAATCAAGATTTGTCATTAAATCATTGGCATGTGGCTCTTCCGCCAAGTTTCCCGATTCCCGGCCCGGAGGATTCCTTTTCTGTACATAGAAAAAAGCCTTCTCTTATGAAGGCTTCTCATTCAATCTATCCGTTTATGCTTATTCAGCAGCTCTTTAAACATATTCAGTACAGTGATCCTATCCTCTTTATCAAAAGAAGCAATCCATTTTGATACGATGCTGTTTTCCTTTGGATTAAGCTCCCGCTGAAGCCCGCTTTCCAAAAGGCCGTGGATCTCATCAAGCGTGTATGCTCTGTTTTCAGTCTGATGCTCCATCATTCTCTCCTCCATTTACTGTTTTTGTTTACATTCCCCCTGGACAGGAGTATAAAACACTTAAATGCGGAGAGAACCAGCCCAGAACCCGGTACACAAAAAGAGAGACAGGATGCCCTGTCTCCCTCCTTTCAATCTATTACCATTTAAAGCAGGCTGCACCAACGATGATCAGAAGGATGAATAGTACAACAATCAGCGCAAACCCGCCGCCATAGCCGTAGCCGCCTCCGTAGCCGCAGCCGCCATAGCCGCCGTATCCGTATCCGTATGCCATTGGAAGATCTCCTCCTTTATTCTTTATTCAATACCAATTAGTAGCCGTAGCCGCCTCCGTAACCCCAAGAAGCACCAATGATAATCAATAAAATGAACAATACTACCAGCAGGGCAAAACCTCCGCCGTATCCGCATCCGTCTGACATTTGTAAAACCTCCTTTAGTTGATTCAATATATCCTATTCAGCAATGAGCTATTGTGCGAATAGACAAACGCACAATTTTTAGGTCATTTCCTCAGAGGCAAACGAACAGGGAGGGAGAAACTCTTCAAAAATAAAAAACTGGCAGCTTTGGACACCAAAACCGGCCTGATTGGGAAAAAGCTAAAAGAAAGGCGCAGGAATCATTTTTCCTGCGCCTGAAACTTATGTTGAGCTGATCGTCCCCTTTTCCCCTTCTTTCTTCTGGGCCGCCTCCTTCAGCTCATATGTGAGTTCATCAAGGCTCTAGCGTACATTATGCTTGCCTGAAAGGTTTTCGAGCAGTTCTTTCACATCGATGCCTGAAGAAGCTTTCAGCGTTTCCTGCATGGTGCTCATTAGATTTGTTGCATAGCCTGCGACCCTGTTGGCACCGCTGCTTTTTCCATCGCTGCCTGTATCGACGACCGTGATTTTATCAATATTGGCCAATGGGCTCGCAACCTGTTTTGCATATTCAGGAAGCATTTTGAGGACCATGTCGAGTACAGCAGCTTCGCCGAATTGCTCAAATGCTTCAGCAATCTTGCGCTTGGCTTCCCCTTCCGCCAGACCTTTCAGGCGGATAATTTCTGCTTCAGATTCCCCTTGGGCCCTTAAGGCATCCGCCTTGGCGATTCCATCTACCCTGACCCGCTCTGCTTCTGCCTTTGCTTGAGACTCGATCCGGTACTGATTGGCATCAGCAGCTGTGATCTGCTTCCGCTTCTCGGCTTCTGCAGCCTGCTCAACTGCATAACGGTCTGCATCCGCCTTCTTTTTAACCTCAGAATCGTATTGCTTCTCCCGCCTCAGGATTTCTTTTTCCTCCAGCTCGATCTGTTTTTGCCTTTCGATAATCCTGATTTGCATTTCATGCTCAGTAACTTCCTGTTTGGCCCTGGCTGTTTCCAGATCATAAGCCTGGTCGGCACGGGCCTTGGCGATATCCTGATCCCTGCGGTAATCTGCCATTTTCATCTTATTTTCCTTTTCGGCCTCCGCTATCTCGGTTGCCCTCTCAAGCTCTGCCTTTTTCGCATCTTTATCAGCTTCTGCCTTTTTGATCCTCGTTTCTTTATCAGCTTCAGCTGTTGCAATATCCGCATCCCTTTTAACCTGAGCAATTCTCGGCTTGCCCAGAGAATCCAGGTAGCCGTTTTTGTCCCTTACATCCTTGATGGTCAATGAAACGATCACGAGGCCCATCTTTGCCAGGTCCTGGGAGGCTACTCTTTGAACCTCCTGCGAGAATTTATCTCTGTTTTTGTAAATTTCTTCGACGGTCATTGAACCAAGGATGGAACGGAGGTGGCCTTCGAGCACTTCTTTTGCCTCGTTCTCCCTGTCTTCCTTTGATTTTCCGAGGAACTGTTCCGCTGCAGTGGCAATCTCGCTGATGGAGCCGCCTATTTTAATGATAGCTGTGCCATCGGCCATCACTGGCACCCCTTGTTCGGTGTATACCTCAGGCGTTGAAACCTCAAGCTTGCTTGAAAGCAGGCTCAATGGCTCTGCCTGCTGAAATACCGGAAGGACGAATGTCCCGCCTCCCCTGATGATCTTGATTTTATTGCCGGACTCATCCACATGGACCCGCTTGTTTCCAAGATAGCTGCCCGTGACGATCAGAGCCTCGTCAGGTCCGGCCGTCTTATATTTAGTAACAAATACACCCAGCAGAGCAATCAATAGAAAAGCTGCGACACCAACTACCACCCAAACCATTGCCATTCTGTTCCCTCCTGTTTATAATCCTTCATGTCTGACAACCTGAAGGACATTTTCATTAACTTCTATAATAAGTACTTCCTGGCCTTCTTCAATCGGCCCGCCCTTAAAGCTCTGGGCTGACTTGGCGATCCTCCCGCTGACACTTTCAATCAGCACCTCGCCGAAACCGTTATCAGGGATCGGGATTATAACCTTCCCAACCCTGCCTCTTAAGGATTCGTCTGTATAGACCAGCGATTCTTCTGCATTGGATAAAGGGATCAGTACAAAAAGATATAAAAAGATATCCAGAACGAAAGCAATCGCCGCCGAAATGGCCATGATCAGGACGCTGCCCATCCCGGTTGTATATTCCATCAGGAAGCCGGCTGCCGAAAAAATTGTCAAAAAAGCAAAAATCAATATGGGGTTCAGGAAAGGGCTGAATTCACCGGCTCCCTCCAGAACATCCCCGAACAAAATATATAAGACTATTATTCCACCTGAAAAACAAAGAATGTACAAGTATAGAGTCTGGATCGGCAACCCGAAGATTTCCATATAAATATCAAACCTCCCTCCCGCTTCGCCCACGAGGCTTTTAGCGGACTATAAATCTTAGTACATTTATGGTGCTTTGCTTTTCCTCCCCTCTGACTATCCATCTGGAAGCTTCTGTATTATTTACGAACGGGCAGAATAAAAGTTTCAATTTTCACAAAATTATCCATAAAAAAAAGCATGGTTCCCCATGCTATCTGGCAGCAAGCTCAGATGTGCCGCTGCCCTTAGCTAGCTGGTAAGAACTATGCTGGCTGCTTTCTTTTATATTTTCAAACGAAAATTTATATATAACGTTTTCTTCTACAGGAATTTCCAGCCATCTTCTGACCCCATATTTCGTCGTCAGTTCTTTGTAAGACGGCCTGCAGTTTTCCAGGAGTGCGACTTTCAATGTTTCAAATCCATCCGAATGCAGGACAGCCTCTTCAATCTGCTTCCTGGTTTCAGCAGAAGTAGGTTCATCTGTTTTTTTCAGCGGCAGTGTAACAACCAGAACATCATTCATAACTTTTTCTTCCAGCGTCAGCTTAGAAGCAGAAAGCTTCTTAAAATACCTGCTAAGTTTCCATATATTAATTCCATCTACAGTTTCCCAAATCATATTTCTTCCTCCGGCTAATCTGATTGGATTCATTTAAAGATATATGTAATCCGGCTCCGTTACCTACCATATCATACTATCAGCTAAAACAGAAATAGACTAATCTACCAAAATTGATTCCATGCCTATAGCTGTGCCTGGTGCAAAACAGAGGCAGAATAGTCAATCTGGCCTAAAGGTCGTTCATCAGCCGGCCGCATGGCAAACAGCCTCTTTTTGTCATCGGCCCTCCCGCTGCTGCATACGCTAGTAAAGACTTTTCTTAGGTTCTTTTTATTTGCTTTGCATGCATTTTATTTTAGCGGAGGTTGCAAATACCATGAGATCAGACAGATATACCAGCAGGCGGACTATCATATGGAAGATTCTCTTCCTCATAATTATGACGGCTGCAGCAGTTCTTCTAATTTTCTGCTATTCCACCAGTCTCATTAAGATAGAATCACCGGAAAAGGATCTGGGCCAAAAGGTAGTCATAGAATTGCCTGCAGGAAAGAATATTTACACTTATGAAAAGCTGCTGATCAAAGAAAATGGAAAGCTTTACTATAGAGGTGAACGAAACGAAATAGATTTGACGGGCGGCAGGATTATATATGAAGATTGGGATTGAGTTTCATTTGCCGAAACCGGAGGCGCTTCTTTATGATAGATTGCCAGGGTAAAAGAAAACAGGATGTTAAAAACCATCAGTAAAAGGAGATGAAATGCTTGGGCAGCTACCGGAATGCATTAAACCCGCTTTTGGCCAGGCTGAGAGCCCTTCGAAAAGTACAGGAGGCACATGGCAGCCTGCCATCAAAGCTTAAAATCGGACACCGTGGAGCTGCAGGCTCCAGGCCGGAAAATACCTTTTCATCATTTGACTATGCGCTTCAATCGGGAGCCGATTTTCTTGAATTTGATGTCCAGCGAACAAAGGACGGAGAGCTTGCCGTCATTCATGATCCTACTGTCGATCGGACGACAGACGGCAAGGGAAAAGTCTCAGCCCTTACATGGAAAGAGCTTAGGAGCCTGGATGCAGGCAGCTGGCATTCAAAGGAATTTGCGGGGGAAGTTATCCCTTCATTCACTGAAATGCTGGACAAATATGCCGATAAGGCCGGGCTCCTGATCGAGCTGAAGAAGCCGGCCCTTTACCCAGGAATAGAAGAACAGATTGCAGAAGAGCTAAAAAGCCGGAAGCTGGACAAGGGCCCTGAAACCCGGATCATCATCCAATCTTTTGACAGAAGCTCAATGGAAAAAATCCATAGCCTGCTCCCTTCCATCCCGGTCGGTATCCTTCTGAATTACAAGACGAAAAGGATGACTGGAAGAGAGCTTGAGCAGATTGCAAAGTATGCCAGCTATTTAAATCCAAAGCATACTATCGCGAGCAGAAAGCTTCTGGACCGGATACATCAAAAAGGGATGAAAGCCATTATATGGACCATCAGGACAGAAAAAGAAGCAGGAAAAGCATTGGGGCTTCCTGCCGATGGCATTGTAACAGATTTTATCGAGCTCCTGGATTGAGTGGCGCACAGCAGCGAAGCCTGGCTTTTGGACAAGCTGACTTCCTAAAAGCCCTGGATCCTTTTAGCAAATTGAAATAAATAACGGAAATTGATCCTGCTATGCTGGGAGATAAGGAATGCTGACTGGGTGGCATTCGTTTTCCTGAGTGTATTGAGTGCAGCAACCATTTCCTGCTCTGACATGATGCCTATTCCATGCCCAAAATAAGTATCATCGCCAAGATAAACCGCATTTTCGCCCGTCCAGACCGGATGCCGGAAATCGGGATTATAAAAATAGACAATGTCACCAGGAATGAAGTACGATCCTATTTTTGTAATGATGCCCAGATCCCTGTCATAATTCCAGTCCCACACGAGCAAATTTTGGAACAGCTGGTTAAAGTAGCGAACAGAAATAGATTCAAGCACTGCCTTGTATAAGATAAGCACGATGGCCGTTGAACATTCAAAAGCATATTTGCTGCCATTGGAAAAAACATCATTGACAGCGTCAGAAGGCCGAACGTCCGGCCTCAAGGCATATCCCGCCCTTGTTTTGATCCAATATGCCGGATTGAAGAAAGAATCTTGAAAGGCGGCAAAAACAGCGCCGCTTTCACTCAGCTTCCTGGAGTAGAACAGGATTTTTTCCCTTGTTTCCAGCTCAAACAAGAGCTCACCGGCATTAGGAAAATAAAATGTTTCCGGGCTTCTATCCAATGCCCGCCATATAGCCCTTTGGGTTTCTGGCAGCATTTCAGCGGACAGGCCTGGAAAAACGGGCAGCTGTATCATAGAAAACTCCTTTCCAAGTACGGCTTTCCTATACCTTATGGCAGTGGGCTCATTAAAATGCCCCTGAGTTTTGCCCGCTTTATGCAGAAAAGCCCGCCATCATTAAGATGGCAGGCCATGTGTCCTATCAGTCACCCTGCAGGGCTTGTTCATGCTTCTTAAGATCTTCAATAAAGGAGGACGCAACCTCAAAGTCTTCGTATAAAAACAGGAGTGTATCTCCTTCATGGGATAAAGACCAGGCTTTCTGATAAGACTCCAGTTCATCCGGGCAAATGAACAGTGACTGGCTGTCCATGACCGTGGAAGCTGCAGCTTTCAAAAGCGATGCTGTTTCAAGAGGCAGTCTTCCCCGCAGGTCTTTATCTTCCTTTATAATGATCAAATCGGAATAACCTGCTGTAATTTCTGCCATCCTGGCAATATCTGAATCAGACCTGTCTCCCGGAGCTGAAAGGATGGTAATCAGCCTCTTATTTTTCATATAATCTGCCGTACCAAAAACAGCAGACAGCCCTGCAGCATTATGGGCATAATCAATGATGATTTCCCGCCCCTGAACCAGGAAGGAATTGAACCTGCCCCGGGAATTCGTGGAGTCGGGCATAAAGGATAAGGCCTTCTCCTTAAGTGTTTCAAGACTTACTCCCTGCGCAGCCGCCGCGGCCAAAGCCTGCAGCAGATTGGCTATATTGTGCCTCGCCCTTCCATTGATGGTTATAGGTACATCTGCAGCAGGCAGGAATTTCGCTTTGATGCCTGCTTCCGCATACACAATCTGTCCTATGCTGTCCAGATACCAAAGAGGCTCGCCCTTCTCAAGAGCCCTTCGGGAACCCTCGCTTTCCTCATCCAATGATGTATAAATGACTTTACCCTTCGTATATGCAGCCATTTTCAGTGTCTCCGGATCATCGGCATTCAGGATGCAATAGCCCCCTTCAATCACCACTTCCGGTATGAGCCTCTTCAATTTGGCGAGCTGGGTGAAATCTTCAATTCCGTCAAGTCCGAGGTGATCTTCAGAAACATTGGTGACAATCCCTACGTCACAATGGCGGAAGGCAAGACCTTCTCTGAGGATTCCTCCCCTGGCAGACTCAAGCACCGCTATATCGACTTTTGGATGGCTTAATATCTTCCTTGCCGAAATCGGTCCTGAGCAGTCCCCTGTATCGATGCATTGATCCCCGACATAGACGCCATCTGAGCTGGTAAGGCCGACAGTCGTCCCTTCCTTCTCGAGGAAATGCTTGACCAGCCGGGAGGTTGTGGTTTTGCCGTTAGTTCCTGTTACAGCAATTACCGGGATAGCCGCCTCTTCCCTGCTGGAGAACAAATAATCAACAATGTCAGCACCGGCGTTTCTGCTCTTTCCTTTCCCAGGGTAAAGATGCATCCGTATTCCAGGGGCTGCATTGACCTCCAGTACACAGGTATCACGCGGATCCAATGGCTTCGCAATATCCTTTGATATGATATCCACACCGGCGACATCAAGGCCAATGGATGCTGCAGCCGCCTCAGCCATCTTCCTGACTGAAGGATGGACCTCATCGGTAACATCGATCGCCTGTCCTCCGGTAGAAAGATTTGCGTTTCCTGCTACCGGCAGAACCCTGCCTTTTTCAAGTACATAGCTCTTATTCAGCTCCATTTTTTCAAGGAAGCAGTCCAGCGAATCAGCCATTGGAATTTTTGTCATAGGCTTCTCATGGCCGTTTCCTCTCAGAGGATTTTCATTCTCTTTTTCTATCAGCTCCTGAATCGTATCTGTTCCGTTGCCAATGATAAAAGGAGGCACTCTTAAACTTGCAGCCCGCAATTGGTTGTCTACTACAAAGAGGCGGTAGTCGCTTCCTTCATAATGCCTTTCTACAATGTATGGCTTATCCTCCTCCTTGAGGCACTTCTGCAGTGCATTCAGCTCTTCCCAGCTGCTGATGCCTGTTGCAACACCCTGGCCCTGTCTTCCATGAAGGGGCTTGATGACAAGCGGGAACCCGACCCTCACTGCAGCTTCCGTTATCCCTTCCAATGTTTCGGCCACTTCTCCTTCTGGTACTGGAATGCCGCTGCCCCGCAGCATTTCCTTGGTCATTTCCTTATCACAGGAGGCCTCGACTGCCAAATAAGAGGTCTGGCTCGTAATGGTTGCCTGCACATATTTCTGTTTAGAGCCTGTCCCAAGCCTTAGAAAGCTGTCTTTCCCCACACGTTCAACGGGGATATTACGTGCGGCTGCAGCCAGATAAATCGACTCTGTGCTCGGACCAAGCTTATTCTTATAATATAAGTCGGCAATCTTATCAATATAGGGTTTTACCGAAAAGCCTTTCTCGCCCCTGAGGATTTTTTCAGCAATCTCTTTTGCTGACTGAAAGGCGTATAAAGCTGATTCCGGCTCTTTATATTCAAAGGCGATAAAATAGATGCCCTTTTTCCCGCTTGTGACCGTTTTTCCATACTTCACTTCGATGCCTGCCAGGGACTGCAGTTCAAGGGCTATATGCTCCAATACATGGCCCATCCATGTCCCCTCGCGAAGGCGCTCTGCAAAAGCGCCTTTGTAGCCCCTTGAGCAGGTATGCTCCCCGATTGACGGAATGGCCTCCAGCAGACTGTCAGCGAACAAGGGGAGCTCATTTGTGGGCTGGAATTCCAGCTCTTCCAGGTCTATTTCGACCCACATCATCGGTTTATAGCTGAAATAATTTGGACCCTTCAAATATCGTATACGCTTTACTTTCATCTTTGCCCCTCTTCCCCTTTAATAAGTAGTTTTCTACCGTCCAAGTCAAATCTGTATCCGCCGGTTAAAGTATGCAGCTTAAAGTCGGACAATGTCAGTTCCTCGCTTCCATTGCTGGAAACAGCGGAATTGACGAATTCCCCTTCCTTTCCATCAAATACAAACACCTGATGCTCACCGAATACTTCAAACTGTCCATTTCTGACCAGGATAGCCGTATTTTCATCAATGCCTATCCCCATTAAGTCTGTATTTTCCGCAATGGCTCCAAGCAGCCTTCCAAACCTGGCCCTTTGGGAGAAGTGCTGGTCTATGACAAGGTTTTGGAGAAAACCGAAGCCTTCTCCCAATTCTACCTGCAGGACATCGTCTGCCGCTTTCGTATGGGACGACACGATCATAACTCTGCCCATGATGGAGGCGCCTGCACTCGTCCCTGCAATAGGCATGCCATTTTTCCAGCTGTTATGTAGGGCTTCATATACCTGTGAACCAAGAATCAGATCTGCCAGCCTCCCCTGGTCGCCGCCGGTGATAAAAACAGCGGCAAGGCTCTCTACTCTCCGGGCAAATTCCTCCGAATCCGCCTCAGCCCGCGAAGAGATATCAAGGCTGATCACTTCGTCAGCTCCAAGCCTGTTCAAAACCTCTATATATTCACGGCTCACTTCATCAGGGATCCGGGATGCTGTGGGCAAGACCCCGATCGGGCCTGTCCTTGCAGCCGAAATCTCCACAAATTTCTTCAGAATCTCTACTTCATTGCACTTCTCCTCGTTGCCTCCAATGATCAATAAATCCCCAGTCTGCATTCTTTCACCATTCCCGTCATGTTTTTGAAGTGATAAAGATTTTTAAGACCCTTCTTTGATCCCTGCCTGAACCTCACCCTTCCAGTTTTTTCATTAAAGCCCAAGCTACTATACCCCCGTTCAAGCCTTTATGAAACCGCATCCAATTAAATTTTATAAAATAAAAAAACAGCCCTTTTGCAGGGGGCTGTTTTCTTTCAAATTAAAGTATTGCGGTCTTCCATCTGCGGCGGTTCTTCCATCCATCCATTCTTGGCCATGATCCTTCCTCCATCATGTCCGTATGCATAGATATCCTTGGCCAGGGCTGCCATTTTCAAAGGCAGGTCATTGCGAAGACTGAAAGCAGTTCCAATTGCATTGCTTCCAAGTCCAAAACTGCACAAAAGACTGATGCAATAAAGCATGAGCTTATCAGAGAAAGGGCCTTCAGTCGAAGTGGTTGGGTATCCGGCAGAAGTAGTTGGCACCTGTATATCGCTATCTGTCAGCTTCTGCCCAAATTCAACAATGATTTTCTGGGAAAGGTCTTTTCCTCTGTTCAGGTAATCCCTCACTTCCTGCTTCTTTGCAGTCTGAGCAAACCCGGTGATCATCTGCATCCCTGTCACATTGCTTTCAATGGCATGATACAGATGCGCGACTTCAACTGTGTTGAGGGATCGTTTGTTGCCAAATAGATCATTTCCCTTCATATATCCAGTCCCCTCGGCCATTTCAACTTCTTTGGGCATCGTAACGGAAGGCGGGCGCGGCAGCAGGCCTTTCTTGAGCAGGAACTGCGTAAAGTGCTGATAAAACTCCTGTGTAATCTGCGAAAGGTTCCTGTATAAGGTAATAATATCTTCTCTGTACGCCATGCTGAGATGGAGCGTATGGAGCCCCATGCTGATTTCCTTCATCAGCCTCAGAAAATGGATATCAAAATAAGGCTGATACAGAACCGGGGCATCGGGATTGACATCCTGGGAGGTAAAACCTCTAGGGATGACTGCCCCGTCTTCCTCAAGAATACGTTCAATTCTTTCTTTATATGGCACTATCTGAACCAATAAAGACTGCAGCAGCTCCTTCCCTTCCGGATCCTCAGCCTTTCTAATAAAATATGGCAGCATATGGATCAGCATCGTTTTTTGCTGATATGTCATCCATAAAGTACCTAATTCAGAAGATGAAATTGCCGGCTTGCTTCCCATGATACCACTCCTTTTAAAATGCCTGCATAATAGAATATCGTCTCCAAAAGGACTTCATGGAATTCATCTTGGCAAAATAAAAGCTGCCTCCGCGGGGCAGCCTGCTCAAACTTATTCAGATTCCTCTTCTGTGCCTTCTTCATCCGTTTCTGTTCCGGTATCTTCATTCTGCTCTGTATCTGTGCCGGTATCACTATCTTCATCTTCTGTACCGCTGCATCCTGTAACTGCCATTGATAAAGAAAGGGCTGCAAACAGCATCAAAATCCATTTTTTCATCTTTTACTCCTCCTCATTTTTAATGAACCGGTTACAAGCTTATCTTACAAAATCAGAAAAGAAATAAAATAGGATTTTCAGTTTTTTTACCTCTCTTAACCGTTTCTTATCCTCAGCTTAAGAAGTTTACCAAACTTTTAAAAAGCGACTGCTGCCTTTGCCCCTTTACTTGCGGGCGGACATGCCAAACTATTCAATTATCCCCGTACCCATAATCTTAGAATCGGCTTTTACTTTTATGTCAATATCAGGGTAAATTGCATTCCATCTTTCCCACTCTTCCTTTTCAAAATGGCTTGCTCTGTAAGCCAGTCCAAACCCCATAGGATCGAGTGAGTTATACTGGAATTTTTTCAGCAAGTCTTTTACAATCCTTTCTATCTCCTTCTCAAGCAGCTGATTATAAACCTCAAGCTCCTTCTTTGATAGATCGCTTCTTGACTCTTCTATCGTTCCCTGGACAGAGATGCCAACTTCTACAGCAGCACCTTTGCTATTTTCAGCGATTTTAATATCAGACTTATAATTGTCTATGGAAACGACGAAAAATTTATCTTGTTCTTTAACAGTGATCTGCTGTTTTTCAAATTCGTGCTTGAGGGCATTGAAGGTTTTTGTCTCGTTCTTTGAAAGCCTTAGTGCGCGTTTATGATCCTTGAATATATCGGCCTGATTGATTTCCAGGAGGCCGTTTTTCACTTTTACAACAGGGAGCACCGGACTGATCCCCTTGCTCTTGCTTTCCCTGTAAAACTGGAACAGATATTTGGATATGGTATAGGGCGACTCAGAGCCCTGCAGATCAAAGGAAAGAAAAAGTGTATTGGATGCGAGCCTCTCGGAAGGAGGCTTTATTTTCATCACCTCTTCGGCAGTCGGCTTGCCGATCGCAATCCAGGCAATTTTCTGGATGTCCCTCCTTCTGTAGAACCAGTCCATTTCCCGTTTGACGCTCTCACCCGTCAAACTGTCCCCAAGCAGGATAACCTTCAAATGCCCGAAATCAAGTTCCTTGTCTACCCTCGATTTAATAATCCTGATTGCTTCTGAAATAGTTTCCGAGGTTTCGGTGACAACGACAAATCGGCTGTCATCAGACCTGGTGTCGGCAGTGGGTATGGCAAGCTTCAATGATACCTTAATAAGATCACCATCATCTTCCGGCCGGTCGATCCCCATTGTCACAACAAAAAAGCGGTTGTCAATATCCTTGAACCCGCACCCGCCCAAAAATAGTATAAGAACGGCAACAGCCGGCAGCAGCCTTTTCTTCATTTATTTCTCCTCCAAGAAAGCAATACTAACAGGACGACCATTATGTACTCGCCCGGCATGCGAATGTTCATCCACCAAACAGTAAAGATAGACATGATTTCTTCATTGACAATAAATTCTCCGATAAAAAACAGCACGGCAAACAGCAGCAGCGGAATGTTTCTTTTAAATGATGCAGTTTTCGTATTTTTATTTTCAGCTCGAAGCGGAACGGCACTTCTGATCAGTGACTGTGCTACATGCCAGTGAACCACAACATTCATCAGCGAGATCCCTATATAGATGAGGATAAAAATATAGAAGGCCCGTTCAACAAATGCAAGCTCCATTCTGACCGCATCCGCACTCGACAGCCAGGGATACTCAAGATCGCCTACCCCTTCAAAGCCAAAAGTTCCAATTGGCACGAAATACGTTGTAGCAAGGACTGCTGCGCCTGCCGGCAGGACCAGCAAAAAGAAGCGGGGCTTAGCCTTCCCCTTCAGCACTATATTGAAAATGACTAAATTTGTGTATCCGGAAAAGACATAAGTTGCAGCAGAAACTGACTTCCATGTCGGCATTTCCCACAAATGGGTGGCTGCCTCTTTAATGTCCAGCCAGCTCAGGGAACCGCTCAGATAAATTTTGACAAGAAGCAGCACAGCAAGCGGCCCATTAAGGATTAGTATAATTTCCAGGAGGTACAGCACCTTCTCGGGTTTCGAAGAGGCCGCCCATACAATAAATAGGAGAAAAAAAACTGCTATCTGCCAGTTTTCCATATCAGGATTGATGAATCTTTCCGTAATATCTGTAAAGGCATAAAGAGTAATAAAGCCGGATGCCATCCAAATAAAGGCCAGATAAAGAATGAGAGGCTTTCCGGCCCATCCTGGGACGAAAGAGTCCTTCAAGATCTGAGGCAGGCTTTTTCCTTCGAAACTGCTCATCGCCCTTGCAAAAAAATAAGCTCCGAGCACCCCAAGAGGCAAAGCAGCCATCATAGACATCACGGCTCCGCCGGTACGTTCTTCAATGAGCAGCTTTGGTACAAATACGATGATATTGGCAAGCATATTCAGCAGGATTAAATAATAAAAATAACGGCTTGTCATTCGAACCTCCTCGCTTCTACTGTTTACTGCCTTCGCCAAAAAACATTTTCAAATACGGCTTTCCGAAGCTGTCCAATCGTACAAGGAATATAAGCAGGCCCATCAGGCCTATAACCAGGCCAATCATACCGGTCATGGCTGCGAGAAGAAGGATGACATATTTCATTACCCTCATCGAGAAGCTCATTTCATTGATTGGAATCACAAAATTGGAGATAGCCACAGCTGAGACGATGATAATCATGATGTTCGATACCAGACCCGCTTCTGTGGCAGCCTGCCCCAGAATCAATCCTCCAACCGTCGTGGCTGTCGATCCGATCGATTTAGGCAGCCTGATGGATGCTTCTGTCAGAAGCTCCATCATAATCAGCATGAACAGCACCTCCAGATAGGAGGGATAAGGGACTGATGACCGGCTTCCCGCGATTCCCAGTGCAAGCTGGACCTGGAAGACTTCAGGATTATAAGAAGTAATGGCCACATAAAGGCCAGGAAGCAGCAGACTGATAAACAGGCCAAGATACCGCAGAGTTATCAAAAACCTTGAAACCCAATAGGGCTGGTACAGATCTTCCATAGAGCTCATAAAGTCAAAGAAAACTGCCGGAAGTATCAGGCCGAAAGGAGATCCTTCAATAAGGATGACTACTTTTCCCTGTGCAAGATTAAGGGCTATGCGATCCGTCCTCTCAGTAATCATGAACACAGGAAAGAGCGTTTTCTTCCGCGGCGTCAGCATTCTATGGATTTCTCCTGCTGACTGGACGATTTTCTGTGAAGCTTTGATGCTTTCTATTTTCTTTTTTATCCCTTGTAGGATGTCTTCCTCAATCTTTTCCTTGTCATAGAGGAGCAGAAGGCCCAGCCCCGAAACAGAACCTATTTCGTTTTCTTCCACCGTTAAGCTTGTCTTATGATAGCGGTGGCGGATGATGTTAAGATTTGTTCCAAGGTCTTCGCTCAATGCAGTCTGGGGTCCCTGGATGGTTGTTTCAACAGTTGCATCCTTGACTCCCTGGCTTATATATTTCTTTAGCTGCAGAACATAGAAAGTGTCCTTGAACAGGAGGATCGCCGAGCCCCTCATCAAATCCTTCAGAGCCTGCCCTCTGTCCCCAAGCTCACTGATGCCGGACAGGGAACAGATATATTTTTTATATCCCGCTTCATCATGCAGCTGGAAAAAGGGCTTTACCAGCTGCTCCTGGATCTTGTCGGTATCGCAAATACTTTTTATATAAAATAGATAGACAGAGATATTAGCCCCTTTTAGCTCCTGAACGGCTGTATCTGATGCATGGCCCGCCTTCTCCTTTAAAAACCGGAGGAGCTCTTCCCTTTTGCTGCCGCCCTTGAACATCTCTTCACCAACTCACTTAAGAAATATCCACTATTGTCCCACTGCAAGGAAAATTCATGCAGAAAAATCCTCTCAAAAAAAAATAGGATTTTTTTTAGATCATTATTGACCAGCAGGTAAAAAGGTTATATAATAAATAACGTTGTCCCAGTAGCTCAGCAGGATAGAGCAACAGTTTCCTAAACTGTAGGTCGGGAGTTCGAATCTCTTCTGGGACGTATATTGAAAGGCCCGCTGCATATGCAGCGGGCCTTTTTTATTGCTGTTTTTGTTTGCAGGAGAACCACTGACAAACTTACATAATTGAAGCCCTCCCTCCCGCCGGCCGCACATTGAAATTCCCCTCCCGGTTTTTCACTTCTGAAAAAGGGTAATGTACTATTACACAATCATCAAGGAGGTTATATTCATGGCTGAAACAAATAAACACCAGGACAATGACTCAATTGAACAGGAAAAGAAAAAAGAACACAACAAAGATATCGAACCGCAGCGGGAAGGCTCCAAAACAGAAAAGAACCAAAAATAATCTCGAATAAGAGGTGATTTCGCATGGCAGGCGAAAAAGACGGTAAGTACGAACAGCAAAACATGGACAACCCTGAGCAGTTCAAAACCGACAAAGAAAGCATTTACGATAAATTCAAGGAAGAACAGAATGTCGATACCATTCCTCTCGAGGACCTGAAGCAGGAGCAGCACGAGGAGAAGATGGGGAGGAACACGAAAGATAATTCCTCCAGTGAAGAAAAGTATAATGCAGACTTCGAAACGATTGATAAAGACAAAATAGGAGGGGATTCTTATGACTAATAATGATGTGAAAGATAAAGTGCTTAAAATTTTGGAAGATAATAAAATAGGAACGCTTGCGACCGTAAAAAACAATAAGCCGCATACACGCTATATGACATTTTTCAACGATGAGCTGAAGCTTTATACTGCAACAAGCAAAGAGACCGATAAAACAGAAGAAATTGAAGAGAATCCGAATGTTCATATACTTATCGGCTACGATGGCGAGGGGCTGGGAGATGAGTACCTTGAAATCGAAGGAAGAGCCTCTGTCAATGCTTCTGAAGATCTTAAGGAAAAAGTATGGAATGACCATTTAAAGCCATGGTTTGACGGACCGAATGACCCGAATTATATCGTCCTCGAAATACAGCCGACAGACGTCAGAGTAATGAACAGCAAAGAAAGCTCTTTTGAAACACTTGAATTATAATTATTGAAACAGAAAGAAGGCAGCCACGCTGCCTTCTTTCATTTTTATTTAAATTTTTCCCAACCGATAACTGTGTCAAAATCTTCATACCGTGACAAATAATAATCCGCGCCAGGTGTACTATTCTGGAAAAGGCAGGTCCTGATGCCGAGCTCCTTCGCAGGCAGAATATCGAGTTCCCTGTCCCCGATGGCCAGATCAATGCTCTTTTTGCCATGCAGATATTCATAAGAGGCTTTATGCGGCTTCCTTGGGTATCCATCATCACCGGCGACCATATCGGCAAATAAAGAGGACATATTATGATGCTCCAGGATGGCCAGCACATCCTCCCTTTCTTTATGGGTCATGATGACATTGCACCCGGCCCTTTTCAGCACATCCTTCACTCCCGGAAATGGCTGCAGATCGTGCGGCTTCAGACTTCTTGCCATTTTTCTTACATAGGCAATCTGCTCTTCCTCCAGGTTATAATGACCGAAGGCATTGGTAAAGGAAATCTTTAATTGGGAGAAAATCTCTTCATATTCTGCTTTTTCTCCCAACACTTCTTTCAAGATGCGGGTATATGCTGGATATGTATCAAAAAGAGTACCGTCAAAATCCCATAGAATATTCATGACTGCTCCTTTCCGGCTATCACTTTGCTGCCGGCATTGATTGTATTCATAATCTGCTCAATCGGCTTTGGCTTAGAGAAGTAGAAGCCCTGCGCCTCATCACACCCAATTTCCATCAGGAATGACAGCTGCTCCGGGGTTTCAACGCCCTCAGCAGTGATTTGCATGCCAAGATGCTTGCCCATCGACACAATGGAAGCTACCAAAGCTTTATTATGCTCATCACTTTCCATTTGCTGTATAAAGGTTTTGTCTATTTTAAGCCGCTGGATCTGCAGCCCCTGCAGATTGCTCAGCGAATTATATCCTGTTCCAAAATCGTCGACGCTCAGCATCAGCCCAAGGTCAAGCAGCTGCATAAAAGCATCTCCTGCTGAATAGGCATCATTCATGGCCACCCTTTCTGTTATTTCAAGTTCAAGAAACTTAGGATCCAGGCCGGTTTCACCTAAGATGCCCGAAACTATTTCCACAATATCCTTTTGAAGGAGCTGCTTGATCGAGAAATTCACAGAAATAATATACTGCCTGCCATATTTTTCGTTAATAGCAGAGATTTCTCTGCAGGCCTGCCGCAGGACCCAGCTTCCTATTTCAGATATCGAGCCTGATTCCTCTGCTATCGGAATAAATTCAGCCGGGGGGATAAAGCCTATTGAAGGATGCTTCCATCTCAGAAGCGCTTCAAATCCATTCACTGATTGATCAGATACTCTGATTTTCGGCTGAAAATGCACCTCCAGTTCATTCCGCACCAGTGCATGCTTCAAATCTTCCTTTAACGTCATCTTGCGGATGATGCTCTCGTCAAGTTCAAGCGTAAAGATAAAGTATGTATTCCTCCCTTTATCCTTGGAGTTGTACATAGCTATATCCGCCTTTTTCATGATGTCATTCACATCTTTCCCATGCGTTGGAAATAAAGCAATCCCGATGCTCGTTGTAATAACGATCTCATGTTCAAGAATCCGGACTGGCTCTACAACCTTTTCAATCAGTTCTGTTGAAAAATGGTCAAGCTGCAGATTTTCCTTAACTGGCTTCAAAATGATAAATTCATCGCCTCCAAGCCTGCCCACAATATCATCGCTGCCGGAATTCTCTTCCAGCCTGGAGGCAATTTCTTTAAGCAGCTCATCCCCGATATTATGGCCGAGAAGATCATTGACATGCTTGAAATGGTCCAGATCGATAAAAACAACCGCAAACTGGATACCCTCTGCCATCCACTCCTCAATCGACTGCATGACCTTCCTCCTGTTCGGAAGTCCCGTCAATGTATCATGGTAGGCAAGGTGATTGAGGTGTCTGTTGCTTTCAACCAATTCCTGTTCTTTCCGGTTATACTGTTTTTCCCCATAAACCGTTGTCACACCGAGAAGGAGCAGGATGGACAGCACTTCTGTAAAGAATAAGCTGTTACCCCCGCTGCTGTTCAAACTCCTGATGATCTCGATGGTGCTCCCCACAAATGTATAAGCTACCAGGAGAGCTCCAAAGGAAAGGAACCAGAAAGGCACCTTTTTCTTATTGAATACTTTATCAATATAAATCTGCTGGACGAACCTGAAGCATAAGAACAATGAAATAATGAAGAATAAGCTGGCAATGAGTATGTGCTCAGTGCTGACAACTAACGAAGGATTTATTTTTCTGACAAAATAAACATCTATGCCGATTGTTAATGCAACAAAAAAAACACACAGCACGAGATTCTTAAGCGACATTTCCTTGTCATCTTTTACTCCCGCAAATTGAAAAAGAACCATATAAACAGCGAGCTGGCAAAGGAAAATGGCCAGGCTTTGCAGTGTAAATGCATCTGCTGGTTCAATAAATCCGTAAATGCTTAAAAGGGTCATCAGCTGAAGCCACACATAAAAGGAGCTGGAAATCGGAAGAAGCAATGTCTGAGTATATTTTTGTTTTTGATAGATATATCTGCTCCCCAGGAAAACGGAAGAGAAAAAGATAAACGCAAGCAGCACCATGGCGGCTGCAGAAATTATATAGCTATTCACAATGATGTCCACCTGTCCTAGTCTATTATCAGGAAAATATTACTATATCCCTATGATTATATTACTATCCCTCCTCTATAGTGTCAAAGACCAGTATGCGGCTGAATTAGAATGAAAAGAAGCATCCTCACAATTGGGGATGCTTTTCTGACAGTCTATTTTTCTGCTGAATATTGTTCAGGCAGATTGTCGATTTCTCTTGAAAGCCGACCAGTTAAAATATAAAAATACATTTGGAAATCTGCCCGAAGCGACCAGAATGGATGTCCAAAAGTTGCAGGCTTGTTTCCTTCAATAAAGAAATGGGAGAACCAGGCAAACCCATAGGCAATGACCGGCGCAAGGATAATGAACCAGAAATTCAAATAAATGATGGCAAGAGCAATACAGATATACACAAAAGTTGTGCCTATGAAATGCCAAGTCCTTGTTGACTTTTTGCTGTGCTGCGAAAGGTAAAATGGCCAGAACTCATTATAATTCTTAAAATCTCCCATTGTTTCAACTCCTTTCTTCTTCCGGAAGGCACAGAAAATCGGATAACCGGCTTCCAATCAGCCTTATTGTGCGGTTTCCTTCTTCCGGGCTTGAGATGCCATCGATCAGGACGGCAGCATATAGAGCATCCTGGCCAGAAGTGAAGATGGCGCAATCATGCTCAATCCCAGGAAGTTCCCCGGTTTTATTGGCAATTTTCAGCTCTTTGCATGCAATGGCCGGAAGCTTTTCTCTGAACTGCTGCGATTCCATTATATCGAGCATCAAGCTGCGATTCTTCTCGGAAAACAATCTGCCTTCTTTTATTGCTCTCAGGCATTTAACCATATCTGCTGCAGTGGTGAAATTTTCTATACCTTTTGCTGCTGCTTCAAAGTCCATCATTTTTCTGCCCAGTACAGTCGTTTGGAGCCCTAGTCCATGCATTCTATCATTAATATTTTTCTTGCCCAGCAATTTTATCAGCAGATTGGCTGCTGAATTGTCAGAGACGATAATCATCAATGTTATACAGTCCAGGATGCTTAAGGAGGCTGCTGCAGAAAGAGATTGAATGATCCCTGCCCCGCCGGCCTTTTCAATCCCGCCAGTATATACCAGCTCATTGAGGTCCAGGCCGCCCTCCTCTGCCTGAAAGAAAGCTTCCATCATGATCGGGATTTTGATTAGGCTTGCTGCAGGATATTTTCGCCCGCTGTTCATATTAATTGCTTCCTCGCCATATTCAACAGCCAGACTGGCATTCCCCGGACATTGTCTGAGGATTTCAGCCAGCCTTTGTTCAAGATGATTGATATTATCAGAGAGCAGCCCGGTCATTTAGAAGCTGCTGCCTGTGAACTGTCATGATTTCCGGTCAGATTGGGATCGTATAAGTGGCAGGCGACAAACCTTGATTTCTCCGCCTCCTGCCAGACAGGCGTTTTTTCTGCACAAATATCCATGCTGTGAGGGCATCTTGTCCGGAATACACAGCCGCTTGGGGGATCAATAGGGCTTGGCAGCTCGCCCTGCAGGATGATTCTTTCCCTCTGATCCTCAACATCCGGATCAGGGATCGGAATGGCTGAAAGCAAAGCCCGTGTATAAGGATGAAGCGGGTTCCGGTATAATTCCTTACTGGTTGTGAGCTCCATCATATGCCCCAGATACATGACGCCGATCCGGTCGCTTATCTGCTTGACCATGGACAGGTCATGGGCGATGAATAAGTATGTCAGCCCTTTTTCTTTCTGCAGCTTTTTGAGGAGGTTCACCACCTGGGCCTGGACCGAAACATCCAGTGCTGATATCGGTTCATCCGCTATAATGAATTCAGGCTCCAGGGCAAGAGCCCTCGCAATTCCTATCCTTTGTCTTTGTCCCCCGCTGAATTCATGCGGATATCGTCCGGCATGCTCTCTATTCAGTCCAACATCCTCCAGAAGCTGATAGATTTTCTCCATCCGCTCCTGTTTATTGCGAAACAAGCCATGCACTTCCATCGGCTCCGCAATGATCTCACTTACTGTCGACCTGGGATTAAGTGAAGCATAGGGATCCTGAAAAATCATCTGCATCTGCTTGTGAAAAGAGAAGCGCTCTCTGTTTGTCATGCTGTGGACATTTCTCCCATTAAAGATGACTTCCCCTTCTGTGCTGTCATAAAGCCCGATGATCGTCCTGCCGGCAGTCGATTTGCCGCAGCCTGATTCACCGACAATCCCGAGGGTTTCTCCCTTTTTTATATTAAATGAGATGCCGTCTACAGCTTTTAATATCTCACCTTTTCCCAGCGCAAAATGTTTTTTAAGATTCTTTACCTCAAGTATGCTGTCCGGCATGATCAACCTTCTCCCTCCTGCCAATAACGGCGTGCTGCACATAGTTCCTTTTCATAGATGGTGTCTTTAAGCGGGATAATTTCGATTGTTTTCCCTGTATTTGGCGAATGGAGCAGCTTGCCGTCTCCATAGAAGATTCCCACATGGTGAATGCTGCCCTTTCCTTCCTGGTAGGCAAAAAACAGCAGGTCGCCAGGCTGGATTTCAGCCAAATCCACTTCAGTTCCGTGCCTTGCCTGATCATGCGCATCCCTTGGAATGATATAGCCGTTTGCCTTGCACATCGTATAGCTGAATCCTGAGCAGTCAAATCCCCAGCTGCTCATGCCTCCCCACAGGTAAGGCAAGCCGAGGAAGCGTTCCCCTTCGGATACAATTCCCCCTCCATTCCCCTTCTGCCTCCCTTCCAAAGAAGGATGAAGAATTACATCCTCCTGCCGAAGAAGTCCGTACCCTTCAGGGATTCTTACTTTAAGCCATTCATCAGATTTCTCAACCGCAGGGAGAACAGTTTCAAAGCTTAATTCCATTAAAGGCTTCTCTTCCTCTGAATACAATACAGCTTTTTTCGAGCTGATGGCTGCAACTGGGCCTTTTTTGATATTCCATTCGTTCAGTTTCATCAGCTGGCTTTTTGGCATCCAGCCAGGATAGCCTCTTTCATTTTTTCCTGAAGGCTGGCTAAGGATTATAACACTCGCCCAAGGTCCCTCTTCTTCCAGCAGGATCACCTCCTGGCCAAACAGTGCTTGGGTTTGGATCCTGTTTTCATTGCAAAGTGCAAGCCTGGTTTCGTATGTCAGGCCAGCCAGCCACCCCTCCATGTCCGGCCCGCCGGAAACCGCTTTTCCATCGATTTCCCTGGCCGATTCAGGGGAGGTCCAAATTGTTGCCACTGGTACATTGACAAGCCACTTATGCTGAATTCCCACTTGAAATTCCTCCTTCTGAGTAAACTTGCCTGATGCCAAGCCCTGCTGCATCAGGGAAAGTGATTTTCCTTCCATTGTAGCTGATTCCGCCCTCGACCAAATCTTTGGCCAGCATTAGAGGAGCATCAAAATCAAATCGGGTGATATTTTTTTTGCTCGCAGCAAAATGAGCCGCAGCACTGATGCCTATCTTTGTTTCAATCATGCTTCCTACCATGCATTCAACACCGCAGGTTTCAGCCAGCTGGTTGATGGCCTGAGCCTGGAAAATCCCCCCGGCCTTCATTAATTTTATATTGATCAGATCCGCACTCCTCGTAGAGAGCACCTGGAGCGCCTGCTTCGGAGTGAACACACTTTCGTCAGCCATAATGAGTGTTTCAACGGAATCTGTCACTTGTTTGAGCCCTTCGATGTCATCAGCGGGAACCGGCTGTTCGACCAGCTCAATGTCCAGGAGGCTGTCCTCCATTTTCCTGATGGCCCTCACCGCATCCTTTGCCTGCCATCCCTGATTCGCATCAAGCCTGATTTTTACCTTATTGCCGACACGCCTTCTGATTTCCTTTATTCGGCTGATGTCTGTCATGATATCATCTTTGCCTACCTTAACCTTCAGCACATTAAATCCCTGATCTATATAAGAAGCAGCATCATCGCCCATTTCTTCAGGATTGTTCACGCTCACTGTATAGTCAGTCTCGATTTCATTTTTTGCACCGCCAAGGAATTGATACAGCGGAAGCCTGCAGTGCTTGGAAAGGCAGTCATATAAAGCCATATCCACCGCAGCTTTAGCACTTGAATTTCCAACCATCAATGTCTTTATTGCCTGGAAAATAGTTTCATAGTTCAGAAGGCTTTTGCCGACAAGATAAGGCTTGAACACATGTTGGATGGCCGATTCAATGCTCATCAGGCTGTCCCCGGTGATGACGACTGTCGGAGGAGCTTCCCCCCAGCCTTCAATGCCGTTGTCGCATACGATTTTTATGACTACAGATTCCGCTGTAGTCACAGTCCTTAAGGCAGTCTTAAACGGCTTGATTAACGGGATGGCAACCCTGAAGGTTTCAATTCGCTCAATTTTCATCTGTGCACCTCTTTAGCGTACGCCGCTTTCGACATACAATTGTTTTTCCGTTGTATCGAGCACTGCATCCGCTCCGAGCGGAACAGAGAAGTGCGGGGAGCAATGGCCTATTTTAAATCCTTTCATGGCTGGCCTGCCCGCTTTAATCAAATAGTGATCAAGAACTTCATCAAGGGATAGGCTTAGGTCGCGCTGCGGTTCACATTTGTTAAAGTCCCCCACGACTACGCCGGCTGCTTCAGATAATTTACCTGCCATCAGCAGCTGATTCAGCATCCGGTCAACTGAGCGCGGTTCTTCATTAATATCCTCGATGAGCAGAAGCTTCCCTTTCACATCAATCTCAAAAGAAGTTCCCAGCGTACTCGCGATCAAGCAGAGATTGCCTCCAGTCAGGGGACCTTCTGCCCTTCCTTCCACCACTGCTGACAGAGGCGAAAGCTCTTCAGTGTATAAAGAATCCGCGGGCTGGAAAAGCTGGCTGAAATATTGTTTGGACAATGGGTGGGCGTCCGCCTTTCCGATATCGGAAGCAAGCATCGGACCGTGAAAGGTGATAAGCCCGGTTTTCTGCCTTATGCTCGTATGAAGGAAGGTGATATCACTGTAGCCCCAGAATATTTTAGGGTTGGCCTTAATAAGGCCATAGTCCAGGTCAGCTGCAATCCTGGCAGTTCCGTATCCACCGCCTGCACAAATGACCGCTTTGATCTCCTTGTCTTCAAACATATCATGCAAATCCGCGAGCCTCTCTTTGTCTGAGCCAGCCAGGTAGCCATTTATATTCCTGACAGATTTTCCTTCACGGACTTCCAATCCCAGCTCCTTAAGAAAATCAATGCCCCTATCAAGGCTTTGGACGTCAGGCGGGCTGGCCGGTGATACTACACCGACAGCATCCCCTTTTTTCAAAAGTCCCGGCTTTATTTTCATATCATATGCCCCTTTCCGTATGCGCTGCAGTTTGCCAGTAAAAAGGGATGTTCAGCAGAACACCCCTTTTCAATGCTATTCTTTGTCAGCCCATTTTAATTCCAGATATCCGACTGGGTGGCGGACGATACCTGACACAGCTTCATTTTGCAGGTAAACCTGGTTATAGAAATGCAGTGAGAAAATAGGCGACTCGTTATAAAGGATTTTTTCTGCTTCGTACATCATGTCATAGCGTTTCGCTTCATCGGCTTCATTTTTCGCACCTTGGATCAGCTTATCGAACTCGGCATTGCTCCAGCCAGTCCGGTTCATTGAGTGGCCGGTCTGGAAGTTCTCCAGGAAGTTGATCGGATCGGCATAATCAGCAAGGAAAGAGCTTCTGGACAGCTGCAGATTCAGCGCCTTCTGTTCAGTCGCAAATACATTCGCTTCCATATTTGCAAGCTTCACATCGACTCCAAGGTTTTCTTTAAGCATCTGCTGAAGGGCTTCGGCAATCTTTTTATGCACATCATTTGTGCTGTATGTCAAAGTCACCTCGGGCAGCTCGCTGTACCCTTCCTCTTCCATTCCCTTCTTCAGCAGCTCTTTTGCCTGCTCGGCATCCGTTTTAACAAGGTCACCGTTCACCTCGCGGAAATCATTTCCGGAAGGATCCTTAAATCCCGGAGGAACAAATCCATAGGCCGGCTGCTCCTGGTTCTTGGTCACAAATTCAACGATCTGCTCCTGGTCCACCGCCATGGCGAAAGCTTTCCTGATGTTCACATTCTGGAATGGCTCTTTATTCACATTAAAGCGGTAGAAATATTGGCCGGCCTGGTCTTCGACCTGGACCTTGCCTTCTTCAAAGAGCTGCTCGCTCAGGTCTGCCGGTACATCTGAAGTATCCAGCTCCCCTTTTTGATACATCTGGTACTCGGTGTTCGTGTCATTCACCATCGCCCAGTGCACTTTATCAAGTTTTACATTTTCTGCATCCCAATACTCTTCATTTTTCTCCATGACCATATTTGTGTCATGCTCCCATTCAGTCAGCTTGAACGGGCCATTCCCGACAAACGTGTCAGCTTCTGCAAACCATTCCGGATTTTCCGTCGCTGTCTTTTCATTTACCGGGAAAAATGCGGGATTGGCAATGATGTTTAAAAAGTAAGCCTGCGGGCTTGTCAGAGTCACTTCGAATGTTTTATCATCAACGGCTTTTACTTTCACTTCTTCTGCCGAGCCTTCTCCTGTGTTAAAGGCTTCCCCGCCCTCAATGAAATAGCCAAGGAAGGCCGCCGGAGAACCTGTATCCGGATCAAGCAGGCGTTTCCAGGCATAAACAAAATCACCTGCTGTCACATCATCCCCGTTAGACCATTTTGCATTATCGCGAATATGGAATGTGTATGTTTTGCCATCTTCTGAAACATCCCATTTCTCTGCCGCGGCAGGTTCAGCTTCATGCTCCTTGCCGAGCCTTGTCAGACCTTCCATGATATTATTCAGTGAGTTCCAGGAAACGGCATCAAAGCCGATTGGAGGGTCAAAGGATGTTGGTTCTACACCGTTATTTAAGTAAAGCACCTTTTCACTTTCGCTATCCCCGCTATCCTTGCCCTCATCTGAAGGTTCGCTTCCTGTATCCGAATTGGCTGTACAGGCTGCCATGACGAATACAAGCGACATTGCCAAAAACAACATGAAAAACTTTTTCATTTTTCTCCCCCTCATTCTATTTTCATCTATCAATGCAGATCCTTGAGAACCTGCATCTGGATAATTCCGCCTTCCTTCCGGCCCCGCCGGAATGCGGGCGGCGCTATCTTACACGTGTCAGCAGTTTTTTAGCACGCTCATCCTGCAGCCAGCAGTCCACATAATGCTCACTGCTCAAACGACTTTCAAACGGATAGACTTTTTCACAAACTTCCATTGCATAATCACATCTCGCTGCAAAAGGACAGCCCTGCGGCGGAGCAAACAAATCAGGGGGCGAACCCGGTATCGGCACAAGCTCCCCTTCCTCAGAATCAAGCCGGGGCACCGAGTTCAGCAGCCCCTTTGTATAAGGATGCTGAGGACTATAGAAGATCTCCCTCCTTGTGCCTGCCTCAACGATTTTCCCGGCATACATGACTGCGACACGGTCAGCTACCTGTGCTACCACACCAAGGTCATGTGTGATCAATATAATGGAGACACCTGTCTTTTGCTGGATTTCCTTAAACAAATCAAGTATCTGTGCCTGAATGGTTACATCCAGGGCGGTCGTCGGCTCATCCGCAATTAAAATTTCCGGCTCGCAGACAAGAGCCATCGCAATGACGATTCTCTGCCTCATGCCGCCGCTGAATTGGTGCGGGTATTGCCTGAGCCTTGATTCAGGACTGGGAATCCCCACCAGCTTAAGCATTTCCAGGGCCTTTTTTTTAGCCTGGTCTTTGGATACAGACTGATGCTGGCGGATTCCTTCAATGATCTGTTCCCCTACAGTAATCGTCGGATTAAGCGCCGTCATGGGATCCTGAAAGATCATGGATATGTCCGATCCCCGTATCTTCCGCATCTCTGCCTCTTTCAGCCGGGTCAGATCCTGGCCATTGAACAGGATTGACCCCTCTGCGATTCTTCCAGGCGGGGAAGGGATCAGCTTCATAATGCTCTGGGAAGTGACGCTTTTGCCGCTTCCCGATTCGCCGACTATAGCCAGGGTCTCCCCTTTGTATAAATCAAATTCCACACCGCGGACTGCTTTTACTTCTCCGCCATAGGTGGAAAAGGATACATGCAAATTTTTAATTTCCAACACTTTTTCCATCATGGCTTACCTCCTCAGCTTTGGATCCAGTGCATCCTGCAGGCCGTCCCCAAGAACATTAAAAGCAAACATCGTCATTGAGATGAAAAAGGCAGGAAAGAACAGCCTCCACCAATGGCCGGAAAGGATAGTAGACAGCCCGTCATTGGCCATTACTCCCCAGCTGGCAAACGGCGCCTGGATTCCCAGGCCAAGAAAGCTCAAGAATGCTTCTGCAAATATGGCCGAAGGCACAGTCAGCGTCAGCTGAACGATGATCGGGCCCATCGTATTCGGCAGGAGATTCTTCCTGATGATCCTCGATGTCTTTGTTCCAAAGGTCTTGGATGCCAGTATAAATTCATAATTTTTGATTTGCATAACCTGGCCCCTGACAATCCGGGCCATTCCTATCCAGCCTGTAACTGACAAGGCTACAATGATGGTCGTCAGGCCTGGGCCCATAACGACTGCGAGCAGGATGACAACCAGCAGATATGGCAGGCCGTACAGGACTTCAATGATCCTCATCATCAGGTTATCGGCCCTGCCTCCTTTATAGCCGGCAATGCCTCCGTAGATGACACCGATCATAAAGTCCAGGAGCGCCGCAATCACCGCTACGAACAGTGAGACCCTGGCACCATACCAGGTTCTTGTGAACACATCCCGCCCCAATTCATCCGTGCCGAACCAGTGGCTGGAGGATGGCGGGAGATTCTGATCGGTCAGCTTGGAGCTTTCAACCGAATGCGGTGAAATGACCGGCCCAAAAATAGCCATAAAGAGCAGAAAGATGAGAAATACGAGTCCGGCCATTGCCAGCTTGTTGCGCGACAGCCGCCTCCACGAATCCTGCCAGTAGGAAAGGCTTGGCCTGACTACCGCCTCTGCTTCCCCCTCCTCTTTTGATCGGGGTGTAAACCACTCATCAGGAATTTCCGGAGAAACGCTGCGCTCCTGCTGTTTTCGCAATTCCATTATCGTCCCTCCCTTTTACTCAGCTTAATGCGGGGATCCAGCACACCATAGGCAAAATCTACCAAAAACAGCATGAAGATAAGTACAGCGCTGTAAAAAACGGTCGTCCCCATAATGACGGGATAGTCCCGGTTTCCGATGCTTTCAATAAAATACTTGCCCATCCCCGGTATGGCAAAAATCTTCTCGATGACAAAGGTGCCCGTCAATATGCTCGCCGCCATGGTGCCAAGCACAGTGACAACAGGGAGCAATGCGTTTCTCAGTGCATGTTTGAATACGATTTTTACCGGGGTCAGCCCCTTTGCCTTCGCCGTCCTGATATAATCCTGGGTCAGCACCTCGAGCATGCTTGCCCTTGTCAGCCTTGCAATGATTGCCATCGGGCCGGTTGCAAGAGCCAGTGTCGGCAGGATCATATGCCTCCAGCTGGTCCATGTAGCTGCGGGAAGCAGGTCCCAATTGACAGCAACCTGCTGGATCAAAAGCGTTGCCAGAACAAAGTTGGGAACTGATATGCCGAGCACAGCAATGGTCATCGCCAAATAGTCAATGAACCCGTTATGCCTGAGTGCTGCGATGATGCCAAGCACAATCCCCGAAAAAACTGCCAGGAGCAATGTCCACATCCCAAGTTCAAATGACACCGGGAAGCCCCGGCTCAGCATGTCATTGACTGTCTGTGATGACTTTTTGATAGAAGGCCCGAAATCAAGCGTTACAAGTGACTTCAGGTAAGTCGCATATTGGACAGGAAGCGGTTCATCCAGATGATAATAGGCCTCCAGGTTCTTCTGGACAGCTTCGCTCGTCGCCCTTTCTTCGTTGAATGGGGAACCAGGGATGCTGTGCATCAGGAAAAAGGTAAGCGTGATGATCAGCCATAGTGTAACAAGCATCGATAAAAGTCTTTTGAGTATATAACTATTCATCCCGGCCACTTCCTAACAAAAAGCCGTTCTCATGGCCAGCTCGGTCATGACCAGCATAGCCTGGTAAGCTTCCAGGATGTTTTTTGCCTGGAACCGGACGGTTGTCGTTCCTTTTTCTATTTCCGTACCAGGCATAAGTCCTGCCCATTCTGCCTGGCCGTAGTTTGCAAATTCAATCCTCAGGAGAGGGGCATCCGGCGGGACAAGCGGCTTAACCTTTTCCCTGTTCTCAATAGCATCGGCGGTTTTTTCTTTCAAAAGCATCCCGGCCTTAGCCGGGGTAAGGGTTTTTACAGCCGAACGGGAAATGGTCTGTTTTACAACAGCTGTCGTGACATTCGGAATAAGCTCTTCAGCCTCCCTGGCCGCCCGGTCATCGCCTGCAACCATAATCACCGGGACGCCAAAATGGCCTGCCACATATGCGTTAAATCCCAGTTCCCCGACTGCTGTATCATTTATGTACATATTCCGGACACCGAATATCATTGTATGAGACATAACACCTTCCATGGATGCCCTTGCATGATAGCCCGCGAATATAGCGCCTGAGAATTCAGAATTCAATCCCTGGACCATGCTGTAAGGCTTCACGTCCCCTGTGATCAGCTGGGTTTCCGGGTGCATCCTCTCAACAAGAAGATTATTCATTTTTGAATGGCTGTCATTCACCAGCACCTCAGAAGCGCCCCGGTCAAAAGCTTCTGAAACAATAAAATTAGCTTCGTCTGTCATAATGATCCGGCTTCTCTCATAATTGTGCCTGGAAGAATCAACATGGGTATAATCAGACAGCCCGGTTATGCCTTCCATATCGACCGATAGATATATTTTCATAGACTCTCCACACTTTCTAATATTTTGAATTTTCTTACTATTATAGTGGATAAATTACTATATTTCAATAGCGTCATTCCTGGAAATAAGGCTATCAAAAAAATCCAGCTGCCAGAGAGAGTCTCTAACAGCTGGATTTTATCTGGGTTCAGCAGAAAAAGCAGCTATACATTTAAATTTATTCCACTAATTTGTTTGTACTTTATGCTGGCATTCTTAAAAGCAACCATCAGCGCTTTCTGGGAAGAACCGAAATACCGCTTTTCTATTTCAGACAGGATGCCTTCTTCCTCAAGCATGGATTTCCCTGCAAACAATGATTTAACAAACAGGGATGTCAGCCCGATTGTTGAAGAGCATTCTGCATCTTCAATCTTATGTGTGTCCCTGTCAATGACGAGTGCAATAAAAAAACCATTGTATTTCTGCATGATCGGATTATTGGAGGAAGTCTTGCTGTCTCCAATAATATACACTGTGCTGTCCTGATACATATTGCCCTCCTGCGGCGCGGGGATATTATATGAGGCATTTATGCGGGAACATAAATATTCATTATAATGCACACGCCCTTATGGGAATTGTAATATAACAGAGACTGCTTTGACAATTATTTTTATGGATTTTTCTATATTTTTTAACTATTCAACTAAATTTCAGCTTATCAATAAATAACTTCGCAGCTGGTATTTCTGGCATAGCGCATGCTGTCATTCGTTTATTGATGTATTAATAAATACAGATAACACCTCATTTTGTGGTAAATGAAATAGTCGAAATAACACTGCCATACAGAAGAGGCATCCCCTATTTGATAGACGAAAATTCTCAATACAAGCAGCTGCCTGATGAACTCTTAACAGTGTTCACGGTATGAAGGATACATTGACAAAAGAACATCGGGTTACTAACGCCGGGTCGGGAGGAAGTCCTTCAGTGCCCCCCACCCTTCATTCATGAAATGCTTCGCCGAGCGCTAAATGCAGGCTCTCTTTCTGCTACATTGTGATTTGAGGAACCATGCAATAAATAAGAGGAGATTTTCCGGCTATATAAAGAATAGTGCTCTTTTTTGGGAAAATAAGGGGAGATTTTCCGGTTATGACAAGTAAATAATCACATTTTTACATTTTCCAAGTCAATAAGTGGAATTTCTCCATCTATTTGTGATGTTTTTTATTAAAATGACTAATTAAGCGGAATTCTTCCGTCTATTAATCAGATAGGCTTTATAACCTGCAACATAGGAAAATCAACTCCAGTTTCTGATACCGGCCGCCCCAGGTATACCAAGGTTTATTTTCCAATTTTCCCCTACAAAAGATGAGTATTTAAGATCTTTCACCGGTACCGCTCCTCCTTAAACGGATCGGCTGTCATGGAGTAGCCAAGCTCCTCCCAGAATCCTTCTTCATCCTCATTCATAAAACGGATGCCGGATACCCATTTTGAGCCTTTCCATAAATAAAAAGAGGCTGGTGGAATGAATCGGAGGGGGTAGCCATGTTTAGGGGATATTTCCTGCCATTCATGGTTTTCATCCTTCCACCTGTATACAAACAGGGCGTCATCGCCGAGAAGGTCCGCCAGTGGCAGGTTTGCAGAGTAGCCAAAACGGTCCCCATTATAATACCCGTATATCTTTATATATTTAACATCCTCCCTGATATTGACAAGCTTCAGCAGGTCCCTTAAAGCGATCCCTTCAAACTCTGTCCCAAACTTGGACCAGGTAGTCACACAATGCATATCAATGCTGGACACCGTTTTTGGCAGCATCATCATTTCAGCATATGACAGGGAAACCTCCTCTTCTACCTCTCCAAAGAGCCTGAAATCCCAAGAAGCTTCATCAAATTCGTAAACATCGCCCTGGTGGAGAACCGGCCATTTTTCTGTTTCAAATTGCCCTGGCGGCAGCACCCGTTTCACTTTCATCATCCTTTACAATTATATTTTCATTAAGAATAACCTTTGCAGCTGCCTGCGGCAAGAAATCCCCTTTTCATTTCACTTTTTAAGGCAGCCTTTTCCCCTCAAATGCCACAATGCAATAAAAGCTTGGACGGGAGGTTTTTTCCGGTTTAAATCATAATATTTTGAGAGACTAATTACTGCTGATAAAATAGACATGAGCTGATGAACTGCACAGCCGCCATTCCAGAAGAAAGAAGTGACAATATGTCCGAGAATAAAAGGTTAAGCGATATTAAATATTCTGTACTTGATCTTTCACCTATCAACGAAGGCAGTACAGCAGCTGTTTCATTAAAGAATACACTCAACCTCGCACAGCATGCCGAAAAATGGGGCTATACGCGCTATTGGCTTGCAGAGCATCATAATATGACAGGGATCGCCAGCTCTGCCACTTCTGTTGTAATCGGGCATGTAGCCGGGGGAACATCTTCCATCCGGGTTGGTTCCGGCGGGATCATGCTTCCTAATCATGCACCGCTCGTGATAGCCGAGCAGTTCGGCACACTGGAGTCCCTATATCCCGGGCGCATTGATCTTGGACTGGGCCGGGCGCCGGGCACAGACCAGTTAACAGCACATGCCCTGCGCAGGGACCGCGGAAGCGACGGGCAGGATTTTCCTGAACAGCTTGAAGAACTCCGTGAGTATTTCGAAGCAGAGTCGCCGGCTGAAAGGAAAAGAGTAAGAGCTGTACCAGGCGAAGGCTTGAATATACCGATCTGGCTTTTGGGCTCAAGCGGATTCAGTGCCAGGCTCTCTGCCCAGCTGGGACTTCCCTTTGCATTTGCAAGCCACTTCTCTCCTGATAATACCCTGCCTGCCCTTCAGCTTTACCGCAGCCATTTCACGCCATCAGATGTTTTATCTGAGCCTTATGCAATGGTAGGGGTCAATGTAATTGCCGCTGATACACAGGAAGAAGCTGAAAGGCTCGCCACAAGCATGCAGCAGCAATTCCTCAACCTGATCCGCAATACTCCGGGCGCCCTAAAGCCGCCTGTCGACAACATGGATGAATTATGGAGTGAATATGAAAAGGCCCTGCTTCAGCAGCAGCTTGGCTCATCCATTATCGGAGATGCAGAAACGGTGCAGAAAAAGCTGCAGGAATTCCTGGATAAAACCCAGGCTAATGAATTTATGGTAAATGCCCAAATTTATGATCATAAAGCCCGATTGCGTTCATTTGAAATCGTTAGTGAGATTATGAAAAAACAATAAAAAAAGAGCTGCCGATCGACTCGGCAGCTCTTTTTTTGCATCCTACACTAATCCCCGAACTTTCCAAAATAAAAAATGCCCGGCATTATACTGCCGGGCATTTCACAAGTATGATCTGAGAGGGATTCGAACCCCCGACCCCTTCCCTGTCAAGGAAGTATTCTCCCGCTGAACTATCAGATCGTGTCTTAACTACATATTTAATTATATTCATTTTCAGGTCAAAGTCAATACTTTTTCAGAGATTTTTTCATTTTGCTATATACTTTTTTATTACTGCCGGTTTAAGACATTTTGGGGAGAAAGTCTCTATTGCCTGAAAGGCATTTTCAACAGCCCCCCCTAACCACATTGTTAAACTGGGATCTTAACCGGCTATGTTCTATTCACGCTTCCTTTTTTAAGTATAAACGAATTCCTGCAGCAGCTGCTGCCAAGCAATAAGTGACTATAAACAGGCTGTCTTTAAGTAATGGGACCAGCTTCACTGCTGTTTCCCCCTGGCTTAGATAGCTCAGTGCCCTCATGACAGGGGGCAGCAGCCATAGGAACCAGGAAGATCCCTTCCACTCATCCTCAACTGATTCCGCTGCTAATGAAGCTGTCAGTATGAGAACGGCAGCCAGCCAGGCATACCTTTTGTCCGCGGTCTTTCCGCCAGAGAAAAGCATTGATACAAGCAGCCCGAGTATGGCCAGCATAATATGGGCATAGAAAGCCAGCAGGTAAAATGAAACTTCCATTTCCAATCTAAATCTGCCTGTGATCACAGGAAAGTAGATGGCAATTAGCATAAGCGGCAGGGAGGAAACAAACACAGCAGCCGCCTTGCCAGCAAGGTATTTCTTTTTGCTGCCCAGGTGTGACATCAGGATAAACTTCTCCTGTTCCTGATCCAGCGGAAAGAAAAGCATGCCCAGCCAGGCTGTACACAAATATAAAGCAATCGATGAGACCGCGTAGCTGCTAAGGACGGGTGCCCCTTCGTAGGTGTACAATACGAAAATCCAGACCAGATAAACAGTATAGGGAGGCAGGAATCTGTATGATCTGATTACACTCCTGAGCTGATACTGAAGAAAAGCCATCAAAACACTCCCCCCCTTTCTATCACTTCAACTATTGAACAGCCAGAATTAAGAAGGCTTTTCAGAAGGATATCTGATGCCGAAGCTGCTTCTTTAATGATAAAGAGGTTGTGGTCCAATTGGCTATACTGAACAGCCGGCAACTCTTTTAGGATAGAAATATCCGGAACTAGGACTTTTATGTATTTCACGGCTTCTGCAATATTATTAACATTAGATATAACAGAACCGTTTTCCAATGTAATCACCCTGTCCGCCGCCTCTCTGACAAGAAAGCTTTCATGAGCAGTAAAAGCAATGGCCATTTTTCCATTAAGGCCTGGAAGGTATCTGAGGAATGCCTGCTGGGCTTCTTCGTCCAGTCCGGTCAAAGGCTCGTCCAGGAGGAGAACATCCGGCTGCAGCAGAAGGGCCTGGATGATCCCAGCCTTCTGCATCGTTCCCTTAGAGCAGTTCTTCAAGGGAGTTTCCAGAAACCCCTCTGCATGGAATAACTCAGCATAATATTCAATCTCCTCCTCAAGCTCTGGCTTCGTTCGGCCTCCCATTCTTCCGGCATACAAAAGAAACTCTTTCATTCTGAACCGATTTTGATCTGGGAAATGTTCAGGAACAAACCCAATCTTCTTGGTCCTCCTTTTTACGCTCCCGGCAGTAGGTTCAATAAATCCCGCCATCAGTTTCAATAAGGTGCTTTTCCCAGAGCCGTTGTGCCCGATTATGGCTGCCCGCTCCCCCTGGTCCAGCCTAATATGAATTCCATTGAGAATCCTGTTCCCTTTTATGTTTTTTTCTGCTCCAATTAATTCAATCATATGTTTATTCATCACAATCCCCTGGACGATTTTCTCTAAAGCAAGCACCAGTTACTTATAATGACATTAAAAATGTAAAAAAATGAAAAAAGTAATGCTCTGCACTTGAAAAAGAACATCTGTTCGCATATAATAAAAATACAAGAAATAAAGCCCTGGATGGCTTAATAGGAGGAAAACTAAATGAAAGGCATTTTATACAGATCAATGGAAAAGAATATTGCTATTCAAGTAATCTATCTTTCCGCCAAGAATAAACTGACACACAGGAAGATTCTAGTGAAAGATATAAACGGAACTACAGTTCTTGCCTATTGCTTCACAAGAAGGCAAATGAGAATCTTCAAGCTTGAAAACATTCTCTCGCTCATGCCGGAAAAAGAGCAGACATATCGGAAAATCAGCTAATTTCAATATTTGTATTGGAATTAGCTCTTCTGCTTTAGCCATCAAAATTTTTCTCCCACCGTAACCAGCAATTTACGATCAAGCCATCATTTCAAAAATTTCCCTCCCAAACCATATTAACACAATTTCAATCATTCAAAAAAAGGGAGCCTAATTTGGACTCCCTTTGTAAATCAGCCTGCAGTCTGCGGCTTTAGTGAATCATCCCTTTTAATAACGAACTGAAGGATGATAAGAGCTGCAAATAACGCAAGACCAACAATATCTGTGTACCCTTCCGGATAAATGAGGCATAACCCGCCGACAATTCCGATTAGACGCTCAAACCACATCAATCTTCTGAACCAGTAGCCGATTACACCTGCCCCAATTGCGGTCATTCCTGCCAAAGCGGTAAAGACCACCCATATCAGATAATACCAAGTAGTATCTATCATTAATAATTCTGGTGACAGAACGAACATATATGGAATGATGAAGGCCGCGATCGCCAGCTTCGCCGAATTGACCCCGGTCTTGATCGGCTCCCCTCCGGAGACCCCTGCAGCGGCAAAAGCCGCAAGCGCAACAGGCGGTGTGATATCGGCAATGATGCCGAAATAAAAAACAAACAAGTGAGCTGATAAATCAGGCACACCAAGTAAAATGATAGCCGGAGCTGCAATGGTTGATGTGATAACATAGTTCGCAGTTGTCGGAGAACCCATTCCCAGGACAATTGCAGCTACCATGGTCAGCATAAGCGTCGGTATTAAAGCACCGCCAGCCAGATCAAGCAGTCCATTTGCCAGCTTCAGACCGAGTCCCGTTTTGGTAACCACACCGACTATGATGCCGGCAGCCGCGGTAGCAGCTGCTACACCAAGGGCAGTCCTTGCCCCGTCAACGAGCGCGTCAATAGCATCTTTAAAATTAATCCTGGTTTCTTTTCTGATAGCGCTGACTGCTATTGTAATGAGGATAGACCAAAGAGCCGCCCTAATTACACTCATACCGCTCATAAGCAGGATCACAACTGCCAGGATAGGCAGAAGCAGATAGATCTTGCTCAGCACTTCTTTGCGGTTTGGCATTTCTTCTTTCTTAAGGCCCCTGAGCCCTATTCTTTTCGCTTCAAAATGGGTCATGATCCATATTCCCGTGAAATAAAGAAGGGCAGGAATCGCTGCTGCTTTGGCAATATCCCAGTAGGTGATGCCTCCGCCAATGAATTCGACCATGAGAAATGCTGCCGCTCCCATGATTGGCGGCATAAGCTGTCCGCCTGTGGAAGCAGCAGCCTCCACCGCTCCGGCAAATTCCTTCTTATATCCAAGCTTTTTCATCATCGGTATTGTAAAAGAACCTGAAGTTACCACATTGGCAACTGAGCTTCCGCTGATTGTTCCCTGCAGTGCACTGGAGAAAATCGCTACCTTGGCAGGTCCCCCTGTCCTTTTTCCAGCGATGCTGACAGCCAGGTCATTGAAATATTGCCCCACTCCCGTTTTTACCAGGAATGACCCGAACAGCAGGAACAGGAAGATGAAGGTAGCAGAGACCCCTAGCGGCGTCCCCAGTATCCCTTCGGTTGTAAAGAACATTGTCTGTACCAGCCGCTGCAGATCGAGTCCCCTGTGCGCAAGGAATCCAGGCATATATGGGCCGTACAGGGCATACGCAAGAAAAAGTGCAGCAATGATGGTTATAGGAAGCCCCACTGCCCTCCTGGTTGCCTCAAGTACAAGAATGATTGCTGTAAGTCCAATATAAAAATCAAGATCAGTCAAACGGCCGACCCTCATTACGATTTCATCGATCATAAGCGGCCAGTATGCCCCCACTGCAACTGCAGCAATGGCAAGGATCAAGTCATACCAGGCTACTTTATGCTTCTTTCCCCTGTCCTTTTTCCTCGCCGGGAAAAGAAGAAAAATAAGCGCAAGTGCAAATCCCAAGTGGATGGAACGCTGAAGCTGGGCAGTCAATACACCGAATATTCCAGTGTACAGCTGAAATAAAGAGAAGGACAGCAAGCCTAAAAAGACAACCCATCCCAGCACTCCCTTCAGCTTTCGCGTCCCCGCTTCGGGATCATATTTTTCGAGCAGCTCCTGCTGCTGTTCCTGAGTCAGTGTTTCTCCTTTATTGCTCAAGGATATTCACTCCTTCCAACTGCTGGTAAATGTTTATTTTATCAATTGTAAATCTTACCCATGTTCCCGGCTCGATAAAACCTGCCATAGGATACTCGGTTCCATTATATATAATTCTATGATTTGCCCTGACCTTGCCTGTCCGCATATCAAAATGAGGGAAAACTCTATTCATATTCCGGATATAGTATTTCCCGTCCTTTTGTTCAAATACCTCACCTTCGGAGGCGTTATCAGGCATGCCGATTGCAAAATCCTCATACATAAGCTCGTATTGCTGGATCTTCAAATCCTTGGTTGGTTTATAGCTCTCTACCACATCTGAAAGATGGATTGAATGGGTATATTTTATTTTAAAAAATTCTTCCTCGGTGAAAGGGATATAGGCAAGCACTTTGCCTGTATTTTGGTATTGAATAACGAGTGCTTTTTTGTAAGGGATAAAGATAATAATTGCAATGGCAGCAATTAAGAGGGGAAGCAGCAATAATGCTCTCTTCAATCTTGTTCGTTTTTTCATCAGGACCCCCTTTTAGAAAATGGGATGAAGGGCGGCGCCTTCGCCAGGCCCATCTCTCATTGGGCTATGGCTGACTTAAACTTCAGGTCCTCTTAAAGAGAATTGACCGGCGCGGTAACCTGTTCAGGTTTTCAGCGCCGGCCAGGGTGAAGCCATTTAGAAAAAATCAGCAGACTATTCGGCTTTTACGCCTTTTTCGTCAAAATACTTCTGAGCTCCCGGGTGCACCTCGATGCCTACTCCGTTCAGAGCACTTTCAGCTGTGATCAATTTGCCTTTTGCGTGTGTGATCTTATCTGTGTTTTCGAAAATAGCCTTAGTAATGTCGTAAACAGTATCATCAGAAAGGTCATTTGACACCACAAGCATCGCCTGTACAGCAACAGTTGCTACTGCATCAGACAGGCCATAAGTGCCGGATGGAACCTCATCCTGGATATAATAAGGATACTTCTCAATCAGAGCATCGATTTTGTCCTGTTCAATCGGAACAATGACTACATCTTCAGTCGCTGAAAGACCTTCAACAGCACCAGTAGGAGTCCCAGCAGTTACGAAAGCCGCATCGATAGTTCCATCCTGAATACCGGCAGTAGACTCGTCAAAAGAAAGATCCTGCTTGTCGATGTCATCAAATGTCATTCCGTGCACTTCAAGAATCTGCTCGGCATTCGGATTTGTGCCTGAACCAGGAGCACCGACAGAAACCTTCTTGCCTTTCAAATCCTCAACAGATTTGATGCCGGATTTAGCGGTAGTGACAATTTGGATAGTTTCAGGATAAAGCGTTCCGATAGCGCTGACATTGTCAACAGCAGCACCTTCAAACATCAGCTTTCCGTCTTTTGCATAAGAGGCAATATCAGTTTGTGAAAAAGCAATTTCAGCATTTCCATCTTTAAGCGTATTCATGTTTTCGGCAGAAGCGCCTGATGTTTCAGCATTGGCCTGGATGCCAGTTTCATCGGAAATGATATCCGCGAATGCGCCTCCAAGCGGGAAGTATGTACCGCCGGTTCCACCGGTAACGATGCTGAGGAATTTAGGCTTTTCTGATCCGCCTTCTCCTCCATTGTCTGAACCGCCTTCATCTGAATTGCCGCCGCAGGCAGCCAGAATCATAGAAAGCGCCAGCAGCAATGCTGCTGAAAGTAGAAAACTTTTTCTTTTCATAGAATTTCCCCCTCTTTTTTTACTTAGAATTTCTCAAGTTTATTTTAACATAAACTTTTACACAATTGTCAATTACCATCTCCCGGGGCGGTCCGAAAACCAGGAATGGAGCGGTTTTGCCGGCGAGGAAAACAATTTTGGCATTCTGTTAAAAAAGGATTATCCCCTATTTAAAATTGGGTTTATTATCCAATCATAACACATTCCTGCAGACCAGCTGAACCAATAAGATGCACAGATTGGGCAATTATTAAATTCTTATGTTAGAATTCCTTTTAAAAGGCTTACAAAGCTGTTTATGGAGGTCTGGCATGGAAATTCAAAAAGGAACGATAAAAGAGGTCTCTTTTCAGAGCAGGGAGCTGGGAGAAGAGCTGGATATACTTATCTATCTTCCTGCCTCTTATTCTCCCCTTTATAAATATTCCCTTCTTATCGCCCAGGATGGAAAGGATTATTTCCAAATGGGACGGGCAGGACGGGCAGCGGATGAGCTCCTTCACAACAGGGAAATAGAAAACGTTATCATTGCGGGCATCCCATATAAAAATGTGCATGACCGCAGAAGCAAATACCATCCGGAGGGAGATAAGCACAGGGCGTACATACGATTCCTGGCACATGAGCTTGTGCCTTACCTTGATGCAGAATTTCCTACCTATCAAATGGGACAGGGCCGCATCTTGGCAGGAGATTCCCTCGGCGCCTCCGTCTCGCTCCTGGCTTCGCTGGAATATCCTAATACCTTCGGGAAAACGATCCTTCAATCTCCTTATGTGGACGAAAGCATCCTTGAAGCTGCCCGGAGCTTCCCAACCCCCGGCCTGCTGAATATTTATCATGTAATCGGCACGCAAGAGACAGAAGTAAAAACGACAAAAGGAGAAATAGAAGACTTCCTTACACCCAATAGAAGCCTCTCCTCCATTTTGTCTGAAAGAGGCTTTCAATATTTCTACGACGAATTCGAAGGCAATCATACCTGGAAATACTGGCAGCCGGACTTTAAAAGAGCTTTGAAGCACATGCTTTAAGAAAAGCGGAGGGCGCTTGCCCAGCCCCGACAAGCATAAGACGCTTCAGGATAGAAGGCGTTCTTTGCCTTCAATCCTGAAGCGGCTTATGACTCGAGGGGCTAGCGCCCGGAGCTGGACAATAAGAAATGCGGAAAAGCCTTGTTCAGCCCCGACAAGCATAAGACGCATAAGAATAAAAGGCGTTCTTTGCCTTTAATTCTTGTGTGGCTTATGACTCGAGGGGCTAGGCTTTGGAGCTGGACAATTAGAAAAACGGAGTGCGCTTGCCCAGCAAGGAACGCGCACTAAGTACGCCAAGCCCTGTTACAGCGTCCGCATGGCCCGCTTCCTGCATGCCCCGGCATAAGACGTCTTCACTCCTAAATACACTTTTTCGATTTCAAAACAAACGTCTTAAAAAAGGACCTACTATCATTGAAGTCGGAAAATTTGTTATAATAGATAAACAAATCTTATATATGTGCTTATCATTTTTATCAATGGAGGTATTCAGGATGAAATATGGAATAGTTATATTTCCTGCAAAGAAACTTCAAGATCTGGCCAATTCCTACCGGAAGCGCTATGACCCGCATTATGCTCTCATTCCGCCGCACTTGACATTGAAAGGTGCTTTTGAGGCAACTGATGAGCAGGCAGAATCGCTTTCCGATAGGCTTCATAAAGCAGCGGAGAATGCAAGGCCTTTCAATATGAAGGTCAATAAGTTCAGCTCTTTTCAGCCGGTCAATAACGTTATTTATCTTAAGGTTGAACCTGATGATTACCTGGATGCACTCCATACGGAAATTAATCAGATATTCCCTGGCGGCGAAAATCAGGAATATGCATTTGTTCCGCATATTACAGTCGGGCAAAAGCTCTCGGATGACGAGCACTCCGATGTCTTCGGCTCACTCCGGATGGAGCGCATCAATTATGAGGAAACAATCGACCGATTCCATCTGCTTTATCAGCTGGAAAACGGCTCTTGGACAGTATATGAAACATTTCGTTTTGGAAAGGAATCATAAATCGTGATAGTAAAGAAAGCAGTTGAACAGCAAGAGATTGAAGATGTATACAAAATCAGGAGAATCGTCTTTATAGACGAACAGCAGGTTCCAGAAGAAGAAGAGTACGATGAGTTTGAAAAGAAAGCCGTCCATATCATTCTCTACGATGACAGCCAGCTTCCGGCAGCAGCCGGAAGGTACAGGGTCGTGGATGGGGTCGGGAAGGCAGAAAGGATCTGCGTCCTTAAGGATTCACGCAAAATCGGGGCTGGCAAGGCTGTCATGGATAAAATTGAAGAGCTTGCCAGAGAGCAGAAACTTCCTGCTGTTAAGTTGAATGCCCAGACACAGGCTATCCCTTTTTACAGTAAACTGGGCTATGAAGTGGTTTCTGAGGAATTTATGGATGCAGGCATCCCTCACCGCACGATGAAAAAATACTTATAAGAACAAAAGCGCAAGCGCCTTGATCACCTTAAGGAACGCAGACTAAGAACGCCACGTCCTGTGGCAACATCTGCATGACCAGCTTCCTCGGGGCCTCAAGACGAACCTCCCTGAAAGGCGTTCTTTGCCTTTTTGGGAGGTTTAGCTTGTGTCCTCGGCGCAGCTGCTGGACGTTGATCAAGAATTGATATTTATCCCCAAGGCTTACAATTTATTAATTCCTATACAAGAACCAGGGCGCCCTTATTCAAGGGCGCCTTTCCTATTGAATACTCATTCCAGTCAATAATTCCCTCCATATCTGGACATACTATGAAAATAATATGGACTAAAAGGAGTAATAATGATGGAATATCTGCATATTTTCGCAGAGCTCGTGGTTGGATTTGCCGCTCTTTTTTTAATCACTAAATTTCTGGGTAAAACGCAGATCACCCAAATCACGACATTTGATTTTGTATCTGCCCTTGTCTTGGGGGAACTGGTGGGCAATGCATTATTCGATGAAAAAATCGGCCTGGGCCAGATCCTGTTTGCCGTCTTCTTATGGGGAATATTAATTTATTTCACTGAGTATCTGACACAGAGGTTTAAAAGAATGCGCCGTTTTCTGGAGGGAGAACCATCGATCGTCATTAAAAAGGGGCAGATTGTGTACGATTCTTTAAAGAAGAATCACCTTGACATCAATCAGCTGCAGCATCTGCTGAGGTCCAAGGATATTTTCTCTATACGTGAATGCGAATATGCGATACTGGAGACGGATGGGACAGTAAGTGTGCTGAAAAAGCCGCCATACAGCTCCCCTGCAGCCAAGGATTTCAATATCCAGCTGCAGCCGGAAGAGCTTCCTGTCACACTGGTGCTTGACGGTGAAATTGTTCTGGATAATCTTCATATGATTCATTGGGATGAAAACAAACTTCAATCGGAATTGAAGGGCTGGGGAGCTGAAACTGTCAAAGATGTGCTTTATGCTGAATGGAAAAAGGGAGAGCCTCTGCATGTGCAGACCTTCTAGGCTCTCCCTTTCTTTATGCCACTAAACAGATTCACTGAAAAGTGTTCCTTTACCTGTCATGTCCCCGTACACTCTTTCAACGGTCTGTTCATTGACCTTTCTCGCCGGCTTTTCCTCCGAGTATCGCGCCTCGGCAGGACGTGAAAATTGGAACAGCTGCTCCGGCTGGAACCATTGTGTGTCATTCTCCACTCTGTTCACCCTTGAAACTGGATACAGCCGGAATGGATCCTGCTTTTTATCCAAGTCCCTCACAGCATACTGATTGTATTGATAATGATTGAAAGGCACGATATACCCCATAGTCCATTCCTCCATTTCAAGCTCTTTTCCATACTTTTCCGAAAATGTATATTGTTCTTCCTTACCCCCCTGGCCCGGGAGATAAACTGCGGAAACTCCTTTTTTTAAGTGACTGGTTTTGTTATGATAGATTTCGCCGGCTTCGGCATGTTTATGGGTATAAAATATTTAATTTTTTCAAGTAGGAAGCCCAGTTTTTGGGTATTCAATACATATTAAGATGAATTAGAAAAACGGGGATGACTGTTCATGAAAACTGCTGTTTACCGGCAACAGACTATTAATATAGAAAACTACAGCCGCGAAGAATTCCAAAAAATCTATGATGCAGGCAAAAAGGGCCATCTATTCTGTCCTGCATGCGGAGAGCGGGTGAGGATGTACTTGGGGATACAGGGTCCCCCCCACTTCTACCATCTTCATTCCAATGCTGAATGCCGTGATGCAGAGGAGGCATTGAACGAGGTGAAAAAAGAGCCGGTTGAAGCGGAGGTCTCTGCGGGCGGGTTCAGGCTGCCAAAGTCGAGGTCAATCACAGCTGAGACAACTCCTCCTTCTGTGTTCCAGGAAGCTTCTTTTGTAAAAACAGGTGCCCCTTTCCAGTCTATGCCTTCTAAAAACAAAGCTGGCAGCGGGTACTTAAAAGATCTCGCAGACAATGGATTCAAATTGGATGCTTCACAGTCTGCTGCTGTATCGCATATTGACGGACCTCTCCTTGTACTGGCCGGGGCCGGCAGCGGAAAAACGAGGGTATTAACCACCCGTACTGCTTATATGCTCCAAGAGCTGAAAATAGACCCAAAATCCATTATGCTGGTTACATTCACGGCTAAAGCTGCTGCTGAAATGAAAAGAAGGCTGATTGACTATCCAGGCATAAAGTCTGCCCAGGCGCAGCAGCTCCTTGCCGGCACCTTCCACAGCATTTTTTACCGGATTCTCTCCTTCCATGACAGAGAAGGATGGAACTCCCAAAAGCTGCTAAAAAAAGAATGGCAGCGCGAGCAGATTTTAAAAGGAGCAGCAAAAGAGCTGAAAATCGATGAAAAGGAATTCGCTTTTGATCTGGCTCTGCAGAAAATCGGCTTCTGGAAGAACTCTCTTATTCTTCCCCATCATACAAAGCCTGAGACTGATTGGGATAAAACGGTCACAGAATTATACAAGCTCTATGAACAATATAAAGAGAATCACAGGCTCTTCGATTTTGATGATATGCTTCTTGGCTGTTACCGGCTTTTCCAGGAGCACCCCCATATTTTGGAATCGTATCAAAACCGCTTTCAATATTTTCTTATTGATGAATTCCAGGATATCAACAAAGTCCAGTATGAGCTGATCAAGATGCTTTCCGCCAAAAGCAATAATGTTTGTGCAGTCGGGGATGATGATCAGTCCATTTATGCGTTCCGGGGAAGCGACCCGCGGTACCTGCTCGAATTTGAAAAAGATTTCCCGGCTGCCAGTGTCGTTGTTCTCGAACAGAACTACCGTTCCGCACATGAAATCGTGACCGCCGCAAACAGCATTATTGTCAAAAATAAACAGCGGCGCGACAAAAAGATGAAGGCCCAGTATTCAAAGGCAAGAAAGCCGCTCCTCTTCTTCCCGATAGATGAGGAAGAAGAAGCGACGATGATTGTGACCGATATCCAGGAGAAGATTTCCCAGGGCGGAAGTCCAGGGGAATTCGCGGTATTGTTCAGGACACATGCAGGCATGAGGGCCATTTTTGAAAGGCTGGCCAATTCCAGCCTGCCATTCAGGATCGACCAGGATGCCGAGTCATTTTATGACCGTTATCTAGTGCGGACCCTCCTGGCTTTCTTAAGATTGTCTCTTGATGAGGATAGCCAGGAATCCATCAAGAGTATTCTGCCGGCGCTCTTCCTGAAGCAATCGGTGCTGCAGGACTTGAAAGCAGAAAGCATCCTGACCGACAGGACTCTTCTCGAGTGCCTTGCTGATGTGAAAACCGGATTTGCTTTTCAGGAGAAAAAGCTGGCAAGGGCCGTCCCATCGATTCGTTCCATCAAGTCGAAGACCCCTGCCGCTGCTATTGATATGATTGGAAAAGAACTTGGATTTAATGACTTTCTTAAAAAGCGCGGGCTGGAAGGCTCCAGCATGGAAAAAGGCTCGGATGATATCCGCGACCTGAAGGTAGCTGCAAATAATTTTGAGAGCATAGCGGAATTTCTTGAGCATGCCGAGCATATGCGCGCCATGAATAAAGAAATGAAAAAGCCTGGCAATATTAGGGACAACAGCATAACCCTCAGTACAATCCACCGGTCAAAAGGCCTTGAATATAAGACTGTCTATATCATTGGGGCTGTTGACGGGAGTATCCCCCATGATTTTGCCCTTGAAGCTTACAGGAATGGGGACCCTGATCCGCTGGAAGAGGAGAGAAGGCTATTATATGTAGCGGTTACACGGGCACAGGAGGAGCTGTTTATATCTGTCCCGCAGAAAAGGCGGGGCAAAAAGGCGAAGCCCTCCAGGTTCCTTGCACCGGTAAGGAGCTGAAATTCCCATAAGAAGGCAAAGAAGGACTTGGCTCGCTCCAAGTCCTTTTCTGCAGATTATTTTTTATTAATCATCTGGCTGATTGTGTTAAAATCCAGCTGTTTGCCGTCCGCGACGATGGATTGTACAATTTTATCCTCTGTTGCTTTTGGGACCGGCTTATTGGCAATTTGGGATACCCTGCGGATTACGCTGCGGACTGTTTGTTCATCCTTGAAATTTGCATTCTGCAAAGAATTCGCCAAATCCAGAATATCTTTCATATTAACGCCCGTTTTCTTCTCGATATTTTTAAAGAATCCATTATCCATGCTGAATTCAAGCCTCCTTCTTAAACTACTTTATATAGTATGAAGGAGGGCTGAAAAGGTGAAATGAATAAGAAGAAAAGCCTAAAAAGTGGCCTTCATCCTGCTTTAAGGCGTTAAAATCAGTTTGCCGCTCGTTTTCCTCCCCTGCATCTGTTCATGGACAAATGAAGCCTCCTCCAGCGGATAGATTCCGCCTACCGTCAGCTTTAATTTTCCTTCTGCCAGGTAGCCGAGCAGTTCCGTCATGCTTGTATGAAGAAGCTCCGGCATTTTCATGATTTGCGGAAGGAAGAACCCAATCACAGACTGGTTCCGTGCCATCAGAGAGGATGGGTACATTCTGTATTGCTCTCCGCTCGCCACTCCATAGACGACCACCCTTCCAAACGGAGCGAGACACTTCATGGTTTTAGCGAATACCTCTCCTCCGGCCATTTCAAGTGCCAGGTCGGCCCCCTTGCCCCCTGTTGCTTCCATTACTTTCTCTTCCCATCCGCTTTCTGTATAGTCCACCAGAACGTCAGCTCCCAGGTCCCGGGCCAGCCCGAGTTTTTGCTCTGAGCTGGCTGTCGCAATAATCTTTCCAGCCCCGAATATCCTGGCAAGCTGGACAGCCAGTGTTCCCACACCTCCTGCAGCTGCATGGACAAGAACAGTTTCTCCTTTTTGAAGCCTCCCCATTGTCTTTAAAATATGATAGGCGCTCAGTCCCTGGAGGGGCAGTGCCGCTGCCTCATGAAAGTTCAGTCCTTCCGGAATGGGAATGAGCCCCCTGCTGTCGGCAATGGCATATTCCGAATATCCGCCGGATTCAATCAGTGCCACTACCCTTGTCCCCGGCACTAATCCCGCTTTTTCGCCAGCTGCCTTGACCACTCCTGCCACTTCCGCCCCAGGAATGAAGGGGAGAGGGGTTTTTACCACATACTGGCCTTCTCTCCTTGCAGTATCGGCATAGTTAACGCCAATCGAGTGGATTTGAATCAGCACCTCATGCCCCCTTGGCTCTGGAATGTCCAGTTCAACGAGCTTCAGGACACCAGGTCCTCCGTATTCCTTTAACTGAATTGCCTTCATATAGGTTCCCCCTCACTTTCCCTGGAATTGCGGCTTCCGTTTTTCTTTGAATGCAGCAATTCCCTCTAAATGATCTTCTGTACCGGCCATCATCGTCTGGATGAGGCGTTCCTGTTCCAATATCTCATCAAGCGTAGAGGAATGGGCGCGGTCAATCACCTTCTTCATCATCCCATATGCTTTGACAGGGCCTGATGCCAGCTTTTCTGCCATTGCCAATGCTTCACCTCTTAGCTCGGTGACTGGTACAATTCTGCTGACAATTCCCATCTGCAGCAGCCTGTCCGCGGGAATCGCTTCAGCAGAAAAGAAAAACTCCTTAGCGAGATGCGGCCCGATCAGCCGGGGAAGGAAAAATGATCCCCCTCCATCTGAAATAAGTCCTACTTGTGAAAAACTCATTGCAAAGCGGCTGTCATCTGCCGCGATGATCAAATCACATGCCAGTGCCAGATTGAAGCCAGCACCTGCTGCAAATCCATGAACAGCTGCGATGACAGGCTTGCTTGACGCTTTTATGCTTAAAATGCACTCATTGAGCTTTCCGATATGTTCATAGATTTCTGCAGGCCCCGCCTGCCCCATTGTCTTTACATCTCCGCCTGCAGTGAAAGATCTGCCTGCGCCGGATAAGACGATTGCCTTAATTTCCTCATCCTCATCTGCCTGGCGGAATGCTTGTGTCAGGCCGGTAATCATTTCACTGCTGAAAGCATTCAGGCTGTCCGGCCTGTTCAGCGTTAAAAGCAGGACACTGTCTTTTTTTTCAGAAAGCAGATGTCTATTATCCATGTTTTCTCCCCCATTCAGTCGTAAAAGGTTTGGACATGAGAAAGCCTCGATCGGCAGGAACAGCCGGTCCACATTGCAAAGCTCCTCAAGGTTTTTCTGCTCCTTCTAGCATACATAACGGTTTGCTTTATAGATCCTTTCAGCAATTCTCCGGTTTCGGCTGAAGCCCCCCCCTTCAAGCTGTATTCTTCTGAACCCGGTTTCAACAGCGGAAGCGAGCTTTTTTTCACCTTCCCGTAATGCCAGTTCAGAAGAGAGAGTCCTGAAGGCTTTTTCGCATTCCCACAGCGCCTCTTCCAGATAGGATCCGGCAAGGTCGATTTTTAAAGCAGCTGCATCTTCCCCGGCTTTATTGATGCTTTTATATGTTCTGTAGACTGCCGACTCGGCCGCATATAATGATATAGCCATATCAGAAAGCTTCATCAGCGTTTCCTGTTCCTCAGAAATCTGCTGGCCGTGAACCTGCAGAGCCAGGCCAGCAGCGAGCAGAAACGCATTTCTCATCAGAGAGACTGCTTCCCTTTCCATTGCCAGGGCCCCATTAAACGATGCAGGCTGCAGGATGGCGGATGCCGCTTCTTCGGTCAGCTCCCTGAAATCCACTTCTCCCTTTGCTGCTTTCTTAAACAAGCCCGCCGGAATGAGGAGCCGGTTGATTTCGTTCGTTCCTTCAAAGATCCGGTTGATCCTGGAGTCCCTGTATATCTGTTCGATGCCGTATTCTTTTATAAATCCGGCTCCCCCATAAAGCTGCAATGTTTCATCTGCTGCATAATCAAGGGTTTCTGATCCAAATACCTTGCAGACAGCACACTCTGATGCATACTCGCTCATCCTCTTTCCTGCAAGGCGTGAATCAGCGCTGTCCCCTATATCGCCCAGCGCCTCTTCAAGCAGGCCTGCTGTTCTGTATTGCATAGATTCTGAGGCATATATCCGTGCTGCCATTTTTCCCACTTTTTCTTTTGTGGCATGGAAGTCAGAAATCTTTCGTTTAAACTGCATCCGCTCCTGGGTATATTGCACTGCTTTCTTTAGGCTGTATTTGGCTGCACCCATGCAGGCCGACCCCAGATTGAAGCGGCCCAGATTGAGGACGTTCAGGGCGATTACATGGCCTTTCCCCTGCTCCCCGAGCATATTTTCAGCCGGCACCTCGCAATCTTCCAAAATGACAGACCTGGTTGAGGAGCCTTTGATGCCCATTTTGTTTTCTTCAGGCCCCAGAATCAGGCCTGGAAAATCCTTTTCCAGGATAAAGGCGGTAAAATCCTTTCCATCAATCTTGGCGTAGACAATGAAGGTATCTGAAAATGCCGCATTGGTGATATAAAGCTTCGTCCCGTTCAAAATATAGTGTGTCCCCTCTTCATTGAGGCGTGCCACAGTCTGGGAGGAAAGAGCGTCAGATCCTGCATTCGGCTCTGTCAGGCAATAGGCGCCGATATACTCTCCGGACGCCATCTTAGGCAGATATTTATTTTTTTGCTCTTCTGTTCCAAAATATGTGATCGGCAGGGTGGCAATACAAGTATGATTGGAATGGGCTACACCATAGCCGCTGGAGGCGCCGATATTTTCACCCACAATCCCTTTGGTGATTTTATCCAGCCCAAGCCCGCCGTACTGTTCAGGGATGCTGTGTGCCAGCAGCCCGAGATCTCCGGCTTTCTTCAGCAGCTCCTTTACAAGCCCGAAATCCTGGCTTTCGATTTCTTCTTTTAAAGGGGCCACTTCCTGCTCAATGAACTGCCTCGCTGAAGTGCCGATCATTTTGTGTTCTTCAGTAAAATCTTCTGGTGTAAACAATTGGCCTTCATCAATCTCCGTTAACAGAAACCCGGAGCCCATGCTCTTTGTTTTTGCCATGCTGCTCACTCCTCTTTTTTAAAAATATGCCTTCCTATTTGCACACCTTTGCTGCCGAAATAAGGCCATTCTTATAAACCGGGACAATATGAATACTGTCTAAGCCGGCCGCAAAGGAAAGGTCATCACTGAGGCCATGGCGGGCCAGCAGGCCGCCGACATAGGAATTGGATAAAATTTCTTCCGCATCTTCCCGCTTTGCCTGAAAGAAGAGCAACGCCGCCAGGGCTGCATCTGTCAGCTCATAAGGCTCCCTTCCTGCTCTTTTGAGGCAATCAATCAAATGCCCTGCTCCAAAGAAATCCTCAAGGCTGAATTCCCCCGAATTTCCTGCGCAGATGATGACAATGGTTGGATCCCCATCTTCTTCACTGATTGCTTCCGCTACCGCAAAGTTATTTAATAGGGACGAAGCATATACCTTTTTTGCCGCCTCTGCCTTTGCAAGGGCAACCGTCCCGTTCGTAGTCGCAAGGATAAGCGTTCTTCCGCTTACCTGCCGCCTAAGAATCTTCGGACTTGGATAAACAAAGCCTGCGACAGGACGTGCGTTAGATTCCCCGGCAAGGAGCATCCCGCCGGAATCTCCCGAGTCAAACCGGGTTTTCGCTTTTTCACAGCTTTCTGCAGGGATGACATTGGCCGCTCCATCCTTTAATGCCGAGGTGATGCTTGTAGTTGCAAGCAGGATATCCAGCACAACTGCTATTTTGCTGCCTTCCCGCAGTTTCTGTTCATTGATTTCTTCCTTTTTCAGCAGCAGATGAATCTTGCCCATAGGTGCCTCCCGGTAAAATACTGACCTGCATTCCTGTTATATCTTTTCATAAGCAATACTTGAGCTGTGCTGGATAAGGCTTCTGACAAACCTGTCAAACTGGGAAAATCTCTTATCGGCTGTCTGCCCTTTCTTATAGCGGTAATAGATTTGCTGGCAAATGACAGCAAGCTTAAAGTAGGCGAAGGTCAGGTAGAAGTTCATGCCGCTTATATCCCTCCCGCTTCGCTTTGCATACGCCTCCATAAATTCCTTCCGGGAATAAAAGCCCTTCAAGGCAGTTACCGGCGGTTTGCCAAGACCATATTTCAGCAGATCGGGATCGTCCTCCTGAATCCAATAGCTCATGGCAGCCCCCAGGTCTGCAAGCGGGTCCCCAACCGTTGACATTTCCCAGTCGAACAGCCCTGTCATAGCTTCCAATTTATGATCGAACATGCTGTTATTCAGCTTATAATCATAATGGATGATGCTATATCCGCTCTCGGAAGGGACGTTTGCCGAAAGCCATTTGGTGAGCGCAGCTGCCTCTTTGATTTCCTCAGTCTTCGCCTTCTCATAACGGCTGATCCATCCGTGGACCTGTCTCTCCATGAACCCTACAGGACGGCTGATCTTTTCAAGTCCCGTATCCCGGTAAGGAAGAGAGTGCAGCTCAGAGAGCTTATCGACCATGGTCTGTGACAGATGCCGGCAAACCTCCACGGATGGAGCGATATGCCCTGGAAATTCTGTATCCAATACAATCCCATTCTTCCTTTCCATCAGGAAGAATGGACTTCCGATAATGCTGTCGTCCCCCGTATAGATGATGGGCTTAGGTGCAGGGGAGAACATGCTGTTCAGTTCCTTCAGAATGATGAATTCACGTTCCATATCATGGGCTTTGGCAGCCACCGGGCCGAGGGGCGGACGCCTCAGGACTGCCTCCCAATCCCCCGATCTCAGCTGGTAGGTTAAATTTGAATGCCCGGCTGAGAATTGAAGTACTTCAAGAGGCCCGCCCGGGAATGAGTCCACTTTGCTCTCCAGGAACATGACAAGGCTGTCCAAATCCAGCTCTTCCCCTTTTCTTACCATTATTGTGTCTTTGCCGGCAGGCATGTACAGCGCCTCCTTTTTCAAATTTTCAAATTATTCTTTTCGTAGAGGTATGCTTTTAGCCCTTCCCTGAGGTGATCCGGCAAGGAGCTGCTCTCTTGTGCTTCAAAGTCAAAATAAACGATGACAGCATTCCCTTTGGCTATAGGCTCTTTTGTTTGTGCGCAAAGAATTTCATGCTCCAGCTGAAAGCTCTTATTCCCTATTTTCGAAACATAAGTTGTGATGGAAAGTTTTTGATTGAAATAGCCCTGATTCAGAAAATCGCATTTTGTGGAAGCAAGGATGAAGCTCCACTTCCTGGTATCCATGCTGTAGCCAAGCGATTCAAAGAGCTCTATCCTGGCTTCCTCCAAGTAAACGAAGTAGCTTGTGTTATTCACATGGCCCAGGGCATCTGTTTCACAAAACCGGACTTTGACCTGTGTTTCCTGCATGGGGCATCCTCCCTTAACGGTGCTTGAATTCCGCTTTTCTTTTTTCGATGAAGGCCTTAACTCCTTCTTTTATATCATCTGTGCGGAAGACCTCTTCAAACAGGCTGGCTTCAAGCTTCACGCCCTCTTCTAAAGTCCTGTCAAGGCCTCCATCCACCGCCTGCTTGATTCTGGAAAGGGCCTGAAGCGAATGGCCGGCTATTTTGTCTGCAAGCTCTCTTGCGGTTTTCATGCCTTCCCCGGAAGCTGCCGTCTTATTGACGAGGCCAATCCTTGCAGCCTCTTCTGCCGAAACAGGCTCACCTGTGTACATCAGTTCCTTGGCCTTTGCTTCACCGATCAGCCGTGGCAGCCTCTGGGTTCCCCCGCCGCCGGGAAAAAGGCCCAGCTTTATTTCCGGGAGACCGATTTGAGCATGCTCTTCCGCAATCCTGATATCACATGCAAGGGCAAGCTCGCATCCGCCTCCGAATGTAAGGCCATTCAGTACAGCGATAGTAGGCTTTGGAAACAGGTCTATGCTGTCTAGCACTTCATGCGTAGCCATTACATCATCAATCATGCGGGGATTGCTCATCATCTCCGGAAATTCCTTAATGTCAGCCCCTGCAACAAATGCTTTATCTCCAGCCCCAGTTAGAAGGACAGCCACTATCTCGTCATTGGTTCTAAGAGATTCAAAGGCTTCGCCCAGCTCCTGGAATACCTTTTTGCTCAGCACATTAAGCGGCGGATTCATGATTGTCAGAACCGCGGTTTTATCTTCCAAATGAATATCCACATAATTTCCCATCAGCGCACCGCTCCCTCTTTCCCATACTCATACCAGCCTTTTCCTGTCTTTCTGCCCAGGTGGCCTTCCTTCACTTTTTCTTCAATACAGGCGGCAGGCTTGTCTAGTGGATCCCCTGTTTCTGCATAGCGCTGCTCCATTACATAATAGCCGACATCTATTCCTGACAAGTCCATCAGCTCAAAGGGGCCGATCGGATGGTTAAGCGCTTTTCTGCAGATGATGTCAATATCCTTGTAGTCTGCAATGCCCTGTTCATATAATTGAACAGCCTCACGCTGCAGCGCCCCAAGAATACGATTGGCGACAAACCCTGAAATCTCTTTTTTCAGGAGGACAGCCGTCCGGTTGATTGCCTTGCATACTTCCATCGCTGTCTCAGCCGTTTCTCCGGAAGTCCGGCTGCTCATAACAACCTCTACGCAGTCCATCACAAGCGGCGGAAAGAAGAAATGCATATTGACTGTCTTTTCCGGCCTGTCTGCCGCATCGGCCAGCAGGCTGTTGACAATGGTTGAGCTGTTCGTCGCAAATATGGCATGCGGCGGCGCCAGTTCCTCAAGCCTTGAAAATACTTCTCTCTTAACCTCAAGCTTTTCAACGACCGCCTCAATGATAAAATCGGCAGACTTAACAGCTTCCCCAAAATCAGATGTGCAGCGGAGCCTGCTGAATGCAGCCTCTATCTTTTCTGAAGGCAGCTTCCCTTTGGCTGCCCATTTATCCATAATTCCGCGCAGCTTTTCCTGTGCCTGATCCAACGCTTCTTCCTGCATGTCATGCAGGGTGGTTTCAAATCCTCCCAATGCACAAAGCATCGCAATTTGGTGGCCCATCTGCCCTGCACCAACCACAGTAATGTTTTTCACTGTCAAAGCCATCAGCATTTCCTCCTTTAATATCACTATTCCGCACCTCTTGTTTTCTATAAGAAGAGATGTTCCTGCCTGCTTTTAAGCATTAATTCCATTCAGGATCATATCGGTAAATATGCGTGCTACTTCATAGTCCGGAGCACTTCCTTTGGGATTGAACCATTGGTAGCTCCAGTTGGCAGCACCCAGAATGCCGAATGTAATGATGGGGGCATTAAGATCGGCTCTGAACTCCCCCGTCCTGATGCCTTCCGATATCAACGCTTCAATATTGGTCCTGAACCGGTCCCTCTTCGGAATAATCTGACTCAGCCTCTCTTCACTCAGATTCCTGATTTCCCTGAAGAAGACTTTGGCGCTTGCCCCCTGATTTTCAATGCTTCCGATCAGCATGGCGACTACATCATACAATTTCCCTTTGCAATCGGCATTGCTGTCTTTCAGGATTTTTTCCTGCTGTGACAGAAGATCGTCTATATAACGGAGGTGTATATCCATCAGCAGTTCTTCCTTGCTTGAAAAATAATAATAGAAGGTTCCTTTGGTCACTCCGATTGAATCGACTATATCCTGGATTGATGTCTCGCTGAACCCTTTTTTGTCAAATAAGCGGATGCTCTGTTCTGTTATTTTTTCCTTCATAATGATGTCCTCTCAATCTTTGAATATCGCCAGAGATTATACCATGAATTGGATGTCCCTTCCTAAGGAATGCCCATCGGAAAGCCTTTTTTTCAGATGCCGGGAAAGGTGCCGTGCACTGCCATGCCTAGCGCCTGCCTGTTCCGGCTTCCTCCCGCAATGCTCTGCGGAGGATTTTTCCAACACTTGTTTTTGGGAGTGCATCCCTGAATTCAATGATGCCCGGCACCTTATAGGCAGCCATATTGGCGCGGCAGAATTCAATGATTTCCTTTTCGTCCGCCAGTTTGCCCGATTTAAGGACGATGACCGCTTTGACATTCTCTCCCCTGTAAGCGTCAGGAACGCCGATCACCACTGCTTCCTGGACGGCAGGGTGCTCATAGAGCACTTCTTCGATATCACGCGGATAGATGTTATAGCCGCTCGCAATGATCATATCTTTTTTCCGGTCGACGATATATAGGTAGCCTTCTTCGTCCACCCTTGCAATGTCCCCTGTATAAAGCCAGCCGTCCCGCAGCGCATGAGCCGTCTCCTCAGGCATATTCCAATAGCCCTTCATCACCTGCGGCCCCTTTATGATAACTTCGCCGAGCTCACCGGCAGGGACTTCCTCGCTTCCTGATGCCAAATCCACTATTTTATAGTCAGTTGAAGGAAAACCGATCCCTACACTCCCCGCTTTGCGGGCTGCAAATACCGGGTTGCAGTGTGTGGTAGGAGAGGCTTCAGAAAGCCCGTAGCCCTCCAGGATGACAGCACCCGTCTTTCTTTCAAACTCCTTCAGCACCTCGACAGGCATCGGGGCGCTGCCGCTGTTGCAGACTTCAATGCTGTCGATGCCGTATTCCTCCGCCCTGGGGTGATTTGTAATAGCTCCGTACATCGTCGGAACACCCGGGAAGACTGTCGGCTGCTCATTTTTAATCGTTTCCAGCACCTCTTCAAGTTCGAACCTTGGCAGCATGATGGATTCAGAAGCAGTATAAATCGATAGATTCATGCAGGATGTCATGCCAAATACATGGAACAGCGGAATGACAGTCAGATAGCGTTCTTCACCAATATCAATAGTCTGCTTGAAGAACTCGTAAGACTGCACTACATTGGCAATAATATTTCTGTGGGTCAGCATGGCCCCCTTGGACCGGCCTGTCGTACCCCCTGTATATTGGAGTACGGCTGTATCATGCTCCGGCTCCAGCACTGCCGGTGCAAAATTTCCCTTGCCCCGCTGCAGAAAGCTCTCAAAGGTGCTGTCTTCGCCAAAATCCACGGCGGTAGGCTGGAGGCTTACTGCTATGATTTCTTTAAGTGGCGTGCTGCTGCGGACACTGTTTACTTTTGGATAAAATGCATCGAGGGCAACCATTCTTTCTGCACCCGAATCATTTAAAATATATTCAATTTCCCTTTCCACACTCATCGGGTTCACTTGGGTGACGATCCCGCCGGCGGCAAGGATGCCGTAATAGGAAATGACATATTGCGGACAGTTAGGGAGCATGACAGCGACTCTTCCGCCTTTCTCAAGCCCGCTTGCCTGCAGGGAAGCAGCAAACAGTCTGACATGCTGCTGAAGTTCCTGGTAGGTAATCTTCTTTCCGTAAAAAGATAATGCGATATGCTCCGGATATTTTTCTGCTGTATCTTCCAGCATTTTCGGGAGAGTAATGTCAGGGATCTCCACCTCTCTTTCAGCAGAATCCGGATAATGGGCAAGCCAGTTCTTTGTGCTCATCTTTATACCTCCTGTATTAAAAGCATAGTTTAATAGCGGAATACCAAAGGAAAATGAAAAGGCTTACAATTTTTTCTGCAGTCAGCAGACACATCCATCTTCTACATTGCGTGTGTCCCTCCGTCTACCACCAGTACATTGCCTGTTACATAGCTTGATGCCTCCGATGCAAGGAAAAGCGCTGCCCCCTTCAGATCCTGGTCAGTACCGAAGCGCTTGAGGGGTGTTGCATCAAGGATAGGATCTTTTCCATGTTCAATGATGGCCTGCGACATTTTTGTAGGGAAGAAACCAGGGGCAATGCTATTCACATTAATATTGTATTTCCCCCATTTAACTGCCAAATCTTTTGTCATGATGATGACTGCACCTTTGCTCGTGTTATAACCGAGTGTATCCATGACACGCGGATCTGTCCCTCCGAGGCCTGCAACTGAAGCTATATTGATGATTTTGCCGCTCTTCTGCTCTATCATCACCTTCCCAGCAGCCTGGCTCATGAGGAAGGTTCCGGTCACATTGACATCGATGACTTTCTTCCATGCTTCAAGAGGCATTTCTGCGGCAGGCGCCCCCCAGGTCGCACCGGAATTATTGACAAGGATATCAATTGTGCCGAACTCCTCCACTGTTCTGTCTACAGTCTGCTGAACCTCGTCCGGATTAGATATATCACACTGCAGCGCAAGAGCTCTTACACCAAGGCTTTCAAGATGGGCAGCGGTTTCCCTGCAGGCCTCAACCTTCCGTGAACAGATTACGATATTGGCGCCTGCTTCTGCCAGCCCTTCAGCAATCTGGGCCCCCAGGCCTCTTCCGCCGCCGGTGACAATCGCCGTTTTCCCTTTAAGATCAAAAAGTCCCATCACATTCATCTTTAAAACCTCCATTAGTTATTGATGCTTCCGCATTTCCAGTTTTGCGATCTGTGCCCTGTGCACTTCATCAGGACCGTCAGCCAGCCTCAGTGTCCTGGCATTTGCCCAATGCGCAGCCAGCGGGTAATCATCGGAAACGCCCGCTCCTCCCATAGCCTGGATGCTCCTGTCCAAGACCCGGAGTGCCATAGAGGGGGCAGTGACTTTTATCATTGCAATTTCTGCTTTTGCCTCTTTGTTTCCGACTGTATCCATCATATAAGCAGCTTTAAGCGTCAGCAGCCTCGCCTGCTCAATCTCAATGCGGGAGTCTGCAATCCATTCGCCTATCACTCCCTGTCTTGAGAGCGGCTTTCCAAATGCAGTCCTTGTCTGGACCCTCCTGCACATGATTTCAAGAGCACGTTCTGCCGCCCCGATCAGCCTCATGCAATGATGGATCCTTCCCGGGCCAAGCCTGCCCTGGGCGATGGCAAAGCCTTTCCCTTCCCCCCAGATGATATTTTCTTTTGGGACCCTGACGTTTTTGTATGTAATCTCTGCATGACCGTGCGGTGCATGGTCATAGCCGAATACAGGGAGCATCCGTTCAATCGAAACTCCCGGAGCATCAAGGGGCACAAGGATCATTGACTGCTGCTCATGCCGTGCGGCGTTTTGGTCTGTTTTTCCCATCACAATGGCCACACTGCACCTTGGATCGCCCGCCCCCGAAGACCACCACTTTCTTCCGTTTATGACGTACTCATCTCCATCCTGCTCGATGCTTGCCTCAATATTTGTCGCATCAGAGGAAGCAGTTCCAGGTTCGGTCATTGAAAAGCAAGACCTGATCTCTCCTGCCAAAAGGGGAGCAAGCCACTGTTTTTTTTGTTCATCGCTCCCATATCGGACCAGCACCTCCATATTGCCTGTATCAGGGGCGCTGCAATTGAACACCTCCGGGCCAATCAGGGACCTGCCCATGATTTCGCATAGCGGGGCGTATTCCAGATTTGACAGGCCTGCCCCATATTCACTTTCCGGCAGGAACAGATTCCACAATCCTTCAGCCTTTGCCTTCCCCTTCAGCTCTTCCATAATTTGCGGGACCTGGCTCCAGCGCGAAGCCTGCTCATTAAGCTGCTTTTCATATACATGTTCAGCAGGGTATACATGCCTTTCCATGAATTCTGTAAGCTTATCCTGCAATTCCCTCACTCTGCCTGAATAAGAAAAATCCATTCTTTCAAGCTCCTTCCTCTACTTACTAACCGGTCGGTATGTAAAATAGTATACTCTTTTCAGAAAATTATTCAACTATTGTTCTAAAAATTCTGTCAAAACCAAAGTGCAAGCGCCTTGATCACCCAAAGGAACGAAGACTGAGAACGCCACGTCCTGTGGCAGCGTCTCCATGACCAGCTTCCTGGGCCCTCAAGACGAACCTCCCAGAAAGGCGTTCTTTGCCTTTTTGGGAGGTTTGGCCTGTGATCTCTGCGCAGCTGGTGGACGTTGCTTAAGAATTGATATTTATCCACCAGGCTTACAATTTATAAATTCCTATACAAAAATAAAAGAACTGCCCTGAGGCAGCTCTTTTTCCCGCTTTTAGTTATAGAAGCTAGCTCCAACAACAATCAACAAAATGAACAATACAACGATTAGTACGAAAGTTGAACCTCCTCCGTAATAGCCGCCGCCACCGCCGCCGTAGCCGCATCCGCCATATCCGTAGCCCATCAAAGTCACCTCACTTTGTCTTTACTCACTTATAACATATGAGAAATGACGAAAGGTGTGTGGGCAAGCTCCCAGTATTGCTTTCAATTTTCTTTTTGGATTTTCCGTACCGGCTGAATTTGTTTGCGGAAGGTTTCCATCTCAGCAGAAAACTGCCTGCAGGCTTCGGAAAATTGCGGTGCTTCTTGAGAAAATCGCTCGAACTGTTCTTGCCACTTTGTTATGCAAGACAGTAAATTTACAGCTGACAATTCCTGTCCGGTATGACCAGTGTCCTTAGGATCATGCACAGCCGGCCGAACCGATTCCAAATCTTTATAGATGACAGGCTGTTTTTCTTTCTTTAAGAGGACACTAATCTGTCCATTTGTTTCAAGCTGGGCAAACTCGACATCTTCAAGCTCAAAAATACTATTCAGCCTCAGCTGCTCCTGGAGTTCATCCATCGTATACTTTTCCTTTTTTACCTTTTCCTTCAGCAGACTGCCATTTTGAATGAATACAGTGGCTTTTCCTTCCACAGCAGCCCGGAATTTTGGGAAACGGAGGGATAAAAGCGATACAATCAAGGGCGTCGCGGACCAGATCAGGAGCGCCGGGAGGCTGGATGCCAGCCTGAGCCTCGGGTCCATCGAGATGCTGCCGGCAATATCGCCAATAGTGATGCCGACAATATACTCATAAAATGATAAAGAAGAGAGCTGTTTTTTTCCGAGCACTTTAGTAATAAAAAATAAAGCGATAATGATCAAGACCGATCTAATGATTGCAGCTCCAAAGTCCGGCACCCTGCCAGCCTCCTCTTAATAACCTTAAATGGCGGATCCGCAGCACCCTGCTTTCCTATACCTCTGCGGATCCTGGCTTATCCTTTTGGCTTGAACAGCAAAGCGCCTATAAAGCCAAATACAATAGCAGCAGATATACCAGAGCTTGTCACTTCAAACATCCCGGTCAGCACCCCGACAAGCCCGTGCTGTTCCGCCTCCTGAAGGGCTCCATGGACCAGTGAGTTCCCAAAGCTTGTAATAGGAATAGTGGCGCCTGCACCGGCAAAGTCTGCAAAAGGCTCATAAAGGCCAAGCCCGTCAAGTATCGCCCCGATTACCACAAATATACTTAAAGTATGGCCTGGGGTCAGCTTGCCGATATCAAGAATTAGCTGGCCGATCACACAAATGATACCTCCTACGACAAACGCCCAAAAAAACATTGCTAGCATGCACAAATCTCCTTTCTGAACTCCCGGTTCTTCTTCACTGAATCATTTCAATCGCTACAGCATGGGCAATGCAGGGAATGCTTTCCTTCTGCTGAAAAGTCAGCGGAGATAAGAGAGCACCTGTTGCCACTACAAGGATCCTTTTCAGTTCCCCCCGCTTCATCCTGTTCAATAGATGCCCGTAAAGCACGGAAGCTGAACAGCCAGCCCCGCTTCCCCCTGACTGTACTGGCTGATCATCTTTGTAGATTAAAAGTCCGCAGTCTGCAAACCTTTTCTCATCAATTTTAAGCCCGTCATTCTGTAAAAGCTCAAGGACTGTCTCCCTCCCAATCTTTCCAAGATCACCTGTGACAATCAGGTCGTAATAAGAAGGATCTATTTCCATATCCCTGAAGTGGGCCGAAATTGTATCAGCTGCTGCCGGTGCCATGGCGCCTCCCATATTAAATGGATCTGTGAGCCCCATGTCGATGACTTTTCCGATTGTAGCAGAAACGGCAGCCGGCATATCTTTTTGTCCTGTATTTTCACCTACAAGCGCAGCACCCCCGCCCGTTACGGTCCATTGGGCAGTAGGAGGCTTCTGGCCCCCGTATTCGGTTGGATAGCGGAACTGTTTTTCTACGGCAGAGTTATGGCTTGAAGCGCCGGTAATGATTTTCTTTGCCCCTCCGTAATTGATGATGAAAGCAGATAATGCCAGGCCTTCCATTGAAGTCGAACATGCTCCGAATACGCCGAAATACGGGAGCTGGATAGTCCTTGCTGCAAGGCTGCTGGGCGTAATCTGGTTAATCAGGTCTCCGGCAATAAAAAACTGTACATCATCTTTCTGTACAGAACCTTTTTGCATAGCTGTCCGGGCTGCTTCCTCCATGAGAACCCTGTGGGCTTTTTCATAGGAATCCTCCCCCATCCACAGGTCATCGTGAAGAATATCAAAGTCCTCAGCCAGGTTGCCTTTTGCTTCAAAGGGCCCCCCTGAAACGCCTGTCGAGAGAATAACAGGCTTATTCTGAAAAGCCCATGATTGTTTACCTTTCAGCATTCACAGCACCCCCCACATGACTAATAGTGTTTTGACAAGAGCCACGACAAAAGCGGAAAAAACCCCAAATAAGATAACAGAACCGGCCAGCTTAAACATATTTCCTCCGACACCCAGCACAAATCCTTCAGTACGGTGCTCTATGGCAGCAGAAATAACTGCATTACCAAACCCTGTAACCGGCACAGCCGACCCAGCTCCGGCATATTGGCCGATATGGTCGTATACACCAAAGCCTGTCAGCAGCATGGAAATGAAAATCATGGTGGCGACTGTAGGGTTGCCTGCTGTCTGCTCTGTAAAATCAAAGAAATATATATAAAAATAAGTGATGGCCTGGCCAATCATACAGATTACGCCACCCACCCAGAACGCCTTCAAACAGTTCTTCAGAACGGGGCGTTTTGTTTCATGCTTTTGTTCCAGCTTTTCATATTTCTTCTGCTCAGGTGTTTTGCTGCTCTTTGCCACTGCCCTCCGCCCCTTTCTATGTCAGCTCTTTTTTCATATTTATAATTTCTTTCAGCTTATCATTGGCCTTTTTACGTGTGAAATCTGGATCCTTCAGCTGTTCCTTCAGTTCAACGGCTTCAAGAAAGATCTTATAGTCGCTGGAAACGATGAAATCTTCTTTAGGAAACTTTTCCTCCAGACGCTTATTGATCGCCTTTTCAATCTTTTTCATATGAAAACGCTGAAGATGCTTGACCTTATAAGCCACAAGGACTTCTTTCTCGCCAACAACCACCGCTACATCATAAACCTCTTTTATCGCTTCAATTTCTTTTTTAACTTTCGGCGCCAAATCCTTCCGCTTCTCCTTCTTTTCATCAAGAAGCAAAGGCTGCGGATTGGTCGTTTTTATCAGCGCAAGGCGGCTTTCCGCAGTTTTTTGTTCGTTGCTGCAGCCGCTCACATAAAGAATGGCCGCTACGATGATGATTGACTTTCTAAACATCTGTGTCCTGTTCATAAGCTGTCCTTCCTATGTATAATGATTTAATCGCTCTTATATTTTCCTCACGTCATTGTTATTTTATGAATAAAACGGACTTGAAAAAAATGTAAAAACAAAAAGCCGCATGCGCGGCTTCTGGATAGGCATATTTTGCCTTTTTATTCAGCTGTTTCCCTTCTTTTTGCCGCAGCCGCAGCCCTTCTTCTTTTTTTTCTTTTTGACAGGCCGGGACACTGTCCCCTGTACCGGTTTATCAGCATTTAACATAAGGATGCCTCCAATATTTAATTTCTTGTACACAATGCTATTTTATGCATGCAAACCAGTGCCTGTGCCGGCATAGTGCCACAGTCCAGTATCAGATAAGCCGCTGAATGACAGATTCAATAAAAGCTGCAGCACCGGCGATGGCAAGTATAAAGATGACAGGGACCGCCGCCATCGGGAAATAAAGATATGAGAGGTAAAGCAATGCAGTGGCCCATACGCCTGTGCACCAATAGCAGCTAATAAGCTCGCCGATAAAGCCTCTGATGAACCCTGGCCTCGGCACATAATAAGCCTCTCCTTCTTCCACTACCTCATCCAAAAAAATCTGCCTGAAGAATTCGGTGATAGAATCAAATACAATCAGCCTTGTCAGCCGGAAGGCTGCAAAGGCCAGCACAGTGAATTCCCATAATGATATGAACATCATGTACCCCTCTTCTGAGTTTTTTCCTAAAGCTTATGCAGTACTACACTTTATGCACAGCAGAAAAAAAACTGCCTAATTTTCAGAAACAAGGCGTTTGTCCGTAACCCATAAGCCCTTCCGGCAATATGTTATTAGTGTAGTATCACAAGAAACAAAGGAGGAAAAGATAATGGGTTGTGGAAAAAAAGACAATGTTTTAAGCTCAAACAGCTGTGTCTGCGAAGTGGTTCGTGCGATTAAAGATATTCAAGATAATGCCGAAGATGTATGTGAGTGCCCAACGAATTGTTTCCTGGAGCCGCTTGGGACACTGGTTTCTCCGTCTAAAAGGCAAAATGCCGATACGCGCGTATTTGTCCTTAAAACAGCTGACGGATCTCCATTCCATGCTTTCTTCAGAGGCAGCGAATGCTCTTGCGTATCCATCTTCTTCCGTGTAGAAGATATTTTTGATAACTGCTGCGCAGTGCTCCGCGTCCTTGAACCGCAAAAAAGAACACATGACGGCTATGATACAGTGGATCTTACAGAAGACTGCTGCATCGACCTCAAAAAGGTCTGCCAGGTAGACCGCTTTGCCAAGACGAATGACTGCATTACAGTCGACCTGAAATGCTTCTGTGCTGTTCAGTGCATCGCCGATGTTAACCTAGACATCTGTGACTAGCATACAGGCCATTCTGAATGGCACATCTGAGTTAGAACCTTCTTTGCATAAGTCAGGCAAGTCAATCACTTGGCGTTCGCCGGCTATGACCGGCGAACCGCTTTGTTTTGGTGCAGAAAAGCGGAGGCGGCTTGCCCAGAGCCGACAAGCATAAGACGCGGTAGAATAAAAGGCGTACTTTGCCTTTAATTCTACTGTGGCTTATGACTCGAGGCTCTAGCCGCTGGAGCTGGACATTTTGAAATGCGGAAGGCGCTTGCTCAGCCCCGACAAGCATAAGACGCTTCAGGATAGAAGGCGTTCTTTGCCTTCAATCCTGAAGTGGCTTATGACTCGAGGGGCTAGCGCCTGGAGCTGGACATTTTGAAATGCGGAAGGCGCTTCTCCATTAAGCTGAACAATTCGGATGCGGAGATGCTGCTCAGAATCATAATAACCAATTCATTTCCATTCATTAAGAAAGCCAGCCCGAGGGCTGGCTTTCTTACGTTCTTATTATTTTGTAAAGCCAATCATCCTGATTTCTTTTATAGACTTTACGTTAATCGTTTCTAAGGATTGATCCATGAGCTTTATTTCTACCTCACTTACAGTAGGCATACTCTGCACTATACCCCTGTAAGTCTTTTCTTCTGTGGAAATCAGGCAGGGAACAGGCGGCAGCTGCTTCGGAAAATTAAGCAGATACTCCAGCCTTTCTTCCACATCCATTTCTTTGAAGGGTTTTACTCTTTGAAAAGAAAAGAACCCCTGCTTCCGCGATTCTTCTTCCTTCTTTTCAAGATGAGCATCCTGATAATCACCGATTGCCGACTGCACTTCCTCTTTTCTCTCTCCTGATCCAAGTTCCGGACTGGCTGGACCGAAAATGGACTCTTCCCTTTGTCCGGCCGGCTTGCTTTTTTTGTGGTTATCTTTTGCCTGCCTATCCGCCGCATCCTGCTTTTTAGCATTTTTTGCAGAGTAAACCTCCTGCATTTTAATCTCAGGCATTTTAAAATTGGGCTGATGAATATAAAGCATAGGCTCTTTTGTTTTTTTCTCCACCCTGTGCACCTCCGCATTGATTCTCCTTCATATATGTATGCAAAATGGGCCAATTCGTTTACAGGGCAGCCAAGGATCTTTGTTTCAAAGATATTGCTGCAAAGAAAGAAAAACATCAGATGAGCAGCTTTACAAAGGATTAACACGGCGGGAATATATCGTTCATAATCTTGTGCTATTGTTGGAATATAAGGAACCTCGGTGCGGGATAGACATTCCCCTGCTTCAGGTTATACCCCCCATTTACATATTGAAAAGGCAGGCCATGACTGGCCTGCCGATTTTTTTAGCCCATGATATGGAATCCGGAGTCAACATGGATGTTCTCCCCGGTGATTCCTCTGGACATATCGCTGAATAAGAACACCGCAGTATCTCCGACTTCTTCCTGCGTTGTGGTGCGGCGCAGAGGTGCCTTTTCTTCAATCTCCCTCAAAATGGAATTGAAGTCGCTGACACCTTTTGCAGACAAGGTACGGATCGGGCCGGCAGAAATAGAATTGACACGGATGCCGGCTTTTCCAAGATCTGAAGCGAGGTATCTGACACTTGCATCCAGAGACGCCTTGGCAACTCCCATCACATTATAGTTCTGCATGACTCGCTCTCCGCCCAGATAGGTCAAAGTGACAATGCTTCCCCCATCAGTCATCAATTCTTTTGCTTCCTTTGCCACTGCTGTCAAAGAATATGAGCTGATATTGTGGGCAAGCAGGAATCCGTCCCTGGTCGTGTTCATGAAGTCTCCCTGCAGTTCCTCTTTATTGGCAAATGCGATGCAATGAGCCACACCGTGGATGGTTCCAGCCTGGGCTTTGATTTCTGCAAAGCATTTGGCTACCTCTTCGTCATTTGTCACATCGCAAGGGATAACAAGGCTATCTGCATTTTCCAGTGAGCCTGCCAGCTCTTTAACGCTCTTTTCAAGGCGTTCTCCTGCATATGTGAATATCAGGCGCGCTCCTGCTTCATGCAATGAACGGGCAATTCCCCACGCTATGCTGCGTTTATTGGCCACTCCCATTACAACATACGTTTTTCCAGCTAAAGACAGAGTCATATTTGGTGCCTCCTATATTAATACATGTTATTAGTACCTAGTACTAATATTACTACAGTATCAGGCAAAAGGAAAGTGCTGAAAGAGAATATAAGAAAGCCGGCCATTCTTACACGGCCGGCTTTTCCATTAATGCTAACACCATTCGCAGAACTCAAGCTCACGCTTTAATTCATCAACATACTCTTTAGTACCTGTAACAATCAGCCTGTCATTCATTTGAAGTTCAGTATCCCCATGCGGGACAATCGAATCCATTCCGCGGAAAATCCGTACAAAGATAACATCCCCGGTAAATGGAAATCTCCTTAAGGTCATGCCGTCAAACTGGCTGTTTAACAGCTTGATCTCATACAGGGACGTCTCCTGGTTGGTCAGGATATTCATCACACTCGGAGATTCGATTAAAGCACGCAAAAGCGCCTTTGTAGATAAAAGCACCGAGAAGACTTCCACTTCCTGCTCACGAAGGGATTCTTCCAGGTCTGGACTTTCGATGCGGCAGATCACCCGCTCTACTCCCCGTTCTTTGAATGCGACGGATAATGTGGCATTAGCTTCCTCATCACCTGTAGAAATCACGACAATATCCGAACTGAAAACATCTGTACCTTCAAGTACTTCCACTGTGAAATCTTCAACCTCTTCTATCTCAAAAAGGGAATCGGCAATCTGCTTATCAGACTTCTCTTGCTTTTTATGATACAGCTTTGGCTCATACAGCGAGGATTTCAGTTCGCTGTAAACCGGGAGTGTAAGCTGGTTGGCGCCAATAAAGGCGACCTTGAGCATTTTTTCCTCTGCAGCTTCTTTTGGAAAAAGCTTTTTGAAAACGATCGGAGTCAGCACACAAGTGATGATTGCAACCAGAATCAGCGTTCCGCTCATCTCTGCTGTGATGATTTCCATTCTTTCCCCGATGGTTGCTGCCGCAATGACAAGGGACAGCGTGGACGTCAGCAGAAACCCCGATGATATCACGGTTTTTGCGTCATACCATTTCTTGAGAATGAGAACAGGAACAAGCTTGGAAGCAAGCAGGGCAATCAGCAGAAGCGGAATAAGCATAAGCATCTTCTGGTCGCTGAATAACGACCACACATTAAGGTCAACACCGACCATTACAAAGAAGATCGGTATCAGGAAGCCATAGCCGAATGAATCCAGTTTATGGATCATTTCCTGATTTGGCGCAAGAAGGGATACAAGCACACCTGCCAGGAATGCACCCAGGATATTCTCAGCGCCAACCGTTTCAGAAAGCCCAACCAAGAGCAGAATAAGTGTGAAAACTGCCCTGGTTCCAATCTGGACTGTACCGGTTGACATTGCTTCAATGAAATTGCGTTTCTGGAACTTCTTTCCGACAAAGAACAGGATGACACCGGCTCCGAATAATACGAGCAGAAGCCAGGTATTTCCTTCGCCGCCATCATTAAGCGACACAAAGACCGCCAGGAGGATCATTGTCGCCAAGTCGGCAATGACTGCAATCAACAGGATGATCTGCCCGATCCCCGTTTTCATCAAATGGGCTTCTTTCAATGTAGGGACTACCACCCCAAGGGATATGGTCGAAATGATCAAGGTCATCAGGAAGGCATTGTCAATGAAACCTGCCAGGACAAACAAATAAGAAAGCAGCAGCGAAACAGCGAAAATCCCGATAAAAACAATGGACGCAACAAAAAACGTGTTTGGCTCAGGCTTTCCATTTGGCAGGACTGCCTTTTTCTTGCTCTTTTTAAAAGCTGAAAAATCAATTTCAAGCCCGCTTAAAAACATCAGGAAAATAAAGCCGAGTGTCGAAAGGGTCTCCAGCCACATATCTTCATGGACCAGATCGAACCCGCTCTTGCCAATGATAAGGCCGACAATGATTTCTGCCACGACGACAGGGATAAAGCTTAATTTCAATCGATGCAGCACAATAGGTGTTATAAACGCTGCAAGAATGACTATAACAAGAGAAGCAACAGATGCTCCATGCTCCATATCTATTCCTCCTCCATTCCTAAATCAGATAGCTCATGAATAAAGTCGCCATCCCAAAATAAATTAAAATACTGATAATATCATTTATAGTAGTAATAAAAGGTCCTGAAGCAACTGCCGGGTCTATATTCATGCGGTGCATGATCAATGGTACGAGCGCCCCTGCAAGTGTTGCAACAATCAATGTAGAGAAAATGGAAATGCCGACAAGCAGGCCAAGATAGATATCGCCATGCCATAGCCATACAGCCAGACTGACCAATATCCCGCAGATCGTCCCTGTAATGACACCCGTCCCGGCTTCCCTGAAAATAAGCTTTGATTTGTTCTCTCTTTCAAGGTCGCCTGTTGCAATCCCGCGTACAGCGACCGCCAGGGCCTGTGTGCCCGTATTTCCAGCCATGCCGGCGATAAGCGGTATAAACACAGCCAGTATTGACACCTTGCTCAGCGTTTCTTCAAACCGTCCAATCAGACTTGCAGTCATCATCCCCAGAAACAGAAGGATGATAAGCCAGGGCAGCCTCTTTCTGGCAGCAGCAAATGGACTTCGATCAAGGGTATCCATGTCAGAAACGGCTGCGAGCTTGGAATAATCGTCCGATGCCTCTTCTTCCATGACATCCATGACATCATCAACTGTTATAATTCCCAATAAATGATTTTGAAAATCCACGACCGGCAGGGCCAGGAAATTATAATCCTTTATTTTTCTGGCAACATCCTCCTGATCTTCGCCCACTGACACTGAGACGACCCGGTCATTAGTGATTTCCGCGATCATTGTGTCATCATCGTTCACAATCAGATCACGGAGGGAGATGACCCCTGCCAGCTTCTTGTCCTCATCCACTACGTATACATAATAGATTGTTTCTGCCCGGGGGGCTTCATTTTTCAGGATATACATAGCGGAACGGACCGTCTGATTAGCGGAGATTGAAATGAATTCGGTCGTCATGATGCTTCCTGCTGTATATTCTTCATAATGCAGCAGGTCTTTGATTTCCTGGGCTGCATCACTGTCCATTATGGTCAGATAGCTTGCAGCCTGGTCTTTGTCCAATTCATTAAGCACATCGACCGCATCATCGGCATACATATTTGACAGCATATCTGCTGCATAGCTGGGATTCATTTCAGCCAGTACATCTTTGTATTCTTCCTCATCCACTTCCAGATTTTCAAAGAGATCTGCCATTTCCTCAGGGGACAGGAACTGATAGATGACTGAACGGGCCTCTTCCTCCAGCTCCTTAAAAAATGAAGCTTGATCATAAGGGTGCAGATCAAGGAACTCCTCCCTGAAAACATCTAAATCTTCATTTTGTAAAGACTGGAGCAGCAGCTCGCGGTTATATTGCTCCGAAGGCCTTTCTTGCATATCGGGCATGATTTCCCCCTCCTTCCGGGTATACTAAAACAGTCTTTACTATACTAGCAAATGTTTGTTTTTTTGTCGTCATTAAAATCTTCCCACAGGAATATTTTGAGGATTTCAAATATACTGAGTGAAGCCTGCTTATAGGCGGAGGAGGAACAGAATGAAGTTTGATATCATTGGGGATATTCACGGATGCTTTGCAGAATTCAAAGAGCTTACTGTGAAAATGGGCTATTCCTGGGAAACCGGCATCCCCACACATCCTGATGGGAGAAAGCTTGCATTTGTCGGTGATCTGACAGACAGGGGCCCCGAGTCGCTGAAAACGGTTGAGGTTGTCTGGGAGCTTGCAGCCCGGCGGCAGGAAGCCTATTATTCACCGGGCAACCACTGCAATAAGCTTTACCGCTTTTTCCTGGGCAACAAAGTGCAGATCACCCATGGACTTGAAACGACGGCTGCAGAATATGAAGCCCTTCCCCATAAGGATAAAAAGGAAATAAGAAGAAAATTTATGGAACTGTATGAAAAGGCCCCCCTCTATCAGGTGCTTGACGGCGGAAAGCTCATCATTGCCCATGCCGGGATTAAGGAAGAGTATATCGGGAAAAATAATGCAAAGGTGAAAACCTTTGTTTTGTACGGAGACATTACCGGAAAAAACAACGCGGACGGCACTCCTGAAAGAAGAGACTGGGCAAAGGAGTATAAGGGAGAGAGGGTCATTGTCTATGGCCACACGCCCGTGAAGGAACCCCGCATCATCAATTCTACCTATAATATTGATACTGGTGCTGTTTTTGGCAATAAGCTTACGGCCTTAAGATACCCGGAAATGGAATTGGCTTCTGTCGGCTCCTCCATGCCTTTCACTGCAGAAAAGTTCCGGGACATCCTTTAAATATCTGCCTGGAATAGTAAAAAGGCCGCCTAAAAAAGGCGGCTGTCTTCTATTCCAGCAAGTTCTTCATATCATCAGGCAGCTCTGCTGAAAAACAAAGCTGTCTGTCCAGGAACGGATGAAAAAAACGGAGCTCCCGGCAATGAAGGGCCTGGCGGCTGATTTGATTTTTATTCCCTCCATACAGCCCGTCCCCAAGCAGGGGATGGCCGAGATGGGAAAGATGGACCCTGATCTGGTGGGTCCTCCCTGTTTCAAGCACCAGCTCCACATAAGTGAAATCCCCGGTTCCTTTTACCTTATAATGCGTGCAGGCATACTGGCCATCAAGGAAGTTGACTTCCCTTTCAATGATGCTGTCCTTTTTGCGGGCAATCGGTGCCTGTATGGACCCTTCCTCCGGGAATAGCTTCCCTTCTGCAAAGGCTTCATAGGTTCTCTTTACCCTGCCTTCTCTTTGAAGTGTGCTCATTAAATGATGGACATGGCGGTGCTTGGCAACCAGGACCAGCCCTGAAGTATCGCGGTCAAGCCTTGTGACAATATGGACCGTCGACGCAAGACCGATTTTCCTGTAATAGCCGATGAGTGCATTCGCAAGACTGCCGCGGGGATGCTCTCTTGAGGGGATGGTGCTCATAGCGGATGGCTTATTGACGACCAGTACATAGGGGTCTTCATACACAATATCCAGGGGGATGTCTTCTGCTTCCATCCCTGGACTCGGCTTTTCGGAAGGAAAACTGAGGTAAAGGCAGTCCCCCTCCTTTAGCAGATAGCGCACATTTTCCTCATTGCCATTCACTTCGATCTTCCCGCCGCTGAACTTTATATCAGTCAGGGCAGCTTTGGAAATTTCACGCTGCTTCAGATACTCTTTTATGGACTGTCCGCTGTCCTGCTTCTCGATTCTCCAATTTAATGTGAACGAATCCATGGACGGGCTCATCCCTTCTTAGTTGTCGGTAATAAATGAATCATGGACCCTTTTCCAGAATGGAAATGGACGGAAACGGGCAAACCTGATCTTCTCATCCGCCACCCTGAACTGGATCGACTTTACATCCTTGTGCAGGAGCGTCAAATGATCGATTGTGATCTGAAAATCCGGTACATTGACCGGTTTTAGCATGCAAGTATGGTGGGCCGGCAGAACAAGAGGTGAACCCAGTGTCCTGAATACCCGGTTATTGATGGAAGCCATTTCCGCAAACTGGATGGCAGGAAGCGAAGGATGGAGGATCGCCCCTCCAAGCGCTTTATTATAAGCCGTACTTCCTGAAGGTGTGGACAGGCAAAGGCCGTCTCCCCTGAAGCGCTCGAAATGCTGTCCCCTGATTTCAACATCCATCACCAGTGTGCCTTCGATGCTCTTGACTGTCGACTCATTCAAGGCCAGATATCTCGTTTCCCTTCCTCCATGCTGGTAGCGGATGATCACTTCAAGAAGCGGATATTCAATCACCTGGTACGGCGTTTTGGCAATGGCAATAACCAGCTTTTCGATTTCTTCCGGCACCCAGTCAGCATAAAAGCCAAGATGTCCTGTATGGATTCCGACAAAAGCCGTTTTTTCCAGCCTGCTGCTGTACCGGTGGAAAGCATAGAGAAGCGTGCCATCCCCGCCTATGGATACAACAATATCCGGCTGATCCTCATCATATATTAAATCAAAGTCCAGTAAATACGTTTTCATTTTATGCATAAGTGTATTTGATTTGGAGTCGCCTTTAGACGTAATGGCAAATTTCATTATGCTTTTTCTCTCCTTTTCAAAATCGCTGTTTGCCCCTTGCCCGGGTGCAGGTCAGAAGCCTTGCCGCCGTCAGCTTCCGCCTTCCTTCTGATGCTCTTTCTTCCGGGTGAAGAACGCCTGTGCATCCTGTATTTCTCCCCTGATCAAGGACATTTCTTCATCCAGGCGAAAGGCGGCCTCAGCTGCCCTTTTCAGCCTCATCTGTATATCCTTCGGGAATTGGCCGCGGTATTTATAATTCAATGAGTGTTCTATGGTCGCCCAAAAGTTCATGGCCAGTGTCCTGATCTGGATTTCAACAAGAATTTTTTTCTCGCCATTGATCGTTTGGACAGGATACCTTATGACAACATGATAGGAACGGTAGCCGCTTGCCTTTTTGTGGGAAATATAATCCCTTTCCTCTATCAGCTCGAAATCGTTCCTGCGGCGGAGCATTTCAACAACCAGTTTTATATCATCCACAAACTGGCACATCATCCTCAAACCGGCGATATCCTGCATTTCGGTTTCCAGCTTATCAAGCGGGATCCCTTTTTGATTGGCTTTATCCAATATGCTCGCAATCGGCTTTACCCTGCCTGTCACAAATTCAATCGGGGAATTTGAGGAATCCAGTTCGAACTGGCCCCTCATCCCTTTCAGTTTTACCTTCAATTCCTCGACAGCCTGCTTATAAGGTGCTAAAAATTGATCCCAATGCTTCATGCGCATCTTCACCTCATCCCATTTTCTCTATTTTCCGGAGGAAGGCCGCGGTGCACCAGCCTCTTGCCGGGGGCTACTGCGCTTGTCAGAAGGCGGCCTCTACCTTTGCCACCATTTCATCTCCATAATTACTGTTGCCTTTAATATTCTCGATAAGATAGCCGAGTTCCTCCCTGAATTGCGGAAGAGGCAGCCTTTCGGGACCGTTTGCCAGATAGGCATCCGCCCCTGCTGCAAGAGCCTGGCTCATCAAGGCCCATATGCCTTCTGAAAGGACTATGTATGTATATTCATCATTGCTTTCCGCAATATAAACAAATGCCAGATTATCTGAATCGACCAGCATTTGTCCATTCGCCTTAAGCCCATTAATATCCTGTTCTGTTTCCAGCAGCAGCTCGTTCTTTTCTGTCAGTGCCGCCTTGATTATGTCTATTTTTTTATTCATGAATTCCAACCTCCAATACTCTCCCTTATTTTATCACAGGTTGTTTCCATATCCTAAGGATTGAAGTCTGGCTGAAAGAAAGAGATAATAAAACTGACTATACTCAGGGGAGCACAAATGATATGAGCCATTCACAGCACATTGAAATAGAATTTAAAAACATGCTGGAACAGCATGAATTTGAGAAGGCGGCAGCCTTCCTGCAGTTTAAACCGGCAGATTTTTTCACGCAGGAAAACCATTATTTTGATACACCTGACTTTAAACTCAAGGACAGGAAGAGCGCGTTAAGAATCCGCATGAAAAACGGGACCTATGAAATGACGCTCAAGCAGCCTGCAGATGAAGGCCTGCTCGAGACAAATATACAGCTTTCGCATATAGAAGCAGATGCCTGCATGCAGGCAGGAGCCATTCCGGACGGCCTTATAAAAGAAGCGCTGGAAACCATGCGCATTCCTGTTGCCGAACTCGAATACTTTGGATCCCTCTCTACCAGACGGGCCGAAAAAGCTTACAAAGGCGGCCTGATGGTTCTCGACCATAGTTCCTATTTAAATTGCGAGGATTATGAATTAGAATATGAGGTAAGTGACAGCGAAAAAGGAAAGAAGGAATTTATCCTTTTCCTGAAACATCTAAACATTCCCGAAAGAAAGACCGAAAATAAAATTAAGAGGTTTTACCGTCAAAAATTAAAAATGAACACTGCTGAATGATTAAACAGCTTTGGCAGTTATATAAAAGGAGCCAGCAATGAACATTGACCAACTGAAAGTGATGCTTGAACTCCAGGCCCTCCAGAATTTCGGCGGAAACAGTGCCCCTTCAGACTCAGGCTTGGGCAGTGTCTTTACCAGCATCATGAATGAGATGATGGCAGCAGATGAGGCACCCAAAGTTCTGGCAGCTGCGGAAGCGGGAGCAGAAACATTCCTGTCTGGAAAAATGGCTGCCGCCCTGCCCCCTGCCAGCTTTACAAAGCTTTCAGGCGGAAATGGAGAACCTTTTTCAGAAATTATCAATGAGGCAGCAGAGCTGTACAAGCTTCCTGCCAAGCTCATCCATTCCGTCATCAAGCAGGAATCCAACTTTAATCCCGGGGCTTCCAGTGCTGCCGGGGCTTCCGGGCTGATGCAGCTTATGCCGGAAACAGCCAAAGGCCTTGGCGTCAAAAATGTATTCGATCCCCGTGACAATATATTGGGCGGCAGCAAATATTTACGGGAAATGATGGACAGATATGACGGAAACATTGAAAAGGCGCTTGCAGCATACAATGCTGGCCCAGGAAATGTTGATAAATACGGAGGCATCCCTCCTTTTAAAGAAACTTTGAACTATGTAAAAAAAGTGACCGGCAGCTTCTTCTCTTGAAGAAATTCTGAAGTAAGCCTTTTGCAGCCCCTGGCTCTGCAAAAGGCTTTTTTTGCGAAAAACACCTCTTTTCCCCCTCATATTGATCTGACAATGGCTCACGCTGGAAATATTCCGTGATATTGGTTAAAGTAATGAATGCCGCCCCTTTGTTCTGCTTGTCCTTAAGCTATTTGTTTGAGATATAAAAAGGGCGTTGTTAAAATAAAGAAAGCACAGGAAGATTAAAAGAAAAATTATGTTCCTGCTATAACGAATCTTTTGGAAACTTACTCATTAAACTCGAAAAGGAGTTTTTATAATGGCCGAGAAAATGACTGTACCGTTCGATGCTATTGGCGAAGAAAAACTTCACCGGCTTGTTGATGTTTTTTACAGCCTGGTTGGACAGCACCCTGATCTCGCTCCTATCTTCCCTGATGATTTAACTGAAACGGCCAGAAAGCAAAAGCAGTTCCTGACACAATATCTTGGAGGACCTGCTTTATATACATCCGAACATGGGCACCCTATGCTAAGAGCCCGCCACCTCCCCTTCCAAATTACAGAAACAAGGGCAAAGGCATGGCTGTCATGCATGGAACAGGCTATGGATGAAACAGGATTGGAAGGCGACTTCAGGCAGCATTTCTTCTCCCGGCTCGCATTAACGGCACAGCATATGATCAATACACCAGAAAAAGATATGATGAAAGGTGAGAGCAAGTGAGGGAAAAAGAAACATCTCAATTCATGTATGCATCTCCTCATTGCCAGGGCAGCGAGAAAAAGCGGATTGAGATTTACATGTTCGTCGATCCTCTCTGTCCCGAGTGCTGGGCGCTGGAGCCGATTATTAAGAAACTGATGATTGAATATGGAAGCTATTTTTCCTTTAAGCATGTCCTTAGCGGCAGGCTTGCCTCCCTTAACATGGGAAGGAAGCAGAAGCTGGAAAGCCTCGCGGACTATTGGGAAAAAACCGCAAGCCGTTCAGGGATGTCATGCGATGGCAATCTCTGGTTTGAAAACCCGGTCTCATCCCCGCACCTGGCCTCCATTGCCATAAAGGCAGCCGAGCTGCAGGGAAGAAAAGCAGGAATCCGCTTTCTGCGGAAGCTGCAGGAGGTGCTTTTCCTTGAAAAGCAGAATGTTTCAAACTTCGATGTACTCAAATCCTGTGCACAGAGTGTCGGACTTGATGTTGTCGAATTTGTTGCTGATATCCACTCAGACAGCGCAGCTAAAGCTTTTCAGTGCGACTTGAAAATCACTTCAGAAATGGATGTACAGGAAATACCTACTCTTGTATTCTTTAATGAAAATATTGAAGATGAAGGTATTAAAGTCACAGGATATTACCCTTATGAGGTGTATGTCCAGATCATTGAAGAAATGCTGCAGATGAAGCCTGAACCTTCTGAGCCGCCTTCCCTGGAAGCATTCCTGAAATACTTTAAGCTGGTAGCAACCAAGGAAATTGCAGTTGTCTACAATATGACGGTTTCCCAGGTGGAAAAAGAAATGAAAAAACTCCAATTAAAGCAGCTGGTCGAACAGCTTCCTGCAAAATACGGGACTTTTTGGAGGTATTCCGGGGAATAACAGGATATAAGAAAAGCCCTGCATCTGCAGGGCTTTTCTTATATTTCAGGATGGGAGTTTTATGTTTCAATAATAGAAAGGGGGTTTGATTTTTTGTTTGTTTGTGAACTATGTCACAAGTAAATCTTATCATACAGGCTGAAGATTAAACAAGAGATTGTTCATCTCTTCACAGAATTGTCACTAAATCATAATGAGTGCAGAAAAACAAAATATTGTTCATTTCTTCAGATAATTGGCGCGAAGTTATAATGGCTGCAGAATAAACAAGGGTTTGCTCATCTCTTCGCAAATTTGGTACGAAATTATCCCCCGCTTTTTGCATATACATATACAAGCCTTGAAACCATAACCAGGAGGTTAAGTATGCTTAAAAGCAAAGCCATCTTATTTTTGATCATCCTGGCAGTCACTGCTGCTTTCATTCTGAATATATTGGGCCTCATGAAAATGCTGCCCCTCATCATCACCTCGCCGCTCTTATTCGTGGCCCTTCTAATTCTGGTACTGTATATAAATGAAAGGAGGCGGTTTAAAGGTTTTTAAGCGGAAAAATGGAGGCGATTGTCCAGGTGTGACCAGCAAGTTTGGAGCGGTTTTAAGGGGATGCCGGGGTGAAGGTTTGCAGAGTTGCTAATATATGGCGGAAGTTGCTAATATAATTGAAAAGTTGCTAATATATGGTGAAAGTTGCTAGTAAACCAGGAAAGTTGCTAATAAACAGGAAAAGTTGCTAATATCGTCCTGCAGCAGCTTCCTTCCTGCCAGATGTCCGCTCAACTTCGCCAGTCCCTCTCATCCCTGCTCGCAAATAAAAACGAAAACCCGCAAATAAACTCAGCAAAGTCGCAAATATTTCCTAAAACTCGCAAATATATTAAAAATCCCGCAAATATCCTCACAAACTCGCAAATAAACGCCCTCCCCCTCCGATCAAACTATCTCCAGTCCACAAATAAAGCGCCAAATCTACAGATTCAGCGCCTTACTCACCTTATACCTTCACTGTCGCACGTCCCCCGCATGCATCAGCCCATCAAAATGCTTCACCGGCAGCATTTCTTCCTACCAATAAAAAAAGCACGCTAAATCATAGACGATTTAACATGCTTTTTGAGCGTTTTTCACGTTGTGCATTTCACTAAGGGAATAAGTCTATCCCCTTCTTTGTTTTACTGCTTAACCCTCTTCAATAGGGCCTCCATCTCATTCAGCTTCTCCTCGAATACTTTGCAGGCATCTGCAATCGGAGCAGGGCTTGTCATGTCAACACCCGCTTTTTTCAGCACTTCGATCGGATAATCTGAGCTTCCTGCCTTCAGGAAGTTGATATACCTTTCAACAGCCGGCTTACCTTCTTCAAGGATCTGCTTGCTTAGTGCAGTTGCGGCGCTGAAGCCTGTAGCATATTGATAAACATAGTAATTGTAATAGAAATGAGGGATCCGGGACCATTCCAGCCCGATTTCCTCGTCGATGACAATATCTTCTTCGCCGAAATACTTTTTGTTCAGCTCATAATAGTCCTGGGTCAGAGCATCTGCAGTCAATGCCTCATTATTTTGGGCTTTCTGGTGGATCTGATGTTCGAATTCTGCGAACATTGTCTGGCGGAACACCGTGCCCCTGAATCCTTCTAAATAATGGTTCAGCAGATACAGTCTTTTTTGGTCATCATCAATCGTTTTCAGCAGATAGTCGTTAAGCAGGGCTTCATTGCATGTGGAAGCCACCTCTGCCACAAAGATTGAATAATTGCCATAAGGATATGGCTGCGTTTTTCTTGTATAGTAACTATGGACAGAATGCCCGAATTCATGGGCCAGGGTGAACAGATTGTTCACATTGTCCTGCCAGTTCATCAGAATATATGGATTTGTGCCATATGCACCTGAAGAGTAGGCTCCGCTTCTTTTACCTTTATTTTCATGGACATCGACCCAGCGGTTTTCAAACCCTTCCTTCAATACGGAAAGATATTCTTCTCCAAGCGGCTCCAGCCCTTTTAAAACATAATCCTTTGCTTCATCATAAGGAATTTCCATTTTCACATCTTTGACAAGAGGTGTGAAGAGATCATACATATGAAGCTTTTCAAGGCCCAGGACCTCTTTTCTCAGCTTAATGTAGCGGTGGAGAAGATGGAGGTTGTCGTTGACTGTATTGACCAGATTTTCATAGACGCTTTCAGGGATATTATTATCCGAAAGTGCAGCGTGGCGTGCAGAATCATAATTCCTGACACGGGCATAGAAATTGTCTTTTTTTACATTGCTGCTCAAGGTGCTCGAAAAAGTATTTTTGAACTTTCCGTAAGTATCATACACCGCTTTGAAGGCATCCCTGCGGACACGCTGGTCGTCGCTCTCCAGAAAACGGATATATCGGCCATGTGTAACCTCGACTTCTTCCCCGTTTTCATCTTTAATGGATGGAAATTCAAGATCGGCATTATTCAGCATGCCAAACGTGTTTCCTGGTGCATCAAGGACTTCTGAAGCCTGAGCAAGCAGCGCTTCTGCTTCTGCAGATAATACATGGGGCCTTTGAAGGTTGATTTCCTCCAAAGAGTGCTCATATAGCTTCAGCTCTTCTTTTTCGTTAAGAAAGCTGCTGATCTTGTTTTCATCGATTGCCAGGATCTCGGGCACAATATAGGCCAGGCTGCTCGCTGCCTGAGAATATAGATTTTTAATGCGGTCATCCAGTCCCTGATAAAAGGAATTAGTCGTATCCTGGTCATATCTCATATGGGCATAAGAGTATAGCCTGCCCAGCCTTTCAAGCAGATGATCCTGGTATTGGAGGGCTTCATATAACTTGTCTGCACTGTCCCCCAATTTGCCCTGGAACCCGCCTGCTTCAGGAAGCAGCTGCTTAACTTCCTGGAATTCTTTTTCCCAGGCATCGTCATTTGAAAAAATATCTTCAAGCCTCCATGTGTCTTCGGTCTTTATTTCACTTCTTGAAGGCAATTTCTTTACTGCAGTTTCATTTGCCATGTCTATATCCTCCATTTCATTTATTTCGTGGTCCGCATAAAAAATCGGTTTACTAGTTATTTCTACCTTCAAAGGGAAATTCCTTCTTTATTATAAATCTCCCCTTATTGTATGTCAGTGAAGCTGTTTTCATTATTGCCCATTCCACATGATTGCCAATGTTCCTCCATTCTTTTATAAAAACACATTCTCAACATCTCGGCTTCACCCATTGTCCTGGGGACAGTCCATTCCTGCGCGAGACTGTACCTCCCTCCTCCCTCATACTTAAAGATTCCGTTGGCTGACAAATGGCTTAAATATTCTGAAATAGCCAGGCTGAATTCTCCTTTTGCAAGGGGAAGCACCCTGACTTTCACATCGCCAGCCAAAATCCGCCGCTTCAGTGACTGCAGGATTTCATCCTCAGTCACCTTCCCTCCAAGTTCCAGGCCTATGAAACAGTCAGTATGCAGATACCCCTGCCAGACTAGCGGAGGTGTTGAAATCCATGGAGAATGGTTGACAGGAATGCCGATATGCGGCGGGAGCAGGGAGATATTTAGTCCAGCTTGATATATGGCCATATAGTAGGGATGTTTGAATGTGTTGGGAGTCAGCGTATAAGTTTGCAGCAGCCTGGAGATTTCCTCATGCCAGCCTGCCGGCGGAAAACGGACAATCCATGGGGGAGTTATTAGACTTGGAAGATTCATTTTATGCAGCGGTATAACAGAGATGTCTGTCAGGACATTACGGGTGGTAAGCGGGCAGATATTGGAGAGGAAAATAAAGCTCTGTGCATCGGGGCAGTAAGAAAGCAAGTGATAGGGAGTATCTGATGAACGGTTGACAAACGAATAATGAAACTCAGAGAAGCTTGCTTTTCGGGCAGAGGTCCGCCTGATCTCTTTTCCTCCCAGTATCCAGATGGGCGTGAAGCCTGCCTCTTTGTAAGCCCTCGTCCTGCTGGCAAACAGTGTTTCCGGAATAGGGGAGCACTGGAATTCAACGGCAAATTTCTTTCCGCCGTAAACAAAGCAGACATCCGGGCGCTGTTTGATGCTTTTTATATATGTTTCCAGCCTGGCATGCACATTATTGGCCATCAGCCACCGGTAAATATCAAGCTTTCCCTTCATATGGTACTCTGACTCATTTTCAAAGGATGCTTCACAGGAAAGTTCCTTATAATGGGCAAAGTGGGGGATCTTCCGCCTGCCCACCTTCAGCATTACCTTTTCCCTGCAGACGGGACAATGAAAGCTGTCCTCTTTTAGCTTAAGGTTCCTGAGCATTTCCCTGTCCGTGAAGTCAGCAGTATTGATATACTTGCCTGATTTACGGATTGCTGTCAGCATAGTTTCGCCTCCTTTCTTTTTCATTATTACTAATTCGCTGTTTAAAATGGATATCCTGCCAGGGATCGTCCCTTCATAGAAAAATGCCGCAGCAGCTGCTGCGGCATTCCCCCTTGATATATTAGCTGCTTAATCCCTAAAGCAGAGGTGACAACAGGCGGGCAGTTGATTCCAGCAGCCTGTACCCAATATGCCGCTTGCCGAAAAGAGCACTTGTCATTTCCTGGGAATCATTAAGATCAAGCAGATATTCAGAAGCAAGCTTTTGTGTACTGTGAGTTTTAAACAGGAAAGCATTGACTTCAAAATTCAGGTGAAAGCTCCTCATATCCATATTTGATGTTCCGATAGAAGCCAGCTCATTGTCGACAATCACAATCTTGCTGTGCATAAAGCCCTTTTGATACTCATAAATCTTCACGCCTGCGTCAAGCAACTCAGGAAAATAAGATCTTGAAGCATGAAAAACAATACGCTTATCCGGCCGATGCGGCACCAGCAGGCGGACATCAACCCCGCTCAGCGCAGCTACTTTGATGGCGGTGAATATATCTTCATCAGGGATAAAGTAAGGAGAGGCAATCCATACCGATTCTTTCGCAGAAGTAATCATCGAGAAGAAGATATTCTTAATGACACTCCATTCATTATCCGGTCCCCCGGCAATCAGCTGTACCCCGCCATGATTGTTTTCCTCGGGAACCGGGGTCAGATATTCAGCTGTCAAAAAGCTGTCATTGGTCATATAATACCAGTCCTGCAGAAATATGAGCTGCAATGTACGCACCGCTTCCCCCTGGAGCATCAGATGGGTATCGCGCCAAAAACCAAAATAAGGATTGCGCCCCAGATACTCATCACCGATGTTAAGGCCGCCCATAAAACCTGTATTGCCGTCAATGACAATGATCTTACGGTGATTGCGGAAGTTGAACTTGCTGTTCAGCAGCGGCATTTTTACTGGCCCAAATGCAACTGTCTCCACCCCTGATGACCTTAAGTCGCGAATATACTTCTTGGACATTTTCCAGGAGCCCACCGCATCATACAAAAATTTCACTTTGACCCCTTCCCTTGCCTTTTGCATGAGTATCTCTTTAATCTCCATCCCGATTTGATCATCCCGGACAATATAATATTCCAAATGGATGTGATGGGTGGCACTCCTGAGAGCTCCAAGGATCTGATCAAAGGTTTCTTCTCCATTTGTAAGAACTCTTGTGCTGGTGGCAAAGGAGATAGGGCTGTTCCCGATTTCATGGGCCAAACGGAAAAGCTTCCTTTGATGCTCTCCCATCTGCCGTACTTTTTCAGCGTAATTTCTCCCATGGTTTTCCTGCACTTTCCTGAAAGCTTCTTTATCCAAAAAATATTTTTTCCGGAACATCTTTTCTTTCCGGTAGTTCCGCCCGAAAAGGAGGTAGAAAATAAATCCGAGCAGGGGAAACCCCCCTAATACCACCAGCCAGGTCAAAGTCTGTGAGGGATGGCGGTTTTCAAGGAAAATGATGAACCCAATAAAAATGACGGATAAAGTTACCAATAGGCTGAAATAACCCAGAAAGCCGCCATTGACCGGAAAAAATTTGTTGATTGCAAAAAGGAGTAAGATCAGGGATCCGCTGAATATGGTAACCCTAACGGCGTTTTTCATTATTGCTGTCACCTGTCCCAACCGGCAAAATCATGCTGCCTTCTATATACAAAGAAAACACCGATTTCATTCAGAAATCGGCATTGTTTAATCAAAATATTTCCTGAGCTCCCCGAATACATTCTCAGCTATGATAAGATTACCGTATTCTTCAATCCGGTGGATCGTCGTCTGGGTTTCATGGCCGAATTCAAGCAGGATGCTTAAAGCATTATCAATCTGCTCTTCATCAAGATCTTCCTCGTCAGGAAATTCAACATACAAATAATATTTATTTTCAAATGAATAAAGCTTTGTCGCCAAGGAATCAAGGCTGGAGGTTTTGGAAAGGGAAATGATATCCTCAAAATCATCGAATTTCAGAAGAAACTCAAGATTATCTTCATAAGAAGAGTCTTCTTCATCTTCATGCTTTGTGAAATGCTGATCCAGCAAATCCTCGATCCTCTCTTCAACAGGCAGATCTTTCAGCTTATCCTCAGGGACGGGAAGTTCGAATTTCTGGCCGTCTTTGGAAAGCTGCGCCTTGGTAACAAGCACCTCGAGCCCTTTATCCAAAGCTTGTACCTGAATCCATAAAGGCCCTTCCACCATGAACTCTTCTTCCTGATGCACTTCGTCCATCATTTCCCAAAAGAGTTCCTCGCTCCGCTCCCTGTTGTACCAGATTTCATCCCGGTCAAAGCCTCTCTCTTCTATATCAATATAAGAAATGTAAAACTTGACAGTATTATCATTAATCCGTTCAATTTCCATTCAGAACTCTCCCTTCCGGCGATTGTTGAAGGGACTAAATACCCCCATAAGATGTTGTTTATATCCTTTACCCAATAAAGTTGGCTTTAATCTTTCTAGGAAGGTAACTGTATTGTTGCCTTATACTCCTATTTTATGACAAAAAGGGGATAAAGGGAATTAAAACGAAGCAGGTTTTAAAAAACCATTGTATGCCTATATGCTTCATTTTAGTACATTTAATCTTACCAAAAATTTTAATTGTGTACAAACAACTGAGCTTGCCGATAAGCCAGTATGGCTTATGTATATATAAATCAGCGGAAAAGAACAAAAAAGCACAAAATAAAAAGCCCCCTATCTCAAAGAGATAAAGAGCTGATTCATCAGTTAACCATACGCTGTGCTTCCCGCAGCTGATACGTACGTACTTTGCGCGGAAGGAATCGTCTGATTTCATCTTCATTATAGCCAACCTGAAGGCGCTTTTCATCAATAATGATTGGACGGCGGAGCAGGCCCGGGTTATCCTTAATCAATTCAAACAGCTCTTGAAGCGGCATGGTTTCGAGGTTTACGTCAAGTTTTTGGAACGTTTTTGATCTCGTAGAGATAATTTCATCCGTACCATCTTCCGTCATACGGAGGATTTCCTTGATTTCATCAATTGAAAGGGGTTCGGAAAAAATATTCCGCTCTTTATAGCCTATTTCATGCTCTTCAAGCCATGATTTCGCTTTCCTGCAAGATGTGCAACTTGGTGAAGTGTATAATGTGACCATTTTACAAATTCACACTCCTTAAATTAGACATATATAAAGATCTTTTACAAGAATTATACTCAGAAAATATGAACCCTTAATTAAAATTACTTTAAATTAGTAATTTATATTAATTATTATACACCATTAAACATGCATTTGGTATACCTTTTTAGAAATATGCTAAAAGACTTATGCAAAGGTTCTACAGTTCATTTTTCTAAAGCATTCTACTATATAAGACGTACGAGAGAGACAAAAGTTTCAAAAATTTTAATAGATTCTACCTTTCCCTGCTTGATGGCCATATTTATGTAGAACTTTTAATGGCCTGATGCCTTAAATGACCTTTATATGTTTTATACCCATGCTGCCCAGGCAGTAAACCTTATTTTTAATTCTCAATTAATTTATGAAAATGAAAATGCTGCTATTAAAAATAGCAGCACTTTTCCTAAAGACCTTTCAAAACGTCTTCAGAACTTTTATCTTCTTCAAATGTCAGCACTTCCTCTACCGGCTGGTACGATTCTCCGTAAAAGTGAGCATCTTTATACGTATGAATCAGCTCATATGTCTTCTTCATGCTGTCGTAAATCAGTTCTTCCGATTCATTTCCAGGGGCCCAATAAAGGATTTCCATGCTGTTGATTTCCTTTGTTGCCAGCGAACGCCTTCTGTATCCGATCGATTGGGCATGCTCAAAGCCTTCCCGCTTGTAAAACTTGAGCCTTTTTTCCGTGTCGGTGTCTTCATAATCAACCGGCTCTACTTCAAGGATGATCGGCTTTCGCTTTTTCTTAAGCTTATCAAGGAGTTTATGGCCCAGCCCCTGTCCCCTGGCTGCCTTTGAAACAAACAGGTAGTCGATGAACACGAAGTTATCCAGTTCAACATACATCAGAACATGGTTATCGCCTTCGTCCTTATGATAGATTTCAGAGCGTTCCTTGAGAAGTGTCTCCATATGCTCGCGGGACTTCATTTCTTCAATAGGGAAATATTGATTTAATTTTTCATACCAATGCATATTTTAACTCCTTTTATTTAATAGTCCAGTCCGATAAGCATCCATCTTTCTCCACACTTTCCCGGCTGATGCAGGGCATAATTTCCCCGCTTGGAAACGCACACGTAAAATACACTAATAATTTGCCAAATTGTAAAGTATTTATACAATAAACCTTTTCTAATAACTGCGGTTCTTTTACAATAAATAGAAAGGGATACTGACATTTGGCAATACAAATTATTCGCAGCGCCGCTGTGAAAAGAAAGATGGAGGTTTATATGATTGAATTTGCTGCGGATTTATCGATTGTTGCCCTGCTCGTGATTGGGATTACTGCTATAATTGGAGTTGCAGCGAATGGAATCGGCGAGAAGCTGTTCGGCGGTAAACGAAAATCCGAATTTGTGGATCAATCCGCAAAGGTGCAGACTGGGTGGAAAAATGTAGGCGGCAGAAAGCAAAACTGATCCTGCCATATACTATGATACCGCATACAGATCCTGTGTCAAATAACAGCATGCTGTTAATGCTCTTTGGAAAACATCATTCATATGCGGCCTTATCCTGTAAAAAGGCCGTTCCATTGAACAAAGATGAAGCCGGGCCAAATTTGCCCGGCTTCTCTCTTGTTATTCCCCTGGTGTATAGTCAACGCCTTCTGTGTAGGAATTGCCTGCATTCCAAAGGAGATATTCATTGATGCCCTGGTCTTTAAGCGCCTTGATCTGGGCTTCTACCTCTTGCTTGCCGTATGCCTTGTAATTCCCTGCCCCCAGCCACGAAGCTGTAAAGTCCTGGAGCCATGGCCTTGATACAGGAGCTTCTTCCAGCTCTGCAAGCTTCTTCTTTTCCAGCTTAGAATATTCAGCCACAAGCTTATATGGCTCTAGATCAGGCTTGCTGATCCCGAAATAGGATGTCCAGTGACTAGGATATATCATGGAAGAAATCACATCAACATTAGAGGATATCTTAGAGAAATTCTGGCCGATCCCCGGTGCTTCCGGCAGTGTTGCGCTGTAGCCAAATATATCAACGGAAACCTGGACATCATATGGCTCAAGCTGTTCCCTGGCATAGGCTACAAAGTCTGTGACAGCCTGAACCCTTTTTTGCACATTGTCTTCAGCGCCATTATACTTTCCAGTAGAATAGGTTAAAGTGTCTTCACGTTTTTCAAACCCTTCAGGAAAACGGACATAATCAAACTGAATTTCCTGGAAGCCCATCTTTGCAGCTTCAATGGCAATCCCGACATTATAATCCCATACCTCTTTCAGGAATGGGTTTACGAATGATTCACCTCTGCCATTTGACCAAACCTTATTTCCATCCTTGTAGGACCATTCCGGCTTGCTATTGGCCAATACGCTGTCTTTGAAGACAACCACACGGGCAATAGGATAAATTTTCTTCTCCTCCATCGTTTTCAAAACCTTCGCAGGCTCTTTGATGTAAGGTTTGCCGATGGAACTGTAAGGCGAATCTCCTTCAGGAATATAAGTAAGATTGCCCCAGTCATCCTTTATATCGATGACCATGGCATTCAAGTCTGTTTTATCCATCAGGTCTACTAACTTATTAAATTTTTCTCCGCCGGCAGAATGTCCAGTAACATAGACTCCCCTTACAGCATCAGGATATTCAAATGTGTAGCCTGAATCATATTTAAATCGTGCCATGGCTGCTGGCAGTTCTTTTTTCAATTCTATGTATTCTCTTACGGGCATGGAGCTGTTTGACAGTCTTTCACTCTCTTCAGCACTGGCATGTATTGTGATAAGTGAAGACAAAGCAGCTGCAGCTGCAGTCATTTTTAAAGCCTTCATATTCTTCTCCCTTCTATCCTTATAATTTCATTATAAAGGCAGCCTGCTTTCATTTATATATGTAAAAAGCAACAACATGGTACTCATTCCCTTTCTTCTTTCCTGTTACACATGAAAACTAGTATTTTTTAGTTTTTAGTTGCTTTAATGAATATATAGAAAATTTGTAATAGTAATTGTTATCAAAATGTTGTATTATTATTACAAGATAAATGCGTTAACGAGAAAAAGGGGTAAAGTGATACTTCACATTCCGAAATAGATCGTTTTTACAACTTGGCTTTTTACATCACCTGCAACGAATTTTTGAAATTTTGCTGTTCTCTTTTTTTGATGTAATTAAAAGCCAAAAGACGATCTCGGAACGAGATCGTCTTTTGTTATTTTTTGTATTGGGCCTTATATTGGACTGCTTCCTTTTCAGAGCAGTAAACATAATGTCCTGGTGCAATTTCACGCATTTCCAGCTGATCGCTGTCAGAGTAGCCATGAACAGCAGGATCATAGGTTGTACGCTTTCTTGTCCTCTCTGTTTCCGGGTCCGGAAGAGGAATGGCGGAAAGGAGGGACTGTGTGTATGGATGAAGCGGGTTGTTATACAGATCATCAGCTGGAGCGATTTCAACCAGCTTGCCGAAGTACATAACCCCAATTCTGTCACTGATATATTTAACCATGGAAAGGTCATGGGCAATAAACAGATATGTCAGCCCTTTATCACGCTGCAGTTGCTTCATCAGGTTTACTACCTGTGCCTGGATGGAAACATCAAGAGCAGAAATAGGCTCATCAGCAATAATGAATTCAGGCTCTACGGCAAGAGCGCGGGCAATCCCGATACGCTGGCGCTGTCCGCCTGAGAACTCATGCGGGTAACGGTTAGCGTGCTCTTTGTTCAAGCCGACTGTTTCCAGGAGTTCATAGACTCTTTCCATGCGTTCTTTCTTGCTTGCGGCAAGCCCATGGATGTCAATGCCTTCAGCGATGATGTCGGCTACAGTCATCCTTGGATTCAGGGAAGCGTATGGATCCTGGAAAATCATCTGCATTTTGCGGTTGAATTTCTTCAGCTCTTTAGCAGATTTCCTTCCATGGACATTCTCGCCTTCAAAAAGGACTTGTCCGTCTGTAGCATCGTACAGTCTGATGATTGTTCTCCCAGTCGTCGACTTACCGCAGCCTGACTCGCCTACAAGGCCGAGTGTTTCACCTTTGTAGATGTCGAATGTAATGCCGTCTACTGCTCTTACCATATTAGGGCGGCCGACATTAAAGTGCTGCTTGAGGTTCTTGATTTCAATTAATTTTTCAGCCATTTTATTTGCCCTCCTTCACTAAAACGGGCTTATCAAATGTGGAAGAGAGCTTGCGGATCCTGCGCTTGACAGCTTCAGGCGGTTCTACTTCCGGTGCATCCGGGTGAAGCAGCCATGTTTTTGCAAAGTGCGTTTCAGAGATTTGGTACATTGGCGGCTCTTCTTCAAAGTCTATGGCCAATGCAAACTGGTTCCTCGCTGCAAATGCATCTCCTGCTGGAGGATTTGTCAAATCAGGAGGAGTTCCAGGAATAGCTGTCAGTTCAGTCTGGTTGCTGTTCTCCAGGCTAGGCATGGATGCCAGCAATCCCCATGTATAAGGATGGCGCGGGTCATAGAAAATTTCATCGACCGTGCCCATCTCAACAATCTGTCCGGCATACATAACAGCAACACGGTCAGCTACATTGGCAACTACGCCAAGGTCATGGGTAATGAAGATAATAGAAGTATCCATTTTGCTCTGCAGATCCTTCATTAAATCAAGGATTTGAGCCTGGATTGTTACATCAAGTGCTGTTGTAGGCTCATCGGCAATCAAGAGCTTTGGACTCGCAGCAAGTGCAATGGCGATCATGGCACGCTGCCTCATACCGCCTGAGAATTCGTGTGGATATTGGTTTACACGCTTCTCCGGCATAGGAATTCCAACAAGGCGCAGAAGTTCTGTTGCCCTCTCCTTAGCAGTGGAAGATGACATATTCTGGTGCTTGATCAGCACCTCCATGATCTGGCGGCCGATCTTCATCGTTGGATTGAGGGAAGTCATTGGATCCTGGAAGATCATGCTGATTTCTTTACCGCGGATCTTTTCCATTTCCTTTTCTGACTTTGGAACAATATCGTCGCCATTAAGGAGGATTTGTCCTCCAGCTATTCTGCCCGGCGGCATTGGAATCAATTTCATGATTGTCTGGGAGGTAACACTTTTACCTGAACCGGACTCGCCGACAATCGCCAGGGTCTCACCTTTATGAAGATCGAAGGACACGCCGCGGACAGCCTGGACCTCTCCTCCATAAGTCTGGAATGAGACTCTTAAATCTTTTACTTCGAGTAATTTTTCCATTTATCTCACTCCTTATTTGCGTAGTCGCGGATCTAGCGCATCACGAAGTCCGTCTCCGATTACGTTAAATGCAAAGATGGTTAAGCAGATAAACGTTGCAGGGAAGAACAAGCGCCAAGGATAATATCTAAGTGCCGGAAGGCCGTCATTTGCCATGGTTCCCCAGCTCGCTACAGGCGGTGTCAAACCAAGTCCCAGATAGCTAAGGAATGCTTCAGTAAAGATTGCTGAAGGCACTGTAAGTGTCATGGTTACCAGAATTGGGCCCATTGTATTCGGGATCAGGTGCTTGAACATGATGCGCGATACATTTGCTCCCAAGGTGCGTGAAGCGAGAACATATTCCTGGTTTTTGAGTGACAGGACTTGTCCACGGACTATACGGGACATATTGATCCATCCGGTAATGGTCATGGCAAGGATCATTGTGCCGACACTCTGTCCTAATACAACCATAAGAAGGATAACAAGCAGCAAGTAAGGAATACCATAAAGGACATCCGCTGCACGCATCATATATTCATCGGTGCGTCCGCCTTTGAATCCGGCGATGCCGCCCCATAGTACGCCGATGAAGAGATCAATCAAAGCAGCTGCCAGACCGATGAACAGGGAAATTCGCGCACCTTCCCATGTACGGGCAAATACATCCCGTCCAAGGTCATCTGTACCGAACCAGTGCTCGGATGATGGCGACTGATTTTTATTGCCAAGATCATTTGATGCATAATCGTATGGTGTCATATATGGTCCAAAGATTGCCATAAATACAAGGATGGCCAAAAGCACAATCCCGAACATGGCAAGCTTGTTTTTTCGGAATCTAAGTGTAACATCTTTCCAGAACGACAGGCTTGGTTTACTGATTTTTTCAGCATCATTTTCTTGTGTGCCAACAACTCTGAATTTATCTTTTGATAACTGTCCCATAATTTACTCTCCTTTCTTCCCGCCTGCAAGTTTGATGCGCGGGTCAATGAGTCCGTACGCAATGTCGACAAGGAGAATAGACACTAACAGAATAACACTGTAGAATACGGTAACTCCCATAATAACGGTATAATCTCGGTTTGCGATGCTTAATACAAAGTGAGAGCCGAGCCCCGGAATACCAAATATTTTCTCAATTACGAAACTCCCTGTAATGATCCCCGCAGATAGAGGGCCCATATATGAAACAACAGGAAGCATTGCATTTCTTATAGTATGCTTTATGGTGATAACACCCTGGCTTAAACCTTTTGATTTAGCCGTCTTGATATAATCATTCGCCAGTACTTCAAGCATGGAAGAACGAGTCAGACGGGCAATAAATGCCATTGGCGAAGCTGCCAGTGCTAATGCAGGCAATATCGTGTGCATAAATGATTCCCATCTTGCTACAGGGAAGACGCCAAGCTTAATGGCAAGGAAATATTGAAGGAATGTTGCCATGATGAAGGATGGAACCGAAATTCCCATAACAGCTACGATCATCGCAGTGTAGTCCTGCCACTTGTTGTGCTTAAGTGCAGCAATGACTCCTAAAATAACACCAATCGATACAGCGATCAGGATCGCTTCAATACCGAGCATAAGAGATACAGGAAAACCTTCACTGATCAAGTCATTGACTGTCTGGCTCTTATACTTGAAAGACGGGCCGAAATCCCATTTCAAAATTCTCAGTAAATACTCCCCATATTGAACATACCATGGCTGATCAAGCCCGTAGTGGGCATTCAGGTTAGCTTCAATTTCGGGAGGCAGTTTTTTCTCTGATGTAAATGGATTCCCTGGTGCAATGCGCATAAAGAAAAACGTTGCTGTGATGATAAGCCACAGCGAGACAATCATATAGATTAAGCGTTTTCCAATATATTTCGCCATTGTCAAACACCTCCAATTTTATTTCTGCTTTATTCAGAAACGAAGGTATATGGGGGAAAAACCCCATATACCTCTCGTTTAGACAGCTATTATTATTAGCTATTCTTATTCAAAGTACGCCCATTTATATTGAACGTCGCCAAGTCCGGAAACAGCTACGCCTTTAAGGCTTTCATCCTGAACCCAGTTGTTTGTGTAGAAGTAGATCGGCGCTACAGGCATATCTTCCATGAAGATTGCTTCTGCATCTTTCAGCAGCTGCTGACGCGCTTCTGGATCAGCTTCTGTTGCAGATTTAGCTAACAGATCCTGGAATTCTTTGCTTTCCCATCCAGTATCATTGTTACCTCCATCAGCATCACGGTAAAGCTCAAGGAAGTTGATTGCATCGTTGAAGTCTCCAAGCCAGCCCATACGTGCTACCTGGTAGTCAAGAGCATGAACCTTATCAAGGTATACAGCCCACTCAGAATTATCAAGAGTTACTTCAACGCCAAGATTTTGCTTCCACATATCCTGGATTGCCTGAGCAATCTTTTGGTGCGCTTCAGAAGTGTTATAAGAAAGAGTTACTGCAGGAAGCTCAGAAGCATCCTTGTAGCCAAGCTCTTCAAGACCTTTTTGCAAGAATTCTTTAGCTTTTTCTACATCATTGTCAGCAAAATAGCCTTCTTCATTTTCAGCGAACATTGACGGCGGAACGATAGCCATCGCTGGAAGCTGTTCACCCTGAAGGATGTTGTCGATAAGCTCCTGACGGTTGATTGCATATGTGAATGCCTTACGGATATTCACGTTGTTGAAAGGTTCTGCAGTTGTGTTGAATTTATAGTTGTAAACACCAGCGATAGGCTGTGTTACAAGGCGGTCTTCGTCTTTAAGGGCTTGCATAGCATCAGTTGGAAGTGCTCCAGTCGGTGCTCCAGCCCAGTCAAGCTCGCCGTTGTCAAGCATTGACAATTCAGTATTTGGATCATTTACCATGATCATTTCGATAGAGTTAAGCTTTACAGTGTCTTTATCCCAGTAAGTGTCGTTCTTTTCTAGAACGATCTTGTCACTGTGTGACCATTCAGTCATTTTGAAAGGACCGTTTGAAGTGTAATCGTCGCCTGCATCATTTGCCCAGTCAGGGTTTGCTTGTGCAACCTTGCTGTTGATTGGCAGGTAAGTATAGAATGCAGTCAATTCATTGAAAAATGGAGTAGGATTTTCAAGAGTAACTTTAAGCGTCTTTTCGTCTACTGCTTCGACACCAACGTCATCAAGGGAACCAGTGCCTTCATTGGCAGCCTGGCCACCAGCGATGTAGTAAAGCTGGTAAGCGTACTCAGACTGGTTGGCAGGGTCCAAAGCCCATTTCCAAGCGTACTCAAAATCTTCAGCAGTTACAGGATCTCCATTTGTCCATTGAGCATCCCTTAAAGTGTAAGTATAAACTTTCTGGTCTTCTGAAACTTCAATTTTTTCTGCTGCAGCTTCTTCAGGCTTTCCATCTGGATTGATGCGTGTCAAACCTTCGAAAGTCTGGCGAAGAACAGTTCCGGAAGTTGCATCCTTTGCAAGGCCCGGGTGAAGTGAAGGCGGTTCAGAGTTAATGTTAACCGCTAAGTCCTGAGGTACGTCTTTTCCTCCGTCGCCGTCGCTGCTGCTGCCGCTGTCTTTGTCGCCGCCGCTGCACGCTGCAAGGAACATGCTTAGAACAAGCAACATACTAAAAAAGATCGATAATCTTTTGTTCACGGTGTTACCCCCCTATATAATTTCCACAAATGCCTTTTGCAGGAATCTGTCCACGCTTGCATAAACATTTGTCCGCCTTGGAAATATTGCTCAAATAGTCAGTAAATTAATTGTAAAAATAAACTGATTATCCGCGCAGCAAAAAATAGTAAGATTATAACTCAAAAGACAAAGATTATCCTCTATTCTGACAATTCGAGAGAAAAATCAAAAGGATAAGCCAAAATTCTGTAAGCTATAAACTTACTACTAATCTCTTTATCCATAGGTTTTCAGAACTATATGCAAGAATGTTACAAATTCGTAAAGAATCATTTGTTACGTTTATTATATGTATTTTAAAACTTGTTTGCAAGAGGCATTTATTTTTGAATGGAGGGTATATTGAGAAAATTGTCGAAAAAATACTTTTAAATCAAGAGTTTGCTAGTTTTAATTTTTTTGAAATTTTTCTTAATTGCTCTTTGAATGAAGGTCATTTGGACCTTGACTTTTACCACATTTTTCTTTTTTGCCAAAACTATTTCCAGGCGGGAGCTTTTGAATTCCCTTGATTTTTTCTTCAGTTTTGGTATATTTTAAAGTATAAAACCAATACTGTTGATGAAAAAGCAATGACAAAGAGTAGTACATTTGCTCAGGGAATGCAGAGAGTTTGTGGCTGGTGAAAACAAACATCCCGGCAAATCGAATGGACTTTAGAGCTCCGGCTGCGAAAGGCTGCTTCATTCTGCCTATTAGCTTCCGGCGTATCCCGCGTTATGGGAAGCCCGGCCTGCAGGCAAGCCGGGGATAAGAGGCCTCAGCCGAGGCACTTAGGGTGGCACCGCGGACCATTCGTCCCTATTTTTACAGGGGGACGAATGGTCTTTTTACATTCTTTGCGGAATTATCGCCATTTTTGCGGCTGAATTCTTTGTCTGCTGATACATCCAAGGAGGAATATATATGAAAACCATCTTTTCCGGCATCCAGCCGAGCGGCACTCTTACACTTGGGAATTATATCGGTGCCATGAAGCAATTCGTTGAATTGCAAAACGAATATAACTGCTATTTCTGCATTGTCGATCAGCATGCCATCACTGTCCAGCAGGACCGTATGGAGCTCCGCAAAAATATCAGGAGCCTTGCTGCCCTCTATCTTGCTGTCGGGATCGACCCTGAGAAAGCAACACTTTTCATCCAGTCTGAAGTCGCTGCCCATGCACAGGCGGGATGGATGATGCAGTGTGTTTCCTATATCGGTGAGCTCGAGAGAATGACTCAGTTCAAAGATAAGTCCCATGGAAAAGAAGCAGTATCTTCCGGCCTTCTGACTTATCCGCCGCTTATGGCTGCCGACATCCTTCTATATAAGACAGACCTTGTTCCTGTAGGGGAAGATCAGAAGCAGCATTTGGAGCTTACAAGGGATTTGGCAGAAAGGTTCAACAAGAAATATAATGACATCTTTACAATCCCGGAAGTGCGGATCGCAAAAGTCGGGGCAAGAGTTATGTCTCTCCAGGATCCGACTAAGAAGATGAGTAAATCTGACTCTAATAAGAAGTCTTTCATCTCTTTGCTTGATGATCCAAAGCAGATCGAGAAAAAAATCAAAAGCGCTGTTACGGATTCTGAAGGGATCGTTAAGTTTGATAAAGAAAATAAGCCTGGTGTTTCCAATCTCTTGTCAATCTACTCCATCCTTTCCGGGAGGACTATAGAAGATATCGAGGAGCAGTACGAGGGAAAAGGCTACGGAGACTTCAAAGGCGATCTTGCAAAAGTGGTTGTCGACACAATCGTTCCAATTCAGGAAAAATACACTCAGCTCATGGAATCAAGCGAGCTGGATGAAATACTGGATAAAGGGGCCGAAAAAGCTCAATACACTGCCAATAAAATGCTGGCCAAAATGGAAAACGCCATGGGGCTGGGAAGAAAACGCCGATAATGAAAAAAAGGAGCTGTTATCAGCTCCTTTTTTCATTAAACCGAAGTGGGCATGGTTTTAAAATCCCCCTCCCCATAAATTAGGTCTTTAAATGGGGCTGTTGATTTCCGTTCCAGGCACTTCGCTTTCCGCGGGGCGGAGTTGAGCCTCCTCACCGCAAGCGGCTGCGGGGTCTCAACTCTTCCGCTATTTCCCGCAGGACGTTGAATCCTCTTCTTCGAATTTAACATCGCACGAAGAAAATGCGCATGCATTTTATGAGGAGTCTACGTGCCTTGCACTCCAATCAACAGGGTTTTCAAACTTTATTGGATCTTTCTACAGCAAAAAAAGATATCCTTTTTTCCAGCAGTAAGGAATTATGCATATTAATTCACTTTCGAGCCATGCTCCATTTCCCACAGTTTCTCAAAAAATGGCTGCCCTTTAATGATATTTTCGCAAAAAGCTTCATGTTTTCCTGACCAGCCCAGTTTCGTTTCCTCATACAGCGACTTCCAGGCTTGTTCAAATTCCAGCTGCTGGATTACAGTATATTTCTCCGGATTCCATTCTGTATACCAATAACGGATTTCAGCTGTATTCCCAGATGAATGAAGCTGATCAAGAGCCATAAAGAGAAGCTGCTTCAGCTGCCTTTCTTTTCGGGTGAGGCCGTTCATCATTTCCGGGGCTGGCGACAAAATGTGAAAGTCCTTTAAACAGGATTGGTCGTTGAATGCATAGTGGATTGTTTCCTGATTATCAAGCATTTCGTAAGCAAGCTGCTCCTGCCTGGGTATTAGCCGGCTTTTGCGGATTGGTATATTATAGCTGATCGTATCGACTGCCAATATGCCAGACCCGTCGGAGACGACAAAACAGTAATCAAGCTGGGTCCGTTCATGATTTTTTCGCAAATACGCTTTTTGGTAGATGTCGTTCAGCAGCTGCTGCGGCAGTTCTGATAAGTCGTTTTCTATGTAGTTGAAAAGAAGCGGCTCTACCTTTAACAACGGGACCTGATCAAGCAATTCCACACTGTCATCTTTTCTCCATTCATGGAAATGGCATACATTATATCCGTTCTCTTCCCCTTCAAACCAGTTCACCCATACATCATGAAGATACAACATCTTACAACCCCTCACTTCAAGTAACTATTTGTCACTCAGTATGGGCAGGAAATAGTTAATTTATTCCTCTGTGTGCAACAGTTTACTCTTCTGTTCCCTGCGGAAAGTATATGGCCAGTGCAATAATGACAATTCCAGCCGGGAGCAGGCCGCACTCAGGCCTTTTAAGAATGTATGAAAAGTATTCACTCAATCCATGCCCTGCAATTAAGAGATTTAAATAAGCCACCGTGCTGATCCCGCCTGCTACAGCCAGTCCAAAACCAGTGATAAAAATAAACAGTCTGAAGATCATCGGGCAGCCGGAATCCTTTTTGCTTGTCCCATATATACTCCTGCTCCCTTGTTTTTTAACATATATATGATTAAGAGGGTTAAATCATACGGCGAAAAGAAAAAAGACCCCAAAAGGATCTTTAACTGCCTGCATTAAAAAAGGGTGAGCACCTGAAGTGTCTCGCCCTTTATGGTTCCGGCTGAAGCCAGCCGCATTATCTATTTGACTTAGGGTTAAATGCGTCCTTCAGACCCTCGCCAACGAAGTTGATTGATAGTATTGTCAGTGTAAGAACCGTTGCGGGCGGTATCCATATCCACCACTTGCTGGTCAATACATCCGGACTTCTTGCATCCTGGAGCATATTGCCCCAGCTTGGAATGTTCATCGGCACACCGAAGCCCAGGAAGCTTAAGCCTGTTTCTGCCACGATCATGGCAGCAAGTGTCAATGTAGCCTGTACAATAATAGTAGACATTACATTCGGCAATAGATGCTTGAAGATCGTTGTAACTGACGAACAGCCGATAGAGATGGAGCTCATGATATACTCGTTTTCTTTCTCTACCATCACCTTGCTTCGCACCAGACGGGCTATTCCTGTCCAGCTCAGCACACTTATGACGAAGATGAGTGTAGCTGTACTTGATTCTATGAAAATAGACTTAAGCACGATGACGAAAAGCAGGAACGGGAAGTTCATCATAAAGTCGGTGAATCGCATAAGCACATTGTCAACCCAGCCTCCGAAGAATCCGGCGGTGGCCCCTACGATCGTTCCAATCACAACTACTGAAATGGTGATGGAGAAGGCAAGAGTCAATGACGTTTTCCCTCCATGCAGGGTCCTGGCAAATACATCTCTCCCAGACTTATCTGTACCAAAATAGTGGTCTGCTGAAGGCTCTTTGCTGATTTCAGTCAAATTCAGCTTAGCCGTCTCCTCAATCGGCATGGACAGCGGCTCGGCAAAAATTGAAACTAACACAATCAGTACAAGATAGCAGAGACTGATCATGGCGAGTTTATTCTTTAAGAATTTCCTGCGGGCGAGAGCCCATGGCGACTGGCTCTTGGGAGGCTTTACAGGCTCCTCAACAGCCGTTGTACTTTGCTGCGAAATTGTTGGTTCCATAACTCTCACCTACCTAACTTAAACGTATGCGCGGATCTACTATTCCGTATAGTATATCTGCAACTAAATTTCCAATAAGCGTCAGGATGGTCAGCATCATGGTGATGGCCATCATAACGGAATAATCACGTGAGTTTACTGATTCTACAAACAGGTATCCGATTCCCGGATATGTAAAAATGGTTTCGGTAATAATAGCTCCCCCGAAAAGGCCAGCAATGTCAAAGCCCAGCAGTGTAATAATCGGAATGACCGAATTTCTGAGGATATGCTTATTATAAATCGCTGATTCTTTCGTACCCTTTGCTCTGGCTGTACGAACATAATCTTTGCGAGAGCTTTCGATCATATCATTGCGCAGGAACTGGGTATATCCAGCCGTAGCCATCGTGCCCAATACGAGCGCAGGAAGAATAGTATGCTTGATTTTACTTAAATAATATTCAAAAGATCCTGGTTCAACGCCTGAACCTATACTTCCAGTCGCCGGGACCCATCCCAGCTGGAAAGAGAATACGTAAATTGCCACTAGTGCTGCAACAAAGCTTGGAATGGCCAAGGCCAAATAGTTTATTCCTGATATTAGATAATCTCCTGGACTGTAGGCAAATCTGCCTGAGAACCTGCCCATCATAAAAGCTAGAATATAAGTGATCATAAGTGAAGTAAAACCTAAGAAAACAGTGTTCGGCAGCCTGTCGCCGATCAATTCCATTACATCGCGCTTATGGATGAATGAATCCCCAAAATCCCCTTGAACCACTCCGCCTATCCAGCGGAAATACTGTGTATGGATTGGGTCATTCAAGCCCATCTTTTCACGCATTTCCTCGATATATTCCGGATCGGAATTAAGCGGATCGATTTTTCCAGAGAGGGCGTCCCCTGGCATAAGCTTTGCCAGGGTGAACACCACTATGGAGATAAGGAAAATTATTGGGATCATACCTATAAGTCTTCGGATTGTGTATTGTAGCATACTCCATTCCCCTTATCTAAACCTTATTTCTTATTACTCAACAATGTGCCATTTGTAGAACTCATCAGTGCCGCCAGGAGTTACTTTGACTCCGCCAACACGTTTGTTGATTGCCCATGCATCTTCCCTTTGGTCGAAGAAGATTACAGGAAGCTCTTCGTTAACAAGTTTCTGCCACTCGTTGTATACTTCTTTACGGTATTCGATAACATCCTGGTTTTCATCTTCAGGGAATTGAACACCCTTCTTGATGAGTGCATCGGATTCTTCATTCAGCCAGCGCCACATATTCCACTTGTCAGTTGACAGCCAGATGCCGGATGGATCTGGATCATATGAAAGTCCCCATGCACCATGGAAAGTTTCCACAGATGGATCATCAGCTTCGATAGTGTCATAGAACAGGTTGAAGTCTTTCAGGGAACCGCCGTTAAGCTGAGCCTTGACTCCAACTTCACCCCAAGACTGAAGGATGAACTGAGCACGTGCTTCAGATGTTTCTGCACTTGCCATTGCATCAAAGTTGATTGAGAAAGGCTTTCCGTCTGGATCTTCACGGAATCCGTCGCCGTCCACATCTTTATAGCCGGCTTCGTCTAACAGGCTCTTTGCCTTTTCTGGATCATAGTCATAAGTGTTGATTTCTGAATCGTCGATCTTAGCCCATGAAACGGATGGGAATGGTACGTTAAGCGGTTTACCTAAACCGTTAGTGAAAGCATCGATATAAGCCTGGCGGTCCAATGCATAAACCAATGCCTGGCGAACGCGCTTGTCAGAGAATTTAGGGTTATCCATTACAACTTTTCCTGCTTTTGCATCATAGCGTCCTTGGTCGATACCGATATAGCTGTATGACATAGCATCGATTGTTACAGGATTGATATTGCCAAGCTCTTTGATTTGTCCCCACTGGTCAGAAGGAGCCTGGATAACATCCACTTCGCCGTTTTCGATCAGGCCGGCAGCAAGGGATGGATCAATGATTTTGTAGACAACGCCGTCAAGCTTGGCAGGGCCTCTCCAATAATCATCAAAACGCTCATATTCAATCATTTCGCCTGGAACGATGTTCGTTACTTTAAACGGTCCGACACCGATCGGGTTTTTACGGACTTGGTCAGAGTCAGGAAGTTCTTTAGAAGAAATATCTCCATAATAATGCTTTGGTTCTGGAATAGACCAGATGTTGTCAATCAGGTTGACAGAAGGTTCTGTAACTGTTACTTCTACTGTAAGGTCATCAATAACCTTGATTCCTTCAATCTTGTCAGCTTTTCCGTCTTTGTATTCCTGGGCACCCTTGATCATCGCCACGTTTGCGAAACGTGCTCCCTCATATGTAGGATCTGCGATCAGGTACCAGGCATATTCCATATCTTCAGCAGTCAATGGTTCGCCGTCATGCCATTTAACGCCTTCCTCAAACTTGAAAGTTACAACTGTGTTATCTTCATTGAACTCCCAAGATGCAAGGTTAGGGATCGGTTGCAGCTCATCATTGTAAGCAACCATTCCTTCATGCATGAACTGAAGGGCATTTGAATCATCTTCCCCTTCATAATAGGCATAAGATAAAACGCCTTTAAACGCCTGAGTATAACCAAATGTTACTTTTCCGCCTTCTACTTCAGTTGTTTGTGCATCTTTGTCGTCGTCTTTTTTCCCAGTGTCTTCGCCTGAAGTATTCTCATTTCCGGAGCAGGCAGCAAGGAACATGGACATTACCAGCAGGACAGAAAATAGCCAAAATGCTGATTTCTTCATCGTTTTCCCCCCATAATTGTCGGTTCTTTTTTTTTTCAAAATGGTCAAGCTTTAGTTATATAAGTGACATGCAACCCTATGCCCAGGCTTCACCTCCTTTAATTGAGGCTTGATCTTCGAACACTCCGGCATTGCATGGGCGCAGCGCGGATGGAATGTACAGCCGGAAGGCGGGTCGATCGGGCTCGGGACATCGCCTTCAAGGATGATCCGTTCTTTCTTTTTACGGGGATCAGCCTCAGGGATGGCAGAGATCAGCGCCTGTGTATACGGGTGCAGCGGCTCTGCATATAAACTGGACTTATCAGCGACTTCAACAAGGCCGCCGAGGTACATGACGCCAATCCGGTCGCTCATATGCTTCACGACGCTCAGGTCGTGGGCAATGAAAAGGAAAGTAAGGTCAAACTCTTCCTGAAGCTCTTTCAAAAGGTTCAGCACCTGAGACTGGACTGATACATCCAGGGCAGAGACCGGTTCATCGGCAATGATGAGCTTGGGCTTCAGTGCCAGGGCCCGGGCAATCCCGATCCTCTGCCTCTGCCCGCCGGAAAATTCGTGAGGATATTTATAATAGGCATCTTCAGGAAGCCCTACCTTTGCCAGGAGCTCCATCACTTCCGGCTTCAGAGCTTTCTCTGAGCGCCTTGTATAGTTGCGGATTGGCTCGGATATAAGGTTCCCTACCATCATCATCGGGTTCAGTGAAGCATATGGATCCTGGAAAACCATCTGGAAATCCTTGCGAATCTTCCTGAGAGTTGTTCCGCGGAGATTTGTAATATCCTGGCCGTCGAAGATGATTTCCCCTTCAGTAGGCTCCAGAAGTCTCAGGATCGTCCTTCCTGTTGTGGACTTCCCGCAGCCTGACTCGCCGACAAGGCCGAGAGTCTCGCCTTTTTTGATTTCAAAAGATACATCGTCTACTGCTTTAACGGCAGCCACTGTCCTTCTTAGGATGCCGCCTTTGATAGGATAGTAGGTTTTCAGATTTCTGACTTCAAGCAGCGTTTCGTTGCCGCTTTTGTCTTTTTTCAGAGCGGGAGATGTTGTTGCTGTCGTCATTATAGTGTCACTCCTTCTTTCGGCCTGCTAGTTTCATAGAGCAGGCATGCTACCTCATGCCCTTCTTCATTTTCAGCCAGCAGCGGGGTGACAGCAGTGCATTCCGGCATTGCCTTAGGGCACCTGGCTGCAAACTTGCATCCCGTTTTAGGCATGTTTTTAAGTGAAGGTACAATCCCTTTTATTGTGCTTAGCGATTCGACTTCTTCATCCATTTTCGGGATGGCGCCCATCAGCAGCTCTGTATATGGATGCTTCGGATTATGGAAGAGAGTGTCGACATCTGTGCGCTCTACAATTCTTCCGGCGTACATGACAAAGACATCATCGCACATTTCTGCCACTACCCCGAGATCATGCGTGATCAGGATGATGGACATATCATTTACTTCCTGTATTTCTTTCAGGAGCTCCAGGATCTGGGCTTGTACGGTTACATCCAAGGCTGTCGTCGGCTCATCTGCGATCAGCAGCTTCGGCTGGCAGGCAATCGCCATGGCGATCATGACCCTCTGCCTCATACCTCCGGACAGCTGATGAGGATATTCGTCGACGATTTTTTCCGGACGGGAGATGCCGACACTCTTCAAAAGGGCGATGCTTTTCTGCCTCGCTTCTTTTTTTGATAGTTTCATATGGTTGAAGAGCACTTCCTGCAGCTGGAACCCTATTGAAAATACCGGGTTGAGCGAGGTCATCGGCTCCTGGAAGATCATCGCAATATCCTTGCCCCGAATTTTATTGATCTGGCGTTCACCCATGTCTTCGAGATGAACCCCATCGAAGACGACTTCTCCTGATTTGATCTTGCCGATCCCTTTCGGAAGCAGCTTCATGACGGAAAGGCTCATGACCGATTTACCGCAGCCGGATTCCCCTACGATGCCTACTACCTGGCGGGGCTTGACTTTGAAAGAAACATTATCGACTGCATTGTAGTATTTTCCATCGATGGAAAAAGCAGTCTCTAAATTATTCACCTCTAGCAAAGGTGCATCTGTATTGGAGTGTGATTTAAAGCTCATGGGACACCTCTTACCTTTTTGAATTGTCTGTTAATTCATTGTATTTGATTAAAATACTATTACAGATTTATTACAATTGCAAGATTTTTTTAAAATTTATTAACTTTCATTATTTTAGAAAAAACAAAAAGCCCTTGATTTAGGGCTTTAAAGCGCTTTAATATACTAAAAAATTATAATTTGTTCTTCCAAAGTTTCGGGTTTCAAATTAAAAGAAACTTTTGTAGAAAAGTTATTCTCTTCGAAATATTGTTTTACAATCCAATATCCTGCAGCATATCCGAGCAGGTCAGGGTATCTGCCTTTTCCGAAAAGTATCTGATCATGGACTTGATCTTTTTTTGTTTTTTTCAGGTTTTCTTTAATATATTTCTTCCACCAGTTTCCAAGCTCTTTTTCTGAATAGCGGGTGCACCAGGATGCCACATAGTCTTTGCCGCAATTCATTTCAACCGCATATTCCGCCATTCCTTCAAGCACCATCGAGTCAAGAAGGGTGTAGTCCTGGAGTTTTTTCTTTTGCTCCCTGATCCGGCAGACATGATGGTACTCATGAATTAAAAGGGATTCCAGTTCTTTCTCATCCTGGGCGTGTTCAAAGAAAAGAAACATTTTATCGGGAAAAGACACCCCAGATTTCACCGTTCCTGAACGTCTTGCCCTGCTCCCGCTCCTGTTCACCGGAAAGATATAAACAGGTATATCCGGACCATTCCACTTTTTCCGGTATTTCTTATAAAGCCCGCCTGCTGATTTCCACGTGCCTTTGCCTGCCAATTCCTCGTACACCTTGAAATTCACCCGGTCCGGCCTGTACATCCCAAACCGTGTTAAATAACCATAAATTGGCTCAGGCTCCTTTTCCCCGAACTCATCCAGAAGCCGGCTGCAAATTTTCTCAGGCTCCCAGAAATCCTGTTCAAGCCATTTATCTGTTTCCATGATCCCCAAAGCCCTGCGCCTCCCTGTTAGATTATCCTTATATTCTATTGGCCGGGTAAAGGAATGTTTCCCGGAAGACTTATAGAAAGGCAAAAAGGCAGCACAGGCCGGAATTGGCCTGTGCTGCCTTTTTGTCTTTGTTTTATTCTGTATACTGCTTGAAAACGATGGTGGCATTATGGCCGCCGAAGCCCAAAGAGTTGCTCATTGCAGCTCTGATATCTTTCTTCCTGGATTCGTTCGGCACATAATCCAGATCACATTCAGGGTCTGGAGTTTCATAATTGATGGTTGGCGGGAGAATAGCATCCTTCATAGCGAGAAGCGTGAAGATTGCCTCTACCCCGCCTGCTGCCCCAAGCAGGTGGCCTGTCATTGACTTGGTGGAGCTGACTGCCAGTTTGTAGGCATGGTCACCGAATACTTCCTTGATGGCAAGCGTTTCAAATTTGTCGTTATAATCAGTGCTTGTGCCATGTGCATTGATATAGTCGATATCCTGCGGTGAAAGGCCGGCATCATCAATCGCCATTTTCATCGCCCTTGCTCCGCCCTCACCGGCAGGAGCAGGAGCCGTAATATGATAGGCATCTCCTGTAGAGCCATAACCGACGATTTCTGCGTATATTTTGGCGCCCCTTGCCTTGGCATGCTCAAGCTCTTCCAGGACAACGATTCCAGCGCCTTCGCCGATGACAAAGCCATCTCTGTTTTTATCAAAAGGGCGGCTCGCTGTTTTAGGATCCGGATTAGTCGACAAAGCAGTATTGGCACAGAAGCCGGCAACAGACATACGGGTGATCGGCGCCTCTGCCCCCCCTGTTATCATGGCGTCCGCGTCGCCCCTCTGGATGACCTTGAAAGCATCGCCGATCGAATTGGTCCCTGTAGCACAGGCTGTGACTGTACAGGAATTAAAGCCTTTCGCACCGAGTGTAATGGAGACCTGCCCTGTTGCCATATCCGGAATCATCATTGGGACAAAGAAAGGGCTCACCCTTCTGTATCCTCTATTAAGGAAGGTTTCAAACTGATTTTCGAATGTTTCCATCCCGCCGATCCCGGAACCGATCCAAACGCCTATCCTTGGCGCGTTCTCGTCATTAATTGTTAGATCGGCATCCTTTACCGCCATCAGGGCCGATGCCACTGCATATTGCGTAAAGCGGTCCATTTTCCTTGCTTCTCTTTTATCAATGAATTCATGAGGGTCAAACCCTTTGACTTCAGCTGCAACTTTTGCAGGGTACTCATCGCTGTTCAGCCTTGTCAGGGGCCCTACACCTGAATTTCCTTCAATTATATTCTTCCATGCAGTTTCTGCATCATTACCGACTGGAGAAACTGCTCCGATTCCTGTCACGACAACTCTTCTATTTTCCATCATTTATACATCTCCTTCTTTGCCAAGGATACTTTTATTCATATACTTCCGGCCGGCCCGGCTTTCAGGCTGGCATTCTGCTATCTGCCCCAGCGCATCGCGATGGCGCCCCATGTAAGTCCTCCCCCGAAGCCAACCATGACAAGTAGGTCCCCATCCTTGATTTTTCCGGCTTCCAGTTCATCGACTATCGAGATCGGAATGGAGGCTGCCGATGTATTTCCATACTTATGGACTGTTTTGGACATTTTCTCTTCCGGCAGCTCAAGGCGCTGGCGCGCTGCTTCCATGATTCTGATATTAGCCTGATGCGGGATAAGGAAATCAACATCTTCCTTGGACAGCCCCGCTTTTTCCAGGACATTCAGGCTGCTTTCCCCCATTTGCCTGACAGCGAACTTGAATACCTCGCGGCCGTTCATATAAATATGGTCATTCTCATTCTGATACAAGTGCTTTCCGCCAGTGCCGTCCGCCCCAAGTTCGAAGGACAGGATTCCCTTATCATCCGAAACCGGGCCTATCACTGCTGCTCCTGCTCCGTCGCCGAAAAGAACCGCTGTATTCCGGTCTTCCCAGTCGGTTATCTTCGACAGCTTTTCAACGCCTATGACAAGGATATGCTTATATGCGCCGGTTTCAATGAATTGCTTTGCAGTTATCATACCATACATGAAACCTGCACAGGCAGCACTGATGTCCATAGCAGCAGCCTTGACCGCACCAAGCCTTTCCTGCAGCATACAGGCAACAGTCGGGAACGGCTGGTCCGGAGTGACTGTTGCCACAAGGATCATATCAAGGCTTTCAGCAGAGACCCCTGAATTTTCAAGGGCTGCAACCGCAGCATTATAGGCTAAGTCGGAAGTGTCCATATCGTCACCCGCGATCCGCCTCTCTTCTATTCCTGTCCTTGTTCTGATCCATTCGTCGTTTGTGTCCACCATTTTTTCTAAATCAAAATTTGTCAGTATCTTTTCCGGAACGAACTTTCCGATTCCAAGTATGCCTGCATTCATGGAAACCCACTCCTTCTCACGATTTAAATGCCAGCCGGCTTAACAGCCGTATTTATACTCATTTTATTATCAATTATTATGACTTGGTACTAATTTTAGCAAAAATATTAAAGAAGAAGCAACCTTTTTACTTGAAATTTTCTCTTGCGCCCCGGCTTCTGCCCTATCACGGGAGATTTCCGGGCATACGTTATTATAAAGATATTCAGTGGAAGGGGATGCACGATGGACACGGACAGCAGGGAAGAAAAGGAGCATTCGGAGCTGGACGGATTTTCCAGATTCATGTTCGGCCCAAGGCAAAGGATGCAGGATGAGTCTATGGCAAATGATGCCCCAGAAGGACAAGGCCAATCAATGAGACCATCGGGAGATTGGATATTGGGCGGACCGGAGCGCAAGCCGGCAACCGGCCGGGAAGATGCGCGGGAGCCGGGCCAGATTGAAAAAATCCTCGACGGTGTAGACCTTGGAGAGCTTATGGACAATATTGATACCCTTATGACTTCAGCCGGACAGCTGAAGCCGCTTTTTAAAAAGGTGACACCTCTATTCCAGCAGTTCCTGAAAAAAGGATAATAAGAATCGCTGGATAAAAGCGAAAGGGATTCCTCAACAATTAGAAGCAAAAAAAAACAAGCTGCCTGATTCAGGGCAGCTTGTTTTATGTAATGATATCCGTTCTTATTCACCGCTTTGGGCATCCTGCCTGCCTAGCTCGTATGCTTCATTCATGACTTTGGTGAAAAGTGTCATAAATGGCTGGATCATCTCCAGCGACAGCTCGATTCCTGCCTTTTCCAGCTCCTGCTGGGCTTCAGGCATATATTTCATGGCTATTTGCATAAACTCCATCGTTTTATCATTGGATTGCATAAGGGCATTTCCTCCTTTTCCTCAACTTTGGCCAGGCAATTTGCCTGTCTCTTTATACCTTTCAATAGATGAGTTTAGCTCATCCCGATAATTTGGGTCAACATCCGGACTGTATTTTCCAAGCGAAATCACACCATCTTCAAAATCAAATGACAGATTCCCTGATTTAAGCTTCCCATCATTCATCCTTTCTGCCACCAGCTCATAAAGTGCATCTACATGCTGGATCGTACTCGTAAGGACGGTGGATTCCCCAAGGTCTGACTGGTCGGAAATATAGCCGATCGCATACAGACCCAGTTCTTTCACTTTTTCGATCACTGGCACATTAAAGCCGTCGCCGGCAGGGTAAATCACATCAGAATGGTTCCTGGCCATAACATCCAGAAGCTCCAGGGCCCTTTGTTCATTATCCCATTCTCCTACATAGCGGATTTCCACCTCAACATCTTGATTCTGGTAGATGGCTCCTTCATAAAAGCCCTCGACCTCAGGCTGCCATTCAAAAGCTGCCATCACTCCGACTTTATTGGTTTCTGACATTTCTGCCGCAAGCATCCCTGCAAAATAACCCATAGCATAACCTTCAAAATTCAAGCTGGTGGTGTTTTCATTATTGGCATCGCCATTAAAGCTGACAAAATGGATGTCAGGATATTCTTCTGAAATTTCATTGAAATACAGGGCGTATTCGTTTCCGTGTCCAAAAATAAGGTTTACACCCTTCTGTGCGTACTCCCTTACTGCACGCTCAACAACAGGAAGAGAGTTCATTCCTTCTTTGTAAAATACATCTACATCGAATTTGGATTGGATTTTAAGCATCCCTTTATAACCCTTCGTGCCCCAGACCTGGTCATTGATCGTATCGGGCACAAGCAGTCCTGCTTTCTTCAGCTCTCCACGGGGAGAAGCCTGTCCGCATGAAGACAGCACCAGAAGGAGCAGCAGAATCGGGCTTATGAATTTCACAAAACGGAGCATGTATATCTGACCGCCTTTCCAAGCGCACTGATAAAGGCTCTCTATATGGTGCCGCTGGCCGGGAAAACAGCCAGCAAAAAGGCAGTAGTGCAGCTTCAGTATTTAAGGAAGGCTCCGGCTGTTCCGGAACCTGATAAAAGAGCCATAAGACCCATAATTTCCTTGTCTTATATCATTTTACCCTTAATTCAGCGGAATGAAAATAAATTTCCTCCATTAGAAATCTTTGGAGCTGCCTGGTCCGCATAACCGGCTGAAAGAATTAACCTCTTTTCAGAGATTCTCGCTGCTTATCCAGCACAATGTGATAAGGTATTTCTTCTCTGATGATTTTCCTGTCTGCTTCAGGAGCAATTGCGGGAGTGCAGCCGGCCAGCTCCTTTATGCCAAGATGCCTGGCACATTTTTCCCAGCGTCCTTCTTCCCCGCTCCATAACAAAAGAGCCCCGGATTCTTTTGTTTCGGCTGCTTCAATAATTCCTTCGGCAGCTTCCGCTGCATGGATTGCATCCCCTTTATGCTCAAGCCTGTTGTTATTCTTTTTTCCCAGCCCCTCTATTGCCTGCTGAAAAGCAAAAGCAGAAGGCTGCCAGAGCCCGAACAACGTAGGAAGATATATTTTCAGGGCTCCCGGCATGCAGCTTCCATCTTCCTTTTTTTCATCATATTGGACGGGCATCAGGATGACAGGCTTGGAGCCTGTTTCTTCTATTGCGCCCTTTAAATGGCCGAATATCCCTTCCCACGAAGGGAGCCCCGGTTCTTCCCTGAAATGATAGTCATAAAGCGAAAGGAAAATGAGATGGGGTTCCTCAATGGAGCCCTTTGCCTTCCAGTCTGCTGCACTGTACACTGTAAAATTGGCATTGCGTCCGACAAGCAATTCTTTATCTGCTGTATATTTGTCATCCCCTCTGGAGCCGGGGACAATCCCTGTCACTTCTAGGCCGCGGTCAAGCAGCTTCATTGTCAAATGGAAACCCAAAAATTCGTATGCGCCTACAACAATTGCCCGATTCATAGCACTTCCTCCCTGATACGCTTACTTTTAGTATCCTATGCCGGGAAACTGGAAATATTTCTTGGTCCGGCGGCACCTTCTACTCAGGGATATCTATAAAAAAGAAGCCTATTGGAAAATAGGCCTCCTATAAAATCTTTTCATATGATTTTAAAAACTGGGCCATCTGGCTGCCAAGCTGCTGCTTTTTGTCAGGGAGCATATAGCAGATCGATATGGGTGCATTCTCATCCTTCCACTTAACAGAAAGTTCATTCAGCAGGCTTGACTGTTTATATGCCCTGCCTCCTGACAGTACATGGATGATTTTCACCGGGATCGGCGTGCGGTCCATAATTTCCTCTGCCGGCATGCTTCGTTCTGCCAGAGCCCGGGGCGAGTCAGACTCATGTGATATGGCAAGCTCCTTAAGAAGCTTTTTATAAAAGAATTTATGTTCCTTTTCCTGCTCCAGATGGTCCTTGAGCGAAAGGATAGGGTTCAGGAGGATGACAGAGCGGATTTTCCCTTCCATTTCCCTCATGAGCTTCAAGGCAGCCAGTGCTCCCATTCCTTCTGCGATAATGTGGATTTTTTCATTGATGATTTCTGTCCTCAGGATATGTTCGTATAAATTCCTCGCCATCTCTACCGCCTTATCACTGCCCCAATTCCTCCCATACAGATTGGAATAGAACACTGTATATCCGGCTCTCCTAAGAAGGCGGAGAATCGATGCCTTTCCTTCATTCTGCGTCCAGAAGCTGCTCTTTTCGTCAACGAAATGCCTTTCATCCCCAATGATCATGATACCGAAACCTTTTGGCCGCTCAGGATAGTGGATCATATTCCATTCGGTATCAAGTTTGAAGTTTCGGTGTTCCATTATAAAAACTCCTTTAACATATGTGATCATAATTAATGTATGAAAAGCATGGTTAAATGCAAGGGAATATGCCTACCGCCGGTGAAAAAGAGGGAACAGCCCCTGGCCCCCGGACAGCCAAGGCTAAAAGGCGTTTATTATTTTTTCAGGTTGTGGTAATATGATATAAGATTACATAATGAGGTGAAAACAGTGAAATACTTTTGGACTCTTTTCTGGACTTTCCTGCTTGTAGAAATGCTGACATATGTAGTCAGTTCCATGATTGGCTCAACATTTGATTTTGTAACCGGTGCCATCGTCGCTGCAGGTGCCACTATCCTTATTCTTGTTCTGTCTGCCATTATCCCTGAGGAATCTGCAGGCAAACAAGGCTTGCATTAATCAGCCGCCAAAACCAGGTCATCCTGCACAAAGCAGGATGACTTTTTTTTGGCTGAGGCCCATCAGGACTTCCGTGAATTCTTAAGTATGATGTCCCCATCTTCAATTACTATTTCAACAGAGCTGTTATCCCGGATCCTTCCGGAAATGATTTCCTTTGCCAGCCTGGTTTCGATATTCCTTTGGATGAATCGTTTAAGCGGGCGCGCCCCATACACTGGATCGAATCCGTTTTGTGCAATATATTCTTTCGCTTCATCCTTTATACTTATTTTAATATGCTGGTCCTCAAGCCTCCTCTGCAGGTCTGCCATCAGCTTGCCGACAATTCCTTTAATGTCTGCCAGCGACAGGGGCTTGAACAAGATCAATTCATCGACTCTGTTGAGGAATTCAGGGCGGAAGCGGCTTCTCAATTCCGTCATGACCCTGTCCCTTGTTCCCTCAGGGATTTCATCGCCGGCCTGCTCGAGCAGGTAGGCAGAGCCGATATTGGAAGTCATGATGATGACTGTATTCTTAAAATCAACCGTCCGGCCCTGGGAATCCGTCACACGCCCATCATCCAGCATCTGCAGGAGAACATTGAAAACTTCAGGGTGGGCCTTTTCGATTTCATCAAGAAGAATGACTGAGTACGGCTTTCTCCTTACTGCTTCTGTAAGCTGTCCGCCTTCCTCATATCCTACATACCCTGGAGGTGCGCCGATTAGTCTTGAAACTGCATGTTTCTCCATATATTCGGACATATCGATCCGGATCAGCTGTTCTTCATTGTCAAAAAGGGAGTGTGCAAGCGCCTTAGCCAGCTCAGTCTTCCCCACTCCGGTTGGCCCCAGGAAGATAAAGGAGCCGATTGGCCGATTAGGATCCTGTATCCCGGCTCTTGCCCGGAGGACGGCATCTGCTACAAGGCTGACCGCTTCCTCCTGCCCGATAACGCGCTGATGGAGGGTGTCCTCAAGCTTGAGGAGCTTTTCCCTTTCACCTTCTACAAGCTTTGTGACAGGGATTCCGGTCCACCTGGCCACAATGCCGGCAATTTCATCTTCTGTCACCTCTTCGCGGAGGAGACGCTCTCCCTGCCTTTCCCCTTCCTCGGATTCCAGCTTCTTCAGCTCTTTCTCGAGGGCGGGGATAGATCCGTGCCGCAATTCCGCCGCTTTGTTGAGATCATAATTATTCTCAGCCTCCTGAAGATCCAGGCGGTATCTTTCCAATTGCTCTCTTTTTTCCTGGACCTTTTGAATAGCTTCTTTTTCAAGCTCCCATTTCGTTTTCATGGAGTATGCCTTTTCTTTCAGTCCTGCCAGCTCTTTCTGCAGGGCTTCAAGGCGTTCGCGGCTGCTGTCATCACTTTCTTTTTCGAGAGCCGCTTCTTCTATTTCAAGCTGCATGACACGGCGTGACACTTCGTCAAGCTCAGCAGGCATAGAATCGATTTCTGTCCGGATCATGGCGCATGCCTCATCAACAAGGTCGATTGCTTTGTCCGGGAGGAAGCGGTCTGTGATATATCTGTCAGAAAGAGCTGCAGCAGCGACCAGGGCACGGTCATGGATGTTGACTCCATGGTGGATTTCAAATCTCTCCTTCAGCCCCCGCAGGATGGAGATGGAATCCTCAACATCCGGTTCGCTTACGAGCACCTGCTGGAACCGGCGCTCAAGCGCCGGATCTTTTTCAATATATTTTCTATGCTCGTTGAGTGTGGTGGCACCAATGCAGTGCAGCTCTCCGCGTGCGAGCATCGGCTTCAGCATATTCCCTGCATCCATCGCCCCTTCGGTCTTCCCCGCCCCTACAATCGTATGGAGTTCATCAATGAACAGGAGAATTCTCCCCTCACTTTTTTTCACTTCATTCAATACCGCTTTTAGCCTTTCTTCAAACTCGCCCCTGAATTTTGCTCCTGCAACAAGGGAGCTCATATCAAGCGAGAAAATCGTTTTATCCTTCAGCCCCTCCGGCACATCCCTGCGCACAATCCGCTGGGCCAGCCCTTCTACGATGGCAGTTTTGCCGACACCCGGCTCCCCTATAAGGACGGGATTATTTTTCGTCTTCCTGGAAAGGATGCGGATGACATTCCTGATTTCGCTGTCCCTGCCGATTACAGGATCCACTTTCCCAGCCTTCACTTCAGCAACAAGATCTCTGCCATATTTCTTCAATGCTTCATAAGAAGCTTCCGGGTTTTGCGAGGTCACTTTTTGATTCCCCCTGATAGCCATAATGGCTGTATTTAATTCTTCAAAGCCAGCTCCGCCAGCGGCCAGGAGCTTGCCTGCCTGAGTTTTTCCGCGCGCAGCGGCAAGCAGCAGATGCTCTGCTGAAAGATAGAGATCTTCAAGCTCCTGCATCATTTTCTCCGCATCAGCGAGAAGCCTCTGCAGGACGGCAGTTATATAAAGTTTTCCTTGCTCAGCTCCTCCCCCTGATACCTGGGGCTTCTTTGCCAGACTGTCTTCGAGTCCGCTTCTGAAGCTTTTTACAGAAGTTCCGGCTCTCTCAAGGATGGTGCTGACAAGGCTGTCTTCCTGTTCCATCAGGCTCAGGAACAGATGGGCTTCATCTACTTCCTGATGATGCATGATTGCTGCCTTTGACTGGGCATTCAGGAAACCCTGCTGCATCCTTTCCGTCATTCTGTTAAGATCCATAAAAAACCCTCCTTTGACCTTTGTTGACCTTTATTTATATTATAGACTTTTGTACATTTATGTAAAGAATTTAGATGCCCTCTTATCTATTGCCTTTTCACCCCCGTTAAAAACAAGCTTTTTACAGGTTGGGCAGCAAATGGGAACATATAAAAAACGAGGGGAATGATCCCCCCGCTTCTTAAGGCTTTCGCTGGTATGTCCAGATCCGGTTATGATTGGAAGCTTCCGGAAATGTATCTCCCGCTTTCATTTTCAGCTGCTTCGGGTTATTGACATTGCTCCCGGTTTCACCGATTTCGATATAGATCCCGTTATTGGGAGCCTTCTGGCCCGGACGGAATTGGCGGTTCTGCCCCATCGTGCAACTCCTCCTTATATTCAAAATCATTATTATTATATCCATCCATAACCGTGTTAAAGGAAGAAACAATTTCCACGGCCGGATATCGCTTTACACATCAAGCAGGTTTATAGTTAAATGAAAAAGGATAAAAACAGAAATTGGAGGAAAAACATTTGGAGGATTTTTTCGAATTAGTCAAATATCTGCTATTAGGATTATTCCAGGGATTTACTGAGCCTATCCCCATCTCCTCCAGCGGACATTTGGAAATTGCCGAGCACTTCATGGGTTTAAAAATAGAAGGCATGAGCTTTGCCCTGCTTGTTAACGCCGCTTCTTTGATTGCGGTTCTGATCATATACAGGGAAGATATCATCAGGCTTGCTAAAAATGGCCTTGTGTACATAACAACCAAGGATAAAAGGGCTGAAGCCGATTTTCGCTTTATCATTTATCTGATCATCGGCACCATTCCTGCCGGCGTCATCGGCATCCTGTTTGAGGATTACATCGATGAGCATCTCGCCCAAATCAAAACCGTGGGAATCACCCTGGTAATCACTGGCCTTGCTTTGTGGCTGATCCGCAATATGAAAGGCCGTAAGAATGATGCAGAACTCACACTCAAAGATGCCATCATTGTCGGCCTTGCACAGGCAGTTGCTCTCATACCCGGCATCAGCCGGTCAGGGGCAACAATTGTTGCTTCGATGGGCCTTGGCATGAAGCAGGAAACCGCGCTTAGATTTTCTTTCTTGCTGTATATTCCAGTCAGTGCCGGAGGAATGATCCTTGGGCTTAAGGATCTGCTTGGCGACCCTAATTTGGGATCACTGGCCATCCCCTACGCCATAGCCTTCATCGCTTCATTGGTGGCATCATATTTTTCACTGAAGTGGTTTATGAATATCATGGCTAAAGGGAACCTTATCTATTTTGCCATCTACTGCTTCATTGTTGGGCCGATTGTCTATTTTCTGGCATAAACCAGACAGGGCTTAACCACCTTAAATGATCCTTATGACACAAAAACCCAGAGTCCGCTGACTCTGGGTTTTTGGTTTATAAAAGCTCCGCTAACAGTGCTTTCTGGGCATGGAGACGGTTCCCTGCCTGCTGGAACACAGCAGAATGGCTGCCATCGATTATATCGGCAGCAACTTCCTCACCCCTGTGCGCCGGGAGGCAATGGAGGAAGGTATAATCCTGTTTTGCCGATGCTGCAAGCTGGCCATTTACCTGATAAGACCTGAATATCTCAAGGCGCTCGGCATTTTCCTGTTCCTGCCCCATGCTGGTCCAAACATCAGTATAAAGTATGTCAGCACCGGCAGCTGCTTCAAAGGGATTATTCACTACTTCAATTTCCGCACCGGTTTCTTTGCCAAACTGCTTTGCCACCGCCAGCACTTGTTCCTGGGGCTCATATCCGGGAGGTGCTGCAATCGTCATATTCATGCCTACCTTCGCTGCTGCAATCATCAGGGAGTGTGCCACATTATTCCCATCACCTGCATAAACAAGCTTCAGTCCTTCAAGCCTTCCTTTCACTTCATGGATGGTCAGCAAGTCAGCCAGCGCCTGGCAGGGATGGTAAAGATCCGTCAGCCCGTTGATGACCGGAATATCTGCATGCAGTGCAAGCTCCTCAACCATCCCATGGGAAAAGGTCCTGATCATAATCGCATCAACATACTGGGATAGAACCTTTGCTGTATCTGCAACGGTTTCCCCGCGCCCGATCTGCAGATCATTGCTGTTCAGATAAAGGGCACTTCCCCCCAGCTGGATCATTCCGGCCTCAAAAGACACCCTCGTTCTTGTTGATGGCTTTTCAAAAATCATTCCCAGTATCTTTCCGTTCAAAGACTTGGAATCCTTGCCGAGAAGGGAGGCATTCTTCATCTTCCTGGCCTTCTGGACAAGGCCCAGAATTGTATCTTTAGAGAAATCAGCCAGTGTCAAGAAATCCTTTCCTTTAATATCGAGGCTTTTATCTGCTGCTTGTGCGGTTATCATACAAGTGTCACATCCTTATTGAATTGGTTATGCCACTCCTTCAGTGGACATACTTCCCATTCCTTGACCTGAAGTGATTCCAGGAAGGCATAGAGTGTTTCCGGCTGTGTAAAGACAGGGAGACGGTTCTTGACAGCAAATTCTCTCAGCAGAAAATCTTCCTGTGCTTCTCCCCTGCTGAAGACAGCAAGGATGTTTGCATCCATATCCCGGGCTTCGCCTGCCTGCTGAAGACTTATGCCTAAATTGGCCAATGTCTCATTAAGATTTTCCATACTATCTGTTTTGCCTCTTCCCGTCATGATGACAGGTGCTGCTGCAGGCTTCAGTTCTTTATGGAAGGCTTTCTTCACAGCTTCATATAATGAAGGGGCCAAAGCAATACCTTCTCCTGTTGACCTCATTTCCGGTGATGTTTTTGGATCAAGCCCTTTAAGGGCATAATTTGAAAATACCGGATATTTCACGCAGACAAACGGCAGATTATCGTACAGCGGCCCTTCAGAATCGGGCAGTTTATATTTCCCAAGCAATATTTTTGTCGCAATTTGTACAAGCGGGACATTTGCCACCTTGCTGACGACCGGCACAGTCCTGCTTGCCCTGGGGTTTACTTCAAGCAGGTATACTTCCTCTCCGTCAACGATATACTGGATGTTCATCAAACCTTTATAGGCCAGATCCTTAACGATTTTTTTCCCATACTCGAACATTTTTTTCTTAGCTGTCCCGGAAACAGACTGTGCCGGCAGTACAGAGAGGCTGTCCCCGGAATGGACCCCTGTTTTTTCGATATGTTCCATGATGACTGGAACAAGTATGTTGTCCCCGTCAGCTGCAAGATCCAGCTCTGCTTCATCAGCATGCAGAAATTGATCACAAAGCACAGGGTAGATGATTTGCTGCTTTTCCAGGAAGCTCGACAGCTCGCTGCTGCTCTTGATTATGTGCATTCCTTTTCCGCCGATGACAAACGAAGGCCTGATCAGTACTGGATAGCCGATTCTTTCTGCTGCTTCCTTCAGCTCTGTGTCCGATGCAGCAGTCTCTCCCTTTATCCGCGGAATCTCCAGCCTGTCGAGGAGGCGGTAGAACAGGTCGCGGTCTTCCAGGTCATCAATGGCCGCCGAATGTGTCCCAAGCAGGTTGAGCCCTGCCTTCTCCAGCTTATCGGCCAGATTGAGAGCGGTCTGTCCCCCAAGCTGGACAATGACATCCTTAATGCCTTCTGACTCAGCAACATTGAGGACTGCTTCCGGTGTGAGCGGTTCAAAATAAAGGCGGTCGGCTGTTGCAAAATCTGTGCTGACCGTTTCGGGATTATTATTGATCATCACTGTTTCAATGCCTTCTGCCTTCAAGGCAAATACCCCGTGGACAGAGCAATAATCGAACTCGATTCCCTGTCCGATGCGGATAGGTCCGCTGCCGATGATCAGCACCTTCTTGTCTTTGCCCGGCAGCTGCTCGTTTTCGCCATAATAGCTTGAATAATAATAATTAGACTGTGCTTCAAATTCAGCTGCACAGGTATCCACCATTTTGTATGAAGGCAGTATTCCCAATTGCTTTCGCTTCTTCCTGACTGACAGGGCATCTTCCTTCCATACGGACGCAAGATATTCATCACTGAATCCTTTTTCCTTGAAAACCTGCAGCTGTTCTTTACGGACTGTTTCAAGTGAACAGGATGCAATTTCCTTTTCAAGGCTGGCGAGTCCGGCAAAGCATTGAAGATAAAAGAGATCGATTTTTGTAAGCTCATGGATGGACTGGATGTGATGCCCCCTGCGCAGAAGCTCCATCACTATAAAGAACCGTTCATCTGTCTGGCCCTTCATCCTGGCAACGAGGCTGTCATCTGTTAATCCGCCCAGCCCAGGGCTTTCCAAATCCAGATTGCCAGCTTCAAGCGACTGTACTGCTTTCAGCAGCGCCCTTTCGATATTGCGGTCAATCCCCATCACTTCCCCAGTCGCCTTCATTTGAGTGCCAAGCCTGCGGTCGGCTTCTGTAAACTTATCAAATGGCCATCTCGGGAATTTTACAACCACATAATCCAGGGCAGGTTCAAAGCTTGCATACGTATCGCCTGTAACCGGATTGAGGAGCTCGGACAGGCTGTATCCTACAGCCAGTTTGGCAGCCATCCTTGCAATTGGATATCCTGTTGCTTTTGAAGCAAGGGCCGACGATCTGCTGACCCTCGGATTCACTTCTATCAAATAATATCTCTTGCTTTCGGGGTCAAGGGCAAATTGAATATTGCATCCTCCGATGATTCCGAGTGCAGAGATGATCTTGATAGAGGCAGATCTCAGCATCTGATATTCTTCATCAGTCAGCGTCTGGGAAGGTGCTATGACAATAGAATCCCCGGTATGGACGCCGACAGGGTCGATGTTTTCCATATTGCAGATGGTGATGCATGTATTATCTTTGTCGCGCATCACTTCATACTCAATCTCTTTATAGCCTGCAATGCTTTTTTCCACAAGGCATTGGGAAATCGGGCTTTCGAGGAGCCCTCCCTCGACCAGAAGCATGAATTCCTCCATCGAATGGGCAATCCCGCCGCCTGAGCCGCCGAGCGTATAGGCGGGGCGGACAATGATCGGGAAGCCTGAAGCTTCGGCAAACCGCTTTGCTTCCTCTGCTTCCCTCACGATTTCGCTGTCTGGTACAGGTTCATCCAGCTCTTTCATCAGCTGGCGGAATTCCTCCCTGTCCTCACCCTTTTTTATGCTCGCAATCGGGCTGCCGAGCATTTTGACCTTATATTTTTCCAGCACTCCTGTTTCACTCAGTGCCATTGCCAGGTTCAGACCTGTCTGGCCTCCCAGCGAAGCCAGCAGTCCGTCCGGGCGTTCTTTCATGATGATTTTTTCAAGTGAATCAACGGTGAGCGGCTCGAAATAAATCGTGTCCGCATAACTGTGGTCTGTCATGATGGTCGCAGGGTTATTGTTGACGAGTATGACCTTATAGCCTTCCTCTTTCAGTGCCATGCAGGCCTGTGTCCCTGCATAGTCAAACTCTGCGGCCTGGCCGATGACAATCGGGCCTGATCCTATTACTAATATTGAAGTGATCGTCTGGTCTTTAGGCATAAGCTGTAACTCTCCCATGTGCTGCATTGATTATTTCGATAAACTCATCAAATATATACTCTGCGTCCTGCGGCCCGGGATGGGCTTCCGGATGGAATTGGACTGTACTGAGCGGAAGTGATTGATGGACAAGGCCTTCAATCGACCGGTCATGCAGGTTATGAAATCTTGTCTTCAAGCCGGTTCCCTTCAGGCTTTTCTCATCCACAACATAACTATGGTTCTGGGATGACATCATAACCCTTCCTGTCCGGGCATCCGCTATCGGATGGTTGGCCCCCCTATGGCCGAACGCCAGCTTCTTAGTGTCTGCACCAAGTGCCAGTGCTGCAAGCTGATGTCCCAGGCAGATTCCCAGGACTGGAAAGCTGAATATCAGCTTCTTGATTTCAGGCAGCATATCCTTCAGCTGCTTTGGGTCACCAGGTCCATTGGAAAGCAGGATAGCATCCGGCTGCATGCCCTTAATTTCCTCAAAGCTGGTATTGAAAGGCACTATAGTGATGCGGCATCCGCGTTTAAGCAGCGATTCAGCAATCGATTTCTTGTTCCCATAATCGATTAAAACGATATGGATGCTACCGGCACCAGCAGGATGATGCCCGGTTTGCGATACTGCTCTTACTTTTAAGGTGCTTTTTTCATGCGAACAGCAGGTTTGTTCTTTTTGAAGTGACATTACTGCCGGCATGGTGCCCGCATTTCTGATTTTTTTTACAACAGATCTTGTATCGATATGGCCGAGGAGCGGTATTCCCCATTTCTCCAAATATGCTTTAAGGCTGTATTTGGACTGGTAATGGTACGCATCTTCCGGAGTTCCATAGATAATGACCCCTGCAGCATGCGGCTTTCTGCTTTCAAAATCTGTTTCATTTACTCCGTAGTTTCCTATTTGCGGATACGTGAACACAATAATCTGGTCTTTGTAGGACGGGTCTGTCAAAACCTCCTGATAGCCGGTCATGCCGGTGAAAAAGACGATTTCCCCCTCTGTAAGCTCTGGCGGGGATTCAGAAACCCACTCGCCTTCATATGTTTCTCCGCTGTTTAAATGTAGGTAGCCCTTCATTGTGCACACACCTCTGCTAACGCATAAATATTATTTTTTATTAATTTTTATACATTTATTTCCTAATAAAACAGCTTTCTCAGCTGTGTTTTCTTGCTTCTCTTATGAATGGACTGATGCGGAAGCCCGCAATGTTTCTGCAATGATGCCTGCAGCTTTTTCTATCTGATCCAATGTGCATGTTAAAGGAGGAAGAAGCCTGATGACATGCGTTCCAGCAGGGAGGGCGATCAAACCTTTTTCCCTCAGCTCCCGAAGGAAAGAGTTTGCTTCAGCCGCCATTTCGATTCCTGCCATCATTCCGAAAATGCGGATATCCTTCACCCCGGGAATATCGGCCAGCCTATCCAGCAGGACAGCCTTGAAGCTTTCGCTCAGCTGTTCAAGCTCAGTGCCGAATCCGTCATCCATGACTGCCGCTAAAGTCGCTGAAGCGGCTGCAATGGCTATCGGGTTCCCGCCGAAAGTAGAACCGTGGCTCCCCGGGCCGAATGAATCTGCCAAATGTTCTTTTCCAAGCATGGCACCTATCGGCAATCCGCTGCCCAGTCCTTTTGCCGATGTGATAATATCAGGCTGAATATCAAAGTGCATATACGCAAATGGCTTCGCCGTCCTGCCAATCCCTGTCTGGATTTCATCGATGACCAGGAGGATGCCCTTTTCTTTGCAAAATGCAGCAAGCTCACTTACAAACGCTTTATCTGCTATATGGATGCCGCCCTCTCCCTGCACCATTTCAAGCATGACGGCCGCTGTTTCTCCATCTGCTGATTTTTTCACTGCATCTATATCATTGAACGGAACATACACAAATGTTTCGAGCATTGGCCCATAGCCGTGTTTGACCTTCTCCTGGCCTGTAGCTGACATGGCCGCAAATGTCCTGCCATGGAAGGAGTTGAGAAAGGTAATGATTTTCGTTTTCCCGGTTGCCTTCCGAGCCAGCTTGATGGCTGCTTCATTTGCCTCGGCCCCGCTGTTGGCAAAATACGCCCTATCCATCCCGGCATATTCACATAACAGAGAGGCTGCTTTCTCCTGGCCTGATTGTTCGAACAGATTGGAAACATGCCAGAAGTTTCCGAGCTGTTCCTTGACAGCTGCTTCTACCGCCTTGGGACGATGCCCAAGATTGCATACGCCGATCCCTGACGTGAAATCCAGATATTCTTTTCCGTTTTTGTCGATAATAGTGGACCCGTTTGCTTCTGCCGGCTGTATTTCCCAGCGCTGGTATACAGGAAACAGATTACTCATGCCATTGTCCTCTCTTTGCAATTGATTTGTGTTCCGCTCCAGGCACCCCCTGTATAAAATGGCTTCACACCTGAAATGATCCGGACGCTTTTCACACCCTGCCGGATGGCTGCAAGGGCTGATTCCACCTTGGGGATCATGCCGCCTGAAATTGTTCCATCCTGAATATAGGCTGCTGCCTTTTCATCTTCCAGCCTGTCTATCAAAGCCCCCTCTGCTTTAATGCCTTCAACATCGGTTACAAACAGGCATTGGTCCGCATTCAGTGCAAGGGCAACTGCAGCAGCTGCATAGTCTGCATTGACATTCAGCTTCTGGCCATCCTTTGTTTTAGCCAAAGGGGTGAGAACTGGAAGGTACCCGTTTTCCAGTAGAAGCTGCAGCAATTCCCTCGAAACATGATCAATTCTGCCGACATAGCCCAGCTTATCCTTATCAACGAAATCGCCGTGGAGGATACCGTCCGGCCCATTCACACCAAGGGCATTGAACCCATTCTCCTGAAGCAGGGCCGCCAATTTCCTGTTGGATTGTCCGGAAAGGACCATTTCAGCAGTTTCAAGGGTTCTTTCATCCGTTTTTCTCAGCCCCTGGACAAATTGGGACTCTATGCTTTTAAGCCTCAGCATATCATTAATCTCCGGACCGCCTCCATGCACAAAAATCAACTGATAACCCTGGACACTCAGATTCTTAAGGCTGTCAAAAAAATCGCTTGTCAGCCTGTCTAAGATACTGCCTCCGCATTTAATGACAATTAAACTCATCCTTGCCCCCTTAAGTGCGATAGCTCGCATTGATTTTGACGTAATCATAGGAAAGATCACAGCCCCACGCTTTTCCTTGGCCTTTTCCATGATGAAGGTCGACCGAAATCTTTATAGTTTCCTGCTGGAGATAGGCATTTGCCTCTTCCTCCGAAAATGCTTGCGGCTCACTGTTTCTCAGCATGCATATCGGGCCGATCCAGATATCCACATTTTCAGGATCCAGGCTGATATTGCTCTGCCCGAGGGCCCCGATGATTCTGCCCCAGTTTGCATCTGCTCCATATACAGCAGTCTTAACAAGATTAGATCCTACGATCTGCTTTGCTGCTGCGGCCCCCTCCTGGTCAGAAACAGCACCGGCAACTTCCGCCTCGATCAGCTTGGTCGCCCCTTCGCCGTCCTTTGCGATCTGCTTTGCCAGACTCTCACAGCAGGACCCCAGGAGGCCAAGGAACACATCCCATTCAGGATGCTCCGGAGACAGAGGCTCATTCCCGGCAAGTCCGTTGGCCATAACGAGGACCATATCATTTGTAGAGGTATCACCATCAACCGTGATCTGGTTAAAGGTACTGTCCGTGACCTCCTTCAATGCCTTCTGCAGGACTGAAGGTGAGATGCAGGCATCGGTTGTGACAAATCCAAGCATTGTGGCCATATTAGGATGAATCATGCCTGAGCCTTTGGCTGCTCCGCCCATCCGGATCGGAACACCGCCAATTTCTGCTTCATAGGCACAGTTTTTCATGACTGTATCGGTCGTTAATATGGCGGTCTGGAAGTCCTCTGCACTCTCTGATCCATTTCCTGGCTCAAGCCCCGCTATTCCTGCCTGGATCTTCTCCATTTGCAGATACTCGCCAATCACGCCAGTGGAAGCAACCGCGACCGAACATTCCTCCAGTCCGAATTTCCCTGCTGCCAGCTTCCTCATTTCAAGCGCATCTTTATATCCCTGCTGCCCGGTACAGGCATTAGCACAGGCACTGTTCACAATCACCGCCTGCAGCATCCCTCCTGCTGCCAGGCTTTCCTGGGTTACCTTCAAAGGGGCTGCCTGGAAAAGGCTTGTTGTATAAACAGCTGCACTGCTTGCCGGGACTGTGCTGGTTATAGCACCAACATCCTTTTTGCTGTATCTGAGGCCTGCGTGAACACCTGCAGCTTTATAACCCTTTGGACTGATAATGCTGCCATCCGGAATCTCCCTCACAGCACTTTCTTGTGACAATGCTTGCATGATTTGCCTCCTTGGAATTTTCTTTTGAATAACACTGTGCTGCTGGCACCAGTACCTGAACAGTGCATCATGCTAAAATCGATAAGTTTGAGCAGGACAGCCTGCATTTATGGAAATATTGGTATGAAATCAAGCCCCGCCTTTTCAGGAAAACCGAACATCAGATTGGCATTCTGGACAGCCTGGCCGGCAGCCCCTTTCATCAGGTTATCAATGACTGCTACTATGGTCAGCCTTCCTGTCCGCTTATCTGCGCTCAGTCCGATATCACAATAATTGCTGCCTGATACCTCCTTGGTAGCAGGGAAATTTCCGGGTGCTCTTACCCTTACAAACGGAGCAGCTTCATAAGCTTCCCGGTATGCGCTTGCTGCTGCTTCTGCTGTAATGCCTTCCTCCAGTTCACCATACATGGTTGCCATGATTCCCCGTACTGCCGGAATCAAGTGGGTACTGAAAGTGATTGGGGATGTATCTTTATTCCACAGCTTGAGCTGCTGTTCAATTTCTGGTGTATGCTGATGCTCATTCACTTTATAAATTTTGAAGTTTTCGCTCATTTCCGCAAACATGGTCCCTTTTGAAGGCGAGCGGCCGGCACCCGAGATGCCTGACTTTGCATCGATAATGATGCCATAGGGCTTTATGAGCCCTCCTAAAAGTGCCGGGGCAAGGCCCAGCAAGGCTGCTGTCGGATAGCATCCGGGATTGGCGATGATATCTGCCCCCCCGATCTTCTCTCTGTTCCACTCACTCAGGCCGTATACAGATTCTTCAATCACAGAAACATCTGCTGGATCTTTCTTGTACCAGTTTATATACTGATCCTCCGGCAGCCTTAAATCCCCGGACAGATCGATGACTTTAATATCCCTTCCTGCAAACTGTCCGGCAAGCTTGCCTGATGCACCTGAAGGAGCAGCCAGGAAGACCACGTCAGATTGCTCTGAGATCTTCTCTATATCAATTCCCTCTAAAGTTTGCCTGTTTATCTCAAGCAGATGCGGATATTCATCGGAAACAGGCGCTTCCCCCCTGGTAGAATGTATGGATTGAATCTGGAAGTAAGGATGGTGCTGTAAAATGCGGAGAAGCTCTGCACCGCCGTATCCTGTTGTACCGATAATGGATGCCTTCATGGGATCCCCCTTCCCTTTTGTATATTTAATCAAATGTATTAATAAATATGTATAATGTTTCTCTTATTATAGAAACTTAGCAGAACAAAATCAACCATAAACATGTTAATTTTTATTTAAATATTCAATCTCTTGAATGAACATGCATACTATCCTAGTATTTGATAAAAAAAAAGCCACCCCGCAGGATGGCTGTTCAACAAATCTATTGAGAAAGACTGATAATGTAAGCAGCCAATTTCTCTGCTGCCTCAGAAGATGGCCAAACAGGCTTCTTCCCAAAATAGGGATGAGCCTCTTCAGGCAGGAGGGGGGTTATGGCAGCATGGACATTGTCCAGACGGGACAAACTTTCCGCCTCTTCCAGGTTCCGGGCGATTACAGCTTTCGGATAGCACTCTTTTTTATATCCCTCAATAAGGATGATATCCGGCCCGAAAGCAGCCATCAGCTGAATAAGCCGCTCCAGCGGCCAATCCAGATTGTCAGCCTGAATCAGGATGCTGCCTTCCCCTTCTGCAAGGCTGGCCAGCGCACCGGCTCTCATATGCAAAGATGTATCTTTATCCTCAAGTACATCCGGTTTCCCCCCATGTCCATGGTGTTTAATCGTTACGGCTGCATACCCTTGCTTTTGGAGCTCTCTGATCACCGACTGGACAAGCGTTGTCTTCCCGCTGTTCTTGAAGCCCACAATCTGAAAAATGACAGGCTCTACCATGGCTGGCTGCTTCCCTGGTCATCCTCGAGCAGCAGCACATCTGCTTCATCGCCCTTTTGATAGCCTCTAGTACCGCCGGGAAGCACCATAAGAGCATCTGCTCCCGCCAGGCTCATGACAATATTTGATTTATCCACTCCGCTTGGCACTGAGATGAGCCTGCCATTTTCGTATTCCAGCCTGCTCCGCACAAACCTTGTGAATGGATTCGGCTTCGGGAAGTCTTCCCCAAGAGCAGCCTGCACCATCCGCAGATGAATGTTATCTGTATACAGCATTCCCCGGATCACCGGCCTCACGAACAGCTCGAAGCCCACATAGCAGGCGGACGGATTGCCTGACAGCCCGAATAACAGCTTCCCCCCAAGGCGGGCTGCGGTTGTGACACTTCCAGGGCGCATAGCCACCTTGTTAAAAAGCACTTCAGCTCCAAGCTTTTTGTATATCGCCGGCAAATAGTCATAATCCCCTACCGACACACCACCCGTAGTGACCAGGATATCGGTTTTTTCAAGTGCCGCCTCTATGGCTGTAAAGCAGGTATCAAAATCGTCCGGCAGCTTCCCATGGTATTCGCAGGCGGCGCCCGAGCGTTCAATCTGCGCCATCACCATATGGGAATTGCTGTTTCTGATCCGGCCCGGTTCAAGCGCCTCACCCACATCAAGCAGCTCGGTGCCCGTTGCAAAGAGCCCGATGGCAGGCTTTTTGGCAACAGGTACTGAGCTGTAGCCAAAGGTGGCAAGCATGGCGATCACACCTGGATTGATTTTTTTCCCTTTTCTGAGCAGGGTATCCCCTTCTTTGGCATCCTCCCCCCGAAAAGAAACATTATCGCCTGCCTTAAAGGATCTTTTGATGCTCATATAATTTTTTCCGTCCCGCTCCTCTGTCCTGGCAAGCTCCAGCATAACGACTGCATCGCATTCTGCGGGCATTTGGGCGCCGGTCATGATTCTTGCAGCCTGGTATGCTCCCACCTGCACCTTCGCCACATAGCCTGCCCCTATATGGTCCACAACCTCGAATTCCACGGGACTGCTGCTTGAGGCACCTTCTGTATCCACAGCCCTGACTGCAAATCCGTCATACGGGGAACGATCAAAATGGGGTACATCATTGGCTGCCTTTAAATCTTCAGCAAGATAGCGCCCATAACTTTCATTGATTGGGACCCATTCAGTTTCCCCGGTAAAATCCATCTGCAGGATCTTATCGATTGCCTCCCTTACCGGGATAGGCTTTCTCCTTTCGACCATGCCTTTCCACTCCTTATGTATCCATTTTTGAAAGTGCTAAAAAACAGCAGGATATCCTGCTGTTTTCTCCGCTGTCTATTTAAGAAATTGTCAGAACCTCATGACCGGCGGCAAGCTCGACAAAATGGGCCATGCCGCTGATTTTGCCGGCATACAGCTTGTCCCCGACACCATAGTGATCCACGCATGTATTGCATGCAAAGATGCCGACTCCTTTTTCCTCCAGCTCTTTTGCATGAACCGAAACAAATGATTCCCCTGTCAGGGCATATACGCCGCTATTCATGAAAAAGACTGCGGCAGGAAGCTCCTTCTGCTGCTTCAATACGGTAAAGAAGGTTTCAAGAACACCTGAGCCAAGCTCTGCATCTCCCTTGCCCAGCTGATCGGAGCTGACCAGTATAACCTTGTTTTTCATCTTATTGTACGCCCAGGGCTATCTTAGCGTAGCGGGACATTTTATCCTTTGTCCATGGCGGGCTCCACACAATGTTCACTTCTGTATTTTTCACTTCAGGTATATCTGAAAGAGCAGCCTTTACCTGGTCCACAATCGTTCCGGCAAGCGGGCAGCCCATGGAAGTAAGCGTCATATCGACTACAGCCGTTCCTTCTTCTTCCATTTTCACATCATATACCAGTCCCAGATTGACTATATCTACACCAAGTTCAGGGTCGACCACAAGCTCAAGGGCACCCATGATGCTGTCTTTTAATTCCTGATCCATGCTAATCACTCCTTAGCAGTTATTATTATGCTGATTCTATGATAACAAAAAGCCGCGCTCTTGAAAAAAATTATGACTCCAAGCCGGACGGTCCATCGCCTAAATATGTTTCAAACCACTCAACCGTTTTAAGCAGTCCTTCTCTTGATACCTTATGCCCTGCATTCTCATCCGTCAAAAAGACAAGTTTTTCGGGCATCTCTTCATAGTTTGTTCTAATCGATTCATAAAAATGATAAGTATAGTGATAAGGGACAACCTGGTCTTTCTTTCCGTGCCAGAACAATATTGGCCTCCCTGCAAGCTTTTCAGGCTGCTGGCTGATATCCAGCTCTTTCAGTTTTTGAAGCAGCCCGGCCAGTTCCTCTTCTTTAAAAGGAAGATCGATTCCGTGCTTCTTCAGCTCATCGATCTGCCAGAGGGCAAACTTCTCGTAATAAGGCATCCCCATCAAGCTTACTGCCGTTTTAATCCAATCATAGCGTGTCAGGGCACCCATGGTTACAATACCGCCCATCGAGGTTCCGGCAAGCCCTATTTTTTCTTCATCAATCAGGCCCTCTGATGCAAACGCATTTTTGATTACATTCAGTTCTTCTATCTCAGTGAGAACAATTTCCCAGAATTTCACGTTCAGATCATTTCCGGACAGGCCTGTGCTTCTTTCCCCATGATAGAGGGCCTCTGGCAGGACAACACGAAAACCTTTCTCGGCGAGCAGATAGGCATAATGGAGATTATGCTCTTTCGCACTTGTAAAACCATGTACAAATACAATGAATGGCAGCTGCTCATTGAACTTCTCTTTGTCTGCAAGATGCAGTACAGGAATGCCTTCCACTTTTCTATTTTCAATAATAATCATGGTGTTCCCCCCGCGTTCACATAAAAATGATCATATTTTTCTTTAAAAAAGCGATTTTTTTTACAAAATAAATATTAAATTGTTACGATAGTGGTAAATACACATACAGGAAACGGCTGGGCCGGGCAGACTCCCGGACTTTCCGGAATAAACAGCTCCCCTGATTTTCCTTATGTAAATTCTTTCTATATCTTTAGTGTAGCATGCTGACATTTATTTACCTAAAGCTTTACACTGAGATTATCCTAATACAGAAATAAGAAGGAGACTTTATGGCAGAAAAACATTTAATTGCATTGGACTTAGATGGAACCTTATTAAAAGACGATAAAACCATTTCCGCAAAAACAAAGCATGTGATCCAAAAAGCCCGGGAGGCTGGGCATGTTGTCATGATCGCTACCGGAAGGCCTTTCAGATCGAGCCAGATGTATTATCATGAAATGGGGCTGGATACTCCTATTGTTAACTTTAACGGCGCCTTTATCCACCATCCTAAGGACAGGAACTGGGGCGTATACCATACACCAATGGATATAAAAGTGGCAAAGGAAATTGTGGAAGCCTGCAGCGGCTTTTCATTTCACAATATCATTGCAGAAGTGATTGATGAGGTATACTTCCACTATCACGATGAAAAGCTGCTCGACGTTTTTGGAATGGGAGACCCTGATATAACCACTGGAGATTTAAGGAGATTTCTCACAGATTCGCCGACCAGTATGCTGATCCATACCGATGAGGAACAAGTCAAAACCATTCGGAACCATTTATCCGAGGTCCATGCCGAGGTTATCGACCACAGGCGGTGGGCTGCTCCATGGCATGTCATCGAGATTGTAAAATCGGGCTTGAACAAAGCGGTCGGGCTGAAGAAAGCCTCCGATTATTTCCAGATCCCGCCTGAAAGAATCATTGCTTTCGGGGACGAAGATAATGACCTGGAGATGCTGGAATATGCCGGACGCGGAATTGCCATGGGCAATGCCATCGATGTAGTGAAAAATGTCGCAAATGAAATGACGCTGACAAACGAGCAGGATGGAATCGGCGTTTATCTGAATGACCTGCTGGGTCTGAACGCAATGAAGTAACCTAACCTGAGCCCTGCCGCTTGCCGGCAGGGCTTTTCCTCTTGTTCCCTCCTTTAATTAGACCTGCCCTGGTGCATAATAACAGAGAGGCAGCAGAGCTGTTTCATATTTCCTTAGGAGGGGATCCGAATGGGCAAACGCAACAAATCGAAACGCTTTGTACAGCAAGGTGCAGATACTGTAAGCAAGCATGATTCCCGCATACCTTATCACACCACATATGCTGAAGCTGAAGCGAGGAAGATGGCGAATGTACAGGAATCTTCTCTTGGAGGAATTTAGCGATGGGCAACAGGCTTTTTCAGGAAGCGCAGAGATTAGTCGAGATGGCTTCACAAGCAGGGCCATCTGAACAGCAGCAGACGATTGCGAAGGCTAAAAACGCACTCCACTCAGCCTATTCGAACTCCACAAGGGCTGAACAGGAGCAGCTTCGCGAGCTGCAGGGCCAGCTTGACCAGCTTGCTGGCCGCTGACAGATAAGAGCATGCCCGCAGTACGGGCATGCTCTTTTTTTACCGGAAATTTTCCAGTGCGGCGGCGTAGACATGGATGATTCTGTCCTTCTTATCCTTTTCGTACAGGCTGAGGATGACTGTTCCGTTCTCGGGCAAGGATTTTTCCGGTATGTTTATTTTCAGGTGGAAAGGCGACCACTCAGGATATTTTGAATCAGAAGGGCCGGCTGTCTCCCCTGCAAGCACCTGATGTCCGTCTTCGGCTGTAAAGTAAAACTTCCCTGTTTCGGCCCTTGCTTCTCCTTTCACCTCGTAATTACCGTCCTCCCCGCTTATCTCCACTTTTCTGAAGGCAGGGTTCTCCCCCGGGACATCAAGCACGGCTTTTTCCCTCAGCACCACTTCTGCATGGGTCTCACCTTTCCGTTTGATCGGGATGGACACCTCTGCTGAATAGGCTCCTTCCTCGACCCTTCCAGCTGCAGTCTCATAGTCCCAGGAGTCCGTCCAGGAGACATATTCCCCAGGATCCAGCTTCAGGTACTGTATGGCCTGCAGAAAAGACTTTCCTGCCGCAGCATCATAAACAGCTTCCCCGTCCTTATCGCGGATGATCAGATCATATCTTTGTGAGGTTGGAAACTCAAAGGTCTGTGTCTGATCAGAGCTGTTGGTAAGCCTCACTTTGATTTCAGCCGATTCCTGACCGGCATTGAGGCTTAACGAAACTTCAGGGCCGCCTTCCGCATTGGCGCCAGATCCATACATCGGAAGTGAAGCAAGAATCATGAACAAGACTGCTGCAATCCTTAACATGCCAATACCCCCTTTTTCGATTATTCTTTCCTGAAGAAGCCGAATATCCCAGCTGTTTCTACAATATTGGTGAACGCATAAGGATCGACGTCCTTTATGATCCTTTCAAGGTCAAAAAGCTCATAGCGGGTGATGACGATGATCATCATTTCTTTATTTTCATTCGTAAAAGCGCCTTTGGCGGGTATGGTCGTAATGCCGCGTACCATCTTATCGTGTATGGCCTGCTTCAGCTCGGCGGATTTTTTCGTAACAATCATGGCCGTCAGCTTCTCATGCCTTGTATGGATCGCATCGATCACCCTTGTAGAAGCATAAAGCGTCACAAGTGTATACAAAGCTTTTTCCCAGCCGTAAAGAAAACCTGCAGTAATGATGATGATAGCGTTCAAAGTAAAGAAGTATGTACCCACAGGACGGTCTTTCATCCTTGATAAAAGCATCGCGACGATGTCCATTCCTCCAGTGGATGCCCCCCACTTGAGTGTCATCCCTACGCCAACAGCCGCAATGACTCCTCCAAAGACTGCATTCAGAAGAATATCTTCTGATACATGAATTACGGGAATGATCTCCAGGAACAGAGACATAAGGAAAACGCTTAAAAAGCTGTAGACAGTAAAAGACCTGCCCACCTTTTTCCACGCAAGGATCGTTACAGGTATATTCAGGATGAACAATAAAATACCTGTTGAAGCAAAGCCCCCCAGAATGCTGGAAAGCAGCTGCGCCACACCGGTGAATCCGCTGGCATAAACATTGGCCGGGATTAAGAAAAAGTTCATCGCAATTGCATTGAGAATGGCGCCTATAAGCACCACAACAAATTTCTTCGTTTCTAATAAAATCATAGCGAACCCCCTTAAAACACTTGATGTATCTTTACCCTATATTGTGTTTTTTCAACACATTTCATTGTATTTTTTCCCTTGATTCTATAAACTAAAAGCATATTAACGTGCTGAAAGCAGGTGACCTATATGTCAGTAAAAATCATGGCTGACAGTGCAAGTGATTTACCCTTGCAGTTTTTCAAGGACAATGATGTCCTGCTCTTTCCTCTGCAGGTTCTACTGGATGGGCAGGAATACAAAGATTTGATTACAATCGACCCAAAGAAAGTTTATGATAGCATCAGAAGCGGGCAGATCCCGAAAACCTCCCAGGTATCCCCTGTGGACTTTGAAAAGGAGTTCAGGGAGCTTGCCAAGAGCGGACGGGAAGGAATCTATATCGCGTTTTCTTCTCAGCTTTCCGGTACATACCAAACAGCGGCCATGGTGCGGGATCAGGTAAAAGAAGAATATCCTGACCTTAGCTTGTCCATTATAGACACAAAATGCGCATCCCTTGGAGCCGGGTTGATCGTAAAAGAAGCGGCAAGGCTTTCTGCCGAAGGTGCATCCATGGAAGATATCGAAAAGGATATCCTTTTCCGGAGCCGCCATATGGAGCATCTTTTCACTGTCGAAGATCTGGATCATCTTGCTAAAGGCGGCCGTGTTTCTAAGGCTTCCGCTTTTCTCGGCGGCCTGCTGAATATCAAGCCGCTCCTTCATGTAGAGGACGGGAAGCTTGTCCCCATTGAAAAGATCCGGGGAAAAAAGAAGGTTCTGCGCCGTATGATCGAGGTCGCCAAAGAACGCGGCAAAGACTTTTCCGGGCAGACGATTGCCATCAGCCATGCAGACAATCTTGAAACAGCGGAGGAAGTCAAGGCGATGCTGATCGAAGAGCTTGGACCCAAGGAAGTATTGATATCAGACATCGGGGCAGCTATAGGATCGCACACCGGTGCCGGCACCATCGCACTCTTCTTTTTAAATGAAATAGCATCATAATCCTACATACTCCTTATGATTGCGGCAGACACTAAAACCGACGGCGACCAAGCCGGAAAAAAGGAGGTTTTTTTCTATGCCGCACACTTCAGACAATGATAAAAAAGCACAGGACAATAATGCCTTGAGGCATGAGAAAAATATGATGCGCGAGAAAAACAGAAAAGCCGGGAAGCATCAATACTCGAAAAAAACGGATCATCTTTAAGCAGCACCAGGGTTCTTTATTGATGGCTTTCCCGGAACAGAAAAAAGCAAGCGCCCGGCGCTTGCTTTTTTCTATGATTGCTTTATATATGTCCAGCCGTCCTCCTGATAGACCTTTCCTTCCTTCATCAGCCTGCCAAGCGCACGCTTGAATGAAGATTTGCTCATTTGGAAGCGTTCCTGGATTTCATCTGCCATGCTTTTGTCTCCATAAGGCATAGAACCGTTCCGCTCTTCCAGATAGGAAAGGACTTTCTGGGAATCAGCGTCAAGCGCTTCTTCCTTCCGCGGCAAAAGGGAGATATTGACTGTTCCGTCTTCCTTTACATCTATGATCCGCCCCTCTATTTTTTCACCAAGGCGAGGCTCTGTCTTCCTCTGCGACTCATGGATAAAACCCTTGAATCCCTCTGCCGTATATGCCCAGCTTCCTACTTTGGCTGTCCTGTAGATATGTCCATGGACGTTCTTGTTAAAGTCTTTCCTCGTGGCTTTAATGGAAATTTCCTCGATAATCGGGTCCTTCGCATGCTTCACGTACACCCGGTTATTTCTATTAACACGGAGGGTGATATAGAGAAGATCGCCCTTTTGCGGCCAGACTGACAGGTGCAGAGGCAGATCTTCCTGGCCGAGAAGCATTTCCTTTTGGATCCCGATATCAATAAACACGCCAAGATCTTCCCTTACATCACTGACCTTTGCCCAGCCATACACACCCACCCGGATCTCCGGAAGGGTATCAGTTGCCGAGATGCGTTCCCTTGAATCTGTATAAAGGAACACTTCAACTTTTTCATCCACCTCATACTCTTTTGCCGCTTCATTTATATGCAATAATACATCTTCGTCACCGTCTGTCAGAAAATAACCGAAAGATGATTTTCTTGATACGGTTAAAGTTGTGACTTGTCCGATATAGTCTGCCAAAGGCATGTAATTTCCTCCTCAATGGCTTTATTGTCTGCTGACAATCTGAAAGTTGTTTGAACTGCTATATTTTACTATAATAAACGAATAAGGTAAAACGGTTTCGAAAACAGGAGCCGCCTGCTGCAGGAAATGATCCGGCCCCTGCTTCGAAACAGCCGGCTAAATATAAGAATTGACGGAGGTCTAGCCATGTCTAAAGAAAGCTCATTTGATATTGTATCCAAAGTAGATTTATCTGAAGTGACAAATGCAATCAGTATTGCAATGAAAGAAGTCAAGACCCGCTACGACTTCAAGGGCAGCAAAAGTGATGTTACCCTTGATAAGGAAGAGCTTGTCCTGGTATCTGATGATGAATATAAGCTGGATCAGCTGAAGGATGTACTGCTAAGCAAAATGATCAAACGCGGGATTCCCATCAAGAACCTTGATTACGGAAAAGTGGAAGCCGCTTCCGGCGGAACAGTGAGGCAGCGCGCAAAGCTTATGCAGGGGATCGATAAAGAAAATGCAAAGAAAATCAACACCCTCATCAAAAACAGCGGCCTGAAAGTAAAGAGCCAGGTTCAGGACGACCAGGTCCGTGTAACAGGAAAAAACAGGGACGACCTGCAGCAGGTAATAGCAGCTGTAAGAGAAGCCGATCTGACAGTCGATGTGCAATTTATTAACTATCGATAGAAATGCGGAAAAGCCTTGCTCAGGCCCGACAAGCTTAAGACGAGCAGAGCGGAAGGTTGTTCTTTAACCTTCTGATCTGATTGGCTTAAGACTCGAGGGCCTAGGCTTTGGAGCTGGACAAATCGAAGTGCGGAAGCGGCTTGCACAGAGCCGACAAGCATAAGACGCGGCAGAATAAAAGGCGTTCTTTGCCTTTAATTCTGCCGTGGCTTATGACTCGAGGCTCTAGCCGCTGGAGCCGGACAAATGAAATGCGGAAAAGCCTTGCTCGATAAAGGAACGCGGACTAAGAACGCCACGTCCTGTGGCAACGTCCGCATGACCCGCATCCTGTGGGCCTCAAGCTTAAGACGGGCAGAGCGGCAGGCGCTTTCTTAGTTAAAATCCCCGGATGCCAGAGGCATGCCGGGGATTTTAACTTTATTTTACAAACACATACATTAAAAGCTCATCAGAATAAGAGCCATCAGAGTTCTTCACATGCCTGATCCTTCTGCCTTCCTCCTGGAATCCCATTTTTTTATATAAATGAATGCCCCGTTCATTATGTGAGAACACTTCCAGGCATACTTTTTCAATGCACTGCTCCTCTTTCGCCCATTCCAGGCAGGTGCCGATCAGCTGCTTCCCGATGCCTTGATTGCAATATTTTTCTTTAATGGATATGCCGAACATTCCGATGTGGCTGACTTTTTTGCGTGTTTTCCGGGAAAAGTTCAAAACACCGGCAAGCTCTTCTCCGCTCCAGGCTGTTAAAAGCAGATTCCCAGGACGTTCATGATCAATGATCCATTCCCTCTCTTCTTCAACGGTAGCCTGAAATTCCTCCGGCTTAGTCAGCATATTCCCGGTTTCCTGCAAAATTTGCCGTGTATGCAGAAGAAGCGTCTCAGCATCCTCCTGCCTGGCCCGCCTGATCGTTACCATAATTAAGACCTCCCCTTTTTAATACAAGAAATTTTTTCCATGTTTTTAACACATACTAGCATGGAATACACCTAATATCTATAAAAAAATGGAGGTTTTGCACAATGGCGAACGAACAGAACAATAATCAGAACGGATTCAAACCTCAGCACCAGAACCAGCAGCCAGGGGTAGAGGATAAAATGACACCTGAGCCTTCTTATATTGACCCGAATTATAAAGGTTCAGGGAAACTTGAGGGCAAAGTGGCCATTGTCACTGGAGGAGACAGCGGGATCGGCAAATCTGTTGCTATTTATTATGCAAAAGAAGGTGCTGATGTCACTGTTGTTTATCTGGAAGAAACTGAAGATGCAAAGGAAACGAAACAGGAAGTCGAAGCAGCCGGCCGTAAATGCCTTCTGCTTGCCGGCGACCTTGGAGATGAAAGTTTTGCGAAGGAAGTTGTCTCCAAGACGCTGGATGAGTTCGGGAAGGTAAACATCCTTGTCAATAATGCCGGTGAGCAGCATCCGCAGACAAGCCTGCTCGATATCAGCACAGAACAGCTTGAAAAGACATTCAGGACAAACATTTTCTCTATGTTCCACCTGACAAAGGCTGTACTGCCGCATCTTGATAAAGGAAGTTCTATCATCAATACGGCTTCCATCACAGCGTATGCAGGACATCCTAAGCTGATTGACTATTCTTCCACAAAAGGTGCGATCGTCACATTCACCCGCTCCCTGTCAACAAATCTGGCTGATTCAGGGATCAGGGTCAACGCCGTCGCCCCCGGCCCAATCTGGACACCGCTCATTCCTTCCACCTTCACGGAGGAAGATGTCGCCAAATTCGGAACTGACACACCGCTCGGCAGAGCCGGCCAGCCGTACGAACTGGCACCAGGCTATGTATACCTCGCAAGCGACGACTCATCCTACGTATCCGGCCAAATGCTCCACATCAATGGCGGGAAGGTTGTTAATGGCTAGAAAAGCGGAAGGCGCTTGCTCAGCCCCGACAAGCATAAGACGCTTTAGGATAGAAGGCGTTCCTTGCCTTCAATCCTAAAGTGGCTTATGACTCGAGGGGCTAGCGCCTGGAGCTGGACAATAGAAAAGCGGAGGCGGCTTGATCAGAATCAGCCATAACAAACGAAGAAAATAACAGAAAACCAGCCGGATGCCAGACGTCCTCCGGCTGGTTTTTTTATGCGCTGTGAGTAAAAACAAGCGGTATCCTCCCTGAATCCCCGTCAGACCTTCCAGATTTAACCATATGAAACTGCATTTTTCTCTTAATAACTATGCTCTGTTAAAGTCTATTGTTAAGTCTTATCCTTATTTGAGTGACCAGCAAGCCTTAAAATAAGCGGAGATTTTACTGTTAAACTGCTGAATATGGCAAGGGGGGGAATAAATAAGGGGAGATTTTCCGGTTAAGCTGAGGGTAGTTGCCCATTTTCCTGCTTTTTAAGTCGATAGCCGGAATTTCTCCCTCTATTTGAGCTGTTTTTAGAGTATTTGTGAAATTAGGGGGAATTTCTCCGCTTATTTTTCTGCCTGTCCCCGATTCCCTCATTCAGGTCCGGGAAGGTCCGCTCCCTATTTGGGTGGGCGCGGACTGCTCTTAAATAGAGTTTGCCTGTCGGGTCCGTCAGTTTAACAAGAGCATATTGCAAAACCAAACATCCGCAAATCATATAGTTCCATTATAGGTATTAATAACATTGAACATTAATAGAGCTAAAAACTAAAAAAAGCCGCCCCGGCAGAATCCCTGGGGAGCGGCTTTCAATACTTTATTTTGCAGTAACACTGCAGGAATGCCTTTTAATGATTTGATGAGGAATGATGATCCTTTTGGTCGGCTCTTTCGGATCTTCCACCATCTGGATAAGGCTTTTGGCAGCCTGGTATCCGAGGTCGAAGATATTGATGTCAACTGACGTCAGCGGAGGCCGTGACATTTCTGACAGAAGTACATTATTGAAGCTGATGATAGAAATATCATCAGGCACGGATATGCCCATCTCATCCAATGTATTAAGCACACCGAGCGCCATAAGATCGTCAGCCACCACCAGGGCTGTCGGGGGCTTTTCAAGGGAAAGAAGCTCCCGTACTGCCTCCTGGCCGCCTTCCTTAAGGAATTCTTCATGGATGACATAATCATTGTCCAGCTCAATGTCCGCAGCTCTCAGGGCCTTTTCATAGCCCAGCAGGCGCTCTACGGTGACTACCAGATTCAAGTCCCCGCCCACAAAGGCAATATGAGTATGCCCAAGCTCAATTAAATAGTCGGTCGCTTCTTTCGCAGCCCGGAAATTGTCGTTGTCAACATGTGTGATTTCTTCAACATCACGGAACGGTTTTCCGATGACGGTGAACGGATAATGTCCATCCTGTAAAAATGACAGGACCTTATCTTCAATTTTTGAATACAGGAGGACGACCCCATCCACCCTGCCGCCCTGCACCATCTGGACAACTCCGTTATAAATCTCTTCATCTGTTTTGCCTGTCGTCATATGAAGGGCATAATGCTTTTCATGGGCACCTTCGCTTATGCCCCTCAGAACAGTCGGGAAAAATGGATTCTGGAATACGACGTCAGTGGAGCTTGGCATAATTAGTCCGATTGCCTGTGTTGACTGGCTGGCAAGGCTCCTGGCGATGAAATTCGGATGATATCCCAATTTATCCATTGCTTTTCTGACCTTTTGCTTCGTTTTTTCACTAATCCGCGGGCTGTTCGCAATCACGCGGGAAACTGTAGAAGGGGCCACATTCGCCAGTTTCGCCACGTCTTTTATGGTAACGGCCATTTCCTTCCCCCCTTATCCATAAGAGTACACCGCTGCTATTTCTATCTATGAAAGTATAAAATAATGGCGGCCTTCCTCAATTTTTTCAGGGAGCAGCGTGCTGCTTCCTTCCTTTAACCGGACATATTCTCTGCTGTGCACGGCAAGCCGGACTGAGCTCCAGCCAGGCTCAAAGTTGCCTGCACCTGTTGAGTGCAGATATACAGTTCCTTCCTCACACTTCACTTTAAAGCAGATTTCCCTGTATTCCCCTTCTTCATATGCAAAAGTTTCCCCATCATCTTCATACAGGGTATAGGAGCATTCAGCTCCTTCTTCATAATAAAGATGAAGTGTCAGGGGACCAGCCGCACCTGCTTCCGCGCGGGCAAGCATTGTCCCTTTTCTGATAAAAATAGGCAGCGTTTCCAAAGGTGCTTTGATCAGGTGATGCTTTTCCCCCTCATAGATGCTGCCAGTCCAATAGTCTACCCACATGCCTTCAGGCAGATAGACGGCCCTGTGGGAGGTGCCAGGCTGCATAATCGGTGCGATGATGACATTATCGCCGATCATAAATTGATCAGAAAGGTTCCAGGTATGTTCGTCCTCCGGGAATTCGAGGAATAATGGCCTCATAACAGGGGTGCCCTCTTTATGAGCCTCGGCAAATAAAGAATAAAGGTGGGGCATCCATGTATAGCGGAGCTCAATGTATTTTTTGATGATAGCTTCATATTTGTCCCCGAATGCCCAAGGCTCCTGCCTTGCTGACCCGAGTACGCTGTGATTCCTGAAAAATGGGGTGAATGCACCTGCCTGTGTCCATCTCGTGAGAAGCTCCCCATTGGAATCATGGGCGAAGCCGCCTACATCCGGACCTGAGAAAGGAATACCCGAGACGCCAAGATTCATAACCATTGGCAGCGACATCTGCAGATGCTCCCAAAAGCTCCGATTATCCCCTGTCCATACGGCCGCATACCGCTGGACACCGGAATATCCTGCACGCGTAAGCAGGAATGGCCGCTTCCCCTTCAAATGGCTCTTCATGCCTTCATATGTCGATTTCCCCATCAGGAGGCCGTAAAGATTATGAAGCTCCTTATGTGTCCGGGGATTCCCATCGTTCTCATGCATGACTTTCAAATCCATTGTTTTACTTTCATTGAAGACCGCCGGTTCATTCATGTCATTCCAGATGCCTTCAATCCCAAGCTCTGTATAGTACGAGTGGAGGCTTCCCCACCAGTCGCGCACATTTTTGCTTGTGAAATCAGGAAATGCACTATTTCCTGGCCAGACGTCTCCGTAATATACATTGCCTTCCAGGTATTTGCAGAAAAGGTCTTCCTGGATGCCCTGTTTATAGACCATATATTCCGGGTCTTCTTTCACGCCCGGGTCAACTATCGGAACAATGCGTATGCCCATCTCCTTCAGATCACTGACCATTTTCCCGGGATCGGGAAATTTGTTCCGGTCAAATGTAAAAACCCTGTATTCATCCATATAGTGGATATCCAGATGAATGCTATCCAGCGGGATGCCTTTTTCTTTAAAAGCCGCCGCCAGCTCCATCACTTCCTGCTGGCTTTCATAGCTGTACCGCGACTGATGGTAGCCGATCGCCCACTTGGCCGGCAATGGCATCCTGCCTGTCAGCGATGTGTATTGACGGATAACCTCCTTTGGTGAAGGTCCAGCCATTATATAATAATCAAGCTGGCCGCCATCGGCCGAAAAGGAATAAAACTCCGCTCCGCGCATATCAAACTCTGCCCGGAAAGTATTATCGAAGAATATGCCATGGGCTTTCCCTTCCCTCAAGGTGAGAAAAAAAGGGATGGACTGATAGAGCGGGTCTGTTTCTGGGTTATGCGGTGCATATACATCACTATTCCACATAACCAGCTTTTCCCCTCTTTTATTAAGAAAGCCCGTTTTCTCTCCAAAGCCGTAAAATTGATCGCTCTCCTCCATGTTCTTAAAGCAGATGACTTCTTTAGAATGCTTATAGCCCATCCCTTTTTGATTTTCCCCGGCCAAAATCCTGCCGGCTGCATCCGCCACCGTAATCCGAAGAGGGGATTTGATCAATTTGACAGTCAGGCAAGAGGTCTTTATCTCTGCCTGATCTCCTGATTCACTATGCTCGAGCTCTACTTCCTGCAACTCTCCTATAACGGCAGGGCTCGTTCCCGCATCCGCTTCCCCAAAAAAGTTCATCGTGATGCGGACGATTTCTTCTGTATAGAATACAATCCTGAGTTCCCCTGTTTCAGTCCGGACCTTCAGGCCATTCCTGCATTCTTCTATAGCAAGCACATCTCCTGCTTCCTGGTAATCACTATTTTCTATCTTTCTGCTCTTCCCTGGATGTATGGCAAAGCTTGTATCATCCATATAGCCGACTCCTCCTTCAAATCCCTACTGTCATGACCGGGATATGGAAGCTGCCGGCAATGCCGGATGGGGTCAGGAAACAGGCTTCCTCTTTTTCGACCTTCTCCAAAGAAGGATAATAAAGACGATGAAGGCTGCATAGACCAGCCCCATTACTGCCAGATAAGGGATATTCAAACCTGTCTTTTCTGACAGCACATAGATTTCGGCTTCCTCCCGGTCAACGATCAGCTTATAGTTGCCGTCATCATACCTCACAAGATCCCCGCCCAAAAGGCCTTTCAGCTGCTTATCTTCTTCAAGCAGGCCGGAATCAAGGGAAACAGTCTGTGTTTCCACTGTATTATTGATGGCCACGACAGTGGTTTCATCCTCATAGGTCCGCTTGTACACTGCCATGCCATCCTTATTGTATAAAGGCTCCATTGTTCCCCTTGTGAGGGATGGGAGCTGCTGTCTTAATACACCAATATCTGAGATGTATTCAACAAGCTCCTGGTCTGTCCTGAAGTCCATTTGGCGGCGGTTATCAGGATCTTCTCCCCCATCAAGCGCTATTTCACTTCCATAATAGACAATGGGAATCCCCGGTGACGTGTATAAATATGTGAGGGCCAGACGCCATCTCGGGCCTGGATGCTCATTGTTGCTGATTGCATCGCGTGTAAAACGGACGGTGTCATGATTATCCATGAATGTTCCCATTAAATAAGGATCATCGTACTGGGCCTGATTCCTCTCCCAGCTTGTAAACAGCCAGTCAAAGGGCTGCCCTGGCTTTTCAAATGCTGTACGCAGATGCCCGTTCAGCGGATAATCGACAAACCCGTCGATCCCCGCTTTCTCATACTGTGCAATATATGCAGGATCATCTGTCCATACTTCGCCCAGAAGATAGAAATCCTCCTTGACGCTTTTTACTTCTTTCGCGAAATCCTCCCAGAAGTCAACTGGCACATGCTTGACCGTATCAAGTCGGTATCCGTCAATATCGGTCTCTTCTATCCACCATTTGGCTGCATCCAGGAGATATTGCCTCGTTTCCGGATTCTCCTGGGCGAGGTCAGGCAGATTATAGATCCATCCATTTTCAAGCTCGCCCTGATTCTCCCAGTTGGTTATTTCCTTCTGTTCATGGAACCAGTCCTGCTTTTCCGGGTCATTCACCCAAGGATGATTGGGTCCAACATGATTGACGACAAAATCAAGGATAATTTTCATATCGCGCTTATGTGCTTCTTTTACAAGCTTTTTAAACGTCTCGATAGATCCGAAGTTTTCCTCCGTTTTGTAAAAATCATTGATCCAGTAGCCATGATAGCCGCCTGCTTCATTTTCGAAAATCGGCGTCAGCCAGATGGCTGTAAAGCCCATATCCTTCAGATAATCAAGCTCGTCAATGATACCCTGGAAGTCCCCTCCGTGATAGGCTTTCGGGTCACTTGCTTTTGTTTCCAGGTCATTGCTGAAATCGCCGTTGTTAAAACGGTCGACCATTAGAAAATAAATTGTTTCATCCTGCCATTTACGCTCTTCTTTTTCAACTGCTCCTACCGGTAGGGCGCAAAAAAGAAGAAACGGAATTAAGATGAGAGCCATGACTCCTTTTTTCATCTCCGCTCCTCCTTAAATATCAAGCTGCGCTGCCATAAGGAAACAACCCTTTAAGCAGCCCAGCCCTAAAGTCACTAACCCTTTAAGATTAGCCTTTTGTGCCCCCGGCAGTCAAACCTGAAACGAAATATTTCTGGAAGGATAAAAATAAAATTGAAATCGGGATCGCAATCAGGACAGACCCGGCAGCGAATGTGGTAAATTCGGCTCCATACTGTCTTGATACAAGCTCATATAGCCCAACGGCAAGTGTATATTTTTCAGGTGTCCTTAACATGACCTTTGCCAGGATGAAGTCCGTGAACGGCGCAATGAATGTAAAGAGCGCAACGACTGCAACAATCGGTTTCGCAAGCGGCATAATGATCTGCCAGAAAATACGGAAGTGGCCTGCGCCATCCATCCTTGCACTTTCATCCAGCTCCTTAGGGATGCTGTCGAGATATCCTTTCATCAGCCAGGTGTTCATTGGAATGGCCCCGCCTACATAAATGAGGATGAGCCCGAGATGGGTATCCAGCAGGTTTGTTACCTGTGCAAGGACGAAGATCGCAATCAATGCTGCAAAGTTAGGCACCATCTGAAGAATCAGGAAAGTGGTAAGTCCATTTTTCCTGCCGACAAAGCGGTAACGTGAAAAAGAGTAAGCCATCAAGCTGATGGTGATGACAGATGCCAGCATGGTGATCACGCAGATTTTCAACGTGTTCCAATACCAGATCAGATAATTGCTCTCTTCCGGGTTGAATATCGTCTTATAATGGGCAAATGTCGCATTTTTCGGGATGAGTGATGAATTGGTCAAGCTTGTTCCAGGCGTCAGTGATGCTCCAATGGCCCACAGAATCGGATAAATGATGATGACCGCCATAAAAAGAATGACAAGATAGGTCAGTGACAGCCTGATGAATTTTTCTTTTTTTGTAGTCATATCACATCATATCCTCCTCTTTGAAAGCTTTTGTCCTTCTGAATTGCCATAATGCCACGGAAATGACTATCGCAGATAGAATCATTGTGATGGCTGCAGCCATTCCGTACTCAGATTTCGTGACAGTCAGATTATAGATCCACGAGATCAGGATATCGGTGCCCCCTGCATTTTGGTCTGAGATAGCTGGGCCGCCCATATTGAATAGATAAATAATATTGAAGTTATTAAAGTTAAAGGTATATTGCGTAATCAGGATCGGTGCGATGGACAGCATGATCAGCGGGAAGGTAATATTCTTGAATTTCTGCCAAATCGTCGCTCCATCCACCGTTGCCGCTTCATAAAGCTCATCCGGTATCGCCTGCAGCACACCTGTGACCATCGCAAAAATGAACGGGAACCCAAGCCAGGTCTGGATCATAATGAGAGCGATCCTTGTCCACAGGGCCTCTGTCATCCACGGGATCGGACCGATGCCAATGAAATCAAGCACGACGTTATTGATGGCACCGAACGTTTCATTGAACAGGCCTGAAAAGATAAGGATGGATACAAATGCCGGTACGGCCCATGGCAGGATCAGGATTGTCCTGATGATTGCTTTCCCTTTCAGATCCTTCTGATTGACAAGGACTGCCAGGAAAACCCCAAGGGCAATTTGGAACGTTGTCGCACCGAACGTCCAGATGATCGTCCAGGCAAACACGTTTACGAAAGTATCGCGCCAGATATCCAATGTGACCAGTTTGGCGAAGTTATCGAATGCCACCCAGTCCATCAGCTTCGCAGGCCACTGATGATACAGGTTGTAGTTTGTGAACGAAAGCAAAAGCACGAACACAATCGGAAGGATGACCACAAACACCAGCAGGAAGAATCCCGGTGTGATCATCAAGTATGGGAAACCGGAATCTATCAATGTATGATATTGCTCTTTTATCGAGCTCAGGTGCTTGCCCAAGTCCCGTTTCTTTCCATTTTTATAGGCATCGCGGATGTTGATGTACATAAACCCTGCCGCGAATAGAAGAAGGATGACGGAAATGATTCCGTATACCAGGAGGAAGATGGAATTATCCCTCGGCAGCTTTTCCCCGAGAGTGACAAGTCCCCAAAGGCCAATATTGAGGAAGTCTTTAAAAGCAACAATGAATGATAGTGTTAGAATTAAAAAGGCGATGCCTTTGACAAATTGTTTATTATACATTTGGCCAAGTCCCGGGATGATGGACAGACCTGCAGCAATTTTCCGATGGTTTGAACGGTATGCTTCTTCCATTGAAAGGATGCCCCTTTCTATCTGATTCCCATAAAGGGCGATTTTTTTAGTGGATCTTTCTTTGCGGCATTATTGTCTTCTGAAGCAGACAAAAAGGAGTATATCTCTTAAAATCCTGCTCTTTTGACTGCTTAATAAAATGGGAGGCAGTACTCCACCAAGGAGTACCGCCCTTTCCTTTATTGCTATAGATCAGTTTCCGCTGTGGTTAGCTTCGATTTGCTGTTCAATAGTCTTCACAGCATTATCAAGCGCTTTTTTGGATTCTGATTTACCTGTGATGATTGTTTCTACCGCTTTTTTCATAGGATCCCAAACCTCAGCCATTTCCGGTACACTTGGCATTGGAACAGCATACTGGGACTGCGCCATTACTGCTGCAGCACCTTCGTTATTCTTAACGAACTCAGGATCTTCCATCAGTGATTTCAATGGCGGGATTTCGCCAGTCAGTTCAAAACGCTTTTTGGCATTTTCTTCATTTGTGATGAATTCAACGAATTTCTGTGCCCATTCCTGGTTTTTGCTGAAGTTTGTAACAAACCAGCCTTTAACACCCATGAATGTCTTGACAGGCTCGCCATTTGGAAGCTTCGGCATAGCTGCTACACCATAATCGATGCCTGCATCTTTATAATCCTGGAACGCCCAAGGTCCGTTTTGGACAGCAATAGCTTTTCCTTCTTTAAATAGGCCGTTCATATTGTCGTTTGATTTTTCACCGATGATTCCTTTCGGGAATAATCCTTCTGCATACCACTTTTTGATATAATCTGCTGCTTCTACAGAAGCATCGTTATTCAGGCCGATATCAGTCACGTCAACTTTGCTGTCTTTCTCGCCGAATACATATCCGCCGAATCCGGAGAATACGCCGTGTGCATGATAGAAGTCATCCCAGATTGCAAGGAATCCGTAGTTTCCGTCTTTTGTTACTTCTTTTGATTTAGTATAGAGATCTTCCAGGTTTTCCGGAACTTCAGGAAGCAGTGCTTTGTTATAAATGAAAACCGGTGTTTCAGTAGCTTTCGGAAGTCCGTAAAGCTTGCCTTCATATTTCAGGGCTTCTACTGAAGAACTTGTAAATTGGTCAAGGATCTCGTCGCTTACTTCAAGTTCCTTAATATACCCTTTTACCATCGCAGGGCCAGTGCCGTCATGTGACATTGTGATAACATCCGGCGCATTGGCTGTGTTGCCGTCCAGTGCAAGGTTTTCCTGCATCTTTGTTATATTCAATTCCTTGAATTCAATTTTGATGCCGTGTTCTGCTTCAAACTTGTCTGCCGCATCTTTAAGAGCGACTCCTTTATCTGTATCTTCCCAGACGATCAGCTTTTCAGGTTTGTCTGAACCGCCTTCTGTTTTTTCTCCTGCAGTGCCTGTTTCTTCATCTTTAGGACCGCAAGCAGCCAGCACTCCAAAAACCAGGACGATCATCATAAATAATGATAAAGCCTTCTTCATTTTGACCCCTCCAAAGAAATTATATTTTTCTAGTACAACCGTTTGCACAAATCGCTGTATTAAAGACAGCTGAAAGCGTTATCAGCATATTCAAAAAAAATAACCGCTGGTACTTTTCAGGACAGCCGCCTGTGAAAACGATTGCACAAACTTTAACTTTATTATACTTGCTAATTTCATTTTGACAACCCCCTTTTTTAACATTATCCCGAAAAAGTTTATATCGGATATGAGAGCTCCAGCTTGAATGAGAGCCTGTTCTTTGATAAATTTTATAAAAGTCAACTTGCGATGCAATCGATTGCACAAGAGAGGGGAAAATTTATGCTGGAAAGGTCGTCAATATTTCACCAGCCTGCTGACAGCTTTACATATGCTTATAGCGAAAGCGTACTCCATATCAGGCTGAAAGCCAAGAAAGGCAATATTGAGGAAGCTGAACTTATTTACGGAGACCAATATGAATGGAATGAAGACGGCTGGGCCAGCCGCCGGATCCCGATGAAAAAAACGGGAACCGACGAATTCTTTGATTACTGGCTGGCTGAGCCAGAGCCGGAGTTTAAAAGAACACGGTATGGTTTTTGCCTGAAGTCAGGGGACGAGCAGGCCGTTTATACTGAAAAAGGCTTCTTTGACGAGCTTCCTGAAGATCCCGGCAGCCTCTTCTGCTTCCCCTATCTTCATGCAAGCGAGGTTTTCAGGGCTCCGGAATGGGTGAAGGATACGGTATGGTATCAAATTTTTCCGGAGAGATTCGCTAATGGCGATGAATCATTGAATCCCCCGGATACGAAACCGTGGAGAAGCGAGGAGCCCCAGCCTGATAATTTCTTTGGCGGCGATTTCCAGGGAATCATTGACCATATAGACTACCTTGCCGGCCTGGGCATTACAGGGATTTACTTCACACCTATATTCAAGGCATACTCCAATCATAAATATGATACAATAGATTATTATGAAATCGACCCCCAGTTTGGTGATAAAGAAACGTTCCGCAAGCTTGTGAAGATTTGTCATGAAAAGGGAATCAGAGTCATGCTTGATGCTGTCTTTAATCACAGCGGCTATCAGTTCGGACCTTTTCAGGATCTGCTGGAAAACCAGGAGGAATCCAAATTTAAAGACTGGTTCCATGCTGAAGAATTTCCGCTGGAAGGCGGAGAACGTCCAAACTATTCTACCTTTGCGTTCGTCGAGTCCATGCCAAAGCTCAATACGCAAAATCCGGAAACAAAGGAATATCTCCTGGAAGTCGGCCGTTATTGGGTGCGGGAATTTGATATCGATGGCTGGAGGCTGGATGTCGCCAATGAAATCGATCATCAGTTCTGGCGCGAATTCCGGGCAGAAGTGAAGAGCATCAAGCCAGATCTGTATATCCTCGGGGAAATCTGGCATGATAGCATGCCATGGCTCAGGGGGGACCAATTCGATGCTGTCATGAATTACCCTTTCCTGACAAATGTTCTTAATCTATTTGCGAAAGAAAATATCAGTCCCCGCCAATTTGCAGAGAATATGGTCTCTGTTATCCATATGTATCCTGATAATGTCAACGAGGCTGCTTTCAATCTGGTTGGAAGCCATGATACTCCAAGGGTTCTTACCGAGTGCGGGGGATCGCTTGAAAAGGCAAAGCTGATTTTCACATTCATGATGACTTATATCGGGACTCCCTGCATTTATTACGGGGATGAAGTCGGACTTTCCGGCGGCATGGATCCTGGATGCCGGGAATGCATGCCATGGGATGAAGAAGAATACAGCATAGAAATGTACGAACATACAAAAAAGCTTATTCAATTGCGTAAATCAGAGCCGCTTCTGGCAAATGAGGGAGTTCTGGAGTTTCTGGAGCTCCCAGAGGAGAGTACAGTTGCTGCATTTGCCAGAAGTTCGGGAACCAGGAAGATTGTCATTCTCTTAAATGCTTCAAATGAAGAAGCTTCATTCTCCCTCCCCTTTCCTCTAAGAGGGAAAAAAATTATTGATTTGCTGACGGAGGAAGAATATGCTGCTGAAGCAGATTCCCTGTCTGCAGAATTGGAAGCCTACGGGGCGGCCATATTGTCCTTTGAACTATAAAAATTTCAAACCATCATTTATAAGGCTGGCACTTCTGCCAGCCCTTTCTTTGCGTATAATGACTTCCCGGGGGAGGCGCTCTTTTATCACAAAGAATCATACCGAATTGTTTAGGAGAAATGCAATATGAAACAACCGAAAAAAAATTTGACTTTATTTGCCCTCACCTGGCCCATTTTCATTGAAATACTGCTTCATATGCTCATGGGGAATGCTGACACGCTTATGCTGTCGCAGTACTCCGATAACTCTGTTGCTGCTGTCGGGGTTTCAAACCAAATCCTGTCACTCATCATTGTGATGTTTGGATTTGTAGCAACAGGCACTAGCATACTCGTTGCCCAGAACCTGGGGGCAAAACAGCCCGGAAAAGCCGGTGAAATATCGGTGGTGTCCCTTGGGACCAACCTTTGCTTCGGCATACTGCTCAGTGCCGTCTTAATCATTTTTGGCAAGTCTTTGCTGAAGCTGATGGACCTGCCTCCGGAACTGATGGATGAAGCAAACGTTTATCTTGTAATTGTCGGCGGCTTTTCCTTTGTCCAGGCACTCATCATGACCATTGGGGCTGTCATCAGAAGCTATGGTTTTACTAGAGATGTTATGTATATCACCATCGGGATGAATATTTTGAATGTCATTGGAAATTATCTTTTCATCTTCGGCCCTTTGGGAATACCTGTACTGGGTGTCGAGGGTGTGGCCATTTCTACTGCTGTCAGCAGAACGATCGGCCTTGCGGCTTCCATCCTGGTGCTCATCAGGCGCACAGAGGGCGAGCTGCCTTTCAGGCTTCTTTTCCGCTTCCCGAAGGAACATCTGCGGAATCTCCTGCAAATCGGCATACCTTCTGCTGGTGAGCAGCTGTCTTATAACGCCTCCCAGATGGTCATTACCTATTTTGTTGCAATGATTGGAACAGAAGCTTTGACGGCAAAGGTTTATGCCCAGAATCTGATGATGTTCATTTTTCTATTCAGCCTCGCCATCAGCCAGGGAACCCAAATCATGATCGGGCATATGATCGGCGCAAGAGAATTCGCATCGGCCTATCATAGGTGCATCAAAAGCTTGAAGCTCGCTATTGCGATATCTTTGGGAGCAGCTGTCGTTTTCACCTTTTTCTCAGATTCATTGCTGGGCATCTTTACGGACAATCAGGATATCATCAAGGTTGGAAGCACGCTGATTCTTTTGACCATCATCCTTGAACCCGGCCGCTCCTTCAATCTGGTTGTCATCAGCTCGCTAAGGGCAGCGGGCGATGTAAAGTTCCCTGTCTATATGGGCATCCTCTCCATGTGGGGTGTTTCTGTCACCATTTCTTATATTGCGGGGATCCATTTCGGACTTGGGCTTATTGGGGTATGGATCGCCTTCATTGCAGATGAATGGCTGAGAGGGATCCTCATGCTGTGGAGATGGCGCTCTAAAGTATGGATGGAAAAATCGTTCATCGGCAGGGCCGGCAAAGGTAAAGAAGCTGCCGGGTAAAGAGACAGCAAGGCCTGGCGGCAGCCAGGCCTTTTTTATATTGTAGCGAGGAGCACTGCTTTTTCTTCCTTCGTCACATAATTCCTAGCTCCAAATGAGTTATATCCGTTCTTCCGGATTTTATTAAGGATGGCTCTGTAAAGGACAGCTGCCCCCTTGACAGGCGTCCTGGAAGAAGGAGGATAAAAATGGATCGTTTCCAGCGCTTCTTCATAATATTGCTCGGCGATTCCCGCCAATTCCTCAAACAGCGCGAAGAAAGCCGCATTCAGCTGGCCTGACTGCAGTTCTTCCTCCTTATATCCGTGCTTCTCCATCAATGCTGCAGGGAGATAGACCCGATCTCTTTTGAGGTCATCACCAATATCCCGCAGTATATTGGTGATCTGCATAGCCTGCCCCAGCTTAATGGCGCCATGCTTCAGCTTTTTCGCATTATCAGGCGCAAGGACAGGGAGCAGCATCAGACCGACCGTACTCGCCACATGATAGGAATAATCAAGAAGTTCATCGACTGTATTGTATCTTGATTTGTACAGATCCATTTTCTGCCCTGCAATCATTTCAAAGAAAGGAGTGCTGTCCATGTCAAAGCTGCCGAACACGTCCCTGAGCGCCGTCCACAGCATAACATCCTGATCGGGCAGCCTGCCTTCGAGAAATACGGCAAACTCTTCTTCAAAAGCAGCCACCTCCTCCTCTGGGCTCACTCCTTCGTCCACAATATCATCCACCCTGCGGCAGAAAGCATAAATGGCCCAGACAGCCCTTTTTTTCTCAGGCGGCAGGAAAGAAAAAGCACGGTGAAATGTGGCTGAATTATTTTTGATGACCTCTTCACAATAGCGATAGGCCGCTGCAGCTTTATCCAATGATCGACACTCCTTCCGTTTGTATATTCTTTTTATGCTCAAGCTTGATATGATCAGCCAGCATCTTTGCTCCCTGCAGGACAATCGGGATCCCTCCGCCAGGATGGACGCTTGCCCCGACCGCATAGATGTTTTTTTCCTTGAAAGGCTTCAGCTGGGGTCGGAAAATGCCTGACTGGAACAGGGAAGGAGCTATCCCAAAGCTTCCTCCTCCATACAGTCCCTCGCGGAGTGCATCCTCAGGGGTCCTGACCTTCATCCATTCTATATGGTCTCGGAGCCCGGGAAAGCTATCCCTTTCCATCCGGCTGATGATCCTGTCAACATACTCATCCTTACTGCTCCAGTCGGTATGTTCACCTGATGGAGCGGGTATGAGAGCATAAAGGACGCTTTTCCCTTCAGGCGCAAGAGAATCATCGATTGCTGAAGGATAGAATGTATAATAAGAGGGTTCTTCCGGCAGCAGCTGCTGCTTGAAGATCTCTTCCATGCTTTTATTGAAATCACGGCCTATGAAAAACTGGTGCACCATCGCTTCCTCATATACTTTTCCGATCCCGAAGTAGAGGAGCAGACAGCCGGAGGAGGCTTTGTAATTTTTCCTGCGGTCCAGAAGCTCTTTTTCCGCTACAGGAAAATCGCCGTTGATGATGAAGGAGTCGTATTTTTCTTCCTGTCCATTGATAATGGCTCCCTTGGCCTTTGTGCCGTCTGTCAGCAGCTTTTCAACACGGCTCCCAAGTCGTATTTCTACTCCCTTCTTCTTAAGAAGTTCTTCAAGTTTTCCGATCAGGCTGGCATAGCCGCCTTTCACATAAAAAATGCCATGCTTGTGCTCACTGTAAGACACAAGGCTGTAGATGGCGGGGGTGCTCAGCGGATTGCCCCCGATATATAAGGTCTGGAGAGCATAGGCAATCCTCAGCCTTTCATCCTTAAAATAAGATGAAAGCTGCTTATCAACACTTTTATGAGCATTCATTTTCGCTAAAGAGGAAAGTGTCTTCTTATTCCAGAAGTCTCCCTTCTCCAGAAAGGGGCGTTCCAGGAACTGAGGTCTGCCCGTATGGAAACGATAGTCCATATCCTTCATAAACCTTTGAAACCCTGCGAGGCTTTCGGGGAATTTTCGGCTGATCTCCTTTTCCTGATCACCTATGTCTGCATGCTTGATATAATCGGTTCCGTCCGGATAAGTAATTTTATAGAGCGGGTCCAGCCTCATCATTTCATACTGATCCCTGCCAAGCCCCGCTTCTTCCAAAATACTCTCAATCATATCAGGGAGCAGGACGATGGTTGGCCCCTGGTCGATCCGAAAGCCGCCTTCCTCCATAAAAGAAAGCCTTCCCCCAAGCTTATTTTCCTTTTCGAGAATGACGACTTCATGGCCATCGTCTGCCAGCAGCAGTGCGGATGTCATGCCGCCGATCCCGCCGCCGATAACCGCTGTTTTCATAATGCTTCCTCCAGTCCCGGGAAGCTTTGGCCATCTTGTTCCGGCAATTCCAGCCCGTCTTTTTCCAATATCATTTTTGCCGTGATCCTCGCTGACTCCAATATGGTCGGCAGCCCGCTGCCAGGGTGAGTCCCTCCGCCGACCAGCCATGTATTCCCCGCTTCCTCAAATCGATTATGCGGCCTCAGCACCATCATTTGCGAAAGCTGATGCCCAAGATTGAAGGTCGCGCCTTTATAGACATGCAGATCATCTTCCCAGTTTTTAGGGCTGATAATCTTTTCAAATTCTATATGGTCCCTCAAGCCTTTAAAACCGGTCTTCTTTTCTACTATATCCAGAACAAGATTCCTGAACTCTTCCTGCCTGCTATCCCATTCAATGCCGCTGAAGTTATTAGGCACAGGTGCAAGAATATAAAGTGCAGATTTTCCTTCCGGCGCCAATGTCGGGTCTGTGGCAGACGGGTTCTGGATGTAGATGGAAGGGTCCCCGGATAAGCTGAGTGTTTTCGTGATTTCTTCTACGTTCCTTTTGTAATCCTCGGCAAAGCAGATGGTATGGTGCGGGAGGTCATACTGCTTATCAAGCCCGAGATAAATCATGAATGTTGAACAGGAGTATTTCTTTTTTTCCAGTTTGGGGGTTTTATACTTTTTCAGTTTTCCCTCATTAAGGATCGTGCTCATTGCCTTGGCAAAATCGGCATTGATGATAACTTCATCAGCAGCTACCTTCTCACCTGATTCAAGGATGATTCCCCTGCTGTCACTGCCTTCCATCCAAAGGGTCTTCACACCCTTTCCGAGATGTATCCTGCCTCCATGCTCCATGGTGACTTTCGCCATCGCTTCGGGCAGCTGGTTCAGACCGCCGATCGGATGGTAGATCCCATACTCGTGCTCCATAAAGGAAAGGATCGAAAAAGCGCCAGGGCATTCCCATGGAGACATCCCCAGATATTTAGACTGGAAAGTAAATGCCAGACGAAGCGTTTCACTGTCAAAATAACGGGAAAGCACATCATAAAGGCTTTTTCCAAGAGACAGCTCAGGCAGGGCTTTGATGACCTTCCAGCTCAGATAGTGCCGATACCTGTCCATCCGTGATTGCAGAATGGGCATCAATGCTGACATTTTCCTCTCTGTATCTTCCATAAACCGGAGATAGCCATTGCCATTCCCGGGAAACTTTTCTTCTATCCTGCGGACCATTTCATTCCGGTCGCTTGTGATATGGATTCCGGCATCCTCGAAGATCAGTTCATACATCTCTTTTAATTCCTTAAGCTGCAGATAGTCAGAGAGTCTTCGGCCGCTGGCTGCGAAAAGCTCTTCTGCAATATGGGGCATACTGAGAAAAGTAGGCCCGATGTCAAAAGTAAAACCGTCCTTCTTTATGCTGCCTGTCCTGCCGCCCAGATAAGGCTGCTTCTCATAGACATCCACCTCATATCCACGGCTGGATAGGAGCATGGACGCAGCGAGCCCCCCTGGCCCCGCCCCAATGATCACGATTTTTTTAACCATCTTCTGGCCTCCTTTCAAATTCCGGAACTATACAATAGTTATACAAACATTATACAATCATACTTTGAAACTGGCAATCTTTAAGGCATGCGTCTCTTCAGACACAAAAGAAAAGAACCTGCATAAAGCAGGCCCCAGGGTCAATCCGCAATATTTATGCTGTATTCTTTAAACCAAATTTCCATCTGGACAAGATTGGCAAGAAGCTGGGGCCCTGTCATCAGCTGCCCGAACCATGGCTCCCGGAAGGATTTCCCCTCCGTTTCGATTATTTCCTTCAGCTGTTCTTCATCAAAGAACTCGTATAGGGCAGCGCTTCTGTCAGCCAGTATTTCGGAGAGCATGCCCTTTACAGCTTTCGTATATTCTGGATTATGGGTTTTCGGATATGGACTCTTTTTGCGGTATAAGACCTCATCCGGAAGGATCCCCTCAAGTGCCTTGCGGAGGATTCCTTTTTCCCGGCCGCCGAGCATTTTCATCTCCCATGGGATATTCCATGCATATTCGACCAGCCTGTGGTCAGCAAACGGGACCCTTACCTCAAGGCTCGCGCCCATGCTCATCCTGTCTTTGCGGTCAAGCAGCGTCGTCATGAACCAGATCTTATTGAGGTAGAAAAGCTCCCTCCTTCTTGCCTCCTGAGTGGTTTCCCCTTCAAGCACAGGAGTCTCTGCAACAGTTTCCCTGTACTTGCTGTGCATATATTCTTCAAGCTGGAGCTTCTCACGCCAATGCGGCTTCAGCAATTGCTGCCTTTCCTGTATGGAACGCATCCATGGAAAGCCGCTGCGGTTCAAGTCATCCTGGCGGTGAAACCATGGGTAGCCCCCGAATATCTCATCAGCGCATTCACCTGAAAGGCTTACGGTAAAGTCATGTTTGATTTCTTTACAAAACCACAAGAGCGAAGAATCGACATCGGCCATTCCCGGCAGATCCCTCACAAGGACGGCTTCTCTCAGATGTTCTGCCAGCTCGCCCTGAGAGATGATGCTTGAGTGGTGGATGGTCTGGAATTCTTCGGTCATCTTCCTGATAAAAGCCCCGTCAGAGTTAGGCTGGAATTCATTTGCCTTAAAATGCTTTTCATTATCTTCATAATCAATGGAATATGTGTGCAGCGGCCCTTTTCCCTCTTCTTCATAGGCACGGGAAGCTACCGCAGTAATGGCACTCGAATCGACCCCTCCTGACAGGAAGGTGCATAACGGCACATCTGACACGAGCTGCCTTGTGACCGCATCTGTAAATAAATGCCTCACCTTTTCAGCTGTTTCCTCCAGATTGTCCTTATGCTCTGCACTTTTTACATTCCAATAGCGCCAGATTTTTTGCCCTTCCCTTGATAATGCCAGTGCATGGGCTGGCCTAAGCTCTTTTATTCCTTTAAAGACTCCGCTGCCAGGGGAACGGGATGGCCCCAGGCCAAATACTTCAGCCAGCCCTTCACGGTCGATCTCAGTACGCACTTCCGGATGGGCCAGGATCGCTTTAAGCTCAGAGCCGAAAATAAGGCCCTTTGCCGTCTCTTTATAGAAAAGCGGTTTTACGCCCAGACGGTCTCTTGCGATAAACAGGCGGTTTTCCTCCTGGTCCCATACCGCAAAAGCAAATATCCCATTCAAGTGCTCCAGGCAATTTTCTTTCCATTCTATATAAGCTGTCAGCAGAACTTCTGTATCAGAATGAGTGCTGAAAGAATATCCTTTTATAAGGAGTTCTTTTCGTATATCTTCTGTATTATAAAGCTCGCCATTATAGCAGATTGTATAAACGCTGCCTTTTGCCTGCCTGGACATCGGCTGTTTGCCGCCTGCAGGATCTACGACGGACAGCCGTTTATGGCCAAATCCCGCATGGATACCGGTCCATACGTTCGTGTCATCAGGCCCGCGCTTTGCAAGTGTTTCCGCCATTTTCCCAACTGCTGCAGCCTCTTTTCGCAAATCTCTGCTAAAATCAATCCAGCCCGTTATTCCACACATTCTCATCATCCTTTCGTCAGCGGAAATCAGGTTACATCCTTTTGCATGATGACATTGTATGCAGGGCCTAGGAAATGGTTAATTGTCCCGTATAGATGATTATTCAAAAATAATAATGTCAGAAAATCTGACCATCTTCTTGATTTTAGGCAGACAATCCAGAACCACTTTAGCAGAATAGTTAGGTTTGCGGTATTACACTTCCCTCTCTAACATGAGCTCCTTTTAATATTTCTGCCCTTTTTAGGGATGCATGAACATTCTTAATGATTCAATGGAAATGTAAAAACTATTTAAGTATACCGATTGGCTATTTTTTCACCCGTAAAAGTTTAACTTTGCCAGGGTCTCTGCCAGTATTAGTGCCAGTGATTTTCATTTCCAGGAAAGCTTAGCAGTTATAAATTCCTGAATTTTTGTCTAAAAAGGATGTTGAAGGAATCATATGGAGGTACAAGATGAACAGACAGCAGCGAACCAAACTCTATGAGTTCCAAACCCGGGCTTTCACGATTGGCACAGTCGAATGCATCAACGAGCAGTGGGTTTTTTTCGATGAAGAAACAGAAGAAGCCTCAATATTGGATGAATTCCTCCATCAGGAAATAGAAGTATTGCGATATAAGCGGTGGAAAAAAGGTGTCCTATTTGAAAATGGGCGAATCGGGCTTGCGGATGAAGTGATTTCGCTGAAAAACCATGACAGCATCCGGATGAAAAAACACCTCACCTTCTCTCTCGAAAGATTGCTGGATGAAGTGAATGATGATGCCTTTTATCAATTTGTCACGACCTTGAATTCACTTCAATTCTCAATCTTCGACTGCATTTACTGCTATAACCACTTGAACTTCCTGAATGACAGCGAGCGGAAAAACGGAGTCAATTTCATTGTTTTCGATAATCAGGAATGCATCTGCAATGTCCAGCACCATTTCTGCTATTACGAAAAAAAGAGCGACCGGTTCGAATTCACCCTTAACACAGGGAAAAGACTCGTCATTGAAAAAATTACTCCATGATAGAAGAGAAGGCATGGATTTGAATCATCCATGCCTCTTTTATCTGTTTTTCCCCTCATACATGCCGCTTTTCAATCATTCGTATCCCAAGCCCCATGAGGATTACGCCCATCAATAGAAGGATCGCTACTGGATAAAGCATATCCGTGATGGATCTTCCGGATACTACGGCTCCCTTCATCATCTCCATCCCATAAGTAATGGGTATGAAGCGCGAAACGCCCACAAGCAGCTCTGAACTGACAATTTCAATCGGCCAATACGCCCCGCCAAGCATCGCAAAGCTAACGCTGATCAAAGGGATGATGCTGTTGAACTGGCTCATAGTTTTCACAAGCCCCGTCAGGAATATGGAAAGCGCGACAATGGAAAACAGATAAGGAATCACAGCGATCAGCACTGTTCCGAACCTTCCATTAAAATCAATTCCCGCACCGAATTTAAAGACAAGAAACACAAAAACAATTTGGATGTATCCAATCAAAAAGCTCCAAAGCAGATTGGCCAGGTACATTTCGGCTTTGGACGTCGGTGATAAAATGAACCGGTCCCAGAGCCCGGACTGCTTATCACGCAAAATCTCGGCAACAGTAAAAGCAACTGTATAAATTGAAAAAAATAAAGTGAAGCCGAATAATGACTGCAGCGGCTGGCTGTATTCAGCTGTATCTTTCTGATTGAACGAGGACAGGCCAAGCTGGAAGGCCGGTTCTTTTTCCGCTTCCCGAAGGACCTTTTCAGCCGCGGCCGGATCGTCCGCAAGCTGGACTATCTGCTGTTCCTGCACAGATTTCATATAATATCGTCCGATATACTGATTCAGCAGCTGCAGATTTTGCGAAGCCCCCGCATGATAGATTACATAAGAACTCTGACCAAGCTCCACGGCAGCTTCCGCGTTTCCTTCAGCCACTTTTTTCTTTGCCTCATCTTCAGTCTGCAAAACAAAAGAAAAAGTGTCTCCATCATTCAGCTCTTCCATGATTTCCTCATTGCTTCCATCTGCCGAAGAATATATCGGAATCTCTATTTTCACAAACGCGGACTGACCTGTAAGATAGGCAAACGCCATGCAGATGATCGTGGAGGCAATCAAAGCACCCGGATTCCTCAATGTCAGGAGGATCTTCCCCCATAGCATTCCAATCATGCTGCCTCCCCCTTTCTAGGCTGCATCAACAGTGCAGCGAACAGCAGTATTGCTGAAAATACAGCAAGGGACCAGAGCTGGCCAGCCGTTTCTCCAAGCGGATAGCCCTGAAGGATTTTCATGTAAGCTGATATTCCCGCTCCCCCGGGTGAATAAGATCCAAAACTTTCAAAAATGCCGCCCAGCTGGGAAACAGGAAAAAAGCTGCCGCCCACAAAAGCAAATACAGGGACAAGAAAATTCCCAAACACGCGGCCCGCCCTTTCTGAGCTGCTTCGATAGTTTACTGCAGAAAGCAGGCTGGCAAAGCTTCCAATCATGAAGGAAATGGCGCATGTGATGATCAGGAAATCCAAGATATCAGGATAAGAAACATCAAAAATGAGTGCCGACAGGCCAAAAAGAATATTCAGCTGCAAAAAGCAAACGATGGCCGCAGCAGAAAAGATGCCTGAAAAGAAAATGGAATTTGGAACATTTGCCAGAAGTATTCTGTTGTACAGATGCTCTTCCTTCTGGGTATAAGCAAAGCTGGCTGCCGTGGTAGCCACGTAGAAGACAAACATCATACTCATTCCAATGGCATAATAGCTGACAGAGCTGATTTCGTTCACTTTGCTGACCGATTCGATTGAGCCAAGTTCATCAATGCCAGCCTCCTTGATATCGCCAGCCGAAATACCAACCGTCCGGATTCCCTGCCATAAGGAAATCTGCTCCTGGAAATTGGCCAGAAAATCACGTATTACCCCTGCCCTGAGCGCATCTGAATCATTCAGCTGCAATTCAAGCTTAGGAGCTTCACCTTCCTTCAATAGGCTGTGCCGGTAATAATCGGCGGTAAAGCCTGCCGGAATTGTCAGCATCGCGCTGTATTCCTCCTGGCGCTCTGAATCCAGCTCCTCTGAGATATAATCCACTCCGATGCTCTGGCTGAATTCTTCATCGCCGAAAACTTCTTCAATCAATATGGCCGCAGGATTGAACATTTCCACTGCGGTGGCAGCTTCTTCCTTAGCTTCATCGGGCATAGGGAAATTCTCTATTATTGCGGCTGCTTCTGCAGCACCAGCTTCATAATCATCCTGCACCCATACAGCAAGCTTGATATCAAGATCCGGAATCTCATCGCTGTTCAGCGCCCCGAGCGCATTCCCCAGAATGCAGATCAAAACAAACGGCATCAGAAGAAGGATGATCAGTTCACGCGGCTTGCGCCAAAAAAGCAGGAGATCCTTTTTGATCATTTGAAAAAGCATATCCTTCCCCCCTAATCCCTGAGCTGCCGTCCGGTCAGATGCAGGAATACATCTTCAAGGCTAGGCAGTTCTATATTGACAGCCGTTACAATTGTGCCGGTTTGCTCAGCTGAACGGAAGATGTCCTTCAGCAGATGGACCTGTTTAGGAACGATGATGGTCGCAGTCTGCTCTTGTACAGACAGCTGCCTGATTGCGGCATGCTCCTCCAGCAGGCGGATGAATTCCCCTCTCATCAGGTCAACCTTTATATTGATTGCCTGCTCAGCCGACAGGATGCTTTTGATTTCATCCTTTGTCCCGGAAGCAATGATTTCTCCATGGTCCATGATGTAGATCCTGTCGCACAGATATTCCACCTCTTCCATGTAATGGCTCGTATATAGAACTGTCATATTCTTTTCCCTGTTCAGGCGTTTCACGGTTTCAAGAATATAATTCCGGGACTGCGGATCGATGCCTACGGTAGGTTCATCCATAATGACCAATTCCGGTTCATGAAGGAGCGCAGCACCGATATTCAGGCGCCGTTTCATGCCTCCGGAAAATGTTTTCACCAAATCCTTTTCCCGGTCCTCAAGGCCGATCATTTCCAGTACTTCTTCTGTTTTTTGTTTTAGCCTCTGTTTGGGCAAACGGTGGATCCTTCCGAAAAATTCAAGGTTCTCCCTTGCCGTCAGTTCATTGTAAAGAGCAATTTCCTGCGGGACGACCCCAAGGATATTCCTTAGTCCGGACGGCTTCTGAAGGATGCTTTCGTTTTTGACCCTTACATCCCCGCTCGTTGGCGATGTAAGGGATGAAATCATTGATATGGTTGTCGATTTCCCAGCCCCATTCGGGCCAAGAAGCCCTACAGTCTCGCCTTTTTCCAGATATAAATTCACGCCATTCACTGCGGTTTTATTCTTAAATTTCTTTATAAGCTCTACAGCCTCCAGCATTCCATCTCCCCCTTATTACCTTCAATATACAGCTTCAATGGAAAACCGCACTACTGTCTTCCGTCATTAAAACCATCCTCTGGATATGACCTCCGTCACTTTTAAAGAAGATTTCTGTTAAACAGACATGGAAAAGGGGCTATCAGTATAGCCCCTGGGTTTTCACATATATCGCAGAAATGATAACAGGCAAACCGGAGACTGCCCCGCCATGCCTGGCCTTACTTGCTTCTTTAAAATCATCTGCCAATCTTAGAGAATATCATTCTTGACTGCAAAAATCGCAAGCTGTGTCCGGTCCCGCAGATCCAGCTTCTGCAGAATCTGGGTTAAATGGTTTTTCACTGTTCCCACTGACAGATACAGCTCTTTTGCAATTTCCTTATTAGTTTTTCCATGCCCGATGAGCCTGGCGATATCACGTTCCCTGGGAGTAAGCGGGACTTCCGCCTCTTTATGGCATGAGTGGTCCAGAAGCTTCGGCATGACCTTGGCTGCAACCTGCTCGTGGATGCTGATGCCGCCTTCCAGGCAGCTCCTGATCGATTGCAGCAGGCGGGGTCCATCAGAGGTTTTCAGCAAAAATCCATTTGTCCCTTCCTTCAGAGTCTGCAGTGCATAATCTTCGTCATTGAAAGTAGTCAAAATCAGTATTTTTACGGCTGGCCACCTTTTTTTGATCATCCTGGTCGCTTCTATGCCATTCATGACAGGCATCTGAATGTCCATAAGGATAATATCCGCTCCATGGGATTCCATTTTTTCAATCGCTTCCTGGCCATTTTCCGCTTCACCGGCTACAGAAAAGGCACCATCCTGTTCAATGATCATCCTCAGCCCCTGCCTGACAATCACTTGATCTTCGACTATTAATATCCTGTTCATTTTTTATCCCCCTTACAGGAATGGACCCCTGGATGACAAACTGGCTGCCATCAGAATAGATCTCGACAATGCCTCCTGCCCCATGAACCCTTTCCCTGATGCTCTTGAGGCCGAAGCTTTCACGGATGGGGCCCGGGCTATGAAAGGCATTCCTGATCTCAAAGGATATCCCCCCGACAGAGGAGACACCAAGAATGACATCAACATCTCTCGATTCGCTGTATTTAAGGCAGTTCGTCAATGCCTCCTGAATGATCCGGTATAAAGCTATACTATGCATATTAGGAAGGACAAGGCTTAAGACCCCTTGCTTTGTTGTAAAACGGATCCGCAGGCTGCTTTCGCTCTCAAGCTTCCTCACCAGCTGGATGATGGCAGGGATTCCTTCAATTGCCTCTGATTTAAGGGCCCGTACTGCCCGCCTTGTTTCTTCCAGGCATTCTTCCACTGTCTGCTTCATTCGGGCAATGCTGCCGTTATGCTCCATAAGAAGCATGCTCTGCATTTCCATCCCGAGCGCTGTCAGCTTATGGCCGACAGAGTCATGGATATCCCGTGCGATCCTTGTCCTTTCCTCGGCCCTGGCTGCCCCTTCATTCTTAAGAGCCTGCCGTTTGGCTTTCCGGTATTCTTCAAGCACCTGATCATAAAGCTCCCTGAGCTCCTCAAGTCTGCAGCGCGATGAGTTCAGCCCGATGCAGTATGCATATCCCAGACTTAGTGCGGCAATTGCCAGCATGAATGCGATAACGGAAGGCATGAGTATAATCATGGTTAAGGCCGCCAACACAGCCGTTCCGCCCAGAAGGCTGTAAAAGGCTGCCGGCCGGATCGACTGAGCTGCTTCGTACAAGTAAAAAAACGCGGCAAGCAGCAGAAAAGGCCATGCACCCCTATCCAAGTAAATGGCAATCAGAGGAAGACTGAGCATAAGAAAGGAATAAAGGATCAGTTTCCTTTCAGTGACGGCAAGCAGGAAATAAGCTGCGAACGATAAGGAACAGCTGAAGAGATAAATGGGGCGGACTGTGTTTTCAATGAAAAAGAACAGCCCGGCCCATATGATCGCCATAATCAGAAATCGTATATAAAAAGGTATCATCCAGTCCTCCTTCAAACTCAGAGCTTAAGCCTGGACGGCGGTTCAGTCAGCAAAACCGGCGTCAAAAAAATTATCATCTATCAGGATTTTTTCCGGCAGCTTCCTCATCTTCTCTCTTTTTTATAGCTTCCAGCACTTCCTTCTGGGTTAAAACCGGATGGCTGCTATGCTTTCCGAATGCCTGGACAGCATAAGTGATCGCAATCAGCACAACAATAAGAATGATTAAGATCCAGGCTCCTGACATACTTCTCCCCCCTAAAAGGATCCAGTTCTAAGAATATTCTAGGACAGATTCAAAGCAGCTTTTTTGCCAAGCTCCTCTTCAAACTGTTCTGCACCAAGCGGCCTGTGTATAAAGAACCCCTGGGCAAAATGGCATTTCAAGTCCCTCAGCAGGCGCATTTGCTCTGCAGTCTCCACTCCCTCGGCAACCACCTTGACATGCAGGCCGAGCCCCATGGTAATGATTGCATTAACTATGGCAATGTCAGGTGAGCCGGAGCGCAGATTATCTATGAAAGAACGGTCAATCTTCAATGCATCTATAGGCAGATGCTTCAAATAGCTCAAAGAGGAATAGCCTGTCCCAAAATCGTCAATGGCGACCCTTATGCCGTTCCTCTGAAGCTCCTGTATAACAAGGATGCTGTTCTCCATGTTCCGGAGCATCGAGCTTTCTGTCAGCTCCAGCACCAGATACCGGGGTTCAAGTTTTGTTTCCTGCAGCACATGGAGGACCTTTTGCACAAAACCAGGCTGCTGGAACTGATGTACAGAAACATTGACAGACACCGACAGGCTCCCGAGCCCCTTCAGATGCCATTCTTTCGTCTGTCTGCAGGCAGTTTGCAGCACCCAATGGCCTATTTCATTAATCAGCCCGGTTTCTTCAGCCAGCGGGATGAAATCACCCGGAGATACCAGTCCAAGCTTCGGATGATTCCAGCGGATCAGCGCCTCGCTCCCATATATTGCACCTGTTTCAAGATTGGTAAGCGGCTGGTAGCAGAGAAAGAACTCTCTCTTCTGCAGGGCTTTTCTCAAATAGCTCTCCAATTCCAGCTTAAGCAGCGTCTGCTCATTCATTTCTGTCGAATAGTATGTAAGCCTGTTCCCCCCCTGGTGTTTCGAACGGTTCATGGCAATATCGGCATTTTTCATCAAGGTTTCTTTTTCATTTCCATCCCCGGGATAGAGGCTGGCACCTATGCTCCCGGTTATAAAGAATTCCTGTTCGCCATAATAGACTGGGGCGGATATTGCTTGCAGAATATGATTGGACAGCTTCGTTACCCGGGAGGAATCCGCCTCCTTCGCAAGGATAAGCGTAAATTTATCTCCGCTGAACCGGCCGAAAAAGGACCCGGGAGGGAGGATTGCTTCAATCCTTCCTGCTATCTGCCTGAGTATCTGGTCGCCGGCATAATGCCCCAGGCTGTCATTAATCAGCTTAAAGCGGTCTATATCCATAAAAAGAACAGCAAGCGAACGCTTCTTCTTCTTTGCCTTCTGCAGCAGATCATCCAGTTCTTCCATGAATTTCAGGCGGTTAGGCAGCCCTGTATCTTTATCATAATAAGCAAGCTGGGTCATTTCCTCTTCAATTCTCTTCTGTTCGGTGATATTCCTTCCGATGCAGTATATGCCTGCAGGCTCGCCATCCACAGTGATCGGGATATTCTTCAGTTCATAAAGATTCCTGGCCCCATTTTTTGATTGGATCTCGAGGTTATAATACTGCTCTTTCCCGTTCACCGTCCGGTAGAAATGCCTCCTGACCCTGTCCACGTCCCGGCTGTCAATGAACCTGAGCGCCGGCTTTCCGATCACCTCTTTTTCATTGAACCCGAAATTGCGCTTAAAGGCTGGATTAATGCTTGTAAAATTGCCCTGCATATCTGTTGAATAGACAAAATCGGCGTTATTGTCAAAAAGGGACCGGTAATACTGCTCAGAAACACTTAAACTATTATTCAGCACCTTTATATCATCCTTGGAAGCATGCATCAGATGGGTAAGCGCAGAAAGTGTATGGAAATGCTTCGGCTTGGCATATTCACCGAAATCCCTGCCAATCTTCTTCACATGCTGGACGCCTTCCCTGATGGAGAGGTATGTGAAGGCATGCCCCACCATCTTTGGTGCACCATCATCCTTTGCAGCTATTTCTCCATATGTAAAAAATCCGGATGCTGGAGCAATTTCCTGGAACCACTCCAGCTCCTTATGTGTAAAATCAAGAAGGAAGCCTTTTCTTGCAAGGCAGGCATAGACAAAAAAGGCTTCAGCTGGCTTTCTCGCCAAATTTTGCAGGTCCTTAACAGATGCCTCTATAATTTCATCAATATTCAGATAAGCAAAAGCGAGCTTTTGGCCTTCTTTTACAGGGCGGTTTACCTCAACTGCCCCATTATCCAGCACCTTTGTTATAAAAATGGAAGCCTTTTCTTCATCCCCCTCCAGCAGAAAGGGAAATTCAATCCCTGATGCCGGCAGTCCCCTGACCAGTTCTTCCCCCAGGTATTGCTTCAGGATCTGAAGCGGCTTTTTATCATCAATGCTAAAAATCTGGTTGTGCCTGGCTTTTGTGATCTTGAAGCTTTTGCCGATTTCCTGCCATCTGTAATTGCTGCCTGCTTCAACGATAAGCCCCTCGTTCTGGAGGACAGCCGCGGCGACTCCACTCCCTGACGTTTCTCCGCCGGCAAAAACGGCGGTCTTATCCAAATTCCCATGGTTCCCTGCCGCTCCCCCTGCAACCGCTATATCAGGACGGATATCATGTACACCATCGAGGACTGCCTGCATATCAAGATCAAATCCAGCTGAAAAGAGGATCAATGCTTTAGCATCATAAGAGGCCAGCGCAGTGGCGATGCTTCTGCCCATTTCAAATGGATTCCGGTAATTCCCGTTTTTGAACAATCCTGTTTTCACCTGGGTTTCTTTGAATAAAGAAAAAGTGATGACTGTCTCTCCTTCAAGCATTTTCCCATTGTAAATCTCACCCGCAGAAGTGCAGCCAATCATAGCTGCAGAAGGCAGATGTTCTTTTATTGCTTCCTGTATTTCAGGGATTTCCCTGCTGTCTTCCGTTCCGGAGAATACCTGCACAAGAACATTCGGATATTCGCCGATTGCATTTTCCTGTATATATTGAATCAGCCTGCTTTTTTCTATATATTTACAGCTTAAAGTTAATAGCATGATCTCCACCACAATTATGTTATTTTATCTATATGATAAAAATACCATATTTACCGGCAGATAACATGACTATTATGGAAATATTATGATGAATAGATTGGTTGAACGATTGTGGAAGAGCCGGGAAGGGGAAATCCGGAGGGAACAGCAGCAAATAGACCCAAACAAAAAAAACTGCCGGGGCAGTTTTTTTGTTCTGTGCTTCTATGCAAAAGGATGGAACCCAAGCGGCAGCCTCAGTCCGAGGTAGATGACCAGAATGGCAGCCACAACGAACTGGACCCATAGGATGGAAGTTTTCTTTCCTTTTGTTGTGCGGATGATAATCATTTCAATCATGGCAATCACCCATAAGCCAAGAAGTGCTTTCAGTACATAAAGAAGATCGATATTAATGGAAGTCAGCATCCAAATGCCCGTACCGATGATCAGCAGGTAAAAAAGCCTTAAGATCATCTGGACTACCTTTACACCTTTTGCTTTGCCGCTGTTATGCATTCCAAGCGCTGCGAAAAATAAGACAAGTGCTACAACCCAGGTAAAAATATGAGCGTGTGTCATTCACCAGGCCTCCTATTAAAAATTCGTTTAAATCATACCATATCTGCATGGAAAAGCCTAAGATAAACACAACGCTTTAAAAAGCCGGCCATGATTTTGTGACATTTGTGTTAAAAGTAACATTATTTTCCGGCTTATCCCTCTATCCTGCTGCGGAGCGTCCCTATTTTTTCCACGGTAACTTCCATTACATCCCCAGGCTTAAGAAAGCGCGGAGGCTTGAATCCCTTCCCTACCCCTGCGGGTGTGCCAGTCGCAATGATATCGCCCGGCTCAAGGGTCATTCCCTTGGAAAGCTCGGAAATGATGACCTCAATCGGAAAAATGAAGTTTTCCGTATTGGAGCTTTGCCTGACCTCCCCATTGATCTTTGTCTCAATATCCAGCCTGCCAGGGTTTTCAATGGCAGATTTGTGGACAATCCATGGACCCATCGGACAGGTAGAATCAAGGCTTTTCCCAATAAAAAATTGCTTATGCTTTGCCTGCAGATCCCTGGCTGTTACATCATTGATGATCGTGTATCCGAAAACGTGGCTGAGGGCTTCTTCCTCACTGATGCCGCGCCCAGCCTTGCCTATCACAACAGCCAGCTCGCCTTCATAATCCAGCTGCTCCGTCACACCAGCATGTGAAAGCACTTCCTCTTCAGGACCCGAAACAGATGTCGGCGCCTTTGTGAAAACCATGATATGCTCAGGTATATCATCCTTGCTTCCCATTTCAATGGCATGCTCAGCATAGTTTTTCCCCACGCATAATATGTTTTTGACAGGCTTCGGAATTGGGGCCAGCAGCTTTACTGATTCAAGCGGAAGCAGAAGCTCCTTCCCTGCTTCATTGCCCTTGGCCCAATTCAAAAGCTCCCGTGCATTATGTACAAATTCTTCTCCCATGGACACTGCCTCCAGCAGTGACTTAGGGATTTCCTTGGTCCCGCCCCTTCTTTCTTCCGCCTTGGCGAGGGGAAGAATCAGATCAGCCCCGTCTTCCAGGACCCCGATAAAAACACCGCTTCCATCTTCTGCAGTTGCAAATCTCATTGTCATCACCTCTATCTTTTTATATATCTAGTATAATACAAATTTTCTGAAAGCGCCCTGATAGGACACTGCTGACAGAAAGAAGCCTGCAGGGCTTCCCTGCAGGCACATTCCTAATGCCGGGTAAGACTGAGGAGGTATTCCTCTGTTTCCTCCGGGTTATGGAATATATAAACATCCTTTCCTTTCGCAGCGGAAAGCTTGGCAAGGATGGCTGGTGCTTTATCCTTCTTATAGCGGGCGATCCACTTCAAAAATTGCCAGTCGAGCTTTTCCGGGCATCCCTCTGCCATATCCGGCCTTGTGCGGCCATGATTCATGATTCTTCGTTTCAGGGCGCCATACAAACAGCGGACCGTAGAATAGTTAAGGAAAAAGATAGAGTCAGATGCTTCTATCCTCATATCCATCGTTCCTCCATAATCTCCGTCAAGGATCCATTGTTCCTTCTCCAGGAGCCTTTCCTGAACCCGGATCCATTCCTCCCGCCCGGTCGGCACCCAGCCTTCATGCCAGAAAAGGGCATCCAGATGGACCACTTCAAGCCCTGTAATTTCCCCAAGCCTTTTGGCGAAGGTTGATTTACCTGCACCGGCCGAGCCGATGATGATGGCCTTTTTCATCTGCTTCTCCTGATAGGCGGCACTGACAGATAGGTGGCGCTTCTCCAGAGCCATTCAAACGGCCCGTACTTAAACTGGGTAAGCCACAGCCTGCTCAGAAGGATTTGGAACAGATAGATCCCAACTGCAAGCAGCGTGCCGCCCGCCAATGAAATATCTCCATAAAAACCGAGGCCATAGCCGTAGAAAATCAAAGTGCAGACAATCGATTGAAATAAATAATTGCTCAATGACATCCTCCCCACCCATGTGAAAGGCATGAGCAGACGGCTGCCCTTTCCCGTATCAGCCAGCAGCGCAATCAGAATGGCATATGAGGCGGCGAGGAGCGGGCCCCCAAACAGATCCTGGAAATACTGGGATGCCAGGTTGTCAGGACCAATATAAGGCACCAGTTTGATCAGCAGTCCTGCGGCAAAGAACACCGCAAACATAATGGCTGCCCTCTTTTGGAAGTTCGCCAGCTTTTCCAGCAGCTTCAGCTTTGCCGCTCCGGCTCCGATCAGGAAAAGAGGCATAATCGACAGGAGCAGGATGATGAATGAAACCTCATTATTTACCATATACCAATCTGTGATCCTTTGTGAGGTAATTTCCGCAAAGGTCCCGTCCCTGTATACAGCACTGGATGAGACTGCTGATTCCAGGTCGTATAAAGCAGTTTCGCTGTCCGGGACAAACAGGACTGTCACCAGCATCAGCAGGCCCATAAGCAGATTGGGCAGGATATACAGCAGTGTTCCCGTTATCAGAAGCGCCTTCCCGGACAATCGGAAGAATAATAGGGCAATCAGGCCGAAGACTGCATAATTCACCAGTATATCCCCGTGCCAGATGAGGAATGCGTGCAGAAGGCCAGCTGCCAGAAGGACAATGAACCTCCTTGACCCAATGGCCGCAAAGCTGTAGCCCCTCTCTATGGACCTTTCCCTCAAAATGATCACCCCATAGCCGAACAAAAGGGAAAATAAAGGATAGAAGCTGGCTTGGGCAAAAATGTCGATAAAAGCATATACTCCTTTATCAAGAGAGCTGTCCCACCATCGATGAGGATCCAGATACAGAAGCGGGGAGTGGAAGGACATCATGTTTACGAGGAAGATGCCAAGTATAGCAAAACCCCTCATGATATCCAGTGAAGCAATCCGGTCTTTTTCTTGTACAGGCATTAATTTTTCAGGCATACAAATCTCCTTTTCATAGTCTACCTATTAATAATAGATAGGCAGGCAAGGAAAGTCCACCAGGATTTGCCAGACGGGGCTTTTTTGCCATAAAAAAGGCCGCCGGTCCGCGGCCCTTTCTTATGTTTGCTTTAATTCACAAAACGCCCGCCTGTTCCTTCAGCGTTCCAGTATTCTTTGCGAAGGCGGATTTTCTGTATTTTCCCGGATGCAGTCTTCGGAAGCTCGTTCACGAAGGTAACACCTGTTATCGCCTTAAAATGTGCCAGTCTTTCCCTCGTAAACAGGATGAATTCTTCTGCAGCTATGTCCGCATCTTCCTTTTTCACAATGAAGGCATGCGGCGTTTCTCCCCATTTTTCGTGAGGCACTGCAATGACAGCGGCCTCAAGAACAGCCGGATGGTCATAGAGCACCCCTTCCACCTCAATGGAAGAGATATTTTCCCCTCCGGAAATAATGATGTCCTTCTTCCGGTCTACAATATCTATATTGCCGTGAGAATCCACAGTGGCCATATCACCTGTATAAAGCCACCCGCCCCGGATTGCTTCCATCGTGGCTTCTTCATTCTTCCAGTAGCCCTTCATGACCCCATTGCTTCTCGTAATCACTTCTCCGATCTGCTTACCGTCAAGCCTGACAGCTTCCCCATTTTCATCAACAACCTTTACCTCACATCCGATCATGCTATAGCCTGCTTTTGCCTTCATTCGGTATTGTTCTTCCTCCGGCAGATGTAAAAGATGGGACCGGATAGCAGAAATTGTGCTGAGAGGGGAAGATTCCGTCATTCCGTACACCTGAATGAATTCCCATCCCAATTCCCTTTCTGCCTTTGCAACAAATGCTGGCGGAGGTGCAGATCCGGCAATGACCACACGGACAGCACCTCCTGCCGGCAGCCTGCTGTTCCCATGATATTGAATTAGGGAATTAAGAACCGTAGGCGCCATATGCAGAACTGTCCCATTGTGCTCCCTCAGCGCATGGAAGATGCTCTCAGGATCTGCCTTCCTCAGGCATACCTGGGATGCGCCGTTTGCAGTGTAATAGAAAGGCGACCCCCAGCCGTTGACATGGAACATAGGAAGCACATGAACTAGGACGTCCCTGTCGGTTACCCTGAGATGATGCATCGTGCTTAATGCATGAAGATAGTTATTCCGATGGGTGAGCATGACACCCTTTGGATTTCCGGTCGTGCCGCTCGTATACAGCAGGCTGCAGACGTCATTCTCATCCATCTGCACCCGGGGAAACCGGCCCTCTTTCTGCTCTTTGAGCCAATCATCATATCCCTCTTCTGCCGTTTGGTCATTTTTATAATGGACAATAATTTTTTCAACTGTCTGGAGCTGGTCCTTGACCGGCAGGATGAGATGATAAAGATCCTGATCGGCAAACAGTACCTTCGCCCCGCTGTGGTTCAGTATGTAAAGATAATCCTCCGGCTTCAATCTGATATTCAGCGGGACCATGATTCCGCCTGTCTGGAAAACACCATAAAACCCTTCCAGCATCTCCACTGAATTTGGTGCAAGGTAGGCAACCCTGTCGCCTTTTTCCACCCCAAGCCCCTTAAGGCCAAAGGACAGCTTGTTCACCCGGCTGCCCAATTCCCTGTAAGTAAAGCTTCGTTCATCGGCAAAAACAGCTTCCTTATCAGCATACAGCGAAACGGCGCGGTCTAAGAACTGTGTGAGCAGCAATGGTACTTCCATAAGCAGCCTCCTCATAAAAAGTCTGAATTTACTGTCATTTTAACATATTTTACATTCAATTACACAGCAGGATAGCTTCAGCGCCATTATTTTGGGCTTTCTTATCACATTCCTGCCATAGGCACATACGATAGTACAGAAACCAATAGTCAAAGGATGTTTTAATATGCCGGCAATCGTAGGAGTCGCACAGGTAGTATCAATCGGAAGCAGTTCCGTATTCCATATTGGGGATGTCTACAAAATCATGCCTCTTTCCAATGCCAAGACCTTTTCCGGCGCTGGCTCGTTCAATACCGGAGATGGACTCAACGTCTATAACAGGCAGAGCACAACCAATACGTTTGATCAGGACGGGGTCGACCAGGGCAATTATTTCAATGCTTGACCATAGGGTGATACTATGAATTTCTATATACAGCAAACCATTCATATCAGCAATATCCGTATAGGAGGATTGACAAATTCCTCTGTCTTCCAGATCGGGAGTGCGGGAATCATCAAGCCTGCTTCCTTTTTGTATAATACCGGGGGCTTCCTGGAGCCTGCACCCCAGGCATCGTCTCCAGGAGGAACGCCGGTCGAGGCGCCGGCAGTCCCTCTTGCTTCGCCGGGCGCTACGGGTTATGCAAGGTAGCCTTCAAGTAATGACTATACACGAAAAGGGGTGGCCGCTTGAATCAGGATTTTTACACGTATATGCAGAAGCTCCATCAGTTTGTCCAGTATCAGGACAGCAGGATCAAAAAGCTGGAGAAATTGGCCGGCGAACTGCAGCAGCAGCTGAATGCACTCAAAGACCGCCCGCCAATCCAGGTGGATACCATTGAATACAAATTCGACCAGCTGAAGGTTGAAACTTTGGAAGGGACATTGAATATCGGATTGAATCCCTCAGAGCTCCAGGGAATAGAAGACTTTGCTGTTAAAGGCAGCAATGTATCTGTACCTCCCACCCCGCAGGGACAGATGCAAAGAGTCGTGGAAATTGAGGAAGACATCGAGGCTTTCCTGGAGAAAGAACTGCCGCAGGTCTATGAAGAAGCGGCTGGCGGGCTGAATTTAGAGGCGGACTCTTCCTATCTTTCTTTTATAAAAGAAGATGTAAAAAAACAGCTGCCAAGCAGAATCGACTACTATATGAAGCAGGCTCAAAATAATCAGCAGATGGCGAGGAATCCCGAAGGCTGGTGGAAAGAGGCTGCTTCCCTGATAAAAGGGGAGATCCGCAACGGGGTGAAAGCCTTCCTTGGGAATCTGCCCGAAAATATGAAAGGGATGAAGAAAGAATGAACTTCGAGGTTTATAACAGAGACTTGAATGTCGGCAGCATCCGCGTCATCGGTGTGTCAAGCTCATCTCTGCTCATGGTTGGCGACACCCAGACCATCCAGCTTGCCTCAACCTTTGATACCCCGGCGGAATCCCTTATAATCGGACCGTTTGTGCCGCTGACTCCGGAGTGATGACATGCTTCAGAGAACAGCAATAGTCAATAAACTGAATGTGGATACCGTTTCCTTTTCCTCCATCATACAAGTGGGAGATTCTGAGTATATACAGGGGTTTTCAAGAGCGCTTGCTGTACAGCGGGAAGCTGAGATTTTCTTCGGAAATGAAGGAAGGTACAGTGATTATCCGATCTTTACAGAGCCGCTTCCCCTTCCGGCCCTGGAAGATGCCCTTCAAATGTATGTACATCAAAGCAAACCAGCCATTAAGGTGGATTCTATAGATATTATCGGTATTTCAGCTTCATCCATGCTCCATATCGGCAACAGCGGCCAAGTTTCAATGGAATCGCGCGTCAAGCATATCCGCCAGCTTCTGCCTCTTCAGGAAACCTGACAGAAGGGGCGGGAAAAGCAATGCCAGAAAAAAGGAAGTGGTACAATGCCTGCAATCATCGGACCTGTGCAGATTGTGAATGTTGGAGGGGGGATCGTGCAATTCGGGGATGCCCTGTACATCTCGCCGAAAAGTAACTCCAAATCAACGAGCGGCCAGGGCGCCTTCAATACAGGCGGATTCATTATCACAAATAACGGCCTTAATGCCAGCAATGTACTTGACACCAATCTGATCGATCAGCCAAACGTCGGGAATAACTAAGGGCTTCCGGTCCTTCCGGCGTCTTAAAAACAACCTGGCAAGCTCTATTTTTTTCTCGCATTTGACTTTTTAGCCTTTGTCAGCTTTGATGAAGGCTGTTTTTTTATCCATTTCAGAAATTTGGCGATCTGGGGATCTTCCTTTAAAAGCCCGATTGTATTCAGCCTCGCTGCCAATTCAGAATTAGGATATAAAGCGTGGATCTGCTTATGGCACGGAATGCAAAGATTGGCCGTCGGCAGGAATGTCCCGCCGAACTCTTTCGGTGTAAGATGATGGACCGTCACTTCGACAGGCTCACGTCCGCAGAGCTCGCATATGCCCTCTGCATTGCTTCTTTTCCCCATGAGTGCAGCTCCCTTCTCCAATTTTCAGCGTTAATGAAGAAAAAAGCAAAAGAGTCTCCCCTTTTGCTTTTTTATTATCTCTATTCAAGCTTTAAAATATGGCCCCCGTCAAAAAAGAATAGATACCTTTCATCGACAGGGTCCTTAGTAATAGCCTCATAAGCTTTTGCATACAATCCTATCTGAATATCATACCTTTTTTCGAGGACCGGCTTTGCCTCCTCAAATCCGCCCTTATAGCGTCCATCGATGCTGTCGGATTTATAATCAAGTAGGACTGTACCATGCTCATCCTCGAAAATACAGTCGATGATTCCCTGGACAAGCACCGGTTCTTCGGTGCCCTTCCAATCCGGGTAGGCGGCGCTTGCCGGCAATGCCAGGTTAAAAGGGACCTCCCGCTGGATCCTTGCAGCTTTTCTCATCCTCTGCCCAAGTGGCGATTGAAAAAATCCCGCAATGAGAGCCGGGTCGATCACCTGGACCTGCTCATCCGTGAGAAGCTCCCGATCTTTCATCTCAGCCAGCTGCACCGCAATGGACTCTTCCGTTACAGGATTTGAAAGATCTGCATGCTGCATGACCATATGCATCGCCGTGCCCCTCTCGGCAGGTGTCATCGATTTTTCCTGCATGAACCTTGGCCTGTTCAGGATCGGCTTTTTCAGATTTCTGACGAGATCGCTGCCGCTCTCTTCATCCTTCACTTCACTTTGCCGCTTCATTTCTGAAACAGATTGCTTCGACTTATGGGAAGCAGCGGAAGGGTAGCTGTACTGCCAGGATAGTGATTTTTGTATTTCCTCTTTGAAAGGAGACTCAGCCGGCACCGGCTTGCCTTCATACACTCTGTCAATCCACTGCTCCCCGGCTTCATCGCTGTCCTCCTCCTGTCCGGGAGTAACGGCTGCCTGCCTGATTTCAACTTTCCAGGACGAAGGATGTGAAGCAATTTCTTCCTGGCTCCCTATTGCTTCATCCAGTCCGCTTCTCAGCGGCTCCCCGTCCCGGTGGCGGACAAGTGCGGGGCCGATCCAATCAAGATAGCTGGAAGCAGCCGCCCGTTCATATTCATCCAGCAGCCAGCTGTCTTTTTTGGCACCCTGCTGCCAGCCCGCCAGTTTCTTTTCCGCATTTTTCACGCTTGCCACCAGGAAAAGATGTTCTTTGGCGCGCGTCAGCGCTACATACAGAACGCGCATTTCCTCTGCAAGCATTTCCATTTTCTTTTTCCTTTTAAAAGCAAGCTGAGGCAGGGACGGGTATGAAATCCGCTTTTCCGGATTCACGTATTTGGCCGCAAATCCATATTCCTTATCAAGCAGATAGGGCTTTTTCAAATCCATTGTATTGAACTGCCTTGCAAGGCCTGCAGCAAATACGACAGGGAACTCAAGACCCTTGCTGCTGTGGATGGTCATCATTCTCACCACATCCTCCTGTTCACCGAGCGCACGCGCTGCCCCAAGGTCATCGCCCCGTTCCCTCATCCGTTCAATGAAACGCAGGAAGCGGAAAAGGCCCCTGAAGGAAGTTTCTTCATACTGGCGTGCCCGGTCATAGAGTGCACGGAGATTGGCCTGCCTTTGCTTGCCGCCGGGCATTCCTCCGGCAAAATCATAGAAATGGGTATCGCGGTAAAGCTGCCAGATCAGCTCGGAAAGCCCGCCTTGCCTGGCCATCGACCTCCACTCAGCAACCTTAAGGTAAAACGGCTTGACTTTATCATACAGGTCACCGCTTTTCCTTGTTGCACAAAACGCCTTCATAGCTTCATAAAAGGAACCTTTTTTGTCGGCAATTCGGATCTGGGCAAGATCTTCCTCATTAAGGCCGACAATCGGAGACCTCAGAACAGAGGCAAGCGGGATATCCTGATGCGGATTGTCTATCACTTTTAACAGGCTCATCATAATGGCTATCTCGGTAGCTTCAAAATAGCCCGAAGACAGATTCGCATAAATCGGAATCCCCTGTTTTTTGAACTCCTCCATAATTTGCGGAGCCCATGTCATTGATCTAAGAAGGATAACAATATCGCGGTACATTAAAGGACGGTATGTGCCTGATTTAGGCTCATACACTTTTTTGCCGGAAGACAGCATTTCCTTGATTTTTTCAGCCATCAGCCTTGCTTCATGCTGTGACTGCTCGAGATCCTCCAGGTCATAACCCGCATCAGTTTCATCCGCTTCTCCGCTTTCGGCCTTATCCTGTCCGTCCAGGTCGATCAGATGAAGCTCAACCGGGTACGGCAGGTCCTCAGGATAGGAAGCTCCCTTGACAAGCTCTGCGGCCTCGTCATACTCAATTTCCCCAACCTTCCGTCCCATCACTTGCTTGAAAAGGAAGTTGGTCCCATCGAGCACTTCTCTTCTGCTGCGGAAGTTTCTCGCAAGGTCGATCTTTAATCCTGTCTTCTCTCCATCAACCGTAAAGCGCGTATATTTGCCGAGGAACAGATTGGGCTCAGCCAGCCTGAACCGGTAAATGGACTGCTTCACATCACCCACCATGAACAGATTGCCTGTCTCTTCCCCATCTTCAGTCACCAGCTGCAGGATCGCTTCCTGAACCATATTGGTATCCTGGTATTCATCAACCAGCACTTCCTTGAAATGATCCCGGTAAGAAAGGGCGGGCTCGGATGGTAAAATTGCGCCCTCCCTCCTTGCCGATGGATCAGAAAGGATTTCCAGGCAAAAATGCTCAAGATCGGCAAAATCAACAAGTCCCTTCTCACTTTTTACGCTGTTGAATTTCTCTGAAAATGCTTTAACGAGACCTATGAGCACATCGATATGAGGCTTCATCTCGCGGATGTCCCTGATAAAGCTTTCCGGCCTGCGCGAGAAAAATTCCTCCTGCAGATCCTGGATCATTTTCTTTGCCTTATCTCTATATTTTTGAGCCTGCTTGACCAGGCCGGGATCATATTCATCGCCTTTGCAATTTTTCGCGCGGCCAAAGCTCCAAAGCTGCATGGCTTCGTTTAGGCTGGCCCATGAATCATTGTTGGCGGCAATCAAGGTCTCAACCACCCTGATATCGTCCATATAATTCTCAGCCCTCGGAGCGGGCCCTCCAGGCGTTTTGGCAAGCTCAAGCGCATTCCTAAGCAGCTGCCTTGCTCCCTCAAGCTGCAGTCCGATGTCGAAAAGGACGCTTGACATGAACGGAAGCTCTTCCAGTTTTGCATCGCTGCTGACTTCATACATCTCTGAAACCATATTAAGGTATTGATCAGGCGCCGGGTTGGAACGCGCAAAATCATACAGCTCCCTGATGATATCCTGGAGGGCTGCATCACTCCTGTCGCTCGTGAAAGCATCGACCAGGCGGTAAAAGTCTTCATTGTTTTCCTTGCCGTATTCTTCTTCGAACAGTTCTTCAAGCACTTCATCCCTGAGGAGCTGCCCCTCTGTCTCATCGGCAATGCGGAAGCCGGGATCGATATCGATCAGATAATAATATTTCCGGATCACCTCAAGGCAAAAGGAATGAAGCGTAGATATGGAGGCCCTGCTCAGCAGGCTAAGCTGCCTGCGCAGATGCGCAGACTGCGGATCCTTGTTTATTGCTCTCTCAAGCGCCTCCCCGATCCGATGCCTCATTTCTGCGGCTGAGGCATTCGTAAAGGTCACAACAAGGAGCTCATCCACATTGACCGGCTCTTCCCGGGATACAATCTTGCTGATGATCCTTTCTACCAGCACTGCTGTTTTTCCGGAGCCTGCTGCTGCGGCCACAAGGATATCCTGGCCCGAAGCCATGATCGCCTTCCACTGGTCGTCCGTCCAGGTTGCCCCCTCGGGCTTTGGAGGGATAATTGCTTTAGCCAATCTCTCCCGCCTCCTTTCGTATCCTATCCATCAGTTCTTCATTAGACTTAGGGGAAAGTACCCTGTATTCATTCGATTCAACCGATTCATCAAACTGGCAGACCGATTTAAACGAACAGAATGTGCATGGCACCTTGTCCTTCATTTTATATGGGGAGATATCTGCTGACCCGCTTACGATCGCATCCCCGGTTTTTGTATAGGTTCCGCGGACAAATTTCCGGAGGCTGTCAAAGTCAGCCCTTGTTGCAACCTTCGACCTTTTCGTGATTGTCCCGTCCTTTTTAAATCCTGCCGATATAATCGAAGAGTCACCGGAATCAAGTGTCTGGTCCATGAGCCTTAATACATTTTCATCCCCGAGCAGCAGCCCGTTCATTTTGAACTTCTTAAAGATCTCCTCTTCAATCTCATCGAGCGTGAGAAGCTTCGCGGAGTTCACGATCGGATTATGGACATGGAAGTACATGACACCTGCTGGATCAGCCTGTTTCCCTGCTATGTCCCCTGAATGGGTGATAATGATATCCAGATAGGTGAGCATCTGCAGGGCAAGCCCGTAGTAGACCTCACTGATATTCAGATCCTTTGCACTGGATTTATAATCAATCACACGAAGGTATACCCCATTTTCATCTTCCGCTTTGTCAACCCGGTCGATCCGGCCGACCAGCTCCATGCTCGTCCCATTCCTCAGCTTAAAGGTCAATGGCGGAAGCTTGTCCTTAGGCCCGAACCCGAGCTCAAGCCCGACCGGTGAGAATCCGCTTGCCTTAGCATGCTCGCTTAGAATATATGAAGCCCTGCTGATGATATTTTCAAGCTTCCGCTTGATATAAAAGTGGCGGTTCGAGCTCAGCAGTATCTCATTCTGAAGCTTTGGCGCCAGCATCTCGACTGCTTCTTTGGCAAGCTTCTCGCACTCCTGCCTTGTCATGTCAGACCAGGACATCCTTTTGTCCATGACAGTCTCTGCGATGAACTTTAAAGCTGCATGGAACAGATCGCCGATATCAGGCGCTTCCAGGCGGAAGATCTTTCTGTCCCTGAGCTTCAGGCCATGCTGGGCAAAATGGGAAAATGGGCAGCTGTGGAAAAGCTCCATCCTTGATACACTTGCCTGGATCGTTTCACCGTACAGTTCTTTCGCAGCCTCCTCCGAAAGCCTGGCCGTTCTGTTTTCGTAGTTCAGGCTGGAAAGCACTTTTCTGGCCGTGTCTCCGAGCCGTGGATGCGCTTGATAATAATTGTAGACATCCCACCAGATCCCGCTGATTTTATAGCCCCTTTTATTCATTTGGAGCTGGGAAGCCAGATAGGAAAGGCTAGTATCCTCATTCACTGCGAATAATAACTGCTCTTCCTCAGGAAGCTCGAACGGATCCGCCATCCATGTGAGCTGCCGCGCATCCGGAAACAATTCGTTTGCCCGGCTGATATAAGGCGACGGCATCAGTGCCTTGCCTTCTTCATTTGCGAGCGGATAACTGATATACAGATGGGAGGAAGGTGTGGAAAAGGCGCGATAAGCCAAAAAGTCCTCATCCAGAAGCCTGACTTTGCTGCCATGGGCAATTTTTAGACCTGACTGCAGAAGCTTTTCCCGGTCAGCATCCGCAAGCACACCTTCATCAGTGAACTTCCCGGGCAGAACGCCCTCATTCAGCCCAATGACAAACGCGGCCTTTATATCCGACAAACGCGACTTGTCCAGATCTGCTGCCAGCACCTGGTCCATCGCAGGCGGAACAAGAGAGAAGCGGAGAGATTCCATCCCTGAATCCAGGATGGAGGCAAACTGCTTCATGCCAATCTTCTCGTCGCCAAGCATTTCAACAAACTGGTCGAGAAGCTCCATGACAGCATTCCAGGCCTGGTCATGTTCCCTCGCTTTTACAAGATTCCCATTTTCTTCTTCTTCCAGCTTCCAGCGCTCCAGCTTCGTCGGGATATCCAGTTCCTCCAAATAGAGATAGACAGCCTCGCACAGCCTTCTTCCGCTGTCAGCCTTCTTAAGCCTCCTGGAGAGCCGGAGAATCGGTGCGGCGATCAGATCCCTCATTTGATTCAGCTCTTCTTCCCGCTCTTTTTCCGAGTCGGTCTGGACGACCGTTTCAAACTCAAGCCCCCTGATGCGGCGATAGTTCCAGCGGTCCTTTTTTGTCCACTTCGTCCCCTGGACACCATATGCAAGAACATAGTTTTCAAGCTTGTCCATTTTTTCCCTGATCACATCAAGATTTGCCTGGGATGGAAACAGCAGTTCGGTTTTGACCGCGCGAAAAACAGGCTCATATCTCCAGAAGCCGGTTATCACTTCAAGTGATGAGCGGATCAGCTCAATAAGCGGGTGGTTCATCATTGTCCGCTTTTGATCGATAAAAAACGGAATCCCGTAATCATCGAATATTGTTTCAATGATGTCATGGTAAACCGATCCATTTCTCATTAAAAGAGCAATGTCTTTATAGCGGTATCCCTCTGATTCCGCCAGCCTCTTAATCTCTCTGGCGGCACCTTCTATTTCTGCTCTCCGGTTCACTGCCTGTGCAATATGGACATTCGCTTTTCCTGCAAAAGGCTCGGCAGGCCGGCTGTTGAAGGCTCTTTCCATGTGGCGGAGCGATTCATTGTCCCAGCGCCGCTGACCATTGAGAAGCACTTCCTGTTCCATCTCGGCTCCAGCCATCCTGGCAATCTCATAAACAGACTGATATGATTCTGCAGACATCCTGAAAAGGTGAAGGTCTTCAGGCACTGCTGTTTTATAAGGCCTGTCGAGTGTAAAGGTCACCGTCACCCTTTTACAGACTTTGATAAGCTGCTGGATGATCATATATTCCTGGGGCGTATAGCTGTAAAAGCCGTCTATATAAACCTCGGCATTTTTTAAATACTCCGACATCCCTGCTTTTTCAGTAAGAAGGCGGAAATAGTCCTCGGAATCTACGTATTTGCCAAGCAGTCCTTCTTCAAACTGCTTATAGATCAATTCCATATCATGCAGCTTGTCCTGAAGCCCCCTGCTGCCCCTTCCGGATTCAAGTTCTTCCCGTTTCCCTGCAAGAGCTTCAGGCTCGATGCAGTACCTCTTAAATTCTGTCAGCATCTGCTCCATTTGGCCGATAAAGCCGTTCTTGCCTGCCGCACGCTGAAAGATTTTCAGGTCATCCTTTTTATCTTCAATGATTTTTCTGATGAGCATATTGACGCCGGTGCTGTTCAAATGATAGCGGCTGATCCCGCCTGTTTCCTGCAGCACCTTCCAGGCAAGCCTTGTGAATGACAGCACCTGTGTACGGATCATCCCGCCAAGCCCGGGGGTTGTGATGAGCTTATATTCCGAAAGAAATGTCATCTGTTCAGGCACCAGATATACAACTGGATGGCCATTCGGCTCATGTTTCATTTTCTCCCTGATTTCTTCAAGGCAGAGCGAAGTCTTGCCGCTGCCGCTCCGGCCCAATATAAAACGTACAGACATCCGTGGTCCTCCCCTATTATCCATCTGCCGGATTCCGTCCGGCCGTAAAGGCCTTTTCCCGATACCCTTTATCTGCTGTTGAAGTGCGAAAAAGGCGCAGCTTGTTCTGCGCCTTTGGAAAAAACAACTCTATTTTTTATACCAGGCAGCATTGAAGCGGCTGCCCTTATTTATCTATTATTATACTATTTTATCGTGGCTGTTGCCAATTGAATACACTGAGCTGGAAACAACTTTCCAGCACTTCTGCACCGGCATATATTATTCCAAATGAAGGAGTGATGAATTTGAAAACCGGTTTCTCCGTCTCCGGAACCCTGCTTGTAATTTCCGGGATACTTGTCGCCTCAAATATTTATACCCTCATTCCCATATACGGTGAAATGGCCGCCTCTCTCCATGCAGATGAAGGAGCAATCATCACAGCCGGAAGCCTTTTTTCCATCTTTTATGCTACGGGCCTTTTAACATTCGGCCCCCTGTCAGACAGAGCTGGCAGAAAGAGGGTCCTTGTCTTTGGGATGCTCGCTTCTGCAATTGCCACTTTTGCCGTCGGACTTTCCGGAAGTGAAGGCAGCCTTTACTTCCTCCGGTCGCTTCAGGGATTGGTCCTGGGGAGTTTTGCGCCTGTGGCTTTTGCCTATTCTTTCGACTTATTTTCCGGCCGCAGCAGAACACTTCTGCTTGTGCTCATCAATACAGGCTTTCTCCTCGCAGGCATACTCGGCCAGCTGATCAGCTCTGTCCTTACTCTGCATTATGGCTGGCATTCTGTCTTTTTCTTTTTTTCTGTATGCTATCTCGCGCTATTCATTTCGGCCTGGATCTTGCTGCCTGCCACAGGAAAACCTGCGGTCCAGGAAAGCGTCTATTCAGCCTTTGGGGTCCTGCTGAAAAATAAAAGGCTTCTGTTATGCTATGTGATTGCGTTCACCCTGCTGTTTGCCTTTGCAGCTTTCTATGACAGCCTTGCCCGGCAATTCAGCGGCACCTTCCAGGAACTGTTCCTTCTCAGGGCAGCAGGCATGGCAGGCACCATTTTATCCCTTTTCACCGGCAGGCTGATTGAAAAATCCGGGGTTTACCGCACACTAAAAACTGGCCTTTGGCTTGGAATCCTGAGCATGGTCTTCCTTCTCACAGGAGCAGAAATGCTCGTCATTCTATCAGTCTCTTTCGTCGCCTCGATCTCTCTCTTGATTCCTTCCATCATCACTTTGATTGGATCATTGGGCGGAGAGCGGCGCGCCAAAGCGTTATCCATATACTCTTTCATACTCTTAACCGGGGCCAGCCTTGCCTCGCCAGCTTCTGCCTTCCTGCCTTTTGCCGGGGTGCTCATTCTTTTGTTAGGCTGTTTTGCGGTTGATTTGGTGATTGTTCATAAGCTTGAGAAGGAGGAGAGGGATTTGTAGAGGCGGAGGGGCAAAGCACGCCTTCCTGCTTCTCTCAGAGGCAGCTCGATAGGTTCGCCCTGCCGGTCATTCCCGGCAGCCGCGATGTCCTGTCAGCGATAAAAAGCCCGGAATCTGTCATTCCGGACTTTTCTGCCATTCTCTGCGGAGGAGCCCGTAAAGGAACATATCATACCTTTGCCCGTTTCGTTCCATAAACTCACGGAATGCTCCTTCTTTTTTGAATCCGATTTTTTCATACAGCCTGATTGCCCGGCTGTTATAGGAAAACACTGTTAGCTGAAGGCGATGGAGATTCAGTTCGTTAAAGGCATAGTCAATCAGGCATAGAAGCGCTTCTCCACCATATCCTTTCCCCCAGTGCTCTTCGCTGCCGATGCCAAGGCTGACCCAGGCAGTCTTATGCGTCCAAAGCACAGCATTAACCTCAGCAAACCCGATTACCTTTTCAGTGTTTTTATGGATGACAGCAAAACGGAAGGCATCACTGGTTTCCTCCAGCCATTGCTTTTTCAGGTCATCCTTCGTTCTCGGCTTTACAGGCAGAGCATCAAGATGGCGCATAAAAAGCTCCCCTGTATGCCACTCCAATATGTTTTCCAGATCTTTTTCCGCAAAATAGCCTAGTCTGATATTTTCGCCTTCCAGCAGTTTCTCTGTAATCATAACGATCTCCCCAGTTGTTTCCAGCAGGCTTTGCAGCCGCTGGGAATACCCTCTTATTCGATAGGGGAGCTAAATTATCCTTCTTTGGCAGCAGCCATTTCTGCCGCAGTCAATTTCAGCTGCTTTTTGTCGATCTTTCCAACATGGGTCTTTGGAAGTTTATCAAGAAAATAAATGAATTTAGGGACTTTATAAGAAGCGAGCTTTTGCCTGCAATAAATTTTTATCTCTTCTGCGGTCATGCCAGCCGCTTCCTTCAGCACGACGAATGCCGTTACTGCTTCCCCCCATTTTCGATCATCGATTCCAATGACAGATACTTCATCCACTTGCGGACAGGAGCCCAGCCACTGCTCCACTTCCAGCGGATATACATTTTCCCCTCCGGTAATGATCATATCCTTCTTCCGGCCGACTATATAGAAGAATCCTTCCTTATCTACCCTTGCGAGATCGCCGGTGTAAAGCCAGCCATCTCTTACAGCATCCTTTGTAGCCTCTTCATTGTTCCAGTAGCAGGTAAAGACATGGCGCCCTTTTATCAATACCTCCCCCACTTCCCCATTACCTGCCTCTACTCCTGTTTCTGCCAGAATCTTCACCGTGTTGAACAGCATCGGTCTTCCGATGGACCCCTTTTTCACCACAGCCTCCTGCGGGCTGATATAAAAATTATTCGGCCCGGCTTCTGTCATGCCGTAGCCCTCTTTGAAGTGCAGCCCTTTTCTCCTGAATTCTTCATAAATAGAAAGCGGGCACGGAGCACCTCCTGAAAGAAAGACCCTCATGGAGTCAAACGAGCCTTCCTTAAATTCCTCTGTTTCTATCAGCATATGGTACATCGTAGGCACAAGCAGGATGATGGTGCACTGATATTCACTGATATAGCGGGCTGCCCTGGAAGGATTGTAATTCCCGGCGAACACGACTCTGCCCCCAGCCATCAGCAAAGGCATGGTAAGGGCGTTCATGCCCCCGGTATGGAACATCGGCAGATAAGTAATTGTGGTGTCCTGGTTTGTAAGTCCCCAACTGACTGCCGTATTGACGGCATTCCAGAAAATGGCCCGATGGGAAAGCACAGCTCCTTTTGGCTTTCCGGTTGTTCCGCCAGTATAGATCATGGCAAGGGGGTCCTCCTCTTCGACCGGCCAAGGGGGGATGAATGGGCGGCCGTTCATCCTGAAGGGTGTTTCGTCCAGGCATACAGACTCATAATGATGCAGCTGCAGGCGCGATGCGAGTTCAATGAATGAATAATGATAGCCTATGATAACTGGTGTACAATCTTCCAGTATGGCCTGTATCTCTTCTGGCGCAAGCCTCCAGTTGACCGGCACGAAAATGGCACCGATTTTTCCGCAGGCAAACAGGAAGTCCAGGCAGCTTATATGATTAGGCGCAAGCAGTGCGATCCTGTCACCTTTGACAGCTCCCCTCTCCAGCAGCCATCCGGCCAAAGCCTCCGCCCTGGTATTCAACTCTTTATATGTCCAGGATTTCTCCTGTTCAGCGTCAATAACTGCCACAGCTCCGGGCGACAGCCCTGCTCTATTGGTCAGCCAGTCGATTTCCCTCCACAATGCAATCTCTCCTTCATCTTTGATATGGAGAGTGTAAATAACAAGAGTTGCAGAGGAGTTACACTTGGATGATTTTCCATACTCCGGAAATAATAATGCAGTGTTATTACTTCAGAAAAGAGGTGCAGTCTTTGAAAAAGATGGAATCTCCTCCAGCCCTGCTTGTCCTGGATGTGCAAAAGGGCTTTGACGATCCATATTGGGGGAAAAGAAACAATCCCGGCGCAGAGGAAGTAATTCGGCAGCTGCAGGATGAGTGGAGAAAAAGAGGCTGGAAGATCATTTACTCGCAGCATTTATCGGTCCAGCCTTCTTCTCCTTTATATCGAGAAAATTCAGAGGGCGTGAGCTTTAAAGATGCCAATGCCCCTCTGCCGGACGAAAAGGTTTTCCAGAAAGAAGTGAATTCAGCGTTCATCGGTACAGGCCTGGAGGCATATTTAAGAGGCGAAAATATTCAAAATGTCTGTATAACTGGATTATCGACGCAGCATTGTGTCTCGACCACTGCAAGGATGGCGGGCAATCTGGGATTCAGCACCTATCTTGTTTCAGATGCTTCTGCCGCCTTTGAAGCCAAGGGTACTGGAGGCACGGTTTATCCTCCTGAGCAGGTGCATGAGATTGAATTGGCGATGCTGAATAAGGAGTTTGCGCAGATTGTTACTGCTGGGGAGCTGATGGGGTTGCTTGTTTAATAATTAATAGCTGGACTTAGGGCAAATGCAGGGAAAAAGGATTTATTCACTGGCTTATGAGATATCTTTTTGAATGGGGGCTGTTGATTTGCGTTCCAGGCACTTCGCTTTCCGCGGGGCGACGCTGAGCCTCCTCACGCTGCGCGCTGCGGGGTCTCAGCATTGCCGCTATCTTCCCGCAGGAGTCTGCGTGCCTTCCACTCCAATCAACAGGGTTTTCTATACTTTTTGGGCATAAAGTTCCCCTTAGAAAGACAGGATAATTTCACCCATCCCTTTTGTCTGCAAATAGAAAGAGAGGCATCTGAGGCCTCTCTTGTTATCTTTCTATAAAAACCGAGGCTCCCATGCCTCCGCCGACGCAGAGGGAGGCGATGCCTTTTTTCAGTTCTCTTCTTTTCAGTTCATGCACAAGGCTTACGATGAGCCTTGCTCCTGTGCAGCCAATCGGGTGTCCGAGGCTGATGCCGCTGCCATTGACATTTACCCTGCTCCTGTCCAGGCCAAGCTCTTTTTCGACAGCAAGATACTGGGCTGCGAATGCTTCATTCACTTCGATCAGGTCTGCATCCTCCAGGGACCAGCCAGTCTGCTGCAGTCCTTTCCTGACTGCCGGGACCGGTCCTCTCCCCATGATCTTAGGGTCGACTCCTGACACTGAAAAACCGGAAATCCGGGCAAGCGGCTTGAGCCCTTTTGCCATTGCCATTTCTTCGGACATAAGTACCAGTGCTGCTGCCCCATCATTCAGGCTGGAAGCATTCCCCGCCGTCACGGTTCCATTTTCCCGGAAAACTGGCTTTAGACCGGCAAGCTTTTCTAATGTCAGATCAAGCCGCGGATTTTCATCCCGGGACACAATAGTTTCCCCTTTCCTGTGCTTGACTGTTATAGGGACAATCTCTTCTTCAAAATAGCCTTTTTCAATGGCGTTCAGGGCGCGCTGGTGGCTCAGCAGGGCCATTTCATCCTGCTCTTCCCTTGTTATCCCATGAAGCTCTGCCAGATTTTCAGCTGTTTCACCCATCATGATATGGTGGATCGGATCCTCGAGAATTTCCCAAACAGAATCGGTAATTTTCCCATGCTGCATTCTCGCTCCCCAGCGGTGGTCCTTCAGGAGATAAGGACTTGAGCTCATAGCCTCCACACCGCCCGCCACTACGATATCCGATATTCCAGCCTGGATTTGCAGGGCTGCCGAAATGACCGCCTGCATGCCGGATGCACATTGCCTTTGGACAGTGAATCCCGAGGTCTCATCCGGAAGCCCTGCCAGCAGCGCTGCGGTCCTGGCCGTGTTGGGCTGGTCAGTCCGCTGGATGCAATGGCCAAGGATCACCTCATCGATTTCATGATTTTCCAGCCCGCTTCTCTTTACAGTTTCCTTTATGACTGGTACAGCCAGATCGGTTGGCAGGAGATCCTTGAATGCACCCCCAAAGGTTCCGACCGGCGACCTTGCAGCTGATACGATAACAGCAGTCCTCATTTTTCCTTCCCTCCCAGCAGACTAATTCTTACATCATAATGCCGCCGTCCACATGCAGGACGGTTCCATTAATATAATCAGATTCATCAGAAGCAAGGAATAAATAGGCATTGGCGATATCCTCAGGACTGCCCAGGCGTCCGAGAGGCACCATCTGTTTCATTTGCCCGATCACCTTCTCAGGGACCTTTGCTGTCATTCCTGTATGGATGAACCCCGGGGCGACCGCATTGACGTTAATGCCTTTTCGGCCCAGCTCCTTGGCCCAGGTTTTTGTCATCCCGACAACCCCGGCCTTTGCGGCAGCATAATTGGTCTGGCCGATATTTCCATACACGCCTGATACAGATGAAGTGCTGATGATCTTCCCTTTCCCCTGCTCAATCATGCTTGGGACCACTGCCTGGGTGCAATGAAATACACCAGTCAGGTTGACGTCAATCACTTTTTGGAAATCCTCGGCAGCCATTTTGGCCAGCATGCTGTCACGGGTGATCCCTGCGTTATTGATCAGAACGTCGATTCTCCCATACTCCTCGAGCACCTGCCGGACCAGCTCGTCGATGCTTTCCCTTTTTGATACGTCCACCTGGATAAACCTTGCCTGCAGCCCTTCTGCCCTTAATTCCTCTTCTCTTTGCCTGCCGATTTCCTCATTGAAATCTGCCAGGATTACATTGGCACCTTCACGTGCAAATCTTTCGGCCGCGGCAAATCCAATTCCATTGGCCGCCCCGGTAATAATGGCTGTTTTCTCTTTTAGTCTCACTTTAATACCTCCAGCTCTTTATCCAAAAATTCCGACATCACATCAGTCAGCTGCCTGATATCATCGACAAGCGGGGAATGGCCGCAGTCCTTCAATTCTGCAAAGCGCGCATTGCTTCCGATGTCCTCAAGAATTTCCCGGGCCATCCCCGCTGTTATTACCTGATCCCGGTCACCTCTCAGGACCAGCACCGGCACCTTGATTTTATCTGACTCCCCCGTTCCGGGTGCTGCACCATTCGGAACGGAACTGATATTGAACATGTTAAGAGAATGATAGACTTCAGCAAGATTCCGCTGTGTCAGCATATCATCCAGATACTCTTCATATCTCGCAGGCTCCGGCTGATTTTTATCATATATAAGGGCATCCCACATCGCCCTTAAAAACACCCGGTCCCCTCTGTCATAAGCCGACTGCACAGGAATCGTCTTGCTCCTATCCGCCTTTACTTGCTCCAGGCTGCTCAGGCGTGCTGCCGAATCAGGCACACCATCCCCTGAGGTCCCGTAAAACGGATATCCCCTTGTCGAAGCAGAGGCCAAAAGAATCAGGCGATTGCATATGCCGGGATTGTCTGCTATAAGCTGCATAGCGACCGCTCCACCTGTCGACCAGCCGGCAACGGAGAAATCGGAGAGGCCTATGGCATCGCAAAACAGCTTCACATCATCCGAAAAGTCTTTGATGGACCGGATTGGCCCGAAATATGTGGACTGGCCGAACCCTCTAAGATCGACTGCATACAGCTTATACTTCGGATCCAGATGCTCAAACACCAGGTCCCAATGCTTCGAGGAAGTCATATTGCCATGAATGAGCAGCAGCTTCTGCCGGCCGCCTTCCCTTTCCCTCCAGCTGATGGTTTCCCCGCTGCTCAGGGCGACTTTTTTCAAAACTATATTGTTGTTCAATCTCCATCCTCCCCCCATCTTATAGCAGAAGCTCCCCAGGCATAGCCGATGCCCGCACTGACCAGGACTGCTATTTTCCCGGGTGCCAGCCTTCCCTCTTTTTCAGCCAGCTCCAATGACAGTATTTGATCAAATTGCCCGATATGCCCAAAATCCTCAAGATAAATAGATTGCCCGTGTTCAAGGCCAAGCTCCTTAAGGACAAAATCGTGGGCAGACCTTTTCATATGGAGCATCGCAAGATAATGGATATCTTTCTCCGTATAGCCGCTTTTTGCAACCGCTTTCCTTATTACCTTCAAGAAGTTTTCCATAGATTTCTGTTCCAGCCTTTGCTTCATCCCGACCGGATCCATTACATCAAGCTGATAGAGGCCTTTTTCCAGAGCCTCCGCCGTCAAAGGATTCTTAGTTCCTCCGGCCACCACCGCAACATCCTCTGAAAAAGACCCATCCGTTATGATAGCGCTTTCCAGCAGCCTGTTTGAGGACAATCCTTTTTTCAAAATGATCGCACCGCCCCCTGCCCCGAGGTTAAACATAAACCGGGTCCTCTCATTTTCGTAATTGATGAAGTCCCCGTTCCTGTAGCCGCCGGCAAGCAGGACTGTCGATATCCCGGGATCTGCTGACATCATATCCTTCGCTGTCTTCAGGCCCATTATGGCAGTACCGCAGCGAAGGGCCATATCAAATGCATAGGCATTATAGGCTCCAACTTCATGCTGAAGCTTAATGCCTGCTGTCCATAAGGGGTATTCTTTATACTCTTCGCCGATATAGATAACCAGGTCGATTTCCAGCGGATCAATTCCAGCTTTCGCGATGGCCTTGCGGGCTGCCCTGATCCCCATCTCGCAGGTATGATCTTCTGCTCCTGGAACCGGCTTCTTTTTGATCCCCATTTTATTTTCCACAATGTTAAGCGGGATTCCTGCTTTTTTGGCAATTTCTGCACCAGTTATATATGTTTCCGGCAAATAAATGCCTGTTGCCGCAATTCCGATATCCAGTTTTTCCGCCTCCCTACTGCACCGGCCCCATCACCCCGGCTGCCATTTTCATATAATCATTGGCTTCTTCCAGTGTTTCAAAGAACGTCTCCCGGTCTTCCTGCACATGCGTCACCTTGATTCTCCAATTTCTTTTGCCTGCTGTTCCTTCCCGGTCACTCAGATATATCCGGATAATGAACGAGGCAACCTGGCCATGAACCATTTTCTCCCCCCTAGCCGGCGATCTTTTCTTCTTTTTTGTCTGCTTTTTTCTCCGTGCGTTTCCATTGCTTCCCTTTGAGCGTCCCGATGATTCCTTTTGGGAAGAACATGACGGCCAATATATAAATGATTCCAAAGAAGATGATCCACCTTTCAAAAATCCAATGGACCTTTGCAAGTTCTGTCAGCCCGTGGTGGGCAAATTCAATAATCCCGGCCCCGATGATGGCGCCCGCCAATGTTCCGACTCCGCCTATAATTGTCATCAGAAGGGCATCAAGAGTGATATCCATCGTAAATACGCTCGTATTCACGAACCGGAGGGATATGCTGTACAGCATCCCGGCAATCCCCGCTATGACACCGGCTGCAACACTTGCAGCAATTTTGTACTGAATCACATTATAGCCAAGGGACTCTGTCCGCTGTTCATTTTCACGGATGGCCTGGAGCACCCTTCCGAGCGGGGAGTGGGTAAAACGCGACAATATCATAAAAACGAGAATCATAGCCGCCAGGCAGATGAAGTAGAAGTCTGTCCGGTCTTTTAATAGATCGGGGACCCTGAAGGTAAATCCGTCGTTTCCGTACGTAACGGTTCTCCATTTCTCGGCAAGAACCAGGAAAAGGCCGGCAAATGCCAGGGTCAGCATGGCATAAAAATGGCTTTTCAGCCTTAATGTCAAAAGGCCGACTGCATAACTGAGAACAGCGGTAAGAATAATTGTCAGCAGCACAGCCAATAGGAGGTTCACCATCGTCGGTTCCAGCCTTTTCATCATCACGCCTGCTGTATAGGCGCCGATCCCGAAAAACATGGCATGGCCGAAGGAAACAATCCCTGTATATCCAAGCAGGATATCGTAGCTCATGGCAAAAATGGCAAAAATAAATATCTGTGTAAACAAGATCAGCATTGTCCTTGATTCATATACAAATGGAAGCAGCATCAATGCCGCTGCTATAAACGTGTAGATCACGGCCTTTTTATTATCAATGGTATGCTTCATACTCCCCGCCCCTTCAATCTGAATAGCCCCTGCGGCCTGAAGATAAGCACAGCAGCCATCAGCAGCATGTTAACGGCCAGGGAAAGGGAAGGAACATAATAGGACATGAAAGCTCCGGCAAGCCCTACCAGAATGGCAGCAAGAATGGATCCTGAGAAACTGCCCATTCCCCCAATTACAACAACGATGAAAGCAAGAATGGCAAACTCCATCCCCATCTCTGCATGGATGACACCCGAATACGGGCCTAAAAGCACCCCGCCCAATGCGGCCATTCCCGATCCTGCCATGAAAACAATCATAAAGACTCTTTTAATATTAATCCCGAGGGACTGGACCATCTCTTTATCCATGACACCGGCCCGTACAACAAGCCCGATTTTGGTGTTGCGCAGAATATACTGCACCCCGAGGAAAACAAGCAGGCCGACGATGATGATAAATACCCTGTATTTAATGATGATCACGCCGCCAAGCTCCCAGCTGCCGGCCAGGTAGGATGGCGGGGAAGCGGACAGCTGATTGGGGCCCCAGACCACTTTAAGAAGCTCGGATAATACAAGCATCAGTCCAAGTGTGATCAATATCTGCTGGATATGATTCCCGTACACCGGCTTGATGATCCACCGTTCCGTCAAAAAACCCAGTATAAGCCCGGTTACGACTGCCCCGATGATTCCGGCAGCAAAGCTGCCTGTCTGGGCAAATATCCATGTCCCGCTATAGGCCCCCCATGCAAACAGTCCGCCATGGGCAAAATTAAGGACATCCATCAATCCGAATATGAGCGTCAGGCCTGCTGCCAGCAAAAAAATCAGAATGCCGGTCGCAAGCCCGTTTATGCTAAGGTTAATAAGAACCTCCATCTTTTACTCTCCTTCCTAGGCAATGCCCAAATATTTTTTCCTCATAGATTCATCTTCCTTGAGCACTGACATCGGCCCGCCCCCGACCGTTCTTCCATCATCGATAATATAGAAGCGGTCGCCGACCGCGCTCGCCATCATGAAGTTCTGTTCAACAAGGACGATCGTAGTTTTTTCCTTCATTTGCATGATAGAATCCATCACTTTTTCAACCATGATCGGTGCCAGCCCTTTGCTGGGCTCATCGATCAGCATTAAATCATTATCATTCACATAAGCCCTTGCGATGGAAAGCATCTGTTTCTGCCCTCCGCTTAAAAGACCGCCCGGCTTTTTCCAAAAACGCTTCAAGTCCGGGAATAGGTCCAGCGTCCAATCCAGTTTTTCCAAAGCGGAAGGAGTCTCTTTCCGCATGGCCACCTTCATATTTTCCTCAACCGTCAGCCCTGCAAATATACCCTGGTCCTCCGGCACATAGCCAAGTCCTTTTCTCGCAATCTCATAAGGAGGCAGGCCGCCAATTTCTGTTCCTTTCCACTCAATGCTTCCATTGCTCAGGACATTGTGCCCCATGATGGTTCTGAGTGTGGAAGTCTTCCCTGCGCCATTGCGGCCCAGAAGCACGGTGACTTCCCCTTTCGCCACTTCCAGGGAGACTCCCTGCAGGATGTGGTACTGGCCTATATACGTTTCTACATCTGTCAGCTTAAGCTGAACCTGCATGCTCAAAACCTCCCAGATATGCAGATTGCACCGTTTCATTCTCCATGATTTCCCTAGGTGTCCCCTTAGCCAGAAGGGAGCCATTGAACAGCACCATGACGCTGTCTGATAAATCAAGGATCATATCCATTTTGTGTTCAATCAGGATGATGGTCCTGCCGCTTTCCTGCTTGATTTTCCTGATGACTTCAAGGATGGCCGGAACCTCTTCCAGTGACATCCCTGCGGTCGGCTCATCCAGCAGCAGAACCTCGGTATTCAGGGCGAGGAGCATGGCAATTTCCAGCTTTCTTTTCTCGCCGTGCGCCAGATTGGCGGCGGCTGCATCCTGTTTTTTATCAAGCAAGACCAGCTTCAGCCATTCAGACGCTTTTTCTTCAAGCTCTTTGTAACTCTTAAAATGGCGCAGCATCTGATAGCGGATGCCGGCCTGGGACTGGACCGCAAGCCTCACATTCTCCAATACAGTCAAACTTGGGAATACATTGGTAATTTGAAAGCTTCTGCCGATTCCCCTTCTCGTCCTTTCAACAGAAGAAAGCTTTGTGATGTCTTCCCCCCGCAAATGGATCGATCCCCCTGTAGGGGCGAGCTGGCCGCTCAGCAGGTTGAAAAAAGTTGTTTTGCCAGCTCCATTCGGACCGATGATCGATAAAAATTCATTTTCCGGGACAGCAAGCGAGACAGAATCCACTGCTTTATGGCCTCCGAAAGCGATTGATAAATCTTTTGTTTCTATGATTGGACCCATATGCCCACCTCCACTTCTTTATTCAGCTGCCCGGGGCATACTCCTAAAGGATGCCCGGGCATTCCCCGGATCCGCTTTGCAGCAATGGACTCAGGCCTGCTGCCGGAGTCCATTGCCATTACTGTTTATAATCCGGTTTTCACTTACTTGTTCAGGACAGGAGGCGCTGTTTCTTCAGGTGACAGCTCCCTCACAAGCACTGGTACAGGGTATGGGACACCATCCTTTTTCTCCAGCTTGATTGCGTACAAGGCCTGAAGGGCCTGATGGTCTTCTGCCCTGAATGTCATCTTCCCCTTCGGTGTCTCAAAGCTCATTCCTTCCATTGTCTCAATGAGCGTGTCTGCATCTGTACTGCCCTCGGTTTTCTTCAGTGCTTCCACGATGGAGATAGCGGCGCTCATGCCTCCTGGAGTGAACAGATCCGGCACATCTCCGTCAAACCGCTTTTTATGCTCCTCTACCAGCCAGCTGTTGATCTCGTTATCTGGAAGATCGTGATAATAGACGGAGAACCCCTCCATTCCAATCAATGGCTCCATTGTTGCAAGGGCAGCGATATCAGGGGCGCCCGTTGAGATTTTGATGCCTTTATCCTGGACCTTCATATCGGCAATCTGATTCCAGGGTGAATTGGCCCCCGCCCAGATGACAAACAGATAATCCGGCTTGGAATCAATCACTTTCTGGATGTTTGCAGTAAAGTCGGTTGCGGCAGGATCCGCGTACTCTTCATGGACAATTTCAGCGCCAAGCTTTACAGCTGCATCCCTGAAGGCGGCCACACCGTCGCGCCCGAAAGAATAATCAGGGGCAAGCGTCGCTATTTTCACACCGTCCCCGGCGATGGCTGCAGCACCAGCGACTGCATCCTGAGAGGAGTTGCGCGCGGTCCTGAAGATATAAGGGTTAAACTCTGAACCTGTGATGCTGTCAGCTACCGCCGGCTCGACGACCATGATTTTCTCATATTCTTCTGCGAGGGGAAGCACAGCCAATGTATCCCCTGAGCTGGAGGATCCGACCAGGAAATCAACTTCATCTTCTTCAAGAAGCTTTGTCGCCTTTTGGACGGCTACTTCCGGCTTTGTTTCAGTATCCTCTACAATGAACTCAATCTTCCTTCCAGCCACTTCATTTTTACCGTCTGTTGCATATTCCAGGCCCAGCTCAAAGCCGCGCAGGGTCTGTTCCCCGTATGACTCAAGCCCGCCCGTCTGAGAGGCCAGGACGCCGATTTTAATCGGTTCACTCTTCTCATCCCCGCTGCCTCCCGATTCTTCTGAACTGCAGGCACTCGAAAAGACCACCATCAGCGACATCAGGCAGCCCAATGCCATTTTCCTTGTATTCTTTTCCATCCTTTTTCCCCCTTGAAATCAATTGTTTGCTGCAAATCTTCCTGCCTTCATCCTAATCAGCCCCAGTTACAAATCGGTTACAGCTAAGATATATTCTTAATTTCTATTGGCGGATAAAATAGACCTGCCTGATCTGGAAATTCCTGCAAATGGTTTAATACACAAGAAAAGCGGAAAAGAGATAAGAAATCTATTGATCTTAATTTCCGTCTGAGAGGAGACGAAAGATAATGAAAACAGTTTATGGATTGATGACACAGGATGGAAGCGCAAATGAACTGCTGTGGGATTTAGGCTTTTGGGAAACAGAAGAGGCAGCCAATGAATATTTAAAGACCAAACTTCCGCTTTCAAAAGGCATCTGGGTGGAGCTTATCAAGGTAAATGACCCTATTCCTGAAACTGTTGAAGCATTCGAAGAAGACAAAATGGTTGCCTGCTCATTCTGTGATATTGAATACAATGCCGCCGACATCCTCATTGCCGACGTCAATGTCCACATCTGCGTATACTGCCAGCCTGCTTATAAGGCGCAGCTTGTTAAATAGAAAAGCGGAAAAGCCTTGCTCAGCCCCGACAAGCTTAAGGCGAGCAGAGCGAAAGATTGGCTCTTTAACCTTTTGATCTGCTTGACTTAAGACCTCGAGGGGCTAGGCTTTGGAGCTGGACAATAGAAAAGCGGAAAACACACCGTTAAAAATTCTCTAATGCTAAAAAGCGCCGGAGCAAAGGCTCCGGCCCAGTCAGATTCAGGTAATAACAGCGGCCCGAAGTGGGCCGCTGGCATTATTCATTCTAAAATTTAATCTTTTCTACCCAAATTGGCTGTTATTCGTCCAAGAATTAGAATTATTCATCCCAGTTTTTCATTTATTCGCCCCAGAATTAGCGGTATTCATTCCTGTTTACATTTTTTTCCACAAATCACCGCTGCGCATGTCCCGCCACATTCCCCGATTCCATGATCATTTCATGCATATGGAGCGTAGGCTCCAGAGGCGCCACGCCCAGCTCTTCTTCAAGCACCTCACAGCACTTCTGGAACCATCTGATTGCCCGGGGGCGATTGTTTTTGCTGTAATAACAATACATCAGGAGCCTGTAAGCTTCCTCCCAAGTCCGGTCCTTATCTATTATTCTTTCACACCATTCGATCGCCATATCATAGTCTTCCTTCCGGACGCAAAGCTGTGCGAGCTTTTCAGCCCCCCTCAGAAAGTAGACCTGCAGCCTTTCTTTTTCACTGATGCACCAATCCTCATAGCGCCTTTCAGGCAGATAGTCCCCTGTGTACAATTGCAGGGCCCTTTCTAGTCTGTGAATGCTTTTTCCATGGTCTTTCTCTTCCAGCCCCTCTTTGATCCACTCCTCAAAAAGGATGGAGTCCAAATCAATGACAGCTTTTGGATTGATCCCATAGGAGGTGCCTTCCCTGCTGATGAAGAATGGGGTTTTCCTTGGCTTGCGGTTTGGTTCAAGTACGTTATTAAGTGCGTTCAGAGCAACCTTAAAGTCTCTATCCGCACTCATGGCATCCTGCTCCGGCCAAAGCATATCAAAAATATCCTCTTTCCGGATAAGCTGGTGGAGATGGGTGAGAAAAAGCTGGAGAAGCTCTTTGGCTTTGCCCCGCTGCCATCCCCCTTCGTCGATTTCCTTATCGCCCAGCCATACACGGAACTGCCCGAGCGTTTTTACTTTGAGAGTGAACCCCGGGTGGGAATGAAGATTGCCAAGATTCATTTCTTTTAGCAGCCTTGCAGTATAATCAGGCATGATGCCGCTTTTTTCCGCTTCAATCAGAAGGGGCGCAAACATCTGCAAGTCCCTGGGGCCGAACAATGTCCTCTTGAACAGAAAGAACTCATACTCCCCCCATTGCATCTGGCTGAGGAAAGATTTAAAAGAGTTTTGAAAACCTTCCTGATGTCCCTGCTGATGAGCAGAATAGGCTTGCCAGAATAAAGCCAGCATACAGCCGTAATCATCTCCGCACTGCTGAAGCATGCTTGAGGCAAGTTCAAAATGCCTATCAGCTTCACCGAAGCGCGCCCCATAAGCAGAGCTGATGCCCATACTGATGAGGATCAGCGAAGACAGCCAAATATCTTTCACTCTCTCGGTTTCCTGCAATCCTGCCTTCCCGGCATCCATCGATTTGCCGTAGTCATTCCGTTCTCCGTATAAAATGCATAATCCCATTAACGGCTCTGCTTTTCCTCTTTCAATTTCCAGCCGGTCCATTATGTCCAATGCAGTCCTGTAGCATTTTTCCGCAAGTGCAGAATCATATTCCCCCAGCAGCTGTGCCGCATGCCCAAGCCTGATCCAGCCGCAGGCTTCTACGAACGGGGCCTTTGTACTGATTCCCTGCTGGATGCCTTCCTGGGACAGTTTTTTCGCTTCTGCCCCATTGCCTGTAAATGCCTCGATAAGGGCAAGCAGCAGATCAGTCTCCCTGTGGGATTTCGGGAGCGGTTTGCCCTCACTCTTTGTTTTGCGGCCGGCCATCAAGATTCTCCGGCTTTCCGCCAATTTACCCGTCCTTAAATAGAGCCGTGCCAGAAGGCTTTTGTCCAGCATCTGATGCCCCATGGATTCTGCCCTCTCCATCCATTTTTCTGCCTTGGCAGCCTGCCCGGCATTTATAAGGTTTTCCGCAAGTAAATGGTAAAGCCTTGCCGGCTCGTCCTTCCCTCCGCGGATATCCCCCTCCTTCAGCTGTATCGCCTGGGATAAAATGCGCTCTGCTTTATGAGGCTGAATTGTGTCAAGATAGATCCTCGCCTTCCCTTCAAGTGCACGCGCCTTCCAAATCAGGTCCTGCTTTCGGTCAGCTCCTGATGCCGCCCTGTCATAGGCAAGCTCCGCTTCCTGGTACGAAGATCTGTAGCGCAATACTTCCCCTTCTAGAAACCAGACAGGGAAAAATCTGTCCTTTGTATGTCCGGGGATGCCCGCAATCCGGTCTGACAGGCTTCCGAGCTTACCGGTTTCAAGCATCCTTAGCCCCTGGTCGCTTAATATAGACGCCATTTCCTCTGTTGAACCGATCTTTTCAAAATGCTTAAGGGCATCATCCCACTGAAGGCTCCGTACGAAATGGCGGGCACACCGCTCATTTAAAAGACGAAAGCTTTGCGGCTGTCCGGCTTTTAGCTGCTTTTCCAGGAATTCCTTAAACAGGGCATGGTATCTGTATACCTTTTCCCCTATCTTATGGATAAACAGGTTCTTCTCTGTCAGCTGCTGAAGCATCGCCCCTGCCCCTGCGATCCCCAGGACCTCATTGCAAAGTTCTTCTGTCATATCATCAAAAATGCTTGTTTGTTCAAGGAATTGCTGGATAAGCGGCGGCTGTTTGGCAAACACCTCTGTGACCAGATATTGAAAAAGGTCTGCCAGGGATCCGGACGATGCTCCGAATAAATTAGAAATGCTTTTTTTGTCTGTCAGCTGCTGCCCGATCATGCCGACAGCAATGACCCAGCCCTCTGTAGCAAGGCAAATCCTGTCCAAATCCTCCTGCTTAATGGATATTCCGTATAATTCATTCAAGAGCAGCTCCACTTCATCCCGGGAAAGGACCAGGTCCTCTTTCGTTATTTCAAGGAGCTTGTCTGTGACCCTCATCTTTTTCAGCAGCTTCCATCCCGGCCTGCTTCTGCTTGAGATGATAAGGTGAAGGTTCGGCGGAATATGTTCAAGGAGGGTTTCCATCCAGCAGTTAATCGTAAAGGAGTGCTCAACCTGATGAAAGTCATCAAGGATCAGCAGTAAATTTTCCTCATGGAGAGCTGCTTCATTTAAGAACAAAGAGGCGAGTGAACGGATCTCTTCTTCTTTTACATACCGGTCCAGCTGGTCCAGGATGCTTAAGATTTCAGTCCCGAAATCTGGATGAGCTAAACGGATCGATGCCAGAAGGCAGGATAGAAAAGGAATGATATCGTCATCCTCTGATGAGATGGAATACCAGCTGCAAGGAAGCTTTTCATCATGGACGAACAAGGCCAGGGCCGTACTTTTTCCATACCCGGCACCTGACTCGACAATGCACAGCGGATATCCAGCAACCGCTTTCATTTTTGCCGAAAGTCTTGCTCTCCTTATATAACCTTCTTTGACTGGCGGCACCATCAGCTTGGTCTTGATGACAGGCATTTTTATCCCCCCTTTCCATTTTTATAATTTTTAGACTATTTTAGCATATTTGCATACAAAAAGGACTTGAATTCTCCAAGTCCTTAGAATTTAATATCCATTTCATCAATTGGCCAGTAGCGCAGATTCACCTTTCCTACCACCTGGTCAGCATCAATGCAGCCGAAATGCCGGCCATCCCAGCTTTCCAGCCTGTTGTCCCCAAGGACGAACAGCTGTCCTTCAGGCACTGTTTCTGTATGAGCCACTTCCTCCAGGGTGAAATCGCCGGTCAGGCGTCCGCCGAGGGTTTCTTTTCTGTATTTTTCAAGGAAAGGCTCCTCTACAAGCTTGCCGTTTATATAAAGATGGTCATCTTTATAGTCGACACTGTCGCCCGGCAGCCCGATGATCCTTTTGACGTAATCCTCTTTTTCATTAGCATGGAAGACTATGACATCAAATCTTTGGAGCTCCCCGATCTGATAGCCGATTTTATTGACAACCAGTTTGTTTCCATCCTGCAGCGTCGGCATCATGGACCCGCCTTCAACAACATAATTTGAAAAGAAAAACATACGGATAAAAACAAAAATGATGATTCCGATCGCGAAGGCCTTTATCCACTCAAGACCCTCCCGCTTAACCTCTTCTTTCACGCGGTCCCCCACCTCCATGGTTTATTTGCTGCTGTCTTTATCTGCTCCCATGTTAATCTTTACTTCGATCCTTTTGCCGACATACCAAAGAATGAAAATAACGGCAAGGACAATCACTGTCCTGATGGGCTGTGTCACCAATGATCTTATATCATAGCCAATGAAGCTTATAGTGAAAATCATGACCATTTTGCCTGTCAGTACTGCCAGCATATACTGAGCAAAGCTTATTTTGGAAAGTCCGGCCACTATATTCACAATGGCCGAAGGCGTAAAGGGAAAACAAAGCAGGATGAACAATGGGCCAAAACCATGGCGCTCGATCCAGCTCATCAGCTGCTGCACCTTTGCATGTTTCCTCAGAAAGGTTAATATCCTCTTCTGCCCGTAAGTCCGGATCAGGTAAAAAACAAGCATGGCCCCTGCACATGCACCTGCCCAGGATATCAGAAAGCCTAGCCACAAACCAAAAGCATTGGCATTTGCCATGACGAACAGGAACAGCGGCAGAAAAGGCAGGAAAGCTTCAAGCATTGGCAGCAATATTCCGGGCAGCGGCCCAAAAGAACGGTAGCGTTCAATAAGATCCATTATATTTTCCAGTGTCAGCCAATCCTTGAGCAAGTCAAAATCCATTGAAAAATCTCCTTAATAAAAACAATTCGGTATTTATTCTTACCTCTGGCAAGGAGTCTTTACACCACAAATTCCACCCTGTGCCTTTTTATTTCGACAAAAACCCGTTAATCGCCTGCCGGTTTTGTTCCAGATTGACTCCAAGGACATCCGCCCCTCCTGGAGTAGTTTCATCCCAATAGGAACCTTCCACAGGGACCCTTAATGTCTCAATCTGCCTGCCTTCCTTAGACAGAAGGCTTTTGCCCATATATAAAATGTCTCCGGTATCCATATTTGTGTTGATATACGGGGTAACGACACCTACCAGCTTAGGAAGCTTAGGCAATGTCTGAATGCTGGTGAACTGATCGGCAATTTCCGTCATCACCTTCTGCTGCCTCTCCACCCTGCCGAAATCACCTACAGCATCATGGCGGAAGCGCACATAGCCGAGCAGATGCTCTCCGTCCAGCCTTTGAAGCCCTGGCTTCAGCGTTACTCCTATATTATCCGACATCTCCTTTTCAACGTCCACTTCGACCCCGTTCGGAAAGGCTTCATCGATCAGCTGGACAAATCCCTGAAAATCGACAATCGAATAATACTGGATATCAATATCAAAGTTCTCCTTGATCGTCTGCCTCAATAATTCAGGGCCGCCGTATGCAAAGGCAGCATTAATCCTGTTTTTGCCGTGGCCCGGAATGTCCACATACGAATCCCTCATAATGGAAATGATTTTATATGTCCCCTTATCAGGATGGTACTGCCCCACCATGATTGTATCGGTCCTCGGCGTTTCTTCCCCGCGTGCATCACTTCCAAGCAGCAGTACGTTCGTGCCTCCGTATTTGTCTGTTTCGCCATTGAATTCATATTTCACTTCTTTGATATTTTTTACTTTATCTTCAGACTGTGCCATACCTTGATTAAACTGGTAGTATGCATACGCAAGTGTGCCGGCAATAATCAACAGCAGAATTAACACAGCCAGCTTCCATTTGCGCTTCGTCTTTTTCTGCTTTCTTTCGTATCGATCCGATCTCATCGCAATTATCCTTCCATTATATAGTCAGGCCCGCAGCAGCTGTTTATTTTCAGTGAGCCGGCAGAACCGCAGTTTCAAAACTCCGGTTTATAAAAAAAGATTACCACTTTATATGACTCTGTCCGGGGACAAAAGGTTTCGCTTGTCCTTCTTGTATTTCTTTTTTTCCTTGCCGGTCTGGCATCCTGAAGGACTGCCCTTCATTTTTATTGTACACAAAAAACCGCAAAGACTCACAGCTTTGCGGTTGTTTTTCTGGATTATCCTGCTATTTACTGATAAAAAATTACAAATGCTTATCAAACCAGCCTGAGATATAATCAAGGCGGCTGATCCGGAGCGAAGGTTTCCCGCTCCTGGAGAGCTCATGGTTGGATTCAGGGAACCTCACAAAGCTCGTTTCTTTTTTGCGGTGCTTCAGGCTGATGAACAGCTGTTCCGCCTGTTCAATCGGACAGCGGAAATCCTTCTCGCCGTGAAGGATCAGCAATGGCGTATTCATTTGATCAACATAAGCAAGCGGCGAGTGCTTCCAAAGCTTTTCGATATCATCAAGCCCTGCCTGGATCTGCCAATCTGTGAAATAATAGCCGATGTCGCTCACTCCATAGAAGCTGATCCAGTTTGAGATCGAACGCTGGGTGACGGCTGCCTTGAACCTGTCTGTGTGGCCGATGATCCAATTGGTCATGAAGCCGCCATAGCTTCCTCCCGTCACCCCGAGCCTGTCCTGGTCGATGAACGAATATTCCTTCAGCACATAATCGACTGCATCCATCAAATCCTCGTAATCCCTGCCCCCGTAGTCACCGCGGACGGCATCAACAAATTTCTGTCCGTACCCATGGCTGCCCCTTGGATTGATATAGAGAACAGCATAGCCTTTAGCGGCAAGGACCTGGAACTCATGGAAATAGGAATTGGCATACATCGCATGCGGCCCGCCATGGATTTCAAGGACCAGCGGATATTTCTTCCCTTCTTCGAATCCGGCAGGCTTCATCAGCCAGCCATGGAGATCCCATCCGTCACCTGAAGTAAATTCAATCGGCTCTGCTGCGGAAAGGCCGGTTTTCTCCAGAAACTCTGAGTTGACAGCTGTCAGCTGCTTCAGTTTGCCTGTAGTGACTTCCAGCAGGAACAGGTCGCCTGGATGATCCGGCTTGCTTATAGCCACTACAGCCCTGTCATTATTCCCTCCGGTTGACAGGCCATAGACATGCTGCCTGTCAAGCAGCGCAGGGAACAGCTCTCCTTCCACCGTCCCGTAGTAGACTGCAGTGCTGCCATTATCAGTCGCAAGGAAATAGAAGCTCCGGTTATCATCTGACCAGAGAAGGCCTGGAGAAACGGCTCCCTGCTGAAAATCGCCGATCGCATAATCTCCTACCAGAAGATCTGTATCTGCTGTCAGGCAGCGAAGTTCTCCCTGTTGGCGGTCATACACCCACGCTTTTGAAAGGGTAGCATTTTCAAACTCCCTTTCATGTCCGATCAATCCAAGATAGCGGCTGTCAGGCGACCAGGTGACACTGCCGAAATAGCCTGTGCCACCGGTGATTTTCTCATGCTCTTTCGTTTCAAGATTGATCAGGTAAGCATCACTGGCATATGAAAAATCCTTGTCCCCGCTCAGGTCTGCTGTCACAGCCAAATGCTTCCCGTCCGGCGACCAGCTTTGAAGGCTGTAATCATCTTCTCCCTCTGTTACTTGCTCGATATCACCGGTATCTGTGTCAGCAATGGCAATATGGGTGTATTTTCCGTTCCAGAAGCCCTGGGCATCGGATTTATACCTCATTTTATTCACTTCAAGCGGAACAGGCTTTTCTTCTTTTTGCTCCCCGCCTTCGCGGTCATTGACCGATTCTCCCTCCCCGAGGGAAACAGTAAAGGCGATTTTGGAGCCATCTGGCGACCATACCGGATTGCCGGCCCCGTTCTTGCAGTATGTAAGCTGGCGGGCCTCTCCGCCGGCTGCGGAAAGGATGTGGATTTGATTTTTTCCGCTGCGGTTCGACACGAAGGCGACCCTGCTGCCATCCTGGGACCAGCGCGGAGAATGATTGCGCCATGTGCCGAATGTCCATTGGACAGGAGCGCTTTTATCTTCTGTGTTTATGTAATAAAGATTGGAGCTGTATGCATCCTTTTCCTCCAGGATAACGGTTTCGGTATAGACACAATCCTTTCCGTTCGGCGCCAGCTGGGGGTCGGCCGCCGATTTTAAATGATGCAGATCTTTTGATGCTATGGTGTTTTTTGCCATGTAATCATCTCCCCTTTATATGTAAAACCATCCTACTTATTTCGACAACAGAAATACTTTTCCTGCCTGACTGGCATTTTTTCAGGAAAAATATTTTTTTCTGCTCCAAATTGTGCTCTATGGCTGGATATGAGGAAGACTGTTAGAGAGTGATGCCAAATTCGACTTGCATAGAAAGCAGGGATTCAGTAAAATAATAACGAACAAACGTTCTATTTCTGTTCGGAGGAGCAAGCTGATATGACAAGAATTCCAGAGGATGACCGAAATATTATGGAGCAGGCAATCTACCTTCCTATGGTATTGGTTGTGCTGAACAGGGACATAGGTGTTATTAACAATAGTCCCTTTAAACTTAAAAAGCCTTACCTGAATTTAATTGAGGAGACGATGAAATTCATCCAGACAGAGCTGGCAGGCGTAAAGCGCTATATGAAGGATAACCGCCTCCAGGTTCAGGAAATAAAGCGGGATGAAGCATTCACGATGTTCATGTTCCTTTATAAAGGGTATGAAGAGCACCATAATTATTTTAATCCGAGGATCCGCAACAGGGTGCAGGAGCTGATGGAATATTACTTGTTCAAACGCTGGACAGTGCAAGAAGAGAGCCGCCTTCGTCTACAGAGGCCGGGACAGCATCTATAAATGATCACATGGGGCCGCATGCAAGGGATCACTCGAGCTTCCTGTTGCGGTAGCTCCCAGCCGGCTCTGAAGCTCTGTTGAGCCTTTGACTATCTGTGAAATAGAACATTTTCCTGCCATGCCCTTCAATCCGCTGATGAAGCTTTGTCCTTAGATGGGCTGTCCTGAGAAGCTGATTTTCAAATGAGCTGGATGACACAGGGAGGATCAGTGTATGCTTGTTTCCGAATACGACCTTTGTATGTGAGGGATCTGTACGATTGTGGGCTGCAATATGCTCATAGGAGATCCAGATGCAATCGGGGTTGTTCGGGGATGTTGTCGGAAAAAAATACAGCAGGTTTGTCGGGTCGATGACGATTGGGACTTTATGCGTCACGCCAATGATATCTTTGGTCGCATCCTTCCGTCCTTCGTATGAGGAACCGAAGTAGCCGCAGCTTTTTTTGACGATATCAAACGGTTTGAACGGGGACAGGAATTCATCTTCCACCTCAAAGATCCGTGAATAAATTTTTTTGCCGTATATCTGCGGCATGATGATCATCGTAGAAGGATTTATTTCGTATTCCTCCACCAATCTTTTTTTATGCATATCCAAGTGATTCATCTCCTTTGCTCTTCGTTTCATTTCATTATACCACCTTTATTACAGATAATTGCAAATTTTTAGTCAATTATTGTCAAATAATCCCTGACGAATTAATTTTCTAAAAATTTAAATAATTTAGTTGAATTTTTGCCTGCTCCTCCATATAATATTAAAAAGCAGCAGGGGTGATTTTCATGAAAGAGAAGTCATATGCAGAGTCGATGAAAAAGAACACGCTGAACCGCAAACAGCTCAAGGACACGTACGTCTTACACCTCTACATTGAAATGCTCTTGTCGGAAGTGCAGCTGATATCCGAAAAAGAAAAATTGGCCCAAAAAATCGATCAAGCCCTCGATGATCGCAACAAGGCCTTATTCACCCAGCTATCAAAAGAGTACAAAGAATTGAACGAACGATTTGGAAACTAGAACACTGGAAACCCTCCGGCCCGGCCGGAGGGTCTTCTTAATTATCCACGGACCGTTCAGTGGCCCAAATACTCTACTCTTTTCTCTTTTAAGCTCTCAATCTCCCGTTCTGCAGCATCTTTCTCCGTTCTGAGCTCGATTTCGAGGTCCTCAAGCACATTCAGGCATTCCTTCACTTTTTCAGCAGAGGCATTGATTTTCTCCTGAACCATCCAATCTGAAAAGATATTATCAAAGAAAAGATCGGCAATGCCCAAAAAGCTTCCCACCTCAAGCTCGGCGGAAATGGAGCGGCCAAGGTCATCAAGCTCCTTCTGCAGCTTTTTCAGGTTATACTGCGCGTCATGCAGGGACTCTTTTGCCTTGTCCATATGCGACCTTTTCGCCATGGTCGAGAGGAAGTCGCCACCCGCAAGGTCGAGGAAACCCCAATTTTTCGCGCTCGAAAGCTCGCCATCAGCTTTGCGCAAGGCTTCCCTCGCCTCAGCCAAGGCACTCTCAGCTTCCCGTATCTCCTGAAGCATCGCTTTCCTTTCCTCCAGCCGGTCTGATAAATGAAAAAGCATATCGCTGACAGCCCCGCCTTCCTGCAGGATCAGACGCTCTTTTTCCAATAGCAGTTCTTTATATTCCGCCCCCGCCGTTTCCAATCCGGCAGCTTTTTCCCCGAGCATGCTGATGTCGGCTTCATAATCCTTTATTTTCTTCAAGGATTCATCATACAGCAGCCTTGCTTTATACGCTTCCTCTTTCTCTTTTTGCAGCCTTTCTTCCTTTTTTCCGCTGATCATCAGGAAGAATCCTGACAATGAAGGGCCTTCGAGCTTGTCTGCTTCCTTCAGCTCCTTCTCCCAAGTTGTCTTCAGCCTTGCTGATGAAGCCTTTTCCTGATCCCTTTCAGCCTTCAGTGCCTCAAGGCGTTTTTTATATTTTTCGTACTGCTGCTCCTTCTGTCTTGCTTCAGCAATTCTTTGATCCAGATTCATCACCAGGTCCCCTTTTTTTGATTCGTATAATAACCATACGGATTTGTCTGGAAAAAGATTCAAAAACAAAGAGGCCCCCGCTCTGCCGGGTGCCCCCTGGTTATCCGCTGCTATTCGCTGCCGGATCCGGTTCTTTTATTCATTTCATACTCTTCAAGCATGGAGATACGCTCCAGCATGGTCGGATGCCCATACCGGAATATTTTCACAAGCAGCGGCGGCTTCACCTGGCTCAAGCCTGCCTTCGTCAATTCCTGGAACGTGCCGATGGCCGCTTCCGTATCACTTGTCATTTCAATGGCATACCTGTCTGCCCTCGTTTCCTGATATCTGGACACCAGGTTGGTAATGGGGCTGGCAGCAAACAGCAGGAAGGAAAGAAGCACAAGAAACAGCGGGAGCGAGCGGATGTCGGAAACCTCCTGCACCTTGAAGGTCTCCCCCCATCTGGCAATCACCCAATCCATCAGCTTTGATATGAGATACAGGCCGATCAAGGAAAGCACTAAATATCCCGCAATCCCTATGTATATATGCTTCTCTACATAGTGGGCCATTTCGTGCGCCATGATGAACAGGATCTGGTCATCACTCAGCCGGTTGAGTGTTGTATCCCACAAAACGATCCGTGAGTTTGGACCGATGCCTGTTACATACGCATTAAGCGAGTTGGTTTTCTCTGCCATGTTTACTTCAAACACATGCTCGGCAGGGATATGTGCCTCACCCGCTAATTGAAGGATTTTTTCTTCCAGCTCTTTATTTTTAAGCGGATAGAAATCGTTGTACAGCGGATCGATTACAACAGGCTGGAGGAACATCATGAAAAGTGTGAATGGCACCGATAACAGCCATGCATAAAGCCACCATCTTTTTGTGCTTTTTTTCATCAGCCAATACAGCACTGAAACCAAAATGAACATCGTTCCGTAATTGATCCAGAAGTCGATCAATTCATCCTTCATCCAGGAGCTGAAGGTCTGTGTTGAGATATTGTAGCTCTTGGACAGTGAATAGCTGATAAAGCTTAAAGGGAATGTGGCTGCGAACGCAAAGACTGAAAGCCACAGCAGATAGATGGCCGTCTGCAGAGCTTTTGCCTGCGCTGATTTCCCCGCCCACTTCTTCATGGCCGAGGACAGGCCGGTCACAAGGACGAGAACATAAAACACCCATTCAAGGGGAGTGGACAAAAAGAACAGCAGGTTCCTTACCTTGGAATACTCTTCACTCAGCATAAGCTCCCGCCCGTTCAGAAAAGCTTCCGGGTCTGCCTGCGTTCCCTGATACTCAAAAGGCAGGCTTGTATTCGCAAAATAAAACAGATACCAGTAAAAAAACAGCCCGTAGACAATATAGCCGATGACTGTATAAAAGCCGATTTTCCGAGCCATTCCGATTCCCCCTTTCTTCTTCACAGCTGCCTTTTTTGCCAAAATAAGCGGCAGCCGGGACGGGCTTTCTTTGTACAACCTCTCCCTACAGTGTAGTACCAATTGTTTATTTTAGAACAGCAAAATGGATGAGCCTCAATTATATGTTCTCCCAAACCGCCTTCCATCCGCCTGTCATCAATAGAAAAAACCAGGCTCAGCATACCGAGCCTGGCATTCATGCTAGAAAAAGTAGGAGTATACCGACAATACAGCGATCGACCCGAGGACAACCACGATGACGTTTGCTCCAAGATAAGCTGCCAGGAAAGCTGCAGCTGCCCCGAGCAGGCCGTACCAGATGTCTTCCTGGATAAAGAGGATTCCAGGGAAAATAAGCGCTCCCAATGTCGCATAAGGGACATTTCTCAAAACACCCTGCCAGAATGCAGGCAGCTCCTTCCCTCTGAACAGGACGAAGGGAAGCATCCTCGGAATATAGGTAACGGCCGCCATCCCGATGATCATCATAATGATTTGGCTATTCATGCCGCTTAACTCCCCTTCTCTTTTTCAAAGTTTCCACAGCTTCAGTAATCAATGCTGATAAAAGTGTCGCTGTGACTATGGCCCACCCTGTCGACAGCAGATCTGCCATTGTGAAGATAGTATTGAACCCTGCTGCAAGCACAGCCAGGAATATAACCTTTGCACTTCCCTTCATAGAAGGCACGAGCAGCCCCACAAACATGGCATATAAAGCGACTGACATGCTTTCCTGAAGAGTCTGCGGAAGGCTCGCGCCAATCAGATGGCCGATGCCTGAGCTGACCACCCAGCTTGAATAGGACACAAAGATAAGGCCAAACATGTAGCCTGAAGAAACTTTCTCTTTTTTCATGGAAGCGACTGAAAAGGTCTCATCTGTGATGCCAAAAGCAAACAGTATTTTGTTTGCCGTATGCTCGTCTTCACACTTTTCATTAAGAGATGCTGACATCAGGAAATGCCTGATGTTAACAATAAAGGTAGTAAGGATGATTTCAAATATCCCTGTCCCCAGCGTCAAGAGGCTCAGGGAGATATACTGGGCCGCACCAGCAAAGACGAGCAGGCTCATCAGCACTGTTTCTCCTACCGTAAGCCCTGTGGTCTTTGCCAGAAGCCCGAATGTTATGGCAATCGGAAAATATCCGATCGCAATGCTTATTCCTGCCTGTATTCCTTTGCGGAACTCGCCTGCTGGCCTTTCTGCTGCTAATTCTGCCATATCCTCACCTGCCGTTATGTATCTTAGGAAATTTTATGAAAGTACTGTGTTTCTTTTATACTTTTGGCTGTGGTAGTGTACCTTGTTGATTTTGGGCTCATTCGTGTGAAACTCTGTTTAACAAAGCTATACTTTTGAGTTATATTATACATATGTGCGTTATATTACACAATTCCTTTGGAGGAAAAATGGAGAATATTCATAAAAATATCGGGGAAAATTTACGGAATATACGAAGGAGCAGGGGGCTTAGCCTGGACATGGCCTCAGAAGCAACCGGTGTAAGCAAGGCAATGCTTGGACAGATAGAACGGGGAGAATCCAACCCCACTGTCACGACGTTATGGAAAATTGCCAGCGGCCTGCAGATTTCTTTTTCATCTCTGATGGCAGAGAAATTATCCGAGGTTTCTTTTGCCGATACCAATCAGATTAACCCGATCATTGAGAATGGAGGGAAATATAAAGTGTTTCCGCTGTTCCCCTTTGATCCGCGAAAAAAATTCGAGATATTCATTGTGGAAATTGCCCCTGGCTGGAAGCAGACCTCTGATCAGCATAACGAAGGGGTAGAAGAATATATTACGGTCATAAGCGGTGAAATTGAGGTAATGATCGGTGATAATCCATACACGATTCAGGAAGGCTCTGCACTCCGATTTGCCGCTGACCAAAGCCACAGCTACAGGAATACGGGGGAAGCACCAGCAAGATGCCAGGTAGTCATGTATTATGAATAGCAAAATAAAGGGTGCCGCATGAAAAATCACCGGCACCTTTTATTCAGGCAAGAACAGCGCGGTCGCTGTTCAATTTTTCACCGCGGATGCGCTGGAATTCCCCAAGCAATTTTTCAACGGTAAGTTCCTGCTTATCCTTTTCTCCTGCTTCAAAAATGATCTGCCCATTGTCCATCATGATGAGTTTGTTTCCGAGATCTATTGCCTGCTGCATATTATGGGTGACCATCAGGGCTGTCAGGCCGAAAGATTCAACGATCTTTCTGGTCAGTTCAGTGATAAGGGCAGCCCGGGCCGGGTCAAGCGCTGCTGTGTGCTCATCAAGCAGCAGGATTTTCGGCTCTGTGAAGGTGGCCATCAATAATGACAGTGCCTGCCTTTCCCCTCCCGACAAAAGGCCTGCCTTTGCTTCAAGGCGATCCTCAAGACCGAGGTGAAGCATTTCGAGCTGCTCCTTGAAAAAGGCCTTCCGTTTCTTTGTCATTCCCAGCCGCAGACCGCGTCCCCCTGTCCGCGAAGAGGCAATCGCCAGATTCTCCTCAATGGTTAAATTAGGGGACGTACCTGCCATCGGATCCTGAAAGACCCTGCCGATCAGGCGCGACCTTTTGTGCTCTTTCATTTGCGTAACACTTTTGCCGTCAATCAGCACTTCCCCTTCATCAGGATAGAGGCGCCCTGATATGATGTTCATCAAGGTGGACTTTCCTGCCCCATTGCTGCCAATGACTGTGACAAAATCACCTGGCTGCATGGATAGGTTAAGATGCTGAAGAGCCTTTTTCTCATCAGGGGTAGCTTCATTGAATACTTTATAAATCTGTTTTAGCTGCAGCAACCTGCCCACCTCCTTCTTCTGCCATTTTTTTTATCTCTTTCTCCCCAAAGCGCCTTTTTTTCCTCCGCCTTCTGTCCCGCTGCCGTTCAACCATCCTTGGTATAATGAGCGCACAGACAACGATCGCCGCCGTAATGAGCTTCATATCGCCCGTTTCAAGAAAATCAGCCCTGAGCGCAAGGGTTACGATAATTCTATAGAGAATAGCGCCGCCGATTACCGCCAAAGTCGCCCTGAAGATTGTTTTTGCCCCAAAGACCGCCTCGCCGATGATGACGGAGGCAAGGCCGATGATGATCATGCCGATCCCCATGCCGACATCGCTGAAGCCATTGTACTGGGCAATGAGTGCGCCTGAAAAAGCAACAAGTCCGTTGGATAGTCCCAGACCAAGGATTTTTAAAGTGTCCGTATCCGCTGAAAAGCTCCGCACCATCGTCTCATTATCGCCCACTGCCCTGATGGCAAGCCCGAGATCCGTTTTCAGGAAAGCATCGAGCAGCAGCTTAATGACAATTGATACAGCAAGCATGACCATCAGGATTCCCCATGTTTTGGGAACCATCCCGCCAAGCCCCATGCCCGTCAAAAGCGATGCCACCCCGCTGTCGAACGGCAGTGACTCCCAGAAGCCCGAAAGCTTTGTGATGACAGTCTCCTGCGAAAGGAGGGGCACGTTTGATTTCCCCATAATCCGCAGATTTATGGAATAGAGAGCAATCATCATTAATATGCCGGATAAAAGGGGATTGATCTTCCCTTTGGTATGCAGCAGGCCTGTCAGGCACCCGGCAGCAAATCCGCATATCATGGCCACTATGGTAGCCAGGAATGGATCTGACCCTGCCACAATCATCGAGGCAGCAACAGCCGCGCCTGTCACGAAGCTGCCATCTACTGTCAGATCCGGGAAATCCAGCACCCGGAATGACAGATACACGCCAAGGGCCATCAAAGCATATATTGCACCCGCCTCCACTGATCCAAATATCGCTGTGAACATATGATCTTCCTTTCTCCGGGAGGGAATTCTATCATTCTACTCAGTAAATTCAGCCAAGCTGTTCCATTCATCTTTAAGCTCGATACCCATTTCTTCAGCAGCCTTCTTGTTGATTAGAAGCTTTAAATTTTGCGGATACTGTACAGGAAGCTCTGATGGCTTATTCTCCCCTTCAAGGATTTTGGCCGCCATTTCCCCTGCCTCATAACCGATATCTTCATAGTCAAAACCGTAAGCAGCAAACCCTCCGCGTTCAACTGAGTCCAGTTCACCGACAAACAGCGGGATATCATTGTCATTGGCTGTCTGGATGACCGACTCCAGTGCGGAAACAACTGTATTATCCGTAATGATATAAATCATGTCTGCCTTGCCTACAAGAGATTCAGCTGCCTGCTTCACCTCTGAGGAAGCTGATACTGTGGCTTCTTCCAGCTTTAAGTCTGTTCCTTCCATCGCCTTTTTCACGAGATCAATCTGGGCATTGGAATTCTGTTCCCCCGAGTTGTAGATGACTCCTACCGTTTTTCCTTCCATTTGCTCAGCCATGAATTTCACCGTATTCGGGATGGCATCCGGATGCGTATCCGTTGTCCCCGTAATATTTTCTCCCGGCTCTTCCATTGAGGCCACAAGCTCAGCACCAACAGGATCTGTCACAGAGGTGAATACAATCGGGATGTCCTTGGTGGCATTCAGAGCCCCGTACGCGCTCGGTGTCGAATTGGCGAAGATAAGGTCTACACCGTCGCCGGCAAAGTTGTTGGCAATTGCCTGGTTGTTGTTCTGGTCTCCCTGGGCGATCTGTACATCATAGTCAACCTCGAGCCCTTTATCTTCAAGAGCCTTTTTGAACCCATCCAGGGCTGCATCAAGCGAAGGATGCTCCACTATTTGCGTTACGCCGATTTGATAAGTTTTTTTCCCATCTGCAGCCGTTTTTCCTCCAGCTTCATCTGAACCGCATCCTGACAGCAATCCTGCTGCCAGCAGCCCTGCCGCAGCCAATCCAAGCTTTTCCTTTTTCATGAAAAATCCCCCATTCTTGTCCTATCAATTGCTATCTCACTTTTGCACTTTTATGCTTTTATGCTTTTATTCACTAAATTATATAGGGGAATTATACTATATTCAAGCTGTTTTTTGATATTTTAGAAAGTTTATAATATAAAAATCAAAAAACACCCTGTGAACCGCTTTCCATTCACAGGGTGTTTTATTATCTTCCTTTGAATTCAGGCTTCCTTTTTTCTGAGAACGCCTGGAGGGCTTCCAGCCTGTCTTCTGTCGGAATAGTCACCTCATAGGCTTTTCTTTCAATCTGCAAACCTGTCTGCAGATCAGCATTCATTCCCTGCTTCACGGCAAACTTTGCCTGCTGAAGAGCGACATGCCCGTTTGCAAGCATTTCTTCAGCGAGCTTCAGGCATTCCTCAAGAAGCTGATCCTGAGGGACTGCTTTTGTCAATAATCCGTAATGCAAAGCTTCTTCAGATGTCAGCCTCCTGGCAGTAAGGATCAGCTCAAGTGCCTTTGCCTGCCCGATCAGCCTCGGAAGCCGCTGCGTCCCTCCTGCTCCGGGAATGATGGCAAGGCTGGTTTCAGTCAACCCCATCTTCGTTCCCTGGGCAGCCAGCCTGAAATCACAGGACAGGGCCAGCTCCATCCCTCCGCCAAAAGCGAATCCATTGATGGCTGCAATCGTAGGCTGCGGAAGAAGATCAATCAACGAGAACACCTCGCCGATTTTATAAACATTCCTTTTAACGTCCGTCTGAGAAAGTGTCTTTCTTTCCTTCAGATCTGCCCCGACACTGAATGCTTTATCGCCTGCTCCCGTAAAAATGACAACCCGGACATCCGGATTGATCCTGATATCCTCCACAGTCCGCTGCAGCTCTTCAAGAGTCTCATAATTAAAAGCATTCAAGGCTTCGGGCCTGTTCAGGGTAATGACGGCCGCATGGTTCTCCACTTTCAATCCAATGCTGCTCATATTTCCATATCAACTCCTTTGTTAGCTATCTGCAATATTCGCTCTCCGTTAATGAAAACCCTTTCTTTTAAACCTGCAAGTTTTCATTCTCCAGCCATCCCATCATAATGAAGAAAGGCGCCGCTCAAGCATGCAATTCTCTTTTCAAAGCAAAAACCAGGCAGGAGTGTGATTTCCGCTCTGGTTTTTGAAAAAAGAAATTAACGCAGTACTTCTGAGTATTGCAGAATTACACAAGCGAAATGCCCCTAAACAGATTCACTCTGCAAAAATAGCTTATTTTGTCTGAAGCACCTGTTTCTTCAATGCTCTTCTCAATATCTTTCCTGTCGTATTTTTAGGCAGCTCGTCCAGGAATTCGATCGAGGAAGGCAGCTTGTATTTAGCAAGATGCTGTTTGCAGTAGGCAATAAGCTCTTCCTCAGTGAGAGAAGGGTCGGACAGCACAACATAGCTTCTGACCGCTTCTCCCTGATTCGGATCCGGCACGCCGATGACAGCTGCCTCAACCACGCCAGGATGGCTGTACAGCACCTCCTCAACTTCCCTTGGATAGACATTGTAGCCGCCGACGATGATGATTTCCTTTTTCCTGTCTACAATATAGAAATAGCCTTCTTCGTCCATCCTAGCTATATCTCCTGTGAAAAGCCAGCCATCCCTGATTACAGCAGCAGTTTCTTCAGGCATCTTATAATAGCCTTTCATAACATTCGGGCCTCTTACAGCAAGTTCGCCGACTTCACCAGGCGGCACCTCATCACCCAGTTCATTGACAACTCTGTTTTCAACGTTCAGGATGGATGTCCCGATTGAACCAGGCTTGCGCGGCTTGTCAAGCGGATTGAAGCATGTTACCGGCGATGCCTCGGACAAGCCATAGCCTTCAGAAATAAGGACATTGAATTTTCTTTCAAAGTTTTCAAGCAATGCTACCGGCAAGGATGCACCGCCGGAAATGCAGAGGCGGAGGGACTTTAAATCTTCTGCCTTGCCATCGCTGTATTGGAGCAGGAAATTGTACATGGTCGGCACACCGGCAAAAACAGTTGCCTCATACTCTTTTACCAGCCTGAATACTTCTTTCGGGCTGAACTTAGGGTCAATAAGAATGGTGGCTCCATTCATCAGCGGAGCGTTAAGCACAACAGTCAGGCAGAAGACATGGAACATCGGAAGCGACGTAATGACCCTGTCTGATCCATTCATTTTTAAGTAATCGCTTACATCTTTTGCGTTGCTGTAAAGGTTTTTATGCGTGAGCATGGCGCCTTTTGGCTTTCCTGTGGTGCCTGATGTATAAAGGATGATAGCTGTATCCTCTTCCTCAAGCTCCGGTCCCCGGTAGCCTGCATCGCCTGAAGCCAGTACAGATGTAAACGATTTCAGTTTAGGGTAGACACTTAGAGTTGAGACATCAGCACCCGCCTGCTTGCCTTGCGGGGTTTCACAAATGATATAGTTTTCAACTGACGGAAGCGCCGCATGCATTTTCTCTGCCATTGGAACCAGCAAGTCCAGGCTGATGATAGCTTTGACATCACCGTTTTTGACAATATAGCCGATTTCATCCGGCGTATAGATCGGATTGATTGGAATCACAGTTGCTCCCAGGCGCATCGCCCCATACAAGCCGATAATGAAGAAAGGAGAATTGCCGAGAAGCAGTGCAACATGGTCTCCCTTTTGAATTCCCAGCTTTTCAAGGCCTGAAGCAAATTTTGTAACTGCCGCATCAAGCTCAGCATAAGTGCTTTCCTTGTCCATAAAATAATAGGCCGGCTTTTCACCCAGCTTCTGTGCGGTTTCATGCAGCTGTGAAGATAAGTTCATAACTTTCCCTCCTCCTAAATGAATGAATAGTCATTCATTAAATAATAAAAAATTTTCTAAATATATTATATTGAAAGAAATTTATGTATTCAAGTACACAGTGCCAAAATTTTGTATATATTTAGCCGCCTCTTATTCCGTTCCCATGAAAAAACCCCGCCTGGGCGGGGCAGAACTCAATAGACTAGATTAATAAAATCCTCTTTCGTGACATTTCCGAAATAATGTTTGATGTCTACATCTGCAAGAGCCTCTTCGATTGCCGCCTTGTCATAGCGCAGACCTGCCAGCTTTTCTTCAATGACTGCTACATCTCCGACCCCGAAAAAGTCGCCGAATATTTTGCAATTCTCAATGATCCCTTTATTAACATCCAGCCGCACATCGATTTGGCCAACCGGGAACCGGTGTGAATGCTGGAGATTGAATTTCGGCGATTTCCCGTAATTCCAGTCCCAATTCTGGTAACGCTCTTTTGATAGCTGGTGTATCTTTTCCCAATCCTCTTCTGTCAGTACATACTCCGGAATTTCGTCGAGATCCCCAAAGATATTTTTCAGGAGAGTGCTTCTGAACTGCTCTGTCGATACTTTTTCTGTCAGAAACTCAGAGATATTCGCTACACGGCTGCGGATGGATTTGATGCCCTTGGATTCAATTTTATCCTTTCTGACCTTAAGGGCTGATACTACGCTGTCAATCTCAGAATCAAACAGCAGGGTCCCGTGGCTGAACATCCTGCCCCTTGTTGCGAACTGGGCATTACCGGAAATTTTCCTTCCTTCTGCTGTGAGGTCGTTGCGTCCGCTCAGCTCAGCTGCCACTCCCATTTTCTTTAAAGCCTCGACAACAGGCTCTGTGAACTTCCTGAAGTTATGAAAGCTGTCGCCATCGTCCTTTGTAATGAATGAAAAATTAAGATTGCCCAGATCGTGGTAGACGGCTCCCCCTCCGGATAAGCGGCGGACAACATGAATGCCGTTTTTCTCAACATATTCTGTATTGATCTCCTCAATGGTGTTCTGGTTTTTGCCGATGATAATGGAAGGCTCATTTATGTAAAAAAGCAGATAGCTTTCCTGGTCAATGTCCAGGTTCTTCAAAGCATACTCTTCAATGGCAAGGTTTATGCGGGGGTCTGTAATCCCTTTGTTGTCGATAAATAGCATGATGATTCTCCTTTGTTTTAGATAGTATACGTATCATTGAATGCAGCCAGGCGGACTGGGCCGCTGTATTCCCTGGCTGACTCATCAGCCAGCTGTGATAGCTCGCCATAATGCGGAAGATGGGTCAGGACAAGCTGTTCCGCGCCCGCTTTTTCAGCAAGCCTGCCGGCATCATAGCTGTTCATGTGCCCTGCATTCTTTCCATTCTGATTACCGTAAAAATTACACTCGCTGACAAGCAGGGAGGCACCGGATGCAAAAGCAGCCAGCTCTTCTTTATAGGAAGTATCGGCTGTATACACCATTGCTTTGCCTTCTGCTTCAAACCGCATTGCATAGCAGGGCGCTGGATGGTCTGTTTTTAAAAATGTGATCGTAAAGGGGCCGAGGGCCAATCCATCGTCCGCCTTATACTCTTTCCCTGCTGTAATATCCTTATAGTTAAGCTTAGAGAACTCCTGAGGGTTTTCCCTGTGGGCATAGATCGGCAGGGTATCCATCTTTTTCCCAAGAAAGCCCTGTATCAGCCGGGCATGCTGCAATACCCCTATATCTGCGATGTGGTCAGGATGATAATGGGAGATGATGACCGCATCAAGCTCCTCCGGCTGGATGAGCTGCTGCATTTTCGACAGTACTCCGCTGCCGCAGTCCACAAGCAGGCGGAAGCCATTATGCTCGAGAAGATAGCCGGCACTGGCCTCATTTGCCTTAGGATAACCTCCCCAGGGCCCTATAACAGTTAATTTCATAGAACAGTCCTCCTTTTTCCGAATCCCTAATAACACTATAATCGATTATGCCTATTTTTTCATTTTTTTAAAATTGTATTGATACAGTTGTTGACTAAAAAATACTGTTATAATACAATGTAAATACAGAAACACAAACACATAACCCGGGAGGCTGACAGAATGCTAGAAAATATCGTGGAATTTTTCAGGAATTTGCCAGCAAAACAATGTTCGGAGTGCGGCAGCTCCATTGATGAGCAGCACGAATGCTATGGGAACAAATGTGATAAGTGTCTTGACTTGAACTGACTTGTATTCTATAAAATTATAAGAAAAGCGCAAGCGCCTTGCTCACCCTTAAGGAACGCAGACTAAGAACGCCACGTCCTGTGGCAACGTCTGCATGACCAGCTTCCTGTGGGCCTCAAGACGATCATCCCGGAAAGGCGTTCTTTGCCTTTTTGGGAGGTTCGGCTTGTGACCTCGAGGGGCAGGCGCAGCTGCTGGACAGTAATCGAAGTTAAAAAAATATACTTTCTTATTTTATGAAAAAGACCCGGCCGCTGGCCGGGTCTTTTCTCTGCTCTATTATTCTGCGATTGCTGCGTACTTTCTTTTATGCATGCTACTGAAATAAGTAATCGTGCCTGCAATGAATACGAGCATAAAGCCAAGCAGGATGGCTGCATTATGCCACATGAAGGCAAAGTCGCCGCTTGATGCCACAGCCTTCAGGCCTGCAACTGAATAGGTCATCGGCAGCAATGCATTAAAATGCTGCAGGAAGCCTGGGATCAGTTCAAGCGGGAAGGTGCCTGCACTTGTAGTCAGCTGCAGGATGAGTATAAGAATGGCAATAAATCTTCCCGGATCTCCAAGCGCTGTGACAAAGAATTGAATCAGCGCCATGAAAGTCAGGCTTGTAATGATATTGAACAGAATGAATAATGGGATGCTCTGAACTTCAAGCCCCAGTCCCGAAAGCAGGATCCATGAAGCGATAAGCGCCTGGATGATGCCTGCTGCTGCAAGGACGCCGAATTTGGCTGCAAACCAGCTCAGGCCGTTTCCAGGGACCGATGCCGGCTCCCTGAGCGGGAATACGATGGATAGAAGCAGAGCTCCGACGAACAAGCCCAATGAAAGGAAGTATGGCGTAAAGCCGGTTCCGTAGTTAGGCACTTCATTGATTTTTTCATTTTTCACCTGAACAGGTTCGGCAATCATATTGTAGGTTTTGTCATCTGCACTTACAGATGAAGCTTCCTCAGCTCCATCCTTCAGTTTGCCTGCAAGCTCAGCTGAACCTTCGGACAATGCTGAATTTCCTTCTGCCACTTTGCCGGCCCCTTCAGACAGCTTTCCAGCGCCTTCTTTCAGGGCGCCTGAGCCATCAGCCAGCTTGCCGAGACCGCCGGAAAGCTCTGTGCTACCTGCTGCCAGCTGTGCTGAGCCTGCTTTTGCTGAAGCAAATTTCTGGCTGTATTCATTCATGCCGGCGATAAACTGCTCCTCGCCGTTTTGAATCTTGGCTGTTCCTTGTGCAAGTGAAGAGCTTCCTGCTGCTAGAGAATCAATTCCCTGCTGCAATTGCTTCTGCCCTTCAGAAAGGCTGCCGATCTTTTCTGACAGCTGCTGGGCTCCGCCGGATAGCTGACCTGCAGATTCTGCAAGCTGAGATGTACCTGCTGCCAGCTGGCCCAATGCCGCTTGCAGCTCTTGTCTTTCAGGAGAATCCTCCGGCATCTGCTGCAGGACTGCCCCAAGCTTTTGCTGAAGCTGGGACATCCCCCCGCTGACTTTAGCAGCTTCTGTCTGCCATTGAGCCAGCGAACCTGAAAGTGTGGCTGCACCGCCCTGGAGCTGTTCTCCTCCCTGGACAAGAGCAGGGACTTTACCCTGTACCTGCTGAATTCCATCATTCAGCTTTGCGGCTCCTGCAGCTGCTTCCTGATTCCCAGCCTGCAGTTCCTTAGCCGCAGATTCTAATTTCTGGTGGCCTGCCTGGAGCTGTCCAAGGCCGGAGTCCAAATCCTTTGCACCAGCTGCCAGGTCTCGGGATCCCTTGTTTACCTGGCTGACGCCACTGTCAAATTCAACAGACTTCCCAGCCAATTCACCGAGCTTATTTTTCAGCTCCTGTGATCCTGATTTAAGCTCCCGGGCACCTTCGTCAAGTTTCCCTGCCCCATCGCTCGCCTGCACCAGGCCGTCTGTCATGTCGCCAATTTTATCAAACATTGTTTCGGCATATGTTTCGGTAATTTTTTCAGAAAGAGAAGCTTTAATCTTTTCAATCGCTGTACCTCCGATCTGTGAAGATAGGAAGTTGTAGCTTTCGTTTGGAACATAAATCAAATTCAGTTTTTTCGGATCTTCATCCAAAAGAGTTGTCGCATTCTCTGAAAAGTCCTCAGGAACCTCTACGAGGATATAATACTTCTCCTTTTCCAGATCTTTATAGCCTTCCTCTTTAGTAACAAACTGAAAATTAAAATCAGCGCTATCTTTTAAATTAGATATCAGTTCGTCCCCGAGCTGAAGCTCTTTCCCTTCGAATTCTGCCCCTTTGTCTTCATTGACTACTGCGACAGGCAGGTCGGAAAGATGATCATAAGGATCCCAGAAAGCCCACAGGAACATTCCGCTGTAAAGCACAGGAATGAACAGGACAGCAATAATCGGGATCAGCAGTTTTTTGTTTTTAAAAATAGCTGAAAACTCATTCCTGAATAGTCTATTCTTCATTTATATATCCTCCTGTACGATTGACTGTTTTGTTCAAATGGTCAATTTTATTCATAAAACAAGGATTATCCGTTTAAGTCAGTTAGATAATCCTTTAAACAGGTATTGCTCAAAGAGCTTGGCAATTTCCTCTTTTTCCAGAGGCTTATGCTGCTTTTCCCAATCAAAGATCAAGGCGATATAGAGCTTGAACATGATAAAGGCAGTCAGCTCAGGATCGCAGTCGACTATCTCGCCTTTTTTCACAGCTTCGGCAACTTTTTCTTTAATATAAGAAAGAATTGATTTTTCAAGCCTCTCCATTACCTCCATTACTGCAGGAGTACCCATTTCCTTTTCTTCCTGAAAAAGCTTGATGGTCAGCTGGTGAGACAATCTGAACTCAAGGATCCCATATAAGGCTCGATGGACATTTTCATGGAAAGATAAAGAAGGATTCATAGATTCGTCCGCTGCAATTTTCATTTCCTTGATGAGCGTTGAAATGATTTCATCGAATAATTCCTCTTTATTCTTAAAAAATGTGTAGATCGTACCTTTGCCGACATTCGCAATCTTGGCCACCTGATCCATAGTGGTCGCTTTATAGCCAAACAGAGAGAATGATTTATTGGCAGCTTCAATGATTAATTGCTTCCGGTCTACAGCCATCTATACACCTCGATTCGTAAAAAAATGACTAAGTGAACATTTTGGTCAATTTGAACAAAAATAATGATAGCATATGTCAGCAGCTCTTGCAAGGCTTCCTGGCTAATAATTTATTTATCACTTTGGCCGCAAGAAGAAAATAATCAGACACTAAAGAAGAGCCCTGCACTAAAAGGCAGGACTCCTTCTCACTCTGCTATTCTGAAAGCTTCCTGAGTACAGCTGATGCCATTGCATCAATGAACTCAGGCTGTGAATTTGGCATCTCCGGGCGATAATAGCTTGCGCCGATTTCCTCTGTCACGACTTTGCACTCATAGTCATTGTCATATAAAACTTCAAGGTGGTCTGCCACAAAACCGACTGGTGTATAGACGAATGCTTTATAGCCTTTTTCATTATATAAGTCGCGCGTCAGGTCCTGGACATCCGGTCCAAGCCATGGCTCAGGAGTATTCCCGGCACTCTGCCAGCCGACCTCATAATTTTCTATTCCCGCCTGTTCAGCGATCAGATCTGCAGTTTCCTTCAGCTGGTTAGGGTAAGGGTCGCCAGACTGGAGAATTTTCTCTGGCAGGCTGTGCGCTGATACGATCAGCACAGCATTGTCTTTCTCATCGGAAGGCATGGATGCGAAGGCTTCCTTCACTTTTTCTGCCCAATAGCCGATAAATTTCGGTTCTTGGTACCAGCTTTCTACAGAAGTAATCGTCAGGCCGCCAAGCTTTTCAGCTTCTTCCTTTGCACGGCCATTATACGATTTTACGCTAAAGGTTGAAAAATGCGGAGCAAGCACGATGCTTACAGCTTCTGTGATTCCGTCCTCATGCATGCTCTTCACAGCGTCCTCGACAAAAGGTTCGATATGCTTCAAGCCGAGATACATCTTGAATTCGATCTCATCCTGGATACTGTTGAGGTGCTGCTCAAGCTTTTCACCCTGCTCCTGTGTAATCCTGGCAAGCGGGGAAATCCCGCCGATTGCTTCATATCGGCTCCGCAGATCTTCGAGCATTTCATCAGAAGGCTTTCTTCCATGGCGGATATGGGTATAATAGCGCTCAATATCCTCTTCTTTATATGGGGTTCCGTAGGCCATGACAAGCAGGCCCATTTTCTTTTTCGGCATTATATTTACACCTCTTTATAATCATGTCTCTAGTCACTTATTGTGCCAAAAACCCGGCTCAATACAAAATCAAATGCTCAGGAATTACTCAGCAAGCTTGAAAGCCGAGTAATCGTGGATAAAGCCAGTCAGCTTTTTCAATGTATCAGGGTTGACAGACGGGAAGACGCCGTGGCCAAGATTGAAAATATAGCCTGGCTGCTGCATGCCCTGGTCGAGGATTTCCCTGGCTCTCTCTTCAATTACTTCCCATGGAGCAAGCAAAATGGCAGGATCAAGATTGCCCATGACTGTTTTCTTGATGCCCATCTCCCTTGCCTCGCTGATTGGAAGCCTCCAATCCAGTCCGACTACGTCCAGGGGAAGGTCATGCCACTCCATGGCCAGGTGGCTTGCGCCGACACCAAACATGATCAAAGGCACATTTTCTTCTTTAAGAGCTGTGAAGATCCGTTCCATAACCGGTTTGATGAAGCAGCGGTAATCAGCCACATTGAGTGCCCCTACCCAGGAATCGAAAAGCTGGATAGCTTTTGCGCCAGCCTTGATTTGTGCTTTTACATAAACGATGATCGTGTCGGCAAGCTTGTCCATCAGCGCGAACCATGCTTGCGGCTCAGAATACATGAAAGCCTTTGTTTTATTGTAATTCTTTGAAGGACCGCCTTCGATCATATAGCTGGCGATTGTGAATGGTGCGCCGGAGAAGCCGATCAAAGGAACTGTCAGCTGTTCTTCTGTTAAGAGCTTGATTGTGTCAAGGACATAAGGAATATCCTGTTCAGGATGAAGTTCCCCCAGTTTCTCAACATCTGAGAGCGAGCGGACCGGATTGGAAATGACCGGACCGATGCCTGTTTTAATATCCACGTCCACTCCGATGGCCGGCAGCGGCGTCATGATGTCTTTGTAAAGGATCGCTGCATCCACTCCGTAGTTTTCAACCGGCAGGCTTGTTACATAAGCACATAGTTCAGGCTGATGTGTTATTTCGAATAAGGAGTATTTCTCTTTGATGGCGCGGTACTCGGGCTGGGATCTGCCAGCCTGCCGCATATACCATACAGGCACCCGGTCTGTTTTTTCTCCGCGCGCGGCTTTTAAAAATGTTTCATCTATCTGTTTTGCCATAAAACTGTATCCACCTTTCAGTACTCTTCTGTTTGTTTATTGTAATATATCTTTCTGGAAATTAGAAATCTCGGTATGTATAAAGGCATATTGCCCCTTTCACTATAGCGGTTTCATGATAGGTTGTATAGATTGGCTGGGGAAATGTCGAAAATTTGCCTTAAAAGAGAAAAAGCAAAAACATATTGCATTACAAAAATCATTTCTATTTACAAATGGGGTGTTGATCTCCGTTCCAGGCACTTCGCTTTCCGCGGGGCGGAGTTGAGCCTCCTTCGCCGCAAGCGGCTGTGGGGTCTCAACTCTTCCGCTGCAATCCGCAGGAGTCTTCGTGCCTTGCACTCCAATCAACAGGTTCTTGAACTCGAATAGCAATGAACCCCAAACAATCTAATAAGTGCAAAAAAAGAAACAAAAAAGGCACGGAACCCTCTCATTCCGTACCCCTTTTGGTCTGCAAACTGCAGATTGAACCCGGCGCAAGCCATCTTTTATCTCGGCAGTGTAAATTCAGCTGTTCTTCCTTTGAATGCTTTTGTGCCGTCTTCGTTATAGAAAGGGCCGAATTCCAGATTGAATTTTTTAAAGAGTTCGAATTCATCTTTCCTGAATAAGAAGACATGAAGCTTCTCGCCCTGTGCTCCTGCTTCAATTGTCTGCGGATCGCGCGGTTCGACCATGCCCTGTGCCAGAACCCTTGCACGGTCATCGTCCACAGAAAGGATGGAGCCGATATTCCAGATGCTGAGGGGCTCGGAAGATTGATTGTCAATCTTGAATTTAACTGTCAGGGCTGCGATGCCATTGTCGCCAAAATTCTCAAAGCGGGGCTTATTGGCCTCTGTCGGGGTAATTTCTGTATATTGCACCCCTTCAAGTGTTACATTCACATCGCCGATCTTCTGGGTTTCGCCAATTCCCTCTTTTTCAAAAATCATCTGTTTATCTGCCATATTATCGGTCGTCAGCCGATCCTGATAGAATGAAGGCCCGCTTGCCAGTGCACTCTTCTGGTCATTGCTGTAGACAAAGTCAAAGACGGCATTTCCCTGGATGGAACCCTTGAACTGGTCGTTGTCTGCAGCTCCTCCTTCAATGATGTACTTCGGCTTTACAGTCGAAAGCTTATCGAATTCGGCATTTGTCAGGGTGAATGAAATCAGCCCTGTTACCTTTTCCCCGGCTGCGAATTTCCCTGTTTCTGATTCTTTTTTCGACTTAACCTTGTCCTCATCAAGGATAAAGGTAGGGTCTGATGGGTACCAGTCCAGCTCATGTGATGTCTGGATCCGGTGCATATTATTGTAATACATTGCTTTGTCAGTGCCATTATCCACTGTAACCTTAGCCGTGATCACATACCCGTCAATCTCATCATTGAACGGGATGGTGACATCTTCGTGCATATCTGTCACTTTAACGATCTGATATTCATCCACAGAGACTTTGAAGCCTTTCATATCGTGGACAAAGCCAGGAGCACTGTTCGTATAGATGACAACAGCATCGCCCTCTGATTCCTCGGCAATATTCGGGTTAAGCAGTTCTCCTTCGGCACTTGCCCCTTCAGCCGTTTCTTCAGCTTCTTCCACTTCTTCCGACTCATCAGTTTCTTCCTCTGCGGCAGCATTATCTGTTTCTTCAGCTTCAACCTTCTTTTCCGGCTCTTTTTCGTTTGAAGCTTTTTCGTCATTCCCGCATGCCGATAGCAAAAGCATTAGCGACATAAGTGCTGTCCATAAAACATTTTTCTTCACGTTTTTACACAACCTTTTATTGGATTATTTTCCCTTCGCCATTATAAATCACAAAATGATAGTTTTCCCTGTTTAATAGATGAAAAGGAAAAAATAAGGAAATGCTACCATAAAAAGCAGGCAGAGGCAGGAGGATGCACATAGATACAGAAGCCTCCGAATAGGAAAATACCCCCATCACTTCCTGTATAAACCAAAATTTTGAAATAAACTTCTATCCGGCAGCTAAGAGCTCTGATTGGGAATCGGCATGCGGAAAAGCTATAATGAGGGAGAGCGCTATCATACAAAGAGAATCATGAGGTGATATGGATGAAGATTTATATGACGAACGGCACTTTTGATTTTTTAAAAACAGTTCAAGATAAGAACAGCGCAGAGAAAATGGTGCTGATGCAGGATGCAGACAATAGCCTGCTCCTCCACGAAACCGAGGGAAAAACTTTATTTAACGAACCACGGAGCTATGAAGTGCTGGACTCAACAGGTTCACTCGAAAGCCGCGGCTTTATTGTCATGAATAATATCCCGGTAACAGAAGAAGGAAGGCCCTTATTCGAATACCGATTTAAAAACAGGGCAGGGGCGGTTGAAAACGAACCGGGCTTCATCAGCATCCGGGTGCTTCGCCCGCTTTCCAGCGATACGTATGTCATTCTCACCCAATGGGAAAGCGAAAAGGATTTCAAAAATTGGCAGGATTCCAAAGCCTATGATAAAGCCCACGAAAAACGGGGAACAGATAAAGGCATCGATGTCCAGCGTCCAAATATTTTTGCGCGCCCATCCTTTGTAACAACCTATTATATTCCTCAAGCAGATTAATCATTAGTTATCAGAAGAGGCCGAAAGATGCGGAAGCCTGCATTTTCCGGCCTTTTCTTCGAGTTGCAGCTGTTTATGCAAGGCTGTTGGAGGAAGAAAAAAAACCTGACGCATTTACCGCCAGATTCTTTCATTCAGCATGAAAATCCCTTCAGGCCCTCGGGCCTTCTTTAATGAGGCCGTTCCGGTTGGCATACACAGCTGCCTGAGTGCGGTCGGAAACGGACAGCTTGCTGAGTATGTTGCTGACATGTGTTTTCACCGTTTTTATCCCTATAAAGAGCTGATTGCTGATTTCCTGGTTGGTCATCCCTTCGCCGATGCACAGGAGGACCTCCAGCTCTCTTTCCGTCAGTTCCTCATGGGGCTTTTTCTCTTTGCCGCGGAGGCGGCCCATCATTTTGGTGGCGACCTTCGGCTCGATCACCGGCTCCCCCCTTGCAGCCTTCAGGATGCAGTCAAGCACTTCATCCGCCGTTGCTGTTTTCAGCATATAGCTGAATGCGCCGGCCTCTATTGCAGGAAAGACCTGCTCATCATCATAAAAACTTGTAATAATGATAATCTTGCACTGGGGATAGCTTTTCAAAATTTCTTTTGTTGCTTCAATGCCGCTTCCGTTTTCCATTAAAAGATCCATAAGGACGACATCGGGTCTTTCCTTCAGCACGAGGGCAGCTCCCTCATGCCCGCTGGAAGCTTCCCCCACTATTTCTATTTCCGGTTCAGTCAAAAGATACGAGATGATTCCCTTCCTTACCATTTCATGGTCATCCACAACTGCGATCCTGATCACTCTATTCCCTCCCTTTCAGCGGTACCCGTATTTCAATATAAGTCCCTTCTCCCTGTTTGGACCGGATATTGAAAATCCCGCCGATTTCCTCGCATCTTTCCCGCATGGTTTTCAGCCCATAAGAGGCAACCCTTTCAATATGAGGGTCAAATCCCTTTCCGTCATCTCCGATAAATAAATATGTATAATCTTCCTTTTCTGTAAGGGTCAGCTTTATCTTTGATGCATCAGCATGCCTTAGGATATTAGAAAGTGCCTCCTGGACAACTCTGAACAAATGCTCTTCTGCTGCTTTGGAGAGCTCGATTTCATCTATGCTGGCCTGAAAATCGATGGTAGTCTTCCCGCGCAATTCGTGTATGAGCTTGATAATCCCGTCACACAGGGTATCATCGCTCAGCTGGATCGGCCTTAAATGGAGAAGGAGCGCCCTCATTTCCCCCTGCGCTTTGGCGGCGATACCGGATATTTCCTCGAGCTGCTTCTTTGCTTTTGCAGAATCCCTGTCAAAGACCTTCAGCGCAGCAGATGACATCATGCTGAGAGCAAACAGCTGCTGGCTCACAACATCATGGAGATCCCTTGCAAGGCGCTGCCTTTCCTCCATTACTGCGGCTGCGTGGGCCGACTGGGCCAGGGATGATCGTTCTTCAGCAAGCCTTTGCACCGAGTGGACCTGCTCCTGGATATAGTCAGCCAAGCCATCAAGCTCATCTGCAATAAGCCCTATTTCATCTTTTTCATAAGAAGATATCCTTCCTGCCAGCTTGCCGGACCGCAGATTGGACACTGCAACCAGGATATCTCCAAGCCTTCCCTTGATTAAGTAACTTCCTTTAATGCCAAAATAGCCTCCGGCAGCCAGCAGGATCAGCAGGCAATAGATAAAGAGCCAGAAAGAGATTGTAATGGTAAGGACCGGTTCATCGGCAAAGTATAAATAAATCTGGATGCCGACAAAGAAGATGAGCGCGCTGATCAGCGCCATCATGATAAAGCTCTGGATAAACCAATACCTGATTCCGAACATTTTTTTCATCAGCAGTATCTCCTATACATGATCAATTCGAATGGAGCCGACTTTGAGCTGGATCGTTATATTCAATTTCCTTGCCGCATCATCGTATCCAGGGGATTTAAAGTAAAGCTTACGGTTAAGATCCTCTGACTTCATATCGAAAATGCGGATATCCCCGATATTGATATGGGAGTGAACCATAATCGGGACATCCTCAGGTATAATCATTTTGACATCGCCGACCCATCCCTTGACTGAAATCGGCGTTTCCCTCTGCGGGATATACGCCTTGCTGAAGTCTATAAAATAATCACCGACAGTATTATACAGATCCATCGGTTCTACAGACCAATTTGCGTCTTTAAAGCTGACGTCGCCTATCGAGAATCCTCTGATGTTTGCTAATGGGGCATGCCGGGATCCCTTCTTGATCCTGATGATCTTTTCCCTGTCCGGCCCCTTTTCGCCTTCCTCTGCCCCTTCATATTTCTTAGCGGGAAACTCTGTTTCAACATGCACTTTGATATGCTCTTTCCTTATGAGAAGCGAGAATCCAAGGTATACGATAGCGAGCGGCCAAAGCTTCCACACATCCCAAAAAGAAAACTGGAGCAGCCCGAGCCTGTCAGAGGCCAGCAGCCCGGCAAAAATGAGCAGAAATCCGGCAAAGACTTTGCCTCCTTTGTTTCTCGCCAATGCAGAGATTAGCAGAATAAGGCTATAGCCGAACATCACAAAAGGATATATTGCGACAGAAAACTCCTTTATTTCCAAGGAAATGACACCTATATTAACAAGAAGCAGCAGGACACCTGCAGCCAGAAGGCATAAGGCAAACATCATTTGATTGACTGATCGATAACGCACTTGGCTCCCCTTCTTTCTATCTCTATAAATATTCGCTGCAGAAAATGTTATCCCTGCAATTCCATTTTAAACAGTCTCCCATCAATCTTTAACTGCCTCTGGAATGCTTTTCCCTCCGCCTTGAGGCGGAGGAGGCGGCCATGCACATCGCCCAGCACTGAACATAATCTATAGTACGCTTGGAAGCTATGGCCCAAGCATATTATAGGAGGGATATAAAATGGCGATTGATCTGACTGTCCTTCATGCTATCTATGTTTTCTTCATTGTTCTCATCATCGGCTTTATGATAGCGAAACGGGATACGGCCCTTGTGTGCATAGCCGGGATCTTCCTGATTGCCATCACAAGCACAGGCTCCTTGAGCACCTCAGTCAGCAGTGTGTTCAATAGCTTTATATACGCGATAACCGAGCTTCTTTCTACCATTCTCGTCATCTCCATCATCGTCGCCATGAGCAGGGTCCTTGCTGCTGCAGGAGTAAGCGATGCGATGATTGCGCCCTTCTCCAGGCTGATCAAAAGTCCGGCAGGCGCTTATTGGACGATCGGCATTGTCATGATGGTGATTTCCTGGTTCTTTTGGCCATCCCCAGCCGTTGCCCTTCTTGGAGCAGTCCTTCTGCCGGCAGCTTTGAAGGCAGGGCTTCCTGCCCTGGGAGCAGCTATGGCGATGAACCTCTTCGGCCATGGAATTGCCCTGTCAGGCGACTTCATCATCCAGGCCGCCCCTAAATTGACGGCAGACGCGGCCGGGCTCCCGGCAGGGGAAGTAATAGCAGCCAGCATTCCTCTTGTGGCCGTGATGGGGATCGTCACAGTTGTGACTGCCTTTATCTTTCTGAAAAGGGATATGAAAAAGGGCCTCCTGATGCCGGCGGCTCCCCCCGGCCAGAGAAATGAGTCTGAACCAGGGGAATCCGGGCTTCTAACAAGAAGCCAAAGGGGATTTTTTGCTCTCCTTATACCTGTTTTATTCGCTTTAGATGTAGCAGCTATGTTCTTGCTTGACCTGCAGGGCGGAGACGCGACGGCACTTGTAGGCGGAACATCGATTTTTATCCTGCTGGTGATTACTTTGGCAAGCCACAAAAATAAAGGACTTGAAAAAACGACCTCCTACTTGATAGAGGGCTTTCAATTTGGCTTCAAAGTCTTCGGGCCTGTCATCCCGATCGCAGCTTTCTTTTACCTGGGAGATTCAGGCTTCACAAGCATAATCGGCGACTATTTGCCGTCGGAATCACAGGGCATCGTCAATGACCTCGGTGCTGCACTGGCAGGAGCAGTCCCATTAAGCAAAGAAGTTGCAGCTGTTACACTCACTGTTACCGGTGCAATCACCGGTCTGGATGGTTCTGGCTTTTCCGGGATCTCTCTTGCAGGCTCTGTCGCCAGCCTTTTTGCAACAGCTATCGGTGCCGGTGCAGCAACTTTGACAGCCCTTGGGCAGGTTGCCGCCATCTGGGTTGGCGGCGGGACACTCGTGCCCTGGGCCCTCATCCCTGCGGCTGCCATCTGCAATGTGGATCCTTTTGAGCTTGCAAGGAGGAATCTCCTGCCTGTCATCATCGGGCTTGCAGCCACTACAATTGTAGCCATGTTCCTCATATAGGTTTTGGACGGAATAGCACAAATAAAGAGGCAGCTGTAAACAGCTGCCCCTCTATTTTTTAATGATTTCTGCCACCCTGCCCACTTGGCCGTCTGTCAGCCTTACCTTGATTCCATGCGGGTGGAAAGAAGAATTGGTCAGGAGATCCTTAATGGTCCCCCTTGTCCTTGCCCCTGTCCGCTGGTCTTTCTTTAGGATGATATCAGCTTCCATTCCAGGCTTAACATGCTCACGATATTTGCCGCTGTCAGACATGCATTCAGCTCCTTTTCCTTTTGCGCCATCAGGCGCGCTTTTTGTTCTTCTATTCTAATGGTATAATAGGCAGAACACAAAATTAACACCTTATCCATTGGAGGAAACATGCTTACTTTTGAAGAAAAATTAGCGGTTATCGAGTCATTTCCCGAGCTTGAGAGAAAAAATGTCTCTCTTGGAAGAGTTAACTTCCATTATGAAGAAAGCGCAATAGACAAGAAAAATGTGGTATATCATCTGCATCCGAACGGCAATGGCTTTGTTTTTGCAGAATATGTACAAGGTTATTCGCCTGACAGCAAAGGCATGGTGAACATCAGGGATTTCTCTGAATCCGATTTAAGGGATATCATCTCAAAATCGATCCAGTCCCTCTCCGGCCATGATGCTGAAGAAGCCCAGCCTTCTGCAAGGCTGGAAGAAACGTGGAGCAGCCCGAGTGGTGAGACCCTTGTCCTTATAGAGGAAGATGAAATGTGGAATGTATATGCCGGCCTGAACCTGGACGCCGCTTTTCTATCTTATCGGGAAGCAAAAGAATATCTCGAAGAGGAAGGCTTTAAACGGAGCTAAACCTAAGAGGCAGCCTCATTGGCTGCCTCTTTGCTTTTTAAACAGGCAATTAAAAATTGCCATTCTGATTTTCCGGACGGCTGTTATGGAGATGGGATTCAATGTATACTCTTTCTGAAGACGAAACATGCTGTTCATTATGTTCAGGGTCTGTGTGCTGGATCCCCTTCTTCCGATAGAAGAAATCCACCAGCACGCCGAATCCAAAGAGCCCGCCTATAATAATGAGCCATATCATGATTCTCACCCTTCCCTATTGCCTTATTTTGTCCAGCGGCTTATTAATAGAATGGATAATACTCTTTTCGGATTTCACTTGAAATTATCTCTGAAACAGGAGCGATTCTGATGCCTTTCTCTTCAAAATACCCCTTTTCCTGGAGGATGCCTGCCGAACAGACCTTGCCAGTCACACCGACATGCCCGATTGCGATCCCTCTCCCCTGCTGCTCCGTGATCAGCGCCAGCTTTTTCATCTGCCGCCTGACATGGGAAACAGAAGAAATATCATCAAGAAATACATCTCTTTTTATAAGCGGCACCCCAAGCTCCTTCGCAATCATGGGAAACTTTGAATCCGGGCTTGTGCCGCTGTCCACAATATAAAGCTTCCGTTCTTTCGCTATTTTTACGATTTCCCGCACAATCCCTTCATCTTCCACCGCCCTTGATCCCATATGATTATTTAGGCCCTTTGCATAGGGAACGCTGTCAATGGCTTCATTGACCCTTTTCCTGACTTCTTCAGAAGACAGATTGGTTGTGATCGGTTTTGGCCCAAGCCATGATTTCTTTCCCCTTTTAGGCTCCATTGGCAGGTGTACCATGACTTCAAATCCATTTTCATGGGCCCATTCTGCATGCTGTGCCGTCTGGTCTGTAAATGGCATCACTGCTGCCGTAATCGGGATATCGCCTTCAAGGAAATCCTTTACGCCTCCGATGCCTCCTCCAAAATCATCAATGATGATAGCAGCCTTCCTTTCTTCCTGCTGGGTTTCGGCACCGGCAAATGAGGCAAAAAAAGAACATAAGATAAGCAATACTGCAATCTTTTTCATATTTCCTCCTGCTGATCGTTGTTCCTCTTACATTCCCCAGCGTGACAGGCGTTCATTCATGGCTCATGCCGGCTTTTAGTTACTAATTGTATATACGATTTGAACCAACAAAAGTTTCAATATTCAGAAAAAAAGCAAAAAAGCCTGGCTTCTGCCAGGCTGCTTTATTTAAGTACGCCCTTTTCCCGCGCTTCTTTAATCCATGATGGGAACTCATCAAGAAGATGGTCATATAATTCTTCATCGCTTACCTGCTCGATATCTTTGAAATGATAGAAATTCGCGTTATCAATATAGCGGCCTTCCATTGTATCCAATTTTTCCAGAACATCGAAGTTTGCATCGCCAATCCCGACAAACTGCCAGAAAATAGGCTTGCCGGCCGATTTGACAATCGGTTTCTTGATCGTCTTCTTGCAGCCGCCGTCATTGATAAAAACAATGAACGCTGGATCGCTGCTTGGATCTTCAATTGTGTATTTATTGATAACGTCCTCCATGACAGGCGGTTCATCATTGCGCCCGAATTTATGGATAAGATCATTATTCAGGATATACTGATTAACATAACCTTCAATGTCCCTTTCCGTCACCGGCTTCAGCCTCGAAAATTCACTGTCATATACCCAAATATCGAGCATGCCGTCATCATCAAATTGGCTTGCAACGGCAAGGATCCGTTCCACTACCTTTTGTACCGTGCCGTTCCGGTATAAAGTGCGCATCGAGCCTGAAATGTCCAAAACCAGGCCGACCCTTGCCTTTACATGTGACAGCTTCTTCTTCTCCAGCACGATTCCGGCTGTTTTTTTCATCAAAGATATACTCATGCTCTGCATCTCCCCGCTATAAATAATTTCTTATACTGCAGCAAACCGGTTCTCAATTATTAATGAACTTTTCAAAAACATACCCAAAATCTTTTACATGAAATTTTTTCCTGCTGTTCATCAGCCAATTAAAAGCTGTCTCGTTCAGCACCCTGAAATCATCCGTAAGGTTTCCTTCCCTTGCCCCTGCAGTCCTGCCCAATGTTTCGGAAGCAACCTCAAGGCTCTTCTTGGCATATTCCATTGAATGCTCATTTTCCGCACAGATTTCCGAGATTTTGATCAATGCTTTATAAAGGTCCTTTAATTCTTCAATGAAGCGCTTATGTACATCTATGGAGAATGAGGCAGAGCCTATTACAAATTTTATTTCTATGTCCAGGTCGACTGTCCCTGCTGTTTCCAGGAGCACATTTGATATTTGATGTTCCCTGAAGCTGTACCTTTTCAGGACCCTTTTTTTGCTCATCGCGCTCGTTCCATCCAGATGGATGACTGCTTTGTTCGTAAAGCAGTATTCATCTGATTTAGATTTAATCAAGAAATAAATTTTTTCATTATCTTCATGCATCACATAATCATCAGCATCGACTTTATCATAGTCAGCCGGCGAGATGACGCTGCCAATATCGCTGATCCCCAGCACATCTGAAGCCACCCTTTTGAACATATTCCTGCCTCCCAGAATTATAAGATTCTTTTTTATAATCAGATTTATATTAGCATATAAAGGAATTTTCTTCACTCTTTGAGGTGTGTATCCAGTCTCCCGGAGTTACATGAAAATCTGCAGAATGGCCCATACTATTTCAGGGAGGTGTGCATGATGAAGCTGTTATTATTTTTCGGCCTTATGGCAGCAGCTGGGGGAATGGGATCGGAACAGTTATCTGTGCTGCAGGAAGGCAAGGCTGTAATAGAAGTCCAGAAAGATGAATTTTCTGCCAATATACCCGGCCTGCCGCTGGCTGATGAAGATAAATTTGAAGCATTCCAGGCTAAAATGAACCACCTGGCTTATAAAGAACCGCAGGATGCCAAAATAGGCCCGGGAGAAAGGATCATACCTGAAAAAACCGGCAGCAAATTGAATCAGGACTTATTTGCAGCGCGTTTTTATACCTATTATTACCGACCGGGATCAGGGCGTATTGATCTGCCGCTTCTCCCAGTCTATCCCAGGGTGGACAGCGAGCTTCTCCTGTCTGTTAAAGCACGCCAGATCGGCCAATATGTGACCTATTTCAACTCCCATAACAAAGCCAGGACACAGAATATCAGGCTGGCGGCAGGATCCATAGACAGTATTGTTGTATTTCCCGGAGAGGTGTTTTCCTTTAATGAAACAGTCGGCAAGAGGACGGCATCCAAGGGATATCTCCCAGCACCGGTAATTGTCAGGGGAGAGCTGTCCGAGGGGATCGGTGGCGGCATATGCCAGGTATCCTCAACCCTCTATAATGCTGTCGATAATGCCGGTACAAGCATAATCCAAAGATATTCCCACAGCAAGCGTGTCCCGTATGTCCCTTCAGGCAGAGATGCAACCGTAAGCTGGTACGGACCGGATTTCACCTTTAAAAACACTTATAACCAGCCGATCCTGATCCGCGCGCAGGTATATGGAGGAACGCTTGCAATCAGGGTCTTTTCTTCGGATGCCATCAAATATGAACCGAGGAACGTCCCAGGCGCAGCAAAATTCAGCGAAGAAGATGAGAAAGCTGCTGACTGAACAAATGCCAGCCAGCAGCGCAAATGGATTAGAGCACTCCGGAAAACAGCCTGGAGAAGGACTCTTTCGTCCTCTCCCAGAGTCCGCGTTTATAATACTGTACCGGTGTGATCCGTACACTATCCCGCATATCTTCTTCGAAATGCGCTGACAGATCCCTGATTGAGCTGCAGCCAAGCAGGAAGACATTAACCTCGAAATTCAGGTGAAAGCTTCGCATATCCATATTCGCTGTTCCGACAGAAGCCATATTCCCATCTGCAATGATGATTTTCTGATGGAGAAATCCTTTTTGGTAAGAGTAAATTTCAACCCCATATCTTAGCAGCTCGGAAAAATAGGACTTGCTTGCATACTGGGTGAGGAAGCTGTCGTTCTTTTCCGGAACCATGATTCTTACTTCAACCCCTTTTGCTGCAGCCACCCGCAGAGCAGTCCTGATTGCTTCGTTTGGAACAAAATACGGGGTGGCAATCCAAATCGATCTTTCTGCACTGGTGATCATCGAATAAAAGAAATCACCCATAATTCCCTGCTGTGTATCTGGTCCGCTGGCAACCACCTGGATTGCGCCATTGATTTCATCCTCGCCGGCAGGCTTTTCACTGACTGAATATTTATCAAGGACCTGTTCCCGGCTGACATACTCCCAGTCCAGAAGGAAGACTGTATGCAGTGTGTATACGGCCTCGCCTTCCAGTACCATATGGGTGTCGCGCCAGAATCCCATCTCTTCATCTTCCCCAAGATATTCAATGCCGACATTGAGCCCGCCGACAAAGCCGGTCTCTCCGTCGATCACAACTATTTTGCGGTGATTCCTGAAATTGATTTTCTGGTTGAAGAAGCCGAATTTCAAAGGCAGGAAGCAATGAACCTTGATGCCTGCTTCCTCCATCCTTTTAATTTCATTCACAGCCATCTTCATGCTGCCGGCGGCATCGTACATGAAAAGGACCTCAACTCCTGCTTCAGCCTTCTCAATGAGGATATCAATGATCTCTTTGCCGAGCCTGTCCGAGCGGAAGATATAGTATTGAATATGGATGAATTTTTTTGCTTCCTTCAGCCTTGCCTTAAGCTCTTCAAACGTTTCTTCGCCATTTTTCAGCATCTCAGCCCTGGATGAAGTGCTGATGGGGGTCATGCTGGCATTGGCAGCAAACCTGGCAAAGTTCTGCTGATTTTCCTGCAGAAATGTAAGGTCCGGCGACTCCTTCCGCTTCATCATCCTTTTCCACTGCTCTCTGTCATTGCTCCTTTTTGTGCGGAAAAGATATCCTTTCAGATAAAGCTGCCCTGAATATAAGTAGAACATATAGCCTGCCACCGGTATGAAGATCAGGACATAAATCCAAAGGAGCGTATGGTGGGAAGTTCGGTTTTCAAGCATCAGCGAGTAAATGCTCACCAATATAATAAAAGCATACAGCCCTGCGCAGGCGAGCTTCCAGACGTAGCCTGCACCGGTAAAAAACAGGATATACAGGGAAGCAGCCAAGATAAGCAAAAAGACAAACTCTATTCTCTGTTTTTTCATAGGATCATTCTCCATGTCTATAGAAAGTTTCCTTTTGTATACCCTTTGTGCCTTGAGGGGGAAACCTGGCCTGGTCTGAACAAGAACAAAAGCACAGGCGCCTTGGTAATCTTGGCGCAGCTGCTGGACGTTGATCAAGAATTGATAATTATCTACAAGACTTATAATTAAAAATTACCTAAACAAAAAAACGGGCGATGCCTAGTGGCATGCCCGCTTTCTTTATTCCAAGGGAACTATTTCCTCATATTCTCCTGGTCTTTCAGCCTGTTCTGCTGATCAGGCTTCCTTCCCTCTTTAAGCTTGTCAGGCGCTTCCCCGCCGGAATGCTGCTTCCGTTCATATTCAAGCAGGCTTTCCTGGTTTTGGCCATCCTTGTTATTTTCAGTCATGGGCTGTCCCTCCTAACAGTATTTTTATCCTTATTCCCGAAATAAGAATCAGGAAACGCCCATTTTACCAGCATCAGTTAAATGAATGACCCTTTGCTTCCACTTGGGTTTTCGGGAGAATGATCTCGAAAACCGTCCCTTTATTGACCTCGCTGCTGACCTTGACAAGTCCGCTGTGATTTTCGATGATTTTGAAGCTGGTCATCAGGCCAAGGCCCGTCCCCTTTTCTTTTGTTGTATAAAAAGGCTCGCCCAGTGTGTTGATCCGGTCTGGAGGGATGCCTGTCCCTTCGTCTTTGATCATGACAGCGACATGCCCATCCTTCCTGTCCGCTGCCTTGATTGTGATGGTCCCGCCATCCGGCATGGCTTCAGCGGAATTTTTTATCATATTGATAAATACCTGCTTCAGCTGATTCTCCTCACACCATATCTCCGATTCTTCCAGCTCAAGCCCTGTGATAATCTGTACATTGTGGATCAGGCATTGCGGCTGAATCAGTATAACCAATTCCTGAATCAGCTTCTTTAGATCACATACCTTGTAAACCGCAGCAGCAGGTTTGGCGAGGACAAGGAACTCACCCACAATCAGGTTGATCCGGTCGAGCTCCGAGATGGCAATATCGGCATACTCCCGATTACCCTCCGCCTTCAGCAGCTGGATGAAGCCTTTTATGCTTGTCAGGGGATTGCGGATCTCATGGGCAATGCCTGCGGCCATCTGGCCGACAAGCGCCAGCTTCTCTGACTTTTGCAGAAGCAGGTCTGCCTGCTCTTTTTTCACTGTGACATCCTGGCCGATTGAAAACACAGCCTTCCTGCCCTGAAAGCTCGTAAAAAGGGTGGACACTTCAAAATAAATTTTCTTGCCGTCAAGCCTGGTGATTTTCTGTTCTCTCCGGCCCGCCGGAAGCTTTTCTTTATAGGTTGCATCAAGAATCTTCCTATATTGTGCAGCATCAGGCGCTTCCATAAAATCAAACACTGACCTGCCGACAATTTCCTCTTTGCTTTCAGCAGCCACCAGCTTCTGGGCAGCTTTGTTTGCATAGACAATTTTGTCATAATCCTGGATAATGACAGGCTCAGGCATCGTTTCGATCAGCTGCCTGTAAAATGCTTCGTTCTCTTCTGCTTTACCTGTAAGATACTTCAATTTGTCATACTGCCAGCCCACAAACCAGGCAATGATAGTGGCTATGGTGAAATCAACAATTTCCTTGTGCCATGGGTCATCAAAAATGAAGGCTTGCGTTAATGTGAATAATATAGAAATGCTGACTAAAGCGAATTGGCCTGTTCTCTTCATTTATAACAATCCTCTTCGGTGGATTTAATGGTGTCGGCGAAGCTTTCACTGCCTTAGTCAATACATTCTTTTTCCGGGCCAAAATTCCTTCCCATCAAAAAAATATTAAATTTCAAATAACTTTCCTGCATAGCCCCATTAATAGGCTTTTGCCCAATAAACGAGCTCTTCTGCCTTATTGCCGCAGCAAACACAAACATCGGATATATGCTCCTGTTCAAAAGGGATGCAGCGCGAGGTTGCCCCTGTTTCTTCCTTGATTCTGTCTTCACATTCCCTGCTGCCGCACCACATAGCTTTGATAAACCCCTGATTGTCTTTAAGCGCTTGCTTAAACTCCCCAATGCTTGAGGCACTCCCTGTTTTTTGTTCCCGAAGCTCCCTTGCTTTTTCAAGCAAACCTGACTGGATATCTTCCAGCAGCCCGGTAATCGCCTGTTCCACTCCTTCGGCCGGGACAAACAGTTTTTCACCTGTATCTCTGCGGACAATTACAACCTGATTTTTCTCGATATCCTTAGGTCCGGCCTCCAGCCTGAGGGGAATTCCTTTCATTTCGTATTCATTGAACTTCCAGCCAGGCTTTTTGTCGCTGCTGTCAATTACTGCCCTGAAGCTTTTGCCCAGTTTCTCTTTCAGCTCATAGCAGAAATCAAGAACCCCTTCTTTATGCTGCGCCACAGGGACGATCATAATTTGGATTGGTGCTATCCGCGGCGGGATGATCAGACCCCTGTTATCGCCGTGGACCATGATCATGGCACCGATTACCCTTGTGGTTAGCCCCCATGATGTCTGGTGCACATACTGAAGAATCCCTTCCCTGTCGGAATACTGGATGCCAAATGCCTTGGCAAAACCGTCACCCAAATGATGCGAGGTTCCCGTCTGGAGTGCTTTCCCGTCATGCATCAGGCTCTCGATTGTGTAGGTGAATCTGGCTCCTGCAAATTTTTCTTTTTCTGTTTTTCTTCCCTTAAGGACCGGTATGGCCAGGACGTTCTCGCAAAGATCGGCGTAGACCTCAAGCATCCTCGTTGTTTCCTCGTGCGCTTCCTCATCTGTCGCATGGCATGTATGGCCTTCCTGCCACAGAAATTCCAGCGTCCTCAGGAATGGCCGCGTCGTCTTTTCCCATCTGACCACATTGGCCCATTGATTGTAAAGCTTAGGCAGGTCCCTGTAAGAATGGATGATATTCTTATAATGTTCGCAGAATAGGACCTCAGATGTCGGCCTTACGACAAGCCGCTCCGCCAGCTCCTCTGACCCGCCATGGGTCACCCATGCCACCTCTGGCGCAAATCCCTCGATATGGTCCTTTTCCTTCTGGAGGAGGCTTTCAGGAATGAACAATGGCATATAAACATTTTCATGCCCTGTTTCCTTGATCCTTCTGTCCAGCTCGTTTTTTATATTGTCCCACAAAGAATATCCGTAAGGGCGGATGATCATCGATCCCCTGACACTTGCATAATCGATCAGATCCGCCTTGGTCACCACATCTGTATACCATTGGGCAAAATCCTCTTCCATTGCCGTAATTTCTTTTACAAATTCCTTTGCCATGATTGCACCCCATATTCTGATTAAGTGATTAAGTGATGAAGTGATGAAACGAAGAACGCAACGGCGCTCATCCTGGCCAGGGGAAGAGCGGCTGAAGCTTCATGAAGAGTGCAGAAGTGCCGGCATTCTGCTGAAAAAATAAAAAAGCCCCGATTTATAAAATAGGGACCAGATCATGGCGGTACCACCCTAATTTATAAAGCAAGGCTTTATACTCTCTTCATGATAACGGCATGTGCCGCTGCTGCCTTCAAGTATCCGGCAGCGAACTCTGGGGCAGGTTCGGCAGCTGTCTATAGAAGCCTCCCACCGCCGGCTCCCTCTCTTGGATAGACATAGACTGTTTACTGATCCCCTTCATCGTTTCAGTTATTTTTCAGTATTATATACAGTGCCATGTATGATGTCAAACCTGTATTTTGCTGAAATCCCCGCTGTTTTGTTTTTGATGGGGTATATGGGGAGGAATTCAGCATGGTTTTTGGTGAAAAAGGGGCGTATTAATTTCTGTTTTATCAGGGGTCGAATATAGTCATTCTGCCTGAATTTTGCTTTATTCTGCAAAAAATAAGAAAGAGTCTACCTAAAAACTGCTAAAATTTTTCCTTCTTCCGAATATCACCAAAACAAACACAAAAAAAACCAGTGCCCCCCAAAAAGAGAGCACCGGCCCTAACCTCAATTCATAAATCTGCATCCATGGCTGTTACAAAGCAGAAACATTGGCCGCAGCCGTCCTGCTGACAGCATCCAGCGCCTTTTCTATATCACTGGCAGACACATCAAAATGAGTGGTGAACCTTACAGAAGACGGCCCGAAAGTAACGGCGCGGACTCCTTCCTTCTTCAGCTTTTCTACAAACTGCTCTGAGCTCAGGCCCAGCTCCTTCACGTCTGCAACAATGATATTCGTATCTACCTGGTTGACGACAGACATGCCTTTTATATTTTGAAGGCCCTCAGCCAGCTTCCGGGCGTTCTCATGGTCTTCGTGAAGCCTGTGCCTCATCTGCGTCAGTGCAATCAGGCCTGGTGCCGCGATGATGCCAGCTTGCCTCATGCCTCCCCCAAGCCTTTTCCTCCAAATGCGTGCAGCCTGGACAAATTCCCTGCTTCCGGCAAGGATTGACCCGACTGGTGCCCCAAGCCCCTTGGACAAGCATACTTGGACTGTATCCGCATGCCTGGTGAAATCAGCAACTGGCCTCTCCAGGGCGGCCGCGGCATTGAACAGCCTTGCTCCATCCACATGGACAGGGATATTATGCCGGCGGGCGATTGCATGGATCGCTTCCATATTTTCCACAGAAACAACGGCCCCCCCTGCACGGTTATGTGTATTTTCAAGGCAAATCAGGCCGGTTTCGGGAAAATGCTGATCTTTGCCGCGTATGGCAGCTTCTATTGCAGCGGGATCCATTTCCCCTCTATTCCCTGCAATCGTTCTTGTCTGGACGCCGGCAAAAGCAGAAGCAGCACCTGATTCGTAATAGAAAATATGTGACTCTGCCTCAAGGAGAATTTCGTTCCCTGGCCTTGTGTGTGTAAGAATGGCTGCCTGGTTTCCCTGTGTCCCGCTTGTCACCAGCAGGGCTGCTTCCTTCCCGAGTATGTCTGCAGCAGCCTCCTCAAGCTTGAGGATGGAAGGGTCTTCCGCGTAGACATCATCCCCGACCTCTGCTTCATAAGCAGCTTTCCTCATCTCTTCTGTCGGCTTTGTCACTGTATCGCTTCTTAAATCTATCATGCTTATTCCTCCTGTCTTAAATTCACTTTCCTGCCAAATCTGCTGTCCATAAATACATAGAATATAACCCATATGTAAACCCAAATAAAAGCAAATGCATATCCTCCCGCCACATCGGTCGGATAGTGGACCTGAAGGACAATGCGGCTGATCCCGATTAAGAGGATCCAGAAAGAAAAAGCAGCTGCTGCCACTATCCTGGCTCCCGCAGACTTTAATTCCTTTATGACAAAATAGGCTGTCAGCATATACAAAATGCCCCCTGCCATCGCATGTCCGCTCGGAAAGCTGAGGCTCTTCACAGTAACAATGTGCTCTAAGTCCGGCCTCTCCCTGCCGAATAGCTCCTTCAGCCATTTACTGGCTTCATTACCGAGTGCAACGGCAAACACAAGGACAGCCATCCCCTGATAGTCTTTCTTTATGAACCACAGCCACGCAACCACTATAAGCCCAGCCAATCCAATGCCCTGCCTGCTGCCAAACCAGGTGAAAAATTTAAACAGCGGATAGGAAGAGGCCGAAAAAATGCCTGTGACAGCAGATGAGACAGCTCTGTCGAACCATAAAGATTCTCCTCCTGATAATGAAAAGCTGATCAAAACAGCTGCCATTACCGCTATTATAACAGCTGCCAGCGCCGTTTTTGATTGTTTTGACTGCAAACCGATACCATCTCCCCAGCTTCATCTTCCTACACACTTAGAATATTATTCTAAAGTTTTTCAAATTTGAAGGCTTATTATCCTGCAATCCGCGAAAATAATGTTATAATTTTCGAAACAGTAAAAATTAAAACACAAAGGAGAGTTAATATGATCAGTTCATTATTCAGCAGACTTGAAAACTATTACGAAGAAATGGTAGCGATCCGCCGCTATCTCCATCAGCATCCTGAACTTTCCTTTCAGGAAGAAAATACAGCAAAATACATAAAAGAATATTATGAAAAGCTGGGGATCGAAGTAAAAGGAAATGTCGGCGGGAATGGAGTCGTCGCCAAGGTTTACGGAGAGAAGCCAGGAAAGACGATTGCCCTCCGAGCCGATTTCGATGCGCTTCCAATCCAGGATGAAAAAGATGTCCCTTATAAATCGCTTGTCCCGGGTGTCATGCATGCCTGCGGCCACGATGGCCATACCGCAACATTGCTTGTGCTCGGCAAGGTCCTTCACGAGCTGCGCTCCGAATTGGAAGGAACCTATGTCCTGATCCACCAGCATGCCGAAGAATATGCGCCGGGCGGGGCGGTTTCCATGATCAAGGATGGCTGCCTTGAAGGTGTTGATGCCATTTTCGGCACCCACTTATGGGCTTCTGAACCGACAGGAAAGATCCAATACAGGACCGGTCCTTTCATGGCTGCAGCAGACCGCTTCGAAATCACTGTACAAGGAAAGGGCGGACACGGCGCACAGCCTCATAAAACGAAGGACGCCATTGTGACAGCCTCCCAGCTTGTCGTCAACCTCCAGCAGATCGTCAGCCGGAAGGTCGATCCGATTGACTCAGCTGTAGTCACTGTCGGATCATTCACGGCCCAAAATGCCTTCAATGTCATTGCCGATAAAGCTAAATTGGAAGGCACAGTGCGTACCTTCAGCGAACAGGTGCGGAACGATATTGAAGAAGAATTGGAAAGAGTCGTGAAAGGAACCTGCTATACCGCTGACAGTTCGTACAGCTACGCCTACCACCGAGGCTACCCGGCTGTCATCAACCATGAAGCGGAAACCAGCTTCCTTGCCGAGTGCGCCAAATCGATTTCTGAAGTCAATGAAGTCGTTGAAACAGCACCGGAAATGGGCGGCGAGGATTTTGCCTATTATCTTCAGCATGTAAAAGGCACATTCTTCTTCACAGGAGCGAAGCCCCTCAGCGATGATGCGGCATACCCGCACCATCACCCAAGATTCGATATTGATGAAAAAGCACTGCTGATTGCTGCAAAGACACTAGGTTCTGCGGCACTGCAATACCACAAGGTCCAGTCACAGGAAAACGTTACAGTATAAGCAAAAAGCATCCGCCGATGATATCGGCGGATGCTTTTTTTCCGTTATTGTTTTAAAAAGCGGAGCCTGTAGGCATTCCTTGCCGTCTCCCCAAGCTGGTCAAGCAGATTATAATTCGCGTAAGCCCCCGCAACCGCCCCTATCCCTGGAAGCAGCTGCAGCATTTTGGCAAAATCTATATAATCCCGGTACTCCTGCTGGAACTCGCGCCATTCCATATCCTTCAGCTCTTTCACTTTCTCATCCCAATCCTCAATGACAGCCAATGTTTCCCGCCTTTTCTCATCACTTGAAAAGGCGAGCTGAAATATATTCAGGATAAAGAGGCGCTCCTCATATTCTCCAGGATCATAGCCATAAATGGCTGAAGCTTCAAAAAGGAATTTCATTTTGATCGAAAGCAGCAGCGGGAAGTCGGCAAGCCCTAACAGGATGCCGCCTGCGCCTGTTCCTGCTCCTTCAATGGTTGCAGTCTTTCGGTATGCAGCCAGCTTCCCGGCTAATTTTTCGTCCATTTCCTCAAGGCTCAGACTGGCATCAAGCCTTTTCCTGGTGGTCAGATTGGAGCCTGCCAGGGTTGCTTTTACCATATTTTTAATTCCTTCAGTAATGACGGCATGTGCTTTCTCTGGGATATAGCTGTTGATTTTTGTCTGTGCCTTCTTTGAAAGACGGTTCAGCATCCCGGAACGCTTCAGCAGCTTCCTCTTCCACTCATCCAGCTCCCGTGAAACCATCTGTTCATACTCATTCATTCGGCTGCATCCTTTCCTCTCGTTCAGCTTTTAGTTTGTGCTTAATACTACGTTTTTCCTCCGGAAAGGTTTCAGAGGCTGCAAAAAGCCTCCATTTAAAAACGGAGGCTTCTAATCAGTTCTTCAATTTCCTTCTGCTGTAAATATTCGCAAACACCCATGAAAACACGGCACCTGCTGCAGCACTGGCAAGCGCGGCCAGCCCGTCCCCCTTCAGCAGTACAACCAGGGAAAGAATGATGGTCTGCAAATAAAGGACAGCTGAGAGAAGTGAGGTAAAGGCTTTTTCCCGCCACTCACTTTTTAGCGGATACAGCTGGATCCAAAGCTTGTTTTCATGGTGGTTCCGGAGCGGCAGCAGCTGGAATCCCGTCAGATAGAGGAATAACAGCACAAGGAGGATCTGCCCCATCCCGAATGAGATTAAATAAAGCGCCGCTCCCCCGATCACTGTCAGCCTGATGAACAGGCCGAAATAATCGCCTGACCGGATGAAGGTCCGCATATATAAATGAGCATGCAGCTTATCCTGCCCATATGGGATCCTGTTTGCCAGCCAGTCCAGCCATTTGCGCCGCTTCACTCTATCTTTGAGCTTCGGCACATCTGTAAACAGATTGGCAAGGCGGTAAAAGGATGTCATCCTTCTTTCTTCCTGTTCAATGAGATATTCCCATTTCAGGCCCTTTGGTTCAGTCTGTTTCCTGAAATACAGCCATAAGACCAGCAGGACTGCAGGTACAGGAAGCAGGAACAGGATGCCGGCATTTGAAAATAAAAGATAAAGAAACGCTGCATTGAGGCAATACCTGATAACAGAATCAATCATCTTTGTATTTTTTTCCACGTAATATTGGACATGCCAGCGGATCAGAAGATTCAGCAGCTTAACAGCGAGTGAGCCTGTCAGAAAGAAGAGGAACGGCTTAAAGCTGCCCCCGTTTACGACTGCGTACATTGGCATGAATATTCCGAGGCCCATCAGCAGAAGATAGGCCTGCACGGCCCAGCTGACACCCAGCGACCTGCGGAAATAGCCTGACAGCCTGTTTTCTACAGGCAGAAGAAAGATTTTATCTGCCTCCGTCAGGAAAGTATAAACTGGGCTGTATGTCAGCAATACCCCCAGCAGGACAGCCATGATTACGGGTGCAGGAAAATCTTCCGGGACGCCTTTAAGCCATTCCTGATAATAAAAGGCTGCCATCCCGAATAGAAATACGAGCACAATGACAATATGCCCGTTCAATATATAGCGGAGGTAGCGGCTCAGTTCCTTGAGCGCACCTCCGAATCTGTTTCTCCACAGCTTTCCTTCATCAAACATAGTCTTCTTCCTTTGTCAGCTGGATATATAGATCATCAAGTGTCGCACCCGGCATGGAGAATTGCTGCTGCAGCTCAGAAAGTGTACCTGCCGCCCTCACTTTGCCCTCGTGGAGAATGACAAAACGGTCGCAATACCGCTCAGCTGTCGCAAGGATATGGGTGGACATCAATATGCCCGCACCTTCCTCCTTCATCTTCTTCATAAGGTCAAGAAGCGATTGGATGCCTAGCGGGTCCAGGCCGACAAATGGTTCGTCAACTATGTATAGTGAGGGCTGCACCAGGAAGGCGCACATGATCATGACCTTTTGCTTCATTCCCTTTGAAAAATGGGCAGGGAACCATTTCAGCCGCTTTTCCATCCGGAATTCCTTCAGAAGGCTCTTCATTCTTTCCTGATATTCTTTTTCTTCAAGGCCATAAGCCATCGCTGTCATCCTCAGATGTTCCTCAAGCGTCAGTTCATCATAAAGGATCGGGGTTTCCGGCACAAACGCGAATTTCCTTCTGTATGTCTCCTTATCCTTGGGAAATGGAGATCCATCGATTGTGATTTCCCCGGAATGCGGCTCCATCAGCCCGATGACATGCTTGATCGTCGTACTTTTGCCTGCTCCATTCAATCCAATCAGGCCGACAATTTCATTTGCATTCACAGTGAAGGAAACATCCTTCAGAACAGGATTCCTCGTATAGCCTCCTGTTATATTTTTTATATTCAACAAAGACATTCCAAAACGCCCTTCCATCTATTGTGATGCTTCTAGTTTAACAAAATGGCTGCGCCAGCAAAAGATTGAAGCAGGGCCCAGACAGAAAATTAATCTCTGCTGCATAATCCCCCTTTTGCTGGGCATTATAATCTATGAAGGGGAAAGATGATTTTCATCAATTGAAATGAGGTGTCTGTCAAAGACCAATTTCATTCAATATAAGCTTCCAGCGTTACTATAAGGGGATGGTTGCATTGCACAGGAGTGCCAATTAACCAGATACTTGGAACACATGACATTCTTCTGGAATGAGGTGTTTATCAAAGACCCATTGCCGGCTTTATAAGTTGTGAAACCTATAAAGAAACAAGGGGATGGTACGCTTGAACAAGGATCAGATCTCTCACTAAGCACTGACCATTTTAAAAAATGAGGTGTTTGTCGCAGAGAATAACCTGTAATAGAACGTTTCAGCGAAGTGATTTCCCCTTCAGAAGGAGCAGGATCCTCACCGGGTCCTGCTTTCTTTATGATGTTTAACCTGCAAACCTGCAGCTAGACTGCAAATAAATCAGCGGCTTCTCCGAGCCGGGCGGCAGCCTGTTCGATTTTCAGGCAGGCAAGCTCTGCAGCTGTTTCCACATAACCCGCAATCTGATCAAAAGTAAACACCTTTAGCGGCACAGCCAGTGCATCCTCACCGTACTCCATATCAGCAAGGCAATGCGGGATAAAAACAGGAACGGCACTGGACGGCACTTCCTCCAAATCAGGCATTTCCCTATTCTCATTTTTCAGTATCGAAGCAAGGCTGCTGCTTCCATAAACAGCAAGCAGCTTGCCATTTAGGAGTCCGAAATCCCCATGGTAAAGCTTCAATATTCCTTCATCCTTCTCCAGCCTGTTTCTCAGCCATGGCAGATAAAATCCCTTAAGCCACAGGTCATCTGCAATCAGATGTGCATAATATCCTAAGATATAAGCATGATTGCTTGTATGCCGGTACTTTTCAAGAAACGCTTCATAATCAATCGACCTTGAGAAATCTTCAGCGTTCCCCGTGTAAAAATGAGACAGCACCTTTGGCGAAACAGCATCAGGTGCAATCCCGCCGAGCAAAAAGGAAGCCTTATCCCTGATCTTCAATTTTTCTGCAGCCATATCGGCTGCCAGCAGATGCATGATTCTTGAACCCACCCTGATACTCCTCCTAAATAAATACAGTCCTTTGTTAGTTCGCCATCCTCCCTCATTATCCTTTAATCTTTCCTTAGCCGGCAAAATTGGCGAATGATTTCTCCTCATATCCCCTGGTATGGTAAAATATTGAGAAAAGGAAAGGTCAGGTGCCAATATGCAGGATTGTATTTTTTGCAAAATCATCAATGGGGAAATCCCCTCAGCAAAAGTTTATGAAAATGAACATGTATATGCTTTCCTGGACATCAGCCAGGTAACAAAGGGCCATACCCTTGTCGTCCCGAAAGTACATAAAGAAAATCTTTACGAGCTGACTCCCGATATCGCGGCACGCCTTTATGAGTCCGTTCCTGCCATCGCCAGCGCCATCAAAGAGGAATTTGACCCAATCGGCCTCAATTCTTTGAATAACAATGGCGAAGCAGCAGGACAGTCGGTATTCCATTTCCATCTGCACCTCATCCCCCGCTATGGAAAAGGCGACGGTTTCGGCGCTGTCTGGAAAACCCACCAGGACGAATATTCTCCTGAGGATCTGAAGCAGATTGCCGAAGGAATCAGCAGCCATCTTTAATATTTCATCATTAAAATCCGCACTGAAGCCGTCACTGGCTGGGGTGCGGTTTTTTTACGGGGCCCAGCTGCTTATTCCGGTGGGGCTGACCGCTTGTTTCACTCCCTTCGATTCAGAGCCCTCTATCATTAAGACAGCTTTCTGACAAATCTATTTTTAAAACATTCCAACTTTTTTGTTTACTTTCTTACTGTTTCTGATAGGATGAAATAAAGTTTTTATTCTTTAAAGCACTATAGGGAGGTATGATGATGAAACGTGCATTTAATTTCAATGCCGGCCCGGCGGCCCTCCCTCTTTCTGTACTGGAGGAGGCGCAGCGGAACTGGCTTGATTTTAACGGAACTGGAATGGGTGTCATGGAGCTCAGCCACAGGAGCCGGGAATATGAGGAGGTGCATGAAGGGGCGAAAACGCTGCTCCGGCGGATTCTAAGTGTGCCGGATGATTATGAGGTCCTCTTTCTCCAGGGCGGGGCGAGCCTTCAATTTACCATGCTGCCGATGAACCTTTTGGCAGAAGGCAAAACAGGCTATTATGCCCTTACAGGGTCATGGGCTGAAAAAGCCATGAAGGAAGCTGCCAAAATCGGCAAAACGGCAGCAGCTGCATCCAGCAAAGAAGATACATACCGCTATATACCACAGCTCTCAGACCTGGCAGAACTGAAAGATGCTGCCTATCTCCACCTTACGAGCAACAACACAATTTACGGAACTCAGTGGCAGGAATTTCCCGAAACAGATATCCCTCTTGCTGCTGATATGTCGAGCGACATCATGAGCAGAGAAATTGATGTAAGCAAATTTGATATCATTTATGCCGGAGCCCAGAAGAATATGGGTCCTTCGGGGGTAACTGCAGTAATCATGAAAAAAAGCCTGCTGTCAGGGCCCCGGGAAGATCTCCCGGTTATGCTTGACTATTTTACACACAGCAAGAGCCAGTCTCTTTATAATACGCCTCCGACGCTTGCCATCTATATGCTGAAGCTTGTGCTCGAATGGGTGGAAAAAGAAGGAGGGCTTACTGCCATCGCTGAAAGGAACAGACAGAAAGCGGAGCTTATATACAGCAGCATCGATGACAGTGAAGGCTATTATCTGGGGCATAGCAGAAAGGACAGCCGCTCTCAAATGAATATCACGTTTAACCTCCATTCCAAAGAAGCTTCAAGCCAATTCCTCCAGTCAGCCAGGGAAGCGGGATTCGTTGGACTGAATGGCCACAGGTCAATTGGCGGCTGCCGGGCATCCATCTATAACGCTGTCCCGCTTGAACATGCTGAGAAATTAGCTGAATTTATGAGAAAATTCAAAAATAAAAACTGAACAGAAACAAATTCCGTTTCATCTTAATTCATAGTGTGTTATAATACGATTAACTTTTCGCTGCAGGCAAGAGTGCACTGCAGGAAGAGAAAGAGCGAGAATAGCTGAGAAGAGGAGAGGTTAGAATTGAATACAAAGAATTTAGTTGCTTTATCATTGCTTATTGGAATGGGTGCTGTCCTTCATGCCGTTGTTCCGGGATTTTTCCTGGGAATGAAACCTGACATGATGCTCACCATGATGTTCCTCGGGATTATCCTTTTTCCTGAAAAGAAAAGTGTGCTTTTACTGGGTCTTGCAACAGGACTGATTTCCGCCCTGACAACTACTTTTCCAGCAGGACAGATCCCAAACATCATCGATAAGCCTATCACTGCTTTTGTATTTTTCGGTTTGTTTTTAGCAGTTAAGAAGTTTAATGGTTCAGTTGTTTCAGCAGCGGTCCTGACTGCCGCCGGCACCATTATTTCAGGAGCAGTATTCCTGACTTCAGCACTTTTGATTGCAGGATTGCCGGGAACCTTTGCCGCATTGTTCGTAGCTGTGGTCCTTCCTGCAGCAGCTGTCAATACAGTTGCGATGATCATCCTTTACCCGGTTGCCATGAGCATCATCAAAAGGACAAAACTGACAGCAAGCCACACATAAAACCTCTCTTGAAAAAGAGAAAAGAAAAGGGGTGCGGAAGATATCTTATCTTCCGCACCCCTTTTTCTTTTGTTTTAAAAATGTAATTGATTTTATTATTAAAAACCCCTGTTGATTGGAGCGCGCAAGGCACGGACTCCTTATAAAATGCAGCGTATTTTCATGTGAGAAAACTCTAGGAAGATGATTCACGGTCTGCGAGAAAATAGAAATCTGAGCCCCACCAGGAGCACAGCAAAGAGAAGGCCCAGCGCCTCCCCGCCGAAAGCTAAGGGCATGGAATGGAAATCAACAGACTGCATTTCCATACAGTGGAGCACATTAGTTGCCAAGAAGAAAATATTTTCTAGTTAAATCACCATTTACCTTTAAAAGCCTGTTGATTGCAGTGGAAGGCACGCAGACTCCTGCGGGAAATAGCGGAAGAGTTGAGACCCCGCAGCCGCTTGCGGTGAGGAGGCTCAACTCCGCCCCGCGGAAAGCGAAGTGCCTGGAACGGAAATCAACACCAATGTATTACTCACAACATATTCTTTTAAATTGATTCTAAATTCATTTAAACGTTCGAGAACCCTTCGCGGGCATTAGGAAAATCCAGTCAAAATAAAAGCCAGCAGAAAGAAAACGGCTCCCGCCCCCGCAAGCGCCACTGCCCTTTTCTTTAAAATTGATTTAGGAGGATACACTCCCGGCTTTTTGGAAGCCAGCACATAATAAACAGCCCCAAGGAACAAAACCCCGCACAAGGCAAACAACAGCGATGCTGCTCCGTTCAAATAACCACCCCTTCCACCGGTTAAATACCCGCTATTCCATCTTTATTCAAAATGATAGATACCTATGAACAAATGCCCCGGCAATGTTTAAGCAATGCGAAGTTGTGATAAAGGAAAAGTAACATAACAGCCTGAACATTAGAGGAATATGTTGTAAAAAGCAGAATTGATATAAAAAGAGACCCAGAGGTGATAATTGATGAAAGCCAAATCCTTACTGCTGGGATTCCTGATCGGAGGAACGGCGGCCGGCATCAGCACATTGCTGTCTGCTCCAGCCTCAGGCAGGGACACCCGGAAGATGTTCAAAGACAATAAAGAAGCAGTCGGCAGCCAGCTGGCAGAGCTTAAGACAGATTTCATGGAGCTGAAAAGATCTGCTTCCTATGCTTCAATCCAGGGAAAAGCACACCTGGGTGATTTCGTATCTGATATAAAGCACTCAGTATCTGATTGGCAGAATGCAATCCGCCCGCAAAAGCTGGAACTGCAGAGAGATCTTCAATCAATTGAGCAGTCATTGACAGAGCTGGAAAATTCAATCGGCAGTTCAGAATCCGGCTCTAAATGAAAATGATAAAAAATCCTTCTTTTTTGAAGAAAAATCCTTCAATTAAAGAAGGATTTTTTCATTTTAGGCAGAAAAGTAATATATTATAAAAATTGTTATTTTAGCAGTTCTTTTAATAAACCCTTGCTGTAATGCCCCTGAACACCTATCATAATATTTATTAAGCGGATTTTCTAAAAATTTTGTATATTTATACCTTTATTAATTTTTGTTTTATTGGCATAATGATAATAGAGAATAAAAAAGTAGGTGGATTTATAGATGACGGAAAAACACTATTCAATGAAGGAAGCGATGCTTTTTAGCCAACGGATAGCTCAAATCAGCAAGGCTTTATGGAAATCGATTGAGAAGGACTGGCAGCAATGGATCAAGCCATTTGACCTGAATATCAACGAACACCATATTATCTGGATTGCGTACCATTTAAATGGCGCCTCCATTTCTGATGTGGCAAAATTCGGTGTCATGCATGTGTCGACAGCCTTTAATTTTTCTAAAAAATTGGAAGAAAGGGGCCTTCTGAAATTCTCAAAAAAAGAAACTGATAAAAGAAATACGTATATTCAGCTGACTGAAAAGGGTGAAAGCGTTTTACTCGAACTGATGGAGAGTTATGAGCCTGAAACTAATGCCGTCTTTTCCGGTGCAATGCCCTTAAGGGATCTGTATGGAAAGTTTCCGGATTTTGTTGAAGTCATGGCGATCGTCCGCAATATATATGGAGATGACTTTATGGAGATTTTTGAAAAGTCTTTCGCCAATATAGAAGGCGAATTCGTAGATGAAGAAGGCAAGCTGAAGAAAAAAGAGACTGCAGAGAAAGAAATCGTTTAGACTACAGATACTTTTTGAGTTCTGACATAAGATCCATGAACAGGTTCTGCCTGAGGCAGGCCGGGATCACCATCTCAGGTTTCAGAGATGGATGGAGCTTATGCTTAAATTCTGTATAAAGCGGATGAAAGTAAACAAACCCTTCCGCTTTTTGTTCTTCCAGTTCTTTGCTCAGTTCATCACAAAGGTGGAAGAATTCTGTTACCTCTTTTTGAGCCAGCGATTTTTCGACAACCATTCTGTAGAATGGCAATGTCTGCCCGGAAGCCATCATCAATAAAAGCTTCTGATGATATTCCAGTTTTTCAATTCGTTCTAATAGTTCCCCGATATTCATGAAAGAGTCCCCGCTTTTGAATAGCCCATTCTATTTTTATGGATTTTCTTTGCTTAGCTAATTATACAATCAAATTGGTGAAAAATGTCGTTTTTTTATCATTGATTTTTTATTCCAATCATCGTAAAGTATCCCTTGTGAGTTTTTTAGAAAAACCGCATGAATACTCTTCGGAGGCTGATACGATGAACTGCTGGAAGACGATCAATTACACAAAAGACTATGGATCCCAGAGAATATTTATCCTGTCTTCCATTACAATGATCATAACCTTTATATTCCTGTACGTGCCTGCATCTTATTATTTTGTGCAATCTTCTTTTTATGATAATTATTTCTTTGTTTTTATTGCCTGCTTTTGGCTGATATACCCTGTCCATAAGCTGCTGCACTTTCTCCCTGTTGCCCATCTTGGGAAAAAGGTGCAAAAGAAGGTATCATTCAGGCTCGGCATTCCGCTGATCCATGTCAGAGTGACTGAACCAATTTCAAAGGCGGCATTCATCATCGCTTTATTGGCGCCTTTTGTTGTCATCAACGGAATTCTGCTCGCAGCCTGCTGGCATTTTCCTCATTATGTACATTATATTACCATGCTGCTCGCATATCATGCAGGACTTTGCTTCTCAGATATGCTCTGCATGAAAAATATATGCACTGCTCCGCAGCAGGCATATATAGAAGAAAATGAAGAGGGAATCGAGATCCTGGTCTACAGGGCTCACTAGACAGGCAGCTGCAGAGGCTGCCTCTTTATTTTCATGGAAGCATCCCCCCATTGTTGTTGATTTTGGGCTCATTATAGCCAGATATTCATCCTGCCGCCAATAAAGCTCGCTTTCTTTGCGGCAGGATGAATATCTGGCTGCATTTAGCTGTGCTGAAATGCGTGTGAAACAAAGTTTCACACGCATGAGCCCAAAATCAACAAGGTACACTAACACAGCCTTCATATAAGAGGGCCCGGCTGAATATAATGAGCAGATCAGGCCGTCCTTAATACTATCTTTTTTGCCTTTTTTTTGTTATTGTATGTATCATATAAAAGTCTGTCATCAAGGAGGGAATAGTCAGATGATCTCCGTATTTATCCTGTTTGCTATTTTCATATTGTTCTATATCAACAAGATGACGAATTCCCTTTGTCTGCAGAAGGAAATCCCGGAAGAGAAACAGCCAAAGGTGTTCAGGACCATCAATATCCTGATCACGATCCTTTTGGTATCCTCTTTCGTGGAACTGCTGTTTGCATAAATCTACATATAGCTTTTTTATGCTGCGAAGATTGCCAAGCGGGGGCCGGCCCTGCAGATCAAGGATTTCAGCAAATAAACAATGGTTAAAAGCGGTGAGGATTCCCCCCACCGCTTTTAATTTTATATTCTTGCTTAAACGAAGGCCTGCTATTACAGCCAGGAAGCCCCGATAATAATCAGGAGAATAAATAGGACTACAATCAACGCAAAACCTCCGCCGTAACCTGCTCCACCGGACATAATTAATCCCCCTTTCAATAATTGGACAGTGCTTTGCTCAGCTTGAATGCCTGAAGAACACAGGCATTTTTACAGCCAGGCAGCACCTACAATAATTAACAAGATGAACAGAACAACAATCAACGCGAAACCACCGCCATATGCGTATCCCACGGTAACACCTCCTTTAAGGCTGTTACTTCATGCTATTCAACGAACATTGGGGCCTATCAGGCTTAAGCCGGGAGTCCCCAAGATCTTGTTAATAGAAAGAAAGGGCTGATGCATTTTGGTTTTTACTTTCCCTTTCTACTCCATATCTTATGTCCGGAAAGAAATATCCGGCATAGGCAAAACACCCATTTTTTGAAAAGATTTCTAAAAGGTTTCAGATATTGTTTTTGCTCTAAATGGAATATGTGTTATAGTAATGGTTGTGTATTACAGCAAATTCAAAAAACTTTAGGAGTGTTCAACATGAAAAAATGGATGCTATCCCTTTCCATAGCTGCCGGGGTTATAGGTCTGAGCGCATGCAGCTCCAATGCAGACGACAGCTCAGAAGTTGTAGTCGAAACAAAAGCAGGCGATATTACAAAGGACGAGCTATATAATGCAATGAAGGACAAGGTTGGCGAACAGGCCGTCCAGGAGCTTGTTTACAAAAAGGTCTTGTCTGAAAAGTATAAAGTTACAGATGAAGAGCTTAATGAAAAAATCGATGAGCTGAAACAGCAGCTTGGCGCAAACTTTGAGATGGCATTGGCCCAGTATGGCTATAAAGACGAAGAAGATCTGAAGGAAACATTCAGGACTGGCCTTCTTCAGGAAAAGGCAGCCATCAAGGATGTAGAGGCAACTGAAAAAGAAGTGAAAGAATACTATGATAACTATAAGCCGGAAATCAAGGCCCGCCACATTCTTGTGGAAGATGAAAAAACGGCCAAGGAAGTAAAGAAAAAGCTTGATGAAGGTGCAAAATTTGAGGATCTGGCTACTGAATATTCAAAAGATCCAGGCTCTGCAGCAAACGGCGGAGATCTTGGCTGGTTCGGTGCCGGCAAGATGGTCCCTGAATTCGAAGAAGCAGCTTACGCGCTGGATGTAAATGAAATCAGCGAGCCGGTCAAAACCGAGCATGGCTACCATATCATCCAGACTACCGAGAAAAAAGAAAAGAAATCCTTTGAAGAAATGAAGGAAAAAATGGAATATGAAGTGAAAGTGTCCAAGCTTGATGGCGAAAAAATCCAAGCGGCAATGGACCGTGAACTGAAGGACGCAAACGTGAAATTCAAGGATGAAGACCTTGAAGGCAGCCTTGATAATGAGGCAGCTGCACAATAATAATTCAAATGAAAAAGGCAGATCCCCAGGATCCGCCTTTTTTTTGCAATAATATCTTCGATTACTGTCTAGCAGCTGCGCCTGCCCCTTCGAGGTCACCCCCAGTAAGCTGGTCATGCAGACGTTGCCCCAGGACGCGGCATTCTTAGTCTGCGTTCCTTAAGTTGACCAAGGCGCTTGCGCTTTTCTTACGAAAGAGAACGTGAAGCTGATTTCCGCTCTTCCTTCTCCCTTTCAAGCCTTTTCATGTATATTTCTCCTTCACTTTCTATTCCTTCCCTCTCCTCCCTCCGCTCTTCTTTCCCAGTCTTTACAGCCATTATGGCGCTTATGATAATCCCTGCTGCAACCAAGTATACCCAGATTGGAATCATTGTTTTATTGTCTCCTTTCCATGAAGGGCTGTCCCATCTTTTCTTTGTAGCTTATATATATGGCTGAGAGGATTAAAATATGTTTTTTAGAATAAAATTCATTTTGCGGGTTTATCCTTCCCTCATCAGGGTATAAAGCTATGAAGGTGCTTTTTTATACAAAAAAACAGCTGACCGTCATATATGAGGTTCAGCTGCTTAGCTATATACTAATAAATTGTCCATAATTCAATCCGCCTGCAGTTTTATAGTTGGGATTCAATGTCCCCGATCATTTCATCAATCGTTTCAGATACCTCAGTTGTTTTCCTCGCAATGGAAATGCTGAATTCCAATAGTTCCTTATAATTTTTCACTGGAATGTCCGAATTCGTTTTTTCATATTCATTAAGCTGCAGTCCAATATTCTGCAAAATATACAAAGCCTCTTCCATTGATCCTCTTTCAGCTTTAAACATTCACATTTCCCCCTTTATCTATAATGGTTATATTATGGATTATTTGGCCCAATAATGACATGGTAATAATTTCTAATAAAGTTATTTATTTTTTCCGGACTTTCCAATTGCCGGTATGACAGGATTTCTGAACCACCCCTCTTTTTTTGGTAAATTACGCCACAATCAAAACACCCCGGCCATTTGGGCACGGGGTGTTTTTGGCAATTATTATTTATGGAATACCGGCTTATAAAAGGCACGGTTATCAAGTGCAAATACTCGCTCTGTATATTCGCCAGGCTTCACTCTTTCCAATGCCCTGTCCATCATATTCATCTTTGCATCCAGATTATCTATATAATGGAGTATTTCCGCCTCTTTGATCATCGGCGGCTTCGGGCTGCCCCATTCTGCTTTGCCATGATGGGAAAGCACCAGATGCTGGAGCACAAGCACCTCTTCGCCAGAGATGCCCAGTTCATCTGCAGCCTTGCCGATTTCAGTCACCATGATCGTAATATGTCCAAGCAGATTTCCTTCCACCGTATAAGAAGTCGAAATCGGCCCGGAAAGCTCTATTACCTTTCCAAGGTCATGTAGAATAACCCCGGCATACAAAAGATCCTTATCAAGGCTTGGATAAAGCCCGGAAATCGCCTTGGCAAGGTCCAGCATGCTCACGACATGGTAAGCCAGTCCGGAAACAAATTCATGATGGTTCTTTGTTGCTGCAGGATAATGGAGGAAAGCCTCATTATGCTTTTTGATCAGATGCCTTGTGATACGCTGGATATTCGGATTCTTCATCTCAAATATATACTGTGTGATTTTGCTGGTCATTTCATCTGTGCCGATCGGGGCTGTCTCCAGGAAGTCTGCCAGTTTGACAGAATCAGATGGTGAGGCCGTCCGGATCTGGCGGATCCGCAATTGGCTCCGGCCCCGGTAATTCTGGATATCGCCTGCGACTTTAACAATCGTTTCAGGAGAATAGCTTTTAACATCTTCTTCAGAAGCATCCCAGAGCTTTGCTTCTATATCGCCGCTTTGATCCTGGAAGACGAGCGATAAGAATGGTTTGCCATTGCTGGCAATTCCTTTCGTCGAGCTTTTAATCAGCATGAACAGCTCTGCCTGCTCTCCAACCTCGTAATTCATAATCCCCTTATTCATAGGTCTACCGACGCTCCCTTCTATGAAAATATTATAACATACCAGGCATTCAGTATAGCAGGCTGAACGTCCCGGACGGCACTGCCAATTTATGATCAGGGCCGATCCTCTCCGGATTTTATGGAACCACCTGCTGTCCGGATTGGAACGCAGCAAAAAGCCCCTTGCGTGCAAGGGGCTGATGCCGGATTTTCATGGAAAAGAGCAGGCCTGATTTCAATTTTCAGCATGCTGTACCTTTCTTCCCTGAAGGTCTGCCACTTCATCCGGGTCGAAATGTTCAAGCAGATGCCTTTGGCAGGTAAAAAATAATATCTGATGGCCATCCAGACCCTTCAGGAGCTCAATCATCCTCCTGGTTCTTACATGATCGAAATTGACAAAGCTGTCATCGATGATGATAGGGAACGAGTATTTTTTATAAATGGCTGCCGCCAAGGCCAGCCTGATGGACACATACACCTGCTCGGCCGTTGCCTGGCTGAGTTCATTGGCTTCAAAGAGAGTGCCATCGCGGTTCTCCACGAGAAGTCCTGCCCCCTCTTCTTTTGGGGTGATGCGGACATAGCGCCCGCCAGTCAGGACGGATAGAAATTCTTCCGCCTTCCCGAGCATCTCCGGCATATGTTCATGCTTGTACCTTTCAGCCGTGTTTTCAAGGAGCTTTCTGGCCAATGCGTATTTGGCCCACTTTCTCGCCCCTTCATTGAACTCGCTTTTTGCAAGGGAGAATTTATGCAGCAGGTCGCTGTATAACCCGCCTTCTTCGATAAGGGCAATTTCATGGTTCAGCGATGCCACTTTTTCCTGGAGCTGCGGAAGGCTTTTTTTGATACCATCCAGGGATTCTCTGCATTGGGCCAATTCTGCCTCAGGAGCAGGGATTGAAGAAAACTCATCCATTTCCTCTTCCGTTAGGGAAGAAAGCTTCAGCTGCCTGTCCAGATGCCTGATTTCTTCCTGAAGCTCTTCCTGCTTTACTGCTATTTTGCCTTTATCAATAAAAGCCTCTTCTGAGCCGGCATCAGCAGACAAGAAAAGCTTTTCTTTTTCTTTAGTGATATAAGCAAGCTCTCGCACACATTGTTCTTTCTCTTCCTTCAGCTCCTGTATGGCAGCTTCCTTTCCTTTAAGATCACTCCATTTCCCCTGGGCCTCGAGCAGCCGTTTTTTCAAAATAAAAGCTGTTTCCTGCACGCCGCCTCCTGCTTCTTCCAGGATGAGCTCTGCAAGCCTATTAGCCTGTCCTATTATTTCATCAGCAGCTTTCTCAGCGGCAGCTGCCTCAGCTTTTTCATGGCGGAGTTCGCGCCTGACCGATTTTAATTTTTCCAGCAGCAGAAATGCATCGTGGATATGGGAATGTGCCAGGGAAGCAGGGAGGAACAGCTGCCTGCCGAGCTCTGCAAGAAGGCTGTCTGTCTGGGCGGATTCTTCCTCCCATGCTTCAAAAGCAGCGATAACTTTATCATATTGCTCATTCTGCTGCTGCAGCCTGACGGTCAGCTGCAGCTGGCGTTCCCGCAGCTGCCTGTCCTGCTCAATCCGCTCTTTCAGGTAAAATGCCCCCTCCGTCTGCGGACTTTTTATGCGTTCATCAAGTTCTTCCATACTTTTCTCAATGGACAAAAGCTCTTCTTCCAAAAATCTTGAATGACTGATGTCTTGTTTTTTTAATAAAAGCCAGGCAATGAAAACAAATCCGGGTATAGCTGCCATAATAATTGCCCTTTGACTGTCCGCCAGGCCCCAGGCAATCAGCCCGGCACAGATGAGCGCAGCGATCAGCACCTGAACCTTCACTGCTGTGCGCTGTTTCTGCTGTGTTGCTTTCTCACGCTGAATTGCATTCCTAAGGAAGGCTGCCCTTCCATCAATGTCTTCCCTTTTTCTTAAAAGACTCTCAGGATCAGACTCACCTGCGAGCCGGTGCCGGATGTCTGCCAGCTCTTCATCGGCCAGGAGACCGGCATTCACCTGATCTAATTCCTCTTCCAGGCTGACCAGCATATCCTTTTCTTCTGAGAAGCGCTCATCAAGCTCTGCACGCTTTTCTGCCAGCCTCTGCTTTTTGCGCTGTGCCTGGGCTGTTTTTTCCTGCATGAAGATGCTGGTATCTGCCTGTTCCAGTTCTTCATCTGACAAGCGCAGATGGAGCTTATCCTTCAATTGATCCGACTCTTCCTCCAGCTTCCTGATTTTATAGGAAGCCTGCTTGGCGTGCTGGACAAGCTGCCCGTATGCAGGCATCTTTTCCTGAAGAGACAGAATCTCTTTCTCATGATCAAGAACCAGCTGATCCGGGCTGATCTTCCCTGCCTCTTCCTGAAGTGCAGTGAGCCTGGCTGAAAGGCTCGCACTCCTGCCCTTCAGCGGGATCTCATTTTGGTTCAGCTGCTCAAGTTTACCCAGCCCTCCTGGAGGAAAACGCAATAACTTATTGGCTTCTGCTTCCTCATTTAAAAGCTGCTTCTTTTTATGGACCGGGCCCATGCGCAACCACTCTTCCAGCTGGTGAAGCCTGGCCCCTAATAGATCTGCTTCATTGCGCATGCTTTCAATCTTCGCGGCAGCAGCATCCCTCTCAGCCGTCATGGCCCAATATTGTCCATTATTCTGTTCTGCTTTTTTAAGATCAGCATGCAGATGCTTCAGCTTTTTCAGCTGGTCATTCAGAACAGGGATTTTCCCGCCTGGCTTAAAGAGCCCATCCATCTCTTTCTGGATTTTGTTTTCTGCTGCTGCCAGACGATCAGAGCCTATAGCACCGGCAGAAAAAAGAAATTTGCTGAGCTCTTCATTCTTCATGGAATGGACATTCTGCAGCCCATGCAGATTGAATGAAAAAATGGCCTGGAAAAGTGTTTTTTCAACATGTGAAAGAAGCTCGCCCAGAAGCTCTTCCCCTCCGCGTTCCCCATTCTCCATCACCACACTTACATCTCCTGCTGATTTTCCTTTTACCCGCTCAATGATTGCTTTTCCCCTTCCAGGGAAGGAAGCTGTGATTCTGCCACCGTATTTCGCCCCGAATTTCGGCTCATACCTGAGCTCAGCCTGCTGCCTGGAGGGAAAACCGAATAGGATGCTATGGATAAAAGACATGATTGTCGATTTGCCTGCTTCATTTTCGCCGAAGAAGACCTGGAAATCTCCAAGGCTGGAGTAGACAGCATCTTCAAGTTTGCCATAGCCATATATATGGATTTCAAGTATTTTCATAGAGCTGTTCCCCTTTCTGGTGCTGCCTTTCAGTCATTTTTGTAAAGGAGCCCCAGCAGCATCTCTTCTGCTTCTTTTAAAAGCACTGCCTTTTCCCCTTCCTCCATACTTTCTGCATACCTTCTCGCCAGCGGATGGCTATAAAGGCTTCCCAAGCTTTCTTCAAAATCGTCAAATCCGTCGGCAGCAGCAAACAGACCGCTGAAAAAATCCGCCTTTTCCCTCAGCTTATTTCTGTCCCAGCTCTGCTGCTCTTCTGCTTTAACTGCACTCACCCATACAAACGGCATGTTCCCTTCCTTTTCTTCTTGAAGGAGTGAGAGCAGTTCCCCCCCGGCCACAGCTTTCATATCCTGCGGACCGAGTGATGCTCCCTTCAAAAGAAGCTCAAGAATGGCACCGCCTTTCTTCCGCTCTTCCTCAACAGCCTGAAGACAGCGGCTGTAGACCTCATTAAACGCGGAGAGCCCGCTGATATCGACTGTTCTTTGCTCCCAGCGGAAGCTGTGGCATTCAAGAAATTCAAAATCTGCCCCTGCTTCATTCAGGCGGACATGATAACAGCCTTTAGCTCCGCTTTCCTTCCGGCTGCGCCCCTGTGTATTTCCCGGATAGATGACCGGCGGCTCAGCGTTCAGGACCATCCTTTTATGGATATGGCCCAGAGCCCAGTAGTCATATTCCTTATCCAGCAGCTCTTTTAAAATAAAGGGGGCATAACGGCCATGGCCGGTCTCCCCTTCAAGGCTGCCGTGCAGGATGCCGATATGGAAGTCCGCCATTCCCCGAACAGGATATTGGCCGATCATCCTTTCTGTAACATGCCTCCTCGGATAGCTGAAGCCATGCAGGCTGACAGTTGTCCCATTGGGGGCTGTATAGCGTTCCTCACTAGGCTGGTGAGGGAAAATATGTACATTGTCCGGCAGGCTGATATGGGACCAGCTGCCCTCAAAATGGTCATGATTCCCATGGACTGCGTAAACAGGTATATTTTTTTCCGCAAGGCGGTTCATTTCCTTCCGCAGCCTTGCCTGTGCCTTTATGCTCCTGTCTTCACCGTCAAACAGATCTCCGGCCAGAATGACAAAGTCCACCTTCCTGGCAAGAGCAGCATCCACCGTATTTTTTAAAGCGGTAAATGTGCTTTCTTTTATCTTTTCGAATAAATCATCCTGCAGGCTGGCAAGCCCGAGCATAGGACTGTCCAGATGCAGGTCTGCTGCATGAATAAATGTGATTTCCTTCATAATGTTCCCTTTCAGCGCTTTTCCCCTATTTTATCATCTGGAAAAAGCGAATGCACGTTCCTCTGAAAAACTTATCATGCTTTGAACCTTTTGCATCTTTGGTGAGTATAAGAAGCAAATAACCTTAGGAGTGATTATCGTTGTATAAAAATCCTCAATTGGCACTTAATAGACTCAAGTATATTTCTGCTGCCCTGTTTCTTTTGTTCATCATCATTTCGGTTCTGACAGGCAGCTGGAAGTTCACGGCTGCTGCTGCATGGAGCATAGGCATTGTTTATTTGTCTGCTTACGGCAGCATACAAAGGCAAATGGAAAAACAGTCCCGCGAATAGACAAAGGCTTGCCGGAAATCCTGGCAAGCCTTTGTCTTATTCAATAGTGGACCGATTCGCTTTTGCGGCATTTTGTGCAGGTCCTGTATCCACCTGCTTCATAAAATATATGGGAGCAGCTCCTCTGTATCTCTGAAACTTTTTCTTCCAGCCTCCGGATTTTCTGCTGCATTAGGAATATCTGCTTCTCCATTCTCACTATTTCAGAGCTTCTTCTATGTCCATTAGACTCAATAGATCGATGAGCCACGGCTGGCAAACTCCCCGGCTTTTCTCTTCATCTCATCCTCAATTACCTCTGAAGCGGGTGTTCCCTGGTCTTTGGCCATCTGGCGAATGTCCTGGGAAATCCGCATAGAACAAAATTTAGGGCCGCACATGGAACAGAAATGTGCAGTTTTTGCCCCCTCAGCCGGCAGCGTTTCATCATGGTATGCCCTCGCCCGTTCAGGATCAAGGGATAAATTGAACTGGTCGTTCCACCTGAAATCGAACCTGGCCTTTGACAATGCATCGTCCCTAACCTGGGCACCAGGATGGCCTTTGGCTAGATCTGCGGCATGGGCTGCAATTTTATAAGCAATGACCCCTTTCCTGACATCATTTTTATCCGGAAGCCCCAGATGCTCCTTTGGCGTTACATAGCAAAGCATGCTAGTGCCAAACCATCCGATCATCGCTGCTCCTATTGCAGATGTAATATGATCATACCCCGGGGCTATATCTGTTGTGAGAGGTCCTAGCGTATAAAATGGCGCCTCATGGCAAATTTCCATCTGCTTCTCAACATTTTCTTTGATCTTATGCATGGGAACATGCCCCGGCCCTTCAATCATCACCTGGACATCATGCTTCCAGGCTATTTCAGTCAGCTCGCCGAGCGTTTCAAGCTCCGCAAATTGAGCCTCATCATTCGCATCTGCTATAGAACCCGGACGCAGCCCATCCCCTAGAGAAATGGAAATATCGTACGCTTTTAAAATTTCACAGATTTCCTCAAAATGCGTATACAGGAAATTCTCTTTATGATGCTGGAGGCACCATTGGGCCATGATCGATCCTCCCCTGGATACAATACCGGTCGTCCTTTCGGCAGTCAGCTGAATATAGCGGAGCAGCACCCCCGCATGGATTGTGAAATAATCCACTCCCTGTTCAGCCTGCTCTATCAAAGTATCCCTGTATATGTCCCAGCTCAAATCCCCGGCAATACCCTTCACTTTTTCAAGTGCCTGATAAATCGGGACAGTCCCAACAGGAACAGGAGAATTGCGTATGACCCATTCCCGGGTTTCATGGATGTTCTTCCCGGTAGAGAGATCCATAATTGTATCTGCCCCCCAGTGCACGGCCCAGGTCATTTTCTCCACTTCTTCCGCGATGGAGGAAGAAACAGCCGAATTGCCGATATTTGCATTGACCTTCACATGAAAATGGCGCCCGATGATCATCGGCTCTGCTTCCGGGTGATTGATATTGGCAGGGATGATGGCCCTTCCGCTTGCCACCTCGCTCCTGACCAATTCCGGATCCAGATTCTCCCTGATAGCGATGAACTCCATTTCAGGAGTAATGACACCTTTCCGCGCATAATGCAGCTGCGTCACATTCCGGCCCGCTTTTGCCTTGAGAGGCCAGGGGGCTTTATTCGGGAAAATATCTGCATAAGAAACTTCGGACCCGGCCCGAAGCCCGTTATCCTCCGGCTTCTGCACTCTGCCTTGATAAGCTTCCGCATCCTTCCGCTCCTCAATCCAGCCTTCCCTAACCCGGGGCAAACCTTTCGTTATATCAATCTCAAAATCAGGATCAGAATATGGGCCGCTCGTGTCATATACACAAACAGGCGGGTTGTCCTCTGTTCCTATAGCAGTCCTCGTGCTTTCCTGGGTTATTTCCCTGACCGGGACCTTTATATCGTCCCTCATGCCGTTTACATATACTTTCCGGCTTCCTGAAAAATACAGTCTATTCATTTCATATAAATTTTTCAAACTTCTTCCTCCTCCAGCTTTATGCCTCAGGGCAATTTTTTACGGAGGAAGCAGGCCATACCGGCTGCTTCCCTACGCTGACATTAATCAGATCAGGTTCCAAGGGTTAAGGATATTCCTTTCTCAGCCTGTAAAGCTCCCCCAGCAGTAAACGATTTCCGTGCATTTTTCCCGCATGCAAACATCATGCAGCCTTACAGCATTTTCTTATTCATTTATTTTTCCACAGCAAAAACCCCCTTGCATATTGCACCGGGGGCATGCCAGGCCAAAATGGCATACAGCTGCTGCATCATTCCTCTGCAGAAGCTAAAAAGCGGACTCCTGCAATAGGAGACCGCGTATGTATGACAAATAAAAGCCATCTACACTTCCCTCCGCTGGTACGAACCAGATCAGGTATAAAAGGGTCAAAGACTAAAACGGGTCTTACTCTCAGCCGGCCTCTACCGGCACCCCCAGTGCCAAAATATGCTATTTTCATAAGCTACTATACCATACGCCGACCAGGAAGAGAACAGACTATTTTCATATTATTCCCAAAAACACAAAGCTGGAGATTTTAAGATTTGCGGTCCTACCCTCTTTGTTTGCTGCATAAAATTGTACAAGTCCTTCCGGGCTAATCCTTGAATAGGCGAGTGATATCTTTGAGCATTGGAATATACATCAGCTATATCGTTTTAGGACTTTCACTGGCGGCGCCGATCGGCCCTGTCAATGCTGTAAGGCTGGAAAAGGGGCTGAAAAACGGATTTTGGCACGCATGGATTGTCGGTGCGGGATCAATGATCGCTGACGGGGTTTATATGCTGATCGTCTATCTCGGACTCGTGCAATTCCTTGACTCCCCTGTGATTCAAACCTTCCTGTGGCTGTTCGGCGGTTTTATTCTTCTTTATTCCGGAATCGAAGGCATGATGAATGCCAATAAAATATCGGTCACCTACATACGGAGCAAAGAATCTCTGCTCAAATGCTTTTTCACCGGATTCATCATGTCGGTTTCGAGCCCGCTGTCGATTTTATTTTGGCTGGGGATTTACGGATCGGTCCTGGCAAAAACGGCGTCCTCCTTTGGGACAGGCCAGCTTCTCGCCTACAGCCTTATGATTTTTATCGGACTGGGCCTTTGGGACATTTTTGTGGCAGGCCTGACGAGCGGCTTCAGGCGGTTCCTGACTTCAAAAGCAATCATCATCATCAGCATGCTTTCCGGACTGTCGCTTATTCTCTTTGGAGTCTATTTTGGGTATCAGGGGATTGCTTCTTTGTTTGGATAAAAAAACAGACAAACCTGATATAAATCGGGTTTGTCTGCAGTCATTATTTTTAAGAACATTGGAACAGCGGCATTAAGTATTTAAGCCTGTTGATCTTCGTTACAGGCACGCAGACTCCTGCGGGAGATAGCGGCAAGGCTGAGACCCCGCAAGAGCTTGCTCTGAGGAGGCTCAGCGTCGCCCCGCGGAAAGCGGAGTGCCTGGAACGCAAATCAACAGCCCCATTTATAGGCGGAAATTATTCATTAAGCTTGCCTGAGCTGATTGACCGCCTATTTATTTTTAGACAGCTGCAAAGCTTTTTTAATATCCTTAAAGGAATTTGACTTTCCGTACATGAGCACTCCGCCCTTGTATACCCTTGCTCCGAATATTGAAAGCAGCAGGATGGATACAACCAGGATTCCAATCCCGGCTATCGGCTCCCAGACCGGCAAGGTGAGCATTCCTACCCTCATGAACATCAGCATCGGGGTAAAGAACGGAATATAGGAACTGATGGTCACAAATGCTTTTTCAGGCTGCGAAAGCCCGATGATTGCAATCATGAACCCGGCTACAACGAGCATCGTCATAGGCATGATCATCTGCTGGACATCCTCGATCCTGCTGACAAGCGAGCCCAGGAAGGCTGCAAGTGTCGCATACAGGAGATAGCCGAGAATAAAGAATACCACGGCATAAATGATGGTAGCGGCCGGGATATCGCCGAACCCGAAGAATTCAAAGAAGCCTCCCTGCATCGACTCGAGATTCCGTTTCACGAAATAGTAGCCTACCAGCAGCAGCACCGACAGCTGCGTAAGGCTAAGCAAGGCGATTCCGAGGATCTTGGCAAACATCTGCTTGATGGGAGAGACGCTTGAAATCAGGATTTCCATCACACGCGAAGATTTTTCTGTAGCTACTTCCATCGCAATCATGCTTGAATACATGATGACGGCAAAATAGATGATGAACAGCAGCACATAAACAAGTCCCCTTGCCTGTGTAAGCTCTTCTTCTGTTTTCGCATTCTCTTCCAGTGCATCCCTTTGGAACTGGACGGGCTCATAGAGACTGGCAAGCTCTGCCTCAGAGAGGTTGATTTTTGAGGCGGCGATCCCGGTCTTTACCTGCTGAAGGGCTCCCTCCAGCTCACCTGATACCGATGTATCCGCCAGGCTGAGGGATTTGTATTCGGCAGCAGGAAGCTCTCCGGAATCGGCTGATAAGGTAAGCAGCCCGGCATAATCGCCATCCTTAACTTTTGACTCGCCATCTTCTGCCGAACCGCTGAATTCTTCAAGCTTCAGGCTGCTGCCTGCTGTATTCAGCTGCTGCTGGAGAGGATCCAGGAGATTTCCTGTTTCATCGATTACAGCTACCTTTACCTCATCTTCTCCACTGTCGAACGTTTCAATGATCTGCTGCATATTTGTAAGGCCGATAATCAGCAGCAGTGTGACAATCGTTGTAATAATGAATGATTTCGTCTTCAGTTTGCTCCAGTATGTGTGGAACAGGATAATCCAGAAATTATTCATAAGAAGCACCCACCTTTTCTATGAAAATATCGTTAAGCGCAGGCTCCTCAAGAACAAATTTCCTGACAAATCCCCTGCCGGCAATTTCTTTTAAAATTGCCTCCGCAGCCTTTTCCCCTTCAATCTGCAGATGCACGCCCTCGGCAGTCTGCTTTACCTTTTCCACTCCAGGGAATCCACTTAGGAAATCCAGTTTGAAATCAGCATGAATCACAAGGTTTTTCCGCCCGAACGCCCTTTTGATCTCCTTAAGGGCTCCGTGGACAACAGGGCGTCCCTTATGCATGATGCATAAATGCTCGCACATTTCCTCTACATGCTCCATCCGGTGGCTGGAAAACACAATGGTCGTGCCTTTCTCCTTCAGTTCCAGCACCGCGCTTTTCAATAGCTCGACATTTACCGGATCCAATCCGCTGAAAGGCTCGTCAAGGATCAATAGCTTTGGTTTATGTATAACGCTGGCAATAAACTGGATCTTCTGCTGATTTCCCTTGGAAAGCTCCTCCACCTTCTTATTTGCATATTCCGGCACTTTGAATCTGTTAAGCCAATAGTCCAGCTCTTTCAGGATTTCCGGCTTTTTCATCCCTCTAAGTCTTGCCAGATATACTACCTGGTCCCTGACCTTCAACTTTGGATAAAGGCCGCGCTCTTCCGGGAGATACCCAATGATCGGGCTGGTCGAATAATCAATTGTATTCCCTTCCCACGAGATGCGACCGCTTGTCGGCTCCAGCAGGCCAAGCACCATCCGGAATGTTGTTGTCTTGCCTGCCCCGTTTGCGCCCAGAAATCCGAACATTTCCTTTTCCGGGATAGTCAGGGAAAGATCATCCACCGCAGTGAACTTTCCAAATCTTTTTGTCACATGTTCAAGCTCGAGTACCATCGTAACTCCTCCTTCTCTATAACTTATACGATTTAACCTCCAAAAAGGTTCAAAATACAGGTAAAATCTCTTTACAGAAAAATAGAAATTATGCAAGAATAATAGTAACTATCAGAATTTTTTATAAAAGGAGAAAAAATAATGAAAACTTATAAACTCACCGCATTCGAAAAAGACGGAGAAAAAATCCTGGATGAAAGCTTCCAGGCAGGCAGCGATGACGAAGCAAAAGAAATCGGCGGAAACCTCCTGAACGAGAAAGGACTAAGCGGCAAAACCCACCGCTGCACCTCCCCGCTCGGGAAATTGATTTTATTTCATGCATAGGAAGCGGAAAAGCCTTGCTCTTATAAGGAACGCAGGCTAAAAACGCCACGTCCTGTGGCAACGCCTGCATGACCCACATCCTGTGGGCCTCAAGCATAAGGCAAGCAGAGCGAAAGGTTCGCTCTTTAACCTTTTGATCTGCTTGACTTATGACCTCGAGGGCCTAGGCTTTGGAGCTGGACTGATAGGAAGCGGAAGGCGCTTGACCAGGTTAAGGAACGCTGGCTAAAAACGCCACATCCTGTGGCAACGCCTGCATGACCCGCGTTCTGCAGACGCTCCAGAATAAAAGGCGTTCTTTGCCTTTAATTCTGGAGTGGCTTATGACTCGAGGGGCTAACGCCTGCAGCTGGACTGATAAAAAGAGGAAGGCGCTTGACCAGATTGAGGAGTGCTAAGCAAAAATAACCGGCCGGAAGGAATATATCCTTTCGGCCGGCTCTTTATGTTTAATAAATTTCTCCTGCTTATTTCCCTTTAAATACCGGCTTTCTTTTTTCAATGAAGGCTTTTATGCCTTCCTGATGATCTTCTGTGCTGCGCATTTTGTATTGTCCATGCTTTTCGAGCTCAAGCATTTTAAGGAGATCAGAGCGGTTTTTTTCCGCCAGGATTTTTTTTGTCTTGATCATGGCAGATACAGGCTTTGAAAGCCAATTTTCAATTTTTGCGTTAAGGGCTTCTTCAATATTGCCATCAGCAATTTCATGGACGAGGCCTTTCTGAAAGGCTTCTTCGGCCGGCATTGCTTTTCCTTCCCAGATCAGATGCTTTGCTTTATCCTCACCAAGCTTGCGCTCAAGGAAGAAATGCGAACCGCCATCAGGAATCAGCCCGATGCCGATAAAGTTCATTGCAAGCTTGCTTGATTTGTCGGCCAATATATAGTCTGTAGCCAGCGCCAGGCTGAATCCAAGTCCGGCGGCTGCTCCAGTCACAGAGCTGATTGTCAGCTTCGGCATGGTATAGAGTGTGATGACAAGATCGCTGATGCAGTCCATCACTGTGTAGAAATCGCTTTCATTTGTGGACGAAAGCATTGTTTTAATATCGCCGCCTGAGGAAAAGGCTCTTCCGCTTCCTTTAAGCACAACGATGTCGACATTTTCATCTGTACTGATCTGCTTCAGGTTTGCAGCCAGTCCTCTAATCATTTCCTCATCCAGCGCATTCAGGGATTCCGGCCTGTTCATCTCAACCACTGCCACCCTGTTTTTAATGGATACCTTCACAGTTTCTGTATTGCATTCTATTGCCATATCCGCAGCCTCCTTGGTCATAGTTATCTCTATTATAAAGAGTGGAGGAATCATTATAAAGTTTTTATCGAATAATTTGAAATATTGTCATATTTAGCTGCAAGAAAAGGCAGAGTTTCTTCACTCTGCCTTGCTTCCTTTATTTTGCTGCCAGCTGCTGCTGGACTTGATCCCGCAGGGCCATTTTGAGGAATTTGCCTACAGACGTTTTCGGGATTTCCTCCATGAATAAGATTTCATCAGGCAGCCACCATTTTGCAAACTGAGGCTGAAGAAAATCATAGAGTTCCTGTTTATCCAAATCTTTATGATTGTCTTTCAGCACCACACAGGCAACAGGCCGCTCCTGCCATTGTTCATGCGGGACTGCTACAACAGCTGCTTCAAAAACGGCTTCGTGGGCCATCAGGGCATTTTCAAGATCAACCGAGCTGATCCATTCGCCGCCGCTTTTGATCAGGTCCTTTGTCCTGTCGACGATCTTCATAAAGCCTTCCTCGTCAAGGGTGACCACATCCCCTGTATAAAGCCAGCCATCCTTGAAGGCTTCGTCAGTCCGGTCATCTTTGTAATATTCCGAGGCAATCCACGGTCCGCGGATTGCAAGCTCTCCCATTTCTTTGCCGTCCCATTTGACCTCGCCGTCCTTTCCGACTGCCTTCATTTCCAGGCCCGGGACAAGGATTCCCTGCTTCGCTTTGATATCAAGCTTTTCTTCAGCAGACAATTCCTCCTGATAGCTCTTTAAGGTTGAAATGACCACAAGCGGGCTTGTTTCTGTCATGCCATATGCATGCATGAACGGAATATTATGCTTTTGCTCAAAGGCTTTGATCATGCCTTTCGGTGCTGCAGATCCCCCGCACAGGATGGACCGGAGGCTCGACATGTCATATTCATTCTCATCCAGCTCCTTCAGCAGTCCAAGCCAGATGGTCGGCACGCCGGCTGTGATGGTTACTTTTTCACTTTGTACCAGTTCTGCCAGCAGCTTTGGCGTGAAATAAGGCCCAGGCATGACAAGTGAGGTTCCGAACCAGACGGCCGCGAACGGAAGTCCCCATGCATTGACATGGAACATCGGCACAACAGGCATTGCTATATCCTTCTCGCTTACTGCTGCACTGTCTGCCATCCCCAATGCCATGCTGTGCAGAACAATGCCCCTGTGGGAATAGATGACCCCTTTCGGGTTACCGGTCGTCGCGGAGGTATAGCACATTCCGGCCGGGCTGTTTTCATCAAGGTCATCGGGATACTCATAGTCGCTTCTGCCTGATTCCAGGAATTCTTCGTAATGGTAGACAGGGGAAAGTGTAGTTTCCGGAAGCTCCCCTTCATCCCCCATGATGATATATGCCTTCACCGTGGACAGCTCCTGCTGGCATTTCTCGATGAGCGGTACAATATCAGGATCTATCAGCAATACTTTGTCTTCTGCATGATTGATGATATAGGAAATATGCTGTGGGGAGAGTCTGATATTGATGGTATGCAGCACAGCGCCGCTGCAGGGAATAGCAAAATATGCCTCCAGATGCCGGTGGTGGTTCCAGGCCAGGGTACCGACCTTATCGCCCCTTTCCACCCCGATTGATTCAAGGGCTGCCGCCAGCTTCTTTGTCCTTTCGGCGATCTTCCTGTAAGTGAAACGGTGAATGCCTGAGCCTGTTCTGGATACTACTTCTTTCTTCGGAAAATATTTTTCTGCTCTTTTAATCATTTGCGTCATCGTCAAAGGCGTCTGCATCATCAATATAATCTACCTCCCCGTAGTAAACGCTTACATAATTATTTAAAGCTAATGATTCCTTCTGCCTATAACATTCTCTAAACTTCCTGAAATCCCTTTATTTTCACAGAAATTTCTGTCTTTTGCCGCAAAAACTCAGGCGGCCTCCTTATCGAAAGCCGCCTATCTTTTATTATATTTTTTCCGCAATTATTTCAGCGGTTTTCTGGCCGTTGGCAATGCAGGCAGCAATGCCTACACCATAATATGAACAGCCGGCGATAAGGACATTAGGATAATGTGCCGTCAGGCTGTCAGTGAGCGATTCCACCGCTTCTCCATGCTTGAGCGAATAGTTCGGCATTAAATTATTCCAGCGAGTCACTTCCACCATGGCCGGCTTTGCAGAAATACCGAGGCTCTTTTTCACATCTTTCAGTGCCTCTGCCACAAACCCGTCCCTGTCCAGCCCGTTCAGATATGCATAATTAGGATTGGAGCTTTTGTAAAAAAGCCGCAGCAGAAGCTGGTGCCTCTCTGAAGTATGACTCCACTTTCTGCTCGTCCATGTGCAGGCATTGCACTTAAGATCGCTTCCTTCAGAAACAATGAAGCCTGTGCCATCTGCAGGAAGCTCGCTGTCAGGGATATCAAAGCCAAGATAGATGCTTGTGAGCGAAGAGTTTTTCAGCTCGGCAAATGCAGAATCCAAGCGATCATCCTGAAGCAGCTTTTCGGCTGCATCATGCGGAATGCTCAGGATCACATAATCAGCAGTGATGCTTTCCCTGTTGGAAAAAGAAATGGTGTATTGCCCGCCGTGTTTCTCTATTTTCTCGACCGCCGCTCCCTTAAGGATTTCTGCATCTGTCAATGCTTCTTCCAGCCTGTCGATAAGTACGGATAATCCGCCTTTGAAGGAAATGAACTTCTTGCTGCTCGAGGATTGAAACTTCTTTTTGTTTTCGGACAGCCCGCGGATAATGCTGCCGTATTTATTTTTATATTCAAGCAGGTATGGAAGCGTCGTGGCCATCGTCAGCTCGTTCAGCTTCCCTGAATATACACCTGACAGAACAGGAGAAACCTGGTATTCGACCAGCTCCCTGCCCAGAAAGCTTTCAAGGAATAGGCCGATAGAGCTGTCCTTGGTGAATTCCTTATTTTTGCTGACAAGGTCCTTCAGTGCACGTACTTTTCCTTTAAAGGAAATAAGCGGGCTGCTGAACAAAGACTGCACACTTGTCGGAATGCCGAAAACAGTGTCTTCGGGGATTTTCACCAGCCGGTTTTTCGAATATAGATAGGAAGTGCCGGTTGCATTGTAGACCACTTCTTCATGCAGCTTCAGCTCATCCAGCAATTGGATGATGCTTTCATTGCGCGCAACGACCGAATCCGCCCCTGTTTCCATGATATATTCGCCTTTCTTAACAGTCGCAATCTTGCCTCCAAGGTCCCCGCCTTTTTCTGCGAGTATCAGGTTAAGCGGCAGGTTCTTTTCCCGCTTCAGCTTTTGCAGATAATACATGGCAGAAAGCCCGGTGATGCCCCCGCCGATTACCACAGCTGTCTTCATTTCATTCACTCCTCAAACCGATCGATGATCTGGCGCCATATGCTTATTTTACTATAATTCAAATCAGGAATACGCCTTGCCCAAGCTTGCTTTGTGTATAGATTGTGTCAATTGGGAATGGCGCTTCGGTGCAGCCAATAAAAAACGACTCTCAGAAGAGAATCGCCTTTTCTCATTATATGCTTTCCCGCTTTTTTTCACAAATATGCCAAGTCCGGAATACCGGTTGTTCCGGAAAAAAATAAAGGGCAGGAGCCGTAGCCCTGCCCTTTAATGCCAAAATCAGGCTTGCTCCCTGCTGAACAGATCTTCCAGTATCTTAATCTTCTCTTCCGTATAATGCTTAAAGCTGTCGTTATAGGATTTTGGATCCTTTGGATTGGCGAGCTGGGAAATGGCTCCTGTCACAGGATGCACAAATTTGCTTGACGCCCCGCAGCCAAGTCCGATGATCGTCTGCTGTTCTTCCATGATCATGATATTGTACAGGCTTTCCTGATTTTTCAGGGCATAGCCGACATTCTCAAGATTGCCAAGGATGTTTTTCTGGCGGTACAGATAATAAGGCGCATAGTCATGCTTTTCTGTCCATTCTTCCGCAAGGTCCATCATCCGCACGATTTCTTCTCTGTCTGCCACTTTATACCGCTGTTTATTCCGAGTCATTTCAGACGCCCTTTTAAATGAAAGCGTATGAACAGTCAAGGACTCCGGCATCAGCTTTTCTGTTTCATCCAGTGTGTGCTGGAACTCAGGGACTTCTTCGCCTGGAAGGCCGATGATCAGGTCCATATTGATATTGTTCATGCCCATGCCGCGCGCGAGATGGAACTTTTCAACCGTTTCCTCTACCGTATGGTGGCGGCCGATCGCTTTGAGTGTTTCCTGGATGTAGGACTGAGGATTGATGCTGATGCGGTCGATGTTCCATTTTTTCAGGACCTCCAGCTTTTCAGGAGTGATCGTATCAGGACGGCCTGCTTCCACCGTGATTTCCCTGATATCTTTTACATCCGGGAAAGATTCGTACATTTCCTCATAAAGCATATCCATTTCCTCGGCAGTGATGCTTGTTGGCGTTCCTCCGCCGTAGTATACGGTCGTAATCCTGATCCCGTTGTCCTTCAGCCATTTGCCGATCTCGCGCATCTCATAATGGAGCCCGCCCAGGAAAGAATCGACAGAGCCTTGGCGGCCATTGATCGCGTATGCCGGAAACGTGCAATATGCACATTTCGTTGGGCAGAAAGGAATGCCGATATAGATGCTTACTTCCTTCTTCAGCTCATACAAGTCTGGAATGACAGCCAGCTGGCGGTCAACAATCTTCTGCATCAGGTCGATCTTTTCATCAGTAATCAGATATTCCTCTTTCAGCTGGCTATGGGCTTCCGCCTGCGGTGTCCCCTTCTGGACATGGCGGTGCAGAAGCTTGGTAGGCCGTACACCTGTAAGAATTCCCCACTTCTGTGTAATGCCGGTATAATCCTGGAGCACCATTAAATACACGCGGGAAACAGCCTTTATCAGCTGCCTGTAATACTCTTTTTCCGTGTTCCATTCTTCAAGCTCTTTCTCATAGGCAGCCTCTTCCTTCTTTCCATTCCGATCGTTAAGAACAGCTCGGACCTTTACCATCTCGTCAACATGCAGCTCGAATGCAATATGCAGATCTTCTTCCCCTGCAGGCATCCTGCTCACTTCGCATTCCTCGAAAAAGAGGTTTGCGATATTGCCCATCGGGCGGTCAAATCTCTCATGATCCAGCCCTTCTATATAAATACGCACATTCATCACCTTTTTATTGTGGTCTAAAAAAATCTCAAAATAAAAACAAAAACCTCCCATAAGTGTACAAAAAGCGGGAGGGGAGGTCAACAGTAGCGAAACAGTGACAGGCACCTATACCAGAAGCCCTCACTGGTATAGGTGCCTGTCACCTCTTTTCATTTCAGCAGATTCATTTTTTTGAGGAATTCGATAGGCTGCTGTTTGCGGAAGTGTTCTTTCACCATATAGGCGACCCCGTTTTCATTATTGGATCTGGTCAGCCAGTCGGCCGCAAGCTTCAATTCTGCCGGGGCATTGCCCATGGCAACGCCGAGGCCGGCTGCCTTTACCATGTCCACATCGTCGATTCCGTCGCCGATGACGACCATTTCGCTCAAGTCGACCCCAAGCTGGTTGCCGATGTGGAGCAGGCCGCTCAGTTTGGAAATCCCCGCCGGCACGATATCGAGCCTTTGGTCGCTCAGCCTGACGGTGTCAGCCTCTGAATACATATTTGCAATTGCCTTTTGGGCATCTTCAAGGTGCTTCTTCGATTCAAAGAACACCTCGATTTTCGGGACCGAAGCCGGATCATCAAGGAGGATATCACTGACTGATTCTACAAACTGCTGTGAATAAAAGATCGGATCACCGGCCGTGAATACGGTTTTCGCAAGTATATTATGGTTGAGCTTTGTTTTATTAGCGAGTGAGAATTGCTCATGAAGGAGCCTGATCTGGCAGGAGAATCCTTCAAGCAGCCTGACGATTTCGTACGTAATCGTTTCCGGCAGTTTTTTTGAAAAGATCGGCATTTTGACAGTATTGCCGATGAATGCACCCCTGTGCGTTACCAGATATGAATTGATTTTCAGTGCTTTAGCCACTTTTTTTGCTGAAGGAAAACTCCTTGATGTAACGAGAGTGACATAAATTCCTTTCTGCTGTACATAATCAATCGCTTCCCTTGTCGATCTATGCAATTTTCCATTGGACTGAAGCAGCGTGCCCTCTATGTTTAAAGCAAGAAGCTTATATATCATCCCATTGCCCCCTATTCTCGATGTAATCTGTCCTTATTCACTTTTATGAAAAGGAGAGCAGGAATAGAACAGGGCCAGGGAAAGAAATGTCCAGCCCCTCAAAATTGAAATTCCTTGGTTAAACCAGGTCGCGGAGCGCCTTTTCCAGATCGGTATATTGAAAGGCAAACCCATTGTCCAGCAGGCGTTTCGGCACACAATTCCTTCCCGTCAGGGCGAGTTCAGGCTCTGCCCTCATAAAGAGATAGGCGCCGGCCTTTACGAAAGGAGACGGAGCAGGGGGCGCCCATCCTTTGTTCAGAACCTTGCGGAGAGTTTGCATGAACTCTTTATTTCTCACAGGATGCGGCCCTGTGGCATTATACACCCCGCTGTACTCCGGGTCTTCAATCGAATTTAAAAACATAGAGTTCAAATCGTCTATATGAAGCCAGCTGATATACTGCCTCCCGGAGCCGATCGTGCCTCCAAGTCCCATCCGGGCAAGCTTTAATAATGGTTCCAGTGCGCCTCCATCCCTGCCGAGCGCAAACCCGATCCTTAAAAGAACCTGCCTTGTATGGGGAAGCCTGTCCCCCGAGAAAAACTCACCTTCCCAAAGCTTGCACACTTCCGGCGAAAATCCATCAGCCAGAGGCGATTCTTCATCACAAATTTCCTCTGTATCACCGAAAATCGCCAGGGAACCCGCCTGCACGAACACCTGCGGAGGCTGTTTTGCTTTTAATACAGCTTCCTTCAGCACTCTCACAGAATCAAGCCGTGACTCTATGATCTCCCTTTTATTTTTTTCCGTATAAATGCAGTTGACGCTTTTTCCGGTAAAATTGACGATGGCATAGCTTCCGTCAATCCGGTCCATCCAGTGTGCATCAATATTTTTCCCATCCCAGCGGATAAATTCCGCCCCGTCCTTAAAGCCTTCTTTTCCCCTGGAAAGAACCGTGATTTCATAGCCTTGCCCAAGCAAAAAACTTGTCAGGCTTTCTCCAAGAAAACCGCTTCCCCCGGCCAGGATTACTCTTTTGGACATAATTGCAGCTCCTCCCTAAATCCACAAATATCAGTTAAGAAAAGTATAGCAGGAAAGAGACTGCTTCTTAAAGCCATTAATTACCAGGATCCTCTATGAATAATTGCTTTGCAAGAACTTAAACTATAAATGTTTCAAACAACAAAATTACACCAAGGAGATGACTCAACATGGCAAGAAGCAATAATTCCAATCAATTACTTGTACCAGGTTTTGAAGCAGCTGTTCAGCAAATGAAACAGGAAATCGCGTCTGAGTTCGGAGTAAACCTTGGAGCAGAAACAACTTCAAGGGCAAACGGCTCTGTCGGCGGAGAAATCACAAAGCGCCTTGTACAGATGGCTGAGCAGCAGCTTGGCGGCACACGCGCTGGGAGATAAAAAGTAGATTGTAAAAAGCCGCTTACCCAAGCGGCTTTTCTACTGCATTTCAAGAATCGGCTTTGCTGCCTCCCATAAAGTATCTGCCTGGATATCCGCTTTGGTAGGGCCAGGACCGATGAAAGCCGTTTTGCACCCGGCCTTGATCCCTGCTTCGATATCACGCTCATGGTCTCCCACCATAAAGCTTTTTGACAGGTCGATATCATATCTTTCCGCCAGATCCAGTATCATCCCCGCATTCGGCTTCCGGCACTCGCAGCCTGCCTTTGGTTTATGCGGGCAATAAGCGACTTCTGTAATATGGCCGCCCTTTTCCCTGATAAGCCTCTGCAGCCTTTCATGTACTCTATGGAGATCTTTTTCCTTCATGAATCCCAGCCCGACGCCGCCCTGGTTGGTCACACCGAATACTTCATAGCCTGCTTCATTGAACAAAGACACCGCCTCGGCAGCTCCCTCGAGCAAATACAGCTGCTCCGGTTTGTTGACAAACTTCACCCGGTGGGAAAGAACCTCATTCAAGACACCATCCCTGTCCAGGAAAATAGCCTTTTTCATTTTGTCATCCCTTCTTTCGTTTCCCTCTATTTATAATGTATCCGATGCTGAGGGAGATATAAACGCAGCTCCCCGGTAAAATTAAATTGTTGAATAACAGATTCCAAAGTGCTGATATTGATATGATGGGCATGAACAAAATGGATCCTTTTGCGCTGATCGGACTTAGGCTTTATTATATCCTTCATGGAAAAAAATCAGCAGAGAATGAAGAAATGCAATCAGAAGTGAATATTTTTATGCGATATTGAACAGGACCCCCGTCTGGAGTTCCTGTTTTTGTATTTGCGGATGGAATTCGGGCGTCTATTTGCGGTTTTTTTGGCGGATGGGCAGCCTTACGTGTTCATTCGCAGCCTGATTTTGGGTTTATTAGCAACTTTTTCATTTTATTAGCAACTTTCCACTTTTATTAGCAAGAGTTTTTCATTTTATTAGCAGATTTTCCAGTATATTAGCAACTTTCAGCTTTTATTAGCAACTCTGCAAAAACCGGCCCGCGGCTCTTTATTTGCGACTTTCCCATCTTATTTGCGACTTTCTCAATATATTTGCGACTCAGCCCAAACGCCCCTCCCCGCCCCGATCGACCGCAGCACACTGGCGAGACAAATATCAACATAAGCCCTGCTCACCCTAAGGAACGCAGACTAAAAACGCCACGTCCTGCAGCACCGTCTGCATGACCCCCAACTTGAGGGCCTCAAGACCATCCTCCCGAAAAGGCGTTCTTTGCCTTTTTAGCAAGATTGGCTTGTGACAACGAAAGGCTAGGCACAGCTGCTAGACAGTAACCAGAGTTAACAGATATACTTTCTTATCTATTTAAAAAGGAGCGCCATGGGCGCCCCTTTGATTATCAGCCTAGTTGTTTTCCATTGAGCCGTAAAGCTCTTCTAAAGGCTTCATGATGATTTGGTTCAGTTCAGTGATGGCCATGCTCATGCGCTGTTCTGCTTCCATCAGTTTAGAGATGGTTTCATGCTGCTGCACGAGTGCTACCGTTTTTTGGGCATGCTCCACTTCTTCCTGAGAGATTTCCTGGCCGGACATCTGTTTCTGCTGAAGCTCCATCTGGATGTTGCGGAAGTTTTCGAACATGGTTCTTGCAGATTCATCAGAATTGACTTCATCATAGATTTTTTTCAAATTCGTATATTCATCGCTCTGACGAATTGCTTTCTCAAGTTCATACGCTGAATCGTGTAAGTTTACTGCCATTTTGCCTAACAACTCCTTTTCGGTTTGGACAATCCACTCCACTATAACAAACTATAAATCAGAATGCGAGGAAGCCACTTTATAACCCTCAGATGAATAAAACCAGAAAGCCCTGCAGTAGACCGATTATTCCGCCCAGGAGAGCTCCAAGGTAAGTAATCATCTTCAGCTCCCTTCTGCTGATGGACAGCACCATTTCCTCCAGCCTTTCCACCGAGAAGCTTTCGACCTGCTGCTTGATGATGTCTGCAAGGTGCAGCCTTTCCATAATGATGTCCATCCTGCCTGAAAGCCACTCTCCTGCCATGCCTACCAGTCCAGGCACAGCTTTTTCAATAAGTGTCTCTGTGAATGGCTCTGCCAGTTTGTTTAGCGGAGTATCCATCAGATCATCCGCTTTGATGATTTTGCGGACATACAGCTTTATTGATTTTATGATATTTTTCCGTTCGAATTGTTCTTCAATTCTTGCCGCTTCCCAGTCAAGCACCTTCATCCATTCTTTTTGAAGAAGGGCAGCAATCATATCCTTTGTGCCTTCACTTCTTAGAAACTTAATGATCTCAGGCTGGATTTTGTCAGCAAGGTTGACATTTCCCATAACCATCTGAAGCATATTTCCAAGCACCCCGCTCCGTCCCTTGACAAAATCGTCCACAAGACGCTGGATCCTCATTTTTCCTTCAATGCTTGAAAAATAGTCTTCACCCTTCTGTGCTATATATTCACTGATAACAGGGATGCGGGATTCCGCCTTGGCGAGGAGCTCAGGAGCCAATACCTCTTTTATTGGCTTATGGCGGTATTTATCCATCAGCGTTTCATATTTCTTTTCAATGAAGGCATCAAGCTGCTCGCCTGCCTTTGCTTTGCCATCTTCAAATCCAAGCTTGCCAAGGAGCTCAGCAGGAGTTTTCTCTGTATTCAAAAGACGGGCAAATTCCTTCTTCGCCAGATTTTCAGCTTCTTTCTGGAAATCGCCATTAACGAATTTCCTCTTAATGCTCTCTGGCGTCAGCAAGTGGTTTACAACTATTTTGCCCATCTGCTCTGCGAGTTCGCTCCTCCGTTTGGGAATCAGTCCAGGGGTAAAAGGAATCTGGCGTTTTCCAAGAAACATAGGCTTGTAGGGTCTGAAAAGCATCATGATGGCAAGTGAATTGGTAAGTCCTCCTATCACAGCCCCCACGGCGACCATCAATAATATCGTTAATCCAGTTTGCATAAGTTTGTATTCAACTGCCTTCCTTCACGTTTTAAGGTGTATTGAATATGGCTGCAGTAAGCACATCTCTGCCCATTTTACATATGATAGCCTATCAGCAGCCGCCTAAAACAACATTCATCATACCATAAGCAAGCCGCCATTCCTGAAACAGAAATTCAAAAAGAGGCCTACTCCTTATAATAGGCTAATACCCCGGCTTTTTACAAATCCGAAGCAGAGCGGAACGCCCGCGGGAATGTTGCATGCCGGTGCTTTTATAAATTTTATAAAATGGGGAATTTCCATGTCTTTGTCTTTTCTAACTATTACGTTTGTTCCTGGGAAAATGTTTCAGGATAAAGATGCGATAAAAGTCAGCCATTCCCTTTATCAATACTGGAGCCTTGATGCGGGCCGGGATCTTTCATTAAGAATAGGAAAAAAAGAATGCCTGGTTGCAGTAGAGCCTGCTTCAATACCAAAAGATGAGATTCATATGGATTCCGGCCTGTTCAGTTATTTTCAGCTTGCGGCAGAAGACACCCGGCTGATTGTCCAGTATGCCGGCGGGGACAGACGGCTTGCCGCCGGCCCCATCATCGGCCTGATGACAGAGGCCAATGAAGATAATGAAGAAGTCAGCTTCCGGTCTGTCCATTCCTTTTGCGCAGAGCTGCAGGCCGGGATAGAGGAATTTGGCGGCCTTTTTTATGTTTTTCATATAAAAGACTTCCGTGAAGAAGGCCTTTCCGGCTATTGCTGGCGGGATGGCCGCTGGGTGAAAGAGCCTGTCCCCTTCCCCACAGTGATTTATAATAGAATCCATTCCCGGAAGCTTGAGTCCGGCAGGTATTTCGGGAATTTTAAATATAAATTGCAGGAGCTGGGCATCCCGATGTTCAATGACTGCTTCCTTTCAAAAGATCAGGTCTATGATATCCTCGCCGGGGAGGAGCATATGAAACCGTACCTCCCCGAAACCCGCCTGCTTGGCGCCCGGACACTGGAAGATATGCTCAGCCGCTACCATGAAGTTTTTATCAAGCCGGTGAACGGAAGCCAGGGCAGGAATATTGTCAGGCTCTCCCTGGCTGAGAACAATCTTTCTGCTTCGTTCTCATCTGCCGGCTCGACAGATGGCCGGAAATCCTTTCCTGACTGTGCTGCTTTCTTCAAGTGGTTCGAACCCCAGCTCAGGAAGAGGATTTATCTGGTACAGGAGCCGATCCAGCTGGCGTGCCTGAATGGAAGGCAGCTGGATTTTCGTGTTTTATGCCATAAAGGCCCGCAGAACAGCTGGCGTGCCACATCTGCGGTTGCAAGGATTTCCGCTGAGCAGCAATTCGTCAGCAATATTGCCCGGGGCGGAGAAACAATGAAACCGGCCAAAGCCCTTACACATATTGCAGACAGGGCCACTGCCGTTCAGCAGACAGCATTAATGAAGGAATTAGCTGTCGAAGCTGCAGGGATTATCAGTAATGCATCAGAAGGTCTTGTCGGGGAACTCGGCATGGATATTGGCGTTGACCGTCAAGGAAAGCTTTGGATTATTGAAGCCAATTCCAAGCCCTCCAAGAATTTCGAGGAAGCCGATCAAAGAATCAGGCCTTCAGCCAGAGCACTTATAGAATATTTTATTTGGCTGTCCTTTCAGGCAGCCAAAAGCTGAGGAGGAAACAAGATGCGCTCATTGGGATTCATGTCCCTTCGCTCAACAAGCGAGAAAGCTTATGCAACCGAAATTGCCAAAAGGGCCAGGAGCTGCGGGGTCGAATGCTTCCGTTTTATCCCCTCAGCGATCGACCCGAGAACCGAACTTATTGCAGGAGAAAAATATGACCACAGTAAAGAAGAATGGGCAGAGGCCTCCTTTCCCCTGCCGGACGTGCTGTATGACCGCTGCTTTTACGGAAATGACACACACTCCAGGCAGTGCCGTTCAATCGTTCATTACTTAAAAAATCGCAGGGATACCCTGTTTCTCGGCCACGGCCTCCCCAATAAGCTGGAGCTTTATAAAATCCTTTCCCAGTCGCCGCTGGCCCCATATATCCCCAAAAGCATACACGCCCAGTCTGCAGACCAGGTTCTTCAGCAATCTGCATCAGGCAGTCCGCTGATTCTCAAGCCGGCAAATGGGTCGCAGGGAGCCGGAATCTATTACCTTAAGAAGCAGAAGGATGGACTGCTCGTCAAAACAGATACACCAGAAGAGCAGATTTCCCGCCTATTCACTGACCAGAAGAAGGCTGCCGGGTGGCTTGGGCAGCTATTGTCCGGAAACAGCTATCTGCTTCAGCCTTATCTGCCGCTCTCCAACAGGGACAATCAGCCGTTTGATATCAGGGTCCTTCTGCAGAAAAATGAAGCAGGAAGCTGGCAGGAAATGGGCAGGGGTGTAAGGGTCGGCAGGGAAAATGGAATCATTTCCAATATGAGTGCAGGATCTGCTGTCTCCACTTTCGAGAACTGGCTTGAAAACAGTGCAGTCAGCTCAAGCCGCTTCCTGCGTGCAGAACTGGCCGAGATATCCAAAGCCTTGCCTGAAATCCTTGAAGATGCTCTCCCTCCCCTTTTTGAGATTGGGCTGGATATTGGAATCGCCAGGGATGGGGCCATCTGGATCCTCGATGTCAATTCCAAGCCGGGCCGGAAGGTGATCCTGGAAACAGATCCAGATAAAAAAGAAGCCCTGTACAAAGCCCCGCTTTTATATGGAAAGCTTTTAACATCTGCCGGGCAGGCTGAGAGGAGGAAAAACAGTGAGAAAACAGTATCCCATTGAAATCAAAGAAGGAAGAGAGAATACAGTCTGGTGCCCGCGGGAGGTGATTGAACAACGGACCATTGAAAAAATTGCCTTCGGCGCCTGCACAGAGGATGCAGAATTCCTCCCGACTCCTGGCGATAAATATATTGTCAGCATCAGCAGCGACCTCGCAGCCAAATTAAAGCTGCCGGATCTTGGCATCCCTCTGCATCTATTTTCAGAAGGAGAGACGCTTTTCATAGGGCCGCTGGTCGGTATATTCACATCAGGGTTCACCCCGTTTCCGCTCAGGCCCATTGGTGAAAGGACGATATTCTTTTCCAAGCTCCTTTCCGTCAACAAAGCCGTCGGCGCATTGCCGTTCTTATTTGGCGAGCAGCATATCGACTGGGATGCAGGCACAATCAAGGGGCATATCTATCATAAAGAAGGCTGGGCGACTGTTGAACTTCCATTTCCCAACGTGGTCTATGACCGGCTGCCCAACAGGAAATCCGAAAGGCTGGCAGAGCTGAAGCGCATCAAAGACCGCCTGCAAAAGGACTATCTGATCCCCTGGTATAATCCCGGCTTTTTCAACAAGCTTGATGTATTCGAGCGGCTTCAGCAGGAGGAAGCGGCAGTTCCCTATCTGCCGGAAACCCATGCCTTTTCTTCCTTTTCTGTGATTGAACGGATGCTGGGCGACTATGGCCATGTCTATATCAAGCCGGCAAACGGCAGCCTTGGCCTCGGGATCCGACAGGTGATCTATGACCGGGAGGAGGGCTTTTATTATTGCCGCTACCGCGATAATGCAGATGTAAACAGGCTGAGAAAATTCCATACCCTGGAATCGCTTATGCACCATGTTTTTCGGCGCAGCAACCTGAACAGCATGGTTGTCCAGCAGGGCATCCATCTGCTGCGGCATGAGCAGCGCTCAATCGATTTCCGTGTCCATACGAATAAAGATGACAGCGGAGAATGGAAGGTAACAGCCATTGCCGCAAAAGTGGCGGGACTTGGCAGTGTAACGACCCATGTTAAAAACGGCGGGGAAATCAAAACCCTTTCAGAGGTCTGCACAAGCCGCATGATGGAGCAGGAGTTTACAGAAAAGCTGTCAAAGGCTGCCCTGGGACTCAGCAGCGTGCTTGAAGCGCAGCTCGAAGGGATCATTGCTGAAATCGGCTTTGATCTCGGGATTGACCGAAAAGGGAATGTGTGGCTGTTTGAAGCCAACTCCAAGCCGGGCAGGAGTATCTTTAAGCATCCGGAGCTGAAGGAATTCGATTATTTGACGAGGAAAATGTCGCTCGATTTTGCCGTGTTTTTAACAGAACAGGCAATATCCCGCCCTGAGGAAATCTTTAAATGACAGCCCCGTTAAGCCAGGAACTTAAACGGTGGCTAAGTCCCCTCCCTGAAGGAGGAGAAAGAACCGCCCTCCAGCTGAAGAGGCCGGAATCGGGCGGGCCCATTGCCGGAATCCTTGCCAGCAGAAAATCGGAAAGCACACTGGCAGGCAATAGCCGGCTATTCAAGGATATACAAAGGGAGATGCTGTCACGCGGCGGCATCTCAGTTGTATTTGCACCTGAAGATGTATCAGGAGCTGGAGTCGATGGAATCGTCTATCTGCCTGGCCAGGATGCATGGTCCCTTGTGGCAGCCCCCCTGCCGGATATCATCTACAACCGGGTCCCTTTCAGGAAAAGTGAGCAGACCGGGGGTTTCCGCAAAGCTGCTGCCTTTTTCCAGGCTGAGAAGATCCCTTTCTTTAATCCATGTTTTCTAGAAAAATTCGAATGCTATACAAAATTAAAACAAGAACCTGGATTAACAGGCTTTTTGCCGGATACCATCCTTATTGGCAGCAGCCGGGAGCTGGAGTCATTCCTTATGAAGCATAATGATATTTATATCAAGCCAAACAGCAGCTCTAAGGGAAAGGGTATTATAAGGGCCGGAATGGATCACGACGGAATGATCCTGGCGAAGGACTTGAACGGAAGGACCCGGCATCCTGACTTCGGACATCTTTGGGAACATTTGAGATCTGTATTTGAGGAACAGGCATATATTGCACAAGAGGCCGTTTACGCTGCCACAGCGGACGGGCAGCGGAATGATTTCCGGATACTTGCCCATGGCCAGGCAGACAAGTATGAGGTGACAGGCATAGGCATCCGGCAGGCTGCAGTGGACGACATCACTACTCATATCCCCAATGGAGGCAGGCTGATCCCTTATAATGATTTCCGCACACCAGGACATGATGAATTTATTAAGAAGGCAGTCCAATTGGCTGGTAAATCCCTGTCCCGCGAAATGGGATGGTTTGGGGAATTCTCCATGGACGCAGGCTATGCCGGCAATGGACGCTATGTTATTTATGAGATCAATTCCAAGCCGATGAAGTTTGATGAAGAAAATATTGAAGCAGAAAGGATCAGGAGGCTTGCTGACATACTATTTGATAAGGCGGTCTATTGAAACGGGCATCCTGGCAGGTGCCCTTTACTTTTTTATTGGGGTATGGACAGAAAACGATTACAATGGAGGAAGAGGAGGAATGATATGCTAACACATTTTCAATATCAGCCGCTTTATGAAAACAACCAGATGCCCGGCTGGCGTATTTCCTTTTATTTTAAAAATAAAAAGTACAATGGCATTTATAATCCCGACGGCAGCATTGAATGGACGGGCGCCGCTCCCCCTGCGGACGAGGAGGACCGCCTTAAATCGGGCATCCATGAATTGATGCTCTTTCATGTGTATGACAGCCGCTGAGGAAGAATCCTGTGCATAATCAGCTCTCCTGATGGAAAAGTAATAGTACTTAGCCATGGAGGTCTGTACCATGAAAAAAAATGATTCAGAATCAAAGAAACCTGCGCCTGATGCTCTTTTTGAAGGCAGGGAGGATACATACCAGGATGTTGAGCGCATGATAGGCGAAGGGCTCTCAGGGGGATCTGTACATGAAGGCAGCAGCTCCGCCAATATTGAAGAGGCACGTCCCCTGGTACGCGAGGAGCCGCCGGCAGGGACCACATCCTAATAAGGCAAAAAACCGCAGATCTTTTATCTGCGGTTTTTTGATTATCTGCTTTTTACAATCATATTGACGGCTTCCTGGATGGCTTCCTCTGCATTTCTGCCCTCTTCATTGGCTTCCCTGATGCAGCTTTCAAGATTTTTTGCGACAATATAACCCATCGCCCGGTCAACGGCAGATCTAACGGCAGAAAGCTGGGTCACCACATCCTTGCAGTGCTTCTCTTCCTCCATCATCCGGATGACACCGCGGACCTGGCCCTCCAGGCGCTTCAGGCGGTTCTTCATTTCCTGTGAATATTCCATCTATTTCTTCACTCCTTAATTGCGGACAAACTGATTAATGCTATATTACCATATGCACTGGCAGACAGATGGCTGCTGATGCGTCATTCCTGCTATAATTAATATAGCTCGTTAGTGATCTGTGGTGATTTTGGGCTCATTCAGCCAGATATCAGCAGCAATGTTTAACACAGCCGCTTAAATAAAGGTTTGAATAAAATTTTATCTCTTTTGGCGAATAAAAGAAAGTATGGAGAATGATATATGTTTACTAAATTGCATGCTTTATACCGGAATTCCAGGCTGCAGCAGGAAGAGCCTGACTTTTTCTTTTTTCATGATTTTTATTGGTTCACAGACAAGGATGAAACCGAATGGTTCGGAGTGCCTGCAAAAGATATCTCTGAAGAAGAATTAAGGCTTCTCCGCACTCTTTTTCATCCTGCAAGCCTTCCCGGCAAGCTCGATCAGCGCTCAAAAGGATGGCATGACTGGCTGTTCCGCAGCGGCCCCCTGCCCGATGCCGGAACAGCGCACTGCAGAATAGCCCAAATCGACCTGAGCGGCAGCGAGTTCGAGCAGGATGATGCAGAAACGGCGCTTCGTGCATTTTTGTCAGAGGATATTGTCCTCCTGTGGGAAAAGAAAACCCGCTGCTGCCTTATCATCCCGGAAGGAAACGAGGTGGGCGAAGATGAATTCCGTTCCATCATCCAGGCGTTCGAGACCGATTTTTACGTAAAAATGTATGTATATCTGGGCAAGTTTTTCCCGGCCGGCGATCAGCTGCGAGACGGCTTTGAAAAGGAGAGGGATTTTTTCGGCAGGGCCCTCAGGCTGATGCCCCATGAAAGAGTGCTATCCTTTGAAAAGGCGTTTCCGTCCTGTCTGGTTGCTGAAATGAAGCCAAGCCTCCGCGAGAGCCTTGACACCCAGCTGCTTGGACCTGCTGCAGAGGATTCGGAACTGCTGGACACAATCAAAGCTTTTCTTGAGAACGGATCCAACGCAACCCTTTCGGCAAAAAAACTCTACATCCACAGAAACACCCTGCAATACAGACTGGATAAATTCTCGGAAAAAACCGGAGTAAACCTGAAGGATTTCAATAATGCTGTAACCGTTTACCTTGCCTGTCTGCTCAAGGATCAGCAGTATTAAGAACAGACTGTACAATGTGACTAAAAAGCCTGCCCATCTTTTGTGCACACCTCCCAATGATGATTTCTGCAATTTCCTTTATTATTAGAAACAGAAGGAAAACAACCGGGGAGGAATTAGGATGGCAGAATTAAAACTCGATAATATTTATAAAATTTATGATAACAAAGTGACAGCTGTGGATAACTTCAATCTCCATATCCAGGACAAGGAATTCATCGTTTTTGTCGGCCCATCAGGCTGCGGTAAATCGACGACACTGCGAATGATTGCAGGACTTGAAGAAATTTCACAGGGGGATTTCTCAATTGACGGCAAACGCGTCAATGATGTGCCTCCAAAAGACCGCGATATTGCGATGGTATTCCAGAACTATGCTCTTTACCCGCATATGACGGTTTATGATAATATGGCTTTTGGACTGAAGCTGCGCAAATTCCCAAAAGATGAAATTGCCCGCCGCGTAAACGAGGCTGCCAAAATCCTTGGCCTTGAACCTTATCTTGACCGCAAGCCAAAGGCATTGTCCGGCGGTCAGCGCCAGCGTGTTGCACTGGGCCGCGCTATCGTCCGTGATGCCAAGGTCTTCCTGATGGATGAGCCGCTTTCCAATCTTGATGCCAAGCTGCGTGTACAGATGCGTGCGGAAATCGCCAAGCTCCACCAGCGCCTTCAGACTACAACTATTTATGTAACACATGACCAGACAGAAGCCATGACAATGGCTACACGCCTGGTGGTCATGAAAGACGGAGTCATCCAGCAGGTCGGAGCTCCAAAAGAAGTATACGAAAAACCGGAAAACGTATTTGTCGGCGGATTCATCGGATCTCCTGCCATGAACTTCTTCAACGGCAAGCTGCAGGATGGAAAGCTGGTCCTCGGTGATACTTCTGTCGCCGTGCCGGAAGGGAAAATGAAAGTCCTGCGTGACCAGGGATATGTCGGCAAAGACATCATCTTTGGAATCCGCCCTGAAGACATCCACGATGAGCCTGTATTCATCGATGCTTCCCAGGGATCCAAAATCTCTGCAAAAATCGATGTATCCGAGCTTACTGGTGCAGAAACGATGATTTATTCAAGCATCAACGGCCAGGACTTTGTCGCCCGTGTTGATTCACGTACAGACATCATGCCTGGACAGCAGGTGGACCTTGCGTTCGACATGAACAAAGCACACTTCTTTGATGCTGAAACAGAAGACCGCATCCGCTCAAAGAATGAATAACACACAAAACTCCGTCTTTCTCAGACGGAGTTTTCTTGTTCTTTCACAAATGCCACCTCGTCGTCTCCGCAGTTCGGGCATGAAAGCAGATGGGGACATTCTTTATTTTTATAATCATCAGGATACCCATCCTCGAGCTTCAACTGGTCCGCTGGCATATAGGCGCTGTAGTCATCATAGAAATCCATGATCTTTCCGCTGTCATCCATTCCGTTTCCGCATTTCGGGCAGCTTTTGCTGATGTTTTCAAGCCCGTTGCATGCCGGGCATACTGACATGTCTGCTCCTCCTTCCTATTCCTCCAGTATCTTTAGTCTGCATCCTTTTCCGCTATGTATGTAGAATAGCCTTTTCAGGATCATAAGAAACCCATCACAACAGGAAATAATTACATCCTTCCCTGCCGTATAAACAGGCAGGAATCAACCATAATAGAGAGTACAAACAGCAAACAGCCGGCAGGCACAGCTTCCCTTCCCACTGCGGACTATGCATGGTGCTCCGTTTGGTTCAAGTCCAAAATAGTCCAACCAAAAAATTATTCGAAGGAGAGTGCTCATCATGGCAAACAACAATTCTTCAAACCAGCTTTTAGTACCAGGCGTATCTCAAGCTCTTGACCAAATGAAATACGAAATCGCTAACGAATTCGGAGTAAACCTTGGCGCAGAAACAACTGCCCGCGCTAACGGATCTGTTGGTGGAGAAATCACTAAGCGTCTTGTTCAAATGGCTGAACAGCAGCTTGGCGGATCTCAATTTTAATCTAAGCTAAAACAATTAAATAGATAATGGCTGAAAGGACACCAAGCTTATGGTGTCCTTTCTTTTGTGCTGCTATTAAATCATTTTATCCGGGTCAACCCATTGATCATATTCCTCTTCTGTTACATGGCCGGTTTTCAGGGCCGCCTCTTTCAGCGTAGAATTTTCATTAAAAGCAAGCTTCGCAATTTCTGCCGCCTTTTCATAGCCGATATGAGGATTCAAAGCAGTGACAAGCATAAGAGATCTTTCTACATGCCCTTTGATGACTTCCTCATTTGCTTCAAGGCCAACAAGACATTTTTCGTTGAAGGACTGCATGCTGTCCGCAAGAAGCCTGATGCTTTGCAGGAAGTTATAAATAATGACCGGCTTAAAGACATTCAACTCAAAATTCCCCTGGCTTGCAGCAAATCCTATCGCTGCATCGTTGCCGAATACCTGCGTCACGACCATGGTCAAGGCTTCGCTTTGCGTTGGATTCACTTTGCCTGGCATGATGCTGCTGCCTGGTTCATTTGCGGGAATGGAAAGCTCGCCGATTCCGCTGCGTGGACCGCTGGAAAGCCAGCGTACATCATTGGCGATCTTCATCAGATCGGCAGCGAGTGCTTTGAGACTGCCATGCACATGAACGATTTCGTCATGGCTTGTCAAGGCATGAAACTTATTATCCGCTGAACGGAAAGGATGGCCGGTCTGTTCGGAAATCCATTCCGCCGTCATCGGGCCGAAATCAGGATGGGCATTGATGCCTGTACCAACGGCTGTTCCTCCAATTGCCAGGTCCTCAAGATATTTGATGCTGTCAATCAGCATTCTTTCATTTTTTTCCAGCATGGCTCTCCAGCCGCTGATTTCCTGGCCCAGCGTCAATGGAGTGGCGTCCTGGAGATGTGTTCTGCCAATCTTGACGATCCCTTTAAAGGATTCTTCCTTGATTTTAATGGTTTTCTTCAGCTCGTTCAGCGAAGGAAGCAGCCTTTCGGTCAGCTCGATGATCGCTGCGATATGCATGGCCGTCGGGAATGTATCGTTTGAGCTTTGGGACATATTCACATCATCATTCGGATGCACCTTTTCCTCTGAACCTTTTTCCGAAAGCATCTCATTCGCTCTTCTTGCAACCACTTCATTCACATTCATATTGGACTGGGTGCCGCTGCCTGTCTGCCAGACAGCCAGAGGAAAATGCCCATCAAGCTTCCCATCCAATATTTCCGTGCACGCGGCGGCAATGGCTTCCTTCTTATCGTCTGAAAGTTTTCCAAGCTTATGATTCGCTTTGGCTGCCGCCTGCTTCAAATGGGCAAAGGCGTAAATCATCTCAAGAGGCATTTTTTCAGTGCCGATTTTGAAATTATCCTTGCTTCTCTGTGTCTGTGCTCCCCAATACTTATCACCCGGCACTCTTACTTCGCCAAGGGTATCTCTTTCAATCCTGAAATCTGACATACTTATCCCTCCTGTATTCATCCTTATAGCCTTTTCCCTTATTTCTTCATTTTAATGTCAAAAGTTTGGCGATTCCAGTATTTTGAATTCCGGAAAGTGTAAAGCCGGCCCGCTGTGGACCGGCTTTCCCGTTTCTCAATCCTGGACAATCGAGCAGCCGATAAAATAGCCGATGACCATGATGCTCGCTATGCTAAGTGTAACCGCAAAAACCTCCATGATTCCCCCTCCATTCCTGCCGGAGCTGCCAGGTAGTTCCCACTTAAAATTATCATATTCATGCCATGCTGCTTATCAGGACCCTTCACGATTTTGTGGCATAGAGGTGAAATATTGGTGAACACGGGCTGGTATGGCTTCAGGATACAACTGCGCCGGGCAAAACAGAAAAGCACCCGATAAAGGGTGCTTTTCTGCTAGCCGGCCATGGATCCCTGCTGGAGCTGATACATCTGGTAATACCAGCCCTTCAGCTTCATGAGTTCATCATGTGTGCCTTTTTCAGCGATCCTCCCCCGGTCGAGGACAAGGATCTGGTCAGCATTGCGGATGGTGGATAGGCGATGAGCGATGATAAAAGTAGTTCTGCCCTCTTTCAGCACCTCCATCGCATTCTGGATCACTGTCTCTGTCTCCGTATCAATGCTTGATGTGGCTTCGTCAAGAATCAGTATGGCCGGATCAAAAGCCAGCGCCCTGGCGAATGAAATGAGCTGCCTCTGCCCGCTCGAGAGGGTGCTTCCTTTTTCAATGACCGGTTCATCATACCCCTTTTCCAGATTCTCCAGCACTTTGTCAGCGCCGACATCCTTTAGGGCTTTTTCGACTTTCTCCCTTGTAACAGCCGCGTCATTGAGGCTGACATTCTCTGCTATCGTCCCGGTGAACAGGAAAGGATCCTGGAGGACAATCCCCATATGCTTCCTGAGATTCTGCCGTGACATGCCGGTGATGTCCTTTCCATCAATAGTGATGCTCCCTTTCTGGCAATCATAGAAGCGGAACAGCAGATTCATAATAGAGCTTTTGCCTGAGCCGGTATGCCCGACAAGAGCGACAGTTTCGCCATGGGAAGCTGTGAAGGTAATGTCCTTGAGGACATATTCGTTTTCCTTGTAGCCAAAATGGACACCATTGAATTCTACATTGCCTTTATAGCGCGGAACCTTGCTGTCATCTACCTCGATTCCTTCCTCATCGAGGAGTTCAAATACCCGCTCCCCTGCCACCAGTGCCTGCTCCAGATTGGCAAGCTGATTGACAATTCCCTGTACAGGCTGGAACAGGCGGTTGATATAGTCGACAAAGGCATAAAGCATACCGAGTGAGATGACGGCGGACGCACTGAGGGATTCGCCTCCGAAATACCAGATGAACGCAACAAAGACAATATTCCGGAGCACGCCGACAAGGTTATGGGAAGTTAAAGAGTTCAAGTTAAGCAGTTTGTTCTGGTAGGTAAAATGCTCTGTATTCAGCTTATCGAAATCCTTCCTCGTGTCTCCCTCGCGCCCAAATGCCTGGATGATGTTCATCCCCTGGATCGACTCGTTTACCATCCCGTTGATATCGCTCACTCTTGTCCTGATGACCTTATTGTATTTGGATGCATACTTTCTATAGACAATCATCCATATATACAGGATCGGCAGAAGAATCAGGCAGATCGCTGCCAGCTTAGCATTCAGGATGAAAAGTGCTGTATAAATCCCTGCAATATAAATAATGCTTGTAAAGAAGGTTGAAAGCACTGTTACATAAAGTTCGCGAATAGCTTCTGTGTCATTCGTAATTCGTGCAACAACCTTCCCTGCAGGCAGGGTGTCAAAATATTGGACAGGCAGCTTTTGTATCTGGCCGAAAACATCCGTCCGCATTTTCTGGATGATCCGGTTGGCAGACTTCTGCAGATAAAATCTTTGTCCGTACTGGAAAATGGCCGCAATGACAATCAATCCGAAGTAAAAGGAGAGAAGCCTGATGATACGGGGGATTTCCGGTTTATAGAAACTCATCAGCTCTTCCCCCTGGAGCCTTGAACCCTCATACTCCTCTTTTTCTTTTCCTTTTGAGATGGTCAGCACACCATCCTTATAGCTTCGTTCTCCATCAAACTGAATGTCGCCATCCACAAAAATAAAGTCTTTTCCGGCCTGGAGGATGCGGGCCTGATCAATCATAGGTGAGCCTTCATCCATATATTGCTCTCTCGTATAATAATGGCCTTTATATGAAACAGAATCATCGTTTTCTCCTGTCTGATACCAGACGGATTCTATCCCGAGTATATGCTGGTCGATCAGCCTCTTGGCAATGAACGGACCTGCAAGGTCTGCCGCAACGGCGACAGTCAGCATGGCAAGCGCGGCAAGGATGATCTTTTTATAAATAAGCGCATATGAAAAAAGGCGTTTTCCTGTTTTCATGACAGCACCTCCTCTTCTGCAGCTGCCTGGGCCTGCTGTCTGATATACTGCTCTTTATACCAGCCTGACCCTGCCATCAGCTCTGCATGGGTCCCTTCCTCGGCAATACTCCCATTGTCCAGGACAATAATATGATCCGCATGCTGGACTGCCGTCATGCGGTGCGTGGTGATGATGGTGGTTTTCCCTTCCCTTTCTGTCCGGATATTGCCGATGATTTTCTTTTCGGTCTTCGCGTCAACAGCCGAAAGCGAGTCATCGAGTATCAGGATTTCTGGATCCTTGATCAGGGCCCTCGCAATCGAGATCCTCTGCTTCTGCCCTCCGGATAAGGCAACCCCTTTTTCCCCGACAAGGGTCTCCAGGCCTTCAGGAAGCATTTCAAGATCCTTCCGGAAGGCTGACAGGTCGATCGCCCTCTGCAGATCACTTTCTTCTGCCTGTTCGTTTCCAAACAAGATGTTTTCCCTGACCGAACGGGAAAAAAGAACATGGTCCTGGGGCACATAGCCGATCCAATTCCTTGTATTCTGCAGCGACTGGTCCTTGATCGGGATGCCGGCAACAGCCAGGGTTCCTGCCCCTGCGGGATATTCCCTGAGCAGCTGTTTAATAAATGTGGTCTTTCCGCTGCCCGTTTTTCCGACCACCCCCAAGGTCTGGCCCCGGTCCAGCCTAACCTTGATGCTCTTCAGATTATCAGTGCTGCTGGACGGATACCTGAAAGTGACATCATCAAAAACAATACTCTCTGGCCTCTCAGCATCAGCAGGCTTGCCGGGATCCTTTACATCCTCCTCATAGGAGAGCGTCTCCTGTACACGGTCAAGGGAGGCATTGCCCCTTTGCATAATATTGATCAGCTCTCCTATCGCAAACATGGGCCAGATCAGCATCCCAAGATACACATTAAAAGCGACCAGATCTCCCAGTGTGATGACCTGATTGAAAACCAGATTGGCTCCATAGCCAAGCCCGATCAGGTAGCTGAGTCCGACAATGATTTTTATCGTCGGATCGAAAAGAGAATCAATCCTGGCGACCTTGATATTTTTTTCATAGACATCCTCTGTCATATCGTGGAACCGGCCTTCATCGGCACGCTCCTGCACATATGCGCGGATGACCCGGACACCGGAAACTGATTCAAGGACTTTATCATTCAGGTTCCCGAAAGCATCCTGGGCCTCCATGAAACGGACATGGATTCTTTTTCCGTATATTTTCATCAATAAAGCCATGAGCGGCAGCGGCAGGACTGCTGCGATTGTCAGCTTCCAGCTGACCAGGAAGCCCATAGTCAAGAGGATCGTCAGCATGAAGATGCTGCTGTCAACAAGCGTGAGAATCCCAAATCCGGCCGTCACAGAAATGGCCTTCAAATCATTTGTCGCCCGCGCCATCAGGTCCCCGGTCCTGTTCTTCTCAAAAAATGACGGGGTCATCTTCAGCAGATGGTTCATAAATCTGCTCCTCAGCTTCCTCTCCACAAGGAATGCCCCTCCGAAAAGCTGATACATCCACACATACGTAATCCCGTAGGACACCACTGTGATCACCCCGAGCAGCAGCAGATACTGAAGGATCTTGCCGCTGTCGAGCGATCCCAGATGGATGTCATCGATTGCCTGCCCGACAAGCCTTGGAGGCATCACATCCAGAACCCCGACAATTGCAAGCAGGATAATGGCAACGGTATATCTTTTCCATTGTTCTTTAAAAAACCAGCTCAGTTTCTTCAAAATCGAAAACATTCATTCCTCCCCTTTCTATAAACAGCCGCTCTGCTAGCCTCCCTCGAGATCTCCAGGCGAAATAGCAATCCTTTCTTGTTGATAAAACAGCATAACCAGCTTCCTCCTTTTTAAAAGTTATATAGAAAACAGGCTGATGCCTGGTCTTCCCACCATCTAAAAACAAAAACCAAAAAAAGACATACCGCGTCATGGCGATATGTCCGGAAAAGACAAAAGCACAGGCTGCGCAAAAAGCTGCCTGTGCTGATCAGTTATAAAATGAATGATTACTGGGAAAAGTCAGGGAAAGGACAGGCCGGCATGTATTCAGTTAGTAAAATAGCATCATTTCGTACAATCATGATCATGCGCCCCCTTTTCAAATTTTTCCACTTTGTAAGATTATCATCTGTCTTATTAAAAGTCAATTGGCATTTTTGTTATTTTTCTGAATTTTTTATTCTGCAGTAACAGCTGTTCCATATGCAATGATTTCTGAAGCATTCTGCATGACAGCAGAAGATTCCAGGCGCATGCAGATGACAGCGTTCGCTCCTTTATTCCTGGCATCTTCCACCATCCTCACTATCGCCAGCTGCCTTGCTTCATCCATCATCTCTGTATACTCTTTGATTTCTCCTCCGACAATGGTCTTGAACCCTGCCAGAATATCCTTTCCGATATGTTTGGACTGCACTGTGCTTCCCCTGACGAACCCCTTCAATTCTTTCACTTCCATGCCAGGAACAAATTCAGTAGTCACGATAATCATGCGCATTTTCCTCCCTTTTTTCTTTATTCCTTTCCCAGCCGAGTATGGCAAGCAAAGCAATGATTAATATGGCATACGAGGCATAAAATATGACAGCCGCCTTCAAATTGATGAAGATCATCGCCAGTCCAAGGAGCTGTCCCCCGAGGGCCGTAAATAAGAGAAGCTGCTTTAATTTGTTCATTACCTGCCCCCCTTGCCTTTCCTCCAGCTCTTTTCGACAAATATAAAATAAACCAAGAGTGGCATCGGCGCCTGGATAAGGCCGATCAGGCCCCACAGCCAATAGTTATGGCCGTTTTTCCGTGCGTGGAGAAAGAGGAAAACACTCTGGGTGATCAGGATGGCGGCTACAAGCAGAAGAAGCGGCAGGGATATTTCTTCATTCATGCTTCATTCACCCTCTGCCTGAGGAAATAGTAAGTGCCTGCCCCTGCAATGAATATCCCGGCTGCAGCCTGGATGGCTATGAAAACAGCAGGAAGCTGGTGCAGCGTAGTAAGCAGAACCGCTAATATCACCGCTGCCATCATAAAGAACAAGCCAATATCCCTTATCCAGCTTTTCCTCATCTGCTCCTGCTTTTCTGCAATCATCTCCTCGAACCATTCAAGCTCCGGAGTATGAACAGAAAATGACTGGTCAAGGACCTCAAGCCCTTTTTCAATTTCGCTTGCGGTCAATATGTCCTGTTTGTTTTCGTATTTATTTTCCAGCGGTATGATTTTCTGCTCCTTTTTCATGCAGGCCCAGCTCCTTTCTGACAGCTGCAAGTCCATTGTGGATCCTTGATTTGGCTGTTCCGGGGGATATTTTCATCATGTTTCCTATTTCGTCGTAAGAATAGCCGTAATAATGCTTTAAAACGATGGCTACGCGTATGTCGTCTTTCAATTTGCCAAGAGCAGCAAGAGCATCATTCCACTCTTCATTCCGGCTCTCCATCTGCCATTTCAGCTTCCTCCATGACTGCTCCTGCCCTTGCCAGTCTCTTTCCCTTTTCTTCTTGCGCAGATGGTCTATATATAAATTGGTCGCAATGGAAATGAGCCAGGAGGAGAACTTCGATTGGCCATTATACAAATGGATTTTTTCCAGGGATTTCGCCATTGTTTCCTGGGCAAGCTCCTCTGCCAGATCCTTATCCATAGCCGCCTTGATCAAATACTTGACCAGAAAGGGATAATTTTGTTTAAAAAGCATGGCCAGTGCCCTTTTGTCGCCTTTATTGGCTGCCTTGACGAGCTCTCTTTCTTCCATCTTTGACATCTGTCCTTCCAATGGCCTTTTAATGAGTTTTCCTCTTATCCTGCTCTGTTCCGCTGCTGTTCATTTACTTTTCATTCATAAGACGGCGGGGCCAGCATAATCGTTCATTTTTTTATAAAAAATCTTTAATATGTCCAATATACATAAATAAAGGCTGCATTTGTCAGCCAAATGCAGCCTTCGTCAGTTTATTTTTCTAAAATGAGATCCGGAGAGAATCTCTTTCTGACCGCCAGCAGATAGATTCCGCCAAACGCCAGCAATATTCCCGCAATCACGAAAGTTATCTTCACACTGATGTTCTCTGCAATCGCACCAAACCATAATGTTGATAAACCGAATGCCAGGGAAACCAGTGTATGCTGGGCGCTGAACACCTTTGGCAGGTCTTCTGCCGAAACCTCTATTTGTATATAGGTGTGCATGATGATGCCTTTAATCTGATGGACAAGCCCGCTGAGAAAAACTAATAGTAATGCAGCCCAGGCCAGTGAATTGGCGCCAAAAAGGAATGTCACAATCGCCACTCCGAAAGAGGCCGATATTAAGGTGAGTTTCATGTTTTTTTCAAAAAGATGAGAAAATTTTGTGCATATAATTCCTCCCAATATCAAGCCCATGAAAAATACCGTATTAATATAACCCCACCATGCTTCCCCTGCCTTTAAAACTTCAGCGACAAACACATAAAGAATGGCAGCTATCCAGACTACGTTAGCGATGGCTTCTATTAGAATCACCACATGAAGGCTGCGCAGAACAGGCTGCGTCCATATAGAGATCCAGCCTTCCATCAGGACCTTCCCTCCACTTTTCTTTTCAGGATTGGCCCCGAAAGGTGTCTTATCACTAATCAACTGCATCATAAAGGTAGAAAAGGCATAGAAAGCAAGTGTTAGCCAGATAACTTTCTGCCCGCCTGCCGCTGCCGTCAAAATGCCCCCTAACGCCCAGCCGCCCAATTGGATGGACTCATTCAATAAGGCTAAGAAACTGTTGGCTTTCATCAAATCTTCTTTTTGAACCAGCCTCGGAAGGATGGCATCTGAAGCAGGCAGTGCCCAGCCATCAAAGAAGGCATTGATAAAAATCAAAACTAATATAAACATGATCCCCGGAGAGCTTTGCACCAAAAGCCAGCCGGCAAGAATGAACAATGCCGCCGTCTTGCTCATCTGGGAGCCGACAAGCATGGTTTTCAGCCTGTATCTTTTGAGCAATAAAGGCGAAACAGCCCCGCTTACCGCCCGTCCTGCCATATTCAAAAACGGCAGCAGTGCCAGGTATACCGGAGACCCGGTAACAGAATACAAAATGGATATCAAACCTACTATATAAAACACATCTCCTAAATTGGCAAGTGACTGCCCAATCCAAAGAGACCGGAAAGATCTGCTTTTCATATAACCTGCCCCTCTTTATCTTAGAATTTAATGATAAAAAGGGAAATTTACAATGGACGATGCCTCCTTCTGATCGTTCAAGCCTCTTGGTTAAAGTATTAGTATTTCAAGCAGAAATAAGTTTTGTCTCAGCAATAATCGGAGGGGAAGGTCTTAAAAAGCAATCAATCCTTATAAAAATTCATTTTTAGAAAATCTTCCTTCAAGATACCGTAAAGAACGCAATCCTTATAAAGCCCTTTGGCATTCCGTATCATATGCCTGACAATTCCTTCTTGCTTCGTTTCACCCAAAAACCTTCAAAAGGTCTTCAAATTTGTTAATCTTCTGATCATATTCACTCACTTCCCCGAAACCGTATTGAGCATAGATGAAGGGAATGCCTGCGAATCTGGCGGCTTTTCTGTCGCCTTCTGTGTCACCTACATACACGGGACTGGAAAGCTGATTTCTTTCAATGATCAATTTGATATTCTCTCCTTTCGAAAGACTGGTGCGGCCGGGGTTTTCGAAATCAAGGAAATATTTTTCAAGCTTATGATATTTATAAAATACCTCTATGTAGCCTTCCTGGCAGTTGCTGACAATGAAAAGCTTATATTTTTGCGAAAGTTTCTCCAGAACTTTTTCTGCATTCTCATAAAGTTCCCCTCCATGTATCCCTAAGTAATGCGCTTCTGCCTTCCTGCATTCCTCCACCAGCTGCTGCCTCTGTTCTTCTGTTAGATCCGGAAACAGCCTGCGGCTTATTTCATCCATCTGTAAACCCATTGTTCCTTCAAAATCTTTCCGTGTCAACTTGCCTTCCTTGCGGTCATCTTGTTTGATTACACTGTTCCAGGCAACCAGAACTGTATCAATTGAGTCCCAGATAGTCCCATCTAAATCAAAAATAATGCTGTCCATTTATCTCGTCCTCTCTTTCATTATGAAAAGTCCTGATGCTGTATACTCTAATCTCTATTTCAGTCTAATTCTCCGACATTCAATTTTCTAATAGCCTTAACAGCTTCATCAATGTGTGAAACATCAATAATTTTTATTTTCCTGCTGTTTTCTTTTTGAATAGCTGCAGCTTCTTCCGCATTTTCACTCGGAATGATCAAGGCTGAGAAGCCGGCAGCTTCGGCAATCTGGACTTTTTCCTTTATCAATCCTACGTAAGATACTTCTCCATGCTCATTAATCGCGCCTGTTACTGCGACAGGCAGCCTGTTTTCCAGTCGGCCTTCTTTAATGAGCCCTGAAAGTGCCAGGCTGAGTCCGGCACTATTACCGGCAATGTCTGGCTGCTGTATAAACCTCCTGAGCCAATCGTCTTCTTTTCCCAGGTATTCTGCTGCGTTTTCTTCCATTTGCAGCAAAGGTTCTTTCTTCAGATGAAGCCATTTTAACAGCTGCTCGTTTTTGCTGTCATACCTAATTTTATGATTCACTGCTGCAACGGACAGTACGTCAACTCCCTGCGCTGCCAAAATCTGTTTGGCATCCTGTATGCTGTTCTGGTTTTTCAGCCTAAATTCAGCGACCCCTACCGAAAAAATGCCTGATCCCCTTAAAGCCTCATTCGGTTCCTGATAGGCATAAGCGACATGAGAAGGGGGAGAGCTCAGCGGCACCAGCAGCAGCGGCAGTTCATAGCAGAACAAGAGGAAGACGAGAAAGGCTGAAACAGTGATTTGTATTCTGTTTTTACTTTTTTGGCGGAAAACAAACCATAAATTCAGCAGAATCACCAGCAGGAGGAACAGCATAAAGACAAAGGCATATTCATTGATGATTTCAAAAAGGTATAGAAGCAAAAATACTATATAGAAAAGGAATGTCATGATACCGGCAATAACACCAGTTTTATACATTATCCATCCAAGCCCCCATTGATCCGGTTTCATTATCTACCTTCATAGCCAGGAAATTTCTATATCAGCAGACGGCGGGATACAGCCTGATTTTGTCAACTCAAATCCAAACATCATTCTCTGCTGTCTGATCAGTTCTTTCCTGCCCGGTATTTACAACCCCTCTCGGCTCCACAAGCATGATTTTGCATTCATTCTCGGCATAAGGCTTATGTTCAACATTTTTTGGGATAACAAACAGCTCCCCTTCTCCCAGCTCCACTTTTCCGTCGCGGAACTCAATGGTCAGCCTGCCTACCAGAACGATAAAAACTTCGTCCGTGTCATCATGCTTATGCCATACAAAGTCCCCTTTTACTTTAACAAGCTTAAATTGATAATCATTCATTTCAGCAATGACTTTAGGTGACCAATGGTCAGCGAACTTTGAAAACTTCTCTTGAAAATTGATTGGTGAATATTTCATTGTACTCTCCCTTATTTTTAATTGCGTTTTGCAGCATCGATCATATGCAAAAGAATCCCATTTCCTATGCTTCTAGATGAAGAGCTGATAATCCTTCCAAACTCCTTGCTAATTGGCGGCAAAATCATAAAAGAAGCGGACTCTGGGCAGTGTCCGCTTCTTAATTAAAGGCTCTTTACCCGTTGACTGTTGCTATTTTGCTATCCTTATTTGTGAGCAATTCCTGCCCAGCCATAAAAAGCGGAACTAACCGGACCTGAATGACGAAAGCAGTGACAGGCTGAAAAATAAGCGCAGGAATTCCCCCTAATTTCAAAAAAACACTATAATTAGCTCAAATAGACGGAGAAATTCCTTCTATCGGCTAAAAAAAAAGGAAAATGGGCAACTTCGCTCCGCTTAACCGGAAATTCTCCGCTTATTTGTACCCAACCGTGCCATTTTCATGAGCCTAAACGGAGAATCTCCCCTTATTTTAATGCTAGCTAGTCACTCAAATAAGAATTAAGCCTCTCTTTATCAAATATCATTAAAGGTTGTTATAATTATAAGCAGCAATCTTTACGAAAAGCTCCCCATTAAATCGCCGTCTCAGCAGCCGCCTTTTCCAATCCTTCTTCTGTCCGGCTGTATTTAGGCAGCACAGCTGTGTAAAACAGGCCGACCAGTATCAGGCATCCCCCTACAAGCCAATAAAGCATTTCTACCTTCAGGATCGCCGGGAAACTGCAGGCGATGAAACCGAGAGTAATTGATTGTGACAGCATCATCAGCGGGCTGATCCACCCTTGGACCCTTCCCATCATTTTTGGATCAATAATGCTTGGCATCCAGCCGCCGATAGCGATATTAACAAGAGGCAGGCCGAGGGATGTCAGGAAAATCAATACCATAAACAGGATGATCGATTCTGCAAAAGAAGCGGCAATCACAAAGGCCCCTGTAATGGTGATTCCGGCAATGATCATCTGATAAAGCTTCATTTTCTGGGAAAGCAAGGTGGCGATGAAGCTGCCGAGCAGGATGCCCCCTCCGAAAACCATTCCAATGACAACCGATAATTCTTCATATGTTTCAGGCGCAAGCCTGTATTTCAGCATAAAAACCGGCATAACGCTGAAGCCGCCGTTCACAACACCGAAAACGAAGAAACCAACAAGCAGTGCTGACAGCAGCTTATTGTTCAATATACACTTCATCCCCACTTTGAAATCCTTAAATACAAGATTAAGATTGAGGTCCTTCAATGTGTGCTTTCCATTAGGAAGGCGGACCTCTTCTGCAATGCGGCATGATCTGATCAAAAGGGCACTGAGCCCGAATGTGACAGCATCTACCAGGATGGCCCCGTAAACGCCCACTGTCCAGTAGGCCAAAATGCCAAGGCCATTCCCAAACAGCATGAAAAGACTCATGATCAGCTGGTTCAAGCCGGCTGCAGCCGTATAGTCATCTTCTTTCAATATCCCCTGGACCATCGCATGCTCGGCCGGGAAAAAGAACTTCTGCACAGCGCTCCTCAGGAACAATACAAAGAAAATTAAAGGCATCCAGCCTATCAGGATTGTCCCGATCAATGCCACTGACAGTGCGGCAGTGATCCAGTCACAATAATAGGCAATCTTCTGCCGGTCCATCCTGTCTGCAAAAACCCCGACAAGGAAAAATACCGCGAGCGTAGGAAGGCTGTACATAAGCTCTGTAATTGAGGCATATACAGGCTGATCTGAAAAACGGTCCAGCAAGTAGAACATGAAGGCAGTCAAGCCTATGGTGCTTCCCATCTGTGAGGTGAAGTTGGCAAAAAATAATCTGGCATAATTCTTATTCTGGAAGATTTCTTTGAATTTTTTCATTTAAGCTCCCTCGATTCCGATTAATTGCTTTAATCATAATGCGTTTTCCGGAAAGAGATAAGCGCCTTCTGATGGTTTCTTGCTCCTCCTCAAGACGGAGGAACCCTAAGCCAAATAAAAACGCCGTTCACAGGAACGGCGCATGAGTGTTCTAGCACTATTATTTTTTCATCTGCTCATACTGGCGGGCAGCTTCTTTTGCAATAAGATTGTCTTCCTCCAGCCCGCTGACTTCCTTGAGCACATATAATGGCCCGTGCTCTTTCAGCATCTCCTGGATTTTAACGGCTTCCTCATCTCCCCGGAAGTCGAAATGCAGGGCCGCAGCAATGGCCTTGGCAAGATTTTCGAACGGCAAACCTGCCTTCATTGCCTGTTCTGCAGGACGGACAAGCCTGTCATTTGGCCCGAGCTTCCTTATCGGTGAACGCCCTACCCTTGTTACACCGTCGTTCAGGAAACCGTTCTGGAAACGGCCGATGATTTTCTTGATATACTGCGCATGCTCTTCTGCATCAAGCCCATATTCCTTTACAAGATATGCGCCAGTTTCCTTCAGCGTCGCTTCAGCCTGTTTGTACACAGCTTCATCCTTCAGGGCTTCATCAATAGTTTCCTTGCCTGCAAGGTAGCCAAGGTAGGCGATGACGGCATGGCCCGTATTGACGGTAAATAGTTTTCTTTCAATAAAAGGAGCAAGGTCCGGAACGATTTTCATTCCTTCTACAGCGGGGATATCTGTTGGTGCTTCGACAACCCACTCATAGTAAGGCTCAACCAGCACATCAAGGGACCCTTGGTTATTCTGGATCGGAACAATCCGGTCTACAGCTGAATTAAAGAAGAATACACGGCCTTCCAGCTTTCCTGCCGTTTCCTCATCCAGATTTTCAAGGATATAGCCTTTCAGCAGGTCGGTAGCTGAAATCTGGTTTTCGCAGGCAATGATATACAGCTTTTCATCAGTCTTTTTAACTCTTTCAGTAATGCCCTTGGCAATGAGAGGGGCAATGCGGGGCAGGATATTCGGGCCAATCGCTGTTGTAAGATACTCAGCCTCACCGATGGCTTCAATGACCTGGCTTTCCTGTGTCATATTATTGAGTCCGGACACAGAGCTGACCTTCTCTGATGAACCATTTTCTGCTGCCAGGTTGACTTTATATTCGCCTTGTTCATTCAATAGATTGATGATTTCTTCTGCAATATCAACAAAAGTTACTTGATATCCTGATTTAGAGAACAGGGCGCCTATAAAGCCGCGGCCGATATTCCCTGCACCAAAATGTACTGCTTTTTTCATAGTTATCATCCCTTTATCAATTGGTTTTGGATATAGTCGAGAAAAATTTCTTCCAGTCTCTTCTTTATAGCTTCCTCACTGCCTGAAGAAAATATCAGCATCGCTTCATCATTTTCAATCAGGCTGGTGCTGATCAGGCTGACGATTTCCTGCTGCCTTGGGCTTAAGCTTTCAGGCGCAAGCATAAGGAGCAGATTATCCGCCTCCATCATCCTGCCATCCATCCCTTTCAGCTGGACTGGGCGGCCGAGCCGTGACACTTGGAAAATCAGCTCTTTTACTGATTCTTGGCGGCAATGGAAAAGAGCCAGCCCAGTTTTCGGTATGCCCAGCCCGCCCAATTTCTCCCGTTCCCTTAAACGGGTGATGACCTTACCGCTTTCGGAAAGGCTTCCCTGTTCTTTTGCACTATGTACCATTCGGGAAACCACTTCCTCATGGTCAGCCGCTTCAGGAAAAAAGTAAAACCTGAAATTGCGGAGGATTTCTTTGATACTGTTTTGAACATCACCAAGGTCAGACAGCATTTGCCCTAGACCGATGCCCCGTTTTTTTTGCTTTGGATAACTGCTTTCGGGCGAAAAGGTGCGGCTGGCTGCCAGCTCCCCTATGTGTTTTTGCAGAAAGCCCTTTGCTGCCAGTATATCCTCCTCTTCCAGGAGCGGATTGACGAGGATGTACTCCAAATCTGTGTAAGGCAATCTTACTGTTGAAAAAATTATATCGTAGCTGTTCAGATCGGTTTGCTGTATTTCCTTGATAGAGGAAATTTCGACAGACTGGATTTCCGGCAATTCTTTTTTGATCCTGCTGGCCAGCATTTTGGAGGTTCCGATTCCTGTCGGGCAGATGATGAGTGCGTGGACTGAAAGCTGTTCTTCCCTGAGCAGCAGGACAGATCCGAAGTGAAGGGCAATAAATGCAGCCTCATCATCGGGAAAAGATATGTCACGGAACTCCTGTTGAAGGCTGTTTTTAACGGCGAGAAAAAGGGCTGGATACTTCTTCTTGATGTCTTCTGTCAATGGATTATGCATCCCCATATTCTGCCTGATCCTGAATATTGATGTTTCCATATGGGCGAGCAGGCCCTGGAATAGTGAGAAGTCTCCTGTTAAATCTGCATTCAGCTGGGCAGATACATGCTGGATGATATTTTTGACAGACTGTCCGATCATCACACTGTCATAGTGGACGGAATCAGGTGCCCGCAATTTGGATCCTTTCAGTACGATAGCAAGAAAACGGATATCCTGTTCAGCAAGGCTGACGGAAAATTCATCCGCGAGCTCATTGCCCAGGCTGGCAATCAGATTTGCTTCCTCCTGGATCTCCGGAGGTTCGATGAGGTCGTCCTCAATAAAGAAGCCGCCTTCGGTTCTTTGAAGAGAGATGCATAAATGAACCAGGATGCCGATATAGTCGCTGTCAGCCAATCTTGACTGCCCCTTATTGATTCTTCTGCCGGCAAGGCGGTCGGCTGCATAAAGGAACTTTGACCGGAAATAAAAGAGCACCCTGGGCTTGTTCCAGCTTCCTGCATCAAGGAGAAACAGGCTTTCTATCAGCTCTTCATTAAAATAGATCAAATAATAATCGGCCAGCGCCTTTCTTATATCCGATTCTTTGCCGGACAGCTCAACCCCTACCCCTCTTTTCCTTCTGACAGAGAGCCGGTAGCTTTCGAGCCAGCCAGCCAGTTCATCGAGGTATGCGGTATAGGTTGTTACACTGATGCCGACTTCCTTTGCCGCCGGCTGTAGTTTAAAAGGTTCCCCTTTAAGGAGCTCCAAAAGAATCAGCAGTTTCCTTTCCTGGGGAGTCTGGTCTGTCGGAATGGTTTCCGCCATTGTCTGCACAATCCGGAAAACGTCCTCATTCCGCCCGGAAATCACGAGCCCTTCATCAGGCGTCCGCCCAAGCTCGAGCCCGAACTGCCGAAGAACCTTTGCAACAGATGCAAGGTCCCGGTGGACAGTCCTGGCGCTAACGTTTAAGTAGGAAGCAAGTGTCAGGGCCGTATGCTTGCCGGCCGTCTTTATGATCAGTTCTATGATGCTTTTCTCCCTTGAGGTAATAAACATCTATATCAGCCCTATCTGGAACCAGATTCTTTTCTGCCAAAAAACAAAAGCGCAAAAAGGCACAAGCTGTGCCTTTCTGCATGACTTTACCGGTCCTTACCCGTTGAGGATATCCATTAACTCTTTAGCTGTTTTTGCCTGGACCATTTTTTCGATGTTTTCCATCTCCGAGCAAGTGACGGCAATGGAAGACAATATCTCAAGATGGGTGCCATCTTTACCGGCAATACCGAAGATCAAACGGACCTTTTCGCCGTTAAAGTCGACTCCTTCCGGAACCTGGATGACCGTAAATCCGGATTTGATGACTTCCTGTTTAGCAGCCTCTGTGCCGTGAGGGATGGCAACATCATTGCCCATATAAGTTGAAGTCATTTCATCGCGCTCGATCATGGCTTCAATATAATTTTCACGAACATAGCCGCCGTCGACAAGCGCTCTTCCGGCAAAGCGGATGGCTTCATCTTTATTATTAAATTTCTGGTTAAGGAATACGTATTTTTCAAGCAGCAGATCATTGTTTTCCACTGATTCAGCTGCAGGCGCATCCTTTCGTTCTTCTGCAGGTGATTCACCCATTGCTTCCGCTTCCGCATCTTCAGCGACCTCAATTAATTCTTCTTCTGCAGAACCTTTCAGCTTGCTGATCAGATTATCGTATTCAGGGCTTGAAAGGAAATTGTCCACTGACACATGATAGGCGCCAGGGATTTTATTTTTTGCCCTTGGCGTCAATTCTTCCTGTGTAATGACTACCTGTGCATCAGCAGGAATATTGCTGATTGCCGTATTGGTTACACTCACATCATTAAGACCAGCGGCCTTCACCTTTTTACGGAGAAGCGAAGCCCCCATGGCGCTTGAGCCCATTCCGGCATCACAGGCGAAAACAATTTTGCTCACATGTTCCGGAAGCTTGCCTTCTGTTGCTGTGAATGAAGAAGCAACTGAGCTTTTCTTGCCTTTCATTTCCTGCATCTTTTGTGCAGCAGCTTCTATATTTTCATCTGACTGCTTGCCTGTTTTTAAAATAAAGGCAGAAGCGATGAATGATACAGCGCCGGCTACAAGGACAGCTGCAAAGTTGGCAATATAGGCACTCGCATGGTGAGGCGTCACTGCCGTGATTGCCAGGATGCTTCCCGGTGAAGCTGGCGCGAACAATCCGCCGCCAAGCAGGACAAGTGTGAACACGCCGCTCATTCCGCCAAGGATGACCGCGATGAATAAAAGCGGACGCATCAGGATGTAAGGGAAGTAAATTTCATGTATTCCCCCAAAGAAATGGATAAGTGCAGCTCCAGGTGCAGATTGCTTTGCGTTTCCTCTTCCAAAGAAGATGTAGGCAAGAAGCACACCGATACCAGGTCCAGGATTGGCTTCCAGCAGAAGCAGGATAGACTGGCCTGTCTGCTTGATCTGTTCCGTTCCAATCGGAGTGAGAACTCCGTGGTTGATTGCATTGTTAAGGAATAGAATTTTGGCAGGTTCAATCAGGATGCTTGTTAAAGGCAGCAGATTTGTTTCTACAAGCCACTCCACCCCGCTGACCAGCCAGCCTGTGAATACATCGACTGCAGGCCCGACACCCGCAAATGCCAGAATCGCGAGCACTCCGCCAATGATTCCGGCAGAGAAGTTATTGACAAGCATTTCAAAGCCGGCCTTGATTTTGCCTTCGATGGCTCTGTCAAAAAGCTTGATTGCATAACCGGCGATCGGGCCGACGATCATGGCACCGAGGAACATTGGAATATCAGAGCCGACGATGACACCCATAGTGGCAATGGCACCGACTACAGCTCCGCGCTGGTCATGGATCAGTTTTCCGCCCGTATAACCAATCAGCAGCGGAAGAAGATAAGTAATCATTGGGTCGACCATTTTGGCAAGGCTTTCATTTGGCCAGAACCCTGATGGTATGAATAGTGCAGTTATCAGTCCCCAGGCGATAAACGCACCGATATTCGGCATAACCATGGAGCTCAGGAAGTTACCGAATTTTTGTACAGCTATTTTTATATTAGGCTGAGCCATTTGCACTCTTCCCTTCTATCTGTAGTATTTACTTATCTATGGTAAATGACAGGGGGGCAGGGTTCAATAAAGAAGAAAACTAACTTTGTCGCAAACTATTGTGACAAACCTATTGTTTCTCAAAAAAGGCCAGTTATTCTTACACCCTGCAGCAGAAAGAGCAGACTGAATGAAAATCCTCAGTCTGCTCTCATATTTTTATTCGAAAGTCCCTTTCACAATGGCTTTTCCGCCTTCCACCATGGTCCGGCCCATCGCTATGACGATATCAATCTGATAATTGTCCGGATCCAGTATAACCAGGTCTGCATCCCTTCCTGCTTCAATCGCCCCTTTATGAGGCAGCTTTAAAATATCAGCAGGGTTTTTGGTTATGACCCTGATTGCCTGGTCTAGCGGAATATCTTCGAGAAGGATGCTGTCACGGACTTCACTATATAAAGAGGATACCTTACCAACCTTCATTCCAATCAGCTCTCCTGCCTCATTGAAATCCGGCAGGCTGCCCTGGGCGTCAGAAGTAAATGTGATCTGTGATATTCCGACCCCTGCGTCAAGCATCCTTTTCAATCCTGTGCTGCATTTAACCTCCCCTTCCTCCTGGAACTTTGGAATGGAGCTGGTTGTAAAATCAACATAGCCTCCCCTTTTGGCATATCGGAGGCCCTCCTCAAAGAGATGGGGATTGCGGTTGATATGAGTCGGGTAAAACTGGCGGAGCGGAATATCAGTCTTTTCCACCACTTCTTCGATCAGCTTCAAGTGGTCATAGCTGTCCCCGACATGGATGTTAACGATCCCGGCTTTGCCAGAAAGCATTCCTCCTATCCGGGCTGCAGATGCTATTTTGGCGAGCTCCTCCACGGTAGGCTGGGAAGAACGGTGATCGCTGATGGCAATTTCCCCTGCCCCGATTATTTTATCAATCAGAATAATATCATCTTCAATTTTACCTGTGAGTGTCTTTACCGGCACCTGATACGAGCCTGTCTGCACATAGCAGGTGATTCCTTCTTCCTCCAGCGCCCTTGCCTTGGCAATCAGGCTGGGCATCGTCCTTGTGGTAGCATCTGTTCCGATTACGCCCACAATGGTGGTAATGCCTGCCAGAGTGGCATCGGTCAGCTGCAGCTCAGGAGTCCTTGTCCGGTAGCCGCCCTCGCCGCCTCCCCCAATGATATGGACGTGGGCATCAATGAAGCCGGGTACTACCAGCTTCCCCTCTGCCTCTATTATCCTGATTTCTGCAAAGCCTTCAGGCAGATCGATATGATCCTTTATATAGCCAATTTTATTTCCTGTAAGAAGTATATCTTTCTTTCCTATATAATCAGGTGCATATACATTCCCGTTTCTAATCAGAGTCAGCAACCTCTTATCCCCCTCCGCCATAAATGCCTCATTATTCAGAATGATTATGCATTTATCTTAATCCTATCTTTACCAGCCGGCAAACCTTATGCCTTATACAGCAGCTTCTATTGGAAAAATAGAGAAGCTCTGTCATCATTTTGACATGTTTAGACTTCGGGGTCCGGGGTAAATCTCAAGTAACAATAAACGATAAGAAAACAAACAAAAACTATAAATAATACTATAAAGGAGAACTGAACCATCATGAAAGAAATCATCTCAACAAACATTAACCTCGATAGCCATTTTACAATGAAAGATATGCTTGAAATCTATCAGGCAGCTAAGCAATATAAAGGCAACACAATCATCTATTGCAATCAAAAGTCTGTGGATGCATCCAATATGCCGAAGCTGGTTTCCTTCCTGCTTACCCAAAAAGCGAATACATCCATTAAAGTGATTGTGGAAGGGGTACAGGCAAAGAAACATCTCGCCAAAATCAAGGAAACATGCGCAAATCGTGTATCAGCCCTCAAAAAAGCTGAACAGCCGTTACTAACAGAAACCGTTTAATTCCCAGAAAGGCAGTGAACCCAAATGATCCGGACGATTCTTATGATAATCGGCGCCATCGTTGTAATTGGCGCACTTGTAAGCTGGCTGTTCTAAGACAGCAAAAAAAAGAGCCCTCCGGCTCTTTTTTTATTCTTCATGCTTTTTGTCTTTCTTTTTTTCTTTCTCTTTCTCTTTCTCTTTTTCCTTATCCCTGCCCTTTAAGCGGTCTTCCCATTTCCCTTTTTCTTCGCGCAGCTTTTCCTGCCACTTCTCGGCTTCCTTCCTTAAGTTCTCCTCCCATTCTCTGGCCCTCTTCCATCTTTCTTCTTTCTCTTTTTGTTCAATATAATAAGATATATGCGGAACATTGAATGATTCAGCATCTTTCCCTTCAAGGGCAGCCTCCATCAGCTCACGGAAGATTGGGGCGGCGCCTTCACTGCTTGTTGTTGTTAAATAGTGGTTTTCATCTGTATGGTCATAACCGACCCATACAGCACCGGCAAGCTGAGGCGTATAGCCGGTGAACCATTGATCCTTTACGCCGTCTATTCCTTCAATCGGCACCTGAGTCGAACCAGTCTTCCCTGCAGTTTCTCTTCCAGGTATGCCTGCGGCCTTCCCGGTTCCCTGCTCGACAACCCCTAATAGCATGGTTGTCATCTGTTCTGCAGATTCTTTAGAGACTGCCTGCACCGCCTTATCTTTCCGTTCAGCCACTACATTTCCTTGAGCGTCTTCAATCTTTATGATTGCATGGGCCTCTTCCCTTACACCATCATTGGCAAATGCCGCATAAGCGCCGGCCATTTCCAGCGGTGACACACCTGATGACAATCCTCCAAGAGCAATCCCCAGGTCTCTGTCGCTCTCCTCCAGAGGAATTCCAAACCGCTTGGATGCTTCAATACCCGCTTCAATCCCGATTTCATTAAGTAGCCAAACCGCTGGAAGATTAAGCGAATCTTTGACGGCCTCATACATTGGCACCTGCCCGCGGTACTGGCCATTGTAGTTGCCTGGTTCATAGCCGCCAAAGCTCATTTTCTCATCTTTTACCTCATCTGTTGCCTTCCAGCCCTCTTCCAGGGCAGGTGCATAGGCAGCCAAAGGCTTCATTGCTGAGCCTGGCTGGCGCTTCAGCTGGGTGGCCCGGTTAAAGCCCCTGAAGACATGCTCGCCGCGTCCGCCGACCAAAGCCCGGACACCGCCTGATTCAGGATCCACCAGTACAGCACCGCTCTGAACGATCTGGTCCTCTTTTCCTTGCGGGAAAAGATCGTCCCTTTGGTAGATTTCTTCTGCTGCTGCCTGCATATCAGGATCAAGCTCAGTATAGATCCTGTATCCCTCTGTCAATAATTCGTCCTGTGTCAGCCCATATAATTCGATTGCTTCATCCAGGACATGATCGACATAATAAGGAAACTTCCCTTTCAATGGATCGCCTCCCTTGTCGTTGAGAGCAAGCGGCTCTGCCTTGGCTTGTTCATATTCACTGGCAGTAATATAATTCTGCTCCTTCATTTGCAGCAGGACAGTATCCCTCCGTTCTACCGCCTCTTCGGGATGGCCGATTGGATTCAGGGCCGAAGGGGCCTTGATGATTCCCGCCAGAATGGCCGACTCGCTTATGGTCAGATCTTCGGCATCTTTGCCAAAGTATTTAAGGGCTGCATTTTTGACGCCCCATGCCCCTTCTCCAAAATAAATCTGATTCAAATACATCTGAAGGATTTCTTCCTTTGAATATTTCTTATCAATTTCCCTTGCCAGGAAAAACTCTTCCATTTTCCGCTTGTATGTTTTTTCATGGGTGAGCAGTGCATTCTTCGTCAGCTGCTGTGTAATGGTGCTCCCGCCTTCGACTACACCGCCAGCCTTGATATTAGTGAACAGCGCTCTCATAATCCCTTTGTAGTCGATGCCGCTGTGCTCATAAAATCTTTTATCTTCGATTGCGACTACGGCATTTTTCAGGCTGTCAGGCATCTGGTCGGCACGGAGGCCTTCATTTTTGCTTGCTGATATTTTGCTTGCCTCTTCCCCGCTGTAATCGTAGATGACTGTTGGCAGCGACATCCCATCCTCCAGATTGCTGATATCCGCGTCCTTGCCCTGAAAATAAAAGAAACTAAGGAAGCCGAGGATCGATGTAGAAAAAAATAAAAGGACGATCTGTAAAATACGTTTTAGTCTATAAATACGATTTTGTTTACTTCTGCCTTCTCTTGTATTGCTCATTTAATCACAACCTTTATTGAAACTGTCTTGGTGACTTCTTATCATACTGTAAACAATTTTCTTAAAGACTTTTACTCTAAAATGATGGGATATAAACCATAATTATCCTTAATTGCAGTTTGGGTACTTTTATATAATCCGAAAGTTTTCTCCCTTTTATAGGGGTACAAAATTTTGATGCAGCTAAAACAGGCAGGATTCTTTTATCGGAAATATGGGTAAATAGAAAATAATCACAAATCTCCTATTAAGAAAGGATGATGACAATGAATCAGTTCAATCGGATTGTAGTCGGATATGATGATACAGAAGGCAGCAATAGGGCACTCCAGCTCGCCGTTCAGATGGCAAAAGGGAATCCGGAAGCACATGTACTGGTAGCAAATGTCTATGATGAAAAGGTAGAAAACGTCATGACTGATAATGAAAAAATGGTGGAGCCGGTAAGAACAAACGGATATATGCTGGAAGGGATCCAGATTCCGCCTATGTCAATCAGGCATGATGACCCCAATCCTCCAACACACGCCATTATCTCAAACAGTGTGGATGACGCATTCTATAAAGCCAAACAGGAGCTTGAACCCCATAATATCCAGGTAAAATATGATTCACTTGACGGCAGCCCGGCAGAAAGCATCTGTGATTACGCCTCGGCAGAAGGAGCCGATCTGATCATTGTCGGAAACTCCGGTAAAGGCGGGCTGAAGCAGATGTTCCTGGGAAGCGTCAGCAGCAATATCGCCAAACAGGCGCCATGCCCTGTGCTGATCGCAAAGTAATAAATCCACGCTCATACAAAAACGCTAAGATACCCAGTATCTTAGCGTTTTTCTTTCTCTCTCCATGCACAGATCCTCTCCCGGGTCACGAGCTTACTTGTCCGCATCTGCCCCTCTCGCAATTTCGAAAAAACGTTCTTTTGATATCTCTTCATCAAAGCTGCTGTAAATCCTGTACAGGTCTTCATCTATTATCCGGAAATGCTGGCTGATGATATTCTGCTGTAGAACATATCTTCCTTTTCTCTCGACCTCTCTCCACCATATTTTCCCTCCAAGGGTCTTTTCTTTACGATAATCAATACCTTCCCTTGCGATGGTTTCGAGCACTTCAAGCGGTTCGTTCCCAAACAGGAATTGCACGGTTTCAGTTTCACGGAACAGGGCACAGACAGCCACTACTGTAGACCAGCCTGCATAAGCTCTGCCCTTTTCAATCTGAACCAGTGTTTTTTTTGAGATTCCGATGATATCCGCCATCTTATCCTGGGTGTAGCCTGCCTCTGTACGAATGAGGCGGAGCTTTTCTGAAACCTTCATTATAATTTCTTCTCGTGTCAATATTCGCGCCACCCTTTTCCAGTGTAATATTACACCAATTCTAACACATTATAAAAGCCGGTATAACTTTTATGTTTATGTATTTGATAATTGCCTGTACTTTTTTATGCCCTTTACCATTCAAATTAAACTGAAGCTTTTTTATAGGACACCTGACACCCAGTATTTTACATAAATGATCATAATTTTACACTTTAGGACCCGATCCCCGATCTTTCGATAAATTTCTGTAAATTCCCAAGAAAATTCCGGAGGATTTATCTTATTGTAGGCGAATGTTATACAGCAAGGTTAATAGTCAAAAAGATAGGCGGAGGGTAAAATGTTATCACTATCAAATCAAAAGCTGCTTGATTTTCTTGAAAGAGAGAAGCATATACTTCTGGAGCAATGGAATAAAGAGATTGTCTTAACAGAGACAGATCCTTTCAAAGATTATATAAGAGAAAACGGAGAGGCTATGTTCAGCCTGATCTTGACCAGTTTGTCCAAGTCAGAACAGGATCTGGATGTCTATCTTCAGCAGCTCGCCATCAAAATTGCCTCTCAGCGGGTGAAAGCCAATATCAACATCGGAGAATTTGTCTACAATGTAAATATGGGCCGGTCCATCATCTATAAAAATCTCAACCGGGTTGATGTCCACTGGGATGATCTGCAGAACTGGATCGACAGGATCAATGTGTGTTTTGACAAATTTCTTTATTATGCTGTCAGCCATTATACAGATGCCAAGAATAAGATTATTGATGAAAAAACGGAATTCATTAATTCAACCCATAAAGACCGCCTTACCCTTCTGGGACAAATGACATCCAGCTTTATACATGAATTCAGAAATCCGCTGACTTCCATCCAGGGTTTTGTTCAATTGCTTAAAGCTGAAAACCCTCCCATGAATTATTTAGATATCATTTCCAATGAGCTCGAACAGCTCAATTTCCGCATTTCGCAATTCCTGTTATTATCCAAGAAGGAGCTTATCGGAAAGGAAAAAACTACTTTTAACCTGAACAGTCTGGTTGAAGAGGTGCTGATTTTCCTGTATCCAAGCATATTGGATGCCAAAGTCCGCATTATGAAGGAAGTCGATGAAAGCACCCATCTTTGCGGCTATGAAGATGAAATCCGCCAGGTGCTTATCAATATCATTTTTAATGCCATCGATGTTTTGAACCCCTATAGGGAGGATCCGATCATTGAAATAATCTCATTCATGACTTCAGACTCTTTTGTACGGCTCGAAATCAGAAATAATGGGCCGCAAATACCTGAGCATCTGCTAAGTTCCATCTTTGAACCTTTTGTTACCACCAAAAAACTGGGAACCGGACTGGGACTGTTTGTCTGCCGTGAAATCATCGAAAAGCATAAAGGCTTCCTTTCCTGTGAATCAGATTATGATAAAACCATTTTCAGCATAACTCTGCCCCTGCATACCGGCGAAAAAGCAGGATCCAGCTGCGAATAAATAAAGAATGGCTGCTGATCGTTAATATTTACGCTGCTCCGCTTCCCTGTGTATGATTGGATTGTTAGATACCTCCAGATAATTCAAATCTATAGAAATAGGGGGCGAAGATTTGTTTACACTAAAAGTAGATAATGAAATCCGGCTTCAGCTGTTTCAGCTGCATCATGCCGACGAGCTTTATGCATTGGTGGACGGAAACAGGAAGCATCTAAGGGAATGGCTTCCCTGGGTTGACAGCATGACCTCCCCCTTGCAATATCACAGCATCATCCCTATGTGGCTGAAGCAATTTGCCGAAAACAATGGATTCAACACCGGCATAAGGTATAAGGGGACACTGGCAGGGGCCGCCGGCATACACCATATCGACTGGGCAAGCAGGCAAATGAGCATAGGCTATTATCTGGCCGAAGGCTTTCAGGGAAAAGGAATCATGACGAGGACAGTTCAGGCAATGGTCAATTACGGCTTTAACGACCTGCGTTTGAACCGGATTGAAATCAGGTGCGGGATCATGAACCATAAGAGCAGGGCTGTCCCTGAGCGGCTGGGGTTCACACAGGAGGGAATCATCAGGCAGGGTGAGTTTCTTAATGACCATTACCATGATCTGGTGGTCTACGGGCTGCTTGCGGAGGAATGGAAATATTGAATCGGCCCAAAAACAAAAAGCCAGCAGCGCTGGCTTTTTGTTTTTAAATAATCCTCCGCCCAATCTGGGACAGCGCAAAATAGATGCCGTGCTGAAGGGTCTGGAAGCAATCATATTTTGAAAGCTTGATGCCGGACTGAGTGATGGCCACTCCCAGTTCAGCGGATATGCCGACAAGGATGGTGTCTATGCCGATGAGTGATGCAGCAGAACCAAGCTTATGGATGAAGTCACCCGTGAAATTGCCGATATCTTTATCAAGTCCGGTTAGATCGAGGACAAGATATTTAGCCTGATGCTTAGGAAGATTGTTCAAGGTCTTGGTCAGCAGATCTTCTGAACGGCTCTCATCATATTTTCCTATCAGCGGCACAACGACGATGCCTTCCAAAACAGGAATGATTGGAGAAGAAAGCTGCCTGACCAGGTCGTGCAGCTCCATGGTCTGTTCTTCCACCAGAGCCTCAAGGCTCCGGATTTGCTCGGACTCTTTCCTTCTTGATAGCTCATGGATATTATGTGAAATCGTCACACTGGAAGGAAAATATCTGACTTCTGTATACTCATGACCTTCTATCTGGCTGGCTGCCACTTCATACCAGATATTTTCTCCAAACAGCCCTGTAAAAATTCCGGCATAATGTGCAGGCAGGAAGGTTCCGCCTGTTTTTTTATTTTGTGCAAGATTGATTTTATGCTCCCATGTATCCTGCATTTGCACCGTAACTGTTTTTGCCTCTTCATTAAGCTCTGTTACAACGGTTTTTCCCCAACCAGCAGATGCGTATGTGTTAGGGATAAGCTTTGTTGCATCTTCAGCAGAAACAGTTTTCAGTTTTTCGAAATACTCTCCGACCACCTGCCCCATCCGGTATCCCGTAGTCTCGAGCACTACGCTGGCTGCTTCTTCACCGGAAATTTCTTCAATGGTGTCAAAGAATGTCTTCATCGCTGAATTAATCCAAAATAATACGGCATCTTCCCCTTCATAGATGAACTGGCCATTATTGAAATCCCACTGGAAATCAAGGCCATGCACATTAATAGAAGGTTTGCTGTCCGGCAGTTCATTTAATTTCATTGGTCTACCCCTTTATATTTTACAACTTGTCCAGTATAGTCAGAGTCTGCTCCTTACTATCCTGGTTTCTGCCACTTCCTATACTATAAATTTATACTTTCTATGGGACGATGTCTAATTTCCTGCAGGAACCAGCAGTTTAACCTTTGCTGCAGGCGGGAAATAAAAGAGAAATCCATAGAAAAGGTGCATGAATATAATGAATGATAAAAATCCCGGGATCGTACAGGAAGAATTACCCGGCTTTGCCGATGTGCTTAAGCACGCCTTTGATAAAGGCCAAAGCGAGGCTGAACTGACATTGAACGACCTGCTGGCAGATTTGAGGATCCAGCTGCAGCCAGTCATTCAGCGACAGCAAAAATAAATAGTGGAAAACAGGCTGCCGGAAGTTTCCGCAGCCTGTTTTTTCAATGATAAATACAAGCTTCCCCAGCTGGTTTTATCGCTGTAATTGGTATTTCCATGAAAAGAGGCGGCTACCCGGGCGGTCTTTCATCCTTTTTAGGAACCGCGCTGGATGAGCCCAAAATCAGCACGGAACACTAATGATCCCCTGAACACAAAAAAATCCCCGGAATTCCCGGTGTAATTTTTTGTATTTTCCGATAAATTGATTCATAATTGTTCATAAGCTGCATATATTCTCATAAAATAAGAGTACTCACTCCATTCCAACCGCAACGTTTGACTGTACGGTTTGATTTACCGTATAATTATGGTTAATTTTATGAAAATATGCATCTTGCTTTTTTGAGCCAACCAAACAATAATTACGAATTAAAATCTGATACCGAGGTGATAAGATGGGGCATTCTATCGCATTGGTGAACTAGCAGCGATTGCAAATGTATCAAAGAGAACGATTGACTATTATACTGCATTGGGCCTTATACAGGCTGAAAGATCAAAATCGAATTACAGGCTTTATGCTGAAGATGTGCTGCTCGACCTTACATTCATCGAAGAATGCAAAAAGCTGCACATACCGCTTGAAGAGATTAAGAGAAAGCTGGAATTGAAGAAAGATGGGAATGCGGCATCAGGGATCGTCGAAAAGCAAATTCTTGATGTTACACAGCAGATAAGGCACCTTCATACAGAGATTTCATCCCTCCTTCCGCTTATTCAAAAGCTGGACGGGGAAGAAAAAAACAACATCTCCAAAAAGCTGAGTACAGAAGGGTTGGCTTTGATCCAGTCTCTTAAAACCTTAACAAGCTAAAATATTTTTGTATTATCAGGAGGTGACTCCTTACTCGCTCACGCGGGATAAGGAAACTTATTGGACATATTAAACTTGGTTATTATAGCCATTTTAATTGCTTTTACGGCATTTTTTGTCGCTTCGGAATTTGCAATCATCAGGGTGAGAAGCTCAAGGATTGACCAGCTTATAGAAGAAGGCAGCAGCTCTGCACTTGCTGCAAAGAAAGTGATTACGAACCTGGATGGCTACCTGTCCGCCTGCCAGCTTGGCATTACCGTGACCGCGCTGGGAATAGGGTGGCTCGGAGAACCAACAGTCGAGCATATTTTAAGGCCGGTGCTGACAAACCTCAGCATCCCGGAATCTGTATCACATATACTTTCTTTTTCTATCGCTTTTGGCCTTATCACGTTCCTCCACGTTGTGATCGGAGAACTTGCGCCAAAGACTCTCGCTATTCAAAAAGCTGAATGGATTACGCTTGCATTTTCCCGTCCGCTGATCGGTTTCTATAAAATCATGTACCCTTTCATCTGGGCGCTGAATGGCTCTGCACGCTTAATCACTGGCTTCTTTGGGTTAAAGCCGGCTTCCGAGCATGACCTGGCACATTCCGAAGAGGAGCTTCGCATCATTTTATCCGAAAGCTATAAAAGTGGTGAAATCAACCAGTCTGAGTTTAAGTATGTAAACAAGATATTCGAGTTTGATAACAGGATTGCCAAGGAAATCATGGTCCCGCGTACAGAAATCGTTTCGCTTGCCAAGGATGATACGCTCGAAACCTTCCTGCAGCTCGTCCATGACGAAAAGTTCACAAGGTATCCGATTATCGATGGAGATAAAGACCATATTATCGGAATGGTCAACATAAAGGAAATCATTACTGACTTCATCAAGGACCGGGAGATAACCTCCAAGACGCTTGAAGCGTATACCCGGCCGATCATCCGGGTCATTGATACGATTCCGATCCATGACCTGCTGGTGAAAATGCAAAAAGACCGGATCCATATGGCCATACTGATGGATGAATACGGGGGGACTTCAGGCCTTGTGACAGTCGAAGACATAATAGAAGAAATCGTCGGTGATATCCGCGACGAATTTGACAATGATGAGGTCCCAATGGTCCGGAAAATGGATGAAGGGCATTTCATATTTGATTCCAAAGTTCTTGTGAGTGAAGTGAATGACCTCCTCGGCCTTGAGATCAATGATGAAGATGTGGATACAATGGGCGGATGGATCCTGACAGAGAACTATGAAGCGAAGCAGGGCGATACGATTCATTTTGATTCCTATGACTTTACCATCCTAGAAATGGAGGATCATCATATCAAGTATATTGAAGTAAAGAAACTCCAGGAAAAGGCAGTCCCGGTCGAACAGCAGAATGAGCAGCAGATTATGCTGGCTAAGTCGGAGGTCCTTTCTTAGAGAGAAAAACCTTTCCCAGTGCGGGAAAGGTTTTTTGTTTGGAGATTATTGGGGTATTATGTCACTACTGCGAAAAGGCTGGTCACGTGAGCACATCTGGTTTCTTGGATGCATGACTTGGCTTTTTTTCATCTGGCGATGTATCCCAGACGGGCTCTCGCATACATGACTGGACTTTTTTTCATCTGGTCATGTATCCCAGACGGGCTTTCGCATACATGACTGGGCTTTTTTTCGTCTGGTCATGTATCCCAACCGGGCTCTCACATACATGACTGGCCTTTTTTTCAACTGGTCATGTATCCCAGAAGGGCTCTCACATACATGACTTGGGCTTTTTTCTTCTGGTCATGTATCCCAACCGGGCTCTCACATACATGACTGGCCTTTTTTTTCAACTGGTCATGTATCCCAGAAGGGCTCCCGTATACATGACTTGGCTTTTATTCAACTGGCCATGTATCCCGGACAGGCTCTCCCATACATGACTGTGCCTAATCTCGCCTGCCCATGTATCCCAGACTGACTCTCGCATGCATGACTTAGCCTCCCTTCGGCTGTTCCTGTACCCCAGCGGCACTCCCGGTTGCATGACCCAGCAGCAGAATCAGAAGTCTTGCCCCCTATCATCCTTCGCGGAAACGGCGTTACACCCTTCATCCCGGAAATCTGATCCTAAAGAGCGTCCCTTGGTTTCTTTCACTTTCTACCTCAATTTCCCCATTATGAAGCTGTACGAGCTGTTTGACGATGGAAAGGCCGATCCCGAATTCACCGAACGTGCTGCTGGTCCTTGACAGATCTGCTTTATAGAAGCGGTGCCAGATCGATTCAATTTCTCCCGGGTCGATGCCGATCCCAGTGTCTTGGATCTCAATGACTGTTTCTTCATTACCTTTCCGCCCTCTCAGCCACACAGTTCCCCCATCGGTAAATTGGATGCTGTTCTTAACAATGTTGATGATGATTTGGATGATGCGGTCATAATCTGCTTTTACAAATAGCTCTTCATCGGCCTCAAGCACGATTTCTATCCCTTTTTCTTCGGCCTGGAACTCAAGCTGCTCCTTTACTACTTCAAACAGATCCAGGACCTGGATATTGCCAATGTCCAGCTTGATCTGGTTTGAGCGGATTTTCTCATAGTCGAGATTTTCATTAACCAGCCTGATAAGCCTTCTCGCTTCCCGGTCAATCAGATCCATGCCCTTTTGCTTTTCCTGATCAGGTATTAAATTATTCTTCATGCCTTCTGCCACGCCGCTGATTGTCGTAAGCGGCGTCCGCATTTCGTGGGAAACATCTGCAATGAATGTTCTCCGCCGGTTTTCAAGCCTTTCAATTTCTTCATTGGAGGACCTGAGCTTTGCGGCCATATGGTTGAAGTCTTCTGCAAGCTCCCCTATTTCATCAAACTGTGTGTTTTTGATATTAACATTATAGTCTCCCTTGGAAATCATCGAGGTCGCATTCCTCAATTCTTTGATTCGCTTGAGGAGATTTTTGGACAGCACCCAGCTGAGGAGAATTGTTGCAGTCAGACTGATGATAATGGTGTACAGCAGGAATTTATTCAGCTGGCTGGCCATCTGGAGTGCACCGCTGATCGGCGACATGAGGAGGATTCCCCCTGTCATTCTGCCGTCATGCATATATGGGATGGCTACCAGTGTCACTTCCTGCTCAAAGCGCTTGATGTCATGCTTGATGGAAATTGAATGCCCGCCGGCAAGCCTTTTCCTCTCTTCATCTGTAAATAATAGGCTGAGCCCTCTGGTCTGTGGATAGATAACGCCGTAGCTGCCGTCAAATAGATAATAGTTGATATTGCGGGCCCTCAGCAGCTGGCTGTACTCTTCGAGAAACTGCTCATTGCCCACCGGCCTCACTGAGAGCTCCTTCAGCACCTGCTGACCATAAGCAGCTAGCTCCTCCGTCTTATTTTGAAAAACATAACTTTGGACGAATTGGGTAAAAAGCAGGCTCAATAGCAGGAAAGCCATGATCAGGATGCTGATATGGCTGACAAGGAGCTGATAGAAATATTTAATTTTCACCTGCGGCCTCCGATTCATCAAATTTATAGCCTATTCCCCAAACCGTATGGATGAACGGCTGGGAAGCGGTGCCGATTTTTTTGCGCAGGCGCTTGATATGGACATCGACCGTCCTCTCATCCCCGTAGAATTGATATCCCCACACCCGGTCCAGGAGCTGCTCTCTTGAAAAGACCTGCCGCGGGTTTTTGACAAAATAATAAAGCAGGTCAAATTCCTTTGGCGTCAGATTATTCAAGGGCTGGCCTTTGTAGAGCACTTCTCTCGTATCCTTGCTGATCTTGAAAAACTGGCTTGAGATATAGTTTGCCTCCTCCTGCTTGGAGGAATCAGCCTGGTACCTTCTAGTTACAGCCTTGATCCTCGCCATGAGGGCAAGCGGGCTAAATGGCTTTGTCACATAATCATCCGCTCCCATCTCAAGGCCCAGCACCTGGTCAGATTCACTGTCTTTCGCTGTCAGCATGATAATCGGAACTGTGCTCAATTCCCTGATTTTCCGGCAGAGTGTTACACCATCCATGACAGGCAGCATCCAATCGACGATGACAAGATCCCAGGATTCTTTATTGAATGCATCAAAGCCATCCTGGCCGCTGTGGACAAACTTGCCTGTATAGCCTTCTTTCATAAAAAACATTTCTAGCATCGAGCAGACACTTTCATTATCTTCAACTACCAATATTTTCATATTCAGACACCATCCCCGGACACATGCCCGTTAATATAATGAAGCTCCGCAGCACTTCAGACAGCATCCCGCAGAATCTCTAAAAAAATAATAGAAAAACCAGAATGCTGTCAAAACTAGCATCATCCCTGTACTTCCGGGCTTTTATACTCATTTTAAACCATAAAATTCTCCATATCCACTCCCCCAGCCTTCCTGGGGTTTTTATCCTTTCGTAATGGTGCAGGAAAGCCACATCTGCAGAATGTATCAGAGTTGTTTCCAGCTTCGCCAATTAGATAAAATGAATATATTGCTGTAAAATCCTGCATCCCACATTATGAACAGAAGTATGTTACACTGAATAACATTAAGAACCCAGACTTTCAATACTTTTATTTGTTTTCTTTATTAATCCCTTAAAATATAATTATATTAACACATTTTCAACGCTGAACTCCCACCTTCCAGAGATTTGGCACAGGAGCACCAGCGAAGGAACAGCCGACAGAACTTCCTTGCCACGCGACCAATATTTATCGAAGAAGGTGGTCATAATGGAACAATACACAAACCAGCTTACTGATGCCCTGCTTTCTGGTGACCAGGATAAAGCTTGGGAGATTATATATGGCCAGCACAGGCATTCAGCCAATACACTTGAAATTTTTGAAAAGCTGATTACAAAGTCCATGCAGCGTGTCGGCGAGCTTTGGCAGAATGACGATATCTCTGTTGCCGACGAACATTTAGCCACTACAACATGTGATTTTGTGCTTTCACGATACAGACATCAGGTTTCCAGGGAAGTCCAGCCGAAAAAAGGAAGGAAAGCGATGTTTTTCTGCCTGGAAAATGAACAGCACTTTCTCGGCCTGAAAATGGCAGCTATCATCTTTGAAGAAAAAGGGTGGGAAACAAGGCTGCTTGGCCCGAATGTTCCTTTAGAGAAAGGAAAAGAGTCGGCGGAAGAGTGGCAGCCTGATGTAATAGGATTGTCCTTCACCATGATCAATCATGCCGAAAAGCTTTCCATTTATGTAAAAGAACTTGAAAGCATTAAGCACTCGCCCGCGGTATTTGTCGGCGGCCGGCTGCTCAAATATTACGATTTTACCAGCCATTGCTCCATCAAAACAACGCTGCTGAAAGAGCTCATAGATATTGAGCAGTGGATTCCAACTTTACCTTTTGGAGAGGAATTGAATGCAAGATAATAAGCTATTGCCCCTGCCCTATTTTAAAATAAATGAAAAGCTTGATATCCTCGAAAGCTCTGCTGAGGCAGCCAGCTTGTTTCTGCCTGCCGGAAACCTGCTGGAGCTGATTGATGACGAAAGTGCAGAAAAAGCGAAGAATGTCCTCCTGAATAAAAAGAAAAAACAGACAGAGCTGAATATGAAAACCCACTCTTCCCCTTTTGCTTTAGTTAAAGTGCATATCAGCTGGAACGGGGATACTGCACAGCTTCTGCTGATTGAGGAAGATGATAAGATAAATATCCTTGCCGGCCAAGTGGAAAAGCACAGGCAGCGGCTTGCTGAAACAAATCTCGACCTGCTTGAGAGCAAGGAAAGCGCTGAAAGATTATACAGAAAGATGATTGAGCTTTCCAGCCCTTTCATCCATATCTCAGATGAACTTGTGCTCATCCCGCTCTTCGGAGAACTTTCAGAACAGCTGATTAACCAGAATAAAGATCGTCTGCTTGACCTGCTGCATGATTCAAATGTGAATCGTATCCTGATTGACTTTAACGGTGTCGCAAGCATCTCTCGTGAAGGGCTGATCCTTTTTCAGCAGCTCCTTTCCCAATTCACCCTGCTGGGTGCAGAAACTGTCCTGATAGGCATCAACCCGGAGCAGGCAAAAACCATCCACAATAATTTCCCTGATCTTGAAGCCAAATATATAAATAGTCTGCATAAAGCTATAAAAAAAGGATTATAAGAAAAAATAGAGAGGAGGGCCTTAGTAAGGCCCTCCTCTCAACATCACTGCTAACCTAGGAAATGGTGTGTTAACTTATGAAAAAACAGAAGTCAAATGCCCGGACATGGCTGACTACACTTAGAAAAAGAAAAAAAATGACACAGGAAGAGATTGCTTCTAAATCCTTCATTGACAGGGCGTATTATGCACAGATTGAGAATGGCGACAGAAATCCTAGTGAAGAAATCAGACAGAAAATAGCCAGCATCCTTGACTTTCACCCTTCCACTTTCATTCTTGCAGATGAGAGTCCCTTCCGTTTTGCTATGGAGCAAGCGCCCATGGTCATTGCCCACTGTGATCTTGATTTAAGATATACCTGGCTCTTCAATCCGCATGCCGACTTTACTTCAGAACAGTCAATTGGGATGCGCGACGACGAACTTGCCGACAACAGCGGGACCCGGGCACTTATGCTGCTCAAGCAGAAAGTGATCGATACCGGACAGAATTTTCGTGAGGAGATTACATTTCCCCTCTCCGATGGAAATATGACCTATGTCGTTTTTGCCCATCCTTTATTGGACAGTGAAGGCAAAATCATCGGTGCAGCCACTGCCTCCACAGGAATTTCCTCCACCGTGGACGCCGATACATAAGAAAAGCGCAAGCACCTTGGTCACGCTTTCAGGAACGCAGACTATGTGACCTCGAGGGGCAGGCGCATCTGCCGGACAGTAATCGAATACTTTTTTATCAACTAAAAAGGACGATGTTCAAGAAGCATCGTCCTTCTGTATACGGGCCCTTAAACCCACTCTGATATTTGTTCTACGGCAAGACGATTAGTTGGCCGCCCTGGCTTTGCTGCTTTTCCGACTGTGATCAGCATGATCGGGACATAACGGTCAGATACATTGAACTCTTCAATGAATGCCGGCACATTAAATCCGCCGATCGGGCATGTATCCAGGCCCTTTGCCTTTGCTGCCAGCATCAGCTGCATGGCCGCCAATGAAGCATTGCTGAATGCTGCATCTCTGGCTTTACTTTTATCCTTATATGCTCCCTCAACTTGGTTGATCAGAATTTGCTTGATTTCTTCAGACATAAGCCCGTCAGAAACATCCTGGCTGAAAACCGCTTCAGCGTTCTTATTGGCCTCCAGATCCCCCAGCACCGCAAAAACGGCTGAAGCCTCCACGATCTGCTGCTGGCTGTAAGCGATCGGCAGCAGTCGCTGCTGCGCTTCCTCACCATGAAAAACGAGGAATTTCCAATGCTGCAGATTCCATGCCGACGGAGCTTTTGCCGCCAATTCGATAATTTCTTCCACTTCACCCTTTGTTAGCGTGCTTTCTGGATCATAATTTTTAACGGACCTGCGCCCGGCTGCTATTTCAAAAAAGTCTGCTGTCTGCTTTGCCATAAAGGTTCACTCCTAAAATAAAAATCCGGGTAATACAATGTCGATATTATAATGAAAAAATATTTACCGTCAAGCAACTCCACTTCCAGCAGCTGCATAGGATAGCAAAGGGCCGCTCACAGCGGCCCCCTTACTATATCCAGGCAGCATGCACCCTATTCCCATCAGGCAAGATAGACGAAATATGCCAAAAAGGCTGCGAAAAGCCCGTACATGATCGGGTGAATTTCTTTTCCTTTTTTCAGGGCAAGCATAGCGGCCGGGTATAAAATGAAGCCTAATGCAATACCGGTTGCAACACTGAAGGTGAGCGGCATCATCAGGATCGTTACAAACGCCGGTATGGCGATTTCAAGCCTGGTCCAATCGATCAGCCGCACTTCGGATGCCATGAGTGCACCCACGATGATAAGGGCCGGAGAAGTTACTTCAGCCGTAATGACACCGAGAAGCGGCGAGAAGAACAAGGCAATGGCAAAGCACCCGGAAATAATGACAGAAGTAAATCCAGTCCTTCCCCCGGCCGCAATTCCTGAGCTTGATTCAATCATTGAGGCGGTTGTTGAGGTCCCAAGGACAGAGCCAACAACCGTGGAAGCAGAATCGGCCAGAAGCGCCCTGCCAGCGTTTGGGATTTCGTTATTTTTCATTAGTCCCGCCTGGCTCGCAATGGCAATCAGGGCTCCGGCAGTATCAAAGAAAGCCACGAACAGGAATGTAAAGATGACAGCAAGCATTTCCGGCGTAAACACCTGATCCAAATGCAGGAACACTTCCCCGAAGGTCGGGCCAAGGCTTGGGATAGGCCCGACCACTTGAGTTGGAGACTCTATCACTCCAAAAATCATGCCCGCAATAGCAGAGACGACCATTCCATAAAAAATTGCGCCTCTAATGCCTTTTACAAGCAGGATGACTGTTAGAATAAAGCAGAAAACTGCCAATAAGACTGCAGGTGACCTAAGATTGCCGATTGATACGAAGGTTGCTTCATTTCCCACAATCAGGCCGGCATTCTTCAGGCCGATAAAAGCGATGAAAAAACCGATTCCCGCAGCAATGGCATGCTTCAGGTCTCCGGGAATAACATTGATGATTTTTTCGCGTATTTTCAGGAGAGATAAGATAACAAACAGAACACCAGATACAAATACACCTGTCAAGGCTGTCTGCCATGGAATCCCCATTCCGATGCAAACAGAAAAAGTAAAGAACGAATTAAGTCCCATGCTTGGCGCTATTCCGATAGGATAATTGGCCAGCAGGCCGATCAGCAGCGAACCAATGATGGCTGAAAGGGCTGTAGCTGTGAAAACAGCGCCTTTGTCCATTCCAGACTGGCTCAGGATAATTGGATTGACGATAAGGATATAAGCCATGGATAAGAACGTAGTGATGCCGGCAACCGTCTCCTGTCTATATGTGGTGCCTCTTGAAGTGAATTGAAAGAAATTGGACATTTGGCTCCTCCTGCAGGAATTATTTTTGAAGCTCTTTCTCTATAGGCTTATTGTTGACCAGAAATGGAACAAAAAAAGCCCCGCTTTTACAAGCGAAGCTGCGGCGCAAATATACAGGAAGCCCCCCAAAAAAGAATACGGGGTAAAGCAAACCTGTAGACAAGCCATTTACGGCAGCTTGGTAGAAACGTCCAGACCTTATTTCCGGACATATACAGTAATAAATGTTTTATGAATATAATGTTGCCATTCTAACAAGCAGAGCCGGGAAGCGTCAATTTAAAAATAAATTCAGACTACTGATATCGTTTTCGGGGCCACCTCTGCTTACTGGCTGATTTTTACAGGCTTACAGTGCATATTCATTGTTAAACCTGGAGCAGAATGGGTATTTACATGGTAAGGACTAAAAATGAAAAGAAAGGAAGGTGCAGAATTTGATTATTGTCTATATCAGTTTAGCCATTTTTGCGGGTGCACTTATTTATCTCGGCATCAGCGCCTTTAAAATCTACAAAGATTCCAAGCCGGCTATTCAAAATCTGACAGAGACTGCTAAAAGGCTGCAGCAGCAGACTGACAACATCAAAACCCAGACAAATGAGCTTACGGTTCACCAAAAGGAAATCCAGCAGGATATCCAGACGAAAAAGGAAAAGGTCAATCATGTTGTCTTGCAGGCAAAGCAGACCCCCAAGTTGTTTAAAAAGCTTTGGACCAAACGCATTCCTTATGTAAACAAATTTAATTAACTCAAAAAAAGGAACCCCCGGGGTTCCTTTTTTTATAGATCAGTTGAAGGAAGCAGCAGCCTTTTTCTTTGCCCGCACAGTAGGACTGACACGCTCCCGATGGTAAATAGCATTAATTTCGCCGCCCACTACGAGGGCAAGGCCGGTCAGATAGAACCAGAGCATAAGCACGATGACTCCCCCAAGGCTGCCGTAGGTTCCTGAATAATTGGCAAAATTGCCGATATAGATGGAGAGCCCGAGGGAGATCAGCTGCCAGAGGACTGTTGCCGCAATGGCTCCCGGTATTACGTGCTTGAAAGGATAATGTTTATTAGGCGCCAGCTTGTATAGGACAGACAAGACAGCAGCTATGACTAAAATGGCAACTACCCATCTTAGAACAGAAAACAGGATTTGCATTTCCGACGGGATATCAATGAAAGATTGTACAAGATCTAATATCACATTGCCGAATACCGGAAGAACCAGAGCAACGATCAGCGATAAAATAAGCCCTAGTGTCAGGCCCATTGAGATGAGCCTTGCTTTGATGAAAGACCTGGTTTCCTCGACGTCAAAGGCCTGGTTCATGGCCCTGATGAAAGCCTGCATGCCGTTGGAGGCTGACCATAATGTACCGATGATACCGAAGGTCAACAACCCGCCGCTGGGCTGTGTTACTATGTTCACTACATTTTCTTCAAACACTGCTGCCGTTTCGGAAGGCATGACAGTCTGCATAAAGGAAATCGCCTTTTGCGGGTCAATATTCAGATACGGAACGATGGAAAGCAGCAGAATGAGAATCGGAAAAACAGAGAGCATATAATAATATGCCTGCTCAGCCGCCAGTCCCGTCGCCCTGTCCTCCTTAATTTCCTTTCCCAGTTTCTTTAGATACGATATCATTTTTTTCATTTGCTATTCATCAACTCCTGCCAGCCCATTTAAATGGGGATAATGATTTATTGTCCTTTTCCCCCTAACACCGGCCGCTAACCGCCTTATTCCAATTTCCATCTTATTACCAGCAGCATCGCAGGGCAAACAGCATTTTCTAATCCTGACCGCAGGCAAAGAAAGGCTGCCTGAAACCCGGACCAATAGAAAAAAACCAGCCTGGCTACAGGCTGGTTTTTAAAAATCATTTGAAGATCAGGACCTTTCCGACTGTTCCGTCAGCACTTTCCCCTGTAACACGGAATTTCAGCCCTTCCTGCGGTACCTTGCGCCCCACATCTACAAGCCCTGGATTGCTGTAGTCAGAGCTGTCGTCGAATAACGGCGTTTGCTTTGTCTGGTTGTCCTTCAGGCTTAGCCCCTGGTTCAAATACTCAATCAGCATTTTGCTTGATTTATTCAGGCTGAATGCTGCATCATGCATCTGGATGCGATTGTTCGCAACTGAACCGTCATTCCATTTCAATGCATGCTGATCAGCATCCACGACTCCAAGATATCCCTCGCCCGGATGAATGCCAGTCCAATTGTCTGTGAAGGAATCATCGACATACCATACGACAAGGCCTTTATCATAGCTGATCAGGCTGTCGCCGCGGCGCACATGGGCAAGTCCTGCATCGACTCCATTGTGAGATCTCCATTCGAGAAGATAGTAATGGTCTGAATAAAATTTCCCTTGATCTTTAGTGAATCCTTCAAGCGAAAATGCGGAATCTCCTTCTGCATCATCCTTCAGGATTTCCTTCCCATCGGCAGTTACACTGATGTCGTCTACATAGAACCCTGGCATTGTGGCAGCCACATCAGTATAGTAATGGAACTTCACATCAATTTTCTTTCCTGCAAATGCAGACAGATCAAAGCTTCCATCCTTCCAGCCATTAGAATTCCCTGTAATGCCAAAGCCTGGATTTTGATTATTCGGGTCTGTATCGGTTGTAAGATTGCCCTCGATAGAAACCCATTCCTCAGTCCCCTGTTCACGAACCTGGATTGAAGCATAATCCCAATCTGTTTCGATATCATACCAGGCCTTGAAGGATAGCTCTGCCTGGGAAGCACCGGACAGGTCGATTGAAGCTGACATTGAATTATTCAGCTCGTCGCCGCTGCCGCTGAAATACTCATAAGAACCGCTCGCCGGTGTATTGACGATATTTTCCTTTTGCGGAAGGTCGATTCTGACCGCGTCATTGTTTTTCCCTTTGGTTACGCCCTCATCAAGGAGAACTTCCACTCCTTTAGAGGTGACGTCCTTAGATGAAATGGTTTCACCAGTAAGCCAGTTGCCTCCATGCCAGTTCTGAAGCATCAGTTTCGCATAGGCACTGAATCCTGTAGGCTCTGTACCCGGTACATCTCCTGCCCAGCTTCCGCTCGACATGATCGACCAATAGGCTACCGGCTCTCCCTGCCCTGTATACTGTGTGTCATACTCATCAGGCAGGCCGAGGTCATGTCCGTATTCATGAGCAAAGACACCCGCTGCCCCGTCTTCAGGTTCAATCGTGTAGTCCCAGGCTCCCAGGACGCCGCCCCATCGGTCGCTGTCTGATTTTGCCCCTTTTACTGCAACCGGACCAGCTCCAAGCTTTGAACGGTGGGACCAGATAGCATCCCCGCCAAGCGATCCTCCGCCTGCTTCTTCGCCGACGCCTGCATGGATGACCATAAGATGGTCGATAAGGCCGTCCGGCTCATTATAAACGCCGTCTCCATCATAATCGTCACGATCCCATTGATCATACTCAGTCAAGTTCACATTTGGATCCTGCGCCGCTTTATTCAATGCCTCCATCACAAGGTTTCTGGCAGCCTTATCATTACCGTCCGGTGCCGGCACATTCTCACCGTAATATTTAGCAGGGTGATCGGCTGTATACCAGCCGGCAACCTTCCCATCCACCGCGTAGCTTCCGCCGGACTGCTGCTCATAGTACTGCTTCATAGATACGAGGTTCTGGCCTGAAGGCCCTTCATAGCCATCTTCACCAAAGATCATATCCTGGAAATGTTCTAAAGGATAATCTTCATAGAACATATCAGACTCTTCTTTCGTAATGGAGCTGTGCTTATAGTCCGGGAACTCAATGGCAAGGACAAGGACTTTATCTTCCCTTGTTTCACCATCATAATTTTCCTTTTCAACAGGATCTACATGGGCCTTTTTTGCTTGTCCCAGCTTATTGCCTTTTCCGTTCTTCAGTCCGTTTCCTGATTTCCCTTTCTCCTGCTGTTCTGAGACATCCAGCTCTTTTCCTACTTTTCCAGCTGGAACCTTAGCTGCATTCTCTGCTTTAGCCTTAAGGAATTTCTTTAGAGCCTTATCTGCTTCCGTATGAGTAGCATTTTTTGAAATTTTACCCTGTTTTTTCAAAAGCTCTATTAATCTTTCATCATTGGCGATGCCTAAATCTGCCTGCGCTCCTGCATATGGGCTGGATACAGTATTATATGCCTGAACTTTTTGGACAGGTGTAAACGCCCCTGCTGAAAATACGCTCAGCCCCATAGCTGCAGCCAGTACAGCGGAAGCAGCTTTCTTTCTTCTTTTCATGCGATAGCCCCCTCTAAGTATTCTGACAAGTCTTAAAGTCGAAATTGTCTAATAACGAGTATACTTTTATTTCGGGGCCCGAACAATAGATCTTTATTACCATTATTTATATATTCGTATAATTTAAAATACCTATATTTCACATTTATACTTAGTTATTACAATGTATTTACTTTTTAACAGTTAAAGGTAAACTATACTAGAATTGTATATTATAACCAAAATAAAACTCCCCAAAAGGAGAGTTCAGTGATTATTTGCTAATTCCGGGTTCCGGTTCATCGCAGCAATAAGAAGCACACCGCTTATCAGCAATAAAAAGCTTGTTACATAAAAAACCGAGGAAAACCCGAAATAGCCGGAAAGGAAGCCGCCTAGGACCGGTCCGATAATATTGCCAAGAAAGCGGAGGCTTGTATTGTAGCCCAGCACCTCTCCCTGCATGCTGACAGGTGCTTCCTGGCGGATATAGGCAATCCTGACAGGAATGATGCCCCCAATGGCTATCCCCAAAAGGAAGCGGATGACAACAAGCTGCCAGATGTTATTCACAAAAGCTCCTGGGAGGTAAACGATAGCTGCCATAAACAGCAGAAACACCAGCACCTTCAGATAACCGGACTGATCCCCGATTTTCCCCCATTTTCTAGCCATGAGCAGATTACCGAGACCGGCTGCTGAAAAGGCAATCCCCGAGAAGAAGGCGATGTTCTCATGACCGTGAAGCTCGTTGACATACAGTGATAAAATCGGCTGAATGCTGAAGTGCGCAATCTGAATGAGCATGCTGATGAAAAGCACAGTCAAAAGGACCGGATTTGCTGCTATATGCTTGATGACCTCTTTGCTGGAGTAGCTCGTTTTGGAACCCTTTTTGAGTTCAACCTTGAATTCCTTCGTAAAAATAACAAGAACTGCTGAGATAAAAATGGAAATCGAGGTCCATTGAAAGGTTGTCGCGTACCCGAGCGAGTCAGCAAGGACCCCGCCGAGCATCGGGCCAAGCAGTGAACCGGTTATGCTTCCCGTCTGCAGGGTTCCCAGTACCCTTCCAGCAATCCGCTGCGGCGTCTGGGTAGAAATGAACGCCTGGGAAAGGGAAATAAAGCCTGTAAACATCCCCATAAACAATCGGAGCATGAAAAGCTGCCATACGCTTGTGACATAGCCCATCATAAAGATAGAGACCGCCATGCCAAAGCCGGAGATAAGCAGGATTTTTTTTCGCCCGTATTTATCCCCGATCCTTCCCCAAATCGGCGAAAAGAGAAAAGCAGTGACAAAAGTGATTGCAAATGTCCACCCTGACCATTGCTGGACATATTCCTCTGAAAAGTCCCCGAAAGTTTCTATATATAAAGAGATAAATGGCAAAACCATTGTCATGCTGGCTGCCACAAAAAAGTTGGCAAACCACATAATCATTAAATTTCTCTTTGCTGCCTGTTCCTGATTCATCCACTCCACTTCTTTCGTCTTTTGAATATTTCGTTATACTAAATATTATCATACCGAAATAATCTGATATTGGAAACAGATTTTCATATTATTTTCCACAATGTCTGAAAAACAAACAAAAGGACGCTGCAGCTGCAGCGCCCTTTCTAAAACTATATCAATTCAGCACCCATTTATCTTTGAGGAATAATGAGCGGGAGATAATGAATACAAGGACAATGGATACAGCTGTACTTGCAAGCGTCAGAAGGATATTCTCCATATTGACACTCCCGTGGAGCAGCTCATTGATCAGTGCATGGATGTTCACAAACGGGATCAGAAAGTGTTTCATAGTCAATTCATTGATGCCTACACCACTCAGGAAAAGAGTCGGCACGATCGCAAGCATCATGATAGGTGAAATATAATTCTGCGCTTCCTTTACCGTCTTTGCAATGATGCTGACGACCATTTGCAGCGCACCCATGAATAAGGCGAACAGCAGGGTGATCACAATTGTCACGGCGATGATCGTGAACGTATTGTCCCCGAACTCAAGTGCAGCCTTGAGTTTTTCGGTCAGGAAAATTGTTTCCAGTACGATTGCGGCTACTGAAACAATGCCGGCGATCATCCCGATTGTGGAGATTGCGAGCCATTTGGCAAACAGAAGCTTGATTCTGCTGACCGGTGTCATCAGCAATGCTTCCATTGTCTTTCTGTCTTTCTCGCCTGCAAATAAGTCTGAAGCAGCAGGATATGCACCGGATGCGATTGCAATCGTAATGACCATTGGCAGGAAGCCGGCAAGTATCCCGACAGAAGCAGCATTATCGTCTTCATTATTGATTTCACTTACCTGAACCACGATCGGTTGAGTAACTTGGGGATCGACCCCTGCAGCTGTCAGCCTCTCTGAAACCAGTGTATCGCTGTACTCATTCAAAGCCCCTTCCAGCTGTGACATCACATAAGCAGAGTTCTGGCTGAGAGAGTCACCTTTGATGACTGCGGTGCCTGGCTCCCCGCCTTCCGGATTTTCAAAGAATCGGCCGCCGAATTCAATGGCTGCATGCGCCTTCCCGTCTTTTACAGCCTTCCCGGGGTTGGCATACTCGCTCACCTCAAGGTTGGGAATGCCTGACACAAGCTCCTTAGCCTCTTCGCCTGCAGTGTCGCTGATGGCAAGCGTATAGGTTTCAGAACCGTCATCAGACATCATTTTCTCATAGAACAAGGTAAGGCCCGTCAGCAGAAGGATCGGGAGCAGGACGCTCAGGAGCAAAGTCCTCCGGTCCCTCAATATATCCTTCATTTCTTTTATATATATATTACGAAGCATATTCGTTCCCCCTCACCAATTTTGATTCAAAAATATAATTCAAATCTGAGCTTCCCTCTTCACGGTACAAATCCTCGAGTCCGCCCTTATAGACCATTTCACCTTTATGAATCATGACCACTGAGTCGCAGAGCATCTTCACTTCCTCCATAATGTGGCTGGAAAAGATGATTGTTTTCCCCTGCCTTTTAAGCGAGCTGACAAGCTGCCTGAATACATTTGAAGAAGTGATATCAAGGCCTGTTGTCGGTTCATCAAACAGAATGATTTCCGGATCATGGATTAGAGTCCTCGCAATGGCAACCTTTTGCCTCATCCCTTTGGAGAATCCGCCTACCTTCCTGTTCAGATAGTCTTTCATGCCAAACATCACTGCCAGCTCATCGATTCTGACCTTTGTTTCATGGCGCCCAAGACCATAGAGAGATGCAAAGTACTCCAGATTCTCCCTGGCCGTCAGGCGGTCATATAAGCCGGTTTCCCCGCCAAACAGAACACCCATCCGCTTCTTCACCTCATTAGGCTGTTTAACGGTATCAAAGCCGCCGACTGAAACGGCGCCCTCTGTCGGCGTGTACAGTGTGGCAATCGTCCTCAGCAGTGTTGTCTTCCCTGCTCCATTTTCACCGAGGAGGCCGACCACCTGGCCTTCTCCTACTGAAAGTGATATATGCTTCAGTGCAGTGACATGCACCTTTTTATCCTTGAATCTTTTCGTTACTTCCTTGATCTCGATCATTTTTTTTGGCTCCTTTCCTGCTCTCTTTGTAGCTTTATCTTACCTGTCTGAACGCTTCACCGCTTCCATTCTGTCGTAAAAATGCCATTTCCTGTCGCGAAAAGGATGTTTTCTGTCCAAATGATGGTAAAATAGAATCGTAATTTCATTGACGAGAGGCGAAACTATGATAAGAGTGGGACTGGTTGATGACCGGCCGATAGATTTAGACAAACTGTATGGAATCCTGTCCAGCATGGAAGGGGCAGAGATTGTTTTCTCAACTACCTCTGCAGAGGAAGCTTACGAACGGGTCAAAAGAGAGGAAATTGACCTCCTGATCGCGGATATTGAAATGCCTGGCCTTTCGGGATACGAACTGGCCGATATTATCCATACATACGCCCTGAATATTGCCGTCATTTTTGTGACAGGCACGAGCGGCTACGCGGTCCATGCCTTTGAACTGAATGTTCATGATTATATTATGAAGCCATTCACAAAAGACAGGCTTGAAAAAGCTGTCCTCCGATATATTGAAAAAAACCGGACAACGGAAATTTCCGGCCGGCTGTTTCTCAGGCAAAAAAGCGATATCCATATTATCCAGAAAAAAGATATTATCTTTATTGAGCGTTCCGGCCGCTCCACGACAATACATACAAAAATGGAACCTATCAAAACTTACCAGACTTTGAATGAGCTTGAAGGCGAGCTAAGGGAAAGAGATTTTATCCGTTCGCACCGTTCGTTCATCATTAATATCCATTATGTAAAGAACTTTTCTTTGTATGCGAAAAACTCCTATGTTGTTTTTTTTGATGGTACGTCAGAGAAGGCAATGATTACAAAAGAAAAGATAGATTATTTGCAGGATCACTATTTTTAACAGGCTTATGCCTAAATTTTGGTTAAAAAGGGGAAGATGGATTTTGCGCTCACAGATAAACAGCTCAGCGCCTGCCGTCCTTTATTCGGTGCTTTTATCCGCTGCCGGAGGGGGCTACTTTATACTCCTGGCACCGCAGTGGAAGCCGGTGATGACAGGCGCCTTGGCATTCCTTGTTTTTTCGGCCGTCCTTTTCCTGTCTGCAAAACTGAACTCCTCAAGCATCCATTCAGGCCTGGGAGCCTTATTTTTGATTCTTCAGATGCTTATCCTTCTGGCTGCAGTCCTGTCAGGCTCAAAGGCTGCTTTTGCAGCTGCAGCAGGAGCAGCAGTGCTGGCAGAAACAGCCAGATGGTACAGCGGAAAGATCATTGATTCCTCGGTTGGGCGCCTCGCAGAAAAGGAGATGGAGGTGCGGCAGCTAAATGATACCTTCCTCGCTGTCCGCAAGCAGCGGCATGATTTCCTGAAGCATGTCTCTGCTGTCCAGTATATGCTGGACAAAGGACAATTCAGCGAAGCAAAAGTATATTTCGGAGGGCTCCTTTCCGGATACGAAGAAGTAAATCTGGCCATCAAAGGGGAAAGCGGCCCTGTTGCCGGTGTGCTCCACCATATGCAAAAGAAGGCCGCTGAGGACGGCATAAGCATCCACTACGATCTGGAGATTCCCCTTTCTTCTCTTCCCATGAAAGATGAGGATATAGCCTCATTAGCCGGCAATATTCTGTCAAACAGCATTGAGGCGGCTGCTGCCTATAAAGCTGCCGGCTTTGAAGAAGCATATGCAAGGCTCCAGTTTTACAAAAGAAGCGGTCTTATGATTTTGACCTGCTCCAATAGCACACTGCCTGTCCCACAGTCTATCATAGACTCCTTGTTTGAAAGATTCGGCATGTCTAATAAAGAGGGGGAGCATGAAGGGCTTGGCACGAAGATCATTAAAGATATTGCCCTTTCCTATAGTGGCTTTCTGGACTATACCCATAAAGGGCATTCGTTTGAAGTTAAAATAAAGATTCCGCACATTTCCTAGCCTGGAACAAAAGCAAGCGCTTTGATCACCCTTAAGGAACACAGACTAAGAACGCTGCGTCCTGTGGCAGCGTCTGCATGACCAGCTCTGGGGGCCTCAGGACGAACCTCCCGGAATAGCATTCTTTGCGTTTTTCGGAGGTTTGGCTTGTGACCACGGCGCAGCTGCTGGACGCTGATCAAGAATTAATAACTTTCCGCAAGACTTACAATTTATAAATTCCTGCACAACAAGAAATCCCCCTATTCTCACAATGGGGGGATTTCTTTAATATTTATGGCAGCAGGCCAGCGCCTTTCCGGCACATTTTTTATTGGACAATGTGAATCCAGCCACTTGAAAGCCATTTTTTTGAAGCAGACGGATTCCCATATTCCGCTCAAGCGGTGAAGCGCAGATAAGATGAATCTTTCTTGCAGGAATGTCGCCGAGATTTCGGGCAATATAAGGGACAGGGAGATTCACAGCACCGGGGATACGTTCTTTATAGCCTTCATTATAATCCCTGATATCAAGGATTACATGCTCCCCGGGAATTTCATCCACCCTGCGGCACGGCACCTTAGAGACTGGAACATAACGATTATAAAAAGGAATCGCTGCCAAAAACAGAAAAATGATCAGCATATATATCATCTTTTTTGTACCTCATTGAAGTTAGTAATGTTTTCCGGTAATTCACATTAGATTGGTTTATCGGCACTTCGATCATATACGCCTTCAGGTATAAAATCAACTCAAATGTCTGCGGGTGCCTGTACTTTATTCTCATGAAAAAAGCCGGTTCAGCCCGGCTTTTTCAGATGATCATAAAATCTGTTTTCATCCTTCAAATGTCATTCATTTGCCCTTAGCCCAGAAAACAGTTTTTTTCCTTTTACGCTGCCATACTGCGGCAGATTTCAGCACATTTTAAGCAGGCATCCGCGCATCGCTGGCAATGCTCGTGTTCGTGCTTTTTGCACTCTTCTCCGCATGCCTCGCAAATATCGGCACAGACAGCGCAGATTTGTTTTGCAAATGGGCTGTCAGATTGCATTGCCTTCGCCGCAAATGCACAAAAATCTGCACACTCGCGGTCAAGCCTGATGCAGCGGGCCATCATCTTAACATCCTCTTCCTTCAGACAGGCATCAAAGCACATATTGCACGCTTCCATACATTCAAGACAAGCCTGTATACATTCTTCATAAACTGAGTTTGCCAATAGAATCCCTCCATTTTCTTTTTTCTACTAAACTGTTACCACTAAAAATAGAAATAAAACAAACAGGCAGCCAAATTGGCTGCCCTGGAAGTCATCTCCGTCTGTTCAGTTCTTCCTCTGATAAGATGCCCATACTCTTTACATGCGCCCTTGCTTCTTCATCTCCAAGCTGGTAGATCAGTGCATATGCCTGTTCAATCGTGGCATCATATTCATCATTCTGAGGATCTTTATGATATTCAAGGAAAGGAATATGCGAGCGTACGAATGTTTTTAAATCCGCATTATAGTTGATATTTAAATATTTTGCCAGCTGGTGGATTTCCTCGTCATCTGCAAAGACCCTGAATTGCCAGTCCTCCCCTTCTGCTTTTCCTGGATGGATTTGGCCATTCTCGATATCAATATAATAATCTTTCTTCTCTTCCATCATCTCAACTCCTGGCTTTTTTTATGCCTTTACCACACAGAAAGCCATGGCTAAACCAGAGTATGCCCATTCCGTCAGCAGCTGCGCCGTTTCAATAACCTTTTATACAGAAAAGCTGCCCCATTTAATACGGGTTCAGGGAATCTTTTAGGAAACAAAGGCTTGAAATAGAACTTGCAGAAAAAATATTTAAGGTCTTCCCATTGCCTGCAGGTGCTGGCCTGCCTGAATCTTGCTACATCGATCAGCATGATTTCCCCAGCTGCCGTTTTAAAGAGATTCTTGAGATGGATGTCAGAAGGATTCAGCCCTTTAGCACGGGCAAGCCCAAGCGCCGCATCCACTCTTGCAATATCGTCCGGAGTTATTTGGGTTCCGTTTGTAAGGCATTCAAAAAAGGTTTGCCCTTCAATATAGTCAATGACAATATAGTTATCCCCTTTTTCATGCAATCGCGGATAAAACACGCTCCCCTCGAGCTGCCCGTAAATCTCAGCCTCCTCCAGGGCAATATGGCTGAATGCCGGGGCAAATACCTTCAATGCCATTTCTGTCCCGGCAATCCTGAAAACGGCTGCACTCCTGCCCGTTCCTGCATGAAGGAGGGCTTCATCTTTTTCTGTATGTCTGATTGGATTTTCGGCAATAAGGACGCTTTCAGCGAGCCTTTCATACTTTTTCTGCGGCATAGAAGTTCCTCCTCCTGATTTACGGGCTCTACCAAATGGCAGAGCCAGCCCCTCCTAGTAAAGATGTATTCCCGAACCTCTCTCAATAGTCTAGCTGATGCCAGACAGCGCAATTTCCACGACAAAAAAAGGCATCATGACCGTTTGCCGGGCCATAATGCCTCTATAAATAAAAGAGACCCATACCAAACAAACGTGGTAAAGGTCTCGCAAACAATCAATGATTGCCAGCATAGCCGGGGCCACCTGCCCGTATTGACGGCCATGCTTATCTGCTACTCCCCTTTAAAAAAAGGAAATCAATTTATATAGACTTATTTTACAAAAGAAGACTGTTTAAGTCAAACAGCCTCCTCAACCCATCTACTAATGGCAATGCGGGCAGTGCTTACGGTTCAGCCAGTGGGGCATGAAGCCTTCTTCTTTCATTTTTTCGTGCCTTTTTTCCAGATGCTTGACCATTTCCTGTGCCTGGTCAGCAGTGATGGCACCAAACTCCGCATACTTCATGATTACTTTTTTCCTTGCCTCCAGGACATCCGTCTGGAGCGCTTCTATTTCCTTCACCTGCGCCTCAGTCAGCTGCTTCCGCTGTTCGCTGCCAGTACCTTCTGCCTGTACCATTCCAGCAGCCTGCCCAAGAAAAAGTGCGCATAGAAGCACGAGGCTAAGCTTTTTTAACATGATCTTCACTCCTTTTTTTGTTTGGATATATTTTTACCTCTAATAAACAAATCCATGAATGGAAAAAATTAGAGTGAATCTTTCAACCACTTATCTTTTTGTAAAGCTTATGTAAAGGCACTTAAATTCCATTTAGAAATTGTTATACTTTCAATATCGGATCCCGATATTGAACTTCGATATTAAGATAGGAGCTGGGAAAGTGGAAGATAAAATTCTGCGCAAATTATTCTTGGGCTTTATCCATATCCATATCCTCCACCATTCCCTGGAAGAACCGATTTATGGAGCATGGATGCTGGAAGAGCTGAAAGAGCATGGCTACTCGATAAGCTCCGGCACATTGTATCCCATCCTTCACGGGATGGAATCAGATGGCCTGCTTATGAAGGAAAACCGGAATGTGGATGGCAAAATCCGAAAGTACTATGCGGCTACCCCAAAAGGGCAGACGGTTTTGGAAGAGGCCAGGAAAAAGGCTTATGAGCTTTTTAAAGAAATCAAGGATTGATTGGCGAAAGGAGAGACGAAAAGATGAATACAGAAAGTAAATATACCATCCGTACATTCATTGAGATACTGCTAGTTTCGGCCAAGCTTGGCCTGACATCATTTGGCGGTCCTATTGCCCACTTGGGCTATTTTCATGAAGAGTATGTCAGAAGGCGGAAGTGGATGGATGAGCAAAGCTATGCTGATCTTGTAGCTCTTTGCCAGTTCCTGCCTGGCCCTGCAAGCAGCCAGGTAGGCATGGGGATCGGCTTTGCCAGAGGTGGCCTGATCGGAGGTTTTCTTGCCTTTATAGGCTTTACCCTTCCTTCCGTTATAGCACTGATTTTCTTCGCACTTCTGATGGATGGCCTGGACGCAGCCGATTCCGGCTGGATCCATGGTTTGAAAATTGTAGCCGTTGCTGTGGTGGCGCATGCCATCATGGGCATGGCGTCAAAGCTTGCACCTGATCTGAAGAGGAAGGCCATCGTCCTTCTTGCCCTGACAGCAGCCTTATTGTGGCAAACTGCCATTTCCCAGATTTCAATCATCTTAGCTGCGGGGATTGCCGGTTTTGTCCTTTATAGAAACCACTCGCAGGAAGAAAAGGCACCAATGCCGTTTCCGATTTCAAAAAAGACAGGCGCAGCGGCACTGTCATTATTTTTCGGCCTGCTCATCATCCTTCCGATTCTGCGGGAAGCCACTTCTTTAAACTGGATTGCTATGTTTGACAGCTTTTACCGCTCCGGCTCACTCGTATTTGGCGGCGGACACGTTGTGCTTCCCCTCCTTGAGCGGGAGTTTGTTCCTGGCGGCTGGCTGACAGAAGAAGCCTTTCTTGCCGGATATGGCGCTGCTCAGGCGGTGCCTGGCCCGCTCTTCACCTTTGCTTCTTATATCGGGGCCGTAATCAGCGGCTGGCAGGGCGGTCTCCTGGCGACTGCCGCTATATTCCTCCCTGCCTTTTTATTGATTGCCGGTGCACTGCCATTCTGGGCCAGGCTGCGCAGCAACCCAAAGGCTGCCAGTGTATTGATGGGGGTCAATGCGGCAGTGGTAGGCATCCTGATCGCCGCCTTCTATAACCCGATCTGGACGAGCTCCATCCTGGAGCCGGCAGACTTCGCATTCGCAAGCATCCTTTTTGCCATGCTTGCCTACTGGAAGCTGCCTCCATGGATTGTCGTACTAACCGGGGCAGCCGGCGGTGCTTTATTAGGGCTTCTCTAGGTGCAGTTCTTCAGTTGAATAGAAAAAAAGAGGCAGCGGGGGATTCCCGCTGCCTCTTCAATCTGCTTATTCAGCAGCTGCTGTTTTCTTTTTTCCTCTTCTCTTCAGCTTCATTAAGCTTTCGTACACAATCGGTACAATCAGCAATGTAAGAAGCGTAGAGCTAGTGAGTCCGCCTATTACGGTCACACCAAGTCCTTTGGAAATCAGGCCGCTTCCTTCAAGGCCGACTGCGAGCGGCGCCAATGCCCCGATTGTTGCGATGGCTGTCATCAGGATTGGACGAAGCCTTGTACCGGCTGCTTCCAGAAGCGCTTCCCGTGTCGGCAGGCCTTCCTGTTCTTTATGGATGACGCGGTCAATCAGAACGATTGCATTGGTCACAACAATTCCGATCAGCATCAATGCCCCGATCATTGCAGATACGCTCAAGGTCTCACCGGCAATCAATAGTCCTACAAGAGCTCCGATGATCGTGAACGGCAATGAGAACAGAATGGCAAATGGCGCAAGCCCGCCGCCAAAAGTGATGACCAGAACGAGATATACGATCGCAATGGCAGCAAGCATCGCAAGCCCTAGCTGTGTAAAGGATTCATTAATATCCTCGGTTACACCGCCCATTGAAATCTCAACATTAGAAGGCAAATCAAGCTTATCAGCTTCCGCATTCACATCTGCAGAAACTTTTGCAACATCCTTCGCTGTAATCTCTCCGCTGACATCAGCGTAAATCCGGCCGTCCTGTCTTGTAATCGTATCAGAAGTCGTTCCTTCCTGAATTTCGACTACATCTTTGATCGGCACCTCAATTCCCAGTGGAGACTGAATCGTCTGGTCTGTAAGATCATCAATATTCTGGTAGGATTCTGTCTCCATTTCAACATAAACGTTTACTTCTTCGTTATCATAGTCGATCGTCGTCAGCACCTGGCGCTGGCCTGTGTTGGAAAGGCCCATGCCAATCTGTGCTGCAGACAGTCCCAGGCTGCTCAATTTCTCCTGGTCAGCTACTAGCGTGTATTCTTCATACGTATCAGAGATGCTTGTTTTGACATTTGTCAAAGAATCATTGTCTTTAAAGATGCCTTCAAGTTCGGAGATGACCGGCTCAATATCATCCATGCTGTCTCCGTATACCTGCATGGAAAGCGCGCTGCTTCCACCCATGCCGGAGAAATCCTGGCTTGCCCATTCTCCTTTATCAGCCGTACCTTTCAGCTCTTCAATTACATCCTCTTTTTCTTTATCAAAATTCTCTTTGCTGTCTTCATATTCTACAAAGAACATAGCGGAATTGGACTGGCCGGGGTTCATCGGATTTTCTCCGCCCACAGAGAACTGCAGATTTTTTACTCCGTCCCTGTCAAGAAGCATTTCTTCTGCGCGGCCGGCAATTTCCTCTACCTCTTCAAGTGTCTGGCCCGGCTCCGGTTTATATGTTGCAATCACCATTTTCTGCTCATCGGCAGGCAGGAAAGAGACACCGATTACCGGTACAAGGAATAAGCTTCCGACCAGCATCAGTATGGCAATTCCTGAGGTAATGATTTTGTGGTTCAATGCCCAGTTAAGGACCTTCCGGTAGCCTGAAGCAAGCTTGCCGGGCTTTTCTTCATCCTGATGCTGATGCTTGGCCGGCAATCCGTTCTTAAAGAACGTATGGGCCATCATCGGCACAATCGTAATCGCTACAAGAAGCGATGCAAGCAAGGCAAATACAACGGTAAGGGCGAACGGAAGGAACAGCTCCCCAACCGTGCCTTTAACCAATCCAAGCGGGAGGAATACCGCAATGGTTACAATGGTTGAAGACAGGATCGGCATAAACATTTCCTTCGTTGCCGAAACAATCAATTCCCGTCCTGACAGCTCTTCACCTTTAAGGCTCATCCGGCGGAAAATATTTTCAATGACGACGATTGAATCATCGATTACACGGCCGATGGCCACAGTCATTGCACCCAAAGTCATAATGTTCAGCGTGATATCCATCTGTTTCAGCAGAAGTATCGCAATAAGCAGCGACAATGGAATTGAAATGACCGAAATGATCGTCGTCCTGAAATTGCGCAGGAACAGAAGAATGATGATCATAGCAAAAATTGCCCCAAATACGGCTTTGCTCAGCATCGTTTCAACAGATTCTTCGATTGGCTCTCCCTGGTCAAAGATCGGCGTTACCTTCAGGCCATCAATCTCTTTTTCAAGCTCTGAAAGCTGGGCCTTTACATCATTGACAACTTCAACCGTATTTGCATCGGCCGCTTTAACAATCTGTACGCCGATTGATGTTTCGCCATTTGTCCTTGAAATCGATTCTGCTTTGCCGACCACTTCAATAGTGGCGATATCCTGAAGCTCCACAGTCGGAATTCCCGCTGCTGCACCAGCCTGGGCCTGGCCTGCGCCCTGCTGTGCACCTGCACCCGGTGCAGCACCCTGCTGCTGTCCTGCAGCCTGCTGTCCGCTTTCAGCCGGAGCTCCCTGAGCCTGCTGGCCGGCTCCCTGCGGAACAGCCGGAATCTTCATCTGTTTTAAGTCATCTATTGTAGAGATATTTCCATCAATAACAACCGATTTTTCTGTATTTTCAAATGTATACAATCCCAGCGGGAAAGAAACATCAGAACCTTTGATGATATTCTTGACTGTTTCTTCATCCAGTCCATACTCTGCCATCTTTTCCTTGTCAAACGAGAGCTGGGCTTCCTGAAGCTGCTGACCTGATATCTGGACAGTGGAAACTCCATCTAACCCTTCGAGCTCAGGCACAATCTGCTCCTCGGCCATTTTTGTCAGCTCAGGCAAAGATTTTTTCTCATCAGAGATGCTCAGGGACATGATTGGGAAGGCATCAAGGCTGAGGCGGGAAACACCCGGCTCCTGGACACCGTCTGGAAATTCAATGCTGTCCAGCGCTTCCTTCACTTCTTCCTGTGCTTTATCCATATCTTTGTCAAAATTGTATTGAATCTGAACCGATGAAGCATTCTGGAATGAAGAAGAGCTTACTACTGACACTCCTTCAAGATTTTGAACCCTCTTTTCAATCGGTTCTGAAATTTCATCTGCCACCTGTTCCGGAGTGGCACCCGGATAGACCGTCATCACCGAAACAAGCGGGGTCGAAATGCTCGGGATGGTTTCCATTTTCATGTTCAGCCCGGAATACAAGCCTGCTGCCGTAATAATAATCGTCAGAAGCCAGACAGCAAATTTGTTTTTCAGGGAAAACTGGATAATGCTTTTCATACGTCCTCTCCTTGCTATAATTGATTTAATTAACTTTTTATATTATGATGTGACTGACTGGTCACTCCAGTGCCTAGCATAACTGACTGACCGGTCATACGTCAAGTTTTACCATAGGTTAAAAATGTGGCGATATTGTGACTGGCAGCAGGACGCTGCAGTTTCTATAAACGGCTTTAAGAAACCCAGACAGGGAGGTTGTTATCATTGAAGGAAAAAGAAAAACTGATACTTGATTCCGCTAAAAAACTATTTGCCAAAAAGGGCTTCAGCTCAACCTCCATCCAGGAAATTGTCAATGATACAGGGATATCAAAGGGAGCCTTCTATCTTTATTTCAAGTCAAAGGAAGAACTCCTCCATGCTATTTTCAACAATAGCTTCGATGAACTGCATGCAGAAATATTTGTGTTTGAAAACAGGGACCTGGAGCCCCGCGAGAAATTCATCAGCCAGCTGAGTTCTCTTTTCAATACATTTGCCACGCATAAAGACTTTATGATTATGCTCACACGGGAGCAGGCGCTGCCAAGGGATGAAGGACTGAAGGAGCTGATATTCGCACGGATCATAGAGGTGCATCAATTTTACAGAAATGGCCTGTCTTCCATCTATGGTGAGAAAATCACTCCATATCTATGGGATCTCTCCATGATGATTGAAGGCATGTTCCACCCATTCTTTAAAATTCTCATGCATGATCCTGAAAACTTCAAAGCAGATGGTGTTGCTGAGTATATCATGCGAAGGATGGACAGCATTGTCGGCGGCATCCTGCAGGAAGAGCCGATCATTTCGGAGGAAAAAAATGCAGCACTGCTTGAAGCAGCCAAAGAAATGCTCGCCGGGCACAGGGGCACTTTAAATGCTGCTGTGAAAAACATGAAAAAGGAAACGTTGTCAGGCAGGCATAAAGAAGATCTGGCGGTGTCCATGGAAGTGCTGGAAGCAGAAATTTTGAGCAGCAGCCCAAGGGTCCCGGTCATCCAGGGCATGCTGTCGAATTTCAAAGGCATCAGGGAATTTGATTCCTATGTCTCTGTGATTGCAGCGCATTTTCATATAAACCTGTGATGGAGCAGCGGTTCAGGCAGGGAGCGCTGTGTAAGAGCAGTGCAGATATCCCCTCAAACACCAAAAAGCTTCAACCAAAAAAGGCAGGAGAATGCATCATTTGACGCATCTTCCTGCCTTTATACTTTTGCTTTATCTTTATCGTATACGGTCTCCTGGAATTCCTTCCATAGTCTCAGCTGTTCGGAATACAGCCCAAATTCTTTTTTATTCCTGCAGTCCAGCGACTGATTGACTTTGTAGCTCAAATGGTTGATCTTTAATGCCAGGTCAAAGAATGAGCACATCTTTCCGGTCAGATAATAATCTTCCAAGTCGGCAATAGACATATATACCTGCCGCTCTCCATTAATATCTATTAAAAAGAACCATCCCAGAAGGTCAACATACTTTCTCTCACACGTTATGGCCAAGACATCGCCCTTTTTCAGATCGAGCGGGCCGGAGGCTTTAGCCGCACAGCACGCCCTGCAGACAGGATATTCATGCCTGAAAGCTTCCAATACCGCAAACTGATGATTCAATACCAGTCCCTCCTATCAATGATTTTAAAATTATGTACTAAAGCGGGACTGCAGAGGGGGTTTGGCAGGTCAGCCCCGCTTTAAATGATATTGATTCTCAATACCACTGAGTTTATTATAATTGATATTGATTATCAATGTCAATCAGAGGACCAACATTTTTTCAGATTTCCCTTGAACAGCTTCCAGCAAAACAAAAAAGCCGCACCCTCAAAAGGATGCGGCTTTCAATGGACCCGGCGGGATTTCAACCCGCAAGATGCACAGTTTTTTTCACTGGAAAAAACCGGCTGCTCTTTGCATTGAGCTACAGGCACCATTGTTATTATGTTTTCCAATAAAAAAAACTTTATACATAAGAAGAATGCCGCGGCAAACGCGGCACCCCCTGGATGATTATTTTATGAAAAACAGAAGCCCGGAAAAAGGACGTTTTTTCTTGTCCGTCACTTTTATTTCATCTGCCAGGATCTTTTCCTGGTTTTCCTCAATCCACTTTTTGACTTCCATCTTATTTTCGCATGTTGTATGATACATTTCACCGCTTTTTCCTGATGCGTTGATGACATATCTGCAGCTGGTATTCCCCATGCAAAACCACCCTAATAATGATTTTTTCACTCATTATAGCAGGTTCTAAAAATAATGCATCCATCTTTTATCCTGCCTTTTACCTGTTGATTTATAGCTGATTTCCCAGAATTATTAAAGGCAAAATCTTCTACTGTCCCTGGTTCAGAGTTTCGCTCCAGTCAAGGATGGCGTCGCCTTCCAGATATCTTTCGGCATCAAGGGCAGCCATACAGCCGGTTCCTGCCGCGGTGATTGCCTGCCGGTACCTTTTATCCTGGACATCTCCGCAGGCAAATACCCCTTTGATATTCGTCTCTGTCGTGCCCGGCTTCACGGTGATATAGCCAGACTCATCCAGGTCGATCTGGCTGCCGAGGAATCCTGTATTGGGCCTGTGGCCAATCGCAACAAAGATGCCATCCGTTTCAAGGATTTCTTCTTCGCCCGTTTCATTATTCAGCACTTTAAGGCCGGTCACCTTTTCAGATTCTGAAAGGACCTCAACAGGAGTCCTGTTCAACTTCCAGCTGATTTTCTGATTTTCTCTTGCCCTGTCCTGCATAATCTTTGAAGCCCGAAGCTCATCCCTGCGGTGGACAACGGTCACATTGTCAGCAAATTTAGTGAGGAAGTTGGCTTCTTCCATCGCAGAATCCCCGCCGCCGATGATCAGGACTTTTTTTCCGCGGAAAAAGAAGCCGTCACAAGTGGCACAGGTGCTGACTCCCTTGCCGATATTATCTTTCTCGCCCGGGATGTTCATAAGCTTGGCAGAGGCGCCCGTTGAAAGAATGACTGATTCCGCTTCAATTTCTCCAATCCCGTCAGCCTTCATCCGGAACGGCTTTTTTGAGAAATCAGCTTCTGTCACCCATCCTCTCTTAAAGACAGCGCCAAAGCGTTCAGCCTGCTTTTTCATATTTTCCATCAGTTCAGGACCCATGATTCCATCAGTGAAACCCGGGAAGTTCTCAACCTCTGTCGTCAGTGTCAGCTGCCCTCCAGGCTGATCGCCCTCAATGATTACCGGATTCATATTGGCACGGGCCAAATAGATTGCTGCAGTCAGGCCGGCCGGTCCGGTTCCCAAGATTACTACCTTTTCCATATGATCAACCTCCAATAACAGTTTCTATTTCATTCGTACCCTTTTCAGCCTTTTTTATAACGGATTTCATCACGGCTTCCTTTTCTGAAAAGGAATTAAAAAGTGGGGGAAGCATAAAATCTTCCGGCACTGAACTATACTTTTCCTAATGCTTCAGATTTTCATTGCATCGGTGTTAACTGCTTCTGGAGGATTTTTTCCGCCAAATATTCTGCATCCAATCCAACTCCCTGAAGTAAAGCAGATCCCCTTCTATGCTGCCAGGGAAGCCCTAAAAAGTATAATCCATCAACCGCTGTTTCACCTCTGTCATGTATGGGCATTCCCATATCATTAAAAACAGAAGGGATATTAATCCACCGATAATCGGATTTATAGCCAGTGGACCAAATAACGCTGCTTACTTTCAGGCAGGACCCGTCCTCAAAGAACACTTGGTCCTTGTAAGCTGCTGCGGCTCGCGGCTTCAGGGAAACAGCCTTGCTTTTGACCCGCTCCTTCAGTTCATAGCCAAAGATGGGATCAGGCTTATTTCTGATAAATTGCCCGATCCTGCTGTTTGCATCTGCTTTTAAGACTCCCAGCTTATCAAACCACCAGAATATGCTTTTCCCGGCTATATCCTGCGGCATATAACTGATAGAATGCCCGGACGACAAATAAGTCTGCCTGCTTTTTGAAATTTCGACAGCTATTTGCGCTCCTGAATTCCCCCCGCCAACAACCAGCGCATTGCCTCTTTTCAGCTGTTCAGTATTTTTGTATTCAGATGAATGGAGCTGGAGAATATCCTCTGATAAGTTCTCTGAAAAAGATGGAATTATGGGGTGGCGGAAAGGACCGGTCGCTACAACGACATTCCGGCAATAAATATCCCCCTGGCTTGTAGACAATAAAAATAGATCCTGGAGATAATCCAATTTTGTCACCTTTGATCCGAGCTTCATCGGCAGTGAAAATGTGTTTGCATAATTAACCAGATAATCACTGACTTCATCCTTGCCAGGGTATCTGCCAGTCCCAGTGAATTGCAGACCCGGAAGTGAACTATAGGAGTATGGAGTAAATAAAGTAAGGGAGTCATATCTTTCTTTCCAGCTCTTTCCGATTTCCTCCCCTTCATCCAGAATAAGAAATGTTAAATCTGTCCTTTTCAAATGCCAGCCGGCGGCAAGGCCTGCTTGCCCCCCTCCGATCACCGCAACGTCATATATCACGCCATAATCCACCCTCTTTATTAAAAAGTTTCCCAGACAGCTGGGAAACTTCTTTTTTATTTGTCTTTAACCCTTAAGAGCCGCAGCCCGTTTAGCGTAACGATCAATGTTGCGCCCATATCAGCAAAGATGGCGATCCATAAAGTAAGCCAGCCTGGAATGACAAGCAGCAGGGCAACAAGCTTAATGCCCAGCGAGAATGTTATATTCTGCTTGATGATCGTCATTGCTTTTCTGCTCAGCTTAACTGTAAAAGGCAGCTTCCCAAGATCATCAGCCATCAGCGCAATATCCGCCGTTTCAAGAGCGGTATCCGTACCAGCGCCTCCCATGGCAATCCCAACTGTCGAAGCAGCCAGTGCAGGTGCATCATTCACACCGTCACCAACCATGCCGGCACGGTGATATTTCTCCCGCAATTCTTTGATATAGGTGAGTTTGTCTGCAGGCAGCAGTTCGGCTTTGATGTCTGTTACTCCCGCTTGGCCTCCAATGGCTTTCGCCGTTCCAAGATTATCACCTGTCAGCATTACAGTCTTCTCAATTCCTAATGCGTGCAGCTTTTGAATGACATCCCTGCTGTTTTCCCTCAGAACATCCGCTACAGCAATCACTCCCAGAATTCCAGCTGGTGTCCCTGCTGCCATCACTGTCTTGCCTTGATTTTGCAGGTCCAGGATCATCAATCTTAATTCATCAGGAATTCCATTCAGCAGTACATCATCAAAAAGATTTGGACTGCCGACATAGTAGGTTTCACCATATACTCTGCCTTTAATTCCTTTTCCCGTGATGGAGGCAAAGTCCTCCACTTCAATGTTTTTGTAGTCCAGCCCTTCTTGCTCCGCTTTTTTCATGATGGCTGATGCCAATGGATGCTGTGAGCCATTCTCCAGGGCAGCCACAACAGAAAGCAGCTGTTTGGATTCAGTCCCGGGAGAGGGTATATAATCCGTGACAGCGGGAGTTCCTTTTGTAAGGGTCCCTGTTTTATCAAAGGCAAGAGCCTTAATGGCCCCCATCTCTTCCAGATGGATTCCGCCTTTGATCAGTACGCCATTTTTAGCAGCATTCCCAATCGCCGTCACGATGGCAACCGGAGTTGAAATGACCAGGGCACACGGACAGCCAACCACCAGCACAGCAAGTCCCTGGTAGATCCATTCGCTCCAGTCAGCACCAAAAAATAGAGGCGGAACAACTGCCGCACCAAATGCGACCATTATAATAATGGGTGTGTAGTACTTTGCAAATCTGTCGACAAATGCCTGTGAAGGGGCCCTTTCAGCCTGTGCCTCCTCTACAAGATGAATGATTTTTGCAATTGTCGTATCTTCCGCCCGTTTTGTGACCTGAACTTCAAGGACACCTTCTTCGTTCAAAGTCCCTGCGAATACTTCATCCCCAATGCTTTTTGAAACCGGGACAGATTCACCTGTGATCGCCGCCTGGTTGACGGAAGAAAAGCCTTTAGCCACGGTTCCATCCATCGCGATTTTCTGTCCTGGCTTAATAATCATAATATCTCCCGGCTGTATATCATCCACTTCAACCATCAGTTCCTGATTTCCCCTGCGGATCAGCGCTTCCTTAGGGGCAATATCCATCAGTGTCCGGATCGATTGCCGGGCTTTATCCATGGAATAAGTCTCAAGGGCTTCACTGATGGCAAATAATATGACCACAGTCGCCCCTTCCCCCCACTCACCTATAAAAGCTGCCCCAATGACCGCTATGGTCATAAGCGTCCTCATATCAAACTGGAGGCGGAAGAGATTTTTTAAGCCGGTTATAAAAAGGCGCCAGCCTCCCACTGCTATTGATGCACCGTACGCAAGGACAGAGGACAGGCTTCCCTCGCCATTCACCTGTCCAGCTGCCCAGCCTATAATCAACAGGAGAAAGGATGCAATAACATAAGAATGCTTTTGCCAAAAAGGCTCTTTCTTTTCTTCAAACCGCTGATTCTCAGGAATGATACGCAGGTTTTCAAAGGCACCGGCCTTTTCCAGTTCCATAATCGTGGCGTCTCCGTATACAGTCAGTTTTGAAGCGCCAAAGTTAACATTTGCATTAGAAACACCATCCAGGTGTTTTACGTTCTTTTCGAACTTAGCGGCACAGCCTGCTCAGGAAAAGCCCTGCACTCTATAGACCGTTTTATCAATAGATTTCTCCAAAGACTCACTCATTGGCCTGCCACCTCCTTCTGATGTTCAAAGGCAATCCGTATCAGCTGCTTCACATGGTCGTCGTCCAGGGAATAATAAACAAGCTTGCCCTCTTTCCGGTATTTTGCCAGCCCAAGATTGCGCAGCAGGCGCAAGTGGTGGGAGGCTGTAGCAGTCGTACTCCCGACAATATTGGCAACATCACATACGCACAGTTCCTCTTCATGGCAAAGGGAAAGAGCAATCTTAACCCTGGTATCATCGGACAGCGCCTTAAATAATTGCGCAACTGCCTGTGTATTTTCTTTTTCAATGCTATTCTTTATACGTTTAACTTTTACTTCATCAACGCATTTTACTTCACAAATGTCATTCTGCATCAAAGCATCACCTCAACATTCAAACATATATTTGATTATTAGTTTATGCAAATTTCGCCAAACGGTCAATCATTTGCTTGAATGTTCTGTTAAAACTCCTGGGAATTATGTGTCTATTTTTTGAAAAAGCAAAAATCCTTTCTGACATTAGTTCAATAGGGATTGTTTCATTGAGAGGTTTTTTTGTATGCTAGCATAGTAATAGAAGATTTAAGAGAGAGGGAGGTTCAATGAAGAAATCTATTTTCCCCATTCTTGCTGCCATCATGCTGGCTGCTGGATGTTCTTCTGCAGAGGAAGACTCTTCACATGCAGGCCATTCAGGTGAACATAAGAACCAGAGTGCCCCGGAATTAACTTATACCTTAGGAAGCAATGATTGGGCGGCCGTGACCACTTACACAGACAGCCCTGAAATACTGGAAGCTTATCAGTTTGCAGTCGAGCATCCCGAGGTACTTAATTATATGCCATGCTATTGCGGCTGCTACGAGGAAGATGGCCACGAAAGCAATACTAATTGCTTTGTTGACAGCGTAAACGGCGACACCGTTTCCCTTGATACAATGGGCTTTGGCTGAGGGGTCTGTGTAGACATAGCCCGTGAGGCTAAATCAGAATTTAATAAAGGGACATCTCTTAAGGATATCCGTACTATGATCGATGAAAAATATAAAGGGACAGGAATCGAATCGACTCCTACCCCGATGCCTGAAGTGTAAAAGCTTTGATGGCAAAAGAAAAGCACACATCTGAACTGCAGATGTGTGCTTTCTATTTTTGCATTTTAACAAGGATGTGCCTTCATTTTTACATTTGTTACTTAAGCAAAAACCTGAGCTTGACTCAAACGCCAGTTTCGCTGAACATTTTGATGCGATCTCCTATCTCATCACGCACACGCTGGAAAAATGCCCATTTTTCCTCGTCTGTTCCTTCCGCTTTGGCAGGGTCATCAAAGCCCCAGTGCTCGCGTTTTACATGAGGCGGAGTCATTGGGCATTTATCTGCTGCATCGCCGCAAAGTGTAACGACGAGGTCAGCATTGTTCAGGATTTCCGTGTCGATGATATCTGATGTCTGGCTGGAAATATCAATGTCCGCTTCCTTCATAGCTTTTACTGCGTTGGGATTCAGCCCATGCGCTTCAATACCCGCACTATATACGTTCCAGTCCTCGCCCAAATATTTTTTGGCCCATCCTTCAGCCATCTGGCTTCTGCATGAGTTTCCGGTGCATAGGAAGTAAATTGTTTTTTTAGACATATGTCAGGTCTCCTTTGTTGTTTAATATTATAGTATGAGCAGCCAGATATATAAGCCGGCCAATGTAATAAATAATGTCGGGATGGTCAGGATAATCCCTGTCTTGAAATAGGTTCCCCAGGAAATCCTGACTCCTTTCAGGGATAATACATGAAGCCAAAGAAGTGTAGCAAGCGAACCGATCGGCGTGATTTTAGGTCCAAGGTCAGAACCGATGACATTCGCATAAATGAGTGCCTCCCTGATGGTTCCGCTGGTATCCGTTTCTGCAATTGCCAGTGCGTCTATCATGACGGTTGGCATGTTGTTCATTACAGATGAGAGAATAGCGGCAATAAAGCCCATTCCGATCGTTGCTGCAAATAAGCCTTGATCAGCTGCCAATTGAATCACATCAGCCAGTACATCTGTCAGCCCGGCATTCCGCAGTCCGTAGACAACAACATACATGCCGATTGAAAAGAAAACAATGGCCCATGGAGCCCCCTTAATGACCGTTTTGGTCTGTACCGCCGGACTCCGCCTTGCCATAAGCAAAAAGAAGATGGCAATGATGCCGGCAATAAAGGATACCGGGACTCCTATAAATTCACTGGCAAAATAGCCGGCCAATAAAACGCCCAGTACAATCCATGAAAGGCGGAACATCCCCTGGTCTTTGATTGCTTCAGACGGTTTCTTTAGCTGGGAGAGATCATATTGTTTCGGGATGCTTTTTCTAAAGAAAAGATATAGGACCAGGATGCTGGCTCCTAATGAAAAGAAATTCGGAATGATCATCCTTGATGCAAACTCCGCAAACCCGATTCCGAAAAAGTCGGCTGAAACGATATTCACCAAATTGCTCACGACTAAGGGCAAAGAGGTCGTGTCCGCTATAAAACCGCTGGCGATGATGAATGGAAACACCATCTTTTCATTCAAGTTCAGATTCCGCACCATTGCCAGGACAATCGGTGTCAAGATGAGTGCGGCTCCATCGTTCGCAAAAAAGGCTGCCACCAAGGCCCCGAGAATGCTGATATAGATAAACATGCGGACACCGCTGCCCTTCGCGGCCCTTGCCATATGAAGGGCGGACCACTCGAAGAAACCAATCTCATCCAGGATGAGTGAGATGATAATGATCGCAATAAAAGCGAGAGTTGCATTCCAGACGATTGATGTTACATCCAGTACGTCTCCGAAGTCAACAACGCCGGCAATTAAGGCGAGAATCGCGCCGCCGCATGCCGACCAGCCAATTGACAGGCCTTTTGGCTGCCAAATGACCATGATCAGCGTAAATAAAAATATCAATGCTGCTAATATGACCGATGTCAAACTGCTGTCCCCCTATTAGTCACAGGAAATCCTGAGCCCCTGTTCCTCAAGTTCTTTTAGTTTATAATCCTGGCTGGGGAGATGCTGGAGAAGGCTCGCAATGAAAGGATAAAAATCACTTTCCTTATTGAGGGAGTAGATGATCCACTGTCCTCTCCTGGCCTCTTTCACAATCCCGGCATCCTTGAGTTTTCTAAGATGCTGGCTGACAGCAGGCTGGCTCATTTGAAAAATCCCGGTAAATTCACAGACACAATAATCATTGGTGTCGAGCATCTTCACCATCGTAAGGCGGGTTTTATCGCCAAATAATTTTAGGATGCCTGCTGCTTTATCAAGGTCTGCCTTGACTTCCTCCAAGTTGAACACCTCCAGTTATAATATAACCAATTGCTTATATAATAGTATGCTTATATATAAAAAAGCAATGGGTTTCCGCTTTTCTTTGGTGTAACCTTAGGTTTGCAATTATTCAATTAAAACAAAAAGGTGTTGATGTGCTTGACTTCCCATAGCTTTCATACCCTTTTAAAACTGAGCTTTTCAATGGAGCTGATATTGATGGATGCTTTCCTCTGCCTTATGGAGGCCCAGAAAAAAGAAATGACATGCAAATAGATTTCACTTGAAAAAATCAAGCAACTTCATTCGCCAGGAGTCATCAAATTGACCATCAGATAACTGATAAAAACTGCTGAAGATCCCCAAATGTGTGATACCCTGTTCATGATGGACATTTGGCGTATAAACTGAAAATAAGAGAAAATTCGTTCTCTCTGCTAGAACGATTGCTGGAAGCGGTTCTCCAGTTTGCTTTTCACTGAATTCCAGATAGTCCTGTTTTGAAGGATTGGTCATGAATAATAAAACTGCCAGTAACACTGCAGCTCCAAATAAATATATGCTCCTCTTCTTCATGGATTTGCACCTCCATTTTTTCTTTTTAGAAGCACATTTCGGTTAATTTCCCTATAAATCCTTTTTCCCACAGGATACTGCAAAAAAAAAGAAGCCAAACGGCTCCCTTTTTTGTTTTTTTATGCCTACAAATATTTCCTGTGTATCCCCTTCCCATCATAAGTAAACAGCATCTGCTTCCCCTCGACGATTGTTTCCAAGTTGACATTGCGCCCCCAAAGCTGATGAACGTAAGGTAGCACTTTCTCAAGATACTTCAGATCAAGTTCAATTCCTTCAAATCCGTGCTTTAGGTACAGCTCTCCATTTTTCAGATAATCTCCGTCTACGACTGTTAAGTACGGGAATCCCCCATTGACCCTCATGCTGACAAGCTGGTCCCTGACTTCTTCCCAGCCTTTGTCGACGATTTTGTAATCCTTGCCCTGCTTCTGGAACAGATACATATCCTCCCGCATCACCAGATCTTTTGTCAAATAATTGCGCAGGAAGGAAATATCTGATTCAACTTCGCGCACTTCAAACATCTTCTCCCTGCCTGATCCGCTTTGGACGCCCCGCTTTTTCATTTCCTCTGTAGGATTGTCATAGCGGTCTTCAATATCTTCAAAAATTTTCAGGCCAAGATAATATGGATTGATATTTGTCCGCGAAGGCTGCACCACCCCTGCATTCAGCTTCGCAAATTCAATCGATTCATCGCTGGTCAGATCCAATTCCCGAAGGATTCTTTGATGCCAGTAGGAAGCCCAGCCTTCGTTCATGATTTTCGTTTCCAGCTGCGGCCAGAAATACAGCATTTCCTCACGCATCATCGTCAGGATATCACGCTGCCAGTCTGAGAGCTCCCGGCTGTATGATTCAATAAACAGCAGAAGGTCCTTCTCGGGCTGCGGCGGAATTTTCTTCGTTTTCTTTTTCTTCTCCGGCTTCTTTTTGCTCCTGCTGTCCAGATTCCAGAGATCATCGTAAGGAGTCGCAGCCGGCGCCTCATCTTCCTCATATTCAAGATCTTCGGCGCTCCAGGCAAGCTTCGGCCGCATCAGGCTTGGATCGATATGTTCTTCGATGGCAAGCACAGCATCCAGGAAGGTTTCCACCTCATGCTTTCCATGCTCGATTTCATACTGGCGGATCCTTTCTGCTGTTGCAGACATGCTCTCCACCATATCCCTTTTTGTGTTCTGAAAACGGATATTATTTTTGAAAAAGTCGCAGTGGGCAAGGACGTGGGCAACAATCAGTTTATTCTGGATCAGTGAATTCGAATCAAGCAGAAATGCGTAGCAGGGATCTGAATTGATGACAAGCTCATATATTTTTGAAAGGCCAAGGTCATAATGGAGCTTCATCTTATAGAACTGCTTGCCAAAGCTCCAGTGGGAAAATCGTGTAGGCATCCCGTAGGCGCCAAATGTATAAATGATATCGGCAGGGCATATTTCATACCGCATCGGATAAAAATCCAAGCCGAAACCCGTGGCAATCTCGGTTATTTCTTGTATGGCATGCTCGAGGCCTTTGCGGTCGGTGTCTCTCATCATCTCTCCTCCTTTATGTTCTTATCTCAATTTATGAGAGAAGGACGGGATTGATGAATCAATAAAAAGGGACCCTGCATCCGGAGCCCCTTGGTGGTCTACTTTTTCTCTTCCACAGATAAGCTGATCAGTTTATCATTAACAGTATCATGCGACACCCTTATGACGACTGTCTTCGTTTTCTGGCCTTCTTTTACCTGAAACTCGAACAGGTCTGCTGCCGTATTCTCTGACAAAGCCTGGCGCCCCTGGTACTGGTAGTCAACGACTTCTTCCCCGGGATAGTCCTCTTTGATAACAGCAGTGGCAATGCGGCCGAACTTTTCATAATCAGGCTTTTGAACAGCCAGGGCTGCAGGAGAAGCGAATGCTGATAATAAAAATCCAAAAAGCAGCAGAGACAGGAAATGTTTTTTCATGTTTTGGACCTCCATCTTTTTCATTAGCTTTCTTCAGGAAAGCAGCCTTTATACATAGTCATTTCCTGCAGGAAAGTATCCGGTACTGACAGTTCATATGCAGGTAAAAGATGAGAACCGCGCTGTATCAGGAAGACCAACATTTGCTGAGAGAATTCTGTACGGAAGGGCGCAAACTAATATCATCTCCTCAACATAGGAGGGTGAGCCAGATGAATAAAGTCGATTATGACCGGGCGCTGTACTATACACACCGTTCGGAATGGGATAATCTCCTGATATTGATGGTCCGAACCCAGGACCAGTTCCTTTCAAAGAAAATCGAGCATTTCCTGCATGCGTATAACTTTGAAAAAGATTATTCTATGATTGAAAAGCATTTGTATTCTTTGCTGAGATATATCGATCATGCCAATGAAATTTCAGAGGAGAGCCTGTTTAAGGAGCCTCTGTCTATATAAGGATTCCACCAAAAAAACACGGTCATTCAGGCCGTGTTTTCCTTTGCTTCCCCTATTGATTTCTCCGGTTGTCCTTCCTGGAACAGCAGCTTTCCTGCTATAACAGCCGCTGCGAATGAAAAAATGAGCAGGAAGGATAAAATATAAAAACTGAATGCTATGCTTGGGGCTCCTGACAGCCCGGTAAAAACAACCAGGAGCAGAGTCCGGATCAAAAGGCCCATGGAACGGAACAGGCTGTCTGTCCTGCCAATCAGATGATTGGGCACCATTTCCATCATAAGCGCATTCCTTGCCACCCTTGTTCCCGCATTGCCAAAGGCCAGGAAGATGGCCAAGGATAAGAAGACAGGAACATCTTTTATAAAGACAATAACCGAAATGGCTGCTGTATAGGCACCGATCGTCAGAATGATCGACCTTTCATTGCCCCACCGGGAAGCGATGGCTGGAACAGCGAGTCCGGCAAATGCGGCTCCTATCCCGTAGATCATGCTTTGGGTTCCATATACCGAAGCATCTGCCTGCAGAATATCCGCAATATAAACAGGGAAAAGGTAATTGGTCACCATTACGCCAATAAAAGGCATCATCGAAGCAAAGAGGAAGACAAACAGCGCCGGCCTTGCTTTCAGATACAAAAGACCGCCTCCAGCCTTCACTGTCCCCTGCTGCTTAACAGACTTTTCTCCTGAAGTATAAGGAATCAGCCAAAACAGCCCCAATGCTCCCAAATAGGTCAAAGCATCAATCAGCAGTATCCGCTCAAGAGGGACAGTGGATATGATGGCCGCTGCAAACGCCCCCGCTGCTACACTTGAAAGCTGGCCCTGAATCTCCATGGCGCCATTAAGCCTTCTATAGTGGGAAGGGTCGAAAATTTCCTGGTTGAATGCAAAGATGGCGGGATAAAACAATGTATAATAAAGGCTTCCAGCCCCGTACAGAATGATTAGATGAACTGTTTCATAACCGAGTCCAAAATAGCCGGCTGCAGAAAAAGCAGCGATGATGATAAAGCCTGCTCCTTCCCCGAACAACAGAATCCTTTTGCGGGAAAAGCGGTCAATCAGCTGCCCCAAAAACGGTGTAACAGCAAAATTAATGATGGTCATGGCTATGGCCGCATAGCCGAAAACCTTCCCGCCGTTTGCGCCGGATGCAAGCAGCCAGGGAATGGCAATCATGGTAATCCCAGACCCGATGGAAGACAGAATATTGGCAGCAACAATAAAGCAGAAGCGACGATCGCGGTACAATCCATTCATGCTTTTTCCTTACTTGCCTTTCATCTGGACATAGCCATTTACATAAAGCTTCAGTTCATCCATCAGCTGATCGACGAGAGCTGCCGGCTCCTCGTTCAGCCCGTCATTATCATAATCAAAGCAGTGAGGATCAAGCACAAGCTGTTTTGGGATCACATTTGCATAGACCCCTCTGCCGACAGTCCTCATATTATTGAGGGCATTGATGCCCCCTTTTCCTCCGCCGGATACAGCGAGCAGTGCAACCGGCTTATGGGCGAACTGATCGCTGCTCAGGAAATCAAGGGCGTTTTTCAGCACCCCGCTCATGGCACTGTGGTATTCAGGTGAAGCAAGCACAATTCCGTCAGCCTCTGCCGCCCTCTGGCGCAGCTCCTTTACAGCCGTCAGCTCGTACTGGTGCTGCTCCCCGCTGTAAAGGGGGATTTCCCCCAGGCTTAAATCGATCAGGTCTGCTCCGTACTTTTCGGCAATATACCGGGCAGCAATTCCTGTCCTGCCCTTTTTTCGTGGACTTCCGCTAAATACTGCAATTTTCATGCTAGTTCTCTCTCCTTTTCTGTAGCTTCTCTATGTTCTTATTATAGGGAGAGACTGCACCGCGGAAATCGTCGCTTTGTTTTAATGTTACATACATAATTAGTCTAACTGAAAATTCAGGCACCTACAACTTTGGATGGAGCCGATTTAAACAAGCTTTTCCTTCACGGCCAGCAGCGCTGCCTGCGTCCGGTCAGAAATCTCGAGCTTTGACAGCAGATTGGATACATGTGTCTTGACCGTTTTCTCTGTGATAAAAAGGGAAGCAGCGATCTCTTTGTTGCTTTTCCCTTTCGCTATCTCCTTCAATACGTCGAGTTCCCGTTTTGTCAAATCATCTATGGGGCTTTTCTTTTTATCCTTGTTGGACAGATGTGACAGCAGGTGGGATGTTGCCTTGGGATGGAGCTGATTTTCCCCTTTCATAACCTGGACGATCGCCTTCACAAGCTCATCCGGTTCAATATCCTTCAGCTGGTATCCCGAAGCCCCGGCCTCGAGCGCCGGAATGACATGGTCCTGATCGGAAAAGCTGGTCAGCATCAGAACCTTCGTTTCCGGATATTTCTGTTTGATCAGCCTTGTTGCCTCTATCCCATTCATATTTGGCATATCCAGGTCCATGAGGACTATATCCGGCTTTAATCTACCTGTCTGCTCGACAGCCTCCAGCCCATCCTTTGCCTCCCCGGCGATTTCAATCTCCTGCTGTGTCTTAAGGAAAAAAATCAGGCCCCTTCTGACAACATGGTGGTCATCAGCCACCAGCACGCGCACTTTCATCATAATCCCCCTTAAATTGGTATGCTTATCTGTATTTCTGTCCCTTGGCCGGGCGCTGTTTTGATAGAGAAACTGCCTTTTAGCATTTCCGCCCTTCCCTTCATGCTGTTCAGACCCATGCTCGGCAGGCCTTTTCCCTTGCCGTAATAGAAGCCGCAGCCTTCATCCTTTATTATCATTATGATCCTGCTGCTGTCTGCCTCCACAAGAAGCCGCACTGAACCTTGGCCTGAATGCTTCTTGCAGTTTCCGAAGGCTTCCTGCCCCATTCTCCATAATGCTTCTTCAATTTTTCCCGGAAGGGCGATGACCCCTTTTACTTCTGCCTCAACCTTTAGCCCGAGCATTTGGCCATAATTCTTCAGGGCGCTGACAAGCCCGTTCTCAAGGCCGCGCGGGCGAAGCTGCCAGATCAGCGCCCTCATCTCGCTGAGCGCCTCCTGGGCAAGATCTTGTATGTAAGAAAATGTTTCCTTCACTTCAGCTCCTTCGGCCATTTCCATTCCGCCCCTTGCCGTTAAGTTCACAGAAAATAACAGCTGATTGACAGAGTCATGCAAGTCTCTTGCAAGCCGGTTCCTTTCAGCCGTAAGAGCCAACTCCTGCTCCCTTTGGGTCAGGGCGATCCGCTTGAGGGCAGTGCCGATCTGGAAAGCAACTGATTCCAATAGTGCCAGCTCCCCATCAGCGAACCTGGTTTTATGAGGGGAGCCGATGTTCAGGATGCCGAACCTCTCATCCCCAGCCCTTAAAGGAACACTGGCATGGTGGGTAAGCCCGTTCGTGCCGCTGCGCCCCTCTTCAATCGCGTCTTCAATCCGCTTGCAGCCGATAATATTAGTCGCCTTATTCAGCTTGCCACTATTGAATCTATCAACACACCAGCATCCTCCCTGGCACATTGGCGCATAATGATTTAAAGACAAGGCCTGCGGAAGCCGCTCTTTTGCGGCTAAATTATACTTGCCTTCCCCATCAATGAGAAAGATCCAGCCTGTTTCCAGATTTGTCACTTCAAGCAGCTTCTTCAGCACTTCCGGCAGGACTGACTTCATATCCGTCCCCTCATTGAGAAGCTCTGCGATTTCTTTTAATATTTTCACTTCAGAAAGCCTGTCTTCCTTGGTCATCCTCGTGCCTCCCATTTTTACTCTCTTTATTATAAAGCTTTATGGACAGTTCGGCCTTCGCATTTTGGATGAGGAGAATCTGCGGCTAAAGTTGCAGCTTCTTTGTTAAAAACGCGCAGAAGAAAAGGCGGATTCTGCTCTGCAGAACGGCCGCCTTTTCTCCAATCAGGCCTTCTTGGCCTCTTCCAGCTTTTTCATTTTTTCATCAATCAGGATCATGAACTGGTTTTCAAGCCTGGCCAGTTTCTCCCTGCTCTCTTCCAGCCCTGTGCTGTTCACGCCGAAATAGAATTTGATCTTTGGCTCTGTTCCGGAAGGGCGCAGGCAGATCCATGAACCGTCCTCAAAAAGATACTTGATGACATTTGACTTTGGCAGGCCGATTGGCTCTTCTTCCCCAGAGGCCGGCTTTGCAAGGCCAGTAAGATAATCCTCCATCCTCAGGACCTTCCATTCACCCAGAACTTCAATCGGATCTCTGCGGAAGGAAGCCAGCGTTTCCTGGATCAGCTCGGCCCCCTGCTTCCCTTTAAGGGTAAGAGATCTGAGCCCTTCCAAATAATAGCCATATTCCTCGTAGATAGCCATCAGCGCATCATACAGCGACATTCCCTTTTTCTTGTAGAAAGCGCATGCTTCTGTCGCCAGAAGGGCAGCCTGGACGGCATCTTTATCACGGGCAAAATCGCCGATCAGATAGCCATAGCTCTCTTCGTAGCCGAACAGGAATTTGTAGCTGTTATCTTTATAGAAAGCATTGATTTTCTCGGCGATGAATTTAAAGCCCGTAAGCACATCCATGACCTCTACATCATGGGACTCGGCAATTTTTGCACCCAGCTCTGATGTAACAATCGTTTTCAGCATCGCTCCATTGGAAGGAAGCGTTCCCTTTGCTTTCTTTTCGTTCAGGATATAATGAAGCAGAATGGCGCCGGTCTGGTTCCCGGTCAGGACGGTATATTCCCCTTTGTCATCCTTGACCGCAATTCCAAGCCTGTCAGCGTCAGGATCTGTTGCGATCAGGAGATCTGCCCCAACCTCATTGCCAAGCTTGATTGCGAATTCAAATGCGGCATGCTCTTCCGGATTCGGACTTTTGACAGTTGAGAAGCCCGGGTCTGGAACAGCCTGCTCTTCAACTGTATAAACATGCCTGTAATCCATTGCTGCCAGTATATCCTGCACAGGCTTCCCTGCCGTACCATGCAGCGGGGTGAAAACGATTTTTATGTCTGTTTCACTGCCAAGAGCCGGATTTTCCGAAATGGTTTTGAGCTTTTCCTGATATGCCTGGTCTACTTCCTCACCAATCATCGTAATGAGCCCTTGCTCCAGCAGCGTTTCTTCTTCCGCCGCCTCTATCAGCAATTCATTTTCAATTTCATTGACTTTTTCAATAACGATGTCTGCGCTTTCAGGAGGCAGCTGTGCGCCATCCTCACCGTACACCTTATAGCCATTATACTCAGGCGGGTTGTGGCTTGCGGTGATCACAACACCGGCAAATGCCTGCAGATAACGGACCGCAAAGGATAGCTCAGGCGTTGGCCTCAAACCTTTGAATACATAGGCGCGGATTCCGCGCGTTGCCAGCGTTTTAGCCGTTTCCATTGCAAATTCCTTTGACATATAGCGAGAATCGTACGCGATTGCCGCGCCTCTTTTCTTAGCTTCTGTCCCGTATGTTTCAATATACGCAGCAAGGCCGGCTGCAGCCTTCCTGACCGTATAAATGTTCATTCTGTTGGTGCCGGGGCCAATTTCTCCCCTCATGCCGCCTGTGCCGAATTCAAGGTCTTTATAGAAGGCGTCCTCCATCTTGCTGTCATCCAAGCGAAGCTCTGCCAGCTCCTTTTTCAGGGTGCTGTCCATGTTTGTATATCCAAGCCATTTTTCCGCTTTTTGTTTCCAGTCCATCTCTTTACCTCCCGGCTGCCTTTCAACAGGCTGATTGCAGTAAAGCATCTGGCGCTCTTGCTGCTTTTTGTCTGTTATGTACTTGTTCACCCCTTCACAGGGCTGTAATTCTATAGATTCTGCTGCGGCCCGCGAATCTCCTCCTGAAACCTTTCGAGCTTTCACGACAATTTTCCGCAATTTCATTATATAGAAAAAGGCCTGCCAGTGAAAGGCAGGCTGCTGATGTTATTTTTTGTAATGAATCTTATAGATATCATGGCGCCGGTCCTTCAGCTGGCGGACCGTTCCGTCCTGGCGCTGGCGTCTGAGGATTTCCAGGTCCACATCCCCGATCAGCACCATTTCGATATTAGGATTAGTCTCTCCAACGATGCCGTCCCTTGCAAATTCAAAGTCCGACGGCGCAAAAATGCCTGACTGCGCATATTGGATATCCATATTCTCTGTTTGCGGCAGATTCCCGACCGTTCCAGAAATAACCGTATAGATCTGATTTTCGACCGCTCTTGCCTGAGCACAGTACCTGACACGCAGATAGCCTTGGCGGTCTTCTGTGCAGAATGGGGTGAAAATGATTTTTGCACCTTTATCGGCTGCAATCCTGGCAAGCTCAGGAAATTCAATATCATAGCAGATCTGTATCGCAATCCTTCCGCAGTCTGTATCGAATACCTTCACTTCATCCCCGCGGCTGATTCCCCACCATTTGCGCTCATTCGGAGTGATATGGAGCTTATATTGCTTTTCAATTGTGCCATCTCTCCGGAAAAGATAGGCAATATTATAGATTTCATCATCATCTTCTTTGACGAAATGGGAGCCGCCGATAATATTGACGTTATATCTGACAGCCAGATCGGTAAACAGCTCGATATATTCTTCTGTATACTCTGTAACCCTCCGCACCGCGAGGCTTGGTGACTTCTCATCAAGGAATGACATCAGCTGCGTAGTGAATATCTCTGGGAAAACCGCAAAATCTGCCCCTGCATCTGAGGCGACATCTGTGAAATATTCCACCTGGCTTGCAAAATCGTCAAAGGAACTGATTTGCCTCATCATATACTGCACTACGCAGATCCTTACAGGGTAGCTTGTTTTATAAAATCTTTTGGTCGTTGGCAGGTAATCGACATTATTCCATTCCATCAGGGTTGCATATTTGTTGGACTGGACATCATCCGGCAAATAATTGGGATTGATCCGCATGAGGCTGAACTCATTAAGGAGCTGGAAAGAGAGGACCGGATCATAAATTTTATGGCGGGATACCTCGCTTACATACTCTCGCGGGCTCATTTCCCCGGCATATTTATGGTAGTTCGGGATCCTGCCGCCAATGATGATGCTTTTCAGGTTCATCTGCCGCACCAGCTCTTTTCGTGCCTCATACAGGCGGTAGCCGATTTTCATGCGGCGGAACTCAGGGTGCACCATCACTTCGATGCCGTATAAATTATACCCATCCGGATTATGGTTCGTAATATAGCCATTATCCGTCACATCGCTCCACGAATGCCTGTCATCATATTCATCGAAATTGATGATCAGGCTGGAACAGGACCCGATGATATCGCCATCATATTCTGCGACAAACTGGCCCTCCGGGAAGACTTCCAGATGGCTCTCCAAATGCTCCCGCTTCCACGGATCCATGCCGGGGAAGCAAAGCTCCTGCAGGGCTATGATTTTGTCAATATCTTCAGCCCTTGTATTGCGGATAATCATTTTTTTCTCAAACTTGCTTAAATCCAATTTTGACATATTGTCTGCATCTCCTCTTATTCGGGCTGCTCTGTTAATGGCATTAACACTATGAGGGCCTTTTCTCCCACGGCTCCGTCACTCCCACTGTATATAATGGGGCTTTCAGGCTGATTGCCTTCAGCACACCCTCAGAAATTTCGTCGTGGGTCAGCCATCTTGCCGTATCCTCCTCAAAACGGAATCCAAGAATGATCCTCATCCACTTTAACGAAGCAGAGTCCAGGCCATTAAAAGGCTCCCTTGAAGCATGGCTGCCTTTAATTTCATACAGCTCTGTATACTTGTCATCTTGCGCTATGTACTGCAAAAGCCACTGGAAGCTTTCCGAAGCATCGCTTCTCATCCATGCCCAGATCGAACGTTCCCCGGTCCCGAACAGCTTGGATCAAGCCTTCCTGGAATTGGATGGGACTGTAATAGTCTGCTTGTATAAAAGAAACTTTTCCTTCAGGTGCAGAGATTTCTTCCATCATCTTCGCAAAATGATCATGGCTTCTGCCCATTGCACTTACATGGAATCCTTCCTTGCAGAGCGATTCAATCACTCTTTTTAACATACCCGTTCCGCCAATGACTAACGCATGTTTTTTCATCTTTATGCTCCTTTTAAAGATAGGATAATTTTAGGACTGATGCTTGCCCCTGCATCAATGGTAGAATGTTAGAAAGAACCTCCGGCTGCCGCTATCAGCATATGCCTGCACACCCGCTCTCATGCTGTCCTGAACATTGCACAAATGTGAAGATTAGGTGTCTTTAATTCAAGGTAATTTACAAGCCCGGAGAATCTCTTTATAATTTCACCATAAACTAATAAAGGAGAAGCATATGGATAAGCCAAAACAAGACCCGAGGGAGAACCTTTTATTCCTTGCCTGGGCTGCATCCATCCTGGCGATGTTCGGAAGCCTCTATTTTTCTGAAGTCCGCCATTATGAGCCCTGCGCACTCTGCTGGTACCAGCGTATCGCCATGTACCCGCTCGCCGTCATACTCGGGATCGCTGTGATTAAAAAAGACTTTAAAATCAGCTTTTATACAATGATCCTCTCCGCTGCCGGTGCATGCATTTCGATTTATCATTATTCCATCCAGAAAGTCGCTTTCCTTGGAGAAAGTGCCCTTTCCTGCGGCAGGGTCCCATGCACAGGGCAATATATCAACTGGCTGGGATTCATTACGATTCCCCTGCTTGCGCTTACTGCTTTTATCATTATTTTTATAACAAGCCTGATCATCTGGAAAAAAACAAAGGAGGCAGTGTGATTTGAAGAAAGTCATCATATTTTTAGTTATTATCATAGCATTATTTGCAGGTGTGGCAGTGCTCACCAGTATGCAGAATAAAGAAAAGGTATCAGGGGACAACCCTTACGGAACAGAGAATCTGAAATCTGAAACAATCGACCAGCTCGATGATCCAAACTACCAGAACATTATTCTCCCGGATGAACTGGAGAAAAAGCTTGAAGCAGGAGAAGATGCAACCGTCTACTTCTTCAGCCCTACATGTCCGCACTGCCAAAGGACAACCCCTGTTGTCGCCCCGCTGGCAGATGAAATGGGAGTCGACCTTGTCCAATTCAACTTATGGGAATTCGAAAACGGCTGGGATAACTACAACATAAACGAAACACCAACAATCGTTCAATACAAAGACGGCAAAGAAACAAACAGAATCACAGGCTCACAGGACAAAGAAGTATTCGAAAAATGGTTTAACGAGAACTCTAAATAAGAAAAAACGGGAAGGAGCAATCCTTCCCGTTTTTTCGTTGTATATCACCAAGACCTTAAAAAACTTTTATGTCCCTATTCTTTTTTTAAAGGATTTAATGCTTCTATCATAAGGCTGTCCCGAATAAAAACAAGCTCCTACTCGTAACATCGTAGGTTAATACATCAAGAATGTCTGCAGTTACAGAACATCCCCAAATCAGAGCTACATTACGGAAGGAGCTGGTTGTTTTGCAGGATGCCCCATACTACGCTCATTTATACCTATTAAGATTTGTTTTTTCAGGGTGTACAATAGTGTGGTGTAAAGAAGACATTCAGTTCTTTTTATTTTGACTTTATTGAACTAATCAAATATAAAACGAATCATTTATTCTCTATTTTGCAAAATTGCTCATGTGTTTAAAAAGCCCTGTTGATCGGAACGGAAGGCACGCAGACTCCTGCGGGAGATAGCGGCAAAGCTGAGACCCCGCAGGAGCTTGCTCTGAGGAGGCTCAGCGCCGCCCCGCGGAAAGCGAAGTGCCTGGAGTGCAGATCAACAGGCCTCGGTTATAGCCCAAATCTAATAAAATCTTTTGATTTTAAATAGGATTAGAAACAGCAATCATTTCCTGGACTACCCTAAAAAAGTTAAGCAGCAGCTAAAACTCTCAACGCCCTGTTGATCGGAACGGAAGGCACGCAGACTCCTGCGGGAGATAGCGGCAAAGCTGAGACCCCGCAGGAGCTTGCTCTGAGGAGGCTCAGCGCCGCCCCGCGGAAAGCGAAGTGCCTGGAGTGCAGATCAACAGCCTCATTCATAGCGCAATCTAATTCTAAATAGGAACAAAAACATGAAAAAACGGCAAGAAGCACCCCCGCTCCTTCCCGTTCTTCAAACTCAATATTTTTGCCTCATTTTAAACCAAAAGCTCATTCGCCGCTTTCGTATACACACTAAACATATCACCCTTCAGCTCTTTTGCATCAATAAAAGAGCTGAAGCCGAAAGGAAAGAAAAGTCCGAAATCTTTCAGGATATGTACGTTCTTCTGAAAAATATCCTCATATCGGTTTTCCGGATCAGAAGATTCCAGGATGGAAATAAGCGTCTGCAGGCTGGCGATCACCTGAAATGCTTCCTTTAAAGTCCCGAAATATTCAAAATGCCTGGTTGAAGTATGCAGCACCTTCAGCTTTTCAAACTCTTTAATATCCTCATCTGAAAAATAAGCAGGAAAAATAGATGTATAAAAATAATCTACCAGTTCCTTGATCCTCTCTTCCTGGTTAGGAGTCGATGCAAAAACTACTTTCACTGAAAACCCACCTTTGTAATCCTTGTAATCATTTCGTAACATATATTCCTAGAATAACATATCAGCCGAAACTCTAAGGGTGGTAATTATACCCATAGAGACGGCATTTTTTTACATGACCTAGGAAATCATGAATGAAGAAACCGCTTTTTTTTACATAAAAATATGTCTTTTGGCTTATCCGCTTTCAATTATACAATAATGGAGCAAGCTGGAGAGGCATAAATCGACTGGTGGCATTCATTGCATGGAAACTTTTTTCATGTATGATTTATATGTAAATCATCGGCTGACTATTATAGGGAAATACTGGATGAAGGAGGGCTTTGTATCATTACGAAGAAAAAAGGAGAATGGTATGAAATAATAATTCCCAGCCACTGGGAGGGTTTGACGCTTGAGGAGCTTCTCCGCACCCGCTGGAAGGCCCCAAAAAAGCAAATCCATCTGATGCGGATGGAAAAAAGCATAAGAGTGGATGGCACGGCTCCCCGCTGGACATCACCGCTTGCCAAAGGAAGCAGGCTTGAGTTAAAGCTTTTTGCAGAAGAGGAGTTCGGCGTTAAGCCTGCATACCATGACATTGACGTGCTCTACGAAGATGAGCATATGCTGATTCTCAACAAGCCTGCCGGCATGGATACCCATCCCAATGAGCCGATGCAGGAAGACACGCTTGCCAACGCGGCTGCATATCATCTCCTGGCCAAAGGGGAATATCGCCACCTCAAACACATCCACCGCCTTGATAAAGATACAACCGGTGCTGTATTGTTTGCCAAGCACGCACTTGCAGGAGGCATGCTCGATCAGCTTCTTAAGGAAAGAAAAATCAAGCGGACCTATATTGCCATGGCGGACGGGATCATTAAACAAAAAAAAGGGGTGATCCGCAAGCCGATTGGAAGGGACAGGCATCACCCCACCAGAAGGCGGGTTTCCCCAGGCGGTCAGGATGCTGTCACCCATTATGAGGTTGCTGCAGTCTTTCCAAGAGAGCAGCAGACTCTTGTATCCTGCCGGCTGGAAACAGGAAGAACCCATCAGATCAGGGTCCATTTCAGTGATATGGGCCACCCATTGACCGGGGACAGATTGTATGGCGGCAGCCCGGTGTATCCTCGCCAGGCCCTTCATGCTGCCAAGCTGGAGGTGCCGCATCCATTTACAGAGGAAGCGGTAGTCTGTTACGCACCAATAACCGGCAACCCGGAAATGTTCAAAGGGTTTCAGCTGGAGGAGCTTTAAATCTTCCGCAGAACACATGAAAAGCCGTACAGAGGGTTCCAGCTAAACCAAACAAAAGTTAATTAAACACCAAAAAAGCCCCTAAAAAGGGGCTTTTTTGTATTAGTCTGCTTTGCGCATGCCTTTCATGATCAGGCTTAGCACAAATACTAGAACGATTGCACCGATAATAGCAGGGATAATGGCAAAGTCAGCTACAACAGGACCCCAGTCGCCAAGAATCAGTGTACCTAACCAAGCTCCGACGAAACCTGCGATAATATTACCGATGACGCCGCCCGGGATGTCTCTTCCTACGATCATGCCGGCAATCCATCCGATGATTCCACCAATAATTAATGCCCAAAGAAAACTTAACATAATTTCTCACTCCTAATTAGTTTTTTTTTGCAGAATGTAGTTTATAAAAGCATCAGCTGTTGCCAGCTGGCTCTAACAGATTGACTGGCGCAAAGCCTTCTTCATCTCCGGCCTTTACCGCCACTTTGACACGGACCGTATCCCGGTCCAGCACTTCAAGTTCGGTCCCTTTTTCTACAAGCAGCGCATCCTTTTCTTCTTCCAGCTGTTTAATCCCATCGTAATCATTGATTTGGATGAAATCGTATAGGCTGTCATAGGCCTCAGGGGTGGCAGCGAGGTAAAAATCCTCCTCCGCTTTAACAGTATCCCCTTTTTCGACTATTTCTTGCTTAACAGTTTCTTTGCCTTCCTCTAATGCACCTTTGATTTTATTAATCGTATCAGGCGCATTTTCTTTTACTTCATCAGCAGCCTCTTCAGTCTTTTCCTTGGCAGATTGAGCAACTTCCTCAGCTGACTGCTCAATTTCATCAGCCGCCTGATTCAGCTCCTGCTCAGCTTCCTGCCCGTTGCTGCAGCCTATAAGAAATATTAAGATGGCAATAATCGGTACCGAATAGAGTTTCTTCAACCATCACCCTCCTTTTCGGTTTGTTGTTTGCTGCTTGTACAAATAAATTACCCCGGCTTCAAAATCTAAAACATGCGTCTTCTTTCCTTTATTTGCTAGGATGTTTTTTTGTAAAGCGGGAATATAAAAAATTTGTACTTGCCAAGGTGTAAGAATGTTCTTAAAAAAACCAAAAGCGGCTGCTCCCGCTGCAGCCGCCCATTTTATATAAACGGCTTTCGCCGAGGTTGTAATAATCTTCTTCCCCTGGAAATCTCGTCCAAAACGGAATTAAAGCAATGATTTTTTTGAAAACAAGCCCATTTTTTAATTTAAAAGAATCTGTCGCAAAAAAAAGGAATCCTGTTCAACAGGATTCCCCTACATGCTTTATTATTCAAGCAGGAAATCTGCCTTCTCCCCGCCGTAAAAGTACAGCCGGTGGAGCGGCCTGGTCATCCCCACGTATAGAAGCTTTATATCGATTTCTGAAGACGCATCGTATTTTTCATGTATTGAAACGATAAATACTGCATCAAATTCCAGTCCCTTGGATAAGTAGGAAGGCACAATCACAATTTCATCCTTTGGAATGCTCTCCTGTTCTGCAAGCAGACGGACTTTTTCCTCAGTCTCTACCTTGAAATAATCATATAAAGTTTGGCAGTCCTTCATTGTCTTGCCGATAACAGCAAAGTTCTTTAGCTGCTCTTTCCGCAGCTCCTTCACCTTTTCTGCAATCTGCCGCGCGAGCCTGGCTCCTTCTTCTCTTTTTATAAAAGCCGGGCTCTCACCATGTCTCACAACAGGTTCCACCTGCGGAAAGGAATAAGGCAGGAGCTTCAGCAGGCGGTTTGCCATTTCCATGATTTCTATTGTTGTCCGATAGCTTTTCTGCAGCTCTGTATAGGTAGCGCGCGGGAATATCCCGCTGACGACCGGTTCCCACGCCTTTAGCCCCCGATAAGAATGGATTCCCTGGGCGAGATCTCCCACCAGCGTAAACATATCTGTATCACAGGCCTTTTTCAAAGCATATATTTCCATATAGCTGTAATCCTGGGCTTCATCAATAACGATATTCTTTGCCTTAAGGTCTTTATCAACCCCATACAGCTCTGTCTGCAAATACAGGAGAGCAGCCAGATCTTCACGTTCAACCTTCTTCTTGTCAAGGAGAGAAAGAGAATAGCTGCATAATTCTTCTGCTTCGCCTTTCGTCAGTTCATTTCCTGAAAAACGGACGATTCTTGCCGGATCCTCGAAAAGCTCACGGTAGTAATCCAGCGCCTTCTTTTTAGGAAACTGCTTCATATAGTCGGGGACAGCCCTTCTGATGCTCTTTTGGACCTCCTCCAGCCGCTCGGCTTTTTGATCAAGAGCATGTGAGACATATTCTCTCCTTTTGTCTGCATCCTTGCCGCGGTATATGGCCCTGTCAATCCTGTCATCATAGTAGGCTTCAATTTTGGCCAGGATGTTCTTTTTCTTCCTTTTCAGATCGCCTTGAAGGATGCTTTTAAGCTTCTCAAGCCTCCTGAAATAGGGAAGATAATGATAATCTTCATGGAAAAGCCTGATAAATTTTTTTCTGCTGAACAGACGGAACTTATCTGCCATAAAATCTTCAGTAGGATAAAAGGTAAAGGAAATGCTTTTTAAATAATGATCCAGTATGGTCTTAAACAGACGGGATCCTTTAATTTCTGACACTCTGAGGCCGGGCCCTTCCCCTTTTTCTTCAAGAAGCTGGATGAGCTTCCTGTCCTCAGCGATGGAAAAATTCCCGGTAAGGCACTGCAGGACATACTCGGGGAAAGTCGTCTGCCTGACTCTTTCCACACCAAGCTCCGGCAATGCTTCTGATATGTAGTCTATGAACAGCTGGCTCGGAGCCAGGATCATCAGCTGCTCCGGCAGGAAATTCTCTTTATATTGATAGATGAAGTAACTGATCCGGTGGAGGGCGATGGTCGTCTTTCCGCTTCCCGCCGCTCCCTGGACGATGATGGGCTTGTTCAGATCCGCCCTGATGATGCGGTTTTGCTCTTCCTGGATCGTTGAAATGATCTCGGTCAGCCGGCTGCTGGAGCTTTTGGCGAGGGAATCCTGAAGCAGTTCGTCGGTAGTGGTAAGATCGATATCCCGGATTTCCTCCAGAATGCCGTCCTCAATCATAAGCTGTCTTTTTAACGTCAGCTGGCCGTCATAATTTTCTCCGTATGCCTCATATTCTACCCTTCCAAGCCTGCCTTCATAATAGAGATTGGCAATCGGGGACCTCCAGTCCACGATAATCTGTTCCTGGTTCTCCCTGGAATAGAGCGAGGTTTTTCCAATATACAGGCTCTCCTTCTCTTCCTGGCCTTTATGCTGGTAATCAAGCCGGGCAAAATAAGGCTTTGGAAGGGCATTCCGGAGGCTGGACAGCTCATCCTTGGACATTTCAAAAAAACGGGCGTTCGTCAAAATGGAGGAATAGCTTAAGCTTGATTCAAGCCAGTCAGTGTCCTGAAAGGCTTCTTTCATGTTTTCCTTGAACTGGTCTTTGCTGGATTGTGCTGTTTTAATGACAGCCTCCATATATTTTCTGGTAAAGTCGAGCCGTTCACTTTCCTTCTGATAATCGGGGTGCTGATCTGGTGTCATATGTTTCTCCTTTCATTCCAATTCAGCCGCTTGAGAAAGAAGTTCATATGGGCTTGTGAGGAGCAGAAAGTTATATTATCAGAAAAATCAACCACTTACAATACCTTTCTGCACAGGCTGGAATAAATGTAAATTTTCAGGAAATTATCATACTATTTCTAATTCCATATAGCTTTTATATTAAGTTTTTGTAAATTTTGAGCGAAATGCTACCTTATTCGACAAATTTCATATAAAATGTTTTCGTTTGGGGGATTTTTTTGCCGGAGCAGCGGCTTTGAATCTGCACAAATTTTGGATGTAAGAGCTTCTTTGGCTGGATAGCGGGTATACTATGTAACTAATCGGAACTGCACTTTGCCATCCGCTGAATGGGCTTTTGGTTCTAGGCATTTAACAAATGGGGGTTTAAATATGGTTTTCAAGAAGAAGGACAAGTTTGCAATTTTGCTGAGCAGCATATCTTCCAATGTAAAAGAGGGAGCTCACTATTTTGCCGATTACAAACTGAAAAATGTCAGTGATCTGAAGATTTTTTCTGAAACGATGAAAGAGTATGAAACAAAAGGCGACACATTTGTCCACGAAGTCATCAAAGAACTCAATAATGCTTTTATCACTCCGATCGAGCGTGAAGATATCCTCCACCTTGCGATGAGCATGGATGATGTCCTTGACGGGATTGAACATTGCGCTGCATTGTTTGAGATGTACTCAATTACACAGGCAGACGATTATATGCTTAAATTTGTAGATGCTATCCGCAGCTGTTCATTGGAAATTGAAAAAGCTGTAGAGCTGCTTTCAACCAAAAAGCTTCTTGATATCAGGGAGCATGCCATCAAAATCAAGGATTACGAATCAAAATGCGACGGGATTCTGCGCCAATCCATCAAGCACTTATTTTCAGTTGAAAAAGATCCGATCCGCATCATTCAATATAAAGAAATTTATGAAAACCTGGAAGATATCGCTGACAGCTGTCAGAATGTCGCCAATACTTTAGAAACCATCATCATGAAGAATGCGTAAGGAGCTTTCATAAATGGATTCCATTTTCATCATAACTATACTGATTGTCATAGGGGCACTGGCCTTCGACTTTATCAATGGCTTCCATGATACAGCCAATGCCATTGCCACAGCCGTCTCAACGAAAGCACTGAAACCAAGGCATGCCATTATTCTTGCCGCTACGATGAACTTTGTCGGGGCTATGACCTTTACAGGAGTAGCCAAAACCATTACAAAGGATATCGTTGATCCCTTTACTCTGCAGAACGGTTCAATCGTCATCCTGGCAGCATTGATTGCTGCGATTTTTTGGAACCTGCTCACATGGTATTACGGTATTCCGAGCAGTTCATCCCATGCGATTATCGGCTCCATTGCAGGCGCGGCAATAGCAGCTGCAGGATTCCAGGCCCTTAATTACGGAGGCTTCATGAAAATCATCCAGGCGCTGATTTTCTCTCCGCTTATCGCTTTTGTTGTCGGATTCATTGTATATAGTATTTTTAAGGTCATTTTCAAAAACAATAACCTGACAAAAACAAACAGGAATTTCCGCCTGTTCCAGATCTTCACGGCTGCCCTGCAGTCATATACACATGGCACGAACGATGCCCAGAAAGCAATGGGGATCATTACAATGGCGCTCATTGCCAATAACTATGTCACAACGGATGATATCCCGTTCTGGGTACAGCTGTCCTGTGCTGCTGCAATGGGGCTTGGAACATCTGTCGGCGGCTGGAAGATCATCAAGACTGTCGGCGGCAAAATCATGAAAATCCGCCCTATCAACGGTGTTGCAGCTGATTTGACCGGCGCAGCCATCATCTTCGGTGCAACAGCAATACACCTGCCGGTCAGCACTACCCATGTCATTTCTTCTTCAATTCTTGGAGTTGGATCAGCTCACCGCCTAAAAGGCGTTAAATGGGGCACGGCACAGCGGATGCTGATCACCTGGGTCATCACCCTGCCGATTTCCGCTACGATTGCAGGGCTTGTGTACTTATTGCTGAATGCCATTTTCTAAACAAACAACAAAAAAGCTATTGGAGCCAATCTCCAATAGCTTTTTTTCAGCCCAAATGCTTCTTCTGGAAGCGGGCTATGTTCTCATATTCGCCTTCAAGCGCTCTGGAAAGGCGGATGAAGACCGGCAGCAGCTCCTGGTAAACAGCTGCATTCTCCGGATTCGGCTTATGGCTGAATGTATCCCCCACCATGCCTCCCACAATGCTCAGATCCTCAATTTCACCGATGGCATACAAGCCCAGGATGGCAGCGCCCAGACAGGAGCTTTCATAGCTCTCAGGCACAACGACCTCCTGATTGAAAATATCGGCCATCATCTGCCTCCACAGCTCAGATCTTGCAAATCCGCCGGTCGCCTGGATTTTCTTTGGCTCCCCGATCAGTTCCTCCAGGGCAAGCAGGACGGTAAACAGATTATAAATGACACCCTCAAGTACAGAGCGGATCATATGCTCTTTTTTATGGTGAAGACTGAGCCCGAAGAATGAACCTCTTGCATTGCTGTTCCATAACGGGGCCCTTTCCCCTGTCATATATGGGTGGAAGATAAGCCCATCTGCTCCAGGGCGGACGGCAGCCGCAATCTTTGTCAGCACATCATAGGCATCAATCCCCAGCCTCTTGGCAGTCTCCACCTCGGAGGCAGCAAGTTCGTCCCGGACCCAGCGGAAAATCATGCCGCCATTATTGACCGGGCCTCCTATTACCCAATGCTTCTCAGTGAGCGCATAACAGAAAATCCTTCCCTTCGGATCTGTCACAGGCTTATCAGTCACAGCCCGGATGGCCCCGCTTGTTCCGATTGTAACTGCAACGACGCCGGGATCGATCGCGTTGACTCCGAGATTTGAGAGCACTCCGTCGCTTGCTCCCACTACAAAAGGCACCGAGGCATCAAGTCCTGTCAGCTTCTGATATTCCTCTTTCAGGCCTTTCAGAGTATAGGTTGTCGGAACCGGCTCCGAAAGCCTGTCCCCCTGAATCCCGGCTACCCCCAGCGCTTCAGTATCCCAGGACAGATCTTTCAGATTGAACATGCCTGTTGCAGAGGCAATGGAGTAATCGACAACATACTCGCCAAAGAATTTGAAGAATACGTATTCCTTTATAGAGATGAATTTTGCCGCCTGGTTAAAGATAACTTCCTGCTCATTTTTCATCCAAAGCAGCTTGGACAATGGTGACATAGGATGAATCGGGGTTCCTGTCCTTAAATAGATCTCATGCCCATTCAGCTCACGTTTGATTTGATCAGCCCATTTGGCGCTCCTGTTATCCGCCCATGTAATGCTTTTGGTCAGAGGTATCCCTTCCCCATCGACAGCAATGACGCTGTGCATGGCAGAACTGAAGCTTACGCACAGCAGGTCGGCTGAACTGATTCCCCCTTCTTCCATGCAGGCTTTGAGGGTGCCGGCCACAGCTGCCAGGATGATATCCGGATCCTGCTCTGCAGCCGACGGGCTTGGCGTATGTAAAGGATAGCCGATGGAATTCTTGGCAGCCACCTTGCCTTCTTTATTAAAAAGGACAGACTTTGTGCTCGTCGTCCCGATGTCCACTCCTAGCATATATTTTTCTGCTGTCATATGAACCTCTCCAATCTTTTAAAGCTCTCTTTTTAAGTTTACAACGAATCAAAAATAACATACACCGATATGGATTCTCTCCCGGGGCAGCAGTTCCTGAATGCAGAAGAAGGAAGCGCTGCCGCTCCCTTTCTCCTGTATATTTGTCTGCCTTTGTTTAAGAAATAAAGAATCCGATGATAAAGACAACCAGGAATCCTACAATTGCAATCAGGCTTTCCATGACGGTCCAGGATTTCAGCGTGTCCTTTACATCAAGGCCGAAATAGCGGTTGACAAGCCAGAAGCCTGAGTCGTTGACATGCGAGAAAATGGTCGCACCCGCCGCGATAGAGATTACAATCAATCCAAGGACCGGCCCTTCCAGCCCCATGATCTCAATCAGCGGAGCAATAAGGCCAGCAGCTGTTACCATCGCTACCGTTGCCGAACCCTGGGCCACACGCACAAATGTAGCAATCAGGAATGCGAGCAGGATCGGCGGAAGTGATGAAGAAGCCATCATATCCCCAAGAACCTGTCCAACGCCTGAATCAATCAGAACCTGTTTGAAGACCCCGCCGGCACCCGTTACAAGGATGATGATCCCGGCTGGCTCAAGAGACTTTGTCGCAATATCCTGCACTTCCTGGCGGGAATAGCCGCGCTTCGTGCCGAGGAAATAGAATGCCAGCAGTGTAGCCAGCGTCAATGCAACAAATGGATGTCCCATGAAAGTGAATACAGCACGCAGCCCGTTTCCTTCTTCAAGCACAACTCCGGACACTGTATTGATTAAGATCAGTACAAGCGGAATGAAGATGATGCTTGCAATCATTCCAAAGCTTGGAAGTTCCCTATCATATTCTTTTTCTTCAATATTCATATATTCCGGTATGGTGACATGAATCCTTTTGGCAATGAATTTACCGAACAGCGGACCAGCGATGATCATGGACGGTATACCTGCTAAAATACCAAACAGGATGACCCAGCCCAGGTCGGCGCCAATCAGGTCAGCTACCGCGATAGGCCCCGGTGTGGGCGGAATGAAGCTGTGTGTGACAGCCAATCCTGCCAGCAGCGGTATCCCGTAGTACAGAAGGGATTTACCTGTTTTCTTGGCAAGACCGTAGACAATCGGCACAAGGATAATGAAGCCGACATCGAAGAATACTGGTATGGCTACGATAAAGCCTGTGATGCCGAGTGCCCACTGTGCTTTATCTTCGCCGAATTTCTTGATCATCGTCTGCGCCAGGCGCTCAGCACCGCCGGAAACCTCGAGCATACGGCCAAACATAGCTCCGAGCCCGACTACGACAGCCACGAACCCGAGGGTTCCCCCCATGCCATTCTGTACAGATTCGATGACGCCTCCAAGCGGCATTCCTGCTGCAATCCCTACAAGCAGGCTGACCAGGAGCAATGCGACGAAAGCATGGAGCTTGGTTTTCATTACAAGAAACAGCAGCAGGAAAATTCCCGCCATTGCTACTAAAATAAGCATTGAACCAGACATTTTTGTTCCTCCCCTATTAAACGCTTACATTTTGATTTCTACTAATTTGACAGAATTAGAAATAATTTTCTTCTTTAACTATCAATAAAAGAAAAAATTTCTTCCGGCTTATATTTTTATTATATAAAATATTTTTCTAATTGCAACCGTTTTCAAAGAAATTTTTTTCTTTTATAATAGGACTATAGAAAAAAATGATAGGGAGTGCATCAATGGAAACTCTTTATTGCTTTGCCCGCATTAAAACCCATTATTCAAAATTCAGTGATAAAGAAAAAAGGATCGCTGACTATATTTTGGACAACCCCGAAAAAATTGTCCATAGCTCCATCAATCAGCTGGCAGATGATTTAGGGATTGCAGATTCGACTGTTTTCCGCTTCTGCAAAAGGATTGGCTTCAAAGGCTATCAGGCGCTGAAAATAGCTCTTGCCTCTGAAATTGTCGCACCCATAAAGGATATTCATGAAACAATCCAGGAGGAGGATGACATTCTTACGGTCTCGGAAAAAGTCTTCCGGTCGAATATCAATACATTAGAGGATACCCTGAAACTTATACGGGGAGGAGCTTTTGAAATGGCTGTGGAAGCAATCCTGCAGGCGGAAAAGGTTGAGTTTTTCGGAAGCGGGGGCTCAGGGATCATTGCACAGGATGCCTACCACAAGTTCATCCGAACCGGAATCACCGTCCATGCCAACAGTGATTCCCATTTGCAGCTCATGTCAGCTTCCCAGCTGTCCGATAAAGATACAGCCGTGTTCATTTCCCATTCAGGGGCAACGAAGGATATGATCGGTGTGCTGAAGGTGGCCAGGGAAAACGGCGCCAGGACCATCAGCATCACCAACTTTGCCAAAACACCGCTGACACAGCAGGCCGACATCGCCCTTTACACGGTTGCAGAAGAAACAGACTACCGCTCAGAGGCCCTGTCATCCCGCATTGCCCAGCTGAGCATCATTGATGCCTTATACGTAAACGTCATGATCGCCCGCAAAGATGAAGGAAAGCAGGCTCTTCAGAAAATGAGAAATGCCATCTCTTCAAAACGGATTTAACCCGAAAACTGAAAACGTTTTATTCCTGCAAAAAAAAAGACTGCAGACATTCAATTTTCATTGAATTTATCTGCAGTCTTCAGATCCTGCTTAGGCAGGATCATTTTTTATTATTCGCCGCTTTTCACGACCGCATGGCCGCCAAACTCGTTCCTGAGTGCTGCCACTACCTTGCCGTGGAATGTATCGTCCTCAAGCGAACGGTAGCGCATGAACTGGGACATCGCAATAACCGGAGCAGACGCCTGGAAGTCAAGTGCGGCCTCAACTGTCCATTTGCCTTCACCCGAAGAATTCATGACACCTCTGATGCCTTCAAGCTTAGGATCTTTGCTGAACGCATTTTCCAGAAGCTCAGACAGCCATGAACGGATAACAGAACCATTATTCCATACACGTGATACTTCTTTGTAATCATAGTCGAAATTGCTTTTTTCAAGAATTTCAAAGCCTTCTGCAAAAGCTTGCATCATTCCGTATTCAATGCCGTTGTGGACCATTTTCAGGAAGTGGCCGCTGCCGCGCTTTCCAGCGTATAGATATCCGTTCGGAACAGAGATATCGGCAAACAGCTGCTCAACTTGGCTGAAAGCTTCTTTGTCGCCGCCGATCATCGTGCAGACGCCATGGCGTGCACCTTCCTGGCCGCCGCTTGTTCCGCAGTCGATATAATGAATGCCCTTCTCTGCGAGCTCATCCCCGCGGCGCAGTGTTTCCTTGTAGTTGGAGTTTCCGCCGTCGATGATGATGTCTCCTTCTGTCAGCACAGCTGCTGCACTGCTCAAAACCTTTTCAGTGATGTCTCCGGCAGGCACCATCATCCAGATAACCTTAGGAGAAGGGAGCTTTGCTGCAAGCTCTTCAATCGTAGCTGCCGTCTCGACACCTTCTGCCGAAATCTTTTCCATTGCGTCTGTATTTACATCATTAGCCACCACTTCATGGCCTTTGTCTCTCATATTAAGGGCAAGATTATATCCCATTTTGCCCAGTCCGATTATACCTAGCTTCACGTTTTTTCCTCCTATGTACAGCATAAGCCTTTGATTAAAATCCTTTTCAACTATAACATTTTATCTCCAAAAATCAATCACTACAACCTCTGCCCAATTACCTTATTCATGCCCTATTTCTGCTGAATTATTTTACGGCCCTTTTCAGATCTACTTTATGTACAGCCCGCTCCAGGTGAGATGCCATTTTTTCTTTTTTATCCTCTGGCGGTATATTACCCTTCAGACGGTTTTCCTTTCAATCAGGGCTGCTTTTGCCTCCATCTGTTTTACCTGTCCGCTTGAAAGCCTTTCAAGAAACAGCCTGAAAGCCGTTTTGCCCATTTCGTATACAGGCAGATCCATCGTTGAGATCTGCAATGCCCTGGAAATCGGATGATTATCAAAGCTTAAAACAGCCAGATCACCTGGTATGCTGAGCCCCAGCTTGCTCCATTCCGCAACGAAGCCTGCTGCCACCTGATCGCTGCTGACAAGCAGCGCGTCCGGCCTCTCTGCCATCCCATAAAGCTGCCTGGCCACCCTTTCGCCGTCCTCAATGCCCAGGCATCTGTCAAAAATCCAATCTTCTGTAACGGCGATATTCTGTTCTGCCAATCCTTCACAGAATGCCTGATAACGGAGCATGCTGTTTGTACCGGTCCTCCTGGCAATGCAATAGCCGATTCTCCTATACCCTTTAGACAGCAGATGATCGAGCCCCTGGCGAAACGCTTTATAATGGTCGATATAGACAGCACTGACAGAAGGATGGTCCAGCTTTTCACAAATGACTGCAGGCATACTGAGACAGTACTCCTCCATTTTGCTCCAGCTGCTTTTCCGGGAAAGGATGATCATCCCATCAACCATCCTCATTTTCATCTTCGCCAGTGCCTCTATCTCTTTATCCGGATCATAGGCAGTCTGAAAAAGATGAAGCCCGTAATCATGCTTCAAAGCTTCCTCTCCGATTCCTTCCAGCAGGGAAGAAAAATAAGGGTGATTCACATATGGCAGCATAACCCCTACCGTCCTGGTCTTCCCTTTTGACAGATGGACTGCATTGATATTCTGGATATAATCGAGTTTTTCAACGGCCTTCATGACGGCCATCCGCTTTTCTTCTGCCACATAAGGATGCTTATTCAGCACCCTGGAAACTGTTGAAACAGACACGTTTGCCAGTTTGGCAATTTCTCTGATATTCGCCATCCCCTGACCTCCTTGCTTATAAGCATTATATCATCTGCGGCATTTTTACTTGCCCTGGAACGCATTTCATACTTTATGCTCCTCATAGGGTTTAAGAAACTTAGGAAGGAGGGCACCGATGACAGGGATTTTATGCCTGCTGTTTCTATGCACTGCAATAGTATCAGCTGCTGCCTATAGCTTAAGCCTGAGAAAAGGCAGCAGCAAGGATCATGAAAAATAATGAGCATCATAACAAAAATGACCATCCCCTGCAGAATCAGGCCGCAGGGGATGGTTCAGGTATTAAAAGCTTCCCGGCATGGAGGAAATTTTCCAGCCGGCCTTTGTTTTTTCAAATTCAATATGAAAAGTTTCGTATAAAAGTGTATCACCAAGCGGCGCCTTTAAATCAAACTCCTTCACTTCACCGGCATCCTTCATCTGAAGAATTTGCACATGCTTATAGCCCATGATGGACCCTCCATCTGCATTAGGCTGCACAAGCCTTCCATTATGGGCCCTGATGCCTGAATGAGTGACATAAGCTGAAATGGCTTCGTTTGTAAAAGAAGATGAAAAATACTGAATCAGCTTTGATTCTGTATCAAGATCCGTTCCCATAAAGCGATAGTCCGATTCATTGATCGTAAGAGTTTCCATTTCTTCTATATTCCCGCCGCTCTGAACATACCAGCGCTTTTGTGCCGCTTCATTGATTTTGGCACCCAGCATTTCTTCCTCCAGGTTTTCGAGCTTCTGTACAGGAGAACCCCTCTTCAGGCTGGAGATTATTTCATCCTTTTTAGTTACTGCCAAGCTGTAAAGATCAAATGCAGGACTGTCTGGGGGATAGGGGTTCTTCCACCCTTTTTTGACCATATAGTTAAAACGGTCATCCTCAAAAAGCTTCAGCAAATCTTTATCATTAAGGGGTTCTCCCGCATCTTTAGGATAAATCACAATATCAAACAGCTCCCCTCTTTCCTCCCCCTCCGGCTTGATGCTTGCAGAGAATCTGTATTCATTGCTTGTTCCGGGAGATCCCTCCACAGCCAAATAAGGATACAATTCAATCGGGATAGCCAAGGTCAGGTCAGGTTCGGGAATATATAAAGCTGCATCCAGGCCTTTCCTGTCTTCGAGCATGGCTGATATTTCATCTTTCAGCTCTGAAAACTTCCCATAATCCGGCATGATCATATTAAGGCTCATGCCCTTTTCAATTGAGGTGATCGCTTCCTCGGGCTTCCCTTCCTTTACCTGTGCTTCAGCCAGGAAATACCAGTACATCGCTGCATCCGGGACTTCTGCTGTCCTTGCTTTATAATACTGAGAGACTTTAGGGAAATATGCTGGATACAGCTTTTCATCGGATACAAAGCGGCTGCCGTCCCATGACAGCATATCAACCCGGTACACGTCAGCGAAATCGCGTGCCCAGATGGCCAATGAATAGAAAGATCCTTCTTCAGGGCGGACCAGTACCAGTTCGTGATAGTTTTCCTGGCCAATCTTTTTCAGGGAGCCTTCAGCAAACGAAAAAATATTGAGGGTGCTTCCTGCTGAAGCGCCGATGCTCCAGCCCAGCAAAAGTTCATCCGCTCCATCCCCTGTCATGTCTGCGGCCGCACCCCAGCCAACATCAAATCCAATCCCTTTTATATCCTCCAGCAAAGTCCATTCCTTTCCGGATTTTTTAAGGACAAGAGCCCCTGGTTTTCCGGGCTCTCCTTTAAGCTTGTAGAAAGCTGCCGCTTCCAGTGACCCATCTCCATCAAAATCCGCTTCCAGTATGCTGTCTCCTCCAACCGGCCTGTCAGGAACCGCCAGGATCGCATCTGCAGGCAGGAACCGCTTCGCGACAGGCTCCAAGTTCTCTTTTTCCTCAATCTTTCCTGCCGGGGGCCTTGGCGCCTGTATAAGGCTGACCGGCTCAGGAAGGAATGTGCAGCCTCCAAGCAGCAAACAGCCCAGCAGTATTGCTATATGTTTGAGTTCTTTCATTTTCCCCTCCACTCGGGAAGAAACAACATTCTTCCATCGTTATAAAGGCAGCCTGATATACGCGGCGGTTCCCTTTCCTTTTTCACTGGCCAGCTCAAAATGCCCTTGATGGGCTGCAATGATTTCCTGGCAGATTGCAAGTCCGAGGCCGGTTCCTGCTCCATGCATTTTTCCTTTATAAAACTTTTTCTTCACTGCTTCCAGCTCATCGGCATCAATCCCTGCCCCTGTATCACTGATGATGATGACGGCTTCCTTTTCCTTCCGCTTCAGGGCGACTGATATGGCGCCTTCGGCAGGTGTGAACTTCAGGCTGTTGTCCAGGACATTCAGCAGCATCTGCTTCAGCCGATCTCTGTCTGCGTTTAAAAAAAGTGGTTCTTCCGTTATTTCACTGGATAAACGGATATTCTGCCGGTTCGCCCGCGGTCTAAGCTGATTGACCGTCTGATGGACCAATTTCTGCAGCAGGATACGCTCAAAGGCAAAGCCAGCCTTCCCTGATGAAAGGCTTGAAAGATCTAGCAGTTCGCCGAGGAGATGGCTGAGCCTTTCACTTTCGTCTGTAATGATGTCAAGCCCTTCGGTGAACACTTTTTCATCCGTCATGCTTCGGAGTGTAAGGGCCCATCCTTTGACAGAGGTCAACGGAGTCCTCAGCTCATGGGAAACAGAAGCGATAAACTCATTCTTCAGCTTCTCATGCTTTTCGACCTCCTCCGCCATATAATTCAATGTATCGGCAAGCAGGCCAATTTCATCATCGCGCTCTTTCCTGATCCTGGCTGAAAACTTTCCGGATGCCATTATTTCTGCAGCCTCTGTGATACGGCTTACAGGCTTGACGATTGTATTCGCCAGGAAATAGCTTATAATCCCGGCAATCAGAATGACGGCGGCTCCAATCAGGATCAGCGCAGATGCATTTTGCAGGAAGACATCATTGAGCTGTTCGAGTGAGGTTGTCAGCCTGATGGCACCGACCGGCTCTCCAGAAACGAGGATCGGCCTGGCGACAGAGAGAAGCTTTTCACCAGCTACTGTCCCCGTCCAATAGCCTGTCGTACCGGAAAGGGCCGATTCTATATCCTGAAAACCCTTCAGACTCACGCCTTCCGACAGGCTGTTCCCTGAAAGCAGAGCTCCATCCCTGCCAACGATCTGCACCTTTGCATCAAGGAGGAAGTTATATTGCTGCAGAAGCTGATCTGCACTGTCCTTAAGCGGCCTTGTTTGGAAGTATTGCTCATAATAGACGGAGAACATGCTTCCCTGATCCCTGAGCGCCTGCTTGACTCCGCCCATATAATAAAGCCGCAGGGCGGACAGGATGACTGCCTCGAAAAGGGCCACTGTAATGATGATCATCACAAGATAGCTTCCTGCAAGCCGTTTTTTGATTCCATTCTTCATGACTTTTGCCCGCTTTCCTGAAAGCAGTATCCATACCCCCAAACTGTTTTCAGGAACAAAGGGCTCGATGGCTCATCTTCAATTTTTTCCCGCAGCCTCCTGATATGGACATCCACTGTTTTCGGATCACCGAAATAATTCAATCCCCACACTTCATCTAGCAGCTCATCCCTTGTGACCGGCTCGTTCCGCTTTTGCAGGAAAAACTTCATCAGCTGGAATTCCCTTGCCGTCAATTTCACAAGCCTCCCCGATTTATACAGGCGCCGGGTTTTGACTTCAAGCAGGTAAGGGCCGAGCTCTAAGGCTGCAGGCCGGCCCGGGGAAGAACTCCTTGATGTCCGCCTCAGAACAGAGCGGATCCTCGCGGCAAGTTCAAGCGGGTTGAAGGGCTTGACAATATAGTCATCCGCCCCGATTTCAAGACCCATGATTTTGTCCATATCCTGTCCTCTTGCAGACAAGATAATGATGGGAAGATCCGGATGCCGCTCCCTGAGACTAGCACATATTTCAAAACCATCCATATCAGGCAGCATCACATCCAGCACCACGAGCGAAGGGCCTTTATCCTCCGCAAGCTGCAAAGCCGTTTTCCCATCCCCTGCTTCAAGCACCTCGAAGTTGGATCTTTCAAGATTAAATGAAATAAGCTTCCGGATCGGCAATTCATCCTCGACAACCAAGATTTTTCCTTCTATCATTCTAGCGACCTCGCACATTCAAATTGGATTCATGATTTTATTTTACAACGGGTTTCCCTTTTGGAAAATATTTTCATTTAGCTTTTCAGAAAAAAATGCCAGATTCCTTCTTGACGCCTTATGGTTAGATTGGCAGTTTTCCAGTACACTTGGGTTAGAAAATAATCAGGGGAGGTGCTGATGATGCCTGACTGGTCGTATCATCCAATATTCAAACCGATTCTGGGAAGGCTGCCGGGCAGAGCGGGCCGGGAATTTATCCATAAAGGGATGAACGGAATTGCATCGTTTCCCGGCGGCAGACACATCATTGAATTCCTTGGCCATATGTCCCCGGCGGCAGCTCTCCAAAAGACATTCCTTGGTTTCCGCTTGCAGTCGCCTGTCGGGTTAAGCGGGAAAATCGATCCCCTTCTCTCTGGAACTAAGGCTTTTTCAAGACTCGGCTTTGGATTCCTGGAGGTCGGCCCTGTTTCTATGGAAGTGCAGCTTTCTAACGGGTCCGCTCTCAAGCATCAAGATGGATCGGTTTCCTACCCTGTCCCGCTGGAGTCAATCGGAGTGGACAGGACGATCGCCAAGCTTGAAAAGATGCAGGACTCCCATCTGCCGCTGTTTATCAGAATAGATTCATATGCTGCCTGCGGAAATTTGGCAGCAGCGGAAATCACAGAGCTGGCTGCATACCTTAGACCATATGCTTCAGCTGTGATTATTGAAGATGGATCCAGGTTTAAGCAGGAATACTACAGAAAGATTTCCGGTATTCTTAAAGGCAAACCCGTCCTCCTGGGCACTTCCCCCACTGCCTTCCGGAAGCAGCAGAGCCTGATTGCCGCTTTGGCAGAAGAAGGGCTGATTCAGGGGATTGTATTAGATGAAGAGGCTTCTTTTTCAAGAGGCCGGCAGACGTTTCCCTTAAGCGCTCCAGAAGCCTTCAAGGATTGTTTATCGGCTATAAAGGAAGACTGCCCGGCTGGCTTTCCTGCGATTGTTTCCGGGGGAGTCCTTGAGCCTGAGGATGCCATCTCATTATTTACAGCAGGGGCAGACTTGATTATGCTGTCGGGAGGATATGTTTCCTCAGGGCCCGGGCTTCCGAAGAGGATCAATGAAGCAGCCGCAGACCTCGAAGCCGATGCAGGAAGGGGAGAATTTGAAGGCTGGAGGCTGTATTGGCTGTTTGGCCTTTTCATCCTGATCGGCGGGCTGATCGCCCTTTTTTTCAGCATGACATCAGTCATTCTTCCATATGATGAACATTTCCTTGGCATCAGCCGGGAAGAGCTTCTGCTGATGAACCCGCTGCTCTTAAAATTTATGCTGCACGACCGGATGACACTCGCTGGAACCATGATTTCGGGCGGGATTCTCTATATGGAGCTTGCCCGCCATGGTGCCAGGCACGGGCTCCACTGGGCACGGAAGGCCATCAATACAGGCGCTGTGACTGGTTTCCTCGGAATCTTGCTGTTTATCGGGTATGGCTATTTCGATTGGCTTCACGGACTTTTTTGGCTCATTCTGCTACCGTTCTTTTTATTGGGGCTCCGGAACTTGAAGGGAGCCAATCAAAGGCCTTGTTCCATCAATAGAAAAAACACAGCCGCCTGGCGGAAAAGCCTCTGGGGGCAGCTGTGTTTTGTCATTCTTGGTTTTTCTTTTGTTGTTGGCGGGATTTCCATTTCAGCCATTGGTGCAACCGGTGTTTTTGTCCAGACGGATATCGGCTATATCTGCATGACCCCTGAACAGATGAACAATCTCAATGAAAGGCTCATCCCGCTGATCGCCCATGACCGGGCCGGCTTTGGCAGTGCTTTGTTCAGTGTTGGCCTGCTGGTGCTGATGACCGCCTTATGGGGCTTCCGGCAAGGTGAGAAGTGGGTGTGGAGGATGCTCCTCATCGGCGGGATTCCTGCCTTTGCGGCAGGCATTCTCACCCACTTTTATATCGGCTATACCACCTTTTATCATCTTTTCCCTGCCTATTTTGCTTTTGGGCTTTATATAGCAGGGCTTGTGCTCACACGCAGATTTTTCTTGGATCAGGCTGCTGACTGAGGCAGCCTTTTAAAAGAACGGGACTTATGATCAGCTGCTTTGAAGCAGCCTGACAGTCAGCTTTCTGATCAGGTTTGGAAGAATTCCAAAGGTATATGGCTTGTAGACCCTTTCTGTCCATTTATGGCCGCCCTTCCCATAGACTCCGATATTCAGGGAAGGAATATCCAATGTTTTCATTTCCTTTAGCGGGACGGGAAAAAGCTCGTCCATCGCCGGGAAATTCTGTTTTAGCAAGCCAATTTCATTATCTGTCCCGCTGTATGACAAAAAGCTGGCATCAGACAAGTACGGGAAATATTTTCTCAGCTTAAATTCCTCACCCGTCAGCGCTGCTTCTTCTTTCAGCACTTCTTCAAGGCAGCTCAAGATGCTTCCTCCCTTAATGTGATTGGCAGGAAGGAATGGAGGTGCATAGAACAGGATGGTTCTCGGCTTTTTCTCGGGATCTAGCCGGTGAAGTGCCTCGACAGCTGCGAATGCCAGCATCCGCTCATCAGCTTCATACTCTCCCGCTTCTTTGATGCTGTCCCTGACAGCTTTCACAGGATCGAGTCCAAGTCCATCAAGATAATGAATCATCTCCGAAAAGGTGATGACCTCCATTCCCCAGTCAAGGCCGCCCCCTGGCAGGCTATTGGTGCGCCGATAAAGCTCATAGCTTTCCGACAGCCTCCTCTCAGCCTCTGCGCATGCTTCCATGGCAATCATCTTCAATTCCTTCATCAGCTCAACAGGCGATTTATTATAGATAAAATAATTAAAATACAGCTTGCAGCTTACGGCTGTCTGCACATCATAGCTTTTTTTGTCATCTTTCATATATAAGCAGCTCGGCGGCAGAATCAATTCATCTTCCACTTTTTCCGCAAGATTGAAATTCTGGCTGATCCTTAGATTGAGCTCTGATGCTACAATTGTCGGATCTAGTCCTGCAAGGCTTTCGCCTGCATGCGCTTCCCTGCCTGCAATATAAAAACACGGCAGCAGCTTGCCGGCGGTTCCTGCATAGATGTATTTTCTGCTGTCCCCGTCGAACAAAGGGGAAATGAAGTCATTATTGATGCTGGCCCGATACTGAAGCCCGTGCTCTGCTTTTAGCCGGAGCAATTCCGCTAATGCAGACCGAATGCCGGTGTGCTGGCCTTCTTCATCCGCATTGAAAAGGACAAGCAGGTTTCCGTCAAGCTCGCCGGGATGCTCTGAAAAATAAAGGAGATTTGCCAGGTGGACAGCAATCCCGCTTTGCATATCAAGCGCTCCGCGGCCAAATAGCCAATCACCAGATCTCGCATCATTCCAAAGCTCCCCATCTGCCTCATATTGCGCAAAGAAAGCCTGCAGCCCGTCCGGATCATGTGCATATGGCTTTAAAGTGCCATAGTCTTCAATACCTACCGTATCAAAATGGGCATGATAAAGAATTGTCTGCTTCCCTTTTCCTTTAATAAAGGCAAATACATTTTTTCTGGAAAATGGGTCTCCTTCAATCTCCTGCTCCCAGCAAAAATCCGGACGGGCTTTAAAATACGGAAAAGTGCCGATGACCCCCTTTATAAACTCCGCCTTCTTTCTTTCGCCGTCTGTATTGGTATAGCTATCGCGCTTGATCAGCTCTGCTGTCAGCTTTTCCGCCTGTTCAAAGACCGTCAGTCCCTGCAATTCTGCATACATGCAAAATTCCCCCATTCAGTAATTGAAATAAGTGTAAAGTCTGGAGAATGCAATAATCAACCCATTTTCATATTATTTAAAATTTTTTCCGGCACAGCTTTCAGCCGAAGATTTTTGTGAAACCGAATGCATTCAGGCTTTTTACAGAATAATAATGATTAGCACTTGAATTTCATCATAAAAACGAATAATATATTATTTGTGCTTTTTAAATGTTCGTATTTCCGGAGGTTTTTTATGTTTAAACTTAAAGATTATCAAACCAATGTAAAAACAGAGGTTTTAGCAGGCATCACAACTTTTTTGACGATGGTTTATATTGTAGTCGTCAATCCTGTCATCCTTTCAGATGCAGGCGTCCCTTTTGATCAAGTATTCACAGCGACCATCATAGCTGCTGTTGCCGGGACATTGTGGATGGCCCTGTTCGCCAATTATCCGATAGCCATTGCCCCTGGAATGGGCTTGAATGCGTATTTCGCCTATTCAGTAGTGGGCACTCATGGAAATATTGATTATATGACGGCTTTTGCAGCCGTTTTCGTTGCCGGGATCATCTTTATCATCCTGTCACTGACACCTTTTCGCAAGAAGCTGATTGAAGCAATTCCTGAAAACCTGAAGCATGGCATCACGGCAGGGATCGGCCTGTTCATTGCCTTCATCGGCCTGCGCCTGACAGGCATCATTACGAGCCATCCGACCAATCTGGTTGCACTTGGAGACCTTCATCAGCCATCTGCCGTGCTTGCGCTTATCGGCCTGGCCGTCACACTCGTCCTTATGGTATTGAATGTTAACGGCGCAATGTTTTTCGGAATGATTGCCACCGGACTCATCGCCTTTTTCACCGGCCAGCTCAGCTTTGAGCAAGGATTTGTTTCACTGCCGTCACTTCCTGATGGCCTGATCATTGCCAATCCGCTGTCAGCATTTGCTGAGGTTTTCCAGCACAGTCTGTATGCAGTCGTCTTCTCTTTCCTGCTTGTTACGATTTTTGACACGACAGGAACAATGATCGGCGTGGCCCAGCAGGCCGGGCTCATGAAAGGCAATACTATGCCGCGGGCTAGGGAGGCGCTTCTTTCTGACAGCATCGCTACCACAATCGGTGCGATGTTCGGGACAAGCCCGACCTCAGCATATATCGAATCTTCTTCAGGAGTAGCCGCAGGCGGCCGGACCGGGCTGACCTCCCTGACCGTAGCAGGCCTGTTTATCCTTGCAGCCTTTTTCGGCCCGCTCGTAAGCGCAGTATCCGGACTTTCGGCCATCACTGCACCGGCACTGATCATTGTCGGCAGCCTGATGATGGGAAGCATTTCAGCTATTAAATGGAATGAGCTGGACGAAGCATTCCCTGCATTCCTGATCATCCTGAGCATGCCGCTGACATCAAGCATCGCAACAGGCATCGCTCTTGGCTTCATCTCCTACCCGCTGATGAAGATCGTTAAAGGAAAATGGCGCGACGTCCATCCGCTTGTTTACCTGTTTGCCGTATTGTTCTTTTATCAGCTGGCGTTTTTACCGCATTAAAAGAAATGCGGAGGCGACTGTTCAGGTGCGACAAGCATAAGACGAGCAGGACGGAAGGTTGTCCTTTAACCTTCTGGCCTGATTGGCTTATGACTCGAGCACCTAGGAGCCGCAGCTGGACAATCGAAATGCGGAGGGCGCTTACCCATTTAAAGAAAGTAACAAACAAAAAGAGCAGCTGCCATATGCAGCTGCTCTTTCCTTTAAATCAATACTTCAACCTTGGCATCTTTTTTCAGATTTTCAACCTGTTTGACTAGTACTTCCTGTTTCTTTTGGTCGTTGAGCTGTTCCTGGATTTTTGTTTTTACTTCTTCGTATTCCGGGATTGACTGTCCTTCAGGTGTTGATGCTTTCACTTGTTCATAATATGCTTTTACTTCTTCTTCTGTAGCGGCATCGGCTTTAATTTCTTTATCGATATACTTATTTGATACGATAGAATCACTGATCTGCCCTTTCAGCTCTTCTTCAGTCAGGCCCGCGTCCTTTAAGGCAGCGGCAAATTTCTTGTCATCGCCTTCGTATTGTTTCTTTATTTCATCCAGCTGGCCCTGCACCTCTTCTTCTGAAGCCTTGTAGCCTTTTTCAGCAGCTTCCTGCATGATTAAGCTTTGTCCGACCAGGCTGTCTATTGTCTGCTGCTTGATTTGTTCTGAGGCTTCCTTGGTAGTTGGATCCTGTCCGCTCATCTGGTAGCTCATTTGAGCATTCTGGAGCATGCCGTTAAAATCTTTTCCCAGTATTTTATCATCGTTGACAACAGCGACTGTCTCTTTTTCATCGACTTTCTGCTTGTCCAGTTTTTCCTGCATTTCCTTCATGCTGGCCTCCTGGCTCTTTTCTTCCTGTTTTCCTGTATTTTTATCTTCTGGTTTAGCATTTTCCTCGTTCCCGCCGCAGGCAGTTAAAACGGCAGCGGTCAAGACTGCCAGCATCGTCCATACAATCTTCTTCATGATCCGTCCCCTTTCGCCCTCCTGATGAAGGGCTATTTCTATAATTTTCTTATATAGTGGGCATTATAGCTGATATTTCCGCGAAAAGATACCAATCACCAGTTACCAACTTTTGGAACACAGGCGGCAGCGCCTGGCAGATATAGCAGTACCGGCTGTATTTTCCCGTTATTTTCCTCCCTCTTCAACTGATATTCCCTGCCTTGTCTGCAGCCGCAGGAGCAGAATTGAACAGAAGCCTTCCAGTTTCAGCTTTCAAACTTTATCCCTTAAGTCAGCCGTTCTAAATGTTCGTTTCGCACATACTTTTCTTTATAGGACAAGATAAGGTGATGTGAGAAATGATACAGAAAATGACGGCTATTTTAATGGGAAGCTTTCTTATGGGGATTGGCATCAATGGCTTCATCATTCCGCATCATCTGCTGGATGGCGGTTTTATCGGGCTCGGCCTGATTCTCCACTATTATTATGATTTGCCCCCGGGCCTGTCTTTGGTATGCCTCAGCATCCCTGTTTATACAGCAGCCTGGTTTTATGACCGCAAGTATTTTTTTTACAGTTTGACCGGCCTGCTCGTTTCCTCCATTTTTATCGACCTCTTTGAACCTATGAAAGGAACCTTGCCTCTGGGGATACTGCCAAGCGCTGTTATCGGAGGAATACTGGTCGGCTGCGGAATCGGCCTCATGCTCCGGTATGACACGAGCACTTGCGGCTCTGATCTGCTTGCACAGCTTCTCTCCAGGGCACTTTCTGTCAATGTGGGACTGGTCATCTTTATGATGGATGCACTGATTATTTCATCCGGAATCAAAGCAGTCGGGTGGACGCACTTTTTCTATTCGTTCCTGACCATCATCAGTGTGGCAACCCTGACGATCCTGATGAACCGGGGCCGGCATTCAGCAGCAGGGGCATAACCACTGCAAACATGCTGAAGGAGCCTGTATCAGGCTCCTCCATCAATTCTGCATACATATACCAAAGATTCAGACCGGGCAGTCAGCGCCCTTTTGTCCCAGCCTCCATAGACATGGACTATCTCAAGGCGGCAGCGTTCAAGCAGCCGTTCCATTTCCTGCGGATATGTGTATCTTAAAAAAATATTCTTCACTGTCTCTTCCAGATTGCTCCTTCGGATAGTCTGGTAATGCTGGATCTGTGAAATTCCATCGTATTTGCTAATCGTAGAGACCTTTATTTCCTCCCCGCTTTTTCCAGTGAAGGTTTTCCAATATTCCTCTTGTTCGGGCTGGAGCAATTCTTCTGCAGAAGGAAACCGGGTATCGAAGATAAACAGCCCGCTCTCGTCCAGATGTTTTACAACGGCTTCCATCAGCCTACTCTGGTCTTGATTGGCCAAAAAATGCTGAAAGGAATTGCCGGACATATAAATCAGCTCAGACCTCAGTTTCAGGTCCATCGTTCTGATATCCCCGCAAATCCATTTGATGGGAAGCCCTTTGGCTTTTTCAGCCGCCCTGCCCAGCATGCCTTTATGTATATCGACACCTGTCACTTCAAAACCCTTTTCAGCCAGCGGAATGGCGAGCCTCCCAGTACCGCATGCCAGGTCGATGACCGGCCCCCTTCTTCCTTCCAGAAGTTCCAGCAGCAGATCCAGCTCCCCTGTCCAGCTGTTCTCAATATCATATAAAACAGGATCTTCATATTCTTCAAAGTTATCCATTTCCACAGTCCTAACTCCCTTTTTTCCTTGATTGTAGCTGAACATGCGGCCTTCTGCTACTCATTTCATCCATACGAACAAAAGCGTTTGGCTTGTGACCACGGCGCAGCTGCCGGACGTTGATCAAGAATTGATATTTATCCACAAGATTTACAATTTAAAAATTCCTATACAAAGAAAAAGCCGGAGGGAGTCCCCGGCCTTTCCAATTAAGCTTCTGCTTCAATTTTATTAGTGGCATCATTGTAAGCAGCAGTATCAATGTCTCCAGTCACACGGCTTGTGAGGATGCCGGATGTCATGCTTCCGGATACATTGACCGCTGTCCGCCCCATGTCAATAAGAGGCTCAATGGAGATGAGCAGGCCGGCAAGCCCTACCGGCAGGTTGAGTGCTGAAAGGACAAGCAGTGCTGCAAAGGTAGCACCGCCGCCTACACCTGCCACGCCAAAAGAACTGATAGCGACGATGGCGATGACAGACAGCAGGAATGACGGTGAAAGCGGATCGATTCCTACTGTAGGTGCAATCATGACTGCCAGCATAGCCGGATAGATCCCGGCACATCCGTTTTGGCCGATAGTAAGGCCGAATGAACCTGAGAAGTTGGCAATCCCTTCAGATACCCCGAGTGACCGCTGTGTTTTAATATTCAGCGGCAGTGCTCCTGCACTCGTCCTGGATGTGAAGGCAAAGGCCAGGACCGGGAAGGCTTTTTTCATATAAGTGACAGGATTCAGGCCTGCCAACACCAGCAGCAGCAGGTGAATCAGGAACATGACGATGAGCGCTGCATAGGAAGCAACGACAAATTTGCCAAGATTCAGGATGGCATCAAGATCGCTGGTAGCCGCGGTTTTTGCCATGATGGCCAGAACCCCGTATGGCGTAAGGCGGAGAATCAATGTAACGACCCTCATGATAATACTGTAAAAAGAATCTACTATTCTCGCAAAAAGCTCCGCGTGCTCAGGTGTTTTCCGTTTTACGCCAAGATAGGCAATCCCCAGGAAGGCGGCAAATATGACAACAGATATGGTGGATGTAGGCCGCGCACCTGTGAAATCCAGAAATGGATTGGCAGGCAGAAGATCAAGTATTTGCTGCGGGAAAGTGCGGTCCTGGATTTCCCCGTATCGCTGCTCAAGCTGTTCAGCCCTTGCAGATTCCGCTTCTCCCTGTGTAATCTGGACTGCCTCCAGATCAAAGCCAAGGGCGGCAGTGATGCCGACCGCAGCTGCAATCGCCGTGGTCCCAACCAGGATCCCAAGGATCAGCGTGCTGATTTTCCCAATATTATTGGTCAGCTTCAGCTTCGTAAAAGCAGCCAGGATCGAAATAAAAACGAGCGGCATGACAATCATCTGGAGGAATCTGACATACCCTCCCCCGGCTAGGTTGAACCAGTCAGCCGACTCGGCAATTACTTCCGAACCGGATCCATAAATGAATTGCAGGGCAAAGCCGAATACAATCCCCGCTCCAAGTGCAGTGAAAACACGCTTGGAGAACGATATATGTTTTTTCTGCATTACATACAGTCCATAAATCAATAAAAGCATAATGGCAATATTCACTATAATATATACCGCAGACATGTTATCCCTCCTAATATTTTCTATAAGTACACCTTATTTCATATATTCCCATCTGTCAAATCGGAATTGTGTGGAGATCCTCCTTCCTTGAAAATATATTAAAAGCACTTCTTATATATGAGCTTTTGAACAGATATATTCGTACTGAATGTTTGTTAAGATTGCTATATTCAGGGATTTTCTAAAGGATAGTGAAGTCTGCGGCAGCAAAAAAGCACCCTCAATCTGCAGGCAGATCCTGCAGCTGGGGTGCTTGTTCGTCTGTTCTTATTTTTCAGGGATGAGAATCTGCCCAACCTTGCCGATTTTGAGGAGAGTCTGCATGATTGCCCTGGACAGCTGGCTCGGCTTATAAGGCTTGACCAAGTAATCGTTCGCGCCAAGCGAGAAGCCTTTTTCTTTTTCATCAAGAGCCGTGGAAACAATGATGGGTATGTTTTTAAGCCTGTCATTTTCCTTCATCTGCTCCATGACCCTCCAGCCATCCACCTGTTCTTCCTCCAGCATGATATCAAGCACGATCGCATCAGGTGTATGGCGGGCAAGGAAATCCAAAGCTTCCTGTCCCTTTTTATAATGAACCACCTGGAACCCGCTGTCAGACAGCTCCTGGATGATCAGTTCCGCCAGGCTTTGGTCATCTTCCACTACCATAACGCGGTAGCCTTCTGCAGAAGCTTTCGGGACTGATATAGCCCCTGGTTCCTCAGCAGTTTCAATCAGAGGGAATGAGAGTGTGAAGATGCTTCCTTTTCCATAACTTGAAGCAACAGCAATGCTGCCGCTGTGCGCCTTCATGATTTCCTGGACAATCGAGAGCCCAAGTCCTGTTCCGCCGATCCTTCTCCTGTCGGAATTATCCACACGGTAGAATTTGGTGAACAGTTTATCAAGCGCATCCTCCGGTATACCGAGCCCCTCATCTTCCACTTCTGCCAAAACAGACTTATCTTCCTGATAGAGCCTGATGATAATATCCCCGCCGCCTGGAGAATATTTGACAGCATTGGAGATCAGATTGGTGAATACCTGCTCCACCTTGCTCTTATCTCCCAGGATAACATCATTTCCTGCAGAGCGGTCATCAATTTTTATCTTGTGGACATCTGTATTGATCTGCTGTTTTTCTATAACCTGCTCAATGATCGGCAGTAGTCTGAGATATTTCTTCTCATATGTCTGTTTTCCGGCTTCCATCCGCTGGACATCAAGGAAATCATTGATGAGGGAAGTCAGTCTCCTGGCTTCATTATAGATTGTCGTCAAATACTTTTTCTGCTTATCCGGCTTAAGTTCCCTGTTCAGCATCAGTTCGGTGAAGCCGAGGATGCTCGCGAGCGGTGTGCGCAGCTCATGGCTGACAGTGCTCACAAACTCGGATTTCATTTGATCGACTTCAAATTCTTTTGTTATATCGCGATGCACCAGCACAGTGCCGATCCTTTCATTATCCTGCCCGAGGCCTTCACAGTACATCTTGATGACCTGCCCCGTTTGCTTCATTTTATAGATGATGCTCTCCATCTCACAGCTGTCACTATGAACCGCATTTTGAAGGAAAGCCAAGAATTCATCAGGCTCCTCGACCTTATTTGCCATTTCTGCCGACCAGATTTCCCATGGGAGATTTTCCAGTCTTCCCGCTGCACCCGGGCAGGCGAACATCTCTTCCAGCTGGCGGTTCGCCTGCAGGATGGATCCGGAACGGCTCACCATCTGGATGCCCTCCTGGACTGTATTCAGGATATCTCTGTTCAGCTTCCTCTCTTCTTCCGATTGGTTATATAAGCTGATGTTATCCAGGCTGATTCCTACCTGTCTGGACAATGCTTCATATTCGTCCATCTGTTTTTCCGAAAAAGGTGATCCGAAGCGGCTGAACAGCATCACTGCAATGACCTCATCCTTTGAGGAAATGACAGGGAGATATAAATCATAGCTGTAGGACGCTGCCTCATGATAACCTTTTTCTTCAGCCAGCAGCTCCCGCTTTATGGCAAAGGACTTCTTAGTCAAGATCAGCCTTTCATGAAGACCGTTTTCAATATGGTTCATAAACTGCTCCACACCGGCTGCTGAAATGGCGTAAGACGCTGAAGCCCTGGTGTTCAGAAGCCCGATCATCCCTCTATCCGCACTGATGACTCCGCACATATTGACCACAATGCTGTCGAGGATGCTCTGAAGATCCAGGGAACCGGAAATTCCGTTCGTCAAGTCATTCCTCCGCTTCAGCTTCAGCTCGTTCTCGCGCAAAGCTTCAAGCATTTCCTCAAGCTCAGTCTGCTGAGCCTGGAGCTCATCCTGTTGTGCCAGCAGCTCTTCATTCTGGGCAGTCAGGTCCTGTTCTTTGTCCTGCACACTCCAGACCATCTTCTGGAAAGCGACCGATAATGCACCCAGTTCATCTTCCCGGCTGGATTCGACGGTTATCTCTGCTTCCCGCCCCGCTGCAATCTCATTGGCAGCAGCTGCAAAGTCAGCAAGCGGCTGCCCGACTCTCCGGAACATTACCCGGGTGATCCGGGCCAAAAGGACAAGGATGACAAAGCTGAAGAAGACAAAGCCCATCTGGATATACGATTGCTTTTTCATCAGGCCTGCTGCTTCTTCATTAAGCTGGTCGTTTATACCATTAAGGTAGTTCCGCGAATCATCCTGAAATGTGTTCACCCTTGCAGTCGCTCCCGTGCTTGCCACTTTCTTGACTTCTTCTATTCTTCCAGTCTCAAAATAGTTTACAGTTACGGGAAGCTTTTCAATAAAATAGTAGTCTATGAACTCTCTTACTTCCCTCGCATATGCCTTATCTTCCAGGGAGACGGCAAGCTCATCAAGCTGCTTGCCCATCTTCCTCAGCTCCGGCTGCTTGGACTGCGCGCTGATCCTCATATCATCGTTGTCAAAAGCCAAATAGCCTCTTACGTCAAAGAATACACGGTTGAAGGTGCTGTCAATTTCCTGAACCAGCCCTTCCTTCTGTACAAGTTCGGCCCGCTTTTCATTATAAGAGTCGCTGAGACTCTGCTGCAGGACAACAAGAGCAATCGTGCCGGCTATGAAAAAAAGGATGAAAACACCCATCAATCCGGCAAACTGCCTTGACAGGCTCTTTTTAAAATATTCATTAATTTTCATTCAATATTTCCTCTACCTTTTCAAGGAGCTCAAGCGGGCTGAACGGCTTGGCCATAAAATAATCCGCCCCGGCCTCCAGCACTCTGTCCTGCTCAAACTGCTGGCTTTTCGCGGACAGCATGAGAATCTTGACATGATTCTTTTCACTATTGGCCCTTATCTTTTCAATGACCTCAAGCCCCGTGTATACCGGCATCATATAGTCAATGATCAGGAGGCTGTATTTCCCGGACTGGAATAAATCCAGCGCCTCCTGCCCATCTGCTGCTTCATCCACTTCGAAATCGCCGTCTTCCAGCGTATCCACAATCAGCATTCTCAGTATATCTTCATCTTCTGCCAGTAAAATTCTGTTCATTCTGTTCCTCCTCCAGCAGCTGCTTCACTGAATGCATCCTTCATGATCCAGTAGGACTGCTTCAGCCTTTCATGGTATTGCGGCTCCTCCCAGCCTTTCCAGGAGTACGTGAAAGAGTCTTCTTCCTTTATGACTCCATCAGTCATTGCCGGGGCGGTGCCCGCCAATTCTCCATTTTCTGTGACGGCTGCACTTATAGTAATAGAGTCGATGATGCTGCTGCCTGATAGGCCGGACTCCCAAAGGTCCCCCTGTATTTCCCGGCTGCTTGGGTCCTTTACATTCAGAAGCAGCCATGGAATCCTCAGCTCCAGCATTTTCTTATCATCACTTATACTAATATCGGTCAGGGAGTTGAAATCTTCACTTTCCGGATTGGCATTGCCAAACATAAGCTTTCCCGTTTCATAAGAAGAAAAGGGAAGGATTTCCCCGGTTGATGGAATCGTCAGCTCTTTATTCAAAGCCAATCTGATCGGATGGAAGATCCCGTTATCCTTTTGAGCTGCATAAGGCCTTTCCGGAATCAAATTCAGCAGCTCTCCATACTGATAGTAGAAAGTGTCATAATAGCTGTCTACCATCATATTCGACGTGTCTTCCCCTGTGAGATTAATAGAATAATCGACCCCGAAATCGGCAGCAGCTTCAGCTTCCTTTCCAAGCGGGACGGTTCTTTGCCCCTGATCCTTGATAGTATCAAGCAGCAGATATGTGCTGTCCCTTCCCCAGTCCAGCGGCCTGCTGTAGTCGAGGCGGAGATAAAGATATTCTTCATTGGATGCCGCATATAAAGCCTTTATTGCATCTTCTTTTTGGCTGCTTTTAAAGAGGGGCTCTGCACCAAGCTTATCCCAATCCCCTGTCAGACCATCCGGATAGATGCCAGCTTCATATTTCCCGGGTTCAAATGCCAGCAGCCCAAAGTGCTGTTCATTTGTCTGCATATTGGACCAGAACGGCCGCCTGTCCGGATTGTCATAATCCATCGTATTCCACGTCCGCTTGAACCACTCATCCTGCCATGTAAATACCAGGCCGCCGGCATAGCCTTCATCAATAATCGATTCGAAGAGGCGTTTGTTTATCTTCCCCTGCTCTTCTTCAGAATGATGTCCCTGGTCCATCCCGTCTACATTTTCATGAGTCATTCCCCTTGAGGCAGGAACGCCGAACTCAGCCACAAGGACAGGCATAGAGTGGACCTTCTTCAAATCATTCAGATATCCGGCATAGTTATTTTTTTCGCCCTGCGAATCTATATAATCCACATACTTCTTTTCATAGTTCAGGAAATCAGGATAGTAAGGGTAAATATGGTAGGATGCAAACATCCCGGCTTTAAAGCCATCAGCAGGCAGGATATGGTTCGGATCCACGACCGCTTTATCTTCATCCTCAGAAGGCTCGGCCGGATGGTCCAGGAGATCGGTGGTCACCCAGTTTGTAAAGCTCATCGTATGCTGCCAGCCATATTGCCCTGATTCATATTCTGCCGTGTAATCCATCATCCGGGCGATCCAGCCTTCGAACGGGGAAGCACTTTCGGTTTCAAAATATTTCCCGGAAAAAGACCCCTTCCCTACATTGCTGGCATTTGTCTGTAATACTGCTTCAGGATCCCACTCGATCCCGATCATGAATCCCAGCACATACTCCGATATATCATACTTATATTCCCCAGACGCATGGCCAGGCCGTTCCGGCAGGCTTGCGTTTCCGTGGACAATATCCACCATATGCTTCAATTCAGTTTTAAAATCATCTGTTACAAGTCTGCTATATGCATTTTGTTCGCTGACAAGGTTCTCTTCGTTCACCCATGCCCCATGGAATAAATACAGCGGGTGTTCAGCAGTTTGATTATATTCGTAAAAAGCTTCATAGAAACCGGGCGGATGGAGGGTATAAACACGGACGGCATTGCTGTTCATGGCACCTATTGCCTTGAACCAGCGAAGATATTCGTCTTTCGTAATCGCTGTTTCCCCTGGGAATGAGCCTGGCTTCGCTATGCCCATGTTAACGCCTTTAATCAGGAGGTCTTCCCACTTGCCGTCTTTAAGGACTTGAATATACTCGCTTCCGGTCCTGCTGTTCGTTTTGATTCCATCCTGCTCGGCAATTTCCGTCTTTTCCTGCTTTCTGTGCAGGCCAGTGCCCCTTTCCAGGATTCGTTTCATCATAGGGACATACGTATTCCAGTAGAAAGAATGACGGGAGCTGAATTTACCCTTCCAGATATCCAGCCCCTTGGTTTGGTAAATACCTGGAACCTCCGCTTCATCCGCAAAATCTCCTGCAAAATAATAGGAAGAATACTTTGCATTCACATGCTGGATGACTGCCGGAATGACAGATGGGATCCCATAGCCCTCCAGTTCTTTTTCTGCTTCCTTTTTAAGGGGAAGCTTATAGGTTGCCAGCACTTCCTCTTGATCATTGGCTTCCACGATATCAAACCAGTATGAATAGCGGGCCTCCCCTTTTATATCCAGCTCCTTTTCCCCTGCATCCGTGTAGCTGAAAAGTGCGCCTTCTCCCTCGAGGTCCTCTTCGCCGAATACAGCAATATGATTGTCTTTGTTGACCAGTACAAGGCCAGGGCCTTCATAATCCCAGCTTTTTTCCTGTTCCTTTACCCAGACAGGGACTTCATTAGATGATAAATCAGGAAAATATCTGCCAATCCAGCCGCTCCAGCTGATATTTAAAAGCGCAGTGATTTTCTCACGGGCATCATCATCGGTCGGATCGGCAAAGGTATTGAATTCGGCTATAAGCGTCTTCCCTTCTGAATTTATCAGGGCCTCCCGGAGCCTGTCAGCCTCTTCAGACTGAAGTCCTCCATAGATGCTGTCCGATCTTTCGCCAAGACTGTTGCTGCCGAAAAACTCCTCTTCGTAAACACCGTATTGGTCAGCAAGATAAAAGAGATCATATTTTTCCAGGTTTTGCGGAATAGGCTTTACCTTATATTCATCTTCACCAAGCGGCTTGAATCCGCTGTAGTCGCTCTTCACTTCATATGGTTCGCCATTTCTTCTCTGCCATTTTCCATTATTCAAAATCCAGACAAGGCCTTTATGCTCCCGGTAGGTTTCATCAGGCACCGTTTTATCAATGATCAGTGCCTCGAGCTTTTTTTCCGGTGTGAGCTGCCAAAGCCAGAAAGGACTTGTAAGGAGCAAAAGGATGATGATGACCACACCGAACACGGCAGCCTGTGATTTCGTAAACAGTTTTTTCATTCAGACACACCTTTTCGTTTCATTTCTCCCCAGCTCTTATCTCCCCTGATCAGCTTCCAGATGCCCTCGCATCTCCAGAATACCGTTAAAGGGCGATACCATAAGGTTTCTGTCAGGGAGTAGAAGAACAGCTTCAGCAAATCAGACACCTTCGGGTATTTGCGCAGGCTCCATTCCTCAAGCAAGACCGCTGCCATCGAAAAGATTGAACCGTAGAGGCAGGAAAGCAGGAAGATCAGAATGGCAAACTCCAGATAAATTCCCCCAAAGAACAGTGACAGCACTACATAGGCATAGCCAAGCAGCTCCACAATGGGACCAAAAAATTCGACTATCCAGAAATACGGGAAGGAAATGAACCCGATCGCCCCATATTTAGGATTAAAGGTCAGCTTCCGGTGAGTCCATAGGCTTTCGAACAGTCCCCTGTGCCACCGCCCCCTCTGCTTCCTCAGGAAAGTCGCGCTTTCCGGCACTTCCGTCCAGCAGACCGGGTCCGGGACATAGACGATCCGCTTCTTCAGCCCTTTTTCTTTTATAAGCCGATGCATCCTGACGACAAGCTCCATATCCTCGCCGACAGTATCCGTTCTGTATCCGCCTGCCTCAAGGACCCAGCGTTTTGAAAAAACGCCGAATGCACCCGAAATGATCAGCAGCAGGTTATGACGGCTCAGTCCGATACGGCCCATTAGAAAAGCCCTTAAATATTCAATGATCTGCATGATGACGAACGGTTCCCTGGCAAGCCCTACCTTCAGCAGGTTTCCATCCTTGATTTCACAGCCATTGGCAATCCGGATGCTTCCGCCGGATGCAATCACCTCTTCATTGGAATCAATGATCGGCTTCATCACTTTAAGGAACGCATCATGCTCCAGGACAGAATCCCCGTCAAGGGAACAGATATAAGGATAATGGGAAATATTCAAGCCGGCGTTGAGCGCATCGGCTTTTCCTCCATTCTCCTTATCGATCATATATAGGTTGGGCAGCAGGCGCGACTGGTAAATCCCTTTGATTTCCTTTGTTTCAATCTGCTTTCTGACAGCCTTGTCCACTTTCTTCATTTCATAGTGGCCGATCATTTTCTCCAGTGTTCCGTCCTTGGATCCGTCATTCACAACGAGGATTTCATATTCAGGATAGCTGATGCTCAGAAGTGACCTGACACTCTGGATGATCCCTGCTTCTTCATTATAGGCAGGGACTATGATGGAAACAGGCTTTGTATAAATCTCACTCATATATTCCTCATAGATCCGGTCGCGCTTAAGACGGTATTCCCTGCGCAGCTGAACCATCGAAATAACAAGAACAACTGTGTAAAAAACGATGACAATCACCATATAAACAGCAATGAACCAGCCAAAAAACAAAGCTGCATTTCCCCATAAATCTGCCAGCATCAGCGCAGCTCTCCTTTTTGCATCCATTCCCAAGCCATATCCCTGGCATAAGGATCATGCGAATCAACAATCACTTTCTTCAATATCTCTTTTCCCTTTGAGAAAGCCAAAATAGACTGGCCCGCCTGTGACCTTACATACCAGGAAGGATCGTGCAGCATTTCTGCCAGCCTTGGGAGCAGCCCTTCGTCTTTTATGCTGCCGAAAAGCTTGGCGGCAAGCATCCGCTCCTGCCAGCTGGAAGATTCAGCGAGTTCTTCATAAGGGGCTATATTCTCTGTATATCCTATTGAAGCCAATGCCTTCAATGCCCGGAGCCTCATTTCCCCCGTCTCCGACATGAATACCTCTTCCACAAAATGAAGATAACCAAGCTGCTTGTTGACAGCAATCACATCCAATACAGCAAGCTGCAGCCTTTCAGGAGAAGTTCTGAAGCCTTCAACAAACCGGTCAAAACTTTTGCCATCGAGCCGCATTAAAATATTCCTGAGATCGAATTCAGAGAACGGCAAGCTGTGGGACTCCAGCAGCACGGACAGCTTCTCACTCTGGAAATCAGCCAGGATTTTGAAGGCCTGAACCTTTTCGGAGGAGGTGCTGTCCTCGCTTTTGGCAATCCGAAGAACGTCCCCCTCCAGACTTTTCAAATGGAAATCCTCTATATGATAAAGCGAATTTATCCGCGTACTCCACCTTCGGCTTTGGAGTCCTTTGGCATAATGGCCGCGGAGATAGGACTCTGCAAAAAAGGAAAGATTTTTCCTTTCCTGCTCCCCTTCAAGGATATCCGCATAATGACCAAGGAGCTCCTCAGCAGCCAGCAGGCTTGCCCGGTCGGCCAGGGCAGCTTCCTCCAGCTGCTTCCCTTCATATAAAAAAGAAAACAGCGGAAGGTTCAGCTTTTGCTTCCAATTTTCAACCTTCCGCCTTGCTGAAATTTCGAATCCTTTTCTAATCACGAGATACACCAGTATGACTGTCAATATTCCTGTAATGGAAAGGGCCGCTGCAGCGAGAAAAAACAGTTCCTGATCGAGTCTCATTACGACATCCTCTGGATCAGCCGCTGGATTCTTGCCTGCAGCTCAGTGATGCTGAACGGCTTTGTCACATAATCATCTGCCCCCAGCTTCAGTGCCCTGGCAATATCGTATTCCGTTTTTCTGCCTGTCAGCATCAAAACATGGACCCGGCTTGCATTCCGGTTTTCCTTCACCTTCTGGAGAACTTCAGTTCCGTCCATAACAGGCATGATTCCGTCCAAAATAAGGAAGTGCTCCCCTTTCTGCTCCATACGGCCGGATTGAAGGAACTTTTGTCCATCCTCATATACCTGGATATCCAGGCTGGTGTGTTCGAATTCCATGGATTGCAGGATTTTCATCAGCATGGTCCTGATGATTGCATCATCATCAATGACAGATACATTCAGAACCTTCCTTGTACGGCCGCCGATCAATTTATTTGCACTTTCCACCCTGGCCCGGCCGTTCCGTTTTGCTTCATATAAAGCCTGGTCAGCCGTCTTGATTGCTTCTGCCACAGTAGAAGAAGGATCATGGACCATATATACACCGGCCGAGAAGGTCATTTTCAATTCCTCCCCTCCTTCTATGAAGGTTCGGCTTGAGAAGCCGGAAAGAAGCCTTAAGACGACCTCCTTGCTGTCACGGTCATTTGTGCGGGGAAGCAGCAGGATGAACTCCTCCCCTCCATAACGGAACACAATATCGCCTATCCTGACATGATCCTTCAAATACTGGGCAAACTCAGACAGGATGCGGTCTCCTGCCGGATGGCCGTACTTATCATTCACTTGCTTGAAATGGTCCAGATCAAGAACGGCGATAGAAAAATACTGATTGTTCCGTTCAAGCTCCTTCAAATACCGCTTAAGAGAATCCTTCAGGAACCTGCGGTTGTATACCTGCGTCAGTTCATCAATAAGGACAGACTGATCAAATATCTGTTTCCTCTCCAAGTGCCGCTCTACCCTTATAAGGAATTCCTCCAGGTCAATGGGTTTGGAAATAAAATCATCCGCCCCCAGCCTGTAAGCCTTGATCCTCGTTTCTCTGTCATTCATTATGCTGATCATCAGCTTTGGAATAAACTTTTTATTTGAATGCTTCTGGATGTCCTCAAGCACATGGAACCCGCTTTTGCCAGGAAGATTAACATCAATGATGAGGCAGTCGGGATTCATATCAAAGAATTGGTCGACAGCTTTTTCAGGCTCGGTATTGGCCATCACCATCCAGCCCTTGCTTTCCAGTGCATCTTTAAGGAGGATCAGCATGGAGACATCATCATCGATCACCTGGATCAATGGCATATTTTCATCCCTTGGAAGACTTTGTTTCTCCTCTTCCCTTTGGAAATGTTCATACTCATAGCTCAGGCCCATGAGTTCATATAAAAAGTCACGCAGTTCCCGGTTCTCCCATATTTTTTCACTGCTCTTTTCCACCTGGTCCATCAGTTTGCCTGCCACCTGGTGGAGTCCGACAAGCTGAAGGGTTCCTGCTGTCCCTTTGATGGAGTGAAGGAACCGGTAGACATCTTCGTTATTCACAGGAGTTTCCGCTTCCTGTTCAAACCACAGAGTCATTTGATTCTTAATCTTTTGAAACAATAAAGTTTTATATTTATCAAGCTTCATTATAAGCACCTCTTTCATCCTAAGCATCAGCCAGGAAGCAGAGGCCCCGGCCAAAATAAAAACCAGCCATCATTGATAAATTGGCCGGCTGCACTACTTTTTCCAAGCGGTTTACAGTACCCAAATAACAACCGCTGATCACAGTGTTCTATATTCTTAAAATACCCCCTTGCATTTTCTGTCGAAACACAGAATAGCAAGCCAATTAAAATATATGATTCCTGTCATATTAAGTCAATATATATTTTATTCATTTGCTTTGAGTATACCGAAAAATCAAATAAGATGCAGACGTCAATATGCTGACCTGGAAAAATGGTAGATTATTACCATTATTACCATGTCCGAATCTGTCGCTAAAAGCGGTTATTTGTCAAAAAGATGATATTGTCGATTTGGACAGGTATTTGTAAAATTAGGAATATATAACTAAGAAAAGCGCAAGCGCCTTGCTCCCTAAAGGAACGCAGACTAAGAACGCCACGTCCTGTGGCAACATCTGCATGACCCCCGCCCTGGGGGCCTCAAGACAAGACGATCCTCCCGGAAAGGCGTTCTTTGCTTTTTTGGGAGGATTGGCTTGTGACCTCGAGGGGTAGGAGCAGCTGCTAGACAGTAATCAAAGATAAAAAAATGGAGGACGAAGCAATGGAGCATATTAAAGACCTTCTTTTCAACCTGCTGATCATACTTATCGTCATGCTTTCTTTCCAGCTCCTTTTTGCCAGCCGCCTTCAATCGCTTTTTCTGCGCCACCGCGAGTATATTATTGCCGGCATCAGCATCATTACTGCTTCCCTGTGCCTGGTCAGTTCAGTCAAGATGAACAGCAGCTTCATTTTTGACCTGCGATGGATCCCATTCTTGCTGGGGGGATTATACGGAGGTCCCAGAGTCACCCTCGCCCTGCTCATTTTTGTCATCTTTATCCGCATTCCCCTCGGAGGGATCGGAGCTGCCTATAATATTTTCACAGGGCTGATTGCCGCCTTTATTGTATATAAGCTTCACCCTGCCTTCATCGCCATGGACACACGGGGAAAGCTGCTTACCGTTTCATTCCTGTCTTTTCTATTATCTATCGCAGCTTTCCTGCTCTTGCTATTTAGAGCTGGCATGGCGGAATGCCTGGAATTCGTTGTTATCTATACGGTCACTCAGACGGTCGGGGCATTTTTGGCAGCCTACACCATCGAGCTGATCGTACAGAACCAGCAGCTGAACAGGGCGATAATGAAGACAGAAAAAATGGAGGTCGTTTCCCACCTGGCTGCCAGCATCAGCCATGAAGTAAGAAATCCCTTGACCGTAACGAAAGGATTTCTCCAGTTATTAAAAGAAGAAGAGGAAGAAGAACCAGGCGGGGGAAAACGTTCCTATTATTTAGACACAGCCCTTGAAGAGCTGAACAGGGCGGAAGTGATCATCAGTGACTACCTTACATTTGCCAAGCCGCACTCTGAAGCAAATTCATGTTTTTCTTTAGAAGGGGAAATCAGAAAAGCGGTTGAACTGATCACACCTTACGGGAATGCTCATTCCGTGGAGATCTATTGCGATACAGAGGAAGAATTATATATTAAAGGTGAAGATGCAAAGGTTCAGCAATGCCTGCTCAACCTGTTCAAAAATGCCATTGAAGCAATGCCTGGCGGAGGAGTCCTCTCTATATCGGCAAAGCTGCAGGACGACAAAGCCGCGCTCCGGATTTCTGATACAGGCAAGGGGATGACATCAGGGCAGCTCAGCAGGCTGGGGGAACCGTACTTTTCAACAAAAGAAGGGAAAGGAACGGGGCTTGGAATGATGGTGGTCTTTCGGATCATTGAGGGCATGGGCGGAAAAATAAAAGCAGAAAGCATGCTGAATAAAGGCACTTCCTTTACCATCCTGCTCCCTGCTGAAAAATGTCCTGATTAACAGCTGTTCTTACACATGATCAAATGATGGCGGGTACTTTACCGTCCCGCTGATTCCTGCTAAGGAGCTTTCCTTAAGTTCTATAGCCATAAATACCTCTTCCGGTACAGGAAAAGGCGGAAAAATCCCAAAAACTGCAGAAGGCCGGAATCCAAACCTCGGATAATAATCGGGATGCCCCAAAACAACGGCATGGGCATAGCCCTGAAGTTCCGCCTGTTTCAAACCTTTTCTTATAAGAAGGGATCCTATCCCTTCATTTTGCCGCTGGGGGATGACAGCAACCGGGGCAAGCGCCAAGGCAGGCACCTCCCCTTTCCCTGTATCAATAACCGCTTTGCTGAACATGATATGGCCCACGATATCTTCTCCATCTTCCGCTGTTAGCGATAATTCAGGAATATACTCCCTCGATCTTCGGATGGCTCTGACAAGGGCGGCTTCATTTTCACGGTTGAAAGCAAGCCTGTGGACCTGTTCTGCTCTGCTATAATCAGCTTCCTGCTCTGCCCTGATAATCATGACTGTTCCGCCTGGCTTTTTGCCAGCTGTTTTGATTTGCTGGTGCAGCTTTGCATGGCCGAAATGACCGACGATCTGAAGCTGCGTTTTTCCAGCTCAGCTACTGCTTCAATGGTGGCTCCCCCTGGCGTGCACACTTGATCTTTCAATTCTCCCGGATGCTTGCCTGTCTCAAGCACCATCTTGGCTGCACCAAGCACTGCCTGGGCTGCCAGCCGGTACGAAGTTTCCCTTGGCAGCCCCTGAAGGACACCGCCGTCAGCAAGGGCTTCAATGAACATATACACATAAGCAGGCGAAGAGCCGCTGATGGCAGGGATACTGTCCATCAGATTTTCCTCAATAAACTCTGCCTTCCCGAAGCTTTCAAAAAGTTCAGCAGCTTTCCTCCGTTCACTTTCACTCACCTGCCTGCAGGCAGCCAGGGCGCTCATCCCCTCTCCGGCAAGCGACGGGGTATTGGGCATAGAACGAATTGCTTTTATTTCCCTGCCGAAAGCAGACTCAAGAAAGGCAAGGCTGATTCCTGCTGCTATTGTGATGATGATAGTATCATCAGAAACGCTCCCCTTGATTTCCTCAATCACTTCCTTATGAACATCAGGCTTTACTGCCAGAAATAAAAAATCAGCCTGTTCAGCTGCTCTCTTATTATCAAGGGTCACTTGAATATCATATGTATTTTTAACATTGGCAAGAGTACTCTCCGTCCTTGCACTTGCCACTATATCATCCGGCCGGGCAATCCCTGATTTCAGCATTCCCCCGATGATTGCCTGGGCCATTTTTCCGCACCCTATAAAACCAATCTTCTTATTCACTTTTCCACTTCCCTACATAATTTGCTCCCTATATTATACTTCCTTGCCTGCTTCAATTCCAACTTCAGGTTATATCAGGGTGTTAGAGGGTAAAATGGGAATGCTCCGCGCTTAACTGTGCAGCAAATTCTATCTCCAGCATTAATTGAAGGAGCGTTGAATCATTATGGATAGGACACCACTGCCGGCCGAATTTTACACACAGCCGACCATTGAACTTGCCCGGGCTCTTCTTGGCTGTCTATTGATAAAGGAAACACCTGATGGTACAGCCGCTGGATATATTGTAGAAACAGAAGCCTATAAAGGCCCCGAAGACAAGGCCGCACATAGCTTTAATAACCGCCGGACCAAGCGGACTGAAGTCATGTACGCCGGCCCGGGACTCGCCTACACATACCTTATGCACACCCACTGCCTGTTAAATGTCGTCAGCGCTGAAAAGGATAAACCGGAGGCTGTTCTCATCAGGGCCATTGAACCTGCTGAAGGAATTTCCCTGATGAAAGAGCGGAGAAAGATGGATAATTTAAAGAATCTGACCAACGGACCCGGGAAGCTTACGAAAGCCCTTGGCGTCACTATGGAGGATTATGGACGCCTCTTTACGGAGCCTCCCCTCATTCTTGCTGAAGGCTATGCCCCTGCTGAGATAGCTAAAGGAAAAAGGATTGGAATTGATAATTCCGGCGAAGCAAAGGACTATCCGTGGCGCTTTTGGGTAAAAGGCAGCCCATATGTTTCCCGCCATCAGATAGAATCCTCATGATGGATGTTTATTCCTTTTTTAGCTGCATCTGCCCCGCATGATTGTCCTCCGGGATAACCACAATAGTTATGTACGGTCTTCACCATCACAGCCTTTCATGAGGGGAAAAATTACAAACTGGGGGTAGTCAGATGCAGCAGTTTAACCAGCAAGGACAGTCAGGAATGAACACAAATGAACAAATCCCGGCACATATGAATCATGGCGGACACGAGATGCTGGATATGAAAGAGGTCCTTTCCAGCACAGTAGCGGCTATCGATCAATACCTTATGTTCAGCGGCCAAATCCAGGATCCGCAGCTTAAGGAAATCGCAAACCGCCAGAGGCAGTACATGATCACCCAATACAACACCATGGTTGACTGCTTCACCACCGGCCAAAAGCCGGCTGTCCCGACTACAACCTATATGATGGGCGAAACGCATGACGTCATCTACGGTCTCCAGCCAACACAGCCTGCTGCACCAAAGCAGTCAGCTTCCGAGATTGGCGACCAATGCTATTCAGGCTACCTGCTTGCTTTAATGAAAGGTGCAGCCTCCCAGCTGTCAATGGCCGCATTGGAGTGTACAAATCCAGTCGTAAGGCGTGTGCTTGCTGATAGTGTTCCAAATTATGCAGAAATGGCTTACGAGCTGTTCCTCTACCAGAACCAGAAGCATTATTACCAGGTTCCCCAGCTGGCGCCGCAGGATACAGAACAGCTGCTTGGAAGCTATACCCAGGCAGGCGGACAGCAGATGATGAACCAGCAGAATACCCTGCAATAACCACTGCAGGCGCCCCAATGGGGTGCCTGCATTTCTTTTTTTCCCTTCAGCTATCGAAAAATATTTTTTTGAAGCCGGCTGTTACTTAATTTAAAAAACTGGGTAAAAAAGCAGAAATCAAAACCCAAAAAAAATTTTAAAAAAGGCGGCGCTCCGTGTGAAAGAAATTAAAGAATCCATCAAAGAAACATTGCTTGCCATCCTTCCCGTCTCTGCTGCAGTCATCCTGCTGCAGCTTGTCCTGATCCAACTGCCTTTCAAGGACTTTCTTCCATTCCTCTTTGGTCTGCTCTTTGTCATCCTGGGTTTGATGTTCTTCCTCATCGGCGTCAATATCGGCCTCCTTCCTATAGGTGAAATGATTGGGAAGATCCTTCCAAAGTCAAATAAAGCGTGGGTCATCATCCTAACAGGCTTCATCCTTGGAATTGCCGTCACACTTGCCGAGCCTGACGTCAGAGTACTGTCCACACAGGTTGACCAGGTATCAGGAGGGAAGATATCATCCGTCTCCCTCATATTGTCCGTAGCTGCAGGAGTCGGCCTTTTTGTGGCCCTTGCCATGATCAGGACAATTTATAAGATTCCTGTCACCGCCATTTTGATTGCCGGCTATGCCATCGTGTTTATTGTCAGCTTCTTCTCCCCTCCCTCCTTTGTGCCAATTTCATTTGATGCAGGAGGTGTAACGACAGGGCCGCTTGCCGTTCCCTTCATTTTGGCGCTCGGAGTAGGCGTGGCACAGGTTTTCCGGAACAAACAATCTTCAGGCGATTCATTTGGTCTTGTCGGCCTTGCTTCCATCGGGCCGATCCTGGCCGTGCTGCTGCTGGGAGGGATCTTTGAATGATGGACAAGCTATTTCACGGTTTTGGCGGCACCATGTCAGAGGTTGCCTTGGCCCTTGCTCCCCTTCTTCTTTGCTTCATCATATTTCAGGTGTTTTTTTTGAAATTAAAGAAACAGAAGGTCATTCAGATCCTTGCCGGTTTTCTGTCTGCCTTTGCAGGACTGGCATTCTTCCTTCACGGAGTTCATCTAGGCTTTATGCCGATCGGGGAGGAAATGGGAAAGAAGCTGGGCAATCTTCCATACTCCTGGATCATAATTCCAATCGGATTTGTACTCGGATTTGTCACTACATTGGCAGAACCAGCTGTAAAAATATTAAACAAACAAGTTGAAAAAGTAACATCAGGCTACATCTCAGAAAAAATCATGCTTATCACCCTTTCGGCGGGTGTCGGTCTGTCCATTGCCCTTGCCATGCTCCGCATCCATCACGGTTTCTCTCTCTGGTACTATCTTGCCCCGGGATATGCCCTCGTGCTGATCCTGATTTATTTTTCCAACAGCAGCTTTGTAAGCATCGCCTTCGATTCGGGCGGTGTCGCTACAGGGCCGATGACCGTCACTTTCATCCTGTCATTGGCAGTGGGCGCTGCCGCAGTAACTGAGGGGCGTGATCCCCTGACAGATGGCTTTGGCCTGATCGCCCTGGTCGCCCTCATACCGATCCTGGCTGTCCTGATCCTCGGCCTCCTGTTCAAGAGGAAGGAAGGTGCTTCTTAAATGATCTACAAGCTTTTCATCGCCATTGTAAAAAAAGGCACTGCAAAAAAAGCCGTCCGGCTTGCCAGGGGATGCGGGCTTGCTGCTGCGGCAACTGTATATGCAAGAGGTATCGGAAAAAATGAGAAAACCTCATTTCTCGGAATGGAGATCAACCATGAGAAAGAAGTCATCCTCATGCTGATCAAGGAAGAATCTGCTGAAGACGTCATTGCAGAAGTCAGCAGCCATCTCCATTTTGAAAGGCCCGGTACAGGGCTTGGATTACTTATCAATATTAGCGGATTCATCGGCGTCCAATCCCCGGAAAGTCCCGCTGATGCAGAAGCAGAGGAAGGAGCGGCCAATATGAAGCCAGCCGATAAAGAATACGATTTGATTGTGACCATTGTGAAAAGCTCGGAAGCGGAAAAAATTGTAAACTCCTCAAAAGATGCCGGCGCTGACGGGGCAACCATCATTTCCGGCAGAGGGATCGGCATCAATGAAAAAGCCACTTTATTCAATATGCTGATCGAGCCTGAAAAAGAGATTGTGCTGACCATCATCCATCGGGGCCGGACACAGGAAGTATTCCAGGCAATCTGCGATGCAGTCGAGCTGAATGTACCTGGCAACGGGATTTCCTTTATCCTTGATGTCGATAGGGTGGCTGGCATCAATCATTAAATTTCTGAGCATATCAATATAGTAGATATCCACATTTGTGAGAAAATATAGAGGCAATTAATTTTCTGGGAGGTAACAATATGCCAAAAAGCTTGCAGGACACAACAAAGCTACATAATGGAGTGGAAATGCCCTGGTTCGGACTTGGAGTTTTCAAGGTCCAGGAAGGAACTGAAGTAATCGATTCAGTTAAAGCAGCCATCAAGAACGGCTACAAGAGCATTGACACCGCAGCCATCTATGGCAACGAAGAAGGTGTGGGACAGGCTATCAAAGAATCTGGTGCCCAGCGCGAAGAGCTATTCATTACGACAAAGGTCTGGAACTCTGAGCAGGGCTATGACTCTACCTTGGCGGCATTCGACGAAAGCCTTTCAAAGCTTGGCTTGGAGTATGTCGATCTGTACCTGATCCACTGGCCTGTCAAAGGCAAGTATAAAGACACTTGGAGAGCCCTTGAAAAGCTTTATAAAGATGGCAGAGTCCGTGCAATCGGGGTCAGCAACTTCCATGTACACCATCTGGAGGATCTGCTTGAAACAGCGGAAATCGTGCCGATGGTCAACCAGGTTGAATACCACCCGCATCTGGCACAGCTTGAGCTCCGCGAATTCTGCAAACAAAAAGGAATCCAGCTTGAAGCCTGGTCCCCTCTTAAGCAGGGACAGCTCCTGGATGAGCCTGTCATTACAGAGATTGCCGAAAAGCACAAAAAGTCCCCTGCCCAGATCATCCTGCGCTGGGACCTGCAAAATGAGGTCATCACCATCCCGAAATCAGTCAAAGAACACCGCATCATTGAAAATGCAGATATCTTCGATTTTGAGCTTTCCTCAGAAGACATGGAAAAAATCGATGCCCTCAACAAAAACGAGCGCGTCGGTGCCGATCCTGATAACTTCAATTTCTAATAATATGCAAAAGGGGTATGGAATGATTTTATTCTGTACCCCTTTTTATTTTACCATCCTACAGATGCTGCGGTTATTCACAGCAGTATTGATTTCAATACCCCTGTTGATTGCAATGCCTGGAACGGAAATCAACAGCCCACATTATTGCTGGTGAAATATTGCCCAACTAATTTTAAAAACCCTGTTGATTGGAGTGCAAGGCACGCAGACTCCTCATAAAGTGCATGCGCATTTTCTTCGTGCGATGTTAGGTCTGAGAAGCGTATTCAAAGTCCTGCGGGAAATAGCGGAAGAGTTGAGACCCCACAGGAGCACAGCGAAGAGGAGGCTCAACTCCGCCCCGCGGAAAGCGAAGTGCCTGGAACGGAAATCAGCAGCCCCCATAATAACATTCCCCCCCTGCTCACCCAGTTAGCAAAATATAACTGTTTATCTCCTCCTGCAAAGGGAATTGAATAATATCAAACCTAAGGAGGACTAAATCCATGAGCAAAAGAAATTCCCTGACCGGGGTAGTGGCACTGGGTGCACTTGCGTATGTGTTCAGGAACAAGGAATCTAGGGATAAGGTTATGAATAAGGTGAAGTCTACAGTCGGTGAAGACAATATCAGCAAAATCAAATCAAAGCTCCCTTTTTTGAATTCTGACCAAGGAAATACCCGCCAGGACCATTCAGGCCCGGCTTACGTCGATAGATAATAAATGACCAAATCAAGAGGCAGCTCCCAATGAGGGAAGCTGCTTTTTTCATGGAAGGAGCCCCCTCCCCCTGAAACTTTTCCTTCCTTGACCCGTATTATAAAAAGACCCCTGTCCGCACAGCCAAAGCTGTAAACCGCTTTAAGAACTGTGTTATATTGGGAATATATAATTCTATCAAGTGACGGCTTTACGCCGGTCCTGGAAAAGAAGGAGTGAAATTATGGGAGTGACGCTCAGCAAAGGGCAGAAGGTCGATCTGACCAAGAACCATCCCGGGCTTCAAAATGTTGTTGTTGGATTAGGCTGGGATATCAGCCGGCAGGGATCCAACTATGATTTGGACGCATCTGCTTTCTTATTAGGCGCATCAGGAAAAGTACATAGTGACCTCGATTTTGTATTTTATAATAACCCTAACGGCGGGAATGGCTCTATCCTGTACAGCGGCGATAACCGTACAGGTGCGGGGAATCACGATGATGAACAAATCCGGATCGACCTGCGGAGGGTCCCGGATTCAATCCACCGGGTTGCATTTACGATTACCATTCACGACGCCCAGTCAAAACAGCAGAACTTCGGCCATATTGAAAATGCTTATGTACGGATTTTCAATGAACAAAATAACGAAGAGCTTATCCGCTTTAACCTTGGCAGGGATTTCACCGTTGAAACGGCCATCGTCGCAGCAGAGCTTTACAGGCATAATGGAGAATGGAAATTTAATGCCATCGCCAGCGGCTTTCAGGGCGGCCTGGCTGCACTCTGCCGCAACTTCGGCGTGACGGTGGATGACGAGCCTGCTCCGCAGCCTTCACATGGCAATCAGCCTTTCGGGCAAACCCAGACTTACCAGCAGAATTATTCACAGCAGGCACCTGCAGGCCAAAATTATCAGCAGGGCTATAACACAGTAAGCCCTCAGCAGACCTATAGCTCAGGAAGCTATCAGCAGGCACAGCCGCAAGCTTCGTATTCGGCTCCTTCCTACGGTCAGCCTTCCTACCCTTCCTCACAGGCATATGGGGGAGAAGAAATTGCCTGCCCGCGCTGCCGTTCCACAAATGTACGCACCGGCGAAAAGGGCTTCGGCCTCGGCAAAGCGGCAATTGGCGGCCTGATCCTCGGGCCTGTCGGATTATTGGGCGGCTTCATTGGAAAAAAACAGCTGAAGTTTACCTGTAACAGCTGCGGCAATGCATGGTCTCCATCCCAGACCGATTACGCGGAATGGGCCAATCAGCAAAAAAGAAAAGCACAGGAACTCTTTAACCGATTCAAGAGCCAGGACGTTCTTGAAGCAGTCGTAGCAGCATGTGCACTTGTAGCTATGGCTGATGGAAGGCTGGATCCGGCAGAACGCCAGAAAATGCTTGAATTCGTCAATCAGAGTGATGAGCTTCGGGTATTTGATACGCAGAAAGTCATCCAGCAGTTCAACCTGTACGTCCAGAAGATTGAACGCGATCCTTCAATCGGCAGGGCAGAGGCATTCAGGGCGCTTGGCAGGATACGGACGAAACCGGAAATCGCCAGGCTTGTGGCCCGCTATTGCATTGCGATCGGCTTTGCAGACGGACATTTTGACCCGAATGAGCAGCAGGCAGTCAGTGATATCTGCCGTGAGCTCGGACTTAACCCTGCAGAATTCCTATCTTAATAAATGCAGCCTGATCTTACCGGTCAGGCTGCATTTTTTTCCTTTAATTCACAAAATCAATTCACTCACCTATTTATCGCAGGAGAAAGCGCTCTATTTAAGAGTCAGAATAAAATGAATAAACAAACTCTTTCATTTTTTCCCGATTTAGTGCTAATCTTACTAAGGGCAAATTTTACGAAAGTAAAAGACGCAAAGCCACGGGCCTAAAACAAATTATTTGTCATGGCAGCCGGGCCGCAAAGAATATTATTCTTGTAAACTTTTATAAATCATACACCCTTTCTAATTTGCCTAATCCATTTTCTAAAAGAGAGGGAGAATTATGTTTTACCCGACGTTTTTATGTAAAGAAACCAATCAGAGGCATCTTGTCAAAGACTCTAATTTTTGTGAATGCGGCTTTAAGTACAAAGGCTTTACCACATTCATCAAAAAAGATTTCAAAAAAATCCAATTTAAGCAGAGCAATGATATCGATTGCCCTGTCTGCAAAAGCTCCGTGCTGAAGGAAGAAAAAGCAGTCTGCTATTCATGAGCAGCTGCTTTTTCTTTTGCTCCCATACCCAGCTTTATTTCCTGCATAATGCGCCAAATCAGGTTTAGGAATTCCAAAAAAGTGGCAAAAAGAAAGTAACTAACTCATTTACTTTAATTAGGCAGCACTCCTTCAAATACAAAGCAAAGGGGAATCTTCATGGCGGATAATTCAGCACAATCCAAATTAGCATTAAATTCATCGATCTCCTTAAAAGGAATTGTGAAAGCTGTATTCAATGACACAGTCCACGTCCAGATCGGCGGGAAAATTATCGCAATCCCGCTGGAGAAATAAAAGGACACCTTCATGCCAAAAACATGAAGCCAACGAAAGCCGCTTTTCATTAAACGGCTTTTTTTGTGCATTGGGAAAGGAAAACCGGCAGGCACTCTGCCCGCCGGTTTGTTTATGCATAGATTTTATTTTCTTCGTTTTGGAAGAAGCTCTTCATCGCATGGAAAACATCTGCTTTTTGCTTGAGGATATAATATCTGAAGTGTTCATTTTTGATATTCTTATAAGCGGACATGAGGGTCGAGTGGCGGTTGTACTGATTGACTTCCCCATACCCGAACATGCTCGATACCGCAATCAGCTCTTCAACAAGCTTCACGCAGCGCGCATTGTCAGAGGTAAGGTTATCGCCATCGGAAAAATGGAAAGGATAGATATTGAATCTTCTTGGGTTGTATTTTTCATTGATCAGCTCGAGCGCTTTGCGGTAGGCTGATGAACAAATGGTTCCCCCGCTTTCCCCTTTTGAAAAGAAATCTTCCTCTGATACGACCTTCGCTTCTGTATGGTGGGCAATGAACTCTATTTCCACCGTTTCATACTTTGTCCGCAAAAACCGGGTCATCCAAAAGAAAAAGCTCCTCGCCATGTATTTCTCCCATAATCCCATCGATCCGCTCGTATCCATCATGGCGAGCACTACTGCCTTAGAATCAGGCTTTACAATTTCATTCCATGTCTTGAACTTCAGATCCTCCTGATAGATCGGATAGAAGGCCGGCTTCCCTGTCATGGCATTTCGTTTAAATGCGGTCATCATTGTGCGTTTTTTATCAATATTGCCCATTAATCCTGTCTTGCGGATATCATTGAATTCAATGTTCTCAACCAGATGCTCTTCCTGTTCCTTCCTTTTCAGGTTCGGCAGCTCCAGCTGCTTGAACAGCGCTTCCTCAAGCTCCATCATGGACACTTCAGCCTCAAAATAATCCTCACCCGGCTGGTCGCCTGCACCCTGGCCTTTCCCTGGGCCTTTCTGGCCGCTGGAGCCGTCTCTGGCGACCACATCGCCTACCTGGCTGTCTCCGTCTCCCTGGCCTACATGTTTGTTTTTATCATAGTTATAACGAATTTTATATTCGTCAAGAGAGCGAATCGGGATTTTCACGACTTCACGGCCATTGGACATAATGATGCTTTCTTCTGTTATCAGATCTGGGAGATTGTTCCGGATCGCATCCTGTACCTTTTCCTGGTGGCGCTGCTGGTCATCGTGGCCTTTGCGATGGAGGGACCAATCTTCTTCGGAAATCACAAACTGGCGGTTGTTGATGTCGGTCATTATAACCCCTCCTTGAAAAAAATTCATGGAATTTTTGCACACATTTTCCTTAAGCAACATACAATATCCCGAGTGTCAAAAGGAACGTGAAATATTAATTACTCTATACTATGCGAGATATCAAAATAATTTACAAATAATTTTGACAATAAGACAAAAGCCTATGCTGTCGGACAAGCCTTTTTTATAGTGCCGCAGACGCCTGTCCATCCTGGAGCACGCATAATCACTATTAAAATAGCAGCCCGTAATTTCCTCATCCTGTCTCTCCCCTGACTGAGCTATTTATTGGTATATCTATTAAGTCTTCGGTTCAAATAGAACCCGGAGTAATACGGCTAAAAAAAACTCCTGCAGCTTCAGCGCAGGAGTCACTTTTCGTTGTCTTTATACTGGATGGGGTCTGGCTGCTTTCCGTCCTCTTCAAGCTCTTCCCCAGTCCTGAGATGCTCCATCTGCTTTCCCAGATTATGCATCTCTTCTACATTTTCGGCCATGGAGCTGTTTCTTGGCACAAAGTCCTTGTCCAGTTCCTTTTTCTTCATCTTAATCACCTCTACATTCCCTTTTCCCCTGGACGCCCGAATTGAAACTAACACTTGCCTGGGAGAAGGCAGCCAAAAAGGCCGGCAAACCCTGCCAGCCTTTTCACATTTATCTGTTCAGCAAACTTCCCACATACCGCAGCAGTTCATTCGCAGAGGTAGAATTATAGCCGTGTTCATCAATGAGTCTTGCTACTACTTCATTCACCTTCTTCAGCTGCTGCTCATCAGGAGTCTTAGAAGATGTTGTAATCTTAACAACATCCTTCAGGTCTGCAAACAGCTTCTTCTGAATCGCTTCGCGGAGCCGGTCATGCGAATTGTAGTCAAAGCGCTTGCCTTTCCTTGCATAGGCAGAGATGCGGATAAGGATTTCTTCCCTGAATGCCTTTTTCGCATTTTCCGAAATGCCGATCTGCTCTTCAATCGACCTCATCAGCTTTTCATCCGGATTGATTTCCTCACCGGTCAGAGGATCGCGGAGCTTCGCCTTATTGCAATAAGCCTCTACGTTATCCAGATAATTGTCCATAAGAGTCTTCGCCGATTCTTCATATGAATAAACAAATGCCTTCTGGACTTCCTTCTTGGCAATATCATCGTATTCCTTGCGTGCAAGTGATATGAAGTTCAAATAGCGCTCTTTCAGCTCAGCGGTGATCGACGGATGCTGATCAAGCCCTTCTTTCAGGGATCTCAGAACATCCAGCGCATTGATGCTGGTAATCTCTTTCCGGATGATTGTGGATGATATCCGGTTGATGACATAACGCGGATCAATTCCGCTCATTCCTTCATCAGGATATTCCTTCTGAAGCTCCTCAACGTCTGCGCGGTTGTAGCCTTCCACGCTTTCTCCGTCATAGAGCCTCATTTTCTTCACGAGGTCAATATCACCTTTTTTAGGTTCCTTCAGCCTCGTAAGGGTCGTAAACATCGCTGCCACCTTAAGCGTGTGCGGTGCAATATGGACATCTGAAACATCGCTCTCACTGATCATTTTTTCATAAATTTTTTCTTCTTCTGTAACCTTTAGGTTATAAGGGACAGGCATGACAATGATCCGGGAATGAAGTGCCTCATTTTTCTTATTGGAAATGAAGGAACGGTACTCTGTTTCATTTGTATGCGCCACAATCAGCTCATCTGCAGAAATCAGCGCAAACCGCCCTGCCTTGAAATTGCCTTCCTGTGTGAGGGAGAGCAGATGCCATAGGAACTTTTCATCGCATTTCAGCATCTCCTGAAACTCCATCATCCCCCTGTTCGCCTTATTCAGCTCCCCGTCAAACCTGTAGGCCCGCGGGTCAGATTCTGAACCGTATTCGGCGATCGTGGAGAAATCTATGCTGCCGGTAAGATCGGCAATATCCTGGGATTTCGGATCAGACGGGCTGAATGTACCAATCCCGGTCCGTTTATCCTCTGAGAAAAAGATCCTTTCGACCACTACATCTTCTATCCGTCCCCCGTACTCCTGCTCAAGCCGCATCATATTCAGCGGGGATAGATTCCCTTCAATCCTGATTCCATACTCATCAAAGAAGTCCTTCCGCAGATGATGCGGAATCAGATGGAGCGGGTCTTCATGCATTGGACAGCCTTTAATCGCAAATACAGCACCTTTATCGGTAAGGGAATATGCTTCAAGCCCTCGCTTAAGCATTGTGACGAGCGTAGATTTCCCTCCGCTGACAGGACCCATGAGGAGCAGGATCCTTTTCCTGACATCAAGCCTTTTTGCAGAAGGATGAAAATACTCCTCCACAAGCCTTTCGAGCGATTCCTCCAGACCAAACAGCTGGTTGCTGAAAAATTTATACCGTTTTTTTCCTTTATCGTCTTCGACACCGGCATCCTTGATCATACTGTATACCCTGGAATGTGCTGACTGGGCTACCCATGGCTTCTCTTTGACAATGTCTAAATACTCCCTGAATGTCCCTTCCCATTTAAGCTTTTCCTCTTCGTGTCTGTACATCTCGATTTTTTTTATAATATCCATAAGGACCTCCCCCTGTCGCATTATCAGAGACGATTAATATAATCTATGCGCTTGGGCAATTAAACATTCTATAACCCGGAAGAAAAGCAGAATTCCCTTCACCTTCAGAGTGCCTGAACCTGCCAGCACTGCCGCATTCCTCCGGCGATTCTCCATAAAATATCCACAGTTTTTCATTCACACCATGGTGGAATTGGGCTATAATAAGATTACATAGGTATGCAAAAGGGAATTCCTACATAAAAAGGAGGCCAACATCATGGGCTTGATTTTAATCATCGGCGTAACTATCGCGTTCCTGTCAGCCATCTTCACTGCCGGCTACAACGACAAACCAGGGATGAATAAGTAAGAAGAACGGTATACAAAAAAGGACCGGAATCTTGGGATTCCGGTCCTTTTTTGTTTGTCAGGAGAATTTGTTGGGCCTGGTGGAGTGCGGTCATAATTTGGTGAGGGTTTTCTTTTTTGGTTGTGTGTCATGCATCGATCGGAACTCTTTCTATGCATGACTTGCATTTTTGGGGCTGTGTCATGCATTGATTAGGCTTCTTTCTTTGCATGACTTGCATTTTCTGTGCCGTGTCATGCTTCGATTAAGACTCTTTTATACAGGACTTGCGTTTTCTGTGAGATGTCATGCATCGATTAGGCCTCTTTCTATACATGACTTGCATTTTCTGGGAGGTGTCATGCATCGATAAGGCCTCTTTCTATACATGACTTGCATTTTCTGGGAGGTGTCATGCATCGATAAGGCCTCTTTCTATACATGACTTGCATTTTCTGGGAGGTGTCATGCATCGATTAGGCCTCTTTCTATACATGACTTGCGTTTTCTGGGAGGTGTCATGCATCGATTAGGACTCTTTCTATACATGACTTGCGTTTTCTGGGAGGTGTCATGCATCGATTAGGACTCTTTCCATGCCCGACTGCCCCTCCCGCACACAACTCATGCACCCCAAACCGCTCCCCAAATACATGACTGCCCTTTCTTAGCACCGCTCATGTATCCCAGAAACCAATCCCACAGCCACTCCCTGCCCCTTCAAGCAAAGGAAGCCTGCAATCACTTCAAATCCAATTTATTTTTATTCACAAAATCCTTCATATACATCCTCACCGGTCTTTCAAGCATGGCTGCCATCTGGCCGGTCCAGGTGTCATTTCTCATGTTCTGCGTGCGTTCGGCATAATAAGCTGACACCGTTTGATTGTACTCCTCGAGCTGTTGTTTATATTTTTCCTGATCCTGCTGGTAGCCATTTTCGTGATAGACATGCTCTAAAGGAAGTCTTGGCTTTTTGTCGGGATCCTGGGCTGGGTATCCAACACTGAGGCCAAAGAGCGGTATTACCCTTTCTGGTGTACCCAGCACCTTGGCAGCTTCCCCAAGCTGATTGCGGATGCCGCCGATATAGCAGACGCCAAGGCCCATTGACTCTGCGGCAACTGTTGCATTCTGGGCCGCAAGCGCAGCGTCAATCAGCGCAACCATGAATTTTTCCGTACTTTCAAGGGACTCGCTTAGATCCTTCCCTTCCATTTCCGAGAGGACATGATGGCGGTTCAAATCTGCACAGAAGACGAAGAAGTGACCGTTATGCGCTACATAGGACTGGTTTCCCGCCACCTCGGACAGCTTCTGTTTCTTTTCCTGATCTGTTATGCCGATGATGGTATATGCCTGGATGAAGCTTGAGCTTGAAGCGGCCTGTGCACAGGAGACAATCGTTTCAACCTGTTCCCTCGTCAGTTCACGGTCCTCAAATTTCCTGATTGATCTGTGGGCCAGTATCGTTTCTACCGTTTCGTTCATGTTATGTACCTCCTCTATGAATACCTTTATTTTAACCTAATCCCTAATTAATCACATAAAGTACAGCCCGGCGGATATGCGATCACTTGCCTTCCTTTAAAATTGAGGCGAGTACGGCAATGCCCTCCTTGATTTCTTCAATCGAAGCAAAAGCATAGGAAAGGCGGATATGCCAGTCTGGCTTTGGTGAATAGATGCTGCCCGGGTTTAAGAGAATACCCTTTGAAAATGCTTTTTCAAAAAGATTCCTTATTTGATACCCCGGACGGAGCTGAATCCAAATGAAAAAACCTCCTTTCGGCAATGTCCATACAGCATATTCCTTCATCTGCTTCTCAAGTTCAGCTGCGGCTGCTTCCCTCCGAATCCTCAGTTCTTCTCTCACATAATGCAGATGCTGGTCATAGGAGCCATCCTCCAGCCATCTGGCCGCAATCTGCTGCGAAAGCGAGCTGGAACCATAGTCTGACTGCATCTTGAGATCAGCAAGCCTTTCGATGACAGGCTCAGGTCCAGCCAGCCAGCCGATGCGCAGCCCGGGTGTCAATGTTTTGGAGAGGCTGCCCGTATAAAGGATATTCCCTGCTGAATCCTCAGCCTTCATAGGAGCTGGCGGACTCTCCTCCAGCCAAAGGTCCCTGTAGACATCATCCTCAATAATGGGAATCCTCCTGTACGAACACTCCTTAACGATATTTCTTCTCCGATTAACACCCGAGAGTGCACCTGTTGGATTATGGAATGTCGGATTGCAGTATAATACTGACTTTCCCTCTGGACCTGAAGGAATAGAAGCTGGGATGATGCCCTCCTCATCCATCGGAAGGCCTGTCAGCTTCATCCCGGCAGATTGGAAAACAGATAATGAATTTAAGTAAGACGGATCCTCCAGGTATACCTTAGTCCCTTTCTGGAGCAGGCCGATTGATATGAGATGCAAAGCCTGCAATGATCCGGAAACAATCAGGATGGAAGAAGGAGAAACCTTAAGGCCCCTTTTCTCCAGATAGGAGCTGACAGCTTGCCGCAAACGTTTATTTCCCCTTGGCTCCTCATAACCGAACGGTTTCATTTCAGCGGAAACGAGATTCATGATCTGCATCATTCTCCCAAGCGGGAACATATCCGGGGATAGCTCCCCCTTGCTCAGCTGGATCAGGCCGGAATCTGATTCGGACTCATTTATTTTCCTTACTGTTTCCAGGCTGGCCTGATGGATCCCCCATTCCACATTCTCATTCCAGTTCGGATGCGGCCTGCTGTTCATCAGTGTCCAGGTGTTATTGACGACTGCCGTCCCCCTGCCCACAGCTCCCTCCAGGAGCCCCTCTGCCATCAGCTCCTCTATCGCAGCTGTCGACGTACTGCGGTTTACTCCAAACTGTTTCGCAAGCTCTCTTTGGCTCGGGATAATGCTGCCGACTGGCCATTCCCCTGTTGAAATTCTTTCTTTGATATATTCAGCAATCTGCAGATATTTAGGCTGTTTCCTCACTGCAGTCTCACCTCTTGCAATAAAATTGGCTGGTTTTTTTCAACTTCAGTGGCTGAAGACATTTTAGCAGACTCCTTTTATCATACAAATTATGAAACATTCATCCAAGAACTCTGTCGTGCAAGGAAGTGGTCTTATTAAAACCGGACATCTCCGCTTGAAAATATTGGCTGCCCATGCTGCTGCCATCCTATTATGGGCATCAGCTTTCCCGGCAATCAGATATGCCGTCCATTCTTTTTCTCCCGAACACCTTTCACTGCTTCGCCTGATGATCGGCTCTGCTGTATTATTATTATTTGCAGGACCTCTCAATATCAGGCTTCCGGCATTGAGAGATCTTCCTGCCCTGATTTGTCTCGGGGCACTGGGCTTTTCAGTATATCATGCATGCCTGAGCATTGGAGAGAAGACAGTCAGTGCCGGGGCAGCCAGCCTGCTTGTTACCACTACTCCCGTATTCACCGCAATTCTAGCTGCCATCTTTGGAAATGAAAGGATCTCGAGGCGAGGTTGGATAGGAGCAATCATTGCCTTTGGCGGAGTTTGCATCGTATCTGCCGGCCAGCCTGGGAAATCTGCAATTGGGGCAGGAATTTTCCTTATTCTTGCCGCTGCATTGTCTGAGAGCATCTTTTTTGTGTTTCAGAAGAACCTGCTTAGAAAATATGGATTTATCTCTTTTACAGCGTATTCCATCTGGGGCGGTACTTTGGTTCTGATGCTATTTTCAGGCGGACTGGAAGCAGCTGTAGCCGATGCTTCTGCAGGCGGCATTATAACCGCTCTTTATCTTGGCGTGTTCCCTACCATAATCCCGTACTTTGCTATTGCCTATATTACCGCAAAATCCGGGGCGGCTGAAGCAGTCAGCTCGCTCTATCTTACCCCGGCAGCAGCCATCCTGATTGCCTGGGCCTGGCTGGGGGAAGTCCCGGGAATCCTGTCACTGGCAGGCGGGGCTGTCACTTTGGCGGGAGTACTGGTCATCCACATCCCGGAACGGAAGCTGGATGAACAAAGGGGAGGCCTGAGTCATAATCGGCCGGGCAAATAAAGGTGAAAAAAATAAAGGCCATATCCCCACGGAAATGGCCTCGATCCTTTATGTTAAATGCCGGTAATCCTGCTGCCTCAATGCTTCATAGATAAGAATGGCAGCCGTGTTGGACAGGTTCAATGACCGCACATTGCCGGTCATCGGAATGCGGAGGGCGCGGTCCTTATTATTTTCCTTGACCTCCGCCGGAAGACCTGTCGTTTCTTTGCCGAAAATGAAATAATAGTCTTTTTCCTTGTCGCTGTATTCAAAGCTTGTATACGGCTTCTGGCCAAACTTGGTCAAGTAGAAGAATTCGCCGCCGGCATTTTTTTCATAAAAATCATCCAGTGAATCATAGTAAAGAATTGTTACATGCTGCCAATAATCAAGGCCTGCCCGTTTGAGCATTTTGTCATCAGTAGAAAATCCAAGGGGCCTGATCAGGTGCAGGGTTGTATCTGTTGCTGCACAGGTACGGGCGATATTGCCCGTATTGGCCGGGATTTCCGGCTGGTATAGTACTACATGTATTGCCACGTCCATCACCTCATCAAGTGAAACTTTGTCTGCGGAGTACTTAACCCCTTAAAGGGGCCGCTGTACTCAAAAAAACTCTACCAGCTATTATACCACTCTTTACCCCTCATACAACCAGGTCAGGATTCATCATCAATGCTGATGAACTTGTATTTAATATTCGGTGTATAGGCGGTTGAATCTTCATATGCCCAGTTGCGCATCCTGCTGTTAAAGGTATGGGCGTTGACAAGCGGTGTCCCGTCGCTCTGCTTGGCTGTCACAATCGTCGTATGGTCAAAGCGGCCATCGCCCTGGAAATCATAGCAGATTACATCGCCCAGCTCCAGCAGCCCGGCACTGCCTACCTCCCTTCCCTTCAGCCCTGTCCGGGAGCCTGGCAGATACCAGCGCAGCGAGTTGGCGACCGTCCAGCTGTAGCTCCAATTATCGCTCCTCATCCACCAGCCCTTTGAACGGTTCGGGTAGCCTCTCATGGGCGCTTCACCCGCATGGAGGCACTGTGAAATATAATTCGTGCAGTCGACCTCGAACTTCTTATAGGCAGGATTATAGTCATTCCACCATCTTTCCGCATACTGGACAGCCTTCAGGCGGTCATATCTGAATCCCGCTCTTTCTCCATCATCAGCCGGCTCCGCCGGAAGCGCAGCCGGCTCTCCCATATGAAGGAATGGATTTATTTCACTGTCGCCGACCAGCACCCCTTTATAAAATTCAGCCTCACGCTGCTCGACTTCCTCCTCCAGATACAATCCGTCCTTATTTTTTATCAAATATTGAAAATGGACATGATAACGGACTGTGCTGAGCTCATCGGCGTCCTGTCCTGCTTTTTCAATAATCTTCCCTGAAGCTTTCGCTTTAACAATTTCCCCGGCTCTTCTTGAGAGAATATCCTTCTTCCTTTCAATTTTCGGGCATTTGCGAAAGTCATTGCGGGAATGGGACACACACTGCTGTACCCTCTGCTCCAGCAGCTCCTGAAGCTGTTTTTTCATATATGCATTCCTCCCATCATTCATTCATATGAGAGCAAATGGCGAATCATTTCTTAAAATGGCCTCTAAGGACTCTGATAAATGTCCAGAACAAAAGCGCAAGTGCCTTGACCACCTTAAGGAACGCAGACTAAGAACGCCACGTCCTGTGGCAACGTCTGCATGACCAGCTTCCTGGGGGCCTCAAGACGAACCTCCCTGAAAGGCGTTCTTAGCCTTTTTGGGAGGTTTGCTTATGACCTAGGCGCAGCTGCTGGACATGGATCAATAATTGGTAAGCATTTCCTAAACAATAAAAAAAGAGAGGCTTCCCTCTCTTTAACTGAACATATATAAGCTGTTTTCCATTTCCCTGCGCACATCTTCGTCTGTCTCCTTTTCAAGGGCAGACTCGACAGCTCCTCTTGCCTCCAGCCCGCCGATCTTCCCGAGTGCCCAGGCTGCTGTTCCTCTGATAACCGGCCTTGGATCTGACTTCATTACATGGATCAGATCATCGACAGCTGTCTCGTCCTTATAATGGGCAAGCGCAATAATGGCATTCCGCTGGATCGGCTTCTTGCCTCTCCATGAACCGGATACATGGCCGAATTTTTCTTTAAACTCCCTGTTGCTCATATGAAGCAGCGGCTTTAACAGCGGTTTGGCAATTTCAGGATCCGGCTCCATTTCTTCATGAAAATGAAAATCCTTGCCCTTGTTTTTCGGACAGACTGTCTGGCATGTGTCACAGCCATAAAGCCTGTTGCCGATTTTCACCCTGAATTCTTCCTCAAGAAAGCCTTTTGTCTGTGTCAGGAACGCTATGCAGCGCTTGGAATCAAGCTGGCCCCCGCCGACAAGCGCGCCTGTCGGGCAGACATCGACGCACAGATTGCACGAACCGCACCCGTCTTCAATCGGTTCATCCGGCTCGAGCGGAAGATTTGTAATTATTTCGCCCAAATACACATAAGAGCCGAACTCAGGCGTGATAATGGAGCAGTTCTTTCCGCTCCAGCCAATCCCGGCTCTTTCAGCAACCGCCCGGTCCACGAGCTCTCCTGTGTCGACCATTGATTTGAGCTTTGCTTCAGGCAGCCTTTCCCGGATATATGCTTCAAGCTTGCCAAGGCGGTCCCTCAGTACTGTATGATAATCCGTCCCCCAGGAGGCACGGCAGAAAATTCCGCGCCGCTCGCCCCTTTTGCTGACAACGCGTGTCTTCATTTTTGAGGGATAGGCAAGGGCAATGGAGATGATGGACATCGGCTCATCCATCAACAGGGCCGGATCGGTCCTTTTTTCAATATCAGGCTCCTCAAAGCCTGATTGGTAATTAAGCTCCTGCTGCCTGATGAGCCTGCCCTTCATCTCCCCGAAAGTGCTGGCAGAGGCGAATCCGATCTTATCAATGCCGATAGTCCTGCTATAGTCGATGATATCCTGCTTAAGCTCTGAATAGTTCATATCCTCCCGCTCCTTTCATCCTTGTGTGTTGTATATAAAAAGGCAAAATCGCCAAGATATTTATTCGCATCCTTTCTATGATAAACTATTTTAAAGGATTTTTGGAGGTGAAAGGTTTGGAAATCAGCATAACGCCTGATTTAATGCAGAAGGTGCCCGGCTTCAAGGCAGGCATCATTGAATATGAAAAAATTGTGGTAGGAGATTCCCCGCAGATGCTGAAAGGGCGGCTGCAGCTGTTCCAGGAGTCGATTTTCTTTGAGCTTGAGAACAAGAATGTGACAGAATTCGATGGAATCAAGGAATGGAGGCAGGTGTTCAAGCAGGCGGGAAAAGATCCGAACCGCTACCGCCATTCAGCAGAAGCCCTTTTCCGGAGGATCAAAAAGCAGAATTACCTCTCCACCGTGAATAGTGCCGCAGATCTGAATAATTTTTTCTCACTGGAGTACCAGTCCCCTATCGGCATCTATGATAAAAGCCATTTGGAAGGGCCGATCCGTTTTCGGCTGGGGCATGAAGGAGAAGAATATCTGGGCTTGAATGGCAGGCCGAATTCACTTGAGAACCTGATTATCACCGAAGATCAGAACGGTCCATTCGGGAGCCCGTTTGTCGACTCCAATCGTGCGCCTGTTACAAGGGAAACAACTGAAGCAGTACAGGTCATCTATTTCAGGCCGTCTCTTGACCCAGACAACTGTGCAAGATTAGCGGAATCCCTTATGGGGATGTTTTTGCAGGTTCATGGCGGGGAAGGCAGATTTTCCATTATTGAATAATAAAGACGCAGAGGCACTCTGTTGCCTCTGCGTTTTTTATTTCTCACGGGCTGCCTGCTGTGCCCCGGTAGAGCATCCTCTTATCTTCTCATTTCAGGACAATGCTTTTCCCAAATTCACTGCTCTTATAAATTGCATCAATGATCCTTGAAACCTGAAGAGCCTCTTCCGGCTTAACAATAAGCTCTTCTTTTCCCAGACAGCTATTAAGGAAATTCCTTGCCTGAGGTATTCCCGGATCCTCCTCTCCGGGCAGCCACTCTGCCTCACTATTAAGGAGCATCCCATTCTTCAGCTGATTCAGCTGGAATGGAAATACATCAATTCCTCCGGTGAGCCCGGAAATGCCAAGGCTTTCTTCATCATTTTTAATATTTGCCATCCAGGAGGTTTCGAACAGGAGGGAAGCGCCATTTCCAAAGCGGATATAGGCTGTCACATGGTCCTCAACTTCGATGGTTTTATGATCATAATCTCCCCAAAGGTTCACCTGGTTTTCCATCCTGCTGAGATGATTGTAGGCTGTTCCCGTTACCTCAACAGGATCCGGGCTGCCGAGAAGCCATAAAGCAAGATCAAGGAAATGGCAGCCATAGTCAATCATGGCGCCTCCTCCCTGCAGCTCTTTATTGGTAAAAACGCCCCAGCCCGGAACCTTCCTTCTTCTCAGTGCCTTTGCCCGGGCAACGATTGGCTGGCCGATTTCGTTTTCCTCTATGACCTTTTTAGCAGCCCTTGCTTCTTTCATAAAACGGTAATGATAGGCGATCGCAAGCTGTTTGCCTGATTCCTTAGAGGCTTTAATCATTTTTTCGCATTCCTCTGCAGTCATCGCCATCGGCTTTTCACAGAGAACATGCTTTCCGGCTTTCAATGCTGCCACAGAGATTTCGGCATGATATCGGTTGGGTGTGCAAATCACAACAGCGTCCACAATCTCCAGCATATCCTGATAATCCCCAAAGGCGTGAGGCACCCCGAATTTCTCTGCAGTAAGCCTGGCAGTCTCCTCATGAATATCACAGATCGCTTCAACAGATGCCAGCTCTGATAATGTCAGCAGTGCGGGGATATGGCGGCTCTGCGCAATCCCGCCGGCTCCGATAATTCCAACACGCAGCTTTTCCATGCAATCCCCCCTTAAGGCAATCTCACTATTTTCCCGGACTGGCTCGACTCCAGCGCAGCAAGGACAACCCTTAAGGATTTCAGTCCCTCTTCCCCGCTCACAGGAGGCTCCTTGTCTTCCGCTATACTGTCAATGAATGTACTGATAACATGGGACTGCGTCTGCTTTCCTTCTTCATTCGTCTGAATGCCGCCAAGCTCATATTTCAGTATTTCTCCGTTTCTGTATTGGATGACAAGGGAATTGACCGGGTCGTCCTCAAGCCTGATGATCGCATTCTCAGCATAGATGATGGTTGAATTATCTTCTTTTGATACATAGGACCAGCTTGCTGCCAGGGTTCCGATCACACCGCTTTCCGTTTTTAAAATGCATACGGCTGTATCATCCACATCGCTGTTTTCCTTGGAGCTTGCTTCCACAAAAGCGCCGGCCTGTGTAATCTCCTCTCCAAGCAAATAGCGGATCAGATCGGTTTTATGTACTCCAAGGTCTCCCATCGCCCCAATAAACGCCTCGCTTTTCCGGAAAAACCAGCTGTCCTTCCCATCCGCACTCCATCCCTCTGGTCCGCCATGCCCAAAAGCGGTTCTAAAGCTGTATACCTTGCCCGCTTCCCCGCTCGCTATAAACGCACGGGCTTTCTGATGGGAAGGCACAAACCGCTGATTATGGCCAATCATCAGCTTTTTCCCATATTTCCTTGCCGCTTCTATCATGCTCTCCGCTTCCTCCACCGACACAGCCATCGGCTTTTCGCAAAGAACATGCTTACCTGCCTTAAGGGCAGCAATGGAGATGGGAGCGTGCAGATAATTCGGTGTGCATACGCTTACTGCATCGATTTGCGGATTTTCCAGCAGATCCTCATAGTTTGAATATGCTTCAGCATGATACAGGGCAGCCATATCCATCGCCCTTTCCTCCACAATATCACAGACAGCCATAATTTCAGCCCTGCCGTTCAGGTGATATTCCGGCAGATGCCTGTGCCTGGCAATGCTGCCGCACCCGATGACCCCAACCTTGATCATTTCCATCCTTACGCCTCCCCATTCTTCCCTTTTATATGCTCCAAGGGCTGTGCATTCCCATATTTCACTTCAGGCTGCTGCGATCCCTTCGCCCACCTGACTGCGTTGATAATGACCCTTTGGACATCTTGATGGTAATAAGTCGGATAGGTTTCATGCCCAGGCCGGAAATAAAATACTTTTCCTTTCCCGCGCTGATAGGTGCAGCCGCTCCTGAACACTTCTCCGCCCTCGAACCAGCTGACCATCACGAGCTGGTCCGGCGCCGGGATATCAAAATGCTCACCGTACATTTCCTCCTGCTCCAATTCGATATATTCCCCCAGTCCTTCAGCAATCGGATGGCTCGGATCCACGATCCAGATCCGTTCCTTCTCGTCAGCTTCCCGCCATTTCAGATCACAGGAAGTTCCCATTAATGCTTTGAAGATTTTTGAAAAATGGCCTGAATGAAGGACGATCAGCCCCATGCCGTCCAGCACCCGCTGCTTCACCCTGTCAACAATTTCATCCGGAACCGCATCATGGGCGATATGCCCCCACCAGATCAGTACATCTGTATCTTTCAGAACCTCCCGGGTCAATCCGCATTCCGGCTCATCGAGCGTTGCTGTCCTTACCTCAAAGGACTCACCTTCCAAAAAGGAGGCGATCGCTCCGTGGATTCCATCCGGATATACTGCCCTCACTTCCGCGTTTTTCTGCTCATGCTGATTTTCATTCCATACCGTCACTTTTGCCATTTTTCTTCCTCCTATCTGCTGCCCGGCGGCAGATTCCGATATTCATTCGGTGTATAGCCGGTCAGCTTTTTAAAAACCTTGCTGAAATACTTTTCATTCTGATACCCAACCTGATAGGCAATTTCGTAGATTTTCAAAGAAGGGCTCCCAAGCAGCTCTTTCGCCTTTTCCATCCGGATATTGGTCAAATAATCTGTAATGGTTGCCTGAAAGTCCTGCTTGAATCTCCTCGATATATACTCTCTGCTCAAATAAAAACGGTCCGCGATATCCTGGAGTGTGATATCAAGATGATAATTCTGGACCAGAAACTCTTCAATCTGTTTAATGTTATTCTCTTTCTGGGGAGCTTTCATTTCTTTCTGCTCTCTTAATCCATCCCATGCCACGCTCGAAGAAGCAAGGTCATTGACTGCCCTGCCAAGCGTTTCATTCAGCAATTCCGGATCAATAGGCTTCAATATATAATCGAAACTTTTATAATAGATGGCGTTTCTCATATATTCATAGTCATCGTACCCGCTGACAACGATCGTCTTTCCCCGGCATTTAGAACCATGGATCCATTTGAGAAGGCTGATGCCGTCACACCTGGGCATATTCATATCGGTAAAAATAATATCAGGCTGCACTTCGCCGATCAGCCTGATAGCCTCTTCCCCGTCCTCTGCCTCAAAGATGGAGCTGATTCCATGCTTTTCCCATTCTGCAAGCATTAGAAGCCCTTCCCTGACATGCTTTTCATCATCAATGATGATTGCCTTCATCCTCTTCGCCCCCTGGGTGCAGCGGAAGCTTCATGGAAACGATAAAGCCTTTGCCCCCACGATTTCCAAGCTGCAGGATTGCTTCTTCTCCGTAATAAAGCATCAGCCGCCCATACACATTCCTGAGCCCGATGCTCGTGCTGTCCCCTTTGGCCTCCAGCGGCCCGCCTTTAATACAGCGCCATATATCCCGCAGCCTGGCTTCATCAGCGCCGCCGCCATTATCACTAATATCTATGCATAGAAATCCGCTGTCTTTATAACATTCGATATTCAGCTCGCCTGTCCCTTCACCTGGAGTAAATCCATGCTTAAAATAATTCTCAATCACCGGCTGCAGAAGCATTTTAGGAACTTTGACAGATGAGACCTCTTCCCCTGCATCTATTTTGTAGATAAACTTCTCGCCAAACCGCTCTTTCTGCAGAAGAAGGAAAGCCTTTGTATAATTAATCTCTTTTATCAGCGGCACCCGGTCCTCCTCCATGTCCATCCCGTACCTCATGATTTTTGAAAGATGGGTAATCAGGGTATAAATCTGCGGGACTTTGTTCTTCAGGGCGACCGTTCCGATCGACTGGAGTGCATTGTAAAGGAAATGCGGGTTGATCTGCGACTGGAGCACCTTCAGCTGATTTGTTTTATTCTCAATCTCCAGCTTATATTCCCTATTGATGAGATGGTTGATTTTTTCGATCATCTCATTGAACCTCATTCCCAGAATGCCGATTTCATCCTTCCCGAATGAATCATATTCAACATTCATATCTCCCCGCTCTACCTGGCTGATGCTCCTCAGCAGCACCCGGATCGGCGAGGTGATCCTAAAAGAAACGAATAAGGTGGCCAGGATGACCAGCGTGAGGCCGATGATGCCAAAAAGGATATTGATTTTAGCCACGCTAAAAGCGCTTTCATACAAAGTTGAATCCGGAACCCGCTTCACAAGGAACCAGCCGCCCGCACTTTCTTCCATCTGCTCGTATATCATCATGCCGCTGAAATCATCTTTCTCCCACTCAAGCGTCCCCGCCTTTTTTTCTGAACTCAAAATGGCATCCACCCATTTTTCGTGCACCTGCCTGCTTGCAGCATCCTCGTCAGAACTATAAATGAGCCGGCCATCCTGAGATACGATATAAAATTCCTCGCTTCCCGGGGTATACAGATTCCTGCTGAGGTCCACGATGTCATCCGGAGCGATCTCAAGAGTGATATACGCAAGCACATTGTCTGAGGGAATATTGGTGAACGCCCGATGCACTGCCATGATATTTCGGGAATTTGTCTCTTCCATCAGCGGTTCAATATACATATGTGATGAGCTGTCCCTGGCTCTATTGAAGGCCTCTGCGCTTTTGGCGCTCCTTCCTTTCAGGAAGACCACTGTCGACCTCCTGGAGGCGGATATAACCCTGTCTTCGTCTGCAAAGGCTATCTGGACCCTGTTAATAGTATCCCCGGCATAGAGGATGGTCTGAACCACATTTTTCATGATCCCGATTGTTAAGTAATTGTCTTCATCTTTAGAAGTCCTCAGGAAATTTAAAAAGCCGGGATTATTGTACAGAGACAATGTCAGCCCATTAAGCTCATTCATATAGCTCTCCATGTTGATCTTGCCCTGATAGAGAAGCTTGCTGTTTTCCTCTACAGCCTGGTTCTTCAAAAACTCCTTTGTATGAAAGTAGGTGATGACGATAGATGTGCCGAAAGGAATGATCGTGATCAGCAGCAGCAGGACGATCAGTTTGTTGCGGATACTGTTCTTAATCATAAATAGCCCCCCCAAGCCCTGATAATGTAAGTATATACGGGACAGGCGGAGACAGGCTGAAGATTTTTTCAGTTTTGGAAAATAAAAAGCATGCCCTGTTGCAGACATGCTTTTTAACCTGGCAGGGATTCCTGCTTTACTTTAAGTTATCCCAAGTTTTTTGGAATCTCTCCAGCAGGGTATCATAATCAATTTTTCCTGCTGCATATTCCTGGATGGCAGCAGCGAATTCCTTGTTCGCCCCGTCCGGCCATCTGAACCAGGTCCACGGAATTGTTTTCTCTTCCTTGGAGTACTCCAGGATTGACTGGCCAAGGTCGCCAAGGCCTGAAGCCTCAATATTGTCAAAAGCAGGGATGAAAGCAAACTCTTCTGTTAAGTAGCGTTTTCCTGTGTCAGAAGAGACCATCCATTCCAGGAACATTTTCGCTTCATCCAAGTGCTCGGAATTCTTATTCAGGACCCAGTTATTCGGTACACCGACAGGAAGCCGGTCTGCCTTTTCATCGTCTGAAATCGGAATTGGCAGGAAGCCCATATTCATGTCAGGATTAACCTCATAGATCATATTTTCAGTCCAGTTGCCCTGCTGCAGCATGGCAGTCTGGCCAGCGGCAAATTGGGTGACCTGCGTGTTATAGTCAGTAGTCAATGGATTGTCATTTCCAAAATTGATTTCTGTATCCAGCACTTCTTTAAACTGCTTGAATTGCTCATTATCCGTAAATTTCTCTGTACCATCATAAAGGCCTTCAATAAAGGCAATAGGATCTTCCTGCTGGGCAAAAGGAATATTCAGCAAATGCTGCCCGATGACCCACCATTCCCCATATCCGGCTGAGAAAGGCGTAATGCCGCTGTCCTTCAGTTTCTTTGCGGCATCCTTGAGCTCTGAAATATTGGCAGGAGGCTCTTTAATGCCCGCTTTCTCAAACAAGTCTTTATTATAGACAAATCCGTATCCTTCAAGGTTGACCGGCATGCCGTAAAGCTTGCCGTCGGTATCTGTCATCGGCACTTTGCCGATCGGGAGAAGATGCTCAACCCATGGCTCATCGGACAGGTCGGCCAGATGCTCCTTCCACAGTTCCAGTTCTTTAAAGCCGCCATTGTTGAAAATATCCGGCTGTTCGCCAGAAGCAAATTTCGCTTTCAGCGCAGCACCGTAGTCGGCACCGCCGCCAACAGTTTCAAGCTTCACTTTAATGTTTGGATGCTCGGCTTCAAATTCCTTAATCATCTCCTGAAGCTGGTCGGCAATTTCCACTTTAAATTGGAACAGATTGAGCGTAACAGTTTCTTCCCCGGAATCCTTTGTCCCCTCTTTATCATCAGTTCCAGAAGTGCTTTCTGACGAACAGCCAGCCATGATCCCGAACGTGAATAGCAGGGACAGGCAAATAAGCAATAAGCGTTTCATTGTCATTGACCTCCTTAAATTCTATTTATATATCATTTTTGCGGTACATGCTTGCCACCGCGAAAATTTGATATCTATTTGATGGAGCCTGATGCTATTCCTTTAATAATATGCTTCTGCAGGAACAGGAAGAAAATAATGACCGGTGTTATGCCAAGCACAAGCGCTGCCAGGCCCATATCCCACTGCTTTGTATATTGGGCAAAGAAGGAACTGGTGGCGAGCGGGATCGTCCTCAGCTCAGCATCCTGCAGCACCAGGAGAGGAAGCAGGAAATCATTCCAGATCCATAAGGTATTAAGGATGACAACCGTAACAGTAATCGGCTTTAAAAGCGGGAAAACAATTCTCCAAAAAACGCCGAACTGGCTGCACCCATCAATCAGTGCCGATTCTTCTATCTCCCTTGGAACAGTTTTGACAAATCCATGGTACAGGAACAGGGAAAGCGGAACGCCAAACCCAAAATACATCATAATCAGCCCGGGAATGCTGTTTGTAATATTCAGGGCACCTCCGAGCTTCATAAGCGGGATCATTACTGTCTGAAAGGGAATGACCATTGCAGAGACAAACAGGATGAACAAGACCCTGCTGAAGCGCCCGGGAGTCCTCACCATTTTCCAGGCAGCCATCGAACTGATGACCACAAGGCCAATATTGCTGAGTACAGTGATGATCAGTGAATTCCAGAATGCCCTCGGAAAATTAATGATTTCCCAGACCTTCGAATAGTTTGCAAACAACACTTCCTTTGGGAAAGCAGCTGCATCCAATAAGATTTCAGCAAAGCTCTTGACGGAATTAACAGCCACAAAATAGAAAGGGATCAGAAAAATCAGTCCTAGAATAATGCCGACTATCTCCAGCAGAAATGTCCTTCCGGTATACTTGCGATTCATCAGGCTTCAACCTCCTTCCTTTTCGTCATAACTACCTGAACCGTTGTAAAAACGGCGACAATCAGGAAGAAAAGAATCGATTTGGCCGTCCCGAGACCATAGCGGTTATTTTGGAAAGCCTCCTGATAAATGTTGATGGCTACAGACTGTGTTGAATTGAACGGTCCCCCATTTGTAAGAGAAAGATTCAAATCAAATATCTTAAAGGCCATTGATATGGTCAGAAAGAAACAAATAGTGAATGCCGGAATGATAAGCGGCATGATGATGCGGGTAAGAAGTGTCCAGTTCGAGGCTCCGTCAATCCTTGCTGCCTCAATAAGGGAATGATCCACTCCCTGCAGGGCTGCGATATAAATCACCATCATATAGCCGCTTACCTGCCATGCAAATACAATGACAATTCCCCAAAAAGCTGTAGTCTCATCTCCCAGCCAGGCAAGCTTGAAAAAGGCCAGTCCAGTCATATTTCCGATGGAAGCAAATGCTTTGACAAAGATGAACTGCCAGATGAATCCAAGCAGCAGGCCGCCAATTACATTCGGTATGAAGAAGACTGTTCTGAGAATATTCCGGGTCTTCAATGCGGCGTTAAGAAGCAGGGCAAGTCCAAAGCCAATTAAATTGCTGATAATCACAGAGGCCAGCATGAACTTGGTTGTAAACACGAATGATTGGAAAAAATTTGGATCATCCTTGAAAATTTTAATATAGTTTTGGAGCCCGACCCATTCGACAGCTGAGCTTACACCATTCCAAGAGGTAAAAGAATAATATAATCCCATTAGGAACGGAATCACCTGTATAAGGACAAAAAATATGATGGCCGGACCGGTAAAAGCCGCATAAATCAGTATGCTCCTTAGACGTGCTTTACGTTTGCTTGCTGTATTTCTTGCAGCTTCGCCCTTTATTGAGGCCAACTCTGTTTTTGCATCCAATTTTAATCTCACCGCCCTTTGTAATCGCTTTCTTTTATTATAGGAGGCTATCAAATAAAAAGGGGCAACATAATTGACCAAAAGAGGGGGAAAATTTTGACTTCTTTATAAAGGGTGAAGATTGGGCTGCCAATTACCAGGCTGTTTGGGGAATGCCTTATCGTGATCAAGACAAAGAAAAAACGCAATGCTTCGTTTTCTGGAAACGAAACACTGCGTTGATGAAATTATGTATGGAGCGGGTGATGGGAATCGAACCCACGACATCAGCTTGGAAGGCTGAGGTTTTACCATTAAACTACACCCGCATCGAAAATTGTAGAAATTTGTCGATGACTTTACAAAAATAAAAACAGGAGACCCTGTAGGAAAAGAAAAGAAAATGATACCGGTGGCCGGGGTCGAACCGGCACTCCAGAAGGAACACGATTTTGAGTCGTGCGCGTCTGCCAATTCCGCCACACCGGCATATCATTTAATTTAGCGTTCATTCTCCATTTCCTTGAATAGGAATGGAGGCGGCAACCGGAATCGAACCGGTGATAAAGGTTTTGCAGACCTCTGCCTTACCTCTTGGCTATGCCGCCAGAACGTTTGGAGCGGAAGACGGGATTCGAACCCGCGACCCCCACCTTGGCAAGGTGATGTTCTACCACTGAACTACTTCCGCAAATGGCTGGGCTAGCTGGATTCGAACCAACGCATGACGGAGTCAAAGTCCGTTGCCTTACCGCTTGGCTATAGCCCAATAATATTATATGCATGAAATGCATTATTGTGATTTAAAAATGGGGCGACTGATGGGAATCGAACCCACGAATGTCGGAACCACAATCCGATGCGTTAACCACTTCGCCACAATCGCCATAATAAAATTGGCAGGGGTAGTAGGAATCGAACCCACACTGGAGGTTTTGGAGACCTCTGTTCTACCTTTAAACTATACCCCTGTATAATGGTGGAGGGGGACGGATTCGAACCGCCGAACCCTGAGGGAGCGGATTTACAGTCCGCCGCGTTTAGCCACTTCGCTACCCCTCCACGTTAAGGTGGTGCCGGCTAGAGGACTTGAACCCCCAACCTACTGATTACAAGTCAGTTGCTCTACCAATTGAGCTAAACCGGCTTACAAACAATGGTGGCTCAGGACGGAATCGAACCGCCGACACAAGGATTTTCAGTCCTTTGCTCTACCGACTGAGCTACTGAGCCATAATAAAATTTACATTCTAAACCTTGTATGTTTTAAGTCCTTTGTTCGTCAGTTCTTACGAACTTCCTCACAGATTGCCGCAGAAGCTGTTCAATGAAGGTAGCAATCTGCTCTACCGACTGAGCTACTGAGCCTAACTAAAACTAAAATGGCGGTCCCGACGGGAATCGAACCCGCGATCTCCTGCGTGACAGGCAGGCATGTTAACCGCTACACCACGGGACCACTTAATAAATTACGGTCTTGATTATGCCCGAGAAGCCTGCAGGACTGACTCTTCCTCTTCCAGATGGTTCAAGGAAGCAAATCCGTCGAGACAACTCGCAGCATATTCAATGAAGTGTCGCTCGTCGCTACACCACGTGACCAGATTGCGGGGGCAGGATTTGAACCTGCGACCTTCGGGTTATGAGCCCGACGAGCTACCGGACTGCTCCACCCCGCGACAATAAAAAGTTATAATGGTGGAGGATGACGGGATCGAACCGCCGACCCTCTGCTTGTAAGGCAGATGCTCTCCCAGCTGAGCTAATCCTCCGAAATGGTGACCCCTACGGGATTCGAACCCGTGTTACCGCCGTGAAAGGGCGGTGTCTTAACCGCTTGACCAAGGGGCCATATTATAATTTAAATGGCGGAGAGCAAGGGATTTGAACCCTTGAGACAGCTATAAACCGCCTACACGATTTCCAATCGTGCTCCTTCGGCCACTCGGACAGCTCTCCATAATTGGCTCCGCAGGTAGGATTCGAACCTACGACCGTTCGGTTAACAGCCGAATGCTCTACCACTGAGCTACTGCGGAATGATAGTATATTAGAATACTTTCGCCCGGCAGCGTCCTACTCTCACAGGAGGAGAACCTCCAACTACCATCGGCGCTGAGAAGCTTAACTTCCGTGTTCGGTATGGGAACGGGTGTGACCTTCTCGCTATCGCCACCAGACTATTTTTTCAAGACAAGTATTATTATACCGTCTTTTTATTATTTTGCAAGAGGAATTTTAAAATTTTTATTCCCTCAAAACTAGATAATGCAGAAGAAGAATTACAAAGCAATCAAATGTGGTTAAGTCCTCGATCTATTAGTATCTGTCAGCTCCACGTGTCACCACGCTTCCACCTCAGACCTATCAACCTGATCATCTTTCAGGGATCTTACTAGCTTGACGCTATGGGAAATCTCATCTCGAGGGGGGCTTCATGCTTAGATGCTTTCAGCACTTATCCCTTCCGCACATAGCTACCCAGCGATGCCTTTGGCAAGACAACTGGTACACCAGCGGTGCGTCCATCCCGGTCCTCTCGTACTAAGGACAGCTCCTCTCAAATTTCCTGCGCCCACGACGGATAGGGACCGAACTGTCTCACGACGTTCTGAACCCAGCTCGCGTACCGCTTTAATGGGCGAACAGCCCAACCCTTGGGACCGACTACAGCCCCAGGATGCGATGAGC
>NZ_JAIVAP010000002.1 GCF_020171945.1 Bacillus infantis | reverse complement strand
CATTAGAAACCACCCACTTATAGTAATGATTCAATTATAAACAAAAAAAAGGCAGAAACGCTTTTCAAAATTCAACGTTTCTGCCTTTTCTTTAATTTAGAGACTTTTTCAGTGGCCTCCACTCAGCAGGGGGGTCCTTGTATGATAATCAGACTTCTTCGCAATATTTATCAAAAGCATCCTGAAGCTTTTGGACTACTGCCATCGGTTCGTGCCCTTCGATCTCATGACGCTCCACCATTTTGATGATTTCTCCGTCCTTCATAAGTGCGAAGGATGGTGATGATGGAGGGAATCCGGTAAAATAAGATCGCGCCTTTTCTGTCGCTTCCTTGTCCTGTCCCGCAAAGACCGTCACAAGCTGGTCAGGACGCTTATCATAATGCAGAGAGTGAGCTGCAGCAGGGCGGGCAATCCCGCCGGCACAGCCGCAGACAGAATTGACCATGACTAGCGTAGTGCCTTTCTGGGACAGCGCATTATCCACATCCTCCGCAGTAGTAAGCTCTGTATATCCGGCTGCCACAATTTCCTGGCGGGCCTGGCGAACGACATCGTTCATAAACAAATTAAAATCCATATTCATTCTTTATCGCCCCTCATATTAAATAATTTGAGTTATATCTCTTCTAATAATAGCAATTTCATGCTGCTCTTTTCAATGCATTCAACTCAAAGAGGCTTGCTTAGGCAAGCAATAATAAAATCCGTCCAGTATAAACCAATAAAATTCTAAAATAAAGTTTATTAGCCAGATATTGGGGAATGATAACAGTACAGCTAGATCCATACCCCTAAACTCCCTAGATATGGCCGGTGTTCCGTTGAACACCGGCCGCTTTTTTATTTTCTTGCCTCTTTAAAGAGAGCAAATAAATGCTCGACGGCAGAAGCAACCGTCCTGCCGCCCGATATAACTTCATTTTCCATTTGCGGCAGCTCTTTTCTGACATCAGGATGCTGGAAGAAGCTATACTGAAGCTGATCCATTATCATGCTGTTTATCCACTCCTTCGTCTGCTCCCGCCTCCTCTGGCTGAACACGCCGGAATGGGAGGCAGAGCCCTTAAAACTTTCAATGTCATCCCAAATTTCCGGGATGCCTTTCCCGGTCAGGGCAGAGCAGGCATGCGCTTTCGTTTCCCAGCCCTTTGTAGCAGGCTGGAGAAAATGGACAATGCGGGAATATTCTTCTCTTGTCTTCAATGCCTGAGGTTCATTTGCACCGTCTGCTTTATTGACGATTATGGCATCTGCAATCTCCATGATACCTTTTTTCATTCCCTGGAGTTCATCCCCGGCCCCCGTCAGGACAAGCAGCATAAAGAAATCGACCATTTCTCTGACAATGATTTCGCTCTGGCCGACTCCGACTGTTTCAACGATGATCACATCATAGCCTGCCGCCTCGCACAAAAGCATGGTCTCCCGCGTTTTCCGGTGCACGCCGCCAAGCTTCCCCCCTGCAGCTGAAGGCCTGATAAAGGCATTTGGATTTCTCGAGAGATTTTCCATCCGCGTTTTATCGCCAAGAATGCTTCCGCCGCTGATGCTTGAGCTCGGATCGACCGCAAGCACTGCCACTGAATGCCCCTGACCGCACAAAAGGCTCCCGAACGCTTCAATAAAGGTGCTCTTTCCTGCCCCGGGCACTCCAGTAATGCCGATTCTGATGGAATCGCCGGTATGGGGAAGAACCTCCTGCAGCAATTCCTGAGCAGTCCTGAAATGACGCTCTGCATTACTCTCTACCAGCGTGATCGCTTTCGCCAGGAGGCTCCTGTTTCCTGAAAGAATCCCCTTCTTCAGCTCATCCACCGACAGATGATCCGCCTTCTTTTTTTGAAATTTCGGGCCCTTCTGCACAAAAGACGGGGGGCCGGCCATCTCTTTCCCCTCACGAAGGGAAGTGGAGAAAAGGTCAGGCGGACCGCCATCATGCCAGCTCGGCTTTTTGTCCTTCATTATTCAGCCACTTCCTCATAGCCAAGCTTTCTGTAGATCTCCTGCACGACCTTTTGGGCAGCGGCAGGAATGACCGTCCCGGGACCGAAAATGGCTGCTGCTCCGTTATCGTATAAATATTGATAATCCTGAGCTGGTATCACTCCCCCGATTATGACGAGTATATCCTCCCTGCCCAGCTTTTTAAGCTCTTCAACCAGCTGTGGAAGAAGTGTTTTATGGCCGGCAGCAAGTGAGCTCATGCCTATCACATGGACATCATTCTCCACTGCCTGAAGAGCTGTTTCGGCCGGGGTCTGGAAAAGCGGTCCGATGTCCACATCAAAGCCCAGGTCAGCAAATGCTGTGGCAATTACCTTCGCTCCCCTGTCATGGCCGTCCTGTCCCATCTTGGCAATAAGGATTCTCGGACGCCTTCCTTCGTTTTCAAGGAATCCGTCCGTAAGGCTTTTCACCTCGGCAATTTCTTCCTCGTTGGTAAAAGCAGAACTGTATACACCGCTGATAGAACGGATGACTGCTTTATGGCGCCTCGCTGATTTCTCGATTGCAAAAGAGATCTCCCCGAGTGTGGCTCTGGCCCTGGCAGCCTTCACCGCAAGGTCCAAAAGGTTCCCCTCTCCTGTATCAGCAGCTTTCGCAAGGGCATCAAGCGCCGCGGCAGCTTTTTCACTGTCCCTGGTGTTCTTCAGCTTTTCAAGCTTATCTAATTGCTTAAGCCTTACTGCTGTATTATCAATATCCAGTATGTCAATCGGATCTTCTTTTTCAAGCCTGTATTTATTGACTCCGACGATTGTTTCTTTCCTGCTGTCAATCTGGGCCTGCCTCCTGGCAGCCGCTTCTTCGATCCGCATTTTCGGGAGACCGGTCTCAATCGCTTTGGCCATTCCTCCCAGGCTCTCAATTTCTTCAATATGCTGCCATGCTTTTTGAATCAGCTCATTGGTCAAAGATTCTACATAGTAGGATCCTCCCCACGGGTCGATCACATCTGTGATGCCTGTCTCTTCCTGCAGATAAAGCTGGGTATTGCGGGCAATCCTTGCGGAAAAATCAGTCGGAAGGGCAATGGCCTCATCCAAAGCATTCGTATGCAGTGACTGGGTATGCCCCATTGCAGCTGCATGTGCTTCTATCAGCGTCCTTGTTACGTTGTTGAATGGATCCTGCTCAGTAAGGCTCCACCCCGATGTTTGGGAATGCGTCCGCAAAGCCATGGATTTCGGATTTTTCGGATCGAAGGATTTCATCATTTTCGCCCAGATATACCTTGCCGCCCGCATTTTGGCCACTTCCATAAAATAGTTCATCCCAATTGCCCAAAAGAAGGAGAGGCGAGGGGCAAAAGAGTCAATATCAATTCCGGCCTTCAGACCGGTCCTGACATATTCAAGCCCGTCTGCCAGCGTATAGGCAAGTTCGATGTCTGCAGGCGCCCCCGCCTCCTGCATATGGTAGCCTGAAATACTGATAGAATTGAACTTTGGCATATATTGTGAGGTGTATTCAAAAATATCGGCAATGATCTTCATCGACATTTCCGGCGGATAGATATATGTATTGCGGACCATATATTCCTTTAGAATGTCGTTCTGGATCGTTCCTGACAGCTTTTCCTGGCTTACACCCTGTTCCTCGGCCGTAACGATGAAGAATGCCATGACAGGCAGGACAGCGCCGTTCATTGTCATCGACACAGACATCTGGTCAAGCGGAATCCCGTCAAACAGGGTCTTCATGTCAATGATCGAATCAATGGCCACCCCCGCTTTTCCAACATCACCTACCACGCGCGGATGGTCAGAATCATAGCCTCTGTGTGTAGCCAGATCAAAGGCAACCGATAATCCTTTTTGCCCCATTGCCAGGTTTCTGCGGTAAAACTGATTGCTTTCTTCTGCCGTTGAAAAGCCGGCATACTGGCGGACCGTCCATGGCCTGTTGACATACATGGTCGCATAAGGGCCCCTGGTATACGGCGGCAGACCTGGCTTATCATCCAGATGGTCCAACCCTTTAATATCTGATTCTGTATACAGCGGCTTGATCTCAATATGTTCATTGGTCTCGAACCGCAGGCTGCCGGCATCCCCTTCAGCCAGCCTGTCTGCCTCCTGCTTCCAGTCATTTTCCGGTTCTTTCTGGCTTGCGCCGAACAAACTGATGCTCTTGAAATCCGGTTTGTTAGCCATTCAATTTCACCTCTGTTTCTTCTAGTAGGTTTGCAAGAATTGAACAGACATTGCTTTTGGCAGTGATAAAGTCATGAATGCCAAGCCCTCTCCATTCATCCGCCGGTGAATCGGGAAGCCCTGCAAGATAAACAACTGAATCCGGATACTTCTCCTTTAATTCTTTCAGCAGCTGTTTTCCAGCAGCCTCATACTGCTGATTGGTGCCGCAAATGCAGTAGCAGGTATATCCCCTTTCCAGAAGCTCTTCTGCATCAGAAAAGCCAAGGACACCCGGGCTGTGTTCGGCAGCGATTCCCCCAGCAGCGAAAAAGCCGGCAGCAAAGTCGGTTCTTGTTTTATGCTCCTTTAATTCCCCGAGCGAAATCAGCCCTGCCCGCAATTGCCCGCCGCCGCGTCCCAATTCCTGAGCCTTTATCCTGAGATTCTCAAAGGTGGCTGATAGCCTCTCCTGGTGAAGCGGCCTGATTGTCCAGCTGAGGGAATCTTCCTTTTTAGGCTGGCCTCCCCTGTCAGGCAGCTTATCCTCAAGATTGGCATATACATTTGTACCTATTATACTTTCCTTCCTCGTCTCGGCATCATGCTTCTTTTTCTCCAGGATATCTCTTGTCTGTTCCTGGATCCATCCTTTCTCCAGCGCATCAGCCATGCCGCCGAAGGATTCAATTTTAAGGAAGATATTCCACGCTTCTTCCGCCAGTTCATTTGTAAGGCTTTCAATATACCAGGATCCGCCTGAAGGGTCTGCCACCTTCAGGAGATGCGCCTCTTCCCTGAGAAGCAGATGTATATTGCGGGCAAGCCGCTGTGAAAAAGATCCTGAATTCCCCAAAACTTCATCGAATGTTCTTACCTGCAGGTATTGGACTCCTCCAATCACCGCGGCAAACGCTTCATTTGCTGACCGAAGCAGATTGACATAAGGATCTGCCATCGTTTTTGTAAAATAAGATGTTTCTGACGCAATGACCATTTTTTGCAGTTTTTTTGGAGCTCCAAAGGCTGCTGCGATTTTCCCCCATATCATTCTGGCGGCCCGCAGCTTGGCAATTTCCATAAAAAAGTTTCCTCCTGATGCAAAGCTGAAGACCAATTTTGAAAGTATATCCTCAAGGGAAAGATGGCGGTCCAGAAGCCTGCTCACATGCTCTGTCGCTGCAGCGGCTGCAGCTGCGACTTCCAGCGCAGCATGGGCTCCCCCGTTATGATAAGGGACAGCATCGGCGAGAATCGTCTTGAGCTTCGGCATTTCAGCAGCCGCTTTCTCCAATATAACCGCCCAATCATCATAAAGCCCTTCTACAACCTGACCTGCAGGAAGACCATTGGATGCCGCTTCAGCCAGCGGATCCTTTCCTATGTAACCGTGTATCTCCTTAGAATGCGGCAGGTTTTCCAGAACAGCAAGCATGCTGGATTGACTCCCTGCAGCATTAATGGCAAAAGGAAATTCTTTTTGAGCTCCATCCAGTATTTCCGGGAAGCTTTCAAGGAAATGCTCCTCAACAGGAAGAACAATAGCATTCTGGCCATTCTCCAGCGCCCGCTTTAACTCATGCTTCAGTTCTTCTGCAGTTTCTCCAGAAATCCTCTGGGCAATTTTCCAGTCATTTTTGCTGTAGCCCAGCGGGTGGATGCCCCGGCGGTAATCCTCCTGCCCCGGATATTGCGATATTGGAGCCAGTGCTGAAGTTTCCGCTGAATAAAGCGGTTTCAATTTTATGTTTTCATAGGTTAGCCGGACTAACGATTCTGCCGCCCTTCCTTTTAAAGCGGATTCTGCTGCCCGCTTCCAATCTTCCATCGTTTTTTCGGGAAATGATATTTTCTCCATCTCTTGATAACTCATAGAACGCTGCTTGTGACAGCAGCTTCCCTCCTCCCAGGAACTGAAATTCATCAATATTCTAAATTATTTTTCTAATATTATTGTAGTATACAAGAGCTCAACTGGCAATGAAGGACAAAAGGACGATCTCCCTTTTCAAACAAAGCTAAAAAACGCTGCAGCTTGATTAAACTGCAGCGACTTTCGTTCTTCTTAATAGACAGATGTATTTTCTATTGATGTGTTCTCAAGTATCTCTTTAACCCTCTGCAGAAACCGTCCGCACACAAGGCCATCAAGGACACGGTGGTCCAGTGACATACAAAGGTTGACCATATCCCGGACTGCGATCATGCCATTGTTCATGACGACCGGGCGCTTAACAATCGATTCAACCTGCAGGATTGCAGCCTGAGGATAATTGATGATGCCCATTGACTGGACAGACCCAAATGAGCCGGTATTATTGACTGTAAATGTGCCGCCCTGCATTTCTGCTGAAGTCAGCTTGCCGCTGCGCACTTTGCCGGCAAGCTCTGCGATTTCACGGCCGATGCCTTTGATCGTTTTTTCATCAGCATGCTTGATTACTGGCACAAACAGCGCATCGTCCGTTGCGACTGCAATGGAAATATTAATATCTTTTTTCTGGATGATCTTGTCCCCTGCCCACATTGAATTAATCTGCGGATATTCCTTAAGCGCCTGGGCTACCGCTTTGACAAAGAATGCAAAGAAAGTAAGGTTGAATCCTTCCTTTGTTTTGAATTCATTTTTGATGGAGTTGCGGTAGTCGACAAGATTTGTAACATCTACTTCCATCATTGTCCACGCATGCGGCGCTTCATGCTTGCTTCGAAGCATATTTGCGGCAATTGCCTTGCGGACACCTGTTACTGGAATTTCTATATCTCCAGGCATGACTGAAACATTTGGCGCAGCAGCTGGCTGCTTTGCTGCCGGCTCAGCTTGAACCTGAGGCTGTGCAGCAGGCTCTTGTGCCTTCTGCGAGGCTGCCGGCGCTTCCTGCCTTCCCTCGGCCTGAGGAATATTCCCTGAATCAATCAGCTTCTGGAGATCCTTCCTTGTAATGCGGCCTCCTGCACCTGTCCCGTTCACAAGGTTCAGGTCGATGCCGTGCTCCTGGGAGAGCTTTAGCACTGCAGGCGAGTATCTTGCCTTTGATGGACTGCTGTCTTCCAGCTTAGTTTCTGAAGGTGCTGCCTTTTCTTCTGTTTTAAAATTCTCTTTTCCTGCTGCCTCGTCAGTATTGCCGCCTTCAACTTCTATCGTCAGAATCACTTCACCGACGGCGAGTGTGTCTCCCTCGCCGGCAATCAGTTCTTTGATTACACCGGTAAAAGAAGATGGGACTTCTGCATTCACTTTATCTGTCATGACCTCAGCTAAAGGGTCATATTTATTTACTGTATCGCCGACGGAAACAAGCCACTTGGAGATGGTGCCCTCTGTCACACTTTCACCAAGCTGCGGCATTTTTATTTGTTCAATAGCCAATTGGCATAACCTCCATTGCTATATATTTTTTTATGGGCGGCGCTGCCAAGGCAGCGCCCTCCGCTTTTCTTCTGTCCAGCTCCAGGCGCTAGGTGCTCGAGTCATAAGCCACACAAGAATCAAAGGCAAAGAACGCCTTTTATTCTTCCGCGTCTTATGCTTGTCGCACCTGAACAGTCGCCTCCGCTTTTCTAGTACTCAGCGAGTTCTCTCATGGCTTTTTCTACTTTGTCAGGGTTGACCATGAAGTATTTTTCCATTGTTGGCGCATATGGCATAGCCGGGATATCAGGCCCTGCAAGACGCTTGATTGGCGCATCCAGTTCAAACAGGCAGTTTTCGGCGATAATGGCGGACACTTCGCTCATGATGCTTCCTTCTAAATTATCTTCTGTAAGGAGAAGTACTTTTCCTGTTTTGGAAGCAGCTTCAATAATTGCTTCTTTGTCAAGCGGATACACAGTCCTCAAATCAAGGATATGTGCAGAAATGCCGTCCTTCGCAAGTCTCTCTGCAGCCTGGAGGGCGAAGTGCACACAAAGGCCGTAAGTGATGACTGTGATGTCTTCGCCTTCCCTTTTCACATCTGCTTTGCCGATTGGCAGTACATAATCATCATCAGGGACTTCTCCCTTGATCAGGCGGTATGCCCGCTTATGCTCGAAGAACAGGACCGGATCTTCATCGCGGATAGCTGCCTTCAGCAGCCCTTTTACATCATATGGTGTAGAAGGCATGACAATCTTCAGTCCTGGCTGATTGGCAAATACGGCTTCAACGGACTGGGAGTGGTAAAGGGCACCATGGACTCCCCCGCCATATGGGGCACGGATGACCATCGGACAGTTCCAGTCATTGTTTGAACGGTAACGGATTTTGGCAGCTTCCGAAATGATCTGGTTAACGGCAGGCATGATGAAATCGGCAAATTGCATTTCTGCAATCGGGCGCATTCCGTACATCGCTGCACCAATTCCAACACCCGCGATGGCAGATTCAGCAAGCGGGGTATCGATTACGCGCTCTTCGCCAAATTTTTCATACAAGCCTTGAGTCGCTTTAAATACGCCGCCTTTTTTCCCAACGTCTTCCCCTAGAACAAATACTTTTGGATCTCTTTCCATTTCTTCCCGTATTGCCATAGTTACGGCATCAATATAAGAAATTACAGCCATTTTCCTTCCCCCTTACTTCTCAGCATAGACATATTTCATCGCATGTTCCGGATCGGCATACGGTGCGTTTTCTGCATATTCAGTTGCTTCATTAACCAGTTTCATTACCCGGTCATTGATTTCTTTTTCCAGCTCATCATTCATCAGGCCTGTTTCCTTCAAATAAGCGCCAAAAGTGATAATCGGATCCTTTGTCTTTGCTTCAGCCACTTCATCCGGTGCACGGTAGCTGCGGTCATCATCATCTGATGAGTGCGGCGTCAGTCTGTACGACACTGTTTCAACGAGTGTAGGACCTTCTCCGCGGCGGCCGCGGTCGGCAGCTTCCTTCACAGCCTTGTAAACTTCAAGCGGATCATTTCCGTCAACAGTCACGCCGGGCATTCCATAGCCAACAGCACGGTCGGCAACATTCTCACATGCCAGCTGCTTTTCAATCGGGACGGAAATCGCATATTTGTTGTTTTCACACATGAAGATGACAGGGAGCTTATGGACTCCTGCAAAGTTTGCACCTTCATGGAAGTCACCCTGATTGGAGGATCCTTCTCCAAAGGTAGTGAAGGTTACAAGATCTTTTCCTTCCATCTTTCCTGCAAGGGCAATTCCTACAGCGTGAGGGACCTGAGTTGTAACTGGGGAAGATCCCGTTACGATCCTGTTTTTCTTCTGCCCGAAGTGGCCTGGCATCTGGCGGCCCCCTGAGTTCGGATCTTCAGCCTTTGCAAAACCTGACAGCATCAGCTCTGTTGCCGTCATTCCGAATGTAAGCACCACGCCCATATCCCGGTAGTATGGCAGTACATAATCCTTATCAGTGTCAAGGGCGAAAGCAGCGCCTACCTGTGCTGCCTCCTGTCCCTGGCAGGAAATAACGAAGGGGATTTTGCCTGCACGGTTTAAAAGCCACATCCGCTCATCAATCCGGCGGGCCAGCAGCATGGTTTCATACATTTTCATTACCCTATCATCGCTTAACCCTAAATCTTTATGACGATTTTCAGCCATTTGTTTGCCTCCTCAAATTTCAATATGTAGCAAGAGCGCGGGGCTCTTTTGTGTTGTTAATAAACTTATAATGTTAGAAATACAGCGGGCAAGCGCCCTCCGCTTTTCTCTCTGTCCAGCTCCGGGCGCTAGCCCCTCGAGTCATAAGCCACTTTAGGATTGAAGGCAAAGAACGCCTTCTATCCTAAAGCGTCTTATGCTTGTCGGGGCTGAGCAAGCGCCCTCCGCTTTTCTAATTGTCCAGCTCCGGCTCCTAGGTGCTCGAGTCATAAGTCACTTTGGAACCGAAGGTAAAGAACACCTTCAATTCCAAAGCGCCTTAAGCTTGTCGCACCTGAACAGTCGCCTCCGCTTTTCTTTCTGTCCAGCTCCGGCGGCTAGAGCCTCGAGTCATAAGCCACCCAAGAATTAAAGGCAAAGAACGCCTTTTATTCTTGCGCGTCTTATGCTTGTCGGCTCTGGGCAAGCCGCCTCCGCTTTTCTAGCCATGTATTGCTTTGCCGTCTACTGCTAAGGCTGCTTCTCCGATGGCTTCGGAAAGTGTTGGGTGCGGGTGGATGGTATGGGCTACTTCCCATGGTGTGGCATCCAGCACTTTTGCCAGTCCGGCCTCGGATATCATATCTGTGACATGAGGGCCGATCATATGGACTCCAAGGATGTCATCTGTTTCCTTATCAGCGACGATTTTGACGAAGCCGTCCGATTCCCCGAATACAAGGGCTTTGCCGATGGCGCGGAAAGAGAATTTACCGGTCTTAACTTCAAAGCCCTTTTCCTTTGCCTCATCTTCAGTAAGCCCGACGCTCGCTGCTTCCGGGGAGCTGTATATGCATTTGGATATCAGGCTGTAATCCAGCGGTGAAGGATTTTCATTTGCAATATGCTCTACTGCAGTGATCCCTTCATGGGATGCCACATGGGCAAGCTGCAGTCCGCCGATTACATCGCCGATCGCGTAAATATGCGATTCTTTTGTCTGGAAATATTCATTGACCGAAATAAAGCCTTTTTCAAGCTGGATGTCGGTGTTTTCCAGGCCAATGCCTTCCGTATTAGCCTGGCGGCCCACAGAAACGAGGATCTTTTCAGCAGAGAACTCCTTCTGCTCGCCTTTTATTTCAGCAGAAATTCTCACTTCTTCTCCTTTTTGGAGTGTTTCCGGAAGGACCTTGGCCCCAACGGCAAACTTAACGCCTTTTTTCTTCATCAGCCGCTGCATTTCCTTGGAGATTTCCTTATCTTCTGTTGGAATGATGCGGTCTGCATACTCGATGACTGTAACCTCTGAACCGAAATCGGAAAGCATGGAAGCCCACTCGATCCCAATAACCCCGCCGCCTACAATAATAATAGACTTTGGAATCTCGGTCATTTCGAGTGCTTCGTCAGATGTCATCACCTGGGTACCGTCAATTTCGAGCCCAGGAAGCGTCCGCGGGCGGGAACCCGTTGATACGATGACGTTTTTTGGAATCAGCATTTCATTCTCGCTGCCATTGTTCATTTCAACTGAAATGGTTCCCGGCATAGGAGAAAAAATGGATGGGCCCAGGATTCTGCCAAGACCTTCGAAAACATCGATTTTCCCTTGCTTCATCAGGTGCTGGACACCTTTATGGAGCTGGTCGATAATCTTGTTTTTCCTTTCCTGCACCTTGCCGAAGTTGACCGAGACATCCCCGGTCAAAACGCCGAATTCTTCAGAATTCCGGGCAGTGGCATATACTTCTGCACTTCTGAGGAGCGCCTTGCTCGGGATGCATCCGTTATGAAGGCATGTGCCCCCCAGTTTCCCTTTTTCGACAACTGCCGTCTTCAGGCCGAGCTGTGAAGCGCGGATCGCGGCTACGTAGCCCCCTGTGCCTCCGCCGAGTATGACTAAGTCGTATTCTTGTGCCAAATCTATTCCTCCTAAACCGTTGCTTTATTTTTTTCCGAGCCAGGATAATTCTTTTCCGCTTCCTCGCCGAGCAGCACCCTGAGGGCTCCTTCAGCCAATGCCTGAAGCTCGTTCTCGCCAGGCTGCACAATGACATCCGCTATCCAGTTGATCCGGCTGCTTATATCCTTGATAAATTCCTTCCCGTAGGCAAGTCCGCCTGTCAAAATAATGGCATCCACCCTGCCGGAGAGGGCTGCGCCAGCGGATCCAATTTCCTTGGCAACCTGATAGGCCATCGCGGAATAGATCAGCTTTGCTTCTTCACTGCCCTTTTCAATCATCTTTTCGACCTCGACGGCATCGTTTGTCCCCAAATAACCGACAAGACCGCCTTGGCCAACAAGCTTTTTCATGATTTCATCGCGATAGAAGTTCCCTGAGAAACAAAGGTCCACCAGATCCCCTGCCGGGACGGTGCCTGCCCTTTCGGGGCTGAATGGGCCATCTCCATGAAGCCCGTTGTTCACATCAGTGACTCTCCCCATTTTATGGACGCCCACAGTGATCCCGCCGCCCATATGGGCAACAATCAGATTTAAATCTTCATATTTTCTGCCCAGCTTTTTAGCGACCCGTCTGGCTACCGCTTTCTGATTAAGGGCATGGAAGATGCTCTTTCTTTCAATCAGCGGAAATCCTGAAATCCTCGCAATATCTTCAAGCTCGTCCACTACAACAGGATCTACTATATAGGAAGGAATGTTCAGGCCTGACGCTATCTCGAAGGCAATGATCCCGCCGAGATTGGATGCGTGCTGGCCTGAATAGCCTTCCCTCAGGTCGCGGAGCATCATTTCATTGACTCTGTATGTGCCCCCCTCGATCGGCCGCAGAAGGCCGCCGCGTCCGCAGACGGCATCAAGCTTGGAGATATTCATGCCTTCTGTGTCGAGTGCTTCGAGGATTGTCCTTTTCCTGAAGGCATATTGATCGATGATTTTTTCAAACGAATTGATTTCCCCGGAATCATGGCGGATCGTCTTTTCAAAAATGGATATATCATTATCGAATACTCCGATTTTCGTGGAAGTTGAACCCGGGTTGATTACGAGAATTCGATGGTTGTGTACCTGCAAGATTAAACCTCCAATTCAGATGGTCTCTTTCTATCATTATAGCCGCAGGATCTGCTGCTATATCATTAAAATCAAAGAGGCTGAATAAATTATTCAGCGCTCTTGTTGTCTTGTTTCAGCATCCGGGGATTAGCGCCTGCTAAGGATGTGGTGCCCGTTCTGAAGAAATTGGCTCCGTGAATTACGCATTCTTTCGATTCTTTCTTCAGCCATACGGTCAGCAGCCTTATAAGTAGGTATAGCATCCCTTTTGGCAATTTCGATTACCTTTTCAATATTGTTGTAAATAGTCTCAACCTTTTTCATAGCCCTGTCGCGGTTGTATCCGTACAGCTCGTCAGCTACATTGATGACCCCGCCGGCATTGATGACATAATCAGGAGCATACACGATTCCCATTTCATGGATCAGATCGCCGTGGGCAGTATCTTTCAGCTGGTTGTTGGCTGCACCGGCGATGACTTTCGCCTTCAGCTGAGGAATGGTTGAATCATTGATGACAGCTCCGAGGGCGCATGGTGCATAAATATCGCACTCTACTCCGTAAATTTCATCCGGATCCACTGCCTTTGCACCGAACTCATCCACAGCGCGCTGAACTGCCTCTTTATTGATATCCGTCACAATAAGCTGTGCACCTTCTTCATGCAGATGACGGCACAGATTGAATGCCACATTTCCCACTCCCTGAACAGCAATGACTTTGCCTTCAAGAGAATCGCTGCCGAAAGCTTCTTTTGCAGCTGCTTTCATTCCGCGGTACACGCCGTATGCCGTGACCGGGGAAGGATTCCCTGAAGATCCGAAAGCCGGTGAAATGCCCGTTACATAATCTGTTTCCTCATGGATCATATCCATATCTGCTACCGTTGTGCCTACATCCTCAGCAGTGATATAACGGCCGTTCAGCCCTTGGATATAGCGGCCGAATGCACGGAACAGCTCCTCATTCTTATCCTTGCGGGGATCTCCGATGATGACCGTTTTGCCCCCGCCCAGATTCAGGCCGGCTGCTGCATTCTTGTACGTCATCCCTCTTGCAAGGCGCAGGGCATCTTCAATTGCCGCCTCTTCAGACTCATACGTCCACATGCGCGTCCCGCCGAGAGCCGGTCCAAGGGTTGTGTCATGGATCGCGATGATTGCCTTCAGTCCTGATTGTTTATCCTGGCAGAATACAAGCTGCTCATAATCATAAGTCTCCATATATTTGAATAATTCCATTTTAATATTCCTCCCCTGTTTTTCAAAAAATTAAGATGATGCAGAGCAAAGGGCCAAAGCGAGTGAATTCAGCTTGCTATCTGCCGAATCGGCCCGTGATGTCAGGACGATCGGCGCTTTGGCGCCTGCAATGACTGCCCCGACCTTTGCACCTGCAAAATACATCAGCGATTTATATAAAGCGTTGCCAGTCTCAATAGCAGGGACAAGCAGTATATCCGCATTTCCTGCTACATCGCTGGTGATTCCTTTATGCCCGGCTGCAGCCGGCGAAATTGCATTATCCAATGCAAGCGGGCCGTCAACAATGCAATTTTTGATCTGGCCCCTTTTATTCATCATGGCCAGAGCGGCAGCATCCAAAGTTGCCTGCATAGCAGGATTGACGGTTTCAACGGCAGCAATCGGAGCCACCTTTGGATTGTCGATGCCTATGCTTCTCGCAATTCTGACTGTATTATTAATGATTTGCTCTTTCTGCTTCAAATCCGGCGCAATATTCATAGCGGCATCCGTAATGATGATGAGCCTGTCGTAGCCAGGCACTTCAAAAACAGCTGCATGGGAAAGGACATTGCCCGTTCGAAGCCCATATTCTTTATTAAGGACTGCTTTTAATATAATCGAAGTTGAAAGATTGCCTTTCATCAGCACGCTGGCTTCTTTTTGGCTTACTGCCCTTACAGCCATTTCAGCTGCTGCTTCTGCTGTTCCTGTATGGATGACTTCTATCTTCCCAGCTTCATTCTCCAGATTTTTATCATGGAGCAGTTCTTTAATCGCTTCTCCGTCGCCGAATAATTTAAAATGAGCCAAATTGCGCTTGGCCGCTTCCGCTACTGCTTCCATTACTTCATGGTCTTCTGCTGCGGCAACTGCGACTGTCTGTTTTCTGTTTCCTGCTGCTTTTTCTATGAGCGAGCTCAACCTCAATTTGTTTTCAACCCCTTTAATCAAATGCTGCGACACCAATATTACAATATGCAAGAACCGTGCCAGCCTGCATTTACTGAAAACGCTTTATTCATCACACTAAAGAGCCTGCAGGATCTTTCACACTATGAAAATTATTGCATGCTATTATTTGCAAGGTTATATTTTTCAAGCTTATAATACAAATTCCGGACTGACAGCCCCAGGCTTTTAGCAGCTGCCGTTTTATTGCCCTTATGCTTCTCCAAGGCCTTTTTTATCATGGATGCTTCAAAGCTTTCCACAAGCTCGGCAAGCGAGGCATCATTGCCGCCATATTCTTCCGAAACTGAGCTTGTATTCGTTTCTCCTCTATGCTGCTTCAGAATCATTTCAGGAAGATGCCTTACCTCAATTTCTGTTTCATGATAGCCCATAAAAATAATGGCGCGGCCGAGAATATTATCCAGTTCCCTTACATTGCCCGGCCAGTCATAGGAAATCAGGGCTGAAATGGTTTCATCGGAGGCTTTATCCACATTGCGGCCATATTCCTGGTTGATTTTCTGGATCAGCCTGCTGCATAGCTGGGGAATATCCTGTTTCCGATTCCTTAATGGCGGGATATGTATTGGCATCCGGTTTATGCGGTAATATAAATCCTCCCGGAAAGTCCCTCCAGCAATTCCCTTCTCCAGATTAACATTGGTTGCCGCAATGATTCTCACGTTTATCGGAATCGGCTTAGTGCCGCCAACTCTTGTGATCTCATTCTCCTGCAGCACCCTGAGCAGCTTGGCCTGTGTATTGGCTGTCATTTCGCCGATTTCATCAAGGAAGATGCTGCCGTTATTGGCCTCTTCAAACAGGCCGCGCTTCCCTCCCCGCTTGGCGCCTGAAAAGGCACCCTCCTCGTAGCCAAAAAGCTCGCTCTCCAGCAGGGATTCCGATAAAGCCGCACAATTGACCCTAATGAATTTATTGTATTTTCTCCCGCTTGCATTGTGGATGGCATGGGCAAACAATTCCTTACCCGTACCGGACTCTCCTCTGAGAAGGATGGTTGCCGGCGTTTTAGCCCCCAGCTTGGCCTGTTCAATCGCCAATGTCATTTCTTCTGATGTGCCGATGATATCTTCAAACGAATACTTGGCTTCAAGCGTACGGATAATTTGCCGTGCCCTTGTAAGCTCCCTGTTCAGGCTTTTGATTTCAGACATATCATGGATGACACCGACGCTTCCCTTCAGCTTGCCGTCCACAATTACGGGAGCGACATTAACAACCACTTCTTTTTTGCCGGGGCCGACTCTCATCGCCGCTCCCCTTACTGCCCTTCTGGACTGAAGGACCTTCATATGTACACTTTCCCCTTCAGAAATATCCGCCGTAGCCGGCTGTCCGATTACCTGTTCCTCTGTCAGCCCTGTAATCCTTGTATAGGCTGGATTGATCAGCAGCCCCTTTCCATTTTCGTCCACCACCGAAATAGCTTCATCGCTTGACTGGATGATAGCCTGGAGCATGGTCTGTATTTCTTTCAGGTTTGTAATTTCTTCGGCGAGATTGACCACTTCGGTAATATCCTTAAAAACGGAGAACGCACCGATCAGCTCTCCCTTTTCTCCGATCATCGGAATTCTGGTCGTTATGATTTCCAGCCCGTTGGCAAGCACAAGCTCCTGATTAAGCTCTGTCCTTTTCGTTTCCAATACCCTCGGAAGGCAGCTGCCGGGTATTACATCAAGAACGTGCTTTCCGATAGCCCTTTCCCCAGGGATGCCTGTCATCCTCTCGGCGCTGCGGTTAAAGAGAATGATCAGGCCTTCCCTGTTGACGACGACCATTCCGTCATCTGTGGAATTGAAAATCAGGTCATGCTTATATGTTTCATTTTTAAATTCCTCGATAAGCTCTTCTTTCTCCTCGAGAAGCTTGCTGATGAGAAAGGCTACACTTCCGGGAATAAGCACTGTATTTTTCGAACGTGCTTCCCTGAGATCAATAAAAACCTTCTCTTCACCTGTCACTTCAATGATGATATCAGGATCATCTTTTATGTATTCTCTCCAATCCGGACCGGTCCGAATCCCTTCCAGGCGGGCAAGCTGGATACCCGGGGCATTGTCATTAATATCGACAACCGCTGATACATCAAGGACCGCGGTTTCTCTCAGCAGCCGCAAAATGGCCGTTCCGCCTTTCCCGGCACCGACTATCATAACTGTCTGCATGGCTATCCCTCTCTTAGTACGAAGATTTTTTCACTGATAGTCTGCAAGATCTTTCAATACTATTGTAATTATTTTCTCCATGCTTGACAAATTTCTTCTATAATTTATCATTACCGATGAAGAGACTTTTTTTAATGAGGGGCAAAATATGATAAGAATCGCTGCATTAGTCATTTTATTGATACCCGGCTTTATTGCTGCCATTGGTGTTAAACTGATGAGGGATATGGTATTTGGCATTCTCCAAAGTCCTTTCCCATATTTATGGCTTCAATTCCTGGCTGGCCTGCTCTTCTTTTTGCTGGGGCTTGGGTTTGTTGCCGGCTTCATACTGTACCGCGACCGCAAAAGGAATAAGGTGCAGGACCGCTTTAGAAGAGAGAGGGCTCAGGCGAAAAAGGCTGATTGATTATATATTATAGACTTCCTGCAGCGCTAATATTTCGATCAAAGCCTTACCATAAAAAGAACAGCACCCCGTTCGCTGCCGGGGTGCTGTTCTTTGCAGATAAGCATTTTTATTGGAAATTAATATTTTGCAGCAGATCTTTCAGAAGGGAGGGATGGAGATGAAGCCTTTGCAGATTTCTCCCGAAACGGCAATCAAGCTTGCCGAGAAGCTCAATGTTCCTTTAGAGCAAATCATGCATATGCCGCAGCACATTCTAATTCAGAAGATGATGGAACTTGAAAAAAAGGATTGAAGGGACTATTCGAAATGCATGCTGTTCCTGACAGCATAGAAGGTGCCCCTCACTGAAGTATCCAGCTTTCTTGATTGGCTTTTGATCTGGAGCTGCGTTTCCGGATAGGCGACCTGCAGGATGGATACTTCCCCTTCTCCCTTCGTCTCAAGCAGGCCCATCAATATCTTCCTTTGATGGTCCAGTACGGCGATTTCCTCCATCTGCCTCTCAAAAAGGCTTAATGTCTGTTCATATTGCTTATACTGTTTTTCACTCAGCTGATTTATGTATTGTTCAAAGATTTCAAGCTGCTTTTTGCCCTTTTCCATTTCAGCAGCCATTTTTCTATATGCCAGAAGGAGCGTCTCAAGCTCTTCATTGACTATATTCCTGTCAAATCCTTCAATTTGTATAATGGTTTTCCTTTCCAGCCTGTTGCCGATGATGCCTGCCTGCACTCTGCCTTTTGCCTCGATCAGGCCTCCAATCAGCTTCCCCTTTCTTTCATCCGCAAAGATGTTTCTTCCTTTCAAAATTCCGCCGATCGAATAATAGCCGATATGGATATCCCCGCCCGCTGTCAGGCTGCATTCATTAGAATGCTTAATATAAATGTTTTTTCCTGCAGTTATCCTGCCGGAGCCCTGGCCGAACGCGCCTCCTTTAATGAAAATATCCCCTTTTTCCGAAACGATTTCTTCAAACCCGCTGACGCCAAGTTCTCCCAATATAGAGATATCAAGTGAAGCATTGACGCTGTATCCCGGCTTGACAATGCCCCTGACTGTTATGCTTCCGTCAAATTCGATATTGCCTGTTTCAGGGCCTGCATCACCTTCTATAACCAGATGGCGGCCTACAGAAATTTTGCCGCCCCGGAATGTGACAACACCGTCGCATAACGCCCTCAGCACGATTTTACCGTCTTCTTCGCACGCTTTTACTGTTTTTTTGTCATATAGCAGTTTTTTATCTTTCCCTTTTAACGGAGGAACCGGATCTCCTGTCAGCGTCTCACCATAAATTCCTTCTTCAGCAGGGATTTTTTCGCCGAGCCAGTCCCCTTCCTGAACCTCATCAATGAAATTCATATCAAAATAATTGGCTGTGCCGTCCTCCCTTATGGCCGGCTTCCTTTCGCTCTGCTCATAATAGCAGATGACAGCATCGCTCCCATGCTGGGGAAGAAGGCCTTTTGCAATGACAGCTTCACTCTGCACAGGAACATTTCTCAGCACATCCTCCTCAACCGCATGTTCAACCCCAAGTTCCTGAAGCTGCAAGGATATCTGATCGGCTATAGCCTTGAATTCTGCTTTAAAATAAGCTTCCGTGCAGTTCAGCCGCAGCTTTGCTTCCATCATGTCCCTGGAAAGACTTACAGCTGCCAGGGGTTTCAGCTCGCCAATCAGCTTCCTTTCTGAATTTGCCAGTTCAAGCGCCTCTTTCAGCACCATAAATTTTGTAATAGAGATTCTCGGATAATCGAACAGTTCTTTTTCCAGTCTTTTTAAAGAATAGCCTTTTTTAAGGACAGTTATATAAACTTGATCCTCCTCACATTCGATTGTTAGTGACTCATCAGAAAATATTTCCATAGGACTATTCCCTTCCCAATAGGCATTTGTATTAAGTATAGCGGAAAAATAGGCATTTTGGCAGGTTCCTGCATAAATTAACAGAATTTTTGCCATTATCCCGCCTTTTTTATACAAAATAAAAAGCACCCCAGAATGGAATGCTCAGCTTTAAAAAAAATATGATTTCATTTTTAAGGTCTTCTTTCAGGCAGCCGCGGCATAAATTAAAAAACCTTAAAAATGCCTAACCCTTTCAAGAAGCTTTATGCTCGAGGCGCAGTTTATCAGCGACCATTGCGATGAATTCTGAGTTGGTGGGCTTTGCTTTTGTCATGCTCACAGTGTAGCCGAAAAGAGAAGAGATGCTATCGATATTCCCCCTGCTCCATGCCACCTCGATTGCATGGCGGATCGCCCTTTCCACCCTGCTGGCAGTTGTATTATACTTTTTGGCGATATCCGGGTAAAGGACCTTTGTAATGGATCCGAGCAGTTCAATATCGTTATAGACCATGGATATTGCTTCGCGCAAATATAAATAGCCTTTAATGTGGGCAGGGACGCCAATTTCATGAATGATGCTAGTGATGCTTGCATCAAGATTTTTAGGCTTGGATTCCGTTTGGCTTCTGTAGGCGGATGACTGGGACTTGCGGATGACCTGATTGGATTTGCCGCTCACCTGGCGGATATGGCCGGCGAGATTCTCCATATCAAATGGTTTGAGAATGAAATAAGAAGCCCCAAGGTCCACTGCTTTTTTCGTAACATCCTCCTGGCCGAAAGCAGTAAGCATGATGACATTCGGCATTGTTGATCTCCGCGATTCACGCAGCTTTTCAAGCACTCCCAGCCCATCCAGATGAGGCATGATTATATCAAGGACAAGAACGTCCGGTTCAGTTTCTTCGAGCACCTCCAGGCATTCCTGGCCATTATGGGCCACCCCGCTCACTTCCATATCCTCCTGGGATGCGATATATTCTTCCAGAAGCCCGACAAGCTCGCGATTGTCATCCACGATACATACTTTTATTTTTCTCACGTATTGTTTCCTCCTCAAATCCATTTGTGGTCTCTTTTTCTATCTAGTTCTATTCTAAATGACAAATTCGACAATGCAACCGAAATTCCTTTTGTTTTTTGAACTTTTCTTAAAAACCTGATAAAACCTTTATTTTTCTTCTGTTTTCTCCCACATTCGACTTAATTCGCAAATACAGTGATGATTCAGATGGATTTTGTCGATTATTCTTTAAATTGGACAAAAAAAAGAAGGCCAGGTGCATGCCTTCTTCATCGATGCATTTCAGCTTGCTTTTTCTTCGCTTTTTTCATAAATGTCTATTCCTGCTTCATTAAGCATCCACTCTATATGGACGCCGTACCCGCTGGTAGGATCATTTACGAACACGTGTGTGACTGCCCCGACAACCTTTTCGTTCTGAATGATCGGGCTCCCGCTCATCCCCTGGACAATTCCGCCGGTCTTATCGAGCAGCTCAGGATCTGTCACTTTGATGACCATCCCTTTTGTAGCCGGGAATTTCTGCGGTATAGTGCTGACAATCTCAATATCAAACAGGTCTACTTCGTCATCATCTACAACCGTAAGGATCTGGGCGGGGCCTTCTTTTACTTGATGCGAAAGCGCTATTGGCATCGGCTTATCCAGAATGCCGTTCTTCATGCCCCTGTTCAGTTCGCCAAAAATGCCAAAGGGGCTGTTTCTTTTGATATTTCCAATCACCTGTTTATCTGAAGAAAATCTTGCGAGCTTCTCGCCAGGATTCCCGTTGCTGCCTTTTTCAATGGATGTAACAGTCGAACGGACAATTTGCCCATCATCGACCACGATTGGTTTTTTTGTATCCATATCACTGATTACGTGCCCGAGGGCTCCATATTTCATTGAACCTGGATGATAAAAGGTCATGGTGCCGATTCCGGCCGCAGAATCCCTTATATACAGGCCCAGTTTAAAGTTATTTTCCGCCTTATCTTTAAGGGGCATCAATTCAGTGCTGATTTTTCCGTTTTCCCTTGTAAGTGTGAGCTTCATTGCCTTGCCAGTCTGGCCGGCTTCCTGGACAAAAGGCGCCACATCGGACATCTTCTCAATATTTTGGCCGTTTATCTGTGTGATGATATCTCCTACTTTGATTCCTGCAGTTTCGCCGGGGGACGCCTTTCCGTCTTTTGCATCCACAAGGTGATGGCCGACAACCAGCACCCCGACCGTATTCAGTTTAACCCCGATTGACTGGCCTCCGGGAATGACCTTAAAATCCTTCAATACATTTACATCAACTTTTTTCACTGGAAATCCTGCCAGTTCAAGCAGCATTTCGTCTTTTCCAATTTTTTTCCCCTGTACAGCAACCTGGCTTCCCTCCTGCTTAAGAGCTGCTGCCGCTTCTGTTTTCATTGATGCTGACACAGGTGCCGCCTTGCTGAAATTGTATGTTTCACCTTCAAATAGGGTAATCTCTTTGGGAATGCTGATATATTCTTGAAAGGGTTTGGAAAACCCTGCTGCAATTAATGAAACAAGGAGAATTCCACCAATTATTTTTCTTAGTAGCTCTAAATTCAAAACTTTCACTCTCCTCGCTTCTAGTCCACTCGTCAAATGGCTACATCTTTAATTTTGCCTCCTTAGTGAGCATTTATAACCTTTGCCCATATAAAAAAAGCTACCCTCTTTGGATAGCTTTTCAAGTTATTTTTATTTGCTGGGCAAGCTGGAGCAATTCTTTCGCATGCTCTTTCGTCAAATCAGTAATTTCCACCCCGGATATCATCCGTCCGATTTCCTTGATTTTATCCTCTGCATTGAGGGGTTTCACTGTTGTCTTGGTCCTGCCGTCACGTGTAGATTTTGCAATGAACAGATGTGTATCTGCCATTGCAGCAACCTGGGGAAGGTGGGAAATGCACAGAACCTGTGAATCCCTGGAAACATGATGGATTTTCTCCGCAATGGCCTGTGCAACGCGTCCGCTGACTCCTGTGTCAACCTCATCGAAGATAATCGATGTGACCCCCTGATGCTTTGAGAAGATGCTTTTCAGGGCCAGCATGATTCTGGACAGCTCACCGCCTGAGGCAACCTTTGAAAGAGGCTTGAGCGGCTCGCCAGGATTGGTGGATATATAAAATTCTACCTTGTCAGCACCATTGCGGTGGTAGCCGCGGCTGGACAATTCCTCGAAATTCACTTCGAATACCGTCTTCGACATATACAGCTCTTTCAATTCCCTATGAATGAGAGAGGTGAGCTTCTTTGCACTCTTTCTCCGAAGCCTGCTTAGTTGCTCGGCTTCAAGGCTCAAGTCCTTCTGGAGCGAGGAAAGCTCCCTTTGAAGCTGGTCAATATGCGTTTCCTTATTTTGCAGTGTCTCGATTTCTTCTTCTATCCCTGAAGCATATTCAAGGATTTCCTCGATTGTCTTGCCGTATTTCCTTTTCAGCTGATTGATTTCTGTCAGCCTTTCTTCAATTTCATTCAGCCTGGCAGGATCATATTCAAGAAAATCGAGCTTGCTCCTCAGACTGCTCGAAACATCCTCAAGCATATAGAAGCTGTTGGATACGGCATCGGCCATTTCCTTATACTCAGGATCCAATTCAGCAGCCTCCTGCAGGTGCCCCATGACAAGGCCGATCCAGTCCAGCCCCTTCTGCTCCCCCTGCAGTGCTGTGTAGCCAGCCTGCATGCTGTCATATATCCGTTCAAAATTTCCGAGCTTCGTTTTTTCTTCATACAGCTCTTCGTCTTCGTTGATTTTCAGCCCGGCTGTCTCAATTTCCTCCAGCTGAAATTGAATCAGATCAAGCCTGTGGGCCATCTGCTGTTCATTCTCGCTCAAATTCCTGAGCTTTTTGGCTGTTTGTTCATACGATTGGAATACTTCCAGATATTCGTGCAGGGCCGGCATGATCTCCTCAGAGCCGAACTGATCAAGCAAAGATAAATGCAGGGTTTCATCCATCAATTCCTGGTGCTCATGCTGTCCATGGATATCGATGATGGTCGACCCGATCTCACGGAGCGCAGCAATCGTCACCAGCTTCCCGTTCACCCGGCATACACTCTTGCCTGTACGTGAAATATCACGGCGAAGAACGACCATCCCTTCCTCAATGTCAATGCCGAACTCCCTTGATTTTCTATAGCAGGGATGATCCGGGCCATCTATTTGAAAAAGCCCTTCGATTTCAGCTTTCTGCTCGCCGTGCCGGACAAACTCTGAAGAGCCCCGGCCTCCCACTAAAAGGTGGATGGCATCGATGATGATTGATTTGCCTGCACCCGTTTCCCCCGTCAATACAGTTAAGCCCTTTTCAAAAGAAACAGAAAGGGCCTCTATAATAGCGAAATTTTTAATGGATAATTCACTTAGCAAAGATTTTCACCCCAATTTAAAGCATATCGATGAAGCGGTTGGATATCACTTCAGTATCTTCAGGTGTTTTGCAGATGATCAGGCAAGTATCATCGCCGCATATCGTACCGAGAATCTCTTCCCAGTCAAGATTATCTATCAGCGCGCCGATTGCCATCGCATTCCCGGGCAGCGTTTTCATAACCAGCAAATGGCCGGCAGTATCAATCCTGACAAAAGCATCCATTAAATTGCGTTTTAGTTTCTGCAGCGGATTGAACCTTTGATCCGCCGGCAGGCTGTATTTATATCTTCCATCCATTAAAGGAACTTTTACAAGATGCAATTCTTTTATATCCCTTGACACAGTTGCCTGGGTCACATTAAAACCGGCATTTTTCAGCTCGTCTACAAGATCATCCTGTGTTTCAATATCGTTATTGGCAATGATGTCTCTTATTTTAATATGGCGTTGTCCTTTATTCACTTTATCACCTCTATAGGCAGTCGAAACCTGATTTCTATCCATATGTTAGCCGATTTTCTGCTGAATGTACAATTTTTTCTGCAATAGACAGCAGGAATAGCCAGGAATCGCCATGATTCGAAGGCCCGGCGCCGAAAAAAAGGAATAAGCCTGATGCTTATTCCTCTTCTTTCTGCTGCTTTGATTTCAGCTCAGTATGAGCTTCCTTGACTACTTCATCCACAGAAGCAGAAAGTCCATTTTCGCCTTTTTCCTTTTCCCCTTCCCACCTCAGGTGAAGAAGAAACTCAATATTTCCGTCCCCTCCTGTTATGGGGGAATAGGAAAGGTTTCTGACATCATAGCCCTGTTCCAGCGAAAAGCGGATCATTCGCTCAATGACGTCTGCATGGACCTTGGGATCGCGGACAATCCCTTTTTTTCCGACCTGCTCACGGCCTGCTTCAAACTGCGGCTTTACAAGCGCGATAATATCACTCCCGGAAACCAGCAGAGTTTTCAGAACAGGCAAAATAAGCTTCAAGCTAATAAACGATACATCAATCGACGCAAAGTCAGGCATCTCCCCTGCCAGATCGGCAGGTGTCACATAGCGGAAGTTGGTCCTTTCCATTACCTCCACCCGCTCGTCCTGCCTGAGCTTCCAGGCAAGCTGATTATAGCCCACATCCAATGCATATGACATTTTCGCCCCATTCTGAAGCGCACAGTCAGTGAAGCCGCCGGTTGATGCCCCAATATCAAGAAGCACCTTGCCTGAGATGTCCACATCAAACTCTTTGATTGCCTTTTCCAGCTTCAGTCCGCCGCGGCTCACATAAGGGATCAGCTTGCCTTTAACTGTCAGCGGAATATCAGCGCCGACCTTTTCACCAGGCTTATCGAGGCGGCTTTCATTCGTATACACAAGCCCGGCCATGATGGCGCGCTTTGCCTTTTCCCTTGTCTCGATAAGCCCTCTTTCTACAAGCAATACGTCTAAACGTTCTTTCTTACTTTTCATCTGTTAAGCCCTTTTTTGTTTTTTTCTCGCCAGCTTTGCGAGCTTTTGTACAGCCATCTCAGAGGTCAGGCCGATTTCTTCGAGCAGTTCCTTTACGCTTCCATGTTCAATATACTCATCTGGGATTCCCATGCGTTCGATAGCTGCCTGATGGAACCCGTTTTCATGGGCAAACTCAAGGACGGCGCTTCCGAATCCGCCCTGCAGGATAGCTTCTTCTATTGTTAGTATCGGCATATTTAAACTTAATATTTCTGACAGCATCTTCTTGTCAAGCGGCTTGATGAACCTGGCATTGACGACTTTTATAGAATAGCCCTGCCTTTCCAGCTGGTCTACTGCTTCCATTGCCATCGGGATGGTTGTACCAAAGGTAAGGATTGCAGCATCGTCCCCTTCCTTCAGCACTTCCCAAGTGCCGATAGGAATCTTGATCAGTGTCTCATCCATCGGCACACCGATCCCATTGCCTCTTGGGAAGCGCATCGCAATCGGGCCGTCATCATACGCAAGAGCTGTGTTGACCATATGCTGGCCTTCATTTTCATCTTTCGGCATCATCATGACCAGATTCGGCACATGCCTCATGAAGGCAATGTCAAAGACACCCTGATGGGTTTCACCGTCAGCGCCCACAAGGCCTGCACGGTCGATACCGATGAAGACATTCAGGTTCTGGCGGCAGATGTCATGCACAACCTGGTCATAGGCGCGCTGCAGGAAGGTCGAATAGATAGCCAGGAACGGCTTCATATTTTGTGTGGCAAGCCCTGCTGCGACAGTTGCTGCATGCTGCTCGGCTATCCCCACATCAAACATGCGGTCCGGGAACTCGCTCGCAAAGCCCTCGAGCTTTGATCCGACAGGCATGGCAGGAGTGATCGCAACAATCCTGCTGTCCTTTCTCGCCAGCTTCCTTACGGTTTCACTGACAAGCTTGCTCCAGGCCGGCGGCGGGTTGATCGGTTTGACAAAGTCACCTGTGTCAATTTTGTATGGGCCTGTCCCATGCCAAGTCCCAACTGTATCTTTTTCAGCCGGGGAATAGCCTTTCCCCTTCTTTGTAACCACATGAAGAAGGACCGGCCCTTCTGTTTTCTTAGCATAGCTCAGTGTTTCGAACAGCTCTTCGAAATTGTGGCCATCGATCGGACCAAGGTACGTAAAACCCATTTCCTCAAAAAACATGCCGGAAACCAGTAGATATTTCAAGCTGTCTTTTACTCTTTCAGCAGTTGAAGCAAGCTTTCCGCCGACTGCAGGAACTTTTTTGAGCAGAAGCTCGAGCTCATCCTTCACCCACTGGTACTTGCCGGCTGTCCGGAGTTTTCCGAGAACATTGTGCAGGGCCCCGACATTTGGTGCGATCGACATTTCATTGTCATTGAGGATGACAATCATATTTTTTTGCTCGTGTCCGATATGATTGAGCGCTTCAAGAGCCATCCCGCCTGTCAGTGCGCCATCCCCGATGATCGGGACGATATGGGAGTCCTCTTTTTTCAAATCCCTCGCAATAACCATGCCCATGGCTGCTGATAAAGAAGTCGAGCTGTGTCCGGTCTCCCACACATCATGCTCGCTTTCAATCCGCTTCGGAAAGCCGCAAAGGCCTTTATATTGCCTGAGCGTATCAAATTCGCAGGCTCTGCCTGTAAGGATCTTATGGACATAAGACTGGTGGCCCACATCCCAAAGAAACTTGTCCTTCGGGCTTTCAAAGCATTTATGGAGGGCAATCGTCAGTTCAACGACACCAAGGTTGGGTCCGATATGGCCGCCTGTCACTGAAAGTTTTTCTATAAGAAAATTCCTGATATCCTGGCTGAGATCTTCAAGTTCTTTATTTGAGAGCCCTTTTAAAAATGAAGGGTCCTTAATTGATAATAGATCCATGTCTTGGATCACTCACTTTCATTTCTATTTAAAACTCTGTTATTATTAATTCTCTTTTATTATAACGATATGACAATTTTCCACAACAAAATATAGCATATTCCCTGCATTGTACCATAAGAGTAACGCATTGCACCCGATTTTCCAACTGATTTCCCTTTTGGGGCATCCCTCCCTGCTGAAGGGCAGGGTCAGTTTAAATCACAAAAGCTTAAAGCTGCTGCATGCAAACAGGGAATTCAGTACTATCAAAAGCTGCAAAATCAATACATTCCTAACCAAGAACAAAAGCGCAAGCGCCTTGATCACCCATAAGGATCACAGACTATGAACGCCACGTCCTGTGGCAACGTCTGCATGACCCCCAACCTGGGGGCCTTATGACGAACCTCCCGAAAAGGCGTTCTTTGCCTTTTCGGGAGGTTTGGCTTGTTGCCCCGGCGCAGCTGCTGGACGCTGATCAAGAATTGATAATAATCCACAAGACATACAATTTATAATTTCCTTAACAAAGAAAAAGCCGTTGGCCCGATGCGGCAAACGGCTTCCATCTCATATCCGGCATTTGCAGGATCAACAGGAAATGCCAATTAGTCAGTGATCTCTGTTCGCCACCAGATTGGTTATCTCCTCCAGCAGCTGGATTTCAAGGCCTGTTTCCTGCAGCCGGGCCTTAGCCATCCCTATATGATGTTCAAGCGCCTGGTTTGCCCCTTCCATAGTGAGGATGGATGGGTAGGTGCTTTTATTATTGGTCTCATCGCTGCCAACCGGTTTTCCAAGGACCTCTTCATTTCCTTCCAGGTCAAGGATGTCATCCCTGATTTGGAAAGCAAGGCCAAGATGGTGGGCAAATTCATTCAGGCTTTTCAGCTGGCTTTCCCCTGCACGCGAGAGGAGCGCCCCTGCTGCAACACTGAATGCAAGGAGCTTGCCGGTTTTGTGCACATGTATGTATTCAAGCTCTTCAAGGTTAAGGTCTTTGTCCTCTCCTTCAATATCTGCCGTCTGGCCGCCGACCATTCCTTCAGCACCCGAAGCCCTGGCAAGCTCATTGATCAAAGCCAGTTTCACTTCCGCATCAGCATGCTCAGGAGCTATCTGTGCAAGAATCTGGAAGCTGTATGTCAGCAGTGCGTCTCCAGCAAGAATGGCATTTGCCTCGCCAAACACCTTATGGCTGGTCGGCTTCCCCCGCCTGAGATCATCATCATCCATGCTTGGAAGGTCATCATGGATAAGGGAGTAGGTATGGATCATCTCCACAGCAGCGGCAGCCTGCAGGCCTTTTTTTGTATCTTCCCCAAAAGCCTTCAGTGTAGCGAATACGAGGAGCGGCCTGATCCTTTTGCCCCCTGCCTGGAGGGAATAATGCATTGCCTCCTTCAGCACCTCCGGGGCGGCCAGCCTGCCGACACTTTCCTCAAGCTCGCGCTCTAGCATCTTTATATGGACCTCTGAAAAAGAATCAAGCTGTACATCCGGCACCATTACTCCTCCTCCTCGACGACAAATGGTTCTTTCTTGCCTTCTTCTGTCAGAACCTCCGTCAGCTGTTCTTCTACCCTTTGCAGCTTATCATGGCACAGCTTTGACAGCTCCATGCCCTGCTTATAGATGGCAATGGCTTCTTCGAGCGGCACATCGCCTTCTTCCAGCTTTTCTACAATTCCTTCAAGCTTTTTCATCGCTTCTTCGAATGTGAGTTTTTCTTCTGCAGCCATTTTTATCACTCCTCTTTGCCTGTCACCTTGCAATTAAAAGTTCCATCTGCCAATTTCACCTGGACATCATCGCCCTTTTCAACCTGGGAGACACTCTTCAGGAGCATGCCTTCCCTGCTGTAGGCCAAGCTGTAGCCCCTGTCCATAATCTTAAGCGGGCTCAGCGCCTCAAGGGTTGAAACCATGCCGCCGAATTCCTTCTGCTTCTTGGTCAAAACCTCTTTCATAGCTCTGCCGAGTGCACGGTTGCCGCGTAAATGGATTTCCTTCGCTTCTTTGTACAAATCTTTCGGATGATTCCTCAGAAGCCTTTGCAGCAGTCTGTCCCGCTCCTCGCTTTTCAGCTCTGCAAGCCTGCCGGCGCTCCTTTTAAGCTGTTCTGTCATCCTGTCTGCCTGTTCAAGCTTTTGTTCATACAGCCGCTGCGGATAGCGGAAAGCATAAGATTTCTGAAGCCTGCCCAACCGTTCCCGCTGCAGGACTGCCCTTTCCTTCATCGCCCTGATAAGCCTGGACTGGCGGTTTAAAATCCGTTCAGCCAATTCATCGATATGCGGAACCGCAATTTCGGCCGCCCCGGTTGGTGTGGGCGCCCGGCGGTCGGCGGCAAAATCGGCAATTGTAAAGTCGGTTTCATGCCCCACAGCCGATATGACCGGAATGGAAGATCCAACGATTGCTCTGGCAACCTGCTCTTCATTGAAGGCCCACAGCTCTTCAATCGAACCTCCGCCCCGCCCGACAATCAGGACATCAGCCTCGGCCTGCCGGTTTGCAAGTTCGATGGCACCAGCGACAGAAGGAGCTGCCTGAGCGCCCTGTACAAGTGCCGGATAGATCAATATATTGGCGATCGGAAAGCGCCTTTTTATTGTTGTGATGATATCTCTTACTGCAGCTCCTGTCGGAGATGTTATAACTCCGACTGTTTTAGGGAATTTCGGGATGGGCCTTTTGCGTTCTGGAGCAAACAGCCCCTCTTTCTGGAGCCTTTCCTTCAGCTGCTCAAAGGCCAGGAAAAGATCTCCTACTCCATCCGGCTGCATCTGCTTGACATAAATCTGATACTGCCCGCTTGGCTCGTAGACGGAGATTTCACCGCTGATCAGGACCTTCATCCCGTTCTCAGGTTCAAATTTCACTGAACGTGCAGAACTGGAAAACATGACTGCCAGGATCCTGGATTTCTCATCCTTCAGCGTAAAGTACATATGTCCGCTTGAATGCCTCTTGAAATTAGAGATTTCGCCTTTGACAAATACCTCCTGCAGATGCGGATCATGGTCGAATTTTCGTTTTATGTATTTAGTAAGAGCGCCTACGGTCAGATAACGCTTTTCCTTCATAGCATACTCCTTTTAAAGGGCTGGGTATCCAAATGCAATTTGCTGTTTGTGTGTATAATAATCTAAACAGCGTAAAAAGCCCTTCCCTATTATAAGTTTAAATAAGGCCATCCGTCACGCCAAAACGGCTGCATATCGCACATTTAAACTGGATAGAGACAGGGCAATTAATGCTAAGTAAAGCCTGGAAAGGCAGGACTTTAAGACTCCAGGCTATCCTTCACCTTCGAGAGAACGCCGTTGATGAAACGGCTGGACTGGTCATCGCCAAATATCTTTGCAATTTCAATTGCCTCATCAATGACAACATTTGCGGGGACGTCTTTGCTGTATTTCAGCTCATAGACCCCTTGGCGGAGAAGGTTGCGATCTACTGTTGCAAGGCGTTCCAGCTTCCATTTTTCAAGATACTGTTTGATCATATTGTCAATTTCTTCTTTATTTTCCAGGACACCGGTTACCAGAAGTGTCAGATAGTCGTCGCCTTCTTCTCCCTCGAGCACATGGTCGATTGCTTCCGAAGGATCTGCCTGGCTCACATCAATCTGAAACAGGGCCTGTAATGCTTTTTCTCTTGCTGTTCTTCTTTTCATTATATTCTTTAACTCCTTTTAGGCATCTTTGTCCAAATAAACATAAGAAGATAATAGCATAAGTAAAGCAGGTTCGCACAGCCTTCATCAATATTTTTGCCATTATGCCTTAGATTCATAGGTGTTTTTTGATACTAACTGCAAGAAAGTTCCATATCCTTCACCAGGTCCAGTAATGGAAAGAGCCAAAGACATTAGCTGTCTTTGGCTCTTCTGATCAGATTTCCTGTTCAATTTCCGGCTCAAGCTTCTGGTTCTCGAATAAGATGCCCACCACATGAATATTAATTTCCTGTGCTTCAAGAGCAGTCATGTTCAACAGGGCCTGGCGGATATTATCCTGGATTTCCTGGGCCACGGCAGGGATGGAGATGCCAAATTTCATCAGGCAGTACACCTCGACCTTGATGCCCTCCTCAGTCAATTCAACCTTGACGCCTTTGCCATGATTTTTCTTGCCTAAACGCTCGACGACTCCTGAGGCGAAATTGCCGCGCATCTGTGCAACTCCTTCTACCTCAGAGGCAGCGATACCTGCAATCACTTCAATGACTTCAGGAGCTATTTCTACTTTTCCATGCCCAGTATTCCCCTGGCTCATTTCCAAAATGTTCTCGCTCATTACAGCACCTCCGGTTAATCTTCAGACTTCATCACTTCGTACATCTCAAGGAACTTGGTATTGAACTGTCCTTCCACAAATTTCTCGTGGCTGAGCAGCTTAAGATGGAATGGAATGGTCGTGTGCACGCCTTCGACCACAAATTCGCTTAAAGCCCTCTTCATGCGGGAAATGGCTTCTTCCCGGCTGCTGCCATAAGTAATGACCTTCGCAATCATGCTGTCATAATAAGGCGGGATCATATAGCCCGGATAAGCTGCAGAATCGACCCGGACGCCAAGGCCTCCTGGAGGCAGGTACATACTGATCCTCCCGGCTGAAGGCATAAAGTTCTTCTCCGGGTTTTCCGCATTGATCCTGCATTCGATCGCCCAGCCATTGAAAGTAACTTCGTCCTGGCGAAGGGCAAGCTTTTCACCGGATGCAACCTTGATCTGTTCTTTGATCAGATCGACTCCCGTCACCATTTCTGTGACAGGATGCTCTACCTGTATCCTGGTGTTCATTTCCATGAAATAGAACTTTCGGTTCTGATAGTCATATATAAATTCTACAGTGCCGGCGCCTGTATAATCAACCGCTTTTGCAGCTTTAACGGCGGCTGCCCCCATTTCTTCACGGATTTCTCCGTCAAGTGCGGGAGATGGCGTCTCTTCAAGGAGTTTTTGAAGCCTTCTTTGAATCGAGCAGTCCCTCTCGCCCAAATGAAGCGTATTGCCATAATTATCAGCAAGCACCTGAATTTCCACATGGCGGAAATCTTCAATATATTTTTCAATGTAAACGCCAGGATTGCCAAAAGCAGTCAGGGCCTCCTGCTGGGTAATATTGATCCCCTTCACCAGCTCTTCCTCGGTGCGGGCTACACGGATGCCTTTACCTCCACCGCCGGCCGTCGCCTTGATGATAACGGGATAATCAATTTTTTCGGCCAGTGCCTTGGCGTCATCCACATCCTTTATGACACCCTGTGAACCAGGGACAATCGGCACTCCCGCTTCTTTCATTGTTTCACGGGCAATATCCTTTGTACCCATTTTGCTGATGGCTTCGGGAGTCGGGCCTACAAAGATGATGTTGCATTCACGGCACAGCTCTGCAAAGGCAGCATTTTCCGCCAGGAATCCGTAGCCGGGATGTATGGCATCACACCCTGTCAGTTTAGCAACACTAATGATATTCGTAAAGTTAAGATAGCTGTCTTTAGAGGCTGTCGGGCCGATGCAGTATGCTTCATCAGCCAATTGTACATGCAATGCTTCTTTATCAGCTTCCGAATAGACAGCAACAGATTCTATATCCATTTCCTTGCAGGCACGGATGATCCGTACAGCAATTTCCCCTCTGTTTGCAATTAATAATTTTTTTATCATCGAAAGCTCTCCTTACTCAGGCTTCACCAAAAATAATGGCTGTCCGTATTCGACCAGCTGGCCGTCTTTCACCAGAATTTCCACAATTTCCCCATTCACTTCTGCTTCAATTTCGTTGAACAGCTTCATTGCTTCAACAATGCATACGACAGAATCCTTGGATACCTTTGAACCTGTTTTAACGTACACATCAGCATCCGGAGACGGAGAAGCATAGAAAGTCCCAACCATTGGCGAAGTGATTTTATGTAAGTCAGCATCCTGTACAGTTTCTTTTGGAGCTTCCTGAACGGCCGCCGGGGCTGCCTCCTGAATTGGAGCTGCAGGCGCAGCAGGCTGCTGGACAGGTATCTCAACGGCTCTTTGAACTGCTGCAGGCTGAACAGCAGCTGCCTCTGCAGCCACGGTTTTCTTCATTTTGATTTTAGATCCTTCATGCTCATATTCAAATTCATCAATTGTAGACTGATCAACCAGTTTAATCAGCTCGCGTATTTCTTGTACTTTTAACATACCATTCGGCACCCCTTGTCCTAAATAAATTATGACTAGATACTAATATCATACGATAAGACCACACCAAAGTTCAACCGGCTTCTTTCAAGCTGCAGGACCTTTTTGTATCCTGCCCTTCTATTTTAATGTTTTTTTTAATTTTTGTGAAATTCCGCAGAGGAAATATGCCTGTGCACAGAGAAACCTTACAGTATTAGACTTTTTTCGACGGAGGAAACCATAATGGAAAAGCTTGAGAGCATAAAAAGGGAAGATTTGGCCCGAAAAAATTCACTCATTGTCAAGTCGACTTTTGTAAGCGTTATCTTAGCTGCTGCTGTAGATATTATAATGAAAAAGGAACTGGCTGTCATCCTTGCCATTCTGATTGCCGGCGGCATCGGCTTCTGCGTTGTTTGGATGCTGCACCGCATTCCATCCGCCATTCGTATCGTTCCGTACACAAGCATGATCCTGATTACTGCCGTCATGTTCATCATCATGGAAAACAGCGTCTCGCCAACAGCTTTTTTCCTCGCATTTTTCATCATTGCTGCGGCAGCCATCTATATGGATACACTTTTGCTCTGGCTGGCTTTTTTACTTGGAATTGTACTCATAACAGTCTTTGCAGCACTTCACCATGACTTCCTTCCATTGGAATTGAAAAATTATGTGACGATTTATCTGCTTTACCTTTTAGTAACAGTGCTACTTTCGTTTCAATTCTCCATATCGCGCAAGCTGGCCGAGAACATTGTCTTTTCTCAGGAAAAGACTGCACAGCTGCTGAAAATCGACCAGGAGATCAGGAAAGCCATAGACAAGAGTACAGCTGATATTTCTGAAATGATTGAACAGGTGAAAGAGAGGAGCGGCCAAAACTTTGAGGCTGCATATTCCATGTCCCACTCGATCGCCGAGGTTTCCGCCGGAATTCAGACCCAGGCCGGGGCAATCATGGGAATCAACCAGTCATTGGCAGTTGCAAACAAGCAGGCAGAAGATACTGCCATCCTGTCGGAAAAACTCCATCAGGATGCAGCTGCTGCCGAGCTGATCACCCAAACAGGCGATGCCCTGGTAGGCAAATTGGCTGAAGAAATGAGCGTATCTTATAAGGAGATGCAGAATGCGATTGTGAAGATGAGCAGCCTTTCACTGCGGATACAGGATACCGCCGCGTTTACCGATTCAATCCAGGAAATAGCATCTCAAACAAATATGCTTGCATTGAATGCATCCATTGAGGCTGCCAGAGCAGGAGAACGCGGGAAGGGATTCGCAGTAGTGGCAGATGAAGTCAGAAAGCTCGCCGACCTGACAAGGAAAACGGCCATCATGATTTCTGAAAACCTGCAGGAGGTTATTTCGGAGACAGAAGCCGCCAAAGAAGACCTGGGAGCTGCAGGAAAAACCATTACCGGCAACCTGACACTCACTTCAGATACCCAGCAGGCGTTTGAGGAAATTTTCACAGCCTTCATCAGGCTGAAAGAGGATATTGCCAGATACAGCTCCATGACAAGGCAAATCAAGGAATCTTCCCATTCGATCGGGAATGCAGTCACAGAATTCAGCTCTGTGATTGAGCAGGCAAGCGCCGCCCTGGAGGAGCTTTCCGCCTCTGTCGGAGAGCAGGCAAAACAAAACGAAAACATATTCTCATCGATAAAAAAGGCGCATCATTCACTGGAGGATCTGGTGGAGTTTCAGAAAAAGTAGGCTGAGACTCAGCAGATTTCACCTTTCCCTGCATGCTTATCATATGCCAAAGAGAAATAAAGAGGGAGTGCATCACTGGATGCACTCCCTCTTTATAGTACAAATCAGGCAAAAGAGCTGAGCAGCGCCCTCCGCTTTTCTATTTCCCAGGTTCAAATTCTACTGATGCTACCTGCAGCTGAGGGATTTCGCCTTTTACCATTTGGATGATTTCGTTGGCGGCTGTTGGCGAGTGTTCTTTTGATTTGATGGTGATGCGGACTTTTTCTCCGTCTGCCCTTACAAGGACGTCTTCATAGTCCATGGCTTTGATGACTGTTTCAAGGAGAATTTCTTTTTGGGCAACATCTCTAAGCTGGTCGATTTTTTCTTTCGCTTCGTTTCGTTCTTCAGCGGAAAGATCTGTGGATGCCATGACATTGGTCAGTTCCTCTTCCATCCGGCTGCGCTCATCTTCCATCTGCATGCGGAGCGTTTCGAACATTTCATCGCTGGAAACCCCGGAGATGACTGTTTCGCCATCTTCTGAAGCAGTTTCTTCAGCTGAGGACTCTTTTGCACCTGCGGTTTCTTCATTTGCCTTTTCTTCGACTGCGGCCAGATCATTGCTTTTTTGTTCAGGAGTGGTAATGTAGTATACAGAGAGCACGACAACTAAACTTAGCATTGTTAAAAGCCAGACTGTTTGTTTTTTCAATAGCATTTCAGGATTCCCCCTTAGATTTTTTTGGCATTACAGCTACACGGTGGCTTGGCACATCCAGCGACCGCGTTACAGCCTCAATGATCCACTTTTTTACTTGTATGTTATCGGCGCCTTTAGCGACGACGAGTACTCCCCGTATGACAGGTTTCTTCGTTTCAACCACTATCGGAACCTCTTTTTCTCCATCTCTGATAATCACCAGCTGGTCTTCCTTGGACAAATCCTCCACTTTCCTTTTTCCTCCCTCCCGATCTGTTTCATCGGTCGTTTGGGACTTGGTTGTGGAGTTCTTTTCCAATACCTTCTTCTCGGTCGCATCCACATTGACAACAACCGTGACATCATCCACACCAATAATGGAATCGAGCGCTTCCTTCAGCTGGGCTTCATAAGCTTTTTCGTAATCAGTAATAGACCCGTTCCCGCCGGTCTTCTTCTGGCCAAAGGCCGGGACATCTTCAGCTTCCTTCCCTTCCTCGTTGCTGAAAGCCGGAAGCACCCCGCCAGCTGCTTCCTCCTTGAAAAAGGAGCTGCTGATGAGCATGATTGCTGCCCCGAACAATAAGGCAATCAGCAAATATTGATATTTTCCCTGCTTCTTATTTTCACCGCTTCCCATCAGGTGTTTCTTTATCCAAGCCAGCGGCCCCTTTTCATTGTCCATTAATCCTTATTCCCCCCTTCTATCATGACTTCGATAGATTCTTCCTTGATATTCCATTTTTGAGCAAGAAGTGAAGCGATATTGTTTGATTCATCTGTTTCTGTGCTAGATGGAAAGGGTTGATTCGTATTGATTTCTACCATGGAGACCACTTCGACTGCTTTTTCTTCAGGAACCTGCTGCCTTAGCTGGATGGCGACCCTCTCCAGATTTTCCGGGAAGGCACTCTGATCATTTTCATCCACGATTAGACTGACATCTTCAATTTCCAATCCGTACTGGTCCATCAGCTCCTTTTCTGCGTCCGTTTTCATTTGGACAGCCATTTCTTCTAAAATATATGCACTGGTTGAGGCTTGTATTTCTTTTTTCTTCATTTCTATTAAATTTTCCATATTATCATCTTCCGCTGTTTCAAAAACATTGATTTTCCCAATGGCTTCTTCAAAGTCCTGTGTAAACAGCTTGAGGACCGGAGACAGGATGATCGTGATCAGCAGCAGCCCGGTCACCATCTTCGTATACTTCTGCAGGCTTGAATTCGGCAGGAGCATGTCCACAACAGTAGCCAGCAAAACAAATAGTATGATGTTTGTAACCCACTCTTTTATAAAGTCCATATCGGTCACCCCTATCTCATCATCATGGTCAGATTTCCTGCAGCGATTATGACGGTTATGCTTAGGAAAAACATAAGAGACACAAGGGCGAGTGCCGCAAATACGTAAATGACGCTCTTGCTGATGATGTCGAGGCAGGCGATGACCGGGCCCCCGCCGAGCGGCTGGAGAACAGCTGCTGCAAATTTATATATAAAAGCAATCATAAGAATCTTGATTGCCGGAAACGCTGCGATGATCAGCAGAATCGCGACTCCTGCGATCCCGACTGTATTTTTCAAAAGCACTGATGCACTGATGACCGTATCTGTGGCATCCGTGAACATCCTTCCGATTACGGGGATGAAATTTCCTGTTATGAATTTCGCTGTCCTCAAGGTCACCCCGTCCGTGATTGCGGCAGAAGCACCCTGCACTGAGATGACTCCAAGGAAAATGGTCACGAACAATCCCAAAAGGCCTATGCTCCAGTTCCGCAGAAGATTGGCAAGCTGCGTCACCTTGTAATTCTCTGAAAGGACACTCACAATACTGAGGACCGCCGAAAGAAACAGAAGGGGCAGCACCGCATACTGAATGAACATACCGCTGATATTCATCAAGAACAGTATGACAGGGTGAAAAAATGCAGCTGACACCAGGCCGCCAGACGAAGCGATCAGAGCCAATAGGAGCGGGACAAGCGCCAGGATGAAAGATGTCATCGTGCTGATGGCTTCGATGCTGTAATCAACCGCAACACGGAAGCTGTTCAGTGCGATGATCACCAGAACCATAAAGATGATGGAATAAGCGGCCTTGCTGACAGAGCTCTTTTCAAAAGAATTCTGAAGGGACTGCAGAAACATGCTGAAGACTGTCAGGATGATGAGAGACCCGAGAAGCTTTCCATTGACGAGAAACTCATGAAAGAGAAACTTCATCCCCCCGAGCATCCACTCCTTCAAGGAAAACTCTTTATCTCCCTTAATAAATTCATATAAACTGCCTTTCTGGCTTTCCGGCAAAAAGCCGCCATATTCAGTTGAAACTTTTTCCCAAAAACCTTTCAGCTCATCAAGCTCAAGGGTTTCAAGCTGGGCCTCAACCAGCGCCTCAGCCCCCCTGGGCCCGTTCTCTCCTTCGTTTTCCCCGGAGGCTTGTACAACTGGCATCACACAGAAGGTGGCGAGAAATAATACTAGAAAAATAAACGGCAGCCGCTGCTTCATCTTTTCACCTCATTTAAAGAAACATGATTGCTGGGACATCAACTGGGAATCAGCTGGATGATTGTTTCTATCAGGACAGTCAGGATTGGGATAGCCATCGCCAGAATCAGTATTTTGCCGCCGAGCTCAATCTTTGATGCGATTGCACCCTGTCCTGCATCCTTCGTTATCTGGGCGGCAAATTCCGCTATATAAGCAATTCCGATGATTTTAAGGATCGTTTCTACATAGACAAGATTCACCTTGGCATTAACTGCAATTTTCTCAAGCATATGGATGATGGCATAAATCTGGTCAACGAGAAACAGGAAAATGCTGCATCCGGTAAAGACAACGAGCAGAAAGGCAAAGTTAGGCTTCTGCTCTTTTACTACAAGGGCGAGGAATGTTGCAACCAGCGAGATGCCTGCTATCTGAAAGATCTCAATCGCTGAGCCCTCCCTTATCCTTGAAATAAAAAGACCGACTTAATTTTCTGGAAGAGGTCGTCCACAATCGAGGCGACCATAAACAAGATATAGATAAAACCGAATAAGGTGACCCACTGTGCGTACTCTTTCTTTCCGACCTGGTCCAGAATGGTGTGCAAAAAGGCGACTACGATGCCGACCCCGGCAATTTTAAAAATAATATCAACCTCTAATCCCATCATTTCTCCTCCTATACGCTGCTTTAATATTCCTTGCATCGTGTGCGAGCCCTGATTTAAATCAATAGAATGATCAACAGGAGACCTGACAGGAAGCCAAGGCTTTTTACCATCCGTTCGTATTTTGCCTGTCTTTCATAGGCATCAGCTTCTTCCCTTTCCAAATGGGAGAGTGCCAGCATGATTTGTTTTTGCTGGGAAAACCGGTCATGGCGGCCGAGTGTCTCCCCGAACTGCTTCATGATCTCAAATTCTCCCTGCTTGAAGGCCGTCAGCTTCCATACCTCTTTCAGGCTTTCTTCCCAGGCAGCCCTGACTGTTGTTTCCGAATCTGTAAGCTTCTTTGAGAAAGATTCAAAAAACCAGGACAGCGGCTTTGAAAGCTGGGCAGCCAGCCTTCTTGCCGCTTCATGGAGCGGTGTATGCCCGTACATGATTTCAGCCTCCAGCGATTGAAGCGCGGATTTAAGCTGCCGAAGCTGGCGCGGCCTTTCGTTCAAATGCTTTGATGCTTCAAACCCCGCCCATGTAGTGGCCAGGATAATGAAACAGGCGCCGATGATCTTCATCATGCCAGGTTCACCGCCGCTTCCCTGTGGATTTCCCTGCCTGACTTGTCCAGGATTGATGCAATATTCCCCGGGCCGCCTGTCCGGTCCAGAATCACATATCTTTCAAAAATTCCGCTTTCAAGGATTTGCTTTAATGTCGGTCTGTTCTTTATTTCCTCCCATGAACGTCCATGAGTTGTCATCATCAGCTTGATTCCCGCATGGACAGCCTCCATGATGGCATCCCCATCCTCTTGCCTCCCGATTTCATCAACGAGCAGGACATCCGGGCTCATGGAACGAATCATCATCATCATCCCTTCCGCCTTTGGGCAGGCATCCAGGACATCCACCCTCGGGCCAAAGGTCATCTGGGGTATGCCGCTGACACTTCCGGCAATCTCAGACCGCTCGTCCACTATGCCGGCCTTCTGTGCCTGAATAGCTGGTTTCGATGCACCAGAGGAGACGATCCGGGCAATATCCCTGAGAAGCGTTGTCTTGCCCGTCTGCGGCGGGCCGACGATCATAGTGTGGAGCCAGCCGCTGCTATATAAATAGGGAATCAGCCTGTCTGCTGTCCCGACTTTCTCTCTTGCCACCCTGATATTAAAGGAAGAGATATCACGGATGGCCTTGACCTTCCCTCCATCCAGAATGACTTTTCCGGCAAGCCCCACCCGGTGCCCGCCCTCTATCGTGATATAGCCCCTCTTTAGCTCTTCTTCCAATGTGTAGATTGAAAAATGGCTGATTTTATTCATTAAATGGACGGCATCTTCTGCACCAACTGTATAGGGCAGGAAGCAGGGGATTCCTTTGGCTGTCACTTCAAGCGGCCTGCCAATCCTGATCCTGATTTCCTCAAGATGCTCCATCATTTCAGGAGGGACATTTTTCAGCTTGTCTGATAAATTTTTTGGCAAAAAGGCTGCAACTGTTTCCACAAAAATCCTCCTTATAGCTTTACTGTCTTTTATTTTCGCTACTAAGAAATGTATGTTGTTCCAGGAGCAATATGACAATATTTGTCCCTTTTCCATAAATGGATTATCCGGCGGAAACAAAGAAGAGATTCTTTATCAAGCAGCAAATATGGGTATCATGAATAATGGCAGGGAAAGGAGAGGGATAGGCTGTTTACTAGGTATAAAGAGGAAATTCAGAAGCTTCCTTTAAAAAATACATATACAAAAGAAGAGCTGCTGCAACCAGGATTGCTGATTGAAGAAAATGGTGCTCTCCAGATCTATTACTCGCCCCATAATGAATATGTGAATAGCAGAGCTAAAGTGTTGATACTTGGCATTACGCCTGGATGGGCGCAAATGAACAAAAGCATCACGCTCGCAAGGCGTTTGATTGGAAAGGTTCCTGACTCAGAGGTGCTGAAGAGGGTGAAAGCAGAAGGGCGCTTTTCAGGACCCATGAGGAAAAACCTGGCGGAAATGCTGGACAGCATCGGCCTGCCGGAGCGGATGGGACTTGACCATTCGATGATGCTCTTCCACGAAGCGGACACACTCCTCCATACATGCTCACTTGTGAAATATCCTGCTTTTTATAAAGGAAGGAACTATACTGGCCATAGCCCCGGATTGAGCAAAAGCCCTTTTCTGAGCGGCTATGCTGAGGAAACACTCAAAACTGACATCATGCCGCTTGATTCCCCCTTGATCATCCCCCTGGGAAAAGCGGCGGACAGCATATTGGCTGGATGGATTAAGATCGGGCTGATTAATCCTGAAAAATGCCTGTCCGGATTTCCGCATCCATCAGGGGCAAACGGACATCGTTTCAGGCAGCTGGATGAGAGAAAAGAAGAACTGTCAGGAAAAATCAGGCAGTATTTCCATTGATGATTTTGTTCTGCCGTCCGGCGTACTTCAATAACTTAAAGAAAGAATAGCTTTTGGGGAGGAGAGTACATGTATAAAAATCACGGTATATCAGGACAGCCCTTACAGAAACAGGGCCGGAATACTATCAGGGTTACAGGAAAGGGAACTGTCGAGGCAAAGCCGAATAAGGCGGAAACTATCTTTGGCGTTTCAGCCGAAAGCAGTTCCCTGGCAGAGGCACAAGCTGAAGCCGCCCAAACAATCGCCGGTATAAAGGATGGATTGATCAGGATCGGGATACCGGAAGAAAACATCCAGACAAAGGACTATTCTGTTTTTCCGCAATATGATTTTCAGGATGGCAAGCAGATCTTCAGAGGATATAAAGCAGAGCATTTATTAAGGGTGATTGTATCGCCTGTTGAAGCTGCCGGCAGGGTATTGGATGCCGCTGCAGAAAATGGAGCGAACATCATTTCTTCTGTCAGGCTTTTAGCGGACGATGGAAAGTGGCAAAAGCAGGCATTGTCTCTCGCAGTCATCGATGCGTATGAGAAGGCTGCTGCTATCGCAAAAACTCTGAACGTACAGCTGATTAAAACACCAGTGTCAGTCACTGAAGGAATCATTGCCCCCGGCCAGCCAATACCAAGGGAAGCCGGCCAGTTTGTCAAAAGCGCGGCCGCTGGTACTTCAATAGAACCTGGCACTACGGAAATTACTGCCTATGTTACAGCGGAGTTTGTTTATTAAAAAAAGCAACAGCCGATTGGCCATTGCTTTGGGATAACCTTATTAGGGCCGCAGTTGCCGCCGATTTATATGGAGTTTCAAACCTGCTCCAACAGGTGGGTGTCCGCAGGAATTCCTTCCGTGTGTCCTCATGCAGAGGCATGCCGTCCTGATTCCGATATAGGGCTCCCTATTACTACATAAAGGTTGAAACTTCATATACAAACGAACAACGCAGCTTGTATTAATTATATTACAATAACATTACCAAAAAGGCAATAGCTTTAAGCCATTTTTTCATAAGCTGGAGGATAATAGCGCATACTAAAGAGAGTGCGGCAAAAAGAGGACCGAAAGGATGGCTACTGAATGGTAAATGAAAATCATGAAAAATTTTTAAAAGAGCAGCGGGATCCGGACCAGTATCTTGGCGGAACAAAAAGCAACAGGAAGCCGGCATCCTCTGACCCGGAATATAATAACCCGGGGAATACCGAACAATCCCCGGGGACAACCGGAAGGGAACTTTAACTGAATGCAATAAAAAATACCCGCCGGCCTGATGCCCTGCGGGTATTCCTTTTCACCGATTATGCCCTGGATACATAAGAGCTTTCAGTTGTGTTGATGATCAGAACATCTCCCTGGTTGATGAAGAAAGGAACCTGTACAATCAGGCCTGTCTCAAGTGTGGCAGGCTTGGTTCCGCCAGAAGCAGTATCACCTTTGATTCCAGGCTCAGTTTCTGTCACTTCAAGCTCAACAGTGTTTGGAAGTTCAACACCAAGCGTTTCTCCCTGATACATCATGATCTGTACTTCCATATTTTCTTTAAGGAACTTCAGCTCATACTCGATTGAGTTTTCAGGCAGTTCGATTTGCTCGTAGGACTCGTTGTCCATGAATACGTGCTGATCTCCGCTTGCATACAAATATTGCATCCTGCGGTTGTCGATCTGGGCCTTTCCTACCTTCTCGCCGGCACGGAAAGTTTTTTCCTGGATAGCGCCGGTACGGAGATTGCGGAGCTTTGAACGAACAAATGCTGCGCCTTTCCCTGGCTTAACATGCTGGAAATCCATTACTCTCCAAATGCCGTTGTCTACTTCGATGGTCAATCCTGTACGAAAATCATTTACAGAAATCATGTGTTATGTCCTCCTAATATGCAATTACAGAATGATTAGTTCTTTAGTTGAATGAGTCAGCTTTTCGTTATGGTCCTTAGTAATGATTGTATCATCCTCAATGCGCACCCCGCCTAGTCCAGGTATATAGATGCCTGGTTCGACTGTAACGACCATCCCTTCTTCAAGGATGGCATCAGATCTGGATGCAAGCCCAGGCCCCTCGTGGACCTCAAGCCCGATTCCATGTCCTGTGGAGTGGCCGAAATATTCGCCATAGCCTTTGCTGCTGATATGGTCGCGCGTAAGGGCGTCGGCTTGCTTACCGGAAATGCCCGGTTTGATGCCCTCGAGCCCCTTCAGCTGTGCTTCAAGGACAATATGGTATATGTCCTTCAGCTTGCTGTCCGGCTCACCCACAGCAAGGGTGCGGGTAATGTCGGATACATAGCCATTATAATAGGCGCCAAAATCAAGTGTAACCATATCCCCTTTTTCAATCACCTTATCGCTAGCCACTCCGTGCGGAAGGGCAGATCTGTATCCGGAAGCAACAATGATGTCAAAAGAAGAAGAGGCTGCACCAGCTTTTTTCATAAAGAATTCCAGTTCATTCGAAACCTCCAGCTCTGTCCTGCCGGGGCGTATATAGTCCAGAATATGAGTATATGCCTTGTCGGCAATGCTCGCAGCTTCCTTTAATATCTTAATCTCTGAATCCGTCTTAATCAAGCGTAACTTTTCAATTGCTCCGCTTACCGGAACAAGCTCTGCTTCCACTGCTGCTTCATAGGCTTTAAAGGAGGCAAATGATACATGTTCCTGCTCAAAGCCAAGCTTCTGGATCCCAAGATTTTTGGCCTGCCTGGCCGCCTCTTCAACGATATTGCCTGAATGCTGAACGATTTCAAAGCCTTCACACTGCTTCCCGGCCTGTTCGACATAGCGGAAATCGGTGATGAACTGTGCTTTTTCCCCGCTGATCAGCACCAGTCCTGCAGAGCCGGTGAAACCGGTTAAATATCTTCTGTTATAATTGCTTGTAACCAGCATCCCATCAATTGAATGCTGTCCAAATGCGGCGCGAAGCTTCTGTAGTTTCTCCATCCTAATTTCTCCCCTTTTCCAGTAGTGCGGCAAATGCCAGCTCATACCCCTTGAGCCCCAGGCCAACGATCTGACCCGCCGTAACTGCTGCGGTGACAGACACATGGCGGAATGGCTCACGGGCATGGATATTCGATATATGTACTTCGATGACAGGCACGCTTATGCCTGCTATGCAGTCCCGGAGGCTGTAGCTGTAATGTGTAAATGCCCCGGGATTAAAGATCACGCCATCGACTCCGGCTTCGTTCGCTTCGTAAAGCTTGTCGACAAGCACCCCTTCATGATTGGACTGGCAGGCTTCCAGTTCTGCCCCGTATTCGCGGGCCAGCTCTGCAATCCGCTCTTCCAGCTGCTTCAGTGTGGTCTCTCCGTAAATACCGGGCTCCCTTTTGCCCAGCATATTCAGGTTCGGCCCGTTTAATAGTAGTATTTTTGTCATAATCAGGCTCCCGTGAAAAAAAGAATGTCCATAAGAACATTCTATCACAATTGAAAACGGCAGCACACCGAAAGCATATTATGTTGCTGCTTCTTTTTCCTTATCTTCCCTGAACCTGATTTCATTTTCTTCATAAGAAATTGAGAAGCCGACGAATACTCCATAAAGAATATAAAAACAGACAGAGGCAATGATTGTATTTTTATCCAGGTCCCTCAGCGGGCTGATGCCTGGAAAAATGGGATTCAGCACAAGAAAGACCAGCAGGAAAAGTGCAATTCCGTAGGCTGCCCCCGCAAAGATGCTTTTGATCTTTCTAAGCAGGGCATAATAGATGATTGCTGCCCCGATGGAGACAATCCCGATGAATACAAGCGAAATGACCGTACCAAGCCACGTCTTCTTCCATCCCCCTATAGCCCATGGCTCCAGGATGACCCTCGGATGGATTTCAGTCAGGTTAAAGACGTAAGCCAGATAAGCCAGCCCGCTCCAAAGCACTCCACCGACAAATCCAGTGATGATGACCATAGCCATGAAGGACATCGGCTTTTCCCTCTGATTTTGTTCAAGCTTTTCATGTTCTTCCTTCATTTTTCCACCTCCATTGCCTTAGTATGCCCATGGTTATATTTTCAATCACATCTAAAGCAGAAATTGAAGGTTCATCTGCCATGAGAAAAAATCTTACTTTTGCTCCGCTCTAGAGGTTTTATCCGTTTTTTAGTAGAATAAATATAGGTACATTCAGCTTATGCAAAAAGTGCCTTGCAGGCACGATCCACTTTTTCCAATATGCTGTTTCGGCCCAGTACACAATAGGTTGGTGTTACATATATGTCTAAAGATCAAAAGCCCGTTTATGGCGGCCAGGCAGTTGTTGAAGGCGTCATGTTCGGCGGCAAGCATCATTATGTTACAGCTGTCAGAAGGAAGGATGAGTCTATCGAATACTTCCATCTGCCGAGAAAATCAAACCCTTCCCTTCAGACAATCAAGAAAATCCCCTTTCTGAGAGGGATAGCAGCTATCATTGAAGCCAGTGCGAACGGTTCGAAGCACTTGAATTTCTCAACAGAGAGATTTGATCTTGATCCAAGCGAGGATCATACCTTAAAAGAACAGGAGCCATCCAAGCTCACCATGTGGCTCGGCGTGGCAGCCATCGGGGTCATTTCCTTCCTGTTTGGAAAATTTATCTTTACCCTTGTTCCTGTATTCCTGGCGGCTTTGACAAAGCCGATTTTTCCAAGCGATGTTGCGCAGGTATTGGTAGAAGGATTTTTCAAGCTCATTCTTCTCCTTGGCTATATTTATTTCGTTTCATTGACCCCGATCATCAGGCGGGTGTTTCAGTATCATGGTGCAGAGCATAAAGTAATAAATGCTTTTGAGAACGGCAAGGAGCTGACGGTTGAAAATGTTCAGGCCCAGTCCAGGCTCCATTATCGCTGCGGCAGCAGCTTTATCCTCTTCACCGTCATTGTCGGCGTCTTCATTTATATGTTTGTGCCGACCGATCCGCTTTGGGTCAGGATTTTAAACCGCCTTGCCCTGATTCCCGTCGTACTCGGAATTTCATTTGAGGTCCTGCAGCTGACGAATAAGGTCAGGCATGTGCCTGTCCTGAAATGGCTCGGCCTTCCCGGACTCTGGCTTCAGCTATTGACGACCAAAGAACCGGATGATAAACAGACAGAAGTTGCCATTCTTTCGTTTAATGAACTGCTAAAAAAGGAAAAGGAAACCGAGGACACTAATAAAACAGAAGAAATTGTATAAAATATAGTTTAAAAGCAAGTGAAAATGCTCATCATGCTCATAGGGAGGTGGCTTTTTTGAATAACCGGACTTCATTGTATATTGTTGCCGGCCTCATCGGCCTCGCAATAATCGGAATAATAGGCAGATTGGTAAACGACCCTGCCGGTTTTTTGCAGAGTATAGCCGTAATAGCCCTCATTGGTGCTGCCGTATATTTTCTGTTTCGCCGTTTCTACAAAGCTGGCCCTATGAAAAAAGAGCAGCAGGCATTTGTTAAAGCAGCTAAGAAATCTAAAAGGAAATATCAGAAAGAACCTGCCAGCACCAGGAAGGCAAGTGTCGGTTCGCTCACATCCTTAAGGAAAACAAAAGCTCGCAAATCTCCACCTCATTTAACCGTCATTGACGGGAAAAAAGGCAAAAAAAAGAACCGGGCAACTCTCTGATGCCCGGGGCTGTTTAAATTTCAAGCTCACTGGCGGCTGTATGCAGCCGGCCATTGGAAGGCACTGCCAATTCTGGCAGTGCTTTTTAATTCCCTCAGTATGTCCATAGAGAGAAGAACTTCCTCGCTGACCGCCTCCCAAGCTCCAGCAGCTCTTCTTTTCTTTCAGCGGTAAGGCCAAATTCTGTAGAGACGATGCCTTCTGTCGGAACAAAGATGATATTTTTTGCATGCTTCCGGGAAATATAGCGGGCATCATGGGCATCCTTCATTGTCTCAAAGAGCGCCTCATACAGCTGGATCGCATTATTGATTTTATTTTTCTCCCTGTCCAAGACATCATGGCTCAGCTTGATCCCAAGTACCGGCCGGACCTTTTTAACATTTTCCTTATCAAAGAGCCACATCGGAAAATTGCTCAGCACTCCTCCATCAACTAGGAGACTTGTTTCCCCTTCAAATGACTTCAGTTTGACCGGTTCAAAAAAATAGGGCAGGCTGCAGCTCATCCGGATAGCTTTCGCTACTGAGAATCGGCCAGGGTCGACCCCGTAGCTCATTAAATCATCCGGGAGGACGACAAGCCGGCCGTTCGTCAGATCTGATGCAATAACCCTGAGCTTCTGGGGTGCAAGATCGCCAAATGTACGGATCCCCCTTGCGGCGAGCTTCTCTGCAATCCACTTCTCCAGCTCGTTTCCCTTGTACAAGCCAAGGCGCCAATACAAAAGCAGCCACTTAGCTGCCGAAAAAGGCAGCAGTGTCCTCCTGGCATCCAGCAGCTTCTTCAAATCAAGTTCATTCATCAGATCGAACATTTCCCTGCTTGTGTATCCTGCAGCGGAAAGTCCGGCCACAATGGAGCCAGCGCTCGTGCCCGCCACCCTTTCAAAGCGGAATCCTTTCTGCTCAATGACCTCCAAAGCACCGATCAGCGCAAAGCCTTTAATGCCGCCGCCTGAAAAAACGCCGTCTATATACATGCAAGCCACTCCCGTCGATGATACCTGCTTGATACATCTTTAATCGGGCAGCTGCAAAAATAGTACGGCGGACAAATTAATTATTCAGGATAAAATATCAGATTACGTAAAATACTGAACTTCAGCTTCTGGAAAAAAGGAATGGACATAGCTTCGGATGGTTTCTTCCATTTCCTTTGCTTCATCATTCTGGTATACATATTTTCCTATTCCGTAGCGGCCCCACTTATATTTCCGCTTTTCTTCATCCATTTCAAGCTTTGTTTTCGGATAGCGTTTTTCAATGACCTTCTTGGCAGGCTTTGTGAAACGGTGCTGAATGAGTTCAAAAGTGAGATCTTTCAGTTCGATGCCATCAAGCGACTGCTTCAGCCTTTCAAAAAGCTCAAAATAGCCTTCCTTCCAGTTTTCATGAAGATAGATCGGCGCAACAATAAAGCCTAAAGGATATCCTGCCCCCGCAACCTTCCTGGCCGCTTCGAGCCGTTCATCGAAAGTGGATGTGCCTGGTTCAAAATTCTTGATCACATATCGCGAATTAACGCTGAAACGGAATCTTGTTTTGCCGTTATGCTTGGCATCGAGCAGATGGTCGACATGATGGTACTTTGTCACAAAGCGGAGCCTTCCATACTCTGTACCGCCAATGAATTCAATCGTCTTTTTCAATGAGTGTGTTAAATGGTCCAGCCCTACAATATCCGAGGTACAGGCAGCTTCAAATCGGGTGACTTCAGGCGCCCGCTCCTCCATATATTTTTCAGCCTGGGCAAAGATATCCTCAAGGTTTACATATGTGCGGATATACGGCTTGCTCCCAAGGGTTGTCTGCAGATAACAGTAATGGCAATGCCCCATGCATCCAGTTGCCAGCGGGATTGCATACTCAGCGGACGGCTTGGACGTATCGAATTTTAGCGTCCTCCTGATTCCTACTACGAGTGTCGATTTTGCATTCCGGTACTGCTGAAGCTCATTATTCCCCGGGATGCCGCGCACCTGGTTATGGGAAGTGGTTTCGCGGATTTCAATGCCAAGCTCCTCAAATTTTTCCTTCAGCTCCTTCCCCAAAGGATACTCGAGTGCTTTCGGTTCGATATATACAAGCTGCGGCATGAATGGTTTCATCTTTATAACCCCGTTTCTATGTTTGCTTGGCTCAGGCATGTCGCCGGCACTTTTTTGTAGTATGAGCATTATTGGGGCAAAACCGAAAAAAAGAGGACGGAAAAATTTTTCCATCCTCTTTTTACTGTTTATGAAAATTTTACAAGCCGCATTTCAACTGGGCATTGCAGTTTGTGCAAGTGTTGCATCCGCCGATTTCTTTTACCTTGCCCTGGCGGCATACCGGACAGGTGTTGCCTACTTCAGAGCCGATAGTTACATCTGTCGATCTGAGGTCACTGATTGTGTCGACCAGTACAACACGCTGCTTCGGCTTTTCTTCTTTAGCTTCTTCCTCATCGAAGGTGTTTTCTTCCGCTTTTAGCGTAAGGACCTGCGAGTCGCGGGAACCGTCGACATATACTGTTCCGCCTTTCGCTCCGCCGCGGTACAGTCGTTCATACACACCTTCCACCTGTTCAACGCTATAGCCCTTCGGTGCATTGACCGTCTTGCTTATAGAACTGTCAATCCAGCGCTGGATGACACATTGAACATCGGCATGTGCTTCAGGGGAAAGCTCCATAGCGGAAATAAACCATTCCGGCAGGTTCTCAGGATCTGCATCAGGGTTGCGGTCCAGATACTCTTGTACGATATCTGCCTTCACCTCAATGAACTTTCCTAATCGGCCGCTCCTGAAATATGAGAAGGAGAAGTATGGTTCAAGCCCTGTTGAAACCCCGACCATGGTACCTGTAGATCCTGTCGGTGCGACAGTCAGCAGGTGGGAATTGCGGATTCCTTTTTCAAGGATGGACTGTCTCACATCTTCCGGCATTTTCTGCATAAAGCCGGTTTCTGTGAAGTTCCGGCGGAGCCTGTTTGTTTCTTCTTCCGTCTCTCCTGTCAGGAACGGGAAGCTGCCTTTTTCGCCGGCAAGCTCAACTGAAGCTTTATATGCTGTTACAGCAATCGTTTCAAATACTTTATCGATCAGCTCATTGCCTTTTTCTGAACCGTATTCAGTCTCACAGTAGATCAGCAGATCATGCAGTCCCATGACGCCAAGTCCGACACGGCGCTCTCCCAGAGCCTGCTTTTTGTTTTCTTCAAGGAAATATGGCGTCGCGTCAATGACGTTATCCTGCATGCGGACGCCAACTTCAACAGTCCTGGCCAGCTTTTCAAAGTCGACTGTTCTGTTTTCCTTATCAGCCATTTCAGCAAGATTGACAGCGGCCAGATTGCAGACAGAATATGGCGCAAGCGGCTGCTCCCCGCAAGGGTTCGTCGCTACTACCTTCTGTCCGTAGGCTTGTGCATTTGTCATATCATTCGCATTGTCGATGAAGAAAATGCCCGGCTCTGCGGAATAGGTCGCACAGATATTGATCAGGTTCCAAAGCTCTTTTGCCTTGATTTTGCGGTAGGTGCGCACTTTATGGCCCAGCTTTTCCCATTCGCGGACATCGCCGATCTTATGCCATTCTTCATTGTAGATCTTCATCGTTTCGGCATCATATGACTCCACATCAGGGAAGCGCAGCTCATACTCTGCATCTTTTTCAACTGCATCCATGAAGTCCTTTGTCAGGCACACAGAGATATTGGCACCTGTCAGGAACTCCGGATTATGGACAGTATAATTGCCTCCGGCAGCAAGCTTATTTTCCGCATCTCTGATGATCTTCTCGTTGAAGCCGCCAAGTCCGGGGATTTGTTTATAGTTGATGATTCCCTGATACATATTGGTCTCCTGCTCAGTCAGCGGAGTGAACTTCAGCTTTTCACTGGCATAGCGCTTGATTGTTTCATCCTGTGTATTTTCAAGCAAAAAGCGGAGGATGCGCGGGTTCTGCATTTTTGAGATGATGAATTCAATGATATCCGGATGCCAGTCTGTCAGCATGATCATTTGGGCGCCGCGTCTTGAACCGCCCTGCTCAACCAGATGAGTCAGTTTTGCAATATCATCCAGCCAGGAAACCGATCCGGAGGATTTGCCGTTTACTCCGCGCGCAAGCGTGTTGCGCGGCCTTAAGGTCGATCCGTTTGTTCCGACTCCGCCGCCCCTGCTCATGATTTCCATTACCTGCTTGCGATGCTCTGAAATCCCTTCGCGGGAATCCTGCACAAACGGCATGACATAGCAGTTAAAGTAAGTAACATCCGTATCCGCCCCAGCGCCATAAAGCACCCTTCCGGCAGGGATAAAGTTCAGGCTGACAAGCTCGTGGTAAAATTTCTCAAACCATTCCTTGCGCTTCTCTTCTGTTTCCTCAGCTGCTGCGAGGCCTGTCGCATTCCGCTTTGCAATCTGCTCATAATAGATCTCAAGCGGCTTTTCAATCACATCCAGCGATTTCGTGATTACCGGTTCATCCGGATTATCAAGGACGCCGCGGAATTCTTCCTCCACCAAAACTCTGGCTGTCTTGTTCTCCCAGTCAATCTCCTGGATGAAGCCAAGGCCGCGGGCAGGGAATTTTGGATCTTCTTTGACAGTCAGGACAACGAAGTCCCCGTTTGCCAGAGTGATCTTTTCTGTATCCTTGAACGTATAGCGGTCCAGCATGACCAGACGCGAAACCCCTTTATGGGTGATTTTCATATCAGGGGTGATCGGATGCACCTGGGGGAATAGGCGGATATCCTTGTTTAATTGTTCGATGTTCACTTTTGCTTTTTGTCCCAGCACGACAGACATACACACAGCTCCTTCAATGTATCTTTCTATTTTTAATAGAAAGCCAAGCTTCTATTTGTTTTTTTGAATACCCTTAAGTTATCATATCCAAAACCTCAAAATCAATATATAGTATATAAAATATTTTCGACACCACTATATATTGTATTAGAGGTCAAATCAATTTAATTTTGTCAAACTCAGAAAAAACTAGATTTCAGAGATAAAAAGAGATATTGCCCGATTAATGACAGTAAACGATTATTTTCGGCAAATTTCGGGGCTTGCGTTTTAAGTATGAACCACATGGAAAAATATTCATAATTTGGATGTGCGGAATTCCGCATCAAACAGAAAAAAAGCGACAGGGCCGCTTTTTTTCTTTTGGCTTTGTTAAACATTGTTATTGATTTTGGGCTCATTTCAGCTGTGCTGAGATGCGTGTGAAAAAGAGTTTCACACGAATGAGCCCAAAATCAACGAGGTACACTAACACAGTCTATCTTTTAAAATTCCATTCATCGTTTTCATATCGGTGTTTTGCAATTTTGTTCACATATTCCATTTCTTCAGCGGAAAGCTCATAAGGTTCAAGCTGAATGCCAAGCCCTTCCTCAAAGCCCTTTCTGAAGGCTTCCTTGGCCTGTCCGATTGTGACTTTGTCCCGGCTAAGCTCGTTGATGGCAACGGCTTTGCTTTTGAACGCTCTCTGCATCCTTTCCTTCACACGGTCATTCGGATACTTGAACAGGCTGAAAAGCTTATCTTCATCCAGGTCGAGCAGGATGGATCCGTGCTGGAGGATGACACCCTTCTGCCTTGTCTGGGCGCTTCCGGCAACCTTTCTCCCCTCAACAACAAGCTCATACCAGCTTGGTGCATCAAAGCAGACGGAAGAACGCGGGTTCTTAAGCGACTCCCTCTCCTCGGCTGTCTTCGGGACAGCAAAATAGGCATCCATTCCAAGATTGTGAAACCCCTTAAGAATCCCTTCAGAGATCACCCGGTACGCCTCGGTAACGGTTTTCGGCATTTCAGGATGGTCCTCTGAAACGATGACACTGTACGTAAGCTCATGCTCATGCAGGACGCCCCGTCCGCCTGTCGGACGGCGGACAAATCCCAGACCATGTTTTTTGACGGCGTCCATATCGATTTCCTTTTCCGCTTTTTGAAAATAGCCAATGGAAAGCGTTGCCGGATCCCATCCGTAGAAGCGGATGACAGGCGGAATCTTCCCCTCGCTGTTCCACTCGAGGAGTGCCTCATCCAAAGCCATATTGAAAGATGGGGAACCAAAGCCCGAATCGATAAATCTCCAAGTTTCTTTTAGCATATGTAACCCTCTTTTTCATGTTATGAGTCTTGCACATGTTTTCTAGTCTATCAAAATGGGCGGAAAAAACAAAGCAAACAGCCCTTGCCTAATATTTCAAAATCCCGTCTTGCCCGCTTTGTCTGCAGCAAATCCGAAAACATGAGAAATACGTGAATTTTGCAGGAATTCCTTTACTCGCATAGCTGCCGGCTTATATAATAAAAGCTGGCGTAGCTATACGTGAAAGGAGAAGTCACATTGGATACACTTTATATTCTTTTAATCATTATCGGGGGCTTTGTTACCTACTCTGTCGTATCATGGCTCTATCAGCGCAAAGTCGTCAAGACCTTGACAGAGGATGAATTCCGCGCAGGATACCGGAAGGCTCAGCTGATTGATGTCCGGGAGCCGAATGAATTTGATGCCGGCCACATTCTGGGGTCCAGGAATATCCCGTTATCACAGATGAAAATGCGCATGAAGGAAATCCGCCCGGACAAGCCTGTATACCTGTACTGCCAAAGCGGAATGCGCAGCGGACGTGCAGCCCAGTTCTTATACCGCAGAGGCTATAAAGACCTCCACCAGCTGCAGGGCGGCTTCAAAAAATGGTCAGGCAAAATCAAAGCGAAGAAATAAGGGAAGCACTCCCTTCTATACATGAGCAAAAAAGGGTCCAGCCTTAAGGCTGGACCTTTTTTTCATATGGTCATATTAAGCATTTCAAAACGGTGCACTCCAATCCTGAATAGAAAGGTGTCTGAAACAAAGTTTCACACGAATATATATGCCTAAAATCAGCTGGGAACATACTAAGCCATAATAAAGGGCGAAGCACAGCGCCAATGCCGTGTTTCGCCCTCTAATGCCTCTAATGCCAATCAGAACTAAGCTTCTTTCTTATACCGGAGGACCGGTTTTCTTGCAGCCAGGGTCTCATCCAGTCGGCCGATTACCGTTGTATGCGGCGCTTCCTGCACGATTTCAGGATTTTCCTCCGCTTCCTTGGCAATCTGGATCATTGCTTCAATGAAGCTGTCCAATGTTTCCTTTGATTCTGTTTCAGTCGGCTCGATCATGATGCATTCCTCTACATTCAGCGGGAAGTAGATGGTAGGCGGATGATAACCGAAGTCGAGCAGGCGCTTCGCAATGTCAAGCGTTCTGACGCCAAGCTTTTTCTGGCGCTTTCCGCTGAGTACAAACTCATGCTTGCAATGCCTGTCAAATGGAAGATCATAGTATTCCGCCAGGCGCCTCATCATATAATTGGCATTCAGGACGGCGAATTCTGTAACATTTTTCAAGCCGTCCGGCCCCATTGTGCGAATATAAGTATAAGCGCGCACATTGATGCCGAAGTTTCCATAATACGGTTTGACCCTTCCAATTGATTGCGGGCGGTCATAATCAAGGACAAATTCCTCACCGCGCTTAGCAACGATTGGTTTAGGAAGATATGGTATCAGGTCTTTCTTGACTCCGACCGGACCTGACCCTGGCCCTCCCCCTCCGTGAGGACCTGTGAATGTTTTATGGAGATTCAGATGGACAACATCGAATCCCATATCTCCAGGCCGCGCTTTGGAAAGGACCGCATTCAGGTTCGCACCGTCATAATAAAGCTTGCCGCCGGCACCATGGACAATCTCTGCCATTTCAAGGATGTTTTCTTCAAACAGCCCAAGAGTGTTCGGGTTCGTCAGCATCAGGGCAGCTGTATCGGATCCGACTACACGGCGAAGATCCTCAAGGTCCACAAGGCCGTTTTCATTCGATTTAACGGTGACGGTTTCAAAGCCGGCGACCGTTGCTGATGCGGGATTGGTCCCATGCGCTGAGTCAGGGACGATGACCTTTGTCCTCTCTGTATCCCCGTTCGCTTCATGGAAGGCCCTGATCATCATCAATCCTGTCCATTCTCCATGTGCACCCGCAGCAGGCTGAAGTGTCACTTCGTCCATTCCGGTAATTTCAATCAGATGCTCCTGCAGGTCATACATAAGCTCCAATGCCCCCTGCACTGAGCTTTCCTCCTGAAGAGGATGGATATGGGCAAATCCGTTGAAGCGTGCCACATTTTCATTGATTTTGGGATTGTATTTCATCGTGCACGACCCAAGCGGATAAAAGCCAGAATCCACACCATGGTTTCTTTTGGATAAAGCGGTATAATGCCTCATGATATCCAGTTCTGATACTTCTGGAAGCTCAGGCTCTTCTTCACGCAGATATCCTTCAGGCAGCAATTCAGCCAAATCCACTTCAGGTACATCCAGTTCCGGAAGGCTGTAGCCTGTTCGGCCCGGCTTGCTTATTTCAAAAATCAGCGGCTGGTCTTGATTATGCATGGTAATCCCCCAATTCTTTAACAAAAGTATCGATTTCTTCTTTCGTGCGAAGCTCTGTCACGGCAACCAGCATATGGTTTTCCAGTGTAGGATAGCTTCTGCCGAGATCATAGCCGCCAATGATTTCTTTATCGAGCAGGCTCTTATTGATCTCCCTGACTGGTGCATTCAGCTTTACGACAAATTCATTAAAGATCGGGCCTTCAAAGGCAAGCTCGAAGCCGGCCTTCTTGAACTGATCCCTGGCATAGCGGGCTTTCTGCATATTCTGGACTGCAATATCCCTGACGCCCTTTTTGCCGAGGGCTGTCATGGCGACAGACGCAGCAAGAGCATTCAAAGCCTGGTTGGAGCAGATATTGGAAGTCGCTTTATCACGGCGGATATGCTGTTCCCTTGCCTGAAGGGTAAGTACGAAACCGCGGCGGCCTTCTTCATCGACCGTCTGCCCGACAAGGCGGCCCGGCACCTTCCTCATCAGTTTGGAGGTGACCGCAAAATAACCGCAATGAGGTCCCCCGAATGCCGTCGGGATCCCGAATGGCTGCGCATCGCCTGCCACAATATCAGCGCCGAACTTTCCTGGAGGCGTCAATGCACCAAGGGAAAGCGGATTGCTTGATACAACGAACATGGATTTATGAGCGTGGATGACTTCCTCCAGCTCTTTAAGAGGCTCTATGCGGCCGAAGAAGTTAGGGTATTGGACAATGACTGCAGCTGTGTCGCTGTCCATTTGTTCTTTCAGTGCATCCATATCTGTAATTCCGTCACTATGCGGGATTTCCACAACTTCAATATATTGCCCCTTGGCATAGCTCCTGACAACATCCTTCGATTCAGGATGTACAGCCTCGGAGATCAGGATTTTCTTGCGGCGCGTCTGGCCGGCTGACAGCATGGCTGCCTCAGCGAGGGCAGTCCCTCCGTCATACATGGAAGAGTTGGCTACATCCATGCCTGTCAGCTCGCAGATCATCGTCTGGAATTCAAAGATGGCCTGCAGCTCCCCCTGGGAAATCTCCGGCTGATACGGCGTATAAGCTGTATAAAATTCTGAGCGGGAAATAACGTGGTCCACAATCACTGGCATATAATGATCATAGACACCGGCTCCAAGGAAGGAAGAGTTGGACCTGAGGTCGGCATTCTTTCCTGCCAGCCTGGTAAGCTCCTTCAATAATGCCGTTTCCGGCTTTGCCGGTTTAATATTGTACTCTCCCTTAAACCTGACAGCTTCAGGTATATCACTGAACAGTTCGTCAATCGAACTTGCCCCGATCTTCTCAAGCATTTCCTTTTTGTCTGTTTCCGTCATAGGCAGATAGCGATGCGTCATGTTTTTCCCCTCCGTCACTTCTTATCTCTTTTATAAAAAGGTGTGGCAGCTACAGCTGCTTTCAGCCGTTTGCCGCGGATTTCAACTTCAACCTCATTGCCCAGCTCTGCATATTGGGTCTTGATCAGGGCAAGGCCGATGTTCTTCTTCAGGGTCGGTGATTGTGTACCTGTCGTCACTTCGCCGATCTGCTCACCATTCGCCAGCACCGGATAGCCGTGGCGCGGGATTCCCCTGTCAATCATTTCAATTCCGACCAGCTTTCTCGGCACACCGTTTTCTTTTTGCTGCTTAAGGACGGGCTTGCCGATGAAATCTGCTTCTTTATTAATCTTTACAGCAAAACCGATTCCGGCTTCAAGGGGGGTAATGTCAGGCGACAGCTCCTGCCCGTACAGCGCAAGGTTTGCTTCAAACCTTAGAGTGTCGCGGCAGCCAAGCCCGCAAGGCAGCACACCTTCTTCTTTTCCGGCTTCAAGGATATCATTCCAGAGGCTTGCGGCATCACCCGAATTGCAGTAAATTTCGAATCCATCCTCACCCGTATAGCCGGTGCGGGAAACCAGCGCTTTTTTGCCATTCAGATCCACATCATTGGTGAATTTAAAAAAGCCTATTTCGCTTAAATCGTTTTCGCCTGCCAGCTTCTGGAGGATCACTTCAGCTGCAGGACCCTGCAAGGCAAGCTGGGCAGTCTGATCGGAAATATTTTTGATATCAGCGCCCTCAATCAGATGCTCTTCAAGCCACTGATAATCCTTTTCTATATTTGCCGCATTGACAACCAGCAGATAATGATCGTCCTCGAATTTATACACAAGCAAATCATCCACAGTGCCGCCGCTTTCATAGCACATCGCGGTATACTGTGCACCGCCGCTTTTCAGCTTGGAGATATCATTGGTCATCATTTTTTGCAGGAAATCCAGGCTGGCCTGCCCCTTCACTTCTATCTCGCCCATATGGGAAACATCGAACAGACCTGCTTTTGTTCTGACCGCTTCGTGCTCATCTTTGATGCCTGTGAACTGCACTGGCAGGTCCCAGCCGCCAAAATCGATGGTTTTTGCTCCAAGCTTCCGGTATTCCTCATATAATGGTGTTCGTTTTAGCTGCGACATTCACTTGTCCCCCTTGATCCAAATAATAAATACAAGATTGCTAACCATGAGGCTCTAGCGCCTGAAGGTTTTGGGCACGAAAAAAGGACAGAGCAATCCCCCGTTCCTAACGAGGGTCTCTGTCCTGGCACCTGAAAGTTTACCTTTTACCGGTTTTCCCCTTTGGTGGCTTCCTAAATGAAGCACTCTCCAGAGCCGCGTCCAACAAGGGTTCTTTTGCCTGAGAGATTCACATGAATGCTTGCTCCTTCGGCGCTGTATACACAGTCTCTCCCCTTATTCTCATCCGCATTTATAATTTTTTCCAATATGGCCATACTATTAAAGAAGAATCAGCAGCTTCACGCTGCAGATGGCCGTTCGGAGCCAAAATTTGTTTAATGACAAATTTCGAAACATTCAAAGCTATTATCATCCTACCATCCTATTTCAGATTGGGCAATATATAATTTGAGACGCTTCTTTTTACCTGCAAGACTCCCCGGAGGGCATTGCCCAGTGGGGCTTAACTACAAGCGAAGGAGCTGTTTTTCATGCCAGTCCAGATCGATTTTGATTCTACATGGCAAACCGAGTTTCTATCAAGAATATCCAATGACGGACCCTGGGGGAATTGGGAGCTTTACAGACTTGCAGCAGAGGTCGAGCAGCATACCATTATCCCCGAATTCCATGGCCTCCAGGCTCCGGGGCACTTGCCTGACCTGACGCCGCTCCCCCACCAGCTGGAAGTTGCCAGGCAGGTAGTTGAAAATATGAACGGAAAAGCGATACTGGCTGATGAAGTCGGGCTCGGAAAAACGATTGAAGCAGGGCTCATTTTAAAAGAATATATGATCAGGGGTCTCGTGAAAAAAGTCCTTATCCTGGTTCCAGCCTCTCTTGTCACCCAGTGGGAAATCGAGCTGAACACAAAATTCTACATACCAGCAGTTGCCCAGCGCAAGGCTTATGTGTGGGAGCAGTGCGACGTGGTGGTCTCTTCCATTGATACAGCCAAAAGGAATCCGCATCGCGATATCATTTTCTCCCTTGATTATGATTTAATCATCATCGATGAAGCACATAAGCTGAAAAACAGCAAAACGAAAAACTATGAATTTGTCCAAAGCCTCAAAAAGAAATTCTGCCTGCTCCTAACTGCTACACCAATTCAGAACAGGATAAGCGAGATTTTCAACCTCGTTTCGCTATTGAAGCCGGGCCATTTGGGAAATGAAACAGCTTTTTACGAAAAATATAAAAAGGATTCACGCTCGCTCGATGACAATGCCCATCTGAAAGAGCTGGTCAATAAAGTGATGATCCGGAACAGGCGGGCAGATACCGGGATTGAATGGACAAAACGCCATGTAGAGACCATTCCGATTGAATTCTCCGCAGAAGAAAGGGAACTGTACGAGTCTGTCACAGCATTGAGAGGGGAAGGAGATTGGGTCAATTCAAGCCAGTTCTCCGTCATGACCCTGCAGCGCGAGGCCTGCAGCAGCCGGGAGGCAGTCTTTTATACTCTCCGCAATATGGTCGCCCGCCAGGAAGCACCTTCTGATATGTTTCAGGAGCAGATTCAGTTCCTGGTCAGCAAAGTGGAGAAGGTGCAGAGAAATTCCAAAGCAGAAAAAGCACTCGAGCTCATCAAAGGCATCGATGACAAGGTCATCATTTTCACTGAATACAGGGCGACCCAGCTTTACCTTCAATGGTTTCTAAAGCAGCACGGCATCAGTTCAGTCCCCTTCAGGGGCGGCTTCAAGAGGGGAAAGAAGGACTGGATGAGAGAGCTGTTCAAGAACAATGTCCAGGTCCTGATTGCCACAGAGGCCGGGGGTGAAGGGATCAACCTCCAATTCTGCAACCATATTATCAATTATGACCTGCCATGGAACCCGATGCGCCTTGAACAGAGGATCGGAAGGATCCACCGTTTGGGCCAGGAAAAAGATGTGATGATTTATAACTTCGCAGTTAAAGATACTGTTGAAGAACATATCCTCAAATTGTTGTATGAGAAGATTCATCTGTTTGAAAAAGTCATCGGGGAGCTTGATGATATCCTCGCCAAGCTTGACTTCGGAAGCATTGAGGACCATCTGACAGATATTTTCGGAAGATCGGCTTCAGAGGGAGAGATGAGAATCAAAATGGAGAACTTGAATAGCATGATTCAGCTTGCTGAAGAAATGAAGGAGGATGGCGCACATGCAGCAGCAGGAAATACGTAAATTCCTGGCACGCTATTTTACCGCAAACGGCTGTGATATCACTGAGGAGGGGCCAGGCTATATGACGGTCCAGCTGACCATTGAGCTTGATAAAGAGCTGATGAACCGTCCTTTCTACTGGCATTATCTCGAGAAAACCGGCGGCATCCCGAACCCGATGAAGCTGACGTTCATTACTAACCGGCAGCTTGCGCCTCCTGATTTAAAGGGGGAAACAATTCATTTCGGTTCTCCGCGCCTGCATCAGATATTTCAATCAGCACGGAGCCTTGCAGGCTACATCCGCCTGTACGAACAGCATACTTCCCCGCCGGGCAGGCAGACGCCTTTAAGGCCATGGCTTTGTATGAATGTAAAGATTTCTTATCAATGCGACAGGAAAAGAGATGTATTCAAATCGATCGGACTGCAGCTCCTCAATGGCCAAATGGTGGAAGACTTCCATGACCGCCTGCTGCAGCTGCAGCTTACACCGAAGATCCCGGACTATTCGTTTACATTGTCGCCTCTGATCATGCCAAAGAGCGGCATCAGCAGGATTGAAGGGTTCCTGAAGTCGCAGATTGATTCAGAGGAGCACGGCTGGGCTGACGAAGCAAGGGAACGGTGGAAAAAGGATCTTGAGCTGCTTGAACATTTTTATGAAGATATGGAAGAGCCGAACGAGACATATGAAAATGAAAAAGCTGCCCTGCAGGAGCAGTATGAGCCAAAAGTTAATGTCAGCATTGTGAATGGCGGACTTTTCTATCTGACAGATGCGGCCGTTTAGGCTGAAACTGCATGGCTTTTACACATTTTCAATGCTTGTCCGGTATTCGCCGCTCCCCTTCTCCTGCTGCAGCATAAGCTGGTACAAGATAAGGGAGTATCCTAAGGCTGTACTTCCTTATCACCACCCCTTGATAGTTTCCAGTAAATATCTCTTCATCTCCCGAAAAAAAGAGAAGTGCAGGCCAGGCCCGCACTTCCCTTTTTTATTTCCGGCACTTTCATTGCCCTCTATCAGGCTGGCATGCTTCCTAATTTCTCAGGCAAGCCTGCTCATACCTCCTTTTCTATGGCCGTTTTGCCGCTTTTGCTTTTTTCAGACCAGCCAGCAGTGCATATGGTATGATTCCGAACCATTTAAACAGGAACGGCTCTTTTTCATCCTTGCGGCTTTCCTTCTGTTTTTTCCGCTCATCCTTCGGCTGGTCCATATACTTCACGAAAGTCTGGGTGACATATTTCACATAATCATTGGTCTTCATCGGACACACCTCTCTTTAGTCAAAGTATGTCCCGGCCGTCAGCATTTCAAACACAGCTCCGCTTCTGCAGCGATGGAACCGATTGTCCTCCCATCAGTCTCAATGATATGGTCGGCGGCATCCTTATACAATGAAAGCCTCGATTGATAGAGAACTTTGACTTTCTGTTCAAGCCCGCCTTCGAGCAGCGGACGTGCCGTATCAGCAGCAAGCCTTTTAATCGTTTCCTCAGGCGAGGCATGCAGGAACAGGACAGTTCCGGTGTTTTTTAGAAGCTCGCGGTTTTCCTCCCTTAAGACGACACCGCCCCCTGTAGTGACGATAATATCCCTTGCCGACAAACGCTTGAGCATTTGCGTCTCCAGCTTCCGGAAATAATCCTCGCCACTCCGGGCAAACATCTCCTTAATGCTAATACCTGCTTCCTTTTCTATTTCCTCATCCATGTCAAAGACGGGCTTTCCAAGGGCCGAGGAAAGCTCTTTGCCGACAGTTGTCTTCCCCGCTCCCATAAAGCCGATTAAGTAGATTGTGTTCATCAGGCGGATCTCCGTTCACTTTTTTTCTGTCCATTTTATCATTTTTCCGCGGTCTCTGTCATAAAAAGCATACGAAACGATCGGTTTCTGAGATCCTATAGCCAAGGTAAAGGAGATTTCAAAGAGTGAGCCAGCCAGTTCTGTCATTGTATATGTCACAGTCCCTTCTTTAAAGGTAAAACTGCCAGGCTGGAGGGTTTCTTCCTCCCCCATATCCGCCAGGTGCCTCTCAAGCCTTTTGACAGAGCTGAGCAAATAATAATCCTGTTTGAGGATTTGTTCTTTTTCGTTCAGTAACTTTGCTTCTGACACATTCTGTCCCAGCAGGATAAGAAGAAATAAGCATGAAGCCAGAAGAATGCTCAGAGACAAAGGAAAAGCAAACCCTTTTTCATTCCGGAGCAATCTGGTTCACCTCGATAAATGGCACAATCACTGTGTAAAAATTCTCCCCGCTCAGGCTTTGGGCTTCTACGAGCAGGCTATTGCCCTGAAAGGAAAAAGAGGCTGCCTGGATATTCTGCAAAACCACTTCATGCCCTTTCCCGTTAACCCTCCTTCTGAGATTGCTTCCGTATTTTTCAAAGCTGACAGACTCGCCGCTATCCGCAAGCGTCAGCCGCCCTTCATCTACTGCAATATTTCCGCTCATATGAACCTCTTTTTTCAGCTGTGCAGAAAAGATTTCCCATTCCATTCTTCGCAGCCTCTTTTCTGAAGCTTCCCCATCTGCCAGAAATCTGAGCGAAAGGGGGAGCAGTGAAGCTATAATGATGAAGATGCTGAAGCTGAAGAGCATCTCAGCCAGTGTAAAGCCGTTACTCTTTAAAATAAATGTCACAAATTCTTTCTTTTTGCCTGTTCTTTTTCTCATATTGAACACAAACCTCCACTGCCAGAGCATCCAATTCCAGCTCCTTTATGGGATAGGCTTCATGGTCAAGCATAGAAGGGGCAGATCCCGCAGCTTTCATCTGAAGATATTCATATAAGACCTGAACCGCTTCAGAGCTTTTTCTGTGTTCCTCCGCCTGATCTGACGCATGCAGGAACAGCGGAAACAGCACACAGGCTGAAACAAGCCAGGCAGACAGGCTGAGGATAAGCTCCGCAAGAAAGAAGCCTTCATTCTTTAACAATATAAAACCTTCCTTTCCCTATTAAAAATGTAATCCTGTATGTGTCCCCGCCGGCTTCGGCATACATTGAACCGAAACTGCTTAAATTTCCGCTTGGGAGAAAACGGAAGGATAATTTCATTGTATCTTCGTATATGGTGATATCCTCCTCATAGCTTCTGTCGATAATAGAAGCAGAATCGGGGGGGACGGCAATATAACGGTTTTCGTCCGGAAAAACATAAAAGGAAATGGTCTGCTGGCGGGAAATCGCATATTGCTGTGCGAAAAAGAGGTCTGATTGAAGCTGAGACAAGAACAGCCTGCTTTCAAGCCGGCTTGCCTGAGGGCCGATATATACAGCTGCCAAAGAAGAAATCAGAAGGAATATTGAGAAGACAAGCAGTGTTTCAACGAGTGTGAAGCCCCTTTCCCCTTTAGCCATTATTCAGCTGCGTGACCTCCCCATCCTCACTGATAGAGATGCTGCTGCCGTTCGGACAGGAAGTTTCACCTTCTTTTAAATATCCCTCGCTGACAAGCTCCTCCATTCCTGAAGGATACTTTTTATGCTCAATCTCATATGACTGGACCTGGGCCTGGACCATCTTGATGAATGCCTCGCAGCCTTTGCTGTTGATCTTGGAATTATGCTTGGTGATATTCGGCACGGTTATGATGAGCAGTACAGAAATAACAAGCAGGACGATCATCATTTCTATAAGGGTAAAACCTTTTTCGTTTTTCATTTGTTCCTCTCCTTTATAATCCATTTAGTAAATGAAACATGGGGAGCATCACGGCCAGATACATGGATACCACGAGCCCGCCGATGAGGGAAAATAATACTGGCTGGACGATTTTGAGGCCTGCAGTGATCTTCTGCTCGAATGCTTCCATGCAGTGGATACTGTAGAACCTCAGCTCCTGTCCAAGTTTTCCGTTTCTCTCGCCATGGCGGATGATCTGGCAAAGATCTTCCTGAAAAAAAGCAAAGCCGGACAAAATATCATCCAGTTTCTCCCCTGTTCTGAGCCTGGTTTTTATGGATTCTCCCAGTTCACTGTAAAAAGGCTGCTGGGGATTTCGCTGGAATAAGAGGAGAGCCTCAGAGACTGAGAGCCCCCCTCCCAATAGATAGCCCAGCTGGGCCGTGAAATACTGGGTGTAAAACAGCCGGAGCAGAGGGCCGGCTGCAGGGAGCATGGCCAGGCGCCGTTTCTGGTCAATCTGGGGGAGATGCCTGAACTTAAAGCAATAATACAATAATGAAGCTGCTGCGATGGCAAGGAAGAGGACAGCAAAAATAGGGAATGCGGCACCTGCAAGCATTACCGCTTCAGTAAAGAAATTTGTTTCTAAATCCATGGAAGAAAACAGAGAAGTAAATCTGGGGAGGAGAGTCTGCTGCACAAAGAAAAAAAGAATAGATGTGGCTGACATCAGGAAAAGCGGATAATAGAGGATTTTTCTGAGGCTGCTGATATCCTTGCTTCTTCTTTCCATAATAGCGCTGCCGTCTATAAAGGCTTCTGCAAGACCGCCATGCTGCTCGGCAAAATAGACATAGCCGATTAGAGTGGGGTTGAACTTGAGGTTTGTGAGGATCCGGAAAAAAGGATGCCCCTCTTTCAAATCATTTAGACTATCTGAAATTGCAGTTTTTCTGTAATCAGGCAGATGATAGGCAAGGGATTCGATTGCTTCGCTGAGGGGGTAGCCCCTCTGCAGCAGTTCGCCTGTCCGTTTCAGGAACCCCGCCTGTTCATCCAGCGTCCATTTACGAGTCCTCATTATACACCCACCGATCCATTTCTGCCTCCTTGATATAACCAAGCGCAATCCCTTTGAGGATGGCATTCCTCAGAGTAGGATACTGATAAGGGCTCCCTTCCCCCCTGGCCTCCTTCATGACCGCAGAAAGGGCTTTGCCTGTTAATAGCTCAAACACACTCGCCCTTTTTCCCGCTGCGGCACCCCGGCAGTGCGGCGGGCAGGTACCGCTGCAGTATGGGCATGACAGTTCCACGAGCCGCTGAGCTGTTACTGCTATCAGGGTCTGCTCAATCTCCTGCCATCCAATCCCGAACTCACTCAGCCGGTATATGGCACCCCTGGCATCCCGGGTGTGCATTGTACTCAGCACCAGATGGCCTGTCAGCGCAGCCCGTACGGCAATTTCCGCCGTCTCTGCATCGCGAATCTCACCGACCATAATGATGTCCGGATCATGCCTCAGGATGGCCTTCAGCCCTGATGCATATGACACTCCCGCTTTTTCATTTACCTGCACCTGAAGCACAAGGTCGCTGTCCTTCTCAATCGGGTCCTCAAGCGTGATGACATTTCTTTTGAATAAGGATGAAGTTTCATGAAGGAGGGAATAAAGGGTGGTCGTTTTTCCGCTGCCGGTCGGACCGGTAAAGAGAACCAGTCCATGGGCATGCTTCAGCAGTGCCAGGAGCTTATTCGACATAGCCGGGAACAGGGAGATCTTTGAGATGTGGATATTGTCTTCCTGGGGAAGGATGCGGATGACCAGGCTTTCGTGGTGGGAAGAAGGAAGGGTGGACAATCGGAGGCCGATCAGCTTCTGATCAATCTCCAGTGAATACGCGCCGCTTTGCGGCCTTCTGCGGTCGCCGATATCCATCGAAGCAGAGAACTTGAAATGGGAAATAAGCCTCTCACATTCATCGGTCGGCAGCACCTGCCGCGATATGAGCCTGTCAGCGATCCTGAGCTGGACCAGAGTGTCATGCCTGCGCGGGAGGATGTGGATATCCGAGGCATTTCTCCTGACCGCATCACATACAATGCTGTCGGCCAATCGTTCAATTTTACTCAACCATATAACACCGCCTTTCTTTGGGATAATACTTATTTCGACAGATCCTGCAAATGTCCTCCCGATATTTTTATTTTTTTGCATAGGATTTCCGCTTTTCCATATACTATGATTACACAGCAGCAGTGGGCTATAGCCAAGCGGTAAGGCAACGGACTTTGACTCCGTCATGCGTTGGTTCGAATCCAGCTAGCCCAGTTTCAAGCGGCAGAAAAAGGGGAATCAGCACGGCTGATTCCCCTTTTTCTGTTCAGCTGCTCAGCTTCAGCGTTTCTTTCCTGCTGGCAATCCCCTTTAATGCATCGGGATTATAGCCGACGACCAGCTTCTTCCCGTCAGTCAGAATGGGCCTTCTCAGCAGCTTCGGCTCTTCCACGATCATTTTTACAACCTCTGACAGGGAGAGTTCATTAACATCGATGTTTAAATTTTTGAAGGTGCTGCTGCGGGTGGCCAGAACCTCATCAAGGCCTTCTGTGGTCAAAGACAGGATTTCAAGCAGCTCTTTGCTGGATGGTGTTTCACGGAACAGATGCCTTTCTGAAAAGTCAATTGAGTTTGCCTTGAGCCAGCTTTTGGTCTTTCGGCATGATGTACAGCTCGGGTAGGTGAAAAAAGTCAGTTCATTCATTTATATCCCTCACTTTTCTGGTTTTTAGTAGTTAGATAGTTTGTTGTTAAATGAATTGTACACCATTTGTATAACCTTTGTACAGTAAATTACACCTGTTATTCTATACTTTTTTGTGAACTTTTTTCTAACATTCTTTTTCCCTTCCCTGTTTCTGCTGCCGCTGTATTATAATGGAAGTGGTTGGGTGGAGGTGATGGAATGGATCAAATACTAAAGGTGACTAATGTGCTGGCTGATCCAACCCGCTATCATATTTATCAGTTCATAACAAAGAAGCACAAGGATGTCACTGTCCAGGAGATGGCTGAAAACTTCAGCATTCATGCAAATGTTGCCCGCCTGCATCTGTCAAAATTGGAAGATGCCGGTTTATTGGTTTCCGAATCCGGCAAGACGGGAAAAGGGGGAAGGCCAAGCAGGCACTATAAGCTCTCTGATGAATTGATCCAGATGAATTTCCCATTCCGGGATTTCCAGCTGCTTGCAAGAATCAGCATTGAATCAATGGTGGATCTTGGTGATGCCGGCAAAAAAGCCCTGAAAGAGACCGGAAGGAAATTTGGCAGGGAGCTTCTTATACAAGAATTGAACAGGCAGGGAAAAAAAGAGGAAGACCTTTCTTTTGATGAAAGATTCTTCATGCTAAAGGGTGCAGCCATGGCGGCTGGATTTTTCCCTGAGTTCAGCATGAATGCCGAAAAAAACAAAATATACTTCCAAATTTACAACTGCCCTTTTAAAGAGGTGGCAGCCAAGCATCCGGCCGCTGTGTGCGAAATGCACTTCGAATACCTGGAAGGAATGCTCGGTGCACTCTTCCCTTCGGCCGAACTTGCTGAAACGGAGAACATGATGAATAACTGCAAATCATGCTCATACTATGCAGCGGTTACAAAGTAACAGCAAAGAGTTGTTTACTTTTTAATAAGAATTACTTTATAATATGGTAGTGATTGAACTGCTTGCTTTAAAGGAGGGATACATATGGATCGCATGTACAGAGTATTGGGATTCTGGACGGGCATTTTTGCTGTCATGTTCTTCTTGGGGGACATGTATACAACGTCTCTAATCTTCTTCGGCCAAACAGGATTTTTCCTGCTTCTAAGCTATTTAAAGCTTTCCGAACGTATGTATATTTATATTTTTGGCGCTTATTTAACCGTTTTCTTTGTTGGCTTCACCTACTGGTCAACTTTTATGATGACCCCAGGAGCCGGAGGGCACTAATTTGCGCAAAAGAAAAAGCGATGGATACCCATCGCTTTTTTCTATTTCAAGATAAGAAAGTATATTTTTAAAACTTGATTTACTGTGCAGCAGAGTCTGCATTCCTTAAGGGAGCAGTGCCCTTTTGCTTTTCTTATCCTGCACCCAGCCCCTTCGTCTGCACGATGCTATGAAAGGCAGCACTCATCCCGGAAGGCATGATCAGCTGCCTGATCGCCCGGTTCCGCCTGCTGGCCGCAGAAAAGGGATCAGGATCATTATGATTTTGCAGAGCCTTCAGGATGCCGCAGGAAAGGAGGAATCCATCCTGCCTGTACTTTTCTTCAAATTTCAAGTCCCGCTTCTCTCCTTCACGGATAAAAGAATCGAAATGGACATGGCTGGTTATGTCCATTTTGCCGGGACTGCTTAAGAAATCCTCGATCAGCTTATGATTTGAATAGCCCCTCAAGCTTCCTCTTTTCCTGGCAGGCTCCATCAATTCTTCATCTGTATATCCATAATCCACCGTCAGGACAATCCCCTTCTGAAGCACTGCAGAAATGGAGGAAATCAAATCAATCATCCTTAGAGGGATTTCCAGGCGCTGATTTTCTTTTAGCTTAAGACCGTTATCCCTAATGTAGGCAAGGACAGCAGAGTCTTCAAGGGTAACAGCTTCTTCCTTAAGCTTCCCGTTTTCCATTGCAACCATAATTTCCATCATGTTACCCTGCTGTTTTTCAACCAGTCTGACCGGCAGGGCATCGAATAATTCATTAGAAAAAATCAAACCGCAAAAAGGCATAAGTTCCCCGAGCGAATCGATTTGCTGAACACTGGCTCCTAAAAGAGAAGACTGCAGGCTTTTATGATATGGGCTTTCTTCTTTAATAAAATATGTGACAGGCTCCACTGACAGTTTATTCCACTCGTCAATGAATGCTGAAGCAAAACGGCCGTCACCTGCCCCGATTTCACAGACACAGGAAGGGAGCCCCCGCTCCTTTGTCTGGCGATAATACCACATGGCAACAGCCCTTCCATAGATATCAGAAATATTTGCTGTAGTGATGAAATCCCCATTGCGGCCGACTTTCGGCCCGGGAACCATATAATAGCCTTTATTTTCGTCATATAGTGCGATATCCATATACTGCTCAGCCGTTATCCTTCCCGATGGGCTGCGGCTGATGATTTCAGTCAAAAGTTCCAGCACCCTTCATCCCCGCCTTTATGTAATAGCTCAGAATCCATTAAGGAATGGATTGGAGTCCATTTCCTGCCCGATATAAGTAGCAGGCCCGTGCCCTGACAGGACCAGGGTATCCTCCGGCAGCACCAGTAGCTTGTCGTGGATGCTCTTCAGCAGCTTTTCATGGTTTCCGCCGGGAAGGTCTGTCCTTCCTATGCTTCCGCTGAACAATGCATCCCCTGAAGCTACCAGGCCGGACTCGGGGAAGTAGAATGAAACACTTCCAGGCGAATGGCCGGGCGTCTCAAGAATTTTGAATGAAAATGCGCCGATTTTCATTTCCTGATCTCCTGAAAGAAGATTCTCCGCAGGCTTGGCAGTGACCTTGCCCATCCTGAAAAACTGTGAGCCGTTCAGGGAAGGGTCACGCAGCCATGAAGCTTCCTTTTTATGAAGATAAGCAGGACAGCCGAATTCTTCCCTGATTTCATCCAATGCTCCAATATGGTCAAAATGGGCATGCGTCAGCAGAACAGCAAGCGGCTTCAGCTTATTGCCTTTAATATATCCCGCCAGCTTTGCCGCCTCTCCACCCGGATCTATGACCAGGCAGGTTCCATCCTCTCTTGAAAGAACATAGCTGTTTGTCTGAATCGGACCTAAAGGTATCTGTTTCCACTCCATTTAAAAAGCCTCCAGTTGAACATTTATTTATGTATATTTTACACTATTACTAATACCATCTAAAGCTGATTGCATACGGCGGAAAAAATAAACCGGGGGGTGCTGAATTGAAGATTGTTTATGCGGCAGAGGCTTCAAGCCTTATAGAGGAATTGCCGGAGTTTGATTTGCTGCTCAGAAATGAAACAAACCTGAAGGATAAAGCAGGCACCATATATTTGTACGACTCTGCACAGGATAGGGAGACAGCGGTCTCTTTGCTGACAGAAGGGCATCTGCTCGAAGACCAGCACCTCCTCATAAGCCTGGAAGATGCCATTATAGGGGAACATTTTGATGATTGCGGAACCATTTCTGAAAACGGGGGATACTATCTTTGGCTGGAGCTTGTTCTCCCATTTGCCATTACAGACGGGGATCCGACCCAGCGGGAGATGGCCCTGCTGCAATTAGAAGAGCATCTGGCGGCATCCTCTTCCCCGGCATGCGGGCACGTTTATTTTATCGGGGTACATCTGAAGGAGCTGGCTTCAGGGATTGCAAGGGCATACGACATAGAAGTGTCATTTTTAGACCTCGACAAATCGGGTATATAAAATATATAATAATAACGAATGTAAACCATTACTTACATACGGATTTTACTAATCTGATCATACGATAAAGGGGGCTTTTCAACATGGGCTTGGTCATTGTCTTTGCTTTGGTTTCATTGCTTGCAGCATACGGCACCTTCTCTGCGCTTAAAAATAAGAATCTCCTAGGAATTGTGTTTGGGGGAGGCTCTTTTGCCGTTTTCGGCTGGTTTGCAGTTATGACTCTTATTCACCACGGTTTTCCGGCGGCACACTAATGCATTGAAAAAAGCTTCTGCCCTGCAGCAAGCTTTTTTTATTTTCACAGAAAAAAACAGGACTGCTTGAAGCAGCCCTGTTATTCCGATTCCTCCAGGCGGCTTTGCACCCTTGCCACCTTGTCTTCCATCTTTCTTGCAACATCGCGCCTGTCATCTATCCGGATGTTGGTTGCAGCACGTGCAAGCCCTTTTTCGAATGGCACTTCATGCATCGCTTCGATAACCTTGAATAAATCCGGCAGCTCTCCTTCAATAAGCGTGCTCATAGGGGTCAGCTGAAACCTGATCAGCCCTTCGCTTTCAAACTTCTGCAGAACTCTTTGAATATCTGCCACATATGCACTGACACTTGGCGAATCAGTTCCGATCGGAATGATTGTTACATCTGCAATAGCCACTTACATCACTCTTTCAATCTTATTCAAAGCCTCTATAGAGCACAGAGGTTTCATTTTGTATTGTAGACCTTTCCTTATTTAAACGAAAGGGAAAACTATTCTTTTTTTACAAGATCAACCGTTGTTTTATCAGTCATATTCAGAAGCTTTTCAAAATAAAACCCGTACAGGCACCAGCTGCCTTCAGGAGTGCAGCTCAAAGGCTCGTTTTCCATCTCCTCGAATAGGATATCCCTGGTCTGTTCATCAGGATTATAGCTGATCAGCCTGAAACCTTCTGCGTAGGCATCTGCTTCTGTACTGTAAAGCGGTTCAAAGGTATAAAAATTACCGGCAGATTGATCATATGCATAGTAAGGAACCAGCCAATCCGAATATCTTGTCAAATGAGGCATCGAAAAAGAAGATACACGCTGGAAGCTTCCGTCATAGAAGGTATACTCAGCCATCCCTTCCTGCTCCTGATCGACAGAAAGAGCCACAATGCCTTCAGGCAGGGCTTCTGCTTTAATTAGATCATCAAGGACAGTTACGGCCTCTCCATTCAAAAGCCCTATCGTTTTCATAGGAGCAAAGAGAGAAGGGCTTTGCTCGCTCCAATCCAGGTAAAACAAATCATCCTTGGAGATCCATTGGGCAAAAGGCTCAGGCAGTTTAATTTTTTCAAGCTTCTTCTCGCTGATTTGAAGGCGGAACACTTGAAACTCCCAATCCTCATTGAACACTGAAAGCAGGAGGCTGTTCTCGTCAAAAGGATTCCACTCAACTGCAAGCTCATAAAGCTCCATGGTTTCTTCAGCTAATTGGGCTCCTTTGTGATCAATGATGGTTATGGTGCTTTCGTTGCCGGCATGTGGTGACTGGATGAGCAGATATTTCCCTGATGGGCTGACTGTTACAGCAGCGATCGAATCTTCACCCTCATAGATTGTTTGCTGTTTCCCTGATTTAATATTATGGGTAATCACTTTTGTTCCTTCCTGTCCCGCGACAGTAAAGGCAAGTATGTTCTTTCCAACCCATCCGCTGATGGACTGGATTTCCCCCTCTTCGACGGTTACAGGCTTCACTTTGAATTTTTCTTCCTGTTCTCCCTGCCCCTTGCCAGCTGCCTGGGGCGCCGATTGATCTTTCCCATTTTCCCCGCCATCCCGGCTGGCAGGCTCGGGGCTGCACCCGAAAAGGAAGAGTGTGGATAAGGCAAATACAAACAGGAATGGGCCTAAAAACTTAAAAAATTGGTGAGAGTCTTCATGTTTCATTCCACACATCCTTTTTCCCTTCTGAGTCCATAAATGGTTTTCAAGTAAATTTATCTTTTATGTTACAAATATATTATATTTTAATAACAATAAATTTTAAACCGATAATCGGCGAATATATGAATTACATATATATGGAAGCGAGGAAGATACCGAGCGTCTCTTCAAAAATCTCATCAAACTGTGACAAAGGAAGCGGATTGATCCCTTTTCCCAATTCAATCGTGAAACCGGGTCTCTGGAATTCTTTTATAAACCAATCCTTGTATCCTGCAAAACTGTCTACATACTGGATGGGCTCATAGCCGCTCACCCTCTCAAACTCGCTGGCAAGCACGGCAGATTCAGGCGGCTCCAAGCCCTCGTATCCCCAATAGAATTCCTCGCCCTGGGTATGGTATGCAAGCATCCTGCCAAACTCCCGCTCCCGAGCGAGTGCCGCCATCGCTTGAGCCTCAGGTTCTGTCAGAGGTGCGGTTCCCGGAAAATCCCTTGGTGCCGGACCCTTCTCTTCCTTCCGCTCTTTTTCAACCTCCCACTTGGCCGGAAATTGATTATTCAGGTCGACTCCCCGTATATTTGCTTTCCAGCCTGTAAAATCCAGGCTGCCCCTGTTGATTTCTGCCAGTTCTCCTTCCATACCCCCGGGAGGCCCTTCCAGGACCAGGTTCACCCCATCCGGGTTTACCATCGGTACGATGGATAGATCGACTGAATCATACAAAGGGAGTGTGGTGATGCCTCTTATCGGGGTGCTGTTGGTTAGAGACAGCAGGAATGTGTTCAGTTGGAGCATCAATACAGATGATGTAATCCATTCATTAGCATGGAATGAGGCATTCAGGTGCACCTTCTTGCTCCCATTGCCCAGCCTGATTTCATAGAGGGTCTTCCCGAGGACGCTTTCCCCTGCCGAACCTACCTTTATGAAGGGAAAGATGTCTGCAAGCTCCCTGATATCAGTTTCAAGCTGCCCAAATGTATATTTTTTCCTCCCATCTACAACCGGGGAAACTGCTCTCACAGGAATCAGTATTTCCTCTCCGGGCTGAATCCTGTTTGGGTTGACATCCTGGTTCAGGAGAAGCAGGGCATCCACTGAAAGGCTGCGGGAGGCGCTTATTTTCCAGAAGGTATCATTTTCGCGGATTATATAGGATTGTACAATAAAGCCGGGAATCGCTATTTCCTGGCCGATCTGCAGCCTCGCTGGATCCACCCCGGGGTTGGAATCAGCCAAAAGGCCTGCGGGCACCATAAAAAGACTGCTGTAATACCAAAGCGAATCGCCTGATCGGACTGCTACTTTCATGAAGATCCCCCTTTCCATCTTCTCATATGTATGACGGAAAGGGGCCAATCATTACAGTCCATAAAAGAAGGAGCTGCATTTTCACTGGCAGCCCCTTTTTCCTTGTGATTCAATTATTGCCCTTGTGTTTGATATACGGAGAATCCTCATAAAACCTTAATAGGTCACCATAAATAATTTTATCGGAATATTCAAGTTCATTTTTCGCTTTCTCAATATATGGCTCACAGGCTGCTGCGTCAGCCGGTTCGGCAGTTTCCTTGCTGTAGCAGGTATCCCGGGTATAAATGTAGTCTTTTGTAATGAAGCTGCCATCCCTGAGCACAGTAAACTCCTGGCGGTCATTTGCAAACAGATCTGCCCCAAAATCGATGTCATTCCTGGTATCTATGCCGAGGAGATGGAGTATGGTCGGCTTTAAATCGATCTGACCAGACACTTTCGAAATCGTTTTTCCCTCCTGGCCGGGAATGTGTATGATGAGAGGGACCCGCTGCAGCTGGGTGCTTACAAACGGAGTAACCTCTGTGCCGAGGAATTCTCCCATCGCTTTATTATGGTTCTCTGATATGCCGTAATGGTCACCGTATAGGATGATGATGGAATCTTCATATATGCCCTCATCTTTAAGCTTTTGAATGAAATTTTTAATTGCTTCATCAGTGTAGCGGACCGTTGGGAAATAGTTATCAACAGTCTTGTTGCCGGACGTATACGGTTCAATGAACTGATCTTCTTCCCCAAGCTCGAAAGGGAAGTGGTTGGTCAGTGTGATGAATTTTGCATAATAAGGCTCAGGCATTTCCTTTAAGTGCTGTATCGACTGTTCAAAGAAATCGATATCTTTCATCCCCCAGCCGACTGAATTGTTCTCTGTCACCTCATAATCCGGAAGAGAATAAAAACGCTGGTACCCAAATGAGTCATACATGATATCCCTGTTCCAGAAGCTCTTATTGTTGGCATGGAGTGATGCTGTATAATATCCGTTCTGATTCAGAATCTCAGGGGCAGCGGCAAATTTATTCCCGGAATGCGTGAAAAATACTGCTCCCCGGCTGAGCGGATAAAGGGAATTATCTACAAGGAATTCAGAATCAGATGTTTTCCCTTGTGCTGTCTGATGGTAAAAATTATCGAAATAGTAGCTTTCTTTTATGAAGTCATTTAAAAAAGGTGTGATTTCCTGCCCATTGACCTTTTCATTGATGACAAAGTTCTGGGTGGATTCCATTGAAATAAGGATGACATTCTTCCCTTTGGCAATGCCGAACATATCATCCTCCGGGGGAACGTAGCTGGCCCGCGCATAGTTTCCTATGTCCGCCAATTCGCTTCCATCGGCCAAGGCACGCTGTGCTGACGATTTCGACTGCAGGAAAACGTCGTAAATATGATAATTATAGGTGCCGATATTCTTGACCAGCATTTCCCTGTCAAAGGTTCGTGTCAGCAGCTGGGGACGCTCGGTTTCTGCAAGCCCTAAATTAAAAAAGGCAATGGCAACGGCCGCCAGGAAAAAAGCCCTCCGGTTCTTTTGGGAAGGTTCGCGGTACAGCAGGCCTTGAGGTCTAAACATCATGATGATGGCCAGAATAATGAAATCTGCAAAATAAAGCAAATCAGTCAAGTTAAGCAGCTCGCTCACACTGCTTCCAAGATCGCTCATATTGCTCGTTTGGAACAGGACCGGGACAGTCAGAAAATCATTGAAAAACCGGTAAAAGACCACATTTGCAAAAAGGACCGCTGATATAATGAAGCTGGAAATAACAACATACCTGACCTGATTTTTCTTCTTCATAAAAAGCCCGAATCCCAGTACAAACATCAAAAAGCTAAGAGGATTGATCAGCAGGATCAATTCCTGTTTGAAATTCTCAATTTTTATATCGAAGCTAGTTTTATAGGCGATATAGGTTTTAAGCCAGAGCACTGCTACCGCAAATCCAATCAGGTGGAGTGCAGGCCATCTTTTATTCCCCATGATATACCTCCCTGCATTGCCGAATGAAAGACAATCATCTGCTAAATTATGGAAACAACAAAGATAATCTTAATGCTTTCTCAATAAAAAATCAATTTTACTTTTACATTCCGAATGTATAATAGGTTATTGGCTGTTCCTTCTTACCCACCTTATTAGACGTTTCAAACAATGAAAGGTTTCTGGTTTGTCCTGTTCCGCCAAAAATGCTTCTATAGTCTGATGACTGTCTCCCGCCATAGGGGGACTTTTTACTTTGATTTTATGGTTTCCTTTTTCCCCATCCTTAAATCGCAGAAATTCTTCCTGTATCTCCTGTTTTCATCACAAAAAAAAGCCCTTCTGCAGAGGCAAAAGGCTTTTTTATATTATTTGTTTTTGATAAGCCAGGCAGCGCCAATGACCCCGGCGTCATTGCCAAGAGTGGCAATATCGATCGACGTGGACTCGGCAACCCTTGGAAAAGCAAAGCGGGCAAAATGGGCTTTGACCGGATCCAGCAGTATGCTTCCGGCTTTGGAAACGCCGCCCCCGAGTACGATTTTCTCGGGATTGAGTGTATTGGCAATATTGGCCAGTACGAGCCCCAGATGGAAGGAGACTTCTTCAATAACCTTGCCGGCTGTATCATCGCCCTGTCTGGCTGCATCGAAGACATCTTTAGCAGATAAGGATCCATTACTCCTGTTCAATTCATGCAGCATGCCTTCATCTTGTCCCTTTTTCATATTGTCCAGCGCAATCCTCACAATACCAGTAGCAGAAGCGATTGTCTCCAGGCAGCCGGTTTTGCCGCAATTGCAGGGGGCACCGCCTTCAGGAATGGCGGCAATATGACCGATTTCCCCGGCTGCTCCGCTTGTTCCCTGGACTATATCCCCGTTGGCGATCACTCCTCCGCCTACTCCAGTTCCAAGCGTGACACACACAAGGTCTTTAGCGCCATCCCCGGCACCCTTCCACATTTCACCCAATGCGGCACAATTGGCGTCATTGTCTATGATGACCGGCAAAGAGGTTTCCACTTCAAGCAAATCCTTTAAAGGATAATTATCTTTCCAGCCAAGATTCACAGTATTATAAACAACACCTGAAGCGAGATCTACCGGACCAGGTGCTCCCATGCCGATACCGGCAACATTTTCCTTGCTGTGATCCAGTTCTTCAAGCTTTTGGTCGATTGCTTTGGCAATATTAATGGTAATATTCTTGCCAAAATTAGAATTATCAGTCGGGATCTCCCATTTGTGAATGATTTCGCCGTAAAAATTCAAAAAAGCCAATTTGGTTGTCGTGCCTCCCAAATCCACTCCGATTAGCCATTTTTCAGCCATTATTGTCACCTTTTCTTTCTATCGTTTTGTTTTTATGAGCAGCTGCCTTTCATGCCTGACGAGCAAAATGGCAGTCTGAAAATCCTTTGTGTCAATCAGCTGGGACTGGCGGAGCTCCATCAGCTCCTCTTCCATCAGCTCAAGGTCAGCCGACCTGTCACCAATATAAATGAATGTCCCATACTTTTTTAAAAATTGCTGTACATCATAAATGCTTTTCATTCTCAACCCTCTTACTATTGGTTTGCTTTCATATTTTTGCAGCGGTTACATCACTAAAAGTATAATCGAAAAACATGGCTATCTCAATGGAAAACCGCAGCTTAAGGTCTTTTTAAGACGGAACAGGACAGTTTGAGGCGCGGGCAGCAGTTCAGGGTGCCTTGCAGAGCTGACGGCACGAGATAAAGTTTCCCATTTTGTCTTATTCATACGGCTGCTGTAAAAAAAGTTTCACACAAAAAAGCCAACTAAAAAAGCCCCTCCAATTAAGAGGGGCTTTTGCCGGTATCCACTGCATCCTTCAACGATCAGGATCTTTGGGATGGAGAAACCGCGGACGCCTGTTTTTCAGAGGAATCGGCGATCTGAGCAGGACGTCCCTGAATGCCCTTAAATTAAACGGAAGAAACGGCCATAAGTATGGGACGCCAAACGAATTAATCCTCGCAAGCATAAAGATCAGCAATGTTACTGCAAGTATGAAACCATATTCATGGAATGCTGCTGTGGCCAGCAGCAGAAATATTCTAACAAGCCTGTTGGCAAGGCTCATTTCATAGCTTGGAGTTGAAAAGGTGCCGATCGCCGCGATGGCGAGGTACAATACAACCTCATTAATAAACAATCCCACCTCCACTGCCACCTGTCCGATCATCAGTGCTGCAACAAGCCCCAGGGCTGTTGCAAGGGCGGAAGGAGTATGTATGGCCGCCATCCGGAGCATATCGAGTCCAAGCTCTATAATCAGGAACTGCAGGATAAGGGGCAGCTCCCCCATTTCATTCGGACCGATATACGCGAGGCCTTCCGGAAGCAATTCGGGCTTTATGGCCAGCAGATAATAAAACGGAAGCAGGAAGATTGATGCCCAGACAGCCAAAAAACGGACAAAACGCAAATATGCCCCAATCATTGGCTTGTTCCTGTACTCTTCTGCATGCTGAAGATGGTGCCAGAAGGTGGTCGGGGTTATCATCACACTTGGCGAGCCATCAATCATAATGCATACATGGCCTTCGAACAAGTGGGTCGCTGCTGTGTCGGGGCGTTCAGTATATCTGACCATGGGAAACGGGTTCCAGTGCCTGCCTGAAATGAACTCCTCAATCGTTTTTTCTGCCATTGGGAGTCCGTCCGTATCAATCTTTGATAGTGCTTCCTTTATTTTCTTCACTGTATCCGGATCGGCAATGTCCTCGATATAGCTGACCACAATATCAGTCTTTGACCTTCTCCCTACCTGCATATATTCCATGCGCAATGTACGGTCACGGATCCGCCTCCGTGTTAAGGCTGTATTGAAGACGAGTGTTTCAACGAATCCATCCCTTGATCCCCTGACAACTCTTTCCGTATCAGGCTCTTCCGGCCCCCTGACAGGATAGGTCCGCGCATCAATCAGGATCGCTTTTTCCACTCCATCTGCGAGCAAAGCAGTAGGGCCTGACAGTACAGCATCCACAACCTTATCCAGATCATCCAGGGTCTCTACCTCAACATACGGGATGTAGGTTTTGACAAGCTTTGCCAGGGTGTCCCCTTCCAGCTGTTCTTTGTCCAGGCTTGAAAGCAATTTCATCAGATAATGGAGAATATCATCTTTTACAAATCCATCAACCAGATACAGTGCCATTTCCCTTTCAGCATATTCCACATTCAGCTGAATCACATCAAAGCTTTTATCAACCCCAAGCGCTTCTTTCAGATAGGCTGTATTCTCACTAAGAACGGGGCTGACACGCTTTTTCGTTTCTTCCATCTTCAACACATCCTGACAATATGAACATATTATTCCAAACAATAGTCTCATCATAGACAATGGTTGGAAAAAACATACCATGCCGGGAAATTATCCAGTTATCGAACGCCACTTCCTGGGGCAGCGTCTGCATGACCCCCTGCCTGGGGGCCTCAACACGAACCTCCCCGAAAGACGTTCTTTGCCTTTTTGGGAGGTTTGGCTTGTGACCTCAGTGCTGCTGGACATTGGTCAGGAATTAAGAACAATCCGCAAGACTTACAATTTATAAATTTTTAACAAAAAAAAGCACAGCTTTATTCAAGCTGCGCCTCAGTACTGCTGATTTCATCCAGCAGGCGTTTATAATCCTCTTGAGAAGGGTTCAGTTCAATAGCATGCTCTGCATACTCTTTAGCCTTTGAAGGATCCTGCTCATTATAGGATATAACGGCAAGATAGTAATACGCCCCATCCAGATCCGGATGCTCACTGACAAGCTCCTCAAGCCTGTTCTTCGCCTTTACTGCTTCTCCTCTCTCCAGCTCCAGATAGGACAGAAGGAGCCGCATTTCAGCAGAAGAGCTTTCAGAGCCTTCCACCTTTTCACTTACAAGGCTGTATGCTTTGTCATATTCCCTGTTCTTGGTATATTCCTGCGCCATTATGAACACCGATTCCTCATCAAGCTCCCTGTCAGGACTGTAGCCGTATGAAATCCCGGTATAAATGACGGCAGACGCCAGAACAAGGAAAAGGAGCTGTATCCCGAATCTTCTTTTTCGGGGCAAATTGACCATTCCCGCTGCAAGGAATCCTCCTGCAAGGCCGCCAAGATGACCCGCATTATCTATGCCCGGTACAGAAAAACCAAAAAGCAGATTGATGCCGAGTACAATCAGGATGTTCAGCCCCATGGTCCTGAAAAAGAGCTTGGGCTGAATCAGGCCAAAATAGAGAAGTGCCCCGAAACAGCCAAAAATGGCTCCGCTTGCACCAGCAGAAACACTTGAGTTGAACAGGAAGCTGGCCAGGGCGCCCATGAAGCCGGCCAGTATATAAATGAACAGGAACCTTGTGCTTCCGTATATCTTTTCTACAGCTGTTCCCAGATAATAAAGGGCCAATGTATTCATGACAAGGTGCAGCAGCCCGATATGAAGCACAATCGGTGTGAAGAAACGCCACCACTCCCCTTCTAAAATGAGCGGATTGTATTTTGCCCCGTATTGAATCAGCACTGAGGTCTTCTCGCTTCCTCCATTGGCTTCCAGCCAAAAGAACATGGCTACCTGGATAAAGATAAAAAGGTAAGTGAAAATCGGCCTCCCCTGATTAAAGACAGCTCTTTCTGCTTTAACTTTATCAGCTGCTTTTCCCAGGGCAGCACGCTTTATGCTTTCAACTTCAGATTCTTCATATTCCTGCTTTAAGTCAAATGTAATAGAAGTTTTGAGAAAATCCCCTGCTTGCTTCAGCCCTTCTTCATAGCCTGCCCGGTCAATCAGGATATTGGCCACCTTCGTTTTGCCTCCTGCACCGGATGGCGGATCAAGCCTGAATGTATAATCATCAACCGGGGGATAAGCTGTTACATATATATTGAGGATAGTCAGCTCTCTTTTTCTGACTTGCTTCCTTATGTTTTCTCCATTTGCTGCTGTGAGGTCAATATCGCGCTGAAGTGAATTTCCCCAATCCAGATTTCTCCGCAGCAGCCTGACGACCTGTGTATCCTTGCTTTCCAGTTTTTCAAGCCAGATTTCGTTCTGGTTCTTCGACATCTGCACAAGCCTGTAATCTTTTTCGGCTATCAAAAAATAGGCCAGCCTCCAAAATAAATAATCTTCCATGTATACCAATGCTTCCCCTACTTTCTTTGGCAACTCCGGCGCAATTATCCTCTTACACTATAGGCAATGCTCTCTCCTTTTGTCTAGCACCGGCTCCTGAACGTTCAGCAGTTATACATTTTTTCCTTATTTCCCCTCATCCTAAACAGACTTAAACAGATTGAACGGCATTTTCCCAAAATAAAAAGGCCCTTTCTGGACCTTTTTCCGGACAGTTCCGGCAAGCTTACCAGCTTGTATTTCCGGAAAAAACCGATTTCATCATTTTATTCCTTACGCCTGGTACATTCATCAATGAAGTAACAAACAGACGGCGCAGGACAGAGCTTCCCAGCACTATATTGACTACGCGAAAACGGTTTTGATAAAGATAATATCCCCCGACGCCAATGGCTAATATGGAAATAATCCGTGACATACATCATCCCTCCTGAGATTATTTTTAACGAAAAACTCCATATTATCCATCAGCATTCAATGATTACAGCGGGTTCCTGTATGTATTATGACAGCCAAAGCACGCAGCCAATCCCCAAAAGGGCAGCAGCTGACCCGCTTGCAAAATTGACAGCATCGTTGGTCATCCATCTGTACCCGGAAACCAATTCGGCCCGGCTTCCGCAATGTTTGCTTTTTTCTATATCAGCCCCGCAATAGGCACATCTGTATGAAGCCTGCCAATACGCACCAATAAAGGTATCCAGTATATTACCGATGCATCCGAACAGAAAGATGGCCATCATATGCCCTGATGGAAAGGAAAAAAGCAAACCTGCTCCGCCAGCTATAAAAAGTGAGCCTGCTGCACCTGCTGCCGATCCAAGGACGCTGACTGCCCCGGATGTCCCTGCTGCTGCTTTTCTCCATGTCCTGATGGAGATAGGGTAGGATTTGCTCAAAGCCCCTATCTCAGAGGACCAGGTATCAGAATTGGCACTGGCCAGGGAAATAGAAAAGGCAGAAAGCCACAATATTTGCGGGTCAAACACGTATATGATGCTGAAAACCGCAGCAAGCCCGCCATTGGCTGCGACCTGAAGCCAGTTTCTCCGGGCTCCTTTTCCCTGTTTTTCTTCCATCATTGTTTTTTGTTTCTTTTTGTAAACCGACCATAAGCTGGATGTTAAAAAAAACAGCCCCAGCAGAGCCAGGCCCCGCCAGCCGGTACCAAATGCTATGCATATCCCCGCTGCAGCGGCTGCAATGCTCCCAGATGGAGCCAGAAGCCGCAGCTTCAAGCTTAGGATAGATGCAAGCAGCACAAAAGCTGACAGCCATAAAAAATCAAACATCATCAGGAGCTGTAATGATCATATCAATTTTTTTATCATGGGGCTCAACAGGCAATTCAGTAACCATTTGCATGCGGAAGGCAAGGGCAATGGTGTTCCCGCCATATCCAGCGAGCCAGCGGTCATAGTAGCCTCCTCCGAAGCCAAGCCGCTGGCCGCCGGAAGAATAAGCAAGGCCAGGGACAACCGTCAGGCCGATTTCCTCCGGCTCAATCTTTTCTGTCAACGATTCAATCGGCTCTAATAAGCCATAGTACACAGATTCCAGCTCAAGGAAGGAAGACAGCAGCCTGAATTCCATCCTTCTATCCGCAGGAAAGCACTTAGGGACTGCGACTCTTTTCCCTTCCTCCCAGGCGCGGCGGATGATCTGCAGGGTATCCGGCTCAGGAAACCTGGAAACGGTTATCCCGATTGTTCCTGCCTTTTTCCAGCTTTCTTCATTATATAGCCTTTGTGCGAGCTGATAGGAATATTGTTCATATTCCTGTTTAGCTATTTTCGAAAGCTTCTCTTTCACTTCTTTCCGAAGCTTGTTTTTATCTGCCAAGTCAATTCCTTCCCTTCCCAGCCATTTTCTTCATCATAGCATAATCATGGATATGGCGATGATTAAAAAATGAAGAATAATAAAAAAGCCCGGACATGTCCGGACTCCTGAAAATGGGCACAAAAAAACAGTGGAAGAATCCACTGTTTATTTTGTTTCGCGGTGCAATGTAACACGCTTCAATCTTGGGCTGTATTTCTTAAGCTCAAGACGATCTGGGTTGTTACGTTTATTTTTTTTAGTAATATAGTTACGATCACCAGTCTCTGTGCAAGCCAACGTAATGTTCACACGCATGTAATTTCCCTCCAAACTATGTTTCATCCTAGTTCGTTCATACGACTTTTCTATAATATCATTAATTCAGCTTAAATGCTAGTCCGTTTTTTCATGACTTTTTAATTTTTGATTTAAACATTCTTATCCAGCGGCCTTATCGAAACAGAAGCCCCTCCATGGACCATTTCTTTTGCCGGTACAGAGATCTCCAGAAGCAGCACACTGGAAGACTCCCCCCTGATCATCGGAACATAATTCAATATCCCCCTTTTTTCATGCTTCCAGATTTGTCCGTCTAAAGCAGCACTTAAAGACAGGGCTGAAAGCTGTGTCCGATTCCTGCCGGGCGAATCTGGAGAGATCAGGAACAGTTTGTTATTGCATGCGTGGTAAATCGCCTCTCTTGAAGGTGAAACAAACGAAAAAGCTTCGCCCCCTGCTTCCTGATAAAAAGCAAATAATAATTTGACGGAGACAGAAGATGCTTGGTCATTCACCACTTTTGCAAAAAATTTATCAGATTCTGTTTCGCCCTTTTTATGGCCAAAAGAGACCGAAACTCCTTTTTCAGGATAAATGTCTCCGCCATATCCCTTTTCCTGCCAGCAGGTCCGGCCTTCCAGCCATACTCCCTGCCTGACGAGCAGCCTCCCGCCTGCCCGTCTGCTATCTTGGTCTAAATCATGCAGATTGGCTGATTGTCTCATTTCCTCGCACCTTTATCCCTTCTATGTAGTCAATAGTCTGCGAAATGTACGATAGCCCGCTAAATTCTGCAGCCCAGTACACAGTCTTCCATCACCCTTTTGGTTTCTTCAGCAATCCTGTCCCAGCTGAACAGCTGCAGAGCTGCAGTTTTTCCCATGCTTCCGATCACTTCGGCTTCTTGTTTATTGCAAAGAAGGAAAGCAGCTTGTTCCTTAAAGCTTAGAGCACTTCCCGGCTCCATCAGCAGACCTGTCCTTTTATGGCTGACAATCCCTTTTAGGCCGCCTGTGTCTGACACGATGGTTGGTTTGCCATGTATCATCGATTCCAGCGCCACTATACCAAAAGGCTCATATTCACTTGGAAAAACCGCGATATCACATAGTGAAAATAAAGCGTTGCGCTGCTCATCACCAATGAACCCTATAAAGAATACGGTCCCGGACAGCCCCATTTCTTCCGTTTTCCTTCTATAGAAATCCAATAGCGGACCTTTTCCGGCTATAAAATAATACACATCCGGAAACTCTTCTTTCATGAGGGCTGCTGCATCCAATAGGGTATCAAAGCCTTTTTCCTTCACCATTCTGCCAAGGGAGAATACAAGCCTTCTGTGCGGGTCAACTGGCAGCTGGCTTAAAACATCCATATCCGGCTGGCGAAAATCACCAGGATGAATTCCGTTGGCTATGATGTGAACAGGCTTTCCTTCGATATGAAAGATCTTTTGGATTTCCTCTCTCATATACCTGCTGCAGACAATCAGCATGTCTGCAGCTTCAGCCAGCCTGCTTTCCTTCTGATGGATAAACTTCTGGATTTCCGTATATATGCCATTATTCCTTCCATGTTCAGTTGCATGTATCGTTGCCAGCAGCGGTATACCGAGCTCAGATTTAAGTGATTCTGAAGCTGGCCCTGCAAGCCAGTCATGTGCATGAATGAGGGAGAAGCGGTGGATGCGTGCCAGCTCAAGCCCTTTTTCTGCCATAGCCAGATTCAGGCTCCCTACCCAGTACAGAAAATCTTCTTCTGCAGCAGCAAGCGGCCTCACCCGATGGACAGTGACTCCATCAGCTTTCTCCTCCATTGGCGCCCCGTCTGTGCCGGCAGTAAGAACATGAACATCGAAGCCTTTCCCTGCAAGGCTCGAGGCCAGTCCATGGACATGACGTGAAAGGCCTCCGACAATATTTGGCGGGTACTCCCAGGAAAGCATCAGGATCTTTGGCAAACTGCCCGTTTCGGCTATCTGCTCTCCTCCACCAATTGCTGCAAGGATGGGTGATTTCCCCTCCAGTTCTTCCAGGAAGGCCTCTCCTCCCTCTCCAGCGGCAAACAGCCTCTCAAGCTTCCGAAATGCCTCAGCATGCTTCTCTGATTCCCCCCGATAATCGGGGTGTGCTCCGGCGGTATTCAAAAAAAACATCCATTCTCTTGTCATTTGTTTATAAATCCTAAGCTCCCGGCTACTCTTCAAAGATTCTCCAATCTTCCCAAGCTTCCTTTCCAAAAAGAAGCACTCCTCCCAAAAGCCGGATATCTCTTCAAAGGGAATTCCGCCAGCTTCTAAAAATGATGAGGAAAGGTGGACTCTTTCCAATTTATCAGCACTTTCCTTGGAGGAGGAGGCTGATAGAACAGATAGTTTCTCAAGGTTATAAACATTGAGATCATGCAGGCTGACCGCCGGCATACCATCATCCTTATCTTCTGTCCCCCGAAATGGATAGACAGGGACCATGATTACCCCGTGGGGAGACAAGACTTCTCTCTTCCTTCCACCCTTTGGCGCCGGGTCTGCATAGCCGATTGTCCTGCCGTTTATATAGCTGTAAAGGATGCCTGCTTCAGCTAGATAAAGGTCAAGTCCTTGCTCATAAGCCCCTTTAGGAAACCAGAATCCTTCCGGATGGATGGAAAAATAATCATTCATGATGGATATTCCAGTATCTATCTGCTTTCTTATTCCATTATGAGTCGAAAGAAAAGGGAGGATTGCTGAACATGCCGGGGAAGCAAGGAGCTCCAGCCGGCCGCTTTCGGCAAGCTGGCGCACAAAGATATTCAGCCTTCCCTGATGCTTCTCCCAAATATGGAGCGCCATGTCAGCCTGCTTGTCCGCTTTTAAATACTCAGCCATTTTCTGCTGAAAATCAGGCTGATCGAGCAGCTCGTAGTAGATGGGCGTCACCGCCAGCTTCATCCCATGTTTTTCCTGTGCAGATTCGAGAAATAGAATGAACTTTACAGTAAATGAAAAAATTTCACCCTGCATCTCCCGGCTATCAGAATAAAAGTTCATGACAGGCGCTTCTGCGTATACAATGAATCCTCCTGTAGCGGCCAGTTTAAACGCCTCCCTTATCATTTGTATAAAAGCTGTAGGTGCTGACATGTTCAATCCAATTTGGCGGGGATCCAGCTTCGTGTGCTTTTAGATCTTCCTTGAGACGCCCTGCCTGTTCCGCGGAATTCCTTGGTATTTGAACTGAATTGGATCTCATAAAAGGGATGAACCTCCCATGGACCTTGGCTCCTGCCTCGATGCAGTAAGACCGGTCAGGCGCCAGGCCTTCAAACATAATGGAGTTCTGTCCTTCAGCGGGGATATGTTCCTGAAAGCTGTGTGCATTGCTGCCATTGAAAATTATACTGGTGATATCATAAAGCCTGATGACATCCTCCAGGTCACTTTCATGAACTTCAAAATATGAAGCAGCAAGGGTTTTCTTCATGGCTGCCGTCCTCCAGAAGGAATAGATGCTTCCATCCTGCACCTGCCAGGCAGATATCCCCTCTTCTTTCATCAAATAATCTGCGGATACCCGGGCCGCTTCCATCACTATATGCTTCTTTTCCTTCTCTTCCGCTTTTGAATCCGACTCTTTCACGTGCTTCATCCACTGATACTGAACTTTTCCGCGCGTTGTACCGAGCTCTTTTGCGATTTTTCTGAAAGAAAGCCCTTTTTCCCTTAATCTGATAATTTCAGATTGCATGGTGCACCTCCTGCCAGCCAACCTGCCATTATATGCCCTGCCGGCCCGTCTTATTACTTTCATGTTATCACTGAACACGCGCCCCCACAATGAACGCATTTTGTCGTAATATGCAGGTCCTTTGAGCCCCGTGCATCCAAGGACAAAATATTTTCTCTGCATGAATTTAGAACCAGTCATTACAGCCGGATTCTATTTTAAACTCAGCCAAAAGTACGGATTATGCAGATAAACACTCTTTTCCTGCTAGATAGAGTCGAATTTTGTCACCTGTAGTGGTAAAATTACTAGGGCACTAAAAAATTATTATTGAGGTGAATATAATGGGTTATGTTATGATCGGCCTGATAGCCGCGGCAATATTGCTTCTCATACTCTCGTTTTTTCTGAAAGATCCATATAAAAGCATTCGTGAAGAAATTGACCAGGTATCAATCCATCAGATACAGGAACTTTACTTAATCAAGAAAAAGCTGAAGGTGCTTGAAGAAGAGCTATTAGTAGACGGAGCTGCTGCCAAACCGGCAGGCCAGCCGATTTCTTCCGGGCAAGTCAATCCCATATTGAAGAATCAGGTTCTCTCCCTTTCACAGCAAGGGCTGTCCATCGACCAGATTTCAAAGCAGTCCTCCCTTTCCAGAAGCTCAGTACAGGAGATCGTCAATGAATTTTCTGCAAGGAGAGAGTACTCATGAACAGACTGACCTTGCGGGCATTTTCACTTGGGATGCTGATTACAGCCGGACTCATCGGCGCGTTTTATTTCTTTTCAAAGGACGATTATATCAATCTTTCGGATTCGAAGGCTGCCAAAGCAAGCGTGAAGGAAAACGGATATATCCTTTTGTCCGAAAAAGAATATAATGATCTAAAAGGCAGGACGGCAGAGGCAGCTGAAAGCAGCCAGGAAGAGGATAAGCCTGCCAAAGAAGGCGATAAGAACGCAGACGCAGAAGAAAAACCTAAACAAGACGAGCAGGAAAAAAAAGCTGAACCAAAAGTGATCACCTATAAAATCACAATTTCAAGCGGAATGGATACTGGTGAGATCGCAAGCCAGCTGGCTGCAGCCAAAATCATTACCAATGAGTCTGCATTTAAGCAGTACCTCATTTCCAGCGGCATGCACACAAAGATCCAGCTTGGCACATTTGAACTGAATAATGAAATGACTTCCCAGCAGATTGCAACAGTCATCACAAAAGGCAGATAAAGGAAGGAGGATGAAGCATGGCTTCATCCTCCTTTTTTTATATAGGAAAAGCCCCGCAGAATCCGGGATTACTGCAGGGCTCTTTGCTTTAGCTATTCAAATCATAGTGCCTTCCTTTTACGAGGTAAAACACACTTTCGGATATGTTGGTCACATGGTCTGCTGCCCTTTCAAGATAGCGGCAAATAAAGGACAGCTGAGTGATCTGCGGCAGGTATTCAGGCTTCTGCAGATTGATCTGCAGGAGTTCCTGTATTGTCTGGCCGTACAGGTCATCAACCTGGTCATCCATTTCTGCCACTTCTTTTGCTTTCCTGATATCTTCTTCATTGAAAGCCTCAAGTGACATCTTAAGCATCCTGGAAGTGATTTCATACATCTCTTTAATATGGACGATCGGCTTAACATGATCCTCGCTTCCGATGCGGATGGTTGATTTCGCGATATTGACGGCAAAATCGGCTATCCTTTCAATATCAGTAGCAATTTTAATCGCCACAATGATTCTTCTTAAATCAATTGCGACCGGCTGCTGCTTTGCTATCAGAAGGATGGCAAGGTCATTGATCTCTTCATATAGCACATCAGCTTTCGTATCATCCTCCATAATTTCAAGCGACAATTCAATATCCTTGCCTTCAAGGGCATTAATCGCCCGGAGCAAAGCCTGGTCGGCAAAATTGCCCAGCTCCATCAATTTATTCTGCAGCTCTTTCAAATCATAATGAAATTTTTCGCGGATTGCCATTTTATAAGCTCCCTTCTTTTCCTGTAAAATGTGTTTTCCTTATTAACCGGGCATCAGCCAAATCGGCCGGTAATATAATCTTCTGTCCTCTTGTCGACAGGATTGGAGAAGATTTTGTCTGTATTGGAAAACTCAATCACTTCACCATTCAAGAAGAAAGCAGTCTTATCTGAAATACGGGCAGCCTGCTGCATATTGTGGGTAACGATGATGATACTGAATTCTTTTTTCAGCTCCTGTACAAGCTCTTCAACCTTCAAAGTAGAAATTGGATCTAGGGCAGAGGTTGGCTCATCCATCAGGATGACATCCGGTTCGATGGCGAGGCAGCGGGCAATGCAGAGCCGCTGCTGCTGGCCGCCTGAAAGTCCAAAGGCATTCTGGTTCAGCCGGTCCTTCACTTCATCCCAAATGGCTGCTCCCTTCAAGCTCTTTTCCACGATCTGATCAAGAATTTTTTTATCGCGGATCCCGTGGATCCTTGGCCCGTAGGCGACATTTTCATAAATGGATTTCGGGAAAGGATTAGGCTTCTGGAACACCATGCCAACTTTTGTACGCAGTTCTTCCACTTTATAAGACTTGTCAAAAATATTCCTGCCCCTGTAAGCAATTTCCCCTGAAGTCCTGACTCCGGGAACAAGCTCGATCATCCTGTTCAGCGTTTTGATATAGGTCGACTTCCCGCAGCCTGAAGGGCCGATGATGGCTGTCACCTCATTTTCATAGATATCCAGATCAATATTTTTCAATGCATTATTATCGCCGTACCACAAGTTCAGCTGATTCGTTTTGTATACGATGCTTTTTTCATTAACAGACCCCTGGGTGCTGCCTTTTCTGACAGCTGGTGCATTCACTTTATCTATTGTTGCATTCATTATGAAAAACTCCCCTTCATCCTATATTATTAGCTCGCCTGATTTGCTGCTCATCATAATGGGCAGGCTGAAATCTGATCTATTGTCTGAGAGCCTTAATATCTTTTCTGAAATTTATTCCTGATCAGGACGGCAACAGAGTTCATGCCGATAAGAAGCACGAGCAAAACAATGATGCCTGCAGCTGCAAGCGCCTGAAACTCTTCCTGCGGCCTTCCGGTCCAGTTATAAATCTGCATAGGCAGTACAGTGAACATATCAAACACCGACCTTGGCAGGAACGCCAGGAACAGCGGCAGACCAAGGACAACCAGCGGTGCAGTTTCCCCAATGGCCCGTGAAAGAGCCAGGATTCCGCCTGTCAGTATGCCGGGCACTGCAGCAGGCATGACAACCCGGACGATTGTCTGCCATTTGGTTGCGCCCATTCCGTATGAAGCTTCTCTAAGCTCCTTGGGAACAGAACGGATCGCTTCCTGAGAAGCTACAATAATGATTGGCAATACAAGCAGGCTCATAGTCAGCCCGGCTGCAATTACACTTGTGCCAAACCCTGCCGCTCTTACAAATACAGTAAGACCGAGCAGCCCGAAAACGATCGAAGGCACACCTGCAAGGTTTGAGATATTCACTTGAATGAAGTCAGTAAACTTATTTTTCTTTGCATATTCTTCCAGGTAGATCGCCGTTCCCACTCCAAGCAGAAGTGATACCGGGGCAACGACGCCCATGAGCCAAATCGTCCCGATCAGAGCTGTTTTAACCCCAGCCAGTTCAGGCTTCCGGGATGGAAGGCTTTGAAGGAACTGCATATCAAGATAGCCGGCCCCTTGAGTGAGTATCCGATACAATAAGATTCCCAAAATCAATAATCCAAACATGGTGGCTGCCAGGAATATCAATTTAAACAGTACATTCTTATACAGCCTCGGTTTCATTTTGTTAACGACAGAAGTATGGTCAATCAGCTTCATCAGTATTCCTCCCTAAAGCGGCGGGAAATGAACTGGGCGAACAGATTCATTACTAGAGTAAACAGGAAGAGTGTAAATCCAACCGCGTATATGCTGTAATAGATCGTTGTCCCGTAGCCGGCATCACCCTGGCTGACCTGGACAATATAAGCTGTCATGGTTTGGATGCTGTTTGTCACGTCCCATGAAAGGTTCGGCGTCGATCCGCCTGCCACTGCTACAATCATTGTTTCTCCGATTGCCCTTGATACAGCAAGCACAACTGAAGCAATAATACCCGATAATGCTGCCGGCAGGACAACCTTGAAGGCCACTTCAAGCTTAGTCGATCCCATTGCAAGAGCCCCTTCCCGCATCGCACGCGGAACCGAAGACATAGCGTCCTCTGAAAGCGAAGCTATCATCGGCGTAATCATGATGCCGATCACTATTCCCGGACTCAGGGCATTGAAGATTTCAAGAGAAGGAATCATATCCCGAAGGATTGGCGTTACAAATGTCAGTGCAAAAAAACCGTAAACAATCGTCGGTATGCCTGCCAGCACCTCAAGGATAGGCTTTATGATCCTTCTGGTCCTGTCAGATGCATACTCACTCAAAAAGATGGCTGATGCGAGGCCGATCGGCACCGCAACTATAACCGCGATCGCAGTAACTTTCAAAGTGCCTGAAACAAGCGGCAGGATGCCATATGACCCCTGTGATTCAGAGAAAGGATACCATTTCTGAGCTGTCAGAAATTCTCCGATGCTTACCCTGTCGAAGAAGATGAATGTTTCTACAATAAGAGTCATGACAATGCCGATTGTCGTCAGCACTGAAACTGCAGCTGTCAGCAGCAGAAGCCATGGTACGAGTTTCTCAATCATATTTCCTGCGTTTTTCTTTTGCTTTTTCGCCTGAATCATTTCCTGGACGGAAAATGTGTCCGATGACTTTATTAGTGCCAAAATGAAAACCCCTTTCATCCGCATAGCAAGATGAGAAGCACAGGTGACGCGCTTCCCATCATAAAATTGTTAAATATTATTTAAGGCCTTCTAATGTTTTCATTGCCTCATCATATTCTTCATCCTTCAGCTTTACATAGCCTACATCTTCAGAAAGGACGCCGGCATTTTCAATTGTATATTTGACAAACTCATAAACTTCTTCATTTTTAAGCGATTCGTTTTTCACATAAGTGAAGAGCGGTCTTGACAGTGGTGCATATTCTCCGCTTTCTACTGTTTCATTGTTCGGTTCAACAGGGCCGTTTCCGCCGTCGATCGGAACTACCTTCAGGCTGTCTTTGTTTTCAGCATAATAAGCATAGCCGAAGTAGCCGATTGCATTTTTGTCGCCTGTAACTCCTTGTACAAGTACATTGTCATCTTCTGAAAGTGTTGCTTTTTCAACGATTGGCGCTTCTTCAAGGATTACTTCATCAAAGTAGTCATATGTTCCGGAATCTGTACCTGGTGAATAGAATTTGATTTCCTCTTCAGGCCAGCCTTCACGGATATCGGACCATTTTTTCACAGATCCATCTTCAACCCACATCTTCTTCAGTTCTTCAACAGTCAGGTGATCAACCCAGTCATTGTCTTTGCTTACTACAACAGAGAGGCCGTCATTGGCAAGCTTGAATTCTGTGTATTCAATCCCTTTGCTTTCGAGCTCTGCTGCTTCTTCTTCTTTAATTGGGCGGGATGCGTTGCTCAAATCTGTGTCCCCGGCGATGAATGCCTTAAAGCCTCCGCCAGTACCTGATGATGCAACAGAAACTTTTACTCCAGGCTGTTCCATACCGAATTCTTCAACTACAGCTTCCATGATTGGATATACAGTAGATGAACCATCGATATTAATTTCGCCTTGAAGCTGCTTATCTTCATCACTTGCTTGCTCTGTGCTGTTGCCTCCATCTGTTTGGGAACCATTTGTTGTTCCTTCTTCAGAGTTGCCGCAAGCTGCTGTGAATGCTAGCACTGCCCCGATCATTGCTGATAGTGCTAAGTACTTAAAGCTTTTCATTTCTTTATTCCCCCTAAGAGATTTGGTTGTTTTGTCCTACGAGTATTAGAATAAGGCTTTTCTATTAATCTGGTTTTAACTAAATGTAAAGCTTTTGTAAATGAGGTCTCCTTTTGTGTTAAAAAGTCGGATTTGAGGGAATGATGATATATTTGAACATAGAAAAAAGCCTGTCCCCAAAGGAGACAGGCTTGGATTTATAATGAAAAGCTATGCCGCTGCTGATTTCCGTTCCAGGCAAATCGCTTTCCGCGGGGCGGAGTTACTCCTCCTCGTCACTGGCGTTCCTGCGGGGTCTCAGCATTTCCGCTGCCTCCCGCAGGACGTTGAATCTGCTTCTTCGAATTGCCTCGCACGAGAAAAATGCGCATGCATTTTATGAGAAGTCTGCGTGCCTTGCACTCCAATCAACATGCATTTATAAAATTCATGAACTGGCCAGCAAAAGATTCTGGCTCAATTGTCTAAAAATCTTTCTAAATCCGCTGTTACGAACTTAACCCCGTTATTACAGTCCAGCTTCTTCACGGTCAGCTTCCTGGCCTTCTTTTACGTCTTCAATGTTCTCCACTTTTTGGACTGCTTCTTCTTTATCTTTATTTTCTTCGGCACGCTTCTTCTTTAAATCGAAATAGGCATCAAGTACCCGCTCGCCGATTTTTTTGTTGGCTCCATGATCGACACTTCCCTGGTAGGCCCATGGGACCAGAACAGCCAGGGCTACCTCAGGATTGTCTGAAGGAGCATAGCTTACAAGGCTCAGGTTCATGGTTTCAGGCGGTTCTTTGCCGAAATCCTTCCTTCTTGGCCCATCGTAAAAGGCTTCCGCAGTCCCTGTCTTCCCTGCCGGCTTATAGGTTTTCCCTTTTCCGCCAAAGTTTCCGTAAGCTGTACCGCCCGGCTCCTGCATGACCCTTCTGAAGCCTTCCTGGACGCGTTTCATCCAGTTTTCTTCTATATCAAGCCTGTTCAGGACCTTCGGCTTGATTTCCTCGAGAATTGGCCCGAGCTCACTATTGTCCATCAGAGGCTCACGGATTTCCTTGACGATATGAGGCTCCATCCGGTTGCCGCCGTTGGCGATGGTGGAAACATACTGGGCAAGCTGCATATTGGAATAGGTGTCATACTGCCCGATTGCAAGGTCAAGCATGAAACCAGGCTTGTCGCTCATCCCCTTGAATCCGGTCTGCTCATTTGGCAGATCGATTCCTGTCCTTACCCCCAGGCCGAATTGCGCAAAGGAATCCCGGATTGTATCAAACCCTTCCTCATTGAGCGGGAGCGGCCTGTCCGGCTTATAGACACCGCCACCGATCCTGATGGCTGTCTGGAACATATAGACGTTGGAGGAGTATTTCAGCGCATTGATATCATCAAGCGGCCCGAAGTTCTTCCATGATTTTTTAATGGGAGTGCCTTTAATTCGCAGAGGCCCGTCGAAGATGACTGACCCCGGCTGGATGACCCCTTCTTTATAGCCGGTAAGGATGGTGGCCCCTTTTACGGCAGATCCGACATTATAGGTTGTCGTAATATTCCCCAGGGCATCATCCTGCATCTCGCCATCAGCGATTTTCTTGCCGGCCATGGTCAGAATTTCCCCGGTCATCGGATCCATCAGGACTGTATATGCCCGGTCAAGAAGTGCGGTTCCAGGGGAACGCTTGGCAGCCCTGAGCTCTTCCTCGAGGATTTTCTCCACTTCCTTCTGAAGCTCCATATCGATGCTTAAGACCAGGTCCTTGCCCCTCTGGCCCTCGCTGATCGTTTCAGTCTTTAGAAGGCTTCCGCCTTTGTCGGTAATATTTTTAACCTTTGCTTTCTGGCCATGCAGAACATCCTCATATTGCAATTCAATATAGCTTTTTCCGACCCTGTCGTTGCGGCTGTAATCGCGTGCCAGGTAATAATCCACCTTTTCCGCAGGCAGGCCTTCATCTGATTTTGAGATCCTTCCCAGCACCGATTGCAGCGTGCTGCCAAAAGCATAATATCTTTCCCAGTCGGTTGTCGTGTCCACCCCGGGAAGGAATTGAAGATTTTCACTGACAACCGCAAATTCTTCATTGGTAACATCTTTATTTTTCACGATCTGCGGAGTCAATGCATATCCGCTTGTGAAATCTCTGTAGATCGCCAGGATTTCAAGATCTTTATCTGTGAGTGAGTTCAGCTCTTCCTCTGTGATGCGTTCCAGTTTCAGATCATATACTTCTTTATTGAACTCTTTATCATCTTCATATTTTTCCTTTAAAGCATCAATCTCTTTTTGTGATACTTTCGCATCTGCCTTCTCCTGGTTCTTCATGATCCAGTAGTCTTTCTTATCCCTCTCCTGGACTTTTTCTGTATCCTTCTGAATCAGGCTGGCCAGATTTTCCGCTACCTTTAGCATTTCCTCCTGGCTTGCGCCTTTATTAGTGTAGGTGATGGCATTCTGCGGCGTATTGTCGACAATCACCTTGCCAGTGCTGTCGAACATCTTGCCCCTTGGAACAGGGTTATTGACTGTCACGTCCTCTGTTCTCTCAATTTCCCTTTTGTAGTCATCCCCATACACGATCTGAACGACGCCTAGGCGAAGGATCAGCATGGAAAACAGCAAAAATACAGCAAAGAACAGCATGTTCAGCCTCATAGGCACATGGTTCTTCTTTTTTCTTTTTTTATTCAAAACAGCAGCACACTTCTTTCCTCATGGATTGTCTTCTTATATTGTAAAAGAAAGTAGAAAATATTTCTATAAACAGCCTGCTGGTTTTCACAGGAAATAATTAGCTTTAGAACACAAATAAGAGGGGGCTCTCGCTCCCCCTCCTATGCAGGCTTGATTTGAATTTTCCGATAAAAGAAGTAAATCACTGAATGGCCTGCCCCAACGAACAGCAATAAAATGGGAATGCTCTTTTCCTCGCTGAAAAAAGTGACTGCACCGAGGAAGCAGAGAATGGATACCACCCTGCCCATATTCAGGAATACTTCCCTTACGACAATATACTCAATCCTCATTTCAGCTGCACGCCAGCCTGTTCCTATAACATCGTAGGTCATGGAAACATAGGGAACAAGCAGAAGCGGGTAAGCAATGGCAATCGAGGCCGCATACATAAGCAGCCTTGCGTACGTAACATCAATGATGATAAAAAAGATGCTGGCATATAGAATCAGTCCGCCAGCCAGGATCGATTTTTTGCGGTATTTCTTTTTTATGAGCCTTGATGCAAGATAATACGCTACAAAGGCAATGCCTGAATTGATCAGCCCGAATGTACCGAGGGCCATTTCACTGCCTGTCGAAATGAAAACGAAGACAGAGATGACAAACACAAAGGTTCCTTCACGGAGCCCCTGAAAAAAGTGGGCATTGGTGACAAGCTTCCAGTTGGGATTATTATCTCTTTCTTTAAAAATGCGGACAAACCAATAGGCCCCTTCCGCAGGACGGCGCTTCAGGAAAAAGCTTAAAAAGACAGCAAGTGAGAAAAGGACCAGAGAAAGCCCAAAAACAATCGAATACCCTGTGAATTTTTCCAGCCTGGATATGATGAAGCCGGCTGAGATGGGCCCAATCATCCCTCCGACAGAAGAAAGGATTCCAAGGAATCCATTAAAAAAATCCCGCGTATCCGGTTCGGTGATTTCAAAGGTAAGCACATTAAACGCCAGCCAATAGAACCCATATCCCATTCCAAGCAGCGCTCCAAGGAGCAGCAGGAATTGCGATGCCTTAGTGCCGATGATCAGGACAGTCAAATAAAAAAGAGCCAGGCATATGACGCCGATCCGCAGGACGATGACCCTGTCAATTTTTTTCGCCCATCTTCCTGCAAGGATAAAGGTAAGCGGCTGGATAACGACAATTGATAAATTATACAGCCCAAGATCCCTGAATTCCCCTGATTGCTTCCATAAATAAATATTTACAAAAGTGTTTGAAAGAGCAACACTCAGAGAATAAAGCCCCCCGATTAAAAGCAGCAGGGTCAGGTCTTTATTCAGCTCAATATTTCCGATCAGCTTATTCATTTTGCTCATATTATAAAACTCCCCTTTGTTTCTAAGGGTAGTCTTCTACAATGGGCAGCTGCTTATTCATCCAGGACCGCTTTGATTGCACGCGAAAAGGCAGCAGACGAATCTGCTGCCTCTAATGGATGGAAAGATTATTTTGCTGAGCTATAGCGCTTAGATACTTCTTCCCAGTTAACTGCGTTAAAGAAGTTGTTGATATATTCAGGACGGCGGTTTTGATATTTCAGGTAGTACGCATGCTCCCAAACATCAAGGCCAAGGACAGGCGTTTTGCCTTCCATCAATGGAGAGTCCTGGTTTGGAGTGCTTGTTACTTCTAGCTCGCCATTGTTGACTACGAGCCATGCCCAGCCGGAACCAAAACGTGTAGTAGCAGCTTTTGCGAACTCTTCTTTGAAGTTTTCGAAGTTGCCGAATTTGCTGCTGATCGCATCTGCAAGCTCGCCAGTCGGCTCGCCGCCGCCGTTTGGAGAAAGGATCTGCCAGAATAAAGAGTGGTTGGCATGTCCTCCGCCATTGTTTCTAACTGCTGTGCGGACTGATTCAGGAACAGCGTCAAGATTTGAAACGACTTCCTCAACTGTTTTTGAAAGAAGCTCTTCATTGCCTTCCAATGCATTGTTAAGGTTTGTTACATATGTGTTATGGTGCTTCGTGTGGTGGATGTTCATTGTTTCTTTGTCAATGTTTGGCTCCAGCGCATCATAAGCATAAGGTAATTGCGGTAATTCAAATGCCATAATAAATTCCTCCCTATGTATCATTATTTAGCTTCCGAACGGCATCTATTCCATTTTTCAGAAAATAGAATCGTTCTAAAAGACTTTAATGTAAGATTACCAAACTTGGGTAATCCTTTCAAACAAAAAGCTTTGCCTGACAGATATACAATACCCTCCCATCTCCCTTTTATGCAAGGAGCGGTCATAAAACGAGAAAAAGGAAGTACACGATCATGACTGTCTGGATGAACCCCTTTGCCGCGATACTGCTGACAAAGCCGACAACCGATCCCATACCGATTTTTGCAGCTTCCTTGATGCCCTTCTTATGGACAATCATTTCAGCGGCTATGGCGCCAATGAAGGGGCCGATCAGTATCCCCAAAACCGGGATGACAAAAGGGCCGGCCAGGATGCCGATCGTGCTTCCCCAGATACCCGCCTTTGTACCCCCGTATTTCTTGATGCCAATCATATTGGCGGCATAATCGGCGCCGAAAAGAAGCAGGACAAACATCCCCTGGACGAGCCAGAACAGCCACCCGAAGGGCTCAAAAGAAAAGGCAAGCCCATAAACAGCAAATCCTCCAATGATGAAAAGGACGCTTGGAATGATAGGTAGAAAGAGGCCGATAAAAGCAACCGCAAATAAAATAATGATTATCGTCCAGTATACGTAATCCATTAGACCAGCACCTTCGATTTTTTATTTTTCTTTCCCGTCTGAAAAGGAAAAAGCAAGAGGTTTCCCTCTTGCTTACTATACACTAATTGTCTTCTCCTAAAACAGCCTCTGCGATGTTTACAGCATGATCGCCGATACGCTCAAGGTTGCTGATGATATCTACATAAACAATTCCCGCCTGCCCGGTGCATGTCCCTTCATTCATCCTGATGATATGCTGCTTTCTAAGCTTTCTTTCCATCTTGTCAATTTCCTCTTCTTTTTTGACAACATGCCTTGCAGCTTCCTTATCATTATGGTCAAGGGATTCGAGTGATTCCTTCACCGTTGAAATTGTCAAAGCAAACATATCCTCAAGGTCATTCATCGCTGAATCAGTGATTTTCACCTTATTGGCCTGCTGATATTCAATCAGTTCAATGATGTTTTCAAAGTGGTCGCCGATCCGCTCGATATCCCTGACTGTATCCATCAGCACTGTATGCTCTTCAGATTCATTTTCCGAAAGTGAGCTTGTCGATAGACTGATCAGATAATCTGTAATTTTGCGGTCAAGATTATTGATGGCTTCTTCAAGCTGGTATGTGCTGTCTGAATGCTTTTTGAGCTTCGTCTTTAAAAACAGATTTGTTTCTTCAAGGCCTTTAACCGCAAACGACCCCATTCTGAGCACTTCTTCCTTCGCCTGGCCAAGGGCAATTGAAGGAGACTGTTCTATAAATACCGGATCAAGATGTTTTGCTTTATAGTCAACAACTGAATCCTCGCCCGGAATCAATTTTGTGACTATGAAGGCAAGTGCTGCTACAAACGGAAGCTGGATCAATGTGTTGGACGTATTGAAGATTCCGTGTGCAAACGCAATCGTCATTTCCGGATTGAGACTCAGCTTATCCTGTAAAGCAGAAATCACCAGATTGAATGGATGAAGCAGAATCAGGAAAATGGTTGTCCCGATCAGATTGAAAAGGACGTGAACAGCTGCAGCTCTCCTTGCTGCTACAGATGCCCCAATGGCTGCCAGGACAGCCGTAATGGTTGTCCCGATATTATCCCCAAAGAGGACCGGCAGAGCTGCATCAAGATTGATCAGATTCTCAGAGAACAAGCCCTGGAGAATCCCGATCGTCGCACTCGAGCTTTGGACAATGACCGTGAACAATGTTCCGACCACTACACCAAGGATCGGGTTTGAGCTCATATTGACTGTTAATTCGTGGAACGCCTCAAGCCCCCTGAGCGGCTTCATCCCGCCGCTCATAAGCTCAAGCCCATAAAATAATGCCCCGAATCCAAAAACAATCTGGCCGACATTATGTACTTTTTTATTTTTAAAGAAGAATAGCATGATTGAGCCCAATGCAATGATTGGAAGTGCGTATTCTCCTACATCAATACCTATGATGAACGCCGTTACCGTCGTTCCGATATTCGCACCCATGATGACGCCAATTGCCTGGCGCAGGGTCATGAAGCCGGCACTGACAAGGCCGACGGTAATGACTGTTGTAGCAGAGCTGCTCTGGATAAGGATCGTGACAATGATCCCCGCGAGAACACCCATGACCGGATTGGTAGTAAACTTGTCCAATATATCCCTAAGTTTATCACCGGCCGATTTTTGAAGGCCGTCGCCCATGAATTTGATACCGTATAAGAAAATACCAAGGCCGCCCAAAAATTCAAAAAGCATTTGCTGGATGTTTAGTTCCACCATTTTTCAACCCCTATAACTTTTTAGATTCGACATTAATCTACAAACCCCACATCATTATGTATGATGGGTAAATAAAAAGTAAAGATTACTTTAGCCAAATTTACAATACCTTAACATTTAAGCTTAATGTTACAATTATGTTACAAAACTGATTATTGATCATACTTGTACATATGGGGCGCTGCGGCTAAAATAAATGGTGAATCTTTTTAAGGGTGTGTCAAAATGAATGTATTTAAACAGTTTTTTAAAAGTCTCTATTCCCCTAGGGATATAGCCGCCTTCCGTTTTCAGGGAATCGGGAAGACAATTCTATATGTTTTCCTCCTTACCCTCCTGTCCGTTCTGCCAACCATCTATTATTTCAGCACGGCCATCATGTCCGGAGCAGATGCCGCCCGTGAGAGCCTGGCAGAGGATATCCCTGATTTCACAATTGAGAACGGGGAACTGCATTCCGATCAAAAAGCTCCCATCATCATCAATAAAAACAGCTTTACCATTGTATTTGACTCAACAGGCACTGCCAATAAAGAAGAGCTGGCCGATTCCAATATGGCCCTCGCAATGCTTAAAGATGAATTTATGTTTGTTGCCGGCGGGCAGGTTCAATCTTATTCTTATTCAATGGCTGGCGATCTGACTTTGACGAAGGAAGAGGCAGTATCATTCCTGGATTCCATTGATTCAGTCCTGGTGATTTTCATCATTATTATGGCTTTAGTCATTTACCTGTTCAGCACCGCGGTTAAATTTATCGAGGTTTCCGTGCTGGCGCTGATTGGCCTGCTTCTCCGCAGCATTGCGGGCCGCCGGCTGCAATACAGGCACTTATGGCGGATGGCCGCATACAGTGTCACACTGCCGACAGTCTTCTTTGCAGTCATGGGCGTTTTGCAGACAACTGTGCCAAGCGGCTTCATGATCAACTGGTTTGTTTCCATCATCATCCTTATGCTGGCAATAAAGGAAGTGCCGCTGCCAAAGAGCAAGCAATAAGCGGCAGTGATCAAGCTGAATTCTCAGCCGGATAACCATCTCAATTAAATGCAAATGAAAAAGGCGGACCAATTGGGCCGCCTTTTTTCGTTCTTTAATATTTAAACAATGATATGGTTTCCGCAAGCGACCCGGAAAGGGAAATAAGGCTTTCCCCCGCATCATGGCTTCTTCTGGTCTTGGCTGCCTGCTCATTGGAAGCTGTAATCATCTGTTCAGCACTAGCAAGTGTTTCCTGTGATACGGACGCGAATCCTTCTGCTGAAGCCTCGGCTTCAGGCAATATCCCATTCAGGATGGCCAGGCCTTTCTCGGACTCTTTGATCATCATGCTCACGGATGAAATTTCCCGCATGAGTACATCAAATGTGGTCATGCTTTTCTCAGCTGCCTCCAGATGAATCTTAAAGTTACCCTGCATCTCCTGGAAACCATCTGAAGCCTTTGCAGAAATGCTCACCATCTCTGCAATTGTCCCTGTTATATTTTCAGCAGCTTTCGAGGATTGGTCTGCCAGCTTCCTTACTTCATCAGCCACGACCGCGAACCCTTTGCCTGATTCCCCTGCCCTTGCTGCCTCTATGGCCGCATTCAGGGCAAGAAGCTTTGTCTGTCCGGCAATTTCCTGAATGAGTGTAACCACCTGTGCGATTTTATCTGAATAGTCCCTTACCTCCTGTACAGAGGCAGAAACTCCTTTAAGCTCTTTTTCATAATTTCTCACGGTATGCACAAGCTCCTTGATGCTTGCTTCTCCTTCTGATGCTGATATATTCATTGAGCTGGCGCTCGCAGTCATGCTTCCCATCATCTGAGAAATGCTTTCAATCGAATTTTTCATTTCCTGAAAAAGCTGAATGCTTTTCTCTGAGCTTCCTGCGGTTTCTTCTGCCCCGGCCCTTACCATGCGGATGGCTTCATTAAGATGTTCCTGCTCTTCCAGAACCAGGCCGGAAATTTCCTGCAGATCAGCGCCTGTCCATGTCAAATTCCTGGATGTATCCGAAATGCGGACGATCAGTTCCCTCATCTGATGCATCATGCTATGAAAGCTCTTTATCAGAGATGTAATCTCCGGGATAGTGGTCCGTGATTCTGCTTTCAGGTCAAGTCTTCCTGTCCTGGCCTGCTTCATAATATCCCTTAACGAATTGAGCGGGCCCGTAATGCTTCGGACCAGCATCAAAATAAGGAGGGCGGCTGCCGCTATGCTGGCAATCGCAGCAATAAGTATGTATTTTGCCATATCATAAACACTGTGAAGATATTGCTCCTGTGGAATGGCTATTAAAAATACCCCATTAAGTTCCTGGACATTGTGATAGGAAAGGGTATATTTTTGTCCTTGTAAATTTTCATGGGCAATCCCGGCTTTTTTTCCTGGATGCCGGCCAAAAGCTTCTCCGGAAATATTAAAGAAGATTTTTTGCTGACATCAAATGCTGCCGCCTTTCCTTCCGAAATCAGAAAATACTCACCGTGCAGCCCATCTTTTGCCAGCTCCGCTTCCTGTCCCCTCAGTACCTGGTTCACCTTTTTGCTGAACTCGTCTTCATTTCCCACGTAAATGAACATCAAGTTCTGTGCAAGCTGGTAAAAAGTTTTTGTTTCTCTTTCCAGCCTTTGCTCCATAAGCTCTATCGCTGTATCTTTTGATTTTTCATATGAGATATAGGCAACTGCAGAAATGGCCGCAATAAGCAGCCCTAAAGTCAGGAACAAAAGCCTGAATTGCAGCGGCATCTTTGCCATGAGACGTTTCCACGCTAAGCTTAATTTCAAATTCTGAAAAGGTTTGGCAATTCGTTTGCCGGCCTTTTTGAGTTTGATGGAATACTGTGATGTTTTTGCCAAAATGCATCTCTCCCCCTCTATTTATCCTTCATTATAGGGAGGTATTGTTAAGCATTTGTAAAGAAGCAGTAATTTTTTCCTAAATGATGTTTCGTGTGAATGGCTTGTTCTATTTTTGAATGTACAGGCATACATTCAGTAAAAAACTGCCGATCGGAGGCTTTGCTCATGAAACGGATTGCTGCGCTGCTGATTTCTGTCCTTGCTATATATATTATATTTTATGATCTGAGCCGCGGGACCCTTCCTGCCCCTGATCAAGCTCCAGCCCTTGAAGCCTCCTCCACAGTGGAGCCTGCTGAAGGTTCTATGGCCTATTTCGAACAGAAGGCAGTACCCGGGGAAACTGTCCTGACGATCGTAGAGAGGCATCTCAACAGCTCAGTTCCCGTTTCCATCTCCCAGGTAGCAGCAGATTTTGAAAGGCTTAACAGCGGGGTGACGGCCGGGAAGATCCAGGCAGGTAAAATTTATAAATTTCCGGATTACGCAAAAACTAACAATTGAAAAGATAAATGCCAGAACCCTCATTCTTGTCAACTCAGCAGGTTCATTGATACAATAGGATATAGTTTGACAGCAGCAGGACTTTGCAATGCGCTGCTGAAAATTCATTTTTTGTTCCAATTCCATATTTAAAGGAGCGAATCACCATTGAGTGAAATTATACATCGTACCAAAACCCGCCCGGTCAAAGTAGGCAACCTGACCATCGGCGGCAATAATGAACTTGTTATCCAAAGCATGACGACCACCAAGACGCATGATGTCGAAGCTACAGTCGCTGAAATTAAGCGGCTTGAAGAAGCAGGCTGCCAAGTCGTCCGGGTGGCGTGCCCTGACGAAAGAGCGGCAAATGCCATTGCTGAAATAAAAAAACGGATCAATATCCCCCTAGTAGTGGATATCCATTTTGATTATAAACTGGCTCTTAAGGCTATCGAGGGCGGAGCTGACAAAATCAGGATCAATCCCGGTAATATCGGGCGCCGTGAAAAAGTGGAAGCAGTTGTTAAAGCCGCTAAAGAAAAAGGGATCCCCATCCGGATCGGTGTAAATGCCGGTTCACTGGAAAAACGGATCATTGAGAAATACGGCTACCCGACTGCTGATGGTATGGTGGAAAGCGCCCTTCACCATATCAAAATCCTTGAAGACCTTGATTTCCATGACATCATTGTTTCCATGAAGGCTTCTGACGTCAACCTGGCCATCGAAGCTTATGAAAAAGCAGCCATGGCCTTTGATTACCCGCTTCACCTTGGAATTACAGAATCAGGGACATTGTTTGCCGGCACAGTGAAAAGCGCCGCAGGCCTTGGTGCCATATTAAGCAAAGGCATCGGTAATACTTTAAGGATTTCCTTAAGTGCCGACCCTGTTGAGGAAGTCAAAGTCGCCAGGGAACTCCTGAAGTCATTCGGCCTATCTTCAAATGCCGCTACACTTATTTCCTGCCCGACTTGCGGACGGATTGAAATCGATTTGATCAGCATTGCCAATGAAGTAGAAGAATATATCCAGAAGATCAAAGCACCTATAAAAGTAGCTGTGCTCGGCTGTGCTGTAAACGGCCCCGGAGAAGCGCGCGAAGCAGATATCGGCATCGCCGGTGCCCGCGGGGAAGGCCTATTGTTCCGCAAGGGGAAAATAGTCCGCAAAGTTCCGGAAGATACAATGGTAGAAGAATTGAAAATCGAGATCGATAAAATCGCTGAAGAATACTATGCGAAACAAGAAGCTGAAAAACAGCTTCAAATGAATGATTAAAGCGGCTTTACACCCGCTTCGACAGCAGCAAACAAAGACCGGCTCAAATATTGAGCCGGTCTTTTTCCTGCTCCCGCCTAAAAGAACGGAAGGATAAAGATTCCAATGATAATGGAGACGGCACCGATGCCGATTGCCCAAGCCCCGGTTGTGCGCGCCCCTCTTCTGCGCGCTATGAAGCCGAGAATGATGCCGGCGGCGCCAAACAGGATCGGCAGGACAAAAAGTGAGAGAATGGAAAGCGCTAAGGCTCCATACCCCATCATACCGCCAGAGAGGTCCATCCCGGTATTTTCTTCTCCGCGGTCTTCCTCCCGGCCGCTGTCCCTTCCCAGCGAAACAGGTGCTGCGATTTCGGCCGCTGTTTCTTCTGTATAATTCCTTGACCCATATTCATTTTTTTCGCCAATCTCTTCGCTGTGGCGAAGGTCTTGTTCTTGCTGAGAGCGTTCTTGATCTGCCAATATAATCCCTCCGCTTTCAGAAGCCTGATTTGTTAGTAATGGCAAATTAGCTGCCCCCTTCTATAGGGGCATTATTTATTATCTGCTCTCTCCTCCTGTTTTACGATGCTAATGTATGGTAAGAAAAGCACAAGCTTCTCTTGCTCACTTAAGGAATGCAGACTAATAACGCCATGTGCTGCGGCAGCGACTGGATTATCAGGTTCCTGGGGACCTCATGACGATCCTGCCGCAAAGACGCTCTTTGCCCTTTTTGGCAAATCGGCTGTGACCCTAAGGGATATGCGTGCTGCTGGTCAGTAATCGAAGTTAAAATACTTCTTTATCCATATAAAAAAACAGGCAAATCTCCTGCTTCTCACCTGCAATCCTTTTTGGAGGGCACAAGTTCTGTTAAGATGGTATGAGACATCCATATAAGGAGAAAAAGACATATGAAAAGATTCGGCATTGATATCGACGGGACAGTGACATGCCCTTCATCGATCATCCCCTATTTAAATGAAGCGTTCCAATTAAACCTGACCCTGGAGGATGTAAAAGAATATGACTTAAATCCCCTGGTTGACATAAGCGAAGAAGAATTTGCAAAATGGTTCCTTGACAATGAACCAAAGATTTATGCTAATTCCCCGTTGGCTTCAGGAGCTAAACAGGTTCTGAAAGAATGGGAATCAAAGCATGAGCTGTACTTTATCAGTGCACGCGGCTCATATCTGCAGGAATTGACCGAAGAATGGTTCCTAGAAAACGAGCTTAATTTTCATCATGTTGAGCTGATTGGCTCTCATGACAAAATCAGTACGGCTAAGAAGCACAAAGTGGATATATTCTTTGAAGACAAGCATGATAATGCAGTTGCGATCCATGAAGAATGCGGCATACCCGTCATCCTTTTTGACACACCTTATAATCGCGATCCTATCCCTGAAGGGGTTGTAAGGGTGAACAGCTGGTTTGAGGCGAAGGCAGCAGTGGAACAGTGGCTGAAAGCTGAAAAAAAGTAAAAAAACAGAAAAACCGGCCCCAAGGCCGGTTTTTCCTATATCAATGTAAACAATCCGGGCAGCGGCCGTAGATTTCAAATTTGTGGCCGGATACATCGTAGCCTTTCAGGTTTTCCTGGAGCTCATTCATCGGGCATGTCTCAATTTCCTTCGTTTTGCCGCAGTCCAGACAGATAAAGTGATGGTGGTGATGATGGTGCGAGCAAGTAAAACGGAAATGTTTTTCTCCCGAAAGCTCGGTCATTTCAAAGATCCCCAAGTCAACGAATAAAGAAAGATTTCTGTATATCGTATCAAAGCTTAATCCCGGGTAATCGTCCTTCAATTTATCGAGCACATCTTTGGCAGTGAGATATTTATTGCTGTCAGAAAAGAACTGCAGCATTTCTTCGCGCTTTCCTGTATGTTTATATCCTTTTTCTTTTAAAAGAATCAAGGCTTCTTCAACATTCATTGCAATCACCTCTTTAAATCGCGCTGCTTGCTTCCTGGCAGCTTTTCCAGGCCCCGCCTATGCCTCGGCTTTTTCAGCGCCGGAAGCAAATTTCAGGAACAGGGATTTTATCAGGATGGTTAAAACAAGAATAAGGACACTGATCATTACAATCGTCCCCCCTGGAGCAAGGTCCAGATAATAGGAAACCGACAATCCTCCAAGGACAGAAATTTCCCCGAAGATCACCGAGAAAAGAATGGTTTGCTTAAACCCTTTGGCAATGCGGATGCTGGCAGCAACAGGAAGGGTCATCAGGGATGAAACAAGCAGAATCCCGACAATCCTCATGGAAGCCGCAATGACAAGGGCAACCATCACAATGAAAATGAAATGGACGCTCTTTGCGGCGATGCCGGACGCCTTAGCATGCTCTTCATCAAAGGAAAGCAAAAACAGTTCTTTATATAATAATACTATAAGAATCGCCACAATGGCGCTAATGATTAAAATTATCCAAAGGTCTGTCCTGCTGACCGCACTTACACTTCCAAACAGGTAGCTGAACAGGTCTGTATTGAAGCCATCTGCCAGAGAAATGAAAATGACTCCTATCCCGATCCCTCCCGAAAGGATAATCGGGATGGCCAGTTCCTGATAATGCTTATAAACAGCTCTCAGCTTTTCTATGAAAAGGGAGCCTGCAACAGAAAACAGCATACCCATATACATCGGATTAAGGCCGCTGAATGCTATGAACTTTTTTTCCAGCAGGAGGCTTGCTGCAATCCCTGCAAGCGTGACATGGCTCAAAGCATCTGCTATCAGCGACAGTCTGCGCACCACGATGAAAACCCCAAGGACAGGAGCAATGATGCCTATGATAATGCCAGTCAAAAAGGCGTTCTGCAAGAATTCATATTCAAGGATAGCCGATATCATAAGGCGCCTCCTTCATGATGATGATGGTGGCCGTCATGATTAAGGACATGGAGCCCGTGTCCGTAAAACTCTGAAACCTCATTCTGATCGAAGTCTTCAAATTCTTCTGTCCTTCCGTGAAAATGAAGATGCTTATTCAGGCAGGCTACATGTGTGACCTTATCGGTTATCGTGCCGATGTCATGCGTTACCAGAACCAGCGTAATGCCCAGCTTGGTATTTAAATCCCCAAGCATCTGATAAAACGACTGTACATTCTGAGCATCGACTCCTACCGTCGGTTCGTCAAGTATCATCAGCTTAGGACTGCTGACAAGCGCCCTGGCAATAAAGACGCGCTGCTGCTGCCCTCCGGAAAGCTCGCCGATATTGCGGCCCGAAAAGGCAGTCAAGCCGACAGATTCAATCGCTTCCGCAACTTTCGCCCTTTCCTGCCTGCCTGCAAACCGGAACAGTCCAAGCTTTTTGGTCAATCCGCTGGAAACCACCTCAAACACAGTAGCAGGAAACCCGGTATTGAAGGAGTTTGCCTTTTGGGAAACAAAGCCGATTTTTGACTGCTCCCTGAATTTTCCGATTGGCTGTCCGAACAGATGAATTTCGCCTTTCTGCGGCTTCAAAAGCCCGAGAATCATCTTAAGGAGAGTCGACTTCCCTGAACCATTCGGTCCCACTATCCCAAGGAATGCCCCTTCAGGGACGGTTAAATTAATATTTTCCAGCACATTTTCTTTTTCATATCTATAAGTGAGATTTGATATCTCAATAATGGGTTTTTGATCTTTCACTTTTATCACCTTTTAATATAAGAATGATTCCGATTTAACTTTAGTAGTATAACGGAACTCCACCACAATGTAAAGTGAACCGGATTCGTTGACTTAATTTTCTTCTGGAAGCACTTTTCAGTCACATTTCCGGGCTTTTGTACATAAGGTACAGAGGAGGTGGGAGAAAATGAAAATATTTGAGAATATCATCAATCATAAAGTCAGTACAATTACGACTGAAGAGCTTTTAAAATATGCGAAGCAATTCCAAATATCCATAAATCACGTGCAGGCAAAACAAATTGCCAATTACTTAAAAGGTAAACAGGTAAACATCTTCCAGGATTCAGAACGTTCCAAGATAATTAAGGAAATTGCCAAAATTGCCGGACCGGACACAGCAAGGGAAGTAAACAAGCTGTTTATGCAATTTACGAAGTGAAATGCGGAAGCGGCTTGCCCAGAGCCGACAAGCATAAGACGCGCAAGAATAAAAGGCGCTCTTTGCCTTTAATTCTTGCGCGGCTTATGACTCGAGGCTCTAGCCGCTGGAGCTGGACAATAGAAATGCGGAAAAGCCTTGTTCAGCCCCAACAAGCATAAGACGCTTGGGAATAGAAGGCGTTCTTTGCCTTCAATTCCCAAGTGGCTTATGACTCGAGGGGCTAGGCTTTGGAGCTGGACAATAGAAATGCGGAAAAGCCTAGCTCATTAGAGGAACATATACTCAAAACTTCAGTATAGTCTGCAGCCTATACCCAATATAAAAAACCATAGTTGTTAGTATGGGGCTGTTGATTTCCGTTGCAGGCACTTCGCTTTCCGCAGGGCGAAGTTGAGCCTCCTCACGCTCCGCGCTGCGGGGTCTCAACTTTTTCGCTGCAATCCCGCTGGAGTCTACGTGCCTTCCACTGCAATCAACAGGGTTATTGTAATTCTTTTCTGCTTAACACCTAATCGGCAGGGAATAATTACCTCTTTAGCCTGAAGCCTCTCTCATAAAAAATACAGCTGCAGCACCCTGCAGCTGTATTTCATTTATTTGCCTTCCATGATGTCTGCAAGAAGGTTTTCGTTGAATTCCTTGTTCCTGAGCATCTCAATTTCATATTTGTATGGAGGCATCTTGCTGTTCTTATCTTCCCCGACAAATGGCGTTTCAAGGATTTTCGGGATTTCTGCAAGCTGCGGATGATGGACGATATAGCTTAAAGCGTCAAAGCCGATGTGGCCGAAGCCGATGTTTTCATGACGGTCCTTTTTCATTCCCCGCTCATTTTTACTGTCATTGATATGAAGCACCTTCAGGCGGTCGAGCCCGACAATTTTGTCGAACTCATTCAAAACCCCATCAAAGTCTTCTACGATATTATAGCCTGCATCATGTGTGTGGCATGTATCAAAGCAGACGGATAGATGATCATTATATTTGACTCCATCGATGATCATGGCCAGCTCTTCGAAGTTTCTCCCGCATTCAGAGCCTTTGCCTGCCATTGTTTCCAGCGCAATCTGGACATTTTCCTCGCCATTCAGAACTTCATTCAGTCCTTCAATGATTTTTTTGATGCCCTCTTCTGTTCCTGCACCGACATGCGCACCGGGATGAAGAACGATCTGGCGGGCGCCGATTGCTTCCGTCCGGTCTATTTCCGAACGCAGAAAGTTGACTCCCAGCTCAAAGGTCGAAGGATTTGTCGTGTTTCCTATATTGATGATATAAGGGGCATGGACAATGATATTGTCGATTCCATTGGCCTCCATATGGCGCCTGCCTTCCTCAATATTCAAATCCTCAATCTTTTTCCGGCGTGTATTTTGAGGGGCCCCTGTGTAAATCATGAAAGTGCTGGAGCCATAAGATACAGCTTCCTCACTTGCGGCAAGGAGCATTTTTTTTCCGCTCATCGACACATGCGAACCAATTTTAAGCATTCTATTCTCTCCCTCCGGCAGCCTGCCTTTATTTCTTTTTAAGCCTTCTTTGGCGTTTCTTGATGCTCTCTACTTCTCTTTGTATTTTCTTTTTATAACCAGGCTTTACATTCTTCGGTTTTTTCACACGGGATTGAGCATGGGCATCAATCTCGTCTGTCTGCCTTTGCCGTTTTTTCCGTCTGTTGCGGTCGCCCAAATCAATCCATTCGCCCTTTTGAAGATCAACATGCCTGAACTCGATTCCCAGCTTTTCCAGCCTGTTCAGCGCATCTTCATCTGACGTATCATAAATCGTGAGAGCGATGCCGGAAGATCCCGCTCTTGCCGTCCGGCCGACACGGTGGATGTAAAAGTCCAGATCTGTCGGCAGCTCATAATTGATCACATGGCTGATTCCCTGGATGTCAATGCCCCTGGCAGCAAGATCGGTCGCAACGATATACTGGAATTCCAGATCCATGATCTGCTTCATCATTTTTTTCCGTTCACGCGGGCTGAGGTCTCCGTGAATGCGGCCTACCTTTAGGCCTTTTTGCATAAGGGCATCCGCGACTTCATCAGCCTTTTTCTTTGTATTTGTAAAGACGATCGCCAAATACGGATTGAAAGCCTCCAGAGCACGGAAGACAATTTCGGTCTTATTTTTGTGCTTTGACGGGAGCAGATAATGCTCAATTTTTGCAGCAGCAATCTGCTTGGGCTCTATTTGGACGAATTTCGGGTTTTCCAGATATTTCTTCAGGAATGGCTTCAGCTTTTCCGGAATTGTTGCCGAAAATACAAGCATCTGGAGCTTTTCAGGCATCCTGCCAGCAACCTGGTCTACATCTTCAAGGAAGCCCATATCCAGCATCAGATCTGCTTCATCCACGACCAGCATTGAAGCAGTATGGACGAAGAGCGCATTTTCCTTGACGAGGTCGTTGATCCTGCCTGGGGTCCCTACTACTACCTGGGGCTGCACTTTCAGCTTTTCAATCGTCCTTTGTTTGTCTGTCCCTCCAATGAACAGTTTGGAGCTGATTTCCTCATCACCTTCAGCCTGCTCTGTTACTTTAAGGACCTCCTTATGAATCTGGGTGGCCAGTTCCCTTGTCGGTGCGGTTATGACAGCTTGTACCTCCTGCCTCGAAGGATCAATTTTCTGAAGGATCGGCAAAATATAGGAATGGGTCTTCCCGGTGCCTGTCTGGGACTGCCCAATCGCACTGTCCCCTTTAAGGATGATTGGGATCAGGCGTTCCTGAATTTCCGTGGGCTCATAGAACCCGAGCTTTTTGACAGCTTCTATAATAAATGGCTTAAGTTCGTATCGTTCAAATTTCGTTTCGGTCATAATTAACTCCTTATAGTTAGTGGCCGCAGCCTGAGTGGACAACATGTCTCACCAGTCTTTGTCCATCATATTATTATAATAAAGTTTCCTGCAAAAGACCACCAATAGCGCAGATATAATTATTTTAGCCATTCAGGGAGTTTTTAATAGGCTCTGGCTCCCATGTTATTTTGGGCCACCTTAGCCATATATGCTGAAAAGTGTATAACTCTGTTTTTACACGGATAAGCCCAACTTCAAAAGCAATGTTGAACAAAGCCTTTTAATAAAAAGCCGGCAAAACATGAAAATAGGGAAACATCCGCAGAAACCTAAACCAATTTCATGACAGATGCATAGCTTACATAAAGAGAAACTTTTAAGTAAAGGAGGCAAATTATGCAGCCTAGACCCCGTTTTCCGATGCAGGGCGGAGGAATGCCGCCGCAATTCAGAGGCCCGATGCAGGCCAGGCCCAATTTCGGACCCATGATGGGACCTATGCAGCAGACACGCCAGGGAGGCGGAGGACTGCTGGCCAAGCTGCTGGGCAAAGGCAAGAATCCAGCATCAGCAGCAGGCGGATTGAATAGCATGCGCGCCGCAGTTCCGGGCGCTGCCAATGCAGCAGGTTCTGGCGGATTCCTAAAATCGATAACCAATCCGTCCAGTATCTCGGGATTCTTGTCTAACACACAGAAAATGCTCAATACAGCTCAGCAATTCGGGCCGATGGTACAGCAGTATGGCCCGATGGTCAAAAATCTTCCGGCCATGTGGAAACTGTACAGAGGATTGAAGAGCTCCGGAAGTGAAGAAAGTGAAAAGGAGGCAGCTTCTGAAACAAAAAAAGCCCCCTCCCCGCCGGAGAAAAAAAAACCTGAAACAGCCGGGTCCCACCAGCCTTCAGAAGCTCCCAAACGTGCCAAAGCTCCCGGAAAGGGCAGTTCCTCACCCAGGCTATATATATAGAATCAGTGAAGAATGCAGCTTTTGCGCATTCTTTTTGTTTTGGCTTGCGCCTTCTCAGCTATGGAAAAGATCCAATGATTTTTTCTGCCAATTGAATGCCCCCTTTTGTAATATCTCAATAAGTCTTATATAATGTAGGGGCAGTTGATTCTCTTAAAAATAAGTTTCAGTTCCACTGCAATGGGAGGATTGGAGAATGGATGTTTTAAAAATTTCGCCGCGGGGCTATTGCTATGGGGTTGTTGATGCAATGGTCATAGCAAGGAATGCCGCTTTGGATAAAAACCTGCCGCGGCCGATTTATATACTTGGCATGATTGTCCATAACAAACATGTCACCGATGCATTTGAAGAGGAAGGCATTATAACGCTGGATGGAGAAAACCGTAAAGATATCATTGAAAAAGTCGACAAAGGCACTGTCATATTCACAGCGCACGGCGTCTCCCCCGAGATCCGCGAAATTGCTAAGGCAAAGGGCCTCGTAACAATTGATGCAACCTGTCCAGATGTGACAAGGACCCATGATCTTATCAGGGAAAAAGATGCAGAAGGCTATCAGATCATTTACATCGGCAAAAAAGGCCATCCCGAGCCTGAAGGCGCCCTTGGGGTTGCTCCGCATGCAGTATCTCTTGTACAAACTGCAGAAGATGTCGGCAAGCTCACCCTGGACAGCAGCAAGATAATTGTTACCAACCAGACGACTATGAGCCAATGGGATGTCGTCACTGTCATGGATAAGATAAAAGAGAAATATCCTCACGCAGAGTTCCACAAAGAAATCTGCATGGCTACCCAGGTTAGACAGGAAGCGGTCGCTGAACAGGCAGGAGAAGCCGATGTACTGATTGTAGTCGGTGATCCAAAGAGCAACAACTCCAACCGCCTTGCCCAAGTATCCGAGGAAATTGCGGGCACTACAGCTTATCGGATCGCCGATCTTTCTGAACTGAAGATCGAATGGCTGAAAGATGCCAAAAAGGCGGCTGTCACAGCAGGAGCTTCGACTCCAACACCAATAACAAAAGAAGTCATCACTTTCCTTCAGCAGTTCGATCCTAATGACCCGGAAACGTGGAAAACCGAGAAAAAAGTGCCTCTCAGCAAAGTGCTTCCAAAAATCAAGAGAGCTTAAACAAAAGAGCTGCAGCAATCGCTGCAGCTCTTTCCTTTATATAAATTTGAAAGGATCTGTATGCACTTCTGAGGAAATAAAATTCACATCATATCCCTTTTCCCTGGCCATTTTTTCAAGGATGTGAGCCACACCCTTCTTCATGACCTTTTCTATATTATGGCCTGGATCAATAATGTTCAGGCCCATCATCATTGCATCATGCGCAGTATGATAATACATATCCCCTGTTACATACACATCCGCGCCTTTGAACTTGGCCTGGGTAAAATATTTATTTCCGTCCCCGCCCAGGACAGCCACCTTCCTGACACGGGAGTTCAGATCTCCGACTACGCGGACCCTGTCAAGCCCGAATGCCTCTTTAATTTTTTCAGCAAATTCTTCAAGCGTTGCTTCAGGAACCGTTCCGACCCGTCCAAGCCCAAGTGATTGGCCTTTATTATCAAGGTGATAAATATCATAGGCAGGCTCTTCATATGGATGGGCTTTAAACAGCGCAGAAATCACTTTCTTTTCCAGATGATCCGGAAAAATTGTTTCCACCTTGACTTCCTTTACTTTTTCTAAGTGGCCTCTGGTCCCTATGTAAGGATTGGCTGAGTCCCCGGGCATAAACTGTCCGGTCCCTTCCGAAGAGAAGGCACAGAAGCTGTAATCTCCGATTGCCCCGGCACCTGCTCTGCCCAGTGCCTCTCTAAGAGCCTCAGCTGCTTCGAGCGGTACGAAAACAGCCAGTTTCTTCAGGCTGGTTTCATGTGTGGGCACAAGGACTTCTGTGTCCTCTAAACCAAGAGCTTCCGCCAGGAGGTCATTCACTCCGCCCTCAGCCACATCAAGATTCGTATGGGCCGCATATACGCTTATATCATGCTTTATGAGCTTCCCGATAATCCTTCCGGCTGCTGTATCCGTATTGATTTTCTGCAATGGCCTGAAGATCGGGGGATGATGGGCGATGATGAGCTGCACATTCTTTTCGATGGCTTCATCAACGACCTCCTCCAGCACATCAAGAGCAATCATGACATTTTGCACCTTATTATTCAGTCCGCCAATCTGCAGTCCGATTTTATCGCCTTCCATTGCCAGGTTCTTTGGAGAGAACTCCTCAAACAAAGAGATGATTTGATGGCCGTTAACTTTTTTCACTTTTTACTGCCTCCTCTGCCATAGATATTTTTTTGCCGAGCTCCAGCCTCCTTGCCCGTGTTTCTTCCGAGTCTGCAGCTTTATCCAGTTCCTGCAGAATCCTTTGCCAATTTTTCATTTCATGCTGCCATTTTTTCTGGAAGGTATCCGATTTTTGCGCTGAAAGGAAGGGTCCAAAAAGAAAGGCGCCATTATCATCCTTCCCCCTGTAGGGACGGAGCGGCTCTCCATGCTCTGCAACCAGGATTTCGTATATCTTTCCATCCTCTTCAAGGATATCCTCTTCTATAAGCTCCCAGCCGTTTTCAATCAGCCATTTACGGATTGAAATGGCGCTTATATTAGGCTGAAGGACAAGCCTTTTCACTGAAGACAGCTTTTCTTTTCCCTCTTCAAGAATACTGGCAATCAAGGCGCCTCCCATTCCCGCAATGGCTACACAATCGACTTCTCCGCCTTCAATCACTTCCAGGCCATTCCCTTTCCTGACAGCTATCTTATCGCCCAGCCCTTCCTGGCTGACTTGATTCCTTGCTGACTGAAAGGGACCCTCTGCCACTTCGCCTGCGACTGCGAAGGGCACTTTGCCCTTAGAGACTACATGGCATGGAAGATAGGCATGGTCTGAGCCTATATCAGCAAAGGCTGCCCCATCCGGAATATATTCAGCGACACGTGCCAGCCGCTGTGATAATTGTTCTGTATTCATCTCTTATATCACACCACTTTACATAGATTCAGGTTCATAATCATTCTCTTAGTATAAAAAAGCCGGAAAGCAATGTCCAGCAGCCCGGCAGTACTTATATCCAGGAGTCTGATCAGAGCTCCAAAATAAAGAAAAGCCTTTCAAAAGAAAGGCTTTTCTTTAACTGTACATTATTTCAGGCCTGCCAGCCATTCAGCCATTTCGCCTGCTTTTTCCTGCGGAACAAGCCCTGGCGGCATGGATCCTTTACCGTTAACAACGATGTCAGCGATTTCATCCTGTGAATAGCGGTCGCCAACGCCTGTCAAAGCAGGACCTACCCCACCCTGATACTGGTCGCCGTGGCAGCCGATACAGGTCTGTTTATAAATGTCTTCCGGGTTGGCTGCAACCTCTTCAGTCTGTTCTTCTCCGCCGCCTTCCTGCTCAGCCGCAAGGTCCTTAGCATCGCCCAGCCCTTTGAAGGAAACGAGGAACATTGCTCCAATGCCTAGCACAGCAATCAAAAGAAACGGAATTAATGGATTTCGGTTCATGTTTTAACCTCCCTTATGTAAGAACATCTCAGTCAAGTATATTATATAATACAAACAATCTCTATTTTACTTGAAAACCCCTGTAAGGAAAAGCCCTAAACTGAACTTTGTCACAGTATGTTCGAAATTGAAAGATTCCGCCTCTGTTTTGACAGTACAGAACAAAGCGCAAGCGCCTTGTCACCCCTATGAGCGCAGACTAAGGCCGCCACGTTCTTCGGCAGCGTCTGGGTGACCAGCTTTTCCAGGGCCTCTTAGCCGAACCTCCGGTAAGGCGTTCTTGGCCTTTTTGGTAAGTTTGGATTGTGAACTCGGCGCAGCAGCAGGATGTTGATCAATAATTGATAAATATCCGCAAGACCCACCATACATAAATTTCCAAACAATAAAAAAAGCCCCATGTTAATGGAGCCATAGCCTTTAACAGCCGATCTGCCGCGCAATCACCATACGCTGTATCTCTGACGTGCCTTCACCGATTTCCGTCAGCTTTCCATCCCTCATATAGCGTTCCACATGATAGTCCTTCATATAGCCGTAGCCCCCATGGATCTGGACTGCCTGGTCTGCAATCTCCATACAGATTTCTGAAGCATACAGCTTGCACATAGATGCTTCTTTAGTAAATGGCCTTCCCTGGTCCTTAAGCCATGCTGCTTTATAGACCATATTGCGGGCAAGCTCGATCTTCATCGCCATATCGGCAAGCTTGAACTGAATTGCCTGGAACTGGGACAGCGAGCGGCCGAACTGAGTCCTCTCTTTTGCATACTGCAAAGCTTTATCATAAGCCGCCTGGGCAATTCCGACAGCCATGGCGCCAATCCCTATCCGGCCTCCATCCAATGTGATCAGGAATTGCTTGAACCCTTCGCCTTTTTTGCCGAGCAAGTGCTCAGTCGGCACACGCACATCTTCCATCACAAGCTCTGTGGTATTGGAAGCATTAAGACCCATTTTTTCGTAGTTATCGATTACCTTAAAGCCTTCTGCATCTGTCGGCACAATGATGGCACTGATTTCTTTATCCGCCCCGCTTCCGCCGGTAACTGCTGTAATGGCCAGATGCTTTGCATAGCTCGCATTAGTAATATAGCATTTGCTGCCATTTATGATGAACTCCCCATCTTTTTCTACCGCGCTCGTCCTTGTACCGCCTGCATCTGATCCCGCGTTCGGCTCTGTGAGCCCAAATGCCCCGAATGATTCTCCTGTGCAGATAGGAACCAGATACTTTTGCTTCTGCTCTTCAGTCCCAAAGAGGTAAAGGGGCGCCCCGCCAAGGGAGATATGTGCAGAATATGTGATCCCCGTCGAACCGCATGCCCTGCTGAGCTCTTCTGTCACAATTGCGAAACTGACAGTGTCTGCTCCTCCGCCGCCATATTCCTCAGGGAACGGCAGCCCCATCACACCCATCTTCGATAATTTATGAAATATTTCTTTAGGGAATTCTTTCGTCCTGTCCCTTTCAAGTGCACCGGGAGCAACTTCTTCATCAGCAAACTCCCTGATCATTTTTAAAATCATGTTCTGTTCGGCAGTCAATTCAAAATTCATGCAAATCCCCCTCGAAGTTTTGTATACACTTTCATTACCATTATACGAGGAAGGGATAAATTTTCTCAACATTTAAAAACTTTAAAATTTAATTTATTATATGAAAATAGAAATAGCAATGATGATTAGTCCAACAGCCCCTGATATCCCAAAATAATGCTGACGGAGTTTCCAGGCAGCTGCTATCCAAAGCAAACAATTGAGCATTAAAGCCCCATACAAGGCTGTATTATGATGCGGGAAAAAATGAGATGCCATTTCAACCGACATCAAAAGCAATATTAAAGCCGAAACAGCCAGAGGCAGTTGCGGTGCAATTCCTTTATTAGTAAAATAAATGGCGAGTGCTACTCCAGTAATTGTAAAAAAAAGCAGTAGGCCCATTTGCAAAATGAAAGATAATTCAGTAAAATAAATGAATAACAGCGATAGAGGAATCAGCAGCAAGAGAATGATATTGAGAAAATAAAACCCTTTTGCCTTTCGAGCTTTATCCTTCGGCCGATTCCCTTCTGTATACAAAGCAAGCAGATAATCACAATAATGCTCAGGAAGCATGCGGTTATCCTTCCAGTATAAAATTTCTTTTACAATAATGTCTTTTCTCGAATTATCCATATTCACCCATCCTGTCCGGAAATCCAAAGGCATTTTTTTCAAAAAAAAAAATAGTTTACCTCTATTTTAAGAAGTAAACTATTTTCTGACAATGTTTTTTTATTCTAAAAAGTCTTTAAGCCGCTTGCTTCGGCTTGGATGCCTCAGTTTGCGCAGTGCCTTCGCCTCGATTTGGCGGATACGCTCCCTGGTTACGCCGAAGACTTTTCCAACCTCTTCCAAAGTGCGTGTACGTCCGTCATCAAGCCCGAAACGCAGCCTCAGGACATTTTCCTCACGGTCTGTAAGCGTATCTAGGACGTCTTCAAGCTGTTCTTTCAGGAGCTCATATGCCGCATGCTCAGATGGCGAAGTCGCATCCTGGTCTTCAATGAAGTCGCCAAGATGGGAGTCATCCTCTTCCCCGATTGGCGTTTCGAGTGAAACAGGCTCCTGGGCAATCTTAAGAATCTCCCTGACTTTATCCGGGGTCAGATCCATGTCTTCCGCAATTTCTTCAGGAGTCGGTTCGCGGCCGAGATCCTGGAGAAGCTGACGCTGCACCCTGATCAGCTTATTGATTGTTTCCACCATATGGACAGGGATCCGGATTGTCCTTGCCTGGTCGGCAATCGCCCTTGTAATGGCCTGGCGGATCCACCATGTTGCATACGTACTGAATTTGTAGCCTTTACGGTAGTCAAATTTCTCAACTGCCTTGATGAGGCCCATATTTCCTTCCTGAATCAGGTCAAGGAACAGCATGCCCCTTCCGACATACCTTTTGGCAATGCTGACTACGAGCCTCAGGTTGGCTTCCGCCAGCCTTCTCTTTGCCTCTTCATCGCCTTCCTCGATCCGCTTCGCCAGGGAGATTTCCTCCTGTGCAGAAAGAAGATCCACACGGCCGATTTCTTTCAGGTACATGCGGACGGGATCATTAATTTTAACGCCTGGAGGAACACTTAAATCGTTTAAATCAAATTCCTCTTCACCCTTGGCAAGCTCCTGGACATTAGGGTCCGCATCATCGTTGTCGCCGACAAGCTCTACCCCCTGATCTCCTAGAAACTCATAAAACTCATCCATCTGATCGGAATCCAATTCAAAGTTGGAAAGCCTTTCCGCGATATCGTCATATGCGAGCACCCCGGTTTTCTTTCCGACTTCCGTTAATTGTTCCTTCACTTGTTCCATGGTTAACTCTGAATCAACCTCTTTTGAACGGGCTGACTTTTCAGCCATAAGTCCCCCTCCTTCCAAAAATCACAAACCAGTCGTATAAAAGCTTATCTATAGCAATTTACGCAGTTGAATAATTTCCATTGCGATCGATGCCGCCCTGGCAAAGTCATTCTGCCGTTCAGCTTCCTTCCCTTCAGCCTGCTTTTCCTTTATCATTAACATCTTTTGATAATTCAACACCTGCTTAATATAGTCATTGAGCTCCTGCTCTGTCAGCTCATCATTGACAGACATCATCTCGATATCCGCAATGATCCGCTTAAGCTTTGCATCTTCAACGAAATTTAAGAAGGCGCTTGGATCGGGACTATTCCCCTTCTCATAAAAAGCAAATAAATAAGTAATGATAGCCTGATGATCATCAATGTTAAAGGTGCTGCCTCCAAGAAGCTCCTGAACCTTATAAGCGGTATCGCTGTTTCTCAGCATATGGGCAATCAATCTTCTTTCAGCTGTATGAAAAGCAGGCTTCAGCGAATCCTGGCGCCGTGAAACGATCATATGCTTCTTTTGTGCTGGGGCAGAACTGCCCTGGTTTTTTCGTTTCTCGGCAAAGTATATCTGCTTTTGCTCCTGCTTCAGCGCTTCCAGTGACAGAGAAAATTCATTTGCCAGCTGGCGCATGTAATGATCTCTTTCAACAGCCTTTTCCAGAAGGCTGATTTCCTTAAGTACTTCTTCTATATATAGAAGCCGATCTCCTTCATCCTGGAGCTTTTTGCCTCTTCTATAATAAAGAAACTTGAACGCCATGTGGGTGATGCTGGATTCAATTACATCATTGCGAAACTTTTCAGCTCCGTGCTGTTTGATGTAATCATCCGGGTCCATGCCATCAGGCAGCATTGCAACCTTGATGCCGCAGCCAGCCTCAGACAGCATTTTAGCGGCTTTAAAGGCCGCCTCTATTCCGGCATTATCCGAATCATAGCAAATGGTGACAGACTCTACATTTCTCCTGAGCATTGCAACATGTTCAGGCGTCAATGCAGTGCCCATTGTGGCAACCCCGTTCTCAACAGAGGAACGGTCGGCAGCAATGACATCCGCGAATCCTTCAAAAAGGACCGCCTGGTGTGTCTTGCGGATTGCCGGTCTTGCCAGGTGGAAATTGTATAAGATTTTACTTTTATTAAAGATTGCTGTCTCCGGACTGTTCAGATATTTGGGCTCATTTCCGGCCCCGAGCGATCTTCCGGAAAAAGCAATCGTGTTTCCTTTGCGGTCAAAGATCGGAAACATAATCCGATCGCGAAAGCGGTCAAAATAACTGCCATCTCTGTCCCTCTTGATGATAAGCCCAGCTCTTTCCATGAACTCAGGATTGAATTTCCTTTTTGCAAGAAATTTGCATACGAAATCCCATGAATCCAGGGAATACCCGATCTGGAACTTCTCAATCGACTCTTTTGTAAAGCCTCTGTCAAGCAAATACTCCAGTGCGTGCTGGCCATCCTTTGTGTTCATTAACAAATGATGGTAGAATTTCCGGAGAAGCTCATGCGCCTCAATCATCTGCTGGAGATTTTCGGGCAGCGAGCTTTGTTTTGCAGATGCGGCTTCAATATCAAGCTGGATCCCCGCTCTTTCTGCAAGTTTGACGGCTGCTTCCTGAAAGGAATAGCCTTCATGCTCCATCAGGAATGAGAACACATTCCCTCCGGCTCCGCATCCGAAGCAATGGTAGATCTGCTTTTCCGGGGAAACAGAAAAAGATGGCGAGTTTTCTCCATGGAATGGACATAAGCCAAAATAGTTCCGCCCCTGTTTCTTGAGCTGAACATGATCACCGATAACATCGGCAATGTCTGTAGCTTGCCGGATTTCATCCAGTTTCGCTTCGGAAATTCGCTCTGCCATGAGAACAACTCCATTTTTACTTATGAGGTATTCGTGATAAAAAGCTATTTTCCTGCAAGATTCGACAAAATCTTTGTCAATTGCTTCACAAACCTGCTCCGGTCATCCTGGGTGAAAGGCTTAGGGCCTTTTCCATATTGCCCCCGGCGCCTTGCTTTGGCACTGAGATACCTCATATCCAGAGCGGTATGGATATGCTCTTCTTCGTATAAGGTTCCCCTGGGAGAAAGAACATAAACCCCTTTAGGCAGCAGGGTTGAGGCAAGGCCGATATCCTGTGTGACCGCAACGTCACCCTTTTTCACATGATTCATGATGAACAGGTCTGCTGCTTCCTTGCTTGAATCAACAAACTTCCAGACAGCCCCGCCAAAATCATTTACCATATGTGCGTAAGAAGCGACGAATACCGGTTCAATTTCAAAGCCTTTGGCAATTTCGACAATTTCCATCTTAACAGGACAAGAATCAGCGTCAACAAGGATGCTTCTATTCCCTAATGTACTAGTAATTCTACATCACTCCGCATATTCCTTCTTTAATAGAGCAACTTTTCATAAGAGATTCATGTCGAATTTTTTTTAGATGCCTGCCTTGACTTCTCACAATAAATAGTTTATTCGTTATGTGGTAAGTCTAAACCTAATGATGAATATTTTTATCACAATTTTTTATTATAGTGCATAAAAGTCAGTTTTGCCATTATTTTTTACTGTACACTCCTAATTTTCTAATTATCCGGAATGCATTGCCTAAAAAATAGAAAAAGCACATATTCTCAAGAGTATGTGCTACTTTGCTGAAATATTTCTTCGGTAAAGATCAAAAATGACGTTTGCCGTTTCTTCCACTGCCTTATTCGTAACATCAACGACAGGACAGCCGATCCTGGTTACAATCTGGTCGAAATAGCCTATCTCACTTTTAATCCGTTCAAGATTGGCATAGCTGGCGTTGTCGCTCAAACCGAGTGAAATAAGCCTTTCCCTCCTGATATTGTTCAGCTTTTCAGGGCTGATCTTTAAGCCAAAGCACTTTGCAGGCGATACCTGGAACAGCTCCTCAGGCGGATCAACTTCCGGGACCAGCGGGACATTCGCGACTTTAAGCCGCTTGTGCGCGAGATATTGGGATAAAGGCGTCTTGGAGGTCCTTGAAACGCCGACAAGCACAATATCAGCCTTTAGGATTCCACGCGGATCGCGGCCATCATCATACTGCACAGCAAACTCGATCGCTTCCACCTTTTTAAAATAGTCGTCATCCAGCTTCCTGACAAGGCCCGGCTCATACAAGGGGGTTTCGCCGCAGATGGACTGGATCCTGTCCATCAATGGCCCGATGATGTCGATGGCATGTATATTTTCCCTGGCGGCTGCTTCTGCCATATAGCTGCGGATTTCAGGCTTTACCAATGTAAAAGCAATCATTCCCTGGTCCATTTTCGCGAGAGATAATACCTCGTCAATATTATATTTATCTTCAACATAAGGAAATCTTTTTATTGTCAGATCGCTGCCATTAAACTGGCTGATGGCCGCTTTCGTCACTAATTCTGCCGTCTCCCCCACTGAATCGGAAACAACATAGATGATCGGCACTGTACCCATTGCTCATCCATCCTCTCTTCAAAATCACCTTTGTTCTGCAAGAGCCAGGAATGCCCTTGTCAAATTGGTCTTTGTAATCCTGCCAGTTACTTCAAAGCCCTTATCTGTTTCTTTCACGACCGGCAAAGCGTCTATCTGTTTTTCAATCAGGAGATTCGCTATTTCAATCAGCAGATCATCTTTTTTGCAGGTAGTAATATTCGGCATCCTCGTCATAATGATATTTACCGGGAGGGCTGTCAGCTCCTGATTCCCGATGCTTGCCCTCAGCAGATCCTTCCTGGACAAGACGCCGACCAGCAGAGAAGATTGATCGACAACAAATAAGGTGCCGACATCCTCCAGGAACATAGTGACGATCGCATCATAGACAGATACATTTTCATTCACCACTACAGGGATTGACTGATAATCCTTTACCAGCAGCTTCTGCAGGCTTTCAGTCAAAAGCTGGGCACCGGTCTTGCCTGTATAGAAATATCCGACCCTCGGCCGCGCATCCAGATAGCCTGCCATGGTTAATATGGCCAGATCAGGCCTTAAGGTTGCCCTCGTCAGATTCAGCCTCTCTGCAATATGTTCACCTGTAATCGGACCATTTTCTTTCACGATATCCAATATTAGTTCTTGCCTTTTATTAAGCTCTATTGTCCTCACCACCTTGCTTGCCAGCTAATAATGTCATACTTTTATAAAAATATTATATACTATTTGCTATAAATGAAAAGAATGATTTCACATTTAACCTGGCATACAGGAAAAAATTTCAAAGAGCCTGTCGGAATTTTTGACAGGCTCTCTGCATAATCATATCTTTTAGCAAGCTAAAAAGCAAAAATTACTTCTTACTTGACCACTATTTCGTTCACTTTGGCAAATGCCTGGATCAGCGATGCGATTTCGGCCATCATGCTCAAACGGTTTTCCTTTAAAGCAGTGTTATCGGCCATGACCATTGTATTTTCGAAATAGGCACTGATCTCAGGTCTCATAGACACGAGCAGCCCATAATATTCTTCCGCTTCGACACCCTTGCCGATTACCGCAGAAACTTCCAGGAAACGGCTGTACAGCTCCGCTTCTTCCTTATTTTCAAAAAGCCCCTGATCAACCGCTGCAGGATGTTCTGCTTTGGAAGCTATATTTAATACACGGCTCAAAGCCTCCATGCTCTCTTTAAAGCCATCTTCGCCTTTATGGGCATTCAATACTTCTGCTCTCTTGATTAAAGAAGCCATTGAACCGATTTTTCCTGATAAGGCGGCATCAATAATATCGTAGCGGATGCTGCGCTCCTGCAGAGTATGCTTGATGCGGAGTTTAAAGAAGGACAGCAGCTCATCATATACCTGCTCTTCCTCTTTCTTGCCGATGCCTGACTCTTTGACAAGTGCAAGCGACTTCTTAATCACTTCTTCAAGCTCAAGCTTCCATTCCTTAACAGCGAGGATCTGGACGATGCCTGCTGCCTGCCTTCTTAAAGCGTATGGATCCTGCGAGCCGCTTGGAATCATGCCAATCGCAAAAAAGGAAGAGATCGTATCCAGTTTCTCTGCCACAGCAAGGACAGCACCTTCATTGCTTTCAGGTGCAGAATCCTCTGCATTACGGGGCATATAATGCTCATTGATTGCTTTTGCAACAGCGGCATCTTCACCTTTTTGGGCAGCATATTTTTCACCCATGAACCCCTGCAATTCAGGGAACTCGTATACCATCTGTGACACGAGATCAAACTTGCTGATTTCTGCGGCACGGTCTACATTTTTCTTTTCTTGGGGGTCCAAGGAAAGCGATTCTGCCAGCCCATTGGCAAGCTTTCTAACTCGTTCAACTTTCTCAGCGAGCGTGCCGATATCTTCATGGTAGACGATGCTGCCGAGCTTCTGCAGCGCTGACTCAATATCCATCTTCTGGTCTTCCTCGTAAAAGAATGCTGCATCGGCGAGTCTGGCGCGAAGCACTTTCTCGTTACCCTTTGCAACTTGTTCGAGGTGATTGTGGTCACCATTGCGCACAGTTACAAAGTAAGGCAGCAGCTTTCCTTCTGCAGACTTGACAGGGAAATAACGCTGATGCTCTTTCATGCTAGTAATCAGCACTTCCTCAGGAATTTCAAGAAACTCTTCCTCAAACTTTCCGAAAAGGGCCGTTGGGTACTCCACAAGGTTTGTTACTTCCTCGAGCAGATCCTCATCGACTGGGATCTCCCAGTTATTTTCCTCTGCCAAGCGTTCAATCTGGCTCCGAATGCCATTTTTCCTTTCCTCTGCATTGACAAGGACGAACTGGCCAAGCATGCTTTTTTCGTATTCAGCAGGCTCAGTGATCTCAACTTTCTCTCCAAGGAAACGATGCCCTAGAGTCCAGTTGGATGCAGGCACCCCGGCAATTTCAAACGGAATGACATCTTGGCCGAAGAGAGCCATAATCCATTTAATCGGCCTTACATACCTCATATCCCTGTCTGCCCAGCGCATATTTTTAGGGAAAGTAAGGCTTTCAGCGATATCCTTCAGCTCCGGCAGGATAGAAGCAGTCTCGGCTCCTTTGATGAATTTATTTACATGTGCATATTCAATGCCGTTTATTTCTTTGAAATAGATATCATCCACGCCCATGCCTTGGCCGCGGGAAAAGCCGATCGCAGCTTTTGACCACTCTCCTGCATCGTTCTGGGCGATTTTCCTGGCCGGACCTTTCGCCTCTTCATGGATATCCTCCTGTGTTTCAGTTACGTCCTTTACAAGGACAGCAAGACGGCGGGGAGTTGAAAAGGCGCTGATTCCTCCATGCGGCACCTTCTTTTCTTCCAGCCACTTTTCCACTTTGGAAGCAAGCTGGTTCATGGAATCTGTTACAAATCTTGCCGGCATTTCCTCAAGGCCGATTTCAAGCAATAAATCACGCTTCGCCATTTTCAATCTCTCCCTTCCGCTGTAAAATCGGGAATCCTAATTTTTCCCGTTCTTCATAGAATGTTTTGGCGACCTTCCTTGCCAGGTTCCGGCAGCGTCCGATGTAACCGGTCCTTTCTGTTACAGAGATGGCTCCCCGTGCATCGAGCAGGTTGAAAACATGGGAGCATTTCAGCACATAATCATATGCCGGATGAACCAAGCCTTCTTCCATCTGTCTATGGGCTTCTTTTTCATAAATATTGAACAAGTTAAAAAGCATATCAGGATCAGAGGTTTCGAAGGTGTACTTGGAATGCTCATATTCAGGCTGAAGGAAGATGTCCCTTACAGTAAATCCTTCAGTCCACTCAAGGTCAAAGACATTCTCTTTATCCTGGATGTACGATGCAAGGCGTTCAATTCCGTAAGTGATTTCCACAGAAACTGGCTTACATTCTATGCCGCCGACCTGCTGGAAATAGGTGAATTGCGTGATCTCCATTCCATCAAGCCACACTTCCCAGCCCAATCCGGCGCATCCGAGGGAAGGATTTTCCCAGTTATCCTCAACAAAGCGGATATCATGCTCCAATGGATTAATTCCAAGGGCACGAAGAGAATCAAGATACAGCTCCTGGATATTGTCAGGAGACGGCTTCATGATCACCTGGAACTGATGATGCTGATAAAGACGGTTGGGATTTTCGCCATACCTTCCATCCGCAGGGCGGCGTGAAGGCTCTACATAGGCCACATTCCATGGCTCAGGCCCAATCGCACGCAAAAACGTGTACGGGCTCATCGTCCCTGCACCTTTCTCGACATCATAAGCCTGCATAAGGATGCAGCCCTGCTCTGACCAGTGCTTTTGCAAAGTCAGAATCATATTTTGAATATTCATCCTGGCACCTCCAATAGGTATTTTTGTAATCTGAGCATTGGGAAAAAGCACAAAAAAACTCCCGTCCCTATGCTCCAAAAAGCATAGGGACGAGAGTTACCCGCGGTTCCACCCTATTTGCTGCCATTCAATGCAGCCACCTTATGTGCCCAAAGCACGCAATCCGCTCAGGAACGCCCTTCATCCAACACCCATAATCCGGCTCACACCATCCCGGACTCGCTTCTACAGATCATTCGGACTACTTCTTTCCGTCATAGCAGAACTATTAATTATTGAGAATCATAAAACAAAACAAAATAAAAGTCAATATTGAAATGCGGAAGGCGTTTGTTCAAAAAACGCAGACTAAAAACGCCACGTCCTGTGGCAACGTCTGCATGCCCCGCGTCCTGCGGGCCTCAAGCATAAGACGAGCCGGACTTTCTCAGGCATTACCCTTTTTCAAAGAAACCGCCCATCTTGTCCATCTGGTCCAGGAACTTTCTTGTTTTCAGGCTGAGGCCTGAGTATTCATTATAGTAAGCTGAGATAATCTTTTTCAGCTCAGCTTTGGTTTCCGGCTTAACTGAAATATTTCCAAGCCTCGACAAATCAAAATAATAAAAAAGACGCAGGAGTTTTAAAGCTGCCGGCGAAATCTTATAGTGATATGGGTCCTTCTCAAGGCATCGGTGGCAAAGCAGACCGCCCTCCCTGATGGAAAAAGAAAAATGCCCATCAGTGCTTCCGCAGACGGAGCATTTATCCAGGACCGGATAAAGTCCAAGGGGATTGAGCATTTTCATTTCGTAAATATTCACCATTATCTCAGGGTCATAGCCTTCGTTCATATAATTCAATGTCTGGTGAAGCAGTTCAAAATGGAATGGATTCGGCTTTTTCTCTTCAACTGTTTTATCTGTAAGATCAACAATATAACTGGCATATGCTGTCAGGAAGATATCCTCCCTGATCGAGCGCATGGAGGAAACCATTTCCCCCTGCTGCATAAGCCCCAGCCCGCTGCTTCTCTGAACAAGGAAGTAGCCATAAGTAAAAGGCTGGGTGACAGCCGAAAGCCTGCTGTTAGGCTTTTTTGCACCTCGGGCCATCACGCCAACCTTACCCCATTCCCGGGTATATAAGGTAACTATTTTATTGGATTCACCATAATTGACTGTTCTCAATACGATTCCTTCGCATTTTTCAAACATTTATGCCACCATCCCTGCAAGAGACAAACCTATGAGATGGGAAAATCAACTTCTGCTAGTTCTTGTTCACTGCTTCCGGGCAAATCCTGAGTTTCTTTTTCAAGCTCCTTAAAAAGAAGATATGTGTCAATATTACCTGTCTGCTTGAAGACCTTCCAGGTAAAATCCAACATTGGAAACCCCACCTTTCAATTTTTAACTAGCAATTATTAATTCCTTACCTTTATCATAGCCTGTCATTAGAAAATCATAAGACGTAATAATTGTTAATAAAAAGTCTGCATAATTCCAGTTGAGGTGAAATAGGTTAGTTATGGCTGAATCGCCCTTTAATATTCATCATCTCTGAATCCGAAATCACGCAGCTGGCTCATTTTGTTGCGCCAGTCCTTCTGAACCTTTACCCATAGTTCCAGGTAGACCTTTGAGCCCAGCAGATTTTCAATATCTGTCCTGGCCCGCTTGCCGATTTCCTTGAGCATAGCGCCCTGCTTCCCAATGACGATCCCTTTTTGGGAATCCCGTTCTACAATGACAGTAGCCATCACATTTATGACATCCTTGTCTTCGCGCCTCTCCATCTTGTCAATCACTACAGCAAGAGAATGCGGGATCTCCTCCCTGGTCAAGTGCAAAGCCTTTTCCCTGATCAGTTCAGATACAATGAACCTTTCAGGATGGTCTGTCACCTGGTCAGCCGGATAGAATTGCGGCCCTTCCGGTATATACTGCTTGATCTGCTCCAGCAGCGTATCCACATTGTTCCCTTCCAGCGCTGATATCGGGATGATTTCCTTAAAGCCGTATTTCTCTTTATAGGATTCAATGATGGAGAAAAGCTTATCAGGGTGAATCTGATCAATTTTATTTATGACAAGGAAGATGGGAGTCTTCACATTCTGAAATTTCTCGATGATGAACTCCTCGCCGCGGCCGAAGCCTTCTTCGGCATTCACCATAAACAGGATGAGGTCCACTTCTTTCAGCGTATTCTGAGCTATCTTCATCATAAAGTCGCCCAGCTTATGCTTTGGCTTGTGGATCCCTGGTGTATCAATGAATATAAACTGAGCATCATTGGTTGTAAGTACACCCTGAACCTTATTCCTTGTGGTTTGGGGCTTATCGCTCATAATGGCGATTTTCTGGCCAATGACTCTGTTCAGGAATGTTGATTTACCAACATTAGGACGTCCGATAATAGATATAAATCCAGATTTATGAGTTTGTTCGCTATTGCTATTCCATTCTTTATTCATTAAGATCCTCCGGTGAAAAAGCTCCAGGCAGCAGCTCTTCTACTGTTAATTCATTTATATCCCCTTTTAAATTCGTCAAAACCACTTTCATCGTATTTGGGCATAATTCTGAAATAACCTGGCGGCAGGCCCCGCATGGGGAAACCGGACGCTCTGTATCAGCTACGACTGCCATTGCTGTATATTTTTTGTCTCCTTCGGAATATGCTTTGAAAATGGCGGTGCGCTCAGCACAATTGCACATGCTGTATGCCGCGTTCTCAATATTGCAGCCATGGTATACTTTGCCGTCTTCAGTCAGGAGGGCTGCCCCCACAGGGAAATTGGAGTATGGCACATATGCTTTGTCCCTTGCTTTTTTTGCTTCTTCAATTAACACTTCCGTCTTCATCAGTCATTCTTCCTTTCGAAGGAGGCGAGTATTCTCCTTCTTATATTTTACCTTATTTTTGCAAGATTTTCATTGATTGTAGCAAAATCGTAATAAAAAAATTGAATTTTCTAAAAACGGACATGGTATTCAATTGCATGCTCTGTCATTTTAACCAAATCAGGCAGCGTTTTCAAGAAAGCCGGAAATCCGAATTCAAGCAAGTCCGCAAATATCTGTATTCAAGTGTTCATATTCAGTGAATTTCATTTTCCAACAAAAAAAGAACGGCAAGCTTCAGCCGCTCCTACTGGAAAAGTGCCCATATCTTCGGGAGAAATATGATTGCACCGAGGGCTGCTGACGCAAAAGCAAACACCAGCACAGCCCCTGCTGCAGCATCTTTGGCCTGCTTTGCCAGCGGATGCCATTCTTCTGTTGACAGATCCACAGCTCTTTCAATGCTTGTGTTGATCAGTTCCAGCGCGAACATCCCGCCAATGGCCAATATGATGAACATCCACTCGATCCGGCTCAAGGAAAAGCAGGCGCCTGCTGCAATGACCACAGCTGATGAAAGGGCATGAATCCTCATATTCCTTTCCTGCATCAGTGCATTGCCGATTCCGGCAAAAGCTACGGCAAAAACAGGCCACATGCTTTTCCCGGCACCAGGCTTCTTATCGCGTGAGCCCGTACTCATCAAGGATGTCCTTCTGTCGGCCGAACATTTCTCTTTCTTCCTCATCTGTTTCATGGTCATATCCAAGGAGATGGAGGAATCCATGAACAGCAAGGAAGCCCAGCTCGCGTTCAAAAGAATGTCCATATTCACCGGCCTGTTCTTCTGTCCGTTGGATTGAAATGATGATATCGCCGAGTACTCTTGGAATACCTTCCCCCGCGATTTCTGTTTCGCCTTCCCCGAGTTCTTCCATGGCAAAGGAAATAACATCGGTAGGCTTGTCTTTATCGCGGTATACCCTGTTTATTTCCTGTATCCGGTCATTCGTTACAAAGGTCACGGACAATTCAGAACCAGCTTCGACATTTTCCTTTTGTGCTGCAAAATTGAGGAGCTTTTCAACCTGCTCAATATGGCTGCTTTTTACTTCATTCGTTTCATCCATAAAATCAATATTTAAACTCATGCTTGTTTCACCTTCTGTTTCGTGGATTCTGGATATTCTATTCTGGAATGGAAGATACCCTTTAGTGTTTCACAAAATGTGTGTGCAACGATTTCCAATTCCTTCAGTGTTAAGTCACATTCATTCAGCTGTTCATCCTGAAGCCTGTCTGAAATGATGTTCCTGACAAGACCTTCAATTTGTTCAGGAGTCGGATTGGACATGGACCTGACCGCTGCTTCGACACTGTCGGCTATGCCGATGACGGCAATTTCCTTCGACTGTGCTTTTGGCCCAGGATACCGGTAGTCGTCTTCATTGACATCCATGCCGTTTTGTTTGGCCTTATGATAGAAATATTTGAGCAAAGAGGTGCCATGGTGCTGTTCGGCAATATCAACGATTTCTTTCGGCATTTTGTGCTTCCTCAGCATTTCTGCCCCGTCGACAGCATGGGCAATAATGATATTTTTGCTTGTCTGCGGCGGCAGCCTGTCATGAGGGTTTTCGATATTCATTTGATTCTCAATGAAAAAATGAGGTCTCTTTGTCTTCCCGATATCATGATAATAGCATCCTACCCTGGCAAGGAGGCCATTTGCCCCGATTGCTTCACATGCTGACTCAGCCAGATTAGCCACCATTACACTATGATGGTAGGTCCCTGGCGCCTCAGTCAGGATTTTGCGGAGAAGCGGATGGTTCGGGTTTGACAGCTCAATCAGCCGCATGGCGGAAAGGATGCCAAAGCTCCCCTCAAAGAATGGAAGCAGGCCGATGGCCAGTACAGATGAAGCCACGCCGGAAATCAATGCTGTCACTAAATGGAAGCTGTATTCAACCGCATCGAAATGAGTGTTTCTAAGCAGCATGAGGGAAATGATCACAACAAGATTCACACCTGCTGCAAACAGTCCCGCCTGAAGAATCTTGGACCTGTTGTTTTGCTTGTTTAAGAATAATATACCCGCAAAGCCTGAGCAAATGATATAGATGCCCATATTTATATTCAATGTTCCGGCAGTGCCTTCATTGAACATGACGCTTCCGCATATGGCAAGGACAATCGTAATCAGAATGGCAAGCCTTTCATTGATCAGGATCCTGATCAGCATGGCTGCCATTGCAGCCGGAAATATAAAGCCAATTTCCGGGTACTGGAGCAGCTGCAGGAGGCTAACGCATTTCATCAGCAAAAGCGAAAGGATGAATATCAGACTGAACAGCAGGAGAAAATTCTGTTTCAGCTCCTTCTGGACATTTAGCTCATAAAAGTAATAATAGAGCGCAGCCAAAATGATAGCGACAATCAGGCCCAGCCCCAGAAACGGCTGTATGCTGTTCTGGTTTTCCAGAAGCCCTGTAAGCTCCAGCTGCCTGTATATTTCCCTGTTAATCAGCTGCCGTTCTTCCGCGATGATCTGTCCCTGGAGAATTTTGACCGGTTCTACATTCTCCACTGCCTGCTGCCTGAGCTCTTCAGTCGCAGCAGGGTCATAGAATTCGTTCTGGATGACAGCATATCTGCCAAGCTCGATCGCCGAGCTTCTCAAATTCGAGCTCAGGCTCGTATACTTCAGCTCTTCCTCCACCCTTTTCTTGCTGTTTTCCACTTCATCAGCAGGGATTTTGCTGCCCATCACATTGTTGATCGCAGTTACAGTAAGATCCCTTGCAATGGTAAGCTCGTCCTTGGAGGCCTGCAGAAGCGGTGACAGGACCGCATCAGATACTTCCTTCGTCACATTATCTGTCAGCTTTTCCTTGAGCATTTTCAGCTTTTCCGAAGAAGAAGGCGGGACATATGCTGTTTCCTGGTCTCCATCACCTTGTTCATTTCCGTTTTGTGCCGAGTCCTCGCTTATCTCTTCGTTTACTTCCGCTGCCGAATCAAAGATTGAAGTAACCAGATCGACACGGTTCTGATTGATTTCCTTTTTGACTATGTATACATCGGTCACCTGGTCGGCGGCCGCCTTCTTTTCCTTCTCGGTGCTCGCCTTGTCTTCTATCGTAATTGGTGAGCGGATTGTCTGTTCAGCCACAGAAAACAGGCCTATGTCGAGCTTTTCGGGCTTTACATTGCTATACATGGCGGCATATAGCACGATGCCGAGCAGAAGAAATAAGACGACTCTAAAGAATGTCATATCCAACAGGTTTCTGACCTTTGCCAACTGGCGCTGTAATTTTTCCATGCTTCCCCCTCCTATCCGGGCTAAGCAGGGCCGGATAAGCTCACGTTTAATTTGAACTATGATTATGTAAAATGATAACAGTTTTTCCGTCAAGTTTCACCCTCTATTCGCATCATCCTGCCAAAACAGAGGGTGCGCCTGTCCGTAATCCTTCTACACAGAATAAAAACCGCCCATTTGGACGGTTTATATCATTGGTCTGTTTTTTCGTAAGCTGAAATGATCCGGGCTACAAGCGGATGGCGAACGACATCGCTTTGCTCCAGATAAGAGAAGGAAATCCCTTTTACAGCTGACAGGATATCCTCTGAAGCAATCAGCCCGGAACGGACGCCCTTCGGAAGGTCGACCTGGGTGCGGTCTCCGGTAATGACCATCTTGGATCCAAAGCCCAGCCTGGTCAGGAACATTTTCATCTGTGCCTGTGTTGTATTCTGCGCTTCATCAAGAATGACGAATGCATCATCAAGCGTACGTCCCCTCATATAGGCAAGGGGGGCAATTTCAATGGTACCCCTCTCGATCAGCCTTTGAGTATGCTCGGCGCCAAGGATGTCATGCAGGGCATCATACAGCGGCCGCAGGTAAGGATCGACCTTTTCTTTCAGATCCCCGGGGAGGAAGCCAAGGCTTTCGCCTGCTTCAACAGCCGGCCTGGTCAGGATGATTCTCTTTACATTTCCGTTTTTCAGTGCATTGACTGCCATCACAACAGCCAGATATGTTTTGCCTGTCCCTGCAGGGCCAATTCCAAACACTAAGTCATTTGTTTTAATTGCATTTATATATTGGCGCTGCCCAAGCGTTTTTACCCTAATGGACTTGCCTTTTGCATTCTTCGTTATTTCTTCTTCATACAGGTCGCTGAAATATTCAAGTGTGCCTTTTTTGGCCATCTGGATGCTGTACATAACATCCCTGCCGCTGATATTGATGCCTTTGCGGATAACATAAATGAGTTTGTCCAGGATTTGGCCGGCAAGCTCAACCGCTTCTGCCTCTCCGGATACAAAAATCGTTTCTCCCCGTGTGACGACAGACACATTCAGCTCTTGTTCAATTATTTTCAGGTTGGCATCCGAATTCCCGATCAGTGCTATTGCTTCATTAGGATCTTCCAGATGAACATTCATGGTTTTTAAGTCTTCTGTCATTCTGTGTCTCCTTGGATAATGGATTGTCCTTCTGCAATATTCTCAATAATTTGGAAATGTATTGCTATAAATACTTTACCATTCTCTGCGGATTGGTGCAAAATTTTTTCTCCCTTGATCTTAGCATCCTCACTCAAGCTGTTTTTTATATCTTTTCTTGCCAATTCTTTTGCCACTTCAAAGGCTTCCTCATTGGAGTAAATCCTTGTAACGGTTTCACTTTCCCGCATAGTCCTGCTTGTAAAGCCGAGAGGGAGGCTCCATTTCAGGAATTTGATATCCTTTCTGTTCTCTTCTATCTCATATTCACTGAATTCCGGTTTGCCAAACCCCCAGACAGGAATTGAAAAGTTTCCTATGTCAATATAATATTTCCGTTTTTCACTTCCGCTGAACACCTGAAGCGTGCTTTTCAGCGGGAGCTTCACCTCGGATTTATACCAGGTCTCCCCCCAGATTTCCCCTTTTGCCGGGACTGTCTGTGTTTGGCCGTCCTGGCCGATGATGCCTGAAACCAGAAGCTGGCCCGGGATGACATGGTCATTTATGCTGACGACAGGCTTGCCTTCTTCTACAAACATGTCCAAAATGACAGCCTTCTTTTTGGCAACCAGGTGCCTTGGACTCAAAAGCTCCGGCTTATCCGGCTCATTTTTCTCCACTACCTGGAAGTGGTAGGTTGTCCCCTTGAGCTCCACACCTACCCAAGTGATTTCCTCCACTTCGTTGGACAGCTCACGCTGGATTCCTTCTACATTCTTGACAAAAAACTGAAGTTTTCCTCTGTGGATGCCCATTTCATCAAGCTGCTTGCGGATTTTATATTCAGTAGCAGGATCTGCCCCTTTGATTTCAATTCCCCATACCATATTGGACAAAAGGATCAGAATAACCAGGAAAGAGGCGGCACCAAAAAGGAACCCGCTGTTTTTGAGGCTTCTTTTCAGCAGAAAGGGCAGGCCGGCACGCTGAAGGAATTCAATCCTGCATCCGCTTTTCCTTACTGACGCACGGAGCCGCTTCACGTCCGCCAGCTTTATTTTGAAGGTAACCGCTTGCTCTCCATGCCTTTTTACCTGCCAGACCATGATGCCGTTCCTGGTCAGTGAGTTGATCAGCCGTTCAATGCCGGAGCCTGCAGCCTTTACAGTGATTATTCCAGAATAAAAAGCAATCCATTGATTCTTCATTTTCCTTCCCTCCGGATCCTCTTTTTCAGCCAGCCCTGCGGTTCAATAAAACTACCCGCATGACGGCTGGCCATTATTCGTCTATATACTGCACATGATCGATTTTGCCTTCCAGCAGTATCTCTTCAGGGAGGATTGTCTTAATGACAAAGGTGCTTCCTTTGATGAGCAGCTGCCCTTGCTTGAGCAGAAGCCTGAGCTCTTTGTCGCTAAAAGCAATCAGTCCGCGGTGGTTCTCAATATATATATGAATTTGCCCAATCATTGTTATCCGGGGTAAATCCATCATGACATCTTGAGGAAGCTCCATTTGGTTGGTCATCCAGCTGCGAATGTATTGTCCCCACTTTTTAGCCATAAAAAAAAGAACCCCCTTTCATCTCATATGTATGAGATGGAAGAAGGTTCTAGCACTCTTTTTATTCGTTAATGCCGCCTGTTCAGCGTCTGTTCAGCCTGCGCGGGTTCTTGGAGCGCGGCGGACCCAGGATTTCTGACCAGACTATTGCGTCCGCAAGCTTCTCCCGGCTTACAGCAGCCCTTCCGGCAGGTTCAGCACTCTTGCTCTTCTCAGGGTTTTCAGCAGCGCTGCGCGCATTCTGAACCCTTCTTTCCAGCAGATCCTGTCTTTCAGAAAGCCTCCTTGCACGTTCTTCCGCCTGTTCTTTTCTTTCCTGGTAATAAGACTCCATGCTTTCGGAAGCTTGCCGGCCTGCTTTCTGAACCGGCGCAGCCGCTTTTTCCGCCGGCTCATATCCAGCATCCTCGTACGGGCCCGGTTCCGGTTCCACATTCCCCGGCTGCTGTACCGGGCCAGTACTGCCGCCGCGTTTCGCCTTGCTGAAAAGTGAGGAGATGATGCCGATCAGTACAACTAGAATAAATGGGTTTTCCAATAAGAATTCCAAGGAGAATCCTCCTTTACCAGCATATTCCCGGCTAGTTAGTCATTATTTTTCCCGTCCATGCCTGGATCTGTCGTTCGTCCAATTGAACCCCTCATATCCGTATCCGCAGATATATTCTGGATGTTCATGTAATCCATCACTCCAAGATTCCCTGACCGGAGAGCTTCTGACATGGCAAGAGGGACTTTGGCTTCTGCTTCGACAACCTTTGCCCTCATTTCTTCTACTTTTGCTTTCATTTCCTGCTCTTGGGCAACGGCCATTGCACGCCTTTCCTCAGCCTTAGCCTGTGCGATCTTTTTATCTGCTTCCGCCTGCTCAGTCTGAAGCTCGGCACCGATATTCTTGCCGATGTCGACATCCGCAATATCAATGGACAGAATTTCGAATGCCGTGCCCGCATCAAGGCCCTTTGACAGGACTGTCTGAGAGATCATGTCAGGGTTTTCAAGTACTTTCTTATGATTATCAGAAGAACCTATAGTGGAAACGATCCCTTCGCCTACACGGGCTACGATTGTTTCTTCCCCGGCTCCCCCTACAAGACGCTCAATATTTGCCCTGACCGTGATCCGCGCTTTTGCTTTGACTTCTATGCCATCCATTGCCACACCGGCAATGAACGGTGTTTCAATCACCTTAGGATTGACACTCATCTGAACGGCTTCCAGAACGTCACGTCCCGCAAGGTCGATGGCAGCAGTTCTCTCAAAGCTCAATTCAATATTGGCCCTGTGTGCGGCTATCAGTGCGTTGACAACCCTATCCACATTACCTCCAGCAAGATAATGGCTCTCAAGCTGGTTTGTTGTAACTTCCAGACCCGCTTTATGGGCTTTAATCAATGGATTGATAACCCTATTCGGGATGACCCGGCGGAGCCTCATCCCAATCAATGTGAAAATGCTGACCCTGACGCCTGCCGCCAGGGCGGAAATCCACAGTGCCACTGGCACGAAAGTAAACAGCACCGCCAGCAGAATAACCGCCAGAACCACGGCCACTAAAATAAATACAGTTCCTTCTCCTAACATTTTGTTCCTCCTTAAAATCTATTTGTCTTCCCTTGTTTCACGGGAATGCATTCATTGATCAGCTTTTTTTTCCATATTGAGCATTTCCCTTACAACAATTCGGGAGCCTTCTGCTTTTACGACCCTTATCCTGGCCCCTTTCTGGATAAAGCCGCCTTCGCTGACAACATCTATCCGTTCATCCTCGAGCACAGCCGTCCCGGCCGGCCTCAAGGCGGTTAAGGCATAGCCTTCAAGACCGATAAGCTCTGCACGCGTCTTGTTTGAGACATACCCTTTCTCAGTGCTTGTCGAATCGCTCAATATAATCTTCCTGAAGAATTTCATTTTTTTACCAAACACCTTTATCATTAAGATGGATGCCAAAATGGAAATGCCAATGGCAATTAAAATGGAGACGGCTGTATGGACAACGTTATCAGTTGCAAGAAACAAGCTTCCTACAACCGAAACAAGGCCAATGGCACCGGCAATACCCCCTGGAAGGAAAAACTCCAGTATGATCAGCCCCAGGCCGACCACAAACAAAACGATGGACTCATATCCTGCAAGGCCCGCAACCATATGGCCGTAGAAAAACAGCAGGAGGGCGGCAAGTCCCATAGATCCCGGGATGCCGAATCCCGGCGAGTAAAGCTCAAGCACAAGGCCCAGGCTGCCGACGGACAAGAGAATCGGCACGACAACCGGATGGGTGATAAAACGGGCTATTTTCTCTGCAAAGCTTTCATCCAGGCTCCTGACCTCTGCCCCTGAGTAGCCAAGAGTTTCCAGCAGTTCATCAAGAGATGAAACCGTACCTTCAGAATAACCAGCCTGTTCTGCCTGTTCAGATGTCAAAGTGAGAAGCTTCCCTTTTGGGGCGCCATATTCAGGCAGATCAACCGACTCATCCGCCATGGCCAGTGCTATCTCCGGATCCCTGCCCGACTGGTTAGCAGCACTCTTCATGGCGCTCAGCCAATAGGATTCGGCTTTCTTTCCTGCGGTGTTCCCTGATTGATCGATAATAGCAGCAGAGCCCATTACAGCTCCCGGCACCATATATATTTCATCCATATTCAAAGAGATATAGGCACCGGCCGACAGGGCCTGATTATTGACAAATGACACAGTTTTCAACTCTGTTTCCGCGAGCAGCTTGCCTATTTTCCCGGCAGCATCCACTGCACCCCCAGGTGTATCCATTTCAAAGATAATGGCAGAAGCCCCGTTCTCTTCAGCTGTACTGACAGCCCTGTTCAGAAATGCATAAAGGCCCTTTTCCACTGTTTCTTCAATGGGGACAACGTATACCACTTCATTATCAGCATTCCCTTTTTCGGGAATTAGCATAATCAGCAGGATACCCAAAAACGCCAGCAGAGTGACTGCCCTTCTGAGAGCCACCATTTCCCCCTCCTTTCACAAACAAAAGTCAATCTTCTTTTACTTACGTTTCAAAAAGAAAAAAGATTCATTTTTGGCACATTTTCTGTTTTTGCCTTTATTTTTTCCTGTGTAATAGTTTTAAACACCGATACACCTTCCATACGCACCCTGAAAATTATTGCCGCATGCCGCATTTATGCAATAAAAAGACCGCAGGCAGATGCTTGCGGTCTTTTGGCATACTTTTTCATGAAAGGTGTTGTTGTACAAGTTTATTTACAAGTGAGCCGTCCGCTTTGCCTTTTACTTTAGGCATAATGGCAGACATCACTTTTCCCATATCGGCTTTTCCTGATGCTCCAGTTTCTTCAATTGTCTCCTGGACAATCTTTGATACTTCATCTTCAGACAGCTGCTTGGGCATATATAGCTCGACGAATACTAATTCGTTCCGCAATTTTTCAACAAGGTCTTCACGACCTGCTTTTTCAAATTCATGGAGGGAGTCCTTGCGTTGTTTCACTTCGCGAGAAAGGACAGTTAACTCCTGCTCTTCGTTAAGCTCTCCGCCAAGCTTGATGGCTTCATTCTGCAGAGATGCTTTAATCATCCGAATGACAGTGAGTTTATCTTTTTCTTTGTTTTTCATCGCTTGTTTCATATCATCATTTAAACGCTCGAGAAGACTCATAGTTGATACACCCTCTCTTAGAACTTACGTTTTCTAGCAGCTTCGGACTTCTTCTTGCGCTTTACACTAGGTTTTTCGTAGAATTCGCGCTTTCTCGCCTCTTGTAAAGTACCTGTTTTAGATACAGAACGTTTGAAGCGACGAAGAGCATCTTCAAGCGATTCGTTCTTTTTAACGACTGTTTTAGACATTCTCTTTCCCTCCCTCCGAGCACAACACACTTACATCAGAAACATAGATTTCCATGTACCTTGCAATTATAATATAACAGTGATACAAGGTCAACTGTAATTCATCACGGGCAGGTGCAGTTTTTTTTTTTGCAGGCTCTGTCCTTGAATATAATTTACCATAAAAGCGGTGAAATTAAACCCTTTTCGCCAGGCATGTCCAGTCCCGCTCCTTCATAGAGTTTAAATGAAGGAGTGAGAAAGTATGCTGCTGATTTTTCTATTTTTATTCTTGATTGTCTTTTTCATATACGGAATGACTCTGTTAAGATCAGGATTATACGGACTGTCCGGTGATTCATTCAAGCGGAAGATCGCCGCCTCCACCCATCTTCCCTGGCAGGGAATGCTTGCAGGAATCCTGATCACAGCTGTCCTGCAGAGCAGCTCTGCTGTCATGGTACTGACGATCGGCCTGATCTCCGCCCGGATCCTGACCTTCCCCCAATCGATCGGCATCATCCTGGGGACAAATATAGGAACTACTTTTACGACAGAATTCATCACCTTCAATATCGAGTCTCTCATCATCCCCTTGGCAGCAGCCGGGTCCTTCCTCATCTTATTTGGAAAAAAGGCGCTGAAGCATATCGGCATGGGAGTCCTTGGCATCTCCATTGTTCTTTCCTCGATGAAAGGCTTTGAATTTCTTGCTTCCCCGCTGAAGGGTGTCCCATTTCTCACCGGTATTCTCGAGTTTATGGAGAACAGCCATCTCACTGGGGCAGCAGTTGGCATGGTACTGACAGCCATCATCCAATCCAGCACGGCCGCAGTGGGAATTATCATGGGGTTTCTGAACGGCGGGATCATAGAACTGGATACAGGTATAGCCTTTATGCTCGGAGCCAATATCGGTACCTGCCTTACTGCCTGCCTTGCATCCATTGGCGCAGGGAAGGAGGCACAGCTTACTGCCTTTGCACATATTTGGCTGAATATTGCAGGAGCAGCCCTTTTCCTCCCTTTCACAGGCCTCCTTGCCTCATTTGGTGAATGGGCAGCCGCCGAGCCGGATGTTCAGCTGGCACATGTGAGTGTGTTATTCAATGTGCTGACTTCTTTAATGGTTCTTCCTTTTGCTGAACAGTTTGGAAGATTCATCATGAAGATCCATAGCAGATAAAAAAAGACAGGCACCAGCGCTGGAGGCTGTCCTGTCTTTTTTATCAGCAATTAATAATCCGAATCGCCCGTTAATCCATTAACTATTGCCACACCGGAGCTTGCGCCGATTCTTGTAGCTCCTGCCTCGATCATCTGCTGGGCATCTTCTGTGCTGCGTACACCGCCTGATGCTTTAACACCGATCTCAGGTCCGACTGTTTTTCTCATCAGCCTGATATCTTCAACCGTTGCACCGCCGGTAGAGAAGCCTGTAGAAGTTTTGACAAAATCAGTACCGGCTTTCACAGCCAGCTCACATGCCAGGACCTTCTCATCCTCTGTAAGGAGGGATGTTTCAATAATGACCTTTGTAAGTGCCTTCCCTTTTGCCGCCTCAACGACTGCACGGATATCTGCTTCTACAAGATCACTGCTGCCGCTCTTTAATGCGCCGATATTAATGACCATATCTACTTCAGTTGCGCCGTTTTCAATGGCATTCTTAGTCTCAAACGCTTTTACCTCAGAAGTTGACGCCCCCAGCGGGAAGCCGATGACAGTGCAGACATCTACGCCTGACCCCTTCAGCAGTTCACTCGCGTAGCTGACCCACGCAGGGTTAACACAGACAGACGCGAAACTGTATTCTTTAGCTTCTGAACAAAGCACCTCAATCTGTTCTTTTGTCGCATCTGCTTTCAATAATGTATGATCGATCATTTTTGCTACATTGGTTGCCATATCAATGGTTCTCCTTTCAAACAAACAAGTTGTCCGTACCTCTACATCATACCATTGTCTTTCCGAAAAATGTACCTCAAATTACAGGTTTTCATAGTTTTTTGCAATCGTTTTCTTTAAACCTTTTTATTTTTTTAATTTTGAAGTGGAAATATGTATGTGGAAGACTGTCCCAGTCATAATTGGCATATAAAAAGGAATGGGGAGACTCCCCATTCCTCATTAGTCTACTTAGACTGCAGCTTCCTCGAAAACAGCATCTTCGTCAATGACCCGGACAAACTGTCCTTCATTATAAGGATAGCCTGCCTTGGATATCTTAACTTTTACGATTTTCCCTACCATCTCTTCTGATGCAGGGAATACGACTTTCAGGTAATTGTCAGTATATCCGACATAAAGGCCGCTCTCAGGATCTTCCTTGTAGATTTCCTCAGGAATGACTTCAAGCACCTCATTTTCAAACTGTGATGCATATTCCTTTGCCAGCTGATCGGAAAGGGAAATAAGGCGGTGCACCCGCTCATTCTTGACTTCCTCATCAATCTGGTCTTCCATCCGGGCTGCAGGTGTACCGGTCCTTTTGGAGTAAGGGAATACATGCAGCTCAGAGAATTTATGCTCTTTGATAAAATTGTACGTTTCCATGAACTCTTCCTCAGTTTCACCAGGGAAGCCGACAATAACGTCAGACGTGACGGCAAGGCCGGGAAGCGCCTCTTTTAGGCGGTCCAGACGCTCGGCAAAGAATTCCATTGTGTACTTTCTTCTCATCCTCTTAAGTACAGTATTAGAGCCTGACTGAAGAGGTATATGCAAGTGCCTTACGACCACTTCGGACTTGTCCATTACCTCAATCACTTCATCAGTGATCTGGCTTGCTTCGATAGAAGAAATGCGCAGACGCTTCAGGCCTTTTACCTGTGCTTCAAGATCCCTTAGCAGCATGGCAAGGTTGTAATCCTTCATTTCTTCTCCATAGCCGCCTGTGTGGATGCCGGTCAGGACAATTTCCTTATAGCCGGCATCGACGAGCTGCTGCGCCTGGCGGATGACTTCCTGCGGATCGCGGGATCTCATCAAGCCCCGCGCCCAAGGGATGATGCAGAATGTACAGAAGTTATTGCACCCTTCCTGTATCTTCAGGGAAGCGCGGGTCCTGTCCGTGAAGGCAGGCACATCCAGTTCTTCGTACACACGATTCTTCATAATATTCCCGACCGCATTGATCGGCTGGCGTTCTTGTTTATACTGTTCAATATACTCCAGCATCTTGACCCTGTCCTGTGTACCCACGACGATGTCCACACCAGGGATGGCCATGATTTCCGCAGGCGAGGTCTGGGCGTAGCAGCCTGTTACACAGATAACGGCATCAGGATTCTTCCTGATTGCCCTTCTGATGACCTGGCGGCTTTTTTTATCGCCCGTGTTCGTTACTGTGCAGGTATTAATAATATATACATCGGAAGCAGATTCAAAATCTGTCCGTTCATAGCCTTCTTGCTTAAACAATTGCCAGATTGCTTCTGTTTCATAATGGTTCACTTTACATCCAAGTGTATGAAAAGCAACTGTTGCCATTGTATTCACCTCATTAGTTCAAAATGATAAGAAACAGCCGCAAGCGCATATAGCGGTGCTGTTTCAGTACGCAATATCCTCGGGCCAAGTCCGCATGACACAAAACCATTGTCCTTTAAAAGTGCAGCTTCCTTTTCCGAAAAGCCGCCTTCCGGGCCAAACACCATGAGAAGGGACTGCCCCTCTTCCATGCCAGCCAAAATAGATGCAAAAGCAGAGCTTTCCCCATCTTTGGCATCTTCCTCATAGGCGATCACTTTATGGTCATAGACCTCGCCAAGTTCTATCAGCTCTTTCATGCTCACAGGCTGCAGCACATCAGGCTGCATGTCTCTATGCGACTGCTCGGCCGCTTCTTTGGCGATTTTCTGCCAGCGTTCTGTTTTCTTTCCCGCTTTCTTTTCATCCCATTTTACAATCGAACGGGCTGCAGTAAAAGGGATAAACACTGAAGCTCCAAGCTCTGTCCCCTTTTGGATGATCAGCTCGAGCTTATCCCCTTTAGGCAATCCGCTCGCTATTGCAGCTTTGATTGGAAGCTCTGAGCTCGCTTCCTTCCATTGTACTACTTCTGCAATCACTTGTTCATCGGTAATTTCTGCAATCCGGCATACCGCACTCCTGCCTCCGCGGACCGCACAAATAATGCTGTCCCCTTCCTTCATGCGCATGACCCTTGTGATATGGTGAAAGTCGTCGCCTGCTATGCTGAATTTGCCATCTCTATCCCGGTCTGTGAAATAACGCTGCATGGCTGCACCTTCCTGCCTTTTCATTTTTGCAAATGCCGTATAGCTGCAAATCCGCCAAACGGAAAAAAGGGACTTTGAAGGACATGGGGTGTATCCCAGCTTCAAGTACTCCCGTTTTTTTCCGCCCAGTCAGATATTTGTCTTATTTATTTCTGGCAATGATGGCAACCCAGTCTTCCATTTGCAGGATTTCTTCAATTTCGAACCCGGCCTGGATGATTGCCTCTTTGACCTGCTGCTTTTTCTGCTGGATGATGCCTGATGCAATGAAGCATCCGCCTTTTTTCACTGTTTTGGCCACATCATCAGTAAAGCGCAGGATAACCTCGGCCAGGATATTGGCAACCACGACATCGGCCCCTTCCTGCACTCCGTTTAACAGGTTGTTCTGCGAAACACTTACGGTCTCATGGACCTTATTCAGCTTGATATTAAGCCTTGCAGACTTAACAGCCACTTCATCAAGATCAAGGGCTTCCACTTTTTCCGCTCCAAGCATGGCAGCAGCAATGCTGAGAACACCTGAACCTGTTCCAACGTCAACCACTCTGTCCCCTTTTGCCACCGTACGCTCCAGCGCCTGGATGCACATGACTGTCGTCGGATGTGTCCCAGTGCCAAAAGCCATGCCCGGATCAAGCTCGATAATCAATTCATCGCTGCTTACAGGAGTATAATCCTCCCAGGTCGGTACAATGGTGAACCGTTCAGATATTTTAACAGGATTATAATATTTTTTCCAGGCAGTAGCCCATTCCTCTTCGTTCACTTCACTGATCGTCACTTTATTGAGCCCGATATTAATATTGTAAAGGATAAGGCCATTGATGGCTTCCTTAATTTCATCGACCGTCTCGCCCAGGAAGCTGTTGACCGGAAGATAGGCTTTCACAATAACGCCTTCTTCTGGGTAATCTTGCGGATTGAGCTGGTAGATTTCACCGAATTGATCTTCTCTGTCTTTAATCAAGTCAAACGGATCCTCAATGACTACTCCGCTTGCTCCGGCTTCATGCAAAATGTTTGAAATCGGTTCAATCGCCTCATTCGTTGTATGAATGCTGATTTCTGACCATTTCATTCTCTACCAACTCCCATTCCTTTATTCACCCTTAAAGGCTCTTTTTACCTTTGCAAAAAAGCTTTCTTCCTGTTCACCCTGCGGCACTTGGCCGCTCACTTCGCCAAACTCCTGCAGGAGCTGCTTCTGTTTTTCTGTCAGTTTTGTCGGTGTGACAATCCGTACAATTATGTGCTGGTCGCCATTTCCGTAGCCCCTGACATTCGGCACGCCTTTTCCTTTCAGACGGAAGCGGGTGCCTGTCTGCGTCCCGGAAGGAACCTTCAGTTTCACTTTCCCATGAAGGGTCGGCACCTCGATTTCATCCCCTAGGGCTGCCTGGACAAAAGTGATTGGCATTTCACAATAAATATCGTCGCCCTCACGTTCAAAGAATTCATGTCCCCTGACATGGAATACTACATAAAGGTCTCCTGGAGGGCCGCCGTTTATGCCCGGTTCACCCTGTCCGGTCACGCGCAGCTGCTGTCCGTCATCAATGCCGGCAGGAATTTTCACATGGATTTTCTTTCGCTTGGTCACTTTGCCTGAGCCGCCGCATGTTTGGCATTTTTCTTTGATCTCTTTGCCTGTTCCGCTGCAGTACTGGCACACTCTTCTGTTTACAATCTTGCCAAATGGCGTATTCTGCTCTACATTCAGCTGGCCGGCGCCATGGCAATGCCGGCATGTTTCAGGCTTTGTACCTGGCTTGGCCCCTGATCCGTCACATGTCTCGCATGTTTCTTCCCTCGGTATTTCAATATCAGTTTCTTTTCCGAATACCGCTTCTTCAAAAGAAAGAGACATTGTATATTGAAGATCGGCCCCCTGCCTTGGTGCATTCGGATCCCTTCTCCTTCCGCCGCCTCCAAAGAAGGTGCTGAAGATATCTTCAAAGCCGCCGAAGCCGCCTCCGAAATCTCCTCCTCCAAAGCCCTGGTTGGGATCTGTATGGCCAAACTGGTCATAGTGGGCGCGCTTCTGATCATCACTCAAAACTTCGTATGCTTCTTTTACTTCCTTGAATTTCTCATCTGCATCCGCTTCTTTATTAATATCAGGATGATACTTTTTTGAAAGCTTGCGGTAGGACTTCTTTATTTCGTCCTTGCTGGCACTTTTGCTGACCCCCAGGACCTCATAATAATCCCGTTTGCTCATGAATTTCACACTCCCCGGTCATTTCACATAAAGATTATTGTATCACTCTACAAAGAAAAAGCGCAACAACAAACTAAAAGCGGAGGCGGCTTGTTCAGGCCCGACAAGCTTAAGACAAGCAGAGCGGAAGGTTGTTCTTTAACCTTCTGATCTGCTTGGCTTAAGACCTCGAGGGCCTAGCCGCCGGAGCTGGATAATACTAAAGCGGAGGGCGCTTGCCCTAATAAGGAATGCAGGCTAAACGGCTGTGCCTGTGCACCCGCTCCAGCTAAAGAAAAAAAGCCAAAGCCAAGTGAAACCTGACTTTGACTTTTATATCCTGCTGCCTGCTATTATTTTTTGTCGTCGTCGTTTACTTCTTCGTATTCTGCGTCAACGACATTGTCATCTCCGCCTTGGCCTTCAGCACCCTGGGCTGCCTGTGCCTGCTTCGCTGCGTCTTCGTAGAGCTTCATAGAAAGATTCTGGACGATTTCCTGAAGGGCATCCTTCGCAGTGCGGATCTCTTCCAGCTCGTTCTTTTCAATTGCTGCCTTCAGTGCATCCTTAGCTTCGTTCGCTTTCGCAACTTCCGCTTCATCCACCTTGCCTTCAAGATCCTTCAGAGTCTTTTCTGTAGTGAAGACGAGCTGGTCTGCCTCATTGCGAAGCTCCACTTCTTCTTTGCGCTTTTTATCTGCTTCTGCATTTTCTTCTGCTTCCCTGACCATTTGCTGGATTTCATCATCAGAAAGGCCTGTGGAAGATTTGATCGTGATTGTCTGCTCTTTGTTTGTTCCAAGATCTTTGGCGCGTACATTGACGATGCCGTTTTTGTCAATATCGAAGGAAACTTCGATTTGAGGAACGCCGCGCGGTGCCGGCGGGATATCAGTCAACTGGAAGCGGCCAAGTGTTTTATTGTCTGCTGCCATTGGGCGTTCACCCTGAAGCACATGAATGTCAACAGCAGTCTGGCTGTCAGCCGCTGTAGAGAATACCTGGGACTTGGAAGTCGGGATTGTTGTGTTGCGCTCGATCAGCTTCGTGAACACTCCGCCCATTGTTTCGATTCCAAGTGATAATGGCGTTACATCCAATAGGACTACATCTTTAACGTCGCCGGAAATGACTCCGCCCTGGATCGCTGCGCCCATAGCCACTACTTCATCAGGGTTTACGCCTCTATGAGGGTCTTTTCCAACTTCCTTCTTGATAGCTTCCTGAACGGCAGGAATACGGGTTGAACCGCCGACAAGGATGACCTTATCAATTTCTGATGGTGAAAGGCCGGCATCTTTAAGCGCCTGGCGGGTAGGTCCCATTGTACGTTCTACAAGACCCGCTGACAGTTCATCAAACTTCGCTCTGGACAGTGTAACCTCCAGGTGAAGGGGACCTGCATCTCCTGCAGTGATAAACGGAAGCGAGATTTGGGTAGAAGTGACACCGGACAAATCTTTCTTCGCTTTTTCAGCTGCATCTTTCAAGCGCTGAAGCGCCATTTTGTCTTTTGAAAGATCAATGCCATTTTCTTTTTTAAATTGCTCTACAAGATAGTCAATGACTACCTGATCGAAATCATCTCCTCCGAGACGGTTGTCGCCGGCAGTTGACTTAACTTCAAAGACACCGTCGCCAAGCTCGAGGATGGATACGTCGAATGTACCGCCGCCAAGGTCATAAACAAGGATTGTCTGGTCTTCGTCCATTTTATCCAGGCCGTAAGCAAGAGCCGCCGCTGTTGGCTCGTTGATGATGCGCTCTACTTCCAGGCCGGCAATCCTGCCTGCGTCCTTTGTTGCCTGGCGTTCAGCATCATTGAAATAAGCCGGAACTGTGATTACAGCTTTTTCAACCTTTTCACCAAGATAATCTTCCGCATAGCCTTTGAGATACTGAAGGATGATAGCAGACATTTCCTGAGGCGTATATTCCTTGCCTTCTGCTTCCACTTTATGATCTGTACCCATATGGCGTTTAACAGAAATGATTGTGTTTGGATTAGTAATGGATTGGCGCTTAGCCACCTCGCCGACCTGGCGCTCGCCATTTTTGAATGCGACAACTGATGGAGTTGTGCGGTTTCCTTCCGGATTCGGAATAACTTTAGGCTCTCCGCCTTCTAGAACGGATACACATGAGTTTGTTGTACCCAAGTCAATGCCAATGATTTTGCTCATGTTCCTTTACCTCCCGATATATGTAGTTTTATTATTGGTTTACTTTTACCATTGCCGGACGGATGACCCTGTCCTTTAGCATATAGCCTTTTTGGAACTCTTCCACAACTGTGTTGGATGCATAATTTTCGTCTTCAACCTGCATGACAGCCTGGTGCAGATGGGGGTCAAATTCTTTTCCGACAGCCTCGATTGCTTCGGCGCCTTCTTTTTTAAGTGCCTCTGCCAGACTGCGGTATACCATTTCCATTCCCTGCTGGAGCGTTTTGGCCTGCTCATTGTCAGTTTCCATTTTCAGTGCTCTCTCAAAATTATCAAGGGCCGGAAGCAATTCAGTAATCAGTTTTTGCGCTCTATATTTTTCAGCCGCCTCTTGATCAAGCTTTGCACGGCGCCTGGAATTATCAAAGTCTGCCTGAAGACGGAGATAGCGGTTTTCAGCTTCCCCCAGCTTAGCCTCAAGCTCAGCAATTTTTTCATGCGCAGCCTTCAGCTCTGCGGAGTCTTCCTGGCCCATTGATGGCTCTTCACCATTTTCACCAGTTTCAGATGCTTCAGCTGATTCGCCAAACACTGCTTCGATCGGCTCATTGCTTTCTTCTGCAGCGGCTGCTTTCTGTTCTTCTTCCTTTAAAAAGTCCTTATTGTCTGCCAACTAGTTCACCTCCCTTAAAGGTTAAGCATGCCTGGCCTGACTTGCATGCCATAGGACGCTGATTGATATAAATATTTAAACGCAATGAAAGGGATGGAAGACAGCTTCCACCCATATCAATATTACCCGTGTCAGCCTTTTTGATACAGCTTCGTCAGGACGTCAGTGAGATCTGCGCTGATAATCTGCAGCAGGCTGATCACCCTGGAATATTCCATCCTCGTCGGGCCAAGGACCGCGATGGTCCCCAGCTGCTCTGCACCCATCGAATAGGTGGCAGTTATGAGGCTGCAGTTTTCCATGGCCGAGTTTTCATTCTCCCTGCCAATCTTAATATTGATTCCTGATTTGTCTTTGCGTATTAAATCATAAATGCTTTCTTCCTGCTCAATCATATTCATCAAATTCCTGATCTTCTCAATATCATGGAATTCCGGCTGGCTGAGCATGTTCGTCTTGCCCCCGAAAAAGAGCTTTTCATTCGCTGACAGCTTCAGTATGTCGGCAAAAGAATAGAGCAGGAGATCATAGTGATTAACATGCTGTCTGAGCAGGACAGCCACTTCTTTATAGATTTTATCATTGAGATTATCTATAGGCACACCGGCTAGCCGCTCATTGAGGATATTGACCAGTTTTTCTATTTCCCCAGGATGGATATTCTCAGGTATGCTGAACATTTTGTTTTCCACATGCCCTGTATCAGTCACAATGATGGCAATGGCCGTATCCTTGTTCAAAGGAACAATCTGAATTTTTCTCAGTTTGTTTTCTTTTACGGCAGGACCAAGGACAATTGACGTATAGCTCGTCAGTTCGGACATGATTCTGGCAGATTTCTGCACAATCTTTTCAAGCTCATAGATCCGCTCTGCAAAGAGGGACTTGATTGTGAAAATATCCTGCTGATTCAGCTTCTGGGGTGATAATAGATGATCAACATAATAGCGGTAGCCTTTTTCAGAAGGAACCCTTCCGGAAGAGGTGTGTGTTTTCTCGATAAAACCCAATTCTTCTAAATCAGCCATTTCGTTTCGGATTGTTGCCGAACTGAAAGAGATTTCTTCTTTTTTCGACAGGCTCCTCGAACCGACTGGCTGGGCAGACCGAATGAAATCATCAACAATCACCTGGAAAATCAATAATTGACGATCTGTTAACACGTTTATCACCTCTGTTAGCACTCTTCAAGAGCGAGTGCTAAATCTAATAATAAATTATCAAATTTATAGGCGCGATGTCAATCATTAGATTACACCGATAAAGGATTGAAATACTTCGTTCCCAAGAAGCCGCCCTTTCAGCGTCAGCCGGATCGACTTCCCGCCAGCTTCGATCAGCTCTAATTTCTGAAGCTTTTCCAGTTCGCTCTTAAACAGCTGGAGCGGATCCTCTTCAAATTTCTCCAAAAAGCGGGAAACTTCTACACCTTCTGCCTTTCTGAGTCCCAGGAACATTTCCTCTTCCATCATTTCAGCTTTTGTCACAATATGCGATTCCATTACCGGAAGTTTGTTTTCCGACAGCGGCTCCATATATTTTTTCAGCGGGCCGAAATTGGCATTCCGGCTTCCCCCTGCATAGCCATGGGCTCCTGCCCCAAATCCATAATACTCTTCATTATTCCAGTATGTCAGGTTATGCCTGCTTTCAAAACCGGGAAGCGCAAAATTGCTGATTTCGTATTGACTGAAGCCCTCCATCTCCATCCTTTCCATAAGAAGCTCATACATAGCCGCTTCTGCATCTTCTCCCGGAGAAGGAAGTTTTCCTTTTCTCATAAGATTATAAAAAACCGTCTTCGGTTCTATGATCAGGGAGTAGCCGGAATAGTGCTGGATATCCAGTGTAAAGGCAGTATCCAGCGTTTCCTTGAAGTCAGAGATGGTCTGGCCCGGCAAACTGTATATAAGGTCTACGCTGATGTTCGTGAATCCTGTTTTTTTCGCAAGTTCAATTGATGCAAACACATCCTTGGCCCTGTGTGTCCTTCCGATCCTCTTCAGCAATTCTTCATTGAAGGTCTGGACTCCAAAGCTCAGCCTGTTCACCCCGGCATCATAAAGTGCCTTCAGCTTATCTTCAGAAAGATCGCCCGGGTTCGCTTCGAAGGTAAATTCTGCCCCTTCTTCCAGTGGCATATGCTTTCTGATTGATGTGCACAGCATCTCGAGCTGGCGTGCATCCAAGGCAGTCGGGGTGCCACCGCCAACAAAAATTGAACGAAAAGGGCTTGAGGGACGATCCTTAAGGGTCAATTCCATTTCTTTTTCAAGGGCCTGCAGATATTCATCGACCGGCTGGCCTTTGAGAAACACTTTATTAAAATCACAATAATGGCATATATGTTCACAAAACGGTATATGGATATAAGCCGCATTTATCATAAATCGTCACAACCTTTAATAATTTGCTCAAGAGCAGATGCTTTTTCCAACAAAAGCGCAAGCGCCTTGATCACCTTAAGGAACGCCACGTCCTGTGGCAACGTCTGCATGGCCAGCTTCCTGGGGGCCTCAAGCCGAACCTCCCGGAAAGGCGTTCTTTGCCTTTATGGGAGGTTTGGCTTGTGACCTCGGCGCAGCTGCTGGACGTTGATCAAGAATTGATAATTATCCACAGGATTTACACTTTATAAATTCCATTCCTAAACAATGAAAAAGGAGGCTAGAGCTGCTTGTATGCAAGCATATCTAACCTCCGGCAACAAATCAAACCTGGAGCCTGTTACTTTTTGGGGGTTGTATCGTCCATTTTCAGGACTGCCATGAATGCTTCCTGCGGAACTTCGACAGAGCCGACCTGCTTCATGCGCTTTTTCCCTTCCTTCTGCTTTTCAAGCAGCTTTCTTTTCCGGGAAATATCTCCGCCGTAACATTTGGCCAATACGTTCTTTCTCATCGCTTTAATCGTTGAACGAGCAACGATCTTTTGCCCGATTGCAGCCTGGATCGGCACCTCGAACTGCTGTCGGGGAATCAGGTCCTTCAGTTTCTCTACAATAACTTTTCCGCGTTCATAAGCGAAATCTCTATGGACGATAAAGCTTAGCGCATCGACTTTTTCAGCGTTGAGCAGGATGTCCATTTTGACAAGCTTGGATTCTTTATAGCCAATCAGCTCATAATCGAATGAGGCATAGCCTTTTGTACTGGATTTCAGCTGGTCGAAAAAGTCATACACAATTTCCGAAAGCGGGATTTCATACACAATGCTGACACGGGTCTCATCCATATATTGCATATCAATGAAAATACCGCGTTTTTCCTGGCATAGCTCCATGATTGCACCGACATAATCATTTGGCGCCATCATCGTGGCCTTTACATAAGGCTCCTCGACACGGTCAATTTTCTGTGCGTCAGGCATATCTGACGGATTGTCCACTTTCAGCAGGGTGCCGTCAGTCATGACAACATCGTAGATAACGCTTGGTGCAGTTGTGATCAGATCAATCTTGAATTCCCGCTCAATGCGTTCCTGGATGATTTCCATATGAAGCAGTCCAAGGAAGCCGCAGCGGAATCCGAAGCCCAGTGCCTGGGAAGTTTCCGGCTCAAACTGAAGCGCAGAATCATTGAGCTCCAGCTTTTCAAGTGCTTCGCGCAAATCATTGAATCTGGCGCTGTCAATCGGATAAAGTCCGCAGTATACCATTGGATTCAGCTTCCGGTAGCCTGGCAGCGGTTCAACGGCGCCATTCTTAGCGCTTGTGATCGTATCGCCGACACGCGTATCGCCGACATTCTTGATCGCAGCAGTCAGGAAGCCTACGTCACCGACAGAAAGCTCCGGCAGCGGAGTTGATTTCGGCGTGAAAACACCTACCTCCGTGACTTCGAATTCTTTGCCGGTCGCCATCATCTTTACTTTATCGCCGACCTTCACTGTTCCTTCAACAACCCTGATATAAGCGACAACGCCTCTGTATGCATCATAAAGGCTGTCAAAGATAAGCGCCTTCAGCGGGGCATCAGGGTCTCCCTGCGGAGCAGGCACCTTGTCAACGACTTGTTCCAGAATCTCCTCAATCCCGATCCCTGCTTTTGCAGATGCCAAAACGGCCTCACTGGCATCAAGCCCGATGACGTCCTCGATTTCGCCGCGCACCCGTTCAGGATCTGCACTTGGAAGGTCGATTTTGTTGATGACCGGTACAATTTCAAGGTCATTATCAATGGCAAGGTACACATTTGCCAGAGTTTGGGCTTCAATGCCTTGGGCAGCATCCACCACAAGCACTGCGCCTTCACAAGCGGCAAGGCTTCGGGACACTTCATAAGTAAAGTCGACGTGCCCTGGGGTGTCAATCAGATGGAAGGTGTAAATCTCTCCATCTTTTGCTTTATATTTTAATTGCACAGAATTCAATTTTATTGTAATCCCGCGTTCTCTTTCCAGGTCCATGGAATCGAGCAGCTGATCCTTCATTTCCCGCGCCGTCAAGGCATTCGTTCTTTCCAGAATCCTGTCAGCCAGCGTTGATTTCCCATGGTCAATATGGGCAATGATTGAAAAATTCCGGGTTCTCGATTGTCTTTCTAGTCTGTCTTCTCTATTCATAGCGTTCACTCCTACTATACTCGCGCATATACACTATTTTTGATTATATCAGCAGGGGTTGGAACATTCAAGGAAAAGCGGAAGCACCAAGAAGTCCTCTAAAATAAAACAGCCATCCCCTGGATGGCCGATTGTTCTCTATTATTTTATCAGATCTGCCACTTTCTGAATGGCGCTGTCTGCGGCCTTTGAAAGCCCTTCGGCAAGATCCCTGCCGGCAGAGGAGAAGAAATTATATGCCTTCATTTCCTCCAGCTTTTCTCTTTTCTTTTCCAGATCATGTGAAGATAAGTCCTCGCCGAGTATGGAGGCCTCCAGCTCCCCTGTGGTGCTTTCATTGATGGAGAAAGCAGGATTCAGCCCTTTCTCATCATAGCCTCTCATAGCCCTCGTCCCCTCATTGGCATGCTGCATGCCAAAAAGGACCGCAATGAACATCAATGCTGCTGCAAGAAAAGCTTTTACCATAAACATTTTCATCGCAATCACCTTTTTCATTCTTTGCCTGCAGGAATTTTTCCCGTGGAATCCACTTTCTCTGCCTGCCAGTAATATTCACTGAACACTTCTGCCAGAGCTTCAGCTGATCGGTAGAGCTCCTCGAACGTATTGTCCACCCCACCGATTTCAACCAGTATTGCATGTTCAGACAAATCCTGATTGAATTTACCGTTCGTCATGATTCCTTCCTTTATGAGTGCTCCTCTGCTCAAGCCTTTATATTTTTTTTCCATAAGTTTATGAAGCTGATTGGCAAACGAGAGATTCTGCTCATAGCCTTTATGCTCTGCGCCAATGATAAAAGCGATTTTAGCAAAATTGACACCGTCTATTTCCTTTGTAGTATCACTTTTTCTTTTGGCATCCCGATGGATATCAATTAAATAAGCCAAATTATGATCAGCTGTCAGGGCAGTTTCCACGGCTTCTCTTGACTGGTCATATGACTGTGAATATCCCCAGCCTTTTCTGTTTAAGTCAGCCTGAATGTCAGTCTTGTTCACCGCGGCGCCAATCCCTTTTGCCTCCAGGGCTGATTTAAGGCGGTCCCCCACCTTGGTGATATTCTGTTCAGGATGAAATGCCTGATCAATATCTTCTACTCCATCCAAGTAAGGAAGAAAGGATTCACGATTATGCGAAAAATAAATATAAACGATCTTTTTGCCTCCGGTCGTCATCCTTGCTTCTTCACTGATCCCCGCCGCCATTCCGCCATTTAGCAGGGAGTCTTCCTGTTGTGCCAGAAGCACTTCAACTGGCGGCGTGGATTCGATTGGCATATTGGCATTATTCGTTCCTTCACCTATCGTAAGGAGTGCGCCTTCATAACCCCGAAAGGCAGGCAGTTCTCTGCCAAGCAGACTGCGCAGGTCATTCAGGCGTATATTCGTGGACAGCTCGAATATTAGGCCGGAAAGAGGCGGATGCGCCGGTCTTTCCGGCAGCGCTGCATGGAAATGGTGATTCTCCAGGCCAATCAGCCGGTACAGCCCCTCTGGTTTCATATTGGACAATGCAGCCCTGATAGATTCAGGGACAATCCTATATTCATTGCCTAGAGAAGCAGCAGCCCCGCTGACTGCAAAAACCAGGCAGGAAAACAGCAGACAGGCGGCGCTTGCCTTCAGAAATCCAGTCCCTTTCATGCCCGGGCGGTTATCATTTGGTTTCGCTGTTTTCATAGGTCCACCTCTTCAGCTTAAGTCTAGTAAATCTTATGACCATGCTAGATTAGATAGAACCTCAAAAAGGCTACCTCGTATAAAAACCGGAATTTTCCTGGTTGATTCTGCTATGGAGGGCAGCATTCAGCCCATTGGCTATCAGATTGGACATATCCTCCATAAACACATCCACCTCTTTCGGTGTTACCATCAGATTATGGCCGATAGGAGAAAGTACCTCATAAATCAGCTTTCTCTTTTCTTCCTCTGGAAGTGTGCCGACAATGCCAAGGAAAGTCTGCCGCTGCTGTTCTTCAGGCAGGTCTTCCTCTGTAAGCTTCTTCCTTTTCCCAAAATTCATGCCTGCAGGGGCGAGCGCCCGGGATGGCCTGTCCCCTTCCTTAAGCTCCCTGCCGAAATGCTTTAGAATAAAATCAATCGTATCGCTTGTGATGCTGACTGCGTCCACGACAGTCGGCACCCCTATCGCAATCACCGGAATCCCGAGAGTTTCCTCGCTGAGCTCCTTCCGCTTGTTCCCGACTCCTGAACCTGGATGGATGCCTGTATCAGAAATTTGGATGGTAGAGTTCACCCTTTCAATTGAGCGGGCGGCCAGAGCATCAACTGCAAGCACAAAGTCCGGCTTCGTCTTCTCCACTACCCCAAAGATGATATCGCTTGTCTCAATCCCGGTCAGTCCCATAACGCCAGGGGCAAGGGCACTTACCGGCCTGTAGCCTTCCTCAACATTTTCAGGCTGAAGCTGATAAAGGTGGCGTGTGACCAAAATATTCTCACATACCTGGGGTCCCAGTGCATCGGGAGTAACATTCCAGTTTCCCAGGCCAACGACAAGGCAGCTTGCATCTTTCTTAATCCCCATTCCTTCAATGAATCGGGACAATTCGCTTGAAAATACATTTTCGACCTTCTGCTGAAGCTCTGTGTCCTGCTGCCTGATACCCTGGACCTCAATGGTTAAATACTTACCTTCTTTCTTCCCGAGGGATTTGGCGCCCTCTGAAGTTACCTCAACATAAGAAATCTTAAGGTCATCTTCTTCTTTTTCTTTAATTATGACTCCTTCAAGCTGCGAGAGATCCTCTTCCTTCTGGAGGTTTTTTGAGCGTTCATCCATTACAATTTCCCTGGCTTCAATGGCAAGATCGGTTCTTATCGAATAATTGCTAAGATCTAAAGGTTCTTTCACATCTCTACCCTCATTTCTCCATTCCGGCTTTAACCGGTGCTTTTTCCTAGTTTTGCCTGAAGCCTGCCAATTCATTCAGAAGCAGGCAATAAGCTTAAGCTAAGCCCATCCTTTAGAATTTATAAGCCGGCTTATAGTGCTGACCTCTAAAAAAAATGGTTTTTAAACTACAGTATTGCATTATTGGCATGCCTTTGATAAAATAGCACTTGTTCTTAATTATTGTTAATGAATGATATGAAAGTCGAGTTAATATAATCTCGATTGCTTTTTTCTAGGAGGTGAATGGAATGCCAAACATTAAATCTGCTATTAAACGCGTAAAAACAAGCGAAGCCCGCAATGCTCAAAACGTGACTGTTAAGTCTTCAATGCGTACTGCTGTCAAGAAAGCTGAAGCTGCAATCGTGAACGAAGATACAGCTGCTGCTAAGACTGCATATGCTAACGCAGTCAGCCAGCTTGACAAAGCTGCTGCAAAAGGCCTTATCCACAAAAACGCTGCTGCACGCAAGCAATCTCGTCTTGCTAAAAAACTAAACTCTTTGAACGCTTAATCGTTTAAAGATTCCCGGCTATCTTTACAGATAGCCTTTTCTTATGCCTTAAAACAAATAAAAATGGCCTTCTGGGCCATTTTTATTTTTGTCTATTTATGGAGGGCATGGTCGTGGAGCCTGAACAGAAACATTTCAATGAGCATTTCCTTGTTCATGCCCCCGGTTTTCATATCATAATCCGCTTCTGCCAGAAGCTTCATGATGCGGGACAGTTCTTCATCGCCGAAAAGCTGGGCTTGTCCGGCTGCAAGCTTGACCCTGAAGGGGTGGACCTTTAAATATCCAGCTGTCTGCTGCTGGCCGTATCCTCTCCTCGACAGCTCCTTCACCTGGTATATAAGCCTGAATTGGCCAGTCAGAATGGAAAGAATTTTAATCGGCTCTTCATTTTGCTTTAAAAGATCATAATAAATCCGCAGGGCCTCGTCGATTTTTCTGTGGACCACCTTGTCGACAAGGGTGAAAATATTCTGCTCAAGCGACCTGGCAACCAGCCTGTCAACTGCGCCGGCATCTATCAGCTTTTCCTCATCAGCATATAAGGCCAATTTATCAATTTCACTTGTCAGCATAAAGAGGTTGGTACCCGCCAAAGTCAGCATCAGCTGTACGGCCTCCTCCTCAATCTGGACGCCGTTCTGGGCAGCCCTCTCCCTGATCCAGACTTTCAGCTCCTGCTCTCCCAGCTTTTTGGCCTCAAGGACACTTGCTTTCTTCTTCAGTTCCTTCGTAATCTTTTTTCTTTCATCCAGCTTTTCATAGGGTGCCGCAAACACAACTATTGAATATGGCGACGGCTCTTTTAAATAGGATTCCAGCTTGGCCAGATTATGCTCAGTCTTCCCCTTTGTTTTTTCGGAAGTCAGAAAAGAGGGGTTTTGAAGAAAGATGAGCCTCTTATCCCCCATAAAAGGGAAGGTCTCTGCATCCTCAAGTGCCGCTTCTATCGGTGTTTCCTCCAGATCATATGTAGACAGATTAAAATCGCTCTCATCTTCAGCCAGCACATTATTGATAAGCAGCTGTTTTGTTTCATTAATCAAAAAGCCTTCTGTTCCGTATAATAAATACAGCGGGGTAAATTGTTTGTTATTTATTTGCTTCCACACATCTAAAACCAAATGTCTCGCTCCGTTCAATACTTTTTTTCATACTACTATCCTAAAGAAGACCGGACGATTTGACAAGCATTCAAAGGAACCGGGCTCGCCGATGCCCGGTTCCCCATCTATATTGAACGTCGCCAGCCAAGGCCTAGGATACTTGATTGGCGGCGGTGCGAAAACATCGTAATACTATTTTCTGCAGCACGAAATCAAACTATTTGTGACAACTCCTTCTAGTCCAGGAAAACGCGCACAGGAATTGTGGATTTTTTTTAATATATCGCTTATACTAAAAATGATATAGGAGGGGTAGACTGTGAACGAATTTGAAAAGAACGTCCAAAGCAAACGCAACGATGCTGTTGATTCCGGCGTAGGGTTTGCCGTATCTTTCGGCTTTTTCGCATTATTGTTTGTTATTGCAACAGTCATTAAGTTCATTGGAGCGTAAAAACAGCTACATAGCGTAAATTTATGGAGACTGCATACACATGCAGTCTCTTTTCATTTCTGCTTATGAAGCCTGCGGTGAATGGGAAGGGCTTTCTTAATCTTATATTATGGGAGCTTGAGGGAAAACGTTCCTGCCTTTTCGGTAAATGTATAGGTTATTGCCCCATGAAGATCAGTTCTTAAGATTTTTATTTTCTCTGAACTCAATCTTGAAAGGACTTCTGGATGAGGATGCCCGTATCGATTATTCCTCCCGGCAGAGATAACGGCCGCTTTGGGCTCAATATGACGCAGAAACCGGATTGAACTGGAGGAATTGCTTCCATGGTGCCCAGCTTTAAGTATATCAGCCTTTAGATGAGGGTAGGTTTGTATGATCCAGCTCTCTCCCTCCTCCTCAAGATCGCCTGTAAAGAGCCATCTTAATCCTCCGGCTCTCGCCAGGATGACAAGCGAGCCGTCGTTTTTACTTCCATACTCCCTGCCCTGTATCGGGGAGATGATTTGAAAGCTGCTCCTGCCGATCTGCCATCCGCTCCCTGATCCCGCATAGACAACTGGTATGGACAGTTCCTCCGCCCTCCGGATCAGCGATTTTTCAAGCTCTCCGCTCTCGGCCCCTGAAGGGAACACGATTTCATCGATTATAATCTCATCCAGCACACCAGCTGCTCCCCCTATATGATCCGCATCCCCATGTGTCAGGATCAGTCTGTCCAGCCGGGAAATACCTCTGCTCTTCAAGAATGGCACCACAATATCCTTCCCTGGATCAAATGTTTCTTTTCTTTTTTCCCACTCCTCAGTCTCAAACAGAAGCCTGCCGCCTGTGTCGATCAAATAATTCCCCTTGCCATACGGCAGGGAAACCAGAATGCTGTCCCCCTGCCCTATATCCAGAAAGGTGATTTCCCCTTTTGGAGAGATTCTTTGCTCCAATGGCTGAAAGGAGAAAAGCAAAAGCATGCCTGCAGCCATTTTAAGGGTAAAGTGCTTTTTCTTCTTTTCCCAGATAACCAATAATGCCGGCACTCCTGTCACGTACAGGAACAAAGCAGCTCCAGAAGGCTTTCCCAGCACCAGTACAGCGCCAGGCAATGATCCAAGCTTTCCGGCGGCCATATTAGCCATGTCAGCGCTCCAATCAAGCGCGTTAAGGATCAGGCCCGCATTTTCCCCTGAAAGTATATGGAAGAGGAATCCGAACAGGATGCCAGGCAAGAGAACAAATGAAAAGAAGGGTATATACAGAAGATTGGCGAAGAGAGCGAAAATCGATATCTCATAAAAGAAGAGCAGGATGATCGGGGCGGATGCAAGCTGGGCCACCAATGAAACTGCCATACTTTGGGAAATCCAGTGGTTCAGATTTTTGAAGATAGAGGGAGCAGAAATAATGAGGGCAAAACTGACGCAAAAAGACAGCTGAAATCCAGGTTCGAAGACGATATAAGGAGAAAAGAACAGGCAAGCGGCAAAAACAGAGCTAACGGCATCAATAGGCTGAAGCTTCTTCTTTCCTCTGGCAGCCAGCGAATAAATCAGCATACACATCAGCATCAGCACGGCCCTGGTGACAGAGGGAGACCCCCCACTCAGAACACCGTAAACCGGCAAGAACAGCAGCAGCAGGAGCTTCATCCTTTCGCCGGTAACGCCTGCTCTTTTCCCTATATAAAGGATCATGCCTGCAAGGAGGCCTACATGAAGGCCTGATATTGCCAGAAGATGGACAATGCCAAGCTTCTGGTAGTCCTCCAGCAGGCTGGTGTCCATCAGGCCCCTTTCTCCAAAAACAAGGGCGGCTGCAAGCGGTGCAAGGCTTTCTGGGAATTGTGCTTCAATATAATTTATCCCTGACTGCCTCAGCCTCTTTAATTTTGCCACAGGATGGCTATTCGGGCGGGAACAGCGGCTGAGCAGCAGCGAATCGGCTTCAAGAAGCCAGAACGTTTTCTTTCTTTCCAGATAGAGCCTGTAGTCAAATCCATTCGGATTGACAGCCTTCATGGGCTTTTCAAGGGTGCCATCCACACGGCATACCAGTCCTGGAACCAGATACTTCCGCAGAAGCAGTTTTTCTTTCTCGGAATCCAGCTTATAGACAAGAAGCAGCTTTTCCCCCGTCTTGCTGTCACGGGAGTTTATAGAAACGCGGTTTCCATCAATCTTCCTTTCAGCAAGCTCCAGCTGAAACGTTTTCTCGGCTCCGCTTAGTACACTGTGATTCGCCTTGCCTGCAAAATAGCCTCTGCAGGCAAATATCAGCAGCGTTAAAAATAAAAGAAGAATCATCATTTTTGAAAATCGTTTTATTAGTGCAAATGCACTGAACAGGAATACGGCAAATAGCAATAATGCCATGTTCCCCTCCAGCACGATTACCAGTCCGGCCAGGGCAGCAGCAGCAAAATAAAAAGAATTCCCTCTCACTGATACCTCCTATCATGTTATTTAGCTGTATTGCCAGCCCCGGTTCCGAACAGCATCTCGGCTTCTGCCTGAAGTTTATCCATTCGTTCACGGTCTGTCCCGTTTTTCTTCATCTCTTCCAAAAGGTTTTTAATATATTCAGCCTTTTCCGCACGGTTGAATTCGAGGGAAATGTCTTTATGCTTTACCTGCTCCACCCTGACGCCGGCCTGTTCAAACAGCTCAATCGCATACGGATGGTTTTTATAGGCTTCTGCATAATACACTGTTGCAATGCCAGCCTGAATGAGGGCCTTGCAGCATTGAAGGCATGGGAAATGCGTAACATAAATATCAGCTCCTGCCGTCGGGACACCGAATTTGGCGCATTGAAGAATGCTATTCATCTCAGCGTGGATTGTCCTGACACAATGATTGTCAATGACATAGCAGCCGTGGTCGATGCAATGGTCTCCTCCCGCGATTGAACCGTTGTAGCCGCCGGCGATGATGCGTTTGTCGCGAACGATTGTAGCTCCGACTGCCAGCCTAGTACAAGTGCTTCTTAAAGCAAGCAAATGGCTTTGAGCCATAAAATATTGGTCCCATGATAAACGCTGTTCCATTTTTCTCCTCCTAAAACCTCTTTTTCATAGAATAATCTCCTGCTACAAGTTTAATCTCTTTTTCAAAAGCCCGTCAATGAGGCTCATTTCAATTTTATATAAGATTTAAGCTTTTCAAAGGTTTTTTCACCTATCCCGCTTATCTGCATCAAGTCCTCAAGCGACTTAAACGGACCTTCCGTTTCCCTGTACTCAATGATGGCGGCGGCTTTTGATGGGCCAATACCCGGAATATCCTGAAGCTCCTCACTTCCCGCACTGTTGATATCTACCATTCCATCTTCTCCCGAGGCTGCACTTATTGTCTGTGCCGGTTCAATTCCCCCTGACAATTCCTCCCCTTCTTCCGGTACGTAAATAACCATCTCATCGCCCACTCTTTGGGCAAAGTTAATCCGGGTCTCATCTGCATTTTCTGTCAGCCCCCCTGCCTTTTGAATAAGATCGGCCACACGCTCTCCTTCGGCTGCTTCATATAAACCCGGATTCCTCACACTCCCCTTCACATCGACTTTAATGACAAGCGGAGCAGATTCTTTTTCCTTTTTTTCCTCTCCTTCCTCATCCTCCCCTTGGCCAGGCAATGACTCCAGTTCTTCCTCCATCTGCAGGCTGTCAAGCGGGTCCTCCTTCCCGCTGTTTCCCTGAATAAAAAAATAAAACAGCAAAATTGATAATAATACCGCACCAATCCCGGCCATCGGGCGGTGCTTGATCCATTCCAGCATGCTCGGCATCCCCTTTCAAGGTATATTTGAGTTTTCAAATTCATATCGTTATATGAGATATCTTGCTGTCAAAGGAGGGTTATTTATGAATGTAGGATTTATCGGTACAGGGAATATGGGGAAAATTCTTATTCAGGCCATGCTTGATGCAAAAGCCGTTCCCCCCTCCTCTGTGACGATTACAAACAGAACTTTGGAGAAAGCGGCAGAGATACAGCAGGAATATAGCGGCCTGAAGCTTGCGGAGGGAGCAGCTGAAACGGCTGCCAATTCGGATTTGATTTTCATTTGTGTGAAGCCTCATGATTTTGCAGATGTAATCCAGGAAATCCGGCCATATTTAAGCGATGAGGATTGCGTGATTTCAATAACAAGCCCTATTAGTGCCGAACAGCTGGAATCTTTTGTCCCCTGTTCAGCAGCGCGTGTGATTCCAAGCATTACCAACAGGGCACACGCGGGGGTGGCTCTTGTTACTTACGGGGAGCATTTCAGGGATGAATGGAAGCAGAAGCTCATGCCGCTTATCGAGGCCATTGCCAAGCCAGTGGAAATAGAAGAAGAAATAACAAGGGTATCATCTGACATTGTCAGCTGCGGGCCTGCATTTTTCAGTTATCTGACACAGCAATTCATTAATGCGGCCGTTGCGGAAACAAAAATAAACCGGGAGACTGCCACCGTTCTTGCAAGCGAAATGCTGATCGGAATGGGAGAGCTGCTGAAAAAAGGGCATTATACCCTTCCTGCCCTTCAGCGGAAGGTCTGTGTTAAAGGAGGAATAACCGGTGAAGGAATAAAGGTGCTGGAGAAGGAATTAGGTGATGTTTTTCGGCATGTGTTCCAGGCAACACATTCTAAATTCGAAGAAGATCTCACACAGGTCAAAAAACAGTTCACTGTCCATTAACATTCTCTGTTTCCTTTTAAAATTCCTTCTTATTCCTTTGCTGCCTCTGACTTTTTTTAAAAAAGAACCTTCCGGGAATGCCGGGAACAGCAAAAGCCGCCCCATCAGGGAGCGGCTTTTGCTAGTTTTTACGGCAAATGAAAAAGATTCTTTCCGACTCTTGCGCCGGAAGCTCGGTCTCAAAGTCCGCTGTTATTTCCAGCAGGGTAAAGCCTGCCTTTAAAAGCCAGTCTTTATAGATATCAATAGGATAAGTGCGCTGCAGATGCAGCTCATCATATCTGTCATATTTCATGATCGAAGGGTCCAGCTGAAAGAAAGTCAATTCATGCTCAACACTGAAAGGATGCTCCCCAGGGAAGCATTCCCAAATATAAGAGATTTCATCTTCATTCAGGGCAAAGGTCTGATCCCTGAAGATATGCTCCATCTTATAGACAGAATGTACATCAAAGATGAACAAACCGCCTTTCTTCAGGTGCCTTCCCACACTCTCGAATGTCTGCTCAACCTCTTTTTCGCTCTGAAGATAGTTCAGGGAATCACAGAAGATCCCTGCAATATCATACTCGCCAAGCCCCTCGAGTTCTGACATGTCCTGCTGATAAAAAGAGATATCTGCCCTCTGCTCCATAGATTTTGCCTGGGCGACAGCGAGCATATCCTCCGATAAATCAACTCCGGTTACATTGTATCCGGCTTGTGCGAGACGGACAGAAAGCTCCCCGGTGCCACAGGCAAGATCAAGAAGGCGCTTCCCTTCGATGCCGTACTTCTCCGCACTGCTTTTTACTGTTTCCACCCAACACCCATAAGGCACATCCTTCATCAGTGCATCATAAAGGTAGGCGAACTTCCCATAGGTCATTGTCCAAGCACGCTCTGGACATCCACTGAAGGTGCATCGCCCCACAGGCGTTCTAAGTTATAATAGCTTCTTTCATCCTTATGGAAGACATGGGCTACGACATCACCGAGGTCAACGAGTATCCATCTCGCCTCGTCGAATCCTTCCATCCGGTTGACTGTATAGCCAAGCTCTTCGCTTTTTTCTTTCATTTCACGGGCGATTGCCTGGACCTGCTTATCAGAATTGCCGTGGCAAATCAGAAAATAATCTGAGATTAGGGATATCCCTTTCATATTCAATACCACAATATCTTCTGCTCGTTTATCATCGGCTGCTTTTACAGCCATATCTAATAAGGCGCGTTCACTCATTTAATCAGTCTCCTTTTTCATTACAAGATCATTATACGACAGAAAAGTCAGCGGAAACACCGGCTGATTCTTCTTCATTAAAAACGTGATAGTATTCTGCATTGCTTTTATTAAGGCTCCATCAAGATCTGCTTCAGCCAGTTTCCGGACTTCATCCACCCCTGGAAAATGCCTGCCGGGTTCAATATAGTCGGCGAGATAAATAATTTTGTCAAGCAAAGGCATTTGCGGCCTCCCTGACGTATGATACCGGATTGCATCCAGGATTTCAGGATCGGTTACCCCTGCCTCTGATTCTGCAAGGTAGGCACCAGCAGGAGCATGCCAAAGCTCGCTGTTATACATAAGGAGCTCCTCAGGCATTTTTTGCTCTATGATGATCCTCTTCATTTCTTCCTTGGGGCGGAACTTCGCATAATCATGGAGAATAGCTGCCGTTTCGGCCTTTTTAATATCAGCCCCGAAGATCCGGGCAAGGCCGATTGCCGTTTCCATCACACCGATTGTATGCTGGTAGCGGTGTTCCGTTAATTGTTTCTTTACTATTTTTAGATAAAATTCACGATCCATACAAACGATTCTCCTCAATATACTTCCTGACGCTTTCCGGAATAAGATAGCGCACGGTCTCCCCCTGGCTGAGCCTTTCCCTGATCATGCTCGATGAAACATCCATCTGCGGCACATCAACCTGGACAACCGGATAGTCAGTACGGCTGTTATAGGAAGGCCTGCCGACGCCAGCAAAGACGGCAAGCTTAAGGAGTTCATTTATTTTATACCACTTCGGCAGATACTCAATCATATCAGCCCCGATGATAAAATAGAATTCGGTATCCTCATTCTGCTCTTTAAGCAGCTTCATTGTATCATAAGTGTAGGAAGGCCCCCCGCGTTCCATTTCAATTTTCTGGATTTCAAAGCGCGGGTGCCCCTCTATCGCAAGCTCCAGCATTTCTACCCTAGCTTGATCAGATGCAGCTGAAGACTTCTTTTTATGCGGGGGATCCTGGTTTGGCATAAACCAGACCTTGTCCAATGAAAGGGAATGGAGCACCTCATTTGCAATCAGCAGATGGCCATGATGGGGAGGATTGAACGTACCTCCAAGAATGCCGATTCTCTTCATCTGCAGTCCTCCTTTTGCCGCCTCCTGGCTGCAATCAAGCCTTCATTATGGCAGCTGGATTTGTTTGTTTTCTTTTGATTCTTTATAAAGGACGATCATATTGCCGATGATCTGCACCAGCTCTGCTTTAGTCCCTTTAACGAGCTTCTCAGCCACTTCGTCTCTATCTTCATCACAGTTCTGCAGGATGCTTACCTTCAGCAATTCCCTTGCCTCGAGCGCTTCCCCGATCTGTGCGATCATATTTTCGTTCACCCCGCCTTTTCCAACCTGAAAAATCGGGTTCAAGTGATGTGCCTTTGAGCGCAATAATCTTTTTTGTTTTCCTGTTAACATGTTTGTCCTCCCAGTTGTGTAATAACGCCTGCTTCCATCCTGTCTGTATCCGGAAAGGTTCCAGTCCACCTTTCAAAGGCCAATGCCCCTTGGAAGACAAACATTTTCAGGCCATTCTGGATGGATGCACCTTTGTTTTTAGCTTCCCGCAAAAATTTGGTTTCAAGCGGGTTATATATAATATCGCTGACAAAAGCATTGGCCTTCAGGTTATACATTCCAAAGGGCAATGCATCCAAGCCGGGCAGCATTCCGATCGGTGTTGTCTGGATGATGATATCATACTCAGCCAATTTTTCTTCTGCCTGCTGAAAACCAAAAGCATTTGTTCTAACAGGAAAGGGGCATTTGTCCGCAAGAGCCTCCGCCTTCGCGGCTGTCCGATTGCTTATATCTATTGCCTGAACGCCTTTTTGCGCGAGCGTATAGTAGATTGCCCTTGCCGCTCCTCCTGATCCGGCAATCAGGATTTTTTTCCGGCTGAAATCAGGCAAATCAGAAGCGAGGCCTCTTACATAGCCCTCCCCATCCGTGTTATAGCCAATCAATTTCCCATCTTTATTAAGGACAGTATTCACCGCCCCAATCGCCTCTGCCAGCGGATCGATTTCATTCAGAAAAGGCATGATTTCTGTTTTATGGGGTACAGTGACATTAAAGCCGGCAATCCCGATTGCCCGCAGCCCCTTCACTGCGTCCCCTAAATCTTCCCGGCTGACTTTAAGCGGAACATAGCAGGCATCCAGACCATATACATTAAACAGATCATTATGCATCGCCGGCGACATTGAATGGCCAATCGGATCGCCGATTACAGCAAAGAGCTTTTTCAAGTCCCTCTCCCCTTTCTGTTAAATCAGGGATTTCCTTACCATCGCCTGCACTCCTTTAGGTACATAAGCGGCAACCTTCGTTCCCGGCTCACTCACTGTAACCCAGCCCAGACCAGAAATCACAATATCGGTTTTCCCTTCCTTGACAGTGAATTCATGCCTGACAAGCTCAGGAAATTCATCCATCTGTTCAGGGCGGGGCGGCGTCAGCATTTCCCCTGCGTGCTTCTCATACAGTTCATCTGCATTTTCAAGCTTTGTGCGATGAATATTGATTTCGTTGGATACATGGCAAATGAATGCCTGTCTGCTTCCGCTGATAAAATCAAAGCGCGCCAGGCCGCCAAAAAATAAGGTCTGTCCTTCATTAAGCTGATATATCTTTGGCTTGATTTCCTTCTTAGGCATTATCACCTTAAAGTCACGCTTATCGACAAAGTGGGCCATCTGATGATGGTTGATGATGCCCGGTGTATCAACCAGAGCTTTTCCATCCTCTAAAGGTATCTCGATAATATCCAGAGTTGTCCCTGGAAAATGGGAAGTTGTGATGATATCCCCTTCTCCTGTTACTTCCTTCAGGATCCGGTTGATGAAGGTCGATTTGCCGACATTTGTACAGCCGACCACATATACGTCCTTGCCTTCCCTGTACTCATCTATCGCAGAAGCCACCTCCTGGATCGACTGCCCTTTTGCAGCACTGACAAGGAACACATCTTCCGGCCGGAGCCCCAGATTTTTCGACTCCTGCTTCATCCAGTTGATCAGTTTATTGCGCTTCACTGATTTTGGAAGCAGATCTGCTTTATTGCCGACCAAAAGAACCTTATTGTTCCCTGTAAAACGATGCAGTCCCGGAAGCCAGCTTCCATTGAAATCGAAGATATCGACAATCTTGACGATCAGAGCATCGCTTCTTCCGATTTCATTCAGGATTTTAAGAAAGTCGTCATCAGTTAAGCTGACATCCTGAACTTCATTATAATGCTTGAGGCGAAAACAGCGCTGGCAGACGATCGCCTCTTTCTCTAAAGCTGATTTTGGTGCGTAGCCGAGCTCCTCGGGATTTTCTGTCTGGACCTTCACTCCGCAGCCTATACATACAAATTGTTCACTCACGCATTAATCCTCCCATTGAATCTTGCCTTTTTTTCTGAACCAGTTTAGAATCCGCCTTTCAACTTTGCGGTTAAATCTTGTTACAAATCCGTCCGTCTGGGCAACGGGGACGACGAGGATTGTATGGAACCCGCTCCTGTTGCCGCCAAGAACATCGGTAAGCAGCTGGTCACCTATTACAACCGTTTCTTCCTTTTTAAGGCCCATCTCACCAAGTGCCCTGTTAAAAGCCCTTGTCATCGGCTTGCGTGCCTGGAAAATGAACGGGATGCCCAGGGGCTCAGAAAAGGACTTTACACGGATTTCTTTATTATTCGAAACAATTGTCACCTTGATGTTCTGATGCTTCATTTCCTCAAACCATTTGATAAGCTTCGGGGTAGCAAGAGGCCTGTCCCACTCAACAAGCGTATTGTCCAGGTCAGTGATGATTCCCTTTACTCCCTTTGCCTTAAGGCTTTCGGGTGTTATTTCAAATATATTCTTAACATGCTGATCAGGCAAAAAATGCTTTAACATTGAAAACACCTCATTATTTTCATCCATTTTTGCAATGTATCCATCATACCCAATTTTAACCGCCAGTTCAAAATAAATCTTGCAAAGAGTGATCCTTTTTTAAAGGCTGTATTAATGTACCTTGCTGATTTTGGGCTCATTTGTGTGAAACTCTGTTTCACACACATTTCAGCAAAGCTTTTTAAAAGATGCCTGACAGGCAGTAGATAGATTCTCAGCTTTATTCCAAAAGATACCCAAATATTTTTCGACAAAATTCAAAGCGCTTCCAGCATGTGGATAACTTTATTCACAAAACCCACTATGTTTTATATAATATTTTCCCATTTATAAACAAAATAATCACAGGTTATCCACCGGTCTATGTGGATAATCAGAACGGTTGTTCCTTCCGTTTATTTCTGATAGAGTAAGGGTACAACAAAACATCTTACATTATATGTATATAAATATGCTTTTTAGAACCGTTATTTTACCGGACAGGAGGTACGGATTTATATGCGCAAGCTGTCGGACGAGCTGCTGATCGAATCTTATTTTAAAGCCAGGGAACTGAACCTCAGCCCGGACTTCATCCGCCTGATTGAAACCGAAATCCACAGGCGTTCATTGACACATAAGATAAGGGTTTCCTCTTAAACAACAATGATACATAAACATTCCAGAAGGCATGAAAGAACAGAGGGTGAGCTCAGGGCTCACCCTTTTGCTTTACTCTCTTTTCAAACCCGGAATCACTGCTGCATAAATTCCCCTATTGCTTCCCCGACTTTGATATGCGCCGGAAGCTGAAGATTGTCCGCAGGCTTGAAGGTGCCTGCTTCAAATAAGAGGACCACAGTCGATCCAAAGGAGAAATAAGCCATTTCTTTTCCTTTTTCGAGCTGTTCACCTTCGTGGGTCGCTTCAATAGTATTGACAAACATGGCGCCTACCTTAACAATGGCAAGATGGCCAAAAGCGTGGGCTACCTCCGTAACAGTACGATAATTTTTGGATAGCGGGGCTTTACCATATTTCAGTCCATGCTTATTGACTGGATAGGATTTGCCGCCCAGGGTCCACTGTCCTTCTACAGTCCCTGTAACCGGGCTGTGGATGCGGTGATAATGGCTTGGGCTCAAGTAAAAGATCATATAATGCCCATTCCTGTATTTTTTCAGTGCATCCTGATTGCCAAGCATTTCTTCAATGGAATAGACCTTTCCTTTTACGGTGATCATGTGGTCATCCTGAATGATGCCAATATCTTCTATCACTGCGTCAACCGGGCTGCCCGCAGCAGCCGGACTCGGATCCGCCGGGCGCATCCCGCCCTTCAGGCGCCGGATGAAGAAGTCGTGAAGTGTAGGATATTCGTCGATGGACTTATCCATTTCTTCTATATTAATATTATAGGCATTTGAAAATGGCCGGATCATAATGCGGCTCTTTTTCGAGCGTGCAAACCTGCGCAGTAGTGCAGAGGTGCCTTTTCCGTTTGTAAGTTCAATGAACATTCGATATATTGGACGAATCAAGTTTTCAGCCTCCAGAGTTTGAGAATGCTCTTTACGTACATGCATAAAAGAATTAAAATAAAATATTATTATATAACAAATCGAAAATAAGTTGTATCCTTTCCGGCTTATAAGGAGTGAAGAGATTGTTCTTATTGGAGGTTTTTGACAGCACTGTCAAAAAACTAAAGACCCAGACAGCGAATGCTTTAACGCTTCTGAACCTTTCGCTCGGCGGTTTTGCCATCATCTACAGCCTTAAGGGCAGCCTGAACCTCAGCCTTTTGCTCATTTTTATAGCGGCGCTTGCCGACCGATTTGACGGCATGCTGGCCAGAAAGCTGAATATCGAATCAGAGCTTGGCAAACAGCTGGATTCCATGAGTGATATTATATCATTTGGCGTGGCTCCGGCGTTACTCATTTATCAATCTGTTCTGTTTGATTTCGGGGCTCCCGGCTCCTTCTTCACCGTCTTCTATATAGCATGCGGCGCTTTCAGGCTGGCACGCTTCAATATTTCTGAGAATACCGGCTATTTTACCGGGCTGCCAATCACTGCGGCAGGCTGCCTGGCCACACTCAGTTTTCTTGCTGTCCCATACTTCCCGCAGCATTTTTATTTATACCTCATGATGCTCCTCTCCCTTCTGATGATCAGCCCATTCAGGCTGAGGAAAATGTAAAAGCTAAGAATGCATTTAAAAAACCGCACAGATATGTGCGGTTTTCATTGTTATCTTTTTTCAGTCAGGCTCAGGAATTCTTCGACATCATCCATACACAGCTTTACAGCTTTTTCCCAGAAATCAGGCTTAGTCAAATCAGCATTCAAATGCTTCATCGCCAGATCCTCGACTGTCATGGAAGCTGTATCTTTAAGCAGGCTGATATACTTTTCTTCATAACCTTTTCCTTCTTCCAGTGCATTGGCATAAATGCCAAGGGAGAAAAGGTACCCAAATGTATAAGGGAAGTTATAGAACGGAACCCCGGTAATATAGAAGTGAAGCTTCGATGACCAGAATGATGGATGATACTCATCCAGGGCATCGGCGTAGGCCTCTTTTTGGGCATTGAGCATCAGTTCATTAAGGCGCTCGCCGCTTACCATGCCATTTTTGCGCTCATTGTAAAAGCTTGTTTCAAAAAGGAAGCGGGCATGGATATTCATCAGGAGCGCCACAGAACGCTGAATTTTGTCCTCCAGCAGGGCCAGCTTTTCCTCTTCCGCTTCCGCATTTTTAACAGCTGCATCAGCCACGATCATTTCAGCAAATGTAGAAGCTGTCTCCGCGACATTCATGCTGTAATTCCTGTTAAGCGGATGCAGATCTTTCATGGCATAAGTATGGAATCCATGGCCCAGTTCATGCGCAAGTGTGGACACGTTTGAAGGAGTCCCGGAATAGGTCATGAAAATCCTGGACTGGCTGCTTTCAGGGAAATAAGTATGGAAACCTCCTGGACGCTTGCCAGGACGGTCCTCGGCCTCAATCCATTTATTTTCGAATGCCATTTTTGAGAATGAGGTCATTTCCCCGCCAAATTTTGAGAAGTGATCCAGGATGAATTCCGCTCCCTCCTGATAAGGCACCTTAGTCTCTGTAGAACCAAGCGGAGCATCAAGATCATACCAGCTGAGCTTTTCAAGTCCAAGCAGGCTTGCCTTGCGGTTCAGGAATTTCACCAGCGGCTGTTTGTTTTTGGAAATGACACCCCACATTGCATCCAGGGTTTCTTTTTTCATCCTGTTGATCTCAAGCGGCTCTTTCAGAACATCGTCCCAGCCGCGCATTTTGTAAACATTCAGCCTGAAGCCGGCAAGATGGTTAAGTGTCTTCGCCAGATAGTCCTGTTCTTTGTCCCAGGCATTTTCCCACTCTTTAAATACATTCTTCCGGACACTTCTTTCCGGGCTTGAAAATTTATTGGCTGCCTGGCCGACAGACAAAAGCTGTTCCTGCCCTTTATCACTGAAAGGAATCCTGATCTTTCCGACGATTACATCATACATCTGTCCCCAGCTGTGGTACCCGTCAATACCGAGTGCATTGATGAGGGATTCCTCCTGCTTGGACAGCTTCTCAGCTGCCCTTTCACGGCGCTCTGTAAGGACGAACTCAAGCTCTGACAATTTATCATTCTGCAGGAGCTCCTTCCATCCCTCATCAGAAAAACCGGCCAGCTTCTCGTCAAAATCAGTCAGCGCATTCTGAAAGCCTGCACTAAGTACTGTGACTGCAGCACGAAGCTCACTGGCTTTGCTGTCAGCCATATTCTGCGCTTCAAGGCAGCTTACAAATGCTCCTGCCTGGCGCAGTTTCTTGGTGGTTCCTTCAAATTTCCCGATCAGGTTCAGCAGGGTCTGCTGATCCTGCTCTGCCGATGATGGCTGCCAGCCTTCTGTCAGCGCGATAAATTCATCGATCAGCTCTTTAGTTTGATCTATATGTACTGCAAAATCCTTGGAGGAGCTGCCCCCTTCGAAAAAAACATCCAAATCCCAAACCTCTGAATATAAAGCTGTTGCCATTGTTAGTCCCCCCTTATGTATTCTAGTCTATTATAGGTTTATTTTTCCGAAATTTCTATCAATATGCACGATAACAAGGGATGGCCGGTCCACCATCCCCCCTTGCTGCTGCTAGCAGTTGCCGTAATAATTCCATCCCCCGAACACGATCAGCAGGATCAGAAGTACGACAATCAGCGCATACCATGCGCCCCCTGCCCTGTAATAGGGCACTGGCGGAGGCGGCGGATAGTAAGGATATGGATAATACACTGCTCCCTTACCTCCCTTCAGACTAAGGCTGCCAGATGAAATTTATTAGACTTTCTGATTCTATTTTATGCAGTACAAACGCCCCTGTTTGGGCAAACATGCCGGTTTCCGCGAAAAGAGCATAAATTTGTAGCAATTCATTCCCGGGTGAATACCCTGCATTATAGCATTGGAACGGGGGGATTCCATGAAGATCATTTCGATTTGCCGGAGATGTAAAGGAACAGGCCGGGCTTCAGCATTCAGGCTGTTCAAGAAAAGCTGCTCCCTTTGCGGAGGATCCGGAAAAATAAAAATTACCATTTCTGAACAGCAAAAAAGCACTGGGCACTCCTGAAAATTTTTCTTCCTATAGATTGCAGATTTTTGAAATGGACAAGCATATGGCACACTTAAGCTCTTTTGTGTCTTTTCTGATATAATATTGTCAGCGCACAGGCTTATTAAGAAGCCGGATTGCTGACTATACATAGCTGGAGTGAATACAATGAAGTTGAGAATAGCAATAATTGCCCTGCTTTCCTTCACCCTGCTCATTATGCTGGCAGGATGCACACCTGAAAAAGAGGAGCAAAACAGCAGCCAGGAGAAGGAACAGGCCGGGAAAGAGGAAGCATATGAAATTGAAAAGGCAGAAAAACAGCAGATCAGCAATATTTATGGCCTTGGCTATCCTGGAAATGATGATGCGCTTTATACAGCAGAAGAAGATGGCCTGAAATTCTATAAAGACGGCCAATGGCTTGAGCAAAATAAAAACAAGCATATGTATACGGGCTTCCAGGCAATCGAAAGCGGATTTATTGCAAGCGGAAAGCCTGCAGAAGGAGCAGGACTGAGAAGCCCGCTCGGCATTATCAAAAGCGATGATAAAGGAGCTACCTTGTCCCAAATCAAGTTCTATGGCAAAGACCAGTTTTATTTCCTGGCCGCAGGCTTCAGTGGAGATACCTTATACGTCATCAGCCAGGAGCCTGAATCAGAGCTTGGTGCCGGGGTTTTCCGTTCCACTGATAAAGGAGAGAATTGGGAGCCAGCGGAATTGGAAGGAATTGAGTCCGATACTCTTGGGATGATAGCTGTTCACCCTTCAAAGGAGGGCGTGATGGCCATGTCTACCCGCTCAGGGATCTTCCTGTCCAATGATTTCGGAAAAACGGTCCAGCGAGTCACAGATCCTGTTATGACCACTGCACTGGCATTTACGGAGGACAGTCTGATTTATTCCTCAGTGGAAAATGAAAAAATCCTTTTAAAAAGCCTTGACCTTGCCAGTTTGGAAACCGAGGGGCTTGACATACCTTTTCTGAGTTATGACAATCCGATCACTTATATTGCTGCAAATTATAAAAAAGCTGGCACCATCTCGTTTTCCACCTATTTATATGATATCTACGAATCTGCTGATTCCGGGGATCATTGGAACCAGCTTCTGAAAAACGGAAGAATTAAATAATGAAGAAGGGCACTATCCCCAGTGCCCTTCCTGTTAGCAAGGGACTATTTATCCCCGCTTTTTCTTTTCTCTTTTTCTGCCCGGTAAAATTCATGGAACATTTTCATGAGCGCCCGCTTTTCGATTCTGGATACATAGCTCCTCGATATCCCGAGCTCCTTGGCAATTTCCCTCTGGGTCTTTTCTTTTTTCAAATCAAGCCCAAATCTGCCGATGATGACCTCTTTCTCCCGGTCATCCAGCACATCAATATACTCCTTAACCTTCTCCAGTTCCATATTCAGCTGAATCGTATTAATAACATCCTCTGACTCAGACTTCAGCACATCAATCAGGGAGATTTCATTACCTTCTTTATCCTGTCCGATCGGATCATGGAGAGAAACATCCTTCTTTGTTTTCTTAAGGGCCCTGAGATGCATGAGGATTTCATTTTCAATACAGCGTGCGGCATAGGTTGCAAGCTTTGTGCCTTTCCCTTCTGAATAGCTTTCAATTGCCTTGATCAGGCCGATGGTGCCTATAGAAATGAGATCTTCTGAATCCTCTCCCGTGTTTTCAAATTTTTTCACAATATGCGCCACAAGCCGCAGATTATGTTCAATCAGCATATTGCGTGCATGGGCATCGCCTTCCGCCATGAGCCGCAGATACTTCCTCTCGTCGGCAGCTGAGAGCGGCTGGGGAAAAGCATTGTTTTTTACGTAAGAGACAAGGAAAAAAATCTCCTTCACCAAATAGCCAAGTGCTGTTGCAATTCCTGACATAAATGCACCCCCGCTTTCTAGGACTATTGCCTATATCTCATTCCTATGAAAGCGCAAGCCATGTTTTGTCTGTCCCACATATATTTTTCCAAACAATCATGCCCGGCATTGCTTCCCGGCTAGCTGTACAGCATTAGACAAAACAGCTTATTCTCTATAGAATGTAAGGACAAGATATGAAAGAGGTTACATTATGCTACCGCAAAAATTAATCATTTTATTGGTTCTAATTATAGTCTTATTATCAACCGCAGCTGAGTTTATCTTTGAAGGACTTTCTGCGAGGGGACTGTTTCTGCTGGCAGCGACGGCCGGCTTGACTTTTTATCTGTGGAAGCGTCCGGAAAGAGAAAAATAAGCTTAAGCGGGGATTTTTTAAGGAAAGAAGCAGAATAGCGATTCCAGCTCACAGTTCCCAAATCGCTATTTCAACAAAAAGAAGCACAAGCAGGTTCTGAGGTTCCCCCAGTCCCGCTTGTGCTTCTTTTCTGTCATTCCGCCCCTACCTCGGCTGAGATGATCAGGCCGGCTGCACAGCAGACTACCAATCCCATTACAATCATGAACATGGTCAGCACTCCCTATGGTTAGTCACTTCCTGACTTGAATGTACCATATGAAAGCAGCATGGCTGCGCCCCTGTTGTGAAAGTTTTGTTAACCTTGTTTTTTGGCGGCCTTTTTCCTAAACGGCAATGTCAGCAGCAATACGTTCAAAAGCATCTTTCATTCCTCCCAACCGATCAGTTAGGTGGAGTCCTTCTCCACCCAGAAGATTGCCTCACGGCCCTGCATTAAGTAAATCATCTAAAATTCCACCTTTCGCGAAGTATTTTTTCAAAACAGATTAAAATGGGCGGTACATAGAATATTGGCGATCCTTGTTTTGATCATGAATCTTTTTGGCTTGCTCCTGCATCATAATTTCTTCTGCAGTCATTGTTCGCTTTCTAATCGTAATTGATAAAAATAGAATATTTAGTGTCATAATGTCTCACCTCCCTTGTCATATCCTGCGGGCACGCAAAAAGGCCGCAGAGGATTATCCCCTGCGGCCTTCAAATGGACATAAAAAGCCGCAGGGCACGATTCACCCTGCGGCACGGATATGCTAATTAATGCTTTGCATTGAAATTAAGCGTTCCATTCCTTAAAGGCTGAATACGTGTTAAATTTAGTTGTTTTTGACTTCATCACAATTACATTGATCATTTTGTTCAGCCTCCTTTTCTAGAAATATTCGCTTACATTGGTAAGTATATCCACTTTTAATCTATTTGTAAACCTAAAATCTGCCTAATTTTTATTTTTTATTTTTTTCATATCAGGCAGCTGTAAAAAAGCATGAAAAATAGCTTCGGAAGTATCATGCCATTCTAAAAAAAAAAAACAGGGTTCAGAGCATATCGCCCCGAACCCAGCTATCTATAAATCTTTATTTTTTCATCAGGAAATCTTCGCCTTCATCCATTTCGCTGAGCCTGCTGCGCAGCTTTTTGGAAACAGAGAAGAAATATATAGAACCAAGCAGAAACACCATTGAAGCAGCAGCCATGATATTAAGGCTGAAAGCTTCCTTCGCTTCCTGCGGAATGATAACACCCAAATAGAAAAACGCGCCGACTGCCAGTAAAGCAATTGCAAACCTCTTATAATCTGCCATTTTCTGATAAAGCTGTTTTGCCTGGGTCTTCAATGCGTTCACCTACTTTTCTAAGCTATGCATCTACCATAACATAATTGAGGCAGGTATTCGATGTAAATATCTGTTAAATCTCTGCCTGAGAACAAAAGCGCAAGCGCCTTGATCACTTTAAGGAACGCAGACTAAGAACGCCACGTCCTGTGGCAGCGTCTGCATGACCAGCTTCCTGGGGGGCCTCTAGACGAGCCTCCAGGAGAGGCGTTCTTTGCCTTTTTGGGAGGTTTGGCTTGTGACCTCGGCGCAGCTGCTGGACGTTGATCAAGAATTGATGTTTATCCACTAGACTTACAATTTATAAATTCCTATACAGCAAAAAAGGAGAGCCCTCTTCAGGCTCTCCGCTGTTTTACTTTTCCAGTGCGTTTTTCAAGTCTTCAATCAAATCTTCACTATCTTCAAGTCCGACAGAAATACGCACAAGCCCGTCTGTAATGCCGAGTTCAGCACGGCGCTCCGCAGGAATGGATGCATGCGTCATCCTGGCCGGCACTGAGATCAGACTTTCAACTGCCCCGAGGCTTTCTGCCAGGGTGAAGTACTTTACCTTGCTTAGGAGCCTGTCGGCATTCTCTTCGCTGCCGACATCAAATGAAACCATGCCGCCAAAGCCCTGTGCCTGTTTTTTAGCCACTTCATGATTTGGATGGGATTCAATGCCAGGATAGTAAACCTTGCTTACAGCAGGGTGGCCTTGCAGGAATTCAACGATTGCTTTTGTGTTTTCTTCTGTTTCTTCCATGCGCACCCCAAGTGTCTTGATACCGCGCATCAGCAGCCAGCTGTCCTGCGGGCCAAGCACCCCTCCTGTGGAGTTCTGGACAAAATGCAGATCCTCTGCCAGCTTGCTGCTGTTCACTACTACGAGGCCGGCTACTACGTCACTGTGGCCGCCGATATATTTGGTGGCGCTGTGGAGGACAATATCCGCCCCAAGACTGATCGGTGTCTGCCAGTATGGAGTTGAGAATGTATTATCGACGATTGTCAGCAGGCCATGCTTTTTTGCAGCTGCTGCAGCCCCTTCAATGTCTGTGATTTTAAGAAGAGGGTTCGTCGGAGTCTCAAGATAGACAGCCTTTGTATTGGGCTTAATTTCAGCTTCAATGTTGTCAAGATTGCTAGTATCTACAAATGAAGACTCTATCCCAAAACGGTTAAGTACTTTGGACATAACGCGGTAGGTGCCTCCGTATACGTCATCTGTCATGATGACATGGTCACCGCTGCTGAACAGCATCATAACAGCTGTAATGGCTGCCATGCCTGAACCGAAGGCAAATCCTGCCTCGCCTCCTTCAAGGTCCCTGATCAGCTCTTCAAGCGCATGCCTTGTCGGGTTTCCTGTCCTGGAATATTCAAAGCCTTTATGTCCGCCGACACCTTCCTGCTTATACGTGCTGACCTGATATATTGGAATATTGACGGCCCCAGTGTGCGGATCGCCCGCAATCCCGCCGTGTATGAGTTTTGTTTTTCTTTTCATATTAAATGCCTCCTTCGTAAATCTTCTTGCTCAAATAGCGTTCGCTGCTGTCAGGGAATATCATGACGATATTCGTTCCCGGCCCCGCTTCCCTTGCTTCGGCCAGTGCTGCATGCAGTGCGGCGCCTGAGGAGCTGCCGACAAGCAGACCCTCTTTTTCTGCCGCCTCCTTTACACGCCTGAATGCATCTTCATCAAGGACCGTATGGATGCTGCTGAAGTAGGCTTCATCCATATAATCCGGCAAAAATTCCATGCCGATGCCCTCCGTTTTATGCGGTCCTGATTCTCCGCCGTTCAAAATAGATCCCTCAGGCTCCACAATGACGGTTTTGATATCAGGATTTTGTTCCCTTAAGTATCTTGCCGTTCCCATGAAAGTTCCGCCAGTGCCTGCCCCTGCCACAAATACATCAACATTGCCGGCCATCTGCTCCCACATCTCAGGGCCAAGCGTCTTATAGTAGGTTTCAGGGTTTGCCGGATTGCCAAACTGTCTTGGACAATAGGAGCCCGGTATTTCCTCCAATAGTTCATCAGCCTTTGCGATTGCGCCTTTCATTCCCAGCTCAGTCGGGGTATTGATGACCTCTGCCCCCAAAGCTCTCATTAAGTCCTGCTTTTCCAGGCTGAATTTTTCAGGCACGATTACTTTCACGTTAATGCCTTTATTCAGGGCTGCCAGCGCAAGGCCAATACCGGTATTTCCTGCTGTAGGTTCAATTACCGTACCGCCTTTTTGCAGCTTTCCGCTCTCAAATGCTTCATTCAAGAGCTCCATCCCAAGGCGGTCCTTCACACTGCCTCCCGGATTCATGAACTCCAGCTTGGCAAACAGCCTGACTCCTTCAGGCACATCGAAATGCTGAAGCTCAATGATTGGTGTATTTCCAATAAGCTCATGGACACTTTTAAAAACTTTCAAAGAGTCTCTCTCCCTTTTTTCGCCTTCCTTATGCTTTCTCTTTAAGCGAAGAAACGATTTTCATAACTAAATTTGCCGAATGCAGGGCAGCCTTCTCAAGGAACTGGTCGAAGGAAACATCGGATTCCTTGCCGGCAATGTCTGATAACGAGCGAATGACCACAAATGGTGTGCCGAACTGGTAAGCTACCTGTGCAATTGCTGCTGCTTCCATTTCAACAGCCTGCAGATCCGTAAATTTCGTCCTGATCGCTTCTACACGCTCGGGATCGCTCATAAATGAATCTCCAGTTGCAATCAGGCCCCTGACAGTCTGGATGCTGCTGATTTCCTTTGCAGAATCCTCGGCAATCCGGATAAGCTCCTGATCTGCCTCAAATGCTGCAGGCAGCTGCGGCACCTGTCCGTATTCGTAGCCGAACGCCGTAACATCGACATCATGATGGCGGACTTCAGTTGAAATGACCACATCCCCGACATTCAGCTCAGGGTTGAAGCCGCCGGCTGATCCTGTATTGATAATATAGTCGGGCTTGAAGCGTTCGAGGAGAATGGCACTGGACATTGCCGCATTTACTTTGCCGATGCCGGAGCGAAGAAGGATAACCTCGGCTCCATGCATTTTTCCTGAAGTGAACTCACAGCCGGCAATCGTTTCTGCTGCTGCCTCTGAAATATTTTCCCTTAATAGAGTCACTTCTTCTTCCATTGCTCCGATGATTGCTATTTTCATGATAGAACCTCTTCCTTAAATTTTTTCACCTTCCATCAGCCAGACAAAGTCATTGCAGCGGGAAAAACTTGCCTTAAAACCATTCTGTTCCAATATCCCTCTAAGGATCGGGATGGTTGTGTAATATTCACGCTGCAGGTCCTCTGCAAGATTGTGGAAGTCCTGTTCTTCTGCATCTGATATCGCTTTCTTATAGGCTTCTTCAGACTCATACATTGTATCCGCAAAAACTATTTTACCACCTATCGCAAGCAGGTGGCTATATGATGCAACCGCTTCGTTCTTTTCTTCATCCGTCAAATGGTGGAAAGCATAAGTAGACACAACCGTATTGACCGGGTCCTTATCAGGATAGGACAGGAAGTCTCCCTCTACGATGGACGCCTGCTCCCCAAGCTTTTCCCTCGCAATCTTCCTCATGGCAGGAGAAGGCTCAGCACCAGTTACCCGGAGCCCTTTTTCCAGCAGCTTCGCAGTCAGGTTCCCAGTCCCCGGGCCGAACTCCAGTACATGGCCCGATGCGCGGCCGGCCACTGCATCCAGAATCCCCTCATAATTTCTGAAAACCTCTTTATATTCAAGATCATGGCCAGTCACACTGTCATCATATGAATCCGCCCACTGCTCAAACAGCTCAATAAACTCTTTACCCATTTTTTTTTCACTCCTGTTTTTGTATACTCATAAATCCTATAAGTATACTATGAATTAAAAAATGACTTGTTCTCAATTTATCACAGTCTTTTTTTATATTCAACTCCGGGCTCATAAGAAATTTCTTCAAAATTCGTTTCAACCCCCGGGCTGTCAGGTACAAAACAGGCAGAACTTCCTGTAAAATAAGGGGGGAAAAGCAAGAAGGGAAGATGCGCATGAACTTTCAATTTGATATGATTGAAGACAAAGTTGAATTTTTTGAGGCTGCAGATTTAAAGACTCTGGAGAAAAAAATAAATGATCAGATTGAAGTGAACAAGGCGATCCTGCTGACTGTCCACCATGTCTCCCATCAAATGCATGTGGATGAGAACGGAAGGACTTACTATACTGCCGTTGTTCTCTTCAAGTCAAAGTCACATAAATAAAAACTGGCCTGCCGGCAATCTGTGTACCACAGATCGTCTGGCAGGCCAGTTTTTATTTTAGGCTGTTTTCGTATAGATTATTGCATTCGGAAAAATCCCAAGGGCCGGATTTATCCCCTTAATACAAAGACTTTCTCTTTGAAAAAGCAAGCAGCTATTTCTTATCATGATATTTCATGGTAAGAAGGGTATATCTGAATAAATTTTTATTGGAAAACAAAGATGTGTAAGAAAAGAGCCATTTTTATTGAATGCTGTTCAGCTGTTCCATTTTGACTGGCTTCCACCCTTGTCCGTCCACCCATTCAATATAGACGCGGTATTTTTCCTGCTGGTCTTTGGTGGAGACGGTTCCTACCGATTGATTTGGGCCGTTATTCCCTAAGAACCAGATGGTCATATTGCTCTCTGGTATTCCAGTGGCATATGTGATGGCCTGAACCATTTCATTCCAGTCCACGCCTTCATAGACGGCTGTATGTTCGCCTGTCTGGGAAGTGCCGACCGGCTGCCATGATGGATTGACAATGGTTTTTTCAACATCAGGAGCACTGCCGCCGTCGGTGACCTCAGCATCTTCCTCTATATCCTGGTCTCCTTCTGCTTCTTCCCCATTATCCTCATCCGGATTTTCAGCATCTCCGCCATCCTCGGCAGAATCCTCAGCCTGGTCTGTTTCTTCTTCCTGGCCTGCTGTTTCATCAGCTGTATTATTATTATCCTTATCATTATTTTCTGGATCGGCTTTTTCAGTCGCCGGTGCCTGCTCGGCTGCTTCATCATCATTGCCGCCCAGGAATATCGCGGCTGAGACAATAATGATTAATAAGAGCACAACCCCGATCAGCGTATTTAGTATAATATTGGTTTTTCTTCTTTTAGCCCGTTTCCCTGAGCGGGAAGACCCGTTTGATTCTTCAAAATTGCCATTCACGTGTTTTTCTCCTCCCCATATATATGGTTGTCAACATTCTACCATGACTGCCGGCAAAACATGAAGGAATTTGTTGTTAGAAAAACTTGCCGGCTGCGGGCCCTCCACTATTCCTTTCCCGCATCAAGCCCATGGACGAGTTTAACCATATCCGCAAACAGCGGATTGACTCCCCCCTCGTTCTCCTTGACTCCAAGATTAACTGTAACCAGGGCGTATTTTGGTTTTTCATAGGGAAAATATCCAGCAAACCATTTGTTGTGCAGCTGCTCTCCATCTGCAAACTGCCCTGTTTCAGCTGTTCCTGATTTTCCGGCAACTGCGTATGGAAGCTCCTTGAACCATCTGCCTGTGCCTTCCTCATTGACTATAACTTCCCGCAGCAGCTTTTGAAGCTTCATAGCCGTATAAGGGGATATTTTGCCGCCCCCTAACTCTTTGGACGGAAATTTCAGCAGCGAGGTTTCATTTTGATATTCAATTTCCGAGGCAACACGGATGCTTTCTTTCTTTCCCCCCTTTGCAATGGTCCCCATCATATTTGCCACCGCAAGCGGAGTTGCCCTCACTTCATGCTGCCCAATACCGGTCAACGCCACAAAGTTGCTGTCCTTTTTAGCTTCCTCTGAAAAAAACACCCGCCCCTCGTCCTCCCGCGGGAGCTGACGGAAATCAGTAAAATGATAGATATCTCCTTCCCACCCAGCTTTTCCGGTCAGAGACAGCTTTCCGGCGTACTCTTCAAGAATAGCAGGGTCAATTTCCTTCAATTCTTTTGCAATGGTAGCAAATGTATTATTGCAGCTTCTGGCAAAGCTGTCTGTAAAATTAAGCATTCCATGCTGATAAACCGTGTCAGGCTGCCCATTGATTTTCCTGCTGCAGTCAAACTGCCTTTCCGGGCTGTCCAGGTTATAATCAATGGCTGCAGCTGCCACCACTGTTTTAAAAACGGATCCGATGATCTGCTGTTTGATCATTGCGTTCACCAGGCCGCCATCTTTATAAGGGGCCGTTTTATTGACTTCCGGCCTGGACACCATGGCAAGGACGGTATTTGTCTCTATATCCAGTAAGACTATCCCCCCATTTTTAATTCCATGCACATCTGCCAGCCGTTCTGCTTCCTTCTGAAGGGCGGCATCCAGAGTGGTTTTGATGTTGACAGGATAAAAAGGGTTTGCCGGCTCGACGTATTTGACGTTTATCCCAAACAGCGGGCCTCCTGCAGCGTCCACATGGTAGACGAGCTTGGATTCACCGTCTGGCAGCAGAAACTCATCGAAGCTTTCTTCAAGACCGGAAACGCCGATTACAGTATCTTCAGGAAGATTTTTGCCGGGATAGCGCTTTTGCACCGCCTCTTTATTCTGTCCGGTGATGCCGATCAGCTGTTCAGCCAGATTATTGGCCAGCCCGTATTTCTTTTCAACAGCAAATACACCCGGTATCTTCAATGAATTGATTTGTTCTGCCTGTACATCCGTCAATTCGAGAGGCTTCGGCTTTCCATAGGCAAACGGCTCTTTTGCTCCTTTGATGCTATACAAAAGAGCAGTTTCCGATATACCTGTGATGGAGGCGACCTTTTGCGAATCCCAATCCATATTTTTTAAAAACGGAAATAAAACCAGCACAGGTATTTCCTGATGGGTCAGGGGCTCGCCGTTTCTGTCCAGGAAAGAGCCTCTGCCGCTGTCGATCACCATCTCCTGTGAACGCTGTCTGACGCTTGCATCCAGAAGATTGATATTATGGGCAGAAAAATGTTCTGCTGAAACAAGCTGGATCTGGATGAGCCGCCCGATCAGCAGGACGATTCCCAGCATGAATATACTTATGACAATGACGGCCCTTTTTTTCCACATAAAAAAACACCTCGTCAAAAGTGTTGACGAGGTGTGCCCATTTCAAACCATATTTATGAAAAAGACTGGTTCCTTATTTAATGCTTGTAATACGGACGCTCATATCCCCGCCCGGTGTCTGAACTGTCACTTCATCCCCGACCCTTTTGCCCATCAGGCTTTTCGCAATTGGAGAATCATTGGAAATCTTTCCTTCAAACGGATCTGCCTCTGCACTTCCGACGATTGTGTAAGATTCTTCTTCTCCATCCGGAAGTTCAACAAATGTAACAGAGCGTCCTAGTGTCACTGTATCGCCGCTTGCTTCATCTTCTTCGATGATCTTTGCATTGCGGATCATATTTTCAAGGGTAGTGATGCGCCCTTCTACAAATGCCTGTTCTTCTTTCGCTGAATCATATTCAGAGTTCTCGGAAAGGTCTCCGAAGCTGCGGGCGATCTTAATGCGCTCTACAACATCTTTACGCTTCACTGTTTTTAAATGTTCCAGTTCCTGCTCAAGCTTTTCTTTCCCAGCCTGTGTCATCGGGAATACTTTTTCTGTAGCCAATATCCTTCACTCCTTCTAGAATCACAACCCCCATTAAGATTGTGCATTGGTAAGTATGTAAGCATCTGCTTTATTCGCAAATGCACAGGAGCGCGTCCTTTTGACAAAGGGCGCGCATGCTTTCTGTTCATTAGACTTATCTTAACATTTTTTCTATGCTATTGTTTCATAAAAATGACTTTTGTTCAAGAATTGTATGAATTTTTGTTACCATCAGGTCAATGGCCACATGGTTATGGCCGCCCTCCGGGATGATGATATCTGCGTATCTCTTGGTCGGCTCGATGAATTGGTTGTGCATCGGGCGTACAACATTGACGTATTGCTCAATGACTGAGTCCATCGATCTGCCCCGTTCCTTAATATCCCTGAAAAGGCGCCTGATGATGCGCAAATCTGCATCTGTATCAACAAAAAGCTTCATATCCATAAGGCTGCGGAGCCTTTCATCCTCCAGTACAAGTATGCCTTCGAGGATGATGACATCCTTTGGCTCCACATGGATGACGTCATTGGACCTTGTATGCATGGCATAATCATAGACAGGCTTCTCAATGGGTTCATAGCTCTGCAGCTTTTCGATATGCTCAATCAGAAGGTCATTATCAAATGCAAGCGGATGATCATAATTGGTTTTCAGCCTTTCTTCAAAAGGAAGATGAGTCTGGTCTTTATAATAATAATCCTGCTCAAGCATTAAGATGGAATGACCCTTAAAGCTTTCATAAATCGCTTTTGTCACACTTGTCTTACCAGAACCGGATCCGCCGGCCACACCAATAACAACAGGTTTGCGATTCATTATGTTAAAACTCCTTCCGCATCATGTTGTTAGGGTATACCGGCTTGTCCAATTTAAACTGGACGATTTGCAGCGGGTGGCGGGCAGCATCCAGTTCGTTGCCTTTTTCATCCCAGATTTTATCGACCACCTGTGTAAAGTTATCGATTTCCGGACCGAAGAATTCCACTTCCTGTCCCGGTGCAAATTTATTGCGCTGCTGGAGTGTAACGATTTGCGTTTCTTCATCATATCCAAGGACCAGGCCGGCAAAATCATTGGTCGTCTTTTTGCTATGATTTCCAAACATCTGCTCTTTATACCCTGGAACCCCTTCAAAGAAGGCTGGTGCTGTTTCCCTGTTCGCACACTTGTCCAATTCTTCCAGCCATTCCTGCTTGATTACGAAATTATCGGGATCCGCACAATAAGCATCAATAACTTTGCGATAAACACTGACAACTGTAGCAATATAGTGGATCGACTTCATGCGGCCTTCAATCTTGAGACTGTCAATGCCCAATTCAATCATGCGCGGGATTGATTCTATCAGCTTCAGATCCTTAGGGCTCATGGCAAATGGTGCATCCTGTTCCTGGAATAACGGCACTTCCTCAGAGCCTTCCAGCTTGTACAAATCATAGTCCCAGCGGCATGACTGGCAGCAGCCTCCCCGGTTGGAGTCCCTTGCCGTCATGTGGTTGCTCAGCGTACAGCGGCCTGAATAGGCGATGCACATTGCGCCATGGATGAATGTCTCAATTTCAATATCCACTTTTTCCTTCATTTCACGGATTTCTTCGGCACTTGTTTCCCTTGCAAGCACAACCCGCTCAAGCCCTTCTTCCTTCCAGAACTGGACGGCTTTCCAATTTGACAGTGACTGCTGGGTGCTAAGGTGAACCTCGATTTCCGGAGCAACCCTGCGGCAGGTTTCAATAATAAGCGGATCAGCTACGATAATACCAGCCACTCCCGCTTCCTTGAGGCCAAGAAGATAGTCCTCTAGTCCGTCGATATTTTCGTTATGGGCAAAAATATTAGTGGTAACATAAATTTTTGCTCCATAATTTTTGGCGAACTCTACGCCTTCCTTCATTTCCTCAAATGTAAAGTTGCCGGCATTTGACCGGAGCCCATACTCCTGGCCGCCAATGAAAACGGCATCTGCGCCATAGTGTACGGCAATTTTCAGCTTTTCCAGGTTCCCGGCCGGAGCAAGAAGCTCAGGCTTTTTTACGATTACCCTTTTGCCGTCCACTATTTGCGAGATATTATCTTTAACTGCGTTCACGATAAAACCTCCTGATTATAAGTCAAAATAGGCTTATAGTTGAATTAATATACTGTTTCTTTGAAGAAGAAGCCTGTATCCAGCGGCCTGCTGTCCGGCTGGATTTCTTCGGCCGCGTTCAGCAGATCCTCTTTCACTTCTTCGTATTCTTCCGGATTTTCTGTGCACAAATCGATCGCTTTGCGGTAGAGCTTTGTGATTTCCAGGATATATTCTGCTGATTTCATGATACCATCAATCTTGAACGAATCTACACCGGCTTCGACCATTTCCTGGAGCTCATCGATAATGCAGATATCATTAGGGCTCATGATATGGGTCCCGTTCGCGTCTTCAAAAATCGGATATTTATTTTCCCGTTCTTTGTCATGAAGGAACATATTCTGCTCTTTCGCCCGGTTTTCGACCTTCATCGCTTTTCCCTGGTATTCATAATAGTTCCCGAGAAGGGAGCGCTTAGACTGGAACATTGCCGTCATGCCGTGCACCTGGACTTCGATTTCAACGTCTGCGTTTTCCTTGATTTCAATAATGGAATCCATATTGATTTCACGGGCAAGCACTGAGCGCTTGGCTCCTTTTCTTCCCCAGTAGTTGCATGTATACCAGTTTGTGGCAGTTGTTTCTGTATTCCAGTGGAGCTTCATCTCAGGCGCCGTCTCCCGGGCTGCCATCAATACAGCCGGATCACCGAAAATAACTGCGTCCGCCCCGGCTTCCTGTGCAAAACGGATATAATCTCCAAGCTCGTCCACTATTTCATTATGGAAAATGGCGTTCATGGCCACATACACTTTTTTGCCTTTTGAATGGGCCAATGTGATTGCTTCTGCTACTTGCTCCCTGCTGAATTCACCGGCCAGCCTCAGGCCGTATCTCTGCTCACCAACTACAAAAGCATCTGCCCCTGCTTCCGCAAGCGGGATGATATCTTCTGTCCCTGTTGGAGTAACAAGCAATTCAGGTTTTTTCATTATGGTCACCTCTTTTTACTGATTGCAACGCCGTCGCCGACCGGAAGGATGACAGTATCATAATCCGGATGGTTCATCAGCCATGCATTGAACTCGCTGATTTTCTTCACAAGACTGCGAATGCGTTTATTCTCAATCTCACTTTCACAGACAAGCCCTTTGAACAAGACATTGTCCGTTATGATCAAGCCGCCATTTGAAAGCTGGCGCGCATACATCTCAAAGAATTTTTTATACTGGCCTTTTGCCGCATCAATGAATACTGCATCGTATGGGCCATATTTTAATGTTTCTCCCTCGAGCTCAAGGGCGTCACCCTCAAGCAGGGTGATCTGCTCTTCCCGGTCTGCAGCCCTGATATATCCGCGGGCCTTGTTAATCCGCTCTTCATCCCTTTCAATTGTCACAATCTGTGCATCAGGAATGGCGAACGACATCCGGAGAGCAGAGTAGCCTATTGCTGCACCAACTTCCAGTATCCTCTCAGGACTTTGGATCCTGAGAAGCTGGAGAAGAGCTTCTATCCCCGGCAATTCCATGATGGGTACACCATTCTCTTTTGCATACTCCTCCATCTCAAGAAAAAGCCCCGGCCGTTTTGGAATCAGTCCCTCTATATATCCATGTACTTTATCTGTCAGCAAGCAGTCTTCCCCTCCATCCTTTAAACGCCTGCAGCCTCCATTTCAGGCATGAAAAAATAGCGCACAACAGAGCGGATGTCTCGCAAAGCCTTAAGAAGGCCGTACAGAAAAGGGCTTAAGTGAAGCCAATCCATGCTTGTCTGTGGTTCACGCTATCACACATGCGTATGAAGGATGCACAGGCTTACTGTGCAGAAAGATAATAATCGCTATACAGGCAGCTGCCGGCAGTTCCGCTGCAGCGTGCCGGGCCGATTGAATCAGCCAATTAGTCAGTCTGTATAAAACACTTGAACTATTTTACCATAAACAAAAAGGGAATGCGAGTGTTTCCGCATTCCCTTTTTCCGGCCCTGTCCCTCACCTTAAGCCAATCAGTTCAAAAGGTTAAAGAACAACATTCTGCCCTGCTTGTCTTATGCTTGAGGCCCACAGGATGTGGGTCATGCAGACGTTGCCACAGGACGTGGCGTTATTAGTCTGCGTTCCTCTATCGAGCAAGGCTTTTCCGCTTTTCTCATTGTCCAGCTCCGGCTCCTAGGTGCTCGAGTCATAAGTCACTTTGGAACCGAAGGTAAAGGACACCTTCAATTCCAAAGCGCCTTATGCTTGCCGCACCTAACCAGTCGCCTCCGCTTTTCTCATTGTCCAGCTCCAAAGCCTAGCCCCTCGAGTCATAAGCCAATCAGGCCAAAAGGTTAAAGAACAACCTTCCGTCCTGCTTGTCTTATGCTTGAGGCCCACAGGATGTGGGTCATGCAGACTTTGCCACAGGACGTGGCGTTATTAGTCTGCGTTCCTCTATCGAGCAAGGCTTTTCCGCTTTTCTATTTTATATGTTCTGCTTTCTTCTCATTATGCTCATCAAGCGTGTTGGAGAATAGGACTTCTCCCTCCGGGGTGGCAAGGAAGTATAGGAAATCCGTGTCTTCCGGGTTAAGGGCCGCTTCAATTGACATGGTGCCCGCGTTGGCGATCGGGCCAGGGGTCAATCCGGTATTTTTATACGTATTATACGGCGAGTCCACTTCAAGGTCCTTATAAAGGACTCTGGATTTGTGCTCGCCCTTTGCATAAAGGACTGTCGGGTCAGTCTGCAGCGGCATGCCCTCTTCAATCCTGTTGTAGAATACGCTTGCGATTTTATTGCGGTCCACCTGCTGTGTAGCCTCTTCCTCGATAAGGGAAGCCATTGTCAGGAGCTGATGCGGTGTCATATTCTGCTCTTCTGCCTGGGGGATGTACTGGGCCAGCACCTCTCTTGTCTTATCGAGCATAACCTTTACAATCTCTTCTAATGATGGATCTTCTTTATAAAATGGGTATGTTGCAGGGAAAAGATATCCTTCCAGCGGATATTTGATATTTTCATTCAGAATTTCTTCTGTCAGCACCTCTGGATATTGTTCCATCAAAGTGCTGATGAATTCCTTATCATTAAGCTTGGCAAAAACATCCTCCTGCTTCTGCCCGGTTTGATCCGCAATAATACCGGATATCTGGTCAAGCTGAATGCCTTCAGGGACAGCCAGTTTAAACACGGCTTCCTGAACCACCTTTCCAGTCTTCAAGCTTTCGATAATCTCCGGGATCGTCATCGACGGATTCAGAGGATAATCCCCTGCCATGAATCCGGACTCGTTTTTAAGCTTGACATAATACTTGAAGACGCGGGCATCTTTAATAAGCCCTTTATCTTCCAGCAGCCGAGCGATCTCGCCAACGGAAGATCCGATCGGCACTTCAACGGGAATCTTCTTCTTGTTGTCCGGATCAGTTGGCTCGAGTGCCGACTTTATGTAAAAATAGCCTCCTCCGGCAACCAGACCGACTGTAAGCACAAGGACAGCCGCTATGATCAGCACAATTTTGCGGACTACCTTTGCCTCATTCTGGCGCTCCAGCATCTTTTGCCGAATCAGGTCTTTTTTAGAATTCTTTTCTTCAGCAGACATCTAATCCCCCTCAGTGTACAGGATTCTAAGGCTGTTTGGCCTGTTCCTTTATATATAATCTCGCATTATTATACTATACTTTCAAAATCAGCGTGCGAAATTTAGCGAAAAACCGGAAATTTTCCACTCTTTTCCTTAAAATAACCAGTTTTCCTAAAGACAGAAAAAAACCGGCCCCTCTTAAGGACCGGTTAAGCTCTTATTCTTCGCCTTCTTCTTCATCAAGGAAGGTATTGAGCATTTCCTCAATCATATCCCACTCTTCGTCTGTTTCAACCGGCAGCAGGTCGCCTTCTTCACTTTCCCCAGGCACATATGCAGAAGCATGGATCTCGATGTCATCCTGATCATCTTCATCTGCTCCTACAGGATAGTATAATACGTAAGACTTGCCAAATTCCTCAGAGTCGAATGTGAAGAGCACCTCACATAATTGTTCGTTGCCGTCTTCATCTACGATTGTAATGTTCTTTTCTCCGTGTTCCATTATGCCACCTCATCATTTCCGGCTGTCCAGGTATCCTTGAAGGATCATGGAAGCAGCCATTTTATCGATTACTTTTTTCCTTTTTTTCCTGCTTACATCAGCTTCAAGCAGAACCCGTTCTGCTGCCATTGTAGTCAGGCGTTCATCCCAAAGGACAACAGGGAGCCCGAACAGCCTTTCAAGCTCGCCCGCAAAAAACTGGCTTGCTTCTCCCCGGGGACCGATCGTCCCGTTCATGTTCTTCGGGAGGCCTACCACAATGGTGCTGACATCGTACTCTTTAATTATTTTACCTAATTGATCAAAACCAAACTCTTTTTCTTCTTCATTTATGCGGATGGTCTCCAATCCCTGCGCAGTCCAGCCAAGTTCATCGCTCAGCGCTACGCCTACAGTCTTGGAACCCACATCCAGCCCCATGCTTCTCATAATAGTCTATCCCTCTCGCTGCTGCTTTAAATACGATTTGACCAATTCTTCGATTATCTCGTCCCGTTCAAGTTTGCGGATGATATTTCGTGCATCTTTATGGCGCGGGATGTATGCAGGATCTCCTGAAAGAAGGTACCCGACAATCTGGTTAATGGGGTTGTACCCTTTTTCTTGAAGTGCTTCATAGACTTGCAGAAGAACATCATTTACATCATGTTCAAATGGCTCCTCAGGAAAATTGAATCTCATTGTCTTATCAAATGAGCTCATCACATTACACCTCGCTTTTCTGCATTGCGGCCGGAGCCGGCACATCTGCCAAGAAGCTTGTACCGGCTTTTCGGCCCCGCACAGCAAATGTTAATAGTTACCTACATTCTACACTACTTTCAAACGATATCAAACGGATTTTACCCATTCTTCCACAAATTGAAGCGCACTTTCCAGTTTTTCAGGATCTTTTCCGCCCGCCTGTGCCATATCCGGACGGCCGCCGCCTCCTCCGCCGCAGCGTGCTGCCACCTCTTTGATGACTTTGCCGGCATGATAGCCTTTTTCAATATAGTCCTTTGTCACAGCTGCGATGAGATTTACTTTCCCTTCATTCACACTGCCAAGTACGACGACTGCTGAACCGAGCTTCTGCTTCAGGTCATCCGCCATATTGCGGAGGTTGTTCATATCTGCTGCCTGAACCTTTGCAGCCAGATAAGTGATCCCATTTTCTTCCTTCGCTTTTGAAACAAGGCTTCCAGCTTCAATATTGCCCAATTTGGCTGAAAGGGATTCATTTTCGCGCTGAAGCTGCCTCATTTCGCCGATAAGTGCATCCACCCTGGAAGCTACATCCCGCGGACTAGATTTCAGTGAAGCTGCAGCTTCAGACAGGATATTGACCTGTTCCTTAAGGAGCTTGTAGGCTGCTTCGCCAGTCGCTGCTTCAATCCTTCTTGTCCCGGCGCCTATTCCGCTTTCGGATACGATTTTGAACAATCCGATGGCCGACGTATTGCGGACATGGCATCCGCCGCAGAGCTCAAGGCTGTAATCGCCGACTTGGACCACCCTGACAATATCTCCGTATTTCTCGCCGAATAATGCCATGGCCCCCATTGCCTTCGCTTCATCGATCCCTTTATTCTCTATGACGACATTCAGGCTGTTCCAGATCTTTTCATTGACGATTTGTTCGATTTTTTCCAATTCATCTTCCTTCACTTGCCCAAAATGGGAGAAGTCAAAGCGGAGGCGGTCCGGACCTACGAGTGAGCCTGCCTGGTTTACATGTGTGCCAAGCACATCCTTAAGAGCCTGGTGCAGAAGGTGGGTAGCAGTATGGTTCTTAATAACTTTATTGCGGGAATCCGGGTCGACTTTCGCCGCGACGACGGCCCCGGCCTCAAGGATGCCGCTTTTCACGACTGCACTGTGCAGGTTCTGGCCGTTCGGCGCTTTTTGGACATCTTTAATAATGACCTTTACCCCATCGCCTTCAAGTACGCCTTTATCGGCAATCTGGCCGCCGCTTTCTGCATAGAAAGGCGTCTGGTCAAGAATCAGCTGCACTTCTTCGCCTGCCCCGGCTGCTTCGGCCACTTGCCCGTCCTTGATGATGACAGCGACGGCAGATTTTGTTTCAAGCCCCTCATAGCCGACGAACCGGCTTTCAGTTTTGATATCGCCAAGCACACCTTCCTGGACCTTCATAGAGCCGACGTCCTGGCGTGCTGTACGCGCGCGTTCACGCTGGCCTTCCATTTCAGCTTCAAAGCCGTCCTGGTCGATCTTCATGCCTTCTTCTTCGGCATATTCCTCTGTCAGTTCAACAGGGAAACCGTAAGTGTCATACAGGCGGAATACGTCTGTGCCCGGGATGGTATTGCTGCCTTTTTCTTTTTCCTTCTTAATAACAGATGAAAGGATGGAAAGGCCGTCATTCAAAGTCTCGTGGAAGCGCTCTTCTTCATTCTTGATGACCTTTTTGATGAATTCAGCCTTTTCCGTTACCTGCGGGTAGAAGTCTGCCATGATTTCTCCAACTACATCTACCAGTTCAAACATGAATGGGCGGTTAATATTGATCTGCTTTGCATAGCGGACTGCCCTGCGAAGGAGCCTGCGCAATACATACCCTCTGCCTTCATTGGAAGGCAGAGCGCCATCCCCGATTGCAAATGCAACTGTCCTGATATGGTCCGCAATTACCTTGAACGCTGTATCCTGTTCATTGCTTTCCCCATACTTGCTTCCAGAAATCTTCTCTACTGCATGGATGATCGGCATGAACAGGTCTGTATCAAAGTTTGTTGCAACATTCTGGACAACAGATGCCATCCGCTCAAGTCCCATGCCTGTATCGATGTTCTTCTTCGGAAGCGGTGTGTAGGTGCCGTCCGGATTATGGTTGAACTCGGAGAATACCAGGTTCCAAACCTCAAGGTAACGCTCGTTTTCCCCGCCAGGATACAGCTCAGGATCGTTATGATCATCACCGTACTCTGGTCCCCGGTCATAGAAAATTTCGGTATTCGGGCCGCTTGGGCCTTCCCCGATATCCCAGAAGTTGCCCTCAAGACGGATGATCCTTTCTTCCGGCACTCCAATTTTTTTCGTCCAGATGCTGAAGGCTTCTTCATCTTCAGGATGGATGGTGATTGACAGCTTTTCTTTGTCAAATCCGATCCAGCGCTCATCCGTCAGGAACTCCCATGCCCAGTCGATTGCTTCTTCCTTGAAATAATCGCCGATCGAGAAGTTCCCCAGCATTTCAAAGAAAGTGTGGTGGCGCGCAGTTTTGCCGACATTCTCAATATCATTTGTCCGGATTGACTTTTGGGCGTTAGTGATCCTAGGGTTTTCCGGTATCACCCTGCCGTCAAAATACTTTTTCAAAGTCGCCACACCGCTGTTGATCCATAGCAATGATGGATCATCGTGGGGCACAAGAGGCGCACTCGGCTCTACAGAATGGCCTTTTTCCTTGAAAAATTCCAAAAACAGCCGGCGTATTTCTGAACCTGTAAGATTTCTCATTAGAATTTCCTCCTGATCTTATTTTGCCGCCCATTGCTTTATAAGCAGAGCAGCTAAGAAGTCTAAAAAACAACAAAAAAAGCCCTCATCCCTGGACAGGGACGAGAGCTTGCTCGCGGTACCACCCTGATTACGAAAGTAAACTTTCGTCTCTCAAGCTCCTTAACGCGGAGAACGGCAGGGATTAGCTGCACTCAGGATTAGCGTTCTGTTATTCTTCATCCGGAATCCTTTCAGCCGCGGAATTCCTCTCTGGTGCACCCCTAAAAAAGAGATGCCAGGATGGTCTATAACATACTCGATCCTTCTTCATGTTGTTCTTATCTTCAATTATCGTATAGTCGCATTATACTGATATGAAAATTGATTTGTCAATCTGTTCTTTTCGGGCGGCTCCATTTTCATCCTGCCGCCAGGCTATTCGGCTGCCGGTCTTGATGCAAAATGCCTTCTCGCATGGATGGCGCCTACTTTAAGGACGGCCAGTACCGGAACAGCCAATATAAGGCCGGCAACACCGGCAATTTCCCCTCCTGCCAGCAGGGAAAACATGATGAGGAGCGGATGCATATGCAGGCTTTTGCCTACAATCAGCGGAGACAGGATGTTTCCTTCCAGGAATTGAAGCACCATGACGATGACTGCAGCAAAAATGATCATTTTCACTGACATGGTAGAAGCAATCAGTACAGCCGGCACCGCCCCGATGATCGGGCCGAAATACGGGATTACATTTGTCGCCCCGATGATTGCGCCTAATAGAAGCGGATATTTTATGCCGGCAATCCAGAAGAACAGGGAACTCAATGCACCGATGACTGCACATACAAGCAGCTGTCCCCGTATATAGCTTCCCAACGATTTGTCAGCATCCCGCAGGAACAGGCTTCCGCTTTCCCTCCATTTTTTTGGCGTGAGATACCAGACGGCTTTCTTCATCAGGAGAAAGTCCTTCAGCATATAAAAGGATATAAACGGAATAATGATAAGAATCAAAGCAAAGTTCAGGATAGCCCCGGCAAATGCCATTGCCCTTGAGAGCAGCCTGTCAAGAGATGCTTCGAGAGACTGGATTCCTTCATCAAGCCTAAGCTGCACCGGCTCAGGCCATTGGGACGTCTTTGCCTGAAGAAGAAGGAGCCACTCCCGGTACTGGTCGGCCAGCTGCGGAGCATGCTCCGCCAGATCCCTGATCTGGACTATAATGGCCGGAAGCCCTTTGTACAGCGCATAGCCTGCTCCCCCGAAGAACAGGGTATAAATGATAATCACTGCCAGCCCGCGGTGGAGGCCTGCTTCATGGAGCCGCTCAACTACCGGATGAAGGAGATATGTAATAAACGCTGCAGCTGCAAATGGAAAGATAATAATGAAAAGCGTCCTGATGATTGGAAGCCATAACGGCTGAAGCTTTAAAAATGTGAATAAGACAATGAAAAGCAGCAGAAGGAAACCAAGCCTGTAAAACCATTTCAACCGGATATCCATTTTTCCCACCTCTTTTGTAGTGTGAAGCAGGAAGCTTAAAATATGCAAAAATCCCCCGGAATGGGGGATAGAATCATGAAAATGAACGGACAATACTTTTCTGCAGTTTCTTCATCTGCCTTGAAGACATGATATCATTTTTTTGTATATAACTTTGGGCTGCCATGCCGGCGCCGATGAGAAGAGCTGTTGTCATTAATCTGTTCATGCTGTCACCTCTTCATTTCATAGTATATAGCGGCGGTCATCTTCATCAAACAGGTCATCCAGGGAGCTCAAGGTCCCGTCTTCCTCTACCTGATGGGTGCTGATGACTCCTTTTGACAAGGACAGCTCAATGAAGCAGCTCCAGCAGTAATATTGGTTGATGCCGATTTTTCCAATATCTTTGCTTTGGCAGTTAGGGCATTTTAACATATGAAGGACACCTCGCATTGTTTGGCAAGCCAGCCTGTTCAGAAAGAGCAAACGGCTATTTCTTAGCGTTAACAATGATGGCATCCTTTCCAAATGCAGGCGGTTCATCTGAATTGACTACCTTTTTTCCTTCGGTTATATCCGAAAAGAAGCCATCTGATAACTCATACCCTACAATGGTGCCCAATTCTTCCAGAAAATATACATCCTCCAAAAGGCCGAGCTGCTCCCCTTCACGGGAAATCATCATCTTACCGCAGATCCGATGCTGATTTTCAAAGGTATACCCGGAAAGGCGTTTAACCGGAGAAAGCCCGGAAGCTGTTTTGATCATGACCCCGCCGCTGCCAAAGCTTGCAATGGATGCAAAGGGAATCAGAAAATTTTTCTTCAGGAATGCGCCTTTGCGGAGGAGAAGGCCGGTGATGCTGCCTTCCGGAGAAATGCATATATCATGCACTTCACCGACTGAAGCCCCGTTCTCCATGTCAAAGACAGGCATCCCTTTCAGCAAGGAAAAAGTCCGCAAAGATCGTCCCACCTTCCCGAACATTTATTATTGTCTGCTCCCGCCCTTGAATTATTAAGCAAAAAATTTACCTGAATAACAGAAAAAAACCTGTCAGGCACTATGCCGGACAGGTCTATTCTCATTCTTTTTCAGCTCTTTCAATGAATTCATTTCTTTCTCCGCCATCTGAAAGCTCTTCAGAAAATTGCAGTTCGTCACTGTTTCCGGTCAGCTCGGATGATTTCAGTTCTGCTGCGGGAAGATTATTGTTCGGAGCGCTTTCCTGATTCCATTTTCTCATTTGTGCACCTCTATGACTGAAATAGTGATATCTTTCAGTCTGTTCAGGAATCCGCCGGATTATGCTTTCTCTTCCAAAAAGTCATATGGGGTGATGGAGCCCATGCCAATCATTGGATCTGCATTCATGAGCTTAACCTCGTATGGAAGGTCTTCTCCCTCTTCGCCTGCTTCTTCCTGTCCAGCTTGTTCAGCCTGTTCAGGGGCTTCCCCCAGTGCATCCTGAAGCCGTTTTGTCAGCGAAGTCAGCCTTGCCTGTTCATCCGCCCTCTGTACCCCTGATCTCAAGGCTGATTCTTCCCCGCAAAGAATGAGAAACTGCCTGCTTCTCGTAATGGCTGTATAAATCAGGTTTCTTCTGAGCATGCGGTAATAGCTCCGGACGATCGGCATAATGACAATCGGAAACTCGCTTCCCTGTGATTTATGGACAGAGCAGCAGTAAGCAAGCGTAATCTGGCTGAGGTCCTGTCTCGTATAGGTTGCCTCGTTCCCATCAAAAGAAACAACGATCATATCCTGCTTTTCAGTGTTTTCCTTCGCATAAAAAACTGATACAATTTCGCCCATGTCTCCGTTAAATACGTTATTTTCCGGCTGGTTGACCAGCTGAAGGACCTTATCGCCAACCCTGTATTTCACATCGCCGAACGAAAGCTCTTTCCTGGTGCCATCAGGGTTGGGATTTAAAATTTCCTGCAGGATCTTATTCAGGTTATCAATTCCTGCCGGCCCCCTGTACATGGGAGCGAGAACCTGAATGTCTTTGGATCTGTAGCCTTTTTTCCTGGCATTCAGGACTACCTTTTCGACCACATCGGCAATTTGGGCAGGGCTGCACTTAAGGAATGATCTGTCAGCCTGCTGAACCGAGATATCATCAGGAAGACCGCCTTTCTTGATTTCATGCGCCAGCTCAATGATGGATGAGCCTTCTGCCTGCCGGTAAATATCTGTCAGCCTGACAGTAGGCACTTTTTCTGAAAGAAGAAGATCCTTCAGCACCTGGCCGGGTCCGACTGACGGCAGCTGGTCTTCATCTCCTACCAGGATGACCTGGATGTTTTCCGGCAAGGCCTTGAACAGCTTGTTCGCCAGCCAGATGTCTACCATGGAGGTTTCATCGACAATAAGGATTTTCCCTTCCAGGGGATTGTCTTCATGGTGGTCAAAGCCTTCGGTTCCATTCCAGCCGAGCAGCCTGTGGATCGTTACAGCAGGCAGACCGGTCGATTCGGACATCCTCTTGGCTGCCCTTCCTGTCGGGGCGGCCAGGAGAAACGGAAAAGGCTCTTCCTTTTTATAATCTTTTGGTTCCAGTGAGCAGCCATGCAGCTCAGCATACAGCTCGACTATGCCTTTAATGACTGTCGTCTTTCCAGTTCCCGGTCCCCCTGTCAGAATAAGCATCGGGCTCATCAGGGCAGTCTGGATCGCCTCCTTTTGTGAAGGGGCATACTGCACGCCTATCCTGTCCTCAAGGCTTCCAAGGGCAAGCAGGAACTCCGACTCAGGGAATTGTTCATCATACTCCGTCTGCTGCAGCAGCCGCTTGATGCTCGTTACAAGCCCTTTTTCAGCAAAATAAAGGGAAGGAAGATAAATCTGCTTATCTTCTGCCATGATCTTGCCTTCTTCTTCGAGCTTGATGACTTCCTGCGAAATGGAGCTGTATTCAATCTGATCGCGTTTATTTTCTTCAAGAAGGGCCCTCGCTTTTTCCAGGAGGGTGCGGGCGTGCACATAAACATTTCCGTTCTGCATGCTTTCTGTTTCCAGGATATACAGGCATGCCGCCTTGATGCGGTCGGGATGGCTCCCTGAAATGCCAAGCTGGTAGCCAAGCTCATCCGCCCTGCCGAAGCCGATGCCCTCAATATCCTCAACCAGCTTGTATGGATTGGTCTGCAGAAGCTGGACGGTCTCATCCTTGTACATCTGATAAATTTTCATGCTCAGCTGGGGGCCGAAGCCATACTGATTCAGTGCAATCATTGCCTGTTCCAGACCCTGGTGCTCCATGAGTGTGTCATAAAGGAGCTTTGCCTTTTCAGAAGGGAGTTTCGGGATCTCGTCAAGGAGGGAGGGCTGGTTAAGGATTCTGGAAATCGCATTCTCCCCAAGTTTATCTACGATAGATTCAGCCGTCTTTTTCCCGATGCCTTTAAAGAGCTCGCCGGAAAGATAACTGACTACGCCCTGCTTGGTCTGGGGGATATCCTTCCTGAAATGATTCGCCAGGAATTGAAGCCCGAATTTCGGATGCTCCTTGAATTCCCCGTAGAAAATATACGATTCATGGTCATGAACCTTTGGAAAATAGCCGGTGATGACTGCTTCCTTGTCTTCATATTCATGATTGGTCTCTTCGACCCGGATCCTGAGAACCGTATATAAATTTGATTCATTATGAAAAATGGTCACGAGATGCTTCCCTTTGATGAACTTGCCCTGTTCGGCAAACAGATCAAGAGAATCCTGCTTCTCCATATTTATTCCCCCTTCCTTAAAGCAGGCTGATTTCTTCGGTTTGTCAGCTTTTTTCAATCAATTTTTTGCCATATCCTGCAAGCATGTGATCCGGCTGGATTTCCAGTGCCTTATCGAACATAGAAAGCGCCTTTTCAGCTTCTTCCTTGAATCCATAGGCTACACCGAGATTGTAGTAACCGTCAGCATGATCTGGGTCAATTTCCACACAGCGGCTGAACTGGACGATTGCCTCGTCAATTAATTCCTGCTGGGCAAGGCATAGTCCATACTGGAAGTGTGCTTCAGCATCGTCCCCATTCAATTCAGTGCTTCTTTGCAGGTACGGCAGAGCCAGTCTGGCCTGATCCAGCTGCATTAGTGTGAGTCCGAGCATGAAATAGTTATCGGCTGATTCGAGCCCCTTTCTCATTGCCTGTTCAAACATATTTTTAGCAGAATCCAGCTGATCTGCTTCGAAATAAAGATTGCCTGCACTGTAATAGGCAGCAGCGGCATTTTCATCAATTTCAATGGCCTTTTCATAGAATTTAAGGGCTTGTTCGTTTTCCCCTGCTGCGGCGAGAACATTGCCTAAATTAATATAAGAAACAGGATCCGTGCCATTTTCACTGATAGCCTCCATAAAGACCTTGGCCGCTTCCTCCCATTTCCCTTCCCTCATAAGCTCGATTCCATGCTGATTTTTGTCCATATGAACCACTCTCCATCTATGTAATGCAAGGAGGCACGCACTGACAGCGTCCACCCTGTTCCTTAAAAAGCAAAACTGCACCATAAAGGCGTCTGCAGAAATTATATCATAATGATACGGCTGATTTCCGCTTGGGCAAAGCACCCTTACTATCCTTCATTCCAAAAGAAAGCCCCGATTCCAGCTGGACCGGGGCCTTGCTCAGCCGACATATGTCAGCATTTGTTCATTGTTGAATACACGGTCGATCGTTCCGCCTCCAAGGCAGACTTCGCCATCATAAAACACGACAGCCTGGCCTGGTGTAACAGCTCTGATAGGCGAATGGAAGGTTACCTTTGCCTGTCCATTCTCAAGCAGTGTGACCGTTACTTTATTATCCGGCTGGCGGTATCTGAATTTTGCCGTGCACTCAAAGGTTTCACCTGGCGCTTTTGAAACCCAGCTGACCTTGTCAGCAATGATTGAATCTGAGTAGAGCTTTTCATTGTCGAAGCCCTGCCCAACGTATAAAACATTGCGCTTCAGATCCTTCCCGATCACAAACCAGGGATCACCCGCACCGCCGATGCCAAGTCCATGGCGCTGGCCGATGGTATAGTACATCAAGCCATCATGCTTGCCGACCGTTTCGCCTTCCATCGTTTCCATGCTTCCAGGCTGGGCAGGCAGATAGTTGCCAAGGAACTCTTTAAAATTGCGTTCGCCAATAAAGCAAATGCCTGTACTGTCCTTCTTGGCAGCTGTGGCAAGACCCGCCTTCTTGGCAATTTCCCTGACCTCGGATTTCTCGATGCTGCCGATCGGGAACATGACCTTGGAAAGCTGCTCTTCAGTGAGCTGGTTCAAGAAGTAAGTCTGGTCTTTATTTTCATCAAGTCCGCGCAGCATCTTCACGCCATTTCCCCCATGCTCCACCCTCGCATAATGCCCTGTTGCGAGATAATCGGCGCCAAGGCTCAGCGCGTGCTCAAGAAACGCTTTGAATTTGATTTCCTTGTTGCACATCACATCAGGATTTGGCGTGCGGCCTGCTTTATATTCATCAAGAAAATACGTAAATACTTTATCCCAATACTGTTTTTCAAAATTGACAGCATAATAAGGGATGCCAATCTGGTTGCAGACCCTGATGACATCTTCATAGTCTTCTGTTGCGGTACAAACTCCGTTCTCGTCCGTATCGTCCCAGTTTTTCATAAAAATGCCGATAACATCATAGCCCTGCTCTTTAAGAAGCAGTGCGGCCACTGATGAATCGACACCTCCTGACATTCCGACGACTACCCGGGTATCTTTAGGAGATTTTGCCATCTTCCTCACCTCTCTTGTGTTTCGGCTTTTATCGTAAAGGAAGAGAAGTTTTTTCTCCCCTTTTGCTATTGCCAATAAACAGATAGCTTATTTCCTAAGCCTCTGGATGATTTTTGCCGTTTCTTCCCCGGCTTTTGCAATCTGCTCCACGGAATTTGTAAATCCGAAGCTGAAGCGGATTGAATTGGCCAGCCTGCCGGAATTCTTTCCAAACATGGCTACCAGGACATGCGACGGCTCGATCGATCCGGCTGTGCAGGCTGAGCCGCTTGATGCGGCTAGCCCTGCCAGATCGAGGTTGACGAGCATGCTTTCGACATTGGTTCCGGGAAAGCTTAAGTTTAAAACATGGGGGAGCGTCTTATCAAGTAATCCGTTCGGACAGAATTCCACACCGGCTTCCTCAAGCTTTGACATGAAGACCCGCTTAAATTCACGGTATTTCCGTACGCTTTCCTCCCTGTTTTCGGACACAATTGCAGCAGCTTCCTGAAAGCCGGCTATGGAAGCAACATTCTCTGTGCCTGCACGGCGCTTCCTTTCCTGCTCTCCGCCATACATCCTCGGTGAAAAAAGCTTTGCATCCTTGTTTTTGTAAAGGAAGCCGATCCCTTTTGGCCCATTGATTTTGTGTGCTGATACTGAAAGGAAGTCCACATTAAGTTCACTTACATCCAGTTTTTCCAGTCCGTATGCCTGGACAGCATCAGTATGGAAATAGGCAGGATGATCCTTGAGGAGGGCACCAATTGCCTTGATCGGCTGGATGGTCCCAACCTCGTTATTCCCGTACATTATCGTCACAAGAATCGTGTCATCCCTCAGTGCTTTCCGGACATCTTCCACTTTTATAATCCCAGTTTCATCTACAGGGAGATAGGTGACTTCAAAGCCCTGCTGTTCAAGCTGCCTGCAGGTATGGAGGACAGCATGATGCTCAATTTCCGTTGTGATGATATGCCCTCCGTCCGGGCGGCCTGCAGCAGTTCCAAGGATCGCCAGGTTATCAGCTTCCGTGCCCCCGCTCGTAAAGATAATATCAGCTGCATGCGCGCCGATGCTCCTGGCAAGGGATTCCCTTGCTTCATCAACAATATTCCGTGCACTTCTTCCATAATAATGGATGCTCGAAGGGTTCCCGAAATCTGACTGCATTACTTCAAGCATCCGCTCAATGACGCGCGGATGCATGGGAGAAGTTGCAGCATGATCAATATAAATTCTATCCAATCCATTCACCTTCTAATTGAATTCCTTTTATACAGCTATGCCCAGCTGTGTGTTTTTAAAATCATGCCCGCTGGCAAAAAGCAGGTGCCGGGACTAGATATAAAACATATAAGCATCAGATTCGCCGCTGTCTGTATGGTTTGCCAGATCCTCAAGCGTCGTGCTGTCGAGTACCTCCTTGACAGCATCCCTGATCCTCATCCAAAGCTCTCTTTTCGCAGGCTCTTCGTCTTCAATGCCTTCGACCGGGCTGATGGGCCCTTCAAGTACTCTGATGATATCGCCTGAAGTGATGTCGGCTGGCTCATGGCCCAGCACATATCCGCCATAGGCACCGCGAATGCTTCTGACGAGTCCGGCGTTGCGAAGCGGAGCAATCAGCTGCTCCAGATAGTGCTCTGAAAGGTCATTTGTCTGGGCGATAGACTTCAAGGAAGTCGGTCCTTCTCCATGCTTTTTAGCCAATTCAATCATAATAGTCAAGCCATAGCGGCCTTTAGTCGAAATCTTCATGAACTTGCACCTCGATCTTGTTCTTTTAATGAAGGAGCTCCAATGCCTCCCTTTTTGCTGCGCAGCTTTTCAAGCCATTTATCTGTCAATGTCTGGCATTGCGGCAGGGCAAGCCCTGCCAGCGGCCCGATGACTAGCGTATAAAGAATTGTCGCCCAGAAAATCGGTCCGCCGAGCAGCCAGCCTGCAGCCAGGACCAGCAGTTCCATGGCACCGCGGACATCGCGGATCTTCCAGCCCGTCTTAGCTGCCAGGGCAATCATCAGGCTGTCGCGCGGCCCTGCCCCGAATTGGGCGGAGATATAAAGCCCCATTCCATAAGCATTAATGATGATGCCAGCGCCAAGCATCACTATTTTTCCAGCCAGGCTGCCGGGAGTCTGCATGAAAGGCAGCATCATGTAAAAATCAATGAACACTCCGATTAAAAGCATATTCAGGAATGCCCCGAACTGGGGGATTTCCCCTGAAAGCAAGGCAGCAGCTGTCAGAATGACCAGCCCCACAATGATTGACCAGCTTCCGATCGTCAGGCCTGCCTGATAGAAAAGGCCGACATGGAGGACATCCCATGGTGTTGCCCCAAGCTCTGCCTTAATAAGGAGCACGATGCCAAGGGCCATAATGAGAAGGCCTGAAAAAAACACTGCAAAACGGGGCCACGTCTGCCCTTTTCTATTTCTTATCATTGGTTTCTTCTACTCCCTGTGCCAGAATGGCTTTTTATATTAAATTTTACCAAAATGCTTAGTAATTATATAGACTTTTGACATTATAGCATATTTTCCTGTCTTCATGCAGAAAGCCCCGCCCATCTGCATCCGCCAGGAGCTTTCCTTTTTCCTTTAGAAACCCATTTGCGGTACACTAATAATAAGAATCGGATCGGGAAACCGCTCATCCGCTATCAACTAAATTGGCTGGAGAGATGCATAATGAATACCAAGCCGCTTGCCTTCCGCATGAGGCCTAAATCAATTGATGAGATCATCGGCCAGGAGCACCTGGTCGGCGAGGGGAAAATCATATACAGAATGGTGAAGGCAAGGCAGCTTTCTTCCATGATCCTGTACGGGCCGCCGGGAATCGGTAAGACTTCGATAGCAAGCGCCATTGCCGGCAGCACACAATTTGCCTTCCGGACATTGAATGCTGTAACCAACAATAAAAAAGATATGGAGATTGTGGCTGCTGAAGCGAAAATGTCCGGTAAAGTCATTCTCCTCCTTGATGAGGTCCACCGCCTTGATAAAGCCAAGCAGGATTTTCTCCTTCCTTACCTGGAGAACGGGATGATCGTGCTGATCGGCGCCACAACGAGCAATCCTTACCATGCGATCAATCCCGCAATAAGGAGCCGCTGCCAAATCTTTGAGCTTAAGCCGCTTTCTGAAGAGGATATCAAGAAAAGTCTGCTCAGAGCCCTGCAGGACAAAGAAAACGGCTTTGGAAATGAAAAAGTCAAAATAGACGAAGAGGCCCTGTCCCATCTCGCTTCTTCTTCAAACGGGGACGTCCGCAGCTCCCTGAATGCTCTCGAGCTGGCTGTCCTGTCAACAGAAAAAGACGAAAATGGAGTCATCAGCATTTCTCTCGGTACTGCCGAAGAATGCCTGCAGCGAAAAAGCTTCGCCCATGATAAGGATGGGGATGCCCACTATGATGTGCTGTCAGGATTCCAGAAAAGCATACGAGGCAGCGATGTGAACGCCGCCCTTCATTATCTGGGACGGCTGATCGAAGCCGGGGATCTTGTGAGCATCAGCAGAAGGCTGCTTGTCATTGCCTATGAAGATATCGGGCTTGCCAGCCCCCAAGCCGGCGCACGGACGCTCGCTGCCATTGAAACCGCGGAGAGAATCGGATTTCCAGAGGCGCGTATACCCCTTGCCAACGCTGTCATAGAATTGTGCTTATCTCCGAAATCGAACTCAGCTTATTCTGCCCTTGATGCCGCACTTGCCGATATCCGTGCAGGAAAAAGCGGCGAAGTGCCGCAGCATCTGAAGGATGCCCATTACAAAGGGGCAAAAGAGCTTGGAAGAGGAATCGACTACAAATATCCGCATGATTATCCTGGCGGCTGGGTGAAGCAGCAGTACCTCCCCGATAAAATAAAAAATAAAACTTATTATGAACCTAAAACAACCGGGAAGTTTGAGCAGGCCCTCGCAGCTATTTATGAAAAACTCAATAAAAGCAAATGAATGACTCTTACCTCGCAGAGAGGGCTGTCCACACTCGGGGACAGCCCTTTTTGTTGAATAAGATCATTTGTGCAGGTGACGATAAAGGAATAACGGAAAAGGAGGACGGAGCATGACAGCCAAAAATAAAAAATGGACTGGCGACGAAGACCGGCTCCTGATGGAAGCAATGGAAGAAGGAACAAACCACGGACATACGAAACAGGCCTGCTATGAGGATGCCGCCCAAAAGCTTGCAAGAACGGCTACTGCCTGCAGGGCAAGGTATAATAGTCTGCTGAAATATCAGGACGCTCATTCTGTAAAGCAGGATAATCGTGAAGATTCTGCTCCTGGAGATATCCTGGACCTCAGCAAGGGAATAGCATTCCTTCAAAAGCTGCAGCCCTTAATTCCGCTCATAAATGAACAAAAAGAACTGCAGAGGGAATCGGCCAAACACGCAGAAAGAAACAAGCTCCTGATAAAGGAATTAGAAGACAAACATCTTAAATTTCAGGAATGCGTTCAGCAATATGAGGAAATGTTCGGGATACTAAAGGAAGCAGGGATCATGGCCGAGGAAGCCGGTGTTGCGGTTAAAGTAATTCATTGAAGTAAGGGCTATGCTTATTAATGGGGGCTGTTGATTTCCATTCCAGGCACTTCGCTTTCCGCGGGGCGGCGCTGAGCCTCCTCGTCGTACCTCCTGCGGGGTCTCAGCTCTGCCGCTGCAATCCCGCAGGAGTCTACGTGCCCTCCACTCCAATCAACAGGGCTTCTAGAACTAAATAGCGTCTTCTCAAGTATTATGCAAACCACCTGTTTTTTGTCCAGCAGTCTAACATTTTCTATTTCCATTACCTCTTAATTAAAAGAGCACTGCATCACTGCAGTGCTCTATCATGTGTCTTATTTATCATTCACCCTAACAATCTTAATATCCTTAAGCAGGTCCCTCACCACATAGCTTGCCATGACCAGTCCGGCTACAGAAGGAACAAATGCATTTGAGGAAGGCGGCATTTTCGCTTTGCGGATTTTGGCATCATCCTTGCCCACTTCCTTCCTTACCTCCTCACGGATCACAATCGGGCTTTCATCCGAAAACACAACCGGAATCCCCTTGCGGATCCCTTCCTTGCGCAGGCGGGTGCGGATCACCTTGGCAATCGGATCGGTATGCGTCTTGAAGATATCGGCAATCTGGAACCTGGTAGGATCCATTTTATTGGCTGCCCCCATGCTCGATATCATCGGGATATCCCTTTTCAGGCATTCCTTGATCAGGTGTATCTTATAAGAAATCGTATCACTGGCATCTACTACATAATCAAGCCCGTAAGCAAAAATCTCCTCATACGTTTCTTCTGTATAAAACATCTTTAAGGCAATCACTTCACAGTCAGGATTGATATCCTTGATGCGTTCCTTCATTAAATCCGCCTTCGGTCTGCCGACAGTCGAAACTAAAGCAATGATCTGGCGGTTAACATTGGTGATATCAACATCATCCTTATCAATCAGGATAAGCTTGCCGACTCCTGAGCGGGCCAGTGCTTCTGCAGCAAATGAGCCGACGCCTCCAATCCCAAGGACTGCCACCGTGCTGTTTTTCATTGTTTCAAGGCCTTCCTGGCCAATCGCAAGTTCATTTCGTGAAAATTGGTGCAGCATATATCTCAACTCCATTAAATTTATTTGAATAAATATGCCAGTATCAGGGACTTTTTTACCGCCTATGGCCCCTTATCTCTTATGTATCTATTACCCGATAATGAATATATCATACTTCTTTATAAAAACAAGTATTTCTATGGGAATTAGGGGCAGTGAACAATAAAAAAACCATGCCAGCCAGCATGGTTTATCATTCATATGTAGGAAGAGTCCCAATTGTGCCGTCGCCTTGGATGCCTTCGTTTTGAACCCGCACTCAGCAGGTGGGTGCCCTATTCCCGCTTTTGTAAGTCCCCTAAGCCAGAGGCATTTACGCCGCAAGGAAATCCGGGCTCCCGAAGGAATAATGTTAGGTCAAAATGTCAGGTGAAACAACGAACACATTAGGACTCTTCTGTTATTGATAGTATAGTATCATATCCCGCCTCCCAGTATCAAGGGATAAGGAATAGGTAATTACTCACTTTTTTTCAGCTTAAGCTGCAGATGAAGATCGTTCAGCTGGGCCTCGCTTACTTCGCCAGGCGCATTGGTCAGGAGACAGCTTGCACTTGCCGTTTTCGGGAAAGCAATCGTATCCCTTAGGTTCGAGCTTCCGGCAAGCAGCATCACAAGGCGGTCGAGGCCAAGCGCGATGCCGCCGTGCGGAGGGGTGCCATATTCAAACGCTTCGAGCAGGAATCCGAATTGCTCCCTTGCCTCCTCCTTGCTGAATCCAAGGACAGAGAACATTTTTTCCTGGATCGCGCGTTCAAAGATACGCAATGAGCCTCCGCCGAGCTCATATCCATTCAGCACAAGGTCATAAGCCTGGGCCTTTACCTTCGAAGGATCTGTATCAAGGTATTCCAGATCTTCGCGGTTTGGCATTGTAAATGGATGGTGGGCAGCATAATAGCGGCCTTCTTCTTCGTCAAATTCAAGCAGCGGCCATTCTGTCACCCACAGGAAGTTAAAGAGGGTCTGATCAATTAGTCCAAGCTCTTTGCCAAGCTTCAGGCGCAGGGCTCCAAGGGCGTCAGCGACGACGCTTTTCTTATCGGCCACAAACAGGAGCAGATCTCCTGTCTCGACTCCCAGCAGTTCCTTAATAGCTGCCTGCTCTTCTTCTGCAACAAATTTCGCGATAGGACCCTTAAGGCCTTCTTCTTCTGCTTTCAGCCAAGCCAGACCCTTAGCACCGTATCTTGAAGCAAATTCGGTCAGCGCATCGATGTCCTTGCGGCTGTATTTGGAGGCAGCGTTTTTCACATTGATCGCTTTGACTTCCCCGCCGGAAGAAATCGCGCCTGCAAATACTTTGAAGCCTGAATTGCTTAGTGTTTCAGAGAGGTTGACAAGCTCCATAGCAAAACGGGTGTCCGGCTTGTCAGAGCCATAGCGGTCCATCGCTTCCTGGTAGGTCATGCGCTGGATCGGCAGTGTAATATCAATGCCCTTTACCTCTTTCATGACCTTCGTCATCATCTGCTCTGTCATGGAAATAATGTCTTCCTGGCTCATGAAGCTTGTTTCAATATCGATCTGCGTGAATTCCGGCTGGCGGTCTGCACGAAGATCCTCATCCCGGAAGCAGCGGGCAATCTGATAATATCTTTCGATTCCGCCGACCATCAAAAGCTGCTTAAAGATTTGGGGTGACTGCGGCAAAGCATAAAACTCGCCTGGATGGACCCTGCTTGGAACAAGATAATCGCGGGCGCCTTCAGGTGTGCTCTTCGTCAGGATAGGCGTTTCAATATCAAGGAAGCCTTCACTGTCCAGGTAATCGCGTATTGCCTTTGTCACCTGGTGGCGCATCTTGAAGGTCTCGAACATGACCGGGCGCCTGAAATCTAGATAGCGGTATTTCAATCGCACATCTTCTGAGACATCTGTCTGGTCAGCGATCACGAACGGAGGTGTCTTCGCTTCATTGATGATTGTTACTGCTTCTGCACTGACTTCAATTTTACCGGTGGGCAGGTTTTCGTTAATTGTGCCAGGTTCCCTGGCGACAACCTTTCCTTCCACACTCAGTACATATTCATTCCTGATTTTTTCAGCTGAAGCGAGAGCCTCAGGTGAAGTTTCGGGATTGAACACGACCTGGACCAGCCCTGTGCGGTCTCTTAAATCAATGAAAATCAATCCGCCCAGATCACGTCGCTTCTGAACCCAGCCTTTAAGTGTAACCTTTTCACCAATGCTTTTTTCTGTTACTTCTCCACAGAAATATGTTCTCCCAAACATACATTAACCCCCTATAAGCTCTTTTAATTGGTCTATGAATGAATCCAGGCTGACTTCGGTCTGATCACCGGTTTCCATGGACTTTACATTAATCTTGCCTGCTTTCAATTCATCTTCCCCAAGGACAGCTACATATTTTGCGTTCATGCGGTCAGCTGCCTTGAATTGTGTTTTGATCTTTCTGTCCAGATAATCCCTTTCTGCGGAAAAACCGGCCATGCGCAGCTTATGCAGGAGGCCGACAGAATGATCCTTCGCCTCTTCCCCAAGCGCCACGAGATAGCAGTCGATTCCTTCATCAACGGGAAGCTTGATATCTTCTGCCTCCAGAGCTGACAGAAAGCGCTCAATGCTGAATGCAAAGCCGATGCCTGGCGCTTCCGGGCCGCCGATTTCCTCAGTCAGGCCGTTATAGCGCCCTCCGCCGCAAAGAGTCGTTATTGCCCCGAAACCTTCAGCATCACTCATGATTTCAAAGGCAGTGTGATTATAATAATCCAGGCCGCGCACGAGGTTGGGATCGACCGTAAAGTCGATGGACACATCCGTCAGGTACTGCTGCACTTTATTAAAATAATTCCTTGAATCTTCATTAAGATAATCCAGAATGGAAGGGGCTGTCTGCATCAATTCATGCTCCCTGTCCTTTTTGCAGTCCAGGATCCTCATCGGATTTTTTTCCAGCCTGTTTTGGCAGTCTGAACAGAATTCCCCGATCCTTGGCTTGAAATGGGCAATCAGCGCCTCGCGGTGGCTGTTCCGGCTTTCTTTATCGCCAAGGCTGTTGATGACCAGTTTTAGCTTCTTCAGTCCCAGTTCTTTGTAGATGCTCATAGCCAGGGCAATTACTTCTGCATCAATGGCAGGATCCGAGCTCCCAAGCGCCTCGACCCCGAATTGGACAAATTGTCTGAAGCGGCCTGCCTGAGGGCGTTCATAACGGAACATTGGGCCTGTATAATAAAGCTTTACAGGCTGATTGGCATAGCCATGCATTTTATTTTCTACGAATGACCGTACAGTTGGTGCAGTGCCTTCAGGCCTCAGTGTCAGGCTGCGCCCGCCCCGGTCCTCGAAGGTATACATTTCTTTTTGCACGATGTCCGTTGTATCTCCGACCCCTCTCAGGAAGAGCTCGGTATGCTCGAATATCGGCGTCCGGATTTCCTGGTACTGAAACCTGCTGCACAGCTCCCTCGCTTTCTCTTCAACATACTGCCATTTTTCCGATTCTCCAGGAAGGATATCCTGCGTCCCCCTCGGTATATTCATTGCCATATCCTGTTTCCTCCTAGCATTCCTATGTATACTAACAGGGCACACCGGGGACATGCGGCGCTTTCTAAATGCAAAAAACTCCCGTCCCTTGTATTCCCATACAAGGGACGGGAGTTAGATCCCGTGGTGCCACCCTAATTGAAGGCATAACCATCATGCACTTCCACTTTTACAGTTAACGCCTGTCAACGTTCAGCCCCTACTAAAGCGATCTGCTATTTCAGGGAGAATCCTACGGAGTGTTCATTCATTAAGCTGCCATGCAGAAATGCTTTCAGCCCAGGGCATTTCCTCTCTTTTCACACATTTCTCAACTACTGTTCTCCATCATCAGTGTTCAATATGAATAGTGATTTTATTTATCTAATCATAAAGACCATTTCAGCCATTGTCAAGGGGTAAAAGAGCCTTTCCGAAAAGGGTCTTTCTCCCGGAGCCGATGCACCTGCTCTAGGAACGCTCAAGCTTCCTCTTCAGCTTCCTGACATCCCCTATGCTGAGGCCGAATTCCGAAGCAAGTTCGTACATGCCGGAACCCTGCTCCTTCTGGATGAAATCGTGGAAGTCCACCCCAAACAGCTGATTACCGTTTTCATGGGCATGCATGCCCTTTTCTCCAAATCTCATCAAACCACCCTACCCGAAAAGTTTTTTATTCTTTAAGTATGTCTTGAAAGCCCCGGGAACATTCCCTTACCAGCTAATAAATTTACCTTTTCAGCTAATGGCTAAAATTGGACTGCAAAATTCCGATATTAACAGCAGGGGTTTTATGTTCTAAAATAGAACTTATATTTATGCACTCCAAGATTTCGCAAAAGGAGGGGACTTTTTGTTAAAAAGCAGCAAAATACTACTGTTTCTATGCTTCATCCTTTTAGCAGGAGGAGTATGGAGGCCATCAGAAAGCACTGCCTCAACCGGCGGAACAGCACTGATTGCAGACAGCGGAGTGAATATCCGCAGCGGCCCGGGGCTCAGCTACCCGATTGTCAAAAAGGCCGCCAAAGGGGACCGGTATCCGATCCTGAAAGAAAGCGGGGACTGGCTGCAGCTCAGCCTTTCCGGGGGATCCAAAGGATGGGTTGCAGGCTGGCTGGCAGTGAAGGAAGCTGGCAAGAAAGACGCTGCCACCGTATCTTCCGGCGGGACAGTCACAGCCGATGGATTGCGGGTCAGGTCAAATCCCGGAACAGATGCCTCGGTCATAGCTGTCCTGAATAAAGGACAAAAGGTAGGCATTGTTGAAAAAGAGGGGAATTGGGTCAGGATCACCGGCTCATTCGGAAATGGCTGGGTTTCCGCAGATTTTATCACGGAGGGAAGCAGCAAAGCCGATGCGGCTGCCGAAGGAACGGTCACAGGTGATTCGGTAAACGTCAGGAGTGCTCCCGGAACACAGGGTACGGTCCTGGGGAAGCTTCAAAGCGGTGATAGAGTCAGCATGGTATCCAATAACGGGAGCTGGACAGAAATTATCTTCCGCGGCAGTCACGCATGGGTGAGCAGCGAGTTCATTTCTTCTTCCAAAAGCTTAAGCCCGAAGCCAAGTGCCGGCAGCAGCGCGAAACCTTCAGGAGGATTGACCGGAACGGTTACCGCCCAGACTCTGAACCTCAGAGATTCAAGTTCCTTGAATGGGAAAGTTCTCGGATCGGTTTCAAAAGGCGAAACATATTCAATTATTGAAGAAAAGAACAATTGGGCAAAGATTGAGTACAAGCCCGGTTCTTATGGCTGGATAGCAGCGTGGTATCTCGATAAGTCCGAGATTTCCTCAGCAAACGGCAGCAAACCGGCAAAAGGCAGCACCATCACCATACTACATAACGGAACGAATATCAGGAAAGACGCCAGAACTGGAAGCTCTGTGCTCCAATTGGCAAACGCAGGAGAATCCTTCGAGGTGCTCGGCCGTGAGAATGACTGGTACAAAATCAGCCTGGATGGGAAGACAGGCTATGTAGCCGGATGGATCGTTTCCTTGAGCGGCAGTTCGCCCCAAATTGAAAAGCCGGGGGCAGAGCTTCACCTGCAGGGGAAAACCATCGTCCTTGATCCAGGACACGGCGGCCGCGACAATGGCACAACCGGAGCGCGGGGAACCCAGGAAAAAACTGTCACCATCAAAACAGCCCAGCTTCTGTACAGCAAGCTGAAGGCAGCGGGCGCCAATGTAATTTTAACAAGATCCACTGACACTTATATTCCGCTCAGCTCAAGGGTCGGCTCGGCATCATACAATAATGCCGATGCTTTCATCAGCCTGCATTATGACAGCATTAATGATAAAAGTGTCCGCGGAATGACTGTTTACTATTACCACGGTTTCCAAAAGGCCCTTGCCGAGAGCGTCCACAGCTCCCTGGCCGCCCAGACTAAGCTGAAGGACCGGGGTGTGCGGACGGGCGATTATTTTGTCATCAGAGAAAATAATAAAAATGCCATTTTGCTTGAATTAGGCTATCTCAGCAACCCGGCAGAAGAAATGCTCGTTACCTCACCTCAATATCAGGAGGCAGCCGCAGCCGGCATTTATCAGGGACTGGCCAGGCATTTCAAAAGATATTAGCGCAACAAGAGACCCTTCAATTTGAAGGGTCTCTCTATTTCCCGAAAAAAAAACAGCCCTCTCAGACTGTCATTTGCTATCTATTATCAGTGTGACCGGGCCATCATTCACTAGGCTGACGTCCATCATGCTGCCAAACTGCCCTGTTTCTGTTTTGATGCCCTTTTCCCTGAGAAGCCCATTGAACGCCTCATAGATTTGAAGGGCATGGTCAGGCCTGGCTGCTTCCATGAAGTTAGGCCTTCTCCCTTTACGGCAGTCGCCGTATAGAGTGAACTGGGACACAGAAAGGATTTCTCCCCCCACATCCAGCAAAGATTGGTTCATCTTGCCTTCTTCATCTTCAAATACGCGGAGATTGGCAATTTTATCAGCCAGATATTCAGCATCTTTCACCCCATCCTCATGGGTGACGCCCACAAGCAAAACAAATCCGCGGGAAATGCTGCCTACAGTCTTTTCTTCTACAGTCACACTCGCTTCTTTGCTTCGCTGAACAACTACTCGCATTTCGTATTCCCCTTAGTTCATGATACGTCTGACAGAATAGATATCAGGAATCTGCTTGATGCGGTCCACAACCTTCTGCAGATGGCTTACATTTGTAATGCTGATCGACATATTAATAGTAGCCATTTTATTGCGGTCCGATTTGCCTGACACTGCAGATATATTTGTTTTTGTTTCGTTGACGGCCTGCAGCACTTCGTTCAGAAGGCCGCGGCGGTCATAGCCGTTAATTTCAATTTCAACGTTATATTCTTTTTTATCATTAAGGCCTGTTTCCCATTCAACAGGGATGAGCCTTGCTTTAGCATCGGCAGTATCAATATTGGTACAGTCTGAACGATGGACAGATACTCCTCTGCCTTTAGTGATGAAGCCGACAATTTCATCTCCCGGCACAGGATTGCAGCAGCGGGAAAGACGGATCAAAAGATTATCGATCCCTGAAACCCTTACACCTGATTCCCGTTTCTTGACGGACGGGAAGGATTTCAATTCTGAAACGGCATTGGAAATATCGTTTACCTGCTCCATATTGCGCTTTTTCCGCCACTTTTCGGTCAGCCGGTTTGCAACCTGCAGAGCCGTGACGCCATTATAGCCGACAGCGGCATACATATCCTCTTCACTGGCAAAATTGAATTTTTCAGCCACTCTCCGGACATTCTCGGCAGTCAGGATTTCTTTGATGTCAAAATCCATATTGCGGATTTCTTTTTCAACCATCTCTTTGCCTTTTTCAAAGTTTTCGTCCTTCTGCTGCTTTTTGAAAAATTGGCGGATTTTATTTTTCGCCTGGGTCGTCTGGGCAAGCTTCAGCCAATCCTTGCTCGGCCCATAGGAATGCTTGGACGTGAGAATCTCAAGAATATCGCCGGTCTTCAATTTATAATCCAGAGTGACCATTTTCCCGTTAACCTTTGCACCGATTGTTTTATTGCCGATCTCTGAGTGAATCCGATAGGCAAAATCAATCGGGACAGACCCTGATGGCAGCTCGATGACGTCTCCCTTTGGTGTGAATACAAACACCATATCAGAGAAAAGGTCAATTTTCAGCGATTCCATGAATTCTTCTGCATTCACGGCATCATCCTGAAACTCGAGGATTTCCCTGAACCATGTCAGCTTTTCTTCAAAAGAAGAGCCTTCATTGACAGTTTTGCCTTCTTTATATGCCCAATGGGCTGCAATCCCGAACTCTGCGATCTGATGCATTTCAGTTGTGCGGATCTGCACCTCAAGCGGGTCGCCCTTTGGACCGATGACCGTTGTATGCAGAGACTGGTACATATTCGCCTTCGGCATGGCGATATAATCCTTGAACCGCCCAGGCATAGGCTTCCAGCATGTATGGATGATGCCCAGCACAGCATAGCAGTCTTTGATGCTATTGACGACAATGCGGACGGCAAGCAGATCATAGATTTCATTGAACTGCTTATTCTGAAGCGCCATTTTCCTGTAGATGCTGTATATATGCTTCGGCCGTCCGGAAAGATCGGCTCTGATGGACACTTCATCCATCTTGCCTTTCATTTCGCCGATGACATCCTCCAGATAGAGCTCGCGCTCGGCACGCTTTTTCTTCATCAAGTTGACAATCCGGTAATACTGCTGCGGATTGAGATAGCGGAGCGCCGTATCCTCCAGCTCCCACTTGATTTTCGAAATACCGAGGCGGTGGGCGAGCGGGGCAAAGATTTCGAGCGTCTCATTCGATATCCGGCGCTGCTTTTCAGCAGGAAGGTGCTTCAGCGTCCTCATATTGTGGAGCCTGTCAGCAAGCTTGATCAGGATGACACGAATATCCTGGGCCATGGCGACAAACATTTTCCGATGATTCTCGGCCTGCTGCTCTTCCTGTGATTTGTACTTGATTTTCCCCAGTTTTGTCACGCCATCGACTAGCATCGCAACTTCCGGATTAAAGGCTTCTGAAATATCAGCCAATGTGACTTCCGTATCTTCTACAACATCATGAAGAAAACCGGCAGCAACTGTCGACGGATCCATTTCAAGATCGGCCAGGATCCCTGCCACCTGTATTGGATGGATGATGTATGGCTCCCCGGATTTCCTATATTGTTCACGATGGGCATGTTTCGCAAATTCATAGGCCTTCCGTACGACTCCGGCATGCTCCTCATTTAAATATTCTTTTGTCCTCTCGATGACTTGATCGGCGGTCAAAACCTGGTCGTTCGCCATAGAATCACCTTTATCTATATAAAGTTTAATGAGAATCCAAGCTTCCCCGGATTCTCCCTAAAATCTCCGTTTACAACCATTCAATTAATGATAGAACAGAAAAAAGAATGATTGTTACTATTATCGAAAAAAAAACCGTGGATGTAAAGGGATTGGAAGTTATTTTTATATGGAATTGAAGATTTTTGTCGAAAAAGCTCTTTTTTTGCCGGATTCTTCTCTTTTTTTGTCTTGGCTTTGTTAAACATTGCTGTTGATTTTGGGCTCATTCGTGTGAAACAGAGTTTCACACGAATGAGCCCAAAACCAACAAGGTACACTAACACAGCCTTTTTGTAAAATGAACTTTGCGGAAAAGGAAAAGCGGCGCACTATGTTGATAGTGCCCCGCTTCTGTTTAAACAATTTTTTCAAAGGCTGCGCCTCAGTAGTTCATTAATGTAAGGATATCATATCCGTCAAGCTTGCTCCGGCCGTCAAGGTAGGTTAATTCGATCAGGAAAGCAATCCCGGCGACAACGCCTCCAAGCTCTTCGACAAGCTTGATTGTTGCGTCAATAGTGCCTCCCGTTGCCAGCAGGTCATCTGTGATCAGGACGCGCTGTCCTGGTTTGATGGCATCTTTATGGATTGTCAGTACATCTTTTCCATATTCCAGGCCATAATTGACTTTAACCGTCTCGCGCGGAAGCTTCCCTTCTTTTCTGACAGGTGCAAAGCCTACGCCTAGTGAATACGCAACAGGGCAGCCGATGATAAAGCCGCGTGCTTCCGGCCCGACTACAAGGTCAATTTGCTTTTCTTTCGCATATTCAACGATCTGGTCAGTCGCATATCTATAAGCATCGCCATTATCCATAAGCGTTGTGATATCTTTGAATCTAATCCCGGGCTTCGGCCAGTCTTCCACTATTGTTATATATTGTTTCAAATCCATTCTTCCATTGCCTCCTCAGTATGAACCGCCCCTTGAAGTACTGTATCGAACCAGTTTTTCAGCTCCTGGTATGAAGAATACAGCAAATCGTTTTCAAGGGTGTATTGTGCATGCTTCCTTTGATATGTCGGGGATTCTGTCAGGTCCCGCTTGTTTGCCTCTTTATTAAGGGCCAAGAACCCATTTTCCATTTTAGCAAAGTCCAGCTCAAAAAACACCTTTGACATAAAATCAATCGTTTCCCTGCTCCAGCCTTTATGCTTGGCCAGCTGGTCCCCGAATTTTCTTATGTCGAATTGGCCTCTTTTGGCCAGGAATGAGTAAAACCATTTAAAATGGTCCCTGTTTGGGATCGTGCTGAAATACTCGCTTTCTTCCTTATAGAAGTGAGCATAGATCCTGGCAGGGGCTTTGCCCTGAAGCAGCTTTTCCAGCAGCTGTTTCGAAGGAGGCAGATCTACAAGGACTATATACTCTTCTTCAATAGCCAGAGCTTCCGCTTCCGTTTCGGAGCTGATGAAAAAAGTTGAGTCTTCAGGCAATGAAGAAATCTTTCCCCGGCTTTGGCCGTCAAAGCAGATCCACTTCGTCCGGCTTTCAGGAAGGAGTTCCCTCAGCTGTTCAAATCTCTTGATCCCTCTCAGGTCAAAAAGCTGCCATTCGCTGACAGATAAATCGTGCAGGAAAATCTGCGGTTTTCTTATATTATTCCATTCATTTATAGATAATTCACCGATTACAGATATCCGGGAGTCTGCCGAGATATGATGGAACATCTCTCCAAGGCCGAAGCCAATCCCATCCAAAGAGGATGAACCTTCGCCGAATGTCATTTTTAGATGATTCTGGCCGGAGCCGATCTTTTTCATGCTGGCGATCGGAGCATCTTTGATCAGGACGCGCGGTTTAGGATTGTCCATTCCAAAAGGAGATAGGAGCTGCATTTGTTCAATTGCCGGCAGGCTGACATCCTCAAGGCTTACCTCGGCATCAAGGCTTGCGACCGGTATGAAATCCTCTTCGCTTAGCTGCTCTTTCGCAAGGCTGTTCAAACGGTCCCTCAGCTCTCCGACATCATCAAGCCCAAGCGTCATCCCCGCAGCCATCGGATGGCCCCCAAAATGGGGCAGGATGTCCCTGCAGGCTGACAGATTTTTATACAAATCAAACCCCGCTATGCTTCTGGCAGACCCTTTTGCCGTACCCTTTTCCTTATCAAAGCTTAGGACGATGGCCGGCCTGTAGAATTTATCGACAAGCCTTGACGCTACAATGCCGATTACCCCGGCATTCCAGCCTTCCTTCCCGATAACGAGGACAGCATTTTCCCCAGCCGGGTATTTTTCCTCTACTTCTTTGATTGCCTCTTCGGCAATCTGGCTGACAATTGACTGCCTCTCTTTGTTCATGCTGTCAATTTCTTCAGCAATCATAGCGGCTTCTTCCCGGTCTTCTGTCAGCAGCAGCTGAACGGCCGGATCTGCGCTGTCCAGCCTGCCGGCCGCATTCAGCCTTGGAGCCAGCATGAATCCGATCGTTTCCTCATCCACTGCAGCCTGCTCCACATTGGCCAGCTTGAACAGCGAGAGGAGTCCTGCCCTTTTAGTCACCTTCAGCTTCTTGATCCCTCTCTGGACAAGGAGCCTGTTCTCTCCTTTTAAAGATACCAGGTCGGCCACGGTCCCTATGGCGGCAATTTCCAGAAGCTCCTCGGGAAGATTTCCCAAAAGGGCGTGAGCTACCTTAAAGGCCACGCCCACTCCGGCAAGCTCACGGAAAGGATAAAGGCTTCCCTCAAGCTTTGGATGGATGATAGCCAGGGCCTCCGGGAGAACCGGACCGGGTTCATGGTGGTCCGTAATGATCAGGTCCATGCCCAGCTCTTTGGCAATGGACGCCTCGTGGACTGCTGATATGCCGGTATCCACTGTAATAAGCAGCTTGATGCCCATTTCAGCTGCATGCCTGAATGCACCTTCATTCGGGCCGTATCCCTCCGTAAACCGGTTAGGTATGTAGAAATCTACATTCGCACCAAGGCTGCGGAGCGTTATCATCATAACAGAGGTGCTTGTGACACCGTCTGCATCATAATCCCCATATATTAAAATCGGTTCATTTTCGTTTATCGCTTTATTAATTCGTGAGACTGCGGCATCCATCCCGGCCAGGAGGAATGGATCGTGGAACTCCCCATTCTTTCCATACAGGAAACTCTGTGCCGATTCAGGAGTATCGAGCCCCCGATTCACTAATAATGATGCCACAATTGGACTGATTTTCAATTCGCTGATCAGTGTGTCAGCTTTATCCTTATCCGATTGACGAACAATCCATCTTGTTTTTGACTTTAACATACGTTCACCCCTCAGCTTTTCTATTATACAAGAGGAGGTACCGGGATTCAATGAATTCCTGGGGTGTACAATCGGCAGAAAATAAAGGAAGCAGCAAGGCTGCTTCCTTCTAATGAATATCCCTTTTTAAATAATCTTCGTCACTGTCTGCTGCAACTTCGGTGCTTTCCTTATCAGTGCCAGCTTTTAGAGCGGCGTTCTCTTTCTCAAGGGATCTGACCTTCCGCTGAAGGGCAAATACCCTTAATACACCGACGAGCCCGACGATAAGGCCGCCCATGAGCACTGAACCAAGGATGACCAGTATAAGCGGCCATTCACTTTCTCCAAAAACATAGTTGACTGTAACAGGATCCACATTAATAACAGCAAATACCGCGACAATAAGTGCAAATAGAATCCCGAATATCAAGGCCCATTGAACTTTCACTCCACATCTCTCCCATCTTTAATCTGGATTGCCGGGATTGTAAGGGTTGATATGCACAAAGACATTATGCACATTTTTCTCCTGCATCAGCTTCTCTTTTACTACCTTTCCTACCCGGTGCCCCTCCTCTACTGTCATATGGGGGTCGACTGCAATCTTCAAGTCTATGATGACATAATGGCCATGCTCCCTTGCATGAAGCTGATTGATCTCTTTCACTGCCGGAACAGACAGAACTGCTTTGCGCAGCCCTTCCGTGTCCTCATCATGAAGCACATGGTCCAAAGTATTGTGAATCGATTCTTTTCCGAGTGACCATGCCATTTTTATGACAAGCAGCGAGACCAGCAGCCCTGCAACAGGATCTCCGTATTCCAGCCATCCGATCCCGGCTTTCCCCCCGATGACAGCTGCCCCGATCCCCGCCAGGGCGGCAATGGAGGAATAAACATCAGAACGATGTTCATATGCATTGATGATTAAGGCATCGCTATTAAGCTTTTTTCCCAATTTATACTTATAACGAAACATTGCCTCTTTCACAACAATGGAAATAAGAACAGCGGCAATAGCAATAGCCTTGGGCGGCTCGATTGGATGGAAGAAAGCCTCAAAGGAAGATTTGCCGATTTCAAACCCCACAAGCATCAGCAGGACGGCAACAATGATGGCTGCAATCGATTCAGCCTTTCCATGTCCATAAGGATGGTCTTCATCAGGCGGCTGCTTGGCAGCCCTTAGCCCAATATAAACGGCAAATGACCCCGCAATGTCTGAAGCAGAGTGGACCGCATCCGCGATGAGTGCACGGCTGTTGGCATAAACTCCTACTGCATACTTAAGAATTGCCAGCACAATATTTCCTACAATCCCGATCATGGCCGCAAATTCTGCCTGTTTAAAACGATCTTTGTTAGTATCCAAATCTCAACTTCCTTCCCCGCAGTTTAATACTTATAGTGTATCCGAAATTCGCCAATCAAAAAGCACTTAGGGGTTAAAACAGAAAAAACACAGGAAAGGTTTTCCTGTGTTTTTCTTCAGCAGATCAGACCTGCGGCTCGTCTGATGCTTTGTGTTTTACTTTTTCTGTTTTGATGACGCCTTTTTTCTTCAGCTCTTTATTTTTCCATACCAGCCACAGCTGGGACGCAATGAAGAGCGAGGAATAGGTTCCGGCTACAAGGCCGACAAGCAATGCGAATGAGAAGCTGCGGATCGATTCGCTGCCGAAGATCAGCAGGCCGATAACGGCGATGACCACCGTTATTACAGTGCTGACAGAACGTCCGAGCGTCTGCCTCAAGCTCTTGTTGACAACCTCCGCAATATCATCGAAGGTTTTGAGCCTTTTCTTTTTGTGCATATTTTCCCTGATCCGGTCAAACGTAACGATCGTATCATTGATCGAATAACCGACAATTGTGAGTACCGCTGCAATGAAGGTGATATCCACCTCAAAGCGGATGATGCTGAACAGGGCGATGATGAAGAATGCATCATGCAGGAGGGCAATGACGGCTGCAAGCGCCATGTAAATTTCAAATCGGATCGTCACATAAATGATGATGCCGACAGCGGCAATCAGCAGCGCTTTGAAAGCATTCTTCGCCAGCTCTTTTCCGACTGTAGGAGATACTGTGCTGACATTAGGCTCTCCGCCGTATACATCTGTAAAATGGGATTTCAGCTCAGCGATCTTATCTTTGCCAAGGGGATCTTTGAAACGGGCTACCCCAATCTCTCCATCGTCTCCTGAAATAATGACATCATCGGTTTTAAGATCGACTTTGCTGAGCTCATCCTGAATTTCACTTTTTGTCAAAGTCTGTTCGGCCTGGATCTCAACCCTTGTACCCGCTACGAAATCAATGCCGAGATTCAGCTTAAAAACAGATAGGGCAATGATGCCGGCAACAGCCATTGCAATCGAGAAGATGAAAAACTTCTTGCGGTGACCAACAAAGTCAAACCGGTCATATTTTGTAGGCAGGTCAAGCGTATCATAGTTTTCAGCAATATCTTTGATTTCGCTTTTCTTGACCCCAAACCAGGCCGGCTTTTTCGTGAAAATCCTGCTGTTCACCCATAATCCAAGCAGCAAACGTGACCCGTAGACAGCCGTAATGAAGCTTGCCAGGATGCTGAGGATAAGCATTGTGGCAAACCCTTTGACTGAGCTTGTCCCGTACAGGAACAGAACGATTGCCGCAAGGATGGTAGTGATGTTGGCATCAAGGATTGTAGACAATGAATTTTTATTTCCTGCCTGGAAGGCCGACTTGATTGACTTTCCGACCTTCAGCTCTTCCTTGATCCTCTCATAGGTAATAATGTTGGCATCGACTGCCATGCCGACCCCGAGGATCAATGCGGCAATACCCGGGAGTGTCAATACACCATTCATCCAGTCGAAGACAAGCAGTACCAGATAGATGTAAATAGACAATGTTATGGTTGCAATAAAACCCGGGAATCGGTAAAACACAATCATGAACAGGAAGATGACCAAAATGCCGATTATACCGCCTGTAATGGTCTTCTGCATGGCATCTTCACCGAACTTGGCACCGACACTCGTGGAATATTCCTCCGTCAGCTCAACTGGAAGCGCGCCCGCCTTCAGCAGGGAAGAGAGTGTTTTTGCTTCTTCAAGGGAAAAATTACCGACGATTGAAACTGTATCCTGGTTGAATACCTGGCTGACCTGAGGTGCAGAAAGGTATTTTGGATCTTCTTTCTGTGATTCTTCTTTGAAAGAATCGCCTTCTTCATAGTCGAGCCAGATGACCAGCAGGTTATTTGGCGCTCCCATGTTTACAATTTCCTGTGTGACTTCCTTGAACTTCTCGGCACTCTTCAGCGTCAAGGAAACGCTTGGCTTGCCGTTTTCATCGAAAGTCTGTTTTGCTCCGCCTTCTACAAGGTCAGACCCATTCATCATTTCACGGTCATTGACATCTCTGAAGGAAAGGTTGGCTTCAGTGGAAAGCAATTCACGGGCTTTATTCTGATCATCGACACCTGCCAGCTGGACCCGGATACGATTATCGCCCTCGATTTGGATGCTTGGCTCACTGACGCCAAGGACGTTGATACGTCTGTCCAGCGCTTCTGCGGTGCTGTTTAGCACTTCTTTCGTCGCTTTCTTCCCATCCTTGGTCTTTACATCATAAAGTACCTCGAAACCGCCCTGAAGATCCAGGCCGAGCTTGATATTATTCAGTATGTTTTTCGTTGTGCCTCCCATCAGACTGCCGATCAGAATGACAATCAGGAAGAAGGCAACAATCCTGCTGCGCTTTACCATTGTGCTGTTATATCCCCCTTAAACTCCGGCCCCTGCAGGAATGCCCTCGTACAGAGCCTGCTGCAGCGCCGGGTGCTGCTTGCAATCTTTAAGCCTGCTCCGCTTTCTTGCGGGCAGTTTTTTTCTATAATTAGACCGGAAAAACCAACATATCCATTATGAAATAGAATGGAATGGCTGTCAATTTGTCCCTTCATAATAAAATGGCTATTAATAAAAAAAAAGAATTGTATATACAGTAACCGCTGCTTACAGCATATCCCTATTCAAGCAGCTTCCTTCTGTCTTCTTCGCTCAATTCACCAAGGCCTTTTCCTTTAAATGCCTCGACGGTTGCATAGCTGAAATAATCAGCAGCTTTGACTTCCAGGATGCCGCTCACTATTTCGAATAGTCTGGCATCTTCGTGCGATTTCCGCCATTTTTTTTCAGTCAGATACCTCCAAAGCTCTTCTTCCGCAACATCTCCATAATTCAGGAGCCGGAATTCCTCCAGCTTGCTTTGCAGTGCAGGCTGCACCTGCCGGCGAAACTTATCATATACATGGCCTTTCATCACTAAGGCTCCTCCCCCGCTGTTCTATAGAAATAGAAAAATCAAGATAACTTGTCATGCTTTGTCCTAATCGCGGCATATAGTTAATTGTATATGATTATACCTATTTTGAGAAGGCAGGGAACAGGATGTCTAAGTTTTTAAAAGGAACGATTATTTTACTGGCTGCCGGCCTGGTGACAAGGGTTCTCGGGTTCATAAACCGTATTGTGATTGCCCGCTTCATCGGCGAAGAGGGTGTAGGCTTATATATGATGGCATTTCCCACTCTGATCCTTGTCATTACAATTACACAGCTTGGCCTGCCCGTTGCCATCTCCAAAAATGTAGCGGAGGCAGAAGCCAGGGGCGATACGGCAAAGATCAAAAAGATTCTGGCTGTATCTCTTGCTGTGACCATTTCTCTTTCTGCCATTTTCACGCCGGCCTTGTTTCTGCTCGCCCCCATATTGTCTGAAACTCTTTTCACTGATCCAAGGACACATTTGCCGCTGCTTGCGATTGCCCCCATTGTGCCGATTGTAGCTGTTTCATCAGTCATAAGGGGATATTTCCAGGGAAGGCAGCAGATGAAGCCCGCAGCATATTCACAGGTACTTGAGCAGATTGTGCGGATCGGGCTCATCGCCTTGCTGACGAAGGCTTTCCTGCCGTATGGGATCGAGTATGCCGCCGCAGCTGCAATGTTTGCTTCTGTGATCGGGGAACTGGTTTCACTGGTTTATCTTGTGGCAGCCTTTAAACTGAAGAAAAGGTTCAGGCTTAGAAAAAATTTCTTCGGCTATGTCCAGTCCGGGAAAAGCACTTTCAGCGATTTAATGAAGATTGCACTGCCGACAACCGGCAGCAGGATGATCGGATCGATTGCCTGGTTTTTCGAGCCTATCGTTGTCTCGCACAGCCTTGCCCTGGCTGGGGTGGCTGCGATCGCAGCCACAAAGCAATACGGGGCCCTGACAGGCTTTGCCATGCCTCTGCTGCTGCTGCCGTCTTTTGTCACCCACTCCCTTTCCACCTCGCTGGTGCCGGCAATCAGCGAGGCCAACTCAAGAAAGGATATGAAGCTGATTGAACACAGGCTCCAGCAGGCGCTCCGATTCTCTTTTATTACAGGGGGGATGGCAGTCGTTCTTCTCTATGTCCTCGCCAGCCCTTTGATGGAGGTTATGTATGGAAGTTCGAGCGGAGACCAGTTCATTAAGCTGATGGCTCCTTTCTTTCTGTTTTACTACTACCAGGGGCCGCTTCAAGCCACCTTGCAGGCACTCAACCTTGCGAGGGCCGCGATGATCAACAGCCTGATCGGATCAATTGTAAAAATTGCAGTCATTTTTATCCTTGCCAGCCAGCCTGCATTCGGCATCAATGGGGTGGCTCTCGGCATCCTGGTCGGATTTGTTCTTGTTACACTGCTTCATTTTGCAACCGTGCTGAAAACAATATCATTCACTTTTTATATTATGGATTATGTTAAAACCTTTGTTGTCATGGGACTGGCCGGCTGGGGGGGCCATGTCTCATTCAGCCTGATGCCTGAGGGGATGCTTCTGGCTTTTAAGGTTTTGATATCTGCGATGATCATGGGAACGCTGTATCTGATTTTCCTGCTCCTCTTCAGGCTGATTACAAAAGAAGATGTACTTCGGATCCCGGTGATCGGCCCGCCTCTTTCAAAGTTTGCCTTCAAATGATGAAAAATAAAAATGGCGTCCTGAACGCCATTTTTTTGTCCATCTATTTTTCATCGATGGGATCAATATAAAGATTTCCATTGGAATAGCTGCAAAAGGAAATCTGCCTGATCTCATCATAGCCTTTTTTCTTCAGCTGCTCTGTCAGCCACTGGCGCGATTTATGGAGCGACGCGAGATTTGCTTCCTGTAAGTTTCCGTCTATGATAAGAGGATGATCAATGTCGCTGCCTTTCCTATTATCTTTTTCGAACACAGACAGCTTGCCTGAAGGCTCCAGGATTGCAAATTCGACGTCCGCGATATTTTTGATATCTTTATCCCTCAGCTGAGTGAGGAGATCATCGAAATTATAGCGCTGCTTCCTCATCGTATTTTCATCGATTTTCCCCTGATTGATGATAATGGAAGGCTTTCCGTCCACAATGTCCCTGAATTTTTTGCTTTTGAGAGAAAGGATGGCCAGAACGATTTGTATAACCATCAGAAGCATCATAGGAAGTATATTTTTCACCAGGCTGCTGTCAGGATTTTCAATCGCAACCACTGCCATTTCGGCAATCATGATATATACCACTAAATCCAGCACGCTCAGTTCGCCAATTTCCCTTTTGCCCATGAGCCGAAAAATCAGGAGGATGACCCCATACAATAAAAGTGTCCTCGCAATGATTATTAAATATTCTGCCAAAACTGCCTCCTCCTCTTCATTACATTCCAACATTAGTATGCTTCACGTCCAGGACTGTCATTAAGAAAGCTTTTTCCATATGGCTCAGATGCTTAACACACTCTTCCATCCAGGAGGAAAAAGCCAGCCCTCATGCTCAAAATTTAATTCTAAAAGGATGCTGCTGCGAATATGCTTGTACTAGGATTTATCGTTTGAAGGGAGAGGAAATGAATGGAAGAATCCAAACATATGGGGAGTGCGGTGCTATACGGGATAGGGAGCATCTTTATCATTGCGATTGCCAGCAGCCTGGTGTTCTCGCTGCTCTTGAAATTCACTTCAATGGACGAGTCATCCATAAAGCTTCCCGCAGAAATCCTGGCTTTTATTTCACTGTTTGCCGGCGGCTTTATTTCCGGGGGAAAAGGAAAGCAGAAAGGATGGCTGCTCGGGGGACTGACTGGCGCCATCTATACACTGATCATTTTCCTGTTCCAATATCTCGGGCATGACAGCCTGTTTTCCGCTGAACAGACGATTTATCATACCTGTTTCCTGCTGGTCTGTATGATGGGCGGGATCCTGGGGGTTAACATGTCATCAAAATCAAGGGCAGCATAAAAGCCCAAACCGAAACGCTATAGTTGACAAAGGCAATAAAAAAAGAAGCAGCACAATGTGCCTGCTTCTTTTTTTATTATGATTTCGCCAATGTTGTTTCGGCTGCTGCCCGTACTTCCCTGATCGCTGCACGATCATATGTAAGTCTGCTGCCGTCACCGCATTTGATGACGATCTTATCTTCATCGATGGCATCGACAATGCCATGGAGGCCGCCAATCGTTACAATCTTATCTCCCTTTTTCAAATCCGACTGCATCTGCTGCACAGATTTCTGGCGCTTTTGCTGCGGACGGATAAGCAGGAAATAAAATAAGATGAACATCAGTAATAATGGTCCTAATGTACCTAAAATATCCATTCCTTTTTTTCACCCCTTTCATGTATCAGAAATTTTTCGCATCCGGTTTATTGAAACCGTAACGTTCGAAAAATTCTTCTCTAAAATCACCCAGGCGATCTTCGCGGATTGCTTGTCTAACCTGTTCCATTAAGTTTACCAGAAAATAAAGGTTATGGTAAGTTGTAAGTCGTATGCCGAATGTTTCGTCAGATTTAATCAGGTGGCGGATATAGGCCCTGCTGTAATTACGGCAAGTATAGCAGTCGCAATTTTCATCAATCGGGCCAAAATCGCGGGCAAATTTGGCATTTTTAACGACAAGGCGCCCATTGCTGGTCATCAGTGTCCCGTTGCGGGCAATCCGCGTCGGAAGGACGCAGTCGAACATGTCGATGCCCCTGATGCTGCCATCAATCAAAGAATCCGGAGATCCGACCCCCATCAGATAACGCGGCTTATCCGCAGGAAGAAGCGGCGTCGTAAACTCCAGCGCCCTGTTCATAACGTCCTTTGGCTCGCCGACAGAGAGGCCGCCGACTGCGTAGCCCGGGAAGTCAAGCGATACAAGGTCACGTGCGCTCTGCTTCCTCAATTCTTCGTATTCTCCTCCCTGGACGATCCCAAAGAGACCCTGGTCATTCGGGCGTTCATGGGCATTCAGGCAGCGCTCTGCCCAGCGTGATGTCCGCTCAACTGATTTCTTCATATACTCGTATGTAGCCGGATAAGGAGGGCATTCATCAAAAGCCATCATGATGTCAGAGCCGAGTGCGTTCTGGATTTCCATCGCTTTTTCCGGTGAAAGGAACAGTTTGTCTCCATTCAGGTGGTTCCGGAAGTGGACTCCTTCTTCTTCAATCTTTCTGAATTGGCTGAGGCTGAATACCTGGAAGCCCCCGCTGTCTGTCAGGATGCTGCCATCCCAATTCATAAATTTATGGAGGCCGCCTGCTTCCTTGATGATATCGTGCCCCGGGCGAAGCCAAAGGTGATAGGTATTGCTGAGGATGATCCCGGCACCCATGCCTGCGACTTCTTCCGGCGACATTGTCTTAACTGTGGCCAGTGTTCCTACTGGCATAAAGACAGGCGTTTCAAATGATCCGTGCGGGGTGTGCACCCGGCCCAGCCGCGCACCTGTCTGTTTGCATGTTTTTATCAATTCATACCGTATTGCTGTCAAGTTATTCGTTCTCCTTCCGTTTCCATGCTAGATGATCAGCATGGCGTCTCCAAAGCTGAAAAAGCGGTAGCGCTCCTTCACAGCTTCATTATAGGCGTTCAGCACATTTTCCCGGCCTGCCAGTGCACTGATCAGCATGATCAGCGTCGACTTGGGCAGATGGAAATTGGTGACCATCCCGTCAATCGCCTTGAACTCATAGCCTGGGTAGATGAAAATGCTCGTCCATCCGCTTCCAGGCTCGAACCTGCCTTCATTGGCGTCTGCGATTGTTTCAAGTGTACGTGTTGAGGTGGTGCCGACAGTGATGATCCTGCCTCCGTTTTCCCTGACCTCATTCAACAGCCTTGCGGTTCCTTCAGTGACCTGATAGTACTCGGCATGCATACTATGCTCCTGAATATCCTCGACACTGACTGGCCTGAAGGTCCCAAGCCCTACATGCAGGGTAATAAAGGCGATATGCACACCTTTTTCCCTGATTTCATCCAGCAGTTCTTCGGTAAAATGAAGCCCGGCGGTCGGTGCGGCAGCTGATCCCCTTTCTTTTGCGTACACAGTCTGATACCGTTCGCGGTCATCTAACTGCTCTTTGATATAAGGCGGAAGGGGCATCTCTCCAAGCTGTTCCAGCACTTCATAAAAAATGCCTTCATAATCGAATTTCAGCAGTCTTCCCCCCTGCTCTTCCGTACCAGTGCAGACTGCTGACAGAAGGCCGTCCCCGAACTCGATCCTAGTTCCTTCCTTTACCCTTTTTGCCGGTTTAATGAGCGTTTCCCACACATCGCCTTCCTGCTGTTTCAGCAGCAGGACTTCAATTTTCGCGCCGGTTCCTTCCTTGGCGCCAAACAGCCTTGCAGGCAGCACTCTCGTATCATTGAGCACAAGGCAGTCACCCGGATTCAAATATTCGGGCAGATTTTTAAATGTTTCATGCTGCAGTGCTCCGTTTTCCTTGTTGAGCACCATCAGCCGGCTGCTCGTTCTATCTTCTAAAGGAGTCTGGGCAATCAGCTCCTCAGGCAAATGAAAATCAAACATTTCTACTTTCATGGTGTTTCACCCTATCTGTTTTTTTAACTCAATTTTATTTTACCAGTAACAGCTTCAAGCCTCTGGCAGCTCAAGGTTAAGGTGATGGTAGACAAGATGCGTCACTATCCTCCCCCTTGGGGTCCTTTGCAAAAAGCCGATCTGAAGCAGGTACGGTTCATATACATCTTCAATTGTATGGGACTCTTCCCCGATTGTAGCGGCTATCGTCTCAAGCCCGACAGGTCCGCCGCGGAATTTCTCTATGATTCCTCTTAATAATTTATGGTCAATATGATCAAGGCCTAAACGGTCGACCTGCAAAAGCTCGAGAGAATCATGGGCAAGAACTGCATCAATGCTGCCGTCTCCCTTTACCTGGGCAAAGTCCCTCACCCGCCTCAGAAGGCGGTTGGCGATCCGCGGCGTCCCCCGGGATCTCCTGGCAATTTCAGAAGCCGCCAGATCGTCTATGCCCGTTTCAAGCACATCGGCCGTCCTTGACACAATATTTTTGAGCTGACCCTCATTATAATACTCAAGGCGGCAGAGGACACCAAATCTGTCTCTGAGCGGCGCTGAAACTGAACCCGCCCTTGTCGTTGCCCCCACCAGAGTGAATGGGGGGAGGTCGAGCCTCACAGACCGCGCACTCGGACCTTTGCCGATGACGATATCAAGGCAGAAATCCTCCATCGCCGGGTAGAGCACCTCTTCTATCGAACGCGGCAGCCGGTGGATTTCATCGATGAAAAGAACATCGCCCGGCTCCAGCGCAGTCAGTATGGCGGCAAGATCCCCAGGCCTTTCAATGGCAGGGCCGGCGGTTGTCCTGAGATTGACCCCCATCTCATTGGCTATGATTGCGGCCAGCGTCGTTTTTCCGAGCCCCGGGGGGCCGTAAAGCAGGACATGATCCAAAGTCTCTCCGCGGATCCGCGCAGCCTGGATGAAGACCTCCAGGTTTTCCTTCACTTTATCCTGCCCGATATATTGCCTCAGCGTCTGCGGCCTCAGGCTCTGTTCAAAGGAGACATCCTGAAGGTCCGCTTCACCGGAAATGATCCGATCTTCCATAAGCTGTATTCACCCCTTGGCTGCCGAGCACTGCAAAAGAAGAACTCCGTCCTACTTAAGCAGCAGCTGCAAGCCTTTTTTAATATATTCATCTGTTGTAAGCTTCTCTTTTTCCAATGCCGGTTTGATGCGCTTGACCTCTTTTTCGGAATAGCCAAGCGCCCTGAGTGCCAGGATGGCTTCCTCAAGAAGAGCTGCGCTTCCTGTGGCAGCAGGCTTGGCCGCATCAGGATTGAACAGATTGGGAAAGAAGTCAGGAATGGCATCCTGCAGCTTGCCTTTCAGATCAAGGATCATCTGGCGCGCTGTTTTTTTGCCAACGCCCGGGAATTTGACCAGAAACGCTTCATCTTCATCCTCAATCGCCTGGACGACCTGAGCCGGCTCTCCGGAAGCAAGAATTGCAAGGGCTCCTTTTGGCCCGATGCCGGAAACGTTCAGAAGCTTTGTAAACAGCATTTTCTCCTCGCGGGAATGGAAGCCGTATAGGGCGAAAATATCTTCCCTTACATAATGATAGGTGAAAATCCGGATTTCCCCTCCCTGCTTATTTGAGTAGCTGAACGGGTTTGGTGTGGCAATTTGATAGCCTATCCCATTATTTTCAATCACTATGTACTCAGGGCCGATAAATTCGACCGTGCCTTTTATATATTCAAACAAATGTCTCGCTCCCCAAATTTTCTGTACCTCATTCTATCATACTACAAAGATTTGCCGAAGAAAAAAGTTGCAATTTTCAGCGTTATTTCTATATAATGGGAGAGGTTTAAAAAATGACTGGGGGTCAGTGAATTGAAGAAACTATTATCTCTTTTAGCAATTTTCACACTATTATTTGCCGTTGCAGGCTGCTCTTCAAATGAAGATGAGGGCAAAGAGGAAAAAGCTGCTGAAGAAAAGACAGCTGAACTGAATGAGGCTGCTAAATCAAAAATCTATAATAGCGTCCGCATTGCAGAACTGAAGGTAAACGAGGTATTCAACAAAGAAACAGCTGCTGATGAAGAAACGATCGTCATCAACTCAAGCTTTGCTGATGAAAGCTCTGCATCCGCATTCCTTTCAAAATACTACAGCGAGGATCTGGCAAAAGAAATGTATGCACACTATGCTACAGACCAGAAATCTGAAGATGGCAAGATGATTGTCAATACTGAGCCGTTCTTCAATCCTTCATTCCTTGATACAACACAGGAAGACGTCAAGATTGAAGGCGATGCAGACAAAGCCACTGTGACAACTGCTGAAAATGCAGTGTATACAGTGGAAATGAAAGACAAAAATTATATAGTAACAGGCTATGAAAAGTAATAAAGCCGGCCCTGGCCAATTGGACCAGGGCTTATTTTATACTCTGCTTATGCTACTGGCCGCTTCCGCTTATTGAATAGGACTGAAAAGCCTCCAGGACCTCAGCATATCTGTTCTTCGTCATGATTGGGATGCCCTTTTCAAGCTGTTCCCTTTTCTTGCTTTCAAGCTTCCTTATATCAATCTGAAAAAAAGACTGGATAATGCGGCTTTTGTCCGGCCTGCCGTTATAGATGGTCAAGATGCCTTCATCCGTCAATCCAAAATACCCGTTCGATTTTAATAAAGGTGAAATGTCGTCCACCTGCTGCCGGAAAACCATTTGGCCCTCATCCATTTCGACCAGCTGCCACTCGTCATACTTGGACCAGAAATCCTCCAGGGACCAGACGGTTTCCTGAATTTCCTCTTCGCTCATTTCCCCGTCGAGATACACTCTCTCCAGTATGACTGAAAGCTCGAGCGGGCCGCTTTCAGATGCCTGCACCGGGATTCCTGTTTCTGTACCTGCAATTACTGCAAACCATACAGCTATCAGGAGAAATGAGGCAAGCAGCCGGATTGGATTGGTTCTCATAACAGATCACCCCTGGTTTGGATTCCAAAACTTTATTTCTATTGTTTCCAGCTTCACATTAAATATGCCAATTTTTTTAGGGGTATACAGGTGCATGAATTTTAGAAAAACAGCCTTCTCAGCATGGATAACATTAAAAGGAAAGCGACGGTGAATAAAATAACGACCAGTATTTTTTCCTGCTTATTCTCTTTTTTCAACTCCTTGTCCTCCCTTTTTGCCTTTATCTATGTATTGAAAAAGCAAAGCCGCAGCTTTGCTTTTCCAATTATCAGCGGCCCTCGCCATTGAGCCTGTGCCTGAGCGAATGGAACATATCCTTCATGTCCAGGTCGATCTGCTCTCTTGGCCCGCCATCCCGCAGGTCATTGTCTATATTGCGGATGCGGCTGAAGGTGCCTTCATCCGTAACCACTGTACAGGACCTCCCCCGCAGATAAGGGGACACAGCCTGCTGTATGTCCCGCTTTGTCTGCTCTTCCCTGCTGTAGTCGGACAGATCGACGGCAATCAGCACATCGCTTCCGTAAACGACAGACCGGACATCTTCCACATTGCGGACAGCTGCCGTTTCATCGCCTATCTTTTCCGCAAGCTGCCCTTCGTAAGCCGTATAATAGGATCTTTTTGCTTCCTTTGTATTATCATCCAGATGCCCGTGATAATTGGCATCACTGTGGCTGAAGCGATTATCATGCTGATAAAAATTCTTGTCATACCCTGCAAGCGGACTGGATGGATTCTTATCCCGGTCCATGCCGGCTCCCAGCGACTCTGTGCGGTGTCCCGCTTCAGAAGCTGCATCTCCGCCGTTTCCTCCCATAGCGCAGCCTGCCAGGCCAAGACTTAATAATGCCGCAAATGGTACTGCCAGAAATTTTTGGTTCAAGCGGCTGACCCCCTTCGCCAATTTTGAGCTAGGCTCCTTAATAGCTTACCGGCGAAGGTTCGATTTCATCCTGAAAGTTTTGTCCAGCTAATCGGGGAGTTTTTTCTCAAGCTCCATCAGCTCTTTGATAAAAAGTTTCCTTTCGGTAAACTGCCCTGCTGTCATGTCGAGCAGCTGCCTTGTTTTATAAGGATCGTTGTATGTCCCTTCTCTGACTAATCTGTTCCATTCCCGAAAAATGTCTGAGGGAAACGCCAGAGCATAAATAAATCCCTTTTTCCCAAGGTACGGAGATAAAACATCATACTCCGCCAGCGCTTCGGCAGACCAGCCGATAAACGGCAGGATCCGGTTGGCATATTGAAGGTAGTCCATACAAACTGCGCCAATGCTGATTAAATCAAAGTCGATCAAATAAACCTTACCGGTTTCATCTCTCAGAAAATTATGGTGGGCTACATCCCCATGAAGAACTGTTTCATTATCGGCTTCGAAAAATGCCTTTTCCCGCTCCATACCTTTCAGGGACCAATCCGCCCAGCCCATCAGCTCTTCAATCAATTCTTTCTGGACGAAAAATTTAACCACTGGCTGATTGCTCAAAAACAGCGCTGCCCTTTCACGCCATTTTTCAATTTGGCTGAAACGGGGCAGGACACGATCGTAGCGTCCGGCCACCTTCGCTGCTGTATGGTGGTACTGGCGTAACAGGTCAAGCCCGGCGCTGCGGTCAGCTTCATTATGATAAGAAAAAGAGGCACCCGGGACAATGTACTTCATGACTCCATAATAATACCTCCCATCATAAAGCGGCTGGGCGGAAGACACTGTTTCAAAGCTGCAGGCAGAATCAAAACCTTCTTTTTTGAGGGAAGAGGTGAAGGCCTCCTGGATTTTAAGGCGCTGATAAGAGGAATACCCTTTCACCACATACATGTCCTGCCCGGCATCAATCAGCATGACATTGTTTCTGACCGGTGAGAGTTTCTTAACAGGAAAAGGGAGGGTTTGGCGCAAATAGGAGAGGAGACGATTGCAATAAGAATCGTCTCCCCAGCTTTTAACCATTAAATTCATAGCTTTCATCGTCAAAGCGCGGCATTCCGAATGCCTGGCCGCCCATCGGGCCATAACCCTGCGGCTGTCCCATGAATGGCGATTGGCCATAGCCCATCTGCTGTCCATACTGAGGCTGGTATGGGGCTCCATACCCCATTTGCGGCATGCCCATCCCCATATGGTGCATTCCCTGCTGCATTCCTTGCTGCATTCCATAGTGCATGCCCGGCATCATCTGCGGCATGCCTGAGCCGCATCCGCAGTCATCAGACATCCCCTGGACGCCCTGCTGAGGCATGAGCGGCATCTGGGCTTCAGAAGGCATGATCGGCATTTGGCTTTGCGAAGGCATTAATGGCATCTGGGCCATAGAAGGTGACTCATATTCCTCCATTGCTCCCTGTACCATAGGCTGCTGAGGATATCCGTATGGCATCCCCGGTTCACAGGCACCGTAGCCAGGGCCAGGCATTACCGGTGAAACCGGGTGAAGGCAGGCTGGGTATGGAGGAAATGGATATTGCTGCTGCATGGCAGGCATCGTCTGGGTCGGCTGGAGCGGAAGCTGCTGCTGGGACATAGGAGACAATGGCAGCTGCTGCTGATCTGATATTCCCATAACACCTGTCGGCTGGGCATACATCGGATTAGTGTTGCTCATAGGCATAAAGGATGAAGATTCTTCATATTGGTGGTGCATCTGGCCGGCACCTTCCATTCCAGGCATCATGCCATGCTGGTACGGCATCTGCTGCTGATATGGCATCTGCTGCTGATATGGCATGGAAGCCCCCTGAACCTGCGGATATTGGCCAGGCTGCTGATAACCATGCCCCGGGTTCACCGGAGATCCTTGATAATAGTTTGGCTGATAAGGGTACATAGGCTGTTTATAACCTCCTTGCAGCGGCATCTGCGCTGTTTCTGGACTTTCCATTTCAGGGCTTTCTTCACCAATCGGCTTAATGCCGGGAAGAATATTCATCGGCTTCGGCGGCAGCTGCGGCTGCTGCTTTGGCATGGTGATCGGCATCTGGGCTGCCGGCTCTTCTATCGGCTTCGGCTTGTATTCCTGTTTCGGCATGGCCTTCGGCTTTGGCTGCGGCTTTGGCTGCGGCTTAGGGGCTGGCATGTTCATCATATAGTAATTGTTGATATCAATATCCGGAATGATCGGCTGCGGCATTTTTGGAACGAAAGGCGCTTTCGGCTGTTCCATCTTTGGAGCCGTCACCTGCGGCTTTGGTGCTTCTTTCTTTGGCTGCGGCGCTTCCACAGCCTCGATTGGCTTTTCTTTTGCAAAAGGATGCTCTGCTTTTGGCATTTCCTTCTTCGCGCCCATATTGATTTTTGCTTCAGGAGACATTCCCATCGGGGCTTCTTTCTTTATACTTCCCCCTGCTGTAGGAACTTTTATCTTCATCCCGGGCATAATCATATCAGGGTTGCTGAGCTGCGAATTCATCTTCTTCAGCTCTTCAAAGTTCACGCCGTACTTCTTGGCGATCTTCCAAAGAGTATCCCCTTTCTGTACGATATGGATCTTCACTCTGATATCCCTCCTATGCATAAGTCCATACATTGTATGACGGAATGGGCAAATTGCTAATCATTATTAAAAAAACATATGCGGTTCCGGATAAACTTTCCTCCTCAGGCCACGCAGCGGTGCCATACTGCTTCTATAAAAAAATAAAACAGTCCCTTCGTCTTCAATGATATGACTGGCAGGCTTGCCATATAACACAGAAGAAAAGGGACTGCTGAAAAGCTCTGATATTTATTTGTTTAATTTTTTCAAAAGGATCAGGACCGTGCAAGCATCCTCTCAAGGGCAAGCCTCGCATTGGAAGCATCAGGCTCCGGCACTGTGATCCTGTTCACGCCATTCCCTTCCGCTGCCATCTCGAGTGACCAGGCCAGATGCGGAAGGTCGATTCTGTTCATGGTCAGACATGGGCACATATTCGGGTTGAGGGAGATGATCTTTTTGTCCGGATGGGATTGGATGATTCTATTTACAAGATTCATTTCGGTCCCGATCGCCCACTGGGTCCCCGGAGCAGACTTTTCGATTGCCTGGATGATGTAATTGGTTGATCCGGCAAAGTCAGACCGTTCGACTACCTCTCTCCGGCATTCAGGATGCACGATGATTTTCATGTCAGGATAGTCTGCCCTGACCTGCTCGATGTTTGCCATGGTAAAGTTTTCGTGGACAGAGCAGTGCCCTTTCCACAGGATAACCTTCACTTCCTCCAGATCGCCTTCGTATTCAAGAACTTCAGAGATTGGATTCCAGACGGCCATTCTGTCGAGCGGGATAGCCAGATTGAAGGCTGTATTTCTCCCAAGATGCTGATCAGGCAGAAAAAGCAGCCTTTCTTTTTGCGTAAACGCCCACTCAACCATTTCTTCTGCATTCGACGAGGTAACGGTGGCTCCTCCATGTGCACCAGTAAACGCCTTGATCGTAGCTGTTGAATTCACATAAGTCAGAGGCAGCATTGTATCGCCGAACATGGCAGACAGCCGGCTCCAGGCTTTCTCAGTCTGGCGGATATCGGCCATATCAGCCATGGAACAGCCGGCCCTCATATCTGGCAGATACACTTTTTGACTTTCTGCGGTCAGGATATCTGCTGTTTCCGCCATGAAATGGACCCCGCAAAATACAATATGCTCTGCTTCTTTGTTCTCAGCAGACAACTGGGCAAGCTTAAGCGAATCTCCAGTAGAGTCGGCAAATTGGATGACTTCATCTTTCTGATAATGGTGTCCGGGGATGAAGAGCTTCTTTCCAAGCCTGCTTTTTACAGCCCGTACTCTTTCCTCAAGCTCTTCCGTTGACATCGTTTTATATTTTTCCGGAAGCATCTTTGCCCCTTGCTCCGCTATCTCAAAAATATTCATCCTTTTACCTCCTGAAGCATTTTGACTTTCACACTGATATCCAGCGACTTGACAGAATGCGTGAGAAAACCGAGCGAAATATAATCTACATTTGTTTCCCCATAAGCGGCAAGTGTCTCCATCGTAATCCCGCCTGATGCCTCTGTTGTGATTTCTTCCGGAACGAGCGGCAGCCATTCGCGGATTTCTTCGGGTGACCGGTTATCAAACATGATAACATCTGCCTTTGCTTCGACCGCCTCGAGCACCTGATCCTTCGTTTCTGTTTCAACCTCTATTTTCACCATATGCCCAAGTTTTGACCTGACCGCCTCAACTGCATTTGAAATGCCGCCTGCAAAGGAAATATGATTATCCTTGATCATGACAGCATCATACAAACCATATCGGTGGTTAAAGCCCCCTCCTGTACGGACTGCATATTTCTCCAGCATCCTCAAACCAGGGGTCGTTTTTCTTGTATCCGTGATCCTTGTGCGGCTTCCGGCCATTAACTGTACGGCCTTATTTGTGCTTGTCGCGATCCCGCTCATCCGCTGCAGCAGATTAAGAATGACACGCTCCCCTTTCAGGAGGCTGTGAACCGGCCCGCTCACCCTTGCAAGAGTCTGGCCGGCCCTTATCTGTCCGCCGTCTCCCGCGATCAAATCAACCGAAATAGTGCTGTCCAGTAAAGGGAAGCCTGTCAAAAGGATATCGGCTCCGCAAAAAATGCCATCTTCCTTGGCCAAAAATACGATCTCCCCCTGCTCTTCTTCACCAAATATCAATTCACTGCTCACATCCCGGTCCCCGATGTCCTCGAGAAAAAATTGCTCAAGTAGCAGCCGCAGCTTTATTCTGTTCATTCTCCCCATCCTCTTCTTTTTGATCTTTCTGCTGGATTATCTGTACTCTCAGCCATTTCTGGTCATCCTCAAATGGAAAGTCGCTTCGGAAATGCCCCCCGCGGCTTTCGGTCCTTCTTAAGGCCGCTTCCGTGATGAGCCAGGAGGCAATGAGCATAAAGATAACCTTTACCTCCTCCTGACGATACCCTTCAAGCGAGGCACTGACCCACTTTTCCGTCCCATATCCCTGCAGCCATTCCCTTTGTGAAAGAAGGCCGGAGGCGGTGCGGACGATCCCGGCATTCTGCATCATACGCTCTTTTATTTCCTTGATAGGGGGCAGGCATAGCGAAGGACGGGATTCCGCTTTCTCTATACTCCTGGAACCCGGCTGATTGCGCTGCATCGGACTGGATAAGATATACCGGGCAAGCTGCCTTCCAAAATAGAGCCCTTCGAGCAAAGAATTGCTCGCCAGCCGGTTCGCCCCATGGACACCTGTACAAGCAGCCTCCCCTATGGCATAAAGGCCATCGACTGAGGTTCTGCCGTCCAGATCGGTCCTAATCCCGCCCATCAGGAAGTGGCTGCCGGGAATTACCGGCAGCAGCCCCCGCTTCAAGGATATCCCGTTTTTCCTGCACATCTCCGTTATCGTCGGGAACCGGGCAGCGAAATTCCCGATAGAGGCAATATCAAGAAAAATCTCAGTTCCGCTGTTTATATACTCGAAAATGGTTTGCGACACGATATGGCGCGGAGCCAGATCCTTCATAGGGTGGACGTCCTCCATGATGGCACGGCCATCTGCTGTGACAAGCCTTGCCCCTTCACCCCGTACAGCTTCAGATATCAGGCCAGCGCCTTTGCCGCCAATTGATAATAATGTTGGATGAAATTGAATGAATTCCATATCCGCAACCTCTGCCCCGGCCCTGTAGGCCAAAGCTATTCCATCCCCCGTGACAGTTTCGGCGTTGGAGGTGAAACTGTACAGCTGACCGCAGCCCCCTGTTGCCAGTACAATGTGTTCTGAGTAATATTCAGACCGTTTCCCATCCTGACCTATGCCCCTCACCCCATAGCAGCCGGAGTCATTTGTCAGAAGCTCATACACAAAAAACTTTTCAATGATTTTGATATTCTCATTTCTTTGTCCCATTAAAAACCCGACAAGCTTTTGTCCGGTCGCGTCACCGCCCCCATGGACAATCCGTTTCTCGCGGTGCGCCCCTTCCATTCCAAGGAGAAGTTCCCCTGATGGACCGTTATCGAAAGGGCATCCTGATGCATGCAGTTCATTGATTAATCCGGGAGCCGCTGCTGTCATAAGCCTTGCTGCCCTTTCGTCATTATGCCAGCGGCCCGCTTCCAATGTATCTTTTAAGTGGAGAGAAGGGCTGTCCTGACTGCCGAGAGCTGCCGCTATGCCGCCCTGGGCCATATAGGAATTGCTATCTGTCACCTTTGATTTTGTGAAAATAATCACATTCATATCACGGCTGAGCTCCTTTGCCAATTGCAAAGCTGCCACACCGCTTCCAATGATGATCACATCGGTGCGATTTGCCATTTTTTCTTCCTCCTGTTTTACAGGTGTCTTGACACCTATATTTACATAGATTTAAACTTATGACAAGTGATTTTTAACATTCATAGATTGGAAGCTGGTTAACGATGAAATATTTTGATTATGCTGCAACGACTCCATTAGATCTGGATGCGGCAAATGTATATGTGAAAGCATCAGGTGAATATTTCGGCAATACTGGCAGCCTGCATGACACCGGCAGCCGGGCAGCTTCCCTGCTCGAAAGCTGCCGTGCCCAGCTTGCCCTCATGCTCGGGGCTGAAAAAGAAGGGATTTATTTTACAAGCGGGGGAAGCGAGGGAAATTTCCTTGCCATCCATGCACTGCTCTCTGCTGCGGAAAAGAAAGGAAAGCACATCATAGCGGGCAAGGCAGAGCATTCTTCTGTCCACAGTACACTCAGGCGGCTTGAGGAAGAAGGCTGTGATATAACTCTCCTGCCTTTTGATGAAAAAGGAAGAATCAGAATTTCCGAGTTTGAAGCTGCTATAAGGGAAGATACAGTGCTGGCTGTCATCCAGCACTGCAATTCCGAAATCGGGACCATCCAGCCTTTGATGGAAATAAGCGCTCTTTGCCGGAAGAATGAGATTCTGCTGCACAGCGATATGGTCCACTCCTTCGGGAAAATGGATCTGGCCGGCATTCTTGATCATGCAGACAGCCTTTCTATCTCTGCCCACAAATTTTACGGGCCCAAAGGGGTTGGCGCTGTATACGTCAGACCTGCTCTTTCCTGGAAGCCATACTATCCAGACAGTTCGCACGAAGATGGTTTCAGGCCCGGCACAGTGAATGTCCCAGGGATAGCCGCTATGTTAGAAGCAGCAGGAAAGGCATACAGTTCCCTGACTGACCTTTCGGTGCTTGCTGCCAGGCAGAGAGAAGAATTTCTTGGAGTGATGAAAGAGGCGGACCTTCCCATTACAGTATACGGTTCCGACTTACCCGGGGAGCAGCTTGCCTCTACGGTCGGACTTGGGATCAGGGGAATTGAAGGGCAATGGATGATGCTTGAATGCAATCGGAGAGGATTTGCGATATCAACAGGAAGCGCCTGCCAGACAGGGATGCAGAATCCTTCCAAGGCCCTGAAGGCGATGGGCATGGAGGATGCTGCAGCAAAAGAGTTTATCCGGATTTCCTTTGGCCGGAATTCTGCCTTGGAGGAAATCAGCGAGCTTGGCTGCACAATTGCGGGCATCGTCAGGGATTACAGCCGGCACAAGCCTGCTGCTGATTGATCGCTTTCAGGAAAATGCTGTGTTAAAATTGGTTCATTATAGAAGGTGTTAGGAGAGTTTTTGTATGAACGGACAGAAAAAAGTGCTGGGGGATGAACGGCGCACTATGCTGCTTGATCTCCTGAAATCCCGCCAGGAGCCAGTTACAGGGAGCGAGCTGGCCAGAAAGGCGAATGTAAGCAGGCAGGTCATCGTCGGCGATATCACGCTTCTTAAGGCAAAGAATGAACCGATCATTGCCACAAGCCAGGGATACCTCTATCTTCAGCAGGTCCCGCCCGCCCAGCTGTTTGAACGGACGGTCGCCTGCTCCCACTCTCCAGACAAGACAGAAGATGAGCTGAATCTGCTTGTTGACCATGGGGCAACAGTTAAGGATGTAAAGATTGAGCATCCTGTGTATGGAGATCTGACAGCATCCATCATGGTTTCCAACCGGCGGGAAGTCAAACAATTCCTGGAAAAAATCAGGAAAACCAATGCTTCTTTCCTATCAGAGCTTACCGGAGGCTTTCACCTACATACAATCACTGCTTCTTCAGAAGCGATTCTGGATGCAGCAGAACAGGCACTTGCGGAAGCAGCTTTCCTTGTTGACCTTCCATAAGTGCCGGATATGTATATACAAAAAGCCAGGCTTCAGCAAGCCTGGCCTTTCTTTTTTGTTTGTTAATGCACATTGGACGCCTTATCTCTCGCTTTCCTGCCAATCTGGAAATACGGATAGCTTCCAAGTATTTTCACTCCGCAGCCCAGCGCTTCCAGCTCTGCTACCGCTCCGGGTATCAGAATATCATCAGCTTCCATATCAATATCAATGATGAAAAAATAATTGCCAAGCCCCGTTTTCATCGGCCTCGACTCAATCTTGGTCAAATTCAGCTTTCTCCAGGCAAATGCAGATAAAACCTGATGAAGTGCACCAGCCCGGTCTGAAGGCAAGGTGGCCATAACGGTTGTCTTATATCCCAGCGCCTTTGTTCTATCAAGCTTGACAGGATTTTTCGAAATAACAACAAAGCGGGTGTGGTTATATTGAAAATCATGAATATCCCTCTTCACAATAACCAATCCATATTCCTCTGCAGCCAGTTCATTGGCAATAGCGGCTGCCTTCATTTCCGGATTCTCTTTCACAAATTGAGCGGCAGCAGCTGTAGAGGTCATATTTTCAGAAGGGATGCCCTTCAAATCCTGGTGCAGGAATTTATGGCATTGCGCAATCGCATGAGAATGGCTGTAAATGATTTCAGTATCCTGCCACTCTTGTGCATGCTCAGGATGCACCATCAGATGCTGGCTGATCGGAGCCGTTATCTCCCCGCAGATCGGCAAATCCACTTCATGAACCAAATAATCCAGTGTAATATTGACAGACCCTTCAAGCGCATTTTCTATCGGAACAACAGCAAAATCAATTTCTCCATTCAAGACTGCGTCCATGCAGCCCGGAATCGTGCGGTAAGGGGCAGATTCCGTCTCCGGAAACATCGCTCTTACTGCCAAGTCAGTGAATGTAGCCTTTGGCCCAAGATAGCCTGCTTTCATAGTCAATATTCCTCCCAAACAGATCCACAGTCCTTTTTATATACTTTAACACTTTACACTATGCATGTCCTTAGTTTTTATGGCTTGGAATGGATAAATCTGAACAATCGTGCTGACAAGGATGCCCAATTTTAAAAAAAAGGAGCCGGGAATTGGCTATGCACCTGATCCCAGCACCTCTACTTTTTCAACAAATTCCAATTTTCTCAGCCTGGCCAAAAGCTCATCGATCTCAATTCCCATCCCGCTCGTATTGAGAGACATGGTGACATTCGCCCTGCTTTGCAGAGGGATGGTCTGATGAATCGTTAAAACATTGCAGCCTGAGGATGCAACAATCCCAAGGAGCTGTGATAATGTCCCTGACCTGTCCTCCAAATGGAAAAACAGGGTGATGAGCCGCTCTTTGATCACTGTATGGAAAGGAAAGACCGTATCCCGGTACTTATAAAAGGCACTTCTGCTTAAGTCGACCTTCTGGACTGCGTCCCACACCGATTCTGCTTTCCCCCTATCAATCATTTCCTTCGCTTCAAGCGTTTTTTTCATGGCTTCCGGAAGGACATCTTCACGGACCAAATAAAACTTCCTATCTGACTTATCCTGTCTCATTCCTTTCACCCCTTCGCGTAAAGCAGTGTCCACTTACATGTATGTATATTGATCCCTGAAAAAGCCATGAAGCCTGCGCCGGCCCATCATGGATCCGGCGCAGCGGCTTTATATCCTATTCAACAAATTCGAATTCAAACTCAAGCAGCTTGATCGTGTCGCCATCCTTGGCTCCGCGTTCTCTCAGGGCCTCGTCCACGCCCATGCCCCTCAGCTGGCGCGCGAAACGGCGGACAGATTCTTCCCGCGAGAAATCAGTCATCTTGAACACTTTGATGACTGCATCGCCGGAAAGGACGAAGCTTCCATCCGGATCCCTTGTGATCACAAACTCAGTTTGAGGTTTTTCATGCTTGTAGACAACCCGGTTAATGCCGTTATCCTCTTCTTCTTCCATGAGAGGGAATTCAGGCGTTTCCTCGATCTTGTCTGCAACAGCAAACAGCAGATCCCTGAGGCCCTGCCTTGTAAAAGCGGAAATCGGGAAGATCGGATGATCATCAGTCAGCCTGTTTTTAAATTCCTTGAGATTTTCTTCAGCTTCCGGCATGTCCATTTTATTGGCTACAATGATCTGCGGACGCTCTGTCAGTCGAAGATTATATTCTTTCAGCTCTTTATTGATTGTCAGGTAATCCTCATACGGATCACGGCCTTCCACAGCTGCCATATCAATAACATGGACAATGACACGGGTCCTTTCAATATGGCGGAGAAATTGATGCCCCAGTCCGACACCTGAGTGCGCCCCTTCGATCAGCCCAGGCAGATCTGCCATTACAAAGCTTCTTCCATCTTCTGTTTCAACCATTCCTAAATTCGGGGCGATCGTTGTAAAATGGTATTCAGCAATCTTCGGCCTTGCTGAAGAAACAACCGAAAGCAGGGTGGATTTCCCGACACTCGGGAAGCCGACTAGCCCTACATCAGCGAGAAGCTTCAGTTCAAGGACTACTTCACGCTCCTGGCCAGGCTCGCCATGCTCTGACAGCTCCGGCGCAGGGTTGGCAGGAGTAGCGAATCTGGTATTGCCCCGCCCTCCGCGTCCGCCTTTTGCGATGATGGCCCTTTGCCCATGCTCAGTCAGATCAGCTATTACCTCTTTTGTATCCGCATCGGTCACAACCGTTCCCGGCGGGACCTTGATGATCATATCCTTTGAATTTCTGCCATGCTGATTTTTGGACATCCCATGTTCCCCGCGGGAAGCTTTAAAATGGCGGTTATAGCGGAAATCCATAAGAGTCCGCAGACCTTCTTCCACCTCAAAAACAACATCTGCACCCTTGCCTCCGTCCCCGCCGGCAGGGCCGCCCTTTGGCACGTACTTTTCACGGCGGAAAGCAACCATTCCGTTGCCTCCGTCGCCGCCTTTCACATATATCTTGGTTTGATCGACAAACATATTAAAAAACTCCTCCTGTCTGCTGTATGTACACAAAACCGCGAATCTACAGCAGTAAAAATCTGCTTTGTTCTAAGCAAGGCACAGCGGCATCTTTTCGCAGCGTATCCCCTTTCAGGGCGCACACTGCTACTCCAATCCTCTGCTGAATGGCATAAACACTTCCAGGGCCAGCTCCTGCTCTGACAGCTCCTCCATCTTCATCCTGATGGCCTGGTGCTGCTCTCCCAGATAAGATCTGATCGATTCTCTCTCTGTTATTATTCCGCTAAAATCAAAAAACAAACGGATTCCATCCTCCTGAGGCTCTATCAATACCGATAAATGGTTATCATGAAAGGGTTTAACCGAATCGTCCAGCCTTGCAAAAAAAGACCTTGTCCAGCTCTCAAGGAACTGGTCATCCAGTTTTCTGCACTTGACGTCATCCAGCACCTCATAATCAATCTGGAACGAATGGTTTTCCCAATTGTAGGTAAACAGCAGGGAGGCAAATTGAGGAATATTCAAGTTGGAAAGCTTTGCTTCATTCTGGGCTTCTACAACGATTTCATCGATGATTTCCTTGGCCCTGTCATATTTGCTTAGGGAAAGATTTCCTTTAATTAATTGTATTTTATTCATCCAGTCATGGCGTGCATGCCGCAAAACCTCAACTGTGCTCCAATCTTTTTCCATAAATGCACTCCTACACAATTATTAGTGTCATAAGATTGCCTGCTGATAGTATATCAAAAAAGAAGATGGGAGTAAGCAATTTCCTTTTAAAATTAAGAATTCCCGGCAGCCGGGCACAAGCCGGCGAACCGCGGAAAAGCCACGGCAGCCCGTTTGGGATCCATGCCCTTTCCGCGGTCCACGCTTGATCATCAGCCCTATAGCTGGAATCGCATATAAAGGAAAAAAGAAAACTCTAACCTGTCGGTTAGAGTTTTCTGTAGTAAGCTTAAGCTTCTTGAGCAGCTGGATAAACGCTCACTTGCTTGCGGTCACGGCCTACACGCTCGAACTTGACAACTCCGTCCACTTTCGCGAAAAGAGTATCGTCGCCTCCGCGTCCAACGTTCACTCCAGGGTAGATCTTTGTACCGCGCTGACGGTAAAGAATAGAACCGCCGGATACGAATTGACCGTCTGCACGCTTAGCGCCAAGGCGCTTAGAGATTGAGTCACGGCCGTTCTTTGTAGAACCTACTCCTTTTTTAGAAGCGAAAAACTGAAGATCTAATCTTAGCATTTGTTTCACCTCCTATTTTTTGAAGGTTATTTTTATGTGCTTGCCATACTCGCGCTCAATCGTCTCCAATGAAACAATCATGCCTTCCAGCAGAAGCTGGACTTTCTCTTGCGTCTCTTCAGGAAGGTCCTGCGGGATATCGCATCGGAGAAAGCCGCTGTCTCCCTGTTCGATGTCAGGCTCGACTCCTGTCAGCGCCATGATGCTGTTGATGGCACCGATGGACACTGCAGAAACGCCTGCACATACGATATCTTTGCCCTGGTTGGCAAAAAGGGCATGCCCGCTCAATGAAAAGGATCTGACGCGGCCGGCTTCAGTACGAATAATCGTCGTATGGATCATACAGCCAAACCTTATGCGTTGATCTTTTCGATTACAACTTTAGTGAACGGCTGACGATGACCTTGCTTTTTACGATAGTTTTTCTTCGCTTTGTATTTGAAGACAATGATCTTCTTTGCACGGCCTTGTTTTTCAACTTTAGCCGTTACAGTAGCGCCTTCAACTACAGGGCTTCCTACCTTTACATTGTCGCCGCCTACGAATAAAACTTTGTCAAAAGTAACTGTTTCGCCTTCTACAGTGTCCAGCTTTTCGATGAAGATAGCTTGGCCTTCTTCAACTTTGATCTGCTTTCCACCAGTTTCGATAATAGCGTACATGAACTGCACCTCCTTATAGACTAAGACTCGCCAATTGCAGGCGTTTTGCAAAAAAAAGCAAAAGCTTGAATACCTGCTCTGAGCGGTTGTAGCTTGGTGCGCTACAAACATAACATAAGAATACTATCATATATTCAAAGAGTGTGTCAATACATTATCCCAGTTTTACATCAGGGAGCTTTATTGCTTCTTATGTTTTGCTTCAATATCCTTCAGGCTTCCCAGCTGGCGGATCTCATAAAAGGGAGTCCTGGAGTCTTCTGCAGTAAAAAACAGCCTGAGGCCGCATGTTTCTTCCAGCCTTTTCCGGTGGATCTCCTGTTCGCCGGAAAAGACGTTCAGGACATCTGATGAAAGTCTGACCAGAGCCGCCTCATAATCGCTCCCCCTATGCTCCCAAAGCTCCCGCTCAAGCCGGAAGGCCGCTGTCTCAGCACTGATCATCCGCCCGGTCCCTTCACAGGCCGCACACTTGACGGTGAGTGATTCAGAAAGGGCCGCCCTCGTCTTTTTCCTTGTGATCTGCAAAATGCCAAGCGGGGTGAACCCTACGATCCTCGTCCTCCGTTCATCTTTGCGGAGCTCTTTTTCCATCACCCGTGAAATATGCTGCCGGTCCCTCTCCTCTTTCATATCAATGAAATCAATCAGGATCATGCCGCCGATGTCCCTGAGCCTGATCTGCCTTGCAGCCTCTGCCGCTGCCCATTCATTGGTCCTGAGAACCGTGTCGCGCAGGTTTTCCCGGCCGGAATATTTTCCTGTATTCACATCGATGACAGTCAGTGCTTCTGCTTCGTCAAAGATAAGATAAGCCCCGTTATCAAGCCAGACGATCCTTTTGAGCGCTTTATCGATTTCCTGGTCAAGATTATAGGCAGAGAAGATGCTTTCCTTATTATTATAAAAACGGACTTCAGACCCTGCAGCTGCTTTTTCCAGTTTCTGCTTTACAGCAAGGTCGTCAACCAGCACCTCTCCGGCTCCAAGCCTGGCCATCTCAGCTGCTGCTTCCTCCAGAAAGGTTTCTTTTTCAGCAAGCTTTGCAGGCTTTTTTACAGAAGCAGCCGCTTTAGCGAGCTCCCTGTGTTCAGCACGAAGACCGTCCAGTTCTTTTTGAAGCTCTTCTAATGAAGCTCCTTCAGCAGAAGTACGGAAAATGAGCCCTTCTTCTTCTTCCTTCAGCTTCATCCCGAGAGTCCTCAAATCTTCCCGTGCGGATTCATCCCCTATTTTCCTTGAAACGGCCACATACCGGCCAGATGGCATATAGATCAGCTTCTCGCCCTGGAATTCTATGATATTGGTAAGCCTGGGACCTTTTGTCCCGGCAGCATCTTTTTCAACTTGTACAAGCAGCTTTTCACCTTCACGGACATAAGAGGAGATTGATTTTCTGTCTTTCACCTCTTTGTCTTCGGTTGAACGCACATAGGATGCGAGCCTGTCGCGGTGCAGAAATCCGCTCTTCTCCTCGCCAATCTCAACGAAAGCAGCATTCATCCCCGGCAGCACCTTTGCGACCGTCCCGAGATAAATGCTGCCGACTGCGGACAGATTTTTGGGCTGGTCGATGATCAGCTTTACAGGCTTGCCCGATTCATTCAGCACAGCATAGCGTTTTTCCCTTGTTGCATAATTGATGACTAATTTTTTCAACTTTATTCCCCGCTTTATTATATCTAAAAATCTTTGTCTATTATTATCAAGCTTTAATAGGCATAAAGCAAATCAGCCATCCGTGCTGTGGTAAGCTTTTCGGAAAAATAAGCATGGAGGAGCTCATTCTCATCAAGTGCAGCATGCTCCTTCCCATCCTTTTCGACGATGATTGGATGCTTTGTGCCGCGCTGGAAGCGCTCAAGCACCTCGACAACCATCTCATCCTCCTTGACGATCAATGGCTTCAATACTTTGAATTCATTCCGGTTCCCATAATAACGCTCCAGCAGGAATCGCATAAAAATAAATCGCCTCTGCTTCCATTCAAAATGCAGGGAAAAAAGCAGGAAGCCGAGCACAATCCAGATATTTGGATTAAGGGGTGCTGCCAGCAGCATAACCGCAGCAAATATGATGGCCGCCGCAAGTGAAATCCTTAAGGCCTGTTTGTGGGCATCAGGGAATGCCTTCTTTTGGGAGAGGTATAAAAACAGCAGCTTCCCGCCATCAAGCGGCCAGATAGGCAGGAGATTGAAGATCAGGATCATGATATTATATTGAAAAAAAAGCTCAAACAGTGCCCCGTCCAGCACTGACAGCCTATAAAGAATATAGGAAAGGCCAATCAGCCAGACATGCTGGAGAGGCCCGGCCAAAATAACGGCCGCTTCTTCCTTCAGCGGCCTGTTTCCGTGCTCATCCATTTCGGCTACCCCGCCAAAAGGAAGCAATGATATTCTTTTGATTCGCCATGAAAAGCGGGCTGCCGCCCATGCATGCCCCATTTCGTGCACAAAGACGATCAGGAGGAGCATGATCACCTCCTGAAAGCGGGCTGTAGCCACTGCCAGCCCGATGACAGCCCAAAGCAGCGGATGAATGTGGATATACCGGAATAAACCGAGCCATTTAATCAAATTGCATCACCTGGATAGGATCGATAAAATCATCGCCTTGCTTTAGCGCAAAGTAAAAAGAGCCCTTGCCGCTCTCCGGCACTTCTGCGGCTGTTCCCACTGCGACGCCTTTGCCGATATAATCGTATAGATTGACCTTGATTTCGCTCAAGTTTCCATACCATGTTTCACTTTTATCAGCATGCTGGACAATGACAGTTTTCCCGAATCCTTCTTTATTGCTGGCAAACTTAACAAGGCCCTCTTCCACTGACTCCACATTTGCACCCATCGCAATTTCAATCGTTACCCTCTGGCCTGTCTCATTGAATTCCTCAAGGATCTTGCCCGAGGCAGGGAGGGCATATTCCTGGGCAGGAGCTGACTCGTCCCGCTCCTTTTTTGAGTCTGTAAAAGGCACCAGTGCCAAAGGCTCCCCGAACTGCTTTTCATACCATTCCGACACAGCCGCAAACTGAAAGTCAGTCTCCATTGTTTTGGCCACAAAGCTTTTGGCCGGCTCAAAGGCAGCCGACGGATTTTTGAAAAGGATGGCGGTGACCAGCACCAGGCAGGCAGAGGCCAGCAGTTTAAAGAAGAATACTTCTTTTTTAAACAGGGGATGCTCTCCTTCGGGAGAGGTGCCTTCATAGGAAGGCAGCTTTCCAAACCCGTGCTTTTCCTCTTCATCTGCCCAGGGAAGCCTGTGCTGAATTTGTTTATTCATCCGCTCCTGGTCTTTTTTCCGCTTTTCAATTCTTTTGCGTATTTCGTCTGCTCTTGAACGCATAATCTCCCCACCTGTCCCTAAACTGATTTGTACAAGTCTATGAGGGGTTTGGGGGGAGTATGACATATTGGGGGAGAAAGAGGTGGGGAGGTTGGGAGAATATCAACGATTTGGAACAGTTAAAAAAAGCAAACAAAAAAAGCCGGAGATTACCGGCTTTTTTGACTGAAGACCAATCGTAAAAAAATAGATTTTTTGCTGCGCTTAGTATGAGGCTGTTGATTTGCGTTCCAGGCACTTCGCTTTCCGCGGGGCGGAGTTGAGCCTCCTCCCGCTGCGCGCTGCGGGGTCTCAACTTTTCCGCTATTTCCCGCAGGAGTCTTCGTGCCTTGCACTCCAATCAACAGGGTTTTTAAACTTTTTTGGCACCAAATTGCAAAGTTAAAAGATTTCATGCAAATAGACTATTGGAAATTAAAACTCTTAATAATTTTTATATTCAAAGCTAGCTTCCTCGCCTATTTCACACCAAAGAATCTTTTCAGTTTGGTGAACATGCCTGTGTTTTCTTGTTCGAGCTGCTGGAGCGGAACGGCTTCGCCGAGGATGCGGCGGGCGATGTTGCGGTATGCGACGGAAGCTTTGCTGTTCGGGTTGAGTGCGATCGGTTCGCCGTGGTTGGATGCTTTGATGACTTCGTCGTCATCGGCTACGATCCCGATCAGGTCGATGGATAGATGGGCGGTGATTTCATCGACATCCAGCATATCGCCATTCTTCATCATATGGCTGCGGATCCTGTTGATGACAAGCCTTGGAGCCTCGACATTCTCTTCCTTTTCAAGCAGGCCGATGATCCTGTCGGCATCACGGACGGCTGAAACCTCCGGAGTCGTCACGACAATCGCCTTGTCTGCTCCGGCAACGGCATTCTTATAGCCCTGTTCAATCCCTGCAGGACAATCGATAATGATATAATCATAGTCCTGCTTCAGCTCTTCTACCAGCTTTTTCATCTGTTCAGGATTTACAGCGGTTTTATCACTTGTCTGGGCAGCAGGCAGCAAATAAAGAAGATCTTCAAAGCGCTTGTCCTTCACAAGAGCCTGGTGGACCTTGCAGCGGCCTTCGATCACATCCACCAGATCATAGATGATGCGGTTCTCAAGCCCCATTACCACATCCAGGTTGCGCAGGCCGATATCTGTATCGACAAGACAGACGCGCTTGCCCTGCAAAGCCAAAGCCGTACCGATGTTGGCGGATGTGGTCGTTTTGCCGACACCGCCTTTGCCTGAAGTAATTACAATAGCTTCTCCCACACTAGTGTCCCCCTTCCAATCTCGTTAAGTTTGGTCTGAGATGCATCAAAACCTGTAATCTATCAACTATCATTTGTTCATTTTCGTCTATGTAGGCACATTCCATTTCCCTCATATCCTCATCTTTGCTGTGATCAGGCGCCCGATTGATGCAGTCGCTGATCCTGAGCTGGGAAGGCCTCATCATGCTTGCCGCAATGACAGCCTGCCTGTTTCCGTAGCAGCCGGCATGGGCGATTCCCTTTAAGCTGCCCATGATGAAAATGCTTCCTCCCGCCATGACAGTGCCGCCGGGATTCACATCCCCGATCAGGAGCAGATCGCCCGGAACCTCAAGGACCTGGCCTGAGCGGATGATCCTCGCCACAGACATAATCTCATTTTCTTTTTTTTCCCTGTCAGCTTCTTCTTTAGTCAGGACATTTGAGCTGACAGAATCAACGACAAAGTTCTTCTTAGTCCTGATCAAGTCCTTCAGCTCTTCCTCCTGATCAGCTGTAAGATAACGGTTTCCCGACTGCACCCTTACAGACATAAGAGGACGGTCAACATTGGTCCTGGCGCTTTCAGAGAGCTTTCTATCAAGCTCCTTTTTCAGGTCCTCATAGGAACAGGAGTCGTCCAGATGAAGAGTCAGGCCGTCCTTGGTCCCTTTTATTGTTACATTCTGAGTTTTCTTCATTGCAAGATGTTCACCTCAATAAGAAAAGCGCAAGCGCCTTGCTCACCCCAAAGGATTGCAGACTAAGAACGCCACGTCCTGTGGCAACGTCTGCATGACCCCCCATCCTGGGGGCCTCCGATCCTCCCGGAAAGGCGTTCTTTGCCTTTTTGGGAGGATTGGCTTGTGACCTCGAGGAGGTAGGCGCTGGAGCTAGACAGTGATCAAATTAGAAAAAATATATACTTTCTTATCTTGATTAGAAAAACCTGGCATCTGCCAAGTCATTGCAGGCTGACCGGCTTTCCATCCCCTGCAGAACAGCCGCGCTGCCCCTGCCAGGGATACAAGCCGTACGCCATACATAGATTCAATGTATGCCTTTTCTGCGGCTCCACATAATACAATTCGACATAAGCTCACAAAATCCTTTTTTCGCCTGTGCAGTTTTACCTGCTGTTTCACTAATTTTATCGGCTGGCCACCAGCACTTTCCACATTACTGGCCGTATTCATCAAGCTCGCGTGCGAACTTTTCGAAAAACTTCTTAAAAGGAAAGGACACCACAACGATGAAAGCGAGATTCAGCACAAGCGTCGGCAGGAGCCTTTGCTGCAGGAACACTGAAAACTCCATGTTTGTGCGGTGGATTAGAAAATTCATCTCGTACACACCAAGTTCCAGAAGCGCCAGTTCAAACAGAGTGATAAGGGCAACCACAGCAAGATTGGTATGCAGGATCCGGATGATTTTGGACGCAATATAGGCCAGCAGCGGCAGCATGAATAAATAGATGCCGATGATATCTGTATACACAATATCAAACAGCAGGCCGAAAATCAGTCCATAGATGATCCCGTGTTTTTTACTGCCGTAGATGGTCAGGAAAATGATGATGACCGCCAGGAAATGCGGGACCATGATCCTTTTGCTGTTATACAATTCGGCAGACAGCAGCTGGACAAAAACGCTGTCCAGGACGAAAAAGAATAAAACGAGAAGAGGGAGAAGAAACCGTTTCATCTCTATTCCTCCTCTTCTTCCAATATATCCAGGTCAGGCTTCTCCATAGAAAGCTTTGCAACCATCACATGCTCTATATCATAAAAATCCGCCCCAGGCTTCACATAAGCAGTCTGGTTCAGGCCGAACTCATCAGGAACGACTTCCTCTACTACACCGACAGGCAAGCCTGAAGGAAATACACCGCCAAGTCCGGAGGTTGATACAATCTCTCCTTTTTTAATTTCGGCATCATAAGGAATCCGCTTTAGCAAAAGAAGTTTCTTTTTAGTATCATACCCTTCGATCGTCCCATAAATCTTTTCATTGATGACAGCAGAAATCCGGTTGGCAGGATCTGTGCTGCTGAGGAGCTGAACGCTGGCGGAAAGAGGGCTTGTATTCTTCACTTTGCCGATCAAGCCGCCGGATGTTATGACAGCCATATCTTTTTCCAAACCGTCTTTTTCACCTTTGTTGATGATCAGCGTCTCTTCCCAGCGATCGGGATTTCTCGCAATCACAGTCGCCTGGATGGGCTTATACTTGCTTAAATCACCTTTTTTATCAAGTATCGTCTGCAATTTTTCATTTTCATCCTTCAGGCGCTGGACATCGGCCTCAAGCATGGCAAGCTCATCCAGCCTGCCCTTCAATTCCTTGTTTTCTTCATATGTATTCTGCAAATCTTTTACATTTTCGAAGAATCCGGCAACATAGCTTGCCGGCCTGGAAACGATGGTCTGCGCCCAGCTCGCTGTATCTTTCACAAATTGCTCTGCCCATGAAAGCTTTTCCCTTTCCTTCAGGGAAAATCCGATTAATGCCACCAGAATAATGATACTGACAAGCAGGATGATCAGGCGTTTATTCAGGAAAAACTGTGGCATGGTTCACACCTCTATTTCTTTAAAAAGAAAGGACTCCAGGATAAAAGCGAATGACTGCTTCATGCCCGGAGCCGCCCTTTTTGTTATTAATAAGAATCTTTGGATTTGTTTTTAAATAAGTGAATATGGTCAAGAGCCTTCCCTGTTCCGATTGCCACACAGTCAAGCGGATTTTCAGCGATGAGCACAGGCATTTTTGTTTCCTCTGCAATCACCTTGTCCAAATTGCGGAGAAGCGCTCCTCCTCCAGTCAGCACAATCCCCCGGTCCATGATATCAGCAGCCAGTTCAGGCGGCGTCTTTTCCAGGGTGACCTTCACGGCATCTACAATGCTATAAACAGTATCACGAAGGGCAGCAGCAATTTCCTCTGCCGTAATTTCAATCGTTTTCGGCAGTCCTGTCAAAAGGTCGCGGCCGCGGATTTCCATGTTTTCAATGCCTTCAGGCTCACCGGCGGAGCCGATCTCCATTTTAATGGCTTCAGCCGTCCGGTCGCCAATCATCAGGTTATAAGTTTTGCGGATATAATTAATGATTGCATCATCCATTTCATCACCCGCAATGCGGATTGACTGGCTCGTAACGATGCCGCCAAGTGAAATGATGGCCACTTCAGTCGTCCCGCCGCCGATGTCGACAACCATGCTGCCTGTCGGCTCCCAAACAGGAAGATTCGCACCGATTGCAGCAGCAAACGGCTCTTCGATCGGATAGGCATCACGGGCACCAGCCTGGCGTGTAGCATCAATGACGGCACGCTGCTCTACAGCTGTTATGCCTGAAGGCACACACACCATCACATAAGGCTTGCCGGCAAAGAAGCCCTTCTTGACAGCCTGTCTGATATAATATTTCATCATAGTAGCAGTTGTTTCATAATCAGCAATGACGCCGTCCTTCATAGGGCGCATTGCTACGACATTCCCCGGCGTACGGCCGATCATATTCTTCGCATCATTGCCGACAGCGACAATGCTTTTAGTATCCGTCTGCATGGCAACCACAGAAGGCTCCCTAACAGCGATTCCTTTTCCTTTTACATAAACGAGTGTATTGGCAGTCCCCAAGTCGATCCCAAGATCCCGTGTTCCGATTCCAAACATAGCTGTATCTCCCTTTCTGATACGAAATGCAATTTTTTAAGGTGATTTTTATATTCGAAGAAGGCTGAAAAAGCAGCCTATTTAGCAGTTGGCAGACTTATTCTAGTCTAAAAAATCATAAATTATATTATATCCTAACAAACGGTAAAATCATAGTGTTATAAATAACCTTTTTCCTTTAAGCTGACATATTTGTTTTCACCGATGATCAAATGATCGAGAACATCAATGCCAATGATTTTCCCGCACTCCGCCAGCCTCTTTGTGACTTCTATATCCTCCCTGCTGGGGGCGGGATCGCCGGAAGGATGATTATGAATGCAGATGATAGACGCAGCCGACCTCCTGAAGGCCTCCTTAAAAACCTCCCTGGGATGGACGATCGAAGCATTCAGGCTGCCGATGAAAATCGTCTGCTTATGGAGCACCTGATTCTTTGTGTTCAAGTAAAGGCAGACAAAATGCTCCTGCGAAAGGAAGCGCATATCATTCATGACATATTTGGCGCCGTCCTCAGGTGAACGGATCACAAAGCGGTCATCATAGGTGAGGCTGGAAATTCGCCTCCCTATCTCGACCGCGGCCAGCACCTGAATGGCTTTTGCCATGCCGATCCCTTTGATGCTGGTCATCTCATCAAGCGTTGCATCCTTCAGGAGGCGGAGGCCTTCAAAATGGGTAAGAAGCCTGTTTGATAGCTGGAGCACAGACTCCTCTTTAGTCCCGGTCCTGAGCATCAGAGCAAGAAGCTCATGATTGGACAGGCTTTCGGGGCCATTCTGGATAAAGCGCTCGCGCGGCCTTTCATCCTGCGGGAAATCACGGATCATCAATGATTCAGTTTTCAATACGATTCCTCCCTTGCCGGCAGGAAAGGGAGGCAGATGATCGTTAAGTATTTAAAAAGGCAGTTGGAACCCGGCCTTTTTCAATTCTCTTGCTGTTCTTGAAAGCGGGAGCCCGACGACCGCGAAGTAATCACCGCTGATCCGCTTCACAAGCGTAGCACCTAGACCCTGGATTCCATATGATCCGGCCTTATCAAAGGGCTCGCCGCTTTCGATATATGCCGACTTTTCGTCATCTGTCAGCTCCCAAAATTCCACATCCGTTTTTTCGTAAAATTCAATTTTGCTTTTTTGCGGAGTAATAATCGATACTCCTGTATAAACCGAATGGACCCTGCCGGACAAACGCGACAGCATATCAAATGCCTCGCCATGCCCATCAGGCTTCCCTAAAATAAGACCGTCTGCAAAGACAATCGTATCCGAACCGATGACAAATGAAGCAGGATTCTTCCTGGCGACAGACTCCGCTTTTCTGGAAGCAAGCTCCATGACAACTTTTTCGGGAAGCATCCCCGGTTCGAATGTTTCGTCCACATCACTGCTGGAGACTTCAAATTTCAGCTGAAGATTTTCAAGAAGTTCTTTTCGCCGTGGAGAAGAAGAGGCTAATATGAGGTTCTGCAAAAAAATCACCCTATCCTTTACTTGTATCATTTTGGGAGATACAAACTAATCGTACCAAAATTTATAGGTTCTAACAATTTTTAATAGAGATTTGTCAAAAAAAATGGGGGCTTGTCGAATGATCTCCGACAGCCCCCTATAATGTGCGATATTTCCTGGAAAATATTCACCCTTCTATTAAAGTGCATTATACGCTGCAATGAATGACAGCAGATGCTGCTGAATCGCGTAATAGCCTTTTTCATCAGGACTTTCCTGATAGCTGGCCATTAGCTCTGCTGCTTCTGAAAGCTCCTTTTGCATAACCGCCACACGATCCGCTGAAAGCTTTGCTTTATCAAACCCTGCAAGCTGTGCTGATATATCGGCCGCCTGCTTTGATGCTTCTTCCGGAACCGCAGCTCCAGGTGTCACAGCACCAATTCCTGCAGCCATGGAAGAATATATTCCTGGAGCCGCCTGCAGGAACTTTTTATCTTCCTCCTGCAGCTTATCCAGTGTTTTTCCGCCGGCAGCCAATTCCTTGGCGAATGCATCCATGCCCTTGCTCTTATAATCAGTTCCCAGCTGTTTCGCGTCTTCAAGCGACCCTGCAGCCCCCAGGAAGAGATATGATTTTCCTTCCATCTCCAGCAGCTGTGCCGGAGCACCTTTCTCAAAAATCGTGCTTTGAATCTTTTCAGCCGCATCCTTCGTTGAAAAGACACCGCCCTGAACAACGAAAACCGTAAGAGGCTCGAGGGCCAGAGTTCCGCTTCCCGCTTGGCTTTCCTGACCGCTGCCGCTCACACTTCCCGCTGCTGTCTGCGCAGCTCCTTCAGGCTCTTCTGCGCTTCCGTCATGGATCACCATCTTCAGCATTAAAAATCCAAGACTTGTCCCGAACAGCACAGCAAAGAATACAGAAATCACCACTGATCGGACCAGTGCTTTCTGATTGGAAGGCTTCCCAGGTGAGCTGAAAATACTGCCTTTCTTTCCGCTTCCTTTTTCGGGCTTTTCGGCAACCTTATACTCCTTCGGTTCTGGATTTTCCTCCATAATCTCCGGGAGAATCCAGTCAAACTCATCATCTGCAGCTTCCCTGGCTGGAGCCGCCTCCAATTCAGCCAGGTCACCGTTTGCTGTCAGAGCCTTCCCCTCTGCCGGCTCTTCTTCCACATTCTCTATGTGCTGCACTTCTTCTACAGGATCTCTTTCCTTTTGTGCCGTTTTGTCTTTCATATGCACGGCTTCCCGATCCTTGCCATTCAGCTTGATCGTGATGGTCCGGCCGTTCCCTCGGTTTTCCACAGCTTGTCCTCCCCGTGTCGATTGCTGGATTTGCCTTCATCCTAACACAGGGGCAAAAAAAAATAACAAGACTTTTGTCGTCTTGTTATAGGATGCTTTCGTCAAATTTTTCAGTTGTCTTTTACAATCAGATCTATTGATAGCTCGCGAACCGGGATCGGTTTGCCTGACGCCCCTTGATAAGAGCAAAGATTCCGGTTTTCACCGTACAGGCATACCGTCCTGACATGCTCCCCGTCTATTTCTACATAGCTGGCATCTGAAGGTTCAATATAATTGCCTGTATACGGATCCTTAAAAGCCTCCATGAAGCCGGCTTCTGAAACCATACTGAAAGTAATCCGCTGAGCGAGCGTATTGCCGCTGGTCACTTCGCGCTTCACAAAATAGCCCGCTGCTTCATTCAGTGCATAGGCATTGCCGACAAAGGCTTTATCCCTTGAATTCTGGACCAGACTCAGTATGGAAGCAGTGGCGATTGCGGCAACAATGCCCAGGATCACAATAATAGCCAGCAGTTCTATTAAAGTTAGTCCCTTGTCATTCAGTCTAGCAAAGCTCTTCATCATACTAGACCCCGTTTCTATAGAATAGATTAAGGCTGAGTATCTTCTCCTGCCTCGACGTCCTCCTGGCTGGAGAAACCGCTCAAGGGGTTCTGCTTATTAGAAACAGCAGGAACGTCCAAAGGAGGCAGCTCCTTTTGCAGCTCTTCCAGATTAGGATAATAATAAGCGGCAAGTGATACTTCAAATTCTACATTTTCCGAATCCTGATCAACCGAATAAATCTCGGGAAGTCCGTTGAAGTTAAGAACCTCCACCTTTACGATCCGTTTCAGCGATTCCAGGCTTTTGATAAACTTTTCCATCTCAAAATAAGTTGCTGCTTCACCGCTCAGCGTCATGGAAATTTTTCTGATCCCGTTGGGAAGGATCTCCTCAGCAGGTGAATTGACTTCACTAGTACTTTCATTGGAATCTTCCTGGTCCTCGGATGGTGATTCTTCCTGTTCCTCCCCCCTCTCTTCTTTTGCAGCTTCGGCAACAAGATCTATTTCCTCATCATCTTCTGTTCCGTCCAGCTTTAACTCTATGATATTTGTATCAGAAATAACTTCTGCTTTTTCAAGGTCAAGTAAAAGCTGATCAAGCATCCGTTTGACGGGCACTTGCTTCTGCAGCTCCATTGTGCTGAGAATCGTCTTTTCACCGGTTTCAGCCAGTTTGTTTTCTATGATGGTCAATTCCTGGCTGGCCAGCTTCAATTCGGTTTCCTTTCTGTCCAGCTGCTCATGCACAGGAAGTATAAGCAAATAATAGGCTCCTGCAATTGCCCCTCCCAGTAGAAGGATGGAGAGAAAAATAATCAGGAGATGCTTCTTGGATAGTTGAAGGTTCACGGTGTACTCCCCCCTTCAGCTTCCTTCTCCTTGTTCTCAATCTCTTGCTTGAGCAAACTGGAGTTTATCTGCAATTCATAAGCCGCAAAATAACGCGGCAGGATTTCTTCCTCAGCAGCTGATGTCTCTTCATCATCATCTTTCAGAACATCTGTAGTTTTTGCCTCGGTCAGAATTGCCTCGTCCAGCCATCCCAAGGACAGCAAAGAATTTAAATAATAGGCAGCCTGGCTTTTAGTGTCAAACTGGACTATTTGCTTGATTTTATTATCCTCATCTTTCTCAAACTCGGTTATATAGCCCCTTTCCGGAAGGAGCTTGGTTACTTCATTTAAGATATACACCATGCTGAAAGGCTGCTCTTTTGCCCAAGAAATAGCATTCTCCAGTTCGCCGACCGAATTGGAAGATTCATAATCAGCAAGCTTCACTCTTTGTGCTTCCAGAATTTCATTCGTCTGGGCTATTTGAGTTTCAACCTGTTCTATTTCCTCTTTTTGGCTGCCTAAGTAAACATAGAGGGACACAGACAAGATGACAGCTGCCAAACCTGCAGCTGCCAAAGAGATGTAGGCTGCTTTGCTTCTTTTTTCTTTTTGGGGGAGGAGATTGATATCTACAAGCATGTCTACACCTCTTTCAAGCCCAAACCAACATTAAGATTAAATTGGGGCTTAATCATCTGTTCTGTGTTATTTTCCCCGCCCAGGACTGCCAGGGGGGCGTCAAACCTTTCCGCAAGACTTGAGCGGATGTCCTCCATCCAAGGGTGATCGCCATCAGCTAAAATCTTAGTGATTTGTTTATTGCCCTGATTCAAGGAATATCTGTAAAAATTCATGACCCGGTCCAATTCTTTATAGATATCCTCGAGCGGAAGAAGAACCTCGCTTTTGTCACCTTTATACACCAAACCGCTCCCCGGCTCTGCTTCCCACTTATCGTGATCTGCATCAATCATAAGATGGCGCATGAAGACCGGTTCATGTCCTTCGAAGATACTGACATTCACTTGCTGTGCATCAAACTGCACCATCATGAGATGTTCATCAGGAGCCGGAAGGTCGTACTCATAATAGAGGCGATACAGGGCAAGACAGGAGATATCCGCAGCAGACGGCCTTAAACCAGCTTCTTCAAAAAGAGCGACATACTCATTTACAACCTCTTCAGGAGCTGCAAACAGCAAAATCTGCCTCTTTTCCTTTTCTGACTGTAAAGGAACAAAATCAAAAACTGGATCCTCAAAAGGAAGATGGATGCTTGTCCCGAGCTCCATATATAGATAACCTTTAATTTCTTCACTTGTCACATCTTCGGGAATATCCAGTTTTCTGATGATAATAAAAGGATCAGGGACTAAAAAGGAGATATTTCTTTTCTTGATCTTCCAATCAAGCACACATTCTTCGAGTATGCTGGAAAGTGTTTCAAAGTCCTGGATCCTGCCTTCCCTAATAATTCCATTCGGCAAAAAACGCTCTTCACAGCGAAGAGTCTCTGGCTCGTTACTGCTCTTCAGTTCGGCCATCCGGATGACATGATCCTTGATTGTAATATTAATGATTCGATTTTTCCCGAATGAAAATAGAGGGGCCATATCAATTTCTCCTTAAATGAATGAATAAAGATACCAATCCAGAATACGCTGGCCAAAAAAATAGGCTGTAAGACTTCCAAGTGCTATGTATGGACCGAACGGAATCGGCTTGCCTTTTTCTACCTTGCCAATCAGCATCCCTGCGAGGCCAAATACCGCTCCAAATATGGTTGCAAAGAAAAACGTCAAAAGGACAAGCTTTGTTCCAAGAGCCAGGCCGATCACGGCAAATAGCTTAATGTCTCCCCCGCCCATGCCTCCTTTGCTGATAACGGCAATGAACAGAAGCAGGAAAAAGCCGGCTGCCGCACCCAGAAGTGAATCCCACCATGGCGACAAAGGGAGGAAAATGCGTTCCAATAAAAAAATCACTGCGAAAACAAGCAGGACTTTATCGGGAATAATCATATATTTAATATCTGATACAAACACAATGACCATCAGAGAAATCAAAGTCCAAGCAATGATCAGCTCCAGTGTCCATCCCATCAGAAGCGGGGCAAGGACAAATAACAGGCCGGTCGCCAGCTCAACAGCAGGATAAAGAAATGAAACCGGCGCTTTGCAGCGCCGGCACTTCCCTCCCTGCAGCAGATAGGACACTACCGGAATTAACTCATAGGGCCTTAAAGTATGCTGGCAATATGGACAATGAGACCGCGGCTTAACTATTGACTGCTTTAGCGGAATCCTCAGGCCAACTACGTTGTAGAAGGAGCCTAGGAGGAGGCCGTAGAGGAATATTACTATTATCATTGTTTATACTTTACTTTTCTTCTTCTTTAACATCAGTAGCTGGTATATCTCTAGCACTCTTAGGGGCGTTGTCAATCATTTGGACAGTAGCACTTGTAAAATTCACTGTTATACCGGATTTGGTTCCAGTACCGGTAAATTGGAATGCACCCTCATCAGTAACTACAACTTCAGCATCGGTATCATCCTTAAAGGTAGGCACTTCATCTAAGAACCCCTTCAAATCTTCTAAGCTAATTTCCTTATCAGAGCTATTTTCAGCATATCTAATTTTAGCTGCATTTAATATTTGAATTGCATCTGCTTTTACAGCACTTATCTTAGAGTTTTCAATGATTTTCCCAATACTTGGAATAGCGATCGCAGCAATAATCCCCAAAATAACAATAACAGCCAAAAGCTCAATCAGCGTTAAACCTTTTTCATTCTTTAATTTTTGACCCAGTTTTTTCAACATCTTGTTTCCCATCTCCTTATGAGTATTCGCCTATTACTTTAGTAGGTTAATCCTATTATACTAGATTATTACAATAACAAAAGTCGTATTTTAATGGTTTTTGTAAATTTATTGTACTAGCCGACATGATTGAATATTTGGAACATCGGAACCATTATTGATGTAACGATAGTTCCTACAATTCCGGCAAGGAATACAATCATTAAGGGCTCTATCAATGATTTAAGCCTGTCAGTCGAGCTTTCTACTTCCCGTTCATAAAAATCGGCTACTTTGGACAGCATTTCATCCAGGGATCCAGTTTCTTCCCCAATGGCAATCATTTGAGAGACAAGGGGAGGAAAGACCCAATGCAACCGCATCGGCTCAGTCAGAGATCGCCCTTCCTCTAAAGAAGTCCTGGATTTTTTTAGTACCTTGGAGACTACCTCGTTCTCCACAACATTCTCAACTATGGCAAGGGCCTGGAGAATGGGTACAGAACTGGCAAATAACGAACTTAACGTTCTTGTCATCCTGGCCAATGCAGCTTTTTGCAGCATTTTCCCAAAGATAGGAAGCTTAAGAAACGCATAGTCCAGATAGTACTTCGATTTTTTATTATTTCTAATGGCTACAAATCCAATAAACAAACAAATAAGTAATAAAACAACAATCCACCAGTATGACTGCATAAACTCGCTGGAACCCAGAACAAACTGTGTGATGGCAGGAAGCTCTCCACCGAAATCCTTAAACATATCAACAAAAGTAGGAACTACACTTACTAGTAGAAAAATGACTACCGCAACTGCAATGATCCCTACAGCAACAGGGTAGGCAAGGGCGGAAACAATTTTTTGCTTCGTAAAATGCTGTTTTTCATAGTGGACAGCCAGCCTTTCAAGCGTATCGTCAATATTCCCGCCGGCTTCGCCTGCCTTTATCATATTTACAAACATACTAGTAAAGATTCTTTTATGTTTGGCAGCCGCGTCAGATAATGGATTACCTTCCCTTAAATCCTGCTCTACTGTTTCGAGAGCCCTTCTTAATGCTTTACTCTCTGTTTGCTGGGCAAGTATCCTTGTAGCATCCACCACCGTCACCCCCGCCCGAAGCAGCGTAGAAAACTGCCGCAGATAAATCACAAAATCCTGCAGCTTCACTGGGTTCCCAATCGAAAGCTCTTTGGTAAGCAGTGTTTCTGCAATCTCATTAAGTTCAGTAACCCTGATGCTATCCTTCTTCAGCTGCAGCATGGCCTCCCTCTTTGAGGCTGCACTTATGATTCCGGACTTCTTCCCTTTCAGGTCACGGCCGCTGTATTTATACCGGGGCATCTCAATTCACCTTTTCCTGGAGGAATGGCATGGCCGCCTCCTTGGATACTTGTCCTGACTGCACGAGTTCGCTGATGCTTGCGTCAAGGGTATGCATGCCCTGAGCCCTTGATGTTTGCATGATGTTGGCAATCTGGTGGACCTTTTCGTTGCGGATCAGATTGGCCACTGCCGAATTATTGACCAGGATTTCGGTTGCGGCCTTTCGCCCTTTCCGGTCAATAATAGGGAAGAGGCGCTGGGATACGATTGATACTAAAACAGAGGCAAGCTGAATCCTGATCTGTGCCTGCTGGGACGGCGGGAACACGTCAATGATCCGGTTGATTGTCGCAGGTGCACTTGAAGTATGAAGAGTCCCGAAAACAAGATGTCCCGTTTCTGCTGCCGTTATCGCGGTCTGTATCGTTTCAAGGTCACGCATCTCCCCGACCAATATAACGTCAGGATCCTGCCTGAGGGCAGCCCGCAGGCCGTTAGCGAAGTTATTCGTGTCAAATCCGACTTCACGCTGGTCAATGATGCAGTTGCCATGCTTATGCAGGTACTCAATCGGATCTTCAAGTGTGATAACATGCTTCCTCATATTTTGATTCATATAATCAATGATAGAAGCCAGCGTGGTAGATTTTCCGCTTCCTGTCGGGCCTGTCACCAGCACCAGCCCCTGTGGTTTGCCTGCTATCTTCTTGAGAATATTCGGCAGCTCCAGTTCATCTATCGTTGGGACTCTTGTCGGCACAACCCGGACCGCCAATGCAATACATGAACGCTGATAATAGGCATTGACACGGAAACGCGAAACCCCCTGGACGCCATAGGAAAAATCGAGCTCCCCTTTTTCCCTGAAGCGGTCCCACATATTTTCCGGGATGATGGCTTTGGCCATTGACTCTGTATGTGCAGGCAAAAGGTTCTCTTTGCCATATCGCTTCAGCTCGCCATTGATCCGGAATATGGGAGGCACTCCAACGGTCAGATGAATATCGGAGGCTTTCAATTCAAAGCCGGCCCTTAAAAGAATATCAATTGCTTCAGTCATGATCATTGCTCCTAATCAGGTATGGCGACACGAAGGACTTCTTCTGTCGTCGTAATGCCTTGTTTTACTTTCAGCAGGCCATCATCAATCAGAAATATAGTTTTATTCTTAATTGCAAGCTCACGCAGCTTTGAGAAGGATTCCCCGTTCATGATCACCCTGCGCATTTCATCATCGATCACAAGTACCTCGTGGATGGCGATCCTGCCTTTATAGCCTGTCATATTGCAGGAAGAACAGCCTCTGCCCCGCTTGATCGTTTCCACCTTCATGCCGCGCCGCGCAAAGATTTCAATCTCTCTTTTTGTAGGTGCCTGAATTTCTTCACAATCGCGGCATACCCGCCTAACAAGCCTTTGGGCAACAATCCCGCTGAGCGAGGATGCTACCAGGAAAGGCTCAACTCCCATATCAAGGAGCCTTGTTATTGAACCAAGCGAATCGTTCGTATGCAGGGTGCTCAGAACAAGGTGGCCTGTCAGAGAAGCCCTGATGGCAACCTCTACTGTTTCCTTATCCCGGATTTCTCCAACCATGATAATATTGGGGTCCTGCCTCAGGATGGCCCTCAAGCCTTTAGCAAATGTCATCCCTACATTGGAATTCACCTGAATTTGATTGATGCCTTCAAGCTGATATTCTACCGGATCTTCGACAGTGATGATATTGACTTCTTCGCTGTTCAGCTGATTAAGAGCTGCATAAAGAGTGGATGATTTTCCTGATCCTGTAGGGCCTGTCAACAGGACGATGCCGGTCGGCTTATTGATCATGGAAGTGAAGCGATTCAAATTAAGCTTGTTGAATCCAAGCTTATTCATGTCATTCAATGAACTGCCAAGATCGAGCAGACGCATAACGATTTTTTCGCCGTACACAGTCGGCAAAGTTGATATACGGAGGTCAATCGGATGGAAATCGAGATTTATCTTAATTCTGCCATCCTGCGGCACCCGGTGCTCTGTGATATCAAGGTTAGCCATGATTTTGATCCTGGCTGTCAAAACACTTTGCATATGCTTTGGAAGCACCCTCTCTGTCCGGAGCACTCCATCTATCCTGTATCTTACTGCCACCTTTGTTTCCTGAGGGTCAATATGTACATCACTTGCTTTCATGGAGGCAGCGTTCCCGAGGATTTGATTGACGAGCCTGACAATCGGTGAATCCTCATCGGCAATCTTATCGTCCTGCAGTTCTTTTGTGCCAGGTGAAGCGTCAAGCAGTTCTTCGAACCCTTCATCCATATCATAATACTTATTGATGGCACGAAGGATATCATCCTTCGTTGCAATCGCAGCCTCCACATGAAATCCGGTTGACAGCCGCAAATCATCAATCGTATAGAAATCCATTGGGTCAGCCATGGCGACAAAAAGCTTTTCCCCTTCTTTTTTTAAAGGGATGATCAGATTTCTCTTCGCCAGATCTTTTGAAACCATACTGAACAGCTTCACATCAAACGGATAGCGGTACAAACTTACATGCGGGATTCCCAGCTGGAATTCCAGCACTTCTATCAGCTGCTGTTCTGTAATATAGCCCCGCTGCAGGAGGGCATCCCCGATCCTTTGATCTTTATGCTTTTCCTTCAGCGCCTGCTGCAGCTGTTCTTCTGATATCAGACCTGAATCAACAAGCAAATCTCCTAAACGCCTTCTTGTCTGTTTCATTGATATCCCTGCTTTTTCTTCATATTATTTGGCAGCTTCATTCGGCTTTCCCCAAAGGCCATCATCTTCTTTTTCTTGATCAGACTGGCTGGACTCTTCACCGCTTTGAGAGCCGGAGGGCTCTTCACCGCTCTGAGAACCGGAGTTTTCTTCACCGGACTCGGCATTTTCCGAAGAATTTTCTGGATCTCCAGCTGTGCCGTTCTGCTCTTCGGGAAGACTTCCTGCTGTTTGTCCGCTGTTTTCCTGTACGCTGCCTCCATTATTCAAGTTAGCAGACTCCTTAACTGTCAAACTATGAATAATGACTGTATGCACCGGCGGATAAAAGTCTTCTGAAATGGGTTCTGTTTTAATGATGCTCCCATCGCGGTCTACTGTATCCCGGTAGACCTTGATCAGCATACCGTCCACTCCTTCAACAGCAGTCCTTTGTTCGCCAAATCTCAGCTTTGCATCGTATTGTATGATTTTCTTTGGCTTGAATGCTTCCTTATCCTTCAATTGAATTTTATAGGAATAGATAAGGCTGCGCCCTTTAAGCGCCGTATAAAAAAGGCTGTCCTGATAGGAAAACTCAAGAGTATATTTTTGATCATTAGGGTTGGCTATGATCAGATCCATATTTTTTTCTTCGCTTACCTTAGCTTCAAAGCCGGCTTCTGCATAGCCCGGAAGGTTTCTGCCGATATGGCGCTCAGCAAATGTAAAATTGGTAGGCATAACAGCTTTATAAATAGTGCTTGCTACAGCACCGAGGGATTGCTCATTGTATGTGACATTGTTTTCTTCCAGAAACTTCAGCAGTGAAAAGGTTGATTGCGGAAGAATCTCAATCTTCGGGAATCTTTTAGCCCAATCAGCTAAATCTTTTGCTGTTTGTTCATCCTTCAATACTGCCTCAGACAGTGTTGCCGCATCCTCCTGAAGCGGAAGATAGTTTTCAAGCTTTATGGCATGTTCGCCAGTCTGAAGCGCTGACGGGTATAATAATAGGTCTGACTTGAATCTTGAAAACTCAAAGCTTTCAGAGGCAAGATCTGGAGATATACCAGACAAAATATTCTTTATATCTGCTTCCTCGATATTGGCAATCAGAAGATTTTCTCCTCCTGATACTGCTGAGCCGACCGATTGCTCCAAATCGAAAGTAAAGAGATCTGAGGGCAGGATGGCCACTTTCTCCTTGAATTTTAGGACCAGCTTCGTACTTCCGCTCCACTCGGCGGTTTTGCCAGCCAGCTTTTCAAGTGCACCAGACCGGTCAAGCCCTGATATATCTGTACTGGCGATAACAGTGTTTTCACCAAATATCTCACTTGGATTCACAGCATTATTAAATGCCATGGCACCGAATTTAGAAAACGAGAAAATATAAGCCGTGCACAGAATCAGAACAATTGAAAGCTTTACTATTTGTTGAGATTTCATAGCAAGATGCCCCCCCTTGCATTAGGCTTCGACATTCATGGACAATTCAACGACTATATTTGGACCTTCCTCTTGAGCCTTATTGATAATTTCCCTTGTCAGGATCGTGCCCTGGCTTATGATCACTTCGCCATTCATACCATATATATCTTTTAATACAGCTTTGCCTGAAAGAAGTTCAACCTGTTTTTCCTTTAGAAGCTGGATTTCTTCATCGATCTCGAAATTAATGCCAGCTTCGGCGACTTCCTCTTTTAAAGGTTCCTGCCCAGCCTGGTTGGGATCAAGAAGGGCTGCATCAGTTAAGAAGCCATCAGCGGCATCTTCTTTTACAATAACGATGTCCTTGCCGTAAGTTAATACAAAATCGGAACGCAGGATTTGTTCACTGCTGCCGCTTTTAATGTCCATTCCCAGGATATTGCCTGTTTCATCATCCACATAGAATTCGGAAATTTCGCCGATCAATTCCCCTTTTCTAGTCATGACCTTTGTATTCGTAATCCTGATTTTTTTGTTTACAAGCTGATTGGCAATGGGAATTTCATTCAGGTCTATAACAGCATTATCACTTTCTACTGTTACAGCATATTCTCCAATACCGACCACCTTTTTAAAGGGAATGGCTTTGACGCTCACTTGCCAATCTTCATGTTCAATGGTCAGGAAATCAATTGAGCCTTTTTCAGGATTAATAACTAAAGATTTTACTTTTCCTACTTGCTGTCCATCTGAAATACTGATAATCGGGAGACCCGTAATTTGTAAACTTGTCTTCAATTTATGTCACCACACCTATATTTTAAATTCGTTACATTCATAACAGTTATATTACAACTTTTTCCGTCAAGCAACACTCTATTTCGACAAATATATTTTTTGTAAAAAATGGATTTCCTGTAAAATTATTGGATAATCCTTATATTTGGCTTCCAAGTCACCTAGCAGCAGCTGAAGCTTTTGATACTCTTTTGCCGCTGCATAGTGCTTTATAAGGAGACTTGCAAATGTATAATAATCAGAAAGCGGAAGGCTTGGGCTCAAACAGCCCCTTACCATCTCTTCATATTGGGTCTGTCCAAGAACTCTTTTAGCTGCTTGCAATTGGGCAAGCAAATTCTGAAGAAGCTGATGCTGCAGCATTGCCTGTTCATTTGTGTATCTATCGTTCATTTCCTCTGCTTCAAAATTGTCATATCGAGAATCGCTGTTTTCCAGGACTGAGTCCAGTTTTTCGATATCGGTTAATGCAGGGCCTTTATCTTCTTGGATAAGGTCTCCTTCATTTTGAGTGACAATTTCATTAGAGTATTCCTCTGACTCAAAAAGTAATTCTGCCTCAGCTTGTCTGTTTATCTCATAAATCTCTTGAATATTATCTCCTGTGCCAATCGGAATAACAGATTCTTCTAAAACAGGTGTTTCTTCCATCTGCACCAATGGAATATCATTTATTTCTTCGCTGTCTTTTTCTCCGGGCAACTCCATCTCTTCAAGCATCAGCTTTTCTAAATCTGCCATATATTCCTGAACAGGAAGATCAGATTCCCCTATCCTGGTATCTTCATCTTCTTCATGTTCTTCGTCTTCAACCCCTGATAAGCTGAACTCCACAAAAGGCTCTATTTCCTCATCATCCTGCAAGCTTGAATCATATAAAGCTAATTCATTCTCTTCATCAGAGCTGATGTCTGTTGATGCAGAAAGTTCCTCTAATTCCTCAGCAGATTCAGGGTTTCTTCCTGAAAATAAATCTTCCAGATCTTCTTCTTCCATCCCGCCGATGAAGTCTGCAGGTTCATTTTGTTCACCCGCTTCTTCAATAACCGTTTCGATTTCCATCCTATAATCCGGTGCAGCTTGTACAACTGCTTCCGCTTCTGCAGGTGTTTCCAAATCAAGCTCAGTCTCCATACCAGCTGATTCTTCATGAGGATAACTGAAGCCTGTAAAAGAATCTTCTGCTGTTTCTGCAGCAGTATCAGCAGAAAACAAGGCATTAGGCATTCTGCTTCCCATAAAATATGCAGCCGCCAGCACTAAAGCGAGCATAAGCAGAATAATCTGCCACCACAGAAAGCTTGCTTGTGCGGCAACGCCCATTAAGGCAAACAGCAGGGAAGCTGAGATAGTGATAATTTTGCCTTTCAATGTCATGCCCAAAGGCAAGAAATAAACAATCGGGATGAGCAGCAATAGAGAAATTAACGCAAATATGTATGTGCTCAAAAACTCTTCTCCTTCCAGCAGGTAATATAGTCCTATTAATCTTCTCTCTTTTTAATCTCCTTATATATTTCACTTGTCTTTTTCGACCTATTAAGACAAATATAGCTATAAAATATTGTATAATATAAGAAGAAAGAATGAAAGAAGGGTCTTAATGAAACTTAAAAAAATTCTAAGTAGTTCGAAAGGACTAACTCTTGTAGAAGTCCTCCTTTCCCTAACCATCTTAAGCATCATTCTTTTAGGCTCTATGAAATTTTTCACACAGGCATACAGCTATACCAGCGGCAGCCAAAACAAAACTGCCGGAATCAATGTAGCAAGGAATGCTTTAATGTACATAGAAAATGAAAGTTTTATAGAAATCAGAAAAAAATTCACTGATGACCCTGCTGAGGAAATGAAAATAACAATCTGCAATGAGAGCTACAGGGGAGCATGGAAGGATGGAAGCAGCCTTCATTCGGCTGAGGCAGAAGGTATTCAAAGCTGCACCCCCGCTCCTATAGTAATCAATAATGTAGAATACAATGTTTCAATTGCGATGCCAGAGGGGCATGTTCCAGAAATTGATGCCTCCTCCATACCTCTTAGAGCAACCGTAGAATGGGAAGGCAGCGAAACTCCAGTTAAAATTGAAGGAGCCATAAAAAGTGAAGATCTTCGATAACAAGGGTTTTACCTTATATGAACTGCTGGCTGTGCTTGCCATAACAGCTATCGTATTGCCGGTCATTTACGGCGTTTTTACTTCAGGCATTAAGCTTTATAACAAAATTCAGGTCGAAGGGCAGCTGCGGGATGATGCAGACTACACCTCCACGATGATAATGAATGCCTTTTACTCTTATCCCTTTGATTATGTAAGAAGCTGTGGAGATGATTGTATCGAACTGGTCAATTCAACGTTCACTGGAGTAGATAAGGTTGAAAATAACAGCAGTGGGGCAGCATTCTATGGCGTGTACCGCAATAAGAAGAATAGTTTAGAAACCTCAGTTAGAATTGAATTGACCGAAAAGGACACAGAAGACGGAACAGTGCGGGTTTTTGAAATCGATGGAAAACCGCTTGAAGTTGAATCTGATTTTAATAACTCAAAGCTTATTTATAACTGTGCTAATAACGCAGATCAGGCTGCATGCGGCAAAGGCATGATCAGCCTTGAATACAGCCTGGATAATCATCGTCTGGAAGAAGCTTTAGACCTTCACAGCAAATTTGGTTTTTCTGCAGGAGGGCCGCCTGATGAAGAATGAACAAGGAAATGCTTTAATTACCGTTCTGCTCATTTCCCTTATCTTCACTATTCTGGGATTGAGCATCATTGCTTCTGCCATTGGAGGTGCCAAAAGAACGGAGACGAGGGAGTCGGACATCGACCTGACATACAGCAGCATAAAGGTGCTTGAAAACTTGACTTCAGACCTTTCACGCTCCCTGTCAGCTTTGGATTTGGAAGATTATATGGATTATGACAATAAGAAAATCAAAATCGGCTATAATACACGGCTGAACAGCATCTTAGAGGATGTACTTGAAAAAAGCAGGGCTGAGAATGCCGCACAGCTCGAGTGCCTTAATATCATTGACATCAGCAATGGTTCAGACAAGCCTGTTGACCCTTCTGTATCATGCGGAAAACAGCTCTCGTTCGACCAGGCCGACTATGAAATTGAAATAGGTTCCGATTTTACCAGGGTACTTGATTTAGTCTTAGTGACTAATAACCCTCAGGAAACAGAAGGCGAAATCTCGCGTACCATTAAAAAGCGGATCATTTTGTCACCGCTGCCAAGCTTTTTAAAGTATGCGGTCGGCTCAGAGTCGGATGAGGAGGATTCCGGCTTATTCTTAAACGGCTCTCCTAACATCGCTGGTAATACTTATGCCAACAGGCTGTATATTGACGAGGACGCTCACTACGAAGATGACAGTGGAACAGAGAAAACTCATGGAACACCAATGCCTTCCCTAATGGGGGATTTGTACAGCAGTTCATCCCACCTGCTTGACATTGTAAAAGATGAAGATAATTTCTACAAAGGGGACATCCCTCCATTAAAGCATGACAGCCAGTTTTTCAATATTGATTACGATAAAACCTTCAGGCAAAGTCTGCGGGATATGCTGGAGGATACTGCAATCAGCCAATCAGTCGCTGATGAAGGGACAAGCTTTAAAGAAAAGCTCAGGAGCGAGATTTCCGCCTTGCCGGTAAGGGCCTATGAAATTACGGAGGATGGCTTTGTAAAAGTCATTGAAGGGCAAAGCAGCCCTTTATCGACCCTTGGTGAAAATATAACCCCTACTGCAGGCAGTTATATCATAGACAGCAGTGAACAGGGACTTTATATTTCTGACGATTTTAAGATTTATGGAAATCTTGTTGTCATGAGCACCCAGAATCCGATTACATTCGCCGGCAAATTGATTGTAGAAGGAGATCTGTACCTTACCAGTTATCAAAATCTTTCGCTGATGGATAATGTATATGTAACAGGTAAAACCTACATTTTAAATTTAAACGGGAACCTCGATATAGAGAAAAAAGTCATATCTGCTGATTCGATAATGGCCGAGTCCCATGAAGGAGCCCAGCTAAAAGCAAAAGGCGATATACTGACAGGGGAAAGCCTGACCATTCAGCCTTCCAATACTTCTATAAAAATAAGCGAAAATATTATTGCTGCCAATGAGTTCACTGTCAAAGGTGAAAACTCTGATGCCGGCCAGGAAGACGACGCCGTGGAATTTGATTCCGTTGTTTATGCAGGCGGCAATGCGTCCATTTCCAATGCCAATATTTTAGGTTTATCCAAAGGCGGCGAGGAACAGCAGATCATCTTAATGGCCAAACAGGATTTAATGATTACAAGAATTGATGAATTTAACAACTATGATGACACAGATGAAGATAAGAAACCCTATCTTCCTGAAAATGATTCCAGAATCAAACCGCTTAAAGGATTTTTCTATACCGAAGAGAATGCTGTGCTATATGGAGTGGGATCACTGTTTTATATAAATGGGGGAATTTTTGCCAAGGAGAACCTGACGATCAATGCAATCCGGGGAGAAGTTGGCTCAAACATAGATAATCTGCCCACTTTAACACAGGAAGGGAAGTTCTCCAGATTTGTTGTAAAATACGACCAGGATGTTCTTCTAAAAAGAATTGAATTATTGCCGCTGGCTGAACAGCTGCAAATTTTCTCAGATGAACTGCTGGTAGAATAAAGAAAGGTGCTGCACATGCTGCAGCACCTTTTCTTGTTATTCACCAATGTATTTACCAGCGGCCTCCGCTGTCTGTGCCGTCATTTCCAGAACCATCCGGATTGACTACCTCAAATAAAGCCGAAGCTTTTGGCTTGGATTTATCCCGTTGTTCCTCGGCAACAGCTGTTACGGTTGTATAGCCGATACCTGCTGCTTCCAGATAGAAATCGTCTCCATCCTGTAAAACTCTAACACTGCCATTCTTCGCATCGGCTGTGAAGACCTCAGTGATTTTCTTCTTTGTAGCCTTTTCCGGATTGAATATCAATAGTGATTCAATGTTGACTTTCTTATTGATTTCCAGCTTATAGACTGCTTTTTTGAACTTAATCTCCTGAAGGGCGATGTAAGGATCTTTAACGATTATTTTGACCCTCTTTTCAAGCTTTGAGCCATCAGTCGTTTTGACAATTAGTTCTGTTTCACCCTTTTTATGTCCATAAACGGAATTATCTCCGACAAGGGTTGCAATTTCGGTATCAGCTATTATAATTTCCAAATCCTTATTGGTTGCATCCACCGGCAGGATTTCTATATTGTATGCTGCGGTTTTATCTATTTCCACTTCAATTGGATCAGGTGAAACATTGATTGATTCTATTCTCTTCTCAATTGTAAGTGATTTTGTAACTGGCTGGTCAGTAGCCGAGAATCCGCCAATGGCTTTAATCATTATGGTGTTTTCCCCAGGCTCTGTCAGAAGGATATCTTCATCTGGTGAGAATTCCTTCCACTCAGCTGTGCCTTTTTCGTTTATGATTTTGTAATAATATTTGACGCCCTGGCCCGCAACCAGTTTTGTCAGTTTCACGTTGACATGTTCATTTGCCTTTTCGCTGCTGTTATATGACTTGCCTGTGTCCACACCTGTCATTTCATAATCAAGTACCAGATAAATTGTAGCCTTGCTGCCATCACTGTAAATGACTTCAATTGCTTTATTGTTATCAGTAAAGCGCATATCCATGATCGGCTTATTGAGCAGCCCCTGATCATTTGGGAATCCTGTCTGCGCCAGCTTTTTCCCATTGTCGCTAAGATCGATTTTGCTGATGATGCCTGCTGCATCACCATCATATGCCTGCTGCTTTGTCGTGTCCTTCAGCCTGACTTTCATATTGATGACCTGGCTGGAGGCCGCAATTGTCGTCTGCTGGTTTCCAAAGCGGCTGTCCTTATAGTATAAGACAGCAGCCGGCATTTTGACATTGCTTAGCGCCCAGTCCCCCTTCAGCTTGAAAGCTCCTGTCACCCGTTCAGGAAAAAAACGTCCAATGCTGTATATAACCGAACTTGACAATGTTAGTTCAATTGCCTTTCTGCCATCAGGAAGGATTACCACTGCTGCGCCAGGAGAATTTACTAAAGATACTCCATCAGGGAGCGGCTGAACAATTTTCAGGTTGGACAATGATCCATTAACAGTATTATTAACAAGTCCAAACGGATTGAGCGTATACTGGACTTCGAACTCATTAGTGATTCCTGTCGACCCGCTCAACTTTATAAGATTATCGGGCGTATTGGCCGACCCTTGCAGATTCATTGTCCCCTTGAAGCCAGGAGGCGCATCGGCTTTAACTTCGATTGTTATTGGAGAATGGGATTTTAATCGCGAAATCCCAGTTAGATCACTATAAGTTAAGTTAATATTATTGAAAGTGTATGTTCCAGTTTCTTTGAAGACCAAAGGTAGTGTCATATCTATAGGAGGCGGTGCTGCCTGATTAATCTGATATCCAAAATTAAAGCTGATAATTGCATTTCCTTCGTCATCCATACGGGCGTTTAACCCTTCTTTAATTTGGACTTTACCATTGAATGGCTTTAAATCTACTTTTATCTCTCCCTGAATCGATGGGTTATTAATATCTTTTGAAATATCCTGAAAGATAGAGGAGATATTTGATTTATTTGCCTGCCTGGCAACAGTGCCTGTTATTTCAGAGATTCTTCTTAAATATTCCATATCTACTTCTGCATCATTTCCAAATCCAATTGAAAATAACTTAATACTTTTAGATGCTAAAGAAACTGCTGATGATCTAATGTCTTCCCGTATTATGCTGTTTATTTCTTCTGTTGTAAAAAAAGGTGAAGAATCTACATACGTTGGCCGAGTATATCCCTTGTTGTCAGTAAATTGAGCTATCCCATTTCCAGAAACGGTAATTGCAAAATTTATATCATGTCTTTTTGTAACTTCTTTCCCTAATCTTGTTGGAATTCCATAGTACGTAGATGAAACTTCTCTATATGTAATGCTTCTATTGATAGTAGCTACTGTTGGCTCACCATCTGTAAGGAAAATTATATACTTCTTATTTGTACTTCCAGTTAAAAAAGCATCTGCTTTATTAAGAGCTGCAGCGTAATTAGTACCTCCCTTAGGAGTCAATTGGTCCAATCTGGACCTTATTGCATTAAAATTACTTTTACCGTCAATCGAGAAGTACAAATCACCTTCAACTTTATCACTAAAAGGTATAAATGCGAAACGATCTCCGTTTCTTGAGTTATCTTCAAAATAAGTTAATGCTTCTTTTAATGCACTCCTGGCACTATCCATTTTGGTATTGCCAAATTCTCCATCTTCCATCGACCCCGACTTATCAAAAACAAACACTACATCAATAGGGTCGCGGTTTGCGTTAGTGGCTTTGCCTTTTGGCGTCAGATGGAAGTCGATGCTTCCCTCGGCATTGCTGTTCTGCGGTTTGACGATGACAGATTGCGACGCCTTTGCGCTAAAATCCACCCCTGCCTCTTCTGCTGCCAATATTTCCTTTCCTGTATAGGAAAGCATAAGGATAAGCAGCTGCAGCATCAGGATGGCAGATAAAGCTTTATTATACTTCCTCATCATGTTCCCCCTTTCTTATTTTCCTCTATATAAAACTCTCAGATGTCAACTGTGTCATTTTTACTATTATTATACCAATTTACCTATAGATTCCAAAGCTTTATCTTGCGGAAATTATCACATTTTGCAGTTTGTTTTTTATATAAGGAACTGCCAAAAATGAAAAAAATAAAAAAATCCCTAATAAGGGATTTTCCTATTTCACATACTCCGCCACCCGATTTCTCCCTGCCCTTTTCGCGCCGACATACAATGCACGGTCGGCATGGCGGATGAGGGCGAGCGGATCATCTGCATCCAGTGGTGCGGAGGCGACGCCGATCGAGGCGGTGATGCTGACAGAGAGTGTGGAGCCGTCTCCGTCCATATGCTGGCTGATGGTAAAAGGCTGGGTGGCGATGGCAAGGCGGATGACCTCGGCAAGCTCGAGAGCCTCCTTCTTTTCCAGGTCAGGGAGCAGGACGACAAACTCTTCTCCGCCATATCGCGCTGTGGTTCCATATGGCTCGGTGAGCAAGGACAGCCTTTCTGCCAGTTCAATCAGGATCTCGTTCCCGCTCTGGTGCCCGAAGGTATCATTGACACTTTTGAAGTGGTCGATATCCAGTATGATAAGCGAGAGGACGCTCCTTTTTCCGGATTCCATTCCGCTGAACTCTTCTGCAAGAAGGCCGTCAAAATAGCGGTAGTTATACAGCTTCGTCAATGCGCAGCGTTCGCTGTTTTCCTTTGTTCTTTCATAGTTCCTGGCGTTTTCAATGGCGACTGCGAAGTGAGAACAGAGGATGTCCACAATCATCAGCTGATATTTTTCATATGCCCTTTTCTTTCGGGACGCGAGAAGGAGGACGCCGACAACTTTGCTTGAGCGGGCGATCGGCACGCAGAGGACGCTTTCGACCTCTTTCGGCATATAGCCCTTGGCTGCCGTCTTCCATTCTTTTTTTGTACTGAAGAGGGCTGCTTTCCCTGTAGCCCATACAAGGCCGCTGATGCCCTCATTTCTGCGCAGCGGAAGTGCTGACGGTGTGGTCCTCTCTCCATCCTCTACCTGGTATAGGAGCTTGAGCTCAGACTCATCGACCACATCAAGGATATATGCATAGTCAACCGGCAGCATGCCAATCAGCTTTTCGATAAAAAGCTCCATCACTTCGTTCCTGTTGAGCCTCTCAGCAAGCTGATGGCCGATTTCGGCTGCTTTGTGCAGATAATCGTTCACCTTTTCGCTGGAATTATAGAGTCCAAGAATGATAGACAGGCTGGCGAACGGTACGCCCACAAACAGGATGGATAATAGCCCCACTTCCTGGTACAGTATATAGAGCATGAATCCGACCGGCAGCGTCATGATTGATGTAAGCGACTCCCATATAAAATCCTTCCCGAAGAAATTCGTTTTCTGCTTGTGCAGGAAAAAGAGGATCAGGGAAAGGACAAGCTGATTCACAACATAATAGACAATCGGATACAGGATGGACAGCCATAATGAAGGGCCGTGTTCCATCAGGTCTGCACCCTGCTTCCCTCCAAGGGAATAATAGAACACACCGCTGATAAAGGAAACCACAAAGAACATGAACGAATTGAGCGGGAACCTGTAAGACTGGCTTTTCGGCAGCCTGAGCTTCAGGAGGAGAAAGATAACTGAAGCCTGCACAAGCAGCATTTCGATAAAAATGCCGAAAGCCAGGAAAACGGCAAATGACACCCACTGCAGCATAAACACCGGCACATTATTAATAATGATCGGCATGGATGATACAAAAAACATAAGCAGCATAAATGCCAGGACATCAACATTTAAAGCAGCAGGCTGCGGGGGATAAAGGGTATAGGTAAGCCAGACTCCCGCAGGCACAATCAGCGCCCAAATGATCCATATATATTTTATCGCTCCCTGATTCACCTTTATCCCCCCTCCCCTTCTTCCATATCTGGCATATAAAACCGAAACTAGTAGAATAGTCACAAAATAAATATTATTGTATCAAATTTCCAAAAATTTGTCACTCTAATAATGCGCTGCTTTACAGAAGTATTTAACATTTTTACCCAAGCAGCGAATTCACAAATGGTTTTGCGGCTGAGAGGAAATAGAGCGATCCCGTAATGACCAGAACATCAGCAGACTGCAGGTTCGACAGTTCTGTCCTGATGGCCTCTTCCCAGCTGGCACATGAGGTTTTATTTCTGGATGCACTAAGGCCGGCAAGCATTTCAGCATCAGCCGCCCTTGGGAAATCAAATTGGGTAAATGTAATTCTATCGGCAGCTTCATCAAGGATGCCTATCATTTTATCCAGCTTCTTGTCTGACAATGCTGCAAAAACAACTGCTATCTTTTTGCCAGAATACCTTTTTTCCAGCTCTGCTGCCAAAGCCATGATGCCTTCTTCATTATGGGCGCCGTCCATTAAGACGACAGGATCGTCAGAAAGGAGTTCAAGCCTGCCTGGCCAATAGGCTTCGGACAGACCTTTCCTAAGATCTTTTTCTTCTATCATAAAGGAGTAGTACTGGTTCAGGATTCCAGCGGCCGCAGCGGCAAGCGAGGCATTCCTTGTCTGATGCGATCCCAGCATGCTGATTTCAAGGTCCTTGTATTCCCGGAAAATCGTGCTGACGGTAAACCTTTCACCATGGTCAGCCGATTGATGATCACTGATTCCGATTTCGCTGCCTAGCCTGTACAGCTTCGCGTTCTTCTCTTTAGCTGTTTTTTCAATAACAGAAAGGGCTCCCTCCTGTGAAACAGCAGTCAAGGCAGGTACGCCGCTCTTGATGATCCCCGCTTTTTCAAAGGCTATCTGTTCATAGGTATCTCCAAGGATCGCCGTGTGGTCGAGGCCGATGCTGGTGATGATGGACAGAAGCGGATGGACGATATTGGTCGAATCAAATCTTCCTCCCAGGCCGACTTCAAACAGGGCGATATCCACCGGATTCACATCGGCAAAATAACGGAAGGCCATTGCAGTGATGACTTCAAACTCAGTCGGCGCCCCAAGCTCTGTCTTTTCAAGCTCCTCGCTGAGCGGGTAAATATCGTTAACAAGCCTGAGGATTTCTTCATCCTTCACAGGCTGGCCATTCAGGCTGATTCTTTCATTGAATTGTTCAAAATAAGGAGAGGTGAAGGTACCGGTCTTGAATCCGGCACTCACAAGGATGGAACGCAAATAGGCAACCGTTGATCCCTTGCCGTTCGTCCCTCCGATATGTACACTCTTGAGCCTTCTCTCGGGATGATCCAGTTTTTCCATCATCCATTCCATCCGCTTGAGCCCCGGCTTGATTCCGAGGCGAAGGCGGGAGTGGATCCAGGATATTGCTTCTTCGTACGTTTGAAACATAAGTATCTGCCTCCATACATAGGAAACCATACGGAAAGACGAATCCTTCCTGGATCCGCCTTTTCCGTTATGGGTGGTTTACCCTTTTAGTTCATTTAAGCGAGCTTCGACGATCGCTCTCTTTTCAGTATAGTCCTTTTCTTTGGCACGCTCTTCTTCAATGACCTTTTCAGGCGCTTTTTTAACAAAGCCTTCATTGGAGAGCTTCTTCTGAACACGCTCAACCTCTTTGTCCAGCTTATCCCACTCTTTTTTCAACCGGGCAATTTCTTCATCGATGTTGATGAGCCCCTCCAGCGGTAGGATGATTTCAGCTCCGGAAACGACTGCTGTCATCGCCTTGTCAGGTGTTGCGGCAGCTGGGCTGATCTCAAGCTCTTCCGGGTTGCAGAAGCGTTCAATATAAGCTTTATTGGCTGTGAGAGTAGCAAGAACCTCGTCATCATTCGGCTTCAGGATCATCTTGATCTTCTTGCTCAATGGTGTATTCACTTCTGCACGGCTGTTCCGGACAGAACGGATGATTTCAACAAGCAGCTTCATATCGCCTGCTGCCTTTTTATCAGTGTATTCTTCTTTCACCTTCGGCCATTCGGCAATAGTGATTGATTCGCCGCTGTGAGGCAGGTTCTGCCAGATTTCTTCTGTAATGAAAGGCATGAACGGATGGAGAAGCCTCATCGTGTTATCCAGTACATAAGCCAGGATCGAACGGGTCGTTTTCTTTGCAGCTTCGTCTTCCCCATATAGCGGGAGCTTCGCCATTTCAATATACCAGTCGCAGAAATCGTCCCAGATGAAGTTATAAAGCACACGGCCGACTTCACCAAATTCATAGCGGTCTGAAAGCCTTGTTACCGTTTCAATCGTTTCGTTCAGTCTTGTCAGGATCCATTTATCAGCTACTGACTTTTCTCCCGTCAAGTCAATCTCTTCATATTTCAAGCCAGCCATGTTCATGAGGGCAAAGCGGGAGGCATTCCAAATTTTATTGGCAAAATTCCAGGTCGCTTCCACCTTTTCCATGCTGAAGCGCAAATCCTGTCCAGGCGAGCTTCCAGTTGAAAGGAAGTAGCGGAGTGAATCGGCACCGTACTGGGCAATGACATCCATCGGATCTACTCCGTTGCCGAGTGATTTGCTCATTTTCCTGCCTTGCTCATCTCTTACCAGTCCGTGGATGAGTACATCTTTGAATGGGCGCTCTCCTGTAAACTCAAGGCCTTGGAAAATCATCCTGGATACCCAGAAGAAGATGATGTCATAGCCTGTTACAAGGCTTGCTGTCGGATAATAGCGCATGAAATCAGGGTTTTCTTCATCCGGCCAGCCCATTGTAGAGAATGGCCATAGGGCGGAGCTGAACCAGGTATCAAGAACATCATTATCCTGGGTCCAATTCTCAGCATCAGCCGGAGGCTCGGAATCTACATACACCTCGCCTGTTTCCTTGTGATACCAGGCCGGGATGCGGTGGCCCCACCAGAGCTGCCTGGAGATGCACCAGTCGCGGATATTTTCCATCCAGCGGAGATATGTGTTTTCAAAGCGGTCCGGGATGAAGTTGACTTTATCTTCCTTCTGCTGCAGCGCTACCGCTTCGTCTGCCAGCGGCTGCATCTTGACGAACCATTGTGTGGACAAATATGGCTCAACCACAGCTCCGCTCCGCTCAGAATGGCCAACAGAATGCATATGCTCTTCAATTTTGAAAAGTACGCCGCTGTCCTGCAGGTCCTTCACGATCTGCTTGCGGCAGTCAAAGCGGTCGAGGCCGTTGTATTTGCCGGCATTTTCATTCATGGTTCCGTCCTCGTTCATGACAAGGATGCGCGGAAGATCATGGCGGTTTCCGATTTCAAAATCGTTCGGGTCATGGGCAGGAGTGATTTTAACTGCACCAGATCCGAATTCCTTATCCACATAATCATCGGCAACAATCGGGATTTCACGGCCGGTAATCGGGAGGACAACATTTTTTCCGATCAGATGCTGATAGCGTTCGTCTTCAGGGTGAACCGCTACCGCTGTATCGCCAAGCATGGTCTCTGGACGGGTTGTGGCGACCTCAATGGATCCTGAACCATCTGCAAGCGGGTAGTTCATATGGTAAAAGGCGCCCTGGACATCCTGGTGGATAACCTCGATATCAGAAAGGGCCGTCTTTGTCGCAGGATCCCAGTTGATGATATATTCGCCGCGGTAAATCAGGCCTTTTTTATAAAGAGAGACAAATACTTTATTGACCGCCTTGGAAAGCCCCTCATCCATTGTGAAGCGCTCACGGCTGTAATCAAGTCCCAGGCCGAGCTTAGACCATTGCTGGCGGATATGCTCTGCATATTCTTCTTTCCATTTCCATGTTTCCTGGACAAATGCTTCGCGGCCGAGATCGTAGCGGGATTTCCCTTCGCTTTTCAGCTTCTGCTCGACTTTCGCCTGTGTTGCGATGCCGGCATGGTCCATGCCCGGAAGCCATAATACATCATAGCCCTGCATCCGCTTCATGCGGGTAAGGATATCCTGCAGCGTCGTATCCCAGGCATGGCCGAGGTGAAGCTTTCCTGTTACGTTCGGCGGCGGGATGACGATGGTATAAGGCTCTTTGCTTTGATCATCCTTCGCTTCAAAAAATTTGTTCCCTATCCACCATTCATACCGTCCCTTTTCAATATTCTGGGGATCATACTTTGTTGGCATGGCCAATTCATTATTCTCCATTGTATTCCCTACCTTCCTTGTATCTATCAGTGTTTTGAGTACCTGAACAAATAAAAAACTCCATCCGTCAATAAAAGGACGAATGGAGCTGATTTCGCGGTACCACCTTTTTTCCGGGCAAGCAATGCATTCCTTGCCAGGCGCTTAATCTGATAACGGTTTTCCCGTCTTTCGCTACTGTGAACACGTTCTGTTCGCGAAAGAAGCTCAAGGGCGACATTCCAATGATTCTGCCTGGAAAACCTCTCAGCTTCCGGTTTTCCTCTCTTTAAGCAGCTTGCACCGTACTCTTCCCTGTCAATGCTTTTCTAATGATATTTATATATGATATAGTACCGAATTTCGCGGTTTATAGTCAATAAGTATCGGCAATATTTTTTAAAATCATACATCCGCCCGTACGATTCTAAAAAATAGGCACTTAACCTGGGAAGGGGACATAGAATGGAGTAAAAGAGATTAGGGGGAAATCAAATGAAGAGGAAATTCAATCCTTATACTCTGCCTCCTTGGCTGAGGACCTGCAGAAGTGTTTGCGCTCAGTTCATTATTCCTTTCTGCGTTTTTCAGGGGATTCGGACCATTCTCATTCCGACGACCTTTGATGTTCTTTTGCTTTCAGTCTTTATCTTGCTGGCGCTGGCACTGCATCTTGAATTCATTTAGGAGCCCTCAGGACGAATTGTCCGGGGCTCCTTCCTGTTCGGCCTGGGCTTTTGCTGCTTCCTGTGCCTGCTGCTTCTGCCTCTCGATTTCATCAATCCTCATAACGATGTACTCTGTATTCTTCAGGAGCCAGAATTGGCGCTGAAACTGCTGGACGAGCTTTCTTTCATTTGCTGCACCCCTGTTCTTGTGATATGTTTCCGCCTCCCTCAGGACAGGACCCGGGTGGGCAAGATAGCTTTGGAACAAAAGCATTTCATCCTGCTTGAAAGGCATATATTTAAAGTAGGTATACAGCCATTCAACAGTTTCATCGCTCCGCTTCGGGTAGCTTCTTAAAGAGCGCGACAGAAATGGCAGGAGATCGTGGAGCGGGGAAGCCTGCCGCGCTTTTTCAAAATTGCTGAAATAGCCGTAGCCTCTTTCATCATAAAGAAAATGCTCTGTTGAAATTTTCCCGTGGATAATGACGGTCCGCGCTTTTTCATCGTCCTTCGTTTTTTCATGCCAGTCCTTCAGTTTGCCTTTTGAAAATTTCAGCGCCTGGGTTATATCGTGGTAATACAGGCAGAAAAGAAGCTCGAATGGCGCCATATACTGCTTTCTTTCACATTCTTCAATAAATCCCTCACAGAATTCTGTCTCCTTCTCCCATGCGAGCATGGTCTTTTCATAATGCTCCTGCCGCTCCTCGCTGGTAACATTGACTTCCTTCAATGAGAGTGTGTGCAGCCGTGCCAGTTCCCGGAACATCTGCTGATGGCGTTCAAAACGGTTTTCTTTTTCTTCATTGGCCAGCCATGGCATCAAATAGTACAGTTCACTATCATGGAGTACTGCATAGCGGCCGTCGGCAGCCGGATAGATCGGAACTATCCGGTTGTAGCCTCTCTGATAAAGGCTCTGCACCTGCCTGATAAAATCAGTCCCGTGCCGGGCTTTCAGCTTTTTCAGAGCAAATACTCCTTTGTCGGAATAGATCTTCCTGGTCCTGCCGTAGTCTTCCACAAAGTGAGGCTGGACTGCATAGTGCTTTAAAATCGGGGAAACCGCTGCTAACCTGTTGCTTCCTTCCATACAAGTATCCCACTTTCTTATTGGGGTAGTGATCTTCCGGAAATAAAAGAAACAGTTGAACAGGTACCTGCATACCTGCCCAGCCTGTTTCAAACATGTCGTATTGCCTGCAGAAGACTATTTCTGATAGGCATGCGCCGGAACATACAGCACCTGGCCTTCATAAATATCCTGGTTCAGCTCCAGGTGATTGACCCTCAGCAGCGCCGGAACAGGAACCTCATATCTTTCAGCGATAGTATCGAGCGTATCGCCATTCTGGACGATGCATACCTTCACCCTGGCAGACTGCTCTTCTTCCTTTCGGGCCAAAAACTCTGCCAGCGACAAGCTCTTGCTTTTTTTCTTATTGGCTGCTTTCTTCTTCTTTGGAGCCTGGTCAGAAGAAGATTCACTTTCTTCCTGCTGCGCCTTGAATCCGGTCAATATTTCTGCTGGCTGTGCTTCTGTCTTTTGGACACCGGTATAAGTATCTTCTGCTGGCTTTTCACTCCTGAACGATGCAAAGACATTGTCAGAGACTTGTTCTGCAGGTTCAGCATGGAATGCTGCTTCTGGGACTGGAAGCTCATGATCTTTATTGATGTTGTCAAAAAATGCCGCAGGCTTTTCTTCTTTTTCAGCCTCCTCCGGCTGCTTTCTCGCTTCGGCAGTAAAAGGGGCAAATAAATCGGCAGCATCTGCGCCTTCTGTTTCTTCTTCCTCGGCCGCACCTGCCCCGGCTTTATAAATAGACTCAGTATAATCAGCGAATTCCGGAATCTGAACCTCTTCATATTCCTCTGTTTTCAACACTGTCGGCGCTGCCGAACGGAATAAAGGCTCCTGCTCCTTTTCAGTCTCCTCTTCTGCTGCAAGCAATGGTTCAAAATGTTCCTGCTGCGGCTCCTCTTCCTGAACTCCCGCCTCCTCTCCCTGAGCTTCTGCCTCTTCTTCCTGATCTTCCGGCCTTCCTTCGTATTCTTGTTCAGCTTCCTCCTCATCATATTCCGAGGCAGGATGCTGCTGTTCGCCGTACAGACCGGTGATAGTCAGATCAGCAGTCAGCCTCATGCAGCTTCTTTCCTGGAATTGATAATCAAAAGAATCAATATAGACATCCAAATCATAGACGCTTCCTATCCTATTATTCGGAATGGTTATATCAACAGGAAAATGGTGAGAAAATTCACAGATCCCCCCTTCCCTCTCTTCAACAGATTGTATGAACTTTGGACTGGAAAATGGTTCTTCCTGTTCAGCTTCTTCATTTTTCCGGTACTCCCCTGCCAGCTTCAGCGATCCTTGGATTGATACGTATTGTTCATGCTCCTGGATGGTTATATTCGGGTCAAGCGAAATAGAAACAAGCTCGGATACTTCCTGTCCTTTTTGGAACCAGACGGATTCTTCTAAAGAAAAGCGCAGGCAAGATTGATCTTCCTGGGACAAAGCGACTCCTCCTTTCAGCACTTTCACGTATAATCACTATGTCATTATCACTCTATGAACGGCTGATATTAATTATGATTAGATTGTGAAAAGTTATGGAAATGAAGGAGGCGGGTGGCAGAGACCGCATCCTGGAATGATGGAATTTAATTGTTAAATGGGAAAGTTAGCGGAGGCTTGCAGTTAGCAGCAACGATTTTGGGAATATGCGCTATGCAGTAAGGGCGAAATTTTTCGCCGGTTTCATGTCGGATGCAGCCCTTTCGGATACATGACTGCCCCTTTTTCTCCAGCCTCATGTACCCCAGAGTCTTCCTGGTATACATGACTGCCCCTTTTTCTCCAGCCTCATGTACTCCAGAGTCTTCCTGGTATACATGACTGCCCCTTTTTCTCCAGCCTCATGTACCCCAGAGTCTTCCTCGTATACATGACTGCTCCTTTTTCTCCAGTCTCATGTACCCCAGAGTCTTCCTCGTATACATGACTGCCCCTTTTTCTCCAGCCTCATGTACTCCAGAGTCTTCCTCGGATACATGACTGCCCCTTTTTCTCCAGCCTCATGTACTCCTGAGTCTTCCTCGGATACATGACTGCCCCTTTTTCTCCAGCCTCATGTACCCCAGAGTCTTCCTGGGATACATGACTGTCCCTTTTTCTCCAGCCTCATGTACTCCAGAGTCTTCCTGGGATACATGACTGCCCCTTTTTCTCCAGCCTCATGTACTCCAGCGCTTTCCTGGGATACATGATTCCTACAAGTTCTCAGCCTCATGTACTCCCGCCCTCCCGTCTGATTTCTAAGGAAAAGTTCTTCTGTACCATCTTGGCTTACCAACCTCTCTCCACTAGACAAAAAAACAGGCCGGAGCATCCGACCTGTTCAATCAGCCTTTCAGCTTGGAAAATGCAAGCTCGGCTGCGTTCAATGTTTTTTCAATATCTTCATCCGTATGAGCGGTTGATAAAAATAGACCTTCGAATTGGGATGGAGGCAGGAAGACTCCTTCATTTGCCATTTCACGGTAGTAAGAAGCGAAATATTCCAGATTGGAGGTTTTCGCTTTTTCATAATTGATTACTTCTTCATTCGTAAAGAAGAAACCGATCATTGAACCGGCACGGTTGACGGTCAGCGGGATATCATGCTTTTTCGCAGCTGCATAAAGCCCTTCTTCCAGCCTGTCTGCCTTCCGTTCGAATTCTTTGTACGATTCAGGCGTCAGCTGGCTCAGCGTTTCGTATCCGGCAGTCATGGCAAGCGGATTGCCTGAAAGTGTTCCTGCCTGGTAGATTGGGCCGCTCGGAGCGATTCTTTCCATGATCTCCGCTTTGCCGCCATAGGCGCCTACAGGGAGGCCGCCGCCGATTACTTTGCCAAGGCAGGTAATGTCAGGCGTAACGCCGTAATAGCCTTGTGCACAATGATAGCCGACACGGAAGCCTGTCATGACTTCGTCAAAAATCAGGAGCGTCCCATATTCACTCGTTATGTCCCTTAATCCTTCAAGGAATCCCGGCAGCGGAGGGACAACCCCCATATTGCCGGCAACAGGTTCTACGATGACCCCGGCAATATCTTCGCCGAATTGCTCAAAGGCATATTTGACGCTTTCCATATCATTGTAAGGTACTGTAATAGTATTTTGGGCTATACCTTCAGGGACCCCCGGGCTGTCAGGAAGCCCCAGCGTAGCAACACCTGAACCTGCTTTGATCAGGAGGGAATCACCATGGCCATGGTAGCATCCTTCAAATTTAAGGATTTTGTTGCGCCCTGTGTATCCGCGGGCAAGGCGCAGGGCGCTCATTGTCGCCTCTGTACCTGAAGAGACCATCCTGACGATCTCGATGGACGGCACCCGCTCAATCACAAGCTTGGCCAGCTCATTTTCGGCAATGGTCGGGGCGCCAAAGCTTGTGCCAAGTTCAGCGATCTTTTTGATTCCTTCCACGACCCTGTCATTTGTGTGCCCCAGAATTAACGGCCCCCAGGACAGCACATAATCGATATATTCATTGCCGTCAATATCATAGATTTTCGAGCCTTTTCCCCGTTCCATGAAGATTGGATCCATATTGACCGATTTGAAGGCACGGACCGGGCTGTTGACGCCGCCTGGCATCAGGGATTTCGCTTCATTGTAGGCTTCAGCCGATTTAGTATAAGAACGCATGCTTTTCCCTCTTTTCTTCTTTTTGATCATTCAAGAATAGGATGGCTTTACTGGCATTACTGCTGTTCTTTAATCCATCTTGCAGCATCTTTGGCATGATAGGTGATGATTAAATCTGAGCCGGCACGCTTCATTCCGGTCAGCATCTCCATCACAATGCTCTTCTCGTCGATCCAGCCATTTTGCGCTGCTGCCTTCACCATTGAATATTCGCCGCTCACATTATAGATGACCATTGGCAGGTTCACTGCATTTTTCACGTCTCTTACAATGTCAAGATAAGGCATTCCAGGCTTTACAATCAGGAAGTCTGCACCTTCTGCAAGATCAGCTTCTGCTTCCCTGAGAGCCTCCATGCGGTTGGCAGGGTCCATCTGATAAGCTTTCCGGTCGCCAAATTGAGGAGTGCTGCCGGCTGCATCCCGGAACGGGCCGTAGAATGCTGAAGAATATTTGACTGCGTAGGACATTATCGGCACATCCTGGAAGCCTGCCTCATCAAGGCCGGCCCTGATGGCTGCAACAAATCCATCCATCATATTGGAAGGAGCGATGATATCGGCACCTGCTTTTGCCTGGCTGACTGCAGTCTGGACAAGGAGCTCAAGGGACGCGTCGTTCAGTACTTTTCCATCTTCTATCAGCCCGCAATGACCATGGCTTGTGTATTCACACAGGCAGGTATCTGCGATGATGACCACCTCGGGAAATTTGGACTTGATCAGTCTTGCGGCTTCCTGGACAATCCCATGGTCGTGATAGGCCTGCTGGCCGCATTCGTCTTTTTCAAGCGGAATTCCGAATAAGAGAACGGATTTGATCCCTAATGATACAATCTCTTCCATTTCTTCCTCTATGCGGTCAAGGGAAAGGTTATACTGGCCAGGCATTGAAGGGATTTCCCTTTTAATGTTTTCTCCTTCTGCGGCGAATATCGGATAAATCAAGTCTTCAATACGGAGATGATTTTCCCTTACAAGCGCTCTCATGCTGGCTGACTGCCGTAAACGGCGGTATCTTTTGAACTGCATATCCATTTCATTTCCTCCTCTGATTCAATTCAGCTGCTATGCTTTTTGTCATATCTTCAATCGTGTATCCGGCGGGGACCACATGGACATCAAGCCCGAGTTCTTCCGCCCTTTTCCGCGTAACCGGGCCGATGCAGGCCACAAGGCGGCCCTGGACAGCTGCTTCCGCACCCGTCTTATGGACAATCTCCATAAAATGCTCTACAGTCGACGGGCTGGTGAAGGCCAGCACATCCAATGATCCATTTTTCAGCATCATTGCGAGCTTTTCTCCGCTAGCTTCAGGAAATCCGGTTTCATAAATAATGATTTCCTGCGGCTCTGCCCCTGCCTTCCTAAGCTGGTCTGCAATATAGCTTCGCGCTTTATTCCCTTTGGGGATCAGCACCTTCATGCCATTTTCGACAAAAGGAAGGAACTCTTCAACAAATCCTTCCGCGGCAAATTCTGCCGGAGTAAAGCTGACAGCAAGCCCTGACTCCTCTGCGGCCCTCTCTGTTTTTGTGCCAATGGCCGCAACCTTGGGAAAAGGCGCATTTTTTCCGGCAAAGGATATAAAAGTTTCAAGGGCATTTTTACTTGTGAAAATGACCCAATCGTATGTAGGAAGCTCCCTGACAGCATGAAGGATTTCTTCTGTTTTGGCTGCCGGCCTGAAGGCAAGCAGCGGTATTTCCACAGGGATGCCGCCAAAACGGCGTATTAGCTCAGAAAATGATCCGGCCTGATCCTTCCCCCTGGGCACAAGCACTTTTTTGCCTGCAAGGGAAAGGCTTTCCCCGGTCATTCTCCGTCAAGCTCCTTTTTTACATCATCAATAAGCTTTTTGGCACCTTGTTCAATCAGCTTTTCCGCAGTTCTCAGGCCTACCTCTTCTGGATCAGCCCCTGTAACCTTTTCTTTATAAATCGTCTTTCCGTCCGGTGATGCCACAAGGCCTGTAAGCTCAATTTCATCCTGCTCATTCAGCACAGCATATCCTGCAATCGGCACCTGGCATCCGCCCTCCATTTTATGAAGGAATGCACGCTCGGCACGGACTGTCTGGTTTGTTGCCGCGCAAGTGAACTTGCTCAGAAGCTCCAGCAGCTCCTTATCGCTCTCGCGGCACTCAATGGACAATGCCCCTTGGCCAACGGCCGGCAGGCAAACCTCCGGCTCGAGGAATTCCGAAACAGTATCAGTTGTCCATCCCATTCTTGACAGTCCAGCTGCAGCGAGAATGATGGCATCATACTCCTCTGTTTCAAGCTTTGCGAGCCTCGTATCAATATTCCCCCTGATCCATTTGATTTCAAGATCCGGGCGCTTCGCAAGCAGCTGTGCACCTCTCCGCAGGCTGCTTGTGCCGACTACAGCTCCCGGCTTAAGCTGATCCAGCGTCTGATGCCCTTTTGAGATCAATGCATCACGGTGGTCCTCTCTTTCAGGGATCGAGCCGATTACAAGCCCTTCCGGAAGGACCGCAGGCATGTCTTTCATGCTGTGGACAGCCATATCGATCTCCTCATCAAGCATAGCCTGCTCAATTTCTTTAACAAATAAGCCTTTTCCGCCAACCTTTGACAAGGTCACATCAAGGATTTGATCTCCTTTTGTCACGATTTCTTTCACTTCAAACTCGAAAGAATCGTCTATCTTCTTCAACTGGTCCATCACCCAGTTTGTCTGTGTTAATGCAAGCTTGCTGCGCCTAGAACCGACTATAATTTTTCTCATGACAGCCTCCTATGTATAGGGGGCAAGGCTTTTTGCCAAGCCCCCTGATATAAACCATTATTATGAGCCCCAAAAATGGAAGGATGAAAGCCTTCCAAACAGGAAAAAATTGATGAGTACAATTAAAAAGGATGCGATATTCCACAGGGCCAGCGATTTGCCGGAAAAGCCCCTTGCCACCCTCACATACAGGTATACGCTGTATACGCCAAGCACAATGAATGAGCCAATGACCTTGGCATCATACCAATGCATGTCAGCTACCTTGATATAAGCCCATTGCGTTCCAAGGATCAGGCTTATAATCAGCATCGGTACACCAATTACATTTAATACGTATGACATATGCTCAAGCTTCGACAAATCTGCGATCCTCAGGAGCCTGGATCCCCATTTCTTTCTCTTTAGCAGGTCATACTGAATAAGATACAGCAAAGAGAAGACAAATGACAGTGAAAAGGCGCCATATGAAAGGATTGCGACTGTTATGTGAATCAGGAGCAATTCCGAGACGAGCTGCTGGGCCATGACTTCAGATTCATACTGAACGGGTGCAAAAGTGTGGATCGCCATAATGACAAAACCGAGCACATTAGTGAAAAACACGATAAAATCCACTCTGAGCAGACGGTTAATTCCGAGTGAAAGGGTAATAAGCACCCAGGCATAGAAATATAGCCCCTCAAATATGGTCAGGACCGGAAAACGCCCTGTATTTTTCATGTACAAAAACAGAAAAACAGTCTGCAAAATCCACACAAATGCAAGTAACCAGAAGGCAACCCTGTTGGCCTTCCGGTTATTGTGAAGAAAGTCGATGAAGTATAAAAGCACGCATAAAGCATACAGAACGACTGTTAACTCATGCAGCCTTGTCATATAGATGTCAAACATTGCCCAGAACCCCGCTTATGACTGAAAAGAAGGCACTGCCGGCTTCACTGCTGCCCGCTTCGGTTCTGCTGCCTTCACTTCATCATCATGTTCTGCAACAAGGTCTTCAATATTGAAGATTTTCACAAATAAATCCAGCGCTTTATCGGCATCAGCCTGTGCAGCCATTTCCTTGGCCTGGAGGATTGGGTCTTTCAGCATCTGGTTGATGATGCTTTTCGTGTGTTTATTCAGCACTTTTTTGTCGCGCTCACTGAGATGAGGCAGCTTTCTTTCAATGCTGTTCATGGTTTCGGACTGGATGGCCAAAGCTTTCTCACGCAGGGCGGAAATGACAGGAACAACCCCAAGGAGGTTGAGCCACTGCTTGAATTCCACAATCTCGCCTTCAATCAGCAGCATGATGCTTGCTGCCGCTTTTTTGCGTTCCTGGAGGTTTGCTTCAACAATGCCTTCCAGATCGTCAATATCATAAAGGAATACGCTTTCCAGCTCAGAAAGCTTCGGATCAAGATCGCGCGGCACGGCAATATCCACCATAAAAAGAGGTTTGCCTTTGCGCATCTTCTCTACATGGACCATCATCTCTTTCGTAATGACGAATTCCTTTGCACCTGTAGAGCTGATCAGGATATCAGCTTCCATTAAAGCGCACTGCAGCTCCTGAAGGGTCTTGGCTTCGCCATGGAAGCGGCTCGCCAGATCCTGGGCCTTTTCAAATGTGCGGTTGATGACAGTCACCTTGCTTGCCCCATTGGCATGCAGGTTCTGAATGGCCAGTTCTCCCATTTTCCCTGCGCCAAGTACAAGGACATGCTTCCGGTCAAGAGATCCGAATATCTTCTTAGCCAGCTCAACGGCAGCATAACTGACTGAAACAGCATTTGCGCCAATTTCAGTTTCAGAATGGGCCTTCTTCGCCAATGTAACCGCCTGTTTAAAGAGCTGATTGAATACAGTGCCTGTCGCCTGCTTTTCCTGTGAAGCCAGGAAGCTAGTACGCACTTGTCCAAGAATCTGCGTTTCGCCAAGAACCATCGAGTCCAAACCGCAGGCAACTTTAAACAGATGCTCTACAGCACCGTCCTGTTCATAAACAAACAGATACGGAGAGAATTCTTCATGGGCCATATCAAACCACTCAGACAAAAATTCTTTTATATAATAGCGGCCGGTGTGAAGCTGATCGACCACTGCGTAAATTTCAGTGCGGTTGCAAGTAGAAAGGATAACATTTTCCAGGATGCTCTTTTTGCTGTTCAATGCCGTCATGGCTTCTCCCAGCGAGTCCGGATTGAATGTCAAACGCTCGCGGATTTCGACAGGGGCAGTTTTATAATTTAGACCTGCTACAATAATATGCATAAAGTGTTTGCACCCCCAGCTAAGTACGTAGTTCAATACAATAATTATAACATTTTTTTCGTGTGAAATTGTGAACAGATAATGAACTCATATGGTAATATAAATGATTGATAAGTGCTCTCGATGCACCGCTCAAAAAGAAGCTTGCAGGAGCAGAAAGCCTTAGTCAAAATTACATATATCGACAAAAAGGCTTACTTATGTACAGTACCAAAAATAAAGCCGGGATTCAAGTGAACCTTACTGGAAGTGGTGTAAAAATGAAAAACCAGCGGATATTCCCAGGAATCATCCTTATAGGCTTCGGTGCCTATTTCCTGATGCAGCGCTCAAACGTACAATTATTCCAGGATTTCTATTCCTGGCCGACCCTATTATTGATTGTCGGAATCGCCTTTTTATTCCAGGGATACGGAGCCAAAGATTATGAGGCGATCCTCCCCGGCGTCATTCTGGCAGGGTTTGGATTGCACTTCCATATCGTGAAACGCCTCGAAGTGTGGCCGGACCATATCGGCACCTTCATCCTGATCATTGCCCTCGGATTCCTGCTCAGGGCCCAAAAGGCGGGGGCCGGCTTTTTCCAGGGACTGCTTTTCCTGGCCATCAGCATCCTGCTTCTATTCTATGACAAAGCAGAACAACTGTTAGGACCTTTGGGACCGGGCCTGTCATCCATCTTAAGATTCTGGCCTGCTGCACTGGTGCTGGTCGGCCTGTACCTGCTGTTATCAAAGAAAAAATAGGCTTATACTGCCTATCATTCCACACTTGCACAAAGATAAAACACCCGGCCGGGTGTTTTATCTTTGTTTATTCAAAAATCTCCACTGCCTTACAGCACCGAGTCGAGGAAGCTTTTTGTCCTCTCTTCTTTCGGGTTCAAAAACAGCTGCTCAGGATGACCTACCTCGACAATCCTTCCTTCATGCATATATACCGCAAAATCTGCGACTTCTCTCGCAAAGCCCATTTCATGGGTTACGACAATCATGGTCATCCCTTCCTTCGCAAGGTCCTTCATGGTGGCAAGCACTTCACCGACCAGCTCCGGGTCAAGCGCAGAGGTCGGTTCGTCAAACAGCATGATATCCGGCTTCATGGCCAATGCCCTTGCAATGGCCACCCTCTGCTTCTGCCCTCCTGACAGCTTAGCGGGATATACATCCTCTTTATCTGATAATCCCACTTTTTTCAGGAGCTCTTTTGCCTCTTTCCTTGCCTGCTCCTTTGGCACTTTTTTCACATGGACCGGGGCCTCCATTACATTCTCGAGGACAGTCCGGTGGGGGAACAGATAGAAATGCTGGAACACCATCCCCACTTTTGACCGGATCCTGTTCAGGTCATGAGTTTCTTTCTCAACCTTCTCCCCTTCAATGACGATGTTTCCGCTGTCCTTCATTTCAAGGAAATTGAGGCATCTTAGCAGCGTACTTTTTCCTGACCCGCTTGCCCCGATCAAACAGACTACATCACTTTCTTTCACTGTCATATCTATATCCTTCAATACATGAAGGTCCCCAAAGGACTTGTTCAGTTTCTCCACTTTTATCATGATTGCATCTTCCATCTGGCAAAAGCCTCCTTTCTTAATCGCTGATCGCCATCCGTTTTTCAATTATGCTGACCACGAATGAGACTATGAGCACCAGGATGAGATAGTAGACTGCCACGATCAGAAGATAGCTCATATAGTCATATTCATTTGATCCATAAGTCGTAGCTACATTAAAGAGTTCATACATTCCGATAAACGACGCAAGGGAAGAATCCTTCAGTGCAATGATGAATTGGTTTCCAAGCGGCGGAAGTGCCCTGCGCACTGCCTGCGGAAGTATGATCCTTCTCATCGCCAGCCCGGCAGACATGCCAAGCGACCTGCCCGCCTCCATCTGCCCTTTTTCAATGGACTGAATGGAACCCCGGAAGATCTCGGCAATATAGGCGCCATTATGAAAGGCGAGTCCAAGGACAACGGACAGGAATTGCGAAATATCCAGCGACGTCAGCCCAAAGTAAAAGATAAAGATCTGGACGACTAAAGGCGTTCCCCTGACAAGGAATATATATAGGTCGGCAATCCATTCAAGTATCTTAATTCGCGAGATTTTCAAAAAGGCAAAAAACAGCCCGATGAAGATGGCAATAAAAATAGAAACAATCGTCAGTTCAAAGGTAAGAATCATGCCCCTTAAAAAAACAGGATATGTTTCTATAAACTTTCCGGCTAGTTCCATAGGCTTTTCCTCTCTTTAACTGTAATATTGAGTGTCTTTTATGTACAGAAAGAGGCGAATGCAAGTGCGGTACATTCGCCTGCCCCCTTTATTCCTTTTCAGGGTCTACTGTGATATCCTCACCGATGTACTTCTTGCTGATCTCTGTCAATGTTCCGTCCTCGTGGAGCTTTTCAAGCGCTTCATTGATTTTCTCGAGCAGCTCTTCATTATCCTTAGCTACTGCAATCGCCTGCTCACTGCGGCCAAGCAGCTCCCTGCCTTCGATTTCCATGCCGGAACCAATGGCTTCTTTACCTGTAATAAAGTCTGTGATTACTGCATCATGCTTCCCCCTGCTCAATGCTTCAAGCGCAGTAACATCACTGTCGTAAAAAATGATGTTATCAGTCACCTCTTCAGCAGAATCTGCATAGGTTGAGCCTTTGGATACGGCTACTTCCAAATCCTTGAGATCATCCAGGCTTTCTGCTGAACTGTCCGGGCGGACAAAAATCTGCGGCCCTGAGTAATAGTAAGGAATAGAAAAATTAACTGCCTTCAGTCTGTCTTCATTGATGGTGTGGCTCGCTACCGCAGCATCGAAACGCCCTGATTTGACGCCTTCCACAATTCCGCCAAACTTAAATTTTTTCTGGACCGGTTCAAGGCCCAGCTCCTTGGCCACTGCTTCTCCGACTTCGATATCAAACCCGGTCATTGTCCCATCTGCTTCTGTCACGCTAAAAGGCTTGAATTCACCTGATGCAGCATATGTAAATTTTCCTTCGTCGGCAAGCTTCATTCCGCCAGAGGAAGCCTCCTTTGAACCGCATGCGCCGAGAACTGCCGCACAGCATAAAATAACAATACTTATGATCCATTTTTTCAATTGTTTTCCCCCTCAATGTTTTCTGTATTACATTTCAAACTTATTACCCTTATTACCATAACATTACACTCACTTTTACCACAAAATTCAAATTTAGCTATATTTTCAGTTTATTATGCTAATAATGCCCTGACAGACACTCAGCTGAGCATTGCTATTAAATAGGGAGATATACTGCTTTCTCCTCCCGTTTCCTCCCTGAAGGCTGTCATACAGCTGAAAGAAAGCTGTTTTTTGGCACAAAAAAAAACGCCAAGCGGCGTTTTTTAACTCTGCATATACTTTTTAAGGATTCCCCAGGCCTCATCCTTGCCTTCACCGGTCTCTGATGAAAACAAAACAATATCGTCTCCGGGTTCAAGCTCCAGAGTCTCTTTAGTAATTTTGAAATGCTTCTGCCTTTTTGTTTTAGGAATTTTATCAGCCTTTGTGGCAATTATGATGCATCGGATTCCATGGTGCTTCAGGAAATCGTACATCATGATATCGTCCTTGGTAGGAGGATGGCGCAAGTCAACGATCAGGACAGCGGCCTTCAGCTGCTCCCTGGAGGTAAAATAGGTTTCAATCATTCTCCCCCATGCTTCGCGCTCCTTTTTGGAAACTTTGGCATAGCCATACCCCGGGACATCGACAAAATGCATCATTTCATTGATCAGATAGAAATTCAATGTCTGGGTTTTGCCTGGCTTTGAGGATGTCCTCGCCAGGTTCTTGCGGTTAAGCATTTTGTTAATAAATGAGGATTTGCCGACATTGGATCTCCCTGCCAGGGCGAACTCGGGCAGGGACTCCTCAGGATATTGTGCCGGCTTGACCGCACTTATAACGATTTCAGCACTATTTACTTTCATTGCTGTGCACTCCATTCAGGGCGTGCTTGAGAACTTCGTCAACATGTGATACGAGAACAAAATCCAATTCGTCGCGGACACTCTCTGGAATATCATCAATATCTTTTTCATTATCTTTAGGAAGGATAATTTTAGTTAAACCCGCTCTATGGGCACTTAAAGTTTTTTCTTTCACTCCGCCAATCGGCAAGACCCGGCCGCGGAGCGTTATTTCTCCTGTCATCCCCACTTCTTTGCGTATCGGATTCCCCGACAAGGCCGAAACAAGGGCTGTTGTGATTGTAATCCCTGCAGATGGACCGTCTTTCGGAACGGCACCTTCAGGCACATGGATGTGGATATCGTACTTTTCATAAAAATCTGCCTCGATGCCCAGTTCTTTAGCTTTTGAACGGACATAGCTGAATGCAGTCTGTGCAGATTCTTTCATGACATCCCCAAGCTTGCCTGTCAGGACCAATTTGCCTTTTCCTGAAGATAAGGATACCTCAATCTGCAGTGTATCTCCGCCAACAGTGGTATAAGCTAGGCCGGTCGCAACACCAATCTGATCCTCGACCTCTGCCTGGCCATATCTGAACTTAGGCTTTCCAAGGAACTCTTCTACATTCTTTTCAGAAATGATGACCTTCTTTTTCTCGCCTGAAACAATTATCTTTGCAGTCTTACGGCAGATGGAAGCCAGCTGGCGCTCAAGCCCGCGGACGCCTGCTTCTCTTGTATAATAGCGGACGATTTTCTGGATTCCGTCCTCCCTGATCTGAAGCTGGGATTTAGAGAGCCCGTGCTCGCTGATCTGCTTAGGCAGGAGGTGGTCCTTTGCTATATGGATCTTTTCGAGCTCCGTATAGCCGGCAATCGTGATGATTTCCATCCGGTCGCGGAGAGGGCCCGGTATTGTTGCCAGATTATTCGCTGTTGCAATGAACATAACCTTCGACAGGTCATATGTTTCTTCAATATAATGATCACTGAAATTGTGGTTCTGCTCAGGATCCAGGACTTCCAGCATGGCTGATGAAGGGTCTCCCCTGAAATCATTGGACATTTTATCAATTTCATCAAGCAGGAACACCGGATTGATGGTTTCTGCCTTTTTCATGCCTTGGATGATCCGGCCCGGCATGGCGCCGACATAGGTCCTTCTGTGTCCGCGGATTTCAGATTCGTCCCGGACGCCCCCAAGGGAAACGCGGACAAAGTTGCGGTTCAGCGATGCAGCGATAGATTTGGCAAGGCTCGTCTTACCGACTCCCGGAGGCCCGGCCAGGCAAAGGATGGGACCTTTCAGCGAATTGGTGAGCTTTTGCACAGCCAAATATTCAAGCACCCGCTCCTTGACCTTTTCAAGGCCGTAATGATCCCTATTCAGGATCCGCTCGGCATTATGGATATTCAGGTCATCAACAGTTGCCTCTGTCCATGGCAGAGAAACAAGCCAGTCGATATAGTTGCGTATTACGGCGCTTTCAGCAGAGCTGGATGGCACCTTTTCATAACGGTCAAGCTCTTTTAATGCTGCAAGCTTTACATGGTCCGGCATCCCGGATTGTTCGATTCTGTCATTGAGCTCGGCGATTTCGCCCGTTTTGCCTTCTTTATCGCCCAATTCCTTCTGAATCGCCTTCATCTGCTCACGGAGATAATACTCCTTCTGCGTTCTTTCCATGCTTTTTTTGACGCGCTGCCCAATCTTCTTCTCAAGATTCAGGACCTCTTTTTCATTGTGGATAATCTCTATGACCTGATTCAGCCTTTTTTTGACATCGATCATTTCAAGAATATCCTGCTTTTCCTTCAGCTTCAGCGGCAGATGGGAAGCGACAATATCTGCCATGCGCCCCGGTTCCTCTATATCAGATACTGAGGAATAGGTTTCAGCAGAAATCTTCTTGGATACTTTTATGTACTGTTCAAAGTACTCAAGCATCGTCCTCATCAGCGCCTGGTCTTCGGCATCCTTGTCTTCTCTGTCATCATAAGTCTCAACACTGACTGTATAATGATCTCCCTCATCGGTGAGCTCGGTAATTTCTGCCCTCTTCAATCCTTCCACCAGCACACGGATTGTGCCGTTTGGAAGCTTCAGCATTTGTTTTACACGGGTAAGAGTACCCATTTTGTATAAGTCCTCTTCCGCCGGCTCATCTATTGAAATATCCTTTTGAGTCGTCAAAAAAATAAGATGGTCATCTACCATTGCTTTTTCAAGCGCCTGCACGGATCTTTCCCGTCCAACGTCCAGATGAAGGACCATTGTAGGGTAGACGAGCAAGCCCCGAAGCGGCAGGAGGGGGACGATGATGTCTTTCTTATTCGCCATAGTTTGCACCTCCAAATGCAAATCAAAATATATTATCTGCTTCATCCTTATTCTTTGCACTAAGCCCGCAAAAAATGAGAAAGAGAAACCAAACAATCATTCCAAACCCGCATCATATCACAGGTCAAGCCTTTGTACAATTCTAACTTATTTATTTGTGGGTGTCTATTAAATGAAATGCGGAAGCGGCTTGCCCAGCCCCTTATCTTATTGCTTCATTGATTATATGACGAATGATTTCCTGTTAGTCAGCTTATTTCTCTTTTATCCTGCCAGAAAAAAATAAAACTCCGGTTTGAAGCATATGCTGCAAACCGGAGCTCCTTTACATACTTTCTTTCTTAGAAAGCTCAATGGACGCCGTGATGGACTGGTCTCTTGCATAGTCCTTCAGCAGAGCTGCAGTGAACACCTGGCTGAGGTGGCTGACAGGAATGATATCGACTCCCTCTATCTCATTCAAAATGCTTTGCATGTTTTCCTCAGGGATGATAACGGTCCTGGCACCCGCTTTCTGGGCAGCCTTCACTTTGGCATATACTCCGCCGATCGGCTTAACATGGCCGCGGATGCTGATTTCCCCAGTCATTGCCACTTCCCTGTTCACCGGCCTTTTATATATAGCGGAATAAATGCCTGTCGCCATGGCAATTCCCGCTGATGGTCCGTCAATCGGGACACCCCCAGGGAAATTTACATGGATATCATAATCTTCAGCAGGGACTCCCATTGTTTTTAAAACGGTCAACACATTTTCAATCGACCCCTTCGCCATACTTTTCCTGCGGATCGATTTGCCGCGGTCCCCGATGCTCTCTTCTTCAACAATCCCGGTTATATTGATAGACCCTTTTTCTTTTGCAGGCATGACCGTTACTTCTATTTCCAGCAGGGCGCCTGTGTTGGGACCATATACAGCAAGTCCGTTTACAAGCCCGACCGCTGATTCTTCATTGATTTTTCTTTCCATCCTTGGAGAGAGCTGGCTTGAGTTAATGACCCATTCAATATCCTCATCCTTTATGTAATCCCTATCCTCGGTAATGGCCACCCCTGCAGATATCTGCACAAGGTTAACCGCTTCGCGTCCGTTTCGTGCATAGGAGGCCAGTGTCTTTAAGCTTTTGCCGCTGATTGGCATATTGACCTTATCCGCGGCCTTGCTGCTGATCGTTTCAACTTCCTCTTCAGTGAGCTCCTTAAAAAATACTTCCATGCAGCGGGATCTGATTGCCGGCGGAATCTCACTCGGAGTCCTTGTCGTCGCTCCCACAAGCCTGAAATCTGCAGGAAGCCCGTTCTTAAAAATATCATGGATATGCTGAGGGATCTGCGTATTTTCTTCATTATAATAGGCGCTTTCCAGAAAGACCTTGCGATCCTCCAAAACTTTAAGCAGCTTATTCATTTGAATCGGATGGAGCTCCCCAATTTCATCAATGAACAGCACTCCCCCGTGTGCATTGGTGACTGCTCCCTGCTTCGGCTGCGGAATTCCCGCCTGTCCCATAGCACCTGCCCCTTGATAAATAGGATCATGGACAGAACCGATCAGCGGATCTGCAATACCCCTTTCATCGAAGCGGGCTGTTGTCGCATCAAGCTCAACGAAAACAGAAGATTTCCGAAACGGCGACTTGTCCTGCTTCTTTGCTTCTTCCAGCACCAGCCTTGCCGCAGCGGTTTTTCCGACTCCGGGAGGCCCATAAATGATGACATGCTGAGGATTTGGTCCGCAGAGTGCCGCTTTTAATGACTTAATCCCATCTCTCTGGCCGACGATATCTTCAAAGCTTGCCGGACGAACTCTTTCCGAAAGCGGTTCAGTCAGCCTGATGGAACGCATTTTTTTTAGCTGGTCCATTTCTTTTTTGGACTCCCGGTCAATAGATACCTTTTGAGTCCGCTGGCTCTTTAGCAGATTCCAGAAATAAAGTCCGATAATGATCCCGAAAAACAGCTGGATGAATAAAGCTATTCCGGTCCAACTCATAGTATCCCTCCTGCACTTTTGTTCAAGCTGATACTTGGTAGTATCTCCTTGTGCAGGTTGGAATAAACAAGAATACACTGTAAAAAACTTCCTTCACCAAGACTTAGAGGATCCTTACATGCAGCAGCGAATGCAAAAAAGCCAGGCAGAGAAAACTCCGGCCTGGCTTTGTTTATTCTTCTATCATGCAGATGTTTTACGCTCTTCTTCCACGACAGTACCATCATTCAGCACAAGCTTTGGCACACTGTTATCTGTAACTGTCTCTTTTGTGATGATGCATTTAGAAATATCATCGCGGGACGGAAGATCGAACATAACGTCCAGCATAATGCCTTCGATGATTGAGCGCAGTCCGCGGGCGCCTGTTTTGCGCTCGATTGCTTTCTTCGCAATCTCATGCAGGGCACCTTCTTCAAATTCAAGCTCAACATCATCAAGCTCAAGCATTTTCTGATACTGCTTAACAAGAGCATTTTTCGGCTTTGTCAGAATTTCAATAAGAGCTTCCTCATCCAGCTGAGTAAGGCTGGCAATGACCGGAAGACGACCGATGAATTCAGGGATCAAACCGAATTTCAGGAGGTCTTCTGGAAGAACTTTTGAAAGCAATTCCTTCTGGTCAAGCTCCTGCTGCTTCTGTTCAGAACCGAAACCGATCACTTTCTGGCCAAGGCGGCGCTTGATGATCTGCTCGATGCCGTCAAACGCACCGCCGCAGATGAACAGAATATTTGTTGTATCGATTTGGATAAATTCCTGGTGCGGATGCTTCCTGCCGCCCTGTGGAGGAACACTCGCAACAGTTCCTTCCAAAATCTTAAGCAATGCCTGCTGTACACCTTCACCTGATACATCCCTTGTAATGGACGGGTTCTCAGATTTGCGGGCAACCTTATCGATTTCATCGATATAGATTATGCCTTTTTCAGCTTTCTCTACATCATAGTCTGCAGCCTGGATCAATTTCAGGAGAATGTTTTCCACATCTTCCCCCACATAGCCAGCTTCTGTAAGAGACGTTGCATCAGCGATTGCAAATGGAACGTTGAGAATGCGGGCAAGCGTCTGGGCAAGGAGGGTCTTACCGCTTCCTGTCGGCCCGATCATGCTGATATTGCTTTTTGAAAGCTCAACATCATCGATCTTGCTGTTTGAATTGATTCTCTTATAGTGGTTATATACAGCCACTGACAGAGATTTCTTAGCCTGTTCCTGGCCGATTACATACTCGTCAAGAATATCGCGGATTTCTGCCGGCTTTGGCACATCCTTGAATTCCACTTCTTCCTCTGTGCCAAGCTCCTCTTCCACGATTTCAGTGCAGAGCTCGATGCACTCGTCACATATATATACACCTGGTCCGGCAACTAATTTACGTACTTGATCCTGTGTTTTCCCACAGAAGGAACACTTTAATTGCCCTTTTTCATCATTAAATTTAAACAATGCCTTCACCCCTTGAATTACTTCTGTGCCTTATATAAAGCTTGCGGATCACTGCAAACAATTTTTACTATTCAGCTTTTTCAGCTTATGAAAAACCGGCTGGGGAGACCCCAAACAATCCCTGTGCCTTTTTGTCCTTTTTGATTGCTTCTTATCAATCGACTGTTGGGAACAGCTGCACAGGAGAAAACTTTAACAGTTATGTATTGCATTGTAACACATTTAACAACTGGACAGGAAATGATAACTCTTAGAAAAGTATGTTTCAATTTCTGTCTGCTGATCCGCATTTAAAAATATGTACCCAATAAGCTTATCCATAAAACAGAGAGTTAAATCCCGATTAAGGGATATTTAATTACGGCGCATTATGTATAGAATTTTTCCTGTCCATTTTAGGCTCTTATATACTATATGCTGCTTTTTATTGTATAAAACAAGGCACGATCAAATCGCGCCTTGTTTTATTAAAAAAGTTTATGCAGACATTGCTGCTATTACTATCATTTTTTTTGACTATTAAGCAGTTTTGCTGTTTTCGATAAGGAAATCAACAGCTTTTTTCACCTTAAGGTCAGCTTTCACGCTTTCGAGGCTTCCAAGCGCCTGCTTGATTGCATCGGCAGTCATGTTGTACATTTCAGCCATTTTATCAAGCTCAGCAGTAACCTCTTCGTCTGTTACTTCGATGTTCTCAGCTTTTGCAATCTCTTCAAGAGTCAGGTTGATGCGTACACGCTTTTCGCCTTCTTCTTTCATCTGCTCGCGCAGGGCGCTTTCGTCCTGGCCAGAGAACTGGAAGTAAAGCTCAAGGTTCATGCCCTGCATTTGAAGGCGCTGTTCAAATTCCTGCATCATTCTGTCGACTTCATTGTCGATCATTACTGCAGGCAGGTCGATTTCAGCATTATCAGCAGCTTTTTCGACAACAGTGTCGCGAAGGTTGTTTTCAGATTCCTGCTTCTTGCTTTCTTCAAGGCGAGTCCTGATTTTTTCCTTAAGGGCATCAAGAGTTTCAACCTCTTCGTCAACATCCTTTGCAAACTCGTCATCAAGCTCAGGAAGCTCTTTGCCTTTAATTTCGTGGACAGTTACCTTGAATACTGCCTTCTTGCCGGCAAGTTCAGCAGCATGGTATTCCTCAGGGAAAGTTACTTCAACATCCTTAGATTCGCCTGCAGCTGTTCCTTCAAGCTGCTCTTCGAAACCAGGGATGAATTGGCCTGAACCAAGTTCAAGTGAATAGTTCTCAGCTTTTCCGCCTTCGAAAGCTTCGCCATCAACAAAACCTTCAAAGTCCATGACAACTGTATCGCCGTTTTCAGCTTTGCCTTCTTCTTTAACAACCAATTCAGCCTGGCGCTCCTGAAGGGAAGTGATTTCATTGTTCACATCTTCTTCAGTCACTTCTGTTTCAAGCTTTTCTACTTCAAGACCTTTGTATTCGCCAAGCTTAACCTCAGGCTTAACTGTAACAGTCGCCTTGAAAATAAGGCTCTTGCCCTTTTCAATCTGCTCAACATCGATTTCAGGACGGTCAACAGGCTCGATTCCTGTCTCATCAATCGCACTTGCATAAGCTTCCGGAAGAAGGAAGTCAATTGCATCCTGGTATAGAGATTCAACGCCAAAGCGCTTTTCAAACATTCCGCGCGGCATTTTTCCTTTACGGAATCCTGGCACGTTTACTTGAGCAACAACTTTTTTGAATGCAGCGTCCAGACCTTCTTTGACTTTCTCTGCATCTACTTCAATTGTAAGAACCCCTTGGTTCCCTTCTAGCTTTTCAAACTTTGCAGACATACTATAATTCCCTCCAACAATCTATTGTCATTACCATTTTAGCGGACTTTGTATGAATATTACCTTAATATCATAGCATATTCATCTTTTTGATATGTAAAATAACTATTTTTACACATAACAGCCACTATATTATAACATACGTTATCTTTGTTTCAACAGAGATACTCAAATATTGGGATAAGAAATTTCTTCTATCTTCCCTATAAAAATCCTGGATGCTTCAAGATTGTCAGCTTCCACCCCATATTGGCCGGCCAATTCACCCGGATCTCCGTCCATGCCGTAAAATGAACATCCGACAAGATGGTAAGCAGCCGCCCAAAGGTCAGGCTCATCAGGCTGCAGCTTGAATGGGTACAGCAAAAAGAACTGCCTCTCGAGCAAAGCGATGATATTTTCCAGCAGGACCGGATCTTCGTGTTCCAGCTTATCTTTTACCGCTGCTTCAATTGCCCTCAGCTGCTTATGATCATGAACATCATGAAGTGCAGATGGTATGAATTCTTCTTTCATCCCGAGCTTTTGTACGGTCACCGGCTTATCATATTCCTGCTCTTTCAATATATTGATAATCATTGTTTTCAGGAAAGGATGGCCTTCCTCTGAAATCAGGTAAGACTTCAGCTCGTCAAGATAAGGCCTGACGTTGATGTTTGCAAGCTTTGCCAACAGCAGGACCTGCTCTTTCGGGTCTTGATAGGAAAGGAGATTCAGCTCCTTATCCTTATATTCACCATGAAGCTTTTCTTCCGCAACAGGATCCGGGCTTCCCTCTGCCATACGCCTGCTGAAGTGCAGCATTTTAGCGAAATGCTCCAGCTTATCCTTCGGAATCTCCCTTTCCTGGAGAAGGGCTTCAATGGTGGCCGCGATTTCCCCATATTCATGGAGCTGAACCATGATCATCAGATAGAGGTCTACGATTTCAAAATAATCTCCGATCCCCTCCTGAAGCATGGATTTTGCAAGGTTTTTGGCCTTTTTCAGCGCTCCGGCCTCAAAATAGGCCAGGACAAGACCTATATGTATATCACTGCTCTCCGGGTCAAGCTCCTTGGCGTCCTCAAAAAGCTTGATTGCATCGGAAAATTTCTTTCCCTGCAGGCTCTCAAGCCCTTTTTCCAGCAAACGTTTTTCCAGACCGGGAAAGGGGATGATATTGCTGCTGTCGTTCTGGTTCCGCTTAGTCATGAAAAACCGCCTTCCCTGTTAATAATGAAGATAGTATAGCACGCATAGAAAGAAAAAAGAAATTAGGAGGAAAGAGTCTTGAGGGGGAACACTTTTGTGCTTCCATGGGGGAAAACAAAGAAGATCCACAGGGAAGTGGATCTAGCTTGTTTTTTCATATGCTTCTATTTTTCCCTCCAGCTGAAGCGTGATTTCAATTTCATCCCAGCCATTGAGGAGCATTGTTTTCCAATATGGCTGCAATGGAAAAGCTGCAGAAAAGCCGTCGTCACTATAGACTGACTGAGTTTCAAGGTCTACCGTCAAAACGAATTCCGCCTCTGCTGCCTTAGAGAGCAGCTGTTCTGTCTCCCCCTGGCTCAGCCGGATCGGCAGCAGTCCATTTTTCAGGCAGTTCTGATGGAAGATATCAGCGAAGGAGGGGGCAATCACCGCTTTGAATCCATAGTCCTGCAGAGCCCAAGGGGCATGCTCCCTCGAAGAGCCGCAGCCGAAGTTTTCATTTGCGATTAGAATACTTGCATCGCTGTTTTCAGGCTTATTCAATTCAAAGGCAGGATCCGGCTGGCCATCTTTAAAGCGCCAGTCATAGAACAGGTATTTCCCGAATCCGGTTTTCTCGATTCTTTTCAAAAATTGCTTTGGTATGATCTGATCAGTATCTACATTCACCCTGTCCAGCGCAGCTGCTTTGCCTGACAGCTTTTTGAAACCGCCCATTCCATCTCCCCCTATATAATGATTGATTCTTCTATCAATGTTTTTCTGACATCAACAAATCTTCCATTGACAGCAGCAGCTGCTGCCATGAGCGGGCTGACAAGGTGAGTCCTCGCACCAGATCCCTGCCGCCCCTCGAAATTGCGGTTAGAGGTCGACGCGCAATGCTCGCCCGGAGGCACGATATCATTATTCATGCTGAGGCACATGCTGCATCCGGATTCCCGCCATTCAAAGCCTGATTCGATGAAAATCTGATGAAGCCCCTCGTTTTCTGCCTGCTCCTTCACAGCCTGTGATCCCGGTACTACAAGGGCCCTGACACCCGGATGGACTTTTTTGCCTGCCGCAAACTCTGCCGCCTGCCTAAGGTCCTCGATGCGTGAATTTGTGCACGACCCGATGAACACATGCTGAATGCTGATATCGGTGATTTCCTGCCCTTCAGAAAGCCCCATATACCGAAGAGCCCGCTCTAGTGATGCCCGTTCTGTTTCGGTCTTGCAATCAGATTCAGAAGGTATACTTTCATCAACCCCAGCTGCCATGGATGGATTGGTCCCCCAGCTGACCATCGGCGGGATTTCACCAGCATCAAGCATAATTTCTTTATCATAGTTCGCATCAGGGTCTGAGGCCAGAGCCTGCCAATGAGCGAGTGAAATGTCCCACTCCATGCCTTTCGGTGCATATTTCCTTCCCTTAATATAAGAGAAAGTGGTCTCATCAGGACTGACCAGGCCTGCCCTTGCTCCTCCCTCAATCGACATATTGCAAATGGTCATCCGCTCTTCCATCGACATCCCTCTTACAGCCTCTCCGCAGTATTCAATGACATGTCCTGTTCCAAAACCGATGCCAAACCTGCTGATGATATAGAGAATGACATCCTTGGCTGTAACACCGCTCTCAAGCTGGCCATCAATCTGAAGCTTCAGGGTTTTCGGCCTGGACTGCCACAATGTCTGGGTTGCAAGCACATGCTCCACTTCGCTTGTACCTATGCCAAAAGCGAGTGAGCCAAAAGCTCCGTGGGTGGAAGTATGGCTGTCCCCGCAGACAATGGTCATCCCCGGGCGGGTCAGGCCAAGCTCCGGGCCGATGACATGGACAATGCCCTGATCCGGGCTGTCCATTCCTGCAAGCGGCACACCAAATTCCAGGCAATTTTTTTCAAGAGTGGTCATCTGATTTTTGGCGACTGGATCATCAATTTGGCCGCGGTTGATTGTCGGCACATTATGATCCATAGTAGCGAAGGTTTTGTCCGGGCGCCTGACCTTCCTGTTTTTCATCCGCAGGCCGGAAAATGCCTGAGGGGAAGTCACTTCATGCACTAAATGCAAATCGATATAAAGCAGATCAGGCTTATCGGTTTCTGTATGGACGATATGACGGTCCCAAATTTTTTCCACAATTGATTTGCCCATCTATTTTCTCCCTCCATCTTTTCCGGTTCCTTCTCCCGGAATCTTTATAAATAAGTACACGGCTGGAAGACCAGCCGTGATATCCTGAACTGTCAGGCATATGCCCCCATAATCTGCAGGATGGCTTCATTATCCAGCAGGGCAGCTTTAATTTCCTCAATCATCACATTGGTAGAAGCTGCCTTCCCTCCTGAAGCCAAATCGGCTGTGCGAATGCCTGACTCGAGTACATCACTGACTGCCTTCTCGATTGCAGCAGCTTCTTCTTCCATCCCGAAAGAGAGGCGGAGCATCATGGCCGCGGAAAGGATCATTCCGACCGGGTTGGCGATGCCTCTGCCTTCGATGTCCGGAGCCGATCCATGGATGGGCTCATAAAGGTATGGCCCTCCTTCAGACAGGCTTGCAGATGGGAGCATACCCAGAGATCCAGTCAGAACAGAAGCTTCATCACTTAAAATATCTCCAAACATATTCTCAGTGACAATCACATCAAACTGTTTTGGGTTTTTAATGATCTGCATGGCCGCATTATCGACAAGCATATGCTCGAGCTGTACATCGGGATATTGGGCTGCAATTTCCTCTGCCGTTTCCCTCCACATCCTGCTTGATTCAAGAACATTCGCCTTATCAACGCTCGTAACCTTTCCGTTTCTTCCACGGGCGAGTTCAAAAGCCAGCCTTACCACTCTCTGCACTTCTTCCTTTTTATAAAATAAAGTGTCCACGGCAGATTCTTCATTGCCATTCCCGGTCCTTTCACTCGGCTTTCCAAAGTAGAGTCCCCCGGTCAGCTCCCTTACCATTAAAAAGTCGGTACCTTCGATGACTTCCTTCCTTAAAGGCGAGGAATCTGCCACACTTGCAAAATAGCTGGTAGGCCGGAGGTTGGCATATAGATTCAGATCTTTGCGGATTTTCAGGAGGCCGCGTTCCGGCCGGAGGCTTGGATGAAGCTTCTCCCAGCGCGGCCCGCCAACAGCTCCAAGCAAAATGGCATCACTGCTTTTACAGAGTTCGACCGTTTCTTCCGGCAGCGGCACCCCGGTGGAATCAATTGCTGCTCCGCCAATTTTTCCATAGCTGAATTCAAATGTATGCCCAAATCGTTCTCCTGCAGCCTGCAGCACTTCAACTGCCCCTGCTGCCACTTCTTTTCCGATGCCGTCACCCGGCAGCACTGCGATCCGTTTCTTCATGCCTAATCCCTCCGTTGCAAGTTTTATAAAGCCACTTTCGTCTTTTCCTCCAGATAGATGACCCTGTTTACAGCGTTCAAATATGCTTTCGCGGATGCTTCAAGTACATCCTGCGCAAGCCCCCTTCCACTTGTTTCCCTGCCGTTGTATTTCATTTTGACGAATACCTGCGCAAGGGCATCTCTTCCGGCCCCGACCGACTGGATCCGGTAATCCAGGAGGTTCACCGCACCATTCACTGATTTCTCCAGCGTGTTGTACAGCGCTTCTATGCTCCCTGCCCCGGTCGCTGCTTCCTGGACGACTTCATTCTCCCTGCCTGACAGCGTCACCGTCGCAGTTGGCACTTGATTGGTCCCATACTGGACCTGAATCTGGAGCAGTTCATAGAATTGCTGATCCTTCGACAGCCTTTCCTCCAGGACAATGGCGGCAAGATCATCATCTGTCATCTCTTTCTTTCTGTCTGCCAAGTCTTTAAAAATAGCAAACAGCGGCTTGATTTCTTCATCTGGAACAGCCAGCCCCAGCTCTTCAAGGCGTGATTTGAACGCATGCCTGCCAGAATGTTTTCCGAGTACCATGGAGTTGGAGTGGAAGCCGACAAGTTCAGGTGAAATGATTTCATAAGTGGTCTTCTCTTTCAGCACGCCATCCTGGTGGATGCCCGACTCATGCGCAAATGCATTCCTGCCGACAATTGCCTTGTTCGCCGGGACAGCCATGCCAGTCAGCTTGCTGACAAGACTGCTTGTTCTGCTGATTTCCTCCAGCTTGAGGCGGGTCCCTGCCTGATAGTGGTCCTGCCGTATGTGCAGAGCGACGGCAAGCTCTTCCAGCGCAGCATTCCCAGCCCGTTCCCCGATGCCGTTGATTGTCCCTTCAATCTGTCCAGCCCCATTTTCGATGGCTGCAAGGGAGTTGGCAATCGCCATGCCAAGATCATCATGGCAGTGAGCCGATAATATGACTTTATCAATGGATGGGACATTTTCTCTTAAGTACTGAAAAACCTTGCCATATTCACCAGGCGAGATATATCCGACCGTATCCGGTATATTAATAACCCTGGCCCCGGCCTGGATGACTTCCTCAACGATGCGGGCCAGGAAAGGCAGCTCCGTCCGGCAGGCATCCTCTGCCGACCATTGAATGAGCGGGAACTTCCCGGCAGCATATTTTACAGCAGAAACCGCCGTCTCAATGACTTCTTCCTTTGACTGCTTTAATTTATACTGCCGGTGGATGGGGGAGGTTGCGAGGAAGACATGGAGCCTCGGATCCCCCCCCTCTCTCAATGCCTCCCAGGCTGCATCGATATCTGACATCACCGATCTTGCAAGCCCTGTAACCGAGCAGTTCCTGATAAGGCCGGCTATCTCCCGGACAGAAGTGAAATCGCCTTTTGAAGCTGCCGGAAAACCGGCTTCTATAATATCGACATTGAGCCTTTCGAGCTGCTTTGCAATTTCCAGCTTTTCAGATAGATTCAAGTTGACTCCTGCAGACTGTTCCCCGTCACGCAAAGTGGTGTCAAAGATGTTAATGGTTCGCACTGACAGCCACTTCTTTCTTTTTCTCTTTATTCACAAATGGCATCATTTTTCTCAGCTCCCTGCCGACCTGCTCAATCGGATGCTCATTTTCACTTGCAAGGATACTGTTGAAGACCGGACGGTTTGCCTGATTTTCCAGGATCCAGCCTTTCGCGAACTTGCCTTCCTGGATATCCTTCAGGACAGCTTTCATCTCCTGCTTCACTCTTTCATCCACTACTCTCGGCCCGCTGACAAAATCACCCCATTGCGCCGTATCGGAAATGCTGTAGCGCATTCCTTCAAGGCCGCCTTCATACATCAGGTCTACAATCAGCTTGAGCTCGTGGAGACACTCGAAATATGCCAGCTCAGGCTGATAGCCTGCCTCAGTCAATGTTTCAAAACCTGCTTTCACAAGTGATGTCAGGCCTCCGCACAGTACAGCCTGTTCGCCGAATAAATCGGTTTCTGTTTCTTCCTTGAATGTGGTTTCAAGCGCTCCTGCCCTCAGTGCCCCAATCGCTCTTGCATAAGCCAGTGCAAGCTCCTGGGCTTCACCTGTTACATCCTGATGGACTGCAAATAAAGCCGGCACCCCTGCTCCTTCCTGATATGTCCTTCGTACAAGATGGCCAGGGCCTTTTGGAGCCACCAGCAGGACATCACAAGTCTCTGGCGCCACAATCTGATGGAAATGGATATTGAAACCGTGCGCAAACAGCAGGGCCTGATTTGTCAGATTCGGCTCAATTTCTTCCTTGTAGACTTTAGGCTGAAGCTCATCCGGCAGGAGGATCATGACAATATCGCTTTGTGCAACAGACTCTCCTACAGGAAATACCTGAAACCCATCCTCTGATGCTTTATCCCATGACCTTCCTTTTCTTAGCCCGATTACTACATCAGCACCGCTGTCCCTCAGGTTCTGGGCATGTGCATGGCCCTGTGATCCATACCCGATCACCGCTACCTTCTTTCCGTTTAAATAAGCTGGATTTGCGTCTCCGTTATAATACATTTTCGCCATGATTCATTCTCCCTCTCGTTTTTGGATTTTTTATATAGAAATCTTTTTATACAATTGAATAATTCTTCGGCTGCCCCTGGCTCCTCTGGCTTCCTCTTGTAAAGGCTGTTGTCCCCGTCCGGGCGATCTCCTTGATTCCATACGGCTTTATAAGCTCAATGAAAGCTTCTATTTTTTCCGACTCGCCTGTGATCTGGATAACCAGGCTGTCTTTGCCGACATCTATCACAGAGGCCCGGAAAGGCTCGATCAGCGAGTATAATTCACTTCTCGCCTGCGGCAGCGACAGCACCTTTATGAGCGCAAGCTCCCTGGCGACAATCTGCTGGCCGCTTATATCGTTTACTTTTAAAATATCAATCTGTTTGTTGAGCTGTTTCGCAATCTGCTCTGCGGCCTCTTCATTGTCCACGTGGACCGTGCAGGTGATCCGGGAAATCCCCTCCTGCTCGGAATGCCCGACCGAGATGCTTTCAATGTTGAAGTTGCGCTTTGAGAACAGGTTGGTGATTCTATTAAGGACCCCCGGCCTGTTCATCACGGTTAAACAGATGATTCGTTTCATGGTTTTACACCTTCCATCTCATGGTGCCCTTTGCCCGGGGCGATCATCGGGAATACATTTTCATCAGGAGCTATCCTGAAGTCGAATAACACCGGCTCATTGCTTTTGAGTGCTTCATCCAGCACCTTTTCAGCCTCTTCCTCCGTACGGATTTCATAGGCTTTGATGTCATAGGCTTCCGCCAGCTTAACAAAGGAAGGCTGATACTGGGCTTTGCTGTGCGAAAAGCGGGAATCATAAAAGATTTCCTGCCACTGCCTTACCATCCCAAGTGCCCTGTTATTGAAGATTGCTATCTTTACCGGGAGATTAAGCTCACGGATCAGGCCGAGCTCCTGTGCGGACATCTGGAAGCCGCCGTCGCCAACAATCGAAATGACCAGGGAATCTGGTGCAGCAAGCTGCGCCCCGATGGCCGCCGGCATTCCGAATCCCATCGTGCCGAGCCCGCCTGAAGTTACCCATCTTCCAGCTTTCTTAAAGCGGTAATATTGCGCTGCCCACATTTGATGCTGCCCGACATCTGTCGTGACAATTGCATCCCCCCCAGTCTTTTCAAACAAGAGCTCCATGACCCGCTGCGGCTTCAAGTCAGCAGATTTGTGAAAATAGTAAGGGAATTCTTCCTTCCAGCTTTTAAGCCTTGCCATCCATTCACCATGTTCAGGAGGCTTTCCCTTCTGGCTCACGAGCTGGTTCAAAGCTTCTTTTGCATCAGCCACAACCGGAATTAGGGTTGGGACATTTTTGCCGATCTCTGCAGGGTCGATATCAACATGGGCCACATCTGCCTTAGGTGCAAAATAGGCAAGATTGCCGGTGAGCCTGTCATCAAACCTCGCCCCGATATTGATGAGCAGATCGCATTCATGCAAAGCCATATTGGCTGCATAGCATCCATGCATACCGGCCATCCCGACAAACAGGCTGTGGTCTGCAGGAAAGCCCCCGAGTCCGAGAAGGGTATGCACGATCGGAAGCTGCTGCTGTTCGGCATATTCCTTAAGCAATCCGGAAGCCTTTGCATGGAGGACGCCCGCCCCTGCCAGGATGACCGGCCTTTTCGCACGGCTCACCGCCTCTGTCAGCTTTCGGATCTGGAGATAGTTTGGCTTTAAGGTCGGCTGGTAGCCAGGGAGAAAGACTTCTGTTTCCTCCGGAGGCTGTTTGGCGCCTGCTGCAATATCCTTCGGAATATCGATCAATACCGGACCTGGCCTCCCAGTGGAAGCAATATGAAAGGCCTCCTTCACAATCCTCGGGATGTCCGCTATGCTCCTTGCCTGATAGTTATACTTGGTTATCGGGGTGGTAATCCCGAGGATGTCAGCCTCCTGGAAGGCATCCGTTCCGATGACGCCTGTTGCCACCTGCCCGGTAATGACGACAAGAGGCAAAGAATCCATCATCGCGTCTGCAAGGCCTGTTACAATATTGGTCGCCCCCGGCCCTGAAGTGGCGATGACAACTCCAGGCTTGCCGGAAATCCTTGCATATCCTTCCGCAGCATGGATGCCTCCCTGTTCATGCCTGGGAAGCACATGAAGTATGCCAGAATCATAGATTTTGTCATAAATCGGAAGGACAGCCCCTCCCGGATAGCCAAAAATCACTTCCACCTGTTCCTTCTCCAGCGCCTGCAATAGCAGTTCCGCACCGGTCGCCGGCTTCAAGCCAGTCTTGTTTTCTGCAAAGGCAGCTTCCTGCAGCATTTTGAAATAACCTCCTTTTGATTCAAGAAAAAAACAATATAAAAAGCCTTCCCATCCCCAAGAACGCCTGCATCAGCAGACGAAGGGATGAAAAGGCTTTGTCAGCCTGTTCCACGGTACCACCCTGATTCACGCAATTTGCGTGCACTTATGGACGGCAGCTGCCATCCTTTTTGATAACGGGTTCTCACACCCGGCCGGCCCTACTCGTCAAGCTTTCAGGCCGGCGCTCTGAGGGGAGTTCATGATGCGGCAGGAATGCCGGCTCTCAGCCTGCCCGGCTCTCTGTAAATCCTGATCCGCAAAACTACTTATCCTCATCCGCGCTTTTAACATATAGTGATATTCTGTCAGCTTACATGGGGTTCAAAATGCTTCGATGCTACTTTAACACCTTCTGAAACCACTCTTTCCCGGAACTTCACCAGAAGCTCTTTTGTATGTGCCCCCGGATAGCCTTCACCGATTGTCCGTCCGTCCACCTTTACGACTGCAATGACCTCGGCTGCCGTCCCTGTAAGGAATACTTCATCCGCCGTATAAACATCGTGCCTTGTGAAAGGCTCCTCCTTCACTTCATAGCCAAGCTCCCTGGCAATTTCCATGACCGCATTGCGGGTAATCCCTTCAAGCGCCCCGACGTATCCCGGAGGCGTATAAAAGCATCTATCCTTGATGATGAACACATTGTCAGCCGAACCCTCCGCCACATAGCCCTGATCATTCAGCATAAGCGCTTCACTGACATTTGCCAGGCGGGCCTCAATCCTTACCAGGACATTGTTCAAATAATTCAACGACTTAACTTTAGGGCTTAATACATCCGGCCTGTTCCTTCTTGTCGCTACAGTGACAATCTCCAGCCCTGTCTCATACAATTCTTTCGGAAAGATGCTCAGGGGCTCTACAATCACTACAACATTTGCTTTTTTGCAATTGTAAGGGTCCAGCCCGAGGTCGCCCACTCCCCTGGAAACAACAACCCGGATGTAGGCATCTTCGTACGAATTCTTTTCGACAGTGGCAACAATGATATCTGTCAGCTCATCCTCCGTATACGGCATTGTCAGTAAAATGGATTTAGCTGAACGATAAAGCCGGTCCATATGCTCCTTCATCCTGAAAATATTTCCGCTGTATACCCGGATCCCTTCAAAGATGCCGTCTCCATAAAGGAAGCCATGGTCATAAACGGATATTTTTGCATTCTCTTTCGTCACAAACTCCCCGTTTAAAAATATCAATTGCTCAGACACGAAAAACACCTCTTCGATTTAATGTATACACGCTTTAAACGGTTGAAATGACAAGTTAAAAAAATATAGGTTCCACGCTTTCAGTTCCGGTGTGGAGCGGTTTGTTTTATTATTTGAGGACTATCTTACGCTCATTTTTTTTGGGAGTCAACACCATTTTCAAGAATTATTAGATAATTTAGATTTATCAGATATATTGAATGCGCTTTCATTGCTTGTATATATGAATTTATTCAGCCAAGAAATTTTTTATTTTATTTTTCAATCCCTTTATCCGGATAATCCTCTCTTTTATAGCATCATAGAGTGATCTGTGCTGGGGATATTCTTTAGAATGCTTTTTCAATATAAAGATGCAGCATTTAGGATTTAATGGCGCATTTTCAATGAGCATATAATATAGAAGAAACCTGTTAATCATGTTAGGTTTACTAACACATAAAGAAGCGCTTTCATTTGGCGGGAGGTATAATATTTAGCTGCAGTACTGAGTACTTTTATAAACTCTGTAACCTTAATAGGATAAGAGACAGGTTTTCGAAGAAGAACAAAAGTGTAAGTGCCTTGAATACAAAAAACAGACCCCGTCCTAGGGCAATTTTTCAGCATAATGAACAGCTTCCCTGGGGGCATCGATACATCTTCGGCAGGAAAAGGAGTGAGTCATGCATAGTAAGAGGGCTAATCGATGCATGACTGGCAGGAAAAGGAGTGAGTCATGCATAGTAAGAGGGCTAATCGATGCATAACCGGCAGTAAAAGCAGAGACTCATGTATAGTAAGAGGCTTATTCTATGCATGATCAGCAGGAAAAGGAGTGAGTCATGCATAGTAAGAGGCTTATTCTATGCATGAGCGGCAGGAAAAGGAGTAAGTCAGGTATAGTAAGAGGCTTAATTTATGCATGACCGGCATTAAAAGGAGTGAGCTATGTATAGAAGGAGATTAAATCTATGCATGAACCGACATGAAAAGCAGAAACTCATGCATAATAAGAAGTCTAATTGAAGCATTACCGGCAAATCTTTTTAGAAAAGAGGCTGGTAACCCCGAGAACCCAGCCGCAGCGGCTGGACACGGATCAACGATTTATTATTTCCTTAACGACAAAAAAACCGCTATTTGATAAAAATCAAACAGCGGTAATATAGGTGTATGTAGTATGGCGTCCCAGGAGAGATTCGAACTCCCGACCGACGGCTTAGAAGGCCGTTGCTCTATCCTGCTGAGCTACTGGGACATTATTTTAATAAGTTATCTCGAAGACATTTTTTATTATAGTAGACAAATAAATGAAAGTCAACAGCTTTTCAGGAAAAATATAATAAACCTGGCATCATTTTTTCCGGCAATATACATCTGCTTATTGCAGGAGGGGTTTCCCCCCCCTACAATAAACGGATTCATGCCCTTTCCGGAATCTGAAAAGTCTGTGACAGCTTTTCAAGCTTTCCGGCTTCAAAGTCATATATATCCACACGGATCTCCCTATCTGCCGTTTCCAGCAGGAGATAGGTCCTCTCATAGCGCCCTCTCGGCAGCCTCAGGCTCCCCGGGTTCAAAAACAGCCTTCCATCAATCATTTCTGCCCCCAGCTCATGCGAATGTCCGAAGCAGATGATGTCTGCTCCTTCCTCCTCGCCTTTATACTTTAGCTTCATAAGGCTGCTCTTCACTCCGTACAGATGGCCATGGGTAACAAAAATCGTCAAGCCTCCAAGGTGTTTGGCAAGCTGGTCAGGATAGGCATCATCATAATCGCAATTTCCCCTTACTCCAGCAAAACCCGACATAGCCGGATGTCCGGCAGGCAGCTCGGAATCCCCGCAGTGAATCATAAGATCAGCATCTTTTCCATGCTTTTCAGCGAGCTGCGCAACTTCCTCCTCCAGCCCATGGCTGTCGCTTACGATCAGTATTTTAGCCATTGGCTCCATCACCTTTAAAAAGGGTACCCAGACTGTTTTCGAGCTTTTCAAGGGCCTTGGCCCTGTGGCTGATCTGGCTTTTCTCTTCAGGTGGGAGTTCTGCCATGCTTTTATTTTTTTCAGTCACGAAGAAAATCGGATCATAGCCAAATCCATGGCTGCCCCTTTTATCAGTCAGAATCCTGCCCTCACACGCACCGGAGACTGTGTAAGCTTCCTTGCCTGGCACCGAAACAGCCAGGGCGCAATAAAATCTGGCTGTCCTCTTTTCTTCCGGAACACCTTCAAGCTCTGCGAGCACCTTTTGCATATTTGCTTCATCACTTTTCGCTTCGCCTGCGTATCTTGCCGAGTAGATGCCCGGACGGCCCTCAAGGGCATCGATCATAAGGCCGGAATCATCGGCAATGACGATTTTTCCAAAGGCTTTAGAGACAGCCTCAGCTTTAAGGACTGCATTTTCCTCAAACGTGCTTCCAGTTTCTTCAATATCCTCAAATTCAGGAAAGTCGAGAAGGGTTTTCACTTCATAGCCCAGCGGCTTGAACATCCGGCTGAATTCCTTCGCTTTCCCCGCATTTTTCGTTGCAATAATAACTTCCTGCACAGTTTTCATCTCCCTGGATTTACTTTGCGATCTGTGAGCTGATTTTTTCGCCGAGCACTTGCTTTTGGATATCAAACAGCCTGCCTACGCCTTCTTCCGCCGCTTTTAACAGCTCTGTCAGCTGACTCGCTGAAAATGTTGCTTCTTCTCCTGTACCCTGCAGTTCCACAAATTCGCCATTGCCTGTCATGACAACATTCATATCAACTTCAGCCTTGGAATCTTCGGCATAATTAAGGTCAAGGACTACCTGTTTGTTTGCAAGGATCCCCACACTTGTAGCTGCAAGGAATTGCGTAATCGGGAATTTTGACAATTTTTTATTGCTATACAGCTTTTCGACAGCAATGGCCATTGCGACAAATGCACCTGTGATGGAAGCTGTCCTTGTCCCGCCATCGGCCTGGATAACATCGCAATCCAGCCAGATTGTTCGTTCACCAAGTGCCTCAAGATCAACGACTGCCCTTAATGCCCGTCCGATCAAGCGCTGAATTTCCATTGTACGCCCTGTGATTTTCCCCTTTGCGGCTTCACGGATATTCCTTTGCTCTGTTGCCCGGGGCAGCATGCTGTATTCAGCCGTAATCCACCCTTTTCCTTCGCCTCTCATGAATGGAGGCACCCGCTCGTCGATGCTGGCTGTGCAAATCACCTTTGTATTGCCCACACTGATCAGTACAGAACCTTCAGGATGCATCAAATAATTCGTTTCAATATGTATCGGCCTTAACTGCAGCTGTTCACGCCCGTCTTTCCGCATATTCATTCCTCCTTAGAACCTGTTCCGGCTGTCTGTAACCGGAATCCAATAAAGAAGAGGCGGCAAATAATTGCCAACCTCTATCCTTGTCATTATATAGTATATCAAAAAAGTTTTTTTAAAAACTACCTGTATTCACATTTTCAGGCCGTGTAACCGGTTCTGTCAGTTTTTCCCCATTTTCGTCTACCAGCTCTGCCTTCCCATTTACAGTGACCGCCACACTTTCAATGCCCTTTTGTTCAGTCAGGGACAGCACTAGTGAATTAAGCAGGTGCTGGGATATGATTTTTTCTTCAAAGCTGCCATAAACGGATTCATTGAAATCCAATGTTGCCAGCCCGTTTTCAATCTTAGGGTCGCCAAGAAGCTCAACCTCAGGCATGAAGTCTGTAAACAGGTTGGAAGTAAAGCTCGGGCCCTTGACGAGCTCCTTTACTACCGCTTCAACCTGGTTGTCTTCCTGGGCGCTGATGCGCTTTGTCACCGGTACATAATAATAGGCGCCTTCTTCACCGCCCAGGTAATAAACCGTCAGGGATTTTGTATTGGAAATATCCACCGCATCGGAAGTGTCCATATTGATGCCCTTTGACCTGGACAGGGTTTCGCTGATCGGCGTCCCGTTTACAGGCATTTCTGTCAGTGCATGGCCATTCATCTGGAGCTTTACTTTCTCGATCGAATCGAATTGTGTGAGCGTCCAGGTAACAGACTCCAGGATTTTTTCTTCATCCTCAGCCTGATAGTCCCCGAACTCTTTCGAGAAATCAACGGTTGCCACCTTATCTTTCACATTTACGCTTAATTTTGTATCTGCAGGAAGGACGGCCCGGAAGTCATTGGGCAGCATATCGGTAACAGGCCCATTCTGCACAAGATACTCAAGTGCCTGCTTAGCGACCGAGTCTGTTTTTGGCAGGGAAAGCGTCTGCGGCACGACATAGCCGTTTTTATCGACCAGGTATAACTCGGTCTGGACAGTCCCCGCAACCTCTGCCTCTTCACCAGCCTGCTCCGCTTCAGTTCCAGCCGTTTCCTCAACAGCCGTTTCACCATCTTCTGTATAGCTGACCTCTTTCGGAGGATCAATCTTTTCTTTTTCCCCGATCCCGAACAGCCCGCATCCTGATAAAAGCACAGAAGAAGCCAGTACGGCTGAAACCATTGTTGTCTTTTTATTTATAGACATTAAAATCCCTCCCAGAACAGTTTGTACTACATATATACGAGCCTTCCGGAAAAATAGACCCATGAGAGAAAAAAAAATAGGACAACTGAAATGTGGAAGCGGCTTGCCCAGAGCCGACAAGCATAAGACGCGCAAGAATAAAAGGCGTTCTTTGTCTTTAATTCTTGCGCGGCTTATGACTCGAGGCTCTAGCCGCTGGAGCTGGACAACTGAAATGTGGAGGCCGCTTGCTTTGGTTTAAGGATCGCAGGCTAAAACCGCCACGTCCTGTGGCAACGTCCGCATGACCCGCTTTCTGCCCAGCACAAACAAGCAGACCCCATAAAGGCCTGCTTGTTTTATCACACTTATCATGAAGTGACGGCTGCTTCATTCTTAACCAGTACTGCTTTGATTGTAAAATAGTCGGTTTCATCCCCGAGGAGTTCTTTAATGGGCTTGAGTTTGGTATCCCCGCTTTCATCAAGCGCCTTCAGGACTTTCTGCTCCAGTTCCTCATCAAACAGCTCAGACCAGTTGAAAGGATTTCCCTCAGCCGCTGCCCGGAGGACATGGTTCTGGACGGTCACTAAAGAAAAGCCGCGCTGCTTGGCAATCTCTTTTATGCCCATTCCCTCCATATAGTGTTTGTAGGAAACCATATAGCTTGGCTCCTCATCAGCCTTGAGCCTGTCCGCCTGTTTTTCCTCTTTTGGCGGGAGGGCAGACGGCGGTTCAATATTGTTTTCCTGCATATATAATTTAATTTCTTCAGCGAACATACTTCCGTATTTATCATACTTCATCTGCCCGACGCCTTTGATCTGCAGCATAGACTCTCCATCAGCCGGGTAATACTTGCTCATTTCGCGCAATGTGCTATCAGGGAAAACAACATATGGCGGGATTTTCCCTTGTTCAGCCACCTGCTTCCGCAATGCACGCAGCCGCTCAAACAGGTTATGGTCCCCTTCAGCTTCGGGCTTCTGTTCGATCGCCTTTGTTTTGCGCATCATGATCGTTTCCTGTCCCTTAAGAACCCCTTGGACCCTTGATGTCAGCATGATCACCGGATATTTACCATCTGTCAGGCTGAGAAAGCCTTCAGCAAGCAGATAGTTAATAACAGCAGCAATTTCTTTTTCCGCACGATTCCGCATCAATCCATAGGTAGACAACTCATTGAATTTCATGTCACGGATTCTTTTATTATTGGAACCTTTCAGCACTTGTGCTGTCAGACTCACGCCAAAGCGCTCACCCATACGTTTTATGCATGAGAAAATCATCTGTGCTTCAAGTGTAATATCTATCTTCTCTCTGTCATCAATGCAATTGCTGCATTTTCCGCAGCGCCTTTCATCGCTTCCATGGTCGAAGTACTCAATGATGTAGGATTGAAGGCATTGCTCTGTATGGCAGTAGTTCACCATCCGGTTCAGCTTGCTGAACTCAAGCTCCCTGTTTCGGCTGTCCAGGCCGGTTTCCTCTATCAGGAACTTCTGCAGCTGGATATCCTGCTGGGCGAAAAGAAGGATGCACTCACTCTCCTCCCCGTCACGCCCGGCCCTGCCGGCTTCCTGATAATAGGCCTCAATATTCTTCGGCAGGCTGTAATGGATGACAAACCTGACATTTGATTTATCGATCCCCATGCCGAAAGCATTGGTGGCCACCATGATGTCTGTCTGATCATGGACGAAATCATTCTGGGCCGTTTTTCTGTCTTCCTCATTCATGCCGGCATGGTAGCGTGAAGCGGGGATATTTTTCCCCTGTAAAAATTGCTGCAGCTGATCGGTTTCCTTGCGGCTCGAGGTATAGATAATCCCCGGCTGCCCTGGATGCTTACGGATATAGCTCGCAATGAATTCTCTCTTATTGACCCCTTTGGCCACTTTAAAAGCAAGATTTTCCCTCGCGAACCCGGTAATGAAAATATCTTCGTCCCTGATCTGCAGCAGCCCGCAGATATCATTGGCAACATCCTCTGTCGCAGTGGCCGTCAGCCCCACAAGAATTGGTCTGCCGTTCAGCTGTCCAAGCGCCGGTATGATGGAACGGTAGCTCGGGCGGAAATCATGTCCCCATTGGGAGATACAGTGCGCTTCATCGAAAACAATCATCGAAATATCGATGGAATTCAGCAGATGGATGAATCCAGCGGAATCAAACCGCTCTGGCGCAGCATAGACCAGCTTATACTCTCCATTCCGGATCCCTGAGGTCCTTTCCATCAGCTCCTGCTGTGTGAGGCTGCTGTTTATGAAAGTGGCGGACACGCCTGCTGCAAGCAATGCGTCTACTTGGTCCTTCATTAAGGAAATGAGCGGGGAAATGACGATGGCGGTGCCAGGCATCGCTAGTGCGGGAATTTGAAATGAGAGGGATTTTCCTCCTCCTGTCGGGAGGATGCCAAGAGTATGGCGGCCATTCATGACATTCTGTATGATTTCCTTTTGGCCATTACGGAAGGTGGAATAGCCGAAATATTGCTTTAGCAGCTTTTCCGCTTGTTCTATCAATATCATCACCTTTTTCTTTTAGAGATACTAGAATTGTACCATTATCGGAAGCCTTATGCCTTTATTTCTGCTATTAACTTTTGGCTTTGTTAAACATTGCTGTTGATTTTGGGCTCATTTTAGCCAAATATTCAGCTGTGCTGAAATGCGTGTGAAACAAGGTTTCACACACACAAGCCCAAAATTAACAAGGTACACTAACACAGTCTAACTTGAAAAATATGAACAGCAAAAGCCCCCAAAAAGGAGGCTATGCTTCCAGCTTTATTTTTTCAATATGGTCAATGGGCCTTTGCAGCCATTGGCCCGCAATCTTCGTAAAAATGCTTATGGATCCTGTTGCAAAATATTTATGGACAGGCTCGTCCGCACTTTGATTGAGCAAACCTCTGTAGTCGAGTATGGTGCTGACTTCCCTTGCGGTTTCTTCACCTGAGCTGATTACTTTCACACCCGGACCCATGACATTTTTTATCAAGGGTTCAAGCAGCGGATAGTGCGTGCACCCAAGGATCAGTGTATCAAGATCTTTGTTCCTTAAAGGCTTCAAGGTTTCAGCAACAATTTTCTTGGCTACCGCACTCCCGTATTCCCCGCTTTCCACAAGCGGGACAAATTTCGGGCAGGCCAAAGGTTTCACACATACCTTCCGGTTGATTTGCTTAAGGGCCTTTTCATAAGCTTTGCTGTTGACCGTACCAACCGTGCCGATGATTCCGATCTTATTGCTTTTGGATACCTTTAAAGCCGCCCTTGCCCCGGGATAAATGACCCCAAGAACAGGGATAGGGAGCTTTTCCTGTATTTCCTCAAGCACGACCGCAGTTGCCGTGTTGCAGGCTATCACAAGCATTTTGATATCCTGAGTCAATAAAAACTCAGTCATCTGCCATGTAAACCGCCTTACTTCTTCAGCCGTCCTCGGCCCGTAGGGGCACCGGGCAGTATCCCCCAAATAAACGATATTCTCATTTGGCAGCTGCCTCATGACTTCTTTTGCCACTGTCAGGCCGCCGACTCCTGAATCTATGATCCCAATTGGTTGTTTCAAACATACCGCCTCATTTTTCGCGCATATCTTGGTGTAATTGCGTTAAGTTGTTCTTCAGTACGGTTACTTCGTCCTTGGAGAAATTCTTGAGAACCTCGCGCAAGTAAATCTGCCTCTTGACGATAACCTCTTCGATGATCCGCTCTCCCTCCGGCAGCAGATGGATGCGGACGACCCGTCTGTCATTCGGGTCCTTCACCCTCTGGACGAGCTCATTCTTTTCCATTCTGTCCACAAGGTCTGTCGTTGTACTGAAGGCTAAATACATTTTATTAGAAAGCTCGCCGATTGTCATGTCCCCTTCCTCATGCAGCCACTGCAGGGCAACAAACTGTGGGGGCGTAATTGTATAATTGCTTAAGATTTCCCGGCCTTTTTGCTTAATGATGCCGGATATGTAGCGAAGGTCTTTCTCGATATCTGCAACAATATCAATCGTTTCTTTTATGTCTTTATTATTTCCATGTGTCATCCCATACAACTCCCATTTAAGCAATTCCAGTCTATATGCAGGCGGAAAGATTGCAGCTCTTTGCTTTATTGTCTACTTTTTTCATCCAATTTTCAAGATGGAAATCCAGGCAATGCAAGAAAATGCGTCAATTCAGCAGTCTGAACATCCTGCCGGCACTCTCTGCCCTGCAAATATCTCCTCTGCAATATAATAACCGGCAACCTTATCCAAGATTGCCGGCCATAATCAAAGTTCTAGCTCTCCCATTCGAAGGAGCTCTACAACGGCTTGAGAACGCCCCTTAACGCCAAGCTTTTGCATAGCATTTGAAATATGGTTGCGAACCGTTTTTTCGCTAATAAATAGTTCACCAGCGATTTCTTTCGTTGTCTTGTCTTGAACTAATAGCTCGAATACTTCTCTTTCACGTTTGGTGAGTAACGGCTTGTGAGTATATTCGTTCTCCTTCAAGTATTGTAACCCTCCTTGCCTTCGCCAGCTATGAACCGCGGGATGGGTATATATTTAGTCACCATATCATATGTAATCTGTACTGGCGGAGTGACTGCAATTCCTGGAAGGAAAGATTATTTTTTCCAAAAGGGCTATTATCTTGTTTAGTTGGAGGTCCGCGCCATACAGCCACATGATTTAGGATTCATGCTCCATACACCTGCTCCCCCAATTATATGCAGCCATAGGAGCAGGTGTGAATGAACCTGCGCCAGGGCTCAAGCGTTGATGGTCTTTCCGGCTGAAAGAAGATTTCTCATTTCCTCTGTCCAGGGTACGCCTTTTCCCGTTTTCCTGGATATTTGCACGATTGTCCCCCTGCCCGCAAAGCAGACTGCTCCATCTTTCCTTTTTGCCATATAATGAAGATCTGCTGAAGACCGCCCGATGCTTTCTGCTTTTACATGGATGCTCAGGCTTTCATCGAAAAATACCTGCTTGAGGAAATCGCACTGCAGATCGGCTACAACAGGAATCGTTTCGTTATCAGGCCTCACCCATTCCTGCATAAAGCCGATGCTCTTGAAGAATTCTATTCTTGCTTCCTCAAAATACGTAAAGGGAATTGTGTTATTCAAATGGCCAAACATATCTGTTTCTGAAAAACGGACCTTGACAGGGTGGGAAAACTCAAAGCTTTCCTCCCAAGCCGCAAAGTCATCAACATAATTCATTTTACTCATGACGCTGCCTCCAATAATGAATGAACATTCAGTCGTTTTATATCATTATAATTTCTTTCGCTCCGTTTGAAAACATTAAATGAATAAAAACCCCCTTTCAGCGTGAAAGGGGGTCTGTTCTATTAAGCCTGATCGCTTCCGAAGAAGCTTCTGAATGACTGGATCGTTGTATCCCGGTTCAATGCTGCGATTGAAGTTGTCAAAGGGATTCCTTTCGGGCAGGACTGAACGCAGTTCTGGGAATTTCCGCAGTTGGCCAGTCCGCCATCGCCCATGATCTGCTCCAGGCGTTCGGATTTATTCATTTCACCAGTCGGATGGGCGTTGAACAAGCGTACCTGAGATAATGGGGCTGGGCCGATGAAATCGGCTTTGCTGTTTACATTCGGGCAGGCCTCAAGGCAGACGCCGCAAGTCATGCACTTGGACAGCTCATATGCCCATTGGCGCTTCTTCTCAGGCATGCGCGGTCCAGGTCCCAGGTCGTATGTCCCGTCGATCGGGATCCATGCTTTCACCTTCTTCAGGGAGTCGAACATGCGGCTTCTGTCTACCTGAAGGTCACGGACGACAGGGAATGTACGCATCGGCTCAAGCCTGATAGGCTGCTCCAGCTTATCGACAAGTGCTGTACAGGATTGGCGCGGCTTGCCGTTAATGATCATTGAGCAGGCGCCGCATACTTCTTCAAGACAGTTCATGTCCCATGCGATCGGCGTCGTGCTCTCCCCTTTGGAATTTACCGGATTGCGGCGGATTTCCATCAGCGCTGAGATAACATTCATATTCGGGCGGTAAGCCAGTTTGAACTCTTCTTGATAAGGGGCTGAATCAGGCGAGTCCTGCCGGGTGATTTGAAATGTAACTGTTTTGTTTTCAGACATCGTTTATTTTCCCCCTTTCTTCTTAGTGTAATCACGTTTACGAGGCTTGATCAGGCCTGTATCTACTTCCTCATAATGGAATTGAGGAGCTGAGTCAGGACCTGCGAATTTAGCCATAGTCGTTTTCAGGAACTCATCATCATTACGGTCAGGGAATTCCGGTTTATAGTGCGCCCCGCGGCTTTCATTCCGGTTATAGGCACCAATGGTGATGACCCTGGCAAGCTGCAGCATGTTTTGAAGCTGGCGTGTGAAGACAGCTCCCTGGTTGCTCCATTTTGCTGTGTCATTGATATTGATATTTTTATAGCGTTCAAGCAATTCTACGATTTTCTCATCTGTTTTCAATAGCTTATCATTATGGCGGACAACCGTTACATTATCTGTCATCCATTCGCCCAGCTCTTTATGGAGAACATATGCATTCTCTGTTCCATCAAGGGACATGATGCTGCTCCATTTTTCTTCTTCCTGTTTGACAAACCTGTCGAAAACGGAAGAAGAAACATCTTCTGCACTCTTTTCAAGGCCAGCGATATATTCGAGCGCTTTCGGACCTGCAACCATACCGCCGTAGATGGCAGACAGAAGGGAGTTGGCGCCGAGGCGGTTTGCACCATGCTGGGAATAATCGCATTCCCCTGCCGCAAATAAGCCTGGAATATTTGTCATCTGATCATAATCTACCCACAGTCCGCCCATTGAATAGTGTACGGCAGGGAATATTTTCATAGGGACCTTGCGAGGGTCATCACCCATGAACTTTTCATAGATTTCAATGATTCCGCCAAGCTTGATGTCAAGCTCTTTAGGATCTTTATGGGATAGGTCAAGATAAACCATGTTCTCGCCATTTATGCCAAGCTTCTGATTCACGCAGACATCGAAGATTTCCCGTGTTGCGATATCACGAGGCACCAGGTTTCCGTAGGCAGGATATTTCTCCTCCAGGAAGTACCATGGCTTTCCGTCCTTATAGGTCCATACACGGCCGCCCTCACCGCGCGCCGATTCGCTCATCAGGCGCAGCTTGTCATCCCCCGGGATGGCAGTCGGGTGGATCTGGATAAATTCACCGTTTGCATAATAAGCTCCCTGCTGATATACGATCGATGCAGCAGACCCTGTGTTGATGACAGAGTTGGTTGATTTACCGAAGATGATTCCCGGGCCTCCGGTTGCCATGATCACGGCATCCCCTGAGAAGGACTTAATCTCCATGGATGTGAGATTTTGAGCAATTACCCCGCGGCAAATACCTTCATCATCGACTACAGAGCCGAGGAACTCCCAGCCTTCGTATTTTGTAACAAGGCCTGCAACCTCGTGGCGGCGCACCTGCTCATCCAATGCGTACAAAAGCTGCTGGCCGGTTGTGGCGCCCGCAAATGCTGTACGGTGATGCTGGGTTCCGCCGAAGCGCCTGAAGTCCAGCAGTCCTTCCGGTGTACGGTTGAACATGACGCCCATGCGGTCCAATAGATGGATGATCCCCGGCGCTGCTTCAGTCATGGCCTTTACAGGCGGCTGATTGGCAAGGAAATCTCCCCCGTAAACCGTATCATCGAAATGCTCCCAAGGTGAATCTCCTTCACCCTTTGTGTTGACCGCTCCATTAATACCGCCCTGGGCACAAACAGAGTGAGAACGTTTAACCGGGACAAGAGAAAACAATTCAACCGGAGTCCCTGATTCTGCTACTTTAATTGTTGCCATCAAGCCGGCCAGTCCGCCGCCGACAACGATTACTTTTCCTTTACTCATCATGGCTCACTCCCTCAATACTAGTACAGCTCTATTTCAAACTAAGCCTAAGCGCATTTTCCCGTGCGCTATGCTGAAAATTACATTATTTTTAAGCACATAAACATTTGGGCCCGCGGTGCAAAAACTCTGGATCTATTAAACAAATGCCGTGATTGCGCGGATTCCAACAATGGAAAGGGCGATGAAAATTGCGATTGTTACATAAGTGGAAATCAGCTGTGAGCGAGGTGTAACGGTGATACCCCAGCTTACTGCGAAAGACCACAAACCGTTTGCAAAGTGGAATATTGTAGAAATAACGCCGACAATGTAGAACCAGAACATAAACGGATTCGACAAAATATTCTCCATCATCTGGAAGTTAACATCTGCACCGAAAGCGGCAGCAACTCTTGTCTCCCACACGTGCCAGGTAATGAAAATAAGCGTCACTACACCGGAAACGCGCTGGAGAAGGAACATCCAGTTGCGGAAAAATCCGAATCTGCTAGCATTATTCTTAGCAGTAAAAGCAATATAAAGGCCATAGATTGCGTGAAACAGCAAAGGCAGGAAGATAACTACAGTTTCTAAGACATATCTGAATGGAAGCTGTTCCATAAAGTGTGCTGCCTTGTTAAACGATTCTTCTCCTCCTGTTGCAAAATGGTTCACTACAAGGTGCTGAACAAGAAACAGCCCAACTGGAATGACCCCAAGTAATGAATGCAGTCTGCGATTGAAAAACTCCCGATTACCTGCCATTGATTTACCCCCCCTGAATTTTGAAGAAATGATGCAAAGGCTTTTTCTATGAAAATATTATTTCTGGAAAATAGGGCCTTTCCACCATCGAGAAAATGTTAATTATTCATTTTCTTACAATTAAGTGACATGTCCATTTTACTCCCATCGGAATAGAGCGTCAAGAAAACGGATACATAAAATATATTATAAAAATAAAATTTTTAAAATATATTGATATTATATAAAGAACGAAAATCTCCTATCTGGCTATGATTCCTTATGTATAGGAGAATATATTGAAATAGCATTTTTTTCTTATAGGACTGAAGCTGTTTTTTCTTGAATCTGTGCTTTATTTTAATCTGGATTGTATATAATAGAATCATAGAAAGAGGGGAGACGATTGAGCATTATGACATCTGCAGAAACAAAGGCTGAGCACGGGCCGGAAACCGTCCCTGCTTTCGGCTATGAATTGATCCGGGAAGAGATTCTTTCCGATATGCTCGGCAAGGATGCAGCCGAAATACTTTATTGGGCCGGGAAAAGGCTGGCCAGGAAATACCCGCTTGAATCGATGGAAGCAGTCATTGAGTTTTTTGAAAATGCCGGCTGGGGAACCCTTGCTGTAAAAGAAGAAAAAAGGAACGAAATGGAGCTCCAGCTTTCGAGCCCATTGTTCGCCAGGCGCTTTAAGGAAAATCCTGATTGCACCTTCCAGCTCGAAGCCGGTTTTCTTGCACAGCAGCTGGAATTTCAAAAGGAACTGCTCTCAGAAGCCTTTGAGCACCCAAAAAAAAGGGGCGGCCTTGTCCTTTTCACAGTAAAATGGGATAAAAAAGACCGCATCAGCCCGCTATAACAGATAAGCTCAGTACTATAAGCCCGTGCTTAATACAGGCGAAACAGCGTAAAAGAAAGGGATGGCACGAAGCGCCGCGCGCATCCGGGAGGAGATCCTTCCCGGATGCACCAGCCAGGCGCATCTGCCATCTTTTTGATTTAAAGGCTTCTGGCAGGCGTGCCTGACAGTTCAAATGCTTCGTGGAGGGCTTCCACGGCTTTGACCATAGAGCTGTCACTGATGACCGTCGACACCTTGATCTCAGAAGTGCTGACCATCTTGACCTGAATCCCATTTGAAGAAAGCACTTCAAACATCTCTGCTGCCACGCCAGGATTCGATACCATTCCCGAACCGACGATAGAAACTTTTGCAAGTCCTGATTCTGATTCAATCCGGTCATATTTAAGTGTATCCCGATTGTTCTCCAGAACCTTAAGTGTATCTTCCAAATCATCATTTTTAATAGAAAAAGACAGGCTTCCTGTTTGCCCTTCAGCAACGCTCTGAATAATGATATCCACATTGATGTGATGGGCAGCAAGTGTCGTGAAGACAGTGGACAGGCCCTTCAGGCTGTCCTCCAGCCCAAGAATCGCTACCTTGGTGATTGCATTTTCAAATGCTACTCCCCGTACAACTAAATTTTCTTCCATTGTCGGCTCCTCCTCAATGATCGTTCCTCTTTCCCTCTCAATGCTTGATCTGACTTCAAGCGGCACTTCATAGTTCTTGGCAAATTCCACTGCCCTTGGATGAAGCACACCTGCGCCAAGATTTGCAAGCTCAAGCATTTCGTCATATGATACTGACTGCAGCTTCCTTGCTCCTTTTACGTAGCGCGGGTCAGTCGTATAAACGCCTGTCACATCTGTATAAATATCGCACTTATCCGCTTTGAGTGCTGCTGCCAGCGCCACTGCAGTCGTATCCGAGCCCCCGCGTCCAAGAGTAGAGATGCTCCCATCTTCTGTTACTCCCTGGAAGCCGGCAACAACGACGATTCTTCCTTGATTAAGCTGATTTTGGATTTTCTGCGGATCTATATGTACAATCCTTGCATTCCCATGCACAGACTCAGTCTCAATCCCTGCCTGCCATCCAGTGAAGGAGATGCTTTCATGGCCTTTCTCGTTCAATGCCATGCTCAAGAGGCTGATTGTCACCTGTTCCCCTGTTGTCAGGAGCATATCCATTTCACGCTTGCTCGGCGAAGCGGAAATTTCCTTAGCCAGGCCGACAAGCTGGTCAGTCGTTTTCCCCATTGCGGATACCACAACGACTACGTCATTGCCTCTCTCTTTTTCTTCAATTGCGCGCTCTGCTGCATTCATTATTCTTTCTGTGCTGCCAACAGAAGTCCCTCCGAATTTCTGGACAATTAATCCCATCGTTTCTCCTTCTTTCATCTGGATATCGTGTTCCCGGCCGCCTGACGTTTAAAAGAGAGGTCATCCATTGCTTATTTGAACACAAAAAAGCAATGAGAATAACCATCCCATTGCTGTGTTTAAAATACATATAAAATATGCCCACACAGTGAGATAGCTCTCCAAGACGGCGCTGTCTTGACAATCCAGTATTTATTCAATACAGGACCAGAAAAGAAAGAAATGAGACTTCCTTTTCTTCGGCAAACATTCCCTTTCAAAGCTTTTCACAGAAACTCATCTTTCTCCAAGCTTTTACTGATGAAGTTTGCACCTCTACCTTCACTTTAATGCTATAAAGTGATATTGCTATAAAGTTGAACTTATTATATCATAGCAGATTGGCTATATCAATGCTCTACTCAGATAATTTATTCTTTAACTCCTGGGCGACATTCGCCGGAATACCGATAGCCGTGAATTCATCCAATCCGGCTTCCTTCATTTTTTTCACGGAGCCGAAGGTTTTAAGAAGCAGTTTCTTCCTCTTTTCACCAATGCCTGCAATATCATCCAATAATGATTGGAAGGCACTTTTTCCCCGGAGCTGGCGGTGGAAGGTAATGGCAAAGCGGTGGACCTCATCCTGGATCCGCTGAAGAAGATAGAACTCCTGGCTGTTCCGCTCAAGCGGAATGATCTCCAGCGGGTTCCCATACAGCAGCTGGGAGGTCTTGTGCTTGTCATCCTTGGCAAGGCCGGATATCGGGATATCCAGTCCGAGTTCGTTTTCCAGCACGTCCCTGACCGATTCAATATGGCCTTTCCCTCCATCGATAATAAGGAGATCAGGCAGGGGCAGCCCTTCCTTCAGCACTCTGGTATACCGTCTCCTGACAGCCTCGCGCATGGACTCATAGTCATCCGGGCCCTTGACTGTTTTGATCTTATATTTCCTGTACTCCCGCTTCTCCGGCTTGCCGTCGATGAAGACAATCATGGCCGATACCGGGTCGGTTCCCTGAATATTCGAGTTATCAAAAGCTTCAATCCGGTGCGGGGTATATATGCCCAGCTGCAAGCCAAGATTTTCAACCGCTTTGATTGTCCTTTCCTCATCCCGTTCTATGAGCGAGAACTTCTCCTGAAGAGCGATCTTAGCGTTTTTTCCTGCCAGCTTGACCAGATCCTTCTTTTGGCCGCGCTGCGGTTTGAGCACCTTCACTTCCAGCAGCTTTTCTGCCATTTCTTCATTCACAGTATCCGGCACCAGAATTTCACGCGGTTTAAAATGGTTTGCCTTTGTATAGAACTGGCCCATGAAGGTGAGCATTTCTTCCTCCGGCTCCCCGTATACCGGGAACAGCGAAACATCTCTTTCAATCAGCTTCCCCTGTCTGATAAAGAAGACCTGAACACACATCCAGCCTTTATCGACGGCAAAGCCGAACACATCGCGGTCAGTAAAATCGGTCGATGTCATTTTCTGTTTTTCCATTGTCGCTTCAATATGGGCAATCTGGTCCCTCAGTTCCTTCGCCCTTTCAAAATCCAGTTCCTCTGCCGCGGCCGTCATTTTGACGGTAAGCTCTTTCTTGATGTCTTTGTAGCCGCCGTTCAAAAACCGTGCAATCTCATCGACAATATCTTTATACTGTTTTTCGCTGACCGGCTTGACGCATGGTGCCAGACACTGGCCCATATGGTAGTAAAGGCATACCCTGTCAGGCAGGGTTGAACACTTCCTCAGCGGATAAATCCGGTCTAGCAGCTTCTTCGTTTCATTAGCCGCCTGGACATTCGGATATGGCCCAAAGTACTTCCCTTTGTCTTTTTTGACATTCCGGGTTGTGATCAGCCTTGGATGGCGTTCTGCGGTCAGCTTGATGAATGGGTAGCTTTTGTCGTCCTTCAGCATGACATTGTATTTTGGATCATACTTTTTAATCAGGTTCATTTCAAGAATGAGGGCTTCCATATCTGATGATGTGACAATATATTCGAAATCCTCAATTTCATTAACCAGGCGGAGCGTTTTTCCGTCATGTGAACCGGTAAAGTAGGAGCGGACGCGGTTCTTCAATACCTTTGCCTTCCCAACGTAAATCACGGTATCCTGCCTGTCCTTCATAAGGTAGCAGCCAGGCTGGTCCGGCAGCAGCATCAGCTTATTCTTGATTCTTTCGTTCATATATTCACCCCCGGTGCAAAATCTATCTATATACACGCTTTGCGTTACAATTTTTAAATGCCGCCCTTCCATTTTAATAAAAAAAACAAAAGGAAAAAAGCAAAATAGAAATGGAGGGCAAGATTACTATTCTAAAAATTCCATTTGACTGAGTCAATACCTTCTTTTTTTATGTTAACTTCTAACCCGGCATCAGGAGACAAAAGGCAAATATTGTACATAACAAAACCCCGGCTCTTAGAACCGGGGCCATCTGCAATGTTTACGCGTGTTTTGAAAGAAGTTCGGAAAGAGCTTCTTTTGGCTGGAAGCCGACAACTTTGTCAACGACTTCGCCATCTTTAAGTACCAGCAGTGTAGGAATGCTCATGACACCGAACTTGCCTGCTGTTTCCTGGTTTTCATCTACATCGATCTTAACGATTTTCACTTTGTCGCTCATTTCGCTGTCAAGCTCTTCAAGCACTGGTGCAATCATCTTGCATGGTCCGCACCAAGGTGCCCAGAAGTCAGCAAGAACCAGGCCTGAGCCAGTTTCTGTTGCAAAAGTTTGATCAGTTGCATTTGTAATCGCCATAATATATGCCTCCTAAAAAGTATAGAGTTTGCCGGGAAGTCCCGTCTGGATTCAGATTGAACAATACAGTTTTCCCGGGCAGCATATCTATGCCTGGCTGCCCAATCAAAAACCGCCAGCTCGAATTCTAATGACAGTATATCACCGTTTCCCTGACGAAGCTAATAATCTGTTTCGTCCGTAATATACCCTTTTAACGCTGATATATTCATGATTTTGACCTAATTATAACCCGGGGCCAAAAGAGAAAGAGCGGCTTGTGCCGCTCCCCTCGTTATGCGTTTACAACGACTTTCCTGAATTCCTCTGTAAGCAGCGGGAGTACTTCGAACAAGTCTCCGACGATCCCGTAGTCTGCCACTTTGAAGATATTTGCTTCAGGGTCTTTATTGATGGCTACAATCACCTTTGAGTTGGACATCCCCGCTAAATGCTGGATGGCTCCGGAGATGCCGCATGCGATATAAAGATCCGGGGTAACGACTTTACCAGTCTGTCCGATCTGAAGTGAATAATCACAGTACTCTGCGTCACAGGCACCGCGGGAAGCCCCTACTGCTCCTCCCAGAAGATCCGCAAGCTCCTTCAACGGCCCGAAGCCGTCTTCACTCTTGACTCCCCGTCCTCCTGCTACGATTACCTTCGCTTCAGAGAGGTCCACCCCTTCTGATGCTTTTCTTACCACTTCTTTAATGATTGTGCGCAGGTCTTTGATTTCTACAGAAAGTGAAGCTGTATCGCCAGTGCGTGACTCATCCTTTTCAAGCGGGGCGATATTGTTTGGCCTGATCGTTGCAAAAATCAGCCCGTCTGTGATGATCTTCTTTTCAAAAGCCTTGCCTGAATAAATAGGGCGAGTGAATACGATATTTCCGCCGCTTTCTTCGACACTGACTGCATCAGAGATGAGGCCGGATTCAAGCTTTGCTGCGATCCGCGGCGACAGGTCTTTCCCTAGCGCCGTATGTCCGAACACGATTCCTTCCGGATTTTCTGAATCCACGACAGCCAGGAGTGCCTGCGAATAGCCATCTGAACTATATTGCTTCAGCTTCTCGTCCTCCACAGTAACAACCCTGTCTGCACCGTACTGGATCAGCTCTGCTCCCAATGCACTGACTGAGTCCCCGATCAGAACGCCGACAACCTCTCCTCCTTCAGATGCAGTTTTGGCAGCTGCAATCGCTTCGAACGATACATTACGCAATGATCCGTCCCTGACTTCGCCCAATACCAATACTTTTCTAGCCATTTTGTGTACCTCCTGAGTATTTATTCTGTATCAATGAATTAAATGACTTTCGCTTCAGTGTGAAGAAGGCTGACAAGCTCTTTAACCTGGTCTTCAAGGTCGCCCTCCAGCACTTTACCGGCTTCCTTCTTCGGAGGAAGATATATTTCGATCGTCTTTGTTTTCGCCTCTACATCATCTTCTTCAAGATCAAGATCATCCAGCTCAAGCTCTTCAAGCGGCTTTTTCTTCGCCTTCATGATTCCAGGGAGAGATGGGTATCTTGGTTCATTCAAGCCCTGCTGAGCTGTAGCGAGAAGTGGAAGGCTTGTTTCAATCACTTCAGAGTCACCTTCAACATCCCGGACAATTGTAGCGGTTGTACCGCTGATGTCCAGTTTTGTGATAGTAGTGATATAAGGGATATCCAGCAGCTCTGCAACACGCGGGCCAACCTGGCCAGAGCCGCCGTCAATGGCCACATTGCCTGCCAGGATCAAATCGGCTTCTTTGTCCTTTAAGTATTCGGACAGAATCCTGGCAGTTGTGAACTGGTCGCCTGCTTCCACATCATCTTCCGTATTGATCAGGACCGCCTTGTCAGCTCCCATCGCAAGTGCAGTGCGGAGCTGCTTTTCAGCTTCCTCCGTGCCTACGGAAATGACCGTGACTTCGCCTCCATGCTCATCCCTTACCTGGATGGCTTCTTCGACGGCATACTCATCGTACGGATTAATGATGAACTCTGCGCCATCTTCATTGATCTGGCCGCCTGAAATGGAAATTTTCTCCTCAGTATCAAAGGTTCTTTTCAATAAGACATAAATATTCATTATGTTCCCTCCCAAATTGATAGGTTAGATGAATTGAAGAATTGTGTGCGTTTACATTTTTGAAAAAAACATCAGTTTAAAAGATTGGGAAAATTAAAGGCGGAGTAAATCCCCAGCCATGAAGCTGAGGGATTAACTCTTTTACAGCACTTATTTTCCTTTAAAAGCAGGCTCTCTTTTTTCAATGAAAGCTGAAATTCCTTCCTGCCCATCTTCAGAGGCGAATACTTCTCCGAAGAGTTCAGCTTCTTTTTCCACCCCATTATAAAACTCAGCATGCTTGGAATAATTGAGAAGCTCAATTGCAGCTTTCAGTGCGATCGGGCTCTTCCTGGCAATTTTCTTTGCCATATTAAACGCATTCTCCAGCAGCTCTTCTTCCGGGTATGCATGGTTAGCCAAGCCATACTGGACTGCCTGGATGCCTGTGATCGGATCACTTGTGAACAGCATTTCCGCTGCCCGCGCAGATCCTACCAGCCTTGGGAGCCGCTGTGTGCCGGCAAAGCCCGGGACAAGGCCCAGCTGAAGCTCAGGAAGGCCCAGCTTGGCTGTTTCCGATACAAGCCTGAAATGGCAGCCCATGGCAAGCTCAAGGCCCCCTCCGAGCGCAGCTCCGTGAATGGCGGCGATGATCGGCTTTGGAAATGATTCCATCCTTTCGAACAGGTCCTGGCCGAACTTGCCCAGTTTAGAAAAGTCGCCGCTGGACTCTACTTCTGTAAATTCTTTAATGTCAGCGCCGGCTGAGAAGAAGCGGCCTTCCCCATGAATGAGGACCACCCGGACCTCGTTTGTTTCTTCAATTTCATCCAGTACACCGGAAAGCTCTTTCAGCAGGCCGGAAGAAAGCGCGTTTGCAGGAGGCCGGCTGATTGCAATCTCTGCAACCATATCCTGATGCGACCAGTTTAAATACTCCATATTTCCCCTCCTATAATCGTCGGTTTACTCATATATCAGATTTTGCCTGCCCTAGCGTTTTGAACAGCCATGCACAAGCAGCTTATGGACAGCAGGGGCCAGATCAGTCAGGCTGTACTTTTGGTCGTTCATGACCCAGGTCGTTACAGTTTCGTCTATTGTGCCGAAAATCATCTGTCTGGCCAGCCTGATATCAAGCGAGGGTGAAAATTCCCCGGTTTCAATTCCTGACGCAAGTATCTGATCGATCGCCTTCAAATAGCCTTTCAGCACGTCATTGATTTTTAAGCGCAAATCCTTATTGGACTGCCTTAATTCAAGCTGGGTGACAATGGCCAGATGGTGATCTTCAGATAAAAGCTTAAAATGATTTTCGACCATCATTAATAATTTCTCTGTGGCTGAGTCATTTCCTGCAATATTCTGTTCGATTTTTTCAACAAAAGATCCCATTTTCTCTTCAAAGAGTGAAATAAGGATATCTTCCTTATTCTTAAAATATAAGTATATCGTCCCGTCAGCCACCCCGGCCTGTCTCGCAATTTTAGAAACCTGGGCCTGGTGATAGCCGTTTTCTGCTATAACCACTACAGCAGCTTCAATGATTTGCATATATTTAGGTTTATTCTTCTTCAACATTTTTCCCCCGTTCAATTTATCAAAAAGCGCAAAGAAAGGGATAATGCTGTCATGCAGATTGTTCCTTTGTGCTAAAATGAATGAATCATCATTCATATTTTCATAATAGTATCACAAGTAAGAGTTGTCAAGAATTTATCATGATAATTTTTCTTGCCGCTGCTGTGGCGGACAAGCTCTATTCCTCAAAATAAAGAGTCCGAATGGAGATCCGGCCTCAGGAAGGATCTGAATCTGTTTGTTTATACTTTACTCTATTATCCGTTATTTTAAAAATGATCAGGCTTGCTTTTTCTGTTCTTCTTCCAATTTCTTTTTCTCTTCTTCTACAAGCGCCCGGCGGAGTATTTTGCCGACGGCTGTTTTCGGGAGCTCCCTCCTGAATTCATAGATCCTTGGAACCTTGTAGGCAGCAAGGTGCTTGCGGGCAAACTCATTCAATTCTTCTTCGGTTGCCTCATGCCCTTCTTTCATGACTATATAGGCTTTGACCGTTTCCCCTCTGTATGGGTCAGGGATCCCTGCAGCCACAACTTCCTGTACTCCCGGATGTTCATAGATGACTTCTTCTATTTCACGCGGGTAAATATTGAAGCCTCCGGCAATGATCATATCTTTTTTGCGGTCCACGACATAGAAATAGCCTGATTCGTCCATATAACCAAGATCACCTGTAAGGAGCCAGCCGTCCCTTAGAGTCTGGGCCGTATCCTCCGGACGGTTCCAGTAGCCTTTCATGACCTGAGGGCCCTTTACTGCTATTTCCCCAACTTCCCCGGGAGGCAGCTTTTCGCCGTTTTCCATTGAGAATACTGCAGCATCTGTATCAGGCCATGGGACACCGATGCTTCCTTTCACACGCGGACGGTCCCATAAATAATTTGAATGGGTGACCGGCGAGGATTCTGTCAGCCCGTAGCCTTCAACAAGCTTTCCTCCTGTCACTTCCTCAAAACGCTGCTGCACTTCAACCGGCAGGGGAGCTGAGCCGCTGATGCAGGAATCGATCGATGACAGGTCATATTTCTGAAGATCAGGATGGTTAAGAAGCCCTATATAGATGGTTGGCGCTCCCGGAAAAAGGGTTGGCCTTTGCTTTTGGATGGTTTTCAACGTTGTCTCGGCATCAAATTTTGGAAGCAATACCATTTTATATGCCTGCATGATGGAAAGGATCATCACGGTGGTCATGCCGTACACATGAAAGAACGGCAGCAGGCCGAGAACGATTTCTTCCCCGCGGCGGCACTTGTAGAGCCAGGCCTGGCACATGGAAGCATTGCTGACAAGATTCCTGTGGGTAAGCATGACCCCTTTGGGAAATCCTGTGGTACCGCCGGTATATTGCAGAAGGGCGATATCTTCTTCATAGTCAAAGCTATGCTCCTTCAGGCTGCCGATGGGACGCTTCAATATTTCCTTCAGCAGATGGTTATTTCCTTCATGCTTCACATTGACTACAATGCCATATTGCTTTTTCTGGATATATGGGTAGACAAGGTTCTTCGGGAAAGGGAGCGCATCTTTGACAGCGGTTACAATTACATGTTCGATCCCTGTTTTTGGGACAGCCTTTGAAACACGCGGAAACAGAATATCAAGGGTTATGATCGCTTTTGCCCCGGAGTCCTTCATCTGGTACTCTATTTCCCTTTCCATATAAAGCGGATTGGTCTGGACTACCACCCCGCCTGCTATCAGGATGCCATAGTAGCTGATGACTGACTGCGGAGTATTGGGAAGCATGATGGCCACTCTGTCCCCTTTTTCGATGCCCAGCCCCTGAAGATAGGAGGCAAGCTTGAGTGCCTGCTCATACACCTCCTTAAACGTAAATTCCCTGCCCATAAAGTGAATGGCGCTTTTGGATGGGAACTCGTCTGCTGCTCTTTTTAAATACTGCTGTACCGGTTCGTCTGTGTATGTCAAAGTCGGGGGGATATCTTCCGGATAGCTTTGAAGCCAAGGCCTTTCTTCTGTCATTTTTTTCCCTCCTTCAAAAATGATTTGTTAGAACATTCTAACTGTTCCCATTCATTATAGTATAAGGAAATAATCATGACAATCTGTATAAGCCAAAGGACCTGCTGTTTGGTTCTTGAAAAATAAAAAAACTGCAGACATGCCCGTCTCTGCGGGTTTATCTGCAGTTTATGCCGCCATATGCCGGCGGCGTTGACTTTATGCGATGAATAATATATACACGGCTCCGATGACTATAAATAGTCCGCAAAGCACCATAAGAATTTTCGCCAATTTTTCCACAGCTCTCCCGCTCCCTGTTAGATGCCTGCCCCGATGACATATGACAATCCGATTGAAATGACCATGGATATGAATCCGACCGCCTTGTTATTATTTTCGATTTCTTCATCGATCCTGAACTTCGGGGTCAGGAATTCATAAATGAAATAGCCTGTCAGCAAAAGGAAAAAACCGAAGACGCCCCAGCCGATCATAGTGAAAAGTGAATCATGCTGAGAAATGGAATGCCTGAAGATGTTGGCAATCCCGAATATCTTTCCCCCTGTTGCCATGGCTACAGCAATATTGCCATTTTTGATTTCTTCCCAGTTTTTATATTTAGTGACAAGTTCAAAAATGGCCAGAAACACAATCATGCACAAAATGACGACGCTGTAATATGCCGCTGTCTGGATATACTCATTTTCCCAAAAACCGTTCATTCAGACTCTCCCCATCATTTGAACTCCACCACGGTTACGCCTGATCCGCCTTCACCCGCTTCCCCGAAACGGATCCGCTTTACAGACCTGTGGTTCTTCAAGTATTCCTGCACTCCCTGGCGCAGAGCCCCTGTCCCTTTCCCATGAATGATCGAGACGCGGGGATAATTAGATAAGAGCGCATCATCAATATATTTCTCGACCCTGATCAGTGCATCCTCATACCGCTCGCCGCGCAGGTCCAGCTCAAGGCCAACATGGGAGTCCCTGCCTTTTACGATGGCCATCGCCTTGGTTTCCTTCGGTTTTGGACTCTTGATAAATTCCAGGTCCCGTTCTTTTACCTTCATTTTCAGGATGCCGATCTGGACCTGCCACTCATCATCTGAAGCCTTTTCCAGAAGATTCCCTTTTTGGCCAAAGGTCAGTACCTTCACTTCATCCCCGGCTGCAAAGTCATGCTTGTCAGACTTTCTTGCTTCTTTTTTGCTTTTGCTGACCTTCGGTGCAGCATCCTCCAGCTTTTTCCGCGCGTCGATCAGCTCATGCTCCTTCACTTCAGCATGCTTTTCGATGCGCATCTTTCTGAGATCACGGATAATCTCTTCTGCTTCCGCCTTCGCCTTCTCAACGATGTCAGCGGCTTTGGCAGCAGCCTTTTCCTGCATTTCATCCTTCTGCTCATAATACTCCATCATCTGCTTCTGCATATCCTTATGGAGCATGTCAGCACCGCGAAGCAGCTCGTGGGCTTCTTCCAGTTCTTTTTCCGCCTGGCGCCTGCTGTCCTCAAGAGACGCGATCATGTTCTCGATCTGGCTGCTGTCCTCGCTCACATGGGAGCGTGCAGATTCGATGACAGAATTGTCGAGGCCAAGGCGCCTGGAGATTTCAAAGGCGTTGCTCCGGCCCGGCACCCCGATCAGAAGCTTATAAGTAGGGCTGAGCGTCTCAATATCGAATTCGACACTTGCATTGATAACTCCTTCCCTGTTATAGCCATAAGCCTTCAATTCAGGATAATGGGTCGTCGCAATAACGCGGCTGCCCCTTTTGTATACCTCATCAAGGATGGAAATGGCAAGGGCTGCCCCTTCCTGCGGATCTGTCCCAGCCCCAAGCTCATCGAAGAGAACGAGGCTTTCAAAATCTGCCTTAGCTAAAATATCAACAATATTGACCATATGGGAAGAAAATGTACTCAAGCTTTGCTCAATAGACTGCTCATCCCCGATGTCAGCATAGACAGCCCCAAATACAGACACCTCTGATCCATCCAGAGCAGGAATCTGAAGGCCTGCCTGGGCCATCAGCGTACATAATCCCACAGTCTTAAGCGTTACAGTCTTTCCTCCGGTATTCGGTCCTGTAATCACAATGGTGGTGTAATCCTTGCCTAAGGAAATATCGTTAGCCACCGCTTCATCTATGGGCAAAAGCGGATGCCTTGCCTTGAATAGATTGATCCTTCGTTCATTATTCACTTCAGGCTTGGAGGCCTTTAGCCTCCTGCTGTATCTTCCCTTTGCAAACATAAAGTCAACTTCTGCCAGGACCTCGACGATAATATCAAGCTCCGGCTGATAGGCCGCCGTCCTTCCGGAAAGTTCAACTAGTATGCGCTCAATTTCCTGCTGTTCCTTCACCCTGATGCTCTGCAGCTCATTGTTCAGCTGCACAATTGCCTGAGGTTCAATGAACAGCGTCTGCCCTGAAGAACTCTGATCGTGAATGATTCCCCCATAATGGCCGCGGTATTCCTGTTTGACCGGGATGACAAAACGGTCATTCCGGATGGTGATAATGGCATCCGACAGCATTTTCGCAGCATTGGAAGAGCGGATCATGCTCTCCAGACGCTCACGCACACGTGACTCCCTTGTGCGGAGCTGTGTTCGGATGGACCGGAGGGCATCGCTTGCACTATCCAGCATTTCGCCGTTTTCATCAATTGCCATGCGGATGGCCTCTTCAAGCTCAGCCAGCACTATTACCCTGTCCATATACTCAGTCAGGATCGGCAGCTCAGATTCTTCGTTTGAAAAATCATCCACAAAACGCTTCAGCTGTCTGCTTGCATGGACGGTGCTGGCGATCTGCACCAGTTCCTGGGGGCTCAGCATGCCTCCGATCACAGATCTTTTTACATGGGGACGGATATCAAATATGCCCCCAAGCGGAATATTGCCTTTTATCCGCAGCACTTTAACCGCTTCATCTGTTTCCTCCTGCAGCCGCACCACTTCTTCGTAATCGGCAGAAGGAAGGAGCACTTCTGCTTTGCTCCGTCCAAGCGAAGATGAAACATGCTCAAGCAGCTGCTCTCTGACTTTATTAAATTCAAGCACCTTAAGCACCCGTGAATCCATGGAGTAATTCCTCCCTTATTCTTTCTAGTCCTTCTCTATTTAAGCCCCAGGCTTGGCTGTTAATTCTCCGCCTTCGCCAAAGGGGTCACTCAGTCATTTCGTTTAAGGAAGGAAAGAAGTTCTTCCATGCTGTAAGCATTTATTACATTTTCCTTCCTCAGCCATGCCTTCCTGCCTGCTGCAGCACCGATTTCCATATGGATGAGAGTGTCAAGCTTATGCGCATCTGTATTGATGACAAGCTTAACTCCTGCCTCCTGTGCCTTCCTAAGGTGTTCTGCGGCCAAATCAAGCCGGTTGGGGTTTGCGTTCAGCTCCAGGGCAGTATTTGTATCCCTTGCAAGCTCGATCAGCATCTCCATGTCCACCTGATAGCCTTCCCTCCGGCCGATCAGCCTGCCCGTCGGGTGGGCGATGATATCCACATGGCCGTTCATCAGGGCCGTCTTCAGACGTTCCATTATCTTTTCCTTAGGCTGGCTGAAAGAGGAATGGATTGAGGCAATGACCACATCCACTTCTGCCAGCAAGTCATCTTCAAAATCGAGCGTCCCATCAGGGAGGATATCCATCTCGATCCCTGTCAGGACCTTGATGTCGTCATATTTTTCATTCAGGGCCCTGATCTCTTCCATTTGCTTTCTCAGTCTTTCCGGTGTCAGCCCATTTGCTACCTTCAGATACTGAGAATGATCAGTGATGGCCAAATACTCATAGCCTCTTTTGCGGCATGCCTCTGCCATTTCTTCAATTGAGTGGGCACCATCGCTCCAGGTGGAGTGCATATGGAGATCTCCTTTTATATCATCAAGGGAAATGAGCTCCATGCCTGTCTTAAATTCATCTACCTCACGGCCGTCCTCGCGGATTTCAGGAGGGATGAATGGAAGTCCGAAATGTGCATAAAATGCTGCTTCATCCTTAAAAGTAAGAATTTCGCCCGTTTCGGCATTCTCAACACCATACTCGCTTATTTTTTCTCCGCGTTCCTTTGCCAGCTGGCGCATCCGCACATTATGATCCTTAGAGCCGGTGAAATGATGGAGCGCTGTAGCAAATTCATCCTGTGAAACGATCCGGAAATCAGCAGACACATCATACTGGTGGTTAAATGTCAGCGAGACTTTTGTGTCGCCTGCAGCAATGACATCCTTGATGCCCGGAAGGCTGAGCAGGGCTTCTTTGACTGATGAAGGATCGTCGGAAGCAATGATAAAATCAAGATCCTTGACTGTTTCCCGCATCCTGCGCAGACTGCCTGCCCTCGAAAACCGGATAATCGATTCCATCTCTTCAAGCCTTGCTTCAATATCCTCTGCAATCGGAAGCATAAAGGCAGCCGGGAGACGATCCGGCCTTTTCCCGGCATTGGCCAGCGCTTCAAGGATTTTTTCCTCTGTTTTCTTTCCGAAGCCTGCAAGCGCCTGAACCTTGCTGTCCCTGCAAGCCTGCTCAAGGTCTTCGGCGTCCTCTACCCCAAGCTCCTTATAGAGCTTCGCTATTTTCTTGCCGCCAAGGCCAGGGAGCTGAAGCAGCGGGATGAGCCCTGCAGGCACTTCTTCCTGCAGCTCCTTCAGCACGGTTGATGTTCCTTCTTCGATATATTCCCCGATGACCGCAGCCGTCCCTTTACCGATACCGGAAAGCTTGGTGAAATCCTTTATATCTGAAAACTTGTCATCATTTGCTTCCAGGGCTCCTGCAGCCTTCCGGAAGGCCGATACCTTGAACGGATTTTCACCCTTCAATTCCATATATACTGCTATTGTCTCCAATAGTCTTACCACATCTTTTTTATTCGGGTTCATTTTCTGCACCTGCCTTTAGAACATTCTCTCTCCTTATCCTTACCCTGAAACAGCGATTATTCTCCCATTCCGTCCAGGAGAGCATATAAGTATAATAGCAAACATAATCTTTTATCATCTTTTTTAAAAACCTGTGTGAAACATTGCTACAAAGCATTATAAAAAGAAAACTTCTCTGCGCAAAGAGAAGTTATGCAGCCTTATATTCAATCCACATTTCCTTAAGCTGCTGCGAAAGTGCAGGTGTATGGTTTATGATGAACTTTGCCGTGCCGGAATCATTGATCGGCTGCTGGACTGCTTCCACAGGGAGCAGTGCACCTATGTATAATAGGATAAAAATGATAAGATAGACTTCAGCAAAACCGAGCAGTCCGCCTGCCCAAACATTAAGCTGCTTCAGCACAGGCAGTGAAGAAACAAAATCCAGCATACTGCCGATGATCTGCAGAATGATCCTCACAGCAAAAAAAATCACGACAAAAGCAATGGCGCGATAATAGGCATCCTCCATATTGGCATTGTCGAAAAACAGCTGAAGGGAAGAATCGCTTCCGAAATTCGGGTAGGGTACCCAGAGGTTCAGCTTGGGAGCGAGATCATCATAGTACATATTAGCTGCAATAAAAGCAACGATGAAGCCTGCTAAATGGATGAGCTGAAGGATAAAACCCCTTTTTAATCCCATAAAAAATCCAAAAACCAGTATTACCAAAATGGCGAGATCCAACATGACCCTGTTCAGTCCTTTACTCTTTTTAATTCATCTTCAAGCCGTTCAAGGCGGTCTAATATCTTAATATAATCATTAACGGCATTGACTGCCGTCAGGACGGCAAGCTTGCTGCTGTCAAGTGAAGGATTCATGGAGCTTATTTCGCGCATCTTTTCATCAACCATAGAAGCGACAAGCCGGATATGGCCTGAGCTTTCCTGGCCGACGATGACATACTGCTGTCCATAAATATCAACACTTGTGCGGTTTTTCTGCGTATCTGACAACGCTAATGCCCCCATTCCTTCCGAATCCTAATCTATATGATAACATGAACGTAAAAGAGTGGGAAGTCAAAGCCTGTCAAATTAAGCCGCATCAAGGGGGTTGCTGCTGAATATTGAGAATCAGCCAGCCATTTTGCACAAGGATCCCGACGCTGAGATTAAAAGAAGTTTAGACTTTGATTCAAACTTTAATAATTTATCTTTTTAGGAGTGGAAGAATATGAGCCATGTTGTACTTCAGAAGCGACCCTCGGAAATAGAACAAATGAAAACCTACTATGAGGCAAATCTTACGGGGAAAACTCCCCAGGGAGGAATCTTTGCTGCAAAAACTTCGAACTGCAGCATCACTGCGTATAAATCCGGAAAGGTCCTTTTCCAAGGGGCCGGCAGCACGGCTGAAGCAGCAAAATGGGGCACTCCTGCTGAAAAAAAGACTGCACCCGCCAAAAGCCCGCAAGGCTCCCACCTTCCCCCATCATTCGAAAAGATGTCGGTCATCGGTTCAGATGAAGTCGGGACAGGCGATTATTTCGGCCCGATCACGGTTGTTGCAGCCTATGCCAGTAAAGAAAATCTCCCGCTGCTCAAGGAACTGGGCGTAAAAGACTCAAAAAATTTAAAAGACGACCAAATCATCAGGATTGCCAAGGAAATAAAAGAGGTAGTTCCGTACAGCCTGCTGACCCTAAAAAACAGCAAATACAACCAGCTGCAGCAATCCGGCATGTCCCAGGGGAAGATCAAAGCTCTGCTTCACAACCAGGCAATCGGCAATGTGCTGAAAAAAATGGCACCAGAAAAGCCTGAAGCCATCCTGATTGACCAGTTTGCGAAAGAGGACGTGTATTATAATCATCTGAAAGGACAGTCTGTAATACAAAGGGAAAATGTCTTTTTCAGCACAAAAGCTGAAGGCATCCACCTCTCGGTCGCTGCCGCTTCGATTCTCGCCCGCTATGCCTTCCTGCGATATTTCGACAAACTCAGCGAAGAAGCCGGTTTTACCCTTCCAAAAGGAGCCGGGGCCCAGGTCGATAAAGCAGCTGCAAGGCTTATCAAAGCTAAAGGCAGGCAAGTCCTTCCCGATTTTGTAAAACTGCATTTCGCTAATACGGAGAAGGCTTCACGGATTGCGGGAAAATAGACAGAAATCTAAAAGAAAGCCTATAACTTGATTCATTTTGCAGACAAAAGGGGTATGGAAAAATTCTTCCGTACCCCTTTTTACACTTATGCGACTTTTATTCACTAGCAACTTCCTGCAAACCAATTTATTTATTAACAAAAGGCAGCCTGGCGGCTGCCTTTAATATTAGCCGCGCAATACTGCTCCGGCTTTTTCTTTTACCGCTTCAAGCACTTTCTCATGGGCTTTGGCGATATCTTCATCTGTGAGTGTTTTCTCCGGGTCAAAATATTTCAGGGAGAATGCAAGCGATTTTTTGCCAGCCTCCATTCTGTCTCCTTCATATAGGTCGAACACTGCTACTTCCTTCAGCAGGCTTCCGCCAGCTTCCTTGATGATATGCTCCAGCTCTCCTGCTTCTTTTTCAGAATCAATCACCAGGGCGATGTCCCTTGTGATGGACGGGTAGCGCGGAATGGCCTGATATTGAAGCGGCGCAGTTGCTTCTTCAAGTACATCCTTGAGGGAAAGCTCAAATACATAGGTTTCCTTCAGGTCAAGTTCCTTCTCGACTGTTGGATGGACTCCGCCGATAAAACCGATTTTTTTGCCGGAAAGGACGATTTCCGCCGTTCTGCCCGGGTGCATGCCGTCGATTGCTGCGCGGCGGAATTCAACTTTATCTTCAAGACCGAGGCGGGCAAATAAGCCTTCCGCAATTCCTTTTAACACGAAGAAATCGACCGGCTTTTTCTCTCCCTGCCAAGGGTGGGAGTGCCAAAGGCCAGTGATGGCCGCTGCGAGATGCTCGCGCTCCTCAGGTAGGCTCTCACTGCCATTGGACAGGAATACGGAACCTGTCTCATATACGGCGAGGCTGTCATTCTGGCGTGCTGTGTTGTACTTCAATACCTCCAGCAGCTGCGGCACAATGCTTTGGCGCAGGATGCTGCGGTCTTCACTCATCGGCATCGCCAGCTTGATCGGTTCGCGGCTTTCAATCGCATATTGGCCTGCTTTCTTTTCGCTGGTCAAAGCATAGGTCACTGCCTGGTATAAACCCGCACCTTCAAGATAGCGGCGGACGGTGCGGCGCTTTTCCTGATACTCTGTCAGGCTTCCAGGAGTAGATTCCCCGGAAGGCAATGTAACAGGAAGGTTATCATAGCCATACAATCTTGCCACTTCTTCAACCAAGTCTTCCTCGATCGTAATATCACCGCGGCGGCTTGGGACTGTTACGGTAATGGAACCATTGTCAGCAGATGCTTCAAACTGGAGGCGGGCAAAGATATCTTCTACTTCTCCCATTGCCAGTTCAGTTCCGAGAACCCTGTTGATCTTTTCCAGGGAAATGGAGATGACGGCTGGCTCAAGTGTAAGTGAATCAGCTTCAACGGCTCCTTCAAGAACTTCGCCTGATGCATACTTCTCCATCAATTCAGCCGCTCTTTCTGCTGCAGCACGGACACGTTTAGGGTCTACCCCCTTCTCATAGCGGGTGCTGGCTTCACTTCTCAGGCCATGGTCTTTTGAAGCTTTGCGGATTGTCCCCGCTGTGAAATAAGCAGATTCAAGAAGGACTGCCGTTGTATCTGACTGCACCTCGGAATTTGCGCCGCCCATTACACCTGCAAGCGCTACAGGCTCACTTCCATTCGTAATGACAAGATGATCTGCTGAAAGCTTTCTTTCTGCATCATCCAGTGTGACAATGGTTTCACCTTCATTCGCTCGGCGTACAAGGATTTCCTTGGAGCCAAGGCGCCCGTAATCAAAAGCGTGCAGCGGCTGGCCGTATTCAAGCAGAACATAGTTCGTAATATCAACCACATTATTATGCGGCCTGATGCCCTCAGCCATCAGCCTTGTCTGCATCCATAGAGGAGACGGGCCGACTTTCACGTTTTTAATTACTTTTGCCACATAAAGCGGATTGTCTTCTTTAGCTTCAACATTCACAGTGATATAGTCCGAAGCTTTTTCAGCTGATCCTGCTGCCTGCGGGGATGGAAGCTTCACTTCTCTTCCCAGAATGGCTGCAACCTCATAAGCAACGCCGAGCATGCTCAGGCAGTCCGCACGGTTAGGAGTAAGTCCGAGTTCAAGGACATGATCATCCCTGTTCAGCATTTCAAGCGCATCCTGGCCCACTTCCACATCATTCGGGAAAACAAAGATCCCTTCGGAGAATTCTTTTGCAACAAGCTTACTCTCGATCCCAAGCTCCTGAAGAGAGCAGATCATGCCATTTGATTCTTCGCCGCGCAGCTTTGCACGCTTGATCTTGAAGTTGCCCGGCAGGACAGCTCCTACTGTTGCAACGGCAACCTTCTGGCCTTTATCCACATTCGGCGCACCGCAGATGATCTGCACCGGCTCTTCCCCGCCTGTATCAACAAGGCATTTATTCAGCTTGTCGGCATTTGGGTGCTGCTCACGTTCCAGCACATGGCCGATGACAACCCCTTTGATGCCTTCGTTCAGTGTTTCAATTCCTTCTACTTCAATTCCGCTCTTAGTAATCTTTTCTGCCAATTCTGCTGCGGAGATGCCGGATAGATCTACATATTCCTGCAGCCATTTATATGAAACCAACATAAAGCAGTCCTCCTATTCCTGTACTGAAAATTGTTTCAAGAAACGAATGTCATTTGTATAAAAATGGCGGATATCATCTATGCCATATTTCAGCATTGCAATCCGCTCTACGCCCATTCCGAATGCAAAGCCGGTATATTTCTTAGGATCATAGCCTGCCATCTCAAGCACATGCGGATGGACCATGCCTGCACCAAGGACCTCGATCCAGCCGGTGCCCTTGCAGACACTGCAGCCTTTCCCGCCGCAGATCTTACAGGAAATATCCACTTCAACGGAAGGCTCCGTGAACGGGAAGAAACTCGGGCGGAGGCGGATTTCCCTTTCATCGCCGAACATCTTTTTAGCAAACACTTCAAGTGTTCCCTTTAAATCTGCCATGCTGATTCCCTCAGCTACAACAAGCCCCTCGATTTGCATGAACTGATGGGAGTGTGTCGCATCATCGTTATCGCGGCGGTATACCTTGCCTGGGCAGATGATTTTGACAGGCCCTTTCCCTTCGTTTGCCTCCATCGTACGTGCCTGTACAGGTGAAGTATGGGTGCGGAGAAGCGTTTCTTCCGTTATATAGAAAGAATCCTGCATATCCCTTGCCGGATGCCCCTTCGGCAGGTTCAGCGCCTCAAAATTATAATAGTCGCTTTCTACCTCATAGCCTTCTGCTACGCTATAGCCCATTCCAATGAACAGGTCTTCGATTTCTTCCACAATCTTTGTGAGCGCATGATGAGTCCCGGTTCTGACAGGGCTTCCCGGGAGGGTGATATCAATGGTCTCTTCAGCCAGTTTTTGTTCAACCGCTGCACTCTCGAGCTTTACCTGTTTTTCTTCAATGGCCGAAGAGATGCTGTCGCGCACTTCATTTGCCAGTGCCCCCATTTTCGGGCGTTCTCCCGCCGACAGTTTGCCCATGCCTTTCAGTACCTCAGTAATCGGGCCTTTTTTGCCAAGATAGGAAACACGGATATCATTGAGTTCTTTCAGGTTCTCAGCTTTTTCAACTGCGTTTAAAGCTTCCTCCTGCAATTCTTTTAAACGGTCTTGCATCTTTTTTCCTCCTTTTTACGTATCAGCGATATTTTTAGGCAAAATAAAAAACCCCTCCCTGTTAAGGGACGAGGTTTTGGATTCGCGGTACCACCCTTATTAACAGCCGCCTTTCTTAGAAGGTGCTGTTCGCTTCATTCAGATAACGGCTGTGCCGGGGGCATCTTTCGATTTGCGCTGTCCGCAAATGTTCCCGATGCCAGCTCAGGAGGTGAACTTCACTTAAAAAAACACTCTAAAATGCTTCCAGTCACGGCATTTTATCCCTGTTGAGCTTTTATAAGCTACTTTTCTCCATCATCGCTTTTTATGTAATGCAGTTTTGCTGTTTATTATAGTATATTCTTCCCTATGTTTCAAACTCTTTTCAAGTTTTTGCAGGCCCAATTCACTTCTTCAGATAATACAGAAGAATGCCTGCTGCGACAGCTACATTGAGCGACTCGCTTTTTCCGTATATCGGGATATAAAGGTTCTTGTCTGTCCGCTCCAGGAGATCTGGGCTGACCCCGCTCCCTTCATTCCCGACAAGGAGCGCAAAACGTTCGGCCGGCTGGGTCTCCTTGTATGATGATCCATTTTCGAGCGCGGTCCCGTAGACCGGTATTTCCTCTTCCTCAAGCCTGTCCACCCACTCATCGAGGCTGCCTCTTATGATAGGAAGATGGAAGTGGCTTCCCTGGGCGGACCGGAGAACCTTAGGGTTATAGATATCTGCACTGCCTTTCCCGACTATCACTGCATCAATTCCGGCAGCATCTGACGTCCTGATCATAGTTCCCAGATTGCCTGGATCCTGTACAGCATCTATCAGCAGGAAGGTGCTTCCCTTTACAGAAGCCGGCAGCGTTTTTTCCTCTTTGCATACCGCGATGACCCCTTGGGGAGTTTCGGTGTCTGAAAGTGATTTGATGATTTCATCGGTCACCATTGTTACCGGCAGCTCGCCATAATCCCAGCGGGCAGGCAGCTCTGCATTTTCACTGATGATCAGCTCGACGGCTTTTTCTCCCTTTAGGGCTTCCTCCGCCAGATGATAGCCTTCAGCAAGGAACATGCCCGTTTTATCACGCTCTTTCTTGGCCAGCAGCTTCCTCCATTGTTTGATCTGCGGATTATTTGCAGATTGAATATGCTTCAACACGGTCTCTCCTTTATCTTTCAGCTTTCAATTTTCTTATTATAGCTTACCCTCTGTACATAATAAATCTAAAAATAGAAAACATATTAAAGAATTGAATATGAAAGGGGTGCGTGCAGATGAATCTGAATTTGCGCAATGCCATTATCCACAATGTTTCCGGCAACTCTCAGGACGAGCTGAAAGAGACGATAGTCGACGCAATCCAGAACGGCGAAGAAAAAATGCTGCCTGGACTTGGCGTCCTATTCGAAGTCATCTGGCAGAACTCATCAGAAGAAGACAAAAAAGAAATGCTCCAGACATTGGAGAGCAGTTTGAAATAATGCTGCAGGAAGGCGGTGACAGGCACCCATACCAATTTCGAAAGTGGTATAGGTGCCTGTCACCCGATGAACACCGCAAAAACAGCAGCCCCAACCGGGCTGCTGTTTTTTTACTCGAATGTAATCCTATCAACAGTTTCCTTATCCAAACGTTTAATAACTTCAACGATGAGCTTGACTGCATTTTCATAGTCATCGCGATGAAGCATGGCTGCATGTGAATGGATGTAACGGGTGGCAATCGTGATGGCCAGGGAAGGCACTCCATTATGGGAAAGGTGGATGGCGCCTGAGTCTGCACCTCCGCCGGCAATGCTGTCGAACTGGTACGGGATATTCAACTCGTCCGCTGTATCTGTGACAAGGTCACGCAAGCCTTTGTGGGATACAAGAGATGCATCATAAAGGATGATCTGCGGCCCTTTGCCCATCTTGCTCAATGCTTCCTTCTCAGAGATTCCAGGCGTATCTCCTGCAATACCTACATCCACGCCAAAGCCGATATCCGGTTCAATGAGATTGGCAGCTGTCTTTGCCCCTCTCAGCCCTACTTCTTCCTGTACAGTTCCAACGCCGTATACCACGTTTGGATGCTCGGCATCTTTAAGCTGCTTCAGCACATCGATGGCGATCGCACAGCCAATGCGGTTGTCCCATGCTTTGGCAAGCAGCATCTTTTCGTTATTCATCACAGTGAATTCAAAATAAGGGACTGCCATATCACCTGGCTTTACTCCCCATTCCATCGCTTCTTCGCGGCTGGAAGCACCGATATCGATGAACATATCCTTGATGTCGACCGGCTTTTTGCGTGCTTCTGCAGGAAGAATATGCGGCGGCTTGGATCCGATGATGCCTGTGACGTCCCCTTTGCTTGTAACAATGGTAACACGCTGCGCAAGCATAACCTGTGACCACCAGCCTCCAACAGTCTGAAAACGGAGAAAGCCTTTGTCATCAATGCTTGTGATCATGAATCCTACTTCGTCCAGGTGGCCGGCAACCATGATCTTCGGTCCGCCCTCCTGGCCGGTCTTCTTGGCCACAAGGCTGCCAAGGCCGTCAGTTGTCACTTCGTCTGCAAATTCTGTTATGTATTTCTTCATGACTTCGCGAACTTCGCGCTCATTGCCCGGAATGCCTTTTGCATCGGTCAATTCCTTCAGCATCGTCAGCGTTTCATCTAATTTTGCCATATGTTTCGACTCCCTTAATATTTATTTTCTTCTCCATTATACCTTACTGTCCCATGGTGTAAAAAGAAAAATCCGAATCATTCGGTTTCCTTAATGAGGCAAGGCTATCTGCTAGTATCCCTGGCGCTGCCTCTCATAATTCACTTCATTCTTCTCCACATAAGCCCTCTCGATTTGTTCTTCAGAAAACCCGAGCATTTCTGCAAGGCCTATATATGCGCCAAAAAGCACATTAAAGTCCATGAGGGTCCTGGAAGCACTGAATTTGTCTATCAAATGATAGAGGTTCAGAAACTGATGGGACAGTGATTCGCCCTTTTCCTGCAGCTCAATGGCGGCACCTCCCTCAAATCCGCACTCAATTCCGAGTGACAGGATGAAATGGACGCCGTCGACGAATTCCTCAAGGATCACTGCAGGCTCAGAAGCTGGCTTCTGGCTCCAAAACTTGAAGCACCTTGTTTCATTGGCAAGCTCGCCCAGCTCTACCAAAAGGGCCAGGACCTTTCTGTCAAATAGATTTTCTTCCGTCAATTTATGCTCTGTCTCAATATGATGGTCAAGCGCCTTTTGCATATCAAAAAGTTTGTTGATATTCACAGCAGATAAACATCTCCTTTCAGCTGGTTTCAGAACGACTTGCTGACGGAGATTGACCAGCAAAAATCACCCGTCAGAAAAAATTATAACAAATATAAAAAAGAACGAAACTTTTTTGAGATATATCCGTAAATAAAGATAAAACTGTGACCAGCGGAGGTATTTTATGATGTGGGCGATACGCTTGCTTTTGTTTGCACTCATTTTATTTCTCATCTACACATGCGTTAAATATATAATTAACCCAAAACGGAAGCTCGAGCTTGCCCATGAACAAAAGCGCTATTATTTCCTTGATGACCAGAATAATGTCCGCAAAAATTTCCTGATTACGTATAAGGGCGTCCTGCTTGAGGGGGAGAAATATTTAGGCACCACTGACAATGCTTTTGAGGTTGTTTCCATTTTCATTTGGCCGCATAATCTGTCCTCTCTCAAAGGGATGGTACGGGAAGACTTCCAATTCATTGAAAGAAAAATTTCGGAGCAATATCCCAATGCAAAACTTGATTGGAAGAGCCCCATCAAGGAATTCATGAGCAAAGGCACAGACTCCATTTAATTTTCAGGAAATTCCGAGCCTGAAACTAACATGAAACACTGCTAACGCTAAATTTTACAAAAGGAAGAGGCGCCAATCCTACGGCTGGCGCCTTTTTATCATACAGAAAAAACATTTATACCAAGTCCCCGCCAGCGGTCTGTGCCATGGTCTTCTCATGCTGTTTCCTTGAAAAAATCCCGCCATCCAATGACGCTCATTCTTTCTCTTAGTATATACACTAAAACTCCAAGTATCAGCAGGATTGCCAATGCGGCCGGAAGTGAAAATCGGCTGATGAAACCGCCAAACATGGTATAGCATACCGCCATCGGCAGATTGGTCACCCAGCTGCCCTTCACAAACTCCCCAAACCGTTTATATCGCTCGAGCAGACAAAAAGTGAGCAGATGATAATGAACGAAAGGGATCAGCCTGAGAACAGCCACCTGGCCTGCAGTTAAATTCCTGTATTCCCCGAACCAGCGTTTCTTCAAAGAAGACAGCTTGCTTCGGGCAGCAGGCATCTTTTCCAGCATCCAATAAAAGAGCATATTCCCAAGCAGCAGCCCTGCAGCAGAATAGGCGGTGCCCGCAGCCGTTCCGAATGCCGCTCCTCCAGCTATGCAAATAGCGGCAGCAGGCACGAAAAGAAACTGCCTTATTGTATGAAGCAGAATGAATAAGACCGGAGACAGCCAGCCGCCCGTATGGACAGCGGCCAATACGAGAGACAGCATTTCATTCATGGTTGCCACCTTCTTTGCTGTTAAATCATGATGTTACTTTAACATATAGCAAATGAAGGCAGCTTATGACCAAACGGCAAGCAAATATATACAGACTGCCGCTTCAAGCATGCTCAGGGCCGGCAGCCCGTATTTAAAAGCATCATGCTTTGTTTTATGCCTGAATTTGTTCATGCCGGCGTACATTCCCGGGGCACCGAAAACAAAAGCTATGGTCCAAAGTGTTTTTTCGCTTATCCGATATTGATTTTTCCGTGCTTTTTGTTTATCTGCCCTCATAATAAAAAAGCCTGCTGCATTGATCAGCAGCAAATACAAAGCAGCCCATTCCATTATCAGTCAGCCCCTTTATGTATATTATTGAAAAAAGCCATCCTCATAGCGAGAATGGCTTTTTAAAGGCCTCAGCCTTATTACTTGCTCAGGTTCTGCTTTGCAACAGAAGCTAATTCAGCAAATGCTTTTTCGTCAGCAACTGCAAGTTCAGCAAGCATTTTGCGGTTCACTTCGATGCCTGCAACTTTAAGGCCATGCATCAAACGGCTGTAAGAAAGACCGTTCATGCGGGCAGCCGCATTGATACGAGTGATCCATAGTTTACGGAAGTCGCGCTTTTTCTGGCGACGGTCACGGTATGCATACATTAATGATTTCATAACCTGCTGGTTAGCAACTTTATATAATGTATGTTTTGAACCGAAATAACCTTTGGCTAATTTAAGAACTTTTTTACGACGTTTGCGAGTAACTGTACCGCCTTTTACACGTGGCATATCTTTTCCCTCCTATATTCGGAAATTACTTAATGTTGTCTAGCATATGGCGAATGCGTCTGAAATCGCCTTTGGAAACAATCGCAGCTTTACGAAGCTTACGCTTTTGTTTAGTTGATTTGTTAGCAAATAAGTGGCTAGTGTAAGCGTGAGAACGTTTCAGTTTGCCTGAACCAGTCTTCTTGAAGCGCTTAGCTGTACCGCGGTGAGTTTTCATTTTTGGCATGTGGAATTCCCCCTCTTTACTTGTCGATTTTAGGTGCTAAGACCATGAACATGCTGCGTCCGTCCATTTTCGGATGTGATTCCACAGCTGCAACTTCCTTGCAGGCTTCCGCAAAACGGACTAAAACACGCTGACCAATTTCCTTATGTGTAATCGCACGACCTTTGAATCGGATCGAAGCTTTTACTTTATCGCCCTTTTCCAGGAACTTAATTGCATTTCGCAGCTTTGTATTAAAGTCATGCTCATCAATAGTCGGACTTAAGCGAACTTCTTTGATATTGATAATCTTTTGGTTTTTGCGAGCTTCTTTTTCCTTCTTCTGCTGCTCAAACTTAAACTTTCCATAGTCCATGATGCGGGCTACAGGAGGTTTAGCATTTGGCGCAACAAGAACAACGTCAAGATTTACGCGTGTAGCAATTTCCAGCGCTTCATTCTTGGACTTGATTCCCAATTGCTCGCCATTTTGGTCAATTAGACGAACTTCACGGGCGCGGATGCCCTCGTTTAACAACATATCTTGTTTGCTAATAGTTAGCCACCTCCAAGGTTTTGTGCGAATACAACGTCTGAGTCAAGAGCAGCCGCAAGCTGCAGAACCTGCACCGAATCCCACGCTGCATCCAGCATGACACTGACAATATTACATCATAAAGCTTTATAGACATATAAAAAAGTGCGGATGAAATCACCCACACTTACGAAACGACAAGTTAAAAGCTGTTTCAGTAAAACCTGCCAACTGCTCTTTGCGTCAGCCAGGTGAGAAGCGGGTGCTTCTTCTTTTCCTCAAAGCCGTATTCAATTTACCTAAGTAACTATATCACAAATGATAATTTCGTGTCAAACGAATAGATGTTTTTATCACAACGATTTGAATTCTATCAAAGAAATTGATTTCTTGCAATAGTTTTCGCTTATATTTTTTCTTGATCGTTATAATTTTAGGCTGAATTAAACATTGTTGTTGATTTTGGGCTCATTTAGCCAGATATTCACCCTGCCGCTGTGAAAGCGAGCTTTCTCGGCAGCAGGGTGAATATCTGGCTGCCTTTCAGCACAGCTGAAAGGCGTGTGAACAAGGTTTCACACGAATGAGCCCAAATCAACTTTGCTAACAAAGTTTAACTACTAAAAAGAGAGGCCGAAGCCTCCCTGTAAAAATTGTTATCTCACTGTATCTTCCTTCAGTGAATCCTTGAATACATCAAATGACATGGTCTCAGACTTCTGCTCGCCGTATTTACGGACATTTACCGCACTATCAGAAACTTCTTTGTCCCCAAGAACGAGCATATAAGGGATTTTTTGCATCTGTGCTTCGCGGATTTTGTAGCCGATCTTCTCATTGCGGGCATCCAATTCCACCCTGTAGCCTTGAGCCTGGAGCTCTTCCTGAACCTTTTTCGCATAGTCGAAATGGGCGTCAGGGGAAACCGGGATCACCTGTACCTGTACCGGTGCCAGCCATGTCGGGAATGCCCCCTTATATTCTTCGATAAGGAAAGCTACAAAGCGTTCCATCGTGGAGACGACACCGCGGTGGATGACGACAGGGCGGTGCTGCTTTCCGTCTTCGCCGACATAAGAGAGATCAAAGCGCTCAGGCAGAAGGAAATCGAGCTGGGCAGTGGAAAGTGTTTCTTCTTTGCCTAGCGCTGTTTTTACCATCACGTCCAGCTTAGGCCCGTAAAATGCTGCCTCTCCTTCTGCTTCATAGTAGTCCAGGCCAAGCTCGTCCATCGCTTCCTTCAGCATGGATTGTGCTTTTTCCCACATCTCATCGTCATTGAAGTATTTCTCTGTGTCCTGAGGATCTCGGTAAGACAGGCGGAATGAATAATCTTCAATGTTGAAGTCTTTATATACTTCGAGAATCAGGTGGACGACGCGCTTGAATTCTTCCTTGATCTGGTCCGGGCGCACAAAAATATGGGCATCATTCAAAGTCATCCCGCGCACACGCTGCAGTCCGGACAGCGCACCGGACATTTCATAGCGGTGCATGGTGCCAAGCTCGGCAATCCTGATCGGCAGCTCACGGTAGCTGTGGATGCTGTTTTTATAAATCATCATATGGTGCGGGCAGTTCATCGGGCGGAGGACAAGTTCCTCATTATCCATTTCCATGACAGGGAACATATCTTCCTGGTAGTGGTCCCAGTGTCCGGATGTTTTATAAAGCTCAACATTTGCCATAACCGGCGTATATACATGCTCATAGCCGAGGCGCTGTTCCTTATCAACGATATAGCGCTCGACGATGCGGCGGATGGTTGCACCCTTCGGCAGCCACATTGGCAGCCCCTGGCCGACCTTCTGGGATGTCATGAACAGATCAAGCTCTTTGCCGATCTTCCTATGGTCGCGCTCTTTCGCTTCTTCGAGCAGGCGCAGATGCTCAGCCAGATCTTCTTTCTTAAAGAATGCTGTCCCGTAAATGCGCTGCAGCATCTTATTGTCGCTGTCTCCGCGCCAGTAAGCACCGGCAATGCTGAGCAGCTTGAATTCCTTGATCTTGCCTGTGGAAGGCACATGGACACCGCGGCAAAGGTCTGTGAAATCACCCTGCTCATAAAGAGTGACAGTTTCCCCCTCCGGAATCGCTTCAATCAATTCAAGCTTGTACTCGTCGCCGATTTCCTTGAAGAACTCCACTGCTTCCTCGCGGCTTACTGCTTTTCGATGCACATCAATGTTTTCATTGACAATTTTAGCCATCTCTTTTTCAATCAGGGCCAGGTCTTCTGGAGTCAGTGATTCTTCAAGATCCACATCATAATAGAATCCGCCTTCGATGACAGGGCCTACACCGAATTTGGCGCCCTTGTGCAGGCGTTTGATGGCCTGAGCCATCAAGTGGGCTGTACTGTGGCGAAGAACCTCGAGCGCTTCATCGCTGCCCTGTGTGACGATTTCAATAGAACCATCTTCTTCTATCGGCCTGCGAAGATCGTACATAGTGCCGTTCAGCTTTCCGGCCAGCGCTTTTTTCTTCAATCCCGGGCTGATGGATGCAGCCACATCCTCTGTAGATGTCCCTTTCGGAAATTCCTTTACAGCTCCATCCGGAAAAGTCAATTTAATTACTTCTGACATGAAAATTCCTCCTTATGTGCTTAAAAAACAAAAAACCCGTCCCTAAAGAAGGGACGAGTTGTATTTAACACGTGGTTCCACCCAAATTCCCAGACGCATAAAATCACGCAGTCCGGCTTAGTGAGGGATATAACGGTCCCATGCCCGCCAGCCAATACTTTGACCAATGATAAGCGGCGAATCTCTTCGTCTGCTGCACTCACTCGCGTCCTCACGTATAACCCATACGCTCCGGCGCTCCCTCCCTTGCATCCTTGACCTTCTTGCTTCTCATCGGTCAAAGAGGAGAGAAATGATATGCGGCGAATCTCTTCGTCTGCTGCACTCACTCGCGTCCTCACGTATAACCCATACACTCCGGCGCTCCCTCCCTTGCATCCTTGACCTTCTTGCTTCTCATCAAAGAGGAGAGAAATGATATGCGGCGAATCTCTTCGTCACTCTTGCATCACTGTCTTTTTCCTGGCTGTTGTTCGGAGGCGGTAAGCATTTCATTCGTGCTGGGAAGTTTTCAGCCTTGGCTTCCCTCTCTTTGAACCGTAATGAATACCCTTGTCCTCGTCACTACATTTGTGGTGTTTGAATTATTATGTACGTTATTATAGTAGTTTATCTTGGAAAAATCAAGGGATTTCAGATTTTCTCCCTGCCTGCTGCAGAGAGGATTTTCTTCAGTTCTGTAAAGGCCTCAAGAGGCTGGATGACCACTCTTTCCTCAAAAATATTGCGGACGGTCCTGGCGAGCGGACAGTCTGGTACATCTGAATAAAGAAATATGGCTGACGGCGCCATTGAAAGGAGCGGGGCGATCGTAACAGAATCGACGTAAACAGGATGGTTAAAAAGCAGCCGGCGGTCAACCATCTTCAAGAGCTCAGCCCGCTTGATCTCAATAAGCCCGCCATCGTAAAAGGCAGTCTCCTCCCCCATCACCAGATGTACAGCACTGCGCTTAGGGGCCCTGCCCTTCAGGAAATCCCTCAGCATATGGATGAACATCTGATATTCCTGCTCCATCTTATATTCATCTATGGAAAGCGCTGCATATCGTTCCAGCTGGTCCATCATCGGGCGGAGGCGGAACTTTACAAAAGAGTCGAACGAAAACGAAGAGATGTCCCCTGACATTAATTCTTCAATTGCGAGGCTAAGGCTTTTCTCCGGTCCAGGACCGTCCAGAAAAGCAGACAAATCATCCCTGTTTCCCTCAAGAATGGAATGGATGATATCCATAATCTGCTGCTGCTCTTCCTCATCTTCATAAAAATACCGCTCCGAAAGAATCCTGCGGAACCAGTCATCCTGCTTAGTTTCTATAATGAAGTGTGTCATCGCCCTTTTTACCAGGTCTGCCGTCTCCTGTAATCCGCCCGCTTTGACCTGAACAGTATGCCCGTCTTTAAGCTGAAGTGCTGTTATATTAGAGGATGCTAGTTCAAGCTCCAGGAGATCCTGCAGTTTCCTCGCATCCTGCTGATTTTGGAAAATGATTTCAATCAATCATATCCCCCCTTGTTTATTAAACAATATTCGAAGCTGCAGCAAGCGCCGGGAGATATCCTCTCCTTACCTATACGGCTTCCTTCGTTAATATCCCTGATTCCATGTATATGGGAAACTTGTACAATTTAGAAGCAAATACGGAGCATAACAGGGATAAAAAGGGGGATATATTGTTGGAGACAAAATTAAAAAACTGCCTTACAAGGCAGTTTTCAGAATCACTCTTTATACACGGCGGTTCGGCCCGTCAACCAGGACCGGCTCAGACAAGTAGCGGATGCGCTCCATGATCCGGCGCGCTTTCATTTTTTCTTCTTCGCCGCGCTGGCTGTAGGTCAGGTGGTGCTCCAGCCCCTGCATATCAAAATTGGATGTAAAGAAGGTTGGCAGGTTCTCCAGCATCCTGAACTGCAGGATTGGTCCTAACACCTCGTCCCTTGTCCAGCTTGACATCGTTTCGGCGCCAATATCATCAAGCATCAGGATCGGCTCGCGCTTAATGGCCTCAAGCTTTTCATTTAAGGTTGAATCTCCAATACTGCTTTTCATTTCCCTTAAAAGCTCAGGGACATAGACGATCATGGACGAGATCTTTTTCTTCGCAAGCTCATTGGCGATTGCACCAAGCAGGAAGGACTTGCCTACTCCGAACTTACCGTAAAAATAAAGCCCCTTCTGCCTTGTGCCCGGCTGATAATTTTCGACGAAGCTTTCCGCTTTATCAACCGCATCCAGTCTGGTATCAAGGTATACATCAGCGAAGGAGGCGCTGACAATCTCTTTTGGAATATACAGGCTCCGGATCAGCTTCTCATTTTTCTTCCGCTCATCATGTATCACCTTGCGCGGGCAGCGGTTGTATTGGACATCAATGATCCCCCTCCTGATGACCAGTTCAGGATGATACCCCTGCATCATATTCTTGCATTCCCCAAGGCTTGGGCACTCTCTGCATTCCTTGCTCTGCTGGGCATACTCCGAGAGCTTGATCATGCTTCTTTCTGCCATTTCATTTGTAATTTCTGCGCGATGCTCCTGCAAAAAAGCTTTTACATCAGGATGGGAGAAAATTTCCTTCTTTTGCTGCTCGTACCTTTTTTGAAAACTTTCGTTACCTGCAAGTTTTTTCAATGTCTCATTGATCCTTTCCATGCTGCCACCTCCTTATTTCCTATATTTTTTAAGCCTTTCCTCTAAGGCCCGTCTTTTTGCCTCATACTCCGAGTCATTGGCGGCCGCTGCTTTTTGCGGCTGCTCTTCCTGCTGCTCATCAAACCAGTCAGGCAGTGCTTCTTTTCTGATCGGCTTTTTCGCTGAAGCAGGCTTTGCCTTTTTGCCTTCTGCCCACTCCAGATACTGGCGGTGTTCATTTTTGGCCAGCATCATTGCTTCTTTGACCGTTTTAATCTGTTTTCTGGCCCAATGCCCGGCAATCTTCTCTACATAGGCTTTCGTGAGCTTCATATCTGTCTTTAGCATAACATACTGAATTAGAACATTAGCAACGCCAGGGTGCAGCTTCTGCTGAAACATAACATCCTCAATGATCTGCAGATCTCCTTTGGAAGGATCTGCCCCGCCGGAGATGTCCTTTAACAGCTGGCGCGGAGAAGTGGTCTCCATATATCTGATCAATTCTTCTTCCTGTGTTTTCGGCTCAGCGGCCTGAACCTGATGGATGCCTGGCTGGATCCGGTCTATAAGGGACGGCAGCTGGTCCTGATGCTCAAATTGGTACCAGTCACGTGCGGATTTCCGCAGCTCTTCAATATTAATATCATTATCTTCCGTCATGGCACTGATCAGGATGTTTTTCATCTGCAGGGCATCAATCCCATAAAGAAAGGACAGGTTGCTGATTGCCTCGCGGACCTTCGGGGTCAGCGCCGACTTGGGAAGCAGAGACTCATTCAAGCCCGCTGCAAGCAGCTCAAAATCAAAGGATGACCCGTCGATTTTTATCTCTTCAGGGCTTGTTCTGCCTATGAAGGTAAAACCCTCTTCAAGAGACAGATCCCTTCCTGTATCCTGGTCAGGGGAGAAAGCTGCAGGATGGCCTGATTCATATACATCCTGAAAGGCTTTAGTCACTTCATCATAACCCTGCATCATACCGGAATCATGGTCACAGAAAAATCGCTTAAGCCTCAGAAACTGATTTTTGCCGATTTTTCGATACAAATAGATGTTAAGCATACCATCCAGGAAAAACTGCTCCGGACTCAGCGGCGGCTGCAGTTCGTATATAAAAGAGCGGCTGCCTTCATCATTTTTCACAAAAGCTTTCAAAAGACCAATTCCTTCAAGCTTCAGTCTTGCTTCATAAATATCCTTTAAGTTCATCCCCATGAAATTCATCAGGCTATGATGGCTGTTTGATTGTGACCAGAGCCTGTTTTCCTCCAGTTCAGCCCATAAAGTCATATATAAACTGAGACAGGAAGCCCCGATTAAGGGCTGATACAACAAAGTCAGTACCTTTCGGTCATACTCATGCAAAAGACCGCTCGCGGCCACTGCATAGCGGTCAATCGGAAGCATTTCTTGCCAATGCTGAGTCATAGCTGCCAACCTTTCTCCGATCTTTGGGAAACCAGCCAAAAAAGAGCCAAAGACAGTCTTTAGCTCGGCTCTGGCTGCAGGCACCTCAGTGCATCACTTCCAAAAAATCATTGTTCTTTTTTGATCAATTCTTTCAGCTCATCGATAAATACGTTGATATCCTTGAATTGCCGGTAAACAGAGGCAAACCTGACATAAGCAACCTCGTCAATTTTGGCCAGTCTGTCCATGACCATTTCACCGATAAATTCGCTTTTTATTTCAGAAACCCCCTGGCTGCGAAGCTCCTTCTCCACTTCTGATGTCACTTCTTCAAGCTCCTTAAGGGCAACAGGACGTTTTTCGCAGGCCTTGATCAGGCCCCTCAGCATCTTATCGCGGCTAAACTCCTCGCGTGTGCCTTCCTTTTTTACGACAATGAGGGGGATCTCCTCCACCTTCTCGAATGTAGTGAAGCGATAGCCGCATTTCTCGCACTCCCGCCTTCTTCGAATGGAACGGCCGTCATCGACCGGACGGGAATCAAGGACGCGTGTATTGTTATTCTGGCATGAAGGGCATTTCATACAATCAGCTCCGTATCCTCATTCATGTACTTGCTGGCCGTTTCTCTGCACGAAGGCCATTCTGTTTCTATCATATAAAAAACACATCAGCGGTACAAGCTTCCGCTATTCAGCATTCCTGCCGGAACCAAGATATGTAAGCTCTTTATCCAGCCTGCTGTAGAAACCTGTGATTTCCTTTTTCAAGGCAGGAAATGCTCCAGTAGGAGAAAATTGCTCAGTCGATATATTTACATCAATGGCAGACTCCATTCCCCTTACAGACACAATGGTGATAATGGCAAAGTACTTTCTGCCGCGGGTAATTTCCGCAGCCATTTCTCCATGCTCCTTGGCAGAGCTGATCATTTTCACGCTGGGATCCTTCCTCAAAACGTTTTCTGCAGTTTCAAAAGCCTTATTAAAGCTGGCCTTATAGTATCTTGTCCGCAGATTCTCATCCCGATGGCTTTCACTTGTTTCACACTGTTTTTGAAAGCGGCCGAAAACTGTCCGAAAAATTGACATCCATTCATCCTCCGAGTTATCACTTTTCTTTATTTTAACACAAGAAAAGCGCAAGCGCCTTGCCAAAAATGGAACACAGACTAAGAACGCCGGGTCCTGTGGCAGCGTCTGCATGACCAGCTTCCTGGATGCCTCAGCACGACTCTCCCGGAAAGGCGCTCTTTGCCTTTTGGGGAAGGCCGGCTTGTGACCTTTAGGGGGCAGGCGCTGAGCTAGGCAGTAACCGCAGCTGTAAAAACCATCTATTTTTTTTTAGAGACCGTGCTGCCTGCTGTCCGGCCAATATAAAAAGAGGTGTACGGATACACCCCTTTGATTTGTCAGTTTATCAGTTTGTCATTTTCATAGTGCGTTTGCTTGAGCTTGCTTAACTTGAACAGGACCCATACCGCGAGGAATTTCGATATTCTCACGCGTTTGAGCGCCTAACTCTTCTGCAATATAATCTGCAGCAATGTTAGGATCAAGATCTCCGCATGTGTATACATCAATGCTTGCATAGCCATGCTCCGGGAAGCTGTGGATGGTTAGATGAGATTCGGAAATGATTACCACTCCGCTTACACCCTGCGGCGCAAACTTGTGGAACGCGACTTCGCGGATTTCTGCACCAGATTTCAATGCAGCCCCTACAAATGTCTGTTCAATAAATTCCATATCATTCAACTTTTCAAAATCGCAGCCCCATAGCTCTGAAATAACATGACGGCCCATTGTTTCCATATTCAAATTTCCCCCTTTTTAAAAATACAAGCGAATTAATGAGCTTCTTCATTTTTACTGGCCAACAACTACCACGGGGGAAAGTTAGTCCAGAGAGGTCCTAACCCTTTAAGTAGCCATCACTGCCAAAATTCAAGAAGTTCACGAGGAATAGTATACTTTGTTTATATTTTTTTTGCAACAGGAGTTTTTGATTTTTTTAGATGTGCAGTTTGTCTTGAATAATAGATGGAAAAAGACTGGAATAAGCCTTAAAAAGCTGGTTTTTGGAGGGGTTAGCTTTAGGTATGGGGGTTGATTTCCGTTCCAGGCACTTCGCTTTCCGCGGGGCGGCGCTGAGCCTCCTCAGAGCAAGCTCTTGCGGGGTCTCAGCTTTGCCGCTGCAATCCCGCAGGAGTCTTCGTGCCTTCCACTGCAATCAACTGGTTTTTAAAAATTTTTAAAGGCAAAAGCCTAATACAAGCTGAATTCAAAAAAAAATAAAAATAAGGGGTACGGAATAGTTTTCCCGTTCCCCTGTTTTCTAATTAAGCATGCTTTAATAAACAAGTATTGGCTTACAATTTTCCGGTATGGTCAGCCTGCTTTTACTTCTGTTAGTTTAGCCATTTTTCCGGCGACGAAGTTGACGAGGTCGACGACACGGCAGGAGTAGCCCCATTCGTTGTCATACCAGGCGAGCACTTTTACTTTATTGGGGCCGATGACCATTGTTGAAAGGCCGTCAATGATGGCAGAATGTTCATTTGTATTAAAGTCGACAGATACGAGCGGCTCTGCTGTGATATCCAGAATGCCCTTCATGCTTCCTCTGGCTGCAGCTTCAAAGGCATCGTTGATTTCGTCGGCCGTCACTTCTTTATTCAGGTCCACCACAAGGTCAACCAAGGACACATTTGGCGTCGGCACACGGAGGGCCATTCCATGAAGCTTGCCCTTCAGCTGGGGCAGGACGAGGGAAAGGGCTTTGGCAGCGCCTGTCGATGTCGGAATGATCGATTGTCCGCATGCTCGTGCACGGCGCAGGTCCTTATGCGGATTGTCGATATTTTTCTGATCGTTTGTGTAGGCATGGACGGTAGTCATCAGTCCGTTTTCAATCCCGAACTTTTCATCAAGCACCTTTGCGACAGGCGCCAGGCAATTTGTGGTGCAAGATGCGTTAGAAATGATGTCATGCTCATATATATTTAATGCGCTTTCATTTACTCCCATCACAATGGTAACATCCTCATTTTTACCCGGGGCAGTCAGTATAACCTTTTTAGCCCCTGCCTCTAAATGGAGCGCTGCTTTTTCGCGGGAATTGAATTTGCCTGTTGCTTCAATGACAATATCGATTTCCAGGTCCCTCCACGGGAGTTCAAGGGGATCTCTGCTTGCCAGCAGCCTGATGCGCTTCCCGTTTACGACAATTGCATTATTTTCAGGAATCACTTCACCTTCAAACATACCGTGATTCGTATCATATTTGATTAAATGAGCCAGAGTTTCAGCAGGATAGCTGGCGTTGATTGCTGCAATTTCAAGATTTTCCTCCATAATTGCCTTTCTGAACACCATTCTTCCGATCCTTCCAAAACCATTAATCGCTATTCTCGCCATCATTATACGGCCCCTTCCGAATAAGTGTTATACTTTAGCTGTTTATCCTTACGATTAGTATAACATATATAAAAGCTTTTGTGCTCATGATTGTGCACATTTTCAAAAAGTCTAATTATTCAGAATAATACTTTTGGACCTTAGTTCAATATAGTCTGCTTCATGCCTTTTATGAACGGAAAGACCAAAGAAAAAGCTATAAACATTTAGCTTCATTAAGCATAAAAAAGAGGGAAGGCATCAGCTCTTCCCCTTTTCCTCCGGCTGCCACTGATCCAGCAGCTCCAACAACTGCTCCCTCGTCTCTTCAAGGGTGCCATTATTATTAATGACGGCATCTGCCAGCCTGACTTTTTCAGAAAGAGGCATTTGAGAATTGATTCGTGCCTCCGCTTCTTCCTCACTTAAAGAATTCCGGTTCATCAGACGCCTCAGCTGAGTTTCCCCATTTGTATAAACAAGCAATGTTTTATCAGCCAAATGTTCCAGCTTGCTTTCGAACAGCAGCGGTATATCCAGCACTACAAGCTGCTCCCCTTTTTGGATGGCCTGTTCTTTTTTCTCCAGCATCCTTTTACGGACAGCAGGATGGACGATCGCATTAAGAGCAAGCCGTTCCTCTTCATTATGAAAAATGATAGCGCCTAGCTTTGTACGGTCAATTTCTCCATCGGGCTGCAGTATCTCGGTTCCAAAGCGGCTGACAATACCATCATAGGCTTCTTCTCCCTTTTCCACCGCAAGCCTTGCTTCCAAGTCTGCATCAATGACCGTAATCCCTTTTTCCATCAGCATGGCGGATACGGTACTTTTTCCGCTGGCGATGCCTCCGGTCAACCCTATTACTAACGGCATATTCTGTCCTTTCCGGACTCGTTATATTTTCCAGATTCCAATGACGATCAGCAAAAGCCCAGGTATGAAAGAAAACCGCTGCACCCAGCTGCTGTGGCTGAAAATGGCGCCGATCTTCATTCCAGCAAAAACAAAAAGCGAGCTCATCGCAGCCACCGCGGCGGCTAGATAGCCAGGAGAATAGCCCAGCATAGCGGCTCCTATCCCGGCTCCAAATGCATCCAAAGATAAGGCAAGGCCCAGCATAAATGCTTCAATCCCTGTAATCGTGCCAGATTTGTCAAAATCGGCAGCCATCGGCTTTTGCAGGATGTTTATAACAAGACCTAATGATTTAATTTCAAAATTAACAATTGTTTTTTCGTGGGGAAGTACATCCTTTGATTTTTCCGGACGGAAAAACTGGTATAAGACCCAGGCTCCAAGGAGAATCAAAAGAATTCCGCCAAGACTCTCGGCAGCTTGAGGTGAGAGAAAACTCTCGATCACATGGCCGATGGTCATTGCTGTTATAAGCGTGATAGCCGAACAGCAGGCAATAATCAAAATCGACTTTAAGGGTATGCTCATTTTCCTTAACCCATATGTCAAGCCAACACTGAAACTGTCAAGACTGACAGCAAATGCAAGCATAAGAAGTGAGAGAGTGTGTACCATGGATCATGCTCCTTCCTCCTGTAAATCGCTAGGATAGTATATGGAAGAAGCCAATCCAATGTTATTAGAAATGCGGAAGCGGCTTGCCCAGGGACGACAAGCATAAGGCGCATAGGAATAAAAGGCGTTCTTTGCCTTTAATTCCTGGGTGACTTATGACTCGAGTCCCTAGCCGCTGCAGCTGGACAATCGAAAGGCGGAGGGCGCTTGCTCACTGAGGAACGCAGACTAAGAACGCCACGTCCTGTGGCAACGTCTGCATGACCCACATCCTGTGGGCCTCAAGCATAAGACAAGCAGGACGGAAGGTTGTTCTTTAACCTTCTGGCCTGATTGGCTTATGACTCGAGGGGCTATGCCCGCAGCTGGACAAATCGAAATGCGGAAGCGGCTTGCTCAGAGCCGACAAGCATAAGACGCTTTGGAATTGAAGGCGTTCTTTGCCTTCGGTTCCAAAGCGGCTTATGACTCGAGGCTCTAGCCGCTGGAGCTGGACAATCGAAATGCGGAAGCGGCTTGCCCAGGGACGACAAGCATAAGGCGCCCAGGAATAAAAGGCGTTCTTTGCCTATAATTCCTGGGTGACTTATGACTCGAGTCCCTAGCCGCTGCAGCTGGACAATCGAAATGCGGAGGGCGCTTGCTCAGCCCCGACAAGCATAAGACAAGCAGGACGGAAGGTTGTTCTTTAACCTTCTGGCCTGATTGGCTTATGACTCGAGGGGCTAGCGCCCGCAGCTGGACAATCGAAATGCGGAAGCGGCTTGCCCAGCCCCTATAAAGACTCCCCTACTTCACCTGGCACACAGGGCAGAAGACTGTGCCCCGCCCGCCGACGATTATTCTTTCGAGTGTGCTGCCGCACGATTTGCATTCCTCTCCTTTTCGCCCGTAGACGAAAAGCTCGAGCTGGAACATGCCGATCTGGCCCTGTGAATTCACATAAGACCTGATGGTGCTTCCCCCCTTCTCAACTGCTTCAGAAAGTGTGGCGACAATCTCCTTATGCAGCCTGCCGATTTCATCATCAGAAAGAGAACTGGCCAGCCTTTCAGGGTGGATGCCTGCTCTGAACAGCGCCTCATCCACATATATATTCCCAAGTCCGACGACTGCTTTCTGATCTAAAAGGGCAGTTTTGACCGCTCTATTGGTGCCGGCCAGCCGCTGCTGCAGAAACCGGGGAGTAAATTCTTCCGAAAACGGCTCAGGCCCCAGCTGGGACAGGGGCAGACTCGCAAATTCCTCTCCCTTGGCAAACAGATGCATTGTCCCGAACTTCCTTACATCCCTGTAGCGGAGTTCAGAGCCGTCTGTGAAATGGAAGATAACATGGGTATGCTTATCCTTGTCCTCTTCTTTTGAATAGAGAGCATACTTGCCTTCCATGCGAAGATGGGAAACCAAAGCATAATCATCTGTGTAAATGATCAAGAATTTTCCCCGCCTCCCGACATCCAGGATATTCTGTCCGGCAAGGGCATCGGCAAACTGCTCAGCTTCGCCTGGCTGCTTGATCATCTTCGGCCAATGGATGGACACCTGCTCGATTTCTTTGCCGCTGACAAGCTCTTTCAATGTTTTCCTGACTGTTTCTACTTCAGGCAATTCAGGCATGATTCATTCTCCTTTCTTCTATCTGCGGGCCCCGACTGTTGGGAAGGAAGAAAGCGCCCGGCTGTACCAAGCGCTTGCTTCTTCCTACTATTTTGCATCAAACCATGTCGGCCCGTATGAGAAGTCGACCTTTAGCGGGACATCCAGATCTACTGTATTTTCCATCACGTCGGGCACAATTCTCTTCAGTACCTCAATTTCTTCCTCAGGCGCCTCAAAGATCAATTCATCGTGCACCGATAAAAGAAGGCGGGCCTGCAGTCCTTCTTCACGAAGCCGATCGGCCATGTCAATCATGGCTTTCTTGATGACATCGGCAGCACTGCCCTGTATCGGCGTATTCATGGCTGTACGCTCTGCAAAGCTTCTTAGATTGAAATTCCGGCTTGTAATCTCAGGAAGATATCTTCTTCTATGAAGAAGGGTCGAAACATATCCCTTCTGTTTTGCCTCCTGGATGATATCGTCCATATACTCGCGGACTCCAGGATAGCTTTCCAGGTAACGGTCGATGAACTGCCCGGCTTCCTTCCTTGTAATTCCGAGGCTTTGCGACAGCCCATAATCGCTTATTCCATATACAATCCCAAAGTTGACTGCTTTAGCGTGGCGCCTCATGTTTGAAGTCACTTCGCCTTCTGAAACATGGAATACCTCCATAGCTGTCTTTGTATGGACATCCTGATCTTCACGGAAAGCTTCGATCAGCTTATCATCGCCAGCAATATGCGCAAGCACCCTTAGCTCGATCTGGGAATAGTCGGCAGCAAAAATGACCCAGCCTTTTTCAGAAGGTACAAATGCCTGCCTGATCTTTCTGCCCTCTTCCAGCCGGATCGGGATATTCTGCAGGTTCGGATCCGTCGAGCTGAGGCGCCCCGTTTGTGTGAGTGCCTGATTAAAGCGGGTATGAACCTTCCCTGTTTTCTTGTCCGTCACCTTCAGCAGCCCTTCGATATAAGTCGACTGCAGTTTGCCGAGCTGCCTGTACTGCAGGATCTCCCTGATGATTCCATGCTTCTCTTCCAGCTTTTCCAGAACATCAGCAGAAGTAGAATACCCTGTCTTTGTCTTTTTAACAGGAGGCAGGCCCAGCTTTTCAAAGAGGATGACCCCAAGCTGCTTAGGAGAATTAATGTTGAAAGCCTCGCCCGCGAGCTCGTGGATGCGCTCTTCAATATCGCCCAGCTTCTGATTGATCTGTTCTCCCATCGCCTGAAGCCTTTCAAGGTCGACTTTGACGCCCTGCGACTCCATATCAGCCAGAATAAGCGAAAGCGGCATTTCCAGATCATAAAAAAGCTCATACTGCCGATTTTCCTTTAACTCATCTTCAAGCTTGTCCCTAAGGGCTTCCAGTGCTGCAGCTTTTCTGGCAAGATGCCCCGCCAGCTCTTCCTGTGCAGGAATTTTTCTTTTTGCACCCTTCCCGTAGACAGCATCATCCGTCTGTACACCATTGTACCCATGGCGTTTAGCAACAGAAGCAAAGTCTTCGATTGATTCTGACGGATTGATGATATAGGAAGCGATAAGAAGGTCAAACTCCACTCCTTTTAAGTGGATGCCGTGATGGCGCAGGGAAACCTCCGTTCGCTTGGCATCATAGACAATCTTCTTTTTAGACTCGTCCTCGGCCCATTTCTTAAAGGCCTCAGAATTTAAAGCAAGCTCAACAGGAATAAAATAGACTCCATTTCCGCTTGCTGCCGAGAAGCCGGCTATTTCGGCAGTATGATAATTCTCTTCAAGCATCTCGACATAAAAAGCAGTTTCGTCTGCAAATAAATCGTCAAGGATATTTTCTGCTGTTTCAAACTGGACATCCTCAAGGGGCGCAGCAGTTTCTTCTGGTAATTCCCCGCCGATCTTCTCAAGAAGCGAGTTGAATCCGAGATCTTTGAAAAGAGTAACGACTTTGGCCTGGTCGTAGCCTGAATAGCCCGCATCCTCTACCTTCACTTCAACAGGCGCTTCCCTTGTGATGGTGGCAAGCTCCTTGCTCATCACTGCCAGATCCTTATGCTCCTCAAGCTTTTCCTTCAGCTTCTGGCCGCTTACACGATCGATTGATCCAAGCAGATTTTCAAGCGTCTCAAACTCCTTCAGCAGCTTGATGGCTGTTTTCTCTCCTACACCGGGCACTCCTGGGATATTGTCTGAGCTGTCCCCCATCAGGCCTTTCATATCAATGATCTGGCCAGGCGACAGGCCATATTTTTCCCGGATATGTTCCGGAGTATATTCTTCGATATCGGTTATTCCCTTGCGGGTGATTCCAACGGTAGTATGTTCAGAGCTTAGCTGGGTCAAATCCTTATCCCCGGAAATGACTTTCACCTCGAAGCCCTCCTGCTCTGCCTGGAGGGAAAGGGTGCCGATGATATCATCCGCCTCATAATTCTCAAGCTCATAGCGCGGAATCTGATAAGCATCAAGCAAATCACGGATGAACGGGAATTGTTCAGACAGCTCCGGCGGAGTTTTTTGCCTGCCCCCCTTATACTCAGTGAATGTTTTATGGCGGAAGGTTGTTTTTCCTGCATCAAAAGCAACCAGAATATGAGAAGGATCTTCATCCTCCAGGATGCGCATGAGCATCATAGTAAAACCGTAAACCGCATTTGTATGTATGCCTTTGTCATTATTCAGCAGCGGAAGCGCGAAAAAGGCCCTGTATGCAATACTGTTTCCATCAATCAATACAAGCTTTTTAGCCAATGGTCCATCCTCCTTGCAGCATAGTTCTTGAAAGCCCGGGAAGCGCACTCTTGTCAGCGCCGCCTCATTCTTCAGCCAGCCAAAATTAGCCTTCAGACTGGCAGAAAAAAAAGCAAAACAAAAAAACCGTTATTCTTCTTTCATTTTATCACGACTGGATAAAGAAAGAAAAATAACGGCGCGCAGCTATTTGACTGCTAGTTTGTATACCCCATCAGCAGGCGGGCATACGGTGAATCGGAAGGAAGCACAATGACAGACTCCCCATTGATCGTCTTTTTATAAGATTGAAGTGTTCTATATAGAGAGTAGAATTCAGGATCCTTTGAAAAAGACTGATTGTAGATGCGGGCAGCTTCTGCCTCGCCCTCCGCACGGATGGTTTCTGCTTCAGCCTGTGCCTTTGAGAGCATTTCCTTAACGTTCATGTCAGTTTCCGCAACGATCCTGTTATTCTGTGCATCTCCCTGGGAAAGATATTCCTGCGCCTTAGTATCCCGCTCAGAAATCATCCTTGTATAAACAGATTGCTCATTTTCGCTTGGCAGATCGGTCCTTTTCATCCTGACATCTGTCACAACGATCCCGTACTGGTCCCTGGACAGCATCTCATTCACCTGCTCAGTGATCCTGTCATTGATTGAACCGCGGGAAGAGGCTTCATCATCAGTGATGATTTCGTCATATTCCAAATTCCCAAGCTCTGCCCTTACCACCGAGTAGATGAATTCTTCCATCCTTGATTCTGCTTTTTCCATCGTCTGGGCATTTGCGATCAGCTTCTTGGGATCCTCGATTCTCCAAACGGCATAATTATCAATGATGATCCTTTTCTTGTCTTTCGTATTGATTTCCGCCTCATTGACATCATATGTCATCTGATACTTCGGCAGGGAAGTGACACTCTGGATGAAAGGAAGTTTATAGCTGAGTCCGGGATCCTTCTCAATCCTGACTACCTCTCCAAACTGGCGGATAACCCTGTACTCACCTTCCTTCACGATAAAAAGGTTGGCAAAGATCAGGATCAGTGCCGCGATGACCACAACCAGAAAAATTCCTGCTTTAATATAGCTGCGCCATTGGAACCCGTTTCCGCGCTCATTTATATTCACTACATTCTGATCATCCATTGCTTTCACTTCCTTCCTCTGCCGGTGCCTTAGGCTGCTCCTTCTCAAGTGGCCTGATCGGGAAATATTTCATCGTATTGCCGTCATCATTCATGATATAGATTTCAGCACCTGGAAGAACCTGCTCAAGCGTTTCGAGTACCAGCCTCTCCCTTGTTATTTCAGGGCTGTTCTTATATTCTGCATAAAGCTTGTTGAATACTGCTACATCACCAGTCGCTCCCTGGATCCTTGCAGTTTTATCTCCTTTTGCCTTGGAGATCATGGCATCCTCTTCACCGGCTGCCTCATTCATTCTTTTATTCTTATATTTTTTAGCTTCATTTATTTTAGTATTCATTGTCTCACGGGCATCTGTCACATTGGTGAACGCCTTGCGGACTTCATCATTGGGAAGTTCGACATCCTGGAGTTTGACTGCCAGTATCGATATGCCAATATCATATTTTTCAATTAAAGATGTCAGCATCTCCCTGACATCCCCTTCGATTTGCGCCTTGCCTGAGGTTAAGGCGTCGTCGATCTTAGAATTGCCTATGATGCTTCTTAATGAGGCAGAAGTAGCATCATACATGACTTCTTCAGGATTATCAGCATTAAAAAGAAATTTTTCAGGATTTGTAATTTTCCATTGCACCACAAGGTCTGCATGGACAATGTTCTCATCCCCTGTAATCATCTTTGTATCTTTAGGATGTTCCTTTACCTTCCCATCTTTTTCTTCATAGCCGAATTGAAGGCTGAAGGTTTCCTTTGATAGCTTTTCTACTGATTGAATAGGCCAAGGCATTTTAAAATGCAGTCCAGGCTCATTGATGCCCTGTTCCACTTCACCGAAAGTCAATATGACAGCCTGTTCAGATTCGTCGACTGTATACCAGGTGGTGAATGCTGCAATGCTTAGTATGATAATCAGGACCACGAGGCCTGATATCGTATAAATCCTTTTTAAGCTGACCATTCCCTGCTCACCCTTTCTGTTTTTATCTCTGCCTGTTAATACGGCTATATAACAGAAAGGTTTCAATAAGATTACAAAAAAAGCAGAAGAAACGGCGAAAGACGAAAGCGGGGTCTGCTTTCGTCTTTCTGGTTTGGCTCCTTGGATGAAGGGGTTTTTCATAAATGATTGTACCAATGGAATATTAAGGAACAATAAATACCATGTAAAGAATGTGTAAACTTAAATCCCCTTATGCACGCATTTATGAAATTTCCCTATGCAGCTGTACTTTAAAAGTTGTCCCTTTCCCCACTTCACTTTCAACCGTAATGCTGCCTTTATGGGCCTCAACGAGATGCTTAACGATTGCAAGGCCGAGGCCAGTGCCTCCGGAATTCCGGCTCCTTGCTTTGTCGATCCTGTAGAACCGTTCAAAAATCCGGGGAATTTCATCCTGTTCAATTCCCATCCCTGTATCCTTAACCACAACCTGAACCTTATCTCCCTTTTCCTCCAGCAATACGGATACTTTTCCGCCCTGAGGAGTATAAGTGATGGCATTGGTCAGCAGGTTGATGAACACCTGCTTCAGGCGGTGCGGGTCTCCATTAATCCATCCATTTCCCGATTCATCTGTATACTCTATATCAATAGCTTTATCTTTTGCCTTTCCCTTCAATATCGCCAGGCATTCGCCAAGCAAGCCGGAAAGATCCATCTCCTGGACAGAAAGCCTGAACCCCTGCTGTTCTGTTTTGGAGAGATCCAGCAGATCCTGGATGAGAGACTGGAGGCGGTCGCTTTCCTTCAATATAATGTCCAGGAAAGCCGATAACGCTGCTTTATCATTCATAGCACCGTCAAGCAGTGTTTCAGAAAACCCCTTAATAGAGGTGATCGGTGTCTTCAGCTCATGAGAAACATTAGCAACAAAGTCCTTTCTCATCTGTTCGAGCTTTTTTAATTCCGTAATATCATGGAAAACCAGCAGGATCCCTTTCCATACATCATTCGTTCCGATGATCGGGACTCCATACACCTCAAAATGCTTGCGCTCAATCCCAACAGGAATCACCATTTGCTTTCTTGTTTTCTGCTCTGTCATGAAGATATCTTCAACCAGGTCGGTTATTTCTTTCTGTTCAATCACTTCATAATAAAGATTGCCGACATAGCCATGAGGCTCCAGGCTGAAGATTTCATAGTACGGCTTATTCACAAGGCTGATATAGCCCCTGCTGTCGATTAAAATTAGGCCGCTGCCCATATTTTCAATCAGAGTTCCCAGCCGGTCCTGCTGCATCTCCTGGGCCTTGACCATATCCTGCAGATTTCTGGCAAGAACATTGATCGAAGAGCTGAGCATTCCGGTTTCATCTATATTGTCCTCATACGTCCTTGCCCGGTAATTTCCTTTTGCAAGCTCAATGGCGACATTTGTAGCAGATTCAATTGGCTTCGTGTATCTTGCAGCGATCTTTGAACCGAGGAGGATGATGACTGCCAGTGCAAGCCCGAGGCTGACGGTCAAAATCCACCAAATCTGCCTGTAGGCTTTTTTCAGCTCTGTCATCTGTGAGCTGAGAAATATATACCCTTCATTTTCTCCACCCTGGATGATCGGCTTCCAATAATAATGCAGATCAAAGCCGCCTTCCACCTCGAAGACTTCCTCATCTCTGCCTGTCTTGCTTAGGATTCCCTTTATAATGCCTTCATGCCTGCTGGCAATGTCTTCCCTTTCACCTTTGCTGTCATACCGGATGGTACCGTCCCCATTGACAATGGTGACACGGACGTCCAGCATCTCCCCAAAGTCCAGGATGGTTTTTTGGCTCAGCGCATCAATTCCCCCGCTGTCCTCAATATAGGTAGAGAGCATCTCACTTTCCTTGATGAGCCTTTCATCAAATGACTTAAGATAATAGCTTTTAAACAGCTGGCCCAGCAGAAGTCCCAGTCCTACCAAAACGGCAATGATAAGCGTGATCAAAGCAAAAAGGAGCCTTGTCCGGAATTTAGTCATCAGCCCTTCGGCTCCTCCAATTTATAGCCGAGACCCCTGATTGTTTTTATATAAGCAGGCTTTTTCGTGTTCTCTTCAATCTTTTCCCGCAGATGGCTGACATGCACATCCACGATTCTTGTATCACCTGCGAAATCATAATTCCACACAGCACTCAGCAGCTGGTCCCTCGTCAGCACCCTGCCTTTATTCTGGGCAAGGTAAAGCAGGAGTTCAAATTCCTTCGGTGTCAGTTCCAGCAGTTCTTCCGAGAAATATGCCTCATAATGCTCCGGGAAGATCTTCAGGCCGCCTATCCGGATAGAATCAGAATCCTCTTCATGCTCCTTCTGCCCGGCCGTCAGCTGGGTCCTGCGCAGGATTGCTTTTACCCGGGCAACAACCTCTCTCGGACTAAAAGGTTTTGTCATATAATCATCAGCGCCAAGCTCCAGGCCAAGCACCTTATCAAATTCATCATCCTTTGCAGTCAGCATCAGGATGGGTATATGTATTTTTTCCTGGCGAAGCTGCTTGCAGACCTCTATACCATTAAGCTTCGGCAGCATTAGATCCAGTACGATCAGATCCGGCCTTTCCTGCAGGGCAAAATCCTTGCCGGATTCTCCATCCATTGCAGTGATTACCTCATATCCTGCCTGTTTCAGGTTATACTCCAAAAGGGTGACAATGGATTGTTCATCATCAACAACTAGCACTTTTTTATCCATAAAGGCCTCCAATAATCTGTATTACCCCTGTAAAAACCCCAAGTACCACAGCTCTATTATAATATATGGTGCTGGAGAAAAAGCAATAAGGAATATACCGGGAAAGAAATATCATTCATTAGATGATTGGGGCCGATGGACAGTCCAGGCAAGAGATTTAAGCTGAACAAATGTTAAAAGACCCGGAATGCTTCCATTCCGGGTCCCATAAACCTTGCATCATTCTCTTGTCGATATCGTCTATTAAAAGTTTTCCAATGCGCTGCCTTCCATTCCTTCCAGGCGGTACGGAGGGCACACAAGGAGAGAACCGCTTAATGCGAGTTCGCCTTCTTCCGTGATGGCCTTAACTTTGATTGTTACTGTGTGGCTGCTTTGGTTTACGTCATCCACCAAAAACAAAAATTCGATTACAGAATAATGGTACACAGGTTTATGGTACTCAATTTCCTGTTTAAGGATATGAGATCCCGGACCAGGCAAATACTTTGAAATGGCCGATGATATGATGCCATTCAGCATGATATTCGGTACGATCGGTTTTTTATATGGCGTCTGGGAAGCATAGTCATGCTGGATATAAAGAGGATTGGCATCATTGGTCAAGCCAAGATAAAGCAGCAGGTCCTTGTCCTCGATGTTTTCAGTCAATGTAAGCTTTTCTCCTGCGGTTATTTCTTCTATTCTCCTGCCCAGTTTGCGCTTTTTTCCTAGAAGCAAGGAAGAGCACCCCCAATTGTTGTAATCGTTTTCATTTTTATGTTTGATAATTCAGTTATTTTCTTTTAAAAAAATCGGGGATATTCCCCCGATTCTATTGATTATCAAGCAAGCACATCCATCACATTCCGGACAGCTTCCGCAGATTTATCCAGCGCAGCTTTTTCGTCTTCTGTCAGTTCCAGTTCAATGATCTTTTCAATCCCGTTAGCTCCAAGGATGGTTGGAACGCCGAGATAAATGCCTTCATAACCGTATTCCCCTTCAAGATAAGCGATGGAAGGCAGCACGCGCCGCTGATCTTTGAGGATTGCTTCGCACATCTCCACCAAAGAAGCAGCCGGAGCATAATAGGCGCTCCCGTTTCCAAGAAGATTGACGATTTCCCCTCCGCCTTTGCGTGTCCGTTCAACGATTGCATCCAGGCGGTCCTTCGGAATTAATGTTTCCAGCGGGATGCCCCCTGCATATGAATAGCGGACTAGCGGCACCATATCGTCTCCATGCCCGCCAAGGACGAAGCCAGTAATATCCTTTACGGAAAGGTTCAGCTCCTGGGCGACAAATGTGCGGAAACGCGCCGTATCAAGGATGCCCGACTGGCCTATTACACGGTTTTTCGGGAAGCCTGACTCTGTGAAGACTGTATAGGTCATGGCATCAACCGGGTTTGTCAGGACAATGATATAGCTGTCAGGAGAATATTTTACAATTTCCTGCGCGACGCTTTTCATGATTTTTTGGTTGGTCTGAACAAGATCGTCGCGGCTCATGCCGGGCTTGCGGGCGATTCCGGCTGTAATCACCACGATATCGGAATCCTTCGTATCTTCATAGCTGGATGTGCCTGTTATATTGGCATCAAAGCCCTGAACAGGACTTGCTTCAAGCATATCAAGCGCTTTTCCTTTTGTAGGGTTTTCCATTTGAGGAATATCTACAAGGACAACATCCCCAAGCTCCTTTTGGGCAAGCAGGAAAGCTGTCGTTGCTCCGGTAAATCCTCCGCCGATTACAGAAATCTTTTTGCGTTTCAATGTCATGAGATGTTCCCCCTTAAGGAATGGTTTGGCACGCAGCCTGCAGCTGGCAGGGCGGCGGCCGGATATTTCCAATTATGTAAGAGGCCGTCCTCAGATGAGAACCGGCCTCCTGTAAAATTCCTGCTGGTCTTACTTCATGTTCTTGATCAGCTCATCGCCGAACTCAGAACATTTCACTTCTGTCGCACCGTCCATCAGACGTGCAAAGTCATATGTCACAACTTTTGATGCGATTGTATTTTCCATAGATTTGACGATTAAGTTTGCAGCTTCAGTCCAGCCAAGATGTTCAAGCATCAATACGCCTGACAGGATAACTGAAGATGGATTGACTTTATCAAGGCCTGCATATTTAGGTGCAGTTCCGTGAGTTGCTTCAAAGATGGCATGCCCTGTTACATAGTTGATGTTTGCTCCAGGAGCGATTCCGATGCCGCCTACCTGTGCAGCCAGTGCATCAGAGATATAATCTCCGTTCAGGTTCATTGTAGCCACTACATCAAACTCGCGCGGACGTGTAAGGATTTGCTGAAGGAAGATATCAGCAATGGCATCCTTAACGATGATTTTGCCGGCAGCTTCTGCATCAGCCTGTGCATTATTGGCAGCCTCTGTGCCCTGCTCTTCTTTGATGCGGTCATACTGGGCCCAAGTGAATACTTTGTCGCCGTATTCTTTCTCAGCCAATTCATAGCCCCAGTTTTTGAATGCGCCTTCTGTGAACTTCATGATATTGCCTTTATGTACAAGCGTTACTGATTTGCGGCCTTCCTTGATGGCATAATCAATAGCTGCACGGACTAAACGGCTTGTGCCTTCTTCAGAAACTGGCTTGATGCCGATTCCTGATGTCTCAGGGAAACGGATCTTATTGACGCCCATTTCGTTTTGAAGGAAGCCGATCAGCTTCTTCACTTCATCAGAGCCTTTTGCGTATTCAATACCTGCATAGATATCTTCCGTATTTTCACGGAAAATAACCATATCAGTATCCTGAGGACGCTTGACTGGAGAAGGAACACCTTCGAACCAGCGTACAGGGCGCAGGCAGACATACAGGTCAAGCTCCTGGCGAAGGGCAACGTTCAATGAACGGATTCCGCCCCCGATTGGAGTTGTCAGCGGACCTTTGATCGCAATCAGGTATTCGTTGATCTGTTCAAGCGTTTCAGATGGAAGCCATTCACCAGTCTGGTTGAATGCCTTTTCACCAGCAAGAACCTCTTTCCAGACGATTTTGCGCTCGCCATTATAAGCTTTCTCAACTGCAGCATCCAATACTCTTGATGCCGAAGCCCAAATATCCGGTCCTGTTCCATCGCCCTCGATAAATGGGACGATAGGATTGTTAGGCACATTTAAAGCGCCGTTCGTTACAGTAATTTTTTCACCTTGCATGGTTTTTCCCTCCAAATTCTTAAGCTTAGGCCGGCACACATCATCCCGGCAATAGGGACCAGCCCGATAAAGCTGGCCGGAATGCCGATCGGTGCGCGGTTTTCTCCTGGAAACGGAAGTGAAATGAACAGCCTATCATTCTATCATGCTGCCATCCTATCCCCTCTAAAAAGAGGCATCCGAATTCCCTTCTTCTATTACATCAATTTTTTACTGAAAAGTAAAATTGTTTACTGTATTATCCGCGTTCAGCAACCGGCACATATGTCTGCATACCAGGTCCTGTATAGTCGGCGCGCGGACGGATAAGGCGATTGTTTTCGTATTGCTCGAGAATGTGGGCAAGCCATCCGGACACACGGCTTACGGCAAAGATCGGCGTAAACAGGTCATGGTCGATCCCCAGGCTGTGATAAACAGAAGCAGAATAAAAATCAACATTCGGCGGAAGGTCTTTCTCGCCTGTCACGATGTCCTCAATCTGTGTTGACATCTGGTACCAGTGAGGCTCACCAGTCAGATGAGTCAGCTTTTCAGACATTTCCCTCAGATGTTTGGCGCGCGGATCGCCTTTACGGTATACACGGTGGCCAAAGCCCATGATTTTTTCTTTATTGTCCAGCTTTTCACGAATATATGAATCTACGTTATTCAATTCGCCGATTTCTGTAAGCATCTTCATGACAGCTTCGTTTGCACCTCCATGAAGAGGCCCTTTAAGGGCGCCGATGGCTGCAGTGACACCGGAATAAACGTCAGACAATGTCGCTACACAGACACGGGCAGTAAAAGTCGATGCATTCAACTCATGGTCGGCATGAAGGACAAGCGCCTTGTTGAAAGCTTCCACTGCGATATCTTCCGGCTCGTTGCCAGTAAGCATATAAAGGAAGTTGGCAGCAAAAGTGAGATCCTTTCTAGGTGAGATCGGATCAAGCCCTTTGCGCACACGTGCAAATGCCGTAACGATCGCAGGCATTTTGGCCTGCAGGCGGACAGCTTTGCGGTAATTGGCCTCTTCATTCATTTCATCTGCTTCCTCATCGTACAAGCCAAGCAGGGACACAGCTGACCTCAGCGCTGCCATAGGATGCACCTTATCAATCGGATACATTTTGAAATGCTCAAGCACTTCCTGTGGAAGCTCCATATCCTCTGCCAGCTGATTCTTAAGCTCTTCCAATTGTTTGGCAGTCGGAAGCTTCCTGTGCCACAATAAATAGATTACCTCTTCAAAACTTGCATTTTCTGCCAGATCATCGATATTATATCCCACATAAGTGAGCGTATCATCGATGATCGAGCTGATAGAGGAAGTAGTCGCCACTACCCCTTCAAGTCCTCGTGTTGCTGTCATATGAACCTCTCCTTTACAAATTGATTTTCCCCTTGCCGGTATGCCTGTAAACATGCCGGCATGTCCAAAAATAGCACCGGTAAAAGATCATTCTGTTCAGCCCGACCGAGCCTGTTGTGTAATAGACTGCAGAGCTGATGCTGCAGGTTTTTGAACAAAGCTCCGCAAGCCTGATATATCGAGCGCTTGCTCGGAACCAGTATTAAAAAAAAAAGAAAATGCTTTCATTTTTTCGTTGCCGCCTTTTACTGATTCTGGCGGCAGGAAACTGTTAAAAGGATACGCTTACAAGTCCTATTATAAACAATTATCTGATATTTGTGAACGAAAAGGCACTCGAAATGTGAAAAAATTATTATTTTTGGAGAAAACTATTTTAGAAATTCAAATAGTCTCATTGCCATGTAAGCGATTCCAGCTCCGATCAATGGCCCGACTGCGACACCCTTAAACAGGGATACGGCCAGGATGGTCCCAAGGACAAGCGCTGCCGTAATATGCGGATCCTCGGTCAGCAGTGTCAGTCCGCCTTTTGCAATCAGTGCGACCGCCATTCCGGAAATCAGGGCAATCCAGGCATACGGCGATTTAAAGGCTGCTGTCAGTTCCTTGAAACCGATATCCCCGCTTGCAATCGGGGCCAGCACCGCGATCGTAATGACCGTAACTCCCCAATTGACTCCTTTAGACTGCAGCACGGAAAATACCTTTGAATCAGCACCTATGGCTTTTATAGCTACCAGCACCATGACAGCGAGGACAAGAGAGTTGTTTTTTGCAGCCAGCCCGATGGCCAGCAGCAGGATCAAAAAAATGAGCGACTGTGACATGTTCTTCTTCCTTCCTTCATACTTTCATTATTTTAACATAATATAAATAAGGTTTTTTATCGATTTGCCTCAAAATCCGCACATGCTGCCACATTGCTTTCCAGGCAGGTCTTCTTCCTGATTCTGATGCTGCTGGTGCTGCTTAATCGCTTTTTCGTTTTGCAGCATATAGAGCAGGACAATGGGCAGACTTCAACGAATATGTCACTAGATGCTGATCCCGGTTTCTTTATCGGCAGCACCAAAAAGATCATAATTTTTCCGGCTGTGCTGAATCTTAATCCAGCCGGGAACGTAAATATGATGTGACACCTGCTGAATAGTGCAGTACTGACAGAGGGCTGCACTGCCAGCGCAAATTTGAATATCCCAAGGAGGAAAAACGGTTTGAATACTGTTTATCTGAATCGATCCCTGAGGTTTATTGTAGTTATTGGAGCAGTCCTCCTGCTTCTGGCTGGTTTATTTTATATTTCAAAGGTAACCTATCCGTTTATAATCGGATTTGCCATTGCGTTCCTCATGAATCCGCTTGTCAATTTCCTCGTCAGGAAAGGGCGGATGCCAAGGGCCCTCGCTGTGCTTATCAGCCTGATTCTTATTTTTGCCTTTTTTGCCGGTCTTATTACCCTGCTGATTGCCGAGATCGTCTCTGGTGCAGACTACCTGGCACAGGTGGTCCCGAATCATCTTGAAACTCTGATTACATATGCTGAAGACTTTTTTGCCGGACAGCTGATCCCGCTTTACAATCAGCTCACCAGTATGTTCAACAGCCTGGATACAGGACAAAAGGATACCATCCTTGCCAATATCCAAAATGTAGGCTCCAGGTTCGGAGCGACCGCAGGATCTTTTATACAATCGTTTTTCGAAAAGATTCCGAATATCCTTTCCTGGTTCCCTAATGCTGCATCGGTCGTGATTTTTTCCCTTTTGGCTACTTTTTTCATCAGCAAAGACTGGTACAGGCTATCCATCCTGGGGAACAGGCTATTGCCTGAAAAGGCAATAGCCAGCAGTGCAACAGTTTTCACCGATCTGAAAAAGGCCTTATTCGGGTTTGTCAAAGCACAGGCCACCCTGGTTTCTATCACGGCCATCATCATTTTAATCGGGCTGCTCATCCTTCGTGTAGATTATGCCATCACGATTGCCCTCGTTGCAGGGATCGTCGACATCATCCCTTACCTTGGCACCGGCCTTATTTTCGTCCCATGGATCATTTACGAGGCCATTGCAGGAGAAATGAGCACCGCAGTGGGTCTCGGGGTCCTATATGTCATCGTGCTCGTACAAAGGCAGGTCATGGAGCCGAAAGTCCTTTCCTCCAGCATTGGCATGGATCCGCTTGCTACCCTGGTTGCTTTGTTTGTCGGCTTTAAGACAATCGGTTTTCTGGGCCTCATCGCCGGCCCTGTAGTCCTGGTTATTATCACGACCCTCCATAAGGCAGGCGTTTTCAGGGATTTGTGGCTTTACATTAAAGGGAATGACCGGAGAAAGCCTGTATGAACAGGCAATGTAAAGAAGAAAGTCTGCCATCCAGGCAGCGGGGAGGTAAGGAACCCGCTGCTCCAGGGCAGACTTTCTTTCTATCTGATAATCTTAATGTTTCCTCTTTGGATTCTGCTCCTGAAGATTTTCATCAGGATATTTTTGAAAAATATCCTTGAAGGGGGCAGCAGCAGAAGGAAACCAGTTATATCTGTAATAAATCCGGGCGTCAGGAGCAGTGTGCCGCCGACAAGGATGCAGATGCCATCCAGGACCGCATCTCCCGGAAGCTGGCCCCGCCCGAGCTGCTCCTGTACCCTGCGGATTGTCTCAAGCCCCTGCTTCTTTGCCAGGTAAGCACCCAGCAGACCTGTACAAATGATGAGCAGGATGGTCAGCCATACACCAATGACCTTCCCTGACAGCAGAAGAACTCCTATTTCAGCTGCCGGGATGATGATCAACAGCAGAAGAATATAGCGCATTTCTTTTCCTCCAGTCTTGAACAGGTGATGGATTACATGCCAGAAGGCACGTTTTCTAAAATACCTGCCTGTCTCTATTATAAAACTGTATGGTCTAAAAGACCAATTATGCAGGAGCAGCGGATCAAGAGTATAAATATTTTCGAAAAAAAAAGAAGAAGGGCAGCAAAACCCTTCTTCTCTTTCTTACTTACAGGACGCTTGCATGTCCATTATAGATAATGCCTCTTCGTGAATCGACAGTGATTTCCTGGCCATCCTTGAAAATGGAAGTGGCGTTTTCCGCACCCACGATGACAGGGATTCCAAGATTCAGGCCGACAACAGCTGCATGGCTTGTCAAACCGCCTTCTTCAGTGATCAGGGCACTGCATTTTTCAATGGCTGGAACCATATCCCGGTCAGAGCCGACTGTGACTAGAATAGAGCCTTGAGTGACCTTTTCGTTTGCTTCTTTCGCATCCTTTGCGACAACCACTTTTCCGAACGCTGATTTGCGGCCGATGCCCTGTGCTCTCAGTGCAGCATCGCCAATCACGTGGATCTTCATAAGATTTGTTGTACCTGCCTCGCCAACAGGGACGCCTGCAGTGATGACAACCAGGTCGCCTGAACCTACAAGTCCGCTGTTCATGCTTTCCTGCACAGCTGAATCGAGCATATCATCCGTCGTGGAAGCTTCCTGTCCAACCTGAGGATAAACACCCCAAACCAATGAAAGGCGGCGTGTAACAGATTCCTTGGAAGTGACCGCAACGATCGGTGCCTTAGGACGGTATTTTGAAATCATCCTTGCTGTATGGCCGCTTTCTGTTGGCGTGATGATTGCATTAACATCAAGATTCAAAGCTGTATGTGCCACAGACTGGCCGATTGCATCTGTGATATTATGTTCATTATCCTTGCTGCGGTTTGAAAGGATTTCTTTATGATCAAGCGCTGATTCTGCACGGGAAGCGATATTGTGCATCGTTTGCACTGCTTCCACCGGATAAGTGCCTGCTGCTGTTTCACCGGAAAGCATGATGGCATCAGTTCCATCAAAGATCGCATTAGCTACGTCGCTTGCTTCTGCACGGGTCGGGCGCGGATTGCGCTGCATGGAATCAAGCATCTGTGTAGCGGTAATAACAGGCTTGCCTTGAATATTGCACTTCTTGATAAGGCTTTTTTGCACAAGAGGAACCTCTTCTGCAGGGATTTCAACGCCAAGGTCTCCGCGGGCTACCATCAGACCGTCAGATACTTCAAGGATTTCATCGATGTTGTCGACGCCTTCCTGGTTTTCGATCTTAGGGATGATTTGGATATGTGAAGCATTATTATCTTCAAGCAGCTGTCTGATTTCCAGAACATCCGAAGCACGGCGCACGAATGATGCAGCAATGAAGTCTACTCCCTGCTCAATTCCAAAAAGGATATCATTCGCATCCTTCTCTGTAATCCCTGGAAGCTTTACAGAAACGCCAGGAACGTTAACGCCTTTTTTATTTTTCAAAGTTCCGCTGTTGAGAATCTTTGTATGGATTTCACTGTTTGCCTTATCAATCTTTGTTACTTCTAATCCAATCAGGCCGTCATCCAGCAGGATTTTAGAGCCTGTGTGGACATCGTCAATCAATCCAGCATATGTAACAGAAAATTTATCCGCATTCCCCAGAACTTCATTCATTGAAACAATGATATTATTTCCGGCTTCAAGCTCGACTGCACCGTTTTCCATATTGTTTGTACGGATTTCAGGTCCTTTTGTATCAAGCAGGATTGCGACCGTCTTGCCAGTGCTCTTTGAAGCTTCGCGGATATTTTTGATCCTCGCTCCATGTTCTTCAAAATCTCCGTGTGAAAAATTCAGACGGGAAACGTTCATTCCAGCTTCAATCAGCTGTGTCAATTTCTCAATACTTTCACTGGCAGGGCCAATCGTACACACGATTTTCGTTTTGCGCATATTTCACAAACCTCCTGATATATTTGCACAGTCAGATTCCACTTACTGTGCCTGGGCTTGCTTCTGCAAGCCATGCGTTTATAATCCAGGCATCCCGGCTGCTGATTCCGATCCTGAGCCGGCCCGGATGAAAAAGGCGGGGAGGCTTCCTCGCAAGCCTCCGCCATTTTTTTAAATGGAAAGCTCCTGTGACAGCTTGTACAAGTCAAGGTCGACGGTGTGCTTTCTGCCCAATGCTTCAATAATATCATAATCAACCAATTTATTCTGCTCCATGCCTACTGCACGGCCGCCTTTGCCATCCAGCAGCAATTCCACAGCCCTGGCGCCGAGCCTGCTGGCCAGCACACGGTCAAAAGCAGTCGGAGATCCGCCGCGCTGGATATGGCCCAGTGTCGAAATCCGGTTATCAGTGCCGGTGGCTTCTTTCAGCTGCTTTCCGAACTCATGGCCGCTGCATACACCTTCGGCAACCACAATGATACTGTGCTTCTTGCCGCGTTCATTCCCTTTTTGCAGGCGTTCTGCAATATCATTCATATCATAATTTTCTTCCGGGATGAGAATGGTTTCCGCTCCGCCTGCAAGGCCAGCCCATAGGGCGATATCGCCTGCATTCCGGCCCATCACCTCAATGATGAAAGTCCTTTCATGAGACGTAGCTGTATCGCGGATTTTGTCAATCGCATCAATTACTGTATTCAAAGCCGTATCGAAGCCGATTGTAAACTCTGTACCAGGGATGTCATTATCGATTGTGCCCGGCACCCCTACACAAGGATATCCTTGCTCAGTCAGGGCTTTGGCGCCCATGTAGGAGCCATCCCCGCCGATTACGACAAGGCCGTCAATGCCATGTTTCTTGAGCTGGTCGATTCCCTTTTGCTGCCCTTCTTTTGTCTTGAACTCTTCGCATCTTGCTGAATAGAGCATTGTGCCGCCGCGGTGGATAATATCGCCGACTGAACCGAGCTCCAGTTTCTTGATATTTCCGCTTATCAAGCCTGCATATCCGCCAAAAACGCCATATACTTCGATTTCATGGAAGATTGCCTTTCGGACTACGGCACGGACAGCTGCATTCATTCCAGGAGCGTCCCCTCCGCTAGTTAATACGCCAATTCGTTTCAACATAATCACCTCATTAATTGTCAATAGCAATAAACTATGTAAGTGGATAAAATAGGAAAGATATATATTTGAGAGGATAATCCATACCCTCTTATTATAAACATAATAGCAGGGAATATTTCTAAAATACCATGAAGAATGGTCTATCTCAACTTAATCATGCACGAAACAGCAAAAGACGGAATTATCGCTAAAATGAAAGCGTTTAACTCAAAAGCATACCGCTTTTCACAACTTGAGTAAAAGAAAAACGTGCTGGAAGCACGTTTTTTAATTTACCCCAATATAGTCATTCAAAAACGAGTATTCCCCGATTGACTTGTATTTATCATATCTTTGGCTGACAAGCTGCTCCACTGGCAAGCCTTTCAATTCCTTCAGTGCTGAGTACAAAATGCTTTCGATTTCGAATGCCTGTCCCCTCACATCTTTATGGGCTCCCCCTTTGATTTCCGGGATCACTTCGTCAACAACTCCCAGCTCCTTCAGATCCGGAGCGGTGATCTTCATTGACTCTGCCGCCCTTTTCGCCTGGGCTGCATCCTTCCAGAGAATTGCTGCTGCCCCTTCTGGTGAGATGACGGAGTAGGTGGAGTTTTCAAGCATCATAATGCGGTCCCCGACTCCCAATGCCAGGGCGCCCCCGCTGCCGCCTTCACCGATAACAACACAAAGGACGGGCACTGTGAGGCCAGCCATTTCAAACAGGTTGCGGGCAATGGCTTCACTCTGCCCCCGCTCTTCTGCTGCCTTCCCGGGATAAGCGCCTTTCGTGTCAATGAAGCAAATGATCGGACGGCCAAATTTCTCTGCCTGCTTCATCAGGCGGAGGGCCTTGCGATATCCTTCAGGATGAGGCATCCCGAAATTCCTGCGTATATTTTCCTTGGTATCCTTGCCGCGCTGCTGGCCGATGACTGTGACAGGAAGTCCCCTGAATTTCGCAATACCTCCGACAATCGCTTCATCATCCCCAAACGCCCTGTCTCCATGGCACTCAAAAAAGTCAGTAAAGATGTGGGATATATAATCAAGCGTCGTCGGCCGGGAAGGATGGCGTGCAATCTGCACCCTGTCCCAAGGCTTCAGATTCTCATAAATATCCTTCTCCAGCTTCTCAAGGCGGTTCTCAAGCTTGGTTATTTCGTCAGAAAGGTCGACTTCTGCATTTTTAGTAAAATCCTTCAGTTCGGCAATTTTCTTTTTCAGTTCAACGACAGGCTTTTCAAATTCAAGCTCTCCTACCATTCGAAGTCACCTCCTTGATGAATGCTGAGTATGTTAGCTACTTTCTCCTTTAGTTCCGGCCTTGGCACCACTGCATCAAGCTGGCCATGCTTAAGCAGGAATTCAGAAGTCTGGAAATCCTCAGGCAGTTCTTCCCTGATCGTCTGTTCAATGATCCTCCGGCCCGCAAAGCCGATCAATGCCCCCGGCTCTGCCAAATTGTAATCTCCCAGTGAGGCGAAGCTTGCTGAAACGCCTCCGGTAGTAGGATGGGTCATGATCGAGATGATCAGGCCGCCATTATCGCTGAAGCGTTTAAGCGCAACGCTCGTCTTGGCCATCTGCATAAGGCTGAGGACCCCTTCCTGCATCCTTGCGCCGCCGGAAGCAGTGAAAATGATGAACGGTACAGACAGCTCATCCGCTTTCTCAATCGCCCGGGTGATTTTCTCCCCGACAACAGACCCCATGCTTCCCATCCGGAATGTTGAATCCATTACAGCTACAGAGACTTTCATGCCTTCTACTTCACCAGTCCCCGTTACGACAGCCTCATTGATGCCTGTCTTCTTGCGATCCTTCTCCAGCTTCTCCACATAATCAGGAAAACCAAGCGGATTCTCGGAAATCATATTTCCATCCAGCTCTTCAAAAGTATGCGGATCAAGGAAGCTGTTAAGCCGCTCGCGGGAATTCATGGAATGATGGTGCTGGCAATGGAAGCATACTTTTAAATTCTTTGACAGCTCTTTCGTATACATGATCTTTTTGCAATTAGGACATTTCGTCATAATTCCCTCTGGAACATCATGCTTTGCGGTTTCCGAAGGTATGGTTGCATATTTCTTCTTTTTGGGTTTACTGAATATATCTTTAAGCAAGGTGAACCTCCCCCATTCGTTACATAAGCAATTAATATCAGGCAAATGCCTCAGAAACTATAAGCCCCAATATACTTAAATACTGCTAAAGAGCCAGTGGTCAGACCACCGCCCTAAAAAACGAAGCCTCTTCAGGCATTTCGTATGTTTGTCCCTATCAATATAGAACAATCGCGTTGCAGAATCTGCAAAAAACTGTCACCGCTGAATCGACAATTTCCTTAACTCCCGGTACACTCTCCTGACTTCGGATTCTTTCCGGGTGGAAAGAGCATCGATAAGACCGGTATACTCTTCGAGTCTGGCATCCGTCCCTTGCAGATGCAGTGAATTATAATAATCCTTCAGGATCAGCCACATTCTGATGAACAGATGGTTATCCGCCAGGCTGACAATTTTGTAAAAAAAATCATCATCTGCAAAAGCGGATGAATTCACCCACTTCCGCAGCTCCAGAAGCTGGGCATCTTCTGCCTTGTGCATAACCAGCCAAAGGCAGTCCATCTCTATCAGGTATTTCGTTTCCCTGACATCATGCTTTGATTTTTCATCCTGCAGGATGAATGTACTCAATAATTGTACAAGCTGGTGCCCCCTGAAGTCACGGATGAATGTCCCTTCCCCGCGCCTTGTCTCTATAAGGCCAAGCAGTTCAAGCGCACGCAGCGCTTCCCGGACGGAAGAGCGTCCGACATTCAGGCGCTCTGTCAGTTCCCGTTCAGAAGGCAATTTGTCCCCAGGCTTCAAGCCATCCTCCTGGATCATCGATCTTAATTCTTTCACGATTTCAACATATACTTTGGAGCCTTCCGACAAATTCACGCTCTCTGATCACTCACTTTTTCCAATGACTGCAAGTCTGCTTGTTTTTGCCTTTACTTCTTCAGGATCCACTTTGATCCTGGCAACGCCCGTCTCCATTGCTGCCCTCGCTACCGCTGCAGCCACCGCCGGCGCAACTCTCGGATCGAATGGTCCCGGAATGACGTAGTCTGCAGTCAGCTCTTCGGTGCTGACCAGGCTGGCAATTGCTTCGACCGCAGCCACTTTCATTTTCTCATTTATATGTGTTGCCCTCACATCAAGGGCTCCGCGGAAAATTCCGGGAAAAGCAAGGACATTGTTCACCTGGTTAGGGAAATCCGACCTTCCGGTGCCCACTACCATTGCACCTGCCTCTTTTGCTTCTTCAGGCATGATCTCAGGATTAGGATTGGCCATCGCAAAAATAATAGGGTCCTGCTTCATCGTCCTGACCATATCTGCTGTCAGGGCACCTTCTACAGAAACTCCAATAAATACGTCTGCATCGACGATGACATCTGCCAGGCTTCCTTGCTTATTGTCACGGTTTGTGTATTTCGCCACTTCATTTTTAATATCATTCATGCCCTGCGGACGGCCCTCATAAATGGCGCCTTTTGTATCGCACATGATGATATCCCTGACGCCATAGCTGTACAAAAGCTTAATGATGGCAATTCCGGCAGCGCCTGCACCATTGGCTACGACTTTGACCTCATTCATCTTCTTTCCGGCTAGCTTAAGGGCATTGACCATCCCTGCAACTGTCACGATTGCTGTGCCATGCTGGTCATCGTGGAAGATCGGGATATTGGTTTCTTTTTTCAGCCTTTCTTCAATCACGAAGCAATTAGGAGCCGCAATATCCTCCAGATTGACGCCTCCAAAGGTTGGCTCAAGAAGCTTTACAGTTTCAACGATCTTATCAATATCGGTTGTATTCAGGCAGATGGGAAAGGCATCAACGCCTGCAAAGCTTTTAAAAAGGACCGCTTTCCCTTCCATTACAGGAAGCGCAGCCTCCGGGCCGATGTTGCCGAGTCCAAGCACGGCTGTCCCGTCTGATACTACAGCAACCATATTGCCCTTCATTGTATACTCATATACTGTTTCCGGTTTATCATATATCGCCTTGCACGGCTCAGCCACTCCCGGCGAATAAGCAAGGCTTAGATCCTTGGCATTCCGTACCTGGACCTTGGATTTCGATTCCAGCTTCCCCTGGTTTTCGCGGTGCATATGCAAAGCTTCTTCTCTTAGTGTCAAAACGGCTCACTCCTTCGTTTAAGCAGAAAGGTTTCATTTGCTATATTATTAAATGACTTATTTTTAGTGGTCTGACCAGTCAATCTATTTACCAATATAACATATCCTGATTTGATGTAAAGACAAAACAACCGGTCCTAATGTCGGATTTTCGCCCGTCCCTGCCTAATTTCAGGAAGACTTGCTGCTGTAACCTTTCGGCCGGAAGAAGGAAAATTCCTGCCTGAAACAGGCAAGAATTCCACTATTTTAAAATGACATTTTCAGTGCCCAGCACGCTGCCCAGATCTTTCAACAGCTTTTCTGAAGCATCTGCTCCGTTTCCTTCTGCCAGGCGGATCGTCTTTTGAGATCCTGCATAATGCAGGACGACCGGAACTGATCCAGGGTTATTCCCCAGGATTGCTTTGAGCTCCTTCAGGCCTTCAGCTGTTTCTATATTTTCAGGGACCTTCAAATATAAGGTCCTCTCATGTTTGCCTGCTTCTGCTGCTGCCTGTCCCATATCTGCCGCACGGTTCACAATAAACTGCCTCTTTCCATCCCGCTCCTCGGCTTTGCCTTCCAAGAGAAGGATCGCTCCCTGCTTCAGAAGTGCTGAATCCCTTTTATATACCGCAGGGAATACGACTGCCTCCATTTCTCCGCTCTGGTCATTCAGGGACAGGAAAGCCATGGCCTCACCCTTCTTCGTCCTGATTTTTTTTACTTCTGAAAGATAAGCGGCAGTCCTTATATTCCGGCTGCCAGGTTCCATATCTGCCAGCTGTGTGACACCGAGTGAAGCAAAACTGGCAGCATACACGGAAACAGGGTGGTCTGACAGATAAAGTCCAAGATACTCTTTTTCATACTGGAGCTTATCTTCAATGCGGATGGGGTCATTTTCCGCGTACTTCGGCTTAATGGAAAATTCATCGCCAGAGAAGAAATCCTCCTGGCCGGACTCATCCGGCTTAACCAGTTCTGCATGCTCAATCGCTATATCCAGGGTGGCAAGCAAAACAGCGCGGTCCTCCCCGAATTCGTCGAAGCTGCCGGAATGCACAAAGGCCTCCAGAATTTTCCGGGTGGCTGACTTTGCTGGTACCCTCATGCAAAAATCAAACAAATCCTCAAAACGCTTCTGCCTTCGGGCGTGGAAGACATCCTTCAGGACAGAGGCGCCTATCCCTTTCACTGCTGCAAGGCTGTAGCGGATGCCGCCGCTCTCTGCCTGGAAGCTATAGCCGCTCGAATTGATTGATGGCGGAAGAAGCGTGAGCCCCAGATGCTTCAGCTCACGGATATACTGGGCAAGCTTATCTTCATTGCCTGAAGCCTGTGAAAGGAGTGCGGCCATAAAGTTCAAAGGATAATTAGCTTTCAAATAAGCAAGCTGGTAAGCGATAAAGCTGTAGGCGACAGCGTGGCTTCTGTTAAAGCCGTAATTTGCAAAACGCACAATCAGGTCGTAAACTTCCTGAGCTGTTTTCTCGTCATACCCGCTGCTCACGGCACCTGATGCAAAATGGGCCCTCTCCCGGTCCAGCACATCCTTCTGCTTTTTGCTGACAGCCCTTCTCAGCAAATCTGCTTCTCCCAAAGAAAAGCCGGCCATCTTGGAAGCAATCTGCATGATTTGCTCCTGGTAGACAATGACCCCGTATGTTTTCTCTAAATACGGCTTCAAATCCGGATGCGGGTAAGAAATCGGCTCCTTCCCATGCTTTCTGTTAATGAAGGATGGGATATTTTCCATCGGCCCCGGCCTGTATAAAGCATTGACTGCCACGATATCTTCAAATCTGGTCGGCTTCAGCTTCTTGAGCACGTTCCGCATCCCATCGGATTCAAGCTGGAAGACACCTGTCGTTTCCCCGGAGCTCAGCAGTCTGTATGTCTTTTCATCATCCAGGGGAATCTTTTTTATATCGGGTTTCTTTCCTGTTTTCCGCTGAATGGAGGATAAAATCGTTTCAATAAGGGAAAGATTGCGCAGCCCGAGGAAGTCCATTTTCAAAAGGCCGGCAGCCTCCAGATGCTCCATTGAGTATTGTGTCAAATAGACTCCTTCATGGCCCTGCTGGATTGGAACCACATTAACGAGGGGAAATTCGCTGATAACCACACCTGCAGCATGTGTTGATGTATGCCTTGGAAGCCCTTCGATTTTCAGCGCTGTTTCAAATAACCTCTTATTCAGGCTGGATTCCTCCGTAAAAGCCCGCAGTTGTTCTGATTCTTTGTAGGCTGTTTTCAGGTTTGTGCCCGGTCGGGACGGGATCAGGCGCGAAACCTGCTCAAGCTCTTTTGCATTCAGGCCGAACACCCTTCCGGTATCCCGCATTGCCGCTTTGGCTGCCAGCGTGCCGAAAGTAATAATTTGGGCCACATGGAGCTCGCCGTATTTTTTTGCGACGTATCTGATGACCTCATCCCTTCTATGGTCTGGGAAGTCTATGTCAATATCAGGCATGGATATCCGCTCCGGATTCAGGAAGCGCTCAAACAGGAGCTCATGCTCAATTGGATCTGCATCGGTTATATAAAGGACGTACGACACCATGGATCCGGCCGCTGATCCCCGGCCAGGGCCAGTAAGGATGCCGTTTTCCCTCGAGAATTTAATAAAATCCCAGACAATCAGAAAATAATCGCTGAACTTCATTTTTTTAATGATGCCTAACTCGTATAGAAGGCGTTTGCGGTGAACCTCTGAAGCATCAGGATAGCGCTCCGCAAATCCCTTCCAGCACAGCTCTTCCAGCAGTGTATCTGCATCCCCCTCCGAAACAGGGTATTTTGGCAGATGCTTCTTATCAAGCTCCAGCATGACATTGCACTGCTCCATGATCTTAATGGTGTTCTCCAAAGCTTCAGGGCTTTCTGTGAAAACCTCTGACATTTCTTCTGCTGTCTTAAGATAATATTCATCGTTTTGAAGACGGAAGCGGTTTTCGTCCTGCAGTTTATCGCCATTTTTGATGGCCAGAAGACATTCCTGGGCAAAAGCATCTTCTTTTTCGGCGTAAAACACCTGATTTGCCGCAGCGGTCTGGATGCCATGCTTCACAGACATTTCCTTCAGCTTCCTGTTTATCTTCTTTTCTTCAGGGATGCCATGATCCTGATAGGCCAGATAAAACCGGTCTTTTCCGAAAATCTCTGTATAGAGGAGAATGGATTCAAGCGCCTTATCTTCTTCACCGCCCGCAATATACTGCTCGATTTCCCCTTCCAGGCCCGGCGTAAGGGCAATAAGCCCTGAGGAATAATGCTTCAGCCATTTGACAGGGATTCCCCCGTCCGCTTTGGTTTGAAGAGTGCTCGTTATTTTCAGGAGGTTCTGGAAGCCTTCCTGGTTTTGGGCCAGGAGAACTAAAGGGCTCGGCCCCTTTTCCCCTGCCCCGGATTCGATATCTGCACAAAGCCCGATGATTGGTTTAATAGAATGCTTGAGACATTCCTTGTAAAACTGAACCGTACCATACATTACATTCCGGTCTGTCAAAGCAATGGCGCTGAAGCCTTTCTGCTTTGCCCGCGCAACAAGCTGTTCAACCGAAACCGTACTTGTCAGCAGGCTGTATGCACTATATACATGAAGGTGAATAAATGACATAAACTCACACCCTTAATCCGTCGTTCCGGGCACAAAGCCTTGCAGGGAATCTGAACCTCCCCCGCCGGCTCCGCACTAGAAAGAAAACTTTTATAATATCAATTATAGAACGTCCGTTTCCAAAAAGAAAATACGAAATGCGGAAAAGCCTTGCTCAGCCCCGACAAGCATAAGGCGCTTAGGAATAGAAGGCGTTCTTTCCCTTCAATTCCTAAGTGACTTATGACTCGAGGGGCTAGGCTTTGGAGCTGGACAATAGAAAAGCGGAAGCGGCTCGCCCTATTAAAGAACGCAGGCTAAGAACGCCACGTCCTGTGGCAACGCCTGCATGACCCACATCCTGTGGGCCCAGCATAAGACGAGCAGGACGGAAGGTTGTCCTTTAACCTTCCGTCCTGATTGGCTTATGACTCGAGGGGCTAGGCTTTGGAGCTGGACAATACGAAATGCGGAGGGAGCTTGCCCAGCCCCGACAAGCTTAAGGCGAGCAGAGCGAAAGGTTCGCACTTTAACCTTTTGATCAGCTTGACTTAAGACCTCGAGGAGCTAGCTCCCGTAGCTGGACGAAAAGAAATGCGGAAAAGCCTTGCTCAGCCCCGACAAGCATAAGGCGCTTAGGAATAGAAGGCGTTCTTTCCTTCAATTCCTAAGTGACTTATGACTCGAGGGGCTAGGCTTTGGAGCTGGACAATACGAAATGCGGAAAAGCCTTGCTCATCTGCCTTAAAAACCCCTCCAAACTTTCCTGATCATGAACATAATAGCTGAAGTTTGTCCATAAGATGGAATAGGAGAAGTTTATGAAACTTTTAAACGAGCGACTATCTCGATAAGGAAGGATTACACTATGAAACACCAGCCATTTTTTGCTTCAATGATGGAAAGCTATTTTATTGCACTGGGTGTTTTGATCGGCGGATCGATTATCGGGGGGCTTGCAGCTTTCCTGACCGGAAAGCCGCCTCTGACTGAGGTGTTCCGCCTCTCCAATATGATCAGGATCTGGGCAATCGTCGCCGCGATCGGGGGTACTTTTGATGCTGTATACAGCTTTGAAAGAGGGCTGTTTCAGGGAGAGACAAAGGATATTTTCAAACAGTTCATGCTCATTCTTTCCGCATTGGGCGGAGCACAAACGGGAGCATTGATCATCAGCTGGCTCACACAGGAGCATATATCATGAGGATCCCTCCTTACTACAGGAAGCCGGCATGGCAGCAGCTGTTTGCCGGCATGGCCATTGGCGGCGCTGTCAGCTGGTTCATCTTTTTGTTTATCTTCGGCGTATGGCAGGAGGATTATAGTTTTAAGATAGAAAAACAGGAAGAAACAATTGCAGGGCTGAGAAATGATATCAAGCTATGGCAGGAGAGCTTCAAGGAACAGAACAAGAAAAGCCTTAAACAGATGACTGTCCAGGAAATAAAAGTAAAAATAACCAATGCTGAAAAATATAAGCTTGATACATTAAGTGTGCTCCAGGTCGAGGACAGTGTCAAGGAAGATATAAGGATCCTCGTTGCCAAGGATATGGAGAGTGTCTCGAGAAGCACAGGACTGATCAGGAAAGTCATCGAAAACCGGACATTCCGCATTAATGATAAAAGATACCGCCTGGAAGTAAGTGAAATGGTTATTTTCACAACATTGACGATTTCCCTGAAGATATCTTTTGAAGAATAAGGACAGGGCGCCTATTATACCGGCGCCCTGCCAGTCTGTTACTGGCAGATTTCTTCCAGATCTTTGATGACATTGTTCTTTTCTTCCCATGAATGGATGGAAGCACCTGCTGCCAGGGGATGTCCCCCGCCTTTATACTTTTTGGCCAGACCATTGATGACCGGCCCTTTTGAACGGAGGCGGACTCTGATCTGGTCTTCTTCCTCTATAAAGAATACCCACGCTTTGATTCCCTGGACATTGCCAAGCACCCCGACAAGAAGGGATGCATCTGAAGCCTTAATTCCGTATTGCTTCTGTAGCTCCCTGCTGATAGTCACGGATGCTGCCCCGTTTGCAAGAACCTCGAAATTCTGCAGGACATATCCGTTCAGTTTGACCACATTCGGCTTCAGCTCGTACATCTTGTCATAAAGATCTGTACGGGAAAAGTTATAGCGGATCAATTCACCAGCAATTTCAAAGGTTTTTTCCGTTGTGCTCGGAAACAGGAACCGTCCCGTATCCCCGACAATCCCCCCGTATATCAGCCTTGCTGCCTCATCAGACATCTTTAAGCCGGCATCCTTCCCATCCAGGTAGAACTCATAGATCATTTCACTGACAGAGCTGGCATCGGTATCAACCCACATAAGGTCGCCATAAGGATCTTCGTTCGGGTGATGGTCGATCTTAATGAGCTTATCGCCCATCGTATATCTCTGATCACAGACACGCTCCTGATTGGCTGTGTCGCACACAATGACCAAAGCCCCTTTATAGGCTTCATCCGGGATGCTGTCAAGCCGCCTCATGAAGTTTAGCGACTCTTCCTCCTTCCCGACCGTATATACCTTTTTTTCCGGGAAAGAAGTTTTAATGATTTCCGCAAGCCCGCCCTGGGAGCCGTATGCATCAGGATCAGGCCTTACATGGCGGTGGATGATGATGGAATCATATTTTTTTATTTCATCAAGAATTTTTGATTTCATTGTGATCTCCTTTTAGAAAGAATATCTAATTATTAGCATAAAAGAATCAAAAGAAAAAGAAACGCCTGCTCTTTTTATGGCTTTTCCTCCTGATTATCGTTAAAATAATAGAGGTGCCGGCTCAATATCGGCTGTCACTTATACTAATCTTAAGAGAATGATCCCGGAGGAATTCAAATGCCTGTTTTAGTCATACTGATTATTATTTCCATTGCATTCTATGTATTCTATAAAATAAAGACTGTGAGAAGCCAAAGGCCTGCGGAAAAAAAGTGGCTGTCTGCCAAGTCAAGCATCGCGCTGGGGCTGTTTGTCGCCTTATTCGGCATCAACCAGCTCTTCCTTTACAGCACAACTGTCACCTATATTGTCGCTGCTGTCTTCATTATTCTCGGCGGAATCAATGTCTGGGCAGGCTTTAAAGCCTACCAGCACTATCTCCCATATGCCGCTAAGGAAGCAGAAGAAATTCGCAAACAGCAAAATTGAAGCCTTTTTCAAAAAGCCGTTCCTTATGGAAGCGGCTTTTATTTATGGGCTTGGTTTAAGATGCGGATGCTGCCTCATGGCAAGCAGCTTCCGCTTTTATCTAACAGTTATTGCTCTTCGATCTTCGAACACTGTCTAGCTCCAATGCCTAGCCCCTCGAGTCATAAGCCACGCTGGAATTAAAGGCAAAGAACGCCTTTTATTCTCAGGCGTCTTATGCTGGGCCCACAGGATGTGGGTCATGCAGGCATTGCCACAGGACGTGGCGTTCTTAGCCTGCGTTCTTTAATATAGCAAGGCTTTTCCGCATTTCTTAATGCCGGTCAATGAGCTGGCACATCATCATGGCTTTTCCTACGAGGATGCCTTCGCTGAAGACTTCCACGTCCACTTTGCCGAATTTGCGCCCTGCTTCAAGTATTTTCGGGACGATTTCGAGTATGCTGTCGATCTGGACGGGCTTTAGGAAGTAGATGGTCATATTTTCTACGACAAGGTCCCCTTTTTTATAGCTTCTAAGGACTCTGTTGGCTGCTTCGGTGACAATGGTTGTGAACACGCCGTAAGAGATGGTGCCGAGCGGATTGGTCATTTGGGGGCTGACCTCGCAGCGGTATACATCTTCTCCCCTTGCCTTTCCGCGCGACAGGACCAGCTGGCTTGTTACGGTATCATCTATCGTCTCACCCACCTGCGGCTGCCTTTGGATCATCTGCAGCGCCTTGAGCACATCCTGCCTGCTGATGATTCCCTGAAGCCGGTTTGTCTCATCTGCAACAGGAAGGACCTCGATGCCTTCCCAGACCATCATATGGGCGGCAGAAGCTACACTTGTCTTTCCGTTTACAGTCATCGGGCTTTTGGTCATCAGTTTATCGATAGCTGCGTCCGGAGCATGTCCCATAATATCCTTGGAAGTGATCATGCCCTGGATTTTCATATTCTGATCCACGACAGGGAAGCGGCTGTGAAGGGTTTCCCTGTTGCGGATATGCCAGTCTGAAACTGTTTCAGATGAATAAAGGAATACTGTTTCCTGAAGAGGGGTCAATATATCCTCTACCATGACAATCTCTTTTTTGATCAGCTGATCATAGATGGCCCTGTTGATCATCGTGGCTACAGTAAACGTATCATAGCTTGTAGAGATGATTGGCAGCTGAAGGTCATCTGCCAGCTTTTTGACTTCATCATCCGTATCAAATCCGCCTGTGATCAGGACCGCCGCCTCTGCTTTCAGGGCAAGCTCATGGGCGCGTGTCCTGTTCCCTATGATCAGCAGGTTCCCGGCGCCTGTATAGCGCATCATGGCTTCCAGCTTCATGGCGCCGATCACGAATTTGTTGAGAGTTTTATGGAGGCCGTCGCGCCCTCCAAGTACAGTCCCGTCTACAATATTGACCACTTCAGCAAATGTCAGTTTTTCAATATTCTCTTTTTTCTTCCTTTCGATCCTGATGGTGCCTACTCTTTCAATCGTGCTCACATAGCCTTTATTTTCAGCATCCTTGATTGCACGGTAAGCTGTCCCCTCACTCACTGACAAGGCCTTTGCTATTTGCCTGACGGATATTTTTTCACCGATCGGAAGCTCATCTATATATTGCAGAATTTGTTCATGCTTAGTAGCCAAAACCTTCACCCTTTATTTAAAATTGCTGTTCATCTTGTAAAATTTTCTTATTTTATTATAAGGTGAATTCCCGGCCGATTCAATTTTACTATTGATGTTATAACAATTGTCCGCAGAACTGACGCCTTCAGGCTACTTGCTGAAGCTCCTGGCCGGCCTCTTTTTCCTTTTGGCTGCTGCTCCCGCAGAAAGCCTTGCCTTCGCTTTGGCTTGCGAAAACAGGAGTCCGGATAAATTGCCGGCCACCACAAACAGGGCCAGCAGCAGCCAGGCCCCGGCAAAGATGCCTTCCGCCCCCGGGCTTTCAATCGACAGCTTGGGGACCGCATAGTATAGCATCATCCCGCACAGCAGGATACACAGTAAATACCGATTGTTCTTCATTGCAACTCCTCCTTTTTCTATTTTATATCTATGCGGACATGCCTGAAAAAGACCTTTAGAGAAGAAGGGTTTGGCTTGTGACCTCGGCGCAGCTGCTGGACGTTGATCAAGAATTGATATTTATCCCAAGACTTACAATTCATAAATTCCTACACAGAAAAAAAGAAGTGCAGCCGCAGCTGCACTTACAGTTCGATGGATTCTCCCGCTTCAAGCACCTTGCCTTTGCCTTCAGGAAGCATTTCAATGAATTTTTGCGGATCCTGTTTGATCGGAGGGAAAGTATTAAAATGGATAGGGACTGTCACCCCTGCCTGCAGAAGCTCAGCTGCATATGCTGCATCCTCAGGACCCATTGTGAAGTTATCGCCAATCGGAAGGAATGCAGCATCAATCGGATGGCGGTCGCCAATCAGCTTCATATCGGAAAATAATGCAGTATCTCCTGCATGGTAAACCGTTTTGCCCTCAGCCATGAAAAGAACGCCGGCCGGCATGCCAAGATAGATAATCTCTTTATTTTCTGTCATCAGTCCAGTGCCATGGATAGCAGGTGTAAGCTTTACCTTTCCAAAATCAAACTCATAAGCTCCTCCAATGCTCATCGCATGCGTCTTGATGCCCTGCCAGCCCAAATAAGCAGCAAGCTCGGCATTTGCAATGACAAGAGAATCATTGTTCCTCGCCAGCTCCACTGTGTCTCCAAGATGGTCGCTGTGGCCGTGTGTCAGGATGATGACATCCGGTTTGACGTCCTCTGCTTTCAGGTCTGTCAGGTCATTGCCTGTGATGAATGGATCGAATAAGATCACTTTGCCTTCTGTTTCAATTTTCACGACAGCATGCCCATGGTATGAAACCTTCATCGCTATCTTCTCCCTTCAAAATCATATGTAAATCAATGTTCAACAAAAATACAGGATTTCCTCCTGGAATAATTCTATACCCTTTCTAATTCACAATTAAAAGTTTACAATTAACGTGAAGCAAACAGCACTTACATACGATTTAGGAGGTTTTTGCATGGACAGCAGAATCAGCAAGTTATCACAATGGATGAAGGAAGAGAATATCGACTTCAGCTTTATCACTTCTCCCGATAATGTCTTTTATTTAAGCGGGTTCCTCAGCGATCCGCATGAACGCCTCCTCGGACTTGGCGTTTTCCAGGATGAAGAGCCTTTCCTTGTCTGCCCCGGGATGGAAAAAAATGATGCTAAGAATGCCGGATGGAATTATGAAATCATCGGCTACAGCGATACGGATAATCCGTGGGAATTCATCTCTTCTGCCATTCAAAGAAGGAATCAAAAGGTCAGCAGGGCTGCAGTTGAAAAAGAACATATGAATGTAGAGCGATATGAAGCAATTTCTGGTTTATTCTCCGGCGCGGCATTCGTTTCAGCAGAAGAGAAGCTGAGAAAGCTGAGGATGGTGAAGGATGAGAAGGAGCTGAAAATCATTCGTGAAGCATGCGCCCTGGCCGACTTTGCCATCCAAACAGGCTGTGAAGAAATTAAAGAAGGCAAAACCGAGATGGATGTCCTTGCCGCGGTCGAGTATGCCTTGAAGAAAAAGGGCATCAATGAAATGTCCTTCTCCACGATGGTCCTGACCGGTGCAAACGGCGCTTCTCCGCACGGGACTCCGGGAATGACCAAAATCAAGAGAGGCGATCTTGTCCTTTTTGATTTGGGCGTCGTAGTCGACGGATACTGCTCAGACATTACCCGCACTGTCGCATACGGGGAAATAAGTGAGAAGCAGAGAGAAATATATGATACAGTTCTTAAAGCGCAGCTGGCTGCCGTAGAGGCTTCAAAGCCAGGGGCTGCCTGCTCTGAAATAGATATGACGGCAAGAAACATCATTGCAGAGGCCGGCTATGGAGAGTACTTCCCTCACCGCCTTGGCCACGGCCTCGGAGTAAGTGTTCATGAATATCCTTCATTGACTTCAGCCAACCCCCTCCAGCTTGAAAAAGGCATGGTATTCACCATTGAGCCTGGAATCTATGTACCTGGCATAGCTGGTGTCAGGATTGAAGATGATTTGGCCGTAACAGAAAACGGTGTAGAGATCTTAACGAAATTCCCGAAGGAACTTCAATTTGTCTGATTAAAGGGACAAAAGCGCAAGCGCCTTGATCACCCTAAAGGAACGCAGACTAAGAACGCCACGTCCTGTGGCAACGTCTGCATGACCCCCATCCTGGGGGCCTCAAGACGAACCTCCCGGAAAGGCGTTCTTTGCCTTTTTGGGAGGTTTGGCTTGTGACCTCGGCGCAGCTGCTGGACATGGATCAAGAATTGAAAATTATCCACAAGTCTTACAATTTATAAATTCCTTAACAACAAAAAGATCCGGAGCAGCTGCTCCGGATCTTTCTATTTTACTGCTGCTCAAGCAGTGTCGCTGTATCAGAATAGTCAAGGCCATGTGCCTCGGCTACAGCTTTATAGGTAACATAGCCGTTAAGGGTATTGATGCCCTTCAGCAAAGCTTCATTATCAGCGCATGCCTGCTTATAGCCTTTATTGGCGATCTGGACCGCATACGGCACAGTCACGTTTGTCAGGGCAATTGTTGAAGTGCGCGGAACAGCACCAGGCATATTGGCTACCGCGTAATGAACGACTCCATGCTTCTCATAAGTTGGATTGTCATGGGTAGTGATCCTGTCAGTCGTCTCAAAGATCCCGCCCTGGTCGATCGCAATATCAACTACGACAGAGCCAGGATTCATGCTCATGATCATTTCTTCTGTCACAAGCTTTGGCGCTTTTGCTCCCGGAATGAGAACCGCACCGATTACCAGATCAGAATCTTTGACCGCTTCTGCAATATTATAAGGATTGGACATCAACGTTGTCACATCATTGCCGAAGATATCATCCAGCTGGCGCAGGCGTTCCGGGCTCAGGTCGATGATTGTCACCTTTGCACCAAGTCCTACTGCCATTTTAGCTGCATTTGTACCGGCAACACCGCCGCCGATGATCGTCACTTTTCCGCGCTGCACGCCAGGCACACCGGATAATAAGATCCCTTTGCCGCCATGGACCTTCTCCAGGAATTGCGCTCCGATCTGGGAAGCCATCCTTCCGGCAACCTCGCTCATAGGTGTCAAAAGGGGCAATGCATTATTGGCAAGCTGGACCGTTTCATAAGCGATCCCAACCACTTTATTATCAATCAGAGCCTTCGTAAGCTCCGGCTCTGGAGCTAAATGCAAGTATGTAAATAAAATCAAGCCTTCACGGAAATAAGCATATTCACTAGGCAGGGGCTCTTTTACCTTCATGACCATTTCCATGGACCATGCTTCCTCTGCACTGTTTACAATTTTCGCGCCAGCAGCTGTATAATCTTCATCACTGAAACCGGATCCCATGCCAGCCTGGGTTTCAATAAATACTTCATGGCCAAAATTCAGCAAATTGACAACGCCAGCCGGTGTCATTGCGACACGATTTTCATTGTTTTTTATCTCTCTGGGTATTCCGATACGCATGCTGCATACCTCCTGCAAAATATAGTAAATAGGATAGAACCGATACTACTATAACACCTTTATAGGAAAAGAAGAAAGAAAAATTTTTATAATGCCTGCAAACCCTTACATTACCGTCCAGATACACTCTCGCTGAAATTGCGGTGTTATCCGGTTATGATGACATCTCTGCGGGCCGGGGATAAAAAAATATCCTGCATCAGCACCGCTTATTGTAAAATGGATGTTAGAAAGAGAGCTGATGCAAGTATGGCTTCAACTGCCAACACACAACAAGACAGCCGGGGTAAAATTGAGCAGCTCGGGCTGGAGGCCGTTCCCTCCCACCTTAAACAAACTCCCTGGTATGATTTCACGATTCTGCAGATGGCCTTTTCGGTAAATTCGGGGAATTTCCTTGTCCCAGCACTTGCCGTGATTTCAGGGGGGCTATCTTTTTATGCTGCCGTGGCATCCACTATGATTGGGGCTGCTTTCGCCTTTTTGCTTGTGTCCTTCTTGACGCTTCCCGGATCCCGCTACGGACTGCCTGCCCAATATGCAATCAGAAGCATGCTTGGCACAGGGGCGGCAAGATATGTTTCGTCCCCGATACGCACTTTGACATCCTTATACTGGTTTGCTGTTCAGACGATTGGCGGGACTGCTGTACTGACCGGGCTGGGAAGCAGGCTTTTTTCTGTCACGCTGCCTTTTCTGGCAGTTTCGGTCTGCCTGGCCCTGATCATGGCCATATTGGCGCTTGTCGGCTTTGATGCGGTGAAAAAAGCAACACGCTATTTTATGCCATTTCTGCTGATCGGCCAGGCTGCACTATTTGTCCTGCTGATCCAAAAAGCGGGCCAGACTGATTACAGTACGATTCTAAACCATGGCGGCTGGGAGCTTTCTTCATTCCTGTTCTATTCAAGCCTGGCTTTTGTCCAATATGTTTCAGGAGTCAGTGCCTCTTCTGATATGGCAAGGTATGCTAAATCTGAACGGGGGGCTTTTTGGGGGCTTTTTTCAGGAAATACAGCTGGCTTTGCGGTCACAGCCGTTTTAGGCGCACTGTCTGCAAGCCTCCTGGGAGAGCTGAATCCTTTTGTGTCGGCAAGCACCCTCACAGCTTCTGTTCCCCTGCTTGTGCTGATTTTCGCATGTGCCATGATGTCCATGATTTCCATCAACCTGAATAATGCCTATACAGGCGGATTCAGCCTTCTGAATACACTCCAGGGGCTCGGGAGGATAAAGAGTGCATGTCTATTCGGGCTCGCTGCGGTCATTCTGAGCTGCTTTCCTGATATCGTTGAATCAGCGCAGAAATACATATCTCTGCTCGGCACCTTTGTCATTCCCATTTCTGCGGTTATTGCAGCAGATTTTCTTTTCGTAAAAAGGCGGAAGCTGACTGAAGCAGATCTGCTCGTCCTGCGGGAGCCCGCTTTTGTAAATAAGCAGGCAATCATCAGCATGATTTTCGGGATCATTTTTTACAGCCTCCTGCCAGACAATGCTTCTCCAGGATTCGTTTCATTTATAGCCACCGCTTCCCTTTACATCTGTCTTCAGCTGCAAAAAGGGAGGCAATAAAGGGAAAAGTGCAGGGCAAACGCGCCCTGCACTTTTTTCAATGTTTTATTTTGTTTCCTCTTTGCTGCTGTATGTGTCGACTCTTCCATTTTCCTGGTCGATGACACCACTGTTGTACGAATCCATGATCTGTGCACTCACCTGGCTGTGTCCCTGATCGTCATAGATATAATGAGACTGCCCTTTTGGCTCTTTTGGCATCGTCAATTCCCCCTTATAAATTTTTTCATCTATACTATCTTTCGAATTTCTGTAACAGTTATGCATTTTGGGGTAATGTATAATAAAGGTAAAAGGAGGAGATGCAAATGACGCTCACGTATAAAAACATTTTAGTAGCAGTAGACGGTTCCAAAGAGGCGGAATGGGCCTTCAAGAAGGCAGTCGGTATAGCGGTCAGGAACAAAGCCAGGCTGACCCTTGCCCATATCATCGATACACGCACCTTTGCAACTGTCGAAGCCTATGACAGGACAATTGCTGAAAGGGCTGACACATTTGCAGGCGAGCTGCTTAAAAAGTATCAGCAGGAAGCAGTGGAGGCTGGAGTAGAAAATGTGGAATATGTGACAGATTATGGTTCTCCGAAAGTGAAGATCCCCAAGGAAATTGCCAAGGTCCAGCATGCAGATCTGATCGTCTGCGGGGCAACTGGTTTGAATGCAGTCGAACGCTTCCTCATCGGCAGCGTCTCCGAGCATATCACCCGCTATGCCCCTTGTGATGTGCTAGTGGTCAGGACCGAAAAAGACCCGGAATAAAAGTTAAAGGCCGCTGCTTCCCTGCAGCGGCCTTTATTGTTATGAATAGGCTTTGTCCTTCAGGCGGCCTTTTGCTTTTTCCAGCGCCTTTTTTATTTGGGCAAACCCTGTGCCCCCCTGGCTGTTCCTTCTCGCGACAGCTGCCCTCGGGTCAAGGACTTCATAAATATCCTCTTCAAAAAGTGAGCTTGCCTCTTTATATACATCCATTGGCAGGCCGGAAAGGAAGCAGCCTCTATTCACACAGTCAAGTACAAGCTTCCCGACAATTTCATGCGCTTCCCTGAATGGGAGACCTTTACCTGAAAGATAATCTGCGAGCTCTGTCGCATTGGAAAAATCGCTTTTCGTGGCACTCTCCATTACTTCACCGTTAACCTTCATGGATGCAACCATGCCGGAAAAAATTTTAAGTGAGCCAATAACCGTTTTGACCGTATCAAACATGCCCTCTTTATCTTCCTGCATATCTTTGTTGTAAGCGAGAGGCAGCCCCTTCAGTACCGTAAGCAGGCTGACAAGATTGCCATAGACACGGCCAGTTTTTCCGCGGATCAGCTCCGCCATGTCCGGGTTTTTCTTCTGCGGCATAATGCTGCTGCCTGTTGCAAAGCTGTCATCGAGCTCAATGAACCGGAATTCCTGGCTGGACCAGAGAATGATTTCCTCGCTGAAACGGGACAGGTGCATCATCAGGATGCTGCTTGCTGAGAGGAATTCAATGATAAAGTCCCTGTCGCTTACGGCATCCATGCTGTTTTCATAGATGTCATCAAAGCCGAGCAGACTCGCTGTCAGCTCGCGGTCGATCGGAAAGGTTGTGCCGGCAAGGGCTCCTGCACCAAGAGGAGAAATATTGATCCTTTTCAAGTTCTCACTGTATCTCTCCTTATCCCTTTCCAGCATCCAAAAATAAGCCATCAAGTGATGCGCAAAAGAAATGGGCTGGGCTCTCTGAAGATGAGTATAGCCCGGCATGAGGGTCTCCACATTCTCCTCTGCCTGGGAAAGGAGCGCTGCCTGGAGCTCTTCAATCAGCTCGATAACATGCGCTGCCTGTTTCTTTAGATACAGATGCATATCTGCTGCTACCTGGTCATTCCTGCTTCTGCCTGTATGAAGCTTGCCGCCGACAGGCCCGATTTCGTCCGTAAGCAGGCTTTCCAGGTTCAGATGGATATCCTCTAGCTTTACGGAGAAAGGAAGCTCCCCTTCCTGGGATTTTTCCTTTAACAGCTTGAGCCCCTTTTGGATCTGTGCTGCTTCCTCTTTTTCAATGATGCCGCAGCTGGACAGCATTTCCACGTGCGCAAGGCTTCCCTCTATATCCTCCTCAACAAGCTCCTGGTCAAAGGAAATGGAGGCGCCGAATTCATCCACCCATTCCTCTGCTGATTTCGTAAATCTTCCTCCCCAAAGTTTCTTCACACTGTCACCTTCTTATTTTGTACAATGCTTTGAACCTTGGTCGGCAGACCCCATAGCTGGATAAAGCCAACAGCAGCATTATGGTCGAATTCATCTTCAGAGGTATAGGTGGCCAATTTTTCATCATAAAGGGAATAGGGAGATTTTCTGCCTTCGACGATGCTGTGCCCCTTGAACAATTTCACCCTTACAGTTCCAGTCACATGCTTTTGTGTTTCCTCAAGGAAAGCCGTTAAAGCCTTTTTCAATGGCGAGAACCAAAGCCCTTCATAGATCAGCTCAGTCAGTTTTTTCTCGATGACAGGCTTGAAATGGGCAAGCTCTTTCACAAGGGTAAGATCTTCAAGTTCTTTATGCGCTTTGATCAGTGTCATGGCTCCGGGACATTCATAGACTTCCCTTGATTTGATGCCGACAAGTCTGTTCTCAACATGGTCAATGCGCCCGACTCCATGCTTGCCTGCCATCAGGTTCAGCTCAAGGATCAATTCGGATAACGGATAAGCTTTTCCGTTCAGGCTTACCGGCACCCCTTTACTGAATTCAATTTCCACAATGTCAGGGGTGTCAGGCGTATAATCCAGGCTGGTTGTCAGATCGTAGGCCTCTTCAGGCGGTGCAGCCCATGGATCTTCCAGGATCCCGCATTCGTTGCTGCGGCCCCAGAGGTTTTGGTCTATGGAGAACGGGGAATCCAGATTGATCGGAATCGGGATATTATTATCCTTTGCATATTGGATTTCTTCTTCTCTGGACCATTTCCATTCCCTTACAGGCGCGAGCACCTTGAGATCTGGATTAAGCGCCTGTATCGATACCTCGAACCTTACCTGGTCATTTCCTTTTCCTGTACAGCCATGGGCAACCGCAACGGCGCCTTCCTTTTCAGCCACTTCAACAAGCTTTTTAGCAATAAGGGGCCTTGAAAGAGCAGATACAAGCGGGTATTTGCCTTCATAAAGAGCATGCGCCTGAAGGGCTGCAAGTGCATATTCATTCGCAAACTCTTCTTTCACATCCAGCACATATGACTGGACGGCTCCCACTTTAAGCGCCTTTTCCTGGATGAACTTCAGATCCTTGCCTTCCCCAACGTCAAGGCAGCACGCAACCACCGAGTAACCCTGGTCGCCAAGCCATTTAATCGCCACAGAAGTATCCAGTCCGCCTGAGTATGCTAAAACAACTTTTTGATTTGACATGAAAATTTCCTCCTCTATAGATGAACGAATAAATATTCATTTAAATTATGTTTTTATACAATTAACTAGTTATTACTCTAACAATATTCCAGGATTAATTCAATAGTTATTCGTTAAAATGTATAAAAATTTATCACACCACCCATGGTGACAGGCACCTGTACCAGTCAGCCGACTGGTATAGGTGCCTGTCACCATGTACAATAAAAGCAGCCTATTTTAAGGGGACGGATGAGATGGAGGATGTTTTTGTTTTGGATGGGCGAATGGGGATTGCGGTTCCTGTGCTGGACGGCGAGTGGGAAGAGTACCCGCAGGAAGAGCGCCAGGAAATCCTGTATACATGGGAGAAAATCCGCGGGGGGATCCCGGACAGGATATCGGAGCTTGAGTCACAGATAAACCGCAGGCAGGACCAGCTTGCAGATGAAGAAAATTTTGAGCTTTCATGCAGACTGAACAGCGAGATCGCAGACCTTGCTTCCATCATCAACGATCTTTGGCTGTGGTACAGGGCCAATCAGGAAATCGGGGGAAAACTGCATCGCTGATATTACACAGGAATAATGTGCACGGAAGCAAAAAGGCGGGGCGCCATAATGGCGCCCCGCAATCTTTTTATCCAAGATCCTTCTTTACTTCCCTGACAACATGCCCGAGCTCCGGGATGATCAATTTATGCATAGCCAGCCTTACTGCACCCGATGATCCCGGTGTGGAAAAGACCGGAGTATTCTCAATGATGCCAGCAGAAGCGCGGGAGAGGATTGCAGCCGGGCCGATGTCCTCCTGGTAGCTTAGCATACGGAATATTTCTCCGAAGCCGGTAATTTCCTTTTGATAAAGAGCGCTCACCGTTTCAATGGTTACGTCCCTTAAAGCAATTCCAGTCCCGCCATTGGTAAGTACTGCATCGATCTCCGGGTCTGAACATCCCTCCAGAACCGCCTCGCTGATTTTTTCTTTTTCATCCGCCACTATCTGATAGGAAGATACCAGATGGCCTTCCGCTTCAAGGAACTCCTTCATCAGCTTTCCGCTTTTGTCAGTCTCCGCATTTCTTGTATCACTGATAGTAATGATTTTGCATCTGACTGTTTTTGGAGCTTCTTTTTTATGTTCTTCGCTGCTCATCGCACGTCTCCCTGCTTCTTCAGCAAATACCTGTACTGATAATATTTGTGGGCGAAATCAGTGACCTTCCTGGTAAACTGATAGTTTGCCCCTGCTCCTATGGCCATGCTGACAAGCGGGATGCCCTGGATGGATTTCCTTTTGAAAGCCGCTATAGCCAGGCCTTTAAAAAGCTGTTTAATTGGCTGTCCCATCCATGCGATGTCTGTCAGTTCCTCCTGTCCCTCATAAAAATAAGCTTCTTCCGCATTCTCCAGTTCGGCTAAAAGCTGCTCCCAAGCCTGTCCCTGCAGCCGAGGCGGCAGGATCGATGAGCAAAACACCTTTAAGGAAACCATCATCTCATAAGGCGTGTTCACTTCAATTCCATATGTCATCGCAATGAGCTGGACTGCACGCAAGTTGATGACAGCCATGGCAGGAAGATCAGATCCAAGCAGCAGCACTCCGCCGGTCCCCGAAGCCCCTCCCTGTGCAAATGAGTAAAGGCGGTGGCGGGCAATCTGCTGATTGGCTATGTATTGCAGCTGATTGATATCCAATGAGGCCAGATCTTCCACTGTTTCAATGCCCGCGTCAAAGATGCGGCCTGCAGAAAGGATCCGCTCCTTTGCATCCAGCTGGAGCTGTGAGCTTTGGATCAAGGCATGGAGATGGAACAGCCAGTTATCCAGGGACGCAAAAAATTGCTGCTGAGTTTTCTCAGGAAGCAGCAGGAATGCCTTTTCCAGATATTTGTCATAGGTCAGCTCCAAATCATTGGATTCATACTGCGCCAGCTTGTCTTCCCATTGTGCGATCTCAGATAAAGCCTGTTCTTCCCGTCCGTTTAAAGCCATATATTCATCCTCCTTGCCAGTGTTTTTGTTCAGTATAGCATATAGGTTCAGGCAAATCCTGTTTCATTGAATGGAGAAGGCAGAAAAACAAAAGGACAAAGAAGCCTTGGCTCCTTCGTCCTTCCAGTAATTCAAATATTATTTCGCAAGCCTTACTACATCCCTGGCGATCATAACTTCTTCATTTGTCGGGATGACGATGACCTTGACCGGTGAGTGAGGATAATTGACGAATGTTTCCTCGCCGCGGACCTTGTTCAATGCAGGGTCCCAATATACGCCCATGAATTCCAGTCCCTGAAGGACACGCTCACGGATTTCAGCACTATTTTCGCCGATGCCCGCTGTAAAGATGATGGCATCTACGCCGTACATACGGGAAGCATAAGAGCCGATATATTTGTGGATCCGGTTTGCAAACACTTCAAGAGCAAGCTCTGCTCTTTCGTTGCCTTCAGACGCTTGAACCTCGATGTCGCGAAGGTCGCTTGAGAAACCGGAAACCCCAAGCATCCCGCTCTCTTTATTCAGTACATTAAGTACTTCATCAGCAGACTTGCCTGTTTTCTCCATGATGAATGGAATTAAAGCAGGGTCAATATTCCCTGAACGGGTACCCATTGTCACACCGGCAAGCGGTGTAAAGCCCATGGATGTATCAATTGATTTTCCGCCTTCGATGGCCGCGATGCTCGCACCGTTCCCCAAGTGGCAGGAAAGCAGGCGAAGCTGCTCAAGCGGACGGCCAAGAAGCTCTGCTGCACGCTCTGATACATATTTATGTGAAGTTCCGTGGAAGCCGTATTTACGGATGCCGAACTTCTCATAATACTCATAAGGAAGGCTGTACAAGAACGAGCTTTCAGGCATTGTCTGGTGGAATGCAGTATCAAAAACAGCTACTGCCGGCACATTTGGAAGCACCTGCTGGAATGCCTTGATTCCTGTAATGTTTGCAGGATTGTGAAGAGGAGCCAGCTCGGAAAGGGCATCAATTTTACTCAGCACGTCTTCCGTGATAACCGCAGAATCTGCAAACTCTTCTCCTCCGTGTACTACACGGTGGCCGATCCCTTCAATTTCATCCAGGGATTCAATGATCTTTAGATCAGTCAGCTTGTTGAGCAGAAGCTTGACTGCAACCTCATGGTCAGGGATTTCCGTCACTTCCGTCTGCTTCTCGCCATTGACAGAAATACTGAAAACCGCATCATTCAGACCAATTCTTTCAATTAAACCTTTTGTGATTACTTCTTCGCTTGGCATTTCAAATAATTGAAATTTCAATGAAGAACTTCCAGCATTAATTGCAATAATTTTCGCCACGATATGTCGCTCCTTTTAAATGCGGACTCGCATACGTCCTGTATGTTTAACCAGTGCAATGGGGATCAAGGGGAAAATGTATCTCTTTTTTCTCCAGGATGCCAGCCTTTATATAACACCGATGCTTATCTAATGCCTGATGTGGTACACATTTATTGTGTGCAACTGGCATCATTTTATCTCTCAATTCCCCATTTAATCACTGTACTTGCATGATTTCAAGAAACATTCATAATTGGTATCGTTTACAGTAAAAATTAAGTGTATTCCGACATTTCGATTATCTTCGCTTCTATTTTCCCATTACCCCTGCGGCTCTTCTGCTAAAACAGAACTTCCATTTAAAGACTGCCGATTAATGCGGCGGCATTCGCATCCCCCTCATTTTGAAAACTTCTGCGGGCATGTATTGAGGCTGGACAGCCCCATTAAATTATTTGCTTCTTATGCAAAAAGAAAAAGCATGATCCAGTCTGGAATCATGCTTTTGTCTTTTTATATCTTGTTTTCCCTGAACCAGGCGTCCACCTGCTTAAGGATCCTCTCGACCTGTTCAGTTTTTGATAGGCTCGGCATGTTCACAAGCAAGGCTTGCTTCGGAGCTGTGACCCCTTCACCTTTTTTCTGGAGGATAAAAACGCTTTTTGCGGCATTTTTATTTTTAAACAATGTTTCCGGGAGCTGAAGCAGGCCCTGGATGATGCTTGTCTTGCCTATATACTCCTTCAGCTTGTCCGCCTGTTCACTTTCAAACAGGCCATTAGGCACAATCAGGAACAGATAGCCGCCTTCCTTTACATGGCGCATGCTTTGTTCCAGGAAAAGATGATGGGCATAAGAATGGCCCTCGTCTGCCTTCAGCTCATAATCCTGCGCCCTTATGTCGTTGGGATAATACCCAACCGGAAGGTCGCTGATGACTGCATCCACGCTTTCAATGAACAAGGGCTCAAGGCTGTCCTGGTTATAGAATTGGATCGGGTGCTTCTGGAGGTTGGCATTGATGTAGGCAAGCTTGATGAGAAGGTCGTCCACATCTGACCCGACAGCTTCAATGCTTTTTCCTTCCTGCTGATTGATGACAGTGGTAAGGAGATTGCCTGTCCCGACCGCCGGGTCCAGAAGGCGGTAAGATTTCGCACCGACAAATTTATTCACAAGATAACCCGTCAGCATTCCGACAGCATCCGGTGTCATCTGATGGTTTGGCTGCACATTTTCCTTCATGCCCTTTAAAATGGCCAGCTGAAACGACTTTCTGATATTCTCGCTTGTATAAAGGTCAAGATTCAGCGACTCATAGCTTTTTTTCAGCCTTTTTACGCTAAGCTCACTGAGTCCGTCCTGGAGAATGGACTCTTGAAAAATATTATCGCCTGTTTCTGCAAGCGCCTCTAAATATGTACATTGCAGTTCTTCCTGCAAGATCATAGCTGTTTCGTTAAAGACTGAGAACAGTTCTTCTACGGGAGTGATACTCACTAATTCATTCCTCCTGCTAAAATATTATTGTCTTATTGTAACGGGGTTCCGGCAGGATCACAAGCCCGCCGCCTGCCATTCAGGAGATTGTGGAATACAGCCTGGGCATTCTTAAGGCATATAAAAACCCCGATTGCCCGGGGTTCTTCGAAGTTTATTCAGCTTGACTTGCAGCTTCCACTGCGGCTTCATAGTCAGGATGGTCAGTTGCTTCGCTCACATATTGGGCATAAGCCACTTTGTCATTGGAATCAACAACAAATACTGCCCGTGCAAGAAGGCGGAGCTCCTTGATCGCTACTCCGTACGCTTCACCGAAAGAGAGATCGCGGTGGTCTGAAACTGTCTGGACATTTTCAATGCCGGCAGCCGCGCACCAGCGCTTCTGTGCGAAAGGAAGGTCTACGCTGACTGTAAGAACTTTTACATTATCAAGCTTTGATGCTTCTTCATTGAATCTGCGTGTCTGGGCGTCGCAAACGCCTGTGTCAATAGAGGGAACAACACTGATCAGTCTTACCTGGCCCTTGGAATCCGCAAGCGTCACCTCAGATAAGTCATTGGCAAGCACTTTAAATTCCGGAGCTTGGTCTCCTGCTTTCACTTCATTCCCCAGCAAAGTAACCGGATTTCCTTTAAAAGTAATTGATGCCATTGGTTTCTTCCTCCTTATTTTTTCATATATGTACAGTGCAATCATACTTCCTGGAAAATCTTTTTGCAATGAAAAGCCATTCCATTTTTGCAATAGAAAAGGCTGTCTCCGGGGACGAAGGCCAGCCTTTTCAAACATCCATTTTAGAAGTCCAGGTCATGCTTTGGTCCATTGTATTCGTTCGAGCGGTTCTGGCTGCTTTGGCCTTCGCTCTTTCCATCCTGGCCGCTGTTTCCTGATCCGTTATTCTTTGACATCATCTGCTGGATCTTATCAACTGCCTGAGGAGCCAAATCAAGGATTTTTTCATATAGATGTGTGCTTTCGTCCAGATGGACCATTTTAACTCCATGGGAACTCACGATTAAAAAAGCAATCGGCGTAATGGAAACCCCGCCGCCGCTTCCTCCGCCAAACGGATGCTTCGGTTTGCCTTCTCCCTCGCGGCCTGATCCTTCAAGCATAAACTCACTGCCGCCTGCTGCAAATCCAAATCCAACCTTTGATACGGTAAGGATCACACTTCCATCAGGAGTTTCAACCGGGTCCCCGATGATTGTATTTACATCAATCATTTCTTTCAAATTTTCCATTGCGGTCGTCATCAAGCCTTGTATCGGATGATCAGACATAGTAAACTTCCTCCTCATCTAAACGGATTTTGTTTTATTATCAGATAGCACGGATAACGGCTTTGTCCTAAAGTCCGGCATTCCGCCTTTCCAATATTTAATCAGTTTAATTCCTGCCAACATAGCTTGCCCGATGCGGAATTGAAACATACATGAAAAACGGGTTTGGGAGACAGCTGCCTGGAAATGGGGGGTCACCGACAAAACGGGCATCTCCCTCATCCTCATATAGTTGCTGAGGATGCCGATCAGGCTTCCTTTTGCAGACCAGATTATCCCTGCAAGGACAGCAGTATGCGCCGCATCCCCGATTCCGGCCAATGTATGCCATTTGATATCCCTGATTGCCACCTTTTTCAGAAATCGCCGGATGATCGTGTGGAGGCCAATTATATGGCGTATAAGCTCCTCGGCATCCTTGATACTGTTCAGAAAGTCCTCCGGTGTGAATTTTTTCCGGTCTTCCTGCTTCTTCTTCTCCTTCTGGCCGGCTTCTACTTTCTCTTCAACAACAATGGAAGGAGAGTCATCATCGATTTTTATCAGCGGAACCTGTATGTTATAGCGGATAAGGCCGAACCAGGCCCTGAACTTTATTGATATATGGTCATTATCCTGGCCATGATAGAAGTTAAAGAAAACTGTAAGCTTTGAGAAAAGAAGAATAATGAGCAAAAGCAGAATGACTGCTGCAGCTGTCCCCAGGATCACCCACCACATCCGATCACCCCCTATTAACGGGCTGGTGTATTTTTTCGCATTATTATTCTGCTAAAGATATCCAGACGCTAAGTCTAGGCTTTCCTTTTGGGAAAAAAAATAAACCTGCCGGCAGCAGGCCGGCAGGCGATTCTTTCAATTATTCGTTATTTTCTTTCGTGAATGACGCTTGTATCGGCAAACAGGTCATGAAGCCCCTGTTTTTTCGGCAGAAAAGCGACAATGATATAGCCAATACAAATAGTGGCGGAAATGAAGCGCCCGACCCACTCCCTGAACAATATGGTGCTCCAGGACATTTCTTCTTCTTTAAGGCTGACTACTTTCAGCCCGAATATCATTTTCCCGAGCGTCTGCCTGAAATACTTTGTCATCAGAACAAAATAGGCATAAAAAATGATGCTTGTGACGATATTTGCCGGAGTGAAAATCCCGGAATCAGCAAGGGGAAGATCCACCGCCCGAAAAATCGGATGCACAATGATGCGGTTAATGCTGCCAATGACAATGAGATCGGCCAGATAGGCCCAGAACCTCATCCAAAAACCGGCAAAACGGGGTGCTGCCATTTGATCTTCATAAGGCGGGCGGGCTGGTGAATGATTGTCAGCAGGAGAATCTTTTTCCAAATGGCTGTCTATTGTGGTCATTTGCCATCCCTCCTCATTCTGAATACATGTACATCAGGCGCGGGGCATTCGGCTGTGACAATAGCTTCATCATGCCGGCCATTTCAATATCATCGCCCATCACTTTCCGCGCACCCATGCTGAACAGGGAGCCAAAGCCCATATTTTCCGAATAGCTGACAACCTGTGCACCCTTAAGCTTATGGTCTTTCTCCAGTTCATCGACAACATCTTCAAAGAAGCCGAAATCATCAATCAGATTCAGCTCTTTTGCCTGGCGGCCGTCATAAATCCGTCCGTCGGCGATTTTCCGTACCTGGTCTGCGGGGATGCCTCTTCCTTCTGAAATGACTTTAACAAAGCCTTCATAAGAATTGTCGATCATAGACTGGAGAATCTCCCGTTCTTCCTCGGTCATATCCCTCGTAGGGCTCATGATGTCCTTATAAGGCCCGCTTTTGATTGTTACAAACTCCACACCGTACTTTTCGGCAAGTCCTGCATAATTATAGCCTTGCATGATGACACCCAGGGAGCCTGTGAGGGTTTCAGGGCTGGCATAGATTTTTTCAGCAGGAGCAGAAATATAATAGCCGCCGGAAGCAGCCATGGATCCCATAGATATGTATACAGGCTTTTTCGCTTCCTTCTGGATTTCTACGATCTTATCATGGATCTCCGAGCTTTCCACCACACCGCCTCCTGGGGAATTCACGCGGAGAATGACCGCTTTCACGCTATCATCCTCTTTAACATGGTCCAGCTTTTTCATGAAAGATTTGTGGTTATAGCCGGGACTGGCAAACAGTGAGCTGGCATCTCCGGCATCCTGGATGGTCCCATCTACATTCAGGACGGCAATTTTCTTTGAATTGCTGCCCGGTTCAATAATTTCTTCGGCAAATGCTTCATCAACCGGAAACATATCCGCAAATGTACTTTCGGCATTTCTAAATGCGAAAGTCGACAGCACACTAGTAATAATGGAGAAAAACAGCAGTGCAGCAGCTATCCCAAGAGCCGCCCATCTTTTTCCATTCATATCTTCTCCTCCTTTTTTTCCTTTTCCATGTGTTAATACGCAATAACTTTTAAAATGTTTCAAAAACATGTACACTGATGACAATAAACGTTATTGCCGCAAAATACCAATCATACGCAAATATTATCATTTTGAATGGGAGGAATGAAAGTGACGCGCCGAAACTTATATTTTTATCATAAGAAAGATTCTGAAATGATGGAAAAAGCGGGCCATCTTTATGAGCTGGCCGAAAAATACGGATTCACCATAGTCAATGACTTTAAACAGGCTAATATCATTGTGAGCATTGGCGGTGACGGAACCTTTCTTCAGGCCGTGCGCAAGACCGGTTTCCGCGAGGACTGCCTGTACGCGGGCATCTCTACGACCGGCACATTGAGCATGTACTGCGATTTCCATATTGATGACACATCCAAGATGATTGAAGCAATGGCCAATGAACAGATTGAAGTCAGGAGATACCCGACCATGGAGATTAAGGTGGATGATGAATCCTCCTTCTATTGCCTGAATGAATTCAGCATACGGTCTGCAATCATCAAAACATTTGTTATGGATGTATTTATCGACAATCTCCATTTCGAAACCTTCAGGGGAGATGGCATGATTGTCGCAACCCCGACAGGCAGTACAGCCTATAATAAATCGGTCAATGGCGCCATCGTTGACCCTATGCTCCCTTGCCTGCAGGTCAGCGAACTGGCATCCCTGAACAATAACCGCTACAGGACACTTGGTTCATCATTCATCCTGAGCAGCGGCCGCAGCCTGACCCTCAGAGTCATCCAGGATGGCAATGACCACCCGACAATGGGAATGGACAACGAAGCATTAAGCATCCAGCATGTCGAAAAAATCGAAGCCAAGCTGAGCGGCAAACAAATCAAGACCGTCAAACTTAAGGACAACTCCTTCTGGGAAAAGGTGAAGAGGAGTTTTCTATAAAAAAGGCGGATTGTCTGAAAATTGTCAAAAACCCGCAGCGGAGTCATGTAACCTGATACCAGATGGGATACATGACTTCCTTTTTTTCTCTACTCTCATGTATCTCAGGAGCCTGTTGGAGTACATGACTTCACTTTTTTTATACACTCATGTATCCCAGGAGCCTGCTGGAGTACATGACTTCACTTTTTTTTATACACTCATGTATCCCAGGAGCCTGTTGGAGTACATGACTTCACTTTTTTTTATACACTCATGTATCCCAAGAGCCTGTTGGAGTACATGACTTCACTTTTTTTTATACACTCATGTACCCCAGGAGCCTGCTGCGGTACATGACTTCACTTATTCTCCCGCCCCCCACGCACCTCAAAATCCCGTTCAATTCACCGTACCCTAAGCACAAAAGCCCTTTGGCTGCCTGCCCTCCACGCACCTAACCTGCAGCTCTGGCCAAGGGACGTACAATAGAAAAAGGAAGAGGCCTTCGCCTCTTCCTTTTTACATCCCCAGCCCTTTCCCATGTTTCCATTTCATATTGGCAAATAGCTTAGTCTTGGACAGCGAGTAGACGGTCAAAGCAAGCCAAATGAACAAGAATGCGACCAGATGGGTCTTTGTGAATTCTTCACCATATACAAAGATGCCAAGCAGCAGTGTCAATGTCGGGGCGATATACTGCAGATAACCCAGCATGGAAAGCGGAATTTTCTGTGCTCCTTTGGCAAAATACAGAAGCGGGATCGCAGTGGCTGCCCCTGCACCGATCAGCAGGAGATCCGTTCCTGTGGAGATGGCCAGGAATGACTGCTTTCCGTCTGCAAATAAATAGATCAGATATCCAAGTGCCAATGGCATGACCACCATCGTTTCGAGCGTCAGTCCAATGGCAGATTCCACCTTGATCAGTTTTTTTGCCAAACCGTAAAGGCCGAAAGATAAAGCAAGCGCAACCGCAATCCATGGAAATCTGCCATAAGAGAGGGTCATGATAAGCACACCCGCAGCCGCCAGCAGGAAAGAAACTGTCTGCACAGAAGAAAGCTTTTCTTTTAAAACGACTATACCCAGAAGGACACTGACCAGCGGGTTGATATAATAGCCAAGGCTTGCTTCAATCATCTGGCCGGAATTGACTGCCCAAATATATATGAACCAGTTGCAGCTTACGAGCAGAGAGGCAATTGTCAGAGCGAGCATTTGCTTCTTGTTATTCCGTATTCCTCTCAATGTCTTGATAAAATCCGGCCATTTTCTGGTCAGGGCGAGTACAGCCAGCATAAAGATGAAGGACCAGAAAACCCGGCTGGCCAGAATTTCATCAGCACTCACATGATTGAGAAGCTTCCAGTAGATCGGCAGGATGCCCCATATCAAATAAGACAGCCCTGCATACAGGGCCCCTTGTTTTACTTCAGTATCTGTCATTGTTGGTTAGCCTCGATTCTTTCTAATATCGAAATAATTATAAAGCCAAAAGAAAAAAACTGGCAACCTATTCGTTTTAGCCGGCATTCGCCCGCTTAATTCTGTCCGCGCTTATAAACGGTTTTTCCACCTATTACTGTCTCGTTGACTCGTGTGCGGAGGAGTGCCTCCGGATCTTCTTCGAATATATTCCGGTCAAGGATTGTGAAGTCAGCAAGATATCCTTCCTTGATCATTCCCCTGTCACCTTCATGGCAGATTGCATATGCGCTTCCTTTTGTATATAAGGAAACAGCTTCGTACATGGATAATGCCTCCTCTTTGATATAGGCAATCCTCCCGGGGTCATCGCTGCTGGTTCTTGTAACCGCAGAATGGATGCCGAGGAGCGGGTCAGCTTGCTCGATTGGCGCATCAGATCCGCCTGCACACGGAATTCCTTCATCAAGCAATGTTTTCCAGGCATAACAGTAGTCCATATGCTCTTCGCCGATCCTGCTGATGACCCACGGAAAGTCAGAAGCCAGGAATCTTGGCTGGATATCCAGTATAAGCGGCAGCTTTTTTGCTCGCGGAAGGAGTTCTTTTCGTAATATCTGTGCATGAATAAGCCGGTCCCTGCCTTTTCCTTTCAGCGGGTATTTTTCAATGCTGTTCAGCGACATTTCAAAAGCCTTGTCACCAATGGCATGTATGGCAACCGGCATATCCAGCTCCCTGGCTTTTTTCAATAGCCCGTCAAGCTGATCCTGTGTAAAAATGGCCACTCCTGAGGTTGAAGGATCATCCGCATACGGATGGCTCAGCAAAGCGGTCCGGCCTCCCAAAGCCCCGTCTGAAAAAATCTTCATTGCACCGAATTCTATCCACTCATCCCCGCCAAGATAATTTCCGCCCTCAAGCTTCATCTCATTGATAACCTCATGATGGACGAGCAGGTGGGCGCGGAAAGCTAGTTTATCTTCGCCAATGACCTCCTTGAATGTCCCATAGGTACCCTGGAAGCCGCCATAATAATTAAGATCCTCAGTATGTGCCCCTGTAAGGCCCAGTGCATAGGCATCCTGTATGGCTGCACGCATCGCCGTTTCAAGATACTCTCCCGATGCCCCCGGCAGAATAGAAAAAATAAGCTCCTGGGCCTGATCCTTCAGAAGGCCAGTTGGAAGGCCTTCCTCACTTTTTTCAATGACCCCGCCTGGAGGGCAAATGGTATCCGGGGTAATTCCGCCTGCTTCCAATGCTTTCGAATTGACGGCGATTGCATGCCGGCAAATCCTCTTCAGGCAGACCGGATGTTCAGGGACCGCTTCATCAAGCTCCTTTGCCAGCAAGGGGTCAGGGATGTCCCATAAATTTTCATTCCATCCCTCGCCGATGATCCAGCTGCCTTTTGGAAACCTGCCTGCATACTCCTTCACAGAGTCAAGCACTTCTGCTTTAGTGGTGCAGCCGGACAAGTCAAGTCTTATCAGCCTTTCTCCATGTCCGATTAAGTGCATATGGCTGTCCACAAATCCGGGCAGCATCAAGCTTCCCTCAAGGTCCCTCATTTCAGAGGGTTTTACCGAGTAGTTTCTTTTCAATTCTTCCAGCGGCCCTGCCCCCAGGATCTTTCCATTCTCGGTCATGACTGCTTCAGTTTTATGCCCTTCTTGCTGAAGGGTGTATATATGTCCTCCATGCCATAAAGTCCGCATCTTTTTTTGCTCCTTTGCTTCCTATTCTGGCACAGAAAACAATAATCAGTGCCTGCTGATATGATTATATCTTCTTTTTGGACACAAAAAAACTGAGCTTTAAAAAGCTCAGAGTTAAAACTAATTATTTATAGGAACTTCCCAGGTGAATACTAGCTGCGGGCAGCCTGCTCCATTTCTTTTTTCCTCAGCTCTACCCTGCGGATCTTTCCTGACGTGGTCTTCGGAAGCTCCGAAAGAAACTCGATCCTGCGGGGATATTTATAAGGGGCAGTCAGCTCCTTTACATGCTCCTGCAAGGTACTGATGAGATCCGGCTTATCTTCGGCGATGCCATCCTGCAGGACGATAAAGGCTTTTACGACTGCTCCGCGGATTTCGTCCGGGCTCGCCACAACGGCACATTCCTTTACGTACGGGTGCTTGACAAGGGCATCCTCCACCTCAAACGGCCCGATCGTATATCCGGAGCTGATGATAATATCATCTCCCCTGCCTTCAAACCAAAAGTACCCGTCTTCATCCTTTTTCGCTTTATCTCCGGTTACATAATATTCACCGCGGAATTGCATAGCCGTCCGTTCAGGATCCTTATAATAATTTTTAAATAATGCAGGGGTTTCAATATGGACGGCAATATCGCCGACTTCCCCAGGTCCGCACGCTTGACCGTCTTCAGTGATAATCTCGACAGAATTTCCGGGGATCGGCTTGCCCATTGAACCCGGCCTAAGCTCCATGCCTTTTGTAATGCCGACCAGCAGGGTGTTTTCCGTCTGGCCGTATCCGTCACGCACTTCAATATTAAAATGTTTTTTGAAAGTATCAATCACTTCGCGGTTGAGCGGCTCCCCTGCCGAGACGGCACTATGAAGATCCGGGAGGCTGTATTCAGCAAGATTGTCGACCTTTGCCATCAGCCTGTATTCTGTAGGTGTGCAGCAAAGGACATTGACTTTGTAATCTTGAAGGAGTGCAAGATATTTTTTGGGCTCGAATTTCCCGGAATACACCAGTCCTGTTCCCCCGGATCCCAGCACGGAGAGGAAGGGGCTCCATATCCATTTCTGCCAGCCGGGGCCTGCAGTTGCCCAGACAGTATCCCCTTCATTGATGCAAAGCCAGTTAGGACCGGCGGCTCGGAGATGTGCATATGCCCAGCCATGTGTATGTACAACTCCCTTGGGATTGCCCGTTGTGCCGGAAGTATAGGACAGGAAAGCCATATCGTCCTTGCTTGTTCCCGCAGTCTCCATGATATCAGAGGCTGCATCCATCTTTTCGTCCAGCGGAATCCAGCCTGGCACAGGCTCTCCAATCACAAACTTAGGCAGGCCCTCTGCTTCAGGAACATCTTCAAATTGCTCTGTAAACGGCGAAAAGCATACGATGGCCTTCACATCGCCATGATTGATTCTGTACTGAATGTCTTTAGAGCGGAGCATCTCTGAGCAGGGAATGACTACCAGGCCCATTTTAAGTGCAGCTATGTACGTCTGGTAAGCTTCTATCAGGCGCGGGACCATAATCAGAACGACATCCCCCTGCCTCAAACCGTTTTCGGAGAAAACGTTTCCAATTTTATTGGCATTGGATAAGAGCCTTGGATATGTAATTTCCTTTCTTTCTCCTTCCCCGCTTTCCCAAAGGATGGCTGTCCTTTCAGGCTTATCAGCAAACTTTTCCATTTCAGAGACCAGATTATATTTTTCTGGCGCCAGCAGATCTTCACGCTTCATGTCATATGTCCTCCTCATCTAAAATTGTATCAATAATTATATTATACATAATTTTTCAAAAATTATAAAATGTATAACAAAAAGTAAAGGAGCAGGCTGGTGAGCCTGCTCCTTTGTAGCCATATTATTTATTTTTTGGATTAGCGTTGGTAACCGCCAAGCTGTTGTTCAGCCATTTGAACTAAACGCTTAGTGATTTCTCCTCCTACTGAACCGTTAGCACGTGCAGTTGTTTCAGCGCCAAGGTTTACACCAAATTCAGTAGCGATTTCGTATTTCATTGAGTCAAGAGCTTGTTGTACACCAGGTACTAGAAGCTGGTTAGAGCTGTTGTTGTTTGCCATGTGATTTCACCTCCTTGTGAGTTTAGAATGTGTAGAATCACATGGCTTCATACAAATATTAATTGGTAATGTTTTCATCGCCCGTCCGATTTTCATTCTCCCTAGAAAAGATCGTCCTCACTGTCGTTACCGGATTCATACGGCTTGATGTGAATTGTTTCAATATGCTCTACAGCTTTTGCAATAAGCGCATCAAAATCAACAAAGCTTTCATAATATGCTGCCTTTTCAAGTTTAGGCTTCGTTTTGGGCGAAGCCGGGACAAATACGGTGCAGCAGTCATCGTATGGCAGGATAGATATATCATGGGTATCAATTTCCTGGGCGATCTCAATGATATCGGTCTTATCCATTGTTATCAGCGGGCGCAGGACCGGCGTGCTTGTCACTTCATTGATGGCATACATGCTGTCCAGTGTCTGGCTTGCAACCTGGCCGAGGCTTTCACCTGTAATGACAGCGAGCCCTCCATACTTTTCGCGGATCAGATCCGTGATTTTAAGCATCAGCCTTCTGGTGGTTGTCATCGTGTAATTTTCAGGCACCTGCTTTTGGATGAGCTGCTGGATTTCCGTAAAAGGAACAATATGAAGGACCATTTGCCCTGTATAACCCGCCAGCTTTTCAGCCAGGTCAACCACCTTTTGCTTAGATCTTTCGCTGGTGAAGGGAGGGCTGTAGAAATGAACAGCTTCTACGTCAAGCCCTCGCTTCATTGATAAATAGCCTGCGACCGGGCTGTCAATTCCCCCAGAAAGCATAAGCATCGCCTTGCCGCCTGACCCGGCCGGCATACCTCCGGCTCCCTGGATATTTTCGCATGAAAGATATGCGGCTTCCGGCCTGATTTCAGCCTGGAGATTAATATCCGGCTTTTTCACATCCACCTTCAAGCCTTCCATATTCTTCAGGATATGTGAGCCAAGGGCATGGTTCAGTTCTCCTGTGTCAAGGTGAAAGCCCTTGTCCGCTCTCCGCGCCGATACCTTAAAGGTATCACCATCCTTGTATGCCCGCTTTAAAAGTGACAGGGTAGCGTCCTTGATTTTTTCTATATCCTTTTCAGCTTTCACAGCAGGACTGAAGGATTGAATGCCAAAGACTCCTTTGAGCTTCTCGATGATCTCTTCCCCATTTTCACCGTTAAGCTGGATGAACATCCTGTCCCTCTGACCCTCGATCCTGATGGCAGGATAGCTGTGCAGAACTTTCTTAATGCTTCTTTTCAGCTTCTCGACAAACTTCCCCCTGTTTCGGCCTTTTGTTGAAATTTCTCCATAGCGGATTAATATGCGGTCATAATTCATTTTATTTCATTACCTTCCTTAGCGTTTTCGCTGTTTCTTCAATTGCCTGCAGCACAGCTTTTGCTTCCTCTGCTGTATTATCATAGGAAAGGCTGATCCTGATGCTGCTTGCTGCAGCCTCCTCAGGAATGCCCATGGCCAGCAGTGTCCTGCTGACAGCTTTCTTTTTCGAGGAACAGGCACTTGTGGTGGAGACATATATATTTTTTTCCTCAAGGGAATGCACAAATACTTCTGCCTTCAAGCCTGGTGCAGAAAAATTGAGAATGTGCGGAGCCGAGCCTTGAAGCGGTGTATGGACAAAGATGCCTTCAATGGATTCCAGTCCTTCCCTAAGCAAAGACTTTACGTGTCCAAGCTGCTCCAGTTGGCTCCTGTACCTCTCAAGGCTGACTCTGAGCGCCTTGGCCATACTGACAATCCCAGGAACATTCTCTGTTCCGCTCCGCTGGTTCCATTCCTGGCTTCCGCCTGAAAACAGCGGTGAAAGCTTGACGCCTTCCCTGATGTAAAGGACACCTGTGCCTTTTAAACCGTGGAATTTATGGGCAGATATGGTGCAAAGGTCTATTTCATTTTTTTGAAAATCAAGCGGGACCTTTGCTATGCCCTGGACATGATCCACATGAAAAAGCACCTTTGAATAGGGCTTGAGCATTTTGCCGATTTCAGCAATCGGCTGGATGGTGCCAACCTCATTATTAACATGGATGACGCTCACAAGAATCGTATCATGGCATAAGGCAGCTTCTATGTCCTCCGGCCTGATTCTCCCATCCTGGTCTACAGGAATATACGTAACCCGGAACCCGAGCTCTTTCAGCTGTTCAAATGCTTCTGCCACTGATGAATGCTCCGAGGCAGTCGTAATGAGATGGCGCCCCCTGCTTTTATGCATCATTGCAGTCCCTTTTACAGCCAGATTATTTCCTTCAGTTCCGCCTGAAGTAAAGAAGATTTCCTTCTGGCCTGCTCCCAGGAGCTCGGCAATCTGCATCCGGGCCTGTGAAAGGAGCTTTTCTGCCCTGCCCCCGATTCCGTGCAAAGACGAGGGATTGCCAAAGTAATCTGAGGCCACCTTATTAAATGAATCCAGCACTTCTTTATATGGTTTAGTTGTTGCACTATTATCAAAGTAAATCATGGGTCTTCCCCTTCCTTGAAAAACCGTTTAGCCAATAGTAAATCTTATCATACTGGGACAATGTTTTCATCTGCATAATCTTTTATATTTCTTTTGGAGGCCGAATACACAACAAAAGCCAGAAGCTTAAGTCTGAATGTTTTGACTATAATTCCTTTCGACAAATTTCTCACTTCCTGTGTTAGTATGTTAAATGTTCTAAACATTTTGATAGACAGTCATGGAGGTTTGTATGAATAATAAGAGCCTATCCAGCAGAGAAACAATCGCAATAGGACTGATGCTTTTCGCTCTTTTCTTTGGAGCAGGGAACATGATTTTCCCTCCATATCTCGGCCAGGAATCTGGTGTCAGCATGGGAAAGGCCATCATTGGATTTCTTATAACCGGAGTCGGCCTCCCGCTTTTGGGAGTCATCAGCATAGCCAAAGCTGGAGATCTTCGAACGCTGTCCGGAAGAGTTCACCCTGTTTTCGGGGCTGCCTTTACTTTGCTTTTGTATTTAGCCATTGGCCCGCTATTCGGGATTCCGCGGACCGGAACCGTTGCATATGAAATTGGCATCACCCCGTTTTTGCCTGATACCGTTTCTAAATACGGGATGGCACTGCTTTTTTATACCATTATCTTTTTTGCCGTTACAGCCTGGCTTTCAATGAATCCTTCTAAGCTTGTGGACCGGATCGGGAAATTATTTACTCCGATTCTTCTTGTTATACTGGCTATTCTGGCTGTAAAGAGTACGATCACCCCTTTGGGAGAGCCAATGGCTGCCAAAGGCGCGTATGCCGAAACGCCTTTTTTTAAAGGTTTCGTTGAAGGCTACTTAACCATGGATGCAATCGCCGCCCTTGTTTTTGGCATAGTTGTGATCGGTTCAATTAAAGAAAGAGGCATCAGCAGCTCAAAACAGATTGCAAAAATATGCATCTATTCCGGACTTATTGCTGCTGCTGCCCTTATGCTTGTTTACCTTTCGCTCGCATACATCGGGGCATCCGGGGCAGAATCGATTGGGTTCCAGGATAATGGAGGAGCTCTTCTTTCCGCCGCTGCTTCCCGTCTTTTCGGATCTTTTGGGGCTGTCATCCTTGGTCTGGCCATAACTTTTGCCTGCCTTACCACTTCTATTGGGCTCGTCTCTTCCTGTGCACAATATTTTTCAAAAGTTATGCCAGCCATTTCTTACAGGTCATTTGTGCTGATTTTATCCCTATTCAGCATGATGATTGCCAATATCGGCTTGACGCAGCTCATTTCTGTATCTTTGCCAATGCTAACGATGATCTATCCGCCGGCAATCGTACTGGTATTGCTTTCTTTTCTTCATCATGCTTTTGGCGGCTCAAGAGCTGTATATGCAGGAGCCCTGATTCCGGCAGGTCTGATCAGTACTATTGATGCAATAAAGGCAGCCGGGGCAGATACCCGGATTTTTTCAGAAATGCTGGGATTCCTTCCTCTCTATGCAGAAGGACTCGGCTGGGTCATTCCAGCCATTGCCGGGGGCCTGCTCGGCCTGCTCATTGCCGGAAGCGGCAGAAACACAGCAGAATAGACTGATAATTATTTCCCCTAAAATAAAAAACCAGATCTGCCAAAGCAGATCTGGTTTTTTATACATTTTCTTTATCGCCGATCATTTCTTCTATTCTTTTCAAAGCTCCTGGCTCAATCTCTTCAATAGATGAAGCAGCCTGCTCCAGTGCCTCTTTATAATTGTAGTTCCTGAATGAATCCTCCGCTTCCCTCAGTGCTTTGGCGATGGAAGGATACTTGCTTCGATACCTGTTTCCATACTGGATGACCTTTTCAGCCAGCTGGACGGTTTCAATCATTTCAGCCGTGCTGTCTGCAGCTTTATCAACTGTCATGACCGCTATTTCGAGATACTGCTGGACAGCAGGGATATCAAGGGGCTTCTCATCAAGCTTATCAATGACATTTTGGATGCTTTCCTTCGTGTCTTCCATTAAATACCGGTAATTTTGGGACAGCCCCGGTATATTGCTCTTGGATACGAGCCTGATGGTTTCCGACAGCTTTTTGCTGATTTCCTTTACCTTTTCCCGTGCGGAAAGCTCGTCCTTCCTTAAGGCCTGCAGCTTTTCTGCAAAATGGACCTGCTCTTCTGACAATGCTTCCAGTTCATTTTTTATATATTCCAGTTCTTCACCAAGAACTGAATGGGCAGAGCTTTGATTGCTGATTTTATGCTCAAGGATTTCAAAGCGTTTAAAAAGCTTGGTCAGCTTCGTTTCAAGCAGGCTGTGTGTTTCTTCGTCCTTTTCCTTGAGGTGGTAGCTTTGCTGTACGATGCCAAGCTCTTTCTTCAGCATAAAGTTTGCATCCTTGGCATTATATAACTCTGTACGGACCTTTTCATCATGCGATTGGATGAACTTTCTTGCATACACTTCTTTTTCAAGCAGATCATAGAGCGCATCGATTCTCTGCTTGATATCCTCAAGGCCCTCATGCGCTTCTCCGGTCTCTGCGCGTTCGATCATGGCGAGATATTCGGCTGCCTCTTTTTCTAATGACTCTGTTTCCTTATCCACTTCTACATGTTCAAGAATATATCCCTGCTGCTCCATTTCACGGAAGCCTTCTCTCACCTCGAGAAGCTGGGATGGGATATTGGATCCGGCATCCACCAGCAAATCGGGGATTGCTTCCATTTTCTTTTGGATACTGTCAAGCTGTGCCTGGATGGTCAGGACGATTTCCCTTGCCTGAAGATAGTCGCCGTTTGCTGTCCGGTCCTCAAAGTCCTGGAACTTCGCAAAAGCTTCATCAAGCTGGACGCCCAGGATGGCTTCAGCCTTTCCATAGGTATGCCGATGGGCGAGCAGCGCCTTTTTGCATTCCCTGTACTGATCTTTGAGTCCATCGATCTCGGTGCGGTTTTTTTCTTCGCTTCCGACCAGCTCATTGATTTCAGCAAGGAGGGATTTTATTTTATCCTCTATGCCTGCAAGGCTCTCCTCGATTGCCTGCTGAACTTCCTTTGCCTTCTTAAAGCGGTAGCGGTCGATATATTCCTCAGCATCAAACAGCAGCTCCTCCACTCCAGGAAGCTGCCCGGTAACGATATCGTCCCACTCATTCCGCCAGCGTTCGAACAGCTCCTCTGTCTGGCCTGTCATATTCAGCTGCTTCACTTTGGACATCTCGTCGAGAACCGGCCTGTCCGTAATGTCCATTTTCCAGCCTTCCAGCCGGTCTATTTCTTTATAATACTTCTTTTTCATTAGGTATCCCGTCAGAAATAGTGCAATCGCGATCACTATTCCTCCAATTATGTACTCCATTGAAAGCCCCCTGTTCTGCTGCCGAGCTGATAACTGATAGATATATGTAAAAAAAACTTGAAATATGCAATTCAATGTTTTTATGATACCATGTAAACGACAATTTTTGACTATTAATTTAATTTTTTTTGAGAGAAACTTGCTATTATAACCTGCTTGCCGTTTTTGTGCAAAACCCGGGATTCAGAATTGGCTGTTCCACTGCTCCCTTATTGAAGCCTGGAGCTTGTTTTTCCTCCTGGAAACTGGAACTGAACTTTTTTTAGCCCGGCACCTATAATTGAACAATACGTTTTGCCGCATTACAAATAATTCGCATTTTTGATTTTCGACAGAATGGAGCGATGCCCCTATGTTAAGGGATGGACATATACATACACCTTTTTGCCCCCATGGTTCAAAGGATGCTTTTGAAGAGTATATCGACAGGGCCCTTTCGCTCGGTTTTGCAGAACTGACCTTCACTGAGCATGCCCCGCTCCCCGACGGGTTCACAGACACAGCCCCTGCCCGGGACAGCGCCATGCAGGCAGATGAACTTGGAGCCTACTTCGAAGAAATCTGCCGTGTAAAAGCTCTCTACAAAAATAAAATCAAAATCAATGCAGGGCTTGAAGTGGATTTTATAGAGGGATTTGAAAAAGAAACAGGCAGCTTCCTCTCAAAGGTCGGGCATCTTCTGGATGACAGCATTCTTTCGGTCCACTTTTTGTATTATGATGGGCAATATGACTGTGCAGATTACAGCCCGGACGTCTTCTCCTCCATGATCAGCCGCTACGGCTCCGCAGAGGCTGTTTACAGAAAATACTATGAAACCGTCAGAAGGTCGATCACAGCTGACCTGGGTCCCTATAAGCCAAAGAGGATCGGCCATATTTCGCTGACCCATAAATTCCAAAAAAAATATCCTGCCGGCTTTGAAGACAAACAGGAGATTTCAAATATCCTTCAGTTGATGAAGCTCCACGGATACGCACTGGACTGCAACGGGGCAGGCACCGCAAAACCGCTCTGCCGGGAGCCTTATCCGCCGGAATGGGCTGCTTCGATGGCCAAATCCCTTGGCATCCAGCTCGTCTATGGTTCGGATGCACACCAGGCGAAAGAACTGGGGCAGGGCTTCGGCAGTTTCCCCTTTGAAGGCTAATTGGCCATGACGATTTCCCTTGCAGCATGTTCCCGGACGGCTCCGTCAATCCAATTATAGATTTCAATTAAGTATTTATCTGCGAAATATCTTTCGTTTGGAAAAACATGAAGCACCTCTGACACATACTGCATATTCAAGAATGGCATCGACAATAGCCCTTTAAACTGGATGATCAAATAACTGGGATGCTGAGAGCGGAATTCCTTCGCTCTCATTCCGATTTCAAATACTTTATTCAGATAATATTTTTCCTTCATCAAATAGGTAGACATAATTTCCCTCACCACCTGGGAGTCAAGCGAAATTTCCCTCAGGATAAAACGGGTCAGATGAATATTCCGGCTGTGATACAACAGGATATTTTCTGAAATAATCTTCAAGGCAGCCGCTGCCCCCAGATGCAGGCAAGAAAAGCCCTTCTCTATTTCAGCAATGTATCCCTCAAAGAATTCAGTGAAACAGTGTTCCAGCAGCCCATGCTTATTGTGAAAATAATAAGCGATATTGGCGGCATTCACTTTGGCTTTCGCGGCTATGTCACGTATGGATGTGCCGGTAAATCCGTTTGTATTAAAAAGGGAAATCGCTGCAGCAACAATGGCATCTTTCGAATTTTTTTTCATAATCCTACCTCGCTTCTTAAATTCCCATTGGCACAACGCAGTATGAATGGATATACAGGGACTGGACAGCAGAAAGTGGTAAACATCGCATATCTGTTCACTTACCTTTCTTAATTAAACATTCTTTTTATTTTCCGGTTGTCCTTTTAAAAAATATCGACAAAGTCTCCTCTTTTTCATCTCTATTTGATAGAATGAATAATAATTCTTCGAATAGTGGAGGGAAACACGTTGTTTAAAGTCGAAACATACAGCGAAGACCGCAAAAAAAATTACGCATTATTAAATAAACAGCTTCATGCTCTATTGGAAGGCGAACCAAACCGCATTGCAAATCTGAGCAATGCAGCAGCTCTGCTTAATCAATTTCTTGACCGCATTAACTGGGCCGGCTTTTATCTCATGGAGGATGGGGAGCTGGTCCTCGGTCCTTTCCAGGGGCTTCCGGCCTGTGTGAGGATCGCGCTCGGAAAAGGCGTCTGCGGTACTTCTGCCCACAAGCGCGAGACATTGCGCATTGAGGATGTCCATGCATTCCCAGGGCATATTGCCTGTGATGCAGCATCCCAATCAGAAATTGTAGTTCCCATCATAAAAAATGGAGAAGTATTCGGCGTCCTTGATATTGATTCTCCTGAAAAGAACCGCTTTGACGAAATCGACCAGCAGGGCCTGGAAGACTTTGTTGAAACACTCGTAAAACATATATAACACAAGACAAAAGCGGAAGCGCCTTGATCACCCCCGACAAGCACAAGACGAACCTCCCGGAAAGGCGTTCTTTGCCTTTTTGGGAGGTTTGGCTTGTGACCTCGAGGGGGTAGGCGCTGGAGCTGGACGTTGATCAAGAATTGATATTTATCCACAAGACTTACAACTTATAAATTCCTATACAAAGAAAAAAGCCTGTTCCGCTCGGGATCAGGCTTTTTTGCTGCTTTTTAATGAGTGATATTACAGGTGCTGGCCGCCGGCAGCCCCGTTAATAGAGTAGCTTACCGTGATATCCGCATTTAAAGACTTTGAGACAGAGCAGTATTTATCCTTTGACAGCTTGATGGCCCTGGCCACTTTATCTTCAGGAAGCTCCCCCTCTAATGCATAGTGGATATGGATTTCAGTGAACCTTTTCGGATGATCCTCAGCCCTTGACCCTTTTATGTCCATATGGAAAGAAGCTGGCTCAAGCCGCATCTTTTTCAGGATGGACACAATATCGATTCCCGTGCAGCCTGCCGCCGCGCTCAACAGCAGCTCTGTCGGCCTTGCTCCGGAATTCTCTCCCCCGGCTTCCTCAGATGCATCCATCATGATTTTATGGCCGGAAGGCGCATCCCCCGCAAACGCCATTTTTCCAGTCCATGTTACCGTCATATCCATGATATATCCTCCTTTATGGTCATCCTCTTATAAAAAATCTATGCTGTTTATATTCTTCCGGCAGGAGGCCTGGGGCATTCAGTTTTTTTGCCATCACTCTGTACCGGTCCATTTTTATTCTATTGAAGCAAATGCCTGTTCTAAATCATCCCGGATATCTTCCCAGGCTTCAAGCCCGGCAGACAGCCTGAGCATTGTGTCAGAAATCCCCATCTTCTCCCTTGTTTCTGGCGGGATTACCGAGTGTGTCATGGTGGCAGGATGCTGGATAAGAGTTTCTGCATCCCCGAGGCTTACGGCAATTTTTATGAATTGAAGCTGATTCATTAATTTCTGGGCCGTCTCCTTCGTGCCTCTAATTGAAAAAGACAGGATTCCGCCTCCGCTTCTCATTTGCTTTTGCATGACAGGATAATCTTTATGCTCGGGATCGCCAGGATAATAAACGTCCGTTACTTTTGGATGACCCTTTAAATATGCGGCCAGCTTTTCCGCATTGCTGGTGTGCCGGTCCATCCTTACCGGCAAAGTCTTCAGCCCCCTTAAAAGAAGCCAGGCATCAAATGGGGAAATAACGCCCCCGATATCCTTTTGGGTTGTGAAGGAGATTTCATCCATCAGCTCTTTCCTGCCCGCTGCAATGCCGGCAATCACATCTCCATGACCGCATATATATTTAGTTGCACTATGGATAACAATGTCGCAGCCCAATTGCAGCGGATTTTGCAGATACGGGGAGCAGAAGGTATTATCCACTATAACCGGGATTCCCTTTTCCCTGGCGGCCTCCACGGCCATTTCCAAATCAACAAGTTTCATAGTCGGATTGATTGGCGTTTCAATATAAAGGCAGGCAGTCTCCGGCCTGATTGCCTCCAGCAGCTGCTCTTTCGATTCCATCAAGGAAAAGTCATGGCTGATATTGTATTTCTCTTTCATCAGCTGAAGAAGGCCAAATGTACACCCATATACTCCCTGGGAGCATAATATATGATCCCCCGCTTTTGTCAGGGCAACCAGCACAGCGGAAACAGCAGCCATCCCCGAGCTGAAGGCCAATGCGGCCTCAGCCTGCTCGAGGGCAGCCATCCTTTCTTCAAGGACAGAAACAGTCGGATTGCCGAGCCTTGAATAGATATATCCCTCTTCTTCTCCAGAAAACCTCCGTTCACCCTGTTCTGCATTATCGAACACGAATGTGGAGGTTTGAAAAATCGGCGGTGCCAGACTCCCTTTAAACTCCCGGGCATCATACCCTTCATGGATCACTTTAGTCTCGAACCGCACATTCTTTTTCTCCATTGCAAATCCCCCTTAATATGAAAGCGTTTACAACACTCTATATTTACAGGATATGTTATTTTTCTGTTTTTGCAAAGCAATTTGAGTGTATAAAGGAAAATGAAAAAGACAGGCTTGGACTGGCCTGTCTTTAAAGAATGCTGAATCCCTGGACCACAACCTGGTTTTTTCCGGATTCTTTCGCTGTATACAAAGCTTTATCCGCCCGCTTGAACAGCCAGGAATAGGAATCCTCCCTTTCCAAGTTCCAGTGGGATACCCCGCAGGAAATGGTGACAACGGGATTTGTGCTCTCAGAGACCTTTCTGACAATCCGCTCTGCGATCGCGACGCCCGTTTCCAGGGAAATAGAGGGCAGATAAACGGCAAGCTCTTCTCCTCCCCATCTGGCGGCAACATCGGTACCGCGAATGCTGTTCATAATAATCCCGGCTACCTGGACAATGACTTCATCACCGACTTGATGGCCGTATGTATCGTTGACAGATTTAAAATTATCAATATCAACCAGGATAAAAGCACCTTCTGCATCCTCTCTTAAGGACTGGTGTATCCGTTCATCCAGATAATTCCGGGAATAAAGCCTGGTCAGGTGGTCTGTGACGACCATCTTTTCAAGCTCCTCTCTCAGCATGGAATTCGTGAGGGCCAAAGTGGAATGGTGGATTAGGGACTGAAGAAGCTTAAATGTCTCAAATGAAAAATGATAAGGATCTCTGTGCAGGATAAGGGCAAACCCTTTCAGCACACCAGACTGGGACATTGGGACCGCCATGACGGATTTGAACTGCTCGATCAGGGCATCGTTCTGGAGATCAAGCTCGCCAATGAACAGGCTGTCCTTGTCTTGCCTGATCTTTTCTTTGATATATTTTATATAGATGCCGGATTCCCTTGTCCGGAAGAAAGAAGTGCTTCCTTTAAGGATGCTTACTTGTTCGGATTCTTCAGACAAAAGGACGAAGCCTGCCTCCTCCGCATCAAAAGACTTAATGATCTGTTCAGCCATATAAGTCATCGTTTCCGTCAGGCGAAGATTGGAATTAAGCTGATGCGAAGTCTCATTAATTAGCTGGAGGTCGGCAATCAGCCTCTTCGACTGGTGATACAGCTGGGCGTTCTCAAGTGCACCGCCCGCCGTATTGGCGAGTATGGAAATGAATTCGACTTCGCTTTCAGGAAAGACGAGTGCATTCGGCGCAATGACCTGGAGCACGCCGTATACACCCTGCTTTCCTTTTAGAGGGGCATAAAGGACAGACCTTTTCTCAGATATAGAATCCTCAAACTGTATGGCGCCAGTGACATATGCCTGCATGGCCGCTATATTTTGGCTGTCATATTCAAGATCTTTTAAAGGGAGGTCCCCATGGCTGTTATTGTCATGCGAAAGCATTAGATAATAGGTAAAGTGAGGATACACTTCCTGAAGGGTTTTGATGATCTCTCCGAGGACAGCATCCATATCCATTGAGGAATGAAATTGCTCAGTTACGCGAAAAAGCTGCTTGTAGCGCTTTTCCCTGGCTGAGATTCCCCCGAGTTCCCTGGCCTTCATGATGAAGGCGGCACAGGCAGAGCCCAATTCCCTAATGATTTCTTCATTCAGAGGATCCGGCAGCCCGTTCAGCTCAAGGATTCCCAAATCCATTGACCTGCCAGAAAGCGGGATCCGGCAGCACGCGGCACCCCTGAGTCCCGTTTCCCTTGCCTGATGGCCATCCTGGCCATATCTCCCAGCTGAGGAATCTGTACCTCTGACGCTGCCGCCTGGCCCGTGATAGCAGGCTTCGGAGGCTTCAGAAAAGTCTTTGACCGCTTCGAGCATCTGCTCAATCAAAGAGTCAGACTGAATAAATCCGTCAGTTGTATCAATCAGGTCAAAGAAGCGGCTTTTCAAGCACAATATTTTCTGGCTTTTGAGCATTTCCATATTCATCACCCTATTTACCCAGTTCATATAGGCATTCTCATATATATGCCGTGTTACAGCGTCCTGCCGGAGGCAATTCTCACCCCATCCTCAAGCAGGATAAGCCATGAAGAATGATCGGCTGTGAGGGCATGGACGCTCTCCGGCCTGCCTGCTTCATTGAAGGCTACTTCATATTGGCCCTCCGCTTCAAGAACGGTATGATTTGAAGTCTTCCTTACTTTAAAAGGTTCTCCATCCGAAGTGATGGTGCCCCGAAGGCGCGGTTTACGCGCCCGCACTTTCAGGTCCGGATCCAGATAAACCCAGTCCCCATCCACTTCAGCCCAAAAACCGGCACCCTCACGATCAACTGCCATTTTCTCAGGGGCACTCTCCAAAGTGGCAGACTTGATCAGGCGAAACTTGAAATCATTGTCTTTCTCTACCTCATACAGGGCCAGCACATGGTCCTGTTTTTTTTCATCATATAAGACAACGAGGGGGTCTGCACCATCAGCAGAGCCCGCCTTTATGACCAGGGCAAGCGGGCTCCCTGTCCCGCCCGCCGGCTTGAGATACTGGAAGTATATGGCGGCAAGGGCCACTCCAGCAAACGCCAAAGCCAGAAAAAGGCGGATCTGTTTTTCCTTCTTCGTCTCTCTCAATTTCATCAACACTTTTACTAGAATTAATTAAGACTATTATACCACAGGAAAATTCTCCCCGTTATGATATGATAAAAATATTTTCCAGTAAATTGCTCTCTATGCCGGCATCAAGAGATGATAAAATTGAGAAGGCAGGAGCACTTATTCCGCGAAAAGCAAAACATGCCTTGACATAAAGTTTATAAAAATTATATAATAGCCTTTGTGTAAAATATCGCAGCAAATGTGACACTTTAGGTGATCATTTTGTTCCTCAATAAGGCACCGCTTCCCATCTCTTTTGAGGCGGAAAGCACGGGTTTGAGCCCAAGATGCCGGTAAGCATGGCGTTTTAGCCTTTTATTCGAAGGGGTACTGTGTAACCCGCTGCTGCTAGGGCGAAGGTACATGAAAACAAAATGAGCTTAATGATCGTACGCATCTGTTTTTATTTTACAACAAAATAAAAACACAAGGAGGAGTCATTCATGGCTCGTTATACAGGTCCAAGCTGGAAACTATCCCGCCGTCTTGGAATTTCTCTAAGCGGAACTGGTAAAGAATTAGAAAAGCGTCCTTACGCTCCAGGACAACATGGTCCAAACCAGCGCAGAAAAATTTCTGAGTACGGTTTACAATTACAGGAAAAACAGAAACTTCGCCACATGTATGGAGTTACTGAGCGTCAATTCCGCAACCTATTCGACAAGGCCGGCAAAATGGCTGGTAAGCACGGTGAAAACTTCATGGTTCTTTTAGAATCACGTCTTGACAACGTTGTTTACCGTTTAGGTTTAGCTCGTACTCGCCGTCAAGCTCGTCAGCTTGTAAACCACGGCCACATCATCGTTGACGGAGGACGCGTTGATATTCCTTCATACCGCGTTCAGCCTGGTCAAACGATCACATTGCGTGAAAAGTCACGCGGTCTTGACATCGTTAAAGAAGCAATCGAAGTAAACAACTTCGTACCTGACTTCTTGACTTTCGATGCTGACAAATTGGAAGGTTCATTCACTCGTCTTCCTGAGCGTTCTGAACTTCCTGCTGAAATCAACGAAGCTCTTATCGTTGAATTCTACTCTCGTTAATCGGGAAAAGCACAAGAAAGCACCTGCCTTTTGGCTGGTGTTTTTCTTTTTGCCAATCAATCAGAAAGGTCCGCCTCCAGCCGGAAGCGGACCTTTTTGCGGTTTAATATTTGATAAGAAAATATTTCTTTTTGCCGCGGCGGATGATTGTGAACTGGCCTTCAATGCGGTCTTTTTCTGTAAGTTCATAATCTGTTGCTGTAATTCTTTCACCATTTACATAGACGGCGCCGTTCGATACATCTTCCCTCGCCTGGCGCTTGGATGGAGAAATCTTTGCAGCCGTCAGCAAATCAACGATGCCCTTCTCTTCGCCTGTCGGCTCATAGGATGGCACATCCTTGAAGCCTTGGGTGATTTCTGATGCTGTAAGGTTTTTGACATCTCCGCTGAACAGTGCGGCTGAAATTTTAATAGCCTGTTCAAGCGCTGCTTCACCATGGATCAGCTTAGTCATTTCTTCAGCAAGCGCCTTTTGCGCCTTGCGGAGATGCGCTTCCTCAGCAAGCGAGTTCTCCAGCTCCTCAATTTCTTCCTTTGAAAGGAAAGTGAAGTATTTCAGGTATTTGATGACATCGGCATCAGCTGTATTAATCCAGAACTGATAGAACTCATATGGAGAAGTCTTTTCAGGATCGAGCCAGATTGCCCCGCTTTCTGTTTTGCCGAATTTAGTTCCATCCGCCTTCGTTACAAGCGGGATTGTGACACCATAGCCTTTAGCACCTTCAGGCATCATCTTGCGGATCAGCTCAAGCCCTGTTGTAATATTGCCCCACTGGTCGCTTCCGCCAATCTGCATTTTGCAGTTATGCTTCTCATACAGATGAAGGAAATCCATTGCCTGCAGAATGGTATAAGTAAACTCCGTAAAAGAAATACCAGTATCAAGACGTGATGCAATCGTATCCTTAGCCAGCATATAATTGACACCGACATGCTTCCCGTAATCCCTCAGGAATGTAACAATGTCCATAGAGCCTGCCCAGTCATAGTTGTTGACCATAAGGGCACCGTTCTCACCCTCAAAGCTGAAGATTTTCTTCAGCTGCTGCTGAATGCTGCTGACATTATGCTGGATGGCTTCGAGCGTCTGCAGTTTACGCTCCTCGCTCTTTCCGCTCGGGTCGCCGATCAGTCCTGTTGCCCCGCCGACTAGCACAATCGGCCTGTGGCCTTCATTCTGAAAGCGGCGCAGTGTTAAAAACGGCAGCAAGTGGCCGATATGCATGCTGTCAGCCGTCGGGTCAATCCCGCAGTATAACGAAATCTTCTCTTTTTTCAGCAGCTCTTCTGTTCCCTCTTCATCTGTCTGCTGGTAAACAATACCTCTCCATTTTAAATCCTCAAGCAAACTCATCTTTCTTCCTCCATTCATTTCTTTAAACGCCGGCAGCCTCCGTCGGAAAAAACAAAAAAACGCCCCTGCAAATATGCAGGGACGCTTAACAGCGCGGTACCACCCAAATTGAGGACACAGCTGTCCTCCGCTCTTTTCCTGATAACGGTTCAACCGTCCATTGCTACTACTGCATACGCAGATTCGCAACAGAAGCTCCGGGAGGTAATTCATCCTTCTGCATGCACCGGCTCACAGCAGCCGCCGGCTTTCTGAAACAGAGACAGAAGCACTACTCATTCCCATCAAAGCAGCTATTCAAATTCATAAGATAATACAAAAGTTTTACCATAAAAAATGGGGGTGTGTCAAATCGAAATGCGGAAAAGCCTTGTTCAGCCCCGACAAGCATAAGACGAGCAGGACGGAAGGTTGTTCTTTAACCTTCTGGCCTGATTGGCTTATGACTCGAGGGGCTAGGCTTTGGAGCTGGACAAATCGAAATGCGGAGGCGACTGTTCAGGTGCGACAAGCATAAGGCGCTTTGGAATTGAAGGCGTTCTTTTCCTTCGGTTCCAAAGTGCCTTATGACTCGAGCACCTAGGAGCCGGAGCTGGACAATCGAAATGCGGAGGCGGCTTGTTCAGAGCCGACAAGCATAAGACGCGCAAGAATAAAAGGCGCTCTTTGCCTTTAATTCTGGCGTGGCTTATGACTCGAGGCTCTAGCCGCCGGAGCTGGACAACCTGAAATGCGGAGGCGACTGTTCAGGTGCGACAAGCATAAGGCGCTTTGGAATTGAAGGCGTTCTTTGCCTTCGGTTCCAAAGTGACTTATGACTCGAGCACCTAGGAGCCGGAGCTGGACAAATCGAAATGCGGAAGCGGCTTGTTCAGAGCCGACATTCGAAATGCAAAAAAGCCCATCTCTGCCCCGCCCTCGAACGGCTAAACCCCACTCACAGTATCCCAAACTTCAGATATTTGCGGGATTTCAACTATATTTGCGGGTTTTTCGATATATTTGCGCCATTTCTGATATAATTGCGGGTTTTTCATTATATTTGCGGGTTCCCCCATATATTTGCAACTGCCCTCCTTCACCATTAAAACCAAACAAATTCCCCATCCTCATTAAAAGGAAATTTCAGAAAAATGTCAGTGCTTGTCAAATGGCGCCTGGGTTTGTGCTATAATGTATGTGGTTTTGGGGGTTTATAAAATGAAGGGGGAAAAACATAATTTGAACAATAAATTCAGGTCCTGGCTAAGCCTTTTTACAAATAAAAAGACAGTAAAAGGCGCTTCTATTACCTATCAAGTCGTGTGGAATTTAACTCTTCTGTTCATTATACTAGTTGTTCTCGGAGGAGCTTTTGCAGGAGGAGTGGGTGCCGGGTATTTTGCCTCCCTGGTGAAGGACGAGCCGATCCGTTCCTATGAGAGCATGAAGAAAGATATATACAATTATGAAGAAACATCAGAGCTTTATTTTGCCAATAATGTCTATCTCGGAAAGCTCCGGACAGACCTTGAGCGGGAGGAAGTGAAGCTTGAGGATGTTTCAGTCCATCTGAAGGATGCAGTCGTTGCGACCGAAGATGAATATTTTTATGAGCATGATGGGGTTGTGCCAAAAGCAATTCTGCGTGCACTATACCAGGAAGTATCCAATAGCGCTGTACAGAGCGGCGGAAGCACCCTGACACAGCAGCTGATCAAGAATCAGATCCTGACAAATGAAGTTTCATTCGAAAGGAAGGCAAAAGAAATCCTGCTCGCGCTCCGGCTCGAAAAATTCTTTGATAAAAAAGAGATTCTTGAAGCCTATCTGAATGTGTCGACATTTGGGCGCAACTCTTCCGGCCGGAATATCGGCGGCGTGCAGGCAGCGGCGAAGGGAATCTTCGGAGTTCCTGCCAGCGACCTTAATATTGCCCAGTCCGCGTTTATCGCCGGTCTTCCGCAGAGCCCTTTCGGATATACCCCTTTTACAAACAAAGGGACCGTTAAAGAGGATCTGGAACCAGGATTAACAAGAATGAAGACCGTTCTGAAACGGATGTATGATGATGGGAAGATTTCCGATAAAGAATATCAGGAAGCCCTAGCTTATGATATTACCAAAGATTTCGTTCCTGCAGGCTCAAGTGCGGTTGAAAAATACCCTTGGGTCACATTTGAGATAGAAGAGCGGGCAGCTGAAGTCATGTCCAAGGTGCTGGCTGAAAAAGATGGCGCAATGGAGCAGTACAATAATGACAAAGAGGTCAAGCAGAGATATCTGGCTTTGGCTGACAAGAATCTGCGCCAAAACGGCTACAAGATCCACTCGACCATCAATAAGGAAATCTACGATAGAATGCAGCAGGTAAAAAATCAGTACCAGCATTACGGTCCTGATAAAGCCCAGACGGTGACTGATCCAGATACCGGAGAAGAGGTAAGCATCATGGAACCAGTAGAAGTGGGTGCTGTCCTCATCGAAAATTCTACCGGAAAGATCATCAGCTTTGTGGGCGGCCGTGACTATAAGAAAGAGAAGCTGAATCACGCCACACATGCCGTCAGGCAGAATGGCTCTACCATGAAGCCTCTCCTGGTTTACGCACCTGCCTTTGAGCTTGGGAAAGCATCTCCGGGCACCATACTTCCGGATGTGCCGCTGATGCTTGCACCTGGCTTGAATAGGCCATGGCCAAATAACTATGATTTGCGCTATACCGGACTTGTAACGGCTAGATATGCTCTTGCGAAATCCTATAATGTCCCGGCCGTCAAGCTCTACAAGGATATTGTCGGCCAAAGGCCGGCAGAGTATCTTAAAAAGATGGGCTTCACTTCTCTGCTTGAGCCGGACTATACGAACCTGGCAACCGCCATCGGCTCTCTGGAAAACGGTGTGACAGTCGAAGAAAATACCAATGCATTCGGGACTTTTGCCAACAGCGGCAAATTCGTTGATGCCTATATAATTGATAAAATCACTGACAGAGACGGGAATATCGTTTACCAGCATAAACCTGAGCCTGTTGAGGTCTTCAGCCCGCAGACGGCATATCTTACTTACGATATGATGCGGGATGTCATCAACAGCGGAACTGCCACCTCTTTGAAAAACAGGCTGAAATTCAGTTCTGACTGGGCCGGGAAGACCGGTACAGGAAATATGTTCCATGATGCGTGGTTTGTCGCGACGAACCCGAATGTCTCTTTCGGGATCTGGACCGGATATGACACGCCGAAGTCATTAAAAACAGGCGGCATGAGCTACAGCATGCGGAATATTTATCTTTGGGCAGATCTGATGAATGCAGCCTACGACGTTGCCCCTGATCTCGTTGATCCAAGCGAAAGCATCAAGATGCCAGGCGGGATTGTCAGAAGATCCTTCTGCGGGGTATCCGGCCTTCTTCCATCAGAAGCCTGCTCACAGGCCGGCCTGGTGGAGACAGACCTGTTCAACAGCAAGTATGTGCCGACCAGAACGGATGACAGCCTTGTGAACGGTAAATTCGTCCGCATTGGCGATAGGAAATATCTGGCGCTTGATTCAACGCCAGCCGAATTTGCTGAATCAGGGCTTATTCTTAACCCTGATTATATTGAAAAGCTATTTGGCGTGAATGTGGATCCCAGCCAGCTGATTCCGCAGAAGGACAGATGGTCAAAGGTTCTCGTTCCCCAGGATAAAATCGAGGATAACGGAAAAACACCTTCCGCCCCATCAATCAAAGCATCAGGAAGCTCCATTGTATGGGGGCAGCATCCTGAATCAGATGTGATCGGCTACAGGGTCTACAGCGGCGGAGCCAAAGTCGGCAGCGTGAGAGCTGGCTCAGGCCTTTCATTCAGCGGCGGCAATGGTTCCTATTATGTGACGGCAGTCGATATTGCCGGAAGGGAATCAGGAGCATCAAACACGATTCAAATCGGCCAGGCCGCTCCGCCGGCATCAGAGAAGCCGAAAGAAACGAAGCCGGCCGACCCTCCTGGAGATAAACCAGAGGAAAAGCCTGAAGATAAACCGGATGAAGAAAAGCCCGCTGAAGGGGAAACTAATCCGGATGATGGAAATCAGGATGACAGCGGCAGCCAGTAAAATAACGAAGGGAGAAGCCAAAATGGCTTCTCCCTTTTTATTAATCTTCCATTGTTGATAAATCGCCTGTAGGCAGATCCAGTTCCCAGGCTTTAAGGACCCGTCGCATGATTTTTCCGCTCCGGGTTTTTGGAAGCTTGTCGCGGAATTCGATTTCACGCGGCGCTGCATGAGCGGCCAGCCCTTTTTTAACAAACTGGCGGATATCTTCAATCAATTCTTCAGACGCTTCATAGCCATCTCTCAATGCAATGAAAGCCTTGATGATTTCCCCCCGGACAGGATCCGGTTTCCCGATGACTCCGGCTTCAGCTACAGCCGGGTGTTCAACAAGCTTGCTCTCTACTTCGAATGGCCCTACCCGCTCTCCTGAGGTCATGATGACATCATCGATGCGCCCCTGGAACCAGAAATAGCCGTCTTCATCCATATAAGCTGAGTCACCGGAAACATACCAGTCTCCAGGCATGAAATAGGATTGATATTTCGGTTCGTTATTCCAGATCGTCTGCATCATAGATGGCCAGCCCTTTTTGATGGCCAGATTCCCCATCCTGTGAGGCGGAAGGATATTTCCCTGATCATCCACAATGGCGGCCTCTACGCCTGGGATCGGCTTGCCCATTGATCCCGGCTTGATTTCCATGCAAGGATAATTACAGATCAGCTGTGCACCGGTTTCAGTCATCCACCATGTATCATGGATCCTCAAATGGAAGACCTTCATTCCCCATCTGACCACTTCCGGATTCAAAGGCTCCCCGACACTTAAAATATGGCGCAGGCTGCCCAGGTCAAAGTTCTTTACCACTTCGTCCCCTGCACCCATCAGCATGCGGAAGGCTGTTGGTGCACTGTACCAGACCGTAACTCCATATTCCTCGATCATTTTATACCATGTTTCCGGATTGAAGCGCCCGCCGATAATGACATTGGACGAACCAGCCAGCCATGGAGCAAAGATCCCATAGGAAGTCCCGGTCACCCAGCCAGGATCGGCCGTACACCAATAGACATCCTCTTCCTGCAGATCCAGTACCCATTTGGCTGTCTGGTAATGCTGGATCATAGCGTTATGTACATGCAGGACTCCTTTCGGCTTCCCTGTGGAGCCGGAGGTATAATGAAGGATCAGCCCGTCTGTACGTTCCACCCATTCGATTCCCAGCTTTGTGCCGGCCTCAGCGAATCTTTTATTAAAGTCGATAAACGGGCCTTCTTCTTCTACCCCATCCCCAACCAGGAATACAGTCTTCAAATCCGGAAGCTCATCCACCGGCACCCGGTCAAGCAGCTCTGGAGTTGTGACCAGAACCTTCGCCCCCGAGTCTTCAAGGCGGTCGCGGACTGCTCCTTCCATGAATGCTTCGAATAAAGGCCCTACAATAGCCCCGAGCTTAATGGCTCCAAGGACAGAGAAATACAATTCTGGCGAACGCGGCATGAAAATAAAGACGCGATCCCCTTTCTCGACATCACCATAATTTTTTAAAACATTGCCGGCCTTGTTGGAAAGATCCTTCATTTCCTTGAAGGTATACTTCTCTTTTCTTTGGCCGTCCCGGTAATATAATGCCACTTTGTTTTTCCGGAAAGATTCTGCATGTCGGTCTATGGCTTCATAAGCCATATTGACTTTCCCGGTGCCGCTCCATGAAAACTCTTTTTCTGCTTCCTTCCAGTCAAATTGACTGTACAGTTCGTCATAGTTTGCCAGGTTGAAGTTTCCCTGGACTGCTGGTAGCGCTTCCACTTTCATTTGCATGCTCCCCCTTTTACAATGTTTGTCATTATTATAGTACAAAACATTTCTTTTCTCAATTTTTAAAATATTGCAGGCGATTGAGTGTGATTGATTCAATACTTTTTTCATACAGGAAATATACTATCTTTAGAGATTAAATATTTGCAATTTATTGATAAAATAGTTTGAAAGCGCTTTTAATGCCGGTTTTTATGTATAATAGGAGTACAACTGAAATGCAATGATTTTTTGGTGGTGAATCGATGGAACATACAATGACTTATAATGCGAAAGAATTGAAGACTGTTAAAGGGAGCCTGATCATCGAGGGTCCCGTCCCTTCAGAAAAATTGGCACAGTATGAGTTTCACGAGGACCTGGTCGCATTCCGCCCTCCGCAGCAGCAGCATAAAGCCCTGGTTGAAATCGCATCCCTTCCAGAAGGCAGGATCATCATCGCCAGAGACGGGTTGACGATTGTCGGCTATGTGACCTATCTGTACCCCGATCCCCTCGAAAGATGGTCGGAAGGCAATATGGAGAATCTGATTGAGCTTGGAGCCATTGAGGTGATCCCGAAGTTCAGGGGCGCAGGTACTGGAAAAAGCCTTCTGCAGGTATCCATGATGGATGACTATATGGAAAGTTATATTATTATAACGACAGAATATTATTGGCATTGGGACCTGAAGGGGACAGGACTGAATGTGTGGGAATATCGCAAGGTAATGGAAAAAATGATGAATGCAGGCGGTCTCGAATGGTATGCCACCGACGATCCGGAAATCAGTTCCCATCCGGCAAACTGCCTGATGGCAAGGATCGGAAAAAGGGTGGACCCTGAATCTATCCAGAGATTTGATCAGCTCCGTTTTATGAACAGATTTATGTACTAGCCTTTTCTATTTCTCTAGTTAAGGGGGAGAAGCCCATGATTGTAGAAGACATAATGAAAGTCGATGTAGCCGCACTCTCTCCTGAACATTCTATTGCAGAAGCCCTCCGGCTTATGAATGACAGGAAAATCCGCCATCTTCCGATCATAGATTCGGAGCGGCGGTTAGTCGGCATCATTTCTGACAGGGATATCCGTGATGCAGCTCCTTCCATTTTCCAGCTGGATGCGGACAGGAGTGAGCTTGGCAAGCCGCTGAAGGCAATCATGAAAACAGATATCATCACAGGCCATCCGCTTGATTTTGCGGAGGAAATTGCAGCAGTGCTATATGAACATAATATTGGCTGCGTCCCTATCGTGAAGGAAGGGACACTGGTCGGAATTGTAACGGAAACAGACCTGCTCTATACCCTGGTAGAGCTGACAGGCGCCAACCAGCCCGGTTCACAGATTGAAGTGAGGGTTCCAAACAGGGCCGGCGTTCTGTCGGACCTGACTGAGGTTTTCAAAGATCGCAAGGTCAACATCCAAAGTGTCCTCGTCTATCCTGACAAACAGGATGAACAATATAAAATCATTGTGCTCCGGGTCAGGACCATGAATCCGCAAACCTTGATATCAGACATTAAAAAGGCCGGGCATCATGTGCTGTGGCCAAATGCGCAGGGGATGCTGCCATGACCCGCGATAGCATTTTTATATTTTCGGAGGAGCTGCTGAACTATAAGTTCAATCCCCAGCATCCTTTTAACCAGCTGAGATTAAAACTTACACTTGATCTTCTTGAGCAGGCCGGGGCCATTGATGCCGGCAGCATCATTCCGCCCAGGCCTGCTTCCGATGAGGAAATATGCCTTATCCATGATCCCAATTATGTACAGGCAGTGAAGCTGGCTGGCCAGGGCAAGCTTCCGGCAGAAATGGCCGAAAGCTATGGAATCGGTACAGAGGATACCCCGATTTTTGATGATATGCATGAAGCCAGCTCCCTGCTGGTCGGGGGAAGCCTGACTGCGGCAGATTATGTTATGGAGGGTAAAGCGCAGCATGCACTCCATCTCGGCGGAGGCCTTCATCACGGATTCCGCGGCAAAGCTTCGGGTTTCTGCATTTACAATGACAGCTCTGTTGCCATAAAATATCTGCAGGAAAAATATAAAGCACGCGTCCTATACATCGACACTGATGCTCATCACGGTGACGGGGTTCAATGGGCGTTCTATGATGATCCTGATGTGTGCACCCTGTCTATCCATGAAACCGGCCGCTATCTTTTTCCCGGGACCGGCAATGTCAATGAAAGGGGGCAGGGGAAAGGCTATGGCTATTCTTTCAATATCCCGGTGGACGCCTTTACGGAAGATGAATCGTGGCTTCATGCTTACCGGGATTCAGTAAGAGAGATCGCCGACTTTTTCCGCCCCGATGTCATTGTAACTCAAAATGGCGCGGACTCTCATTATTTGGATCCGCTTACACATTTATCTGCGACAATGAAAATTTATCGCGAAATTCCTAAGCTGGCGCATGAAATCGCCCATCAATATTGTGATGGAAGATGGATTGCCGTCGGCGGAGGCGGCTATGATATCTGGCGGGTTGTGCCAAGGGCCTGGGCCCTGATCTGGATGGAAATGACGGGAAATACCAATTGCTATGGGAGATTGCCTGATGGATGGATCCAGAAATGGAAAGACCAGGCTCCAGTAGAGCTGCCCCAAGAGTGGGATGATCCGGACAATCTGTATCCGCCCATCCCCCGCAAACCTGAAATAACCGAGAAAAATGCCAATACAGCAGCCAAGGCTCTGTATCCTATCCGCAATAAGACACATTCTGAATCTCTCTAGTTTTTCCGGCAAAAATCCTGCCAGCCATGCCCTTTGTCCAAGCTTATCCTTTCAGTTTGCATACAATATGCTGCGATGCTTTCTATGAAAGGAGAAATGCAATTTGGGGAAAATGAGGACTCTCTCCACAGGTGTCCTGCGCAAAGAGCCAGGAACAGTGGCTGCGGTTATCAATCTGGCCAACACAGGGCAAAGCGAGCAGGAAGTGACTGTGGAAGTATGGAACTGGTCGTCCTATTCAAAACCGGCGAAGCTTCCCGTCCTTATCGGGAAGAATAATGCGGTGATGTTCCCGCACAAGCTGGAATCTGAGAAGCTGGCGGTCATGTATACAAATCTATCTGATGTACTTTTCTATGAAATCCGGATTATCAGCGGCAATGAAGTGATAGCAAATTGCTTTGGAAGGAATGCCAGCCTTGCTGCCCAGGAAGGGAATACAGTCCTTCACCAGCAGCTTACGCCTATAGGCGGGAAAGATGACGGCAAATTTGAATTCAATTTAGAATCCTTGCCCTGGCCCTGGCTGCTCTCGGAGTTTGGAAAGAACTTTTTGGATAAAAAATAACAAATGGAAACAGAAAAAGGCTGTATCTCAATACATTTTAATGAGATACAGCCTTTTCCCTATTTCTCTCAATCTGTATTTTCCTCATAGCGGGGATCTGAAATGATAACTTCAACCCGCCGGTTTCTTTCAAGGTTTTCCTCCGAATCATTCGGTACAAGCGGCCGGGTGTCTCCGTAGCCAACAGCAATAAACCGTTTGCTGTCAAGGCCTGTGCCTGCCAGATAGCGGATGACGCTGCTTGCCCGTGCGGCAGACAGCTCCCAATTTGACGGGTATCGGTAGGTGGCGATCGGCCTGTTGTCCGTGTGCCCCTCTACCTTGACCAGGTTCGGCATATCAGCAAGCAAAGACCCCACCTTATCAAGAAAGCCGCTGTCCTTGTCTACAATTTCCGCTTCACCCGACTCAAACAGCACCTGCTCCTGAAGGACCAGCACCACCCCGCGCTCTGTCCGGTTGGCAACAATAACATCCTCAAGGCCGTTCTTTTCAAGATAGCCTTCCACTTCCTGCAGAAGGTTCTCCAGCCTCTCCTCTTCCTGCCTGTCCGATTCCGGCCCCTGATTCACGACATTCTCGTCATTTTCAGATGGATTTTCAAATGGGATGAGCGATGGATAAAAATCCATGAACTGCTTGTCCTGAAACGATTCAGAAACCGCCTTGAATTTGACGATATCAATCTGTGACATTGAGAATAACAAAATGAAGAATACCAGAATCAGTGTGACAAGATCGGAGAATGTCACCATCCACTTCGGCGCACCCTTCGGCTCTGTTCTCGGGCGTCTATTAATCGCCATATTCTAAGGCCTCCGCTGATGCTTGAGCCTCATACTTCTCTTTTCTTTCCTGAGCAGAAAGGAAAGCGCCCAGCTTTTCTTCCAGCAGCCTCGGATTCTGCCCTGCCTGCACCCCCAGGACACCTTCAATGATGATTTGCTTCAGAAACACTTCCTTCTCTGTTTTCAGGAGAAGCTTGGCTGACATCGGCAGGAAAACAAGATTGGCCAAAAGCGAACCATATAAGGTGGTGAGAAGGGCGATTGCCATATTCGGACCCAGGCTTGCAGGATCATTCAGATTCTTCAGCATCAGCACAAGTCCGATAAGAGTCCCGATCATCCCCCAGGCAGGTGCATATTCCCCAGCTTTATCCAGGATGCTCCTGCCCTTCCGATGCCTTTCCTCCATCGCCGCAATCTCGGCATTCATAATATCATTGATTACATCCGGCTCCAGTCCGTCGACCGCCAGCAGGACACCCTTCCTGACAAAAGGATCTTCCATCTGTTCAATCTCGGGTTCAAGAGACAGCAGCCCTTCCCGGCGGGCCTTGTCCGATAGCTTAACAAATACATCAATGATCTTGCCCAAATCCTTTTCATCTTTCGAAAAAGATTGGCGGACCACTGTAAAGGAATGCTTAATGTCCCTCAATGGAAAACTGACCAGCAGGCCGGAAATCAGTCCGCCAAGGACAATCAGCATCGAGGCGGGATCCACAAATGACAGAAAGCCGCTGAATCCCCCGTTTGTCATAATTCCAAAAACCAGCATTGCAAAACCGATAAACAAGCCAATCGGTGTAAGAGTATCGAGCTTTCTCATAATTCCTCTCCCTGGTCAGCTAATAATCCAATAACGCCTGTAAGCAGAATTTTCGGGCCCTGCCCTAATTCTGCCCGCTCTCTCTTTATATCGGCGCTATTATTATTTTGTTGAATCCCGATATTCAATCCGGTGAGGCAGGACGACAATGTTTTCTGTTACTTTCTCTTTGTTCATATATTTGGTCAAAAGTCGCATGGCAACCGCCCCGATATCATAAAGCGGCTGGACGACGCTCGTCAGCTGAGGCCTTACCATCAATGCAAGGCGCGTGTTGTCTGAGCTGATGACTTCAACGTCGTTAGGAACAGAAAAGCCTTTGTCCTCTGCACCATGGACGACGCCCAGCGCCATTTCATCAGAACCGGCAAAGATGGCTGTCGGCTTTGCAGATGCTTCCATCAGCTTTTCAAAAGCTTCGATTCCGGAATCATACGTATAATCTCCTTCTGCAACAAGCTCTTCCTTATATTCAATGCCCGCTTCACTGAGAGCCCTTTTGTAGCCGGCAAGCTTTTTCGCTTCATTGATCGGTTCATGCAGCGGTCCGATGGCGATCCCGATCTGCTTATGGCCCTTTTCAATGAAAGTCTGTACCACATCATAAGCTGCCTGCTCGTAATTGATATTTACAGAAGGAATCTTCTCTGATTCCTCAATGGAACCGGCCAAAACGATCGGCACTGGGGATTTTTCGAATTCCTCCACATGTTCAGGCGTAATATTTCCGCCCATGAACACGATTCCATCCACTTGCTTGCCGAGCATTGTATTCAGCAGGTGAAGCTCTTTATCTTTATTCTGGTCAGAATTGCTCAGGATAATATTGTACTTGTACATCGTTGCAATATCCTCGATGCCCCTTGCCAGCTCCGCAAAGAAGGTGCTCGAAATATCCGGGATGATGACACCCACAGTGGTCGTTTTCTTGCTTGCAAGTCCCCTGGCGACAGCATTAGGGCGGTATCCGAGCCTCTCGATGACCTCAAGCACCTTTTTCCTTGTCGCAGGTTTTACATTTGGATTTCCGTTCACTACCCGGGAAACCGTTGCCATTGAAACATTTGCTTCACGGGCAACATCATAGATTGTTACATTCATTTAAAACACTCCTTTTCACTTGAACATTCCTCTTTTATCACACTGTCTCGGTATTCTTTGCCAGTCAGCTTTATTAATAAAAGCTTTGTTAAAATTGTTATTGATTTTGGGCTCATTTTAGATGTGCTGAAATGCGTGTGAAACAAAGTTTTACACGAATGAGCCCAAAATTATAAAGGCACACTAACACAGCCTAATAAAAAGAAAAATATAATATAATTTGACCATGCATTTTTAAGTTCATTACTTATGTTGTCCTGATATTCCAAACAGTAACGCAATTTTCCTGCTTGTGAATAACTAAACTTGTCTAATTATGTCTTTAATCATACGACAGACAGGCGTTTGCCGCAATGTAAAGCCCTTTTATTTTACAAAAAAGCGGGGATTTATTCAAAGACATCACTCCCCAAATGCCAAATCCTCTTTATTTTGTGCAAATGATCTTCCTGTCATATAAAAAGGCTCCCCTGAAAAAAATCAGAAGAGCCCTTTTTATATAGCCGGCTAAGGAATATCCCAATAGCCTCTGCCTTATACTTTTACAAAGGATGAAGCCTTGAGCTGTGCCATGAAATCGTCAAACTGATTCAGGTCCATCTGCTGTGCTGAATCTGAGAGAGCCACCGCAGGATCAGGGTGGACTTCGGCCATGACGCCGTCTGCGCCGATTGCAAGCGCTGCTTTAGCAGTTGGAAGAAGCAGATCCCTTCTTCCGGTTGAGTGGGTGACATCGACCATAACAGGAAGATGCGTTTCCTGCTTCAGGATCGGCACCGCAGAAATATCAAGGGTATTCCTTGTTGCACGTTCATATGTGCGGATGCCCCTCTCGCAAAGGATGATCTGCCCATTGCCCTGAGCCATGATATATTCAGCAGCATTGATGAATTCTTCAATGGTAGCCGCAAGGCCCCTCTTAAGCAATACCGGTTTATTGGCTGCACCCGCTGCTTTCAGGAGCTCGAAGTTCTGCATATTCCTTGCACCGATCTGGATGACATCCAGATAATCTGTAGCCGTTTCAATATCAGCTGGATTGACTATTTCACTGATGACGGCCAGGTCATACTCATCTGCGACCCTTTTCAGGATTTTCAGGCCTTCAAGTCCCAGCCCCTGGAAATCATAAGGAGAGGTTCTAGGCTTATAGGCACCGCCGCGGAGAAGCTTCATGCCTTTAGCTTTTACGGCTGCCGCAACTGTAGCCACTTGTTCATAGGACTCGACAGCACATGGTCCAAAGACAAAATGCGGGTTGCCGTCGCCGATTTTTTCGCCTCTTAAATCGACAATGGTATTTTCAGGCTTTTTCTTCCGGGAAACAAGGAGCGCTTTGCGGTGGTCATCTTTCTGCAGTTCAAGCCCTGCCTTAAAGATTTCCTTGAAAAGATGCTCGATCGTTGAGTTTTCAAATGGCCCTTCGTTATGTTCTTTAATGGAATCCAGCATTTTTCTTTCACGGACAGGGTCATAGCGGTTAACACCCTGAGTTTCCTTAACCCTTCCGATTTCCTGAACAAGGCTTGCCCTCTCGCTGATCAGTGATAAAAGCTGAAGATTGATTTCCTCTACTCGTTCGCGCAGCTGATCTAATTCTTTATTGCTCATCATGTCCCGTCCCTTCTCTTTGGCTGAACCGAAGTATTGCGCCTTAAAATTAGTATCCGCAACGGTTCTTCTTTATCGGCCTGTTAAAATATGATACATTTTTTATAATTAGGGATTATTATATATGAATTAACTGCCAATGTCACGTATTTTTTCTTTATTAATTAAACGCTTTTAAGCATTAAAGAAATTTACCTATGCAGATAGGCTTAAGTTTCCTCTATCCTGTAAAAGAAGGTGCATCCTTTGCTTAAAAATAAAATATTTGCCCTTGATATCGGTACCCGTTCAGTGGTCGGAATCATCCTGGAAGAGCAGGACGGGCAGTTCAAAGTAATAGATATCCACACGAAAGAACATAAAGAACGCGCTATGCTTGATGGACAGATCCATGACGTCATCTCTGTATCCAAAATCATCGCTGAGATTAAGGAAGACCTTGAAGCCGCCCATGGCCCCTTAAAAAAGGTCTGCGTCGCAGCTGCCGGAAGGGCCCTCAAAACTAAAAGAGCCCAGGCATCCGTCAATATCACCGGCAAGCCAATAATCCAGAAGGAAGATATCCTCCATCTTGAACTGAGCGCGGTACAGCAGGCACAGGCAGAAGTAGCGGAAGAGCAGAAGTCGGATAAAAGCCACTATTATTATTGTGTCGGATACTCTGTGCTGCATTACAGGCTCGATGGTGAAGAAATTGGCAATCTCATTGACCAGCAGGGAGAAGAAGCTTCAGTCGATATCATTGCAACATTCCTTCCCAGAGTGGTCGTTGAGTCGCTGATTTCTGCCCTCCACCGTGCCGGCCTTGAAATGCAGGCTCTTACACTCGAGCCTATTGCCGCCATAAATGTCCTCATTCCGCCTTCCATGAGGAGGCTGAACGTTGCGCTTGTTGACATCGGAGCGGGTACTTCGGATATTGCCCTGACAGATACCGGAACTGTCATTGCTTATGGTATGGTCCCTGTAGCAGGGGATGAGATTACTGAATCGCTCAGCGATCAGCTTCTTCTCGACTTCCCTTTGGCTGAAGAAGCAAAACGGAGGCTTCTTGATCACAGTACGATCAAAACGACAGATATTCTCGGCTTTGAAACAGACTGGGCAAGTGAAGAGATTATTTCACAAATTGAACCGGCAATCGAAAAGCTTGCAGATTCGATTTGCAACGAAATTCTGCAGCTCAATAATCACAAATCTCCCAAGGCCGTTATGCTTGTAGGGGGCGGGAGCCTTACGCCGCGCCTGCCGCAAATGGTGGCAGCCCGCCTGCATCTCCCTGAGAACCGGGTTGCTATCAGGGGAATCGATGCAGTCGCTTCCCTGGCCTTCGCCGATCATATATTGAAAGGTCCTGATCTTGTTACACCGGTTGGGATAGCGATAGCGGCCTTACAGTCTCCTGTCCAATACAGGACAGTTTATGTAAATGACCTGCCTGTCCGCCTTTTTGAAGTGAAAAAATTGACAGTGGGCGACTGCCTCCTTGCTGCCGGGATTAAAATGAGCAAGCTGTATGGAAAGCCAGGCATGGCCAAAATCATTTCCCTTAATGGCCTCAGCATCACGATACCCGGAGAGCACGGCCATCCGCCTGTTCTGCTGCAAAATGGCTCTGCCTGTTCTCTGGATGACGGGGTCAGGGATGGAGATATGCTGACAGTTGCCAGGGGCGCTGATGGAAGAGCATCTTTTCTTAAAATTAAGGACCTGGTCGATACCATTCCGGATAAACACGTGAAAGTTAACGGGAAGGACTATACCGTCCAAGCAATCATTTCCAAGAACGGTATGGCAGCGTCTCCGGATGATTCTGTGGAGGACCGCGACAAAATTGAATGCAGAAGTGCTGACAGCATTGAATCGGTATTAAAGGCTCTGAGCCTGGAAGACTTATTAAAAAGCATAAAGCCATTCCATCTGAGAATTAACGGAAAAGAAACTTACATCCCTTCCCTTTCCGGAAGGCTTACCCGAAACGGGATTGATGCAAAGCCCGGAAGCAGCTGTGAGGACAGGGACGTAATCGAGGCCGCTGGAAGGAATCAGACAACAGTGGATGAATTGGCTGAAAAGAAACAGCTCTCACTGGAACGGACATTGCCAGTCTTCTTTAATGGAGAGCGCATTACCCTAAAAAGGGAGGCAGTCGAGATTTGGCGGGGAGATATAAAACTTGATGCTGAAAGTATCATCAGAAGCGGGGATTCCATCCTGATCAGGCAACTGCCTGAAGAACCATTCATTTTCCAGGATCTTTTCACATATGTTGAAGTAAAGCCGCCCGCTCATGCAGCCGGCAGCTTTGAATTGATTAGAAATGGAAGGAAATGCTCCTTCCATGAACCGGTAAACGCGGGGGATACCCTCCATATCCACTGGCCTGAACACATTAAGGTTAAATAAATCAGAAAGACCGTCCCTTTACCGGGACGGCCTTTTTGTGTTCAGCTGTTTTCACTTACTGCCTTTGCCAGTGAATCCTCTGTTATTTTCCAATGGGATGCATGCCATACAACGTCTTTGTTTGAGAAAAGGATCGCCTGGGGAGATTCATGCTTGATATGATACTCCTCAGCCACATGATTGGAAACCGGACGGGCACCCTGTACCGTCAGAAAATAAGCAGGAACACTGCTGTTTGCAGATGTGAAGCTTTCATACTCTTCGTACGCCGCCTGGCTGACAGGGCAGGTGGTGCTGTGCTTCAGCAGAAAGACCGGGCTCTTTTCTTCTAATATGCTATTAAATTCTTCAATTGAATGTATTTGTTTCATCCTATTTCCTCCTGAAATAAAGAATGCGGCAGAGTCATTTTAACACTCCACCGCCTGATTTCCTAATTATCGGTATTTCATTTCTGTTTCATCAAAAGCGTTCTTCGTTTCTTCCAGCTTCTGCTGTATGCTTTCCCCATCCTCTTCTGAAAGCATTGCAGCCGAGCCGGAAGGCACTGTTTCGGTGAACGCCTCCTCTTCTTCGCTGGAATCTTCAGATTGGCTGCCGGACTTTCCTGACATGCCCTTCACCTTTTCAACCAGGCCAGAAGACTGCTTGGATACGCTCTGGGTGAGAGTGCTCGTCTTTTCTTTGGCTGCAGAAGCCAGCTCAGAACCTTTTGTCATAGCCGTATCTTTAATATGGCCGGTTTTTTCCTTCAGCACTGCAGCCTGCTCATTTAGATCTGTCCTCAGCTCTTTCCCTGTCTTAGGGGCAAGGAACAATGCTGCCGCAGCACCCACCATCCCGCCGACCAGGGCACCAATGAGAAAATCCTTGGAGTTAATATTGTCTTCCTGCCTTGTTTCATTTGCCTGCGTATTCATTCTTTCATTGTAAGCCATGTGGGATCCTCCTACACTTCCTTTAATATTTTGCTCTTTCTCTTTCCCGGGCTCTCACAGCCGCTCTTTCTACTGCTCTCTCTGCGGGCGGTATATCCTCAATATGGTTTTGGAGCGGAGAAGACTGCTGCTTGCGAATCTTCCACTTATCTTTCAGCTCAAGGAATACATTGCTCCATTGCACCACCTGGGATATTTTATCCTTGTTTTGTTCAACCTGCGTATTGACCGAAGAAGAAATGGACTGAATCGTGCCGTTGAACTTTCTTACAGAATCTCCGACATCCCTCACCGCATTGACAACTCCGTTAAGGCTTTCCGACTTCTGCTGAATGTCGCTTGCAAGGGCATTCGTCTTATGAAGCAGAACAGTGGTCTCACGGGTTACACCGTCCAGCTGCTGTTCAAGTCCATCTAAGGTAGTAGACACACTATCCAAGGTAGTGGCCAGGGATTTCAATGTTCGGGACAGGAAAATGACGAGCACTAAAAAGGCTACCGCTATTAAAGCCACGCTCAAATATAGAATAATTTCCAAAAGAAGCACCTCCATGATTGTTATATATTTATTCTATTACCCGGGGATAAGCACCCTAAACCAGGGCCGTTCTTGTAAGTAATTCCATTATGCGGCTTTAATCTCCTGCTTTTTGCAGCATATTGCTTTTTAATTTTCAGGCTGTGTATAACATTGATTCTGATTCTTTGGCTCATTCAGCCAGATGTTTATCCAGCCGCTGAAAGACGTATGAACCAGAGTTACACATCGATGAGCCCAAAATAAGTACAGAACACTAACAGAGCTTAATTGTAAGAGAGATTATGTACGAAAAACATTATATCCATCAGCAAGGAGCTTATGCAAGTCCCATCAGGCACATAGCCTCCAGCGGAATCATTTAAGCAGAAAAAAACTTTTTCGGGTACAATAATAGCTGTACGAAGAAATGAAGGAGGAATCAGGATGAAAGATCCCCGGATTCAAACATTGGCAAAAAATTTGATTAATTATTCAGTGCGCCTTCAAAAAGGCGAGAAAGTCCTGATCGAGAACTTCGGTCTCCAGCGTGAGCTTGTTACTGCACTTGTTGCAGAAGCATATGCAGCGGGAGGCTATCCATTTGTGCTTCTGAAAGACCAGCAGGTTGACAGGGCGCTTTTGCTTGGGGCTCAGGATGAGCAGTTCAATATGATGGCTGACTTTGAAGCGAACGTTATGGGCAAGATGGATGCTTATATTGGCCTGAGATCCGGAGATAACATCAATGAACATGCCGATGTGCCGGATGACAAAATGAAAATCCACGGCAGTACGATCGGCAAGAAAGTCCACAGGGAAATCCGCGTGCCAAAAACAAAATGGGTTGTACTGAGATATCCTAACTCTTCAATGGCCCAGCTTGCGAAAATGAGCACAGAAGCGTTCGAGGATTTCTATTTTGATGTCTGCAATCTGGATTACGGCAAGATGGACAAAGCGATGGACAGCCTTGTAGGGCTTATGGACAAAACAGACAAAGTAAGGCTGACCGGCCCTGGGACAGACTTGACTTTCTCTATTAAGGATATTCCGGCCATTAAATGCTCTGGACAGATGAATATCCCTGACGGCGAAGTCTATACGGCTCCTGTGAAGGATTCTGTTAACGGCGTTATTACATATAATACCCCATCGCCTTATCACGGATTTACTTTTGAAAATGTCAAACTCACCTTTAAGGATGGAAAAATTGTTGAGGCGACAGCAAATGATACAGACAGGATCAACAAGATCTTTGATACAGATGAAGGCGCCCGCTATATCGGTGAATTTGCCATCGGCGTGAACCCTTATATCCTCCATCCGATGCAGGACATTCTGTTTGATGAGAAAATCGATGGAAGCTTCCACTTTACGCCAGGGCAATGCTATGATGAAGCCTATAACGGCAATTCATCCAATATTCACTGGGATATGGTCAACATCCAGCGCCCGGACTATGGCGGAGGGGAAATCTACTTTGACGATGTTCTGATCCGCAAGGACGGAAGATTCGTAATCCCGGAACTCGAAGCACTGAATCCCGAGAACCTTAAATAGAGTAAACAAAAAGGATGCAGCATAATCTGCATCCTTTTTCTATGTAGCCAGCCGGACGGATCCGGAGAGCGCCGGGAGACAGCCTGCCCAGCGCTCCTGCACGGAACTTATAAAGTGCCCTCGTATGCTTCCTGGAATTTCTGGATGTCTCCCGCTCCCATAAAGAGGATGACACTGTTTTCGTGCTGCTTCAGCGCACTTGTATCTTCTTCTTTTATGATCTCTGAGCTTGGGATCCTGTCCTGAAGATCTGTGATGGTCAGCTTTCCATGGTTTTCCCTTGCTGAGCCAAAAATATCGCAAAGATAAACTTTATCAGCTTTATTAAGGCTTTCGGCAAAGTCATCCAGGAATGTCTGTGTCCTGGTAAAGGTATGTGGCTGGAATACAGCCACTATTTCTTTTTCCGGATATTTCTGCCTGGCTGCCTCGACCGTCGCCCGTATCTCCGTGGGGTGATGGGCGTAGTCATCAATGATAACCTGGCCAGCCACTTTCTTCTCCGAAAATCTTCTTTTCACTCCCTCAAATGACTGCAGGAGATCTTTGACGATTTCCGAACCAATTTCCTCATAATGGCAAAGTGCGATAACGGCCAATGAATTCAGTACATTATGGTCGCCGAACTGAGGGATTGAGAAAGTATCATAAAAAGTGTTGCGCACAAAAACATCAAAGGTTGTTCCTTCCGTGCTTTTGACGACATTGCGCGCCTGGAAGTCATTCTCCTCGCCAAAGCCGTAGAACAGGACAGGAACCTTTGCCTGGATCTTTTGCAGCTGCTCATCATCGCCGCATGCAAAAATACCCTTATTCACCTGCCATGACATCTCCTGGAAAGCAGAGAACACATCATCAATATTGGCGAAATAATCAGGGTGGTCAAAATCTATATTCGTCATGATTGCATAATCAGGGAAATATGAAAGAAAATGCCTTCTATATTCGCAGGCTTCAAAAACGAAATATTCAGCATCGGCATCCCCTCTGCCCGTTCCGTCCCCAATAAGGAAAGAAGTCGGTTTTGCTCCCTTCATTACATGGGCAAGCAGCCCTGTAGTGGAGGTCTTTCCATGCGCCCCAGTAACAGCTACACTGGTAAACTTCTTCATAAAGTCCCCAAGGAAGCGGTGGTAGCGGACGATCGGAAGGCCAAGCTTCATGGCTTCCTGGATTTCTTCATGCGTATCCGGGTACGCATTGCCTGCTATAACGGTCATTCCAGGCTGTATGTTTTCCTTTTGGAAAGGAAGGATCTTTATTCCTGACTGTTCAAGCGAAATCTGTGTAAAAAAACGCTTTTCTACATCAGATCCCTGAACATGATAATTCATATCATGAAGGACTTGAGCCAAGGCGCTCATTCCAGACCCTTTTATACCTACAAAATGGTAAATAGTCATATAAAGAACCTCCAACTGTCGTCTATCTGTAACACAGTATATGATATCTGACTATATTGTGCTCATATCTTCATTACGGACAAACGTTTCCTGCATAAGCAGATTAAAGTATTATATCATCTTTCAAGCACAAACACTATGTAGCACTTGGCCCAGCCAGCCGCAAGAAGCGGTTAGCATGGGCTTAAGCCCGCATCATATGGATAAAATTAGCAGTTATATCTGCAGGGAAGGGCTCAAACAGCCCCATCCCTGAACAGTAAAGCAAGAGCAGACTTTTTTAAAAATGACCTCCAGGTCATGCCTTCCCCAGAAGCCATCAATTCTTTGTACTGCTCAACAACGGCGTCTGCATTGTTCATTGGAAAAGCCGGACCAAAACAAAAGTTCCCGGTGAAAACCGGTATGCACCTGATCCAATAGGAGCGCCTCTCCTCAAGGCTGATGCTGTCTGCAGCCTTCAGCTGAAGCTTTTCCCCTGTCAGGATGTCAAAGGCAGCAAACTTTTCTCCTTCTGCCCTTTCAATTTTCACAGGCTGGAGGACAGAGCTGAGGAAAAGGGCTCCCTGAATGAGATCCGCCTCTGCCAATTGGCCGGAATTCCGGCGGAGGAAAAGGTTAAACATCGTGGAGCCTCTGATGCTTATATAATCGAATAAAAACCAGTCCTCAAACACATCTTCCTGTTCCCTGCTGAAAGGGATTCCGCCCGGGAGGCCCGCTGTTTCCCGGAAAATATGGCGGGCACGGACCTTTTCCCTGATGTTGGCATTCACTGCAGAATCCCTCTGTGCTTTCCTGTAAAGGGCCAAAGCATTCTCTTCGCCTTTTGCCTGTTTCTGTTTGCGGTAGGCTTCCAAGTCTTCTATTGAATTCTCCATATCCGGCTCCTCCTCCCATTCCACAGGGCCGAAAATGAATTAAAGCTCTACTTTTTCCAGCCGCGGATTCGGCCTGTAGCGCCTGCCTGCTTTTGCCGCATGCTTGCCATTGATCAGCACATTGTCTCCTGTAAAGCCGATATTGATTTTCAGCAGGCTGTTGCCGATGCCGTATGTATCGACAGGCACACCGTTTTCTTCAAAATCCTGAATCCTTGTTTCATTAAAGCCGCCGCTGACAACAATTTTAACATGATTGAATCCTTCGTCATCCAGTGCTTTCCGCAATGCAAAAATCAGCTCTGCATTAACTCCCCTCGGATCAAAGGTTCCAAGAAGATGCTGATTCCTCAGGAAGTATTGGTCGATCATCGTCCTGGAGGTATCAACACGGACACCCTTCAGCTCATCGCCGAATTCTCTCGCAACCTTCAGGGAATCTGTTATGGCATCATTATTATAATCAACAAGCGCAATCAGGGCATCCTCAGGGTATGTCTCCTGATATGCTTTGGTTGCTGCCACCAGATCCCCGTCAAACATCTGGATAAGGGCATGCGGCATTGTCCCCATCCCCTGCTTGCCCCACCATTCGTTCATGGCATGGGTAGCCTGGGCAGTCGCTCCGCCTATATGGGCGGCATAGCCGTCTCCGGCCTGGGTGATATAATGGTCATCCCGGTCACCCATGAAAATGACCTGCTTTTGCCTGCCTGACGTTCCTGCCGCCTTGACCGTGTTATACACATTAGTGGCAACAGAAGTCCTCCTCGCCAGGATGCCGTCAATGATCCCCTCAAGATAGCCGAAGCTCTGATAGGGACCGGTAATCGTCATGACCGTTTCGAATGGGCTGATTTTATCTCCGTCTTTTAAAGAAAAGATATCCAGCTCCTCCAGATTTTCGGCAAAAGTATGGATCAGTGCAATCACTTCATCGGTGCCGCAAAGGACAGCATGGCTTTTCTGGAAAAATTGCATTGTCACGATATTGTCTTTGTGATATTTCCTGACAATCTCCCGTGTCTTTAAGAAATAGACAGCTGAAAACCAGCCGTCTTTCACTCTTTCATCAAATTTAAATGTCTTATTTGTAAGCCGCTTGATCTTTCCTTGAATCTTTAGCTCAATTTCTTTCATCCTAAAGCTCCTCATACCAAATCAGTTATAACTACCGTTATTTTTAGTATTCTTTACATGCATGTAAAGAATACCACGTATTATAGCATTGTACTAGTGTCTTGCATGGCTTCAAGGTCTGTTTCCGTGATCAGCACATCACGCGGCTTGCTTCCTTTTGCCTCAGAAATATAGCCGCAGTCCTCCATCATGCCAATCAGCCTTGCAGCACGGTTATAGCCGATCTTAAAGCGCCTCTGGACACTTGAGGTCGATGCGCTGCCCTGATCGACAACGTACTCGCACGCCTCATAGAAAAGCTCATCTTCCTCCTCGGTTGCCTGTGCTTTTTTCAGGAGCTCCTCCTGTTCAAATAAATAATCCGGCTTGCGCTGGCTCCTTGCATGGGCTACGACTTCATCAATCTCTGCATCGGACACATAAGTTCCCTGAAGTCTGACCGGCTTGGATGAGCCATTTTCCAGGAAGAGCATATCTCCCCTGCCCAGGAGCTTTTCAGCACCGCTGATGTCAATGATGGTTCGTGAATCCACCTGGGAGGATACTGAAAACGCCACCCTTGTCGGAACATTGGCTTTAATCAGGCCGGTAATGACATCAACAGACGGCCTTTGTGTGGCGATAATCAAATGAATGCCGCATGCCCTCGCCTTTTGGGCAATCCGGCAGATTGCTTCCTCAACATCTGCCGGGGACATCATCATCAGGTCAGCAAGCTCATCAATGACGATAACAATGAACGGAAGCTTGTCAGAATAGCGCTTATGCTGTTCAGCCAGCTGATTGAAACGGTTAATATCCCTGACACCCGCATGGGCAAACAGCTCATATCGGCGCTCCATCTCTTCCACCGCCCATTTCAGAGATGCAGTGGCGGCCTTCACATCTGTAATGACCGGGCTGACAAGATGGGGTATCTGGTTGTATGGAGCAAGCTCGACCATTTTCGGATCGATCAGCAGCAGCTTCAGCTCATCCGGCGATGCCTTATAAAGAAGGCTGACAAGAATTGAGTTAATGCATACGCTTTTTCCGGATCCTGTTGCACCGGCAATCAGTCCATGGGGCATCTTTCGCAGATCAGTGACGATCGGGCTTCCCGAGATGTCCAGCCCAAGGACTGCCGTCAAAGGCGATTCGCCGTCCCTGAACACAGGAGTATTGATGATTTCACTGATCAATACCGGTCTGCTCTTCTGGTTCGGAACCTCAATTCCGATTGTATGCTTGCCCGGGATCGGCGCTTCCATCCTGATATCCCTGGCAGCCAGGCTGAGCTTGATATCATCAGTCAGGTTCGTGATTTTATTTACTTTCACGCCGGGCTCAGGCTGAACCTCGAATCGGGTAACCGAAGGCCCCTGGGTCACATTAACAACCTTTGCCCTGACATTGAAATTCTTCAGTGTCAGATTAAGGAATTCCTCCTGCTCCAGCAGCCACTCCTCATTGTTCTCAGGGATGACTGGGGGGGCAAGCAGACTTTTTGCCGGGAATTCATATGCCTTGTATTTCGGCTCTCCTGTGTGTTCTATAAGGGCAGGTTCTGCCGCTATCGCAGTTTCATTAGGCTGTGGAGCATATTTATAATCAGAAGCTCGGACATTGTCCTCCTGGCAACCCTGTGCATTTGTATTTGCAGGTGCTTCATTCCCGATTGCTTCACCTGAGACCGGCGCTGCTTCTTCTGTATTTTCCCGGGTCACAGGCATTTGCTTCACACCGGCAGTTTGTTCTTTTTTCTTCTGCTCTGCAATCCTTCTGTCCTGCTTCAGCATAATCACATTGAATGGCAGGGGCGATCTTGGCTTTGGCTTCGGCTCTTCTTCAGCCCGGGCGGGTACGTCCCCCCTGGTTTCCCCGGCGCTTCCCTCTTCAGTTTCCGGTACCGCCTCATCCAGCAGCAGGGCTGATGCTGCTTCATGCAGGCCAGTTTCATGTTCACCTTTCACAGATCCTGCTTGAAGCTCAGCATTTTTTTCATCATGGTCCTGGGGTAGTTCTGCCCCTTCTGCTGACAGCTCTTTAAGATTTTCTGTTCCCTCATCAATTTCAGCCTCATCCAGAGATTCCTCAGGATCGTCCGCAGATTCCGGCACTGCTGCCAAATTAAGCGGAGCCGGCTCTGTTCCGGCCGGGTTATATGGGATATCCATGTGAAATTCTTCAGATTCCGTTCTATTTAGCTCAGCGTCTTCGAGCAGGGTTGTATCCCTTCTGTTAACCGCCGGCAGTCCACCGGCATTTTCATCCGGCGCTTCATCCGCCTCAAAATCCAAATTGGAAGACGGGGCAGTATTATATCCGGCCGCTGGAGTGCTGCTGTCCATAACCTCGGTGTTACTGCTGGCAATCCCTGTGTCAACGCCAGCCAGCGGCGGGGTTTCGAAGCTGCTGTCAGCTTCAATCCTGTCTGCTGTCACAACTGCGTAAGAATCCCCGCTTTCAGGCATCACATTCTCCTGCCCTGCTTTCGTTGTCACGATATGTTCATCTTCCTGCACTTCTGCAGAAAAAGCTTTCTCAGCAGCTGGATTGGAAAGACCGCCCATATATATGTCCTTATCGATTATCATATCAGGGCTCTCTTCCGCCCTGCCTGGCACCGCAGATGCTTCTTCGTATCCTACCCGTAAATCAGGGCTGATGGTTCCCTTCAGGTCAAAGATGCCTTCCGGCTGTTCTTCAGGCACTGGCTCCACCGTATTATCCACAATTTTGCTTTCTTCTTCCCGGCTGCCATCAAGGACCGTTTTCTTCAGGAAATCAATATCATCGAAAAATGGCGCGTTTTTCTCCTGACCGAAGCTATTCATCTCATAGACTACCGATTCTTCCTTTTTCTTTGGGCGTTCGAACCCGAATATCGGGGAAGGAATTTCCGTTGGCCTGAAGGGGCGACGGTGGCGGTTGTCTATCGGCGCATCGCTTTTGCTTTTTTTGGATGGCTCCGAATAAGGTTCCTGCTGCTCCGGCTGACGTTTATTTCTTTTTCCTTGGTTAGGATTATCATTCAGCGGGCCTGCCTTTCTCCGCTCATGATTCCGGTTTCCTGCCGCCGGTCGCTCCCTTTGCCTTCTCTGCGGATCTTGTCCAGGACTTTCCGGCTTTTCTCCGGATCTCCTTTCCTTTCCCGGGGAGCCTTCATCAGGGATAAGCGGAAATCTGAACTGACCCTTAGGATACTGGTAGAGGATCCTGGCCTCTATCTCACGGCCATCTCTGTCTTTTTTCGGTTTTGCCGGTTCTATGTACGGCTGATCTTCTTCCATTTCTTTATACTCGTCTTCATTATTAAACACACGGAATAGTTTTTTTATCCAACTCAATATCAATCACTCTTTCTTAAAGGCTGTTTAGGCAAAGCTGTCGGTGTATTTAGATGCTCAATTTTCTGGCACAAAGGCAGAATAACCCTTAAGCTGCAGAAAAAGAGCAGCTTATTCTTCCTACCCTTTTATTTTATCAGCTATTCATAAAAATTCGAGTTAAAAAGAGAGAATGAGCCTTTTTATAGGCTTTATGGGTAAAATTGCCACAGTTTGCCCCCTCATGCTTATACTTTTGGCATAACCAGTTTAACATCGGGTTTACAACTATTACAGGCAGTGTAACCTGCAGGCTTCTCCCTGTTAATCAGATATAAAAAAAGGACCACATTCTGTGATCCTTCCCCAGTCACTTTTTCTTATTTTTGCCGAGAATGAAAATCGGTTCAAGCTCCCCGTTTTCATAAAGAAATGATAATGCCGTAATCGGCACCCTGCCGCTTGCAAAGAAGCTCATATTCATTTGGGCGAGGACATCATAGCCCGTATTATTCCGCACATCCGCTATGATCAGGACGTCCTGATGGGGAACGGCAAGTGCCATTTCACCGGTTATCTGCTGCTCCATCGTCTTCAGAAAAGCTTCATTGAGAATGCGGCTCGCATCATAGCCGTCATTTGCATTCAGAAAATAAAAGATATTGCCGGCCACTTCGTCCTTTTTAACCCCTGTTGACAGGGACCTGACATTAAACAAGGCAATCTCCCTGATCCTTTCAGCTGTCCAGCCCTCTTTTTCCATGAGCGCTGAATCAATGAGCCTGTAGGTTTTGCCCTGGTCAAGGGCATAATAGATCCTTGTTTCTGCTGTATGTTCGTCAAACAGAAACTGAATTCCTTCTTCAGATTCCTGCGGAAAAGACGTTGACCTGATGACAGGGAAGATATTTTTTTCATGGCCTTCAAGCCCGGATTCTCCCGACATAGCCCTGAGGCCTTCTTCCACATAATAGGCCACCTCTTCAATCGCCTTGTCCTTCTGCTCCTGCCATTTAGCAATGATGCCAGGCAGTGAAATGGTGATCCCTTTGCCTGTTTCTTTATTTTCGATCCGAAGGGTATCTTTTTGTTTATCAAATAAGAAAGACCGATTCTCAGCATCCAGCCTCTTGGTTAATTCATTCTTCATTTTCCTGCTGTCCATTTTCATCCTTTTCCCTCCTTAACGGGAAATTTCTGCAGTTTCCATTGTACAATAGAAAGCCCTCCATCTCAAAGAAGACGGAGGGCGAAAGATATCAGCGGCTGAGACCGGCGATGAAATTCTCGATTTCTTCCTGTGTTTTCCTATCCTTGCTGACAAAGCGGCCTGTTTCCTCTCCATCCCTGAAGGCAATGAAGCTCGGGATGCCGAAGATATCAAGCTGCCCGCATAAATCAATATATTCATCCCGGTCTACATATACAAAGGTATAATCGCTGAACTTCTCTTCTACCTCTGGAAGGATTGGTTCGATGATGCGGCAGTCAGGACACCAGTCTGCTGAAAACATAAAAATATGCTGCCCCTCATTTTTCATTTGCTCAAATTGTTCCATTGATTCAAGCTTTTTCATTTCTTGCTCCTCCTGTCTGGATCAGCATATCATCATGTTTGATCCAGCCTTTTTTTCTCATATACTCAGATAATAACAAGCTTATTGCGGCTGGTCCAACAAAATGCAACATGACTATTTTCAGGAGGACAGCGGAGCTGAATCCCATTGCGGTCACTGTCATGATCTGCCCGACAAGGCCTGCCGTCCCCATTCCCGCACCTGCCGCATTGTTCTCGAGTACAAATAAAGTGGTACCGAGCGGTGCAAGAACTGCACCCGCAATGGTCGGGGGAAGAAGGATCATCGGGTTCCTTATGATATTGGGCACCTGCAGCATTGAAGTTCCAAGCCCCTGGGCAATGAGGCCGCCTACCTTATTTTCCCTGTAGCTGCTGACTGCAAAACCGACCATTTGGGCTGCACATCCGATTGTTGCCGCCCCTGCTGCAAGCCCGTGCAGATCAAGCATCAGCGCAATGGCTGCACTAGAGATAGGCGCTGTAAGGGCGAGGCCCATCAGCACTGCTACAATGATTCCCATCAATATCGGCCTTTGCTCCGTCCCCCACATGATCATGCTTCCAAGACCCTTTAACAGGAAGCTTATTCCTGGTCCGATCAGCGCTGCTGTTCCATACCCAGCCAGTATGGTAACAAAAGGCGTAACAATAATATCAATTTTCGTCTCCTTGCTGACAAGCTTCCCAATCTCCACAGATATCAAGGCAGCGGCAAAGCTTCCTGCAGGTCCGCCCAGCGCGGCCCCTGCTGCCCCGCTTGCAATCGCAGCGAACAGTACCAGGGGCGGTGCATTTAGGCCATAAGCTACAGCAACGCCGATTGCCGGCCCCATGAGCCCCATCGCGAGTGTCCCCATCTCTATGAAGAAACTCCCGCCATATCCTGCCGGCAGCTGTTCTCCCACTGTCTTGATGATCAGTCCTATAATCAGTGAAGAAAACAAGCCTAATGCCATGCTGCTCAATGCATCTATAAAGTAAACCCTTGCAGACAGGCTGACCCCTTTTCTCTTCAAAAATTCTCTCATGTAAAATCCCCCGTTCATTCTTCATTGTCATGTGTCAAGACAGATGTTACAACCTATATTGTAAGCATGCCTGGGGTAAAAAGGAAGGAAAAAATACCGGATCCCTCCTAGTATGAGCTCATCATGCTCCGTGAAATCTGCTTTTCCCTGTTTTTTTGGTTGGATGCTGCTGCTGATCTTGGGGCAGTGTTAGCCAAGTATGCTGAAATAAACCCAAGATCAGTATGGAATACTAACCTGACATTTAATTAAAAAGCGCAAAAAAATAGCAAAGGGCTCGCCCTTTGCTTGTTGTTATGGAATTTATAAATTGTGGAGCTTGCGCTTTTGTTCCTTATTTTATCTGGACAGAGTTGACGATATCAATCATCATCGAAGCATCTGCTTTCAGGCTGGATGTCTTTGTTTCCGCTGTAATCTTGACCCCATCAGCTCCGACAATCAATTCGCTTCTGTCATCATCCAGCTTTTTAATAAGAATAAACCCGAATCTTCCATCATATTGGAAGGTTTCATCCACCTCATAGCTTTCGTTCTGAAGTTTAGCAGACTCATAAACCACCTTGCTGCCTTTGCCCTCATTCTGGTTATAAAACAGGATATATGTTTTGCTTCCATTTTTTAAGATAAGATTGTTTGGGCTTTCTTCTTCAACCTCGACGCCAAAAGGCAAATAATAGTCTATCTCTTCATTTTTATTATTTGCATCCTTGGGCTTTTGGGTGAAAGCTGTCTCAGCTGCCCTCTTCGCTGCCTTCTGCTCCTCTTGGAAGGATGCAGAGCAGGCGCTCAGGAACAGAATGGAGCACATCATAAGCAAGGCGGTGATGCTGATTTTTTTCATACTATTTTCCTCCCTGCTGGAAAAAATATCGTCCGTTTCTATCATAACCATCTTTTTAATTATCTGACAACCCCCTTTGCCGGTTTTTCAAGTCTGTGGACGGTTTGTTATTAACAGAAGTGGTAAAATGTAAGATATCTACCAAAGAGGAGGAAATATGATGGAATTGACAGTTTATCTGGCAGGCGAGATTCATACTGACTGGAGGGGAGAGCTGAAGGAAAAAGCAAAAGCCCTTCAGCTTCCGGTCCATTTTGTCGGACCAATGGAGAACCATGAGCGCTCTGATAAGATCGGAGAAGAAATACTTGGGGAGCAGCCGGGCCCTGTTTATCTTGACCAGGCTTCTTCAAGCATCAACAATCTGCGGACCCAGCTGCTGATGGAAAAATCCGACCTGGTCATCGCCCTGTTCGGTGAGCAGTATAAGCAATGGAACACAAGCATGGATGCCAGCACTGCCGCCGCACTGAAAAAGCCGCTGATCCTGATCAGGCCTGAAAAACTGCATCACCCGCTTAAAGAGCTTTCACAAAAAGCAAACGCTACTGTTGAAACCGTGAACCAGGCAATCAAGATTCTTTCATATGTCTTTGAAGAAAACTGAAATGCGGAGGCGGCTTGCCCAGAGCCGACAAGCATAAGACGAGCAGGATGAAAGGTTGTTCTTTAACCTTTTAGCCTGATTGGCTTATGACTGGAGGCTCTAGCCGCTGGAGCTGGACAATTGAAATGCGGAGGCGGCTTGCTTAAAACAAAGCAAGGGAGAGGTTCACAGCCTCTCCCTTTTCCTGTTCCTGTACTCAAACTGCCCGGCGAGCAGCCTGACAACATGTGCAAACATTTCTGCCCTGTCGACCCTGCCATTTGTAAAAATACCGATGGCGCCTTCTTTTTTCCGGATGTTTTCTTTTTGGGCATATTCATCCATGACAGGCCCAAGCTCACGGCCTGCGAGCAGCTCTTCGGCAATCTCCTGCGGAAGGGGGATCCTGGCCCCGCCGGCGACGATTGTTTCTTTGCCTTTTTGGGCAAGCGCCCCCCAATTGCAGAGAAACAAACCTGCTGCTGTGTTCTGGACCCCGCCTTCGAGGCCGATCCCTATATCCCCGCTTCCTTCTTTCAGTGCCAGTTCCGCTCTTTGTACAGCCCCTTTGATCGTTTCCTCATCTGTAAAAGGCTGGTCGCTCACACCGGAAGGTACATCAACAGGAATGACTTTAAAGCCGCTTTCATTGAAAATAGCTTCCACCGCACCTATTTTCGCCGGGTTTTTAGAACCTATTATAATCTTCATAGAGCTGTTCTCCTTTTTCATTGCTTCTTTCTATATTGCCTGAATGGCACATTGAAAAGAGGCAGCACTGCTGCTGCCTCCGGGCTGTTGTTTTTACGCGTTTTCGCGGATGGATGCGACAGTGGTTTTGTCGCAGGATTTAACAAGCTTGACCAGAAGCTCCTTCGCTGCCGCATAATCATCCACATGGATAATGGAAGCGTGGGTATGGATATAACGGGAGCAAATGCCGACTACCGCACTTGGGACTCCTTCATTTGAAGTGTGGACACGCCCTGCATCTGTTCCGCCCTGGGAAACAAAATACTGGTAAGGCACATTATTCTTCTCAGCTGTATCCAGTACAAATTCCCTCATGCCGCGGTGCGTAACCATGGAGCGGTCCAAAATGCGGAGCAGCGCGCCCTTCCCAAGCTGGCCGAATTCCCTTTTATCGCCTGTCATATCATTTGCTGGGCTTGCATCCAGTGCAAAGAAAATATCAGGCTTGATCATATTGGCGGCTGTCTGCGCACCTCTTAGTCCGACTTCTTCCTGGACTGTCGCACCGGAATAAAGGATATTCGGCAGTTTTTCGTCTTTTATTTCTTCCAGAAGCTCAACCGCGAGACCGCATCCATAACGGTTATCCCAGGCCTTTGCCATGATTTTCTTTTCATTTGCCATTGGCGTGAACGGACAAATCGGCAGGATCTGCTGGCCTGGCTTAATGCCGATCCTTTCTGCATCTGCACGGTCATCTGCACCGATATCAATCAGCATATTTTTAATATCCATCGGCTTGCTGCGCTTGGCTTCATCCAGCAGGTGTGGAGGGATGGATCCAATTACGCCTGTGACTGGCCCATTATTGGTCATGATCTGCACCCTCTGGGCAAGAAGAACCTGGCTCCACCAGCCGCCAAGGGTCTGGAAGCGGATCATACCGTTATCGGTAATGGAGGTGACCATGAAGCCAACTTCATCCATATGGCCTGCTACCATCACAGTCGGCCCTTCCTCATCTCCCCTTTTTACTCCAAATACTCCCCCAAGCTTGTCCTGGACCACTTCATCTGCATACTGGCCAAGCTGCTCACGCATAAACTTGCGGACCAAATGTTCATTTCCCGGCGCTCCCGGCAATTCTGTCAGTGTTTTAAAAAGCTGCAATGTTTTATTGTTCATTGTACCTGCTCCTTTTATGGGTTTTATCTCTTTCTTATTATGTATACATTTATTTTACAGAACTTTCATACCTCTTACCACCTTTTCCTCTTACCGTGCCCCGGGAAGCGCTCCCATGTTCATCACTTTAAGTGAATCACTTTAATATATCCGGTTACATTTGGTAGAATGGAGTAAGAACAACAATGCAGGAAAAAGACGGAGGGGCAGACTATGAACTGGAAATCATTTTTGCTTGGTGTTGGAGTCGGAGTAGCAGGCGGCTTGGCTGCAAAGGAATTATTGGCAGATAGAACAGTGGTATCTCCAGAAAAAGCGCTTGACCAGGCTAAAGCCGCTTTCAAGAAAAATGGCCCGATCAGCGGATCATGGATACATATGCAGCCTGAGCCTTATGAAAAGCACGGTCTTAGCTATAATGTCTATAAAGGCGGCATCTCAAGGACTGCTGACGGAGCGGTATCACAATACGAATTTGTCGCAGACAGCCGCACCGGAACGATATTGGATGCCTACCCGCTGTCTTAGAGAATTAAAAGGCCGGATTCTTTTGCTCCGGCCTTTTACATGCTTTTTTTTATCTGGTTCGTTTCAGCTCTTCCTTCAGCTGTTTATCTCCGCCCCATTTTATCGCCCGGTAATAGGCATCATGATAAAACGTGAACCATGCATCCTTGCTGATTCCGTACTCAAGCCACTTCTGCTTTGCAGCGATTGAGTCCATCGGATAATCGTCAAAAGCAAGCACCCACAGAACATTCTGGTGGGCATGAGTCGGCATGATGTCAGCCATATGAACGATTGTTTCCCCTTCTTCCTCGATGAGAATAATGGAATGCCCATCACTGTGACCGCCTGTGTGGACCATTCTCACTGGGCCGAAGCTCCATTCATCTTTAAATGTGACTACCTGGCCCTCTATCCCGCTCCAGTTCTCTTTCCAGTATGTATTCCTGGACCGGATGTTCGGATTGCGCATCTCTTCCCATTCGGTTTCCGATACAATGATCCTGGCATTTGGGAATACAGATACAAATTCTTCCCCTTCAAGCCTGGTAAGGCCGCATGCATGGTCAAAATGCAGATGGGTCATCAGTACATAATCGATATCCTCCGGGCCAAGGTTAAGCTCCCCGAGGGATTTTTCAAGGCTGGATTCTTCTGTCACTCCGTAGTTCCGCTTTTGCTTTTCGTTAAGCTTGCCGGAACCGATGCCTGTTTCTATGAGCATCTTTTTCCCGTTAGCTTCCACAAGGATTGGATCTGTCCTTAGCTCGATCTGGTTTTTTTCATTGCAGGGATATTTCTTTTCCCACAGTGCCTTTGGCACAACGCCGAACATGGCGCCGCCATCCAGATGTGTGACCCCGCCGTTGAGCCACGTGAGCTTGACTGTTTTTAATTTTAAGGTTTCCATTTGCGCACTCCCTTTTCAGCAGATTGTATGTATACTTGTTAGTTTATCATTAAGAGGGGAGTTGGTGGAATATTTGCTCAGCATAAAATAAGATACAACAGAATTATTGAAATGTATTGAAATTAGGAAGATTTTTGGTTTTATCTTTAAAAAACTTAGTTGCATTCCCAAGGTTATTGAACCTGTTAATTGGAGTGGAAGGCACGCAGACTCCTGCGGGAAGTAGCGGCAAGGCTGAGACCCCGCATGAGCGTAGCGAAGAGGAGGCTCAGCGTCGCCCCGCGGAAAGCGAAGTGCCTGGAACGGAAATTAACAGCCCATTTAAAAAGCTAAACAAATGAACAATTGTTGTGGCCTTTCACAGTAAATCCTAAAAAACATAACCAAAGAAGGAGTACGAAATATCCGTACTCCTTTTGTCTATACCAAAGCCGCCCGCGAGCAGCTTTCTGCAATTTTATTGATATCTCACTTCAGAGCGGTAGATTCTGCTGCCTCTGCCGGAGAATTTTTCTTCGTATTCGGTCATGATATTGCCTTCATAGCCGCTGTTGTGAAGGTCGAGGCTGACGTAGGTGAGGAGGAGTCCGTATTCGGAGAAGCTTGTCAGTGAATATTCGAACAGTCCCTGGTTGTCAGTCTTGAAATGGATTTCCCCTTGATCCACAAGGATGCTTTTGTAGACATCAAGAAAGCTTTTGAATGTGAGCCTTCTTTTTTCATGCCGGGTCTTTGGCCAAGGGTCTGAGAAATTAAGATAAACCCTGTCTACGTCCCCTTTATTAAAATACTCTGCCAGGTTTTTGGCATTGGCATTCATCAGCTTCAGATTGGGAAGTTCTTCTTCGATAAGCTTATCAAGAGCAGTAACGATGACGCTTTCTGCCAATTCTATTCCGATATAGTTGATATGAGGATTGGCCTTAGCCATCCCGGTGATGAACCGGCCTTTCCCTGTACCTATCTCAATATGGAGAGGCTGGTCTGCCCCAAATACTTCAGCCCATTTTCCTTTATGCTGATCCGGCTCCAGTATGACATATTGCGGATGCTGCATTAATTTATCTTTAGCCCAAGGCTTGTTTCTTTGTCTCATGAGGACACCCCTAAATAATAATATCGTTCAAACAATACCATGCCTTCCCAATCGATGCAACCCTCGTTCAGGAAGGATCGGGGAGCATATGGCCGCATATGTAAGGGCACTGTCTGTTAAAGCGTGTTCATCTTATGATACCGGAAATATCTCCTATATATCACACGAGAATGCGTTTTTCATTTATGGGATGTTTTGTTAAGGTTTTAAGAGTGTACGCGAACGGGAAAAACGCCGCCTGGCAGGCTTTTCCTCCAGGCATAAAAAGGAGCTGAATTAGCATGAGAAAATTGATTGAGACAGGATTGGAAATAGCCGTCCTTTTAGTTATAGGCATTATGTTCCTTGGCTACAGTGTGACTGTCTACCCTTATGAGAAGCTTAGAAACAGAAAATGGACACAGAAAGTCAGATCAAAGAGGCAGAGACTTTATATTGGCAAGCCTGTCAACCATGCATAAACGATAAGCTATGAATAATAAAAAAAAGGAATTCACAAGATAAATGTGAATTCCTTTTTTTGTTGGAGCCCTCAATCCCATTCATGTACAAATAGAAAGGATGCTGAATCATATGCCGCTGTGCCATACGGATCAATTAACCCTGCTGAGGGATATATTAAGCAGTCATCAGACAGACTGCTGCGGATCGGTTTCAGAGTGTGAACAATTGGAGCGTTTGGTGAAATCCCTCATGGTCAACGCAAATATTGGCCAGGAGGTCAGGACAGTGCTGGAGCAGATTTACAGCTACAGTCAAAATGGCGCAGGCTCTTCCAATCTCGACGGCCATATAGAGCTGCACCAGCAGGAGCTCTCCCAGTGGGTAGAGAGCATTGACCAGCTTTCCTAGCCCAGGTCAAGCTCCTTGAGGAACTGGATCCACCTATCCATTTCTTCATATCTTCCCTTGCTTTTATGCCATTGAATCGAAGTCAGAGTCTGGGCAGCCACATACCATTTCATGCGAAGGGCAAGGGAGGGTGTCAATTCCATGCCATACCGCTCCAGCCAGGAATTCCACTTTTCGCGGGGGATGTACCAGTATAAGAGCATCCCGAGATCAATGGCGGGATCGGCAATCATCGCTCCATCCCAATCAATCAGATACAGCTGGTCGTTCTCTGTGAGCAGCCAGTTGTTATGATTGACGTCGCAATGGCAGACGACCATATCTTCACAGCAGATATTCCCCTTCTCTTCTTCAAGGAACCCGAGGGCCTTCCTGACAGCATCCAGTCTGCTGATTTCTTCATCCAGCTCTTCTGTGACCGCGTTCAGTATGGCTTCTGGCTTCAGCGGGGACTTTCCCAGCCTGCTGAGCATCCCAAGGAGGGGCCTGGAGTCATGGATTTTCTTGAGAAGCCTGGCTACCCGTTCATCTTCCATATCCCCCGGCTTCAATTCCCTTCCGGCAAGCCATTGCTGGGCTGTTATAACATCCCCATTTTCAAGCCTTTTTGTCCACACAAGCTTTGGAACAATTCCTTCTGCTGACAAAACAGCGAGAAATGGCGAAGAATTCCGCTTCAAGAATAATTGCTGCTCTTCATGCTGGGCAAAAAATGCTTCACCTGTCGCTCCTCCGGCAGGAACTATCTCCCAATCTTGTCCAAATAAATGTTCCAAAATTGTTCACCTACAATGTTTTTCTGCAAATTAAATGCGAATAAGGAAGGTGCAAGGCCCGCATCTCAGCCAGTCCTTCTGCAGTCTCCCCTTTATATATGCGTGTCTGCACAAGAAAGCAAAGTCTGCTCCCTGTCCATTCCGCCGCTAATTGATTAAAGGACTTTTGTATAAAAAAGCAAAGTAAAATAAAAAAAAGCTATTGAAGCAAATGTCCTGCAATAGCTATCTTATAAATTTTATCTCTTAGCGTGTTTTCTAGTCAAGTCAATCAGAGATAAAAACAGTATTTTATTATAATGATTTCTTTTTAATTTTAATGGTTTGATCCCGAATCAGCCCCGGGCGTGCAAAAGGGCAGCTCCTTTCACCTTCTGGCAAGGATCAGCAGGCTGCATGGGGCAATTCTTACAGCCCCCGAGTTCACAGTATTCACCGGTTCTGCACCCGCCGCGTCTCCGTCCGCCAAAACTTCCCATTCTCCTTCTGCAGTGAGCGTCCGCTCCTCCCAGGAAGGATTGAAGCATACCCTGATGGAATCATAGCCCCCGAATTCCCTGATATCCTGCAGCTCGAATGCAATCATCGGTTCTTCTGCCTGGATGAACTGCATATGCTTCCTGACCAGGTCTGTGCTGTGAAAGCGGAAAGCTTTGATTTTTTTCCTTATGTCAATCAGCCCTTTTATATAATTCACATTATCCTGATAGTGAAGGCGGCGCTCCCAATCAAGCCAGTTGATCTCATTTGGCGACCGATAGCTGTTGCCGTCCCCGTTTTTTGTCCTGAAAAATTCCTGTCCGCTGTGAAGGAAAGGGATCCCCTGTGCAAGGATGACCATTGCCGTCGCAAGCCGGTGGTGCTTCTGCTTGAATTCCTCTCCCTCTTCAGGGAAACATGCGCCAAGCTTATCCCATAGTGTATGGTTATCATGCGATTCGGCATAGTTCACAGACTGCCCAGGTGAACGGAAGAGTGCCTTTTTGCCCATTCCGATGCTTCCGGCAAGAACCTGTTTCGCATCCTCGCGGTAATGTGTATTTCCGAGTGCATAGCCTTTATCATACATATTGAATGTGCTTCCCTTAATAGAATCCCTGAACCAGTCATTGAACTGGCCGATCCTCTCGAGCTTGGCCTGGTTGCGCAGATTGGCCTTCTGTTCCTGCGGGAGAGGAGTGTTAAGGTCCCACCCCTCTCCGATGACGAGGATATGCCTGCCGGCTTCATCTGCAGCTTTCCTGACCTCTTTCATCGTCCCGACATCCAGGATTCCCATCAGATCAAAGCGCAGACCGTCAATTTTATATTCATGCAGCCAGAACTTTACGGAATCGATGATGAACTTTCCCGCCATTCTCCTCTCAGAGGCAAAGTCATTGCCTACCCCGGTTCCGTTTGAAGGCATCCCGAACTCATCATGCCGGAAGTAATAGCCGGGTACAAGCTTTTCAAAATCGGATGTTTCCCTGATATAAACATGGTTGTACACAGCGTCCATTATGACCCGCAGCCCCTGAGAATGGACAGCTGAAATCAAGTCCTTCAATTCGCGGATCCGCAAATACGGGTTTTCCGGGTCCTCGGAATAGCTGCCATCAGGCGCGTTGAAGTGGAGCGGGTTATAGCCCCAGTTATAATCCGACTTTTCCCCAAGCTCATCCACCCCAGCAAAATCATGGAATGGGAGAAATTCGATATGAGTTGCCCCAAGCTCCTTCACATAGGAAAGGCCGGTCGAACAGCCGTCAGGCCCCTTTGTACCCAGCTCTGCCGCGCCCCGGTATGTGCCTTTTTTATCCGCACCGCTCCCGGGATGGATGGTAAAGTCCCTGATATGGGTTTCGTATATGACCGCATCTGTATCATGTTCCAGCTGCGGAAGCTCATGTTCAGATATCTTTATTTTCCCGGGACTTGCAACGACGGCTTTCTCCCCATTGGCCGTAAGTGCGGCAGCATATGGGTCTGCAGCCTCCCGCCACTCAAGATCGATGCATACCTTATAAGAATAGGCATGAAGCTCAAGATCTCCCTCGGCACAATAGGACCAGACCCCATAATCCCCTCTTTCCATCGCATATTCCGTAATTCCCTTCCCGGGATCCTCTATCGACAGCCTGGCTTGAGTGGCAGTAGGGGCCCATAGCTTGAACAGCGTCTGTTCTTCTGTATAAAAGCACCCGAGGCTCCCTCCATAATAATATTTCTCATCAAATGCCTCTGTCCGGATAACAGATCCGATCTGAAGGTCTGTCTTCCCCCCATGTTCATCATGAATCCAGCAGGTTGTTCCGAGATCCAGATCACCTTCAAAGGTGCAAATATATTTAATCTCCTCTTCCAGTTCCTGCCGTTCTTTAATAATTAGCTCCTTCTTCCCATCCAGGCCTGAAAGAGCAAATTCAGAACAGCTGCCATTGTAATAAGAACGGGGAAGCAGGATGGCAATGATATTCAATTCATCAAGATACGCATGGTACATCCGTTCCACTGTGATCATCGTCTCACTCCGCTTCTCTTCTCGGCTATCCTCCGAGTACTTCCTTATTACCTGTAATACAGGCTGCCCCAAACCTTGCCCAGGGCATTTTTTAAGGCTGGCTAAACAGCGTTTTACACGAATGAGCCAGAATTCCTCATAAAACACTAACAAAACCTTTAGAAAGCTGCCCGGGCATATATTTTTTGGCAGCCTTATTCCGATTCTCCCCATTCCGGACGTTTCACACAGGTTGTCTGGCAATATTGCAGGAGGATCTGCGCGCTTTTAAGCTGGATATGCTTGATGGGGGATGTGTTATTCCTCATAGCTTCAAACCATTCCTCGAATCCCCGCTTCTCAATCAGCTCCACCCCATATGGCACATTCGGATAATCAAAATAGCCTTTCCGGCTTACTAATACTTTATGTACCGGGAAATCGATTTCATACATTTGAAAAATGCTCTTTACAATTTTTTCTGTCCGGTCCAGGGCGATGAGCGGATTCAGTATTTTCTTTTCTTCCTTTCCTGTCCTTTTTAACCAGAAATGCTCCTTGGAACCGATGAAAACAGCCTGCTCATCTTCTTCCATAAAGGAAAGGCAATATGCCCCAGTCGGCGTAATAAAGACCGATTCTGCCTCCACAGGCGCTTTTTTCAAACGGAATACAGGCTTATAAAGGAGCAGATAGGTGTCCGGAAAACGCTGAAGGAGGAAGCGGAGCTCGGGATTATAGAAAAAAGATCTTTGAACAAATGATTTTTCCATGATGGTCGAGCTCGCCCACTTCATTTGAAATTTAAAAAGCTGATCCAGGAATTGCTGCTTCAATTCGTCTGCCGTATCCGGCCTTGAGGCAAACTGAGGATCAAATTCGAGCTTCTCTTCCACTTCCTTTTCTGGAACCGGCAGCTGTTCAGGCTCCTCCGGCTTCCTTTTCATGCTGAATATTCCCTTGATCCTCTCTGACAGGGGCTGCTTTTCTTCCAGCTTCCAATCATCTGCTGCTTCTCCCGGTTCAGGGCCGAAAAACCGCCCATCGTTTTTTTCCCATGCGTCCAAAAGCTGACTCCACCGCTGCTTTTTCAATCGGACATATCTGGAAGGATATAAAAAGATATCCTGTTCATAGCGTGAAATATAATCCTGTAGCTTTATTAACTGTCCCATTCCCTCTGCCTTCCTTGTTTCCTTGTATTTTATTTCAGTGTATAAACCTCGATTGCTTCGTATTTAGGACTTCTATCCATATGCGTCTGATATAAAACCACTTCTGCGGCAGGAAATGAGATTCTTTCTGTTAAAAAAGATTCATTTTCCAAAAGGGCCGGGTCAAAAGGGCTGCTGCCTGCCCACTTCCTTGCCAGAGTGATATGCGGCTTAAAAGGCCGGGTTTCCAGCTGAAAGCCTGCTTCTGTACAGGCATCAAATACTTTCTGCCTTACCTCGGCAAGCCTGGGCCCGGCAGCTGTGTCCGCCCAAAAGATCCTTGGCTGATCCGGCTTTCCGAAGACACCGAACTTTGAGGTGGAAAGGCTGAAGGCCTCTTCTTCCCGTAGCGCTTTCCTGACAAGGCCTGCTGCATGCTGCAGCTTGTCCTTCCCTGCATTGCCAAGGAAGGCCAGAGTAATATGATAATCCAGATAATGGACCCATTTCTGAAATTCAAGCATTTCTGCTGCCGCTCCGCATTTCTGCTTCAGTCTTTCTTTAGCATCATCAGGCAGCCGTACAGCAAAAAAATAATGTGTTTGCATCCCTAAAACGCCCTTTCCATGACATTTCTATTTATTTTAACAAAATTTGTACTTCCGGGAACAAAAAGCTGCCGGATAATCCTTAAGATTTGATAGCCTTCCCTCCTTTTAGGTATGATTATGGGGCACAGTATAAAAAGAAAATCATTTAGTTCCCCTCCTTTTGCATGAGATTTGCTGAAGGAATGCAAAATAGCTTTATTATTATTTTTGGAAAGGAAGAGTTTTATGAAGGTTGTAGATAACCTGTCTGACTTGATTGGCGACACGCCGCTCGTGAAGCTGAACAGGCTGGCTCCAGAGAATGGGGCAGCCATTTATGCTAAGCTCGAATTTTACAACCCGAGCAAAAGCGTCAAAGATCGGGCAGCTTTTAATATGATCATTAAAGCAGAGGAAGAAGGAAGGCTGAAAGAGGGCTCGACCATCATTGAGCCTACAAGCGGGAATACGGGGATCGGCCTTGCGATGAATGCAGCAGCACGCGGCTATAAGGCCATCCTTGTCATGCCTGACACAATGACCCTCGAACGGATCAATCTGCTGAAAGCGTATGGGGCGGAAGTGGTCCTCACACCGGGTGATGAAAAGATGCCGGGATCGATCAAAAAAGCGCTGGAGCTTGCAGAGGAAATCCCGGACAGCTTTGTCCCGATGCAGTTTGATAACGAAGCAAACCCTGATGCCCACAGAACATCAACCGCACTTGAAATCATTGATGGGATGGAACAGATTGGAAAGCCCCTGTCTGCTTTCGTCGCAACTGCAGGCACAGGCGGAACGATCACCGGAACCGGAGAGGTGCTGAAAGAGAAATATCCGGGTCTTGAGGTCCACGTTGTCGAACCGAAGGGCTCTCCAGTCCTTTCAGGAGGGAAGCCAGGGAAGCATAAGCTTGTCGGTACCAGCCCCGGCTTTATCCCTGAAATCCTTAATCAGGATGTTTACGATGAAATCCACCAGATCAAGGACGAAGAAGCTTATGACACTACAAGGAGGCTCGCCAGGGAGGAAGGTATCCTTGTCGGCCCTTCCTCAGGGGCAGCCTGCTTTGCGGCCATTGAAGTCGCCAAAAGGCTCACACCGGAAGATGTTGTCGTCTTCATCGTCTGTGATACCGGGGAAAGATACCTTTCCAGCGACCTGTTCCGATTTGAGTAAGATGAAGTAAATGACTGAAACAGCTTTATATGAAAAGAAACCGGCCAAGCCTCCCGATCTGGAGTGCCTGGCCGGTTTTTTTCAGCTGTTCAAAGCACCGGTTTGAATGCTTCCGCATTCCTTTTCAATTTTTTCAAGGAAAAGGCCCTGCAGCTTCTGCGTCAGCTTTCCTGTCTTTCCGTCCTTTACAGGGCTGCCGTCGATCCCGACGACCGGCATCACTTCAGCCGTTGTGCTGGAAATGAAGATCTCATCTGCACCCAGGAGTTCATCAATCGTGAAAGTCTTCTCCTCATAAGGGATATCATTCTCCCGGGAAATCTCGAGCACTTTTTGCCGTGATATCCCGTTAAGGATGAAATTATCAGCCGGATGTGTCACCAGTTTGCCTTCGCTTACGATGAAGACATTAGATGAGCTGCCCTCGGTCACTATATCTCCCCTGTGCTGGATGGCTTCAAAGCAGCCGGACTGGGCCGCCTTCTGCTTGGCCAGCAGATTGCCGAGCAGGTTAAGGCTTTTAATATCGCAGCGGAGCCAGCGGATATCTTCAGTCAGGATAGCTTTGATTCCGGATTTCATATTATCCTCCGGCCGCGCGGCTTCACGGGTATAGGCCACGAAAGCAGCAGGGACGTCACCGCCGGGAAAGGCGTGGTTCCTTGGTGAAATGCCCCTTGAATACTGAAGGTAGACTGTTCCGAAATCAATTTTGTTTTTCCCGATCAGCTCCTCCAGTTTTGTTTTGAGCTCTTCCTTTGTATAACCAGGGTTCAGTCCGATCTTTTCGCAGCTTTCAGACAGCCTGTTCAGGTGGCCCTCAGCTGTAAACATTTTGCCGTTATATACTCTGATTACCTCATAGACACCATCGCCAAACTGATAGCCTCTGTCTTCAATGTCAACCTTGGCATCCTTGCGTTCGATCAATTCCCCATTCAGGATTGCATATTCCACTTCAGTTCCTCCCCTATACAATATTCAGCCTATGCTTTTTCTTTTTACTTCGCCAGCTCGTAAATAGCCTGGGCATAGATGGCTGCAGCTTTCACCAGGTCCTCAATAAACATATATTCATCCTTTTGGTGGGCAATGTCCTCCCTGTCAGGGAATAATGGGCCAAAAGCGACACCTGCCTTTAGCGAACGGGCATACGTTCCTCCGCCGATCGAGATGAGCTTGGCTTCATCTCCAGTCTGCTCCTCATACACTTTTTTCAGCGTCTGGATAAGGAAAGTATCTTCATCCACATGATGCGGCTTGGAATCTGTAAAGTTTTCGAGGCGGAAACCTTCTTTTCCAGCGGCAGCCATGACGGTTTCCTTGGTTAAGGCCATATCATTGGTGACAGGATAGCGGAGATTCAATCCAAGCCGTCCGCCTTCTGCCTGTGTATAGCTCATCTTGCCAAGATTAATGGTCAGATCGCCTGTGATATCGTCAGAGCAGGCCGCTCCAAGCTGCCTGCCGCGTGAATCCTTAAAGAAATAGCGGTCAGCAAAGCTGAAAAATTGGGCTGCCTTTGAATCAATCGAAAGCTCTGAAAGGAATTTCGCTAAATATAAGCCCGCATTCTTCCCATTATCAGGCTCCATTCCATGTGCAGAAATTCCTTCAACCTCAAGAATCAACTCACCATTATCTACATGATAGCTGCCCTTCAGGTCATGCTGCTTCTGGAAATCGACAAACCGCTGCAGCACCTCTGTCTGTTCATGATGGACAAGCAGGGATGCTTTAGCATAGTCAGGGACCATGTTGTATCTTCGGCCAGACTGGAAAGAAGCAACTTCTGCTTTGACATCGCCATCCTGGTTTTCTGCCGTGCTTTCCTGAACAAGGTCAAAGTCGGAAATCCCTTTTTCTGCATAGATGATCGGAAAATCAGCATCAGGGGCAAAACCGATATCGGGCATCTGCTCGTGCTTAAAATAATGGTCCACACAGCGCCAGTCGCTTTCTTCGTCCGTGCCGACAATCATCCGCACTTTTTTGCTTAGCGGCAGTCCCAGCTCCTTGACTATTTTCATAGCATAATAAGCGGCCATCGTAGGCCCTTTATCATCAAGCGCCCCGCGTGCAAATATCTTTCCATCCCTTATTTCTGCAGCAAAAGGATCGCTTGTCCATCCGTCACCTTCAGGAACAACATCGACATGGCAAAGGATCCCGACGATTTCTTCTCCATTTCCAAATTCAATATGTCCTGCAACATTGCCGGTGTTTTTCACAGAGAATCCGTCCTTGCTGCCCAGCTCCAGCATAAAATCCAGTGCTTCTTTGACTTCTTTTCCCAGAGGGGCATCTTCAGTCGCATTTTCCTCATCAAGGATGCTCCTGATTTGCAGAAGCTTCTGGGTGTCAGCCAGGAAAGCCGGCTCCCGTTCTTCTATTTCTTTCTGCCAATCAATGTTTTTCATCGTAATCCTCCTTATGTATATTCCGGAAACAGCCAGGCTGCTGCCGGAATAATAAAACCACCTTCGCTCTTCCATTATAAATCATCTCAAAGAAAAACCTTAAATCAAAGAGAAGGGCTGCCAGCAGGCATCTGGCCTGTCAGCCAAAGTCCTCCCGCTGCCGCCAGTATAACAAGAATGACGGACAGAAGAAAGAGAACCCATACCGCTTTGGACCGTGCCGAAAAATAAGCATCCCTTTCACCATATTTCTTGGTGAGAGGATGGGAGATAGTGATTTTCCCCCAGATCATCTGCAGCCACGAAAACATCATGATAAGGAAGCCGATGGCTATGACCGTTTTTAACCAGATAGGCGGAATGATGACTATCGCTGCCACTGCAGGTGATATGATTTTCAAATAGTTTGCCCAATAAGACGGGCTGCGCAGGAATACTTTAATAAAAACTTCCAGAAATCCGGCGGAGACTGTCCTATTCCTGAATATCCTTTTTGAATGCCGGAACAAAAAAGGCTTTTTTCTTACTGTGGAAGGCGAAGGCATCTCTACCTCATAGGAAAGCTGGAAAATCAGACCTGTATATTTGACTCTTTCTTCCCTCTCAAATGCCGCTTCACTATCAAAGGCAGACGTTTTTGGCAGAATCCTGCTATACAGGAATATTCCCAGGGCAAGCAGCAGGAACGCAGTCATATTAAAGAGCAGCAGATTTCCCCCGAGCCACAAGGCAAAAATCAGCTGGACCACCCAGCTTAGCAGCACAAAGCTTCCAAGATTGGATAATACCCTTAAAAACTTCCCTTCTATCTTTCTCAGTTTTTGCTTCAGCCACATTATAAACACTCTGCAGGAAAAGAAAAACAGGAAATAGGAAACGGCATATAGCATTGTAAAGCCGTAATGCCCCATGAAAAAGGGAAGCAGCAGAATGGCTATCAAGGCTGCCTGGCACGCTCCGGCCAGAAGAGAATAGAGGAAAGCTCCTTTTTTAAGTCCAAAATAAAGCTTCCTGTTTTTTATAAGAAATACTTTATCCGCCTCTTGGATAAAGGTTCGGTAATGGCCGCCCCATGAGGCTATATAGCCTGGAAGGAACAGGAAAACTGCCGGCACCATTGAGATCCACCCGGGCATTTCTGTCCACCAGGACCTGTATATGAAAAAAGAGATGACTGCTGCAGGAACCGCCACATAAAGAATGATGGTCCAGTCCGCAATTGATTTGAAGACGCTGTACTGGTATTTCCATTCTGCCGAAAGCCTTTTAAAAAGGAGCTTGCTGCTAGTCATTTTCATGCTCCTCTGAATACTTGTGGAAGCAGTCAAACAGCGACCCGCCAGGCAAACCGCATTTCTGCCTGATTTCATCCATGGTCCCAGATGCCGCGACCCTGCCTTTATTAATGATTATAAACCTGTCGCAAACCTTTTCGGCAGTGTCCAGAACATGGGTCGACATCAAAATGCCTGCACCCTTCTGGCGCTCCTTTTCGACTGATTCCAGGAAAAGCCTGGTTGCATTTGGATCCAGGCCGATGAAAGGCTCATCAATGATATATAGAGAAGGATTGATGATCATGGAGAGGACCAGCATGGCCTTCTGCTGCATTCCTTTTGAATATGTATGGGGATAATCATGTGCATAGTCTGCCAGCTTATAAATCTCCAGCAGCCTCTCCGCCTGCTTCCTGTATTCCTGATCGCTGAGCTCTTCAACTGCAGCGATAAAGTCGAGATGCTCCCATAATGTAAGTTCGTCATAAAAGATGGGCCGCTCGGGAACATAAGAGTATTTGATCCCTTCATTAAAAATGGTTTCTCCTTCTGTATATTCCATCAGGCCAAGAATCGTTTTAATGGTTGTGCTCTTTCCTGCACCATTCGCCCCGATAAGGCCGATCAGCTCTCCTGAATGGACTTCAAATTGAATATCCTGCAGATATGGCGCCTCTTTGCTGTATCCCGCCTGTTTTATTTGCGCTGTTAATAGTTTCATTGTTTTCCCTCCCGATATATATACGGAGAAGAGAAGGGAAAAGTTTCCTCGATCAATCTGCAAGATAGATTGCATCACCTGTTCGGATCAAGCCTGTACTCAATACTGAAGCATAGATACCGAAATGATTGTTCCTTTCTTTGGCAACCATTTTCAGAAGGCTGGCATCCTTACCGGCATCCTCCGGATCGACTGTAATGATCTGGCATCTTTCACAATGCCGCTTAATCCTGATAGCCGATCCTCCGCTGCCGATGATCAGCTTTTTTCCAAACCAGCTTTCTTCTGCAAAGGGAACAGACCCTTCAATATCAACGATTATATTGGGCCGGAAGCGCCGGTGGTCCACTTCCCTGCCCAGCATTTCACCGAGTTTTTTCAATGAAGCGGCAGAAACCAGCTGGAGATGCTCCTCTTCTATGGGACCTAAAGGTACACTCTTTGGCGAGTATTGGATCAGCTCAGTTTTTACGCCTGTAAGGTTTTCTAAATATTCCCGTATGCGAGAGTCGCCCCATTTGACGCTGCTTCCATCAGGCATCCTGATGATGACTGCCGGAAACATGTTATCCTGTTCCTTTCCTGAAAAACACGCCGAAAATGTTGCCATTTCAGGAGCCTGGGTAATGGTCAGGAATCTTCCAGGCCTCGACGTGTCCAGGAAAGCATGGCTCCTGTCTCCATATAACCCGTAAGGCATCAGCCGCGTCTCTGCCACACTTTCACCGCCAAAGGATTTGACAGGGTGCCTGATGATTTCTTTAATCGTTCCCACTTTCATGCATCTCTCCCCTTTCCCGCTGCTTTTTTTCATATTATAGCACGGTGTTTGTTCAGACAGCAGAGAGCACTTAATTGTAAAATTCATGGATAAGCACCAAAAAACGCTGCTGAATTCTTCAGCAGCGTGCTTTCTTATTCATAATATGGCTTAAGCACTTCCAATACTTCAAGGTTTTCGTATTCCAGAGCATAATCATAGGCTGTCATGCCCTCCGCATCTGTAAATAACGGGTCTGCCCCATATTCCAGAAGCAATTCAGCCATACTGGCATCATCTGCAAAAACCGCGCTCATTAAAGGGGTTGTGTCATAAACATCCAATGTATTCGGATCAGCTCCGTGTTCTGCCAGGAGCCGGGCGGCATCTGCCTGTCCGCTGTACACGGCCCAGTGCAGGGCAGTGGATCCTTCACTGTCAGCAGCATTGATGTCAGCCCCATCGCCAATCTGGCTTTCAATAGAGGCGAGGTCATTTGTCTCTGCAGCCTCCATCAGAGAGGTGATTCCTTCCACCTCTTCTGCTTGTCCATCCATTGGAACATCTGAGAGTAAAGCAAGATTTTCGATTCCTTTAATGCCGAACCAGAGCCCGGTTCCGGCTAGGATCAGAAAGAGTGCAGCAGCGATAGAACCAATCCAGACGGTACTTCGCTTCTCTTTAAGCACCAATGCCGTTTCCGGGGCAAAAAACTGGGCCAGTGCATGCAGCCTTTTCGGAAGATGCGGATGGGTGGACAGCTTTTCATTCAGCCAGATGAAAAAGCCCTGCTCCGACTCAATCTGTTCCATATAGGTTTCCTGGTCGACCTTCTTATATAATTCTTTCCCGATGGCAAGCATTGTCAGCGCGTTCCTGGAAGCTTCATAAGAATCAGTATAGTAGGCGGCATAGCGGTCACAGGTATACTCGCAAGCTCTTAAATACGCATTTCCCAAGAATGGCACCCACAAGGCAGGCAATAGGAGGAAGCTTACAGTCACATGCCTTCGTTTCAGATGGGCAAACTCGTGGGCAAGTACAAACAGTACCTCCTTCTCCGCTTTCTGCTCAATTAATTCAAAAATACCAGAATACAGCACCACCATATTTTTTCTGAAAAACCTGGATGCAAAAGCATTGAGAACCCCTTCGGATTCCACAATATAAATATCAGGAACTTTCGCCAGCCCCATCTCCCCGGCCACTGAAACCGCCTTTCCATACAGCTCAGGGAATTGCTTTTCCCCAAGCTTTACACCGTTCCTGCGGATTCCGCCCATCATCAGCCCGTGGAGAATGATTGTGGCAGCCAGCAAAATGGCCAGCATGATAATGCCAATAATAGTTATAGATAATAGCAAATACGTAAGGATGCCGAATAAAATGACAAAAGCAAAATACAGGCTTTCTTTTCTGTGAACGAGCTGTTCACGCAATGACTGATCCAATAGTTTTCCAATCCTTTCGGTTATCTATATCAAGTACTCATTGATTATAATGAAATTCCCCCATTGGTAATACAGGCTATAAGACCTATTCAGCAAAATACCAATATATACATATGCCACTGCAATTAAGCATAAGGTTATAAGGAAGCCAGGCAGCCTGCGGACTCTTACATGGAACCCATGCCCCGTTGAAAATGCGGCCGGCTCCGCCCAAGTTGTATTAATCTTTTGTAAATTCAAGTATTAAAGTAGCATTATCAAGCAAGAAAGAGTACAATTATTGTAGAAGTATGACATCTAGAACATTCTTTAATGATTAGAAAAGGAGTTGTCTGGGGAAAAGAAAACTACATACCTTGAAGACATGTTTCTTCATCGAAGCTGTCGGTTGCAGGAATTTGCCAAAGGTTTGAAAAAAGGATAGGGAGTGGTTCTTTGAAACCTTCGACTAACCGGATGTTAAACCGCATTAAAGCCGTCTACATGTTTATTTGTAAGCGCGGAACTGTAACAACTCAGGAGCTTGTAGAGGAATTTGGTATTACTCCTCGCACCATACAACGAGATTTGAATGTCCTGGCCTATAATGATTTAGTCATCAGTCCAAGCAGAGGAAAATGGACGACAACGCAAAGAAAAGTTAAGTTATCATCGTAAATTCAGTCTCCCGGGGTCCGGGGGATCCATAAACAAAAAAATCGCCCTTATAAGGCGATTTTTTTGTTACTTCACTTCATAGTCCATCAGGGACTGCAGCTCTTCCTCTGTCAGCTCCCTGTATTCACCAAGCTCAAGCGTCTCATCCAGCTGCAGCGGACCCATTGAAAGCCTCTGCAGATATACCACTTTCTTCCCCACAGCCTCAAACATTCTTTTGACTTGGTGAAACTTTCCTTCTGTAATCGTCAATTCGATATCAGACCGCTCTCCTGACTTCAGGATATTGAGCTCTCCCGGCTTTGTCGCATAGCCGTCATCAAGGATGACTCCTTTGCGGAAGGCAATGACATCTTCTTCAGTCACTTCCTGGTCTATGACTGCAAAGTACGTTTTCGGCACATGCTTCTTTGGGGAGAGCAGGCGGTGGGCCAGGTGGCCATCATTCGTAATCAAGAGCAGGCCTTCAGTATCTTTATCAAGCCTTCCGACAGGGAAAGGCTCAAAAATGAGATCCTCTGCCTCAAGGAGATCGATGACCGTTTCATCTCTATTATCCTCTGTTGCTGAAATGACGCCAGGCGGCTTGTTCATCATCAAATAAATAAATTCCCGGTATTCGATGGTTTCCCCGTTTATACGGATAAGATCTTTTTCAGGATCGACATGCTGCTTGGCATCCTTGATCTTTTCATCATTGACAGTCACCGAACCGTCCTTAAGCAGCTTTTTAACCTCTTTCCTGCTGCCGTATCCAAGATTGGCCAGCACTTTATCAATTCTCATCCTTCTTCCTCCTTATAGATTTCAGTCCCGGAACCATTGCTTTTATCATAGACTGCACTATCTGGTTTTTGTCTTGAGTATAGTAGAATTTTTTACGAAATGAAAGGAGCGCTCCTTATGCGCCATATTCCCGTTTATCCATATCCACTGCACCCGGCTTTTCGCACATCCCCTGCCCTGCTTCCATCATGGGATGGCCAGATTCTGCAGCGCATCATCGAGCTTGAACGCACTGTCGGGCAGCTTAGCAAACAATGCAGCCGGTTCAACAGGAGGATGAACCGCATTGAGCGGAGGCTGGGGATCGGCGGATCCTCACCAGTCTATTATAATCCGGAGCTCTAGCCGGCCTGTCCGGAAAAAACGAAAGGCCCCGCTTTGTGCTGCGGCGGCCTTTCGTTTTGCTTTATTAAAAACGGAGGCGGAGCTTCTGTTTGATTTTTTCCACTCTCTGCCCGAATAGGAAATAGATAAGCCTCGTCCTGAAGGCCAAATAAAAATAAATGGCCGCTCCAACACCCGCACAAATGACAATGATGACCAGCGACTGGATTGTTGACACTGGAGACAGGAATAAAGTCAGCAGCTTATAGGTTACTGCAGTGCCGGCCAACATGAATGCCGTGAACAGGATGATCAGCACGCTCCTTCTGACAACAAGGCGGAATGGATAATCTGCATAGGTCCTGATGACATATAGATTGATCAGTATGGCTGCTGTGTACCCAAGGGTCGTTGCCAATACTGCCCCCTGTGTTTCCATCAGCTTGATGAGCGGAATATTCAGGCTCAGCTTGACGAGCAGGCCGACAAGCAGGCTCAGAATCGTGAATCTCTGTTCATTGATCCCCTGCAGGATCGCTGCTGTAACTGAGAACAAGGAAAACAGCATCGCTACCGGCGCATATGTTCTCAAAACCTCTGTACCCAATTCCTTATGTTCATAAAAGACAGTGAAAACCGGCTCAGCCAGCAGTGAAAGCCCGGCTGCAGCAGGCAATGTAAGAAAAAGGAGCACCTGGAACGTCTGGTTCAGCTGTTTGTTCAGGCTTGTGCGGTCATTATCGGTAAAAGCCCTTGTAACGGCGGGCACAAGTGTAAGCGAAAATGCTGTCGCCAGAGATACAGGGATGATCACAAGCTTATGGGTCTGGAAATTCAGCACGGCAAAAGCCGTCTCAGCCTGGTCCGCAAGGCCGATGCCTGACATCGCCCGATTAAATGTCAGCTGGTCTATGAACTGGAAGAGCGGATTGGCCAGGCCGACAAAGACAAAAGGCGCCGCATAAATGATGATTTCTTTATACATTTCCTTCAGGGAAATATCCATCGTCCCTTTGTCCTGAAGGAGGAGCTCATCCAGATGGGATTTTCGTTTATACCAGTACCAGATCAGAATGGCCAGGCTGCCTATCGCTCCCACAAAAGCAGCAAAGGTGGCTACACTGACTGCTGTAACCAGACTTCCGCCCATCCATTCAAGAACAATATAAGCACCAGCAAGGAGGAACGCGATCCTGACAATCTGCTCGATCACCTGGGAGACGGCTGATGGACCCATTGACTGATGTCCCTGAAAGAATCCTCTGATTAAACTCATAAATGGGACAACTATCAGGGCAAAGCTGACAGCCCTAATGACCGTTGTTACATCCTTGACGCTTGAATCCAGGTCATTATCAGGTATGCTGATTTCTGCAAGGACAGGCGCCGCAAAATAAAGAACCAGAAAAGAAATAATCCCGCTGCAGAGCATTACGATCAGGCCGGATTTAAAAAGCTTCCTGCCGACTGCATACTCTTCTAGAGCATTATATTTAGAGATGAATTTGGAAACTGCCAGAGGTATTCCCGCTGTGGCAATGCTGATGAATATCGTATAGGGCACATAGGAGTATTGGTATAGAGCATTCCCATGGTCCCCAACAATCCGGTAGAATGGTATCACATAAAACAGGCCCAAAACCTTTGATATAATGGTGCCGAGGGTTAATATAAAGGTCCCTCTTAGAAGCTTAGATGACATATAATCCCTTCCTAAAAAGAAAATCTTGCTTGACTCATCCATGCGGTCTGCAGAATGCCGCAAAAACGCTATTTTTATCAGTTTCTGTCGAAAATGTAAACACACTATTAGTAGTTTACCTTTCTTTTGCCCCCAATGCTACTTTATTGCGGGCCCAGCCGTTAGAAAAAAAAGCAGATTCCTTAGTTGCCGCCCGATTGGACGGTATTCCCCTGAAAAATTTGCCTTTCCCATCCTTTTGTACTAATGTTAAAAAAGCAAAAAGTAAATAAAGTTGGTGAAAAAAAATGTACGATGTAATTGTAATTGGAGGCGGCCCCTCCGGCCTGATGGCTTCGATTGCTGCGGCAGAAAAGAAGATGAAAGTCCTTCTTATCGACAAAGGAAATAAACTTGGCAGAAAGCTTGCCATTTCAGGCGGCGGCCGGTGCAATGTCACGAACCGCCTGCCAATAGATGAAATCATAAAGCATATTCCCGGCAACGGCCGATTCTTATACAGCGCTTTCTCAATTTTCAGCAACGAAGATATTATAAGCTTCTTCGAAGATATGGGCATCCAGCTGAAAGAAGAAGACCATGGCAGGATGTTCCCTGTCACAGACAAGGCCCAGTCGGTCGTTGATGCGCTCCTGTCTAAAATGAAGGAGCTCCATGTCGAGGTGAAAACAGATTCACCGGTGGAGGATATTTCCTATGGGGAGAATGGCCATACAGTATTCCTGAAAAATGGGGCAAAGTATGAAGCAAGGTCCCTGGTTATTGCGGTGGGAGGCAAATCAGTCCCGCATACCGGTTCTACAGGGGATGGCTACGCATGGGCGGAAAAAGCCGGACACACGATTACCGATCTATTTCCGACTGAGGTGCCTGTCACCTCCTCTGAGCCATTTATAAAAAATAAAGTCCTGCAGGGGCTCGCACTCAGGGATGCAGCTCTAAGTGTCCTGAATCCTAAAGGCAAACCCCTTATCACCCATAAGATGGACATGCTCTTCACCCATTTCGGCGTAAGCGGCCCAGCAGTCCTGAGATGTTCGCAGTATGTCGTGAAAGCGATGAAGAAATGGGATCTGAAAGAGGTCATATTAAGCCTTGATGCTGTTCCTGACCGGAAGGAAGAGCCGTTATTCCAGGAGGTGTCCTCCATGATAAAGGCAGATCCAAAAAAGAGCATAAAAAATATTCTGAAAGGGCTTTTGCCGGAACGCTACCTGCTGTTCCTGCTCGATTGGAATGAAATCGATCCATCTGCACAGGGCGGCACCATTTCCCACGAAAAGATCCGCCTGTTCGTAAAAAGCTGCAAAGCATTTCAGTTCAAAGCCGATGGCACCCTTCCGATTGACAAAGCATTTGTCACAGGCGGCGGTGTATCCACAAAGGAAATCGAACCGCAGACAATGGCTTCCAAGCTGATGCCCGGCCTTTACTTTTGCGGTGAGATCCTGGATATTCACGGCTATACCGGCGGCTATAACATAACCTCTGCACTGGTGACAGGGAGGCTTGCCGGAACCAATGCGGCAGAGGCTGCTTCCTATTAAGGAAAGCGCAAGCGCCTTGTTCACCTAAGGAACGCAGACTAAGAACACCACGTCCTGTGGCAACGTCTGCATGACCCCGAGGGGGCAGGCGCAGCTGCCAGATCATAATTGATTATAAAAAAACCGGCCCTTCTGTTCAGGACCGGTAAACAACCATAGCGGAAAAGCAGTAGATCTGATCTTCTTCCTCTTCCTGAATGGCTGCAACATTATATTTAATATCAATCAGCCTGTTTTCATCAATCCGTTCCAGGAAATGGTTCATATCCTTTTCAAGATCTTTTTCATGCTCATGGTCAAAGAGCTTCACTTTAATCATTTTCGCCCCTCCTCAATTGCTTTTTTTAAAAGTATGGACGAAATATTCAGAAATTATAACCATGATAAAAAGCTGCCTGCGACAGGCAGCTTTCTTCTTTACTTTGTTTCGCCTTTCCATTCGAGCATTCCGCCAGCCATATTGCGGACCTTGAAGCCCTGGTCCTGCATGTAATAGCAGACGTTCTCACTGCGGCGGCCGGAGCGGCAGATGAAAATATATTCTTTCTCATCATCAAAGTAATCCATATTGGCAGGAATATCTCCCATCCTGATATGCTTGGCACCGGGAATCATGCCCTGCTCCACTTCTTCATCTTCCCTTACGTCTACAAGCTCAAGCTTCTTGCCTTCCTTCAGCAATTGCTCAAGCTCTTCTGTTGTGATGATTTCAATATTCTCCATCTACGACACCCTCTCATTAATTCGTCTACCCAATATGATTAGTATAAACAAAGGAAGTAAAATAAGGCAAAAAACTGGTTCCATTGATGACAGTTTCTATCGCAAAAGTCTTCCCTGCCTTAAAAAATCCCCTGTCTCTCGCTGAAACAGGGGATCATTGGCTTTAGTTGGCTACTATATTGACAAGCTTTCCTGGGACGGCAATGACCTTGCGGATTGTTTTGCCATCAATCTGCTCCTGGATTTTATCATCATCCATTGCAATCTTCTCCAAGGCTTCACGTCCCGCATCGGCAGGCACCATAAGCTTCGCTTTGACCTTGCCGTTGACCTGGATGACGATTTCAACTTCATCATCGACCAATTTGGCTTCATCATAAGCAGGCCATGCTTCATAAGATATTGTGCCGCTGTGCCCAAGCTTCTCCCAAAGCTCTTCCGCAATATGCGGAGCAATCGGTGACAGCATTTTGACAAAGCCTTCAATATAGCTTACAGGCAGTGTCTCTGCTTTATAAGCTTCATTGATGAATACCATCAGCTGGGAAATGGCTGTATTGAACCTCAGCCCTTCATAATCTTCTGTTACCTTTTTAACTGTCTGATGGTAGGCTTTTTCCAGGCCTGATTCCGGCTCTGCATCCTTTATTCTGCTGTGCAGATTTCCATCAGCATCAATCAGCAGCCTCCACACACGGTCAAGGAAACGGCGGGCGCCATCCAGGCCGTTCGTTGACCAGGCAACAGAAGCTTCGAGCGGTCCCATGAACATTTCATACAGGCGCAGTGTGTCGGCGCCATGTGACTCAACGATTTCATCCGGATTCACTACATTGCCTTTTGATTTGCTCATTTTTTCATTGTTCTCTCCAAGGATCATCCCCTGGTTGAACAGTTTCTGGAACGGCTCCTTGGTAGAAACCACACCGATATCGTACAGGAATTTATGCCAGAAGCGTGCATACAGCAAGTGAAGAACCGCATGCTCAGCACCGCCGATATAAATATCAACCGGAAGCCATTCTTTCAGCAGGTCGGCATCAGCGATCGCATTTTCGTTTTTAGGATCGATATAGCGCAGATAATACCAGCAGCTTCCCGCCCATTGCGGCATTGTATTCGTCTCACGGCGCCCTTTTTTGCCTGTTTCAGGATCTGTCACATTGACCCACTCATCAATATTGGCGAGCGGTGATTCTCCTGTTCCGGATGGCCTGATTTCAGTTGTCTTCGGAAGCATCAGCGGCAGCTCTGATTCCGGTACGGCAGTCATTGTGCCGTCTTCCCAATGGATGATCGGAATCGGCTCTCCCCAATAGCGCTGGCGGCTGAACAGCCAGTCGCGGAGGCGGTAAGTTACTTTCTTCGTCCCGATGCCCTTTTCTTCAAGCCACTCGATTGCTTTGGATATGGCTTCTTCCTTCTGCAGGCCATCAAGGAATCCGGAGTTTACATGCTCCCCGTCACCTGTATACGCTTCTTTTTCGATATCTCCGCCTGCAACAACTTCCTTGATCGGCAGGCTGAATTCTTTTGCAAACTCATAGTCGCGCTCATCATGCGCAGGAACGGCCATGATAGCGCCGGTTCCATAGCTTGCAAGCACATAGTCGGCAATCCAGATCGGCATTTTTTCGCCGTTTACAGGGTTGATGGCATATGCGCCGGTAAATACGCCTGTTTTTTCTTTTGCCAGATCCGTACGTTCCAGGTCACTTTTGCTCTTCACTTTTTCAAGATATGCTTCGACCGCCTCAGCCTGGTCTTCAGCCGTAATGCTTTCAACAAGAGAATGCTCTGGTGCAAGCACCGCATAAGTCGCCCCAAAGAGCGTATCAGGACGGGTTGTAAAGACGGTGAATGCCCCTTCATGGTTCTCAATGCTGAAGGTCACCTCTGCTCCTTCAGAACGGCCGATCCAGTTCCTTTGCATGTCCTTCAGGCTTTCCGGCCAGTCAAGCTCTTCCAGATCCTCAAGCAGCCTGTCGCCGTAAGCAGTGATTTTCAGCATCCACTGCTTCATCGGGCGGCGCTCCACCGGGTGCCCTCCTCGCTCGCTCTTGCCGTCGATTACTTCCTCATTGGCCAGGACTGTTCCAAGTGCCGGGCACCAGTTGACAGCCACCTCGTCAATATAAGCCAGCCCTTTTTCATACAGCTTAGTGAAAATCCATTGTGTCCACTTATAATATTCCGGGTCCGTCGTGCTGATTTCCCGGTCCCAGTCATATGAAAATCCAAGCGATTTGATCTGGCGGCGGAATGTATCGATATTTTTCTTCGTGAATTCTGCCGGATCATTGCCTGTATCCAGGGCATATTGTTCTGCCGGAAGCCCGAAAGCATCCCAGCCCATTGGATGGAGTACATTATAGCCCTGCATCCTTTTTACACGGGACAGAATATCTGTCGCTGTATATCCTTCCGGATGCCCGACATGAAGTCCGGCGCCTGAAGGATACGGGAACATATCAAGCGCATAAAAATTGCTTTTTCCCTTTTCCTCGCCCATTTTAAATGTTTTATTGGCTTCCCAAGACTTTTGCCATTTCTTTTCAATCTCCCTGTGATTGAAGCTCATTGTGCTTTCCTCCTGCATAATATGAATTTTTCTTTTGGGGAAAGGTTTTGCCGGTCTGCTTTACAGCGAAAAAGACCATAAAAAAACCCCTCATCCCAAAACAGGGACGAGAGGATATGTATTCTCCCGCGGTACCACCCACATTAGCGGCATTGCCGCTCTCTTCATTCATCCTTAACGCGGAAAACGGCAGGCATTACTGTGGTTCACACCTGCAACTCCAAGGCGAGTTCATGACAGTCCCGGCTGGCTTGCACCTCCCGCCAGCTCTCTAATGAGCGGAACTACATCATTACTATTCCTCATCATAGTTTTTACTTTAAAATATATAAAGCTATTGTATTAAAATTCTCCTTTGTATGCAAGTATGCTCTTGAATTAGAAAAGTTATACTTTTCAATGTATGCAAAGGCTGTGCTCTCGTGCAAACAGCTTCACTATTCTTTGTGATGGCAAATAAAAGACGCAGCAGCCTTGCCGGCTGTCTGCGCCTTTTCATTGCACTGTATATCCCCCGTCAATGACAATAGCCTGCCCCGTTATACCTCTCGCATCTTCACCTGCCAGGAAAACGGCATAGGCGGCGACTTCTTCTACTGACAAAAGCCTTTTCTGGGGAACCAGAGGATAAAGTACTTCTTCGAGAACCTTTTCCAGCGGGACTTTTCTTGTGTCTGCCAGGTCCTTCAGCTGATTTCTGACAAGCGGGGTATCCACATAGCCCGGGCAGATGCTGTTCACGGTGATTCCATAAGGGGCCGCTTCAAGGGCCGCGACTTTTGTCAGCCCGATGACCCCATGCTTGGCGCTGTTATAGGCCGCCTTCCCTGCAAACCCCACCAGGCCATTGATCGAGGCCATATTGATGATCCTGCCGAACCCCTGCTTTTTCATGATGGGCAAACTATGCTTGATGGCGGTGAAAGGAGCCGTCAGCATGACCTTTAGCATAAACTCGAATTTCTCAGTCGGGAAATCTTCAATCATGGATACATGCTGAAGCCCCGCATTATTGATCAGAACATCCAATCCCCCAAATTCTTCAACGGCAGAATGGATGGACTTTTTGATTTCTTCTTCAAGTGTCACATCACATTTCAGGCCAACTGCCCTGAACCCCTCTGCCCTCAGCTGCTCAGCAGCCTTTTCCACCTGTTCTTGCTGGATATCAGTCAGGACAAGATTGGCTCCTTGCCTGGCAAAGCTTTTTCCTATCTCATATCCTATCCCCTGGGCTGCCCCGGTGATAAGTACTGTTCTTCCTTGCACCATTTCTTTTCTCCTTCCATCAAGGACAGGAAGGGATTGGAAAACCCCTTCCTGTCCCGAAAATGTTATATGCCCAGCCCAAGCGAGAATAAAAGGATCGCCAATGCCAGGCCGAGCAGAGGGACGATGACTGTTACAATGCCGACAGCTCCGTATGCATCCTGGTGGGTCTCTCCGCAGATGGATCTGACCGTGGTAACTACATATCCATTATGCGGCAGGGAATCCAGTGCACCCGATGATATGGCCGCCACACGGTGCAATGCCTCAGGGTTGACACCCATATCCATATAGTGCGGCGCAATCAGCGGCAGGGCGATTACCTGGCCTCCGGATGCAGAGCCAGTCATCCCGGCGATGACACTTACCGCGATTGCTCCCCCGATCAGAGGGCTTCCGGGGATATCTGTCATAAAGCCGACCGCTGTCTGGAACGCAGGCACTGCCTTGGCCACCCCGCCAAACCCGACGACCGCGGCAGTATTTCCGATGGCAATTAGCGCTCCAAGCGTCCCCTCGGAAACAGCATTCCAGAAATTCCTGAAGTACTTCCTATTCAGCAGGTAAGTAGCGATGACTCCACCCAATAAAGCTATAATAAGTGCGGATTGTGCGAGTGAGTCATGAAAAATAAAGGCAATGACCAGCACGACTGCCAAAGGCAGGACTCCCATTACAGGGTGCGGAAGCTCTTTTTTCTCTGCCACCGGATCTGTTTCCCTGGAAATAAAGGTTTCACCCCTGTTGACGGCTTTTGTAATGATCCTTTTCAGCCACCAGTATCCGAAGATCATCATAAAGACTGCGACAATAAGGCTGACCTCCCAGCCGGCATACGGAGATGTCCCCAAGTGTTCTATCGGGATCCAGTTCTGGATTTCAGGAGATCCCGCAGAAGTCATAGTGAAGGTGACCGACCCAAATGCAAGGGCGGCCGGAATAAAGCGGCGCGGAAGATTGGCCTGCTTAAAAAGGCTCAATGCCATCGGGTAGACAGAAAATGCCACGACGAACAAGCTTACGCCTCCATATGTCAAAACCGCACAGGATGCAACTATGGCAAGGACAGCATATTTCATTCCCAGCTTTCCAACAATCAATTCAGCGACACTGTCGGCTGCACCGCTGTCCTCCATCACTTTTCCAAAAATGGCGCCGAGCAGGAACATCAGATACCAGGATGTTACAAACCCGGAAAAGCCGGTCATATAATTCCCTACCAGGTTGGCCTCTCCCTCGCCCGCCAGCTGCGGAAACAATGGCATCCCGCTCAACACAGCAACAAACAGAGCTGAAAGCGGCCCGACAACAAGCAGGTTCATTCCCCTCATCGTCAGGAATATCAGGAGGGCAAGGCCTCCTACCAATCCAATCATACTAAGCATTCGTTTTCCCCCTTATTTATCTCCTTTTTTGAAATCGTTTACATTTGTATGAAAGCTTCCTCCCTTCTCAAAAATTTGTCTGCATATAATCCAATGCAAGATGTGTGCCAGGTGTCCGAAAATAGCAACGGCGGGAAAAGATGGCTGTTCTGCGATCTTTTCTTCCGGATTTCCGGAAAAAAAGTTTCTCCTATAAAATATCCCCAGATTCTAAATTACTAGATTATTGCCTTCCCTAAACAAGCATGAGGAACCTATGTCTCCTTTTCATATAAAAACAAAAGTCCGGAAATCCGGAATATTTTCCGGTTTTCCGGACTACTAGATTTCCAGTCCGTATTTTTTCAGCTTTTCATAAAAAGTCGATTTGCTGATGCCTAAAACCTTAGCAGCTTTCAGTTTATCATCCTTATACTTTTCCAGGCTCTGCGCCAGTACTCTCTTCTCTGTCTCTTCCAGGATTTCTTTCAGTTTTCTCGTCCCGATCGGGAGAACGGCCCTTTCCCGCAAATATTCTGGAAGGGATTCCTTCTGGATTCGTTCATCGCTGGTCAGGTAAATGGATGCTTCCATTACATTTTCTATTTCCCTTATGTTTCCCGGCCAGCTGTAGGCACGGAAGATCTGGCGCACCTCTTCATCTATGCCCGTTATTCTCTTCCCGGACTTTTTAGTAATTTTGCCTGTAAAATAGTCGACCAGCTCATCAAGGTCTTCCATTCGTTCTCTAATAGGCGGAATGAAAAACGGAACAACATTAATTCTGTAAAACAAATCCTCCCTGAATCGTTTTTCCTCCATCATTTTCTCCAGCGGCCTGTTTGTCGCGGCAATGATCCGGACATCAACTGAGATGGGCTTAACAGAACCCACAGCCTCTACCTCACCTTCCTGAAGAACGCGAAGAAGCTTAACCTGCATATTGGCCGGCATATCGCCGATTTCATCCAAGAATAAGGTCCCTCCGTGCGCCAGCTGGAACTTTCCTTTTTTCCCGCCCTTTTTCGCTCCGGTAAAAGCTCCTTCCTCATATCCGAAAAGCTCGGATTCAAGAAGATGCTCAGGTATCGCACCGCAATTAATTTTGACAAAAGGCTGATGGCTCCGCGCGCTGAGCTGATGGATGCTGTGGGCAAAAAGCTCTTTTCCAGTCCCGCTTTCACCCCTGATCAAAATGGAGATATCGCTGGAAGCGATCATTTTGACTTTTTCCTTCAGGCTGGCGATCTGCTTTGATTCTCCCAAAATATCCTCAAGGCTGTATTTCACCCCGCTGTCGATATGCTGGATATAATTCTGGATTTTGTTCAGCAGGCTTTTGACATGGCTGTTCATCTTCATCCATTCCTGTGTATCACGGAAAAAGACAGTCCCAAATGCGCCGATGATTTCTCCGCCTGACATGATCGGCATTCTGTTGGCAATCATATAATTCCCTTTTATATACTGAAGATCTGCCACTTCTTCCTTCCCGGTTGCTGCAACGATATGCATTCGTGTGTTTTCAATCACACCTGTCACATGCCGGCCGATCACTTCATCACGTTCACAGCCGATAAACTCGCAATAGTTGCGGTTGATATAGATGATATTGCCTTCCTTATCAACCACAACCAGCCAGCCGAAGGCATTTTCAACAATCGTTTCCAGGATCTCGTATGGAAGCTCCATCAATGTTTTGTTCATCTGCTTCTCCCTTTAACTCTAATCTTACTTAGGATTTTATCACATTTTTCTGATAATAAAGGATGGAGATAGAAATAATTGGACAAGCTGGTTTGGCGTATCTTTTTGATAAAACAATATTTGAGTTCTTTCAAAATGGTTCTAATTGCCATCAAAGTGTAAAAAGCCTGTTCATTGGAGTGCAAGGCACGCAGACTCCTGCGGGATTGCAGCGGCCATGCTGAGACCCCGCAGCGCGCAGCGTGAGGAGGCTCAGCGTCGCCCCGCGGAAAGCGAAGTGCCTGGAACGGAAATGAACCCCCTGTCTTACCGCCCTCCTTTGTGAATAAAAATTTCACAGGACACGTGGAAGAAGGCTGTCCAGAAATGCGTGAAACAGAGTCTTCCACGGCTGAGACCAAATCCATATGGGCACTAACACAGCCAAATAGAAAAAAAGCGCCGGAATCCGGCGCTTAGGATGCTCGAACAGTCATTTCTTCCGACTGTTTCAGCTTTTTATCATACATGATGGTTGTAAAAATGGAAATGACCAGCAGTCCGATCAATACGGAGAACAGCATGCCCATCCCATTCATATCTACAAGGATCCCGCCAAGAAGCGGCCCGATCATCCTGCCGCCGGTCGCCGTACTGTTGACGATTCCCTGGTAGAAGCCTTCCCGCCCTTTTGGGGCAAGATCATTGGCGATAGTCGGCACAGCCGGCCAAATGAGCATTTCACCGATTGTGAGAATGACCATGGAGGCAATAAATGCAGAGAATTGCTCAGCAGAAGCGGCAAGGGCAAATGAAACGATGAATATGATGATCCCGGTAATGATCTGGGTCTTCAGATTCTTGCCGATCTTTTTCAGCATTGCATTTAAAAACGGCTGTCCAAGGACGATAAGCGCTCCATTGATTGTCCACAGCAGGCTGTATTGCCTCAGGGAAATATTGATTTCCTGTGTATAAGCCGCAATTGTGGACTGCCACTGGACATAGCCGACCCAGCACAACAGATAGCCAGCACAAAGGACCAATAATGCGTATAGCTTGGCATGGTTCTTGATCCTTTTGTTTTCCTTCAGGACAGATGTCTGGTTTCCTGAAATCGTCTGGATCCCTTTATAGCCAAAGACGGCTATTAGAAGGAAAATAATATACATCAGTGCATTCGCAAGGAAAATCAATTGGAAGGAATAGGAGGCGACAAGCCCTCCAAGAGCTGCTCCAACCGCAACACCCAGATTCTGTGCTACATAAATGGCGTTGAAGGATTTCCTGCCGCCTTCCTTCCAGACTGAACCGGCCATTGCATACATGGATGGAAAAACAATCCCGGATCCGAATCCGATGACAGTCAGAAAGATCACATAATGCGGCCACCCATGCCAGATGGTAAGGCCTGTGAGAGCTAATACTGTAATGCCTATTCCAAGAAGGATCGATTTATATCCCCCGATTTTATCAAAAAGATATCCGCCGTATAAATTTCCGGCAACACTGGCTGCAGAATTGAGCATCAGCACAATCCCCGCAACCGACAGCGACTTGCCCAGATGATCGTGAATGTATATGGCATTAAGAGGCCACAAAAAAGAAGAGCCTGTTACATTCACCGCCATCCCTATAATTAAAAGCCAGAGGGCACGAGGCATGAAAAACGCTCCTTTGCTTAAATGATATTTCGAACACCAAAACAATTCTAGTGGTTTTTACCCTTCCCTGCAATAGAAAAGTTTCATGTTTTTTCGCCTAATGCTGCCAGGAAATGAATAAAAATAAATAGAAGAAAATAACGTCCGGCCCAGCGGCTGTTTTCCTCAATACAAAACAGGGGGAAATCCTGTATAGCCCATGGGTTAATATTCACTTTTCATCTGAAAAATAAAGGAGGATTTTTCATGCCAAGGGCAGCCGTCAGCGAATCACTTGAATTGTATTATGAGGAGTCCGGCAGCGGGACGCCTGTCATTTTTATACATGGCGTCTGGATGAGCAGTGCTTTTTTCCAAAAGCAGATTGGAAGGATTTCCGGTGCGAGGACTATTGCAGTCGATATGAGGGGACATGGAAAATCAGGCCAGCCGCATTCCGGCCATACCATTTCTTCGTATGCCAGGGATCTTCACGACTTTATGGAGAAGCTTGAATTAAAGGATGTGGTCCTTGCCGGCTGGTCAATGGGGGCATTTGTCGTCTGGGAATATATTAAGCAGTTCGGTGAGGAGAACCTCAAGGGTACGATCATTGTGGATGAATTGCCATCTGATTTTAGATGGCCGGATTTTCCGATGGGCGCATTTGATATGCCGGCCCTCATCCATTTCATGCAGGAAATTCAAAATAACAGGAGGGAGTTCGTAAGCGGATTTCTGCCATTGATGTTCAAGGAAAGCATTAAAGAAAAGGATTTAGAATGGATGATGGATGCTGTTACAGCGATGCCTGAATCAATTGCATCAAGCATCTTATTCGATCAATCCATCGTTGACTACCGGCCGCTCTATCCCACCCTGAAAAAGCCGTCCCTGCTCTGCTATGGCAGGGAAGAAAAACTGATACCGGTGGCGGCTGGCCAATATATACAAGAGCATAGCGCTGATTCTGAGCTGATCATCTTTGAAAACAGCTGCCATTGCCCCTTCCTTGAAGAAGCTGATTTATTCAATAAAACGGTGGAAAGTTTCCTTGTCAGGCTTGGATAATAGGTTAAGCCGGCTCATTCAGGATGAGCCGGCTTATTTTTATGAAAGCTGTTCAGGTTCGGGATGCTGCTTCGACTTAATGGGCTGGCTCCCAAGATTTTTTTCATATTTCTTTTTTGATTCTTTTACAGGATCATAATCCCTGCCTATTTCAATATCCTGGTTATTGATGCCGTTTCGTGTCTTTTGTTCGGGATTATTCTGCTTTGAACGTTTTTTCATCATGATTCCCCCTTAATGCCTGAGCAGTGTCATGCTGTTCTGAAGCTGCTGCAGCTGAAGCCTCATCCTGTGGAGCTGCTCCCGCTGCTGAGCATTGGCGCTATGGGCAAGATCCGCCATATCATTGAAAGCAGCCTCCAGCCCCTGCATCGCATCGGCATATTCATGGCTGTTAAAGTGCTCCTGCATGCTCGCTTGCTGGTATTGCTCATTTGCATTTCTTATCGCATCTTCACACTGCTGAAGAAATTGTTCTACAGATTGACGGGTAGCCATCATATACCCTCCTTATAAATCTCAGTGGAGAAGCTTTAAGCTTCCCTATTAGTGTGTTTCACGGGCACATTTCTATCACAGACTTAAGGCGGGAAATCATGGCAGCCCCATTCCCTCCAACCGGCTGACTGGCAAAAATTTTTAAAACAGTTGCTAAGGTACACATTGCTGTTGATTTTGGGCTCATTTATCCCGATAATCACCGCTGAAAGGCGTTGAAACAAAGTTTCACATGTATAGGTCCAAAATCCGCCAAAGTAAATACTGCATGCCCCTTCAATTTAATTTATGGTAAAATCCATTATAGAAAAGCGGATGCTCCGCGTTTATCAAAGGAGGTGTCTGACATGAATCAGGCCAATCCTTTTTCATTTGCCTCAGACAATAAAAGATACCACACGTGGAATTACCATCTCCGCCAGGTTTTTGGCCATAAAGTCTTCAAGGTGGCTCTTGACGGAGGTTTTGACTGCCCGAACCGTGACGGTACACGTGCCTTTGGCGGCTGTACATTCTGCAGTGCCGCCGGCTCCGGCGACTTTGCCGGCAGCCGGGCTGATGATCTGGAAAACCAATTTAATGAAATCAAGCAGAAGATGCATCATAAATGGAAGGAAGGCAAGTATATGGCTTACTTCCAGGCCTTCACCAACACTCATGCACCTGTCGAAGTATTGAGGGAGCGCTACGAAAAGGTGCTTGCACAGGAAGACGTTGTCGGCCTGTCGATAGCGACTCGCCCTGACTGCCTTCCTGATGATGTCATCGAATATCTGGCTGAACTGAACGAAAGAACTTACCTATGGGTGGAACTTGGCCTGCAGACAGTGCATGAGAAGACGGCCCTGCTGATCAACAGAGCGCATGATTACCAATGCTATATCGACGGTGTCAGCAAGCTCCGCAGGCATGGCATCCGCGTCTGTTCACATATCATTAACGGCCTTCCGCTTGAGACGCCGGAAATGATGATGGAGACGGCCCGGGAGGTATCCAAACTTGACGTTCAGGGAATAAAGATTCATCTGCTCCACCTGCTGAAAGGAACGCCGATGGTCAAGCAGTATGAAAAAGGAATGCTGGAATTCCTCTCCCAGGAAGACTATGTCCGGCTCGTCTGCGATCAGCTTGAAATCCTTCCGCCGGAAATGATTATTCACCGGATAACAGGGGATGGCCCAATCAATCTGATGATCGGCCCGATGTGGAGCGTCAATAAATGGGATGTCCTTAATTCCATTGATGCCGAGCTTAAGCGCCGCGGCAGCTGGCAGGGGAAATATTATAAACAGCCTTCAGAAACCGGTGCTTTACAGTAAATTCGTGTTAACATCAGCTGCACCGGCAATTCATCGGTGCAGCCTGTTTTGTCTTTATAGCTTATACCAATAATACATACTGCTATGCATGGAGGTTTGTCATGAAACTTGAGAGAATTCTTCCCTACGCCAGGACCATCCTTGAGAAAGCGGTAAGTCCCGGGGATGTCGTTGTTGACGCCACTCTTGGCAATGGCCATGATGCCCTTTACCTGGCTAATCTGGTCGGTCCGAACGGGCGGGTATATGGGTTTGACATCCAGGAACAGGCTATACAAAATAGCAGAACCCGCTTATCCGGGCATGGCATGGAAGAGCGGGTAACGCTTTTTCACAGCGGCCATGAACAGCTGCTGGAGTGCATACCGCCTGTCCATCATAAGAAAATTGCTGCAGCCGTCTTCAATCTGGGCTATCTGCCAGGAAGCGACAAAACTGTGGTCACCCGTCCGCGAACAACCATTTCTGCAATTGAACAGCTTCTGGAAGTCATGCCGCCAGAAGCTGTCATCGTCCTGGTGATCTACCATGGGCATTTTGAAGGGGCCGTTGAAAGGGACTATCTCCTGCGATATGTTAAAACAATTGAGCAGGAGCGCGCCCATGTCCTGCAATACCAATTCATCAACCAGGCCAATAAACCGCCTTTTATTATTGCCATTGAAAAAAGATGAAAGCCTGCCGCTGTGCAGGCTTCTTTGTTATACCGCTGCAATGCACGGGCGGGGAAACACTGTGGGTCAGAAAGACGGGGCCAGTTTTATCATTCTCCTTACCCAATGAAACAGCGCTGCCAAAAAGACAGCGCTGTACAATGCCAATTTTAAAAAAGCAGCCTGGCCAATCCTGCGGGCATCCATTTCTGTACGGTCCGATAGGCCCTTCCATTTACATAAAAGAAATAGCTGACTGGACCGCCTGTTTTTATGATATGGCGGGCCAGGCGGCGCACATGCTTTTGCCTGCGCACTTTTTCATCGGAGAGGTAAATGCCGAGCAGCCCCCTGTTGATAAGCCGGTGGAAGCTCTTGTGCGGCAGTCCTTCAATATGCTTATCCGCTTCGGCAATAAAGTGCTGCAATCGTGCAAAAAGCTGCTGTTCATCCTGATAATAGAAGCAGAAATTCAAGTCTCCTCCCTCCAGGTCTTCCTCCTGGTCGATCAGGTAATCGAGGAGGATATGAAGTCCCTGGATATAAGGAAAATAGCCGTGGCGGATCTTTGCTGCATCCTCCTCTGCAAATTCATCAGACAGGGCGAAGGACACAAGACTGAAAATACCGAGTGTAGAGCCGGAACAGGCTGAAAATTCATACCATTCCATTTCAGGTACAAGTCCCCTGTATTCTGCATGCCAATTTTGCAGCCTCGGGACACGTTCTTCGAGACAGACATGTTTATGTATCTGCAGATCCGAGTAATAGCGGCAAAGCTCCTTCAAATAAGAGCGGATGCTTTCATAATGCCTGCAGCCCCTCAGCATCCCCCGGCAGGCGCCGGCCAATTCTGCGAGATACCCGCCATCCTCTTTCTCCTGCCGCTCCCGGTAGTAATCACCTGATCCCGGCTCGAGGGAAAGGGCATCATCCATTGCCTCATGAAGGGCGGAGAAATCAGCAGGGTCCTGGGAAGTGCTTCGGTCACAAAGATTATCCAGATAATCGCTGACCGTCTGATAGGCGACAATGAACCGGACTGCCTCCTTGTACCGGTCCTTGGCCAAAAGGGCCATGATGGCCCCTCCCTCGCAGTGGAAGGCTTTATGGCCGATGCTTGCCAGCGCCTGCTTTCTAAGCTCCGGATCAGGGATATTCTCTGCTCTTTCCCTCCAGTACGCCAGCTCGCGGTGGACTTCAGGGATTATTTTTTTATATACCTTTGTCATTAAAGGAATCGGCATGGAAGGTACAGTCATTTCAACACCTCTTAAACAAGGTAGCCGAGCGTTTTCAGCTGGCTGTCGACAAAGTCCTTGGCATATTCGAAAACTTCTTCCCGTTCCGGTTCATTGAAGATTTCATGATAGCATTTTGGCCATTCCTTGAATCTTTTTTCCGTCAGGGGAGCCTGATTGAACCAGGTTTTTACCGTCGCTTTATTGACAATCTTGTCGTCCCCTCCCTGCATGACAAGCATGGGAATATCCTGTGTTTTTTCCTGATTTTCAAAAGCGAGCTTCATGGCATGCACAAGCTCTCTGTACCATCTGACAGATACCTTTGTCACATAAAGGCTGTCATTTAAGTCCGCTTCCTGCACATCCTTATTTCTTGTAGCCATATCAATCGTCAGCCCGGAATTCATCCTGAGGCTGGGCGCCACTTTATTAAGCCCGTAAGATAGGAGATTCAGCACACCGGATGGCTTTTGAACCAGTCCAAGGCAAGGAGAGGACAAGATGACACCGGCCAGATTCATCCGGTCTGTTTGAAGCAGCCTGATCGATGCAAGGCCTCCCATGCTGTGCCCAAGCAGGAATACAGGCAGTTCAAACTGATAGGCAGCCTGGATCCAGTCCTTAATTTCATATATGTATTCATCAAAGGAGTCGATATGGCCTCTTCTTGATCTGGTTGTCATGCCCTGGCCTGGAAGATCGCCCATTATTACATGAAAACCGGATAAGCGCCACATTTCGATAAGCCAGCCGTACCGGCGATGATGCTCCATGGCACCATGGACCATTACGATTACCGCCTTAGCCTCTCCTTCAGCTTCCCATTTCCACATAGTGTTCCTCCTGTCGGTACTCAAATTTTCTACTAGCATTATCCTATAAACAGAAGCTGTTTGCCAAACGGCAGCTTCATCGAAAAAAAACAATCTTCTGCAAAAAATGGCGGCCTGCTCTGACAAAAAATGATAAAATCTAACTATTACAACTAGGGAGTGTATAAAATGATATACCCATATAAAGGGAAGATGCCCCGTATTTCGCCGACAGCGTACATCGCTGATTATGCAACCATCACCGGGGATGTTGAAATCGGGGACGAATCCAGCATCTGGTTCAATACTGTCATCCGCGGAGATGTAGCCCCGACAATCATCGGAAGAAAAGTAAACGTCCAGGACAATTCCGTCCTTCACCAAAGCCCCGGCAACCCGCTGATCATTGAAGATGAAGCGACCATCGGACACCAGGTCATCCTGCACAGCTGCATCATCCGCAAAAAAGCGCTGATCGGCATGGGCTCCATCATCCTCGACAACGCCGAAATCGGGGAAGGCGCCTTTATCGGGGCCGGCAGCCTTGTAGCACAGGGCAAAAGGATCCCGCCCAATACGCTGGCATTCGGAAGGCCAGCCAAGGTAATCAGGGAACTGACAGAAGAGGATATTAAGGATATGGAGCGGATCAGCCGCGAGTATGCCGAAAAGGGCCAGTATTATAAGTCGCTCAAAGACTAGAAGTCGGCTGCAGAACGGACAGGCTAGTTACTTTATAGTTACCCTATTGGAAAAAACTTATGCTTATCAGCAAAAAGCGGCTGAATGGGCTGGAACAAGATAATACAGGGTGGTGCAAATGAATTATCTCTTTATTGTTATTCTATTGCTGCTGATCTTTTTTCTTTCTCTTCTTTTTAAAGCGAAGAAAGGGAAACGGCTCTTCAGCCCTCTTATTCTATTTATCTTCATTGCTGTTCTCCTTGCAGGGGCCATGGCCATTGACCATAATCAGCCAGGTTCACCAGGGGGCATTGCGGACCGGATTAAGTCATGGATCAGGTCCCCTTTGACCTCAGCAAGTTCCTTTTTGGACAAGACGCTTGACCGGCCTATCATCAAAATCAAGGATGAGGTGCTGCTTGATGCCCCTGCCCTGCATCAGCTCCCGGAGCTTCCGCGGGGCTGCGAGGTCACAAGTCTCGGCATGCTGCTGCTGCATGCCGGGGTTCAGGCAGATAAAATGGCGCTTGCAAAGGAAATAGAAAAAGAACCGACTCCCTACAAAAAGGAGAATGGCAAAGTATATTACGGCCATCCGAACGACGGCTTCATCGGGGACATGTACTCCCTTGATGCGCCCGGTCTCGGCGTGTACCACAAGCCGGTCAAGGATCTGGCCGAAAAGTACCTTCCTGGCGATATAATCGATTTGACCGGTTCTGACTTTACAGAGCTGAAAACACATCTATCAGATGGACAGCCTGTCTGGGTGATTACAAATACGGCCTATCAGAAACTGTCTCCCGACTTTTTCCAGACATGGGAGACGCCAAGCGGGCCGGTTGAGATCACTTATAAAGAACATTCAGTCCTGATCACCGGATATGATTCCGAATATGTATATTTCAACGATCCACTCACTGGAGAGAAAAATAAAAAAGCACCCATTGATGGCTTTGAAGAAGCCTGGGTGCAGATGGGAAGACAGGCAATCACCTATCTATCCCGCTAGCCTTTCATTGGCTGAAAGGATGGTTCGCTGATCAGTTCCTTTTCAAATGAATATTTCTTTTCGACATACACATCATGCCAGAGCATGAACATGAGCACAGTCCAGATTTTCCGGCTGTTGTCTGCTTTATCCTGGCAGTGGTCTTCAAGAAGCTTCAGAACATAATCTTTGTTGAGCAAATGATCCGTGCTGCTTTCGCGGATTATTTTTTTTGCCCACCCGTTCATCTCGTCCTTCAGCCAGTGGCGGATCGGGACAGGGAAGCCAAGCTTCTTCCGGGTAAGCACATGATCAGGCACAACGCCTTCCGCTGCTTTTCTCAGGATATATTTAGTCGTTCCATTGGCCGTCTTCAGGCTTGTAGGGATCCTTGATGCCACATTGAATACCTCTTTATCAAGGAATGGCACGCGAAGCTCAAGGGAATGGGCCATGGTCATTTTATCAGCCTTCAGTAAAATATCGCCGCGCATCCAGGTGTGGATGTCGATATACTGCATGCGGTCCACCGGATCATAGCCGCGGCTCTCAGCATATAAAGGCCTCGTGATATCTTTATAATCGATTCCGTTCTGGTAGACGCCAAGGAGGCTGCGCTTTTCTTCTTCAGTGAACATTTTGGCATTTCCGATATATCTTTCTTCCATCGGCGTCACGCCGCGTTCAATGAAGCTTTTGCCTTTCATGCCCTCCGGCATCATCTTGGCAATCAGCCTCAGGAAGGCTTTCCCAACCTGCGGTATTTTATTGAACATTTCAAGCGACTGTGGCTCGCGGTAAATATTATATCCGCCGAACAGCTCATCCGCACCTTCGCCTGAAAGGACGACCGTTACATGCTTCCTTGCTTCACGGGCAACGAAGTATAAAGGCACACATGCCGGATCTGCGAGCGGATCGTCCATATGCCACATGATCCTGGGCAATTCATCCATATACTCCTGCGGTGTGATCACATAGCTGATGTTTTCAACACCAAGCTTATCCGCTGTTTCTTTGGCTACATCAATTTCGCTGAACCCGTTCCGCTCAAAACCGACAGAAAAAGTCTTGATATTCGGATGGTACTGTTTTGCAATGGATGCAATGATGGAAGAATCAATGCCTCCGGACAGGAAAGAACCGACCGGTACATCGCTTCGCATATGCATTTTAACTGAATCGAACAGGACGTCTTTGATTTCTTTCACAAATTCCGGCTCAGACTTTTGGACAGGCTGGAAAGATGCTTTCCAATAGCGTTTGATGTCCATCGGAGAACCGATTTTTTTTGTGAAATAATGGCCTGGTTCAAGCTTATGGATGCCCGCGGACATTGTTTCCGGCTCCGGGACAAACTGGTAGGTCAAATAATGCTGGAGGGACTCATAGTTAAGGACGTCGTTTTCCAGCGCCATCAGGATACTTTTCTTTTCAGAAGCAAAGAATGTTTTCCCGTCATTCTCGAGGTAGAAGAAAGGCTTGATCCCGAAATGGTCCCTTGCCCCGTACAAGGACTGCTCCTGTTTATCCCAGATGACAAATGAGAACATCCCGCGGAGCTTTTCGACCGCTTTTTCCTTCAGGTGGCTGTAAAGCGCAATAATTACTTCTGTATCTGAATTCGTCTCAAATGTAAGGCCTTCTTTTAAGAGTTCTTCCCGAAGCTCCACATAGTTGTAGACTTCGCCGTTGAAAATGATCCAGTATCTTTCATTTTCATAGGTCAGCGGCTGATGGCCGCATTCGATGTCAATGATGCTCAGGCGGCGGAAGCCGAACTGAATATGCTCATCATTATAATAGCCTGCATCATCAGGCCCCCTGTGGGTAATAATATTGTTCATATTTTCAAACTGCTGCTTTTGCGCTTCGTTCAGAACTTGCGCATTTTCATGGACACAGCCGATAAAACCGCACATTATGTAGTTCACCTTCTTCAATTTAGTCAAAAATCCCATTCCGTCTGAAAAAAACAGCGGAAGGCATTCATGCCGGTGCAGTGCCTGCCCGGCCAGCCATAATCTGCAATATCACACATTGTTTCCCCAAAAAACATACTCTCTAATACTACCACTAAACCTGAAAAAATGGCACTATCAACATGAAAAACGGGCAGGGGAAAAATTAGGCATTTACATGAATTATTCACAGATCATCAGGCCGTTAAACACTCCTATCCTCTTAGACGAAATATAAAAGCGGGAGTTGCATATTTCAGCACTCCCGCTTTTTCTGTACATATGAGGATTACTTTACAGCCTGCTGGCGCAGGGCATCTGCTTTGTCAGTGCGCTCCCATGGAAGATCAACATCTGTACGGCCAAAATGCCCGTAAGCTGCAGTCTGCTTGTAGATAGGGCGGCGCAGGTTCAGCATATTGATGATGCCTGCAGGGCGAAGATCAAAGTTATCGCGGACAAGATCGACAAGCGTATCTTCGCTTACAGTTCCTGTTCCGAATGTATCCACTGAAATGGAAACCGGCTGCGCTACACCGATGGCATAGGCAAGCTGCACTTCAACCTTATCAGCAAGGCCTGCAGCGACGATATTCTTCGCTACATAGCGGGCTGCATAAGCTGCTGAACGGTCAACCTTTGTAGGATCCTTGCCGGAGAATGCGCCTCCGCCGTGGCGCGCATATCCGCCGTAGGTATCAACAATGATTTTGCGGCCAGTCAAACCTGCATCCCCTTGAGGTCCGCCAATAACAAAACGGCCAGTAGGGTTGATGAAGTATTTTGTATTTTCATCGATCAGTTCTTTTGGAACGACCGGATTGATGACATGTTCTTTCAGGTTGCGCTGGATTTGCTCCAGGCTGATTTCAGGATGATGCTGTGTGGAGATGACAATAGTATCGATTCGTACCGGCTTGTCGTTCTCATCATACTCAACAGTCACCTGTGTCTTGCCATCCGGACGCAGATACGGAAGAATCTCTTCTTTGCGCACTTCTGTCAGGCGGCGTGATAATTTGTGTGCCAGGGAAATCGGAAGAGGCATAAGCTCTTTCGTTTCATTGCAGGCAAAGCCGAACATAAGGCCCTGGTCCCCTGCGCCGATCGCTTCGATTTCTTCATCTGACATTTGGCCTTCACGCGCTTCAAGCGCCTGGTCGACACCCATTGCAATGTCAGCTGACTGCTCATCAATGGAAGTCAATACGGCACATGTTTCGGAATCAAAACCGTATTTAGCACGGGTATAGCCGATTTCCTTGATTGTTTCGCGGACAAGCTTTGGAATATCAACATATGTAGATGTTGTAATTTCACCTGCAACAAGGACTAACCCTGTTGTAACAGATGTTTCAGCAGCAACGCGGGCATTTGCGTCTTTTGCTAAGATAGCGTCTAAAATAGCATCAGAAATCTGGTCACAGATCTTATCCGGATGACCTTCAGTAACTGATTCAGAAGTAAACAAACGGCGTTTATTTGACATCTGATTTCCTCCTTATTTATAAGAATAGAGTGAGGTTCTTATCCGGCGCTACACCTTATTCTTCCCCTCGGATTGATACGGTACTCATTCCCTAAGTAGTATTGAATAAACATGGAGTTTTTATCCCGCTCTCGCGTATGCATTGCTTCACAATCTGCATAACCGGCTGGTTCCATTCCCCGGGACCTCCCGTCTCAGGCAAGTGCTGAACAGGCAGGTGCCCGCTGATGCAGATAACCGGTCAAAGGCATTATATATAAGCCAGGCTCAATAAGATTGTATGATTTTATCCTGTTAAATGCATAGCCATTGTAAATCAGCTTTATGCAAAAACTACCATAATATGCAATTAAAAGACTTCCCTCAAAATGCAAAATAAAAAACCTTCCCAAAGTGAAAAGGTTGAAAGCAAAATGATTCGCGCCTTTCACTCTTATCGTTCAAGGAATCTTCCTTGCATCAGGTTAGCACCTTTGCTAAAAACAGACCATTGCTGGCTGGTAATTTGAACCGTTATGCTCTTTTCAGCATATATCCGTTTTCAAAAAGCTTCATTAGCAGGTTGCTGGGTTTCATCGGGCCTGTCCCTCCACCAGCTCGGGATAAGAGAGTATCCGTTCAAGGTAAAATCATAACGTAATGATGTAGTGGCGTCAATCATTTTCTCCGCTATAAAGAGAAGAAATTCACCCTGGATCAGCTTTATATCTGATATGGGAATTAATCACAGGGAACAGCTGCCATCCCTGCATTTCTTCCTGAGCAATTTATGTCTGTTCCGTGCAATCAGCCGGTATACCGGAACCCCTGCTGCTGAAGCAAAAGGAAGGTGCATAAAGAGCCCGGGAACGAAGGTAAGGGGAAACAGCAGCAGCAGCTTCCTTACCGCATAAAAACCCTTCAGGACCTTTTTTTCAGGAGTAATAATATGAAGCTCTTTCCTCAGCTCCCTGCTGCTGAACTGTGGCTCACCATACTCCTGTTCATATTTCTGGAGTGAAACCCAGTCTACCCTGTGAAACAGGTCAAGCTTTTGGAAAGATTTCTTTGTCATTTGGCAAAGCTGGCAAGTATTGTCGTAAAGGGCCATCGTTTTCACATTACCATCTCCCGCCTGTAATATCGTGCATTTTATTAAATTTTACCATACCTTTCAATCATTTTAGAAGCAGTGTAAACTTATATCTATATAATATATGTTTCATTAAATAAAGTGCCCCATCTGCTTAGCTGCAGAGGTTTCCCCGCCTTTGGCAAGCCCCCCTAATTTATGTTGTGCAAATAATATGCCGCAAAGTTCGGAAAGAATTTCTATCTTCTTGAACAATTTGTGACACCTTTCACATTCTATTGAATTACCCTTTAAAATTGCTTATGATGATAACAGATTGTGAACTATGTAACATATACACTATTATTATGTTATTAAACTTTCAGCCATTGAGAAAGGGGCTTATCCATGAAAAAGAAATATTCTTTGCTTTTAGGAATATTTACAATCATTACTATTCTATCAGGCTGTGAGCCGCTGATGGTTCTGGATCCCAAGGGGCCTCAGGCCGCCATCCAGGCAAAAGACATCATCCTGTCAACGGCAATCATGTCTGTCATCGTTCTTGTGGTTTTTGCCATGCTTGCTTACATGCTCTATAAATACCGCTCTTCGAAGCAAAGCAAGGATTATGAACCGCCGCATATTAAAGGAAACCTTCTCGTCGAAGCAGTCTGTGTCGGAATTCCTGTCCTGATCGTTATCTTCCTTTCGGTCGTATCCACACAAAGTAACTATAAAGTGGAATCAGCACCGACAGGATACGGCGACAAAGAGCCTTTAGTCGTCTATGCATCATCTTCTAACTGGAAATGGCATTTCAGCTACCCGGAAGAAGATATCGAAACAGTCAACTATCTATATGTCCCGACTGACCGCCCGCTTGAGTTTAAGCTGTATTCATACGGACCGATTACAAGCTTCTGGATCCCGCAGCTTGGCGGACAAAAGTATGCCATGGCTGACATGGTCAATACGCTGCATCTGGCCGCTGATGAACCTGGCGACTATATGGGGCGCAATGCCAACTTCAACGGAAAAGGCTTTGCTGAAAATACTTTCAATGTAACAGCCATGCCGCAGGAAGAATTTGACCAATGGGTTGATGACGTCAAAGAGACGGCTGAGCCTCTTACAGAAGAAAAATTCGATGAACTGCTTGAACCAGGGCATCTTGGACAGTCCACTTATACCGGGACACATCTTGATTTCATGCCTGCTCCTGAAGGCGAGCATGGCGGCCATAACCATGGTTCCAGCTCTGACAGTGACGACGCTGACTCAGATCATGAACATCATGAGAATATGGATATGGAAGAGGACGGATCTGGCGGCAATGGCCACTCAGAACATGAAGGCCATTAATATGAACAGACCCGCTACCCTAGAAAGGAGTTTTAAATCCTATGGAATTCTTTGAACGTTTTGCCATTCCGCATCCAAGCCCTGTTATCTATGCGTCAATGGTTGCTATAGGTTTAACGGTTATTGCCATCATTGCAGGCTTGACCTATTTCAAAAAATGGGGCTATCTGTGGAGAGAATGGCTGACAACAGTCGACCATAAACGGATTGGGATCATGTATCTGATTTCCGCCCTGCTCATGCTTTTCCGAGGCGGCGCAGATGCCATCATGATGCGCGCCCAGCTGGCTGTGCCGGACAATACACTTCTTGACGCACAGCACTATAATGAAATCTTTACAACACACGGAACAGTAATGATCCTGTTCATGGCAATGCCATTCATCATGGCATTCATGAACTTTGTCGTGCCGCTCCAGATCGGAGCACGGGACGTTGCTTTCCCTAAGCTTAATGCACTCAGCTTCTGGCTCTTCTTCATGGGTGCCATGCTGCTGAACATCTCATTCGTTATCGGCGGTTCGCCTGATGCCGGCTGGACTTCATACTTCCCGCTTGCAGGCACCGAGTTCAGTGAATCAGTCGGAACGAACTATTATATGTTCTCACTGCAGATCGCAGGTTTGGGTACATTGATGACAGGTATCAATATGGTGACGACCATCCTCAGGATGCGTGCGCCTGGCATGACATTGATGAAAATGCCAATGTTCACATGGTCATCACTTGTTGCCAGCATCATTATCGTATTTGCTTTCCCAGTACTGACTGTTGCTCTTGCAATGGGTTCTCTTGACAGATTATTTGCCACTAACTTCTTTACAACCAGCAATGGCGGTATGGATATGCTGTGGGCAAACTTCTTCTGGGTATGGGGACACCCTGAGGTATACATTCTGATACTTCCTGCTTTCGGTATATACAGCGAGATCATCTCAACGTTTGCACGCAGGAATCTTTATGGCTATAAATCAATGGTAGGATCCATGGTGATCATTTCACTCTTGTCCTTCCTTGTCTGGACCCACCACTTCTTTACAATGGGCCAGGGAGCTTTGACAAACAGTATTTTCTCTATTACAACCATGGCGATTGCTGTGCCGACCGGAGTTAAGATCTTCAACTGGCTCCTTACGCTCTGGAAAGGGAAAATCACGATTACGACGCCAATGCTGTATTCCCTTCTTTTCATCCCGATTTTCACAATCGGCGGGGTAACAGGCGTTATGCTTGGAATGTCAGCGGCAGACTACCAGTATCATAATACAATGTTCCTGGTTGCCCACTTCCACATGGTTATCATCCCGGGTGTTGTATTCGCGATGCTAGCCGGATTCCATTTCTACTGGCCAAAAATGTTCGGCTATATCCTGAACGAAAAGATCGGGAAGCTGACTGCATGGATCATTTCCATGAGTACGCTCCTTGCTTTCATGCCGATGTTCTTCTCGGGCTTGGACGGACAGGCACGCCGTGCTTACACTTATTCTGAAGCTACAGGATACGGCATCTGGAATATGCTTTCCTTTATAGGAGCTGCAGGCCTTGCTGTCGGATTCGCCTTGATTGTTTACAATGTGTACTACAGCACGCGCTACGCTTCAAGAGATATCGGTTCAGATCCATGGGATGCACGTTCTCTTGAGTGGGCGACAAACACACCGGTGCCGGTATATAACTTTGCCGTGCTGCCTGAGGTGAAGACTTCTGAAGGTCTCTGGGATGCGAAAAAGCATGGGCATAACCTGTTCCCTGGCAAATATGAAGAAATTCATATGCCGAACAACAGCGGTTTGCCATTTATCTTAAGCTGCATCTTCTTTGTATGGGGCTTCTCCTTCATCTTTGCTATGTGGATTCCAGTCATCATTGCAACGATCGGCATCTTTGCCTGCATGGCAGTATGGTCGTTCCAAAAAGATTATGGCTACCATATACCGGTTAAGGAAATCGAAAAAACTGAAAATGAAACTAATATGCGGGGTGCTAACTAATGAAAATAGATCACTCGCTGCCGCTTGAATTCAGTACTGAAGAAAATAAAACGAAGATATTAGGATTCTGGATTTTCCTTGGTGCGGAAATCATGCTTTTCGCAACACTCTTTGCCGGATATTTTACCTTGGTGGACAGGACCGGAAACGGTCCGTCTGCCGGTGAAATCTTTGAGATCTCACCAGTATTGATTGAGACATTTGTTCTATTAACGAGCAGCTTTACGATCGGGCTGGCCATACACGCCATGAGGCTCGGCAATAAAAAAGCAATGCTTGCATTCTTCGGGATCACTATTGCTCTTGGGGCAGGATTCTTAGGAGTAGAAATTTTTGAATTCACCACTTATGTGCACGAAGGTGCAGGACTTCAGACAAGCGCCTTTACAGCGATCCTGCTTACAACGCTGGGGACCCACGGACTCCACGTCACATTCGGGATTTTCTGGGGACTGTCAATCATGCTGCAGGTGAAAAAACGCGGATTGAATCCTCACACTGCCAATAAGTCATTCATCTTTTCACTGTATTGGCATTTCCTTGATGTTGTGTGGATCTTCATCTTCAGCTTCATTTACCTGAAAGGACTGATGTAAACATGAGCGAATTATTTCCTCGCAAACAAGTGATGGGCTTTGTATTCTCACTAATCCTGACAGCAGTGGCCCTCATGGTTTACTTCTTTGACATGTCCTATACAGTCGGGCTGACGATTCTTGTCATTACGGCATTCATCCAGGCTGCACTGCAGCTGGTCGTATTCATGCACGCAGGCGAATCGGAGGATAAAGGAACGATTTTTACCAATATTTATTATTCGATCTTTATTGCCCTGGTGACTGTGTTTGGTACATTGCTCACTATGATTTGGGGTTATATGTAAAACTAAAAGCGGAAGCGCCTTGGTTAGGGCAAAAAAATAGGAGAGCCTTTTGTGGCGCTCCTATTTTTTTTGCCTTATAAATGAAGGCTGTTGATTTGCGTTCCAGGCACTTCGCTTTCCGCGGGGCGAAGTTGAGCCTCCTCGCGCTGCGCGCTGTGGGGTCTCAACATTTTCGCTGCAATCCCGCAGGAGTCTTCGTGCCTTCCACTCCAATCAACAGGCTTACTTAACTTTTTTGTGCTTTTGGGTTCCGGCGATTTATTACCATTACTATACCTAAGAGATAAGGAAATCAGAACATCAGATCTTAAGTGGCACCTAGAAATCAAAAAGGGGACAGAAAAGCTTTTTCAGTCCCCTTTTTCCTGCAAAATAAAAAGAGCGTCATCCGACGCTCCTATTTTTTATGTTGTACTGTCAGTCTGCAGCCTTCTGTTTTTTCGAGCATTTCTTCTGTTGCTTTGAAGAAGATGCCCATGAGGAAAATGAAAACTGCTCCGATGACCATCCCGATTCCGACAGGAGTCAGTAAGCTGGAACCGTTTGCAAAAAATCCAGCCAGAAAAGTGAGAATTCCTGCTGCCAGGATGGCTCCGCCGATATTTTTGGTGAAGATAATGATCTTTTGATTGCTGTTCATGCTTATCGCTCCCCTTTTTTCCTTATTATCCCTCTCCGTTCACCATTTTGTCAATATCTTTTCACATAATATACCTTGACTTTATTATTTTTTACCCTTAAGAATGGGAAATCATGCAGTTTTCTTTGAAAATAGGTGAAATGTTACAATTTCTTGTTAACACAAGGAAAAAAGTTAAATAGTATAGATTAATAATTTAAATGTGTTATACTATTTTTGAGATGTAATCACTTTCAAAAACAAATTGGCAAAGGAAGGTATTCATCAGATGAATTCTGTAAGCATCCCAAACGAACTCAGCACCCTATTGCAAGGCCAGAATATTCAAATGCAATTGTCTGTACCCCAGCTTGTGGAAAAAGTACTGAATAAACAGGAAGGCATCCTGACGGCAACGGGTGCAGTCTGCGCCACAACCGGAAAGTATACCGGCCGGTCGCCAAAGGATAAATATATTGTTGAAGAAGCATCTGTGAAGGATAAGATCGACTGGGGCCCAGTGAACCAGCCTATTTCCGAAGAGATATTCTCAAGCCTTTATTCTAAAGTAATCGATCATTTAAAAGATAAAGAAGAAGTTTATGTGTTTAAAGGTTTTGCAGGAGCGGACACAAAGCACAGGCTCCCTATTCAAGTAATCAATGAATATGCATGGCACAATCTTTTTGCACATCAGCTCTTCATACGCCCTTCTGAGGAGGAGCTTCTCGACCATGAAGCTGCCTTCACAGTCATTTCAGCCCCTGATTTTAAAGCAGATCCGGCTATTGACGGGACACAGTCCGAAACTTTCATCATTGTCTCCTTCGAGCGCAGGACTATATTGATTGGCGGTACAGAATATGCCGGGGAAATCAAGAAGTCGATATTCTCTATCATGAATTATGTCCTTCCGGAAAACGGCATCCTGTCTATGCACTGTTCCGCGAATGTAGGCACAGAAGGAGATGTGGCCCTTTTCTTCGGTCTGTCCGGAACAGGAAAAACAACACTCTCTGCTGATCCAAACCGCCGCCTGATTGGAGATGACGAGCACGGCTGGTCATCAACAGGGGTCTTCAATGTCGAGGGAGGGTGCTATGCAAAATGCATCGGCCTGACACGCGAGAAGGAACCGCAGATTTTTGACGCCATCCGCTTCGGCTCTGTTCTGGAAAATGTCATCGTCAACCAGGAGTCACGCCTTCCGGATTATGACGATAATACATTGACTGAAAATACACGTGCGGCATATCCGCTCCAGGCTGTCGACAATATCGTCGATCCGAGCGTAGCCGGCCATCCGAACACGATCATATTCCTGACGGCGGATGCCTTTGGGGTGCTCCCTCCAATCTCCAAGCTTTCAAAGGAGCAGGCTATGTACCATTTCTTAAGCGGCTATACGTCAAAGCTTGCCGGAACCGAGCGCGGCATTACTTCCCCGCAGGCAACGTTCTCAACATGCTTCGGGTCACCGTTCCTGCCTTTGCCAGCAATGAGGTATGCCCAAATGCTCGGAGAGAAAATCAGTGAGCATAATGCCAATGTCTTCCTTGTCAATACAGGATGGACAGGCGGGGAGTATGGAACAGGCAGCCGCATGAAGCTTGCCTACACACGCGCGATGGTTCAATCTGCGTTGATCGGCGAACTGAATCATGCCGAAACGGCAAAGGATGAAATCTTTGGCCTTGAAATTCCGCTTCACGTGCCTGGTGTTCCTGATGATGTCCTTCAGCCAGTGAAAACATGGGCAGACCCGGAAGCATATGCCGAAAAAGCAAAAGAGCTTGCCGCTCAATTCCGGGCCAATTTCAAGAAATTCACAGACGTACCGGCTGAGATCGTGGAAAAAGGCGGGCCTTCTGAGGCCTGACTACCATTTAAAGCTGAGATGCTTTTAACACTGAATAGATAGAAACAAAAAGCCGTGCCCGGACATCCAGGCACGGCTTTCTATTTTATCCATATTTCTTCTGATGCTTCTTTTTTAGTTCCAGGTATTCCTGATCCTCTCTGATCAGGTTCCATTTTTCCTTAAAAATGCGGGCCGACTCCGCTTTTTCCTGATCAATGTTTCTTTCCTTCACCTCCCCATCTTCATCATACTTGCGTCCGCCTTTATAATTCGCATACCTCCTGGCACGTGTATAACCCATCTGAATGAATTTACGGCTCATGTCCATGCCGGGAAAATCTCCTTTTTTCTTATACTCCAAATACAGCTGATAAATCTTTTCCGATGACTCCTTTGCAATCTCCGGCGTCCGGAACCGCCAGTGGGGAAGAATTTCACTTTTATACGGCTCGACCAGCAGCACTCCCTGCTCCCCTCTCCCAACCCTGTATTTCTCCGGATTTTTCCGGAAATCAATTTGTTCAAAGTCCAGTGTATAGTCAAATGCCACTGTTATCATCTCCCTGCTTATCCATTCCTTTTCAGGCAGGCTTCAAAACAATATGCAGCATTTTGCTCTCTTTTAGATTCTGTAATTGGATAGAAAGCTTAGAAATTCCCGCTGCTTTGAGTGGCTGTAACGCATGATTGCATAAGTAGCTGCTTCCGGCAGCTGTATATTCCTGCATTCTACCTCCAGAAGCCGTCCTTCCAGAAGCTCCCGCCTGACAGTCGACTCAGGCAGGAAAGATACGCCAAGGCCTTCGGCTATAAAGCGCTTGGTAATATGCGTCTGCGACACCCTCATCATTTTCACACGTGGATAACGGATCTTTACCGCCCTGCAAAGCTCATCCCAATAGCCTGGGTGGTTATGTGTCAAAAGATAGGCAGACAAGAGAATCTCTTCCTCATCCAGGGGCGGGGCACTTTCCGAATCTTTCCCGTCATGTCCGGCGACCAGCATCACCCGGTCATTGTATAGAAGCTCTGATATCATTTGCGGACCAGCAGCCGGAAGACATGACAGGCCGATATCCACTTCCCCCTTGCTGACAGCTCCTTCTATATCGGAAGAATCAGCGATCATGACTGAAATCTCGACCTGAGGATGCTGTTTTATATAGCTTTTCAGTACATATGGAAGGATGGTATCAGCAATCAGCGGGGAAATGGCAATTTTCAGCGATGAAGTGAACCCCTGTGAAAAGGACTGCAAATCTTCAAGGCTTTCCTGGTGGACAGCAAGCAGCTTCCGGCAGTGTTCCAGATATCTTCTGCCTTCTTCGGTCAGTTCCACCTTTCTGCCTCCCCGTTCAAAAAGAGATGCCCCAGTCTCTTTTTCCAGCTGCCTTATATGAACTGTGACAGTAGGCTGCGAGATATAAAGCAGATCTGCCGCTCTGCGGAAGCTCCCAGTCTCTGCCGCTGCAATAAATGTTGTCACCCAGCTTAAGTCCATAACTCATCCTTTCTGATTAATTTCCTTAATCAATCTAATTAAAAATAATTAATTTTCTTAATAATTAATATCTTATACAATGAAAGCAGATAAGGAAAGGAGAATGATCATGATTGTAAAAGGATTAAAAGGAATCATTGCTGCCGAAACCTCCGTTGGCCATGTGGATGGATTGAAGGGACAGCTGATTTACCGGGGCTATGAAATCGGGGAGCTGACCAGGAAGTGCTCCTTTGAAGAAGCAGCTTTCCTGCTTTGGCATGGCCGCCTGCCGGCCCAGGGGGAACTGAACGACTTGAAGACAGAACTGCTATCATTCAGGGCGCTTCCTCCGCATGTGGCCAGTATCATAACAGCCATGCCCGTGTCTTTTGGCATGATGGATGTTTTAAGAACCGCTGTATCCTCTCTTGGAGGAACCCTGGAAAAGCCTGCGGTCAGGCAGGCTGTCCAGCTGACCTCACTCATTCCAGTGATGATCGCCTTCAGGAGCCGGCTGCTGGAAGGAAAGCAGCCAGTAGATCCTGACCCATCTATGGGCCATGCCGCGAATTATCTTTATATGCTGAAGGGAAAAGAACCCGAAAAGGCTCATTCAGAAGCTTTGGAAACGTATCTGCTTCTTACGATGGAGCATGGAATGAATGCCTCGACTTTTTCAGCAAGAGTGACTGCATCCACGGAATCAGACCTTATTTCAGCCATTACTTCAGCAATCGGCACAATGAAAGGCCCGCTTCACGGAGGGGCTCCATCAGGGGTGATAGAGCTGCTGGATGAAATAATGGAGCGGGGAGATGCAGAAGCTGTCATCAGGGAGAAATTGGAGCGGGGAGAAAAGCTGATGGGGTTTGGCCATCGCATCTATAAAACGCTGGATCCGCGGGCAGTGGCATTAAAGGAGAAGCTTCAGCAGTTTGCCGGCCATGATACATGGCTTGATATGGCGATGGAGACGGAAAAAACAGCATTGAGGCTGCTGGGTGAATATAAGCCGGGCCGATCATTATACACGAATGTGGAATATTACGCAGCAGCCATCATGAAAGCCCTCCAGATGGACCCTTCCCTCTTTACCCCCACATTCACTGCTGCACGGATAGCAGGCTGGACAGCCCACGTCATCGAACAGGCTGACAACAATGCGATCTTTCGTCCAGAGTCGCTGTATATCGGCCCGCATCACTAATAATGATGTTTTCTCTTCCTTGCAAAAAATTAACAGGCCCCCTTCACAGGGACCTGCTTTTTTAGTTAGTTGAATTCAATGCTACCAGCTGATAAGTGATGCGTGTTTTTCCATCTCCCATTTCAAGCTTCCTGATCAGGGCGGTTCCGCTTAGATCAGCTTCTTTTGTTTTGCGGACCTCTACGGGGATGTCCAGCGGATAGATCCTGTAGCCTTCTTTTTCAAGTGTAAAATAATTGTCTTCAAGCCTGGTTTCCCTGCCTTTTGTCACAATCATCGTATTTAATTCCAAAGGCATGCCCATAGGATATCTCTCCTTCATTCTCTAATCTACTCTTATAGTACCGTATTCAGCCTGTTTTTTCATCCATGCAGTTAAATCGTAAACCACCCTGCGGTTGACTGCCGGCGGGAAGTAATGGGTATATTCGTTGAAATACCAGCTCTCGACCGGCTTCCCTAATGCCTTCAGCCGCTTTTCAAGCCTGTAGGCATGCTCGACAGAAACATTATGGTCCTTAGCTCCATGAATGATCAGCACGGGCGGACCCATATCCTCAAGCTGGTAAAGGGGGGTCCTGCTTTCATACCGTTCAGGATATTTAACCGGTGTTCCCCCGATGACCCGCTTCATCATCCTCCGCAAGTCATTCCTCTCCACATACGTCAATGCCATATCGCTGACTCCGCCCCATGTAACGACAGATGCCGCTTCAGGAAAATGGATGCCTGCAAGGAGCGCCATGACCCCTCCCCTGGAAAAGCCAAAAATATGGACTTTATCTACCCGGGGATGCTTCTGAAGCAGGCGGAAACCAGAAAATGCATCTTCCCTGTCTTCACCTGCAAAGTCTTCATTCCCTTCGCCTCCCTGGTTTCCCCGGTAAAATGGCGCGAATACAATGAAGCCTTCCGAAGCAAATTGGACAATCCGCCCCGGCCTGACTTTTCCCACATTTTTGATTCCTCCACGCAGATAGAGAAATCCGTCATATATCTCCCCATTCTTCGGCTCTGCCAGCAGGCCTTTTACCTTCAGCCCACCGGCTGTATAAGTGATAAGGCTCAATTCAATGGCAGGGTTTGGGGAAGGAAAGCGCTGCCTGTCTGTAATCATATCTTCCATATTCTCATCTCCTTAACCCCTTCAGAATAATAGGCACAAAGCCTTCCTTCATTTTTCCGTTACTGGGCATTCACACATTTTTTGCCCAAATCATACGATAGCTTAGATAAGAACACACACCTTTACACACAGGAGGCAATAGCATGAAAAGAGCTTTAAAAATAAGTCTTTCTTTGCTGGCTGTATTTGTATTGCTGGTGCCGCTGGCGGCTTGCGGCAAAGATGAAGTCCAGACCGTCCGGATTGCAGAAGTTACTCGTTCCATCTTCTATGCTCCCCAATATGTTGCCATTGAAAAGGGATTTTTTAAAGAAGAAGGCCTTGATGTCAAACTGACAACCACCCCTGGCGGAGATAAAACGATGACAGCCCTTCTTTCAGATGGAGCTGATGTGGCGCTTGTCGGATCTGAAACCTCCATCTATGTATACGGCCAGGGCACAAATGATCCTGTCATCAATTTTGCGCAGCTGACACAGACAGATGGAACCTTCCTCGTATCCCGGGAAAAGATCGGTGACTTTTCCTGGGATCAGCTGAAGGGTAAAACCTTCCTTGGCCAGCGCAAAGGCGGAATGCCGCAGATGGTAGGGGAGTTTGTATTGAAGAAGCATGGAATTGATCCCCAGGAAGATTTAAACCTTATCCAAAATGTGGATTATGCCAATATTGCTCCAGCCTTTGCTTCAGGCACCGGTGAATTCGTGCAGCTTTTCGAACCGACTGCCAGCGTATTTGAAAAAGAAGGCAAAGGGCATATTGTTGCCTCCTTTGGCACAGAATCCGGTCATGTACCTTATACCACTTTTATGGCAAAAGAAAGCTATATGAAAGAAAACAGTGAAACGGTTGAGAAATTTGCCCGCGCAATCTATAAAGCCCAGCAGTGGGTTGACTCTCATGAACCGAAAGAAACAGCAGAAACAATCCAAAAATATTTCGAGGATACTGACCTTGATATCATTGAAATGGTAGTGGACCGCTACAGAAGCCAGGGCTCATTTGCAGCTGATCCAATATTGGATGAAGAGGAATGGAAAAACCTCCAGGATATTATGGATGAGGCCGGCGAGCTTCCAAAACGGATTGATCATAAAACATTAGTAAATACAGAGATTGCCGAAAAAGTGATGAAGTAGGCAAGGCTCTGAGCTTAAAGAAACGGAGGGTGAAAAATGGACTTTCTCGAGATTGAACAGATCAATCATACTTATTTCACTAAAAATACTGCAAATACGGCCCTCTCTGATATTACCTTAAGCATCAGGGAAGGGGAGTTTGTCTCCTTCCTTGGCCCAAGCGGCTGCGGAAAGACTACGCTTTTGTCCATTATCGCCGGCCTTATAGAGCCCTCGGAGGGCAAGGTTTCACTTGAGGGGCGTCCAGTCAATATTTCTGAACGGAAGATCGGTTATATGCTTCAGCAGGACTATCTATTCCCCTGGAAAACAATCGAGGAGAACATCTTGATCGGCTTAAAGCTTGCAGGAGAAGACACCGGCAGCAAAAGGGATTATGCCTTCAGCCTGCTTGCTGAGATGGGGCTCTCCGGCGTGGAAAAACAGTTTCCCAAAGAGCTGTCGGGAGGCATGCGCCAGCGGGTGGCCCTGGTGCGCACCCTTGCCGCTGAGCCAAAGCTGCTGATGCTCGACGAGCCCTTTTCCGCCCTTGATTATCAGACTAAACTGAAGCTTGAAGACCTTGTTTCAGGCACGCTGAAAGCATTCGGAAAAACGGCCATCCTTGTGACGCATGATATCGGCGAGGCCATCGCCATGAGCGATAGGATATTCATGTTTTCCCCTCGCCCCGGAAGGCTGCACAAAACCTTCCACATCCCGGATGAGCTGCGGAATCTGAACCCTTTTCAGGCCAGAAGCCATTCATTATATTCTGCATTGTTCCAGTCTGTATGGAAGGAGATGGAGTCCCTTGAGTCAGAATAACAGGATTGATGCCCTGCATCTTAGTTACAAGAAGGGGCTGAGACGGGAGAAAAGGTGGGTCCGCTTCTTCCAGCTTGTCATATTCGCTGTGTTTTTTGCCGGCTGGGAAATATTCAGCAGGAACGAATGGATCAATCCGCTGATTTTCAGCTCGCCCGCAAAAGTATGGGACCTGCTCCTGTCTAAGCTGAGCGACGGCTCGCTCCTGGCCAACCTGGGAATCACCCTTTCGGAAACTGTGTTCGGCTTTGTCCTGGGGACCTTTCTTGGTACATTGCTGGCAGCAATTCTCTGGTGGTCTCCCATCATTCAGAAGATACTGGATCCGTATCTTGTCATACTGAATGCCATGCCCAAGGTTGCTCTCGGGCCAATACTGATTGTTGCCCTCGGCCCGAGCTTTACATCCATCGTCGCCATGGGCGCCATCATATCAGTCATCATTACAACCATTGTCGTTTATACATCCTTCAAGGAAGTGGATCCCAACTATCTGAAGGTGCTGCAGACCTTCGGCGCCACCAGGGCCCAATGCTTTAAGGAAGCCATCCTTCCAGCCTCATTCCCTGTCATCATCTCAACATTGAAGGTCAATGTCGGCCTGTCCTGGGTCGGAGTGATTGTCGGAGAATTCCTGGTATCTTCAAAGGGTCTTGGCTATATGATCATTTACGGTTTCCAGGTGTTCAACTTTACGCTTGTCATGCTGTCTCTCCTGGTCATCGCTGTCTTTGCCACTATTATGTACCAGCTTGTGGATCTGCTGGAGAAAAAACTGATTAAAAGCTGAATGCTGCCAGCCTGGGCGTTTCAATTTTCCCCTGCCTTTTAATGGGGCTGTTGATTTGCGTTCCAGGCACTTCGCTTTCTGCGGAGTCTCAGCATTGCCGCTATCTCCCGCAGGACATTGAATGACCATCCTGGAATCTGCTTCGCACGAGAAAAATGCGCATGCATTTTATGAGGAGTCTGCGTACCTTGCACTCCATTTTACAGGTTTATAAAATTTATTGGGCAAAGCTGCAGTCCGTCTATATTTTTCATTAAAACCTATGTATAAAAAAGGTTTGGGAATTCCCTCTGATCCTCTTTTTGATGCACTTGCCCCGGAATGGCTGTGCTATTAGAGCTTTCCCTGCAGCATTTCAATGCTTCGTTTTACCACATCATCCTTCATGATGAAGCTGAAACGGCTGTCCATCCTTTCCTCTATTAAGTCCCCTTTAAAAAGAACCGGTCCATCTGTCTCCAAATAAGAATCCTTTTTCTCCAGCGCTGCTGCATGCCCCCAGTAAATGGCCTTTACAAAGGACAGGCCATCCAGATTCACCTCATATTCTCCAATAAAATGCACGTCATCAAGCAGGGCTCCTGTCTCTTCCCAGACCTCTCTCCTTGCTGCCTCTTCGATCGTCTCTCCCGCTTCACATTTCCCCCCCGGGAACTCCCAGCCCCTTTCCCGGTGATCTGTAAGAAGCCAGCTGTCTTCATAACGGCAGATGACAAGGACATGCTTTGCTTTTTCAAGGAAGGATCCCCTCCGGAAAGACAGCCTTACATCCCCCCCATTGTAATCTTTGAAAACTTCCATTCAAGTCCACTCCTGTTTTCTTTTTTCTCTATTATAGAAGAAGCTTCCGGAATGAAACCACTTTTGCAGCGCACTCAGGCAAATTTTTCATATAAAAACAGCTTAACCTCTTCATAAACAGGGAAAGGACCTGTGAATCCGTTCGATTTTCCTATGAAACTCGCAGAGGATACATAAAAAGCCCGGTATAGGGCGTGTCATAGAGGGAGGGAGCTTAATCAAGATGATTATATTTAGGCTTAAAGGACCATTTTAGACCATATTCGAAACTTTTCGGCAAACAGCCCGTAAAAAAGATAACAAATACTAACAGAGGAGTGTATATTTTGAAAAAATTTTTATCATTAGCAGCAAGCCTTATCCTTCTATTCATGCTGGCTGCATGCAATCAGACTGCTGACCCTGTCAGTGAGGACAATACCAAAGGAGAAAATGGCGCAGCTGCGGAAAATGGCGCAGCTGCGGAAAATGGCGAAACGGCAGAGAAAGAATCTGACCTGACTCTTGAGGAAGTTTTGAATAAAACGACAGAAGCCTCAGAGAACCTAAACAGCTTTTCGGTCGATATGACAATGGATCAGATGATCAGCGCCGGCCAGGAAGAGGAAAACATGAATATCAGCTCTGATATTCAGATGGATGTCGTTACAGAGCCAATGGCCTTTTACCAAAAAACGGCCATGTCCCAGGACCAGTCCGGAGAAACTTATGAAACTGAAAGCTATTTTACTGAAGAAGGCATGTTCATCTATGATCCTGCCGGAGAAACGTGGATGAAGTTCCCGAAAGAAATGTCAGATCAGCTGATCCAAATGTCCGGACAGCAGACAAATCCGGCTGAAGAATTAAAAAAGCTGCAGGAGTTCACAGATGACTTCACATTTGAACAGGACGACAATAATTTCATTCTCAAACTGAAAGCATCAGGGGAAAAATTCACGGAACTCATGAAAGAAACCATGGCTGACACACTGCCGCCAGAGATGGCTGCTGATGAAGAAGTATTCAACAACATGAACATTGAAAACGTTGAGTACACCATCCTGGTCGATAAGGAAACTTTCTATCCTTCAGCACTGAATATGGATATGACTATGGAAATGGCAGTTGAAGGGCAGACAGTCTCACTCAATCAAAAAATCGAGGGCAAATACTCAGACTACAACGAGGTAAAAGAAATCACAATCCCTCAAGAGGTTTTGGACACAGCAGTTGAAATGGAGATGTAAAATAGCAAACATAACTGGGGGCGGGGAAAGATTTCCTTGCCTCTTTTTTTGTATTTTATTGTGAAAAGTCATTTTACCTGCATGGGCGTCGTGCGCTGAAGTTAAACTAAAAAAATTCCTGCCTTTAATGGGGCTGTTGATTTGCGTTCCAGGCACTTCGCTTTCCGCGGGGCGACGCTGAGCCTCCTCGGAGCAAGCTCCTGTGGGGTCTCAGCATTGCCGCTGCAATCCCGCAGGAGTCTACGTGCCTTGCACTCCAATCAACAGGGCTTTGAAATAAATTGGGCATTTGTACACTCCAGGCCAGACAGCAAAACAAATCCATTGAAAGACCCGACTGTTAAAAATATGTTCGTAAAGCACAGTAGGTACAAGACTTCTTATACCTTCCTCATTCGCCTAAAACTGAAACGGGGTATAAAAGCTTTTTCAGCTTTTCTCCCCAAGAATACCCATCTCATCAATATGCTTCCTGGCTTCTTCATCCCCAAGCTCATAAATCATTTTGTATGCCCCGGCCAGGCCTTCATCATAGGCATCATTCTCCCGGTCATAATGATACTGGACATATGGAACATGGGCACGGAAGAAATTCTGCCAGTCAGTTGAATGGTTCTGGTCAAAGTACTCTCTAAGCATGGTGATTTCTTCGTCATTGGCCTCTATTTTAAAATTCCAGGGCGAACTGTCCGAACTCTGGGAGATTTCTCCGCTGGCAACGCTTATATAATACACTTTCCTATTTTCCATCCTGGTCATCCCCTTTTTATTTCCTTCTTATCTTTGTTTCCCTCAAGGAAGGCAATTTTATTCTCGGGGAATACTTTTCATAATGGAGGGTATTTACTAAATATAATATAGAAAGACTGGCGGGCAGGATTTTTCCTGGCCGCCGCGAATATACATTAGCAATCCATCACGAGGAGGTGTACCATATGAAAATTGTTGACGAGCTCTATGAATTGTACCGCGGAAAACTGACAGGGGATGAGGAAGACATTGATATGCTGGCATTCGCTTTTCTTGAGGAAATGAGCTATGATGACCTTCTTTCCCTCCTGAAGGAAATGGATAAACAGGAGCTATACAGCCTGATGGGCCTTTATTTAATCGAAAGCCTGAAGGGCAAATTTGCCAATGAGGACTACGGCCAGGAAAGGCATCCAATTTTCCCTCAGCGGAATATTCATTAAATTGATACATAAATGGAGAAAGGAAAAGCCGGTATCACTTATCCAGGCTGCTCCTTTCTCTCCTTTTTTTTGGACACAAAAAAAGCATCCGGCAGCTGCCGGATGCTTTTTATACTTATCCTAAGAATGCTTTGAACATCCAAATATGCTTTTTCAAGCCCTGCTTCACAGACAGCAGCATATCCGCTGTGCCTTCATCATTTGCCTCTTCAGCAATTTCAATGGCACTTTGCAATTCATCTTCCATTTTGATGAAATCATTGCAGATGCTCCTGACCATATCTTCTTCTTTTTCAGAGCCTGACGCTTCTTCAACAGAAGCCATTTCAAGGCATTCCCTCATCGTAGCAACAGGGCTGCCTTCCAAGGCCAGTACCCTTTCAGCAAGAACATCGATATGCTCATTTGCCTCGTTGTACAGCTCCTCGAATTTTTCATGAAGGGTAAAGAAGTGGCGCCCCTTTATGTACCAGTGGTAATTATGGAGCTTTACATATAATACCGTCCAATTGGCCACCTGTTTATTAACTGCTTGTACTAATTGATTTGACATACTATCAACCTCCCTTCTTTATAGTACCCACCCTCGTTTTTTTAAAAACATGCTGCTGCTTTTTTTCTGATAACCCACCAAGCCAATGTTTCATGATAAAATACGAATATTGGAAAACCCGCGATTACCAGGTAATTTAAAGGGAAAAATACAGAAACATTGCCATGATGGCAGCTGTTCTTTCCGCCTGTTTAAAAAGGAGGGAAATCATGTATATCATTTTAATAATCAGCATCATTATTGTTTTAGCCGTACTGCTCCTGAGCGTGGTCACAACCTCCAAGGCATATACGTATAAACATACCGTCGATCCAATCGAAAACAATCCCCATCTGAAAAATCAAGAAGGGGATAATGCAGAAGAAGAGCAAACAGAGACAGAAAACAAGGCTTAAAACACCTATACTGCAATCATGATTCGCAACGGTGCTTAAGCGGCCGGAACTATCTTATTCATCCGGATAGGGAGCTGGCCGTTAGACTGCTGGATACAAGCGGTTTTGCCTTAGCAGGGAGAGTAGTTTTCATGGATGTTTATTCAATTTTCATCAGTTTGATTTTTGTATTGAATGTGATTTTTGCCGTCATTGTTATTTTCCTGGAGCGGAGGGACGCAGGAGGGACCTGGGCGTGGCTGATGGTTTTATTTTTCATACCAATCCTTGGTTTCATCATGTATTTCCTGTTTGGCCAGAACCTTGCGAGAAGGAAGATGTTTCAATGGGAGGATCGGGAAAAGGTCGGCATAGATGAAATGATCAGACAGCAGATCCATTCGATCAAAAATAAATTGTTTTCCTTCCGCAATGAAACCATCAGGGAGAACTATGATCTGATATATATGCATTTGATCAATAATGAAGCCGTCCTTACCCAGGATAACGAGGTTGAGATATTTACCGACGGAAGGAAGAAATTCGATTCTTTAATCGGCGATATAAAATCGGCAAAAGATCATATCCATCTCCAGTATTATATTTTTAAAAAGGACAACCTCGGCAAAGGGCTTGTGTCCCTTTTAACCGAAAAAGCAAAAGAAGGGGTAAAGGTCAGGGTCTTATATGATGAATTGGGCTCCAGAGGCGTGACAAAACGTTTCTTCAGGGAGCTGCGTGCAGCCGGAGGGGAAGTGGAGGCTTTCTTCCCGTCAAGGCTCCCTTTTATCAATATCAGGGTCAATTACCGCAACCACCGGAAGCTTGCCATCATAGACGGCAAGCTAGGCTATGTGGGAGGCTTTAATGTCGGAGATGAATATCTGGGACTGGATCCTTCCTTCGGATATTGGAGGGATACCCACCTGAGGATTTCCGGAGAGGCAGTCCACGCCATCCAGACAAGATTCATTCTTGACTGGAACCAGGCGTCACACCGCCACGATATCCATTATCATACCCGCTATTTTCCGGAAAGCACCGGCAGCGGGAATATCGGGATTCAGATCGTCAACAGCGGGCCGGACTCAGAATGGGAACAGATTAAAAATGGCTATATCAAGATGATCAGCTCGGCAAAGGAAAGCATTATGATCCAGACGCCGTACTTCATCCCTGATGCGAGCCTGCTTGATGCACTTCGGATTGCTTCGCTTTCAGGGGTAAAAGTAAAAATCATGATTCCGAACAAGCCGGACCATATGTTTGTCTATTGGGCCACTTACTCATATATCGGAGAAATGCTGAAAACCGGTGCAGAGATCTATATTTATGATAATGGTTTCATTCACGCCAAAACCATTGTCGTCGATGAAAAGATTGCCTCCGTCGGTACAGCCAACATAGATGTAAGAAGCTTCCGGCTGAATTTTGAGGTCAATGCCTTCATATATGATAAAGAGGTATCCCGCCAGCTTGCCGGCAAGTTCCGTGATGACATCGAATTGTCCAGCCTGATGGATGCAGATCGCTACAGCAAAAGAAGTTTTTACATTCGCCTTAAAGAATCCATATCGCGGCTTCTGTCGCCCATTTTATAAAAAGCTGAAATCAAAAAAACCGGCATTATGCCGGTTTTTTGCTTACTGCGTTCTATTAAGCAAATACTTGCTTCAGATCTTCCTTGCTTTGATCGAGCCAGAAGCGCATCAGACGCTTTGCCCCTTCAAGGTCATGAAGCTTGGCCTGGCCGCACTGTTTTTCGTTTGCAGCTGGAATCTCCGTGATCTCAAGAGCATCCTTTAATGTGTCTTCAAGCAAATCAATGATTTCTTCCACTGTAGGCTCGCCGCTGACAACAAGATAGTAGCCAGTCTGGCATCCCATTGGGGAAATATCAATAATATCGAAATGGTCATATTTCTCTGCATGCGTACGGATATTAAAAGCAAGCAGATGTTCAAGCGTATGGATGGTGTCCGGCTTCATCGCCTGCTTGTTCGGCTGGCAGAATCGGATATCGAATTTATTGACAACTCCGTCGCTCCCCACTTTGTGGACACCGCAATGTCTTACATATGGAGCTTTAACGGCATTATGATCTAATTCAAAGCTTTCTACTGAAGGCATATAATCACTCCTTATAAGTCTTAATTCCATTATAACGCAAAAGCCGAGTATTTTCATCAAATTAATATAGAATGAAATCCCCAGTCCGTTACCAGCATAACTATGCATGCAGATGGACTCTTATGACTCAAAAACAGTATAATCAATAATTATGCCAGTACATATTGAAAGGATGAGGCAGAACATGCTCCAAAAGATGATGATCGGACTGATCCGGTTTTATCAGATTGCCATTTCACCCCTTAAGCCGCCGTCCTGCCGTTTTTACCCGACCTGCTCCCATTATGGCCTGGAGGCCGTCAAAAGATTTGGTCCCTTTAAAGGAGGCTGGCTTGCGGTCCGCAGAATAACAAAGTGCCACCCATTCCATCCTGGAGGCTTTGATCCGGTTCCTGAGAAAAAAGAGAAATGACTACTGCCCGTACCCGTCAACCACCAGGTCCAGCTTTCCTGTTTCCGGATTGATGACAAGGCCATGGACCGGCACATCCTTCGGCATCAGCGGATGCTTTTTAATCATATCGGCACTGTGGGCGACACTCTCGCTTACACTGCTGAAGCCCTTGAGGAACTCCTCCACATTGATCCCTGAATATGCCAGTGTTTCGAATGCCTGCTCGTCCACGCCTCTCTTCTTCATTTCATCAATCACAAGCTCCGGCTTGATGGCGCTCATTCCGCAGTCATGATGGCCGATGACGAAAACTTCATCCGCCTGCAGCTGATAAACAGCCACCAGGATGCTCCGCATGATGCTTCCAAACGGATGGGCTACAAGCGCACCTGCATTCTTGATGATCTTAACATCCCCATTCGCAACATTGATGGCTTTTGGCAAGAGCTCAAGCAGCCTTGTGTCCATACATGTCAGGATCACCATCCGTTTATCGGGAAATTTTGTTGTTGTAAACTCCTCGTAACGCTTATTTTCAACGAAATCCTTGTTGTGGTCTAAAATTTGCTGTAACAGTTTCATAATACCCTCCTGTAAACTTTAGAATGATTCACTACCTTCTAGCATACATAATCCCGTTCCCTTAGACAAAATTTTTCCCTTGCTTTTCAGATAAAAATTTTGTAAGATTACTTAGTAAAATCGTAACGATTACGTATTATATAATCAACATTATAAACATATGATAATGTATCTTAACCAAATCGGAATAAATACGGTTTAATAAGAAAGGCGGTTATTATGAGAAAGTTAATCATGCTCCTCACTCTATTGATGCCCGTGAGCCTTTTCCTTGCAGGCTGCGGGGACGGAGATGCAGACCAGGCGGAGGAAAAAACAAAAGACCAGCTGAATGTGTATACCACGGTATATCCGCTCCAATATTTTGCGGAAAGAATCGGCGGCAGCTATGTGGACGCTCATACCATCTATCCTCCGGGAGCTGACGAGCATACATTCGAACCCTCGCAAAAGGATATGATGACTCTTGCCGATTCAGATCTGTTCATTTACATCGGCCTTGGCCTTGAAGGATTTGTCAGCAAAGCCGAAGGCACCCTGGAGAATGAGAATGTAACATTGCTGGCTGCAGGAGAAAATATTGATATGACCGGTACAGAAAATGGGCACACCCATGAGGAAGGCCATGAAGAAGATGGACACAGCCATGAAGAAGACGGACACAGCCATGAAGAAGACGGGCACAGCCATGAGGAAGATGGACACAATCATGGTGATGTCGATCCTCACGTCTGGCTTGACCCTCTTTATGCTGCCGATTTGGCTGAAGCCGTTAAAGACGCGCTGGCAGAGAAAATGCCGCAGCACCAAAAGGAATTCGAAGAGAATTACCAAAACCTTGCCGCTGAACTGGATTCCCTCCACCATGAATTTGAGGAAACTATAGCTTCTGGAAAACATAAAGAAATCATAGTCTCTCATGCGGCATACGGATACTGGGAGAAAAGATACGGTCTTGAGCAGATCAGTGTATCAGGCCTCTCAACATCCAATGAACCAACCCAGAAGGAATTGGAGAACATTATTAAGACTGCCAAGGACCACGGCTTGAACTATATCTTTTTTGAACAGAATGTAAGCTCCAAACTGACGGAAATCGTCCAGGATGAAGTCGGCGCCAAGCCGCTGCAGCTTCATAACTTGTCTGTACTGACAGATGAAAATATCGATAAGGAAGAAAACTACTTTACCCTGATGGAAAACAACCTGAAAGGGATTGAGAAAGCCTTGAATAATTAAGGGGTACAGCAGCAGGATATATTCCTGCTGCTTTTTTCATGGCTTTGTTAAATATTGTTGTTGATTTTGGGCTCATTTCAGCTGTGCTGAAATGCGTGTGAAACAGAGTTTCACGAATGAGCCCAAAATCAACAAGGTACACTGCCACAGCCTTTTTCATTTATTTTTCTTTCTTTTTTCAAGGAAATGTTTACATATTCCAGATTGAATCGCAGACACTATGTAAATGGAAGAATTGGCGAAAGGAAGATAATTATGAATGACTTGGTAATTGCGCGCTCGCTGTTTGGGACAACAATGGGTTTCCATATTATTTTCGCGACCATCGGCGTTGGCCTGCCGCTGATGATGCTGACAGCCGAGCTTATTTATCAGAAAACAAAGGACCATGACTATGTCATTATGGCAAAGCGCTGGACAAAAGCATTTGCTGTCCTCCTGGGAGTCGGCATTCCGACAGGAACCATTGCGGGCGTTCAGCTTTCCCTGCTTTGGCCGGGCTTTATGGAAGTGATTGGACGGGTTATGGCCCTCCCGTTCCAGATTGAAATTTATGCCTTTTTCATTGAAGCGCTATTTATGTCCATTTATGTCTATGCCGCGGAACGGATCCCACCGTGGATGAGGATTTCGAGCCTTGTCCTCGTTGCACTCGGCGCATTCGCTTCTGCTGTCCTGATTACAAATGTCCACGCCTTTGAAGGGACACCGCAGGGCTTCAGAATTGAAAACGGAGAAATTGTAGATATTGATCCCTGGGCAGCCTTCTTCAATCCCAGCTTTCTTGTGACAGCCGGCCATGTGGCTGTTTCTGCCTATACAACAGGCGCGTTTGTAGTCGCGTCTGTGGCTGCTTTTAAGATGCTGCGCAATAAATTCGGTACGAGGGTATATGATTTCCACAAAAAGGCACTCATGCTGAGCCTGATTGTCGGCGGCATTTTCTCATTGCTGACTGCCTTGAACGGGCATGCATCCGCCCAGTATCTCCATGAGTACCAGCCGGAAAAACTCGCTGCCGCAGAGGGGCTTTTTGAGACCCAGTCGCACGCCCCGCTTGCAGTCGGAGGCTTTACCGACCGGGAGACACAGGAGGTAAAATGGGGCATTGAGATACCATGGGCCCTCAGCTTTCTGGCAGGAAACAGCTTTGACACAGTGGTCATCGGCCTGAACGATTTTCCGGAAGAATTGTGGCCGCCGCTTTTCGTCCATACACTCTTCAATGGAATGGTGGCCATAGGCAGCCTGCTGATTCTCCTTTCCTTTGTAGCATTTGTCTGGAATAAATTCTTAAAAAAGGACCAGTTCCCAAAAATATTTATGTGGGCTTTTGTGCTGTCAGGCCCTGCCGCTGTCCTGGGCATTGAATTCGGCTGGATTTTCGCCTGCACAGGCAGGCAGCCCTGGACAATTTACCGCGTCCTGTCAACTGAAGATTCGGTAACGACGGCCGGAAACCTTGGGATCTTATTTGTCCTCTTTGCTGCCGTTTATGTCATTCTCGGACTGACGGTTGTTCTGGTGCTTCTGTATTATTTTAAGAGAAATACGGTACTCGACGATATCAACCGGACCAAGGAAAAGGGAGTCCCGCTGTATGGCTCCAATACATAAGGGGTGAGAAAGCATGTCAGATGCTCTATTAGCCATCACAATCCTGTGGGGATTTGTATTCATCTATGCTGTCATGGCAACGATGGATTTCGGCGCGGGCTTTTGGTCGATGGTCTATATGAAGAGGACCAAAACCAAGGCGACTAATATTGCCAACCGCTATCTCTCCCCGACATGGGAAGTAACGAACACTTTCATTGTGGCACTTGTCGTTGCAATCTACAGCCTGTTTCCAGGAGCGGCCTACACATTGGGCACTGTGCTGCTCGTACCCGGGAGCATGATTCTTTTATTGCTTGCCATTCGGAGCGCATTTCTGGTGTTCTCAAACATTGCGAGTGATTATAAAAAACCGCTCACCATTATATCCGGCATTTGCGGGATTCTCATTCCAGGCCTTTTGATCAGTGTGCTGCCGATCACACACGGCGATTATATAGACTTTTCAGATGGCGGCCAGTCACTCAACCTGGCCAAGCTTTTCACCAGCCAGAACGAGTATGCCTTTTTCGGCTTTGCCGTCAGCAGCACTCTGTTCCTTTCTTCTCTTCTCCTGGCCGATTATTCCAAGGCAGCAGATGAAATGGATGCTTACTATGTTTACCGCCGGGATGCCCTGATGATCGGGCCAGTATCGCTGCTGATGGGTGTAGTCATTATGCATACCCTCAGCCTTGAAGCTGCCTGGCTGTATAATAAAATGATCAATGATATGCCGATTCTGATGCTGTCGGTAGGGTTATTCCTCCTGGGAATCCTGGCGCTGCTCCTGCCCTCTTTTACAAAAAAAGGGACTAAAGGCATCCCAAGGCTTGCTGTCATCGCCGTAACACTGCAGTATTTGGCAGCCAGCTTTGTTTACGGGAAAGCACATCTCCCCTACATGGTCTACCCTGAGGTCACAATTGAATCAGGGTTTACAGACCCCAATTCATTCAGGGCCGTGTTTGCCACCTATATCGCAGGCTTTGCTATTCTTTTCCCGGGTTTTGTCTACTTCTGGAGCCTGTTCATGAAAGACAAACGCTACCTGAGGCAAAAGGGCAGCAAACAGCCTAATTAAGGCTTCCCTTTTTCTGTCACGTATTCCCACTCACCGGGCAGTGAAAGCTAATGCTGTATCAAATACTTTAAGGAGTGGATACAGATGGCACAGGATGTACTATGTGAAGTAAACAACTGCACCTACTGGAAAAAAGGGAATAACTGCGGAGCCGACCGTATTTATGTTGTCAGCCATCATGGCGAGCAGGCCGAGAACAGCCATGAAACGGACTGCAAAACCTTCAAGCCGCATGAATAGGAAAATTAACAAGCCAGGCCGGGAACTTTGTCCTGGCCTGGCTTGTTAAATGGTCCATTCTCCTGTAACCAGCGCAGACAATTTCAGCTTGCCTTCTGCATCATGATGGAATACCAAAAACAGACTCCTCCAATCCATCCCTCCATATTTATCCGTACCATTCTGATAAAACTCTACAGTTTTTGAATCAGGGAAGCCTTCTTTAATATTGTTCTTCGTGTTCCCTCTCTGCTGCACATCATCCAATAATATCTGATCCGGCTCTGTAAATCCTTTAAACCGGTCAAAATAATCTTGCGGCACCGACTGGATGGGCTTGCCGCTTCCATCATGGTAACCCCACAAATATTCTTTTTCAATGCTGCTTAAATTCTCAACCTCTTCCTTGGACAAAACCACTGCATCGCTTTCAATAAATTCGTACGGTGAAATCAACAGACCCTTCTCTTTAGAGACATATTCTGAAATTGCGCCGTAGTTTTCATTTTCCAGCGCCTTCACAATGCTCTTTGCCATTTCTTCTGCTGATTCTTCACCTGCCTCTTCATTTTCACCAAGCTCTTCAACTTGATTTTCCTCTCCTCCTTCCGGCTGGCTCTGTCCACTTTCATTCTCAGGGCTGGCTGTTTCTTCCACTGTATCAGCTTCTTCCTTTGTACCAGTAGTGCCATCCCCGGACTGGCCATCTGAACATCCGGCTAAAAGGGCAGCAAGAAGAACAGCAGCGGTAAGTTTATGCACCATAGACACTTCTCCTTTCTGTTATTTATATTATTCTCATTCACTATGCCGGATTAAGGTAAACGTGAGTTGTATGAGGCTGGGATGATGAGCAGCAGAGGAATTGTGGAAGCTATTAAGTGAATGTTTCTTTATATTTAAAACAGACACTGCTGTCCAGCCAGTGTCTGTTTTTTGACCTTTAACCGAGTGACACAGCTTCTTTCATCAATGTCACTTCCGCCAGCCTTCGCCTGTCTATTTCATAGCCGATTCCCGGTCCATCCGGAACACTTATACAGCCTTCATTCACTGTGACCCCGGGAGAAATGATATCTTCTTCCCAATAGCGCTCAGAGCCTGATATGTCCCCAGGTATCTCAAACCCCGGCAGTGAAGCGAGAGCGATATTATGGGCCCTTGAAATGCCGAATTCAATCATGCCGCCGCACCATACCTGAATGCCATTCTGCAGGCAATAATCATGGATCTTTTTTGACTCTGATAACCCGCCGACCCGACCGGCTTTAATATTGATCACTTTACAGCTGCCAAGCTCTGCTGCCTTCCTTGCATCACTGAAAGAGACAATGCTTTCATCCAGGCAGATCGGAGTGCTGATGCTTTTCTGCAGGACACTATGGTCGATAATATCATCATGGGCAAGAGGCTGTTCAATCATCAGCAGCCTGAATTCATCAAGTGCCTTCAGCCTGTCTTTTTCCTTGAGCGTATAAGCGGAATTAGCATCGGCCATTAAGTCGATATCCGGATATTCTTTCCGGATAGCAGACAGCAGCGGCAGATCATTTTCAGGGCTGATTTTCACCTTGATGCGCCTGTAGCCTTGCTGAAGGAATCCTTCGATCTGCAGAAGACTTTCCTTCACGGTTTTCGCACCGACCGCAACACCGGATCCTATCCTGCCTCTCGTCCCTCCAAGCAATGAATGGAGCGGCTTTCCGGCCTGTTTGGCCTGCAAGTCCCATAGCGCAGCTTCCAGGCCTGCCTTTGCCATCTGGTTTCGCCTGACAGAGCTGAACAGGGAGTGAGCATCTTCCGCCTTCAGGCCGGGACTCTCCTTCAACAATGGCAGGAGAAAGTCCTTGATGACATGATAGCATGTCCTGACAGTCTCCTCAGTGTACCAAGGGGAAGAAAAAGCAACCGCTTCCCCAAATCCGCTCAATCCGTCCCTGTCGATCAGCTCGACAATAAGGGCTTCTCTGCTCCTGACGGTGCCAAGATGGGTGGAAAAAGGCTTCTTCAGCTGCATGCTGATCACATGCAATACAGCCTCTTTAACATTCATAACCCTTCTCCGCCTTTCCCCAGCATGGCACGGAGCTCTCTTCGCAATATTTTTCGTGATGCATTCCTCGGTATTTCTTCAACGAAATAGCAGGTTTTCGGTACTTTATACTTTGCCAGCTTACCGAGGCAGAATTCCTCGATTTCTTCAGATGACAGTTTTGCACCTCCAATGATCTGGATGAATGCAGCCGGCACTTCTCCCCACTTCGAGTCCTTCTGCCCGATGACTCCTGCATCAGCAATTGCAGGATGTGAAGTGAGCACCCCCTCGATTTCTGCCGGGTATATATTTTCCCCGCCGGAAATGATCAAGTCAGATCTCCTGTCAAGTACATAAAGAAAACCTTCCTCATCAAGCATGCCGATATCTCCTGTGTAAAACCAGCCGTCCCTCATCGCCTTGGCTGTCTCCGCTTCCCTGTTCAAATATCCAGGTGTAACATTAGGTCCTTTTACGGCAATTTCACCAGCCTGCCCTTTATCTGCTTCCCTGTCTCCCTCCATGATTCTCAGCTGTGAGGGAAATAGCGGCTTTCCGGCCGAACCGAGCTTTGAGAAGCTGTATTCAGGAGCAAGTGTCACGATTTGGGAGGAAGTTTCAGTCATGCCATAGCTTTGAAAGACAGGCAGCCCCTTTGCGGTACATTTTTCGAGCAGATCGCGGGAAGCGGGCCCTCCGCCAAGAAGCATGCAGCGGAAGTGAGACGGCAGTCCGTTTTCTCCAATTGCAGCAGCAAGCCTTGAAAGCATGGTGCTGACGACAGACATGATTGTCACCTTTTTCTCCCGGATGTCAGTGATGGTCTGCTCCTCGCTGAAAGATCCGTGCAGAACGACGGGGATTCCGTAAATCAGGCTTCTCATCAGGATGGAGTAGCCGCTGATATGGAATAAAGGGACAGCGCACAGCCAGCAGTCATCTTCCCTGACGCCAAGATTGAAGGCCGATCCCGATGCACTCCACCAGTGGTTTCCGTACGTCTGAAGAACTCCTTTCGGATGTCCTGTCGTACCGGAGGTGTACATGATGGTGCATACCTGATCCAGCGAAACTTCCTCCTCTTCCATAAAGGCAGCTGAAGGCTGTTCAGCGAGAGCCTCCTTTGTCACCATGCTGCAGCCATCCAGTGACAGCTCCCGGGTTTTATCTGTAAATGCTGCCTCTGTAATCAGAATCGAAGCATTGGAATCCGTCAGCTGCCAGCCGATCTCCTCAGCAGTCAGCCGGTTATTCAGGATAACCGCTGTGGCTCCCAATAGCTGAAGGGCGAGCAGGATGAAAACAGAATCAGAATGGTTTTTCAGAAGCACCCCGGCATAGGAGCCCCTGCCTGCCCCTGCACCCGCCAGCTTTCCGGCCATATCGGAGGATGCTTCATATAATTGTTTGAAAGTATAGGCACTGCCTTCAAAATAGAGGGCGTGCCTGTCCGGTGTTAAATCGGCTCTTTTCTTTAAAAATTGAGGGAGAAATTCACCCATTGGCTCCACCTTCCTTGCATATCCAGTGTTTTAAAATACCATAGAAAAACAGCCTGATGGTTTACCATCAAGCTGTTTTTATTTTCGTATAAAATCAAGGGAAACGCGGGAATTGTCCAAAGTCCGGCTTGCGCTTTTCTTTGAACGCATCGCGGCCTTCCTTGGCTTCATCTGTTGTATAGTAAAGAAGCGTAGCATCACCTGCGAACTGCTGGATTCCAGCCAGTCCGTCAGTGTCGGCATTGAACGCTGCTTTCAGGAAGCGGATGGCAGTCGGACTCTTCTCAAGGATTTCCTCGCACCATTGAATGGTTTCCTCTTCCACTTTTTCAAGCGGAACAACTGTATTGACAAGCCCCATATCAAGAGCTTCCTGTGCGCCGTATTGGCGGCATAGGAACCAGATTTCGCGGGCTTTCTTATGGCCGACGATCCTTGCCAGATAGCCTGATCCGTAACCTGCATCAAAGCTTCCCACTTTAGGGCCTGTTTGTCCGAAGACAGCATTATCGGCAGCGATAGTCAGGTCACATACGATATGAAGGACATGGCCTCCACCGATGGCATAGCCTTTTACCATGGCAATGACCGGCTTTGGAATGACACGGATAAGGCGCTGCAGATCCAGGACATTCAAGCGGGGAATCTCGTCTTCGCCCACATATCCGCCGTGCCCGCGAACCTTTTGGTCGCCGCCGGAACAGAATGCTTTCTCTCCTGCCCCAGTCAGGATGATAACGCCTACGCTTGCATCATCGCGCGCATAAGCAAAAGCATCAATCAGCTCCATTACCGTTTTCGGGCGGAAGGCATTATGTACTTCTGGCCTGTTAATTGTAATTTTAGCAATTCCGTTGTAAGTTTCGTATAAAATATCTTCATAATTGTGTCCAGCAATCCATTCTACAGTCATAACGGAATCCTCCTTTTTTATAGTTTCTGCAAAAACTCACTTACTATTGTACCAAACTTTTCTGGTTCTTCCACATGTATTGCATGCCCGGCTCCAAATACAGTCTCCCATTGGCATACTGGAATCAGCTTGGACATCCTTTCAGCCAGGGTGCCGAATTTTACATCCTCAGAGCCTGTGATCAGAAGGGTGTCCGCCTTTATATCCGTGAGCTTGCCCCACCATGATGGCTGGGCCCCGGTCCCCATCCCCCTGAGGCTTAATCCAAGGCCTTCCGGGCTGTTTTGAAGCCGCTGTTCCCTAATCTGCTTCTGGACATCAGCCGGCAGCATTTTCTGCGTTTTGAACAGCGGGATGTTTTCCCAGTAATCAACGAATGCTTTGATTCCGTTCTCTTTTATGTATTCCCCAAGCCGCTCATCCTGATTACGCCTATTCATTCTTTCTTCAGCAGTCTCTAATCCAGGTGATGCACTCTCAAGGATCAGCTTTCTGACATTGCCGGGATACAGGGCGGCAAAAGACAAAGCCAGACGCCCGCCCATTGAATAGCCCAATAGATCGGCCCTGGGAATCTGCAGGGATTCCATCAGCTCATGGATCATCCGGGCAGCTGCAGTGACAGTGTAGCTTTCTTCTGAAGCAGGCACATCAGTGTCTCCGTGTCCGGCAATATCGATGGATATGGCCATGGATCCTGATTTCCAGCGGGAAATGAAGGGGTCCCAGGTGGAACGGTCACCTGTAAACCCATGAAGCAGGATAAGGGGAAAACCGCTGCCCTCTATTTCGACATGGTAGGACCCTCCGCCGCTTACAAATTTCATTCTTATTCTCCTTTTAGGAACAGCGTTATTTCCCGGGAAACACGATTCCACAATTCTCGATGCTCAGCAAGGTTTTTGTCCCGGTTTGTCATTATTTCGGTTACCTTTAGGCCGTGTTCACCAAAACCCTCTTTAATGGCACCCTCAAAGTCTTCCCAAGTTTCAGCGCGGACGAATTTCGCCCCGTAAAGCCTGGCCGCATGTTCAAAATCCAAATCCAAAGGCGTTCCAAAAAGGAGCTCAAAGTTCTTTTTCTCGCCTGCCTGCGGCAGGAATGAAAATATACCGCCGCCATTGTTATTGATGAGCAGGATATGGACATTGATATTGTGGAGTTTTGAAGCAATCAGCCCATTAAGGTCGTGGAAAAATGTCAAATCCCCCAGCACCAGATAAAGGGGCTGAGAATATAAGCCTGCCCCAAGTGCAGTGGAAACGATCCCATCAATTCCGTTTGCCCCCCTGTTGCCCATCGCCCGAATGCTTTTGCCATTATTGTGGAAGAAGGTATCAAGATCACGGATTGGCATGCTGTTTCCGACAAACAGTGTACTCTCATCAGGCAGAAGTTCTGCAAGCTGGAGGAACAGCTTTCCCTCGCTCATCTCTACAGCCGAGCCGGCCTCTGCAAGCACCAGCTTCGTTTTTTCATTGACCGCTTTCCAAAGCGCACTATACTCGCCGCCAGGCTCCCTGTGATCAGCAAAGCTTCGTACCTTCTCACAGAAGAGGGCTTCACTGCAGTAGACCATCTCTGAAGAAAGCAGGGATGGGTCACGCCAGCCTGCACCGCCATCGACAACAACTTGCCTGCTATCCTTGTTTTCCTTTAAGAAAATGGTGAGTGCCTTTGAAACAGGCATTGAACCAAAGCGGATCACCACATCGGGCTTCAGGGCTTCTTTTGCCGCATCCGTCCTCAGAAAGCTGTCGTATCCGTCAATGACAAGCGCTTTTCCATGCTTTCCGCTTCTCAGCTGTGAAAGCGGATCTGCTAAAATTGGATAATCAAGCGTCTCTGCCAGCTTGACCACTTCAGATACAAACCGGCTGTCATCATTTGGCCCGCAAATGATGATGCCATTTTGGACTGATGAAAGGACGTCTGCCATCTCTCTAAAAACAGAATCTGGAAGAGCAAGCTCCCCCTGCTGGATGGAGACAAAACCTTCAGGCCTTTCCTGGCTCTCAAACAGATTTTCATCGAGCTTAGGTATAAGGGGCTCACGAAAAGGAAAGTTGAGGTGAACAGGACCGGCAGGGGCCTTGACTGACTCTGCACATGCCCTGGCACATACTGTCCTGGCATATCTGATCATTTCATCTGAATTCTCGGGCGGCGCCATTTCTGCAAACCATTTTACATGCCCGCCGTAAAGGTGGATCTGATCGATTGCCTGTGGAGCCCCTACATCCCTCAGCTCATGGGGACGGTCTGCCGTCAGGACAACAAGCGGGACTCTTGAGATCTTTGCCTCAACAACGGCCGGAAAGTAATTCGCCGCAGCTGTCCCTGAGGTACAAAGCAGGGCAGCCGGCATGCCTGATGCTTTGGCAATGCCAAGGGCAAAAAAGCCCGCTGAGCGTTCATCCACATGAATATGCACATTGAGGTCCGGATGCTCCGCCATGACCATGGCCATCGGCGTAGAACGGGATCCCGGGCTGACAACAACGTCCCGGACACCGGTTTTGGCCAGCTCCGAGACAAATGCAGCGATATAAGTTGTTAATGCTTCTTGATGATTCATTCTGATAGTCCTCCCAGAGCTGACCGCATAGGACGGAATTTGATCTTGGTTTCCATGAATTCGCTCTCAGCGTTTGAATTCTCCACGATTCCGCATCCGGCAAACAAGGAAGCTTCATCTCCCTGAAGAAGGCCGGAACGGATCGATACAGCAAATTCTCCATTTCCGCTATAGTCAATCCAGCCCAGCGGCCCTGCATAATAGCCCCGGTCCAGTTCCTCAATCTTTCTGATCATAGCTACAGCTTCCTGCCTTGGCAGCCCGCCGAGCGCAGGGGTCGGATGAAGTTTTTCAACCAGCAGGAGCAATGAAGCTTCCTCCTTGGTAGTACCCTCCACTGGTGTGTACAAATGCTGGATATGCTTCATTTTCAACAGCTGGGGCTTTGAAGGAATCTTAATCTCCTCGCAGGCTTCATCCATGGCTGTTTTTATCATATCAACCACATACTGATGCTCGATGAGATTCTTTTCGTCCGATAATAAGGCATCGCCAAGTGCCTGGTCATCCTCGGGAGTCTTTCCCCTCGGGATGCTGCCGGCCAGGCAGGTCGAATAAAGACTTTTTCCTTTCTTTTTAACAAGCCGTTCGGGAGAGGCCCCGATAAAACAGTCTCCTTGGGATTCAAAAGCAAAGATAAAGCTTTCATTCTGTTCATTGTGAAGATTGCCTAATACCTGCTCCGCTTCTATATTCCCGGAAAAAGAAAGCCGCAGTTCCCTTGCAAGGACCACTTTCTTAAGCTTTCCAGCCTTGAGCTCTTCGACCGCTGAAGTGACTGAATCCATCCACTCCTGTGGATGAATTTCCTCTTCAGAGATAAGCCTGCCTTCGTTCTCCTGAACAGGTGCACTAATCCCTTCGAGCAGGAGGCGTCTTTCTTCCCTTACTTTTTCAGCAAGCGTTACATCATCATGTTTCGTGCAGACAATATTGGTCGTCAGGAATGTTTGACCTTCTGTCTGCGTCAGCAAATACCTCGGAACATGAAAAAGAGAATCCGGATATTTGGACCATAATGCGGTCTTTTCCTTTTCCGGATCAAAAGAGAATCCCCCGAACAGGGCAGGGCCTGCAGCGGCGGCAGAGTATTCATTATATATGACTGCATTGCGGATAAAGCGCTTCCACTCTTTTTCTACATGAGAAAAACGGCCGGAAGCCTGATCCGACTGAATAAGTTTGCATATTCCCAAACCGGCTAGGATGGTTTCATTTGAAGGATCTTTCCAGTAAAAGCGTTCACCAAAAAACGCCTGTCTTCCTGAAGCAAAGAATGATAATGGGTCAATATGGTCCAATTTATGGACTTCACTGACAAGGATAGGCTCCGAAAAAGCCCCGGCCCTTTTAATTGCTTCCAGGATTCCTTCCTTAAGTTCCGTATCCTGTATCGTAACCAAGAAAATCCCTCCAATAACAGCTTTACCGCTGTTATTCTTTCGTTTTTCAGCTTATTTTAAGATACACCTCATGATTATATGATGTCAACAACATCGCCCTGATGATGCATGTAGCATCATCATTATAAAAGGCTGCACTTCACGTTTTCCTTCCATATTCTTTTTTTGGCTGCAGGCGGCAGAAAAAAGGCGGAAAGTCAGGGAATTCCCGCCTCGGCAGTATGCAAAAATCCATTGACACCCCATTGATCTTTGCTAAACTTAAATATGTCAGGATACTTTTGACCTGCAGCTTATTTTAAGCTAAAATATAAAGGTTTGTTATACAAAGAATACATTAAGGGGAGAGTCATAAATGCAACCACAAACGCATCCCGATCCTTCGCCTGCCATGAAATCGGGCGGATGGAGAGTCTGGTGGCAATTAACCAGGCCGCACACCTTGACGGCAGCTTTTGTGCCCGTCCTGCTGGGCACTGCTTTAGCAATAGATAAAACAGATATCAGCTTCAGCCTTTTCCTGGCCATGCTTATGGCCAGCCTCCTGATTCAGGCGGCTACAAATATGTTCAATGAATATTTTGATTTCAAGCGGGGCCTTGATACAGCTGAATCAATCGGGATTGGCGGCGCCATCGTCCGTGAAGGGATAAAACCGAAGACAGTTATTCAGCTTGCCTTTACACTTTACTTCATTGCGCTGCTCCTTGGCGTCTATATATGCATGAACAGCAGCTGGTGGCTTGCAGCTGTAGGGCTTGTCTGTATGGCAGCCGGCTATTTGTATACTGGCGGCCCTTTCCCTATTGCCTATACGCCATTTGGGGAAATTGTAGCAGGATTTTTCATGGGGATGATGATTATCCTCATATCCTTCTTTATCCAGACAGGCACAGTTACAATGCTTAGTGTGATGATTTCAGTTCCGATTTTTATCCTCGTCGGACTGATCCTGATGGCCAACAATATCAGGGATCTGGATGGAGACAAGGAATTTGGAAGGAAGACCCTGGCTATTCTGCTCGGCAGGGACAAGGCGATATACTTCCTGGGAATCATGTTCACCATCTCTTATATTTGGATATTTGTGATGATAGCTGCAGGTTATATCTCTCCATGGCTGGCCATTGTAGCTCTGAGCATTCCAAAGGCTGTAAAGGCCACAAAGGGCTTCATCGGCAAAACAAAGCCGGCCCAAATGATGCCTGCCATGGTGGCTACTGCACAGACGAATACCATTTTCGGTTTTCTGCTGTCTGTCGGCCTGTTTCTGGGATATTTATTGTAAAGTTTGATGTAAAAGCCCTCTGCTACTCTGCGAGGCCACTGAAAAAGTCTCTAAATTAAAGAAAAGGCAGAAACGTTGAATTTTGAAAAGCGTTTCTGCCTTTTTTTTGTTTATAATTGAATCATTACTATAAGTGGGTGGTTTCTAATG
>NZ_JAIVAP010000001.1 GCF_020171945.1 Bacillus infantis | reverse complement strand
CATTAGAAACCACCCACTTATAGTAATGATTCAATTATAAACAAAAAAAAGGCAGAAACGCTTTTCAAAATTCAACGTTTCTGCCTTTTCTTTAATTTAGAGACTTTTTCAGTGGCCTCTCACTGAAGGAGCTCCTTTTTTTCAATATGCTATTTTTCAAACCATTATCCCTCGAAGTGTTTTAAGCGCACCCAAGGTTATTGTCCTCAGCCGTTTTTTATTGCCTGCCTTTTTTTGCAGTCACACATACAGTCAGTACCGGCTGCACATCCTTAAAAGATGACTGTATTTCTTCATATCCTGCAGAGGCAAGATCTGCTTCAATGATTTTTGCCAGATTCTTTGTAATAAGGCTGTCAGCATATTTCTCACGCGGCTGCACAGTTATGGCAATTTCTCCTCCGGCTTCCGTCTTTTCATAAAGCATGCCCAGGGTTTCTCTTGGTTTCGTCCAGAGGGGATAATTGTTTATTGAAATGATCTTATGATATGTGTCCAGGTTTGATGCAATGCTGTGTATATCGCCTGTAAACAGCCTTACCCTGCCTTCATCTATCCATTCCTTATTCCTTTTTTCCGCGGCTGCTGCCATGTCTTTTGAAAGGTCAGCTCCATCCATATAGACACAGCGGCATCGGTTCATAATATATTTTATGCAATAACCAGGGCCGTATCCGACTTCCAGGATCCGGTCCTTATTTTTAATGTCAAGCTTCTTGACCGTCCAGCTGTTAATGGTCCGGTTTTCACTGTACATAATTTTGCCTGCCAGCTTGCCAAGCATACCCTTGGGATTTTCAAATTGTCTTGCGAGTATATTGAACATGGGGTTCACCTCTAGAAAGAATATTTATATATAAACCACATCCGGCTGCTTGTTAAACCTTTCTATCGAAGAAAAATAAAAAAACGGGGATAGTAAGAATAACTCATTATCAGGAGGGACGAAATGGAACAGCAAAAAACATATGTCGAGAGGCACAGCATTGCAGAAAATGTCTACGTATATAGAACGGCGATTGCGAATATTGCTTTTATAACCGGGGTGGGGCCCAAAGGGAAAGACTGGATTCTTATCGATGCAGGCATACCTTTATCCGGCGGATTTATCATCAGGTTTGCTGAGAAGATGTTCGGGAGGGAATCCAGGCCTCTTGCCGTCATGATGACACATGCACATTTTGACCATATAGGCGGGCTGAAGGCGATACTTTCTAAATGGGATGTTCCTGTTTATGCACACAGAGCTGAGCTTCCTTATCTGACAGGGAAAGAAACCTATCCGCCGGCAGACCCTGCTGTAGGGAGAGGATTGATGGCCCTGATATCGCCTTTGTATCCCCGGAGGCCTATCAATATAGGAGAGAACGCAAAGGAACTCCCTGAGGATGCTACCCTGCCCGGTCTTCCGGGATGGAGGTGGATCCATACCCCGGGCCATACCCCTGGGCATGTATCTTTTTTCAGGGATGATGACGGTGTTCTGCTTGCAGGCGATGCCTTTATCACAGTCAAACAGGAATCACTGATGGCTGTGATGAGCCAGTCTAAGGAGATACATGGGCCGCCGGCCTATTTTACGCCTGATTGGGACACTGCGGGGCAATCGATCCGCAAGCTGGCTGCCCTTAATCCAAAAGCGGCTTTAACGGGACATGGGCAGCCATTTTACGGCCAAGAGCTCACGGAAGGCCTGGAAAAGCTGATTAAAGGGCATGAGACGTTTGTGGTGCCCAAGCAGGGGAAATATGTTCATTAACAAATAACTGTTAAAAGGATGGATAGCGTGAAATATAGCGAAAAGCATTATAGGAGTGACCTGGCCCGCTATTTCCGCGATATAGAAGGACAGCTGGAAACGGTAGAGACTACGATGAAAGAGCTTGACTGCTGTATATTGACAGAGTTTGAAAAACTGCAAAAGCTCGTATCTGATGCGCAGAACCTGGCTTCAACCTATTATCTCCAGACCTTCCTCTCTCCGTTCAGCAAAGAGTATGCAGGCATTTCGCTTGCTGCCCAAAGGCTATCAGAGAAAAGGCACGGTGCCCTCATCGTCGTACAGCGGGAAGAATCGCTGTCTGCATTCCTTCATAATGGCATCCCGGTTACGGCTAATGTAAGCCCTACCTTGATTGAAACGATTTTCTATCCAGGCAACCCTCTTCATGACGGCGGGATGCTGATTGAAAAGGATAAGATCATTTCAGCAGGCAATATCCTTCCGGTGGCGGATACGGAGCTTCAAGGCAAGAAGATCGGAACGAGGCACCGTGCTGCCATGGGGCTGTCGGCACAGACAGATGCACTGGTCATTGTTGTTTCTGAGGAAACCGGCCGGATTTCCTTCTCGGTGAAAGGAAAATTATATAGTGTAAAGAATTGACCCCGGAATGGGGTTTTTCTTTTTTCACCACGTAATTTATATTGTACGTGCAATATTGCTTATTGATGCCATAAATATATATGGGTGGAAATAAAAGGAGGAATAGGTATGTTCTATCATATAAAAGAACTGCAGTACGAAGCAAAACCTTCATGTCCGGATCCTGTGTATGCGAAGAAGCTTCAGGAAGTCTTGGGAGGGCAGTTTGGGGAAATTTCAGTCATGATGCAATATTTGTTCCAGGGCTTCAACAGCAGGGCGGATGCCAAGTACAGGGATCTCTGCCTGGATATCGGTACAGAGGAAATAGCCCATGTAGAAATGCTCGCAACCATGATTGCCCGTTTGCTGGATAACGCACCAGTTAAGGAGCAGGAAGCAGCTTATGCTAGCAATCCGGCTCTCGCAGCCATAATGGGCGGAATGAACCCTCAGCATGCGATTGTCAGCGGCTTGGGTGCCATGGCAGCAGACAGTGTCGGCTATCCTTGGAATGCAAAATACATTATTTCCAGCGGAAATCTTCTGGCAGATTTCAGGGCGAATCTAAATGCGGAGTCACAGGGCAGGCTGCAGGTGGTCCGCCTATATGAAATCGCAGATGATCCTGGTGTTAAAGACATGCTCTCTTTCCTGATAGCAAGGGATACTGCCCACCAGAATCAATGGATTGCGGCTATCTCGGAATTAGAGCAGCGTGAAGGCGATATCGTGGTGCCGACAACATTTCCGCGCGAGCTTGAAAAGCAGGCAGTTGCCTATGATTTTTATAATCTCTCCCGCGGTGAGGCAAGCAAAAAAGGAAGATGGGCAAAAGGCCCGAGCATGGATGGACGATCCAACTTCAGGTATGTGGCTGAGCCTGTTCCATACGGTCCGAAGCCATTCCTTGTACCGGCTCCATACTATATCCATAATACGATACCCAAGATGCATAAAGCTTAGTTAAACCGCCTTAAGGAAAATAATATTCCTTAAGGGGGTTTACATAAGCCAAAATATGATGCTAAAGATCATTTTATTTGGTTAAATAGTAATAAGGAAGCCATTCCTTATTTAGACCGTTCAAAAATGTGCTTATAAACCAGACAACCTGTCTATACGGACAAAGTATACGAGCATATGATACACTAACCACTAACCACTAGTACCCATTAACACCTTCCTTTTCAGCGGGGGCTCTTCCTCCGCTGCTTTTGCTTGTCCTTGAGAGGGTTATCTGGGCAGGGGGAATCCAGACAGAAAGCGGGATGGTCTTTTTGTGCGGCAGATTTACATTAACAGAAGGGATACATGAGCTTCAGTCACAATTTAATTTTTCCTTCGGGGAAGAAACAGCACCAAGATACAATATTGCCCCAAGTCAAAATGTACTGGCAGTAGCTTCCGGAAAAGGCGGGAGGAAAGCTGCTGAATTGAGGTGGGGGCTTATTCCCTTCTGGGCAAAAGATCCGAAAATCGGCTATAAAATGATCAATGCCCGGTCAGAAGGGATCGAAGGCAAACCGAGCTTCAGGAATGCATTCAGACAAAGGCGCTGCCTGATCCTGGCTGATGGATTTTATGAATGGAAGAAAACGGCGGAAGGAAAGCAGCCTTACCGTTTCATTCTGAAGGAGGGCAAGCCATTTGCCTTTGCCGGGCTGTGGGAAAGATGGGAAGGGCCTGATGCACCCATTTTCTCCTGCACGATCATTACAACCGGACCTAACAGCGTGACAGAAAAAGTTCATGACCGGATGCCTGTTATCCTGAAAAGCAGTGATTATGATACATGGCTGAATCAAAGCGAAACTGACCTTGGGAAGCTTAAAGAACTGCTTGCGCCTTATCCTTCGGAGGAAATGGAGGCCTACCCGGTATCAACGCTTGTGAATTCACCCAAGAATGAGCTGGCTGAGCTGATATCGCCTTTAAACAGCCAATAAAAGCGCACTATAAATAAACAGAGGATTGGTGAAGAGTAACAATGACGAAAGAATACATAAGAATGCTTGAAGAAAAGATAAAGGAATATGAAGAAGTGATCTCGCTGATGTCGGCACCGGTCATTCCGTCCATCATTCCCAGTACTATCCTTGTCCCGATAACAGGATTGCTGGTTGCTGAAAGGTTTGAGAAAATCCGGGAGAAGATCATGCAGTATATACAAAAGAATGAAGTGGAAACTGCTATTATCGATTTCACAGATATTACAATCGACCGGATCGAGCAGATGGGCCTGTCAGAGCTGGGCATTGAAATAGATCAGCTGACAAAGTCGGTGCGCCTCATGGGAGTTGAACCTTATTTTGTCGGACTTTCTCCGGTTCTGATCCGCGAGATTGTCCTGACTGGCATCAATCTTCAGGCAGAAACTTTTTCTGATTTCCAGGCAGCCCTGAAATATCTGATGAAGAAAAAGGGACTTTCCTTCTCAGCTTCTGAAAACTGAAAAGAATAGGGGAATAAGGATGGCTATAGTGGAGCAATTAGCAGAAAGGCAGCTTGATGCCTATAATCGCCAGAATCTTGAGGAATTCCTTGAAGTGTACAGTGAAGATGTTGAAATCCGCAGCTTTCCTTCCCAGGAACTGCTTTATGCGGGAAAAGATGAAATGCGCAAAGTATATAAAAGATTGTTTGATGGCAATCCCCGCCAGAAGGCCGTCCTTTTGTCGAGAATGATAAAAGGCAGCATCTGCATCGACCATGAAAAGGTGAAGGGCAGGGCGAGCGGAGAAGAAACAGAAGCAGTTGCCATGTATGAGGCGGAAGCCGGCAGGATTAAAAGGGTATGGTTTGTTATATGATGAGAAGCGGCGTTGAACGACGCCGCTTTTTACTATGAAAAGGCATAATAAAAGTCCCAGGCAGCAAAATCCTTCTTGCTGGCAGAATATTCTTTTAATATAATAGAGTCAATGTATTTCGATTATAGAAATAAAATAATTGGGGGAATCAGCTTGGGACAGCATATGGATAAGATTGAAGGGATATACAGGGACGTGCATGAAGCACAGACGCAGTACGGGCGCCTCCTATGGACACAATATACCGCCGGTTATGATTTCGGCCTAAAAGGCCAGTACCAGAAAATAACCAGCCTGCTGAAGAATGAGAAAAGCTATGAATTGGTGAGGGAAGCATTGGGAAAAGAGGAGGACCCTCTGAACAAAAGAAAACTTCAGCTGGTTTTCAATTTATTCAAACCTTACCATTTGTCACAGGAGCTGAATGAGCTGGACGAGGAGATCCAGGGGAAAGTCAATGACCTGTCCAAGCTCTTGAACCAGTATCGATATACATTTCAGGGCAAGGAGGTTTCCTCTGTTGAGCTCGGCCAGATAATGAGCCGGGACGATGACAGGAACAGGAGAAGGGAAGCGTTCTTTGCCAAAAATCAGATCAATCAGCCTATGGTTGATGCAGGCTTCCTCGATCTCATCAATCTCAGGAAATCATATGCCAAAGAATATGGATCAGCCAATTACATAGCGCATCAGCTGGAAATGAATGAATTAGACAATAATCTCTTCAGTAATTGGCTCCCTGAGCTCCATCAGGCCCTGCCTGCCATGGACAAGGCGAGAGGCGGATTTGCAGAGCAGTTCCTTCATGAAGATAGAATCATGCCTTGGGATGAGCAGTATATCGATGCAAAGATTGCCCCTCTGCTGAACCAAGAAGTGGATATGTCCAATTATTTTGGAAATATCAATAAGCTATTTTCTCTATTCGGCTTTGATATTAGCGGCTATAATATTACGTATGACATTTTTCCGAGAAAAAACAAATCGGAATGGGGCTATAACTTCCCGATTGAAACGGCTAAGGATTCTCGGATACTGGCCAATGTGAAAAATAAATTCCATGAGTATGGTGTGCTCCTCCATGAAACAGGCCATGCTGTCCATTCCTTCCTGCTGGATCCGGAGGAATTGATTCTGAATACAGGCGTGAGCGGGATCATCAGTGAAGGGATCGCGAACTTGTTTCAGGGATTTCTTTACAGCCCGCAGTTTTCCGGGAGCTTTTTCAGCGGCTCTGAAGGTGCGTCAGAGCAATTTTCCAAGCTGAAGGAGTACCGGAGGACAAACTCGCTGCGCGCCATCAGCCGGATCTTTTTTGACCACAGCTTTTACCTTAATGAAGCTTCTTCGCTGGAAGATGTTTACCAGCTTTATTGGAGAAATCACAAAGAAGTGCTGCAGGAGGAACCGTTCGGGGAGGAGCCTCCGTGGGCTTTCACGATCCATTATACAACCCATCCGATTTATCTTCACAATTACTTTATGGGTGATGTGACATGCGAAATGCTCAAGCAGGTTTTCGAGAAGAAGCATGGAGCAGGCCTGCTCGAGAAACCTGAAGCTTTTGGAAGCTTTCTTCTGGATGAGGTTATCAGGCCGTCCGGCAGCCTGAAATTCGGGGAGCTGTTCAGGAAGATAAGCGGGGAAGAGTTTTCTTTGAAATTCATGCGGTCATAACAGATTCCGCAATGCTGCGGCGCGGGCAGAGCCTGCTCCGCAGCTGTATGTGAAGATGCACCACGAAAAGGAGAAAGAGAAAGATGCTAAAGCGCTTTTTTTCATATTATGTACCTCATAAAAAACTATTTACGCTCGATTTCAGTTCGGCTGTCATAGTCGCCCTACTGGAGCTCGCCTTCCCCCTTGCTGTACAATGGTTTATCGATAAGCTCCTGCCAAGCGGCAACTGGTCGATGATTGTATCAGTCAGCGCAGGTCTGCTGGCTTTATATATAGCGAGCACTTTTCTGCAGTATATCGTCAACTACTGGGGCCATAAGCTGGGCATCAACATTGAAACAGATATGCGCCATCAGCTGTTCACACATGTCCAAAGGCAGTCTTTCCGCTTTTTTGACAATACCAAAACAGGGCATATTATGAGCCGGATAACCAATGACTTATTTGATATCGGCGAGCTTGCCCATCACGGGCCGGAGGATCTGTTCATTGCGGTCATGACCTTTGTCGGGGCCTTCTGGATCATGCTGACCATCAATGTGAAGCTTGCTCTGGTAACCATCCTGATTGTTCCTTTCCTCGTATGGCTGATCACCTTCTGCAATATCAGGATGAACAAAGCATGGAAGCAGATGTACAGCGATATAGCAGATGTCAATGCCAGGGTAGAGGACAGTGTGTCTGGAGTACGCGTTGTCCAGTCATTCACCAATGAAGACTTTGAGATCTCCCGCTTCTCGGTCAATAACCGGAAGTTCCGGAAAGCAAAGCTTGCGGCATATAAAATCATGTCCTACAGCTCATCAGGCATTTATATGATGACAAGGATGATGGTGCTGATCGTCCTTGTTCTCGGGGCATGGCTAAGCTATCAAAATCAGCTGTCCTACGGCGAGCTTGTCGGATTCGTTCTGTATGTGAATGTCCTATTCAAGCCGATTGATAAAATCAGTGCACTGATGGAGCTTTATCCAAAAGGAATGGCAGGATTCAAACGATTCATGGAACTCCTGGATACAGAACCGGAAATAAAGGATGCTCCTGACGCTATTGAAGTGGCTTCCCTTAAGGGGAATATCGCATTGGACAATGTATCATTCAGCTATGATGACAGCAAACAGGTGCTCAAAGACATTGATTTAACCATTAGAGCAGGGGAGACAGTGGCTTTTGTAGGGCCTTCAGGAGCGGGAAAAACAACCATTTGCTCGTTGATTCCGAGATTTTATGATGTGAATGGGGGAAGGATCACCATCGACGGGATGGATATCCGGGATATGACCCAATCATCATTGCGGAAGCAGATCGGGATCGTACAGCAGGATGTATTCCTCTTCACCGGGACTTTAAAAGAAAATATCGCTTATGGCATGCTGGATGCAACCGAGGAACAGATCCGTGCAGCCGCCAAGCGTGCCCACCTGGAAGGATTTATCCATTCCCTGCCTGACGGGTATGAAACCCAGATCGGCGAAAGGGGACTCAAATTGTCCGGCGGGCAAAAGCAAAGGATTGCGATTGCAAGGATGTTCCTGAAGAATCCGCCAATCCTGATTTTGGACGAAGCCACATCGGCCCTTGATACCGAAACGGAAATGATCATTCAAAAGGCCCTTTCAGAGCTTGCACAAAATCGGACGACGCTCGTGATTGCACACCGTCTGGCAACCATCCGCACTGCAGACCGGATCGTTGTTGTGACAGAAGACGGGATCGCTGAGCAGGGAGGGCATGATGAACTGCTTGCGAAAGGCGGCATTTTCGCAGGCCTTCATCAGGTCCAGTATCAGCAGTAGTCATATCACCATAAAAAAGAAGCAGCCGGTGCATAGCGGCTGCTTCTTTTTCGTTGTCTATAATATCTGTGCCTTTTGTCTGCCATACTCTCTTTCGATTTCTGCAGCAGGCTTTGGCGGGCTGAAATAATAGCCCTGGATTTCATGGCAATCCATCCACGCCAGCGTATCGGCCTGCTCTTTCGTTTCTACACCCTCAGCAATGATATGGAGCTTTAAAAAGGATGACATGGAAATGATTGCGGACACCATAGCATGCCCGTTTCCATTATCGCCAAGCCTGTCTATGAAAGACTTGTCGATTTTAATCGTATCTATGGGGAGTTTATCAATATAGCTTAAAGAGCTGTAGCCGGTCCCAAAATCATCAAGGCTGATCTTCATTCCATATTCTTTAAGGAAATGGAGCTTTTCAATCGTTTCCTTCTCGTTGAACATGGTAAGGCTCTCAGTGATCTCGATTTCAAGGAGGGAAGGGTCAATGCCTGCCTGCTCAGTACAGCGGGTGATGCTTTTAACCAATCCAGGGTTCGAAAAAGATTTTTGTGAGAGATTGATAGAAACGGGGAGCCCCCCGAGTTCTGTGCTGTTCCATCGCTTCAGCTGAAAGCAGGCTTCTTTCAGCACCCAGAGTTCAAGCGCCGCAATCAGTCCTGACTGCTCGGCAACCGGTATGAAAACACCTGGAGGGAGAATGCCCTTTTCCGGATGCTTCCAGCGTACCAGCGCTTCAAATCCGGTAAGGCATTCTTTTGATATATTATATTTCGGCTGGTAGTAAAGCAACAGCTCATCATTTTCGATAGCTTTTTTCAGCTCGTTCTCGATGATGATCTTTTCTAGGCTGTGCTGGTTCTGTTTTCTTTCATAGATCGCAAAAAAAGCATGATCATTTTTGCTTACAGTCCTTTTGGCATTTTCGGCATTCCGCAGCAATTCGGATGCTTCTTTGCCATGATCCGGAAAAATGGCAGCGCCAATCGAGCACTCAAGGAAGATTTCATGATCATCCACAGTGAAGGGTTCGGCTAAGGCTTTTCCAATTTGCCGTGCTGCTTTGTCGAGGTCCAGATCATTCCTGATCAGGAGAGCGAATTCATCGCCATTCAGCCTGCCGAACAGGGCGCTCCCGCCAAAGGCATACTTCAGCCTTGAAGAGGCCTCTCTTAGAAGCCCGTCGCCCTCTTTTATCCCAAAAACCTCCCTGATACTCTTGATCCGGCCGATTTCAATGCTGAGTATAGAGACAGGACTGCCTTCTGCAATGATCTTATCTGCTTCATAAATGAACTTCCTGGAATTATAGTGGCCTGTCAATTCATCATGATTGACAAGATGCCGGATTTTTTCCTGGTTTTGTATAAATTCCGTAATATCCTTAGCAATTCCATATACCCCCATGACTTCTTTTTGCACAATGATAGGAACTGCAATGATCCTTGCAATGGCGGAAATTCCATCTTTCCGCTGCATAGTGACCTCAAACTCAGAAGGTATTCCCTCCTTAGCTTTCAAAAAATAATCCAGTGTCTTGGGAATATCCTTCTCCTCAATCAATGGAATGAAAGTCATCTGGAGCAGCTCCGCTTCTGTATAGCCGGTCAGCTTTTCCGCCATTTTATTAACTGATATAAAGCGGCCGTCCAGATTGATGGAGAATACTGAATCGGGATTGGAATCAAACAGCGAGCTGAAATGCTGCTCGCTTGTCTCAAGCCTCGTTTGGTTGACGGTATTGCGGTATTCCCCGAACAGGTCCGGTACGATGGCAAGGGTAGTCATTGCCAGGATCTCTACTGCATATGGGAACAGGAACAGCTCATTAAAATAGGCGCTCTGGATGCCAACAGCCGAAATGGCAGTCAGGTATGGGATTCCTGACAGGGCCAGACCTGCGGCCAGACTTCCGATCACCTCCCACCGCCTGCTATTGCTGTTTTCAGGCTCCTTGCTCAGCTGCAGGAGGAAGCGGAGGGATGAAAAGGATATCCCAAGAGTGATCAGGCCGGTCATTAAAACGAGCGGCAGATTCAAATTTAAATTATGGTTAAATAAAATAAAAACGGCCGAATAGTCAGCGAGCAGTATGATGACGGTAATCATAAAGCCGGTGAGCAGATACAGACCCGTCCCCAGCTGCTTCTTAATGCCCATCTTAATGGCCAGGAAGCTGCCTCCGATGCAGCTGAAAAGGAAATATAGAAAATAAATGACAAAATCAATTGCATTGACTTGGGCATTCAAAGCAAGGACAACAAACAGATTCGTCAGGAAAAAGGTAATGCCAATGATAGAAGCATCTCTCAGAAGATGATCTGATGTCTTTCCCTTTGGATCAGATGACCTCCTGACTGAACGAAGTAAAAGAGAACAATTAATGATGGAAAAAATAATTCCGAGCAGAGCATAAAAATATTGTAAGTTTTCAAGCGAGACCAAGATGCTCCTCCTCCAGCTAATGTAACTAAAATTAGGTATATTTTATTATATCAGGAAAAATCCTTCCGGGATGATAGACTCAGAAGTTTTAACAAAATCAAACCAGTTTGTTTTTTGCAGCAGTCCAGTTGCCATCGTATGCTGAAGAGGATAGTTACAGGGAAGTAACCATCTTACTTGAAAGTGAGTACTTGTTAAAAAGCAAAAAATATTCCATAATCAAAAAGATAGTGCATGATAGGCTGGCCCATCAATTTTTAGGGGGTTTTTTTTATGAAATTAAGAGTTTCTGCAGTGCAATACCACCTGCATACTATTCGTTCATTCCAGGACTTTGCTGACCAGTGTGAACATTATATAAAAACAGCACAGGAATATGGATCAGAGTTCGTCCTGTTTCCAGAGTTTTTCACAACGCAGCTTCTGTCAATCGGGAGTGAGCAGGGAACAAGACTGACCATAAATGAACTCCCAGGGTTTACAGACCAGTACAGGGAGCTGTTTTCCCGTTTTGCAATTGAAACAGGGATGCATATCATCGGAGGCACCCATGTTGTCAGCCGAAATGGAAAATTGTACAATGTGGCCCACCTGTTCTATCCGGACGGCAGGATAGGGGAGCAGGCAAAGCTCCATATCACGCCGACAGAGGTGCATGAATGGAATATGTCCCAGGGAGACGGCCTAAGTGTATTTGACACAGATAAGGGACGCATTGCAGTCCTTACCTGCTACGATATTGAGTTTCCCGAGATCGTCAGGATGGCAAAAGCGAAAGGTGCGGATGTGATTTTCTGTCCTTCCTGCACAGATGACCGCCACGGCTTCCACCGCGTTCGCTATACCAGCCATGCAAGGGCGATTGAAAACCAGGTATATGTGGTTGTGACCGGCACTGTCGGATCTCTTCCAACAGTTGACTTCATGCGTGCCAACTTCGGGCAGGCCGCAGTCCTGACGCCAAATGATATTCCGTTTCCGCCAAAGGGCATCATGGCCGAAGGAGAGCTTAATAATGATATGCTCGTAACTGCTGACCTTGATCTTAGCCTGCTGTATGAAGTGAGGGAAAGAGGTTCAGTGACGACCTGGCGCGACAGGCGCAATGACCTGTATACAGACTGGGAAAATACCGGGATAGAAGGCTGAGAAGATGGGATACGACAGCCGTTTCTATGTTCGGGATGGTGAAATGGTGCTGCAGGCGGCAGTCAGGAATTATCTAAGAAAAGATTTTCCAGAGCTGATCAGCATCCAGGCGGAATGCTTTCCGCCGCCTTTTCCAGAAGAACTCTGGTGGAACAGGGAGCAGCTGGAAAACCATATTTCGCTTTTTCCGGAAGGTGCGCTATGCATAGAGGTTGATGGGGAGCTTGCCGGCTCAATGACAGGGCTGCTCGTCCAGTTCGACCCTTCTTCACCTTCCCACACTTGGGAAGAAGTGACAGACGGAGGGTATATCCGCAATCATGACCCGAATGGAAATACTTTATATATTGTGGATATCAGCATCCGGCCAAAATACCGCAAACTGGGCCTGGGAAAGATTCTGATGCAGTCTATGTATCATACGGTCATCGGCCTTGGGCTGGAGCGGCTGCTTGGGGGAGGGCGCATGCCGGGCTATCATAAGCATGCAGCGATCATGAGCCCTGAAGAATATGTCCGGAAGGTTACAGCTGGAGAACTGAAGGACCCGGTCCTTTCATTTCTGCTGGGATGCGGCAGGGTCCCGCTTGCTGTAGCGGCCGGATACCTGGAGGATGAGGAATCCCTGGATTATGCCTGCCTGATGGAATGGAGAAATCCTTTTAAACAGGAAAATTAATAAACTATTTTTGGAGTGTGCCAGATGGAGTATATCCGCATTACAAGCATTGAGGATCCATTATTTGTAAAGATGCATGATTTAATGAAGGACGTTTTCCCTCCGGAAGAGGTGCTGGAATATGAATTGTGGAAAGAACCGCTTGAGGATCCCGGCATCAGGGTGTTTATTGCCCTAGAGGACGGCGAAGCGGCAGGCGCAACAGAATACCGCTATTATCCTGACTGGAATATCGCCATGACCGATTTTACCATCATCGGCAAGCCGGGCTTGAGCATCGGGCGCTTCCTTGCAGTTAACAGGCAGAAAGACCTTGAAAGGCTTGCCAGGGAAAACGGCAAAGAGCTTTATGGAATGTTTGCAGAGATTTATGACCCTTATCAGGCCGGCAGCCATGAGTTTGGCGGGGTGAAGGCGATGAATCCGTTTGTCCGCCGGGAAGTGCTTTCACATCTAGGCTACAGACGCCTGAATTTTGAATATGTCCACCCATCCTGGAAGAATGACGGTGAAGCAGTCAAAGGTCTTGATCTGTGCTTCATACCCGCAAATGAAGAAGCGCAGGAAATACCTGCTTCCCTTGCGGCAGATTTCCTTGAAACCTACTACAGCGTCCTTTCCAACAAGCCTGCCGAATGGCTCGCAATGGTTGACGGGCTGAAGAAAAAAGAAACCATCGAACTGCTTCCATTGTAAAAAAAGCCCGCTGCCGCGGGCTTTTTTTATAGGGTGACAGGCACCTATACCACTCCTATACCACTTCGGTACATGTTTCTGCTTAGGTGTATAACCCTTTCTTAAGAGCAGCGCTTATTCATGTTCCATGCCTTCTCAGCTATTCTGGGCCATTCTGAGCAATTCGTGGGCTCGGTCTCCCGCAAGTTCTGCGAGCACTTCCCAAATTTCATCACGGAGCAAGTCAAGCTCAATGATCTTCTTCACAAGTTCTGCTGCTTCTCTTTCCACCAATTTCCCCTCCGAGTCAGTTTTTATTGGAATCCCTTTCTCTCTGCAATTTTTTATACTCTCCCTCAAGTTCTGTCAGTGTCAGTGATTTTACATAAGAATCGAGCAAACCGCCTTTTACGAGCAACTGAATGAAATACTTCTTCTTTTTCTCAACTGCCTCGCGAAGAAATGGCACCGGTCCTCATCCTTTCTTTAGTTTTTTATAGTGTAGAAAAAAGCAGGAGAATTTTCATGTGCTTTGTAAGAAAATCTTCCTGATTTTTTCATAAAAGGGTTAATTAATGTTAGATTTTCTTACATAACTCTGTAAAAATCTGTTTCTGCTTATATAATGGAAGAAAGATAAAGGCATCGGGGTGAGTGTATGAAAGACGAACCTTCGTACAAGAACAGAAAAGTCATTTCAATTGGCGTGGTCAGTGAGCTGACAGGACTGAGTGAGAGGCAGATCAGATATTATGAAGAAAAAAGCCTCATTTTTCCCGAAAGAACTGAAAAGGGGAGCAGGAAGTATTCCTTTTCAGATGTTGAACAGCTTATTGATATTGCCAACAAAAGAGAAGAAGGGGTCAGAACAGATGAAATCAGGAGCGATTATCTGAAAAAAAATATTGCCAAAGATGAGAAACTTCGCGAGCAGATGCTAAAAGGGCAGATTAATGCCCGCTTTGGGATACGCAGGAAATAACAGTTGTACACTGCAATTTACAGATTTGACTGACTTTGAAAGTTATACAGGCATAAGGGATTACAACATGAAAAGGCAGTGAAATTCAATGAAGCTCTTAAATATTATTTATGCAGCGTTCCAGCTGCTGATGCTAAGCGGCTGTACTTAAACTATGGGTGCACCGGAATCCGGTAACCAAAAGTCCGATGTACAGCAGCAGGCTGAACAGGACAGCGGGCAGCGTTCGCATACTGCAGAAGAAAACAATCGGGCAAACGGGGAAAAGACAGCTGCCAAGCTTGGATTCGAAGAAGCAATTGTTAAGATAGCGGTTGATGGGGATACCGTGGTATTAGCTGACGGCCGGAGGATCAGGGTACACTCCTGAGTCGACCACAAAGGTGGAGGCGTACGGAAAAGAAGCCAGCAGGTATACTTTTCAGAGCCTAAAGGGCAAAAAAGTATGGCTGCAAAAAGATGTATCAGAGACTGACCGCTATGGCCGCGATCTGCGGATTGTCTGGCTGGAAGTGCCTTCCGATGATTTTGAAATTAATGCCGTGCAGAAAGGGACCCCGCTCCAAAAACTGGAGAGGGGTCCCGGCAATTTAAAAGTCTGATAGTATGAGATGCTAGTCTCCAACAACCTCGAATTGGGTTACCTTTGGAATGACTGCGGCAAGCTCCTGGTCGGGGTATTTCTTTTCAAGGTCATGGATTTCCTTAAATTGGGCGCTTTTGACCCAATTTAAATAGCTTTCCTTCGTATCCCATTCCATATGGACGGTGATATCTCCCGGACGTTTGCTGTTCTGGAGCAGAAGAAATTTTTTGAACCCTTCGGACTGATCGACTTTCCGGGATCGGTTATGGTAGATTTCTATTACCTCTGAGGCCTTTTCGGCCGGAACGGTAAAGGTAGAATGGACAATATACATTTTAAGCACTCCAACATTTCTTTTTGTCTATCATAACATGGCGGGTTTTTGCAGGCAATGAAGCAGCAAAGCACATTTTACATCTTCTGCATTGCTCAAAAATGATAGAACAGGGAAAAGGCGTTATAATATAAATAATAAATTTAACGCAAGTGAGGTATTCCATGTCTTTTATCAATGGCGGGCTTGTAATGCTTTCCGAAATGCTGGGAAAGCTGCCTCCTTCAGAGAAAAAAATTGCATCCTTCATCCTTGAATATCCAAAGGAAGCGATCGCATTGACAGCCAGTGAGCTGGGCAAGCGGAGCTCCACAAGCAGTGCTGCCGTAATCAGGCTCTGCAAATCGCTTGGGCTGAAAGGCTACCAGGAATTGAAGCTAAGGATTGCCGGAGATCTGCAGAAAACCGACCACCCCGGCTTCCGGGATATTGAGCCGAATGAATCACAGCATTCAATCATTGAGAAAATGTCGAGCAACAGCATTCAGACAATCAGGGAAACTGCCGACCTGTTGAGCACAGAGGAGCTTTCTAAGGCTGTCGAAGCTATCCAGAAGGCTGAGACTGTACATTTCTTCGGGGTAGGTGCCTCCAGCATCATCGCGCAGGACGCCCAGCAGAAATTTCTCCGCATCAATAAGCATGCTACAGCCTTTGCTGATATCCATATGACTGCCACACTGGTTGCGAATGTTAAGCCGGATGATGTGGTGTTTGGGATTTCTTTCTCAGGCAAAACGTTTGAGGTCGCCAAAATACTTGAGCTTGCCAACAAGCGGGGCGCTGTAACAATTTCCCTTACAAAGTACGGAAGCTCCCTCGTTTCAGATCAAGCTGGCATCAGGCTGTTCACATCTTCCACAAAAGAGCCAACATTCAGGAGCGGTGCAACTTCCTCGAGGATCGCACAGCTCCATGTTATCGATATCCTTTTCATGTGTGCCGCTTCCCGGCAGTATGATGAAAGCGTTGCCTACCTGGATGAAACCAGGAGTGCCATCGATTTTCTACGGGAGAATGTTAAGTCGAAGCCTTTGAAGTAGTTGGACCGGGTGAAATGCCCGGTCTTTTTTTTACAGAAAAGTGCAATCTTTTGCCGCTTCCCAGCTGCCCTAGTAAAATATAAGAATCAAAGCCATATTAGGCGGTTAAGGAAGGTAATGGGATGAAAGGCTCCAGATATGAAAATTATGATGGTGTAAAAAATGAACATGGGTTCAGGGATATGCTGCGCTGGTCGCGGGAGAGGCGGAGGAATAAGAAAGATTTAAATGTGCAGATAGCTCAAGCTGAAAAGAAGGAAACGGAAAAGCTTAAGAAAAACCGGGAGTCCATGTCAGTGACTTGGATAGGACATTCAACCTTTCTTTTACAGATGGGTGGATTGAATATGATCACTGACCCTGTATGGGCTTTGAGGATGGGGGTGCAAAGGAGGCTGACTGAGCCTGGCCTTCCTATCGCTTCTCTGCCTCCCATTGATGTGGTCCTGATATCTCATGGCCACTATGATCACCTTGATTTCCCTACTATCAGAAAGCTTGCAGGGAATCCGGCTTTCTATGTACCGGCAGGCTTGAAGAAGGCTTTTACTAAGCGCGGCTATAAGAATATCCAAGAGGCAGACTGGTGGGACAGCTTTGAAGCGGGTGCTCTCAAGCTTACCTTTGTCCCCGCCCAGCATTGGACAAGGCGTGGCCTGAATGACACCAATACTTCCCACTGGGGAGGCTGGATCATAGAACATCCTGAAGGAGAACAGTCTGTATATTTTGCAGGGGATACCGGCTATTTCAGGGGATTCAAGGACATTGCGGAAAAGCACAAGCTTGATATTGTCCTGATGCCGATCGGCGCATATGAGCCGGAATGGTTCATGTCTGTTTCTCATATCAATCCTGAGGATGCAGTAAAAGCCTTTCTTGAGCTGAAAGGAAAGATGTTCATTCCCATGCATTATGGTGCGTACCGTCTTGCAGATGATACAGGACCTGAAGCATTGGAGAGGCTTGAAAAAGAATGGGACAGGCTCACCTTGCCCAAGGAACAGCTAAAGGTCCTGAAGCTTGGCGGAACATTCTGGCCCGGAGAGCATTTGTAAAGTTTATGCTAAGATTGGCTGACAGAGCTTCTTCCCGGTGAAGAATATATATAGGATAAAAAAGAGCAGGGAAGTCTATCATTGGATAGACATGCCATTTTTTTATTATAATAATATAGACATAATTCGAGAGAGGACTGAGCCGCGTTGCAAAACAGAGAAGAAAGTCCAGAGATTAAACTGATTGCATTGGATATGGACGGAACATTATTGAATGAAAAAGGCGACGTATCGGATGCAAACCGCAAAGCTGTAAAGGAAGCCATTGAAGCAGGCATTAAAGTGGTGTTAAGTACTGGCAGGACAAGGCTTACCTGCAGGGATCACGCAGATTCCCTGGAGCTTGACTCCTATCTGGTGACAATCAACGGAGGGGAAATATGGGGACCGGACGGGAGCCTTGTGGAAAGGAATCCGGTATCTCCGGAGCTGATCAGCTGGATGTGGGATTTGTCAAAAGAGCATAAAGCCGGCTTCTGGGCGGTTAACAGCGAGAAGGTGTACCGTGATGAAATGCCGGAGGATATGCTGTCAAACGAATGGCTGAAGTTCGGTTTTAACATTGAGGATGATGCGGCAAGGGAAACGGTTCTGCAGACATTGTCAGAACGGGGAGAGCTGGAAATAACGAACAGCGCTCTGACCAATATTGAAGTCAATGCACTTGGAGTCAATAAGGCTAATGGCATCAAGAGGGTCTGCGAACTTCTTGGCTTAACCATGGATCAGGTGATGGCTGTCGGGGACAGCCTGAATGATATTTCAATGATCAGGGATTGCGGCTGGGGTGTAGCGATGGGCAATGCCCAGGAGACAGTAAAGGAAGCAGCCGACGCAGTGACCGCAGCCAACACTGAGGATGGAGTGGCGGCAGCTATCAGAAAGTTCGCCCTCAAAAAGCAGCTAAGCTAGTTGAAGTAAAAAATAAGGCACTATTCATGTTCAAAAATGCCCGGGATACCTGAGCTGCCACAAGAGTGGTGCAGTTCAGTTTCCCGGGCATTTTTTTATCTTCAGTCAGCTCTTTTTATATCTGTATGAAGTGAAATTTCCACATTTCCTTTTACAGCCCTTGAAATCATACAGGATCCCTCAGCTTTTTGGGCAAGCCGTTCGGCAAGCTGAAGGTCACGATCTGACGCGTCTGGTTTCAAAATAATATGGGGACGGTGAATGATTTCCTTATAAGTTATGACCCCATTAGTGACATCGACAATCCCTGTAGATTGTATCGTTAAGTCCTCTTTTTCAAGCCTGCTTCTCTCCATCATCGCAGCCAGTGTAATAATATAGCACGTTGCGGCCGCGCCGAGGAGCATTTCATCGGGGTTTGTCCCTATGCCGGGCCCGTCCATTTCCGGGGGGATGGAAATGCTGGTCGACAGCCCTTTTGTCTCGAGCGTCCCGGCATCATTGCGCAATCCGGGCCAGTGGGCTTTTAGTTCAAAGCGGTGTTCTGCCATTATGCATCCTCCTGTACGTATAAGAGACCGGATTCAGCCTCCAATATGGGACATTTCAACTTTCTTCCTTGGAGTTTGGCTGGTTTTCAGCTCATCCCTTGTTTCAGAATACCGGTCATCCCTGGCATTCCAAATACCAGTGATGATGCGCTGGAGCTCATCGTCGGTTTTACCCGCCCGGAGCGGCTCTTTGAGGTTATGCCCTGCAGAAGAAAACAGGCATGTATACAGTTTGCCTTCAGCAGAAAGACGGGCTCTGTTGCATGATGAGCAAAAAGCGTCAGTGACAGAAGAGATGATTCCAAATTCAGCTTCTGAGCCTTCATATACAAATCTTTTTGCAACTTCCCCCGGATAATTTGGCGGGGCAGGCTGGAAGGGAAGGACTTCGGCTATATCGCTGAGGATGTCCTTCTTTGTATAAACTGTGTCCATATTCCATTGATTTGTGTTGCCGACATCCATAAATTCAATGAATCTAAGGGCATGTCCTTTTTCTTTAAAAAATTTGGCCATTGGGATGACATGCTTATCATTGACGCCTTTCTGGACAACCATGTTGATTTTTACTTTTAGGCCGGCATCAGCTGCTGCATCAATGCCTTTCAGCACTTGATTAACCTTGATGCCGCGGCCGTTAATTTTTCCGAACAGGTCATCATCCAGAGAATCGAGGCTTATGGAAACCCTGCGAAGCCCTGCGGATTTCAGTTCTTTTGCATAGCGGGGAAGCAGTATTCCATTAGTTGTCATGGCTATATCATCAACCCCGGGAATGCTGGACAATTTCTCAACGAGCCGGGGAAGATCTTTTCGCATTAAAGGCTCACCCCCGGTGAGCCTGAATTTTTGGATTCCAAATGCCTTCGCAAAAACGGACGCAAGCTTCTCTATTTCCTCAAACGAAAGGAGCTGGTCCTTCGGCATGAAGGCATAACCGGGGCCGAAAATTTCCGCCGGCATGCAGTATGTGCAGCGCAAATTGCATTTATCGGTAACGGAGATGCGCAGATCCCGCAGATTTCTGTCCAGTTTATCTTTGAGCATGGGATGGCCTCCTTTAAATTTCTGTAATCCGTTCCGGGCAGGAGTATACGTTAAAGGAATTTCCCCTGATAAACCCTGCGGCAGTTATGTTCAAATCTTCCGCAAGATCAATCGCAAGGCCGGTTGGGGCGGACTTGGACAATAAGATGCCGACCCCGATTTTGGCGGCCTTGAGAAGCACTTCCGAAGAAATCCTTCCGCTGAACGCAATCGCTTTATCCCGTACAGGTATCTTATTTATTATACAGTATCCCAGGATTTTATCTAAAGCATTATGCCTGCCAATATCTGTACGGCTGATTATCATCCTGTCACCGTGGAATAAAGCAGCATTGTGGACACCGCCGGTCTGCCGGAAGTCAACGCTCGCCTCCTGCAGCTGCTTCATCGCTGACAGACATTCCTGGGCTGTCAAAGATGCGGTTGAAGTGGAGGTTTTGGCCGTCTTCACATCACTAAGGAGATAAAACTGGCGGCTTTTTCCGCAGCAGGAGCCGATGAATCTTTTGGAATGGGCCGGCTTTAAGGCTGGAGTGTACCTGCTAACCTCGGCATAAGCGAAGCCCTTGCTGCTGTCTACCTGGAGGCTGGTCAGCTCTGAGCTGCTGCGAATGACTCCTTCGGAAGCAAGGAATCCGACCGCCAGCTCTTCCAGTCCGTCCGGGGAACAAACCATAGTGGCGAATTCTTCTCCATTGATAAAGATGGTGAGAGGGAATTCCTCTGCTATCAGGTCTGCACCCTCTGTAAGCTTTCCATCCTGGAATTGAACAATTTTTCTTTCTTTGCTTATATTCATCATTTTCACCCGTTCTCTTGAATTACCACAAATATTAGCATATATAAGAAAGAAAGCAAGAATTTAAACCGTGGCAATTCAATACTGTTTATCCAGTGCAAAACAAAGGGCACTGCCTTGCCCATTCTAAAAAATCCATCTAAATATTTTGACTATTCTGTTTGGCGGGAAGCTTTTAAGGGAATATAGCAATGCTTATTCATGAAAGGGTTTTCTAATTTAAGGAGGGAGATGGAGTGATGGAAAAAACCAAAAACAGGTGGCTGATTGCGGCCTCGGCAGTGGGAATCCATATATCGATTGGGTCGGTATATGCCTGGAGTGTGTTCACAAAGCCGATTGTCAGCGAATTTGGCTGGGACTTGACAGAGGTCAGCTTTACGTTCAGCCTGGCTATTTTATTCCTGGGCCTTTCAGCTGCATTCCTGGGCCATTTTGTTGAAAAATACGGGCCGCGCAAAGCGGGAATATTGGCTGCCGTTTTTTTTGGAGCAGGAATAACAGGATCAGGGCTTGCCATCCAGATGGAATCATTAATGCTATTATACATCTTTTATGGAGTGCTTGGAGGCATAGGGCTTGGTGTCGGCTATATCGCTCCTGTTTCAACTCTTGTAAAGTGGTTCCCTGACCGCAGGGGACTTGCGACAGGGCTTGCCATCATGGGATTCGGATTTGCTGCCCTTATCAGCAGCCCGATCATGCAGAGCCTCATCAATTCTGTGGGGATTGCGAGTACCTTCTATATCCTTGGAATCTCTTACTTTATCATTATGATCGCTGCCTCTCTCTATCTGGCACCTCCCAAGGAAGGCTGGGTGCCGAAAGGCTTTGAAGGAAAAGGGGATGGAAAAGGAAAGGGAAGGGAAGATTTATCGCAGCTCACAGCCAATGAGGCAGTGAAAACGAAAAGATTCTACTTTCTTTGGATCATGCTTTTCATCAATGTCACCTGCGGCATAGCCATTATCTCTGCAGCATCTCCTCTCGCGCAGGAAAGCATCGGCCTTACTGCCGCCGCGGCAGCTGCTCTTGTCGGTGTGCTTGGCGCGTTTAATGGATTCGGAAGGATCGGGTGGGCATCGGTCTCTGACTATATCGGCAGGCCCAATACCTATACGCTCTTTTTTCTGATCCAGATCATTGCTTTTCCGCTTGTCACCATGGTCGATAATCCGCTGCTGTTTCAGATCATCCTTGCCATCATCTACACATGCTATGGCGGAGGCTTTGCCTCCATACCGGCTTACATCGGGGATCTGTTTGGGACAAAACAGCTTGGCGCCATCCACGGATATATTTTAACAGCATGGGCTGCTGCCGGCCTGGCCGGACCGATGTTTGCTTCATGGGTAAGGGAAACGACAGGGAGCTATTCTCAGAGCCTCTATGTTTTCACAGGACTCTTCGCCGTTGCGCTTGCCGTTTCATTATTGATCCGCCTTGATATTAAAAGGCTCAGAGAAAAGAAAGCAAATAAAAAGTCAGTAGCCGTCTAGTGTTTAAAAAGGCATTTTACAGAAGCCAGGATAGCCGCCATAACAGCTGATTGCTGTGTATGGCGGCTATTTGGGCGTCTGCCGGCAATAGAAACAGCAGGCTCTTCCACGAGGCAGATGAATCCCCTTGGAGGCAGATTCGTTTGGAGTTAGACGTTTTAGACCAGCTAAAAAAGCCGATGTTTTCTATTCATCGGCTTAAAATAGCAGGGGAGTTGGCCTTTAATAACGCCGCGCCAATTCCCCGGAGAGATTTCTGAATCGGAAGATATCCTTTCTGAACAGTCAGCCGGCTGATCATCTTACAGCAAAACTGCCGGCAAAGAAGACTAACCGCCTGGTTCAGACTCTTTCCCCATTGATATAAGTTTCCTCCACGGAGGAGCGCAAATCAAATGGATCCCCGCTCCAGATGACAAAGTCGGCGTCCTTGCCAGGTTCGAGCGATCCGACACGGTCTTCGACTCCGAGATGCCTTGCCGCATTTATCGTAATCGCTTCTAGTGCCTGCTCTTCACTCAGGCCGTTTTTGACAGCCAGAATCGCACTGGTCATCAGGTGCTCGATTCCGACGACAGGGTGGTCAGTAGTAAGGGAAAAAGCTATCCCCTCTTTTGCAAGGGCAGGAAGTGTATGCCAGCCTTTGTCTGCAAGCTCAACTTTGGATCGGGAAGACATAGTCGGACCGACAGAAACCCGGACTTCATGCCTGGCAATGAATGGGGCAATCAGATGGCCTTCTGTACAATGCTCGATGGTCAGGTCAAAGCCGAACTCCCTTTTAAGCCTTAAGATCGTAATAATGTCATCGGCCCGGTGCGCGTGGACGCGAAGTGGGATTTCTTTTTTCAGCACCTTAGCAATGTTCTCAAGTTCGAGCTTGCGGTCTGCTTTTCCGGCTTTGCGGTTTTCAATGTAGCTTTGTGCTTCAATGAATTTTTCGCGGAGAATCGCGGCCACCCCCATCCGGGTAGTCGGCATGATGCCTTTCCCGCCATGGAATCTTTTCGGATTTTCTCCAGTTGCCGCTTTCAGGCCGGAAGGGTTCCTGATGACCATATCATCAATGATCTGCCCGGCTGTTTTCAGGACAATCATCTCTCCGCCGATGACATTGGCGCTTCCAGGCATTACCTGGACAGTCGTTATCCCAAAGCGCCTTGCATCCTCAAAACCTTTCTCCATCGGATTGATTCCGTCGATGGCCCTCACCTGGGCAGTGGCAGCTGCACTTGTTTCATTAAAATCCTGTCCTTCTTTTCCTACACCCTCTTCATGCACACCCAGATGAGTATGTACGTCAATCAAACCAGGCGTGACAATTTTGCCTGCTGCGTCGATGACTGTATATTCTTCACCGATTTCAAGATTTTCTCCTATTCTTCGAATTTTCCCATCCTGAATAAGAAGATTGGCATTCTCATATTTTTTCCCTGTACCATCGAAAATTTTCGCGTTTGTAATCGCTAACATGATTTTTTCGCTCCTTTTTTAATAAAAAATGTTGATTTCTGAAAATTCTTTTTCTATAATTACTCTTAATTCCTTTTTTCGATAATAAAATATTTTTTAAATATTGTAAACAGTACCTGTTTTGAATCAGCATTCCCGTTTTTGTTACTTATATTTAAAACTCATACCGAAAGGAGGTAATTTATGAAATACGAAATTGATGAACTGGACAGGGGTATTATCAAGCTGCTCTCCAAAGACGGAAGAATGTCGTTTACGGAGATTGCCGGCAAGATGAATGTGACTGAAAAAACAGTCAGGCTGCGCTACAAGAATCTGATAGACAATCATATCCTTGAAGTGGTCGGAGTTGTAAACCCAATCGCCCTTGGCTTAAAGGCAGGCGCAATCATACAGCTGAAAGTCAGGCCGCAGAGCATACATAAAGTAATTGATGAACTGAAAACCTTCCGGGAAATCAGGTATGTTACCCTGACCTCCGGACAATATTCGCTTCTTGTCCAAATTGCGGTGCCGAGCCAGGATGAGATCACTGATCTGCTGCTAAGGCTGAACGGCCTGGAGGATATCACAGAAGTAAACAGCATTGTCCAGCTTGAAGTGTTTAAAAATACCTTTGAATTCATTTAAAAGCCAAATAGATTAGGAGAGATATTATGCTGGAGATATTAAAAAAGTTAACGTCCTTATCCGGTCCATGCGGGTACGAGCATTCAGTGTCCTATTTTTTAAAAGAATACCTCGAGGATAAAACAGATTCTGTCACCATTGATCCGATCGGCAATGTGATTGCCAGGAAAAAAGGGGCTAAGCCGGGCCCGGCAATTCTGCTGACAGCCCATATTGATGAAGTCGGCTTCATCGTCAAAAAAATTGAACAAAACGGCCTTCTCCGTTTCGAGAAGCTTGGGGGAAATGATGACCGCATCATGCTGGCCCAGCCTGTCCGGGTGATGGGAAGCAAAGGGGAAGTCAGCGGTGTGATCGGCACGATTTCTGCACATTATGCGAAATTTGACGACCCGGGAAAGGTACGGAAGCATACGCAAATGTATATTGATATCGGTGCTTCATCGATTGAAGAAGCGGCCGAAATGGGAGTCGGCATCGGCACGCCGGTGACCTGGGGAACGGAATTCCAGGTATTCGGGCCCGAAAAGAAGCAGCGTGTCCGCTCCAAGGCACTGGATGACAGGGCAGGCTGCGCAGTATTGCTGGAATCTCTGGAAGAGATCAAGGATGGTTCCTTTGCCGGAGAGCTTATTTTCCTTTTTGCTGTCCAGGAGGAAGTCGGGCTAAGGGGGGCAAAGACAGCTTCCGAGCATCTGCAGGCTGACGCAGCTATTGCCGTCGATACAACTGCAGTCAGCGATACGCCGGAGGAAACAATGGATGGGAGCCTCGGACTTGGAAGGGGAACTGGCATTAAAGTCATGGATTTCAGCCTGATTGTACATAAGACGGTGAAAGACCTGCTGGTAAGGCTGGCTGAAGAAAACAAGATTCCGTACCAGCTTGAAGTATTTCCGGGCATCGGAACAGATGGAGGAGCAGTCAATTATGCCAATAAAGGGATTCCGACCGGCGTCCTTTCCATTCCATCCCGCTATGCACATTCACCTGTTGAGGTTGCCGATATCGGCGATCTGATTGCAACCAAAGACCTTGTCACAGCATTTATCAAGAATCTGAGTGAAGATCAGACCTTCCCTTTTTAAGGGGAAGGCTGACTTACCTAAAACACAGACTGAAAAGACTGAAAAATTAAAATAATGAATGGATATTCATTTAGGAGGATATTTAATGAAAATCTTTATTTCGGCAGACATGGAAGGCATTTCAGGTGTAGCGACAAACCAGCAGTTAAAAACAAATTCGGAATATCAGAGGTTCAGGAAGCTGATGACAGCAGATGTGAATGCAGCTATCGAAGGAGCTTTCAATGGAGGGGCAGAGGAAGTGGTCGTTGCAGACGGCCATGGCAATATGTCTAATATCATCATTGAAGAAATGGATCCGCGTGCCCGCCTCGTTTCAGGGAACAACCGGGTAATGTGCCAGCTGGAAGGTCTGGATGAATCGTTCAGCGGGATTATGTTCGTCGGCCACCATGGAAGGGAAGGCGGTTCTGATCTGACTGTCATTTCTCATACACTTGCAGGCATTTGTGTGAACGAAATGAAAATCAACGGAAAGATCGTCGGTGAAACAGAAATGAACACAATGGTGGCAGGAGCATTCGGCGTCCCGGCAATCTTTGTTTCAGGCGATGATGCTTATGTAAAAGAAGTCCAGGAAACTCTCCCGCATGTTGAGGGTGCTGTGACGAAAAGGGCGGTTGACAGGTTCGCTGCAGAACTGATCCACCCTGAAAAAGCAAGGGAAGAAATCAGGGCCAAGGCTGAGGCTGCCGTAAAAAAGGCGAAGGACCAGCAGGCTGTCAAAACGGACGGGCCGGTAACATTTGAAATTGAAATGAAGGGGCCGCAGCAGGCTAAGATGACAACGACCCTTCCGACAGTCGAACTGATCGGACCAAAGAGAATCAAATTTACATGCGATGATATGGTAACAGGCTACAAGCATATGTGGGGCTGCGTCATCATTGCCATGACAGCAACAAACGGAGTTCTTGGCCAGGTGAACGCTTAAAAAGAAAGAGGAGCAGTTCTATTGCTCTTCAAAGCTGCGGAGGTGAGCAAATGTACATAGTCAAACGATTCCTCATCATGCTCTTAACCATTTGGGTAATCGCTACACTGACATTCGTCATAATGAAATTCATACCTGGGGATCCATTTGCTTCAGACGGCGATGTGCTGCCTGAGGAAGTGCTCCAGAATATCAGGGCCAAATACAATTTGGATGAACCGCTGCCTGTACAATATGCGCTGTTCATGAAAAATCTTGCGGTAGGTGACCTTGGGCCGTCCATCCAGTCGGAAACAAGGAGCGTCAACTCGATCATTGCTGAAGGCGCACCGGCTTCTGCACTGCTTGGGATCCAGTCTATCACGATAGCTTTAATATTCGGCCTTGCACTCGGGATTATAGCTGCACTGAACCATAATCGTTTCATCGATTATGCAAGCATGATGGTTGCCATTATCGGCATTTCTGTCCCAAGCTTCATCCTGGCACCGCTCCTGATTAAATATTTTGCGGTGGATTGGAGGCTGCTGCCTGTTGCTTCATGGGGAACATGGCAGCATACAATCCTTCCTTCACTCGCCCTGGCTGCGACCCCGCTTGCAGTCATCGCCAGGTTCATGCGTTCAAGCATGCTGGAGGTCATGAACCAGAATTATATTAAGACGGCCAATGCAAAGGGTCTTTCAACGTTCCAGCTTGTACTTAAGCATGGTATCCGGAATGCCATCATGCCGGTCGTATCCTTTATCGGCCCATTATTTGTTGCATTGATCACCGGTACCTTTGTTATTGAAAAAATCTTTGCCATACCTGGAATCGGCCGCTATTTCGTTGACAGCATCTTCAACAGGGATTATCCCGTTATTTTGGGCACAACGATTTTCTTCAGCGCCATTCTTGTCATCACCCTGTTTTTAATTGATATTTCCTACAGGCTGATCGACCCACGAATAAAACTATCGAGCGGAGGGGAATAAACATGCAGCCGAAACAATCAGAAGAGCTCCTGTTCAGGCCTGTATCGCCCGATAAAAAGAGCATGGATGAAATCCAGAGGCCGTCCTTGAGTGTCTGGAAGGAAACGGCACTGAATATTGTAAGAAATAAGTTGGCATTGCTGGGCTTCAGTCTCCTGTTGGTGATCATACTCCTTGCGGCTTTCGGGCCTTCCTTTGTCCCGTACAGCCCTTCTGACCAGGACCTGACTAAAGGGAATCTTGCCCCATCTTCAGAGCATTGGTTCGGTACCGATGACCTGGGAAGGGATATGTGGACGCGTACCTGGTACGGAGCAAGGGTGTCCTTGACCATCGGATTTGCCGCAGCGATCATCGACCTGATCCTTGGGGTCGCTGTAGGCGGCATCTCCGGCTATATGGCCGGGAGAGGGAAACTTGGGGACCGGGTGGACAGCCTCCTCATGCGCCTTGTTGAGATTCTTTACGGCATCCCTTATCTGCTCGTGGTCATTTTGCTGATGGTCATCATGGAACCGGGTGTCACCACCATTATCATAGCCCTTTCCGTCACAGGCTGGGTAGGGATGGCCAGGATCATCAGGGGGCAGATCCTTCAGCTGAAGTCACAGGAATATGTCATGGCAGCCGAGAAATTGGGAACCTCCCATGGAAAAATCATTTTGCGCCATCTGCTGCCGAACACGATGGGCATCATTATCGTCAATCTGACATTTACAATCCCGCAGGCCATCTTTGCCGAATCTTTTCTCAGCTTCCTTGGATTGGGTGTACAAGCTCCATTTGCAAGCTGGGGGACGATGGCCAACGATGCATTGGGCGTCATCCTGAGCGGACAATGGTGGAGGCTGTTTTTCCCGGGGCTGATGATATCCCTGACGATGTTTGCATTCAATGCATTCGGTGACGGCCTGCAGGACGCGCTGGATCCAAGAGTACGGAAATAGGAGGCAAGACAGATGGGCCATTTACTGGAAGTAAAAAACCTCGAAGTGAATTTTAAGACATACGGAGGAGAGGTAAAGGCAGTCCGGGACGTTTCCTTTCATATTGATAAAGGCGAGGTACTGGCAATCGTCGGAGAAAGCGGAAGCGGAAAGAGCGTGACTGTCCAGACGATCATGGGGCTGATCCCCACTCCTCCCGGAAAAGTAAAGAATGGAGAAGTCCTTTTCCAGGATAAGGATCTGCTGAAAATCTCCAAAAGGGAAATGCAAAAAATCAAAGGATCTAAAATTAGCATGGTCTTCCAGGACCCGATGACATCCCTTAACCCGACCATGAAAATAGGCAAGCAGATAGAAGAGGGTCTTCTCATCCATCAAAAGCTGGGAAAAACAGAAGCTAAGGAAAAGGCGGTCGAGATGATCAAGCTCGTCGGCATCCCAAACCCTGAAGAGCGGTACAGCCAGTATCCGCATGAATTCAGCGGGGGGATGAGGCAGCGTGCCATGATAGCCATTGCACTTGCCTGCAATCCGGAGCTTCTGATTGCCGATGAGCCGACCACAGCACTTGATGTAACGATTCAGGCGCAGGTGCTGGATTTGATGAAGGATCTGCAGAAAAAAACAAATACTTCTATTATATTAATCACGCATGATTTGGGAGTGGTCGCTGAAACGGCCCAGCGCGTAATCGTCATGTATGCCGGGATGATGATCGAGAGCGGGACTGTCGCTGAAATTTTCGACAATCCGAAGCATCCATACACCTGGGGACTTCTTGAATCGATTCCGGACACAGACTCTCCTGAAAAGAAAAGGCTCGTGCCGATTGAAGGCTCCCCTCCGGATTTATTTTCGCCTCCAAAGGGATGTCCTTTTGCACCGAGATGCAAATATGCAATGGAAATCTGCCTGCAGGAAATGCCTCCAGCTTTTGGAGAAGAAAATGGTCATCAGGCCAAATGCTGGCTGAATGACCCAAGGGCCCCTAAGGCCGAAGACTTCGTTGCAGCAGGGAGGGAATAGGATGGCTGAAACACTTTTAGAAATAGAAGCTATGAAAAAATATTTCAAAATTAAAAAGGATCAGACCGTCAAGTCGGTTGATGACATCTCGATCACTATAAAAAAGGGCGAAACCTTCGGCCTTGTCGGCGAAAGCGGGAGCGGGAAATCTACGCTAGGCAAAACCATTGTGGGCCTCCAGAAACCGACAGAGGGAAAAATCATCTATAACGGAAGGGACGTAGAGTCACTTGATAAAAAGGAGATGCAGGCGGTCAACAGGGAAATGCAAATCATTTTCCAGGATCCCCACGCATCCCTTAATCCAAGGATGAGGGTCGGCGATATAATCGCGGAAGGCATGGATGCCCACAAACTGGCCAGAGGAAAAGAGCGCCAGGAAAGGATTTATGACCTTCTTGAAAGGGTGGGCCTGCGCCCCGAGCATGCCAAACGCTATCCGCATGAATTCAGCGGCGGACAGCGCCAGCGCATCGGCATAGCCCGGGCGCTCGCTGTCGATCCTAAATTCATTGTTGCCGATGAGCCGATTTCTGCGCTCGATGTCAGCATCCAGGCTCAAGTCATCAATCTTTTGGAGGATCTGAAGGAAGAGCAGGGGCTCACCTATTTATTCATCGCCCATGACCTGGGGATGGTCAAGCATATCAGCGACCGGATTGGTGTCATGTACCTTGGCAGGATGATGGAGCTGGCCGAAAGCAGAGAGCTTTTTGCAGAGCCGCTCCATCCTTACACACAGGCGCTTCTTTCGGCAATCCCGGTGGCTAATCCGACCGCAGCCAAGCGGGAGCGCATCACACTTCAGGGAGATCCTCCGAGCCCGGTGAACCCGCCAAGCGGCTGCCGTTTCCGGACACGCTGTCCGCATGCAATGGATATCTGTGCCAAAAAAGTGCCGGAATGGAAGGAAGCAAGGCCTGGCCACTGGACAGCCTGCCACTTGTACAACGATTGATCTTCACTTCTCTGCAGGAAATGAGAGAGGATAAGATAAATATAATGGATGAGAGGGGAATGGGAATATGAAGAAATGGTTATCAGGAATTGCCGCAGCTCTTTTTGTCTCTTCAGCTTTAGCTGGCTGCAGCGGCGATGAAGGAGCTTCCGGCAGCGGAAGCGGGGAAGATGTTAAACAGGAAATCGTACTTAATGCGATGAGCGAGCCGCCGGATTTGGATCCTGCGCTTGCAACAGATACAACATCAGGCTGGATCATGGACCATATTTTTGAAGGCCTATATACAAAAGATAAGGACGGAAAGCCGGTATTAGGCACAGCGAAGGATGTACAGGTATCTGACGATGGGAAAACCTATACTTTCACACTCCGTGATGATGCAAAATGGTCAGACGGGACTCCTGTGACGGCCGGTGATTTCGAATACGCCTGGAAGCGCGTCCTGAATCCAGACACAGGAAGTTCATTTGCATTCTACCTTTACTATCTTAAAGGTGCCGAGGAATATAACAAAGGAAACGGGAGCGCAGAAGAAGTCGGCGTCACAGCCAAGGACGACCAAACGCTTGTTGTTGAGCTGAATGCACCGCTTGGATATTTTAACGAATTGCTGACAATGTGGACATTCTATCCTGTCAAACAGGAGCTTGCCGAAGAGAATAAAAATTGGGCTGCCGATGCAGAAGGCTATGTGAGCAACGGGCCGTTCAAGTTCACTTCCTGGAAGCATGACAGTGAAGCAGTTGCAGAAAAGAATGAAAACTATTGGGATAGCGAGGCAGTAAGCCTTGAGAAAATCACTTGGAAAATGGTCAATGATGCAACCACCTACTATCAGATGTATAAAACAGGTGAACTTGATCTGATCCAGACACTTCCAACAGATGCCCTTGCCCAGGAAAAAGAAAACAAGGAATATCAAGAAGTCCCTTATTTCGGAACATATATGTATATGTTCAATGTTGAAAAAGAGCCATTCACCAATGCCAAAGTCCGCCGTGCCTTTGCTATGGCCATCAACCGTGAAGCTATCTCAGAGAATATTACAAAAGCGGGCGAGACTCCGGCCTTTGCTTTCGTGCCGCCAGGGGTTGAAACACCTGACGGAGACTTCCGTGAAGCCGGCGGAGCTTATTTTGAGGAAAATGCAGATGAAGCGAAAAAGCTTCTGGAAGAAGGAATGAAAGAAGAAGGCTGGACAACCCTTCCCGAAGTAACCCTTCTATATAATACAGCCGAAAACCATAAGAAAATCGGTGAAGCTGTACAGGAAATGGTCAAAAAGAATCTGGGCGTTGACATCAAGCTGGCCAACCAGGAATGGAAGACATATCTTGATACAACAAAGCAGCATAATTTCCAAATGGCACGCATGGGCTGGATCGGTGTCCTTCTCGATCCTGTCGTAATCCTTGATTATTATCTGGGAGACAGCCCTAACAACCGTACACAATGGGTCAACGAAGAATACGATTCACTGATTGCCCAGGCAAAAGTAGAGCAGGATGAAGCCAAGCGCTATCAGCTTCTGCATGATGCTGAAAAAATCCTGATGGAAGAAATGCCTTTCATGCCGGTATATCATTACACAAATACGTACCTGACATCACCTAAATTCGAAGGAGTCGTATATCCGTTCAACCGTTATCCGGCTCTCAAGTGGACAAAGAAAGTTTCAGAATAATAGGAAGGCGGAGGCTGCCAGCTTCCGCCGTTCCTGCTATAATGTTAGAAAAACAGTCTGGGGGGACATCTTATGAAATGGAAGATAACAGGTTTTCTGCTGATCACCTGCATTTGGATAAGTATACGGGTATTGGGAATCCTGCCCCTGCTGGACTGGATCAATCTATCATTCATCGCGGGTATAGCGGGGCTTTCTGCAGCCGTCATCATTACCATCTTTAAAACTGGATTTCTATCACTGTTCTTCAGGGGATTCCGCACAATCGGGACTAGCATGTTTCCCCGTTCCAATGCCATGGAACGGACTGACAGCATGGTAAGCAGCGACTATAAATGGCAGGAATTCAAAGCCGGCGCCACATCAGTACTGCTGTCTTCCTTCCTGATTGCCGGACTCAGCTCGATGGCCGTATCGCTTGTTGGACTGTGCTTTTATTAGGAAAGAGTATAAGGAGGCTCCTGCGGGGGCCTTCTTTTCTTATTTTTTCAGAGGGATATATGTATAATAAAGGATGGAAAAAGGAAGGAAGAGTATTATGGCCATAACTTTAACGATGCTGCTGATGGGCATGCTGCTGGGATTTATCGGGGCAGGCGGGGCCGGCTTTATCATTGCTATCCTGACGCTGGTGTTCGATGTGCCGATCCATATCGCCTTAGGGACCTCTTTGACAGCCATGATTTTTACAAGCCTGTCCGGGGCATACAGCCATTACAGGGAAGGAAATATGGCTGTTAAGGCGGGGCTCGTGACCGGGATAGCCGGTGCATTTGGTGCTTACGGGGGATCGCAGCTTGCTGCCGGGATCCCGACAGAATCGCTCCACTGGCTGACCGCAGGCATGCTGTTCCTGTCCTCTATCCTGCTAATGGTCAGATTGTACATATCAAGGAATCTCACTGACCAGGAAGCCCGGAGAGACAAGCTGTCCTTTCAGCTGGCGGGAAAAGCTATCATCCTTGGTCTTATAACCGGCGTATTATCGGGAACATTCGGGATTGGATCCACACCATTCATCCAGCTTGGTTTACTGATCATGCTCGGCCTCACAATCAGACAGTCGATAGGCACAACTATGCTTGTTATACTGCCTATTGCGGCAGGAGGAGGCCTCGGGTATCAGACTGAAGGCTATCTCGACTATCTGCTGCTTCTGCAAGTGCTTCTCGGCACCATGACAGGCGCTTATATCGGTGCAAAATTCACAGGCTATGCTCCCAAAAATGTACTGAAGGCCTCAATGATATTAACACCGGCCGCCGCCGGGCTGCTGCTGCTCTTTCCGCAGTAGCGGCCTGGTGTTTTTTATTGCTTTTTTTAAAGTGTGTCTGTAATAAAATGGTAGGGGAAGGAGGAGGACATATTTGAGAAAAGAGCGTGTGGAATCAACTGAATTGAGGATTTTGAAATCTCTTGGCGCCAGGGTCCAGCTTGCTGCCCCGGACGTAAAACAGCTTGATATATTGCTGAAGGGCTGGAAGGGAGAAGAGGAGTTTGACCAGTGGGTTAATACCATTGATAACGATAGGCATATTTTAAATGATCTCTTGCTTTCCCATCAAGGTACGATTTTTCAAGTTGACTCTTTAATTTTTTCAGGCACAACCCTTTACCTGTTTGAAATTAAAAACTACCAGGGCGACTTTTATATTCAGGGTGATGCCTGGTACACTTTTTCCGGCAATGAAATAAAGAATCCGATCCTTCAGCTGAAGCGCACAGAAAACCTTATGAGACAGCTTTTGAAGGAACATGGATTTGAGGTTAGAATCGAAGCAAATTTGATCTTTGTAAATCCAGAATTCTGCCTCTTCCAGGCCCCAAAGAATCTCCCCATCATCCTACCCGGTCAAATGCCGCGTTTTCGGGAAAAATTGCTGAACCAAAACTCCCCTATAAAACAATCACATTCAAATTTAGCCAAAAAGCTTGTATCCCTTCATATGAAGGAAGACCCTTTTCCGAGAAACTATTATTACCCCTATGAAAAACTGCAAAAAGGCTTAATATGTCCACATTGCAGGGGATTCTATCAACAAATTCAGCATTCATTTTTGCTTTGCGCAATCTGCGGGGAGAGGCAAACTCTTGAGGATGCAGTAATTGGGGCGGTTGAGGAAATTAAGCTGCTGTTTGCCGGGACGGCTATAACTACTCCCCTGCTGCTCGATTGGTGCAGGATTATTAAGGATAGGAGGACCATTCAGCGCGTGCTCAAGAAACATTATGATTTCAAAGGGAGAGGGAAGTCTGCGAGATATACGAATCGCGGCAATACTAAGAGTCCCGGCGGGCAGCCAACAGTTTTTAAATTGTAATTCCTTTGAATGTCTAGCAGATCAGGCTGGAATTTGGCCTGGTTTGTATCTGTGGGAGTGCGGGATATATGAGTGAGGATAAATAGGCGGAGTCATATATCCCAGGGGGAGTTCGGGATACATGAGTGGGTCGAAAAAGGAGCAGTCATGTATCCGAGGAAGAGTGCGGGATACATGAGTGGGTCGAAAAAGGAGCAGTCATGTATCCGAGGAAGAGTGCGTGATACATGAGTGAGATGAAAAAGGAGCAGTCATGTATCCCGGGAGGAGTGCGGGATACATGAGTGGGTCGAAAAAGGAGCAGTCATGTATCCCGGGGGGAGTGCGGGATACATGAGTGGGTCGAAAAAGGAGCAGTCATGTATCCGAGGAAGAGTGCGGGATACATGAGTGGGTCGAAAAAGGAGCAGTTATGTATCCCGGGAGGAGTGCGGGATACATGAGTGGGATAAAAAGGGAGCAGTCATGTATCCAAGGAAGAATGTGTGATACATAACTTAGTGCAAAACGACGGAGTCATGTATCCAAAGTTTGAGCGAAAACAAAGTATACACCCAGCCCCCACAACTAAAACAATCTTTCACCCAACACCTCCGTCCATCTAAAAAAAGAATACAACCCCACCAGCCTCATATATATAATAGTAAAAACTAGCTCCAGCCAGATCGCGACTAAAATTAAATTTCATAAAATTAAATATGTTGTTGAACTAATATTTTATACCCTCTATAATGAAATTAGAACTAGTTCATCAGTGACAGGAGGGCCTTAGGAATGAAAGAGAACTTAACCTCGTTAACAACGGAAACCCGCAATGAGCGGACTATGAAGATTGATACAGCTTCACCTTTGGAAATCATTACGATGATGAATGAGGAAGACAAGAAGGTGGCATTAGCGGTTGAGCAGGTTCTCCCGGATGTAGAGATAGCAGTCGGGTTTGTATTCGAATCGCTGAAAAAGGGAGGCAGGCTCATCTATATAGGGGCTGGTACAAGCGGCAGGCTCGGCGTTTTGGATGCGGTCGAATGCCCGCCTACTTTCAGTACGGATCCGGAATCTGTGCAGGGAATCATGGCCGGGGGCAGGGATGCTTTTGTCAAGGCTGTTGAAGGGGCAGAAGATAAGCCGGAATGGGGCGAACGGGATCTGAAGGAGATTGGCCTGACGCAAGATGATACTGTAGTCGGCATTGCGGCGAGCGGGCGCACCCCTTATGTGGCAGGAGCGCTTAAGTATGCGAGGAGCATCGGAGCCAGGACGGTAGCACTTTCCTGCAACACCGGCGCCATCATCAGCAAAGAAGCTGACCACAGCATTGAAGTGATTGTCGGCCCTGAGGCGCTGACAGGCTCAACAAGGCTGAAGGCGGCAACTGCCCATAAAATGATTCTGAACATGATTTCAACTGCCAGCATGATCCTGTTCGGCAAGGTTTATGAAAACTTAATGGTGGATGTTCATGTCAGCAATCACAAGCTTAAGGAGCGTGCAATCGGCATCATCAGCAAGATAACCGGCGCTGATTATGAACTGGCCAAAAAGGCACTTGAAGACAGCGGGCTTCAGGCTAAAACTGCGATTGTTATGATTAAAACTGGAAAAAGCAAAGATGAAGCAGAGTATCTGCTCGATCAAGCCGGCGGATATGTGCGTATCGCAGTGGAGAAGGCCGGCAATTAAACCTATCAGGGGAAGGCGCCAAGTTCGGGCCTGCCCTCTGCATATCCTTTTTTGGGGGTGGTCATCAAAAAACAGCTGACAGGGGTTTTTCATAATATAGGCTTGGACTGATACTTTATCCTATTATTCTCTTAAGCTATTTTTTATGCCTTGGGTGAAAACGATTCCAATAGTTTGAAAATTTTGTACTGACATCAATGTTAGAAATGGGGGAAATTCAAATGGCTGGCGAAAATACAATTCTTGCTGAGAAAATACTCGAAAAGCTGGGCGGGGCTTCCAATATCGGATCTTATACGCATTGCATGACCCGTCTTAGAGTAACGCCGCTTGATGAGTCATTGGTAGACAAAGCAGGACTGAAAAAAACAGATGGAGTCCTCGGGCTGGTTGAGGAAGAAACACTGCAGATTATTCTGGGGCCAGGCAAGGTCAATAAGGTTACAGAAGAGTTTGGCAAACTGCTTGAAGCGTCGGGTGAGCTCAATCTGAACGACCGGGCGGCAAGCAAAAAGTCAGAAATCAATAAGAAAAACGCGACTCCTTTTAAACTGTTCCTTCGTAAGATTGCGAGCATCTTCATCCCGCTCATTCCGGCACTTGTTGCTTCCGGTCTGATCACAGGTATTTCGAAAGCTGTCATTCAGGCAGGCTGGCTTGACGGTGAATCACAGCTCGCCATGATTCTGACTGTAATAGGCGGAGGACTGTTCGCTTATCTCGGCATCCTGGTCGGTATCAATGCGGCGAAAGAGTTTGGCGGATCTCCGGCACTTGGCGGACTTGCAGGGATATTGATCATCAATCCTTCAGTCGCAGGCATAACGCTTTTCGGTGAAGCACTTGTTCCTGGCCGCGGAGGCTTGATCGGCGTTCTGCTTGCTGCCATCTTTATTGCACTGGTCGAGAAGCGGGTCAGAAAATTTGTACCACAATCATTGGATATCATCATTACGCCAACAGTTTCGCTTCTGATAACAGGGATTGTTACCTATGTGGTATTCATGCCTGTTGGCGGATTCATCTCAGAAGGAATTACAAAAGGCCTGCTTTCTGTTCTTGATATCGGCGGAGTCGTTGCCGGATTTGTTCTTGGCGCAACCTTCCTGCCGCTTGTCGTAACCGGGCTTCATCAGGGTCTTACACCTGTCCACCTGGAACTGATCAATTCAATCGGCGATGATCCATTATTGCCAATCCTTGCGATGGGAGGCGCCGGCCAGGTTGGCGCAGCATTTGCCATCTATTTCAAAACCAAGAAGAAGCGCCTCAAAAGGGCAATCGGCGGGGCTCTGCCTTCCGGAATGCTTGGTATCGGCGAACCGCTGATCTTTGGTGTAACACTTCCACTTGGAAGGCCATTCATTACAGCCTGCCTTGGCGCAGGTGTAGGCGGCGCATTCCAGGCGCATTTCGATATTGCCACTGTTGCAATCGGAGTATCCGGCCTGCCGCTTGCCTTCATTGTTAACGCAGGTGAAATCCTTTTGTACCTTGTAGGACTTGTAATTGCCTATGCAGCAGGATTTGCCTTCACCTATCTGTTCGGCTTCAAAGATGAAATGGCTGGTGAGTTTGATTGATCGGCATTTCCTTCTATCTGAACGATCCTTCTGCTGAAGAGCGGATCAGGAATGCAGGAAGCAAGGGGGTGAAGCGGGGCTTCACCTCGCTTCATATCCCTGAAGAAAAAGGGGAGCTGGCCGCAGCGGCCAAGAGGCTGCTTTCTGCTGCAAAGGAAAGCGGCATTGATGTTTATGCGGATGTTTCCATGCATACACCCGGCCATCTGGGAGTTGCAGACCTTTTTGCTTTAAAAGAACTTGGGGTAGCCGGTCTTAGGCTGGATGACTTTTTCGACCATAATCTGATTATCTCCCTTGCAAAGGAATTCAAAATAGCTGTCAACTCCAGTATCCTTTTCGAGGATGATATTAAAAACCTTCTCAGTCTCGGGCTTAAACCTGATAGGCTGATCGGATGGCATAATTTTTACCCGAGAAGGGAAACCGGGCTGGCTGAATCTTTTTTCCATGATCAGAATACGTTATTTAAAAGCCTGGGAATTCCGCTTGCTGCGTATATTCCATCCCGGGGTGAAAAAAGGGGACCGCTATTCGAAGGCCTGCCGACGCTTGAAAAGCATCGCCATGCTGAACCCTTTGCTGCTTATGTGGAGCTGAAGGCTGAGGGAATTGATGATATTTATATCGGCGATCCTGATATTGGTGCAGGGCTGCTGGAGGATCTCCTGGCTTACGAAGAGGACTTTGTCATGCCGCTGAGAGCTGAGAATTGTGCAATACCTGAGGGAACTTATGCTACTCGGCCTGATCAGGCAAGGGATGCTGTCAGGTTCATGAATACCCGGACAACTGACCCTGTGCCCCCATTGAACTGCGGGAAACGCGGTGCAGGAACGATTACTGTGGATAATGAGCATTACGGCCGTTACAAAGGTGAAGTGCAAATAACACTGTCTGATCTTCCGGCAGATGAAAGAGTAAATATAGCCGGCAGGATAAAAAAAGAAGACCGGCCGCTTCTCTCATTCATCAAGCCGGGTCAAAAAATCCGTATTATTCATATTTAAAGCAGAAGCACACTCATCACGGAGTGTGCTTTTTTATGGTTTTCCTTAATTGAGCAAGCGCCCTCCGCATTTCTATTGTCCAGCTCCAGCGGCTAGAGCCTCGAGTCATAAGCCACCCAAGAATTAAAGGCAAGAACGCCTTTATTCTTGGGCGTCTTATGCTTGTCGGCTCTAAGCAAGCCGCTTCCGCATTTCGTATTGTCCAGCTCCGGGCGCTAGCCCCTCGAGGTCTTAAGCCAAACAGATCAGAAGGTTAAAGAACAACCTTCCGCTCTGTTTGTCTTAAGCTTGAGGCCCGCAGGACGCGGGTCATGCAGACGTTGCCACAGGACGTGGCGTTTTTAGTCTGCGTTCCTTAATTGAGCAAGCGCCCTCCGCATTTCTATTGTCCAGCTCCAGCGGCTAGAGCCTCGAGTCATAAGCCACCCAAGAATCAAAGGCAAAGAACGCCTTTTATTCTTGGGCGTCTTATGCTTGTCGGCTCTAAGCAAGCCGCTTCCGCATTTCACTCAAGCATTTCTTTTGAAAAAAACCTCCCGGTAGAATATGATATCTTTAACCCTCTGTTGAATCTTTAATGTAACTTTTTTTGTTACAGTTTAAGGATTCGGAAGATATTTCATTGATTTTTAACCAATACTAAAATTTGTGTAAAAAAGAAGGAGGAGCTGTCCATGATTATCATTCATGCGCATATTACGGTGGATCCGGCTAAGCGTGATGTTTTCCTGGAGAAAACCAAAGAAGTGATCAAAGGGTCACAGGCTGAGGAAGGAAATATCAGCTATGATTTATTTGAGAGTGCCGGTAAAGAAAATACATTTGTGATGCTGGAAAAATGGAAGGACAAGGAAGCTGTAAGGCTGCACGGCGAAACCGCCCACTTCCAGAACTATATGCAGGAAATGAAAGAAGTATTGGCAGCACCACTCAAGGCAGAACGCTTTGAAGCTGAAGAACTTTAAAACACACCAAGGGAGGACATCAGGTTCATGAAAGAACAATACAAACAATTTTTTGAGTCATTTACTTTTAAAAGTGGAATTGAAGTTAAAAACAGACTGGTAATGGCGCCAATGACAAATTTCTCTTCTAATGAGGATGATACTGTTTCTGATGCTGAGGCTTCATACTATGCCCGCCGGTCAAAAGGTCCCGGCATGGTGATTACGGCTTGTACATATGTGACCGAGAATGGAAAAGGCTTCCCAGGAGAGTTTGCCGGCCATAAAGATGAGTACATCCCAAGCTTGAAGCGCCTGGCGGGAGACATACAAGCAGAAGGTGCAAAAGCGATCCTGCAGATTTTCCACGGCGGAAGGGAATGCCCTCCTGAGCTCGTTCCGAACGGAGAGATTGTCAGTGCCAGTGCAGTTGCAAGCTCCGGTGAAGGAAAAAAGGAGCCGCGCGCGCTCAGCGGCGAGGAAGTTGAAAGCATTATTAAAGATTTCGGCGAAGCCACAAGACGTGCTATTGAAGCAGGTTATGACGGGGTTGAAATCCATGGAGCGAATGGCTACCTTATTCAGCAATTCTTTTCTCCTCATTCAAACCGCAGGGATGATCAATGGGGAGGCAGCCTGGAAAAGAGGCTTACTTTCCCGCTCGCTGTTGTTGATGAAGTCAAGAAGACGGTTGCGGCACATGCCAAAAAGCCGTTTGCTGTAGGCTACAGATTTTCTCCTGAAGAACCGGAAACACCAGGGATCACGATGGCGGATACTCTTGTCCTGATTGATGAGCTGGCAAAAAAAGATCTCGACTATCTCCACGTTTCACTCCAGGACTTCTGGTCAGAGCCGCGCCGCGGAGTCGAGGACACCAGGTCCAGAATCGAGATCATCCAGGAAAGAGTCGGCAGCTCTGTCCCTGTTATCGGCGTTGGTTCTCTTTATACGCCGGAAGAAGTAGAAAAAGCGTTTGGAACAGGCGTCCCTCTTATTGCGCTGGGCCGTGAGCTGATCATTGATCCTGAGTGGGTGCAAAAAGTCGAAGAGGGCAGGGAAGGCGAAATCAAAACCAAAATTGATAAGGATGCCCAGGAGGAGCTGACTGTTCCAGATCCGCTCTGGCAGGCCATTGTTAATACCCCTGGCTGGTTCCCGGGCGTATAACACTTAAAAGGAGTTTGGAAAAATGAAAGTCAAAATCAACCGCAATGCGGCTAAAGTGCTGAAAAAGATGCTGGAAACAGCAGAAGAAGGCCAGTATATCCGAATTTTCGTAACAGAGCATCACGGAAACCACGCCCATTATGATATTAAGCTCGATACACCTGCAGAGCATGATGAAATTGTATCAACCGACAAGGATATCGACATCCTGCTCGATGCACGGGAAGATTTCCTGGATGGTGTGTGGATCCAGTACTTCTTTGTTCCAAAAGAGGAATTTGTCATCTACAATCCTTTAAAAGAAAAGCATCATCATTAAAGAGAAGGCATGATTGCTGCGGCTGCAGCATCATGCTTTTTTTTTAGATTTCCCAGTTTTCATTCGATTTTTTAAATTAATAACTTTAATGCTTTTCTTGAGCAGAGAAGTACAGAATCTTGTATAATAGAAACTGGTTTTTACGAAATCCGAAATATCTTGAATGGAAGCTGATGATATGTCCTTTATAGCAATCTTAATTCCGATTTTTCTTATTTTTGGCCTTGGCTATGCCGGCTAGAAAATCTTCAGGCTGGAAACGAAGTCCCTGTCAATCGTGGCCATATACTTAATGACACCCTTTCTTGCCTTCAGGACTTTCTACGAAACAGAGTTCAATCTTGATTATGCAGTCATGGCCATTTACACATTGGGACTGGCCTTGGCAATCATTGCGCTCGTGTATGCTGTAGCTTATTTTGCAGGATACAGCAGAAAGCGCACATGCGGCATCATTTTATCATCAGCCTTCATGAATAACGGCAATTATGGAACCCCGCTTGTCCTGTTTGCATTTGGACAGGAAGGAATACAATATGCGGTTGTGCTGATGGTCATCCAGCAGCTGCTGATGTGCACCCTGGGGGTATATTATGCAGCTAAAGGATCTATTGAAAATGCCAGCTTTAAAACGGCCCTTAAAGAGGTCGCAAGGGTGCCGATTGTTTACGGGGCCTTACTCGGAGCAGCGCTGCAGTTTATGAACATTCCTGTCGGCGGAACTCTGATGGAAGCAGTAGGGATGGTAGGAGATGCAGCTATACCAACGGTCATGATCATCCTTGGCATCACGCTCGCCAATATATCAGTAAAAAACCTGGAAATAGGCCCGCTCTCTGTCTCCCTTACCTTGAGAATGGTTGTATCTCCTTTGATCGCGCTGGCTTTTACATTTTTCCTGCCTGCTGATACTCTTCTGAAACAGATCATGATTGTCATGGCGGCCATGCCTTCTGCTGCCAATACGACCATGTATGCCGTTCAATATGGTACAGATCCGGAGCTTGTTTCAAGCGCGACGCTTGCCAGCACTTGCCTGAGCCTCATCACCCTGCCGATCATCCTGTACAGTGTGACTTTTATGCAGTAGAAGATTGCCAGAATCTGTTTACCTCTGTCGAAAATGTGAGATAATAGATCTATCAGAGTATTCCTTTTTTTCAGCCTGTTAAGGCAAAGGAGTTCTCAGTAGTTCATATTTTACTGACAGGGGAATGAGGGCTGGCATGAAAATCTGGTTTAACCGCTGGTTCACGACGGTGAGCCATTATATCACAATGATTAAGAACAATCCTGACAATAGAAGCTTTACCATATACGGGACCCATCCGGACAAGGATGCTCTCTATTTGCAGGTATGCGATTTCAAAGGGACTGAGCCTGATATATCCGGTGAGGAATATATTATGTTCTGCCTGGATTTCTGTGCCCGGAATGAGATTGACATTTTTATTCCCCGCAAGGAAAATGTCCTGATTTCACGGAATCTTGCCCGTTTTGAAGCAATAGGCGTCAAGGTGCTTGTCTGCCCGGACCCGATGCTGATGTCCTTCATGGACAATAAGGCGGCCATCTACCGGTCAATTGAGGAAAAGAATGCAGCCGGCAAGCAGCTGGTAAGCATCCCTGACTACGAAGTCGTCAATACAGCGGCAGGCTTCAAGGAAGCCTATCATAAGCTTAAGGCTGCAGGCCATAAAGTCTGCTTCAAGCCTGTAATTGGAGAAGGGGCTTATGGATTCAGAGTGGTAAAGGATCGTGAAGATTCAATAGCGGAGCTGTTCGGACAAGGGGTTGGACACCGTATTTCCTTTGCGAATGCCTGCGGAATTTTATCGCAGCAAGAAAGCTTTCCAGACCTGATGGTGCTCGAATATCTGGATGGCCCTGAGTACAGCATCGACTGCCTGGCAGACGGAGGCAAGCTGTACACCAGCATTCCAAGGAAAAAAGGGCAAGGACGGGTGAGGGAGCTGGAGGAAAACCTGCTTCTCAGCGGGATAGCCGAAAACCTTCATCGTGAATACCCGGTTCCATATGTGTTCAATGTCCAGGTTAAATATGGGCAAGGTGTGCCAAAGCTGCTGGAAATCAACCCGAGAATGAGCGGGGGGCTTCATATCAGCTGCCTGTCCGGCATTAATTTCCCTTATCTTGCCATTAAACTCCTCTTAAATGAAAAGATTGATCCTGCTCCCCCGAATTTCGGGATAAGGGCAAGCTATCTTGAAAAAGAGGTTATCCTAAGCTGAAAAAGGAGCAGAGATTCTCCTTTTTTATTTTTTTCTAATCTGAAAAGAAATACTTTACATACCATACCAGGGTATACTACAATACGGTTAAGGGGAGGGAATTTAATGGAGAAGGAATTAAATGAATTGCCGTTAGTCCCTGAGGGTGAAAGCTGCGATCATGTGAGCGGGCGTAAGAGCCATCACTCCGAAGTGACAAAGAAAAACCTTGTCACCAGGCTCAACCGGATTGAAGGCCAGATCCGGGGAATCAAAGGCCTGATTGAAAAGGATACGTATTGTGATGATGTTATTACCCAGATTTCAGCCACTCAGTCTGCTTTGAACAGCGTTGCCAAAATTCTGCTCGAGGGGCACCTGAAGAGCTGTGTTGTCGAGAGGATCCAGGAGAACGACCTTGAGGTGGTTGATGAGCTGCTGGTAACTGTGCAAAGACTAATGAAGAAATAAAGGAGAGATTCAGAATGGAAACAATCACTTTAGAAGTAAAAGGGATGAGCTGCGGCCATTGCGTAAAAGCTGTAGAAGGCAGCGTAGGGAAGCTTGAAGGCGTATCTGCTGTAAAGGTTGATCTCGATAATGGCAAAGTCAATGTCGAATATGATTCATCCATAGTAAATCTAGGCGAAATTAAAGAAACAATCGATGATCAGGGCTATGATGTTGTCTAACAGCAGATAGCCTGCGGGACCGTGCTGAGGCACGTTCTCTTTTTCATCAAAATATACCCCATATAGGTATAAGGAGATGTAAGCGATGAGCGAGCAAGCAAAAGAAACTCAGTTTGAAATAAGCGGGATGACCTGTTCAGCCTGTGCCGTAAGAATAGAAAAAGGACTAAAAAAGGTTGAAGGCGTGGAAAATGCTTCAGTCAATCTGGCTCTAGAAAAAGCGGCTGTTCAATTTGATCCTGAAAAAGTAAAGCAGGAAGATATTTTTCAAAAGGTTGAGAATCTGGGCTACAAGGTTGTGACCGAAAAAGCAGAGCTTGCCATTACCGGGATGACCTGTGCAGCCTGCTCTTCACGTATTGAAAAAGGGCTTAAGAAAATGGAAGGAATCAGCGATGCAAACGTCAACCTGGCGCTGGAAAGGGCTGATGTTATCTATAATCCTGCTGCAGTGTCGCCAGCCGACCTTATTAAAAGAGTTGAAAAGCTTGGCTACGGTGCTGCCCTGAAGTCAGAGGAAGGAACAGGGGAGGAGCAGGACCACCGTGAAAGGGAAATTGAGAGACAGAAAGGAAAATTCATTTTTGCTCTTATTCTTTCTCTGCCATTATTATGGGCAATGGCCGGGCATTTCAGCTTTACCAGCTTCCTGTATGTGCCGGAGATGTTCATGAATCCCTGGGTGCAGCTGGCCCTTGCTGCGCCGGTCCAGTTTATCATCGGCCGCCAGTTTTATACAGGCGCCTACAAAGCTCTTAGAAACGGCAGCGCCAATATGGATGTACTGGTTGCCCTCGGCACTTCTGCTGCCTTTTTCTACAGCTTATATTTATCAATAAAATCGATAGGTTCAGGGGGCCACTCAGTAAATCTTTATTTTGAGACCAGTGCAGTCCTGATAACGCTGATTATTCTGGGGAAACTGTTTGAAGCCAAAGCAAAAGGACGGTCTTCTGAGGCCATTAAAAAGCTGATGAATCTGCAGGCTAAAACGGCTCGCGTCATCAGGGATGGCGAGGAAACAGAAATCCCTCTGGAAAGTGTCATGCCCGGTGATATCCTTGCCGTTAAGCCGGGAGAGAAAATTCCTGCTGACGGAATGATCCTTGAGGGAAGAACCGCCGTGGATGAAAGCATGATAACAGGTGAAAGCGTACCTGCAGATAAGGAGCCCGGCGATTCAGTCATTGGGGCAACCATCAACAAAAATGGTTTCATAAAAGTGCAAGCAGCAAAAGTGGGGAAAGATACAGCCCTTGCACAGATCATCAAGGTTGTTGAGGATGCACAAGGATCAAAGGCGCCAATCCAGCGCCTTGCTGACAAGATTTCCGGGATATTTGTACCGATTGTTGTGGGGATCGCTGCCGTTGTATTCCTCATCTGGTACCTGTGGGCAGATCCAGGCAATTTTGCTGAGGCTCTTGAAAAATTGATCGCTGTCCTTGTGATAGCATGTCCATGTGCACTGGGCCTGGCAACTCCGACGTCCATCATGGCTGGCTCCGGGCGGGCTGCGGAATACGGAATCCTTTTTAAGGGCGGGGAGCATCTTGAGCGGACACACCGCATCACAACAGTTGTCCTCGATAAAACAGGCACAATCACCAACGGCAAGCCGGTATTGACTGACGTGCTGACTGAAATGGATGAAACCTTGTTCCTGGCACTGGCAGGCGCCGCTGAAAAGCAGTCAGAGCATCCTCTTGCCGAGGCAATAACGGCAGGGATTAAAGCCCGCAATATAGATATGAAAGAAGCGGAAGAATTTGAGGCAATCCCCGGATATGGCATTAAAGCTGTTGTGGATGGAAAGAAGCTCCTGATAGGAACCAGAAGGCTGCTCGGCGGGGATTCTGTTGATTTCAGCTCCGCTGCCAGGGATCTTGAAAAGCTTGAAAGCCAGGGCAAAACTGCCATGCTGGCAGCCATTGACGGGCAGTTTGCCGGCATCATCGCTGTTGCAGACACGATCAAAGATACATCTGCCGAGGCTATAGCACGCCTTAAGGAGATGGATCTTGAAGTAATCATGATGACAGGTGACAACAAGGCTACAGCCGAGGCAATCGGAAGGGAAGCAGGAGTTGATGCGGTAATATCTGAAGTCCTCCCAGAAGGAAAGGCAGAAGAAGTGAAAAAGCTCCAGAAACAAGGGAAAATTGTCGCCATGGTGGGGGACGGAATCAATGATGCACCGGCACTGGCTGTTGCTGACATCGGAATGGCAATCGGAACAGGCACTGATGTGGCGATGGAAGCAGCAGATATCACCCTGATCCGCGGTGACTTAAGAAGCATTTCCGATGCCATTTATATGAGCAGGAAAACAATCTCGAATATCCGGCAGAACCTCTTCTGGGCTTTTGGATATAATACGCTCGGCATCCCTTTTGCAGCACTCGGTCTGCTGGCACCATGGCTGGCAGGGGCAGCAATGGCTTTCAGTTCGGTCTCGGTTGTCCTGAATGCGCTTAGGCTGCAGCGGGTTAAATTATAAGGAGGGCTTCTGATGAAAAAGTGGGCCATATCAGCCGCAGTATATCTGCTTTTGGTGGTTTGCGGCTATTATATTTACGATTCATTTATCGCTGACCCCCCTGCGGAACCAGAGCACGGGCATCAAGGCGATTAGGACGGAATGGCAAAATGCTATTTGTTTTTAAGCAGATAATCAGAACAAGAGGAAAAAGCTCCATGCATCTGGGGCTTTTTCCTTTTTATTAAGGAGGAAATCTTCTGAAGCCTTCCAGCAACAATAAATTTAATTTTTGGAATATAATAATAATAGACTTTGCAAAGGGGGAAGAAAATTGGCGGAAAATCTTGAACTGAAAAATAGCGTGGCGGAAGCATTGGAAAAAATAATGGGCATTTCAGCTGTCCAAAAGGGACTATCCTTTTTAAAAAATGACAATGACCGGACATCAGCTGATCAAAAGGAGCTGACGAGCATCCCTGCACCTACCTTCGATGAGGGGGAACGGGGGGAGTATTATAGACGAAGGCTGGAAGAGCTGGGTATTGAAGATGTTTCGAAAGATGATGCAGGCAATATATTCGGCCTGAGAAAGGGAACGGGGAATGGACCGAGGATTGCGGTTTGCGCCCATCTTGATACTGTTTTTCCAGCAGGTACTGACACAGTCCCAAAAGAAAAAGACGGAAAAATTTATGCTCCCGGAATCGCTGATGACGGAAGGGGGCTGGCTGCCGTGCTGACTCTTATCCGTGCATTTAACGAAACGGGCATCGAAACAGAAGCGGACATTCTGTTTGGAGCAACGGTCGGAGAAGAAGGACTTGGGGATTTAAATGGCGTTAAGGCGCTGTTTGGACAAGATCATGGGATAGACGGTTTCATTTCCATAGAACCGGGAAGTCCCGAGCGCATTACTTATCTGGCTGCGGGCAGTAAAAGATATGAGATTATCTATAAGGGCCCAGGCGGCCACAGCTTTGGGGATTTCGGGACGCCGAGCGCCATTCACGCTGCAGGAAAGGCCATTGCCGGCATAGCCGATCTTAAGGTGCCGGAAGATCCGAAAACAACTTTTAATGTAGGGATAGTATCCGGAGGGACCTCGGTCAATACGATTGCAGCGGAAGCAAGATTGATCATTGATCTTCGTTCTGTTTCCGCAGAGGAGCTTGCAAGGGTAGAAGATGAAGCGCTCTCCATCATCAAGGAAGCTGCAGGAGCTGATTCCGGAATTACAGTTGAAATCAAGCAGGTAGGGGACCGCCCGGCTGGCAGCCAGGATATGGAATCTGCCATCGTTCAAACCGCTGCGGAAGCTTCAAGGCAGCTTGGCTTCACAGCTTCGTTTGAGAAAGCCAGCAGCACTGACTCCAATGTGCCGATTGCCCTTGGCATTCCGGCTGTTACACTTGGCGGCGGCGGAAGCTTCGGCGGCATACATACACTTGAAGAGTATTTTGATCCTCAGGATGCGTATTATGGTCCGCAGGCCATATTCCTCTGCATCCTTGGTTTGGCGGGAGTCAAAGGCATTTCAAGTCCGCTCCTGGGCTTCCACCGTCAAAATGATTCAGAAGGGAGCTTATAATGGCACAATTGACGATTGAAGATTTTATGAACATCAGAAACGTGAAAAATCCTGTTTACGGACCTCGTGGAAAGAAGCTGAATTTTATCTCAGATGCTTCCGGGCTTCCGCAGATCTGGGAAATAAACTCTGAAGGCGGCAATCCTGTTCAGGTTCTGGAAACCGCTGAACGGATTATGTTTGTTTCTTTTATCCCGGGAACAGGCAAAAGAATTTTTGGCATGGATGAGGGTGTGAATGAAAAGCAGCAGCTATTCCTTCTCACAGAAACAGGGGAGGTCATACGGCTGACCGACTCGCCTGAACATATCCATAAGTATGGCGGAGTATCCCCGGATGGAAAGTGGATTTCCTGGGCCAGCAACCGCCGTCACAGCACCTATTTTGATATTTATATTCAGAGTCTGGAAAGTTTTGAAGTTAAAATGGTGTTCCAGGGAGATGGGAATTTTTCTCCGCTTCTATGGCATCCAGAAGGAAGCTCCCTGCTGATAGAGCAGGTAAACACAAATCTTGATAATGACCTTGGACTGCTGGATCTTTCAGGGGGAACGGTGCAGTGGCTCACAAAGCATGTCGGAGAAGCGGCTTTTGCCAGCCCGGCGTTCAGCTCCGATGGGAAAGTGCTTTACCTGCTCTCCAACAGGGACCGGGAATTCATGAATCTTGCCAGGCTTGATCTTGAAACCCTGGCAACACAATGGCTGGTCGAGAAGGATTGGGACTTGGAAGAGCTGAAGCTTAGCCCTGATAAAAAGAAGATGGCCTTTTCCATAAATGAAGGAGGAGTTTCGAAAGGCGCAGTATTCTATCCAGAATCGAATGAAGTGAGAGAGTGGGAATCCCCTGCAGGTGTCATTACTGACTTTACCTTCTCTCCTGATAACAGCAGGCTTGCCTTTATCCTGAATGGGCCCCAGCATCCTTCTGATATTTGGGAGCTTGATTTCAGGTCTCATAAAGCTAAAAGGGCTACATTCATTTCGCATGATCCTGTGGTAGAGGAAAAGCTGTGCGCCCCTGAGCTGATTTCTTTCGCTTCCTTTGATGGGCTTGAGATTCCTGCGTTCTACTATAAGCCCAAAAAGGCCGATGGAAAGCTCCCGGTGGTTGTGTTTGTCCATGGCGGCCCGGAAAGCCAGATAAGGGCTGCCTTTAATCCATTCCTGCAATTTTTCCTGGATAAAGGATTTGCTGTATGTACGCCGAATGTCAGGGGAAGCACAGGCTATGGTAAAACCTTTACCCATCTGGATGATGTCAGGAAGCGGATGGACTCTGTCCGTGATTTAGTCCATCTTGTCGAATGGCTGAAAACAGAGGGAGGTGCAGACGAAGATCAGATCAGCATTATGGGAAGAAGCTATGGGGGCTTCATGGTCCTGGCAGCCATCACTCACTACCCTGACATCTGGTCTTCTGCTATTGACATTGTCGGAATTTCAAGCTTCCGGACTTTCCTGCAGAACACCAGCCCATGGAGGCGGAAGATGAGGGAAGCAGAATATGGGAGCATAGAGAAAGACGGGGCATTCTTCGATGAAATTGATCCGCTGCATAAAACAAAAAAGATCCAATGTCCGCTTCTCGTTCTCCATGGCGCCAACGATCCAAGGGTGCCGATCGAGGAAACAGAGCAGATTGTGGAAGATCTGAAGAACCGCAAACATCCTGTAGAGTATATACGTTTTGAGGATGAAGGACATTTCTTTGTGAAAAGGGAGAATAATGTTAAAGCCTATACAGCTTCTTGGGACTTCCTCAAGAAATATTCCGGAAGGATTAAACATTAGGAGCTGCTGTTCCGGTAAGCTTTTATGGAAGCTTTCAGGCTGCTGTATGAACCTATCGCTGCATACCCATAAAACCATCCCATAAAAAGGCCGGCCACAAAATCATGCTTATGGCTAATTAAGACAGAAATGGCCAATCCGCATAATAAAGCAACGGTCGGCACTATTTTTCCAGGGATATTGAAATACAGCTTCAGCAGCTGTGTTACAATAAGAACCGCAGGCACGGCAAAAACGGCATCCCAAAAGTTGGTATGTATAACAGGAAACATTGGGCCTATCACCTTTCTTCCAAGTCAGGACTGGGCTGCTTCACTATATTTTAGCCGGCAGCCGCAGAATTATTCGGGGGGAAGGTTTATGTATACAGCAGCAGCTATCATTCTCTGCTATTTAGCGGGATGCATCAACGGGGCTTATCTGCTGGCCAGAAAGTGGCAGGGAAAAGATATCAGGCAGATGGGCAGCGGGAACGCAGGTGCAAGGAATGCTGGCCGTGAACTGGGGAAAAGAGGGTTTTTTTATACGGTTTTGATCGATGCCGGAAAGACAGTGCTTGCTTTGGCCGCAGCTGATGTTTTTCTGGGCCAGGCTGCACTGCTGATCTGCGCCTTTGCTGTGCTGTGCGGCCATATTTGGCCGGCTCCTCTTGGATTCAGGGGCGGCAAGGGGGTTGTCGTATATCTGGCATCGGCTCTTTTTATAGCCCCCGCAAGCCTGCTGACTGCCTTTATGGTGCTGCTTGCAGGATGGGGCATCACCCGCCGATTTACAGTTCCTGGGCTTATCGCGATGGCGGCAATGCCTGTTTCCATCTATATATTAGGAGGAGGCGTTCCGGCAGCAGGTGCATTTGCGATTATGCTCCTGATTGTGATAGCAGCCCATAACGACTATTTCTCGAAAAAAGCTGCCTAGCATGAAAAGCACTTTCCAGCCAGAAGGCTCCTCCGTTTCCAGACAAAACAGTTGAGCTGGGGACGCAAATGAGGTAATATATAAATACAAGCTGCTTTGCCCGTAACCATAATAAAGTTTTAACCTTTAAGCTGTAATAGGGAGTTTTATATCGAAGCTGGAATGACAAGCCTCTGTCACATGTGACAAGGAGGACATGCAGGAAGGTTTCTGCAAACACCCACTTTGAGGAGTGGTGGTTTAAAACTTTCTTATATTTATTACGGCAAAAGTGGCTTACATAAGCAATCAGAAACCAGTTCCTTTTAGGAGCTGGTATTTTTGGTTTTTAAGGATTTTCTAAAGTGAAAACCCGATCATTTCTGCCTTTTTTAAAAAGGATGCCAAATTTCAAAAGAAATAAAGGTATTCAAGGGCTGAACAGCCAATACTTTGTATAACCACTAAACTATATAGATAAGTTAATTCCATTTGTGGGTACATATAAAAGTTGGGATAAATATTTTATAGATAGAAAGGTGAGTATTATGGCTTTGCAAGCACATAAAGCAAAAATGCTAATAGACAAGTCATTTAAAATATCAGATATCGACCAGAGGATATATGGGTCTTTTATAGAGCAGCTCGGGCGGGCGGTATATGGGGGAATATACGAACTTTCGCATGCCAGTGCTGATGAAGATGGTTTCCGTCAAGATGTCATAGAACTGGTAAAAGAGCTGAGAGTGCCGATCATCCGGTATCCTGGGGGGAATATGGTTTCAGCATACAACTGGGAAGATGGTATCGGACCAAAAGAATTGAGGCCAAAACGCCTGGATTTAGCCTGGAATTCACTTGAGACGAACGAAGTTGGAACAAACGAATTTGCAGCCTGGGCCAAGAAGGTCAATGCAGAAGTCATGATGGCTGTTAATTTAGGTACCAGGGGCATTGATGCTGCACGAAATTTGGTGGAATACTGCAATCATCCCGGCGGTACTTATTGGAGTAATTTAAGAAAAGAACATGGCTATAATGACCCTCATAATATAAAGGTCTGGTGTTTAGGAAATGAAATGGATGGATCCTGGCAAATTGGCATGAAAACGGCATATGAATACGGAAGGCTTGCTGCTGAAACTGCCAAGGCAATGAAATTGGTCGATCCTTCGATTGAATTGGTCAGCTGCGGAAGCTCCGGCTCAGGCATGCCGACATTTCCTGAATGGGAAGCAGAAACACTCGAACATACATATGAAGCTGCTGATTATATATCTCTTCATCAATATTACGGAAATAGAGAAAATGACACGGCAAACTATTTGGCAAATACATTAGATATGGATAATTTCATTAAAACTGTCACTGCAGCATGTGATTATATGAAGGCAAAGAAACGCAGTAAAAAAACAATGAACCTCAGTTTTGACGAATGGAATGTTTGGTTTCATTCCAATGATCAGGACAAGGCCATTGAGCCATGGTCTGTGTCGCCTCCATTATTGGAGGACATTTATACTTTCGAGGATGCTTTGCTTGTAGGGAGCATGCTGAATACATTGCTAAAGCATTCAGATCGGGTGAAGATCGCTTGTATGGCCCAACTGGTAAATGTCATCGCACCTATTATGACAGAAACAGGAGGCGGCATTTGGAAGCAATCCATTTTCTATCCATACTACTATACTTCTGTTTACGGACGCGGTACAGCACTTCATTCAATTGTTGATTCACCAAAGTATGACAGTAAAGACTTTACTGATGTGCCGTACTTAGACCAGTCAGTGGTCTATAATGAAGACAATGAAGAACTCGTCATCTTTGCAGTAAATCGCAGCCTGGATACTCAATTGCTGGTCGATGTGGATATCCGGTCTTTTGAAGGGTATATATTAGCCGAACAGATCGTACTCAAAAATGAAAATCCAAAAGCGGTAAATACAATCGATCAAGAGCAGGTAAAGCCACAGAAGAGCAATGACTCGTTTATAGAAGAGGGCACTCTGACTGCTGTATTGCCAAAAATGTCCTGGAACATGTTCCGGCTTAAGAAGCTGGAAGCATAATAGCGGAACCCAGCCAATAAATATTCCAAGGCAGCAGAATTTGTTTGCTCTCTTTTCAGTCCGAAAAATTAAATGAACGATTATATACAGCTGGGCTGTTATGTAAATGAACCACAAAAAAGCCAAGGGAGAGAAATATATGTTTCTCCTCCTTGGCTTTTTTAGGTGCCTGCTTTGACAGCACCCTGTTCTTATACAGGCTCTCTGCGGTTATCGATTTTCTTTGCCATGGAAAGGGCGGCCGACAGTTTTTCCTCTATATAATAGAGGGCGTCAACATCACTCCGGGTCCCATCCAGATGTTCTTCTATTACATTGCAGAGCATTCCTGCCGCCCTTGTGACCTGGTCCAGCGCTGAAGCAAGCTCCCAGTCTATGCATCTGTTTGTGGTAGCGATCATTTGTATTTCTTTCAGCTGCCGATGGACATTCCGGATAGAAATGGCATCGAACTGATCATGGATCACGCTCATTTTCATTCCCCCTTTATATTTTCCCCTATACAAACTATGCATATCTTCCGGTTTATAGAATACGTTCATCACCCCGGATCAGAAGGACCTTGGAATTTATCAGTAGCCTTTCCTGTAATCAACAAGATTGCGGGAAGGCTTCTTTCCTTTTAAATACTCTTTCAGATTGGGCACAAGAATATCATTTACGACCCTTTCGTCGTAGTATTCCGTTGATCCGGAGGTATGGGGAGTGATGATTACATTCTCCATTTCCCAGAGAGGGCTGCTCTCTGGGAGAGGTTCTTTTTCAAAAACATCAAGACCCGCTCCGGCAATCTCTCCCTCTTTAAGGGCACTGATCAGGTCCTGTTCGACCAGAATTTCCCCTCTGCCAATATTGATAAGAAATGCTGTGCTCTTCATCCTTTTAAACTGCGAAGCGGAAAACATAGAGTGTGTTTCATCTGTTAAAGGGAGTGTGATGACAACATAATCACAGTGAGGCAGAATATCATCCAGCTTTTCGGCAGTGTGCATTTCGTCAAAATACTGCTCCTCTTTTCCGGAGTGCCTCACTCCGATTACTTTCATGCCAAATGCTTTAGCAATTTTGGCAGTTTCGCGGCCAATTGCACCCGCTCCGATAATCCCGATGGTCTTTTTGTGGATTTCCTGGTTCATATGACTGTGATGCCACTTTTTCTCTCCCTGGTTTTTTACATAAGTATGTATTTTTCGGGTGAGTGCGAGGATCAGGCCAAATATACTTTCAGAAATCGGATAAGCATGGACTCCATTTGCGCTTGTCAGAAAGACACTGTTTTTTTCCAGCTCTTCCAGCGGGAGATTATTGACGCCGGCACTCCAGGCTTGAATCCAGCGGAGATTTTTGCTTTCCGCCGCTGGGACAGCATCCTTTTTCCATCCAGCTATGATCTCAGCATCCATCAAATGGCTTTTCCAGGTTTCGGGATCTTTCCCTGCAATGATATTCCAGCCTGGCATAATGTCTTTTACATTCTTTAACAGGTCTTCACGAAGATTTTGTGTAAGTATCATTGTTTTTGTGGACAAATAAGCTACCTTCTTTCTTTTAGATGACAGAAATTTCGAATAATACTATTCTAACACCTTTGAAAAATAATAAGAAAAGAAATGCTTTTATTAGCCAACCAGGACGAAATCTGTCTGGCTTCAGAAAGGGAATGGAAATTTTCTTTAAGAAGGCTTCAGTGGCAGATTTTTTTTATCTGCTGTGTGTAACTCTGTTTCAGAAGCATTCTCCCAAAATCTATACAGAACACCAGCAAAGTTTATTGAAAAAGAGAGCCGTTCTTTTTATAATAAAATAGACCGAATATTCTATATTGATAAAAACATATATCAGGGGGGATTTTAATGCAAACTGCTGCTGTACTTTCCTATGAAGCTGCCTTAAAGAGATTTGAAGAAATAGACGAGAAAATAACGCATCTGACAAGCATCTCCAGCCTTTTGGGCTGGGATCAGAAGGTGATGGCCCCGAAAAAAGGGAGAGGATTTTTCTCCAAGTCAATCGGGACGCTTGAAACTGAAATTTTCAAGCTTCAGGTGAGCGGGGAACTCGGAGAGGTGCTCGCCATTCTGGACGATAAAGAAAAAGCTGCCCGGCTGGATGAAAGAAAGCAGGCAAGAATCAGGGAAAGAAAAACGTTTTATGATAAATCCAAGAGCATCCCTGCTGACATGTACAAAGAATATAGCATTCTGACTGCAGATGCCAACAATGCCTGGGAAGAAGCCCGGGAAAAGAATAATTTTCTGCATTACCTTCCTTACCTGGAAAAGATTATAGATTACAAAAAACAATTCATAAAGCTTTATGGCGAATATGACCATCCTTATGACGCACTGCTGGAAGATTTCGAACCAGGGCTGACAGTTAAAAAGCTTGATCCTCTTTTTTCATCCCTGCGCAAAAGCAGTGTGAAGCTGCTGAAAAAAATACAGAATTCAGGTGCAAATCTGCCTGTTGAGATCGTCAAACAGTCTTTTCCGGTTGGGAAACAGAAGGATTTCAACAGAAGGATCCTTCCTGAAATCGGCTTTGATCTGGATGCAGGCCGGCTGGATGAAACAGTCCATCCTTTTGCACAGCCAATCAATACAAGAGATGTCAGGATTACGACCAGATATGCTGAATACAATGTATTGACAGCCCTGTTCGGCACTATCCATGAAGCCGGTCACGGAATTTATGAACAGCAGATCGATCCTGCTCTTGAGGGCACTTGTCTCAGGGAAGGGGCATCTTTCGGCATCCATGAGTCACAATCAAGATTTCTTGAAAATATGGTTGGCAGAAGCAGGCAGTTCTGGAGCCGCTTTTATCCTGAATTCCAGAAAACCTTCCCGGAACAGCTGGCCAATGTAACGGAAGATCAGTTTTACCAGGCGATAAATGCAGTCAATCCTTCTTTAATCAGGGTGGAAGCCGATGAACTGACCTATAATCTTCATATCATGCTCCGCTATGAGATTGAAAAAAGCTTGTTCGAAGGGACGCTTTCGGCGAAGGAGCTTCCGGAAGCATGGAATAAAAAGATGGAGGATTACCTGGGGATCACACCTGAGACAGATACAGCAGGGGTGCTTCAGGATGTACACTGGTCATTCGGCGGATTTGGCTATTTCCCTTCGTATTCTTTGGGCAATCTGTATGCAGCGCAAATCCTGGCAGCAATTAAAAAACAAATCCCGAATTTCGGGGAAAAGATAGCGGAAGGCGATTTCAGCACCATCATGCAATGGCTGAAAGAAAATATTCATCAGTATGGAAAAACCTTTACTCCGGATATTTTGATTCAAAAGGTGACGGGGGAAGAGCTCAATGCTGAGTATCTTATTCAATACCTTGAAGATAAATATGGAAAATTATATAATTGCTAATGAAAGGCTCTCCCGCGAGGAGAGCTTTTTTCTTGAAAAAATATAACATAGAAGGTGATGTAATTGAAGGCCTATATATTTCTGTTCATTGCCATTGCGGCAGAATTATTCGGAACTTCTATGCTGAAGGCATCTGTTGGGTTTACGAAATTATGGCCAGCCCTTGGGGTGCTCCTGGGTTTTGGAGTGGCGTTTTTTGCTTTATCTCTTTCCTTAAAAACAATCCCATTGAGCATCGCATATGCTATCTGGTCCGGAATCGGCACTGCTGCAACTGCCGTAATAGGCATATTGATCTGGAAAGAAAAGCTCAGTATGCTGAGCGCTGCAGGAATCATTCTAATTATTCTTGGCGTTGTTCTCCTAAATATTGGTTCTCCATCAAATCATGCCGGCGGGGAAGAAGCTTATACAAAAACAGTAAGAGAAAACTAATTTACAAAATATTCTATTAATTGTATAATTATCCTGAACCTAAGTATCACAGGCTTCTGGCAGCAGGACTGGAAGCCATTTTCTTCTGAAAAACTCCGTATTTTTCATTTCTTCTTCTTCGAACCTATCACATACACACACTGTTTACACATATATTCCATAAACCTATTCCGATCTGGAGGTGTTTCTTATGTGAATTCACCGCTGAGATAAATGAAGAAAATTATTCTTGCTAAGAAAATTGTACAAGCTTCTTTAAATATGGGTAAGACCAGGGGAGGGGACAGTTTGGATCAGCTATATATAGAGAAATACCTTATAAAGAGAGAGACGCTCTGTATCATGCCGTTTAGAAATCCTTTTGGGGAGTGGCATGCTGAAATTGTGGGCATGGGAGATGGGTCAGTTTTGGTTAAAGGGCCCCCGCATGAGGTGATGAATGATTCTCTTCAGCAGCTGGGAAGCAATTTAAAGGGCGCTATGAAGGGGACTAAGAAAGTATTAGGCAAAGTCAGCATGCCGCCGGTACGGCTCTGCGGCCTGCAGGACATGTTTTGGTTTCCTCACAAAGCTCCCTTTCATGAAGACTGCATATGGTTTTCCCTTCATGGGATTGAAGATGCGGCAGCAAATGGAGCCAATGAATGTGCTGTCATGCTTATTAACGGGAGGACAGTGACGCTGGACATTTCGGAAAAGCTTTTCAAAAACAGGATGGCCAGGGCTGAGAGCTATAAATACCGGATCGAAAAGGCAACAGGCAGAACGCTGACATATCTTTATAATCCTCCCGCAGGCTTTAAAATAAGTGAGTGAGCAAAAGAAAAAATAAGAATCTTTGAGTCTTTCCCGGCATAACTCTTTTTATACACAAATATTGAAAGGGTGAAAGAGATGGGGAGGGCATTAGTATTTCAATCAGATTTCGGGTTGGCAGACGGGGCAGTCAGTGCGATGCACGGTGTTGCTTTTTCCGTCAGCCCTGCCATTCCAATTTTCAATTTGACGCATAACATCCCTGCTTTCTCTGTGTGGGAGGCATCCTGCAGGCTTTATCAGACTCTCCCGTATTGGCCTGAGGGAACAGTCTTTGTTTCTGTCGTCGATCCTGGTGTAGGTTCTGAGAGGAGGAGCCTTGCTGTCAAAACAGTGTCCGGACAGGTGGTCATTACACCGGATAACGGTACATTGACACATGTCAGCATGAATGCAGGGATTACTGAAGCAAGGGTCATTGACGAGACGATGAACCGGCTTCCAGGATCTTTGGAATCTCATACATTCCACGGCAGGGATATTTATGCGTATACAGGTGCAAGGCTGGCCAGCGGGGCAGTCAGCTTTGAAGAACTGGGGGAAGCTGCCGACCCCGCAGGCATTTGTGTTCTGCATGCTGCATGCTCTTCGCTCAATAAAGGCAAAGCTGCAGGGGGCATTGAAATCATGGATGTCCGCTTCGGTAATTTGTGGACGAATATTGGCAGGTCTCTGTTAAAAGAGATGAGTGTGGCATATGAAGACAAACTGACAGTGGAAATAAGGGCCGGCCAATCACTTGCTTTTAGAGGGCAGGTCACTTTTGGGAAATCTTTTGCTGATGTCCCCGGGGGAGAACCTGTTGCCTATATAAACTCACTTGGCAATCTTGGGCTGGCTGTTAACCAAGGTTCTTTTGCTGAAATATTTTCGATAGGGGCAGGGCAAGATTGGACCATAGCTGTTGAAAAGGCGGATCCTGGAGAGTTGCTGCAGAAAAATTTTGAACATGAGGCTGCTGCAACATGAGAGGGGTTTGGGGAGTGCAGGCTGGCTTGCTCATTAGGTCCTTTTGCTGCAAGAAGATGGAAGATAAAAGTTAATGATATAACCAATGAGAAAGACCTGGAAAGGTCTTTTTTTTTAGGGAAATTTGATTTGAAAGTTTTATCAATTGGAGAATGCTTCGGAGGAGAAGAGACAGCCGGAAACCCCAGGTCAGAGTGCTTGAAGCGGAGTACATGAGGTACTCAAGAGAGAGAATTTATTGATCAGAGTGCTTCAAATGGGACATATGAGGTACTAGAGAGAGGGTTAACATGTGCCTGATTCTCCTGACTGATTACATACTGCACGTCAAATTACCGATATTGAATTTATATATTTTGACCCGGAAAACATTTCATCCGCTTTATATCTTCGTTCAATCCCACAAACGTGAAATCAGCCTTCCTAACCATAAAAACGGGTTTAATAATTGGCTGAAGCCTTCAGATAGAATTTCCATGAAAATCGAGTCTTTTTGTTTTCCGGCCGCCAGCCTGCGTTTTTTTCTTCTTTTTTTATTCGCCATATTTTCACCAGCCTTAGAGTGGATGTCGCAAAATGGTATAATAAGTTTTTATAACCAATATTATACAAAATAAAACTTCCTGCTTACTATATGCTAATTTACCTGGATGAATGTATGGAGAAAAAAATGTCTAAATTGCTCGTTTAGATAGATTTTCGCTGTTTTTCTGTAAAATAAAGGGATTTGGACCGTGAAAACTAGTATAAAAGTGGTTTAATGTCACGATTGAAATATAACTGTAATATAATTATTACCTGTTTGAAAGATTTGGATGTTATACTTCTAATTGTGAAAAAAAGGTTTAAATTGGTTTATTTAATAGAAATTTGTCACAGAATAACTGAAATTGAAAATTCAAATACATAATAGTTTGCCGTTGGCTTTTGCAATTTAGATAGAGAGAGAATCTTATAGCTTGGCAAAGGGAAGCAGGGGGAAGAGAGCGATGAAAAAGAAATTAGTAGTGCTAAATACGACAATTATGCTTGGCCTGGGAAGTGCATTTTCCATACCGGCAGTAAATGCGGATACATTACACAGCAAAAAAGCTCAAATCCAGGAACAGCGTTCTGGAATCCAGGCTAATATATCCAAGGCAGCTCAGGAGATTGCAAAAGCCCAGAATGAACTGGAAAAATTAAATGCCCAGATTGCACGCGTCAATCAGGCTATCAAGGATAATAACAGCAAGATATCGGCCACAAAAGAAGAAATTGCTGCTACAAATGCAGAGATTGAAGAACTGAAGAAAGAAGTCGCTGTCATTCAGGAACGCATTGAGAAGAGGAACGAAGTGCTGAAGGAAAGGGCCAAGTCTTTCCAGGAGAGCGGTGCTTCAGTCGGATATATTGAAGTGCTGATGGGCTCCACTAGCTTCAGTGATTTCATTGACCGCGTAGGAGCGGTAGCTAAGATCGTCGAGGCTGACAGAGGTTTGATGGAAGAGCATGAAGCGGATAAGAAGGAGCTCGAAGAAAAGCAGGCTTCTGTTGAGAAAAAACTGTCAGGCCTTAATGAAATGAAGACAGAGCTTGAAGGCATGCAGGCTCAGATACTTGAACAGAAGGCACAGATTGATACACTCAAGGCTGAGGTCCAGCAAAAGGAAAAGCAGGCTTCTGCCCTGAAAGCGGACTTGCTTCAAAAAGATGCCTCACTTGCATCTGAACTGACTTCAATTGACAATGCGATTGAGCAGGAAAGAAAGCGCCAGGCTGCCGAAGCTGCCAAAGCAGTTCAAAGGAGCTACAGCTCTAATGCAACAGAATCTTCAAACAGCGGAGGCAGCAACAGCGGAAGCAGCAGCAACAGCGTAAGCAGCAATAATGGCGGGAGCAGCAGTACTCAGTCATTCTCACCAGCTCCGAAGGCAAACGGAAATATTAATACTGCCATCACTGCAGGTTATAAATATATCGGAAACTCCGTCTATGTATTTGGTGGAGGAAGAACTGCATCTGACGTGGCCAACGGCCGTTTCGACTGCTCCGGATTTGTACACTGGGCTTTTGCACAGGCTGGCATCAGTGTCGGATCAAGCACTGATTCTCTTAAAAACTCAGGCACCCGCGTTTCCACAAGCGAAATGCAGCCAGGGGACCTAGTATTCTTCAATACTTATAAAACGGATGGACATGTCGGAATCTATATCGGCGGCGGTAAATTCATCGGTTCACAAAGTTCGACTGGCGTAGCGATTGCCAATATGTCAAGCGGCTATTGGGCACAGAAATTCAACGGGCGTGTAGTAAGGGTCCGTTAATAGAAAATTCTTCATTAAGGAGAGGGCAAATATGCCCTCTCCTTTTATTAGGATAAGAAAGTATTTATGAAACTTAGGCTGTTGGCAAGCTTCTGCTCTTAGACCCAATAGGCCAATCGCCTAAAGGGAAGAAGTAATTTTCAGGCCTGTCTTATAATGAGAATAGATTTACAAGTAGCACTGCGCTTGTTTACCCCCTTAACCTTTGGTAAACCACCTCTAATCCCCCTGTCCAATGCAGGGTAGTACAATATACCTGGAAATATATTAGAAAAATGAATATTTTCTGTATATTATATTGAATCTTGTATATTTTCTGCCGATAATAGTAAAAAAGCATGATTCTGGGGGAATGAAATGATTACTATATTAAGAAATTGGAATCTGGGAAAGAAATACATAGCTGTCTTCTCTGCAACTATTTGTTTGTTCATTTTATCAGCAGCAGTCGTTTTCAATCAGTTTTCTTTGATTAAAAGGGATGTAGCTTCCATTGATGAGAGCAGCACGCGCGCTGTCCAGCTTACGGAGATGGGTTCCATTTACCGCTCAAAGACAATTATGGTGCTGGATTATGTGCAGGTGCGCTCGCAAAGAATCGTTGAAAACTATGATAAGCAATCGGGCGAATTCCTCCAGCTGCATGATGCACTAAAAGGAAGCATGAAAACGAAGGAGGAGCAGGAGCTTTATGCCAAGTTCATCGAAAGTGATGAGAGGCTTAATGAACAGTTTAAAGAACAGCTTATACCGAATGTCGAAAGCAATGCCCGGGTTTTGACGGTTCTGAATGATATCCGCACCAAGAGAGATACCGTCATCGCACGATTAAATGAATTAAGAGAAAGTGTGGAGGCGGGCAAGGACCAGTCAATCGCCAGTACTGAGGAAAGGCTTCAGGCCAGCATCTTCATTTTGATTGCCTCCATCCTTGTCTCTTCTGCTTCAGGCTTTGCATTCATTATTCTCATTAACAGGACAGTGAAGAAAAATCTCAGGGAAGTGGTTGATAGCGCCAGGCGGGTATCATCAGGGAATCTTTCTGGACAACCGCTCGTTTGGAAGGGAAAAGATGAAATCGGAATCCTGGCGAGTGCCATGGATGATATGAAAGAAAATCTCCTCCAGATGGTAGGCTCCATTCAGGAAGCTGCGGGTTCGGTCCAGACTCAAAGCAGTATCCTGACAAAGTCTGCTAACGAGGTTGCTGCAGGGGGCAGGCAAATATCAGCAACAATGGAGGAACTTGCTTCCGGCACTGATCAGCAAGCGCTGGCAGCATCAGATCTTTCTGAAACAATGGCCAGATTTTCACAGAGCATCAAGGCTGCACATAATTTTGGAATATCTATGTCGGATACGGCGGGGAATGTATTAAAGGAGGCTTCCATTGGCATGGAGAGAATGGAGCAGGCGGGAAAGGATATGGCGCAGATTCATAACACCGTCGAGGGCTCTGTTTCTAAAGTTGGTGAGCTTGAAAAGCAGTCAGGGGAGATTGCTTCCCTTGTTGAAGTGATTCAGGGTATCGCAGACCAGACGAATCTGCTGGCTCTGAACGCTGCGATTGAGGCGGCGAGAGCGGGAGACAGCGGAAAAGGGTTTGCCGTCGTTGCCAAGGAAGTAAAGGCCCTTGCCCAGCAGGTAACCTCTTCACTGGTTCATATCACAGATATCATAGCCAGCATTCAGAGAGAATCAAAGCAGATTGCCGAATCTTTGAAGAACAGCTACTTACAGGTTCAGCGGGGCACCGGGAGCCTGAAGGATACTGAAGAGACTTTCAGCTGCCTGAAAAAATCTATACTTTCTTTAGGGGAGACGATTTCCAAAATGAGCAGCACCCTTGAGGAGGCGAATACGAATACATCTGCCATCAGCCAGTCGGTTGAAACGATAGCATCGGTGTCCGAAGAAGCAGCCGCAGGAGTAGAAGAGACAGCTGCAACAATTATCCAATCCAACTCAGTGATGACCGATGTTGAACAAAATGCCAACGGTCTCGCAGAGCTGGCAAAACAGCTCAATCAGCTTGTCAGCCGATTTAAACTATAAGAAATGGCCCGCGGGATCACCGGGCCATTTCTTATATGTACTCCGCAGCAATGGCGAGGCAGCATATGTCAAATTTGCTCGGGTGCAGGATTATGATCTGTGTCCTGCACCTTAGTATGAGCAAAGCTCCTTTATGCTTTATTTGCCAATGAACGGAATATCTGTGTTCTAATGCTTCCCTGTACAATGTTTTGAATGAAAAAGTCGCCTATCAGCTTAACATAGTCTTCATCGTCAAAAAGCCTTTTATTCTGAAGCTCCATTTCTGCCAGGCCTTCATAGGTGCAGAGGAATGCATATGTATGATCCGGCCCTGTGACAGGAGTCAGGATATCGACTTTGTGGTCGTACATTTCATTTCTGTGCTGCTGGATCGCTTTAATATTTTCAATAGCTTCTTCAAACTTGTCCTGCTTAAGTTCAAAGGTTTGGTAGACAAAGACAGACATTTCAAACACTCCTTATGCATAAAGGATGACAGCATTCATAGCATGCACAGAAAAGGAATTTTTATACGGCGGAATGGGGTAAGTATCTTAAACAGGGTTTATGCTTTGTATATTCTTCTTATATTGGGTATGATGGAAGAAAAAACTCTTGGAGGAAAACTGTGTTTATCGCTATAATTTTCTTTTTGTTTATGTCCTTTTTCTTGTCGGGGAGTGAAACGGCGCTGACTGCTGTCAATAAAATGAAGCTGAAGACAAGAGCTGAAAATGATGATCGTAAAGCTCAAAAGCTTCTTGATACTGTAGCAAAGCCGGATGAACTGATCACCGCCATCCTGATAGGCAATAATATCGCCAATATCATGCTTCCTACATTGGTCACCATCGTGGCGATCAATTATGGAATTAATGTAGGGATTGCGACCGGTATATTGACAGTCGTCCTGATTATTTTTGCAGAAGTGCTCCCTAAGTCCATCGCTGCAACTTTTGCAGACAAAATTGCATTTATCGTGTTCCCGGTAATTCGTTTCCTGATGATGATCCTGAAGCCATTGACATTTTTGCTGTCAAGATTCACAAGGGGGGTCATCCGTCTGCTTTCGAAGGACAGCGAAGCGGAAGTCAGCTTTTCGAAGGAAGAGCTGATTACAATGGTGGATATTGCTACAACGGAAGGGACATTTAATAATGAAGAAACAACCAGGATCAAAGGAGTCATTGATTTCTTTGAACTTGATGTGCGTGACGCCCTGAAAACGCCGCGTACTGAGATCATCGGCATTCCTGCTGATTCTACTTACGAAGAGGCGAGAGATATTGTATTGCACAGCCATTACACACGCTATCCCGTATACAAAGAAAATATGGACAATATTGTCGGGGTATTTCACAGCAAGCAGCTCCTGTCCTGGTCCCTCGATCTTTCAAAAGCACTGGATGAATATACAGATAATGACCCTTTATTCATCTACGAATTCCATTCAATAGAAAGGGTCTTTAAGCTTATGATGAAGGAGCGTAAGCATATTGCCATCGTCCTCGATGAATACGGGGGTACACGCGGAATCATTACGCATGAAGATATCATTGAGGCAATGATCGGACAGGAAATCAATGATGAAACAGATGATGAAGAAGTACTGATAGAAGAACTTACCGACTCTCATATCGTCTGCAGCGGAAAGCTTTCCCTCCATCGGCTTAATGAAGCTTTTAAGACAAAGATTCCGGAAGATGAGGATGTTTTGTCCGGTTTCCTGCTGAAGGAATTAGGCTATTTTCCTGAAGAAGGAGAAACTTATGACTACCACCATCTGCGCTTTACAGTAAAGGAAATAGAAGACAATAAAGTCAAGCAGATCGAGATAGCAAAACAGGCTGGTACAGTTGAATAGATAAAAAATGGGATTCTGCCGGGAAAATGGCAGAATCTTTTTTTTGAAATCTGAGGCTGGAGCGCGCACACATACTGAGAGAATGAAAATTCTGTACTTTTTTCTTTATTAAAAAGGGTTTTGCGGGACGGAGAGCCAATAGTAACTAGAGCAAAAAAGAGAAAGGTGAAACTATGAACCCGGAACAGATAAAAGCTGCAGATAAGGCGATTGCTTATATGAAGCAGCATCTTGAGGAAGAGATAACCACTAAAGAGCTTGCTGATTTAACAGGCTACAGCCTTTTCCATTTTACCAGGATCTTTAAAAGGGCGACAGGAATCTCTCCGAGGCATTTTCTTAGTGCTTTAAGGATCGAGATGGGGAGGGAAGAGCTGGCCAGGAAATCTTCACTGACTAAGGCTATGATGGCTTCAGGATATCTAAGCCCAGGTACGTTTCAAACACGCTTTAAAAATTATGTGGGAATCAGCCCCAAACGATACGAAGCCAGTATGGAAATGCTGCAGAAGATGATGGACGAGACGAAAACTTTTCTCCCGGAGGGAAGGGAACCGGAAAGGCTGGGAAGCGGGTCAAAAGTAAGCTGCCATATCCAGGTTCCCCAAGGCTTCAGGGGAATTATCTTTGCCGGACTGTTCCCTAAGCCGATTCCTGATCAGAGGCCTGTCAAAGGGACTGCTTTCAGCCATAACAGCCCTCAGTGCATTTTTACAGACGTCCCGGAAGGAACTTATTATCTGCTGGCAGCAGGTCTGGAGTGGAGCATGAATCCCCTCAGGTATTTTCAGCCTGATACATTCCTTAGGGGGAAAATAGAAGGGACGGTAGAAATCACAAAAAATACGGTAAGCAAAGCCGCCCTTCAGCTGAGAGGGCCGCTTCCCCATGATCCGCCTATATTAATCAATCTTCCTCTCTTATTGTTTGAAAAAATAACCAACAAAGCAAACTAGAAGAATTTTATGGAAAAGTAAGGCTGTATAATCATGAAAAAGGGGGAGAGCGCTGTGCATATTAAAACAGATATTATCTGAATAAGGATGATCTTACTAATGTAACCGTTAATTTGGAGGATATCCGGAAGGTGTGAGGATCTCGCTCATACATGACGGCTGGGGAGAGAGCGGGGAGTGGAATCAGGCAAAACAATGGCATACGGCCGCCTGGGATCAAATCCTTTCCAGCCTGAAACAGAATATTGAATCCGGCAAGGGTAACTTTGCTGCCAATAATAAAGGGGGAAGCTATAATGGCTCAATTATGTGCAATAGGGATTTATGTACCAGATTTAACCAAAGCGCTCCGGTTTTACACAGAAGTGCTTGATTTTGAAGTAAACAAACAATATGGCTCGAAAATAGTGTCGCTTGCGCACGGGGAACTGCCGATTATTCTGGAAGAAACTGCAGGTGCTGATTATATCGAGAGAAAGGAAGCAACAGGGCCGGTTCTGGTGCTTCAGACGGAAAACTTGGAAAATGAAGTCTTGCGCCTGAAATCAAAAGGTGCAGATTTAGTGATTGAAGAACCGGCAGATTGTCCGCCGGGCAGATATATAAGTTTCAGGGATCCGTTCGGCAATATATTAGAATATTTGCAGTTTGAGTGAGGAGAATCCAACTTTCTCCTCTTTTTTTGTATGCTTCAAAAACGTACACTGAAGCTGAAAAATTTGAAAAAGGAGGGGATATCTATGAAAGCGCTGCCAGTAATGGTGCTGATCTTTTTCTTTGCTGCTCCACTCGCATCGTCTGCCGGAGGGGGCGGAGGAAGCGGCGGGAATCCGGGGCGATGGTATCCGGGAGAAAATCCAAATAAGGTGAATCCTTCTCTTCCGCCGCTTGTGTTTATCCATGGCTACAGCAATTCTGCAAATATCTGGCGAGAGGATAATGATATGCCGGAAATAGCGAGGGCATACGGCTATCAGACCGCTTATGCCGACCTTTATCCGGATAAGGATATGTGGGAAAACGGAACGATGCTGGCCGGTATGCTCGAGGAAATCTACCACCATTTCGGGCAGAAAAAACTGGCAGTTGTCGCTTATAGCAAGGGCGGTGTGGATATTCAGACAGCTCTTGTCCATAATGAAGCACATCCTTTTGTCTCCAAAGTGATCACCTTATCTGCTCCCCACAGCGGCACACAGCTCGCAGATCTTGCCAACAGCAGTGCTGCAGGCTGGCTTGCCGAACTTCTCGGCAGCCGAAATGAAGCTACAGCCTCACTCCAGACAGGTTATATGAGCTATTACCGCAGTTTGACAGACTCTCATCCCAATGCCCGGCGGATTCCTTTCTACACAGTCGGTGGGACCGGATGGGGCAGCTTTGGATCGGCAGCATATTGGGGCGGTTTGTACTTGAGCCAGTATGGCAGAAATGATGGAGTTGTGCCCCTAAGCAGTTCGAGGCTCTTAGGAGCCCCTGTTATAGCTGAGCGTTCCTGGAACCATTCAAGCATAAGGCAAGGATCTGTCATATTTCCAGTGCTTAACCCCTTTTTATCTGCGCCTTCTTTCCAATCAGATCATTCACCCTTATTAACCGATACAGATTTTCCCCACGCTGCCAGCTTGATCATTCACGGTGGAATGGCAGATGAGGTGTTTAAAGATTCCTTTCTTATCGAAGATGAAGTAAAGGCTGCCTCAGTGTCTGTGTTAAGCAGCAAAAGTGTTCAGGACATGGTTTTGCAGGATGAACAGGGGAACAGCTATATACCCGACAGAATTTATAAAGACGCTTCAGGATTTTTCTCTGGGGCATATGTCACTGAATTCACTGTAAAGAATCCTGTGCCAGGGAGCTGGACTGTAAGCAGTAAAGAGGGCCGCATCGGCTTTCTGTATACAGTCAGTCTAGAAAGGGATAAAGCTATTCCAGGGATAGGCAAAAATCTGAAGAGCTGGAAAAGCCTGCAGCCGGGCGTGAAGTATCAGACAGAGTGGGTTCATTTTAAAGGAAAGGGGGCCAAGTCCTCCTCCAGTCATGGGATGAAAGCGGGGCTTCCTGATGCTTCAGATTTTAAAGAACATGGCATTTACAATCTCACCATCCAAGTTACTGGAAAAACCGGCCGGGGTAAAGCGTTTGAAAGGAGCATTGTACAGTCCATCTATGTAGATGGATCCGGCAATGTATATAAGTAAAATACTGCTAATGGCATTTTTTATATAATGAATATTCCCAGGTATCGGCATAAGCTGGTGCCTTGTTTTTTATGGGTTCAAAATTTTTGAAATAGAAGATTCTAAAAACATTGAACTTAATATTCAGATAATTTAAAATGAAGATCATACATCATATCAGGAAAATAAGGAGGAGCTCTATGGAACATATTAATTTATCCGGAAGAAAGAGGGAGAGCTACAAGGTGGATTTCAGTTATTCTCTTTTATGGGAGTGCGCCCTTGGTATAGCTGCTGTGACCAACGGGGCACTGATTGACACGCTTGAGCATTCAGCAAAGCTTTCAGGAATCAGGTCAGGGGCTTCTGCCCGTCTTAAGGATCAGCTGGATCATATTGAAAAGAATAATACATGGAAGTCGCTGCTTCAGCTGCTGCATCATCTTGAAGCCCGCACTCTGCATGATTTTGTTGCAGCTGTAGAGGAAATGGATGGAAAAGAGCTGAAGCAGATCTGCCTTCCTTACGTGGGGCAGGAGAAAGAAGAAGCGAGGAAGCGTGCAGCCGCAGGGCATGCTGAATCCCTTGAAGAATTAATACGTTATGTGGAAGGGCATAAATTTTTCCCGGCCTATATCTCCTATATCTTTAAGGAGTCGCCAGGAAAATTAAAGAAACATCTTATTTCCAGTATGGAAGGCTGGTATATGGAAGCTATAGAACCTGACAAAGACGACCTTTCAGCTATATTGGAAAAAGATGTTCATGACAAAAAAATGCTCTCAGCCAGAACTACCCCTGAAGACATCACTGAAATTGCAACAGGGGGGATTACCTACCTTCCTGAGCCTGGTGTCTATACTGTCAGGCTCATTCCGCAATATGTGTACCGTCCCTGGACTATTGAAGCGGATCTGGAAGGCACAAAGGTATTTTATTATCCAGTTTCAAACAGCAGCCTGCCGGCTGATGTGCCGGACAGTCCGGATTATTTCCTTGTTCAAAAGCAAAAGGCATTGGGAGATGAATTCAGGCTGCGCATTGTCAAGCTCCTTTTCAAGGAGGACCTCCCGCTGCAGGATATTACTGAGGAGCTCAATATCGGGAAATCGACTGTACACCATCATCTTAAGATCCTAAGGGCAGCCAAGCTTGCAGAAGTGCACAATCATAAATACAGGCTGAAAAAAGAAGCGGTCCTATCTTTGGGAAGAGACCTCGAAAGGTATTTGAAGGGTGGAAGTGAATGATCTGGAAACTGAAGCCGTTCCGCTATTTATGGGCTGGTGCAGCTGCTTCAGAAGCGGGGGGAGCACTCGGCACCTTCTGCAATTCAATCATGGTATATGAACTGACAGGATCAAAGCTGGCGCTTGGCAGCATGTGGCTGCTGTATTATCTGCCCTCCCTCATCCTGCAGCTACTTTCAGGGCCATTTATCGACAAATGGAGCCGCAAGTGGATCATGGTTGTCTCCCAATGGACTAGGAGTCTTTTTTTCCTTCTTCCTTTTGTGATGATAAGTACCGGCCAGCTTGAAGTTTGGCATATTTATGCTGCCCAGATTGCTGTCGGGCTTGTCTCTCCATTTTATATCCCGGCAAGCCAGGCCCTGCTTCCTTCGCTGATAAAAGGAGACCGTCTGCAGTCTGCAAACGCTGTACTCGACGGTACAGTCCGGCTTTTGTCCATGATTATACCGATGACGGGAGGATTTGTTATTGGGAGAGCAGGAACAGAGGTGAGTCTGCTGCTTGTAACAATTTTCCTGCTGATAAGCGGCAGCTTTCTTTTATTTATTGCAGAACCAGAAGAAGAAAGGACCATTAGAAAAACATGGCTTGCAGAATTCAAGGAGGGTATCTTCTATTATATTAGAAATCCTCTGCTGCTGTGGCTTGGGATTTTCCTTGCTTTCGTCCAGTTGGGGGTAGGAGCTGCGATGGTCCTGAATCTTCCATACATAACTGATGAACTTTCAGAGAGCTACAGCAGCTACGGGATCTTTATGGCGGGATTTCCGGTGGGCTATCTTGCCGGCACGCTTCTTATCGGGAAGGTGCGAATAAGCAATCGCCGCACTGCTATGATGGGCGCGCTGATGGCAGGAGGATTGACTTATATCCTGCTGGCGCTGAACGCCAGTTTTGCAGCTGCTGTTGTGATTGAAGCTGCTGCCGGGATTTTCATGGCATTTTTCAATATACAAAGTACTGTCATCTATCAGCAGACAGTACCGGACCAATTAAGAGGAAAAGTTTTCTCGGCCAGGCTGTTCATCATCAGGGGGGCGATGCCTTTCGGAGTGCTTTCCGGAAGCACGCTTGGAAGCCTGTGGGGTGTTCGGCCCATATTCTTCCTTATGGGGACATTGATCTGCGCTGCATCTGCAGCCGGGCTCCTTCATCCTTACTTTGCGTTCCTGAAGGGGCAGTCAGAATATCAGGAACAAGGGACAGAACCGGATAAACCTGCATAGAGGCCGGTAATTTGCCGTATAAGGTATTGCTTTAAGCCAAAAAAAGAGGGATGGATTGCCGGTTAAAAGAAATAAAATGGTGAATATATCTATTTGATGTAGAGACTTTAAGATTCATTTTGAAGGAGGAGATTTATGCTTAAACGGAGAGACGGCAGGAGGGGCGGATGGAAGCGGGTAAGCGAAAGGTCTTATTCGCAATGCTGGCTGGATTCACAGGAATTTACGGGCCACCTTACTCTCCTTGAAATGGTTAAAGTAACTGAAAAGCTGACGGTCAGATACGAAAAAGAAGAAGTTTGCATTGCTTCCGACGGCTTCAGCTGGCTTCAGCATTTTCCAAAAGATCAGTATTATACTGTCACGACCATGATGGATGACAAAGGAGGAGTCATCCAATGGTATATCGATATTTGCCATGAGATCGGAATCGAAGAAGGTATCCCCTGGATGGATGATCTGTTCCTGGATATCGTAATATTGCCAGCAGGGGATGTATATTTGCTGGATGAAGACGAGCTGGAAGATGCCCTGGAATCCAGTATCATAACCGAAGAGATGTATAACCTTGCAAAAAGGCAGGCTGGTGAACTGATAGACTTGATCCAGGCCGGCAAGTTTCCGCTATTATATCTGGCAAAAAAGCATGCTGAATTTGTGAAAGGAAGGAAAAATAATGGAGATAAGCTTAGCTATGATGTGTGAGGAAGACATGGATGACATATTTATTTTTGAAAATGAGAACCGGGCCTATTTTGAAAAAACGGTTCCTCCCAGACCGGAAGGCTATTATTTTTTTGATACTTTTAAAGGGACAATGAAGCAGCTTATTGCAGAGCAAGAGAATCATTTGTCATATTTTTATATAATTCGCAATGAAAATAGTGAGTTGGCAGGCAGGATTAACCTGACAGATATTGACTTAACTGCCGGGACAGCTCAAGTAGGATACCGGATTGGAGAAGTATTCGCAGGCAGGCAGGTCGCTTCTTCCGCATTGAAACTCCTTCTCCTGGAAGCAGCAGCCAAGCAGCTTCGTGAAATTCAGGCTAAAACGACAAAAGAGAACACAGCCTCTCAAAAGGTGCTTCTAAGAAATGGGTTCACTCAAATGGACTATGACAGTGAATTTATTTTTTTCTCATATAAGGTCATAGAGCCATTCTGATAGAGGCTGATCGTTGGCATAGAAACTTGTGAGACCAACTAAAAAAGGCGGGGAACAAAACACTCACTCTGGAGGCTGTTCTTCACCGCCTTCTTTTTCGTCTGAGGAATCATCGTTCTCATCTTCGCTGCCGGTAAAATCCTGCGGTGTGATGCCTCCTCCATATGTTGCACCTATATTCATCTGGCCGCTGAGTTCCTTTACTCCCAGCTGATTGATATTATTGGTCAATTCATATTTATCGACTATGAACCTGTCAATATGGAATTCCTGAAAAATGACAGGCGGAGAGCCCATGGGGTCAGTCTGGGAAGAAGGTGTGTCCATATGGGGATTTTCTTTTGTGCCAGCGTGAAAAGCAGAGATTTCCCGCTTCAGGTCTGAATTCTCTTTCTCCAGGCGGAAAAGGGCATTCTCAGTATGCTGGAGACGCTGCTCCAGGTTTTCTATCTGTTGGAGGTAGCGGCCGAGTGCTTTATCAATCATTTTTTCAACGTGCTTATCCTCCAGAGCAGGACCGGGGTTTTGTCTTTTATCAGCGGCAGGTGTCCGGGCTGTGAATTTCTTTTTCAGGGCGACGAGGCTTCCCAATTCTTTCTCGATGGTAAGAAAACGCCTGACATGGACATCGCATGTCCTGATTTTTTTAGACTCTTCTTCAAGTGATTCAATCCTCGATTCCAGTCTGGCCAGCCGGTCCGCGCCATCCTTGCCAAGTAAATGTTTAAACGCCATATCTCACCACACCATTTAGTCCTGGGATTTCACTCAATTGGAATCTGTTCCTCCGGCTGTGAGATCTTTCCGTAGCTGATCTCCAGGAGGCCGTTAATGAATTTTGCTGAAAGTTTATTGTCATTAGGAATGGCAGGAAGCTTTACAGCTCTTTCAAAGTTCCCGTGGAACCTTTCTTTTTGAATATTCTTTATACCGCTGTAAGGTACGTAGATAGTTCCCCTGATGATCAGCCTGTCACCCTGGAGGAACAGCTGGACATCCTCCCTTTGGATGCCCGGCAGACCGGCCAGCAGGATGATTTGTGTTTCTGTCTCATATATGTCCACAAGCGGAAATTCGGCTGACTTCCGGTAGCCGGCTTCACCAGGCTCGCCGGCAAAACTGTTGAAAGCCGCAGATTCCCCGAATTGCCCGCCTGGCCCCTGTTCAAAAACCTGGTTCCAAAAATCCCCGCCCTGCACCTTCTGGGCAAGCTCCATCCATTGCTTCATTTTTTCGAGATCCATCATATCACCTGCTTTATAGGTTTCCAGGGATTATTGTTTATTATTAATCATATTTTCATATATGGTATTCATGCATAAATGATGGGAAGTTTGGCAGTTTCAAATAAAAAGAAATTCAATTTGATGTGTAAAAAGCTGCTTGGATTCTTCTTCATATGCAAGAATAAAATCAGCTGAAAGAGGGGGAGTTCATATGGACATCAGGAAGCTGATAAAAGAAGATGCAGAGGAATATAAAAAATTGCGGCTTGAAGCGCTGCAAAATAAACCTGAAGCCTTTGCATCCAGTTATGAAGAGGAACAAGGAAATTCGGCCGATTTTTACGCCAATCGTTTTGCTTCAGTTCTCTCTGCAGAGTTTGGCGCATTTGAGAATGGAGCTTTGGTTGGAACGGTAACTCTGATAAAGGATGCAAAACGAAAGCTTAAGCATCGGGCAATGATTGCTGCGATGTATGTAAAACCTGATTACAGAGGCAAGAGAGCAGGCAGGAATCTGATTGAAGCAGCTATTGATGAAGCTCGTTCGGACCCGGGAATAGAACAGGTCACCCTTTCGGTTGAAAGCGGGAATGAGCCTGCCAAAAGGCTTTATACGTCATTTGGATTTACTGTATTCGGGGTTGAAAAAAGGGCATTAAAAATTGGTGATAACTATTATGACGAAAACCATATGATTCTTTATCTTAGTTGAGGAGGCGAGAGCCTTCTTTTTTTATTTGGTAATAAATATTACTTTAAAAAGTAATTTATAGTTGCTTTGAGAAGTAATTTGTATTACTCTATAAACAGGAGGTGGAAAATTTGGAAAATTTACGCTTGAATGTATCTCTGCTTCGCAAGAAGGTTCCAAATTTGACGGCAGCTGCAAAATCGGTGGGACTTCGTCCTGCTACAGTTTCCAATCTTTGCACCGGAAAGATTCCGGTAGGCAGAGCTGAGGTAAGGACGATCGCCCTGCTTGCTGAACTGGCAGAATGCAGTCTGGATGATTTAATCATTAGAGGGGAGAAGGCAGAGATGATTGAAACGAAAATCAAGGCGCTCGACCTGTTTGCACCATTGGCGAAAGGAGGGACGGCCGGTTTAGTAGCCAGGCCGGGAATGGGGCAGTTAGTGCTCCTGACAGAGCTGTTTTTCCGGCTCAAGAAAGAAGGCTATAAGACAATCCTGCTCATGCCGGAAGGGGATTATCCGGAACTTCAGGATATTCTGATCAATACAGATTATACTGCTGCAACCATTGAGGATGCATACCGGCTTCTCTCAGAACATTCAAAGAATCAAGGAGTTCTGTTTGCAGCTGACAGAGCACATGTGGTGAATGGAACCATCCATGATTTGCAGGGCAGGCTGGAGGCGAACGGGATTAACTCTGTAACAACCTTCCTCCTCGATTTAAAAGGGGAGGCAGTAGATGATGAATTTCCTTACGGACCGCTGGAAACATTATGGCAGTTTGATGCCGACCTTGCTGCCAGGCATTTATATCCTGCGGTAAATCCTATTTACTCTGCCTCTTCTGTCCTTGAGGGAGCATATCTGGATCAGGCTCATCTGACCATCCAGCAGAAGGCACAAAAGCTCCTTCGCCGCTACAGGGAATTAAAGGCGCTTGTCCAAGCGGGGGGAATGGAGAGGCTTCCGCATTCCGAAACACTGGGGTATCAGCGCGGGGCATTGCTGGAAGCCTATCTGACCCAGCCATTTTATACAGCGGAAGAATTTACAGGCCAGAAAGGGCAATCAGTACCGCTTCAGGAAAACCTTACCGACGTCCGAAAAATTTTAGACGGCGCTGCAGATGCATATTCCGCAGAAGAACTGGCCTATATTGGAAGCCTTGCCAGCCATCAGGAGAAGAAATCATAAGAAAAAGCCCGCTCCGGCGGGCTATTTCTATATCACACTGTTTTTCACTGAGTTGGAATCATTCAGGTCAGGATCGGCAATCCAGGAAATTGGGATATTCACAGGTGAGACATCGCCGTTTTGTTCGCCATATCCCTGATTTCTCTTATACGAGATAAACTGGTCGATAAATTGGTTCGGCCCCATATTCACAATAGAAGCATGGTCCAGCACATTGACCTTTAAGGCGAGAAGATTTACCACCATGGGGGCAAATATCATGAACATCACTCCCTACAAATTTGGAATTCTCGCAGAATCAAAGGTAGAATTGGAGTCAAGCTGATCACGGTCATCAACCATTCCCTTTGTGCCGATAAATCCGCTTGCATCCCCGAAGTTCTGTCCGTAGCCCTGATTCTTTTTATCCGAATTATGCCACTCGGCAAGCAGATTTTGGCCGATGTTGACTGCGGAAGCATTTTCAAAAGAATTGATTTTGATCGCGCAGATGTTGATATTGATAAATGGTGCAGGAGCCGGCAATTATATCTCCCCCTTTGTTTGCTTCTAAGTATATTCAGCTCTGCATAATTTATGATAAAGGGGCAGTGAAAGGAAAAGGGGGAAAAGCGTGTTCTATCCTACGCGTATAAACATAGGCAAGACATCAATTAGAAGTGCTGATCATGGAACTGGCATAATTTTTGGCCAGAATATCATGGTTAATAAAGCGGTGAACGGAAAGAAAAACCAGGGATTTGGCCAGCAGTCCGCTGACAGGGTTTTTACGGCCATGCCGGCAGGTGTAGTATGGGATGGGGAGCAGGAAGATAACACGAGTGTGAAAAACAACATCTAGCTATGCCGCAAAGTTCATGTGAATTTTAGAATAACCTTCCCAATCGCCGCATACCTTTAATGTATATACCTCCGAAAGCAAAAGCCCTGCTGCTAAAAGTACGGGGCTTTTGCTTTATGGTTCAAAACTAAGGAATTATTTGCTATAATGATGTTGGACGAAAATGATTATCATTATTGATGAGGTGCTTGCTGTAATGAATATTGAACAATTGGTTACCACTAGAAGAACGATTAAAAAATTTAAAGCAGATCCAGTGGATGAGGCGCTGTTCATGAAGTGGCTTCAAGCGGCCAGCCTTGCTCCCAACCATAAAATGACTGAGCCTTGGGATATAATTTTTGCCGGCCCGGAGACACGCGGAAAGCTGAAGCATAAAACTGATTTTGGCGGAGCGCCGGAAGTGATGGCCGTCACGGTCAAGCATGGGAGAACAGAACTGGAGACAGTTGAAAATACAGCTGCCGTGGCATGCTTTATCCAGAATTTCATGCTGCAGGCATGGGATGAGGGTGTAGGGACCTTCTGGTGTTCTCTTGGTGCTTCAAAGGCTGCGAGGGAAGTGCTCGGAGTTGAGGAGGGGAATGAAGTAGTCGGCATTATCGCTTTTGGCTACCCTGAAGAAATCCCGGCAATCAAAGAGCGCATCAGCATCGAAGACAAAATTAAAAAGCTTCCATAATGATGGATAGAAGGACAGTGCAATTGCCTGTCCTTTTTATGTTGTCTCCGCAAATAAAATACCTGCCGAACTCCTTGTCAGAAAGCATAATCCCTTTATTGCCGCCATTTTTCGGCTATAATGAATCTAGCAGAAAATACAGGGGGCTTTGAAAAAATGATACTAGTTGAATATAGGCGGAGAAGGGAAGGATGACGGAGGACTTCTGGTCGCCCGTCCGGCTGTCAATTTCTGTGGCAGCCATCTCATTGGCCATTGTTTTTGCTGCAGGCATTCTTTTGGCAAGAGTGCTCGCATTAAAAAAATTTAAAGGAAAGCCGCTTATTGAAACCATCCTCCTCCTTCCACTCGTACTTCCGCCATCCGTGGTCGGATTCCTGCTTATCATCGTGTTTGGAAAGCAGTCGTTCATTGGGAGAGCAATAGAAATCTTTATGGGGCAGCCGGTCATATTTACATGGCTGGCTGCCGTAATTGCGTCCAGTGTTGTCGCTTTTCCCTTGATGTATCAGTCGGCAAAGACGGGCTTTGAAACGATCGAGAAGGAAATAGAGGATGCTTCAAGAGTTGATGGAGCTTCAGAGTTGAAGGTGTTCCTTTTCATAGCACTGCCGCTGTCAGCCAAAGCGCTGGCTGCCGGGGGCATACTCAGCTTTGCCAGAGCGCTAGGGGAGTTTGGGGCTACACTCATGTTTGCCGGCAATATACCCGGCAAAACGCAAACCATCCCGACGGCCATTTATTTTGCCATTGACTCAGGGAATATGGAGATTGCCTGGCTTTGGACGGCAGTCATGATCGGGATTTCCTTTATCATGCTTGCAGCGGTCAATACTTTCAGCAAGTAAAGATTCGGTTTACGAAACTTTTTTTGGAGAGAAACAGGTTTTTTGCTGTCATGCCAAGAATATATAATAAGCCCAAAAATCAGAGGGGGAAAAAGCATGACAGCAGAACAGTTTTTACAAAAGCAAAATGAAGCCTTGCAAAAGCTCCAGAAAAAGCGTGCTGAAGCTTCGTGGAAAGCTTCTGTAACCGGAGAAGATGAATGGAACAGGAAGACAGCTGAGGCACAGACAGAGGTAAGCCTCTATCTATCAGATCCTGAAAGATTCCAAAAGGCCGCGGAATTGCTCGGAAGCGGGGAACTGGATCCGCTCGAACAAAGGCAGCTGCAGCTGCTGAAGAACAGTATGGTAAAAAATCAGCTGGACGCGGGCGTACTTAAGGAGCTCTCTGAAAGAAGCTCGGAGCTGATAGGCGTATTCAATACATACAGAGCCGTTTTGGATGGAAAGGAAGTCTCGGAAAATGATATCAGGAAAATCCTTACCGACAGCAAGGACAATGAGCTGCGCGAGCAGGCATGGCATGCAAGCAAGACAATTGGCAGCAGAGTAGAAAAAAAGCTCCTTGACCTTGTGAAGTTAAGGAACAAAACTGCTGTGAAGCTTGGCTACAGGAATTATCATGAAATGAGTTTTGAGCTGCAGGAGCTGAACAGGGACGTTATTTTTGCAATCTTCGATGAGCTGAAGAAGATCTCGGATGAGCCATTCCGCCAGCTGAAGCGGGAAATGGATGAGGAAATTGCAGAACGCCTTTCCATATCAATAGAAGAAATCAGGCCTTGGCATTATGCGGATCCATTTTTTCAGGAAGCGCCTCCTTCTAAAGCACTGAACCTGGATTCTTACTATGAAGGGAAGAATCTGGAGAAGCTGACAGCTGATACATTTGCTTCCATGGGAATGGATATTGGAGATATGCTGGAAAACAGCGATCTATATCCGCGGGAAAAGAAAAATCAGCATGCATTCTGTACAGACATCGACAGGGAAGGGGACGTAAGGGTCCTGTGCAACAACAGCAGCAGCGACTACTGGTCAACCACCATGCTGCATGAGTTCGGGCATGCCGTATATTTCAAGTATATTGACCGTGATCTCCCTTTTCTTCTCAGAGCCCCGGCGCATACATTGACGACTGAAGCGATTGCGATGCTTTACGGACGGATGGGCCGTAATCCGGAGTGGCTGGGAAAATTCCTCGGCATTAATGAGAAGGAATTGGAAGAACTGGCTGGGGAGCTTAAATTGGCGCTCAGAAGGCAGATGCTCATTTCGGCCCGCTGGTTCATCACTTTTTCGCTGTTTGAAAAAGAACTCTATGAAAATCCTGACCAGGATCTGAACCGCTTGTGGTGGAAAATCGTCAAAGAAGTCCAATTCCTGAACCCGCCGGAAAATCAGGATACCCCGCACTGGGCAGCTAAGATCCACTTTACCCTAGTGCCTGTATACTATCAAAATTATCTTTTGGGGGAACTTACAACTTCACAGCTGGAACAGCATATAAAGAAAAATCTGAAGTGTGAAATTCTTTCAAAAGAAGCCGGAAGCTATCTGCTTGAAGAATTTTTCAAGCCGGGAGCGGCCCTCCACTGGAATGAAAAAATAAAAAAAGCAACCGGTGAAAAACTCAACCCGCAGCATTTCATAGACCAATTCGTAGGGGATCTGCAGCAGGCATAAAAGGAAAAAGGCCGCTTCCTTCACAGGAAGCGGCCTTTATGATGGAAAGGAAGGAAACTTTTATATGAGAGTGAACGTCTATATAGTACATGCATTCTGCAGGGACAATATGGGAGGAAACCCGGCAGGAGTAGTTCTTGACGCAGATGGCTTGAGCACCGTGGATATGCAGAAAGTTGCCTCAATGGCGGGATTCCCGGAAACGGCATTTATCAGCCGTTCATTAGCTGGTGATGTATCGTTGAGATATTTTACGCCGGAGAATGAAGTCGACCTTTGCGGACATGCTACCGTCGCCTCATTCCACCTGCTTGTCAGGGAAGGCAGGATATCGCCCGGAAAGCACACATTTGAATGCCGTGCGGGCCTTCTTAAAGCGAGGACGAGTGAGACAGGAGAAATCTTCCTTGAACAGCCCCTTCCGGAAATGGGTGAAACTCTTCCTGCAGAAGAGGCTGCAGCTTCTTTGGGAATCAGCGTGGGTGATCTTCATGAAAGTCTGCCGGTCCAGATTGTTTCTGCCGGACTGCCGGACATCATGGTCCCGATCCGTTCCCGTGATGTCCTGGAATCTATCCAGCCGGATTTCGCGCGGGTGGCTGAGATCAGCAGAAAATATCACGCAATAGGGTATCATCTGTATGCACTCAATGAAAAAAGCGGACCTGCGGCCTTCTGCCGCAATCTTGCGCCTGCCGCCGGCATTCCGGAGGAAAGCGCGACAGGTACGGCCAGCGGCGCTCTGTGTGCTTATCTTTATCATCACCAAAGAATAGCGGCAGGCCCGCATTTTTTTCACCAGGGCGAATCGATGGGACTGCCTTCTATTATAAAGGCAAATCTAACAGCTGCAGATTCCGGGAAAATTGAAAGACTGGAAATTGGCGGTGCGGCGAAACTGAAAGAAAAGATGCTGATACACATTTAGGTCTGTATACATAAAAAATTTCGACAGTATCCCATGCGGCCAGCTTAAATCTTCAGCAATAGACGCCCATTCTTCTGCCTGTGCTCCACTGAGTGTCAGAGTTTGTAAAGAAAGCTCGCTATTTGTTCATATCTTTTAGGCGGAAAATGGTTTAAGATAGAAATAAGTTAATAGACGGACTTTTTAGAAAAAACAATAATGGTATTGTCAGTCAAACTTCAGACTCAGAATGATAGATGGAGGGATATGAGTGAGTGCAAGCATCGCAGTAAAACTGATAGAAGACTATTCAAACTATGAAGACGAAACCCTGGTTGTCCTTTTTCAAAATGGGGATGGTATGGCATCTGAGTATCTTATGAAAAAATACAGGCACTTTGTCAGGGCGAAAGCGAGCAAATTCTTTCTGATCGGCGGAGATAAAGATGATCTTTTTCAGGAAGGGATGATCGGGCTCTACAAAGCAATCCGTGATTTCAAGGAGGACAAGCTTGCCTCATTCAAAGTGTTTGCTGAGCTGTGCATAACAAGACAGATCATCACCGCTGTGAAAACGGCGACACGGCAGAAGCAAATGCCTCTTAATTCCTATATCTCACTGGACAAGCCGATATATGAAGATGAATCCAAGCACACACTCATGGATATCCTCCCGGGCACCATGGTCACCGATCCGGCCATTCTGATTGTAACCCAGGAGAACACAGCAGACATTGAAGAGAAAATAGCTGAGAAGCTGAGCGACCTGGAGCGGAAGGTCCTTGATCTATACGTTGCCGGCCACTCTTATATTGAAATCTCCGAGGAACTGGATACTCACGTCAAATCCATTGACAACGCCCTCCAGCGCGTCAAACGAAAGCTAGACCGCTATCTTGAAAGACGTGAGCTGGTGATTTAAGGAACGGGGAGCTCCCTCTGGAAAAGGGGGCTTTTTTCTTTGGAGCCGGGTAAGGGATAACGATTTACTCTGTTTTAGGGAAAAGTGCAGATTTTATAAAAAAAGAAATCCCGGCAAACAGCCGGAATCTCCCATCAGTATTCTTCCCTTCTGGCAGAAGGTTCATTTCCCGGAGTATCACCGAGCTGGTTCCCTTCATGGGATGGACGAAGCAGTTCATCTTCTTCGACAGTATTATCTACAAAAAGGACATATTGCCCGTCAAATACCCTTTGCGCAAACTCTTCTGCATCCTTATCAGCTGTACCATAGCTCGCGTATTCATCATTTGAGTGGATGCCTGAGCTGGTTCCCGGGTCTGCACCTAAAAACAATGCTTTAGCGGAATCCAGAAAGCGCTGGTTTCCGAGTTCCTGGGAGCCGATGATTTTGGCAATAGCCCCGTATGTCTCAGCAAGTGCTTCAATATTGGAGCCGTCCTTTGACACGATTACCAGTTTTTTGCTGTTATAGCCATTGTCCTTTGCGGCAGCAAGTGCTTCCGTCAGCTCTTCAATCGTATCATAGCCGCCAATCATTTGATTATTCATGAATATTCTCCTCCTGTAGATTAATAGAATTATTTCTATCATTCCCTTGTTTTCATGGTAAGAAACGTTGGAAAGCTTTTACCTCAATATATGAATTTTTTAGAAATACAGTGCTGTACAAGCTCATTGGGACCCATTTCATTGGATGCTGCTTTAACTAATTGTCTCTGGAAGATGTCCCATCCTTTATAATGCGATATAATAGAGACATCGTAACTAGGAGGAATCGACACATGAAGCCATTTGACAAAATTTCTTCATATTTCAAAACTTATGCACAATCACTGGCAGATGAATTGGTGGATAGCATCATTCATGAATTTGACTTTGAGGTGCCGAAGGAAGAAATTCAAAATGCCAAAAAGACTTATGAATCTTTTATGAAGTTTATTGGGGAGTCCATTGTGTCCGAAACTGAGAAGATGCCTGACGGCTTGCTGGATTGGAGCAAGGAAAATGGAGAGCGGCAGGCAAAGAACGGCGGCCGCATATCGGACATTGTGATGCGCTATCCGGATTCCAGGCAAGTGTTTATTGACAAGGTGGCCATGATGGGGAAAGATTTCGAGTTAGGCATGGATGATGTAATACTCCTGATAAAAAAGGTCAATTTAATTCTGGATATCAGCATCAATGAAACGGTATTTGCTTTTGAACGATTTTCAGAATTCCTTCTGGAAAAAGCACAGGATGAGGTAAATGAATTGACTGCACCTGTTGTTCCGATACAAGATGGGATTGCCGTTCTCCCGCTGATCGGCTCAATCGATTATGACCGGGCCAAGCTGATTATGGAAAAAGTAGTCCCGGAAATTAAAAATCTTCAAATAGAATGCCTGATTATGGACTTTTCCGGCATTGTAAATATAGACGCGCAAATTGCAAAGTATGTATTTGATATCCGCAGTGTGCTCCGTCTTGTAGGAGTTAATACAATTGCTTCAGGGGTGCGGCCGGATCTTGCACAGCAGGCTGTTGCAGAAGGAATCGATCTGACCTCCGTACCAACCTTTGCAAATGTTAAACAGGCCATAGAAAGTCTTGAGGAACAATAATTAGAGAAAAGGGTGAACCGTGCTGGTTCACCTTTTTTGTGTACAGCATTTATCCGGATTGCCCATCAGGGTTTTCAGCCAGGGGGATTTTAGACAGTTCGGTTAGTATGGTGGCCGCACCAATAATTTGTTTTGTGCGATCAAAGAGTGGGTGGGCAAAAATCATATATGTATAAAGATGCTGGTCTGGAAGTGAAAAGGAGACTGTTTTCCGGATCGAAATCTGTTTCTCTATGACGGTTCTTTTCATCTGTCCATACATTTCTCCCCCTTTTCCAAGGCCGAGCTCATCGTCCCGTTTTCCTATGAGAGATTCAGGCGGGAATAGGGGATGGTAATTGAAAATCCATGTATATTTCAGCTCCATGTCACAGTGGGCGATGATCATGGGTGCAGCCTCCAGCGCATAACGGAAAGGACTTTCGTCATCCGCATTAAAGGCAGAAGAGTGGAAATTCAGGATCTGGGCTATCTTTTGCCTGATTTCCTCACTGGGATTCCTCACCCCGCTTTCAATTTGTGCATAATACGCCCTGTCGATGAACGCTTTTGTTGCCACAGTCTCCTGGGTGAGCTTTCTAGCTTTTCTAATTTTTATTAGCCAATCTCGTTTATGTTGTTTATGCATGGCTCTAGGTTATCATGTATCACTGGAAATGGGCGTGGCTTTTGAGACACAGGAGGTATATTTAATGAAGAAAAGGGTACATGAATAAATTACTAAAAAGAATCGGGCTTTTTTTAGATGAATAGAGCAGAAGTTAGAGAACGGATGAATGATGAAAAGGATGGGAGGGTATATGTCCTTTATACATAATGAAAGTGATGTGATACTTTGCCAAGCTCTAAATGGTTTAAAATCGGATACGGAATTATTATTGTGATGGTTATTATCTTCCTCGCAACTAAAATTGATTTTATTTTTACACCGATTGAAATTTTCTTTGAAACCCTTTTTATGCCTTTCCTTATCTCAGGGGTCCTTTATTATCTGCTGCGTCCGATCGTATATTTTCTCAATAGGAAAAAAGTTCCGAAAGTTGTGTCCATCCTCTTGATCTATCTGATCGTCATAGGCGGGGCAGCAGCACTGGTGTATTTTGCTGGACCCGAGCTGCAGCGGCAGTTTAAAGATCTGATGGACAATTACCCGCAGTATATAGAGGGGCTTAGAAATAAAGCAGATGAGCTTCAGAACAGCGCCTGGTTCTCCCGGTTCCAGGAAAATGATTATATTACCCTCGACTATATAACAGAACAGGTGAGCTCGTATTTTAAATCGAACTTCTCTGACTTGAGCTCCCGTCTGACGGGCGTGTTCAGTATCGTCACGAGCGTTGTCACCGTGATTGTAACAGTGCCTTTCATTGTGTTCTATCTGCTGAAAGACAGCGAAGGGGCTTCAAAAGGAATGGTCAGATATTTACCGTATTTCCAGGCTGCCGAGACAAGGAAAATCCTTAAGGATATGGATGAAGCCCTCAGCTCCTATATACAGGGGCAGGCAATCGTCAGCTTCATCGTCGGTGTAATGATGTATATCGGCTATCTGATCATTGGAATCAATTATTCTCTCATCCTGGCCATGGTGGCCATGTTAACAAATGTCATTCCCTTTTTAGGTCCATTCCTTGCTCTTGTACCGGCTGTCATCGTCGGGTTTACCATGTCGCCTTTTATGGCGCTGAAGGTCGTTCTCGTTGTGATAGTGGTCCAGCAGATCGACGGAAATGTATCGTCTCCGCTCATTATGGGGAGAAAGCTGGATGTCCATCCGCTCACCATCATCCTGATCCTTCTGGTGGCAGGCAATCTTGCCGGACTGATCGGCATGATCGTAGCGGTTCCCGCTTATGCGATCATAAAGGTTATCATCAGCCATGCCTACAGGCTGTATGTTTTAAAAAGAGCCGACCGTGAACAGATTATCCAGGTTGAAGATTAATGGTTTCAATCATGCAGAGAAACGGGAAAAGAATGGTACAACCCATACAACAGGAGGAAGCTGCATGAACCGTTATAAAATTGTATATAAAAACCGAGAGGACCAATTCATCAGTACAGAATTTTTTGCCGATTGCATTACTGACCTGATTCCACAGCTTACAAATCTTGAGAGGAAATTTAAGATAGTAGAAGTAAAGAATATGATGTACTCACAAAGAAAATGAAAAAAGCAGCGCTGAATGCCGGCGCTGCTTTTTCATGCTTATCAGCAGGAAGCGGAAGGACGGGAGCCGAATCTACTGTTATGTAAAAATAAGGGGGAAGAAGTATGGATTTCAGAGAAAATACCTTACAACAATCCAAATTAATATGGATGATGAAGAAATCTTGCCAATAAACTGAAAGAGCTGTCCCATTAAATGGAAGGAGTCAGAAAAAGCAATATGGAGGGAAATGCAATTTATCATTTAAGGACCAATATAATGCTGTTTTGTAAAACCTTGTATTTCAGGCTGAAATGGAGAGGTGTCTTTGCGGCAGGAAGGGAGCGCCTTGAAGAGTTTGTCCGGTGGCTTCATTTTGAAGTGTATGGGGAGGAATTCTAAGAAGGGCAGACAATAAGAGGAGAAGAATCAGCTTCTCCTCTAAAATCTTTCATTTTTTGCAGAAGGGCTGAAAACAGGGAAAGAAAAGTAAAAGGTGGTGCCTGCCCCGACTTTGCTTTCAACTTTGATTGTGCCCTTCATAGCTTTGACGATGCTGAACACAACCATCATCCCCAGGCCAGTTCCCTTTGAGCCTTTGGTAGAATAATAAGGCTCGCCGAGCTTTTGCAGCTGTTCAGGAGTCATACCGACGCCAGTATCTTTCACGGATATCGAAATATGGCTTTTCGTATAATTGGTCTCGACAAGGAGGTCGCCGCCTTTAGGCATCGCTTCAATGGCATTTTTCAGGACATTGAGAAGCGACTGGTGAAATTTCTGCCGGTCTCCTTCTATGGAACCAAGGAGGGCAAAATTGGCTGTGATCCTGACAGAATTCTGATTCGCGAGAGGTGTCAGAATGTTGATAACCTGAGTGATTTCTTTTTTTACATTGATTTCCTCAATATAGTCAAGGGAGGGCTTTGTAAAGGTCAAATAATCTTTTATGACCCTTTCTGCGGATTCAAGCTCACCTTTAACGATATTCAGATACTCTCTTCTTTTTTCAAGGGGCTGCGGGTGCTCAATCAAAAGCTGTACAAAGCCGGCAGCAGCTGTCAAAGGGTTGCGGATTTCATGTGAAATCGCAGCACCCATCTGTTCAACTGCCTCCAGCTTTTCCGTTTTGATCAGTTTCTTCTTGAGTTCAAGATCCTTTCTGACGTATTCGATTATATAGGATATCATTGCAACCCCGACAGTCGGAACCGCCAGATGAGCAGCCCAGGCATCAAGCCTGCTTTCAGGGGAAGACCATATCTCCATAGCGATGACTGTCACTACGCTTAAAATAACAGTCAAGAGGACCGAAAAGGCAATCCTTTTTTGCGGAGGCTGTATTTTAAATTTTGGATAAATGCGCCAGAGTAAAAATGCGAGCGGCACATATAAAAGAACATTGAGCCAGAAACCGGTGCCAATTCCAAAGAATGAACGGAAGACAATGGCAATGACGCTGAGCCAAGGGCCAAGGCCAGCATACAAGCCGCCAATCAAAACCGGGATGAGCCTCAGGTCAAACTGGAAATCTGAAGAGGATTTAAAGGAAAACTGCAGGCTCAGCCAAAGCATCAGTGATAGCCATATAAATGACGACACGCGGGAAAAAGAGATCTTTTGCCTTCTCTCTGACCAAACCAATGAGAAAAAAAGAAGAATGATAATCAACGCCAAATTGAAAAACAAGTGCCTGGTTATTTCCATTTATTTCACCGCATTTTTGTATGTATATTAAAAATATTATAATTTTTTGTCAAAAGAAACAATACAATTAGCATAATTTGACGAATATATTAACAGTTTTCAGAAAATTGAACGGGTATTGGCGCTTTTTTTTACACGAAAAGCTTTTATTCCATGGCGGGCTGGGAGATTGATAGACTGCATCTTGCAGGGCAGTCTGGTTAGTCTATCAAAGGATCAGAATGCTGAAAAAGGGAGGGAATTTTAAAAACTCCTAAAAAAATGAACCTTTTTCCAGCCTCTTCCGTATTATGGTTAGAACGAGAATGATAGGAGGCGCAGTATTGAAACCCATTTTGAAGCTGGACAATGTAAAAAAAGTGATTAAAGGAAAAGAAATCATCAAAGGACTCAGTTTCTCAGTAAACGAAGGAGAGGTATTCGGCTTTCTCGGACCCAATGGAGCCGGTAAAACGACCACAATCCGGATGATCGTCGGTCTGATCGGGATAACGGAAGGTGACGTGATGGTCTGCGGGAAAAGCATCCGCAAGGACTTTGCCGGTGCCGTGAAGAACATTGGTGCAATTGTAGAGAATCCGGAAATGTACAAGTTTCTGACAGGCTACCAGAACCTGATGCAATATGCACGGATGCAGAAGAATATTTCGAAAAAGAAGATTGACGAAGTAGTTGAGCTGGTCGGTCTGCAGGACCGGATCCATGATAAGGTGCGCACTTATTCCCTCGGAATGAGGCAGCGGCTCGGACTGGCACAGTGCCTGCTTCATGATCCGAAACTCCTGATCCTGGATGAGCCGACGAACGGCCTTGATCCTGCCGGGATAAGGGAAATCAGGGACCACCTGAAAATGCTCACCAGGGAAAAAGGCATGAGTGTTATCGTATCGAGCCACCTGCTTTCAGAAATGGAAATGATGTGTGACCGGATTGCCATCATCCAGGATGGTCAGCTTGTAGAAGTACAGCAGGTGAATGATTTTGTTCAGACCGGGACAGTTTACGCTTTTGAAACAGGCGATCCCAGTCAGATATTCCCTCTTTTAGAAGACAAATATGCTATCGTCCGAACAGCTGATGGATTTACTGCGGGCTGTACAAGAGACGAAGTGCCCGTGATCATCCAAAGCCTTGTAGAACAGGGAGTTGCAGTGTATGGAGTAAAAGCTGCTTCGCAAACACTGGAAGAAAGATTCCTTGAAGTCACGGCAGGAGGTGCTAAGCATGGGTAATTTAATTAAAAACGAATGGATAAAAATCTTTAAGAGAACAGGGACACTTGTCATGATCGGCCTTGTAATCTTTTTTACTATGGTCTATGCCGGCTTTGAGAAATATGACCAAAGTAAAAATGGCAGCCAGGAGCCGCAGGGTGACTGGAAGCAAACGATGGAAGAGAGTATTAAAAATGATAAAGTCCAGATGGAAGAGAACTTTAATTCCAATCTGGATATGTTTTATAAAAGGGAAATTGCCATAAAGGAATATCAGATTGAGAATGATATCCCGCCTCAAACGGAGTATTCGGTATGGTCTTTCGTCAATGATGCCCAGGCATTAATTTCCTTTGCGGGACTTTTCACCATTATTGTAGCAGCAGGCATTGTCGCTTCTGAATTTTCATGGGGAACGATCAAGCTTCTTCTGATACGGCCGATCAGCCGTTCGAAAATTCTGTTGTCCAAATACATAACCGTTTTCCTATTCGGGCTGTTACTCCTGGCTTTGATTTATGGACTGTCCACATTGCTCGGTTTGATCCTGTTCGGGCTTCCGGGAGAATCGATCCCTCACCTTGCCTACTCAAATGGGGAGGTTGTTGAAAAAGGCATTGCCGGACATCTGGCAGTTTCCTATCTGCTCGCAAGTGTTGATGTACTGCTTGTAGCTACAATGGCTTTCATGATTTCAGCCGTTTTCAGAAACAGCTCGCTTGCCATCGGCCTCTCCCTGTTTCTCCTGTTTACAGGAAGCACGGCAACCGTTATTTTGGCAGGGCTCTTCGATTGGGCAAAGTATATCCTGTTTGCCAACACAAACCTTACCGTTTATTTTGATGGCGTCCCGCCAGTTGAAGGGATGACACTCACCTTTTCGGTCATCGTACTGCTTGTGTATTTTCTCATTTTCCATGCCCTTGCCTTCTGGCTTTTCAATAAAAGGGATGTATCAGCATAAAAGGGGAGCCGGACATTTTTTGTCCGGCTTATTTAGTTAGCAGCTTTATTGACTAACTGAACTGGGGGCCATCAAGGCTGAAAAAAGAGAAACAGAGGGTGTTAGTCAAGGGAACTACAGCTCTCTAAGCTCCCAAAAGAGAGATAGAGAAGAAATAGAGGGTGTTAGTGAAAGTCACTGGAGCCCTCTGAGCTCCTAAAGAAAAGCAGCTGTGGCCATTTTTAATGGCAGATGCCTCTCCTTCGGGGAAAAAACCTCTAATATCAGAATATATAGACAACCGTCAACAAAAGTTATATTATACCAATTACCGAAGGAGGGGAAAAGATGGGAGATTGTTTTATTTGCGAGAAGCATCAGGGAAAAATCAAAACTTCAGGAAGCGTAATCTATGAGGATCAGTTTGTTTATGTCGGACATATTGACGGAGGCGGAAAGCCCGTTTATCTTGGACATTTGATGATTGACTTGAAAAGGCATGCACCGATGCTGGCGGATTTGACGATGGAGGAAGCTTCGGCTTTTGGGAAATCTATGGCGAGGATCAGCCGGGCCTTGAAGGAGAGCGAGGGGGCAAAGCATATTTATTCTCTTGTATCAGGAAATAGCGTCCCTCATCTCCATATGCACCTGGTGCCGCGCTACCCGGGAACCCCGGAAGAACATTGGGGGCCAATGAGTGTTTATGATTGGGAGCTGGCACCGATGGGAGACGAAGAGGCGGTCAGCAAAATCTGCCGCAGAATCAAAACTTACCTGGAGGAGCAGAAACATGATTGAAATTTGCTGGACTGGGCTGGATGCTCCTTATTTGGATGATCCAGATGTCAGACAGGATGCCCATATAACGGTAGGGCGGTTTGGCGGAAATACAGCTGCCGGCCAGTATAAAAATGAAGATGGCTGCCTCGTCTGGGCTGATGAAAATCGGGAATGGGAGTTTGCCATCATCCTGGATGCACATGAATCAGCAGAAAGTGTATACCTTGTCCTTCAGCAAATTCAATCGAAAAAGAAAGACATACTAGATATACTGCTGCTTCCAGCACATACAGCAATACCTGGTGTGGAAAAATTTATATTATCCCTCCTGGCTTCTGAAGAGTTCCGGTTGGAATGCAGCAAGGTAAAAGGTGAAACTGCCTGCCTGTTTGCTTTCCGGAAAGGGCAGTATCTTTGGTGGCTGTCTATCGGTGATTGTGTGCTTTTCCTCTTTCATCCCGAACTGGCGGCCATGGGTCAGCATCAGCTGAACCAGCGGCAATTTTTTGAATGGACAGGTAGGGTCAATGCATTTGATCTGCCTGTTCCTTGTTATACAACAGGGAGGAGGGAACTCAGAGCAGGCGTAAATACCATCTTCCTTACGACCGATGGCCTCCTTGAATGCCCGGGAATGCCATATGAAGACCCGGAAAAAATCATGGCGGTGCTGAATGGGCCTTCAGATGGACAGGGTGTAAAAGAAATGCTGGAAGACATAAAGGCGCATAATGTCCGTGACAGTACAACGATCATCTCCTGGGAAGCCTGTTCCTTCCACAGGCCCTTGATGCCGGGAAACCTTACAAGCAAGGGATAATTTTCCGCAGGATGGGCAACATACAGGCGGAGGGCTGCCAATGGCCAAGTTAAAGCATATACAGCAGGATACCAATATCGAAAGCTACTATATAACCTTATGCGATGTATATTTTTATCATCTTCCCGGAGAATCAGAAAAGGAAGAACAGCGGCTGGAGGCGGCTGTTGAAACTTTATCGAGCCTGATATTTCATGCCATCAGCATAGACGGCACAACAATCAGAGAAATGGATAACAGCCGGTATGAGAAGGAGTACAAGCGGTTCTATACTGATATTATGATGGCGATCAGAGAGTGTTCGCAGAACGAAGTGGACTTTAGCGAATTTCTCGAAATACTGGACGAAATCATCAGCGCCGCCATTCTGCTTTCCAATGCCTTTGAAAAAATTGATAGGGTAAAAGAAGAGGCCGCACAGGAAGATGTTGAAGAGGAAGAGGAAGAGGAAGAGGAATGACCGGTTCTGGATAAGGACCGGTCTTATTTCCGCTTGTAATGTTTGAATTTTAAGAAAAGTGATTGTAAAGACTTCTTTTGTTGTGCTATTCTGTACTATAACAGATTAAGGAAGCAGCATTGCATAAACAGAACAAAAGGAGGATAAGGATGGCAAATTATCGAAAAATCGGACACTTGCTGGTGGATGAAGCTCTGCTTCAATTTTTACAAAAGGAGGCCCTTCCCGGGTCCGGCCTGGAAGAAAAGGCCTTCTGGAATGGTTTGGAAAAGCTGATTGAAGAGCTAACTCCGGAAAATAAAAAACTTCTGGCCAAAAGGGAGGAGCTGCAAAGGGAGCTTGACCAGTTTCATTCTGAACATCGCGATGGCTTCAGCTTTGAGGCTTATAAGCAATTCCTCCTGGATATCGGTTATTTGCAGCCGGAGCCTGAAGAATTTCAGATCAGCACGAAAAATGTGGATGACGAGATCGCTCTGCAGGCAGGTCCGCAGCTGGTTGTGCCGGTCAATAACAGCAGATACAGCATTAATGCGGCCAATGCCCGATGGGGAAGCCTGTATGACGCTTTATATGGAACAGACGCGATCAGTGGTAAAGACGGAGCAGAGAGATCAGGCAGTTATAACCCTGTGCGCGGCTATAAAGTAATAGAATTCGCAAAGGGGTTTCTTGATCAGGCTGCCGCACTCGACGTTGCCTCCCATAAGGAAGCTGTCCGGTACTCAGTCAAGGAAGGCAGTCTGGTAATCACTTTGAAGGATGGGTCATCTTCAAAACTTAAAAATCCTGAAGCTTTTGCCGGTTACAGGGGAGATAAAGACCTTCCCGAAGCAGTATTGCTGAAGCATCATGGACTTCATTTTGAAATCCAGATTGACCGTGCTTCTGATATTGGAAAAAGTGATCCGGCGGGCATAAAAGATATTCTTATGGAGGCCGCTGTTACAGTGATTATGGATTGCGAGGACTCAGTTGCAGCTGTTGATGCAGAGGATAAGGTGCTCGTCTACCGGAATTGGCTTGGTTTGATGAAAGGGGAGCTCAGCGCCGATTTCTCAAAGGGAGGAAAAATCATAACAAGGAAACTGAACGGTGTCAGGCACTATCATGATCCTGAAGGCAATCAATTTTCCCTGCCAGGCAGATCGCTTCTGTTTATCCGCAATGTCGGCCATCTGATGACCAATCCGGCAGTTCTGGATAAGGAAGGAAATGAAGTGCACGAAGGAATCCTTGATGCTGTCTTTACGGGCCTGGCTGGGAAGCATTCTCTCTTGCAGAAAGAGGAGCCCTCCAACTCCAGGAAAGGGTCGATTTACATTGTAAAGCCAAAGATGCATGGGCCGGAGGAAGCCGCATTTGCAGGGAAGCTTTTTGATAGAACAGAGGATTTGCTCGGGCTTGAGAGGAATACCCTGAAGATCGGACTGATGGATGAAGAGCGCAGAACCTCACTGAATTTAAAAGGATGTATAAAAGCAGTCAAAGACCGCATCGTGTTCATCAATACAGGCTTCCTTGACCGGACAGGGGACGAAATCCATTCAAGCATGGAAGCAGGCCCGATGGTGCGTAAAGGAGAAATGAAAAAATCCAGTTGGCTGCAGGCCTACGAAGAGTCCAATGTTTCAGCAGGATTGTCTGCCGGCTTTTCAGGCAGGGCACAGATAGGCAAAGGCATGTGGGCCATGCCGGATAAAATGAAGGAGATGCTTGAGCAGAAGGGTGCTCAGCTCATGACAGGGGCTAATACTGCCTGGGTGCCGTCGCCATCGGCGGCCGTCCTTCATGCATTGCATTACCATCAGATCAATGTGAAGGATATCCAGCAAAAGGGGTTGCAGCGCCAGGCACAGTATAGGGATGAAATGCTGTCAATTCCTGTGGAGGCCCAAGGATCATGGTCTCCTGAAGAAATCCAGGAGGAAATTGAAAATAATGCCCAGGGGATTCTGGGCTATGTGGTCCGCTGGGTGGAACAGGGCATCGGCTGTTCGAAAGTTCCGGATATTCATGATGTCGGGCTGATGGAGGACCGTGCTACCTTGAGGATATCAAGCCAGCATCTGGCCAATTGGATCCATCATGAAGTGGCCTCAAAGGAACAGGTGATGGATGCGCTCCAAAAAATGGCACGGGTAGTAGATGCACAAAATGAGAATGAGCCGGGCTATAAAAGAATGTCTGATGATTTCAGCACTTCTGTTGCATTCCAGGCGGCCTGCGAACTGATTTTTGAAGGGAAAAGTCAGCCTAATGGCTATACAGAACCTATTTTGCATAAAAGGAGACTGGAGGCGAAATCGAAACAGGCAGTCCGCCACTAAGGAGAAAATAATTAGTTAAGTCAGTACGCCGCTCACTCTATATCAACGGGTTCCTCAGCGAAAAAAGGGAGGCCAGGGTGCTGCCGAACTCGCCAATATGATGGGTATAATTAAAAGCTCTTTTAATAGAATCCCGGCTTCCATAGAACAATATGGCTATGTCCCTGTTGCTGAAGTTCATCTGTGGCCTGGTCTGGGCATGTCTAAATAATATTGACGTTTTCAGATTACCTCAGGTAAAATTTAGCTATTCTTACAGAAACTGAGGGGATTTTGTTGAAGCAATTGAAATTGTCATTATTTTTGGCAGGCCTGATCATGATAAGCGCTGCCTGTTCCGGAGCAGGGGAAAGTGAGTCAGCTTCTGATAAAAAGGATGCAGCTCCTTCAAAAAATGCAATAGAGGCAGTGGATGCTGCAGGGGAGAAAACTGATGCTGAAGAGGCGTCAGAGAAGGAAAGCTTTATTGCCAACGGAAAGGAATGGCAGCTTGGGTTTTCCGATTCTCAGAACGGGCTTTTTCAGGAATTTGTCCTTGCAGGAGAAACAGTCGATAACTGGTCTGAGCTGATTACAGTCCACCGCTATAGCAATCCGAAAGAGGTGCCTGTGCAGGCATATGCAGCCCAAGTTAAAAATTCTCTTGAGCAGTCTGTATCCGGTGACCTCCACTTTGAGGTTCTAAAAGAGGATGCTCATAATCTTTATTATGAATTTCAGCTGACCGGAGATCCTGCCCATCCGGATCAATATGAAACAGCCAGGATTCAAAGCGAGGGCGGAGAAATCTGGTTCCTGCATTATGCCATTAGAACTGGCGGTATGGCTGAAGGAGAAAAAGAGGCCTGGCAGAATATATTATCAACAGATGACTTGAAAAGCTGGGTTAAATAGGACAAAAAAACGAAGCAGCGATGCTTCGTTTTTTCGTTGGCATATTATTTATAAAAAACTTTTTCTGTATTATATTTGGCCTGGAGAGTATTGATGATATATGTCTCATAAATTTCCCTCTCCATTGGGTCTTCTACATAAATTAGGGCAATTTTGTACACATCATGGCGGACATCTTTAATTGGTGAAACAGTGTCTTCAAAATGCTTCTTTACACGCTGCCTCAGCTTGCGCGCTTTTCCTACAAACATCAGGTCCTCATTTGAATCCAGGAACAGGATCAGGCCGCCTTTATCCCGGGGGATGCGGTGGTAATCCGTAAAGCCGTAGAGATTGCTCAGTACGGAGGATGTTTGTTCGTCGGCATGCTTGTTTTTAGTGAGAGTCAAATCCGGATTTGGGATTTCAATTTTTATCATCTTCAGTCACTTCCTTTTCTTTAACTTGTAAATGGTATCATACCGGAAGCCTGATATCCACTATATCCTGATTATTTTACCCTTATATCAAGGATAAAAAAGGTTTTTCAATTTTTCTCTTCTTAAAGTGTCACAGTTTTCTCTTAAAGGCGACTAAGTATATAGAATATGTAAAAGCAGGTGAGTGTGTGGGAAATCACAAGGAAAGGCTGATTCTTGAATGGTATGAGCAATTCGGAAAAGAGCTGTTCCGGTTTGTTTGGATCATGCTCGGATCAAAAGAGGGATGCGATGATATTGTCCATGATACTTTTCTGAAAGCCTGGTCGGCTATGGATAGATTTGAGGAGAAGTCGTCTGTAAAGACATGGCTGTTCGCCATCGCCCGGCATCAGGTGCTTGATGAAATCCGCAGACGGAAAAGGAGAAGGATTTTCCTCGGAAGATTGGCGGAAAGCCATATCCCATCCGGTTTGGATGTACAAAGGGTTGTGGAGCTGAGGGAGGAAGTAAAGGAACTGTTGGAACAGATTCAAGAGCTGAAGCCCAACTACAGGATTGTCATTATTTTAAGCAAGGTAGAGGAATGCACCTCTAAGGAGATCGCTGAAATCCTGGGATGGTCGGAAGTGAAGGTCCGCAAAACAGTCTCGCGAGCCATACAAGTGCTGAGAAAGGAAAATCGGCTGAAAGGAGGCGATGGAATTGAAAGATCAATATGATGATGATCACAAATGGAATGGTCTGCGTGAGCTTTTGCCTGGCGAAGGTGAAAGCGAGCAGTTGAAAAGGAGTATCATGCACTCTGTAAGGAAGGGGAGTCAGGCTGGGCCCAGGTTTTTCAGGGCAGGTTCAATTGCAGCGGCATGCCTGCTTATCATTTTTTGCAGCGGTCTGCTTATACTTTCCCGGGAGGATTCAGAACTGTCTGAAGATGCTCCTTTTATTAGCTTGAAAGGACACCCTTTTAAAATGGAGCTGCCGGGGATTGAAGTGAAAACAGCTTCCGGGAAAGTTGAGTTTTTCAGGAGAGGGGACGGAACGGAAATCAAGGCAGGCTATGGTGAAAACATAACAGAGCAAGACATGAACAGCCTCATATCTTCACGCTCAATGTACGTGAGGCAGAAACTCGAGCATTTCCCTTATAAAACCATGATGTATATCGAGCATGTCAAAATGATGGATACGGCTCTCCGCTATCATTTTTTCATCCAGCCTGAGGGTAAAGACCTGGTTTATTTCACCTTTGATTATCCCAAATTTGAATATGCAGAAATATTCCAGGCTATTGCCAGCTTGCGATTCAAGGACGTAGAACCATATATTCATCCGGAGCCCCTTTATGTCAGGCACGGATATGGAGAACTATTATATCCGGTGGGCCTGACGCCGGTCGCTGTCAGTTCCGGGTATGAGGAGTACCGGTGGGAAGAGGCTTCGAGCCGCAGCTTTTCGGATTATTTAAAAGCTTTGGAGAGCAGTCCTGAAGGATGGGAGAAACAGGAGTCTGCGGGCAGTTCCGCTGATTATATATCCCGTTCCGGACTTGTGGAAGTAGCCATCCGCCTGGAAGGCGATATACTCACATATACTATTCACTATAACAGACAGGAATAAATGCTTTTCGTTTCAGTCCCCTGCAATTTTTATAAATACTGGAAGCCCCGGCCTGACGGTCTTTGGGGCTTTTAGCATGTGGTCTATAACTGGTATAGGTGCCTGTCACCTAAAAATTGACAAATTTTGTAGTTTTCATTTTTGTAAAAAGGGTAAAGAGTAGTAAATAATTCAAAATTGTAAGAGGGCGATTATGAACAGCATAGAATACTACATTTTTTTAGAGGAAATCCAACGGATGAAAAAAGAGTATAACAGATGTAAAGACAAAAATTTAAAGACAGAAATTGTTAAGGATATCGAGCTGTTGCAGCATGCAATTAACTGCGTAAGATAAAATGAAATCGTCTAAACCATGAGTTAGGCGGTTTTTTGTTTTTTATAAAGCCGGCATTTTGCCGGCCTTTGTCATTTTTTGAAGAAATACTGATAAAAAAGGACATCCTGCCATTCCCCGAATTTAAAGCCGACTTCCTTGAAAATGCCGATATAGCGGAAGCCCAGCCTTTCATGTAGCTTAACGCTTGCCGCATTGCCGGCAGTGAGCCCGCTGATGATGGTATGGTAGCCTAAGCTGGCTGCGCGGGAGAGCATATCCTCCACCAGACCCGTACCGATCCCTTTTCCCCTAAAGCGGGAAGATATGTAGACAGAAAGCTCTGCTGTTTTTTCATATGCCTGCTTGTCGCGGAATGGTCCAATCGAGCAATAGCCGGCAATGTGGCCATCTGCCACTGCAACTGTCAGGGGATATTTGCCGCCGTACTTATTAAACCAGGCAATCCGCTCTTCCAGACTTTGTTCTTCAAGGTCAAATGTTGCTGTCAGTGTGCGGATTGCTTCATTATAAATATAGAGAATTTCCGGCAAATCTCCAATTGCTGCTTCGCGAATTATCATTTCATTATCCCTCCTGGTACTTATTTTAAAAGAGCAGAAGATGGAGGGGAAGTTAATTGTCTTATTTCCTGGCGATGGAAGGTCTGTGGATTTATCAGTTTTACTATGCCTGCATCACAAAATAGAGCTGCTTGCGGAGGCAAGCAGCTCATTATGCCTATTCCTTCAGCTGATCCACGGTTCCCTCATTATAATCATCCCCGACTTGTTCATGGGTTTCAGCGAGACCCTGCTCCAGCTGGGAGTTACCTTTATAATCGGATGGATCGAAGTATTTGGCGGCAATTTGCGTTGTATCCGGTTGGTTTTGCTTATTGTTTTTCAATCGTCCCGCCTCCTTTCATCCATAGTATAAGTCAATTCTGAACAGATTATTTGATTAGAGGGAAAGTACATAAATGGAATCATTAACGGGGAAATTACAGTGGAGAAGGAGAGCCTCATAGCTAAAAATCAAAAGGGCGAAGACCGGACGAACGATCTTGGAAGATTCGCCGGAATATCCAGGGAATACGACTTTGAAACAGGAGCGCTGGATACAGCGGTGTACCGCGGTGTACCGCAAAGTCAAAAGAAGAGTGACAAGAAGAAATAATACTTTAACATAAAGGGATTTTTTATTGGGGAGAGCGGCCTGCGCCTATTATTTTGTAGCTTGGGCTAAATAGTGGTTCCAGCGGAGCTTGGTAGAACCGCTATTTTTGATTTTGGATGAAATAGTGGTTTCAGCTGCGCTTGGTAGAACCACTATTTCTGATTTTTGATGAAATAGTGGTTCCAGCGGGGCTTGGTAGAACCGCTATTTATGTTTTTTGATGAAATAGTGGTTCCAGCGGAGCTTGGTAGAACCACTATTTCTGATTTTTGATGAAATAGTGGTTCCAGCGGAGCTTGGTAGAACCGCTATTTATGTTTTTTGATGAAATAGTGGTTCCAGCGGAGCTTGGTAGAACCACTATTTATGATTTTGTCTGAAATAGTGGTTCCAGCGGAGCTTGGTAGAACCTCTATTTTTGATTTTGAATGAAATAGTGGTTCCAGCGGAGCTTGGTAGAACCGCTATTTTTGATTTTGAATGAAATAGTGGTTTCAGCGGGTTTTGCTAGAACCGCTATTTTAAATTTTTTCTAAAAAAGTGGTTCCAGCGGGGCTGTCTAGAACTGTATTTTTGAATGGCTGCAGGACAAGTTAGGTACTCGCGTTTAATGCCCTTTCTTGCCGCTGCTTAGGCATTTATTTCATTCCCGATCGTCTGACTCAGCCAGGTAAAAGTACTCCCGGTCAAAGATGCGATAGTAGATAGATGCCGGTATTTTATCATAGTACGGCTGGACACTTGAAATCACTTCTTTTTGGGTCCGATGGGCAAGGAGGACTTTTTTTCGTGCAGCAGCTTCAGTTGCCATTGGGAAAGCGATGTCCGGCGCCGGAAGACCTTTGCTGGTATCTTTCGGATACTTCTCCTTGAAGGTTGGGGAGAGCTTAAGCGCCACTTCAATCATCGGCTTGGGCAGTGTAACCATATAATGCCTTTTAACAGGAGAATTCCCCTTAGAAAGCTCTTCCCTTGCCACTTCCCGCACCAGCCTGCCGGTGACCACATGGTCTGGATGCCCGTATAAGCCTATTTCATCATCATAAGATATCAATACCGTCGGCTTAATTTCAGCAATTAAATCTCTGATAACCTGTTTGATTTCCTCAGTATTCACTTCATCTAAGCCTCCATCCGGAAAATCATACATCTCCAGAAGGTCTGCGCCAATGATTTCAGCAGATTTCTTCATTTCCTTTGTGCGTTCAGCACCAAGCTTATCCCTCGGGACAATCCCACCATCAGGGCCTGCTTCGCCCCTGGTGAATACAGCGATTGCAGTGAATGTATCCTTCTGTTTCCCCAGCTTTGAAAAAGTTCCGCTGACCATAATTTCATCGTCCGGATGAGCAAACAGTGCAAGCACTCTTTTCGGCTCATCCTCCGGGAAAAGCGCCTGTGATACAGGTACTTCGCCTTCATTGACATAATAGTTGGCATAAATGATAGCAGAAACAGATCCCAGTAAAACAAAGACGAAGAGGATTACCAACAATATTGCCAGCCTTTTAAGTGTTTTGCTCTTCATACCAGACCGATCACTCCTTAAACATTGTGCTAGTCCAGTATATGAGACAACGGTTAAAGAGATGTAAAAAATAATAAGTAGATAAATAGAGTTCCATTCCTTAATCGGTATATAAAAAGAGACGCAAGATTTGCGCCTCCTCCCACAGCTTTATATACTTTTCTTCATTCCGCATTTCCGGCATTCACGTAGAAAAATAAAGTCCTTCACCGAGCTTTTAAACAAGGTATTATCGCAATTATCGCATCTCCCGCTTTTAACATCAGGATAATCCTTGTAGTCATACACAATACTTGTATCAAATCCTTTTAATTCGCTTGTTTCAGACATGTTTATTCACCTGCAAGTTGATTTTTTATCTTTTTATCTTAGCAAACTTGCAGGTTTTTCGGTAGGTTTAAATGAAGACCATATGAATAAAAAAGTCCAGTAACAAGCAATTGCCGATTTAAGCACGTTTGACTGCCATTCTCTCTTTCTTAATCCCATGCCAAACCAAAATAGATCCGCCAATTACAAACAGCGGCTCAAGCCAGTTGGCTTCAGGCCCGTTAGTGATCCGGTGAAGCTGGAAGATCCAGTGAAATACGGCGATGTCGAAGCTCAGGAATAAACCTGCTGCCGCTGTGAATCCATTGAAAAAGGCAGCAGAAAACAGCCGGTGGAAAATGAGCATCAATACGCCCAGTACACAGACGCCAAAGAATACAGCCCCGATCCGTTCCAGGCTGGTTTCGGCCTTAAGGCCATAAGCAAAAGCGTCGATCAGGTGGAACAGGTTATCAGCAACAATAACTCCAATAATAATGCCAAGCAATCTCATAAAAACACTCCTTCCGATGAACCAGAAAATACTATTGTACTATCTTTTCTGGAAAAAGGGTCATCGTTTTTTCAATACTTCCTCCAACTTCCACTAGGACTTAGGGGACGAGCCCTTTATACTGGTTAACTAGGAGGAGATGTGCGAATGTCATTATATTTTTTCTTGATCATTTCTGTCTACCTTGGTTATTTACTGTTTAAAGCAAATAAAAATACGAGCAAAGTAGCTGTCAGGACAATATCGGTTGAACGGCCGGATATTGTGCTTGCCGGCAATAAAATAAAGATTCTTCATTTATCTGATCTGCATCTGGAGAATATTTCAATCAGACCAAAAGAACTATATGAGCTGATAGCCGGAAAGGATTTCGATCTGATTGCCCTGACGGGGGATTTCATGGACCGAAAAAGGAGTTTACCGAAGCTGGCCCCCTACCTACAAATGCTTAATAAACTCGAACCTCGTTATGGCATGTACGCCGTTTTTGGCAATCATGATTATGTACTGAAGGGAAAGAATTTTGAGGCTCTGAAAGAGATACTCGAGCAATACGGGTGCAGGACGCTTCGGAATGAGCATACTGTCATTGATATAAATGGAGAAAAGTTAAACATTATTGGAATTGATAATTACAGTACCAAGCATCATAATGTGGCCCTATCTTACCTTAGTGTGAAGGAGGGATACAATCTGGTGCTTACACATGATCCGAACGTGGTCCTTGAGATGAAGGACTATAAATATGATTATCTTTTATCCGGCCACTTCCACGGCGGCCAGATTCACTGGCCGAAACCGTATCATCTGGCTAAAATGGGAAAACTGGTGCGCATGAATATGGTAAAAGGCCTGCACTATCATAATGGCATGCCTTTCTATATCAGCGAGGGGCTGGGACAGACAGGGATTAATATCCGAATCGGCAGCAGGCCGGAAATCACTGTTCATGAAATTGCATAATTAGGAGGGCGCATGAGGAGCATGCGCCTTTTTGATGTGTTGAGGGAATGTTGAGGCTTTCTAAAACGGTCTGTAACCTTGCATAGTACTCTATATTAGTGGCATGGGGCACTCTGCGGCCAACAATGACTGTGCAGAGTGCTTCATATAAGTAACAAGAGACACTCTAACACCAATAGATCAAATACAGAGTGCTTCATAACAGTAACAAGAGACACTCTAAAACAGGTAGAATGATAAAAGAGTGCCTCAAAACCTCCCACCAAATACCCTCAGCTCTTCACTCTCCCCATCCCTCCATATTCCATCCGCCGATACACCCCTGGTGCTCTCCCGTGCATTTTGCTGAACACGCGGTGAAAATAAGGGTAGGTGCCGAAGCCGCAGTCTTCTGCAATCTGCTCCAGTGTCATGGTGGTATATTTCATCCTTTCCTCTGCAGCAGCCAGCCTGATTTCCATGGCATATTCCATGATCGTCTTTCCTGTGCTTTCCTTGAAAAGATGCACAGCACGTGAGACGCTCAGCCCGGCATGGTCAGCGGCTTCTTCTACTTTAAAAGAGGAAAGGGCATGCTCCTCGATGAACCTGAGCATCCTTGTGACTGCATATGGTCTGTGGCTTGAAAGAGACGTTTCTTTCAGCGCTCTTTCAAGCGAGATGCAGAGTGAGCGGAGAAGATAGTCGGATAGTTCATTATACTCTTCCTTAGAGGGCCGCCTTAATTCGATGATCAGATGCCTCCACAGGGAAAGCAGCCTCTCATCAGCGTCAATCCGTGCTATATCCGGTTTATTAGATCTTTTCCACCACTCTTCGATCCATTCCCCCTCACAGATGAGGTGATAGTCTCCGCTCAAAATAGCCTTATCAGGGAGCAGGCTGTCGACCATCAGTTCATAATGGTCCCCAGGCTTGATGAGCAGCAGGTCTCCTTTTTCCAATTTCCTGCGATTGCCTCTGACGATCGCTTCGCATGCTCCTTCTGTCTGCAGGCGGATCAGGTAGGAAGGGTAGCCGGACTTATGATGAGAATAAAAAGGCTGTGTATGGTATGAATAACCGCAAAACAATGTATCCGTTTTCAAAAAAAGACCCCCGTCACTCAAAATAGCAAAATAGTGCATGTTTTAATCATATCATGAATGTTCAAATATTTGATGGTCACTTATGATGGAATCAAATAGTTTATTTTAAAAATTTGAGGAAGCGAGGGGATCAAGATGTCGGGAATACCAATTGCAGTACAGCTCTATACACTTCGTGAAGAAACGGAGAAAGATTTTGCAGGTACCCTGAAGAAAGTGGCAGAACTCGGTTTTGATGGGGTGGAATTTGCTGGTTTTGGAGGGCTGAGTGCAGAAAAAGTGAAGGAATTGACTGACGATCTTAATCTTGCACCGGTATCTGCCCATGTCCCTCTGGCGGACCTTAAGGACAACCTGGACAATGTGATTTCCAATCTTAAAACGGTTGGAATTCAATATGCGGTTTGCCCTTACCTTATGCCGGATGAGCGGACAGAGGAAAGCTATCAATCACTCATTCCCCTGCTGAATGAAGCAGGCCGGAAGCTGAAGGATGCAGGAATCACATTATGCTACCATAATCATGATTTCGAGCTTGAAAGATTGAGTGACGGGAGGATGGCGCTTGAGGCCATTTTTGATGACAGCGACCCCGGACTGCTCCAGACAGAACTGGATGTCTACTGGCTGGCAAAAGCAAAGGAAGATCCGGCTGCCTGGATTAAAAGGTATCAAGGCAGGTCACCCCTTGTACATCTGAAGGATATGACCAGAGATGAAGAACAGTTCTTTGCAGAGCTTGGAAAAGGGAGCATCGATCTGCAGGAAATTCTCAGTCTTGGAGATGAAGCAGGAGTAAAGTGGTGGGTAGTAGAGCAGGATGCAAGCCGCCTGACGCCATTCGAAAGTATTGAAATAAGCATCAATTACTTAAAAGAACAATTTTCCACTAAAGGAGTTTGATACTAATGACTAAATTAAAAGCTGCTGTAATCGGCTGCGGAAGCATTGCCCAATATCGCCACCTTCCCGAATATGCCGCGAACCCATTTGTTGAAATCGCTGCTGTATGTGACAGCAACCTGGAAAGAGCAGAAGAGACAGCTGCGAAATACGGTGCCAGGGCATTTACCAATTATAAAGAAGCCATTGAAATGGAAGGAATCGACCTGGTCAGTGTTTGCCTGCCGAATTTCCTGCACGCTGAAGTTACTATTGCAGCCCTGAATGGAGGCCGCCATGTTCTGTGTGAAAAGCCTATGGCTGCATCAAGGGAAGAAGCAGAAGCAATGAATGAAGCTGCCAAGGCGAACGGAAAGAAACTTATGATTGCCCACAACCAGCGCTTCACAGCTGCTCATCAGAAAGCAAAGGAGATCATTGAGAGCGGCAAGCTTGGCAGGATCTTCAGCTTCAGAACGACATTCGGGCATGCCGGCCCTGAAGGATGGAGTGCGGATGGCGCTGACAGCTGGTTCTTTAATAAAAGGGAAGCCTTTATCGGTGCCATGGGCGATCTTGGCGTACATAAAGCCGATTTATTGCGCTATCTGCTCGGTGAGTTCACAGAAGTCGGTGCTCTGATTGCGACTAACGCGAAGGAAAATACAGAAGTGGACGATAACGCGGTCTGTGTCCTCCGGTCAGAGTCAGGTGCAGTCGGCACATTGGCAGCAAGCTGGTCTTATATGGGCGGAAGCGACAACTCCACTGTCATCTACGGGGAAAAAGGGACCATCCATCTTGAAGCAGATCCGGAATATTCGCTGATTGAAGTTTACCGCGACGGCAGTTCGGTTCAGCATAAGCTGGACAAAATCCAGACAAACGAGGAAGGCGGACAGACAACTTCCCATGTTATCAATCATTTTGTTGAAAGTGTAGTAGAAGACAAGGAGCCGCTGATCAGCGGAGAAGAAGGCTTAAAGAGCCTTGAAATCATTCTTGCAGCAATCGAATCACAGAAAACAAAGCAAATTGTTCCTCTTAAGAAAGGGGTCCTGGCAGAATGAAACTTGGTGTTTTCGCAGTATTATTTTCACAAAAATCTTTCGAAGAAATGCTCGATCACGTAAAAGAAGCAGGTCTTGATGCCGTTGAAATCGGCACAGGCTGCTATCCTGGAAATGCACACTGCCCATTGGATGAATTGCTTGAAGATGAGGCTAAAAGAAAAGCTTATCTGGAAGCAGTAACATCCAGAGGCCTGACGATCAGCGCATTCAGCTGCCACGGAAATCCAATTTCCCCTGACAAAGCTTTTGCTGAAGAATCTGATGACGTACTCAGAAAAACAATTAAGCTTGCTTCACTCCTTGGTGTACCGGTCGTCAATGCCTTTTCCGGCACAGCGGGCGACAGTGAAGAAGCAAAACAGCCAAACTGGCCAGTTGTACCATGGCCGGCAGAATATGGCGATGTTCTCAAATGGCAATGGGAAAACAAGCTTATACCATATTGGAAGGAAATCGGCACTTTAGCAGAAGAGCATAATGTGAAAATTGGACTGGAACTGCATGGCGGTTTCCTTGTCCATACCCCTTACACCATGCTGAAGCTTCGCGAGGAAACAAGCCCGGCCATCGGGGCGAATCTTGATCCAAGCCATCTTTGGTGGCAGGGCATCGATCCGGTCGCAGCGATAAAAATTCTCGGGAAAGCCGGTGCCATCCATCATTTCCATGCCAAGGACACCTATATTGACCAGGATAATGTCAATATGTATGGACTGACAGACATGCAGCCATATGGAGAAGTCCAGACACGAGCCTGGACGTTCCGCAGCGTCGGCTGCGGCCACAGCATCCAGGAATGGAGCGACATGATGAGTGCCCTGAGGCTGTATGGATATGACTATGTCGTCAGCATCGAGCATGAAGATCCGCTGATGTCGATTGATGAAGGGTTTGCACGGGCAGTGAAGAACCTGAATGAAGTTTTGATTAGGGAAACGCCTGGGGATATGTGGTGGGCGTAAATATTTTCAGCAGCAAGTAAACATCTTTTTTGAGCGGGGCATCCAGGAAAGCGGATGGATGCCCCGCTTTTTTTGTTTTGTGCCTTCTCGAGATGAGTTGGAACCTGTTATAAGTAGGTGAGGTTTTAACACAAATACTCTCTTAAGGTTAGGAGATGTTAGATAAGACTTATTGTCGAATGGCATAAGTTGATTGACAATTGTTAGAAATCTAATACACTAAAATTAGTTTATACAGGGGTTATTATCGAAAGATTCTTTTATCATTGCTGCTCCACAATTCTGTTTGCCCGTTTACAATCCTCTATTAACATCATATTTATCCTCTTTTTTCACTCACATTTACCACTCATTATTCTACAAAGTCATTCAAAAATCATCCTATTAAAACAAATGAATCAAGACTGGATTTGTTTCATTGGAAGCTATTAAACCTATGCTGTTCATTTTCTTATAGATAGGAGAGGGATATATGGGATTTGAAGAAGAATATCAGGCATTTTTACATGATCACTTACAGGCAAGAACCGGTGAGCGGCTGCGGCGCCTGGAAGAAGGTCACAAACATGCTGAAATGCTGTTTTTGAAGCAAGTGTGGTGGCCAGTATTTTACCAGTTTAATTATCTTCATCCAGAATATGAAATTGATGATTATAAGGATGGCAAAAGGTATTTGGATTTTGCGTATATACGTCCCGGCATCCAGGTTTGCCTAGAGGTCGACGGGTATGGCCCTCATCTAAAGAACACCAGCAGGTGGCAATTTTCCGACAATCTGGAACGTCAAAACCAGCTGGTGATTGATAGATGGACCGTCATCCGCTTTTCTTTTGATCAAGTAAAAGAGAATCCCCGCAGATGCCAACAGGTTGTTCAGCAAGTAATAGGCAGGTGGCTGGGTGATGAGCTGGACCAAACTTCTTTGTCCTTTCTTGAAAAGGAAGTACTTCGTCTAGTGATTCGAAAAGGAGAAGACATATCCCCAAAAGAAGTCGAGAAGTATCTAAAGCTAAGTGCCAAGACAGTAAAAAAGGTACTTTCCCAACTGGTCGAAAAAAAGATGCTGATCCCCGCATCTGGCACTCAGAGGATTCGCTCTTATCGGGTAGGGGATCAAGTCAAGAACCCAGTCTGATTAATAGACGGAAGAATTCCGCTTATTTAGAAATTTTTATAAAAAACAGCTTAAATTAACGGAGAAATTCCTCTTATTGACTCGAAAAACGCGAGAATACGGTTTTTTATTTTGTATAAATGGAAAATCTCCCCTTATTTACCTCGAAATGAGCTCTATTCTGTATTTAGCGGGAAAATCTCCGCTTATTTTTTCTATTTGATAGGTAAGAGAATTGAGGACCCATTTGTAATCCTATTCTAAAAATTTGGAGTCAATCTTTCTGAATCCACTAAAGTTGCAGTATTGGTGCAATCTATATTATATTTGCTCCTGGTTACTCTGAATGAGAAAATTAGTATCAGATTAACAGGTGCAGGTGCATTTTAAGAAAAATACAAGATTGGTGAACATAAAAGGAGATTTATTCAACTAGAGTTTCATTCCTGCCTGTCAGCATGAACGCAGGTCTTAACTATGATTACGCAAAAATTGTAAAAAAGAGTTGCTGGGTAAGGAGCTATTTTGAAATGGATGAACTTGTAATTGGTGTAGATATTGGCGCTACCAATATTCGTGTGGGACTTATCGGAAAAGATTTGTCGGTTATCCGTATGGAAACGGCAGTAACCAGGAGTTTTGAAACGGCAGATAAAATGTTTAGTGAAATCTTCCGGATGGCTCAAAGGGTCGATCCTCAGAAAAATGCTAACAAAATCGGAATTGCCCTGCCTGTCCCATGGAATGATCAGACAAAAGTAATAAAAGACGCAGACAACATCCCTGTTATCGATGGAATAAGAATGGAGTACATACAATCCTGCTTTCCTGGGCTTGAGGTTTTCTTTGACAATGATGTTAATGCAGCGGGGCTGCTGGAAGCAGAAAAGGGAGCGGCTAAAGGAAAAAGCTATTCTCTCTACATGACAGTGAGCACTGGCATTGGGATGGGCGTTTATTATAACGGCCAAATGATCAGGGGGGACAATGGATATGCAGGCGAAGCGGGCAGAATGATCATCGGCCAAGCAAGCGAAGAAGAGGGGATCAAGGAACAGACACTGGAATCCCTTTGCAGCGGCAGGGCACTTGATGCCAGGAGTAAGCTAATATATGGTGAAAGTTCGGACGCAGAATACCTGTTTGAAAAATTTAAAGATAAGGAAAAGATGGCCGTTAAAGTGATCAATGATTGGATTGAGCATTTTTCGAATGCTGCCGCCTCCATCATTCTGCTCATGGATCCAGGGGCATTTGTGCTTGGCGGAGCTGTCATCTGCCGTAATCCCTGGCTGATGGATGAGGTTAACAATAAAATTAATGAAAAACTTTATGCAAATCTAAGAGGCAAAATGAAGCTTGCCATCTGTGAGTTCGGGGCAGAAGCAGGGGTGATCGGCGCTGGCTATATGGCGTTAAATCAAGCTAAAAAGCAATAAGATTTTATTGAAGGGCTACGTATCACATGCAGGGCTCCAAGTCCGCCAAGTCCGCATTTTGATATTTACTATGGCAAAAACTCACCTTCTCTTACCGCCAATACTTCTATCCCTCCGCTGGCTTCTATAGCAGCACCTGCGGATTGCAGCAAATCTCCAGTGATGATCATTCTTGGAGCTGTTGAAAGCAGGGCGCCGGGTGTTGAGAGCTCGGATGAAACACCTATTGCCTCCATCGTCTGCCCAATGGTTTGTATCCAAAGGCCAGCTTCAATTTTTCTTTTGCCGTCATTCTCTGGTCCGCTTTCATTCTTTAAGGTCAATAATTTTGAAAACAGGACGGCTTCTGCGGCCTGGCCAATGGCTTGCAGCCAGACAGCAGCAGCAATTTGCTTTTCCAGCTCAAGAATCGCTTCTGTCTTATCCTTTTTTCCCATTTGATCAAATTCTTCTTTCATTGCATAATCCCCCGATTTCATTTGGCTGTTATTGCATCATATTCTTTCGCTTTTGGGGGGTTACATAATATTCAGGTGAGGAAGACAGAAAAAAATCCCCTTAACCGTAGGGGACATACTATATTTGTGGATGGTTGGTGGGAAAGCTAGCAAATCCGGCTGGTTTCTTGAAGCTCTACCGAACCCTTTTTCACTTTACCTCCAACGGCCCCTCCAGCTTCATCTTCTCCAATTCAATCCTCATCTTCTGTGTCTCTATCAAATAATTCTCATGCTTCAGTTTTTCCAGCTCCAGCTCTTTTTCAATGATTTTCACTTTAGTTTTGGCAAGTGATTGAAAGTGGCTCGTGACGATGGCGACAAGCGGAATGGAAAAGATCATAACCACAGTGACTAAACCTGTCATTTTCAAATCCTCCTTTATTCGAATTGCGTTTCGAATATTCAATTTTCCTTAGTCTCATACTACCATATTATGGTCTTTCGCCCTAAATGAAAAATATAGCTTTTTTAAAAGAAGAGACAGAACGCCAAGGTTCTGTCTCTCCAAATATTTTAGTAGGTGACACCTTTTCTTGTATGCGTTTTTTCAAATTCAGCCTGATTTGGCTCAAAATATTTATCGGTGTATTTAGCAACGAATTGGTCGTTTTGAATATAGCCGGCTCCCCAGGTAGGGTCCATGACGATCCAGCTGCCGTTTGCTTTTGCTTCGACCCAGGCATGGTTGGAAGGCCAGAAGCCTCCTCGGGCGGTACCTTCAATGATCCTGGCTTCAATCCCGCTGGCACGCAATAGGGCCGTGGCGAGGTAGGCATAATCCTGGCAGACGCCGGTTTTCGTTTCCAGCGTTTTCAGGGCGCTGTCGTCCCAGCTGAATGTACTATTTTCATATTTGCTTACATCATAGGAAACATTTTTGGCGACATATTCATAGATTGCCTTAATTTTTTCTTTCTCAGAGCTTTTCCCTGATGTCAATTTTCCTGCGAGACTCTTAATTTCTGGTGCTTCTGACTCGACACCTCTTGATGGCAGAAGGTCGCGTCTATCCTCGCTGTCTGCTTCCACTTCAAAAGAAGCAAAGCCGTAATAGCGGAAGCTGTCACTGTTTTCTTCCTTGATTTCCGGGACACTCAGCGTAACCTCATATGAGCCTGGCCCAAAGCGGAGGTGAAAGGAGCCGTCAAATTCAAAGTCTTCTACCGGGATGACATCAAGTGCTTCATCTTCACCTTTTTTGGTAGAAACATAGATATGAGTTGTTTCACGGCCGAAATCTGCATCAGGATCTATTCTGCCCTTGACTGTATATTCACCATTTGATTCTTCGCCCCCGAACTGCGGGGACTCCAGCGTGACACCGCGTTCCCTGTAAGTTTCATAATACTCGATCGGCTTCATGGTCCTGTCTGACTGATTGTCGATCAAAAGCGTTGTGGCTGTCTGGTAATAGTTTTCCCGTTCTTTGTCAGGAACAAGCACTTCCAGGTTGTGGACGCCTTTTCCATATAGCAGGGGGACATCGTAAGCGAACTTGCCCTGCTCGACCGGCAGGACGTGTGTCCATGTATCAAAGTCTTTGTTCAGCTTGATCATCACTGTATCATTGTCATCGAGTTTGCCGGCATCTCCTTCAAGCCGGAAGATTTCATTTTCTTCCACATAGCTGGAATTAAGATCGAGACTGATTTCGTCCTCCTGTCCGAAAGGGGTATATGTGACATCGCGGACGATTTCAGGGTTCACATTATGGACGGTGAATGAAGCTGTATCATAATAGTAGTTTTCCTGATCCATGCTCGGAATCTGCACTTTTACCTGATACTCTCCCTCACCGTTGAAGAAGTGAAGTTCCTGTTTAAATTTTCCGTCCTCAATCGCTGTGTAATATTCGTGCTCACTGCCTGCCGGACCTTCTTCAGCTGCACGGACTTTGATCCAGACAAAGTCAGATTTCAGGCTGGCTGACTTTTCAATCGTTCCCTGGACAACTGCTTTTTCATTGACGGTAAATTCCTTGTAGACCGGTTCCTTCAGTTGCAGTCCAACTTCTTCGCTGTAGGAAGTCAATTCAATCGGCTCTAACTCAGACTCCTTATTCTGTTCTTTTACAAGTTTTTCGTATTGATCTTCCTCCTGCTGGGCGGCCTGCGTTTCTTTTTTATCAGCTTCAGTATTGCTGCAGGCAGAAATGACCAGGAAGCTGCTTAATATACTGGATAATAGTAAATTTCTTTGTTTTCGATCGTTCATAAGTTCCTCCTCAGCCATATTGTTTCATTATAATTTATCTACGGAAAACCCTCTAATAAGTTCCTGGGTAAAAACTCCTGTTTGAAAAAAGGTTAGTCAGCTAAGCATTAAAGTTGTTATAGCAACTTTACTCATGCTAATATACAGTTGTTGCCGGGGAAGAGAGTGCATAAAGGATGCTTAATCAGCCTAATTGCATAAGAGCTTCCCGCAATAGTTTCAGGGAGAGGGAGAGATTTATGGTCAATTATAAGGATTATACCAAACAATATATTAACGGAAAATGGCTGGAGGGAAGCGGCGCCAATACAATTGATGTATTGAACCCGTATGACGATTCCAAGCTGTATACCGTCAAAACGGTAACAGAAGCCGATATTGATCAGGCAATGCTTACTGCTGAAAAATCCCAAAAGAAATGGGCAAAGACAACTCCTGAAGAACGAAAAGAAGTTATTAGGAAAGTGATTGCCTACCTTGAGGAGCATAAAGAAGAAATCATAGACATCTACACATCAGAAACAGGCGGTACGATCCTTGCTGCAAACATCGCTCTGCAGATCACATTTGAGGAATTGGAGGAAGCGATTAAGTTTGCAGATGAAGTGAATGTCGTGAACCAGGTTCCGGCAACCATCAAAGGGAAGGAAAACCATGTGTACCGTGTACCGGTGGGAGTTATCACAAGCATTTCGCCATTCAACTTCCCGCTTAACCTGTCAGTAAGGACCATTGCTCCTGCCATTGCGCTAGGCAATGCAGTTGTGCATAAGCCGGATGTCGCAACAGGCATCACAGGCGGCGTCATCCTGACAAAAGCATTTGAAGAAGCCGGCCTGCCGGCAGGCGTCCTGAACCTTCTGCTGACAGATCCAAAAACAGATGGGACAGGCGACTATCTGCTTGAACATCCAATTCCACGCTTCATTTCATTCACAGGCTCAACTGCTGTCGGAAGGCATGTCGGGGAAATTGCCGGAAGGAATCTGAAAAAAGTGGCATTGGAGCTTGGCGGAAACAATCCATTTATCGTCCTTTCAGATGCAGATGTCGATCGTGCGGTTGATGCAGCCATCTTCGGTAAATTCGTCCATCAGGGCCAAATTTGCATGATCACAAACAGGATCATTGTCCATAAAGATATTGCTGAAGAATTTACAAGCAAATTCACTGAAAGAGCAAAAGCTCTGCCTTATGGCAATCCAAAGGACCCTGCAACAGTCGTTGGCCCGCTGATTAATGACAGGCAGCTTCAGAAGGCACAGGCTGTTATTGAAGCAGCCATTGCAAATGGCGAGAAGCTTGCTCTTGAAGGACAAAGGGTGGGCAACATCCTGACTCCTTACGTCTTCAAGGATGTGAAAAATGATTCTGCCCTGGCTCAGACTGAAGTCTTTTCTCCAATCGCAACTATCATTCCGGTTGAAAGTGATGAAGAAGCGATCAGGATTGCCTCAGAAACAGAGTACGGACTGTCATCATCCATCTTTACGCAGGATCTTGAAAAAGCGCAGCAATATGCCCTGCAGATTGACAGCGGTGTGACTCATATCAACGACCAGACTGTTAATGCGCAGCCTGATATTCCTTTCGGCGGCAATAAAGCTTCAGGTGTCGGCCGTTTCGGCAATCCTTGGCTTATTGAAGAATTTACGACAACCAAGTGGGTATCTGTTCAAAAAACTTATCGTGAGTTCCCATTCTAATAAATGACAGGAAAATATCCTATAATATAAGGAAAAGCTCCTCAGATCACTTGGGGAGCTTTTCCCGCGTTAAATATATCCATATATCTGGAGAAAGATGTGAAACAGTTGGAAAAACCTCAGCTTTGGACAAAGGATTTTATCCTTATTTCCTTTGCCAGTTTTTTTGTATTTGTGATTTTTTATATGCTTACCGTTACACTGCCGGTATATGTAGCCGAAGAACTGCAGGGTGGAGGGCAGGATATCGGTCTCGTTATTACGGTATTCGTTCTGTCTGCGATAGTTTTCAGGCCGTTTTCTGGAAAGTGGCTTGATACCTTTGGCCCGAAGAAAATTTTAATCATCGGAGCCTCTATTTTCCTGGCTGGATCCATCCTTTACCTTTTTGTTGAATCACCGCTTGTGCTGCTGATTATCCGGGTCGTCCACGGGGCGGGCTTCGGAATGGCAACCACCGCAACAGGAGCTATTGCTGCAGCCATTATTCCGGCTGAGCGCCGCGGGGAAGGAATGGGCTATTATGCCACTTTCATGAACCTTGCCATGGTCATCGGACCATTCGCCGGGCTGACCATAATAGGAGCAGCCAGTTACATCGTACTGTTCGCCGTTTGCATTGCCTGCTCCTTGCTTGCTCTTATCTGCGGATTGATGATGGAGCTGAAAGAACAGCAAAACGGGCAGACCCAGCAGGCAGCAGTGAAAAACATGAAGCTGTCGGACTTTTTTGAACGTAAGACAGTGCCCATTGGATTTGTTGCTTTTACATTATCTTTTGTCTATTCCAGCGTCATTTCATTTATCTCGGTGTATGCGAGAGAGCTGGACCTCGTACGGGCAGCGAGCTACTTCTTTGTCGTATATGCCGCGGCGTTATTGATTTCCCGGCCGTTCACTGGAAGATGGTTTGATCAGTTTGGGGAAAACAAAGTGATCTACCCTTGCATCCTCTTCTTTGGGATCGGTGTCTGGATGCTGAGCCAGGCATCATCAAGCTTTCAGCTCCTGCTTTCAGGAGTATTTTTGTCGGCATCGGTTTTGGCACGCTGGTATCGTGTTTTCAGACCATTGCAGTGGAAACGGCCCCCGCAGGCAGAAAGGGGACGGCGACCGCGACTTTTTTTGTCTTTTTTGACGGCGGTTTTGCCATTGGCTCTTTTATCCTCGGAACTGCAGCGGCCCAATCAGGCTACAGCATGATTTACATGATAGGAACAGTGATTGTCCTGATTGCTGCAGTCCTTTACTTTATCCTCCATGGAAGGAAAGCAGCCAGCCGGCTGAATGTATAGGATGAAATACTAAGCAATTTTGCCCTTTTTCCTCTATTATAAATAGTAGATTATCTAGTGGAAGAAGGATTTGAATGTTGAAAAATGCACTTATCTTTTTATGGCAGCTTTTTCTGCTGTGGCTTATTTACGCTGCTTCAGATTTTATCGTTGAAATTCTTCACCTGCCCCTTCCTGCAAGCGTACTTGGGATGATGATTTTATTCATCCTGCTGCTTACCGGTGCCGTCAAGGTGAGCCAGATCGAAAAGGGAGCTTCATTCCTAAACCGGCATCTGGCTTTCTTTTTTATTCCGATAGCAGTAGGCCTGATGAGTTACGGCGGACTGATACAGACGAGCGGCTGGCAGCTGCTCATTATGATTATTGACAGCACAGTCATCGGGCTGATCGTAACTTCCGGATTGGCAGCTTATTTTTCAGGAAAAGGGGCAGAAAAGGGTGAGCGGGATCACACTCATTAGCATCCTTTTGACGATCATCGTCTATATCGGGGCAAAGGCGCTTTCCGCCCGGCTGCTCTCCCCATTCGCCACGCCTGTTTTTACAGCTACGGCTGTCTTGATCATTCTGCTGCTGGCTGGAGGGATTACGTATGAAGAATACATGCCGGCAAAAAATATCATGACCTTCATGCTTGGTCCTGCCACTGTAGCCCTTGCCGTTCCTCTGTATCATAACCGGATGGTGATCAGGGAAAGATTGAAGCCTGCTGTCATCGGACTGACGGCTGGAACCTTGTCGACCATCACATCGGCCGTACTGCTGGCAAAAGTGCTTGGTCTGCCGGAAAAAATCCAGGCTACCTCTGCCGTAAAAGCGATTACGACTCCCGTTGCAATTGAAGCAGCCAAAATAATCGGCGGTGACCCGCCGCTTGCTGCTGTCTTCGTCATCTCGGCCGGAATCTTCGGTGCTGTCATGGGCTCTGTTATTCTATCTTTTCTAAGAATCAGCGATCCTTTCGCTAGAGGGCTTGGCATCGGAACAGTGGCCCACGGGATCGGCACAAGCCAGGCTGCGATTGAAGATCCTGTGCAGGGAGCAGTCTCCAGCGCCGCCATGGGATTCTCTGCCATTCTCACTTCTTTAGTCATTCCCTGGTTTTATCCGCTTCTACAGTTCCTGTTATGATTTCTTCTTCTGGTGTTTAAGAAAATGCCATTCAGGAAAAATACCTAACAGAACAAGAGAAGAGGAGGAATCATCATGCCATACGATAAACTAAGCGAATTGCCGGATTCCGTCAAAGACAATCTGCCACATCACGCCCAGGAAATCTTCAAGGAAGCCTTCAACTCAGCAAGTGAAGAATACGACGAAGAAGAAACAGCCTTCAAGGTTGCGTGGAGTGCGGTGAAGAAAAAGTATGAGAAAGACGATGATGATAACTGGGTGGAGAAGGAAGAATAGGAGAGAAGCTTGATCCTTAGAAAGGGTCAAGCTTTTTTTCATTTAATAGAGCAGCTTTCAAATGATATAATCTGAGATAAACGTATATTTGGAGGGGTGCTTTGTGAAAAAACTATTCCCCCTGTACATACTGCTTTCTCTCCTCCTCATGGCCTGCCGTACCCAAGAAGAATCTGCAGCTAAGCTGCCCGATTATAAGCCTTCTAAGGATGATATTTTTTCCATGCACGGAGACATTGAGAATCTTGAGAGGTTTTTATCGTTTATAACAAATATACAAAAAGGCAGTGAAGATACCATCAGGGTTGTAAGTTATACAGAAGAAGGTGCCCCTATCCTGCATGATCTTGAATATGATGGGAAAGTCATCCATTCTATTCTTGATACGAGAAGAGATGGTTTTGGACCGAGAATGGTTAAAGAAAGAGAATGCAAGTCTATTGATATAGAGAAAGGGGAAAAACGGAAAAATTATGCCCTTACAGACTGCGGTTGGAACAAAGATGATTACAGTATTTTGACAATCTTGGAATAATGGGCGTTCAGCTTTCAGCAATACATATGACACTCTATTAAAAATCTACTATTATAATAGAATCAACCAGTTCGGGGTGCCAGCCTATGAGAAATAAGAAAGCGGTTACGATGCGCACGAAGATCATCGTATTGATTGTGATGCTGATAGCAGGCGTCATAGCCCTTTTATCCGGGTTATACGCTTATGTGGAATATGAACAGACAGAAGAAAGCATGGGCAAGCAGGCCCTTTATGTGGCGCTGGCGGTTTCTCATATGCCTGGTGTGAAAGATGCATTTGGGGAGGAAGATCCTTCAGAAAAGATCCAGCCGCTTGCAGAGAAAATCAGGGAAGATATTGGTGCTGAATTTATCGTGATAGGGAATGCGGACAGCATTCGCTATTCACATCCTGATACCGGCAAAATTGGCGGGCGGATGGTCGGAGAAGATAATGAGCGGGCCCTCGAGCAGGGAGAAGCTTATGTATCTAAAGCTACAGGTTCGCTTGGACCTTCGATAAGAGGGAAGGCGCCAATAGTGGATGAAAATGGGGATATTGCAGGCGTCGTGTCAGTAGGTTTCCTTTTGGATGATCTCGAGGAAGAGGCTCTCAGCAGGCTGAAGAAAATCGCGCTCATTTCTTGTGGTGCAATTCTCCTTGGTGTAGCCGGCGGGACTTTGCTTGCGAGAGATATCAGGAAAGATATGATGGGCCTGGAGCCGCATGAAATTGCTTCCTTATACCATGAAAGAAGCGCTATCCTGGATTCTGTAAAAGAAGGGATTATCGCTGTGGATCGTGATGGTGTCATCACGATGATGAATCCCTCTGCCCGCCGGATTCTCGCTCTTAAGGAAGACGGAGTGAATAAGCGAATCACTGATGTTATCAAGGGAACGGGCATGAATAAGGTTTTGGAAACAGGTGTGCCGGAAAAAGATGTGGAAGTTCTGCTTGAGGAAAAACCAGTCGTGGTGAACAGGACGCCTATTTTCGAAAATGGTGAGGTTATAGGTGCAGTCGCAAGCTTCAGGGACAAAACAGAAATCAATGAAATGCTCAATACTTTATCAGAGGTGAGGCGCTACTCCGAAGATCTTCGCGCCCAGACACATGAATTTACAAATAAATTATATGTGCTGTCCGGCATGATGCAGCTGGGGCAGTATGACGAAGCTGTCCGCATGATCCAGGAAGAATCAGGTGCCCATGATCAGCAAAATCACATTTTGTTCGAGCAGATCAGGGACAGCAGCCTGCAGGCAGTCCTGCTGGGAAAATTGGCGAAAGCCTCTGAAAAGAAGGTAAGCTTTACGATTGATGACAGCTCGGCGGTTGAACCGCTGCCGGAAAGAATGACGGTTACCCATTTGATTACGATTATCGGCAATCTGATAGATAATGCCCTAGAAGCGACAGAAGTGATGGCGGACAGGCGTATTTCTTTCTTTGCTACAGATATCGGCAATGACATTATCTTTGAAGTGGAAGATAATGGCGGAGGAATCTTGCCTGAGGATGAGCAGCGGATTTTTGACAAAGGCTTTTCGACAAAAGAAAAGGACGGCAGGGGATATGGGCTTGCTCTCGTCAGCCAGGCGGTCGGGGAGCTGGGAGGATCGATTGAAATGAAGACTGGAGAAGCAGGGACGATTTTTACCGTCTTTCTGCCAAAATCGATAGAGGATGAGGGAGAATGATCAAATCAATTATCGCAGAAGATGATTACCGGGTGGCTGCCATCCATGAGCAATTTATAAAAAAAATAAACGGCATCGAGTGTATTGGAAAAGCATTGAATGCTGCAGAAGCACTGGAACTGCTAGTAGAAAAGGAAGCAGATCTCCTGATTATGGATATCTATATGCCGGACGAGCTTGGAAGCAGCCTTCTTCCCAGAATAAGAGAGGACTTCCCCAATATTGAAGTGATCATGATTACGGCATCCAATGAAAAACAGATGGTAGAGGAGTCCTTGAGATACGGAGTGATCGATTATATGATCAAGCCGGTCACTTTTGAACGATTCTCAGAGGCTATCCGCAAAGTAAACAAAAAGAGAGAGCTCCTGGAATGCCGGGAAAGTGAACTGACGCAGGAAGCAATCGACCATTATTTAAGCAGCAGTTCAGCTCTAATCATGACTTCTGAAAAGATGCCTAAAGGAATCGATTCACTCACTTTAAAAAAAGTGATAGAAATCCTGGATGATATGAAGCAAGGCGTTAATGCAGAGGAACTTGGAAAGGAAATGGGCGCTTCAAGGACGACTGCCCGCAGATACCTGGAATACCTGGTTGCTTCAGAGGAAGCGAAAGCTGAGCTGGAATATGGGATCGTCGGAAGGCCCGAGAGAAAATATTATCGATTATAGTCTATAGTTCACAAGAGCTGCACCCCCATGTTAGCTGATGAGGGTGCAGCTTTTTTGTGTGCAAATCCGTGAACAAAATGAACAAAAAGGCCGCAAAGTTCTTAAAGCTCAATACTTGTTTAATAGATACAAATTTTTCTGATTTTTTTACAATAACAAAAAGAAAACGTTTTCAGCCATGGAAAGGAGCATATGATCGATGAAAAAAATGATTCTGGCAGCAGCACTGCTGCTCTGCATGGTGATGATGTCAGCCTGCTCAAGCAAGGAAGCTGCAGGCATTTATAAGGATGGCAAATGGATGCCAAGCAGGCCGATTGAAGTTGTGGCAACTGCTGGAGCCGGCGGAGGCTGGGATACCACAGCCCGCATGGTTGCCCAAACGCTTGAAAAGGACGGGCTTATTGATCAAAGGATGCCTGTCATCAATAAACCGGGCGGAGGCGGGGCCGTCGGCTGGGCGTATATGATGAAAAAGGAAGGCAACCCCCATAATATCTTTGTTTCGTCCCCGCCTATTATTCTTGTACCTCTTAATGGGCAGTCAAAATACGGAGTAGATGACTTTACCCCGCTGTCCAACCTGATTGCCGACTATGCAGCATTTGCTGTCAGGGCCGATGCAAAATGGGATAATCTGAATGATTTGTTTGATGATATGAAAAAAGATCCTTCCAAAATCTCGGTTGTTGGCGTTTCATCTCCAGGAAGCATGGACCATATTCAATTTATCAAAATTGCTAAAGCCGCTGGTGTGGATGTGACAAAAATCAAATATGTTTCAGACCAGGATGGAGGAGCCTTGACACAGCTCCTCAACGGAAGTGTTGACGTTTATTCTGCCGGTACTTCAGAAACAATCGAGCAGGTAAGAGCCGGAAAAATTAAAGTGCTTGGAGTAAGCTCTCCGGAAAGACTGAAGGGTGATACACTCGAGGATTTCCCGACAGCCATAGAGCAGGGCATCAATGAAACCTTTGTGAACTGGAGGGGCTTCTTTGGGCCTCCTAATATGGATGAAAAGCAAGTTCAGTATTATGAAGAAAGGCTAAAAGAGCTGAATGATTCGCCGGAGTGGAAAAAGATCCGCGAGAAATATGGCTGGAATGAGCTCTATATGGACAGCGGCGAATACAAGGAGTTTCTAAAGAAGGAAAACGATGAAATGTATAAACTGCTTGATGAGCTGAAGCTGATCAGATAAAAGGGGGAATCATACATGCTGAAGCCAATCAATCGGAAAATTGGCCTTGTATTAATAGGTTTTGCACTGTTTTACCTTATTTTAAGCTTCAGGCTTCCAGAATATCCTTATGCGGCAATAGATGCAGACTTTGTGCCAAAAGCGCTCGGGTTCCTGCTGCTCCTGCTGTCGGTACTGCTGTTTTTTTCTAAGAAGGCGGAGACGGAAGAAGAAAAGAAAAAACGGAAGATACCGGATGGCGAAGCCAAGACATTGCTTACAGTCTGCGCATTTATTTTGGTCTATATCTTCTTTTTTGAAATGATCGGGTTTGTGATCATGACGGCTCTTTTCATTTTTATCACAACCTGGTATCTGGGCTATAAGAAAACATGGACGAATGCAATTGTCTCGGTCGTCTTCTCGCTGTCCATTTACATGATGTTCAATTATCTGCTGCAAATCTCACTGCCGGCAGGCATTCTGCCATTTTAAAGGAGGGATATTATGGGTTCGTTTGAAGGATTATTATCAGGATTTCAGGTTGCACTGAGCCTGCAGGGGATCTTATTTGTATTCCTCGGTGTATTTATCGGTACATTCATCGGCATGATGCCGGGCCTCGGCCCCATCAGTGCGATTGCCATCATGATCCCGGTCACATACAATATGGACCCTGCCATTGCGTTAATGATGATGGCCGGAGTCTATTATGGAGCGATCTTCGGCGGATCGTCTTCATCCATCCTGCTGAATGCACCCGGAGTATCGGGGACGGTTGCTACCGCATTCGATGGCTACCCGATGGCCCAGCAGGGGAAGGCGGGCAAGGCACTGGCCATTGCTGCCATTGCATCTTTCTTTGGAGGAACAGTCAGTGTTGTTTTATTAATGCTGTTTTCCCCGCTGCTATCCTCGGTTGCCGTTTCATTTGGCCCCGTCGAATACTTTGCTTTAATGCTATTAGGATTGACGGCCATTTCCAGCTTGTCGGAAGGGTCCACCTTAAAGGCATTTATCTCAGCCACTCTTGGAGTCATTGTCGTGACCATTGGAATCGACGGACAGACGGGCACTGCCCGCTTTACCTTTGACAACGCCTATCTGCTGGAAGGCATCGATTTCCTTATCATCGCTCTTGGGCTTTTTGCCCTGGCAGAGGTTTGTACATTGATATTTAATAGAAAGAATACTTCATCATCCGAAAATGAGAACATCGGCAGCCTGAAAATCACCAGGGAAGATTTCCGGGAGATGAAGGGACCGATGGCCCGCCAGTCGGTGCTGGGGTTCATTCTTGGCGTCCTTCCTGGAGCAGGGGCGACCATCGCCTCCTTCATCGGCTATATCAGTGAAAAAAAGCTGGCGAAAAAGCCTGAAGAATTCGGGAAGGGCTCCATCAGAGGGCTGGCTGCTCCGGAAACAGCCAATAATGCAGCAACCGGTGGGGCCTTCGTTCCGCTCCTGAGCCTGGGGATTCCGGGGTCCGGTACAACAGCTGTCCTTCTGGGGGCTTTCCTGGTGCTGGGCATCCAGCCGGGACCGCTGCTGGTGCAGGATCATCCCGATGTATTCTGGGGCATCATCGCCAGCATGTATATCGGCAATGTGTTTCTGTTGATTTTGAATCTGCCCCTTGTCCCGTATATAGCTAAGGTGCTCACGATTCCAAGGCCGATGCTGATTTCGCTCGTTATAACTTTCAGTATGGTAGGCGTATATGCCTTGAGCTTTAACACGTTTGATTTATACCTGCTTCTGATTTTCGGAGTAATTGGGTTTCTTATGAGGATCTTTTCTTTCCCGGCGGCACCTTTTATCCTTGCCTTTATATTGGGCGGGATGATGGAGCAGGCACTGAGGCAGACATTGACTATCTCTGACGGAAGCCTGGCCATCCTGCTGGATCGCCCGATCGGCCTTACATTGATGATCATAGCTGTACTGGTTATGGTAGTGCCGCTGTTCCGGAGAAAAAAGAAGTCAGGTTCTGGTAAAGAATCACATGCTGCATAGTAAGAGGGAGCTGCATTTTTGCAGCTTTTTTTGTGTTTCCGGGCAGGCTGGTTTACACGAAAGGCTGATTTATGGTACTATAATTTTTGTAATAAATAGTAATGGTTACGATTTAGTTTTTGATCTGACTGTTCTGTCTTTATTTTATCCTATTTAAATCGTAATGATTACGAATTGATGCATGGAGGTTTTTTTATAATGGCTAAAAAATCAAAAGTAGCAAAAGAGAAAAAGCGCCAGGAGATGGTCGCTAAATATGCTGAGATCCGCAGGGAACTGAGGGAGAAGGGCGATTATGAGGCACTGAGAAGGCTGCCGCGCGATTCATCCCCAACCCGATTGAAGAATCGCTGTGAGGTGACAGGCCGTCCGCGCGGATACCTGCGCAAATTTAAAATGTCCCGGATCGCTTTCCGTGAATATTCTCATAAAGGGCAAATTCCCGGAGTCAAAAAATCAAGCTGGTAATATGATAAACTAAAGGGACAAATTTTACATGGCGGGGTGTTAAGCATGAATGAAAGACTCGTCGATATTATGATCAGGGAGATTGTCTCAGGGCTGCCCCCTGAAGACCGGGATCTCTACAGATATGTCACTGACATAGAGGACCGGCTGGCACAGCAGTCCGAAAGCTCCGAGCAGTTCATGAGCCTGCTGGTCAAGCACTCTCCGCATAAGCAGGCAGCAGAAAAGTTCAGCCTGGGTGTGACCGAAACCTATCAAAGGATGCAAATGATTGAGCGGGAGATTAATAAGCTGGTTGAAGAACGGAGAACCAGAATGAAGTGGGTGGATTTTACTGATAGGCTGGATGCCAATGGGAAGAGGCAGCTGTTTTTGTTTATTTCTTGAAGAAAGAGCCTGAGGGGGCTCTTTTTTTGCGTATATGGGGAACGTGACGGGATGTGCGTGTGGTTTATTAGCAAGTTTTTTATTTTATTAGCAAGAAATGGATTATATTAGCAACTTCATCCATATATTAGCAACTTTTAAATTTTATTAGCAACTTTTGGGATATATTAGCAACTGCTGAGTTTTCAATGCCATTAGACCCAACCGGCAAAGAATCATTCTAGGAATAAATATTTAAAATTATGAATTTTCTGCTATATATTTGCCAATCCAGCATCCCTTCTTTTAAGTTAGACATGAACCAACATTAGGAGGGATAAAATGAAAAAAGCCGCCAGTGTCTTATTTGTGTATTTGTCCAGTTTGTTATTGGTATTCGCTCCTCTTGCTGATGCAGATGCAAAGCATAAGCAGGACCCCTATGAAAAATATGGTGAAGTTGCCGTGGGAGAGGATGGAATGGTCTCCACAGCCCATCCGCTTGCTTCGGAAATAGGGGCTGATGTGTTGAAGAAAGGCGGTAATGCGATTGATGCTGCTGTGGCGATCCAGTTTGCTCTTAACGTGACAGAGCCGATGATGTCAGGCATCGGGGGCGGCGGATTTATGATGGTGTATGATGGAAAAACGAAAGAAACAACCATCATCAACAGCCGTGAGCGTGCCCCGGCCGGAGCAAAGCCGGATATGTTCCTCGATGGAAATGGAAAGCCGATTCCCTTTGCAGAACGATCTACGGGCGGAACGGCAGTCGGTGTACCGGGAACCTTGAAAGGCCTTGAAAAAGCACTGGATATGTGGGGAACCATCCCTATGAAGAAATTAATCCAGCCTTCTATTAAACTGGCTGATAAAGGTTTTCCAATTGATCCGGTATTGGCAGCGGCAATAGAGGATAATAAAGAAAAGCTGTCCCGGTCAGCAGCTGCTGAAGTGTTTCTCCCAGGAGGCAACCCGCTGGAAGAAGGTGACATCCTGGTCCAGAAAGATCTTGCCAAAGCGTTCAAGCTAATTAGAAAGGACGGAAGCGAGGCGCTTTATGAAGGGCCGATTGGTGATGCCCTTGCCAAAGCAGTGCAGGAATTCGGCGGATCAATGGTAAAGGACGATTTAGAAAAGTATGAAGCAACAATAGACAAGCCTGTGTGGGGGGAATATCAAGGCTATCAGATTGCCAGCATGCCTCCGCCAAGCTCAGGCGGTGTCTTTCTCCTGCAAATGCTAAAAATACTGGACGGCTTCGACCTTTCCCAATATCCAGTCCGCTCCTGGGAAAAATATCACCTCAAGTCAGAAGCCATGCATCTTGCCTATGCAGACCGGGCAGCTTATGCGGGAGACCCGGAATTTGTAGAAGTCCCAGTTAAAGGACTTCTTGATAATAACTATATTAAAGAACGGCAGCAGCTGATATCGCTTGATGAAATGAATACAAAGCCTGAAGCAGGCGACCCATGGAAATATGAAAGCGGAAAGCCCGATTACAGTGCAGCAGCGCAGCCTGCAGACAGACAGTATGGTGAAACCACCCATTTTACAGTAGCTGACCAATGGGGGAATGTGGTTTCCTATACAACAACGATTGAGCAGGTTTTTGGTACGGGCATCATGGTGCCGGGCTTTGGCGTGATGCTGAATAATGAACTGACTGATTTTGATGCTGTGCCAGGAGGGGCAAATGAGGTTCAGCCTAATAAACGCCCGCTCAGCAGCATGACTCCAACAATTGTCTTTCAAAATGACAAGCCGGTACTGACAGTCGGATCACCGGGAGGACCGACCATCATAACCTCTGTCCTGCAAACAATCATTAATGCAATAGAGTACGATTTGGAACTGAAAGCAGCAGTGGAGGAACCGAGGATCTATACGAATAACCCATCTTCCTACAGGTATGAAGAAGGGGTGCCAGCTTCTGCCCTTCAGAGGCTGAAGGAAATGGGCCATCGATTCGGAGAAAAACCAGACACGATAGGCAATGTTCAAAGCATTCTGATTTATCACAAGGAAGGGATATTCAAGGGAGTTGCCGACTCCAGCAGAAGCGGGGCAGCCATTGGCGTTGACCTGAAAGGAAAAGGCAAGAAGAAGCATTAGATATGAAAGGGCTGCGGAAATCCCGCAGCCTTTTTCTGATAAAATAGTTGTTGAGGTGATTTTTATGAGCGAATATATCGAAATGGAGGATGAGGAAATCATCTATCATGTCTATAATCTGAACTGGCATCTTTCTAAAGAGACCCAAAAAGAAGCAGCTGATGTTTTATTTCAGCTCCCTGCAGAGAAAGTCGGGATGATTATTCCTAAGTACGGCAAAGCCTGCTGGGAAAATGGGGTAGCAGTCATAAGGAAAATAGGCTATCCAAGGAATGAAAAAGCACTGCCGCGGCTGGCAGGTCTCCTTCAGGACAGGAACTGGCCCGGTGCCCTGGATGCGGTAGAAATTTTCAGGGAACTAGGAAAAGAAATCAGTACTCCTTATATTGAGCGAGAGTGTGAAGAAGCAATCAGATGCGGGGACCATGACTGGCTGGAGCACCTTTACTATGCGGTTGAAAGCCTGGGCCTGGAGCCTGCGGATTTGCGGAACGGGGAGACTTACGAAGAGATGCGGCAGCGGGCAGAGGAACTTCGGGAGATATAGTGTGTTGACATCTGAGACACTCTGATGGTAGAGAATGCCGGTCAGAGTGCTTCAAGAGAAGGATATGAGACACTCTGATGGAGGAGAAAGCCGAACAAAGTGCCTTTAATTTATTCCTGGGCGGAACGGAAAAGCAGTATTTTCCTACCATTTACTTATCAATAACCAATGAGTGGTCAGGCCTTATCGGACAGTCGCGTTCTTTTCTTTACCACTCCCAGTGGATCATCCTCTTCCCTCTTGCAGCTTATGTTCTGCTGCTGGTATCGTTCTATCTGCTGTCTGCAGGGTTGAAGGATAGGAAAAAACTTAACAGGCCAACTCATATATAACAAGCACATAAAAAAATGTAATTTTTTCAGTTTTGTTTTGTTGACTTTCCCGGTGGATTCCCATAAATTTATCTAGACCGGTTGTTATAATTTTTCCGAAAGGAGAATGATTTTGGAGGGCAAGCGAAAGACACGAGAGTCGATTTTGTGTGCGGCATCGAATCTATTCAAGTGCCAGGGGTATAATGGCACCGGATTGAATCAAATTATAGAGGTGAGCGGGGCTCCGAAAGGGTCCATTTATTATCATTTTCCCGGCGGCAAAGAAGAGATAGCAGTAGAAGCTGTTAAGCATGCTGGAAATGAGATAAAAATAATGATAAAGGAAGAGCTGGCATCTTTCGAGGATGCGGCAGAAGCCTTCCGCTATCATGCCGAAAAAATTGCTTCTTACTTTGATGTGCCCCTGAGCCATGAGAACAGCGGCCTGCACATCGGTCTGATTGCTTCGGAAACGGCCCTGACAAGTGAGCCAATCCGGCAGGCCTGCCAGGAAACTTACAGAGAATGGCAATCGCTATACAAAGAAAAACTGCTGCTTTCCGGCTTTTCTGAGGAGAGGTCGAAGGAGCTGGCACTGCTTGTGAGCTCTATGATTGAAGGGGCTGTCATGCTATCAGGCACCTATGGAAATGGCAAGCCGCTGCGGAATATAGCTGAACATTTTACATATGTATTCAGAAGCCAGTAAAGCAGCGCAGAAGTTGAGAGGAGAATCATTGTGCAAAGTACTAACCAAGGCGCAGCCGCGCCGAATGCATTAAAGGGAATCAGAGCGGTTCCTATTATTATTTCTTTCCTGATAGCAGGATTTATCGGCCTGTTCAGTGAAACCGCCCTGAATATGGCAATCAGGGATCTTATTGTGATTTTTGAAACGGATGCAGCTACTGTCCAATGGCTGACAACAGGGTATTTATTGACCCTTGGGATATTGGTGCCGATTTCAGGACTGCTGCTGCAATGGTTTACGACGAGGCAGCTATTTGCAGTATCGCTCGTTTTCTCTATCATCGGGACATTCATTGCAGCAGTCGCCCCTGTGTTCAGCATCCTGATGCTGGCTCGCGTCATCCAGGCAATCGGAACAGCGCTTCTGCTGCCGCTCATGTTCAATACGATCCTTGTCATCATACCGCCGCATAAGCGCGGAGGGGCGATGGGAATCATCGGTCTGGTCATTATGTTCGCTCCTGCAATCGGACCGACGATATCAGGATTGATTCTGCAGAATCTGACATGGCATTGGATTTTCTGGATTTCATTGCCGTTCTTTGTTTTAGCTCTCATTTTTGGACTATTTTATATGCAGAATGTTTCCACCCCTACTAAGCCAAAAATCGATCTGCTGTCCATCCTTTTATCAACGATCGGTTTCGGCGGAATCGTATTCGGATTCAGCAGTGCCGGTGAAGGAGAAGGAGGATGGGGGAGCCCGAAAGTTATCATTGCCCTTGTGCTTGGAGTAGTCGGTTTGATTCTTTTCTGTATCCGCCAGACAAAGATGAAACAGCCTATGATCAATCTGCGCACATTTTCATACCCTATGTTCAATTTAGGCCTGCTGATGGTGCTGATCGGGATGATGGTCATATTATCTTCGATGATCATGCTTCCTCTCTATTTGCAGAATTCACTTCTGCTGACTACATTTGCGGCCGGGCTTGTCTTGCTGCCAGGAGGAGTAGTCAATGGGATTCTGTCGCCTGTAATGGGACGCTTGTTCGATAAATACGGTCCCACATGGCTGGTCCGAGGCGGTCTTGTGATCGTCACGATCGTTATGTTTGCATTCTCCGGAATAACAAATGATACGTCAGCCGGCTATATTGTTATGCTGCATATCTTCATGATGGTGGGGATTGCGATGGTATTCATGCCGGCTCAGACAAATGGCCTCAACGAACTGCCGCCTGAGCTGTATCCTGATGGCACGGCTATCATGAACACCCTTCAGCAGGTAGCGGGTGCAATCGGAACGGCTGTTGCGATTTCCATCATGACAGCTGGGCAAAAGAGCTTTATGGAAGAAGCAGCAAATCCTCAGGATCCCGCATTACTGCCGCTGTCATTGACAGCAGGCATCCAGGATGCATTTATATTTGCCATTTGCGTGGCCATTTTGGGACTGATTGCTTCATTCTTTATTAAACGCGTTAAGGTAGAGCATCAGGAAAGCTCCAATTAAAAGGAAAGCCCGGATACTTCCGGGCTTTTTCTTTTACATATGTACAGAACTGCAATTGCATAGACTGAGAAAAGAAAATGAAAAAAGCACGGATAGTTCCTTTTCCGTACTTTGAGCAGGGTTTTTTCAAGAAAGAGAAAGGTGAAAAATCCGGGGAATTTTCATGGTGTATACACACCTAACAGAGTCACTCTGCCAGGCGGTTTATAAAAGAGAATCAGATATGTTTTTCTGCTTCTTTGATAATTGCGGCAGCAAGCTCTTCCGTGTTCCCTTCAAACATATGGAAATTCAGCGATGACTGGAGATGAGCGAATTGTTCTTTCAGATCATCCAGCTGACTGATTTCGGCTGACCAGCTGATGGAAGGTATGGAAATAATGAATCGCTTGTCCTCCGTTATATTCAGGAAGACCTCGGCATACTTATTTCCGGAAATGGTTATTTTCTCGTAAGAGGTTATCAAATTGGTCATCCTTCCCTTAAGAGCCGTTTCATCTATTGTAACATCATTTGGAAGCAGAATCGAATTTATGAGATAATATAAAGTCGTCTAATACTCCATGGCAAACCGATTGTATTGTAAAATATGTCTGCACAACGATAAATTGCCCTAATTTAATATTATAAAATTGAAACACATGTCAATCATCAGACAGCAGATTTCTAGGAAACTTGCCAATAATACCGGTTTTTTATTTTGGTTTTTAAAGGAAATTCTTCTGTGATTGTCGAATTAAGCAAACGGACAATTAGAGGAGAGTGGCATGATGAAAGCACCTGAAAGCATTTTGTCTGTATGGAAAAGATTTGACAGCTTCCCGATGGAGACGCTTACTAAACTGTGGCTGCACCATAAAGGGATCGGGCAAAGGGAAGTTTCCCAGATGAAAGAGCATCGGGAGCAGTTTGGGATCACTGGAAACTGCTTTGACCTTGCCCTTTGGCTGCTTGACGAATTTGATAGAGAAGGAATCAGGGCCTATCCGGTTGGAAGCGGCTTGCATACAGAAAAGGCCCATGCAGCCGTGGTAGCCGAGGATGATAAAGGAAGCCGTTTTTTATGCGACCTTGGCGACCAGTGGCTGCAGCCGATACAGATTGATAGAGACACTAAAGCACCGCTAAAAGGGTATTTCCCGGCGGCAAGCATTGAAATTAAAAGCAGCGGCAATGCAGCAGGTATCACCTATCATAGGCCGAGCGGAAAGAAGTCATTCCAAACATATCATCTGGAGCCGGTCGACAGGGATGAATTCTGGATTGCTGCCGGGCATTCAAGCCGAAAGATTCATCCTAAACCGCTTTTGGAATGCCGCGTTCCCCATACAGGTGAAACGGCCCATTGGGAGTTTTATGATTGGGAAAGTTTCCTCAGCACAGAGAACGGGCTGGTATATGACCCTCCGCTTGCCGGGCTTGAGGCATGGGCGGAACGGATCCATCAGAAGACAGGGTTTAACAGAGCCTTTCTGGAAGAATCCCTGAGACTTTACAAGGGGCTTGATATGGCTGATTGATGGACCAGAAATTTATGCGCAGCGGGGCGCAACTACGCGCCCCGCTATTTATGCTGCCGGATAGTTTGCTGCAATTATAAAGATTTTCTTAAATTTCCGGCATTATTCCTATTACATACTAGAATGGAAAAAAGAGAGGGATAAAAAATGAAAAATATATTGCTAGTGGAAGATGATCATTCGATTGCTTCTCTGGTTAAAGAATATTTGGCTGATAAGGGCTATCATCTGGCCTGGTCTTCCAATGGGAGGGAAGGCTGGGAGGATTTTCAGTGCGGGCAATATGATCTTGTGATTGTCGATCTGATGCTTCCGGAAATGGATGGATTCGATTTGTGCAGGAATATCCGCTGGAAAAACAGGAATGTCCCTCTGCTCATTTTAAGTGCTAAATTCGGGGAGGATGATAAGGTCCGGGGCCTGAAGCTCGGAGCAGATGATTATTTGACGAAGCCCTTCAGCCTGCGGGAGCTGGAGGCAAGGATCGAAGTGCAGCTGAGGCGTTCTATTTCTGAAACAGCAGCTGTGTCGAGCCAGCATTTCAATTTTGCAGGAGGCCTGAGTATTTTTCCTGAAAAGCAGCTGGTGACCCTTGACGGGAGGGAAGTGCAGCTGACAGGAAAAGAGTTTGCGCTTTTAGAAGTGCTTTCCGTCAACTCACACCGGGCTTTCACTAAAAGTGAGCTATATGAGCATATCTGGCAGGAAAAAGATGTGGACGGAAACAACACCATCACCGTTCATATTAAAAGCCTGCGGACAAAGCTGGGAGACTCGACCAAGAATCCAAGGTTCATTCAGACCATCTGGGGCACAGGCTATCGGTTTATTGGAGGAAAATATTATGAAGCTTAAACTCTGGCTGATGGCTGCTTTTCTCGCTGTTATGATCCTGCCGCTCATCGTGCTGCTTCTGCTGTTTTCATTCATTCAATCATACGATGAGAAACAGGAAATGCTTGATTATCTGGAAGCTCAGAAAAAACTGGAGCTGTATGAGAGGCTGCTTTCCAATCCGAATCTTTATGACGGGACAGGCGGAAGTGAATATGAACGGCTCAGAGAATATGCCCAGGAAAAAACAATCTTTACCCTTTTCGATGACAAAGGAAAAATCGTCTTTTCGACCGACCCAAAGCGGCAGCTTCATTTCAAAGAAGAGCTGGACAACGTATATAAAGGCCTTTATGAAATGGAAACAGGCTATGATGCTTTTATTCTCAAAAAACCTGTATTTTCAAATGGCGAAACAATCGGTTTCTTTGAGGTTTCTTTTTTGCGGCTGAGCTGGATTGAAGGTGTAGAAGAACGGACTGCATGGGGATTTTTCATTTACTTCATACTGTTTGCCTGCATTTACGCTGGCATGCTTGTCCTGCTGAAAAGAAAACTGTTCATGCCGATGAATATGCTAATGGAGAGGATGAATTCTTTTGCCAGGGGGGAAAAGCCTGCAGAGCTTCCCGGAAGGAAGGATGAAATCGGGGAGCTGTTCCTGAACTTTCAAAACATGGCAAAGAAACTGAAAGAAAAAGAAGAAGAGATCAGACTGATTCAGCAGCAAAAGGATTTTATGGCTGCTTCCATTTCCCATGATTTGAAGACACCTTTGACCAGCATCATGGTGTCAGCCGAAAGCGCCATGGTGAGTAAAGCGGGCTCCGCAAAGGATAAGCTAGAGCTGATCCTGAGAAAATCACAGTATATCAGGCAGCTGATTGATGATCTCACCACGATGATGTCACTTCAATCTGTCAATTATTTGCAGGATGCTGTGGAAGTGGAAGGACAGGAATTTTTTGAAATGGCTTTATCAGAATATGAAGAGCTTGCCGGATCTCACAAACTCACATTGACAGATTATGTGAATGTGTCCGGGCGCTATAACGTTAATCCTAAACAGATGCTTAGATTTTTCGATAATCTTGTCATGAATGCGATTCAGCATACAGAAGCCGGTGGAAGCGTTCATGCTTCAGCATTCTCCCTGGGTAGCAGGCTGCCGGAATTTCTATATCCGAAAGCTATATTGAAAATCCGGCAATCCGGAAACCAGGACAAGGGTGTATGGCTGGTCATCCAGAATGAAGGAAGCTGGATACCGGAGCAGGATTATGAGCGTGTTTTCCAGCCTTTTTATCAAGGAGACCCTTCAAGGAAAAAACATACCCGGCAGGGGGAACGGGGCAGCGGTCTCGGCCTTCCTATAGCAAAGATGATCCTGGAGAAGCAGGGAGGAAAAATTGACGTGGTGTCAGAAGAAGGATTTGGCACTTGCTTCATTGGTTTTTTGCCTGAGTCTGCAAGCAGGGAAAGGAAGGCAGCCGGATGAGATTCTATTCAATATTGGCAATGTGTCCGGTTATTTTCCTGATGGCAGGATGTACAGTGAGTCCTGCCGCCAAGGGAGCGGACATAGTGGAAAAGCTTTTGGAGAGCACTGAACAGACCACTGGTTCAGGAATCTACCAGGAAAAAGAAGTAAGCATTTCTGAATCAGACCGACAAGCAGAAACAACAGTCGTCCGCTCCTGGAATGATCCTGTTCATCAAAAATCTCTCTATATTACGTCTGTCCCTGATGGAAGCGTATACTATACTGCCGTAAACAGCAGATATATGACAATGTATAAAGAAGGCAGTACAACAGCAAAGGTGCTGCCGCTGCCAGGCTCATATTTCAGCCGAAAAATGCCTGATAAAGAAGCGAGTGTTGCTGCTCTTGAAAATCTCAGGGAGACTCACAGTATTATGCTTAAAGGAGACACAGATGTAAAAGGAAAAGCAGCCTATTGGCTGTCAGCACTCCCAAAGGATCATGAAAGCGGCCATGAGGAACAGCTTTGGATCAGCAAGAAAAAATGGAGGATTCTTAAGACAAGCACCGCTTCAGCGGAATTGAGGAAGAAAACATTGATTAAAGAAGAAAAGGAAATCCATTCTGTACCGATGGATGAATTTCAGCTGCCTGAGAAGATCAATGCTGCAACAGATTATGATTTAAATTGGCAGGCGAAGGAGGTTTCCTTACAAAGCCTTCCGAATGGGATCCTGCTTTTTGAGGAGAAAAATCAAATCAATTTATTTTCAGCCGATAAGCTTCAATCCTCAAAAGAAGGATATCGTTTGTCTTACACAAAAGACGGCAGGGAATATATGAGGCTTACAGGTGAAAAATCGGCTCCCGGCTTAAATGCAGCCGATGAAGGAGATTCAAACCATTATGTGCTTGGACACCCTGTCTCCATTTATCCGATCCCCGAAACCGGTATTCTTGCTGAATGGAACGATGGAAGGTTTCAATTTGAACTGATCATCTATGATCCCTATATTCCTTCATGGAGGCTAAAGGAGCTGCTGGAAACTATTATTGTAAAAAAGGGATGATCTTATGAAGAAATTGCATTTGGTATTTATTATGCTGATAGCTTTGCTGCCAGGCTTTTTAGGAGCAGGTACCAGCTGTGCAGCTAAAGAGGGCATGGAAGGAGAACAGGCATTAGCCAGCGTTTTGGATGGACATCTGCAGAAAACCGTCCATTATTATAACGAGCAATCTGCCATAGTGAAGGATTTCATATCTTTTAAAGGAAATGTAGTCAAGGTTGTTAAGGCTGACAATCCTTCCACACCGGAAAATGAAGAAAAAACAGAAGAATATGAGTCAAGCATTGCCGCAGGCTTTGTTGAATATGAGCTGAAAAGAGATGGGTTGTTCATTTTTAAGAAAAGGGATATTTATTATTATGACTTGGAAAAAGAGGAATTCCTGACTTCCGCCAATGTGTTCGGGAACAAAGAAATCAAGGAATTCTTCCAGCTTTATCTTCATGATATGACCAAGGAATTGACCGGATCTTCGCTTGTGCTTGTCATGCTGCTGTTATCTTTCATCATTATTGTACCGGTGATGATTATGATATTTCACAATAAAGGTCAGAGTCCGCAGATTCCTGCTCTACAGCAGACAGCAAAGCAGGCACAGGGCGCCATCAAGGCGGAAAAGATTTAGATTTCAAGAAGTTATATATGGAACAAAAGGACAGCGCAGGCGCTGTCCTTGTTTATTGCTATATGAAGTATAGGAAAATAGAAAATTCTGATATTAAATCCAGGAAATATTGTATAATGATCTCGTCAAATATATAAAAAAACAGGGGGTAATGATGGATATCAGACTTACGGAAGTAACAGAACAAAATTTCTATGATGTTATCAATCTCAAATCAGATGAAGTGCAGGAAACAAGGATCCAGATTTATGAAAGATGGGTAGGGTCGAACGCCTTTTTCCTTGGCGCCTGCCAGGTGTTTGGGTATACGCCTAGAGCTATTTACGATGGCAGCACGCTGATCGGGTTTGCTTCATACGGCTTCAGGAAGGAAACAGAGTGGCATGAATTGATCAGTATGATGATCGGCCATCAATATCAAGGGCAAGGATACAGCGGTCCCGTCCTGAAGGCCGTCATTGATGAGATGGCAGAGTCATTAGATTGCAGTGAGATTTATATAACAGTGATCCATGATAATGACAGAGCGATAAAAATGTATGAAAAAGCCGGCTTTGTTCCCACCGGCGAGGTAGAGGAAGGGCATCATCCAGAGCCTGTTTATTGTTTGAAGCTTAGATAGCAGTGAAGAGCGGTGATGAGCGGTGAAGAGCGGTGACAGGCACCTATACCAGTTGGCTGACTGGTATAGGTGCCTGTCACCCCTCCACCCCAATTTTAATATTTCTTGAAGCTGCGGATCCGCCTTTATTTATTGGCGGATCTTTTGGTTTTTAGAAAGTAATCAGCCTAAGCGTATTAAAGCAGCTTAAGCTTTCGGTCAATGACAGCGTAAAAATAAGCGGCAGGATTTTTTGCAGGTTCGGATGATTTCATTTTCCTCATCAGTATCCTTAATGATTCCACTGCAGCAGGCAATATAATTTCCCGGTCATTACCCATCCCGTTTCTTTTAGCAGCAAGAAGTACTTTTATCCATAGCTCTTCAGCTGCCTCTTCATCCTCAGTCAGATAACGTGCCATACTGGCAAAAACATCAGGGGTAGCTTTCATTGACATCCTCCTCATTGAAAATATCCATAAAATATATGCGGTTTTAGAACATATGTTCCAAATAGTGATCCTGTGAAGGATATAATTTGATTATTTTGCAGGATGAGTTATTCTAATTTCAGCTGAATGGGCTTGACCGATTGAAATTCCCTTTTCCTGAAGGGGAGGAAATAGAAGATAACGGTTATTAACTGATATACTTCGTTTCATCTTGGGAGGTATTATGGAGAACTGGATTAAAGATGTGATTGAACAATTTGGCTATGCAGGAATTTTCCTGCTGATTGCGCTGGAGAATATTTTTCCCCCTATCCCGTCAGAAATTATTCTGACATTTGGCGGTTTTATGACTGCGCAAACAAGTATTACAATTTTCGGGACAATTACTGCGGCTACTCTTGGCTCGACAGCGGGAGCTGGTTTGCTTTACGGGGCGGGCCTTTTTCTGAGCCGAAATCGGCTTGAAAGAATTATAGACAGGTGGGGAGGCATCCTCCGCCTGAAAAAGGCAGATCTTGATAAAGCTTTTGGGTGGTTTGACCGCTACGGCTATTGGACAATCCTGATATGCCGGATGATCCCTCTGGTAAGAAGCCTTATTTCCATTCCTGCCGGGATGGCGAAAATGAATTTTCCGCTGTTTATGCTATTTACAGTCATCGGTACACTGATCTGGAATACAATCCTTGTGAATATTGGGGCAGCCTTTGGCGATTCATGGGAAACAGCAGTGGAATATCTGGGGATGTATTCTAATGTGGTATATATACTGATTGCCTTGGCCGTAATTGGCGCAGCTGTCTTTTTGTTCAGGCGGAGGAGAAAATAAACAATGCCTTTACTTTTGACAGGAACAAAGTTATGATGATTCTTAATTGGATATTGTATGACTGCTAGGGGTGTCCGCACAGGCGGGCTGAGAGGAAAACCGTTGTTTTTTAACCCTTTGGACCTGAACTGGATCATGCCAGCGTAGGAAAGTAGAATGAGCAACATTACTTTTTTTATGTATGCAAAGCCTGGTCCTTTCACTAGTGGACCGGGCTTTTTTATTGGTGGCCGATTCGTCTTCATAAGGATTAACTGATTAGAAAATTTGAACTTGCAGCAATTCCTTCTCGATAAACAGAAAAAAGATTCCTGTACTTACAGAAAAATGGCCAAGAGTTCATTTGAAAATTCTGAGCCTGTCCGCCAAAATCCAAAACAGCCTGGTATCCAAGATAACTTAATACATAAAGCACTGGGGGAGCCGGAGGAGTCCGGCTGAGAGTGGGCCCGTTGGTCCTAACCCTTATACCTGATCCGGGTCATGCCGGCGGAGGGAAGTGCGGGTTTCTTATGCTGGCTGTAAAAAAGCCTGCCTGTGATTCCTAAGCTTCTTTTCCCTCAGTGCAAAACATGCATGGAGGGATTTTTTTATGGGAAAAACACAGAAATTAACGATGGCTGCAATGATGTCAGCAGTCGGGACATTGGCGGGCAGCATGCTGTATATTCCGCTTGGCTTTGCAAAGGCATTTCCTGTCCAGCATATGCTGAATGTGCTGTCAGCCGTATTGCTTGGCCCTTATTACGCTGTGGCACAGGCGTTCTGCATTTCGATGCTCAGAAATTTGATGGGAACCGGCTCGGTATTTGCTTTTCCCGGAAGCATGGCCGGAGCCCTGCTTGCTGCTCTTCTATACAGCAGGACAAAAAAACTGTCGATGGCCTTCACTGGTGAAGTGATCGGCACCGGGATCATTGGGGCGCTGCTGTCATATCCGATTGCTGTATGGATATTGGGGCAGAAAGCTGCACTCTTCGGCTTTATCCCGCTATTTATCTTCAGTTCTATTGCCGGAGCTCTGCTGGGGATCCTCATTTTAGCTATCCTGGCGAAAAAAAGGGCGCCAATTTTTGAAGGATTTCAAAATAAAGGTTGAGGAGGGTGGAAAATGGACGAGAGAAAAACAGAATCCGGCCAAGATGAGATTTTAATAGGATTGGAAGAAAAGCTTCCGCCGAAAAAAACCGTTTTATATGGGCTCCAGCATGTTTTTGTATCGAATGTCTGGCTGGATCCGATTTTTGTGGCAGCTATGATCGGACTGCCCTTTGCATTATCGGCCAATATGGTGAACAGCATCTTTATTGCAGCCGGAATCGTCACCTTCATACAGGCGACAAAGCTGGTCAGGCTCCCGATCATCCAGGGACCGTCAGCTGCATTTGACAGCATTATGATTTCAGCAGGGAAAGCGAATGGGCTTGCAGCAGCAACCGGGGGAATCCTGGCCAGCGCAGCAATTGTGTTCCTTCTATCAATTACGGGGGTGCTGGGGCGCTTGAGGGCCCTGTTTACTCCAGTCATTTCCGGGACCGTCATATTCCTGGTCGGGATATCACTTGCCGGCTTCACTCTGCATGAATTTTTAGGCGGCTCACCAGGTGATGAGGGGTTTGCCAGTCCATCAACCCTGCTGCTATCGATAACAACAGCTTTGATTGTCCTTGGCCTTTCTTTGTTTGGAAAAGGCCTCTGGAAGTCTTTTTCGTTTTTGATCGCTTTGATTGCAGGTGATGCTCTTGCTTTTTCGCTGGGAAAAGCTGATTTTTCTATGATAAAGGAAAGTGCCTGGTTCGGGCTTCCCCATTTTTTGCCCTATGGACTTACCTTTGAATGGGGAGCCTTCCTGACCTTTTTCATTGCATATCTAGTGGCCGTTATAGAGGCAATGGGGGTTTATCAGGCATCCTCTGATATGCTGAAAACCGAGCTGACGGCCAAAAGGATCCGCGGCGGTTTTGCCGGAGAGTCGGCCGGCTCTTTTGTATCAGCCTTGATCGGCGGATTTCCGACTACTGCCTATGCCCAAAATGTCGGCCTGCTCCGCTTGACCGGAGTGGGCTCAAGATACCCGGTCATGGCTGCAGCTGTCATTTTCCTGGTGCTCGGGCTCGTGCCTAAAGCAGGCGCACTCCTTGCTCTGACGCCTGCCCCTGTTGTCGGCGGAATCTTTCTTCCTGCTGCCGCTACACTTGTGTTCACAGGGATTTCGATCCTGGCGAAGGCGGAAGCCACTCAAATCAATTATATGATTGTCGGGCTTTCCATGCTGCTGGCCATCTCACTGCCGGCATATGCTGTGAATGCAGCAGGGATAGCAGGGACATTCCTGACAAACAGCATCTTGATAGGAGCATTCACGAGCATCATTCTGCAGCTGGCTTTAGTAAGCCTCCCTAATCTATTTAAAAAAGGAGCGGCAAATAATGAAAGAAGAATCGATCAGTTTGATAGCGGAAATTAAAGATTTTATCGAAGGGGGGAATGATTCTGCTGATGCCTTTGGCAGGCTGGCGCTTAAGATTTTCCGCTATCAGTATGAGAATAACGTATTCTATAAAAAATTCTGCCAGGAGCAGAGGAAGACTCCCATTGCTGTGCACACATGGGAAGAGATTCCCCCTATGCCGGTTCAGGGTTTTAAAGAATTGACATTAACCTGCGAACCCCCTGGAGAGGCGGAAGCAGTCTTTATGACCAGCGGGACGACCAATCCTGATGCTAAGGGGAAAAATTTTCACCCTGATTTATCCTTGTGGGACCTCTCTATGAAGGGCCCTTTCAAAAAGTTTGTACTGCCTGACCGCGAAAAGATAGCCATTTTTGTCCTGTCTCCATCAGACGAGTATAACAAAAACTCTTCTCTCTCCCGCTACCTTACCAATGCTGTCTTTTATTATGGCAATGAGTACAGCCGCTTTTTCCACAATGGAGAGTCCCTCGACTTTCAAGGAGCAGCAGAATCGCTCGGCCGGATGGCAGAAAGGGGAGAGCCTGTCCTGATTATGGGGGCGACATTTGCTTTTGTTCACTTCTTGGATTATCTGAAAGAAATGGATCAGTCTCTCCTTCTGGCTGAGGGAAGCAGAATATTTGATACTGGCGGGTTCAAAGGCCAGGCAAGGGAAATAATCCCGGAAGAAATGACAGATCTGTATGAACGTTTCTTTGGAATAGAAAGGGATATGCAAATCAATATGTACGGCATGACGGAGCTCAGCTCGCAGATTTATGACCAGACGATTCTTTCCAGGCATTTGGGGAAACCGGCAATCACCGATAAGAGCGGGCCAGGCTGGCTGAAGACGAGAATACTCCACCCAGGCACTTTGGAACCGGTAAAAGAAGGAGAGGCGGGAGTGCTTGCACACTATGACCTGGCCAACTGGAATTCATGCATGGCTGTCCTGACGGAAGATCTAGGATTAAAAACGGGGTATGGTTTCAAGCTGCTCGGCAGAGTAAAGGGTTCCGAAGCAAGAGGCTGTTCCATTGCAGCAGACCAGCTTCTTTCCAAGGGTGGCCGGTAAAGTGGCGGAAACAGTCGATATTTTTCATTTGCCGGCATCAATCAAGCCAACTATTGTAAAAGAAAAGATTTATAAGCTGGAAGGAGATACGCTCTCCCTCAGATATCCCGAATTCAGCGGTGAGGAAATGGTAAAAGTAATTGATGCTGTTCTGGAAAAGCGCAGTCAATACCTCAAAGATTTGCCGGTTGCAAGCATTGTCAGCAAAATTGATGCAGCGGTCCAGCTATGGCTGGATCCTGATTATCATCTGAGAAAGCTGGCGGAAAAGCTCCTTCCTGCCGTTACGGGCTATGACAGTGAAATGATCCGGCTGGAGCTGAAAAGGTATATGAGAACCTTCCGGAAAAAAGAGCTATTGCGCTTCCTGGAAGAAGAATTTGATTCTCCGGAGATGCTGGACGAATTCAGGCCAAGAAAGTCAGGAGGGCTGAGCAAAGCTTACGGCCCGGACCTGATTTTTCATGTGTTTTCCGGCAATGTTCCGGGTGTCCAGCTATGGAGCCTGATTATGGGGTTCCTTATGAAATCTGCCCATCTTGGAAAAACTTCTTTTTCTGAGCCTTTCCTGCCGGTGTTATTTCTGAAGTCCCTGGCAGAAATAGATGAAAATCTTGCAGAATCCACGGCGATTCTTCCTTGGCCTGGGGGAAACTCCGAGCTGGAAGCGCCCGCTCTTGAATCAGCCGAAGCCGTTATTGTATATGGATCAGACAAGACAGTAAATAGCATAAAACAGAGGCTTCCGGACGGTCAGCGCCTTCTTGCTTACGGCCATAAAATCAGCATCAGCATGATTGGAAAAGAAGCACTGACTCCAGATCTTTATAGCAGGACAGCCCGCAGGCTTGCAGAGGATATCTGCATCTATGATCAGCAGGGCTGCCTGTCTCCGCAATCCGTTTACATAGAAGAAGGAGGTACAGTTGATCCAAGGCGTTTCGCCCAGCTGCTTTCCGCTGAGCTCGCCAGGTATGAAAAGAAGAGGCGCAGGTCGGCTCTGTCAGAAGAAGAGCATCTTTCCATCCAAAGAACAAGGGGGAGATATGAACTGGAAAAACTGAAAGGCAGCAGCACCGCTGTTTTTAAAAGCGGGATGAATACAGACTGGACAGTGGTTTTCCATAAGGAAAGCGGCTTTGAAGCATCTCCTCTGAATCGGTTTGTCCATATTTTTTCTGTCACGGAACTAGAAGGATGCATTGGATGGCTTAAGCCCTATAAAAAGTATATGCAGTCATGCGGGCTGGCGGTCCTGCCTGATAGGCTGATGGATATTAGCGCCAAACTCGGTGATGCCGGAATCAGCAGAATCTGCCCGGTCGGCGAGATGAACAGGGCCAAGCCGGGCTGGCATCATGACGGCAGCTTCAATCTGCTGACTCTTGCAAGAGTCATAGATATTGAAAGAAATGCGGAAGAAGATATGGAACGCTATGATCCTGATGTTGAATAGGAGGAGGGAAAATCGTGCTTGTTAAAAACAAAGTGGTCCTTGTTACCGGTGCGAGCAGGGGAATCGGCATGGCGATTGCCAGGAAGATGGGTTCTGAGGGAGCTCTAGTCATTCTTAATTATCTTTCCAGCCGGGAGGCCGCCGAGTCGGCCGCTAAGGAAATAAGGGAGTCGGGCGGCCAGGCTGCTGCCATGCAGGCAGATGTGACTGATCCGCAGCAGGTCAACCGTATGATGATTGAAATTATAGAGAATTATGGAGGCATCGATGCAGTCATTAATAATGCCTTAAGCCATTATTCTTTTAATCCTAAAGAACGAATGGCAGCCTGGGAGCTTGAGTGGGACGAATACAATCGCCAGTGGGAAGGGAGCGTCCGCGGCGCCTACAATGTATGCAGGGCAGCCATTCCCTGCATGAAGGAGCAGATGAGCGGCAGTATTGTAAATATTGTGAGCAACCTAGTGAGTTTTCCTGTGATTCCCTATCATGATTATACAACCGCTAAGTCAGGCTTGCTTGGGTTTACCAGGAATCTTGCAAAGGAGCTTGGCTGTTTTGGAATTACAGTGAATGCAGTTGCTCCAGGGCTGACCTATCCGACGGATTCGAGCACTGGAACAAAGGAGGATGTAAGGAACAGCATCATCGAACTCACTCCGATGCAGCGCCTCGCAGCCCCGGAGGATATAGCAGATGCTGTCCTATATTTCGCATCACCGCTCTCAAGCTTTGTTACAGGGCAATGTCTGTATGTTGATGGCGGCCTGGTCATGGGCGGATGAAACCTTTTCCGGGCTGATCCGTATAATAGTTATAGCACAGAAAAACAGCATTTTGTTAGAAAGAGGAGGATATCTATGATTCCGATCCTGCTGACTATTATATTCTTTATTAGTCTGCCTGTTTCTATATCCATTTTAATTAAAAAAAGAAAAGAAGCAGGTGTTACCGGCTACAAAAGCGCCTTGACCTCCATCTGTTTCTTCCTGATTGCCATAGTCAATCTTATTTCGTACTGGATGGGCTGGCTCGGGATTTTTAACTGGATGATGACCTTGATTCTGCTGCTGGCCGGAGCCTACTTCACAAAATATCTTAAGCCGGCTGGAACAGGGAATTAGCAGGAGGGAAGCCAGATGCATTGGAAGAGATATTTACTATTAGCCCCATGGGCACTGCTTGCAGGAATAGGATGCTCTTGTACCCTCCTTTCGGCAGCTATGCTATTTTGCCGATATTGATCTTGTGGGCCATCTATTATTCATGGATTTATTTTGAGAATAGGAACAGTCATTAGAAAAGCCTGCTGCAGCAGGCTTTTTTGTTTATAAATGGGGCAGCTGATTTCCGTTCCAGGCACTTCGCTTTCCTCGGGGCGGCGCTGAGCCTCCTCTTCTCTTCGCTCATGCGGTTCTCAGCCCTGCCGCTGCTTCCCGCAGGAGCCTGCTTGCCTTCCACTTCAGCCAACAGGCTTCTAAAATTGATTGGCAAGAGCTATTTAGACACGGGTTAAAAGCTAATACAGCAGCAGCCTGCCCATCTTTTCAGGAGATTTTCTAACAATTACATTTTTTCCGCCCGCTGATGCTTTGTTTGGCTTATAATTATCCTTGTGACTTTCATTCCCAAGGAGTACCATCATGAATCAGACTTTTACAGTAAAAGAAAAAATCAGGCAAATCTTAATTTTATTGATCCCCATCCTGATTACCCAGCTTGGGATGTTTTCAATGGTTTTCTTTAATACCATTATGTCAGGCAAATACAGTGCTTCCGATCTTGCAGGGGTGGCTATCGGGTCATCGATTTGGAATCCTGTTTTTACAGGGCTGAGCGGAATTCTCCTGGCTGTTTCGCCGATCGCGGCTCAGCGGTTTGGGGAGAAAAAGCAGGGAGAAGTTGCGTCAGTTGTCAAGAATGGCATGTATCTTGCCGTCATGATTGCACTGGCTGTCATTGCGGCCGGTTTTTTCCTGATAGGCCCAATCTTGGATAGAATGGATTTAGAGAGAGGTGTTGAACAGACTGCAAGAGGATATCTGATTGGATTGAGCTTTGGGATTATCCCGCTATTTCTGTTCAATGTCCTTCGGTCTTTTATTTATGCTCTAGGTAAAACGCGGGTTGTCATGGTGATTCTGCTGTGTGCACTTCCTGTTAACTTCTTCCTGAATTTTGTCCTGATCTTTGGTTATTGGGGCTTTCCGGAGCTTGGCGGGGCAGGGGGAGGCTATGCTACTGCTGCCACCTATTGGGTAATCCTTTCCCTGACGATCTTCATCATCAGAACACAGCAGCCATTTGCGGTGTTTAAGGTGTTTTCTAATATGGGAGACTTCTCATGGTCCCAATGCAAGGAAATTTTAAAAATCGGTGTCCCGATGGGTTTGTCGATCTTTTTTGAAACGAGCATGTTTGCGGTTGTGACAATTTTGTTAAGCCGTTTCAGCGTGGAGACGCTTGCTTCCTATCAGTCGGCACTTAATATCGTTTCCTTCCTTTATATGATTCCAATCAGCATTTCGATGGCTCAGACTGTGCTGGTCGGCTATGAGGTGGGGGCTAAGAGGAATAGGGATGCGAAGGCATACAGCTGGATCGGAATCTACTTGTCCATTGCCATTGCCCTTGTCACTGGCCTTCTCGTTGTCCTGTTCCGTTACCAGGTTGCAGGCTTTTACTCCAATGATGCGGCAGTGATTTCCCTGACGGCACATTTCCTTATTTATGCTTTGTTCTTCCAGATTTCAGATGCCATCCAGGCAACTGCCCAGGCTGCTTTAAGGGGCTATAAGGATGTTAATCTTGCGTTCATCATTACGCTTATTGCCTACTGGCTGATCTGCCTGCCTCTTGGATATGGGCTGGCACATTATACCAGTCTTGGTGCCCCGGGATATTGGATCGGGCTTACCGCCGGTCTATTGGCAGCAGGCATCTGTCTGTCAGCCAGGCTGATTTATATCCAGAAGAAAAAATTTGCTCCATCAGAAGGGGTATAATTGATGGTAACTATCATGATGAATATATAATGGCAAAGCTGTTAAAATAATTACTTTAAGAACCTGCCGTTGCAGCAGGTTCTTATTTAAAATGAGAGGGTAAAAGAAATTTCTCGCTGGTTTTGGGTATATGTCTATTCAACATTGCCTTCTTTAACATATTCTAGACTGAAACCTATACGAGGAGGGGGCTTTCACATCTATATATGCTGCCCCTTAAATGGAAATTAAAGATAGAATATGAGAGGAGAAGGTATGATGAATCAACAGCAGTACATGTATAGCCCTGACGCAGCTTCTTATGAAGATTTAAGCCGCTTTGGATTTGGCCGCCCGCGGTTTGGAAGATTTGGCTTCGGCCGTCCGTTTGGGTTTGGCCGTCCGTTTGGCTTTGGGTTCGGCCGTCCATTTGGCTTTGGGTTCGGCCGTCCATTTGGCTTTGGGTTCGGCCGTCCATTTGGCTTTGGCTTCGGTTTTCCATTCCTTGGAGGCCTTGCAGGAGGCCTGCTCTTAGGAAGCGCGCTCGCCGGCCCGTATGGATATGGATATGGCTATCCTTACCCGTATCCTTATGCACCTTACCCATACTTTTATTAAAAAAGGCATGAGGCGGGACAGCGGAAAAGCGGCCCGCCTTTATTACATAAAAATTTTGCTCGACAGGAATTTCAGTGAGGATGAAGAATAGAATATTAGCGAGTTAAAGAGGTGCAATCCATGAAAACACTAATATCAAAACTCGATTTCAATCAATTGTCAGACAGGCAGATCGGGGATCTTCTTTATAAAAATATCGCGGATGACAAAGGATCGGGAGATTGCATATTCGTCCTGGGGAGCAGCAAGGCTGCTGAATACAGGCTTCCAAAGGCGCTTGAGCTTTACAGGAGCGGCAGGGCAGGCAAGCTTCTTTTTTCAGGCGGTGTTGTTTGGGCACCGTCTAAGCTATGCGAGGCAGAGCTTTTAAAAGAGAAAGCTCTGGCACTTGGAATCCCGGCAGGAGATATTTTAATAGAAGATCAATCTCTCCACACAAAGGAAAATGTGCTTGCCTCACTGCTGGTCCTTGACCGGGAATTCAATCTCCACAAAATAGAACGGATATTGGTTGTTACAGCTTCCTACCATATAAGAAGGGCACATCTGACCATGAAAACTTATATGCCGGGCTGGATACAATACTCGCTTTGCCCTGTGGATGATATGCATACAAGGGAAGGGAATTGGCAGCTTTCAGAGGCAGGCAGGCTGAGGGCAAAGAGGGAAGCGGAAAAGCTGATTCACTATGTCAAACAAGGCATCATTACAGACGCTGAAGTTGAGATTTCAGATTCATAAAGAGAGGAAATGAAAAAATGAGACAGATTATCGCAATGGGAGGTGGAGGATTTTCCATGGAACCTGAAAACCTCCTTCTTGATCAATATATCTTAGAGCAAGCGCAAAATAACAAACCCAAAATATGCTTTCTGCCCACAGCAAGCGGGGATCAGCAAAGCTACATAGACGCTTTTTACAAAGCTTTTGAGACCCTTGAGTGCAATCCCTCCCATCTTTCCGCTGTTTGAGCCAAACTTCAATAGCGAAGAGGAATTGTTGCTGAACCAGGACATCATCTACGTTGGAGGCGGGAATACCCGCAATATGATGATTCTTTGGAAAGAATGGGGGCTTGATGAGCTGCTGATCCAATGCTATCAAAAAGGGATCATTTTGGCAGGCATAAGCGCAGGGAGCATCTGCTGGTTTGAAGAGGGCCTGACAGATCCGCTTAACGGGCCGCTATATCCTATAAAAGGTCTGGGCATCCTAAAAGGCAGCCATTGCCCGCATTATGATGGGGAGAATAAGAGAAAGCCTGCTTACAGGCAGCATATCAGGGAAGCGCTCATAATGCCTGGCTATGCAGCAGATGATGGGGCTGCACTCCATTTTGTGAATGAAGAGCTTTATAAAACGGTCAGCTCCCGAAAGAACGCCAGTGCATATTACATAGAAGTGAAGGATCATAAAGCTGAAGAAACAAGACTTGATCGCATTTATCTGGCGGAATCAGTAAACAGTTTAAGTTAAACTAAACAAATATTAATTCTAATAGCCCGCTTCCTTTTCGGAAACGGGCTATTTACTGTTATCGTGATTCAGGGAAGATTCTTTGCACCGTTTCGGAAAATTGATCAAACAATCCTCTTACAGGGTTTCCATTCTGAATATCATCCCTATACCCGCGCATACGTTCCATAAAATCAGGATTGCTTGAAACAAACACTTCATTGATATTCTGATCTGCTGCCTGAACCTGATCGGAAACCTTCTTTTTCATTTCATCATTGACATCGCCTTTTCCCCCATTTGCGAGCTTTACAGCTGCATATGCCTTGCTTCCGGCAGTAATGACTACTGCATTATCAACTTCTTTCATGGCTTCAACTTTCTGCTGGGCATCTTCTGAATTGCGGAGATCATTCTGATCGCTGCCATTCTCTTCACTGCCGTTCTGCCCGTTGTCATTCAGTCCATTGTTATACTGTTTGTTGTTATTCTGTTCGTCGTCCAATAAGTTATTGTCATTGTCAGTTACATCGCTGTCGGTGACATTCCTCATGGATAATGTGCCGGATTGGCCGTCATTTCCATCCTGGCTGCCCTGGTTGGTTGAGGCACAGCCGGTAATCAGCACAGACGCAGCCGCGCCTATTAAAAGCCATTTTAATTTTTTCATTCAAATACCTCCTAAATTTATATTCGTGAGTAATTTTTCCAAAAACAAAAAAGTTATACATCGCCATAAAATAATGTTAAATAGGCTTTACATAATGTTAAGTGTTTTATACAATTGACTCAAAGATGTTAAGTTGGATGAGGTGCACTATGGAAATCGGCAATCGTGTCAAAGAACTCCGTGCGAGAAACAGCTGGACACAGGAAATGCTGGCCCAGTCTGCCGGTGTGACTAGGCAGACTATCGCGGCACTTGAAAAAGGGGACTATATCCCATCACTGCTGCTTGCCCTGAAGATATGTGAGGCATTCCAGCTGAAGATGGAAGAAGTATTCTGGCTAATAAAGGAGGAAGAAAGTTGAAAACGAATCGGACAGTTTTATTAAGCTTTGTTTTATATGCCCTGTTTGCCTGGGCCATGATTGCGATGTACGATGCCCAGACCCAGTTTGCGGAAGTGCTGCGGAATCCTGAGCCGCCCTGGTCACTGACAATCAATTTCACGCCGGTTGCAGTTTTTTTGCTGATAGGGGGAGTGATCAGCGGGGTTCTTTACAGCAAGAACAAAAAAAAGCGGTCAAGTATCAGTGCTCTGCTTCTCCTGCCGCCTGAGTTCGAGGAACAGGATGAACGGGAAAAAATGATGACTGCCAGAGCCTGCAGAAGCTCATATATCTCCCTGTATTTTGCGGTGCCCCTCACAGCGGCCCTTATGCTTTTCTATCCTTTGCTCGAGGATAAAGTCCCGTTCTACCCGATTCTGGTCATTCTGCTGATCCCGGCCATTCAGATGCTTTCTTATTATCTGTCCATACGAAAAAGTTTGTGAAAATAGTAAGGCGGCTGCAGATATCCTGCAGCTGCTATTTTTTTTTTGAAAAAACTTGAGATTTTTTTACCTCTGTATCCGTTATTATAGAAGAATCGGACAAAAGGACAGGAGAAGGAACGGGAGGTACATATGGAAGAGGAAGCAATATGGATAAAGCAGGTGCTGGCCGGAAACAAGCAGGCTTACGGGCATATCATCAATAAATACAAAAACCCTTTGTACGCAACGATACTGAGGATGACAAAAAACCCGCAGGATGCCCAGGATCTGGTCCAGGAGGCATTTATCAAAATTTACAACCAGCTAGGCAAGTATGACCAGAAAGGGGCATTTTCCAGCTGGCTTTACAGGGTGGCGGTGAATCACTGCATGGATGAATTCAGGAAGAAAAGGTCCCAAATCAAGCAGGCGGAAATAAACGAGGCCTCTGCCATCAACACAAAGCACCCGGAAGTAATTCTTCTGAAAAAAGAGCAAAACAGGCAGGTTGAAAAGCTGATCAGCACACTGCCGGAGGATGAAAGGATTATTATACTCCTTCGATATGCCAATGAATTGCCGTATGAGGAAATTGCTGAAACGACAGGCATGCCCTTATCCATGGTCCGGAACAAGCTTCACAGGGCCAAAAAGAAAATGAGGGAAACAGTCAAAAAACAGGGAGGCTATTATAATGAATTGTCCAACGGCGGATAAAATCTCTCAATATACCGATCATCTTTTAACCGAAAAGGAACAGTCTGAACTGAAAAGCCATATCGCAGGCTGTCAGTCTTGTGCTGAAGTTGCTGGTTTATTTGAACATGAAGCTGAATTCATGAAAGAAACCCTGCAGATGCCAAAGCTTCCCGACGATTTTGCAGATGTCATCATTGGGCAGCTTGAATCATACAGACCAAAAAGAAAGTTTGTCCCAGGGAAACGGATTGCCGCAGCGGCAGCCGGGCTGCTCCTGGCTGCAGGAATCAGCACGGTCCCCGGTTTTGCAGACTGGGTGGGAGGGTTATTTTCCTCCAGTGAGGTAGATGACGGTCTGAGACTGGCATCTCAAGAAGGACTGGCGACCCGGGTGGATATTGCTGCAACAGATCAGAACACAACGTTCAAGATAGAGGATGTAGTCGCGGATACATCAAGAATTGCGCTTTCTTTTAAAGTATTGGATTCAAACGGCAAACCGCTTGATACCAGTATCAGTATGGATGACACAGAAAACAGGATCGCAGCATATGACCAGAACGGCAAAGAAATTGAAGGCCACGCGATGCGCTGGACAGAAGACTCCGAGTATGGATTGATAGAGTTCTCATTGAGGGATCGGAACGACTTGGAAAACGTCCTCGTTAAAATTGATCTTAAGGAGCTGAACGGAAAACAGGGGAACTGGAATGTTGAAGTTCCTGTTGATTTGAAGGAAAAACAAAAGTATACCAGCAGGCTGGCGCTTGATGGGCACAGCACCACTTCCAATGGAGTCTCCATTAACCTCAAGGAAGTGCAATTTGCACCTTCTTCAAACGAGCTGATCTATGAGACAGCTTTCACGAAAGAGGAAAAAGCTGGAGTGGAAGCCAGAATTAAAGACCTTGAAGAGAAGTTTGGCAAGGAAAATGTAGGGATGTTCTCCGGATTCGGAACGGCGATTCAATATCATATTGTGAATGATAAAAATGAAGCTGTTTATAAGCATAATACCTTTGCTGAGGGGCAGGGCCATCCCAGCGATGAGGGCTCCATATCAGGTTCCGGCAAAGATCTTGACGAACTTGGGGCTGTACGATGGAATGAATCATTTATCCCGCAGAAAAATAGAAGCAGCTATGCCCTGGTACTCGATGGCGTAATCAAAACCCTGCCAGCCGATTTTTCAATTAAAATTAAACCGGACGATCTCAGGAAGAAACCAGTCAGCTTTGAATACGAAGGCAATCACTTAACGATCAAAGAAGCAAAGAAGAAAAATGACTACTCGCTGCGAAAATCGCTGCTGCCAATTCAAAAGGAAACCTATTTTGAAATCGAGATGGAGGGTGGCAAGGAAGTACCTTCCGCTGATCTTGAGTCATGGGTGATGACGGATGATAAAGGAAATGTCTATCCCCTGTATCATAGTGGTTCCATATTAAACGAAAAAGACAATAATGGGCGCTTCAAAACTTCTCTCGATCTCAAAGCGTATGATCTGGAGAAAGAGCCGGAAGAACTGACATTGCATCTCATATCTGTAACCCGATATTATAAGGCGGATACAGAATGGAGCGTTCCGCTCTCTAAATAAATCCTTACAAGGAAAACAGGCAGAAAGATGCCTGTTTTCTTTTGGCTCTTTTAGTATAGACATTTTATGGTATTGAATCTAAATTAGAATGACCAGGAAGCCTTAAAATAAGCGGAGATTTTCCTGTTAGGCTGCTGAAAATGGGACAGGTGGGTGTTAATAAGCGGAGAATTTCCGGTTAAGCGAAGCGAAGTAGCCCATTTTCCTGTTTTTTGAGTCAATAGCCGGAAATTCTCCGTCTATATGAGCCATTTTTTGAGTTTTTTCGAAATTAGGGGGAATTTCTCCGCCTATCTTTCAATCTACTACTGATGCCTCATTCAGGGGCGGGAAGGCCCGCTCTTTTTTGCTGGCGGGGAAGAACCCGCCTCCTGAAAGAGTTTTTTATCACGACTTATAAGGATGGCAAGGCAGCAGCAGCCAATGAGAAAAGTGCTTTTCTTTTTTCGGTATAATAATGGAAAAAAATCGCAACTTTCTGGAAGCCTGTTCGTATATAAAGTAACTTGGTTTGGCTGTACAACTGTGGGAGGGATATTCATGGAAGGAAAAAGTACAAAGAGAAACACAAAATGGCAGCGTCCCATTTTATGGGGATCCGGCGCATTATTGATCATAATGGTGATGCTATATTTTGACAAAGAAAAGGTTTTTAAGGAAGAAAAGCCGCCCATGCCAGTGATTACAGTCGGGGGCACCGAGGTGCAGGCCATCTTGGGGTCTTATCGGTGGAATGATGGACTCGTGGAGAGAGAGATGAAGGATATTACCAAATCTCTGAAATATCAGCATGTATACGAAAATGAGGAAATGAAGGTTGAATTTCCCGACGAAGCTGACATCCCTGTTTTTATAGGAAAAAGCACTCTGATGCCTAACGGAAAAAAATTTCCTGACTTATTGCCGAGTATATTGGGAGAAAACGGCTTATTCAGTGAAGGCGAGGGAATTCAAACAGCAGTCTTACAGGCATATTGGAAGGATGGAAAAACAGCTGAGTATTATCTTCCTATAAAAATTGAGAAACAGCCCCAGAAAGAACCTTACTTTCCAAGGTTCAAAGGCCAGTATTCAATCGTGATAACAGAAGAAGAGGTCACCCTGGAAAAAGATTTGGAGATAAGAGCGAAGTTATTACAGCAGTATCCCCCTTCATTTATAACAATAGGGGGGTATACAGATTTACAAAGAGCAGAAGAAGAGCTATCAGAATTAAATATTAAAGAAGTACCTTCCTATATACTATTGGACGAGGAAGGAGAAGTTTTCCGCAGCAAAGAACTCGGGTCGATGGAAAAATATATTGATGAAAATGTACTTCCTGAAGCAACCAGCAAGGAAGGAATTGTAACCGAAGTCAACCGTGAACAGGGCTTTATTAAAATAGATGAGGTTCCATTCTGGATTAATAAGGGAGCAAAGTATCATACAGGCCAGAAACTTGCATTTAAAGCGAGATATCCAGAAGACGGTCAATTATGGTTTCCAATTCTGGAAGAAGTGAGGGTTCTCGAGGAACAGGATAAAATCTTTAATGGCAGTAACTGGCTGTCGAATGAAAGTGGTAAACTGTCCATACTTGCTATCGGAAATAAATCAAAAGAGAAAATGGAATTTTTGAAAAAAGAGGGAATTAAAACTGTTTTGAAGACATCAGCTGAAAACTCTCTTAAATTGGAGAATGGAAAAGAGCTGACCGATTATACAGTTTTTGTTTTTAATGAAAGTGAGCTTATTTTTCAGACAGATGCTTATGATAAATTGCTTAAATTCCTATACTCTAAAGAGAACTTAGATACACGAATGAGTATCATTTCATAATGAAGGTATTTTAGGAGCGGTAAAAGGAGGACGCAATAATTGAGGCTCAGAAATATGGTTCAAAGAAATTAACAGCTTCATTTGCTGTCTCAGCAGCCGTCTCCATACTGTGTGTTTTTTTACTGTCTATGATACTGAATCTGCCCCTGGACTAGGGACTGCCTTTCTAAGCTGGCTTCTGTTTTTTATGCTCTATGCCGGAACTATTATCTTTTTATACGGTAATCTTGTTTCGTTTCTGCTTGAAGCTTTGCAGGAACGGGTAGCTTTGCTTCAAAGGGAGAAGGGTCGATGACTGATCACTTTACCAAGAGCGAAGGAAAATGGAAAGGCAAGATAAAGGTTATCAGGTAGTAAAAGAAACGTCAGCGGAAAAAATAGGAAGAGAAAAATTCATTATTACATATTAAGAATGATGTGAAAAAGTTGAAAGTCCGGTTCATGGTATTTTTCGTATGGAGTTGGCCGCCAATCTTTAACTGGCAAAGGATGGGTAAGAGAGGAGCCGCCATATTATAACGAAGAGGGCTGACCATAAATTGGCACAGCTTGTACCTCATAAAAAAGGAAAGCAAATTTGCTTTCCTTTTTTAATATGACAACAAGGATAATCTATAAAGCATATTGCCTGACGATCTTCACTCAGCCATAGATTTCTTCCATCGGCCTGGCCAAAATCATATTCAGTTCCTGGATGGCCTGGAAGATTTGTTCTTCTGCCTGCAGGTAAGAAGCGGTTTTTTGATTTTGCATCAGGCTGGATTCCAGCATCTGCAATTTTTGAATATCAGTGGCGCCCAGATTTTCCCCGCGGATTTGCTTTTCCTGCAGTAAGTGGTGGATGCTGCGGAAATCCTCGATCAGCTGCCTTGCTGCCGGATCCGCATTAATTTCTGCTGCCAGCTTCCTCAGCAGCTGGTACTCCCTGCTTCCGCGTATAATGGTTTCCAATGCAGGCCCCTGCTCTAATAAAGCTCTCATTGTATCCCCTCCATTAGCCTAGATAATACAGCGTATGTGCAAATGAAAAAAAAGTTCGAGTATCCAAAAATAACTGGATTAAATTCAGAATATAATGATAATATAAAATAGACTATCTGGTTTATTTAGGGGGAGGACTTATGGAATCTGCTCTTGTTACGTTAAGAAATGAGTCTGTTTTTGTTAAGCAAATGGGGGAAGGTGAACCAATCGTATTTTTGCATGGGGGCCCGGGAAGTGAGCACCGTTTCTTTCTTCCTCATCTTGAACCTTTGGCATCACAGTTCCAGCTGGTATTTTATGATCAGCGCGGCTGCGGTGAGTCTTCTTTTAGTGTAGAAGCGGTTTACACCATGGATGAAGAAGTTGAAACTTTGGAAGCGCTTAGGCAGCATCTTGAAATCGGCAGGCTGAATCTGGTCGGGGAGTCGTGGGGTTCCATGCTTGCACTGCTGTATGCCTCAAAATATCCGGCAAACGTAAGCAGGTTATTTCTAACCGCGGCAGTCGGAGCAAAAACAGAAGGATATGAGAATTTTGGCCGTTTGCTGATGGAAAGGCTCTCTGAAGAAGAGCTGGAGCGGTTCCATCAAATAACAGAAGACTACAAAGAAGGCAAGGCAGCTGCCGCTGATATCTTTAAGGTCATTGATCCGTATTATTTATATGATAGTGATAATCTGGCCAAGAAAACTGCGACGATAAGCAATAGCATTGTAAATTCACAGATCGGGGAAGATATTCTGCAAAACTACGAATCCCGTATCAGTCCGGCCGCACTGGCTGATATTCCTGTTATGGCAGCACAGGGTGAAGGGGATATCCTGACTCCCGATATGCTGGAGGAGCTGCTGCTTCCCCTTATTCCACATGCAGCAATTGAAGTGATACCTAAGTGCGGCCACTGGACTGCTATTGAACAGCCGGCAATACTAATGGAAAAAATAATAGATTATTTTTCAAAGGAGAAAAGAAATGATTGAAATCAGACGCTTGTCAGATTGCTCGATAAATGAAGCGGTAACAGCCTGGAACAAAGGGTTTGAAGGATATTTCTTCAATGCAGCTACAACACCGGAAAAGTTTGTTGCAAGGATGGCAGCTGAAGGCCTGTCGCCGGATTTGTCGATTATCGCTTTTGCAGAAGGAGAGCCAATCGGCATTGTTAAGAGCGGCATCCGGGAATTCAGGGGAAGAAAGATTGCCTGGAATGGCGGCACAGGTGTTGCTTCTTCCTGGCGCAGCAAAGGGGTCGGACGGAGGCTGATAGAAGAATCTATAAAAATATATAAAGAAAAAGGTGTCCAAATGGCCACGCTTGAAGCAATCAGTGAGAATGCGAAAGCCATTAGCCTTTATGAAAAATTGGGGTATCAAAAAGTGGATGACCTTGAATATTTAGAGCTGAAAGGACGATTGGAGAAAAATCCTTTATCACTGGCTGATCAGAAATTTTACGAAGTAATGTCAGTATATCCTCAAGAGGTTTCCGCCCTGGACTTTTACAAGGGAACAGATCCATGGCAGACTTGCTGGCAGAATGCAGCAGGCGGCGAAGCATTGATTGCATTAGAAGGTGGAAATGCCATTGGGTATGCTTTCTTCCGCAAGGGCTTCTCTGCTGAAGGAAGTCATATGGCAACCACCCTCTTCCAGCTGGAAGCGGAACAGGGCAGGAATGATCGGCGGGAAATAGGCGCATATCTGCTGTCCAGAATATTTGGGGATTTCAGCGATGATATTCGAAGAGTTATACCTAACTTTCCTGTAAGCGGCAATAAAGAAATCTATGAATTATTGTCTGCTATAGGATTTACGCCTGCCGTAAACCAGGTTTATATGATGAAAGAGTTATCATAAAAGGGGTAATGCAAATGAAGGTTTTAATCATTGGCGGTACAAAATTCATGGGTCCGTATGTGATAGAAGAGCTTTATCAAAAAGGCCACAAAGTTGCTGTTTTTAACAGAGGGCAGACAGAAGCATCCCTGCCGGAGGATATTATCCGCATCCAAGGTGATATCAGTGAAATTAATGATTACAAAGATGAGCTTAGGGGCTTTCGTCCGGATGTTGTCCTTGATATGATTCCCTTTACTGAAAAGCATGCTGAGACTGTGAGGGATATATTCGAAGGAACCGCAGACCGGCTTGTGGCAATCAGCAGTGCAGATGTATACCTCAGCTTTGGCCGGCTGCTTGGAACAGAGCCCGGGGAACCAGTTCCCACACCTTCCAGAGAGGATTCTCCATTGAGGGAAAAGCTTTATCCCTACAGAGAAAATGTAAGCGAGGAACACTTTTATTATCATTATGACAAAATCCCCGTAGAAAAAGTGTATATGGAAAGCGAAAAATTGAAAGGCACAGTCCTGAGGCTTCCAATGGTGTATGGGCCTGGCGACAGACAGCACAGACTTTATCAATATATTAAGAGGATGGCAGACAAAAGGCCGTATATATTATTGGATGAAGTTCACAGCAGGTGGAAGGCCTGCAGAGGGTATGTTGAAAATGTCGCCCATGCAATTGTAGCCGCTATTGAAAATCCCATGGCTGCAGGAAAGATTTATAATGTCGCAGAAAATAATTTTTCAGAGAAGGAGTGGGTCGGCAAAATTGCAGAAGCAATGGTGTGGCAAGGTTCAATAGAGGGGGTTGAGGAAGGGAAACTTCCTTTGGGCATGAATGCCGGGCAGAGCATTGATCTATCATCCGAAAGGATTAGAGAGGAACTGGGCTATAAAGAATTCATAACATTAGAAAAAGGGATCCAGAAAACCATTGAATGGGAGCTGGAAAATACGCCTGAAGATCCTGCTGCAAAAGATGTTGATTACGATAAGGAAGACAAGATAATGAGGGAGAGAAAAATCCATAAAGAATAGGCATTTCATGAGAATGTAAAAAGATTTCAACTACTTCAATGACTGAATAATTCGAATTCAACATATTGACTGAAAAACCTGCAATATCTGCCGATATGTCATATGAACAAGCTAACAACAGAGAGAGAGGGAGCTTAATGAGAATGACAATCGGGAGAAAGCTGTTTGCGGGGTTTTCAGGAGTTCTGATTCTGCTGGCAGTAATGTCGGTGATCAGCATTACGCAAATTAATTCAATCGACAGCCAATATTCGGAACTGATAGACGATCGGGCTGCAAAGCTTATGAAAATCAAAGAGCTTAACATTAATATTGCAGAGCAGCAGAGCAATCAGGGCAGCTACCTGGCGCTTGGCGAAGAGAAGTATTTAAAGCAGTTTGAGGAAGGGCACTCTGCCTATCAAAAATCAAGCAAAGACCTTCAATCCACTATCAAACGGGAAAAATCGAAGGAATTATTAAAGGATCTGAATAAACTTGAGCTGCAATATTATCTTTTCTCGCAATCAGTGTTTCAATTAAAGCAGCAGGGAGAAATGGAGCAATTGGAAACACTTGTTTCCAAACAGCAAATTGTAGAAAACTTTAATAAAAAAATTAAAGAACTCTCCCAGTATCAGGAAGGTCTAATGGCAGATGGGCAGTCAGCGGTATCAAAGAAATCCGGGCAAATTATGCTTGCAGTTTCTTTGATCGGGCTTGCAGCTATGATTATAGGAATCCTTGCCGCTTATCTGACAGCAAGGATCATTTCAAGGCCTGTCAAGCTTCTAGCAGCTGAAGCAAAGAAAATTGCAGGCGGAAATCTGGCAGTCCGGAAGCTGAACGTGCGGAACAAAGATGAAATTGGCCTTTTGGCAGATTCTTTTAATCTAATGTCACAGAATTTGAGGGAAGTCATCAAAAGTACTGCTGAAAATGCCGAACAGGTGGCTGCTTCCGCCGAACAGCTGACAGCTGGTGCAGAGCAGTCAGGGGCTGCTGGCAGACAGATTGCTGCTGCCATGAATAATGTCGCGTCAGGTTCTGATAAGCAGGTGCAATCGGTAGAGCAGGCTTCTATTACTGTAGGGCGCATGTCTGCCGGTGTAAGGCAAATTGCAGATAATGCCGCTGCTGTTTCCGAAACTGCCGCTGGTGCAGCCAGCCTGTCAGAAGAGGGCGGCAAGGCGATCGGTTCTGCTATCGAACAAATGAGTTCTATTCATGAAACCTTTGCAGGGCTGGAAGGTGTCATTAAAAAGCTTGGCCAGCGGTCACATGATATTACACATATAATTGAAGCCATTACTGGTATAGCAGATCAGACCAACTTGCTTGCCTTGAATGCAGCAATTGAAGCTGCACGTGCTGGTGAGGCTGGAAAAGGCTTCGCAGTGGTTGCAGATGAAGTCAGGAAGCTGGCTGAGCAGTCGGCAGATTCTGCACGGCAGATTTCCGGAATCATTTCAGCCATTCAGCAGGATACAGGCAAAGCCATTTCGTCGATGGCCGATGCAGGCAAGGAAGTCGAAAGAGGAATCACGGCAGTTGGTGAAGCAGGGGGAGCCTTTAAAGAGATAGGGGATTCTGTATCAGGGGTTACAGCACAGATCGAAGAGGTTTCAGCCGCTGTGCAGCAGCTTGCAGCAGGAGCCGAACATATTGTGCAGGCGATCGATGACATTGCTGCTGCAGCCGAAGAGTCAGCTTCAAGCACCCAGGAGGTTTCTGCGTCAACAGAAGAGCAGCTGGCTTCCATGGATGAAATGTCTGATTCTGCAGCATCGCTTGCAAAAATGGCAGAAGAGCTGAATGAGTCAGTCAGCCGGTTCAGATTGAAATAGCAAAGCAATTGAGCATCGCATTAGCGGTGCTTTTTTTAACATCCTTTAATCGTGATGGAAATAGGTTCGGCGGCAGGAATGATGGGCAGGTCTTCAGGTGGAGGGTCAAAAACAAAGGGGCTGGGATTGTCATTATTCAAAAGAATCTGTTCAATGGCACTTGCGGCATAATCAATCGATTGAAACCTCAAGGTCCGCTGATTGAATACAGATTCTACAGGCACGGAAACCAGCAAGGAATAACAAAAGCTTTCTTTTAAAAAACTGACCTCCATACGCAAATTCCGTTCCGTAAAGATATGGGTTATGTCACAATCCCTGTAATACATAAGATTCAGAAGCATGTTCCGAATTTCTGTTTTTGTGGTCATCCTAATTCCTCCTATCCTGCGAGATGGGATGGGACTAAGAAAAGTCTGAAGGATCCCTAACACTTCTTGCTTTAATACTAACAGTAAGTTCCAACATAATCGATAAGCATTTGTGTCTAATTATAGGAGCACTTGGCGCTATTTGGCGGTTGTAGCTGAAATGCTACGGTATCTGGGGAAATATGCAGGTGGAATGTATAAATTGGATTAGTTTAATGAGTGAAAATGTATTATTAAAGATTTTCTTGCAGACAAATTTCCAATTAGAATTTTCCATAATCCCATGAAAAAAAGATGGGCACTTAGCTGCCCATCTTTTATTCTACTGACAGCTGCAGCCGTGTGACTGGCAATAGAGTCTGCCGCAGCGGTTACAAACTTTATATTCCTCAGCTGGTATCTGCTCTCCGCATTCCCCGCAGGCTGCTTCTGGAGACACAGGGATCCCATTATTAAAAAATAGGTCTGCCTCAAGAGAGAGGACCTGTTTTTTTTGTTCTGCAGGAGAAAGATATTGAAAGTCTACAAAATAATCTTCTGTTATTAGATTCTCCACCTTCTTGCTCCCCATATAAATACCCTTGGCCAATCTGACTAGGCTATAATTTCCTCGAATATCTTTAATAATATATAATTCTCCTGATTTCACCGAACCACTCCTTTATATACCACTTCTGCAAAAAGGGGCGTATCCCTTTTTAAACCGGATTGATTGTGTTGTGATATATCAATATAATAAATAGAATAAAAGGTAAATGATGGTTTAAAATTTCAAACTGCCGGGAACAGGCCTGGCAGTTTTATTTGTTTTTAAAATTATGAAGAGTTTATAAAGTTTTCAGAGATACATTTATCATTTTTTATAATGGACTGGAAGGGGAGGGGCATATGGCAAAGCAAGAAAGACTGCTGCTCGTGGAGGACGATGGGCAGATCGCCAAAATCATTTGTGATCACTTACGGAAGGATGGTTTTAGTGTGGCATGGGCATCTACCGGAAAAGAGGGGCTGGAGGAATTTGCTGCAGAGGTCTTTGATCTTGTGCTCGTCGATCTCATGCTTCCTGAGCTGGACGGTTTCACCCTGCTGCGGACCATTCGGAAGACGCATGAAATTCCAATGCTGATCATCAGTGCAAGGTCAGAAGATGAAAGCAAAGTGAAGGGTTTTAATCTGGGAGCGGATGATTATATCACAAAGCCATTCAGCCTTGAAGAACTGAGTGCAAGGATTTCTTCCCATTTACGCAGGTACAGAAGATATCAGGGAGTAGAAGATACCAGCGAGGTGAATGTTTATCAAAAAGGCCTTTCAATCGACTTTTCTCAAAAAGCAGTTCACTTGGACGGTCAGTTGCTGAATCTGACTGCAAAAGAATACGAGCTGCTGCAGCTCCTGGCTAAAAATCCGTTTGAAACTTTTTCAAAAGAAGCTCTGCTTGAAATGGTCTGGAAACAGGAGGATATTTCCGCAAGCAATACGGTAACCGTGCATATCAAAAGTCTGCGCAGCAAGCTGAAGGATACTTCCAGGTCAGCTGTTTTCATACAGACGGTGTGGGGTACTGGCTACCGTTTCATTGGAGAGGAAAAGGATGAAAATTAAAAACTGGCTCAGAATCAGTTATCTGGCGGTGATGCTGCTTCCGCTGCTGTTTCTCTTCCTTTTATATCTCAGTATTTCTGAGTGGGATGAACAAAGAGATGTTATGGAATACATGGAAGTGCAGCAAAAAATGCAAGAGCTCAGTCCCAGCCTGGAAGACAAAAATCTTTATGAAATTCAGCCGGCCAGCAAGTATGAGAAGCTCAGACAGCTTTCCACCGAAAAGCTCAAAATCGCTCTCTACCGCCCAGATGGAATTTCCCTTTTTTCCTCTCTGGAGGACATGTCGGTGAACAGGCTCCAGCAGAGGAGGCCGGAAGATTTGTATAAAGGGCTTAATGAAATGAACAAAAACATGAGATCTTATGTTGTTAAAAAACCAGTATTCGAGGATGGCAATTTAATAGGGATTTATGAGGTGACCTTCGCCAGGCAGACCTGGATGGAAGGTGTTGAAAACCGCACCATTCTTTACGGGATATCATTGGCAGCATTCCTGCTGGCAGTGTATGCAGCAGCAGCGCTTCTGATAAACAGAAAGCTGAATCGTCCGCTGGAGCGGCTTGAAAACCAGATGGAGCGCTTTGCCGGCGGAATGCCAATCGAAAGGGAAAAGGCTGCAGGAGATGAAATTGGTGCACTATACGAAGGCTTCTATCAAATGAAGGCCCAGCTGGAAAAGTCCAGGGAGGAAATCATTCAGCAGCAGAAGGAGAAGGAATTTATTTTAGCAGCATTATCCCATGATATGAAAACACCGCTCACTGTCATACAGGCCTATGCAGAAGCATTGACTGGCAGCCGTCCCTTAACCGCCCAGGAAAATAGAGAATATAATGAAATTCTAATGGAGAAGCTCGGCTACATGAAGCAGCTGATCGATGATCTAGCTCTTTATGCATCCTTGCAGACCGGCCAGAAAAAAATTGAGCTTACAGATGTTGAAGGTGAAGAGTTTTTTGAATATCTTTTGTCAGGATATGAAGAGCCTTGCTTGAAAAAAGGAATCAGACTGAAAGTGGAAACGCCGGTCACCGGAATATACAGCCTGAATGCAGGCCAGATGATAAGGGTAGCTGACAATCTAATGGCAAACGCCATCCGGCATACTGGGGAAGGCAGCACTATCCTCTCCGCAGCTGTCTCTGAAAATGAATCACTGCCTGATGCTGTTTACCCTCCATTTAGGGATGAACTGGAAGAGTGGAGAAAAGATGGAGCCATACTCCTGGTACAAAATGAAGGAAGCTATATCCCGGAACAGCTGCAGAAGGAAATTTTTCTCCCGTTTGTCCAGGGTGAAGACTCAAGGACGCATGGAGGAAGCTCAGGTATCGGGCTAAGCATCAGCAAGATGCTGATAGAGCAGCATAAAGGAAGAATTAGTGTATGGTCCAGTAAAGGCTATGGAACCTTATTTGCCTGCTGGATTAGAGAAAGGATGGAAACCAATAATGACATTTAAAAAGATGATAACAGCAGCAGGTGCAGCGGTCATGCTTCTTGCAGGCTGCAGCGGAAGCATCAATGTTTCTTCAGATGAGATCGTTTCCAATGTATTGGAATCCGGAAAAGAACCGGCAGCATATTTTGGGACAGGATCTTACAAGATTTATAGTGATGGGGAACTCACCGAGAATGCTTCTTTTGAAGAATATGCAGATAAAGACGGAAAAAGGAAAATCATCATGGAGAACAGCGGAGAAGATGGAAAACGGATCATTGCCATCAATGACGGCAAACAGCTCATCAGCTATGAGGAAGGAAGCAAGACGGCACAAGCAATGGACATCAGCGGGCTTGAGCTTCCAGCCGCAATGACGCAAAAAGAGCAGATTACCGGAATGCTTGAAAATCTCAGCGGTACGCATTCATATGAAGTGGCCGGGGAAGAAAAGATGATCGGAAGGGATGTCTATCATTTAAAAATAAATGCCAAGTCAAAGGAAAACCTGCTTGGCGATATGGAATTCTGGGTTGACAAAAAGACATGGTTTCCGATTAAGTCGGTTTCCAATTCAGGGGATAACCGATCAGAAGTAATCTATGAAAGTGTTGATTTTTCCCCGGATTTTGCCGCTGCTGAATTTAAGGCAGATCTGCCCGAAGATGTTGAAATCGTATCGATTGATTCCAGTATGGAAGCCACTGAAGGCACGGCTGAGCAGGCTGCAGAAAAGCTTGGCATGCCTATCCTGATCCTGGAAGAAAGCTTGGACAGAATTGAATGGACAGAGCTTGGGGGAGAGTTGGCACGGACCGAGGTGACTGCCTATTATTCCAAAGATGCTATTCCAAGCTTCAGCATCTCAACATTCCCGGTTCCTGAAGGAGAGGGCATGGAGCTTGACGGCGAAGAAGTCAGTGTAAGGAATATGGCTGGTTTTTATGAAAAAGAACTCCGCATGATCAGCTGGGATGAGGGGGGACTCCGCTATGTGCTGATGATTGAACATCCTGATATGAGCAAAGAGGAAGTCATTCAGGAACTCGAAGGCATGGAGCCTGTCAGCTAAAGGAGGAGAATCATGCTGCCAAGTATAACTGAAATGCTGGTCCCGATATTTTTGGGATTTGCGATTGCCGGGATCGGCCTGCTGATTGGCATTAAACACCGAAAATGGGCAGCTGCCGCTGAAATCCTGCTGGCTGCTGCTTCAATCGGCTGGCTGATCTATAAAAATGGATTCCTGGACAGCCTTTTGCTGATTTCCCTTCTTTCCAGTGCCTATTTCTCCGTTTTTCTGGCCGGAATCGGCTATAGAAAGTACCGGGAGCTGAAAGAAGAGCTGGGCAGGATAGAGGCGGAAGAATGGCCTGTCATTCGGAATGCCGCAAGAATCTGGACTGATATCCTGATCAGCCTGGCCGTCTTTCTGGGAGCCATATTATTTCTTATATACGGCCCTGAGGACAGTCCGCTTAAGGTGTTTCTCCTTTTCGGACTCATAGCTGCCTGGGCAGAACTGGGAAAACGTGTAATTGTCTTTATTACATTAAGAATCTATTTTTCTGAAGAAAAAAATATGATATACATTGTTTCCAAGCTCGACTGCCGGGAGCTGCCTCTTTATGCTTTGAAGGAATGCAGGGAAGAAGAAGCCGCAGATATTCTGAGGCTTCACCCCCTGCTGACTCTTTTTACTTCAAATAGCGATTTTACAACGAGCCTGGGGCAAGTTCAGCGTATAGGGGCAGCAAATGAAACGATCTACCTCAATATAGCCGATACAGCCAGACTGAAAGAAATCATCAGATGCTGTCCGGAATGTCAAACTGGAACAGAAGCTCCAGCTGTTCTGCCTCTTTATCACTGGAAAAACCTGAAGCGGCTGGCGGGAAAGCTCTATTATGCAGTCACAGTAAAAGGAATATCAGCATACACATCAATCATTCTAATACTCTACTTCTTAGAGGTGAACTCCTGGGTCATTGCAACCTTTGCTTTCTTGTATTGGCTCATCAATTTGTATCTGTCTGACAGAGTTTTGAAAATAGCTATGGATGCAAAGGAAATTGAAGATGCGGAAATCAGGCAGATGGCTGAGAAAATTTTTACTAAGGCAGGAATAGCGGGAGTAAAGGTTTATGAAACTGACTCTCCGCAATATAATGGCCTGGCCGCTGGCATGAACATCGGGCGCGGGATGGTAACAGTGACAACAGCTACCCTGGCTTTGCCTCCTTCAAGCATAGAGAGCATTCTTGCCCATGAAGCTATACACGTCAAAAAGAGGGATGTCCTATGGTCACAAATTTGGAGGATCGCCTACTTTTTGCTGCTGGGATTAGCTGTATGGCTTCTTATAGATAGGATTCCTGATATTGCTGATTATCCAATTCCTGTTTTTATTGGCGTCTGGCTTCTAATGATGTTTCTGCCTATCTATCAATCTTTTATTTCTCAATGGATGGAAGTAAGAGCAGACCAGCTGGGAGCACAGCTTCTTGAGGGTGGCTATAGTCAGATGGCTGACGTGCTTGCAGACCTGGCAGAAAGGCAGGACCAGGAAGTTAATCAGTCAGCCGAATACCGTGCGGCTAAAGATGAAAAAAGGAGAGTCATCTCCTCACTTGATCGCGACAAGCTCATCTGGCGCCTCATTGAGTTCCAGTTCATGCCCCATCCGCCGATGTATTGGCGGGTGCAAATCTTGAGAAACAGCACTTCCCCTAAAGGGATGATCAAGAGATGGGCCGCTGACAGGATGAGAGAGTCTTTTACAAGATAAGGTATGAATGACCTGTGCTTCCTTTAGGGAGAGCACAGGTCATTTTTTTCCTTACTTTAAACAGCTGCCCGGACGATATATCTGGAATGTGTAATGGCCAATCCTCTGGAAGCTGCATACTGATTGAAAATCGTGGTGATTTCAGAGCCGTATTTTTCCTTAACGAATGCTGCTATAGATGGCAGCTGTCCGAAGCAGGCCAGTCTGATAACGTCCTACCGGGAAACGAAGGATTCTGGGAGTTTGAAGTATTAAGGAGAACCATTGTCCTTAGTCATTTTGGAAGTGCTGGGGCCGCTTGCGGAAGGAAGAAATGTTAGGATGATTTTGTAAGAAAGAGGGAAGGTGATTACAGCGGAGGGGCTGGAACCACTATTTGCTGTAAAAAGAAAAATAGTGGTCCCAGCCGGAGGAGCTGGAACCACTATTTGCTGTAAAAAGAAAAATAGTGGTCCCAGCCGGAGGAGCTGGAACCACTATTTGCTGTAAATAGAAAAATAGTGGTCCCAGCGGGAGGAGCTGGAACCAATATTTGCTGTAAAAAGAAAAATAGTGGTCCTAGCGGGAGGAGCAGGAACCACTATTTCGTGTAAAAAGAAAAATAGTGGTCCCAGCCGGAGGAGCTGGAACCACTATTTGCTGTAAAAAGAAAAATAGTGGTCCCAGCCGGAGGAGCAGGAACCACTATTTCGTGTAAAAAGAAAAATAGTGGTCCCAGCCGGAGGAGCTGGAACCACTATTTGCTGTAAAAAGAAAAATAGTGGTCGGAGCAGAATCACTTCCCAAAAACATGTTAAGCCTTTTTTATTGCTTGAAAGGCCAGCCTGAATCCTATTGCAAAGATATACAGCAGCCCAGCGAAAGGGGCCCCTTTTCACCATAAAGGGAAATCATGATCAATTAGTCGCTGGAGGAACTTGCTTTCACCTTATATATGTTATCTTTCACTTATGCTGCCACCCGGCGGCTTTTTTCTATTCGCTGCTTTCACCGCAAGATTTCTAGTATACAATAGTGGAGACAACATCCAATATTAAGAAAATCTTAAGATATTTATAAAAGGAATATTAAGATTTGCTCTTTATGATAGATACATAAGCAGCTGCTAAGAAGGTAGGAATAGGGGAATGGAAAATTATAATGTACTTGTTGTAGATGATGAAAAGGAGATCCGCGACGCGATCGAGATTTATTTAAAAAATGAAGGAATCACAGTCCTTAAGGCTGGCGATGGCATTGAAGCGCTCGAGATGCTCAGTGAACACCAGGTCCACCTGATTGTCCTGGATGTAATGATGCCGAACTTGGATGGTATTTCTGCCACCTATAAAATCAGGGAAAACAAGAATATTCCGATCATCATCCTGAGCGCGAAAAGCGAAGATACCGATAAAATCCTGGGGCTTCAGGTCGGGGCTGATGATTATGTGACCAAGCCTTTCAATCCTATGGAACTGGTCGCAAGAGTCAAGTCACAGCTGAGAAGATATGTGTCATTCGGGACTTTTGAAGGCATCAGAAAAGTCGTGGATCTGAACGGGCTGACGCTTGAAAAGGAGACAAAGGAAGTAAAGGTCAATGGCGAGCATGTCAAGCTCACACCGATAGAATATAGAATAGTAGAGCTGCTGATGCTCAATGCCGGCCGGGTATTCTCTATCCAGGAGATCTATGAACTGGTCTGGAAGGAGCCTGGCTATAATGCAGAAAATACGGTTGCCGTACATATTAGGAAAATTCGTGAAAAAATTGAAATTGATGCAAAAAATCCAAGATATTTAAAGGTGGTTTGGGGAGTTGGATACAAGATGGAAAGGTAGGCTGATGATTGGCGTCTGGGCGCTGTTATTTACAATTACGACAAGCGGCATTTTTTCAGCCTTCCTGTTGGCAAGCAATTATTCTTATAAGGATTATTTCCATACAGATCAGTTCCGCTATGCAGTCGATCAATTCAACGGATACTTGGGGATGTTTGAGCTTTATGATCTTACCCTGGAAGAGGCAAAGGATTCGATTGCTGTAACAGATGCTGATATTGAGGAGCACCGGACACGGTATGGGTCCCTGCCTGAACAGGTCGGCAATATAAAGTCACAATATGAAGGGGTCATCCAGGGAGCTATTGATACAGATAATAAAGAAGCAGAGCAGGCCTTTATTAAAGAACGGGATGAAAAAATAGCGGATATTACGAAGAACTTTCAGAGTGACGAGCATGTAAGGCCGAAGGTTGTTAAGGAAAAAGAGGCAGAGATTAAAGAGCTTTTTAAACTGCGGGAAAATTTTCGGGATGAATACAATCAATATAAGAAAGATTTCATCTATTATTTTAAAAATACCAGCAATGGGAAAATCTACACGAATCTTGAATTAAAACCGGGTGAAACAGCTGGAGAATTCTTCAGTGGAAAGGAAGTTCAATTTACATCCAGATCCTATATTTCCAGCGAATCGTTCTTCTATAGCCTTCCTTACCAAAACGATACGCTGGATACGCTCCTTGAGTCCAAGGGCAGCTTTGAGGGCACAATTGCTGTTGCGTCCGATCTGGCATCTTCCGTTTCCTATTATAATGCAAGCAAAGTTTATAAGCAGAAGCAAGTGATATTAGCTGCACATGCTGCTGCAGGACTTGCTGCATTTGTTTTATGGGCGGTGATCTCACGCAGATCAGCCGTATTAAAAGCAGAAATGGGGAGATGGGAGCCTTATTACAATAAACTTCCAATTGATTCGAGATTTATGCTTCTGCTCTTGTCAGTCATTGGGGCTGTGATCTGCCTTTTTGGGATCAGCGATACGGTGCTCAACATGCTGGAAGTACCATATGACAGGATGGAATTGCTTCTATTCATCTTTTCGGCTGCATTGTTATGGGGGCTGGCGCTCTTGCAGTGGAATTACATTATGGCTGTGATGAAGGATGGAGAACAGATCCGTAAGGCTTGGAAGAAAAGCGTTCTGCATGAGGGCGGGAGCCTTCTGAAAAAAGTCTATAACAGATCAAAAAGGGCTTTGGAGGATGCCTTTTTGCAATGGAGCACTGGCACCAAAATGCTCATCATGTTCATCCTCGTGTTTGGCATGGGAGCCCTCTCCATCATTATTTTTATAGATCCTATATTTATTATTGTATATCTTATCATTCTCTTTGGTCTGGGCACGCGGATTGCAATAAGCCTGGTAAAAAAGACCGGCTATTTTAACCGCATCGTCCAATATACTGAGGAATTGTCTTCGGGAAATCTGGGTCCGGATCTCGAGGTTTCCGGAAGATCTGTTTTGTCCGACCTGGCTGCTAACGTCAATCTATTGAAGGAAGCGGTAAGAACTTCCCAGAGCCAGGAAGCCAAGAGCGAGCGTCTGAAAACGGAGCTGATCACGAATGTGAGCCATGATCTTCGGACTCCTTTGACATCGATTATCACTTATACGGAGCTTTTAAAGCAGGAGGGCATTGAGCCGGATGAAAGGGAGGCATATCTGGAAATCATAGACCGCAAGTCGCAAAGGTTAAAGGTGCTGATTGAGGATTTGTTCGAAGTAAGCAAGATGGCAAGCGGAAATATAGAACTTGCCAAAACGAAAGCAGATCTTGTCCAGCTTCTGCAGCAGTCCCTCGGAGAATATGATGAAGCGATCCAGGGATCAAGCCTGAATTTCCGTATAACAAAACCTGAAAAGCCGCTGGTTGCTATGGTTGATGGGCAAAAAATCTGGCGGGTATTTGATAATCTGATCGGCAACATCCTGAAGTATTCCCTGGAAAACAGCCGTGTGTATATCTCTATCCGGAAGACAGGACGAAATGCGGAAATCACTTTCAAGAATGTTTCAAAATATGAGCTTAATGATAATGCTGAAGAGCTGTCCGAAAGATTCAAACGGGGTGATGAATCCCGCCATACTGATGGATCCGGCCTGGGGCTGGCCATCGCAAAATCGATCATTGATTTACATGAAGGGGAGCTTGAAATCGGGACAGATGGCGATCTCTTCAAAGTAAATCTTATATTGCCGGTGGAAGAGTAAGGAGTGGAAAAATGACTGGAGCAGAAATAGCAAATTCATATGAAACTCATAAAAAACGGCTCTTCCATATCAGCTATTCTATTACAAGAGACTCTTATTTGGCCGAAGATGCTGTCCAGGAAACATTCATTAAGGCACTTAATAAGGCACACACCATTATAGACAAGGAGAAGCTGGGAGCATGGCTGAATGTTACTGCAGCCAGAACAGCAATCGACTTTGTACGCAGAGAACGGAAGAAAAGCTGCCAGCCTATGGAAATAGAGGCAATCGATGCGCTTGGAAATGTTAAGAGCGAAGCGGTGGAGAGCATGGTAGAGGCACAGCTGATGGAGGCGCAAATCAATCGGGCGATTAACAATTTAGAGGATGGCTATAGAGATATCCTGCACCTTAAAGCAAGCAAGGGACTGAAGGAAAAAGAGATTGCAGAGATGCTTAACCTGAAGCCATGCACTGTGAAAACAAGATTGTACAGGGCAAGGAAAAGATTGAGGCCTCTTTTTACCGGATTAGCAAATATGTAGAACATAAAGACAAAAGGAGCTAAACATGAGCTCCTTTTGTCTTTATATTGATAGAGAAATCTTCACGCTATTAAAAGGGAGTTCTGTACTTTACATAGAATAGGTTACAGAAAAGAAATTACTGTCATCAAAGAGCATAAATTGACAGGAGACCAGCATGGACAGCTGCTACTATAAAAGCAGGGAGTGAGCGATATGGGATGGGCTGAGGGGCTGCAGAAAGCAATTGATTATATGGAGGACCATCTCCTGGAAGAGATTTCGGTGGAGGAAATTGCCTTGCGGGCCAATGCTTCTTCCTTCCATTTTCAGCGGACATTCTCGGTGCTGACGGATATGTCGATTGGAGAATATTTACGGAAGAGGAGGCTGACGCTTGCAGCGCAGGAGCTTATAGCATCAGATGAAAAGGTCATCAATATCGCCCTGAAATATGGCTATGACACTCCTGAGGCGTTCGCAAAAGCCTTCCGCCGCCAGCATGGGCTGACACCAACAGATGCACGGAAAAAGGCCGGACAGCTGAATGCCTATAATCGCCTGGTCATACAGGTAACCTTGAAGGGAGCGGAACCAATGAAGTACAAAATCATCGAAAAAGAAAGCTTTACAGCGGCAGGGATCAGAAAGGAATTTTCCATGGAGAACGGAGAGAATTTCAAAGGCATTCCACAAATGTGGAAGCAGGTGCATGAAGACGGCATCAATAAAATCCTTTTCACGCTCAATGAACATGTTCTTGGAATTTGTGTAGATAAAAGGGGTGAGACCGGAGAGTCAAAGATGGACTATTGGATTGCGGCTGAATGTAAAGGTGAGAAGCCTGAAGGATTAGAAGAGCTGATGCTTCCTGCCTCCAAATGGGCTGTTTTCGAGGTTCATGGGAAAATGCCTGATGCTATGCAGAATACCTGGAAGCAAATCTTCTCAGAGTGGTTCCCTTCCAACCCGTACGAACATGCGGGGACACCTGAGCTTGAGGTCTACAATGATGATGATCCCTACAGCCCGGACTGCTATTCTGAGATCTGGATACCGGTAAAATAAGCAGATAAAGTGAAAGAGCGGCAGAGAGCTGCTCTTTTTTTCGTATAGAAGAGTGTTTAGACTGTCTAGAGTCAGGTTATGGAATATTAGGCTTAGGGAAACTTGTGGTTTGTGATAAATCTAGTATTATTATTGGGACTTTTATAAGTCCAGCTGGCTATTTGATTAATCTGGCGGTTAATTCGATCAATTCAACAAATAATTCAATCAATTCGAAGGATAATCTGCCATTTCAGCAGATATTCTGCCAATTCAAAAGATAATCTGCCAATTCGCAGTTAAAAACCAGCCGTCCTTTCAATCACACCTGCCGTCCCGGCAGTCCAGCAAGCACTAAGCAGACACCATGTTAAAAAAGGAATGATCATATGCTCTTTTGGCTCAGCATGATTTTTGCAATCGGTTTTGCGCTCATCCATTTTTCCTCGAAATATATGAATTTTATCAAGGAAACCCCAAGGAGCCGGATCCTTTCCATAGCCGGCGGCATCGCTGTTGCTTATGTGTTCCTGCATCTGCTTCCGGAATTGAATGGCTATCAGGAGAGCTTGGAGGATTCGATCGGGACGGATGCAGGAAAATATATTGAGAATCATATTTACCTGATTGCCATGATTGGACTGGCGATATTTTATGGCCTTGAACGGATTGTGAAGGTTTCGAAAAAGAAGAAGAAAGACAAGACGGGAAACCAGACTTCTGCAGGCGTGTTCTGGATTCATATCGGATCTTTTTTTATTTATAACAGCATCATCGGTTATCTCCTCATACGCGAGGAATATGAAAGCCCGTGGGGAATGTTCTTTTATTTTATAGCTCTAAGCATCCATTTCATCACCAATGACAGAGGTCTCAGGCGGGATCACCGTGAAGTTTATGACAAATACGGCCGCATACTCCTGACTTCAGCAATTTTGCTCGGCTGGGTGATAGGAGCGGTTATGGAAGTTCATGAGCTGATCATTTCAATTCTTGTCGCTTTCCTGGCTGGAGGCGTGGTGCTGAATGTGCTGAAGGAAGAGCTGCCGGAAGAGCGGGAAAGCAGCTTTGCGGCATTCTGCATCGGCCTTGCTGGCTATTCAGTCCTCCTTATGGTCATTTAAAAACACACACCCGTTTGTTTCTAAAAGCCGGGTCAAGGGAAGAATAGAGTAATCAAGAATAGAAAAGGGGGCCAACTGATGAGTAGCATTAAAAAGACCGATCTTGCCGGACGTGCCATAGACAGTATTGAAGGGGCAGCCGGAAAGTTCCCTGGCCGCAAAAGGGCTCATGCACGGGGATGCTCCTATAAAGGAACCTTTAAAGCAAACGGAAAAGCCGCCTATTTGACGTCTGCCCCACATCTTCAGGGAGGCGAGGTGCCGGCTATTGTCCGTTTTTCCAACAGCTCGACCAATCCCGGACACAGTGATGCGATGACTCCTCCTAAAGGAATGGCAGTTCAATTCCAGCTGCCTGATGGAGACGTTACAAATCTTGTGTGCACAACCGTTCCGCTATTTTTTGCAAGGACGCCCGAATCTTTCACCCAAATTATTGAGCTGTTTGCCTCAATACGCAAGGGGAAACCTGATCTAAAATCATTGGCAGGCATTGCTAAGGACTTTCCTGAAAGCAAGGCGTTCATTGAGCTGATCCAGGAGGTGAGGCTGCCTGCAAGCTATGCAGCAGCTCCTTATTATTCTATCCACGCCTTTTACCTTACCACCAGGGAGGGAGGGCGGCAGGCAGTTAAATTCATCTGGGAGCCGGAAGAAGGCGTCAGCATGTACACGAAAAAAGAGGCGGCCGGCCATCTTGCTGAAACATATCTAGAAACAGAGCTGGATGAGAGGCTGGCGAAGGGCTCAGTCCGTTTTACATTATCAGTGCAGCTTGGGGAAAAAGACGATCCGACAGACGACCCGACAGTGCTATGGCCGGGCGGCAGGCAAAAGCTTGCAATAGGAGAACTGACAATCACACAAAAGAACGAAGAACCAAATGAAATGTTTTTTGATCCGACCATTCTGCCTGAAGGCATTGAATGCAGCGATGATCCTATCCTCCATTTCCGGCATGAAGCCTACCATGAATCGAGGAACAGGCGTGAAAGCGAGAAGGAGGAAGGGCTTTAAGCTGGCTGCTGTAAAGGCAGCTATTCTTACATATTCCATTCGCCGTTTTTTGTATCCGCCGTCAAATCCAGTTGATATCACTGTTATTCTATGCTACATTATATGGAAATTAGAGGTGATCCTTATGCAGCCGGATAGAAGCTGTTGTCCATTTTCACAAAACCATCATCATAAAAACTAGCCTTGCTATCGATTTTTAAAAATCGCAAATAGGAAGGCTATTAATCATGAACCGCATTATTTTAAGTATCCACTTAAAAGAGTGCGGTTTTTTTGTATTTTTTTAAAAGGGTGAGGATCATCTCTAAATCTTATTCTGGAGGAATAGCTGATGAAAAAGATGGATTATCAAAATGTAAAAGGAACTAAAGATTATTTGCCTGAAGAAGAGATTGTAAGACGGAGGATTCAAAGAAAGCTGGAGGATGTATTCATTCAATACGGATGCAAACCGCTGGAGACCCCGATTCTGAACTATACTGAACTTCTTGCTTCCAAGTATGGCGGGGGAGCAGAGATACTTGAGGAGATGTATACACTTTCTGACCGAGGCGGGAGAGATTTGGCTTTGAGGTATGATTTGACCATCCCATTTGCAAAAGCTGCTGCTATGAATCCTGGATTACGGCTTCCTTTTAAGCGCTATGAAATCGGCAGGGTTTTCCGCGATGGTCCGATAAAAACCGATCGTCTCCGCGAGTTCACACAGTGTGATGTTGATATAGCAGGGGCAGATTCCCAGCTTGCTGAAGCCGAGCTGATGGTGATGGCACTTGATGCATTCTCGAGAATTGGCTTGGATGTGACAATCCAATATAATAACCGCAAGCTGTTATCAGGCATGCTTCAGGAATTTGGAGTGCCGGAAGAGAAGAGCAATGAGGCAATCCTGGTGCTGGATAAGCTGGAAAAAGCAGGCTGGAAGAAGGTTTCTGAAGAACTGGCTGCTAAGGGAATAGGAGACGAAGCGATTCAAAGGACTGCCAGCTTCATTTCTGACACGAATATTGGAGAACTTGCCTGCTATAAGGAACTGGAGGATAAAAACGTCCTCTTAAAAGAAGGATTGCAGGAGTTGAAGGAGCTGGAAGGTTATCTAACCTATTTGGATTGCGGCCGGAAAGCGGTTTTTAATCCTTTTTTAGCAAGAGGCCTGGACATATACACCGGCACGATATATGAAATATTCCTCACTGACAGAACGCTTGCCTCAAGCATAGGGAGCGGCGGCAGATATGATAACGCAATCGGCGGCTTCATAGGGAGCGGGAAGAAGGTAGCGACCGTTGGAATTTCGTTTGGGTTAGATGTCATTTTCACCGCAGTCAGCCAAAGCCTGTCCAGGAAGGAACAGGAAAGTACAGCGGATTATTATCTTATTCCCATTAATACGCCAAAAGAATCCCTTGCTCTTGCACAGTATCTGCGCGGAAAAGGGTGGAGAGTAGAGATGGAGCTTGGCGGCCGCAAAGTCAGCAAAGCTCTTGAGAAGGCAAACAAAGATAATATCCGGGAAGTAATTCTGCTTGGAGCAGAAGAAGTATCAAATAATCAGTACAAAATTAGGGATATGAAGACAGGGGAAGAAAAAATCGTGAAATTTGATTTTTCGAAGACTGGCTGAAAAGAGAAAACATGCAAAGCATTTGCTTTGCATGTTCCTCCAATTATTTATTAATACCAAAAGCCTGGTCGTCCGAAGCCATAGCCCCATCCAGGACGTCCATAACCCCAGCCAGGCCTGCCATAGCCCCATCCAGGACGGCCATAGCCCCATCCAGGACGTCCGTAGCCAAATCCGTATCCGCCATAGCCCCATCCAGGGCGGCCAAAGCCGAACCCGCCGGTAGCTGCGCCAATTGCCAGAAGCGGAAGGAACCTCTCATCATGCTGCTGATATGCATACTCAGGAATTGCCATATAAGGATTCATTTGCATAGCCTCCAGTCTCTTTTTCTCTGTATGCTATGCAGCAGGAGGGCGGTTGCCCCCAATTATGATGGGGAATTTAAAAAATGGACATTTGCCCAGTAAAAGTTTTTTATACTAAACATGAGAATATCCAAAAGCCCTTGGAGGTGGTAAACTGGTAGAAAAGCTTCTCATATTTAATAGAAAAGGTGATTTGCGAATGACAGAGAGAAAAGAATTGGCAACTTTTGCTGGGGGCTGCTTTTGGTGCATGGTCAAGCCTTTTGATCAATTTGACGGAATATATAGCATCATTTCCGGCTATACCGGCGGACATGTTGTCAATCCCACATATGAAGACGTGAAAAAAGGGGACAGCGGTCATTATGAGGTCGTCCAGATTGAATTTGATCCTGAAGTGTTTCCATATGAAAACCTGCTTGAACTGTTCTGGCAGCAGATAGATCCTACAGATGAAGGCGGCCAGTTCCATGACCGCGGGGACCAATACCGGACTGCTGTATTCTATCATAATGAAACTCAGAGAGACAAAGCGATTGCTGCCCGCAATAAGCTTGCTGAAAGCGGAAAGTTCAGCAAGCCGATTGTAACAAAGGTGCTGCCAGCTGAAACCTTCTATCCGGCTGAAGATTATCACCAGGATTATTATAAGAAAAATTCCGCCCATTATAAGGAAGACAGAGAAAAATCAGGGCGAGATGAATTTATCAAAGAGCACTGGGAAAAATAAAGCTCTTCCAGGCCCCGCAAACTAGGATGCGGGGCTTTTTATTATATCTATGAAACTTCCTTGCTGCCATAACTCCAATAGCAAGCTCATCACTTTCTCATCTTTTTCTGTGCCTGCGGTTCATGATAACAAAGTGCTTTTACTGTTAAAAAACGATAAAAGTAGTTTGCATCTTCAACTGAAAAAAACAAACCCGCTCAGCAGGAATTCCTCTATTAAATGCCGAATATTGTCAGTTGATCTGAATACAAAGGAGCATAATCAATGTATATAGAAACAGAACGGCTGATCATCAGGGATTTTCATGAGGAAGACTGGCGTGAACTTTATACGTATACCTCTGATGCAAAAGTCATGGAGTATATTCCGGAAGGTGTTTTCGATGAAGAAGCTGCCATGAAGTTTGTGAAGGAAAACATAACTGAAGCGAGAAATTATCCAGTCATTATGAAAGAAAACAGCCAGCTTGCCGGCCATATCGTTTTTCACCCCTATTTTGGAACACATACATATGAGATCGGCTGGGTGATGAACCCTCATTTTCATAACAGGGGCATAGCATCTGAAGCAGCATATGCTGTTTTGAAGCATGGGTTCGAGCAAATGAATCTTCACAGGATCATTGCTACCTGCCAGCCGGAAAATATCGCATCCTTTAAGGTTATGGAAAAAATCGGGATGAGAAGAGAAGGGTTTTTCAAGAAATGCATTCCGCATGGTGACGGATGGTGGGATGAATTCTATTATGCGATTCTTGGTGAAGAATGGATGCTAAACCATAATGCCTCAGTAATGGGGGTTGACTGAATGCCTTCAAGAATCAGATACCCATTTGTTTATTTCTGCGCTGAGCCGAATATTGTTTTCGTCTACAAAATAAATGGAACTGAATTGCTGGATTTCAATGGTTTAGGTGAACTGGAGAAACAGACTTATGAGATGCCATCCGGAGAGAATTTCTCCGATTTCAATCATGAAAATCATCAGCCTCTGGAAGGCCGCGGTTATTTCATGAGTCTTGAAAACCACTATAAAATGCTCAAAATAATCAACAGGGCGATTCAGCAGCATAAACATGAAACAGAGAGCAGGAGAAGATACTCATATTCCGCTGTCCATATTGCACCATCAGAATCCGCTGCCGGCAGCATCAGGGTTATGCTGCCCCATCCCGGGAAAGTGATCGGCCAGATCGAGCATCTTAGCATTGGGCCTCTATGGAAACTGGATACTGAAGAGGGAAAAAAACAGCGTGCTGACTGGATGTTTGACCATATCAATTATCCGTTGGACGATTTCGAACTTGACCAGAAAAATGACAACATGCTTCTGGAAATAGCTCATATTCCTGAGAAGCTGCCCATTTACATATGGGCAGGCGAAAATGCGGACGAGCAGGCAAATCTCCGCTATATGATGACTCTGCTAAAGGACATGAATAATGACATAATCGTCATCAATTCCACGGGCCTCTTTTCTGAAATGGGCTTGAAGAATAATGGACCTGCCCGTTATACAAGCCAAATGGAGACCGGCAATTTGTCGCTTATTTTTAAGAGGGGCAAAGAAAACACCCCTCTGAGCGAAAAAGAGCGTATGAAGATGCTGAGTGAGTGGGAAAAACTTACCCGCACTCAATCTGTTTTGCGCATTTGGGAAAATGGAAGCATTGTCTCCGTTCGAGAGGACCATTTAGACAGATTAATCGTGGAAACGATAAAAGAAATAGAAGCTGACAGTGATGATGGCTTTGTCAAAGCGGGTCACCTAATTGGAGCCATAGCAGAAATAGACTTGCCGGACACAGATTTATTTTACCTGGAGTACCGGATAAGGGAGCTGACTTACACAGGTACCCTCGAATTGAGGGGTATCCCAAAATCGATGCGCCATTACCGGGTTAAGCTGCGTCAAAGGTAACACATCTTATGTGAATTTCAGCAAGCTGATGCCATAGGCAGAAGCGACTGCAAATATGACAGTCCATACAGCAAGGCTGACTGTCATCCATGCAAGCACCCGGGAACGGGAGGCTCCGAAGGAAAAAGCCGCAATGGCTGCAATATCCGTCCCGACTAGGATCGGAGCAAGAAGGGCTAGCCCCGGGATTCCGTATTTCTCCCAAATCTGCCGGGAGCGCTTATCTCTTTTCGTAGGGCCGGCCGCTCCTTTTTTCGCTCTTCTTGTGTTCCTCCACTTAAAGAACTGCTCAAAAAAGAAGGCTAGCAAAAGAAGCAGAAGCAGGCTGCCGGCAAATGCCGCCACACCTGTCCAAAACGGCGGGAGACCCCAAACAACTCCAAGCGGCACAACGATGGACACATCCATCCAGGGTGCAGCTGCAAGTATGAAAATAATAACATATTGCCAGAACACGCTGGCAGATTGAGCCCATTCAAGCATTCATTTTTTCTCCTTCCATATAAAATTAAAACCATTTATTTCCATTATAATACCGGCAGGTTAATATAGGGTAAGCTGATGTTTAAAAATCGGTTAAAAATCAGATCAGCTTGCTCCCGGGTTAAAACTGGGAGTTATGAGCATGTTTATGGCATTCCTGATGGAAAATTGTTCCTGTTGTGTTACTCCAATGACCTCAATCTGATAAAATAGGAACATACTTTTTTACAGGAGAGAAGATATGCAGAAAATACTGCTTGTTGAAGATGATATAAAAATAGCAGAGCTGCTGCAGGCGCACCTCATCAAGTACGGCTATGAAGCGGTCGTATGCACAGAGTTCGGCCAGGTAGTCAAAAACTTTGAAAGAGAGCAGCCCGCTATGGTGCTGATGGATATCAATCTACCGAGTTTTGACGGATTTTATTGGACCCGCCAGCTCAGGCAGCTGACCACCTGCCCGATCATTTTCATCTCAGCCCGTGCTGGTGAGATGGACCAGATCATGGCATTAGAGCATGGAGGGGATGATTACATAACGAAGCCATTTCATTACGAGGTGGTCCTGGCCAAAATCAGGAGCCATTTGAGGAGAGCTTATGGAGAGTATGCTCCCAAGCTGGAAGAGCGAATCGTGGAAGCGGAGGGGCTTATGCTCTATCCGGAAAGGCTCTTGCTTATGTATGGAGATAAGCAGGCTCAGGTCACAAAGAATGAATGCGCCGTGCTTGAAATCCTTTTGAAGAGATATCCCCGCATTGCCAGCAGGGAAGCTCTGCTGGAAAAGCTGTGGGATGATCAGGCCTATGTGGATGAAAATACGCTGAATGTCAATATGAACAGGGTCAGGAAAAAGCTCCGGGAGCTTTCCATCACAGAAGCTGTCGAGACAGTAAGGGGAGCGGGCTATCAGCTCCATAATACCTGGAAAAGGGGCGAGTGAGGTGAAGCTCTTTTTCAAGGATCATCTTGGCATCATATTTCTTCATGCAGTCATGCTTTTCTCCGTGCTTATCATTTACCGGCTGGCCGGATTCCATGATTTTAAGGTGAGTCTGTATACTGTATTTTTTGGCCTTTTCCTGCTGTCAGGTTATCTGTTCTTCCGTTATATGGGTATGAGGAAATATTATGCCCGGCTTACTGATCCTCTTGCGACACTCGATGAATCCATTTCAGCAACAGGCTTTTATCCGATGGCCGAAGCCCTTGACCAGCTATTGCTGATTCAATACCAGCATTATGAGAACAAGCTTGCGCAATGGGAGAAAGATAAAAATGAACATCTCATCTTCATGAACCAGTGGGTCCATCAAATGAAAACGCCTCTTTCCGTTATCGAGCTGCTCCTGCAGGATGAAGACGAGATAAGCCGCGAAAGCATCAGGGAAGAAATAGACAGAATCCAAAAGGGGCTGGACACAGTGCTGTACAGTGCAAGGCTTAAGGCTTTCGAACAGGACTTTCAAGCAGAGCCAGTGGGACTGAAGGAGCTTGCTGCAAGACTAGTGCAGGAAAACAAGCGCTTATTCATCCGGAATGAAGTCTACCCGGACATATATGCAGAATCGGAGCTTATTGTACACTCTGACAGGAAATGGCTTGATTTTGCCGTCTCCCAAATTCTAATCAATAGCATTAAATATTCAAAGGGTACACATCAGAAGGTGACCATTTCATGCCGAAAGGAAGGTGAAACTGTCATTTTGGAAGTGAGGGATCGCGGTCCGGGAATACCTGCGGGTGATATAGAGCGCGTATGCCAGCCATTTTTTACGGGAGAAAATGGGCGCCGCTTTCCGGAATCAACGGGAATGGGGCTGTATCTTGTTTCAGAGATCAGCCGTAAGCTTCATTTCCAATTGGAGCTGGAATCCGAGGTAGGAAAAGGGACTGCTGTTCGCTTAAAATTCAATGAGCCGAACAGCATCTTACAAAATTGTAAGGCAACTGAAAGGAACTTCGATAGCTGAAGCATTCTGTTCTCCTTTAACATAAAAGCAACAGAAGAAAGAGAGGAGAAGCTATATGAATAATATGCTTCAGATAAAACGGCTGAGCAAAGTTTATGCAGGCAAGGTATCTTACCGGGCGTTATCAGAACTCAGCCTTGAAATCAGCAAAGGGGAGTTCACCGGTATTATGGGCCCGTCAGGCAGCGGGAAGACTACGCTGCTGAATATGATATCCACGATTGATTCCCCTACTTCGGGCGAAATACTGATAGAAGGAAAAAATCCGAATATGCTGAAGAAAAATGATTTAGCAAAATTCCGCAGGAGGGAGCTTGGTTTTGTGTTTCAGGATTTTAACCTGCTGGAGACACTGACTGTAAAAGAAAACATTTTGCTCCCCTTAACTTTGGATGGGGTCCGCCTGAAAGTAATGGAAGAGAAAGCAGAAAAGGTGGCCGGCAAGCTTGGCATTAGTCCGATCATGAATAAAAGGACGTATGAAATTTCGGGCGGTCAGGCTCAAAGGGCCGCGATTGCAAGGGCAATCATTCATACACCGAAGCTGCTGCTTGCGGATGAACCGACCGGGAATCTGGACTCAAAGGCTTCACGCGATGTAATGGAGACAATGTCGGACATAAATAAAGCTGACGGAACGACCATGCTGCTTGTCACGCATGACCCACTGGCTGCCAGTTATTGTGACCGGGTCGTCTTTATCAAGGACGGCAGACTATACAATGAAATCAGGCAGGGAGACAGCCGGCAGGCATTTTTCCAAAAAATCATCGATATGCTTTCAATCCTGGGAGGGAATGCACATGACCTTTCGTCAATTCGCGTTTAAAAATGTGCACCGCAACAAGCGGCTGTATGCTGCTTATCTGCTGAGCAGCGCCTTTTCTGTAATGGTGTTTTTCGTGTATGCTGTCTTTGCTTTTCATCCCGGCTTGAAAACAGAAGGCATTGGCAGCCATGTCTCGGTTGGGCTGCATTTCGCGGAAGGCGTCATTTATGTGTTTTCCTTCTTTTTTGTCTTATTCAGCATGAGCGCTTTCCTGAAATCAAGAAAAAAGGAGCTGGGATTGCTCGTTATGCATGGAATGACAAGCATGCAGCTCAGAAAAATGATCTTTCTGGAAAATATCATGATCGGCCTGATCTCGATTTTAATAGGAATCGGGACTGGCCTTGTCCTTGCGAAGGCCATCCTGCTTGCGGCAGAAAATGTTCTTGGACTAAAAGAGGCTTTGCCGTTTTATATGCCCTTTGAAGCACTGGGCCTGACTGCAGGTGCATTCGTCCTGCTGTTTGTCTTTATCTCGATTTTCACGGTTTCCATATTCAGAGGAAATCAGCTGGCAGCGTTCATTAAAGGAAGTGCCGCTCCAAAGCCTGAGCCCAGAGCCTCACGCCTGCTTGCCCTGCTGTCTGCAGTCCTTCTCGGGGCGGGATATTTGACAGCGCTTAAGGTAGAGGGTGTCTATGTGAGCGTTGCATTAGTGCCGGTCAGCACCGTTGTCATAATCGGCACCTATTTTCTCTTTACACAGCTAAGCGTATATATCATCGGCCGATTGAAGAAGAATCATTCTTTCCTCTTCAGAAGAACGAATCTGCTTCTTTTCTCTGACCTTGCCTACCGGATGAAGGATAATGCCAGAACCTTCTTCATTGTTTCCATCGTATCAACTGTGGCATTCTCGGCCATTGGCTCGCTGGTCGGTTTCAGGACAGTCATGACCAAGGCGGTTCAAGAGGAGAATCCGTTTGCTTTTGATTACAGCAGCTATGCAGGAAATAAGGAGGAAGCAGCTCAAGTCGGTCTAATCCGGACAAAGCTGCAGGAAGAGGGGATCTCCTACCGTGAATTTAGGGCTGTCGGGCTTTACCAGACAGTCGGCGACAGGCGGGCGATGTTTGTCAAAAGCTCTGAATATAATCCGATAGCCAGAGCGGCAGGCGGCGATGCAGCAGTCCCTGTGGGAGACGAAGCAATAAAAATAGTGCCTATGAAAACACCTGCTGAAAAAGGAAAACAAACAAACCTCACCCTTGTAGAAAGCGGAGAATCTATTTCCGCAGCAGGAAATACACAATCGTATGCATTTCCTGCTTATGAGAGCTTTTATGTTGTTTCAGACAATAAGTTTGCTGCTCTGCAGGATTCTGCCAACGAACAGCATTTTTATATGTTTGATGTGAAAGATTGGAAAAGTACCTCGGATATTGGGGAAGAACTGGCGGAAGAGCTTCCGATCAGCAGACTGGGAAAGGAATACAGCTTTTTCCCGCTTGCTCATGAATTGGATAAGATCGTCCAATGGTATGGCGCCATCCTATTTGTCGGCCTATTTATCGGCGCTGTGTTTTTTGTAGCGGCCGGGAGCTTCCTTTACTTCAGGCTCTTTAGCGATCTTGATGAGGATAAGAAGAAATTTTCCCGCATTGCAAAAATTGGGCTGACGGATGCTGAACTGTCAAAGGTGGTTTCAGTGCAGATTGGACTCCTGTTTTTTGTACCGGTATGCGTTGCCGCTGTCCATGGTGCTGTCGCCCTTACCAGCTTGCAGAATATGTTCGGCACCTCGCTCTTCAAGGAATCTGCGCTTGTGCTGGGAAGCTTTTTACTGATTCAGCTAGTCTACTATGCATTCATACGTTCGGCGTATTTGAAAAATATTAAGAGGGCGCTCAGGTAAAAGGAAGCAGGATCTGGAATCAGGTCCTGCTTTGCTTCGCCTGCTGTGAAACCGATTAGTTGACTGTAGGTGCCTGTCTGCCTGTAGAATGAATAGGTGAACTTAGAGTTTATGAAAACAAGGGGAGATGCTGATATGAACCGCTATACCTATATATTGCTGGTCCTTTTGACTACTTCCCTAATGGGTTCGTCCTTCGCAATCGGGAAGATCGGGCTCGATTATATCTCTCCCCTAATGCTGACAGGGCTGCGCTTTACCATTGCCGGGGTGCTGATGGCAGCCATTGTTCACCGGTTGCCGCGTCCAGGCACAATGACAGACTGGCTGAAAGTGTTCTTAATCGGCCTGTTTCAGACAGCAGGAGTGATGGGCTGCATTTTTCTCAGTTTAAGGACCATCACCGCGGGCGAATCGTCCATTCTTACCTTCAGTAATCCGTTGATTGTAGTAGTTCTTGGCACGCTCCTCTTCGGCCTAAAATATACAAAGATCCAATGGATTGGCGTCATTGCTGGATTTCTTGGTGTAATACTGACACTAGGCTTTCAATTCCAGCTGGAATCAGGCACTCTCCTTGGTCTCGGGGCAGCTTTTTCATGGGCAATCGCTACATTGCTTATTAAAAGGTGGGGAGGGCAATTCAACACCTGGGTTTTGACTGCTTATCAGCTTCTATTCGGAGGAATTGTCCTGCTGCTTATGAGCTTGACGGCGGAAAAGATTGAGCTGCACATCACGCAGCTTTCGATCTTTATTGTCTTATGGCTCGCTGTAATGGCGTCTATTGTCCAATTCGCTGTCTGGTTTTATTTATTGAGCAAAGGAGATCCAGGGAAAACGAGCGCATTCCTTTTCCTTGCCCCATTTTTTGGCGTTCTGTCTGGATGGCTGCTTCTGGGGGAAGCTGTCCATTGGTATGTAATAGCAGGGGGAGCACTTATTTTTCTCGGAATTTTTCTTGTCAACTGGACATTCAAAAAGAGCAGAGCCTAATAAAGAGAGCCGCACCTCAGAAGGGCGGCTCTTCGCTATTCTCGGCGGATTACTCTTTGCTGCCGCCGTTTTCTTCCCAATAGATATCTGCAAAAGCTTCAGACAAAGCATCAACTGTCCTGTGGAGCTCCTCCAGATTATTGTCGACTCCGCCAAGCTCAATCAGAATGGCTCTGTTTGAGATATCCTGGTTATATACCCCGTTTCCTTCAAGCTTTGTCTTCAAGAATACCCCGCGGCTGAGGCCCGGATATTTTTCCTCAACCTTCGCATTCAGTTTTTTTGTGTATTCCAGATTGGCCTGGTAGTTTTTATTTTCCTTGCCGACGATGAAATATAGGCGTGCATATGTTTTGCCGTTTATCGTCGCAGTCGTTTTATCCTTTCTGGCAGAATCCCGGTGGATGTCTATGAAATATTTTAAATTCGGATTTGCTTCTGCAGAAGCGTGGACGACTTCATTGGATACTTTATAGGAAGAAGAGTACGTCCACTCTCTCTTGAGCAATTCCTTATTAATATTGGTTTTGTCCTGGGATGCCCCAATCCCTTTTTGCAGCAGTGATTCTGAAAGCCTGCTGCCCAGGCCGACCACATTGGCCCGTTCATCTGAAGTTACGGCTTTATTGGCGTCTTTTGTATTTTTAAGCAGCGGGAGGAAAGCCTCCATATTATGTGAATGATATATCAGCACATCCGTTTTATCGGGCTTTTTGGCCGGTTGTGCCGGCTTGTCCGCAACAGGCTGCTGCAGCTTTTCTTCTGCAACTTCACGCTCATTCATGAGCACTTCTGCGGGAGGTGCTGATTCGAATGGAAGTGTGGAAAGATCGGTTCCTTCACCGGCAACCACAATTTCTGTATCAAAATAAACTAGGCCGGGGAGCTCAGTTCCGAGGAAGGTACGGGCATCCGTAGGCTTAACATTTGTGGCAAGGGAAAATAAAGCATCTGTAACATTTTCGAATGTGAAAGGGTCGCTGTCAGGAGCGAAGGAATGATTGGCCGAGCTGATAAAATAAGTCAGGAGTTCATTGATTTCAATATTTCTCATTACGCGTTCCAGTGACTTTGAGCTGAATTGAGTGTAGATAATGATAGAAAAGAGGAAAACGGCGGCAGCGATTAGTAGATAGATGAGATCTTTGTAATGTTTTATGTTTACTGTTACAACTTTTATCATGAAATTCACCTCAATTCACCATATGCTCATTTATACAAGAGTATGCGAATTGAGAGGACAATGATTTGTAAAGTTCCTGCTGGGAAAGGGAACTGCAGAATATGGATGGCTATCAGAAAGGCACATGAATAACCTGCAGCTTAAAGGGAGATTTTATAAGAAAAAGAGGCAGAAGCCTGCTGATTGAAAAGTAGGGAAAAGAGATGGCCGGACTTATTATTTCAATAATTATTTTTAATATTGCAGCTGTAAAGTTCGGCAAAGCCCTGTCTGGCAATCAGAAGCTGCATATATGGACATTTACGATCGCGTTTCAGCAGACCTTTGATGTCATCATAGAATTCAAACTGCATGGATACTGGTATTTCAGCATGGATCCGGATTTTGGGGGACTGCTGGCACACACGCTGCTGCTTCCTCCTGTGAATATCCTCTTTCTCAGCCGCTATCCCTTTGGCTCTGATAGACATACGAGGATATTTTATGTCGTTTTCTGGGTGATTGCCATCCTTCTTTACGAATATTTTACTTTGCTCCCTGAACCGTGGGGATATTTTCATTACGGGTGGTGGAAGCTGTGGCATGCAGCCATTGCTGATCCGATTTTGTTCTTCTTATTGATTCAATATTATCGATGGATATGTAAACTGGAAGGTGCATGATTGTTTGTGCCATAAAAGAGGTGCTTATATGAAACCGCAAAGACTGCTTTTGGCTGTTATGATGCTTCTTTCCTGGGCTGCCATTCCAATGATTGGGAAAAGGTCCTTTAAAAGATTTCTTCCGGCATCCATATTCATCTGTACTGTTGCAGCCATAATGAATATACCAGCTGCAAAACTCAAGTGGTGGGTATTCCATTCCAGTATCCATCCTAAAATACGGGGAGATGTCCCGTTTGTTATCGGACCCTATTTCGTTATGTCCTTTCTCGTATTGAAGCTTATGTACGGGAAGTTTGGTTTATTTATAATCGTCAATTTTGTCCTGCATATCTTATATGCATTCCCCGGCGTCCGGTTTTTAGAGTGGACAAGAATCGCTTCACTCAAGAAAATGACCAGGCAGGAATTCATCCTCCTGCAGCAGCTCAGGGCAGTCCTTTTATATGGTTTCCAAGTGCTTTATGAAAAGCTGCGGAGGCCGGGGCCCGAAAACAATGGACAAGACTGAGCCCCGCTCTTAGAGAGCGGGGCCTGCTGACAGCTAATCATTGCTGCGCTGATGTTCAACCCACCAGTCTATATGATCCAGATCAAAAACGATCATGCTGCCAAAAGGTCTTTGATGGGGGAGCTTCCGTTTTTGAATGAGATCCAGAATGGCCTCCTCAGACAGCGGATATTCTTTCATATCCAGATAAGCTATCAGATCTTTTATGCTGTAAGCCTTCCTCAAATATTAATCACCTCCCGCCAATCCTCCTTTATAGAAAGGAAGTCTGGCGAAAAGCACTTAATAGTTGAGAACCTTAAAACACTTTTACCCCGGCAAATTTATCTCTAATCTTTTCTTCAATAAAAAACTTCCTATTGAAAAGAAATCATTCCTGACCGAAATATTTGCCATCCCAGTGAAAAGAAACCAATGGATTGTAATAGCCGATAGATATCATTTTGCGGTTTGCCAGGAACCTGCTTCATATAAGTGAGCGGCACATTCTGTACTGGAATATTTCAGAAAAGAAGCTGTATCCTGGAAGGGAAACTATAATAATTCTTTAAGAAAAATGGGCTTGCCCCAGTGAAACAGTTCTTTTCTCCTCCCGTCTAATATGTTGTAAAGATGTAAATACAACAAGATTGACATAGGGGGAATTACAGTTGAAAAAAGCAAAAAAACTGGCAGCTTCAGCGCTTGTCGCATTGAGCATCCTAACTTTCAGCCAGGGGCAAGCATCTGCTGAAGAATATCATACAATCAAAAAAGGGGATACTCTCTATAGTATTGCAAAGCAATACGGCAGTACAGTCGGCCAGCTAAAGCATATCAATAAATTAAAGAGCGATAGGATCTATGCAGGCAGCAAACTGGAGGTCCCGGGAACGATTACGGTAAAAAAAGGAGACACACTGTGGGGGATCGGCCAAAAATACGCTCTCAGCGTCACTGAACTCAAAAAAATAAACGGGCTGAAGAGTGACCTGATTGTAATCGGACAAAAGCTGTCAGTCAATAAAGGGATTGCTGCTTCATATGATGCTGATAAGGTGAAAGTGTCCGTTTCCGTAAAGAAAGGTTATACATTCCATGCAGAAGAGCCGCGCCGCTTCCTTTTGGAATATGGGAAGAATGCCCGGTATTTTGCCAGGGTGGAAGTTCTTGACGGCAATTCAGTAATGGATGAAGTAAAAAGAAACTCTCTGGATTATCTCAGGACGATCGGCAAGCCTGAAGAGATGAAATCTGTCCTGCTTCCATTTTATAGAGACAGCATGATGGTTCTGCACGCACATAACAGAACTGATCAAGCAAACATTATTGTCAGAAAAGTAGAAGGTAAGCTGCTTCGGATCACAATTCATTATGTGAACCAGGAGGAATCAGAAGAGGTTTATGAGACGATGATCTCGATTCTCGGAAGCATGAAAGCAAACTGAAAATGAAGGAGGGAGGGGATCCTGCGGTCCTCTCCCTTGCCATTCACAACGATTATTTCCAAACCTCTTCTGCGATGCAGACAACATGCCTGAGTTTTTCCCATTGCAGCTGTTCTGTCAGGAAATTGCCTTCCTCAGTGGAAGCAAAGCCGCATTGAGGATCTAATACTCTGCATGAAAGAAAAGGGAGGTGCAAGGAAGAAAATAGAGAGCTAGTGCAAGCTCTCTATCTGTACATGTTTATAGGGTGTTGTGCTTTATTTTGAAAACAGCTTCAGCAGCGGATGCTTATTTTTGTCCTTCACCTTGATTTCCTCCATCACTATCCGATCCTGATGCTCAGAAATCCATTCTTCCATTTCTTTTTTATCTTTGCATTGTGTGTAGTAGGTTTCTCCGCCTTTTCCAACTGCATTAATGACATATCGGCAAGTGTTTCCCATAAATCCTCCCGTTGCTGTGGTGTTTAAAAGGTATTATGCATGCATTCCATCATCGTTTCTTCTACTCTCTGATACTCTTGTTTTTTACAAAATCAGAGGAAGCGAAACCCAAATTTCAAGTCATGATTTCCAATAATGAATCCTGTTCTGCCTTATCTTACTCACGAACTTAATGGCTGTCAACGGAAAATAAAAAAGAATTTAAAAAAGAAATAAACTGGTTGAAAACATGATGATGTCTTTGTAGAATAGAAGATTCACTCATTTTTTTGCCTATTGCTGAAGGCCAGATATAAAAAGGACTATGCAGAAATTTGCTTATGAGGAAAGTTGGAAGTAAAATTATTTCAACACCTAAAAAATGAATTCGGCTCAATCTCATACTGTGAACGGAGGAACCAATTACCAGGGGCTAATTCTGCAGAATGCAGGAGGGATGATAACGATCTTTCGCCATCCTGCCCGTCAGCTAACTTCGTCGGCTAAAGCGAGTGAGGTCACAGGAGACCGCCTAATCAGCAGCACCCCCAGCTTTCAAATCTGCTGAAGCTGCCCGCAGCCAGGATAGGTCTTTTTGTGCTGTATATATTCTGCGTACGTTTTAGGGCTGCTGTTTGAAGGGAAGAAAGGGAATGGGACTGTTTATGCATTACCATTTGCCAGAGACAGTTTTGTGCAGACGAAACCGGAGTGAACAATTAAGCAGGAATAATGCTTCAGGTTTTCAGTGTTATATAAGAAGGAGAATCAGCTGTAATGAATATCGCGTTTTTTTTATTGCCTAAAAATGAACTGGTTTTTGTCTACGATCATTGGACAATGAGACAAGCCATGGAAAAAATGGAGTATCACCGTTATACAACCTTCCCGATATTGAATAAGGAAGGAAAATATGTAGGTTCTCTGTCAGAAGGGGATTTGTTATGGAAGCTCAAAAGCATGGGCAGGGTAGACTTTAATGAGATCCAGGAAGTCATGCTGAAGGAGGTGCCGCTTCACAGGTCATATGAGCCGGTGCTCGTGAGCAGTGAGATGGAAGAAATCATTAATTCATCACTAAATCAGAATTTTGTCCCTGTTACTGACGACAGCGGCGTCTTCATAGGGTTGATCCGCAGAAGAGAAATTATCGATTATCTGGCAGGCAGCTATAAAGAACGAAACTTGTCAGTTCCTGGGGAGCAGAGCAAGACAACATAAAGCTGAGCAGCCACTTTAATACAGCCAAAAAGTCCATACAATTTGGTATGGACTTTTTGGCGCCGCAAGGATTTGGGGAGGTTTTGAGTCGGGATTGCTTTGTTCTTTTGGAAAATGGCATTAATTTAAGCATTCTTTGAGGAAGTGTCATTAAAATGAAGGGGGAGCATTCCATCTTGAAGGCGGTTCACCCGGCTTTTAAAGAGAGCATCCCAAAATTCCGGATAATCATCCGGATTCATTCGTAATCATGCCGGATTCGCCAATAATCTTGCCTGCATAGGCAATAATCATACTGAACCTCCAATAATCATGCCGGTTTCCGCATTAACCAATCATAATCCCATATATTTACAAAAATTCATACAATCTGCGAAGGATAGCTGCCTATGAAACAGCAAGAATCTTGGCGTACCTGCTTCCTATACACTAAATAGCTTTTGTGCTCTTGATAATGATTGTTGTAGGAAGATATTGTGCTTTTTCATAAGAATACCAGCGGTTGCTGTGCCTTTTCCTGTCTTCCTCCGATAAGCGTGCTTCTTCTATAACTCTCTCGACTCTAAAGCCCTGGCTGACCAGGGCATTGATATAGGAGCCTACTTTGTACTGCTGCATGAAAGCAGGCGTATTCCATCCCTCATGGTTATAAACCCTTCCTCATGATAAGGCTTATCGATAATAATGGAGGAATCCTGGCTCCTGATTCTGCTGAAAAATGGATGTTCCCAGCTGAAAACGAAAGTGCCCCCTGGCTTTAAATATCTGTGGATATTAGCCAGTGTTTCCTCAAGGCTCGTGGTCCAGCCGAGAGCATAGATGGAATAGACAATATCAAAGTAATTAATAGGGAGCCCGGGATCATTCTCCATAGGAGATTCAAACAGCCTTACAGGCGCTTCAGCCGCGGCGAGCACATTCTGTGCCGTATGTATCTGCTTTGGAGACAAATCGATGCCCCATAGCTCAGCCGCACTCCGTCCGTCCATATAGAGGAGGGAATGCCCGCTGCCGCAGCCGATATCCAGCACCCTTTTCCCGGAAGGGTCGCCCAGCAATTGCAAGTCATCTTCCACAGGGGCCAGGGGACCGTACTCAGGCAGCGGATTCCGGCCGAAAAAGCGCTCTGCTGAAAGGTTCCAGCTTGCTTTGTTTTTCTGTAAAATTTCTGTTTTCATTACAATCATCCTTTTATTAGTTTAAAAAAGCTCCTGGTATCATCTTTCTGTAAGTCTACTGAATATTCTATATCTATCAAGGGTTTTCCTTTATCCTACAAAAAGGATTTACAGGTGTGTCATTGATTTCTTATCAATTATTATGTATTCCATCTGATACTTGCAGTGTGGATTACTTGGGGAATATGAAAGCGGGGGGGCAGCATGATAGGAAGGGCTGAGATATATGGTGCACCATTAAAATAATAATGCTACATTGCGCCTGGGTTCAAAGAGAAGGAGTAGTGCAGCTGATAGGGCTTGCTTTATGAAACGGTATATTTTACATTACTTGGGGCCGTGCACTGATTCCTCTTTTCCTTAGATTGGTGAACTCTACAAAAGATAAATAAGCGGAGGTTTTCCCGTTAAATACAGAATGTAGTTTGTTTTGAGGTAAATAAGGGGAGATTTTCCGGTTAGGCAAAGCAAATTATCATAATTTCACATTTTTTGATTCAATAAGCAGAATTTCTCCCTCTATTCGGACTATTTTTTATAAAAATTACTAATTAAGCGGAATTCTTCCGTCTATATACAGACAGGGTCCTTAACCTGATCGCCTAACCGAAAAGAACGTTTTGAGTTCCGGATGATGGAATCAGCAATATTTTCAGACTAGTGTGAAAGTACTTTATTAGCTTCTTGTCACATAGCTATAAATAATTTTCGACTCCTGTTGGAGAATGTCTTCTCTTTTCGAATTACTAGCCGAAGCACTTTCTTTTCGAGAAAAGACACAAAACAGAAACAGCCCCGGCAGTGTTTCCTTTGAGGCTCAGGGCTGAATCAATGGGGAATATCGAATAAATACCAGGGAGAACGTCTTTGTTCTCCCTTTCCATGCTTCTAGCAGTCCTTCCCTTTAGACAGGTGCAGGGGAGGAGGGATCAGCCATCCTTTTTCTTTATTCAGGCGCAGAACCTTGGCGCCAAGCTGAGCTTTTTGTGTGTGGAACTGCCCATACATCATGGCTACATCTTCACGGATCGACATACCTATAACCTGGCTGCAGGCAACAAGCCCTGCGGCAATGTCAGCTGAGAGTGTTCCCGCTATTTCCATATCGGAAACCCTTGCGCCAACGGGGATGTCATCCAGGCACGCATCCGGCCGTTCAGGCAGTGCCGGCGGAAGACCGACGCCATTTTCTTTTAGCAGTTCTTCCACCTGCCTGCGATTTTCCATGCCTAGTTCAATCGCTTCTGCAAGCAGCTTCTTAAGATCATCATCACCTGCATGGTTCATCATGGTCTGATAGCCTGCAATCATCGCATTTCCTGCAAGCTGGGAGGACCAGATACTAAATACTTCGCCATAATGCAGCGGTTCATCCTTAGGGTTGCCGCTCAAAATTCCCATCATAAACCTCCTTAAATTATCTCTCATCAGAGTGCCGCCTTTCTTTTGCACAAGCGTAGTATTGCCCATATGCCTGTAAATCATTTCATCTTTTTCAAAAGCACAAAAAAACTTGAGGCTAGATCGCCTCAAGCTTAAAGTTATATTTCTTCGCTCACTCCAGATTTAACAGAGTTTCTGCCCATGATTGGCAGGAGAATGAGAATTCCAATCGCCAGGAGTACAGCTGAAGCTTCATAAATCAGTACGATGGAAAGCTTGCTGAGCAGCCAGCCGGACATCGACATGGTAATGACGGTTGCTCCCATAAAGAGGGGATTCAGTATGCCATTGACCCTGCCGATAAAGTGTTCTTCTGTATTTTGCAGAATCATCGTATTAATGCCGATATGGATGCACGGCATAAACAGACCGGAGAAAAATTGTGCAGCAAGTGTGAGCCAGAAAGCGGTCGACAGGCCCATTCCTATGAAGCCGATTGCGCTGGCCGCCATTCCAATCGCAAGAAGCAGCTGGGGCTGTGCCTTCCTGGAAAGAGCTACTGTTCCGCCTCCCCCCAGTATCATACCGGCCCCAAATGCAGTCATCAGCCATTGCAGCTCCTCTTTTGGAAGCCCAAGCCTGTCAGTTATTAGGAAGACGCCGAGCGGCTGGGTAAGGCCGATAGCAAGTCCGGCAGCTGCAAAGCAGCCTCCGAGCAAAGTCAGTGGCTTGCTGCTCCAGACATAGCGAAAACCGTCCTTCATCTCCATGAGCAGCGGTTTTCTATCGGTTGTTTCATCCAATTCCCTGTCAGCTGGCAGCATAAGCAGAATGAGGGCAGAAAGGATGAAAGCAGCACCCATGACCGCAATGGCTGTCATGATGCCGAAGCGCTGATAGACAAAGGTTCCGATTACAGGCCCCAGGATCATGAAAAGCGCAAATACAGTCTGGTAAATAGACATTCCCATCTGAACCAATTCTGCCGGAACATGGAGTTTGAAAAGCTTCATGCCGGCAGGCTGGGAAAATTGGGACAAGATCGAGGAGATAAGAGTCGCAAAGAATATCACTTTCCAGCTCCCGAATAGCAGGGTGAGCAGCACTGCAAAAATGGATAAGGCACTTAATAAGTCGCACCATACCATGGTCCTTTTCGGCCTCCACCGGTCTGCAAATGTTCCGCCGATAAAAGAAAACAGGAAAATGGGCGTAAATTCAGCGACTGATATAAGAGACACCGCTACCGGGTTTTCATTTGTTTTTTCAATTACATAAAGAAGGATCGAGTAATTACGGACCCAGATCCCGATTTGCAGGAAAAAAACAGACAGCAGGATGGTTTTGATAACGCGATTTTGAAAGAGCGCTCCAAAGCCTGCTTTTTCAGCAAGCATATTTTCTGTCATAAATAAGCCTCCTGGCTTTTTCTGGGCAGGAGGCTCCTTGGGTGTACAGCTGGGCAGGAGTATGCTGCTTGCTGTCACAAAAGGGGTGCACTAATCCTGTCCAGAAAAGAATCGTATAAATGAATTACGAACATTTCCTAAAAAGAATTAGCTGTTCATCGCCCTTTTGTCACCCTTCCGGTAAATTAATATACATATATTACCGGAAACAACGGGGGAAGGCAAGGGGAGGCATTGAATAAAAAATCGACATATTCAGCGGGGGATATTGATTTCAAAATGAAGACAGAAAGTTTAAAATAGTCATCAAGGTGTGGATTTGAGTTTAACCCAATTTTAGAATAGAACGGGAAAGGGGACTGTCATGAAGGAAGAAAAAATTCTATTGCCAAATGGTATAAGTATGAATGTGGTTCATAGCCTTTCTGAAAAACCAGCCATTCTGTTCCTGCATTTCAGCGGAGGGACATGGCAGGCCTGGCATGGGGTCATACCGCATTTCTCTGCAGAATATAGTGTGATTGCGCCGGATATCAGAGGACATGGTAAATCAGAAAAACCTGAAAGCGGCTACCATATTGACGAAATGGCTGAAGATATTATTCTCCTTTTGAATGGATTGGGCATTGAATGCTGCCATATCATCGGAAGCTCCATGGGGGCTGAAGTGGGGCTCAGCATAGCAGCCTCCCATCCTGAAATGGTCAAATCGCTTGTTTGTGAAGGCGGATTATATGACCGCTGGGGTGAGTACAGCTTGATTGATGGAACAAAAGAAGAGGCAGACATTGAAAGGACAGAGCTCCTGGCAAGCATAATTAATGAAGAAGAACTTGTTTTCTCTTCAGCTGAAGAGTATCTTTCGTCAATGGAAAAAGAATTCAAGGAAGCGGAAATCTGGAACAGGCATGCAGAAGCGTTCAGTAGAAGCACTATGGAACAAAGAGGAAAAGGACAGTTTGCGAATCGCTTTAAAAAAAATGTCCTTGCCGGCTTTATTTCATCATGCTGGGATATCAGGCTGGAAGACTATTACCGAAAAATGAGCTGTCCTGTTCTTTTCCTGCCAAGCCAGGAGGAGTCTGAAGACAGGCTGGCGGAGAAAAGCATCAAACATTTTTCTTCCCTTCTCCGGGAATATTACAAAATTTATATCCCGAATTCACTCCATGCTTATGTTTGGCTGCAGTTTCCCTTCCAGGCGGCAGAAGCTGTCAAATCTTTTTATAAAAGCTTAAAAACAGGCAGGCTGTCCGTTTAATGGATTTGCCTGAAGCATTCAAAAAGACCATCATTAATGTACATAAAGAGAAAGGCGTAGAATGGCTTTCGAACTTTGATCAATTAATAGAAGAGTGTGAGAAACAATGGAAGCTTAAAATCGGGAAGCATTATAAGCTTTCTTATAATTTTGCCGCGCCCGTTCTCATGGCAGATGGAACAGAGGCTGTTCTTAAACTATCCGTACCGGGCGAGGAAATAAAAAATGAGGCATATGCACTGGAGCAGCTTAGGGGACCGGGAGTCGTAAAAGTATTTGAAGCTGATGTGGAAAAAGGTATTCTCCTCCTTGAAAAGGTGGCCCCCGGCTCAACACTTGCTGGAGTGGAAGATGATGATGAAGCCGCAGGAATTGCCGCAAATCTGATGAAGAACCTTTGGGTTCCTGCGCCGGAATCAACTGATCTGCCTGGGATGAAGGAGCGGCATCAAAGCCTTCAGCGGATCTTACGTGAGAATCCGGAAGGGCTGGGACCGATAACAGCTTCCATGCTGAATGAAGCAGACGCCATATTTGCTGAGAATAGAAGAAATACTACTGCCTATTTCCTTCTTCACGGAGATCTGCATCATTTTAATATCCTGGATGGCGGGAAAAATGGCTGGGTTATCATTGATCCAAAAGGGCTGATTGGAGAAAGGGAATATGATGTCATTCAATATCTTCTCAATCGGCTGCCTGAAACAGGTGAAGAATCTGTTATCTCAAGAAGGATTGACCTCTTCGCAGAGAAAGTCGGCCTGAAGAGGGATAAGCTGATCAGCTGGGGATATGCCCATTCGATCCTCTCAAATGCATGGAGCTGGGAAGAAAATGGCAGCTGTGAGCCTTCTTTTTTTAACAGTATTTTGGTATTTGATGCGCTGTTAAAAGAAAGCCGGAATGCCTGAAAGGAAACAGCTTTCCGATGCAGTTTAAAAGATGACCCTTGTAAGCAGAAATGCTACAATAGTAAAGAAAAATATCTTAAATAGAGAGGTTTCAGGGGAAGCTATGCATAGAAATAAAGATTTATATGAATTTTTAGTAGATAAAACATGGCAGCTAACAGAAGACTGGTATACTTCATTGGATAAAAGCGATCCAAAAGGAGTTTACAGCTCGACCAATCCCGATGTAATCAGGACGATAAAGCAGCAGAACCATGATTTTCATGAACATTTCTGCAAGATTTTTAAAATAGAGGAAGATGCATTCTTCCGTGAATTCGAACAGTGGATTCTATCCATTGCCCAGGATGAGGAGCACTTGAGCACGCCTGTCCATTTTATCTTAAGAGAGTTTTTCAATACGCAGGAACAGTATCTTGATTTAATGGAAGAATATGCGAAGAAAAACGATGGAAAGTATACGCAGGACCAGATCAATACTTGGAACAGACTGATCATTAAGGCCTTCAGCAAAGTGATGACCTGGTTCACGCAGGAAAACCATAAATTTTCTGAAGCCAGACTGAAGGCCAGCCAGGAAATGATCAATGAACTCAGCTCACCGGTCATTTCTCTTAATAATAATGCAGCATTGCTGCCGCTTGTTGGCGATATTGATACGGCAAGGGCCAAGTTCATCCTTGAGCATACGCTGCTCGAATGCAACGAGAAAAAGGTTAATCACCTGTTCATTGACCTGTCGGGAGTGGTCATGATTGATACTATGGTTGCACACCAGATATTCCAGCTGATAGAGACGCTTACACTGATTGGCGTGAAGAGCACTTTATCAGGCATCCGTCCTGAAATTGCCCAGACGGCAGTGCAGCTGGGAATATCATTTGATAGGATTAGTGTTACTTCCACCCTGGAAAGGGCGATCAATTCTCTAAAATAATTCTTTGATATAGGGAGCTGTCAATATGCAGCTTCCTTTTTACCCAATTATAAGTCTCAGCGTGCCTATATTTTTTTAAAAAGGCGTTTAGATCTTTTGAAAAATGGCTAAATGAATATTGGCAATGAGTCTAAATTGCATCTAAAAGCTATGGGATTTGGAACACTGCCAATATAATTAGTTGGTACCAGAATACATATAAAAACAATTATTTGTATATTCATGTTGGGGGAGCTTATGACAAGAGAACTTGCACATATAGGGGAAAGAATCAACCAGGAAAAAATGCAGATTGCCAAACAGGTTCAAACAGAGCGATTTGCTTATCTGACAGATATAGAAAGAAAAGAAATAAGCAAATATGAAACAGATATATTGAATTTAAGAGCTGCTTTTATCAGTATGTTTGGAGACAGTCTCATCAAGGCTTCGGAAGGAGAGGAAGTATCAGTAGTCTTTGAAAACTGGGGAGCCGAAACGGGAAAGAATCTATGTGTTCAAGGGGTGTCTCTGGATGAAGCGCTAATGGACACGGCTTTATACAGGAAATACATATGGAAAGCAATCAAAAAAGAGGTTCTTAAAAATGAAATCTCAGCAGACACTGTCTTTGATATAATTGAAACCATTGATCCATTGCTGGATACGGCGGTCCATGCCTTCAGCCTTGCTTATGTAAAATCATATTCTGAAACACTGAATAATTCAAAAAAAGCGTTCCTCGAGCTTTCTGTACCGGTTGTACCAATAACGGACTCTGTGGCAATATTGCCGCTGATTGGAGATATTGATACTGACAGGGCGCAGCTTTTGATGGAAGAAACACTTGAAAAGTCCAGGGAACTGGGGATTTCACACTTAATTCTTGATATATCAGGTGTAATGATCGTGGACACAATGGTGGCGAATGAGCTCTTTAAAGTAACTGATGCACTCAAGCTTCTTGGCATCAAGGTGATCTTTACCGGCATCCGTCCTGAAATAGCACAGACTATGGTTAATTTGGGACTTGAGGTGGACGGTCTTGTCTTCCTTGGCAGCCTGAAAAAGGCGCTGACGCATTTGAATAAACAGAATGTCCTATAGAATAAAAGGAGCACTGCCCAGCTGGCAGTGCTCTTCTTATTATACGGCGTCCCGATGCTAAAAAGGTGCAGTGCCGACCCCTGCTTCCCTCGGACGCCTCAAATGATACCATTCAAGGCAGAAAAAAATGATGATGAACAGATCTATCATATCTCCGCCATAATACATGAGGACAGCGCCGATCCGGGCCTGATCCATTGATACGCCTGCCGGCGGATGGGCGTATAGATATTTTGACAATATCCCATGACCTGCCAGGGCTGTGATCAGGATGGCTGCCCTCGGCACAAAGCTCTTTTTATGCGGAGAAGGCTCAATTGAGATGAATGAAGCCGTAAATAGATATCCTGCCAGAAAGACATGCAAATGGACCAGCAGGTAAAGCAGAGGCCGTTCATGCATCCTTGTAAACAAGTCGGTTGTATATAGCAGCCAAAGCCCTCCTATATTTAAGGTTGCTGCTGTTGCAGGATGAGAAATAAACCAAAAAAAACGGGACTTTAGCAACATGGCCCCCTTTCTTGCATAAGCAGCAGGCAGCATCCTCAAAAACAATGTGACAGGCGCGGAAAGGACCATCAGCAGGGGACCGAGCATACCGAGGAGCAGATGGCCCATCATGTGCACCGAAAAATGATTATGGGACCAGGAAGCTATTGGACCTGCCGCCGCTATACAGCAAAGGATGCCGGCAACCCAGAGAACCGTCCTGTATAAAGGCCAATCACGTTTCCCGAAAAATTGGGCTGCAAGGTACATGAGAAGCAGACATACAAAAAACACAATTAGGGCACCTTGGGCAGCGATTAATCCAGCACCATCCACTGCTTCGTGGTGCTGATGGCTATTGCCGTGCATCTGGTGCAGCACCTGCCTTTCGCAGCTGTTTGTTCGTCTTCAGGAAAAGAATAGTTCCCAAAAGAATGAAAAAGAGCGCAATAGCATTCCAAACCAGATCATAAGGCAATATTTCAACCTCATAACGAATTTGATGGATTCTCATCACCTTATGCTGGATGGTACCGTCATAAAAATTAAAGCCACCTGAACCCAGCATGACGCCGCTCATCCATCTCTTCCGCCACCAGGCTGCCCTCCGGCGAAGGTCTGCAAGCATAAATAAAGCTGAAACCGTAGCAAACCAGCTGAATGCATGAAAAAATCCGTCAGAAACCAGTCCTGAGGCTGTGGTGGAGAGGTCATAAAAATGGTGCCAGTGCAAAAGCTGGTGAAAAACTGCTTCATCCAAAAAAGCTGCCAGGCCGACCCCAAACAAAACACCAGAACCCAGATTCCTGCCGGCAAACTTGGCCTGATTTTGGGAAAGGCTCCTGTCCATTCTTGCCATCAGCCAACCTCCTATCCTTTAAAAAGTCCTTTTCTCACCAATCTACCCATAATAGCGCATATTTAAGCAGAGGAAATATTCTCCTTAAATCCTTGTATGGAAAGAACATCTGTTCTATAACTTAATTGATAATAAAGTTGATGGAGGAATATATGAGGCCGGAACTTACCAGCAAAATAAGCTTTTTAGAATTCAGTGAATATTATTGGCTGAAAACAGAGCTTCAGGCTTTCTGCAGGGAAGAAGGGATGAGTACGTCAGGCGGAAAGGCGGAGCTGTCGGAAAGGATTAAAATCTATCTGACGACAGGGGAGAAGAAAGTTCCAGGGAGAAAAAGAAGGGCCAAGGCTCCTGCAGCCAAAGCCCTATTAAGCCTTGATACGGTTATTTCTGAGAATCATACTTGTTCCCAGGATGTCCGTGCATTTTTTAAGAGTGTCATAGGCTCACATTTTCACTTATCTACTTATATACAAGATTATTTTAAGTACAATCCCGGAAAGACCTATAGCGATGCTGTATCAGCGTGGCATGAGGAAGAAAAACGGAAAAAAGATCCTTCCTATCAACGCGAAATTGGCCGGCAATTCGAATATAACCGGTTTATCCGTGATTATTTTGCAGATCCGAATAATCAGGGGAAAAGCAGAGATGACGCTATTGCCGCGTGGATGCATATAAAAAGCAAGCCTGGGAGCAATGAATATAAATACGAAGAATAGATTTCTTCATACGCCAGGACGGGAGGCTAGCTTTTTTTGTCCTCCTCAAGCAGCTCGATGATTCTGTCCAGCTTCTGCTCCATTCTGGATTCAGGTTTTCCAATAACCAGCCAGCGCACGAGAAAATAGACAGCAAAAACCATTCCAGCCATAATGGAAAACATAAGAATCTGAAATATAAGATCTCCACTGTTAAACATATGTATCACAACCTTTCTTTTTTTCAGTATAACATTATAATTGTATGAATATGGAAGGGAATTCGATTTACATTACATATTGGAATTTAAGAATATATTTTACTTACACAAAAACAGCGGCGATTATTGCGGCGAAAAGAGGCTAAATATACTTGAGGAATAAGAATCTATTATGTTTGATGTTCTACAGGAGCAATGGTCAACTTAAGTATACCATGTATATTCTTCAATATTCAGTCTATAATTTCTCGGCTAATTTGATAGGATGAAGATATCAGATGTTGAAGGGGGAGTTTTCTTGATTAGTTACCGAATAATGCCTGCCGCTGGATACGGCAGAAGAGTTGCTGATGTGGTGAGTATGCTAGAACATTCAAGATCTGTAACACTTAGTGAAATACAGGGGCTGGATCGATCCCGGCTCGATTTTTTGCTCGACGATGCTTCTAATTCAATTGGTGCCCTGCTGATGCATGTGGCTGCAATTGAATTTGTGCATACCATCATAACCTTCGAGCTAAGGGACTTAAATGAGGAAGAAAGATCAAAATGGGGAACTGCGCTGGAACTTGGGAGCCTTGCCAGGGAAAAGTACAGAGGCAATGATCTGGATTTTTATGTGGCCGAACTTGATGCAGTCCGGAGAAATACATTGGATAAACTGAAGGAGGCTGATGAAGACTGGCTCCTTAAGGATCTTCACTGGGAAAATGGGCTGGCATATAATCACTATTGGATGTGGTTTCATGTTATAGAGGATGAAATCAGCCATAGAGGACAGATTAAGCTGTTAAAAAGACTCGCGGACAGACAAGTATGAAAAAGGGCGGATCTAAGTACCCGCCCCTCTTTATAAGACCTTGATTGTTATTGGATAAATATATGGCTGATCGGGCTCGCTGATCGATTCCCATTCAGTCACTTTAAGGAGCGGCAGCATTGTACCATTATATTCAGCCATTTCAATTGTTCCTTTTGCTTTTATCCAGCTGTCAGCTTCCAGCCCGGAGGCTTCTTGGAATTGTGATAAAAAGCCGACAATGCTTGCGTCTGCCACACAATGGGAAACAAGGAACCGTGAGATGACAAGCTGGTCCTCGTTAAAGCCTTCTTCTTTATAGACAAATCCCTTCAGCTCGATCTCTTTTCCTACAAAGCTGTCCAGATCTTCATGCATGCTCTCATAATAGGCGGCATACACATCATCGTTCAAAAGGATGCTATTGCTTTTAGCCAGTCTTTTTTTGTACGCGGTGTATTCATCATTTGTCATGACAGGCTGATTCTCCAGGTTTGGATCCGGTTCGTTTTCGTCTATAGTGTCACCCTGTTTAGCCTCAAGCTGGTCCTTTGCTGCTTCTTTCTGGTCAGTCTGATTCTCCTCTGTTGCCGCTTTATTCTGGTCAGCCTTCTGCTTTCCATGCGATAAAATGGCCATTCCCCCTTTTTTATCCGCAATTGATGCGTCCAGCACCTTGGGCGGCAGGAGGAAGCCCGTAATCAAGGGAAAGATGATGATGCTGTAGGATAGCAGCTTTTTGGCTGTAAACGGGGAGGTTCCGTGATCATGATGGTGCCCGCAGTCATGGTCTCCATCATCATGTTGGCAGCATTCCATTTCACCATCATGGTGATGATGATGCTTTTTTTCCTTTTGTCCCCATATGCGTGTGATTTGAATAAAAAACAGGACGAGAAAAATAACAGATGCAATTTGGCTCAAGCTCTCATATTTAGGGTTGATATATTTGCTGATCTCTCCTGTATAATGCAGTTTGAAAATTAAAGCTGAAAAGATAAGCAGTATTAATGCCCTCAATCCCTGCTGATAGTGTATGACCATTTATTCTCCCTCCCTTACCATAAGCCTTGTACAATGAGTAAAGTTGCAAAAACGGCTGCTGCTACAATCAGCAGTACGGATAAGACAAATCTTTTCCGGAAGACGCTCAGCATCATCAGAGTGTTTTTTAAATCAATCATAGGACCGAAAATCAGGAAGCCCAAAACAGAGGCAGAAGGGAAGATGCTGCCGAATGACGCTCCGATGAATGCATCGGCCTCCGAGCATAAAGAAAGAATGAAAGCAAGGCCCATCATCACCAGCAGAGAAGCGACAGGGCCGCTCCCTGCCTCGAGCAGTGTTCTTGCAGGCAAGTATACCTGGACGAAAGAAGCCAGAAAAGCCCCCAGTATTAAATATTTTGCCATATCAAAGAACTCATCAATAGAATGTGTCAGCATCGACCAAAGCCTGTCCATAAAGGGAGCTTTGCTCATTGATTGCGGGGACTCTGTATGAAGACCTTTTTTAAATTGATTGCCTTTAAAGAAAAGGCTGACTGCAAAAGCGGATGCCAGTGCAATGACAAAACCCAGCCCCATCCTTAGACCGGCCACCTTCGCATCATTGCCAAATGCCATATATGTAGAAGCAATAACTATCGGATTGATAAGGGGTCCGGTGAGCATAAAGCCAATTCCCGCATAAATCGGCACACCTTTGCCAACGAGCCTTCGAATAATTGGAACAATGCCGCACTCACATGCTGGAAAAAGGGCTCCCGCCGTACAGCTCATCAGAATTGCCAAATACTTATTCTTCGGTATCCATTTTTTAATATGGTCCTCAGTAACAAAAATCTGTATAAACCCGGCTATAAGAACGCCGATCAATACAAATGGAAGCGCCTCTATCAAAATACTGATAAAGATCGTATTCAAATTGAGCAATGATGAGGGAAGCTCCACTGATTCTTGGAAGCTGACAATCAAAAAGATAAACAAACCTGCTGAAACAGCGATAATCAGACCTGTCAAATCGCCCATATTGCTTTTTATTATTCGATCCATATAAACCTCCTAAATAACAGCACCCGGGGTAATAAAATTGAAGTAAACGTAATAATTACGCTTTACATTCTAAGCTAACTATATGTGTTTGTCCATGGGAATATACCTGTCCAATTTGTAGCAGTTTAGGAGGCTGGAATACCTGTTTATTCAGGGGAAGAGATGCGTCAATCGTCCCAGGAAGATCTCTTAGGGGATAAAATTAGGGGAGCGCAGGCACAAAGAACGTTAGAGAACCTTACCAGGAGTGGGGATTGCATAAGTTTAAAAGTTGTGGTTTAATTATTAAATCGTAATTATTACGTTTTATTCCCAGGCTATAGTTTGCGTTGTAGTTGCTAATAAAACTGAATAGTTGCTAATAAATTGGAAAAGTTGCTAATAAAAGAAAAAAGTTGCTAGTAAACTGGAAAAGTTGCTAATAAAAGATGAAACTTGCTAATAAACACAGAAAGCTGAGGCAGAATTTTACATAAATCACATCAGCCAAGCGCTTTTTTCAAGGAGGATTCAAAAGATGAAAGAATGGGTCATTGTCGGCGGGGGAATACAAGGTGTTACACTTGCTGGATTCTTGCTGAGAAATAAAAAAGTATCCTTAGAAGGACTGTCCATTATTGATCCGCATCATGAGCCGCTATCCAATTGGAAGCATTGCACAGCTGCCATTTCAATGCCTTACTTAAGATCGCCTTCTGTGCATCATATCGACGAAGGGCCTTTCAGCCTGCAGAAATTTGCAGGTGAGACCAAACAAAGGGGGGCATTCTACGGCAGATATAAGAGACCTTCATTGAAATTATTCAATGAGCATTGCCAGCATGTTATCCAGGATACGGTAATGAAGAAATCATGGATGCAGGGCAGGGTAAAAGAAGCAATGGAGACAAATGGTGGATGGCGTTTGGCCCTTCAGGATGGACGAACAATTGAGACAAAAAATCTTGCCATTAGCATTGGGATTGGAGAACAGCCCTTCATACCTGATTGGGCCCTCAGTCTTAAAGAAGAGGGCTGTCCATCCATTTATCATATCTTCGAAAAAGGCATGCCGGTTCTTGAACACCTTCAAGGTCCCATAACGATCCTTGGCGGCGGGATATCAGCGGCACATTTGGCCATAAGCTTAAGCACACAGTATCCTGGCCAAGTAACATTGCTGAAGCGCCATCCTTACCGGGTGCATGATTTTGACAGTGATCCAGGCTGGCTCGGTCCAAGAAAACAATTTGGCTTCTGCAAGCTTAAATCTTGGAATGAAAAGCGCCGGCAGATTATAAAAGCAAGGAATAAGGGGTCCCTTCCATTTGAACTTCTGGCAAAAATCAAGCATTTGGCTAAAGAGGATCTGCTTCACCTTATTGATGGCCATGTTGATCGGGCTGAATGGAGCGGAGGGGGTATTTCTATGTTCAATGAAAAAGGGGAGCTCATCCATCAGACTGGGACTATTGTTCTGGCCACCGGCTTTCGGGCCTGCCTTCCGGGAAAAGAATGGCTTACCCCCTTTATTGAGAAGCATAGCCTGCCTTGTGCAAAGTGCGGTTATCCTATCGTTGGCCATTCACTCCAATGGTCTCGAGGACTTTATGTTACAGGAGCACTGGCCGAGCTGGAGATAGGGCCGATTGCCCGCAATATCTAAGGGGCACGACAGGCAGCAGAAAGAATTACAAGCAGCTTATTATAAGTTTTAAATCGTAATGAATACGTTTAAAAGGAGAGATTTTAATGAGTATAAAGAAAATACCTGTTACTGTCTTGAGCGGCTATCTTGGTTCAGGAAAAACAACTTTGCTCAATCACATCCTGGCAAATCGTAATGGCTTGAAAGTAGCTGTGATTGTCAATGATATGAGTGAAGTGAATATCGATGCCGCAATGGTAAAGCAGGGCGGCTTTTCAAGGACAGATGAAAAGCTGGTTGAAATGCAGAATGGCTGCATCTGCTGCACGCTGCGCGAAGACTTAATGATAGAGGTTGAGAAGCTTGCGTCCAAAGGCGACATTGATTATATAGTGATTGAATCAACAGGAATCAGTGAGCCGGTCCCGGTTGCTCAAACCTTTTCTTTTGCTGACGAAGATCTAGGAATTAATCTGTCCTCCATCTGCAGGCTGGATACAATGGTGACAGTTGTAGATGCTTACCGGTTTTGGCAGGACTTTTCATCTGGAGAAAGCCTTCTGGACAGGCAGGTGGCGGCAGGGGAGTCAGATGAACGCGAAGTGGTGGACCTGCTGATCGATCAGATTGAATTTGCCAATGTAATCTTGGTGAACAAAATCGACTTGACCGAAAGGAAGGCTGCTGAAAAACTTATAGCAGTCCTCCGCAAGCTCAATCCCGGAGCAGATATCATTGAAACAATACAGGGTGAAGTGCCGCTGGACCGCGTGCTGAATACAAATCTTTTTGACTTGGAAAAAGCCGGACAAAATGCAGGCTGGATTAAAGAGCTCAATCAAGAGCATATACCGGAAACCGAGGAATATGGGATTTCTTCCTTCGTCTATAAAAGAAGAAGGCCGTTTCATCCTGGCAGGTTTATGCAATGGCTTGAACGATGGCCTGCTGAGATTGTCAGATCAAAGGGCTTCATTTGGGTTGCAGGCAGGGAAGATACTGCCGGCCTTCTTTCTCAGGCTGGACCGTCGCTTATACTGCAAGGGGCGGGTGCATGGATCGCTTCGCTTCCTGAAGCCGAACGGGAACAAATTCTGTCAGAAGATCCCGAGCTTAAGGAAAGCTGGGATGAAACAACAGGAGACCGGCAGACAGAGCTGGTCATGATCGGCATAAAAATGGACCGCCGGGCTATTGAGGAATCGCTCGATGTTTGCCTAATTAGAAAAGAAGAGGCTGAAGAGGACTGGAAGACTTTTGAGGACCCTTTGCCTGCCTTCTAAGATTAATAGAATGCCGATTGTTATATGGCTAAGTAAGGACTTTTATCATTGCATATAGAAATCATGAAAGTAACCGCACTTTTCCTTCATAAATATAATGAAGAAAAGGGGATATTATGATGAAACAAGCATTGTTGGCAGGTATGGTCCTGGCAGCCCTTGCGGCGGCTGGTTCATTTGCGGCAGGTGACTGGAATCTTTTATTGATGCTGAGCGGGACTATGTCTATAGCCTCCATTTTAATTAGCGGGTTATTGTTTGGTATTTTCGTCAGCGGGGAACAAAACAGGGCAAATTTTCATACAGAGAGCAAGAATGATAGAAAGAAGCGGCAAAAAATAGGAGGCGGTGTTCTGCTGTTCGGCCTCCCGAATATGACAGCAGTATTAGTTTATTATCTTGTGTCCGGAGGGGGATAAATCTATGGAAGAACTTGAATTTGCGATCAAACTTAGAGGATTCTGCTGGAAAGCCTTGCGGGAACATCTTCAGATGAAAGCATCATGCTGTACAGGAAAGTGATTGCCTTTTATGCCGATAAGCTTGATACAGTTTGGAAGTAAGGACCCATCCACGGGTCCTTTTTTATATCTATGAAGTGCCGGAGCAGAAACACAAATCATGAAACTTACTGCTTCTTCTTTCGTCTAATCTATTATAGCGGTGAGAAAGCAAGGATTTTATGAAAAAAAGACTGATGGCTGCTTGCGTGATAGTGGCCATTGGAATGCAGTCAATGATGGAAGATTAAAGGGAGTATATATAATGAAAATAGAGACCTATAAAAAAGGGTTCAGCGGATTCAGGTCATACATCAAGAGCGGCGGGCGGTACATCCAGCTGCAATACAGTCTTATAAGCGGAAAGACCGCAAAAAAATTTGAAATATAGCATCCAGACAAGACGCATGCAATACATACGGTTTATCTACAAGCGAATAGAGATGGGGACTGCAGTATATTTAATATAGTGCAAATCCCATTCGACAGCAGCATGAGCAGTCAGAAATGAGAGGAAAGGTTTAATTATGAGAAGAAAACTAGGAGCAATCGCAGGCTTTTTTATCCTGGGGTCACAGCTGTATATACTATTTTTATGGATGGCAGACTGGGAAAGGCTGACGACTGTGCCAGGGTTAGTGCAATGGGGGGCAGCTATCGTTCTGGGCCTTTTGGTAACACTCATTTACCACCAGCTCAGGGAGCCTGAAAAATATATTATGATAAGTAAAAACATTTTATTCAGCAGTACGATCATGACCATACTGCTGGCTGTATTGGCATGTGTCATTGAGCTCATATCAGGCTCTATGCCTTAATAGATTGGGGGAAAACGAGATGCCGGAGATCCAACATAGAATATTGATCAGGAAAGATAGACATGAAATTTATCGGGTTTTGACTACTGCAGAAGGCTGGAACAGCTGGTTTACCGATGAGACTGTACTGAATCTGAACTCGGATGGCACAGGTGACATCCGCTTGAAATGGAAAAGTTTTGGTCCAGAAAAACTTGTGCTTGAGGATGGAGGGAAGATTCTTCATTCCGAGCCGGGCCGGAGATTCACTTTTCAATGGACTCCCGGAGATAGTACGACTGCGGTGTCGTTTACACTGGAGCCTGCTAATAAAGGTACGCTTGTCAGTGTTCACGAGACGGGATATACCTCTTCCCGCAAAGACTTGCAGGCCTGCGTAAATTGTGCAGCCGGCTGGGGAGAGGCACTCGTCCTCCTTAAGCTTTATGTAGAGCATGCTCTTGTCTGCAAGCAGGATTTAGGCTGAATATTGGAATTGACATCCTTAATCGGGACACCCTAACGGCAGGAGGGATTTCCATGAGATTAAGGATTTTTTTATGCTTTCTGGCCATTTTTGCAAGCATGCCTATTTCCAGCCAGGCTGAAGGGGGAATAAAGGCAGCTTTTATAAGAGACGGAAATTTGTGGATTGCTGAGGGGAAAAAAGAAAACCGTTTGACCGAAGCAGGACAGGCATCGGATCCAAAATGGTCATATGATGGAAGGTTCATTGCTTATCTGGCTGCAGAAGGTGATCAGCGTTATCTGTTTGTGTATGATTTACAGAAGAACCGGAGCTATCAGCCTTATAAAACAATCGAGACCTATCACTTTGAATGGTCCCCGGATGCCAATACAATCGCTTACACTTCCAGTGGAGTTCTTAATATCACAAAAACTAAAAACGGTATACCTATGGGCTTTGAAAATGTCTCTTTAGGTGTAAGTGATTTTACATGGATGCCGGATGGCAAGGGCTTCATCGCCTCGTCACAAGCAGAGCTGCTGCCCACTGGATGGGGGCCGGTTAGGCTGTTCAAAATAAAGAAAGATGCCGGACTGAACCCCCAAAAAATAAAGCCATTTTATACAATAAAAACGGACCCGGACAAACTGTTTGCGATTGATGCAAATCATTTCAAGTGGAGCACAGACCGGAAGTGGATAAGCTTTCTTGGAGTCCCGACCGCATCATGGTCGGCCGACAGCAACACGCTCATGGTATTGTCTGCGGGAGGTACCCGGTTCCAGATTATCGGAAAGATGCTGAACCAGCCGGATTGGTTTAAATGGTCCCCGAAGGAAAATAAAATCGCGTATATTTCTGGTGAAGGCAGGTTTTTTGTACAGGATAAAAGGACGTCGGTAGCAGATATTCCAATTTCAGCCGGCCAAAAGGATTATACGCCAGAAGGCTATGTAGATATTGACCTCGCGTGGCTGACCGTAGACGAGGTGATCTCAGCCCGGGCAAGGGAAAATAAAGAATGGAAGGAAGGGCCGGTCCCGGAGCTGTATTCAAAGCTATACAGCATCAATATCAAATCAGGCATCCAGAAGCAAATTACATTCCCTAAACCAGGCAGCATGGATATCAAGCCTCAAGTAACAGGGAGCTATTTAACATGGATGCGAAAAGAAAGCGGCGGAACGCAGGGAGATATCTGGATCAAAGAGGGGGCAGGCGGCAAAGCAAAGGTATGGCTTGAAAGAGTGGACGACGCACCGGTATTTTACAACAGCAAGTAGAGGAAAGCCCATTCGCTGAGGATGGGCTTAAATTATTTGATTGGATGCAATCTAAGCCAGGGTTGAAAAAAAGCAATATGAATAGAGGCTAATCAATACATGAGATGATAAAAAAGCAGTCCCTCATGCATCGGATAGAGGCTAATCAATACATGAGATGATAAAAAAGCAGTCCCTCATGCATCGGATAGAGGCTAATCAATACATGAGGAGGTAAAAAAGCAGTCCCTCATGCATAGAATAGAGGCTAATCAATACATGAGGAGATAAAAAAGCAGTCCCTCATGCATAGAATAGAGGCTGATCAATACATGAGATGATAAAAAAGCAGTCCCTCATGCATAGAATAGAGGCTTATCAACACATGAGGGGATAAAAAAGCAGGCCCTCATGCCTAGAATAGAGGCTTATCAACACATGAGATGATAAAAAAGCAGTCCCTCATGCATAGAATAGAGGTTAATTAACACATAAGGGTATTTAAAAGCAGGTCCCAGTGCATCTAAACAATAAAAAAGGAGTCACTCACATCGAATAAAAGCAAATCAATACTTGCATTGCAATTTAAGCAGCGGCCACGCCCCGACTGAATTCCCCAATTTGTTTATGAAAAGCCCCCCAATAACTTTCAAATTACTCCCTTGTTACAGCAATCCTCCCTATCTTTTTCCTTCCAAAAAACCAAATTTTATTATTCTAATTGTTACAACATTATGGATAAATGACAACTATCGTTTACATTATGACAATAATCCTTTACTCTTAAGATGACATAGGGAGGGGAAATTTACCATGTTAAAAAATTCCGTTCGTGAAATGAGGGCGAGGTTCCGTTTCACACAGCAGGATCTGGCAGATAAGATCGGTGTTTCACGGCAGACGATCGGGCTGATTGAAAAGGGCGATTACGCTCCGTCCATCACACTCGCATTGAAGATATCCTCTGTGTTTGGAGTCCCGGTCGAACAGATATTTCATTTAGAAGGGGAAGAATGACCATGCTAAAAGCTATTCTTCAATCTCCACTTTTTAATTGCCTGCTGATCCTGGGCCTTGGGATCATAATGATTGGCAATTATTATACTGACGATGTTCCTGGGTGGATGAATATTGATCCGCTGTTTCTCGGCATTCCGATTCTCATCCTTGTTGCTTCCATACCTGTCTACAACAAGCTGAACCCTGGCAGCAAGGTGAAACCGCAGATTATCCCAATGGAGTTGAGAGAGGATGACGAAGGGCAGCAGTGGATCACCTATAAGGCAACCAGAAAGGTATATATCTTTTTTGCTTCCTTTATACCGATTGCGATTGCCCTGACCGCATTTTTAAACCATATTCCTTACTTCCCAGTCATGCTTCTTGCCGGGATGGGCATTGTGCAATACTTGATTTTTTGGCTGGAGCTGAGAAGACACCGATAAAGGGGTAGCTTACATGGATAAACAGATGCTGATTTCACTTTCTATTCTGGCTGTATTGCTCGAGGCTCTTCTGATTTTTGTTTTTATCAAATATAAACAGGGAAAGATTGATCACAATCCATTTGGAGCGATGGTGTTGAAAGAAGGAAAGATCCTGTATTATAGTGTCTTCCAATGGGGAAAAAGGAAGCCTGTAAATCAGGCAGCTGTTTTTCCATTATTGAAAGGCTCCAATTATTTTTGGCTGTTCCTCGCTCTTTTGCACGAACAGATTCTTGAAATGATTGTTTTCCATATCTACTTGAGAAATGAGGAGCCAGCCCTTGCTTACACTATTTCAGCGGTCCATATTTATAGCATCATTTATATGATCGGCGATTATAACTGGCTCCGCAATACACCCATTACAGTCAAAAATAACAGGGTTGATATGAAAATTGGGGCGAGAAGGGAATTGTCCTTTCATATCAGCGAGATTGATAGAATACAGAAAGCATCCCTTCAGTATAACAAAAGCGGAGGGATCATTTACGAAAACGGCGTCTTTCATGCAACCGCTTTCCCGAGAGTGCTGACCAGGATATTCGGAATGGGGGATGAGCTGAGGCATGAAATAATCTTTAAGCAGCCTGTTACGGCAATAGGTTATTTTGGATTAAAGAAAGAAGTGAAGAAAGCCTTCATTTATATCGAACAATCAGACGAACTGGCTGAGCTGCTGAAGCTGAAAATGGAGGAATGCTCAGATGAAGAAGCGGAAATCCAGGTTCAATCCAAAAGAGAGCCGCTTGTTAACTGGAGGATGTATTTCCTGCTTCTTGGCATCAATCTGGCAGGTGCATTGGCATTAGCTCCTTATGCTATTGCCAGGGAAGGGTTCCATAAGGAAATGGGGGTGTCGGCAGGAGCTTTTACGCTGATATTTGCTGGCCAGACCTTAATAGAGGCTGGCATTCTAATCCTGCTGGCTCTGCTGATGGCAAGAACGGCAGCTGTTAAAATTCCCATGCTGGAATCTTTTATCAGACGTTCGGGAAATTGGAAGAAGCATGCAAAGGATGCAGGAAAGGCAGTCTTTTATGGAGTTTTGACAGGTATTGTGATTTGTATCACAAGCTATTTTATATCGAAGCCGCTCGGTATTGATAACTCCAGCATAAACGAACCGGATTGGAAGCTGGGTCTTCTGGGCTCTTTCGGAGCGGGTACCACAGAAGAAACGATGTTCCGCTTGTTCTTTGTCACGCTGCTTCTCTGGTTAACGGCGAAGATTAAGAAAAAGAAGCCAGGGAAGACTGCCATTTGGGTCAGCATCTTCAGCGCAGCACTCTTATTTGGCGCTCTGCATTTTGGAGTCGCTGCTTCAGCTTTCGACATGACTCTTGGCCTTATTTTTGGAATGCTCCTTATAAATGGAATAGGGGGTGTAGTGTTCGGAGCATTATTCGTGTATGCAGGGCTGGAATATGCAATGATCGCCCATATCTTTGCTGATATTGTCATACATGTCGCTGCCCCGCAATTTATTTGAGAGGTTAATAGTCTCTGGTGCCTCATTGCTTCATTCTTTCCCGCATTGCAGGCACCTTTTGTCTTCATCAAATTCTCCGTACATGCGGAGCTATTTTTCTGTCCCGCATGAGACGCATTGTTCAAAATAAATTTGCGGCAGTACCCCGCTCTCAGCCAAAGGGACCCACTCATTTTCATATAGCTTCCTTGTCATGCCATAATCAATGAATACAAGCAGCTTCTCTCCATTAAAACCATAATTGCTGCTGTCTTTAATATCAAAAGAGTCGAATTCAGCATCAAGAATCCGCAATGCTTTTTCATAATCGGAAGGGAGGAAGGCTCTGTCTGAATCTTTATCAATCTCGTAAGACTGATTATTGATCAAGGGGACGGGCTGATAATATCTTTGCACAGAAACAGACTGATCAGCATAGAAAGCTTCAGCAAACAGGCTGCCCAATCCTTCAGCTTTCATAAATTGATAAATTTCCATCTCTTTTAAAGATTGCTTGAACCCGAGTGGATGGAGATTCACTTTGATGGCATATTCCTTATGCAGGTACACCTTTCTTGTAGAACCGATTCCTATAAAATTTTCCTCGGTGCAATATTTCCGCCAATTTTCCTCAATGTGCATAGGAATAAAATTTACCTCAATTTAATAATCGTTATTTAAAGATTTCTTCTAAGGACAGTTTTAAGCCTGAATGGGAGAGTTTGTAAGTATTGCTTCGGGAGTTCTTGTCCTGGAAGCTGTACACAGTTATATAATCACTTTCAAATACCGTAAGAGCCAGCCTTTTGCCGCTTTTCGAGGAGATCGTCAGCCAATAGCTATCTTCATCTGATAGTTGAGCAAAATTATTTTTATTCATTTTCAAACCGGTAAAGTTCTCCATTAAGCGTTGGATATCTTGTCTGCCAGTCAAATATTTCCGCTCATCCTTCCAGCCGCTGATAATTTCGATCGATTCAATATCGGAGATTAATATATCCTCTTTGGCAAGAACTACATAAAATTTTTCCTCGCCAAATGAAAAGCTGACTATGAAGTAAAGAAGAACAAAGGCAGCAGGGATACAAAACAAAAGCAAATTCTTCCTCAATCTTTCACCTCCAGCAAATATGACTATATCTTACCATTAAATGGATTAGCAGGGTATTACCTTTGGCACTGAGATAAGTGGAACATCTACAATTTTTTAATAAGATTTTAGGAATATCTTTCTATTCCTGGGTATATATATTTGAGTCTATTTCATTTTCTGTCCAAAGCATGGCTGAAACTTTTTGGGCTGTTTATACGTATAATATATGTGAGCTTTTTGTGAACAAGCCGGGTTTGGATCGGTTTCCAGTTCATTTTTGCACAGAAACATGGTACACTTACACATTATGTTGTGCTTCAATCGCAATGTAAGGGCCAAAGATGTTAAACGGGAAATGGCTTCCCCTGTGCAAGATTTCGATTTTGCAATAGAAAGAGGGTATTATACTTGAAGAAAACAAACTATATGAATGCGAATATACTAACTAAATTTGCAGGCTTTTATGCATTGGCGGTCCTGATGCTGTGGATTAAGACTTACACAGTACAGGCCCATGAATTCAGCCTTGGAATTGATAACGTCCTGCAGCAATTCCTGCTTGTGCTGAATCCGCTTGGATCAGCGATGCTGTTCCTCGGAATCGCTTTTTTCTTTAAAGGGCGGAAGAAATACTTTGCATTAATCGGAATCGACTTGCTCATGTCATTCCTCCTGTATGCAAATGTGCTTTTTTACAGGTTTTTTAATGACTTCCTGACCTTGCCGACATTGACTCAGACGCAAAACTTCGGCGATGTGAGCGGAAGTGTGACATCCCTGCTGCAGCCGCATGATATCCTTTATTTTGCTGATCTTCTGCTTCTGGCTGTATTGCTGGCAAGCCGTTTTGTAAAAATGGATATGGCTGCTGTACCGCGCAGGAAAGCAGCTGCATTGATGTTCCTGTCCCTGGCTATTTCCAGCTTCAATCTGGGACTGGCTGAGTCAGACCGACCGCAGCTGCTGACGCGGGGATTTGACCGCAACTATATTGTCAAATATCTCGGAATGTACAATTATACGATCTATGATGCTGTTCAAAGTACAAAATCAACTGCACAGAGGGCCTTTGCCGACAGCAATGATGTGACAGAAGTCATCAACTTTACTAAATCAAACCATGCCAAACCGAATGAAAAGTATTTCGGAGCCGGGGAAGGGATGAATGTCATTTATCTTCACCTTGAGTCTATACAGAATTTCCTGATTGACTATAAGCTGCATGGCGAAGAAGTAACACCATTCCTGAACTCACTCACAAGTGAGCAGAATACGATGTACTTCGATAATTTCTACCACCAGACTGCACAGGGGAAAACGGCCGATGCGGAGTTCATGCTTGAAAATTCCCTTTACGGTCTGCCTCAGGGATCCGCTTTTACAACAAAGGGGACGAACACGTATCAGGCTGCACCTGCCATTCTGGGCCAGCATGGGTATACATCCGCTGCTTTCCACGGCAACTCCGGCAGCTTCTGGAACAGGGATGAAATTTACAAATCCTTTGGCTTTGATCATTTCTTTGACTCAAGCTATTATGATATGACTGCCCCTCAGGCAGAATACGGCCTGATGGATAAACCGTTCTTTGAGCAGTCGATGGACAATTTACTATCACTGAAGCAGCCTTTCTATACAAAGTTCATTACGGTAACACACCATTATCCTTATAAGATGGATCAGGCTGAAGCTACGATTGCCCCTCACACAACCGGGGATAAATCAGTCGATAATTACTTCCAGACCGCCCGTTATGCAGATGAGGCGCTGGAGCAGTTTTTCGAGGATCTGAAGGAAGCAGGCCTTTACGATAATTCCATTATTATTATGTACGGAGACCATTACGGAATATCCGAAAACCATAATAAGGCAATGGAAGAGGTGCTTGGACATGAAGTCGATGACTTTGTCAGCCAAGGATTGCAGAGGGTGCCTCTGTTCATCCGTGTGCCTGGCATGGAGGGCGGCGTCAATCATGAATATGGCGGCCAGATCGATTTGCTGCCAACCGTACTTCACTTGCTTGGAATAGAGAATAAAGACAATATCCAGTTTGGAACAGACCTTTTGTCAGATGAGCATGATGATATTGTTCCTTTCCGAAATGGAGATTTTGCCAGCCCTGAGATTACTTCGACAGGCGGAAAGTTCTATGATTCCAAGACGGGCGAGCTGCTGGACGAAAGCAGGCTTGAAGAGGCGGAAAAATACAAGCTGAATGTAGAGCAGAAGCTTAAGCTTTCAGACAAAGTTGTAAATGGAGACCTTCTCAGATTTTACACACCGGAAGGGTTTGAACCGGTGGACCGCTCGAAATATCAATACAAGCTGAATGAAGATACTGCGGGAAAAGAAGCAGATGAAGAAAATATAGAAGAAGAAACAAGCACAGAAAAAATGGCTGAAGACAAAACAGAAGAAGAAAATTCAAGCAAGGCTGAGTAGCAGGAAAGGCTGTCCTTAAAAGGGCAGCCTTTTTCATTTAGCAATAAAAACTGGCAGAATAGCAGGAACTTTTACCTCTGAAGGATCGCAATAAGGATATGGACTCAATTTGTAGGTCTGCTATATGAATTCATGATTCTCCTGGCAATTAGCAGCAGGCTATATTTGAAAAAAAGCAGGAGGCAGAGTCTAATGTTTCTGTTGACAGCGGCAGCAGGTGCAGACATAAATTACTGGGCATAAAGGTATCATGTTTGGAAAGGAAAGTTTATGCGATATAAAGAGTTAATGGAGATGAAGGATATCGAGATTTCTTTTGAACAAATCTCAGAGCATAGAACGGAAGGAGCTAAGCTGCGCATTTCCGTTCTTATAAGAAAAAATGCCACAGACCTGCTGATCTATCCCCATCCTGAAAGCAGGGCCATCAGTACAGAGATTGAGCTTCGAAATTATGTTACTTATTCTGTAGCTCTTGATTATTTTACGAGTTGGAATGGTGAAGAAGTGTTTGAGGGAGAAGCCTTTAGGATTTATTCCGAGTCAGCGCTGCTGGATTTTGAAAAGAAAGAATATGCTTATCAGAAAGTATCAGAAGGAAGAGAGCTATAGCATTATTCTATTGCATGTTTTGAGCATCACGTTCACGTGTTTTCCTTTCATGAGCCTGTGATAAGAATTATATAAATACACCCCTGCAAGGATGCGTATGCAGGGGACATTGTCTATTAAACAGTAATTTCCTCGGTGACTTTATAGTCTTCTCCGTCCTGCTGTGTCATCCAGACTTCAAGCGTGTACGTTCCCGGGGCAAGCTTCAGCTGGCTGAGGTTGATATCGTAATTCAGCTCTTCAGCAGGCTTCAAGACTTCTTTTCCCTCAGCCTGGAGGAAGAATGCCGCACTTGAGAACAGAAACACTTCTGCTCCGTTCTTATCTTTTACAGAATAGTCGAAACGCTGGGAAGTGGGGAATTTCATTTCAATTTCCTTTTCTGTCTGGTTTTTGATGGTGTAAATATAATTCAATGAGCTTTGTTTTTGCAGCTCAGGTTCTACATTGCCTGCAATAATGCCGCTCCCTCCTCCGTTTGTATTATTTTCCGATCCGCTGCCCGATTCATTCTTTTCTATGCTCGTGCCGCACCCTGTTAGAACAAGGGCAAGCACCAGGATCCACTTATACATTATGATCACCTTTCTTTGCTGCCAGGATTCCTTTTCCCTTTATATATACTGGCGTAAACAAGGGAAAGAAAGTTACAGGCAATAAAGGGAAATGAAGCATAAGCTTTGGTATTTCTTTAATGTTCTGATATCTTTTTCAAAAGGAGGTTTTTTTATGAATTTCGATCATGCCCTTTTAGGGGAAAAATATTTCAGCCTGGACGCCGCCCAGGTGGACAAAAGTCCAGATGAACTGGTGATTGCCGATCCTGAAGAATCAGGGTTTTATATCATCAGCAGGGAAAGCTATGAAGAAGGACCCCAGCTGGCAGGCTATAAAATACTTATTTCTGAAGGGGAATAGCCGCAGCGGGTTTTCCGTACATAATAAATAGAAGTATTTTTTCAGAAGGAGTGACGGGTATGACAGCATACACTTCCAGGCAGGATGTGCCTGTTGAAGAAACATGGAATCTTGAGGATATTTATAAAGATGAAAAGCTGTGGGAGCAGGATTTCGAGAAAGTCGGGAAAATGGCTGAAAAGCTTAAAGAGTTTGACGGCAATATTAATGATGCACGAGACCTTTACCAATATCTAAAGCTAAGTGAAGAGCTTTCGTATACATTTACACATGTATATGCTTACAGCATGTTTAAGGCGGATCAGGATACGAGGGATACGGCTGCCCAAGCCCTGCAGGACCGCGTCAAACAGCTTGGGGTAAAAGTCGGGGCAGCCACTTCATTTTTCATGCCATATCTTCTCAGCCTTGATGAAGAAACGCTTAAAGGGTATATCGCAGAAGAAGACGGGCTGAAATATTTCGAAGAAGACCTGCTCGAATCTTTTCGCTATAAAACCCATGTGCTGACGAAAGAGCAGGAAGAAATTCTTTCACAGCTTGGAGAAGCTCTCTCATCTCCAAGCAATACGTATGGCATGATCAATAATGCCGATATCAAGTTCGGGATGGTTACAAAAGACGATGGCAAGAAGGTCCGCCTTACGCGGGGCATGTACAGCAAGCTGATTGAAGATGAAGACCGCGAAAAGCGGAAGGAGGCTTACAAAGCTTATTACAAGCCATATGTCGAACTTAAAAATACAATTGCGTCGACCCTTTCTGCTGCGATAAAGAACAATGTATCGACATCCAAGCTTCGCCGCTATCCTTCTGCTTTGGAAAAAGGGCTTTTCGGGGATAATGTCCCAAAAGAAGTTTATGAAAACCTGATCCAATCTGCAAAGGATAATATTGCGCCAATGCACGAATACAACAGGCTGAGAAAAGAAAAACTCAAGCTTGATGAGCTTCATCAGTATGACTTGAGTGTCCCTCTTGTAAGCGGGGTGAAACAGGAAATTCCGTATGAAGAGGCTTATGAGATTATGCTGAAGGCTTTGGCACCGCTTGGCGAGGACTATGTCGAGACATTGAAGGACTTTAAAAATGCGCGCTATCTCGATGTCCGCGAAACCCCAGGGAAAAGGTCCGGCGCTTATAATATGGGTGTCTACGGTGTTCATCCGTATATACTCCTGAACCACCAGGATGATTTGAACAGCTTGTTCACGCTGGCGCATGAGTGCGGCCATGGGGTGCACAGCAAGCTGAGCAGCCAGCATCAGCCGCAGATATCAGCCCGCTACAGCATTTTCGTTGCTGAAGTGGCATCAACGGTCAATGAAGTGCTCTTGATCAACTATCTGCTCGATAACGAGAAAGATGAGAATGTGCGCAAGCATTTACTCAATCACTTTATCGATAAGTTCAAGGGAACCTTCTTTACACAGGTTATGTTTGCAGAGTTTGAGAAGATCACACATGAATATGCAGAGCAGGGCAAGCCCCTCAATGTGGAAGTTTTCAACGGAATCTATGAAAAGCTCTTCCGTGAATACAATGGCGAAGAACTGGTCTTTGATGAAGAGGTGAAATATGGCTGGTCCCGTATTCCGCATTTTTACCGCCCGTTTTATGTGTATAAATATGCCACCGGATTTGCTTCAGCCATCCATCTTGCCACCAGGATACTTGAAGGCAATAAAGAGACGCTTGAGTCTTACATTGAGTTCCTGAAGAGCGGAAGCAGCGATTACCCGCTTGAATTGCTTAAGAGGACGGGAGTGGATCTTACTTCACCAGAGCCTATTGAAAATTCAATGAAGAAGTTTGGCGAGCTTGTGGAGGAATTGGAGAAGACTCTTTAGGGAAAAATGTGCTTATAAAGTTGATTATTAAAGGTACAGATTAAGTTCGTCCTAAATTCATAACTATGGATGAACCAGGGAAAAATACTTCCATCAATAAGATGGAGGTATTTTTTTGGAAAAACAGCATATTCGGTTGACTTCATCAGAAACTGGCGGATTATGGACAAATTTTATATCAGACAGCATGTTCAGGTGTGTATATAAATATTTTATTGCTTGTGCAGAGGATAGTGAAACAAGGACAATTTTGAGACAAGCCCTCGACTTAGCTGAACAGCATATCAGAGTGACATCAAGTATTTTTCAAGAAGAAGGTCACTCGGTGCCGGCCGGCTTTACAGATAATGATGTCCACCCCGGGGCACCGAGACTGTTTTCTGATGATTTTTTTCTGTTTTATACAGAGCAAATGACTAAAGGGGCCCTGGTGACTTATGGAGCCATCCTGCCTTTAACATACCGGAACGACATCAGAGAGCATTTTATGTCGTGTATATCTTCAACAATGGAATTGATGAATGAAACAAAAAATCTGCTTTTGTCCAAAGGCCTTGAAGTACGGTCGCCTTATATTCCTCCTCTTGCAGAATCAGAGATGGTAAAGGATGCTCATTTCCTTGCAGGCTGGCTCGGTAAGCAGAGACCGCTCACAGCCATTGAAATTACACATCTATTTGCCAATATACAGACCAATTATTTTGGCGGAGCGCTTGTTACAGGATTTGCACAATGCATTAAAAATGAAGAAGTGAAGCAGTATTTTGTGCGGGGAAAGGAAATCTCGAAAAAACATACAAGAATATTCAGCAGATATCTGCAGGAAAATGATCTGCCTGCCCCGGTCACATGGGATGCTGAAATAACGGACAGTAAGGTTCCTCCTTTTTCTGACAAATTAATGATGTTCCAGTTGAACATGATGTCCGCTGCTGGAATAGGAAATTATGGAACAGCAATGGCTGCCAGCCCAAGAAGAGATATTGCGGCCGATTATAGCCGTCTTTTTGCTGAAATTGGTCTATATGCCGAGGACGGAGCCCAGATCCTTATTAAGCATGATTGGATGGAAAGACCTCCTCACGCAGCTGATCGGGATAAGCTGATAAAATAATGTCTGGACTGAGCTGCACAGCAGCTCTTTTTTTTTGCAGGATAAAGCTGATTGAATCATGAATCAATAAGGGAAGGAGGTGCAGGGATTGATTATTATTGACGGTTTAAAAGAATTTAGAGCTGCTGCAGAAAGAGCTGAAGCGGAGGCAGCTATCATGCATGGCAAACTTATTATCAAACATACAAGGCCGCATTTGATCCTCTTTTTCTAAGCATATATAAATTAGACCGGGAACAGATCCAGCACATCATACAGGAGATTGATTTTAAAGATTTGCTCCTTCGTTCTGAGAAGGGGCGTTCCAACTTTCAGCTGGAACAGGCAGAGAAGCTATTAACAGAATGCTGCTTGTATTTTGGCTTTACAGAGAAGTTTTCTGTATATATGCTCACAGGCTTGGGTTTCAGCGATGGAGCTGCTCCTCCGTCAAAAGATCTTTATATCTTTCTTGGACTTGTGCCTGGAAGAAAGAGATCCAAGTATTCTGATTCCCCATGAATTCAGCCATATGGCCCGTTTTTACCGCTTAAGGGAAAAAGAGGACTTTGCTGGTCTGACTGTAAAACAGCTGCTGATTGCTGAAGGACTGGCTGTGTGGACTTCCCTTCAAATATCCGGGCGGACGGAGGATGAAAGATGGCTGCCGAATGCGTTAATGATGTGCCAAAAACATTACCAATTCCTTCAATTGAAAATAGGAGGGCTGCATGAAGAAATATATAAAGACCTTGAGGCCCCACTGGATGGCAGGATGGTTGAAAAATACTTCACTGGCACAGAAACTGATGGAAGGCTGGGCTATTTTGCCGGAGCTATAATCATCAAAAGACTCATGGAGAGCGGAATGAGCCTTAAGGATTTGACCTTTATGGAGACAGATAAAATTCTTAAGATCTGGAATTCTCTTAGAAAGCATACATAGTATTGAAGGAAAGCAGGATGAAACAGCGAATATCTTATATAAGATAGAATGGGAGATGAGAAAATGGCGGGGAAAGAACCGATGAATGATGCGGTTGATCATATGAAGAAAATTGAGGGAATGCCGGACGCAGCCGATGTGCGCAGTCTTCCAAAGCCAATCAAAATAATAAAATATGTCATCATCGGCTTTTTCCTTATTTCAATTGCTGCCGTCATCATCATGTCCTTCTTTAACTAAGAAATAGCAGCAGAGAGAGGGTAGGAAGAAGGAATGAATATGATTGAAGAGCATATCTCTCTGGAAAGATTGAATGAAGAAGATATATCCGGGCTGATTGAGCTATCAGCTTCTGTCGGCTGGGATTATGAAAGGGAAGAAATACTGACGTTACTGAATTCCGGCACCGTACTAGGACATAAAACGATCGATGGAAAGCTGGTTTCCTGCTCTGCACTCATACCTTATAACACACACCTGGCATGGCTGGGAATGGTGATAGTTGATCCCCGCGCAAGAGGGGAGGGCCTTGCAAAAGAGGCGGTCCGAAGCTGTTTGGAAGCAGCGGATGAAGGAACATCCATTTTGCTTGTCAGCACAGAAGAAGGAAGGCCGCTTTATCTAAGGCTGGGCTTTACTGAAGTGGACACCATCCAGAAATATCTTTGCAGGGAATACATGCCTTCTTCCCCTGTTGAAAAAGGGAGAGTATCGTACATAAAAAGGTTCACACCAGATTTTTTTGAAAGTGTTGTAGAGTTTGATAGAGCCGCTTTCGGGGATGGAAGAACAGTGTTCCTGAAAAATAGGATCGCACAGGCAAAAGAATGCCTTCTTTCTTTCAATGGAGATGGAAGGCTTACAGGCTATGGACTTTCCATTCAGGGACCAGTCAATCTGATTATTGGACCCATTGCTGCTGAGAATACTGAAACAGCAATATGTTTACTGGACCAGCTTGCATCCGGCCATAATGGGCAGCTGAGGATAGATGTGCCATCAGGACAGGAAGGCTTTGCCGCATTCATTAAGGACAGCGGATTTGAGCTTTCAGCCGTTCCTCCAATTATGATCTTCAATGGAGATGATATGCCTGTAAGAGACGGCCGTTTATTTGCCTTGGCAGCACAGGCATTTGGTTGAGTTTTTTTGAGTTGTGCCTGCACCATTCCCTTTATTAGAACAATGGGAATATGCGATCATAAGTAAGTTAAAAAAGGTGGAGAGCCTTATGCAGCTCTCCACCTTTGCTATTATTTATTTTTTCCCGATTAACCGGATCGATTTTTGCCCGCTGTGGGGATGTGAAGAAGCAGCGAAAAGCTGGCTTAAATACAGACCTTCCAGCTCTGTGCAGGTCATTTCCACGAGTTCTTTTTTATCCTGGAATTGTGTAATTGCCATTAATTTATTGAGAATAAGGTTTCTGCGAGATTCTTCCTTCGTCATCATCAAAATGCTCATCCCCTTCAATTATCTGCTATGGCCAAAGAATATGATAAAAGATGTTATGTACAACTATAATCCCTATATATCCGATTTGTCAAGTTGGTATTAAATTGCTCTTAAGAAAAGAAGGAATATGCCAGTCTTTCATTGAAGAGGAAAGGAATGAAAGGAGAGTGAATCAATGGACTTGCAAACAGCACCTATAGTGACTGAAAGGCTAGTCATACGCCCGTTCGAGCTTTCTGATTATGAAAATTGGTATAAGGGCTTCACTGATAGAAATCCTTCATTTTATAAGTATGATGAAGGAAGGCCGGTCAGTATGGAGCATAACACCAGGGAGTGGTTTGAAAAGTGGATCAGAGGTTTTTCGGAAGCAGCTGCGAGGGATCAGATGACAAATCTCGGCATCTTTAGAAAAAAAGATCACCTTAACGTTGGTAAAGTCGAGCTGTTCACCATCCTGAGGATGGACTATCAGTGGGGGATGATGGGCTACTCCCTTCATAACCAATTCTGGAAAAAAGGCTATGGAACAGAAGCAGTGTCAGCAGCAGCCAAAGCTTTTCATGAAAAACTTGGCTTCCATCGCCTCGAGCTGCATATAAACACCGATAACCGCCCATCCATCACTCTTGCCGAAAGAAGCGGCTTCCACTATGAAGGCACAAGGAAGAAATTTGCCTTAGAGAATGGAGAATGGAAGGACTTTCTCATTTATGTAAGGCATTTATAATATGTGCCTGGCACTGCAAAAAGTTAAAATGGCGTAAAGTGTCCATCTGAGGTGCCTGACACGTTATTTTTTTCTGTTGAGATAGATGGCCATGGAGAGGTAAATGGTGATCAATGCGATTAAAAAAACTGGTGTGGATATTGGGTTTGGTTCCATTAGGTGCACCCCGTACTTTTACTTTAAGTCTTTTATTTGCGGGTGGAAGAAGCACAGAAGGATAATGATTAAGGGCAAGGATAAGGCTAGTGCCAGCTTTGGCTTTTTGCTGTGAAGCCTGACCATTGAGAAAAGGATGACATTGAATACTCCAGACCATAAGACATTCCATCCGTTATCGTATATAAAAAGCCCTTTTTTGTAAAAGACATATTCGATTGTCGTAAAGTAGGCGATCCAAACAGCTATATAAGGAAAACTCTTTTTGCCTTTAGGAAAAAACCGAAGGTAAATCATTAACACAATCGGCAGTACGAAAAAAGTGAAAGCCAATTCAATCAGTGTATGGTTAAGCCAGTCAACCGTTACTGCATGATAACTCCACAGCGTATGATTATAGAAAAGGAAATTGTACAAAAGATTGCAGATGATGAAGTACTGGATGGTTGGATAGAATTCATTCCAGCGCTCCCAGTCGACCAGATAGACAGCAAATAAAATATAAACAAGAATAACCAGTAAAAGGTACATATGATTAGCCTCTCCTAATAGTAGTAAACATTATATCCACTAAAGGAACCACTCAATCAGAAAAGCCAAAGTTCTCACAATCCAGCATGATTTTTACATGCTTAAAAAAGGGGGATAATATGCCACATCATATAAGAGTCAGGGCAGGTGCCGTCATCATGGAAAAAGATTCGATCCTGCTGATTGAATTCAATGACGAAAACGGCCTTCATTATAATCTGCCGGCCGGAGGCGCCGAACCGGGAGAAACGGTCAGGGAAGCTGCCGTGAGGGAAGCAAAGGAAGAGGCATCAGTGGATGTTGAAGCAGGTCCGCTTGCATTTGTTTACGAGTATGCACCGCACAAAGCTGAATGCAGGTTCGGTGAAACACACTCACTCTGCCTCATGTTTGAATGCTTATTAAAAAAAGGGTCACAAGCTAAATTGCCGGAAAATCCAGATCCGCACCAAACGGGAGTAAGGTGGGTAAAGCTATCAGAGCTTCACAAAATCATTCTTTATCCAAATATAAAGGAACATTTACTGGAATACGCCAATAATAAAAGGAATCTGGAGCTTATAGAGGAACATAAGCTCAGGGATTATTCGGCAGATTCTTCTGGGAATAGATTGGAGGAGAATATTCATAAAGCGAAGAAGGAAACAACATTATTATTGTGATTAAGGCTGAGGGGAATCAAGGCGGCTTTGAACTGCCTTCTTAAAATTCAGGATAAACCTGAGGGCTGCAGTGGAATTTACTTTTCAGCATCCCCCTATTTTTTCCGATTCCAGCCGGAAAGGATCCATAGCCGCTTTTCGGTGTCAAACAGGAAATCCAGGATGAAAAACAAAAATGAACAGATGATGACCGAACCCCTTAGCAGTGGATCCTTTTGTGCAAAAAGAAAGGCTAGAACGGTAAAGGCAGCATAAATGAAAGCTGACAATAATGCCTGGAATGCTATTTTTTCTTTGAATGGCTGGTCTATAAAGAGCGTCATATCACCAGGATGCAGAGGCTCCTAATATGGAAGAAAACAGAAGAACCTAAAGGCAGGGGCCTTTATCTGCTCAAATGGGCATTAGGCTGGGGAATATTGGTCGGCTTCACTGTTTTCTCCGGCTTTGCTGATTTCAGAGAAAACGAAGATTTATGGGGAGAATGCTTTTTTTATATGGGTGCCAATATGCTGGCCGGATTAGCTGCGGGCTGGCTTACTTGGCGGAATAATCAAAATGAAACCAGGAAAATAAATATGATCAATGAGGGCTGCTCCTAATTGGAGCGGCCTTTTTTATGAGACAAAAACAATGACAGGGTAATAACATAAAAAGCAGGCGGCCGAATATTTAGGGAAAGTCCTCAAAAGCTATTGGAACCGGCCAAAGAAAATGCAGTATGTCCACTTTCTAACAGCATATGTTTTTTACAGCTATATGGAAATAATATCAGCGGGTTCAGGTCATATTAACGATGTAAAACGTTTTACAAGGGGGCGGATCTTGATGCAACAATCAGAGATTCAAATGGAGAAGCTGCTCTGACAAAACATAGCAGCAAGGCATCAGGGAAAGAAATACTCTATGGACCATTATTTCCAGCAGCCAATCGTACATAAGCAGATCAATGGGGAAATGGTGTATGTCCCATTGAACCTGGACAGAATTTGGAATCAGCCGGGCTAGGGGCTGAATGAAAAGGAGGTTTTGCATATGAAGGATGGAGCGGTATCTATATTCGCCCTCGGCGGTGTGAATGAAATTGGCAAGAATATGTATGTTCTTGAATCCGGTGACGATATTGTAGTCATTGACTGCGGCGGTAAATTCCCGGATGAAAGCCTGATGGGCATCGATTTAATCATCCCGGACATTACTTATCTTCAGGAAAACCGTGCAAAGATAAAAGGGCTGATTATCACGCATGGACATGAAGACCATATTGGAGGCATAGGGTATTTCCTTAAAAGGGTGAATGTCCCTGTATATGGAACAAGGTTTACGCTTGGCCTTATTGAGCTGAAATTATCAGAGCACGGTATTCTCGCTGATACTGAACTTATACAAATTGACTCTGACACAGTATTGGAGCTCGGGAGCATCAGGGCAAGCTTTTTCAAGGTCAACCACAGCATTCCGGACTGCCTCGGAATTGCTTTTGATACACCGGAAGGACTGATCATTCATACAGGAGATTTCAAGTTCGACCTGACACCTATGAATGAGCAGTATGCAGATATCCATAAGATGGCAGAGTTAGGGACCAGAGGCGTGCTGGCTCTTCTTTCGGAAAGTACAAATGCGGAAAGGACAGGGTTTTCCCCGTCGGAACGGATTGTCGGTGACCATATCCTGGAGGCCTTCATCAAGGCACCGCGCAAGGTTATTATTTCTACTTTTGCTTCGAATGTGAACAGGGTTCAGCAGGTGGCGGATGCCTGCTTTAAGACAGGCCGCAAGCTCGCCCTCCTGGGCAGGAGCATGATCAATGTAGTCGGCGTCGCAATGGAGCGCGGCTACCTGACTATTCCGGACGGCATGCTGATCCAGGGAGCTGATATAGATGGGCTTCCGCCTGAAAAAGTATGCATTCTGTGCACAGGGAGCCAAGGAGAGCCTATGGCCGCTCTTGCCCGCTTGTCGACGAATAATTTCAGGGATGCCGAAGTTCTGCCGGGCGATACGGTCATCCTTGCAGCAGGTCCTATACCCGGGAATGAACGTGGTGTGACCAAGATAATTGACAATCTTTATATGCTTGGCGCAAATGTCATATACGGCTCTGGCAGTTCAACCGGAATGCATGTTTCAGGCCACGGCTATCAGGAGGATCTCAAGCTGATGCTCACTCTGATGAAGCCTAAGTATTTCATTCCAATACACGGTGAATACAGAATGCTTCACCATCACAGGCTGCTGGCTGAGTCTGCAGGTGTAGAAGAGGGACATACATTTATTGTGAAAAACGGGGATGTGGTGGATATTGAAGATGGCACGGCCCGCCAGACCAGGGAGGTGCCAGCAGGAAATACCCTCATTGACGGAATGGGAGTGGGAGATGTAGGCGAGGTTGTCCTTCGCGACCGGAAGCAGCTGTCAGAGGACGGTATGCTCGTCATTGTCTTTACTATCAGCAAAAAGGAAAGGAAGATTGTATCTGGACCCGATACCATATCGAGGGGCTTTGTCTACACCCGTGAGTCCGAAGATCTTCTGCGCAAAGTGAACAGTATCGTCAAAAGCACGGTTAATGATCTGAGGCAGGAGAATTATTATCAAAGAAATTCAACAAAGCAGAAGATCAAGAAGGCAGTCGGGCAATATTTATTCTCCGAAACGAAACGTAAGCCGATGATCCTGCCGATCATTATCGAAATATAAAAAGCCCAAGTTTCAAGGTTGTGCCTTCCTGCATATATTGCCCATATGCTCAAGCAGGGAGGCTGATTCATGAGGATCGAAAAGCTGAAAACCTATTATGGCTATGATCTGCTGATTGACCTGGTGCTATACAAAAGGTGCTTAAGCTGTGAGTCCTGGTTTCCATTCGAAGATGAAATGGGTTTTTGCCGTTCTTGCATCCGTAAGGCACACAGATCGTGTAAGTAAACACTTTTTCATTGAAGGAAGGATCTGGTTGAGCAATAATTTGTTTGAAGCAATGGATGAAGAGACTAAGAAAGAAGTCAGCACCGCAATAGCAGGCCTATCATTCACAAAAAATTTCCGGTCCCCTACTGCTGAGGAATGGTATGTGTTCCTGCCGGGATATCAGGATCCGCAAACGGGAGGAGCAGCAGGGAAGGCAATCATCCATTATAATATATACGATACACAGCATTTTAACATCAATACGACGATTATTTGGGATGATCCGGCACTTTGCATAGCAGGCAGGCATAAGTTTGTGTACGCTGTCAGTGATGAAATTGTCAATCGTCTTGTAGGCTATGCCGATACACTGCTTTCTGTCCATTCAGGTGAAAATTCATATAATGCAGAATACAGGCAATAGGGGAAATCACAATATGAATTCCCCTTTTTTGTTTTTAATAATAATATTATGTAAACTGGTTCTGTGATTTTTCAGTTTGCTATTCTTGTAAAAATCACCTGTCCCAATGGGCAGGTATTTTTAGAGCGGATGGCAGCTTAGTCGAAAGGTTCCCAATAGAAGCATTTACTTGTGCCTGTGTCAAAAACAGGCAGCCCCTCAGGTCTGCTCCGCAAATATTGGCATCCCTTAAATCAGCCCCAAGCAAATCGCATTTACGCAAATCGGCATTCTGCAGATTTCCTGCTATCAGAAGCGCCCCTCGCAGGCTGGCCCCTCTGAGATCTTCCCCTTTTAAAGAGGCACCGATAAAATCACTGCTTTTTTTCAATTTGGATATTAACTTAGGGGATCTGTTATGAGGGACATTTTTCCTATATAGTTCACTGCTTTTGTTCAGCAATTCACTGACCATGCTTCTATGCGCATAAACATCAAGGCTTGTAATGGACTTAGCTTCCAGCAGTGTCAGCGCCTCAATTGTATTAATGGCAGATTGCAGTTCACGTTTAATGGAAAGTGTTTCCTGAAGGCTGTGTGCCTCTGTCAGATACAGCAGCATTTCATGGAGCTGCTGCATGATAGGGAATACCTCGAACATCTCGTTTGCCAAGTCAGGATATTTCCGCCAGTCTTTGCCTCCATAAGTGAGCTGCGAGACTTTTTGCCCGGCTCCGAAACACTCATATACCGTGCAGCCTTTAAATCCTTTATCTCTTAGTGTTTCATGCGTCCTGCAGAGGAAGTTATCCTGCAGATTCGGACAAGGAGCACCGCTGCTTTTATCTATGGCAAAATCCGCAGTCTTTGCAAACGGCAGAGCCACGCAGCAAAGGCCGAAGCAGCTACCGCAATCAGAAGAAAGGTCTTTGTATGGGTTGTTTGGTTCAGTTAATTGAGCAGACAAAACGTACACTTCCTTTAAGCTATTATATAGGGAATTATAACATGATACCAGGCAGCAGAGTGGATGATTTTTACAAATGAAATATTTAGAGAATACCCAGCTGTTGACATTATCAGAGAAGCATCTTAAAATTATCTCGAATTAAGGATAAATGCCGGAAGGTTAAATATCCTAAAAATAGGGGAAATCAGAGATAGACAATACAATTAATCAATTTTTGGAAGGTGATTGGAATGGAACATATTTTTCGAAAGGGTGCGAATCCGGATAAACCGACTCTTTTGCTCCTGCACGGAACCGGGGGAAATGAGAGAGATTTGATTCCGCTGTCAGTAATCATAGATGAAGAAGCCTCTGTTCTGAGTGTAAGGGGTAATGTACTGGAAAATGGGATGCCGCGTTTCTTCAAGAGATTGTCAGAAGGGGTATTTGATGAAGAAGATCTTGTGTTCCGCACGAATGAATTGAATGAATTCCTGAATGAGGCAGCTGCCAAATATGAGTTTGACCGCGGCAATATCTTTGCGGTCGGTTATTCGAATGGCGCCAATATAGCTGCCAGTTTATTATTCCACTATAAAGATGCCTTAAAAGGTGCGATCCTTCACCATCCGATGGTGCCTAGAAGGGGTGTTGAACTGCCTGACCTGACAGGTACCTCCGTCTTCATTGCCGCCGGTAAAAACGATCCGATCTGCCCATCTGCAGAATCAGAAGAACTTACATCTCTTCTGGAGGATGCCAATGCTGATGTGGAGCTGCACTGGGAGAATTATGGACATCAGCTGACATCTCAGGAGGCAGAGGCTGCGGCAGAATGGTATAAGAGCAAAGTAAAATAAAAGATTATGATTACTTAACAGGTGCTGGCCATTTTTATGGTCAGCCTTTTTCTTGGTAAATCTATATATAGTAAGGGGAATTATGGTAAAATAGTGAAAACCATAGGGGGAGTATTCATGTTTCATCTGGATTTGGATGCTGAAATTTCACTCAGGCTTTATCAGCAGGAGGATGCTGAAGAACTTTTTAATCTGACAATCGAGTCAAAGGAATATTTAAAAGAATGGCTGGGATGGCTGGATTATACCAAGACAGCAGAAGATTCAGCAGATTTTATTCAATCTTCTCTCAGTGCGTATGAGAAGAATGGAAATCACCCCCAGGCTGCGGCCATCATTTACAAGGGGAAGATTGCCGGTACGATTGGTTTCAATGAAATCAGCGGGATTCACAAAATCGGCGTTATAGGCTACTGGCTTGGTGAGAAGTATCAGGGAAAAGGAATCATGAACAGAGCTTTTTCAGCCCTTATAGAATATGGATTCTCAGAAGCAGGCCTGAACCGGATTGAAGTAAGGGCTGCTGCCGGCAATATGAAAAGCCGGGCATTGCCAAAACGGCACGGTTTCACGGAAGAAGGCATTATACGGGATGCAGAATGGCTCTATGATCATTATGTAGACCATATAGTATACGGTCTCCTGAAAAAAGAGTATGCAAGCAGAGAAACAGATGATATTTTACATAGCAGAACTATTTAGAGCCGCCCTAAGCGGTTCTTTTTTTATAAAAAATTATGCAGAAGTATATTTCTGAATATATTGTTTTATCAGAATTTGCTATACTATTTTAGGAAACCGGTTTCAATAAAAAGAAAGGGGCAGTGAAAATGATACATAAAGAATTGAAGGCTTTTCCGCAGAATTTCCTTTGGGGGGCTGCTTCTGCAGCCTATCAGGTAGAAGGTGCCTGGAATGAAGATGGCAAAGGTCTTTCCAATTGGGATAAATTTGTCCGGATTCCCGGCAAGACATTTAAAGGGACGACTGGCGATGTGGCAGTAGGCCATTACCGGCACTTTAAAGAAGATGTGCAGCTGATGGCTCAAATGGGATTGAAGGCATACCGTTTTTCAGTTGCCTGGACTAGAATCTTTCCTGAAGGAAAGGGCAAAGTGAATGAAAAGGGCATCGAATTTTATGATTCACTGATTAATGAGCTGATCAAACATGATATTGAACCCATCGTTACTCTTTATCACTGGGATCTGCCGCAGGCACTGCAGGAGGAATACGGCGGCTGGGAATCCCGGGGGATCATTGAAGACTTCACGGCTTACAGTACAGAGCTGTTCAGGCGTTTCGGCGATAAGGTCAAATATTGGGTCAGCCTGAATGAGCAGAATATTTTCACGATGTTTGGTTACCGTAATGCCATGCATCCGCCTGGAATCAAGGATGACAAGCTTTTTTACCAGGTGAATCACCATGCCAACCTGGCCAATGCCAGTGTTATAAAAGCATTTCGTAATCTTGTGCCGGAAGGGAAAATTGGACCCAGCTTTGCGTACACGCCTTCTTACCCGCGTTCTCCTGAACCAAAGGATATCATTGCCAGTGAAAACGCAGAAGAGCTGAACAGCCACTGGTGGATGGATGTCTACGCATGGGGCAAGTACCCGAAAACAGCCTGGAACTATTTAGAGAATGAAGGGCTCGCCCCTGTAGTGGAAGCGGGGGACTGGGAGCTTTTGCAGGCAGGTAAGCCTGACTTTATGGGACTGAATTATTATCAGACAGCAACCTTTGAAGCGAATCCGCTGGAAGGCGGCACAGCAGAAGGTGAAATGAATACTACCGGCAAAAAAGGGACCACTAAAGCCTCAGGTATTCCTGGCTTATATAGAACGGCTGACAACCCGTCCCTGGAAAAAACGAACTGGGACTGGACAATTGATCCGCAAGGGCTGCGTGTAGCACTCCGCCGGATCACAAGCAGATACCAGCTTCCTGTATTAATCAGTGAGAATGGACTGGGAGAGTTCGACAAGCTTGAAGAAGATGGCACGGTGAATGATGAATATCGGATTGCTTTTATCCGCTCTCATATCCAGTCCATGCAGGAAGCCATTTCCGATGGAGTGGAGCTGCTTGGCTATTGCGTCTGGTCATTTACTGACCTGCTGAGCTGGCTGAACGGATTCCAGAAACGTTATGGGTTTGTATATGTCAATCAGCATGAAGAAGGGGAGCATGACCTTCAAAGAACTAAAAAGAAGAGTTTTTATTGGTATAGCGAAGTAATAAAAAGCAATGGAGAAACATTATAGGCCAACTAATAAAAAGAGGGCGTTATGCTCTCTTTTTATTTTGGAAAACGGTTTCTATTTAGAGGGTAAAACACTTGATTACTGCAGAATAATAGAGTGATTTTAAAAAAAATCAAGGAAATATCATTATTTTAATCTAATTTTCCGAAAAATAATTAACTAAATTTTCTAAAATATAGTTGATTTCTGAAATACAGGCTCTTATAATAACAAATGAAAGCGGTTTCCGCAGAAAACGGAAACCGGTTTCCATACTTATTAAAGTTAAACAGGTTCTGGAATTCTTTTGCAGGGGGTGGCTGAAGGCAGAATTAGGCAGGTTCTCAAAAGGATGGTTCAAATTACTTAACAATAATGGGGGAGATTCACTTGAAATGGAATAGCCTAAAAAAAATAGCGGCATTCGGAGCATCATCAGTTCTTGCATTATCGCTTGCAGCATGCAGCGGCGAGGAAACTTCATCCGGAGGATCAGATGGCGGCGGCGACGTAACCTTGAGCTTCTGGACTTTCGGAGCAACCAATTATGAGGAGCTTGCAAAGAAATATACAGAAGAAAATCCGAATGTCAAAATCAAAGTGAAATCATCAGAGACCGCAGATCACCATGATGCCTTATTTACTGCATTGTCAGCCGGCAGCGGTGCGCCAGACATCGCTATGCTGGAAATTGACCAGTTTGACCGGTTCAAGGCTGCCCAGGACCGATTTGAAAATTTATATGATTTAGGTGCCAAGGATGTTCAGGACCAGTATCTGGATTGGAAATGGAAGGGCGGGGAGAATGCGGATGGAGACTTCCTGTTCGGCATGCCGACCGATATCGGACCAAAGGCCTTGTATTATCGTGTTGACCTATTCGAGGAAGCCGGTCTTCCGACAGAGCCTGCCGAGGTTGAGTCACTCATCAATTCGCCAGAAGCTTTCCAGGAAGCTGGCCAGCAATTGAAGGAAAAGACAGGAAAGCCATTTGTCGACAGCATCGAAATGGCCTACCGTGCATATTTGGATGCAGCAGAAAGTACTTATCTGAATCCTGATGGAGAGCTTCTTCTTGAAGAAGATGGAAATGCTGTCAAGGAAGCTTATGATTATGCGGTTAAGCTCAATGAATTAGGCATTGTAGGAAAGTATGACATGTGGTCTCCAGAATGGTCCAACGCAGTCAATAAAGGCGAATTTGCAGCAGAGCTTGGAGCTGGCTGGCTGAAGGGCTGGATGGAAGGCAATGCGCCGGATGCAGTAGGCAAGTGGAGAGTAGCCACACTGCCGAAGGAATTCGCTGCAAACTGGGGCGGTTCTTATATAGCTGTACCGAAGGAAACCAAAAATGCACAGGCGGCTTATGACTTCATCGAGTGGCTTGTTGCGCCTGAACAGCAGCTTGAATCTTTCCAGAGCAAAGGCCTCTTCCCATCTGCACCATCTGTTTATGACATGGATGACTTCAAATCCAATGAAGATGAATTCTTCGGCGGCCAGGTAACTTCGTCAGTATTTGCAAACGCTGCCCAGGATATCGAAGGTGCTGTATTTAAAGGCGAAAAATACTTCCCGGTTCATCAGGAGGTTGTAAATGCCCTGAAGAATGTCCAGAATGGCAAAGATCCTGAAAAAGAATGGAAAGCTGCCATCAAACGGGCAAAAGACTTATTAGGAAGATAAGGTATTAAAGGGGAAATGGCTTTGAGCCATTTCCTGATTTATGCATAGAAAAGAGGCGGAAACATGCAAACAGCTGCCAAAGAAAGCAAGGCGAGTACAGCCCGCATGAGTGGAACAAAGAAGCGTCTGTCTGAATCAAAGAAAGATATGATATCCGGCTATTTATATATAGCACCTTTTTTTATCATTTTTGCCATCATCGGCCTTTATCCGGCCCTATTCAGCTTGTACCTGGCTTTTCAGAAATGGAACGGGCTAAGCCCAATGACGTTTGCCGGCCTGAATAACTTCAAGATAGTACTGGAAGATCCGCTTTTTTGGAAATCGGTTTACAATACGATTGTGATGGGGCTTTTAGGAACAGCGCCCCAGCTGATTGTCGGAATCATCCTGGCCTTTCTGCTCAATCTCACGTTCATCCGGTTTAAAAATTTTTTCCGGGTAACGATTTTTATGCCTTACATCACCTCCATGGTGGCAGTGGCCCTGATCTTCAGCGTCCTCTTCAGCAATCATGAAACCTCGCTGGCCAACTATGTATTGGGCCTTTTCGGCTTTGATCCGGTCAACTGGGGAGCTTCCGAATGGGGAACAAAAATCGCGATTTCCATTATGGTTTTCTGGAGATGGGTCGGCTATAATACGATCATTTTCCTGGCGGGGATCCAAAGTATTCCGAACGACTTGTACGAGGCGGCAACAATCGATGGAGCAAGCAAAACGCAGCAGCTGTTTTACATTACACTTCCGCTGCTGAAGCCTTTCATTCTCCTGACTGTCTTCTTCTCTACTGTCGGTGCGCTCCAGCTGTTCTCAGAGCCTACTGTATTCCTTGGTGCCGGGGCATTTTCGAGGGATGAAGCAATGACGATTGTTATGTATTTGTACCGGGATGCGTTCAAGCTTCAATCATTTGGCACAGCATCTGCAACAGCCATCATTCTGCTTGTCATCATCGCTGCTTTTGCAACCATCAATACTATGCTGACATCCGGATATGGTCGGGGCAAAAGGAGGGCAACAAAATGAGCATGAACACTGCCAAAAAGAAACCCAGAAAAGGGAATCTGCCGATCTACTTGTTTCTGGGCATTGCTTCTTTAGTCTCCCTTTTCCCTTTTTACTGGATGTTTGTAATGGCGACAAGTCCAAGCTCTGCATACAACACCATTCCGCCTACTTTAACACCTGGGAATCTGCTGGTGGACAATTTCAAGAAAGTACTGAGCAATATTGATTTTTTCAACGCTATGTGGAATTCCTTTATCATTTGTGTTGTAGTTACGCTCGTGGTTTTGGCCATCAGTTCGCTGGCCGGTTTCGCATTTGCTAAATTCAAGTTTCCCGGGAAGAATATTCTATTCATTTCAATCCTGGTAACAATGATTATTCCGCCGCAGCTCGGCCTGATCCCCCAATATTTCCTGATTTCCAAAGCTGGACTTCTGGATACGCTTCCCGGGGTGATGCTCCTGTTCTTCCTGAATCCTCTGGGGATATTCCTTATGAGGCAATATGTGAACGAAGCTGTGCCGGATGAATTAATAGAAGCTGCCAAGCTGGATGGCTGCTCAAACTTCAGGATATACAGAAGCATTGTCCTGCCGATCATCCTGCCTGCATTTGCAACTCTTGGAATCATTGTGTTTACTGCAGTATGGGGCGAGTTCCTCTGGCAGTTCACGGTGCTCAGGGATCCGGAGATGTATACCATCCAGGTAGCGCTCGCTAATCTCAGCAACACACATAATATTGATTTTGGGATGATCATGTCAGGTGTATTCTGGGCTACGGTGCCCCTATTGGTCATATTCCTGATGTTTAACAAGCTTTTCATTTCCAGCATTACAGAAGGCTCTGTAAAATAATCGGAGCTTTCTTATCTGGAGATTGAAACGGAAGGAAACAGCTAGTAATCTAGTAATATAGAACATAATTTGGAAGCAGAAGGGATTCTCATGAGCCTAACGATAAAGAATATTGCGGAAATTGCGGGCGTCTCTGCCGCAACCGTTTCAAAGGTCATTAATAATTACGGAGGCATCAGCGAAAGAACAAAGAAAAAGGTTATGGATGTTATCCTTGAGATGGATTATGAACCAAATTTTTCAGCACGGTCGCTTGCCACAAAAAAATCCAATCTTATTGGCCTGATTTATGCCGGCAAGATCAATGTTGACATGACCCACCCTTATTTCAACGAAGTCATTTCTTCTTTTAAAAAGAATATCGGCATGCTGGGCTATGATATCCTCATGTTCTCCAACGAAAACTTCCGGCAGGACAATGGGAGCTATATGGCAAGATGCAAACATTTCAATGTGGATGGCTGTCTCGTTATTGCGGGAGAAGAAGTGGAGGAAGCGGTACATGAGCTCGCTAAGGCTGATTTTCCATGCATCGGAATCGACATTGAACTGTCCGGCCCGAAATCAGCCTTTGTCATGACTGATAACGTGAATCTTTCCCGAAAGGTCATTGAGCATCTTTACCTCAATTCGGTCAGGGATGTTGGTTTCATCGGAGGAATGAAGGGATCTGTCATTTCCAATTTGCGGAAGAAGGGTTTCCTGGAGGCTATGAACCAGTTCGGCCTGGAAATCAGGGAAGACTGGATTCAATACGGAGATTATCATGAAGACAGCGGCTATGAGTGCATGAAAAGGATCCTTGAAGGGAAAAGGAAGCCTGAAGCTGTTTTTGCAGCCTCCGATTTAATGGCGCTCGGAGCACTAAGGGCCATCAAGGAAGCGGGTCTTACCGTTCCAGAAGATATCAGGGTGATTGGCTGCGATGATATTGCCGCCTGCCGCTACAGCGATCCCAAGCTGTCGACTGTGAAACAGGATAAAGAGAAATTCGGGAAACTGTCGGCTTATATGCTGAACGATCTCATCAACGGCAAATCCCAGCCGAGGCCTGCCCTGATTGACTCTGAGCTGATTATCAGGGAATCCTGCGGAACACATCTGTAATAGAAGGAAAATGATCCTTTGGCGGAAGGATATATGGGGGTAGGAGCATTGCGAAATTATGCAGCATTTGATGTAGGGGGCTCATCCATTAAATATGCCTTGATGGATGAATCGGGCAGCATTATAAAAAAGTCATCAATCCCGACTCCAAAGGAAGGTATAGAAGCATTTATTGAAACGATCGGAAAAGCTGTCGAAGAAATCAGCTTTATCAGCCCTGTAGAAGGAATTGCGATGAGCATGCCTGGGGCCGTCGATGTAGTAAGCGGTACTATTCATGGCGCAAGCGCCGTCCCATATGTTCATGGCCCCAATATCCGGGAGCTGGTGGAGAAAAGGACAGGGCTTCCGGCAGAGCTGGAAAATGACGCAAACTGTGCCGGCCTTGCAGAAGGCTGGATCGGTGCTGCAAAGGATGTCCGGGATTATATCTGCATCGTCATCGGGACGGGGATCGGCGGGGCCATTGTACTGGACAAAAAAGTCAGGCATGGAGCGAGCTTCCATGGCGGAGAGTTCGGTTATATGATCATGGAGGATTATTTAGACAAGCCTTTAGGAAGAAGCTGGAGCGATCTTGGTGCCACTGGGGCACTTGTCAATATTGCAGCAGCAAGAAAAGGAATGGATCCTGATACCCTTGATGGCCGGAAAGTGTTTGAGATGGCAGAGGGTGGAGACAAAGAAATCCAGGAAGAAATAGAGCGCTTCTTCAAACGCCTGGCAGTCGGCATTCTGAATCTTCACTATATCATCGATCCTGAAAAGATCCTTATCGGAGGTGCGATATCTGGACGCCATGATTTTTGCGAAAGAATCAATCGAGTCCTATCAAGCATGAAATCGGATATCCACTCGCTCGATGTAAAAGCAGAGGTGTGCCGGTTTGGAAACGACTCCAATCTGATTGGGGCGCTGTACCACTTTTTACAGCGACAGAAAGCGAAAGATAAAGTGTTGGATATAAGATAAAGATTAGTTTCCGGCTAATCTTTATTTTTTCATTTTAAAAAAATCGGCACGGGCAGTTTTTTTGTGAAGCGCTGTGAAAGCGTTTAATATGATAATGAACTGCCAGTATTGCTTAAAGGAGGAAGATTGATGGTGTACCTTGCAGATGAAAAACGCTATAATTCTATGAAATACAATCGGAGCGGACGCTCAGGACTCCGGCTCCCGGCCATTTCCCTTGGGTTGTGGCATAATTTCGGCGGAACAGATACATATGAAAATGGGAGGCAGATGCTCAGGCGTGCATTTGACCTTGGCATCACTCATTTCGACCTGGCTAATAACTACGGTCCTCCAGCAGGCTCGGCTGAAGAAATGTTCGGCAGGATGATGAAGTCCGACTTTGCTCCTTACAGGGATGAAATGATCATTTCAACGAAGGCTGGCTATTATATGTGGCCTGGGCCATATGGGGAGTGGGGAAGCAGGAAGTACCTCATCTCTAGCCTTGATCAGAGCCTAAAGCGGATGGGGCTGGATTATGTGGATATTTTCTACTCTCATCGCCCTGACCCGGATACACCTTTAGAGGAAACAATGGGTGCTTTGGATTCTATTGTAAGGCAGGGAAAAGCTTTATATGTCGGTATCAGCAGCTATTCCGCAGAACAGACAGAAGAAGCAGTGAAAATCATGAACAGGCTCGGGACGCCGCTCGTCATCCACCAGCCAAGCTACTCTATGCTGAACCGCTGGATTGAGGACGGCCTACAGGATGTACTGGAGGAGAATGGTGTGGGATCAATCGCCTTCTGTCCGCTCGCTCAGGGGCTTTTGACGAATAAGTATATCAGCGGGATACCCGAGGACAGCAGGGCTGCCAGCAAGACCGGTGCGCTTCAAGGGGACCAGGTAACAGAGCAGACAATTGAAAAAGTCAGGAAGCTGCATGAACTAGCATCCGAACGCGGACAGAGCCTTGCACAAATGTCTCTTGCTTGGGTCCTTCGCGGTGGGAGAGTAACATCTGCTTTGATCGGTGCAAGCAGGGTTTCACAGATTGAAGAAAATGTCGCTGCACTGAATAATCTGGAATTTACTGCCGAAGAGCTTAACAGCATCGAAGATATACTAAAAAGCTGAATTTTCGGCCGGTTCCTTCTGGAGCCGGCCGTTATAGTTTCCTGAACCTCAAGATATTGTATATTCCTGCTAATAATGCACCTGAAGTGCCGGCAATGAGATCTATCATGGTATCTTTATTTCCGCCGCGCTGCATCGTTTCCGTGATAAGCTGGTCGCCGGCAAACTCATAGATTTCCCAGAGGATGCTGGCTGCAGCAGACAAGGAAAAGCTGAAAAGGAATAAAAGTGAGCGGGAATTTCCTTTTCCCCCGGATAATACCTTAAAGATAAAGACGGCAGCTATGCCCGCAAAGATTCCTTTATAAAGGTGAAGCGTGCTATCCCACCAGGCATATTTGAGATAGAAGCTCTTGATCGACCCCAGATAGATGGAGCAGAATACGAACAAAAAATAGCCGAAGACCAGGGCGGTCGGGAACGGTTTTTTTAATAAAATCAGTAATAAGGGAAGTGCGCTTACGATGATTCCTCCGAGAGCTACCTGCCAGCGGGAGGAATCGTCTTTAAAAAGATAAAAAATACATAAGGCCGCAAAAAAGACCACATAAACAGTTGAAAGAATAACTATAAGCCTATTTTTAGCCGCCATCTACTGAAGATGCTTTGGCGGCTCTGTAGTATGGGATTTTCTCGCCACTTCTGTAAATAGATCCTGCTTAGATGAGTCATTGGGAGGCATAGGTACTGCACTCCCTTTCAGGAGCATAATCATTTGGTTCATTTGCTGCTGAAGCATTTGTAGATCTTTTTTTAATGCAGGCTTTGCTTCTTCCTTCAGCTCGAATCCAATTTGCCCGTTAGGCTCTAATGTTGCCCATTTTACATCCTGCAGGCTGGACACATTGTTCTGCCTGAGTTTCATCTCCAGCTGGTCAACCGTCAATCTAACCTTTTTAAGGCCTTTCTCATCAAGTTTCCCATTGTTGATCAATACTTTTGCTCTTCCGGTAATGAATTTCTCCACTTTATCAAACTTTACCTGTAAAAGCTCCATGACTACCAGGGTTACTACAAGAATTGCTCCCACAATGATTGTTGTCCAAATATTTTTTCCGGCGAGCGGCTGTATCAATAAGGAGCCTATTCCAATCATGATTACAGTCTGGGCAAGTGTCATTTGGGATATTGATTTTCTGCCGGCGATCCTGAGCAGCAGGGTGCCTGCCAATACGATCAATATCGATTTCCATATCCAATTCAAATCCATTTACATCACCCTTCAGAAAAACCTTTTAACATAGTCATCTGCAGTTCAACATGAATATATTCATTCTTGCTGTACAGACGGGCATGTGGCATTCTAAGCGGTATGTTTTTGGGAAAATATGTATTTTTGGCAGAATAACTTCAAATTAATGTAGAATTCTCTCTTTTTTATGTAGAATCATTTCTTTTTATTGTAGAAAAGTTAACAATTTATGTAGAATTCCTCTGCAGAAGCATTTATATGAGTAAAAATTGAAGGGGCATCTTTAAAATGGAACACCAGCAAAATTAAAAAAAAGGAGGGATTCACCCCTCCGGATTAAGCTTTAAATTGGACTGTTTTTCTTTCGTTAATGTGAAGAACAGAATGAACCCGATGAAGGAAGTGGTGAATAAAATGCTTCCCATCGGTACGGCGGATGCTTCATTGATTCCGACAAGAGGGGAAACGAGGCTGCCCAAGAGGAGCGGCATCATGCCAATGACGGCGCTCGCGCTCCCTGCGCGGTGCCCCTGATTTTTCAATGCCAGCGTAAAGGAGCTGGTAAGGATCATACCTATGGACGTCATATAAATGAAGATAGGGATGACCAGCATAAACAGCGGCCCTTTAATGATGGTCATAGTGAGCAATAATGCAGTCGCGCTGACAGCGATGCAGACGGCTGTCCGAAGCAGGGCCCTTTCTGGTACAATGCCGGCGAGGCGGCCGATCAGAAAACTCCCGGTGATGATGGCAATCCCATTGATTCCGAACAGAATGCTGAATACCTGGGGAGAGACGCCGTATATTCCCTGGTAAACAAATGGTGTACCGGATACATAGGCAAAGCTTCCTCCATGTACAAAACCGACAATCAGGGCATATCCAATGAAAGAGCGGTCCTTAAACAAGCCGCCCATGGCCTTGACTGTGCCTCCCAGGCTGCTGGGAATGCGTTTTTCAGCAGGAAGCGTCTCAGGCAGGCGTATGGAAATGATTGTGACGATAGCCAGTCCAAGCGCACATAAAAAGTAAAAAATGGTATGCCAGCTGGCGAATGGCAGTAAAAGGAGTGCGCCGCCGGTCATAGGCGCAATCATCGGAGCGGTAGCATTTATCACCATTAATAAGGAGAAAAACTTCGTCAGCTCTGTACCGCTGAACACATCCCTCACGACTGCCCGCGACAGGACAATGCCCGCTGAAGCGGTTAGCCCCTGAAAAAAACGGGCAGCTACAAAAGTAGTGATATTTGGGGCAAGAGCACAGAATAATGAGGCAATGCTAAAGAGGGAAATCCCTATCAGAAGCGGTTTCCTCCTGCCTTGTGCATCACTGATGGGCCCGACGATCATCTGGCCGGCAGCGAGCCCCATCAGACAGGCGGTCAAGCTGAGCTGTACAAGGGAAGCAGAGGCATCCAGGTCTCTGCCGATATCCGGAAAGCTCGGTAAGTACATATCGATGTTGAACGGCCCTAAGATTCCTAATGAACTAAGGAGAAAAGCCAGGGCAAGCCTTTCTCTCCCTGTTGGATTTTGAAGCATGATCTCAAACCTTTCTTTCCAGCAATCTGCTATTTCTTGCATAAATATGCCTAGTATACGCCAGCAGGGCGGGGTATGTCCAGCAGAGAATGATAGATTGGATTTAATCACTGTAAAAACTAATGAAGATGGTAAAAACGAAGTGAGAATGCGGAGGCTGAATCAAGCCAGGATCCTAAATATAAGAAAAATATAATCTTTAAGAAAGTCATACATAGAGTGCCTATAATGATGCTGACAAATGCCTCTTATTTAAATGAACAGAAGTTTGGCACCCTGAATTTTTCCCGTGCATTATGGTGCTTTTTTTGACACATCCTATGGTTGGGAGGTGATATACATGCACAAACAAGAAAAACAAGCAGGCGTGCCGGCGGAAAGAGGTCAAAACACCCTTTTGGACACAGTAGATCAAACCTTCAACAGTATGATTGAGGATGTCAGAAACATGATCAGTGAAATGACGAGCGATCCAGCCGAGAGTGATAAACGCCTGCAGGGGCGTTTATTTGCTTTCAGACACAGAATTGATGAGGAACGATAAATATGAAAATATTTTTCTGAAAAAGAAACCCTTTCTCTTTTTAAAACGTAAAAAAGAGAGGTCATGGTTATTTGGCAGATTTAGTCTATGAAACTGGCAGTTTTCAAGTCCCTGCCTAATAAATTCGCACTCACCGGCGCAAGTCCCAGTTCCCGTGCCCATACAGATAGCTGGCCAATATGATGGATCTCATGTGCAATGATATGATGGAGGATTTCGTTTTTGCTAAAAATGTCATCATCCCATGGAACGGAAACGATAAAATCAGGCGCTTCTATCAGACCCTTGGCAAAATAGCTTCTGATATTCCTCCGGAAAGAGTCGGAGAGCTGCTTGGCCTCAGTCAGACTGCGATATTCTTCAAAATCAACGATGGTATCGCCCAGACCTTGGATAGCACGGATCCAGCTGTACTCTACGTCCGATATGTGCAGCAGTGTATGAAGTATGCTCCCGGCTCCGCCCCTCCGCTTCTTATGCAGTTCATCCTCTTCCAGCTGCTCACACCATTGGAACCACTCATCCCTGACCTGCCAGTTATAGTTGAAAAAATGGATCATTTTTTTGCCTCCTTTTTATATAAGATTTTTTGAATGGAATTTATTTTAGCACAAAATTGCCAATATTCACTGTATTTTTTAAAATAAAGGAACAATACTGCCGGACGAAGAAGCAGTATTCAATGAAAATATGGAGGCTATAAAATGCAAATAAGGCTTGCAGAAAAAAAGGATATAGATCAGCTGATTAGAATGAGATGGGACTTTACGCTCGAAGATTATGAGGAGGGGAATTTTTCGGAAAAAGATTATCCGGAATTTCAGAAAGAATGCAGAACATTTCTGGAGGAAGCTGTTGGAGGAAGCCAATGGTATATCTGGATTGCGGAAGAACAGGGAAAAATAATATCACATATATACTTGGAAAGAATCCAAAAGGTGCCAAGACCTGGACGAATTACATATCCTTTCGCCTATATGACCAATGTCTATACTGTGCCAGGATACCGCGGAAAAGGAATTGGAAGCAGGCTGATCACGGCCATTAATGAGTGGATAGAAGAAAATCATTACGAATTCGTCATCGTCTGGCCGAGTGAGGAAGGGATCGAGTTTTATAGAAGGAACGGTTATAAACATTGCAGTGAGCCTATGGAATATTTTTCAAAAAATTAGGATGCTGGCACGGGTGTCTGCTTTTATGAGGGGAGGGAGGATTAGTCATGAATGTTAATAAGCAGAAATTTTATCTGAAAAAAATGGAAAACAAAGAAGGAAGCCTGGTCGAAGCTGCAAACCTCTATAACCTGGTCTGGAATAAAGAGGATGACTCTTTTTTTAATAGACTGAAACGGCATGGAAGCTATGGCGGCTTCCAGGGGTATATGGCTTTAGAGGGTGATTCCAGATTGGCAGGGTTCGCATATGGCTACAACTCACTGGAAGGTCAATACTACAGGGGACTGATTGAAAGGGAGCTTTCGGAAAAAGAGACACTAACCTGGCTGGAGGATTGTTTTGAACTGGTGGAGTTGGCCGTGCATCCGGACAGCAGAAAGCAGGGGATCGGCCGCCTTCTTGAACAAAACCTTCTGGAGAAAGTATCAAATAAGACAGCTATCCTTACTACACAATATGATAACTTTGCCGCCCGGCAATTGTATCGCTCACTTGGGTGGACAGCAGTAAAGGAATCCTTTTTTCCTGACCAGATGGGAACTGCCTACGTTATTATGGGGAAGAGACTCGCTCAAAACAGGTGCTCTTCAATTGCAGGAGGCAGTGAACATGACTGACATCTGCCTTGTACGCCATGGCCAGACTGACTGGAATGCTGAAGGCAAAATCCAGGGAAGGACTGATATTGAGTTAAACGAGATGGGTGTCCGACAGGCAGCAGCATGCAGGGATCGTCTCGCCAATGAAAATTGGGATATTATCATTTCAAGTCCCCTTTTAAGGGCCAGGCAGACTGCGGAAATCATCAACGGAAAGCTTAAGAAGCCTTTGGTGATCATGGATGAATTCATTGAAAGAAGTTTTGGAAGAGCCGAAGGTCTTACAGCTGATGAGCGGCACGCTCTTTTTCCAGACAGGGATTATCCGGAAATGGAAAGCAGAGAGGCCCAAAACACCCGGCTTAAGGAAGGGCTTGATAAAATCAGCCTGCATTACCACAGAAAAAGAGTGATCCTTGTTTCGCATGGAGCATCCATAAATGCCCTGCTGTCACTGCTTTCTTCAGGCGTAATCGGTTCTGGCATAACGGAGCTTGAAAATGCCTGCTTCTGCAGCCTTAAATACAAAGAAAAAGAGTGGCTTGTTGAGTACTATAACGAATTGGGTCACTTAAAGGCACTTTAAACAGGAAGTTTATTGAAAAATATGATATGGTATATTAAGGAAAAGGAGGGGCTGAGAATGGGAAAGGTTTTCTTGTCTATTCTGCTGGTTCTGCTTGCTGCGGCGATTGTCAGCTTTGTATCTGGATTCCATTCTGCCGGGTATATATTTGGATTTATGTTCGGTACATTTGCAATGGGGATAAGCTTTGTGTATTCTGCCAGGGATGATGACCGGTATAGGCCGAATTATCTGAACAACGGGGGCGGGAAAAAATAGATTGCCGCCTTAAAGATCGTGAACCCAGATTTACAGCGGGTTCTTTTTTTATTACGCGGTTTGCAATATTAATAGAAAGGCTAAAAGAAGAAATATGTTAGAAAATGAAACTTTTTACTCTTTTTATTCGTTAAATTATATATAGTATTACGAGGTAGTCTATAATCTAATTATCGTAACCTATCTGCTCAGCTATTCTAACCGGATCATCATGTCTTACATAGGAGGTTAACTGTGGAAAGTTTAACGTATAAGCTTGCCAGTGAACAGAGCGAGTTTGAACAAATCCATCAGCTTAATTATCAAACATTTGTAGAGGAAATTCCGCAGCACAGCAAAAATGATGAAAATGAATTGATTGATAAATTTCATCAGGAAAATACATATATGATTGCCAAAAAGGGAGAGGAAGTCGTTGGCATGATTGCCATTCGTGCCAAAAGGCCTTTTTCTCTTGATTATAAGCTTGAGTCACTTGAAGACTGCCTCCCCGTAAAGGGAACAGCTTGCGAGGTACGTCTGTTATCAATCAAGAAAGCCTACAGAAGCAGCCGTGTCTTTTACCATTTGTGCGAAAGGCTTGTACAGTTCTGCTTAGAGAAGGGGTACACGATGGCCCTTATTTCCGGTACGGTCCGGCAGCTGAAGCTGTATCGGAGGATTGGCTTCATCCCTTTCGGCCCTTTGACAGGGGAAGAGGGTGCTCGATTCCAGCCAATGTATTTAACGAAAGAAAATTTTGAACGCTCGACAAAAGCTTTTATACGCCTGATGGCGAAAAAGACAGAGCCGATGAAGAGGATTTCTTTGCTTCCAGGCCCGGTTTCGATCCATCCGGAGGCTGAAAAGGCGTTCTCAGATCCCGCCATTTCCCACCGAAGCGAAGAGTTTAAAAGAGAACTTCATGAACTCCGCAGCAGTCTATGCCACATGACAGGGGCAGTCCATGCAGAAGTCGTAGTAGGTACAGGGACCCTTTCCAATGACGTTGTTGCTGCACAGCTTTCCTGCTTTCCGGGAAGAGGGCTGATTCTTGCCAATGGGGAATTTGGCTTCCGGCTGATAGACCATGCAAAAAGGCAGGGGCTATCATTTCAGTCTATAGAAAAAGAATGGAATGAGCCGATCGATTTAAATGAAATTGAACAGGCAATCAATGATAATCCTTCTATCAGCTGGATTTGGACTGTCCACTGTGAAACTTCGACAGGCTATTTATATGATATAGATTCACTCAAGGAGCTATGCAGACGCCGGGGGATTGAGCTATGTGTGGATGCCTGCAGCTCGGCAGGTGTTGTGCCAGTTGATCTGAAGGGAGTCTATCTTGCATCATCGGTCAGCGGCAAAGGATTCGGATCCTATCCTGGTCTGGCGATTGTTTTTCACAGGGAGAAAATACTTGGAGGCAGTCATATACCAAGATATTTGGACCTGAAAATGTTTCAGGACCATGAAAGCATCCCCTATACCCATTCTTCCAATCTCGTCAAGGCGCTTAACAAAGCTTGCAGTCTCACCGATTATGAAAAAACAGCAAGGATTGGAAAGCAGGCAAGGGAAAGGCTGAAGGCGAACGGGTGGAAAGTTCTTGGAGATGAGAGCTACTCTCCGGGCATCATTACAATACTCGTACCGGAAACTAAATCAAGCAGAAAAATAGGTGATTACTGCAAAAGTAAAGGGGTGCTGATCAGCTATGAAAGTGAATATCTGCTGAAAAGGAATTGGATTCAGGCAGCTTTCATGGGAAGCATAGGCGAACAAGAAGCGGCAGAGGCATTGAACATCCTTGAACAGGCTTTTGAAATACAGAACGAAAAACGGTATCAATATGAAACAGTTTAAGAACTTGACGCCGGTATGGATAGCCGTCCTCTTTATGTGGCTCAAAACAGCTGTCGTATCTTTCATCGGCTTTAATCTGCATGCTGCAAGCCTTCTTGAAGTAATGCTAATCACGACTTCACCCTTGGGGCTGCTGATGCTATTGACCGGGGGCGGCCTATTTTGGAAAAGGAAAGTGAAGCCTGCTGGAATATGGCTGATGATGCTGGTCTTGACTGGCATCCTTTATTCCGATCTTTTATATTACCGTTTTTATACCGATTTCGTCACGGTACCGATTCTTTTCCAATTCAAAAACGTCGGCGGCCTCGGACCGAGCACCCTGGAACTGATCAGTCCCTGGGATCTGCTGCTGTTCATTGATTTGCTATTATATTTTCTTTTAATCAGGAAAAAGAAGCTGACAAAAATGACAGTGACAGGAAAAACGGCATGGCAGTATGGTGCTGCCTGCATCGCCCTTTTCTTCATGACTGGAGTGATCGGGCTTGTAAATGCGCCGCATCTTTTCACAGAATCATATAACCGTCCGCAGCTTGTCAAAAATATAGGACTGTATCCGTATCATCTATATGATATTGGCGTAGCGGCATCATATCCCCTGCAAAAGGCATTTGCAGATGCCTCTGATGCCAAGGCTTCTGCTGAGTACGTAAACGGCAGGACAGAGGAGCCATCCGATTATTTCGGCGCTGCCGCAGGAATGAATGTTGTCCTAATCAGCATGGAATCGACTCAGGGCTTTGTCCTTAAACAAAAGGTTAAAGGTGAGGAAATCACTCCGTTTCTTAATTCGCTGGCAGAGGATAGCTTTTATTTCAATAATCTATATGACCAGACCGCCCAGGGTAAAACATCTGACTCTGAGTTCATGGTCGATAATGGATTGTATCCCTTGTCCAGCGGCTCGGCTTTTGTCCGGAAATTTGAGAATACGTACAAAAGTCTTCCGCATATTTTGAAAGATGAAAAAGGCTATAAGGCAGCGGTCCTCCATGGTAATGAGCCCTCTTTTTGGAACAGGGAAGACATGTATAAGGCGCTTGGCTATGACCGGTTCTTCTCTAAAGGTGATTATGAGGTGACAGAGGAAAATTCAGTGAACTACGGGATCAAGGATATCCCGTTCTTCCAGCAGTCAATTCCGCACTTAAAGAGCCTTGAAAAGCCGTATTACACCCGCTTCATAACATTAACGAACCACTTTCCATTCCTGCTCGAGGAAGAGGACCGGCTGATTCCTGAGGCTGAGACAAGCGAGATGGTGGTAAACCGCTATGTCACAACAGTGAGATACCAGGATGAAGCGATCAAGACCTTCTTCCAGGAAATGAAAGACAGTGGAGAATACGACAATACGATGTTTGTGCTGTACGGGGATCATTACGGCATTTCCGACAAATATGAACATGGTGTACTGGAGCTTTTAGAGCAGGAAGATTCGCTTGTCAACCGGATGAAGCTGCAAAAGATCCCGCTGATCATCCATATTCCAGGGCAGGAAGGAAAAATGATATCTACACTAGGCGGCGAAATCGATATTAGAGCAACGCTCCTTCATTTGCTCGGCATCAATCCTGAAGATGATTACAGCTTCAGCCGCAACCTTTTTTCCCGGAATCCCGATCAGCCAGTCATATTCCGGGATGGAAGCTTCATTGCAGAGGACTATCTTTATAAAAGCGGGAGCTGCTTGAAAGTAGACTCCGCGGAAGAAGCGGATATCAGCAAGTGTGAACCTTATCTGGAAAAAGCCAGAAAAGAGCTTGGCATGTCCGATGATGTTGTGAATGGTGATCTGCTGAGATTCTTGAAGTAGCCGCAAAGAAATCACTTTCAGATTGAAAGTGATTTTTTGCTTTCCAGCCAAATCTGCACTTGATCGAGGAAACCAGTGTTACACCAGGCAATGATCGCTCTTTCTTCACCTAGCCGTTCAATCTGGCTTCGGAAAAATAAATCTCCAATAAAGTAGCCTAACCTGCTATACCCGAATGTTTGACCGCCCCGGATGGAAAACCATTCCCTATATAGATCTTCAGGCTGATGCTTTTGGAAATCTTCGTAAAATTCCTTTTTGATCTCATTGGCATGGGACTTGGCAAAGGATAACCAGCCATCACTTTGATTATTGAAGCTGAAATAGACGGAAGAGGGAAGGCCTGGAGCGATTTTGCGTGAAAAATGGATGGCGGCGCCTTCCTGGTTAATCCAGATGAGGGGACTATCCCATGTAACGGTCCTCCACTTCATTCCAGCATGATCACTGAGGATATTTTGTGCAGCATGGCCGAATTCATGGGAAACGATGGCTCTTAAATGTTCTTTATCATCTGTCAGCTGCTCCAGAGCAAAGGTGATATTGGGGATGATTTGCCGCCAAGTATAGGCATTTGACCCGTAAAAGCCGGCAATCAGGCTGACTTCAATTGGAAACCCGACTCCATAAGCTTTTTTGAACCGAGTGGCTGTCTCCTGAATAATGGGAATTATGTTTTCCGGCACTCTTTGAATATGGCTTTTTTGAGACTGCAGCTGCTCAATGCTTCTAGGAAGGCGTTCTTCATGATTCCTGCAGTGATACTGAAAATACTGTGCAAAAATATCAGGATACTGTCGATGGTATTCCTTGAAAGAGTCAGCGGAAAGATGTTCTGTTTCGAGAAAAAAAGGAATTGTATTGGTGATTTTCATAACAAGGCCCTCCTGCTTTTTTTTCAATATAACATAAAGGGGATCTCTCCCGTGGGAGTATTTTACAATAAAAAAAAAGCTTTAAGAAACAAAAACCATGAATGGGGGCGCACTAATGGGCTTATAGAAGATTTAAGGAAGATTGTTGGCCACAGGCCGCTTATTCTGACAGGCTGTGTTGGGATATTGGTTAATAAGAGGGGACAGCTGCTGCTTCAGCAGAGTGTGTTTCCGGCAGGGTCATGGGGCCTGCCTGGCGGCTGATGGAACTTGGGGAGTCTGCAGAAGAAACATGCAGGCGGGAGATATGGGAAGAAACAGGCCTGACAGCCGGTTCTCTAAAGCTGATTAATGTTTATTCGGGAAAGAATTATTTTGTGACGGCCGAAAATGGAGATCAATTTTACGCAGTCACTATTGCATATTTTACTGAAGCGTTTAGTGGTGAGATGAAAATGGATCCGCAGGAATCGATGAATATTAAATTTTACCACCCAGATGAGTTTCCGGAGAAAATGGTGGGCAGCCACAAAGTAATCATAGAAGATTATCTATGTAATTTCCATAAAAAGGGGAAAATGCGCGAAAGAATAATGGCTGTATCTGACAGCAGCGATTAAGGAAACAGGATCAAAAAAGGCGTAAGAATCAGCAGCCTTGTAGCAAATTCAAACATAAATTCCAGCCCCCTTTAAAGGATTGTCCCTGCACCTGGCTCCTCCTTCGCCAAATGCCATGGCAGCCACGCATGCTGCCCCCGCTGATTTCTATATTAATAGGGAAATATTAAGCTGGTATTTATGTTTTGTTATAAATGGTTAAGAAGAGAGCAAAGAGCTTATGGATCCCAGAAAAAAAGGACTCTGCCAGTCCTTTTTTAGGCCTTCATTAGATGTCCTGTTCCTCCAGTTCTATCTCCATCCGGGTCTGTGGGAATCCATTGGCTACCCATTCTGCCCTTAAGGCTGAGTCATACTGGGTGAGTCCTTTTTCAGCATCCACTTTATCGGCATCCACACTTTCAATCTGATCAATCCTCTCACTGTTCCGCATGCTCGTGTCCTCTATGACGCCGTCTTTGATTGTGTATGAAAAGGTACTTGTATTTGTGGCAGATTCTTCACTGCGCTTCTTCATTGCCGCAATGGCCAGTGCAGCTCCGCCAGCAGATAGCAGGATTCCTGCAGCCATGTTCATTGTCGACTTTTTCATGGTTATTCCCTCCGATAATTCAAATTTTGTAGAGTAGTAATCTATTCATTTTATTCCCTTGTTTTATTACTTTAAAAAGTATTTTATTTACAATTTGATTAAATTTTTTTCGATTAGTGCTAGGCCGATTTAAAAAGTGCGCGGCAGCATCGGATTTTCAGCTGAAATAAAGATCCTCGAAATATTGTTTTTTTGATTCAGGGGGGAGGTAAGAAAATGGTTTCTCTGAAAGTAGTAAAAATTGGAAGGAAGGGAGGGAGCCGATACCGCTATTTCATTGAGAAACCAAAATAACGGTTCCAGCGCAGTGAGCTAGAGCCGCTATTTCACTGAAAAACCAAAATAATGGTTCCAGCGGAGAGAGCTAGGACCGCTATCTCTCTGAAAAACCAAAATAACGGTTCCAGCACAGAGAGCTAGAGCCGCTATTTCACTGAAAACCCAAAATAATGGTTCCAGCGGAGAGAGCTAGAGCCGCTATTTCACTGAAAAATCAAAATAGCGGTTCCAGCACAGAGAGCTAGGACAGCTATTACTCTGAAAAACCAAAATATTGGTTGCAGCGGAGAGAGCTAGAACCGTTATCTCAATAAAATTATAGCGGCCCCAGGAGAGTTTGTTGTTAATTTAAATTTTTTAGCTCCCGGCGTACTTTTTCCCTGAAATTTTCATCTTTCAGCAGCTTCAGCTGGAAGCTGTTCATATTACGTGTGAGTTTTGCCTGCTCTTTGGGACTTAGATTGTTTGAGAGAAAAGCAATTTCAGTCTGATTGTTATCTGTATCTGTCGCATACATGGCCATTGTTAGGACAAAAGCAGTTGAGCCGCCTTTCTGGCCTGCGTGCAAAAGCCATTCCTGATTGCGGGAGTCTTCCATCAGCTGTTCGAGAACAGGATCAAGATAAGTATGTATATCTTCTGCCAGGTAAGATTTGCTGTTCAGTTTCTCCATAAGAGAAGCATAATCTGCAGCCGTCGATCTTGGGAGCCTGTCAGACCAGACCTGCTGAAAGTCCATATCAAGCTTTTTAAGGAGCTGCGCTTTTTCTTCAGATGTTGGGGGATCGGACTGCCAGGAGCTGTGAATGTCAATTGCCATATCTCTGTATTCACGTAATGGCATTACCTTCAGTTTGGCCAGTGCTTCTTTTTTTGACAGATTATTTTCTTCCATTAATTTTATTGGAATGAATAAGGAACTGGCGAGCGGGTAAAGAGGTTCATGATTTTGTAAATTCAAGCTTTCCAGATTTGAGTTGATTTTGTGAAGTCCAAGCAATTCAATCAAATAATCTGTGTTCGCATTCGAGCTGTACGCGATCATGCCTTTCGCCACCTGCTGCAGTGAAGCACTATTAGCTTTTAATTCAGATAGCCATGCTTTATGGCCGCCGCCGTCTGTTTTGGGTACATAGTATCTTTCAAGCTCCTTCAGGCTGACTTGCTGTTCAGGGTTGATTTTTCCAGCGGCTGCTTGTTTCGCGTATTCTACTGCTACAATGAATTTCACGGTGCTTGCCAAAGGCAGAGCTTTGTCAGGATGAATTTTCGCTAATATTTCTTTATTATGGCTGATTAATAGTGAAACATCTTTTTTATCCTTATTCTCTTTAATGAATTTAATCAGGTAATCCGGTTCGTCTTTCTTTACATTCTTTATGTAGAGCCAGGCTCCTATAGCAATTACTATACAGGCGGCAAGGAATACGGCGCCGCCGATCCACAGAAATATTTTCAAAAAACTTCCCTCCTCTTATCATTTGTACGGAAAAAATAGGCAGAAGTTTCAAAAATAGGATTGTTTTATAGAAGGATATGTAAAAAAATAGGGTGAACCTATGATGAAGTTGCGATATGATGGAAATGTCCAGAAAATCTGACAAATTGATTAAAAGAGGCTTATCGTATGTTCAATAAGAAATTTGCAATCCAAGCGGCAAAGTATCTATTGCCGGTTATTCTCATTTTGTTCATTTACCATGAGGGGAAAAACGAGCTTAGAAGAATTGACCCCTCCAGTTTGCTGATAGATATAAAAAGTTTGTCGCCTGCACAGCTGCTGTCAATTTTCCTGATAGGGCTGATAGCGGTATCTGCACTGACAGCATATGATGCTATTCTTGCAAAAAAGCTGAACCTGGAGATCTCTTTGCCGGCTTTAGCCAAGATTTCATGGATATCCAACTCGATCAATAATGTAGTTGGCTTTGGCGGAGTGGCTGGTGCCAGCCTGCGCGCTTTTCTGCTCAAAGGCTATACAAAAAATCCGAAAAGCCTTCTCGGCGGCATTATTTGGCTGACTCCATTTATGCTGACAGGATTGTCTGTAATGTCTTTGATTTCAATAATTTCTTTCCACGGCAAAGGAGCCGTGCTGGAAGCTTATCCATGGCTGAATGCCGGCTTTTGGGGAATGGCTGCTTTTTTGCCAATCTATCTTATCTTCCTTTATGTCAGAAGAAATAATAATACGGCATGGGAAGGAAAATGGGCAGGGATGGCGGTTCTGGCTTCCGTGCTTGAATGGTTTTCAGCGGCTGCCTTTCTTTGGGGAATAGCTGTTGTTTTAGGCTTTAGCCTTCCTTTTAATCTGGTGCTAGCCATATTTGTCGCTGGTGCAGTCGCAGGTTCTTTGAGCCTTGTGCCAGGAGGGGCAGGCGCCTTTGATATCATTGTGATGATCGGCCTTCAGCAGGCCGGGCTTGAAGATGGCAGTGTTCTGCTCGTATTGGTGTTTTACCGGATATTTTATTATATAGTTCCATTTATAATTGGACTGATATTGGCATCTACTGAAGTAGCCGTCCAGACGAAAGAACTGTTTATGGAATCCAGGGCAGGCCGGTTCATAAAAAAATACAATTTGATTTCAAATTACTTGGTGGCAAATCTTAGCTATTGGTCATTATCCGTACTGGTGTTCATTAGCGGGGTACTGCTGCTTATATCTGCCGGGGCTCCTGCAGGTTTGGAACAAATGCTGTTTGCAGAAAAACTTTTCTCTGAATCACTGCTGAACCTGTCATTTCAGCTATCCGTTACAGCTGGGATTTCTCTGCTTCTCTTATCAAGGAGCATTTATCTGAAAGTGAGAGCATCTTATATACTGACTTATATGGTACTTGTAAGCGGAGCTGTTTTTACCTTTTTTAAAGGAATCGATCTGGGCGAGGCTTTATTTCTCCTGGGGATGGCTGCACTGCTGCGGGGCTCCAAGAAACAATTTTCCCGGGACAGCTCTCCGTTTTCATGGAAGGCATTTTTTATTACCTGGTGCTTAACCTTGGGAACTGTTGCCTCTTATATTATGATAGGATTTTTTGACCATCCGTATGGGGGAATGGTGATTCCCGCTCCAGTCAGGGATTTACTTGTCAAAAAGCCCAGCGAGCTTTTTGCATCAGCTGTGATAGGCACTTGCCTTGCTGTGGCATTTAATAAAATGGGGTTTCGCTTTATGGCTGAAAAAGACACACATCCTTATATGTCAAAGACATTTTCAAAGAGACAGAGGAATTCGGCCTCATAATTAATAGCTTGGAGGAAATGGGGGAAAGAAGATAATGATTATGACAAAACCGCTAGTGAAGGAAGATTATGAGCTGATCCAGGCCGCTGAGGAAGTCATAAAGAAAAATTACCGTTATGGCCGCCATCATATAGGTTCTGCTGTCAGGACAACCACTGGGAAAACCTTTGCAGCTGTCCATGTTGAAGCGAATGTAGGAAGGATAACGGTTTGCGGGGAAGCGATAGCGATAGGCAAATCTATTTCTGAAGGAGAGCATGAATTCCAGACGATTGTAGCAGTCGCCCATCCTCATCCGCATGAAGACATGGAGGACTGCTGGGTGGTTGCTCCATGTGGAATGTGCCGGGAGTTGATCAGTGACTATGGAAAAGAAGCGGATGTTATTATTACTTATCAGGGAAAACTTGTTAAATGCAATGTGATGGAGCTGCTTCCTGAAAAGTATGGTATGCAGCATGCTGATTGAATTTTGAAGCATATATTATCGGCTTTCCAGCAATAAAATGATAGAAATTAATGCAGCATCAGTGTAAAATAAAGTTGAAATTCAGTAGATTTCAAGATGGGCTTCCAGTACGCCAGCATACTCAATATCAGCGGTTCCAGGTTTTGATTTATCAAATATTTCAGAAATTTAAAAATTGAATAAGAGGACGATGAAAGTTGAAAATAGATGCAAACGAAACCCATATAAAAGAACAGACTATTTTTGATCATATTGGTAATAAAATTAAAACGGAAGATAGAGAGATTCATATCATTGCCAAAATAGAGGAACCGCTGATTGTAATATTGGGGAATGTGCTGAGTGATGAGGAATGTGACGGATTGATCAGGATGTCCGAGGATAAGCTGAAGCGTTCAAAAATCGGAAACACCCGCACAGTGGACGATATCAGGACGAGCAGCAGCATGTTTTTTGAAGAAGGCGAAAATGAGCTGGTAGCAAGGATTGAAAGAAGGCTGTCGCAAATTATGAACATTCCTGTGGAACACGGTGAGGGGCTGCAGATGCTGAATTATCACATCGGGCAGGAATATAAGGCTCATTTTGACTTTTTCTCTTCCACCAGCAGAGCGGCAAGCAATCCAAGGATCAGCACGCTTGTTATGTATCTGAATGATGTCGAGGAAGGCGGGGAAACATATTTCCCTAAGCTGAATTTTTCAGTGAACCCTCAAAAAGGCTCGGCAGTTTATTTTGAATACTTCTATGATAATCAGGATTTAAATGATCTGACTCTCCATGGCGGGGCGCCTGTAATTAAAGGAAGCAAGTGGGCAGCCACCCAGTGGATGAGAAGGAAGAAGCTATAAAGCGGAATAAATCGATACTGTGAAAAATAAAAAGAATTGCACCAAACATATCATGAAAAAAAGACTTCCTTTTAAGAAGTCTTTTTTTATTATTATCTGTGGACTGCTGCAGTAAAATCCTTACGCCTATATACGCTGAGGGCGATGCCTATGACAAAAGCATTAAGGATTGAGGGTGTTAGTCCATAGCTTATGAACGGCAATGAAATAGAGATGATAGGGAGGACCCCTAATGTCATCCCGACATTATAAAGAAACTGGACAGAATAGAGGGCGATTGCCCCTGTGACAAGCTGTTTGCCGTAAGGGTCCTTAATCTTGCCGCCGACAGATATCATCCTGGCCAAAAGAAGGGCAAGAATGACAATTAACAGGCCAGCCATCAGCCATCCGTAAAAATAGGTGATATTAACAAAGGCATAATCGGAATGCAAATTTGGAATGGATGCTGTTTTTTCCGGATTGCCAAGCCAGCCGCCTTCAGCCAGCATTTCTCTTATCTTAATATACATAAATCCCGAAGTCTCTGAGTATTCACTTGGGTTAAGGAAAGCGAATAAGCGGACTTTTTGATACTCTTTGCTTGTAAACCACGCTAATATGCCCAATAAGACTAGGATGCCTCCGACAGATGATATGGTTGCGAGGATGGTTTTCCGTGTTACGGCGCTTCTGATAAACAATATCATGACAAGGAATCCGTACATCATGGCAATCGGGAAGCCCGGCAAAGATAAGAATAGAAATAAAGTAATACCAAATATAAGCCAGCCTATCCATAGATTTGGTTTTTCTTTTGAAAAAAAGCTTGCCCAGAAGAGGTAGAATAATGGCAGTATCGTCATACCGCCGAATGCTCCGATTCCAGGTATTATGAAATAGGGGACCCCGTTTATAATGGTTCTGATTGAAAATGGAGCTATAAGCAATAAAACCAGGTATAAAACCCCAATTGTAAGCAAGTGCCAGCTCCACTTTTGAAGTTTCCGGTAGTCAAAGAACATGACAGCTAGTGCAGTCAGTAAACCAAGGCCAATATAGAAGAGTTGCTTTGAAACAAATGCAACATCATAATCTTCATAATGGATATTAAATAATGGAAGCAGCCCCATCCCAAAAGCCGCTGCCAGCAGTCCGATCAGCATCCAATCCACCCTCGGCTTATGGATTTTATTCAGCTGCATCCCAAGCTCTGCGGGGCTGCCCATCTGCAGGACTGCCTTTTCTTCCGCCTCTGTTTCTTCAATTCCCTCTGACATCAGCTCTGTTTTGGTTTCCTGGAGATGGTGCTCCAGCTCTTTATGGATAAAAACCTTGGCTTCTTTGGATTTTATATGCTTTTTGACCTCCGAGAGGAAGCCTTCTTTCTCAGTTGCCATTACTTCAGCCCTCCCATAATTCCTGCAGGGCTGTACGCCTGCCGGCCAATTTTTTCTCTGACTGCTCCAGGAGCTTCCTGCCCCTGTCATTCAGCTGGTAGTATTTGCGTGACTCCTGCCAGCTGGACTGCAGATAATTTTTCCGCTCCAGCCGGTGGAGCAGGGCATAGAGGAAGCCTTCGTTTTCTTCAAAGTTAGAAACTCCCCTTGCGATGATGCTTCTGGTCAATTCGTAGCCTGTCTTTTCATGGACAAGCAGCTGCAGGACGGCAAGGATGACATCTTCATCAGTTTTTATCTGAAGATTTCTTGCTTTTGCCTTTACCTCTTCACGGGTTTTGCCGGTAAATGACAGGTCCTGGAAAACAGTATTTTCCATCGCTTTTTTCAATCTCTTCAGGCGCTCTTCCATCATAGCTCCTCCAGTCTTTCTTTTAATAGCTGCTTTGCCCGCTTCAGGCGTGTCTTGATTGTATTTTGGTTGATGCTGGTGACGGCCGCTATTTCCTTCATGCTCATTTCCTCGAAATAATGAAGGTAGATGACTTCGCGGTAATGGTCCGGCAGATCCATGACCGCTGAAGCAAGCTGTGAATCATCATCTTTTCTGATCACGGCTGCTTCGACCTCATCCTTCAGGCTGCCGCCTGACTTTGCCTGTTCTTCCGAAAGGATAATATGACGGTTGTGCCAGCTTCTGAGATAGTCTTTGCAGTGATTGACTGCAATCCGCCAAAGCCAGGTTTTCACCATCGATTTGCGGTTGTATTGATGGAGGTTTTTATAGCATTTAATGAAGATTTCCTGTGTCAGGTCTTCTGCTATATCCCTTTGCTTTACATATGTATAGGAAAGCTGGAGGATATCCTGGCCATATAGCTGCATGATCTGGTCGATGGCAGCTTCCCTGTCCATTGCCAATAATATTTCTGATAAAGTTTCTTCCACGGTCTTTTGCTCCCTTCCAACCATTAGACGGGGCACCCGCTGTTCAGGTTTGTGTTTTTATAAAAAAATGTTTCATTTCATTTTAGCTTTTGTAAGGTAAATAAGAAAACCCCCCCGGATTATGGAGGGGCAAGACAGTTATTAATCTTTTTCCAGCTTTTTCAGCAATCTGATGATTTCATCAAGCTTGGCATGCAGCTCCTGATCTGAAGAATAGGAGGCCGCTGAACGGGACACCATCCTCCTTATAAAAAGGGTAAAAGAGAATACACCCAGCAAAGTCAGCAAAACAATGACTATCATAATCATCCAATCTCCAATATACATACTATACCTCCAATGCTGTTCAATTCGATATAAGGGAAATTATGGTATAATACTATCAGTCAGCAGGAGGGATTGCAATGTTCAAACATATACAGCCATTTCAGATTTTTATCGGGTATTTTATGTCACTAGTTTCTTTTTCGGTGGCATACAGCAGCTATACTGAAGGGAGAACTGCCTCGTTTTATTTGTTTCTGATTGGTGCAGTCCTGGTCATCATTCTTCATACGGCAGCCTGGATATCAATTTCATCCAGAAAAAAGGCAAATAATGCAGCAGAATAAAAAGGAATCCTGCTTCCGGATGGAGAATCTATGTATATACTGAATTTTCCAGGAGGGGTTCTCATGAGCAAAAAGATTTGGAGAGTAGGTACTGCTTATATTCCGGTAAAGGATGTGCAGACATCTGCAGATTGGTATGCCGGGAAGCTTGGGGCAGAGCTGAATTATATTGATGAAGACAAAGCTATCCTTAATTTGGCAAACCAGAGCTTTTTTCTTGTTAAAGCAGCAGAATCGCAATCTGCCAATTTCACAGATGCTTCCGGAACGGAAAGGTTTTCTCTGACGTTTGAAGTGGACGGTGTGGATGCCCTGGAAGCTGTTCACCAGGAGCTCAGTGAACATGGAGTCCATACAGGCGAGATCGAAGAGAGGGGACATGCTGGCAGGAACTTTGTCTTTAGAGATCCGGACGGCAATCTGTTCGATGTATGGAGCGAGCTGAGTCCTTCATTTAAAGAGAAATTCATCGTATCACAGTAAAAGGGCCTTTAGGTCCTTTTTTGTCTGATTAATTTTCGAATTGGAGCAGAAACTAGTAAATGAATTGCGATTATTACTGTGGGGAACGCGTTCAGAGGAAAAAACCTATGTGTTAGGGAATTGGAGAAAGAGCTTGAACCACTATTTTAAGGAAAATCAAAAATAGTGGTTCCAGTGGGATGAGCTAGAACCACTATATCAAAGAAAATCAAAAATAGTGGTTCCAGTGGGATGAGCTAGAACCACTATATCAAAGAAAATCAAAAATAGTGGTTCCAGTGGGATGAGCTAGAACCACTATATCAAAGAAAATTAAAAATAGTGGTTCCAGCGGAAAGAGCTAGAACCACTATTTCAATGAAAATCAAAAATAGTGGTTCCAGTGGGATGAGCTAGAACCACTATATCAAAGAAAATTAAAAATAGTGGTTCCAGCGGAAAGAGCTAGAACCACTATTTCAATGAAATCAAAAATAGTGGTTCCAGTGGAAAGAGCTAGATCACTATTTCAGAAAAAATCAAAAATAGTGGTATCAGTCGGTAGAGCTAGACCTCTATTTTAATTGAAATTAAAAATGTAGCTTCCAGGAGAAGGAGTCTAGGAAGTCTTTCTACGAAAGGGAAGTGGAGCGAATTGAGAATGTGCGGCAGGGCGGTAATCATTAAGGAGGGGAAACTGGCACTCATTAAGCGGATCAGGGAAAGTGAGGAATATTATGTGTTCCCTGGCGGAGGGGCAGAGCCGGGAGAGCTGCCTGAGGAGGCAGCAGCACGTGAAATCCTTGAAGAGCTGGGAATTGAAGTGAAGGTTGGAAGACTGCTGGTCCGTCATGATTATAATGGACAGCAATTTTTTTATTTTGCAGAGATGATGGCTGGTATTTTTGGAAGCGGGTCAGGAGAAGAATTCGATCTGGCAAGGGTCCGCGGCACATATGAGCCGCTTTGGTTGGATATCGGTTCATTGGCAGATTTGCCTGTAAGACCGGCTGAAGTGGCAAGACTGATTATGCGGTTTTTTTAAAATTGAAAGCATGCCCGGTGAACCATCAACCGATCCTCAAACACCTCTAAACTAGCAGACTTAAGGTATAATTGAAAACAAATACAATATAGAGGTGTGCCACTTGGAAGAACTTATATCATTAAAGAAGGGCCATAAAAAGCTTTCCAGGCTCAAGATTATCCAGCGCATGGTATTTATAACGCTTGGTGCATTGCTGATGGCTACCGGGCTTGAAATTTTCCTGATCCCCAACCAGGTAATCGACGGCGGAATTACAGGTATATCCATTATGCTTTCCCATATAACTGGAATCAAGCTGGGATTATTTTTATTCGTTTTGAACTTGCCTTTCATCTATCTGGGCTACAAGCAGATGGGCAAGACATTTTCGCTTTCTGCCATCTACGGCATCATCATGCTCTCCCTTTTCGCTTCATTCTTTCACCCAATCCCTCCTTTTACAGAGGATATTCTTTTAGCCACAATTTTCGGCGGCATTTTTCTCGGAATTGGCGTAGGGCTTGTCATCCGCAATGGCGGAGCGCTTGACGGGACTGAAGTTCTGTCAATCGTTATCAGCAAGCGTGTCCCTTTTTCTGTAGGGGAAATCGTCATGTTCATCAACTTCTTCATACTGGGCTCTGCAGGCTTTGTCTACACATGGGACCGGGCCATGTATTCTATACTTGCCTATGTCATCGCCGCAAAAGCGATTGATATTGTCGCTGACGGACTCGAGGCATCTAAATCAGTCTGGATCATCAGTGAAGAAGCTGATATTATCGGCGATACCATCAATGACAGGCTGGGACGCGGCGTTACGTATTTGAAAGGGGAAGGCGCTTACACAGGTGACGATAAGAAAGTAATCTTCTGCATCATCAACAGACTTGAAGAATCCAAGCTCACCAGCATCCTTGAGGAACTGGATCCGTCCGCTTTTTTAGCGATTGCTGACATCACAGAAGTTAGAGGCGGACGATTTAAAAAGAGAAGCATCCATTAAAAAGCAGAACAGGCCATTATTTTACCTGCTATGCAAAAAGGCGGACATAAAGTCTGCCTTTTCATTTTGCAGGTGCAGAAATACTAATAACCGATAAACAGGAAATGCATGCTGTGGCTGCCACAATCATTCCGAATAAGAAACCAATGGCCCGCATAAAGGGGTCATCCCCAGGAAATTCAGACTCTGCTGCTGCAAACTGATAAAGAAAGAAAATGAATAAAAATAGATAAAAGCTGCTTCCGATCAGCCCCACTTTTAAACGTCCCTTTTTAGAGCCTTTCCATGCCAGTTTCATATTGAGCCATAAACGGATGCTAAAGGCTGTTGCCAGAAACATGATTACCAGGTGTATATAAGGTATATTAATAAACAGCAGCACATACAAAATCAGCAGTGTTGCTGAAAACAGAAGCGCATTGGAAATAAATAAAAACAAACCAGCTTTCCATTGGATTTGGTACCAGGAAGTATTACTCAATAAATTAACCATCATCCGATTGGCTGCCCTCCCCTCAAGTGAAGGGTTCTTTTTGAAAAAAATAAGCAATAAAGTAATTCCGATGATTCCCAAAAACAAAAAAGATGTCATAATGAACTGCCCCCAATATTGATATATAGTAATAATTTATCGCAAATCAATAAATAAAGTCAACTGTTTTATATTAAAAAACATTGAATTTTTGCTGAAATGTATTTGATTTTTATTGAAATACGATAAAAACTGTATTACTATTAATATAATTATCCTTAAACCGGAGGTACCTTATGAACAAAGCTATAACTAGTTTTCTGAAAGCCGCCATCCTTATTATGGGATTGATCGTGGCCATCCTCTGCATTTTTCTTCTGCCTGAACTTGCAGGGGATGCAGCTGCAGAGAACCCTGAATTTTCTTATTTGAAATGGCCGGTTCTTTTAGGCATGTATGGGGCTGCCATTCCATTTTATATAGCCTTGTACGAAGCATGGAATCTACTAAGATATATTGAAGGACAGACTGCTTTTTCCGATCTCTCTGTTCAGTCGCTCCGCCGCATCAGGAACTGCGGCATTGCTTTGGGACTGATTTACGCTGCCGGCATCATCGGAGTCGGAGCTGCCGGTGCTCTTCATCCAGGAGTTCTGCTGATGGGTGCAGCCATTGCTTTCTGTTCTTTTGTCATCAGTGTATTTGCAGCTGTCCTGAAGGAGCTGCTGCGGAGCGCGCTTACTATGAAAAATGAAAATGAACTGACTATCTGAGGTGAAGGAATGGCGATTATCATTAACATCGATGTTATGCTGGCAAAAAGGAAAATGAGTGTTACAGAGCTGTCCGAGCGGGTGGGAATCACCATGGCCAATCTCTCAATACTGAAGAACGGCAAAGCAAAGGCAGTGCGGCTTTCCACACTTGACAGTATCTGCAGGGCGCTGGACTGCCAGCCGGGCGATATTCTCGAATACCGTGGAGAAGAAGAATAGCAGAAGTATGAAGAGACAGGGCGAGCCTGTCTCTTTTTTTGGCAGCACGTATTATCTGGAGATGGAATATATATTTTACAAAAAGGAATATATATGTTACATTCTGTTTGGAGGAAGAATATATGAAAAATAATGTGAAGCTGGCCCGGCTGCAGGCAGAGCTGACCCAGCAGGAGCTGGCGGACCGGGTGGGGATTACCAGGCAGACGGTGAGCTTAATTGAAAAGGGTAAGTATAATCCTTCTTTAAAGCTGTGCCTCCAGATCTGCTATGCAGTCCAGTCAAAGCTGGACGAATTATTCTGGGTGGAAGAGGAGGACCTTTAATGAAAAAAATTACGGATGAACGTTTGAAGCAGAGGAATTTAGAGCATGTACGGATAGTCTATATCATCCAGACGCTGGGGATCCTTTGCATTCTTGCATACGATTTATTGCAAGGCGGCATGGAAGCTATGCGTGAAAATCCGCTTTGGCTTGTTTTTATCGGAACCTCGGTTGTATTTGCTTATCTATCCATGAGTGTGAGTGTGGAGCATGAAAGACAGGGAAAAGATCCGAAAAAGCCATTCATTGTAAGCCTAACAGCCATCCTGGCAGTGGCTGCCATCATTTCTTATCTGATCAGTATAACACCGGGCTATGGATGGGGTGATGGTCTGCTCTTCGGTTTTATTGCCGCTGTGTGCGGAGGAATACCTTCCTTTTACATTTACAGGCTGCGGCTGAAACAGGCAGATTTGCATGATGAGGAAGACGAATAAAAGGATTTAACATAATCACAGTCCTCCTGAACATATATATACAAAAAATGCGGAGGAATAACGATGGAAAAAAATCAGTTTTTCAGGACGATAAGGGTTTTTATCGCCAGCCCCTTTTTTAATGAGGAGCAGCTGGAAAGAATCGGGAGGCTGGAGAATGCGCTGAAGAAGAATCCTTATGTGGCTGATTTCTTCTCGGCGAGATTTTATCAGTTCCCGCAGCTGACTTTTGCATCTGATACTTGGAGGAAGACTGTTTTCCAAAATGATTTAAGGTTTTTGCGGCGTTCTGACGTGGTAGTTGCCATTCACGACTATGAAGAAAACTCTGTGGACAGCGGAACTGCCTTTGAACTGGGCTATGCGTATGCAATGCAAAAGCCGATAATACTGATAAAAGAAAAAGAAGCGAGCATTCCGAATTTAATGCTGGTGGAAAGCCTGCATGCTTACCTGACCAGGGCAGATGAGATTGCCGCATATGACTTTATCAATATGCCTAAAATTCCTTATAAAGGCCCGCTTATTTAAAGGCAATGGTTATTCTATATAACTCAATTTGTCTGTCACAACGATAACCACAAGTGCGGGAAGTGGCAGGGCAGGATGGAACTGCTGCAGCCCGGGAGATAGCGGGCGGGACTATGAATTTTGTCGAGGCAGTGCTTATTATATTTCTCGTTTTTTGGCTCCTTATGCTGTTCCTTAACCTGGCAGGCATTCTAACTCTATATAAGAATCCGAAAGCTCAGGGATCAATTTTATTGTTATTGGTGTTTTGAGTCTGCCCACATTAATTATTTCAGGCCTTCTTATATCCGCCGGAGTTTTGATCCTTACAGCCAAGAAAAAAGGACCTTTGTATCCGGATTGCTAATAAGGGGCCGGATCTCTGGAAATATGGAAAGGAAAATCAGATGTTTATAATCATTCCATTGGCTCTTGGCATTATTTTGGAGTTTGCATTAGAGCCGTCTTTTAAAATACGCGAAAATCTTTTCATCAGATTGGACCCGGTGGCAGCCGGGGCATTGGCAATCATTGTCCCTTTTGCCTTATGGCTGTTTCTTACTGAGCTTGTACCAATAGAAGACGAGAGAATCTATACTTTTTCCTGCATCATGGTCACTGTATTCTTCATTTCTGGAGGCGCGGTGAAGTATAGCAAAAGCAAAAAGCAGAGAACCCAACTATGAGAAATACTAATCTTAATTCGTCCAAGCTTTACGCCGCTTATTATTTATGAAAGCGGCATTTTTTAATGATTAACTTTTATTAGGATCGCATTTATACCATTGGATGTATTCATAATCCTTTTGGAGTATGAACGCACTGTTTGTGCAGGTGCCACTCTGACAGCAGATTGTCGAAATGTATTGAAGCCTGTCTGAAAGGAATTGTTTCCTGTCTGTTGAATATAAAAACGGACAGAAGTTAAAGACAGCGCGGAACATTCGAAAAGGGAGGCGCAAGAAATGAGCGGAAAACTGGTTATGAGGGAAGAGGGCAATAATCTGGTAATGGAGTGGAATTTTGATGCACCGAGGGAGGAAGTATTTAAAGCATTCTCAGATTCCAAACTGCTGGAAAGCTGGTGGGGGCCAGAGGGCTGGGAAACGAAGAATAAAAAATTCGAATTTGAACCAGGCGGAATATGGCATTATGCTATGACCTGCAAAGACAAAAGCCAGGGGGACTTTTATGGGATGGAGTCGTGGGGGCTTGCAGTCTTTAAGGAAATTTCTGCGCCTGAGAAAATTGTCCATACAGATGCATTCTCAGATGAAGAAGGGAATATAAACGAATCTTTGCCTAAAACATTAATAACGGCAACCTTTAGTGAAGAAGATGGGATAACGAAGTATGTGTCCGTCACTGAATTTCCTTCCAAAGCAGCTATCAGGCAGATCATTGATATGGGGGCGGCAGAGGGATTCTCTTCCCAGCTGAAAAAATTGGATGCACTTTTAGCAGGGAATATGGTATGACAAATGGCAGGGCCAAATCTGAGGGTTTGGCTTTTTTCTATGCAGTAAGCAAATGAGGATGAAAAATCAACCTGTTTTTTAAATCAGAAAAATAATTATAGCAAAAATGCTAAAAATAAAGATATTAAGGCGGGGGGGATTATCATTAAACAGATTCAGCATGATACAAAGATGAATGCTTCAGAATATGCAGTGGTATGGTCACAATACATGAATGACAGTTTATCAAGATGTGTGCTGAAGCATTTTCTGCAAGATGCCAAGGATGAAAATATCCGGGAAGTATTTGCTTTCGCCCTGAAATTATCAGAGAGGCACCTTGAAAAAATTAAACTACTTTTGAAAAATGAAAACCAGCCAGTACCTGTTGGCTTTTCTGAGGAAGATGTTAAAGCAGATGTACCAGGATTGTTCACTGATACTTTCAAAATCGTTTATTTACATATCATGTCACTACATGGACTGACCAGATATGCCGGGGCAACGTCAGTTTGCTCACGAAAGGATATCAGGCAATATTTTATGCGCTGTACGTCAGAGGGCTTAGATCTGTATGATCGGACTACAGAAATTGCGCTGCAAAAAGGAATCATTGATAAAGCACCAACCCTCCATAATAGACAGACAGTGCATTTTATTAAAAAAGGCTATTTGACGGGCTGGCTTGGGAAGCGGAGGCCCATCAACGCGATTGAAATCAGTGGTGTCTTTCTCAATATGCAGAAAACAATGGTAAAGATGGTGCTGGAACTTGGCTTCAGCCAGGTATGCAAATCCAAAGAAATAAGAACATATATGGAAAGGGCAAGAGGGCTTTGTGTAAAGCATTTTGAAATACTTGCTTCATTACTGAAAGAAGAGAATCTGCATGTCCCCAAAGTCTTTGAATCGGAGGTGACTGATTCAGCTGTTTCACCATTTTCCGATAAGCTGATGCTTTTCCATATTACCGGCCTTTTGTCGGCAGCGATCAGTTATTATGGCGAAGCAGCCGCCCTCAGTCAAAGAAGGGACATTGTTTCTGCATATACCAGAATGAATGTAGAAATTGCTTTAATTGCCGAGGATGGCATGCAGCTTATGATTAGAAATGGCTGGTTTGAGGCTCCTCCGGCAGCAGCAGACCATGAAGCCTTGGCTAAGGAGTAATGAAGTAGTATTCATGAAACCGTCTTTTGCAGCAATCTAAAGGCCGGGGGGCTGAATTTAATGAATAAATAACCAGCTCCCTAAGCAAGAAACAGGTTGACTTTTTCAACTGTAAATATTAAAATTACAGTAAGGAATCAGAAATATTCCTTATTTTTCTGCTATAACTGTAACATTTTATTTTACACTTTAATATGGATAAATAAAAATCACAATATAACATTAAATCTTCATAAAAGGAGTGCATGATTAATGGTCAATCTATATGTATCATCCAGCTGTACATCCTGCCGCAAAGCTAAGGCATGGCTTGAAGAGCATCAAATTGAGTATACTGAGAGGAATATCATTAACGAACCCCTTACTGTTGAAGAAATTAAATCCATTCTGCGCATGACAGAAAATGGGACAGAAGAAATCATCTCAACTAAATCAAAAGCTTATCAGCAGCTGGATATGGAAATCGATTCTCTTCCACTGAAAGAGCTGTACCAGTTAATTGCCGACAATCCTCAGATGCTGAGAAGGCCGATCATCATGGATGAAAAAAGGCTGCAGGTGGGATATAATGATGAAGAAATCCGAAGTTTTCTTCCAAGGAAGCTGCGCACTTTCTCTTTCATGCAAAAGCAGCAATTGGCCAATTGATCTACTGAAATTCAAAAGAGCAGAAGGGCCGGGAACACTGCTTAGTTAGGAGGCTATCCATGAACAGCGACTTTACCCTAGCCATTCACAGCTTAGCCTATCTTGCGCTGCAGCTGGACCGGATGTCTACAAGCGAGGCAATTTCCAAGAGCGCCGGGGTCCATCCTGTACGAATCCGCAAAGTATTGAGCCTGTTAAAAAGGAATGGCTTCATCAAGTCCAAGGAAGGCACCGGAGGCGGATTTATTTTTGCAAAAGAGCTGGATGATGTCAATTTATGGGATATCTATAAAATAACCTCTGAGGGCGCATTGCAGCCCAAATGTCCGGAATCCAACGAGCAGTGCATTGTAGGAGCCAACATGCAAAAAGTTCTCTTCAGCATTTTCATCGGTGCAGAAGAGCATCTTGGGTTATATCTGAAAGATTATACGATTAAAGATATAGTCGGACTTGTTAATCGGGAAGATGGCTGCCGATAACGGTGCGACATAGGAAAGACCGGCTGCTCCGAGGGGCAGCCGGTCTTTTTGCCATGCATATCAATTAGGGACTGTGACTCTCATTAAGGCATTTGCACCAGCAAGGATACTCACAAGGCCAAACTTTCCTCATTTTGCGAAGAGATTGAAGTGCAGGGGAAGCAGACCGGCAGTATTCGAAAAGAGCTGGTGACAGTTGAATGGGATATTCCATAATCGGACAAAAAAGTGCAGAGGGAATCCCCCTGCTCATTTTGCATCTATCTAATAGTCCTGGTGCTATTTAGTATTTGTAAAGCCACCGTCAATACGGATCACTTCACCATTAATATATTCTGCTTTTGAAGTTAATAAGAAAACAACAAGCTCTGCGACTTCTTCCGGTGTTCCTAATCTTTTTTGCGGTATGCCGCCGGTGGCATTCACCTTCATTTCGGGATTTGCTGCATAAAATTCTTTCACCATGGGAGTTTCCGTGGGTCCTGGGGCAATGGCATTCACTCTCAAGCCATCTTTTGCATACTCTGCGACCATACTCTTCGTGAGGCCGACAATTCCATGCTTGGTAGCCGAATATGTTACAACAGAATCCTGCCCGATCACACCTGCGCTTGAAGCTGTATTTACGATTGAACCTCCGCCGTTCCTGAGCATCGCTTCGGCAACATAGCGTACACCATACAGCGCTCCCATTAAATTAATGCCAACAATTTGCTCAATTTCCTCTACGCTTGTGTTAAGAAAAAATTGTCCGCTTCCGGAAATACCGGCATTATTAAAGAAGTAATCTATCTTGCCGAATTCTTCAAGGGTCTTGTCTACATAATTCTTAACTTCTTCTTTCCTGGAGACATCTGCTTTAATAAAGATAGCAGCAGCACCCAGTCCTTTAACCATCTCGACTGTTTCATTTCCGCCTTTTTCACTAATATCGACAACTGCTATATCGACACCTTCTTTTGCTAAACGAACGGCAGTGGATTGTCCTATTCCGCTTCCCGCACCTGTTATGATAGCTGTTTTATTGCTGCTCATGAATCTTCCTCCTTGCTGTATGAAGAAATTTGACTTATTTATGTGTACTCTCTAATTTTTCTCTAATTAAATGTATTTAAACATGTCATCTGACTAATACAGATGCATGTGGCCTTTTTTCTGCCAGATAAGAGGGCACTGCTTAACATGGTGCCCCCATATGCCATAGTACTGGATACCAAACTGTTCGAGGAATATTTTTGAAAAAATTGATTGATATTATAGTTATGGAGAACAGAATAATTAATTTTAAAACAGCCTTCAAAAAAATATTCATTAAGCAACTCATAAGGATGATAAGTAATGGAGAATAAAAGGGTAAAGGAATTTGATAAAATTGTCGAGCTTAACGAAAAAGGGCAGGACGCCCTTAATTCGTATTGGATGGATTATTCGCTGTATACATCCTTTGAGTACTGGCTGATGGCGGCATTTTTCTTTGTTCCGCTCATTGTGCTTTATTTCAAAATAGATCGAAGCAAGATTTTTCTGCTTGGTTTTTATGGTTACAGCATTCATGTGTTTTTCAATTATACAGACTGGTACGGCAAAAACAGCGGCTTTTGGAATTACCCGTTTCCATTGATTCCAGTGACGCCTGGAATATCCATTGATTCGAGCTTAATACCTGTCGTTTTTATGCTTGTCTATCAGTGGACTTTAAACAAAGGAAAGAACTATTATGTGTATACCATCCTCACAGCAGTATTTTTAGCGTTTGTCTTCAAGCCATTCTTAATTGCAGTTGGCCTTTTTCGCATGTATGGAAACACACATTATCTTCATTTGTTTGCAGGGTATTTAATTGTCCTTTTGACTGCAAAGATTGTTACGAATTTTTTTCTGTGGATGGAAAAGCGGTACAAACAATCTGCTGGAATGAATAAAATGAAAAATCCCCGCACCTAAAAGGGAGGGGAGCTATAGCAGTGTTTCTGGGAGAATAAAACTGTGATCAAAAGGTGGTCTGTTAGTTCAAAACTGTTTTAAGGGTTTCTAAATTCTGCTCCATGATGGAGAAATAGTCTTCTTTATTTTTAATATCTTCCTCGGTGACCGCTTCAAGATTATGAAGAGTCATACTTTCCGCACCGATTTCATCCTGAATGACTTTTGCAACACGAGATTCAACATTCTGTTCAAACAGGATATAATTCAGTTCATGCTTCCGGGATTCTTCTATAATCTTTGCAAGCTGCTGCTGGCTGGGCTCCTGTGTAGGGGAAAGGCCTGCGATCGCGATTTGTTCAAGACCATACCTCTCCTGCCAGTAGCCATAAGCCGCATGGGATACAAGAATATATTTTGTATTGCTTTCTGCTATCGTTTGTTTAAACTCAGCATCCAATGAAGTAAGCTGTTCTTTCAGAACCTTAAAGTTATCCTCAAACTGTTCTTTTGCTTCAGGTTTTAATTCAGTCATACTGTTCTTTATATTTTCCGCCAGTGTTATAGCCTTTAATGGATCAAGCCAAACGTGAGGGTCATGATCGCCGTGGTGGTGCCCGTCATCCTGGGAGTGGCCATGGTCTTCTTCTTCATGGGAGTGGCTCTCTTCAGAATGCTCATGGCCTTCTCCTTCATAGGAGTGGCCCATTTCAGAGTGGCCGTGTTCTTCTTCTTCATAAGAATGCCCTTCTTCAGAGTGCTTATGGTCTTCCTCATCATGAGAGTGTTCTTCTTCATCATGGCTATGCTCATCCGCCGTTTTTAAAAGTTCAATTCCCTCAGCCGCTTTTATAATTTTCACTTTTTCGCCTTGCAGTGTTTTTTCAGCCTTTTCTGCAAATCCTTCAACACCGGCACCTGTATAGATGAACAGGTCTGCGTCTGCTATATTTGTCATCGTTTTAATATCCGGCTCATAAGAGTGGGCATCAATATTCGGCGGATAAATGCTCTCAACTTCAACTTCATCCCCGCCGATTTTTTTTGCAAAATCCTCAAGAGGGAAAATTGTGGTGAAAACTTGAAGTTTCTCTCCGGTATTTCCCTCACCGGACTTGCCTTCATTATCTGCACCTGAACAGGCTGCCAGGAAAGCAGAGGAGACAAGCATAGTGCCGAGCAGGACATTTTTCCATTTTTTCATTTTCATCGTTTTATCTCCTATTCTCTAAACCAATTATGTAATGTAAGTAGAAATCATTCCGATTTAACCGATAAAAAATAGCTGCGCATCATATTAAAACGTAATGATTACTATTTGTATTCTAATGCAAGAATTTTAAAATAGCAAACAAACATTTTAAGATTTTTCAAAATTATGTTTGACCTTAAACTAACTTTAAGCTTTAGTATTAGGTATGGAAGAACTTTCCGTATTTTAATGGAGGAGGTCTGCAAAATGACATTTCGTTGGGATGGCGGCTTTATTATGGTTTCATGGGATGGATTCGAGGAAGGGGTGGAGTGGTACACAAAGCATTTTGGCTGGAGCTGCCTGGATAAGGTGATTTCGCCGGTCGGCAAAAAAGCCTTTATGAAGATGCCAAGACTGGGGGTTGTCACACTGAAATCTTTTGAAGGGAATTTTGAGCACTTTCAAAAGGGGAGCGGCATTGAAGGTCAATTGAGGCTATGTTTTGAAATATTGGATATTGACAGGTCCCTCACTTATTTTAAGAATGAGGGGATTGAAGTAACTCCGATAGCTGAGCTCCCAGGAGGACTTAAGAGTTTTGATATAATTGCCTTTGAAAAGGCGAGAATCACAGCTGTGTATAATCCCGATGAAGCAGGTCAATTTCCGGATGCGAGAATCACGGGATTCGGTCCTGTTAATGCAAGAATTGCCGTGAGAAATCTGGATGATGCAATCTCCTGGTATGAGGAACACTTAGGATTTAAACTGGCCAAACGCTTTGGGAGCGAGTTTGCTCATATGCAGCTGGAAGATGCTTACGATTGGATTCAGCATAAACAAGTATTCCTTGACAGTGTATGGCTGGAAAAGGCTGATATCGATGCTTTTGAAAAAGGGAGCCCTTCAGCGAGGAATTATTTTGATCTTAGGCCTGATGAATTTTATCAAACATATGAGCTTTTGTCGAAAAATGGTTTGAGTCCATCAGAAATTGCGGGCAATCCAACCGCAGGGTGGGGCGGTTTCCATTTCTATGACCCTGATGGGAACATGATCAATGTCTGGTCATATCCTTCGTAAAAGAAAGCAGGTACTGCAATGGAAATGAATATACAGAAGTTTGCTGAGCGTACTGGGCTTCCTCCGAGCACTCTCCGTTTTTATGACCGGAAAAAATTGATTGAGCCAGCAGGCCGCAGTGAAAAAGGCTATCGTATTTATACAGAAGAACAGATACACAAGGCAATGGTCATCCATTCTCTCCGGCAGGCTGATATAAAAATAGAAGAAATACAATCCTATTTGCAGGGTGAAGAAGAAGAGAAGATGAATTGGATATCCGGATGGAAGAGGGAATTAGAGGAAAAGCTTGTTTCCATGAATATCGCTAAACAGTACTTGAACTCCATGGATGCTGAAGAGCGGCATCTGCACCTCGTTAAATGGGAGGGGGACAGCTTCTTCATCTGGTTCCGGCGCACTGTCCCAAGGACATTTCATCCTTTTCAAGAGGAAATGTTTGAAATAAGCGAAAGACTGAAGACGTTAAGGATTGAGACAAAGGCAGGGGTATTTGTAAGAACGTTAGAATCAAAGGGAGATACAATAACCGGGGAAGTGGGGTGCCTTTTACAAAACCAGCCCTGCAAAGAAATTGGCTGTTATAGAGACATGTATACTGAGCGGACTGGCCCGAGTTTATTTGCTGCCGTGGAATGCAATGTGTATGATCCTTTCACCTGTTTCCACTTTATGTGGCAGATTCAGAGGTTTGGATTCAAGGCAGAGGGTATTAAAATGGAAAAATATGAATCCCCGGAAAGCCGGACGTTCAGTTATCTCATTCCGCTAAAAAAATAAATTAAATTTTATGCCGCCCGTATGTTTTCATAATTCAATTCCGTCTTACAGATTGAATAGACAAAAAAGGGGGATTTTTGTGAAGAAACATAATGATTTGTCTTCCATCAGTAAAGATATGGAGGAGCTAGCATCTTCATTTGAATACATCGTTCAGCCATACAGGGATCAGCTGTGGCATTATTGCCGGAAGCTGACGGGAACACCGTGGGACGCGGAAGATTTGCTGCAGGACACACTGTTAAAGGCATTTTCTTCTTTATCAAGGGTCGGGCAGGCGACGAATGCAAAAAGCTACCTGTTCCGGATTGCGACGAATACTTGGATGGACCATTTCAGGAAAAAATCGCCTGAGCTGCTTGATATGGAGCTGGAAAGAATTCCGGATGGCGATATCGTGTCTTATTCAGAAGTGCTTGAAAGTGTTGAGATTCTGATTCATCAATTGCCGGCAAAGCAGGCAGCGGCCATTCTATTAGCAGAGGTATACCGTTTCACCATCCGGGAAACCGCTGAGATCATCGGTTCAACAGAAGGAGGTGTCCAATCCTTGCTAAGCCGGGCAAGAGCTAATCTCAAAAGGCAGAGAGCGGTGCCAAACCTTCCTTTCCAAGAGGCAATGCTGACAGATGAAAAAAAACAAGTCATCCAACAGTATATGGACTATTTTGTAAGGGGCGATTTCCAGTCTATCGGCCAGCTTCTTGGTGAGTATGCGACAAATGAAGTGATCGGACAGGGCATGGATATCGGGAAAACACAGATACGGAAGAACTCTATGGGTGACTGGGGCGGCAGTACAGCTGGTCTTTCCGCAAAGCTTGCTGTCTTATGGGGACGGTATACAGTCATCTATACCAGAGATGCCGGTTCAGGCCCTGTTTTATGGGACATTGCCACAGTGGAAATTGAAGAAGGAAAGCTCATCCGGCATAAAAGCTATTATTTTTGCCGGGAATTCCTGGAGGAGGCTGCGGCTGAACTTTCATTAAAGCTTGATACAGAGAAAGACCTGTTTGGACAGGAATGGGAGAGGATCACGGATTATGGAAAGCGTGAACCTTTTTAATCAGAAGATCCCTATTTGATGCAGGTTCAAGGCTGTCTTGTTCACACAAATTCAGCACAGTCAACCATTAGGTTTACGCAAAAAAAGCAACCAGCCGGCGAGCTGATTGCTTATTTGCTTTACTGCTGCCCTGCACCATTCTTAACGGATTCAGCAATCCCGATAACGCGTTTCGCCTGGTATTTGATTGCGCCCTTATAAGCATCCTTATCGCCAACTATTTCATTGTTTTGGTCGACAGTGACGCTTGCTCCATAAGGATTGCCGCCAGCAGGGAATAAAGATTGATCTGAATATCCTGGTGTTACGACAATGGCACCCCAATGGTACATGGTTGTATAGAATGAAAGGATGGTTGCCTCCTGCCCGCCATGGGGGTTTTGTGCAGAAGTCATGCCGCTGACAACCTTATTAACTGTTTTTCCCGAGCCCCAGATGCCGCCGGTTGTATCGAGGAACTGCTTCATCTGGGCTGCCATATTTCCGAAACGGGTAGGTGTACTGAAGATAATGGCATCCGCTTCAGCGATATCATCAGGCGTAACTACAGGAACATCCTTTGTTTCTTCCAAATGGGCTTTCCATGCAGGAACACCTTCAATAACGCTTTCTGGCGCAAGCTCTTGAACTTTGTAGATTGTGGCTTCAGCGCCGGCTTCCTTTGCGCCCTCAGCAGCCCACTGAGCCATCTGGTAATTTGTTCCGGTTGAGCTGTAATAGACGATTGCTAGTTTGACAGTCATAAAAAAATCCTCCATTCAAAGCTAAATTAAAATAATTTTCCTTCATTGTTTACCCCCTCTTTGAGAGATTATACCTTCAATTTTCAATAGGGAAACTTAGGTTTGTGGGTTTGTTTTCTTATTTTTTCAGGAGGAAAAATTTTGAATAATAGCTCACGGAAATTCTTATTTTAATGATATAATTTTAATAATTTAACTATTCTGACGACTGTTTATTCCAGCCCTTTCACCTAAAGAGCCAGGATCAGCTGAATGAGGAGCTATTTTTTGTAAAATAGTGCCTGGGATGGAATTAAGGCCGTCTTTGAAAAAAGGGGTGTAAAAGATTGAAAAAAACAGCGGTATTCCGGGTGCCAGAGTCCATTTTTTACGGGAGGGGCTCCTTTGAAAATATAGGATCGCAAGCGGCTCTTAAAGGGAAGAAGGCATTGATCATTAGTGATAAAATAATGGATCAGCTTGGATATGTGACCGAAGGCAGAGCTTTGCTTAATGATGCAGGTGTTCAAAGCACAGTCTATCTGGGTATTGCATCTGAGCCCACCGATAAATATGTGTCAGAAGCATTGAATTTTTTTAAAAGTGAGCATTGCGACCTGGTGATATCCATCGGGGCGGCAGCTGTATCGATACCGCAAAAGCAATAGCAGTCCTTGCTGCAAATGGCGGCTTTATCGGCGATTATATGGGAGGAAAGAAACTGGCTCTTCAAACACCTGTCCCTCATATTGCTATTCCAACTACAGCCGGTACAAGTTCAGAGGCAACAGATGTAACCGTAATCACCAATACATCCAGCAATGTTAAAATGATGATCAAGCAGCCCGCTTTCTTGCCGGATGCCGCGATTGTGGATCCCCTGCTGACAGTATCTTCGCCAAAGAATATCACCGCGGCTACAGGAATTGATGCTCTAAGCCATAGCATTGAAGCATACTTATCTAAAAAAGCACATCCCATGACAGACACGATGGCCATCTCAGCCATGAAGCTCATTGTGGAAAATATTTTAACCGCTTACAATGATGGCGGAAATCTAGATGCACGAGAGAGTATGAGTCTTGGCTCACTTCAGGCGGGAATGGCATTCTCAAATGCTTCAGTCTGCCTTGTACATGGGATGAGCCGACCGATCGGCGCCTTATTCCATGTGCCGCATGGCATCTCAAATGCCATGCTTTTGCCTGCTGTATTGGAATTCACACAAGGAGCTTGCGTTGAACGTCTTGCTGATATAGGCAGAATCTTTAGGCCTGATATTAATAAGGGTGCCAATGGGGAGGCAACTGAAGTAGCTGTTCAATCTGTAAAAGAGTTATGCAGAAAATTAAATATACCCAACCTAAAGGAGTGGGGGATCGACGGGGAAGCCTTCAAGCAGGCCGTTGGGAAAATGGCAGCAGACGCTATTGACAGCGGCAGCCCGGCTAATAACCCCCAAGTGCCCAGCCAGCTGGAACTGGAGGAACTCTATCATATTTGCTATGACTATGATTTTTCCTCTGAAACTGAGAAGGTGTAAAGGCAGAATGTCACTAATGTTGAGAGGAGCTTTTTAATGGCAATGACATCCCTAAATGTTTTAAGAAACTTTATAAATGGAGAGTGGGTGGATGCAAAAACAAAAAGGTTTGAAGCTGTCCCCAACCCTGCTACCGGCGAGGAACTGGCGCGCACACCGATTTCCACCAAGGAAGATGTGGAGGATGCCGTACAGGCAGCCAGGGAAGCCTATAAAACATGGAGCAAAACGCCTGTCCCTAAAAGAGCAAGAATTCTATTTAAATATCAGCAGCTTTTAATAGACAATTGGGACGAACTTGCAAAACTGATCACACAGGAAAACGGGAAAAACTACAAAGAAGCGTATGGAGAGGTTCAGCGGGGTATCGAATGTGTGGAGTATGCTGCTGGAGCCCCATCTCTTATGATGGGCAAGCAGCTGCCAGATATTGCGACAAATATTGAATCCGGCATGTACCGCTATCCTGTAGGCGTCATCGGCGGCATCACGCCTTTCAACTTTCCAATGATGGTCCCTTGCTGGATGTTCCCGCTGGCAATTGCCTGCGGAAACACGTTTGTGCTGAAGCCTTCTGAAAGGACTCCGATACTCGCAAACCGGCTGGCAGAGTTATTTACCGAAGCGGGCCTCCCGGGCGGCGTTTTCAATATTGTTCATGGCGCCCATGAAGTCGTAAACAGCCTTATTGACCACCAGGATGTACCGGCCATTTCATTTGTAGGCTCCCAGCCTGTTGCCGAGTATATATATAAATCCGCTTCTGCGAAGGGGAAGCGGGTCCAGGCTCTGGCCGGTGCAAAGAATCATTCGATTGTGATGCCGGATGCGGACCTTGAAGTGGCTGTTAAAGAAATTATTGGTGCTGCATATGGGTCAGCAGGGGAAAGGTGTATGGCCTGCTCTGTTGTGGTGGCCGTAGACTCCATAGCTGAAGAACTCGTGGCAAAGCTGCAGGAGGAGGCAGACAGCCTGACAATGGGAAATGGGTTGGATGAAGATATTTTCTTAGGCCCTGTCATCCGCCAGGAAAATAAAGAACGGACAAAAAGCTACATTGAAATCGGCGAAAAAGAAGGAGCAGTCCTTATACGTGATGGGCGGAAGGATGAAGCTCACCATGAAAATGGGTATTTTATCGGACCGACCATCTTTGATCACGTTGATCCATCCATGAAGATCTGGAAAGAAGAAATCTTTGCTCCCGTTCTCTCCATCGTCAGGGTTAAGAGCCTTGAGGAAGCGATTGAGCTGACAAATCTATCGGATTTTGGCAATGGAGCCTGCCTGTTCACCGACAGCGGAACAAATGTCCGCTATTTCAGAGAAACCATTGAAGTTGGAATGCTCGGCGTCAATATCGGCGTACCTGCACCTATGGCCTTTTTCCCTTTCTCCGGCTGGAAGAATTCTTTCTATGGAGACCTTCATGCAAACGGCTCTGACGGAGTCGAGTTTTATACCAGAAGAAAGATGCTGACTGCCCGCTGGTAAACGGAATGATGGCTCTCTTAAGACACCCATAAAGATAATGGGTGTCTTTATTTATGCTCTTTAGTAATGGAGGCGATCTGCCGAGAATGGGAAAATTTATTAAGATGATGTATTGAGCTGGCTTGCCTTTCTTGCTGATACTGATTCATGGAAATTATATGTATATTATAGATAATTCTACGGACAATAAGAGGAAAAGCTCTAAAGATAGGGCTTGAAATTCATATCATGGAGTGCTGCAGATGAGCTATAACGAGTATTGGGATAAAATTTTTCAGCTGAGTGAAGAGATGACTTCCTTGGTTGATTCTTATTGGAAGAACTATTCCGGTCCTGGTTCATGGCAGTTCTGGGCTGTAGCAGTCCTTCTGGTGCTGCCGCTTGTTTTATTGTATTTTACAGTCGACCGCAAGAGGATCTTTGAGGTGTTCTTTTTTGGATTTATTGTCCACGCGCTTTGGACATATACAGACATTGTGCTCGGTAATTATACCTTGCTCATTCATACATACTATATGTTGCCGATTTTCCCGCATGCTTTTAATATAACGATGTCAGTGCTGCCTGCAGGATTTATGCTGATTTATCAGTATTGCACCAGGAATGGAAAAAGTTTTATCCTGTATACCGTTATTCTCAGTGCAATGTATTCTTTTGTGTTTGCTTCCATAGAGAAGGCGCTCGGCATGGTCGAACTGAATAAGGGAATGAACTTGTTTTACTTGTTTTTGATTGATCTTGGCATTGCTTTTATTGCTTATGTTGGCACAAGGCTGGTGAGGAGAGCACAACTGGGAGCCGATGCAGAATAAAAAAAGGAAATGGGCAGCTGCCATTTCCTCTACAAATATTAATTTTCCCCGTAATACTCATCAATGGCCCTCAGCCAATTGGTTCGTGCTACATCCGAAGCTTTATGGGTATTTTTTTCTTCAAAAGCTTTGATGATTTCCTCATGCTCATCAATTGAGCGGGGCTTCAAAATGATTGTTTTATTATAATAAAGCCTCATTACATGGGCCTGCAGGGAAGATACATAGCTGGTGATGTAAGGATTGTCCGCTTTTTCAATAATAAGATTGTGCAATTGTTCATCTTGTTTCAGTGCTGAAAAGGTATCGCCCCTTAAGAGGGAATCCGCAAAGGAACGGTTGATGGACCTTAATTTCTCAATCGTCGCGCTGTCCATGGATGGTGCTGCAAGCTCTGCAGCAAGCGCCTGCAGGGATCCAAGCGGCGGAAGAATCTTTGTGATATCTTCCGGATTGACGGTAGTGACCTGGGTGCCGACGCCTGGGAACATTTCTACGAATCCCTGGACGCTGAGCAGCTGCAGCGCTTCCCTGATCGGTGTGCGGCTGACGCCGAGCGCTTTGGCAAGGTCGGCATCGTTCAATTTTTCCTGCGGCTTTAAGGTGCCGTCAATGATCCATTCCTGGATTTGCAGGAAAGCGCGGTCTTTGGCCGATACGCGTGCAGGAGAAGCAAAATTGGCAGGGATGGGCATCTATCTTCACCTCTAGTATTTTCATAGGTTTCTATAAATTTTTACTGGATTATACAATTAGTATAAAGAATTAGAAAGAAAAATTCAATATATTGCATAATTCGAAAATTTTCTTTATGCAATATATTGCATACGGTCGGATCGTGTGTTATCTTGAGTTATGCAATATATTACGTAACTATTAAACTAAACTGCTTTTATCATTTTCAGAAATTTGCAAGTTGAGAAAAAACTAAGCAGCGAGAATCTTTAGCATAAAGGAGAATAGGATGGGATCTAAAATACCGTTTTCTTATGTAGTCGCCGTAGGCTTTATGTTGTTTGCACTTTTCTTTGGGGCAGGTAATCTTATTTTCCCTGCGATGCTCGGACAGTCTGCAGGAACCAGTATCTGGTCAGCCAATGCAGGCTTTATAGTAACTGGGGTAGGGCTGCCGCTATTAGGGATATTGGCGCTTGGCTTTTCCGGCAAAAACGATCTTCAGTCGCTGGCAGGAAGGGTGCATCCAGCATTCAGTGCGGTATTTACGATGATTTTATATCTGTCCATCGGGCCATTGTTTGCCATTCCCCGGACAGCAACCGTTTCATTTGAAATGGGCGTAAAGCCGTTTTTAACTGGTAACAGCACGATTGGACTCATTATCTTTTCTGTACTGTTTTTTGCGGTTACAGGCTTCTTTTCTTTAAAATCTTCAAAAATCGTTGATATTGTCGGTAAATACCTGACGCCGATCCTGTTGATTGTAGTGGGCATTTTGATCATTGCCGCTTTTTTCAATCCTATGGGTTCTTTTCAATCACCAGGTGAAAATTATTTAGCCAGCACCTTTTTTAAAGGATTCCAGGAAGGCTATCTGACAATGGATGCACTTGCCGCATTTGTGTTTGGGATCATTGTTGTGGATGCAGTAAAAGAAAGAGGGGCCGGTTCAAGAAAAGAAATCATGCTTTCAATAGCTAAAGCTGGCCTTATTGCGGCAGCACTTCTTGCTATTATCTATACCTCGCTGTCTTATATTGGCGCATCGAGCGTCGGTGAGCTCGGCAGGCTTGATAATGGCGGAGCTGTACTGTCCGGTGCATCAGAATATTACTTTGGTTCATTCGGCGCACTGCTTTTAAGCATCATTGTTCTTGGGGCATGCCTGACAACGAGCATCGGGCTGGTGACGGCTTGTTCGTCTTATTTCCATAAGGTGTTCCCTTCTGTTTCGTACCCAGTTTTTGTTGTCATACTGTCTGTATTCAGCGCTGTATTCTCCAATATTGGACTCAGCCAGCTGATCAGCATTTCCGTCCCTGTTCTTACAGGAATCTATCCTTTAGCCATTTGCCTGATGTTCCTTACTTTCCTGCATCCTCTTTTCAAAGGAAAAAAGGAAGTCTACCAGGTAAGCATGCTGCTCACTTTCATCGTCAGCTTATTCGATGGATTGAAGGCTGCCGGCCTAAGCTTTGGACCGGTTGAAGAGGTATTCAGTGCAATCCTGCCATTATATGATGTTGGACTTGGATGGATTTTGCCGGCTGCAGTGGGTGCAGTGATAGGATTTTTTGTTGCTGCCATTCGAAGCGGCGGTGTAACGCAGGCGAAAGAAAGCCTTTGATAGATTGAAAGACCTCCTTTGCGGGAGGTTTTTTTGATTTTAGGTGGGCTGTGGATGGTTAACGAATCGAGGTTGAGAGAATAGCTGGAACCACTATTTCAGGAAGTAGAGGGAATAATGGTTCCAGAGGAGAGAGCTGGAACCACTATTTCAGTAAGAAGAGAGAATAGTGGTTCCAGAGGAGAGAGCTGGAACCACTATTTCAGTAAGAAGAGAGAATAGTGGTTCCAGAGGAGAGAGCTGGAACCACTATTTCAGGAAGAAGAGAGAATAGTGGTTCCAGAGGAGTGAACTGGAACCACTATTTCAGGAAGAAGAGGGAATAATGGTTCCAGAGGAGAGAGCTGGAACCACTATTTCAGGAAGAAGAGAGAATAGTGGTTCCAGAGGAGAGAGCTGGAACCACTATTTCAGTAAGAAGAGAGAATAGTGGTTCTAGAGGAGAGAGCTGGAACCACTATTTCAGTAAGAAGAGAGAATAGTGGTTCTAGAGGAGAGAGCTGGAACCACTATTTCAGTAAGAAGAGAGAATAACGGTTCCAGAGGAGAGAGCTGGAACCACTATTCCAGGAAGAAGAGAGAATAGTGGTTCTAGAGGGGAGAGCTGGAACCACTATCTCAGGAAGAAAAGAGAATAGTAGTTTCTGAAACAAAGAACAGCAAAGTCCAAACCCCGCAGCAGGGTAAAAAATCCAAAGTATGGTAAGGTAATAGTATGACAGAAAAAGGAGTGAGCAAAGATGGTTAATGGGATACCTCAAGTAAAGCTTAATGATGGATTGTCCATTCCCGCGATCGGTCTGGGTACATATCAATTAAAGGGCAGTGCAGGTGCCGAGTCGATCCGTAAAGCGATTGATGAGGGAGGATACCGCCTGCTGGATTCTGCCTACAATTATGAAAATGAGGGTACAATCGGCGAAGCTGTAAAAAGAAGCTCTGTTTCCAGAGAGGATTTGCTCATCACTTCAAAGCTCCCAGGACGCTATCATGAATCAGCAAAAGGGATGATTGCGATTGAAGAATCCCTTTTCAGAGCAGGCCTGGATTATTACGATATTTATTTGATTCACTGGCCAAATCCTAAAAAAGAATTGTATGTTGAAGCCTGGCAAACATTAATAGAAGCAAAGAAAAAAGGGTATGTCCGCTCAATCGGTGTCTGCAATTTCCTGCCGGAGCATCTGGACAGGCTGGAGAAGGAGACAGGAGTTAAACCGAGCATGAACCAGGTCGAATTGCATCCTTATTTCAACCAGGAAGAACAGCGTGCCTATCATGAAAAGAACGATATTCTGACAGAGTCTTGGAGCCCGCTTGGCCGCAGCAGCGATCTTCTCGGAAATGAAGATATCCAGAAGATTGCTGAAAAACATGGGAAATCCATTGCCCAGGCGGTTCTCCGCTGGCATTATCAGCTGGGAGCTGTTTCCATTCCTAAATCATCTTCTGCTGAAAGACAAAAAGAGAATATTTCTATATTTGATTTTGAACTGGACGGGCAGGATATGGCATCCATCTCAAGATTAAGCCACCCTGGCGGCAGGCTGCATGACCAGGATCCGGCCAATTATGAGGAATTTTAATCAAAGATGAGCTGGCTTCAGCTCATTTTTTTTATGCCCAAATTTTAGTGAATTGGGGGGAATGCCTGCTTTCCTTGTCGAAATAAGATGTTAAAAGGAAGGAGCTGGCAGAATGCAGGCGAATTTGAAACATAAAAAAAGGATAGTTGAGATGGCGGAGGTTCATCTTATCGGCTTTCGCGTACTTTGTGAGGGGAGCCAATACATAAAAGAAATCCCCAAGGCAGCTAAAAGGCTTCTGGAGAGGGTCTCCGAAATCCAGGGTGTCAAGGATGGCGGACGGCAGATTGGGGCATTTGTAGCAGAAGCTGCTTCAGAGCATGAAGATGGTTATTGGATCGGGGTTGAAACGGACCGAAACAATCCGGTACCAGAAGGAATGACGAGTCTGACTGTCCGGCCTCAAAGGTATGCTGCCATCCATCATCATGGGCCGAACACCGATATCCGACAGAGCTATGAAATATTGCACAGGTGGATGGAAGCAGAGGGATATGAAAGGGCCAAAGACTGCTGGAATCTGGAGATTTATGAACATAATAGTGATCCTGACAATACTGAAAATGTGGACGTGGAGCTATTGGAATCCATTAAATAAAGAAAGCCCGGATTATTTCCAGGCCATTCCATCTTATCTTTTTATCGGGCGCTGCAGCGTCAGGATTTCTTCTTCCATTGAAGCAAATTGCTGTTCCACAACGGTTTTGGCATCTGAAACGGCACTATTATAAAAATGAGGGGCAAGTGTCTGTTTTACAAAATCGAGCACCCTTTCAGCCGCAAATTCTGATAAATCTTCGTCACGCTCCTGCAGGAAAAACTCCTGTATATCGGAAATCATGGTTTGCTGCTGTTCTTTCGTCAGTTTAATGAACATATTTATCACTCCTTCGGTCTGCACTTACTATAGTACAAGTGACGGAGCAAATCCAAGACTGTTATTTTCCTGAAATTTATGTACAGCAGGTAATTGATAAATGCCTGGAATAGAATATTAGAGATTATAAACAGAAGGGGGAGTTGAGGAATGAATTTTAAGCTGATTGAAGCAATGGAAGTGCTGGAGCGGACACCGCGGGTCTTGGAACTTTTTTTGGAAGGGCTGTCTCCAGGATGGCTTGGGGCCAATGAAGGGGAAGGAACCTGGAATCCTGTCGAAGTGGTCGATCACCTGATAGAGGGAGAAAAGCATAACTGGGTGCCTCGCCTCAGGTTTATGCTGGAAAAAGGGGAAGAAGAGCCATTTCCTCCTTTTGACCGTTTTTCCCACTTGGAAAAGGAGGAACAGACTGTCGCCCGGAAGCTTAAAGAATTTAAAGAGATGAGAGCTGAAAACCTTTCTCTTCTGAGGGAACTAATGGGGAATGAAGACAGACTCGAAGCTGCAGGAAAGCATCCGGCATTGGGAGCCGTGAAGGCTAGGGAACTGATTTCCATCTGGGCAGTGCATGATCTTACCCATCTTTCACAGATTACAAGGGTTATGGCAGAAAGATATCGTGAGGATGTCGGACCTTGGGTGGAGTATCTGGGTATACTCAGCAGAAACCGAGATGCCGGGTCAGGAGAAGAAAAGTGAGAATCCGAAGATTGTTCTTTTCGTCAAGCCTTCTATTTCTTATAATTGCAGTATATCCAGGCATTGCTGGTGCGACGAAATGGGCGAGCAGCTTTGTTGTGTGGGAAGGCTATCAGTATACAGTAAAGGAAGAATATATAGAAAAAAGTGAAATTGAGTCAGAAATCGGGCAAGTGACAGCTTATTCTGATATGGAGCCTTTGAGCGGTAATTTTTCCAATAAGTTCCGGAAAGGAAGCAAATATTTCTCGATAAAAGGAGTCAGTACCGAAGAATCGATTGCAGTGGAAGCAGGGAGCGGGACATATGCAAGAGCTGACAGAAGTGGAGAATATACATTTGCAAATGAGGAAAAAAATTCAAAGCTGCTGCTTATCCCTGGTCTTGTTGTTATTTTTGTTCTGCTGATGGCGGGTACAGTGATTGCAGAAACAAGGCTTAAGAAATAAGGAGGGACCATGGCTAAATATATCAGCATTTTTTTTCTGGGGATCGGGTCCAGCATCATCTTGTTTTTTATTTTTGCAAGCCTTTTTGCTGACAGTTCACCGGGAGAATTCGCGGCAATGACTTTTGGCTGCATTAACCTGATCTTATGTTCCTTTTTGATTGCACTCTTGTATTATGTTATTGATCTAATTAAAAAACTGAAATAGGCAACCATGCAGCTTAGATTTTGAGGCAGTTGCGATTATTAGGGCTGCTGCCGCAAACGAAATTTTAAAGGATGGTTCTGTCAATGTTTGGTCAACTAAAGCTTATTAAGACATTTTCTGCAATTGAATTGCCTCTTATGCTTAAGAAGCATTATCCAAAATAATGGAAACGAGCAGACCAAGGGAGGCGACAAGCCCTGTAACAGGACCGCTGTCTTCATAGGCTTCAGGCAACATCGTCGAAGCGATCATGCTGATGATGCCTCCCCCTGCAAAAGAAGCAATCCCTGCCATCACTTCAGCAGGGGCCCCGGCAAGAAGGCTGTAGCCTGAAAGTGATGCAATGGCAGAGATAGCGAGGACGGTGAACCAGAGCAGAAATATCTTTGCATAGGAATAGCCGCTTTTTTTCATGCCGGCGGTACTGGAGAGGCCTTCAGGAATATTGCTGATGAATATGGCGACGACTAAAAGGAAGCTGACAGACTGGCCCTCAATCAAACTGGCTCCGATCATGATCGATTCAGGAATTGCGTCAATTACGGTGCCGATAAAAATGGCCATTCCTCCGCTTCGCGCAGCCATATGGCTGGACCGTTTCCGTTTATCTGCACCTCTCCGGGAAACAATGCTGTCCAGGATGGTAAAAAGGAGGGCGCCCGAGAGAAATCCTATGCTTGTAGCGAGGATTCCACCTTCAATGACGGCATTTCCAATCAGTTCATAAGATGCTGCACCGATCAGGACTCCTGTCCCGAATGCCATGATCAGCCCGATGATCTTTTGAGGGATTTGCAGCAGCATTGATGCCATTGCCCCCAATAGGACAGCAGATCCTGATATTCCTCCCCATAACAAAGCATTCCACATGCCGGTCCCTCCCCGTTATTGCAGCTCTCTTAATTCTCTTTATAGAGTGCACAGTTGAAGGCTAAACATGCCTATTAGAATTTTGTTTAATATGACTAGGCACCGGCCAGTGTGTTATTGCGGCTCCAGTATCTATGCAAGGAAGTCAACAAAGTCCAAATATCTGTAAAATGAGAGGACGTTTCGGTGTCCAGCTCAAAAAGGATGAAAGCTTTCTTTTCGTATTTAATGATGGCATAGGGAATTTTTTGCTGATTCGAAAGGGTGAGGGTAATTTCGGTCTGCGGGTATCTCTCCAGTAATTCCAGTAGATTTTTTAGGTGGTCTTCTTCCAATCTCAGGACTCCTTCATTTGAATGGCTTTAATAAAAAGAATAGCAGAGGTTGAGTGGGGTTTCCTGTTTGGATGTGTTGGGGTATGTTTTTTCTGGTGCGTTCTTCATTATATTGCTCAAAGGCTAACGCCATGCAATATTAGCTATATCGCCACCTTTTTATCAACTTCAGATATGTTTAAGGTGTGATATAGGGAATCGCTATAAGTGCAGCCATTTTATTTTCTGAAATACCTGTCATTTTTTCAATTTATAATATCCGGCAAAAAAGGAGAGCCGTCCGGGCCGCTCCTTATCTTTGCCGGCACACAGCCGTCACATATTCGTTTTAGGATTAGTGTTGATTCTTCCGTTAGTATTTTCTTTTTCATGCCCGTGAACCTGATCTCCGCCATCTCCCTTTTCCTTGGCAATCTTTCCTCCAAGGCTTACATTGGGAAATTCTTTTTCCGCCATACCAATCACCTCCATAAAAATAAAATAACCAATCTGAAAGGTTTTTATTTTGGTGCAATGCTGGCTGCTTTAAGCTGCTGTTTCAAGTCGTTGACTTTTTGCTGAATATGATATCTAATAGTATTAGATAAATTAAACTTAAAGGTGCTGGTTATGGATTATAAGGATTTAGTAGATGAATTTTTCCAGAATATAAGCAAATCACCGAAGATGCCTTTCCAAAAGAAGGTCAATGATCTTTCCCATGGGGAAAGGAGTATATTGGGTTACCTGACATTTATTCATAATGACGTTACTTCAGGTGAACTGAGTGAAAAGCTGTGCCTTTCGACTCCAAGAATAGCTGCTGCATTAAAGAACCTGGCAAAGAAGGGATATATCGAGCGAAGCAGGAATGATAAAGACAAGCGGCTTGTCATCGTTTCGATTACACCAATCGGCAGGACTTTTGTGATGGAAGAGCATGAAGAAGCTAAAAGAATTGTCGAAAAAACCTTCAGGAAGCTTGGAGAACATGATGCAAAAGAATTCGTCCGCATTGTGAAACGCATTGAAGAAATCCATAAAGAAATGGAATGATCTTCAGCCGCTCAATGCGGTATATCTGGATTGATATCTAATACTGTTAGATAAAGAAATATCAAGGGGGAATTTGGCGGATGCTTGCTATGTTTAAGCATTTTAAGGGGAAAGATTGGCTGCTTGTCCTGTGCAGCCTCGTATTTATCATTATCCAGGTCTGGCTTGATTTAAAGCTGCCTGAATATATGCATGAAATCACCATGCTGGTCCAGACTGAAGGCAGCAGCATGGGCGATGTCCTTATTCAGGGCGGCTACATGCTATTATGTGCCATCGGCAGTATGGCTGCTGCCATGATTGTCGGCTTTTTTGCCGCACAGGTAGCTGCCGGGTTTGCCGTACGCTTGCGCGGAATGGTGTTTGAAAAGACAATGTCGTTTTCGATGGAGGAAATCAATGGGTTTTCAACTCCAAGTCTGATTACCCGTTCGACCAATGACATAACACAAATCCAGCTGCTGATTGCTGTTGGATTGCAGGCGATTGTCAAGGCGCCGATACTGGCTGTATGGGCCATTTTAAAAATAATGGGCAAGAGCTGGCAGTGGACAGCAGCGACCGGGATTGCTGTTGCCGTACTTATGGTGATGCTCGCTGTCATCATTGTCATTGCCCTCCCTAAATTCAAAGTGATCCAGACTTTAACAGACAACCTGAATCGCGTGACAAGGGAAAACCTCACTGGAATCCGGGTAGTCAGGGCCTATAATGCTGAGGAATTCCAGGAAGAAAAGTTTGAAAAGGCTAACAGCGAGCTGATGAGGACCAATCTTTTTACAGGCAGGACGATGGCGATCATGATGCCGGTAATGACATTGATTATGTCGGGAATTAATCTTGCCATCTATTGGATTGGTGCCTTTATCATCAACAATGCAGCTTTGCCAGACAAACTGACTCTTTTTTCTGATATGGTCGTGTTCTCTTCTTACAGCATGCAGGTCATAATGGCATTCATGATGCTTTCGATTATCTTTGTGATGCTGCCGCGTGCGACGGTATCCGCAAAGAGGATCAATGAAGTGCTTCAAACAGATTCCAAAATCCTTGACGGCAGCTTAAGAGGGAATGATGCAAAAGCTGCAGGGGAGATTGAGTTCCGGAATGTAAGCTTCAAATACCCGGATGCGGCAGATTATATCCTTCAGAATATCAGCTTCACTGCCCATAAAGGGGAGACTGTCGCTTTTATCGGATCAACAGGCAGCGGAAAAAGCACCTTGCTTAACCTGATTCCCCGCTTTTATGATGCCACAGATGGCGAGGTGCTGGTTGACGGCATCAATGTTAAAGAATACAGGCAGGAAGATCTCCGCGATAAGCTTGGATATGTTTCGCAAAAGGCTGTATTGTTCAGCGGCACAGTATCGGAGAATATCGCTTACGGCACCGGGAGGACAGAACCTGAAGAGAAGGTAGAAAGAGCGGCAGAAATAGCGCAGGCCTCTGAATTTGTTGAAAAGTTGGAAGACCAGTATAAAGGCGCGATTTCCCAGGGAGGAACCAATCTTTCAGGCGGCCAGAAGCAAAGGCTGTCCATTGCCAGGGCCATTTATAAGCAGCCGGAAATTTATCTGTTTGATGATTCCTTCTCGGCACTTGATTATAAAACAGACAGGCGGCTGCGGTCACTTTTGAAAAAAGAAACCAGTGACAGCACAACCCTGATTGTTGCCCAGCGAATCGGAACCATCAAAGATGCAGACCGCATTGTGGTGCTGGATCAAGGAAAGATTACCGGCATCGGTACGCATGAAGAATTGCTGGACAGCTGCAGCGTGTATCAGGAGATTGCCTATTCTCAGCTGTCAAAGGAGGAACTGGAAATTGGCTAATAAAAAATCTAACCGCAATAGGGCTGGGCAAAAAGGCAGGCAAGAGGCTATGGGGCCTGCAGGCGGGCAAAAGCCAAAGAATTTCAAAAAGACTATTAAGAAGCTGGTTTCCTATTGCAGGGCCTATCTGCCGTTTATTGTGACTGCCCTTGTTCTTGCAATGGCAGCATCAATCTTCAGTATCATCGGCCCGGACCTTCTCAGCAGGATCACTGACCTGATTGCAGAAGGACTGATGGCGAAAATCGATTTGGACGAAGTAGTAAGTATTGCTTCCATCCTCGCCTTTTTATACGGATTGGGTTTTCTGTTCAATTATATTCAAGGATTCATCATGGCAACAGTCACCCAGCGGGTATCCAAGAACTTAAGGAGCGATTTATCCTCCAAAATGAACCGGATGCCATTGAAATACTTTGATTCAGGCAGCACCGGAGATGTGCTAAGCCGCGTGACAAATGACGTCGACCTGATCGGGCAGACGATGAATCAAAGCTTAAGCACATTGGTATCGGCCATCACAATGTTCCTCGGCTCGCTCGTCATGATGTTCTATACAAACTGGATCATGGCTGTATCTGCCATTCTTTCAACATTAGTCGGTTTTGTGTTTATGAGTTTCTTAATATCCAAGTCTCAGAAATACTTTGCCCAGCAGCAGGCAGAGCTGGGAAGGCTTAACGGCCATATTGAAGAAATATATTCAGGCCACAGTGTTGTCAAGGTATATAACGGAGAGCCGGAAGCAAAGGCAGCCTTCCACGAAATCAATACAAGGCTGTACGAAAGCGCATGGAAGTCGCAGTTCCTTTCAGGACTGATGATGCCGATTATGATGTTTGTCGGCAATTTCGGGTATGTCGTAGTTTGTGTGGTCGGCGCAGTGCTGGCGGTAAACGGCTCAATTACATTCGGCGTAATCGTCGCGTTCATGATCTATATCAGACTGTTCACCCAGCCGCTTTCCCAGCTTGCACAGGCAGCGGCAAATCTACAGGCGACAGCCGCTGCAAGTGAGCGTGTTTTTGAGTTTCTGGCTGAAGATGAGCTGGAAAATGAAGATAATAAGAAAACTGTTCTCACTGATGTCAAAGGGGAAGTTGAATTTAAGAATGTCCGCTTTGGCTACAGTGAAGATACAATGATTATCCATGATTTTTCTGCTCTCGCAAAAGCAGGGCAGAAAGTGGCAATTGTCGGACCGACAGGGGCAGGAAAGACAACCATCATCAATTTACTGATGCGCTTTTATGAAGTAAACGGGGGAGAAATCCTGATTGATGGTATGCCGACAAATGCGTTGAGCCGTGAAAAATTGCGCAGCCTGTTCTGCATGGTGCTTCAGGATACTTGGCTGTTTGAAGGAAGCATTCGTGAAAACATCGTCTATTCCAGAAAAGGGGTGAGTGATCAGGAGGTAGTGGAAGCAGCCAAAGCCGTTGGACTGCATCATTTTATCCAGACGCTTCCTATGGGCTATGATACCATCCTCGATGATAAAGCAAATCTTTCTGCTGGACAGAAGCAGTTAATCACCATAGCACGGGCGATGGTAAAAGATGCGCCGCTCCTCATTCTGGATGAAGCGACAAGCTCTGTCGACACACGCACAGAAGTGTTGATCCAGGAGGCAATGGATAAGCTGACAGCAGGCAAAACGTCATTTGTCATCGCCCACAGGCTATCCACCATCAAAAATGCCGACCTGATTCTCGTCATGAAGGACGGGGACATTATCGAAAGCGGAAATCATGAGGAGCTGCTGGGGCAGAATGGTTTTTATGCTGATTTGTATAATAGCCAGTTTGAGGATGCTTCTTAAAAGAATGCCTGGCCATGAAGAAGGCAATCTCCTATTACTTAGTTGATAACTGATAAACTTTTGGAATAATGACACCACAGGCGGAATTAGGCTTTTATAATAGTAAAAAACTAACGGATCCAGCCGGCTGATCTAAGACCCCTCAAACTTTGTAAGATTAAAAAGAGGATTCCAGCGGACCGAATAAAGCCCTCTGAAAGCTGAAAAAAGAGATAGAGGGTTCTAGTCATTCAAACTAAAGCCCTCTGAAAGCTAAAAAGAGAGATAGAGGGTTCTAGTCATTCAAACTAAAGCCCTCTGAAAGCTGAAAAAAGAGATAGAGGGTTCTAGTCATCCAAACTAAGACCCTCTGAAAACTGAAAAGTAAAATAGAGGGTTCCAGCAAGGGCTAAGATCTAACTAAACAACGAAAAATTCAAACTGATAGTCCCAAATTGCCATGATCTCAAATCAAAACACTATGATTCAGGCTGTCGACTAAAATGACAGCTTTTTTGTTTATGGTCTAAAGAAATCATCCTGATCCATGAAAATAGTCCTTTGGTTTACAAACAAAAAAGAAGGCTAAACTAACAATAAAGGGAATATTTCGAAAAAAGTGAAACCTATCCAAGCTGCCATTCGTAAATATAGGAAAACCACTGGAAAGGAGCTGCAAAAATGGACCGGATGATTTTTTTATGGATCCTTGGCATCTATCTGCTGCTTTCGTTCATTCTCGCTCCAGTTCAATATGGATATATAAAAGAGCTGAAAAAAATGGATCAGGAACGAAAAGCACAAGGAAAAGCTCAGGGAGAGTTTTATGACGACATGACCTTTGAGAATCAGCTGCTGCATTATAATGCTCAAGGTTTCCTCTTTTGGGGAGCGAACCTGATTGCCTCTTTATTTTACAAACTCAAAAAGGGATAAGACTAAGAAGGGCAACCATTATCGGCGGCCCTTTTTTTCTGGAAGCGGCGCAGCCATAGACCCGGCAGCACGCTTTGGGATATAATTCTATTATTCTGAAAAGACAGGAGAATACATATGCATACTAAATCGCTCCAGGAATCATACAGCTTGGCTGAATATCCGCTCGCAGGCCATGGCAAGCGGAATGTAAAGGTATTGAAAAAGGCATTCGATCATATCAGCGGAGACATTGAGAGTGAAATGTACGGCAAGGGGAAGGTAATCGAAGAGTTCCAGGATAAAATGGCTAAGCTGCTCGGAAAGGAGGCAGCTGTTTTTTTCCCAAGCGGTACAATGGCCCAGCAGATCGCTCTGCGCATCTGGTGCGACGAAAAGGGGATTGCGAAGGTGGCTTACCATCCTTTAAGCCATCTTGAAATCCATGAAGAAGACGGGTTGAAAAAGCTGCACCATATTGAAACTGTTCTGCTCGCAGACAAAACAAGGGTGATTGAATTAGAGGATGTCACCGGCATGGAAGAGGAGGTTGCCTGCCTGCTGCTGGAATTGCCTCAGCGGGAAATCGGCGGACAGCTTCCTGATTATGAGACATTGGAGAAGATATCGGCCTATTGCCGGGAAAAAGGGATCAAGCTGCAGCTTGACGGTGCCCGATTGCTGGAAGTGCTTCCGTTTTACGAAAAAACAGCCGCAGAAGTGTGTTCACTGTTTGATAGTGTTTATATCTCACTCTACAAAGGGATCGGCGGGATTGCCGGCGCCATTCTTGCTGGAGGCAGAGAGTTCACCGAAAAATCAAAGATATGGAAACGCCGCCATGGAGGCGATTTGATCAGTCTTTATCCTTACATACTTTCTGCAGACTTTTATTTCGACAGGCGTTCAGAAAAAATGGCGGATTATTATGAGGAAGCTAAGGAGCTTGCAGAAATGTTTAACAGCAGCAAAGGTGTTTCTACTTTGCCAACAATACCAGTATCCAATATGTTTCATGTCTATTTCCAGCATCAGAAGGAGGAAATCGAGCCGATCCTGACGGAAGTCCAGGAAGAAACAGGCGTAGGGTTTACTGGTAACTTAAGAGATAAAGAGGGTCATTCATGCTATTTTGAGCTCAGTATTGGCGATATATATAGAGAGGTGCCAAAAGAACAGTTGGAGAAGGCCTTCCTGCTTCTTAATGAGAAGATGGCCTATGTGTTTGCCTGAATTAGTAAAAGCTTGCTGAGAGGAGATTAAAGATGACCGAAGAACAAGTTTGTCCTCAGTGCGGTTCAGCAGAAAGCGGAACTGGCGAGTTTAAAGGCTATGGGTCAATTTTCAAGAAGAAAACTGTTCTGAAATATTCAGAGGTTGACGCCATTTTTTGTGCGAAATGCGGGTATGTCCACTTTTTCAAAGTAAGAAATCCTGAGAAGATACTTTAAATCAAGGAGAGATTTAGTTTGGTACAGAGCGGTAAAGAGATATTCTCAATAAGGGAAGCAAAGATAGAAGATGCTAAAAGCCTTTCGGATTTGAGGGTGAAGATCGATGGCGAAACAGAGAATATGGACAGGGAGAGCGGTGAAAATTTCATCGATGAAAAAGGATTCGAGAGAGTCATTGTAAATGACAGCAAGCAGCAGAACCATCTTTTCCTGGTAGCTGAAGCGGAAGGCAAACTGGTCGGATTTTCCCGCTGCGAGGGCTCCAATTTAAGAAGAACTTCCCATAAGGTGGAGTTCGGAGTATGCGTTCTTAAAGATTATTGGGGAAATGGAATCGGTAAACAGCTTCTGATTGATTCCATTCGATGGGCAGAAGGAGCTGAAATAAAAAAAATCACCCTTCAGGTTCTGGAAACGAATAAAAATGCCATCCAGCTTTATAAAAGATATGGCTTTGAAATTGAGGGTGTATTGCGGAAGGATAAGCTGCTGTCTGACGGTAAATATTATAGCACGGTGGTTATGGGCAGAATTTTGTAAATTCCCGTGGATGTACCGGTTATGAAGATACCAGGTACGATTTTCCCGGCTTTAGCGTGGGGTCCGCCTCAAGGTGGTCATACAGTCAGGATGTTTTTTCAGCCAGCTGCATAGCATCCCTGCAGTGCTCTTACTATATATTTTTCTTCTTCATATGTTCATGATAAATGGAACAGCATACAGGAGAATGAAAAAATAACAGCTGTCAGCATTTTAACAGAGGAGAATAAAGATGATACCCATCATTCGAAAAATGGAACCGCACGATATTGAACAGGTACAGAACGTAGCAAAGACCAGCTGGCACACCACCTATGAAGGCATCATTCCAAGGGAAGTGCAGGACCAGTTTCTGGCTGCAGCTTACAGCAGTGAAAGAATGCTGCAAAGGATTGAGCGATCCCATCTTTTTGTCGCCGAGGAAGAAGGGCAGATTGTTGGCTTTGCTAACTTTTCACCTGTAAACAAGGAAGGGAAAGCAGAATTGGGTGCCATCTATCTTTACCCTGAAGCACAGGGCAAAGGGATTGGAACCTCTCTCCTCAACAAAGGCATAGAGGAATTGGCTGGTGTGAAAGAGATTTATATAAATGTAGAAAAAGATAATGAGCTTGGCAGGAATTTTTATCTTGCAAAAGGTTTCGAGCATATCGAAGAGTTTGAGGAGGAGTTTGAGGGCCATTTATTAGTGACGATCCGCATGGTTTTGCAGCCAGGTAATTAAAGCCTTCAAGTCTTAGCCTTGTATCCCAAAAATCGTAAAGAGGGAGGAGTCCATATGGATCGCTTTGATTTTAGCCTGAATAATAAGCTTGTCAGGGCGTGGCTGCTGATCATGCTGCCGGTTATAGCAGTGGCAGTCATATTGTTTTGGGTCGTCCCGGCAGAATTCCATTTTGTTCCCCACTTGCTGCTTATAGCAGCAACTTACGGATTTTTTTTCTATTTTCTGTTTGGAAGAAAAAGAAAGTGACCGTTTGTATGTGGTATAAGTGCCTGAAAGGGAAAGGAATGTCAACCTTTCCTTTTTAATACCTGGACCGCCTGGGCTTATATGGGTAAAGACGCGTCTATATAATGACAAAGGAGAACTTATGAAAACATACATATACATGGTGAGGCATGGAGAGTCGCCTAAAGAAAATGAAAATGAAAGATTAAGAGGGCTGACTGAAAAGGGAAAAAGAGATGCACAGAAGGTGTGTGAATGCCTTTTGGATGAAGGAATTGAGGTGTTCGCATCCAGTCCTTATCAGCGTGCGATCCAGACAATGGAAGGGACCGCAGCACAGCTCAGTAAGGACATCCATGTTTTTGAGGATCTGAAGGAAAGAGTGTTCTTGCCGGATGAAGCTATTATCAGTAAAGAGAAATTGCTGACGCTGCTGGAACGGTCTTTTTCCGACCCTGATTATGCCTTGCCGGGCGGGGAGTCTAACAGAGCTTGTCAAGATAGGGCATCAAGAGTACTGCTTAATCTGATTAAAAAAAATCAGGGCAGGAAAATTGCCATAGGTACGCATGGGGCGGTTATGACACTTATGATGGGTAAGTTAAATAGAGATTATGGATTGGAATTTTTATTAAGTTCCTCAAAGCCCGATTTATATAAATTGGAATTTGAGGATCTCAGGCTTTCAAGTGTTACCAGGCTTTGGCATGTTTAGCTTCGTGTCCCGAATGACTCCTTTATAAATTTGCAGGTCAGGCTCTAAGCTTCAGGCTGGCCAGTGAATCATTTAGTATATCTTCGTAAAGCGAATTCCAGCCTTTATACCATAGAGAGGCTTTTTCAGAATCAATAAGCATCATTTCTGCAGATTCATATTTCACCTTCAAAAGGGTGGAGCTGCTCTTTCCATAAAGTAAATAACCTGGAATCCTATCTTGGGATAAGGGCTGCTTTCATTCCAAAACGGATTTCCCTGGCTGACGGTGATATATCCAAGAAGGGTGGAAACTCCTGCGGCATATCCCTCGTCCAGGGCTTCACGTCTGCAGCACTCTTCAGGTGTCTCATTTTCCTCTAAATGCCCCCGGGAAATTCCATCCGCGTTCATTCAGATTGACGAGCAGTAATTGTTCTTCATAAAAGCAATAACTATGGATGCTTGTTATCAGATTAAATGGCGGCAAAGTACTGCTTTTAACCCAGGAAAGCTTAATCCTGGCGTGTCCCCAATATACAAAAACATCTGACATGATATCACTCCTTATCCTTTGAATATAGTATGGATTAAACTGGAAATAAATTTAAAGACTGTCAATTTTTAAACTCTGAAACTGCCGGGTCAAACCAGCCACATTCTTATTTTCCTTTTCCGTTTGATTTCCCCTCATACTGGAAAAGGAAGGATCAGAGGGAATAATAGCTGAATCCTTCTTCATCAGGTTGTACGCTGCAATATAATAGGATTCTATGAAGAACGGAGAGAAAGAAATGAAATATACTGATACCATGAGAGAAATCACCAAAAGTGTTTATGTAGAGAAGGATCCTCATGATTTTCCTCCCGAGTGGAAAAGTACCCTTACTCATTGGAGAAATAATTTGGCTGATATGCTTGCCGAGGCATTCCATCCGGACAAAGAGTATAGAAAAGCTACAATAGGCTCTTGGGAACACCATCTCAATCAGCTGCTGGCAGCAGGAACTCCGCCTGAATTTTTAATAGAAGAGATTTGTTCCTTCAGGGAGGATGCATCAGCAAAGTTAAGGCTGACAGCCAAGCAAAAACAGTGGGCCGATGAACTTTATGAGCAATGGGATCGTCAATTTCACCAAACGGCCGATGATATTATATGCTGGACCAGCGAGAAATCGTCCACTGCTCTTCGAACACGTTTGCTGGCAGCAGAAGCCAAGGTCAGCATGCTGTCTATTCCTATCATCAGGGTATCAGAAGATATCGGAGTAATATCACTTGTAGGGGACTTGGATACTAAAAGAACGAATGATTTGATGGAAAAGGCTCTTCAGTACGGAGCAAGCCGGTCATTGAACTGTATGGTCATTGATTTGTCTGGGGTAGAATTCATTGATACCCGCATTGCCCATGAGCTTCTAAGAGTAGTAAAAGCGATCAAGATTACAGGAATGACAGTAAAACTGACGGGGATTCGGCCGGAAATCGCCCAAACCTTCGTAAAGCTCCAGGTAAATCTTAATGACATCCATGTATCTTCCAGCCTGCATCAAGTATTATAGATATTTTACAGGGGAGGCAGCAGGCTGCTTCTCTTTTTTTAGAAAAAGGTGAATCTTTTTCCATCCCAATCCGTCTATTAAGTAGAATACATATATTTTTCAGCTTTTTATAGGATCCTAAGGAGCTAGTATCTCTCCCGATGTTCAGCCAGCCTGCTGCCCTGCCATCCTTTCCCATATTTTCTGAAAGCCATAGTTGATAAAGGAAAGTCCATATGCAACTGCAAAAAGCTTAGATGAGTTGAACTTCTTTAGCCTGTAAAACCCTGCTTTTTGAAAAAATCTATTCAAAGGGAAGGCAAAAAAGAGATCAGTAATCAAGTTGACTAGTGTATAAATGAGGAATTTTTTATTGCTCAAATGAAAAATCCACATATTGGCTGCAAAAAAGGGTCCAAATATAAATATCAGGGCATCGATCCAAAGATACTTGCGCCCGCCTTTCACCCTCCACCATCCGAGTCTGTCAGCCAGCAAAGTTTCTGTAAAGAGAAGCAGCGCTGAGAAGAGTGTAACTGGCACAAATTTCTTGAAAGATCTGCCTGGCAGCAGTAGGATGCTTATCCAAGAAAGCAGAAATCCCGCTGCCCTATAAATATTAACCATGAGTTCCGACCTCCTTGATTTATTTTGGCTGAAAACAAACCTTCTATACGCTGAATAAGATTGACGTTAAGCAGAAGCTTTAGAAAGAAAAGGTGATGTTATATGAAAGCAATATTCAAATATATCTTAACCAAAGAAGATTTTGATAATTTCCGTGCTGTTGTCGGATCTCCGAGTGAAAGAGCCTCTAGAAAGGTGATTCCCATTCTGGACGAACACTGCCGGGAGTTCATCCGTATGGCGCCGTTTTTAACAATGGCTACTTCGAATGGCGCCGGCGAATGTGATGTTTCCCCAAGGGGGGATATGCCGGGGTTTGTGTCCGTTTTGGATGAAAAACATTTGTTCATCCCGGAAAGGCCCGGCAATAAAAGGCTGGACTCTGTCCAAAATATTTTGGAAAATCCTCACGTTGGACTGGTCTTTTTCATTCCAGGACTGGGAGAGACATTAAGGATCAATGGAAAAGCATTTATCGTGCGTGATCCTGAGCTTCTGGAAGAGAGTGCGGTAAACGGGAAGCTGCCTTTATTCGGCATTGGGGTGCAAGTGAAGGAATGCTATACCCATTGTGCCAAAGCTTTTATCAGATCAGGGCTGTGGAAGCCGGACACATGGGCAGATAAAGAGGATCTGCCATCTGCAGCTAAAATGATCGTCGCTCATACAAAGATACCGAATGTCTCGGCTGAGCAGGTTGAACGGGAACTCCATGAAGGCTATGTGCAGCGGCTTTATTGATTTCGGGGGGATTTTCTTATGAATATAGGTGCGGGCATCATACTGCTGTTCATAGCTGCTGGACTCCTGATAACAGGATTTTCGATTATTAAACAAACCAATAAGGCTGCTGCAGTATTATTGGCTGGGGGCTTTATCATTCTTGGTATTTGTGTGCTTTTATTATCAGGGGTTTTTGATCCTTATAGCAATCATATTCACTAGACGAGTGAAATGGTGACTATCTGGATGAGGGCTGCTTTGCAGCTCTTTTTTTTATTGAAAAAAAATAAATGGGAACTTTTTGCACCCTGCATTCCTCTAATTAACAAACAGACAGCAGGAAGGGGCCGGGAGAAGAGTGTGATTAAAGCGATAAAGGATTCGATTATGCTGAAAAAAATCAAGGAAAAGGATATTGATGCTGTCTTAAGCTGGTTTGAGGCACGAAAATCGAAGTTTTACAAAATCGGCTGGGCTTATTTAAAGAATCATCATGATGTGGAGGATGTATTTCATAATACGATCCTTAAGGTCCATGACCATATTGATAAACTGAAGCAGGACCGTTATTTTGAAACATGGGTCACTTCTATTTTCATTAATGAGTGCAGGGACCTTTACAGGAGGAATAAGCGCAGGCAGCAGGAAGCTGCTATAGAAGGAAATGAGGCCGGACAGCATCCCTCTGACAGGCTGGATGTGCTGGATGCACTGGAACAGGTTGATGAGAAATTCAGGGAGCCAATTCTGCTGAAATATATACAAGGATTCTCTCAGGAAGAAATCGCAGGCATTCTCGGGCTTCCGCTTGGCACTGTTAAAAGCCGTATTTATAGAGGACTGCTGATTCTTCGCAAAGAATATGGAGGTGCTGGCAGCCATGACATGCAGTGAAATACAAAACTTGATGCTGGATAGTCTGGAAGGACGACTGCAGCCTGGAGACGAGATAAAATTGATTGAGCACCTGGAAAACTGCATAAAATGTGAAGATGAAATGATTCAGCTCCAGGAAATAACGGCAGCATTGGCCGTAAAATCGCAAGAAATTGAAATGCCGGAAGATTTTATGCTGAATGTGGGAAAGAGGGTCCGGCAGACAGAATCGAAAAGGAAGAAGAAGGGCAAAGCCGGCAGGATCGGCGGTTTGGCTGCCGCTGTCTGTCTTGCCTTATTTGCCGGTACCGCAGCTGCCAATGGCGGATTTACTGCATTTAAGGATTGGTGGCAGAATTTCAGTACCGGGGAAAGCGAGCAGGAGCAGCAATACATCCAGTCCGGACTTGGCGAAAAGCTGGATCTGGAAGCAGAAAGCAGCGGGATCAAAATCAGGATAACAAGTGTGGCGGCTGATGATATCCAGACACTGATTTATTATGAAGTTGAAAATTTGAAGAGTGAAGATCTATTTATGCTTGATTATGATCGAATTGAAGTCTTGAATGCTGCTAAGTATTGGAGCGATCAGGATGAACCCTTATTTTCGCCCATCAGAAGCCAGATGAACCTTTATTCCGATAAACAAAATACCTTCAGGGGGAAACTGTCAGTGGCGCCAATGGACCATCCAGAAGGAAACATTGAACTGAAGATCCTGCAGCTGGAGAAATTTAGTGAAGCGTCAGAACAGGATGAGGTACATGAAACGTTGAAAGGTGAATGGTCATTTGAGGTTCCGGTGGTGAAACACCCCAGCATAGAATATCCTTTGTCTGCCGAAACAGAGACAGACGGGAATCCAATCATCTTTGAGAAGCTCGTCATTGCTCCGACAGCGACCATGCTTACCTACAGATATCAAAACACTCATAATGATAAAAACCTTGATTTTATCGCAATCGACAGTATCGAAACAGAGAATGGCCTTGTCAGCAGCCAGCTGTTCGGCCCTGGGGGCGGCTCATCAGGCAATGGGTGGAATACAGTGACATCTTCCTTCGATTCTATATACGGGGAAAAGCCAAAGCATATTAAAATACATCTTGGTGCTTTGCAATATTCAGTAGAAGAACCAAAAAGCATTGATTTAAAGGGGAAGGATCTTCCCATTAAGGCTGAGTATAAAGGAAACAGCCTCTCAATTGACAGCATAGAACCCGGCAAACCGGCTAAAGTAGTCTTTACTGAGGAATTGCCGGAAAACCGTGCATATGAAAAACTGCGATTTTCAATTGCTGCCAAAGGCAGGACCTCAACAGGCATCAATTCGGACGGTTATTTTATTGACAAAAACGGCCAAAGATACAAGGCAGATGAATACTTTATGCGTACAGCAGAACTACACGAACCGCGACTTTATACAACAAAGCATACTATTAATCTAAGTGGGGATGGCAGCCGGGAAGTGATTCCTGAGCGTCTGGAGATTGAGGGATTCAGCTATACCACATTCAGCAGCAAAAACATAAAGATTGAACTGGATGGAAAAGCAGGGCACTGACCCTGCTTTTTTTTACATTTTATTACTATTTTAAAGGTTATTTTTAATTCAAGTCGAAGATAAAAAGAGGAGAAGAACAACATGGAGGTAAAAAAGGAGATTAGGGAGGCAAGATTTGAAGATATTCGGGAGCTGCTGATTTAATGGAACAGCTCGGGTACCCCACAACCATTAATAGTATGGAAAAGCGGTTCAGGAAAATTCATCCGCTTGCTGATCATTATACATTAGCTGCAGTATCAGAAGACAAATATAGATTTTGAAAGTGCCCGTCCCGGATCTCCTGAAATGGACTTTTCAAAAATAAACCGTGATGTTCGGGAACAGTATGAAGGTGCCAGGGAGGCTTATATAAAAGGGTATGAAACCATTAGGCCGATGATTGATCTCGACAGCATCCTGCCTTTTTATAAGTTTTTCGATGCATTTGCATTTTGTTCTGCAGGCTGGGGGCAGAAGAGGGGAGCAGAAAAGCATAGGAAATTCATCAGAGAGAATGAGCTGCTGCTTGCCTCGCTGCTTTGAATGCCTACCTCATTCTGCAGCCCTTGTACCTGGAGAAACTGATAAAAGAAGGTCTTATGATGTATACCAGAGGACGTCCTGTGTATTTTATCCGCTCTATTTTTTGTGTAACATTATTGGGAATTACCGGAATATATTTTCTCATTAGACTGGCCATGATTATTATTTCGGCTGCAGGCTTCGCTCTTATCGGATCAGAAGGGCAGGATCTGCAGATGGCAGCATTGGTTCCCGACATATTGATGGTCTTTGTGTTCACACTGGCTTCGGGAATATATTTTAAGAACAAAAGCATACCTGGGATGGCTGCGGTATTCCTGCTGCTCATCATTCTTGTTTCCATACTGCCAAGGCTTATGCTGGCAGAAAATTATACAATCATTGAGAGTACTGATTTTGCTGTCACCGGATTTAGCTATGAAATTCCACAGAAAGAATATGATGGCGTGGCCGTAAAGGTATATAGAAGGATCTTGCCATATGTTTATCAGGAGGGAAAAGAATTCAGGGATGACTCCATACTCGCTGAAAAGAGCCAGAGTGAATTTATAATTATGTCATATGAAGTGGAAGAGGGAAATACACTGATAATTGGCGAGTTAAAGATCCCATTGGAGTACTATGGAAAAGGAGGAGAATCATGATTTGGTTTCTATTTATTTTTATTTTCCTTGTCCTTGGATTTGCCTTTCTGATCGACTGGCGGAGGAAGAAGATCAATAATAATCCCCCGAATATCACACATCCTCATGCCAAGCCTGGCGATGATTCAAATTATATGATGGGAGATAACAGGGATCATGGCGGCTCTAACACTTAATATGCTGCATTGGAAAGGCTTTGCAATACAGGACAGCGGCGGCATTGAGGACAATGGCTATTATCCTATGGTATAGGCCGCTGCCGCTGTTAAAAAAGGGCGCAGCTTTCAGTACCTGCTCAACTAGGAATTGAACACATTCTAATTTTGGATTATTCCAAATTTCTTTAAGGCAAATTCTATGCCATCCTCACTGGATTTACGGGTGACAAAATCGGCCATTGCTTTCAGCTCATCAGTTCCATTCCCCATCGCAATCCCAAGTCCGGCCAGTTCAAGCATATCAATATCATTATTTCCATCCCCGAAAGCAATCATCTCTGATGGCTCAATTTCAAAGAATTCCAGCACTTTCATAATGGCCAAAGACTTGGATACTTCATCTTGGAGCACATTTGCTATAAACGGATGCCATCTTTGAAAAGAAAGATGGGGAAAAGCATGGATATATTTTTCCATCATTTCCTCGTTTGCGTACAGGCACATCAAAAAAACTTCATGTTCATGGATATCAGCATAAAATGGCGGGTAATCGGTGAAGGCCAGTGTTTCCTTCAATATCTGCAGTATTTCTTCACTCTGAACGCCGTTAGTGCTGAATTCTTCAGTGAAAAAGGATAAACCATGATTTTCAGCTTTAGAAAAAGCAGCAACATCACGGATAACCTGCGGATCAAGCGTGACTTTATGGATGACTTGATCACGATGCTTAGCATAACCGCCGTTCGCAGTCACAAAAGTATCAATGCCAAGCTCCTCAAGCTCCCTGCACAAGGACAAGGGCCTGCCGGTGGCAGCTGCAACCTTGATCCCTTTCTCTTTCAGCTTAATGATCATCTCCTTCGTCTGATCTGAAATGCTGCCATCTTCATGATGGGTGATCGTCCCATCCACATCAAAAAATACAATTTTATAGCTCATAAGGACCTCCGGCGACAATTGTTTTCAGTTTATTAATTTTATATAGGAATGACCCGAAATATTATCGCGATCACTATTAAGATGTTTTTATAAAATATTATAACATCTTCAACAACTCTGCTCTCAAGGTAATCTGAAAAAAGGTTGATTTTTCAGAATTTTTTCTGGTCTTGAAACCAAATGGATACCTGCTTCGTAAAATAGATATGGGAAAGTGGGAAACTACTTGAAATATATTCTGATAGGATTTGCAATATCCATCTTTGGTATAGTAGCTTCTCTATTAACAGGGGTTCTAGAATATGCACATTTGGTTACCGGAGCCATTGGCCTGCTGTTCTGGGGTGCCTCCGTTCTTATTTCAGGCGTCATAATGGGACCCCATCGAATGAAAGCCGATCTGCATGTGGAAGAACCGCCCGAGCAGAGAAAAAAGCGCAGAAGGACAGCTGCTGCCTCTATTTTAATTGGACTCCCGAATATTGCAGCAGCACTGCTTCTTTATATGGCCAGATGAAAGGATCTTTGGTGAAGGTCCTTTTCATCTTTCATGGATGACTTTTCTGATTACACGCATGTTCCTCTTATTAGTAAATGACATTCAGAAGGGGAGATTAGATGTTTAAGGAACTCGAGACAGAGAGGTTAACGCTCAGGAAGATTGTTGCGGAGGATGCTGCAAGCCTGTTTGCTAATTTTTCGAGAAGTGATGTTGTGCGCCATTACGGACAGGATGCATTCCAGCGGGTGGAACAGGCGGAAGAAATGATCCGTTTTTTCCAAAAGATCTTTAACGAAAAAAGAGGAGTCCGCTGGGGCATCGAATTAAAAGGAACTAATCAGCTGATTGGCACCATTGGATATAATGCGTGGATCCCAAAGCACCATCGAGCTGAAATAGGCTATGAGCTCCACCCTGGCTATTGGGGGAAAGGGTATGCTTCAGAGGCGGCCGAAAAGGTAATTGCTTATGGGTTTAAAAAAATGGATCTGTACAGGATTGGGGCGGTCGTTTTCCTGGAGAACGACGCTTCAAATAAGCTCCTTTCGAGGCTGGGCTTTGAAAAGGAAGGTGTGCTGAGGGGGTATATGTATCAGGAAGGAAAGCCAAATGATACATATCTTTATTCTCTCTTAAAAGAAAAGCGTTAATCATATTATAGAAATATATACGATGATAGAAAATTCTGCTATTATAAGGATTCCAGTAAATATTTGGACCATTTTGTTAAAGGAGGCGTTCATTATGCAAAAGAAGGAAAGACAGCATAACAGCACAGAGGGGATTGCGGCACTTTACAAATAGTCCAGCATATCCCTGTATGATGAAAGGGGATAATAAATGATTATATTAGAAGAAATCAATGAGAAAAATTGGTATGAATGCTGCCAGCTGAAACTAGCCAGTGATCAGGAGGCTTATATGGAGCCTAATGCAATTTCGATCCTGCAGTCTCAATATGAACAGAGCTTAAGAGCATATGCCATCTTATATGATGGAAGAATGGCAGGCTTATTAATGTACAATACTGTTCCGGAAGAATTGGAATCTTTCTGGATTTACAGGATTATGATTGATTCCAGCATGCAAGGGCAAGGAATCGGCAAAGCAGCCACGCTCCTGATGATTGAGAAAATAGCGCAGCTGCCAGGTGCCAAAAAGGTAGCTGTGGGCTATCATCCTGACAATCTGGCTGCACATAACTTGTATGCAAGCCTTGAATTTATTGATAAGGGAGATAGATTCGGCAGGGAGATGGCTGTTGTAAAGGAACTTTAAGATAGGAGGCCTAAATGGGCTTCCTTTTTTTTAGAATCATTTTTTCCAGAAGGTGAAACGTTCATGAATGCCTTATGCATTTCGACTTATGATTGAACTTTTTATTATGTATAATTGCAGAATTGTGTTCAAAGCTAATCTTTCGTTTCGTTGGGGACAAAATGGAAACAACGAACTAAAGCCCTTTCCCTATTTTCAAACAATTCATAATTAAGGTTACCTTTACTGCTGGGGGTGATTTTCTTTTATTTTTTCTCCTTCTTGTTTCACTTTTCTGGATTCCTGTTTTTTATAAGAATCTTGACTAGTGTACGCACCGTTAATAAAGCGGCGCACATCGTCCTTTGACAGTCCTAAGTGTCTGGCTTTTAGAATCAACATTCTCCATTCAGGATCAATTTTTACTTTTTCCTCCATTCTATAGCCCCCTATAATTTACTTCTTATTGTTGATTAGTCCGTAAAGGAAGATATCCACAATTTCCTCTGCCAGTATATCGGGTGTTTTCTTACCCGTAAATATCTGCGTGACTGACAGCCTTTCAATGGCACCCACAAGGCTTGCCGCTGCCAGTTCCATGTTTGCCTCTTCCCGGAAGTAGCCTGCTCTTTGTTCGGAAAGAAGGTTATGGTGGATTTGGGCGGCCATTTGTGATTTTATGGTTTCAGCATCTGGATTAATATAAAAACCGATCTTGGCAAGCATTTGATTTTCATGGAAAAAACTAAAAATGGCATATAGTCCTGATTTAATCCTTATTGGAAGCTGTGGCAATTCTACACCTGGCTCTATTCGGCTCGCATCTGTTAAATGAGAGAGCCTGTGCTGAAATGCCATGATCAACTCATGAAAGATCGCTTCTTTGCTTGGAAAATACAGATAAAATGAAGGCTGGGTCAATCCTGCCTTTTTAACAATGCTGCTGATCTTGGCATCGTGAAATCCCTTCTCAGCAAACTCCTCAGCTGCAATATTCAAAAGCAGATTCCTGCTGTTTTCTCCGATGGAACCTTTCTTGCGTCCTCGATTTGGCATAGTTTTGTCTCCTGCAGATTATATTACTTCTAAGTATTATCTATAATATACCATAAATAGTCAATGTTTTATGAAAATTTAACCATTTGTTAAAGAATAATATAACTTTGCAGTGAAACAATAAGCAAAAGGGGTGACGAATATGAAAACAAAGGACAATTTTCTTGAAGGAGCCAAAGTCACAAATGACGGCCAGACATTTGGTTCAAAAAATAATAAAGGCATTCATGCAACAGGAGATTCACCGAATGACAATGTAAAGAAAAAGTAAACAGAAAAGCCGGGAACAGGAATCCCGGCTTATTTTACAAGCTATTGAAGCCTTTACCCAACAATGAGATCGCCGCTGCAGTAAATATTACTATTGTGATTAAGCGGGAGCGCGTGCATAGATTTCACACAGGCTGGTGTATAACAATTTTTAAGGAGATGCCTGCTGATGCCTAAACAAGGCAAACCTTCTTGAAAAGCCTTTTAAATAAATGATTTTAGACTGTTTTTCAGTAATCTGCTCGATATAAAGAAGTGTAGCAAACCTTATATAGTAGATTGGCAGCTTTCAGCCTAAATCTTTTGTTTCCCGCCATCATAAAGTCGGGATTTTTGCGTAAAGATTAATAATTCTACATAAAATCAGCAAAATTTCACCTAAAAATTTATGTATTCTACTTAAAAATACTAGGATTCTACATAAAAAACGAATAATTCTACATAAATTACATATATTTACAAAAATCACTCTCATTCAAAGTTCCCGCTGCTAGTTTATCGCTACCAGAAAAGGGAATGTATTAGTACGGATACATAGTGAAGAGCTGCACAATCTAAGCGGCAGGCTTTATATGTATTGAGACTATTTTTTTCAAAAAGGAGTGCTGAACAATGTCAAACCCTGAAAATCCGCTCAAACAATTCTTTAATGGAGACTTCCCGAAGCAGTATCAGGAGCCGCCTGGAGTCCAGAACGAGATGAAGGATCCTCAGCCTGACTGCGGTGAGAAGAGCTATAAAGGAACTGGGCGCCTGAAAGGAAGGAAAGCGCTGGTGACCGGCGGTGATTCCGGGATTGGCCGTGCTGCAGCCATTGCATATGCCCGCGAAGGTGCCGATGTGGCAATCAATTATCTGCCAGAGGAGCAGAAAGATGCTGAAGAGGTAAAAGAGCTGATTGAAGCAGAAGGCCGCAAAGCTGTTCTTATTCCTGGTGATTTGAGCGATGAGTCATTTTGCAGGGACATGGTCGGGCAGGCCCAATCAGAATTGGGAGGCCTTGATGTTCTTGCCCTTGTTGCCGGCAAGCAGCAGGCAGTAGAAAATATTGAAGACCTTTCGAGCGAACAGCTCCGCAAAACGTTTGAGATCAATGTTTTCTCCCTTTACTGGACCGTTCAAGCGGCACTTCCGCATCTGCCTGAAGGAGCTTCTATCATTACAACTTCTTCTGTGCAGGGATATAATCCGAGTCCGAACCTGCTGGATTATGCCGCAACAAAGTTTGCCATTAACGGTTTTACGCGCGGACTGGCTAAACAGGTAGCTTCAAAAGGAATCCGTGTTAATTCTGTAGCACCAGGGCCAATCTGGACGCCGCTGCAGATTTCCGGAGGACAGCCACAAGAAGTCATCCCGACTTTTGGCCAGGACACACCGCTTAAGCGTGCTGGACAGCCGGTCGAACTATCAAGCGTATACGTATTCCTTGCTTCTGAAGAATCTAGCTATGTGACCGCACAGGTATATGGTGTCACTGGAGGCATTGAGCTAGCTTAATTTAAAAACCCAACCAGCCACTCAGTCTGGTTGGGTTTTTGATTGCAAAATTTTCAAAGAGACTCCTTAATGACATAAACTCTCTGCAACAGAGGCGAGAATGCGTATCCTAAAAATACGCCTAGCAGGTTAAGGATTAGATCATCAATATCAAGACTGCCGCGCCTGCTCAGGAATTGGGTTATTTCAATTGCTGATATAGACACAATCGGAATAACCAATAGAGTAAAAATAGACTTCTTTTTCATAAGGAGAATCAAGAATAGCCCATATGGAATGAACAATATAATATTCGCAGCTAAATTATAAAATGCAACCAGAAAGTCCACCCGTCCGGCTAAATAAAATTCAATCGTTCTGAAGGGGATTAAGTTATAGTTTGCATAAGCATTATCGCCAGGCCTGAAAAAAAGCAGGACGAGGAGGGAAGCGCTATATAGTGCAAAACCGAGCTGGACAAGATATTTTTTCAATGGCAGCTTTTCACCGCGGAAAAGCAGACCTGCTGTAATCGTGAAGCTGGTAATACAGGCCCATACGACAATTAAAGCGAGCGGATGCAGATATTTGATAAGATTGCTTATAAAGGGCAGAGACAGGAGAAAGAAAAGCTGTGCAGCGGCGGCACTGCGGACAATTGTACAGAACATAAACAGATTCACCTTTTTTAATATTTTTTCAGATAAGAGAATCATACACTCTTAAAATGAACAGAACAAATGAAAAATGCCCATGAACTGTGCCAGGCACAGCGAATGGGCATCAAGGGATATATACAACTATTCTGCTGCATCCGCCTCTTTCATGATTTCTGCATAAAAGGCGATCGCATTCAGATAATTTTCAATTGAAATATGCTCATCTGTTCCGTGCATCCGGTTCAGGTCTTCTGAGGTGATGTGGACAGGCAGGAACCGGTATGTGTTTTTGGAGACAGAGTCATAATGCTTGGCGTCAGAGCCGGCGAACATCAGATATGGAGCAATAATGGCATCTTTGTAGACATTCCTTGCCGCCTGCTGCACTGTCCTGAACTGCCAGCTGTCAATGCTGGAAACCTTGGAAGCTTCGCTGCCAGTGACGGTGACCTTAATCTCATCATCTCCGACTGTATCTTCTATGAAGGTTTGGATGGAATCAAGTGTGTCTCCCGGCATGACTCTCAGGTTGATGATTGCTTCTGCTTTTTCCGGCAGGGCATTATATTGTTCCCCGGCCTGAAAGATGGTCGGCGCGATCGTGGTGCGGATTAGGGCGGCTGATGCAGGCTGCTGCAGTAGAATCCTCTCAATGACAGGCTCAAAGATCATTTTGTTGGCAAAAACGTATTTCATCGGAAAACTCATTTCCGGTGCGGTGAAATCGAATAGATCCTCTCCAGGGCCTCTCAGATCGCCCTTGAACTGTTTATCCTCAAGCTTTGCTATCGCGCTCGATATGCGGCCGATATTAGTATGGTCCTTCGGCTGGGAAGAATGTCCTCCGCTGCCTTCAATCGACAGGACGGCTGTGGCCGAGCCTTTCTCAGAAATCCCTACGACTCCGACAGGCTGGCTGATGCCCGGTACCATCCCATCCACGATGGCACCGCCTTCGTCAAGGACGAATTCAAACTCAATACCCCGGTCTTTAATGGTTTCAGCAATGGCTAAGGCCCCTTCGTCTCCGCCGATTTCTTCATCGAATCCGAACATTAAATAGATATCCCTTTCAGGCTGATAGTCTTCAGATAGGAGGTGCTCGACCGCTTCAAGAATGCTGATGACCCCGATCTTATCATCCAGGGTTCCGCGCCCCCATATTTTCTTTCCTTCCACCTTCCCGCTGAAAGGGCCTTGTTCCCAATTATTTTCCGTTCCTGAAAGGACTGGAACCACATCATAATGGCTAGTCAGGCCAATTGGATTTTTCCCGGTATTTCCTTTCCATCTGTAAACGAGCGCATAAGAATTTATTTTTTCAAGCTCCAGATTCTCATGGACGAGCGGATAGCTTTGTTCCAGAAAAGAAATGAATCTGTCAAACTCCTTCCAGTCAAATTTGCTTCTGTCCTGGTAAGAAACCGTTTTGTATGTAACTGCTTCTGATAAATGCCCGACAGCCTGATCCTCATTGATTTCCAGGGATGCTTCCTTAGGTTCGGGCTGCCGGGATTGGATCATCAGTGTATTGAAACCGGTCACTGCCAAAAACAGCAGAAGCAAACCTCCGAAGATCAAAAGAATGATTCTCCATTTACGCAATATATTTCCCCCTTAATTTTTCATCTGCTTATATTATAAAATAGTTAGTTGAATTTTCGGAATAATATTTTGCAAATACATTTAGGAACAGTATTCTATTTACGGGAGGGGGTGAGCTGTTTACTTTCTATGAAAAAAGGAAAAAAGCACTAGGAACTATATGCATACAGCATCGTATTATACGTCGCCGGGAAATATATGAGACTATGTTTTTGAAAATCAGGAGGAATGCTTGATGAAGCAGGAAAAATTAATACGCCGGAATGACCGGGAAGCATTTGAAAAAACGAGGAAAGAGTTTGTGCATCTTGAACTTGTGAAACCTGACGCTGAGCTTCGGCTTTGGGACAGCAAGGCTGGGGGACACCCCTACCTGCCAAAAGGCATCGATTATCCGCTTAATCAAGCAGGGCAGCCCCTTCATTTGCTTGCGCAGCTTAATTTGGATAAACTCCCTAAACTGCCGGATTTTCCGGATAAAGGCATTCTATCTTTTTACATCGATTTAAATGACGATGTTTTTGGGATGAATTTTGATCAGCAGGATGACCAGTCAGGATTCCGGGTCCTATTTTTTGAGGATGTGGAGGAAAATGAAGAATATCTGGTGACAGATTTTTCCGCTATAGATGAACACCGTTCCAATTGTGAATATGATGTCCTCGAGGGCGGGGAGTATTTGATTAAAGGAAAAGCTTCAAGTATGTATATAGCGGCAGGTGATTACCGGTTTGATGAAGTGATCGGGGAATCAAGCCTTGATTATTTCGAAAGGCTGGCAGAGGAAGAAATGCCTGAAGGATATGAAGAGGTTGACGACCTTTACAATGACTACAGCAATCCTGAAGGAGCAGTACACCATCAGATGGGCGGCTATCCTTATTTCACACAAATGGATCCACGAGAGGGCGGGAGCAGATATGATACCCTGCTGTTCCAGCTGGACAGCGATTATGACAAGGCAAGTGAAAAATACGCGGTCATTTGGGGAGATGTTGGCATCTGTAATTTTTTTATCAGCGAAAGCGACCTGAAGGCACGCCGGTTTGACCGGGTGCTGTTTAACTGGGACTGCTGCTGATCTGGCGGGGAGGATTATATGAGTCTTTTTGGGTGGATTTTCTTATGGGGGCTGCCTGCTTTACTCCTCTGGAGTACGGTGCTTGCAGCGATTCAGGCAAAAAGGGCAGGAAACGAAGGGCAGTTCCTCGGGAAGACCCTGACCTTTATAAGTGCAATTTATGATTATACGATTAATTCCTTTCTTACATGGCTGTCGATCATTTTTCTGGTGTTTGGTTTTTTTGCCATAGCGGAAGGCAGCATACTGGGATTCCTTTTCATGACCGGGACTGGGGGATTGATGCTCTATCTTTGTTTTCCAAGACTGAAAATGCCTGAGTGAGGGAGAGCTGCTATCATACAAAGAAGGCAGCTTGGTTATGATCTTTTAATAAATGAAAGAAATTATCTTCCGCTTGTATTATAATAAAAGAAATACGATCTGAAGGAGAAACAATATGTCCAATCAGGAAAATACTCAAAACGGCGAAAAGAAAAAAGTAAGTCTTCAGGAATTGATGAAGCAGCAGCTCGAGAAAAAGAAACAGGCGCAGGGAAATGGAAAACAAGGCGCCAAGTCAGCGGCTAAAAATCAGGTGATGAAAAGCCAGATGACTAAAAAGGCGAGCAATACCCGCAGGAAAATGGGCGTATGACCAGAGGAACCCTTCTTTCAAGGAAGGGTTTTTTTATGTTTAAAAAAGAATCTGATGAATGCTTGGAACGTGCAGAAAAAGAGAGCGCATGCATAGGAACAGTCAAAACAGTACATGACCCACACTTGAAAAGGTGCTTCATGCATAGAAAACAGTCTAATCGATACATGACCTTCATTTAAAAAGGAAACTCATGCATAGAAAACAGTCTAATCAATGCAAGACTCTCACTTGAAAAGGTGCTTCATGCATAGGAAACAGTCTAATCAATGCAAGACCCTCACTTGAAAAGGAAACTCATGCATAGAAAACAGTCTAATCAATGCATGCCCCACACTTGAAAAGGAAACTCATGCATAGAAAACAGTCTAATCAATGCATGCCCCACACTTGAAAAGGAAACTCATGCATAGAAAACAATCTAATCAATACATGCCCCTCACTTTAAAAGGGATCCTCCTGCATAGCAAGTTAGCTCCACCCGCAGGAGACCTCCATGAAACTTTAGTCTTAGTCCACTCAGCCAAAAGCAGCATAGTCTTTTCACCAGTATGACGGAAGGAAAGTCTTCTGTCTTCCGCTATATTATAAAAGAAGAGCAAAGAGGGGGCTGAGGTAATGAAGGCAGTAATCGTTACGGGGAATAAACCTGTCAGGAAGAGCTTAATGATGCTGCTTCAGGCATATCCAGAACTGGAGGTTTTCTTTCTGGATGATAATGAGCCCTTCAGCATACCAGATGATACAGATGTTGTGATCATGGATATAGATTCATTGCTGGACATTCAGCAGCTTACCTATTTTATAGGCAGTCATTCTCTCATTTTTTACAGCCGCTCCAAGGAGTTTTCCGAGCTGGTGGATTGGCTGCATATATATAATGCAGATTTTTTTAATGTATATACACCTCCTGACTGTGTGCTTCATCTGATAAAAAAAGCGTGCTCACGAAGAAAGCCTTAATAGTTGATGCAACAACTAATATGTGTTCTAATGAAGGCAAATAGGGATAATGACAACGATTTGAACGAAGAAGGAGATGGATAGAATGGAAGAAAAGAGCCTTTTTAAAAGAAGTGTCAAAGACCATTGGTATGTAGAGTATGAAGAAGCGGGCTTCCCGTTCATCCAGAAGGGCTGGGTACTGCCGGCTGACCGGTTCATGGATTTTGATCCATTCATCCTGATGGCGGAGGACTGGTTTAAGAGGGGCGCTTTCTCAGACCATCCGCACAGGGGGTTCCAGACAGTCACATATGTTGTGGATGGCAGGCTGGAGCATATCGACAATGCAGGCGGCCGGGACATTCTTGAGCCTGGCGACGTGCAGTATATGAATGCCGGCTGGGCAGCGCGCCATGCAGAGGAGGGCGTGGAAAATGACATTGCCCACACGCTGCAGCTTTGGCTGAACCTGCCGAAGGAATTGAAAAAGTCTGAAACAAGCTATCAGAATGTTTACGGTGAGGATGCACCGTCCGTCGATTTTCAAGGAGGATCAATCAAAGTATTTTCCGGAGAGATAGCAGGTGTCAAGGGGCCGCTCAGTTCTGCTGTCCCAATTACTCTTTCTGAGATCAGCTTAACTAAGGGATCAGAATATACACTGACCATACCTGAGAATCATAATGCATTTTTGTATGTCCTCTCAGGGGATATGGATTTTGGAGAAAATGAAGTGAATCTCAAAAAGCATGGAGTCGCGACCCTTTCATACAAGGACGGGGGAGATATCAATAAAGGCAGCGAACTTGCCATAAAGGCGAAGAGCAGAAAATCGAAGGTGCTTGTATACTCCGGTGCACCGATTAAGGAAGAAATTGTTACCTATGGTCCATTCGTGATGAACACAATGGAAGAAATCAGGGAGGCATACAGGGATTTCCATAATGGCAAATTTGGCCCGCCTGCTGTTTAAGGAGCTGGTTTCATGAATCATATGCTAAAAAATCTGTATGAATTGCTTTCTTCAAAATTGCCGGACTCTTCTTTCAGACTTAATGAACCCTTAAAGGAGCATGCTTATACAAAGCTTGGCGGACCGGCAGATATTTACGCTGAATCGGTATGCCCGGAGGATGCAGCATATATCCTAAAGCAGGCAAAGCGGCATGGGGTGCCTGTGACTCTGATAGGCAATGGTTCCAATATTATCATCAGGGATGGAGGAATCAGGGGGCTCGTTCTCTCATTGTCAAAAATGAATAAGATTTCGGTCACTGGAGATACAGTCATTGCCGAGGCTGGCAGCCGGATCATCGATGTTTCCCGCAAAGCATTGGAGCACAGCCTTTCAGGGCTGGAATTTGCGTGCGGGATCCCAGGGACGACTGGAGGGGCACTTTACATGAATGCAGGTGCCTACGGCGGACAAATCTCTGATGTCCTTCAAAAAACAGTAGTTCTCACAGAGGAAGGAAGCCTCCTGGAACTGGAGCAAGAGGAGCTTCTGCTGAGCTATCGGAAAAGCATCATTGCTGAAAAAAAATTCATTGTCCTGAAGGCAGAATTTAATCTGTCCATTGATCGCCAAGAGGATATTTCAGCCAGGATGAAAGAAAACACGGTAGCGAGGGAAAGCAAGCAGCCGCTTGAATTCCCGTCCTGCGGGAGTGTGTTCAAGCGTCCGCCAGGCCATTATGCAGGAAAGCTGATCCAGGACAGCGGCCTTCAAGGAAAAAATATCGGCGGGGCAGAAGTCTCCCGCAAGCATGCCGGCTTCATCATTAATAAAGATAATTGTACGGCAAAGGATTATCTGGCACTTATAGAATATGTCAGGAAAATTGTGAAGGAAAGGCAAGGCGTCGAGCTTGAAACCGAAGTTATTACCCTTGGTGAGGAATTTTACAAAGGGCGTCATGCTTAAAAAGCAGGGAGGTGAGCCGCTTTTGGGATAGTGGTAGTGGAGATTTGCGACGGCAGCCTGATTGCAGAACTGGACCTTGAAGGACTCCTTGAAGCGCAATATCGTGAAGTAGCCGTTATTGAGAGCAGCTGCCTATCCTTTTGCGGCATGTGCGCCAGGCGGCCTTATGCTATAGTGAATGGGAAGCGCATATTTGCAAGGACGGCAGAAGAGTGTCTTCAATTGATAAAAGAGCATATTGATAATGAATTGAAGGAATTTGCTGTTTAAAAAAGAACTGACATTGGGAGGAATCGGTTGTGAAACTTGTCGGCATTTCAGGATCCCTGACCGGATCGAAAACATCAAAGGCTGTACATGAAGTACTCGCTGCGGCAAAGCGCTTGTCTCCATCTATCCAGACAGAGCTGCTTGACTTAAAGGACTATGACGTTGAGTTTGTTACAGGCAAGCCGCTGACTTATTATAACAGCGACACATGGAAGGTTGTGCAGACTATAACTGAAGCCGACTTCCTCGTTATAGGCACGCCGATATATCAGGCCTCCATTACAGGAGCGCTGAAAAATCTATTTGATCATCTTGCTGTAGATGTTTTTAAATCAAAAGCAGTCGGTGTTTTAACAACAGGGGGATCCGACAAGCATTTTCTTGTTGCGGAATATCAGCTTAAGCCGATCATTTCCTACTTAAAGGGAACTATCCCAGCCAGCTCAGTTTTTGTTCACAGCAATGATTTTAATGAGGACAATGAAATTGCAGCACCCATTGTCCTTGAGAGAATTGAAAAGCTGGCAAGGGAACTGATCACTCTCCAGGAATCCTTGGACAAATAAGAACTCAGAAGAACTCCTCCCATAAATGGCAGGAGTTTTTTCTTGATTTTAAAGGGCATCAAGAAAGGTGCTATACTAAAAGGTGCGATTAAAGATTATTAGTAATAAAGGAGCAATCATCATGATTTATATGTATGTCGGACTGGCCGGAATGTTAGGCAGCATGCTGAGATACTGGATAGGGATCAGCCTGTTCGTGGAGAATGTTTTTCCGTACGGCACATTGGCCTGCAATCTGGCCGGCAGCTTTTTGCTTGCCTGGCTGACAACCAGTGTATTTAAAAAAATGAAAGTCACTCCTGAGCTTATGGCCGCTATTGGCACGGGTTTTGTCGGAGCATTCACGACTTTCTCAACTTTAAGTGTGGAAACTGTCGATTTATTTAACAAGGGACATGCATACCTCGGAATCCTTTATATCATCTTCAGCATGATCGGCGGACTTTTTTTCAGCCGGCTTGGATTCAGGATAGCTAAGGAGGAGGGAGCCATATGAGTATTTTCCACTTTGCACTGGTAGGCATTGGCGGATTTTTCGGGAGCATTGCCCGGTTTGCCATAAGCCGGAAATATAACAGCAAAAAGAAAACCCTTCCTATTGGAACGATCATCGTCAATCTGTCTGGTGCCTTCTTGCTTGGCCTGCTGACAGGAGCTCATCTGGATCAGAGTTATCTTTTATTCGCCGGCACCGGGTTTATGGGTGCTTTTACAACCTTTTCTACACTTAAGCTAGAAACCATCCAGCTGCATATCGGACAAAAGAAAAAAGCACTCTTCCTGTACATTGGCATTACATATGTTTTCGGAATTTCCCTCGCCTTTCTAGGCTATCTGACAGGGAATAATATTTAATGATCTTCGGCTATCCAAAAAGGATAGCCGTTTTTTAATTGACTAATTACAAACAAAATTATATATTGTTTGTATAATAATCAACTAAATTTATAATTGTTTATTAATAAACCTGCGGGTCATTGGAGGTATTTTAATGCGTGATACATCTGCAAGCCTTTGGGAGGCAAGTCTTGAGGAAATAAAAAAAGGATACAGAGAAGAAGAAGATAGCTTTCTTTGCTTGTTATGCGGTGAGAAAATTGAAAAGGGTGTAGTTTATCCATATGAAGACCGCTTGTATGAAGCAGAGAGATATACGCGGCTTCATATCGAGAGATCACATTCCTCGGTGTTTGACTATTTGCTGGGTCTTGACAAGAAATGGACCGGGCTGACAGAGCATCAGAGCCAGCTTTTGAAATTGTTCTATAAGGGAATGGCGGATAAAGAGGTGCAGGCCGAAATGGGCATCGGAAGCGCTTCTACCATTAGGCATCATCGTTTTGCTCTAAAGGAAAAAGAGAGGCAGGCGAAAACATTCCTTGCAATCATGGAGCTCTTGCGAGAAAAGGACCAGTATGCGCCGGCTTTTGTACCACCTCATAAACATGCATCAATGGTTGATGACAGATATGCCATTACAAAGGAAGAACAGCAGAAAATCGTCGATAAATTCTTTCCCGGAGGCATTGCAGGCGGCCTTGAAAAATTTCCGCCAAAAGAAAAACAGCGGCTGGCAGTGATAAGAGAGATCAGCAAGTTTCTGGAGGCTGGCAAAGTGTACAGGGAAAAAGAGTTAAACAGCATTATAGAGGGCATTTATGAAGACTATGCTCTGATCAGAAGATATTTAATTGAATATGGCCTGCTGGACAGAAAGGCCGATGGAAGCGCCTATTGGCTGAAAAAATAAAAGATGGGGGAAAGAATCATGGACCGGAAAAAGGAACTGAAAAATCAATTCATGGAAGTGCCAGTGGAAGCAGGTGTCTTTCAAATAAAAAACAAACACAGCAAAAAAATGTTTATTGGAAGCACCAGAAATATTAAGACATTGAACGGTCTGAGATTCAGTCTGGAAACAGGGTCCTATGTTAATAAGCCTCTTCAGGAAGATTGGAGGAAATCTGGGAAGGATGCTTTCGAAATCTCGGTGCTTGAGGTTCTAAAGCCGATTGACGACCCGTATTACAGTGAAAAGGAAGCACTCGCAGAGCTTGAGAAGAAATGGCATGAGCATTTCCAGCCTTATGGCGAAAAAGGGTATCACACCCTGCCCAAATAAATAAAGAAGAGGTGTCCCTCTTCTTTATTTATTCGTCTTCATCTTTCCAGGTCTGGACATTGTCTGTTTCCAGTATACCAAGTGTGGCATCGCCGATATCGGTATCTGTCAGCAGCAGGTCGCGGACTCTGAATTTGATATCATCAGCATCTGCCAGTGAGAGGCCAGCCCTAAGCTCAATGTAGCTTTCTACATGGAAGCGCCTGCCTTCCTGCAGGATGCGCATATCCATGATATCCACCACATCAGGGTCGGAAAGGATCATATCTGCTACTCGGTCCTCAACGACTTTCGGGGCGGCTACCCCGATCAGTCCGATGGTATTTTCATAGCCGATTTTAACAGCAATCCCTGTGAGCAGTAAGCCGATCAGTATCGTTCCGACCCCATCCAGAAAATAAAAACCGGTAAAGTGAGCAAGCAGGATGGAAACAAGGGCAAGCAGTGCGCCAAATGTGGCAATCAGGTCTTCATAAAACACAAGTCTGGTCGGCGGTGATGCCAGTCCATTATTCTTGAAAGCAGTCGTAACAATGGCAAAGCCTTTGGCCTCACTGCGGGTTTCATGATTAATTTCCTTCATCGCCTTTAATAGAATGAAGCCGTCAACCCCTATAGCGAGAAGCATGATGGCAATATTAAGCAGGATATTGGTGGACTCCTTTGGGTGCTGGATCAGCTCCCAGCCTTTGTGGATTGTTTCATAGGCCATAATTGCGATGACGATCACAGCAACGAGCACAAACAGGTTGACAACACGCCCAAAGCCGGTCGGGAATCTTTTCGTCGGCTCCTTTTCAGCAAGGGCACTGCCAATGAATACAAAGCCCTGATTGAGGGCGTCTGCTGCAGAGTGCAGCGTGGTTGCAAGCATTGTACCGCTGCCGCTTATGGCAGCAGCAATCCCTTTGGCAATTGTAAGCACAGTATTGCCGATCGCAGCAATGCCGGATGATTTGTTTCCTTTTTTCAATAATTGGATAAAAGACATCTTTTCACCTCTCCATTTTTTCCAAATGGTTTGTCCAATATTTAGCTTAACCATCTGGCTTTGATTTATCATTTTTGAACATTTAATGGACAGAAGGGCTAATAGATTGCCACCGGCCAAAAATGACAGTAAAATAAGAACTAACTATAACGTGCCGGTAAGGGGGTGATTCATTTGGGAACGAGCAATTAAAGCAGCTTGGCTTTTCAACAGCAACCTATGATGCAAGGGGTTCTGTAAACTATTACACCAAATTTAGTTTGCTGAAACCTGTACGTTCTAAATTGAATTGCCGCTGCAGCCTGGCCGGGATTCGGCTTAAGTAATGGATTAAAGGCTGCTGCCGACACCAGCGCCTTACTAGTCTTAAATAAACATGAGTAAAAAATATTTCTCCTGACTTGCCTGATCAACTGCCAGGGGATTAGCAGCGGTCATGACCCTAATTTTCCAGGAGGTGTACGCCTTACTTTGTAAGGCTATTCATTGACCACTATTAACTTGATCATTTTTGCTATTTTAATTGCATTGACCGCCTTTTTCGTAGCGACGGAATTTGCAATCGTTAAAGTAAGATCTTCTAAGATTGACCAGCTTATTGCAGAAGGGAAAAACGGGTCACTGGCTGCAAAAAAAGTCGTGACACATCTTGATGAGTATCTTTCTGCCTGCCAGCTCGGCATTACCGTGACAGCACTGGGCATCGGGTGGGTAGGGGAATCGACATTTGAAGTTATCCTGCACCCTGTGCTTGAATATTTCCAAGTAAGCGAATCGCTTTCCCATATTCTGACTCTGGCATTTGCATTTGCTATTGCCACTTTCCTGCATGTTGTCGTAGGGGAGCTTGCACCAAAGACTCTTGCCATACAAAAGGCTGAAAAAATCACATTGCTCTTTGCGAGGCCCATCATCTGGTTTTACCGCCTGATGTATCCTTTCATCTGGTTCCTGAACGGGTCTGCTCGTTTGCTAGTCGGTCTTTTTGGCCTGAAACCGGCATCCGAGCATGAGCTTGCCCATTCAGAGGAAGAACTTCGCCTGCTTTTGTCAGAAAGCTATAAGAGCGGGGAAATCAACCAGAACGAACTGAAATACGTTAACAATATCTTCGAATTCGATGAAAGAGTTGCAAAAGAGATCATGGTGCCGCGCACCGAAATGATTACGATCAGTATTGAAGATAATTTTGAAGAAATTATGCTAACGGTGGAAGAGGAGAATTATACCCGCTATCCTGTTGTCAATGGAGATAAAGATCATATCATCGGCTATGTTAACGTAAAGGAATTTCTCACTGCAAAAATACTGGATGACGGTATGATCCACGAATTGTCAGAGTTCGTAAAGCCTGTCATGCATGTGATTGAGAATATACCGATTCATGATCTGCTCGTAAAGATGCAGAAAGAACGGACCCATATTGCAATCATTATGGATGAGTATGGCGGAACATCAGGACTCGTTACGGTAGAAGATATCCTTGAGGAAATCGTTGGAGAAATCAGGGATGAATTTGATGACGATGAAATACCTGAAATCCGGAAGGTGAAGGAAGATGAATACATCCTTGATGCCAAAATGCTGCTTGAGGACGTGAACGACCTTCTCGGAATTGAACTGTTAAGTGATGATATCGATACGATTGGCGGCTGGGTCCTTTCACAGGATTTCGATGCTGAAGTTGGAACACAAGTGGAAGCAGAAGGGTTTATTTTCAAAATTACAGAAAAAGACGGGCACCAGGTCCTGTATATTGAAGTAAAGAGAGTTTCATAGCATGTTAAAAAGGATGCAGCCTAAAGGTGCATCCTTTTTGTCCAGAGAAAAAGCAGGTCAGCTGACGCGGGCCTGCTTTGTTTGTTTTGGGGCAATTTCTTTGACGCCCAGTATATCCAGCAGAAACATAAATACAGGTATGCCGACGATCAGACCCCAAATTCCGAAGAAATGCTCTGAGAAGATGAGTACAATGAAGGTATAAAAAACCGGAAGTTCTGTTTTGGATGACATAAGCTTCGGGTTAAGGATATAAGCTTCAATAGCATGAATGACCATGACTACCAGGATGATATAGCCGACGAGCATGAATCCGCCTATTGAATAAGCTATAATGATCAGCGGAATCATAGAGATAATGACACCTGCCACAGGGATGAGCCCCAGGACTAATACCATCAAAGAAAGGGCTACCAGCTGCGGGAAGTCCATGATCCATAGAGCCAATGTCGTCAGGAGGCAGTTAACGATGGCGATAACAAACTGAGCTTCAATGACTTTTCCGAATGTCATGGAGAATTTCCTCGAGAAATATTCGATTTCATCATAGAAAGCAGCGACTTTGCTCGTCTTGAATTTTAAGGTGAAATCTATCAGTTTCTTCTTTTCAAGAAGGAAAAACAGGCTGAGCAGCAGTGATATCAGTACTTGCATGCCGATTTTACTTATATCGGTAAAATATTTCAGCAAAAACGTAAATCCTTGCTCAAGATATTTGTTGATATCATTTTGTTCAATGAACAATACAATATAATTGATGAATCCATTTTCATGGGGGTGCAGATAAAACGCCTGCAGCTGGGCAATCAATTGTGTTACTTCCCGTGATATGACAGGCAGATAATTTATGGCCGCGAGCGTCAATCCTCCAATTAAAACGAGGTATAAAAACATTACCACCAGGGGCCGGTTAAGGTTCCACTTGTCTGTAAGCAGGGTGGTCAGCCGGTCCATTAAAAAGGAAAAAATAAAGGTCAGCAGGATGATATTGATCATGCTGTGCAGTGATATAAGGAGCAAGAGGATGATTGCAAAAATGATAATCCGCTTTGCACCAGTCTTAACCCAAATATTTCTCCAGTTTTCCATTCATGTGCTCCCTCTGATTCTTATTAAACATCAGCTGTTATATAAGAATTATAAAGTGATATTACTATTCAATTATAGCATTTAAACTCTCCAATACTAGCTTTCCAGACTTTGCAGAAAACTATTTTTTAAATTTGAAGGGATATCTATCTAATAAAAGATACGCACTGGATTATACGTTCATTCACCATCTATAAAATTAACAATAAGCTGTTATCTGTATGTATAAGAAAGCCCGGCTCGTACAATAGAACTAGGAAAATTTGTAACATAAATGTAAAAAATCCTCCGTTAAGCATACAGAAATCTTTATCAAAAGCATATAAGCTATTCGTATATAAAAGAGAAGGGGGATCGGCTCTTGGAAGAAATTTCGCAGAAAATAGTCTGTCCTTGCTGTTCCCGCGGGACTGTACAAAAAAGAAGGCTATTAAGCAAGATACTTTCCTTGCCAGTCCAGGGTAAAACGGCAGGATGGCTGACTGAAAGCATCGAGGACTTTCTGCTTTCTGAAAGTATACCGCTTGATAAACTCATGGAGATTCGTAAAGAACTGACTGCATCAATTGCAAAACAAAGGAACCTTCACGGAACTGTCAAAATACTTGACCGGTATTTTACAAATGCCAATCGCTGTTTTTATTGCTGCCATTCTTTTTAGCAGATGGTCTGCAATTGATTCATAGAGAAGTGGAGTCAAAAAATACAATAATTCATATTCAGCAGTTAAACCATTGATTAATCAAGCCAATAGTTCTTAGTTAGATCGAAAAAAACAGCAATCGGGAAGAACTCCTCCCAAATATTATCCGATACACTGAATAAAACGCCAGGAGGAGGTTCAATATGTACATTGAAATGACCACTCAGCTGCGAGTGGCAGACTTTAAAAGAGGTGAGGCTTGGTATACCATCTTTCTCAACAGAGCTCCTGACTTTATTCCGCATGAAGGTTTTGCCGAGTGGGAGCTTGTCCCTGGCAGCTGGCTGCAGCTGGCCTCAGGGAAGACTGCAGAAGGAAGCGGGCCAATCCGCCTCGGAGTCAAGAATATTGAAGCAGAAAGACAGCGGCTGATGGATGAATTAAAGACAGAGCCCTTTTTAATACAGTCGCGCAGCGGGGTACCTGTAAAATGGGGCACTTTTACGGATCCCTGGGGAAATATGCTGGGCCTTTTTGAATATCTGGATAAATCAGAAGAAAAGATTCGCCTGCAAGAAATATGGGGACTTATGGTATAAGACAGAGTGAATATCCTCTGTTTTTTTCTTTGCTCTTTTTTCATCAAAAAAGAAGGACTTCTACCTTCATTATCGAAATGCATAATGATATAGCGGTATATGGGAGGTACAAGGAAGGAAAATGAAGAAGTGGATTGGTTCAGCTGGTGTTTGTATTGAAAATGGTAAACTGCTGATGGTCCTGCAGGGAACCCCTGATGAAGAAAAACGCTGGTCAGTTCCCTCGGGCGGGCAGGAGCAGGGAGAGCGCAGTGAGGAATGCTGTATCAGGGAAGTGCTGGAGGAGACAGGATATTTGGCAAAAATCATCCGTCCTTTGTTCGTGAAAGAGACTGAACTTTCCGAAGTCAGTTATTTTGAAATTAAAATAGCCGGCGGCAGCCCTGTTATCCAGGACCCTGATGGACTTATTTATGATATATCCTGGATTGGCGCAGAAGAGCTTGAGAGGATTCCGCTTTCTTTTCCTGAGGACAGGGAGTTTCTGCTTAAGCTGTTTGGGAAGCAAGAACTCCTGGAAGAGGTATAGAAAGAGAGAGAGAGGCCCGATGAAAGTGAATAGAAAAATCCATGTTATCGGCTCTGTTGGAAGCGGCAAAACAACCTTGGCCAGAAAGTTATCTGCCCAGCTGGGAATACCCCATTATGAACTGGACAATGTAGTATGGGAAAGAGGGCCGCATGGTGACAGGCGAAGGAATGAAAAGGAAAGGGATGCTCTTTTGCAGGAAATTATTGCCTCTGACAGCTGGATCATTGAAGGGGTGCACCACACCTGGATCATGGAAAGCCTTAGACAGGCAGACCAGATTATTCTGCTTGATCCCCCTTATAGCCAAAGAACCTATAGGATCTTTAAACGATTCATTAAGCAGAAGCTTCATCTGGAAAAAGCAAACTACAAGCCGACAATTAAAATGTTCGGAAAAATGTTCAGATGGAACCGGTATTTCGAAACAGTAAGCAAGCCGGAAATAGTTGAACTGCTAAAACCATATGAGGAAAAGCTGCATGTTTTGGAGGAGGATAAGAAAATGCCTGAAATAATGGAGGGGTTGATATGAATCTGATGCTGATTCTGCTGACAATGCTGTCTTCCGCAGGCTTTCTGTATTATTGGGGCAAGATTGAAGGCTCAGATGATCACTAAAGAGATGGTGAAGAAGAGGGATGCTTTCAGGAATATCATCCGGGGCTATGCTCTCTTGCTGCTGACAGGCTGTCATGATCAGAAATATGGTGAGCTGACACGGATCGATATTTTTGAGAAGGGAAAGGAACAGGAACACACCTTGGTGGATGAAGAATTGATGAACAGCATAGAGGAGAAAATGTCCCAGATAGAATGGGTTCCGAACATGAAGCCTGAAATGGAAAGAGAACCGGATGCCGAGGCAGATTTTCTTTTTACAGAGGACAATGATGAACCTGAAACTATAACCACATACTTCATATGGTTAAATGGCAAGAATGCAGAAATACTCAGCAATGACAAGCGGGAGGGCTTTGGCAGGTTAGAAAATGGCAGCGAAGATTTAAAAAAGCTATTAATTGGAGAATAAAAAAAGAAGAATCCCAGCATAAAGGGATTCTTAACTATGTTCCAGCCACATAATGGCCAGATAGTAGGCAAACATGGTAAGCAGTCCGACCGGGACCCCGAACCGTGCCCATTCCTTGCTGGTGATTTTCAGCTTCCCGGCAGAGATGATGTTAGGTATATTCCCGGGAATCAGCATGCCGCCGGAAATCAGAAGCCCGAGAAGGATGGACTGAATCGTAAAATGGTCCATGGAAGGGCTGATTTCTGCTGCTGCAAGTGTGGCGTTGTCAAGGATGGCAGATATCATGTTGACCCAATAAAGAAGAAATGGGCTCTGGCCGATCAGATAATGCTTGATCAGCGGCTCAAAGCCTGCGCCAAGGAAGGTCAGCCCCATGACAAACAGGTAGACTTTCATGCTTCTTGCCAATATTTCTTCATATGTTTCACTTCCGGATTCTTTGCGGAAGCTTCCGGGCCGTTTTTCAGGAGGCTGGATAAGGAGCATGGCCATAATCGCTAATGCAAGGAGGGCTGCGATTACCTCCGGCCCAATCAGCTCTACCAGGAAAAAAAAGTCCTCATTCAACTTTGAAATGGCTATGGTCGACAAAGGTTCTCCAATCGGCGTAAGGGCAGCCCCCAGGCCGATGGAAAAGCAGGACAGCACCGTGAAGCGAACCTCTGCCTGCCGTTCAAGACGGAGGGCACCGACAATCAGAACCAGTACCAGCGCGGCAATTATCGCAGTGATAATGCTGGAAACAAGTCCAAGCACGACAACCGTCAAAGCGGAAAACAGCCTGAATGGCATTTTTCTGCTTATCCCCATGATGATTCTCTCTAGCGGCCTCTTGAGCCATTTGAACAGCAGACCTGCAGCCAGAACAGCCGCGGTAATTTTAATTGGATCCCAGGCAGCCTTAAGGAATAACTCCCCATTGAATATCCCGCTTATAAAAGCCGCAAGAATTCCCATCGCAAATAGGAAAATCTCCAGATTGTGCTCCACAGCTTTCAGCGTAAATGGCAGCAGCAGAACAAGAAGAAAGATTAAAATTAAACCGGTCATAATCATCTGCCCATTCTTGTTTAGATTGTCCCTTAAAAGAAGGAACAGCCTATATATATGCAGCTGGAAGGACAAACTTTCATGATAAAGGCAAATCAGCCGGAACCAATTGAAAAAGGAAGACAGCTTTAGCGGGCTTCCTTTTTCCCTATGATTCCATAGAAAAAAATATTTGTAATATCCTCAGTCAGCGGCAAAGCCTTGCTGTATACATCTTCACGCTGAAAATAATCCTTCATCATCTGTACATAGAACAGCATGCTTTCAAACGAAAGATCAGGATTGATATATCCTTGTTCACGCCCTTGCTTGAACAGTTCATTGAAAAGGGGGATGGCTTTTTCCTCGTAGATTTTTTCTATATAATTGCCTTCCCCGGAATACTCCTTCATTAAGTAATGATAAAACTCTTCATGGATACCATTGGCATTTTCCTTTTTATTGAAAATGATTTTTTTCACTTTCTCAGGGAATGCTGCTGCACTGCTGATTAGCTGCTCAAATTCACTGGTAGCTTTGTCAACATAATAGAGGAATACCTCATGGATAAGCTGATGCTTGCTTTCAAAATAATTATAAATGGTCACTTGTGATACATGAGCTTCCTTCGCAATTTCTGATATGGAGACCTTATGAATTCCTGAGGCCATAAACAGTTTAAGGGATGCCTCAAGTATGTGGCGCTGTTTTTGTTCTTTTCTGCGCTGAAAACCGTCCAATTTCTTCACCTCATTATTATTGTAATTAAATTTATGTAATATAACAAATAAAAAAGTTCATAAACTCTTGTAAGAACTAAAATTTATATGTATTATGAACTCAATCAATAAAAATAATTCATATCTTCATGTAGCAATAAGAACAGAAGCAAGGGGGAATGAAAATGGCCATTATAGAAACAAACAGCCTTGTAAAAAGGTTTGGAAAGTTTACAGCCTTGAATGAGATCAATATTGATGTGAATGAGGGGGAAGTTTACGGCTTCATTGGACCGAACGGAGCCGGGAAGTCCACCACGATTAAAATATTGCTTGGTATCCTGAAGGCAACCTCTGGGGAAGCAAGACTGTTTGGAAGGGATGCCTGGAAAGATGCTGTCGATATTCATAAAAAGATTGCCTATGTACCTGGAGATGTCAATTTATGGCCAAATCTTACAGGAGGAGAGGCAATAGACTTATTTGCAAGGCTAAGGGGAGCTCGCGATATAAAACGGACAAATGAATTGCTGGAAAAATTCAACCTTGATCCTTCCAAAAAAAGCAGGACCTATTCAAAAGGCAATCGCCAAAAAGTCGCTCTTGTGTCAGCCTTTTCTTCAGACGCAGAGCTGTTTATCCTGGATGAACCGACTTCAGGACTTGACCCATTGATGGAAATCGTCTTTCAGGAATGCGTTATTGAAGCAAAAAATCAGGGGAAAAGCATTCTTTTATCAAGCCATATTCTTTCTGAGGTGGAAAAGCTGTGCGACCGGGTCGGCATCATAAGACAGGGAGAAATCATTGAAACGGGTTCACTTGCCAAGCTCCGCCACCTGACCCGCACACATTTGATTTTTCAAACCAGCAAAGTTGTACCCGGTCTTGACAGCCTGAAAGGGGTTCATGAACTTAAGGCCGATGGAGGAAGTATTTCACTGAAGGCAGATGCTGAAGAACTCGGTGAAATTCTTCAATATATCAGCCAGTTTGGCATTAACAAGCTGGAAAGCATGCCGCCGACATTAGAGGAATTGTTCATGCGCCATTATAAAGCTGCACCGAAGCAGGAGGGGAACTGAATGGTAAAGGGACTATTCAGCAGGACCGGGCTTTTAATCAAATTCCTGCTCAGGAGGGACAGGGTCAGGGCAGCCGTCTGGGTTTTAGCGCTTGCAGGGCTGACCGTAGCGACTGCTTCAGCTTTTACTGATTTATACAAGACAGATGCAGAACGCCAGGCCATTGCAGAAACGATGAAGAATCCGGCTATGACTGCAATGGTAGGACCGGGCTTTGGGCTGGAAAACTATACTGCCGGCCCGATGATGGCCCATCAGATGCTCCTGTTCACAAGCATCGCTGCAGCCATTATGAGCATCCTTCTGATGGCGAGGCATACACGCAATGATGAAGAAGAGGGAAGGATTGAGCTGATCCGTTCATTGCCTGTCGGCAGAATGGCCAATCTTACAGCAGCAGTCCTTGTTTTATTTGCTGTGAATATTGTTTTGGCCATTGTCACCGGTTTAGGACTTTACAGCCTGCAAATCGAGGGGATTGGGCTTGAAGGTTCAATGCTTTATGGAGCTGCAATCGGTGCAGCAGGCATCTTTTTTGCAGGAGTCACTGCTTTGTTCGCCCAGCTTTCAGATAATGCAAGGGGAACAGCCGGCTTGTCCCTTGCTGTTCTGGGCTTCGCCTACTTGATCCGCGCTATAGGGGATATAAGCGGAGGCAGCCTTTCCTGGTTTTCGCCGCTCGGCTGGGTAGTGTTCACTGAAGTATACGTAAATGACTTTTGGTTCCCTGTCATCCTTACAGTCATTGCGGGCATCCTGATAACAGCAGCCGCATTTTATTTCAATCTGAAACGCGATATTGATTCCGGGCTTCTGCCATCAAGACCGGGGAAGAAAAATGCCTCTCCGCTGCTATCCAGCCCATTTGCAATGGCTTTCCGGCTGCAGCGGACTGCCATTATTTCATGGGCAGCAGGTATGTTTATTCTTGGGGTTTCCTATGGATCTGTATTTGGAGATCTGGAGTCTTTTTTTACCCAAAATGAATTGCTCAAGAATATGATTGACCCTTCAAGCGGTATATCACTGACAGAACAATTCATGTCCATGCTGATGTCCGTCATTTCTATGATCACTTGTATCCCGCCGCTGATCTTCTTTTTAAGGCTTAAGAGCGAGGAGAAAAACGGCAGAATCGATATTCTGCTGTCAAAACCTATTTCACGCCTTAGGCTGGCAGGAAGCTATTTCTGCATATCCCTGGTTTCCAGCGTAATGATGCAGATTCTTGCTATTTTTGGGCTTTGGCTGGCGGCTGTGTCCGTAATGGAGGATCCGATTCCATATGAAAGGATGCTGGGTGCCGGAATTGTATATTTGCCTGCTGTCTGGCTGATGGCAGGCGCCGCGGTCTTTCTGCTGGGATACCTCCCAAAGCTTACAGGGCTTATATGGATCATACTTGGCTATTCTTTTGTTATCGTATATTTAGGAAGCTTGCTTCAATTTCCCGAGTGGCTTGAGAAGCTGTCACCATTTGGATATGTTCCGTCCCTGCCTGCAGAAGAATTTAATTTGGGACCTTTGCTTTTGCTGATAGGTGCAGCTGCTGTTTCGGCGCTTGCCGGTTTTACCGGCTATCGAAACAGGGACCTTGGCTGAAATAGAGTGGAGAAACGGATGGCTAAATAGCTGCCATCCGTTTTGTTTGTATAAAAACCACTGGCAATGTACAAGCTGGGGAGAATGGGAAGGGCTTAAACAGGGAAGAGAGGGATAGGCAGCAGCTTAATCTTTTAATTTACATAATGATTTTATCGTCTATTATTTTTTAGTTAAAAATATAAAAAAAAGCCTTCTAATTGAAGGCTGGGGGGAGTAAATAATGTATTAGCGGTAATCATTCAATCCTGTCCCGAAAATATCAAATTCGGGAGCTGTTCCTTTTGTAGAAGGAGGGACGACAGAACTGCTTCCTGTTAGGCTGATAACCATTTTTTTGGGCTCAACTTCACCTGACCGAATGGCGGCTGCATCAGTTTCTGCCTTGAATGGATTTTCGATCATGGACATGGCTGATTCAACTCCTCCTTAATTTTTCAATACACTAATTTATACCCAGAAGGACAGGTATTAAACTTATATAATGAAATAAATGCGGTCTAGTCACTGGCTTTACCCAAGATTTTCTCTTGCTGATGCTTGTCAATCTTCCGTACAATCTCAATAATATAGCGGTTCAGAAATGATTTTAGGGTGATAGTTGCGAAAGAATGATATCCTGTCCATCCTTTTTGCCATTTAACAAGTTTAGTATTGCGCTCTGCCCATGATTCGATACGGAATATAGTAAAGGTAATGCCGATCATTTTAATGGCCAGTAAAAGACCTTTGTCTTTATTTGTGACCAGGTTGGCAAGCAGGGAGGCAGTCGGGTAGAAGAGGTAGTCAAATAATATGTTGACATCACTCAATTTTGGCAGGAATCTAACCGGGTAAGTAACATACTGCTTTGCAACAACATATTTGTCTATAATTGCATTGGTATAAGCATTGAAAAGATAGGCCAGCAGACAATCTTTGATTGGGGGTTTCCTGAGGGTAAAAAAGAGGACGCCAATAGAGAGAAAGGACAATGCCCATAATATTTTCTTGTCTGATTTGCTCCGTTTCATCACTCTTCAATCCCTTCTAAGCAATATAGGCCACGACTAAGAGGCCTAACTATAGGATGTGCAGTTGGCGTTTATTTATGAAAGTTGATACAGTAAATTGAGAAACAAAAAAAACAGCCGCTTTGAGGGCTGTTCTTATTTATTCAGGATAGTTTTGATATCGATTTTAGTCATATCGCGCGCAGCAGCAAAAGAGCGGACATTCTTAGTCGCCCAATAATCATATAGCCGTGCAAGACTATTCCGATCATATACCTGATGGGCAAATGCGTCATAAAAGTAAACAAGCAGGACATTGACAGCTTCCTTTGGCAGCTGCTTTCGGCTGCTCAGGGACCTGATGGCCAAATTTTCCAGTCCGCGCACTTTTCCTCCCGTAAGCCTTGTGACCATTTCTAAAGGGGTGGCTGTTTCACAAAAACGGATAAATTCCGGATCATACAAGTTATTCAGCATCATAAATCTCCCGTTCATGGATTATCTCTTAACTATACACGTTATTTTTTTCCTGTACCATATGTGTCTGAAAAGACACATTATTGTACTTGTTGAGGTATCAGCTGAAGCGGCAGGATGATCGTTACTGTAGTACCCTTGTTCACTTCGCTTTCATATTCAATCTTCCCATCCATTTCCCTGATAATCTTATTTGTCACCATACTGCCAAGCCCGGTTCCTTTCGACTTTGTTGTGTAAAAAGGAAGGCCTATTTTCCTCAGCTGTTCCTCTGTCATACCGATTCCATTGTCAGAAACCTTAAGGGAAACTGTATTCGCCAGCTGATTGGGCTGGATGGTGATTTGGATAATACCGTCAGTCTCCGTTGATTCTATGGCATTTTTGATTACATTCATGATTGCCTGCTTAAGGTGGTGCTCATCACCCCGGACAAAATGAGGCTCATGTTCCTCAAAAAGTATAGAAGTATTGATATAATTCGCCAGCGGACGGAGCAGGTCCACACTATCCCTGATGACTTTTTCAAGGTTCATAACAGTAAGATTGAATTGTTCTGGTTTGGCGATTTTCAAATAATCGGTAATGATTTTGTTGGTTCTGTCCAATTCTTCTAATATTAGAGGGGAAAAGGTCTTAACTTGATCATCCGTAGTTTTTTCGCTCAAATACTGAATGAATCCCCTGACGGTGGTAAGCGGATTCCGTATTTCATGGGCAATGGCAGCGGCCATCTGTCCAACCATCGTCAGCTTGTCCAGATATACAACCTCTTCTATCTGCTTATTCGTCTTAATAAGTCTTTCAATAATCAGTATTATACTGCCAAAAGTAATATAAAAGGCTGTAAAATACATGAGATAAAACGATGCATCCAAAAACCTGATATTAAAATAAATGACCAGGATGTAAAGGAATGCATAAACAGCAAAAGCTGCAGAGCTTACGAGCAATTTATATGAAGTTTCAATATACTTTTTCCTGAAAGCAAGCCCGATTACCATGGCGAGAAGCGAAACCACAACACCGGTAAGCATAAATGGTCCGCCAATAGCCATTCTTATCAGGGAGACGACAAGTACAACGATGAGGCCTGGTATAGGTCCGGCATAGAGGGAAATGATCATTATCGCGATCATTCTGAAATCAAAATGAGTTTCTCCAAGCGTCTCAATAGGGTACAGCATGCAAAAAACTGCTCCCAGTGACCCAATCAGCCCATAAGTAAGCTTATGCTTAAAGGAAAGCAGTTCCTTCACTTGAAAAGGAAAAAATAAATTTGCATTAAATGTAAATGAGAAAAGTATCGTCATATTTATCAAAAGCGTTTTTAGCAAAATAATCAAATGTGATCCCCCAAAAATGACCTTTATAAGACAGCGTTGCAAACTGCCATCCTTATTATACTCGCATATTCTTGTCTGCGGGGAAATTGTACAAAATTCCTGTTTTTTTGCAGGAAAAGCCTCAGCTTTTTTTGTACATATTTCAGAAAACCTTTAGGGAAGTGGAATGAATGAAAGAATTTCTGCTTTGGCAAGTAATTATTATTTGAAGAAAGGCAGGGCAGAGGATCCTTAATGAGTAAAGAAGCAAAAAAAGGACAGTGGATATTGTTTGCACAAAAATATTTTTTAGGCACCATGATGAATCGATTCGGCTGTTTGCCTTATAAAAGAAGCATTTAGGGGAGACGATGCTTTAGATCCAGCTGAATTTCATGGCTTATTTTCTGAAAAACATTTGAAAGGCGGGGGGAATGGAAGAAGATTTGGATTTTGGCAGGTTATTTCGGCACATGCGCTTTTGGGAGTGCAGGCGTTATTAGCAGCTTTCCCAATCCGTAAGGAAATTTAAATCAGAACAAAGGCCCGGGACATAGTCCAGGGCCTTTCTATCAGGAGCGTCCGCCTTTGCCGGTGTCATCAGCCAGCTGATCAAATGATTTAACTTTGCCGTGCGGATGCTGTGTTTCCTTTCTTTGCCGCCACTGTCTTTCTTCCTGCTTTTTTGACTGTGTCATATGAAGAGCCCCTCCTTATTTTGGTGTCCTTCTTAGATTTACCTGACGGCCCTTTTTCAGTCCAAAAATTTTCTCCCAGCTGCAACCTTAAGCAATGGAGGATTAAAGTCATTATTGATCGATATTTTTTGGTTACTTTTAAAAATGAGAGGGGGCAAAATGAAATATATGAATCCTCGCTCCATATATAAGAACATAAATACAGATTTTAAACAGCAAAATAGTAAATCAAGCAGCATATCACCACCCTGGTCCAGAAGGGTCAGGGTGTTCCTTTTTTGGCCAATGCATCACGGTCTGTCGTTCCGGGAGGCTGCTCCAGCCAGCCATGCTTAATCATAATGTCTGCTCCGCTTTTAGCATATAGTGCAATCTCAACGGCAAGCCGCTGGTAGCTGGCAGCTACATCAGTACGCTGGCTTGCAACACTTGCTGTAGCATAATTTCCGGACCCGGTTGCACTTAACAGAGACATATGAAACATCATCAGCTTATCGGAAAATACCTGCATCGTTGTATCGTACACGGCTATATTAGGTGAACCCACGGCCTGTATATTGCTTTCCAGGAGGATCTTCGTAAAAATGCCGACATGCTTTTGAGAAATTTCTTTTCCTCTAAGCATAAATTCCTGAACTTCTTTCAGCCGCGCTGTTTGTGCAAAGGCTGCGGCAATCTGCAGGCCGATGGAATTTGTCTGTATATTCATGGTCAAATGAGAAATTTCCACCGCGTTTAACGGCCTTTTAGTCGCAAAGGGATTGAGGCCGCTTAAATATTTCTTTGTATCCACATAATCCGTTTCATGCGGATAAGAGATATAAGGAGCTCTTATGTAAATCCCTTTTTCAAGCATCAGGTTTGTTGTCTTATTGTAGAGCGAGGCTGTTTCTGCCAATCCTTCGGTAAAGAATTTCCTTATATCATTTCTGGCACACATAGCTAGCATGCCGCTGTAAGCAAGCATTCCTGCTTTTGCCATATGATTAATATATGCCAGGCAGAAGGTTTCAGAAAAAAGCCCGGGAGCATCCAGATTGACATCGCCGCCGCTGAAGCCATTGGGAACAGCCATTTTTTCCTCCTTGAAAAGAGGTTCCAGGTATTGCAGGTGGCTGGTCGAAAGATCAATGGCAAATTGAAGGGCTGTGCTAATTTCAGCTTCTGAGGTATGAGAAATCATATAGCCAAGAACACATTTTGACATGCTGTCATTCATATAAGTGGTCCAGAGCATTGCGATTTCTGCCGATGTAAGGGGTGTTTTCTTTTCCATGGTAAGACTCCTTCAATCAGTATGCAGATAGTGTTTGCATTTGAGAAAGGAATTATAAGGCAGTAAACTGAAAAGCCCATAGTATTTCAATTGCCTAAAAAGATAGAAAAGTTAGACTTTTATCTTTTTTGTTGACGAAATTTTCTAAATTGGTTATTCTAAGTGCACCGAAAAAATTATATATCTATAATTTCTTATCCAGAGAGACGGAGGGGTATGGCCCGATGAAGTCTCGGCAGCAGGTTCATTCGGACACTGTGCCAATTCCATCAGGCAGAAGCCTGGCAGATAAGAAGGGATTTTGTTCATACATACTGTCCTCTTCTATCTGCAGAAGGGGATTTTTTATTTCAGCCAGCTAAAATCTTATATCACTTATCCAGAGAGGCGGAGGGACTGGCCCGATGAAGCCTCGGCAGCAGGTCTGTTGACACTGTGCCAATTCCACCGGGTTTACCGGAAAGATAAGCGGAGAACAAAGTCCTCTCAGCTTGTCTTTGCTGGGAGGATTTTTAGTAGGTTAAAGAAGTAAAGAACATTTTCGGAATAAACATGTGAGGGCGGGGAGATTGCAAATGCAATTCTTAGTATTTTAATGAGTTAAATCGCTTTAAAGCAATGAATTGAAGGGGGAATCATGACTTGAAAAAAGTATCGCTTGTAACGCTTGCCATCCTGCTGTTTGCATTGGCTGCACTGACAGGATGCAGCAATGATGAAGCAGCTTCACCAACCGGAGAAAATGATGTTGAACAAGTATTAAATGCCAATCTTGGAGGGGAGCCCTATACCCTTGATCCTGCTTTTGCATCTGATACAACTTCCTTCTGGGTGATCGATAATCTTTATGAAGGTTTGTACCGCTATGATAAAGATGGAAATGCTGTGGAAGGGGCAGCAAGCAAGGTTGATGTTTCAGAAGACGGTAAAGTATACACCTTTACAATCAGGGAAGGGCAGAAATGGTCCAATGGAGATCCGCTGACAGCAAAGGATTTCGAGTTTGCATGGAAAAGGGTTCTGAATCCCGAAACAGGCGCCTATGATCCATCCAGCTTTTTTTACATAAAAGGGGCTGAAGAATATAACAGGGAAAATGGCGCTGTGGAAGATGTAGGAATTACCGCAGTGGACAAAAGTACCCTGAAGGTCGAGCTTAACACACCGATCAAGTTTTTCCCTAAAGTTCTGATGGGCCAGGGCTTCATGCCGGTGAATCAGAAAACAGTCGAAGCAAACGAAAACTGGGCGGCAGGGCCGGAAACAATCGTTACCAATGGCCCTTATACACTCGGGGAATGGGAACATAATAATCTTCTTACCCTGAAAAAGAACAGCAAATACTGGAACAGCGAAGACATTACGATGGACGCCGTAAACTTTAAAATGGTGGCTGATGCCAACACCGAGTATCAGATGTATAAATCCGGAGATATTGATTTGATCAAAAATCTTGCATCCGATGCGATAGATATGGAAAAGGGAGGCAAGGAGTTTATCAACTCGCCTCAATTCAGTGTCTATACCTATACATTCAATGTAAATGAAAAGCCTTTCAATAACAGTAAAATCCGGAAAGCATTCAGCATGGCAATCGACCGTGAGGCTATCGCAAAAAACATTTCGAAAGGCGGAGAAGAGCCTGCATACGGCTATGTGGGATTTGGTGTAGAAGGGCCGTCTGGAAAGGACTTCCGGGATGAAAAAGATCCTTACTACTTTTTTGATGCTGACGGAGCAAAAAAATTGCTTGCTGAGGGAATGAAGGAAGAAGGCTGGAAGGAGCTTCCTGCTGTCACCCTGAAGTATAATTCAGAAGGCAGCCATAAAAAGATTGCTGAAGCTCTGCAGGAAATGTTCAAGGTTAACCTTGGTGTGGAAGTGAAGCTTGAGAACCAGGAATGGAAAACATTCATAGATACTTTCAAGCAGAAAAACTTCCAGGCTGCGCGTATGGGCTGGGTAGGGGACTTCCTGGATCCGTACCCTGTTCTGGATCTATACAGCTCAGGCAGTTCCAGCAACTTTACAAACTGGTCCAATCCTGAATTTGATGAGTTGCTCGACCAGTCGCTGATTGAGCAGGATGAAGCAAAGAGATTTGATCTGCTGCATCAGGCTGAAGCTGTCCTGATGGATGAAATGCCGATCATCCCTATCTACTTTTCTTCTCAAAATGCTGTCGTGAAAGAATATATTAAAGGAATCCGGTTCAGCCCTCTCAACAATCCGGATTTCCGCTATGCTGAAAAAATTTCTGAATAAGTAAATCCGAAAGGAGCCGGCATGCCGGCTCCTTTTACAAACAGCCTTTTTCAGGCTGCAGTTTAAGAGGAAGCGGCGGGCATATTGGAAGCCGGCAGAGCAATGATTTTGCCGCCGATCTGGATATGGACGGTATCTTTGTATATAGCCTTAACAATGCCTTTTAGCAAAACAGGTGAATCTACCGCTAATTTCTTTGAATCTTTGCTGATTTCCATGCCAGAATCCTCCCAGGTATAAATTTTGATAAATCGGCAGAATGGATAAACATATAAATCAATTCTACCTTTATCGCTGAAATCCTGCGTATTTTTCACACAAAAGCAATTATCCTCAGCAGCTTTCTTCTATTAATATCTTAAGCCGCCATTTTACATATCGTGTATTCAGACAATCTTGTAATTTTTATGCGATACGACCGTGATTGGAGTATCAATTTTTAAAAGCATTGCATCCTCATCGCTGATTTGGACAAGAACGCTTTCTTCTTTGACCTTCACGACTGTTCCGGTTATGGAAAGATCATGTCTTTTAAATCTGATTGTATCTCCCTCTTTTGCCATCTTCGCGACCCCTTATCGTTAAATTTTTCAACCATTAAAAACTATGACGTAAGGACTATCCTGCTGAAATTAAATTCATTATTGCACCATAAGAAACCACTGTCAATCAAAAAGGTGAACTTCAGTTCAGGTTTTTTATCGCCTGATTTTAGCTCTCTATGATGTTCTTTATATGATATGATGAGTTAGGAGGTGAGCGTATGGCGGATAAAAATGCCGGCCCGTTTCCGGGAGAATTCCCTTCCCTGCCTAAACAGGAAAGAGCGCTGCAGAAGCGGAAGGCACTGCTGGAAAGCGGGCGGCGGCTATTCATAGAAAAAGGCTACGAGTTGACAACAGCAAAAGACATAGCAGCCGCAGCCGATGTGGCCACAGGCACCTTTTACCGCTATTTCTCAGATAAACGCCAGCTGCTTATGGCACTTCTTCAGGATAAAATCGATTTTCTGATGATTCCGGAGCCCGACTGGCTCAGTGAAGACCCGGTTCTCCTGCTTGCCCGTATGCTGGATGAGCACTATAAAAGGCTTGAGGCTGTCGGCATCCATCGGGTGCTGCCTGAACTGCTGCCCAAGGATTCTGAATTGGCCGGTATTTTACAGGAGGCTCGGAGAAATATACATATGCAGATCGTGCAGGGTTTAGAACTGGCGAGGCAAAAAGGGTTGACCTGGAAGGACATAGATCTTGACACAGCCGCATGGTCTGCCCTTATCTTGGCAGAAAATGGCCCCGCCAAAGAGGAGCAGAGCTCTTCGCCGCTCAATACACTGGAAGCAGCCCGCATTATCTGCAGGATGATTTTCCCCCCTGAGGCAATCAGCCGCAATGTGAAGAATGATGCCGAAAATATGGAATAGAAGGCCCTGGCATTGTGCCGGGCCTTCTTTTATTGAAACTGGTGTGATGGCAAGCTGGATCATCTCACAAGGATAGTTTAAGCTATAGAGTCTTTCTGAAGCCTGAATAAATCATTCACCTTTCCATGCACCCATAAACTGTATTATTTTATTTCCTCTCAAGCTGTTTCACCCCTTTTTTCAGAGCCTCCACAGCCACAATGCTGGTACAAACTGATGCAATCTCATTGGTGAAAATGAGCTTTGCCCCATAATAGAAGGCCGTACCAAAACCCATTTCCAAAGCAAGGAATTTTCTGATGGAAGACGCTTCTATTACAAAGAAGATAAACCGGCTACCTGCTCTCATTTCGCTCACCTTCCCAGACTGATCTTTTATCATATGTCTGTAAAGATTCGTCCAATTCCTGGATCTTCCTGATGCAAAAATCTTCCTGTTAATGTGCTTTTTAACTCAAGGTTTCAATTCCTGCTCAATCAGGGAAAAGCTAATATCAGCATCTTGATTTTTTCAGCGAGAAAGGGGACCGCATATATGTCAGGAATTTTACTGGCTGTCATAACAGCAGCGTGCTGGGGCAGCATCATCTTGGTCAGCAATAAACTTGGAGGAGATGACAATAGCCAGACCCTTGGGACGACCATCGGCGCACTTATTTTCGCAGGAGCGGTATTTCTCTTTGTCAGACCAGAACTTTCGCCGCTGGTATGGGGAGCCGGGCTTGCTTCGGGGGCACTTTGGTCCCTGGGACAAAAAAATCAGTTTGGGGCCGTGAAATATCTTGGAGTCGCAAAGACTACTCCGCTATCGACCGGCCTTCAGCTTATCGGGACAAGCTTTTTCGGGATTGTTGTTTTCAATGAATGGTCAACAGGGCTTCAGATTACACTCGGCATCATCGCCCTTGTCCTTATCATCGGCGGAGCAGTCATGACTTCCTGGGGACAGAAGGAAGGGAATGACGAATCAAAGAGTTTAAAAAAAGGGCTTGTCACCCTGCTAATATCGACTGTCGGTTTTGTCGGATATGTTGTCATCATCAACTGGCTGGAAATCGACGGATGGTCTGCCCTCCTTCCGCAGGCGCTCGGTATGGTCATTGGCGGAACGGCCTTGACCATTAAAAATAAGCCGTTCAATAAATATGCCCTTCGTAATCTAGTGACGGGGCTGATCTGGGCAACCGGAAATCTGACGCTGCTGCTGTCGCTTCCGAAAATCGGGGTGGCGACAAGCTTCTCGCTTTCCCAGACCGGAATTGTCATCTCTACCCTCGGAGGAATTTTCCTTCTCGGCGAGAAAACGTCCAAAAAGCAAACCATCCTTATCATCACAGGGTGCCTGCTCATCATTGCAGGCGGCGTGCTGATTGGGTTTACAAAAGGATAAGCAAAGGAGAATGGATATGTATAAAGACCTTGAAGGAAAAACAGTTGTGATAACAGGAGGAAACTCAGGACTTGGCCGGGCGATGGCCGAAAGATTCGGAGCAGAAAAATCGAATGTCGTCATCAATTACCACAGCAGTGATGATAATATTGATGAAATCATTGAAAAGATTGAAAATGCGGGAGGAAAGGCTACCAGCATCCAGGGTGATGTCGGCAGTGAAGAAGATATTAAGCGGATCATTGAACATGCAGTGCATACCTTTGGTTCTCTTGATGTTATGGTCAATAATGCAGGGATTGAAAATGAAGTCCCATCACAGGAACTTTCATTGGACGATTGGAATAAAGTCATCAACACAAACCTGACGGGTCAGTTCCTTGGCTCCAGAGAGGCGATTAATTATATGCTGGAGAACGAAATAAAAGGTTCTATCATCAATATGTCATCCGTGCACCAGCGTATTCCCTGGCCGCATTTCGTCCACTATGCTGCCAGCAAGGGCGGCGTAAAGCTGATGACCGAGACACTCGCGCTTGAATTCGCCCCTAAAGGAATACGGGTCAACTGCATTGCACCCGGGGCCATCGATACACCGATCAATGCAGAAAAATTCTCGGATCCTGAACTGGAAAAAGGCGTTCTGGAGCTCATTCCGATGGGGTATATCGGAAAGCCTGAAGAAATCGCAGCCTGTGCCGTCTGGCTGGCATCAAAAGAAGCAAGCTACGTTACCGGGCTCACACTCTTCGCTGACGGAGGAATGACGCAATATCCGGGGTTCCAGGCAGGGAAGGGCTAAATTGGGGTTTTAATACATGTGAAAAGAGGGTTCGGAGAAAAATATTCCGTGCTCTTTTTTTGGGCTTTATCTAAGAAATTTACTTAATGTGGTCTGATTTTGTAAAAAATTATGTAAACCCTGATGACCATCGTTTCAGACCCGCTCATTGCAGGAAATTGCTTATGCCCGGCAGTGGCCTGCATTGTGGAGGTTCAGCTTTGCCCCGGGTAAAGCGAAATGTTAGGAATGCAAATCATCAGCCAGTAGCTGTATAACCAGGTCGAAGATCTTTTTGTATTTTGGAGAATAATTAAGATTCTAAACCCAACCATGACGTTTATCATGTCCATCATATGACATGTATGTCTTACATCACCTCTCTCTATATTACATAATGGAATTAGCAAGTACGAGGAGGATTAACTGTATGGATAAAAAAACGTCAAAACCTGGCAAATTATCGAGGAAAAATATCTCTCCTTATGAAAAAGCAGATACAAAGAGCAGTATTGTCCAACTAATAAACACGCTGGTGCCATTCTTTCTCATTTGGTATCTGGCCTATGAAACCATGCAAATATCCTATCTGATCACCTTGATTCTGACTGTTGTTAATGCAGGATTCCTGGTGCGGATCTTCATCATTTTCCATGACTGCTGCCATAATTCTTTTTTCAAAAGCAAGAAGGCGAATGAAGTGCTTGGCATGATCACCGGAGTAATGACACTCTTTCCTTTCCATCAGTGGAGGCACAGCCATTCTGTCCACCATGCAACCAGCGGTAACCTTAATAAAAGGGGCACGGGGGACATATGGGTCATGACGGTTGATGAATACATGGACGCCAGCTTATGGCAGCGCGTGCAGTATCGGGCTTACCGCAATCCGCTTGTGATGTTCGGCCTCGGACCGATTTATGAGTTCCTCATTGCCCAGCGCTTCAACCGAAAGGGAGCACGGCCTAAGGAAAAAATGAACACTTATGTCACAAACATTCTGATTGTCCTGGTAATTGGGCTTATGTGCTGGCTGGTAGGCTGGAAGGCCTTCCTTCTGATCCAGGGACCGATTTTCTATATTTCCGGTGCGCTTGGCATCTGGCTGTTTTATGTGCAGCACCAATTCGAGGATACTTATTTCGAATACGATAAAGAATGGGAATTTGTCAGGGCAGCTGTTGATGGAAGCTCCTTTTATAAGCTTCCGAAACTCCTGCAGTGGCTGACCGGCAATATCGGCTTCCACCATGTCCATCATCTCAGCCCAAGGGTTCCGAACTATTATCTGGAAGATGCCCATAATAAAGAGCCGTTGCTCAAAAATGTCCAGACAATCACACTATCAACTAGTTTGAAGTCGCTGAAATACCGATTATGGGATGAACAGAGCCGCAGCTTTGTTACTTTCAGGGATATCCATCACCTGCTGAAAGCACAGAAGAAGAAAAGTGTTTCAGTTTAAAAAGCCTATTCAAAGGACGGAGCCCGGAAATCATGGCTCTGTCCTTTTTTGAAAGACTGTTCTCGTATAGATTGTTGCTTTCGAAAAAATCCCAAGAGCCGGATTTTTCCCTTCATACAAAAACTTTCTCTTTGAAAAAAGAGAGCAGCTCTTTTCCTATCATGATATTTCATGGTAAGCAGGGTGATATCTGTAAATTTTTTTTTAGAAAACAACAAAGTTTAAGAAAAGAGCCTTTTGAAAAGACATTTTTATGTAAAATAAGGATACAAAGATATTGGAGTTGTATAATGAAGAAAAAATTGCTTGTCTTTAACAGCAGCACCGGGATATCCCCATATATTTGGGCGATTTTGACGATACTGCCTTTCTATTTCATTTTCCAGTCTTCATCAACAGCGGAAATCGTTGCCGGCATCATTTTAACTGTCATCTTTTATTTATGCTTCCGGCTGGCATTCCTTTCGAGGGGATGGACAGTCTATATCTGGGCAGTCGTGCTGATCGGGATTTCATCTGCAATGACCACACTATTCGGCTATGTGTATTTTTCGTTTTTCATTGCTTATTTTATCGGCAATATTACTGGAAAGGCCGCTTTTGCCGTTCTTTATATCCTTCACCTGGTCGGCGCTTCTGCAGCGATTAACTATCAGTTTGTATTGCAGGATCCTTTATTTCTGAAGCAGATTCCATTCATTATTATCAGCTGGCTCAGTGTCATCCTCCTGCCATTCAGCATCAAGAACCGCAACATGCGGGGCAGGCTGGAGTCGCAGCTGGAAGATGCCAATAAACGGATCTCAGAGCTCGTAAAAATGGAGGAGAGGCAGCGGATAGCCAGGGATCTGCATGATACGCTAGGCCAGAAGCTTTCACTCATCGGCCTTAAGAGTGATCTGGCGGGTAAACTCGTCTATAAAGATCCTGAGCAGGCCCGTTCTGAGCTGAAGGATGTGCAGCAGACAGCCAGGACCGCCCTGAATGAGGTCAGGAAGATGGTCTCCCAGATGAGGGGGATCCGGCTGAAGGAAGAGGTAGTCCTGATAGAACAAATACTAGACGCGGCAGGGATTTCATTTGTGCTTAAGCAGGAGCGGCAGCTTGTCAATGTCTCACTATTTGTGGAAAATATCCTCAGCATGTGCCTGAAGGAGGCAGTGAATAATGTGGTGAAGCACTCCAATGCCAGTGAAGTCATCGTGGAAATCATGCAGGCCAATGACGAAACCGCAGTCACAGTGAGGGATAATGGCGCAGGCATAGACCCTGACCGGGACATTGGCAAAGGAAGCGGCCTGCTCGGAATCAGGGAGCGTGCTGAATTTGTCAATGGCACTATGGAGGTGTACCAGGACGAGGGAACCACACTGATTGTCCGGGTGCCGAATGTTGTGAAGATCAGACAAAAGGAGGAGCTGCAATGATTCGGATTGTCATAGCAGAAGATCAGCGTATGATGCTCGGTGCACTTGGTTCGCTGCTGAGCCTTGAAGATGATATGGAGGTTGTCGGCAAGGCTGGAAACGGCGCCGAGGCTGTATCCCTGGTCCATAAACATAAGCCGGATGTCTGCATCATGGATATTGAGATGCCGCTGAAGACCGGCCTTGAGGCAGCGGAAGAGCTGAAGGGCATGTGCAAGGTCATTATTCTGACGACCTTCGCCAGAACAGGTTATTTCCAGTCAGCTATCAAAGCCGGCGTCAGCGGCTACCTTCTTAAAGACAGCCCGAGCGAAGAACTGGCAGGCAGCATCCGCAGTGTCATGGCAGGCCGCCGCATTTACGCCCCGGAGCTGATGGACGATATGTACGCCGAAGAAAATCCCCTGACCGAAAGGGAAAAGGCAGTACTTGAACTGGTCGCAGACGGCAAGAACACAAACGAAATTGCAGCAGAGCTGTCCATTAAAACCGGGACAGTGCGGAATTATGTGTCCGCAATCATGGAGAAACTTGAAGTACAGAATCGAATTGAAGCTATCACACGTTCCCGTGAAAAGGGCTGGTTTAAATAATGAGAAGAGCTGGATGGACTCCGGCTCTTTTCTTTGTGTATTGGCAATATTTTCTAAATAGAAAAATTATCTCTGATTCTGGGTTGAATAAAAGGAATTCTAGGTAGAATCCTTCACATTTCAAGTATAAAAACTAAAAATTCAGGCATAAAAACTAAATTTCTATGTAGAATCCCTTCTTCACCACTAAGGATATGCCTCATCACATCCAAATTAAGGCAGTAATCCCCAATTCGGCAGAGTCCAGCCAGAAATTATATGATCATCAGAAAAATTTCCCTGTTTTTTGCCCCTTTTTACATCTGTGTTGCGTCTATATTACAAACGGCTTTTTGAGCAGCTAGGAGGGGGGCGATTGAACCCTGACAGAGACAAAGATTGGCAGAAGCTTGCAAAGGAAGAAGCCATAGAATATGCCATGGATTTGTATGGCGAGAAATTGAAGCGGTTTATTTATACATATACGAAAAGCTGGTCACAGACTGAAGATGTGCTTCAGGAAGTGTTCCTGAGTGTTTATATGAATCTGGAAAACTTTAAAGGTGAATCGTCTTTTAAAACATGGATTTACAGGATTGCCGCAAATAAATGCAAAGATCATCTAAGAAGCTGGCATTACCTCCATCTCCAGCTTACTGACAAACTATTCTGGTTTGACAGAAGGGAGAAATCGGCTGAGGATGAGCTGGTTGAAAAAGATGGACAGGAACGCCTGATGGAAAATATTTTGGGGTTGCCGGTCAAATACAGGGAGAGCATCCTCCTTTACTATGTGAAGGAATTTTCAATGCCTGAGATTGCCGAGATTCTGGATCTTCATATTGAAACGGTTAAAACGAGGATCAGAAGGGGCCGGGATAAGTTGAAAGTCTTTTATTCTGAAGAAGAAGGGAATGAATTCAGTGGATGACAGGCTGGAAGATTTGAAGCGGCAATTTGATTCCTATATTTCTAAGGACCCGGTTTTTACAGAGAAAGATAAAAGGCTGATCAGGCAAAAGATTGCGGCAGCGAAGGAAAAGAAAGCGGCACGTTACTCAACCTTTATCCCCAGGGCTGCCGCATGGCTCACAGCAGGTGTATTTTTTCTGTCTGCGGGCGGTTTTGCCGGATATCAGCTGGGCCTCCTGCAGACAGAAGGACAGAGTTTAAAACAGCAGGAAACAGTTAAAGAAATCGTCCCAATCGACGATGGCCGAAACATTTTTGACCCTGAGAAAGCAGTGGCGGGCGATATGGTAGCGGGAATGGGTTTATCCCAGCTTGATAGTGAAGGCAGGCATGGAGCATTCCAGACAGTGTATGCAGAATTCAAGGGAGAAAAGCTTTTAAGCGGCACAGTCCAAAGTTTCGGCGGCTCCACCGGTTTCCTAGAAGGCCAATTCTACTTTAAGCCTGATGCAGATTCTGCAGCTCTCCTGCCGCGTTTTAAGGGAGACACAAGGGAAAGCTGGATTATTTTTGAAAATCAAGAAGACTTCTCAGAAAAAATAAAAACGGCTGCAGAAGAAGGCGGAAAGATGCAAGTCGTCATAGACACCTATACCATCCGCTTTGCCCCATCGGATTCAAACAATACTGCGAGGATAAAATCAATTGTAAAAAATTCACCGGTAATCTCCATAAAAAAGGAAGGGAAAACAGCTGTTCCTATGGAAAAAGGTAAAGGGAAGGCTTCCATTTCAATCGACAGCACACAGAGGTTCATCTGCGGAATTTCGCTTGAAAATCTCAATCCCGGCCGCCGGTATACGATTACACTGAAGTCTTCCGCAAGTGCTGGCGTTGTGTTCGGACCGGCTGAAAATATAGAAATAGCTGAAGGGTCGATTGAGGATGAAATTTATTTCATCCCTTCTGCTGACGGCAGGCTTGAGGTGTCGATGGCTAACCCAGTCCGCATCCTTGAAGGCGGGAGTGAGTTCTTTTTGATTGTACAGGCAGAGGGCGATATGGCGGACATGTCTGTATCCAGGCCTTTTCAATTCAGAAAATAAAAGGGGGGTCTTAAAAGTGGAAGTGGAAAAAGAGAAAAAAAAGTCAAAAAATAAGCTGCCATTCCGGCTCAACCTGCTTTTTTTCTTTGTTTTCGTATGCTTCAGCCTGCTGATTGTGCGGCTGGGCGTGGTCCAGATTGTCAAAGGTGAGGATTTCGTGAACGAGCTGAACCGGACCGAAAACCTCGTCATCAAAGAATCTGTTCCAAGGGGGAAAATTTTTGACAGGGATGGCCGGCTTATTGTCGACAATATCGGGCAGAATGCCATTTCCTATATAAAGGACCAGAACACGAAGCAAGAGGAAATCAAGGATGTTGCTGCAGAGCTTGCCAAATATATTGAAATGAGCACAGATAAGCTGACAGAAAGAGATCTGAAGGATTTCTGGATCCTGACCCATGAAGAAGAGGCAAAGGCACTGCTGACTGAGGAAGAGCTGGAAAATGAAAAGCTGACATTTAAAGACCTTTATAAGCTTCAGCTAAAAAGAATTAATCCGGAAAAGCACCTTGCGGAAATGACGCCTCAGGATAAAAAGGTGGCCGCTATCTTCAGGGAAATGGCAAAAGGCTATGCGCTCACACCGCAGATCGTCAAAAATGAAAATGTAACCAGTAAAGAAGCCGCTCTCGTTAGTGAGCATCTTCAGGACATGCCAGGTGTCGATGTTTTCACGGACTGGAAGCGTGAATATCCGAACGGCGATACGTTCCGCTCGATCCTTGGGAATATCAGTTCAAGCGATGAAGGCCTTCCTCAGGATCGGCTGGAATATTTCACTTCACGCGGCTACAGTCTGAATGACCGGGTCGGGAAAAGCCAGATTGAATATCAGTATGAAGATGTGCTCGCTGGTGAAAAGACGAAAACAGAATACAAAGTGGACAAAAGCGGAAAAGTGAAGGAAGCAGAGGTAATATCTCCCGGAAAAAGCGGAAAGGATCTGATCCTGACCATTGATCTTGAGCTGCAGGAGAAGGTGGAGGAAGTCATCGAACGCGAGCTGAAAGCTGCTAAAGCAAGCGGCGGCGGCAGGTTTCTCGACAGTGCATTCGTTGTCATGACCAATCCAAGGACAGGTGAAGTCCTGGCTATATCAGGCAAGAAACTTAAATACGAAAATGGCGGCTATAAGGTGGATGACTATGCACTTGGGGCTTTCACTTCATCGTATGAAGTCGGGTCCGCCGTCAAGGGGGCGACTGTACTTGCCGGCTATGAGATGGGCGTCCTGCAGCTCGGAACCAGATTTAAGGATGAGCCTCTTAATCTGTATGAAACTCCAGTGAAAAAATCATACAGCCTATCGCTCGGTTCGCCGAATGATATTGAGGCACTGAAGAAATCATCGAACGTTTATATGTTTAAAACGGCGATCCGGGCGCTAGGCAAGGAATATACCCCCGGGATGAAGCTGCCGTATGATCCAGGCGCATTTGAAAAGTTCCGCTATTATTTCAATCAGTTCGGCCTTGGTGTCAAGACGGGGATCGACCTTCCGAACGAATCCAGCGGCCTGCCGGGCACCGATTACAGGCCCGGGCTTCTGCTCGACTTGTCAATCGGACAGTATGATACATATACAGCCCTTCAGCTCGCACAATATATATCGACGATTGCCAATGACGGCAACCGCATGAAGCTCCAGCTTGTCAGGGAAATCAGGGAACCATCACCGGCAAAAGAGCTGGGCCCTGTCTATAAGGGCTTCGAGCCGGTTACACTGAACCGCATCGATATGAGCGAGCGGGAAATCCAGCAGGTTCAGGCCGGCTTCAAGAAGGTATTCCAGGAACAGGGCGGGACTGCAGCAAGCTATTTCAGCGGGAGCCCTTACCGGGAGTATGACCTGGCAGGAAAGACCGGCACAGCACAGTCGTTTTATTATAGTATGGAAGAGAAAAAGCTATACAAAGACACACCAACCTATAATCTCACACTGGCGGGATATTCGCCTTCACGTGATCCCGAGGTTGCCTTCTCGATTGTTGTGCCTTATGTGTCTTCTGATAAAAACACCATCAATAAAAAAATCGGCCAGGGCATTATGAAGGCTTATTATGACTTAAAAAAAGGAAAAATAGCTGAGGACACCGAATAAAATGGAAAAGGCGAAAGTAAGGGGCCATGAATGGGCCCCTTTTTCCATGGCTGAAATGATCAACTGTAATCTAAAACTAACTTAAAGGGGGATTTTTAAATGATAATCAGAGAGCTTAAGAGCTTGGGAGAAAAAGAACTGAAACAGCTGTCCGTGCTGTTGGCTGATGCAGTCAACAGCGGAGCGTCGATTGGATTTCTGCCGCCGATGGATGAAGCAGCCGCATATTCCTACTGGAAGGAACTGCAGCTGAATGATACTGCCCTATTGATAGCAGAAGAAAAAGGAACTATAGCAGGGGCTGTCCAGCTTCAATTTTGCACAAAAGACAACGGCAGCCACCGTGCTGAAATAGGCAAGCTGATGACACATACAAACTTCCGCCGCAAAGGGATTGGCCGCCGGCTGATGGTGTCCGCCGAGAAACGGGCAGTGGAAGGCGGAATTTCCCTGATTGTGCTCGATACAAGGGAGGGAGATCCTTCCAACCTGCTTTATCGTTCCCTGGGTTATACAGTATCAGGCATGATTCCCTGCTATGCCCGCTCGGAAGACGGCACCCTCCACACTACCGTCTTCCATCACAAACTCCTATCTTAATATCCTGCTATATTGGGAAACTGCCAGGGTTTACGCTTTTACTCCCCGGTTCTGGAAGAAAAATGTTAAAATACAATAGATTGACAAATTTTTCATCCGGGAGACGCATCACTGAAATTCGGATAATTATCCGGGAGCGCTCTCCATTCATTTAGGAGGCAGAAACATGAATTCACTATTAAACAAGCCAAAAGGCATCGGCCAGATTCTTGACCTTACCTTCAGCCTGGCCAGGAACAGATTTGGTTCTTTTACTGCTATCTTTCTCATTCTGGTAGGGCCGGTTTATCTTCTCCAGGCACTGTTCAGCCTGGCCGCGGGACAAAGCTTTTTCAGGGACATTAATGCCGGGGGGAGCTGGTTTGAACAAATTGCTTCAAGCTTTGAAACAGACACCACGGGAGCAGGTATTTACGCACCGGGTTCGCTTTTTGCCGATCTGGGCCTGGTATTTGCCGGCCTTCTGTCAGCTTTAATGATCCCTGTGGCGGGGGCGGCTGTCCTTATAGCGGTAGACCAGGTGAGAAAAGGAAAGGAGTTTACCCCGGGAATGGTGATCAAGAAGGCTTTCAGGCGGTTCTGGCCGATTCTGGGAACAAGTATCCTTTTTAGCTTAATCACCTTCGCCATCGTTATCCTGCCGATTGTATTCGTATCAATCACTGGTATATTCGGGTCCATGGTCCATCCTGTGATCGGCTTCATTTTTGCCGGGCTGTTTTTACTCGCTTTTGCCGTTGGAGTAGGCTACCTCCTGACGAGGTGGAGCTTTTACTTTGGATATACCGTTCTGGAAAAGAAAGCGCCGGGTTTCTCAGAAAGCTGGACATTGACCCAGGGGCGCTCCTGGCATATGCTCCTTATTTATGCCCTGCTGTTTTTGATCATCGGGATAGTATCTTTTGCGATCGAGATGACGGCCGGCCTGCTCCTTGGAGGCAGTGTACTGTTTGATATCATCCTGAACCTGGCAACCCTTGTCACAACATGTTTGTATTATGTCGGGTTTTCTGTGATGTATTTTGATCTGAAAGGAAGGCAGGGCGGCGATGACCTTAACAGCATGATAGAGGACTACAGCCGGGTGCAGTAGAATGAGTGTTGAGAATATTGGCAAGAGGTGGAGACGTTGAAGAATGCAAAGCAAGCAAGAAAAGAACTATCTGAGATATTGGAAGACAGGGAATATACCGTCTACCAGGATCAGGGGGAGAGCTTTCTTGAGAAGCTGAGGGAAAAATTCTTCACGTGGCTTGAAGGGCTGTTCCCGCAGATAGAATTTTCCAGCGGATCTTCAGGCTCCTTTCCGTTCATCATGGTCCTGGCGGGAGTCCTATTCATTGGAATAGTCGTGTTTGCGGCATCAAGGGCTGCCAAAAGGCAGAAGATCCTGCAGGAGCATCAGCCACTCGACAGGGCCTCTGAGATCAGCTGGTCCTATAAGAAGCATCTTGAGGAAGCCGGAAAGCATGAGGAAGCAGGGGATCTGACAAAGGGAGCGCGGCATATATTCCTTGCCCTTTTATTGTGGTTCGATGAACACGGGTGGCTGAAGGCTAAAATATGGAAAACAAACTGGGATTATTATGAGGAGCTCAAAAAAACAGACAGCAAAACCGCTGAGATTTTCTTTTCTCTGTCAGCGCTTTTCGACAGGGCTGCCTATGGGGGGCAAAGCATAAAGCCCGGTGAGTTCCAGCAATACAAGAAAGAAACATTAAGACTTATGGACAATAGTTCAAACCTGAAGGAAGGGAGGGAACCGGCAATTGCGGACTCAGCTGATTAAGAAGGCTTTTTACTGGATAGTTCCGCTTCTGCTGTTTATTATGGCCAGTTATTTCCTGGCCGGAGACGCGCCTGCCGGCTATCCTCCTTATCTGTCCAAATCCCCTTCCCCGACAGGCATCAAGGGACTGTATACATATTTGGAGCAAAACGGCTCCAGCATCAGAAAATGGAGCAGGGATCCCGGTCTGCTTCCAAACCCTGAAGAGCCCATCCTTCTGGTCATGGCAGAGCCGAGTTCTGTCCCTGACAGAGAGGAGATGGCCGCTTATACGAGATTTTTGGAGAATGGCCATACAATTTTGCTATTCAAGGAAAATCCGGCACCTATGTTTGGAATAGAAACAGAGCAATTTGCCTCTGAAGCGGAAAGCGCCGTCATGGTTGCCGATAAGGAAGGGGGAAAGCACAGTGCTGCCGTATTCTCTCCGTTCAGGATTACAGAAGAGCCTGAAGATGAAATTTTGCTTTCCGATGAACTGGGAGCGGTGGCAGTCAAAAGGGCGATTGGCAAAGGCAGCCTGATTGCCGTCAATTCCCCTTCCTGGCTCACAAATGGAATGATATTGGATGAGAACCATTTTGAGCTCATCCTGGCGTTAATGGACGTAGCAGCTGCCCGGGATATTTTTATAGATGAATTTTTGCATGGGCAGGAATCATCTTCAGGCGTGGGTGCATATCCCCAATGGTTCCTCGTTATTCTTATCCAGGGTGCCCTGCTCGCCTTATTATGGATATTCTATAAAGGCAAAAGGTTTGGCCCTGTCGACTGGCCAAGGGAGGAAACTGTCCGTTTTACCGATGAAAAGATTGCTGCTTTGTCTGCCTGGCACATAAGGGGAAGACGCTACCAGGACTCGCTCAGGATCCAGGCTGATTATACGAAAGAGCTGCTGCAGGAAAAATGGGGCATCCCATACAGCCGCGGCTGGGAAGAAGCTGGGGAATCCATACTGGCAAAAGCATCATCCTTGACTGAAAAAGAGGTGGATTCACTTACTGAAGGGATATCTTCTATATTAAAAGAAGAGAATTTGCATAAAAAAGATTATTTGCGCTGGTCTGCAAAACTGGATGATTTAAGGAAAGAGGTGGAGAAAAATTGAATCAAGATACATCAGCACTTCTGCAGCAGTATGAGGGACGGATAAAAGGACAGGGGCTGAACCTGCGGCTTCTGCTAGCCGCTATCCTCTCCGGGGGGCATGTACTGATCGAAGGGGTGCCGGGCACTGGGAAAACACAGATGGTCAAGACGCTGGCCGGGCTTCTCGGCGGCGATTTCAGCCGGATCCAGTTCACACCTGACCTGCTCCCGAGCGATATAACCGGAAGCATGATCTATAACATGAAGGAAGGCTCTTTCCAGACGCTGAAAGGGCCGATTTTTACTAATGTCCTGCTCGCCGACGAAATCAACAGGACACCTGCGAAGACACAGGCTGCTCTTTTGGAAGCGATGGAAGAGAAGCAAGTGACTATACAGGGGGAGACCTATCAGCTCCCGGAAGCATTTTTTGTTGCGGCAACCCAGAATCCGATAGAATTTGAAGGGACTTATCCTTTGCCTGAGGCCCAGCAGGACCGTTTCCTTTTTAAACTGATCATCGCTTTTCCTGAATTTGATGAAGAAAAGCTTGTCCTTCAGTCTGTGCTGGAAGGACGGATGGAAACCGGGTCGATCATGCAGGCACTTTCACTTGATGACTTTTTGTCCATACGAAAGGATATTGAGAGGGTCGCTTTAAGCAATGACATTCTGGATTATATCATGAAGATTGTCAGGAAAACGCGTGAAGCGGAGTCCATCAGGTTCGGTGCCAGTACAAGGGCGGCCATCTCTATCGGAAAGGCCGGAAGGGCATGGGCCTATCTGGCTGGCCGCGATTATGTGACCCCTGATGACATCAAGATGGTTTCCAAGCCGGCTTTAAGGCATAGGATCCAATTATCACCAAATGCAGAATTGGAGGGAAGGACTGTTGACCAGACCATCGATGAGCTTGTGGGATCGGTTCCTGTTCCGAGATAGAGGCATACTGCCTGGAAAACGGCTCCTTATCGGCATGCTTATTCTTTCACTGGTCCTGGCGGCGGCAGCATTCTGGGGAGTGCCATGGAAGCTGGCAGCAGGGCTCAATATCGGTTTTTTGCTGCTTTCCTTCACGGATCTGGCTCTATTGCCTAAAAGTTCGCAGATCATGGTGAAGCGGAGTGTACCGGAAGAAATGGAAAGAGGGCTTCCATTTGAAATTGGCATTGAAATAGAAAACCATTCACGGCAGCCTTTAACGTTAAGGATCATTGATGATCTTTCCGACTCCTTTGCCAGGCCTTTTCCGCTTAAGCGCAAGATTGCAGGATTCACGAGGGGAGCAGTGCAATATGAAACCAAGGCTGGTACAAGGGGGCATTATAAGCTGAACAGGATTTATATCCGCTGCAGCAGTATCCTTGGCCTATGGGAGAAACAGATGGTGAAAGAGGCGGAAAGCCAAGTAAAGGTGATTCCTGATTTGACCGAAACCCGGCGTTATCTTGAAAATGCTCAATCCTATTTGCTGTATGAAGGAGAAAAGATCCGGAGGCAGCAGAGCGGAGCGGGGGAATTTTCAAAGATCCGGGCATACGCGGCAGGCGATGATCCCCGGAAAATCAATTGGAGGCAGACTGCCAAGCTTCAGGAGGTCATGGCCAATGTCCATGAGCCTGAGCACGGAAAATATGTCACTATTATGATTGACTGCGGCAGGATCATGGGTGCGGAGCTGGAAACCGGCAACCGGCTTGAAAAGGCTTTGGAGGCGGCGATGACTACGGCAGCGGCTGCTCTCAAAAACGGTGATTATGTTTCCATGCTCGCTTTTTCAAAAGACATTAAATCTTATATACCGCCTGCAAAAGGGATGCAGCACTTAAACTTCATCCTGAAAGCCTTATATGCGATCCAGGCGGATGCTGCAGAATCCAACTATAGCGGTGCCTTTCAATATTTGCAGACTGTCCAGAATAAAAGGAGCTTATTGCTTCTCTTTTCTGACGTAAAGACTTTCATCCTGGAGGAAAGTGCGCTTGTTTACCTGAAAAGGATCCGGCAGAGGCACCTGTTCTTTATGCTGGGAATAGAAGACAATATCCGGGCAGCACATGCCAAAGCGCGGCCGGAGGATATAAAAAGCGCTATGCTGAAAAGCATGGCGCAGCAGCAGATCCTTATGGTTAAGCGGGAAAAGCTGAAGTGGGAAAAGCAGGGCCTGCAAATGGCGGAAGCTCCTGAAGGAAGGCTCGCCGCAGCTGCTGTGTCCCATTATATCAGTGTGTTGAACCGGGGTCTTCTTTAAAGAAGCATCCTCCTGCAAGGTCTCATCGAGCTTGCAGGGGATGTTCGAGGCGTTTTCGTTTTTGATCCAGTAGCCAGCCTGACCATGCATAAAACAAAAGTCCAAGTACCGTCAGGAAGGCGGCCGCATACTTCATTTCGAGCGGAAGAGGAGAAGGTGTGATAAACCCTTCGATCAACCCGGCGAAGATAAAGAGCGGAATAGTTCCCAACAGCAGCTGCACCGACCTTTTCGCCTGGGTTTTCAGCTGGTAGCCACGGGAGTATCTGCCGGGGACAAGAAGCTTGTAGCCCATCAGCAGGCCGGCGCCTCCCGCTATGAATATAGCGGTAAGCTCTATCATTCCATGAGGGACAATATAGGCCCAGAATTCATAAGATTTGCCATGCGACCAGAACAGGCCGGCAATGGCGCCTAAAATGATGCCATTATAAATCATAAGATAGACGGTCAAAATGCCGAAGGTGATGCCGCCGGCGAATGCCAGGATCGCGACACGGATATTATTGGTCATGATGCTTGCTGACATGACGGCAGAATCTACCGCACCTTCATTCTCGCCGAGCCTCTGGGGGTCTATCGCCCCTGACATCTCGGCGGGGAGAATCGAATGGATCGAAAGCGGATCATTGATGACAGCGAAGAAGCTGCCCAGACCGCCTAAAGTGAAAAGAAGCATGCTGGCAACTACAAATTTCCATTGCTCGAACAGCAGCCTTACAAACTTGATCTGGAAGAAATCTTTCAGCTGAGCCATGCTGGAGGATTGGCTTTTATATAAAAGATTATGCGTCTTTGCGACAAGATCATTTAAATAAAAAGTCACTTCTTCGTCAGGAAAGAAAGTCCGGGAGAATGAAAGATTTTGTGCTGCTTTCTGATACAGCCTGTCAAACCGGGCCAGATCAGTTCCTGCAGCTTTCCTTCTTTGCATCCTGGCGAGCAGCTCCTCCAGCTCCTGCCAGTTTTCCCGATGCTGCTTGATGAACTGTTTACTATTCAAACTAATCACCTGCCTGTAACCATAAAAGTTGTATCTCCATTATAAGTCATAGGGAGAGAGAGATACAGGCAAAACTTCCAGGAAATGGGGTGCATCATGCAAACAGAAACAATCCTTGTCAAAACACCTGAATATGTATCGCTTCAATTCCAGACTGCCGGACTTGGCAGCAGGGCTGGAGCCATCATCATCGATCAGCTGATTCTCATGGTCTTCAATCTGGCCAGCATTCTGTTATTTATTTTTTATGCTTCCAGTGCTGCTGCGTTCTTTCTAGATGATACTTTCCTTTCATGGCCATTCGCCATTATACTTATATGCCTTTTTCTGGTCAACTGGGGCTATTTTTTTGTATTTGAATTTTTTTGGGCGGGAAGGACACCGGGGAAAAAAATCATGGGCATCCGGGTCATCCAGGATAACGGGCAGAGCATCACTTTGCTTTCAAGCTTTATCCGCAATCTCCTGCGAATCATCGACTCCCTGCCGGTGTACTATCTGCTTGGCATCCTGATGGTGTTTTTTCATTCCAGGCATAAACGGGTCGGCGATCTGGCTGCAGGTACTGTGGTCGTGCATGAAAGGAAAAAGAAGAAGCCGGGTAAAGTGACCGGGATTGAAAAAGAAATCCGGGAAAGAGGCCTGAAAAAGGAAGATTTATATATGGACGAATGGACTGTCAGGAAAATTGGCGCCGAGGAATGGAAGCTTTTAAAAACCTATAGCGAAAGACTGCTCCAGCTCCCTATAGGCAAAAGAGAAGAGCTCACAAAGAAACTATCTTATACGCTCCTGCCAAAGCTCGATATCGATCCAGAACGGAAATCATTCAGGCAGCTGGAAGACATCCTGCTGGTTCTTTATTTAATCGGCAAAGAAGAGTGGGAGTTTGAGAATCAGATAAAATGAGCAGATTTTCCTAATTGAAAAAATAATTAGAAAACTTCCTGCTAACTCGTTGACAAATCATATGGGTATGGTAGGATTAATTTCAACAAAATAAATCAGAGCAAACGCTCCTGATTATATCACTTATCTAGAGTGGCTGAGGGACTGGCCCATCGAAGCCCGGCAACCTGCTAAAAGCAAGGTGCCAATTCCAGCAAAATGTCCAGCATTTTGGGAGATAAGGTGCAAGTATGTGAAATGCGCCTTTTCCTGTTGGAAAAGGCGTTTTCTTATTCCTCCTTGTGCCCATCCCAGCCATTCAAAAAGGAGGCGAGCCGATCTGAAGCATGCTGATTGGGAGGAAGTGGCAGCACATCTGCAAAGGATGCTGCAGTCTGTTAAGTTTGGAAGCATCACACTTGTAGTGCAGGATGGCAAGGTCATTCAAATCGAGAAGAATGAAAAGGTTCGCCTTCAATCTAATAAAGCGCGCTGACTAGACAAACTAGAGGCGGTCTTTCTCCCGAAGCGGGAGGAAGGCTGCCTTTTTTTCTTGTTAAAAAGCAGGCCAAAAGCAGAAGGCATCATGAAAGGAGCACTGAAATGAGCACCACCTTAACGTACACACACTGGGAACCGCCGTCATTCCCTGAAGATGATGGATTCAAAGGGGCAAAAAATGTGCTGGAATGGGCGTTCAGCCATTACAGCCCGCAGGAAATAAGTTATGCATCAAGCTTCGGGGCAGAGGCGATTGTGCTGATTGATCTGATCCAGGCAATAAAGCCTGATGCCCATATAATTTTCCTGGATACCGGGCTTCATTTTCCGGAAACTTATGCAGTCATCGAAAGGGTGCAGGAGCGTTTTCCTGAGCTGAATATTGAAAGGAAGCTGCCGGCCCTTACTTTGGATGATCAGCGGGTAGCCTATGGACCGGCACTGTGGAAAAAAGAGCCGGACCGCTGCTGCAGCATCCGGAAGATCATCCCGCTCCAGGAGGCCATGAAAGGCAAAATGGCCTGGATTTCCGGGCTGAGGAGGGAACAGTCTGCCTCCAGGGCAGGGGCGGAATTTTTAAACAAGGACAGCAAATTCCATAATGTGAAAATCTGTCCGCTAATCCACTGGACTTGGGAGGATGTGTGGGAGCATATCCGAAAAAAAGATCTCCCCTATAATAGCCTCCATGACAATGGGTATCCAAGCATTGGCTGCTTTCCCTGTACAAGGGCTGCAGGAGATGGCGGGGACAGCAGGGCAGGCAGGTGGGCCGGGACCGGCAAGACGGAATGCGGCCTGCATTCCGGGTGAAAGGGGGGCACGACCATGCTTGCAGCAATAGCAATGACTGTTGGACTATTCTTTGCCATGAATATAGGAGCAAGCGGGGCAGCAGCCTCGATGGGGATCGCCTACGGATCCGGGTCGATTAAAAACAGAAAAACTGCCCTGCTGCTTTGCGGGGCAGCCGTATTCCTTGGCGCCTGGCTCGGAGGGGGCGAGGTTGTCAAAACGATGGGAAGCGGGATTGTGCCGAAAAGCACTTTCACGGTGAGCATTGCCCTGATAGTCCTTGCTTCGGCAGCACTGTCGCTATTCCTGGCCAATATTTTCGGCATCCCGCTTTCGACGAGTGAGGTGACGGTCGGATCGGTTGTCGGAGCAGGGATTGCTTATCAATCCTTATTTGCTTCCAAGCTCTTGTGGATCATTTCCTTTTGGCTTCTAACGCCGCTGGCAGCCTTTATCATTGCTGTCATTGCCGCGAAGCTGCTCAGGATGTTCCGCTTGTCCAAGCAAGCCAAAAAGCCGGGCACCATCCGCTTCCTTGGCATTCTGGTCGCTCTCATGGGATTGTTTGAAGCCTTTTCGGCCGGCATGAACAATGTTGCCAATGCGGTCGGCCCCCTTGTTGGCGCTGACATTCTCTCTTCAGGGGCAGGAATCTTCTGGGGCGGCATATTCGTTGCTGCCGGGGCAATTTTTCTCGGGAGCAAAGTGCTGGAGACAAACGGAAAGAAAATAACTGATATCCAACTTGAGGAAGGATGCATTATCTCTGGTACGGGGGCAGGCATTGTCACTGCAGCATCCTTGTTCGGGATTCCCGTCCCTTTGACCCAGATCACGACAAGCTCCATCATCGGAATCGGCTTTGCCGGCCAGGGGCGCTCTGTTTTCCAGAAAGAAATCGTCGTCAGGCTGCTCGGTGTATGGCTTGTGTCGCCAGTCCTATCGATGGTCCTGAGCTATACCTTGATCCAGATCATGATCAAGCACGACTTTTATCCGATTGTTGCCATGGCTGGGGTCCTCATTTCTGTATTCGGTGTCCGTTTCCTGATGGGAAGGCAGACCGCGGCCCTGCCGGAAAATGAAACTTACAAATTAGCAAGGAAAGGCTGATGAAAATGTCACTACCTATGCCTCATGGAGGCAAACTCATTGAAGCATTTAATCCAAATTATCCCGTCCAGAACACGAATAAGGAGATAGAAATAGACTCAGTTGCATTAAGCGACCTGGAGCTGATCGCCTGCGGCCTTTTCAGCCCGCTGGCAGGTTTTCTGGGAAAAGAAGACTATGAATCTGTTGTTGGAAGGATGCGCCTTGCAGACGGGACAGTATGGCCGATACCGGTCACACTGCCAGTCACCCCGGATAAAGCAGAAGAGCTTCAAAGAGGCGATACCTGCAGGCTGAATCATAAAGGAGAAACCTATGGGATTCTTGAACTTTCAGAGCTTTATCAGCCTGATCTTGAAAAAGAGGCACTATCTGTCTACCGGACAACTGACCGGGCGCACCCCGGGGTTAAAAAGCTTTTTGAACGAGGCGGCACCTATGCTGCAGGAAAAATTACATTGATTAAAAATCCTGATAAAGGAGAGTTCGCAGATGTCTGGCTGACACCAAAAGAAACACGGTCATTATTTGCCGAAAAAGGCTGGAAAACGGTTGTGGGCTTCCAGACGCGCAACCCGGTGCACCGGGCCCATGAATATATCCAGAAAGCTGCCCTGGAAACAGTCGACGGCCTTTTCCTCAACCCTCTCGTCGGATATACGAAGGAGGATGATATACCGGCAGATGTCCGTCTGAAAAGCTATCGGGTGCTGCTGGAGCATTATTATCCTGAATCCCGTGTTCAGCTGGCAGTCTATCCAGCAGCCATGAGGTATGCGGGGCCGAGGGAGGCTATATTTCACAGCATCGCCAGAAAGAACTTCGGCTGCACCCATTTTATTGTCGGGCGCGATCATGCCGGAGTAGGAAATTATTACGGAACCTATGATGCCCAGCATATATTCAGCGAATTTACCGAAGAGGAGCTGGGAATCAAGCCGTTATTTTTTGAACATAGCTTCTATTGCAATGTGTGCGAAGGCATGGCTTCCGACAAGACCTGCCCGCACACAGCAGATGACAGGGTGGTTCTTTCAGGCACAAAGGTCAGGGAAATGCTCCGTGCAGGAGAGATCCCGCCTTCCTCTTTCAGCAGGAAAGAAGTGATAGAGGTACTGATTGAAGGCCTTCGGGAAAAAGAAACGGTTTAAGGGGGACGCTAACATGGCACAATCACTGAATCTGACCTGGCATGAAACTGCAGTCACAAAGGAAGAACGGAGAGCGCAGAACGGCCATGCCAGCTGTGTACTCTGGTTTACCGGCCTGTCCGGATCAGGAAAATCAACGATCGCAAATATCGTCAGCCACCGGCTTTTCAAGGATGGCATCGCTGAATATGTCCTGGATGGCGATAATATCCGCCATGGACTCAATCGCGACCTCGGATTCTCAGAGCAGGACAGAAATGAAAATATCCGCCGCATCGGTGAGGTGGCAAAGCTGTTTACAGACAGCGGCCAGATTGTCTGTACAGCATTCATTTCACCTTATCGGAAGGACAGGGAGCTGGTGCGGAGCCTTTTTCCTGAAAAAGGGGAATTCATTGAAGTCTTCATTGACTGCCCTTTGGAAGAATGCGAAAAGCGGGATCCCAAGCGGCTGTACCAAAAAGCACGGCGCGGAGAAATCAAGGGATTTACAGGAATCGACGCTCCTTACGAAGAACCGGAAGAACCGGAGATTATCATTCGGACTGACCAGCTTTCTCCAGAAGAGGCGGCTGAAAAGATATTAATCTATTTAAAAGAGCAGGGTATCATTTAAGGAGGGGCAAGAATGGCATATGTAAAGCATTGGGCTGATAATGAAAAGCTGAACAAAACGGAAAAAGCAAAGCTGGAAAAAGACGGACTCGAAATTCTTAATGATATTCCCTATTATGCAGCAAACGGCTTTGAATCCATTCCAAAGGATCAATGGGACCTGTTCAAATGGGCAGGCTTGTATCTGCAGCGCCCGAAGGAGGATGGCTATTTCATGATAAGGGTGAACGTCCCCTCCGGCATCCTGACGAAGCCGCAGGTTGATGCACTGGCAGGAATTGCCCGGGACTACGGGCGCGGCGTCTTTGATATTACAACAAGGCAGGCAATCCAATTCCACTGGCTTGAAATCGGGCAGATCCCTGATATTTTCAACAGGCTGGAGGCTGTCGGCCTTTCGAGTGCAGGGGCATGCGGTGACATCACAAGAACAATTGTCGGCAACCCTATTGCCGGGCTTGATCCGCATGAACTGTTTGATACCACTGAAATTGTCAAGGATGTATATACCTATTTTCAGAAGAATGAAGATTTCTCCAATCTGCCGAGAAAATATAAAATGTCAATTTCAGCTAATCTGCATAATGCTTCTAATGCGGAAATCAACTGTGTATCCTTTACCCCGGCGGTCAAGGTGATTGATGGCGAGCAGAGAAAAGGGTTCCACCTCAAGGTTGGCGGCGGACTTTCTTCACGACCGTATCTGGCAGAAACACTGGATGTATTTATCGAGCCTGAGCGCACACTGGAAACAGCAATTGCCGTAACAACGATTTTCAGGGACTACGGCTACCGGGAAAAAAGGCATCTTGCCAGACTAAAATTCCTTATGGCAGACTGGGGTCCAGAGAAATTCAAGGAAAAGCTGCTGGAGTTCACAGGCCCTCTTCCTGAAAAAGGAACAGAGCCTGCAGCAGGCTGGAATGCCGGCTATTTTTACGGTGTCCATGACCAGAAACAGCCCGGCCTGAAGTTCCTTGGATTCAATGTGCCGGTGGGGCGCCTGTCGTCTGATGAAGTGTTCGAGCTTTCACGCATTTCTGCCCAATATGGGAACGGAGAAATAAGGACGTGCAATTCGCAGAATCTGATCATTCCCAATATAGCTGAGGAAAACGTTGAAGCACTGCTACAAGAGCCGATTTTCAGCCGCATCACCATCAATCCCAATTCTTTTATCGGGCACGCGGTTTCCTGCACCGGGATTGAATATTGCAATCTGGCACTTGTTGAAACAAAAGAAAGGATGCGCGTGATAGCTGAAGAGCTGGATAACCGGATCGCCCTCGATGTGCCGGTCAGGATCCATATGGTAGGCTGTCCGAACTCCTGCGGTCAAAGGCAGATTGCCGATATTGGCCTGCAGGGGATGAAGGTGCGGAATGAAAAAAAAGAAATGGTGGAAGCTTACGAGATTTATGTAGGAGGAACCCTGAATGCCGGTGGCAAATTCAATGAAAAGCTAAAGGGAAAAGTAGAAGCGGAAAAGCTGGCAGATGTACTCGAGGAATTGCTGCAATTTTTCAAAAAAGAGAAGGCAGCCGGGGAATCCTTCTTCGATTTCGTCGGCAGGGCCGGTCTGGAGCTTTTCCAGCAGCAGCTTGACATCATATTGGGAAAAGAAGCCCATGGCCTATCTTTATAGATTCAGTGTGCAGCTGGAGGAGAAGGAGATTGCCGCTGTCATCCTCGCTGAAAATGACGAGGCGGCTTTCCGTCAATTGGATGTTGAGCTTGAGAAATTTTATCTGAAAGAACCCGGTGTACAGGAAGTGGCCTTAAGAGAGAAGAAACGCGCTGCAAAAAATGCAGGATATATATTTGATGAAGATGAGAAAGGGTGGTAGTGATGCCAGGAAAAGTATATTTGGTCGGGGCAGGTCCGGGGGAAGCCGAGCTGATTACCGTTAAGGGGCTTCGCTGCATCCAGGGAGCGGATGTCATCCTTTATGACCGGCTGGTGAATCCGGAGCTGCTTGAGCACGCGAAAGAAGGCGCCCAGCTGATTTACTGCGGCAAGCTCCCCCATTATCATACAATGAAACAGGAAACAATCAGCCGGTTCCTTGTGAAATTTGCCAAAAAGGGACTGAATGTTGTCAGATTGAAAGGCGGAGATCCCTTCGTGTTCGGCCGTGGAGGGGAAGAGGCGGAGGAATGCGCCAATAATGACATCCCCTTTGAAATAGTTCCCGGGATAACGGCTGGCATCGGGGCCGCCGCCTACGCAGGGATCCCTGTCACGCACCGCACCCTCAGCAAAAGCTTCGCCTTTGTGACAGGCCATCAGGCTGGAGACATGGAAGCAGAGCATCAATGGGCCCATCTCGCCAGGGCAGTAGACACCATCTGTGTGTATATGGGAGTATCACATCTTTCTAATATCGTTGCCAAGCTCCTCGAAAACGGAAAGGAAAAGGATACGCCCATTGCCCTCGTGCACTGGGGCACGCTTTCTGGCCAGCAGACTGTAGCTGGGACATTTGAGACGATTGTGCCGCTTGTTGAACGGTCCGGCATCAGCAACCCAAGCATGATTGTTATCGGGGAAGTCGTCAAGCTGCACAAAAAGCTTCATTGGTTTGAAGAAGAAATTGCACCCCAGCTCCCGGTCATCCAGGGAATATAAAGGAGGAGGAACATGGAAGCGATCCTTTATATAGGGCATGGCACCCGCTCGAAAAAGGGGGCACAGGAGGCAAGGGACTTTTTGAATAGGATTATCAGCAAATCTTCTTCACGGATCCAGGAAATCAGCTTTTTGGAGCTTGCAGAACCGTCGATTGGCGAAGCTTACGAAAAATGTATTCGCCGGGGGGCCTCCTCCATCAGAGTGGTTCCGATCTTTCTTTTATCAGCGGGGCATATAAAAGAAGATATCCCGGATATTCTGAAAGAGTTAAAAAATAATTTTCCTGACATACCTGTTGAAGTGGCCGATCCCTTTGGTGTCCAGCAGACGATTATTGATGCAGTATGTGATTTGATATTTCAGGAAGCAATGGTGCTTTCCAAAGAGGATTCTGTTTTGCTTGTTGGGAGGGGGAGCAGTGATCCTTCTGTTCTTGAAGCGTTTGAAGAGATTAGAAGGGGCGTCGCTGATAAGACTGGTGCCAGGGTGAAGGTTTGTTTTCTGGCTGCGGCTTCTCCAACTATCGATGAAGGGCTTGAGGGTGTTTGTGCCGATAGCCGGGGAAGAATCATAGCAGTTCCTTATTTATTATTCGGCGGGCTCCTTCTTAGTGAAATTGAGAACGCGGTAAGGAAAAGGAAAAAGCAGGGCATGCAGATCATACATACCGGCTCATTGAGCAGGCATTCTGCAATAGAGGAAATCGTCATTGCCCGTGCAGCAGGAAAGGAGGAGAAGGATGCAGCCCCTGTTCATTGATCTAAGAGGGAAAAAAGTCGTCATTGCCGGAGGCGGCAGGATTGCGGCCAGGAAAGCTCGTGTCCTTGACGGGGAGGGGGCTGACATCACTTTCATTGCCCCTTCATTTTCGGGGGAAGCTTTATTGATGGCTGATAGTAAAGGGTATGCTCTTATTGAACGTAAGGCGGAGGCTGCAGATTTCGCTGATGCCTTTCTTGCAATACTGGCCACAAATGACCGGAGTGCCAATGATGAGCTGCAGAAGGGTCTTCCGGCCAATCAGCTCGTCTGTGTAGTTGACGAATTTGAAACCGGCAATGTCACTTTCCCTGCAAGAGTCCGGAGGGGCGGTCTTCAGATCGCTGTGACTTCAGGCGGCACCAGCCCCAAGCTGACACGGAAGCTGAAAAAAGATTTAGAGGGATTTTTTGACGAGTCTTGGGCAGCTTATACAGATTTCCTTGGAAGATGCCGGGTGGAAATCAAGAGGCTTGGTCTTACCGCCGATGAAAAAGACCGGCTGCTCTGGAGCCTGCTGGAGGATGAATACCGATTGAGCGAGAGCAAGCAGGAGGAAAAGGTGGCGGAAATCAGGATGATGGCGGAGAGAGTGGGGGAAGATGGCAAAGCGGTTTGATGATACTGAACCTGGCAAGGTCGGCGTTAGAATCGTTTAAGGCATACGGGTTAGTTCGAGGGACTTATCAGAACCGCCGCATGAGCTCTGGTATTCTTGAAATAGTAGATTAATGGGCCAATTGATTATCTTATCGGGCGAATTGATTAAAATAATCCCGCAAATGAATGAAATAATCCGAACTTTGATAAAAAGAACAGAAATTGACCGCTGTTTATAAGGGCCAGCCATACCAGACAGCCAGCAATCACGGCTGTATACTCAATAAAATTCCTATAATGTTTTAACTGCTGATAATAACGGCCGGAATTCCCCTGAAAATCACCAAAACAGCCGCACATTATCATTTTCACCCGGAGATCAACCAAGCCACACCACACCTGTTCCCAAACACTACAAAAAAGAAGCTGACGAACCCGTAAAGGACCGCCAGCTTCTTTTTTGTCATAAATTCCTATTCTTCCAGATTCAAAGCCGGTCCGAAGAATTCAAAGTGAATCTGGGATTCTTCTACATTAAGTTCTTTTAATCCTTTGACAATGGCACGAAGGAACGGAACCGGCCCGCATACATAATAGTGTGCACCATCAATCAGGATTTCGCGGAGGAAGTCCGCATCTATATAGCCTTCTTTAGCAAAGCGGGCATCCTGGCGGTCAGTGTCCTGAGCTTTTTCGTATACATACAGAAGCGTGCTGTTTTCAAGTTTAGCTTCAACTGAGGACAGTTCCTCTTTGAACGGCTGGTGGCTGCTGCTTCTGGAGGCATGGATGAACTCTACCTTGCGTCGCGGGTTTCGCTCAGCAATAGAATTGATCATGCTCATGAAAGGAGTAATTCCGACACCGCCGCTAAGGAACACAACCGGTTCATCAGCATCAGCTGCAAGTACAAAGTCACCGGCTGGGGCCGTCACTTCTATAATGCTGCCTGTTTCAACAGCATCATGAAGATAATTGGAGACCTTGCCTTCAGGTGTATTTCTTTCTGCTTCCCGTTTGACAGAAATCCGGAAATAATCTTGGCCAGGTGCTGCTGAAAGACTGTACTGCCTGTTCATCAGATATTCTTCACCAGGAATGCCAATGCGTAAGGTAATATACTGTCCAGGCAAGAAGGCCGGTACAGTTGAACCGTCTGACGGCTTTAAGTAGAAGCTGGTAATAACATCGCTTTCTTTCACTTTATCAGTGACTGTAAACTCCTTGAAATCAATCCACCCTGCAGGCTGGCTGGCTGCTTCTTCATACATTTCCTTCTCGATTCCGATAAAGGCGTCGGCAATTACGCCATAGGCATCTGCCCATGCTCCGATGATTTCATCAGTTGCCTCATCGCCTAGCACTTCTTTGATTGCTCCCAAAAGATGTTCTCCTACAATAGGATAATGTTCAGGCTTGACCCCAAGGCTTCTGTGCTTGTGGGCTATTTGCTTCACTGCAGGGATAATGACTTCAAGCTTATCGATATAAACCGCTGCTGCAAGAATGGTATTGGCAAGTGCAGTCTGCTGTCTGCCCCTTTGCTGGTTGGCATGATTAAAGATATTCAATAATTCCGGATGACTTGAGAATAAGTTTCGGTAGAAGACGGTTGTTATTTCCGTTCCTTTTACTTCTAATACAGGAACGGTTGATACGATAGTGTCAATGGTCTTTTGAGATAGCATTGCTGAATCCCTTCTTTGCTTAAGTAGTATTTTAAATACTTCTTTATTTTAGTAGCCGGATAACTAAAAAGCAATATTTTAAATACATCTTTTAAAGAGCAGAACAGCAAAGTTTAAGATTTGTTCACAATTGTGATAAGATGGGGAAAGAACAGAATGTGAGGGAAAATCATGAGGCTGACAACCTATTCGGATTATTCAATAAGAGTATTAATATATCTCGCTTCACATCAAAATGACAAGCTCGTCAACATAAAGGAAATCGCTGAAGCTTACGATATTTCAAAAAACCATTTAATGAAAATCATTTATAATCTTGGGAAAATGGGCTATATCCAAACTGTCCGAGGTCGCAACGGGGGTTTCAGGCTCGCAAAAAGCCCGGCCGATATAAATATCGGGGAAATAGTCCGGAAGACAGAGGAAGATTTTTATCTTGTTGAATGCTTTGACCATAACAATAATTGTGTGATTACACCTGTCTGTTCCTTGAAGCATATTTTAAATCACGCGCTTGAAAGTTTTTTAAAGGTGCTGGATCAGTATACACTTGAAGATATTGTTGAAAACAAAGCCATGCTGAAAGAATATTTTGCCCGCAAAACTGAAGAAGGACAAGATGAAGTCCATGTTCAAAGGCTGCCTTAAACGGCAGCCTTTTTCATGTCATCTCCGGTGATTTCTTCCGAACTGTCCGGTTGAGCGCCTTCATTGTGGCGAGGGATAGCCAGAGCCATATGCTGCTGTAGGCAAGGCCAAACAGGAATATGGGTCCGCCCGTCAGCAATGCGGAGTATCCTGAAAGGGAAGGGCCAAGTATCGGAAAACCAATCACATACAAAAGGAATAAGATGCCGGCTGTCAGGGATGCACCTCCAAATAAGATGGCAGCCAGAGGCCGTTTCAGCCTATTAAGGGCAATGCCGATGCTGATGCCAAGCAAGCCGGTGGTAAATGGGAATACGAAAAGTTCAGAAGGCTGGAGGACAGCAAGCATCATAATTGTGAGCAAATACGTAAGCAGGCCGATCCGCACTGATAGAAAGCAGGCTATAATGATGGGCCATGTGGTCAGGATGCTGAGCGCATAGCCTGCACCGCCAAAAAGCCCGGCTGATTGAAATATTGCCGCCAAGCCTCCCAGGATCGCACCCATCACCATTTTGACCGTATTAGAATGACGGGACATCTCCTCTGCCGCTGATAATCCCAAAAACCATTTTCTGATCATTTTTCCACCCCCTTATAGGCAATGCGCTCCTGTGCGGGTTTATACCTGTTCTTTATATAAAATTGAGATGGGAGCCATTTCCAGCATATATTCCTGCAGCAGCAGCTGGTGCATCGTTTTATCATGGACAATCAGGAAACAGGCGTCAGCAACTTCCCTGCTCCCGACTGAAAGGCCGAGCTGTTCGCCAACGGCAAAAGCGCCCATTGCCTGCTGGTTTAACAGGAGGAGGTGATGCAAGGATTGCCATGATCCTTTTGCACCAGCGAGGAAGTCCTGAAAAGACAGTAAAGCTTCCTCCACTTTGCCGATCACCGTGCCGAGAATCCGGTCTTTACGGTCATCGGCTGTGCGGCCTATAATGCTAAAAAGGTTTTCCGCACTTTCCCCATGATGCTGCTGCGACTTCTGTATTTTTTCAATAGCTTCCCTGATGTGGGGCTCCCGGATAGAGGGCACTGCTTTTGCCAGCATAACCTCAAGAGCGGTTTGGGCTGTGAGGATATGTTCAAACCATTTTTCCATTTCATTCTTCTGCATTTCAATATAATCTTCACCCAGCTCAATAAGAATGGTTTTATGTTCGTGCATATCGTTCCCTCCGTTCATTCCTTTGTAATTTTCCATAAAACTCCCGTATGGCCATATGCCTGGATGTATCCTTTTGTCACAGGGGAGTAGCCGAAATCAAGTACATACAAGCTTTTTCCGTCCGGGTGAAATTTGCAGTCAACCGGCCTTTCAATTCCGCCTGTGCCTGAATAGGAAGCAGCTCCCGGGGCCCGGTTGCGGAGGAATACCTCAGAAGTTCCTGTTTTAACATCAACCATCGCCACCCTGAATCCGTTATTCAGGTCTTTCTCGTGCGGGGTGTTGAGGGGAGCATAGGTACCCCATTCTGTTACAAACAGCTTCCCGCGGTGACCGAAGAAATCGGAAGTGCAAAATTCCATTTTTGTCATAGCCGAATGAGGCTTCTCCAGGTAAACCGGAGGGCCGGCCCATTCAGGTGGATTCTCAATCAGCTGCTCAGCTGCTTTCCCTTTTGCCGGCTTGCAGCGTTCATCCCATACAGGCACGCCATCTGCCCGGTAGTCTGGAAAACCGTACCAGTCCGGCGTTTTTACTGATCCATGCTTTGTTTTGGCATTGCGGATGTGCCAGATTCTATCAGGGTCTCCGGCGATCGACCGTTCGCCTTTTTCCTCCAGGCAGTTATCTGAGGCATATAATTCGCCATCTTCACTGAAAGCCAGTCCATATGGGTTTCTGAGTCCCCAGGCCAGCAATTCTGGTTCACTTCCATCCGGTTTGGATCTCCAGAGGCCCGTTGAGCACCATAATTCCCCTTTGACTTTTTCTCCTTTCTGCGCTGATGTTCCGAATGGCTTGAAAGCGCCTGTCTCTGTTAAGAAAGGGAAGGGCATGAGAGGGTTTCGGGATGTAACATTATGCCCTGTCAAGGTAATATCCGCTCCGGGAACATCATGGGCTTCAGGATGTTTTGCCAGATCGACCGTAAAGCCTGCAGGGAGGCAGACGCCGTTTTGGGAAACTGATCCATTGGCAAAATACAATAACCCGTCATGCGGCCCAAAAACGGGTCCCCCAGGTTCATGCCAGCCGCCGCTCGGTATTTTTTCATGAAGGACAGTGCGCTCCTTCGTTTTTCTGTCATATGCCACTATCCGGGCGAGATAGCCGCCTTTACAGGAAACATAAAGTTTGCCGTCCCTGCAGACGACTCCGCGCGGTCCGCCCAATGTCTCAATCGCAAAAACCTCGAGCATCCCATCAGGATCCAGGCTTAAAATCCTTGGCGGGAGGGCAGGCCTTGTCGGCCAGGTGCTTCCTCCTTCTAATATGTAAAGGGTGCCGTCCTCCGCAAATCCCATCCCGGTCGGAAAGGACAGGCCGGCAGCGGCCACTTCCACTTTGTACCCTTCAGGGACCCAGACATCATCGGGATTCACCAGTGGCCGTGCAGTTATAGGGAGCTTCAAAACTTTTTCGGTAGAGTGGGTGTAAGCGATATGTTCCATTATGATCTCCTTGATTTTAGTTAGTAAAAAACCTTATCAGTATAGTCCTACAGGAAAAAGGGTATTCAATTTGCCGGCGTATGAGCCCGGTTTTTTGCTGTACAAACCCATTTACAGACCATCCTGAATATGATGAAAGAGCAAACAGGAGGCAGGGATGATCATGCATTTAATCAGCGACATATCCGGCTTGAAAAAAACTGACTGCTGGGAAGAAGATGCACTAAGGGCATTCCAGTCAAAGCTGGGCAATAAAAAACATCGATTCCCATGTATCCCGGCGACCCAGGGATATGCCCTTCAGCAGCTTCGCTATGGATTTGCCGGAGATCCGCGGAGTATTTCTTCAGCAGGCGAATTGGCAGAAATGATAAGGGAGTATACAGCAGTTTCAAGGAGCTTTGGCAGCTATACTTCGCTCATTGTCTTTTTTGAAACAAATGAACAGCTGGCGGAGCATGGAACGGTGGAGGAGTTTGAAGAACTTTTCTGGCAGCAGTTGAATCTTTTAGCCGGGAGGGACAGGGAAAAATGGCCAGCGCATATACCAGAGGACCCGCACGATCCGCTTTGGGAGTTCTGCAGCCATGGTGAACAGTATTTCATGTATTGCGCCACACCTGCGCACGTAAACAGGCAAAGCAGATATTTTCCTTATTTCATGCTGGCAATCACACCGCGCTGGGTGCTGGAAGAGTTCAATTCGGCCCCCGAACGTGCTGCAAAGGTAAAAAGCAAAATACGCGACCGGCTGGAAGCTTACGACAGTATCGGGGCCCATCCCCATTTAAACAGTTATGGAAGCGAGAATAATTATGAGTGGCAGCAATATTTCCTGAGGGACGATGACAGTGCACTTAGCAAATGTCCTTTCCACCGGATGCTTGCAGAGAATAAAAGCAAAGAATTTTTGGGCATGGAAAAAGGACGAGACAATTGAAATGTCTCGTCCTTTGTAATTTCAAGCCTGTTTATTAACAGGTGCAGCCGGAATTGCCATTGAGGGTTTAGCTTTGGATTGCGAGAACCGGCTGTGCAGCACCATTCCGATTACAATGACCAGCAGTCCTGCAGAAGAAAGGGTGTCAGGTGCCTGAACCGAAAATAGGAGAACTTCACCTGCCATCACAAACAGCACCTGTGTCGACTGTGTCGCCTCCACTGCGGCGAGCCTTGACTGGTCATGGCGCGCGCGGTCAGTTGCAATGAAAAACAAGGTTGTCGCTATGACACCGGATGAAATGGCGACAATGAAGGTCTGCAAGAGCTGGCTTGAGGAAGGAAGGCCGGCATTTGCGTAGCCTGCAGCTGCGATAATGAGCCAGAAAGGGAGGCTGGCGATTGTCATCCCCAGCACTCTTTGGAAGGTATCAAGCCTGCCACCGCAAAGCTCCATCATTTTCCGGTTTCCGAGCGGATAAGCAAAGGCAGCCACCACTACAGGCAGGATCCCTGCAGCCATTTCAGCGGGAGACAAAGCGTCTGCTTTTTGAAGCTGGATAAGGATGACTCCTGCCAGAATGATAAGCGAAAAGCAAAGGGCCCTAAAGGGAATTTTATTTCTTTTTCCATCAATGCCTCCAGAAGTAAACAAAGGGGCAAGAAGGGTGCCGGCCACTATCGTCAGCTGCCAGGAGCCGGCAACAAGCCAGCCGGGTCCATAGCTAGCCGCGTATGTGATCGGGGCATAAAAAAGGACGAATCCAAAAAAGCTCCACAACAGCCACCAGAAAGGATGTTTTTTCATTTCTGCCAATAGCTGCTTCCCATTTCCACGCAAAGCTACAATGACGACAAGAAAAGGAACCATGAAAATAAATCTTAAGGAAGAGCTCCAAAGCCAGCTTCCCCCTGCAAGCTCCATTGTTCTGTTGAGGATGAAGGTGACCGCAAAAAATAAGGATGCGAGAATGCCTATCATAATTTCTTTCATTGACGTCGAACACTTCCTGTTTTCTGAATATTTTAACTAATTATAAGTCAAATGGGTAGAAGTGTAAATCGGTTCATCCTGTCACACAAAAAAAAGCCCCTTGATTACAAAGAAGCTTCAGAAATTCTATAATTGATTTGAAATTGGTGCTGATGGGTTTGCAATCTGATCCTGGTCGCTTACATCCGGATCAATATAATTGCTTACCCCAAGGGAATTGGCGCAAGAGATATCACCAAGGGTAAAGCAGACTCCTACCATTTTCGAATTGGCGGTATGGGAGTTATGGACCGTGGGGCCAATATCCAGGTTTCCGTTTTGTGTGACTCCATTTGTCTTTATATTAAAGATATTGATTGCATAAGGCATATTGAACGGCTCCTTTCCTATTTTGAAATGGACACTGCCTGAGGATCAGAAGGATTATCAATCTGGCCCTGGTCAGAAATATCCGGGTCTTGCACCGCATTAATTCCCGATCCATTTACAGTCGTACAATCTCCGATGGCAAAGCAGGCACCAACATATTTGGAGTTAGCAGTATGACTGTTCTGAAGGTTATTGCCAATATCAATATTCCCATTTTGAATGACTCCATTTACAACAACTTGACCGAAAACATAATTATTTGCCAACTCAATTCTCCTTTATCACTTTTATTGCTATCTATATGCAATAGTTCCATATAGGTGAGTTAAGGCTGCAGCGGCGCAACAGGATTGGATAGCCATCTTTATATAAATAAATGTACAGAGATCCCTGGTAGAAATGACGGCAACTGGACCTGATTTACGGACAGGCTCCTAAACACTTTTTCTTATAGGGCGTATCAATGGCCGCTTTCATCATAGATAACAATCGATTCTGCCACTCTAGGGTAAAAAACATAAATGAGGCCATCAGAAAATTTCACCTGTATATCTTTGGATTCAGCCGGCTCAGGGAGCGGAATCTCCCTCAGGAATTCACCGTAATGCCTTTCTTTGCTTAAAAGCATTTCTGAAGGGTAGGGGGGATGGATATAGCCCTTCAGGCAGAGTTTTGACCGTGATTGGAGCGAGATCTTAATATCTTTTTTGCTGACGCCTGGAGCTTCGACCAGAACACAGATGTGGCTCTCATTTTGGTAAATATCGTGCAGCGGGACAAATGCCTGCTCTGTTTCAAAATCATCATCTACTGCTTCGGCCAATGGCTTTTCCTGATCAAAAATATTTTGCCAGAAATCATTTTTTTGATATTTATTGGTCAGTTCAAGCCATTTCGTCATTTTATCAATGTTCATGGGAAACCTCCTTCAATCCATTAAATCCAGTGGATTATGCAACTAATAGAGGGAAGGCGGCGGCCCGCCTGCACGTGCCCCAACATAGGCGTTATCAGAAGTGCCGATATCTGTCTGGTCATTTACATCCGGATCAATATATATATTTTCCATAAAGGCTTCTACAGGGGACGTATCGCCATAGGATGACGTAATTCCCTGGGACTTCGATTTGCTTGAGTGGCTGTTGTGAGTGGCTTCTCCAACGGTGACAGAGCCATTGCCCGAGATGCTATTCACCTTCATGCAGTACATATTAATAATTAAAGGCATAGAACCTCTCCTCGGTTATTGTTTCCTTTACTATATGCGTAACAGCTTTATGGGTTCCTATCACGCACCAAGGGCCTTTTGCCCACAAAAAAAGCTGACGGGTAATCCGTTCAGCTTCGGTTACAGCACATAAAGATAAACACTGAGGAAGTGGGCCATGCTGCCCATCATGATGAATACATGGAAGATTTCGTGGAAGCCCATATGTTTGAACTCCAGGAATCTGGGTTTGACTGCATAGATGATGCCGCCGACCGTGTAGAAGATTCCACCAAGCAACAGAAGGAACACTCCGTGGAAGGACATTGCATCTGAAAGCGGTGAGAAAGCCAATACAATGATCCAGCCCATCGCAATATACAGGACAGTTGAAAGCCATCTTGGGCAATTGAACCACACCATTTTGAAAATGACGCCGCAGACGGCTACAAGGGTGACAATGGAAAAAATGACCCAGCCTGTAGTGCCATTCAGGCTCACAAGGCAGAAGGGAGTATAAGATCCGGCAATCAGAACGAAAATCATTGAGTGGTCAAGCCTGCGCAGGAAAGCGATTACCCTATCCTTTGCAATCACCATATGGTACGTGGCAGAAGCAGAATACAGAAGGATCATGCTGACGCCAAAAGCAATTGATGAGGCGATTGCGACGGCAGATGAAGTTACCATCGAGGCTTTGATGACCATTGCCAGCAGGCCGATGAACGACAGGATGGCGCCAGCAAGATGTGTGAGCCCGTTGATTGGCTCGCGGATATAAGAATTCAAGACAATTCCCCCTTACATAACGATACGTAGTATTGATAACTACTTATCATAATATAACGATTATCCCTTCCCGTCAACAAATAGTTCTCACTTATGGTAAAATAAAGGAAGCGCACTACATAGAAAGCTAGAGGGTAAAACAATATGGATAAAAACAATATGACAGAACTGATCGAATCCCTTGGCTTTGAAAGGCAGCTTTTGCCTGAAGAGCTTCCAGGCATCGATTTGTATATGGATCAGGTGATCCAGCTTTTTGAGAACACATTTGGTTCAGCCACCCGCAATGAAGGGGAAAAGGTCCTCACCAAAACGATGATCAACAATTATGCCAAAGGAAAGCTGTTCACCCCGGTCAAAAATAAAAAATATTCCCGTGAACAGCTCATGATGATCAGCCTCATCTATCAGCTTAAAGGGTCCCTGTCCATCCAGGATATCAAACTGACCCTGGATGGGGCGAATAATAAGGCATTGAAAGGCAATCTCCGGATCGAGGAGTTTTACAGCAGCTATCTCCAGCTGGCAGAACAGAATCTGGCCGGCTTTAAAGAAGATGTCCCGCTCCGCGGCCGCCTGGCACGCGAACAGGCAGAAGAGCTGGAAGCAGGCAGCAGCGAGCTTGAACAGATCCTCCTGATCCTCTCGCTCGTCCATATGGGCAATATGTATAGAAGGACAGCTGAAAGGCTGATCGATGAACTAGGCGGAAATCCTCCAGCCCCAAAAGGGTAATACCCGTTCACCTTCTTTTTAAACCACAAAGGCCGGAGGAGAAACAATGCTGGATAATCTAAACCGATTTTTACAGAAATTTATGCCGTTCATGACACCGCTGGCTGTTCTTCTCGGCATCACATTTGCAGATCAGCTTCATAATCTCGTCTTTATCGTGCCATGGCTATTTGCCTTCATGACATTTTCCGGAAGCGTCGGCTCAAGCTTCAGTGATCTGAAGAAGGTCATTTTGCATCCGCTTCCGATCATCATCTGCCTGGTGCTCCTTCATCTGGTGATGCCCGCTGCTGCATATGGCACAGGCAGGCTTTTTTTCCCGGATGATGCCTATACGAGGACGGGGCTGATCCTTTCCTTTGTTATTCCAACCGGCATCACCAGCCTCGTCTGGGTGGCGCTTTATAAAGGCAAGACCTTCTTGACTTTATGCATCATTCTTGTTGACACTATGATCGCCCCGTTTGCAGTGCCATTCATTCTGCACCTCTTTGCAGGGGCATCGGTTGTGATGAATGCGGCTGATATGATGGGAGGGCTGATTTGGATGATTGTGCTGCCGTCCATTGCGGGAATGGCAGCCAATCAGCTTTCGAAAGGGACAGCACCTAAAAAATTGAATCCGTTCTTATCACCTTTTTCGAAAATTGGCATCGGTGTGGTGGTCGCCATCAACAGTTCAGCCATTGCCCCGTATATTAAGACACTTTCCAGCAAGCTATGGGGAATAGCAGCTGCTGTACTTATCCTGTCTATCACTGCTTACCTTTTGGGTTTTCTCGCAGGGAGGTTCATGAAAGAAGAAACAGCTGGCATCATTTCGCTCACCTACAACAGCGGGATGAGAAATATCAGTGCAGGTGCCGTGCTGGCCATCGCCTACTTTCCGGCCCCGGTTGCAGTCCCGGTCATCATGGGCATGCTGTTTCAGCAAATTCTGGCTGCTTCGGCCGGCACCCTCCTTAACCGCATGAATCACCAACAGAGGGAGATGCCGGTTACCAAAGCCGTTTAATATAAAGGAGGCAAATAATAATGATCAACCGCCTTTCGAAAACAGGCAAGACACTATATTTCCTGGGTATGGCCCTTTTTGCAGCTGGTTTTGCCGTCAATCCGCTTCTTGATATCGGGGATGTGCCAGCCGCTGTAAGCAATCTGTCCATACCTGTTATTATAGGAGGAATCCTCCTTATAGCGGCCTCGAACTTCTTTAAAAGAAACAATTAGTCAGAAAGGCAGCAGCAATGAAAAACACAAATGTAAAAAGATATGAAGCGGATTTATACAGGCCAATACAAAAGCATTTTTCTGCACTCGGCTACGAGGTTTATGGAGAGGTTCATGATTGTGATGTTGTGGCTGTGAAAGAAGAGGAGCTCATCATTGTTGAGCTGAAGCTCAATCTGACAGTCGAGCTGCTGGTACAGGCTGCCAAAAGGCAAAAGCTCTCCGACCAGGTATATATCGCGATCCCAAAGCCGAAATACAGGCTCCGCTCGAAAAAGTGGAATGATATAAGCCATCTTATCCGGAGGCTTGAGCTTGGCCTTATCATAGTTTCTTTCGGGGCGGGTTCCGCCAGAATGGAAGTCCTGATGGAACCGGGAACATTCGACCGAAAAAAAAGCTCCCGTCTAAACAAGAAAAGGAAAGATAAAATGCTTTCCGAAATCAGCGGGCGGAACGGAGACTATAATGTGGGCGGAGTCACCCAGACAAAGATTATGACTGCCTACAAAGAAAATTGCATTCACATCGCATGCTGCCTGAAGCGCTTTGGCCCCTTGTCGCCAAAGAAGCTCCGCGAAATGGGCACCGGTGATAAAACCCAATCAATCCTCCATAAAAACTACTACAGCTGGTTTGAAAGAATCAGCCGCGGAACCTATTCCCTCACATCAAAAGGGAGGGAAGAGCTTGAAAATCATTCCGATGTAGCAGGGTATTATTCTGAAGGGCTCAGTTTAGTAAGTGAGGAAAGACCTGATTTGCCATAGCCGGGAGCTGTGGCTTTTTTTGTTTGGATCAATAGCTATTAATGGACTTGACGGTGGTATGAGAAGGGAGGGGCAATCAGGATGCTTGTCCATGACTTGCCATTCAAACGGGGGGACCATGTATTATAGCGGGCTGCTGAGGTACATGACTTGCCTTCAGATACGGAAGTCATGTATTCCATGGGGCTCCTGGTATACACGACCCGGCTGCCAAAAGGGGAGTCATGTACTCCAACGAGCACCTGGTATGCACGACCTGGCTGCCAAAAGGGGAGTCATGTACCCCATGGGACACCTGGTATACACGACCCGGCTGCCAAGAGGGAAGTCATGTACCCCATGGGGCACCTGGTATACATGACCCGGCTGCCAAGAGGGAAGTCATGTACCCCATGGGACACCTGGTATACATGACCCGGCTGCCAAGAGGGAAGTCATGTACCCCATTCAGCCCTAATTCCAGACTTCCCCCATATACGTCACCCCTCCTCCAGCCACACTAAAAAGAAAAACATGCCTTTATTTCAACTTTTGCCCGTTCTGAATCCTCATAATCAATTCCTCAATCCGCAGATGATGATAAATGGTCATTCCGATGATGACCAGGCTGAAAAAGCTTGAAAGAATGGCTCCTGCACTTATCATTTTTCTGTTTTTATTACCGAACACAAACACACCTCCCTGATTCCATTTATTTCACTGGATTTTCTGGCCGCCGATTAGAAACGATAATCTTGTATAGTGTTTGTCGGATATAAGACAGTGATTCATTTTTCTCTAAGAGGGAGGCAGAAAATGAGCAGTGCTAGCTGTGATCCAAGCAGTTCAGGAAAGGGAAGCAAAGGAGGAAAGGAAGGAAATCTGAAATGGTGGCAGCTGTCCTTGACAGGGGTGGGCTGTACGATCGGGACCGGGTATTTCCTGGCCTCTGCCATCGGCATCAAGATTACTGGCCCATCTATCGTCTTTTCGTTCATTCTGGCTGCACTTGGAACTTATATTGTTTTTAACCTGCTTGCAAAGATGACGGCAAAAGACCCGCAGGAAGGTTCATTCTGCTATTATGCCGGAAAGGCTTATGGAAAATGGGCCGGCTTCAGCTGCGGCTGGAATTATTGGACCTCGAATATCCTGATCATGGGCAGCCAGCTGACTGCTTTGTCCATTTTGTCGCGATTCTGGTTCCCGGATGTGCCTTTATGGGTATTTGCTGCCGGTTATGCCATTTTGTCCATCCTTGTTGTACTGACCGGTACAAAGGGCTTTGATAAGATAGAAGACATCCTGGCAGTCGTCAAAACGGCAGCCATCGTCATGTTTATTATTTTGGCGGCAGCAGCCATGTTCGGCTGGCTGCACAGCCATGCAGACCGGCCGGGCATTCCAGACTCTGCTGGTGCTTTTTTCGAAGATGGCTTTAAAGGCTTCTGGTCTTCCCTTATTTATGCTTTCTATGCGTATGGCGGGATTGAAGTCATCGGGCTGATGGCCATGCAGCTGAAAAAGAAGGAGGATGCACCAAAGGCTGGGAGTGTGATGCTGATCCTCCTGGCATCCATTTATGTAATCTCCCTGGGGCTTGCTGTTGCAATGGTGCCGATTGATGCTTTCCATGAGAAAGAAAGCCCGTTCATTACGGCCTTGTCGAAAAATAATCTGCCATTCTTTCCGCATGTATTTAACGGGGCAATCATCATTGCCGGCTTTTCAACCATGACCGCTTCGCTCTTCGGAGTGACCAATCTTCTTGTGACACTGGCTAAGGATGGGGATGCACCGGCTTTCTTCGGAAAAAAAATCAAGAAAATGAAGGATTTGCCCCTGCCATCCCTGGGACTTGCATCTGTTGGGCTGCTGTTATCCATTATCACCGCCCTGATTTTGCCGGGTAAGATTTATGAGTATATCACCACAGCTGCCGGGATTCTTCTCCTGTATAACTGGTTTTTTATCGTCATTTCATCGTTTAAGCTTCTAGAAGCAAAGTTTTGGAGCAAATTGATGGGTTCGGCGGCACTGCTGCTGATACTCGCAGCCGTCAGCGGCACTCTCCTTGAAAAGAATATCCGTCCCGGATTTTTCGTTAGCCTGGGCATCATCGCTATAATCGCCATTGCGGTGTTTATAATGAAGAAAAAGGTCTGGGATGCCAATCCGAGCGAAAATACAGGCTGAAATAAGATGGGCGGCACCATGGGCATTTGTACGGCATATATTATGCTGAAAGCAAATGAACGGGGTGCTGCCTTTTGTTTATACGTAAAGCAAATCAGGCTGAAACACAACAGCTGCTTTATACAACCGTGCATGTGATGGAGGAAAGCTCAATGGGGCATCTCCAGAATGATCCTCAAAAAGGATTAGGTGCATTTATTCCGGCGCTGCAGAGTGGGGCATTCTTTTATGTAGCAGTCCATGATTACAAAATCCTCGGCTGGCTGATGGCAGGAAGGGACACGAATCCTGTAAATGGAAATAATGCTGCATTTTTGTATTCACTTTATGTGTTCCCGCCCTACAGGAAGTTAGGGGTTGGAAGGATGCTGATGTCCCATGCGGTGGAAGTGTTCAGGCAGGAGGGATATGAAAAAGTGCAGCTGAATGTTTTTCAGGGAAATCCCGCCAAGAAGATGTACGAGGATCTCGGCTTCCATGATATATCCACAGTGATGGAAATTAACTTTCAAAGATAATATTTCCCATCATCTTCCTTTTGGTTTAGAATAAAACAAAAAGGAGGGAGTAGCATGGCTGTCTTCATTACGGGAAAACTGCTTTTCATAGCCCTGCTTCTGCTGATCATCACGGCTGTTGAAACACTGGCTTATTCGGCCAGGCTGTCAGGGGCAAGGGTCGGCCTAATTGCCACCGCTTTGTCCCTTTTCAGCTCGATCGTCCTCATATCCAGGTTTTCTACTCTGTTTCAGCAGCCGATGACAGCAAAGCTCGCTGATTTAGCTCCAGAGGGAGACAAGCTTGGTTTCCTGGAGGACCAATACCGCTTCCTTTTGTTTGTATCTTCTGCTGGGGTCGTTTTAGGCATATTGCTTTTTCCTACCTTTATCGGCATCTTTTCGAGGACCATTGTCCAGCTGTCAGAGGAAAAAGGATCGTATTTCCAGGTTTTAAAAAAGGCGCTTACTGCAGCAAGCCTAAAAAAAGCAGCTGCCTGCTTCCGCCTGCCAAGGCTCTCTTATCTTAATGGAATCACCTATCAGACCGTCCCCAAGCGCTTGTTTGCCGTCAATGTCGTGATATCCGGGATATACACAGTAGGCATTCTTGCTGCATTGTATGCTTCGGCGCTCGCTCCCGAGTACAAGGGGGCAGCTATGATGTCATCCGGTATTATCAATGGCTTTGCAACAATACTGTTGACTCTTTTTGTTGACCCTAAAGCGTCTATTCTTGCCGACAGGGTCGCAAATAAAAAGGCCGGCTATGTGTATTTAAAAAGCTATTCATTAACCATGGTGACAAGCAAATTCGCCGGGACGCTGTTCGCACAGGCATTATTCATACCGGCAGCTTATTATGTTGCCTGGTTTTCGAAATGGATTTAAACCAGATGTTCATAGCCTGCCAAACTATTATAGGGGGAAAAAATTATGGGATACATAATGGATTTAAGAAAGGTGGTAGGGACGCGGCCGCTTATTGCTGCTGGAAGCTGTGTCCTGCTATTGGATGACACGGACAGACTGCTCTTGCAGCTGCGAAAGGACAACGGCTGCTGGGGCCTTCCAGGCGGATCGCTTGAGCCGGGTGAATCGCTCGAAAGCACCGCACTACGGGAGCTGAAGGAAGAGACAGGCTTTCATGCAGATGACCTTTCATTCTTCAAAGTATATTCCGGCGAGGAGTTATATTATAAGTATCCCCATGGCGACGAAGTTTTTAATGTCATTGCCGCTTATATTTGCAAGGAATACCATGGAACTGCTGAACCTGATGCTGAGGAAGCAGTGAAGTTGGAGTTTTTCCCGCTGGAGCAGCTGCCTGAAAATATCAGCCCTCCAGATAAAATTGTCATAAAAGACTTACTTGAAACAAAGCTTGCTATGAAATAGGCAATTGATGGGGCTGTTAATTTCCGTTCCAGCCACTTCGCTTTCCGCGGGGCGACGCTGAGCCTCCTCAGAGCAAGCTCTTGCGGGGTCTCAGCATTGCCGCTTCATTCCCGCAGGAGTCTACGTGCCTTGCACTCCAATTAACAGGGTTTTTTATACTTTGTGTGAGTTTAACATTGGTTAAAGAACTCTCCCATAGCCCAATCTGTCAAGTATATCCCTCCCGGGTCTCTTTTTTTCATTCACGGTCCAATAAAGGTTGCTATTTGATGAAGCTATCGCAGATAATAGGAGTATTGTCCAAAAGAAAGCAGGGATTAGATTGAATTTTAAACATCTTGGGATCTCGGATCCTCTTATACATAAACTGGCGGCCCAGGGAATCGATGAACCGACTGCTGTCCAGGAAAAAGCAATTCCTATTGTATTGGAAGGCAGGGATATCATTGCCCAGGCACAGACAGGCACAGGAAAAACGCTGGCGTTCATTCTTCCGATCCTCGAAAAAATGGATCCGTCTAATGGAAGCACGCAGGCATTGATTGTCACACCGACAAGAGAGCTCGCCCTGCAAATTACATCTGAAGTGAAAAAGCTGATCGAAGGGATGCCGGATTTGAATGTGCTTGCCGTGTACGGGGGCCAGGATGTCGAAAAGCAGCTGCATAAGCTGCAAAAACAGACCCAGATTGTGGTGGCCACGCCTGGCCGCCTACTTGATCATCTCAGGAGGGGGACTGTCCAGCTGGGAGAGGTTTCGTTCCTTGTCCTTGATGAAGCAGATCAGATGCTGCATATCGGTTTTCTGAACGAGATGGAACTGATCATAAGCCAGACCCCTGCTACCAGGCAGACGATGCTGTTTTCAGCCACAATGCCTGACGATATCAGGAAATTATCTAAAAAGCATCTGAAGGAGCCGGAAAGTGTCCGCATTGAAAAAACATTTGTTCCCGAAAAAGCCATCGAGCAGCTGGCCATATTTACGACCGACAGGGCCAAGCAGAATGCCCTTATCAGCAGGATCCGGGAAGACAGGCCATTCATGGCAATTATATTCTGCCGGACGATCCGCAGGGCCACAAAATTATACGATGCCTTGAAGGCACAGCGCTTTTCATGCGAAGAACTTCACGGAGACCTTACCCAGGCGAAACGTGAAAAAGTGATGAAGAAGTTCCGTGAAGCTGAAATCCAGTTTCTGATTGCAACTGATGTAGCGGCTAGGGGCCTTGATGTGGAGGGCGTGACACATGTGTACAACTACGACATTCCCCAGGACAGCGAAAGCTATGTCCACCGCATCGGCCGAACAGGGCGGGCAGGCAAAGACGGCCTTGCTGTCACCTTCTACGCTGAAAAAGACGAAGCGGCTTTAAAAGCGATCGAGCAGGAGCTGAATATAAGACTGCCTAAAGAAGAAAGCGCTGCGACTGCCAATTCAACAGCGGATGGCGAAAATAGGAGCAGCGGAGACAAACCAAAAAATCGTTCTGACCGAAACCGCAGGGCTGGCGGTGATGAATCACGGAGACGGACTGGAGGCAGGACGGACGGGCGGGGGAGCCGGGAAGACCGCAGCAGCCGTTCAGGCGACAGGGGCATACGGTCGAATGAAGGACGAAGAGCAACTGGCGACAGACGCAGCCCTTCAAATGATGAGCGGATAGAGAATCGCAGCCGACCCGGGGACAGGCACTCTCATAGAGATGGCCGGAGGCTTTCAGGAGAACGATCTGCTGATAGATATTCAAAGTCTGATGGGACACGCTCAAGCGGCGGGCGGGCCCGTGACGGACAGCGATCCAGTAGATCAGATGGAACAGGCGGACGGAGAGAACAAGGTCCTGCTTCAAGAGGAAGCCGTGGCCCCGGCCGCGGCAGGAGGTAATGATAGAAGGCCGAAATTTGGCCTTCTTTTTTTGTGCTAATCGGCAATCATTTTTCTTTAATGGTCTTGTATGGCTCCAGGAATCATAAACGTTTATTTTAAGGATTCTTTCATTCTCATCATAAACTTAATTAATTGCTCAAATAATGCTCTCAACATCTTTCTCTTCAGCGGCTGAATCACCTGCCATCCTGGGCTCGGGATTGTTTAGAAATCAGGAATACCAATTGCCCAAAAAGCTCCTTTTTTCTCCATTTTCCATAAGTAATTAAGCCCAATTTAGATAAAATATGGAACCTTTGCATTCGAAAAAATGTCTAATGTGCAAAGGGAGGAAGATAAATGTGTTTTCAGAAAAAGACATTATTCTTGCCAAAAAAGGAAATGAGGAGTCTTTTGTCAGACTGATCGAATCTTGCGAGCTATCGCTTTACCGGGTGGCACGCGGCCTATTGTCCAATGATAGTGATTGTGCAGATGCGATTCAGGAAACGATCCTGAAAAGCTTCCGCAGCATCCGCAAACTGAAGCAGCCAAAATATTTTAAAACCTGGATCACGCGCATCCTCATCAATGAGTGCCATAACATCCTGAGAAAAAAACAAACAGTCGTGCCTGTGGAGGATATAGAATATTATCTATCAGACCGGTTTCTCGGCGATCCGGCACAGAGCATAAGCGAAGCGATCGGTGAGCTGGATGAAAAACACCGTGCACCGGTCATCCTTTACTATTATGAGGATTTCTCCGTCAAGGAAATTGCCGAGCTGCTGGAAATCAGCATAGGAACGGTGAAATCAAGGCTGAACCGGGCGAGGGCCAAATTGTCTGTTTATCTTTCTGAGGAAAGGGGGATCGGCAATGCATGAGAAATGCAAGGATGAGCAGCTGAAGAGAATCCTGCAAAATGAGCCGTCATATCTGCCGCACTCTGTCAAACAACAAATACACTTCACTTTATACCGCCTTCCCAAACATAACAGGACCCTATTCATTGTGATGCATTATCTAATGTACGGTGCAATATTTGTCCTGGCCGCACTTATATTTCTATTCTTTTTCCTTTGGAACGCTGAAAAAACTGAACAAACAGCCTATGAAGAGAACTATAACAGAATTTTGGATGCAGATACCTATTTCTCTTGCCAAAAAGGAGGGAATAGCATGCCTCAGCCCGAATAGTGAGACAAACTGCTTTTAAAAAAGGGAGTGCTGTAATTGAAAGCTGTCCTGCTGATCTTCATGACTATTTTAGGCATGGCATTGTCCTGTAAAGGCATAGAACTTATGCATCTCGGGACAGATGTTGATGGAGACGGGATCGGCATGCATTTCCTGGGCATTGAACTGGATGATAGCCTTTCCGAACAGAACATTCCAAAAGCTGCTTCAGCCTTTCTTGCAGCTGGAATCCTGCTAGTGCTATGTGGCATTATTTCAGCAATATGTTTAAAAAGGCCGTCTGAGCGGAAAAGATGACAACAAAGAGTTACTGAATAACGAAAGGCAGGTAATTCTATGACAAAGGAAGGTCTGATGGATCTCAGCCTGATCATTTTTTTCAGTGCCTTGGCCATATGTTTAATTTTTCAAGGCTCCTGGCTTGCCGGTACTGCATTTTTCTTCATGCTGGTTTCCAGCATAACCACTTTGGGAAGCTTCTTTCTGAAAGAAAAAAGCCGCTAGTCCAGATATCTGCCGGATGAGATTCATCCGGTTTTTTTCATTGAAAGAAAGAGGAGGGATGGGGCTATGTTCCGGGAGTGTAAAAAGGCATCTGGATGGAGTTGAAGAAAGCCCGCTATATGAAAAAGGTGAAGGAGCTGAGATCATCGCGGAGTTTTCCGTTTATCCCGATTATGTGATGGAAAAGAGGACTCCGAGTGCCTTTTTGGGGACTCATCTGGCAGAGCTGCTGCAGAAATTGGATGTCGAAAGGCTGGTGATAACCGGCTTCAATACAGAGTTTTGCTGTCTCTTCACAAGCATCAGCGCCTATGACAGGGGCTATAAGGTAACTTTCATCGAAGATGCTACAGGCACTGTAAATAATGATGAAACATATGAAATGCCCGGACTTGATATCAGGGATTTCATCGGGACAGTCCTTCATTGGTCTGAAGTGATAGAGGTGCTGGATTTTGACGAATATGAAGAAGTTTATTTGAAAATGGCAGAATCTTAAAGTGAAGCAGCCCCCAAACAGGGCTGCTTTTCAGTTATCTGACCTTCAAAGGAAGCTCTTTAACGCCTCTGACAATCATGCCTGGACGCCACTCCAGCTCATCCGGTGAAGCATTCAGCCCGATTTCCGGGAACCTTTCCAGCAGGGCTAGAATGGCTATCTCGCCTTCTAAACGAGCCAGTGGTGCACCGAGGCACAGGTGGATGCCCTTGCCAAAAGCGAGATGGGGGCTTCTCTCTCGAGTGATGTCCAGTACGTCCGGATCCGCAAATTTCTCATCATCGCGATTGGCGGAATTCAGTGCAGCAATGACCAGCTCGCCTTTTCTGATCGTTTGCCCCTGGAATTCGACATCCTCTATTGCCCAGCGCGATGTGCTGTATTCTACAGGCCCATTGTAGCGCAGAAGCTCTTCTACGGCATTATGGATGAGTTCCGGCTTCTCCCTCAGAAGCTTTAGCTGGTCAGGATTTTCAAGCAGGGAGAGGATCCCGTTTCCAATCAGGTTGACGGTGGTTTCATGGCCCGCAATAATCAGCAGGGAGACGACGCCATACAATTCCTTTTCTGTCAGCTTATCCCCGCCTTCTTCAGCATTGATAAGCTGGCTGATCAGGTCATCACGCGGATTTTCGCGCAAAAATGCAAACCATTCGCCCAGATACTGGACAAATTCATTCATATGCTGCTGGATTTCATTCCAATTCTCGCCATTTGACCCTTCTATCAAAGAGTTGGACCAGATCCTGAATTTGTCCTGGTCTTCTGTTGGGACACCAAGGATTTCCGAAATGACAATGATCGGAAGGGGGAAAGCATAATCATCGATCAGGCTGATTTCTTCCTTTTTTTCCATCCTGTCCAAAAGCTGGTCCGCTATTTCCTTGATCCTGCCGCGCATGTTTTCTATCATCCTGGGAGTGAATGCTTTCTGAACCAGGCCGCGCAGCCGTTTGTGGTCAGGAGGATCAGAGAAGAGCATATTCTCTGTAAAGATGCTCTCATGATCCATCTGGCCGCCGTAAAGTTTTGAAAAGTCCTTGATGAAGCGCTTGTCCTTCAATGCTGCAACTGCGTCTTCATATCTCGTAATGACCCAGCCTGTCTGTCCATCAGGCATGACGGTTTTATAAACCGGCTGCTCTTCTCTGAGCTTCCGGTAGCCTGGATAAGGGTTTTGGATAAACTCTTTTGAAAAGATCCTGTATGCTTCCGGGTTGTCTTGATGGTTTCCGATAAACACGCTAATCGCTCCTTTGCTGATACGTCTAATGCATAAAATAAGCGTAGCATAAAGAGGATGTTAAAATATAACAAAAACCATCAGGCTGCTGAAATTTCGTGCCAATGTCTCAGATAATCATTCAGGAATATGGGCTCATTTCCAGAATTTCCAGCCTTTTTTTGCCTTTTCCTCTGCAGCAGCTGCCTGGCGGAAGCCGACGACAAAATCCTGGAAGATATCTTCCCGCTGTTTGATATCCACCCGATATTGCTCTCTCTCCTCATTCATGGCATGAAGATAGGCATCACGGTCCTTATTCAGTGTATCAATGAGGCTGGTAATCTCATGATTAGTAATTTCGGCAGATTTTGAAATATAGTGGATCATCGTTTTGAATTCTTCAGAAGACGCTTCCGAGGAATCCGACACACGGGCCGTCAATTGGCGGATCTGCTCAGAAGTGCCTTCCGAAGCCCTCGCAACTTCTTCAGAAAAGGCTCCGAATGTTTCGGAGGTTTCTTCCGAAGCCTGGTCGATTTTGTGAGACAGGCTTTTAAGCTGGGATTTCGTACCTTCAGCTGTTTTATAAATAGAATCGGATATTGTTTTGACTGTATGCACCGATCCCCTGGAAATCTCTTTTTTTACTTCTTCAAGCACTTCCTTTCGGATGCCATTCCTGATTTCTGAACGGATATCAGCAAGGAAGCTTTCTTTGTAGCTATCAAGGGCTTCCATAAAGAGTTCCATATCATTTACAGGATTGGCCTCCAGGCTTCTTGTTACGGCTGGGGGCGATGCCGGCATTGGTCCGGCTTCTTCTTCGCGGCGCCCGTCCAGGTGTATCTGCATAAGATGGCGGATCATTTCCTTGCTGAGATTTTTCTCGCGCATCTCTTTAATTTTTCCCAATAGCTCAATTTCTGTATCAGTAAAGAACCGCACCCCCTGCTTGGAACGGGGAATAACAAGAAGGCCATTTAAATCTTTTTCCCACTGCCTAAGTGTCCCGGAAGGAACCCCTATCTTCTTCGAAACTTCTTTAATCGTGTAAGCTTTCATAAATTGAGTCTCCATAAAAAAACACCCTTTCAAATATATTGAATAAAAATATGATTTTGCAAAACGGATCAGAGCCGGTTTTATCATTGCCTGTTATATTCCGCAAGGCTGTCTTTATTCCTGCCGGCTGACAAAAGCTCACAAAACTAGACGGAATCCTTCATAGAAAGGGAAATAGCACGAAACTGGGGGAAAAAAGGGAGGAGGATGGCAATAGCTGAGGGACCCATATCTATCCTTGACTGGAAAAGAAGGGAGGGAATGTGTCGGAAAGATTAAGTTATCTTTAATTTTGAGGCAAATTTCTTGAAAGTGCCCCCATCTGACTTAATAATAAAATTACTAGAATGTATGCAGCTAAGGAGAATTTGCAGATGAAAAAAGCTTGGGGAATCGCTATTGCCGGAGCATTGGGTCTTTCTATTACTCTGGTAGGCTACCATTGGATGGAAGCAGAAAATGAGGAGCCGGGAATGGCCCTGGCAGCGGAATTACATAGTAAAGCAAAGAATGCGCCGATACTGAAGAATGAAATCATAAAGGAGGAAGTGATGCTGGATGTCCCATTGTTCAACCAGATGGATACACCCCGGCTGTATAACGGCTGTGAGGTGACAAGCCTCGCCATGCTGCTGAATTATCAAGGCTATAAGGTAACGAAAAATGAATTGGCGGATAAGATTGAAACCGTCCCGCTCCGCTATAGTGACGGAAGCTACGGAAGCCCGAACGCCGGGTTTGTGGGTGACATGGCCAACGGGCCAGGGCTTGGCGTCTACAGTGGACCAATTTTCAAGCTGGCCCAGTCTTATGCCGGCGATAAAGCGGAAAACCTGACAGGGAAGAGCTTTGATGAAATCCTTAAAAAGGTTAGTGAAGGCTCGCCTGTATGGATCATAACAACAGCCAGTTTAACCCCGGCTGCTTCCTTTGAAAAATGGGATACGCCCGAGGGGGCGGTAGAGGTCACATTCAACATGCACAGCGTCGTGGTCACTGGCTATGATGATGAACATATCTATGTAAACGATCCTTATGGCACAAAAGACAGGAAGGCGGAAAAAGAAGCTTTCATAAAGGCATGGAAGATAATGGGCAGCCACGCTGTAACTATTAATTAAACAAAATAAATAATAAAGAGGGCCTGTAATAGTTTTCTTGGAGAAGCACTGTAAATGGCATATGAGTCCGCATACCTTTCTACACATAAAACAAATGGTTGTTGATAAGACAGAAATACTAAAATAGCTCAGCAACTAGCACTCCAACACATTGGCAATAAAGATTGCCATCGTGCATCTGCTCTAAGAAATAATGTTCTCAGCAGATACAACAGATGGGAGGCTGAAAAGTGAGTAACAAGTGATAGATAATAAGGGGAAATTTTACTCTTAAATGCTGATCAGAGGTGGTTTTTGGGCAAAATAAGAGGAGTTTTTCCCTCTATGCGAATAAAAGAAATCTATCTTCACGCTTTCGACTCTCATAAGGGAAATTTCTCCCTCTATTTAAGCTATTTTCAGTACTTTTTTCAAAATAAGGGAAATTTTCCCCTCTAAAAATCTCCAATAGCAGGGAACATGTATCATTGTTTGAGAATGAATAAGGTAAACGGGAAACCGGTTGTTTAACTATTCAGCTTTGAGTGCGTTTATGGAATAAGATCAACATATTCAAAAATAAAAAGCCTGGGACATCCCAGGCTTTTTTGGTTTGTTAACCCTGCTATTTACATAACGATAACGCATGTTATTAGGGCTGTGATTATAAGTTTTTTCCAAAATTAACAGAACTCAGAGTCAGGCCCTTTTTACCGTTCTCCTGTATGTCCTCCGGCGGAAATACCAGCGCAGTGCAGGAGGGACGGCGAAAAAGATAAAAAAGATCCTGAAAAGCTGATATCCGGTGACTGTGGCCAGATCTGCATGAACCTCGTGTGCCAGGATTCCCATTTGGTCCATTCCTCCTGGAGCCAGGCTAAGAAAGCTGGTGGCAGAAGAAAGATTATACTCGAATGCCAGCAGGGTACTCAATAACAGGGATATTCCGATAAGCAGAGCGCCGCTTAAAAGGGCAAGCGAGATGGTTTTGGTTTTGTGATGGAGCTTTTCCGGCCTCATGAGGAGGCCGATATGGGCGCCGATGAAAAATTGGGACAGATCCAGCAGGGAAGGAGGAAGCGCAGGCCCTCTCGCATAAAATATCCCGATAAGAGCGGTTGAGACAATCGGGCCGAGCAGATAAGGTGTCGGCAGCCTTAATTTTCTCCCTAGATATGCACCTGTCAGTGATGCGGCGACAAAGGGGATGACATCGGGAAAAAGGGCACTCCATCCTGGTATTTCTTCCTTCATGATGGAAGCTGGCCCCGCTTCTCCTGATAAAAGCGGACCTAATACTAAAAAAGGGACAAAGAACACAATCATCAGCAGTCTTGCAACCTGCAGAAAGGTTACTGTCGTCAAGTCAATCCCTTCTGATTCTTCTGCAAAAACAAGCATTTGCGAAAGCCCGCCAGGTATGCTGCCTGTAAGGACCGTTGGAAAATCAATACCGGAAATGCGGGAAACGATGATGGCAAGGAGGACCGAAAACGCAATGGTAAGCAAGGTCATGGCAAGCATACTTGGCAGCTTGCCTGACATCTGGATGACAGCATCCTTTGTGAATGACAAACCAATGCTGTATCCGACCATCAAGATTCCTGCGTCCCTCAGCTTTCTTGGCCATTCCAGCTTGAAGGGAATGAACCTGCTGGCAGCAAGTATGGCCGTCAGACTGCCAAGCAGCCAGGGAATCGGCAGCTGGAGGACAGTAAAGATCATACCGCCGGCTAGAGCAATGAAAAAAGCAGCCAGGAACCCCTTGTTATTTAAAATGATTTTCATGATGTAACCTTCTTTGTTTATTTAGTTTTCCTAAATATATATTACCATTTTTTTGCTGATACCCCAAGAAGTGCAGCTTCTTCACATAGAAAAAGCGCAAGCCATAAGGCCTGCGCTTTCTGCTGCATAAGCAGCTAATTTCCCCTAAAGGGGACACGGAAGGTTCAGCTTTGCGGCCGAATCGGTTCTAAGTCCACCGATTAAGCACCAGGGTTCCTTGTGAACGGAAAACAAAGGAACCTTCCATTATGATGCCAAAATCAGAAGTCGCTGCTAATCGATTCATCGTTTATCAGTCCCTTCGATAAATTGGCTTGCCTTTTTTCTTTACCCTACGCCTTGATCATAAAACATTTAAATACCTCTGTCAGAAGATTTATTCAATAAAAAGCTATTTAGGATGCTATAATATATCAGTAGTGTTAATTTTTTCCTTGTATGTTAAAAAGGGGGAAGCTTACTATGACTGGTGAATTGATTCTGCTGGTTGATGATGATCCTGATATACAGGATATTCAAAAGGCATATTTATATAAAGAAGGCTTCAGGCTTGCCTTTGCAGCAACAGGGACTGAGGCGGTGCATCTGGCAGAAAGCCTGGAGCCGCATTTGATCATCCTTGATGTGGCTTTGCCGGATATGGATGGATTTGAGGTTTGCCGTATCCTCAGAACGATAACAAAGGTTCCAATCCTTTTCCTTAGCGGAAGGGAAGATGATATAGACCAGATAATCGGACACAGGATAGGCGGGGATGACTATGTAACGAAACCGTTCAGCCCTCCAGTGCTCGTGGCTAAGGTAAAGAGCCATATTAGAAGATTCAAAGAGCTGTCAGAAAGTCCAAAGGCTAATTATGGGCAGGCATTAATATTTGGGAAGCTGGCAATTGACAGGGCCAGCTGTGAGGTGACGAGGGAAGGAAAGCCAATCTCTCTGGCTGCAAAGGAATATCAGCTGCTCTGCTGCTTCGCTGAAAACGCCGGCCGTGTATTCAGTGCCGAGCATCTATTCGATTCTATTTGGGGAAAAGAAAGCTTAGGGGATATAAGGACTGTCATGGTCCATATCAGCAATCTACGCAAGAAAATCGAACAGGACCCAGCCCGTCCGGAATATATCACCACAGTCAGGGGCATAGGCTATAAATTCAATGGAGGTTAAGCTTTTTGGCGGCTTTAAAGAATTCCCTGACTTCATCAGCCGTCATGCCAAGCTTTATTGCTTCTTCCATTAAACTTATCCATTCATACAAATCATGTTCATAAGAGAGTGCTTTCTCTTCCTTCTTCATGCCCATTCCTCCAGACTATTCTTCTCTTTGACTACATTATAAAATGGAAAGTTAAAGTTTTATTAAAGCCGTATTAAAGTTTCGCTTAAATAAGAGGGTGACCATTATGATAGAGAATATCAATCTTCCTGGATACAGGCTGATTGCCGCAGAAACCGAAAATGAAGAATTCATGTTTCTGAAAGGCTACTCACTCAAAGGCAGGGAGCAGGTGCTGATTAAGACATATAAAAACGATGTGCTGTCAGATATGGAGATCGCCGCTCTTGTCCATGAATTCCATCTCACAAAGGAAATGGAAGAAGACAGCATCCTAAAAGCCGAAGAGTTAATCCTGCATTTAAAAAAGCCATATATGGTCTGCAGGTACTTTCCTTGTATAACCTTAAGGGAGTTCTGCAGCACAAATAATGCCGACCTGACAGAGATGCTGGACATTTCTGCCAAACTTGCAGGGGCAATCCTGCAGGTACACCAGCAGCATATTATCCATAAATCGGTTAATCCAGGAAATATTCTATTAAACCCCATTGATGGCAAGCTGAAAATTACCGGTTTCGGACAGTCAACGCTTTTAAAGGAAGAGCACCCCTCCTTGAACGCTGCCAGTCTGGCTAATTTGGCCCATTTGCCTTACATATCCCCTGAACAAACTGGAAGATTGAACAGGCTCGTTGATTACCGTTCAGATTTCTACTCAGCAGGAAGTGTATTCTATGAATTATTTACCGGTGAATTGCCTTTCAAGGCTAAGGAACCGCTTGAGCTTGTGTACGAGCATCTGGCAAAAAGTGTAAAGGATCCCTGTGACTCAAATCCTGACATTCCGCCTGTAATTAACTCAATTATCATGAAGCTGCTTGAAAAAATGCCTGAAAATCGATACAGCAGTGCTTTCGGTATGCGCGCCGATCTTCTCCGCGCCGCGGAAAATCTGAAGTCCGGCAGGCAGCAGGAAGTATATCCACTTGGTACAGACGATGACAGTATGCTGTTTGAAACCGGAAGGAAGCTGTATGGACGGGAAATTGAAAAAAGAGAAATACTTAATGTTTTTGAGGAGGTTAGCCGCGGGAGTTCATGCGCCGTGTTCCTGCCAGGTTCTCCCGGGATGGGAAAGACCGCTCTTGTACACGAGATCCAAAAGCCGCTTATCCGGGAAAAAGGCTATTTTGTTTCTGGAAAATATGACATGCTGCAAAGGCAGATGCCTTATGCCCCTATCATTGCGGCATTCCGTTCTCTCGTTCTCCAGGTAATGCTGGAAAGCGGAAGCCGCAAAGAAAAATGGGCAACTAAATTGAAGGAAGGCTTTACCGGCAATTATGCCGCCCTTTTCTCAGTTATACCTGAGCTGGGCATGCTTATGGGAGAGCAGGCTGCAGAAGAAGAGCCGAATGGGGCAGACGCACATCAGCAATTTTTGTTTCATATCCACCAGCTTGTATGCTTGTTTGCCGATGAAAAGCATCCGCTTGTGCTCTTTCTGGATGATCTTCAGTGGGCAGATATTGCTTCGCTGGAGCTGATTGAATACCTCCTGCTGAAGGGGATGATTCCCCATTTTATGCTTATCTGTGCATACAGGGACAATGAAACAGGACCCGGCCATCCAGTAAGAATGACACTTGCCAAGCTGGGGGAAGGAGAAGCTGCCATCCATCACATCCCGGTCCGCACTCTCAGCCAAGGGGAGGTTCATGAATGGGTAGGTAATGCCCTGAGAGATAATGGGGAAACAGCATTAGAACTGGGAGGGCTTTTGCACAGGATTACCGGGGGGAACCCGCTGTTCATCAGCCAGCTCCTTCTTTCCTATTTTGAGGATGGCTTTATCACTAGCAATCCGGAAGAAAGAAAATGGAGAGCTGATATGGGAAAAATAATGGACAGGCCAATAAATGACGGAATATCCGGCTTTATGGAAGAGCGTTTTCAGAAGCTGCCTGAAAAAGCTAAAGAGATTCTAAAGGCTGCCTCCTGTTTTGGAAACAGGTTTGATTTCAAAACTCTTTCACTCCTGTTCGAAGACCGGCCGGGCTGGCTCGCTGAATCTCTCTGGATGGCACTTGAATCAGGCTTTATCCTCCCTAAAGATCCTTTATACAAATATATTCATTCCAGCGGCTATGTGGATGCTATGCCAACAGAGTACAGCTTCCTTCACGATACCGTCCAGCAGGCAGTCTATCAGTCTATGAACATGGAAGAACAGAATGCCTCACATTTGAGGATCGGCAGGCTGCTTGTCAGCATGAAGGAGGATTCACATGCCCGCATTTTCCAGATTGTCCACCATTTGAATTCCTGCAGTGAACTGCTTGAAGTGAAAGAAAGGCACCCACTGGCGGAATGGAATGCCGCTGCCGGGGAATTGGCCAAGGATGCCGCTGCCTTTCGGGAAGCACTCTCTTATTTCCAGGCTGCACTTGAGCTGTCAGGGGAAGATTGGAACGAAAAATATGAACTGACCTTCCGAATATTCAAGGGCCTTGGTGAATGCTTTTACCTGACAGGAAAATTGGATGAAGCTGAAAAAACCTTTAGTATAGTGCTTGAAAATGCAAAGACTAACTATGAGAAATTATCAATCTATAATCTGCAGATCACTTTATTCACCCATATGCACAGAGTAAAAGAAGCGGTCAACTCAGGAATAGAAGGACTTAAACTCTACGGGATCACTTTTGCACCAAGTATCGGCAAACGTGCCATTGTGCTGGAATTTCTTCGTGCAAGATTTACTTTGCGGGGCAAATCCCAAGAGGATATCATTTCTCTCCCTGTAATGACGGACCGGGACAAAAGGCAAATCCTGCAGACGCTCATCAACCTGAACGCTCCATCCTACCATGCAGATCAGAATCTTGCCACAATGCTGATGCTGAAGGCACTGAACTACACACTTAACAACGGATTGACAGACTTAAGCGCCCTGGTATTCAATAATTACAGCCTGATATTAAGCGCAGGATTCAATGATTTCAAGGGCAGTTACGACTACGGGAGGCTGGCAATCAAACTGTCTCAGCATTTTGGTGCCACCGGCATTAAAGGACGGGTGCAGTTTGTCTTTGGAAGCTTTGTCAGCCATTGGAGAAACCCGATTTCAGACAATCTGCACCACCTCACAGATTCACAGAGATACTGCCTGGATGCAGGAAATATTCATCTTGCCGGTGCTAATAGTTCATTCATAGTCATCACAATATTTATGAAAGGATCGCCGCTCGAAGAGGCGCTGGACGGGATCCGGAATCAGATCAGGTTCGTCAATAGGATTCAGTATCCGATTTCAATCGGTTTTTTGACGGAGATGGAGGAATGGGTCCTCTATTTAAAGAAAGAAAAAGAGAGTCATGATTGGACCTTCACTCCCGTGCTTGATGATGACTCTGCAAAAATCATCCATTATACGATCCGGCTGCAGATGAGCTATCTTTTTCAGAGAACTGCGTATGCCGAGGAGCTTATTCAGAAACTGGCACCGCTTGTCAGCAAAAGGCTGACGCTGGTCATTGTTCCTGAATACCATTTCTATCATGGTTTATGGCTTGTCCGTTTTTATGAACAGGAAAAATTGAAAAAAAACAAAGCTTCCCATCTCGTTAAACTGAAGGATTCTATTTCGAAAATGAAACGCTGGGCAGCTCTTTCCCCTTCAAATTTCCGGCATAAGTATTTGCTTTTGAAAGCTGAATACCGAAGGATTGCCAAGAGAGATTCCAATCTTTTTAACATATATGATGAAAGCATCCAAGAGGCGGAAAAGAACGGCTTCCTGCAGGATGCTGCACTGGCAAATGAATGTGCAGGCCGCTATTTCTCTGCACAGGGATATAGCAGGATGGCAAGCTCGTTTTTCTCGGAAGCGTTTAAAGGATACCTTCTTTGGGGGGCAGAAGCCAAGGCAGATAAGCTGCGGCAAGAGACTAAAATTTCCTTACTGAAGGAGCCGGAAAGCGGGCATTCCATTCAGTTTGATGAGTATGCTCTTGTTTCCGCCGCCCAGAGCATATCAAGGGAAGTGGTGCTTGAGAATCTGCTGTCCCGGCTTCTGGAGGTCACCATGCATTACAGCGGGGCAGACAGGGGGATTCTCCTCTTTAAGCGGGATGATATTTGGACCATCGGAAAATATGCTGGTGAGGGTGAACGGCCAGGACGCTTTGAGCCGGTACATGGAAGAGAAATGCTGTCCGAGCGGGCAATAGAACTTGCAGAGCTGAGCAGAGAAGGGATCATTCTTGGTCACGCCTGCGAAAACAGCCTGATTTCAGGAGATCCATATGTCAAAAGAATGCTGCTGAAGTCGCTTCTTTGCTTGCCGATTCTGAATAAGGGTGAAGTAAAAGGGATAATGTATCTGGAAAACAACCAGATTTCCGATGCATTTACAAAAGAGAATCTTCGGGTTCTTGAATTGATTGCTTCTCAGGCAGCCATTTCTTTGGAAAATGCCGATCTGTATGAGAGGATAGAAGCAAGGGTTGCCCGGAGGACCGAAGAACTGAATGAAGCAAATACCCGGCTGGAGCTGGCCAATAAAGAACTTGACCGCGCCAGGCAGGCAAAGAACACCATATTATCTGATATTTCACATGACTTGAGATCTCCCCTTGCTGCCATCAAGGGCTATATAGAAGCTGTGCAGGATGGGATTGCCGATTCAGAAGAGCAAAAAGAAGAATTTCTGCGGCGGAGTGTAAGCCGCCTGAATGAACTGAATGTCCTGATCCATGATTTATTCGATTTATCCAGGATGGAGGCTGGCCAAATCCGGTTTGAGATGGACTATCTGCCTCTTGGCCAGGTGCTCACCCGTATATGGAACCAATTTGAATTCGAAGCTGAAAGGAAAGGACTTTCTTTTGTCCTGGACCTGGAGAAAACTGATGCTGAAGATGTGCCGATGGTGGAAGCCGATCCCGCCAGGCTGCTTCAGGCCTTCTCAAATCTTATCTCAAACAGCATCAAACATACGGAGTCCGGCGGTTTGATCCTGAGTGCCAGGCTGGCCGGCAAGGGCGGCCGGGTCAGGATCTGTCTGTCAGATACCGGCAGCGGCATCCCTGATGCCAGGCTTCCATTCATATTTGACAGAAACTATACACAAACAAGCAAAAACAGCAGGGCGGCCGGGAATGGCATCGGCCTTTCAATCACCAGGGAAATCATTGCAAGGCATAACGGGAAAATCTGGGCAGAAAGCAGTGAAGGAGAGGGCACATCCATCTTCATTGAACTGCCGGTCTACCGCTTTTCAGCAGAGATGGTTTAAAAATGTTTTTCGCTTTACGCGGGACAGAAAAAAAGTTACTATGTAATTGTCAAACTAATAAGCAACTACTGGGGGTGCCTGCGGAAAGCAGGCTGAGAGAAAAACTGGCCCGTTTTTTAACCCTTTGCACCTGATCTGGATGATGCCAGCGTAGGAAAGTAGCGAAGAGAAACAATTTGCTAAATTTTTATGCACAAATGCCAGGTCCTTTCAGGGGCGTGGCTTTTTTGTTTTGAAAGGAGAATAAGGAATGAACACATTAGACATAGCTGGGATGCTGGAAAAGCTGAGGGCCGAAAAGCCGCTTGTACATAATATCACCAATATGGTTGTCACCAATTTTACCGCTAACGGCCTGCTGGCTCTAGGGGCCTCGCCGGTCATGGCTCATGCTGCAGAAGAAGCTGCCGATATGGCCAGCATTGCAGGGGCGCTGGTCCTTAACATCGGCACACTTACTTCTCCTGTGGTGGAATCTATGAAACTTGCGGGATTATCAGCGGGAAGAAACTCGGTGCCGATCATCCTGGATCCGGTTGGGGCAGGAGCAACAGCTTACAGGACCGAAACAGGCAGAAGCCTTCTTGAAGAGCTGCCGGTCTCCATTTTGCGGGGCAATGCGGCTGAAATATCCCATCTTGCCGGAAAAGGAGGAGAAATAAAAGGGGTTGATGGCGGAGAAGCCGGCAATCCTGAGCATATTGCTGAACTTGCTGCAAAACTGTTCAATACTGTAACTGTTGTTACAGGGAAAGAGGACATCGTATCTAATGGAAAAACTATTGTCCGCATTACAGGCGGAAGCAGCCTTCTCACGAAGGTTACAGGAACCGGCTGCCTGCTGTCTTCTGTCATAGGCGCTTTCCATGCAATCGAATCGGATTCACTGAAAGCCGCGGCGGCTGCACTGGCTGTATATTCTGCATCTGCAGAAATGGCTGCAGAAGCTGCTGGAAGCAAGGGCCCTGGAACGTTCCAAATCGAGCTGCTTAACTGCCTTGCGCTGGTCAAGGCGGATGATCTTGAAAAAAGGACCGGCATAACCGTCCTGAAAGGAGAACTGCAGAATGGCAATTAAGAAAGCATTGACGATTGCAGGTTCAGACAGTGGAGGCGGAGCCGGAATCCAGGCTGACCTTAAGACCTTCCAGGAACTCGGTGTCTATGGAACGTCAGCTCTGACAGCGATAACCGCTCAGAACACTACTGGCGTGCAGGCGGTCTTCCCGATGACGGCAGAAGCTGTCAGTAAACAGATAGAGAGTATTGGAAGCGATATGGGGACGGATGCTTTAAAAACAGGGATGCTTTTTGATGCAGACATTATTAAAGCTGTTTCTGAGGTAATCTGCCATTATAAATGGACCAAGCTGGTTGTCGACCCTGTGATGATTGCCAAGGGAGGGGCAAGCCTCCTCCAGGAAAGCGCCATGGCCGCCCTGAAAGCTCATTTGCTGCCGCTGGCCCACATCATCACCCCTAATATTCCTGAAGCAGAAGCAATAACCGGCATGAAAATCTCTACATTAGCCGAACGGAAAGAAGCGGCCAGGAAATTATGCGGGCTTGGCGCCGGCAATGTAGTCATAAAAGGGGGGCATGATGCAGGAAACCCAGAAGCTGCTGCTGATCTGCTTTTTGATGGAAGCAGCTTTGAGGTGTTTGAAGGAAGGAGGGTGGATACAGTCAATACCCATGGGACCGGATGCACCTTTTCAGCAGCCATTACGGCAGGCCTGGCGAAGGGGCTTACCGTAAAGGACAGCGTCCGGCTTGGAAAAGACTTTATTCAGGCAGCCATCGAAGATGATCTGCTGATTGGAAGCGGCCATGGCCCGACAAACCACTGGGCTTATAAAAATAGACAGAAAGCAGAGGATCTGGCATATGGCGCGAATTGACTGTCAAACAATGAAAGAGCTGTTGAAGGTCTATTTTATCATGGGCAGCACCAACTGCCTTAAAAATCCGGAGATGGTTATGAAAGAGGCGATTAAAGGCGGAATCTCCCTGTTTCAGTACAGAGAAAAAGGGGCCGGCTGTCTTGGCAGCCAAGAAAAATATTTGTTGGCAGAACAGCTCCAGCTATTATGCAGAACCAGCGGCATCCCTTTTATCGTCAATGATGACATAGAACTGGCATGTGAAATCGGCGCAGACGGCGTCCATATCGGGCAGGACGACGAGCCAGCCGAAGCAGTGCGGGAGAAAATAGGGGATAAGATTCTTGGGGTATCCGCCCATTCGATTGTGGAAGCTAATGAAGCCATCAGGGCGGGAGCAGATTATCTGGGTCTTGGCCCCATTTACCCGACGTCAACAAAAGCAGATGCCAAGGCAGTTCAGGGAATGGCTCTTATTCAGGAATTGAGGGAGTCTGCCATCACAATACCAATTGTAGGAATAGGCGGGATCACGCCACGCAATGCACGTGCAGTAGTTCAGGCCGGGGCAGATGGCGTTTCTGTCATAACAAGCATCAGTCAGGCTGAAGATATAAAGGAAGCCGCTGAAAGTCTGAGAAGAAGTGTGACCATATAGACGATTCAGAGCCTCCATACAGGTGCAGGCTCTTCTCTTTAGTCTATGATCAGGATAGTTTTCCCCATGCTCTGCCTGCTCTCTATCCAGTTATGGGCCTCAGCTGCCTCTGCCAAGCTGAAAGTTTTTCCGATTTTCATGCTTAGCCGGCCTGTTTCCAGTAAACCGATGATCTTTTCGGCAGAAGCTTTTACAAGATGCGGCTTTTTCTTGCGCACCATACCAAAGCTGAAGCCGAGGAGGGAGCGGCAGCTGCTGTGGAGATCACTTGTCTGTACAGTTCCAGCTTTTCCGGAAGCATTGCCGAAATTGACGAGCCTTCCAAAAGGTGCAAGGCAATCCAGACTTTTTTCCGTCACTGCACCGGCAACAGAATCAAGGACAACATCAGCACCTTTTCCTTCTGTCCAATCCATTACTTTTACCTGAAAATCTTCCTTTGTATAACAGGCTGCATAATCGGCTCCTGCTTCCATTGCGTATGCTGTTTTATCAGGTGAACCAGCCGTGGCAATCACTTTCCCTGCACCAAGTATCCTGGCAAGCTGAATGGCAGTGGTGCCGACACCGCCCGCGCCTGCATGAATAAGTACGGTTTCTCCATGCTGAATTCGCGCGACTTCTTCAAGCAGCTTGAGCGATGTTATTCCGGCAATCGGAAGTGCCGCTGCCTGTATATCTGAGATGTTTTCCGGGATAGGGAAGGTAAGCATGGCTGGGGCGACAGCATGTTCCGCATAAGATCCTTTGGAAGGAAACGCAATGACCCGCTGCCCTGGAATAAGGCCCTTCACACCGTTACCTAAAGCTTCTATCGTGCCGGTACAGTCTATACCAGGAATATAAGGAAGAGGACCGCCCCCTTTTTTGCCGTACCTGGCCTTAATATCGGCAAAATTCACACTGGCCGCCTTCACTTTAATCAGAACTTCCCCTGCAGCAGGCACCGGCCTTTCAGCTTCTGCCAGAATCATATTTTCTGAACCGCCATACTCCATAACATGTATCGCCTTCATAATAAGCCTCCTTATGTATCTGCTATTATCTATTTTAACTTTTGAAAAGAAAGTGAGGAATGACCAGAATATTATAATCAATCATAAGAAAAACTTATGTGATTAGATGACAAAATGAAGGGATTTCGGGGAAAATTAATTATTTCCTTTTAGAAGTTAGTGAAATATTTTCAGTACAGCCAATCCAGCTGTGGAGGAACTAACCAGTTTATAACTGAAAAATAGCCAACAAAATTATCTAACCCTGTTGATTGCAGTGGAAGGCACGCAGACTCCTGCGGGAGGTAGCGGCAATGCTGAGACCCCGCATGAGCGTAGCGAAGAGGAGGCTCAGCGTTGCCCCGCGGAAAGCGAAGTGCCTGGAACGGAAATCAGCAGCCTGCATGGAAAAGCAGACTTATAATAAGGCTGCCGGCAAAGTTGTTTATATAGTTAGCATTTCTTAGAGACTTAAAAAGTAATAGCCACAAAAGCTTTTTAAAGTCATATCCGGTATAATTTTCTTTAAGAATACAGAAAAGAGGACAAAGGATGAATTTTATTCGCAGTAAATTCAGCTGGCGGTTTTTTATTTTTTTAATACTGGCCGTCCTTATTACTAGAATGCCGGTCATCGGCGACTATTCCGGCATCATCAATACGCTCATCCATGAATCCGGCCATGCGCTTTTCGCCCTGTTTGGGGGAGAAGTCCACCATATTTCCCTTTTTGCCAATACAGAAGGTGTTACATACACAAGACATTCAAACTGGTTCGGGGGAGTGTTTACTGGAGCCGCGGGGTACGTTTTTTCTTCTTTTATGGCTTTCATTGCCTTTTGGCTGCTTGGGAAGAAAAAGGACAAAGTGCTGATCTTGATTCTCCTCTGCTTTATCATTCTTAACCTGGTTTTTTGGGTGCGGAATGCTTACGGGATCTTCTGGCTGATTTCATTTGGTGCCGGCTTTGCTGTTCTATTAAAGAAAGGGAGCCCTTCGCTCGTACAAAATGTCCTGCTCCTGATCGCATCCATCATGCTCGTTGAATCAGTCACAAGTGCCTTCGAGATTATGCTGCTGAGCTTCATGTCTCCTCAGACAGCAGGGGATGCAGCCAATCTGTCCGCTTCTCTTTTGCTTCCTGCACAAGTATTTGGGACCTTGTTCTTCCTGCAGGCGATTTGGTTCTGTTATTTGTCCGTAAAAAAAGGCATATATAAATTAAGCCGCTAATAAAAAGAATTTATTATCTGGACAGAATTTTACACATGCATTACTATGAGAAAACAAGGGAATTTACAGAATCAACCAGTTAAAGCCCAACTATAAAAACTGCGGAGGATCTATGAAACTGACGACTGTGATTAATCCTGCCATCCTTATTGCGACGGGGATGGCCGCTTCTTTTGCTTATGAAAATATCCAGCCGCATTCCCTGAAGTCCTTAGCCGTCTTCGTTTCCATCGGGCTCATCCTGCTGTTAACCGACAATACTCTGAAAAAGCTGTCTCTGGACAAAAAGGAAATACGCATGGAAACCGGCGTCTGGCTGATCATCGCTCTTATCCTTGGACCCGTGGCACTCTCTTTGATAATGGACGTGTTTTGGGCAGGAGTATAACTATATGAAAATAAATGAGGGTCAATATGAAACAAATCGTACAATATTATGTGATCAATTCTGACTTAAAAATGTCAGCCGGGAAAGCTGCTGCCCAGGCTGCCCATGCAGCAGCCATTAGTGTACTCACATACATGGAGGAACCACTTTTCAGAGAATGGCTAATGAGCGGCCAAACCAAAATCATGCTCTCCGGCCGCGAATCAGAGCTCAAGAAGCTTGAAGAAAAAGGCTATGTAACGATCAAAGACGCCGGAAGGACAGAGGTTGCACCAGGAAGCCTTACAGCAGCAGCCCTGCCGCCGATGGATAAAGAAGAAGCCAAAATGATTGTCGGGCATCTTCGGCTGTATAAATAAGCAGAAATAAGGGAGGTTCCTATGAAAACCATCTGCCGGGCCATAATCGTTCTTCTTGCTCTATTCACGTTTCAGGAAGGACTTGAAGCTCTCTCTGCACCCGATCCGGCTGAAGTGGAAGAAATGAAGCTCCAGGCCCCATTGCATATGGTTGGCAAGGTGCAAAAAGATGAGTTCTTTCATGATTTGCCGGACCAAGAATATCTCCATGTCAGGAAAATGACCATTTTACCCTCAAAAGTAATAAAAGCGCCCGGCAGCTTTGATCATGAAACAGCAGTAGAGGTTTATTATCATTATATTCCATCCTGGATGGCTGAAGAATTTACAGGTCCTGCCCGGATGGATATCGCAAAGGGAGATATAATAGAGATTTGGCTAGAGAAAGGCAACGATGGATGGGAGCCTGTCATATCCGGTTCATCTGTCATGCATGTGCATTATATGACAGAGCGTGAGGAAGCAGCAGAAGAGCCTCTCATTCATAAAATAAAAAGGCTTGCTGAAAATATCCTTAGAGAAAGCGGGATATTAACGGCACTGGTTTTTATTTTTCTGCTGCTCGCAATCACTTACTTATCAAGAAAACACCCAGCAAGAAAATCAACCTAAGGCTGTGAGAATGATTCCTCAAAATTCCCTTAAGAGTTTGAGTAGGAAAACTTATATTTTTTGGCACACAGCTGGTCTCATTCGAGGAAAGCGGGCATGGCGTTTTCCATGTTGTACCGGAAAAACAGAGATTTTTTGACTGATTCTTAAATAAAATCTTGAAGGAAAGCAGCGCCCGAGTTTTGCCGGGCGTTTTTTCACGTCTGCTGGGGCTTATTCCTTTGTGAAGTAAAATAAATCATTCACTATGCTTGTATAATTCCCATATTAATTCCATGTCATTGTTATTTCTTTAAACGATTCGCGCATACTACTATTAACAAAGGAGGATCGGAAGATGGAATTTCATCATGAACCAAGGCTCACCAGTGCTGAGATAGCTTACTTATGGAACACGTATATGGATGACAGTGCAACCCTCTGTATGATTTATCATTTTAACCAGAGAGTGGACGATCAGGATATCAAGGTTTGCCTGGAGCATACAATTAAATTGGCGGAAAGCCATATGGAAAGGGTAGGACAGCTTTTTGACAGGGAAAATATTCCGCTGCCCCGTGCCTTTCCGGCTGACCAGCATGTTAATCTTAATGCCGACCGTCTATTTACAGATATGTTTTATTGCGATTTTATGCTCAATGCGGCCAGGTTTGCAGTCCTTTCCCATACAATGGGCTTAAACATTTCATCAAGGGAAGATGTTTACATACTCTATTCAGAATTCAATGAAGAAGCTAACATTGTACTGAAAGAAATTCTTGATACCATGAAAGGAAAGGGGATATTTGTCCGCCCTCCTTATATCCCATATCCGGATAAGCGTGATATCGTAGAAAAACAAAGTTTTCTCAGGGGATGGATGGGAAAAAGAAGGCCCTTGCTTGCCATTGAAGCAGCACAGCTGTTTGACAATGGCATTACTAACCAGATGGGCAAGGAACTGCTGACAGGATTTATCCAGACCGTCAGAGATCCGCAAATAAAAGATTATTTCTTTAGGGGCAGAGGACTCGCTGCAGATTTTGTTTCTAAGGTGCAAGTCCTGCTGGGAGAGGACCTGGTGCCAAATGGGATGACCTGGGATTCAAAAGTGACAAAATCAACTGATGCACCATATTCAGATGAATTGATGCTGTTTTTAGTTTCTACTCTGAATGCTTTGGGAGTGGCCCGTTATGGACAGGCACTGTCCATGACGCTTCGGAGGGATGTTGCTTCCTATTATATGAGATGCTTTGCTGACACTACTGCCTATTCAGAGGATGGACTTGACCTCCTCATACAAAACAAATGGTTTGAGCAGCCGCCGCAATGTCCGGAAAGAGAAGAACTTGCCGGGAAATGACAGACTGGTGTTTTATATTTCTTTAAAGGTATCGTCAGTAAAGTACATAAAATTAGCCAGCTGCTGAAGAAGCACTCGACTAATGCTTCTCCAGCAGCTGGCCCGAAACTCAGGAAACGTTTTATGATCATAGCAAAACACCACACTCCATCCGTATATCACTTTTAATTTTTTGCCCTCAGCCGGCTTCCGCATTTGCAGATAATGCTGTGCTTTAATTGTTTTTCTGCAGTTTGGCATTTAGGGCATATCTTCTTATTCATTATTTTCACCTTCTCATTCAGAAAAATTATTATAAGGCAGAAGCCTCTGCACATTCCTTTCAGATTCCGCAGGGTTCCATATGTTAATGTTTGGTGGTCTGGCGGAATCCTCAATTTGCCTTCAGCACTGACCGGTTCCGGGGGAAGTTCGTTCAAATTCTTCAACATCATATACAATTTCAATTTGTTATAGACTGCCTTAATGCTCGTCCCCTTAAAGTTCATCGTGGATTACATTTGCTGTAGTATGGTTATCATGCTTCATTAGATGTTTAATAATGGAAATTCTTTTGCAGAGTGATTCTCAGTATTTCAGGCAGGGAAGAAGCTGTCCATGCCGGCAACCGTAATCGGGAACATGCGCTTTTCAAGCAATTTATAACAGGCACCAGCCGAAGCAGGTGCCTGTAATTGAGAATTTTGTCGATTATTGAGAATAGAGAAGGGCAGATTCAGACAAGGATTTATGCTTTTACCGGTACCTGAAGGCCCAGTCCTTGTGCTACTTTTGTTCCGTATTCAGGATCTGCTTTATAAAAATGCTCAATTTGGCGCAGCTTGATTTCATCGCTCTCAACCGGCTTCATGGCACCGACGATATTTTGCACGAGGCGGGAGCGCTCTTCTGCACTCATAAGGCGGTAAAGATCTCCGGCTTGTGTGTAATGATCATTATGATCGTAAGGAACGCTGTCCGCGGCACCTGTTACTGCAAAAGAAGCAGGCTTATTTTCCGGTGTTTCTTTAGGCCCTCCGAAGCTGTTTGGCTCATAGTAGACTGATCCGCCGCCATTTGAGTCAAAACGCATTTGGCCGTCCCGCTGATAATTATTCACTTCATTGCGGGCACGGTTGATCGGCAGTGCCTGATGGTTTGCACCGACACGGTAGCGGTGTGCATCATGGTAAGCAAACAGCCGTCCCTGCAGCATTTTATCGGGAGAGACATCAACGCCTGGTACAAGCGTGCCAGGAGAGAAGGTTGCCTGCTCTACTTCCGCAAAATAGTTTTCAGGATTTTTGTTCAATACCATCCGGCCAACCTCGATAAGCGGATAATCCTTCTGGGACCATACTTTCGTCACGTCAAACGGATCAAACCGGTATGTTTCCGCATCTCTTTCCGGCATGATCTGCACGCATAGCTTCCATGAAGGATATTCACCATTTTCAATCGCATTGAAAAGGTCTTCTGTATGGTAGTCGGGGTTTTCCCCGGCTATTTTGGCAGCTGCTTCAGGCGCCAGGTTTTTTACACCCTGCTCAGTCTTGAAGTGATATTTGATCCAGACACCTTCGCCTTCCTGGTTGACCCATTTGAAGGTATGGCTTCCGAAACCGTGCATATGCCGCAATGTGGCAGGAATTCCGCGGTCAGACATCAGGATGGTTACCTGATGAAGGGATTCTGGTGAAAGGGACCAGAAATCCCAGACAGCATTCGGATTCTTCAGGTGTGTCTGAGGGTGGCGCTTTTGCGTATGGATGAAATCAGGGAATTTAATGGCATCGCGGATAAAAAATACAGGTGTGTTATTGCCGACGATGTCATAATTGCCTTCCTCTGTATAAAACTTCACAGCAAAACCGCGCGGGTCGCGTACTGTATCAGCTGAACCCAGCTCTCCCGCTACAGTGGAGAAGCGGATGAAAAGCGGAGTGCGCTTGCCGACTTCAGAGAGGAATGCAGCCTTCGTATATGTAGTCAGGTCATTTGTGACTTCAAAATAGCCATGGGCTCCTGCCCCTTTGGCATGGACGACACGCTCAGGGACGCGTTCACGGTTAAAATGGGCCAGTTTTTCAAGAAGATGGACATCCTGGATCAAGGTCGGCCCGCGGGATCCAGCCGTCATCGAATTTTGATTGTCTCCTACAGGAGCGCCCCAGCTTGTAGTCAGTTTATTATTTGTCATCTGCAGATCACCTCTTAGTTTAATAGATTGCTTGTTCCATGTAACCAATGATATCACTTATCAATAAAAAATCAATACTTTTTTATAATAATTATTAATAAGTAAGCGGTTTAAAGAAATAGGAGTTAAAATATTTTCACAAATTATACTTGCGGCTTAAAAATATCTCTATGCCATAATGGAAAAGTTCATTACTGTGCAGTCTTTCTTCACCCGTTTCTTCCTATATCAAATATGGATTATCATCCTGCTTAAAGGGGTAATAGTCAGGAATACATGATATATTTCCTGCCTTTCACCCAATATTGTGATTGGGAAGTATTATTACATAACAAAACGATGATTTTATGGTAGGATTTAAGATAGATATTTCTATTATGAAGGGAACATTGGATATGAATGACACTGCCAAGCTACATGAAGAAGCCTATGAAATGCTGAAAGAAACAAGCCGGACCTTTTTGATCCCGATCAGTTATCTTTCCCCGGGCTTGAAGGAAACCGTTTCATCCGCTTATTTATGCATGAGGGCGATAGATGAGATTGAAGACCACCCCGAACTTGAAGCGGAGTCAAAGGACCATCTTTTGCGTTCAATCAGTGAACTGCTTAAGAAGCCCGTAAATCCCGAGGATATAAAATCCCTTTTCAATCCTTACAAATCCAAGCTGCCTGAGGTGACGCTGCGCCTGTATGACTGGATCAGACTCTGTCCTGCAGCCATCAAAGAAAAGGTTCTCGATTCTACCAGCACGATGGCAAAAGGCATGGCTGACTGGACGTTGAAGGGCTGGAACATCAGGGACGAAAAAGATCTGGATGATTATACCTTTTATGTGGCGGGACTTGTCGGCGTCATGCTTTCCGACATCTGGAAATGGCATGATAATACAGAGACAAAAAAGGACTTGGCGATTGCTTTTGGCCGAGGTCTCCAATCTGTCAATATCCTCCGCAATAAAATAGAAGATAAAGAGCGGGGGGTAAGCTTTTATCCCGATGGCTGGGACAATGACCAGATGTTCAGTTACGCCCGGAGGAATCTTGCGCTTGCAGATGCTTATATAAAAGATATAACTTCTGCCCCGATCCTGAATTTCTGCAGGATTCCGCTTGCACTTGCCCACGGAACCCTTTCTGCCTTGTCAGAAGGCAAGGAAAAAATGAATCGTGACAGTGTAAATGCAACGGTAAAACAAGTTGTTGCAGAATAGACTATAGGAGAATCCGGCCGGCTTGGCCGGATTTTTTTCTGTGTTTCTAATCTAAGTGTATCGAGGGAAAGGATGGGAGAGAATGAATGGGAAAAAGCATGCCATTGTAACAGGGGTATCCAGGGGATTCGGGCTTCTAATTTCCATAGAGCTCGCCAAAAGGGGCTATAGCGTGACAGCTGCAATGAGGGACAAGTCCAGCTCTGCTGAATTGCTGAAAATGGCAGAAGAGTCAGGGGCAGGGGATAAGATTACCTTGTTAGAGCTCGATGTAGCTTCAGAGGAATCTATTTTTAGTTTTCGCAGTTTCCTCCACAATCTTGGCTCAGTTGATCTCCTTGTTAATAATGCCGGCTTTGCCGGTGCCGGATTTGCAGAGGAAGTTGACCTTGCAGATTACAGGAGGCAGTTTGAGACCAATGTATTCGGCGTTTTTGCGGTTACTCAGGCAGTTCTTCCTTATATGCGCAAACAAAAAAGAGGAAGGATCATTAATATCAGCAGCATCAGCGGGAAGATAGGTTTTCCAGGATTGTCTCCCTATGTTGCCTCCAAGCATGCGGTAGAAGGTTGGAGCGAAAGCCTCCGTCTTGAAATGAAGCCTTTTAATGTGGATGTTGTCCTTATTGAACCGGGTTCATACAACACAGGAATCTGGTCAACGGGGAAAAAGGTTGCGAACCGATCTCTGCAGCCTGATTCGCCTTATTATACATACTATTCTCAGCTGGAAAATTATTTAGGCAGAAGCTCTGAAAAATATGGAGATCCCATTGAAGTGGCTGAGCTGTGCGGAAGAATTGCCGAAAAAAAGAAAACACGGCTGAGATACCCAGTCGGGAAGGGGACAGCTTTGATGCTGAAGCTGAAAAATACCATAGGCTGGCGGAATTGGGAAAGGCTGTTCTGGCGCATATTGTCTAACAAAAAATAAGTTAACTGGAAAATCATTATGTAAACTTGCTGAATGGCCGGCCCACCTATTCATCTAGGCTGGGCCGGCTGCATTCCAATCGTTCTGTAAAGAAAGAATCACCTGGCTTGTATGTTTTTCGTTTAAATATTCATATAACCCAATTGTGTTCGTCCAAGGATCATTTAGGATGCACCAGCGGGTTTGCATGCTTTGCTCGGTTCTAATCTGAATATCGTCAACCTCAATGCCGATTTCTTTCCTCAGGCGTTTTAGTTCAGTTTCCAGACTGGATACACCGAACCGTAGCAGGCCGCTCTCTGAATCCGGCTGTCCCTGGACAAGCCGGAAACAGCAACCGGGAGCAACCGACCATTCAGCAAAGTCTCCATCCTGCAGCAGATCCGGCTTTCTATTGAACAAAGGACTATACCAATCGATACCGTCATGAAGTTTAGGAATTTTGATCTCTGCTATCATCTCATAAATCATTCCAGCTTCCTCCTAATCATTGGGATAAGAGCTGAGTGAAGAAGAAACGCAGGCTATCAATATTTTTTCGATTTTCCAATCCTATTTTAGGGATAATATTATCTTATTCCCAGAAGGATCTGCAGTTAAAACCGAATCTCCTAGAATTTCGGCATTTATGCCCAGCTTCCTGATCCTTTCTGCTGCTGCACTGATTGATTGGGAATCTGGATAGATTAATTTATAATCCTTCATTCCGGGTGCATTTTCCCGGGCAGGCGGTGCACCAACCCCATTCCATGTATTAATGCCAATATGATGATGATAGTTCCCAGTGGAAAGAAAGAGAGCCTGCCCGCCATATTCTGCGGCAATATTAAAGCCCAGCCCCTTTACATAAAACTCTTCAGCTGCCTTCAAATCAGACACATGCAGGTGAATATGGCCCATAATGGCATCCCTCGGCATTCCTTTCCAGGGCAGCTTTTCTCCCAGGGCAAGAAGCTCCCCAACCTGCAATGCAGCAGTGTCCATCCTGACCATCCCACCGTCCCAGCTCCAGGATTCTGAAGGCCGGTCTGCATATATCTCTATCCCGTTTCCGTCAGGATCGGCAAGATAAATCGCTTCACTGACAAGATGGTCGGAAGCACCCTGGAGAGGCCAGCCGGTCTGGATCAGATGTGCAAGTGCTGACGCGAGTGCAGGGCGGTTCGGGAGCAGGAGAGCGAAATGGTAAAGGCCCGCAGACCTGGCCGCTTTTGTTTCAATGGCTGGCGGCTGCACCAGTCCAATCAGAACTGTTTTACCATCAGCAGTAAGTTCTGCCCTTCCTGCATCCAGGCGCATCACTTTTAAACCGATTATTTGTTTATAAAAAAGAATTGATCTCTCAAGGTCACTGACTTTGATTGTTATTTCGGAAGCGTAGCTTAAAGGTGCTTCATGAAAGCTCATAATATTATCCCCTTTAGTAATTTACTTACTTTATGTAAGTTAGTTTATGAAAATAACTTCATTCCGTCAAGAATAAAACAACAAAGATCAGAAATTTTATAAATACGAAACTTTATGTATACTATAACTATAGGAGTGAATTTAGATGAATGCTTCAAAGATTTGCCCGAAATTTGAAAAGGCAATGAGCATACTCAGCCAGAGGTGGACAGGACTGATCATTTATCAGCTTTCGAACGGTCCGCAGCGATTCTGCACTATAGAATCTTCCATTTCTATCAGCGGAAGAGTTTTGTCCGAGCGGCTGAAGGATTTGGAAAAGCAAGGCATCGTCCTTCGTCAGGTATTTCCGGAAACGCCCGTCAGGATTGAATATTCGCTGACCGAAAAAGGGGAGGCGCTCAAACCGGTACTCTATGAAATTGAACAATGGTCTCAGAACTGGATAGAGAAAACCGACAGCAAATAAAAGCCATGCATGACAGCATGGCTTTTATTTGCTAATGGAGTATAATTCATAAAAACTCAGCATTTGGCTGTTTCTATCCTTCAGCAGCAGAAGAGAGGAGAAGCTTGGCTCAGGCATGAGGATGCCTGTCCAAATTTCAGCTAGACCGCTAAAACTGCCTGTTTTCCTCCCAGGCTGAATAAAGCCCGCTTCCGCTGCAGCCAGGGCACTCAAGTGAATTGGTATAGTACACATATTCATTGGCATGAAACGCATTGAACCCCCGTCCAAAGCAATCAGGGCATTTGTCAACCGCCCGCATCCCGGCAATCCGGTTCTCTTCCCGTGCAGCCAGCCAGTCCTGGAAGGATTTTAGAAGACCCATGCTGTTCACCTCCTTTTCCATATATAGTGTTATAATAGCAGTGTGTTTTTATACCTTATTTTTCTATATTATATTCAGAATATTGTGAAATGTTAAGGGTGTTTCTGTATTTACAGAAAAAAATTCATGTCAGCACATTCATTTTTGCACCTGTCAGAAAAAGGAGTTAGGATGCTGATAGGGATTGGATACCCAATCTTGTTTAATCCCTAATAGGAGGAGCTATATACCCAGCATGGCTCCTCTTTTTAGGATAAAGATTTTCTGAATACGATGCGGCAGCCTTTCACAGGGCTGTTTTTTTCTTTGATTGCAAAGGTTTTTGATTAGAAATAAATTGTGTTAATCTAATATGGAGATCTTATAGAGAAGGGAAACAACAAGGATGATAGTGAAAACAGAAGAAGATATAATTGGAATTAAGGAGATAGGCAGCATCGTTGCAAAAATCCGCGATGAACTGATTGAGAAAACGATTCCTGGCATTACTACAAAAGAACTTGACGAGCATGCCGGAAGGCTTTTTGAGCAATATGGAGCCATATCCGGACCAAAGGGAGAATATGATTTTCCCGGCTACACATGCATCAGTGTGAATGAGGAGGTTGCTCACGGAATTCCTGGCAGCCGCATCATCAAGGAAGGTGATCTGGTCAATATTGATGTTTCGGGATCAAAGAACGGCTATTTTGCGGATACAGGCCTTTCTTTTGTGGCAGGAGACAAAGCTGATGACAAATTGACAAGGCTATGCAGGACAGCCCAGCTGGCATTTGATGCAGGCCTGAAAAAAATCAGGCCGGGAAAAAAGCTGAACGGTATTGGAAAGGCTGTCCACCAGACAGCTGTCAATGAAGGTTATACGGTCATCATGAACCTTACCGGCCATGGAATCGGCCGTTCTTTGCATGAAAAGCCTGACCATGTCCTTAATTATTATGATTCATGGGATACAGGGCTTCTCAGGGAGGGGATGGTCATTGCGTTTGAGCCGTTCATTTCAACAGCAGCTGAGGAAGTAGTGGAGCTTGGTGATGGATGGACTTACGTTACTGAAGAAAAAAGCTATGTCGCTCAAATCGAGCATACCCTTATAGTGACCAAAGAAGGCCCGGTCATTGTTACATTATAGAATAACAGGAAAATCCCCCGGATCATCCGGGGGATTCTTCGCGCTTAATAGGTTTCTGTGTTTACAGTAACTTCTATATTTCCTCTTGTAGCTCTGGAATAAGGGCAGACGCCATGTGCCTTTTCCGTCAGCTCTTTCGCTTCCTCAAGGGAAACGCCGCTGACTGCTGCATTCAGGACAACTGCCAGGGCAAGGCCGCCATCGCTTTCCTTCCCGATTGTCACTTCAGCTGTTACCTTCGATTCTATTTTCTTGCGTTCCTGCCTTGCAACAAGATTGAGGGCACCATCAAAGCAGGATGCATAGCCAGCTGCGAAAAGCTGCTCAGGATTCGTCCCATTTTCAGTTCCTTTTCCGCCTAAAGACTTTGGCATGGCAAGGTTAAAATCAAGATTGCCATCATCTGTACGAACCTTTCCGCTCCGTCCGCCTTCAGCCGTTGCTTTTGCTGTATACAATTTATCCATGTTCCACACTCCTGTCCATTTTCTTACACTATATTGTTCCCTAATTACGAAAGGCGAAACCGGGGAAACATATTGAGGTTCAAAAGTGCAAGCTGAGCCTGATCATGTCCCGGCAGATAATTCCGTTTTCATATATTTCTTCGGGATAATGCCGGGTGAAATAATCAAATTCAATGCCTGTTATCCGGAATCCATGCTTCTGATATAAAGCAAGCTGCTGTATGCTTGAATTACCTGTGCCAATTTCCAGGGTATGAAATCCGGATGCCTTTGTATATTCAATCGCATGCTTCAGCAGCTGAGTACCAATTCCACGGCTCTGGGCATGCTCATATACAGCCAAATTGATAATTTCTGCTGTTTGTGGCCGGGTAAGAAGGAGGACGCAGATTCCTGCCAGTTCCTCCCCCTCGTAAGCTCCCCAGCAAATCCCTTTTGCAGCATAGTCCCTGACAGCTTCAGGAGAAGGATCTGCCAGCAGCAGCAAGTCAAGCGGAGGCTGTTCCTCCATTTTTTTTATAGCAGGCATCTTATCACCTTTCTCTGCGGGTTAAAAAATGATTTTGATTTTGATTAGCTTTCTCCTTTTATTGCCAAGATGATATCAGGCAGAAAGCAGGTGAGAAAGCATGGAAAAAACAGACGTCTTTAAAATTCTATTGTTAATTGAAAGCAGCTATCCATTATGCCGCTTTAAAAATGAAACGGTCGAACAATGGTTCAGACAATGTAATGCGCTTGTTTATGAAGATGTTCTCCAGCATGTCTCCCAGCATGTGCGGAATAGGCCATACCCGCCAAGCTTTCAGGAAGCGGCTGGATTTACAGCAGGAGGAAAATCTGCTGATTGGATGAAAGAGTATATGCCGCGGCAAGAACTCTGAATACTTCTTAGTCGCTGTCTCACCGGGTCATTAGGTTAGCCATCTGAAACAACTTATTGCTTCCTTGCATTTGCGGCAAGCGGTGCAAGGATGACATGAAGGACGATATCTGCACTAAAATGCGCCAGCATGGCCATTTCTATCCCATACTTCCAATATAAATAACCAAAAAAGATGCCGGGCACCATATTGAGGAGAATGGTCCGCACCGTCACTATGGCTGACTTCCCGTAAATCTGATAGCTTGCAGGAAGATGGCCTGCACCGAATACGAAGGCAGCCAAGATTATTCCTGTCCAGTAAATCCAGCCTCCATCTGACAAAAATGAAAGCAGATAGACAACTAAAGTCATCAGAAAAAGCCTCATAAGCACTTCTTCAGATATACCGCCGTAAAAGGAAGCAAGAAAAGCCTGTTTTCTTGTCGGTGTTTCCGCTTCAGCTGGAGGCATTTTTTTACTGAATATCCTGTCCAGCAGCAGGATGACCAAGGCGGATGCTGCACCGCCAAGCATACTGAGAAGAATAGCAGGCCATATTGAAAAAGATATACCAGTGCCATTTAAATAATGGTCAAGCAGCGGCCAATGCAAATCGGTTCTGGGAGCCAGATAGGTGCCTATAAAAGCAGCTGCCCCCAGGAGGACTCCAGTCTGTACTGCTCCAATCAGGGCAAGCACCGGGAGGGGAGGCAGCTTCTTTTTCGGCTGCCTTTCTGCAGCTTCCTGCATGCGGCCATGCAGGATTTTTGTCTGATAAGGAATAACAAGTATGGCTCCAAGTACCGAAGCCAGCCAGAAGATATAAAATTCTGTCATTATGAACACCTCTTATGATTTATAAAAACAATGATAAGACGATTCAAAACAGAATTCGTTCATAAATTTTAAAAATCCTGCCAAAAAATAAGAGTATACCCTTCCTTGGAATCCCCTCAATGGATATCTTGCTTCTTGAATCTTCCTCCACGGACCTCAGCAATGTCTCCGACGGCAAGGAAAGCAGAAGGATCAAGCCCCTCTACTATTTCTTTCAGCTTTGCTTCTTCCAGCCTGTTAATGACACAAAATATCACTTTTTTATCATCACCGGAATAGGCGCCTTCTCCAGACAGATAGGTTACTCCCCGGCCAAGGCGGCTGTTGATGCTATCCCCAATCTGCCTGTAATTGTCGCTGATGACCCATACCGATTTGGATTCTTCCAGTCCTGTAATTGTAATATCAATGGTTTTGAAAGCAACAAAATAAGCAATGAGAGAATACATAGCCCGGTCCCATGTAAAGACAAACCCTGCACTTCCCAGAATGAATAGATTGATGAACATAATGATTTCGCCTACAGAAAATGGAAGTTTCTTATTGGCCAGTATGGCCAGAACCTCACTTCCATCCAGAGAACCCCCGTACCGGATGACTATGCCAACCCCAATGCCGAGTACGATCCCGCCGAACACCGATGCCAGCAGAATATCCTGGGTGAATGCAGGCACAGGATGAAGGAGGGCTGTTGTTACAGAAAGGATGAATATGCCATACAGTGTGGAAATCGCGAAGGTTTTTCCAATTTGCTTGTAGCCGATAAAGAAAAAGGGGATGTTGAGCAGAAAGATAATCAGTCCAAGCTTGATTCCTGTCAGATGGGAAAGCATGATTGAGATTCCTACGATACCGCCGTCAATGACCTGGTTGGGAACAAGGAAAATTTCCAGCCCGACTCCCATCAGGATGGCTCCAATTGTAATGAGCAGAGCTCTTTTAAAGATCTTTCCTTTTGTCATTTTTTGATGTGATTCTTTCAGCAGAACTGTCTGCTGTCCAATTTCCAATTCCGTCACCCGCATCCCTCCTTTTCTTGCCTGGCAGCTGGCAGTACTGCCGGCTGCAGGATTATACACTCATATCTTAAACAGTATATTCAATTGTGTTTAACCTAAAACCTTTCAGCAGAATAATAAATAGAATTCTAATCGCCTGCATTTATTATATCCTCATTGGCGTAATATTCACACTATTTATCTTCCAGTCCAATCACAAAAATGCCCGGCTTTTCAGCCGGAAGGGAAAATCCTAAACAGAAGGATAAGGGAGGTATTCATTTGCTTGCCCGCCTCAATATCCCGTTAGCAAAGATAAAGAGGCCGGGCCTTATTAAAAAGGGGAAAAGCAGGCGGCCTGCATCCGCATGATCATTGCTGCGGGAAGATATGCAAAAATTATGCCCCTTTTAAGACCAAGCCAGGAATATGAAAAAATATAATCTTAACTGATCCAAATTCCTTTTCTTTTCGTTTTTTTTGCATAAGCGTGCAGATTGGATTTACTTCCTGCACAGCACTTTCCGATATAATAATAGAGCTAACCTGAAAAGAAGGAGGAATACGATGAGCAGAAGCAATGACAGCTTGCTTTATGAAAAGATACTTCGTAAAGATAAGCAGGCACTAGAGGATCTGTATGACAAATACGAGAAAATCCTATTCTCTTTCTTATATAAAATGACAGAAGACAGAGATTTGTCAGAGGAAGCCCTTCAAGAAGTGTTCTTAAAGATCTGGCGAGGCAAGGGACATTATACCGAAGACAAAGGAAAATTCAGTTCATGGCTGTTTACAATGGCGCGTAATACAGCTATTGATATCATCCGGAAAAAGGAGAAGGGTCCTGTTCCCATTGACGAAATTCAGCCGGCCGCCAGCCTGGAAAGCTCGGCGGAAGAGCAGACAGAGTGGAAAGAAGAAAGAATGAAGGTACATAGTGCAGTCTCAAAATTGTCTGAAGACCAAAAAGGGATTATTGATCTTATTTATTTTAAAGGTTTCACACAGCAGAAAATTTCTGAATCCTGCAATATTCCACTTGGAACTGTCAAAAGCAGGGCAAGGCTGGCACTAAAGAATCTCCGAAAATTTCTTGATTCTGCTGAAGGGAGGGAGAAGGCATGAACAAAGATTATTGCGAACTATCAATTGACTACTTTAATGGCACACTCTCACAGGAAGAAAAACAGGCATTCGAACAGCATCTGCTGACTTGCGAAGAATGCAGGGCAGAAATGGAGGATCTGAAAATGCTATCCGGCCATCTTCCCTTCCTGTCAGAGGAAGTCCAGCCTCCAAAGGGCATGAAAGACCGTATATTTAAAGAAATTTTCCAAGATGAAGAAAAGCAGGCAGCAGTTAAGGAAGATAAAGTTGATGAGCCGGCAGTGCTGACTGCAAAACAGAAGAGAAAATGGCAGATGCCAGCATTAGCTGCGGCACTCCTTCTATCTGTCATTGGAAATGGCTATGCATTAATAAAGCTCTCCGAGAAAGAGCCTGAACATAGGGCGGAAGAAAAAATTTCCTCTATTGCCCTTCAGCCTGGGGAAAACTTTGACGGCAATGCTGAAGCCTATCTCATACAGGAAAGTAATGGCTTAAAAGTCATAGTTAATGCAGTCGGGCTAGAACAGACTGAGGGAGAACAAGTATACCAGGTGTGGCTGATCAAAGGCGGCAATCCTGTTCCAGCAGGTTCATTTAAACCAGACAGCACCAGTGAAGGTACGGCCTTCTATCAAGCAGCAGACAGCATGAGTGAAAACTGGGATACCATAGCAGTGACATTGGAGCCAAGAGCAGGCAACTCCCTTCCAGAGGGGCAGATCGTCTTAAGCTCTGAATTATAGCAACAAAAGGCCGGCTTTCCGAATAGGGAGCCGGCTTTCTTTATATGCCGGTGGGCAGGTTGAAGCATCCGGCTTCTTAGATAGAAATGAAGTGTTAATGGCTCTATAAAAACTTCCTGCATGTTTTCATATTGAGAAAATATCAAAAAATGTCTCTATAATGTGATCCAAAAGAAAATCCGCTGCGTTTAGTAGATGTAATCAAAAAAATAACTGACGAAAAGGAGAGTGCATCACATGAATTTGAAACAAAACCTGAAAAAAATGATTATTCCTGTACTGGGGCTTTCACTACTATTTCCTTCTGCAGGATCTGCCGCAGAACAGACCCCAACGGTAAAAACACCAGCAGCCGATCTAAGGGCAACACTTGATCAGCTTTTATCAGAGCATTATATCCTTGCGGTTTCGTCCATGACCAAATCATTTGAAGGTGCCAAGGATGCGGAAGCACTTACAAAAGCGCTTGACCAGAATGCACTCGACATGACACCGGCAATTGCCTCCATATACGGTGAGGAAGGAGCTGCTGAGTTTGAAAGGATTTTCCGGGGACATAACGGCTATGCAGACACCTTCGTGCAAGCAGCTAAGAATAATGATGAAGCTGCCAGGCAGGAAGCAGAAAAAGAAGTGGACGAATTTGTTGAAGAATTTTCCACCTTCCTAGGCAAGGCAACAGAAGGGAAGCTGCCGGCAGAAACCGCTGCAGAAGCAGTCAGCCTCCACGAAGACCAAGTCATTGAAACCTTTGATCATTATGTTGATGGTGAATACGAGGAAGCATACCAAAGCTTCCGTGAAGGGTACAAGCATATGTTCTCCATCAGCAAAGCACTTTCATCAGCCATCACAGCTCAAATGCCGGAAAAGTTTGCAAATTCTTCTTCTGACACGCCAGCGGCCGATTTGAGGTCAGCCCTTAATAGCCTCGCTTCTGAGCACTTTGCATTGGCAGTCATGGGAATGGAAAAAGGATACGCTCAGTCAGAGGATTATGATTTCATCACTTGGGCAGAAAATGCCAACACTGCAGACTTCAAGGCAGCTATAGGCAGCGTTTACGGTGATGCAGGCGCACAGCAATTTGAAAAAATATGGCAGACTGATCACATTAATGCTCAAGGCAAAATAGCGGCAGCAGAGCTTGAAGGAGATAAAGAGGCTGCAGAAGCAGCCAGGGCACAGCTTGACAAATTTGCAGAAGATTTCGGCGAATTCCTCGGTGCCGCAACAGATGGCAATCTTCCTGCAGCTGATGCTGAAGCGGCTGTAAAAGCCCATGAAAACCAGGTCCTCTTGGCTTTTGACCAATATAAAGCCGGCAATTATGAGGAGTCAGCAGGAACTTTCCGTGAAGGATTTGCTGCTATGTTCACGATCGGGGAAGTACTGGGGAATGCAATTGTCACACAGATGCCTGAGAAATTTGCAGGAACAGCCATGCCGGAATCAATGCCTAAAACAGGCTTCGGAGGAGCAAGCAGTCCTGTGGATTCAGCTTCGGTTCTGTGGATTGCACTTGGTGCGATGCTTGCAGCCGGAGGAGTATATTCTCTCAGAAAAAAGGCAGTAAAATAATTGCAGCAAAATTGGGAAGGGCTTTGGTCTCTTCCCGGTTTTGATTTAACAGCAGGGCAGGGAGGTGAATCCATGAAAAAACCGGCCGTATTGCTTGCCGGCAGCCTGATCTGTTTTATCATCGGAGGCTTTAGCAATAAGGACAGCAATGAATTGGAAGACCCCCCGATTATTAAACAAAAGCAGGAGCAGTCTATAAAAAAGGCTGAGATTAAAGAAGAATTCCATATTGTCGAAAAGAAAGCTGAAACCAAGGAAATTAAGGATCTGAAAGGAATAGTACCCGTATCATTAAAAATCCCTTCTCTGGGAATCGAGGCACCGGTCGGCAAGGTAGGCATCCTGGAGAATGGCGCAATGGGGGTTCCTGATGACAACGAAACCGCCGGATGGTTTGAACCGGGAATAAAACCTGGAGAAAAAGGAAGCAGTGTCATAGCTGGACATGTAGACAGTAAAGCAGGTCCCGCAGTTTTTTTCTATTTAAAAGATCTTGCAAAAGGTGATACAGTGATTGTAACAGCCCAGGATGGACTAAGCTATACGTTTGAGGTTCAGGAATTAAAAAGCTATCCTTATGACCGCGCACCCATCAGCGATGTGTTCGGTCCTTCAGACGAACGGAGACTTAACCTTATAACGTGCACAGGCACTTACAATCGTGAAAAAAACACGCATGAAGAAAGGCTTGTTGTTTACACAGTATTGAAGTCAGGACAGGAAGACAGAGCAGAAACCTTCGTAGAACCGCCGGCGCCGGATCATGTAAAAATAAGCGGGGGCCTGCTTACCTGGCATGCAGTCAGAAGCGGTGATATTTCCGGATACCGCATTTACAGCAGCACAGAAAATGGAGACTTCTTCCATGCAGCCAGTATTTCGTCCCATGAAAGAAAGAGTTTGGTTATTGATAATGAAGAAGCAACATCCTTCTATATTACAGCAGTCAGCTCATCGGGCAATGAATCTAAACCTTCTGAAATTATCACAAAATAGTATCCATTCAGTGTATATCCTGATACTTTCTTATCAGATGTTAGTTTTTCAGCGAATCAGGGAATAAATGAACGAAAGATTTTATTCCTGGGAGAGATTATAATGGCAGAAACAGCAGAGAAAAACCTGTCTGAGCGCTTTGAAGCCGCGTTCAATCGTATTCACAAAGCATTAAAGCAATCAGTTAAAAACGCGCGCACCGACAAATTCCATAAGCTGGTCGATTTGGGGAAAAGCCATTCACTTGTAAGAAGTTACGAGGTTGATCTTTTCCAATTCGCCAAGCTGAGAAACGCAATCGTACATGAAAAAATAGATCTTGGCTATTATATTGCAGAGCCTCATCTGGAAACAGTTGAAAAGATCGAAAAAATTGCCGATTATTTTGAAAAGCCTAAAACTGCGATCTCGGTAGCAGCTAAGCCGGTCTTTTATTTTTATGAAGAAGGGAAGCTTTCAGATGTGCTTTCGGTCATCAACAGTTTCTCGCATTCACAATTCCCGATTTATAACGAAAAAGAAGAATACAGCTGGCTCCTTACTTCAGCAGAAATCGTCAAATGGATGTCTGAGCATTTCACTGAGGACACTGTCAGCCTGAAGGAAGTGAAAATCAAGGAACTTTATAACAAGAAATTCAAGCATCAAATCGCCTTTGCTCCAGCTGACATGGACATCTTTGAAATAGAAAATATGTTCGAGGAGCATCATGCAAAGAATGAAAAGCTGGAAGGAATCATTGTAACAGAGCATGGCGGCTATAATGAAAAACCGCAAGGCTTCATCACTTCCTGGGATCTCCTTGAAGTTGAATCATTCGAATGATAAAGGGACGGGCTCTTAATTGGCCCGTCCTTTTTTTTACAAAAATTAGTACCAGATACTAATAATTGGTGTTAAAATATTATAATAGATCATTTCAACGGGGGAGGGGCAGCAGAATGTATAATTTTTTCGCCCGGCTGGCTATTGCGATTTTTAAATCAAGAGGGAAGTTTATTATAGAAGGCAAGGAAAATCTGCCGGATGAAAAAGGGTATGTGATTGCTTGTACACACAGGAGCTGGGTCGATGTAGTCGCACTGGGTGCAGGAGTTTTCCCGGAGCAGATTCACTTTATGGCCAAAAAAGAATTGTTTGAGAAGAGTTTGGCAGGCAGGTTTCTAACCAGCATAAATGCTTTCCCTGTTAATAGGGAAAATCCTGGCACAAGCACATTGAAGGTTCCTCTCCAGCTCCTGAGAAAAGGGAACACAGTCGGGATTTTCCCGTCAGGCACAAGGTCGAGCGAGGAGGCATCCCTGAAGCGGGGAGCCGTCACAATAGCAAGCATGGCAAAGACTGTGATCGTGCCTGCTGCCTTTTTTGGACCTGAAAGCGTCAAGGCATTGCTGTCAGGCAAGCCCATACTGCTTAAAATCGGACAGCCCATCGACCTGAGCAGCGGCAAAAAAGATAAAGATGAACTCTCAAAAATTACGGTACAGCTTTCTGAAACGATGCTGGCTTTGGAAGAAGAGCTCAAATCCAATAAAATAAGCAGCCGGAAATGATTTCCGGCTGCAGATTCAGTTTACAATTCCAAGCTCTCTCAGCCCGTTAAATATGCCAGAATCAGTCACAGCGGTTGTCTTTTTGTCTGCATACTCAAACAGGTCCGGATGTGCATTTCCCATTGCGATTCCTGTCCCGGCATATTTCAGCATTTCTTTATCGTTCATCCCGTCGCCAAAAGCGATTGAAGCTTCCCGGGGAATGCCAAGCTCTTTCATAACAACCTCCAGAGCATAACCCTTATTGACCGTATCACGGATTACGTCGTAACAGTCACGCATTCCCTCAACATTAACCTGTGAAAGATGGATTCCATCCTTTTCATAGAGGTGCTGTTCACCTTCTTTGAGTGAGAGGATTGTCATTCCGAGGATCTGATCGAAGTGTCGAGGCTTAATCAGCGCGTTTTTGTTAAGAAGGAACTTAGCGAGGAAGTCTTTCATCTTACCGGCATCTTTATCGGTCAATAAGTTCTGTTCACTCGAATAAAGCACTGCCTCATGCTTGTGTTCTTTTGCCGTTTGCAAATATTCTTCGATCACTTGCCGGTCCATAGGCTTATCCAGGACCGTTTTGCCTTTGTGTATGGCAAAGGCCCCATTATATCCGATAAAAGATGAAATGTTCAGTTCTTCTCCGATTTCTGCTATTTCATGCAATGGCCTGCCGGTGGCAAGGAACACTTCGATGCCTTTTTCTTTTGCCTGTGCGACTGCACGCCTTGTCGATTCCTGTATGGTATCATTTGGAAGCAGGATGGTGCCGTCAATATCCAAAAAGATAATTTGATAAGTTGTCATGTCGATACTCCTTGTGGCTGGTTATTTAAAGGGGATTCTAGCACAAATAAAGGGAGAAATCCATTATTCCGGCAGACAGCAAAAAGCGCCGGCTCCTGCCCGCGCTTTTTGCTCCTTACCGGATAATCATATAGCGGCCATAAAACTGCGGACCCTTAGACCGGTAAGCAAAATTGGTCTTTCCCTCAATGCCAAACGATAAACGTGAAGTCGCTGTTAACCGAATCATCGATAGCAGTCCCTCCTGATTAGTTTTGGCCTTGCCTCTATACCAAAGAGGCAGGGGATTAAAAACAAAGGCAGCATAAGAATCGCCATTAACGAGAAAAAGCGCCAATTCCTTGAATAGGCGCTTTTTCTCAATCCTCAGAAAGGATTATGGAAACCATACATCGGAGCCGAATCGATGTTTACGTATATCGATTCAGGACAAGGGTCCCAATTGACCTGTCTGTAAAAGTTTCCTCTTGTGCAACGCCAAATACCAATCTTGAAGTCGCTGTTCTGCGATCCATCGCTTCCAGTCCCTCCTTTAATATTTTGGCTTGCACTATTTATATACCACCTTGTGATGGCTTCAAACATTTTTATTGAAAAGGCTGTGTTAGTGTACCTTGTTGATTTTGGGCTCATTCGTGTGAAACTCTGTTTCACACGCATTTCAGCACAGCTGGAATGCAGCCGGATATCAACAGCAATGTTTAACAAAGCCATTGAAAAAAGAGAATCAAACTTTTATAGACACATATACTTGTGGTAAAATAAAACCTGTCATTTTCGACAACTTTATAAAAATCCGTTCCTGAAACGGTAGAGGTTCTAGCTACCCTCTCAAAAAAACTAAGGAAAACAGCACCGCTTTCTTAGTGGTGCTGTTTTTCTGTTAAAGGAGATAAAAACGTGAAAAACGAAAAAGCAATCGTCGTATTCAGCGGCGGCCAGGACAGCACGACCTGCCTTTTTTGGGCAAAAAAGAACTTTAAAGAGGTGGAGGCAGTCACCTTCGATTACGGACAAAGGCATATCGCCGAGCTGGATTGCGCCAGAAGAATTGCAGCTGACCTAGCTATCAAGCATCATATCCTTGACATGAGCCTTTTAAATCAGCTGGCGCCAAACGCTTTGACAAGGAAGGATATCAAGGTAGAGGAGAAGGAGGGGGAGCTTCCTTCAACCTTCGTCCCAGGCCGGAACCTGCTGTTTTTATCTTTTGCTGGAGTGCTTGCCAGCCAGGTTGCAGCGAAGCATATCATAACAGGAGTTTGCGAAACGGATTTCAGCGGCTATCCTGACTGCCGCGACCAGTTTGTAAAATCGCTTAATGTCACACTGAATCTTTCAATGGATAGCCAATTTGTCATTCACACACCGCTCATGTGGCTGAATAAGGCGGAAACATGGAAGCTGGCTGACGAACTTGGGGCGCTTGATTATGTAAAAGAGCAAACTTTGACTTGCTATGAAGGCATCATTGCTGACGGCTGCGGGGTATGTCCTGCCTGCAGGCTGCGGAAACGCGGACTGGAAGATTATCTTGCTGAAAGGCAGGGAGTCTGACATGTATGGCTTCCGGATCGTCGACAAGCTTCAGAAGATAAATGAAGATATAAAGCAAAATCAGCTGAAATATCATACAAAAAGAGTATTAGTGAGCAAGGAGTTCACTTTTGATGCTGCCCACCATCTCCACTGCTATGAAGGCAAATGTAAAAACCTTCACGGACACACCTACAAGGTGATCTTTGGAATCAGCGGTTATGTTAATGAAATCGGCCTTTTGATAGATTTTGGAGATATTAAGGAAATATGGAAAACTGAAATTGAAGTCCATCTTGATCATAGATATCTGAATGAAACGCTACCTCCCATGAATACCACTGCTGAAAATATGGCTGTCTGGATTTATGAGAAAATGTCTGAATCCCTAAAGGGTTACTCGCCGCAGCAGGATGCAAGGGTAGAATTTGTGAGATTGTATGAAACTCCTACCAGCTTTGCAGAGGCACGGAGGGAGTGGATGGAGAATGAGTAAGATTCCAGTCATGGAGATCTTCGGACCTACCATTCAAGGTGAAGGGATGGTCATCGGCCAGAAGACAATGTTTGTCAGAACCGCCGGCTGCGACTATTCATGCTCATGGTGCGATTCCTCCTTCACATGGGATGGAACAGGCAAGGAACAAATCAGGCTGATGGATGCAGAGGAAATCTGGAAAGAGCTTAAGGCAATCGGAGGGGAAGGCTTCTCATTTGTAACGATTTCCGGAGGCAATCCGGCCCTCCTTAAAAATCTCGGCAAACTGATTGCCCTTTTGAAAAAAGAAAATATCAAACTCTGCCTGGAAACACAGGGCAGCCGCTGGCAGGACTGGTTCTATTCCATAGATGAGCTGACGATCTCACCGAAGCCTCCAAGCTCCGGCATGAAAACAGACTTCGAAATTCTAGATGATATTTTCAAAAGACTGGCAGACCGATTTACACACCAGGTGAGCTTGAAAGTGGTTATCTTTGACGAAAATGATTTTGAATACAGTAAAGAGGTTATGAAAAGATATCCCGGAATTCCATTTTACCTGCAGGCAGGAAACGAAAATTTATCTGCTGCAAACAATGATGAATTTCTGACTGAACAACTGAAAAAATACAGCTGGCTGATCGAAAAAGCTATGCTTGATGACGAATTGAAAGAAGTCAGGGTCCTGCCCCAGCTGCATACATTTGTGTGGGGGAATATGAGAGGGGTATGATTACTGCGGTTATAGGACAGCCGTGATGGGTTAGAAGTATTGAGAAAAATTATAGAGATAGTTGATTGCAGTGCAAGGCACGTAGACTCCTGCGGGAGATAGCGGCAAGGCTGAGACCCCGCAGGAGCGGAGCGAAGAGGAGGCTCAGCGCCGCCCCGCGGAAAGCGAAGTGCCTGGAACGGAAATCAACACCACAATTACTGGTAAATTAAAATAGAAACAGACTACACTGGCTTTTTTTACCAGGTATCTTATCTTCAACGAACTATATCATTCCAATGTGGAGTATTGATAAAGGCTAAAGATTCTTTTTCTAAATCTTATCTCACACAAATATAAAAAGCCAAAAGCAGCAACCCTGCTTTTGGCTTTCTTACTTAAACCTGCTTCAATGCTTCCTTAATCGGTGTTTCCCCGTTCAGGATTTCAAATGTTTTCTTATAAGTATTCTCAAGGTCAACTGCTTCTGCCAGTACAGCAGCGACATCTTCACGGGTTATTTCCCTTGAGCCGTAGTCCTGTATTTTTTCTTCCAGCAGAATTTTTCCCGTCGCAGGCTCATTAAGAAGTCCGCCCGGACGTACGATTGTATAATCCAGCCCAGATGAGCGCAGATGATCATCGGCTAGTTTCTTAGCCACAAAATAATGCTTCATCGATTCTATCCCCGTATCTGGAGTGTCAGCATTCATGCTGCTGACAAGAAGAAAGCGGGTGATATTATGCTCTTTCGCCTGATCAATCGTCTTGATTGCACCCCAAAGGTCGATGAGGATGGTCTTGTCTGCACCAGTGTGGCCGCCGGACCCTGCAGTGAATATAACACTGTCCACCCCTTCAAAAGCGTGTGAGAAGTTTTTTTCCAAATCACCGATGACCACTTTATCAGCACCAAGGTCTCTCAGTTCTTTAACCTGCTCTTCTTTACGAACCATGGCAACTGACTTGTGTTCCGTTTCTGCGAGTTTTTCAATCAGATGTCTGCCTATTTGTCCATTTGCTCCAACTATCAGGATATTCATATTTCATTCTCCTTTCCAAGTACATAATTGTATAATAACAATCTACCCTGATAGACCCAAAACATTCCGCCTGCAGCATATCCCCTTAACAGGAAATAAGGAATATTTCTTGGGAAAGCGCATAATCTGACATGCTTGCGCTTTTTTTACCGAAAAACTAAGCCTGCTGGCGTATTATGACGCATCAGCTCGAAAGACGACTTATTGGGAGCAGTTTGATATAATAGAACACAGATGAAACTACATTTTCTATTGAATGGTTTCGGTTTTGGAGGTGTTAAATTCATGCTGCAAACAGCCAAAACACTTATAAATGCAGATGATATAGAGGAAATGCTGAAAAAGATGGTGGAAAAGGCGTATCTGGACATCAAGGACGATCCGATGCTGCTCTGCATTGACTGCAGTGATGTAGACCTGTATGTTGCCTCCTCAGGAAATCTCGAGTTCGAAGAGCTGGTAAAGGCCAATTTTAAGCTGGATGAATACGGAGACCCCTTAGACAATAAAGAGTACCAGACATTAATGTGTGAGCTTCATGACTGTTTTATAGAGCTTCATAAATCAAGCGGATTGTTCGATTATTTCCCTGAAGGTGAGTATGAGGTACAAGGAGAAAAAAGAGATTCGGAAACAGATATGCTGGGTCCAAAGGGAGTCTTTTTCGCTCCCTTTGAGGATGCATTAATCTAAAAAGGAACGCTGCCTTTACAGGCAGTGTTCCCTTGATTACATTGGCTGATTTGGCTGGTGTCCGCTGAATTCTCTTTCAGCTGCAGGGAAAATCAGTATAAATTCAGTCCCTTTATTCTTATCACTGATGATTTTGTAGTGCCCATCAAGCCGTTTAATAATATCAAATGAAATAAGCAAACCCAGGCCGGTGCCTTTCGTTTTTGTTGAATAATAGGGATTGCCCAGCTGTTTGAGCTGTCCAGGTGAAAGACCTGAGCCCTCATCTTTTATTTTTATGGATACTTCTTTCTGATTCTGCTCTGCGGTGACAATGATAGAACCTCCGTCCGGCATCGATTCAACCCCGTTTTTTATTAGATTGATCAGCAGCTGCTTAAATTCATTTGCATTCCCATATATATATAGATCTTCCTGGGCACGGCAGCTGATTTCTGTTTGGGATAAAAGCGCAAAAGGCTTGATGAATTCGGAAATTTCCCTTACAAGATCTGTTACAGGCAGCTTTTCCTTTGAGGATATCGAAGGCTTGGCCAGCGAGAGGAAGTCCGAAATAATATGATTTGCCCTGTCAAGTTCTTGAAGTGAAGTTGCTACATATGACCGTTGGCCGTCTGTCAGGTTATGTTCATCCTTCATGAGCTGCAGAAATCCTCTGATTGTCGTCATGGGATTTCTTATTTCATGTGCAACAGAGGCTGCCAGCTGGCTGATGGCATTGGATTTGTCTGCTGTTTGAAGCTTTTCAGCCATCTCTGAGTGCAAACGGTACATTTCCATAATATAAATGGCAGCACATAGACTGATAAAAGATAAAAGAAAGAAAAGGCCAAGGTTCACTGCATTCTGAATATGCCCGGTCTGCAGGAAATAAATCAGCCTGGTAAGCGTGATAAAAAAATAAAAAGCAAAAGCAACGATGGATTTACCCAGAATGTTCATTTTCTGATATTTTTTCCGTATAAACAGCATCGGCAACGATATAATAAAATAATTTATGAGAGTAACATAAAGATTATCTGCATTAAAAAGGGCCATGAATATCAGAAGGGCGGCGATTGACAAATACCCTCCCAAAGGTCCAAGATAGAAAAAGCAAAAAAATACAGGTATGAATTTCATATCAAATTCAAGGCCATTGGCCATTCTAACAGGAAATGCCAGAGTCAGCATCAAGGAGGCAGCGGCAGCCAAAAACATGAGCCATTCTCTTTTTTCATGCTTCAAGCTTATGTTGTGCATAAGCGGGATAATCAACATGATAAAAAAATGAAGAAACAGATTCTCAGCAAACTCCCGCAACTTCATCAGCCTCCACTCTAAAAGTCCTATCAAAAACATTATAGCAAATATTTTGAAAATGAATAGGCGGCATTTTAGAAGCCTGCAAAGGACTGTATAAATAAGCCAATAAAAAATCAAAGGAATGGTAGTTATGGACAATCAAGACAGGAAAATGATCAGAATGAAAGATATCGTTAGGGAAGGAGACCCCATTTTACGGAAAAAAACAGCTGAAGTGACGGTCCCTCTCAATCAGGAAGACCATGATATCATGGAAATGATGATAGAATACTTAAAAAACAGCCAGAATCCTGAATTGGCCTCAAAATATCAGCTAAGACCTGGAGTCGGTCTCTCTGCAAACCAGATTGGGGAAGATAAAAGAATGTTTGCTGCCTTCTTCAGGGATGAAAAAGGGGATGTAAAAGAACTGAGGGTCTTCAACCCTAAAATCGTCAGCCATTCTGCGGCAATGGTCTATCTTCCAGAAGGGGAGGGCTGTCTTTCTGTCGACAGGGAGGTTAAAGGCTTTGTTCCCCGCTATGAAAGAATTAAGATTAGATATTCAGATGAAAAAGGGGAGAAGGTGGAGATGCGCCTAAAAGGGATTGCATCTGTCATTGTCCAGCATGAAATTGATCATCTGAACGGCATCATGTTTTATGACCGCATCAACAAAGACAATCCTTTCGAGCTGCCTGACGGTGCAGCAGCTGCTGAGTTGTTTTAATAAAATAAAAAACAGGTAAAAAAGGAGCGAATCGCTCCTTTTTTTAATATGGGTCGTTATCTGTGAAAGAAACCGAAGAGATGGCCTGTTCAATTGCCCGGTACGCCTGGCCGAAGGCTGCTGACGAGGAAGGGGTCCCTTCATTCAGAAGCTCTTTACTGCTGTTTCGGACATGTGTCAGACTGTTGATGAGATCCTGGATCATAATCTTTTTATCCCCGGCTGTTTCCTTTAGTACTTCAAGCTCATCGATGCATGAATCCAGATCCTGGGACTCAGGATGATCAAAATTTTCCTCCAGCAGCTGTTTAATATGCTCTAATTGTTCTTTCATATTGGATTCTCCCTATCAGACTTAAAATCGTGACAGTTTTTCTAGCTATGCAGGGAATAGACTTGATTTACAGAGGCTGCACACAGCAGGAGCGTCCATTCTCCTGACAAACCTTCTCAATTCCTACACCGCTAGTTTGGCTGTTCTCTATGGCTTTATACAATCTTTTTTCAAGACAAAAAAAGCAGCCGATTGGGCTGCTTTCTGCTTATCTTATACTGTTACAAGTCCTGCTTCCTGCAGATTCGATGGTTCGCCAACAATTTCCTGAACCTCTGCACCTTCTAGTGTTTCCTTCTTCAGAAGGGCTGCAACCAGGCACTCAAATTCGTATTCATGGGTTTTGATAAGCATTTCTGTTTTCTCCAAAGCCTGCTGGAACAGCTCTTGCATCTTGGCTTCTTTTTCCGACTTGACAAAGGTCAGCTTGAAACCGTCCTGGAATAAGCCGATTTCTACCATCTGCTCAAGGATATGCTTGGCCTGCTGGACATCGCCGCTGACCCCGATGCTGTGCTCCCCGAGGTAAAGCCTTTCAGCCACTCCGCCAGCCAGTATCATGCTGACCTGGTCCAGGAGCTCACTGCTGGTTGACAGATGAAGCTCCTTCGGAATAGGAGCTACATATCCCAGTGCCTGACCGCGTGGAATGATTGTAGCTTTTCTTACTGAGCCAGGCTTGGTGATGGCGGCAATCAAGGCATGCCCAGCTTCATGGATGGCAACCCTCTTTTTCGTCTCAGGGTCCTGAAGCGGACGTGTTGTGCTTCCAAGCACCGTTCGGTCGATGGCAAAATCAAGATCTTCTTTATCTATTTTTTCTTTCCCATTCCGGATGGCCCTTCTGCTTGCTGTCTCAAAGAGAGAGCTGATATCCGCTCCTGAGAAGCCGGAAGTGCTTTCGGCCAGTGCCGGCAGGGAAGCTGCCACATCTTCTGCAAGATGCTTGCCTTTTGTGTGGATGCTGATGATTTCCTGCCTTCCTTTAGTATCTGGAAGCGGAACAAGGAAAGAGAAGTCAATCCTGCCTGGACGGAGGAATGCATCATCAAGCATATCCTTTCGGTTGGTAGCGGCAATGAATAAAATGCCATCATTTGAGTGGCCGCCGTCAAGCTGGACAAGCAGCTCAGTCAATGTTTTCTCGCTTTCGTCCCCGCCATGCTGCTTCCGCTTGCCGGCAAGAGCATCGACTTCGTCAATAAAGACGACTGCAGGGGAATGCTTCCTGGCATTCTGGAATAAGCTCCTGACCCTAGAGGCGCCTACGCCTACAAACATTTCATTAAATGAAGATCCGCTGGTTGAAAAGAATGAAGCGCCGATTTCCTTGGCAATCGCCTGTGCAAGCAGCGTCTTGCCTGTACCAGGAGGTCCATAGAGCAGAATTCCCTTTGGCGGCTTCACACCAAGCTGGATGGATGCTTCCCGGTCTTTAATGATGGAAAGTGTCTGGAGAATTTCCTCCTTCATTTCCTCCTGAAGGCCCCCGATATCATCCATCGTGATGGAAGGAAGAGGCTTTGCCTTGCTGGCGCTGTTTTTCATAGAATTGGCGGTAGATATTCCTTTACCTGATTTTTGGAGATAAAGGCCGATCCCTGCAAAAAGGATCAGCGTTCCACCCAAAATCCAGAACGTATACGGATTTGCAGAAGAATAGGTGTACTGGATATTATAATTTTCGATCAGTTTGGCAACCATTTGGCTGTTTGGAGGCACCTGAGACACATACTCAGCTGTACCTGCGGTCAAATGGAGGGTGCCGTTTTTCATTTCTTTTAAAATGACAGTTTCACTTTGGTGATCCTGAATGATATTTTCTATGGAAGAAAAGGGAATGGTAACTTCTTTGCTGCCGGATAAACTGAACCACAGCGCAGCAGCAGCTATTAGAATGGCCAATGAAATAAGGGGGACAGGTTTCGAAATTTTTCTGAAAGTGGATTTCAACAATTTCCCTCCTAAATGAATCTATCTCCATTATAGGAAAACTTGTTCGGACTGTATAGATTTATGCATAGGAAAAAACATGTAATTATTGGTAAAAGGTTTTAGTCTCTATTTTACAGGGTATTTAAAAAGCTTCTTAACGAAGAAGTCGAGGACTGGCTTGTTAACAGCCGATACTCCCAAAATAATAAGAATTCCGCCGATGCTGCTGAATAATGGAATTTTCTCTCCCAGTATAAAGATTGCTGCCAGCAGTGTAAACAGCGGTTCCAGGTACATGATGACCGAAACCTGTGTCGCCTCGAGCACCTCAAGCGCCTTTCCCCAATACCAGTAGCCCAGAGCTGAAACAAAAATAGCAAGAAACAGCAGGTGCAGCCATCCATCGATAGGGAGGGTATACAGAACCTGATATTCCTGATTTCTTAAAAGAAATGGCAGAGTCGCCAAGCCGCCTATCAGGCTTGTCCAAAAGGTGACTGCAAGAGAAGAATAAGGTAATGCAAATTTCTTGGACAAGATGGAATATACCGCCCAATTAAAGGTGCTGAAAAGCAGGAGGAAATAACCAAGGCCAGGCCTGAACTGAAGTGTTCCCCCTGAATTTTCCGCCGAAATGGCCAAAACCCCTGTAATGGCAATCATCATTCCCCCAATTTTAAGGAAAGAAAGCTTTTCAGATAAAAAGAGGAAGGAAAGCAGACTAGTAAATACAGGCGTGAAAGAAATCATCCAGCCAGCAGCAGAGGCATCCAGCGTCAGCATGGCCGAAGCCTGTACCATTTGATGGATGAACACCCCCAGCACCGAAAGAATAAAAACATGGGCGAAATGCTCTTTTTTTATATAAAAGGATTCTTTGAATATTGTGAGAAGGCAGCCCAGGAAGATGGCAGCAATCATAAATCTTAAGGAAACCAGGGCACCAGGTGCCAAATAATCTACCAGCCATTTGACTGAAACAAAAGAAACTCCCCAGAACGCAATTGCCATAAGTGCGTACCATAAAGATAGAACTCGATTGCCCTGCATTATTCCCGCCTCCCATCAGCCTTCCATTATCTTTATTCAATAGGCAGGGAAAATAGAATGGAGGATGTAATTGACAGATAAGTCAGAAAGTCATAAATTGATAGTGTTAGGAAATTTATGCCAAAGGAGAGTGGTTTTGTGAAAATCTATCAAATTAATCGCTGCGGACAAATAGGGCAGGTGTCAGAATAGCAAGATGACAGTATGCTGAATCGGCCCATCCTAACAGTTTGTTCCCGGATGGAGGAATTGGCATGATGAAATTATCTGAAATGAAAGTATTCCTGGAAGATGAAGAAGCAGGCAGGATTATTAAGGACCTACTGCATAGCTGGGAATTTGATGAAAAATCAATACAATTGGTCAGGGCAAGCAGCAATTTCATTTTCCGTTTTCATGAGAAAGGGGAAGACCGGATCCTGCGGCTTACGCCCAATGCTTCCGCAGAAAGAATAAAGACCGAAATGGATTTTCTGCAGGAATTGCATAATAAATATGATTATTCTTTTTACCCTTTGTCAGCAAGGGACGGTTCAATCACAAAAACGGCAGACTACCGGCCAATCGGCAAACTGACAGCTGCTGTATTTCCATTCATTCATGGAGAGCTATATGAGGCCAGTGTTCTGGACAGCAGCCAGCTGGAGAATTGGGGGTCGGCCCTGGGTAAATTCCACCTTGCTTCACAAGGCTTTCATGAAAGTATTATTAAAGAGGCTGAAACTTTGCTTCAAAAGCTTGAGTGGATTGATATAACCCTGAAAAACAGCAATAAGGCAGTAAGGAGAGAATTTGAGGCTGTTTCCGATTGGATGATGAATCTCCATTCTGCAGAGGGAAGAGAGGGGATCATTCATTTCGATTTTGAACTCGACAACATGATCTGGGATGGGGAAAAAATCCATCCAATTGATTTTGAAAGTTTTTCATATTCCTGGTTTGCTGCTGATATTGCTTTTGCTTTAAGGGATTTGCCTATAGGGAGAAGGGGATACGATTGCTTCATAGAAGGGTACAGACGCCATATGGACATATCTGAAGAAGAACTGTCCTGGATTCCGATGTTCCAGAGGTGGCACGATTTATATACTCATGCTGCAGTGAGCAGGGCTCGCGATATAAATTTTACTTCAGGGCAGGAGTCCCATTGGCTATATCAGCTTAATGAAAAGCTGAATAGAAAATTGCGGCAGTATATCTTGACAATCGAAAATAAGTAGCGTATATTTAATTCCAACAAAACTTATAGGAATACTCTTATCCAGAGAGGCGGAGGGAATTGGCCCTATGAAGCCTCGGCAGCAGACTCTTAGTGAGAACTGTGCCAAATCCAACAAGCGGAAGCTTGGAAGATGAGAGGAGCGGCAGCCATTCGTGCATAAAGCCCCTTCTGCTTCCGGGCCACCGGACAGAAGGGGTTTTTTTATTGAAGGAAAAATTAACAATGACAAAAGAAGATAAAAAGGATCAGCTGATTTCAGAACTGCTGTCCATGGGTATATACAAACAAAAAGGCCGGCAGCTGTTTCAGGTGCCGTATGAAGAACTTCTAAAACTTTATCAGGAAAACAGATCTTACAAGAATGAAAAGAGGGAAGGGACTATATATGTCAGAAAGCATTAAAATACCTTGGAAGGATAAGCACCTGTGCGGATCGGTGGATTTTCCGGCAGGATTCAGAAAAAACCGCCGCTATCCCCTGGTCATTATCTGCCATGGGTTTACAGGCAGCCGTATTGGCGTCGACAGGCTATTCGTAAAAGCTTCCAACCGGCTCACTGCCGATGGGTATCTTGTCCTCCGCTTTGACTATGAGGGCTGCGGGGAAAGCCCGGGTGAGTATGGTGAATCAGGTCTTCCCGAATTGCTGGAGCAGACTTTATCTGCCGTCGATTTTGCAGGGAAGCTTAAATATGCAGATCCTCATTCGCTTTCTCTCATTGGCCACAGCCTCGGCGGCGCCGTTGCCGTTCTGGCTGCAGCAAAGGATGACCGCATCCGGAAGCTAATCATATGGTCGGCTTCTGCAAAGCCATATCAAGATATCGCTTCCATTGTCGGCAGCGAAAAGGTAAAGGCACTGGACAAGGAAACTTCACTGGATTATTTGGGCTATCAATTAACGGAAAAATATTTTTCTTCACTGAAAAAATATGAACCATTGGAAGAGCTTGCGGCATACCGGAGCGATGTCCTGATTGTGCATGGAACAGCAGATCGGGATATCCCCGTATCCCACTCACGACGGTATGCAGAAGAATTCAGTAAGCGGAAGGAAGGATCATGTTCCCTGCATTATGTAGAAGGAGCCTGCCACACCTATTCAGCAGGCCGCAGCTTTACAGAGCTGATCGATATCACCTCGGAATGGCTCAATGCTTTCAGGGAGCAGCAGTCATATGCATACCTATAAACGGAAGAAACGCTGAAAAGGACCGGGATTTAAAAAATCCGGTCCTTTCTGGTCATTTTAGGATTCTATCCAGGTAGCGGCGGAGAGTTTTTTCTATTCTGCCCGGTTTCAGACGTTCAGGTTCGAGCATGCTGTGCAGGGCTAGACCGTCAATGAAACTGTATAACATTTCAGTCTCAAGGTCCAGATCCAGGCCATCCTTCAGCTCGCCATTGGACTTTAGGAAGTCTATCATTTGAACAATCCCCGTATGAATCCCCTGCATCAGGCTGCGGAATTCTTCCTTTTGCCTGCTGTAAGCAATGAACGCAAACCAGACCTCCATTTCTGCCATTTTCTCATCTGTGGTTGGAATGATTTCAAGCAGGATTTTGTGAACCTTTTCCCTTGGCGGCAAATCCTTTGATGCGATCTCCGAAACCCTGTTTATCACATTTTCATTTACCAGCTTCATGGCATAGACAAGCAGTTCATCTTGTGTGGAAAAGTAGTGGCGCAGGGCGCCAAGAGAAACACCGGCCTCTGCTGCGATATTGCGGACAGACGCACCTTCCATTCCTTTATCCAGAATAACCTGCCAGGTGGCTCGGGCAATTCTTTTTTTCCTTTGTTCATGATCAACTATTTTAGGCATGGTTTCAGTTTAACAGACCATAACAAAGGTTTCAATTTTAAATAATACACTTGTACTGCCAAAATTATGATGTTATGATGAGTTTAAACAATTCAAGAATACTGGAAGGGGAAGTTATGAACTGGATACTGTGGGTTATCATCGGGTGTGAAGCCGGCTTTTGGGTTTTAATATTGGCCGGCCTTTCTATGCGTTATCTTTTCGGAAAAAAGAAAACCGGTCTCATCCTGCTCGCAATGACTCCTGCAGTGGATCTGATTCTGCTGGCAGCAGCGGCATTGGATTTATACAGAGGCTCAGAAGCAACACAGGCACATGCATTGGCTGCCGTATATATCGGTGTGTCGATTGCTTTTGGAAAAAGTATGATCCAGTGGGCTGACGAAAGGTTTTTATATTACATCGCCAAAAAGGGCAAACGGCCGGAAAAAAGATATGGCTGGGATCATGCAAGGCACAATATAAAAGGTTTTGCGAAACATGCGGCTGCATATCTCATCGGAGCTGCATTGCTGATGGGAACTGTGCTTATCGCAGATGATCCGGGAAGAACGGAAGCTCTATCCGGAGCTGTGAAAATATGGTCGGTTGTTCTTGCAGCAGATTTGATTTATTCTATCAGTTTTTTTATCTGGCCTAAGGCCCCTCAAAAGAACAAAGAGATGAATATATGACAGAATATTCCGCCTCTATCTTCAAGGCGGGATATTCATATGTTCTCTTTTTTCAGTTCTTCCTCAACAACCAGAACAGGTATCTCCCTCTTCTCCAGCTCTTCAATGAATTCCTTCCTATGTTTAAGCGAATTCATGCTGATATTAAAAGGAGGAAATCCGGTTCCTTGATTGATCTTCACCAATCTTTTCTTTCTGGCAGGAAGCCTTTCTATGTACTTTTCTTCATCCTTCACGATAACCCCGAGGAAAGCACTGCCATGGACCTCATATGGAAAGATACCCTCAAAATCTTCCCAGACAATCAGCCCAGGGCCGCCTGGTCCATTGACTTCCAGACCCTCTGTGCTGAAAGTAACCAATGGGGCTTTATCAAAAATCATTCTTGCAAAAAGCAGGGCACACCCGAATAACAGAACAGCAAAAAGAGAATAGATAATCAGCATAAACAGCTCCCTGTTTTCCCCATTTAAAACCATATCGGCAGCCAGCCAGGCAAAAAATACACCAGCAGCCAATACAATCAGCATAAACAGAAGGAACTTTACTTTAGCCGCATAAAATCGTTTTTCCATCTTGTTCCCCCTCATTCATTTATTGGTTCCAAATGGAAAAATACCCCTTTTTCTGAAATGTAAACCCAAAAAATACATACTAAAGCAATAATTCGAAATTCGAAACGTTTGAGTAGAATTTAAATATAAAAAGAGAAATAATAGAAGCAATCATAATTTAAGGTGTGGTTTTTTATGTCCCAGCAAGACTTTACACAAGGGAATATCCTGAAGCAAATGTTCATTTTTTCTACTCCCATCATGCTGACGAACCTGCTGCAGGTTTCCTACCAGTTCGTAGACAGCCTTTGGGTGGGGAATCTGCTCGGTGCTTCTTCCCTCGGCAGCATTGCCGTTTCCAGCACAATCATATTCACGGTTCTGTCATTCATTATTGGAATCAACAATGCCGCTTTGACAATTCTGTCACAGCAAAAGGGAGGAGATGATGAAAAAGGGCTGAGGCAATATCTCAATAGTTTTGTGATCATCCTCACCCTGCTTTCGCTGGCTCTGGGTGCAGCAGGATATCTGGCTTCAAAGCCTATCCTTCAATGGCTCGATACACCTGAGGCAATGATCGCGGAAGCAGACTCATATTTAAAAATCAATTTTCTCGGCATCCTTTTTTTATTTGGATACAATTTTATCGGCACAATCCTTCGTTCCCTGGGGGACAGCAGGACGCCGCTGATTTTTGTGCTGGTTGCAGTAGCTCTTAACAGTGTGTTGGACCCAATATTCATTTCGGCCCTCGGCTGGGGAATCGATGGAGCTGCATATGCCACTCTTGTAGCTCAAGGTGCCGCATTCATTTCTGGCATGTATATTGTCCTGAAAAGAAAGCTCGCCCCATTCTCACTGCCATTCATGCCGCAGAAGGCTGAAGTGTGGACTATTCTCAAATTAGGCATACCGTCAGGTCTACAGATGATGGTGATCTCAGCTGGTGTTATGGCCATAATGAGTGTGGTGAATTCCTTCGGGACTGACACGGTTGCAGGCTTTGGGGCAGCGCAGAGGATTGACAGCCTGATCATGCTGCCGGCTTCGGCGCTCGGCACGGCCGTCAACAGCATGGCAGGGCAGAATATTGGGGCAGGTCAATGGAAAAGGGTTCATAAAATAGCGCTGTATGGATCACTTTATAATTTAGTCATCATGCTTATGATTGCCGGAGCGGCTGTGCTATTGGCAAAAGCGGGGATATCACTGTTCATTTCCGATCCGGGAGCCGTTGAGTTTGGTACAGGCTATCTTGCATCAATCGCTTTCTTCTATCCGTTCCTCGGACTCAATTTCGTATTAAATGGCATAGTAAGGGCAGCAGGGGCCATGTTCCAGGTGCTTGTGCTCAATATCATCTCATTTTGGGTGCTGAGGTACCCTTTGACCTACCTGTTCGCACAGTGGATAGGGGAAGAGGGGATTGCATACGGAATGGGAACAAGCTTTGTTATCAGCAGTGTAATTGCTTTTTCGTACTATAAATTCGGTCGATGGGACCGGAAAAGGCTGTTTTCACCTGAAAATTAACTCCTGGGATACATGAGTGCGGAGAAAAAAGGGAAGTCATGTATCCCAACAGGCTCCTGGGATACATGAGTGTTGAGAAAAAAGGGAAGTCATGTATACCACCAGGCTCCTGGGATACATGAGGGCGGAGAAAAAAGGGAAGTCATGTATCCCAACAGGCTCCTGGGATACATGAGTCCGGAGAAAAAAGGGAAGTCATGTATCCCAACAGGCTCCTGAGATACATGAGTACGGAGAAAAAAGGAAGTCATGTATCCCAACAGGCTTCTGGGATACATGAGTGCGGAGAAAAAAGGGAAGTCATGTATCCCAACTGGCTCCTGAGATACATGAGTCCGGAGAAAAAAGAAGTCATGTATCCCATCAAGCTCCTGAGATACATGAGTGCGGAGGAAAAAGGGAAGTCATGTATCCCAACAGGCTCCTGAGATACATAAGTCCGGAGAAAAAAGGGAAGTCATGTATCCCATCAAGCTCCTGGGATACATGAGTGCGGAGAAAAAAGGGAAGTCATGTATACCAACATGCTCCTGGGATACATGAGTGCGGAAAAAAAGGGAAGTCATGTATCCCATCAAGCTCCTGAGATACACGAGTGCGGATATTAAAAGGAACTCATGTATCCATTGGAGATCTGGATACATGACTCGGCTGCAAGCTGCTTGTCATTTACTATTTTCAAAAGTTACCTCTTTTTTATATAGAAAACTCACCTTCATCTTTTCCTAAAAAGAGTTGTCCTTTAGTTTTACAGCTTTTACTATATTTCCACTTAGTTCATGCTGAGACACTCCACCAAAGAGTGTCTCTTTTCAGCTCTCCGATCGCTTCTCACTCTCCCGCAAGCTATACAAATATTGCTCCAGCTTTTCTTTGATTTCTTCGTTTTTTAATGCAAATTCAATTGAAGCCTGCAGAAAACCGAATTTATCACCGGTATCATAGCGATTGCCTTCTATCAGACATGAATACATGGGCCCTTTTTTCAGGAGCTGCGACAGTGCTTCAGTCAGCTGGATTTCTCCAGAAGGATCAGGCTGAAGGGTCTCCAAAATAGGAAATACCTCAGGTGTCAGGACATAGCGCCCGATGATTGCCTGGTTGGTCGGGGCTGATTGCTTCGGAGGCTTTTCGACCAGCCGTTCAATTTTACAAAGATTGCCTGCTTTAAATGAATAATCGATGATCCCGTATTTGGAAACATCTTCCCACGGGATTTCTTTTGCGCCGACCATGCAGGCTCCAGTTTCCTTGAATTGGCTGATCATCTGCAGGAGGGCAGGGGTACCTGAATCGACCAGGTCATCACCGAGGAGGACAGCAAAAGGTTCATTCCCTATAAATTGTTTTGCACAAAGAACCGCGTGCCCGAGCCCCAAAGGCTCCTTTTGCCGTACATAATGGATGGAAGCGAGATTCGAAGCCGCTTCCACTCTCTTTAAGAGTTCGGTTTTGCCGGTTTTCTTCAGCATCAGCTCAAGTTCGACCGACTTATCGAAATGGTCTTCAATAGCGCGTTTATTCCTCCCGGTAATAATGATGATATCCTCAATGCCGGAAGCGATGGCTTCCTCTACGATGTATTGGATGGCAGGTTTGTCGGCAACCGGCAGCATTTCCTTTGGCTGGGCTTTTGTGGCGGGCAGAAAACGGGTGCCAAGGCCGGCTGCCGGAATGACCGCTTTTCTGATCATGCTTAATACCTCCCAGCTGATTATACGAAGCTAAGTGCACTCATCTGAACATATGAACAGGGACAAACGGGATATGCACCTTTTAATCAGGAAAAAAAGGAATAGTTCTCCTGAAGCCCGCACAATTTAATATCAATGCAAGAGTTGGCGGGGTGTATGAATTGACCGGAAATCTATTCCTGAAAGACAGAAAAAATATTGTCATGGCGCTCGCTGTCATTGCCTTGTATGTAAGCCCATTATTCATTCTAGGGGAAGATGCGCATATACGCGTCCATGACAACCTGGATTCTAATCTGGCCTGGTATAAAGTCCTCAGAGAAAGCGGGCAGACTTTTGGAACAGCAGAGGCTGTCGTCCCGCAGGTCATCAACGGCCTGCCGCGCAATGCCTTCGGAACTGAACTCAGCGGCATCGTCTGGCTATTTTCTATTTTTCCGACCATGATAGCCTATGCCCTCAATCAGCTTTTTACAAGATGTGCCGCCTTCATGGGCATGTACCTTTTGCTGAAAAGTCATTTTATCAAGGATCCTGAATGGTCTGCCATCAGGGTAGGCACAGCGCTTGCATTCGCGCTGACTCCATTTTGGCCATCAGGAATGCTGAGCACGCTTGGTATGCCCCTTGCCTTATGGGCTTTTTTGAATATAAGGAAGGGGAAGGCGGACTGGAAAAGCTATCTAGCGCTCGCGCTGCTTCCTTTTTACTCCAGCTTTGTTCTCGGATTTTTCTTCTTCCTTGCTGCAATGGGTGGCTTATGGCTGTTTGACCTGTTCAGGGGAAAAGGCCTTAATCTGCGGTTCTTTGCGGCTATTGCCGGCATGACACTTTTATATCTGCTGGTTGAGTACCGCCTTGTCCACTCCTTTCTTTTCCTGGAAGAAGACAACAGCCGTGATGAATATTTTCATGCTCGGCTGACATTTGCCCATTGCATCAGGCTCGCCTTTAAGAACTTCGTTTTGGGCCATACCCATGTCATGACAGTTCATGGCCTGATTATCCTGCCTGTCACTCTTTATGCTTTATTCCTGGTCTTGAAGAATAAAAGCTGGCGTCAGGAGAGAGTTTATGTATTTTTATTTGCCTTTAATTTTCTTCTGTCCTTCTGGTATGCTTTCTGGTTTTATAAAGGATGGCTTCCGTTGACAGAGCGATTTCATTTTATGGACACCTTCAATTTTGCCAGGTTCCATTTTTTGCGGCCGCTTATCATTTATATGGGATTCGCGCTCGCTTTAAGGGTTGTCTGGACATCTTCGAAAACCCGAAAGAGCATCCTTGCCGTCATTATCGCTCAAATTATTTTGCTTGGAGCCTTCAATGAAGAAATCATTTACAGCAGGAAGCCATCGGTTAAAGAATTCTACGCAGAAAATTTATTCTTGGAGATAGGAAAATACATAGACAGGCCAAAGGAGGATTACCGGGTCGCAAGCATAGGCATCCATCCGGCAATCGCCCAGTATAACGGCTTTTATACCCTTGATACGTATAATAATTTCTACCCGCTCACCTATAAGCACAGGTTCAGGAAAATAATTGCGGAGGAATTGGCAAAAAATAAGACTATACGCCGCTATTTTGATGAGTGGGGAGGAAGATGCTATATCTTTACAGCGGAACTGGGGAAGCATTATATGTTCAAAAAAAATTCAAATAAGAAGCTTAAAAATCTCGAATTGGATACCGCTGTCTTCAAAGAAATGGGCGGACAATATATTTTTTCTGCCGTGCCGATTTTAAACAGCATGGAAAATGGGCTTGAGCTGGAGAGAGAATTCACAACAGGGGATGCTGCCTGGAAGATTTATCTGTATAAGGCAATATAGACATCTAGGAGGAAGCAGAATGACTGAAACCATATTGACTATCGTTGTACCCTGCTATAACGAAGAAGAGATGCTGGCATATACGATGGCGGAACTTGGCAGGCTGCTGGAGGACCTTGAAACTGAAGGGCTGATTTCCAGCTCGAGCAAGCTTTTGTTTGTTGATGACGGAAGCAGGGACAGGACATGGAATCTCATCCATAAAGAAAGCCTGAAATCAGAACGGGTGACAGGGCTTAAGCTGTCCAGGAACTCAGGGCACCAAAATGCCCTTCTTGCAGGAATATTCACCAGCATGAAATCATCTGATTGCATTGTTACAATCGATGCTGATCTGCAGGATGATCCCGGGGCTATAAGGGAATTCCTGAAAAAATATCATGAAGGCTGTGATATTGTCTATGGAGTGAGGAGCAAGCGGGAAGAAGATACCTTTTTCAAACGGGCCACCGCACAGGGTTTCTATAAAATGATGGCCAAGCTTGGTGCCAGCCTGATCTACAATCATGCCGATTTTCGCCTCTTAAGCAGGCGCGCTGCAGAGGAGCTGGCACAGTATGGAGAAACCAATATGTTCCTGAGGGGAATCATCCCACTTATTGGCTTCCGCTCTGCCCAGGTATTATATGAGCGGAAAGAGCGGATGGCAGGAGAGACGAAATATCCGCTGAAAAAAATGATTTCCTTCGCCCTCGACGGATTAACTTCTTTTTCAGTGACGCCGATCCGGCTGGTCTTAATGGCAGGCATCGTTTCATCGGTGATCAGCGTCCTTTTCGGGACTTATTTTCTTTTTCTTAAATTTACAGGAAGCACTGAAGCAGGGTGGACATCCCTCATTTCTTCCATCTGGCTCATAGGCGGGGTGCAGCTTACCGCTATCGGGATGATTGGTGAATATATAGGCAAAATCTATAAAGAAACGAAAAGGCGTCCCAGATTCATCGTTGAAATCGATACCTATACACTGCCTGCGTCACTTCAGCTGAAAAACAGGGAGATGGAGCAGGATGAAGGATACAGCATCAAGTATCGCCAGCTTCCTGAAACCAACTGATACAATTATCAGGTTCCTGCTGGTCGGCCTAATCAATACGCTGATCGGGCTCGGCAGCATTTATATTCTATTGTGGGCAGGGGCTGGGTACTGGCTCTCCACGTTCCTGGGAAATGCTGCTGGTGCTGTGACAAGCTATTTTCTTAATAAAGCTTATACATTTAAAAGCTCACAGCCTTTTATAAAAAGCAGTCTTCTCTTTGCGAGCCTTGCTGCAAGCTGCTATTTTATTTCCTACAGCCTGGCAAAGAAGCTGGCATTGATTTTGGACAGCCATCTGCCATTCTATCCTGAAACGGCGGCAGTCCTATTTGGAACCTTATTATATACAGTGTTGAATTATTTGGGACAGAAATATATTGTGTTTAAAAGGTAGGCAGCTTCCATTAAGCTGTCTACTTTTATTTCCTTTTTAAATTGCTGAATGTTTTGATAATTATGGTAATATTAGGTGAGTGAAAGGAGGAGCCGCGGTCCTTTATGGATATGGAACAGAGTATGAATTCTTTCTATCTGCTGAAACATATGATCCGGCCGGTTGAAAAACTATATAGCAGATTTGGTTTAGTAGAAAATTTAACATAAAGTAGAGGCGTGAAAGCGATGTTTATAGTAAATGTTGAAGGAGCAGTCCACAAAGAAGGAAAATGGCTGATCGGAAAAAGAAGCAGCCAGGAAAGCCACGCGGGGGGAATGCTGGCTCTGATCGGAGGCAAGGCGGAGAGGGAAGGCCACTCAAAAGATATTTTAGAAAGAACAGTAAAAAGAGAAATCCTTGAGGAAACTGGAGTACTGATAAAAGACGAAATGGAGTATGTATGCAGCAGTTCTTTCATAACGGATGATGGATGCCATGTGATTGACATTGTTTTTCTGTGTGAATACGAAAGCGGGGAAGCCAGTCCGGTCTGTCCTGATGAAAACGAAGAAGTGATGTGGATGAGCAGCAGAGAAATTCTTGAGCAGCCGGATGCGCCTGTATGGCTGACGGGGAGCATTGCAGCTGCAGAAGATCTCTTAGATAAAAGGAGGCAACGAGCAGACACAGGCAGGACGGTTTAGCAGTGAAGGAGGGCTATTTTAAACAAAAAGGAGGTGCACCTAAATGGAATTCAACGTAAATGGTGAGCATTTGATTGATAGCATTAGTGAGGCGGCAAGGATCGCTGAGGGAAGCCATGGTGAAACTGCTGGCAGACTGGTTATGATAGAAGCGCACAGCGGGGGTCTTTCTGTCTCTTCCGGTAGCGGGGACCGGTCTGTAGTTTTTGAGCTACCATTAATAAACGGCAGGGATTCCGGCCTGAATATACTGGTACATGGAAAGCTCGCAGCTGATGGAAGAATGCTTTCTGAAGTCATCAGGAAAATACCTGGCCGTTTAAGCATCAAAGCTTCAACTTCACATAAAATCTCCATAAGTTCAACAGACGGGCAGATTTCTGCAACGATTGCAGGTTTCCCTTTAGAACAGCTTCCTGATTTCGCATATGGTGAGTTTCCTTATATTTATAAATTGGAAACATCAGATCTTGCTGCAGGATTGAAGAATACAGCTGCATGTGCGGCAAATACAAGTACAAGGCCAATACTGGAAGGCATTAACCTGGCATTTGATGAGGATGGGCTGACATTCACGGCGACGGATTCAAGCCGGCTTGCCATGTGGAAGGCTGCCGGATCTGCCGGATTCAGCAAGTCATTCACCCTGCCGGCAAGGAATGCAGCAGAATTGCTCAAATTGATAGGAAAGTCACCAAGCGGAGAAGCAGCAATTTATATATCCGATTCACAGGCAGCATTCACCACCTCAACGTTCCGGTTCTGTTCTTCGCTTCTGATTGGCAGATTTCCCTCTTCGGAGAATCTGATGCCGGAAGGATGCAAAACAGAGTTAGTTATCAATAGGAAGCAACTGCTTCAAGGAGTAGAGCGGTCGATGATATTTGCAGGAGTAAGAAGGAACTCTCTTGTTTCCATATTTGCAAAGGATGAAAACACCATCATCATGTCTTCTCCAAAATCTGAAATGGGCATGATTGAGGAGGTGCAGGAACTGAGGAGCATCAGCGGAGAAACAGGGGCTTCAGCAGTCATAAATGGGAGTTATCTCGCGGATGCACTGAAAGGGACAGATTCAGAATATATAATAATAAGGCTTTATGGAACAATGAAGCCAATCCTTATATCTTCTTCTGCTGAGGCCAACTATTTTCAGCTCATTTCTCCTGTCAGGACTGCATCCGGGATGTTCCTTGAGAACAGACAGATGCAAAAGCAGTACTAAAGCTGAAAGATTATAAAATCTCTCTTAGGGGGATCAGCAAACAGAAAAAGAAGAATTTTATCAAAAGAGGGATTGGACTGTATCCAGTTGGCAGGCTGTATAAAGGAAGCCAGCTGGAAAACGGCCAAAGCGGGGAGGGAAGCAGGAGGTATATTTCCTCCCATCCAGGCTTTTTCAGCTGAAAGGAGGCATGCCGCGGCCGATTTCCTTAATAATGCTGGTAATGGATTCAATATCCTGGGTTTCAAGTCCAAATGCATTTTTAATCTTTTTTTCTATATTGTCTGAAACATTCCGTTTTCCGATTTCAATTAAAGCAACCAATGAAAAGCTGCAATTAATCATTTTGGCAAATTCACGCTGTGAAAGATTATAGTTCTTTCTGATAAATTTAATGATTTCTTTATCCAAAGTTAAATCTCCTTTTTTCTTTTATTTTCATATTATAAAAGAAAGTGAAGAACTTCACTAGTGAAATATAAAAATAAAAGAAGGAAGGAAAAGAAAAAAACGGCTTTTGAGTTAAAGCAGATGCTTGGCTGGCTGATCTCCGCATGGTATCCGGCTATAGACAAACCACCTGTTCAAAAACTCGACTTTGAGCTTTTCGCCAGGCTTCAATTTTTCACTTTCATTTACCACTACAAGCTTCTGACCTTCCAATTCCACTGTTTTCTCGTCCACTGCGTCAGCTATATATACTTTGAAAATGACTTTATTGAACCAATATGGATTAAGCTTGCCTTTAATATCAAGGATATTCTTCATCTTAAAGCCTCCTTTCAGTCCATTTATTAAGTGATATTTTTGAAAATTTAAATAATATGACAAATACTGCATTATTTTATTAAATGCATACCCGGTTAGAGAATATAAAAACCAGGAAAGCTGATGGTTTGAATAGAACATGCGTTCTGAAATATACTAAAGTATAGTCAGGGCAAAGAAAATTCCCTGCAGGAAAATGAATCTGTACATAGGGGAAGGATCACATGAAAAAATGCCTTTACTGCCAGGCAGCCGGGAATCTCTTTCCCCTCAAAGAGTGGAACAGAGAGCGGACGAATTATTATTGCAGCAAGCATTATGATCAGGTGCGGAAATTCCAGGAAAGAGAACAAAGGGAATTCTTCGACTATTTCAGACAGCATCCAAAACTTCTGGAATATCTCAGCAGCAGAAGCCTTGAGCTTTATAAGAGGCTTGAAAAAAAGTTCAGCAAGGGGGAACAGCATGGCAATTCCGATTGTTAAGAAATATCCTCTTTTCCTGACAGGTGGAATGATATATAATGCACTATAGTACTAATTACATAACGTAACCACAAGGGGAGCGCAATGCTGAGAGTGAACTTATGTTCTGACCCTTTGAACCTGTTAGATAATTCTAGCGCAGGGATGTGGATGGATGGGTGTTTGTATACCCGCTTCCTGATCAGTTCTCCCTTGAGGTTTGCGTTAATTCTGACAAAAGGGGAGAATTTTTTATGAGAAAATTAGGGCTGGTTGCCTTGATTGAAGCATCTTTTTTTGCGGCTTTCGCTGTCATTCTTGATCTGCTTCCTTCTATTAAACTGACACCTGCAATATCCATATCCATTGCAATGGTGCCCATCTTCATTCTTTCGTTAAGATGGGGATGGAAAGCGGGCTTCATTTCAGGATTTTTATGGGGAATTCTCCAGATTGTCATGGGTGACGCCTGGATGGTGACGCCCCTGCAGACCTTCATTGAATACTTCGTTGCTTTCGCCTTTATTGGCTGTGCTGGCTTCTTTGCTCTTACCGTCCAGAAGAGCCTGGCTGAAGGTAAGAAGGGGCAGGCTCTTGGGTGGGCTGCCGCAGCAGTTTTCCTTGGCAGTGCGGGGAGATATTTCTGGCACTTTCTTGCAGGTATGATTTTCTTTGGAAGCTATGCACCTGAGGGGATGTCTCCTTTTGTATATTCCCTCATGATCAATGGGATAACGATGCTCGGTTCAGCGATCTTATGTACAGCCGTATTGTGGCTCCTGCTTTCTGCTGCACCGCGCCTGATACAAAGGAAACAGGGGTATTATGCAGCCGAAGAGCATAAATTGGCAAACTGATAACCATCTGCACAAAGCGGTCCCTTCTGGCGAATCAGCCAGAAGGGATTGCTTTTGTCTTCTGGAACGGGAAATTGAAGAGAATTGCTGAAAAATGCTTTCATTCGACAAAATTTGGTATATAATAAGTTACGCTATTATACTAAAGTGATAAACTGGCCTATGAGGCATAACAAACTGGACAATACGCCAACTATATTTATAGTAAAGGAGATTGAGATGACAGATAAGTTTATTATCCGCTTTGAAAATGTCACAAAACAATATGACAATGACAGTCCTGTCCTGGACGGTGTCAGCTTTGATATAGAAAGGGGAAAGTTCTACACGCTCCTCGGTCCTTCAGGCTGCGGAAAAACGACGATCCTGCGCCTGATTGCCGGATTCATCGAGCCGACAGAAGGATCTATTTTCTTCAATGGGCAAAAAATCAATAAAGTTCCTGCCAACAGGAGGCAGGTAAATACCGTATTCCAGGATTATGCACTTTTCCCTCATTTAAATGTATTTGAAAATGTGGCATTCGGATTACGCATCAAAAAAATGAAAAACCAGGAAATCAATGAGCAGGTGAAAGAGGCGCTCAAGTTCGTCAACCTGGAAGGCTACGAACAGAGGGAAATCAAAGAAATGTCAGGCGGACAGAGGCAGCGTGTCGCGATTGCGAGGGCAATAGTCAATAAACCGGAAGTCATCCTCCTGGATGAGCCTCTTTCTGCACTTGACCTGAAGCTGAGGACGGAAATGCAGTATGAGCTGCGTGAGCTGCAGAGAAGGCTTGGCATTACCTTTATCTTTGTCACACATGACCAGGAAGAGGCGCTTGCCCTTTCTGATGAAATATTTGTGCTGAATAAAGGCCGGATTGAGCAGAGCGGAACACCTACTGATATTTATGATGAGCCAGTCAACCGTTTTGTGGCCGACTTCATCGGTGAGTCTAACATCGTCGTGGGGACCATGCTTACCGATTATCAGGTTGAATTTACAGGCAGGAAATTTGAGTGTGTCGACGCCGGATTTGATCTGAATGAAAGGGTCGAAGTGGTCATCAGGCCGGAGGATATGGAAATTACGCCGAGCGAGCAGGGCAAACTGCAGGTCCGTGTGGATTCCCAGCTTTTCCGTGGTGTCCATTACGAAATTTCCTGCTTTGACAAAGATGGAAATGAGTGGCTTGTCCATTCAACACGCAAAGCGCGGGTAGGGGATGAAATCGGCCTTCACTTTGATCCGGAAGCCATCCATGTCATGAGGCCCGGGGAATCTGAGGAAGAATTTGACCGCAGGCTGGAGGCTTATCAAGAGGAAAGCCATGAGAAATAATCAGACCCGCAACCTCTACCTGATCCCATATTTGCTGTGGATCATTCTATTTGTCGTAACACCTTTGTTTTTGGTGCTGTATTATTCATTCTTTGATATAGAAGGGCAATTCACATTCGGTAACTACCAGAAATTCTTCACACCCGTTTATCTGAAAATGACTTTGAGCTCTTTCTGGTATGCGTTCCTGATTACCGCCTTTTCTTTACTGATTGCCTATCCTACTGCCTACCTGCTTACAAAGACCAGGCATAAGCAGCTCTGGCTTTTAATGATCATTATTCCTTCCTGGATCAATCTGCTGCTCAAGGCTTATGCCTTTCTTGGCATCTTCGGGACTTACGGGGCAGCCAACAGCTTCCTTGAAGTAATCGGAATAGGCTCAAGGCAAATACTGTTTACCGATTTCAGTTTTGTTTTTGTATCAGTATACATTTTCCTGCCTTTCATGATATTGCCGATTTTCAATTCGCTTAATGAATTGAATTCGTCCCTCATCGATGCATCCAATGATCTTGGTGCATCGTCCTGGACAACTTTTACCCGGGTCATTTTCCCGTTAACGCTTGATGGAGTTAAATCAGGCTGCCAGGTAGTTTTCATCCCTGCGCTTTCCCTCTTCATGCTTACCCGCCTGATTGCAGGGAACAGGGTAATCACCCTGGGCACTGCCATAGAACAGCATTTCCTTGTCACACAGGATTGGGGGATGGGCTCCACCATTGCCGTATTCCTGATCCTTACGATGGTGATTATCATGCTTATGACCGGAAATCGCAGGAGGGGGGCATAGCATGGGGAAATTATCTAAATGGTCATCACTTTATCTGATCCTTGTATTTTTTGTTCTTTATGCGCCAATATTTTATCTAATGTTTTATTCTTTCAACAGCGGCGGGACAATGTCGCATTTTGAAGGCTTCACGCTTGACTGGTATAAAGAGCTTTTTGCTGATGCAAGGCTATTGATCATCGTGCTGAACACGATCATCATCGCCCTGCTGTCGGCTGCCATATCAACGATCATCGGAGTGGCCGGTGCACTGGCCATTTTTTATGTAAGAAAGCGGCAGGTCAAGAGCACACTTTTATCATTGAACAATATTTTGATTGTCAGCCCTGATGTCATCATAGGTGCTTCCTTCCTAATTTTGTTTACGATGATCGGGATTAAGCTCGGATTCACATCGGTCCTGCTCTCTCACATCGCTTTCTGTGTTCCTATCGTCGTTATCATGGTGCTGCCGAAAATCCAGGAAATGAGCCCTACACTTGTGGATGCGGCAAGGGATCTGGGGGCAAGCCGTTTCGATGTCCTGTCGAAGGTTGTTCTGCCATATATCACGCCAGGCATTTTTGCCGGATTTTTCATGGCACTGACCTATTCACTCGATGATTTTGCGGTCACTTTCTTTGTAACGGGGAATGGTTTCACCACATTATCGGTTGAAATCTACTCACTTGCCCGGCGCGGGGTGTCGTTGAACATCAATGCACTGTCCACGCTGCTGTTCCTGTTCACACTTATACTCGTGATTGGCTATTATTTCATCACCCAGAAAAATGCGAAGCCGAATGGAATGGGGGTCAAAAAATGAAACAGCTCGGAAAAGCCCTGCTGGTCATTGCCGTCATTTCTGCACTTCTGCTGTATGGAGTCTCTAAACTAAATTCTTCACAGGGCTATTCCAGCGGGAATACGCTGACCGTCTTTAACTGGGGAGACTATATTGATGCAGAGCTCGTGGACCGCTTTGAACAAGAAACAGGCATCAAGGTAATCTATGAAACCTTTGACAGCAATGAAGCCATGATGACCAAGATTGAACAAGGAGGGACAGCCTATGATATTGCCGTTCCGTCTGAATATGCAATTGAAAAAATGAAAGAAGAAGATTTGCTTTTGCCAGTGGATCATTCAAAAATTCCAAACCTGAAATATATCGATCCCAGGTTCATGGACTTGGCATTCGATCCTGACAATGAATACTCTATCCCTTATTTCTGGGGAACGGTCGGTATAGCGTATAATACAGATCTGCTTGGCGACAAAGAAATCACCAGCTGGAATGATCTCTGGGATGAAGATCTGCGAAATCAAATACTCCTTATTGACGGTGCAAGAGAAGTGATGGGAATGGGCTTGAATTCCCTCAATTATTCCCTTAATGATCAAAATAATAAGCATCTAAGGGAAGCTAAGGAAAAACTTGATTCCCTTACACCGAATATCAAAGCCATTGTCGGGGATGAAATCAGGATGCTGCTTGAAAACGATGAAGCAGCCATAGGTGTTGTCTGGTCAGGGACTGCTTCAGAGCTGATGTGGAAGAAGGACAATATTGAGTATGTACTCCCTGAGGAAGGGACTAACCTGTGGTTTGATAATATGGTCATTCCGAAAACGGCTAAAAATGTGGATGCCGCCCACCAGTTCATGAACTTCATGCTTGATCCTGAAGTGGCTGCCCAGAACACCGAATATGTTGGCTATTCTACGCCGAATAAAGAGGCGCTGAATTACTTGCCAGAAGAAATTGTCAGTGACAAGCGCTTCTATCCGGACCCGGAAATGACCAAAAAGCTGGAAGTTTACGAGAACCTTGGGAAAAAAATGCTCGCACATTATAATGAACTGTTTTTGGAATTCAAAATGCACAGTAAATAATAGCAGCGGCTGGAGGAATCTCCAGCCGCTTTTCTGCATTTCAGCATGAACGCTGCCCATGAGGGGAATCCTACTTTTAAAAACAGAAGGGGGCAGTCATGTATTATATCAGCGGAAACATCGTTTCAGGAGAATATGATGACCAGACAGAACAGTTTTCCATCAGCATGATTAAACACTTTAAGACCCAATCCATTTTGACTAAAAATCAGGCTATACAGCTTCTTGACTACCTCTACAGACATAAAGACGAGGAGGGAGGCCAGGTTATCACTTTAAATGACCAGATGCCTCTGCGCATCTCATCCGAAGAAATCAATAGTCTGATACTTGACCTTGAAAGGATTAAATCCCACTTTTAAAGAGCTGACATCAGAAAGCGGCCGATAAAGGCCGCAGCGTAAGAGGCATCTGTCCGGGAAAGGCATCATATAAAGCAATAAGGCTACTGTCTGTTTTGAAGCCTTTCCAGCTCCTCTGAAATCCTTCCTTCTTCTATGCGGCTGAAAAGAGGGGCGATAGGGCCGAGTCTTTTCTCTGCAACCCCAGACTCTTTCCATTCCAGAATATGTGTATTCACCTGCAGCATGTTATTTATCTTCCTGCTGGAGAAAGGGAGGAAGGGGTTCAGAAGCCTCGCCAGATTTTTGATGATGTACACACATGTCTGCATTGCATCTGCACATTTTTGCGGGTCGCTTTTAATCGTTTTCCAGGGCTGTTCACTGTCAAAATATTTATTGGCCGAGCGTACGAAGGCGAATATCTCTTCAAGCGCTTCTTTGAGCTTTGCGCCTTCGATCTTTTCTCCGGTACTATCATATAAATGCAAAATATCCTCCTGTACAGCTTCACTTAATTTTCCTTCCGGTATCATGCTGTCATAATATTTTTCGATAAACTTAAAAGTCCTGTTGACCAGATTGCCATATGCCCCAAGCAGCTCGCTGTTATGGCTGTAAATGAATTCCCGCCAGGAAAAGTCAGCATCCCTGTTCTCAGGAGCATTGACAGCAAGGAAATACCGGATAGAATCCGGTTCATATCTTTCAAGTATGTCAGGGACCCAGACTGCATAATTCCTGCTTGTTGAAAGCTTCTTTTTCTCAAGGGTAAGATATTCGCTGGAAACCATCCGCGCTGGTTCCCCAGGCAGCCCTATCCCCATTTGAATAGCCGGCCAGATGATGGTATGGAAAGGGATATTGTCTTTCCCATGCACATAATGAGATATAACATTACTATCCCAGAACTTGCTGCCATCCTTGCCCTGCTGGCGGGCCCATTCCCTGCTGGCTGAAAGATAGCCAATCACCGCTTCAATCCATACATATATTTTTTTCTTCTCCATTCCTTCAACAGGAACTGGCACCCCAACATCCAAATCTCTAGTTGCCGCCCGGTCCTGCAGCCCCTCAGTTAAATATCTTCTTGTCAGGCTGATGCTGTTGTCCCTCCACAAATGGCGGGAGCGTGCCTTCTCGGACAGCTCTTCAAGCTCCCCCTGAAAATGGCTCAGCCTGAAATAATAATGTGCAGTTTCTTTCATTTCCGGCGGTGTCCCGCATATTTTACAGGATTTTTCCAGAAGGTCGGCCGGCTCAAGTATGGCAGAGCAGGCATCGCATTGATCACCGCGTGCATGGCTGCCGCAGGAAGGGCAGGTTCCCTCGACATACCTGTCAGGAAGAAACTGGTCACATGTCCGGCAAAAAGTCTGTTCAATCATTTTTGGAACAAGATAGCCATTTTCCAGGAGCGTCAGAAATACCTCCTGTACAGTCTGATGATGATGCGGGGCATCTGTCCTTGTATAAAAATCGTAAGTAAAACCCAGCTGTTTAAAACCCGCTGTGAATTCGCTGTGATAGCGGTCAGCTATTTCTTTTGGTGATTTGCCTTCATTTTTTGCCCTGATCGCTATGGGTGTTCCATTGCAGTCGCTCCCGGACACATACAGGACTTCTTCGCCCTTCATTCTGTAATATCTTGCAAGAATATCTCCGGGCAGCAGACTTGCAATGTGCCCGAGATGAAGGGAACCGTTTGCGTAGGGCCATGCCCCGCCAATAAATATAGCCATTATCGATCTCCTCCTTTTTTTCATCGGCAAATTTTTATATTAAACAAAAAAGCCCCGTCCTTCTCTATGGATATATAGAAAAGGACGGGGCTTGCCCGCGGTACCACCTTTATTCGCCTTTTGGCCTCTGCAAGTACGGGGCATAAAGATGCCCTTATACTGTGGGTTTGATAACAAGTACCACTACTTGCCGCAGCCTACTGACGAAATATGCGTTCGGGACGGGGCTCGGAGACCATTGTTCAAACAGCCGCTTTTGCTTCTTTTCACCTGCCGAAGCTCTCTGGGAAAAACGGATCTGTCCTACTTTTTCTCTTCAATGCCTTATTTATAATCAGTTAAAACTTGCCAATGAATTAAAAATTATTATATGCACTAACATCGTGAATGTCCAGCAGAATTTTAACAGCAAAAGGGAAAGTCCTGCTGCAGGAGCATGATGCCAACTGCAAATATTTGACTGTTTAAAGGCAAACCTTTATCATACAAAAGGCAGATAATTAAAATGTTCATATAGAATAGTCCAGACAAAGGGAAGGCTGATTATGCAGAAAAACCAAATGTTATTTGAATACCTCAGCAATAATTCTCAAAGAATTACTGACAAATGGCTGAGCACCAGGGCAAAAGAAAAAGGATCGATCTATTCTTCGGAAGCAGATAAAAAGATTGAAACGATGCTTCGTGACCAAAATGCCTTCACTAATAAGACAGTTTCGACCATTCTATTGGATGACCGGTCATTATTTGAAAAATTGGTCCAGGAATGGGCGAGCACAGTAGCTGAAAGCAGGGCAGATACCGATACTCCTATTTATGAGGTGATTTCAGCTTTAAGCAAGGTGAGAGATACATACTGGAGCTTTGTAGAAGAATTTGCGAGAGAGAACGATGAGATTGCCAAGGAGGATATCCTCCAGTGGAGTCTGGTCATTCATTCAGCTTTTGACATTCTCGCGCAGAAATTTGCCGAACAGTATTACAAAATTACTAGAAACAGGCTGAAAGCACAGCAGGATCTCATCCATCAGCTTGGTGCGCCCATTATCCCGATTATCGGATCCATCGGCGTTCTTCCCTTGATAGGCGATATTGATACAGAGAGGGCAAAAGCAATTCTTGAAAGCGTGCCCCTCCAGTGCACAGAAGCAAAGCTTACCTATTTGTTTATCGACCTGTCTGGTGTACCGATTGTAGATACAATGGTAGCGCAGCAAATCTATCATATTGTCCAGACGCTGGATTTGCTTGGCATCAAGACGACCATATCTGGCATCCGCCCCGAAGTTGCCATGACATCTATCCAGCTTGGAATCGACTTCAGCAAAATCAACACACACAGCACATTGAAAAATGCCTTAGCGAAAATGGGGCTGAGCATGAAAGCTGAATGATAAACGGAAAATGCACCCCTGGGTTTTAAGCCTGAGGTGCTTTTTTTTATGCATCGAATTCAATGAATACCGGCAGGCAAGCCGTTAAGGCTTTTATCGGCTTGGATCGCTTTCTAGGCTGGCGGTATGATGCCTGCAATAAGAAGGACGAAGAAGATCAAGCCGATGACAGCAAGGACGAGTGATGCAAAAAAGACCGGGCCTTTTCTAAAGAAGAAGGGTTCATCTTTCTGGATGATCCCTGTTTGGGCGCTCACCATGCTGTTGATATGCCTCTGGGGCGAACCGCCGCTTGTTGAAAAAATAAAAGTGACTGCAGCAAATGCTGCACCAATGAAGAAAAGAACTTCAATCAACCTTACAGAAAAATATGCTGCCACTCCCCATGCGGCCAGCGCTTCAGCTGTTAAAGCAGCTATAAAGACAATCGTATTCCTGCTCATAACTATCACCTCGTCATCTATACGATGAAAGAGCAAAAAATGTTTCACCAAATATTAAAATATTCAAAATGTTAATAGAAGGTGAAAAGTTGCATCTTGAAAATACGAGCGTAAAGATGGTCAGGGGAAAACAGATTGTCATATGATAAAATGCTTCTGCTGATTTTGTGGAGTATACAGGAACCCTCCGGTATGAGGGGAACGGTACGGCAGTGAAGAGCAGGCGTATAGAATCAATTACATAATATAGACAGCTGACTGGACGCCTGGAGGACACAGGCGTCTTTTTTGTGCGCTAATTTAAACATTGTTTCAATACAGAAGAAAAAACCGTTTAAATGAGGTAAAAAGCAGGGAAAATAAATGGAAGTTACAGAAAATATTTGAACATCCTTCTTACTTATAGCATAATATATGTACATATACTCATATAAGGAGGGAATGGAAATGGGACATCACCATAATCACGGACACGGACATTCTCACGGCCACACAAGCAACAAACGGGCGCTCTTTCTTTCATTTATATTAATCACTTTGTTTATGGTCGTTGAAGTTATAGGGGGCATCTTAACAAACAGCCTTGCCCTTTTATCAGATGCCGGCCATATGCTTAGCGACGCTGCCGCCCTGGGGCTGAGCTTTTTTGCTATAAAGCTTGGAGAGAAGCAGGCAACTTTAGAAAAATCTTATGGCTATAAACGATTTGAAATTATAGCAGCTGCACTGAATGGGCTGACTTTGATCGCGATTTCCATTTACATCTTTTACGAGGCGGTCCAAAGGATTATGGACCCGCCGGAAGTCCAAAGCATGGGAATGCTGACTATCTCGGTTCTGGGCCTGATTGTCAACATTATTGCAGCCTGGATATTGATGAAGGGCGACAAAGATGAAAACCTGAATGTAAGAAGCGCCTTTCTCCATGTACTTGGCGATATGCTGGGCTCTGTAGGCGCCATCACCGCAGCATTGCTGATTTATTTCTTTAATTGGGGGATAGCAGATCCGATTGCGAGTGTCATCGTTGCCATTCTGATCATTGTAAGCGGATGGAGGGTTACAAAGGATTCTTTTCATATCCTGATGGAAGGAGCCCCTGAACAGATTGACGCCTCCAGCATCCGCAGTTCTCTGGAAGGCATCACTTCTGTAAAAGACATCCATGATCTCCATATCTGGTCGATCACTTCAGGAGTACCGATGCTTAGCTGCCATATCGCCATCACAGAGGAAGGACATCACGATGAAGTCTTAAGAGAAGCACAGACTGCTCTTCATAACCAGTTCGGAATCGACCACAGCACCATCCAGGTGGAAAGATATGAAAAAGGCTGCCCAAGTGCGCACGGAACATGCAATTAATGATGGCTGGCATGCTCGATTGTTTGTTTTAGTATTCCCATTACATGTTCATCATCATGGGAATAATATAAGGTAGTGCCCTCACGCCTGAATTTAACCAGCCTGAGATTCTTTAAAAACCGCAGCTGGTGGGAGACAGTCGATTGAAGCAAAGAAAGTTTTTCCGCAATTTCGTTCACTGAATGCTCTCCCTGAAACAGGAGGTTCAATATTCTGAGCCTGGTAGGATCGGATAAAGCCTTAAATGTCTGTGATACAATGAATAAGGTTTCTTCATCCAGTTCCTGCATAATGTGCGGCTGTGTCTTTTCGTCTTCTGCCATTGATTCAGCCTCCTTTTTATATCATTATAAAGAAAAAATGCACGAAGAAAAATCCCAAAGAATTTTAATCGGGATTTTTCTTCGTGCTTCTTGCTTTTCAGGCAATATAGGTATAAATTAATGCTTATCAGCATTTTTCCTCACGCTTATCTTGGCGTCTCCTGAAAGGTGATTGCCCGGATTTTTTCCGTTTTTTCATCAAAAGTAATACGGACAAAAACACCGAATTCCCGATTATCCTTGGAAAGCCAAAGCTTGAAGGTTTCTGTACAGTTGGACCCCTGGGTCGTTCTGCCTACATGAAGATAGTCAAGGATTCTTGCACCAGGATACTTTACTTTCGTATTGGTCATCGCAATCTTCCCCCATTTAGCATATGCAGGCGTCTGCTGTGCCGCTGAAATATGCTTTATGTTCGCAATAGAAGGGGAAAGCAGGGCAGCGAAACATACCAATAATATAATCAGTATTAACTTTTTCAAACCGCTCACTTCCTTTATGATTAATTAGCCTGTCATCATATTGTGTATTAGTATTGAAAATAAAGGTGCAGTCTATGCCCTTATTAGCTATTTACTTAATTATCGTTACATCAGACATCTTGTAAAAGGCGGGAAATTGATTGAAACAACCGGAATACGTTAATGTTATGGAAGAAATTGTCGCAGCACTCGTAAAAGTCTCTATGCTGAGCCCGGATTATCAAACCTTCTGCCAATGCGTGAAGTGCCGCGCCGATATTATTGCCATCAGCCTCAATAACCTGCCAAACCATTATGTAACTACAGAAGAAGGCAGGAAAATGGTATTTGAACAGCTGAACACCGAGGAAAACCGGAAATGGATCAATAAAAGGATCATTAATGCGATTCATGTGGTGAGTAAATATCCGAAGCATTAGCGGTTAGTGAAGCGGGGATATAGATCGCATTTCTTTTTAAAATGGAATTGTGATTGGTTCCGGCAAATCTTACTCGAACCACATTTTTTTCTTGAGGATAGTGGTCCCAGGTGCTATGGCTGGAGCCACTATTTTCATTTTTCTTCAAGATAGTGGTCCCAGCTCCTCGGGCTGGAGCCACTATTTTCATTTTTCTTCAGGATAGTGGTCCCAGCTCCTCCGGCTGGAGCCACTATTTTCATTTTTCTTCGGGATAGTGTTCCCAACTCTTCGGGCTGGAGCCACTATTTTCATTTTTCTTCAGGATAGTGGTCCCAGCTCCTCCGGCTGGAGCCACTATTTTCATTTTTCTTCAGGATAGTGGTCCCAGCTCTTCCGGCTGGAGCCACTATTTTCATTTTTCCTCAGGATAGTGGTCCCAGCTCCTCCGGCTGGAGCCACTATTTTCATTTTCCTTCAGGATAGTGGTCCCAGCTCTTCGGGCTGGAGCCACTATTTTCGTTTTTCTTCAAGATAGTGGTCCCAGTTCCTCCGGCTGGAGCCACTATTTTCATTTTCCTTCACGATAGTGGTCCCAGCTCCTCGGGCTGGAGCCACTATTTTCATTTTTCTTCACGATAGTGGTCCCGCTCCTCCGGCTGGAGCCACTATTTTCATTTTCCTTCACGATAGTGGTCCCAGCTCCTCCGGCTGGAACCACTATTTTCGTTTTTCTTCACGATAGTGGCCCCAGCTCCTCCGCAAGTGATCCCAGCACATCTTGCCCCAAATTTTAATACACATTAATTGCACACTAACCCCATCTGATTAATAATAGTAGTAACGTGAATTGAATGGAAAAGTTAAGGAGGAATAATGTGAGCGACTTTATCAAAGCCGCGGGTGAAGCAGACAGATATGAACTGATGAAAAAGCTTTCCGCCATCTTCAACGAGCGGAGCCGATCACAGGAAAATAGAGGGAGCTTCCCCCATAAAAATATTTTAGACCTAAAAGCATCCGGCTACACATCCCTTACCGTTCCGGCAGACCAGGGTGGAAAGGATATCTCATTGCTCGAAATGATCAGGCTGCAGGAAAAGCTCGCAGAAGGAGATGGTTCTACTGCACTTGCAATCGGGTGGCATATGGGGATTACGAAAAATCTGGGAGAGAAAAGGAAGTGGGATGATAACCTTTTTTCCTTTCTTTGCCGTGAAATCCTGGAAGGGAAGCTGATAAACAGTGCTGCAACGGAAAGGCAGACGGGCAGCCCGGCACGGGGCGGCCGGCCGCAGACTGAAGCAGTGCTCAAGAATGGGAAATGGGTAATCAGCGGAAGAAAGACCTTTACAACGATGGCTCCCGCACTGGATTATTTCATTGTCAGCGCCTTTATTCCAAGTGAAGACAAAACAGGGAATTTCCTTGTTCCCAGAAAGACAGAAGGTTTGTCGATCGAGGAGACATGGGACAGTGTCAGCATGAGAGGGACCGGCAGCCATGATCTTGTGCTTGATGAGGTTTCCATTGAAAAATCATTTCTTGCAGAAACATTGGGAAATGATAAAAAGGCGAATGGCTGGCTTCTCCATATTCCGGCGGTGTATCTTGGCATTGCTCAGGCAGCCCAGGATTATGCAGCCGGCTTTGCTAAAAATTATTCTCCAAACAGCATTGAAGGGACCATAAGCGATATTCCTTCTGTCCAGCAGAAAATAGGTGAGATGGAGCTTGAACTGATGCGGGCAAGAGAGTTTCTCTATGCCGCGGCAGACAGATGGGACAGGGCCGATGCAAATGAAAGAGAGTCCATGCAGCCTCTTCTTGGTGCTGTAAAGCTGGCTGTAACCAATGCAGCATTAGCAGTTGCTGACCTTGCAATACGGGTCGTTGGCGCAAGAAGCCTGTCTGAACAGAATCCCTTGCAGCAATATTATCTGGATATCAGGGCTGGGCTTCATAATCCTCCTATGGATGATATGACCATTTCGCTGCTTGCCCGGAACGCTTTATCAAGGCTTGATTGAAACAAAGAATGGGGAAGCCCATTCTTTTTTTTATGGGAATAGTCCACGAGTAATTTGCCGGCAAATCTGCATAATATAAACATCCAATATTTTAGAAAGAGTCTAACCGGGGTGTGTGCAGTGGCTTTTAAAAAGAAAAACTCAACTAAAAAAAGGTATCAATGGCAGCCTGAAGAGATGACTGAAGAGCTGGTATCCGCTGATCAGATCCGGAAGAGGATGGAAGGCTCTGATGACTTCAAGGAAAGAATCATTGAAGCAGAGGGGAGAACTTTTTATCTCTTTTTTTTATCCAGCATGGTGGATGATTCAAAGCTTGAGGAAAGGATCATCAAGCCGCTTTCACTATCAGCAGGAAATCTTATAGAGAAACAGGCGCAAACACAGGATGTTCTGCGCACTTCAAACCTGACTGATGCATTAAAGGGGATCCTTACCGGTTATTGCTTTGCCATGGAGCATGATTCATATGAGGGTGTGCTTCTTTCTGCAGCTTCCAGCCTTTCCAGAGAGATATCTGACCCGGCCAATGAGCATATTATCCAGGGCTCTCACGAAGGTTTCATTGAGAACATCGGCAAGAACCTCCTTTTGATCAGAAAGCGCATAGAGAATCCCAATTTAAAAGTAAAATATATGACGTTTGGCAAAACCACCAATACTGCTTCTGCACTTATTTACATAGGAAACCTTACCTCTGAAAACCTGATAACCGAGATTATAAGAAGGCTCGACAGCATATCTATGGACAGCATTCAAAACCCCGGATTTATTCAGGATTGCATCGAGGACCATCCTTTTTCTCCGTTTCCACAGATTTTGAACACAGAAAGGCCGGACAGGGCAGCAGCACATTTGATGGAAGGAAGGGCCGTACTCATTACGGATGGCAGCCCTTCTGTGATGATCATGCCAGTTACATTTTTTGCGTTCTTTCAGTCCCCGGAAGATTATAACAACAGATGGTACCTGGGCTCTTTTTTCAGGTTTTTGCGGCTTATTTCTTTTATCTTATCGCTGATTCTGCCTGCTTTTTATGTGGCGGTCATTTCCTATCACCATGAAATCGTCCCTGTTGATCTTGTTTATACGCTTCAGGCTTCATTGAATTTTGTGCCGGTCCCTCCAGTCATAGAAGCAATGTTTATGCAGCTGGCCCTTGAACTCCTGAGGGAAGCGGCAGTACGGCTGCCCCAGCCGATTGCACAGACCATTGGCATAGTCGGCGGACTTGTTATCGGTACAGCAGTGGTGGAAGCAGGGCTCGTTTCCAATGTCATGATTATAGTAGTAGCTTTGACCGCAATCGCATCGTTTGTTATTCCATCTATTGAAATGAGCAATACCCTGAGGTTTGTCGGGTTTCCGCTTATGCTTCTGGCAAGCATATTCGGCTTCATTGGCATCGTATTCGGCATGCTTTTGCTTGTGATCCATTTAGCCCAGCTCAAATCATTCGGTGTACCGTATTTCAGCCCTTTTGCACCTCTCAGGCTGAAGGAGCTGAAGGACACATTTATAAGGGTTCCTGTATGGCTTATGAAAAAAAGGCCTAAGGATTCAATGGCAGCTTCTTTAACAAAACAGGGCAGCTCGAGGGGGTGGAAGAGAAATGAGAGTGAAGACACGTATTGACCAGCAGGATTTATTTTTCCTCCTGCTGCAGACACAAATAGGGGCAGGAATCCTGTCCATGCCATATTCACTTTATACGGCGGCAAAAAATGACGGATGGATATCTTTATTGCTGGCAAGCACCGCTATTTTCACTTTGCTATTTTTCTATTGGCTGCTTTGCCGGTGCTTTCCCCATCAGACTCTGTATGATTTTTCAGGGAAGTTGTTTGGAAAATGGGGCGGGGCTCTAATAAACATTGGGTATATAAGCTATTTTATATCTACGGCTCTGCTGGTTTACTTGAACTTTGCCGATATCATCGGCCGGTGGGTCCTCCTTGATACACCGCGCTGGCTCCTTATTATGCTGCTGATGATCATAGCCGTTTCTGCTTGCAGCGGGTCTTTTAGCAGCATTGTCTCTCTGTTTTCATTCACATCTATATTCATTTTCTTTCTTTTCATCCTTTCTCTATTCATTTTTAAGGAACCTGAAGTTGATTACCGTTATATATTTCCTGTTGCTTCCCATGGGGCTATCCCAATCTTAAAGGGTGCTAAAGAAGCCATTTATGGTTTTCTCGGCGCAGAAACGGCACTTTTTTTTCTGGCTTTTGTCCGTGAGCCGGAAAAAAAAGGGGCAGTAAAGGGCGCATTATGGGCCCAGGCAGTTATCAGTGTTTTTTATTTATATCTATTTATTGCAAGCATTATCATGTTCAGCCCGAAGGAGATCGTCCTCATCCCGGAGCCAGTCCTGTACATGCTAAAAGCAATTACCTTTAAGATCATAGAAAGGCTTGATCTTGTCTTCATAACCGTCTGGATGACGGCAGCGGCTACAACGATCATAAGTTATACCTACCTTGCAGGAATGGGCCTTTCCAAGCTGCTGAAAATCAAGCACAAAAAGGCCATCCTTGTATCCACTGGCTTTATATTCATCCTTACCTTTATACCGCAGGGACAAATGGAGATAAACAGCATTGGCAGGGCGGTGTCCCTGGCCGGCCTTATTTTCAGTACCGGCCTTCCTTTAACAATGTATATCGCAGCGGCACTTTTAAAGAAAGGGGATGCCGGCGTGTGAGAACCTTTAAGCTTGCATGGCTGCTTATTATCGTGCTCATCCTTGGCGGCTGCTGGGATGAAAGGCTCTTGAAAAATTCCCGCCTTGTTTATATTTCCGCCTTCGATCTGACAAAGGGCGGCAAATATGAAAGTACTTCGATCATCCGCAATACAACGAAGGTTCCTAATCCCCAGCAGGAGGCAACCAATGAAATTGCAAAGGGAGAGGGGCTGAATATACAGGACACCAGGCTTGCAATCAACCGCTCACTCGCAGGGGAATTCGACCCTTCCAAAAGCAAGGTGCTGATTCTTGGGGAAGAGCTGGCCAAAAGGGATATCTATGATGTCCTTGATATCGTCTACCGCATTCCGAGGACACCCATTGTTGCCAAAGTGGCAGTGGCTGAAGGGAGTGCAGGTTCTCTGCTTGCTGAGAATCATAAAAATCAACCCTTGCTCGGTGAATTCTTGTATGAATTGCTTCTTAACAGTGAAGAAAGCACTGAAATCCAGGAGCTGACAGTGCAGAATATCTGCACCATCCTATTCGACGAGGGAAAGGACTTTATGGTTCCTTATATAAAAAATAATGAGACCAATAAAAAAATTGAAGTAAGCGGGAGTGCATTGTTTCATGAAAGAATTTTTACCGGAAAGGTCATCACCCCTGAGCAAAGCAGCCTTTTGCTGCTGTTCATGGACAGGATGAACAAGGAATGCAGGTTCGTTTATAATCTGTCAAAAGGAGAAACGGTCACTTTTGCTGTAAACAAAGTTAAAAGGGAGCTTAATTACACCTATAGCTACGGAAGGGCGGTATTCAAGGCCGGCCTGTCGATCGACATTGATATTGAAGAATATCCCCTTGATCATCTGCACGAAAAAAAGATTTCCGAGGAGCTTTCCAGAAAAATCTCGCAAAAAATGTCTGATGATGCAAAGGAAATTTTCAGTATTCTTAAAGAAGAAAAAGCGGATGTACTGGGCCTTGGAAGAGAATTGATCGCTTTTCGCCCCGATATATGGGAAAACATAAAGGGAAGTGAGTATTATGCAAAGGTGGATGTGAAACCGGAAGTGCGCATCCATATCTCCGGAAATGGCATCATCAATTGATACTTGCCAGCCTTTATTATTTTTGAGGTTTGCCTTTCGCTTTATCATGGTAAATAAATATAAATACAAAGATTATAAAGATAGAGGGTGATGTCACTGCTTGCATTTTTAAAAAGAGGGAATAAGTCTTCAGGGATTGCCGCTGTAGGGAATACGGCTTTAGCCATTGCCAAAGGAGTGGCAGCAGCGATAAGCGGCAGCGGTGCCATGTTTGCTACGACCCTTCATTCGGTTGCTGATGCATTGAACCAGGGATTCGTTTTCTTCGGAAGCGCCATATCCGAGAAAGAAGCAACAAAAAGATTTCCGAGCGGCTTTGGCCGTGTAGTCAATTTATTCGTACTGGTCGCAGTCATTGTGATTTCAATTATGGCTTACGAAACCATCCATAAAGGGTGGGATCTAATTGTCCATCCCAAAGCATCATCTGATTTATGGCTGAATATCATCATTATGATTCTTGCCGTCCTGACGGATGGGGGAGTCCTGGTGAAGGCAATGAAAGAGATTGCCCATGAAACAAAAAGCGGGGCGAAGGGGTTTAGCGTATTTACGACATCCTTTAAGAATGTCCGCCTTGCTGCACCGCCCACAAGGCTTGTCTTTTATGAAGATATCATCGCGACATTCGGAGCTCTGCTGGCACTTATTTCGATCATCCTTGCCCATCTGACAGGCTTCTATTTCCTGGATGGGGTAGGTACGATCCTGATTGGATTCCTGCTGGTGGGAATTGCCATCAAAATCGGCTATGAAAACACGCTTGGACTGATTGGTGTTGCAGCACCGAAGGAAATTGAAGACCGGGTGGCAGACACCATCCTATCAGATCCGGACGTAGTCGATATTAAAGATATGCGCATCCTCCAGGAAGGAAGGAAGTATCATATTGAAAGCTATATTGAGCTGAAAGCCGGCCTTTCCCTGGCTATTGCCGATGATATTATTTACAGGGTCCGGGATAAGCTTTTCAAAGATCCAGATGTCGGCGACGTCAGGATGGGAATCCTTGAAACCGATAATATCACTACCTGGAAAAGGGAATAGACATAATGAGGCACACTTCCAAAAGAAGTGTGCCTTTTCTATGCAGCAGCAGGCTGTAAATGCCTGTACAGTAAATGGTTAAAAATCTACGATCCGGCTTTTATTGCTGTAGAAAGGGATTGGAGATACTTGGCTGTAAGCTGTTCCTTTGTCATGACAAGATACGCAGGAGCAGCCTCCTTTAAATCCTTCCATTTAGCTTTGGGCTGGGACAGAAAATAAATCGGTGCCTGCATCAGCTGTTTAAGGAGAATGTAACCCCTATGTGCCAGAGGATGTCTTTCAAAGCCAAGAATCTGGTAGCCTTTGCTTATCATGGTAATGCCGATGATCCCCTTGATGGAGTCGCTGTCAGGATGATGTTCGAGATGGAGGGCCAGACAGGGCATGGATTCCCCTACAATCCTGATTAAAGCTCTGCCTCTCGATACCGGGCTTTTTATATGGACTAGCTGCTTGAGAAGCCTTGAATTATGAAGATGGATTTTAATGACGATATCATTCTTTTTAAGGGACGAACCGTCTGATAGGATGATATCAGGCCCTCTATATTTCGTCTTTCTGACACGGAATACGCTGTACTTTTCCTCCAGCTTCAAATGAAACAATCTTGTGCAGCAATAATAAACAGGATCAAGGAAATCCCATAAGTAAATCAGCCAGATACGAATGATCATTCCAGTCTCCTTTGCCGTTAATTTTATTGTTAGCTTTTTATAAAAGAAGCTATTGTATACTCCCTGTATTTAAACATCAGGCCATGCCCCCATGTGAATGTTTACCATCATGATTATCTGCATTCATGAGCACGCTAAAAGGAAACTGACAATCAGAGGTGCACTTTTATGAAAAGAATGATCGCAGCCCTCATCAGTGCTGCAGCGCTGTTTGCGGCTGTTATGATGTTATTCCGGCTGCCGGGGAACAACCAGGATAGGACTGATGAAGGGGGCCTTTCCGGGCATACACAACCTTTTCAGCAAAGCTCAAGCCGCCTGCTGAATATTAATGCAATAGAACAGGGTGAAAAAATTAAATCACTCCTCAACGGGGATGAAGATGTGAAGATCATCCATCATAACCCAAAGGATAAGAGCCACTATAAAGAGCATGAAGCTACAGTGAAATTTTCCGGTCCTCCTGACGATGATGAGCTTGACAGTCTTGCGGCCGGACTAGATGCAGAATTTTTCCGGCATATGGATTCCATCTTTGTTTTTCAGTCTGACAGTATGACAACTGCGGATCTTCTGCAGTTTTTCAGGCAGCGGCCTGATGTCGTATATGCAGAGCCTAACTTCATTTTGATGCAAAATGAAACTCAGCTGCCGAATGACCTGCTTTATAGAGAAAACTATCAATGGAACCTGCCTGCCATCGATATTGAAAAAGCCTGGGATATCTCAAAGGGAGACGAAGATATCATCATTGCCGTTGTCGATACAGGGGTGGATATGGATCATCCCGATCTCAGGAGACGTCTGATGAAAGGCTATAATGTCATGGAGAACAGCAGCAATTTTGACGACGACAATGGCCATGGCACCCACGTTGCAGGCATCATAGCCTCTGAAACGAACAATGGCGAAGGAATTGCAGGAATTACCTGGAACAATAGAATTATGCCGGTAAAGGCAATGGGCAGCAAGGGCTACGGTTATACATTCGATATCGCCAAGGGGATTATCTGGGCAGCGGATCATGGAGCGGATGTCATTAACCTGAGCCTAGGCAATTACCAGCCGTCTGCATTCCTCGAGGAAGCAATCCGGTATGCTTATGACAAGGGAGCGGTCCTCATTTCAGCCGCAGGGAATGACAACTCTGAACAGCCTTCATTTCCGGCTGCCTTTCCGGAAGTGCTCAGTGTGTCGGCTGTGAGCTATACTGGAGATAAAGCTGATTTCTCTAATTATGGTTATTATATTGATGTAACAGCACCAGGTGTGTATATTCCAAGCACCTATTTTAAAAATCAGTATGCAGCCCTATCAGGCACATCCATGGCAAGCCCGCATGTAGCAGGACTTGCAGGGCTCATTCTTTCAGTCAATCCAGATCTGTCAAACAGGCAGGTCATGAATATAATTAAAGGTACAGCGAGGGATATTGGGGAAAAAGGCAGAGATGCCTACTTCGGGAATGGCCTGATTGATATCAATGCTGCACTTGCAGCAGCAGCTGAATAATAGAAAAAAGGGCCAGCCGCTGTAAAAGTGGGCAGGTCCTTTTCTTTGTGGAGAATATTTTCTCCCAGTGTGATGCTTTTTCATAATAAAAAAATGCTAGTGTCCTTATAAACCCTTGATATTCTCAGAAAAAATCCCAAAGAATGATTAAACATCTGTTGATTGGAATGGAAGTAGCGCAGACTCTAGTGGGAAAGCAGCGGCAGAGCTGAGACCCCCCGCAATGCGCAAGCGTGAAGGCTCAGTGCCGTTCTACTGAAAGTGAAGTGCCTGGAACGGAAATCAATAGCCACATTCCAACTGAAAGCTATAAATAGGGGAAGTGAAAAAAATTTAATTAAGCTAGCAAATAAGGTCCAATTCATAAATAAGCTTAGTCAAGGAGCCAGCACTCAGCTCTTTACACCATACAAAATGCAGCCGACACCGGCGAATACCCAAAGCATCTTTGTGAACGATACCTTGTCGGCAAGGCCAATGAGCCCTATGGTGGTTGTTGCTATTAAGATGAGCGGGCCAACGAGGGCGAGGGAACTGTTCAATACGAGAGCTTTTTCAACATCATTGTATTTGATGATCAGAAATGCCGCCAAAATTTCAAGGCTTCCCGAAAAAATCCTCAGTGAAGCCATCATGATTATGGTCTTTTCCAAAAGCTGAAACATAAGTACCTCCCAAAAGCAGTTTGGTATAGTATATGCAGCCGAGCTGCCGGGAAGGACAAACATTTCCAATGCCTGCTGAAGCAAAAGATTCTGCCCATCCGGACAGAATCTTTTTGGCCATTATCATGCTGATTGTTTCAGTTTGTTCAAGCGGCTGCCAGAAAGCGCATTTCGATTCAGCCTTAAAGCAAGAAGGCCTGCCAGTACGGAAAGGATAATATCCTTTGGCAGCGGAACCAGCATCCAGATCCACGCCATTGCATAGGTGAAGCCTTCCGGGGCTGCAAACCACAGTTTATAAGCAAAATACATATAGTTTGTCCCCAGTATATAATTGATGGCCAGTCCCACCAGCGCAGCTGTGATATAAGATGCTTTGCTGGAATTCTTTTCAATTATCTTCCCTGTTGCATAAGCTGCAAGAATATATGTAAGGATGAAGCCGAAGGTCGGGCTGATGACAGTCGCAAAGCCGGATCCGAATTTTGCAAACACAGGGACACCTGCGATTCCAACCAAGGCATATACAGTCATGGCGATGGCTGACAGCCTGCTGCCAAGGATGGCGCCGGACAGGATGGCGATGAATGTCTGCAGGGTGATAGGGACCCCTCCGATCACCATAAATGGGACGAATGATGTGATATTTGCTCCAATCGCCATTAGCGCGGTAAACATACCGGCCAAAGAAAGATGGAGCGGTGTCAATTTCTTTTTCATGAAATATGCCTCCCAGCAAAGTTTTATACTAAAATAAGAATAAGATGGAAAACGACTATATGTCAACTAAAATTTAATCAGGTTTACAAAAGAGGTGCTGAAGATAGTGGAAAGGCCAAGAGCGAATACATTGGGCATTATTTATAAGGACGGCCGCATCCTGGTCGAAAAGCTCAGCGGTAAACATTCAAAGGGTGAGGGGGTCTTTTACCGCCCGCTCGGAGGAACGATAGAACTTGGGGAGACCTCGATAGATGCTTTGAAAAGAGAGTTCATGGAAGAGATAGGAGCAGAGATCAATATAGTGAATTATATTGCCTGCGTGGAAAACATTTACTCCCTCAACGGGATTACAAGACATGAATTGACACAGCTTTATGAGGCAGAGCTTGTGAATGAGTCACTATACGAAGAAGATTCCATTCCAGTCAACGAAAACGGGAGAAATTCGGAAGCAAAATGGATACCGGTTATATCTTTTATAGAAAAGAGGGAAATACTTTTCCCAGCCGGACTTGAAAGTTATCTTAACCGTTACTTATAGTTTAAATGTGTACTCTTCTGCCTGCACGGGTATAGAACAGATAAAAGAAAGGGTGAAAATCATGCAGACATATGGCGAATGGTATACCCGCAGGCGTCCAGAATACAAAGGGTGGGAGAACCAGGATACTAATGAGATTTTATTCAGAAATGCTCTCTACTACGGCCTCCCATCTGTTGTCATGGTTGCGCTTTTAATATTAGCCTGAATAGTGAAGCACCTGCCTTGCCGGCAGGTGCTTTTTTGCAGTCTCTTTTCCTGGATAATAGTAAAGCTTCAGAAATTATAGTAAAATAGGGGCAATCTACTGGAAGGAAGAAGGTGTCCATATGTTCGAGCTGCTGCTGACAATGCTCGAGAGGCTTGGCCTGATTGTTACCATTGCCTTCATTTTGACCAGATTCCGTTTTTTCCGCGAAATGATATACCAGGAATCATTAACGGCAAAACAGCGGTGGGTCGCTGTTCTTTTTTTTGGATTCTTCGGTATATTCGGCACCTATACCGGTGTCAGTTTTGACACGGATACCCTGCAGTTCAGCCGCTGGGCTTCAGAGCTTTCTTCAGATGAAGCCATTGCAAACTCCAGGGTGATCGGCGTGGTTCTTGCCGGACTATTCGGCGGATACAGGGTAGGGATTGGCGCCGGACTGGTGGCAGGAATCCACCGTTTTACATTGGGCGGCTTTACGGCTTTTTCCTGCGGCTTGGCTTCAATCTTTGCTGGGATCATTGCAAGCATCCTGCATAAGAAAAACAGGCATGTGAAGCTATCGACAGCGTTTTTTATCGGAGCCATGGCCGAAAGTGTGCAGATGCTTATCATCCTTCTTCTCTCAAGGCCTTACAGCAAAGCTTCTGCTTTGGTCGAAACCATCGGTCTGCCCATGATTCTCGCCAATGGAGTCGGCTGTGCCATTTTCCTGCTGATCATTAAAAGCGTAGTGAATGAAGAGGAAAAAGCTGCAGCCATCCAGGCGCAGAAATCCCTGCGGCTGGCACGCCAGACTTTGAAGCATCTGCGAAAAGGGATGACCATCGATGCGGCAGAAGAGGTATGCCGGATCCTTTACCACGAAGTCAATGCAAGCGCCGTGTCGATTACAGATGATGAACGCATCCTGTCTCATATTGGCACAGCTGATGACCATCACAAATCAGGACATCTGATCCAAACAGATATAACCAGGAAGGTGCTTGCCAAAGGAGCCTTGATCATTGCCGGCAGGAATGATATCAGCTGCAGCAGTCCGTCATGCCCGCTTGGTGCTGCCGCCATTGCTCCGCTGAAGGAAAGGGGACAGACCATCGGCACCTTGAAATTCTATTTTAAGTCAGAAAAAGAAATCACAAATGTCGTGATTGAATTGATATCCGGCCTGAGCATGCTCCTTAGCAATCAGCTCGATGCTGCAAGGGGCGAAAAAGCATTCCAGCTTGCGAAGGAGGCAGAAATCAAGGCTCTGCAGGCACAAATCAGCCCGCACTTTTTGTTTAATACTTTGAATGTAATCGTTTCCCTGATTCGGATTGATCCAAAGAAAGCCCGCAAGCTGCTCTTGTCGCTATCCCATTTCCTGAGGCAGAATCTTACGGGGACAACTTTGGAACGAACGACTTTGAAGGAAGAATTAAAGCATGTACAAGCCTACTTGGAAATAGAAGAAGCAAGATTTTCTGACAGGCTTAAAACAGAATTCCGGATAGAAGAGGAAGCACTTTCTGCTCAAATCCCGCCGCTGACACTCCAGCCGCTTGTAGAGAATGCAGTCAAGCATGGCATCAAGGATAAGGAAGCTGACTGCAGGATCATCATTTATGCTGCCGTAAAAGAAGAAGGGACAGAAGTATCTGTTTCTGACAATGGAGCGGGAATCGGCACAGAACGCCTGCATGAGCTGGCAAGGGGCCACGTACCTTCCCTGACAGGGACCGGACTTGGTATATATAATGTAAACAGAAGGCTGGCAATGCTTTTTGGGGAAAAAGCCGGACTGATTTTTGACAGCAGGCTGAATGAAGGGACCACAGTCTCCTTTACGCTGCCGGACAAAGGAGAAGAATAGCATGGAAAGAAAAATCAGCATATTGATTGCAGACGATGAGCCGTACAGCAGGCAGGAGCTGGTTCACCTGCTGAAAGAATATGAAGACCTGCAGGTAGTGGGAGAAGCAGAATCAGGTGAACAGGCCGTCATCCAGTGCCTGCAGCTGCAGCCGGATGCTGTATTTTTGGATATTGAAATGCCAAAAATGAATGGCATGGAAGCTGCCAGGTCGCTGAATGATTTAAAAAAAGTGCCGAAAATCATCTTTGCGACAGCTTACCCGCAGTTTGCGGCAGAAGCTTTCCGCTACGAAGCGGTTGATTATCTGCTGAAGCCTTTTGACGAAACCCTGCTTAAAGAAACAGTATTAAGGCTAAGGAAGCTTTTTGCAGAAGAAGGCGGCAGCACAGCCGCAGCCGTGAACCCTGGGAAACTAGCAGTGGAGGAGGATGGCAATATTTCTTATATAGACCCATCATCCATCCTTTATATATCCCGTGAAGATAAAGTCTCCAGGATTGTTGCGAAAAACGGAAGCTACTCTGTCAAAACTCCTTTAAAGGAGCTGGAAAGCAGACTTCAGCATTTTCCTTTCTTCCGCATACATAAAAGCACAATCGTCCATCTGCCATATGTATCAAGGCTGACTCCATGGTTCAACGGCGCCTACCAGCTGAAAGTGGAGGGGTCTGAGGAAATATTATCTGTCAGCCGGAATTATGCCAAAGGATTAAGGAGCAGACTGGAAATTTAGTGATGCAGGATTTAAATCTTGCAGATGCATTTCAGCTTTGGAATCATGCATCTTAAGACAGTTTATTGACATGTTGGCTGCAATTCCGCCATATTTCTTCTCTATGCCTTATACTTTCTGTAAGCGATTACAAAAGGAGGCATTTCAATTGTATTCTTTTATAGCAGGCATCATTTTACTTATAGTAGGTTATTTCACTTACGGGAAATTTGTTGAAAAGGTATTCGGCGTTAAAAAAGAGAGGCAGACCCCGGCATATACACACAAAGACGGCGTTGATTATCTGCCGATGAACACGAAGAAAAACTCTCTTATCCAGCTGCTTAATATAGCAGGTGTAGGGCCGATCTTTGGACCGATCATGGGTGCTTTATATGGACCGGTTGCTTTTCTTTGGATTGTGCTCGGCTGTATTTTCGCCGGAGCTGTCCATGATTATCTGACAGGGATGATTTCAATCCGCAACAGGGGCGCACACTTGCCTGAACTGGCTGGAAAATTTCTCGGCAGCTTCATGAAGCATGTTGTAAACGCATTCGCTATACTGCTGCTGCTTCTCGTGGGGACTGTATTTGTCACTTCCCCTGCAGGGCTGCTTCACAATCTGATGAACGGGTGGATGAGCATGGGCCTTATTCTTGGTGCCATTTTTATCTACTATATTTTGGCGACATTATTGCCGATTGACAAAATCATTGGGCGCTTTTATCCCATTTTTGGAGCATTGCTGCTGATCAGTGCTCTTGGAGTAGGGGCTTCACTCATCATCAGCGGTGCACCTATCCCTGAGATTAATCTGACAAATATGCATCCTGACAATGCACCAATCTTCCCGCTCCTGTTCCTGACGATTTCCTGCGGGGCTTTATCCGGATTCCATGCGACCCAGACGCCAATCATTTCCAGGACAACAGAAAATGAGGATCAGGGCAGAAAGATTTTCTATGGCATGATGATTGCAGAAGGTGTTATTGCCATGATCTGGGCTGCAGCTGCTATGAGCCTTTTCAATGGCTCTGCAGGCTTAAACGAACTGCTTGCAGCCGGCGGTCCTGCAGCCGTTGTTAGTGAAGCTTCAAAACTGACTCTTGGTGCTGTCGGCGGAACACTGGCCGTGCTGGGGGTAATTGTCCTTCCTATCACATCAGGTGACACAGCTTTCCGAAGCGCTCGGATGATCATTGCCGATTATATCCGCTTTGGGCAGCAGAAGCTGGGCAACCGCCTGGTTATCGCCCTGCCGCTGTTTGTCATTTCTTTTGCACTGACAAAGATAGACTTTGAGATTCTGTGGAGATACTTTTCTTGGGCAAACCAGTCTACTGCTGTCATCGCCCTTTGGGTAGCAAGCATGTATCTTTTCATTGCCAGAAAAAATTATTGGATTGCAATGATCCCGGGCATTTTCATGACAATGGCCACCGTTACTTATATTCTTAACGCCAAAATCGGGTTTGGGCTTTCAATGAATATATCGTATTTAGGGGCTGCGATTGCCACGGTTATTATCACTGTTCTTTTCTACAACGCAGCAGGAAAGGCAAGAAAGAACAATATCGCACTCGAAGAAGATATTACAGGAAGAGTAGCTTAAGATTAATGATGCATAAGGGCCTGGATGAGCAATTCCAGGCTCTTCTGTTTAGATGCTGTGCTAGAATGAGAAGTAATAATGGAAATAAACGGAATGATGCAGGGGTTATTTTGCAGCCGTATCTTGAGAAAGGATGGTCATGTTATGCGGATATTGATTGCAGGGGCAGGAGCAGTAGGAGGCTATTTCGGAGGCAGGCTCCATGAAAAAGGAGAAGACGTTACCTTTCTAGTAAGGGAAAAGAAATACGATCAGCTTCAGCATAACGGCCTGGTCATCAACAGTGTACATGGAGATGCAAAGCTGAAACCAAAGCTTCTGAGAACAGGAGTTCCTTCAGAAGAGAACTTTGATTTGATCCTGCTTTCTGTGAAAGCCTATCACCTTAAGGAAGCCATCGAAAATATCAAGCCTTTTGCTGGAGAAGGTACATGCATCCTTCCGCTTTTGAATGGCATTGCACATATGGACATACTTGAAAGGGCTTTTGGAAAGGAGAGGCTCCTTGGAGGTCTTTGCTTCATCGAATCTACATTGAATGAAAAGGGCGAAATCGTTCAGAAAAGTGATATGCAGGAGGTTGTTTTTGGCGAAATTGACGGGAGGGAGACAGAGAGGATTTCACGGATACAGGAATCGCTTGCCGGAACAAAGGCATCTTTCCGGTACAGCAGTGAGATCGTGAGTGAAATGTGGACCAAGTATCTATTTATCAGCATGATGTCCGGGCTTACAACATTGACACGTTCGCCAATCGGTCCTATCAGGGATACAGCAGAGGGGAGAAGCATCATAGAGGGGCTCGCTCTGGAAATCCTGCCTGCCATGAAAAGCATGGGAGCGAATCTTCCGGATGATGCCAAAGAAATTATCATCAAAAAAATCAATGCAGTCGGATACATGATGAAATCTTCCATGCAGCGTGATATGGAAAAAGGCTTGCAGACTGAGTCAGCCCACTTTTTTAAATACCTGCTGGATGCTGCAGAAGGCAAGCGTTTGCCGGCCCCCATCCTGAATACCATTTTCATGAATCTGCAGGTGTATGAAAAAGGGAGAGAAGAGATGGGCTAAGCGCAAAATAGCCCGGAGAAAAGTAAAATAGACGCACAAGAGGCAGCGGCCTATCCGTTTCTTTGGAAGTGGCCCTATTAACATTGAAAATTAGCAATATGAAATTCCTGACGATGATTCAAATGGCGCATAGATAGGCAGGATTGGTGAGGTGTGGGGGAAACTCTTCTGTTTTCTATAAGAAAGAGGGCTTTAGCGGCCCTGACTAAGACCGTCTGATTCGCTTTTTGGTGGCCAGAGGTCTCAATGGCTCTGACTATGACCCTCTAATTCACTTTTCTCTTGTCAGAGGGTCTCAATGGCTCTAACTAAGACCCTCTGATTCACTTTTCTCTTGTCAGAGGGTCTCAATGGCTCTGACTAAGACCCTCTGATTCGCTTATCTCTTGTCAGAGGGTCTCAATGGCTTTGACTAAGACCCTCTGATTTACTTTCTACAATCAGATGGCTCCAGCGGTCCTCAAATGAGGCCCTCTCTGAATTAATCTCTTAATATTATTGAAGAGCAAACCCCAGCAGTTTAATATCCTGAAGGATTTTTTGCTGGATATCAGGCTCTTTGCATTTTTCAAAGTCAGTGATCAATCTGCCAATTTCCCTAATAAAAAGCAAATATTCGCTGTCTTTCAGCATAAATAGTCACCCCTACTATCGAAATAGGTCTAATTTCATACAATTTAGTATAAATAAGCAGAGAATGGAAGTAAAGCAATATTGTCTGCAGTGTCCTTATTTATGCTTTTTAGCTTTCAGATGAACATCTTCAGCGAGCTGTTTTGCTCTCTGATCATTTTCGATCCCGCCTGAAAGGCCCGGGGCACCAGGGAGAAAGACGGGACGGACATCTGTGTCAGTGGATACAACTTTCCACTTTCCTTCTTTTAAAGCCAGATTCAGATCTATAATCCCTAAATGGCTTCCCCAAGAACCTGCCTGTACAGCCGGAATTCCATTGATTGTGCCTGCTTCCATATCAACCAGCCTGCTGCCGTGCCATGGTTTTGGGGACGGAAAGACCTGGTGGGTATGCCCGTACATAATGGCATCAATTCCAGGAACCTTGCTCAGCCCGAGCACTGAGTTCAAGCTTTTATCCTTAACCTGTTCATCAGCTTCGAGACCTGCATGTGCCAGTGCAATGACGACATCGGCGCCTTTTTCCCTCATGATTGGAATATAATGCTCAGCTGATTCGACAATTGATTTATTGATTAGCTTCCCTTTTAAATGTTCTGCATCCCATTTAAGGACAACGGGTGTAATAAAACCGATCACACCGATTTTAACAGGATATTTTCTGCCATCATCCCCCGTGAAGATGCGGTGAAGAATGACATAAGGGGAAAAATAGGGAAGCTCTTCCTGGAAAGATTCTGTACCCTGGATAAAGAGATTGCTGTTGACATAAGGAAAGGCTGCTTCTTTCAGCTTTTTATTAAGATAACCCAGCCCATAATTGAATTCATGATTGCCGGGTGCTGCGGCATCGTACTGCAGCTCGTTCATAATGCTGATAATCGGATGGAGCTGGCCTGGATGTTCATGAATATAATCTCCCAGGGCACTGCCCTGGATCAGATCGCCATTGTCAAAGAGAAGGGTATTAGCTTTCTCACTGCGCGCTTTCTTTATTAAGCTTACGGTTTTCACAAACCCAAAGCTCTTGACTTTTTTGCCGGTTTTATACTCGTAATTCATTATGTAAGAGTGAAGGTCCGTCGTCTCCATGATCCTGAGCTGCAAGCCGGGATGGTGTCCCTGGTATATAGCTGAACCGGAAGGAACACAGAGGAGCATAGTTAATAAAGCAAACACTGTCATAAAAAATGATCTTTTTCTCAACATTGCTCACCGCCTTCCCGTGATTCTGTTATTGTGTCTCAAACACAGAGAATCATGCCAGAAAGTTATGCGGTGGAAAATTCTGCATACTAAGGAAGGAGGGTCAAGAACAACATTTTCAGCAGCTTTTAATGCTGATTCAGGAACACAGCAAAAAAACCTGAAGGGCATGAACCAGCTGTCCCTTCAGATTCCGTTTTATTTTGAATAAGTTTTCTCGGTACCATCCGTAAAAGTCACTTCAACTTCAATATTTTCATAATCTTCATTAAGGTCAAGACCTTGTATGACTTGTATCAGCACTTCATCTTCTGAGGATTCTTCATCAAAAGTGAATTGCTTGAATGCTTCCAGCAGCTTGTCCAGCGCTTCGTCTCCGTTGAATTCTTCATCATTTACACCATCTTTGATCTCAGCTTCCATCGTATTATTTCTGTCATATTCATAGTCAACTTCATATGATTTCATATCCGGATACTCAGCATCAAGCTCAAAATCTGTAAAATTGATCCGGGAGAAATCCTCAACCGGCTGTTTATTATCCGTATTCAAATCATCTTCCTGGCTTGGGGCGCTAGGGGGCGGATACTGTACTTCATCTTCATCATTTCCACAGGCAGCAAGCGGAAGCATGAGAAGGGCGGCTGCTAGTGGATTCAATAATTTTGATTTTTTCATGACGAACCTCCTATCGTTTTTATAGTATGTATATTTCCTATTTCGCTATATAAAAAACGCATGAGAGAGGTTTTCTGTTCTTATCTACTCTGCAGCAGGCAGTGCTTTTTCCTCTGAAAAGCATATCTCATGGAAAAAGCTTTTCAGGAGCAGCCATCTGGCTGGATAAGCAGCAGCGAAGTCAGAGGCAGACTGTTCATTAAAACACACGAGGCAGTCCAGCATCATTTTGCCTTCCTTCAAGTCATAATAAAGGGCATGCAGGTTTTCATAATGATCATTAAGCTGCCAGGGGTTCAGCCTAACTGAAGATATTCGGTTTATTTTCATATAATCCTGCGCTGCCTTCTTTTGGATTTCATGAATACTTTCTGGCTCATAATCTCCGGCTGTCAGTTTTTCATTGATAAAATAAATTCCTTTTTTCATATATGATCCCCGTTCCTGTTTTTCTATCACTATTGACAGAAATAGCCGGATACATACAGGAAAGGATTGAAGTTTATGGAATTGTTATAATAAAGAGAATATTAATTCGGAGGCTTACTATGAGTGTATTAATTGAAAATGGCAGCCTGAAAGTAAGAGCACTGAAAGACAGGGATAAATTCCACCTTGTCCGATGGCTGCAGGATCCGTCTGTGCTGAAATATTACGAAGGAAGGGACAATCCTCATTCACTGCAAATGGTCGATGAACATTTTTATAAACAGGATCGTCATGTGGCTGCCTGTATTTTTGAATGGGAAGAAACAGAACTGGGGTATATCCAGTTTTATCCGCTTGATGAAGAAGAAAGGGAGAAATACGGATACGATCCGGGAATTTCTGTCTATGGGACAGATCAGTTCATCGGGGAACCAAAATTCTGGGGAAAAGGGATCGGAAAGCTGCTCGTCCAGTCTATGATCGACTATCTGATCATAGAAAAGGGAGCAGACCTGGTAGTCATGGATCCCCAGACATGGAATGAAAGGGCAATTGCCTGCTATGAGAGCTGCGGAATGCAAAAAAGAAAGCTTCTCCCGAAAAATGAATACCATGAAGGAGAATGGAGAGATGCCTGGCTGATGGAATATGATAAAAAAGCGGGAAACACTTGTAAGGAAAATTAATATTGAAAAATCAGCAAAAAAGGAAGCAAACTCAGCTGAGTTTGCTTCCCTTTTTTAAAGGACAGTATCAGAGCCAGAGGCAACACTTTCTCTTCTTGCCCGCAGGAACCGTACAAAGTTCATAACGATTGTTTTTACAACTGCATACGTTGGAATAGCAAGGATCATCCCCAAGATACCTGCAAGGTTTCCTGCCACAAGCAGCAGAATGATGATAGTGGCAGGGTGAGTGTCCAGCCTTTTTCCAAGGATGAGAGGAGAAAGGATATTCCCTTCAACCTGCTGGGCAACGGCAATGACGATGATCGCCAGGATGGCCTTTGCCGGGGAATCGAACAGCGCGATCAATACAGCAGGCGCACCGCCGAGAAATGGACCGACATAAGGAATGATGTTCGTGACAGCGACTATAAGCGCCAGAACGAGTGCATATGGCAGGTCAATGATCATATAGCCGATGAAGGCCAGAGTCCCGACGAATAAAGCCACGGTTACCTGTCCCTGTATGTAAGCTGCCAGGGTTTCTCCTGTCTCCTTCAGCGTCTTTAAACCTTCGCTCCGATAAGAAAGCGGGAGGAATTTGGATATGGCAGCCGGAAACCTTCCGCCATCCTTGAACATATAAAAAAGCAGGAAGGGAACTGTTACAATTGTGACTGTAATATTGGCGACAAGGCTGAATACATTGGAAATACCGTTTGTCACCCGGTCAGGGATCGTGTTGGCAAACTCCATCAATGACCTTTCCAGATTTTCAATCGGGACATAATCTTGACTCATTACCCATTTGAACTGCTGCGAGCTTGAGAGATTTTCTATGTAGATTCTTGTTCTTTGTGCATATGTCGGCAGATCATTGAATAAGGCTGTGACCTGCTTTGAGATGATAGGAACAAGGCTGCCGATCACCAGGACGATGAGGCCGATGATAATCAGGTAAATGATCACAATGGCAAGGGTCCTCGGCAGTTTTCTTGCCTGAAGGAAATTGACGACCGGATTAAGCAGGAAATAGAGGAAGCCTGAGATGATAATCGGGAAAAACAAGGTAGACACAAAGATTCCGATTGGTTCAAACAAAAAGGATATTTTGGATGATACGTAAATGATGGCCACTATCAGAAGAATCTGAAGAGACCAGAATTGGATATTTTTTTTTGTCACAGAATTCACCTTTCACTTTCTTCCTGTAAAAGTATAACAGATGTCAGAATAATTTTCCTGAAATTTACGATGTTATGTTTATAAAGCGGGCATCACCATTCAAGCGGCAAAATAAAAAGACCCAGATTGGCCCTTATGTTTGGATTTGTATAAAAGATCTTTCTTTGTTTTTGTCTTTCTTTCAGACATATCAAGTAACGCATAAGGGCTCCTTTTGCTTTCCGGGTTTCTTTTTCCTTCACGCACCATTTTAGCGCGCAGCTTCTTTGCCTTGGATCTGGCCATCACATCTACACTCCTGTCCTTATGGAATGTATTTATTTTATAATATCCGGGTCACTCAGACAATGGGTTCTAAGACAGGGAAGCTAAATTTTTTCTTCAAGCTTCTGCTTTGCCTGCTTAAATTTGGCGGCCATTGCCCTTTCAAATTTTCCTGGTCCATTCATATAGCGGCAGATTCCGTATATGAAAGATTCTTCAATAAGAATAAGCAATAATAAAACAGTGATGACTGCAGCAAAAAGATTCATCAAGCATCATGCCTCCCAAAACCAGTCATATATAAAGCATATGAAAGGAAGGGAGGCATAATGATCATTTTATCCTCTTAGACCGGGGCTTTCTCTCAATACAGGAAGGGTGCAGCAGCGGAAGGCTCCACCGGACTTAATGATTTCCGTTATATCCACTTCAATTACTTCGAAGCCTCTTTCTTTCAGCTGCCTGTTGACATTTTCATTAACCGTCAGGCTGAAGATCCTCTTGTCCCCTATGCATAATACGTTCGTTCCCAGGGAAAATTGTTCTTCTTTGGATACTTCTATCAGGTGATATCTGGATTTAATGTATTCCAGTGCTTTTGGGTCGATTTCTCCAGGATAAATCAAGGCCTCGTCTTCAGAAATGACATTGAAGACACAATCGAGATGAAGGAATTTATCTGTAAAAGGGACTGTAATCACTTCATGATCTGGCAGAAGCGATTTCAAATGTGCTGCAGCTTTCTCATTCGTCCTGTCACTTAAGCCGACATAAACAGTATTGCGGTCTATGACGATATCTCCGCCTTCAATTTTTTCGCCAATCAGGTTGAAATAGGAAGTCCGCTCCTTTTCCAGCCATTCTTTGAACACATCTTCCTCGCCCTGCCTGACCCTGCTCGCCATTTCTGCCACAAACACGGTCTGGCCGAGGGTGAAACCGATATCCCTCGTGAAGACCTGTTCAGGATATTTGCCCCGGGCAGGGAGGAGGGAAACCTCCACACCGTATTGCTCTAGTGTTTTAACAAAATTGCGGTGCTGCTCCAATGCCTTTTCAATATCAATGCCTTCTTTCAGAAAATGCCGCTGGGTCTCGTTGATCACATCTTTGATGGTCATATGCTCCGGTTCACAGAGAACCACTTTTTTCAGCCGGTCATATTCGCTTCCCACATATGCCGGCATATCTGGCGTTTGTTTTACCATAATATCCTCCTAAAATCAGGTTACTTTCCTTACTATTCACCTAAACCAGGCCAGTTATGAAAAAAGCTCATACTATCCGTGGGACTGGCTTCATATACTAGAGGACATGCAGCAGCCAGGAGTGTTCAATGATGATTTTTAAAAAATCGGCTATCATCCTTACCGGATGCCTTCTTCTTTCTCTGGGGATAAACGGTTTTCTAATTCCTAACAAGGTTCTTGACGGCGGTGTCATCGGCCTCGGTTTAATCTGCAATTACTTATGGGGATTTGAAGCAGGATTGTCCATTCTCCTGATGAGCATTCCGATATTCGCTCTTGCCTGGTTCAAGGATAGAGGTTATTTTTTCAACAGCCTGCACGGTTTGCTGCTGTCCTCCATCTTAATCGATATCCTGAACCCAGTCAGCAGGTCTCTTCCATCTATCGACCCTGCCATCGGTTCAATTGCCGGAGGGGCGCTTGTCGGCCTGGGCATAGGCCTGATGCTCCGCTATGGCACGAGCACAGGTGGGACAGACCTATTGGCTCAATTTATCGCGGATCTTTCAGGAATGAATGTGGGGATAGTGATCTTATTGATTGATTGCCTTGTCATCTCTATCGGAGGACTGCTTGTTTCAGGGGACACCTTCATGCTTTCCCTTATCACGGTCCTGACAGTAGGGCTGGTCACAAGCCTATGCACCTATCGGACCGCAAAAGGGTAGGGGAGGTTGCATTTGGTACCAAAAAAAGCCCTTACTCAGGGCTTTCTTCTTCAGCCAGTCTCCTGACCTCTATAAAAACAATATGATGTCCTTCCAGTTCTTTTACAGTAAAGGAGTAGTTTTCCTCAATGATTTCTTCCCCCTGGACTACATCATACCGCTGGGAAAGGAACCAGCCGCCAAATGTATCAACATCCTCTTCGGGCAGGTTCGTGCCAAGGAGGTCATTGACATCTTCGATAAGGACCTTGCCGCTGATGATATAATGGCCTTCAGCCAATTTGCGGATATCAGAAATTTCATCTGCATCAAATTCATCCCGGATCTCACCGACGATTTCTTCGATGATATCTTCTACTGTCACAAGTCCTGCTGTCCCGCCGTATTCATCCAGCAGCAGGGCCATATGGGTCCGCTCCTTCTGCATTTTTAGGAGAAGATCATGGATCGGTATCGTCTCAATGACCCTGATGGCAGGCTTCAAAAAAGCGGTGATGGGAGCACCTGTCAGCGTTTCCCTTTTTACGGTGGCAGTCAGGATGTCCTTAATGTTGACGATTCCTTCAATATTGTCCTTATCTCCATTTATGACCGGATAGCGTGTGTACTTCTCCTCACGGATGGTACCGAGGATATCCTCCACACTGTCATCGATGGAAAGGCTGACGATTTCCGTCCGAGGCACCATGATTTCCTTGGCCAGCCTGTTATCGAATTCAAAGATATTATTTACATATGTCAGCTCTGATTTATTGATTTCACCGCTCTCATAGCTTTCAGAAAGGATGATCCGGAGCTCTTCTTCAGAATGTGCCAGATCATTTTCTGAAGCAGGCTTGAGACCGAACAGGCCGGTAAGTATCCTTGCTGAACCATTGAGCGCCCAAATGAAAGGAAACATCAGCTTATAAAACATAATCAGCGGCTTCGCAAATAAAAGGGTGATTCTTTCTGACAGCTGGATGGCCATGGTCTTAGGAGCCAATTCGCCGACCACAACATGCAGAAATGTAATGGAAGCAAAGGCAATCCCGAAAGATAAAAGATGGGTGAGCGATGGATTAAGCTCCAAACTCTCGAAAAGAGGATGAAGCAGCTTTTCGACCGTCGGTTCCCCAAGCCAGCCAAGGCCGAGCGCTGTGATAGTTATTCCCAGCTGGCAGGCTGAAAGGTATTCATCCATATGGGTGATAACATGCCTGGCCGCCTGGGCTCCCGGTTTATTTTCTTCAATCAGCTGGTCAATCCTCGAACTTCTGACTTTCACAATTGCAAATTCTGCTGATACAAAAAAAGCGGTTAAAGCAATTAAAAGTGCAACTAATATCAAGTTGATAAATATGTCCAACGAATCGCCTTACATAGTAAGGCTTACACCTCCTGGATGAGTAAAAAAGTCTGCTGTAAGTTCCGGCAGGAGGGCTACATCAATAACAGGAGAATGGTCTGCATGAGCGATATGCTCTCGGCAGAAAGATGCTTTTTAAGAGCTTCCTTCTTCAGTCCTTTATCCTCCAGATTTTGGAGCAGCTCGGAAAGCTCCTTATCCAAACCGGATATCTTTACTTTAAGTGTTTCATAATCGGTAAGATCTGATTCTTTTTCCTTCAGTCTGTTCTTTATTTCTTCCAGTGAAAAGCTATTCCTTTTGCACTGTTCGATATATTTGAGGGTATCAAGAGCTTCTGCATCATAGTAGCGGTAATTGGAAGCAGTACGCCTTGCTTTGATAAGACCGATTTGTGTGTAATAATCTACCGTCCGCTTCGTTACATTCGCCCTTTTTGCAATTTCCCCGATTTTCAGTTTCTCTGCCCCAAACTCATCGCCTCCCCAGCAGAACGTTTTAGTTATAGTGAAAATCATAATCCTATTTATTTAAAATCACAATCATTAAGTTTTGGCGGGAATGGAATTTTCTTATCAGGATAGGGTAAAACCTATAAAAAGGATAGGGAGGAATTTTCTTATGGACTCTACACATCCGTTTTGGCAGACTGTGCTTTCATTCTTGCCGCTTATTATTATTGCTGCGATTGTGGTCGCCTTTCTGGTCTACCGAAAAAGCAAGAGCAGGCGTTAGCCTGGCATGGCCCGGCAATAAGCCGGGTCCCATTTTAGTTGAAATAGCGGGGCAGCTTCAATTAACATAGTACATAACAGAGATCATGGCAAACCTGTCTCTATATAAAATAAAGGGGGAAACTGACTGATTTGGCACACCGCTGTTCGCATCCTTATCGTATATTCAGCAGAAAAGTGGAATGGAATGAACAAAAAGTGATAGAAACCGAGTGCCACCTCCACCTGTATGACGACCGGGTCGTCGCAGAAGACCGCGAATTCAGGCTGGCTGATATATATGATGTCTCCTACCGGGAACAGTCTTCCTTCGGTTTTTTGTACTTGCATACAAACCACGGCCTCTATCCATATAAGGTTTATATCAGCCCTGAGCATTTCATCAGGCAATACCGCATAGCTGCGGGCAAGGCCTTTTAAAAGGCTGGCAAAAGCATCCTTGATGGATGCTTTTTTCGGTTGAAACAGAACCTGAGAGCGACTATTTCAGTTCAAGAAGGGTAAAGATAGGCAGAAAAGCAGAGGAGCTGATTGCATGAAAGAGAGTTCATCATCCAACCGTTTTCTCCCGGTTGCTTCAGCAACAAGCGGAGATATGAACAATATCACCCCTGACGTCCATTGTCTGCCAATTCAAATTGTCAATGTCTTTTTTGCTGAGTTAAATGACGGTTCTAATGATTGGGTGCTGATTGATGCAGGTATGCCTAAATCGGCAGGAAAAATTATTGAAGCTGCTGAAGATCTCTTCGGTGAAGGAGCTGCACCAAAAGCAATCATCCTGACTCATGGGCATTTCGATCATATTGGAGGGATAATCGGACTGCTTGAAACCTGGAAAGTGCCAGTTTATGCACATGAGCTCGAGCTCCCATATTTAACAGGGATGAAGGATTATCCTAAGCCTGACGCCAGTGTCGAGGGCGGGATGATTGCCAAGATGTCGCCGCTGTTTCCGCATGAAGGAATCGATATAAGTGAATATATCCATCCGCTTCCTTCTGATGGGTCTGTTCCTGCATTGCCGGGATGGAAATGGATCCACACACCCGGACATTCCCCGGGCCATGTTTCCCTGTTCAGGGAGGCAGACAGCCTGCTTATTGCCGGAGATGCTTTTGTGACGGTAAGGCAGGATTCACTTTATAAAGTCCTTGTCCAGGAAGAAGAGGTGAACGGGCCGCCCCGTTACTTGACTACGGACTGGAAGGCCGCAGAAGAATCTGTCTTAAAGCTGGCTGCATTGAACCCTTCGGCGGCTGGAACTGGGCATGGCCGTCCGATGTCAGGCCCTGGATTGGCAGAAGGATTGCAGAGGCTTGCAGATCATTTTGGCGATTTGGCGGTGCCGGACCATGGCAAATATGTCGACGGGAATAGCTGATAGGACCTTTTGTGTGCATAAAATCTTCTGCCCCGCCCAAACTAGAGAAAAAAAGGGGCTGTATATCATGATTTTCTATGCATGCGTGAAGTATGAAGAACATGATCCCAATTCATATAAAGGGATTGAAGTGACCACACTGGGCTCCAATGATAAAGTGGCCGAATTTGAATCTTATGACCCCCTGGAGGATTACCGTAATTTTGCCAGCTGGGCTGAAAGTGTCGGCGAAAATAATGTTGGGTTCTGCGACACATTAAAGGCATTTGCCCATGATTACAGGCAGGTTTCAGAGGAAGATTCAGAAAAAATGATCTCAATGCTGTATGGGGACCATGCTAGCTGCGGCTATGAATATTACTGACAGGCTTTTTAAGCTGATAACAGCAGAAAAGCCCTGGGCATCCAGGGCTTTTCTTACTGTTGATCTTCATCAAAATAACTCTCAAAGGCAATCCGGTCTGTCAGTTTTTCATTTTTAAAATATGGGTTTTCTAATGTTGAGTTCTCAGGATCCAAATTGGTTTTAATGACGAGGAAAGGCTCTGAAGAATGCTGTGCAATAAGCCTGTCATCCAGCTCCCTGAAATCAGGCATTTTTTCATTTCCCGGCTTAATGGGATCCATGCTTCCACCTCCTGACATTAGGTTGCTGCCGGCAGGAACGCGCTATCCAGGAAAGCGGTGGAAAATAGAAAAACAGTTCCATTGTGGCCAAGCTGCTGCGGCAGCACCGGAAAAATGACCGGTAAAGGGACACTAACCTGTCTTGTCCGGCATGATCTGCAAAATGAATTGCTTGGCCTGTTCATCAATGAAGAGGCAATATTCCTCCTGATCCTTCAGGTCAAGCAGATTTCTCAGCTCCATTGGAATATGGATGGACCCATTATCAGAAACAAGTCTTTTGTTTTCAGTACTTCTTGGATCTGCTTTTCTGATTAAAATTTTCTTGTCTTCATCTTCGAACTCCAGGTCGGCTAGCCGGCCTGGGAGAAGGTCGAATTTTTTCCTCCAGGGACTTGGCAGCAGGACTTTTCCGGTCTTAGTAAAATTTTTGCATTTATAGACGCTTTGCATCATAACACTTCCCCGAATTATTTTACTGACTCTCTGCTGAATCACGTTTTCGAGCTTACTTACTACATAGCACTTGAAGGAGGGAAGAAAACCTCATATTGCATACGAGGGAGGGAAAAGGGACTTTTTTTATCATACAGAGCCCGTTTCTCTGGAAGAATAAGAATAGTTGTATTCCAGCTTAAGTTTAACCAGGGAAAAATAAGGAGAAAGTACAAAAGGGCTGCAGCCTGACAAAAGCATATCTAAAAGGAGGAAGAAATATGAAGGATGAAAAGAAGCTGATGAGCGAGGAGGAGCTTGATGCTCTCCATCATGTAATGGAAGAGCAGATCGCTTACATTCTTGTAGATGAAGAAGAAGAAAGGTCCAGGGAAGAGCAGGAGGCTGAAAGGTAAGAGGGGGGAGCACCCCCTTTTTTATCTGTAAGAAGCCACCTCAATGCCTCTGTCCTTCAGGGCGGCATGAAGCATTGCCGCAAACTCCAGCGCATGGAGACCATCGCCATGGAGGCATATTGTATCCGCTTTGATATCAATCTCATTTCCATTCCGGCTGACGGCTTTATTTTCCAGTACCATTCTCAGCACCTGGCGGACTGCTTCTTCTGCAGCAGTGATCAGGGCAACGCTGTTTGATCTTGAAACAAGCGTTCCGTCATCCTCATATCTTCTGTCCGCAAATACCTCATGCGCAGCTCTGATTCCGATCCTTTCCGCTGCCCTGGTGCTTTCGCTGTTATGAAGCCCAAAAAGGACGAGTTCTTCGTCCGCACTCTGTACAGCCTTTGCCACCGCCTCTGCAAGCCGTTTATCAACTGCACACATATTATAAAGCGCCCCATGAGGTTTTACGTGGCTGAGTCTGCCGCCTTCCGCTTTAACAAAAGCAGAGAGTGCGCCGATTTGATACAGCACCAGATCGTAGGCTTCTTCAGGATCAATATCCATTTTTCTTCGGCCAAATCCCTGGAGGTCAGGCAAACCCGGGTGAGCACCTATGGCCGTCCCATGCTGAAGGGCAAGCTTCACTGTTCTGCGCATTGTCCCAGGATCTCCTGCATGGAAGCCGCAGGCAATATTCGCGGATGTGATATAAGCCATGATTTCCTCATCAGATCCGATCTTGAAGCTTCCAAAGCTTTCACCGAGATCACAGTTCAAATCAATTTTCTTCATTTAAGCGCACCTCTTTCTCCCATTTTTCTTTCACAATTTTTGTCATGTATCCTATTGTTTTTGCACGATTCATATAAGCTGTTTGTGCTTCTTCCAAGGTGGCAGCAGCAAACCTGATCTTATCTCCCGGTTTTTTTTGTGCAAGTATTGGAATGTCTGCGGACAGGACCTGGGCGATTTTCGGGTATCCGCCTGTTGTCTGCCTCTCAGCCATCAGGATGATGGGATTGCCGTCAGCAGGCACCTGGACTGTCCCGGATGATACTGGCTCTGTAATCATTTCAATTTCCCTGGCTTTTGTGAGCGAAGGGCCCTTCAGCCTGTATCCCATTCTGTCAGAATCCGCTGAAATAGTAAATTCCTGCTCTGAAAACTGCTTAATAGCATCAGGAGAAAACCAGTCAGACTGCCTGCCGGGCATCACCCTGATCTTATCATGCTTTAGATAAGATGTGAGCGAGGGGGAGAGGGCCCAGCTTCTGCTGAATCGGCCGGTGGATTGTCTGATAGGGAGGACATCGTTATTTTCTAATGTTCTGCCCTCTAGGCCGCCAAATCCTCCTTTTAGATATGTGCTCCTGCTTCCCATCTGAGCGGGCACCAAAATGCCGCCATGGAAGGCCAAATATGTACGGCAGCCCTCCTTCATTCTGCCAAAAGAAAGAACATCTCCTTTTTTTGCAGTGATCGGCTTGCCTGATTGGACAATGATGCCGTTCAGCTTTGCTTCTGTTTCAGCGCCAAAGAAGCTGAAGATGCTATCCTTTTCGAAGAGCAGCCTGGGACCAATCAACGTAATTTCAAGAACTGCTTCATTATTGAAATTGCCTGCTGCCAGATTGGCAAGTGTATAGGAGAAAAGATCCATCGCACCTGATGGCGATACTCCGATATTTTGAAATCCTTTTCTGCCTGCATCCTGAATCGTCGTCATTAGTCCCGGCTTAAGTACTTTTATTCCCATAGACTGCCGCCCCCTGACTGAAATTCTGCTTCTCCAATCGGAAAGAAACGCAAACGGTCCCCGGGTTTAAGCAAGCTGGGTTCTTCCCTTTTTGCATTAAATAACTTTATCGGTGTCCTTCCGATAATCTGCCAGCCTCCAGGAGTCTCGTCAGGGTATATCCCTGTCTGCCTGCCAGCAATGCCCACCGAGCCAGAGGGAATCTTCAATCTGGGGGTAGTTTTACGCGGAGCCGCTATGCGCGGATCCATCCCGCCAAGAAAAGGGAAGCCGGGAGAGAAGCCAAGAAAGTAAATTTCGTAGTCTTGTTTACTATGCATCTCTATAACTTCTTCTTCAGACAATCCATTTGAACGGGCTACAAATGCCAGGTCAGGGGCATGTGCTCCTTCATAGCAGACGGGGATTTCCAAAAGCCGCGGTTTAACACCATCCAAATGTATTTCTTCTCCGAGCTTTTCATCAATCAAGGAAGAGGCTGTCTCAAAGGGAAAAAAAGTGCCGACGGCATAGGGATCATAATGGACAGCCAGTGTATGAAAGGCAGGGACGCATTCAATCATGCCCCTGAAAGGTTTTTTTGATAGCAGGGAAGCCGCTTTCCGGACTTTTTGATTGCTTTCCGGGTCGATGCTGCTTCCGAACTCAAGGATGATGCAGCTGTCGCCTGCAGCATATGTACGATAAGGCATATTTGCACCAGCTTTCTCTAAGTAGTCAGAAACAAACAAGTATACTGACTATTGTACAAGATAGGTGCATGATTTAAAAGGCAAGCTGAACCGGCACTTTGAAAAGCCAGACCAGCAAAAGGATGATTACACATGAAAGGCCGTAAGCCGCTAAGGGCCTCGTATAATGCAGCCTGATCATTATGTACATCACCGGGTAAAAGAGAAGCTCCATCCAATATTGATATCCATTCTCAAAAACAATCATCCCTGTTGCAGCAAAAGGGAATTCTGCCGCAAAGGAAAGAATACTCCAAAGTATTATATACCGGAGTCTGCCACCCTTTTCCGGGTAGAATGTCAGGTATAATACCGTTATGGCAGGGAGTATGGCGAATGCATGAAGCAGCTCTCCTGCAAAATGCGATTCGAAAGGAATGCTTTTGTGCTTCCATAATAGATGATCTTTGCAGATAAAATTGTACAAAAGCACCAATACAGAGGTATAAAGCATTGTAGGGTGAAAGACACGCCAGTTTTTCCATGCTTTCAAATAGCCAGCGCAAACAGCCAGGATAATGGATAATGTAATATTCATCTTCTGCACCTCAATAGGAGTATCATTTTATAATTTACTTTTATTGTAAAAAATACACCAATATTAATGGTTTATACAAAAGGCTCTTTTCGCAGTAATTGTTGCTTTTTTGCTATCCTTATTTAAGAGCAATCCCCGCCAGCCATAAAAGAGTAGATCCCCCTGACCTTCCCCGGCCTGAATGAGGGAATCAGTGACAAGTTGAAAAATATGCGGAAAAATTCCCGCTAATAAAAAAACTCAAAAATTGCTCAAATAGACGGAGAAATTCCGACTAAAGATCCTTTAAACAGGAAAATGGGCAACTTCGCTTCACTCAGCGGGAATTTCTCCGCTTATTTACACCCACTTGTGCCATATCAGCAGCCTAACCGGAAAATCTCCGCTTATTTTAAGCCTAGCTGGAGTTTATAAATTATTAAACAGCAAAAAAGCCTGCCGTCATTGGCAGGCCCTCGCATCAGTTTTTCAAAACATTAAAATACCGTGCTTCCGGATGGGCAAAAACCATGGCTGAAACTGAAGCTTCAGGCTCCATCATGAATCCTTCCGTCAGTTCTATGCCAATTTCCTCCGGCCTGATCAAATCAAAAAGCTTCCGCTGATCTTCAAGCTCCGGGCATGCGGGATAGCCGAATGAAAAGCGCTGTCCCTGATATTTTGCTGAAAACCTCTCTTTCATAGTAAAGTCTACTGGATCCGGGAAGCCCCAGCGGTCACGTATCTGCCTGTGGACAAGTTCTGCAAAGCCTTCTGCCGTTTCAAGCGCCAAAGCCTGCAGAGCATGGTTTTCAAGGAAGCGGCCTTCCTTTTTAAGTTTTTCGGCAGTTTCCCTGACAGCATTGCCGGCTGTAACAGAGAATAAGGCTACATAATCCATTTCCCCCCCATCAGCAGGCTTTAGATAATCGGCAAGACACAAAAATGGTTCAGTCTGCTGGCGTGGAAAATCAAATGACTCCAATATCCTGCTGTGATCATTTTTATCGTAAATGATGACCTTGTTACCGTCAGATTGAGCCGGAAAAAATTGATACACAGCTCCCGGCATAATCCAGCCCTCAGTTTTTGCCTGAACGATAAGGGAATCAACAGTATCATTCAATTTCAAAGCCTTCTCATCTCCTGACTCAATGAGACGGCTGATATTGCCCTTAAGCCCCAAGTGATGCCCCAAGAGCATCTGCCGGTTGATATAAGGCTCTATATGCCCAAGAGTATAGGATTTCAGGACATGCCGCTCCAAATCCTGCGGAACATAAACCGGTACATCAGACCGGACAGCGGGCCGCACCTTAACTGCTGCAAGAGCACCTGCTTTTCTATCTGTTAAAGCAGCGGGGAGGGGGAGGGACTGCTTTGCCTTTTGCTCGGCAAGGAGCCTTTTGTATTCCGGTTCATGCCGGAGCTGATCGGCGATTGATAATCCATTCATTGCATCTTTGGCATACATGACAAGGCCGTCATATTCCCTTGAAATCTTTGTATCCGTAAACTTCCTTGAAAGTGCCGCACCTCCGACAAGGATAGGGATATCAATGCCTGCCTGTTTCATATCAGAAGCAGTGATGACCATCTGCTGGGCGGATTTAACAAGCAGGCCTGAAAGTCCAACCATGTCCGGCTTTTCCTTTTTTACTGCGTTAACAAGCTCAGAAGGCGATACTTTAATGCCTAAGTCGATTACCTGGTAGCCGTTATTGCTGAGAATAATATCAACAAGATTTTTGCCGATATCATGGACATCTCCTTTTACAGTGGCAAGAATGATCTTCCCTTTGCCTGAGGAATTTCCTTTTTCCATAAAAGGCTCAAGAAATGAAACAGAAGCTTTCATTACTTCTGCACTCTGAAGCACTTCGGCGACTATCAGCTGGTTGTCGTTGAACAGGCGGCCGACCTCTTTCATCCCATCCATCAGGGGACCATTGATAATTTCAAGAGGGGAATTGTACTCGAGTAAGGCTCCTTTAAGGTCATCCAGCAGGCCTTCTTTAGTTCCTTCTATAATATAGCAGGCAAGGCGTTCAGCCAGGCTCATATCAGGGAGGAGACTTTTTTCTTCCTTTTTCCTGCCCCTGTAGAATTCTGTGAACTGTGCCAGTGTTTCATCTGTGGTTTCAAATAACAGCTTTTCTGCCAAAGCTGTTTCCTCCCTGGCTATACTGGCAAAACGCTCAAGCTTTTCTGTATTCACTATTGCATAGTCCAGTCCTGCCTGTGTACAGTGGTAGAGGAACACAGAATTAAGGATTTCCCTTCCTGCAGGAGGCAGGCCAAAAGAAACATTGCTGATGCCAAGAATCGTCTGTGTCTTTGGAAAGCGTTCTTTTATCAGCCGGATACCCTCAACAGTAGCTCTTGCTGAGCCGATGTATTGTTCATCACCAGTCCCGACCGGGAAGACCAGCGGATCAAATATGATATCCTCTGCAGGTATCCCATATTTCTCAACAAGAAGGGTGTAGGAGCGGGAAGCGATTTCAAGCTTTCTATCTGCACTCACTCCCATGCCTTTCTCATCTATGGTTCCGACTACCACTGCTGCTCCGTACAGGCGTATTAGAGGGGCAATAGCCTCGAACCTTTCTTCGCCATCCTCCAGATTTATAGAATTAATCACAGATTTACCCTGCAGGTATATAAGGGCTTTTTCTATTACTTTCTCATCCGTAGAATCTATTACAACCGGAGCTTTTACTTTTTTAGTCACTTCCCTGATGAAGTTTTCCATGTCTTCCAGTTCATCGCGATCCGGGTCAGCAAGGCATATATCAATAACATGGGCGCCGTTCTTTACCTGTGCCCTCGCGACTTCTGAAGCTTCTTCAAACTTGCCCTCGGCAATCAATCTTTTGAACTTCCTGGATCCTATGACGTTTGTCCGCTCGCCGACCATGATGGGCCGGAGGGTTGGATCATCATAGATAAGCGGCTCAATGCCTGATACTTTATGGACGGATGCTGCAGAGATCTTCCGCGGTTCAAAATGCTCCATTTTATCTGCAATCGCCTTGATATGCTCCGGTGTAGTTCCGCAGCACCCGCCGGCGATGTTCAGCCAGCCTTGGGATGCAAACCCTGCAAGCTTCTCTGCGAGCGATTCCGGGGTTTCATGGTAGCGTCCTTCTTCATCAGGCAGCCCGGCGTTTGGATAGCAGCTGACAGCAGCATCAGCAAGGGAAGATAAAGACCTGATATGCTCCTGCATGAATTCTGGGCCTGTAGCGCAATTAAGGCCGACAGCCAGCGGCTTCATATGCTCGAGAGAAATATAGAAAGCTTCAATTGACTGGCCCGCAAGTGTCGTCCCCATAGGTTCTATTGTGCCTGAAACAATAAGGGGGAGAATGATGCCGGTTTTTTTGAAGGCATTTTGAATCCCTAAGTATCCCGCTTTTACGTTGAGCATATCCTGGCTGGTCTCAAGGATAAGCAGGTCTGCTTTGCCATCAATTAGTCCGCAGGCTTGCTCCTCATATGACAATGCCAGCTCTTCAAATGTCGTCCCCCCTGTCACACTAAGTGTTTTTGTAGTCGGACCCATAGATCCGGCAACAAAACGCGGCCAGGAAGGAGTACTGATCTGATCAGCCGCTCTTCTTGCAATCAAGGAAGCTGTCCTGTTGATTTCATAGGCTTTATCTCCAATGCTGTACTCATCAAGTACTATGCTTGTGGCACCGAAAGTATTGGTTTCGATAATATCGGCACCAGCTTTAAGATAGGCAAGATGGATTTCCTGAATCAACCCCGGTGCTGTAAGATTCAGGTATTCATTGCAGCCGTCAAACTGTTCACCGCCAAAATCTTCAGCAGAAAGATCAGCTCTCTGCAGCATCGTTCCCATGGCGCCATCCATGATCAAAATTTTATGATTCATTCTTTCAGATAGAGATATTTTTGGCATTACTGCTCCTCCTGGCTGTTATCAGCTCCACGCTGCGGGCATATTCGGCAAGTTCCGCTGTCAGTTCATACTTCATGAACGGGGTGATTAAATAGATGCCATTAAACAGCTCTGCAGCTGCATCAATCAGTTCCTTGCATATGCTTATTCCTTCGCGTACAGACTGGATGGGGTCATCTTTCAAGCTATTCATACGTTCTCTGATTTTGCTTGATATTTTGATGCCCGGCACTTCATTATGAAGGAAATCGGCATTCCTGCTGCTTGTCAGAGGCATCAGGCCTATATAAATCGGCTGTTCCAGATGTTTGGTAGCTTCATATATTTCCAGCAGTTTCTCTTCCGAAAATACAGGCTGGGTAATAAAATAATCCGCTCCGTACGCCGCCTTTTTTTCGAGCCTCTGAACTGCCTTCTCGAGAGAGCGGACATTTGGGTTAAAGGCACCAGCAACAGAGAATGCAGCCTTTTGTCCAAGATCCTTCCCTGAAATCGAGCGGCCATCATTCAGCTGCTTGATCATCTGGATCAGCTCGAAGGAGGACATATCATAAACGGAGGAGGCGCCGGGAAAATCACCGACCCTTGCCGGATCTCCAGTAATGGCAAGAATATCATGCAGCCCCAGAGTATGAAGGCCCATTAAATGGGACTGCATCCCAATGATATTCCTGTCCCGGCATGTTAGATGAATGAGCGGCCGAAGCCCCAGCCGGGTCTTTGCCAGATAGCCGAGTGCTTCATTTGAGATCCGGGGCGATGCAAGAGAATTATCAGCAAGTGTGATGGCATCTATTCCTGCGGCTTGCAGTGCCTTGGCACCCGCAAAAAAATTGTCTGTATCCAATTTCCTGGGCGGATCCAATTCCACGATGACCGACTGTTTTTCCTTCACAAGATTTTGTAGAGGGGGGAGATCTCTTTTTGCCTCTTTAGGCAAGACTTGAATTTTAGCCTTTGGTTCCCTAACTTCCTTTTTCCCGATGGGAGGTGATCCTTTTAATTCCTCCGAAAATGCATGGATGTGAGCTGGAGTGGTGCCGCAGCAGCCTCCAAGCAGCCGGACTCCCTGGTTCCTGAAAGCTTTGGCAGACTGCCTGAAATAGTCTGCATCTCCTTCGTAATGGAATTTTCCGTCCGTGTATGCAGGCAGGCTGGCATTCGGATATGCGGACAGATAAGCACTCTTGGGGAGTGGCACCTCCTCAAGTGTCAGCAGCATATGATGGGGGCCAAGCCGGCAATTGAGTCCAACGATATCCGCCCCGAGCGCTTCCAGCCTGGACAATGCTTCCCTTATGGGCGTATGATCCTGCAGGATACCTGTTTCCTGCAGTGACACCTGCGCAATGAGAGGCAGGGCTGTTTCTTTCCTCGCGATCGAAAGGACAGTTTCCAGTTCCTTGAGATCGTAATACGTCTCAAGAAGGATCGCATCTACCCCTTCCATCAGCAGGCAGTAGAGCTGCTCCCTGAAGCTTCTTTTTATCTCTTCTATAGATATGGAGTGAGGTTTAATCCCGCGGCTGCCGCCAATCGTTCCCGCAACAAAGGCTTTTTTTCCCGCAGCCTTCCTCGCAACCGCGACAGCAGCACTGTTGATCTCCTTTACATGGTCCTCAAGTCCGTAGCGCTGCAGCTTGAGATAATTGGCTGCATATGTGTTTGTCTGAATCAAAGTTGCACCGGCATCAATATAAGCTTGATGGATATTTTGAATTTGGCCGGGCTGTGATACATTGAGTTCTTCAAAGCAGAAATCAGTACCATAGGAATAGAGGAGGGTGCCCATCGCTCCATCTGCTATAATGATCTCTTTTTCCATTTTATCCAGCAGGTTCATAGTTTTACCCTCGCTGCAGCGCATGTTCTCTCTGCAGCAGCAAGTGCACTGCTTAAATCATGTATTAGATCATCCGGATTTTCGAGACCTGCTGAAAGGCGGAGAAGCGAGTCGGATATTCCCCGTCTGTTTCTTTCGGAAGAGGGCATGGAAGCATGGGACATCCTGGCTGGCCATGAGAGTATGGACTCGACGGCCCCCAGGCTTACTGCAAATACCGGGATTTCCAGGGCATCAGAGAATTTCCGCAGTGCATCTTCGTCCTCAAGCTCAAAAGAAAGCACCGCTCCCGGCCCGGCAGCCTGTTCTCTCTGCAGCTTATACTGCGGATGGCTCTCAAGCCCCGGGTAATGCACTTTTTTCACAAGTGGGTGATTCTCAAGGAAAAGAGCTATTTTCTGTGCTGTTTTCATTGACTGCTGCAGTCTGACATGAAGGGTTTTCAAGCCCCTCAGCACAAGCCAGCAATCCTGCACACCAAGGACAGCCCCAAAGGAATTCTGCAGAAAGGCCACTTTTTCAGCCAGCTCTGGATTTTTTACTGCACAGAGGCCGGCAACGACATCACTGTGTCCGGAGATAAATTTCGTCGCACTGTGAAGGACTATATCTGCCCCAAGGTCCAGCGGCTTTTGCAGCTGGGGGGTCATGAACGTATTATCAACGAAGGTATAAGCATCATTTCCCTTGGCAATCTCAGCAATGCTTTTGATATCGGCAACCTTCAAGAGGGGATTGGAAGGTGTTTCAACATAGAAAAGTTTTGTATGTGGAAGGGCAGCCTCTTTTATTTCCTCTATATTAGTCATATCTGCGAAAGTGTAATCGATTCCATAGCGCGAGAGGACCTCGGTGACCATCCTGTAGGTGCCTCCATATACGTCCTCTGAAATAACGACATGGTCTCCCTGTGACAGAAGAAGAAAGCAAGTGGAGATGGCCGCCATCCCGGAAGAGAAGGCAAACCCTTTAGTTCCGCGCTCAAGTCCGGCAATTACATCTTCGAGCGCCTCTCTTGTCGGGTTGAGGCTCCGGGAGTAGTCGTATTTGCCAAAAGACTCAAGATCCTTTTGATGGAAAGTGGAGGCATGATGAATCGGGACGCTTACAGCCCCTGTGAACGGGTCTGTTTTATGTTTATTGTGCAATAGCTTTGTTTCGAATCGATAACAGTCTTCCTTCATCTTATATTCACTCCTTCCATACAGGCACTGAAGGCCTTTTCCAAATCTTCCATCAAATCGCACGGATCCTCAATGCCAACCGAAAATCTTAGGAGCTTGCCGCAGATTCCGTTGGCTAACCGGGTCTCTTCAGGGATGTCGGCGTGGGTCTGTGTGGCAGGATAGGTAATGAAGCTTTCAGTTCCGCCAAGACTTTCAGCAAAAGTAATAAGGTTCAGATTCTGCAGGAATAGGCCCGCCCATTTTTCTTTACAGACCCTGAAGGAAAGCATTCCGCCTTTTCCGGGATAAAGCACTTCCTCGACACATTCATGGCTGCTCAAGTATTCAGCCAGTTTACCAGCATTGCTTTCATGCTTTTTCATCCTGAGGGCAAGGGTTTTCATCCCTCTCATCAGAAGCCAGGAATCAAACGGGCTTAATACTGCTCCTCCCGCATTATGGTGAAGGGCAAGGGAGGCGCATAATTCCTCTCCGCGTGCGGCGATGAGGCCGGCGAGAACATCGTTATGGCCGCCCAGATATTTTGTAGCACTGTGAATAACGATATCGGCTCCCAGCCTGATCGGCTGCTGAAGGACCGGCGTATAAAATGTATTGTCGACGATCAATAGAATGCCATGCTGGCGGGCAATTGCCGCCAAAGCCTCAATATCGGCCTGCTGCATGAGCGGGTTGGTTGGCGTTTCCAGAAATATCGCTTTCGTTTGAGTGGTAATCTGCCTGCTTACCGCATCGATATCAGAGGTGTCAGCGTATTTTGAAACAAGCCCCCATTTGGCAAAACCCTGCTCAAGCAGCCTGTAGGTGCCTCCATAAATATCCTTTGACACCACCAGCTCATCACCTGAACGGAATAAAGATAAAACGGTCGATATGGCGCTCATGCCTGAGCTGCATGCATATCCTTGATCTGCTTGTTCCAGGGAGGCAATTGCCTGCTCAAGGATTTCCCTCGTGGGATTTCCCGTCCTGACATAATCATAGCCGTTGGATTTGCCGATTCCTTCATGACGGTAAGCTGTAGAAAAATAAACCGGAGGGTTGACGGTTCCTGTATGCTGATCACTGCGATTGCCAAGCTGCGCCAATAACGTTTCTGTTTTCACCAGTGCTTTCACTCCTTTTTGCTTAATGCTTCGCCGGATGCCTTCATGCTCCATGTAAAATAAAAAAAGTCTTCTATAAGAAGAAGACTTTTTGGATGCAGCACTTGTCATTCTTCTTATCTTTCAAGCCCATGAAGGACTTGCAGGAATTAGCACCTTTTCAATGTTATCCATTGAAGGTTGCTGAGGCTTCACAGGGCCATACCCTCTGCCTCTCTTGATAAGAAATACAGGTATTGAATTTTCTATACTTTACAACATTAAACCAATGAAAGTCAACAAACTTTCAAAAAATTTTAAAAATTCATCCTTATCCTTCAATCAGGTTCAGCACAGAAACATCCAATTCTTTTTCAGGATTAGTCTTGGAGTAGATTCGGGCTGTTCTTGTCTTTTCATCTACATGCTGGATAATCACTGCTTCGCCTTCATAGCTTACTTTAATTGGATCAGCAGACCCGAGAATTTCTTTTGCCCGGCCGATGTTCATGTTCATTCCTCCTTAAAAAGTATCTTTATATTTTTTGTACAGCGAGGAGAAATTTATGCGGAAGAAAGGAAAAAGTGGTAAATAATAATTTGTGAAAATTCAGTACTTTTGTTTTAAAATAGAAGCAAGAAAAGGAAAGTGAAGGTGAGTCCATGCAAAAACATATTAAAAATCGCTGCTTATTGTATGATTGCATTCAGAGCGGAGAGCTGATTGAAGAGGCAGGCAATATGCCGTTCCTGCATGCGGACATCCTGGTAAAGGGGCCATATGACTTTCCGCTGGACAGAAGACAGGAATGCCTGCACAGTTTAAAGAGCAGGAAAACAAAACAGCTTGGCATTAATATAGAAAGAATATAATGGGGGAATACACCGAATAACGCCGGGGCGGGCAAAGCACTAGATCAAATCATAAGTAAAAAATAAAACCGGGAATCTTTCCCGGTTTTATTTTTTACTATTAGAATAATAATCACTGTTTATTCAGTAGAATTCCTTAATCCTTTACAGCCTTAAAGTTAGATATCTACCTATTATAACACTACTATATTCATTGTGTAGCGAAAAAAAATAGAAAAATCATTTTTTTAATATAGATTTTAAGGTGATGAAAAAAAATTGCATTTTTCTTCTAATTTTCAGTTTAAATCCTTTGTACGATAGGGATTTGCATGGTAAAATGTCATTGAAAACGTTTTATCCTCTGAATAAAATTATTATTCATACAATTTTGCGTTACTATCTAATATTTTAGGGTAAAAATTTACGGGATAAAATGCCGGAAACTAAATGTTTTCTTAAAAAAACACTCGGAGGTAATTTTCATGAAAACGCCATCCAACGGCGAGGGACCTTTACAGGGGTTTCATGGACCAAACCTTGGCTATGTTATTGAATTATATGAAAGATTCCTGGAGGACCCTCAATCAGTAGACGCTGAAATGAGAGAGTACTTTGAAAAGTGGGGATCTCCTGAACAAACTCAGATTGACACCTATGAAAATGATAAACCTGTCCAGGCTGCTGCTCCCGGACAGCTGGAAAAAACGCTGGCAGCTATCCGGCTCGCGGATAATATCAGGGCTTACGGCCATATCTCGGCTGATATATACCCATTAAAAAACAATAAGCCGGAGAAAGACATCCTTGCGCTGGAGCAATATGGATTATCCCGGAATGATCTGGAGCAGCTGCCGGCATCGATCATTTGTTCAGATGCCCCTTCACATGTCCGCAATGGATTTGAAGCAATAGAGCATCTTAAGAATGTATATACCCAAACAATAGCTTTTGAGTTTCATCATGTATACGATGTGAACGAAAAGAATTGGCTTCGGAATAAGGTGGAAACAGGCACACTGCTTGCTGAACCTTCAAATGAAAAGAAACTGGGAGTCCTGAAAAGGCTGATGGAGGTTGAGGAGTTTGAAAAATTCCTTCACCGCACATTTGTCGGGCAAAAACGCTTTTCAATCGAAGGACTTGATACGCTTGTGCCGCTGTTGGACGAGCTGGTTGCAGAATCTGTTGTCGACGGCGCGAAGACGATCAATATCGGAATGGCTCACCGCGGCCGCCTGAACGTGCTTGCCCATGTACTTGGAAAGCCGTATGAAATGATCTTCGCTGAATTCCAGCATGCACCGAATAAAGAGCTCGTACCTTCAGAAGGTTCTATCGGCATCAACTACGGCTGGACAGGCGATGTGAAATATCACCTCGGACTGGACAGGCAGATCAAGAAAGAAAACACGACTAAAGCCAGACTGACGCTTGCAAACAACCCTAGCCACCTTGAATTCGTAGGCGCGGTAGTTGAAGGCTTCACCAGGGCTGCACAGGATGACAGAAGTGCATCCGGCTATCCAAAGGAGGACCCAAGCTCGGCTATGGCAATCCTGATTCATGGCGACGCGGCATTCCCGGGTCAGGGAACCGTGGCGGAAACATTGAATCTTAGCCAGCTTACTGGTTACCGGACTGGCGGAACTATTCATATCATCGCCAATAATACAATCGGATTTACAACAGAATCCCAGGATTCCAGATCTACCCGATATGCAAGCGATCTTGCAAAGGGCTATGAAATACCAATCCTGCATGTGAATGCTGATGATCCTGAAGCTGTCGTAGCTGCTGCCCAGCTCGCCTGTGAATACAGAGCGAAGTTCAATAAAGATTTTCTGATTGATCTGATCGGCTACAGACGTTTCGGACACAACGAAATGGATGAGCCTATGACGACAAATCCGCTTATGTACAATATTATACATAAGCGCCCGACCATCAAATCTCTTTACAGTGAACAGCTGGTAGCAAACGGCACTCTTTCAAGGGAAAGCCTGGAAGGGATGGGTGCTGAGGTCCTTGATAAGCTCAAGGAGGCCTATAACAAAGTTCCAGATAAGAAAAAGGAAGTTGAGGAAACCAATCCGCCTGAAACGGTGGAAAAAGGCATTCCTGAATTAGCAACAGCTGTCGACCTGAAGGCATTAAAGCAAATAAATGAAGAGCTGCTGACATGGCCTGAAGATTTCAAGGTCTTCAATAAACTGGACAAGATCCTGAAGCGCAGGACTGAAGCACTCGAAGGAAAAGGAAAAATTGACTGGGGCCTTGCAGAAACATTGGCATTCGCCTCCATCCTGAAGGATGGTACGCCAATCCGCCTGTCCGGGCAGGATTCTGAACGCGGCACGTTTGCCCAGAGAAACGTTGTCCTTCATGACAGCAGTTCAGGAAAAGCTTATTCGCCTTTGCATATGCTTTCATCTTCAAAAGCATCATTTGCAGTCCACAACAGCCCTTTGTCAGAAATGGCTGTGGTCGGCTTTGAATACGGCTACAATGTATTTGCTCCTGAAACTTTAGTGCTGTGGGAAGCGCAATACGGTGACTTCTCCAATGCGGCACAGGTCATGTTCGACCAATTCATTTCAGCTGGAAGAGCGAAATGGGGCCAGAAATCCGGTCTTGTCATGCTTCTTCCTCATGGTTATGAAGGCCAGGGGCCGGAGCACTCCAGCGGCAGGGTTGAAAGATTCCTGACTTTAGCTGCTGAAAACAACTGGACAGTTGCCAACCTGACTTCATCTGCCCAGTATTTCCATATTCTGAGGAGACAGGCTGCCATCCTGAACAGGGAAGAAGTAAGACCTCTTGTCCTCATGTCGCCTAAGAGCCTGCTGCGCAATCCGAATGTTGCTTCCAACGGGCTTGAGCTCAGCGAAGGCACTTTCCAGCCAATCATCGAGCAGCCTGGATTGGGGCAGGCAAAAGACCAGGTGAAGAGAATTGTATTTGGTACAGGAAAAATCATGATCGACCTTCATGAAAATATTGAGGATGCAGCTGGCCTTGAATGGCTTCATATTTTAAGGGTTGAAGAGATTTATCCTTTCCCGATGAAGAAAATCAGAAGCATCCTTGATCAATATCCTAACGTTGAGGAAATCGTATGGGTACAGGAAGAACCGAAGAATATGGGTGCCTGGAATTTTGTTGAGCCGCGCCTGTCAGAATTGGCTCCAGCCGGTGCAAAAGTCTCCTATTCCGGCAGACGCCGCCGTTCAAGCCCTGCGGAAGGCGACCCGAACGTCCATAAAAAAGAACAAGCGCGCATTATTAATGAAGTCTTAACACGTACGGAAGAGGGAGGATTTTAAAGTGGCAGAAATTAAAGTTCCAGAATTGGCGGAATCAATTACAGAAGGTACGGTGGCACAGTGGCTGAAACAGCCGGGCGACTTTGTCAATAAAGGGGATTATGTGGTAGAGCTCGAAACTGACAAAGTAAATGTAGAGATCATTTCCGAATACAGCGGAGTCATCAAGGATCTCGGCGCACAAGAGGGCGATACTGTCCAGGTGGGCGAAACGATTGCGACGGTTGATACAGAAGCTACAGAAGGCGGAGCATCTGCAGAAGCACCAGCTGAAAAAGCTCCGCAGGCGACTGAGCCGCCAGCTGCCCCTAAAGAGCCTGTAACAAACGAAGCTAAGCCTCAGACAGAAGAAGAACAGGAAAAGAAGCAGCGTCCGATCGCTTCTCCTGCAGCCCGCAAAATGGCCAGGGAAAAAGGCATTGACCTCAGCCAGGTACCGACAGCCGACCCTCTTGGCCGCGTTAGGGCCCAGGATGTTTCCGGATACAATCCGCAGGCTGCTAAGCAAGAATCAAAGCCGGCAGCTGCTTCACCGGCACCTGCTGCTTCACCGGCACAGGACAGCAAGCCTGTTGAACGTGTCCGCATGTCCCGCCGCAGACAGACGATTGCCAATCGCCTTGTGGAGGTTCAGCAGAATGCTGCCATGCTGACAACCTTCAATGAAGTCGATATGACCAATGTAATGAATCTGCGCAAGCGCCGCAAGGACAAGTTCTTTGAAGAAAATGACGTCAAGCTGGGCTTCATGTCATTCTTCACAAAAGCTGTTGTTGCTGCACTGAAGAAGAATCCTTTATTGAATGCTGAAATCCAGGGTGACGAGCTGGTGCTCAAGAAATTCTATGATATCGGGATCGCTGTTTCTGCAATAGAAGGACTGGTTGTTCCTGTCGTACGGGACGCCGACCGGAAGAACTTTGCAGAGATCGAAGGCGACATCATGGATCTTGCCGATAAAGCAAGAAACAATAAACTTTCTTTGAATGACCTGCAGGGAGGAACATTCACAATCACAAATGGCGGAGTATTTGGTTCACTGCTGTCAACACCTATCCTGAATGGCCCGCAGGTGGGAATCCTGGGAATGCACAGTATCCAGATGCGCCCGGTTGCCATCGACGCCGAGAAGATGGAAAACCGCCCAATGATGTATATAGCTTTATCATACGACCACCGCATCGTTGACGGAAAAGAAGCAGTTACCTTCCTGAAGCGTGTAAAAGAGCTGGTCGAAGATCCGGAATCATTGCTTTTTGAAGCTTAATAGTTAGGAAGCAGAGCCATAAATGGCTCTGTTTTTTTATTCATCTAAAAATGTTTACCACAGGAAACATTTCATCCTTCTTGAATAAGCTATATAAAAAGCAGGAGTGAGGAAAGTGGGAAGAATTTTGAAGAAGATATACTGCTATTCAGCTTTAATGAAAAAAGCAGGGATCATCAGTGAAGAAGAATATCAAAAGATTATTGAGGGATGCTGGCAGAAGAGAAGCAGCGGGTAAACACAGGAACCATAATTTTTTGCAGGGACTTTTGTTCTGAAGCCAACTGAAGAAAAGGAGATGTAAAATAAAAACCCGTTTAGATTTCTCTAAACGGGTAAAGCGCTTCATTAGTTTTTAAATGGCCTAAGCCCTCTTCGCTGAATTTCACCTTTAAGTATGTTGATCCATTCTTTTTCCATACCAGTCTTCAATGCATCACGATACGAGACGACAAGTTGTTCATTACTCATAATTTTCATTTTGCATTCCTCCTAGAAAAAGAATTGAATATTCTTACTATTAACTTATTGTAAATGATTGTGATCGTTTTGAAAAGCAATAAGGGAAAAATATTTACAATCGGTCCATAAGTACCTTTTTTCAGCATATTTCATCATCATGCGATTATTTCTTTCAACATAGGGTATATATAGAGATTTACCATTGTCGGAATATAGACGCTAGTTATTAAATGAAAGTAAAATAGACTGTGAGAGACATACAATATAAGGGAGCAGTGAGAACACAATGAGTGAAGAACTGGCAGTAAGCAGAAGCGCAAGCCTTATAACAGCAGAGACGCTCAAGAATGATCTTGAAAGTCTCGGTGTGGCTGAAGGGATGACTTTGATTGTACATTCAAGCCTCAGTTCAATCGGCTGGGTGTGCGGTGCAGAACAGGCGGTCATTCAGGCATTGCTTAGCTCCGTCGGGGAACGGGGCACAATCGTCATGCCAGCTCAGTCACTGGGAAACAGTGACCCAAAATATTGGCAGAACCCTGCTGTACCGGAAGAATGGTGGGATGGAATAAGGGCAGGCATGCCAGCTTATGATCCAAGCACTACTCCGACAAGGGGGATGGGAAGGGTTGCCGAGCTTTTCAGGACATTTCCTGAAGCTAGAAGGAGCGCCCATCCGACCGTTTCATTTTCAGCCATCGGCCGCCTGGCAGAGGAAATCACAAAGATTCACTCAACCGATTTTCCATTCGGGGAAGAATCTCCGCTGGCAAAGCTGTATGAATACGGCAGCATGGTCCTTCTGATTGGGGTGGGTTACGACAACAGCACAAGCATGCATTTGGGAGAGTACAGAGCAGGCGGCCTGAGAACCTATAAACAAAGTTCTGCCATGATTGAGGAAGGGAATAGGATTTGGAAAACTTATACTGAGGCAGAGGTTGATTCAGACCGCTTCCCTGAAATCGGACGGGCTTTTGAAAAAGAGCATTCAGTCATGAAAGGGAAGGTGGGGCAGGCAGACTGTCTGATGATGGATCAAAGGGAAATTGTTGATTTTACGGTAAAATGGCTGCAAAAAGAAAAAGGAGGCGGGACAAATGAATCTGAAGCTTGATCATATTGTGCACTTTATAGACAGGCATCCTGCTGAAGCAGTGGATAAACTGAAACAGGAGGGACTGGAAGCGTGTATGGGCGGGCAGCATCCGGTCTGGGGAACCTATAACAGTGTAATTTACTTCCATTCTTCATACATAGAATTCCTGGCAGTAGAGGAACCGGAAATTGCTGCTTCTTCTGAAAATCCCTTGATTCAGCAGCTCACAAAAGGGGTAAAAAGAGGGGAAAGAATTGGACAGCTCTGCTTCAGGACCGAGCATATCGGCAAGCTGCAGGAGCAAATGGCCAGTATTGGCATCAATACAGTCATCCATGAAGGAAGAAGAATAAGGCAAGATGGTAAATTGATTGAATGGAAAATGCTCTTTGCTGAAGGGGAAGGCGGCTTGCCATATCCTTTTTTCATCCAGTGGGAACAGGAGGATGAAGAAAGGTTTGATGAATTAAGGAATCTGGGTCTCTTATTGCCCAGCCAGGAGTTACATGCTGTGAAGACAATTAAGATATTGACTGAAAATAAGATTGAAACAGCAGAATCCTGGGCGAAGCTTTTGGGATGTCCCTACCCGGTTAAGCAAATGACAGAGGGTGAACCGGTAATTGTCCAGGCAGGAGGATGCCGGATTGAATTTAGTGAACCTTACAGCGGGGAAACCGAAAGCATCTTCTCTGAGTTTGGCGAAACCATTTGGAAAATCACTTATAACCCGCCGCTGAAAGAGAACGGTATTCATGTCTTTGGCGGTATCTATCAATAAAAAAAGGAGGATGTTTGTGCTGAAAAAATATGCGATATCCACCTCGATGCGGGATGAATTTACAGAGATCACCGAGACTGTAAGGGAGTTTGCCGCAGAGCAGGAGCTTTCCGATGGAGCAGTCCTTATATATTGCCCTCATACCACGGCAGGCCTGACTATTAATGAAAATGCAGATCCGGATGTAAAAACTGATATGATTAACCGGCTTGATGAAACCTTTCCATGGAATCACTTAAAGGACCGTCATGAGGAAGGGAATACGGCCGCACATCTGAAGGCTTCAACCATGGGAGCTTCACAGCATGTCATTGTAACTGGCGGCCGTCTGCTGCTTGGTGTATGGCAGGGCATCTATTTCTGCGAGTTTGATGGTCCCAGGGAAAGAACATTTTATCTTAAGGCTATTCATAATCGTGCAGAAGAATAGGCAGGCGCTTAGGCGCCTTTTTTATTTTGGGGTTTTATGGTAAAATTCAAAATATTTGACTTTATTCAGAAAGTGGTGGAATGATGCCATTCAAGGGACCAGAAGCTTATGATGATGAAGGTTTTTTCAGCAGCTATCTTTTCAGGAGAAATCGGGCAGAGAGTCCTAATCACACAATGGAGGAGCCTGCTTTTTATTCTTTGGCCGGGAGCCCTGCAGGCAAGGAGATTCTCGAAATTGGCTGCGGTGATGGCTCATACGCTTCCAGCCTGCTAGAAGCGGAATGTGCTTCTTATACTGGAATTGAAGGGTCGCAGAATATGGCCAGACTTGCACAAAAGCGGCTGGAAAATTCAAATGGAACGGTGATTCACAGCCGGATCGAGGATTATGAGTGGGAACAGGAAAAATACGATTTGATCTTATCCAGGCTGGTCCTTCATTACATAGAAGACCTTGGACAGGTTTTTTCCCATATCTACTCTGCCCTGAAGCCCGGTGGCAGGCTTGTCATCAGCCTTCAGCATCCCCTTTTAACATCTTCTTTCAAAAGTATGGGCAAGGATGTAAAAAAAGAGGACTGGATTGTTGACGACTATTTTCTGACCGGAAAAAGGGAAGAGCCCTGGATTGGCGGCTTAGTAGTAAAATACCACAGAACTGTAGAGGATTATTTCACACTCCTCCAGCAGGCTGGACTGGCTATTGAAGGCTTGAAAGAGGCAGTTCCCGAGGAAAGATTCTTTAAGGATAAATCGGAGTATGAACGAAGAAGAAGGATACCCTTATTCCTGCTGTTTTCCTGCAGGAAGCCATAGATATTGATGGGCCCTGCAGGGATGCGGGGTTTTTTACCGTTTCTGATAATTGAATATTCTGTAAAATATGATAACATGTTTGTAAGCCTTTTCAACTTAATAAAAGGAGTGGGGATTATGCAGGGATTGCTGAATACTACAGTCGGAAAATTATTGGAAGAGAAAGCCCGGCTGCACCCGGGGCATGAAGCTGTCGTTTATCATACAAAAGGGCTGCGGATGACATACCGGGAATTTGACCATTATTGCCGGAAGGCAGCAAAAGGCCTTATGAAGCTGGGCATTGAAAAAGGAGAAAACCTTGCTGTTTGGGCAGCCAATACACCAGAATGGCTTGCCTGTCAATTTGCCACAGGCAAGATGGGCGCTGTCCTTGTCACAGTGAATACGAATTACCAGGCTGCAGAGCTGGAATATCTGCTTCAGCAGTCAGAGTCGTCCACTTTAATCCTCCAGGAGAATTACCGGGGTTCTTCTTACATAGACATGCTTTATGAGATTGTACCTGAGCTGAGGGACTCTGAGCCCGGCCATCTGAAGAGCAAGAAGCTTCCCTTTTTGAAGAATATTATAATCATGAGCAGCAGCAGGCATCCTGGAGCCTACTGCTGGGAAGATATTATCCAGCTGTCTGAAGAAGTTGAAGACAGAGACCTCGACAGCAGGATGGAATCCCTTGAACCGGATGATGTTATCAACATGCAATATACATCCGGTACAACCGGCTTCCCTAAAGGGGTCATGCTGACACATTCCAATATCATCAATAACGCCTATCATATCGCTGGCTGCATGAAACTGGGCAAAGAGGACCGGCTCTGCATCCCTGTCCCTTTTTTCCACTGCTTTGGATGCGTGCTTGGCACCCTCGCCTGCGTCTCTGTCGGAGCTACTATGCTCCCTGTCCAGGAATTCAGCCCGAAAGAGGTGCTGCTGACTGTCCAGAACGAAAAGTGCACCGGCCTCCATGGTGTTCCGACGATGTCATTGCCGAGCTTAATGACCCCTCCTTTGGCGAATATGACCTCTCTTCACTGAGGACAGGGATTATGGCAGGCTCCAATTGTCCGATTGAGGTAATGAAAGCTGTTATTGAAAAAATGGGAGCGGCTGAAATCACGATCGCTTACGGACAAACAGAATCATCTCCAGTCATCACACAGACAAGGACCGACGATCCCATTGAACTCCGGGTAGAATCAGTTGGGAAGGCGCTGCCGCATGTTGAAGTCAAGATTGTAACTCCCGGGACTTCAAATGAAGTTCCCAGGGGAACACAGGGGGAATTATGCACAAGAGGCTATCATGTGATGAAAGGCTATTACAATAATCCTGATGCAACTAAAGAGGCCATTGACAGTGAAGGCTGGCTTCATACCGGGGACCTTGCTGTGATGGATGCGAATGGCTATTGCAGCATCACCGGCCGCCTGAAGGACATGGTGATCAGGGGAGGAGAAAATATTTATCCCCGTGAAATTGAAGAATTCCTATATACGCATCCAAAGGTACTGGACGTGCAGGTCACCGGGGTCCCTGACCCGGTTTTCGGAGAAGAACTGATGGCATGGATCATCCTGAAGGAAGGGGAAACTGCCGGAAAAGAAGAGCTCAGCTCATTCTGCAAAGGAAAAATCTCCCGGCACAAAATTCCCCGGTATTTTGAGTTTGTCAAAGAATATCCGATGACAGCCTCGGGGAAAATCCAAAAGTTTAAATTAAGGGAAAAAGCAAGAGAGATTGCAGAAAAAGAACAGGAAATCCTGTCCCGCCATAAATAATATAGTTCCTTTTTCAATCAAAAGTCTGAGTGCTGTTCCAGCTTCCCGCCAATGCTGCAAAATTCCCTGCAGTTTACAATAAGGATATCAAAAAGCGGGAGGCGCAGCAGAATGTATGAAGAGACTTATGTATGTGAGAAGCTCAGCCAATACAGGGAAAAGGAACTGGAAAGCAAACCCTTTTTAGAGAAGGGAAAACAAGAAAAATATCCTTTTTACTGTCACTTTTCTTTATTTAAGAATAGGCCGGCATGCCATTGCATCCAGCTTAATCTGTAGACAGGTAAAGCAGGGTCTTCATTAGCCCCTGCTTTTCATTTTCTGTATAATAGCCGTAAGGCAGGAACTGACGGAATTAACATTTCATTTTTTCATTATGGAGGTTTGACATTGTCTTACGTAAAGCTGTTTGTATACGGAACTTTGAGGCATCATGAAGAGAATCATTATCTGCTGGAAGCCGGCAGGTGCCTGGCAGAGCAGGCATGGGTTTACGGGGAACTTTATGATACAGGGCTGGGATATCCTTCGATGAAGGCCTCAGCCGATCAGAAAGTATACGGAGAATTATATGAAGTGCACTTGGATCAATTCAAGGACCTTGATGAACTGGAGGATTATATACCCGGGCGGAAGGATAATCTCTATGACAGGGTGGAGCAGGACATCCACACGGATACTGGATCCTTCAGCGGGTTTGTATATATATCCAGCAGAGATGATCTTTTGGTAAAGCCGATCCTTCATGGAGATTGGAAGCTTTACAGGCTTATGGAAGCTCGCCCTCCCGCCGTACTATATTTTGCTTACGGTTCCTGCATGGACGATGAACGCTTCAGACTGGCAAAAGTCGATCACTTTTTTCAGCAGATCATTGGCCCTGGCACTTTAGAAGGATACTCAATGAAATATCTCCTGGAGAGGCCGGACGGGGGCAGGGGCGATATCATTGAGGATGGCGGAGTAACAGAAGGGATTCTTTACAGACTGCCATATGACGCAGTGGAATACCTGTTTATCCGTGAGGGCTTCCATGGAGGATTGTACAGGCCGGTATTCCTTGATATTAACTCAGAAGGCATTTTGTATAAAAATGTCCTTTCCTTTCATGTATATAATAAACGGGAGGAGCTTGCACCTCCTGACCATTATGCTGCAGAAATCCTGCGTGGTGCAAAGGGAAGGCTTAGCAGGGAATATTTCAAGAAGCTGGAAGGAAACATCGCTGCTCTCCGTACCCAAAGCCCTGCAGCCGCCAAAAAGGAATAAAAATTTCTGCAATAGCCTATCCATAGGTTTAATACTGGCTCTCCAGGTGGTAAATAACCTTTGCCATCATCACAGAAAGAGGGTCAGCATATGAATATGAATATGGATAATGGCTTGCTGATTGAAGTAATCTATAAGAAGAAGCTTTATCAATACTTAGAATTTATCCGGCTGGATAACATCTGCCAAAAGACATATGTGACATGCAAAAATATTGTGACAGGCGAAATGTATACGTTTGAAGAAGAATATATTGATAATATCATCACCAATATCCAGCCAAAACCGGATGAAGAGGAAAATCCAGTTGCTATATAGGCTCCTGATTCTTTATACTAAAAGGTGAAAAAGCTGAAGGAGTGGCAAAAGATGATCCATTTAGACTGGCATGAACGGCCAACATTAAAAACAGTAAAATGCATCCATACGAATGCAGCCAAGTATATTGTGAACAGGGCGCTTACTGAAGGCAAAGAGTATGAAGTTAAAAATGAGACAGAAGAGTTTTATTTTGTCGTAGACAATTCCGGAAAAGTGAGCGGGTTTTATAAAGATTACTTTCAGGAAGCTTAAGAAGAGAGCTCCAGGCATGTGCCTGGGGCTTTTGTTTTTGCTTGAAAAGGATTTTTCTCCTTTTTGTCGAATATAGAGTTTCTTAGCAGAACAGGAGGAGAACTTTATGGCATTATGGATAGAACCGCCCATTCTTGAAGGAAAGTCCGTCAGGCTTAGCCCGATCCGTGAAGATCAAAGCAGTTTGCTGTGGGAGGCTGCTGCGTATAAGGAGATCTGGGAATTTACTGCATCAAAGATCTTTAGTCTTGAAGAAATGAAGGCAGATACCCGGAAAGCGGCGGATTTAGTGAAAGAAGGGAAACAACTGGCTTTTTCGGTGGGCTTGAAGGAATCCGGCAGGCTTGTGGGCAGCACCAGGTATCTGGACATCCTGCCGGAAAATAAAACGCTTGAAATCGGCTCAACATGGTATACGCCAGAGGTCTGGAGAACATCTGTGAATACGGAATGCAAATTTCTCCTTCTCAGGCACGCTTTTGAAATATGGGATATGAACAGGGTCCAGCTAAAAACGGACAGCAGGAATATCAGATCCCAGAAGGCAATAGAAAGGCTGGGTGCAGTCAAAGAGGGCATTCTCCGGAAAGACCGGATCATAGCTGATGGATTCGCCAGAAATACTGTTTATTACAGCATTCTAAAAGAAGAATGGCCGCAAGTAAAAGAAAGGCTTATACAGAAACTGAAGAATATTTATCCTATTTAGAATCCGGGAATGTTTTTTCTGCGAGCTTTATAAACTCCTGGTAAAGCTGATCTACGGGCTTTCCGGCAATGATTGCATCCTGATAGGTTTTTACATGCTTATAAAACTCTGCATCATCTGTTATATATACAGCTTTTGCAGAGTTTTCTGCAGGCAGTGCCTGTTTGATTTCCTGCCTGGAGTTCCCGGCAAGCCGATATTCCTTAGCTGGCTTTACTGCAACAAACGTGCGGTTATTCGTTTTAATAACGATAGCATCATTGGTCATGTCCATACTGCTGATTCTTTTCGAAGCTGTTTCATCCAGGATCAGCCTGGGCGCTTCATTTTTCCCTTCATAAGATGTCCTGGTAGGATCCGTCAGCTTTGTGTTTGTTTCACTGTCTTCCTTCGAAGTGCTGACGAGATTTTCTGTCTGTTTGCTTCCCATATCCCTGATAGCAGTATCATCATATGTATCTTTTTCATTAATCCCGCAGCCAGGCAGAACAGAGAGGGCTGCAAAGCCGGCTAGAAATAGCTTTTTGCTGATCAAATTCCCACATCCTTTCTATTCTTCATTATTTCAGAGTTCCAGCCCATTTATGCAAAAGCGTGCTGCCATCTATACAAAAAAGAAGCATGAGGGAATCCCTCATGCTTCTTTCAATATTATCTGGATATTTCAGCTTCTTTGGCTGCAGGTGCTGTCTGATAAAGCCTGCGGCCAATCAGGGTCTGCAGAATAAGGAACGTTCCTCCCACTGTCCAATACAAAGGGAGGGCTGCAGGAGCGCTGAAAGAGAAGACAACAATCATGATCGGCGACAGCAGTCCCATAAATTTCATCTGGTTCTGCTGCTGGACCGGCATATTGGCCTGGGTCACTTTAAACTGCAGATAATAGACTATACCCGCTGCTGCTGTAATGAGCAGGTCAGGCTGTCCAAGATTGAACCACAAAAAAGAATGCGCAGCAATTTCATGTGAACTCCTGATGGCATAGTAGAAGCCCATCAGAATAGGCATTTGAATCAGGATTGGCAGACAGCCCACATTAAGCGGGTTTACACCATGCTTGCGATAAAGAGCAAACATTTCCTGCTGCAGCTTTTGCTGTTCTTTTTGATCTTTCGTCTTTTTCAACTGGGCCTGGATCTTGTCCATTTCCGGCTTCAGCACATCCATTTTGCCTTTCATATCCTGCTGCCTTTTGTACTGCTTAAGCATGAGCGGCATAAGGGCCAGGCGGATGATCAGCGTAATAAGGATGATGGATAAACCGAAATTGCCATTAAATAATTCAGCGACCATATGGATGGCACTTGCAAAAGGCTGGACCAGATAGGTGTTGAAAAAGCCATCACTCTGCTGGCCGGGCTGTGATGCCTGGCATGCGGAAAGAAGGATAGCTGTTAAAGATAGAACAAGAAATGCAGCAAGATTTTTTTTCGATTTCAATTAAATTCCTCCATTAGTTTAAATTTTAGATAGCAAATTTAAGCATAATGGAGGAGTCTGCATCCTCGGAGTCGCTGCCCGATCCTTCTTTGGCGCGTATATATTTGGCAATCCAGCGGAGAAGCGGGCTGAAGGGCCTGCCGCAGGCTTCGTAAAGCTTAAGGCTTCCGGAACCGGCGCCCAGCTCGGCTGGCTTGCAGGTAGATTCCATGAAAGAGTATTCAATATTCCATGCCAAGAAGGACTTGACTGTAAGACCGAGCATAAAACTCGCATACAATGTATATTCAGCCGGAATATTTGTAAAATCCATTAACAGATCAAACATTCATTCACCCCATAAATTAGTAGGCCAATACTGTAATTATAAGCTATTCCATCTTTAAAGGCAATCTTGCCCGCCGGTGGACCAACAGATGCCGGCCAGGCTGCAGATTCTTTTTGCAGGAAAGAATGAATAGGATAAGTTATAGCTGATCAATAGGAAAGGAGGACAAGGGTGGCAATAAAAAATAGATATATCTTTCTTCTGAAAATCTCCCTGCCAATATTATTTCTCATTGTTTTAGGTTATGAGGCAAAAGGCATGCTCTCCAAATTGGACTGGGATGCTTCTGCCGGATTGGCCCGCAGCCTTTCTTGCTTGGACTTGCTTTATATTTTTGCTCTTGGGATTGCCGCCCTTTCTCCTATGTATTTTTACGATGTTGTCCTGCTCCAGCTTTTTTCTGTCCATTTACCGAGAACAAAATTATTCTTTTATTCACTGTCAGCAAACGCATATTCAAATATTGTGGGTCTGGGCGGGATAGCAGGGGCCACACTAAGGACATATTTCTATAAGAAGTATATGCCGAAGGATAGCCCGCTGGTCCGGACGGCTGCCAAGCTCTCTTTTTTCTTTTTAACCGGGCTTTCTTTTTTTGCAATTGCTGTCCTGGCCGTTTCTGCAGGTCCGCTGGATGGCTGGGAGGGTGTGCCCTTATGGGCGATTGCACTTTACAATCCGCTTTTTTTGGTTCTTTACTGGCGACGGCAGCCTTTTTGGGATATTCCCGGAAACCGGAAAGGCTTTGTATCAGAACTGGTTGCCATTTCAATCTTTGAATGGCTGTTTATTGTACTTTGCATATGGGGGATTTCCCATACCATCGGGGTGAATATATCCTTTTTTCAGCTGTTCCCAATCGTCATCGCTGCTCTGTGTACAGGAATTATCAGCATGATTCCGGGCGGAGCGGGATCCTTTGATCTGATCTTCCTCTTAATGATGCAGAGGGAGGGGGTAGCAGGTGAAGCTGCCATGCTCATTCTGTTTTTGTACAGGCTCAGCTATTATCTGTTTCCAGTCCTGCTGGGAACTCCGTTTATAATAAAAAAAATGCTGGGAAAATAAAAAGGCTGTCCTCAAGATGGACAGCCTCCGAATATTATTATATTAAGCCGACTCTTTCACTGCACCTCCTGAGGTGAAAAGGAGCCTTGCACTTACAAGCCTGCGCCTTACAATAATACCAGCCCATGCAGCCAAAGCTGCTTTAATGACCCCTACAGCAAGGAAAGGTGTGAATCCTCCCGCAATTGCAGCACCCCAGCCAAGACCCGCAGCAATCTTAAGCCAGGCAGTTCCAAATATCAGGGTAACGAACATTCCGATTATATTGGCCACTAAAGCATGCTTGAAGGTGAAACCCATTTTCTCAATATACAGTCCAGTAATAAAAGCAGCAGGAATAAAGCCGACAAGATATCCTCCCGTCGGACCGGCGAGCTTAGAAATCCCTCCTGAAAATTCAGCGAAAACAGGAACACCGGCAGCTCCGATAATCAGATAAAGAATAACTGATAAAGTTCCGTAACGGGAGCCAAGGATGGTAGCTGCCAGCCCGATTGCCAGCGTCTGGCCAGTAATGGGCACGAGAGGCAGCGGGACAGTAATCTGTGCCAGCACCCCGATGATCGCTGCAAATAATGCAGTCACAATCATTGACCTGAGTTTTAACTGATCTTTAGTCATGAAGATTCTCCTTTTCTGTAAACTATAATACTATGTATGTTAACAATTAAAATGTAAACCTTACAGTATTTATTGTCAACCAAAATTTTTTTCGGTTAACTTAGACGCAAAGCCCGGCTGTATTAAGCCAGGCTGAAGATGCTGCTACTGCCATATATATTCAAGCATGAGCCCCTTAAATAGATTGGTATCGATATTGCAGGCTTCGGCATCAAGTCCATATTGCCAGCCCAATACAGCTGACCCTTCCGGTGCTTCCGGGCTATAGGCAGGTGCCTCTCCCTCAGTTGTGACTCCTGCTTGAGGATAAGCTGTCCACAGAATTAAATTCTCCTTTAATCCAGCTGTATTTGCGGCTGCATTTTTATAAGCGGCATACAGAGCGCTGCTGCCGGAAAAAACACCATAAATCCCTGCCTCGTATGGAGATTCACTCATTGCGCTGTAATAACCTCTAATAAAGTCAGAGTCAACCGGATAGTTCGGTTCTATATCAGCAAAAATGGCTGTCCCCTCCGGAACGCCCAGTTCACTGGCGAGCTGAATCCCCAGATTCCCTGCTTCAGTTCCATTGTCAATGCCTGCAGCATCTGTAAATTGGTTATTGATCAGCAGTATGCCGGCATTATTGGCTTGCAGAAAGGCCGCTTCCTCTTTTGTCAGTCCTTGTGAAACACCTTCTTTTGTACCCAGATACCTTCCCCAGATCTTAGGGTTACCGAAGTTCTCTCTCACACAGGAAAATAGTGATTCGGCTGTAAGGCTGGCGGAATCGACACCCCACACCACAGATTCTGGATCGGTCTGGTTTCTGCCGCTGTCATTTTCCTTTGAAGGACCCCAGTGGAATATAATAAAAGGAATGGCCGCTATCAGTAAGACCGGGATCAGTATAGCAAAGAACTGCTTCCAATTGATCATCTGTTCACACTCCTTCTTTGGTACATGATATTCTCCGGACTGGGAGTGTGCCTGGGCTATTGGAGATTCTGATCCTGACGCAGGGCTTTATAAGAGTAAATAGCTTAAAGTTGGGGTATCATCGTAAAAGATGAACCATATTTAAGGAAGCTTCAGGATGATTCCTTCCATGAATTGGCTTATAATAGATTTATTCTTAAAGCGAGGGAGGATTTTTGTATGAAAAAAGCATTGATCAATATTGATTACACCTATGATTTTGTAATCGGTGCCCTGCCGTGCGGCAAGCCTGCCCAGGAAATCGAAGAATACATAACAGACCTGACCGAGACTTTCATTAAGGAAGGGCATTATACCGTTTTTGCCATTGATCTTCATAAAAAAGGCGACCCTTACCATCCTGAAACAGAGCTCTATCCGCCCCACAATATAGAAGGGACAAAAGGGCGTGAACTGTATGGCAGCCTTAAAAATGTGTTTACAGAGCATAAGGATAAGGAAAATGTCTACTGGATGGACAAAACGCGCTATAGCGCCTTTGCAGGAACCGATCTCGAGCTTAAGCTGCGGGAGCGGGGGATAGAAGAACTTCACCTGGCAGGTGTCTGTACCGATATCTGTGTTCTTCATACAGCTGTAGATGCTTATAATAAAGGCTTTAAAATCATCGTGCATGAGAAGGCGGTCGCAAGCTTTAGCCAGGCAGGCCACAGCTGGGCCCTGGAACATTTCAAAGGCAGCCTGAATGCTTCGTTAATACAGTAATCTTTGGAGGTAGGACATGACAGGAAAGTATATGGACGACAGTATGACTCTTCATACTGACTTATATCAAATCAATATGGCTGAAACTTACTGGGAGGATGGTGTACATAACCGTAAAGCGGTTTTTGAATTATTTTTCCGTAAACTTCCGTTTGGGAACGGCTATGGTATTTTTGCCGGCCTTGAAAGGGTGATAAGCTATCTGGAAGATTTCCGTTTTACAGAATCAGATATTGCTTATTTAAGGGATGAGCTTCACTATAGGGAAGATTTCCTGGAGTATCTGGCAGAATTGCGATTCACCGGATCTGTCCGTTCAATGGCAGAAGGTGAGCTTGTTTTCGGAAACGAGCCGATCATGAGGATTGAAGCGCCGCTTGCCCAGGCGCAATTGATTGAAACGGCGCTTCTGAATATTGTCAATTACCAGACCCTTATTGCCACCAAGGCTTCCCGGATCAAGCAGGTGGTCGGCGAGGAAACTGCAATGGAATTCGGAACAAGAAGAGCACAGGAAATGGATGCTGCGATTTGGGGAACAAGAGCTGCCTATATAGGCGGATTCAATGCAACATCAAATGTGCGGGCCGGCAAGCTGTTCGGCATCCCTGTATCAGGTACACATGCACATGCGCTTGTACAGGCTTACCGGGATGAATATACAGCCTTCCACAAGTATGCACGCAGGCATAAAGACTGTGTATTCCTGGTAGATACCTATGACACCCTCAAATCCGGGGTTCCAAACGCCATTAAGGTAGCGAAGGAACTTGGCGATAAAATTAATTTTATAGGGATAAGGCTGGACAGCGGCGACCTTGCTTATCTTTCAAAAGAAGCAAGAAGGATGCTGGATGAAGCAGGATTTCCGAATGCAAAGATCGTGGCATCGAATGACCTCGATGAATACACAATCATGAACCTGAAAGCCCAGGGAGCAAAAATAGACACATGGGGCATTGGGACAAAGCTTATCACTGCATATGAGCAGCCAGCCCTTGGCGCTGTTTATAAACTTGTATCCATTGAGGATGAAGAAGGTACCATGAAAGACACCATCAAAATCAGCGGCAATCCTGAAAAGGTCACTACCCCGGGCCTTAAAAAGGTTTACAGGATCATCAATACGGCTAACCAAAAATCAGAGGGCGATTATATTGCCATGGAACATGAACGGCCTGAGGAAGAAGAGAGGCTGAAAATGTTCCATCCTGTCCATACCTTTATCAGCAAATTCATCACCAGCTTTAAGGCCCAGGAGCTGCACCATGATATTTTCCTTGATGGGAAGCTTGTGTATGAAACCCCTGAACTCAACAAAATTCAAGCTTTTGCAAAGAGCAATCTGCATGTGCTCTGGGATGAATATAAGCGCTCCCTCAATCCTGAGGAATATCCAGTCGATTTGAGCACATTATGCTGGGAAAATAAAATGCGCAATATTGAGCAAGTTAGAGAAAAGGTAAAAAGGAATCAATAGAGGAGGAGAAACAAATGAATCTGCAAAAGAGAATTATGGAAGAGTTGAATATTAAACCGGAAATCAATCCTTCTGAAGAAATCAGAAATAGAGTCCAATTCTTGAAGGATTACCTTGTAGCCTCCAAGGCAAAAGGATATGTGCTCGGAATCAGCGGCGGCCAGGACTCAACCCTTGCCGGCAGGCTGGCTCAGATGGCAGTGGAGGAATTGAGGAGTGAAGGGCATGAGGTACGCTTTATAGCCGTCCGCCTTCCGTATGGAGTGCAGCAGGATGAGGATGATGCCCAGCTTGCTCTTTCATTCATTAAAGCCGACACTGAATACTCGTTCAACGTGAAAAATGCTGTAGATGCCGTCAAAGAAGAATTTGATATCATCACAAAAGGCGAACCTTTGTCTGATTATCATAAGGGCAATGTAAAAGCCAGGATGCGCATGATTGCCCAATATGCAGTTGGCGGCCAGGAAGGCCTGCTGGTCATCGGCACAGATCATGCAGCAGAGGCAGTTACCGGTTTCTTTACGAAATACGGCGACGGCGGAGCAGATGTTCTTCCTCTCACAGGACTCACGAAACGCCAGGGGAAGGCTCTCCTAAAGGAAATGGGTGCAGTAGAACGCCTCTACCTCAAAACTCCCACTGCCGACCTTCTTGATAATAAGCCGGGACAGGCTGACGAGACGGAGCTTGGGATCAGCTATGATGAGCTGGATGATTACCTGGAAGGAAAAGAGGTTTCACCTGAAACAGCCGAAAAGATTGAAAAGAGATACCTGATTACCGAACATAAAAGGCAGCTGCCTGCTTCCATGTTCGACAGCTGGTGGAAAAAATAAAAAACCGGCCAATGGCAAAATTGCCTCAGCCAGCAAATAAGAATGCAAAGCCGTCCATTCAGGTGGACGGCTTCTTTTTACTCTGGCAGCATGGATTTCAGTTCGGCTGCAAATGCCTGCGGATCATCAAGATCCAGAACAATCCGGTCAGCCTGCTGGACAATGCCAAAGGGCATCAGTACTTTCCCCGGCTCTTTAAGCCTGATCTCAATCTGCGGCTTTTCCTGCATAAAATCGATGGCCCGTGCATCATAGAGAGTTTGCAGTTCTTTTTTCGTAAACTTTTCGGGACCTTCGTAGAAAGAAATGCTTTCAATATTGCAGAGCTCTACTTCCATGCTTTTGGAAAGCCCTGTTTGCAGCAAGAGGACTTCTTTTGTCAGGAGATAAGGAGTCAGCCGCATCGCATGCAGCTCTGCAATGAAATATAGAACCGCATACACATTCAGAATAAGAAGAATATAAGAAACTGCCGCATTCCATTGATGAAGAAAGAAATGCAGTCCAACCGATTCAAGTACTGTTGCATGTATCAGCATGATGTAAACGGCCGATGAGCTTTTCTTTTTATGATAGGTAAATATAGCGCCAGTGTCTGCCACGGGCTTTCTTTTCCAGGAGAATAAGGAATACTGGAAAAGGGCAATTTCAGACGCTAAAAGCCTGAGAGCAGCTGATTCTGAAAAGTACCTTGCTGCAGTTTTGTCCAGATTATATTTCAGAAAAGAATTATGCCGGTTGCGATCTTTAAGTTCTTTATAAAATTGCAATATTTTTTCTTTGTTTACCAGAATTGCTGCCGAGAGGATAAGGATTTCTCCCAGAACAAGCATCAACCGCGGAATATTGGCTGACTGCAGCAGTCCTTCCGGGATAATCACATGTGAAAGCCCATAAGTACTAAGAAGGACAGGGCTTAAGTATAGAATAGAACGTTTTTTCCTTAAAAGGAAATAATAACCCAAAGCTGGCAGGACAATAAACAAATCCACCACAGTGCCCCAATATACACCTTTTGGGACAGGAGCCAAAAAAGATGTCCGATAAAGCAGGCAGTTTGCTGCGATAACCATTCCTGCAAGTAATGCAAAAATACTTTTATCATACCGTTTAAGAGCCATTAGCATAGACCTCACCTCATTTCCATTATATAGAAAATTAACGTGGGTAAAAAGGTCTTAAAGAGTGCTTCTGTGAAATTTTTATGACTAATTTACTTTCTTTCCATGATTCTTCAGGCGATGCAAATCCAGCATAAATGGGCAAGATTTACCGCTGGCTCTGAGGCTATCTATCTGGTTAAATAGCATTATGAAAACATTACTGAAATATTCACTCATTTTATTGCTTTCTGTCACCTTTGTCTTTGGAACACGCTTAACTGCGGACGCTTCAACCGTACATACTGTACAAAAAGGGGATACGATGTGGAAAATAGCCCAGCAGTACCAGGCGGGCATCACAGAAATCATCAATCTGAATTCCCATATCACAAACCCTAATTTCATTTATCCGGGCCAGAGGCTCACCATTCCTTCAGCAGCTGCCGAACAATCTGCCGAAGAACAGGTAGTCCAGCTGGTAAACAAAGAAAGGGCGAAATACGGCCTTAAGCCTCTTAAATCCAACTGGGAGCTCTCAAGGACTGCAAGGTACAAATCTCAGGATATGATCAACAGAAACTACTTTGATCACAACTCTCCAACCTATGGTACGCCATTTGATATGATGAAGAGCTTTGGAATTTCCTACAGGACAGCAGGAGAAAATATCGCTGCCGGCCAAACCACGCCACAGGCAGTAGTAACCGCCTGGATGAACAGTGAAGGCCACCGCAAAAACATCCTCAGCAGCAGCTTCACCGAAATCGGCGTCGGATACGCCAAAGGAGGCAGCTACGGACATTACTGGACACAGATGTTTATTGGGAGATAGGAAAGCATAGACCGCTTTTATAGGCGAACGAATATAAGGCCAAACCTCTCATTACGGGACCATGCGGGTTATATTCATTCTAGCGGCCCTCAGTAAGGCTCCTGGATATACTGAACAGCAAATTGTATCTCATTAATATAGAAAAAAGGGTTCAGCCTGATGCGCTGGAACCCTTTTTTATTCATTGAGCAGGAAACATAACAGAGTTTTAATCATTGAGTTGAAAATTCTTTTTGCAAAATTGATTGGGTATAGAGAGAGGCTCAGCCGGCTGTTTTAGCGCCCTCTGAATAGCGGAATGCATACCAGAGGGTCTTAGTCAGCTAATCTAGAACCTTCTGATCTGAGAAAAATATGCCAAAGTGTTTTAGTCGGCTGAACTAGTGCCCTCCTCATTCAATCCACAACAATATACCCGATCATCGGCCCGTTGCTGTCTCTATCTGGATGGGTGAGGCAGACCAGGCGGTAAATGCCTTCTTTGTCGATTTTGACCGGTACTGATGTTTCCCCGCCTTTTTTGACGATTCCTTTTATATCAGTTCCCTCGATGATGAATGGATGCTCCATGCCGTTGATGCCGGAGATTTTTAAAACAACTTCCTCGCCTTCCTTGATAAAAATTGTACCAGGATCCCAGCGGTATGCTTCGATTTCCTTTCCATCTGGCAGCGTCGCTTTGAATTCGCCTGTGACCATGTGTATTTCTCTTGGTGCCTTCGCTGCCTTATCCTGGCTGAATACACTTAAGCTGTCTTTCCCAAGCAGAAACCATCCTGTTGCCGACACGACAGCTGCCAGCAGAACGAGTGCAAATATAACGGTACTTCTTTTTAAAACTAAAAAAGGCATATACAGATCCCCCTTTGAATTGATCTATTTTAAAGATATGCCAGGGGGAAGGGGGAACTTGTCTTATTCCAAGAAAAATTTTTAAATTTTGTTTCAGCTGGGTAAAAGGCATAAAATAGGAAAGTTTCACCACACTATTCAGGACAACAATTTTGGCGAGGTGTAGTATGTACCGTTTATTTACACATAACGATTTGGACGGGATTGGCTGCGGGATTTTAGCGAAGCTTGCATATGGTGACAAGGCAGAGGTCCGCTATAATTCGGTCTCCGGATTGGATATTCAGATCAGCCGTCATCTGGACCGTCTGAAAAACAAAGAAAAGAAACAGGATACACTGCTGATCACAGATTTATCTGTTAATGAAGAAAATGAACAGCGATTAACCCAGCTGCAAAAGGATGGCGGGACCGTACAGCTGATTGACCATCATAAGTCGGCACTGCATCTGAACAGCAGCAGCTGGGCGAGCGTTACCGTGGAATATGATGATGGAAGGCTGGCTTCTGCCACGTCCCTATTCTTCGATTATCTGATAAAAGAAAATCATATTACCCCAACAGAAGCACTTAAAGAATTTGTAGAGCTCGTCAGGCAATATGATACGTGGGAGTGGGACCAGAATGGGAACATGAAGGCAAAACAGCTGAATGACCTTTTTTTCCTTCTTTCCATTGAAGAATTTGAAGAAAAAATGCTGGACCGGCTCAAAGAAACCACGTCATTCGAGTTTGATGAATTTGAGAAAAAACTTCTCGAAATGGAAGAAGACAAGATTGAACGTTATATAAGAAGAAAGAAGCGGGAAATCGTCCAGGCTTTTATAGGGGAGCATTGTGCGGGTATTGTCCACGCGGAATCATACCATTCCGAGCTTGGCAATGAGCTTGGGAAGGAATTTCCCCACCTGGACTATATCGCCCTGCTCAGCATAGGCGGAAAAAGAATAAGCTACAGGACTATCCATGATCATATTGATGTATCCGAAATAGCCGGAAGGTTCGGTGGAGGGGGACATGCCAAGGCATCAGGGAGCAGCATGACCGAAGAGGCATTTTCCCTCTTTGTGAAAGATGTTTTTTCCGATGATCCCATTAAGAGTGACGCCTTTAAAAATGAACATAACCACAAAGAATCCGAGACAGGCTCTCTTTATGAGAACAGAAAGGGAGATCATTTTCTCATCTTTAAGGACCATCATGCATGGAGAATCGATATGAATGGCTGCACGGCAGGGGAAGAATATGAGAGTTTTACTGCTGCAGAACACGACCTGAAAAGGAGTCATTCCGCCTGGCTGGCCAGAGACGAAAGTTACATCGAATATTTAAAAGATTTCTTCCTTGAAGCAAAACTGAATTCCAGCAAGGGAAACCGCCATTGATCATTTGGCGGTTTTTTCCTGTAAAAAACGTGCATGACAGAATATAATGGTATTATCAGTCATAAGGAGGGGAAGAATGGCAGGTTTCATTGTATTTGTCATCGTTTTTATATTCATCTTAGGAATGGCGGTTTCTATCATCAGCGGCAATAAAGGAAAGAGGCGTCCGAGACTGTATGCGGATGAATTGCCTGAAGGGCTTGGCATTGAAAATGATGCAGCCAAACCGCTTGCACAGCATTTAGAAAAAGCCCTATCTGAAGGATATCAGTCCAATATAAAAAACAGAATGCTGAAGGAGCATCCTTCCTGGTCGGAAAAGCATTTTGACTGGGTATTCTTTGAGCTTAAAAGGTTCTTTGTACTAAGCAGCATTTTAAAATCGGTGCCTATGTTCAGCGGGAAAGTGGATGCGGTCTGGCATGAGATGCTTATGTTCACAAGAGATTATGAAGATTTCTCAAAAAAGTTTTACAGCAGCTTTTTGCACCACACACCTAATATGGAGATTGTTCCAATCCCGGGGGAAAGAGCCTTTTTCGACTGGGTCTACCTTCAGGTCTTTTCCCCGGCAAGAAACAGCCGCTTGATTTGGGGAGAATTTTTAAAAACACCCATTGAGCAGAGCATTTTGAATGATTTCAGAACCAGATCTGAAGGGGAGCTTCTCGCAAAGTACTTCAGGGATGGTGAAGATGCAAGAGAAGTTCAGCTTTATCTGATCCGGCAGCTCAAGACGGACATCAGGGAAGCAGAAATGACTTTCAGCAAAAATGAAAAAAAACCGTTCACACGGATTTCTTCTTCACATGATATGAGCCTGCTTCTTCCGGCAGCCGTATTTTTCTCGATGTATGAGCATGATGATTACTCATCACATATTGAAGAAGTGCTTCCTGTGGAAATGATGAAGAGCGGGTATGCAGGAGCCACCTCCTGTTCCGGATTTGCGTGCAGCACGGATCATGATTCAGATTCAGGCAGCTGTTCAGGGGGTTCGAACTGTTCAGGCGGATCCAGCTGCTCGAGCTGCGGAGGAGGAGGCGGCTGCGGGGGAAGCTAGGTATTTGCTGCCCAGGATAAAAATGCAGCCTACTTTGCATTTCTTCTTAAAAAGAACACTGAATGAAGCCATCTTGTTAGATGGCTTTTCATTTTGACCAAATACATTCCCAAATTACCCATTAACGAAACGTGTTATTTTTCATTTTTGTAACAATTCATAAACAAGCCCATTTGCCGCAAAATATTTTGGTACAATCAAAATTAGGGAATTTAGCACTATCAAAATCAGCAAATGGAGATTGACAGATGAAAAAATTAATATCCGCTTTAATGATTCTCGTGTTTTGTGTACACGGCGGTCAGAGCGCTATCGCAAAAGATGAAAAGGAACCCGCCATAGTGAGTGAGGCTGCGGTTTTAATTGATTCGCAATCCAAGGCTATTTTATACAACAAAAATGGATCTGACCGGATGTATCCAGCCAGCCTGACAAAGATCGCCACTGCTATTTATGCGATAAAAAAAGGCGGCCTCCGTGATATCGTGACCATCAGCAGGAATGCTGTTGAAACAGAAGGGACTAAGGTTTATTTAGAAGAAGGCGAGAAGACAACGCTCAGGCACCTGATCGAGGGGATGCTGGTAAACTCAGGGAATGATGCTGCAGCTGCAATTGCCGAGCATCTTGACGGAAACATGGAAGAGTATGAAAAAAACGTTAACACATTCCTGGAAAAAGAAGTGCATGTCCATAACACCCATTTCACAAACCCGCACGGCTTGTTTGATGAAAATCATTATACAACAGCTGAAGACATGGCGCTTATCACCAGCTATGCCTTGAAAGATAGCACTTTCAGAGCGATTTATGGGACAAAAGAGCTCGCATGGGATGGAGAAAGCTGGGACACAACGATATTTACCCACCACCGCATGCTAAAAGGCGAAGTGCCATACACCGGGATAACCGGCGGAAAGACCGGATTTGTGAACGAAAGCAAACAGACGCTGGCGACATCTGCAGAAAATGGAAAAATCCAGCTGACTGCCATCGTCATGAAAGCGGATTTCAAAAGAGATATCTATAATGACACAAAGAACTTGCTTGATTACGGCTTCAGCCATTTCAAATCTTCGATGATCAGTAAAGAAACTTCTTTTCAAAAAGGGGACCAGCTCTATTTTAGCGGTAAAGACCGCTTCGTGACTATTCCGCTGAACCATTTTGAAAAAATCGTCACAGAAGAAGGTCTTCTGAAAATAGTCGATGATAGCGGAAAATTGATCCAAATATTCCCCCTTGAGCCAGAGGCTGTAAAAGCTGCAGGTCCAAGTGAAGCAGCCGAAGCAGCAGAAATTAAAGAAACGCCATTACAATCAGGGGTCTTTTATATGGTATTTGTGCTGATACTCGCTTCTCTATACATTTTGTCGAGAAAAATATACTGGAGAATAAAACAGAGGCATTGAATCAGCTGATTCAATGCCTTTTTTATAAAAGAAAAGACTAAAGAGTAACCTTTAGTCTTCTGCGCCATTTATTGAAGCCTTGATTCAACCTGCCGGCAAACTTCATCTGCCGATAATCCGTTAGCCTCGATGACTGAAGATTGAGTGAAAGTATCCTGCATCCCCATTACATTGGAGTCCAGTCCCGTCACTACACAGCAGGAGCAATTCTGGGCATCCTCCTGAGTTTTCATGTCAATTACATCATAGCCTTTCGCACGGAGTGCCTCCTGGATATTGGTAAGAGATTGTTCTACCGCAATACGTTTCGCCATAACTTACACCTCCTCTGAAGGTTATGATGCCTGAAAGAGCGGCGTCTTATTCCCATGAATGAGATAGGGCTTGGGAGCTAAAATTAATAATCGGAGGTGTTTAAATGGCCAAGCACAAAAAAGATCCTTCCAAAACCGGCTTAAGCTCGCCTGATGTTGAGGGACAGGGCACGACCAATAGTGAAACAGGCAGATTCAAAGCTGATTCAGCAAGAAAGAAGACAAAAAAACAAGATGTCTGACACCTGAAGAACAAGAGCGCAAACAGCCTGATCCTAAAGGAGCGCAGCTGGATGTTCATGAATCGGGAATAAGAAAAACCAGGAAAGCCGGGCTTTCCTGGTTCATTTTTACTTATACATTTCAGCAACCTGTTTTTGCAGGTCAGCGTTTTCCAGGTATTCATCATAAGTCATTTGCTTATCTACAACGCCATTCGGAGTGATTTCAATAATCCGGTTTGCAATTGTCTGAATGAACTGATGGTCATGAGAAGAGAAGATCATGGACCCTTTATAGCTTGTCAATCCATTATTCAAAGCAGTGATGGACTCAAGATCCAAGTGGTTTGTAGGCTCATCAAGAAGGAGCACATTCGCACCGCTGAGCATCATTTTGGAAAGCATGCAGCGGACTTTTTCTCCACCGGAAAGCACGCTTGCTTTTTTCAGCACTTCTTCGCCTGAGAACAGCATTCTGCCAAGGAATCCGCGCAGGAAGCTTTCACTCTCATCTTGAGGAGAGAATTGGCGCAGCCAGTCAACAAGGTTCAGCTCGCTGTTTTCAAAATACTGCGAGTTGTCTTTCGGGAAATACGCCTGGGAAGTTGTAATGCCCCATTTGAACGAACCGCTGTCCGGTTCCATTTCTCCGGTAAGGATTTTGAACAATGCCGTTTTTGCAATTTCATCTGTTCCGACAAGGGCGATCTTATCGTCTTTATTCATGATGAAGCTGACATTGTCGAGCACCTTGACACCGTCGATTGTCTTGCTGATGCTATCTACCCTTAAAAGATCATTTCCGATCTCGCGCTCCGGCGTGAATCCAACATAAGGATAACGGCGGGAAGAAGGCTTGATATCATCAAGGGAGATCTTATCGAGCAGCTTTTTCCGAGAAGTTGCCTGTTTGGATTTTGATGCGTTAGCGCTGAAACGGGCAATAAAGCTTTGCAGCTCTTTAATTTTTTCTTCTTTTTTCTTGTTTGCATCAGATGCCATCCTGGAAGCCAGCTGGCTTGATTCATACCAGAAATCATAGTTCCCGACATAAACCTGAATTTTTCCGAAGTCCAGATCGGCAATATGCGTACAAACTTTATTGAGGAAATGCCTGTCATGGGAAACAACGATGACTGTGTTTTCGAAGTTGATCAGGAACTCCTCAAGCCAGCGGATCGCCTTGATGTCCAAATGGTTCGTAGGCTCATCGAGCAGCAGGACATCAGGTTTGCCGAATAGAGCCTGTGCAAGCAGGACTTTTACCTTATCCGACCCTGTAAGATCTTCCATCTTCTTATTATGAAGCTCCTCGCCAATGCCAAGGCCTTTAAGAAGGATGGCTGCTTCAGACTCAGCTTCCCAGCCGTTCAGCTCAGCAAATTCGCCTTCAAGCTCAGCTGCCTTCATTCCATCTTCATCAGTGAAATCAGCTTTCATATAGATAGCGTCTTTTTCCTGCATAACCTGGTATAAACGGGCATGCCCCATGATGACCGTAGTCAGGACTTCATGCTCCTCATATTCATAATGGTTTTGCTTTAATACCGCGAGGCGTTCGCCAGGGCCGAGTGATACATTACCTGTCTGTGACTCGATTTCTCCAGAGAGGATTTTCAGGAATGTCGACTTACCGGCACCATTGGCGCCGATAAGGCCATAGCAGTTCCCGGGATTGAATTTAATATTAACATCTTCGAACAGCTTCCTATCGCCGTAACGAAGACCTACGTTGCTCACAGTTATCATATAGGTTTGATTCCTCCAAAAAAAACAATATCGTAAGAATTATAACACTTTCAGCGTCCAAGAGCGAATCTTTCCGACAGGTGCCAATGGAATGACAAATGTAAAAAAAAGATGAAAGGCAAGAGGAAAAAGTTTCAGCTGAGAAGAAATGGGAAATAGATAGAGTAAATCAGCTGACTCAGAATGCTTGACAGTTTTATAAATAAAATTATCAAAAATTATTCACATTTAATTTGCCGATTGTCATAGTTTTTTCATATTTTTCATGTAAAATGAAATCATACAGGCAAAACAAAGGAGTTTTTTGACATGGCTAAAAAGCAGCTCGTCGATTTAGTTAACCGCTTGAAAAAATCCGGCATAAAGATAAGCTTCACTAAGCCAAAATCTGACTACCTGCTGCACATCAACCAGGCCGGAAAGATATCTTCCTCCACGAATTGAGACTAAAGTGGTACAGGAGACAGGCACATATACAGCTGTCTCCTGCTGTGCAGCCTGAAGAACTTGAAAAAAATTCGAATGAATATACATACAAAAGGCTGATCTGCCTCCCCGGCAGTCAGCCTTTTTCGTGCAAAAATCCATATCCCGGCCGGCAGTTAGATTCTCAAAGCTCCTTCAAGATATTCTCATATACTTCTTTTCTATCAAAACTTTCACCCATTGGGAACTTTTTAATATATTTATTGTCTTTATCCAGGAGATAAACATAGGTACTGTGCACATAAAAGCCGTCCCCGGGATCACGGTACTGAAACTGGAAGGCATTGGCCAGCTCCTGAATTTCCTTCTGGTCTTCTTTCATGCTGTCTTTATCTCCAGTCAGGAACACCCAGTTTCCGTCTTTTTTAATATCGAAATTGTCCATATACTTACTCAGTACTTCAGGTGTGTCGCGATAAGGGTCGATGGTTATTGTCATGAATTTCACTTTATTACCAAATACTTGATTATTCTCGAGATCGCTTCTGAGCATGTTCATTTTTTGTGTTGTCGTAGGACAGATATCAGGACAATGGGTATAAATAAATTCAACTAATGTTAGGGTCTCTCCACCCTCACTGAAATCATAGTCTTTACCATTTTCAGTAATCAATGATATATCATCCGGAATTTCTGCTGAATGATCCCTGATGACAAAAAAAGCAATCCCTGCAGCAATCCCTGCAATAATAAGGATAGAGCTGATCCAATAAAGTCTCTTCATTTCATTCCCTCCCACTTAAGAATAGGGAAGAGAATGAAAAAATGACATGGATATTATGTGAAATTTTAGAAGCAAGTGCTAAAAACTTCTTCCGGCTCCGTGTCTTAAGGAACGCGCTATCTGGATGATTAAGAATTTTTGGCATCGGGTTTCAAATGGAAAAAAGGAGCCCGCAGGCCCCTTTTTTGATGAAAGAATCAGTTCATTCCGATCCAGACGCTCTTCACTTCTGTGTAGTTATTCAAAGCGTAGGATCCCATTTCACGGCCCATGCCAGACTGCTTATAGCCGCCGAATGGGGAGGCTGCGTCAAAGGCATTATAGCAGTTGACCCATACGGTCCCTGCCCTGAGCTGGCTGGCGATATAATGGGCTTTGGAGACATCCTTCGTCCAGACGCCCGCCGCCAGGCCATATTCGCTGTTATTTGCCCTGGCAATCAGTTCATCAAGATCTTCATACGGCATAGCCGAGATGACAGGGCCAAAGATCTCTTCTTTGGCAATCGTCATCTCATCACGGACATCCGCAAAGATAGTAGGGGAGACGAAGTAGCCTTCTTCATACGGCTTATTTCCGCCCACAAGCAGTTCTGCTCCTTCGCTGACGCCTTTTTCAATATATCCCAGGACCCTGTTCTGCTGTTCTGTTGAAACGAGAGGGCCGATCTGCGTATCAGCATGAAGGCCTGCACCCTGTTTAATCTTCTTGGCATGATCGACCATATCGGACACTACATTATCAAACTGCTTTTTCTGGATGAATACACGCGATCCTGCACAGCATACCTGGCCCTGGTTGAACATGACTCCGTTTAATGCGCCGGGAATGGCCTTTGTCATATCCGCATCAGGAAGGATGATATTCGGGGACTTCCCGCCAAGTTCCAGCGTGACACGCTTCAGCGTCTTAGAAGCCCTTTGCATGATCATTTTTCCGACCTCTGTTGAACCGGTGAACGCAATCTTATCGACCTGAGGATGATCTACCAGCGGCTGGCCTGCTGTCTCACCAAAACCGGGGACAATATTCACGACTCCTTCAGGGAAGCCCGCTTCCTGGATTAATTCTGCCAGATAAAGGGCGGAGAGAGGTGTCTGCTCTGCCGGCTTGAGGACAACCGTACATCCTGTGGCGAGTGCAGCCCCAAGCTTCCACATTGCCATGAGGAGAGGGAAGTTCCAAGGGATGATCTGCCCGACCACTCCTACAGCCTCGTGGCGAGTATAGTTAAAGAAAGGCCCGTTTACCGGGATCGTCTGTCCGACGATCTTTGTCGTCCAGCCTGCATAATAGCGCATGTGCTCAACAGCAAGCGGGATATCAGCTGCAGAGGTTTCCCTGATAGGCTTTCCATTGTCAAGAGTTTCAAGCTGGGCCAGCTCTTCTTTGTTTTCTTCCATCAAATCTGCGAGTTTATACATAAGCCTGCTTCTCTTGGCACTGCCCATCTTGGACCATTTTCCTTCATCAAATGCCTTCCTTGCAGCTAGCACGGCTCTATCAATATCTTCAGGACCTGCTTCATACAGCGTCGCCAGTACTTCACCGGTGGCAGGGTTATAGCTTTCAAATGTTTTCTGAGAGGCGCTTTCCACGAATTCTCCATTAATGAAAAGCTTTTTCTTTCCGGCCAGGAACTTTTCTACTTTTTCCTTCAAATTAATTGTTAATTGGGTCATTGCGATTCCTCCCTGAAATTAATTTATGTAGCCAAAAGCCTATTTTGATAGCGCTTCCATAAACTATGTTAGCATTTACAGAATCTATTATTCAAATAAAAAGAGAACAAATTTTCAGATAATTTTCGACAATATTCTTCTGCGCTTTTAGTCTATCCCTTCAAATTTCTGATAAAAAGAAAAATTCTATTTACTTCTGTGGTCTCCCTTGTATATGATTATATTGTATTAAATAATTTGTTCAGCAAAAGGGGTATGTTGTATGTTAGGTGCCGTTCTTAACTAAACCGTTAATCAGATACGGTCATTCCGGGGCTCTTTCTTAAAAGATTAAGGAAGGGAACTTTTATTTAAGTGTGCCCATGGAATAGAGTTAAGAACTCGGTCATAGCCTGCAGCATTTTCAATCAGTGGAAAGCTGTGTTCTTTGAGCACAGCTTTTTTGAATACTGATATATGCTGAATCCTATTTTGGGAGCCGCAATGATATAGTTCATTGCGGCTTTTTGTATTGATAAAAAGGAGGAAAAAAATTGAATTCACACACTTATGAGTCTTTAGATTTCCATGTGGTAAAAGAAAATGCGGCTCAATTCGCTTTGACGGAAGGAGGAAGAAAAAAGATACTCAGCATGGAGCCATCCTTTCTAAAAGGCCAGATCGAAGCACTGGCAGACGAAACTGCTGAGGCAGCTGCAATTCTTAAAACCGGAAGCAGTGTTCCCATCGGCAGTATGAAAGGGGTTGAAGCCCTGCTGTCATCATTCCACAAAGGAATTGTGCTGCGGGTAGAACAGCTTAGCAGGCTATATGAATTTCTGCAATCCTGCAAGAAGCTTAAGAAGTACATGAAAGACAAATCTAACCTTGCTCCAAGAATATCTTCCTATATACTCTCTGTTGACGAGATGCCTTTCCTTGCAGAAGAACTAATGCGCTGCATCCGGAATGGGGGGATAGATGACCATGCCAGCAAGGACCTCCTGAAGATCCGCAAACAGATTGCTATCCAGGAAGAAAGGCTTAAGGAAAAATTGAACCAGATCCTGAAATCAGCTAAATATAAAGAGGTTTTGCAGGAGGGGGTAATCAGCCAGAGGAATGGCCGGTATGTGGTGCCGGTAAAGAAGGAATACAGGTATAAGATCAAAGGGTCAGTGCTGGACAGAAGTGCTTCAGGTTTAACCCTTTTTATTGAACCTGAAGAAATCGGAGCACACCAGGACCAGCTGAATTGGCTGCATTCAGATGAAGAGTCGGAAATCCTGAACATTCTCTTGTACTTGACAGGGCTGGCGGAGGATAAGCATGAAGAAATCAAGCTGGCGGCCGAGACAATGATCCATTATGATATCGTTTTTGCAAAGGGAAAATACGGGCTGGCGATTGAGGGCATCCCAGTTTGTTTTCAGGATGATCAGTCTTTCCGCCTCCTTGATGCCAGACATCCTTCGCTGGGGAGCTCAGCAGTCCCTTTAACAATAGAGCTTGGACAGGGCGGAACTACAGCCCTTGTGATAACGGGACCGAATACAGGAGGCAAAACAGTTGCCATCAAAACGGTCGGCCTGCTCGCCCTGATGGCTCAATGCGGCCTGCTTCTCCCGGTTTCCCAGGGAAGCTCAATGGGCATATTCCAGAAGATCCTGGTTGATATAGGGGACGGCCAAAGCATTGAAGAAAACTTAAGCACCTTCAGCTCCCGGATAAAAAATATAGGCGAAATCTTAGAAGAATCCACTGCTGACTCCCTGGTGCTTCTGGATGAACTTGGCTCAGGCACTGACCCGGGGGAGGGAATGGGCCTGGCAGCAGCTATTCTGGAGCAGCTGCACAGGAAAGGAGCTGCTATCCTGGCAACAACGCACTATAAAGAGATCAAATCTTTTGCAGAGCATCATGAAGGCTTTATAAATGGAAGCATGGAATTTGATCTCGCCACCTTAAAGCCAACATATAGGCTGAAAATAGGAGAGTCAGGGGAAAGCCAGGCATTTGCCATCGCTTTAAAGCTTGGAATCCATCCGAAGCTGATTGAAAGGGCCCATTACTATTCATACGGGATAGAGAAGAGCTATCCACAGGAACTTTCAGATGATACAGCAAAGAAAAAGATGGAGAGGCAAATATTTGTTCAGAAGCACGAAAAGAAAAGAGAGAAGACAGCAAAAATAGAAAAGCCTGCCGCCTTTAAAAAAGGTGACAATGTACTCTATACAAGTACAGGTGAACTGGGGATTATCTATAAAGGACCTGACAGCCGGGATCAATATATTGTGCAAATTAAAGGAGAGAAAAAGGAGATCAACTCTAAAAGACTCAAGCTGTATATTAAGGCAGAGGAGCTATATCCGGAAGAATATGATTTTTCCATCATATTCGATACAAAAGAGAATCGGAAAGTTCTGAAGCAGATGGGTAAGAAGCATGTAAAAGGTTTAAGTGCAGATGCTGATGATTAACATATAAAAAGAAAGGAAAGAAGCGAAGTGCTTCTTTCCTTCTGCATACTTACAAAAGCATACCTGCAATTGCTGCGCTCAGCAATGAAGCCAGCGCACCTGCTACGACTGCTTTGAATCCGAGTTTAGCGATATCGCCTCTCCGGTCGGGAGCCAGGTTTCCAAGACCGCCAAGAAGGATGGCCATGGATGAAATATTGGCAAATCCGCATAAAGCGAAGCTGATGATGGCTGAAGTTTTTTCAGACAGATTCCCGATTTCAGGGGCAAAGGAAGAATAGGCCACAAATTCATTCAGAACAAGCTTTTGACCGATATATCCCCCAGCCTGAACCGCTTCTGACCACGGAACACCAACCGCAAATGCAATTGGCGAGAATACATAGCCGAGAATCATTTCAAGAGACAGATTGTCTGCACCGAATAGCCCGCCGGCAAAGCCGATCAATCCGTTAATCATAGCAACAAGCGCTATGAACGCCAAAAGCATGGCACCGATATTCAATGCAAGCTGAAGGCCGACACTGGCGCCTTTTGCGGCTGCATCCACTACATTGACAGACTCTGTATCTTTCTCAATAGTAATCTCTTTATCTGTCTGTGATTGTTCTGTTTCCGGAATCATAATCTTTGCCAGTACCAAGCCTGCAGGAGCAGCCATGAAGCTAGCGGCCAGGAGATATTCCAGCGGCACGCCCAGCAGGGAATAGCCGATCAGTACTGAACCTGCAACTGAGGCAAGTCCGCCCGTCATGACGGCAAATAATTCGGACCGGGTCATCTTGCTGATAAATGGACGGACAATGAGAGGAGCTTCTGTCTGTCCTACAAAAATATTAGCTGCTGCAGAAATAGATTCTGCCTTGCTTGTCCCAAGCAGCTTAGAAAGGCCGCCGCCGATAATCTTGATAACCCACTGCATGATGCCAACATAATAAAGTACAGAAATTAAAGAAGAGAAGAATATGACAGTCGGCAGAACCTGGAAAGCAAATACCATCCCGATATTCGTTCCATCGGCAAACAGTCCGCCAAACAGGAAGTTGATTCCTTCGTTCGCATATCCTACGATATTGTTCACCTTTTCAGTGAGCATCTCGAGTGCCTTTTTCCCTGCATTCCATTTCAGGACGGCAAAAGCAAAGATAAGCTGTATGGCAAGTCCTCCAGCAATCGTCCTAAGATTGATCGCTTTTCTGTTTGAAGAGAAGAGAAGAGCGATTCCAAGAACGACTGCAATCCCAAATAGTCCCCAAAGTAAATTCATCAGTTCCACCCCTTAAAAACTAATAGTAATCTTTAGCTTAGAAAAATCCACATAAACGTCTTCCAAATGCTGTACGAGAACAGACGTCAGACATCCAACTAATTAACCTGTTTCATTTTAACATGAATCCGTTTACAGTCCAGTATTTTGTTTAATAAAATTGTTTAGAAAATTAATACATGGATAACATTTTCCATATCTTCATTGCAGACGATCAGAAATGATTAGTCTAACCAGGTTCAGGGAAACAGAAGAAAAAACAAAGGTGGGTTTTGATGGATCCTTATTTTTTCGGTATTTTTGCTTTCATTTACACCATGCTGCTGGTTTGGGGAATTTCTCTATTGATTAAAAAGGGAAGAGCCTCTTATGGAGATGTGCTGCTAGTGATTATTGCTGGCCTGATTTATGATAACAGCATCCTCGCGGCAGGACGGATAGCCGGAGAATCTGACATGCTTCTGTCTCTCAATAGAATGCGATTTATTTTACATGCCGCCGCAACACCTCTGCTTGTTCTCTTTGCCTGGTATGCTGCAAAAGAATCGGGTACAAGAGTCCTTGATAAAAAGAAAAGCCTGGGGATTGCCTGGATCATAACCATTGTCTTAATGTCTATAGAATTCTTTGCCATCAGGAATCTTCAGCTTGAGGCAGTAACTGAATACGGGGTGCTGAAATATGTACCATTGCATGCTCACGGTCCTCCAATAATGGTGATCGGTGTATCGGTCTTTCTCTTGATATCCGGAGTTATTGTCTGGAAAAAAACAGGCTGGTTCTGGATGTTTGCCGGAATTGCTATTATGGCTGCAGGAAGTGCCATACCCTTTGATCCAGGCAGTGCAGCAGTTACGAATCTGTTTGAGCTAATCTTGATTGCGAGCCTGCTTTTGACCAAAAGACATTTGGATAGGGATGGACAATGAAGAATGCGGGGCAGAAATTGCTCCGCGCTTTTTTGTCTTCAGGAATATCCTCTCCAGCTTTTGGATAATATCCGCATTTGCCCCCGGACGTTTGTCCATTATCTGACAGGCCCTCCTGCATATGATGTTAGCGGACAGCATATCGGAGGTGATTGAAATGTCAAGAAGCTATTACAATCAGTGCAGAGGCGGTGTTGGCCGAATGGTGCGGATCCGGACTGTGCATGGGAGAGAGCATGTCGGAGTTATTGAACGTGTTACACCTTCAAAAGTTTTCATCAGACCTGCAGGCGGAGGCAGAAATTATGGCGGCTACGGATATGGGGAGTTTGATGGATTTGCTTACCCTTACGGCTACGGCTGGGGCTGGGGAGGCTTTGGCATCGGCATTGCGTTTGGAGCCATTGCCGCTTTAGCTTTTGTCCCATTCCTGTGGTAATAACTCAATTAAGCACAAAGATACTTTTAGCCCATTCAAAACAGTCATCCTTCTCATACAATACCCTAGGTCGTGCATAAAGGGGGTGCAATAAATGAGCGGTGGAGCTGGATACGGCTACGGCGGCGGGTTTGCCCTTATCGTCGTGCTTTTCATCCTTTTGATTATCGTTGGCGCTGCTTATGTGGGGGGAGGCTACTAATCCTTTCTGCATCAAGAGCAAAAAGGAATCTGTTTCTGAACAGATTCCTTTTTGCGTTCCCCCTGAGACAAGTCTTGCTGCCAGGGACGATCTTTGAATGAAAATCCTGAAAAGGATAACAATATAATGACAGCAACAAGGAGGGATTTCTCATGCCAAAAGAAGCACAGGATGACTTGTCACAATACAAAATGCCAAATGCATTAAAGAAACAGCGCAATTCATCCTACCAGGTCGGCTATACCGCTACAACAGGCAATCAGACTGGCGGAGAAGCTGAAGTGGGCAAGAGGGCAGACTATAAGAATTAGCTGGAACCAGGCTGCGCTATGCAGCTTGATTCCATCCCTTTATCTTGCCCTTGCTACAATGCCATTGTGCACTTTTATATAGCCGTGCTGAAGAATTTCCAGTCCGTTTTCAAACATATAAAGGCCCATCTGTTCGACTGTCATGAGCTCCCGGTACGTATGGTTCATGACATCGGCCATTATTTCATAATAAAGCTTTGACCTGAGCTGCGCTCTTGGGGTCGTCATGATAATATAACCTGAAGGCTTCACAAATCTTCTGTGCCAATCAATCACCTCGGGCTTTAATTTATCAGGGAAATGCTCCAGCAGGCCGACACTCAAAACAATATCAAATTCCTTCCCAAAAGGAAGATTTCTGATATCATCCACTACATAGTCAATTTGGAAATCATTTTTGTAAAAAGCTTTTCTGCCTCCTGTTTGTTTATTCAAGCCCAGGAAGGGATATGAATCGGGAAATTCTTCAAAACGTGCATCCCTGCAAAACGGATCATAATCGACCAGAACAGCTTCTCCCCCTGGATACATGGCGGACAGCTGCATTGCTTCATAGCCTTCTGCGGCACCCAAGAAAAGAATACGGGGCTTATCAAGGTCCAGGTTGGCAAAAAGGCCTCTTTTTCCGCGCGGATCCCAAATTCCATCCTGAATCCTGTGAACATAATTCCATAGTGACAGCCTTACTAGCTCGCCCAAAGCTGTTTTCGCTGCACGGGGCTTTATCATAGCTGCATTCTTGAAGAAATCCTTTTTAGCCCTGTCCATTTCGGCGGGGACATCCTTGATAAACCACTGATGAAAGGAACGATTGAACATTTCCCACGAAGTATGGACGGGAAGTTCCTTTTTATGCTCGCTTTCCCAGTCATGCTTTTCTTTTGCAAACGATGTCACTTCGTACGGCTTCCCGATGTCTTTCCATGAAAGCAAGGACCAGTCCCTTACTGTGTTCATCTTAATGAATCTGCCGGCCTGCTTTTCCGTATACTCGCGTATATCCCTTCTATATGAGGGAAGGAGAGAAGTTTCCTCCTGAATCTCATCTGCTCCCAATTCGGTTTCAAGCAAAAATACCACCCCTGTTTGTAAGCGTTATCAATATTTATTCAACACAGCAAATTTCAATCCCTTTAATACGCGGAAAATAAATGACTTATATATGGGTCCCGTCAGCTCTCCATACTTATGTATGGATTTTGCCGGATAATAGTCCTGCCCTTACAGCTGTGTTAAAGGTGCGTAAAATCTTTGTTTCACACGTATGATCTTTAATCAGAAGCAATATAAGCCTAAAGATAAAAGAGCAGGATATCCTGCTCTCAAAGTGCTGCCGCCGCTTTTTTCCTTTCCCATGTTATAGCCGCAAACAGGAAGGAAAGTGCAGCTGCAAAACGGACGGCTGAAGTAATGCCCATAGCCGACAGCATACCTAAATGATCAAGAAGGAATACTCCGAATTGAGGGGCGATGAAACCGACAAGGGACAGTAAGAAGTTATAATTGGCAATATAGCTGGTCCGATTTTTTTCCGGCGAAGCATTAAGAAGCTGATTGAACAGGAGCAGATTGGTTCCTGAGACAAAAAGGCCGATCCATAAATTGATTAACGTCAAATAAACAAGATTGGCTGAAGCGACTGTTAGAAGCGGAGCCGTTGCCATGCCTGCTGCGGCGATGAACAGGATAAAGCTATTGCCTTTCCTGTCTGCCGCTTTTGCCCACCATTTCATGCTGGCAATCTGGGCCAGCTGGTTGGTCACAGAGAACAGGGACAGCCACAGCGCAGTAGCTCCCGCTTCTTTTATTTGATATATGCTGAAAATGGACCATGCCATCTGTGCACCAAAATTGAATAAAAGACCGCAGACAACAAATGAAAGGAAAGGCCTGTGCCTGAATACTGCTAACGATAGGTTCTTTGTCTTAATACCCTCTTGCTGCTTTTCATTTATCACAGGGCTTTCTTTATGTTTAAAGAGGTAATAAACTTCAAGCAGCGCAAAGAGGAATCCAATCACAAAGAGACATTGATACGGAAAAGGGGAACTTTGATCATACTGCTGCAGGAAAAATCCGGTCCCGAAAGTTATCAACATTGCAGCAATTGTATTAAGGCGGTTGCGTGTGCTAAAAAATTCACCGCGTCTTTTTTCAGGGACCAGGTCTCCGATCATAGACTGCCAGGACAGGCCGGAAACAGCTCCCGGGAAGTTGAGGAGACCAATGAGCCCAACAAGGAACCAGGGCGCAAATTCCTTTGGCAGAAACGGTATAAATAAAATCAGCATAAAAAGGAATCTTGTTGCAAATGTTGAGGCAACGGCAACCCTTTTTTTGCTCGGAGAACGATTGATCCATATTGCTCCGGGAATGATGGCCAGAAGCCCGATAATAGATGGCAGGGAACTGATCAGTCCCATCTGCTGATTTGTTGCCCCAAGCACACTGATTGCCAGGAGAGGGATATAGCCGTTCACCGCATTGGTAGATATAGTAGAAGCCAGGCCATTATAGATGCTCAGCTTTTCATTTTGCGTATATTTCAATTCTTAATCTCCCTTTATTTTTTCTTTGCCGAAATGGATTGTATGCTTTCGTTTCTCAAAAAACAATACATTTGGCATAAAAAGGGTAGAAGGTGGGACCTTCTCGATTGAGAACATAGACCTAACGGAGGACTTTTGCAGCATGTCTTAACTAACATAATGAATAGGACTAATTAACTATACAGATTAAATCTTTCCCGTTTTCATCTATAGTTTACCTTTTTTGAACAGGGGTACTAATTTTAGGAAGGCTTATCCAGCCAAACTAAATTACACCTGTTGAGGAGGAATTTTATGTTTTATCATGTTAAAGAACTGCAATTCGAAGCAAGGCCGGAACGGCCAGATCCGTTGTTTGCCAAGAAGCTGCAAGAGCTGATCGGCGGGCAGTATGGAGAAATGACCGTGGCCATGCAATATATGTTCCAGGGATGGGCTACCCGCGGAAATGAAAAGTACCGGGACCTGCTTTTGGATATAGGGACAGAAGAAATCGGCCATGTTGAAATGCTTGCGACCATGGTTGCACGCCTGCTCGATAACGCACCTGTCAAGGATCAGGAAGATGCAGCAAAAGATCCTGTAATTGGTGCGGTCCTCGGAGGAATGAATCCACAGCACGCGATTGTAAGCGGACTTGGTGCCCGCCCGAGCGACAGTGTCGGCAATCCGTGGATGGGCAGCTATACCATTGCGAGCGGCAACCTGCTGGCTGACTTCAGGGCCAACCTGAATGCTGAATCCCAGGGACGCCTGCAGGCAGTACGTCTATATGAAATGTCTGATGACGCAGGAGTTAAAGATTTGCTTTCTACCCTCATTGCCCGCGATTCTTACCATCAGAATCAATGGATGGCAGCGATTGCTGAACTGGAGGAAAAAGAAGGCATCATTACACCAAGCACATTCCCTCGCGAGCTCGAGAAAAAGGATATTGCTTATAAGCTATATAATCTTTCTGAAGGCCAGGAAAGCGGCGCAGGACGCTGGGCAAGCGGACCTGCACTTGATGGCCAGGGAGAATATGAATATGTTGCAGATCCAAAACCGAATGCAGAAAAACCGTTCCTGAACCCGGCTCCTAAAAGCCTCCATAATACCATGCCGGAAGACCTGAAAAATCAATAACGAAAGAATCATGGGCCCGGAGCAGCCAGCTTCGGGCTTTTTTGCAGGCGAAAGGCAGGAGAACAGTGACTCCTTTTTTTCCGCCTGAGCTTAAAGGCTCAGCCGCAGAAACACCTATTATTCCGAGCCGTACCGCCTGCATTTTGCTGTGGATGCCGGATTGAAAAATAACAGCCCGCAAAATGCGGCGTTATCTTTTCCTGCTCTGGTGCTTTTCTGCCAGCTGCCTTTTGACTTCGTTGTAGGACAGTCCTGAGGCTGCGTTTTTCTTCTTTACTTCTTCAATATCAGTTCCTGCAGCAGTATATCTTTTTTTAGACTCCAAGCATATTCCCTCCAGTTCTTTTTATTTTACAGGTTAAAAAGGCAGAACCTGCACATACTAGAAAAAAAGGAGGCGGTTCCTATTTTTTTCAACAAGAGAGCACAAGAAGAAAAGCCAGAAGACATCTTGATGGATACTGAAGTATACTCCTGCGCCGGCGAATCCTGCAATGGGTGGATGAGGAAGGATTTCGCATCCGATGACCTATTATGCCCCCTTTGCGGAACAGGCATGACTGCTGAAGTAAGAGAGCTCCCAAAGATTTGATGCTGCACGCTTAATAGGAAGAAGCCTGAACCTTATCAGGCTTCTTTTTGTTGGCATAGCACGTATTTCTTAGCCTGCGTTCCTTAATCTGAGCATGGCTTCTCCGCTTTTCTATTGTCCAGCTCCGGCGGCTAGAGCCTCGAGTCATAAGCCACGCAAGGATTAAAGGCAAAGAACGCCTTCAATTCCAAAGCGTCTTATGCTGGGCCCGCAGGACGCGGGTAATGCAGGCGTTGCCACAGGACGTGGCGTCTTTAGCCTGCGTTCCTTGATTCTGAACAGTCGCCTCCGCTTTTCTATTGTCCAGCTCCGGGCGCTAGCCCTTCGAGTCATAAGCCAATCAGGCCAGAAGGTTAAAGAACAACCTTCCGTCCTGCTCGTCTTATGCTTGTCAGGGCTGAGCAAGCGCCCTCCGCTTTTCTATTGTCCAGCTCCAAAGCCTAGACCCTCGAGTCATAAGTCACTTAGGAATTGAAGGCAAAGAACGCCTTCTATTCCTAAGCGCCTTATGCTTGTCGGGTCTGAACAAGGCTTTTCCGCTTTTCTATTCATAATGTTCTTCAAATGCTTTTTCTGCGGCGGCTTGTGAGGTGAATAGGGCGTCGTCGTCTTCGATTACGTGAAAGGTTTCGTTTAGGAATAGGGCATAAGCGTTTGGATCTTTTGGATGCTGGACGATTTCTGCTGCCCGGATATTTGAGACGGTAGGGGTATGGGGGTTGTTATATATGACAAATACCTCATCTCCGGCTTTTACTTCTCTAGGATTGATCATATCCATATTGGCATTCTCCTTTATAAGTTCTCGTTTTGCTGTCCGATTTCGCCTGCAGCTATCATGCTATTGGCTGTTTCCAGTGATTCATGCTCATTGACTGAGTCTCCTGGCGTATTTCTTTCGTTAATTCCGCGGGCATCAGTGTCTATTGTCATTTCAGGCTCGGAAGGTGCAAAATTCTTAGGGTCTTCTGTTTTTTTCTCCTGCAAGTATATCCCCTCCTTTTTTTCGAACCTTCTATTTAAAAGTTTCTCCTGATGCATCTCCACTATGCATTACGACCAAATTAAAGCAGAGGCTTTAGGATGTGTGCAGCCGGGAAAACGCATAACAGATAGAAAAAAGAGGAGGCCGGAAATGTTTAAAAACAATGCAGAAAGATTAATCTCAGATATCCAGGCGCACAGTATTAGGATCGATGATTTCAATGACTTGGATGCAGCAGCAGAAGCTGCCGGCAGCGCCCAATTCGTCCTTCTGGGGGAAGCTTCCCATGGAACATCAGAATTTTATATCTGGAGGGCAGAGCTTACAAAGAAGCTTATCGGACAATATGGCTTCAAGGCTGTCTGTGCAGAAGGGGACTGGCCCTCCTGTTTCGAGATCAACAGCTATATTAAGTCGTATAATCAGCGCCTCCCTCAGGATGTATTGAAAGCAGCATTTAACAGATGGCCTGAGTGGATGTGGGCCAATCAGGAGATCCAGGATTTTATCTTATGGCTCAGGAATTATAATGAGCAGGCAAAAGAAGATATGATTGGCTTTTACGGTTTGGATGTCTACAGTTTGTGGGAATCAATGGAGGAAATCATCCAGCATCTTGAAAAAGACAGCTCCAATGATGCAAAAGCTGCCAAAAAAGCTTTTTCATGTTTTGAGCCTTATTACAGGAATCCTGAGGATTATGCGGTGTCGTCAGGCTTTTATGGAGAATCTTGCGAGGAAGAAGTAATGGAGCTGCTGCTTAACATCCGCAGAAACATGACAAATTACCCTCCCCAAAATGAAATGGCGCTTAATCTTTCAGTCAATAGCCTTGTTGCCCTTCATGCGGAAAGTTATTACCGGTCAATGGTAAAAGGCGGATCTGAGGACTGGAACATTAGGGACAGGCATATGGTCAGCGCAATTGAGGAAATCATTAAATATAATGGTAAAGATACAAAGGTTGTCATCTGGGAGCATAATACGCATATCGGTGATGCAAGAGCGACTGATATGGAAATGCATGGTATGACAAATGTCGGCCAGATTCTCAGGGAGAGGTATGCCGGCAAAGTATTTGCGCTCGGTCTGGGAACATACGATGGGACCGTGATTGCCGGACGCAGCTGGGGGGAGAGAAGGGAAGTGATGCTTCTGCCTCCTGCAGCAGAAGGGAGCTGGGAGGATTTGCTGCACCGGGCTGGTGCTCATAATAAGCTGATTCTCTTTAACAGCGAAAATCGCAGCCTTTTTCAAGAAACGATCGGACACAGAGCGATTGGGGTCGTGTATAATCCCGAATTTGAACTAAATGGAAATTATGTTCCTTCACAAATTTCTGACCGGTATGATGGGTTTCTTTTCATTGACCGCACTTCTGCTTTAAGACCCCTTGACTAAAGAGGGTGAGCCTGAATCAGGCTCACCCTCATTTATTATTGGTAGCTGTCTGCCAATTCATCAACAAGAGAACCGACAAAAGAAACAGCTTTCCGTATTGAATCCGGCTTGCTCATATCAACGCCCGCATCCTTGATCAGCTCAAGCGGCTTTTTCGTGCCTCCGGCTTTCAGTACATTGATCCACTGGTCAACTGCAGGCTTTCCTTCTTCCTTGATCCTCTGTGCTACAGCAGTTGATACAGTTAATCCTGCAGAGTAAGTATAAGGATACAGACCCATGTAGTAATGAGGCTGCCTCATCCATGTCAGGCTTGCACCTTCGTCAATTTCAACTGAACTGCCCCAGAAGTCTTCGAGCACCTGTTTCTTCTCCTTGGATAATACAGCAGCCGTCAGGGGAACCCCTTGCTCAGCCAAAGCATAGACCCTTCTCTGATACCTTCCTTCCAGCAGGTGCGTAACAAAATTATGATAATAGGTTCCAAGGAGCTGCAGGATGACCCAGCGTTTCATCCGCGGATCTTCTGTACCTTCCAGAAGATGCTGGCCCAGCAAAAGCTCATTGATCGTCGATGGCGCTTCTACAAAATAGGTAGAGGGACGGGTATTCATGATCCGCTGATTTTTATTTGCCAGGTAGAAATGGCCGGCATGGCCTAATTCATGGGCCAGTACGAATGCTCCGCGCATTGTATCTGTCCATGTGATCAGGATATAAGGGTGAGAACCGTAAGGGCTTGAGCAGAACGCACCTGTCGATTTGCCGATATTGTCAGCAAGGTCGACCCATCTGTCCTCAAGGCCTTTTTTCATGATTTCTGTATACTCAGGCCCCATCACCTGAAGAGCTTCCAGGATGACTTCACTTGCAGAATCATAGGTGGTGGCCGGGTTGAATTCAGGGTCAAGCGGCGCCTTTAGGTCAGCAAATGTCATCTTATCAAGGCCAAGTACCGTCTTTTTCAGTTCAGCATATTTGCGCATGATAGGGGCCAATTCTTCCCCGATGATATCAAGCTGGTTATGGTACATTTCCTCTGTAACCTGCTGAGGCTCCAGCAGCATTTCTGTTGCAGATTCATACTTTCTAGCCCGGGACAGAACCACCTGCCTTTTCACTTCCGCCGAATAGGCGGCAGCAAACGTGTTCTTATACTGCTTCAGCGTATCAGTGAAAGATTCATAAGCTGCTCTTCTTGTATGTGTATCAGGCGAAAATTCATAACGGTCTTCAAACAGGGCAAAAGAATTTGGGAGTACATTGCCCTCCTTGTCCTCAAATGAAGCGAACTGCATATCTGCCAGCTTGCTGTTCTGATAAACCTGATATGGAGATGCATGAACCTCGCCAAGTGAGGCAAGGACTTCCTCAGTCTCTGGGCTGAGCTTATGTTTTTTTGTTTCAAGAAGCTCTTCAAGACTCTTTCTGAATGCTTCCAGCTCCGGCTGTTCTTTTATGTACTTCTCAAGCATCCCGTCTTCAAAAGCCAGGATTTCCGATTCAATGAAGGAAAGGGCGGAATTTACTTTTGCCCGGAGCGAAGCTGCCAGGGAAGCGTTGGACTGATTGTCAGGATCTGATCCATCTTCAGATTGGCGGAGGGAAGCATAGGTTCCGGCCTGGACCATCCGGATTGAATAAGCTTCCTGTGCCAGCAGGCATTCCTTCAGGACAGCAGAGTCGCCGGCAAGCCTGCCTTTGTATGAATCAAACTGGGACAGGTCCGCTTCCAGGCTTTTAAGCTCACTCTTCCAGTTTTCTTCAGATGAAAACAAATCATTCAAATCCCATGTAATAGCCTCAGGGACTTCTGAGCGTGCGAGTCTTTTAACAAGTGTTTTTTCAGGCATTTATAAAGACCTCCTTTAGGTAAATCGGGAAAATGTTTCGGTACCCTAAGGAAATTATACTTCATCGGAAGGCATTTTCATATCATTTATCTAAATATTTTTAATCTTTTCCAAAAAAAAAAAACGGGCTCAGCCCGTTTCCGACTGCTATTCATGTTTTTTAGCCAGGCATCTGTCGCATTCCAGCAAATAAGATTCTGCCTGCTCTTCCATATACTCGCCGCATTCCGGACATTCCTTCTTCGGAAGGTTCCTGAAAAATTCAACCGGGTTCTTAATCATTGATAACTCCTCCTTTTATAATACAATTAAATTTATTTATTTCTGTTATAGTACAGTATACATTCAGTTACGTTATTTGTGAAGGGAATTATCAAATAATTTTAGAATTTTCCACATTCTACAAAAATTAGAAGAAAATTCGAGAAGCGAAATATTGCTGTTAAATGCTTGTCATGAACGTAAAGGAATTATTATATGCCTGTTCTTTTTCTCGGATTTTTTCATGCTATGATAGATTCCGTTAGCGAGAAATAGCTATCAGGAGGTTATCAGAATGAAAAAACAAATCTTATCTTTAGTAGCGGCAGCAGCCATGGCCGGATCTGCCGGAGCCAATGCACAAGCAGATGAAATTTCCGTAAAAAAGGGAGATACCCTTTGGGGGCTTTCCCAAAAATATGAAGTAACAATAAACGATATTAAGCAGTGGAATGATTTATCTTCAGACGTGATCAGAGCAGAAACCACTCTTTCTATTTTTCCAGAAAAAAAATACATAATTAAATCCGGGGATACGCTGTGGAATATCAGCAGGAATTACAGTGTTTCCGTCAGCGATTTGATGCACTGGAACAATCTGTCTTCAGACTTGATCTATCCTGATCAGGTCCTGGTCATCCATCCAAAAGGAAGCAAAGAGGAAAAACCGGCAGCATCAGAGCTTAAAGAACAGGTACAGCCTGAAAAACAGCAGGCCGTAAAAGCTGCCGAAAAGTCTCCTGCTCCTGAGAAAACAGCTCCTGCTGAGTCTAAGCCAGCTGAAAGCAAAGCATCTGTAAATGCCCAGCCCGCTCCTGAAGCCAGTGCACCTGTCAAGCAGGAAGAGACTGGCAAGGAAATCACCGTTACAGCAACCGCCTATACTGCCAGCTGTGAAGGCTGTTCAGGCGTCACAGCTACGGGAATTGATTTAAATGCAAATCCCGATCAGAAAGTCATATCGGTAGATCCCAATGTCATTCCTCTAGGCTCAAAGGTATATGTTGAAGGGTACGGCAATGCGATTGCCGGAGATACAGGGGGCAGCATTAAAGGTAATAAAATTGATGTCTTTATCCCGACCAAAGAAGAAGCAATCAAGTTTGGCAGACAGACATTGACAGTCAGGATACTTGATTGATATAGGGACTGAAAAAAGAGGCCGATATACCATTCGGCCTCTTTTCCTTTATACAATTGTTCTTTCATCTTCCTCTTTTTCCATCTGTTTATCTTTGATCACTAAACGCTGTACAGGCTGTGTCAGTTTATAAAAACGGTCTTCAAGAAAACTGCTGACAGCCGCAAATCGATCCTGCATGACTGAACGCAGCTCTTCGTAATGCCTGCCAAGTTTCTGAAGCAGATCTTCCTGCTTATCAAGACGTTCCATAATGGTCTTATGGGTCATTTCATGCAAATTTGCGAGAGAATCCACTTTATTCTTCAAATCTTCCTGTTCTTCTAAAAGTCCATGAGGCGGAAGCAAATTATCCATCTTTCGGGATAGTTCCAGCATCATCGCCTCCTGTATGATTTGCTGATCATTCCATTCTTCCTGGCCAGCCGCTTTTTGCTCCACTATTTCTGTCAGCTGCAGTTGATGATTTTCCATCATATCCAGCCGCTGTAGAATCCTCGAGCCAGCTTCCTCCTGCTTCATCATACTTTCTTTCAGCTTTTTTACATAAGCTGCCTCAAACTCAACAAGATGCTCCGAATGCCGTTCTGCTGCAGCGAGCATATCTTTTTTAACAGATTCTATTGATCGTGTGACAGCCTCTCTGAATAAACTGTCTTTGTAAATGGCCTGATTCCCGTGGGCCGAATTTTTCAGGTTCTCAGTGAATAAGATGGGGGGCATTCCTGAATTATGATCGGTGCTGATAGGGCACAGCTCCTTTCTGGTTTTGCGTTATTCTATGTAATGATTGCAGAAAAGCTGCAAATAATAGGCAGGTGACACAGAAGGGGAAGAACAGACCGGGAGGCAAATATGGACATATTTTCGTTTGATGAGGGCAGTAAGGCAGACATTGCAGGAACCATAATGATTTCACCGAAAGAAAGCTCTTTCTGGCTGGCTTTTTGCACCTTCAATATCCACTGGAGAGGGGAAGTGATCCAAACCAGAGATGATATTCTTATTGGCGAGAGGGAACAGCTGAAAAGGGAGTACAGCATCTTCCATGATCTTTATCAGCAGCTTTTGATGCAGCTGCCCTGGAATGATGCAGGAGGTCTGAAAATGAATCTGAAGCTTGACGAAGGGCTGCTCAACTTAGTCTATACGGAAATGGACACATTCAGGGAGTATTGCGGAGAAGCTGGAGACACAGAAGGGGTAGAGCTCTGCAGCTCTTACCGGATACTTCTGGAGTCCCTGATCGAAGAGGGTTTAAACAGCAAAAGGTAGCCCAGCCTGTACAGGCCGGGCTTTTATATTTTATTGAAATAACTTTTCGTCGATGACCTCATGATTATCGTCCATAATGGTCACCTTGCTCGGCTTATTATCTTTAGCCATCTTTTCAGCTTCTTCCACTGCTGCCGAGCGGCTGCCGAACTGGGCTGCAGGTGCTGCATCTTCAAGTTTTACCAGCCAGAGGTTTTCATCCTTATTAGGTACAACTGAGTATTCTTTTATCATATAAAAAAACTCCTTTCATTTTCTTAATAGTTTTTTTCCCTTTCCGAACTATGCTAAACCGGGAATATGATCTCTTTTAAAGGAGATAGTAACATTAAAAAGGGAGTGATTAAATTGCCTGAAGATAAGAAAGAACCGACAATGGCACCGGGTATTGATGACAATGAGGAGCTGAACCAGGATGCCTCATCACAGGAAAGGCAGAAAGGCGAATATACCAACGTTACAACATTGATTCAGGAAGAAGCGGATCCCAGCTGATATATCGTGTGTGTTTATGCTAGAGTATCAAAGGGTATTTGAATGCTACCATGAATTGAAAGGAAGATAAACATGCTGAAATTTATCATAGGGGCATTATTATTGCTGTGGCTGCTTGGCTTCATTTTTAAAATTGCAGGAGGAATCATCCACATTCTACTCGTTGTTGCTGCAGTACTGCTCGTCATCAATCTCATTAAAGGAAGAAAAACCAGCTAGCTTGACCTCCAGGAGGAGGTCTTTTTTTTTGTGTTAAAAATTAAATATTTTGCCTATTCATAATATTTAAAAATTATTCAAAAATATCTTTTTGTTTCGACTTTCGAACGAAAAGGGGTTGAAAAAATTATGAAAACTAGTTAAATTATAAATTGTCAGTAAATAAGTTAATTTTTAAAAAAGGGTCAACAGAAAAAGGAGAGAGAGAAATGAAAAAGTTTATGGCATTATTAATGGCTTCGCTTATGACTGCGGGCTTGGCAGCGTGTTCTGAAGACACGTCTAAAGAGGCTGATACCGAAAAGGATACTTCAGCAGCTGAGACTGAAGCAGCTGATCAGGCTGACGGCAGCAAAGAACAAAAATCTGCGCTTCTAAGCTATCAATCAGAAGTCACAAAGCTTATCCGCAGTACTGAGGCATCTTTTGCAGAAGAGGGCAAAGATCCGGCAGAAGCAGCTTCTGCTTTTGAACCTGGCCTGGACGGAATCGAAATTCCGGAAGAGTTGAGCGACTATTCTGCGGATATCGAAGGTGCATCTGAAAACCTCGTTCAATACTTCACAAAAAAAGGCGAACTTCTTAAGGCCGGTTCAGAGGACATGGCTGAAGCAGAGACCTTTAAAGAAGATTATATCACTGGCATGACAAAGGTTTTTGAGGGTGTTGATATTTCCACTCCAGCTTTCAAAGGTATGTTCCAATAAACATATTGATATTTTTGCAGCATCTTAAAGGCCGGTCCACTCTTGTGGCCGGCCTTTATGTCTGTTAGTTATGGCACATCATGACCCATGGAGCTTTGAAGAATTTCAAACCATTGATGGTTATCCAGCTTCAGTTTCAGGCTGTTGATTGCTTTTTCTATTCTGTGTTTTTTGCCGGACCCAATGATCGGCATAATCTGCGCCGGATGGTTCAGAAGCCAGGCATAGAGGACTTCATCAATATCACTGGCTCCTATTTCCCCTGCTATATTTTTCAGGGTATCCTGAAGCCTTTGTGCCCTTTCATCCTGAACCGAGAAGATTTTTCCTCCGGCTAGAGGTGACCAGGCCATAGGTGCAACCCTTTTTTCCTGGCAATGATTAAGTGTACCGTCTTCAAAATTTTCAAGGTGATAAGCTGAAAGCTCAATCTGGTTTGTGACCAGCTTAAATGGCAGGTAAGATTGAAGCATATCGAATTGGTGATTTTTAAAGTTGGAAACGCCAAAATTCCTGACCTTTCCCGCATTCTTCAGTTCGATGAACGCCTGTGCGGTCTGTTCAGGATCCATGAAAGGATCAGGACGATGTATAAGCAATGCATCCAGATAGTCTGTCCCTAAATTCTTTAAGGAATGATCGACCGACTCCAGGATATGCTCACGGCTTGTATTATAGTGGTGGGACTTATGATGCGGCTTATTGGGTGATTGGAGGACAATTCCGCATTTAGATACAAGCTCCATCTTTTCTCTTAATTCAGGCTTTAGAGCCAGCGCTCTCCCAAACAGATTCTCGCATGTGTAGCCACCATAAATATCGGCATGGTCAAAGGTAGTGATGCCCATCTCCAGGCAGTATTCAATTAACGACAGCGTCTCTTCGTCTGTCTGATTCCAGTCAGCAAGCCTCCATAACCCATGGATAATCCTGGAAAATGACAGATCCTCGCTAAGTTTTATTCTTTCCATCCTATACAGCTCCTCATCATGAAGTTAAATTAATCAATATGTATCGGTAAGCCTTAAACGGCTTGCCGGTCTTGCCCATCCACGGAGGCCCGCGCCAAAAGGAGCTTCCTGTAGGAAAAATTCTCTTCATCCAGAATCAGGATTCTGGACGAATAGGTGATATGCTCCAGGTAATTTTTCTTAAGACCTTCGTAAAAAAGGATAAAATCATTAGCATCTTTCCGAAGTTCTTCATCAAAGATGCCGGAAGTGCTGCCAGCGACATTTTTATATCTCTTGCATATTCTTTTCGCTTTTTTGACAAGCTGCTGCGCTTCCTTCATTTTGTAGATCCATTGCAGACTGGAAAAAAACTCTTCTATATCCCTGGCAAACTGGCTTTTCACCTCAACATTGATCTGATCTATGCTGAGTGTTCTCCCCGGCAGAATGAATCTTTCAGCCATAATTTTTTCAGTGAGCTGGGGATTCCGCTCAAAAGCAAAAAATATGCGCAATGTATTGTAGGAGTCGAACATCGGGTTATGCGTTTCACCTACAAAATCCAGTCCATACAGTCCCAGGGCATTTTCAACAGAGGGTGTATTATTAGCAGCACGGTTTGAGAACACTTCCTGGAAGTCGACATATCTGGCATTAATTTTTTCAATCGTGGCAGCCGGGATCCCATGTCTGTCTGCATCAGCATTCAGGCGGGACAGATCGCTTTTTGACCAAGAATAAAATCTGGTTTTCTTTACTCCATTCACCCAGTAAAGAAAGGTGGTAAATACATCAGCAAATCCGTCTGCATCCCGAAGATCCTTATCTTCAATGCCAGTCAGCCTTTTGCAGAACATACTGAGCGGCTTATGATTTTCCGGCTTTATATATTCATCGAAAAATGAAAGCTCCTCTGTAAGCAGATCATATTTTACTGCACCAAGCCTGATTGCCTCCATATCTTCAAACAGCATCCCTTTGTTCGAACAGAGCATCTCAAAGTCAAAAAAAACATATTGCGTCAGTTCAGCCATTTTACACCCTCCTTTCCTAACAGTTCATTATAGTTGAATTCACGGTTTTAGGAAAGGCAATTTTTTTCCATATGCAGCACGAATTCTAATTTTTAGGCTGTATGCTACTCTCCTCTGTTGATTACAGGTACAATCAGCCAGACTTAAGCACAGCTGGACGAGTGTGTAACAGTAATTCACTGAAATACAGAATCAGCACATAGCACAAAAAGAGTTTAATTAATGTTCTGCTGTGAAGAACCGCATTTAAGATGAATGTTCTTTGGATAAACGGGTATTAACATTGTAACAAAACCAATTGCAGAGGAGTGGATTCCGGTGAAAAAGATATACACCCTGGCAGCCGCTGCAGCCCTAATGCTTTCAGGCTGCGGTGCCGAGGATGACAAAGAAACCGTATCAGATGAGGAAAATACGACAGAAGGGTATAACGAACAGACTAATACAGAAGGAGAAGAGAAAAAGCTCAGTGCAGGTGAGCTTGATGACCGGATTACTGAAGGAATGGACTATGGGACCTATTCAGCCGAAGTTCAGTCATGGGCTGAAAAAGGGCAGCTGGACTTTAAAGAATCGGTCAAGCTTGACGGCGGCGAGGAAGGGACCCTGGCAGATATCCTTCAGCTTGCAGACGGCTTCCTTGCAGTATCACATGACGGGCAGGAGGTAACAGACGTATTGGTATTTACAACGATTGAAGAAGCAAAAGAAACACTAAAGGGCGAAGCAACCCCTGGTACATCTTCTTGACCGTAAGCATAAAAGGACTTATTAAAAAGTGAAAGGACGGATTGTTTATGATAACTGTCAATGCTCAGCTTCGTTATGAAGGAAAGATAGATAATAATGATATGAGGACAAAGCTTGAGGGGTATTTGCAGGGCACTGAGTTTGAGATTCTTTCCATAGATGAGAAAAACCACAGCCAGACCCCCTTGGCGGATGAAAACAATAAAGAATATAAACACCATAAGCTTCCTTCCCAGCCTGAAGGCGTTGATCCGGATGTTAATACTTCAGGGGCCGGAGGAATGGTTTCACCGGATACAGATGACTACAGCAAAAATTAATGAGATATTGAAACAGGGCGCTGAATGCCCTGTTTTTTCTTTTAAAAGGAGATCTGGACCTTTTAAGCTATCTTACATTCTATTATATAAGGGAGCTCCATATGATGGTATTAAAAACCTATCTGAGGTGCTGCAATGGGAATCCATGTTGTATCATACGGTGACACCTTATGGCAGATCGCCAATGCATATTCTGTTTCCCCAGCCGACATATTACTTCTTAATGGATTGAATGATGCCAATGAAATAGTGCCCGGGCTGGCACTGTATATTCCTCTGGACAATCTGCCTGTCCGCTCACATATAATAAGGGAGGGAGACACTGTTTACAAGCTCTCCCTTTTCTATCAGACACGAATTGATTCCATCCTCAAAGCCAATCCCGGCTTGAATCCATATAATCTTCAGCCAGGACAGAGCATTTTCATTCCTTCACCGCTTAAATACGGCATTCAGACACTTGGTTTTATTTTGCCTTATAATGCCGAGGCTCTTTTCCCTATATTGGAAGGAATCTCACCACTGCTTACCTATCTTGCCATTACTGCCTATTCATTTCAGGCAGACGGGACAGCCTACAAGCTCCTTGATGACAACTCTATGATCAATAAAAGCAAAGAGCTGGGCATCCTCCCGCTGCTCATGATCCGCAATTATCAGAATGGCAACTTTGATCCTGAACTGGCCGGAAGAGTGCTGGGAGACAGACGGTATACAGCCAATCTGATCAGCAGTATTGCCAGCCTGGCTAAAGAAAAGGGGTACAGCGGTGTCAGCATCGATTTTGAATTCATACCCCCTCCGCAAAGAAACAGCTTTTCAAGATTTCTTGCTGAGCTGAAGGACGCCCTTGGAAATTTGATTCTGCATGTCAATGTTCATGCAAAAACAGAGGATATTCCTGCAAACAGGATCATAGGCGCCTATGATTATGAGGCAATCAGTGCTGCCGCAGATATTGTTGCCGTAATGACAATCGATTACGGTTATCCAGGCGGCCCGCCTGAACCCGTTTCACCGCTGCCTTGGATGGAAGATGTCGTCAAGTACGCCATTACCAAGATCCCTCCCGGAAAACTGCAGATTGCCCTGCCCCTATATGGATATGATAAATCCGGACCTGACAACAGGACTGTTTCTCTGGCAGTTCTCCAGGCACAGAACCGCGCGATAGAAAAAGGGGCAAATATCCAATATGACAGCAAAAAGGCAGCACCATCCTTCAATTATTATGATGATGGGCAGCTTCATATAGTCTGGTTCGATGATATCCGCAGCTATATGCAGAAATACCTGCTTATGGACCGGTATCAGCTCCTGGGCACAACTTTCTGGCAAATCAGCCTCCGTGCCCCTCAAAGCTGGCTCGCCCTATATGACAACTATTATGTCGTGCGGCAGGAATAGGAGGCTTCTTAGTTACTCTGCTGAAAATAATACCATTCATAATAAATCGGTCCTGCAGTGCAAAATAAGACCGTTAAATTATTATGAAATGGGGTTAACAGAGTGAGCAAAATGAAATTCAGCTTTTTGCCAGCGGCTATTGCAGTAATCATGGTGTCTGGCTGCGCCTCTAATAATGCGGCGGATGACAGGCAGGGCGGCCTTAACACACTTAATGCCGGGAATGGCAGACAGGGGCAATCAAACTTTTTAAATGACCGCAGCAGCCAGCAAAACGGAATGATGGAAAGCCTTCAGGAAGTCAACAATGGCTATATTACGATTGATCCGAATAGTTATAGCACAGGCATGCCAAGCAAAGACTTCCCTCATGGAGAACAGCAGGGAAATGGCATGTTCCGTTTTTATACGGGTGAAGAAAGAGGTCAGGAAGGACAGCCGGCGGCTCCAGGCCAGAACGAAGCAGGTCAGGGTGCAGGCATCGATCCCGGCGCACAGTATGGAGCAGGCCAAGGAACAGGCATGGACCCTGGCACACAGTATGGAGCAGGCCAGGGAACAGCGCCTGGCGGCCAGGGTGGCGCCGGACAGCCTGATCAAGGGCAGAATGCTGCTGGGGAACAGGGACAGCAAAAGGCTGGAAACACTGACCAAAGCATCAGCGATATGGAATCAAAGGTTATTGAGCTGACTAACGCAGAAAGAACGAAGAATGGGCTTTCTGCACTGAAGGCAGACAATTCACTGAGCGGCGTCGCACAGGAAAAATCGGATGATATGCAGGCGAAGAATTATTTTTCCCATACCAGTCCGACTTATGGCTCCCCCTTTGATATGATGAGGGACTTTGGAGTTGAGTACTCCACAGCAGGCGAAAACATTGCCATGGGCCAAAGATCTGCTGAGGAAGTCGTCGATGCCTGGATGAAGAGTGAAGGGCACCGTAAAAATATTCTCAGCAGCAATTTTACACACATAGGGGTTGGCCATACAGGTGAAGGAAATTACTGGACACAAATGTTCATTGGAAAATAGAAGGAGAAAAGAAGTGCTTCTCAAGAGCACTTCTTTTTTATTTGCCTGGAAATTTCGTATTGCGAAACTTTCAGTTACCGGATAAAATAGACAAAAACTGCACTGGAGTAAAGCAATGAACAGAAAAATATTGTTATATGTAAAAGCTTTTTCAGATTTTGGCACATTTATGGATACAATTGTTCTGAATGTCATCATATATGCCACAACAGGAAGCACCGGGTGGATGGCTGCCGCAATGGCATTCAGGACAGCTGGCGGCGTGTTTTCGAGTATCTTTTCAGGCATACTGGCAGACCGGTTCGACAGAAGGAAGATCATGATTATCAGCGACCTGGCAAGGGGCATTTTAATTTTGTCGCTGATTCCTTTTCCAACACCCTATATGATTATACTCGTATCCTTTGCTATCGGTTTTTCCAACAGCAGCTTTATGGTCAGCTTCAATGCGGAAATCCCCCAGATCTTTGGAGAGAATAAGGTGCTTGAGACGAATGCGCTCATTTCAAGGCTCACATCCGCCAGTCTGGTCGCCGGATTTCTGGCGGCTGGCATCTTGACAGATATTTTAGGCTACCATATTACACTGATTATTGATTCAGCTACCTATTTCCTGTCTGCCGCTGTACTGATGCTGCTTAAATGGAAATCGGCACCTGGCAGGAAATCTGTCGTTCAATCAACCCTTCAAGGGAAGCTCGCTTCCATTTCATCTGATATAAAAGAGGTTTATGCTTATTTAAAGCTCGCACCGATGCTCATGCTCGTCAACATTGTCTTTCTTGCAGGCTCTTTTGCCGGAAGCTCCCATAATCTAGGGATTCCGATTTTAGCCGAAGCGCTTAATCCTTACAGACAAAGCTTTTATTATGGAATGATTTGGAGTACATGGGGAATCGGATCCATACTGTCAGCCTTCCTGCTGCCCAGGCTCAAATGGGCAAGGGGAAGCAGGGTCTATCTTGCATGCTTCATTTCTGCGATTCTGATGTCATCAGGATTCATCATCTTTTTATCAAGCAGCTATATCCCTGTAATATTACTGGTTGCCTTTCTTACCGGTATTTTTGACGCAGCTTTTACCACCCTGCACGCAACCATTCTCCAAAAATCGGACAATCATATAAGGGGCAGGATATTTGGGGTAGGCATGCTTCTGAAATCGCTCGGTTTCGCATGCGGATTTATTCTGGCTCCGGCTGTCCTTGACAAGACCGGCCTGCCGGTGCTTGCTGCATTCTTTCATGGAACTCTGATCCTGATCACCCTGCTGATTATGGTGCGTACATTCATTACCGCCAGGACTAAAAACCAGCAGGAAGCTGGGAGTGCTTAATAAAGGGCAGATTGGATTTTTGGCTAAGGCCGTGTTATATTATCTTTCATTAAAATGGCCGAGCTCCTTCTAAATGAGAAGCAATGGTGATTGTTGAGTAAAGGAAGAAATAGGATGAGCAGCACAAAAAGATATATAGCAGAATGGCAAAAGGCCCTTCAATCAGAAATACAGCATATGAAAAATTACGGAAGCAGTAAATATTCCCTTCACAATGGCATTCTGATATCAAGCCATGAAGGGTTTGTTTATTTTTTCGAAACAGAATCTGCACTGCTTGTGCCTATTGGTTCACGGGTGAAAATCAGCTGGGGGCATAGAAAAGCGGAAGGAAGGATTCTGTCTTCTGAAGGCAGGAACATCATTGTTGCATCCGAACAGTATTTGGGTGATGAGCTGCAATTTGCTACCCTGCATCATGATCCCTGGGAGCTGATCGACCAGCTCATCCAGCGGCTGGATGATATAAATAAAAGCAAAACCAAGAGGCTGCGGATCAAAAAACTGATGGACCCATCCATGCCGGCAGCCCATCCGGCAGGTAAGGCTAGATCGCCTGTCCATGAACTCATTTTGAGATCCAAGTATAACCCGGTTACATTTGTCTGGGGGCCTCCGGGGACAGGTAAAACATATACGCTTGCCAGGACAGCAGCTAATAAGTATTTCAAAAAGCAGAAGGTTCTCGTTCTCTCACACAGCAACCAGGCCGTAGATGTACTGATGGCCGAAATCGCCGCCTTCTCGTCCCGCAAATCGAAACCTAAGGACGGAGATATCCTCAGGTATGGAACAAGAAGCAGCAGCGAAGCTAATGCAGGGGGACTTTTTCACGCCGACAGGCTCATTGAAAAACACCACCCAGACCTGGCGGATAAGAAATCTCAGCTGATGGAAGAAAAAAGGCTGTTAAAATCTGATTTGAGGCGTTCTTTCAGCAAAAGAGATTCCGAAAAACTGGTCGAAATTGAAACAAAGCTTGCAGCTGTATTGGAGAAGATCAGGAAAAAGGAAATTGAATATGTGAAGGATGCCGGGATTATCGGGACCACACTTGCCAGGGCAGCAGGAGATCCTGCAATTTATGAGAGCATTTATGATCTTGTCATTGTGGATGAAGCCAGCATGGCATATGTCCCGCAGGCTGCACTTGCAGCTTCCCTGGGGAAAAGGATCATTATATGCGGGGACTTCAAGCAGCTCCCGCCAATCGCCGCTTCCAGAAGCGAACTGGCTGGCAAATGGCTGAAAGAGGACATATTCCACCACTCAGGTGTAGCCTCTGCAGTCGGGAATGGACAGCTGCATCCCCATTTGTTTTTGCTGAAAGAACAAAGAAGGATGCATCCGGCTATTTCTGCTTTTACCAATAAACATATCTACCATTCACTTGTCACAGACTTTGAAGGTACTGAAGAACTGAGGGAGGGGATATCCGGACTCAAGCCTTTCAAGGATATGGCATCGGTAATGGTTGACAGCTCAGAAATGGGAAGGTATGGCCTGAAGGACAATAACAGCGGCTCAAGGAGCAATCTTCTTCATCTTGCCCTATCTTTCCAGCTGATTCATGAGGCATATCTGGGTGGGGCAAGATCAATCGGATATGCTGCTCCATACAGAATCCAGGCTTCATTGATGGAACAGTTCATGGAGGAGGTATACAGCTCTGAAACTGCAGCTGCAGGCATTGTTGCAGCGACTGTACACCGGTTTCAGGGAAGCGAGAGGGATGTTATGGTCTTTGACACTGTTGACAGCTTTCCTTTTGAAAAAGCAGGTATGCTTATGACAGGAAAAGACAGTGAAAGACTGATAAATGTAGCTGTCACCAGGACTAGGGGAAAGTTCATCCAGGTAGGGGATACCCAGTTTATCAAGGAAAAAGTATATGCAGGAAAAACATGGCGAAAGCTGGCAGAGCATCAGCTGAAAATGGGGCATGCTGTATCGCCTTCAAGCATCGGCAAATGGATCAAAAATCAGCATCCTGCGCTTCAATGGACACATAGCAGAAAAACCGGCAAAGTTGAAAATGATATATACCAGGCAAGATCATCCATTGTCATTGCGCTGCCAGCTACCCATGCATTGGACGGGGAATGGACCAGAATAGTGAACGGAGTTCCTGGAAGAGCGAGTGTCACGCTGATTTCAGACAAAAGGCATGAGGCGCTGAAGCACGCTGCGTTCATTCAGAAAGATGTACCGTTTCCTTTTATAAGCATTGACAGCCGCACTTTATGGCTGGGAATGCCTTTTTACAGCCATAAAGGCATCAGGCCTCCTTATATTGCTGTCAGATTCCAATCAGAAAGCATTGCCGGGTATATTGAATCGCAATTCCTGTGAGTGAGCCTTGATCTAATGAAAAACCATTTTCCACATACAGGAAAAGTGAGAAAGATTAACTTTTAATAGGAAAACAGGAAACATAAAAAGACCCCCTGAAACAGGGGGTCTTGCGTATTGAGGCGGCAGGCTGCACGCCACATCGTGCATTTCCATTAAAGGAGCGCCCGCCGGCTTATTCAATTAGCTCATCGCTCACTAAATATATCACCAAAAAACCATAGATGCAAGATTAAATTTTTCCAGGCGGTATAATATACAATCATATAGGTTCCATAAAAACTGAAAAAGAAGTAAAATTATCTCGAAGTAAGGATATTTTCTCGAAAAGGAAGTGCATATTATGAACAGGCTGCCATTGAAAGGCATCCACCATGTTTCTGCCCTCACAGCAAACGCAAAAAAGAACTATGATTTTTACACTGACACCCTGGGCATGAGGCTCGTAAAGAAGACGGTAAACCAGGACGACACTTCTGTTTACCATTTGTTTTATGCAGATGAGAGGGGAAACCCGGGAACTGACTTAACCTTTTTTGAAATACCGAATGCAGGGCACACCTACCCCGGCACCAACAGCATCAGCCTCACTTCCTTAAGAGTTCCGAGTGACCGGTCCCTTGAATATTGGCAGGACCGGTTTGACGAACACGGGGTTGAATATTCATCCATTGCTTCTGAGAGCGGAAGAAATATGCTGTTTTTTACCGATTTTGAAGATCAAAGACTTGCACTTATTTCTGATGAAGGGAACTCTGGGGAAGAAGGCGGGCGCCCATGGAAGCATAGCCCAGTCCCCGCCGAGCACGGAATCATAGGTCTTGGACCCGTTTTCCTGACTGTAGCCGAACTGAACAGGACAGAAGATACCCTTGTCAGCCTTTTGGGATTCCGAAAGAAAGATTCCTATTCCGCATCTGCGCTTGGCGGCCATATGGCACATGTGTACGAAACAGGACAGGGAGGGCCAGGGACCGAGGTACACATTCTGGTACGGAATGACCTGCCAAAGGAAAGGCCCGGGCGCGGAAGCGTTCATCATGTAGCGTTCCGTGTCGAAAATGAGGAAGAACTGCATAAATGGGTTGCCCTTCTGAAAGAAAAAAGAATCCCCAGCTCCGGGTTTGTAGAGCGCTATTATTTTAAATCATTATACTTTAGGGAGCCGAATGGCATTCTCTTCGAACTGGCCACCGACGGACCCGGCTTCGAGAGTGACGAGCCATTTGAGGAGCTGGGTCAAAATCTTGCTCTGCCTCCCTATTTTGAGGACCGGAGAGAAGAGATAGAAGCTAAATTGAAGTCTCTCGATACAGGCCGATAGGAGGCATGTGCCAGCTTTGTGATTTATTTAATACTCAAGCACAGGTCAACCAGCCTTGCGGCATCCAGAAGTTGCCGCAATTTCTTTCCTGAAATTAGTTTCACCTTTTCTTTTCTGCTATGTTAAGATGAAGTTAACAAGCATAGGGAGATAACTAATGGATTCTATTGTTTTGGACCATTTGTCGGTGGCTGTCATGGCGATTGACGAACATTTTACCATTAAAGTAGCGAATAAAAGGTGCAAAGAAATACTGGGGATAGATCCTGAGGAAGCGATCGGGCAAAATATCGACGAATTTTTTGGCCATCCGCCTGAATTTACCAGGACCGTTCAGCACACACTTGAGCAGGGAAAGAATTTCAGATACGATGTGTTCCCATATACATGGGGCAAGTATGAGTTGACACTGAGCCAGCGTTCCACCCTGCTCAAGGACGATAATAATAACATAAAAGGTGCTATGGTTGAATTCGAAGACATTACAGAGCGGCACAAGATGGAGGAGCAGTATAAAAACTTCATTGAGGAAAGCACAGTAAACATCATTCTTGTAGATGACAAGATTGGCATGCTTTCCCTCCATGCGCTGCCATATGATGTGTCACCGGCCAAAATGGCAGACCTTGCTGCAAAAGCAATGCAATCTGCCAGCCAAAAAAAGATCAGGGCTCTGATTTTGGATATGTCAAAATTGTTCACCATTAAATTGCTTGCAAATGCAGTGGGGTTTGTGGAGCTTATGCAGGGGTTCAGGATGATAGGCATTGAAGTTGTATTTGCGGGCATACGGCCGGATATTGCCGTCCAGTCAGTACAGGCCGGAATCCGGCTGGAGGGAGTCGAAACCTTTCCTCAGCTTGATACAGCGATCAGGCATTTAAAAGAAAAGTATTAGCAGAAGGAAGGAAAATTTCATTTTCCTTCCTTTTTTCTGTATAAGTTGGTTAAAATATACTATGAAATATGTTATTTAAGGAGAAAGCACAAATGGAAAGACTCAAACAGGTCTGGGAATATATCAAACGCTTTTGGAAAAGAAAGCATATCACACAGATCCTGCTGCTTGCCGCCCTGACGGCCCTGCTGCTCGCCATATTGTTTTTTGCCTACCTGGCAGCCACGGCCAATGTCCAATCCTTGAAGGATGGCCTGAAGCAGTCGACCGTCCTCTATGATAAAGACGGAGATGAGGCCGGAAAGCTTGCCGCGAACAGGACCGGCGGAGCAGAAATAGAAGATTTGCCTGAACATATGAAGGAAGCTGTCGTCAGTATTGAAGACGAGCGTTTTTACAAGCATAATGGCTTTGATATAAAAGGGATTGCAAGGGCCTTTTTCAGTAATTTGTTTGCAGGAAGGATCACTGGCGGCGGCAGCACTATCACCCAGCAGCTCGCCAAGAATGCACTGCTGTCGCCTGAACAAACATACAGAAGAAAAGCCGAGGAGATTTTCCTTGCGGTCGAAATAGAAAAGAATTACAAAAAAGAGGAAATCCTTTTGATGTACCTGAACCAGGTTTATTTTGGAAGCGGGGCATGGGGCATTGATCAGGCCGCAAGAACCTATTTCAATAAACCGATAAGCAGGGTTACAATCAGCGAAGCAGCACTGCTGGCAGGGCTGCTTCAGTCTCCATCAGCATTGGATCCTTATCAGCATTATGACAGGAGCATCAGCAGGCGCGACACGGTGCTTGGAAAGATGCATGAACTGGGATACATCTCAAAGGATGAGTATGAAAAGGCTATCGGGGAGAAAATCGTCCTGGAAGATGGAAGTACAGATACAGAAGCAAGAAAGTATCCCTATTATGTAGATGCTGTCCTGGATGAGGCAACAAGCAAGTACGGCCTTACCCAGGAGGAAATTTTTACAAGAGGCTATACCATTTATACAGAACTGGATCAAAACGTACAAGCCGGCCTTGAAAAGGTATATGAAAGAGATTCCCTTTTCCCTGCAGGCAGAGGAGGACAGCTGGTGCAGAGCGGATCAGTCCTTTTAGATCCGTCTACCGGCGGGGTCCGTGCGATTGTGGGCGGCCGGGGTGAGCATGTGTTCAGGGGCTTTAACAGAGGGACACATATAAAGGCCCAGCCAGGTTCTACCTTAAAGCCGCTCTCAGTCTATACACCTGCTATAGAAGAAGGCTATGATGCTTCCTCTATCCTGAAGGATGAGCCGATGACATTCGGGAATTATAAGCCGGAAAATTTCTCTCGGACATATGCCGGCGAAGTGCCGATGTATAAAGCAGTTGAAGAATCGCTGAACATTCCTGCAGTCTGGCTGCTCAACGAAATTGGGATTGATAAAGGCATGGACTCTTTAAAGCGTTTTGGAATCCCAACCGAGAAGGAAGACAGAGCGCTCGGCATTGCCCTTGGCGGAATGAGAAAAGGAATCTCTCCGCTGAAGCTCGCAGAAGCATATTCAGCCTTTCCTAATGAGGGAAAAAGGCATGATGCCCACTTTATCACCAAGATAGTCGGACCAACAGGAAATGTTATTGCAGAAAGAAAGGAGAAAACTGTAAAAGTTACTTCCAAAGCAGCGGCAAGGGAGATGACATCCATGCTTCTTAATGTCGTTGAAAGCGGAACCGGTCAAAGGACAAATATCCCGGATGTCCAGATAGCGGGCAAAACCGGGTCTACACAGCTGCCTTACAATGATATCGACGGCACGAAGGATCAATGGTTCGTAGGCTATACACCTTCATTGGTAGGTGCTGTATGGCTTGGCTATGATAAAACAGACCGGGACCATTATCTGTCTACCAGCAGCTCCGAAACAGTCGTTCCAATATTCAGGAGCATCATGGAGCAGGTGCTTCCTTATACGGAACAGAAAGATTTCGGAACAGAGTCAGTTAATGATCAGCTTGCTGAAGAAGCTGAACCTGATATCGATCTTCAGGAGCAGGCTGAGGAATTCAGCGAGCGACTGAAGGAAGAATTGCCGAAATGGAAAGAAAAATGGCAGGATGCCCGGGAGCTGCTCGACAAAACAGAAGAAAAACTGAATGGAATTTGGGACAAAATTGGGAGTTAGCCGGTTTCATTCATTAAATAACCAATATTTTGACTCAAAAGGAAAACATCATGGCATGTTTTCCTTTTTCTGCGCGGCAAATTTTATGTAACAGGATTTTATTCGACAACCTTCGAAACCTTTCGCACCAAGGAGTATAGCAAACTGCTAGCAAATTATTAGCTAATTGGTATCTGTGTGTTATCTTATAGATAGGAGGTGCTATTATTGCAAAATGAACCAAGAACACAATTAAATGTCCGGCTGCAGAAAGAAACATTGCAGATGCTGGATGAAATTGTAGAGTATTATCAGGAAAACACTAAGCTAGGCCGAATATATAAAGCAGATGTGCTTGCTGATATCATTGAAAAATCATATGAAGTAATGAAGAAGCAAAAATCCATCAATGCCCGTAAATTCTAAAAGGCAACTAAATGTTTTGAACTGCTTTTAACTGGAAAAAATAATTACAACTTCTCCATGCAGTCCGTTTGCTGAATACAGGCAAATACCTCAAAGAATTTATTAAAGGAATGGTTTTATTGAGAGATGTCACTTTAGAACAGGTTTTCAAACACAGAATTGCTCAAAAGTATCTTACACGATCTGGAGTAGCCCATGCAGTTGCCGTATCTAATCATAGCTTTAAGCTTGCGGCAGAAAGAGGCGTTGACCCTGACACAGCTGCAAAAGCAGGGCTTCTGCATGATATGGGGCATTACACTTGGTACAAAAATGGAAAGTGGGATTACGATCTCTACAGAAAGAATGATATACATGCAATAAAAGGAGCCGAGAGGGCCCATAAACTATTGATCAGGCTTGGTGAAAACCCTGTTAAAGCAAAGGAAATTGCTCTTGCTATTCTTTTTCATACAGATTCCTTTCTTCCTGGAGGAGAAGTCATCCGCACGCCGCTTCAAACAATTGTAAAAATGGCCGACGAATTTGATGAAGAACCTGGCGGAGCCCACCATTACAGAAAAATGGATGAAGATAGGGCCATTGAAAGCCTTCGAAGGCTTGATAAGAAAATCGACAGTCTTATGGAGGCTGAATAAAGGAATTCGCTAAAAAAGCGGATCCTTTTTTTTTCTCTTGAACCCTTAAATCTTAATATATTGTATAAAAAATCTATTTATAGTTCTTTATACCCATTACTTTCTCCATGAATAGATTGTGAGCCTCCGCAGAATCTTTTAAACTAAAATATAAAGCTATGTAAAAATATTCCGATAGGAGAATCGGCATGGAAATCACTTTATTTAAAAAGGGCAGGAACAAGCAAGAGTATACTTTCAAACTTAATAGTCATGGAAATATAGGAATCGATCAGTCTCTTAGCGGTGAGGTATTAAGGCAAATTGATATGATAGGCCTTCAGGACAGTGACCTGAACTATATACACTACCTGCAGCCGTATGTGAAGGAAAAGCTCCCTGCTATCATAGACCAATTCTATAAAAATTTAGAAAACGAAAGAACACTGACGAAGATTATCAATGATAATAGTTCCATAGAGAGACTGAAAAATACATTAAGCGCCCATATCTATGAGATGTTCAGCGGAAAGATAGATAAGGGATTTATTCAGCAGCGTTTTGTCATTGCTCATGTCCATGTGAAAATCGGGCTGCAGCCTAAATGGTATATGTGTGCTTTCCAGGATCTTTATTTGTCCTTATGCAGCATGATCATAGATACAATCTCTGAAAAGGGCCCATGTACTGAGGCGATGCTGGCTGTTTCAAAGATCATCAGCCTTGAGCAGCAGATAGTACTTGAAGCTTATGAACAGGAAATAAGCCGCATCAGGAAAGAGTCTGAAAGCTATAAAGAGCAGCTGAAGCATCAGGTTACAGAAGCAGCTGGAGAGCTGGCGGCCATCAGCGAACAGACAAGCGCCGCAATCCAGCAGGCAGCCGGAAGAACAGAGGACATTAGGGCTGATACAAAGTCTGGCTCTGACATAGCTGTTGTTGCCGAGGAGAAATCAGAAGAAGGAATGAAAAAGCTCATAGGGCTTGGCAGTACTTTAGGACAGGCCGAGGACAAAATCAGCAGCATCAGCCAGAACATGGAGCAGCTGATTGACAGCTCTAAACAAATCGAGCAGATTGCTGCGATTGTTACTTCTATTGCCGATCAGACGAACCTGCTGGCTCTCAATGCAGCAATAGAAGCTGCCAGGGCAGGAGAACATGGAAAAGGCTTTGCAGTAGTGGCTGATGAGGTGAGAAAGCTGGCGGAGAATACGAAAAATGCTGTCTCGGAAGTTTCAGGATTGATCGGTGAAATGGAAACCCGTTCAAGCATCATGGCCAAATCCATCGAAGAGGCCAGCGTAAATATCAAATCAAGCTCGGTTCAGTCTAAGGCAGTTAACGAATACTTCTCTCTCATCCTTGAATCGATGAGGCAGGTAAAAGAAAAGAACCTGGCCATCGTGAAGGAAATGGAGGATCTGAATAAAGTGTTTGACGATATCGGGGAGGCCTCAGGCCAGGTAGCAGCATCATCTGATATGCTTTCCGGATTGACTCTGACTTTATAAGGGAAGGCTCTGTCAGTGTTTTCATGTTGATCTTTACGCTCACTCGTTTTATACAAACAGCTGAAATAGCGGAAATGAAAATGGCGGCTGCAAAAGCAGCCGCCAGCCCTCTCCGTCCGTACATTGGTTAAGTGTCCCGCAACAAGCGAATGTCCGGAAAGGGCTTTTTAAGCTTAACATATCCGATAGAGAAAATCAAAAGAGGGAAAAAAGCCAAGTTATTTTATTTCCTTCGAAAAAAATGATATGATAATCAATGATTTTTAAATATTGGCCCTGCTGAAGATCAAAGCTGGTTCCACGGCACATCAGCCGGTACAGAACTTAATCTGGATACAGCTGGCCATTAATCCAAGGAGATGATTTCAATGGCAAAAAAAGGATACATACAAATGAAAGACGGCGAGAAAATCGAGTTTGAATTATATCCCAACGAAGCGCCCGGCACAGTAGCAAACTTTGAAAAGCTTGCAAACGAAGGCTTTTACAACGGTTTGAACTTCCACCGCGTAATTCCCGGATTCGTGAGCCAAGGCGGCTGCCCGAATGGAACTGGAACTGGCGGACCTGGCTACACAATCAATTGTGAAACAGAAGGAAACCCGCATAAGCATGAAGCAGGATCTCTTTCTATGGCACATGCCGGCAGAAACACAGGCGGAAGCCAGTTCTTCATCGTACATGACCCTCAGCCTCACCTGAACGGAGTCCACACTGTCTTCGGTAAAGTAACATCAGGCCTGGAAGCGGCAAAAGCGATGAAAAACGGCGATGTAATGGAAAAAGTAGAAGTTTACGACGCCTAATAATAAAAAAGAGCCTCTGGCTCTTTTTTATTTTCAATTAGCTGCTCTGCAGGCTGGGACTATAAGAAAAAGCGGGTCATTTTTGATCAAAGAAAGGAGCAGGTATGCTAAAACCAATAAAAGACCATCTCAAGCCTGGCTTGGATATCATTTTTGTCGGCTTTAACCCCAGCATCCGGTCGGCAGAGACCGGACACCATTTTGCCAATCCGAATAACCGGTTTTGGAAAATCCTTCATGAAGCGGGTTTCACCCCTAAAAAATTTCTCCCTCAAGAAGACAGCCTGCTCCTGGATCTGAATATGGGCCTGACTAACATTGTCCCAAGGCCCACCAAAGCAGCAGACGAAATTACCAGGGAAGAATATAAAGAAGGCAGAGAAAGACTTATCCGAATTATAACCGAGCTGAAGCCTAAGGCAATCTGTTTCGTAGGCAAAGGAGTTTACCTGGAGTACAGCGGCCGTAAAAAAGCACCATGGGGCCTCCAGGAAACTCCTGTCGTTTCAGGGGTCATTGAATTTGCAGCCCCTTCATCAAGCGGGTTAGTGCGGATGAAACTGGAGGAAGTGATCGGCATTTATAAAGAACTGCCTGCCATTCTATATGGACAGGCATCCTCCCAGGGTGAGGAAAGCTAAACGAAGAACACGGGGGAATCCAGAATGAAATTAGTATCTTGGAACGTAAACGGAATCCGGGCCTGCGTCAAAAAAGGGTTTATGGATTTTTTCAGGGAAGAAGATGCAGATATATTCTGCATCCAGGAATCAAAGCTTCAGGAGGGACAGATTGAACTGGAACTGGAAGGCTATCACCAGTACTGGAATTATGCCGAGAAAAAAGGCTATTCCGGTACCGCAGTTTTTACAAAAGAAAAGCCTCTCCATGTATCTTATGGGATAGCCGGAAGGGAATCAGAGCCAGAAGGGCGGAGCCTGACTCTTGAGTTTGAAAATTTTTACCTTCTGAATGTATATACACCTAATTCCAAGAGAGACCTGGCAAGGCTTCCATACCGGCTTGAATGGGAGGATGAGATTCGGGAATATATCCTTGAGCTTGAACAAAGGAAGCCTGTCATTCTCTGCGGTGACCTGAATGTGGCCCATCAGGACATAGACCTGAAAAATGCCCGGTCCAACAGAGGCAACTCAGGATTCACGGATGAAGAGCGGGGAAAAATGACATCTCTTCTGTCAGAAGGCTTTACAGACTCTTTCAGATTCCTTTATCCAGACAAGGAAGGCGCCTATACATGGTGGTCCTATATGGCAAAGGTGAGGGAGCGGAATATCGGATGGCGCATTGATTATTTCATAGTTTCTGACACACTGAAAGAACATATACTAGACTCAAAGATATATTGTGATATCATGGGCAGCGACCACTGCCCGATCATGCTCGAAATGACCCTTTAGATGATAAAGGGTCTTTTTTTGTATATAATGGAATCAGCAAATAAAATATAGGCGCCAGTGAAGGAGGCATATGTGTGTGCCTGCCTGAACAGCCGTGACAGGAAGGATTTATGAAAAAGACACTTGTTTTGACGGGCGGGGGCTCAGCAGGCCATGTCACCCCAAATATGGCTTTGATTAAAGAGCTGGAGGGGGAAGATGTAGACATCCATTATATAGGCAGCAGAGAAGGCATTGAAAAAGAGCTGATCAGCGGACTTTCCATTCCCTATCATTCAATTTCAAGCGGGAAGCTAAGGAGGTACGCTGACTTTGAAAATGTGAAAGATATGTTCAGGGTGGCAAAAGGATGCAGCGAAGCACTTCTGATTCTGAAAAAACTCAAGCCTGCCCTCATTTTTTCTAAAGGAGGGTTTGTATCGGTACCAGTCATAATGGCAGCAAAGCTGCTCAGGATTCCAATCTTCATCCATGAAAGCGATCTTACACCGGGACTGGCTAACAGGATTTCAAAAAACTTTGCCTCAAAGATTTATACTTCATTTGAAGAAACTCTGCAGTACCTCCCAACTGGAAAAGCACAGGCAATCGGCTCCCCGATCAGAAGGGAAATCCTCTCTGGCATCAAGGAGAAGGGGCTGGAATTCCTCGGTTTTAACAAGTCCAGGCCGGTTCTGGCCATCATGGGAGGCAGCCTCGGTGCAAAGAAGATCAACGAAGCAGTGCGGCAGGAGCTTGATCAAATTGGCGGCCAGTTTCAGATCGTGCATCTTTGCGGAAAAGGAAATCTTGATCCTGCATTGGAAGGCCGGCCAGGATACAGGCAGTTTGAATTCCTGAACAGTGAACTTTCAGATGTACTTGCCTGTACAGATATGATGATTACCAGAGGCGGTTCTAATGCTATTTTTGAATTTCTCGCACTCCGCATCCCGATGCTTATCATTCCTTTGAGCAAGAAACAAAGCAGGGGCGATCAGATCCTGAATGCTGGAAGCTTTGAGGAAAAAGGCTATTCACTGACCCTGCAGGAAGAAGAACTGACAGCTGTATCCCTGGCAGAGCATATCGGCCTCCTGAATAGTCAGAGGGAAAGCATAGTAAAAAAAATGATGCAGTCCGGAATGCAGGATGCTTTATCCGTCATGGCTGGTGACATTAGGGACAAATTGCAGCAAAATTAGGCCTTCTGGGTCTTTGTTCGCTTTTTTGTTCGGTTCTAAAATGGAAAATCAAGCCTATCTGCTTATCTGAATATTCCTTCTACTTTGTTATAATGGAGATACATCTTGTTTCTGCATCCTGAATTACTCTGAAGGAGGGAATATTATGAAAGAATGTGTCCGAGTGATCCCGTATCAGGTAATTGAACAATCAGAGGCGGTGTCAGGCATCCCGGAAGGCATCGGATTGATCCAGGCGCCAAAAATCTGGGAAGAAACAAGGGGAGAAGGCATTACAATCGCTGTACTCGATACCGGCTGTGACATCAGCCACCCTGATCTGAAGAATCAAATCATCGGAGGCAGGAATTTTACTGGGGACGATTCCGGAAATCCGGATATTTATAAAGATTATAACGGGCATGGTACCCATGTCGCGGGAACCATTGCAGCAGAAGGCAAAGAGCCGGGCATATCTGGCGTTGCGCCAGGTGCAAAGCTGCTCATCGTCAAAGTGCTGGATAGAAACGGCTCAGGCCAATATGACTGGATCATTGAAGGAATCCGCTACGCTATTGACCAAAAAGCCGATATCATATCCATGTCGCTCGGCGGCCCGAATGACATGCCTGAGCTCCATGAAATTATAAAGGAAGCCGTCCGGAGCAACATAGCTGTTGTATGTGCAGCCGGCAATGAAGGAGACGGAAAAGATTCGACGGATGAGTTTGCCTATCCTGGCTGCTATAATGAAGTAATCAGTGTAGGCGCAATCGATTTGGAGAGAAATTCTTCGCAATTTACCAATTCACATAATGAAATCGACCTTGTTGCACCAGGTGAAGAAATACAATCAACCTTCCCGAATGGCAAGTATGCCACATTGAGCGGCACCTCCATGGCCGCACCGCATGTATCCGGCGCAATGGCCCTTATTAAAAATTCTGCCAGCAAAAGCTTTGACAGGAAGCTGTCTGAGGCAGAGCTGTTCGCCCAGCTTATCAGGCGCACCGTTCCGCTCGGCAATTCACCTAAACTTGAAGGCAATGGCCTGGTTTATTTGACTTTGCTTGAGCATCTGTCAGATATTTTCACTCCTAAAGTACTGCCGATGGTCGTTAAATCATGAACAGCCTGGCAGAACAGCTCGCTGCTGAAAAGGAGGCTGCACTAGCGAGCCTTCTGGCCCAAAGCGCGGAGCGTATCTATTATGATGAAGCTGCAGACCGTAAGAAATGCCATGCTTATTATGCTTCCCTCGATTTTGAGTCAGCGGAGGCCATAGAAGACCTTCGGAAGCTTGTGGTGGAAACCCATAAGACCGTTCTGAAATATTCCCCTCATCTCTATTTATATCCCTGGGTGGATCTGCAGGAGAACTTTGCTCTCAAAAGCCTCTATTCAGGCGGCAGGATGGATCCGGCTGAGAGCATTAAGCATGATGCGGAAATATGGATGAATCGAAACCGGACTGGAGACACGCAAGGAAAGCTGAATTGCGAGCATGTGATTCCGCAGTCCTGGTTCAGTGAACAGCAGCCGATGAAGGGGGATCTCCATCATCTGTTCGCCTGTGAGCCTGCCTGCAACAGCATGAGGAGCAATTTTCCTTATGAAGACTTTCCTTCCTATAAACCGGAAGCTTCTGCTTTCGGTATAAGAGGCGGCTGCGGCATGGCTGAAGAAGGTAAGTTTGAACCGGAGTACGGCAAAGGAATCGCAGCCCGGGCATGCTTTTACTTTTTCCTGAGGTATAAGCATTTCAAGCCTGATGATCACGGAATCAACTGCGGGCTCCTTCATAAATGGCATCTTGAATTCCCTGCATCACTCTATGAAAAGCACAGAAATTCGGCAATCGAGGAGCTGCAGGGCAATCGCAATCCATTCATTGATTTTCCGGACCTTGCCGGGAAAATGATTAACACTTTTTAACAAACTATGGAGGTTATGATTTTAGCTTTATGCAGCCTTTTACTCAAAGAACGATAAAAATCATTAAAGAAATACCTGCCGGAAAGGTGATGACATACGGCCAGATAGCAGAACTTGCCGGCAGCCCCCGCGCAGCCAGGCAGGTCGTCCGGATTCTTCATTCGCTGAGCAGGCAGGAGAATCTTCCCTGGCACAGGGTCATCAGCAAAATGGGTAAAATCAGCATGAAGGATCCTTTGGCTCAGGAGGAACAGAGATTTCTCCTTGAAGCGGAAGGCATCACTGTAGACGGCAAAGGAACAATCCTTCTGGAAAATTTTCTGCACAAGCCAAAAAAAGGGCTGGATAATAATACCTGATTTTGATATGATATTAAAAATCTTAAATTCTATGACGAGAACAAGTAGGAAAGGGAATGTTCCTTCAGCGAGCTGGGTATGGTGAGAGCCAGCGGAAACGATCTTTCTGAAACATCATCTCTGAGATGCAGGTCTGAATCCAGTAAGTCCTGACGGGTGTCCGCCGTTAAAAGGAACGCGTATGATGGTACGTTGATGAGCGCTATTGCATCTGCAATAGAATTTGGGTGGTAACGCGGGTATAACACTCGTCCCTTTACAGGGGCGGGTGTTTTTTATTTACCTAAAAAAAATTCAAAAAGGAAGGCAGGTACTGAAATGGAAAGCACTCAGGCAAGAGAAAACAGAATCAGGGAGTATTGGAGGGCAGAGAATATTTTTGCCAGATCCGTTTCCAATCGTGCAGGCAAAACCCCTTTCGTTTTTTATGAAGGGCCTCCGACCGCCAACGGCCTGCCGCATGCCGGCCATGCCCTCGGCAGGACATACAAGGATTTGACAGCCCGCTACTGGACGATGAAAGGGAGGCAGGTAATCAGGAAAGCCGGCTGGGATACACATGGACTTCCGGTTGAGCTGGGAGTGGAGAAAGCACTCGGCATATCAGGAAAGAAGGAAATCGAGGAATATGGTGTAGGAGCGTTCATTGAAAAGTGCCGTGAAAGTGTCTTCCAATATGAAAAGCAGTGGAGGGAATTCACAGAGCAGCTTGGATACTGGACAGACATGGATGAGCCTTATATGACTTTAAGCAATGAATATATCGAGTCGGTATGGCATATTCTCGGGACAATCCATGAAAAGGGGCTGCTTTACAAAGGCCATCGTGTATCCCCCTACTGTCCAAGCTGCCAGACTTCCTTGAGTTCCCATGAAACTGCACAGGGCTACAAGGATGTAAAAGATTTAAGTTCAACCGTCACTTTCAGGCTGAAAGGAAGGGAGAATGAATATCTCCTCGGCTGGACGACGACACCATGGACACTTCCGGCCAATGTGGCGCTGGCTGTCCATCCCCAGGTACGTTATGCAAGAGTAAAGAACGGAGACAAGATTTATATCGCTGCAGAAAACCGGGTGGCAGATCTTTTCCAAAGCTTTGATAAAATCCTTGAAACGCTGGAAGGAAAAGAGATCGCGGGATGGGAATATGAGCCCCCATTTCAGGCCGATGGGCTTGAAGGTGCACACAGAGTCATTGCCGCTGAATTTGTCACTGAAAACAGCGGTACAGGAATCGTTCATCTTGCTCCCGCTTATGGTGAAGACGATTACCGGGCGATAAAGGAAAATGGGCTCCCTTTCATCAATATCGTTGATTCTAAAGGCTGTTATACCGATGAATTTCCGCCGCTCGCAGGGAGGTTTGTCAAAGACTGTGATGTGGACATCTTAAAAATGCTGGGAAACAAGGACTTGTTGTTCCATAAAGAGAAGTATGAACACAGCTATCCATTTTGCTGGCGGTGCGATTCTCCGCTCCTTTATTACGCAGCTGACAGCTGGTTCATCAAAACATCTTCGCTGAAGGAGAAATTCCTTGAGCTCAACAGCCAGGCTGAATGGCATCCAAGCCACATGAAGAACGGCCGCTTCGGCAATTTTCTTGAAGGGCTGGTGGATTGGAATATCAGCAGGAGCCGCTATTGGGGCACTCCGCTCAATGTCTGGGTCTGCGAAGCTTGCGGTGCGGAGAAAGCACCAAAAAGCTTTCAGGAGCTGCAAGTGCTGTCAAAAGCCAATGGAAAGCTTGCTGATTATCATAAGCCTTATGTTGATGAAGTGAATATCCCTTGCCCGGACTGCGATGGTAAAATGGCACGGATCCCGGAGGTCATCGATGTCTGGTTTGACTCCGGAAGCATGCCGTATGCCCAGCATCATTACCCTTTTGAACATACAGAGAAATTTTCAAGGCAATTTCCGGCCGATGCAGTCATAGAGGGTGTGGATCAGACCAGAGGATGGTTTTATTCATTGCTGGCCGTTTCAGTCTTGTACAAGGGCGAATTGCCTTATAAAAATGTCCTCGCCCTTGAGCATGTCCTTGATGAAAATGGGCAGAAAATGTCTAAAAGCAAAGGAAATGCCCTTGATCCGGGAGAGCTGATCACGGAATATGGAGCAGATGCTTTAAGGTGGGCACTGGTGGAGGACAGCAGTCCATGGAAGCCCAAGAAGTTTTCGGGAAGGAATGCGGCAGACGCAAAATCAAAGCTGGTCGACTCGCTTGCAAGCATTCATCATTTTTACAGCCTCTACAGCAGGATTGATCAATTTGTACCAGGCAGCTGTCAATCTTCCGGCAGCCTAATGGACCGGTGGATCCTTTCACGTCTGCATAGTGTCATTGAAACGGTAAACAGGGAGATGGACAGCTACCAGGCAACCAATGCCAGCAGGGCAGCAGGCACACTGATTGAAGAGGTCAGCAATTGGTATATCAGAAGAAACAGGGAAAGATTCTGGGCGAAGGGCATGGAAGAGGATAAAATTTCTGCATTCCAGACACTGTATACTTTATTGGACAATATCTCCCGCATGCTGGCCCCATTCGTGCCTTTTATAGCTGAAAGCGTCTATTTGGATCTGACAGGCAGAAGCGTTCACCTTGAAGACTACCCAGAGGCTGATACCGCCTTGATTGACAGGGAACTGGAAGAAAGCATGGCTGAAGTCATTGAACTGGTGGAGCTGGGCAGAAGCATCCGCCACTCACAGCAGCTGAAGACAAAGCAGCCGCTGGCTGAAATACTTGTTCAATGCAGCAAGGAAAAGGAAAGACAATTAAATGCCTTCAGCAGGATCATTAAGGAAGAGCTGAATGTAAAAGAGATTTCCTGGGGTGATAGCTGGACGGATAAATACAGCTGCCGGCTGAAGCTGAATTTCAAAGCAGCAGGGAGGAAGTATGGAAAGAAAGCCAATCTAATTAATCAGTCGCTGCAGCAGCTCCCTGAATCAGATATCCGCCAGCTGCTGGAGACAGGGAGCCTTGTCCTGCAGGCAGGCGATGAAAAGCTGGAGGTCGAAGCCAGAGATATAACTGTGGAAAGACTCCCAAAGAAAGGCTACGCGGAAAGCAGCGGCCGAAATATGACAGTCCTTTTGAAAACAGAATTGACTGAGGAATTGAAAAGGGAAGGCTATGTGAGGGATTTTATCAGAGGAATACAGGATCTAAGGAAAAAGCTTGAGCTTCCTATCGATAAGAGAGTTATGCTGCATATCGATACAACCTCTGAAGCAGAAGGAATACTGCGTGAATTTGAGGATCTTTTATACACCAGTATCGTTCTTGAAGGGATTGCTTTCAAGCCTGTGAAAGCCCCGATGCTTGATGTAAGGCTTGGCGGGGAATTGATAGCTGTCTCATTGACATAACCACTGGCTGCCCGGCACCTTTTAAAAACACTACTTTTTCCTCACAATGAAAATAAAGGAAATGCAGCATTCAAAGCGAAGTAACTGTTAATACTTTTAAATCTGGCAAGGCTTAACTTCTAATTTTGGATCTGAATTTAAGTTTTGCCCCGGGAAGGTGCTGCTGCTTGTTGAGAAAGTGGAAGATTGTCATCCTTATAACAGCTGTATTATTCATTTCAGCCTCGCCGTACGCTTATGAACTATCCCGCCAGGCTGAGGCGGTTGAAGAGGGAGGACTGACGGCAGACCTGAATCAGCTTCTGAATAATGATCCCATCCTCTCTGGAGCGCTGGCCGGGGTAAGCATCAGGAATGCAGATACAGGCGAACTGCTGTATGACCATATCGGCGGGATCCGCCTCAGGCCGGCATCCAATATGAAGCTGCTCACATCCGCCGCTTCCCTTCAGGTTCTTGGCGAAGAATACCGGTTTACCACTGAAGTTCTGACAGACGGACTCCACAAAAAGGGCAATCTGCATGGAAATCTATATTTGAAAGGCAAAGGCGACCCGACCCTGTTAAAGAGCGACTTTGACAAGATGGCTGCCGAATTAAAGCAAAAAGGCATTAAAACGATTCATGGCAGCCTCATTGCTGATGCCAGCTGGTATGATGACATAAGGCTTTCAAGAGATCTGCCCTGGAGCGACGAATCCTATTATTACGGCGGCCAGGTATCGGCACTCACTGCGTCACCAAATGAAGATTATGATGCAGGCACGGTCATTGTCGAAGTAAATCCCGGAGAATCTGCAGGGCAACAACCTGCAGTCTCCCTGACCCCAGAAACAGGCTATGTAAAAATCATTAACGAGGCAGCGACCGTCCCGGCGGATGGCAAAAAGGACATTACCATTGAGCGGGACCATGGCACAAACACCATCCGCATTACCGGGACTATACCCGAAGAGTCAAGCAGGTCCAGGGAATGGATTGCCGTGTGGGAGCCGGCCGGGTATGCGCTTGATCTGTTCAGTCAGTCATTGAAGGAATATGGGATACGCGTAACCGGAAAAATGGAGCAGGGGAAAGCCCCTGAGAAGAGCTCTCTGCTGCTGGCACATCAATCCATCGCATTGAAGGAATTGCTGATTCCTTTTATGAAACTCAGCAATAACAGCCATGCTGAAGTATTGGTCAAAGAAATGGGCAAAAAGGTGAAGAATGAAGGAAGCTGGGAAAAAGGCCTTGAAGTTGTTTCAGACCAGCTTGCACGCTGGGGAGTCAATAAAGACACGCTAATCCTCCGTGACGGGTCGGGCATATCCCATGTCAGCCTTATACCGCCTAATGAGTTATCGCAGCTTTTATTCAGCGTCCAGTCTGAGAAATGGTATCCCTCATTTGAAAAATCACTCCCGCTTGCAGGGGCGCAGGACAGGTTAATAGGAGGCACACTCCGCAACAGAATGAAAAACTCGGCAGCAGAAGGAAAGATTAAAGCCAAGACAGGTTCAATATCCACCGTAAGCTCCCTTTCCGGATATGCACAGACCCAAAGCGGTGAAAAGCTTGTCTTCAGCATTGTCCTCAATAATCTGAAGGATGACAGCAAGGCAAAAATAATCGAGGATAAGATCGCAATCCTGCTGGCAGAACAGCCATAAAGCCAAGAAGCAGGCAGATTCCTTTCACTAGGAAGTCTGCCTGCTTTTTTTTAGTTGAAAATCGTTTAATTCATACGTCCTGCATACTCCTCAACCATTTCAGCTGTCACAAGCTTCCTGGAGGGAACAATCCCCTGTCTGGCTAGCTGGTTGATTTCCTCTGTCACTTCATTGATTTTCACAGTAGAAAATGCTTTTCCTGCTTTAGACAGAGATAAGGCTTCTTCAATAAACGCTTCTCTTTTTGCGTCAAGCTCAAGAAAGCGGGTGATTCTTGTGTTTAATTTCCTGGCATGTTCGGTTAAAGCATGATGTACACTCATCGTTTCACTCCTAATTCAAAAGGCTAATATAATATTATCAACTAACCTCCATTTCGTTAAGAAAAACTTTTGCTCTGTCAGCGGTCTCAACGAACTTTAAAGGATAGGCGGCCGGCCAATACATGATAATATAATATACAGGCTCTTTTAAAGGCGCCGATTAATATTTTTAAAGGGGGGAATTTCCATGGAAGCATTGGAAACTCTCTATCCTCTTGCAGTAGAACAAGCTAAAGCAAAGATATTAGAGGATATTCACTATTATTTATCAACGAAAGAATCCCTTCCCGATTTTGAAGAATATCTTCAGGACAGGAAGCAGTATTATGAACAGATCTGGATAAATGTCTGGCTTAATATGACCAACAATAAAGTGGCGCGCAAATTAAAAAAGGAATATCTTCAGGAAAAGGGATTTTCAACAGAGGGAATCGACAAGAAGGTCATCAACAGCCTTTTCCGATCCGAAGTAAGGAACTATTCACCATGGAATGCAGAGAAATGGCTGCATTCCCTATATACCAATGATGCCGGTAAATGGGAACAGAAATACAGGGATGCAAGGGAAAGCTATCTGCTCCAGCAGCAGCATGAGGAGAATGCCGATCGTATTGCCAAGGCTTACACAGCGCTCGATAAGTCAGCCGGAAAAATTATGAGGAAACATACCCGGCTGTTTTATTTAAAGGCAAGATATGAGGCTGCCCGGCAGTTGAAGAAGGACTTCAGCAGCGGCACCAAATACGGGCAGGTTGATACATTTGCCCTCGAGGAAAAGCTCAGGCCGGAGGGACATTTCAACCCTGAGCATTATACACTGGCTGCCGATTTCTTTGAAGAGCTTACTGGCGGCATCCACTCAACAAACCATTGGGGCAGGCAGTATTTTGAATACGAAACCTATTATTTTAAATATGAAAAGCTTTTGATGGAATGCATGAAGGATATCGTCCCTGAGACTGTAATCGAATTAATGGATCCTGCCATGCTTGAACAATATAAATCGCTCCATCCGGAAAATGACCCGGAAGCAGCCATCCATTCCATGACTGAATGGCCGTCAGAGGAACTCGCAAAAGAATTCCTGGAGGAAATTGAAAATGAATTCCTGGAAGACTTGCTCCGCCTCAGTTCTTTCCCTTGGGAACCAGCCGTTCATCTTGAAATATTCCGGGCTGATCTCGAGGACCGGGAGCGGAAAGAAGCAGAAGCGAGAGCAGAAGAGGAGCGGAGAAAGCAGGAGGAAGCCAGGATCCTCGATGAGATCTTTGGCCGGGAATACAGCCCTTCTGTGGACAGGAGCGTCAAATACGTCCTTCATATCGGCGATACGAATACGGGCAAGACCTTTCATGCACTAGAAAGCATGAAAAAAGCGGACTCTGGAATTTACCTGGCCCCTTTAAGGCTTTTGGCACTCGAGGTATACGATAAACTGAACGGGGAAAACATCCCCTGTACACTTAAGACTGGGGAGGAAGAAAAAGTGACTCCCGGGGCAAGCCATATTGCTTCCACTGTCGAAATGTTCAGTGAGAAGGAGCGTTTTGATATAGCAGTCATCGATGAAGCACAGATGATCACTGACAAAGACCGCGGATTCTCATGGTATAAGGCCATAACGAAGGCAAATGCAAGCGAAGTCCATATCATTGGCAGCAAAAGCTCCCAGTCGATCCTTCTTCAGCTTTTGGACGGGACTGATCTGGAAATCCATGAATACCATAGAGATACACCGCTTATCGTCGAACCTAACGAATTCAGGCTGAAGCATAGCAGAAAAGGCGATGCCCTGATCTGCTTTTCAAGGAAAAGAGTGCTGGAAACAGCTTCCCGGCTTCAGAATGACGGACGCACAGTCAGCATGATATATGGAAGCATGCCGCCTGAAACAAGGAAAAAACAGGTGCAGCGCTTCATTGACGGCGAGACCAATATAATAGTGAGTACTGATGCAATCGGCATGGGGCTGAACCTTCCAATCCGCAGGGTCGTATTTCTAGAAAATGAAAAATTCGATGGAGTCAGCAGAAGGCAGCTTACCTCCCAGGAGGTCAAACAGATTGCCGGAAGGGCGGGCAGAAAAGGCCTCTACAATACAGGCCGGGTCGCATTCATGGAAAACATCAAGGAAATGGGTTCACTGCTGGAACAGGAAGATGATCCTGTCCATACATTTTCAATCGCGCCAACGAGCGGAGTGTTTGACCGCTTTCAAAAATATTATCATGATCTGGGAACTTTCTTTGAACTTTGGGACAAATTCGAAAGTCCCCCTGGAACAGTGAAAGCGTCCCTTGCCGAAGAGAAGGAGCTTTATGAGCTCGTACAGGGAACCGAAATGGAAGCCAGGCTCAGCCTTGGGGACCTGTATGGATTCCTGCACCTTCCTTTTTCAGCCAGGGAGCCGGAACTGGTCAGGCAATGGAGAATGTCGGTGATGGCGTCGGTGCATAACGAAGACCTTCCCGAACCTTCAATCCGAAAAAGGACACTTGAGGACCTGGAGCTCACGTATAAATCTGTCGGGCTCCATCTGCTGTTCCTTTACCGGCTTGACCAGAGGACAGAAGCATTATACTGGGAACGGGTCCGCGATGAACTGGGGACAATGGTCCATGAAAAGCTGAAAACAGATGTACAGAAAATGACCAAAAAATGCCGCAGATGCGGCAAGAAGCTTTCATGGGAGCATCCTTATCCCATTTGTGATGAATGCCATGAGGGCGGGTTCAGGGCCAGGAGGAAACCCTCTTATTTTAAGAGATGATGAAAAGGGGCAGGCAGCCCGGAGCTGCCTGCCACTTTCATTGACATATTAAACTGTATCTTTTATTATTACAGTATGAACAGGCAACAGCTTCTATGTTCAGGCGCATGATGATATACCTTACTGAGCATCCATGGAGTTTGCGTTATCGCACAGGAATTACGGGTATTGATTAAATATACGCCCAGACAAATGGACTGAATACAAAAATGATATTAGATCTGAATTGAATTGGTTTATTTACAAATAAATAATCTACTGAAGGCGGTGCTATGATATGAACAATCAAGACATTATTATGGGTGGATGGATCACAGGGAAATCACGAAATGGGGAGCTTGTTCAGGGCTTCGTGGAAGCCGCAGTGCCTGAGCGGGATTTTGTGACAGTTTTTGTTGTTGACAGCGATAATCCGGACGTTATCGGCAGAAAGGTCCATATTGAAAAGAAGAAGGCCGAGAAGATGAAGAGCCATTATACTCCTTCAGCCGATGGTATCCGCTCCCTTATCGACACAGCTTTGCTCACCAGGGATAAGGAATGGTTTATGGAGCTTTCTGAGGCATTGAAACATCTTGAACAGGCCGGCACTGGAAACAAAGAAATAGCAGCCGGCAGCGGATCAATTTCTGTCAGCGAAGGCAGAATGAATAATAGATAATGAACCTATTCCAATATCGAAACAAAAGAAAGAAGGCAGGAAGATGAAGCTCGGTATACTTGATCAATCTCCTGTTACGGAAGGGAGAACCGCTCAGGAGGCGCTAACAGCCTCACTGGAGCTTGCGCAGGAAGCAGAAAGACTCGGTTACAGCCGCTATTGGATTGCAGAACACCATAATATGCCGGGGCTTGCCTGCTCTGCCCCTGAAGTGATGCTTCCCTATATCGGTGCCCAGACTGCACATATAAAAATTGGCAGCGGAGCCGTTCTTCTTCCTTATTACAAGCCCTACAAAGTGGCTGAAACCTATAATATGCTTGCCACACTTTTTCCCGGAAGAATTGATTTAGGGATTGGAAGGGCTCCGGGCGGATCTGCGGAAACGTCCATGGCTTTATCGGACAATTTCTTGAAGGGTGTCGCTGAAATGCCTGACAAGATTACTGAGCTTTTGAACTTCCTGCATCAAAGCCACCCTGAAGGTGAAATGTTTTCAAAAGTGGCACCGGCTCCTGTGCCTAATGCAGCCCCGCTGCCCTGGATACTGGGAACAAGCCGCAAAAGCGCCTTGCAGGCTGCAGAGAAGGGAATAGCCTATTGCTTCGGACATTTTATGAGCGATCAGGAGCCGGAAGAAATTGTTTCACTTTATAAGGATTCTTTCACTCCTTCGAAAAATGCGTCTTACCCATACTGCATAGCCGCTGTCAATGCTATTTGTGCTGAAACGGAAGAACAGGCAGAAGAACTGGCCTTAAAAAGCCGTACCTGGAGGAATCGGTTGAGTGGGGAAGAAGGTCTGCAGGAGACGCTAAATTCCTCCAATAAAGAAGAACTCTTAAAGGACATGAAGAAAAAAATGATCATTGGGAATCCTGTTCAGGCTGCCGAACAGCTTGAAGGCCTGGCCAGCAGGATAGGGGCTGATGAGCTTATGATCATTACTCTGACAACGGACTATGAAGACAGGCTGCTATCTTACAGACTAATCGCTGAACAGATGTTATAAGAATCCGCTGTGGATGGATGCAGCGGATTTTTCTTTTAGAAGGGGGTAATTGAATATGAAACTAAGTGTGCTGGATCAAGCTGTCATTCGAAAAGGAGATTCACCCGGAGATGCACTCAAGCAAACCGCCCAATTGGCCCAGATTGCCGATGACTTGGGGTATACCCGCTTTTGGACCGCTGAGCATCATAATTCCAATGGAATGGCCGGTTCTTCACCAGATGTCCTGATCTCGCATATTGCGGCAGTCACCAACAGGATACGGGTCGGCTCCGGCGGGGTTCTCCTTCCCCAATACAGCCCGTATAAAGTAGCGGAAAACTTTAAAGTCATGGAAGCCCTGTATCCGGGCAGAATTGACCTCGGTGTCGGCAGATCACCTGGCGGCGGTGCAGACACAAGACTGGCACTGACAGACGGCATTAGGAGGAGCATGAACGAATTCCCCGGCCAGCTGAGGGATCTCAAGGGCTTTTTAACCAACTCACTGCCGGATAACCATCCTTTTAAGGAGGTAAAAGCGTACCCGGATTTACGTACTCTGCCGGAATTATGGCTATTGGGTATTACCGAACGGGGAGCAAGAACGGCAGCTGAAAACGGGATGCGCTTCACATATGGCCACTTCATTACTCCGGCAAACGGTGAAAAAGCATTCCAATACTATTACCGTCACTTCCAGCCCTCTGCCATGCTGAAAGAGCCTTCGGCAAATGTCTGTGTATTCGTCGTCTGTGCCCCAACTAACGAAGAAGCCGAACACCTCGCTGCCAGCCAGGACCACTGGCTCCTGGATATTGAAAAAGGAACCGACACAAGAATCATGTCACCGGAAGAAGCCCAGCAAAGGACCTTAACAGCAGCACAAAAAGAAAAGATCAAACACAACCGAAGCCGAATGGTCATAGGAAACCCTCAAGAAGTGAGAAATCAGCTCCTCAAGATCAGTGAAAAATACGGTACCGACGAAATCATGGTCATCAATAATACCTATAGTTTCAAAGACAGAGCGAGGAATCTGGAATTATTGGCTGAATTGTTTTTATAAAGCTTTTTTCGTAAAGATTGTGTTTTTGAATATAAAAAGGGACATTTTACATTTAGGTTATTATATATGAGAGGCTAATTCAGTTAACGGGGCTTTTTAGTGATGGAAGGCTTTTTGGAGTAAAGGAAGAAATTTTTTCTTATCCGATTGACCAGCAAGCCTCAAAATAAGCGGAGATTTTCCTCTTAGACTGCTGAAAGCGGCAAGGGTGGGGGTAAATAAGCGGAGAATTTCCTGTAATGCGAAGCGAAGTTGCCCATTTTCCTGGTTTTTAAGGTTATAGTAGGAATTTCTCCGCTTATTTGGGTTATTTTTAAAGCATTTTTGAAATTAGAGGGAATTTCTCCACTTATTTTTCAATCTGTTTCTAATTACTCTTTAAGCATTATTCATGGAGCTGAACTATGAATCAAAGCCCTGCTGATCGGAACGGAAGGCACGAAGACTCCTGCGGGATTGCAGCGGAAATGTTGAGACCCCGCAGCGCGCAAGCGCGAGGAGGCTCAACTCCGCCCCGCGGAAAGCGAAGTGCCTGCAGTGCAGATCAGCAGCCTACATAATAACGCTAAACTCAGTTAGTAAAAATAATTAACTTACAAAAAACAAATGCCTGAACCAAAAACCGGTCCAGGCTGCCATCACTTCATCAGCTTCCGAATCAGCTTCAACCCATTCTCAGCAGAAGGATAACGAAACGAAAAATCAAACAGCGTAGTCTGCTTCAGCACACTTTTATAGTGCGAAAACGTCCCAAAGCTGCTCATCCCATGATAACTCCCAATCCCGCTCTCCCCGACCCCTCCAAAAGGAAGATAAGGCGTCGCGATATGCATCAAAGTATCATTAATGCACCCGCCTCCAAACGAAACCTTACCATTAACCTTATTTTCTATTTCCTGGCTTCCCGTAAACAAATACAAAGCAAGCGGCTTCGGGCGCGACTGGATAAAGGAGATGGCTTCATCGAGATTGGCATACCCATAAACCGGCAAAATCGGGCCGAAAATTTCATCCTGCATAACAGGCGAATCAAAAGAGGGCGTATCAATCAGCGTCGGCTCCATTTTCCTAAGCTCCCTATCCAGCCTTCCGCCAGAGAGGATTTGTCCATCACTCAAATACGCTTCAAGCCTGCTGAAATGGCGGCTATTGACGATCTTCGAATAATCCTCATTATCAAGAGGACTATCACTATAAAATTCCTTAATATACTTCTTCATTTCCTCCAGCAGCGGCTGTTTGACTTTTTCATGGACAAACATGTAATCAGGGGCAATGCACGTCTGTCCGGCATTTGTAAATTTGCCGAAAACAATCCGCTTTGCCGCCAGGCTGATATTTGCATCCTCATGGACGATGACTGGGCTTTTTCCGCCAAGCTCGAGGGTAACAGGAATCAGCCTCTTTGATGCTGCCTCCATCACAAGCTTGCCGACAGGGACGCTTCCTGTAAAGAAGATATAATCAAAAGGCTGCCCTAGCAGCTGCTGGCTGGTCTCCACACCGCCTTCAACAGTTGAAATATATTCTTCCGGATAGGCATCCTTAATCAGCGCAGACAGCACACGGGATACATTCGGAGTCAGCTCCGAGGGCTTGATAACAGCCGTATTTCCGGCAGCAATCGCCCCGATGAGCGGGGAAAGGGCCAGCTGGACCGGGTAATTCCATGGCGCGATAATGAGGGCCGATCCATATGGCTCCGGAATAATATAACCCTTTGAGCCGATATGAGTCATTGCCGTCTTCACCTTCTTTGCTTTCATCCATTTTTTCAGATGCTTCAAGGTATAGCCGATTTCCTCATATAAAATCCCGATTTCGGTGGAATAGGCTTCAAGTTCAGATTTGCCAAGATCTTCTCTTAATGCTGAAATCAGCTGCTGTTCATTTTTTTTGATGCTATTTTTGAGCTCCAGCAGCTGTGCGAGCCTGAATCCGGCCGGCTTTGTCACCTGACGCTCAAAAAAATCCTTCTGTGCGGCAAGCAGCCTTTTAATTTCGTCTGCTGATGCCTCTGTTACGATGTTTTTCTGCAATCCAATCACCTGCTTTCAGCTGGATACTATAAATTAAATTGAGCATACCTTTTCCCACTGTAATAGGCAAACAGCAAGAACTGAAAAATAATTATTTTCGAATACCGAATTATTTGTTATTCTAGAAAAAAGGAATAAAAATTCACATTTAAGGATGGTTATACAATGAAACAGATCATTCAGAACGAAATAGAGAAGAACAAGCAGGAATTTATCAATATCAGCACGTACATAGGCGAAAATCCTGAGCTCGGGCATGAAGAGTTCAAGTCTTCGGCTATTTTAATTGAAACCTTGGAAAAGCACGGATTTTCTGTAGAAAAGGGAACCTGCGGACTACCGACTGCTTTTCGTGCTGTTTATGACAGCGGCATAGCTGGTGCAGCAATCGGGCTTATGGCTGAGTATGATGCCCTTCCGGAGGTTGGACATGCTTGCGGGCACAACCTCATCGGCACTATGGCCATTGCAGCCGGGATCGGCCTGAGCAAGGCTGTTGGAGAAACTGGCGGAAAAGTGATTGTGTATGGAACTCCAGCTGAAGAAACAAAGGGCGGAAAGGTAACCATGGCGGAGAATGGGATTTTCGACGAGCTGGATGTTGCCATGATGGTCCATCCTTTATCCAAGTATTTGAAAAGCGGCAGATCACTTGCCATGGATGCGATCCAATTTGAATTCTTCGGGAAAAGTGCACATGCGGCAGCCAGTCCGGAAAAAGGAATCAATGCCCTTGACGCCGTGCTTCAAACTTTCAACAGCATAAATGCCCTCAGACAGCATATTACTTCTGATGCAAGGATCCATGGCATCATCCCTGAAGGAGGAAAAGCGGCCAATGTAGTGCCTGACTATGCTTCTGCCCAGTTCTATGTGAGGGCATCAAGCCGCTCCTATGTGAATGAATTGGTTGAAAAAGTTAAAGCATGCGCCCAGGGTGCCGCGCTTCAGACGGGCGCAGAAATGAAAGCTTCTTTTTATGAATTTTCGTATGACGATATGCAGACAAACCAGCATTTATCAGATGCATTCACTAAGGAGCTGATCGGGTTAGGCATCGATCCCGGCGAAATTCATGAAGACCGCGATGGATCAGGATCGCTCGATATGGGGAATGTCAGCCAGGCTGTCCCTTCGATTCATCCTTATATTAAAATCTGCAACGAAGATTTCGCCTGCCATACCCATGAGTTCCGCGAAGCAGCCATGAGCAGCCAGGCACAGGAGGCAATGATCTTGGGGGCAAAGGCAATGGCTTTGACGGGTTATGAAATCCTCGCAAGCGAAGAACTGCTTCAATCCATCAAGGAAGAATTCAAAAAGAAAAAACTCGTTAATGCTTAATGAATTATTCTCAAAAAAAGCTTATCCAAAGAGGATAGGCTTTTTTAGATTTACCCATGGCAGGACACATTTAGGAAAAATCCGTTTTTTTGCCTTTTATAAAGGGTACTCTAGATAGTAATCAGCCTTAACCAGCATGGACTGCTCTCTGGGGAGCTCGCAAATAGAAGTGGGCATGACTGGTGAAAAAGGCAACAGACTAACAGAGTTAAAGGGGATCTTGCAAATGAAACTGACACCAGAGCAACGGATTGAGCTGCACGGCTTTAATAATCTGACTAAAACTTTAAGCTTTAATATGTATGATATCTGCTATACAAAAACAAAAGAAGAACGGGAAGCTTATATTGATTATATCGATGAACAGTATAGTGCTGAAAGACTCACAAAAATCCTGACTAATGTGTCCGATATTATCGGGGCACATGTACTTAATGTCGCCCAGCAGGACTATGTACCGCAGGGGGCCAGTGTCACGATGCTCGTATCAGAAGGCCCTGTAGTGGAGGTGCCTGAGGAATCACTGGAGGAATCCCCAGGACCGCTGCCTGACAATGTCGTCCTGCAGCTGGATAAAAGCCATATTACAGTCCACACCTACCCTGAGTTCCATCCGACAGAAGGGATCAGCACCTTCAGGGCAGATATCGATGTTTCCACATGCGGGGAAATTTCCCCTCTTAAAGCCCTGAATTATTTGATTCACTCCTTTGAAACGGATGTGATGACCATCGATTACCGCGTCAGAGGGTTTACACGGGACATCAACGGTGAAAAGCTATATATCGACCATGATATTAACTCTATACAGAACTATATACCTGATGAAGCAAAAGGCCTGTATGATATGATTGATGTGAATATCTATCAGGAAAAAATTTTCCACACAAAATGCAAACTGAAGGAATTCGACCTGAATAATTATCTGTTTGGCTATACAAAGGAGAAGCTGGATTCAGAAGAAGCGGAAGAAATTACTGACCGCCTGAAGACAGAAATGGATGAAATCTTCTATGGCACTAATATTTCTTCGCAAAACTGATAATTATACCTATATAAAACAGCAGACTGCAGTTATCCACTAAGTATGTATGGAGGATAACTGCAGTCTTTTTTATATGCCGGCTCCCTTTGAACTGTGCATGTGGTAGAAGAAAACACTGTTTTCATTGTTTTCTTTCTATCCTTTTTTTGTGCTCTCTATAAATTAAGTTTTACAACTTGCCCTTTCTGCGTATGTTAGATTAACGGAACATTCCGAACCATGCTGCTGGATGCCCTGGTGCTAACAGCCTGGTTCTGTAAAGGATGATTCTTTTTATTTTAGAGGGGGAGTAGAAATGGCAGACAATGTGAAAATCGGCTTGATTCAGGCTTCTCATGATGTGGACGGCAGCGAGCCGGTTGCGGTTCATAAGGAGAAGGCGATCGAAAAGCATATAAAGCTTGTAAGGGAAGCGGCAGAAAAAGGGGCACAGATTGTGTGCCTGCAGGAAATCTTCTACGGTCCCTATTTTTGTTCTGAGCAAAACACTAAATGGTATGATGCTGCAGAGGAAATACCGGACGGCCCTACAACAAAGCTCTTTCAGGAGCTGGCCAGGGAGCTGGGGATCGTTATTGTTCTTCCGATTTATGAACGGGAAGGAATAGCCACCTATTATAATACAGCCGCTGTGCTGGACGCAGACGGAACATATCTGGGAAAGTACCGGAAGCAGCATATCCCGCATGTCGCAGCAGGAGGAAACGGCTGCGGATTCTGGGAAAAATATTATTTTAAGCCGGGAAATCTGGGCTATCCGGTTTTTGATACCGCTTTTGCCAAAATCGGCGTGTATATCTGTTATGACCGGCATTTCCCTGAAGGGGCAAGGCTTCTGGGGCTGAATGGCGCAGAAATCGTCTTCAATCCCTCTGCGACAGTCGCCGGCCTGTCAGAATACTTATGGAAGCTTGAGCAGCCTGCCCATGCAGTGGCTAATGGTTATTATGTGGGCGCCATCAACAGGGTCGGATATGAGGGGCCATGGAATATGGGAGAGTTCTATGGACAGTCCTATCTGGTGGATCCTAAAGGAAGCTTTGTTGCAGCCGCCAGCCGGGATAAAGATGAAGTGATCATTGGCGAAATGAACAAGAAGCTGATCAGGGAGGTCAGGGATACCTGGCAGTTCTACCGCGACCGCAGGCCTGAGACGTATAGTGAAATGACATCCCTTCTTCCTTAAGAAACTTCTCTATGCAAAAGATTAACTCTACAATTGCCTGCCCGGGAAAGGCAGGAAAGGAGGGAACGCTGTGATAGATATAAAGCAAAAGCGGATTTCGCGCACCGACCTGGAACAGAATTTCAGGGAAGTGGAGCCTGCACTTTCAGAAAGGGATGCCGTCCAGGAAGCTAACCGCTGCCTTTATTGTTATGATGCCCCATGTATTAAGGCCTGTCCAACCGGGATCAATATTCCTTCTTTCATAAAGAAAATCAGCACAGGAAATATGCTGGGATCGGCCAAAACCATAATGGAGGCCAATCCTGCCGGCGCCAGCTGCTCAAGAGTCTGCCCGACTGAAGAGCTTTGTGAAGGGGCCTGTGTATTGAATTCATCTGGAAGTCCTATTTTGATTGGCAAACTTCAGAGGCATGCGACAGACTGGGCTATAAAAAGCGGGAAAGACTTATTTTCCCCAGGCACAGCCAACGGCAAAAAAACAGCGATCATTGGAAGCGGCCCAGCAGGACTATCGGCTGCAAGGGAGCTTGCACGTCTTGGCTATAAGGCTGTCATCTATGAAGCAGAGGCAGAAGCAGGGGGCCTGAATACTTACGGAATTGTTTCATTTCGCCTCCCGAAGGCGATTGCCCATTGGGAAGCAGAGCAAATCAGGCGGATGAATGTAGACATCAGAACGAGTACGAAGGTTGGCCGGGATGTGACAGCTGAAGAGCTGCTGGCCGAATATGACTGCATCGTCCTTGCAGCAGGCATGTCCAAAGTGCCTGACCTTGGGATTGAGGGGGAAGAGCTTGAAGGGGTTTTGGATGCGATTGAATTTGTAAAGCAGACAAAGACTGCAGACCTGAGAAGTGATATAGCCGGCAAAAGGGCAGTAGTAATCGGCGCCGGCAATACGGCGATTGATGCTGCCACCTGTGCGGCTAGGCTAGCTGCGGAGAATGTGAAGATCCTTTACAGGCGGACACAGGAGGAAATGACTGCCTACGATTTTGAGTATGAATTTGCCAAACAGGATGGAGTGGAGTTTCGGTGGCTGACAGCGCCTAGAAGGATTATCAGCAATGACCGGGGTGAAGCTGCAGGGATTGAATGCATCCAGATGATGCTGGGCGAGCCGGATCAGGACGGCCGGAGGAGGCCAGTGCCCATTGAAGGGTCTGAGCACGTTCTCCCTGCTGACATCATTATTAAAGCAATCGGGCAGCAGAGGCACGGTAGCCTGATTGCCCAATTCGGCCTTGAACACAAAAAAGGGGTAGTTCTGATTGATACGGAAACGTTCCAGACCTCGAACCCTAAAGTATTTGCCTGCGGGGATATTGTCTTCGGGAAAGGAAAAGGGGAAGCCATGGTGGTGACCGCTGCCCAGCAGGGTAAACAAGCTGCCCATTCGATCCATAAGCTGATGCAGAAGGAAGAAAGGAGAAAAGCAAATGGCTGATTTAAGCATAGATTTGGCAGGCATCCAGTCACCCAACCCTTTCTGGCTTGCGTCTGCACCGCCCACCAATTCCGGCTATCAGGTTCAGCGGGCATTCGAGGCAGGATGGGGAGGAGCGGTTTGGAAGACGCTGGGAGAGCCGATTTTAAATGTTTCTTCCCGTTTTGCTGCTGTCAGCTTCAATGGCCAGCGGGTTGCAGGCTTTAATAACATTGAGCTGATTACAGACAGGCCGCTGGAAGTCAACCTGAAGGAAATCTATGAAACCAAAAAGAAGTTTCCCAAAAATACAATCATTGCGTCGCTGATGGTGGAACCTAAGCAAGAAAAGTGGCATGAGATCGTCAAGCGGGTAGAAGCCATTGGAGTTGACGGGCTTGAGCTCAACTTCGGCTGCCCGCACGGCATGGCGGAAAGGGGCATGGGCTCTGCCTCCGGGCAGGTGCCGGAGCTGGTCGAGAAACAGACGTACTGGGTAAAGGAAGCAGCAAGGACTCCGGTCATTGTAAAACTCACCCCAAATATAACTGATATTACAGCAACAGCAGAAGCAGCGGTAAAAGGCGGAGCCGATGCTGTCAGTATGATCAATACCATCAACAGCCTCGCCGGGGTGGACCTTGATACCTGGAATACCATTCCGCATGTCGGGGGCAAGGGGGCACATGGTGGATATTGCGGCCCGGCAGTCAAACCGATTGCACTGAACATGGTCGCAGAATGTGCCAGGAATCCGGCCATATCTGTCCCGATTTCCGGGATGGGCGGAATATCAAACTGGCAGAATTCTGTTGAATTCATGCTGATGGGCGCTTCAGGCGTGCAGATCTGTACTGCTGCCATGCACCATGGCTTCAGGATCATTGAAGACCTGCTGGATGGCCTGAATAATTATCTGGACGAAAGAGGCATCAGATCAGTCAGGGAGATCATTGGAAAATCTGTACCAAGATATTCTGATTGGGGCAATCTTGACCTTAACTACAATATTGCAGCAAGGATCGATCCCAATATCTGCATCAACTGCAATAAATGCCATATAGCATGTGAGGACACTTCGCATCAATGCATCGATATGCTGATTGATGAAAATGGAAAAGAGTATCTAAAAGTCCGTGAAGAAGACTGTGTCGGCTGCAATCTCTGCTCCATTGTCTGTCCGGAGGAGGGTGCGATTTCTATGATAGAGCTTCCGCACACACAGCCGCCCATGACCTGGAACGAACGGCAGGCTGCGTTAGCCGGGGGCAAGGCTGCGAAATGAATTTATCTAAACGTTAAAGGAGTGCTGAATATGAAGAAAATAATAAAGAACGGCACTGTAGTGACAGCTTCTGATACTTTTCAGGCTGATATTTTAATAGAAGATGGGAAAATCGCCCTGATTGGCAGGGACCTTCAAGATTCAGGAGCAGAGATCATCAATGCTGAGGGCCAATATGTCTTTCCGGGCGGCATTGATCCCCATACTCACCTCGATATGCCGTTCGGCGGGACTGTGACAAAGGATGACTTCGAGTCAGGGACCATGGCAGCAGCCTTTGGCGGAACCACGACCATCATAGACTTTTGCCTGACCTCTAAAGGAAGGCCTCTCCAGGAAAGCATTGATGAATGGCATCAAAAATCAAAAGACAAGGCTGCCATCGATTACAGCTTCCATCTGATGATCGGGGAAATCAATGATAAAGTGCTGGCGGAGCTGCCAAACGTGATAGATTCCGAGGGAATTACTTCATTCAAAGTCTTCATGGCCTATAAAAATGTCTTTCAGGCTGATGATGAAACGCTATTTAAAACACTGATTGCCGCAAGGGATCTGGGGGCACTTGTGATGGTGCATGCTGAAAATGGAGATGTGATTGATTATCTAACGAAACAGGCGCTGGAGGAAGGACATACAGAACCGATCTACCATGCCCTGACCAGGCCGCCGGAGCTGGAAGGGGAAGCAACAGGGCGTGCAGCTGAATTGGCTGGTCTCGCAGGCTCCCAGCTGTATGTTGTCCATGTATCCTGTGCAGAAGCTGCAGAAAAGATTGCTGCAGCCCGCTCAAGGGGCATTGATGTCTGGGGTGAAACCTGCCCGCAGTATCTTGTACTTGATCAGACCAGCCTTGAAAAGCCGGATTTTGAAGGCGCCAAATATGTGTGGTCCCCGCCGCTGCGAGAAAAATGGAACCAGGATGTATTATGGAATGCCCTCAAAAGCGGGCAGCTGCAGACGATCGGCTCTGATCAATGCTCCTTTGATTTCAAGGGGCAGAAAGATCTCGGCCGGGAGGATTTCACTAAGATTCCTAATGGAGGCCCGACCATTGAAGACCGGTTCTCGATCCTTTATTCAGAAGGTGCGGCAAAAGGAAGAATCACGCTCAACCAATTTGTCGATATCACCTCAACGCGGGCAGCAAAGCTATTCGGACTATATCCGCAGAAAGGGACGATTGCTGTAGGTTCAGATGCCGACATAGTCCTTTTTGACCCTGAGAAGGAACGGACACTTTCTGCCGCTGCCCATCATTTGGCTGTTGATTACAGCGCATTTGAAGGGATGGCTGTAAAAGGCGAACCAGTCACCGTACTGGTAAGAGGAGAATATGTGATCAAAGACCGTCAATTCGCAGGAAAAGCGGGCAGTGGAAAGTACTTAAAAAGAGCAAGATATCATAAGCACAAAACTGCGGATAGCGGGCTGCCTGTTTAGCAGTCTGATAGGGTTAGCAGGGTATGTCCGATGTTCCCGGCTCTGGATACCCTGAATATGGATGATGGCATACATCAAGCCAGCTTTTCGGTTTTAAACAGCTTCTTGGCGTGACAAAATTAACCGGACAGGATGTGTACGCGTATGAAAAAAAGCCATCTGAAATCCCCTGACCTTTATCCGATCCAGCAAAAGGACAGGAATATCACCTCGCTCGGCTATTCATTCATGTGGGTGGGCATGGTGGTCGTACTCGCCACCTTTGCCATCGGAGGCTCCGGGGTCATGAGTCTCCCATTGCCGCTGGTCATTATTGCAACGGTGATCGGCTGCCTTGGAATCGGCTTGTTCATCAGTTTGATTGCAGACATCGGGATTGAACACGGCCTTTCCTTCCCGGTCTATATGCGCGCCCCTTTCGGCACAATCGGTACTCATATCCCCTCGGTCACAAGGGGCATCACCGCCTCTATGTGGTTCGGGATCAATACCTATTTCGGCGCCACTGCGATGAATGGCATCATGGATATTTTATTCGGTTTCGATAACTGGTTTATCTGCTTTATTATTTTTGCAGCTGTACAGCTGATCAATACCTGCCTTGGGATAAAAGCGATAGAGCGCTTTGCCGACATGGCAGCTCCAGTCATAATACTGATTTCCATTTGGATGTATCTATCTCTATCGGAAACCGCAGAAGTAGCTGGACGGAATATATGGACCTGGGCGGAAAATCCGGCAGCAGGGGTAGATGCATTCACTAGTTTCCTTGTCGTAATTTTCAGCAATATGGGCTTCTGGGCGACTTTGAGTGCTGATATTCCTTCCATTTCCCGGTTCATCAAAGCGCCGGTGAACGAAAAAAACTGGTTCAGGCGCAATAAAGGGGCACTGATCGGCAATCTGGTCGCCATGCCGCTGACCCAGACATTTATGATCATCATCGGCGGGATCGCCTATATTGCCGTCCTGAATTACGATCCCGTCATTGCCCTTCAGAAAGCGGCGGGCGGATTGGTCCTGTGCATCCTCCTTGTGATGATCGTCCTGGCGCAATGGTCCACCAACACAGCGGCAAATGTTGTCCCGGCAGCAACGATTTTTTCAAATGCAGGCGGCCCAAAGTTCCCTTTCTGGGCAGGAGTTATTACAGCAGGCATTGTCGGAACAGTGGTACAGCCATGGAATCTCTTTGGAGTGATCATCCCAGTTCTCCTTTTTGTAGGAGGGATCCTGTCTGCAATTGTCGGCATCCTTTTTGCTGATTATTATCTGCTGCGAAAAAGGCGTGTGAATGTACCTGCATTATATGAAGACAAGGGACAATTCAGGTATTGGGGCGGGTTCAACCTGGCAGGATTCATCAGCTGGGTCATTGGTGCAGCTGTTGCATACTGGCTTCCCAACTACAGCTTTCTCGCCGGATTCCTTGCCGGGGCAGGCTGCTATTATCTCCTTGCCCGATACTGGTGGTTCCGCAAATATCAGCAGGCCGAGATCATTGACCCCGATGACAGCAAATATCTCGGGATCAGTGTCGGCAGGGACTGGATTCTGGAAGATGACCAGGAGAATGCCGCCCGTTCTGCTAAGTATTGATTCATTAACAGGAGGCCGGAAAGTATGTCAGACTACCAATTCTTTTTGCATGAAAAAGACAAAATAGATTTTTATATCGAAAAAGGGTTTCGCATTCTGCAGGTGAAGGAAGATTTGGATGGAGCTGTCATCCTGTTTGACAATCCGGTCAGCGGCATCCAGGAATCAATCCAGATCGGTACTGCAGATGCTCGAAAGTATTTCAGCGGGCTTCTGATCCGGCAGAAAGAGCAATCTGCCGGGCAGGTATAGCATTGGCTGAGCGAAGGATTCCGCATGCAGTACAGTGCGGCCGATCCTTCGCCTTTAATATGGAGCTCTTTTATTGAGTCATGAAAAAGGCCTGTAATGGATATTTATCATATGAAGGAGATGTAGCAGATGGCTGTCCGGAATGATACAGAGGTTTTGAAAAACTTTATTGATGGTAAATGGGTTGGAGCTTCCTCTGCAGATACTTTTGATGTGACTAACCCTGCCACTGATGAAGTGATCGTAAAGGTACCCGCCTCTGGGGCAAAAGATGTCAGCCTTGCTGTCCAGGCGGCAGGCAAGGCATTTGTTTCGTGGAGGAAAGTGCCTGTTCCAAAGAGAGCACGATTGCTGTTCAAATACCATAATCTGCTTTCACAGCATCATGATCAGCTTGCCGAACTGATTGTAAAGGAGAATGGAAAGTCCTTTAAAGAAGCATACGGCGAAGTTCAAAGAGGCATCGAGTGTGTGGAATTTGCGGCTGGTGCACCGACCTTGATGATGGGGGAGTCGCTGTCCGGCATCGCTGAGGATATTGATTCCGAGATGTTCAGGTACCCGCTTGGCGTGGTTGCGGGGATCACTCCTTTTAATTTCCCGATGATGGTGCCGTTATGGATGTTTCCTCTTGCAGTTGCCTGCGGCAATACATTTGTACTGAAGCCGTCTGAAAGGACGCCGATTCTGGCAGCGCGCCTGGCAGAAATTTTCTCTGAGGCAGGAGCCCCTCCCGGTGTCTTGAACATCGTGCATGGTGCACATGATGTTGTCAATGCACTTCTGGAGGATAAAAAGGTTGCCGCCATCTCATTTGTCGGCTCTCAGCGGGTTGCAAAATATGTGTATGAACGTGCAGCCGCAGAAGGCAAGCGGGTGCAGGCGCTTTCTGGTGCAAAAAATCACCATATTGTCATGCCTGATGCTGATGCAGAGAAGGCGGCCCAGCATATCATCAGCTCCTCATTCGGCAGTGCCGGCCAGAGGTGCATGGCATGCAGTGCCGTTGTCGTAATCGGAGAAAACGACATCTTTATAAAAGAACTTAAGAAAAAAGCAGATGAGCTGAAGGTTGGCAGCGGGATGGAAGAAGATGCCCTCCTGACGCCCGTCATCCGGAGGGAGCACCTTGAAAAGGTTCTCAGGCTTATTGAAAAAGGAGAAGAAGAAGGAGCTGAGCTGATCAGGGACGGACGTCTTGAAATGGAGCGGCATCCAGCCGGGAACTTCCTTGGTGCCACGATCTTTGATAAAGTGACATGCGATATGACCATCGCAAAGGAAGAGCTTTTCGCCCCTGTACTGAGCCTTCTACGTGCAGGCGGTCTTGACGAAGCATTGGATTTTATCCGCCGGTCGAGATACGGGAATGGAGCAACCATCTATACAAACGATGCGAGAAGCATCAGGCAATTCCGTGAAGAGGCGGATGCAGGGATGCTCGGCATCAATGTGGGCGTTCCGGCTACTATGGCATTTTTCCCTTTTTCAGGCTGGAAGGATTCCTTCTATGGAGACCTTCATGTCAACGGCAAAGATGGCTTGAATTTTTATACCAGGAAGAAAATGATCACATCTCGGTTTGAACTCTGAAAATACTCAATTGCAATGAGGAGGAGATCGGGTGGCACAATCAGTGAATGGAAATAAAACATTGCTTGAACAGGATGATCAATATGTTTGGCATTCAATGAAGCCTTACAGCCCGCAGTCGACCATTGTCGCGGAAAAGGCTGAGGGCTCGTGGATTACTGCCAGTGACGGAAAACGCTATTTGGATGCGATGGCGGGCCTTTGGTGCGTTAATGCCGGATATGGCAGGAAGGAACTTGCGGAGGCGGCATATGAACAGCTGAAGGAAATGCCTTATTTCCCGCTTACCCAAAGCCATGGCCCAGCTATCAGACTTGCTGAAAAGCTGAATGATCTGCTTGGCGGGGACTATGTTATTTTCTTTTCCAACAGCGGCTCGGAAGCCAATGAAACTGCCTTTAAAATCGCCAGGCAATATCATCAGCAGCGCGGAGAATCGGGGCGCTATAAAATTGTGTCACGCTACCGTTCATATCATGGCAATACCATGGGATCGCTCGCTGCGACAGGGCAGGCACAAAGAAAATACAAATATGAACCGCTCTCTCCAGGCTTCATACATGTACAGCCCCCAGACTCTTACAGAGATGAAGTCCACAATGTCAGCCCTGCTGAACTGCCTGCAGTCAAAGCGCTAGACCAGGCAATGACATGGGAGCTGAGCGAGACCATTGCCGCGATGATCATGGAGCCAATCATCACCGGCGGCGGAATCATCACCCCGCAGGAAGGATATATGAAGGCTGTCAAAGAGGTGTGCGAAAAGCATGGAGCCCTTTTGATCTCTGATGAGGTGATCTGCGGCTTCGGGCGGACAGGAAAGCCTTTTGGCTTTATGCATGACGGTGTCAGGCCGGACATTATCACAATGGCAAAGGGAATCACGAGCGCTTATCTCCCGCTGTCAGCCACTGCTGTGAAGAAAGAGATCTATGAAGCGTTCAAGGGGAGCGGGGAATACGACTATTTCCGGCATATCAATACATTCGGCGGAAATCCGGCTGCCTGTGCACTGGCGCTCAAAAATCTTGAAATTCTTGAAGAGGAAAACCTGTATAAACGTTCCGCTGATCTTGGAGAGAAGATGAAAAAGGAGCTTGCCTCACGTCTTGCGGATCATCCTTTTGTTGGCGATGTCAGGGGGAAAGGGCTTTTGATCGGGATAGAGCTCGTCAGCAGCAAACAGACGAAAGAACCCCTAGACGCCAGCCTTGTCAATAAAGTCATAGCCTCCTGCCGGGAGAAGGGAGTGCTGATCGGGAAAAATGGAGCAACCGTGGCAGGCTTCAATAACGTCCTGGCACTGTCGCCGCCTCTCAACATCAAAGAAGAAGATGCCGGCCTGGTTATCAATACCCTTAAGGAGAGCTTGGAAAGTATCCTGTGAACGGCTGCATTCAAGCATAATGAAAAATGGATAAGAATAAGATATTGAATAAACCTATTTAGAAAAGGGAGTTTGATATATGGCCAGCTGCAGCCACCAGGCGGAAGTAAATATACCGATTGAATCTTTGTGGGAGTTCGTCAGCAATATTGACCGGTGGGCCCCGCTTGTGCCCGGATATATTGACCATAAGATCATCAATGACCGCGAATCAACTTGGAGCTTTTACACAGATGTGGGCATCATGAAGAAGAAAATTCAGCTGAAGGTGGAGATAGTCACCTGGCAGGAGCCGGAAAAAGTGACTTTCAACCTTGATGGGATCAACGAAAAGATTACTGGTGAAGGCTATTTTTGGGCAAAAAAAGAGAACCGGACCAATATCATGACCGGCTGCCTGACCATTAGGGCCGAGGGCCTGATGGCAAAGATGGCCAACAGCATTTTGAGTTCATCCCTCCCCTCCATCACAGTGGAACTGACAGAGGCGGTTGCCCGGAAAGCTGAAGAGAATTATAACAAAAGGATCAAGACCCCTCTATAATTGCTTATTTAGTAAAACGGTTTGCATAGCTGGATGCCACAAAGGCGTCCGGCTTTATTTTTGGCTCAAGACCCATAGACTCAAGCCTTGCAACCATTTCATTTACATATTCCCTTGTTTTATTCCTTGGTCCCGCTCCGATATCGATATGCCCTTCTATCGTAAAAGTCGCTCCTTTGTAGACATGAGGCAGAACCAAATCAATCATCCTGTTCTTTTTCCCATCATCGAAGAGGGCTACAACTTCCTCGGTCAGGGAGGTTTCAAACGAAATACGTTCGTGCAGCTGCTGCATCTGCCGGGGGACAGTCGTTTTCCTTATACAGGCCCAGGCTCCCTTTCCTTCATTCTGGATAACAATACCCGTTATAAAACGGGTCGACTCGGGATGAACCTGTGAATCTGTACCGACCATCAGCCTGTAGTTGCCTGAAGGCTGCCGGGACATAAAGCGCAGGATGCGTTCAAAAACCTGTTCAAAGGTAAGACTGCTCTCCTGCAGATTCTGAAAGCTGAAAGAAGAAAGCGAATCGGTTTTCACTCTTTATCACCGCTTTTCAGTTGGTTTATGGAAAGAACCCGCGCAAATGGAGCATACCGGGTCTTTTGATGGAGCACAGGGACGAAGGAAAATGCCTAAAAATAATCGGTGCTGTAATACATTATATTAATGAAATCAAGGGAAGTTGTTCTTTTTTTCAAAAGGCCTTTTGTGCACATCTCCATGTTTGCGGGATTTCTCTGAGGATATATAACAGGAGAGAACGTAAGGAGGCTATCGTATGAAAATCAAGAGTTTATTCCTTAATTGCAGTTTAAAAGCAGGGGCAGAGCCCTCAAATACCCAGCGGCTGATGGATGAGGTAATCGGTCATTTTGACACCCTTGGAGTAGAATCAGAAACAATCAGGCTTGCTGATTTCAACATTTCCTATGGAATTTCCGCTGATGAAGGCGAAGGAGATGAGTGGCCGGAAATCTTTGAGAAGGTTAAAGAAGCGGATATCCTGGTCATTGGGACGCCGATCTGGCTCGGGGAAAAGAGCAGCATTGCCACTCTGGCAATCGAGAGGCTCTACGGTGCGAGCAGCATGACAAATGATAAGGGGCAATATCTTTATTATAATAAAGTAGGCGGAGCCGTTGTAACAGGCAATGAGGATGGAGCCAAGGACGCTTCCAAATCCATCATTTACGGCTTATCACACATCGGCTTTACCATCCCGCCGAATGTGGATGCCTATTGGGTCGGGGAAGCAGGCCCGGGACCCTCATTCATCGAGGCGGAAGGCTATAAAAACAGCTTCACCAAGCAGCATGCAAAAATTCTGGCCTATAATTTATACCATTTTGCCAGCATGCTGAAAAACCATCCCATCCCTGCAGAAGGCAATGTGATTGAAGAATAACTGTTAGGACGAAACAGAGCAGAGCTCCCCATAGGCTGCTCTGTTTCTTTTTATTTCAAAGAAGGACTTTATACATTTAATCCCTTATATATTAAGGATTCAAGAACAGGCATTGAGGGAATGCTATATTTTGCAATTTCAAGTTGGCACAGGAGTGACATTATGGACAGGGTTGAAATAAAACAGCAGGCTATCGCCATCATTGGTGCAGGACTCGCAGGACTTACCTGCGCTTACCGGCTGAAGCAGGCAGGAATCGAAGCTGTGGTTTTTGAAGCACAGGCAGACGCAGGCGGCAGATGCCGTACAAACCGGACTTTTTTTGCGGAAGGGCAGTTTGCTGAATGCGGAGGAGAGTTCATTGATTCTAACCATAAAGAAATACTTGGCCTGATCTCCGAACTCGGTTTGCAGACAGATGACCTGACCAGCTTCGAAAAAGAAGGGGGGAAGCCGCTTTATCTTATTAATGGAAAAAGCATCCCCGGGGAGAAGATCGAGGATCTCTACAGCCGGATAGCTGACTCTGTCACAGAAGAATACAGGCATTGTGAATTCCCTCCATTGTACAGCCGGCATTCAAAGCGTGCGAAAGAGCTTGACAGCATGTCGATCGTTGACTGGATAGATCAAAATATAGAGGGAGGGACAGACTCTGAGTTTGGCCAGCTTTTATGCGATGCATATACAATTGAATATGGGGCAGATTGCGCAGAACAGAGCGCCCTTAACCTCATCAGCCTTGTAGGAGGGCTGAATGGCTCACATTTCAATGTGTTCGGCACCTCTGATGAAAGATACAGAGTGAGGGGCGGGAACGACCTCATCATTGAAAAATTAAAGGAGAAACTTAACGGATCTATCTTTTATGACCACCAGCTTACAAGCATCAAAGCCTGCGGGCAGGGCGGGTATTTCCTCGCGTTTCAATCAGCAGGAAAAAGAAAGGAAATTTATGCGGGCAAAGTCGTGATGGCCATTCCTTTTACTGTTTTAAGACATACCGTGGATTACACAGAGAGCGGATTCAGTCCTCTAAAAACAAAAGCAATAGAAGAGCTTGGCATGGGCCATAATTTTAAAGCACATTTTCAATTCAGCAGCAGATTATGGGAGAAGTTTGCCAGCACCGGCACGATCTATACCAATAATATGTTTCAATCCGCCTTTGAAGCTACCCGGGCACAAAAGGGGGATGCCGGGATCCTTGTGCATTATGCAGGCGGAAAGGAAGCCGTCCGCTTAATGAAAGAAGGCAAGATAAAGCATAGGGAGAAATTCCTGCAGGACTTATCACGGCTGTTCACAGGTGCAGCAGAAGAATATAATGGCAGGGATCTGGTTTCCTACTGGATTGCCGGCAGCTGGACCGGGGGGTCGTATTCCTTCAGGAAGGTCGGCCAGCATACAGGCTTTGCAGGAGTGGAGATGGAGAAGGAGGGAAGCTGCTATTTTGCCGGGGAGCATACCTCCATCCTTTATCAGGGCTATATGAATGGAGCAGTGGAAAGCGGGAGCAGGGCAGCACTGGAAGTGCAGATGGACCTATTGGAATAACCGCAAACCGGCTCTTCATAAAGCAATATTCCCCGGGGTCCCTGCCCTGCCCCGGATTCTAGTGTTATGTGAAGCCTGAAAGGAATGGTATACTGCTTATAAGCCGGTGAAATATTCCGGGAATGAAATCTGCAAACCGCTGAAAAAGGAGAAGACTTATGCTAAAAGAAAATCTTGCTTCATACATAGAAAAAGAACAAAAAGAGAAAGGGACAGCTCTGATATTTGAAAAAGAAAAAGAATATCTCGGAATGACAGACGCTGATTCAGCTGAAGCATTTACATTCGGCAATGAGGGAGACCGCTTCCGTGAGGCTTATTTGGAAAGAGGCGATAAGGAAACGGAAGAAATTCTTGATGAAGAATCGCCGGAATTTCTGAAAAAGCCGATTTCCTATTTCCGTGATCATAAACGCGAGTTTGTATACATGGAGTCCAAATGGTTTGATGTCATTGGTGCAGATGCTGTCTCTCTTGAGGTGGATGATGTGTTCGGCAATTACGATATTATGCTTGGATTAAAGCTTCAGAAGAAATTTCAGAAATACTTGAAAGACAGCCTTGATAAGGGGCTTAATGGGGACGGGGACGCTTATGATCTGATGTTTGATTCAGGTGAAGGCATCTGGAATTTGAATTTTTCCCTTGATGCACTTCCTGGTTTTCATGGTGATTTGTCAGTCGGGGATGCATACAGTCTTGTATATGGATTCCTTTTCGATCTTGCTGAGGGTGCACAAAGTCAGCAAGGATAAAGTTCTTGACATTTAATTGAAGGGTTGCCATAATATTAAGAATATTATTAAAGATTGATTAATGGAAAAATAAGCAAGGGAGGGTGCAAATGGTCAGGTGCGGTATCGCCTTCACATCATTTGCCTCTTTTTCACCCATTCCCTTCAACACTTCAAAGCATAATAGCAGAAAAGGAGTTTTTCAAAAATGACAGATTGCCAGATCAGCGCAACTTTAAGGGAAGAGAAAAAGGTCAAGCCGGAAGCTGCTGCACTGGAATTTGGCAGAAATTTCACTGACCATATGTTTGTGATGGACTATAAGGAAGGGTTCGGCTGGCATGATCCCCGCATCATTCCCTATCAGCCTATCACATTGGATCCGGCAGCCATGATTTTCCATTACGGCCAAAGCGTCTTTGAAGGGCTGAAAGCATACCGGACAAAGGATCAGGATATCCTTTTATTCAGGCCGGAACAAAACCTCCAGAGGCTTAACAGATCCAACAGCAGGCTTTGCATTCCGCCCATCGACGAGGAGCTGGCGCTTGAAGTCCTCAAAAAACTGCTGGTGGTCGAAGAAGAGTGGGTTCCTTCTGCTGAAGGCACTTCCCTTTATATACGGCCGTTTGTCATCTCCACAGAACCATATTTGGGAGTGGCTCCATCTGCAAGCTACCAGTTCATCATCATCCTTTCCCCTGTGGGTGCCTATTATAAGGAAGGGATCAATCCCGTAAAGATTGCTGTAGAACGGGAATTCGTCAGGGCCGTGCCGGGCGGCACCGGCAATGCCAAGACAGGAGGCAATTATGCCGGAAGCCTGAAAGCCCAGCAGGGTGCCGGCAAAGGCGGCTATGCCCAGGTATTATGGCTGGATGGAAAAGAGAAAAAGTATATTGAAGAAGTAGGAAGCATGAATGTGTTTTTCAAAGTGAACGGAGAAATCATCACGCCTTCTTTAAATGGAAGCATACTCGAAGGTGTTACAAGGAATTCAATCATTGCACTGCTTGAAAAATGGGGACACAGGGTTACGGAAAAAAGAATCTCCATCGAGGAGCTGGTGCAGGCTTACAGGAATGGTGAGCTGGAGGAAGCATTTGGCACAGGGACGGCAGCTGTCATTTCCCCGATCGGCGAATTTCTGTGGCAGGATGAAAAACTTGTCATCAACAATGGAGAAACCGGGGCGCTGAGCCGGAAACTGTATGATACATTGACTGGCATCCAGTATGGCAGAGTCGCTGATCCTTTCGGATGGACGGTGAAAGTGGAGAAACCTGCCCCTGCTAAGGTGTGAAATTGAATTTTTGATCCTGCTGCTTGAAAGGCCCGGCATTTGCCGGGCTTTTTTCTGTTGGCTGATTGAAATTAAAGGAGAACAGCTTCCGCTTTTCTTTGTCCAGCTCCAGCGTCTAGAGCCTCGAGTCATAAGACTCACAGGAATTTAGGGCAAAGAACGCCTTTTATTCCTGTGAGTCTTATGCTGTCGGCTCTGACCAAGCCGCTTCCGCTTTTCTTTTACCCAGCTTTTTCCCTCTTATTTCAGTATAATAGAAAGAGACGCTATACTAGTTTCGGAGTGATTTGTTATGAATATTGTATGGTTCAGGAAAGATTTAAGGATACATGACCATCGGCCGCTCGCAGAGGCATGTGCTTCAGCGGAAGAGGTTATCCCTTTATATATAGCAGGGCCGCTTATAAGCCGGAAGGAAGTCTCAAAGCGCCATATCCAGTTTGCTGCCGAAGGGCTGGAGCAGCTTGATGAAAGTCTCAGGGAACTTGGAGGAAGATTATTTGCCGCTCAAGGGACCATCATCGATATTCTTGAAGAGCTACTGAACACACACGGTGAATTCTCCCTGTTCTTTCACAGGGAGTACGATTCGGAAACTGACAGACTGGCCGCAGAGTGGATGGAATCCAAAGGACTGCCATTCTATCCTTTCCATCCTCCCGGCCAGCTGGAGAGACCCAAAAGCAAGGGAGCCTTCAGAAAGCTTTGGCAGGAATCAATGCTCGAGGAACTGACAAGTCCCCCTGCTGCTGTCAGGGTGCCGGATAAGGTGCCGGATTTTCTGAATCTTTCTATCCAAAAGGCACTTAGCATGAAAGTTAAGGGAGATGCTATCCGGTTTGGACAGAACGGCGGAGAAAAAAGGGGAATCGAAACGCTCGAATTTTTCCTCGGGGAGCAGCTCGCCAATTATGAAAAAAATTATCAAAAGCCGCTCGCTTCTTCTTTCTCTTCCAGCAGGCTTTCCCCTTACCTGGCTTTTGGAAATATATCAGTCAGGATGGCCTACCAGGAAGCAGCAAAGAAAGCTGAAGAATGTACTGAAGCCGAGAAGCAGCAGCTCAGCCTTTTTCAATCCAAACTGCTTGAACGGTGCGAAACCCTACAATGGTATGAAAATGAATCACAAGCAGAGGTAATTGAAAACAAACTTGTCCGGACTCATGATGAAAATCACTTTGAAGCCTGGCGGACAGGGCATACAGGTATCCCTTCAATCGATGCCAGTATGCGCTGCCTGCACAAAACCGGATGGCTCAATTACAGCAGCAGAAGAATGCTGGCAAGCTTTGCCTGCAATATACTGTTATTGGATTGGGAGAAGGCTGCAAGGGAGCTCGCCCTTTTGTTCCTTGACCACGAGCCTGCTGTTCATATAAAGCAGATGGGCATACTTGCGGGGGCGTGCGGCTCGAAAACCGTCAAGATCATTGACCCGGTAAAATGGGGAAAAGATCTTGATACTGATGGAAGCTTTATCCGCCGCTATGTACCTGAGCTGAAGGATGTCGATGTGGCATATATACACGAACCTTGGCTTTACCCTGGATTCTTTCAGCTTGGATACCCTGCTCCTATCTGTGATGTACGGAAAGCAATTAAGCAAGCAAAAAGACAGATAGCCTTAAAGAAAGACCAAAAACCTAAAGACATACAGAAAAATAAAACCGCAGCTCAGGGAAGTGAAGAACAGCTTACCTGGGATTTCGATTGAAGCCGGGAACCGGACAGTGGCCAGTGAGAAATCTGAAAATATGCTTTTACCTTTGAAATGTTTTATAATGGGTAAAGGGCAGGATGTTCATCCGCTGAAGCCCCTCGGTTGAAGAAGATGTTCTTCCAGCTGATCCTCCCCGCGAGTGATCAGCTTTTCTATATGATAGCAGAGAAGATAAGCTTAGAATGCAACAGCAGGAAAGGCGGAATAAAATTGTTCCAGGATGTAGGAATTGAGAAACTATTAGAACTGAAGGATAAACGAAAACTTGTGCTGGTGGATGTAAGATCTCCTTCTGAATATAAGGATAGCACGATACCGGGAAGCCTCAATATTCCCTTGTTCAATGATGAAGAGCGGGCTGAAATCGGCACAATTTACAAACAGGTGAGCGTTGAAGCTGCCAAAGAACGCGGCCTGGAAATCGTATCGGCCAAACTTCCGGATTTTATCCGGGAATTCAATGCTGTCGAAGGCGACAAAGCAGTATTCTGCTGGAGAGGCGGAATGCGGAGCAGAACCTCTGCCACTCTCCTTGATTTGATGGGTATACGCACATACCGGCTTGAGGGCGGTGTAAGGGCGCATCGCAGATGGGTCGTCGAAACGCTTGAAAATCTCAAGCTGAAGCCGAAAGCATTCGTTTTGAACGGCTATACCGGCTCAGGAAAAACGGCCATTCTTGAGAAGCTGGCAGAAAAGGACTATAGCGTAATCGACCTAGAGGGCCTTGCAAGGCACCGAGGCTCCATCTTCGGCCATATCGGCCTTCAGCCGAGCAATCAGAAAATGTTCGACGCCAGGCTGCTTAGAAAGGTGCTTGAGGTGCAGGAAGCTCCTTTTGTCTTTTTTGAAGCAGAAAGCAAGAGAGTCGGGAAGGTCGTGCTCCCTGAATCTATCATTGAAAAGAAAGAACAGGGGATCCAGCTGTTCATAGAAATGCCAATGGAAGAGAGGGTGCGCCATATCCTGGAGGATTATAAGCCATGGGATCATCCTGAGGCATGTTTTAATGCTTTCAGCCATATCAAAAACAGGATCCACACACCGATTGCTGCCGAAATAGAACAGAATCTCATTGATGAAGAGTATGGGCCGGCGGTTGCGCTGCTCCTTGAATATTATTATGATCCCCGTTATACGCATACAGCTAAAATGTATCCGGAAGACATGATCGTCACCATTCAAGCCGCAAATATCGAGGATGCTGCCCAAAAGATAGAAGAGTACGTACTTTCACAATCACCGGTTGCGCAATAAATCTTGTATAAATAGGACTGCATGCTGCCATGCAGTCCTATTTATTTTTGCTTATTATGGTAAAATCAACCCAATAAGATGATAAGGTGGGGGTATGATTGGCTTTTCACAAGCTTTTGGGCCTATCCCATACAAACATAGACAGGGAAATTAGAATACGGGAAGCGGCCAGGGCAATCATTATACAAAATGATCTGATCCTTCTTCTGCAGACAATTACAGGGAGCTATAAATTTCCCGGAGGAGGGGTGGAGGAAGGAGAAACCTTCACGGAAGCCTTGGTCAGGGAAGTAGCAGAGGAGACCGGCTATACAAGCTGCAAGGTTAAAGGAAAAGCTGGGGAGGTCGTCGAAAGGCGTATCGACGAATATGATGACCGCTTCATTTTTCAAATGAACTCGCATTTCTATATCTGTGAATTAAATGATTTCTCTTTGGCAGCGCAGCAGTTGGATACATATGAAGCAGAGCTGGGATTCATGCCCAAATGGGTGGCCATTGATGAAGCAATAGAAGAAAATAAGAAAGCCATCGGTAAAATAGTAAATCACACTTGGCTAAAAAGGGAAAATTTTGTACTCGAAGAGCTTAAGATTATGCTAATCAACCGCTAAAAGCAAAAAGCACCCGGAGGTTTATGCTCCGGGCGCTTTACGCTCGCTCTTTCCTGGCTGGAGTGAGGCAAAGCTGTAACCTTTCAGCTTGATTTCCTTTAAAAGCTCAGGCAGGATATCAGCAGTCTGCTTTAGTTCATGCAGGAGGATAATGGCTCCATCTTCCAGATGATCAGTTACATTGCAAATGATTTTCTCCGGGTTTCCTTTAAGCTCCCAATCGAGGGATGCAATGCGCCACATTACAGGAATCAATTCGAGTTCATTGGCCGCCTTAAGGGTAGCTTCATTATACTGGCCAAAAGGCGGACGGAAGAATACCGGCGCCTTTCCGGTAACCTGGCGGATCTTCTCTTTGCTGGTTTCCAGGTCCTTATATTGATCCTCACAGGAAAGAGCAGCCATATTTTTGTGGCGGGATGAATGAGTTCCAATGATATGCCCTTCATCGAGCACTCTTTCCCATGGCCTTTCAGGATACAGAAGCCGTGTCTGCCAGAAAAAAGCGGCTTTTGCATTTTCCTTTGCCAGGCTGTCCAAAATGGAATGCAAGTGCCTGCCAGGTCCATCATCAAAGGTTAAAACAACTGACGGCTTTTCACTGGGCTGTAATTTTGATATCACTTCATTGTCTGCTGAGTCGTACACGACCCTTGTCTCATCAACCACTCAAGGACTTTTTGTCATAAGTATTCTCCTTCCCCGGATCAGACCGGAATAAATTCAGCCCCATAGGTCTGTTTATACAATTCATCTGTGAATTCATCCGGTTTCCCGTCAAAGATGAGGCTGCCATCTTTTAAGGCAAGAATGCGTGTTGCATAGCGCTTTGCGAGGGAAACATCGTGAACATTAATGATGGTCAGAAGGCAATGCTCTCTGTGAAGGGACTGAAGAAGCGAGAAAATCCTCTCTGATGTCCCGGGATCAAGGCTTGCCACAGGTTCATCACCAAGAAACACCTTGGGAGACTGCAGCAGGGCCCTTGCTATGCCGACGCGCTGCTTCTGTCCGCCGCTCAATTGTTCAACTTTCCTTCCGGCAAACTCACTCAGGCCGACATCTTCCATCACACTGCGGGCAAGTCCAATTTCTTTTCTTGAAAAAGCACCTACCAGATTCTTGAAAGTGTTTCTGTAGCCAAACATTCCTGTAAGGACATTTTGCATGACTGTCAGACGGGGGATGAGATTATAATGCTGAAAGATCATGCCCATTTCCCTCCGTACAAGCCGTTCTTCCTCGGCAGATTTGCCGGATACCGGCTTGCCCTGGAAGTATACTTCCCCGGCAGAAGACTTCTGGAGCCCATTCATGCAGCGGATAAGTGTAGACTTCCCGGCACCGCTTTTTCCAAGTACACATATGAATTCGCCTTGGTTCAGTTCAAGGTTTATGTTATGCAGGGCAGGGGAGTCAGCCTTTGGATAACGTACGGTAACATTCTCCAGCTTGATCATAAGCCCAGCCTCCTTTTAAATCACTTTATTTCTGACAAAGCTTCCAAACAAATCGACGATCACTACAATGATCATAATGATCAGCACATCGAGAGAAACGGCCGAATAGTGGAAGGTCTTGAAATCATTGAACAATCTCTGTCCTATTCCGCCTCCGCCGATAAAGCCAAGAATAAGAGAGGTGCGGATTGCTACCTCGAACCGGTAGAAAAACTGGGACAGCACATTCGGCCAGATTTGCGGCAGGATGCTGAACAGGGAGGCAAACCAGCTTTTGGCGCCGACTGCCCGCATGGCTTCCTGGGGTCCGCGCTCTGAAGACTCAATCAGTTCTGATACCAGCTTTCCAAGCACACCTGCATTATGGAACAGAATAGCCAGTACAGCAGGGAAAGGCCCAAGGCCGAGGGCTGTAAGAAGGATCAGCCCAAATACGATCTCCGGCACTGAGCGGACGAAACTGAGGACAAGCCTTGTTACATGATAGACTGCTTTCGATGGGGAAGTGTTCCTTGCGGCCAGGAAACTGAGCGGCAATGCCGCCAATAGACCGAGGAAGCTCCCCAGAAATGCCATCGCCAAAGTTTCCATGCTGTCCTGGAGCATCCGGGGCAGCAGCGAGAAATCCATTGGAAACCACTGCGATAAAAAATCGATCATATTCCGGAAGTCCCGGAATTTCGAAAGATCGAATTCTGTAAGACGGGCACTGGCTATTACAGCCAGTGCCAGCAGAATAACAGTAAAAATACTACGCTTTTTAAACCACACAATGATCAGCTCTATTCGTTTATGATTCCCTGTTTGACAGCTGCTTCCCTGATGCTTTCATACTGTTCATTGGAAGCCTCGGTAAAACCTGTTGCGCCAAACGCATCAAGCACTTCTTTATCATCGATAGCCAGGAATGTTTCCTGTAGCTTTTCTATTGTTTCTTTATCTGTATCTTTATGGACTGCCCAAGGATATTGGAAAAGTTTCTCGGATTCCCAGATTGTCTTGAACTGATCTCCATCGATTTTTCCGGACTCTACAAGCTGGTTATAGATGGCGCTGTCAATCGCACCGGCATCCACTTGCTTGTTTTGGACAGCCAGGGCTGTTGCATCATGGGACCCTGTGAATCTGACTGATTTGAACTTATTTTCATCCTCTGATGTATAAACACCCTGATCCTGCAGTTCGATGGAAGGGATAAGGGAGCCGGAAGTCGAATTGATATCGCCGAAGGCAAAATCAATTTCTCCTGCATCAGCTACAAGGTCTTCCATGTTATTGTACGGGCTGTCTTTATGGGTGATGATATAAGAATGATAGAAAGGCTCTCCATCTATCAGCTGGGTGATGATTGCTTCAGCGCCGCTTTTTTCATGTGCAACCACATATGTAAGCGGTCCAAAATAAGCCATATCGATTTTATCGTAGTTCATCGCTTCGACTACGCCGTTATAATCGGGGTAAACCTCAACATCCACTTTCCGGTCCAGCTCTTTTTCAAGAATCGACTGAAGCTTATCCATAGCCGTTTCCATTGCACCTTCTGTTTGTACCGGTATGACGCCAATCGTAAAAGCTTCTTCATTATTAGTACTGTTTCCTTTTTGTTCTGTGCCTTCTTCCTCTGATCCGCATGCGGCAAGAATCATGATCAGAGTAAAGACAGCTGCAGTCATTAGCCATTTTTTCATCAAAAAAACACCTCTTTAATATAATTGACTGGAATGGGCGGGAGGCAGCAGCGGCCATATCCGCCTCAGAATCTGCCTGACACCCCATACCCTTAAAAAAGGACTCTAATCGAGTCCTTTCACAATACTTTAATCTTTCCAGGAGTTTGGTCTGTTACTTCCCCAATGATAGCAGAAGTGACATTTCTCTCTTCAAGAGCCTGCTGCAGTGCTTCAGCTTCCGCCTCAGGCACTGAGATCAAAAGACCTCCTGATGTGATGGCATCACACAGGATCAGCTGGGTTGTTTCATCAATATCAGGGCTGTACTCAATCCGCCCTGACAGCCATTTGTGGTTTTTCCTAGAACCGCCGGGAATGATATTCTGTTCGGCTAGCTCGCGTGTCCTGGGGAGGACAGGTACACTTCCGCTGTTGATGATAACACCGGCATTGCTGCCTTCAGCAAGCTCGATCGCATGGCCGAGAAGGCCGAAGCCGGTCACATCGGTACAGGCGTTCACCTGGAAGCTTTCCATAGCTTCTGCGGCATCTTTATTAAGTGCAGCCATCACGTTCATGACAAGATCAATATCTTCCTTATCGAGAAGGTCCCGCTTGATCGCTGTCGTAAGGATGCCGACACCGATCGGCTTGGTCAAAATCAAACGGTCGCCAGGCTTAGCGCCGGCATTGGCCCTGATTTTATCCGGATGGACCACACCTGTGACCGAGAGTCCGAATTTAGGCTCCTGATCATCGATCGAGTGTCCGCCGACAAGGGCAGCCCCTGACTCCATGACTTTATCAGATGCTCCTGCCAGGATGTCAGCAAGGATGCTCTTATCTAGGATACTGATAGGGAAGCCGACTATATTCATGACTGTGATCGGTTTTCCGCCCATTGCATAGACATCGCTTAATGAGTTCGCAGCAGCAATCTGGCCGAACATATAAGGATCATCCACAATCGGGGTGAAAAAGTCGAGCGTCTGCACTAATGCAACATCGTCGCTTATTTTATATACTCCTGCATCATCAGAGGTATCAAGCCCGACAAGCAGATTTGGATCAGGTACAGCTTTTGGCAAATGACGCAGAACCTGCGCCAGGTCCTCAGGACCAATTTTGCATCCTCAGCCGCCTTTAGTTGATAGTGAAGTCAATTTGATGATTTCTTCTCTGGACATGATTTCCTCTCCTTTCATTAAACAAGGGCTGTCCCAAACAAGCTGTTCAGGAAGGGGAAAGCACCCTGCTGTAAATCTTCAGCAGACTTTCGGCCTCAGAAACATTAGAGTGGTGTTCTGCTATGTAATTTTTAGCAGCAGCTCCAAGTTTTTTTCTTATCTCGTAATTATTGATCAACCGCTCGGCATAAGCAAGAAATTCGACTTCATTATGGTAAACAAAGCCCGTGATCCCGTCCTTTACAATACTTATATTTCCTTCATTGGCCGAAACTAATACAGGCAATCCGTAGTCCATCGCTTCTATGATGGCTGCCGGCTGTCCCTCGGAAATAGAAGTGTTCAGCAGGGCATCTGCATATTCGTAAAGGCTTCCCATCCTGCTGTGGGAAATCTGGCCCGTATAGCTGACCCAATCTTCCTGTTCCGCCAGCTTTTTCACGTATGATCCTTCTTCTTCTTCTAAGACAGGCCCTGAAATCACTAAACGGATGCGGGGGTATCTGTCATGAAGTTTCTTTAAGGATCTGATTGCGAACGGGATATTTTTGATTTTCCTGATCCCGGCAGGAAGCAGGAAAACAAATGTATCTTCCTCTTTCTTAAAAACAGGCTCCATAGATTCGAAGAGACTTCTTCCCTGTGGAATGACATAGACCTTTGCTGCAGCATCAGGAACTTCACGAATGAGAAGCTGCTTTGCCTGTTCGTTAAAGACCGTAACGGCTTTTGCTTCGCGAAGCGTCCTGATCACAGCCGGCCGCCTTTCGTGTTCAAAAAGATCCTGATTTAGATCCGTGCCAGTCATCGTGATAATATAGCAATCTATCGGGACATCCAGCTTTTCCTTATAAAGAAAAAAGCGGTAGGCGTGAAAACCATGGACGATATCTCCTTCGGGAAGGGGGGAAGCCGGGATTTCAGTCGAAGAAACGATTACCGTATCTGTTCCTAACCTGCGCAGGCCTTCTGAGATCCTTTTTACGGTGATTGTATTTCCACGTTCCTGATGGAAATTGGGAGAAGCCAATATAACCTTCATCCATTCACTCCTTTATGTTCATTCTCAGCTGTGGGAACTATTAACTTTATAATCCGGAAAATCATATTTCAGGCCAGTATAGTCATACCCTCAAAATTATACCGGAATACCTCTTGAAATCAAGAGAACTGCCCTTTTTTTTGAAATTGAGTTGACAGAACAAAAGAAGTTGTGATATTTAACAATTAGCACTCTTTGTCAGAGAGTGCTAATAACACTTCAACTTTTCGGGAGGGAAAAATAAAGATGGTAAAGCAGCAATTCAAAGCAGAGTCTAAAAGACTTCTGGAGATGATGATCCATTCCATTTATTCCAAGAAGGAAGTATTTTTGAGAGAGCTGATCTCAAACAGCAGCGATGCCATTGACAAGCTGTACTACAAAGCGCTGACAGATGATTCGATCAGCTTCAATAAAGAAGACTATTACATAAAAATTACCCCTGACAAAGAATCGCGGACCCTTCGGATCAAAGATACCGGGATCGGGATGACCAGGGAAGAACTTGAAGATAATTTAGGCGTCATCGCCAAGAGCGGCTCATTGAATTTCAAATCCAATACAGAGCTGAAAGACGGCTATGATATCATAGGCCAATTCGGCGTCGGCTTTTATGCGGCCTTCATGGCTGCCGACTCCGTAACTGTCATCAGCAGGGCCCAGGGAAGCACAGAAGCATACAAATGGGAATCAGAGGGGGCTGAAGGCTTCTCTATTGAGCCTGCCGTCAAGGAAGAGACAGGAACAGAGATCATCTTGAAAATAAAGGAAAATACCGAAGAAGAAAACTATGATGAATTTCTTGAAGAATATTCATTAAAGAGCATCATCAAGAAATATTCCGACTTTATCCGCTATCCGATTCTAATGGATGTGTCCGGCAGGCGACCGAAGGAAGGCGAAGATGGTGAGTTTGAAGAATACAGTGAAGAACAGACCATCAACAGCATGGTGCCGATCTGGCGAAAAAATAAAAGCGAGCTCACAGAAGAAGACTACGAAAAGTTTTATGCTGAAAAGCACTTCGGTTTTGATAAGCCGCTGAAATCCATCCATATCAATGTTGACGGTACCATCCGCTATAATGCGGTGCTCTTTATTCCAGAGAAAATTCCGTTCGATTATTATTCTAAAGAATACGAAAAGGGGCTTGAGCTATATTCAAATGGAGTCCTTATCATGAATAAGTGCGGCGAGCTCCTGCCTGATTATTTCAGCTTCGTGAAAGGGATTGTCGACTCAGAAGACCTGTCCCTGAATATCTCGCGCGAAATCCTCCAGCAGGACCGCCAGCTGAAACTGATTGCAAAGAATCTCGGCAAAAAAATTAAAAGCGAATTGCAGTCCATGCTGAAGAACGAGAGGGATAAGTACGAAGCATTCTATGATACTTTTGGCAGACAGCTGAAATACGGAGTGTACAGTGACTTTGGCAGCAATAAGGAGATGCTACAGGATCTGCTGATGTTCCATTCTTCAAAAGAAAACAAGCTAGTCACACTGGATGAATATATTTCTAGAATGCCCGAGGACCAGAAGTATATTTATTATGCTGCCGGGGAATCCATCAGCCGGATTGAAAAGCTCCCGCAGACAGAGCTTGTCGCCGACAAAGGTTACGAAATATTGTACTTTACCGAAGATATCGATGAATTCGCCATCAAGATGCTGTTGAACTACAAAGAGAAGGAATTCAAGTCTGTGTCCAGCTCAGACTTGGGGATAGAAGCTGAGGAAAATGATAAGAGCGAAGAAAAAGCCTTTCAGGAAATGTTCACAAGCATGAAGGATGTGCTGGCAGGCAAGGTAAAGGAAGTCCGTGCTTCCAAGAGGCTGAAAAGCCATCCGGTCTGCCTGGCAGCAGAAGGAGATCTGACAATCGAAATGGAGAAGATCCTCAACAGCATGCCGGACAGCCAAAATGTAAAAGCGGAGAAAATCCTGGAGATCAATCCTAATCACGAAGTATTCGCTTCTCTGCAAAGTGCATTTGATAACGACAAAGAAAAACTTGCTTTATATACCAATCTTTTATACAATCAGGCATTACTCATTGAAGGGTTGCCGATCAGCGATCCTGTCGAGTTTACGAATGATATCTGCAAGGTTATGAAGTAATCTTCAACCTTGCTTTTATGAAAAAACGAACTTCCATATTCCAGGAGAGTTCGTTTTTTTATACTTAAAGTCAGCTCTTGCTTATGGGAAGATGCCTATCCGCACATTCTTTTGATAATATAGGCTGCTGCTTAGTCTCAGTAATCGACCTTTTTGTTTAATAAATAGATGCTAAAATGTAATCTAAGCTGCCAAAGTGTCCATTTTTCCACACAGGAACATTTGTTCCTATTATAAGGATCATTAAATGATATAATGTTTTATACAGGAAAACTCATTAGAAAGGTGATTATAATGTGGAAAAATGTAAACGGAAAATTAGTTCAATTAACAGATGAATCAAGGGTTAAGTTCAGGACAAATATCAGCAAAGCATTGATTGAACGGCTGAATGATCTGGCATATGAACATGATACACATGTGAATTATTTACTGGAAACAGGGCTCAAAAAAGTCCTTGAGCAGAATTTTATAGAATTCAATAAGAAAAATCGGCCTAAAGACAGAATCCAGTATAAAACCACTTATGACAGCGGTCTGATTGAACAGGTTAAAGCATTCGCCAAAAAGCATGATGTATTCATAAATGACGTGATAGAATATAGTGCAGGCTACATAGATATTGATTCAGTAAAAGACAGCGGACATAAACACCGGATAGAGTAGGCAGCTGACGCTGTCTAGTTTTTTAAAACAACGCCCCGAACATAATATATATTATAGGAAGTCATACAAACATATGAATATCTAGTCTCAATAGTTAAGTATACTTAAGATAGTGAGACAGAATAAAAATTTTATATGATTTAGACTGTATTTGAGTTTTTGGGCAATTTGCTGGGATTTTTATATTTTTTATATGAAAATCTTTATTTATGATTTTTGGTTCACTATAAAGGTTATCTATTATTCAATATCCTAATTTCTTTGCTTGTGGCTTCCAGAATACTTACAATCATACATATCAATCTCTATATACTTACAGCAGCCGTTTGTATATCGGTTGTTTATTTTTCCTCATTATTAGTTTCTTTTTGTTTTATAAACTTATTTAGTGGTTCTTTCGCTCAGCATCGCCTCTGCTTTAGAAAAACTCATTTAGTTTACATAATATATTTATATTCCACTTACTACCATGCCTGTCTCAGCTTATGTAAAAAAGCCCCTGTCATTGCCAGGAGCTTGTTCTCTTGTCATTTTTAGGATACCGGCTGCTGTAAGCTATTCAAATACTGCCTTGGTGTTCCATAGTAAATGATCTTGCTGAATTGCTGAAATACGGAATCAAACTGCACGTATATCGGTGAATCCAGGAGCCACGGATAGCTTGAGAAAAAGCTCCTGTCTCCATATATGATCGCTTTCAGCGCTAAATCCATTTCCCGCTGAAAGATCATAAACCGCACCTTTGAAAATTTTTCGTCAAACTCTCCCCCGCTCACATATACTGCTGCCTTAAGTACATATTGCCCCATCTGAGGAAGCCACTCAGCCAGAACTTCATCCCTGAATTTATTATTGACGGTGCTGTAATCATAAACGCAACCAATGCTAAGAAACAGGTCACCGGTCTCATCTGAATGTGTAAGCGTGTATTTCCTGGCATCGACAGGCTTTTGCTCTGTTGCCGGAGCCAGGTACCTGACGCTTAGTTTCTGAGGATTAAATTGACTCATAGCAAGCTGCTCTCCCTTCGGAAAGAAGTTATTCCTGCTATAACATATGAAGTTAGTCATATAAGGGTGACAAAGGCCTATCTCTTTTTATGCCCCCTCCCTGTCTCATACAGCTTGGTTTCAAGCACTTTCCAGCTGCCATTTTCATATATCCATGAAGATTCAGCAAATGCTATCGAATCAGCGTGATATGCCCCGCTGATCTGCTGTACACCCTTTAAGCCGATTTTTCCTTCCCCAAGCATGATGGGGATGAGTGTCCCAAAAGGGTCGACCATCAGTTCAGCCGGTTCATTCAGTTTGCCGTTATGATAGAGTCCCAGGCGTTCATAGTCATCTTTTCTCTCTGCCAAATCAAAAGTATAAGATTGGCCTGTCGCAGGAATGGAAACAGAGGCTTTATAGCCGTCCAGAAATTCACTGTCGATGACTAAAGGTTCCGGAACTGTCAAATTTTCAAGTTTGAAGTCTTTTAAGGTATACAGGTAGTAGTTGGAGAGTCCGCCGCTGCCCCCAGTGGGAACTGTTGCGAATAGATCCTTTACTCCATCATGGTTCAAATCGCTGAACTTTACAGAAGGTTCATATCCACCTTCTAAATCAATCCGGTATGTCTGGCCATTTGAAGCCTCAATGATCACATAGACTTCCTTTAAAAAAGCGGCCCCTTCTTCATATGGAATTCCTTTTATATAAATAGTATCTTTTTCTCCATCCCCGGTTATATCTTCTTTCTTCTTTTCGACCGTTTCTGCCTTGTCAGCCTGTTCAACTGCATAGGCACCTGTTATGGCTGAAACTGACATAAAGAAAAACGCTGCAAATGCGAACAATAGTTCCCTTCTCATAAAAACCGCCCTTTCCGAACAATTTTATTCGTATTATGTCCAGATTTGGGAAATCTATGTACCTGTTCAAAGATAATAGTTTTTTGCTTTTTAACTGAGGTGTTGATCTGCACTCCAGGCACTTCGCTTTCCGCGGGGCGGCGCTGACCTCCTCGCACTTACGCGCTGTGGGGTCTCAGCATTGCCGCTGCTTTCCCGCAGGAGTCTGTGTGCCTTCCATTCCGATCAACAGAGCTATGGGAATTTTTGCTGTCTCTCTTACTAGGTTTTTTATAAAAGATGGTTCAGGCGATAATTTTTCCTCTATACTGCAAAAAGATTCTCCGCCTATAAAAAAATGGCCTCCCTGCTCAGGGAAACCATTTTCCTTAGTTCAGTTTTTTCTTCTTTAGTGCCTGCTCTTTCGTTTCCCAGTATTCTATGTTTTTTAATCCCGGGATGCTGTCAGAATAAAAGACAGGATCTTTTCCTTCCCTGCGCTGAGTTTTGTAGTCCTTCAGTGCAGCAAATGCTATTTTGCCAAGCATGGTGATGGCAATCAGGTTGATGATGGCCATGATCCCCATAAACAGATCGGCAAGTCCCCATACAACTTCAAGATCGACTGCTGCACCAAAAATGACCATTCCGATCACTGCCAGGCGGTAGATGAAGAGAGCCGTCTTGCTTTCTTTAATGAATTCTATATTCGTCTCACCGTAATAATAGTTGCCGATAACAGAGCTGAATGCGAACAAAAGGATCGCGATTGCCACAAAATAGCTTGCCCATGGGCCTATATGAGTTGCCAGGGCTGATTGTGTAAGCTCAATCCCAGTCAGGTTCGTTCCTGCATAATCGCCTGACAAAAGGATGATAAAAGCAGTTGCTGAACAAATCAGGATTGTATCCACGAATACACCAAGAGTCTGGATAAGACCCTGCTTTGCCGGATGTGTAACAGCGGCTGTAGCAGCAGCATTCGGCGCGCTCCCCATACCCGCTTCATTGGAGAAGAGCCCCCGCTTGATCCCCATCATGACGGCAGCGCCCATGGCACCCCCGGCTGCTTCCCTGAAGCCGAATGCACTCTCAATGATCAAACCGAACATAGCCGGTATTTCAGTAACATTCATAATCAGGATAACAATAGCAAGAATCAGGTAGAGAACAGCCATGACAGGCACAAGCACCTGTGATACATGGGCAATCCGCTTGACCCCTCCAAAGATAATGACAGCCGTGAAGATTGCCAGCACTATGCCGATCCACAATCTGCTGATCCCGAAGGACTGATTAAACGCGAGCGAGATGGTATTGGACTGGACAGAGTTGAATACCAGCCCGAAACAGAAGGTAATGATAACCGCAAACAATATCCCCATCCAGCGTTTATTTAAGCCTCTTTCCATATAGTAGGCAGGACCACCGCGGAATCCGTCTTTATCTTTTACTTTATAAATCTGGGCAAGCGTGCTTTCAACAAAGCTGGAAGCCGCTCCAAGGAAGGCGATGAGCCACATCCAGAATACGGCTCCCGGTCCTCCCCCTGCAATGGCTGTAGCGACGCCGGCCATATTGCCTGTGCCAATGCGCGAAGCAGCACTGATGCTGAACGCCTGGAATGAGGAGATCCCCCTCTTGCCTTCAGCAGAAACCATCGACTTATCGCCGAGGATCCTGAACATTTCCTTAAAGTATCTCAGCTGTACAAATTTAGTCTTAAAGCTGAAATACAATCCCAGCAGAATCAATCCTGCTATTAAAATATAAGTCCATACAAAATCATTTACCAGGCCAACATATTCCTGGAACTCGTTCACAAAAGTCTCCATTCGTTTCCCCCTTGGCTGTCTGTCAGCAAATTGTTATCTTGAAATAGTAACTCCCTTAAATTTATCAGAAGTTTCGCTGGCGGACAAGGTGAAAATGCTTTCATGCCCCTGCTGACAGACTAATTTATGTAAACGTAATCTTTATACCCTTATAGTAAAATAGCAAAACAGGTCTTTTCGCTCACTTTTATTTTTCTTCACAGCAAAAAGCCCCTGTCTGTTCAACAGGGGCTTTTCATTAATCAGCCGTTATCTCGGCTGCCTCTTGCCACAGCTTTTTCGCTTTTCCGCTTTCAGATTCGTCGAGGATGAACGATCCGTTTGAATAGCGGTCATTAAAACGCAGGTCAGACGCTGTCACTTGCTCGATAACGCCTTTTTCTGATTCGATAAAAATCTTGTCATGATTTTTTGCCAGCACCATACCGACCACTCTGTGCGGGTTGGCTTTAAGTTCCCGCAGCATAACCAGTCCGCGTTTGGCTCTGGAAGTCCTTTCAAACTCAGCGAGCTTCATCTTTTTGATCGCCCCGCGCTGGGTTGCAATGACAACAGCTTCCTCTTTGACATTGCTGACAAGCTTTCCGCTTACCACATAATCGCCGTCCTTCAGATTGATGCCCTTCACACCGGCAGCACGCGCTCCAACAACACTGACTTCTTCTTCCGGGAACCACAGGGCATATCCCATAGAAGTTGCAAGCATTAGATCCTGCTTGCCATCAGTCAGGAAAACATCTGTTACGATATCGTCATTTTTAAGATTAACGGCCACAAGCGGCTTTGAATATCGCTGTGCTTTGTAATTTTTCAGCTCTGATTTCTTTACCATGCCATTCTTTGTGACAAACATTAAATAAGCATCGGCCTCAAAATCTTTAACCGGAATTGCGCCAATGATAGACTCAGTCCGGTCTATCGGCACTAAATTTGCGACATGCTGCCCGAGATCTTTCCAGCGAATATCCGGAAGTTCATGGACAGGAAGATACATATAGCTTCCTTTGTCCGTAAAGACAAGCAGGACATCTGTTGTGTTCATATCAAGTTTTGACATAAGCCTGTCAGAATCCTTCATGCCGAAATCCTGTCCGTTTGATGCCGCATGGGAACGCTGGCTTGTCCTTTTGACATAGCCTTCGTTTGTAACGGTAACGATCACATCTTCACTGGCAATCAGCACTTCAAGATTGATTTTAATCTCTTCGATTTCGGCTTCGATAACAGAACGGCGCGCGTCCGCAAATCTCTTCTTCACATCTTTAAGATCCTTTTTAATCACGCTCAGAAGCTTTTTCTCGCTCTGAAGGATGCTAAGCAGCTCTGCTACCTTTTGGGCAAGCTCTTCCGCTTCCGCCCTCAGCGCCGTAATATCTGTATTGGTCAATCGGTACAGCTGGAGGGATACAATCGCTTCTGCCTGAGGCTCTGTGAAACCGAACTGGCTGATCAGATTATCCTTTGCATCACGTTTATCCTTTGAAGCGCGGATAGCGGCGATGACTTCATCAAGTATAGACAGTGCCTTCATGAGGCCTTCTACGATATGCTGGCGGTCCTGCGCCTTTTTCAGCTCATACTGAGACCTTCGGGTGACAACTTCCTTCTGATGTCCGATATAGGCATCAAGCATTTCACGCAGCCCGAGCAGCTTTGGATGGCGGTTTGAAATCGCAACCATATTGAAGTTGTATGGAATTTGAAGATCCGTATTTTTATAAAGATAGTTTAAGACACCTGCAGCGTCTGCATCCTTCTTAAGCTCAATCACGATCCTCAGGCCTGTCCGGTCGGTTTCATCCCTGACTTCGCTGATGCCTTCAACTTTCCTGTCCATCTTAAGCTCGTCAATCTTCTTGACCAGATTCGCTTTGTTTACTTCAAACGGAATCTCTGTGATAACGATCTGCTGCCTGCCGCCGCGGATGTCCTCCACCTCAGATTTGCCGCGGATGATGATCTTGCCTTTCCCGGTCTCATAGGCCTTCTTAATCCCTTCGGCCCCCTGGATGGTTCCGCCCGTCGGGAAATCCGGCCCTTTGATAACCTCCATAAGCTCATCTACCGTACAATCCGGCTTGTCCATGCGCAGGATGACGCCGTCTATGATCTCCCCAAGATGATGCGGGGGGATTTCAGTAGCATAACCTGCTGAAATCCCTGTCGATCCATTGACCAGCAGGTTCGGGAACATGGCTGGAAGTACAGTCGGTTCACTGGAAGTATCATCAAAGTTCGGGATGAAGTCGACGGTATGCTTTTCAATATCCCGCAGAAGCTCTGATGATATTGCCGACAGCCTTGCTTCTGTATAACGCATGGCTGCTGGAGGGTCTCCGTCAATGCTTCCATTATTTCCGTGCATTTCAACAAGGAAATTTCTTACCTTCCAGTCCTGGCTCATCCGCACCATTGCATCGTATACGGAAGAATCTCCGTGCGGATGATAATTGCCGATAACATTCCCTACCGTCTTGGCAGATTTCCTGAAGCCCTTTTCATTTGTATTGCCTTCTACATGCATCGCATAAAGAATCCGCCGCTGTACAGGCTTCAGCCCATCCCTGACATCAGGAAGGGCCCTGTCCTGGATAATATATTTGCTGTAACGCCCAAATCGGTCGCCGAGAACATCCTCTAGCGGAAGATCCCTGAATTTTTCAGAAGAACTCATAGATCAGACGCCTCCTCTGCAACCGAGATGTTTTCATTTTCAAGGATGCTCCCATCTTCTTCAAGGCCGAAGGCAACATTTGTTTCAATCCACTTTCTTCTTGGTTCAACCTTATCACCCATCAAGGTCGTAACCCTTCTTTCCGCTCTTGCAGCGTCATCGATCCTGACCCTGATCAGCGTCCTTGATTCCGGATCCATGGTTGTTTCCCACAGCTGGTCAGCATTCATTTCACCAAGACCCTTGTAGCGCTGGATCATATAGCCTTTGCCGATCTTTTTCATGGCACCCTGCAGCTCATCATCGCTCCAGGCGTACTCGATCTTTTCTTTTTTACCAATCCCTTTGCTCACTTTGTACAGAGGAGGCAGGGCAATGAAAACCTTGCCGGCTTCGATGAGAGGCTTCATATACCGATAGAAGAACGTAAGCAGCAGCACCTGGATATGGGCGCCATCCGTATCGGCATCAGTCATGATCACAACCTTCTCATAGTTGACATCCTCCACATTGAAATCCGCTCCTACCCCTGCGCCTATGGCATGGATGATCGTGTTGATTTCCTCATTCTTAAAAATGTCCTGAAGCTTTGCCTTTTCTGTATTGATGACTTTACCCCTCAGCGGCAGGACTGCCTGAAAGCGCCTGTCACGGCCTTGCTTTGCTGAGCCGCCGGCAGAGTCTCCCTCTACAAGGTACAGTTCATTCTTTTGCGGATTGCGTGACTGCGCAGGCGTCAGCTTTCCGGAAAGGACCGCTTCCGAACGCTTCCTTTTCTTGCCGCCCCGCGCTTCTTCCCTTGCCTTCCGCGCCGCTTCTCTTGCCTGGTAGGCTTTGATGGCTTTTTTAATGAGCAGGGAGCTTATATTGGGATTTTCCTCAAGGAAATACGACAGATGCTCACTCACGACTGCATCAACGGCTGAGCGTGCTTCACTGGTGCCCAGCTTCCCTTTTGTCTGTCCTTCAAACTGCAGGAGTTCTTCCGGCACCCTTACGGAAATGATCGCAGAAAAGCCTTCCCGTATATCAGAGCCGTCCAGATTTTTGTCTTTTTCCTTCAGCAGTGCAACCTTGCGTGCGTATTCATTGAAGACCCTTGTCATGGCTGTTTTGCTTCCGGCTTCGTGTGTTCCGCCATCCTTTGTACGGACATTGTTGACGAAGGAGAGAACATTCTCGGAATATCCGTCATTAAATTGGAAGGCAAAGTCAACTTCTATTTGGTTATGCTCTCCTTCGAAGCTGACAACAGGATGCAGAACGTCTTTTTCCTCATTCAGATACTCAACAAAAGCTTCGATGCCTGTTTCGAAATGGAACAGGTCACGGGCATCATGCCTTTCATCAATCAGTTCGATTTTCATGCCTTTCATCAGGAACGCGGACTCCCGAAGGCGTTCGCAAAGCGTCTCGTAGTTATAGACAGTCGTTGAAAAGATCGCCGGATCAGGCTTAAAATGGATCACTGTTCCAGACTGGTTCGTTTTTCCGACCTTCTCGAGCGTAGTTGCGGGCTTGCCGCCATTCTCGAACCGCTGCTCATAAACAAACCCATTTCTCCGGATTTTGACTACGAGCCACTCTGATAGCGCGTTCACGACTGAGGCGCCGACTCCGTGGAGCCCGCCGCTCGTCTTATAGCCTCCCTGGCCGAACTTGCCTCCTGCATGCAGCACAGTCAAAATGATTTCAGGAGTCGGTTTGCCGAGCTTATGCATTCCTGTTGGCATGCCCCGGCCTTTATCCTGCACGCTGATGGAGTTATCTTTATGTATTTTGACGATAATATGGTCTCCATAGCCTGCTAGTGCTTCATCCACTGAGTTATCTACTATTTCATATACGAGATGGTGCAAACCTCTCGCATCGGTGCTTCCAATGTACATACCAGGGCGTTTTCTAACTGCTTCCAGCCCTTCTAGTACTTGTATGGCATCATCATTATAATCAAATGCCTGCTGATTTGTTGCCACAAACATACCCCTTTCATTGCTGCACACAACCGTCTTGCCTTTGTATCTATGTTGTCGAACATCACTATAAGTATTCGCCTTTTCACATGATAATCCTTGTCCACGGCGCAGAAATACCGGTATAAGAACAAGTGTTCTATGTTTAAGTTTACCATATTTTCAAAAGACGTCTATGCTTAATTGTATCTATTTATTTGGTTTTGGCAAATGAGTTCTGAATTTTTTTAGATTAAGAATTAATGACACAGGTGCTGATAAAGAGGAGCCGAATCCTTTTTAAGCCTTCTTTCCCGGCAAATGAAAGCACACTAATAGCAGATGTATTAGTGTGCTTTAGGTTCCATTTCTCGTCATTTTGTCATTGCATGCTCTACTTTGATACAGCGATCCATAATGACTGTATAGCCTTTTTCCTTCAAAAAGTCATAGGCTTCCTGATTAGCAACACCCAGCTGGGCCCAAAAAACATCCGCATCTATTTCATCAAATTCCCTTGCAAGTTCAGGCAGATATTCAGAACGCCTGAAGATATTTACAATATCTATATGCCCCTCTATTTCCTTCAGTGACCCGACAGCCTTTTCACCAAGGATCTCTTCCTCGCCCGGGTTTACCGGGATGATGGTATAGCCTGCATCCTGCATGGCTTTTGATACCATATAAGAGGTCCTGTCCGGATTCCCGCTCAGGCCGACAACAGCAACCCTTTTCGCTTTTTTCAGTATTTTGCCGATTTCTTCCCGGCCCGGATTTTCAATTGACATGATTTCACCACTCCTTATTATTTCATATTATTTTTATATACGCCAGTATTCCTATAACCTGAAGGGATGAGTCTGAAACCTTTCAGTGGCTTTACGGCATAATCCTGCAGGAAATGCATCCTGCTTCATTTCATCATGGATTACCTGCTTTTTATATGTCTGATGTTAAACAAGAGTTTCACCTAAATGAATTGAATCAGCATGGAACACTAACAAAGCCTCTTATAAAACAGAAGGGTGTTTGTTTCTTTAAAATCCATTTTCATGTAGAGCGAAATGGCATTTTCATTTGCACTGTCAACGCATAATTTTATCCTCTCAATCCCGCTTTCCCTCAGCTTCTTGGCCGCCATAAGAATAAGCCTGGCCCCCGTGCCTTTTCTTCTCTCAATAGGGGAAACACCCATAAATTCTATACTCGCAGCCTTCTCTTCTGAGTCCAGTTCTGCATAGAGATAGCCTGACAATCCGTTATTCTTTGTTATGGCAAAGAGAAGATGGCCATCATCGAGTTTTTCGAGCATCTCGCTGCCGGAATAATAGGTAGCTGGAAACAGTGAATCATGAAGATGGGTAAAATCGGCAAAGAACTCCTTTGTTAAAAGAGATGGCTCTTCCCCGCCAACTGTATTTTCAAGGGTAAGCTCCATGAACATCTGAGATGAAGCAAGCTTGAAGCCCTTCTTCTCAGCAAGCGATTTGCATCGTTCATTTTTCCGGCCGATAAAGAGATGCCATTGGTTCAGCCTGTTCCCAAAATATTCTTCCGCTAAGGACAGCAGATATGCAGCAGAGTCATCCCAGCTGCCGGGATCTGCAAATGGTCCCCACAATTCTCCGACTCCTCTTTCCAAATCGGCATCCACTCCGAGGAAACCGGCGATTTTAGTGGAGTCCTCTCTATGAATAAAACAGGCGGAATCTTCATCTTTAGAAAGGTCTGCCAGATCTTCAGCAATATCCGGCGCCTCTGTACCCAAATAGCCAACAAATGAATCCGGCTGCCTGTTCTTTGCCGCCGCGTAATCAGCAAGCTCAAGTATATCCTCTTTCGTTAGCATAGTTTTTAGCATAGAATCAATTCCTTATGTATATTTGCTATAATTTTATCATTATTCAAAAAATAAAGTCCATGATATGAAGAAAAAAATGGCAGGTGCCTGAGAAGCACCCGCCATCATGGCTATCAGCGGCTTTCCGCAGTCTGCCGGCCGTAAACCTTTTTTGTAATCTGATCGGCTGTTATTGCTATAACAGAACCGAATATTAGTCCATTATTTAAAAATGACGTAATCAGCGGCGATACCCCTTCAAATGCCTCAGGCGGCACGAACATAGCGCCTACACCTGCAAGGAGGGAAATGCCCGCCACAAGGCGTATCCGGCCCGTTTCTTTTTCTTTGTCAAGCTCACCGAATGCAATTCCTGCCATATTGGCAAACACCACAAAAGTGACAGAATATCCTACAGGAGCCGGCAGTGAAGCAAAGAAAGACATCAGGGCAGGGAAGAAGCTCGCTGCCGTGATGATTGCCGACCCAATTATGAATGGGAGGAGCTTAGTGATCTTTGTCGTAGCAATGAACCCGGCTGAGCCTGATATCGGCACAGGTCCGATTGCTGAGAAAACACCTCCAAGAAGCTGGTTGACTCCTGACACAAAGCCGGAAGCCTTGAACCGCGGAGTAGGTGTTTTTTCGCCTTCTTTCTTCAGCACCTCGTCTGCTACCCGGATGCTTGCGATCATATTTGTCAGTAAAAGCAGTGTCACAAAGACGGCAGTCACGGTCATTCCTGCATCAAATTTCGGCGGTCCGAAAGCGAACAGTTCCGGCATGGAGATCACCCTGCCTCCTGATATAGACACTTCCTTTGACAGGCCGAAAAGAAAAAACAGCAGCCAGCCGCCAGCAAGGCTGATCAGAATGGAATATTGGCTGACCGCCCTGATCCTGTGTTTGGACAAGTAAAACGCAGCAATGACAAGAGCCAGACAGAAAAAGAATACAGGCATGTCGACGCCATCCTTGCGATAGCCGATTCCGAGCATGCCATTAAAAAAGGAACCGCTGAGCTGAAGGATCAGCAGCAGCAGATAGACTCCCGATACAACCGGTGTAAACAGCAGGGCAAGCCGGTCGATGAGCTTAAAAATGCTTAGGAGGATGAAGACAGCGCCTGAGACAAGCATCGCTCCCTCCAATGCCTGCAGAGTGTCACCTGCTGAAGAGAACAATGAGGCGCTGAGCCCTGCGTATATGGCAAACACACCCCACCAGAGACCAGCAGGCCCTTCATTTATGGGCAGCCTGTGCCCGAAGAAACCCTGAAGGAGGCTTGATATCCCCAGTACAAAAATGGTGCGCTGGACGAGGCCCGCTGCCTCGGCTGGATTCAATCCGAATAGATCGGCAATGGCGATGGGTGCGACAATCGTCCCGGCAACCATGAATGCCATCCACTGCAGCGCTGAAAAACCAACTTTCATGTAAAAGACTCCAATCGTAATGAAATTAAAAAAGAAAATGGCCCTTTTTCGGCCATTTCCTATTATAAAGGATAGAATGCTGTTTTTGGAGACTTCTTACTTTTTGGCAGCCTGGCCCTTACCTGGTGAAAGGGCCACCCATGCTGACTGATCCGCAAAATATCTGGACCAGCTGCCGACACCGGCCAGTCCATGACGATCCGCTATCTCTGCTCTTTTCCTCAAGGACATTTCATCCTCCAGCCAGATTTTATAGGTTGCCTTATCTTTCTCAGAATAATATTCTGCATAGTTTTGCCCGGATGCCTTATCATAAGCCGGCACGGCTCCTGTTTCATTGAGCCACTCTTTCACTTCCTTCATGGACAGCGCCTTTGAGGAAATCCCGCCTTCATCCTTTTCCTCCCATAGCCTGGCATACAGGGGAACGCCCAGTATAAGCTTTTCTTCAGGCACCACTTCAAGCAGTGCCTGAAGATTGCTTTCCACCCAGGGAAGGCTTGCAACACTTCCGGCAACGGGCGAAGTAGCCCAGTGTTCATCGTATGCCATTACTGCTAAATAATCGACCATTCCGGCAAGCTTATCTCTTTCATAAAACGCCGACCAATTCCCGCTTGAAATGAATGTAATATCCATTGAAACCGTCAGTCCTGCCTGATGAAAATACGGTGTCGCTTCCCGTACAAACTGAGTCACAAGCGGCCCATCCTCCTGATTCACATTCTCAATGTCGAGATTGATGCCATCCAGCTTATAAATCTGGCTGTAATGCAGGAGGGAGCGGATAATCTTTTGCCTTGTTTCAAAATCTTTAAATGTCTGATGCGTCAATTCCGGGTCGAATGCATTGGAAAACAGGCCCCATACCTGATAACCCCTTCCATGCGCCCATTTTACATAATCAGCCGAACCGAGGTTTTTTACTGAGCCATCCTCACCTGCAAGCTCAAACCATGTAGGGGAGACGACATTAACGCCCGGCATCGATGGGATTGCAGCATGATCCGGATTTTGCGAATAAACAGCTTCCCATGTCAGATGGATCGGGCCATCGATCTTCTTCAATTCAGGCTTGTATCCTTCTACTTTGGCGGACACTTCTATTTGATCTCCTTTAATGACATACTCTTTTTTTATATATCCAGCAGTTCCGTCACTCTTTCTTGTAAAATAGTATTCTCCTTTTTCTTCTTCGATATACAGTTCCTCATTCGCTTCGGCATCAGCTGTATAAGGTGACTGGAGATCAGGATCAGTCCTTAACCGCAGCCTTTCCTTGCTGATGTCCTGATCACGGATGATTGCCTTCTGCACCGTCTCGCCGTCCTTTTGGATCCATATTGCCCCTGTGCCTTCAAGCACTGTATAAGCGAGAGGATAATAACGCCTGATTTCATCGAGCGAAATAAAGAGGACGCCTGACTGATTCCTTGCGGCAGGCAGCTGCAGTTCGACAGGCTTGCTGTTCACATAATATGACAAAGCATCCGTCGGCATTTGGACGACTTTATTTTTGGTAGTCAGAATAATAGATTGAGAACTCTCATCAAACACGATGGAATCATCCAGCTTTTCCTGGAGCAAAGACAGCGGCAGATAGATATTTCCGTTATCAGTCCAGGCATTTCCTTCCTGCCTTCCTTCAAAGATGATCGGGTTCTCTCCTGAGAAATACTCTTCTTTAACGGGTGATGCAAAGGGGTAGAGCCAAAACAGGATGCCGGAAATAACAGCCAGCAGCACGAGAACAACTCCTGCAGCGAGGCCCCTTTTCTTTGCAGGCTTTTGATTTAATTGTATATTGGCCATAAAATAATTCCTCCCGGATACTATCGTAACGAATCTATGCAGCAAAGGGAAGGACGAATCTTCTAGCATATCCTGCCTGTTTTTTCTTGCAGCACTCTCTAATATTAACGATTGGGAAACGTAAAAAGTTTCAAAGCATTCCACTTAAAGGCACCGCAAAAAACCTTCCAGGCAAGGGAGTGCCGGAAGGTTTTTTTGCTGGAAAATATATTAATAAGTGGTAAAACCAAGCATCCTTTGGAGGCTGTAGACGATATATCTGAACACCGGAAGCTCTTCCTGGGTACCATAGTCAAGCGTATAGATGCCATCTTTATTCTGCCATATCCTTTGAAAGTAGGTATCAGCATCCTTTATGACCTCTGTGTCATTGGAGGCTGCTATCTTAACATCCGTTTCGAGATTCAAATCATCCAGATTCCTTTTTGTAAAATTGGCTGAACCGCCGATCAAAACGCTATCAGCTTCCTTTTGAATGAACATCAGCTTCGGATGATACTGCTCCTCATCTGTATTGTACCAGCGGATGGAAATGTTTTCTTTACCGAGCTTTTCAAGTTCAGAAGCAACCGGAATATTCGGGAGACCTGTCTTTTCCGAGCCAAAGGCATTCTGGTTCGGGTCGAATATGAGATTGATCTGCACTCCGCGGTCTGCCGCTTCCTCCAGGCCGCCAATGACATCCCGCTCGGCAAGATAGAACATGCCAAGCCATATGATATCTCCTTTCCGGCTATCATCTATTTCTTGAAGTATATGTTTGAGAATCTTTCCTTCTGTCAAAACCTGCAGGCTGATAGGTCCGCCTTCCTTTGCATTTTGCCGGTACATTGGCAGCTGAATATCATAGCCGGAATAATCAATGACAGCCTGTTCTGTTTTGAGCAAATCCGCTATGAGACCGCCGCTTCCTTCAAAAGCGATGTTGGAATGGTAGCCGCTTGCATCATGGGGGTTCCCTGAAGAAACGATGGCTGTTTTCTCAGACACGAAGACCTTGCGGTGATTGGCCTTGATGTTAAGCAGTTCAAGATAGGACCTCGCTGTGACATCAGGTGCAGTATTGGCAAGCGGATTGGGCAGCCAGCCTTTGCCATCCTGGCCGAACCACTGCAGAAACATCCGCCAGAAACCAGAATAAAGCGGGTTTGAATCACGCAGCGGCTCTAATTTCGTCATGACCACCTCAATGCCGCTCTTCTTCAGCTCCTCCAGTTCAGGTGCTTCATGGGAGCCATATGTAGTATTGATTTTATCTGTAATGACAATAATGGGCATCTCGGGATTCTGCTTCTTCTTTCTGATCAGCCTGTCAGTTATATTCTGGCTGAGCGGAGGGAACTTCTCCTCCTTGTCGTAATAGCCGCTATATAGGAACATATCCATAACGATAAACTCCTCTGCTTCTTCGATCGCCTCCTGCATCCTTTCAAAAATTTCCTGATCATGCTGCCTTTTTCCTTTTTTGTCTTCGTAAGATAAATCCGTCAGCAGCTGCAATTCCTCAGTCTGATGGACTTTACCTTCATAGGACAATCCCTCAGGCAGCTTTTTATTTGTATGGTAAATGACTGTAACGCTGTATATGATCAAAAGCAGCAGCACAGCCGGAACCCATACTTTTTTCTTTTTTAATGGCCCCATATTTGTTCCTCCCATTTTTCCTGCCAAGCAGATGAATGCCTATATAATAACCCTTTTTTTAAAAATAGAAACCATGTGGCCATTCAGAACAAAAGCGCAAGCGCCTTGATCACCTTAAGGAACGCAGACTAAGAATGCCACGTCACGGGGCAACGTCTGCAATTTTAAACCCATACAGAAAAAAAGAGCAAAGCATAGATAGCTTTGCTCCTGATTATTTTTAAGATTAGCCTACCAGCTTCACCAGCAGATGGGAAAGAGCATGCTGCTCTTCTTCGTTGCCGGACTTCCAAAGCTCCTGAAGCAGCTTTTCCTCCCTGTTGCGAGGCTCTTCCTTCTTCGCCAGATAGTCGCCTACCTTCTGCGCAGCATTAGCCAGCTGCTCTTCATTCAATCCCATTTTCTTGCCGAGTGAGACCTTGCCTCCTAAATAATCCTTAAAGCCTTCAAAGCTTGATAGAATTTCGTCTTTCTTCTCAGATCCCATGTTCTCCAGTTTGTTTTCTACTTTGCTGTTTGTTTCTGCTGAACCATTTGTATGTTCCATTGATAATCTCTCCTTTAAAGTAAAGTGATTGTTGCTTCTGTTCTATAGATACCCGATTTGGTCCAGGCCAAACACTGAAAAGCATATTGAAAGATTCTTGAAATATATTTACAACAAAGCGTATATTAATTGATAGAATGGGCCGGCCGGCATCAGCTTCCGGCTCAGCCTCAAAAAACATAGGGGGTTCTTACTTATATGGAGCATCTGATTTTCAAGCATATGGAGACGGTGAAGGATATTACAGAAAAATCGCTCAAGCGCATACCAGAGGAAGCAGCTGATTTTATTCCAGACGGCTTCAATAACAGCATCCGCTGGAATTTCGGACATATTGTCTACATACAGGAAAAAATAGCATTCTTGCTGCTGAAGGAAAAATCAGGACTGCCGGCATCTTATGAAGAGCTTTTCAGTGCTGGCACCAGTCCGCGAACATGGAAGCAGGAGCCGCCGAGCCTGAGGGAAATTGCCGGCATCATGGCTGACCAAAAGGACAGGATCCTCCAATTTATGCCTGGCCGCCTGGAAGAAACGCTGCCTGAACCTTTCACCAATAAAGCCGGCATAACCTTCCATACAGCAGGGGAAGCCTTTCTATTCAGTTTTTACCATGAAGCTCTCCATATGGAAGCAATTAAAAAGATCTACCAGATCTATAAGAAAGAGAAAGTCTGAGGACTATGCTTTTATAAGAAAAGCCCGCCAGGCTGGGAAGCCGGCGGGCTGCTGCTTTTTATTTTTCTTTGTTATCCATATTGTATTTCTTCATAAAACGGTCGACACGGCCGCCTTTATCGGCGAATTTCTGTTTGCCGGTATAAAAAGGATGTGTGTCAGAGCTTACTTCGACCTTTAACAGCGGATAAGTGTTGCCGTCTTCCCATTCTATCGTTTCGTTCGTCTTTTTCGTAGAGCCGCTTAAAAATTTATAGCCGCTGTTTACGTCCATAAATACTACCTGCCTGTAATCCGGATGAATATCCTGTCTCATTCTAGTCACCTCTTTTATAAGATAATCTTATTTTAATCGAAACGATTCCGATTATCAACAATAATGCTCAACTCTTATGTATAGATCATTTTCCCGGGTAAAGCATCTATAAACATAAATTAGTACCTGGTGCTAAGTTGTCCTCCCATGGTACAATATAAAGACCTGGCTAATCCTCTTTGAATTGATACCAGAACAGACAATCAGATTCCAGTCAAATAACGTGGGGAATCGCGGATTTTGAATAAAGGAGAGAAGTTATGACAGCAGGCATTATCATTGTACTGGCTTATTTGCTCGGATCCATTCCTTCCGGGCTCTGGATCGGAAAGGCATTTTACGGGACAGACATCCGCCAGCATGGCAGCGGCAATCTGGGCGGAACCAATACATTCAGGACGCTTGGCGTTAAGGCAGGCATCATCGTTACAAGTGCAGACATATTAAAAGGGACCCTTGCAGCCCTCCTTCCCTATTTCCTTGGATCGGATTTCAATTGGCTTGTGGCAGGCATATTTGCTGTAATTGGCCATATGTATCCTGTTTTTGCCGGCTTCCGAGGAGGAAAGGCAGTCGCAACATCCGGAGGAGTACTGCTGGCATGTGCACCGCTTATGTTTGCAGTAATCGTGGTAATTTTCTTCCTCAGCTTATACATAACCAAATATGTATCCCTTTCATCTATGCTGGCAGCTGTTTCGGCTGTAATCTATTCCCTTTTTGTAGGTGAATGGGATCCGCTGCTGACTATAGTTGTATCCATCCTTGCCTTCTTTGTCATTTACAGGCACAGGGCCAATATTAAACGCATAAAAGATAAAACAGAGCCAAAAATCTCCTGGCTTTAGAACAAAAAATAAACGGCTGGAAAGCCGTTTATTTTTTTCCTCCCAGCTCCTTCAGCAAATGCTATACATGCTAATAACACCCTAATAAATCTGTTCTGCAAAAGAAAAATATTGTGCGTTATTGTAGTGTACATACCAGTTTTGTATAATAGTATAAAAGTCATAATTACCCACTTTTTCGACTTAAAACTTTCTTTTTTATCAAATTCCGCACATAATACGGAAAAAGATTCATATATTACGGTGAGGCCCCTGACTGCCGGGCGGCTTAAAAAAGATAAAATACGCACACATTACTCGTTTTAAGGAGGGTATATTGTGATACCCGTAAACTCTTTATCTCAAGAATCGTTTCCTTTTCCTTATTTTATTTTAACCCATGATTTATACATCATCTCGGCCTCAGGTAACCAGCAGCATCATTGCCAAAAACATATTTCGGAACTTCTTGCCGACGGCCGGAACGTGCAGGAGCTCCAGGCATTCCTTTTTGGAAGGAATGCAGAATATCTTGATTTTCATTTTAAAGAAGGCTGGTTCCGCATTTACCGGGCTGATGGGCCCGAAAACGAAACGATCCATATATTCTGCTTTCCTATTGAACCATTGGCAGCGGAAATTGATCAAGTTCTGGCCCAGTTCGAGGAAAAAGCGGCTGTTTTTTCCAAAGCACTGCAGAAAAAAAAGGAAAAGCTTGTTCAGACCGCAGAACAGGTGCAGGAAATGGCAGTCGCCTATGAATTTCAGGCGAATCTAGGAAAGCTGGCTGCAGGCATCGCTCACGAAATCCGCAATCCGCTTACTACAGTCAAGGGCTTCCTCCAGCTGCTTAAGCCTCAGCTCAGGGAGATCGGGAAAGAGGAATATGCCAATATTGCTTTAGGGGAAATCAGCCGGGCAAATGAAATTATCGGCAGTTTCCTGAATGCCAATAAACCTTCCGAGAACAAAATAAAAAAAGTGCATATCAATCAGATTGTCAGAGAAATTGTAATGCTTTACGAAAGCGAAGCCGTTTTAAGGGGAAGCCTGCTTTTATTCGAACCTTCCCCCGATGATCCCACATTGGCGGCTGTTCCCGGTGAGCTGAAGCAGGTGCTTTCCAATCTGTTCAAAAATGCAATGGAAGCAATGACAATCGAGAGCACGGCCGGCTCTGTCCAGGCAAAGGTCGAATGCAGCAGCCAGCATGCTGTCATTACGATTCAGGATAATGGATGCGGCATGTCGGAAGAAACACTGCAAAGGATTTTTGAGCCGTTTTATACGACAAAAGAAACCGGCACTGGCATCGGCATGTCGGTCTGCAAGAAAATTGTCGAGGAACTGGGCGGAAGCATTGAAATATCAAGCAGACCGGGAGAAGGGACAATGGTGAAGCTTATTCTTCCTGCAGATACTGCAGATAAGGATAAAGAGGTGAAGCCTGAAGCTAATTTGGAGAGTCGCAAATAAACCCAGCCGCAAATCAAACCATGAGAATTGCCGGCGCAATGGAGTATTAAGATTAAGACTAGATAAAGCAGATGCTTCCTGGAGAGAGCAGTTCCGTTATGGTGGAGAAAACAAAAATATCAAAGCTTCAGGTTAAATTATACAATAGACAGCAAGGAAATAGCTCAGAGCATACTGCTCCGGGCTAGTCTTTTTTTATGAACATGTTTCGATTGCAGCTCTCTATAAATTTAGAGCAAACACTTACTTAATGTTTCTTCCACATTGACTTACTCAATATATAGTGATTATAACGTTCATTTTCTATCGTCAGTTGACCTTGATAGGTAAATTTACATTTTTCAATTACTTTATCTGATGGGACGTTATTAATTAAAGCTACTGCATTAAGGATCTCTACATTCGTATTTGTAAACAAATAGTCAATCAAACCTATAGACGCTTTGGTTGCGTAACCCTTCCTTTGATAGTCATTTGAAATGGCGTACATAATTTCTCTATTTGGTACAGGAAGCTCATCTTTAATACCCGTACAGCACCACCCAATCAATTCATTCGTTTCCTTAATAAATACCCCTAGTTTTAAAAAGCGACCTTCAATGTTGGCAGTTCTTTTAGCTGCATCAAGAAATGCTTTATTTGCTGGCATCTCGTAATTGGTGACCCAATCTATCCTTTGTTCCTTGGTTGATTTCCAGTCAGGCAGGAACTTAAATATTTCTGGCTGATTTGATATTCTGTATATATGAATTGCATCTTCAATTGAAAACTCTTGAAGATAAATATCTTCACAATCTATTCTAAATAATTCCTCTGACGCCTTTTGCTTCATAACTTTTCCCCTTTAAATTCCAATTTTTATTAATCCTTTGAAAAGTAGCCTTAGTCCAATAACCTGCTCTTTATGAAACTTGACCTACTTTGTTGCTGAAAAATATTTTAACATTAAGTTTTTAATCCTCTTGTTCTTTATTAGCAATAATACAATCTTAATGAAACCCTGATCAATAGGATGAAGATAGCTATTGTCATGCTGATTAATAGGCTATTTCACTTGTTAACCTGGTAATTAAAACAGGAATAACACTTACCTGTCAATAAAAAATCGAGCATAAATCCTTTGCGATTTTATGCTCGATTTCTAATGCTATTTTTTTGTTTTTCCACATGATCGGACTGTTTACTGGTGGAGACACGCGCTTTTTTCCCTTATAGAGCTATAACTTAATCAATTGAAACTTTGCATTTCCAAATACATCTTTTACATAATCAAGTTTAGTATGATCAAAATAGACAAAATCCTTATTATGGATCAAAACAGAAAGATCGCCGAATTCAAAGGTTTTATCATCGGTAATAGGCTGCTCTTCCAGAGACAGCTTTAGCTGTGGGCCGCCTCAGCCGATCCCCATTGAAAGTCGTACATACAGCTTCTCTTCCTCAGTCTTTCTTTCCTTTTCAACTGCCTCAAGCAGTTTATCGGCTGCAGCTCCAGTCATTTTAAACATCGGGCCACCCCCTTTTACAATAATCTGAATGTATCGGTTTTCTTCTAGTGATGCGATCCGAAGAAGTATCCCTGCAGAAAAATCATGCTGACCGCCAAGACTGCCAGCACACCGATAACTGGTATAAAAATGCTCCGGTTTTTCTCGCGGATTGCAGCAAGAACAAAATAAATAACAGCCATGACAGCGGCAAAAGCACCTGCTTCAATGGCCTTCTCTGCTTTATCTGTCTGCAGGACGACAAGAAGCGCTATTCCGCCGAAAATAAAGATGCCGATCATATTCATTAACCGATATTGAGTCAAGCTGACACATCCTTCACTTTATTTTTTCTTTACCCTGCCCATCCAGCATGTTAAACGGCCTGGCAGGAATCGCAGAGCTTGTGAAAATCACCCTGATAAGGGGTATTTTTTGCAAATAAAACATAAAGTATAAATAGGCCTGTTTCACTAATGCAGCCTGATTCAATTATTCGCTTTACACCGCATAGTCCTTTATAATGATTATGGAAAACAGATTGCGGGAAAGGAGACTTCTCATGAACATACATATAAATGACGATGCCGCACAATGGTATAAAGATGAGCTTTCACTGGAAAAAGGTGACCATCTCCGTTTCTTTGCCCGCTACGGGGGCTGCAGCACTGTCCAGCAGGGATTCTCTCTCGGGGTTGCCAATGAAGAGCCGGTCAATGCAGGTGCAGTAACAGAAAAAAACGGCATCTTATTCTTTATTGAAGAAAAAGATCTTTGGTTTTTTAATGACCAAAACCTGTATGTAGAAATGAATCACAAGGCCAATGAGCCTGTATTCAAATATGAAGAGTAAGCAGCCGCCTTTCTAAGCGGCTGCTTTTTTCTATTTCAATTCAGTCCAGGGGATTGCGGATTCCTTCTTTGGCAAGAATCTGTTTCTGCCTGTCTCCCAGCAAATCAAAATGAGAATAGCCGTCTTTTCTAATATCAATCCATTCCGGCTTTAGGCCATGGGAAATCCCCCACTTTTTCAGCTTTTCCAAATCATTGCAGCCTGCCTTTGTCACTGTTTTGCAGCCGGGGAAGCGGTCATCCAGCCAGTAATGAGTCAGGAAAGCAATTTCCCCTTTATCAATTTTATCTTTCCATTCTTTCAATTCTTTTTTTCCAATCCCAAATGCCACTGGATCACCTACTCAGCCGCTTCAGGAGCTTTTTTCGCTTTTTCATAGGCTTCGTGCCAATCAGGATATTTCCGCTTGATTGAAATGGGGCGGAAATTTTCCTTTTTCACACAAACATGCTTGGATATGCCTTCAACTGACAATTCGCCGGCCTCTGTCAATATTTCATAGCCATATGTGACACGGAATCCGTCATATTCTTCAATCCAAGTCTTGATGACAGCTTTTTCACCATATCTGACAGGCTTTTTATAGGAAGCGGCAATATCGATTACAGGAGAAATGATTCCGTCTTTTTCAAGCTCTGCATAATTGAAGCCAAGCTCCTCGATCAGCCTGGTGCGGCCAAGCTCCATCCAGACCAGATAATTGGCATGGTATACCACACCCATTTGATCGGTTTCAGCATATCGGACTTCAATTTCTTTCGTTGATATCAGCATCTTTATTCCCCTTTGTGATTTTCTTTACCGCCTTCTCAAAATCCTCTTTCTCTAGAAGGGATGCATTCTCCTTCAATTGATTTTCATCGCCTTCCATGAGCCTGAAGGCTTGGAACTGGATGGATTCATCAGCCAGATTGGCTGCAAGGCGCCCGTTGCCTCCGGCCTTTATGCCGGGCAATGCTTCATCCAAATAAGCAATTGCTCCTGCAGTCAAATCATACTTATATTGAGCGGCGTAATTCTTGATGATCTGGATAAGTTCTTCTGTATTATAGTCTTTAAAATGAAAGAACTTCTTAAAGCGGGATTTCAGGCCAGGGTTGCTCTGAAGCAGTCTTTCCATTTCATTGGAATAGCCCGCAAGGACGACAACCAGATTTTCATTATGCTTTGTCATTTCATCAACCAGTGTGTCGATGGCTTCTTTGCCAAAATCCCCAGGCGATTCACTTAAAAGGGAGTAAGCTTCGTCTATAAAAAGAACACCGCCCAATGCTTCCCTGATGATTTTCTTCGTCTTGATCGCTGTTTGGCCTACATAGCCTGCAACAAGATCTGAACGGCCGGCAATGATGAGATGTCCTCTTTTCAGCATCCCGCATTTATGAAGCAGCTCTGCATAAATCTTCGCCACTGTCGTCTTTCCTGTGCCGGGATTGCCGGTAAATACGGAATGAAGCTGTACAGGCACTGATGGGAGATCCTGTTCGCGGCGGTACTGCTGCATTTTTACAAAAGAAATCAGCGACTCTACTTCTTCTTTGATGTTTTCAAGTCCGACAAGCCTTTCCAGCTGCTTCTCAGGGTTACTTCGTTTCCCACCATCCTGGTGAAGGATGAAGTCCTCTTTTTCGAGCAGTGTATAAGGAAGCAGGTGATCAGTGGCTTCGGTTTGCGCCCCTTTTTCAAAAATGGCTTCGAGGACGATATTTTTGGCTGTCCGCGCATTTCCGAAAGTGTCATCCACTTTTTCCTTCTCAAGCCTGCCTTTAAGCTCTGATTTTGCTTCATCAGTAAGGATATAATCATTGTCCTTCGCTATTCTATCAGCAATTTCCACAAGTTCATCTTCTGTATAATCCGGAAGATGGAGCTGGTTGGATTGAGGGAAGCGGCTCCTGAGACCTGGATTGGCGTCAAGGAACTGCCGCATTTCTTCCGGATAGCCTGCCAGAATCACTGCAAACTTGCCGCCATATTCCGCCCCGGTCATCATTGATACTAAAGTATCAATTGCTGTCTGGCCATAATCATTCCCTGTCTGGCCTTCCCGTTTCAGGCTGTATGCTTCGTCAATGAAAAGAACGCCGCCGAGCGCTCTCTCAACAGCCGAGCGGACGTTTTCCTCTGTCTGGCCGACATATGCTCCTACAAGCTGGGAGCGGTCTGCTTCCACCACTTCTTCCCGCGGCAGGACGCCAAGTTCATGATAAATTTTTGCAAGCAGCCTTGCGAGTGTCGTTTTTCCTGTTCCCGGGTTGCCTGTCAAAATCATATGGAGGCTCATTTCATCTTTGATCTGGAACCCGAGCTGCTTTCTTTTTTTCTGGTACTTCAGGAATTTATAGAAATCATTGACCCGGCTTTTTACCTTTTCCATGCCGATCATACTGTTAAGACTATCAAGTGCACTGATCTCTTCGGTTTCCTCTTCTTCAGTCTGGAATAAAGCATGCCACTCTTCTTTCAGTCCGGCAATCTGGTCAATATGCTTTTTCATGTCATTCACATGGGTTGCTGTATGGAAAACCCCTGAAATTGACTCTTCATATTCTTCAGCAGCCTTCAGAAGCAAAGCTGTTTCATCAACAGCAGAATCGAGCAGGCTGATCAGGCTGGAATATATATCTTCAAACTTCTTGTCTGTCAGTTCCTCTGACACTTCCCTCTTGCCTGATAGCCTTTCCTTCTCTTCTTCAGATGCATCCAGGAAGCTGCGGCAAATGCTGATATACTGCTCGGCGATTTTACGCTTTGCTGTCCGGTTGTCTGTTTCCCTGATAGAGGGAAAGACAAGCATATCAAGAAGCTCACGATGCTTCTTCCAATCCCTCTGGGCCATAAATCTCCGTGCCTGACCATTTTGCGGATCCAGCTCTAAAGCTTTGTCCATCCAGGCAGCGGCAAGGCTGTCGTCTTTATTTCTGCCAAGCCTTGAAAGAGCGGCAAGCGTAAGGATGGCTGAAACAGATCCGGGATCTTCATCACTGTTTATTTCCTTCAGCAGGCTTAACAGTCTGCCCTCATTGGATATATATCCGTTCTCGCTGTACTCTTTTTCCCATTCCGCAATACGGGCAGAGTTTGGGGAAGCATTTTGTTTCCTTTGATTCATCACTATCACATCTTCTTTTACAAAAATTATTTACTCTCCGCTTACGCGTCCGCTATCATTTTACCATATATTCTTGTATGTACTAAGTAATCTGCCGCACTGGCCAGAGTATGAAAATGGCCCGGGTTCTGATGAATATCCCGGGCCAATGGCTTCATTATTCTATTCCGTTATCCTGCTGTGCGCGATATTCGTCCTTAACCTCTGAACGGAAAGCGTCCAGGCTGTCCCGGCGGCGCTCGTTCTTAGCTTCGATCCGCTTTTTGTCTTCTTCGTTTGCAAACTCCATCGAAGCCTCTGCTTCCTGCATATTCTCAATTGTATGGACTATCATCGATTGAAGCTTCTCAACGTTATCGCTTCTGTCATCTGGATTTGGCCTGTTGTGTGCCATAACGGAACCCTCCTTGGCGGTAGTGGATTGTTGCCTGATTAGTTTGCGGAATATGTTGTTTTTTCATGTTGGAAATGAGTGGGTAAAAGGGTGGCCTGGCATATGCACATAAGGAAAAAATATCTGGTCATACAAACAGCCGGCCCGATAAGGGACGGCTGTGATTTATCATTTATTCGCCTTTTGTTTGAATAACCTGAGCATGCTTGCCTGATGTATCCTGCATTTTCTTGCCTTTGTTGCCGCCGAATCCTCTTGATTTAGTTCCTATGTGGTTCGGCACAAACTGGCTGCTGTCTTTTTTCGGATTGCCCATGCTTATCCCTCCTCCCTTTTAATATCTCCTTAAGAGGGGGAGTTACGAATGGGAATTTATTCAGCTTTGCCCATACGTTTTTCTTCAAGCCTTACTTCAATGCGATCTATAGCAGCCTGATCTTTCAGAAGCTGGCGCTTGTTTTCAAGGACAAGCTCTGCAAATGTCTGTTTTCTCGGTTTTCTCATTTCTTTCACCTTCCTTATTTCCTATTCTAACAGTTAATATGCCCAAAAATTCCTGCAATTATTACAACTTTTTGAAAATTTAATCAGGACAGTAAAAAATCCTATACCTAAATAAAAAAGCACCCCATCAGGATGCTCATTTTTGCTTCATTTTTTCAGTCATTTCCCACATGGTTTCTGCTTCCATCGCTGATAAATATTTATCCCGAATTATACCTTTATCATCAATGAAATAAGTAGCAGGTACCGTCATGACTTTATACTGGGTATTAACCTCATCCTTGACATCCAGCAGGATTGGAAAGTTGATTCCCATCTTCTCAATAAATTTCGCCGAGTTATATTGCGGATCGATATTGACAGCCAGGATGCTGATCTCATTCCCGGCTGCTTCATGGAATTTTTGCATCTCAGGCATCTCCTGTTTGCAGGGAGGGCACCATGGAGCCCAAAAATTCAGCATGACCTTTTTTCCGCGGAAATCTGAGAGCTTAACAATATTCCCCTGAAGATCCTTCAGCTGAAAATCAGGTGCCTCAGTACCCGCGGCAAGACCAGGCAAGTCCGCTTTAGCAGCATCGAGCGGCAATATGCCTGATATATGCAACAAAACCAAGAAGGCCATCAGCTGCATTACTTTTCTGCCCATAGCTAATATCCCTCCTTAAAAAGCTTATTTGATAAAAAAGTAAAGAATGCTTAACAGCCAAAATCCGCATAAAAAAGTGAGCAGCGCATAGATAATCAAATAGACCGCTTCCCTGCCGGCCCAGCCATGCTTCCTGCACTGTCCGGCAAAATAAAGAGCGGCACCGAGTAAACCGAGAACAGCTTCTTTTATTCCTCCATTGAAATAAAGCAAGCCCAGGGGATTAGTCCATAAAAGTGACGGCTGGAAAAGCAGCCTGCCAAATTTATATATAAGAAACCAAAACAGCACTGCCGTAAAAAGCTTGTCCTCGAAGTTTTTTCGAAACTCTTGTCTATTTTTAAGATGAAAGAGGAAAAACAGATGGACGATCAGCAGTGAAAGAAGGGAAACCAGCAAGTCAACCTTGAGATTTAAGGACCCTATTTCAATTGTATCCATTATTACGTTGCCCCCGTCAGAAAAATATATGAGCAGAAAGAGCTCACAGACAAAAAGCAAGCATTGCTGCTTGCTTTCTTGAAATTATGAATGAAACAGCTTCTTTAACTCTTCAGGATGATTCCCTTGAATGATCCCTTTTTCGGTGATGATGGCTGTTATCAGCTCAGCAGGTGTTACATCAAAAGCCGGATTGAAAACCTTGACTCCTTCCGGTGCAGTGGCTTTGCCGAACCCATGCGTAAGTTCTTCGGAGCCTCTCATTTCAATCGGGATAGCCTCTCCTGATTCTGTCTTCATGTCAATGGTAGATGTAGGCGCTGCTACGTAAAACGGGATATTATGTGCCTTGGCAAGCAGGGCAAGCCCGTATGTCCCAATCTTATTGGCAGTGTCCCCATTGGCGGCCACCCGGTCACAGCCGACAAAGACAGCTTCAGCCATGCCTTGTTGCATGACCATGGCAGCCATGCTGTCAGTGATAAGAGTCACATCAATGCCTGCCTGCTGGAGTTCCCATGCTGTAAGCCTTGCACCTTGAAGAAGCGGCCGCGTTTCATCTGCATATACCTTAATTTCCCAGCCTTTTTCCTTTGCAAGATAGAAAGGCGCCAGCGCCGTCCCGTACCTTGCAGTGGCAATGCCGCCTGCATTGCAATGTGTCAGCACACCCATCCCGTCTTTCAAAAGGGCAAGCCCGTTGATCCCGATCATGCGGCATACTTCCTCATCCTCTTTTCTGATCAGATGTGCTTCTTCCTCAAGCCTTTTCTTTATCATAGCTACTGGCTGGTCTTTTTCCGCTAATGCACGCTCATCCATTCTCTGTAACGCCCAGAAAAGATTAACGGCAGTAGGACGGGAGCTTGCCAGGTACTCAAGATTTTCTTTGAATTCTTTGTAAAATGATGAGAAATCTCCCTCAGGAGCCTTGTTGGCGGCCAGTACAAGTCCGTAAGCAGCGGCAATCCCAATGGCCGGAGCCCCTCTGACTTTCAGCTGCTTGATCGCGTCCCAGGCATCCTCCACCTTGGTGATTTCAAGAAATTCTGTGACAGATGGCAGCAGGGTCTGATCCAATATATATAATGTGCCATTATCATATGTAACGGATTGAAGGAATGTCTGTTCCATTTTTGTTCCCCTCTCGAAGACTATTCAAATTTTTCTGATGCTACAAGCTATTGTAGCAAGATTTATGTATGAAGCATATATTTTTTTTACAGAAAAAAGCGCCGCAGCAATGCCGCGGCGCCTATACTTTTATTAGTTTTTAAGTCTTTCGCGCAGAACCATCTGCAGGATTCCGCCATGGCGGTAGTAGTCGATTTCAACTTCAGAGTCAAAACGGACAAGCACTTCAAAAGTAAGCTTGTTTCCATCTTCGTCTGTTGCTGTTACCTTAACAAAATCGCGAGGCCTTACATTTTCATCGATTTGGACATCGAATGTTTCCTTGCCAGTCAGGCCAAGGACCTCTGCATTTTCTCCTGCTTTAAATTGAAGCGGAAGAACACCCATAAGCACAAGATTGGAACGGTGGATACGCTCATAGCTCTCAGCGATGACGGTCTTGATGCCCAGAAGATTTGTACCTTTGGCAGCCCAGTCACGGGAAGAGCCCATACCATAGTCCTTGCCTGCAAGAACTGCAAGGCCAGTTCCGTCTTCCTTGTACTTCATGCAAGCATCATAGATGCTTGTTACTTCGCCAGTAGGCCAGTAAGTCGTGAAGCCGCCTTCAGTGCCAGGGGCAACCTGGTTGCGGATGCGGATATTCGCGAATGTTCCGCGCATCATAACTTCATGGTTACCGCGGCGTGAGCCATAAGAGTTGAAATCGCGCGGCTCAACGCCATTTTCGCGCAGATATCTGCCTGCTGGTGTATCCTTGCCGATCGCGCCTGCAGGTGAGATATGGTCAGTTGTAACAGAGTCGCCGAATTTACCGACTACACGCAGTCCGTTAAGCGGCTTTACTTCATCCGCATTAGGCGTAAGTCCTTCAAAGAATGGCGGGTTTTGGATGTAAGTTGAGTTTTCATCGAAAGAATATAATGGTTCATTGCTGGTCTGGATTTCATTCCAGCGCTCGTTATCGCTGAATACATGCTCGTATTCTTTCTTGAACAGTTCAGGTGTTACAGTCCTGCTGACAACTTCGTTCACTTCAGCAGTAGATGGCCAGATATCCTTGAAGAATACATCGTTTCCATCTTTATCTTTTCCGAGCGATTCATTTTGAAGATCGATGTCGACAGTTCCAGCCAGTGCATAAGCGACTACAAGCGGCGGTGAAGCCAGGTAGTTTCCTTTTACAAGCGGATGGATACGGCCTTCAAAGTTCCTGTTTCCTGAAAGGACGGAAGTGACAAGAAGATCGCTGTCAGCTACTGCCTTCTCGATTTCCTCTCTCAGCGGTCCGGAATTCCCGATGCAGGTTGTGCAGCCGTAACCGACAAGGTTGAAGCCGATCTGCTCAAGGTATGGAAGCAATCCGGAATCACGCAGATAGCCTGTAACTACCTTAGATCCAGGCGCAAGTGAAGTTTTTACATATTTAGGCACTTCAAGGCCAAGCTCGACCGCTTTCTTTGCCACAAGGCCGGCGCCGACAAGCACGTATGGATTTGAGGTATTTGTACAGCTGGTGATCGCGGCAATAGCGATAGCACCGGTTTTCATTTTTGTTGAATCTCCGTTTTGGAAATCAACGGTTACTTCTTTATTGATTTCTTTCTTGCTTAAGCCGAAGCCCTGGTTCCCTTGAGGAGCCGTAAGCGCCTGATTGAATTCTTCTTTCATGGCAGAAAGAGGAATCAGATCCTGAGGGCGTTTAGGGCCGGAAAGGTTTGCTTCAATTTCAGCAAGGTTGATTTCAACTACTTCAGTGTATACTGGTTCAAGTGAAGGGTCGAAGAACAATCCATTCTCTCTGCAGTACTTTTCAACAAGCTTGATCTGCTCTTCAGATCTGCCTGTCAGACGCATATAGTTAAGTGATTCTGAATCAACCGGGAAGAATCCGCAGGTTGCACCATATTCAGGAGCCATGTTGGCAATTGTCGCACGGTCAGCAAGCGGCAGTGCCGTTACACCTGATCCAAAGAACTCGACAAATTTTCCGACAACGCCCTGCTGGCGGAGAACCTGTGTCACCTTAAGCGCAAGGTCTGTTGCTGTAGCCCCGTTTGGAAGCTCTCCAGTCAGCTTGACACCTACTACTTCAGGCACTGGGAAATATGAAGGCTGGCCAAGCATTCCTGCTTCAGCTTCAATTCCGCCTACACCCCAGCCAAGTACGCCGATTCCGTTGATCATCGTGGTATGGGAATCTGTACCTACAAGTGAATCAGGGAAAGCTTCGAAATCGCCATCCGGCGTTTCAACTGCCTGAACCACGTTTGCAAGGAATTCCAGGTTAACCTGGTGAACGATTCCTGTTGCCGGCGGAACAGCACGGTAGTTGTCAAATGCTTTCTGAGCCCAGCTAAGGAACTGGTAACGCTCGGCATTTCGTTCAAATTCAAGAACCATATTTGCTTCCAGGGAATCAGGAGTACCATACTTATCAACCTGTACTGAGTGGTCGATAACCAGGTCAACTGGCTTCTCCGGATTGATTTTGTCAGGATCTCCGCCCATGTCAGCCATTGCTTTCCTTAATGAAGCAAGGTCAACAACCGCAGGAACGCCTGTGAAATCCTGAAGGATGACGCGCGAAGGCTTGAATGGAACGTCTACTTCCTTCACTTGGTCAGATCCCCATTTTGCCAGGTTCTCTACATGCTCCTGTGTAATAACGCGTCCGTCAAACTGGCGCAGGACAGACTCAAGCAATACTTTAATGGAATAAGGCAACCTTGATACATTGCCGATTCCTGCTTCTTCCAAAGCTGCTAATTGATAGTAATGATAGCGTTTACCGTCTAGTTCAAATGATTTCCTTGAATTAAAAACATCATTTTTAGACATATGTATTACCCCCTCTAATGATAATCATATACCAAAATTATAATAATTGTCGAAAAGTTTGAATTGTCATTTTCATCGCCACTTTTCTCACAATTCTTATCTTAATACAACCGTTTATATAAGTAAATAACAAGAAAGTTATTGTTTTTGATAAGTTTTACTTATTATATTTTTGATTACAATTAATTTTGGCGTGATTGGACAGCTAACAGAGTCAATTTCTATATACCTTTTAGGGGTTTTTTTAAACAAATATTATTGCAAAAAAGCAATTTTTTACCGAATGAGGGCTGGTTTACAGGCAAAAGATATGAATGCGGAGGTGAGAATTTTGGCGAAACGAAAAGCAAACCATGTACGTCCAGGCATGAACGCAGCTAAAAGCCAGGGGCAGGGAGCCGGCTTTAACGAGGAATATTCAAATGAGCCATTGACAGAAGCCCAGAAACAAAACAATAAAAAACGCAAGAAAAACCAGTAACATCACCTAATGGCTTGTTCCCCGAAATATTACAACAAAAAAACCCCTTGTAAAGGGGTTTTTGCGTGACGATTAGTCAACAGTATTGACTTCCTGGATGATCCTCGACAAATCGCGCTGAAATTGCTCAAGCTGGCCGCGTTGATGTTCACTCGCTGTTTCAAGGGCATTTTCGATTTGGGCAAATGCTTCATTGACCTCATTTTGCAGGTGCTTCAGCTGATGGCCGTAGCTTGCGCTGTCGCGCACGATTTCATTATATAAGCCGCTGGCTTCGGCGAATCCTTGCTCTGCCGCCTGAAAAGCCTGCTGTTTGTCTTTATGGTAGGGCATGTTTTCACTCCTGTTAATCAAGATGTAGTGTTAAATTGTGCAGTCGGCCGGGAAAATATTCGGTATAAAAACAACTGCAAAAAACATCCTAATGTTAGGAGGGATGGCAAATGAACAAAAACGACAGCAAAGATATGCACAAAAATGCCCCAAAAGGGGACAATACAGGTCAGCCTGAACCTTTAAGCGGCTCCAAGAAAGTGAAAAACCGCAACCATACAAGACAAAAGCATAATTCCGGGCACGATATGTAGAACATGGCAAAGAGGCTTGTCCCTTACTCTGGAGACAAGCCTTTTTCAATTTTGCTCAGGCAGGCAGCAATGATTCCTGCCTCTTCTTCAGAAACGGTCCGGAGATCAAATATCGTTTCTTCCTGGCGTATTCTTGCTATGATCGGCACCCCATCCTGCTCCCTTAGTTTTACGGCAAGCTCAACTGCAGTAATGCCTGGCATCCTGACCGCCGCTGCAAAGGTCGGCAGCTCAACATCCGGCATCGTCCCCCCTCCGACCATGCTCGTGCTTTCCATCACCCTCACCTCGGATTCAGGGCAGCCTAAACGTACTTCAGCAGCGAATGCTTCTGCCCTCTTCTTAAGGTCATCCTTGCCGGCAAGCATATCGCGGATGACAGGAATCTCCATTAATGCTTTCTCATCTTTTACATATGCTGAAAGCGTTGCTTCCAAAGCAGCCAAGGTCATCTTATCCACTCTTAGCACTCTTGCCAGCTGGTGCTTTTTCAGCTTATCGATTAAATCTTTCTGTCCTGCGATGATTCCTGCCTGGGGACCTCCGAGCAGCTTATCACCGCTGAAAGACACAATGCTCGCGCCGGCTTTCAGCACCTCGCTTACCACAGGCTCTTCCCCAATCCCATGCTTGCTGTAATCATACAGCACCCCGCTTCCGAGATCTTCGTAATAGATAAGCCCGCTCTTTGCAGCTTCTTCTGCCAGTTCAGTGGCAGGAACACTTTTGGTAAAGCCGACGATCTTGAAGTTGCTCGTATGTACCTTCATCAGCATCGCCGTATCCTCTGTTACTGCTTCCTTATAATCACGGAGATGGGTTTTATTCGTCGTTCCCACTTCTACCAGCCTGGCCCCGGATTCCTGCATAATGGAAGAAATCCGAAAAGAACCGCCAATTTCAACCAGCTCTCCCCGGGAAACAATGACCTCGCTGCCAGAAGCCAGCGCTCTCAGCACGAGGAATACGGCAGCCGCATTGTTATTGACGATCATTGCCGCTTCTGCACCCGTGATCTCCTTAACCAAACCTTCAACGAGATCATGGCGGGACCCCCTGCTGCCTTTTTCCAAATTGTATTCAAGATTAGAGTAACTACTGGCAATGCTGGACATATGTTTAACAGCAGCCTCTGAAAGCCTTGCCCTTCCCAGATTGGTGTGAAGAATGGTGCCTGTTGCATTGATCACTTTTTGTAACGCAAAGCTGTATTTTTGCTCAGCGGCAGCTTCGATATTATTGAATAAACGGATCAGAAATTCCTTGCTTCCCGGCTCGGGACCGCTGTAGTTCCCTGACAGGATCGCCTGTCTTACTGAGTCAAGCGCCTCCTTGATCAGCTCGGCAAAACGGCTGTGCTCAAGCCCCAGCCTTTCCTGCAGGCTAAGTGCCCTTTCATCCCTCTGCATCTCGTGTACAGGGGGGATCTGTCTGAGAATATTGTTCACTTTTTTAATCCTCCAGCATATTAATTAGAAGTATTATACCATTTTCACCCTGTGCGGTTCTAATGAATATAATGGTCGCAACAAGGGGGCATTATTATGGGAAAGAACAGCGAAGATAATCCATTCATGGAAATGGAAAAATGGATGGAGCATTTCTTTCTTGATCCGCTGACTTCTTATCTTGATCAATCAGCTTTCCGGATCGACATATATGAGACGGATGCGGAATATATTGTGGAAGCCTTGCTGACAGATTTCACAGCTGCGATGCTTTCCGTCATATTAAACGGCCATGAGCTGATCATCAGGGCAGAAAAGGATAAAGAGGCAGTCAGCCGGGAAGTCGATTTTCCATTTCTTATAACAGAAAAACAGGTTACCTCCCGATTTTCCTGCGGCATACTCGAAGTATTCATTTCCAAAACCAGTAAAGGCTCCGGCAAAGATCGCAAGGTGCCTGTACAATAACCGGCCATTTAGAGGTTAAATATAACGGAAGCCCCGCTCCAAAAAGAAGGCGGGGCTGTTCCTATTGTCATATCATTTTATCAATGATTTCCTGGCTTTTAGGAAAGACGCCTGTCTCAAGCTTTGAATAGATTTTGCTTCCATTCACTGTCACTTCAAAGGCGCCGCCTGAACTGGGGACCAGCTCCATTTTTCCTACTTCAGACCGGAAATGATTAAATAGGTCCTCCGCGAAACTCGCGGCTTTTGGTGCGTAGTTTCACATCATGCAGAATTCTACCTTCACTTCATACTTTGCCATCAATTATCCTCCTCTCCTGCCAAGTTTGTATTAATTGTAGTACAAGCATCCCGGGGCCTGCAACCGTGCTGTCTTTCTCTCATTTTCATTTTTGAGGAATATGGGCTTCGCTCATTCGAAATACAGCATACTTTTTTAGAACATGAGCTGTTAGATTTTTAAAGGCTAAACAGGCAGCAGGCAGTATACGATCCTTATATCGGACAGCATGTTAGAATAGTAATAGGGACCAGCCCGATAGAGTATAAATCTAATTCTTTTTAGCATAGAAGGTGAAAATATATGAATATTGACCGATATCTAGCCAGGATTCACGCAGATATAAAGGAGCCGGGACCTGAAGCGCTGGCATATCTGCAAAAAAGGCATATGCTAAGCATACCTTTTGAAAATCTGGATGTTATCAGGAAGGTCCCGATCAGTTTGGACAGGGATCAGTTTTACAAAAAAATAGTGGAAAACAGCAGGGGCGGTTTTTGCTATGAGCTGAACGGCCTCTTCCAAACCCTTCTTTCCGAGATGGGCTACAGTTCAGCCCTTATCTCCGGTACAGTCAAAACACCGGGCGGATGGGCCAGGGAAAACAGCCATGCTGCCATACTGGTCTTTCTAGACCAGCCGTATTTGACAGATGTAGGCTTCGGGGACTCTGCCAGGCAGCCTATACCGCTTGATGGCACTGTGATGGAGGATGCTAGCGGTAAATATAAAGTCAGGAGTCTGGGAGGCGGCTGCTACGATTTGATGCATTATGCAAGCGGGGAATGGGTCATTAAGTACCGGTTTAATGATGAAAAAAGAGACTTGGATTTTTTCCAGGATTCCTGCGGCTTTAATCAAACGTCAGCAGAATCGCCATTCACCAAAGATGATATTATAACGATTGCAACAGTAAACGGAAGAATCACGCTATCAGGGCACACACTGGTAAAAACAGAGAACGGGGAAAAGTCTAAAACAGATTTAGACAAGACTTCAAAACTGGTGGCGCTAAAAGAGTTCTTTGGAATAGCAGCGGAATAATTGCTTCATATAGAAAAAGCTGGCGGAGATGGTCTCCTGCCAGCTTTTTTCACCTTATTAAACGGTTGTAACTTTCAGCTTTTCCAGCATATCTGCCGTCATTTTAGCAAGATCGTATTCAGCCTTAAAGCCCCATTCTTCTTTTGCTGCTGTGCAATCGATTGAATTCGGCCAGCTGTCAGCAATTGCCTGGCGGACTGGATCCACTTCATAGCTAAGTTCAAATGAAGGAATATGCTGGCGGATGGCTTCAGCAATCTCTTCAGGCTCAAAGCTCATTGCCGCAACATTGAATGAGTTGCGGTGCTTGAGCCGGCCTGCATCAGCTTCCATCAAATTGATAATAGCATCAAGGGCATCCGGCATATACATCATATCCATATATGTCCCTTTATCGATATAAGAGGTATACTTGCCTTCTTCAATCGCTTTATAATAAATTTCCACAGCATAGTCGGTAGTACCGCCGCCTGGAGGAGTCACATAAGAGATCAGGCCTGGGAAGCGCAAGCCTCTCGTATCCAGGCCGAATTTATGAAAATAATAATCGCAAAGGAGCTCCCCGGCAACTTTATTGACCCCGTACATTGTCGTTGGACGCTGAATGGTATCCTGCGGAGTAGAATCCTTTGGAGTAGATGGACCGAAAGCGCCGATTGAGCTTGGCGTAAAGAACTGGCTGTTCAGTTCCCGTGCAGCTTCCAGTGCATTCATCAGGCCGCCCATATTAAGGTTCCATGCAAAAACCGGGTTTGCCTCAGCCGTCGCAGACAGCAATGCTGCCATATGAATGACTGTATCAGCATTATGCTTCTTTGCTGTATCAAACATAGATTTAGCATCCGTAACATCCACGATTTCAAAAGGGCCGGACTGGGCCGCCTCAGAATCATTCCTGCGGATATCAGTTGCAATGACATTATCGGTACCATATATATTTCTAAGCTTGACAGTCAGCTCTGAACCGATCTGGCCAAGAGCACCTGTAATAAAGATCTTTTTCATCGTTTTCCTCCACCTAAATGCGTCGTTTCATATCTATATTTGATTCTTAAATGATACCCATTTCCTTGCCGACCTTTTTGTAGATCGAAAGTGCCTGGTCCAGCATATCCTTCGTATGTGCAGCTGTCGGCATATTGCGGACACGCCCGGTGCCCCGCGGAACAGTTGGGAACACGATTGATTTAGCATAAACGCCTTCGTCATTTAATCGTTTGCTGAATTCCTGGGTAGCCACTTCATCCCCGATAATGCAAGGAGTGATAGGCGTTTCACTGTCTCCAATATTGAAGCCGAGCTCCTTAAGCCCCTTTTTCAGATAATCGGCATTTTCCCAAAGCTTCTCGTTCAGTTCAGTGCTTTCCATAAGGATGCTGATAGATTCGATGCAAGCAGCTACATCTGCAGGTGTAAGGGACGTTGAAAATAAGAATGGGCGGCTTCTGACTTTCAGCCAGTCAATCAGCTGTTTCTTCCCGGCCACATATCCGCCGACAACACCAATGGCCTTGGAGAGCGTACCGATTTGGAAGTCCACTTTATCGGATAACCCAAAATGCTTAACTGTACCTGCGCCTTTGCCGAGTACACCAGATCCATGTGCATCATCTACATATGTGATCAGGTCGAACTCTTCTGCTATTTCCACGATTTCAGGTAGCTTCGCAATATCTCCATCCATGGAGAATACTCCATCGGTGATGACCATGACTTTATTATATTGTCCGGACTCTGTCGCTTCCTTTGCTTTCGCACGCAGATCTTCCATATCAGAGTGGTTGAAGCGGATGATTTTCGCACGGGACAGCCTGCAGCCGTCAATGATGGAAGCGTGGTTCAGTTCATCGGAAAGAATAGCATCATTTTTGTCCATGACTGCAGAGATGGCAGCCATATTACAGTTAAAGCCTGATTGGTAAGCAATGGCTGCTTCTGTATGCTTGAATTCTGCCAGTTTTTCTTCCAATTTGATATGGATATCCATTGTGCCGTTGATTGTCCTGACAGCACCTGCTCCTACACCGTATGTATCAATTGCCTTTTTGGCACTATTTTTGAGCCTGTCGCTTGTAGCAAGGCCAAGGTAATTATTTGAGGATAAATTTATCAATTCTCTTCCATTGATTTTGATCATTGGACCGTTCGGGCTTTCAAGCGGATCAATTACATTATAAAGGCCCCTGCTTTTCAGATCCTCGAGATTTTCATTTAAAAAGCTATCCAAGGTTTTGCTGGACATAATAATCCCTCTCTTTATATAGAATTTAATGTCATCTGTAAATATACATCTGTACTCCTCACAAAGACATTTCGACATTCGAAAAAGACTTATATATCAAGGAGTTCCTTACTAATTACTTTAACATATTTGATTGAATTGTACACATGAAAAGGACAACATTGAAGGTGCTTTTATTTTTCCCAATAGGAATTAATCTTAGTTGTAAATTAAAGAGGAAACCTTCAAGCTACCTCTGAATTGTAGACAGATCAAAATGCCATTTGTCTTCAATTTTGGCTGAAAAATGGGGCTGCTGATTTTCGTTACAGGCACTTCGCTTTCCGCGGGGCGGCGCTGAGCCTCCTCTTCGCTTTGCTCATGCGGGGTCTCAGCTTTGCCGCTATTTCCCGCAGGAGTCTGAGTGCCTTCCACTACAATCAACAGGGTTTAATGACATTTATTCTATGTAAAACCAAATTTCTTTTGATTAGGAAACTGCCCTTTGAATGAATAATTCTACCTGACCTAATTGATGATTTTTGTATTAGATATATCTTTCATTTCAACTGTTAGTTTTATTGTCTCTTTAAATTGTTAATTTTATATTAAAAAAACTTGCCTGAAATCAGGCAAGTTTCTTCTTAGTATTGTGGTACTGGAGGATCGAATCCTAAAACTTTTTCACCATCAACTGTCAGCCATACATAATAATGGTCAATTTCAGTTTTAAGTAGTTTTTCAAGCTTCTTGATAATTTTCTCTTGAGCTTCAAAAGTAATTTGCGCTGTTTCTTCTCCAAGCTCGACACCTTGTAATCCTAGCATATCAGCAATCGCTCTTGCTTCATCATAAGATACCTCTACATATTTGTCGTACTCAGGCAGATAAGCTGCTTCTGCAGGCTTAATGCTGAAAACTGCACCAATTAATAGTGCCATGACCAAAACGCTGATCTTTTTCATTATTTTTCCCCCTTTTTAAATTTTGTCTTTCATTTTAAGGAAAATATCAACAATGTACGGATTGTACATAGTTCCTTTGCATCTGAGTATTTCTTGTAATGCCTCATCTTTTGTTTTTCCTTTTCGATAGACTCTATCGCTTATAATGGCATCATAGGAATCTACAACTGCTATAATAGAAGCCTCAATGGAAATTTCTTCGCCTTTTAGTCCGTATGGATAGCCCTTGCCATCATGTCTTTCATGATGCTGCTCTACTATCTTTCCTGCCTGAATTAAGATTGGCAGGCCAGTCTGCTCAAGAATTTCTTTCCCGAACTCGGAATGTTTTTTCATGATTTCCCATTCCTCATTAGTCAATTTCCCTGGCTTTCTCAAGATCTCAAGAGGTATTTTCAACTTGCCAACATCATGCAGAAAGGAGGCTATATTTAGACTCATCAGCTGTTTGGAATTAAAACCCAAATACTCACCAAACAACATAGACAGCTTATTAATCCTGCTGCAGTGGTCAACGGTGTATCCATCTTTTTCTTCTATTGATACAGCCAGATCCATCAGGTTTTTAGTTATCATGCTGTAATGGTGGAAAACCGGCTGGGATGTAACATATAAGAATTCTGTCGTTTCTTCAGCCTGAAAGTAATAATGCTCCTTGACAGGAGTTTTATAAAAGGAATCTCCAGCTTTATACGATTTCTTAGGATTATCTGATTGGAGAATCAGCTCTCCTGAAAGAATATGTATAAATTCCATAGCATTCCAATCTTCCTGTGGTTCAAGGCCCCATCTCGTATCGGCATGCAATTTATGATATATAACCTCTGTACCATCGCCAGATGCGATCAGGGAAATCTGCAAGCCTTTCATGTGGACTGTTTCAATGAAACGATCTTCATTTATAATGCCCACTGTATTACCCTCATTTCTATTTCTAAGATTGCTGTCGAATCAAGAAGAAAAGATTGTCAAATTTCTTCTATTCTCCAACATTATAATACATAAAGTTAAATAGTAATATAGAGAATTAGAAAAATAAACAAGAATTTACATATTTTTTTTGGTAAATAATGAGAAAGTCCTATAAATAGCGCAACAGCAGACATTAAACTGCCAATCTTTGCTGCAGCAGGTACCAAAAGAAGCAGTATTTTCGCTGTTATCTTGGCTTTTCGCTTAAAATTCATTGAATAAACATACAAAAAAATGATTAGTTTACTCACATTGCTTTAAAGGAAAATGAACAGTAGACATGAAAACAGACAAAACTGGCTCGTATACATATTTGGAGGTTATTTAAATGAAGCATCCGTTAAATGTTACTTCGGAGATAGGGGAATTAAAGTCGGTTCTTCTGCACAGACCCGGCAAGGAGGTAGAAAACCTTACCCCTCAATACTTAAAGAGGCTGTTATTTGATGATATCCCCTATTTGCCGGCGATTCAAAAAGAACATGATTATTTTGCTGGAGTTTTGAGCAATCGGGGCATTGAAGTTCTTTATCTTGATAAGCTTATGACAGAGACGCTTGCACAGCCTGAAATCCGCAGCCGGTTCACGGAACAGATCCTGATGGAAAGCCAGTCCAATGTGAATGGCTCTTTTGAGGCGGTCTCTGAGTACTTGAATTCATTGCCGGCTGATGAACTGGTTAGGAAAGTGATGGCCGGGGTACGGAAGAATGAAATTGATTTAAAGGAAAAAGTGCACCTTCATGAAATCATGGCGGATTCTTACCCTTTCTTCCTTGATCCAATGCCAAATTTATATTTTACAAGAGATCCTGCAGCTGTCATCGGCAAAGGCATAACCATTAACAATATGAATGAACCGGCGAGAAGGCGCGAATCAATTTTCATGGATTATATCATCAAGCACCACCCCCGCTTTAAAGAGCATGATATTCCCGTTTTCTTTAATCGGGATGAACATTATACACTCGAAGGCGGAGATGAGCTGGTGCTGAGCAGAGAAGTTGCTGCTATAGGTGTCAGTGCCAGGACATCTGCACAGGGAATTGAAAAGCTGGCAAGGGAATTGTTTGCCCGCCAGGAGGAAATTAAGAAAGTAGTAGCTGTCGAGATTCCTAAATCCCGGGCCTTCATGCATCTGGATACTGTGTTTACAATGATTGATCATGATAAATTCACCTACCATCCTGCGATTGAGAACAGCGACGGGAAAATGAAAATTTATATTCTCGAGCAGGGGCATTCTGGTGAACTGAAAATCACAGAAAAGGACAGCCTTGTGGAAACCCTGAAGGAAGTCCTGAATCTTCCTGAACTGGTCCTCCTGCCATGCGGCGGCGGAGATGTCATTGCAGCAGCCAGGGAGCAGTGGAATGACGGCTCCAATACCCTGGCAATCGCCCCTGGAGTAGTAGTTACCTATGACCGCAACTATGTTTCCAATGATATGATGAGGCAAAATGGAATCGAGGTGCTCGAGATCATGAGCTCTGAACTTTCACGCGGCAGAGGCGGCCCGCGCTGTATGAGTATGCCGATTGTCAGAGGAGAACTGTAAAAGGGCCTGGATGGCCCTTTTCTTTTGCTCTTTATTCAAACCACGCCTCGGTAAGAGTCTTTATCCCTTCTGCAATTTCTTCGGCAGAAAGTCCTCCAAATCCCAGCATGATCGAATCATCACCATCTCCATTTGCCCAATACTGGTTCGCAGAATACACTTTCACACCATTTTTGGCAGCCCTGGCAGCAAGCTCTTCACTTTTCCTTCCTTCCAGCTTTATGAGGATATGAAGCCCTGCCTTTTGTCCAATCACAGCCGCTTTATTTCCCATCATAGAACTTACCGACTCCAGCAGCATTTTATGCTTTGCCTGATAAAGGACACGCATTTTCCGGATATGCTGGTCAAAGTCTCCTTCCTTCAAGAAGCGTGCTGCAGCTTCTTGCATTATGGGAGAGACTGGCTGGCTGTACAGGCTGAAGTCCCTTTTATAGCCAGCTATAAGGGCCGGCGGCAAAACCATGAAGCTCAGTCTGGCTGCAGGAAGAAAGGATTTTGAAAAAGTCCCAAGGTAAATGACGCGATCATTTTGATCGAGACTTTTAAGCGGCGGAATCGGCTGTCCCTGATATCTGAACTCGCTGTCATAATCATCCTCCACAATATAACCGCCAGTTTCCTCAGCCCATTTCAGCAGCTTCAGCCGTTTATTGATTGATAGGACCATACCGAGCGGAAATTGATGGGAAGGTGTCACATAAACCGCTTTTGCGCTCTTTTCTGCAAGCTCTTCAACACTGATCCCATCTTCCTCCACAGAGACGGGTTCTACTTTTCCTCCCTGATGCATCAGTACTTTCCTCACCCCATCATAGCCTGGGTTTTCCATCGCTATCACTTCTCCGCGAAGCTCGAGTATACTCATAATCACTGAAATGCTATTTTGCGTTCCTGAAGTGATGATGATTTGTTCTGTAGTGCACTCTATCCCCCTTGATCTGTACAAATACCCTGTCAGCTCGGTCCTCAGGGACAATTGGCCTTGCCTGTCTCCATATTGCAGAAAAGAGAGATCGAATGCTGCTTCAGACAGGGCGTTTTTCCATCTCCTGGCTGGGAAAGCAATTGCATCAATATGGCCATATTGAAAATCAATTTTTGGTTTTGCCTGCTCTTCTTTTAAAATAACAGGCAATTGTTCTTTAACCTGTTTCAAGGGAAATTCATCTATTTTGTTTACAACGATTCCGCTCTTCGGCCTGCTCTCGGCATACCCTTCTGCAATCAGCTGGTGATACGCCTCTTCTACTGTATTTTTGCTTACGTCCAGAAATCGCGAAAACTTGCGGATGGAAGGAAGCTTTTCCCCTGGCTTCATTTTTCCTGACTCGATTTCCGACTTGATATACTGATATAGCTGCACATATAAAGGCAGCTGGCTTTCCCTGTCTAAAAACGGCGTCATCGTACACTCCCATCTGACCCTTTAAGATTATATGGAACTGTCACTATAAAGATGGTCACATTGATATTAATCTGAATATACCATAAATATCTAAGGAGTGGAGTATATGTTTCCAATGCGCCAATCAATGCTAGAAGTCAAAGATCCTGAAAAAATCAGCACCTTCCTTAAGCAGGCCAGAACAGGATATCTTGGACTCAATGACAGTTCTTACCCTTATGTGGTGCCTCTTAATTATATTTGGCAGGATGATTGTATCTATTTTCATGGAGCCTCAGAAGGAAGGAAAATGGAGCTGCTGAATAATAGGCCTCATGTCTGCTTTACAGTAAGCGAAGATTTTGGCACACTGCCCGACCCCGTCCCCGCAAAAACAGATACAGCTTATATGAGTGTAATGGTTTTTGGGAAAGCATTTGTGCTAGCCAATGTAGATGAAGCAACTAGGGTTATGCAGAACATGCTGGACAAGTATGTACCCACCTACTTCCAGTCACCTCTGCCAAAAGCCCATCTAGAAAAATACCGCTCCTCGCTTGGAAGCAGGACGGCCGTCATTAAAATCATTCCTGACATTATAACTGCGAAAGAAAATGCAGCTGAAAATGAAAAAAAGTACTATCCAGGCAAAACAGCGGCTGTCGACCTTAGGTGAAGAATATTAAAACATTCGGGGGATTTCAGTCAAAAATTCCATATAAAAAAGACGTGCAGCCTCCTGCACGTCTTTTTTCAAGATTGAACAGCTTCTTCTTCAAGCTTCTTCATTCTCTCAGACACTTCCTCTTCTGTAAGGCCGTGTTCACTGATATAGCGGTTGCGCGGATGCACCCGGCATTCATGGCTGCAGCTGCGCAGATACTTATGCTCATTTTCTTCAGAGGTCAGAATTTGCTTGTTGCATTCAGGGTTTGCGCATCTTACATACCTCTCGCAAGGTTCGTTTGTGTAATAATCACGGCCGACGATGACATGCTCCTCCTGATTGACAGGAACGCTGATCCGGTCATCGAACACATAGCATTGGCCGTCCCACAGCTTGCCGCGCACCTCAGGATCTTTACCATACGTCACGATTCCTCCGTGCAGCTGGCCGACGTCCTCAAAACCTTCTTTTAGAAGCCATCCTGAGAACTTTTCGCAGCGGACGCCTCCAGTACAATAAGTCAGGATCTTCTTGCCTTCAAACTTATCTTTATTTTCCTTGATCCATTCAGGAAGATCGCGGAAATTTTGGATATCCGGCTTAATCGCCCCCTTGAAATGTCCAAGGTCGTATTCATAGTCATTTCGTGCATCAAGGACGACAGTATCAGGGTCCTGCATCTTTTCGAAAAATTCTTTTGGTTCTAAGTGTGTCCCTGTCAGCTTTAATGGATCGATATCATCTTCAAGGCTCAGGTTCACGAGTTCTTTTCTCACTCTGACGCGCATTTTTCTGAATGCATGCCCTTCTGCTTCATCAATCTTGAAAACTGTGCCTTCGAATAAAGGATGATTGTCCATCATGTCGATATAGGCCTGTGTCTGCTCCACTGTGCCTGACACAGTGCCGTTGATGCCCTCTTCAGAAATCAGCACGCGTCCCTTAAGGCCAATGCCATTGCAGAAATTCAAGTGCTCTTCCCTTTGTGCCGCAGGATCTTCTATATGAACATATTTGTAATAAAGCAAAATTCTATATGATTGTGTATCCATGATTTTTTCTTTCCTTTCCAGACCAAATGCAAGATTCTGTTCCGGCAGGCAGCCCTATACCGGATTTTTCAACACATTCTATTATAACAGCCATATAAAGGGTGTCAAAAACATTGTTTCCCCTTAGCCGGGAAAAATGGACTGCCTCGAATGATAATCGGCATCTAAAACACCTGGTTTACACTATTGTTTTTTAGTATGATGTAAAGATGGATTATACATGCAAAGCGAGGAATATAAACGATGAGTTTATTAAATGCAGATCTTTTAAGCCATACTTTTGGCGATAGAACTTTATTCAAAGATGTGTCCTTCTGCAGGAAGACCATGTCAGACTTGTTGGCGCAAACGGAGCCGGAAAATCGACTCTTATGAATATCATAACCAATCAGCTGATCCATGACAGCGGCAAAGTGGAATGGACTCCAAATGTGCATTACGGCTATTTGGACCAGCATACAATCCTTACTCCTGGCAGGACCATGAGCGATTTGCTGAAGGATGCATTCCTTTATCCCCCCTGCTGAAAGGCATGGGGATTTTTTTTCCTCAACTGTCTTTTGTTTCACACAAATTATATTTCAATAAAACCTCCGCCCTCCTGTCCTTCTTTCACGGACATATTCTGAAACTTCTTTTACGTTCATAGACTTATGATAGATTTTGGCGAAAAGGAGCTGAAAAGATGGACGGTACAGCTGTCTCTTTTAATTCAAGCTTTGATCCATATGTATATCAGGCCGCCCTTTCTTTGATAGGAGATTCTATAACGGTGCAGACAACTCATGGATCCGTAAGGGGCGTCTTGATTAATGCGCTGCCGGACCATCTGGTAGTCGAGTCTGCCGATACACCATTCTATATCCGCATTCAGCAGATTGTCTGGATATTTCCAGGCTAACAACCCAGTGGGAGGAAAAATATGTTCAAAAGAATAAACAGGCTGGCGATCGAACTCCCTGAGCCGTCTCATGGTGACATGAATGCTGCAGCTGCCGTCCAGGAGCTGCTCGGGGGCAAGTTTGGGGAAATGTCTACTCTCAATAACTATATGTTTCAATCCTTTAACTTCCGGAGTAAAAAGAAGCTGAAGCCATTCTACGATCTGGTCGCCAGCATCACCGCAGAAGAATTTGGCCATGTGGAGCTTGTGACAAATGCAATTAATCTGCTCTCGAAAGGAAATACCTTTCCTGGTGATCCGGATATTGCACCTCTGCAGAACGGGAAAGATGCACGGAACACCTATCATTTTATCGCCTCTGCCCAGACAGGTCTTCCCGGCGATTCAATGGGAAGGGCATGGACCGGGGATAATGTGTTCAGCAGCGGCAATCTCGTGCTGGATCTTCTTCATAATTTTTTCCTGGAGGTTGGTGCCAGAACCCATAAAATGCGGGTGTATGAAATGACAGACCATCCTGTTGCCAGAGAAATGATCGGCTATCTGCTGGTAAGGGGAGGTACGCACATATTAGCCTACGCAAAGGCGCTCGATATCGCGACAGGCGTCGACTTAACAAAGATGCTGCCAATTCCCGATTTAAACAACTCCCGTTTTGATGCGGCGCGCAAGTTTGAAGAAAAAGGGCTCAGCAATGTCCTCTATACATGGAGCGACACGGATTTCAAGGGAATAGGACAGATATGGAAAGGGACGAACCCGGAAAACGGAGAGCCATTGAAGGTTATATACGGCACGCCTGAGGGCGGCCCGGTCCCTGACCTTGATGAGCTTCCGGAAGAATTTGCACCTGGCATTACAAAGGATGACTATGAAAGGATCGCCAAACGGCTGCTGGAGGGACTGTAAAAAAGGCTTAAACAGATTAAAACTGGGAAAACTGACATTATCTTTTTTTAGCGTTGGGAGAGGTCATTTTGTTCCTGTTTATAAAAATTCTGGTATTATACCTTGTAACGATCGCAATCATGCGGCTGATGGGGAAGTCTTCCATTGTCCAGATGACCCCTTACGACCTTGTAGCCATTATCATTGTCGGCACGGTCGCCTCCGAACCCTTGATCAGCACAGAATTCTGGCCTACCCTCGGTTCCCTGGCCATCCTGGTTGTGCTTCATATCTGCTTTTCTTACTTAACCCTGAATCAAATCGGGAACAGGTTCTTTCTGGGTGAGCCTTCTATCCTGATTAAGGATGGAGAAATCATTGAGGATCAGCTGGAAAAAGCGCATTTGTCAGTCTCACAGGTTCTATCAATCCTCCGGAGCAAAGGATTTCCAAAAGTATCTGATGTCGAATATGCTGTACTGGAACCTATCGGGGAAATCAGCGTTATTCCTAAAACGGCAAACACCCCTGTTACTGTCGAGCATCTCAATATTAATATTCAGGATGAAGGCCTTCCTATTTCTGTCATAGTCGACGGAAAGATCCAGCTCAGAAATTTAAAGCTGCTGCATCTTACAAAAGAATGGCTGACAAAAAAGCTGGATGAAAACAGCCTTTCAGCTAAAGAGATCCTCTATGCTTTTGTAAATCAGAAGACAAAGACCCTGATTGTCAATAAAAGAGGAAAAGGCAAACTAACGATTAAGAATCACCGCTGACAAGTAAAGGAGCCGCCTTTTTACAGGCAGCTCCTATTTTCATGATTGTGCTGATTGGGACAATTCACTCCTCAACACGAATTTCTGCAGCTTTCCGCTGGCATTACGCGGCAGGCTTTCACAGAAGATATATTTTCTCGGCCGCTTATAATTGGCGATCCTGCTGCTTTCCTTGCACCAGCTGTCCAATTCTTCCTCTGTTACTGAAGGATCTTTTTTTACAACGAATGCCGTCACAGTCTCTCCCCACCTGTCATCCGGCTGGCCGATGACTGCTGCATCCAAGACTCCGCTATGTTCAAACAGCACATCCTCAATTTCCCTCGGGTAGATATTTTCACCGCCGCTGATGATCATATCATCCACCCTGTCCCTTACCCATAGGTAGCCTTCTTCATCCATGGCACCGATGTCGCCTGAATGGTACCATCCTTTATATAAAGCTTTTTCTGTCTCTTCTTCCATATTGTAATAGCCTTTCATCATGCTTGGGCCCCTCACGATAATTTCCCCTGACTCTCCTGCCGGGAGGATATCTTCAGGATCTGATGGCCCATTATCGTTCGGCCTGACAATCCTGATTTCATGATTCAGGCATGCCTGCCCGGCAGAGCCTGCTTTAGAAAGCTGATCATGCTCAGAAAGGAAGGTGATGGCCGGCCCCATCTCTGTCATTCCGTAAGCCTGGACCAATAAGATCCCAAGCTTTTCCCTGCACAGCTTAACAAGTGCAGGGGCCATCGGGGCCGCCCCATAAAGGCCAAGCTTCAGGCTGTCCAGGCAGTAAGCCAGCAGATCTTCCTGCAATAGCATATTCCACATTGTAGGGGCGGCAAAAAATTTAGTGACCCCCTCCTCCTCAATCAGCTGAAGCACCTTTTTCGGATTAAACTGATGAAGGATGACATTTCCAGCCCCGACATGGATGCGGGGAAGAAAGGCGCAATGCAGCTCTGCACAATGAAACATCGGTGCTGTGACCAGCCCTTTATCGGATGGTTCAAGCTTTGTTGCTGCGACCACTGTCATGCTCTGTTCAGCCATATGCCTGTGTGTATGGATCACTCCTTTAGGCCGGCCGGTCGTTCCGCTTGTATACATGATTGCATAATCATCATTTTCGCTGACATCAGCAAAAACAGGGCTGTCAGAGGCTTGAGAGACTTTTTTATCAAAGGAGGCCGCATAGGAAGGCGGTTCGTCATCAATATACCAGAAAGCAGTTGCAGGAAATTGTTCTTCAATAGTGGAAACTACGCTTTCAAGAGCCTTCTCAAAAACAAGAACCTTCGGGCGTGCATCTCTTAGGATATATGCTGTTTCTTCAGCCTGGAGGCGGAAATTGATTGGATTAAAAACGGCCCCGATTTTAGCACAGGCGAAAAAGACTGCCGCCAATTCCTCTGTGTTATATAAAAATACAGAAACCCTGTCTCCCTTGCTGACACCTTCAGCAGCTAGCGCATGTGCGACGCGGTTGATGCGCATATTCCATTCACTATAAGTGTAACGTCTGTTACTCCTGACATCGTATACGGCCTCTTTTGCCGGATATTTCATTACAGCAAGATCTAAAATCCTTCCTATCGTCACTGTCATGGCGTACCTCCTGAACTTTTTTTCAGAACCTTCCCCGTCTGTCACAATCGTTCTATGATGGTCGCATTTGCCATTCCATAGCCTTCGCACATTGTCTGCAGCCCGTACCTTCCTCCTGTCCTTTCCAGTTCAAAGATCAGTCCTGCCATGATCCTGGCGCCGCTTGCCCCGAGCGGATGGCCGAGTGCAATGGCTCCTCCATTTGGATTCAGCTTAGCAGGATCGGCTCCAGTCTCCTTCAGCCACGCAAGAGGCACTGAAGCAAAGGCTTCATTCACTTCGAAAATATCAATATCCCGGATTGAGAGCCCTGCTTTTTGCAGCGCCTTTTCCGTTGCAGGAATCGGACCAGTCAGCATAAGTGTCGGATCTGACCCTACAACCGTTCTTGTCAGGATGCGGAACCTTGGTCGAAGCCCCAGGCTTTCTGCCCTCTCCCTTGACATGATCAAGAGGGCCGCTGCCCCATCGCTTATCTGGCTGGAATTGCCTGCGTGGATCCTGCCGTTCTCCATGAATGCCGGCTTCAAGGTTCCCAGCAGCTCAAGCGATGTGTCCCTCCGCGGGCCGGAATCCTCTGATGCAACAAGCATTGTCCCATCATCCTGCACCGCCTCGATTGGTGCAATCTCACTTTCAAATCTGCCCTCTGCCTGTGCTTTCAGCGCTTTCTCGTGGCTTTTGAGAGAATATTCATCAAGCTGCTGCCGGGAGAATCCGTATTTTTCTGCGATTCTCTCTGCTGAAAGGCCCTGGTGGATCATCTCATGCTTCCTTTTAAGATTTTCACTTAATTTGGCTCCCTGAAAGCTCGAGCCAATCGGAACACGGGACATGCTCTCCACTCCGCCGGCTATGACGATATCCATATCTCCCGCTAATATGGCCTGTGCTGCAAAATGGACTGCCTGCTGGCTTGAACCGCACTGCCTGTCAATGGAAACACCGGGCACCTCAACAGGGAATCCGGCAATCAAAGAGGCAATCCTCGCTATATCACCGGCCTGCTCCCCGGTTTGGCTGACACAGCCCATAATAACATCATCAACAAAAGAAGGATCGAGGCCCGCCCTCTCAGTCAGCTTATTCAATATGAAAGCAGCCAGCTCATCTGGCCTGATATTCTTCAATATGCCGTTTCTCTTTCCTATCGGCGTCCGCACAGCTTCTATGATAACAGCTTCCCTCATCCGCCCATCACCTTTCTTTCTCGTGTTTCTAAAGGCCAAGCCCTTTGGCTATGATTGATTTCATGATTTCATTGGTACCGGCATAAATGCTCGCAACCGGGATATCCCTGTACCTTCTCGCAATCTCATATTCCTCCATATACCCATAGCCGCCATGAAGCTGAAGACATTCAGAAGCTATTCTTCTGGCATTATCGGTGAGCTTCCATTTAGCCATTGAAACTTTTTGGGTGATATCTTTGCCTTCCATATGCTCCATATTCAGGGTGTCCAGAAAGCTTCTGCCCATTTCGATATCAGTGGCCATTTCTGCCATTTTAAATTGGGTATTCTGAAATTGTCCGACCGGCCTGCCGAAGGCCTCCCTGCTTTTTACGTAAGATAAGGTATGCTCCAGCATAACTTCTGAAGCAGCTTGTGCTGCTATAGCAACTACAAGCCTTTCCTGCTGCAGCTTTTTCATCATATATTGAAACCCTTGCCCCTCTTCTCCGATCAGATTTCCTTTAGGCACAAGACAGTCTTCAAAAATAAGCTCGGCAGTATCCTGGCAGTGAAGGCCGATTTTATCCAGCTTTCTTCCTCTGGAAAAACCTTCGCATCCCCTTTCAACCGCAAGCAGGCTGATTCCCTTATGTTTGGGGACCGCATGAGTATCCGTCTTGCAGGCAACAATGACCAGATCGGCGTGCATCCCGTTAGTAATGAATGTTTTTTGCCCGTTGAGACGATAATAGTCTCCTTCGTCCACCGCTGTTGTACTAATGCCTGCAAGGTCGGAACCTGCACCAGGCTCTGTCATCGCAATCGCTGTAATGATATCTCCGGCAGCACACTTGGAGAGCCACCGGTTTTTCTGTTTTTCAGAACCAAATTCAGAAAGATATGGAACAGCTATGTCATTATGCAGCCCGATGCCAACCAGCCCTGAACCTACTCTTTCCAATTCTTCATTTATAATGACGGAGAAGCCCCAGTCAGTACCGCTTCCTCCGTATACCTCATCTACATCAGGGCACAGAAACCCCTGCTTCCCCATCTTCCTCCAAAAATCCCTTGGTATAAGCCGCTCTTGCTCCCATTGACTGTAAAAGGGATAGGCCTCCCTCTCCAGAAATTTTTTTAGCGCCTTTCGAAAAATCTGATGTTCCTCTTTAAGAAATCCTGTTGTTTTTTCCATGCCCCTTCCTCCCTTTTTAGAAAACGCTTACAAAAATAATTTTATTTCACTTTGGCTGCATGCGGATTGCCCCGTCAAGCCTGATGGTCTCTCCATTGAGCATCGGGTTTTCTATGATGCTTTGTACCAGCATTGCAAATTCTTCTGGAAAGCCAAGACGGCGGGGAAAGGGAACTGTATTTCCAAGTGCAGACTTTGCTTCCGCAGGCAAAGAATCAAACATAGGGGTATGAAAAAGGCCAGGAGCAATCGCCATCACCCTGACGCCGTATTCAGCCAGTTCCCTGGCAATCGGAAGGGTCATGCTTGCCACGCCTCCTTTGGAAGCGCTGTAGGCTGCCTGCCCGATCTGCCCTTCAAAGGCAGCAACAGATGAGGTACTGATGATAACTCCTCTTTCCCCTTGTTCATTTGGTTCATTATCCTTCATTTTCTCTGCCGCCAGCCGGATCATATTGAAGGTGCCTGTCAAGTTAACTGATATGACTTTAGAAAATAAATCGAGTTCGTGCACCCCTTTTTTGCCAAGCACCTTTTGGGCAGCAGCAATTCCCGCACAATTGATGCACACATTAATGAAACCCAGTTTCTCAAAGGCCAAATTGACCGCGTCGGAAGCCTGCCGGGCATCAGTTATATCTGCTTGCACAAAAAGGGAGCTGCTGCCAAGCTCTTTTTGAATATTAGTTCCCTTTTCCTCGTCCATGTCAACGATGCAGACCCTGCCGCCCCTATCCAGTATTCTTCTTGCAGCCGCCTCCCCAAGGCCCGATGCTCCGCCAGTCACAAGGGCACAAATATTTTCCATCTGCATACAACCCCTCCCTTTTTTAAAAGAATATTCTGAATATATATTTCTAGCTCCCTGCTGCTTTCTCCTTTTTCTTCATTTAAAATATTGCCGTTTCCTCTGTTTAAAGTTACCAAAGGCCGTTCACAAAACTTTTGAAACATTCATAGAGAAGTTCGTGTATAATGAAATGGCTTACACCATCATTACAAACTTTCTGAAAAGGATAGGCTAAATGACCAATAAACGAATAGCTTGGATTACAGACAGCACAGCATTTATCACCAAGGAGCTTGAGCAGCATAAGGATGTTTATGTAATGCCTCTGACCATTGCATTTTCATCGGGCACCTATGAGGATGGAATCGATTTATCCTCTGATGATTTATATATGAAACTAAAAGCTGAAAAAGAAGTTCCGAAAACCTCACAGCCATCTGTCGGCAAATTCGCCGAGCTGTTTGAAAAATTAAAAGCTGATTATGACTGCGCAATCGCTGTCCACATCTCTTCCAAATTGAGCGGAACTCTGAACAGCTGCATGCAGGGCGCAGAGATTGCAGGCTTTCCAGTCGAAACAGTAGACTCAAAAATGATGTCTTACATCATTACCGGACTGCTGAATACGGGGATCGGGCTCCAATCCAAAGATATGGACTGGAAAGAAATCGCCCGTACACTGAGGCTTGAAGCCAATCAGTATGAGAATTATATCCTGCTGGGGAATCTTGACCAATTCTATAAGGGCGGAAGAATGTCCGGAACTCAGTATCTCCTGGGAAGCATATTAAAGGTAAAGCCGATCATCCATGTTGACCGGAATGGAGAATTCCAGCTTTTTGATAAGGTGCGTTCGGAGAAAAAAGCCATAAGGCGGATGATGGAGCTTCTTGAAGAATCTGCAGAGAAACACAGGATAGAGCAGGTACAGATCATGCATGGGAATGTCCTTGAAAAGGCAAAGGACATTGAAAAAGAAATTTTATCCAGGTTTCCTCAAATGGGCACCTTCATCGGCGAAATCAGCTCAACAATTGCTGTGCATGCCGGGGAAGGCACGGTCGCAGTCGTCTGGCATTTTGAATAAACACAAAAACCTTCCAGCGGGAATCTGCTTGTTCCGGAAGGTTTTTTTTGTATAAGAAGCGAAAGTATTAGTATGATTTGCAGCAAAGGGAGATGAACGAGATGAGCATTGCAGTAATTTCAGACATTCACGGAAATATCACTGCACTCGATCAGGTGCTTGATTATTTAGAGGAGCGGCAAATTGACAGGATCTTCTGTCTTGGCGATCTCGTCGGCAAAGGGCCGAATTCAAAGAAAGCAATAGAGCGGGTGAAAGAAAATTGTGAGGTAGTTGTTCGCGGAAATTGGGATGACTTTATCCAGAAGCCGGCCGACTTCGCTGAACTGCTGTGGCATCAGGAACAGATTGGCCAGGAAGGAATGGACTATTTAAGCACCCTGCCATTTCACCATGACTTTAAAATGAGCGGAAAGTATGTAAGGCTTTTTCACGCTTCTGCAAAAAGCATCTACCACCGGGTGGTGCCGATGCGCCATCCAATTGAAGAACGAGAGGCTATGTTCGGGCCAAGTGAATTCATTGATGAAGAAAAAAGGGGAATCATTCCTGATGTAGTCGGGTATGGGGATATCCACGCGGCCATGCTGGAGCCGATTGATCCTAAAAAGGTCTTATTCAACACTGGAAGCGTCGGCAATCCGCTTGATGTGCCGGAAGCCTCTTTTGTTATCCTGCACGGTACATATCTTTCAGAAGAGCCTGCACCTTTTTCAATCGAAATGGTCCGCCTTCCTTATGATATAGAAAAAGAAATCAGCATGGCCCGCGAAATGGGCATGCCAAACCTCGAACCCTATGCGCTGGAACTGAGGGAGGCTATTTATAGAGGCAGGCAGAAGGTTTAAATAAGATTTGGACTTTTTTTGAATTAAGGGAAATTATTCTTTTAACGAGGACTTAAGTAATTAACTGCCTTGTTGGCACTATAGGAAGAACTATTAATGTGTGAATAATGAACCTGTTTTTATTATAGGATGGGGCTGTTGCTTTGCGTTCCAGGCACTTCGCTTTCCGCGGGGCGGCGCTGAGCCTCCTCGTCGTACCTCCTGCGGGGTCTCAGCTTTGCCGCTGCAATCCCGCAGGAGTCTGCGTGCCTTCCACTCCAAGCAACAGGGTTTTTAAAGTTTATTCGCGGAAAACCAGTCTAACTAAAGAAGGATACAATAATTTTTAAAGTAATTGAAATGTTTTCATTAATTTTGATATTCTTTTTCCTTTTCGCTAACTTCCTTTATTATCAAGAACACATTGCTAGTCCCTTCACCTCTCCAGCCAGGTATACATATAATTCTCATCCTCATAGTCCCGCGCTTTCTTCACAACCTTCAATGGCCTGAAAGTATCTATCATGACAGCCAGCTCCAGTGTTTCTTTTTTGCCGATGCTTGCCTCTGTCTTCCCCGGGTGCGGCCCATGCGGTATTCCACCGGGGTGAAGGGTGATGGATCCTTCCTTGATCCCTTTTCGGCTCATAAAGTTCCCTTCGACATAATACAAGAGCTCATCACTATTTACATTGCTGTGATAATAGGGTGCCGGGATGCTTTCCGGATGATAGTCATACAACCGCGGGACGAATGAGCAGACAACAAAATTATGCCCTTCAAATGTCTGATGGACTGGCGGCGGCTGGTGGACCCGGCCGGTGATCGGTTCAAAATCGGAAATATTGAAGGCCCAGGGGTAAAGATACCCGTCCCACCCCTCAACATCAAGCGGATGATGGGCAAGAATATGATCATGAAGATGGCCCCTCGTTTTTGTGACTACCTTATGGGGTCCTCTATCTGTATGGGTCTCCAATTTTTCAGGGCCGCGTATATCCCGCTCACAGAACGGGCTGTGCTCAAGCAGCTGTCCATACTCATTTCGGTACCTTTTTGGAGTCGTAATCTGGCTGAATGATTCCACAATAAGAGCCTTAGTTTCTTTTTCCGGAAGAATCCTGAAAATCGTGCCGATCGGAAGGACGATGTAATCCCCTGGCACATAGCTGACTGTGCCGAACATTGTTTCAAACCGGCCGGTTCCGTAATGGATGTAGTACATCTCATCTCCATCGCTGTTCCGGTAATAATCCTGCATGTTTTCTGAAATATTGGCCGAGGCAATCAGCAGATCTTCATTTCCAAGCAGATATTCCCTGGCTTGAAGGGCATCTCCTCTGTGATTAATGTTCTCTGTAAGCAGATGCCGGTGTGTAAGCGCAGCCATCTCCTCATATTCAGGCAGATAGCTGCCTGAGAGGGTAACCTCTTCTGTCTCTGTCGGCATATAATGATGATATAAAATCGACTGTGTCCCCGAAAAGCCCTTTGTTCCCATGACTTGCTCCCTGAACAAGGACCCGTCTGCTTTCTTGAACATCGTGTGGCGTTTGTGCGGAATCCTCCCCATTTGCCTGTAGTACAAGCCTGCTCCCCCTTTCAGTCTGTGATCGTATTGAACAGCTTTCCAAGACCCGTTATTTCCAGCTCTACCTTGTCGCCTGGCTTCAGCCAGCGGTGGACATCTTCCCCGAGCTCAAGGATGCAGCCGGTCCCCACTGTACCTGAACCGATCAGTTCTCCCGGGTAAAGTGTGGTATTCTCTGAAGCTTTCTCTATCATTTCATTGAATGAATAATAGATATCCTTAAGATTGCCGTCTGACAGCAGGACGCCGTTCACTTTTGCTGTCATATCCAAATCATAGCCATTTTCCACCCGATAGCTCTCCAGCTCATCCTTTGTCACAATATAAGGGCCGATCGAGGTGGCAAAATCCTTTCCTTTTGCCGGTCCAAGGCCGACCTTCATTTCTTTTCTTTGAATATCCCTGGCACTCCAGTCATTTAAGATGCAGTAGCCAAAAATATATCCGTCCGCCTCTTTGGCAGAAATATTTTGGCCTTCTTTGCCGATGATGCAGGCAATTTCGAGTTCATAGTCCAGCTTGCTGCAGCCGGCAGGCAAATGAATGGGCTCACCTGTCCCTTTTATGGATAGATGATTGGAAAAATAGAAGACCGGCAGCTCATACCATTCTTTTATCATTTCCAGGCCCCTGTTTTCCCGGGCTGTTTTGACATGCTCCTCAAAAGCATAAAAGTCGCGAAAGCTTTTTGGATTAGGAAGCGGGGCCTTCAGTGTTACTTCCTCTATAGGGTACGCACCGCTGCCTGATTCTTTCCATTCATGATGAGACTCGATCTGCTCCATGAAAAATTGATGATTTTCTATAAATGCCAATAATGTTTTTGGCAGGATTCCCTTTGAAGCTTCATACATATCTATTGCAGCAGTGCCCTCCAGCCAGCCGGACCGGACCGATCCATCCTGCTTTTGAAAGGTTATGAACTTCATTCCATCACCCCGGATCTGATTTTCTAATAATCTCGAAAACATCTGCAAGCGGGCCAGTATACATATGCCCCGCCAGCCTTCCAACCGGATCCAGCTTTTCAGTATCGATTTTCCCATTATGATACAAATCATCATTCACCTGCACATGCTCAACCCTGCCAATCACCAGGCTCCCGGACCCCGGACCGTCTCCAAAGTGCAGGAGCTGATGGACTGTGCATTCTAGATGGACTTGGGAACGCTTGATTCTCGGCGGCTTAACATATGTGCTTTTTTCCTGCTCCAGCCCCGCCTGTTCCAGTTCATTTACTTCACGGGCATAATCGGCTGCACATATATTCATTTTCTCCGCCATGCTTCTGCTTACGATATTGATGACAAACTCCCCGGTTTCTTCAATGTTAAGAAGTGTATCTTTCTTTTTTCCGTCAGTCCCCTTTCGCATAGGTGAAAAGCAAATGAGAAGCGGATCCGCACATATGGCTGTAAAAAAGCTGAATGGTGCTGCATTGACGTTACCGCTATGATCCATGGTGGTCACAAAGGCAATTGGACGGGGAAGAATGGAGCCTGACAGGATTTTATACCCCTCCTGCCAGGAAAGGGAAGACACAGGGATTTCCATTTTTTACACCCTCTTTCCGCTCACGGCCTGGCCGATAGCTTCCAGGACTGCATCATTATCTTCCTCCGTACCGATTGTTAGTCTGATAGCCTCTTCTGGAAAGCTTTTATGAGAAAATTTCCTGACGATGATGCCTGACTCCAGAAGCATTTCAGCAAGCGGCCCTAGAATAAAAAGAAAATTGGATTCAGAGGCAAAACACTTGAATCCCAGCTCTTCAATCCGGGCGCGCATTCTTTCCCTTTCCGTTCTATTCTTTTCTGCACTCATCTGAACAAAACACTGGTCCTCCAGCGCTGCAATGGCTGCGGCCTGGGATAGGGCATTCACATTGAATACCTCCCGCACTTTGTCCAGCTCTTCTATAATCGATGGATGCATCATCCCATATCCTGCCCGGAGCCCTGCAAGTCCGTATGCTTTTGAAAATGTCCTCAATATTGCAAGGTTATCGTGGAAGGTCAGCAGCTTTTCTGCCTCAGTCCTTTTTTCATGGTTCATATATTCATAATAGGCTTCATCCAGTACGATAAGTATGTGTGCCGGTACAGAAGCGATGAATTGCTGGATAGCCTTTGTGCTTACTGCTGTACCGGTCGGGTTGTTCGGATTACAGATAAAGATCATTTTGGTGCTGGGGCCTATGCGGCCTGCCATCTCCACAAGATCATGTACTCCATCCTTGAGCGGGACTTCAACAGCCTTTCCGCCTTCAATCACTACATTTGCCTTATATCTCGGAAAGGTAAGGTCTGCCATGATCGCTTCATCGCCTGCGTGGATATAGGCTCTTGCCAGAAGCCTGATGATTTCCTCTGAACCGTTTCCTATTGCAATATACTCAGGAGGAAGCTTGAGGAATTTGCCCAATGTCCGTTTGATTGCTGAACATGAACCATCAGGGTAGCGGGAGAGGTTCCCGGACTGTTCCGTTAAAGCGCGGCCGACAAGTTTTGAGCATCCATAGGCATTTTCATTGTCTGCGAGACTTCTGACGAAGGAGAGCTTATATTTTTCCTTTACCTGTTCTGCAGTCATCCCCAAAGGGTAAGGAGTAATCCCCCTGATGCTTTCCTTCGTTATTATCCGTTCCACAGGAGAACCCCCTTTCTGTGTATGCGGTTTATAGGTTTCCGCGTCTTTCCTGCTCTCTTTCAATCGACTCGAACAGCGCCTTGAAATTGCCTTCTCCAAACCCTCTTGCTCCTTTGCGCTGGATGATTTCGATGAATAAAGTCGGCCTGTCGACGATCGGCTTTGTAAAAATCTGCAAGAGATAGCCTTCATCATCCCTGTCTACAAGAATGCTCAGCTCTTTCAGCTTATCAATCTCTTCGTCTATTTTGCCGACCCTCTCAGACAGCATTTCATAATAGGAAGAAGGAGTGTCAAGGAACTCTACTCCATTTTTTCTGAGGATAGAAACCGTCTGGACAATATCCTCTGTCAGGATGGCGAGATGCTGCACGCCTGCCCCATTATAGAATTCCAGGAACTCCTGGATTTGCGATTTCCTCTTGCCTTCCGCCGGTTCATTGATCGGGAACTTGATTCTTCCGCCGTTATGCATCACTTTAGACATGAGTGCGGAATATTCTGTGCTGATATCAGAATCGGTGAAATGCTTCATTTCCTTGAACCCCATGACATTGGCGTAATAGTTCACCCATTCTTCCATTTCTTCCACATTTCCGACTACATGATCGATGCCAATGAATCCTGCATCCTCAAATGGGGCCTTTGTTTCGTAGGGCTCATATCCCGGCATAAAGGCACCCTTATAATCACTCCGTTCCACCAGTGTGTGTATGGTATCTCCATATGTACCGATTACCGCCTTCTTCAGCTTGCCGTGTTCATCCTCCAGCTCAAATGGCGGAATCAGTTCTACTGCCCCTCGCTCTACCGCACCTTTGTAAGCACTTTCAACATCATCAACCGCAAGGGCGATATCCTTGACACCGTCACCATGCTTCTTCACAAATGCAGCCACCTTTGTTTCCTCTGTTAGCGACCCAGTCACTACCAGCCTGATTTTACGCTGCTGCAGTACATACGACACCGTTTCCCTGTTTCCTGTCTCAAGTCCGGAATAAGCGACAGGCTTGAACCCAAAGCATGTGCAGAGATAATGGCTGGCCTGTTTGGCATTCCCTGTATAGATTTCAAGATAATCGACTTCCTTGACCGGAAAAATTTCCTCTGCCTTTTGTGATGGCGAAACAGTTCTTTGTTCCATATTAACCCCTCCAAATATTTTAATTTTCAGACTTATCTTAAAATATTTCTTTTCCTCCTAGCAAGAGCGCAGTGTGAAGCTCTGCTGCTGTAAAGCAGCTCTTATGTTTTCGCTTTTTCCCTCGCAGGGAGATGGATGCTTCTCGCTTTAACAGACTCCACCGCTTCCAGCAGGGCTTCGGCTGAGCTTGGATGGGCATACACGGGGAACAGCATATCTTCTTCCCTTGCAGCCATTTCAAGCAGCGAGACGCCGGCATGTATCAGTTCCTGTGCACCTTCCCCTATCATATGGACCCCTAAAAGAAAGCCGGTTTCCTTTTCAAAAATTACTTTGGCCATTCCTTCCCTGCTCCCCTTCACACTTGCATAGCCCAAAGAAGAAAAAGGAAAGGTTCCTGCTTCTATTTTATAACCCGCTTCCAGTGCCTCTTGCTCGGTCAGGCCTGTATAAGCAATAGGAGGCTGGGTATGGACGACAGCAGGGGCGAAGCGGAAATCAGCTTCCGTTTTCAAGCCTGCAATTATTTCAGCTGCTGCCTTTCCCTGTCTGATCGCCTTTGAAGCGAGAAGCGGTCCATCCACGACGTCCCCTGCAGCAAAGATATGGCTGACAGATGTTTTCCCTTGCTGGTCTATCTTAATAAAACCGGCTGAGTCTATCTCCACCCCCGCTCTTTCAAGCCCCAGGTTCGCAGTATTGGGCCGGAATCCGGCTGATGCTAAGAAACAGCTTCCTTCCAGCTGGTTAATTTCTCCGCCCGCCTCATAGATAATCCTGACCCCCGACTGGTTCTCTTCCGCAGACAGCAGCTTTGCCCCGCGGTAGACTTTGATTCTATTTTTCTTTAAAATTCTGCTGAGCTCCCTATTTATGCTCTCATCAAATCCAAAGTCCTCTTTTTCCTGATCCAGCATAATCGATGCCTTGGCACCGAAGGCCTGAAAGCTCATAGCCAGCTCCAAGGCTATATAGCCGCTCCCGTAAATGATGAACTCATCAGGAAGCTTCTCCATTGAAAATACAGACCAGCAGTCCAAAAGCTTTTCTGAACGCGGTGAGATTCCGGATGGCCATACTGGTGTGCTTCCTGTTGCTATAAGGCAGTGTTTGAAACGGAATACCTGATACGATTCTCCATTTTCAATGCCCACCCGGTCAGATGAAAGAAAAAAGGCATTCCCTCTCACAAGCTCTATCTCATTGCTTTTGCACAGCTCTTCAACTCCTTTTTTCAGCTGCGCTGTTTTCCGGTTTTTTTCATGAATGAGCTTTTCCAGCTGAAAAGCGGAAAAAGACAGTTCTATCCCGTATTCACCCGCAGCCTTTATCTTCCTGATCCGATCAGCCGCTTCGGTATATAGCTTAGAAGGAATGCATCCCTTATACAGGCAAACACCGCCAAGATCCGCTTTTTCAATCAGTGTCACCTTTCTGCCAAGCTGTGCCGCCCTGATAGCTGCCTGATAGCCGCCAGGTCCCCCTCCAATGATAACAACGTCCTTCTCATATGCCAGTTCCCCTACAACCATTAGACCAGCTCCAGTAGCATCAGTTTTGGATTTTCGATCAGTTCTGAAAAATGGTTCGTAAAACCGACAGCACTAGCGCCATCTGCTATCCTGTGATCAAATGACATGGAAAGCTTCATGATGGAGCGGATGACAATCTGATCGTCATTATCAACCACCGGCATTTTCTTCGTCTTATGCAAGGATATAATGCTTGTCTGCGGGTGGAGGATGATCGGTGTTGCGCCGGTGCTGCCGTTCAGCGGCCCGACATTGCTTACTGTGAAAGTGCCTCCGGCCGTTTCCTTTGGCATCAGGCTGCCATCCAGCGCCTTCCTCGTCAAATGCTGCAGATCCAAAGCAATTTCGGCAATCGTCTTTTCCTCCACATTCCTTATGACAGGCACGACCAGCCCTTCCTGAGCATTGACGGCAGCACCAATATGGTGCTCGGGCAGCAAATGGATCAGTTCAGCCTTCTCATCAAGCCTGCTGTTAAAAACAGGGAAGCGTTTAAGAGCCATTGATAAAGCTTTTATATAAAAAGCTGTGGCTGTCACTTGCTTTTCTTTCTTTTTAAGCTGTTCCCGGAAAACGGAAAGCTCTGTTACATCCACGTCCTCAAAATGGGTGCAGTGGGGAATAAGGGAAAGCGACTGAACCATTTTCTCGGCGGTCTTTTTCCGTCTTCCTGTGTAAGAGATGCTAGTACTGTTGGCGGCTGTAAGGTTCTCTGTATCTTTTTTAATCTCTTGAGGAGAAGCTTCTTCTCTGAAACTTTTATTTCCCTGCCCTGCCATCCTGAAAATATCCTCGTCAACCACTCTTCCGCCAGGACCTGATCCTTCAATATCTTCTATATTTATATCATTCTCTCTTGCCAGCTTCCTTGTGTAAGGGGAGGCAAGAATTCTTTTCGGCATTTTCCTGTTATTCTTTCCTGCTCCCTGGCTGGTATCAGGCTCCAGCAGAAGCAGGACAGCTCCAACCGCTACCGTTTCCCCTGGTTTTACGATGAACTCACGTACAATGCCGGCTCTCGGCGCAGGTATTTCAGCTGTCATTTTATCGGTCTGGACCTCGACCAGGGGATCATCCTCCCGCACAAAATCACCCTGTTTTACAAGGAAACAATTGATTTCTGCTTCTGACATCCCTTCCCCGATATCATAGAGCTTCACTTCCATCTTATTAAAACACCTCCTCATAAAAGTTCAGTTGATCGCTTAGAAGGTCCAGACTTTTTCAATCGCCCTGCAGACCCGGTCAGACGTCGGCAGATAATGGTCTTCAAAACCGAAATATGGAACAGGAGCATCAAATCCGGCAACCAATTCGGCAGGTGCTTTTTGGTATAAAAAGGAGGTATCATTGATAATCGCCAGAACATCTTTGCCGACTGAGGTTGAAGCATGAGCCTCCTGGACGATGACCGTGCGTCCTGTTTTTTGCACCGATTCCGCAATAATATCCTTATCCAGCGGATACAGGGTGCGGAGGTCAAGTACGTCACATGAAATATCTTTTTCCCTCATTGCCTCAGCCGCCTTCAAGGCAATCGGCACCATGGCTCCCCAGGCGATGACAGTCACATCATCTCCGTCCATCAATTTATTGCCTTTGCCGATTTCGATGGTATACCTTCCCTCCGGAACCTCAGCACGCAGTGACCGATAGCTTTTCATCGGCTCTAAAAACAGGACTGGGTCAGGATCCTCGATTGCGGCAATCAAAAGCCCTTTAGCATCAGCCGGGTTGGACGGACAGACGACTTTGATGCCGGGCATATGGGTGAAAAGCGCCTCTGTGCTGTCGCAGTGGATTTCCGGGGCCCTGACTCCTGCACCATAAGGGGCCCTTATCACGAGAGGGACGGTATAATGCCCCATCGTCCTCATGCGGAGCCGGGAAGCATGTGTCATGATTTGCTCAAAGGCAGGATAGATAAAGCCCAGAAACTGAATTTCTGCCACGGGCCTGAATCCGTTGACGGCCATCCCGATGCTTGCGCCGATGAATCCTGCTTCACTGAGCGGGGTATCCATAACCCTCTCTTCCCCATACTTTTCCTGAAGGCCTTCCGTTGCCCGGAACACCCCTCCATTTTTCCCGATATCCTCTCCAAGCACCAGAACGTCATCATTTTCTGCCAGCATGATATCAAGAGCTTCATTGACCGCCTGTACAAGTGTCTTGGTATTGGTCTTGACTGCAGTTTCCATGATTAAACACCCCCAAGCTGAGATAGATATTTTTCCTTCTGTTCCTTAAGCGGCCATATCAGCTCAGCAAACACATGGTCAAAAATATCAGCGGGATCTGCAGGCTTGAACGCCTCCATTTCTGCAATGGCCTCATCAATTTCAGCGGAAGCTTCCTCTTCTATTCTCTTTGTCCGGCTTTCCTCATACAGCCCCTGATTTTTCATCCACCGTTCAAGTCTCAGGATAGGATCGATTTTTTCTCTCAAAGAGCTGCTTTCCTGCTGGTCCCTGTATTTGGCAGGATCATCTGCTGTAGTATGGGCCCCGTATCTCCATGTTACCGCCTCTATCAGAGTCGGCCCTCCGCCTTCCCTGGCCCTCTCAAGTGCTTTTTTTGTTTCATTGTAGACAGCAAATACATCATTTCCATCAACCCGAACGCCTGGGATATCATATGCCAGGCTTTTCTGGGCAATTGTCTTAGTATTCATCTGCTTTGAGAGCGGAACGGAAATCGCATAGTGATTGTTTTGATTGAAAAAGACGACAGGCGCCTTAACGATGCTGGCAAAATTGAGACCCTCATGAAAATCTCCTTCAGACGTCGCCCCGTCACCAAAATAAACAATAGCCGCTTTTTTCGTTCCTTTAAGTTTTTCCGCATATGCCGCCCCGGCTGCATGGGGAATCTGAGTGGCGATCGGAATTGCTGGAGGGAAGATATTCTTTCCTTCAGGAGGGATGCACCCTTCATTTCGTCCGTTCCAGAATAGCAGCACGTTTCTCATTGAATGCCCGAAAGCCAAAGCTGCACCATGGTCCCGATAGGTAGGGAACATCCAATCCGATTCTTCGAGCGCCATCGCGCTCCCTATCTGGGCAGCTTCCTGGCCTTCAAACGGGGCATATGTCCCTATCCTTCCCTGGCGCTGCAGGCTGACCGCTTTCCGGTCAAAGATCCTGATCCGGACAAGCTGCCTGTAGAACTCCAGAGCAAGCTTGTGGTCCGGGGTGATCCCTGCAGTACCGGATATTTCGTTTCCGTTTTCATCAATTATCCTATTGATTGGAAATTGGCTCTCCATCCTCTCACCCTTTGCAATAAAGTCATTAATACAGTTATGTCCGGACTGCCCATTTCGGGCGCTTCATATGGGAAAAAAAGCTGTTCCTCCTTGTTCTTGCTTCAATCCGCTGCTCACAGAACTGGTTGGCAGCCTCAATGGTCGTGATACCTTCTGCTGCAGAATAGTCGTACACATTAAGCAGCGCACTATATATCGCCTTCGTTTTCCGGAGGACCCTTTCTTTATTTGGAGAATACAGCTCATCTGCCACCTGGATAAGGCCGCCTGCATTAACAATATAGTCCGGTGCATAAAGGATCCCTTTTTGCTGGAGCATGCCGCCATGCCTTAATTCAAGCAGCTGATTGTTGGCTGATCCGGCAACCGCCCTGACCCGCAGCCGCTCAATCGTCTCATCGTTTAGGATACCTCCCAAAGCACAGGGTACAAAGACATCTGCATCTGCTCGATAAATGTCATTACTGCTGACAGCTTTAAGGCCCGCCCCCATTTTTCCCGCTTTTACCATCAGCTCATTGATGGCTTTCTCATTGATATCTGCAACATATAGATCAGCGCCTTCCTCCAGCAGCTTTTCAGCCACTTTGAACCCTACCTTGCCGAGTCCCTGAATGCTGTAGGACCGTCCGCCAAGGGCTGATGTTCCATAAAGAACCTGGTTTGTGGCTTTAAGCCCATAGATTACTCCTTGGGCAGTTGGAACAGAAGAGTCCCCGCTTCCCCCATATTCTTCGTCTGCACCGACAATGCAATTGGTTTCCTTCATTGCGTGGACAAAGTCTTCAGGAGTGGTTCCCATATCTGTGCCTGTGTAGAACCTTCCATTCAAAGATTCAACGAACTGTCCAAATGCCCTGAAAAGCTCTGGCGTTTTATCCTTTGAAGGATCGCCGATGATGACCGCCTTCCCTCCGCCAAAATCGACGTCTGCTGCAGCGCACTTATAGGTCATCCCCTTGGACAGACGCAGTACATCTTCGAGTGCTGCGTCTGCAGAAGGATAGGGAAACATCCTGCAGCCCCCCAGGGCCGGGCCGAGCCTTGTGCTATGGATTGCAATGATTGCCTTAAGTCCTGTTGCTTCGTCATTGCAGAACACCACCTGTTCGTGCTCGCGGATCGTATTAAACATATCCATCGTCTCTCATCCCCCTCTTAATGTTAGCGCTTTCATTTAATGATGCATAAAAGCTTTAGTCCAGCTGGATCTTCTCTGAAAATCTTTTAATCCTGCTTCGCGGAAGGATTGCCTGTGTGACTTCCCCCTCGCCAATCACTTCATTACCATGTAAAGCCTTGACGGATGTGCAAATTAAATTCCGTTCCAGCCTGATGACCTCCGCAGCAATATTCAGCAGGCTTCCTTCTGCAGCCGGTGCAAGATGTCTGATTGAAACGCCTGTCCCCATCCCTTCTTCATCTTCTTCTAAGAAGGGGAGGATTACTTTTCTTGATGCCCACTCCATATAATAGACCATGCTGGCTGTGGAAAAGAGCGGGTGGACAACCTCACCGCCAAATTGTGCAAACATTTCATGTCCGACTGTCAGCTGGATGGATGCAGCCGCTCCTTTATTTAAACCCTGCTTCACTAAACAACACCCTTAAATATGTATGACGTATTTTTAACGTTATAATAACATTTTGACAAATTAATAGTCAATCAATTGAAAATATTCTTAATTTATCCAGCAAAAGAAAAAGGATTAACTTAAGGCATATTGCCGCCCCTTAATCCTTTTTCATCATATCGCTACGAGAGAAGAGCCCTGTCGCTTGCCAGCTGCCGGCCGCGGATCCGCTGAAACTCGCTGAGCAAATCTTCAATCCCTAATTTTTTCTTTTTGTCTTCTTCAATTTCCAGGATGATTTGTCCTTTATCCATCATGATAAGCCGGTTCCCGAGATCCAGGGCCTGCTGCATATTATGGGTGACCATAATGGTGGTCAGCTTGTAATTGCTGACAATTTCCTTTGTAAGGCGGGTGATCAGCTCTGCCCTTGCAGGATCAAGAGCGGCAGTGTGTTCATCAAGCAAAAGGATGGAAGGCTCCGTAAAGGTTGCCATAAGCAGGGATAAAGCCTGTCTTTCTCCCCCTGATAAGAGACCGACCTTTGCATTCAGCCTATTTTCCAGCCCCAGATGAAGGGTCTCTAGGACATCCCTGAAATTTTCCCGGCGCTTTTTGGTGACTCCCCGTTTAAGAGTCCTGCTTTTATTCCTGGAATAGGCCATGGCCAGATTTTCTTCTATCGTCATACTTGGTGCAGTTCCTGCCATTGGATCCTGAAAGACCCTCCCAATCAGAAATGACCTTTTATGCTCCGGCATCATGGCCACGTTTTTCCCATTGATCTTTACGCTGCCGGCATCTGGAATCATCACGCCTGAAATAATATTCATAAGTGTCGACTTACCCGCCCCGTTTGAACCAATGACAGTGACAAAATCGCCGGCAGTTAAAGAAAGGTTCACACTGTCAAGAGCATTTTTTTCATCAGGCGTCCCTTCATTGAAGATTTTGCTGATATTATTTAGCTGCAGCACGCTGATCCTCCTCCCTTTCTCCTGAAAGATAGCCTTCACCAGGCTGAGCGCGGAGTCTCTTGGCCTTTCTTCTCCCTTCTCTTACCCGATCAAGTGTTTTAGGCATGATCAGGGCAATGATGACAATCACCGCTGTAATGAGCTTCATGTCCCCCGGTTGAAGAAAATCGACACGCAGGGCAAGGGTGACGACGATCCGGTAGATGATTGCGCCGCCAATCACGGCAAGAGTAGTTCTCGCAATGGTCTTTGTGCCAAATAAAGCTTCCCCGATGATGACAGATGCCAGTCCAATTATGATCATCCCGATCCCCATCCCCACATCTGCAAATCCGCCCTGCTGGGCTATCAGGGCGCCGGAGAAAGCGACAAGGCTGTTAGAAAGCCCGAGGCCGAGTATAACCATCAGATTCGTATCGGCTGACAGGCTTCTAATCATTCTTTTATTGTCGCCGGTTGCCCTTAAAGCAAGGCCGATCTCCGTTTTCAGGAACTGATCCGCCAAAAGCTTAATGGCAAATGCAGTAAACAGCATCAATACAAGGATCCCCCATGTCCTTGGAAGGCTGTCCCCAAGCCCAACGGCTGCAAGGAGGCTATTCAGCATCCCGTCGATCCCTGTTTTTTCCCAAACATCCCTGATGCTTGTCATTGCTGTCTCTGTATTCAGAAGCGGTACATTGGACTTCCCCATGATCCTCAAATTGATGGAATACAAGGCAATCATCATCAGGATACCGGAAAGCAGGCTGTTTATTTTTCCATAAGCATGCAGGATTCCGGTAAGGCAGCCGGCGGCAAAGCCTGCGATGAGGGCAGCACCTGTAGCAAGGAAGGGATTGGCCCCGCTCACGATCAGGGTCGCCGCAACTGCAGCACCCGTCACAAAGCTGCCGTCTACCGTAAGATCCGGAAAATCCAGCACTCTAAAAGAAAGATAGACACCGAGCGCCATGATGCTATAGATGATGCCCGACTCGAATGCTCCGAAGATTGCTGTAAACATCTAGAGACCACGCCCTTTGCTATTCTTCATAAAATTCGGCTAAGTCCTTCCATTCTTCCTTGATCTCAAGTCCCTGTTCTTCTGCAGCTTTTGGATTAAACACTAGTTTAATATTTTCAGGAAGACCTACCGGAATTTCACTTGGCTTCTTATCGCCCTTAAGGATGGCTGCTGCCATTTTGCCAGTCTGATAGCCGATTTCGAAATAATCAAATCCGCTCGCCGCTACCCCGCCGCGCTTCAGGGAATCAAGTTCCCCTACGAAGAGAGGAATTTTCTTGCTTTGTGCTACAGCTATAACAGATTCAAGTGCGGAAACGACCGTATTATCTGTCGGGACATATATGGCATCTGCCCTTCCTACTAAAGACTCCGCAGCCTGCTTTACTTCTGCTGAAGTGGATACGGACGCCTCTACCACCTCGGCCCCATTTTTTTCTGCCAGTTCTTTGACTTTTTCGACCTGAACTTCAGAGTTCTGCTCTCCGGCATTGAAAATGACGCCAATCTTTTTGGCACCTGCTTCCTTTGTCATGAAATCGATCGTTTTGCCGGTAGCATCAGGATGATTATCTGTCGTTCCGGTAATATTTTCGCCCGGCTCATCGAATGACTTAACAAGCCCGGCACCGACAGGGTCTGTAACAGAGGTAAATACGATGGGAATATCCTTTGTCGCATTCAATGCACTGACCGCACTTGGCGTGGCATTGGCAAAAATAAGGTCCACCTGGTCCCCTGCGAAATTATTGGCAATGGTTTGAGTGTTATTCATATCTGCCTGGGCATTCTGGAAGTCATATTCCACATTATCGCCTTCTTTGAAGCCAGCTTCCTCAAGCGCCTTTTTGAAGCCTTCTGTTGCTGCATCCAGTGAAGGATGCTCGGCAAATTGAGTCATTCCAATCTGATACACCTTCTTGTCCCCGCCTTTTCCATCACCGCCTGAAGCCTCATCGCTCCCGCAGCCAGCCAGGAGCATGCTTCCTGCCAGCAGTAAAGAAGCAGCTTTGATCGATTTTTTCATGACAATCCCCCTCGCAAGATTTGTTGGCACTTCACACTGACTTTCTCTCACACAGCTTTATGTAATCGCTTACATAAAAATATAATAAATTATCTCGCCAGCGTTTTTACAACGTTATATTATCACCCGGTTTTGAAAAATGTCAATAATATTCGAAAGATTTAGTCAATTAAAACTAGTGATTTTCGTCCTCTTTATGAAAGCCTGGCTCGATTGAAAACGATCTGAACTGGCATGCTGTTTTTTCGATAGCTTCTTTTGCCTCTTCCATCATCCGCTTAAACAGATCGGCAACCGCGGGAACATCTGCAATAAGCCCGGCGGCCTGTCCGGCATTCATGAATCCATTTGCCGCGTCTCCTTCAAGAGCCCCTTTTTTATGATAATCTTCATGAGTAAAACGGCTGAATTCAGCAGGATTTTCTGTTTCTTTCTGAAGCAGAAAATCGGCATATTCGGTATGCAGTATTCTTCGGATTTGCCCTGCGCTTCTTCCAACTATGACCGTGCTTGAATCACTGGCTTCGAGCAGCGCTTTTTTATAATTCCGGTGGAAAGGGGCCTCTTTGACTGCAATGAGGCGCGTGCCGATCTGCACACCGCTTGCACCCAGCATGAATACAGATGCCATTCCCCTGCCATCACTGATCCCCCCTGCAGCTGCCACCGGAATATTGACCCTGCTGCAGATTTGAGGGATAAGAGAAAGCGTTGTCGTTTCCAGCCTGGAATTGATGCCTGCTGCTTCATAGCCTTCAGCAGTTATAATGTCCGCTCCTAATGCTTCTGCCTTTTCTGCCTGTCTGACTGATGCACTGACAACTATCGTTTTAATTCCTTTTGTTTTCAGCCGTCTTATATATGGTGCGGGGTTCCCGGCAGACAGCGACACCGCTGCTGCCCCATATTTTTCAGCCAGCTCCATCGCCTCTTCCGCAAAGGGAGACACACTGATGGGAATATTGACAGCGAAAGGCATGCTGGTAAGGTTCTTCAGCGCAAAGAGCTTTGCCTCAATTTCTTTTGGGTGCATAGTCCCTATACCGATGGTGCCCAGCCCTCCGGCATCGGAAACGGCGGCAGCAAGCCGGCTGCTGCTGATATTCCCCATGCCTCCTTGAATAATTGGATAGCGGATATTCAAAATCTCAGTCAATCTATTCAACCATATACCCCTTTCTCTCGAATAACTGTACTATTTTGAAAATTATCATAATGCTCTTAAAATCGCAATAGCCTGCCCTGTTGCTGAGTGGGCCTGTGTTCCCAAGATAGGGCAACGAAACGATGCATCAGTTTCATTATATTTTGACAGCCTCAGCTTCATCTCTGCGCTGTTTTAGGGCTTTTTGTAATGTGCAAGGATGATTGGTGCAAGATCAAGAAGGACCCGCGATTAATCGGTTTATCGGCCGCTGCACATTCTCCTGCAGGGCAAGACTCAGGACCGCAAAATCTCTTCCCTACATAATCAGGCGCCGAGAGGTTTTTGCAGTTCTATTGGAGGGTATCAAGAAACGACGCTGCCTAACTTGCCTGCAGCTGAAAAGCCCCTTCCTTTTATTTTTCAGGGTGCTTTGCTAAAATACTTTAGATGAGGGCCTTTCTTTATTACATAATCCATCAGCGTTCGAAAACAATATACATATGCTCGACTGATGAAGAAGGCCTGTTCATCTGTGAAAGAAGGGAGAATGAATTTTGAAGCAAAAACTCGCGGTATTCTACATATCCGTGCTCTTATTACTTGTACTTGTGCTTGTTGGAATTTTTGCACCAAATCAGCTTGAAAATGCTACTGCCGGACTCCAGGACTTCATCAGCAACGCTTTCGGATGGTATTATCTCATTCTGGTTACACTGCTGGTCATTGTCTGCCTCTACTTCCTGATCAGCCCGATTGGAAGGCTGAAGCTTGGAAAACCTGAGGACAAGCCTGAGTTTTCTAGGGTTACCTGGCTTGCCATGCTGTTCAGCGCAGGGATGGGGATAGGATTGGTCTTCTGGGGAGCGGCAGAACCTCTTTCCCATTACGCAGTCAGCTCGCCAACCGGAGAAACAGGCACTGCAGCAGCACTGAAAGATTCTATGAGGTTTACCTACTTCCATTGGGGAATCCACGCCTGGGCTATTTACGGGATTGTCGCACTCGTACTTGCCTATTTTAATTTCAGGCATGGCGAACCCGGACTGATCAGCGCAACTCTGAAGCCTATTTTCGGCGATGCTGTTAAAGGCCCGCTGGGCAAGGTCATCGATGTTGTCGCTGTCCTTGCTACCGTGATCGGTGTAGCCACCACCCTTGGTTTTGGAGCTGTCCAGATAAATGGAGGCTTGTCCTTCCTTTTTGACATCCCTTCCAATTTCGTTGTGCAGCTGATCATCATATCCATCGTGACAGTACTTTTCATGATTTCCGCCTGGTCAGGACTTGGAAAAGGCATCAAGATTCTCAGTAACGCGAACATGGGTCTCGCCCTTGTCTTATTCGTACTCATGTTTTTCATTGGCCCTACCCTGTTCATCCTGAACCTGTTCACCAATACAATCGGGACCTATCTGCAGTCTCTCCTTCAGATGAGCTTCCGGATTGCGCCATTGGATCCCGGCACACGGGAATGGATCAACGGATGGACAATCTTTTATTGGGCCTGGTGGATTGCCTGGTCGCCTTTCGTCGGCATATTCATTGCTCGCGTATCGAAGGGGCGCAGCATCAGGGAGTTTGTATTTGGCGTCCTTCTCGTGCCGACTGTCATCGGTTTTCTGTGGTTTTCCACATTCGGCGGCTCGGCCATGTATCTTGAGCATGTGAAGAATATTTCAATTTCGGGACTGGCAACTGAGGAAACCCTTTTCGCTGTTTTCTCAAACTTTCCGCTTGGAATGGTCCTTTCGATCATTGCCATTATTCTTGTCAGTACATTCTTCATTACGTCAGCTGACTCCGGCACCTATGTCCTAGGCATGATGACAACCAATGGGTCCCATACTCCAGGCAACAGAATAAAACTTACATGGGGCATCCTGCTTGCCGTCATTTCTCTTGTACTACTGTACAGCGGCGGGCTGCAGGCACTTCAAAATACCATGATTATCGCCGCCCTGCCGTTCTCGGTCATCATGGCCCTTATGACAATATCCCTTATCAAAGCATTGTACAAGGAATCCAAAGAACTGGGGATCGGTCAGATTAAAAGACGGAAACAGTAGAAATGCGGAGGCGACTGTTTAGGTGCGACAAGCATAAGACGAGCAGGACGGAAGGTTGTTCTTTAACCTTCTGGCCTGATTGGCTTATGACTCGAGCACCTAGGAGCCGGAGCTGGACAATAAAAAGTGGAGGGCGCTTGCTCTCATAAAAAAAGAGACCTTTGCGGGTCTCTTTTTTTATTCAAGTATATAGGGATGATCCAAAACATCATAATCATCTTCCCTGCTGCCGATTTCATTGCCGTCTTTGAATACAGCTTCAAAAAAACGGGATGCAGGTTCTGCGAGTTCTTTATAATAGTCGCTAAACAGCGAAGCTGCATGGGCTCCGAGCCACTGATCCGGAAGAAGCTCGGCAGGCAGTCCGGGATCGACGAAGAGGAACTTCCTGTATTCATGGACCAGCTTTGTCCTTTCCACGAAACAGTCTCCATCTGTCATAAGCCCTTTCTGGATCCTGCTCTTTGCGATAATGTATTTCTCGCTGTATTCACTGATGAAATTCTGGTATTTCCCATTGATTTCGTTCAGGTCCCAGCTTTTTCCGACAATTCTTCTGTTCTCATGCGGACCTTCATATTCAGCGATGAAAAAGTCCACATATTCTTCAATTTTATATTTATCAATCAGATCGGAAACCTGCTTCTCCAGGTTATTCGCTGAAATCCAGCAGCTGCTGGAAAAAGAGCCGAATCCGCTCCAGACCAGCTCTTTTCTCAGTTCATCCCTGACAGATCTGATTTCCTCCGGTATCGTGTACATAAGCATGCGCCATTTGCCGTCCCATTCTTCCGGCTTCAGCTTGAAAATCCGTTTCCCGGCCTCTTCTATTCTTTTCCGGCCCCGCTCAGTCAGAGAATAATAGCTCTTATTGCCTGCCTTTTCGGCTTGCACCCAGCCTTGCTTATTCATCCTGGAAATAGCTGCCCTCACCGACTGGTCATTATGCCCGAATTCACTTAAAAGCCTGATCAGGCTGCCTATCCAGATTTTGCTTCCGTAGTGGGAGACATAATCTCCATACAATGTAAATATCATTGATCTTGTATTCAAAGCTTCTTCATCCTTTTCTTTCCTTCTGCCATATGCTGTGCCATGCTGCAGAGACGGATGGCCCGGCCTCTTTTGTGCAACATATATATATTACATGAAAATTCTTATTTTTGAAACAGAGGGATCTTATTGTTCCCACCGCTCCAGGATCGACGCAATCCCCTGCCCTACACCGACACACATCGCCGCCATGGCATAGCGGCTGTTCCTTCTTTTCATTTCATGGACAAGTGAAGTTAAAATCCTTGCCCCGCTTGCTCCAAGGGGATGGCCAAACGCGATGGCGCCCCCATTTACGTTAACGCGGGCAGGATCAAGGACAAGCTGTTCAATGCAGGCAATCGACTGGGCTGCAAAAGCTTCGTTCAACTCAATGAGATCTATCTCATTAATTGAAATGCCAGCCCGTTCAATGGCCTTTCTGGCAGCCGGCACAGGGCCGATTCCCATGATTGAAGGCTCAACTCCTGCAACAGCCGAAGCTGTGTATTTTGCCAGCGGCCTGAGCCCTAATGCCAGCGCTTTGTCCGCACTCATCAGCAAGAGGGCAGATGCCCCATCATTGATGCCGGATGAATTTCCTGCGGTTACTGTTCCCCCGGAAAACAGCGGCTTCAGCTGGCCCAGCTTCTCAAAGGTAGTATTTGGGCGGGGATGCTCATCAGCCGAGACGGTTTTTGCCTCACCTTTGTTTAAGCTTACCGGGATTATTTCATCTGTCAGCCTTCCCTCCGCTATCGCTGCCTTCGCTTTCATCTGGCTTTCAAAAGCGAAGAGATCCTGCTTTTCCCTGGTTATCCCGAACTTCTTTGCTACATTTTCAGCAGTTTCCGGCATCGATTCCGCTCCATACATCTCCATTAATGCAGGGTTTGTAAAACGCCAGCCGATTGTGGTGTCATATAGTTGCATGTTCCCCCTCTGGAACTCATTTTCCGGCTTGCCCATGACAAAGGGAGCTCTTGTCATGCTTTCTGTCCCTCCTGCAATAAAAATATCACCTTCCCCAGCCAATATAGCCCTTGCCGCATAATTGACCGCATCCAGACCTGAACCGCAAAGCCGATTAACTGTTGTACCGGCTGTTTCGACCGGCAGCCCTGCCAGAAGCGCTGCCATCCTGGCCACATTCCGGTTATCTTCACCGGCCTGGTTGGCATTTCCGAACACGACTTCCTCAATGTCCCCAGGCTGTACCTGTGGATTTCTTGCCAGCAATCCTTTTATGGCAACAGCTGCAAGATCATCCGGGCGGACAGATTTCAGAAGCCCTTTATACCTGCCTATCGGAGTGCGTACAGCATCAATGATGACCGCTTCCCTCATTGCTTCAGCTCCTTTATCCCGTACTCATAAACGCCGCGGCCTGACTTCCTTCCAAGCCGGCCTGCTTTAACGTACTGCTCAAGAAGAGGTGCCGGCCTGTATTTTTCACCAAGCTTTTCATGAAGATATTTGAGATTGTTCAGCCTTGTATCAAGACCTACCAAGTCCCCCAGTTCAAATGGGCCCATCGGATAATTGAGCCCCAACTTTACCGCTTTGTCGATTTCCTCAGGAGTCCCTACCCCTTCCTGAAGCATATAGAAAGCTTCGTTGCCGACAAGAGCGCTGATGCGGCTGGTAACAAACCCTGGAAATTCATTGATAATGACGGTCTCTTTGCCCATTTCTGCTGCAGTCTGCCGTATATATTCAACACACTCATCGCTCGTCTCAAGCCCTTTTACAATCTCCACAAGCGGCATCCTGTGAACCGGATTAAAAAAGTGCATGGCCAGCACCCTGTCCGGCCTGCCGGTAAATGAACCGATTTCCGTTGGACTCATTGTGCTGGTATTGCTTGCAAAGATGCAGTGCGGCGGCGCATGCTGATCAATCACCTCGAATATATTCCTCTTAATCTCAAGCCTTTCAGGGACAGCCTCAATGATGAGGTCGGCCTCGGCAGCATTAGCTGCAAGGCTTACAGAAAAATGCAGCTTCTCCCAGGTACCAGATACCTCTTTTTCTGTCAGCTTCCCTCTCTGCACACCCTTATGCATGATTGTTGAAATTTCATTTTCAGCATCCTTGAGCTGGGAATCGCTGATGTCAACCAGGACAGTCTGAAAACCGCTGGATGCACTGACATAAGCAATGCCCCTGCCCATGACCCCGGAGCCGATGACCACAATCTTTTTCATTCTTATCCCCCCGTACGCGAATTGAATAGAAAAAGCACCCAGGAGCGAGTGCTAAAATTTTAAGTGTGAAGCTACATGCCTATAAAAGCTGCCTTCCTCTTCTCGAGAAAAGCCTGAACACCTTCCTGATGGTCTCTCGTAAGCCCGGCCACCCGCTGTCCTTTTGCATCCTCTTCCAGGTAGTCGGCAAGGTTCAGTTCCCAGCAATCCTTCAGCTGCTTTTTAATCAAGCCTGCGGCTGCTGTCGGGAGGGCGGCTGCTTTATCAGCGAACAGTCTTACACCCTCCTCCCAGCTTTCGTGGGGAATCACCCTGGTCGCCAGACCAAGCCGCAAAGCTTCTTCGGCAGTCACTTTTTCCCCCAGCAGGGCAAGCTCAAGCGCTTTTGCCTGGCCAATCAGCCTGGGCAGGAAAAACATATTGCCTGCGTCAGGAATCAGGCCTACATGTATAAATGATTGGATGAAGCTTGCTTTATCGGAGACAAGCCGGAAATCGCAGGCGAGCGCCAGGCTCATCCCGGCTCCCGCGGCCACACCATTTACTGCTGCAATGACAGGTTTTTCGCATTGATACAGCTCCATGACCATCGGGTTGTATCTTTTCCGCAGAATTTCTCCATGGTCTGTGTTTTCGCTGACACTAGCCAGATCCTCGCCTGAACAGAAAGCCCTGCCTTCTCCGGTTATGACAATCGCTCTTATCCTGGGGTCAGACCCCGCCTCCCGCAAAGCCTGCCCGACTTCACTGTTGAGATCTGCCGTAAAAGCATTCAGCTTTTCCGGCCTGTTAAGTCTGATCGAGGCAATCTTACCTTCAGCTTCATAAATGATAGTCTGATACATGGGACGCGCCCCCTTATTCTTCTGTTTCTTCGCCGATCATCAGGGTGATGATATCTCCGGCAAAAGACATGGCATCTTTCCCTGAGGCTTTTCCTTCATCCGTTTTCATGGCAGCCTTAAGTGCTTCATGACTGTCATAAAACATTTCACACATAAGATAATACTTGCCTTCCCCGCCCATGGGACTGCCGGTTATTCTGGTAACCTTCATTTCCCGAAGCCCCGGGATCTTGGCTGTGAGGGGTACATGCGTTTGAAAATAATGTGCATCGAAGGCTTCCTTATTTTCCGGGTGCTTGTAAAGTGCGATCAATTTTACCATTTCTATCATCCTTTCAATCTATAAGTTTATTTATGCCTATAAAAGGCTGGATACCGGCTTCATTGCTTCAAAAGGATTCCTGCATGCACGGCAGTACAGAAGGCTCCTGCAGGCAGTCGGCCCGAATATATTTTCAAGCGTGGTGTAAGGAGAGCCGCAGTAAGGGCAATCCACCTTCCATTCTCCGGTTTCTTCCATTCTTTCCGGAGCCGGCGAGATGCCAAATTCCTTCAGATGCCTTTTGCCTTTCTCGGAAATACGGTCAGAAGTCCAGGGAGGGTCATAGATGAAACGCACTTCCAAGGACTGTTCGAGTTTCAAATCCCCGAGTTTTTCTTCAACGCTCCTCTGAATCATTTCAAGGGCAGGGCATCCCAGAAAAGTGGGCAGAAGGTCAATCACTATTCTTTCTTTTTCCGCCTGCACTTTTTCAACCATTCCAAGTTCAATAATGGAGACAGCGGGAATTTCCGGATCTTTGACTAGATCTAACGCTCCGAGAATTGATAGCTCGATCTCGCTTCTGGCTTTGTCCATATATGCACTTCCTTTTTCACCAGCATGCTGCCGGGTCGCTTCTGTACACTTCAGAAAGTGTGTCCAAAGCTTCTGTTAAGTCTTTTGTATGCTGGCCTTCTCTCCCATTCCCAAGTTCGAGCCCAAATTGGCGCGGAAGAAGAGAGCCGGCTGCTTCAAATACAGATGACAGGTTAGCTTCCAGATTTTTCAATAGCTGTTCTTCACCGGCTATCAGATTCTCGGCCTGCATTTCTTCTGCGAGCGGACCCAGATTCAGGAGGTCCCCCATCATGGTATAGATGCTGGATGCCGCTTCCTCCATGCGCCTCCTGGCCTCCCCGCCGGCCTGCATCAGCTGCAAGAACCAGGTTTTCCAATGAAGGAGATGGTAGTGCAGCTCCATGCTTATTTTCACGGCAGCTGTACGGAGCGGAAGAAAGGAGGAAGTTTTCAGCGATTCCATTTTCACTTTTTTCGCCTGTATATAGAGAAAATTGCGTACAACAGCAAAAGCCCAGTCATACTGCGGATTCTGCAGATAATGGCCTGGCCCATTCGCTCTTTCGGCGAGTATGCTGTTCCTTCTTTCTTCAGCCTTTCTTAAATGGGCCAGATCGTCTGGGTTTCCTTCGCCCGCTTCCTCCAGGATCTGATAAAACATAGCGGCATGCCCCATTGTGTCCTGGCTGATAGAGGAAAAAGCAACATCCTCTTCAATATGCGGGGCAAGGCCGAGCCACTCTGATCCTCGGTATGAAAGGATGAAATCATCATCCGCGAGCTGGTATAATAGTTCAATGGCAGCCCTGGAAGCTTTATTCCCGGGCTGCTCAGCCTTCAGTTCGCCTGTCAATGTTCCCGTTCCCTCCCCAAGAAAGAATTTCTTTTTCATCCAGCATATCCTGTTCGTACTGGCGCCATTTCTTTTTTAAATATCCGTATCCTCTAGCAGTCCTGTAATCCTTGTTATCGAGCCGCTGCAGTGTGAGCCTCTCCTCCGGATCCATCTTGCGTATCTGTGAACGCTTGACGACCCAGATGTCGGCCACCTGCTCTCTTCTCATGAAATTTTCCTGTGCAAAAACAAGGGCAAGCTCTTCATTTGGCGCCAGCAGCGAAAACTGATGCTGCATTGGTGACGTATCCGTTTTTTTGCTGAACACTTCGTATTCACTGTAAAATTCAGAAGCAGGCACATGCTCCCTCCTTTCTTAATTAGCCTGCACACTCAGTGCATCCCGGACCCATTGGGAGGACCGATAGGCATCCTGGCGCAGACTCAGCCTTTCAGCCGATTTGGGCCCGCTGTTGCTGATAATTTCCTTAAAGCGGCTCCAGTCAGGCTGTTTATATGTCCATCCTGTATCTTCACTGTATCCCAGGGTCGGATCCGGTATGGTCAATCCCAGTGAGAGAATCCTTGGCACATACTTTGAAAAGAAATCCTGGCGCAGCTCTTCATTTGTTTTCGTCCTGATTTTGTACTTAATCGTAATATCCTGCTTGGACGTGCCGGTCGCCCGGGCATCTGCCGGTCCGAAAAACATCAGCAATGCTTCCCACCAGCGATTGACCGCATCCTGGACCAGCTCTCTCTGCTTTTCTGTCCCCTCTGCCAATGCCATGATGATCGCCTCGCCATGCTGGGCATGGAAAACCTCTTCAGCGCAGATTCGTTTTAATGCTCTTGCATAAGGACCATAAGATGAACCCAGCATATTCGTTTGGGTGATGATGGCTGCACCGTCCACAAGCCAGCCTATAAGCCCGGCGTCCCCCCATGTCGGAGCCTCCATATGAAAAACATTATGGAATTTCAGCTTTCCTGTAAAAAGATCTTCCATTATATCTTCCCTGCTTTTCCCAAGCGGCAGCATCAGATCCTCTGCCACCCGAAGCAAAAGCTGTCCATGGCCCATTTCATCCTGGACCTTGGCCATAATGCCCAGCTTTCTTTTTAGTGTCGGCGCTTTAGGGACCCATTCCTTTTCAGGCAGGGCACCCATGATTTCGCTAATTCCGTGCATGCTGATCAGCTTGATGAGTGTGAGCCTGTAATCATCGGGCATCCAGTCATCCGCTTCTATTTTTTCCCCATGAGAAATCCTGTGCATGAAGTTTTCCAGCTTCTCTTCTTCGGTTAAAGAAGAATACAGCTGTCCTGCCATATTGTCATCCTCCTTCTATTAAATCCCGCTTATTGCTTCAGGGGCATTTTTGTTATTAATTATTCTCACAGCTTTCCCCTCGGACCGGGGAATGCTTTTCGGCGGATGAAGTTCAACGGAAATGGAAATATAGCATTGAGATTTTAAATGGTTTTTAAGCCTCATTCGGATAGCTTCCGCATAATCGGACTGTAAATCGCCGCCCATCTTTGAATAGGACCTTTCCTCCAATTCAAGATGCAGGACAAGTGATTTGAGAGCCTTGCCGGAATGAAGTGCAATCTGATAGTGGGGGGAGATATCTTCCTGGCCAACCAGACAGCTTTCTATCTGGGAAGGAAAAACATTCACGCCATTGATGTTCAGCATATCGTCGATCCTGCCCTTTACTCTCGACATCCTGGCAGTGGTCCTTCCGCACTTGCACGTTTCCTTTGACAGGCTGGCAATGTCACCGGTTCGATAGCGGATAACTGGAAAGGCTTCTTTTGAAATGCTTGTAAAGACCAGCTCCCCTTCACTCCCAAAAGGAAGCGCTTTCAAAGTTTCCGGGTCGATCACCTCCGCAATGAAATGATCCTCTGCGATATGCAGCCCATCCTGTGCCTCATGGCATTCCATGCTGATGCCAGGACCCATAACCTCGCTTAAGCCGTATATGTCGCAGGCTTTAATGGCAAGCTTCCTCTCCAGAACCTCACGCATTTCTTCCGACCAGGCCTCTGCTCCGAATATGCTGTATTTCAGCGAAGTACTTGCAGGATCTATCCCCATTTCCTCCATCTTCTCAGCAAGATTCAGAATATAAGAAGGAGTTCCGCATATAACTGAAGGTTTAAAATCCTGGATGAGCATAATCTGCCGTTCTGTGTTGCCGCCTGAAACTGGGACAGTGGCCATTCCGAGATGTTCGCTGCCATAATGCAAGCCAAGGCCCCCGGTAAAAAGTCCATAGCCATAGGCATTATGCAGGCGTTCGCCAGCCTGTCCGCCGCCCAGCGCAATGGCACGGGCGACAAGCTCTGTCCAAATACTAATATCCTTCTTTGTATACCCGACCACTGTCGGCTTCCCGCTCGTCCCAGAAGATGCATGCAGACGGACCACTTTATCCAACGGAACAGCAAAAAGGCCAAACGGATACTGGCTCCTTAGATCGGCTTTCTCTGTAAATGGCAGTTTTTGCAGATCTTCAAGTGTCTGAATGTCCTGGGGTAATAGGTTAGCTTCGGAAAATCTTTGCCTGTAAAATGGCACTTCGCGAAAAACTCTTGCAGCTGTACTCTTAAGCCCTGCCAGCTGGACCATATCAATACTTTCTCTGCTCGCATTTTCAATGCTATGAAGAATCAAAGGACACCCCCTATTCCCGTTTGTTCATATAACGTTAAAAATTCGTTTCGTTAACTAAATGTTATATCATTAAGATAACCCGAATAAAAAACGTTGTCAATTTATTTTTCAGAAAATTCAATCCTGTATAAATTGCTGAATGGAAGAATTTACTTTCGAAATCTCCGGTAAATATTCGATGCTCGCTCCTGTAAAGAATGATAAAAAACCGGCAGGAGAATTTTATCTCCTGCCGGCTAGTTTATTAAACCTACTATTCCCTGCATTGGCCCTGTAGTGTGCATAATTCCTGGAGAGAAAAGTCCCCTTCGGGCAGCGAAATAAATGTAAATCCATCCTCACTGTATAATTCCCACCCCTCAAATTGGCAGCTGTCATGAAATAAATCCAGAACAATTGAGCCGGAAAAAGTGATGCGCAGCATTTTAACTTCTTCCATAAAGTTTACTTCACTTACCCGGCAGCCAATGAGTGACTCTTTGAGCTGTACATTTGCAGGAACATCGCGTGAATCGCTGCTTCCAGCCATAATTTTATTTTTACGCTGGAGCCTCCAAGGACATTCAGCGACAAGCCCACCTGCTGTGAACTCCACCTCAAGCAGAGAATTTGAGCCAATAATGACATTGACAATAGATTGCTTTTCAAAATGCGAAAAATCGATATCACTTAATTTGCTCATATAGTTTTATTCTCCCGGCTTTGTATACTTCATTTAAACATCGCAGTACTGGTCTGTAAGTACCTCCCCTTTTATTTAAAAATATCGTTTTTGTATATATATTTTTGTTTGAATACCTATCTTACAAAGTTGCCTGCATGGATGGAAGCTTTCTTTTTTTTAATATGAGGGTTTCAGATTGCTCACCTGAGACACTCTGGTTTGGTTTTTCAGATTTAAAAGGTTCCAGTCCGCTCGCTCTAAATTTCCATCATTCACCTGAGTAAAAAGTGCCTTTTCATCCATTATGATTAGTTTTATTATATCCTTGAAAAAATAGCATGCCAAATCATTAACCATCATTTTCAGTAGTTGAGGCGTATCTGTTGAGCCACAAAGAATAACAAAACAATTTTTACTGAACTAAATTACAGTCCTTCTAAAGAATTTCTCTCAACTGAAAATGCAATGCAGCCCTTTCAAAAAGTAAAAAAGCCAACTCCTAAGAGTCAGCTTTCGTCTTCGACATATGGATCATGTTCATAGGCAGGAAGGTCGCCGAAGGTTGTCATGATGCCTTCTTCATCGAGCGCCTCTTCATACCTTTCATGCTGTGCATTCGGGTATACCGTAATGTTCTTGCCTTCAATATCTGTACCAATGAAGTTTTCGTAATCCTCGACATAGCCGTGATTTTCCTCTGCTTCAATATTGGTATCATTATAATGGTCATGCGGAACAATAAAGTCGGATGGTGTTTCGGAGTTCCCCCAGCTTTCGACTTCCTGCCAGGCATCCTCCGCATCAAACGAAACATTCTCATCCTGCCCGTCCATATCGAATTTGCCGAAAGGCGGCATCAGCACACCTTCTTCAACCGGCCGATCATGCGAAGTAACCTGGTCAGGGCTGTGCTCCTTGCAGTATGTTGTATTGGGCAGCGCTTCAAGGCGTTCTTTTGGAATTTCTTTATGGCATACTTCACAGATGCCATAGGTTCCCTTGTCGATTGCCTGCAGCGCTTTCAGGATATTGCTCAGTTCAAGCTTATAGTGCTCGTTCAGTGCGAGGTCTTTCTCACGTTCGTACAGCTCAGTTCCTTCGTCACCAGGATGGTTATCATAGCTGGACAGCTCCCCGACTGATTCATGCGGATGGTCCCTTGTCAGGTCGAAATTATCATTAGATCGAAATCTTTCTTCGAGATCTTTTTTTTCATGCAATAGCTGGGAACGGAACGCTGCTATTTCGTCTTTAGTAAGCAAGATTCCATCTCTCCCTTCTGTTTTGTTCTACCTATATTTTGGGATGTACAGTGCAATCTCATGAGTGTTAAATAGTGTTAAATGAACGCTTCCCTAAAAACCCGATCCAATAAAAAAAGGAAAGGGCAATAGACCCTCCCTTTGTTTATTTCCAATTTTTGAGACCCTGAATGATCCTTTTCCGGAAACGTGCCAGTATGCCAGTCTCCCCTTTAACAGTTTTCTGCTTATTCCATTCATAATAGCTTGCAGCTGCAATCAAAAGGCTTCCGGCGATCAGCAGGTAAGCCCACCAAGGCAGATTGCCCCAAAATGGCCTGGTCTGCATCAAAACATTAAGCAAAAGAACGGCAAAGCCTGTAAAGAAATAGGACTTTATCTTCCAGATCAGTCCGCCAAAAATGGACAGCAGTGATAACATCCCAATGATCAATGCATCCTGAATGGTTGAGCCTGCAAGAGCGTCCTCCACTAGAAGGATCGCTGACACAGCAAGTACTGCCCATTGTACCTTGCTGATAAGGTCTGCAAAACGCCCCTTCAGGATGAGTCTTATTAGAATGATTTCTGCAATGAAAGGAAGAACATATGCCTCCCTGATGAATACTTGAGGGATCTGCATATAATTTATAAGGGCAAAGTATGGCTGAAGCAAAAACACAGCACCAGCAGCAGGCGGGATCCACTCCCATCCCTGCGGCTTCCGCTTCCCTTGAGACCATAATGCCAGCGAGATAAGAAGGCCTGGCAGCACTTCCGTCAAAATGCCGCCTTCCACTGGATACATTCCTGCGAAAAAAAGCAGGCCGGCCGGTGTATAGCTGTCAAACCTATATCCCCGTTCCGCTGTTTCATAAAGCTGTTTGTAAAGAAAATGGCCGAAAACGATCAAAGCTGCTCCCATTCCGCCCATAACAAGCAGCCAGAGTACAGGTTCCATTCCAGATGCTGTCATATACATCAATGATGCAAGCCAGATGAGCACCAGCGGAACGCCATTCAGGAACTCCCAATTCCTGCTGTGGAGATAATATAAGACAGCAGCCCCGTACATAACCGTGAAGGAGAAATCAGTCAATCCAAAAGGATACACCAGCATCGAGGATGCAAGTCCGATCAAAGAAAAGGGAACAAGATAATAAGGCAGCCTCTTTTGTTCGTCCCCCGTCATAAGGCGTGATAGCCCATAGATCACAAAGCTTGAGAGCATAAAAACATACTGCCTGCTGCTTCCCTCAAAAATCAAAAGGTCAAGCGAATAGAAGAACAAAAACAGTGAAAAACAAGCACTGTACAAAAAGGCTTTCTTTTGCCACTCACGATGGGATTGCCGGGAACTGATCCAATACACAGCACCTGCAGCAGCCAAGCTGATAAAAGCATGCTCAGTATGAATCAGCCAGGTCAAAGCCAAAGCAAAGGGAAGATAAGTATGGGCTGACCAGGCAAAGGAACGGCAAAGCATTTGTTCTTTATTCTTTAAAAAGCCGGAAATTCCGGCAAGGATAATACCCGGCATGACAATCTCTGTCCAGCGGACTATTTCAGGCAAGAAAACAGCCCTGCTGATGGCAGTTAAAATAGCAAAATAAGCTGCAAATACGATTGCCGGCATCAGGTATGAGGATTGCCTATTTTTCACAGCTTTATGAAGTCTGTAGTAAATCCCTATACCGCAAATCAATACAGCAGCCCTGGTCCACTCATTCAGCGGGAGGAAGATCGCAGATAAAACGGCTGCGGAATAAAGGGCCTGGGAAATAAAAAACATATATCTTCTCATTGCAGGCTCAATTTTCCTATTTAGCATCCTGCCTGCCGCCAAGCTGGCCGCAGCCAGGATACCATTCATCGCAAATCCGAGTGTCTCCCTGTAAAATGGCCAGCTGGTCCGCAGCCATTCCCCCCAGGAGAAGAAGGCAAGTGCAAATGACAAAGGAACTGCCCATGACAAAACTTCTTTGAATTCCTGCCTTTTTTCAGCAGTCCGGGACATCCATAAAAGAAGGCTGAGCAGCATCAGCATAACGCCAAGCTTGCCCCAATAGGCAAAGCTTGCTGACAGCAGCATGCAGATGCCCATTACAGCCAGTCCGATATCACGTGAACTTTGCCTGATAACACGAAAGCATACCCGTGTTTTAAGGATGCCGAATATGACATATATAGCAGCACCGGACAGGAATACAGGCAATAGAAAATTATTGAATGAGAAAAACGCATCAGCCCATAACAGAAGCTCCCATGCTGCTGCGAATAAGAAAACAGGGCTTAAATAAGCGAATAAGCCATTTTTCCCTCCAGCCAGAAACAAGAACTGACCTGAAAGAATCAGGTAAGCGAGGAGCATGGCGAGGGACGGATCATTCAATCCTGCCAGCACTGCCTCTGCACTGATTAGTAAAAAGACCAAAAGAGACACAGCTGCACTCGTCCAATTGAATATCTTCTCCCAGCTCTCCCCTTCCCTGAGCAGTTTTGGCAGGAACATAAATCCTGCACCGGCAGCCGCATAAACTGCCGGGCTGAAAAGCTCCAGCAGTGAATTTTCCGTCAGCTGGTAAACCCCCATCACAACAAGCAGTGTAAACGCGAAGTGGTATTCCTTTTTGCCGGAAACATACACACTCGCCATAAAAAGGACAGCTGCAAGAAGCATATTGACGCCAATACTAAAAGTATTCTGATAAAAAGCAAGCATCAAAACAGTCGACAAAATCAGGCTCGCCTGGATTATATAAGCCAGTTCCCCAAAAAACAGGAGAGAAGAACTCCTTTTCCGCCCCTTCAGGAACAGGCCAATCAGTCCCGCATTATAAATCATCATGCCTAAATAAAAGGTATCCTGCCTCGCCCCCAGTGCAAGCAGCAAAAAACCTGCAGCCGATGTTAATGCTGAGAAAGCAAACCAGACAAAAAGCCCTGAATCCATTTTCCGGGCAAGGAAACCATAAAATGGAGCCAGGATCAATGCTCCTGCAGCAGCATAAAAATAATTTCCTTCACCATAAAAAGATAAATACGGGCCCATTAGACCGAACCAGCTTACAGACAGCAGAAAGATGGGCAGGAACAGGCTCCCCAGCACATTGAAGGCGAAAGCAGTCTTATGTATTCCGAGAAGCTTCCCGGCTGCCAGGGATATACCGAAGAACAATAATGAAACAAGTGCAATGGAACCGCTCTTCATCCAGTCGCTCATTTCATCCCAATTGCTTGTTGCAACAAAAAGACCTCCAACCAGGAGCAACACGACACCGAGATTCAGCGTCATCGATATATTCCGTTCCCGCATTTCCTCGGGGCTCAGGGTTTTTGGTTCAGCAGAAGGCTTTTCAGGTACAGATGCAGGCAAAGGTGTTTTGATCACCTTTTCTACTTTTTCCGGAACCTCCGCCTTATTCGATTCCACTTCAGCCAATCCGTGTGACTGATAGTAGGCAAAATGGGCTCCAAGTACCCTATCATAATCGTCCGGGCCGATTAATTCCTTCTTTTTCAGTTTATACAGTTCTTTTTGGAAAATTTGCTTTTCATGCTCTTTGGTAATAGAACTCAAGGATATAGCCCCCCTCTATGGATTAAAATCCCACTATATTCTTTTGGTGTAATATTACACCAAAAGAATCTTTATTGAAACTATTTTTAAAAAATCCAGCAGAATTTTTGCAAGAGGGAGGTTTTCTCAGCAGCTTTGAAGAATATAAAGTATTTATTTGCGAAAGCTCTGCCGGCTGCGGGAGCAGACCCGGTCCGTACAGAGAAATAGGAGGCTGCAGCTATGCTAAACGATGTATTCGATTATTTGAAAAAAGAACGTGACACCCACCTTCAGGAGCTGAAGGAGTTTTTATCCATTCCAAGCATCAGTGCCCTGCCTGATCATAAGGAAGATGTCAGAATAGCAGCTGAATGGACTGCGAAGGCGCTTGAAAAAGCAGGCGCAGAAAATGTTGAAATTTTTGCTACATCAGGCCATCCGGTTGTATATGGTGACTACATAAAAGATGAGAGCAAGCCGACCGTCCTGATTTATGGACATTATGATGTTCAGCCAGCCGATCCGCTCGAGCTCTGGCAAAGTGCGCCTTTCGATCCCGAAATCAGGGACGAAAAAATCTTTGCCAGGGGAGCGAGTGATGATAAAGGTCAAGTGTTCATGCATATCAAGGCTTTTGAAGCGCTGTTGAAGGTGAATGGGACTGCGCCTGTAAATTTTAAGTTCTGTATAGAAGGTGAAGAAGAAGTCGGAAGTCCAAATCTGCCTAAATTTGCTCAGGAGCATAAATCACTCCTTTCTGCAGATGCAGCAGTGATTTCGGATACCAGCATGATGGAAAAAGGCAGGCCCTCCATCTGCTATGGACTAAGGGGGCTCTGCGGGCTTCAGATTGATTTGAAAGGAGCAAATGCCGATTTGCATTCCGGATTATATGGAGGCGCGGTGCAAAATCCGATACATGCTTTAGCCGGGATTGTGTCTTCCTTCCATGATTTTGACGGAAAAATACTGGTCGACGGCTTTTATGATCAGGTGGAAACATTGACTGAGCAGGAAAAAGAGGCTTATGAAGCACTTGGCTTAGAGGATGACAGCTTTAGATCACAGGCCGGAGTAAAGGAGCTGTTTGGGGAACCAGGGTACTCAACTGTTGAGAGGCTTTGGGTAAGGCCGACGCTGGAAGTGAACGGCATCGGGGGAGGCTTCCAGGGTGAAGGAATCAAAACGGTCATTCCTTCCCGGGCATCAGCCAAAATTACGTGCCGGCTTGTCCCAAACCAGGACCCGGATGAAATTGCCCGCCTGCTTGAGGAGCATATCAAAAAGCAGACACCTCCTGGAGTTGAACTGAGCGTCACTTTATTCGACAAAGGTGCACCTTATGTTACTCCGTTCGACCACCCGGCCATCCAGACTGCCGGAAAAGCTTATGAAAAAGTATATGGTGTGCCGGCGGCGTTCACCCGCGGAGGAGGTTCCATTCCGATTGTGTCCGTTTTCGACCAGCTCCTGGAGCTGCCAGTCGTCCTGATGGGCTTCGGTCTGCCGGATGAAAACTTCCATGCTCCCAATGAGCATTTTCACCTTGAGAACTTTGATAAAGGATTGCAGACACTCTGCCATTACTGGCAGGATCTTGCGGAAGAACAATTCTGAAACCATAGGAAAAGGCGCTTCTCAGCGCCTTTTCTTTATTTCTTAATTGAAACCAGTTTTACATCATCAAAGCTGAAACGGTGATAATTTTCCTCTTTATCGGTAAATTCAATGAAGCCTTCGAGATCCTTGATCCTCCCAATAACCTCTGACCGGCTTTCAGCCTCAATTTCCTCAGTGACCTCCAGGCCTTTTTCAAATGTGTAAACAATTTTAAAATTTTCCATAGTTAACATCTCCTCATTTATTTTATATGATTGCCTTCACCGGAAGGAAGGTTCCAAACCGCGATAGATCAGTTTGTTCTTAAGAGTACAAGCAGACCATCTTCGGCATACCCCAGGACTTCCCGGGCATCCAGGTCTGACAGGCCAAGGTCTGAAAGCCTCCCAAGAACACTGGAAAGAGCTGGATCTTCTCCATCCTGTTCAAACGCTGTAGCAAGATTCCGGAAGACCGGACCATCATTTGAAGGTGAATGTTTAACCATTTCAACTTGCAATCCTGTTTTCTCTTTCAGCTTGTCACCCTCTTCACTATCCCTGCACACCACTATATAGCTTTCTGCGGAAGACTCATCCGCTGCTTTCCGGATGATTTCATCTGCAGAGGAAAACACGCCAGCCACTTTTGATTCAGCCATTATGTATCTTCACTCCTTCCGGCATCTCTTTCGATTTTTCCCTAATGGATACGTCCAAAACCTCTTTTTATTCTGCAAAACATGGAAAAAGGCATTGAGTCTGTGCTCAATGCCTTCAAGAAATTACATAGTCGTATACAGTTTTGGATCCACTTCAAGGATAAAATCATTTTTCCTGCCTGTATATAGAATATCAAGCTCATGCATGGCCCTTGTGCAGGCAGTATAGAATATGGTCCGGTCACTTTCATTCTTATAGGCAGAAGCATCATAAATAATGACGGTGTCAAACTCAATGCCCTTTGCCAGATAAGCAGGAATGATGGTGACGCCTTTTTCATAAGAGATCGTTCCCTTTTCAATCAGCCGCACATCAGGCAGCAGTTCCTTCAATCCATCAAATGCTGCCTTGCTCTCTTTTGCTGTCCTGCAGATAATGCTGATTGATTTATGAGCATCTTTAAGCTGCCTTTCCACTGTTTCGGCAATTTTGGCATGGAGAGCTTCCCTGTTTTCTTCAAATATTACAGCAGGAAGCCTGCCTTCCCGATTAAATGGCTCAACAAGATCCCCGCCGCTGATAAAAGATCTTGTAAATTCTACAATTGGCCTGGAAGAGCGGTAGCTTTTCGTCAGCACGATGGTCTTTGCTTCTTCCTCGTGGCCGTGGTACAGAGTAGTAGCACCAATGGAATGAGTATAAACCGCCTGGTTCACATCGCCTAAGAGAGTGAGCCTGCTGTATGGAAACAGCTCTTTAATATAAGCAAACTGGAAAGGAGAATAATCCTGGGCTTCATCAATGAACACATGCCTGATGCCCGTATCCTGCTTCCTCCCTTCCAGGAGATGCTGCAGATATAAGTATGGCGTGGCATCGTCGTATGGGATTTTTCCCCTGTTCAGATTTGCTGTGGTAATCGTGCAGACAGCATTCCAGTTTTCCGGTAAAAGAGATTCATCCATTAGATGATCTTTGCGGAAAAGCTGTTCATATGTGGCAAATACATCAAGGAACTTTAAGTTCTTCACCCTGCTTTTCAGTCCTTTGAATCTTTTATTGACCACCATGTTCTCAAGGAACTTCTGTTCTTGTTCAAATTCGTCAAAGTTCTCACCGTTTTTATTTTGCTTCTGCTGTGCCTTTTTAAAGGCTTCCAGATAATCCATTTTATCGAGAAGCTGAATTTCCTCTTCCACCCATTCTTTTTTCCGCTCTGCTTTTTGGATTTTCCGGAGCTCCTGCAGCAGCCAGTCTTTCGTCAGCTGCATCCGGTTTGGGATGGAGATGGATTTATCCAGTGAGTAAAAATACTGGCTGATCTCTTCATGGGAAAAAAGAGTTTCTCCGCGGAAGTGCAGATCTTCAAATTGCAGCCCTTCCTCCGAGAGCTTCGCTGCATATGCATTAATCATTTCGACAAATCCGGTATCAGACTTGAACCTGATTGCCTTCTTCCTCATCTCTTTTTCAGGAGACTCTTCTTCTGAAAGGATAGATTCCAGCTGATCAAAAGGATCTTCTACACCAAGCTCCCTGCCCAGGCTTCGCGTTATATACTCCTGATAGGTTGCCTGTGACATATTTTCCTCGCCAAGTTCAGGAAGGACGGTTGAAACATAGCTGTTAAAAAGGGAATTCGGAGAAAACAGCATAATATTGTCCGCCTGAAGGGTGCCTCTGTGCCTGTAAAGCAGATAGGCCACACGCTGGAGGGCAGCCGATGTTTTCCCGCTTCCGGCAACACCCTGTACAATGAGCACCTTGCTGTTTTCATTGCGGATGATCTCATTCTGTTCTTTTTGGATAGTCGCTACAATCGACTTCATTTGGGTGCTCGCCTTATTGCCGAGAACTTCCTGGAGGAGCTGGTCCCCAATCGTCAGCCCTGTATCAAACATCCCTCCAATCTTCCCGCCTCTGATGATGAACTGCCGCTTCAGCAGCATTTCTCCTTCAATGGTTCCTTCCGGCGTATTGTAATGGGCAGGGCCGGGAGCATAATCATAATACATGCTTGAAATCGGAGCCCGCCAATCATAGACGAGGAAATTTTCATCCTCTTCATCCATAAGAGAGGATATCCCTAGATAGATGACATCCTCCTCTTTTTCTCCTTCCTCATGGAAATCGATTCTTCCGAAATAGGGAGAGTTCTTGATTTTTGCCAATGTACTCAGCTGCCGGTCAAGCTGGCTTTTGGTCCTTTCTCTTTCAGACAAAAGCTCAGCCTGCTGCTTGATGCTCGTAAACGTCTCAATTACATCATCTGGTTCATCCAGATTGACTGTAACATCTTCCCAGAATGTTTTTTTGAGTTCAAGCACATCTGAGCCTGCTGCAGACCCTTTATCCAAAAGCTTGTGCATCTTGCTGTCTGCAATCTTAACGATCTCTTTTACCCGATGCTGTTCCATTTCTTGGCTATCGCCTGGTTTGCTCATAAAAAAAACACTCCCCGGAAAAAATTACGGCCGCTATCAGTTGACACCACTTGTGTTTCTGTGTTAATATTTAATTAGATAATAATATATATTTTCAAATGGTTTTTTTAGACCGCTCTTCATTGTAACACTAATACATATATTAAACAAGACCGCTGTTTTTAGCCGGTCTTGTTTTTTTTGTGTTTTTAATTTGGTGTCTAGTCAGTATTAAGGCCCAAGGCCTTGCCAGCTTATTTAATCAGTAATTCTTCATAGAGAGATTCTGCCGCTTTTTCAACTTTCGTGTATTCTTTTTTAACTGCCATCGATAAAATATCAAAAAGCTCTAAATGAATATTATCAAACACAACGACTCCTGTTTTGTGGTCTTCAGTAAAGCCAATATGGGTATTGAATCCCGGCGTTGTGCCGCCATGTGTGTTTATATTTATTTTTCGCCCCGTATAATCTGCCTTCATCCAGCCGATTCCCATGCTGACATCCTTATTCAAAGGCTTTAACCCCTGATCCTGATGGGTTGATTGCATTGCTTCCAGCAGATTGTTATCGAGCACACCCATATTTGCTTCCAGAAATGACAATAAGTCATTCAAGGTTGATTTTACTGCGCCTGAAGGAGCATCTCCGTATAACTCAAAGCGAGGGTAAAAACCTTTTTTGCCGAGTGGAGATTTGATTTCTTCTTTATTCATGCTGTCCTCAAAAGTAATAAAACTATTATGCATTTTAAAAGGTTCGAAGATATACTTTTTCAATAGGTTTTCATAGCTCTCTCCCTCGATGGAAGATAGAACATTTCCAAGCATGGCCATCCCGATATTGGAATAAGACGGGCTGTGAGGCGGCTGCTTTTTCGCAGTATAATTCTCGATGAAATGATAGGCATCAGTCAATTGAAAATTTTTAAAAGGATTATGGCGGTCCTTCCATTTCATTTTCATATTATTCGCATCTCTCGGCAGTCCGGAAGTATGGGTGGCCAGCTGATATAGTGTAATGCTTTTATCTTTCATTGCAGGTATATATTTGTGAAGGGGATCGTGGAGGCCCACCTTTCCCAATTCTGCAAAGTGAGCGAATAAAGTTGTTGTGAATACTTTTGTAACAGATCCAATTTCAAACACAGCATCGCCTATATCGTGTATCACTCCATTGTCTGTAATTCCTATAACCGTTCTTTTACCATTTTGAGTAACTCCTGCAGCTGCTACCTGATTTGTTTTTAATGAATAATGCTTTCTAAGTATTTCTTCCATAGTCTACCTCTCTCTTTTCCAATGAAAACTTCAGTTAGATGCCTGGGCTCCTGCATAAAAACAGGAGCCCCTCATTATTTCACTTTCTATAATGGCTTAGGATCATAGCTGGATCCGGTAAGGTCCGTCAGCTCGCAGACAGCATCCCATGCAAGCGGATAAAACTCATGCTTTGCACCTCGTTCAAGGGCCTGTGCAGGAATTCCCTTCAAGCTTTTCGTCCGCAGGCCGATCATCCGTCTGACCAGCTGGATGTGGGAATGGCGGAAGGTCTGGAAATACTCGTCAAATGTGAGCAGATTCTTCAAGAGACGGTAGAGCATCCGATTGCTGTCCGGTTTTTCAAGGAGCTGCAGCACCGTCCTGTTTTCTTTATTTAACAGCTGCTCGAACGGTTCCCAAAGCTTCGGGCCTTCCTTCAGGATGCTGTTAAATCCAGGAGAATCCTGGCCGCTGCCCCTTCCAAGGAACAGCCTGATCGTATGATAATCGGCAGGTGTGATGGATTTTACGAGATCGAAAACCTGCGGGAGCTGGCGCAGATGCTCAATAACCCGGTCAAGCATAAGGCTCGCCCCTTCGGCATCTCCTTTTTGCATGCTCTTGCATGACCGGTCCAGATATTGAAGGATCAGCTTGAAGTGCAGCTCCGCAATCTGGTGGACTGTCTGGAAAGTAAGCTCATCCTCACAGCAGAGCTCTTCTTCTTCCTTCTGAAGGCTGAGCAGTTCTTGTGTGCGGATGTATTTTTCATAGTCCGTAGGCTGTTTGCTTTCCTCTTTCACAGTATCACTCCCATTTCAATCAGGATATTTTCTGAGCACTGCGCGCACCGGGCTTCCATCGGCATATTCAATCGGAAGGGGAAGTGCGATCAATTCGTAGACCCCCGGCTCTGCTTCACTTAAATCCAGCCCCTCGAGAATATGGATCCCGCATCGCTGGAGCTCATGATGGGCGGGAAGCTCCTTGCTGTCCAGCCTATCAACGGACGGTACATCGACACCAATAAGCTTGACGCCTTTTTCAGCTAAAAACGGCCCAATGTCAGGATTTAAAAAGGTGATTTCTTCCGGAAACACAGAAGCTTCCTTCCATGACGCCGTTCTTAATAGAATCCTCTCAGCACCATGAAGATCAATTCCTTCAAGCTCTCTTTTCCCAATGCTTGCTGCGCCTGCAAGATCGGCAACCAGCGCTTTCCCTATATACACTTCAAGCGGAATATCTGTCATCCGGTACCCTTCTGAGTCAAAATGGAAAGGGGAATCCACATGAGTGCCGGTGTGTATGCTCATTGTAAGCTTCCCGACATTAACCGAACCGCTCTCTTCCTTCGGCCAGTTCACTTCATAGGCAAAAGGGGTGTCTCCCGGCCAGACAGGCATCCCTATGTGAAGCTTTCTCGAAATATCAATGATCATCTTTTGTGACTCCTTATGCGATGATTTCGCGCTTGTTTTCATATTTTTCATAGGTTCTGTTTTCCATGATATCCCTTAGAATGGACACTGCCCTCCAGATATCATTGAAAGAGGTATAAAAGGCTGCCGGTGCGAGCCTGATAATATTCGGAGCACGGAAATCCGGTATGACGCCTTTTTCTTTCAATGCTTTGCAGATTCTTGCAGCATCATGATGTTCAAGAGCAACATGCCCTCCCCGCCGCATATCTTCTCTCGGCGTTCCGAGTGTAAGCCCATAACCGGACAGATAAGCATCTGCCAATTCCATCAGGTAGCCGGTAGCTTTCAAGGATTTCTCTCTGATTCTATCGATGCCGGCTTCCTCAAACATCTCGAGTGAACCTAAGAGCGGAGCGGCACTTAAAATATGAGGCGTCCCAATTTGAAAAGCGCCTGCATCATGAGCTGGTGTGAAAGTATGCTCCATATCGAACTGCCTGCTTTTATCAGACCCGAACCAGCCGGATAAGCCCGGCATTTTGCCAAAATGCTTTTTATTCACATAAAGGCCTCCTATACCCCCAGGCCCGCTGTTCATATATTTATAGCTGCACCAATAAGCAAAATCCGTGCCCCATTCTGAAAAATGGTGCGGAACCGCGCCGGCAGAGTGGCAGGCATCGAAACCGATAAGGATGCCCCTCTTATGGGCTTCCTTTGTCAGCCGTTCAATATCAAGAAGCTGTCCGCTTCTATAAAGAACAGTAGGAAGGATGATCAGGCAGATTTCATCTGTCATCGCCTCTATAATATCTTCCTCGCTGATGGTCCTGCCATCCCTGCTCTTTACCTGTACGAGATGCTCTTCAGGCGGCAGCCCCTTTAATTTTAACTGTGACTGCAAAGCATAAATATCCGATGGGAAATTCAATTCGTCGGCCAATATTTTGGTCCGCTTGCCTTCCGGCTTGAAAAAGGTTGCTGCAAGCTGGTGGAGATTCGTTGTGGTGGAAGCGGTTGCAATCACTTCCTCAGGCTCTCCTCCAACCAATGCCGCTGACTGCTGTCCCAGGTTTTCGGATAAATAATACCAAGGGCTTTTGCCGCTCATCCATCCGTCTATTCCTAAGTTTTTCCATGAGTCTAGCATGTCGTGCAGTGTTTTTTCTGCCCTTGTGGATAAAAGTCCCAGTGAATTGCCATCCAGATAAATCATCTTGTCTTTTATGTAGAATTCTTCTGCAAACTTGCGGAGCGGATCCTGGCTATCCAAATAATCCGCTCTCTCTCTTAATTGATCCAAGCTATTCCCTCCCTGCTCTCCTTAAAAGGTAAGCCAGAAAAAGGGTATTGTCAATATTCTGAATTAACCTGCTAAACGGAAAAAGAACCTGGCTAAGCCAGGTCCCTATCCTTCTATTTATTCGCCTTTTGCAGGCTCAGGTGCCTTTGCATCTGCTGCACTCCTGAGAGGAATTTCCTTCAGGAAGAAGGTAAGAATGACTGCCACCAGCATGGTGATAGTAACAAATAAGAACACTCCTGACAATGCATAGCTGAGGGCCTCCCTGAGCATTGATATAATGTGCTCGAACAGGGAAGCCGCTTCTGCAGGCAGCGAAGCCTTAACCTGCGCCAGTTTCTCATGATCCAGGAGAAGCTGAGGATTCTTCAGTGCTTCCAGTTTCCCTGCAAGCTCAGGAGAAGCAGCCATATTATTGGTATTCTGGTTCTGTGACATGGTGGTCATTTTGTCTTCCATTCGGTTATTCAGCAGGGTTCCCATAATGGCCACACCCACTGTTCCGCCGACAGACCGGAACAGCTGTGAAGTCGCCGTAGCAACCCCGAGGAATTTTTGCTCAACCGCATTTTGGACTGTCAGTGTAAACACCGTCATCCCGATTCCGATCCCGAAACCTACAAGAATAAGGAACCCGACAAGTGCGTATTGAGAAGTATCTGCATCCATCCGTGATAATAAATACAATCCTACGGCAGAAATGCATAATCCGATGATTGCCTGGAGCTTATACTTGCCTGTCTTCGAGATGATCTGGCCGCCAAGAGCACTGGCGAAAACCAGTCCCAGAGTCATCGCCATCGTCAGGAAGCTCGAGTGAGTGGCTGAATATCCAAGGACTCCCTGGATGAAATAAGGCACATACATGACGCCGCCAAACATGGACACCCCGATGACGAAGCCAATGATATTAGAGATTGTAAAAATGCCGTTTTTAAATAGAAATAGCGGCAGAATCGGTGTTTTGACCTTTCTTTCGATTATGATGAAAAGGATGAGCGCAATCACAGCGCCGCCGAACAGCATGATGATCTGTGATGAACCCCAGTCATATTTCGTTCCCGCCCAGGAAAAGCCTAATAAAGTGAGAACGATGGTCGCTGTCAGGAATACTGCCCCAACATAATCGACGCTTTCCCCTTTTTTCTTTTCCTGTGACGGAAACAGCTTCCAAATCAATGCAAGTGCGACAATGCCAAGCGGCAGGAATACCCAGAATACCCATTTCCACTCTAAATTATCGACAATATATCCGCCGAGTGTCGGGCCAAAGACACTGGAGATCCCGAACACAGCGCTCATTGCTCCCTGCCACTTCCCTCTTTCGCGCGGAGCAAACAGGTCCCCTACTGCTGTGAACGCGGTTGACATGATCATCCCGGCACCAAAGCCCTGGATTCCGCGGTATGTGATTAAATCAAAAATATCAGAGGATGTTCCTGATAAAAAGGCGCCGATAGAAAATATGATGATTCCAATTAAAATAAACGGTTTCCGTCCATAAATATCAGACAGTTTTCCGACAAGGATCGTTGTAATAGCGCTGGTCAGCATATAAATCGTGAAAACCCAGCTGTAATAATCAAGTCCTCCCAATTCAGATATGATTTTTGGAAGGGCATTCCCTACGATAGTCTGATTTACCGCTGCAAAGAACATAGCGGCAATGATAGCGATCATTATCGTAATTTTTTCTTTTTGGCTCAAATGTTCCATTCTTTGTTTCACCTCTTAATGATGTCTCTTTTTAGTGGATCCTTCCCAGCAGGCTGCTTGTCAGAGCGAGCTCTTCATCCGATAAGTCCCGGAGTTTTTCTTCAAAATAATCCTCGAAAACGCGCTCCAGCTCTGCTGCCATCTTTCTTCCCTCATCAGTCAGGGACAAATATACAATCCTTCTGTCCTGTTCGCTTCCAGCCCGCACGATCAGTCCTTTGGCAAGCAGCTTTTCACTGACTGCCGTAATATGGCTGCTTGAGACGCCGAGCGCTCCAGCCAGCTGGGAAACCTTGCTTTCACCTTTTGTCAGCCTCCTGAGAACAAGGAATTCATTAAAAGGGATATACCCGTCAAACAGGCCATGAAAATCTGCTTTTGATCTTTTAACCGTTCCTCTCATTGCTGCAATCAGGTCGTAAATCAATCTATTCCTGCTGATTTGTATTCACCCCTGCTTCCATTTACCAGATAAATAATTAACTTTATGAACTATTAACTTAAGCAACTATAATCCTATGCTTTCTTTTTGTCAAGAGAACAAAAGCGTAAGCGCCTTGATCACTTAAGGAACGCAGACTAAGAACGCCACGTCCTGTGGCAAAGTCTGTATGACCCTTATCCCGGGGCCTCATGACGAACCACCCGGAAAGGCGTTCTTTGCCTTTTGGGTGGTTTGGCTTGTGGCCTCGAGCGGGCAGGCGCTGTAGCTGGACGTTGATTAAAAATTGGAAACCACCCCCAACATTTACCATTTATAATTTTCAAACCGACAAAAAAAAACCAAAAGCTTTTCAGGCTTTTGGTTTATATTTTTTATATTGTATTCCTGGCCAGTTTTACTGATAAAGGATGGCCCTTTGACTTCCTGAGATAGATGAACAGGGAGAAAAAGAAGATCGCACCTGCTCCACGAAGGACCGAAGAAACAATCATCGCAGAATCCATCCCAGCCGCTTCAAGGAGGAATACCCCGAATTGCGGTGCAATGAAGGCGACGAGCGCCAGCAATATATTATAGTTGGAAATGCATAAGCTGCGCGTTTCTTCTTCCGTTACCTCGAGCAGCTGATTGAAAAGAAGAAGAACAGTTCCTGAGACGAACAGCCCGGAAAAGAAATTGACGATAACAAGGTACACCATATTCGGGGAGAGTATCGTCAGCACTGGTGCCGATGCCATGCCTAACGAGACAAGGATCATCATTTTCGCATTAGAGTGTTTATCAGCCATCCTCCCCCACCATTTAAAGCTGACAATCTGGGCAAGCTGATTCGCAACAGTGAAAAGGCTGATCCAGAGAGCAGTGGCGCCGGCAATTTTGATCTGATAGATGCTGAAAAGCGACCAGGCCATCTGCCAGCCGAAATTAAAGAAAAGGCTGCAGATGATAAAATACAAGAAAGGCTTGTGCCTGAAAACATGAAGGCCGATGCTTAATTTTTTCTCCGCTTTCCTGCTGGACTTTGGCTCTTCATGCTTGAACAGATAATACACTTCCGCAAGCCCGATCAAAAAAGCAGCCATAAATAAAACCTGGAACGGCAGGGCATTGGACTGGTCAAACTGCTGCAGGAGAATCCCAATGGCAAAGGTCGAAAGCATTCCCACAAGGGTCATGACCCTGTTTCTTTCGCTGAAAAAACCGCTCCTGCGGCTGTCCGGTATCAGATCCCCTATGAAGGACTGCCAGCTCAGATTGGCAATCGACCCTGGAAAATTCATCAGGCCGACAAGGAGGACGAATATCCACCCTCTCATCCCCTCAGGCAGATAGACAAGCATAAACATCGCTAAAAGGAAAAAACGGGCCGCCAGGAAGGAGTAAGCGGTAAGCCGCTTCTTTTCTTCCATCCTGCCAATGAGCAGGGAGCCGATCACCATGGCAAAAATTCCGATAAACTGGGGAAGGGAACTGATCAGTCCTACCTGGTAGTTTGAAACGCCAAGTACACTGATCGCAAACAGAGGAAAATAATTGGTGCTGATGTTCAAAATGACAGTAGTAGCAATCCCGTTGCGGATGCTGAGCTTCTCATTTGCATCGGCAGCCGAAGCCGGTCGGGCCATATATACATCTTCTTTCATTGTAGAATTTTTCATAAACAATAATTACCTTAGCTATCATAGTCTCTCAGTTAAACCGTTGCAAGTGCTTTTTATACATTTTTTGTGAATTTTTCACTGCCGGCTGCAGATGGATTGTAAACCTCCCTTCCTTCCTTTAAACTGTTAGGGAACGAAAGGAGCAATATTTGTGGAAAAAATTATGGATCATATTGGCATCGCCGTACGGGATATAGACAGCACCCTCGAATTTTACACAAACATACTGGATGCTGAACTGATTGACAGATACGTAAGTGAAGCGCCCGGAGTCGAAAGCGAAGTCTGCATATTAGAGGTCAATGGCGACCGGATCGAACTTCTGGCACCGACAAATAATACAACCTCCCCTATTGCCCGGTTCATCAAGCAAAAAGGAAAAGGCGTCCACCATATCGCCTACCGGGTGCCTGATTTAATGGCTGCAATCGCTGACCTGGAAACCAGCGGAATCCGGATTCTGGAGGATTCCCTCAGGACGAACAAGCACGGCAGGAGGCTCGTGTACCTGAATCCTGCTGATACAGAAGGAACAATCATTGAGTATTGTGATTATCCAGGGATCGTAAATGAATAAGCAAAACCGCCTTCTCTAAATTGGAAGGCGGATTTTTCTTTTTCATCCTTTAAATGACAAAAGTCCTTTCCTGTCCTATAGGTCTTACAGTATACTTTATATGATTAATAATCTATCAAAAGATTTATGCTACTGGAGAACATGACATGACCAATGAATTGATTTTATATAAATCGCTAGTCGCTTTTTCAGGAGTTTTAAGCTTATGTTTATGCCTATTTGCCTTCTTTAAGCTAAAAGGCGCTCCAGGTGTTAAACCATATATCATTGCGACCATCTTATCGTCGCTCTTTTCCTTTTTCTATGTATTTGAATTGTCCAGTTCAACATTAAAGGGCATCCTATTGTGGCTTAGCGCTGAATACCTGGTTATGCCCTTTATACCTGCTTTTCTCTTCTTGATGTGTGCTGAATATGCAGGGCAAAAACTGAAGCCCTGGGTCCATTATATTCTTTTTCTTTTTCCCGGCGTAACCATCTTCATGCATGCAACAAATGGCCTTCACCACCTGTACTATACGGCTGTTGAGCTGAGAGATGAAGCACCCTTCCCGATTGCCGACCTGGAATACGGCCCTTTCTTTTATGTTCATGCTTTTTATATGTTCATCTGCCTTTCAGTAAGTGTGATGACCCTGCTTCTTCAGCTTAGGGGTGCATCCCTCTTATTCAGATTTCAATTACTGGCCATGGCAGCAGGCCTCGTGTTCCCTATACTGGCCAACTACTTTTATTTGAATGACCTGAGCCCCTATGGGATTGATCTCGGTCCCGTTTCCATGAGCTTATCTTACCTATTTCACTGGGCCGCTTTAATGTCTTTCAAAATGTTTGATGTGACACCCATATTGAGAGATACGGTTTTTGACAGAATGAAAGAAGGCGTCATTGTTTTGAATACAAAGGGGACCATCCTTGACTACAATTCGGCGATGCGTCCGATCATGCCCTTCCTCAAGCCTTCAGTAATCGGAAAGCCTTTCAAAGAGGCATTCTCCGGCTCTGGCACGCTCGGTGAAATCATTGAGAATGGCATGGACTGCGATTATGAATGGATTCAGGATGATAAAAAAATCCACCACCAGGTGCAAATGTCAGATGTCGAGGATAAAAACGGCCATCAAATCGGGCGGATTATTTCATTCGTTAACATCACTGAAAAAATTCTGATCCAGGAACAACTGAAGATACTCGCTTCTATTGACGGCCTGACACAGGTTTACACCCGGACTTATTTTATGAAGAAATCGCTGGAATCACTTGAGGCAATCAGTCCCAATGGGAGGAGCGTCTCCTTAATCATGTTTGACATCGATCATTTTAAAAAGATTAATGATGAATACGGCCATGAGACTGGGGATTTTGTCCTCGCCCACGTTGCGGGTGTTGCCAAAGCGAGCATTCGCGCTACTGATGTGATAGGCAGATACGGAGGGGAAGAATTTATCATCCTGCTGCCGGATACTTCTTTTGACGAAGCCTGTGATTTAGCTGAAGTGATTCGGCTGAATGTGTCAGGACAGTACACTAAGGCGGGCCAGGTTTATGTGCATGCAACACTTAGTTTAGGAGTTTCACATATGTTTCTTTTTCCGCAGATTTTGGATGATCCTATTCAATTTCTGATGAGAGAAGCAGATCAGGCTTTGTATGCTGCCAAAAGGAATGGAAGAAATAATGTTCAGCGGTTTGTGAGGGAAACAGAGTTGACAGAAGTTTAAGCGGGAACAGGCAGGTATTATGTGCGCCTGTTCTTTTTGGCTATGTTAAAATATGACAAAAGGAGTGATGATGATTGATTGTAAAAACACGGACAGAATCCCGCGAGCTGAGTGTGTTCAGGGCATTGAATTCCCGTATGGATTTGTCACCTAAAGATGAGACTTACTATTCTAATTTAGAGAAAGGCTACCAGGGCGAGATCTTATTTGATGAATGGCTGGAATCAGTTGTAGAAGGAGGCTTAATCTTAAACGATTTGCTGCTGGAAATGAATAATACACTATTTCAGCTAGACTCAGTGCTGATAACCGCACAGTTCGTTTACCTCTTTGAAGTAAAAAACTTTGAAGGCGACTTTGCAGCAGAAGGAGACCAATGGTTCACCTCCTCCAGAAAAGAAATTAAAAATCCCCTATTGCAGCTTAAAAGAAACGAGCAGCTGTTCCGCCGGCTCCTCCAGGAACTTGGCTGCAAAACCAAAATCCAATCCCACCTCATCTTCATCAACCCGGAATTCCATCTTTATCAAGCCCCTCTCAACCTCCCTGCCGTATTCCACCCGCAGCTCAACCGCTTTGCTGTTCCTATTAAGAAGGATACATCACTTAAACTGTCATCCGTGCACACCAAACTGGCAGACAGACTGGCCGCTGCTCATCTAGATAAATCACCTTTTTCATCTGTGCCAGAGTATGGGTGGGAGGGGTTGAGGAAGGGGATTGGGTGTAGGGGGTGCGGGAGGTTTTATGAACATGCCAATAAAAAAACACTAGTATGTAAAACCTGTGGGAGAATAGAAAACTATACGGATGCTATCATTAGAGCCAGTAAGGAATATAAACTGCTTTTTCCAGATGCAAAAATAACCACGAACATAATACACGAATGGTGTGAGATTATTCAAAACAAAAAGACCGTAAAAAAAGCACTCTCCAGCCACTACGATCGGAAAGGGCATAATGTTTCTACCCACTATGTTGATCGAACTTAAGAAAGCGGGGCGGCAGTAGCCAATGGGTAATAAGGTTGGAGCCTCTATCATTGGCTTTTCATGAAATAGCGGTTCTAGTTTTCACGGCTGGAACCATTATTTTGGCTTTTTCACAGAATAGTGGTTCTAGCTTCCCCGGCTGGAACCACTATTTTTGGTTTTTCGCAGAATAGTGGTTCTAGCTTCTTCGGCTGGAACCACTATTTTTGGTTTTTTAGCAGAATAGTGGTTCTAGCTTCTTCGGCTGGAACCACTATTTTGGCTTTTTCACGGAATAGCGGTTCTAGCTTCTTCGGCTGGAACCACTATTTTGGTTTTTTCACAGAATAGTGGTTCTAGCTTCTTCGGCTGGAACCACTATTTTGGCTTTTTCACAGAATAGTGGTTCTAGCTTCTCTGGCTGGAACCACTATTTTTGGTTTTTCGCAAAGTAGTGGTTCTAGCTTCTCTGGCTGGAACCACTATTTTTGGTTTTTCTCGATATAGTGGTTCTAGCTTCCCCGGCTGGAACCACTATTTTTGGTTTTTCGCAAAATAGTGGTTCTAGCTTCTCCGGCTGGAACCACTATTTTGGCTTTTTCACAGAATATCGGTTCTAACTTCTTCGGCTGGAACCACTATTTTGGTTTTTTAGCAGAATAGTGGTTCTAGCTTCCCCGGCCGGAACCAATATTTTTGGTTTTTCGCAGAATAGTGGTTCTAGCTTCTTCGGCTGGAACCACTATTTTGGATTTTTCACAGAATAGTGGTTCTAGCTGCTCCCTCTCTAATCACTGCCCTCCCTCCTTCTCAGCCAACTCTCTCAACCCCTCAGCCCGAAACACTATAAACTCCCGCATATATCGCTCCAAAAACAGCTTATCAGCTGCAATTCCCAGCAGTCCCATAGGCGATTCATATTTAAATGTATCAATCATAACCGTTCCTTCAGCTTCCTCCAAAAATTCATGGGTATGGACAAACGACTTGAAAGCACCTTTTACCATGATGTCGACAAATCGAAAAGGTTTTTCCATAACGGTCACTTTGGCAGTCAGCTTCTGCCTGATACCGAAATGCACGGCCTCCCAAGTTACCATATCGCCTTTTTCAAGCAATCCGCTGGTCACTCCCCCAACTGCCCTTTCCTGTGTTCTTGATGTTGTTTGTGTATGTACTTCAACGCTTCTGGCAAGATCAAAACAAACTTCAATTGGTGCTTTGATGAATTGTGAATGTCTGATGGTTGGCATAATGGAGACTCCTCATTTTTTCATTAATACTATTTTAACTCAACAACACAATAAGGACAGCCATCCAAAGAGGACTGTCCTTTCCAGTTTAGGATATTCTATAGTACTAGATAGCTCTTCTACTTAATAAGTTGTATAGATATTACTTGCATGGTCTCTAAAAGCTTTATCTAATACAGGATGTACTAACCTAAAAGCAGCTATATCTGTTTGTACTAAGCAAAAAATTAAGAGCTTACTCCTGCCTGCTTAACACTCTCCCAATCTTAATAGCCGACAAGCGGGAAAGCGTATAGATTCTATGTGTATCTTCCATATTCATAATTGTCCCATGCTCTTCATCAATCCAGAGAAAATAAATCTTATTCCCCATTGCTACTTTGTACTCCGGCTCCGCCATATCAACGATACCTGATTGTTTCTTAGCGTTTCTGAAGGCATTTCTGAATATCTGGACTGATTTGTAGTCTGAAATTGTGATGGACTTTTCACCTGCTGATGCATGCATTTTATACACTTCCACTTTCTTAACCTTCTCAGGCCACAATTCCCAGCCGGCCAAAAGGACTAAGGCAGACAAAATAATCAGGAGCCATTTTTTCAAAAATCTCACCTCTTACTGGTTAGACGTTTTTCCACTCGAGAGGTTACTCCCGGTTTTATTTTTCATAAAATTAAGCCCTTCACTTTCCAATGTTCATAGCACTCCGCATCAATACCCAGCTTTTCAGTCTTTAGCCATTCAAATGCTTTCACCACTAAAGGTGAAGCGTTATCAAAAGTGGCTTCATGTTCTGAAATCCATAGGGCACCCAGTGAATCCTGGCCTTCAAACTGCATCGGCTGAGTCAGCCCTCCGGTGCCTTCAACTTCATAAAAGACACAGATATGATGCACATGGGTATATTCCTTCCAGTCCCAAGGAAGTATGAAATCAATAACGCCGATATTTCGGATGATTTCTAACTTCATGCCCGTTTCTTCAAGGAACTCTCTCCTCAAAGCATTAGGCAGGCTTTCCGAATCCTCAAGGCTTCCTCCCGGCAGATCATAGTGATTGGTGTATGAGCCGCCTTTTTTGTTTATTACCAGGAGTCTGTTTTTCTCGAAAAAGAAGCCATATACTCCAAAAGCCCGGTGCATTTTTGGATGATATTCCATACAGTCCCTCTTTTTATCAGCGAGCTTCCTCCAGTTTGCCTGCACGTAAAAAGTCAGAAGGACTCTTTTTAGCAAAGTGTCTTTCCACACTCATCAAAACCGCATCATTCCCCGGCAATGCGGCGGTTTCAATTGCTTCCGCAAAAGACATCCATCTATAAGCTGAATGTTCATGATTTAAGATAACTTCCTGATGCTCTTCGACATAGCCAACAAAAACAGGCGCCATGTAAATATAGTTGTCTTTCGCAGAATAAATCTGATCATATTGGTTGGATACATAAAGATATGGAAGCGAGATTCCTGTTTCTTCTTTTATCTCTCGTAATGGCGCATCCCAGGCGGTTTCCCCTTCCTCTATGCTGCCGCCAATATAGCACCAGGCATCCGGCAGCACAGTTCCGGCTCTTTTTAAAAGTAATACCTTGCTTTCCTTCTCGAGCTTGTTAATCAAGATTGCAGCAATGCCTGTACACCTTATTGGAACTTCTGACATAGCTATTACCTCCGAAAAATATGTTAGCTTTTAATTTACCTTAAGTAATTTCGCAGGAAGCTAGCCAACCTTACTCATCCTAAGTTGATTCTCATAAGCTTCTTGTGAAAAATAATAAACCCTCCAATAAACCCCCATCAAAAAAATCCCCATACCAATAAATATAAAAGTAATCCCTGTCTCCGGTATAAATTCCATTGCCCAGATGAATAAGCTGGAAATCATCCCACCGGCCGCCCCTACGAGTCCAAGGATCGATAAATGCTTTCCTCTGGAATGTGCAGGAAGCGATTTGGCGGTGATGGCCTGCAGGGTTGGCAGATAGATGAGCCCCCCGGCAGAAATGAATAGCATTCCCAGCATTAAGAAGACTGGATGTATGAAATAGCTTAGGCAGACATAGCCGAGAACAAACAGCAGCAAGCCCAGCAAGAGGGATATTTTTTCCGAGAGCCGTTTAGTGAGCTTGAAAATGATGCCGGCTGCTGTTGTAATGATGATCGTTTCTTCGAGATTCAGATAGCCGATCATCTTGTATCCTGAAACATCGAAATCACCAACAGGATATTTTGACACGATCCTGATGCTTAAATAATTGGGAAATTGTTCTTTCAATATATTGATCAGCAGCTGTCCTATGCATAAGAAAAGAAATAATTGTGAGGCAAAAATACTTAGTTTCTTTGCCGGTGCGGCTGGCAGCTCAGTGATTGCATCAGCAGCTTTAAGAGGAATGTCTTTTATCAGCAGCGAGGTCAATACAGCGGATAATATGGAAGTAAGTCCAACTATAAAGAACAGGATCGACGAATGATTTTCGAAAAAGAACCCTCCCAATAAGCTTCCGCCGGCAAACGCGGTACTCGAAATCCACATGAAATATGTATAGATGATCTTTCTGTCCTTTTCATTGCTCGCATCTATGATCAGGGCAGAATAAGCAGGATTTGATGCGCTTTCAAAGAAATAAATAAAGCTGAATGCAATAACTATGGGGATGGCGTAAAAGTGAGGGAGCGAATCAAAACAGCCCACAAGCACAAAGCCGATTCCGGCCATCATTTCACTAGTGATGATGACTCTTTTCCGCCCGAACCTGTCAGCTGCACGTCCGCCTAAAAGGTATCCTATGATACTAATAATTCCAATGATGATAATCATCACAGTGGTTAAAGAAGGGCCAATTTTCGCAGCAAAATAGACAACTGTGTAAGGCATAACCATCGTATGAAACAGCACGGTGAAAAATTTTAATAGCATTCTAATTCGGATGTTTTCATCAAATGATAAAAATTGTTTCATATATGCTCCTTTGCCCTTCTGGAAAAAAGCACAGAGAAAGTCCCTGTGCTTAAACTATTTTAACCTGATTGCTTTTCGTAATTTCTGATTACCATGCCGCCTGCTTTAGACATTCCTGCCTTCTCATAGAATGGAGCCAGGTAATCATCACAAAGCAGATCGATCATATAGAGGCCATTCAGTTCTTCCAGCATTCTATTTACCAGCTCTTTTCCTATTCCTTGGTTTTGATATTCTGGAAGGACTTCGAGCAATGGAATATACGCAGATAGTACATTATCACTGATGGCAGTGATGAAGCCGGCTGCCTGCCCCTTTTTTTCATCGATGGCGAGAATCACCTTGAAGCTGTTTTCCAGCAATTTCATATGAGTCTCCGGTGATGGAGGATTCGGCCAATCTACGAAAAAACCAGTCAGCATGTCAGACGAGATGCCATTTAATGAAGATGTATAGATCATAAGAAATTCAACTCCTGTCATTTATTTAGGTTATGTTGATTTCCTTGACCTCAATAAAATAATAGAAACACCTGCATACCTCCGATAAGTATAATAAGGAATATTTCGACAAAAACCTCAAAAATCCTTTTTCTTCCATCTATTTTTTTGCTAGTCCCGCAGTTTTTTCTCGAGGATGATTTTATGCCTTCCTTTTTCATCTATATATGTTTCCAGTACATCAAATCCGTGCTTTATATTCAGAATCAGCATATGCCGCCACTTGTTCATTGTTTTAGTCTGGATTACCCGATACCCGCACCCCTTGATATATTCATGCTGCATCTCCATCAGCCTGGAGGCAATTCCTTTCCCGCGGTACTTTGCATCCACGCCGCCAAGCCAGCTGTAGAACTTGTTTTCTTCCATTTCATAGCCAACCTTATACCCAATCACCTGATCTTGATAAATCGCAGATGCAACAAGACGCTTAGGCTTATCCGCCATCTTTTTTTCCAGCTGATCCGTTTCCCCGAAAATGGCAGCATGTAATGTAAGGATTTTGTTCAGCACTTCCTGTTTTGGCATTTCATCAGAAATATGATAGACTACGTCCACTACCGCTTTCCCCCCTGCTGCAAATCGTACCACTTAGGACTCATTCTTGAGAAATATTCATGGTCCTCCAAAAACAGATTCACTTTTTCCATCATTCCCTCAAGGTTTTCGGGGGTGTGTTTCAGTGTCCAGATTACAGTGGAAAACACACACATCGCCAGATAAACGGAATATAAAGTCCAAAATTCCTCCCCTGGTTCTTCCTGGTCAAAGTAGCCTTTTATTTGGCCGATGGAAAAAGGAATGCTCACATTGCGGCTGAAGATGCCGAGTTTCAGAAATTCATGTATCGGATCTCCCCAGTCAAAACGGTTAAAATCAATAATGCCTGCCAGTCTGTTATTTTGAATGATCAGATTACCAGGGTGAAAGTCGTCATGCTGAAAAAAGCTGGGACGATTTTTCATCCTGTGAAGATTTTCTTCAATAAAATGGATGATTTTATCATCATGCTTGATCTTTACTCCGCATGAAGAATATGCCTCCAAATACTTCCTGTGCTTCTCTGTTTTCCTTTTATACCAGGAAGGAGTGCCACGTGGTGCGTGAAGCTGATGCATTTTCCTCAATTGTCTTCCGGCAGCTGCACCTATTGCATACTGATCCTGCTCAGTGAGGCGCCTTATTTCTTCCTCCGCATCCTTACCCTCGATAAACGAGGTGATCATGTATCCTTTTCCTCCTGCCTCGCCCATCTCAATAGGCTGGGAGCAAAGGATGCGATAATCCTGCATTTTTTTTAAAATATCGAACTCTTGCCTTTTTGAAGCTAGTCCTGATAGATCAAAGAGCTTCAGGACTAATTTGCTTTGATCCTTCAATGAAATTATATACTTCTCATCTTGTGAAAATCCTTTTTGTATAATGACAATACCAGTGCTTTTCTTCAGCAGCGGTATTTCCTCTGCCAACCATTCCAGCATCCTATCCCCTCCGAAGATAAAAGGCCAAATCATCATGATTTGGCCTTGCTTTTTCAATTTATACCCACTTCAGCATGACAGAATCGGCTGCCGGTTTATAGCCGATTTCCTGGTGTTTAAGCAGGAACCCTTCTGTTTTCTGCAGAAATTCCTGCGGATTTTCATATACCGTAAAACGCAGACCCATTTTCCTGCCCCCAAGTCCTTTGATTATGTATTCAGCAGCTGCTCAAGGACCTCTTGCACTTTGTATCCTTGTTTAAAGCTGACGATCCTTGCTTTTCCCCCATCAATGCTGTGGCAGATTTCGCTGACAAGTTCCAAGTCATTTTCACGCTCGAGCGGCAGCATTTCGGCTTCAGCGTCAATCGTGCTTTCAGCAAGCTGGCTCCAGTTCAGCAGATCGATGGTTCCTTTTTCTCCAAAAATCTTGAAAGAAATCTTTTCCTGCTGGCCAATCCCGCTGGCCCCGTTGAAAACGACAGGAATGTTATCTCCAGCTGTCATCACTGCCGTAAATCCTGTCTCGCATAATTCAGGGTCCTCAGGATAGTCGACAAAGGAACGGACATCCTTTATATCGCCGAAAACGTCCATGATCATCTGGATATAGTGCGGGCCGACTTCGCGGATGAATCCGCCCTGCTCCCTGCCAGCGATCCAATTATTCTTCTGCCATTTTCTTGGCCATTCAGTGAAATGCAGATTCACCTCAACCCGTTTGATTTCACCGAGCGTCCCATCCTCTGCTTTTTCCTTAAAAAGACGGAACACATTGCTGTACATCATTGGGAAATTGATTGCATTGACGATGCCGGCTGCCTCTGCAGCCTCTGCCATTTCCCTTGCCTCCTCAATTGAATTGGCGAGCGGCTTTTCACAAAGAATATGTTTTCCTTTTTTGATCGCATCCAAAGCGATCTGATGGTGGAACTTTGGCGGCACGGCTATGTATACCAGTTCGATTTCTTCATTATTTAAAAGTTCCTCATAGTTGCTGTAAAGGGAAACTTCCCCCAGTTCGCTTTTTAGTGCCTCGAGCCGGGTTTCATTCGTATCGCAAAGTGCTGCTACCCTTGTTCCTTCATTATATTGAAAATTTCTCAGCACTCTCTCTCCGATGGCACCCAGGCCAATGATTCCCACGTTTTTAGACATGCTAACACTCCTATTTCTAATCTTTTGACAATTTCTATTATAGCTTATTGGGGCGGAAATGGGGATTCGAATGTATAATCTAGTTTAGTTTACATAATATTATTATAAACTACAACAAGTTAACTATTTTTCTATGAAGCTCCCTTACTCTTATCCCAGCTGCTTCACCCTGTGCGGGATCGATGCTTTCGGTATGAAATAACACGGCAAGCATCGCGGCTGTATCAAACTGATAAAGATACTGAACAGCCTCTGGAACCCTTGCTATTTCCAACTCCGCCCCTGCATATCCCAGGATAAATTCATCTGTCAGAAGCCCATAATCTTTTATTCTCATAAGCTCCAGGACCGGATCTCCAATCAGCGCATTTGTCCAGTCAATGACGGCAGCCGCCTTTCCTTCTTGAAAAATAAGATTTTCCGGCCGCAGATCCATGTGAAGCAGCCGCTTTTTCTGCTTGTACGAAGATAATAGCCCTTGAATATCTTCCGAATCAGGCAGCGGCAGACGGCAATTCAGAACCTTTTCAGCTGCTTTTGCCCTAATGGCAATCCTGTCAGCCAATGACTGGTGCACATCCTGCTCAGAGATGCCAGTCTCCGGCAAAGCTTCAATGCTGTGCAGCTCTTTTGCAATTCTTCCTATTTCTTCAATGGAGGAACTCTGATCTCCCTCTACAAATTGCTGAACCAGAAAATCTGCTGTTTCGCCAAGGTGCAGATGAAAGATGGCCGGCACCGGCAGGCCATGCCTTCTGCTGTGGCCTGTCAAAGCATGTTCTTTCAGCAGCCCAAGCCTTGAATCTGTGATGGTATCCGTTTCCCTGTCAATCTGCCGGGACCAGGGAGTCCGGATGGCCACCTGGCCCCATTCAGGGGAATAGCCCTTGAACACACAATTTTCTACCCCAAAGGCAAATGGTTCAATATCTGAAATGTTGATTCTTCCTTGGCATTCTTCCTGTACATTCTTTAATAATTCTTTTATTCTATCATCCATTGCAGATCCCCTATTCCTTCTTTTGAAAAAGTGCTGTCAGGAAACCGGAAACACCGAACTCTGTTTCATCTCTGTTCTTCTTTTTCATCGGTCTGATTTCAACCGCTCTTAAATCACAGAATAACTTCAGAAGCTTTTCCTCTGTGAAGCCGAGGCCGCCCTTCATGCTGCGTTCTCTATAAACATCCCAATCTGATTGAGCCGAGCCGCCCAGCTCACCGTTTTCTTCAAAGCATGTTAGTGCAAACAAGCCATTTGGCTTCAGCCTGTCTCGCAGGATGGCAAAGTAATCTGCTCTCCGGTGCGGCGGTATATGGTGAAAGCAGCCTGAATCGTAAATAAAATCGTATCCGGCAAAGCTTTGGTCCAGCTGGAAGATATCAGCTTCAACGAAACGTATATCCGCATCATTTCCCACCACTCTCTCCCTTGCCCAATTCAGCGCTTCTTTAGAAGAATCTACGGCATCCACCGTGCACCCTTTTCCTGCCATGTAAATGGCATTCCTGCCTGGTCCGCAGCCGAGTTCCAGCACCCTGCCTGCTGTCACCTGCCCATTATTGAAATAAGCAGCCAGATTCTCATCAGGAACATTCCTGAAAAATGGGACATGATTTCCCCTTTTTTCGTAAAATTGATCCCATTGAAATGAAGACTCTTCTTTCAGCAGGAAATCCAGCATGATCATTACATCTTCTGCGGTTCTAATCGTTTCTAAGCCAGCCATCTTTCTTCCTCCTTTATTGCAAAGACAGTGATAAATCGGGGTATAGTCCCTGCAATTCCTTTATTTTTTCCTCCAGCTTTGCAGAATGAAATCCGGTCTTAAACACTTTCTTATCAGGCAGAAAGCTGATGCTCGTTCCCGTTTCATTCGTTTCCCCTATGGGAACCACCTGTGCAAGAGCTTTTCCATACTGATATTCCTGCCTGTAGATCCGATGATCCTTTTTAATCAGGACTGTCAGCTTTTCTGAAAAAGCGTTTATTGCCGCAACAGGAATACCGGCTTTTTGATCCGATGAATCTTCCAGATAGTTTTTCTCAACATCTGTCAGCACGTCCTGGAGCCTGCTCAAGCTGGTTCCTTCCAGCAGGGAAACCGGGATGCCGCGGCCATCATCTGAAACAGTCGCACTTCCATCACTATGCAGGTATATATTTATTTTGGATGCATGGCCGGCTTCATGCTCCTGGACTGCATGATGGATGAGTGAAAACAGCAAAATGTTTGCATCAAAATCTCCTTCAGTTTTCATGTCCACTTTTTCTGGTTCTTCCCTCAGTGCTTCCAGTGCCAAATAGCGGCTGCTCTCAAACATTTCTGCTGCCCCTGCAAGCTGGAGAAGTATTGGGAGAATTTTATCTGCTGCAATTGAATAGCTGCCTCCCCGTTCCTTCTGTTCAATGATGCCGGCGTGCAGCAGCGGCTTCATATGGTGGTAGAGCTGTCCGGTCGTCCCCATCCCAAGTTCCTTGACCAATTCAGCTGCATTCTTCGGCTCCTGCATAAGTGACTTGATCATTTCTATCCTTTGTATGTGGCCAAGTGAGGAAAGTATATTCGCAAGGCTGCCGCTGTCTGGCGCCAGCACCTCTTCGATCGTTTTAGACGCGGGTTTCCAACTGCGCCTTCCTTCCCGGGCTGCAATTGTGCCGCTATAGGAGATAGTGGTAAACTGATTCTCTTCTTTACTGTGCTGGTCCAGCGAGGCTGCTTCCATTTTTTCTGCTTGCTTGATAAGAACCTCCAGCTGGCGTTTAATAACATTCAGATCTTCCTTGAATGGCATATTTGGAGTAAAGCCTCCTTTGTTTGGCAGTTTCTATTTTACGTTATTACGTAACTCCATAATAACATATTCTGTACCTTTTATCTTGATTTTTCAGAAAAATTTATCTGTTCGCAGCAAACACTGCAGTTTTCGCAAGTTTCTATGAGGTATCTGCCCCCCCTCCGGTTGATTTTTAATTGTCTGGAAACTCCTTTTAAGATGGAAGCATAAAAAATCCCCCGCTTGTAAAAGCAGGGGATCCTCCAGCATTCTATTTTCCGAATATCTCAGCCTGCAGCCTCTTTCCGGTTGGAGTGGCGGCAAGCCCGCCTTCTGCAGTTTCGCGCAGGGCAGATGGCATTGTCAGTCCAATTTTATACATGGCAATGATGACTTCGTCGCATGGTATCCGGCTGGTGATGCCGGCAAGAGCCATATCTGCAGCCGTCATGGCATTTGATGCACCCATTGCATTCCTTTTTACGCAAGGGACTTCAACCAGCCCTGCTACAGGATCGCAGACGAGGCCGAGCATATTCTTTAAGGTGATGGCCATAGCCTCTGCAGCCTGGGAAGGAGTCCCTCCCGCCAGCTCGACAATGGCTGCGGCCGCCATTCCGCTCGCTGAGCCCACTTCAGCCTGGCACCCGCCGGCAGCTCCGGAAATGGAAGCATTGTTGGCGACAACAAATCCAAAGGCTGCTGAGGTGAACAGGAATTCAATCATTTCCTGCCTTGTCGGATTAAGCTTTTCTTTGACTGCAAACAGTGTGCCAGGCACCACACCAGCCGACCCTGCTGTAGGTGTGGCGCAGATAACGCCCATTGCGGCATTGACTTCATTGGTGGCAACTGCCTTGCTGACGGCATCAAGCAGCAGGTTGCCGGATAAAGCTTTTCCGCTTTTGATATAATTCTGCAAGAGTACCGCGTCTCCGCCTGTAAGGCCGGAAACCGATTTGACGCCTTTCAGGCCGCGTTCGACCGCTTCTTCCATCACTGTCAGGTTGCGGTCCATCTGGGCTATGATTTCCTCGCGTGTCCGCCCTGATACTTCTATTTCCTGCTGAATCATGATTTCAGCTATTTTCACGCCCTTGCTTTCGGCAAGTTCGACTAATTCTGCTACATTGCGAAATAACATCGTATTCCCTCCCGGCTCCTAATCTTCTATTCTGCCATTCTGATGATTTGTGTGATATTAGGAAGCTGTTCCAATTCTCTGATCACATCCAGATCGATGCGCTGGTCCACTTCAATGACCATCATTGCCATTTGGCCCTTTTCCTTGCGGGAAACTTCCATATGGCCGATATTGATCCGATGCATGGCCAGTACATGAGTGACAGCGGATATGGCGCCGAATTGGTCATTATGGATGACCAGTATGGCAGGATTTCCAGAAAGCTTGAGTTTGAACGAGTTCAATTCAGTAATTTCTATGGTGCCCCCGCCGATGGAGATGCCTGTCAGGTCCAGCTCCTGCTTTCCGTCAGTCAGGTGAATGGATACTGTATTCGGATGGTCCATGACAGTGTCTTCTATCCTGAATTCAATGTCAAGGCCGGCTTCCTCCGCCAGGCCCAAAGACTGCGGTATCCTTTCATCGAATGTGTCGAAGTCGAGAAGGCCTCCTACAATGGCCACATCGGTTCCATGCCCCTTATATGTTTTGGCGAACGAACCATACAGGGAAATGACCGCTTTGTTTGGCATATTTCCAAAAAGGGTCCTTGCCACTCTTCCGATGCGTGCAGCACCGGCAGTATGTGAGCTCGATGGACCAATCATGACCGGACCAATAATATCAAACGCAGATCTATATTTCATTTTGCAACCCTCGCAATAATTGATGATTTTCTGGCAACTTCCTGAACACTTTGGTTTTTTTCTTCTTTTAGTTCAGCTACTGTTCTTATTTTATAATTTTTAAACAAGATTGACCCAACAAGGCCGCTGACTGCTCCGGCAGCCGCACATGATAGGGCAATGATTGTCACTTTTACAGGGTCATTAAAACCAAACATAACAGCCAGGCCGGCAATTGGAGTCGCTGTTCCTGTCGCATTATTGATCATGCCTGACAAGGCAACAATAACGCCGGCAGCAGCGCCTCCAATGAAATTTGTCACATACACCGGAATTGGGTTAGCTGAAATGATATGTGCCTGTGTCAGTGGCTCGATGGCTACGGAAATCGTTGTCTTGCGGTCACCGAATTTTAAGCGGCTGAACAGCACATAGTTCATGAAAGATGAGCCGAACACTGCAAGTGCCCCGATGGCCATGGGAACCCCGGTCAGCCCCAGCATGGCTGTAAGCGCCATGGAGCTTAATGGTGCTGTTGCCACGACAGTAATGACTCCTCCAAGTATGATGCCCATAAGAATCGGGCTGCTGCTTGCTGTTTCTGTGATGATACCGCCGATATTCAATAGTGTAGCATCTACAACAGGCTTTAGATATACGGCAATCAGCCTAACTAAAGGCGCCGCCACAATGATGGTCACAATTAAGTCAAAGCCCGCAGGCACTTTTTCTTCTATCTTTTTCACAATAAACGCTACCAGATATCCTGCAATAAATCCAGGCAATAGTCCGAGCCCGGCACAAGATACCCCAAGCATTAAAGCATACACCGGAGAGACGCCGATTGCAAGCGCCACGAGTGCTGCAGCTGCAACTCCGCCCATGCTCCCTGCTGCATCCCCTACTTCCCCCAGAAAAGCAATCCCGAGGAGATCGCCCCCAACATATCGCTGAAAAGCTTCTACCAGAAATGCAGCTACTGCAGCACTGGCAAGAGCCCCCATCGCTTTCATCCCTTTAGGTGCTTTAAAGCTGAATAGTGAAAAGAAGGCTAATACAATTAATAATAAGACCGTTCCTTTTATGATTTCCATTGCAAACACTCCTCTAAGCTGTCATATTCCTGCTGCTGTTCACTGCTTTTGAAATTCACTTTCGGTGCGGATTTTCTGCAGATAGTTGTAGACCGTGAACTTTGAAACTCCCAATACATTCGCTACATAATCTGTTGCTCCTTTTATTAAAAAGGCCCCTTTTTCCTCAAGCTGCCGGACGCATTCTACTTTTTCTTCCAGCTGCATGATAGAGGGAGATTTCTTAAACCCGTTAAGCACCTGTTCTACCATCCCATGGATTACATCCTGTACAGATGAATAGAAATTCTCTTCTTTTGTTTCGCCCGAATGGATAGAAATAAAATCTTCTATTTCCCCGCCAAATTGCATGAATAGACTAATGTCGTAATTGATGCAAAGGGCGCCGACCACATGATTCTCCCCATCTCTCAGGAAAATGGTAGAGGATTTTAAAATCGCCCCGTTCTTTGTCTGTGTGCGGTAGTTTGGGATGTCATCAACTTTATCTTTTTTCTTTGCCAATTCATTCAACACCAGATCTGTAATAGGCGATCCGATCTGACGGCCTGTCAGGTCGCCTGCTATATACACAAGCGAGTTCTTCAGGCTCGAAAAATCATGGACGGCTACTTCACAGCGCTTCCCGAACATGGAAACCAGCATGTCTGCTGTTCTCGAGGCTAAATCAAATACAGGCTTAGCAGACTCCTTCACATCATTGCACCTCAATTCATGTAATCGCTTTCAAATTATCGCAGGTTCATAATATCATAGATTCTATAAAGTTAAAATAATTTTTTAACCGTTACAAAAAAATTGTAACATTCAAAAGAAAAAGAATCTCCATCAATGGAGATTCTCAGGCTGTCGAGAAACTCTCGGCAGCTAAAAACAGCTGCCTGTCAGCAGGCAGCCGGTCTTCTTTCCGTTAAATCACTTACTTCAAAATGTCCTTGAAAGCCTTTGCCCTGCTATCAAGCGATCGGGCTGCACTCTCTATTCCCTTGAATTCCTCCATCGCCTGTTCGTTCAGCAGCCTGCTTTTTTCAATGCCGTCCCTAGATTGCCTGGTGGCTTCGCTGATATTTTTTACCTCGCCTGAAATGCCTTCAATATGGGCGTTCACTTCACCAATGGATTCCTGGACCCTGGTGGCAAGCTTTCTGACCTCGCCGGCAACAACATTGAATCCTCTCCCATGCTCGCCGGCACGTGCTGCCTCGATAGCTGCATTTAATGCAAGAAGATTTGTCTGGGCAGCTATTTCGCGGATTGTTTTTACAATGTCGCCAATGGACAGTGCCTGAGTTTTAAGAGTATCCAGCATTTTCAGATTCTCTCTTGAATCTCCAGCAAGCTTCTCGGATGCTTCCGCAGCTTCTTCGCTTCTGGTTATTCCGAGCTCGGCCCGGTTCAGCAGCTCCCCTGCCATGTTTTGCAGTTCGTTTGCAATCGCAACCGTATTGCTTTCTCTTTCATTTATATTTGTAGCCAGTTTTACTACGGCAATGACATTTCCTTCTTCATCCCTCACTGGGGTATATGTAGCTTCAAGCCAAATCAGGTTTCCTCTCTTCGTCACCCGCTGGATTTTTTCCTGAAAGCTTTTGCCGCTCCTCAAGTTTTTCCATAATACAGAATAAGCGGGGCTGCTGGCAAATTCATCGGTACAAAATCTCCGGTGATGCATGCCCTTCATTTCATTTACATCATATTCCATGGTACTTGCAAAATTATGATTTGCCCATAGCACAGTGCCTTGCGGGCTGAACTCAATCATCGCATGTGATCTTTCAATGGCAGCCAAAATGGCTCGCTCATCCAGAACCTGTGAAGTGCTTGGAATATTGTTAGCTGGGACAGTCAATGTCATGCTTTTCCTCTTCTCCTTATATTTAGGCCGGCGCTTCTGCGGCAAAGTCACCGAGGAAGCATATCAGCCTGATCCTGCAGGCCGGCTGCACTGCCGGCTCCTGCTCATGGAAGCGCCGAAACTCATGTAAATTCCACGCCTCCACATACATAAGACTATTGTACTAGCCAGTGGAAGCAGTAAACAACCAGGAGTGTTCCATAGAATGTAACAAAACAGCTACACATCTAGATTTGACATACCATGTTCAAAAACAATTCTCAGATCTCAAAATTTGGTTTTCGCCTTTCTAAGCAGGACTGCCTCTTATCTTCTGCAGGTTTGTCCCCGGCACTGAAAGGGAATAGGAATGGAAATAAATCCAGGAGGTATCCCGCTATGAAGAAATTGGTGAAAAACATCATTAAATGGGCTCCTATAGCCTATCCGATCGTGAAAAAAATGTGGGGGAAAAGGAAAGCGCGCCAGTTAAAAGCCTCATCATAGTTGTGAGTAAGGGAAGGAAGCTGGACTGGGAGACCGGCGCCTTCTTTTTTTATTGACAGCTTCAGGAATGGAAGCTGCCTTTAATGTTTTTGTATAAGCAGATGCTTTGACCCTTCCAGCCTGACTAGCTATAATAGCCAATATCCGCTTATTATCTTGAATTAAAAATAATTAACCTGCGGAAAACTTCTTAGTAACTAACGGAGGAATTATTCTAATGTCAAACGTATTATTCATCAAAGCAAACTCCCGTCCTGCCGACCAGGCAGTCAGCGTGCAAATGTACGATGCTTTCCTTAGCAGCTATAAGGAGAACCACCCGGAAGATACAATCACTGAACTGGATTTGTTTGAAGAAAATCTTCCTTATTATGATAATCTTCATATTACAGCAATGTACAAGCAGGGCCAGGGCATGGAGCTGAATGCAGAAGAAGAAGCTGCTGCAGCCCGCATCACAAAGTATTTGAACCAATTCCTTGAGGCGGATAAAGCTGTGTTCGCATTCCCGCTCTGGAACTTTACGGTCCCAGCTGTCCTTCACACATACTTTGACTACCTGGCACAAGCCGGCAAAACATTCAAATACACTGAAAACGGCGCTGTAGGTCTTCTTACTGATAAAAAAGTCGCTCTCTTGAATGCAAGGGGCGGAGTTTATTCAGAAGGCCCTGCTGCAGAGGTCGAAATGTCTGAGAAATATGTAAGTACACTTCTGGCTTTCTTCGGAGTCCAGGACGTCACTTCCATCGTGACCGAGGGGCACAACCAGTTCCCTGATAAAGCGGAAGAAATCATTTTTGAAGGCATCAAGCAGGCTGCTGATACAGCTGCAAAATTTTAAATACAAGAAGAGATTTCTGCCGGGCAGAAATCTCTTTTTTTGCATGCTTAAAAGGTTTTGGCTTTCTCTTTCGCCTTTGCCACGCCTTCTTCTTTAATTTGCTGGGCGCGGTCCGGGAATTGGTTGTGGCCTTCAATAAAAATGCCTTCAAAAGAAGGAATCCCAAAGAACTGCATAATGATCCCGATATAACGGTGCCCCATTTCCATTTCTGCGGCCGGACCTTCGGAATAGATTCCGCCTCGCGCCTGGATATGAATGGCCTTTTTATCAGGAAGAAGACCTACCGGCCCCTGTTCTGTATATTTAAATGTCTTCCCTGCTGTACACACAGAATCAAGATATGCCTTCATCACTGGAGGAAAGGAGAAGTTCCACAAAGGAGTAACAAAAACATATTTATCTGCAGATACAAATTGCTCAGTCAGTTCTGAAAGCCTGTTCACTTTTTCTTTTTCTTCCTGAGACAAGTCATCAAAAGAGCTGCCCGTGCGAAGCTTGCCCCATCCGCTGAATACATCTGCATCAATCTGGGGAATATGCTCTTTATACAGATCAAGCCTTATGACTTCATCCCCCGGATTGGATTCACGGTAGGATTCAATAAATGCCGTTCCGGCAGCCATGCTGAAGGATTGTGTTTCATCATGGGGATGTGCAGTGATATATAATAAAGTTGCCATAGAATACCCGCCTTTTATTGAGATTTACCCTTTTAGCTTTCTCAAAATGGCAGGATTTCAGTTCTGTTAAATTCCGCCGTCCCTGTCAAATCCTTTTAGAAACGTATACCATGGACAAAAAGACCGTGCTGATTGTCAGGCCTGATAAAATTTGCAGCAGTTCAAGCGCAGAAATATCAATAATTCCAAGACCAAGCAGCAGAAAAAAGATGAAGAAATAAACAATGAGAGCAAAATAAGCGTAAAAGAGGCCTTTCTGCCGGATCAGCTTCATTCTTTCGTCCTTTTGCTTGAACTGAGGATAAAGGTATCCCATTGAAAAGCTCATAACTGTCATCGAAAGAAGTGTCCATGTCTGCGGCAGGATGCTTTCCCCTGCCGATATGCCGATTACGGCCATAAAGAGGGTAATGATTAAAAATAAGCCCCCGCATATATAGAAAATCAGTCTTGATTCCATCCGTTCATTCTCCTTTCTTGTTTGTTTCTTCTTCATAGATAAAAATATGTTCAATCGTTGTATCAAAGGTCTTCGCAATTTGAAATGCAAGCGGAAGAGAAGGTGAATATTTTCCTTTTTCAATGCTGATGATCGTCTGCCTTGAGACACCCAGCCTGGCCGCAAGCCGGTCCTGCGAAAAACCATGCTTCTTTCTCAGCTCTGCCAAATTATTTTTCATAAACGTCCTCCTTGGTTTTACTATATTGTAAAGGGAGCTTTACGTCAAGTGAACTTTACATAAGATGCGGAGGGGGCTTGAACCACTATTTCTTTGAAAAGCCAAAATAGTGGTCCTAGCCACGGGCGCTGGAACCACTATTTCTGGAAAAAACCAAAATAGTGGTCCTAGCCTCGGGCGCTGGAACCACTATTTCTGGAAAAAACCAAAATAGTGGTCCTAGCCACGAGCGCTGGAACCACTATTTCTGGGAAAAACCAAAATAGTGGTCCTAGCCTCAGGCGCTGGAACCACTATTTCTGGGAAAAACCAAAATAGTGGTCCTAGACACGGGCACTGGAACCACTATTTCTGGGAAAAGCCAAAATAGTGGCCCTAGCCACGAACGCTGGAACCGCTATTTCTTTGAAAATCCAAAACAGTGGTCCTAGCCACAAGCACTGGAACCACTATTTCTGCGAAAAGCCAAAATAGTGGTTCCAGCCACAAGCACTGGAACCACTATTTCTGCGAAAAACCAAAATAGTGGTCCTAGCCACGAACGCTGGAACCGCTATTTCTTTGAAAATCCAAAATAGTGGTCCTAGTCACAAGCACTGGAACCACTATTTCTGCGAAAATCCAAAATAGTGGTTCCAGCCAACACGCTGGGTCCACTACCTAGCCAAAGACCACAATAATAACTAGCCAAAATCTCTAAAATCACTTTTCAGACAAAAGAAAAGCTGAAAATACCCCATCAAAAAAAAATAAGGAAGGCCCCAAATGTTCCTGGGCCTCCCCAAAAAATCAATCAAAGACTATCCATCATCAGCTCAAGAAGCCTTTCTCCGCTCATTTCAGCCTCTCCGCCTCCCTGGGCAAAATGCTTGTTTCCTCCGCCTCTGCCATTGATGGCAGGGAGAATGGACTGGATGATCCCTTTCATATCTGCGTCTGTTTCTGTTCCGCTCGCACATACTGCCTGCAGCTGCCGGCCGTTTTCCGCAGCAAATAAAACAACTGCCTGTTCATTTTGCATGGCTATGGACTTGGCCAGCTTCTGGAGTTCTTTAATGCTTCTATCATGAAAAACTTTCTGGATGATGTGCTGTCCACCCACGGCGCTTCTGGCATATTCCTTGCCTTCCTGCTCAAGAAGCTGGTTCTTCATTTCCTCCATTTCTTTTTCCATCTGTTTCTGCGTATCGAGCAGCTTGATGATCGCCTCGGGTATTTCCTCCTCTGGCGAACTGATCAGCTGGCCTGTCCGATTCACAATTACATTCTTGGTGTGCAGCTGCTTCAGTACCCTGCCGCCGCAGACAAATTCTACCCTGTTCTGCTTCTTCTGCCGGCTCCAGCCGAGAATCTTTATAGCCTGGACTTCCCCTGTAGCTTTCGGGTGGGTTCCGCCGCAGCCGTTATAGTCAAATCCAGGAATGATAACAAGACGGATATTCTCTTTTACCTTAGTTTCTTTTCTTAATGGGTAGCCTGCAAGCTCATCTTCACTGACCCATTTTGTTTCAATCGGAAGATTATCTGTAATAATCTCGTTCGCTTTTCTTTCTGCCCTTGCTGCTTCTTCTTCACTCAGGTTCTCTGTTTCAAGATCGATAGTCAAAGTCTCTTTTCCAAGATGAAAGCTGACAGTCCTGTACCCGAACAGCTCATCAAAGGCAGCAGATAGAATATGCTGCCCTGCATGCTGCTGCATATGATCAAATCTTCTCTGCCAGTTAAGCCCTCCCTGGACTTCCCCTGCGTCTGGAAGCTTCTCTTCAAGATAATGCCTGATTTCGCCTTCTTCTTCTTCAACATCAGTTACAGAGATACCATGAATCGTCCCTGTATCAAAAGGCTGTCCCCCACCGGTCGGATAAAAAGCGGTCCGATCCAGAACTGCATACCATTTACCGTCAGATTTCTGGTCCTGGCGGATGACCGAAGCTGTAAATTCTTTTATGTAAGGATCTTGATAATATAACTTTTCCATCTGTGTTTTCATTCCTTTTTGTTTTTTGATCTGCTTTGGATTATTTTCCTTACAGCGAAAAACCGTCGAAGCATCTGCCGCCAAACGGCTTCATGATGTCATCCACAAGCTCAATGACGGGTTGTTTATCCCCGTCTTGATAAAAGCTGTCGAAGCATTCCGCGAACCTAATCGCCAGGGCTTGATCAAAATGAGATAATTCCCTGTAAATCCATTTTGACTGGCCGATCCATTGCTTATTGGTTCTAAGAAGAAATTCATGTGCCAGCTCAGCCAGTTTCCCAGCGATAAAAAGGGTTTCATGCCTTTTAGTGCTGCCCATGAAATCATCCAGAGCATCAGTCAGGAAATAGCGCTTAAAAGTCAGCTCAGCATCTGTCCACAGAGCAGGGCCAGCTGCCAGCAGGAGGGCGGCTTCATTCCTTATTCCGCTAAGAAAGTCCTCACCCTTTAACACCTGCCCCTCTGCCAGCATCCTCGGAAGCGTCGGCCTGGCCCTTTCTGCATCCTTCCGGCAATACTCTCTGCAGGAATCCCTGGTGTGAACAAAAAGCTCAACAGGCCATCCTTTATAATAGAAGGATTCTCTTCTGGCAGATCCAGTCTTGTCATTGATTACGATAATATCCAGATCAGAAGTGATGGTTCCTTCTCCCCTAACAACGCTTCCTCCGAGGATGGCTCCTCTGCAGTCCGGGAATCTTTCATCTAAAAGCATCTGCGCCGATTCGGCCGCAGGCAGCCTTTCTTTTGTACCTGTCATTTTTCCAGTCTCCCCATGCTTTTTTATCCTGTACAGATCATAATGATATGGCCGTCAGGATCTTTTACGTTGAAAAAGCTGAAATCGTCAAAGTGAGTAATTTCTTCTTGAACGGCAAAACCTTCGTTCTCCATCCAGCTGTACGCCTTATGGATGTCCCCGGTATGCAGGTTGAACAATGGATAAGGGCCAGCCTGCGGTCTTTTCACTTCAGCGCATGATCCAGCATCCAGGGTAAGTCCAGTCACCCCATCAATTTTCACATTATATACCGGGTTCTCAACCGGCTCTGTGACTTTCTGGCCAAGAAGCTTACAGTACCACCCTGCCGACTTTTTCAAATCTGCTACATGTACAAAAACCGTATTCATCCTATTGACTATTGGCGTTCCCATCATTTCATCTCTCCCTGTCTTTTTAATAGAACCAATTCAAAAGCTCTTCAAGTTCTATAACGGGAAAAAGAAGCCAAATTATACATTGTATTTAAAAAATATGATAAAAATAATCTGCCCCGAGTGTCACATCCAGCTCTTTTGCAGCTGCAATCATCAAATCCCAGGAAAAACAATAAAATTTCCAATACACTATTTTATCATTTTCCAGTTCAATATAGTGAATGTTCTGCAGCAGCTTTTCACCGGATTTAAGAGCAAACTCCAATATAATCTGCCTGCCCCATAGCACGGCAATGGCTGCTTCGACTCCTTCCTGCATGGAAACCACCTCTGCCCAATCCTTGAGCGAATTTCCTTCTGTTTCTCTTTTTCCGAATTCCACGCCAGCATGGGTAATATCCGTGAGGAGATTTTCGCCAAGGAGAGAAGCAATCATGTCCGGGTCTTTTCTTCGAAAGCCTTCAAGCATGGTGCTGATTGTCTTGTCATGTGTGATAGATGAAGCAGGCCCTTTCATTACTCTCCGATTCTGCTGCCTTTCAGGAATATCCTTTAACAGATCTCTTGCCCTCTGCGTATTTGCGTAGACAGCTCCAGGCGAAAGGCTGACGATGTCTGCAGCCTCTTTTGCTGTAAAAAGAAAAACGTCTGTTAGCAGAAGGCAGACAAATTGCTTGGGACTCAGCTGGCTGGCCAGATAATCGAGGGCTGGGAGGATCTCGAGCTGCTTCTCGCTCCCGCTTTCCAGAATTTCTATAGGATATGAATCTGTATAGGCAATCCGGTTCTTTCTTTGCTGATCGATCCATACATTAGTGGCGATTTTAAATAAATAGGATTTTACATTCAGCTCCTGAAAAACCTTTGAGAGCATTGCCAGTGATTTCAGCAATGTGTCCTGGACTAGATCTTCTGCATCCCATGGAGAGCCGGTCAGTCTGTAGCAATATTTCCACAGTAAAGAGCGGTAAGGCTCTATCTCCTGCTTGAATCTTTTTTCCAGGTTTTTGATTTCCATGCTTATTGTATCTAAACCTTGATTACCTTCCATGGTGACTCCTTTGTCAGAATGACATGTTCGCTGCTTTTTGCTTACCTAACAACTTCGGCAATTTTCGGCAATTTCCTTCATTAGACAGCAAAAAAGAGCCACAGCGGCTCTTTTCTTCACGAATATAAAAATACCTTTGTCTGAAAAAATTTTTTCCGCTTGCAATGGGGTGTTGATTTCCGTTCCAGGCACTTCGCTTTCCGCGGGGCGGAGCCTAAGCCTCCTCGCGCTGCGCGCTGTGGGGTCTCAACTCTTCCGCTATTTCCCGCAGGAGTCTGCGTGCCTTCCACTCCAATCAACAGGTTCTTCTAAATTTTATGGCAATCAATTTGTAAGTATATTCCCAATTAGAGACATATAGCACTTTATGCTTTCATTTTTAGATTTGAAACAAGTATGCCCTAAACCTAATTGAATAGCTCACAAATTCGATTTTCTTTCTATTTTTTTACACATTATTAACAACCAAGTACAGCCTTCTCTCCCGTTCTTCCTTCTCGTCTTCTGAAGCAAGATCGTATTTCTTTAACAGATGAAATACGTCGTTCAGGATTTCCTGTGTGTGTTCTTTTTGAAGGAATTCTTCCATCAGTGGCTGAAGCTCTTTGGGGAGATGCCCTTTTTGCTGTTCATATTTATTTTTAACATCCTCTGCTGAATGGTCCAGCTGGCATTCACTCATCCTTACCTCTCCTTTCTGTTATAAAAAGTATTTGACTTTTTAAATAGGTTCCCTAATTTCAGGGGATTTACACCTGCCTTAAAGTATTCTAACATGCAAAAAGCAGAAGCCGGGGCTTCTGCTTTTTGGTGTTTTATTTTTGAAGCCCTGTCATTGGGTTCGCTTCCTCGGCAGGTTCTTCTTTAATATATTTGTAATCCTTGCGGTTGATCGGTTCAAAGCCTTCTGGATTGTGGAATCTCAGCAGATCTTTGTACACGATATTATCAGACATCAGCAGTTCCTTCTTCGCTTGTTCTGACAGCCTTACACACGCACTGCCATCTTTAAGCTCTTCACCGGTTTCCGTAGAGTAGCATTTTTCATCAACAGAAGTATATTCCGGGCTGATGAAGTCGCCGTTGCGGAAAGGAATAACTTCCCGGTGGGTTTCAGACAATAAATCTGAACCGATCTGCATATAGTCTTTTGTGCTGACCCCAAGAAGATGCATCAGGGTAGGCATTACATCCACCGCGCCACCGTATGTGTCCATCTCGCCGCCTTTTACACCAGGTACGTGGATGAACAGAGGGACCCTCTGCAGCTGGGCATATTCAAAGGAATCGATTTCCTTGCCAAGAACCTGCTCCATTGCAGGGTTGTGGTTTTCTGAAATGCCATAATGGTCACCATACATGACGATCACTGTATTATCATACAGGCCGGATGCTTTAAGGTCGTTAAAGAACTGCTCAAGCGCCTGGTCCATATAATTGGCAGAAGTAAAGTAATGATTAACAACACTGTCTTCTGTTTCTGCCGGCTGGAATTCTGTGTCACCTTCATCCATTTTGAATGGGAAGTGATTGGACAGAGTGATGAACTTTGTATAGAACGGCTGCTTCAGGCTTTCCAGCATCGGCATGGATTCTTTAAAGAAAGGCTTATCCTTGAGCCCATAGTTCTTCGTGTTCTCATCTGTCATGTTGTAATATTCGGCATCAAAGAAACGGTCATAGCCGAAGGATTTGTAAATTTCATTCCGGTTCCAGAACGTTTTATAATTCCCGTGAAAAGAAGCTGACGTATAACCGCGCGTCTTCAGTATCGCAGGTGCTGCCTGGTAGGTGTTTTGGGCCTTGTTGACAAAAACAGCCCCCTGGGACATCGGATACAGGGAATTTTCCATCATGAACTCGGCATCGGAAGTTTTCCCTTGTCCTGTCTGGTGGAAATAGTTCTTGAAGTAAAAAGTCTGTCCATTATGAGCCAGTGAATTCAGGAATGGCGTTACTTCCTGGCCGTCCAGCTTATAGTCGATCAGGAATGTCTGGAAAGATTCCAGTGAAACATAAATGACATTCATGCCTTTTGCTTTACCGAAATAATCAGGATTCGGTTCTGCATAATTGGCTTTCACATAGTTTTCAACCTCTGTGATATCACTGCTGTCTGCCATGGCACGCTGGCTGGCAGACCTGGCATTTTGAATGATGTCATAAACAGTGAAATTGTAGGCGCCCAGATACTTGACCAGATAATTGCGGTCAAAAGAGCGCGTCAGGAGTTCAGGACGGTCTTTCTCAGCAAGCCCGAGATTAATGAAGAAAGTGATGATTGCAGCAGCAATCACCAGGCTTGCCGTCATTCTTTTCCGTGTCTGCTTCGCCGGCTTATACCATTTGATCGCTGCCAGTACAATCAAAAGGATCGTGTCGGCAAAATACAGGATATCAAACGGTGACATCAGTGAAAGTGCACTGTCTCCAAGCTGTCCGGCATTTGTTTTTGTCTGCATTAGGACAGGGACTGTAATAAAGTCATTGAAGAATCGGTAGTACACCACATTGGCATACAGCAGGAAAGACAGCAGAAACTGAACTGCAATCAGTACGCCTGATTGTATCTTTCCTTTAAAAAATAGCGCGATCCCCAGGAAAAGAAGGGACGAGCTCAGCGGATTCAGGAAAAGCAGGAATTCCTGCATGCTGTTGTCGATTCCTAAATTGAATTCAATCTGATAGGCAGCATATGTTTTCAGCCACAGCAAAACAACTGCAAGGAAAAAAACGGCCATGCTGTTTTTAAATAGCTCCTTAGGCGATTTTAAGATCGATTTCATCCTTTTACACCTCTTAGTTAGTAAAGTTATTGCAAGAGCACAAATTCCTATTTCATGCTTCCTGCCAAAACTAGAAAAACTTAGCAGCCGCTAAGTTCGGAAAAAACTTTATAATCCGAACCCGCGGGCTCAGAACCTAGTTTTTGTAAAAGATTCGTTAATTAATAGTGAACGAATGTTAAATACTATACCATATTTTATCCTACTTGAAAACATTCTTCAAATTTGAAGCAAATTTTGTTTTGGGAAAAAATTAATCTTTTATACAAGAATTTCTGATGGTACAATGTATCTTCCGCGTGAATCCGCTTTCTCTCATGCGGCTAAAACAGGAAACAAAGGTGTAACAGCCTGATAAAAAGGAGAATAAAATGAAGGAAAGAATCTTATTTTTTACAGCAGGGCTGCTTGTCCTCACAATGGGTGTAGCGCTCATTATCAAATCTGCCCTAGGCGCTTCTGCATGGGATGCATTAGCAGTTGGGGAATCTAATCTGTTTGGGCTGACTGTGGGGACTTGTGTTTTTATAAATGGACTCGCTTTGATCGTTATCAACTCTATATTATTGAAGAAAAAGCCGGAAGTTCTTTCGGCGGGAACCATTCTCGTCATTGGTGCTTTAATCGATTTCTGGCTGCTGGCAGTGTTCAAGGACTTTTCTCCAGCCATGCTGTTAACTCAGTCCTGCACTTTGCTTTCAGGCATTCTGACGATGGGTCTCGGGATCGCCGTCTATCTTCAGGCGAAGTTCCCGCCAAGCCTGATGGATACCCTGATGGTCGCCGTTCATACCAGGTTCGGCCTGTCTTTAAGGATTTCCCGTATTGTAAGTGAAGGATTTGCCCTTGTTCTTGCTTTCCTTTTCCAGGGAGCGATCGGCCCAGGAACAATTCTGGTCACACTGACACTTGGCCTTGTGGTGCAGTATTTCCACCCTAAGCTGGAATTATTGATGGCAAATGGGTTTAAGAGGGCTGCTGCTTAAATTAGCAGATTAGGAGTGAATTAATAACTTTCATTTTTTACTGATTTATTCGTTCGTTCAGCCAATAAAAGTCAAAAGTAATTAAAGAAGGCCGCTCCCAAATGAGCGGCTTTCTTCTATAATTTATCAAACTCTGCTGTATTCCCTTACCTTTGATTGTTCTTTTTCAAGCTCGGCACCGAGGAATTTGGCGGCTTCAAGCATACCGTATTTGCCGGCTTTTGCTTCTGCGTCAGTATTATAGTTTGTGTTTGTGTTGACATCGTACGTATAAATATCCCCATTGGCATTTTTAATGAATTCAATTCCGGCGATTTGAATGCCGTTATTCTTGAGGAAAGTTTCGTATTTTTCAATGATTGGATCATTGAAGCCTTCAATGATCTTAAACTTTGGCTTCTCTTCCACCTCTTCGCCAACCGGGCAGAAAAGATCGCCGATTTGGCAGGCATCGGCCGGGCAAAGCTCAAAGCCTTCTGAGGTATCAACCTGGACGGCATAGACGAATTTTCCGCCGACGAACTCGCATCTGGTAATATATGATTCCGGCGACTCAATATATTCCTGGATCAGGGTGATGCCATCGACAGGCTCTTCAAAATTTGGCCCTTCGACATATTCCCTCAATGCATCCAGTGAATGGAACAGCTGAACACCGAGCCCTTTGCCTGCGCGGTTATGCTTCGTGATGAACGGGGCGCTGTCGAGCTTTACAGCTGCTTCAAGAATTTGATTTTTCCCGACAGCTGCTATTGTTTTCGGAGTCGCGATCCCGGCAGCATTCAGTGCTGTATATTGATTAACTTTGCTGACCTCAAGCCTCAAAGCACGGCTTCCGTTGAAAACAGTGCGGCCATGCTGTTCAAGCCATGAAAGGACCGACTCAGTAAGTTCAGGAGCAAAGCGGTTCCCCCTTGTGTGGGAAGAAGCGCTCATCCTGCTGTAGAAAATACCCTCCGGGGGTGCACTGGTCAAATCAACAATCCCTTCGTTCAAGAACCATTCCTCATAAGGAAGACCCAGCTCCTCCAGCCTTTTTGTCAAATGGGCAGTCCATTCGCTGTTTTCGTGTATGATGTGTATTTTGCTCATATGTTCTCCCTCTTTTACTTTAGAATTTTCCTTTTGGATTCAACCAGCGGCATGACTTTTTCAGAAAATCTCTGCATTTCCTCCAGCTGTGGAGAGAACTGAAGCAGCAGCAGATCGACGCCGGCTTCTTCATAGGCAAGAATCTGTTCAGCAATCTGTTCAGGGGTTCCAATCAGATTCGGCCTGAGGCCGCGGTTGGAAACGGAATAATCGTACAGCTTTACCTGCTGCTCGAGCTGTGATTTGCCGACAAAATCTTTGTAGCCTGCATAGCCGCTTGATTCCTTTACATTAGTGATGCGGGCAAGCTCTTCCTGTGCCTCTTCTTCTGTGTCGCGGCAGACAATATAGGCAGCCAGGCCAAACGATTTAAATGGCTCTTTTCCGCTTTCCTGTCTGCGTGCTCTCATATCATCGATTTTAGCTTTTACTTCTTCAACTGTACCGCCGTGCATAACATAGGCATCACAGTGATTAACAATCGCCTCTTTGCCTCGCGGGCTTTCTCCGCCTGCATAAAGGATCGGATTCGGCCTTTGCACCGGCTTAGGGGACAAATGGGCATTTTTGATAGAATAATATTTTCCGTCAAAATTAAAAGTCTCTTCTTCCCATAAACCTTTCATAACCTTGACGAATTCTTCCGTCCGGTCATAGCGTTCATCATGCTCTGTAAAGATGCCTCCATACTGGCGAGCCTCTTCCTCCCACCATGCCGATACGACATTCAGTGTAAAACGGCCATTGCTGATATGGTCAATATTGCTCGCCATCTTTGCCGTTACGGCAGGATTGTGGAAGCCTGGGCGGACAGCCGTCATAATTTCTATCTTCTCAGTCACCGCAGCAAGAGCGGCCGCTGTAGACCATGCTTCAAGCGAATCCTGCTCCGGGCCTTTTATATCATTCAAGTAAAGTTCTGCTATTAATGTGGTATCATATCCCCACTTCTCTGCTGCCTGGATGACTTCTTTTGCATAGCTGAAGGTCGGGGGCATATTCTCATCTTCTACATTGCGCAGCCAGCCTCCAAAGATCGGCAGCCAAAATCCGTATTTCATCTGTCTCTTCTCCTCTCACTTGCACCTTGTTGTCAGCAATAAAAAAAAACTTCCCCGATAAGAAGAAGTTTGATATGCCTCTATCTTATCTGCCAAAGCATTGCGCTTTGCTGGATTTAGCACCATTCTGACTAAGTCAGCGGCTGCCGGGTATCACAGGGCCAGTCCCTCCACCACTCTCGATAAGAAATATTCAATTGATTTCATAGTAATCCTACAACAAAGGTCGGTTTTCTGTCAACTGACTAGTCTAACTATTTTAAAAAATGATACTGCTTTTTTCTTTTTTCTACAAGCCCTAATTATCGTGTGAGCCTTTTTAGCGGAAACCATTCTGCAGGAAGCAGTTTTTCATATCTTTTTTGAAGGAAGCGGTCATCAATCAGCAGGATTGTTCCTGTGTCTTCCTCTGAACGGATAAGGCGTCCGCCAGCCTGGGCTGCTTTATTGGCTCCCGGAAAAGTATACGCATAATCATAGCCGTTTTTTCCTGCAGACTGAAAGTGATCCTTAATCAGGTTTCGCTCCAGGCTCAGCTGCGGAAGCCCAACACCAACAATGATAACACCGCCAAGCCGGGTTCCCTTCAAATTGATTCCCTCGGAGAAAATACCGCCAAGCACAGCGAAGCCGAGAAGGCTTTCTGCAGGATTTTCCTCGAATGAAGCCAGAAATTCTTCTCTTTCGCCTTCTGTCATGCCCTGCTCCTGGACTATCATCCTGATATTGCCCGAATCTTTCATTTGTTCATGGATTTCCCTCATATATTGATATGATGGAAAAAACATCAGATAATTTCCGGGTCTTTCAGCTGTCAGCCTCTCCACCGCGGTAATCAATGCAGATCCTGTTGCGCCTCTGTCCCTGTATCGGGTGGAAAGCGGCAAAGCAAGGACTTCTGCATTTTCTTTCGGGAACGGGGAAGGCAGTGACAGGGAATAATTTTCTGCATTCCAGCCCAGCATGGTTTTAAAGTAATCGAATGGCTGGAAGGTAGCCGAAAAAAAGAGTTTGCTGCGGAACCCCTTTCCCATTTTCTGGACAAGATATGATGGATCTAAACAAAACAGCTTGAGTACAACATCCTTTCCGGACTTTTCTGTATAGATGACAAACCGCTCATCTGCCAGCCTTGATATCCTCAAAAAAGCCTGTACAGAAAAATAAGTATCAAGAAGCAGCTCCTGCCCCTCATTTCCCCTGCCGCTTATAAGCTCCTTTTCTGAGCAAAGGGAAAATTCCTCAAGATGCTCCAGCAAATTTTCCGGCAGCTCTTCATGAATACGATAGCTCTCCTCCTTCAATTCTTTATTGTAAGAGATGAAAACATCATTCATTCTTTTAGCTGCAGCATAAAGCGGCGGGGCTGTGTTTTTATAAGTCCTTTTCAGCTGAAGAAAACTCTGCTTCCCAAGTACCGCAGAAAACATCTCCCTCGCCCGGTCGACCAGATTATGCGCCTCATCAATCAGGAGGGCCGTCTTTTTCTTTCCTTCTGTATGAAGCCTTTTGAGGGACACCCGGGGATCAAAGATATAATTGTAATCGCATATGATAGAGTCTGCTGCATAAGCAAGCTCCAGGGAGAATTCAAACGGGCATACCGTGTGCTTCATGGCATATTTTTCAATAACAGTCCGGTCAACTGTGGTTTCATGGGAGAGGATATCGAGGACAGCTTCATTAATGCGGTCATAAAACCCATCAGCGAAAGGGCAATGTTCTTTCCGGCAGACCGTCTGCTCCAGAAAACATATCTTGTCCTTGGCAGTAATGGTTACAGTGTGCATATGGAGGCCTTTTTGCTTCATCATCGAAAAAGCTTCTTCTGCCGCCTGCCTTGTGATTGTTTTGGCTGTAAGATACACAATCCTTGACAGAAGTCCCTCTCCCATTGCTTTGATGGCGGGAAAAGATGTTGAAATGGTCTTTCCTGTCCCGGTTGGCGCCTGGGCAAACAAATCCTTTTCGTCCAGAATTGATTTGTACACCGCCTTTGCAAGCTTTCGCTGGCCCTTTCTGTAATCCGGAAAAGGGAATGGGAGAGCTTTAATGCTGCTGTCCCTTTTTTCCCGATGACTGAGCATGAGCCGGGCATAAGGATAAAAGTCTGCAATCAGCCCTTTCACATAGTCTTCAAGGAATGCCAATGTTTCTGCCTTCCTGAAGCGCTTTTCCTCTTCTGTGCGGATTTGCAGATAAGTAAGCTGAACCGTGATTCTCTTGAGCCCCCGCTCTTTTGCAAGCATATATGCATAGCATCTTGCCTGGGCCCAATGCACGGGATGGGTGTCCTCATCTATGGCCGACAGATCCTTTGCCGTCGACTTGATCTCATCTATGACTAAATCCCCTTCCTCGTTAATAATACCGTCGCAGCGGCCCTCAAGGAGAAACTCAATCTCCTCATGCTGAATTGCTTCCTTCAAGAAGACCTCATGCTCATCTTCTTCCTTATAGGCTCCCTGAATTTTCCGGTGTGCTTTCGTTCCTTCTGCCATCGAAGAAGCTGCTGCAAATCCAGACTCAATGCTTCCGGAACGATATACATATTCCGCCAGGCTTCTGGCAGAAATTCTCCAGCTTTTAGTCATCACAAGGTCTCCTTGCCATCTATAATAGAACCATTATAGCACATACGTTCCCTGACTGAGGCAAACAAAAAGGACAGGATTGGCCCGCCCTTGTTTTCATTCATTTAAATACGTTTAGCTCCATAATATGCTTTGCTCCAATAAGGATTGGACATAGAATCAATTTTAACGCCCTTGGAGCTTGATGCATGGATGAATTTGTTGCCTCCAAGGTAAAGGCCGACATGAGAGGGCCCTTTTTTATAGGTGCTGAAAAAAACGACGTCCCCTTTTTTCAGGCTTTTCTTTTGTACTGCTTGTCCTGTTTTATAAAGCTGCCCGGTAGTCCTGGGAATCTTTTTCCCGGCTTTGCTGTAGGTGAACCCGACAAGGCCTGAACAGTCGAAGCCCTTTGGCGAAGTGCCGCCCCATTTATAAGGAACTCCTATGTATTTTTGGGCCGTGGCAGCCGCAGAAGAACCATAGGAAGCCGCTTCTGTATTTTCTCCCCCAAACAATCCGGCAAAAAGCAGGCTAGTGCAAAGAAAAACGCATGTGATCAGCTTCTTCATGTTGTCCCCCAAGTAATTTTCTCTCTCTGTTTTTGTAATGAACTTAGTTTCTCACATGCTTCCTGAAAAATATTTTACATTATGATGTTTGTTATGTAACAAACAGATTACAAATACTGACGTTTTTCGACCAACATGACTATTGTGAGCGGTTGCAATCTACCCAATCCCCCATTTCCTAAAGTACATATACTGTCAAAAAAGGAGGTGTTTTTCATGCAGCAGCTTCCGCTTCTCTATCTTGCATGCATCCTGGCAGGGTACGCACTGGTGAAAACAGCCGGGCTGGCTTTCGTGACAGGAGGTTTTGCCGCTTTTATCACTGCAGTAGGTGTATCAGCAATGATACTATTTGCAGCAGCCCTGCTTTTCCTTGGCTTGAAGGCATTGTTTGGCAGAAAGCATTAGTTTCAATTCACCTGAAAAAAACAGAGGCCAATGTTCCGGCCTCCGTTTACATACCAGCCTCTCCCTTTACTGCAGGAAAGCTGGCAAGGCTGATATTATGTTCATAAAAAATCCCGGCTATCGCATGGCGCAGGCGGCTTTCATATTTTTGCTTTGTATCAAAATTCCTGACCGGGACCTCGATTAAAAACAGCATCGTATTATACTTGAAGTCAACAAGCCTTATTTCAGCAAGGTCGACTTTTAAATAAGCTGAAAAACGATCCGCCTCCTGAAGGACCGCCTCTTTCAGCAGCCTTTCAATCCTGCCTGTATCTTCGCCGAACTCAATACTGACCTCCACAGAAGCAAGCATTTCCGATCCGGTCCGGTTTTTGATGATCTGTTCAATAAAATGCTGGTTCGGAACGATCAATGTCCCCTCTTTGGCTGTTCTTACAATAGTGGAACGAAGCCGGATGCTTTCAATGGTTCCGATTTTATTATTGATCTCAATCAGTTCCCCCACTTCTACAGGCCGTTCAAACAGGATGATGATGCCTGAAATGAAGTTGCCGGCGATATTTCTCATACCAAAGCCAATCCCGATTCCGAGCACCCCGAGCGCCGCCCCTGCCGCAGTAAGGTCAAGGCCCACCGTTGTCAGGCTGACGGCAACTGCAGCAATCATGACCGCATAATAGATAAAGCGGTTAAATGTATACCTCAGCCCCCTGTCGACATGATAATGTTCGTAGACAGAAGACAGGATTTGGAGCGTAATAACTCTGACAAACTTATTCGCCAGGGAAACAATGAGGAAGGCAGTAAAAATCAGCCGCAGTGAAACCTTAACATCCCCTGCCTGATAAAGCGTATAATTCAGCCAATTCTGCGTTGAAAAAAAGTTCAAAAACAGTATCAGTGAAGCATAAAAGGCAGCCCAATTGAGGACCGAGAGTATGCCTTCCTTTGCTTCCGGCTGGGACCATTGCCTTCTTGCAGCAAAGAATTGCAGTATGTATTTAAGGATCCATATGGAAGCAAGCCAGGAGAAAAACAGGATATATTCTTGTCTTGATAGTTCTTTAAAAAAGTCCATCATCATTCACCTTTACAACCTTTATTTCTCTTTGTATTCCTTATGCAGCCGGTTTCTAAACTGGGATGTTTTTTTCAGCCGGCAAAAGAATGGGTTTGGAGCAAGGCGGCAAGGGAAAAAAGGAAGGGGAATATTAATTGTAATTATGGACTCCAGGGGGATAATATGTGGATTAGAAAACCGTTTTTTATGTATATAACAGGAGCCATCCTCGTACTGACTGTAATTTTTCTGCTCGGTAAGATCGATTGGTTCATTTGGCCTTTCAGGAAGCTTGTGGCCACCATTTTCTTTCCGATCCTGATATCGGGCCTCCTTTACTATATCCTCAGGCCAGTTATCCGCTGGCTGGGCGGCTATATACCGAAGACCGCTTCCATCCTTGTTGTATTTGCCACACTGATTGGAGTCGGAACCGGAATTTTTTATTACGGCGGAAGCCTGATAGCAGAACAGATCACCCAAATATCTGACTCTTTCCCGGATAAAATGGAGGACCTTAGTTCCGAGACCAAGGAGATGGTCGATAAGAACGACTTTGGCTTCCTTTCCTATGAGGAGATTGAACAGAAGGTCCTTTCCTATTCGCAATCTTTCTTTAATACAGTCGGCAGCAATCTGACCGGGATCATCTCAGCCATAACAAGCATCGCTACCGTACTGGTTGTTGTCCCCTTCATTCTGTTCTATTTTTCAAAAGATGACGAAAAGCTCCGGCCAAAACTGCTGAAGTGGATACCGGATGAGCACAAAATAGAAGGGAACCGGATATTGCTTGATATTGACAAGACACTATCAGCCTATATCATCGGGCAGTTCATCATCGCTTTGGCCGACGGGATCCTCATGTATATCGGCTATCTGATCATCGGCCTTGATTATGCCCTGGTTCTTGCATTGTTTGCCACGTTCCTGACAGTCGTCCCTTTTCTGGGACCGCTTCTCGGCATCATTCCTGCCATATTTGTCGGATTAATGCAGGACCCATTCATGGTAGTCAAAATCCTGATTGTCCTTGTTGCGGTCCAGCAGCTGGAAGGAAATCTCATAACACCGCAAGTAATGGGGAAAAGGCTGAACATCCATCCGCTGACAGTCATTCTCCTCCTGCTGGTTGCCGGTTCCCTCTACGGCTTCATCGGTATCCTGGTGGCCATCCCATTCTACTCTGTTGTCAAGGTGATTGTGAGGGATTTCTGGAAGTTTTACCGGCTCCGCCATTTAACAGCGTCAATAGGAAACAAAGAGTGAGGAAACAACGAAGAACCGCCTGGAGATTAAGCCAGGCGGTTTTTAGCATTCTTGATTTCTGCAGTTCATGAAAAAATTAATGGCCGCTGGCCGGAAAGTAGACTTTTACCGCAGTACCCTTACCCTCTTCACTTTCGACTTTTACCCTCCCATGATGGTCATCAGCAATTTTATAGCTTGTCATCAGGCCGAGGCCGGTCCCCTTCTCTTTTGTTGAATAAAAAGGCTCCCCCAGATTTGTAAGCCTTTCTTCCGGGATGCCGCATCCGTTGTCTTTGATGATGGCGCATATCTCTCCATCTGCCATTAACGTGCTGATGATACAGCGTCCTTTTTCTTCAATGGCATCAAGCGCATTTTGAATGATATTTATAAAAAGCTGCTTTAGTGAATTAGGATCTCCATGCAGCTTATAGCTTTCAGACCCCGGCTTGAATATAAGCTCTTTATTGTCCATCAACGCCTGAGGCATCATTAAATCAACAACATGCCTGATGAGATCATTCAGTTCAAGAACTTCAACTTTCGTGCTGTGGGGCTTTGCAAGTGCAAGAAATTCCGTAATGATGCTTTCTATTCGGTTAATTTCATTAATAATGATGGAAGAAAAAGCAGGATTGAAGCTTTGTCCGTCTGAAAACAGCTGCATAAATCCCTTTATAGGTGTCAGGGGATTCCTGATTTCATGAGCTACAGCTGCTGCCATCTGGCCTACAACTGCCAGCTTTTCCGACCTTCTCAGCAATTCACTCGTCTCTATTCTTTGCTCAATGTCCCGGGAGACCGATAGAAGCTGAGCACCTTCGTCATGGGAATACTCGCCAACACCTTTCACATGGGATTCCATCCAGATATAATTACCGTCCTTCTTTTTGACTCGGTGAGTGACCAGGACGGGCTCACCTGAATGCAGGATCTGCTGCTGTTTGCTTTTTACTTCCCCGATATCTTCAGGGTGTATAAGCTGTAAAGCGTCCAGCTCCAGCATTTCTTCCGGTTCATATCCCAGAATCCGCTTAACCGATGGTGAAGCATACAAATAAGAAATATCATGCTTGTGGAGAATGATTAAATCTGAGATATTATCTGCCAGCAGCCTGTATTTGCGCTCGCTTTCTTCCCTATTCTTCTCCAATTGCTTTTGTTCGGTGATATCAACAATCTGGCATAACAAGTATTTCTCGTCCGCCCCATCCCCCATAACAAGGGAAAGATTGAGCAGGCCCATTTTCAGTAAGCCATTTTTGCAGATGTATCTCTTTTCAAGCTTGCAACTCGTCTGTTTTCCAGCAAAGACTTCATTGAGAAGCTCTAAATCTTTTTTATAATCATCCGGATGGCTTACATCTTTAATAGTGACGGCCTGGCCACTCTTCCGTTGAATAACCGAGAAATCTGCAAAAGGCCTCATTGACTATCATTTGGTCTATATTGCCGATCATCACAGTCTGTGGGATCGTGGATTGATAAAACAGCTGCATAAACATGTTAGTATTCTTCATATTGCCTCCGATAAAGCTTAAAACGTTATTTCAATCTTACTAAAGTTTTCCTTTTTAGCGCAATAATAATTGATTAATTCAATCGTCGATGTGATTTAACAATCGATTTGTCTCTAGTATAATGAAAAGGAAGCCAAACAAACTTAGGAGTGATCTTTTGACTGATAGCAACGTAAAGCAGACGGCAGATTTGATAAAAAAGCTTGTATCCATTCCCAGTCCTTCCGGAAACACAAGTGAAGTAATTTCATTCGTGAAGGATTATCTCGAGCAGCTTGGCGTACATACATACCTGAACAGGAAAGGCGGGCTGATCGCCACCCTTCCAGGAAAAAATGAAAAGCAGCACCGGATGCTCACTGCTCATGTTGACACATTGGGAGCGATTGTAAAGGAAATTAAACCAAATGGCAGGCTCAAAATTGATTTGATCGGCGGATTTACATACAACTCGATTGAAGGCGAATATTGCGGGATTGAAACGGCAGAAGGGAAAAAATATACTGGCACGATCCTCATGAAGCAAACCTCTGTACATGTGTATAAGGATGCAGCAAAGGCCGAGAGAAACCAGCAGAACATGGAGGTGCGCATAGACGAAAAGGTCCACAGCAAAGAGGATGTGCTTGCCCTTGGCATTGAAGTCGGAGATTTTGTATCTTTTGATCCCCGTGTCCAGCAAACAGAATCCGGTTATATCAAATCGCGCCACCTTGATGATAAAGCCAGCGTAGCGATTCTGCTTCAGCTGATCAAAACATTAAAAGACGAGAATATCGAGCTGCCTTATACTACCCACTTCCTGATTTCGAACAACGAGGAAATCGGCTATGGCGGGAACTCTAATATCACGCCGGAAACTGTTGAATATCTGGCTGTCGACATGGGGGCGATGGGTGAAGGCCAGTCAACAGATGAGTATACAGTGTCCATCTGTGTGAAAGACGCAAGCGGTCCGTATCACTATGGATTGAGGAAGAATCTCGTAAAGATTGCAAAGGATCACAACATCGGCTACAAGCTTGATATCTATCCTTATTATGGATCTGATGCTTCTGCTGCCATCCGTTCCGGCCATGATATCGTCCATGGACTGATCGGGCCGGGGATCGACTCCTCACACGCCTATGAGAGGACTCACATGGAATCCCTGGACAACACGGCAAGACTGCTGTTCCATTATGTACAATCTGAGCTTGTCAATTAAGAACAAAAGCGCAAGCGCCTTGATCACCTTAAAGAACGCAGACTAAGAACGCCACGTCCTGTGGCAACGTCTGCATGACCAGCTTCCTGGGGGCCTCAAGACGAACCTCCCGGAAAGGCGTTCTTTGCCTTTTTGGGAGGTTTGGCTTGTGACCTCGGCGCAGCTGCTGGACGTTGATCAAGAATTGATAATAATCCACAGACTTACAATTTATAAATTCCTTTACAATGCAAAGGAGGATGCGTTTTGCCGCATCCTCCTTTTTATTCCTCCTCAGGAGGCCTCTTCCCTCTCTGAAGCTCCCATATACTCAGACCAAAATCATATTGCAGATGAGGATAATCCTTAAAGCTGCGCCAATCGCCGCCCCAATCAAATCCAAGCCCCTTTGCAATCTCGACGACCTCATCCCAGTCAGCACGGGAATTGCCGTTTCCATCATAATTCATATCCCATATAACAGCTCCGTTTATGGAAAGAAGGGCAAAATCAATAGCGAGGCCGAAATTATGGTATGACTCCCCGCCTTTGGCATTCGTTACAATATCTCCTCCAGCTGTCCGGCCTTTTGCATATAATTTATCCTGCTCTTCAATACTGCGGAAGTCCTGAGTTATGACAATATTAATCCCTTTATCCGCCGCCAGGCTGATCAGCTCATCCTTTTTGGCGCTAACAACCGGATGAAGCTGGACCGGAAGGGGTGCATTCTCGTCAAAGCCATTATCAATATGAAAATCGATTTCCGGAAGCTGTTCTGCCTTCATGAGAAAAAGCAGATAAATCATCCCGGCAATCAATATAAAAATCCAGAAGCCAGATCTTTTAATCGGCACTTTGTCAGTCCTTTCTATATAAAAAGCTGTGTTGTTGAATAAAGCCGTATACAAATAGATATAAAAAAAGATGCGGGGCATCATCTAAAAATCCGCCTTACATCTTGTATCTTATTATACTAGGAAATTGTTTATTCAGTCTAGGATGAAGCTGCTTTGCGTGCTGGCTGTAAAATTTCAGGAAAACAAAACGGAGCATCTGATAAAAAATGGAGATGAAGGATCTTTTACAGCTGGAATATTATAAAAAAAAGACAGCTCTTTTGAAAAGAGTCTGTCCAATGTAATTCTCATAGATTTAATTGCTGCCAAGTGCATCTTTTTGAAGATATTTATCTCTATTTATACGGAACAGCTTCAATATTAGAAGCCTTGCAGCCCATTATAGCAAAGACTTTGCCCCAAGATACCTAGTCTTCCAATAAGATAAATTCATATCGCTGATTGTTACACCTGTGGAAGAGCCTGAATGGATGAATTTGTTTCCGCCAAGATAGATGCCTGCATGGGAAGGGCCTGTCCCGGTCTCAAAGAAGACGATATCTCCCGGTGATGGTGAAGATACCGCTTTTCCGGCGCCCCAGATCGTTGCAACTGTCCTTGGGATCGAAACTCCCGACTGCTTGAAGACATAGTTGATATAGCCGCTGCAGTCAAAACCTGCCGGTGTGCTTCCTGCCCACTTGTACGGGACGCCGATATACTTCTTCGCTTCGCTGATGACCGCATTGGCTTTCGAGGAAACAGATACTGGCGCTGGAGGCTTTGCAGCTGCTGCTGTTCCATTCAATTGAAGCTTCTGCCCTGCATAGATCGTATCGCTGGAAAGATTATTCACTGCTTTCAATTGAAGTACAGAGGTATTGTTCCTGCTGCTAATGCTCCAAAGCGAATCTCCTTTTTGCACAGTATAACTTGACACTGTTTGGGCGGGTGCCGGATTCAGCACTGGAGCATTGGCAGAGCTGCTTGCAGCAGCTCTGATTGAAAGCTTCTGGCCTTTATAAATTGTATCAGTTGACAAACCATTCCATTGCTTGAGAGATGCTACACTGACCTTGTATTTCAAGCTGATTCCCCATAGGGTGTCTCCTGCTTGCACAGTATGTACTGTGGTGCCTGCTGCTGCAGGCTGTGATGCGTGGCTGTGCGGAGCGATGACGGAAAGCTCCTGCCCCGGATAGATGACTGCACCGCTTAGCCCATTCCAGCTTTGAAGCTCGCCTGTATTTATATTGTATTGCCTCGAGATCTTCCAAAGCGTGTCTCCGGAGGCTACTTTATGAGTCTGTTCATGTGCGCTTGCTGAACCTTGAAAAGGAGTCAGCATCAAGCCTGCTGCGGCTGCCATTGTAATAAGTTGTTTTTTCATGGTGTACACTCCTTTAATTTCTTTCACATCCTAATTTTAGTAATCATTACACTAGAATAGTATGTGTAAAAAATGGAGTGACTGGAATTTACTATTTTTATAGGGTAATTAAGGAATATCATCTTCTATTTCCCACAAATAAATAGGTTATATACCCCATGTTAAAATCTTTTAAACTTATTCAAAAATAATTTCTACCGTCTTAAGACTCAAATTTTACGACAATATCCGGAAGGTAATTTATTCCTCCGCATTTTTTCTAGTTAGCACCTCCTGATTAAAAAGTCGCTCCAGCAGGATGCCGTCCGAAAAATGAATGCAAAGGACTAAAAAATGCAGGAGTTTTTTACCTTATACAAATATTAGGAATATTCTAGACTATACTTGCCTATTAAATTTATCAAGGGAGGAATAGTATGAAAAAAACTTTTATTTCTATGTCACTAGCAGGCTTTTTGGCTTTTGGGGCTGTAAATGCTCCTGTGCTGGCACAGCCAAAGGAAGCTCCGACACTGGAAGCTCTCCATGGCCTTGAGAATAGTCTCATCAAAAGGATTTCAGCGGAAAAAATCTATCAATCCATTATGGATCTCTCACAGACCCCGCGCGTGGCAGGAACAGCTTCTGAAGATCAGGCAGTAGAGTATATAAAGCGGAAATTTGAAAGTTATGGCTATAAGACAGAAATCCAGCCTTTCACATTTTATGGCTATACCCCGCCTGAAAAGATAGAGTTAACCGTCCAGGGAACGGAGGAGCCTTTATCCCCTGCGCCTTTCACTTATACAGTTAACGGGAATGTCACTGCAGAACTGGCAGAAGCAGGACTGGGAACAAAGGAAGACGCTGCAGCAGCTGATCTGGACGGTAAGATTGCACTTGTTCAAAGAGGGGAGATCAGCTTTGCCGAAAAGGTATTGAATGCAGCTGAACAAGGTGCTGCAGGCATACTGATCTATAATAACGCGGATGGTCCGCTCAGCGGAACACTTGGAGAGGCCAATGAGCAGTACATACCTGCTGCAGCTTTATCAAAATCTGAAGGAGAAAGCCTGGCAGCAAGACTCGCAGCCGGCGAAACCCTTACCGCAAACCTTGTCATTGAGGGCGCTGACGCCGGTGAAAAAACATCTCATAATGTAATTGCCGTTAAAAAGCCGACTAATAAAAAGAAAGATACAGGAGAAGTCATTGTGCTTGGCGCACACCATGACTCTGTCGCAGGTGCACCGGGAGCGAATGATGATGCTTCAGGCACAGCGATGACACTGGAATTGGCAAGAGTGTTCAAAAACATTCCCACCGATTCAGAAATCCGATTTGTCACATTTGGTGCTGAAGAGCTCGGCTTGCTTGGATCAAGGCATTATGTAGAGAACCTGTCAGACAAAGAGCAGGATAGCATCATTGCCAACTTTAACCTGGATATGGTCGGAAGCAGGGATGCAGGCGACCTGGTGATGCTGACGGCTGATGGCGAACCGAACCTGGTAACAGAACTGGCCCAGAAATCCAGCTTGAAGCTGAATGGTGCAGCAACTCCATATGGGCAGGGAGGCCGGAGCGACCATGTGCCATTTGCGGAAGCAGGGATCCCGGCAGCACTGTTCATCCACAGTCCCAGTGAGCCATGGTACCACACCCCAGAGGATACAATTGATAAAATCAGCAAGGACAAGCTTCAGGATGTAGCAGAAATCGTGGGATCAGCGATTTATGACCAGGCGAAATTCGACCGGAAGCTGCCTAAGCCGAAAAAAGGGAAAAAGCACAAAACGCCTCATTTATATCAAGAACAGGAAGTAAAATAACGAAGAAAAGCACCCCGCCGGGTGCTTTTTCTATTTTTTCCAGATCCTTTTATTGCCTTCCCTTTCGGTCAGCTGCAGATCGTCAAGCCTTTCGAGAAGAGGGATGATATATTTCCTCGATAATCCCAGCAGATCTTTAGCCTCACCTACTTCAAAACTGATTCCGGTTCCAGACTTCAGTTTTTCAATCGCATCCGTGAAAATGTCCTCATGATAGTAATACTGGCCATCAATCGGTTCGATTCTTCCTGTATCTGTCAGAAAGCGGATCATGTCAGCCTTCAAATCTCCCGGAATACCCGATTTGGAGAAATAGTCATCAAGGTATTGAACCTGCATTCCATCTTTCTTTAGCTGCTCCAGCATATTTTCAGCCCGCTTTTGCCAGCTCTTCGGAATATCCCTTTCAAAGCTAGAAGAAAACAGCCACTGCTCTTCTTTTACCCATTTTCCATCGATGATTCCTTTTTCAACCGTAAAGTCCACCAGGCTTTTGCCGTAGATGCCTGCCAGCGATTGGACCAGCTCTGCTTTGGGGATTCCTTTCCTCATAGGATAAGCAGAATGGAATTCGCCGAGCTTCTTTTCTGCATCCATGGAGGCAGCCTGTACCATTTCACTGTGGGCAAAGTCATTCTGCCCGATTTTTACAAAATCGTCTTCTTGAAGCACCAGAAGAACGGTTTCTTCGTCCACACCGGCTAAATGGGCAAGCTCCGAAGGCTTCAGGCTGCTGTTCATTCTCAGGGCTCCGCTGATCCTTTCATGGGGAGAACCTTGTTTCTTCCTATCAAGGAGCTCAACGGTATGCTTGCCAAATTTATATTTCTGGCCATGAGGATCAATGACCCATCCTCCCCCAATGGTTTCAGCAGGGCTCGGCCTCCTGAGGATGAACCGGTCTCCCCGCTTTGTGACCACCTCTTCATCCAGCCTGATCTGACATAAGATTTCTTCTTTATCTTCCTTCAGCTCATTGCGGTCAAAAAATACAATCCGGCCCATCACTTCAGCTGTTCCTATATGGCATTTGACAGGCATCCGCTGCTTGATGATAGATTCGAGCCCTTCTGCAGTCCTGATGCTTGCATCAAATACGTTTGTCACAGTAAAACTGTCAGCTGAAACAAGGACCTGCCCCCTGGCGGCATCTTCTTTAGCTACACCGGACAAGTTGATGGCTGCCCTCTGCCCTGCAAACGCCTTTTCAGCCTGCTTCCGGTGCACCTGGATCTGCCTCGCCCTCGTTTCAATGCCTGAGGGCATGATCTTGAGCTGCTGGCCTTCTTCAACAGATCCTTCATAAACGGTTCCGCGGACCACAGTCCCCTGCCCCTTCACCGTAAAGGCCTGGTCTATCGGCAGCCTGAAGGCGCCTGCTGCGCTGCGGGGCTTTATCTCCTTTAGTTCACCCTCAATCAGCATTTTCAGTTCTTCCATCCCTTTTAGTGAAAGGCTGTCCACGAGGACAGAAGGCGAGCCTTCAAAAACCGTTCCTTCAAGTTCTGCCAGAATGTCCTCCTCGACAAGGCCGATGAATTCTTCATCAACCCGGTCAGCTTTAGAAATAGCGACGATCCCTTTCTCAATGCCAAGGAATCCAAGAATCTGGAGATGCTCTTTTGTCTGCGGCATTACACCCTCATCGGCTGCAACGACCAGGATAACAAGATCGATGCCGGCAACACCGGCGATCATCTGCCTGATAAACCGTTCATGCCCGGGAACATCGATAACAGATACTTCCATATCCTCATCTTCATACAAAGGAGCAAATCCCGGCTCGATCGATATCTGCCTTTCTTTTTCTTCCTTCAGCCTGTCTGTATCTATATTTGTCAACGCTTTGGTGAGCGATGTTTTGCCATGATCTATATGTCCAGCCATGCCGATCGTAAAATATTTCTTTCCCACAAATGCACCTACTTTAATATCTTATTGTTATCAATGCCAGCTGGACAAGTATGCACCAATTGCGCCCCCGTACTCGCCATTTGGGATGAAATCGGCATCCAGCCCTGTCATCCTGCTGTATGTAAGGAGTCCCTTTTTCAGTGCATCATTACCCAGCAGGGAGCTTCCGATATAATAAATTCTTTCAGAATGGTGGATGTCAGCAGCCCCTTTGGTCAAAAGGACCGTTGTTTCGGCAATCATGTTTGCCGCCGCTGCCATAAGATCCTCTTCAGAAGGCTTACCCGCGATATTGGCAAAATTGCCTGCGGTAAGCTTGCCGTCAATTGGCGCTTCAACATCCTTTTGCCTTCCATTCTGGCCGGCTATGGAAGGGAGCCAGCTTCTGTCTCCATAAATATCGCTTACCAGCAGGTCGGTATTTCCCCTGTTTCCTTGAGCTGCCAGACCCGCCAGCCTCTGGTGGTCCGCTTTTCCCGAAAAAATCCTGCCAAGCCCCATAAAAGTGCCCCCGCCTATTCCGCTGCCCAGGATTCTTTCATGCCTTCCATCCTCTATTTTATACCAGGATGTCCCTGTCCCGATGTTAACGAGCAGCAGACTTTTGTGGGGGAGGCCCGCTTTCTTGAGCAAATGGAGAGCCCCTTCACAGGTGGCGGTAAACTCAGGTATGACTGCCGCTTCTGGAAAAAAGGCTTCCTTGAGAATGGCGGCTTTACCGCCAGTTAGGACATAATCCGCAGAAGGAGCCGTCGTCTTAAGCCAGTTCAGCGCCTGCTCAGCCTCATTATATTCAATTTTTTTAAAATGAAGGCCATGTTCTTCGTAAACGATTTTAATCAGAGTCCCGCCAGCATCAATCCCTATTCTCACCCGAATGCCCTCCCCTGAATATAGTAATCTCATTATAAGCAATCTTGGGAGAGGGCTGCCAGCATTAAGGCCCGTTAACTGAGAAGAGTAGTTTCACTAAAAATAAGGCCCCCTTGCTGAAAGGGGGCCAAGTTCTATTCCAGCATCTCGCCGGTCTGATAATCCTTCATAAAACTCTCTATTGTTTCCTCAATCATGCCGCTTTCATCAGGAACCTGGACAATCACTTCATTTCTCCCCGTAACAGGAGTTACACTCACATGCTGATAGCGGTTAACATCCAGCTGGACGCGAAGGTCTTTTGCAATCTGTGCACTATCTGTTCCATCTTTCAATAAAAAACGAAGGTTTTTCATTTAGGCAAAGCTCCTTCCAACTCAGTATCTTAAGCTTATTATTGGGCCGGAAGAATCAAAGTATACTTTCGGCTTGGCCTGATGTCCTGCTTTATTGTTTCTTTTTAAAAATGTAAATCAACACAGCAGCAGCAATCAAAATGCAGGCTGCTGCAGCAGTCCAGACCACTGAAGCTTCCCCGCTCTGCTCAACCGCAATCCCAATATAACCCCATATGAATACGAGCGGGTAGATGATATCCTTTTGCAGCAGCATAAAGCCAATAGCAAGCAAAGCTCCCGTAATAAGCATGATGTTTGTCCACCCAAGTTCACCTATAGCAAGGAACTCCCCGACTCCAAAGTCCGTAAACTGCTGAAAAATAATAACAATAACAGCAATGGAGGTCCATCCAAGATAGAATGAGAACGGAACTCTGAAAAAAGTCCGATGGTACTGGCTTTGCCTGATTTTTGCATAAACCATACAAAGTGCTGCCAGTGAAGCAATGAGCAGAATGGCACCTAGACCTTTTACAGCCAATCCAGCTGTAATCGACAGCCCGCTTAAGACAGAGCTGATTGAAAACCAGATGGCTGTGTCACTGTAAAGCTTCCTTTCATCTCCTGACGAGAAAAATCCCCTGACAAGCCAGATGGCGATCAGCACATAAATCAGACCCCAGATGGAAAAAGCATATGGCGCCGGCTGGAATAGCGTTTCATTCATCTCTCTATTCTCCCCGCTCTCTGACACGGGAGATAAAAAAGAAGCCCATAAAATAAAAAGGAAAGCCAGGCAGCTGATGCTGTGCAGGATGTAAAATTTCTTCATAAGCACACTTCTTTCTAATGTAATTTGCATGTTCCGCTGTCTCTCCTGCTCTACCCCAGCATGATGCCTTCTAATCCCAGGCCGTGCAGTCAGCCGTCCTGAAATTGATAAAGCCCCGCCAAAGGCAGGGCTTGTTTATTCTCTTTTCCCTAAACGAAACGGAGCAAGCAGCACATAAAATAAAATAAGTGCAATCCCTTCAAGGGACAGGATATAAAATGGATAAGGCCCCAAAAAATCAATCAGCGAGCCGTTGGAAGGCTTATAGGCGAGAAACATATAATTTCCCCCGGTCCATTTGTTGGCCAGGTATGCAATGCCTGCTGATAAATTAAGAAACAGAAAGCTCAGCCACATCCCTTTATGGTCTGGTGCAAAGCCTTTTGCAAAAACATAGAAAAGACAGGTCCAGATGATCAGAATATGGGTGATGAAAAACTGGAAATAGCGGAAGTGAGGATAGCCAAAAAATAATTCAGGCGTCAGCACCGCCATTAAGGCACCGGCAATCCCGATAAAATAAACAATTTGAAAAACGGGTCTTGATCCTGTTGCGAGAAGGATCAGGCAAAGAACCAGGCTGATCGAGCACAGCTGCAGCGGCAGCGTGAAGGAAACATCCCATATTCCTGCACGGTACAGCCAATAGTGATACAGCGACTCCAGGAAGAATAAACCTGAGAAGAACGTCCATCTGACCGCTTTATCATTTGCTGCGAAAAACGCCCGGAAAAAGTATAAAGCAAGAGAGCCTGCCGCAAAAACAGCCAGCATGACCCAATGGCCTGCCGAAAAAGCCGCAAAAGGATAAAGATCCGAATTTTGCCCGAATAGCTCTGCCACTGGAGTTTCCTCCTTACTTATGTATTAGGCTTTTCCATTAAAGCGAAGTTCTCAAGCTCAAGCCGCTTAGTTGTCTCGAGCTGAATGATTTCTCCTGTGTCAAAGCTGACTTTTTTGCGGAATAGAGGGCCGTCGCAGACAAAAGTATGATACTCCCCTGCCTCACCCATCGGGCAGCTGTCCGTATTCCTGATATCCCTTGCAAAAGAATCATCCACTTCACGGCCAAGCCATTCAGTGCCAAGGATCTCATCTCTTACCCTGATCACTCTTGCCTTATAACCTGAAGCCGCGAATGCTTCAAGGGCTGAATGTGCTTCCTCTTCCTTCATCCATAAAGGGTAGGACGCTTCCAGACCTGCGGCGTCAGCTGTCTTTTCGCCCCATTCTCTATGCCCATTTAAATAAAGATCCCCAAACGCGATCATATCGAGCCCGTATTCCTTTTTTACATCTTTTAAAGCTGCGATAAAGGAATCTGTATATCCTTCAAATGTGCATTCAATAAAGCGGACAGGTATCCCTAGAGCTTCTCCCTGAAGGGCAATCAGCTCCTGCTTTTCCCCATGGCCGAAAGTCCTTCCCAGCTCTTTTGGCACTGTTGTCAGGAGACACTCAACTTTTACCCCTTTCTTGACCATTAGATCAAGAGCCATGCAGCCGTCTTTGCCTCCGCTCCATGAAAGTGCTGCTTTCTTCATCTTTCCAACTCCCTGTTATTTGAATCTTCTGCCGCTATTTTACCATGAAAAGCATAAGCACTGCATGACAGAACAGTGTTGAATGCCAGGGTTCCAGCAGTCAGTCATTCAAGATTTCCTCCTCAAGCTCCCTGGCCTCCTTCTGGATATCTCCCTCACCCTTCAGCAAAGCAAACAGCCCTTCCAGGATGATTTTTTCAGGATTGGACTTTTTGGTTTCCTCAGAAATCCTGTTTGCAATCTCTTTTAACCATGAAGATTTCTGAGGCTCCAGATTGTTCAGCTTTTGATAAAGATCCTTCCATGCCTGTTCCCTTTTTTCAAAAGAAACAAAAGCCCCTTCCTTATCCATATGGACGACAAAATGCTGCATCATTTCATCATTAAGAATTGGATTTCCGCCCTCTTCAAGAAAACCATTTGCCATTGCATCAAGCTGCCGTACTAGATGGACGCCGATATCATCCGGCAGGATCTTTGCCTGGTCAGATACCATCAGCATCATATATGTCCGATAGATCGATTGAATCATGAACAGCAGATCCCATTGATATGTCCTGATTCTTTCCCCATACAGCTCAATCAGGCTTTTCTGGAGCCAGGAAAACAGCCGTCCCCTCATCCTGTGCTCCATCCCTGCAATCTTTTCGCTGTTAACAGCCGTCTCTCCCCGCATCTGCATCTTCATATACGCTTTATATTCGAGTATCCCTTCAAACTGGGCACTGAACTGCTTTTCCAGCTTCAGCTTAGGATCCAGATCCGCATCCAGTCCGATGACAAGGACCCTTTCAAAGACGAGCTGCTGGTAATGCTCATAAATGGAAATGATCAGATCTTCCTTTGATGAAAAAAAAGAATACAGTGATCCTTTTGCTATCCCTACACCGTCCGCAATTTCCTGCATGGAAGTCTGGCTGTATCCTTTTTCAGCGAAAAGCTCAACAGCTGTTTCTAAAATCGCTTCACGTTTGTTCATCATCACACCTCATATCTTAATGCCTGCACATTCACTAAACACATTCATTCTTGACTAGTTTAACTAAGTCATGCAAAAATGACCATGTAGTCAAGAGTTTATCCCTTGATAATATTATAATTTATTTTACATCCAACAAAATTTGACCGACCAGTCAAACCTCAGGAGGAATGCAATATGCTTGAATGGATACTAAAGAGATCCAAAATCTTTATCATTTTGTTCTTATTATTTATTATCGTTGGCGTCTTCACTTTCCTTCAGCTTCCGCAAAGGGAAATACCCGAGACTTCCATCAATATCGGAACGGTCAGCACCGTCTATCCTGGAGCAACGGTCGACAGTGTTGAAAGAAATATTACCAATCCGATAGAAACGAAGCTGCAGTCCATTGAGGGAATCGAGGAAACAAGCTCATCCTCAAGCGCTGGATTCTCTTCTATTATCGTAACGGTTGCTGACGGAGAAGACAAAAAAGAAGTGTTCAGCAATGTGCGCCAGGCTATCTCTGACCTTACAGCTTCTTTCCCGGAAGAGGCCTTTGAACCAGAAGTCAGTGAAGCAAATGTCAAAATGCCGATTGTTTCTTACCACATAACGGGAAATGATACGGAAAGCCTTTTTGCTCTTCAGGACGAACTTTCGCGCTGGAAAGAAGAAGTAGAATCTGTACCTGGCATTTCAGGCACCAGCATCAAAGGACTGCCAGAAGAGAAAATTTCTATTGAGCTGGACCCGGAGCTGCTCAAGGAAAAAGGCATCCTACTGCCGGACGTCATCAGCAGCATTAATGAAGAATTCTATCCTGCTCCATTAGGAAAGCAGGAAATGGATCAGGAAATTGTGCAGCTTACATTAGAGCATTACGGCTCTGTTGAGGATATGGAAAAATTATTCGTCGGCAAATCACCGCAGGGTGAATCCGTCTTGCTTGGCGACATCGGAAAAGCTGAAGTCGTGCAGAAAGAAACGGAGGATATTGTCACCATCGACGGAAAGCCTTCTATTTCATTTACTGCCTTTGTCGAAACAGGACAGGATATCCCTTCAGTCGATGAAGCAGTCAGCAGCCTCATCGAAGATCTGGGAAAAGAGCTGCCGGACGATATTGACCTTCAGCCATATTATTCACAGGCCAATCAGGTATCCGATATTTTTGACGGCCTCTATCTGTCTCTTGCGATCTCGGTAGCTGCAGTCATCCTGACCACAGCTCTCGGACTGACCGCCTCAGGGGCATTCGTCGTTGCACTAGCTGTCCCGATTTCCGTATTGATGGGGCTGATACCCCTTCCATTCGCAGATGTGGACTTGAACCAGATTTCTGTCATCGGGGCGATCATCGCGCTCGGTATCCTTGTTGATGACAGCATTGTCGTCAACGATAATATCCAAAGGCGCTATAAAATGGGTGAAGGCGCGATGCTAGGAGCTATCAATGGAACGAAGGAAATTTGGGTTTCCATCGTCACATCATCACTCGCCATTGTTTTCACCTTCCTTCCGCTCGTCTTTCTTTCCGGGGGGAACGGAGCTTTCATACGGGCCTTGCCGACCGTGTTGATCACGACCATTTTGGCGTCAACACTCGTCGCATTAATATTTGTGCCGATGATGCGCTTTATGCTTTACCGGAAAACGAGCAAAAAAGTTTCTGACGCTCCCGGGCTGCTCGGAAGGCCGCTCAATCTAATGGCAGATATTTATGCAGACAAAATCCTTAAGCCATTTTCCAAAAGGCCGAAGCTTGTCGGTTTTCTTGGCTTAATTTTTACAACGGCGATCTTCGGGCTCGCTGTACTGACTCCATTTGAATTCTTCCCAGCCGCCGACCGTGAAGAGGTGACGATTGATGTCACACTGCCAATTGGTGTGACGCTCGAGGACACAGCCGGCCAGCTTAGGAATATCGAAGAAATGCTGCTGACTGACCCTGGCGTCAAGGAAACAAGCGTTTTCGCCGGAACCGGCCTGCCTAATCTTTTCAACAGCTCCCTGCAGGCATCCGGGGAGAATACGGGGCAGATTGTCGCAAGGGTCGACCGGAAGAACCAGACTGCCCAGGGGCTTATCGACGACTGGTCTTCTGTTCTGAGGGAAGAATATCCTGATGCTGAAATATTTATGGAAACCATCCAGCAGGGACCTCCTGCAGGCGCCCCTGTGACAGTGACTGTAAAAGGGCCGGAGATAGAAAAGCTCCTTGACCTCAGGGATACACTGTCCAGGAATATAGAAGACGCTGGGGCAGACTTTGTAGTCGACAATATCGGAACTCCAGAGCCGGCTGTAAAATATGTCCCTGACCGTGCCAAATTAGAAGAATACGGCATCACCATCAACCAGATCAGTGAGCAGATCGGCCTGGCAACAGAAGGCATTCCGCTGCAGGCATTTGATAATGGCGTATCTAAGCGCGATATGAGCATTATCCTGGGCAACCCGGAAGAACCGCTGAACCTTGAAGAGCTTGAGATTCCGGCTGCCGGCAGCACACAGGCCGGACCGCCTGAACTTATTCCCGTCTCAGAGCTTGTGGATGAGGAAAGAACCGAAGAAATTCAGCGCATCCCCCACCAGGATGGAGACCGGGCGATCACCATAAGAGCCTTCCCTAAGGAGGAGGAAAACTTCAAGGAGAATGTCCAAAAAATCGTTGAGGATGAGCGGGAAGCACTCGACAGCAATGATTACAGCATCCTGTTAGGCGGAGAGAATCAGGCGCAAAATGACTTCTTTGCCGAAATTACCGTACTGTTCATCATTGTCATTTTCCTGGTGTATCTGCTGATCGCCTTCCAATTCAATTCACTGGGCCTTCCTTTCCTGGTACTGACAGCCGTTTACCTGGCACTAGCCGGCAGCATCCTCGGCCTGTTCGTAACACAGACGCCGATCTCTTTCCTTGCTGTCATGGGAATGGTTTCACTGACAGGAATCGTAGTCCGTAACTCTGTCGTCCTGATAGAATTCATGGAACAGGGGCTGCGTGACGGAATGGCCATCAAAGATGCCGTAGTGGAAGCCGGCCGTGTGAGACTGAGGCCGATCCTCCTGACTGCATTGACATCCATCGTAGCACTGATACCAGTCGCAGTCAGCGGAGATGCCCTCTTTACACCGCTGGCCATCACCATCATTTCCGGGATACTGTTCTCAGTCATCCTTACCGTAATCATCGTGCCGATGCTTTATCTTGGATTTAAGAAAGTGCCGGCTGAAAGCAAGTAGAATGGGAAAAACATCCTGCGGCGTGTGCTGCAGGATGTTTTTTTATAGGGGAAAGGCTGTATGTGGTTGGTTGAATTTAAAGGAATTGGGATTTTTCCTTTCATATGGCCCTTTTTAAGTGGGTCTTGCGGTGCTTAGGATTCTTTCTGTGCATGATTTGGATTTTCTTATGGTACTCTTGCATTGATTTTGTTCTATTCTATGCGTGGCTTGGCTCTTTGCTTGGGGTTCATGCATTGATTGTGCTCTATTCTATGCATGACTTGGCTTTTTTCAGGGGGCTCATGCATTGATTGTGCTCTATTCTATGCATGACTTGGCCCTTTTCAGGGGGCTCATGCATTGATTGTGCTCTATTCTATGCATGACTTGGCTCACTTTACGGCACTCATGCATTGATTGTGCTCTATTCTATGCATGACTTGGCTTTTTTCAGGGGGCTCATGCATTGATTGTGCTCCATTCTATGCATGACTTGGCTCTTTTCAGGGCTTTTATGCATCGATTACACTCTATTCTATACATGACTCTGCTCTCTCAATTGTACTCATGCATAGATTACTCTCTTTTTTAAGCGCGACTCTGCTCTTTCCACGGCACTCATGCATTGATTACTACATGACTCGCCCCTTTCCCCTCACACTCGTTCATCAGTTACACTTTTCTATATAAAACAACATCCTCACACTCCCTGCTCCAATCGGCAAACTCCCACCCAAAACAAATAGGGCAGGAATCAATCCCTGCCCCCGTGTATTCATCCGTTTAAAAAGTGGAACTCGGTCCTGCTTCCCAGCTGGGTTGCTGTTACTTCAAGCCTGACATCGATGCGCTCCTTCAGTTCAGGAACATGGGAGATGATGCCCACTAGCCTTCCTGTGCTCTGGATATCGATGAGCGCTTCTATAGCCTGGTCAAGTGATTCAGGATCAAGGGTCCCGAAGCCTTCGTCGATGAACATCGTTTCAAGCGAGACGCCGCCCGCATATTGCTGGACAACTTCTGCAAGGCCAAGCGCGAGCGACAATGCCGCCTTGAAGCTCTCCCCGCCAGACAGTGTCTTAACATGGCGCTCCTGTCCTGTGTACTGATCAAAGATGAGCAGCTCCAGGCCGCTTTGTACATTTCCTTTGGAACGGTCCGTCTTCCTTAAAAGCCGGTATCTTCCGCTGGTCATTTTGGCCAGCCTGCCATTTGCCTCGCGCAGTATGTCATCAAGGAAAGCTGCAAGTACATAGCGCTCAAATGTAATCCTGAATGTGTTCTGGCCCTTGGAAATCTCAAACAAATGGCCAAGGAGATGATACTGCTCCTCAAGCTGTTTGATGTCTTCGTTGATTGCTGAAACCTTTTTGTGGATTTCCTCGTTTTCCCGCTTTTTCACGAGCAGGCCGGTATACTGCTCCTGCAGCGCTGCAAGCAGCTTGTCCACTTCCCCGAATTGCTCCTTCAGGGCCTGGATATCAGGCTCTTTAACATCCTTCAGTAATTCTGTAAGCTCATGGTACCTGTCTGCCGCGGAGCGGAGTTCTTCCCGGTAGCTTCTGAGCTCTGCCTGCAGGCCTTCAAGCTCCCTTTCATTCCTTTTGGCATGATGATAGTCCTGGTAGACATTGAAGCCCTGTCCAACCATCCTGTCCCGGAACAGCTCCCGCTCGGCGGAAAGCTTGTCGCCAGTCTGCTTTAGCTGGTTTTCGGCAACCTCAAGGCGAGTCTTCTCATTAGAATGCTTTTCCCTTGTATCTGTATAGGCAGCCTGTGCCTCCTCCAGCAGCTGAGTGAGCTTTTGCTGCTGCTTTTGGGCCGTCTGCAGCTCTTCCTCATACGCCTGGCGGGAGCGGAGATTTTCCGGAACTGTTTCCATCATTCTGGAAAGCACCGTATTTTTCTCTGCAAAAAGAATGCCCGCCTCCTGATTATCCGCTGCGGCCTGGCGAAGCTCATCAGCCTGCCTGCTTTTTTCACTTTCAGCTCTTTTGATTTCCTGCTCAAGCCTGTCAGCCTGAGATGCTTTTCTGAGAAACCCTGCAAGCTCACTTTCCATCCTGCTTATTTCCGAAAGGAGCTCCTGCTTATACGCTGTAATGGTTTCTTGTGAGAGCCCCGGTTTTTGTTCTGCCACTCTGGCAGCCAATTCTCCCATCGACTCTTTCAGGCTGCTGGCTGCCGACTGGATTTCATAATAGCGGGACTCTGCCTTGGAGCGGTCTTCTTCGCAAGAAAGCTGCTGTTTCCTGGCTGCCTCTATATCCTTTTCGTCCGGAAAATCCGGGCCGCCGGATACGGCAGGCAAAGGATGCTCCATGGATCCGCATACAGGGCATGCTTCTCCATCCTGAAGCTTGCCGGCAAGAATTGCCGCCTGGCCATGCAGCCATTTCTGCTCAAGCTCCGCCACCAGCTGCCTGGCATCTTCAGCGCGGTCCTGCTGCTTTTCCAGCAGCTGTTTTTGCTGTTCCAAATTTTTAAGTGAATCGGCCAGCTTTTGTTCCTGGATCTCATATTTATTGATATTTTCAAGAAGAGATTGGGACCCTTCAAGCTTCCTCTCCATTTCAACGGCTTGCAGGAGGCTTCCATCAGCCTCTTTTTTCTCAGCATTGAGCCGTTTTAATGTATCATCCCACTGCTTCTGGCCTGCTTCAAGATTCTCTATTGTTTGCTTGGAGGAATCGAGCCTCTTTTTCAATATCTCAGCCTCTGATTTAATTTTGGACAGGGCAAGGACATCTTCTTTCATAGCCTGCAGCCTTGAAACAGCTTCCGCTGATTCTTTCCGTTCAGCTTCCCTGTTCTTTTCATACTGGTATGAGGCTTCTTTTTGCTGGAGAAGCCGATATAATGCCTCCGTACTTTTCTCAAGCCGTTCAAATTCAGCTTTGCAAGAGTCCAAATCACTTTTCAGCTTATGGCATAGCTCTTCCTGCTGCTCAAGGATTGCGGCCTTTTGAGCGAGGATGATTTCCTGCTCTTTTGCTTCCGACCATTCCTTCCGGCTTTCCAGTAGTTCTTTTTTGGCTTTAAGCTCCTCTTTTTGAGCCAGCTGTTTCAGGACTGCTTCTGCTTCATAGATTTTCTGCTGGAGAGAATCCCTTTCCTCCTGCTTCTTACGGCCCTCTTGAACAAGCTTATCCATTTCCCCGTTTAAAAGCTCGATCTCTTTTTCAAGCAGCCGGAGGATTCTGCTGTCATTCAGCGGATCTTCTTCCAAAGCTTCGAGCAAGTCTTCCTGATAGGAGGCATGGATCCCATGCAGAAGAAGGTTTCTCTTGTCTGCCTGCTTTTCAACACTCTTCTTCAGCTCTGTCGCTTCAGTCCTGAGCTTTTCTTCAATTTTTTTATAGATCTCCGTATGGAACAGCCTTTGGAGGATAACCTCTTTTTCTTTGCTGTCAGAAGTAAGCAGCTTGCGGAATTCCCCCTGTGGAATCATCAGGATCTGCCGGAATTGGCTGCTGTCGATGAGCATGATCTCCTTAATTTTTTCATCCACATCCCTGACATTGGCAGCGAGCAGCACTTTCTCATTTTTTTCATCATACATATAAAGCTCGGCCCTGGCGCCGATTGTCGTGTAGCCTTCGCCCCGCTCCTTCTTTTTTTCCTGCTGCGGAGAACGTGTGATATAGTAGGTCCGGTCGCGCAGCGAAAATTGGAGCGATACTTCTGTCAGCAGATTATTTTCAGCGAATTGGCTTCTAAGCTCAGGACCGTTCCTGTCTTCCCCGCTTGCTTTTCCATAGATGGCATAGCTGATGCCATCAAAAATAGTAGTTTTGCCCGCGCCGGTCTTTCCTGAGATCACAAACATGGTTTTGCTGCCGAGTGAGGAGAAATCAATTACTTCGGTCCCTGCATAGGGTCCAAACGCCTGCATAGAAAGCTTTAACGGCTTCATTTCAAACCCTCCTCCTTCAGCACAGATTGAATAATATCAGCCATAGCTGATTTCTTTTCGCCTGTGAATTCTGCCTCTGTCATTTCTTTATAAAATTGCTCGAACAGATCAAGTTCGGATTTTTTCTCTTCTTTCACAGCCTGGAAGGCCGTTTTCCTTTTCAGGTCGGTCTGTTCGATTTTTCTGTCCAGATGGAGGACGTTAGGATATAACTGCCGGAGCTTGCCCATCGGATCAATAAGGCTGCCGTCATCCAGCAGGGTGATTTTCAGATAATCCATATGATTCTGACCCCCTGCAAACGATGGATCGAGAAGCTCCTCCAGATAGCCTTCAACCTCGCGCATATCCTGCTTGGGAGCAAGAGAATGCTCGCGGATTTCAAAGGAGCCATTGTCATCCATTTCTATGATGGAAACTGACTTTTTCTGCTTGCTTTCAGAAAAAGAATACTTCAGCAGTGAGCCGGCATACCGGACCGTATCATGCTTGATGGCATCTGGGCTGTGAAGATGGCCGAGCGCCGTATAAGAGAAAGGCGCAAACAGATCCGCAGTGACACAGCCGGACCCGCCGACAGATAAAGTCCGTTCAGAATCGCTGGTTTGTCCTCCCAGCACGAAAGCATGTCCCACAAGCACATTCGGTTCATTAGGATTGATTGTTTCTTCCATTTTTCCTATAAGGCTCTTCATGGCATCCTGATGGGAGTGAATGGAATCATCTCCCAAAAGCTGCCTGACAGTACCTGGTTCTGCATAAGGAACCAGGTAGAAGTTGACGCCATTTATATGTACAGGCCGAAAGCTGGCTTCAATATTACCATTCAAATAAAATTGGCTGTGCTGATACCACGAGCTGCCGAATGACAGGCGTTCGGCACTGTCATGGTTGCCGGAAATCGCCACAATCGGCGTTTTGAGATCAATATTCAGCTTAAACAGGGTTTCGTCCAGCAGGCGGACAGCATCTGTAGGCGGGACGGAACGGTCATAAAGGTCGCCTGCAATGATAACGGCGTCCGGTTTTTCCTCTTCCACCAGTCTGACAAACTGCTGCAGCACCTCCCGCTGATCTTCTGTCATATACACACCATGGACAAGTTTGCCCAGATGCCAGTCTGCAGTATGAATAAACTTCATGATTCTCCCCCTCTTTTACCTTATTGCTTCTCTTTCAGAATCCTATCATTATATCAAAAAGAGCATAGGGAAAGTTTCTGAAAAAATAAGAAGCCTTTCCAGCCAGAATGTTTGTTCTCTTATTTTAACAGAAAAAGCAGGGGCTTACCGAGAAAAATTTTCCAGAAAAGACTGAATTTACTTAGATAGGTTTTTTGACGCTTCCTTGTGGGTATAAAGTAGCAGTGAAATAAGTCTGAATTTAGGGGCAGTGATAATAATGACAGAACAAATGATTTTTTTAAATGAATTGAAAGAGCTATTGAACGAATACTGCCGCTGCAATGTAAAGCCGGTCAAAAAGGCCATCTATAAAGATATTCTTCTGATCTGCAGGGCATTTGCCAATATGGATGAAGGCCGCGCCGCCTGAGTCCCTTCTTTATATAAAAAAACAGTCCAGCCGCGAAGGCTGAACTGCGATATATGGTATTTCTAATTATAGTTTAGTAACGTTAGCCGCTTGAGGTCCGCGAGCTCCTTCAACAACTTCGAAAGAAACTTCTTGGCCTTCTTCCAGGGATTTGAAACCTTCTGATTGGATAGCAGAATAGTGAACGAATACATCGTTTCCGTCTTCAGCTTCGATGAAACCGAAACCTTTTTCTGCGTTAAACCATTTTACTTTACCGTTTTTCATAAAGAGTATCCTCCTAATGGCCAGCTACAGCCATGTGTAAATTCACCATTTACAGCGTATATAGCTTTTACGAATCACACTTCTCCAAACAAGTATTTAACGCTGGAACAAGCAGCTTTGCAAATCTATCACGATGCAGAACGGTTAATATAAATTTAGCATTATTCCAATAGACTGTCAAGGATTGGCACCTGTTACATTATAGGCCGGAAGCACTGTCATTCCAGGCTTTTTCCTTTAAATTCCCGGGCAGGCTCTGTATGGATTGCACCACTGAATCCAGCTTCGCTTCAATCCTGTGAAGCAGATACAAGGTTACAACTATAGGAAAGCCTACATCGCTGATTAACGGGATCAATTGGTCCATATGCTCCTCCTTCATAAAACTTTCTATCATCATATAGTCACTTCCGGAAAAGAAAGAGGCCGGCCCAAACCCTGAGCCGGCCCTCTCATTCTATTAGACTAGCTCATATTCAGATACATTGCGGTCAATCACCCTTGCCCCTTTGACAGAAACCAGCTTTCCGCTTGGCCCCGCAAAAATGTCAGCTGCAATCAGCTCCTCCATCGCCTGTTTCACGGCGGCCGTATCGATTGGTTCTTTTGGTGAATCTACTGTCAGGGATGCGGTTTTGCCATTTTCAGTGAGAAATTGGATTTCCAGTGTCTTTGCCATCATCTCACCTCCTTTCCTGATTCATTTTTATTAGGCGATTACATCAAAGCTGTCGTTTCTTTGAACAGAGTTGACAGGATGTTCGCTAAGGGCTCCGAATGCCTGGGCTGCCTGGTGAAGCTGGTCAGCTGTAGCTGAGTTTTTGACATTGGACAATGTCTTGGATTTGTAAATCGGATCGCCTTTTTCGTTCATTCCTGTTTCGAAATAGATTCGAAGGCTTGTAGCTGTTGCGACTGTTTGTGCCATCTTGCATCACCTCCTTTCACCTTCTATATATAGATTTGCCGGCGAAAAGGACATGGGTGATGAAAATTTTTTCAGAAAAGGGTTTTTCTGTGTTGTGTGTGAAAGAGAGTTTCATACGCTTTAGAAGAGGGAACCTCAAACTTCAAAAATATTGAAAGGGGCAGGAGTAATGGCCGGGGAAGCCGGTATAGGGGGATTAAAGCAATGGGTTATATTTATAAAAGTGGGCTGCTGATTTGCGTTCCAGGCACTTCGCTTTCCGCGGGGCGGCGCTGAGCTTCCTCGTCGCTGCCGCTCCTGCGGGATCTCAGCTTTGCCGCTGCAATCCCGCAGGAGTCTGCGTGCCTTCCACTCCAATCAGCAGGGCTTCTAGAATTAGATAGCGTTCTCAGCGCCTAATATATTTCAGGTTCGCAGACATATTCATTTTCTTCTGCCTTTGATAATATAAAAAACAAAAAAAGCCGGGTTACCGGCTTTTCAGGCAAATCTCGATTTTCTCAGCCTTGAATCCAAAACGAAATTGCCGAATGGGATAAAAGCAACAGCCAATGCACTCGCGACCCATATAAAGGACCAGCGGACCTTAAAGGTCACATAGGCGATGATGAACAGGTATGTAACAAATAATAATCCATGCAGTGAACCTACTACAGTAACCGCTTCAGGAAACCCGGCAAAATACTTTAAAGGCATCGCGATAAACAGCAGGACCAGCAGCGAGCCTCCCTCCAGAAACCCCATGATGCGAAAGCGTCCTATCGGTGTGTTCATGGTCTATCCTCCCCTTTTCAATGAAGGTCAAAGCCCTATTATTGCTATCATAAATGCTTGCTTACAAAAAATCCAGTGGCTCTTGGACCACTCCTGTTATTCTTTGCTTTTCACCAGTTCTGAACTTAAATGCCCGGCAAACAAGCCAAGATGGGCAGGCTCTGATATATCATGGTGGAACAGGGGAATATGGATATTCTTCATAGCAGAGAACACCTTTCGGATCTCAATAAGATGCAGATTTTCATTTTCTCTTCTCATCTTCATGAACCGGCCATCTGCTTCTTCGGGTATCACTTTATTGACAATGACTGCCTCCGTATGAAGTCCATGGCCGGCCAGGACCTTAACCGCTTTTTCTGTTTCAAGGATCGGGAGGCGCTCGGCATTCAGCACGAACAGGCAGGCTGCCGACTGGCTGTCCAAAAGGATATCCCTCACTTTGGCAAATTTGTTTTTGCGGGTGAGAAGCTTTTCGTATATGGGATCCTCAACTGGTTCCCCGTCATTCATCCATTGCGCGAAGTTATCGTTATTTTTCTTTCTTCTTTGAAGCAGCCCGTCTATCCATGCGCCCATCAGTTCAGGAAGTGTCAGCAGGCGTATTGTGTGTCCTGTCGGGGCTGTATCAAACACAATGGTATCGTAGGAGGCAATTTCCTCAAGCAGCAGTGAAGTGATCCGGTCGAATACCGCCGCTTCATCGGCGCCGGGCGAAGAAGCGGCCAAATCGATCTGGCGGTATACTTCGTCAGCCATAGAGGCTTTCACCATGCCTTTGAGATTGCCTTTGACCTCTTCAATATATCTTTTAGCTTCTCTCTCAGAATCTATTTCAAGAATATCCAGGTTCCGGCTGACATTCATGATTCCCTGACCCGGCTTAAGGTGGAACAGATCACCTGTGTTATGGGCAGGATCCGTTGATACGAGCAAGACCTTTTTTCCTTTTTCTGAAAGCAGCAGGGCAAGCGCCGCGGAACAGGTGCTTTTCCCGACTCCCCCTTTTCCTCCGACAAAATAAACCTTTTTATCCAGTATCAGTTTCATAGCCTCCTTTTCAGCAGCAGCGGATTCCGTCAAGCGGAGATTTCTCCATTCCCATCCGCAGATGCCACTGATGAAATTTCTCGATGATATGCGGATAAAGCTCCAGTGTGTAATAAAAAGCAGGATTGGGCAGCCCTGCCAATTCCGAGAAGCATAGGAGAATGAATAAATCCTCTTCATCCCTTAGCTCCCTCGCAATTTCGGCCCGATGCGGGAGCTTTAGCACCTCATCATAAAAGGCAGCAGCCTTTTTCAGCTGTGACAGCAGATCCATCCCGGTTCCCTCCTTTCAGTCTGAAAAAGCTATGGCCGGCAATGCCGGCCAGGCTTTAGAAATGATGGGTTGTGTCTGCAGGCGGCACATCCTTTTTGAAGGCTGCAAATGCTTCCAGGATGATCCAGAAGACAAATACAAGGATCAGCCCTCCCAAAATAAACAGAAGCATATTGGCGTCCGCAGTGCCTAATCCTGACCAGTCAAACACAACCTGCTTGATCATCGCCCAAAGAGTCATGATGAATACAAAAACCATCGGTATGAAAGTAACAAGGAAATTCCTGCCCTGGCGCTTCAGCCAAATGCTGATCAGCAGAAGGCTGACTCCTGCCAGAAGCTGATTGCTTGTGCCAAAGAGCGGCCAGAGCAGATACCCGCCTGAACCGAAGCCATTCGGCCCCTTAGGAAGCAGGACCAATGCTGCACTTGCAACAACGGCTGCCGATGTTGCGACATGGGCTTTTGTGAGCGGCTTGAAATTGTATTCTTCACCTATTTCAGCAATGATATAGCGCATCAGCCGGACTGATGTATCAAGCGTTGTCGCAGCAAAGCTGACGACGATGACAGATACAATCGTTTTCGCAATATCAGCAGGGATCCAGACGCCGGTTGCCAGCTGGGCCGCTCCATTGATGAATGACCCGAGCCCTCCTGAGCTTGCAGCGGCAAAGCTGCTGTAAGCAGCCGTAAAGTCACCCTGTGAAGCGAATAAGGTAATGACAGCGATGATGGAGATTAAAGCAAGTGCCCCTTCCCCTACTGCCCCAAGGTAGCCCACAAACCTGGCATCCGTTTCTTTATCAAGCTGCTTGGAAGAAGTACCTGAGGAAACAAGCCCGTGAAAGCCTGAAATCGCACCGCAGGCAATCGTTATGAATAATAGCGGCAGCCATGAAAGATCCGCGGCGCTCGCATTTACGGCTGGCGCTGTCACCTTCGGCTGCAGGAATACTAGTCCGGCATACATGATGACAAGACCGACGACAAGCTGATGGGAATTGATATAATCCCTTGGCTGCAGAAGCTTCCATACCGGAAGGATTGATGCGATATAGCAGTAAATCATCAAAATGACGATCCAGATAAAGAACGACATCGCCACGCCGTCAAGCCCAAAAAGCACTTCAGTCTCTGCTCCGCCTAAGTATTTCGGCAAATCGATCTGCAGGGCAGGCACCAGGCTCGCGAGCACGGCAGTTCCGTACATGACCACAAGGGCGATGATGGACGGGATGAGCATTTCTTTTTTCCGTTTGTACACGGCATACCCGATCCAGATGGCCAGCGGTATTTCGATGAACACAGGCAGGACGCTGGCAGGAAACTGAATGAACAAATTGGAAATTACCCATGCAAAGACGGCATTCACCATAAGAACCAGAATTAAAATAATGAATAAGAACATCATTTTTGCTCTTTTGCCTATTAGTTTGCTTGTAATGGTTCCTATCGATTGCCCTTTATTCCTGACAGACAGCACGAGCGTGCCAAAGTCATGGACTCCGGCTGCAAACACAGTCCCGAGAATGACCCACAAAAAGGCAGGCAGCCACCCCCAATATACTGCAATAGCTGGTCCCACAATCGGTGCAGCTCCTGCAACCGATGTAAAATGATGCCCCCAAAGGACAAATTTATTGGTGGGCACAAAGTCAACCCCATCCTGGTATTGATGAGCAGGAGTGACATAGTTGGGGTCAAGCCTGTAAATCTTTTCTGCCACCCATTTTGAGTAATACCTGTAGCCTGCCGCAAAAACAAGCATGCCGATAACCGCCAGCCAAATTGAATTCAATTCTGTAACCTCCTTTTATAACCTGGTATTAAGTACATCATAATGAAAGCGCCTTCTTATAGTCAATATATTCCGAATATTTTTATAGATTCATCCTTCATGCTTCCGGCATACGGCATTAAAACAGGCAAAAGATCACAGCAAGCATAGGATGTACCATTAGCAGCATATCTTACCGTCATTCGCATACCATGAAGGAGGTGACTATTTTGGACTTGCTTCAGTTTCTGAACCAGAAATATATCATGATGGTGCCGGCGCTATGGGTCATTGGGCTGGCCTTGAAGCACACACCCCGGGTTCCTGACTGGACCATCATCTGGATCCTTTTGCTGCTATCGGTCGGCTTTGGGGCGTTTGTCTTTGGCTTTTCCCTAAACGGGATCCTGAACGGCGTTATTGCTGCAGGGGTAGCTGTGCTTGGACATCAAATGTACAAGCAGTCATTTCTCAGCAAACCTGCAGCCAGGAAAAAGAAAAAGCATAAAGGCTAAGGGGAGGCTTGCTGTTTTCAGCCGATATTTGCGAGTCGGTCATATGCTGCTCTTTTGATATTTTCAGATAAAAAAAAAAAACACCATGAAAGCACTAAGCTTTCATGGTGCCCGTCTATAGAGACGGCAGCTCAGCACCTGCAGCAGCAGATACTGAAATATACGGAGGAAGTCTTCCCTTTCAATATATTACAATCCTCCAGAAAAAGTGTGGACAAAACATCTGAACGTTTTCATTAATTTTCAGCTGTTACTTAACAAAACGGCTTATAATTAGAGAAATGAGGGTAAAAATGGAACAGCACCGTAGAGACATAAGAGGTGATGCTATGGAATGGAGAGGTTTATTCATCAATAACCCGGACAGGCAGATAGAAATATCCATATACCCTGCAGGAAACACGAAAGGTGGAGAAGAAGGGTATATTGCCATGGCCAAGGAACAGATCCGGCAAATTACCGTGCAGGAGTTCTCAAAAAGCCGGCTGAAGGCTGTAAGGATGGCATTATCCCTACTTGAAGATGAAATCCTGCTGCATTTGGAATACGACCAGGACAATGCTCCTCAATAAATGGAAGAACAAAAGCGCAAGCGCCTTGATCACCTCCAGCAATCATAAGCCGAACCTCCCGGACAGGCGTTCTTTGCCTTTTTGGTAGGTTCGGCTTATAACCCTGCTGGACGCGGATCCAGATTTGAAAATTATACATAAGTCTTCCATTTTATATATTCATATGAAAAAGGAAACAGCCGTACCGCCCTGTTTCCTTCTTCCACCTTCAGTCTTCTTTGCCGTCTGTTTCTTTCAGCTCTAAATGAAATTCCCCGACTGCATCCTCCTCGTAAAGATTCGTTAACGAGGTATAATAATTATCAATCATTCCACGGAACTCTAATTCATCCTCAGGCACCGACACATCAAAATATAGATCATATAACAGCGTGGTGATGTCATGATATTCCTGATGGCTCACTTTGAAATCAAAGGAGAGATGAATGGCCTGCTCCCCTTTTTCAGCCAGTGTTTCCTCTTTATAGTTGTACACATCAATCCGGTTCCCATTAAGGATTACCTGTTTGGCCATGAATGAATTCCTCCCTTTTCTTATTCATCTTGAAGCGGACAAGATTGGCTTATTTTATGTAAGAATTCTTGGTTAAATGAATCGTACACCTTTCTTTTTGGGATTTCAAACATCTTGATTTTATAAAAATAAAAGAAAAAAGAGCTTCGCAGGGGAAGCTCTCTCTCATTCGTCTTCTTCTGATGTATTCAGGTGCTCTTCTTCGTCTATCAGGTAAGTCCAGTCGCTTTTTATCATATTGTCCCAAAGTTTCTCAATAATCCTCATGGATGAATCCCTCTCTTCGATGTACTGTTAATCCATCTTTACCCTGTTTTCGAAGGAGATAACATCCAATTTATAGAAAAAAGAATCATATTTTCTTCTTAATGATATCAGCGTACTGCTTGGAGGTCCTCACCTCAACTGTCAGTTTTCCGTTTGCCATGACAGTTTTCAGAAGGAACGGGGCTCCTGCTTTATTCTGGAACCGGAAATCCTTGCCTCCGTATGAAACAGTGGCATCCCTGCCGACAGGCACATAACCGACCGTTACAGAATGATGATGCTTTTCAACATAGTCTACCCCGATCTGATCGACTGCATTGAAGAGAGTCGAAGATGTCTGGCAAATTCCGCCGCCGATGCCCATAACCAGCTTTCCATTGATGGCCTCCTGCGCGGGCTGATAGCCATGTGCCTCATCGCTTGGCCCTACTGTTGTATTAAAGGAGAAATAATCGCCGGCTCCCACAATCACATTTTGAATCGCCTGGGCCGACAGCTCGATATTTTTTGTCCTTCCTGCTACAGAGCTATTAAACTTGGTTGTATAAGAGGCAACCACCACTTCGCTTAAATGAGCAGCGTCCTCCGGCTTATAGCCGCTTTCAGAGACGACGAGCGGCAGTTCAACATTTCCTCCCTCAGCAGAAGCTTCAATCACCTTTGCCGTAAGCTCGGATTCTTCAAGAATCGTCCTGGGATTGCCTTTCACAATCCCGCCGTTCGCATCAATCCTGTCCGGTACCATCCTCTTGTCATAGCCAGCGTTTGCGTCCGTCCCTCTAGCAAGATCCTTCGCCCATTGGCTGATTTGCTTCTTATACTTTTCCAGATCTTTTTCATAGCCCATTTCCTCTGGTTTAAAGGTCTTAATGATTGCTTTGGTATTCGGATCAATAATCTGGACCACAACGGGTTCTTTTGCTTCTTCAGCCAGTTTTTCCTGTTCCTGCTTTTCTTTTTCCTTTTGAAGCTGGCTTTCAAGTTCATTCACTTTTTCCTCCAGCTTCTCCTCCTTGGATGCCTGGTCCGCACATCCGCCCAAAACTGCCAAACTGCCAATCAACAAAGCTGCAATCCATCGTCTGCTTTTCGCCATGAGTCCCCCAACCCTGTTTTTTATTTCCAGAATACACAAACTTCTATCCTAAAAACGCTTCCGCTTATCATCTTATTCTTCAACTTTGAAGGTATTCCCAGCAAAGCTAGGAACTATCTACTATTTTACAATAAAATGGATTCTTTATAAAGAATTAGGGGGTATGGGAATGAAAGGAAGCGATTTGCCCTAAAAAAAACACTTCCGCTGGGAAGTGTTTCTCCTTACCTGGAAAGGCCTGAGCCAATGCCTCTGCTGTCAAATTTCATTTTTAGAAAGTCTGAACATGCATCAATATCCGGTTCTCTTGTTCCTTCCATAAGGACTTGGATGTACGGCTTCCGATCTTTAAGCAGCTTTGAGATAAGGCTATAGTTTAACAGGCCCTGTCCTGCCGGGACGATCTTCACCTGATCTTCTTCGATAACAAAGTCTTTTGCATGGAAAATGGCGATCCTTTCCCCAAGAAGGTGAATAGCTTCTGCTAACAGCTCATCCTGCCTATGATAGTTTTCAACCGTGATGAGGTTGGCGGGATCAAATATGACCTGGACATTATTTGAATCTACAAGATCCAAGAGGCGTTTGAGTCTATCAGCTGAGTGGACTGGATGATTAACCCCTGCCTCTACACCGACAATTACACCGAATTTTTCAGCTTCCTGTGCGAGCTCGGCAACACTTTCCACTGCTGCTAAAAACGGCTTTTCCTCAAAATTTCTTTCACTATAGCCCATTTCAGGAAGAACACTTCCAGTCTCGGTACCGACGATGCTGCAGCCAAAATCCCTTGCATACCGGATATGCTCTTTAAATTTCTCCAGTCCTTTCTGCCTCTCTGACAGATCCGGATGAATAAGATTCACATAACAGCCCAGGACAGCAATTTGGACGCCGGCACTTCCGAATGTATTCCCAATGTATTGTGCCAGCCCCGGTGACAGGCTGCCTGGTGAGGGATAAAGAGATGCTAGTGATTTTCCCAGGGCAAGCTGGATGCATGAAAAACCTTTCCGGCCAATTTCATTTGCCAGCTCCTCCAATGAATCTTTTTCAATATCGTGGGCTCTGATTCCAAGGTTCATTTTAATTCCCTCCTAATAAGAAAGCCGCACTCTTGTACGGCTTCTCTCATATATTCTCTTATCGTACGAGCCAGCCTCCATCTACTGCTAGAAGATGTCCATTCATATAGCTGGAAGCGTCGCTTGCAAGGAACACAACGGCCCCCATCAGATCGGCAGCCTGCCCCCATTTCCCTGCAGGAATCCGTGAAAGAATTTCTGCATTCCTCTTTTCATCAGCCATGATTGCAGCTGTATTATCTGTCGCAATATAGCCTGGGGCAATCGCATTGACCTGGATATTGGATTCTGCCAGCTCATTCGCAAACGCCTTCGTCAGGCCTGCCACTGCATGCTTGCTTGCCGTATAGGAAGGGACGAATTTTCCGCCCTGGAAAGACAGCATGCTCGCGATATTAATGATTTTCCCGGATTTCTGTTCAGCCATTACTTTCGCTGCCTCCTGGCTGAGCAGATAAAGGGAATTCAAATTAACTTCCAATACAGCATCCCAGTCTTCTTCTTTATACTGGAGAAGCGGGGCACGGCGGATCGTGCCTGCATTATTGACAAGGATATCAATTTTTCCATATTCATTCAGACAGGCGTCTACTGCTTCTTTAATCTTTGTTCGATCGCTAAGGTCTGCCTGGAAAAATACCGCCTTCTGCCCTGTTTCTTCTATTAATCTTTCAGTTTCCTGCCAATCGCCGCTCCTTGAAATGACAAACAGGTCGGCCCCTGCCTTGGCAAGCGCCGCCGCATATGCCTGGCCAAGGCCTTTATTTCCCCCTGTTACGATTGCAGTCTTGCCAGCAAGGCTGAACATATCCATTGAAAAAGAACTCAGTGCCTCTGTCATACGAAATCCTCCGTTTCTATCAGTCTCTTATCGCAATTCTTCCATTTTGACATGGTCCATATCGGTATAAGTGATATTCTCTCCGCACATTCCCCAGATGAAGGTATAATTGCTTGTTGCCGTGCCGGTATGGATGGACCAGCTCGGGGAGATGGCAGCCTGTTCATTCTTCATAACAAGATGCCTTGTTTCATCCGGCCTTCCCATGAAGTGGAACACACGGGTATCTTCCTCCATATCAAAATAGAGATAAACCTCCATTCTCCGCTCATGTGTATGGCACGGCATCGTATTCCAGACGCTTCCCGGCGACAGCATTGTTAAGCCCATCTGCAGCTGGCAGCTCTCACAGACATTTGGATGGACATACTGGTAGATTTTCCGCTCATTCAAGGTTCCCGGCTCTCCCATTTCCAGCGGCTTGATTTCATTGATATCAATTTTGACTGTCGGATACTGCTGATGGGCAGGGGTGGAGTTTATATAGAATTTTGCCGGCGCTGCCGCATCTTTGGAGCGGAAAAGCACCTCCTTAGTCCCTTTTCCTACATATAAACCGTCCCTGGCCTGCATATCATACTCTGTTCCATCGAGGATGACTGTCCCATCCCCTCCAATGTTGATGATGCCAAGCTCACGCCGTTCCAGGAAATAATCGACGCCCAATTCCTTGTCGAGCTTAATGGTCAGTTCGCCCTCTGCAGGTGTAACACCGCCAAATATCATCCGGTCATTATGTGTATATGTCAGGTGGACCTGCCCTGATTCAAACAGTGTTTCCACCAGGAACTCTCTTCTTAAATCATCTGTCGTATACTTTTTCATATCCTCGGGATGAATCGCATAGCGTGTTTCCATTGTGCATTCTCCTTTTCAATCATTATTTTCAGCGGAGTATTTTTCCTGGTTCACTTTCCGCCAAAGCTAAAACTTCTACCTTTGTAAATGAATTGCTGTCTCCATGGACTGTGTGTTTAAGAGCTGAAGCCGCTGTCGCAAAATCTGCCGTCATCTGGGGATCCCACCCCTCCAGCACACCAGCAAGAATTCCGGCCATAAAGGCATCCCCTCCGCCAACCCTGTCCACGATAGGCTCTATATTGTGGACTTTAGACTGAAAAAGCCGGCTTCCAATGTACAGATTACCCTGAAGCGTGTTGCTTGTGGCTGATTTGATTTTCCGGAAGGTAGAGCAGATATACCGGATGCCGGGATATGAAGCAGCCAGTTTACTATAATAGTTTTGCAGCCTTTCCGTTTGTGAAAGAGAGCTATCTGCAGGCTCCATCCCCAAGAGATGGATGCTGTCCAATTCCCCGCATGAACAGATGTCTGCATATGGAAGCAGTTTCTTTAAGGCTTCCCCGGCTTCTGCCTGGCTCCAGAGCTTTCCGCGGTAATTGAAGTCAAGGCTTGTCAGCACCCCATATTCCTTAGCTTTCTTGAAAGCGAGGAGTACAAGCTCCCTGAGCTCAGGAGAAAGGGCCAGTGTGATTCCGCTTACATGAAAAAGTGAAGCATCGCGCAGCATTTCGTCCAAGTCTGCTTCTTCAGGCACCAGTTCCGAGAAGCTCGAATGCTTGCGGTCGTAGGTGACCTGGGCGCTTCGTTCCCCTGTCCCTGATTCCAAATAGTAGGTGCCGAGGCGGTCTCCGCCTTTTAAAAGGAAGTCTGTCCGGACGCCATTTGCTTTTAAATGCCTTTCTGCCCCTTGCCCTAAAGGATTGTCAGGCACCTTGCCGGCAAAAAAAGATTCATAGCCAAAGTTGGCCAGAGATACAGCGACATTAGCTTCTGCACCGCCATAGTGGACGGTAAGGCCTGCTGCCTGGGAAAGCCTTACGCCCTCTTCTGTTGAAAATCGCAGCATAATCTCTCCCAGAGTTACAATCTTCTTCATTGCAGCCCCTCTTTCCTTGCTTCTTTGACAATTTTTATATATTCTGCAGACATTTCGGTAATTTTTTCATAGTTTCCTGTTTTGGCAGGCGCCGCCAGGTTTCCTCCAACCCCTACTGCCACACAGCCGTTTCTGATCCATTCCCCGGCATTTTCCAGGCTGACTCCGCCGGTCGGCATGAGATTAGCCTGCGGAAGCGGCGCCTTGACCGCCTTTATGAAGTCCGGCCCGAAGGCATTCCCAGGGAACAGCTTGATAATATCTGCCCCATATTCCAGCGCTTCCTTCATTTCAGTGATCGTCATGCAGCCCGGCATATAAGGCACCTGATAAAGGTTGCACAGCTTGGCAGTCTCCCTGTCAAAGGCAGGGCTGACGATGAATTCGGCGCCTGCGAGAATGGCAATCCTCGCTGTCGCCGCATCCAGGACAGTTCCGGCCCCCAGCACTGCACGCGAATCATCTGCAAAATATCCCGCCAATTCCTTTAAAACGGCTTCAGCCCCATCGATGGTAAAGGTAATTTCTATCCCGGCAATCCCTCCCTTTACACAGGCTTCAGAGATTTTAACGGCCTCTTCCCTTGAATCGGCCCGGACAACCGCCACCACTCCAGATTCTGTTAATCGATTTAATATGTTCAGCTTCTTCATAATTGCCTCCCCGGCAGAAAATTGATCAGCATCTCCTGCCTATAAAGTGACTCCGCTTTTAAAAATGGAAATTTCCCTGAAATCGTTTTTCTCGTTATTGACCAATTCCCCGCTTGCCACACTGATGATATAGTCTGTGAACTGCTGCAGTACCTCATCTGCAGAAATTTCTTCTTCAAGGAGTGTGCCTGCATTTAAATCGATCCAATGTGGCTTTGTTTCATAAAGCTGGGTATTGGTCGAGATTTTCATCGTCGGTACAAAAGTTCCGAACGGGGTTCCCCTGCCTGTGGTGAACAGGACAATATGGCAGCCTGCTGCGGCCAGTGCAGTGGAAGCAATCAGATCATTCCCTGGCGCGCTGAGAAGGTTCAGCCCTTTTTTACGGAGAGTGCCGCCGTATGGCAGGACATCAACCACCTTGGAGGTTCCGGCTTTCTGTGTGCAGCCAAGAGACTTATCCTCAAGAGTGGTGATGCCGCCCGCTTTATTGCCTGGTGATGGATTCTCATAGACAGGCTGTTTATGTTCAAGGAAATAACCTTTAAAATCATTGATCAGGCTGACAACTTTTTCAAAAACCTCTTCGTTTTCCGCCCTTTCCATAAGGATGGTCTCTGCACCGAACATTTCCGGCACTTCAGTCAATACGGTCGTCCCTCCCTGGGCGATCAGATAATCAGAAAAGCGGCCGAGCAGAGGGTTGGCGGTTATGCCCGAGAACCCGTCAGATCCCCCGCACTTCAGGCCGATGTTCAATTCAGAGAGCGGGATATCCTCTCTTTTATCATCCTTGGCTGCTTCATAGATTTCTTTCACTAGCTGAAATCCCGCTTCAATCTCATCTGAAACTTCCTGGGAAACGAGGAATTTAACCCGGCTTTCATCTACTGTTCCAAGAGCTTTCCTGAATTCCTCCATCTCATTGTTCTCACATCCAAGACCTAAAACGAGCACGCCGCCTGCATTAGGGTGATGGACTGCATCAAGAAGGATTTGCTTCGTATTTTCATGATCATCTCCCAGCTGGGAGCAGCCATAGCTGTGCTTTAGAACCAGGGCCTGGTCAAATGGATTTTGGCCGCCGGCATGCTTTTCAAAGCGGCTGATGATTTTCTCAGCAATTCCATTCACACAGCCGACCGTCGGGACAATCCACAATTCATTGCGGATTCCGGCTTTGCCGTTCTTGCGCCGATATCCCTTGAAGGTTCTTTGTTCATTGCGGAAAGGACTGTCTGCAAAAGCCGGGGAGTAGCTGTATTCCTCCTGGCCGGAAAGATTCGTTTTCGTATTATGGGTATGGACCAGCTCTCCCTGGCCGATCGCTGCTGCTGCATGCCCGATTGGATAGCCGTACTTTACGATATTTTCATTCTCATTAATTTCGGCTGCTGCAATTTTATGTCCACGGAGGATATCCTCGCGCAAGATGATGGTTTGGCCATCCACTGTTAATTCAGCACCGGCTTTCAGGTCTTTCAGTGCGAGAATAATATTGTCTGCCGGATTGATTTTAAGAAAATCTCTCATTCTAGTTCCCCCTAGCTAGGACAGGCTTGCCGATTACGCGCTGAAGCGCTTTCTGAATGCCTGTTTCTTCTATTTCCCTGAGATATTCAGCAACTGCTTCCTTAAGGCCTGCAATCCCGGTGAGGTCCATGCCCCAAAGCTTTTGTTCTTTCAAAAGGTTAGCGGACAGCTGCTCTATCCCAATCTGCTTTTTCTCAAAGCTTCGCCATTCCGATTGAAGGATTTCGAGTACCGTACTGCTGTCTTCCACATCCATTTTCTTGTATAGATACAATAAGCAGCATAAGGAAAAGACGATTTTTGCCGGCAGCTTTCCTTCTTGTTTTAGATAATCAAGCAGGGCAGGCAGGTTTCTGGCAGAAAATTTCGACATCGAGTTCAAGGAAATGCTCTTTAGGTAATGCTTGATATAAGGGTTGGCAAAACGGTTCATTACCTCTTCTGCATACTGCTCCAGCTCTTTTCTGTCCCCATCAAGTGCCGGAAGGATTTCCTCTTCTATCAGCTTTCTTATAAAAAGCCCCACCTCTGGATGTGTGACAGATTCTTCAACTGTTTCAAGCCCGGAAAGGAGTGCCAGGGGCGTCATTGCCGTATGAGCACCGTTTAATACCCTTACTTTCCTTGTACGAAATGGAGTGATGTCCTCAGTGATGACAAGATTCAGACCAGTCCCCTCAGCAGACAGCTCATCCTTCAGCCAGGACGGCCCCTCTATTGCCCAGAGATGATAATGCTCCCCTGTAACAAGAAGTTCGTCCTCGTAACCCAGTTCTTTTGTTTTCTCTTCCAGGGTATCCTTAGGGAAACCCGGGACAATCCGGTCGACCAATGTCGAGCAAAAGACATTGGATTTATCAATCCAATTCTTGAAATCAGCGCCGAGATTCCATGAATCTGCATATTGGAGCATGATTTCCTTCAATTTCCCGCCATTATCTTCAACCAGTTCACACGGAAGGATGATGCATCCATATTTTTCATCACCCTTAAAGGCCAGGTAACGATGGTATAAAAAACCTGCAAGCTTTCCGGTAAACCCCTTCTGCGGAAGGTCCTCCAGCTTGTCATCGGGATCAAAGACCATTCCAGCCTCGGTCGCATTGCTGATGATGAATCTGAGCTCCTTCTGTCCGGCAAGCCTTTTGAATTCCTCATAATCTGTTTGAAGATTGATTCCCCTGCTGATTGAATCGATTATCATATGTTCCTTTACAGGGACCCCTTCCTTCAGCCCTTCAAGATAAAGGGTGTACAGCCCATCCTGCCTGTTAAGCCGTTCAATTTTGCTGGACCCACGGGGCTGTACGACAACCGCACTTCCATTGAACCCTTTTTTCTCATTTAAAATTTGAATCTGCCAGTCTGCGAAACCCCTTAAAAAGTTCCCTTCGCCAAATTGAAGGATTTTTTCAGGGAATATCCTTTTGGCATGTGTTTTACTGCTTAGGCGTTCCATATCCTTCCTCCCTTTTATTCAATCCTGCACACGTTAACATTTTCTCGGAAGCCCGCTGGCTTCGGGCTGTGCTAGCTAAGCCTCTTCACAGAGCTTCTAATGATAAGCTCTGTGTTAACAAAGATTTTTTCCGCATCAAGCCCTCCTTGAACAAGAGAGAGCATTTTTTCCGCACCCAGCAGGCTGATTTGCTCTACAGGCCTCTTCAAGGTGGAAAGCGGCGGAGTCGTGTATTGTGAATAACCTATATCATCAAAGCCGATAACAGATAGATCATCGGGCACTTTCAGACCTTTTTCAAATGCACAGTTCATGGCACCGATCGCCATATCGTCATTCGAGCAGAAAACGGCAGTCGGCGGTTCCTTAAGGGATAAAAGCTGCTCCATGGCCAGAAAGCCGCTTTCCATATCATAATTGCCTTTCACTGCATAACTGCTTTTGACAGGAATTCCCTTCTCAATCAATGCGTTCATATAACCGTCCTTGCGCATCTGAGATGATTTAAAGCTTGAAGTTCCCTCAATGATCGCAATATCCTTATGGCCGTTATTGATCAGAAATTCCACTGCCTGTTTCGAGCCTTCAGCATCGTTTGAGCATATATTGTATACACTTTCTTCTTCTATCTCCCTGTTCAGGACGATTAGAGGAATCTCCTTTTGCAGGACATGGTAGATAAAGGGGTTATCCCGGACGCTTTGGCTCATAAGGATGATTCCGTCAAAACGCTGCCTGTTGATGCTGGAGAAATCCTGATAATCATCGATTCCGCGGATGAACAGATTATAATCCTGAGAAATTGCCCCGTTGACTCCCTTGATTGTATCCGCAAGGAAGCTTGCGGATGTTCCATTTGCGATGCTTGTCAGGAACAGGCCGATTGTATGTGATTTCTGCATAACCAGGCTCTTGGCATTCACATTCGGCGAATAGTTCAGCTGGGAGGCAATTTCAAGGATTTTCCGCTTTGTCGGCTCTTTGATCAGCGGACTGTTGTTCAATGCCCGCGACACAGTTGTATGCGACACATTGGCCATTCTTGCAATATCTTTAATCGTTACCATATATAAACCTTCCTTTTACCCAATCAATGCTATTCATCCTTTTATTATAACCTTCCCTGCCCGCCGGCTCCAAGCCTGGACGTGATCACGGATTATTTAACAGCAGCTGCATGCTGTTTTCCAGCTTCCTGGAATTGAAAATATTCCTCTGCATTATAATAGGAAATCCCTTTGATAATCCGGCTGAGCAGTTCCTTGTCATTCGGAACTTCCCCATTTTCGACCCATTCACCGATCAGGCTGCAGACAATCCTGCGGAAATATTCATGCCTGGTATAAGACAGGAAGCTTCTTGAATCGGTAAGCATCCCGATGAACCTGCTGAAGAGCCCCATATTTGCCAAGGCTTTCATCTGATCGAGCATCCCATCCCTCGTATCATTGAACCACCAGGCAGTCCCGAATTGGATTTTCCCAGGTATGCTGCCGTCCTGGAAGCTGTTGATGATGCTGGCAAGAATATAGTTGTCGCCCGGATTCAATGAATACAGGATCGTTTTAGGCAGCCCTCCTGCCTGAGCTAAAGAATCAAGCAGCCGGACGAGCGGCTTTGCAATCTTGTCATCATTGATAGAGTCATAGCCAGTATCAGGGCCAAGGGTTTGGAACATCTTCGTATTATTATTGCGGTGTGCATTCATATGGTACTGCATAGCCCATCCCAGGCTGGCATAAAGCTTGCCCAGGTGAACGAGCGTATAAGTTTTATACTGCTTTTCCTCTTTCTCGGACACAATGCCGCCTGAAAGCTTTTTAGCAAAAATCTCTGAAACCTCTTCAAAGGTTGTTTCTTCATATACAACCTGATCAAGCGCGTGGTCGGAAACCCGGCCGCCGAGTGAGTGGAAGAAGTGGACTCTTGAATCCAATGCATCAAGGAAGCTTGCATAGCTGTCAACCGTTGTACCGCTCGCTGTTTCAAGCCGCTTTATCCACTCTTCATAGCCCTGGCGGTTGATTTCCAGTCCTTTATCAGGCCTGAAGCCCGGTACGACAAGTACGGGGAAATCCGCTTCTTTTGAAAGAAGCTGGTGATATTCAAGTGAATCAGCTGGATCGTCGGTCGTGCAGATGACCCGGACATTAGATTTCTTAATGATCTCCCTGACTCTGAAATCTTCTGTTGCGAGCTGCTTATTGACCTTATCCCAAATGTCCGAGGCGGATTTTTCGTTTAAAATGTCATAGATGCCAAAAAAGCGCTGAAGCTCCAGGTGAGTCCAATTGTAAAGCGGATTTCCTATTGTCATCGGCACGGTCCTCGCCCAGGCAAGAAACTTATCATAATCGTCTGCATCACCGGTTATGTACTTTTCATCAATCCCATTGGCCCGCATTACCCTCCATTTGTAATGGTCCCCGTACAGCCATGCTTCCGTAATATTCTTGAATTTTTTATTTTCATAGATTTCCTTTGGGCTGATGTGGCAATGGTAATCAATGATCGGCAGATCCTTTGCAGACTCATGATATAAAGACACAGCTGTTTCATTTTTCAGGAGAAAATTCTCACCCATAAACCTTTCCATATGAATCACCCTCCATTTGTTTGTTAACGTTAACAATTTTCTATAAATTCAGTCTAACAAATTTAAAAAGGTCTGTAAACGACTTTTGTTAACGTTAACATTTTTTTGTTCTGCCAGCGGCCTGCCTTAATTATAGGTATATACTTTATAGAATAATCAATGGTCAAACGAATAGGATTAATGCACGGAAAGCAAAGCGCCATGTTTCCAAAAAAATAAAGGGTTCCGGTAAGTTTTACTACGGAACCCTTAAAAATTAAATAGATGAGAACTGCTGCTGTCAGATTAGCCTTATTCAGCAGTAAGGATTTCTTCTATCTGCTGGAGGCTGTCTTCTTTCAGCTTTACGCCAGATGCCTTTACATTTTCCTCAAGCTGCTCAGGGCGGCTTGCCCCGACAAGGGCGCTTGCTACGTTTGGCTGCCTGAGGATCCAGGCAAGTGCGAGCTGGGATAAGGTAAGGTCCTCTTGCTGCGCAATTTTTTCCAGGCTCTCTGCTTTTTCAAGATTACGGTCGTTCAGGACACCGTAAAGAGTGCCCAGGTCCTTTTGAGAGGCACGGCTTCCTTCCGGCGGTGCTTCCCCTTTTTTATATTTGCCTGTCAGCACGCCTTGGGCAAGCGGCGAGAACACGACCTGGCCGATTCCATGCTTTTCGCTGACAGGGATGATTTCTTTTTCAATATTCCTGTGCAGCATGCTGTAATTCGGCTGGTTCACGACGATCCGGTCCCACAGCTTCTTATCTGCCAGGTGTACGGCTTCTGTCATCTGCTCTGCCGTCCACTCGCTCACACCTGCATACAATATCTTGCCCTGCCTGATCAGATCATCAAGAGCGCGCAAGGTTTCTTCAAGAGGGGTTTCCGGATGGAAGCGGTGGCAATAGTAGATGTCGATATAATCAAGCCCAAGCCGCTTCAGGCTTGCATCCGCCTGCTCCATGATATGCTTGCGCGAAAGCCCTGAATCATTGGGCCCGTCCCCCATCTTGCCGAAAACCTTCGTTGCAAGCACATAGGAGCTCCTGTCATATTTGGCAAGTGCCTTACCAACGACCTTTTCTGCCTCTCCGCGCATATACACGTTAGCCGTATCAAAAAAATTGATGCCGAGCTCATATGCTTTATCTATGGAAGATGATGCCTTCTGCTCCTCCACATACCCTCCATAGGTGAGCCAGCTGCCGAGGCTGATCTCGCTGACCTTAAGGCCTGTATTTCCAAGACGCCGGTATTCCATGATCATTAGCTCCTTTATTATGTATTGATAGAGTTTTTCGAAAACTCTATGTATTTTAGTCTATCACCCTTTAAGAATAAATTCTTATTAGATGCTCAGAGAAGCTTTCATCAAATTTTATGTATATTTCAATAAATATCTAATTAATATTATTCATACCCTGAGTCTCAATTACACTTTACTTCCTAACTGACAGTCTTATATCATTGCGTCTTAGAATGGAGCTTATAAATTAGGAGTATTCACCACAATAAACGGAAAATGTAAACGCTAAAATAAAAGTTGACCACTTTAGCGGTTTTCGCTAACCAAAAAGTTGACCACCCTTAACACCCATCCCTTATCATAAGTTTGTCGAGAACTGTATGATTTGGGAGGAAA